>CAWJTQ010000033.1:0-529544 GCA_963845695.1 uncultured Isosphaeraceae bacterium | reverse complement strand
GTCGAGGACGTAGAGCGCGAAGTACGGAAACTCGTCCTGGCTCGGTCCCGAGATGTTGTTGCTCGCGAGATTGGGGATGGAGCTGGGCGATACGACGGACGACACCAAGTCTACCGGGTGGGTCGCCGGGGTGTCCGAGCCCGAGGGTGATGTCGAGCCCGAGGGTGCCGTCGAGCCGGAGCCCGAGGGTGCCGCTGCGGGCTTCCTCGCGCAGGATTGACCGGGCCCGACAGGATCGTCGGCGAAGTCGCCGCGCCGTTGCCCCGCCCACTGGCGCTGGCGACCGCCGCGAGAAGTGCGGCGGAGCTGGCACCGGCAGCCGTTGCGGGTGTCGATGCCACCCGGGCCGGCCGCGGCGAGCGACCCTGGACCGCGGCGACCGTGGTGGACTGCGCACCGCTTCCCGAGCCGCCCCGGGGTGCCATGGCCGCACCGCCGCCCGCCGCGCCGGCCGGCTTCCACGGAGCGGAGATCCCCGATTCCGTGGATGGGTTGGCGTTGTGGAGACCCTCGGTCAGGTCCCCGGCGGGATCCGGAGACCCGCGGCGACCGTTCGACGTCCCCGACGAGGCTGGGTTCATCGCCGCTTGACCACCCGCACCACCCCCGCCCGCGCCGGGCTGGGGCTCGATCGCGATCGCCAGGGTAATCGCCCGACGATCCGTGAGTTTGACCCAGGCCCAGCGGTCTCGCCTGATCACTCGTGCCAGCCGAAGCCCCGGTGTCGATCAGGGGATTACCCCCCCATTTGCATGCATGCCACCAATTACGCCGAGCCCGGGCGCGGTGGCGCCGATGGGCGTGACGGCATTCTTGCTCTCCAGCCGATCGAGGCGGTCAACCTTGAGGGCCAATCGGCGGCGGCGACGCTCGGTGAAGCTCAGACTGATGCGCGGCATCGAGGAGTCCCTCGGATCTCCCTCACCCCGGCCTTCGGCCACGTTCTCCCTCACCGACGGCATGAGGAAACTGGATGGCCCGAGCCCTGGGCGCGAGAAATCCCCGGCAGCGAGCCCCCTCCCTCCGGAGCGGACCGGCGGCGATCCGCGGCGCGGATCCTCAGCGCCGCAGGAGACCGTGATGGGTGGTGAACGCGACACGACGGCCGAGTCGGTCGTGATCCGAAGGGGTTTAGATCGGCGATCACCGCGACGAATCGGGTGATCTCGACGCAAGCCGCATGGGGAAGAGATCGGTTCGGTCAGATTGGAAAGTGGTTTATAGAAATTAAGTCAACGGATTACAAGATCTCTTTTAAAAAAAATTTTTTTGAGCGTGTTGCGGACTGAGAAAGACCCTCCCTCGCCCTGTGGGCGTCCTCTCTCTCTCCCCGGTCTGCGGGGCGAGGGGAAGAACGCGACTCCTCGCTCAACACCACCGGAGTCGGGGCCAGGGCGCGGCGAATTCCCGCCCCAAAGGGGCCGAAACAGACCAGCCCGGGGCAACGCCCCGGGAGAGCGATCACGCCCCCCCAGCCGAGCCCTGAAAGGGCGTTACAAGCCGGGTCGGGGCGACCGCCTGTGCCGCCCTTTCAGGGCTCTTTCGTGGCGGTTCCTCGGTTCCCGGGGCGTTGCCCCGGGCTGATTTGTCTCGCCCCCTTCGGGGCAAATCCCGGTGGTGTTGGGCGAGAAGTCTCATATCTGAGACTTCTCGCCCAACACCACCGGGCTCGGGCCCACCTTGGGCGGATCTTTGCCCCGAAGGGGCCGAAACATAACAGCCCGGGGCACCGCCCCGGGACTCGGTCGCCCACCCCGAGCCGAGCCCTGAAAGGGCGACACACGGCACTGGCCAAGGGACCCGTCCTTGTGCCGCCCTTTCAGGGCTCTTTCTGGGAGATTTCTCGGTTCCCGGGGCGTTGCCCCGGGCTGGTTTGTTTCGCCCCTTCGGGGCCAATCATGGTGGCGTCCAGCGAGAAGTCTCCCAGATATGGCCTGTATTACTTGGATGCCGACGCCGGCACGAGCACACGGTCGGGGGCGATGTCGGACTCCGCGAGAAGCGCCGTTGCAAACGCCTCGCTCAACTTGGGCAACTCTCGAGCGGATTGGTCTCCTGGATCGCTTGCGCCGCCGTCGGCGCTGGCCTCGGCGTGATGCGCTCATCGAAAATGAGCCGCCAGACCGACCTGAGCGAGAACCGCGCCGACGAGAGAACCTGAAAAGTCAATGGCCACGGAGCGTCTCCGCCTTCCACAGAGAGACATCGAACTCGCCCAGCTCCGTATCAACCACGATCTGCTCGTCCGGCTTGACGTCGGCCATCCGGTGCGCAACCGAAATGACGCGCGTGCCCGGCGGCAGCTTCCGGAGTTGCGGCAACAACTTGGCGTTGAGGCGCGGCAGCAGGTAGAGCGTGACGATGGTCGGCCCTTTGCTCAGGTCGAGCGTGAAGATGTCGCGCCGTTCAATCGTGACCAGCCGCTCTACGCCGTGCTTGCGCACGTTGGCGAGGGAATCCTTGACGCGTTCGGGATCGATGTCGAAACCGCGCGCCTTGCAGGCGTACGCCTTGGCCGCCGTCACCGGGATGCGTCCGTCGCCGCAGCCGAGGTCCCAGACCACGTCCTTGCTGGTGACCTTGGCCAGCCGCAGCAGCGCATCGACCACCTTCTGTGGCGTTGGCTCATATTCGACGTCGGTTATGGGCCGCTTGCCCGGCTCGCGCAGGTCGATCGATTCGAAGTCGCCCGGCCGAACGTCGATCCGGCTTGTGACCGTTCGCGGCCCGTTTGGGCCGGGAATGATCGCCTTGATGGTGTAGGTGTACTTGCCCGGCGGCAGCGGCGGCGACACGAAGCGGCGCATCGGCCCCTTGGACCTCGTCTCCTGACCCTCGATAAACAGCCGGGCGCCCTCCGGCAGATAGACCTCGACCGTGACGGTCTTCCGATACTCCTGCGCGACCGTGCCGGCCGCGATCAGGCACGCAAACAGGCCCGCCGCCAGAATCAAGTTGCGCCACATGGAAACACCTCCTCCTGTTGGGAGCGTACGAAATCTGGACTCGGCAAGTGCCTTCAAAACGATGGTGCCTGGTCTCCCAAAAGGCTCAAGGATCGTGATGCCGCCAGCGACTTACCTGTCTGCCATTGCTAGGCCGAGCCTGATCGCGCCGATTTTAAGAGACTCCGCGTCGAACACCACCGATCTCAGCGCGGCGGGTGGGGGAAACCTGGGGAGTGAGAGGCTGTGAAAGAATCGATTCCAAGATAACGAATGCAAGATCCCAAATGAATGTTAGCCCTGATCCGCCAAGGGTTTATGATTCTGGAATTTGGAATTCGGAATCTGCAATCCAATCCTATCACAAGCTCTGAGACGCTCCGACCCGCACCTCTTCCCCCTCAGTTCGGGCCAAATCGGTCATTCGAGTAACCCAGCCTTCCGATTTTTTGGATTTTTTTATCTCCCTCTGTGGTCGAGAGTTCCGGAGCCAATCGCCCCGGAATCCGCGTTAGGTGCATTAACGAATTCTCAAACCTGCGGTATACTTAATAATAGAGACCATGTGTAACCGTCACCGACCGGAAACCCAGGCTGCGAGCCACGGGGCTGTGCCGCGTGCAGCCGAGCTCGGCCCAGCGAGTTCGGGACTCGGCCCGAACTCGCTGGGGGCCATGGGGATCGGAGAGGGCGCCGCGGCCAAAAGTGGTCACCGAGTGCCAAATTGTGCCACAATTCTCGGCAAGTCAGGCCCACCTCCAAGCCGGCCCCGCCCAGAACCCACGCCGGATCCGGACGTCCCGCCGGTCCTGAGTCGGGACTCTCGGAAGGCATCAAAGCCACCGCCCCCAGACGGTGCCGTCGTGATCGCCGAGGACTCTCGATTTTAATGAGTAATTGAAAGCCTGATAACCCCTTTTATGTCTCGTTGAATGAGACCGTGGCGGATAGGCCGCCGGAGACGCTTCTTCGAAGCCGACATCTGCTCGCACTCCCTCCGCATCACCTATGGCACTGCGGACCAGGCTGCGGATGACCACGACCTGCAAGCGCGGCGGCGACAGTATCTGACATTTTGAACCAAGATCACCACCGCCGCAACCCGCGCAAGTGCCCCCTCGGGGAGAACTCGGTTGACAAACGTCGTACCTCGGCGATATTTGTAGTCATACGACTTGGTTCGTAATCTGACAGGAATCGCGCCTCGGATCCGCGCCGGGGGCCAGTCGAAGGCCGGTGATCCCATGAATACTGCGACGATCCTGAGCGTCTTGCTCGCTACCGTAGGCCAGGTGGAGGGCGTGAGGGGTCCAGAGACGCCGGAGAAGGCAAAGTCGGCGCGGGAGGAAACGCCGCGCGATGCCGTCGCCGCGCTGCGCTCGGAGGAGTTGAGGCGATCGGCCTCGCGGTATCGGATCGTCACGGTTTCCGAGCCGCCCAAAGAGCTGGTCCTCAGGCCGGCTCCGGTCCTGAACTGGACCAATCCGCTCCGGGGCACGGTCGCCGGCGCCGTGTTCGTCTGGGTTTCCGATGGGCGGCCCGAGGCGGTCGCTTCCCTCTTCCGGTACACGGAAGAGGGGAAGACGGTGGAAGACAACGAGTTCCAGTCGCTCGCGACGTCCGGGCTGACGGCCAGCCGGGATTCGGAGACAGTCTGGGCTCCCCGGACGCCCGGACTCCGGTTGTCGCCCATTCCGAACGCCCCCAGGCCGGCCGCGACCGCCGCCGAGCGGCTCCGCCAGATGCACGCGCTGGCGCGTGAGTTCCATGCGTTCTTCGACCTGCCCCGGGATCAGTCGGAGCTGCGGCTCTTGCCCAAGCCCCTCTATCGGTATGAGACGAAACGCCCCGACCTGCTCGACGGAGCCCTGTTCGCGTTCGTCCAGACGACCGACCCCGAAGTCTTGCTGGTCATCGAGGATCGGCCAGTGAACGGGATGCCGGTCTGGCATTACGGGATTGCGCGGATGTCCATGGTCAATCTGCGAGCCGAGCACAAGGGTCGCAAGGTCTGGAACGTGGAATGGGCGACCGACTATCATAATCCAAAGGAGCCTTACGTGACCCTCCGCGCCCCCGATCGCCCGAATTGACCGATCCGAGACCGGTCGCGGCTTGGCTTCTCACAGCTCTCATCGTGGAGTCACGCAATGTCATCGAATTCCGGCCGCCTCGGCGCGATGATCCTCGTCGGGTTCCTGCTCGGATCGGGGTGGACCGCACCCATCCCCCGTGCGTACGCTCAGGAGGCCACCTCGCCCGCGAAGGCCGCCACCGGGAAATGGTTCCCCGTCTTCGAGCGTCATGCGCGGGAATTCGCGGTTCACATCGGACCCGGCGCTAAGGAGGACGCCCGGAGGCTCCCCGAGCCCCTCCTGCGCTGGTCGCAACCCGTTCGGGGCGGCGACGATGGTGCGCTCTACCTCTGGGTGCGCGAGGGGCGGCCCGTCGCGGTGGTGAGTTTCTTCACCTACAAATGGCCCAGCGGCCTCCGCGTCATCCTCCACGAACGGCATTCCCTGGTGACCGAGCCGATCGAAATCACCTGGCAGGGCCGTACCGTGGGTCGCACCTCGCAGGCCGGGGTGACCTTCAAGCCGATCCCCAACGCCCCGGCTCCGGCCGAGACCGCCCCCGCCCGTCTGCGGCAGATGCGGGCCCTCTTGCGCGGGTTCTCGGCCAACACGATCGACGAGAAGGGCTCGACCTGGCCCTTGCGGCCCTTGATCCAGCCCCTCTACCGATATGAGGGGAAGACCGACGGCGCTCTGTTCACCATGGTCCAGGGAACCGATCCCGAGGCGTTCCTCCTTCTCGAAGTGCGTGGCGAGGGGAAGACCGCGCACTGGGAGTATGCCGTCACCCGATTCACCGATCTCGAGATCCACGTCCGGCTCGAGAACCACGAGGTCTTTTCGGGTCCGCGGACGCTGGGGGCCGAGAACCAGATCTATCACAGTCTCGATGCGGTCCAGAAGACGAGCGACTCGCCGGAGGATTTCGACTGACGCCGGACGACCGGTGGCGCAAGCCATCACCGTAGCGTCGCGGAGGCGAGTGGCCGGTTCCAGATCGGTTGTAATCGGCCGAGGAAAACGGCCTCCCGAAGAATTTCGTTGACATCCCCGCGCGTCGGCGATATTTGTAGTCATACGACGTGCATCGTAACCTGTCCTGGCGGTGGCTCATCTTGGCGGGGTTCTACCCGCGGGCTGGTGATGTGATGAATGCCGCGATGACCTGGATTCTCCTGCTGGGTGTCCTGGGCCAGGGAGAGTCGGCGGTCGGCTCCGAGAAGGGGCAGGCCGGGAAAACCAAGCGCGAGCGGCTGCTGGATCTTTACCTCACGGAGGCAGAAAGTTACACCATCTACCGGGACGCCAGCCGGAAGGAGAAGGTGGACCTCCGGCGCGAGCCGATCTACGTCTGGACGAATCCGGTGCGGGAAGGCTCGGATGGTGTCGTTTGCATCTGGACGTTCCGGGGCCGGGCGGAGGTCATCGGCGCGTTTTTCTCGTTCCCCCAGACGGGAACGCGGGACCTTTACCACGAATTCCTCTCGCTGTCGCTGTCGGTTCTCGACGTGGTTCACCCCGCAAAGCAGGAAGGAAGCTGGGTGCCTGAAGCCCCGGGCATCGACCTGACGCCGATCGCGGCCGCGCCGAAGCCCGCCCGCACCGCCTCTCAGCGGCTGGTCCAGATGCGCGCCTTGAGCCGTGACTTCTCGGCCTCGACCAAGGACGGTAAGGAGAGGCGGTGGGAGTTACGGTTGTTGCCCCAGCCCCTCTACCGATACGAGAGCACCGACCCTGTCATCCTCGATGGCACGGTCTTCGCCTTTGTCACGTCCGCAGGGACCGACCCGGAGGCGATGCTGGTCGTCGAGGCGCGCGCGACCGCGGCCGGTGGTGAGCCGGCCTGGCAGTACGCCGTCGGCCGGTTCACCGACTTGAATCTCGTGGTGCGGTACAAGGGCAAAGAGGTCTTCACGGCCCCTTACATCGAGCCCAACGCGCCTCGGCAAGACTCCAAGCACCGCTACCGTGTGTTCCGCGACCGGTCAATTCCGCCCGTCGAGGACAGGACCAAGCCCGATGAGACGGGTCGTTGACAACCCCTGGTGTATCGGCGATATTTGTAGTCAGACGACGTGATCCGTAACCTGTCTGGGCGATTTAACGGGGCGGTTCTTATCCGCAGGCTGGTGACGTGATGAACACCGCGGTGAGCTGGATTCTTCTGGCGGGTGTCCTGGGCCAAGTGCCGACACCGGCGGCCGACAAGGGTCCGGCCGTGAAGGCCAGGAGCAAGCGGTTGCTGGAGCTGCACACGAACGACGCGGCCACATACGCGATCTATCGTGACGAGGCGCGCAAGGAGAAGCTGGAGTTGAAGCGCGAGCCGATCTATCGATGGACCAATCCCACGCGGGTCGGGGGGCAAGTGGGTGAGGTCTTCGTCTGGCTTTACCGGGGCCGGCCGGATGCTGTCGGCAGTATTTTCTCGCACCCCGCGGAAGGTCGTCAGCGGGTGATGTGCCACGAGCTGCACTCGCTGTCGACACAGGTGTTGGTCGTGGACCGTGAGGCGGCGGAACACTGGGTCCCCCAGGCGCTCGGGGTCGACTTGAAGCCGGTCGAAGGGGCCCCTGCTCCGGCCGGGTCCGCGTCTCAGCGGGCGGCTCAGATGCGCAGCCTGTCCCGCGAGTTCTCCGGGAGGAGTCGTAGCGACCAGGGCGTGGCCTGGGAACTCCGCTTGCTCCCCCAGCCCCTCTACCGCTATGAGAGCACCGACCCCGACGTCCTCGATGGCGCGCTCTTCGCCCTGGTCTCGTCGGCCGGTACCGATCCCGAGATCCTCCTGCTGCTCGAGGCTCGCAAGGGCCCGACCGGTCCGCGCTGGGTCTTCGGTGCAGCCCGGTTCTCGGACATGAACCTCTGGCTCACTCACAAGGGTAAAGAGGTCTGGAGCGCCATCCGGGACGACCAGAACACGTTCTATCACGACGCGAAGCACCGGTTCCGCTTCTACCAGGATCGGATCATCCCCGAGATCGGCGAAGACGGCCCATAGTCGAGACTGACCCATGACCCGATTCCACGCGATACGATGGCTCCGAACGTTCCGGATCGCGGCCGGCCTGGCCGTGGGCGTGATTGCGTCCCTTGCCGCCGGATCGGCCTCCGGCGGTGATGAGCCGCGGTCGAGCGCCGATGCCGTTCTCGCGGCTACCGGAACGAGGCGGGCGCTGATCGCCTGCGGGCTGCCGGGCGACGACGAGCACCGCAATCGTTTCGCGGCAACCGTCGAGCGTCTGTACAAGGCATTGACCGAGCGGTACGGCTTCGCCTCCGCCGAGGTCCTGGTCCGGTTCGGAGTCGAAGGCCGGCCCGGAGACGGTCCCGCGCTGGGCGGCTCGGGGACTCTCGAATCGAGAGGGGATCGCGGCCGACGTGGCCGAATTGCGGAAACGTCTGGCCCCGGAGGATACTCTGTGGGTGATCGTCCTGGGTCACAGCCACTACGACGGCCGGCATTCCCACTGGAATATCCCCGGTCCTGACCTCGATGAAAAGGAATTCGCCAAGTTGTTCGAGGGCCTCAAGGTGCGCGAGCAGGTCTTCTTCATCACGACATCCGCGAGCGGCTTCAACCTCAAACCGCTCGCCGCGACCGGCCGGATCGTGATCACGGCGACCGAGGCCGACCTGGAGGTCAACGAGACGCTGTTCCCTCATGCGCTGGCCGACGTCCTCGCCGAACCTCCGGAAGGGATCGACCGCGACAAGGACGGCAAGGTCTCGGTTTTCGAGCTCTATCTGGCCGTCGTCGCCAAGGTGATGCAGCAGTACGTTGACGAGGAAGACCTGCCGACCGAACACGCCAAGATCGACGATAACGGCGATGGGCACGGCAGCGAGCTGCAAGAAAGCTACCTGCCGCCCGAGCTCGGGGGTCGCGCCGGTCAGAAGTCGGAGCCGAAGATCGGGCCCAAGGACGAGGGTGCCCTGGCGTCGAAGACGTTCCTCCCTGTCGTTGCCGTTGCAAAACCGTGAGCCGAACTGGCCCAGTCGCAGTTGCTGAGGGAGTCGATCGATCATGACCAAATCATCGGTGATGCGGGCCCTGATCGTGCTCACCCCCTGGTTGGGCATGACCAGCCTCGTCGGGGCCGACCCGCCGGTGGACGAAAAGGCCCGCGCCGAAGAGTTTCGCGCGTTCGCGAAGCGAGAGGCCGCGGCGTATACCCTCCGCCTGGAAGGGAGCGACCGGCTGCTGACGCTCCAGCCCGAGCCGGTGCTGAAGTGGTCGAATCCCGTGATCGGCACGGTCTACGGCGATGTTTTCATCTGGACCGACCAGGGTCGGCCGGAGGCCGTGGCCTCGATCTACCGGTTTTATACGCCGCCCTTCCATCGGGCCAACGAGTTCCACTCGCTGGCGCTGGGCCGGATCAGCGGCGAGCGCGGCGGGGCGGTGGTCTGGTCCCCCTTCCGAGCCGGATTGGAGCTGAAACCGATCCCCGGCGCCCCGCGCCGGCCGACACCGCCGCCGCACGGCTCCGCCAGATGCGCGCCCTGGCGCAGGAGTTCACCGGTCGCCAGACCAACCGTGAGGGGATCGACCGCGACATGCGACTGCTCGCCCAGCCCATCTATCGCTATGAGAACACCAAGGGCGACCTGATCGACGGGAGCTTGTTCGTTTTCGTACTGGGCACAGATCCCGAAGTGTTTCTGTTGATCGAGGCTCGCCGGCCGTCGACCAGTGCCCCCGAGTGGCGTTTCGGCGCGACCCGAATGAACAGCATCAATCTGCGGCATCAATCACCGGGGCCGCGAGGCTTGGAACGTCCCAGAAATCTCCTGGTCGCGCGTGCAGGACAGCAAGCAGCCGTATACTCTATTCGGCTTCGATGTCGAAACGGAACGGAAATAAGACGCGATGAGGAGGAGGCGGCCCCGCCGTGAGAGAATGAACATGACTATACTTGCTTCCGTTTATCTTGCGCTGGCGCTGACCGCCCAGGCCCCGGCCGATGGACAGAAGGCCGTTGACGCGGGTGCCGAGCGTTTGAAGTTCATGAAGGATTCCGTTCAAGGTTATGAACTGAAGGTGGGTGACGATCGGCATGTCGTACTCAAGCTTCAGGAAACGCCAGTGTTCCGCCTGGGCAAGCAGCACACGAACACCCTCGAGGATGGGGCGATCTTCCTCTGGACCGGGGATCATGGCCGGCCCGAGGTCGCGATTCAGGTCTTCAGGGATGCCCGAGATCCGCAGGTCGTGTGGATCCACGAATTCTCGTCGCTATCACCGTCGCCTCTCTCGGCCAACCGGAACGGGCGAGCCTGGTGGGCCCCCACGACGCCGGGGCTCGAGTTTCGTCAGGTGCCCGGCGCCCCAAACCGGCGGAGTCTGGCGGCGCAGCGAGCCGCCAGATGCGTACCCTGGCCGGTGGCTTCCGCGCCACGGACGACTTCGGTGGCAGGGGGTGGTCGGAACTCCGGCTGCTCCCCACGGCGATCTCCCGCTACGGTGAGTCGGGGACCAGGATCCTCGACGGCGCGCTGTTCGCCTTCGTCTACGGCACCGACCCCGAAGTCTTCCTGTTCCTCGAGGCACGGTCGGGCAAGGACGGCCCGGAATGGCAGTACGCCCTGGCGCCGATGACCATCTTCGCCGTCAAGGGTTCCTATCGAGGCAAGGCCGTCTGGGAGCTCCCGAACCGGGTCCCTCCCTGGACCCCTCCAGACCCTTCTTCGTCAGCAGGTATGAGCCCTGAACCCCGCGGCGAACCGCGCCGCGGCCGTCGTTACCCCGAGAGGCCCACGACCGATGGATTACCCGAGAACCCGTGACGACAAGTCGAACACCTCGCCGGGCGCTCACGAACGAGGACGCCGCGATCGTGGCGCGCCTCTGCGAGGCGAAGCAGCGCATCCGTGAAGAGATCGCCAAAGTGATCGTGGGCCAGGAGTCGATCATCGACCACCTGCTGGTGGGGCTGCTCTGTCGCGGCCACATCCTGCTGCTCGGCGTGCCCGGGCTGGGCAAGACGCTGATGGCCCGGACGCTGGCGCGAACCCTGGAGCTGGAGTTCCGCCGCATCCAGTTCACACCCGACCTGATGCCCTCGGACATCACGGGCATGGACATCATCGAGGAGGATCCGGCGACCGGCCGTCGCAAGCTGGAATTCCTCCCGGGCCCGATCTTCACCAACTTCCTGCTCGCCGACGAGATCAACCGCACGCCACCCAAGACCCAGGCGGCGCTCTTGCAGGCCATGCAGGAACGCGAGGTGTCGATCGGCCGGCGCACCTATTCGCTCAACCCGCCGTTCTTCGTGGTCGCGACCCAGAACCCGATCGAGATGGAAGGGACTTACCCACTGCCCGAGGCCCAGCTCGACCGGTTCATGTTCAACCTCAAGGTCAAGTACCCCACTCCCAAGGAGGAGCTGCTGATCGTCAAGGGGACGACGGGGACGCATACGGGCGAGGCGCGGCCGGTGCTGAAAGCCGAGGAGCTGCTGCGGCTCCAGGACCTGGTACGCGGGGTACCGATCGCTGACTCGGTCATGGGCTACGCCGTCCGTCTGGTCGGGGCGTCGCGCCGGGCGAGTCGAAGGAGATCGAGGGCATCCACAAATACCTGCTCTACGGGGCAAGCCCCCGAGCCTCGCAATACCTGGTCCTGGGCGCCAAGGCACGGGCGATCCTGGCGGGCAAGTATCACGTCGATTTCGACGACGTGAAGAACCTGGCCGGTCCGGTGCTGCGGCATCGCCTGGTGCTCAACTTCCACGCCCGCGCCGATGGGGTTGACGCCGATGCGGTCATCCGCCGCCTGGTCGAAACCGTAAAGCAGGAGGCGTGAGCCGCGATGTCTTTCGATCCCCGATCGCTGATCGACCCGGTGTTCTTCTCGCGACTCGAGTCGATCGAGCTGCGCGCCCGATCGATCGTCGAGGGCTCGATGCACGGCCTGCACCGCAGCCCGTATCTCGGGCTGAGCGTCGAGTTCGCCTCGCACCGCGAGTACACGCCCGGCGACGATCTCCGCCACCTGAACTGGAAGCTCTATGCACGTCACGATCGCTTGTATATCAAGGAGTACGACGCCGACACGAACCTGAACCTCTACCTGCTGCTCGACGCCAGTGCCTCGATGAGCTGTGCCAACACCGGCCGGAGCAAGCTGCACTACGCCGCATCGCTGGCGGCCGCACTGGCGCACCTGGCGCTCGAAGCAGCGCGACGCCGTGGGCCTGACCGTATTCTCCGATACGGTGACGGCCCACCTGGCTCCCCGGGCGAAACCGACCCAGCTCGATGAGGTGCTGGCGACGATCGCCGCCGCCGAGGTCCGCCCGGCGGCCGACAACGATCGCGCGCTCGCATCAGGCGGCCGAATTCGCCAGGCGTCGCGGGATGGTGGTGGTGTTCAGCGACCTGTTCGGCGACCTCGCGCCGATCGTCGGCGGCCTCGATCATCTGCGCTATAGCAACCACGAAGTAATTATCTTTCACATCATGGACCCGTGGGAGCGCGACCTGTCGGTGGACGGCCACATCCGCTTCCGCGACCTGGAGAGTGGCGAGACGCTGACCACCCAGGCCGAGGGCATTCGTGAGGCGTATCAACGGGCCGTCGACGACTGGCGGCAAGCGCTCGAGCTCGAGTGCCGCAAGCGCGCGATCGACCGCATCGAATTGACGACGCAGGACCCGCCGGACCGGGCGCTGCTGGATTACCTGGTGAAGCGAGCGCGGACGTTTTGAGGTCTTCTCCGAGGAGCACGACCAATGAGCCTGGTGCTGTTCGTATCGTTGGTGCTTGGCCTCCCCGGGCAGTCCCGGGCGGACCAGGCGAATGCCGACAGTCCCGGGGCACGTCTCGAAATCATGAAGAAATCCATGACTCACGCACAGGTTCGCGACGCCGACTCTCAGGGGGAATCGTATCGACTCCTGGCGGAGCCGGTCTTGCGCTTCACGAACACGGTCGGTGACTCCCAGGACGGGGCCATCTTCCTCTGGCTTGGGGAGAGTGACCGGCCAGGAGCGGCGGTCCAGGTCTTCCATAAGCGAGATGGGAGCTGGTACCAGGAATGGACTTCGCTTTCGACCAGCCCCCTGACCGGGAAACTGGCCACGACGCCCGATTGGAAACCGTCGCGCGGGGGAGTGGATTTCAAGCCGGTCCCCGGTGCCGCCAGGCCGGCGGATACCCCCCAGCAACGCCTTCGCCAGATGCAGACCCTGACGCGCGACTTCACCGCCAGCGATGATTTCCGGGGCCAGTCGTGGCAACCGCTCCGCATGCAACCCAAGCCCCTGGCCCGCTATGGGAAGCCCGGTTCTGATGTGACGGACGGTGCGCTGTTCGCGTACGTGCTGACCACCGACCCCGAAGTCTTCCTCATGATCGAGGCAAGGAAGGGCCGGGATGGCCTCGAATGGCAGTACGCGTTCGCGCCCATGTCCATTTATCCGCTCCAGGGTTCGTGGAAGGGGCGGGTCGTCTGGAGCCTGGATTTCCGGCCCGCGTTCGATTCGGACAGCGCTTTCCATGTCCGAGAATTTCGACCCGGAGAGTGATCGCCAGCGATGGAAATGCAGGAGTCGCGGCGGACTGAAAGAATAGGTTCGCCCAGGTACGTCGGATCGAATCGTGAATCGTGAGGTGAGGAATCATGCAGTTCGTCCAGTTCGGGATGCTCGGTGCCCTGGCCGCCCTGGCGATCCCGATCATCATCCACCTGATGTTTCGCGCGGGCCCGTCCGGTCGACCTGGGCACGCTCCAGTTCCTCAAGATCGTGCTGCGGGACAACGCGCGGCGAAGGCGGCTGAGGCGCTGGCTGCTTCTGGCCTTGCGGCTGGCGTGTGTGGCCCTGATCGCCGCGTTGTTCGCCCGGCCTTACCTGATCGCGACCGAGCCGGTGGCGGGAGAGCGTCTGGTCGTGGTGCTGCTCGACCGCTCGGCCAGCATGGGCCTTCAAGGGGGCGCGCGGCCGATCGATCAGGCGCTGGCCGAAGTACGGGCCATCCTGGCGCGGGCCGGTCAGGACACGCAACTGGAAGTCGGCAGCTTCGACCGCACGATTCACCCACTTGCACAGGTGGCCGAGCTGCGTACGTCCGCGATCGAGCCGACGGCCGCCAGCACGGACTACAGTATCGCGATGGCCTGGGCGCGCGACATCGTGGTCCGATCCCGGAAAGCAGTCAAGGAGCTTCACATTCTGACCGACCTCCAGCGTTCCGGGCTCGGCCGCGGAGAGACGGTGTTTCTCCCTGACGATGTCGAGGTCCACCTGCACGATTTCGGACGCCCGTTTCCCCGGAACGTCGCCGTGACGGCCGTAAGGATCGCACCGAAGACCGTCCGGCCGGGCGAGTCGGCCTCCATCACGGCGGACGTGTTCAACGCATCACCGCTGCCGGTCTCGAAGTGTCCGGTCCGGCTCCACATCGAGGCCGGCGACCAGAAGCGCGACCTGGAGCGAACGCTCGACCTGGAAGGAGGCGCGACCGCAAGCGTGGAGTTCCCACTCGAAAAACTGACTGAGGGACTCTGGCGCGGGCACGTCGAAGCGTCGATAGGCGATGAGTTACCGTTCGACGACCGACGCTTCCTGGCCCTCTCGGTCGCCGCCCCGGCCCGTGTGCTGATCGTTGACGGCGACCCCGGCCGTGCCTCGTACGAGTCGGAAACCTACTTCCTCCAGGCCGCACTGCGGCTCGCGCCCCCGGCGCAGCGGTTTGCCAGAACGCCATTCGATGTGGCGACGGTTGATCTTGTGAGTGGCGTCAATCTGCCCGACCTCAACCAGACTGCGGCTGTCGTCCTGGCGAACGTCGGCAGCCTCGGCGCGTCCGACGCGCATCGGCTGGGCGAGTTCGTCGAGCGTGGGGGCGGTCTGCTCGTATTCACCGGCGACCGCGTCGGACCGGAGGGAACGCGCGAACTTGCGGCGGTCGGCCTGGATGCCGGCGAGGTCGTCGCTCCCGCGAACGCCCCTGAGTTGCCCTGGCGGCTCGAGCGATGGGAGACGCGACATCCGGTCTTCGCCCCCTTTGCAGATCCCGAGCACGGCGATCTTCGCCGGCCGCGGTTCGCCACGATCACGCGGCATCAAGCCCGGCCCCGAGGCCCGCGTGCTGGCCTCGTTCCGGGGCGGTGAGCCCGCACTCCTGGAGCGGACAAAGGGACGAGGAAAAGTCCTCTGGTTCACCTCTGCCTGCGACCGGGCCTGGAGCGACTGGCCGCGCGGGCGATTGTACCTGCCCTTGCTTCACCAGATGGTCTCGTATGTCTCCGGACTGGCCGAAGAGGGCCGGATCCGCCAGATGATCGTGGCGGATGATCGGAAGCCAGGCGCGGTTGAGTCCGAGGGACTTGTTCACGTCATCAACTCTGATCCACTGGAATCCGAGACGGACCGCTGCACGGCGAAGGAGTTCGCAGAGCAATTCGGCTTCGCCTTGCCCGGGCCAGCTCCGCCGGATGCCACTCAGCCGGGAACGCGCGAGATCTCCGACGATCGTTTGCGGAGCGACGAGATCTGGCCCTGGCTCGCACTGACGTTAGTCGGCTTACTCCTGGTGGAGAACTTCCTGGCTAACCGGACGGCGGCCTAGACGTGCCGGATGGTCGAGATTCGAGATTCGAGATTCCAGATCAGCGACGGGCGAGGGTCTCCTGATCCCGCCCAGGACCGACCGCTCGCAATAGAAAGAAGGGGACGATCGATGAGCCTCGCGACCTCCGAACCCCGGGAACTGAAGTTCCTTACGCGATTCGAACACATCTGGACGTCGCTACGTCGATACCAGGTCCGGGAGGGTCTGGGCTGGTCGTTCCTGGTCGGGGCGCTCGGCCTGGCCGTGCTGGCGGCGGTCGATTACCGCCTGGAATTGCCATGGAACGTGCGGGCCGCCGGACTCGCTGGCGTGCTCGTCGCGGCACTGGGCGTCCTCTGGGCGCGGGTCATCGCGCCGTTGCGGTGGTGGACCCAGCGGCGAACCGCGGCCGAGATCGAGAGCCGCTTCCCCCAGCTCGGCCAGCGGATCCGGACCGTCGTCCAGTACGCCGGGCTCCCCGAGCCGATCCTGCAATCCGAAGGCGTGACTCCGAGCCTTGTGGTTGCCCTGGAGGAAGACACCGAGATCCAGGCGGAGCCGCTCCCGCTGGATCGGATCGTGCCCTGGCGACGCGTCTGGGCTGTCGCCGTACTCGCGGCGCTGCCCGCACTTATCCTGATCGTCGCCGCGGCGATGGATCTCGAGTGGCGCATTGCGCTCCAGCGCGCACTGCTGAGCCGTCGGGCGTACACGACGTTGAACGTCGCGCCGGGGAACCTGACGGTGGAACAGGGTGACAACGTTCCGATCATTGTGGAGTTAGCCGGGCGGCTCAAGCGCGACGTCGTTCTTTTCACTCGTCCTGAGGGCCAGCCGGACAGCCCCTGGAAGGCTGCTGACCTGGGCATCCCGGATGGCGGCTCCGCGTCGAAACGCGAGTCCAAGTTGGAGAAAGTTAGGGAACCGCTGTCCTATCGTGTGGTCGCCGGACCGGCGTCGAGCCCGACGTACCGGATCGGGGTCCGATACCCGCTCGCCCTCAAGTCGTTCGATGTGAAGCTCGCTCCGCCCGCCTACACGCGCATCAAGCCGAGCACGGTGAAGGGCGGCGATCTTCGAGTGGTCGAGGGGACCAATGCCACGTTCCAGATCGCGTTTGATTCCCCGCCGGCCAAGGCATCGCTGGTCGTGACCGATCCCTCGATCCGCTCGAAGAAGGACAAGCCGGCGCCCGCGCCTCAAGTCATCCCGCTCGTGCCCGACGTCGGGTCGAACAGCAACACGCACACCGCCGGGCTCACGTTGACCAAGGGTTTGACCTATCAGATCGAGGCCATCACTCCCGATGGCCGGGCCCTGCCGAAGAAGGGTTACAA
This sequence comes from uncultured Isosphaeraceae bacterium, assembly GCA_963845695.1. GTDB lineage: Bacteria > Planctomycetota > Planctomycetia > Isosphaerales > Isosphaeraceae > CAWJTV01. The sequence goes on along the minus strand of CAWJTQ010000033.1, from coordinate 512,629 downwards.
GATCGAGGTGTTCGAAGATCGTCCGCCGCGCGTGACCTTCGAGCAACCCGACGAGGCCCTGGAGGTCCATCCCATCGCCGAGATCTTGAACCGCATCCGCGTGGGCGACGACTTCGGCCTCACCCGGGCCGGGATCGTCTTCCAGTACAATAACGGGGACGAGCAGACGCTGATCCTCAAGGACTTCCGGAAAGATGGCACCGAGCCCGTGACCACGGCCGCACTCCAGGAAATGCTGATGCTGGAGAAGCTGGCCGCCTCGCCGACGGACAGCCTGACCTACTACGCGTTCGCCGAGGACAACTATCCCGCGGGCGCGAGGCGGACCGAGAGCGACCTGCGCTACATCGACATCCGCCCCTTCAAGCGCGAGTACAAGCTGGCCGATTCCGCCGACGCCGGCTTCGAGGGGGAAGATGAGTTCGCGACCCTGGCGGAGTTGATCGCCCGCCAGCGATTCAACCTGAACCGGGCCAATCGGCTGGCCAAGCACAAGCCGGGGGCCAAGACCATCGCCGAGGACCCGCTCAAGATCGCCGGCTTCGAGGAGACGCTGGTCCAGATGACGCGCGAGTTCACCGAGGGGGTCGAGGGAATCGTCGGTCAGCGGGTCGAGCCCCTCCACGCGGCCGAGGAGTCGATGCTCGCGGCGGTCGCGGCGCTCGATCACGGCCAGAACGCGCAGGCCCCCGGTCACATGGGCGATGCCCTCCGTCATCTCATCGCCGCGCGAATCACACTCCAGATCCTCATTGGACAGGATCCCCAGGCCAGCCAGAAAGTGCGCAGGTTCGACCGCCAGCAAGCCCAGAAGATCCGCAAACCCAAGAAAGATCAGGAGGAAGCCGAAGAGATCGCCGAGCAGATCGAGGAGCTGGCCCAAGAGGAAGACTTTGTGTACGCAACGCTCTCCGGCTTGCAGATGGAGCAGGAGGCGAAGGCAGGGAAGGCGGGCAAGCCGGCGGAGACCGACCAAGACGCGGAAGAGAAGAAGCCCGAGCCCGCCAAGAAGGAGGCGGAGGAGCCGAAGAAGCAGCAGGGATCGACGGGCGCCGGGTCGAAAGGTGAAGGTCGGGGACCGAAGGGTGAGAAAGGCGAGCCAACCGACGAGAGTTCGGCGGGCGAGCCCGGGAAGGACCCCCGCCGCGAGGCCCGGGAGCGGCAGGAAAAGATCGTCGACAAGGCCCGCGAGCTGGAAGAGAAGCTGAAGAAGCTGGAGACCGCCTCGGACCTGGCCAAGCTCCGGATGACCAAGGCGGCCGAGACGGCGGAGAAAGCTTCGGGGGCCCTGTCCCGCGGCAGCACGAAAGAGGCGACGGAGACTGCCAAGACGGGTGCCGCGCAGCTCCACGAACTGGCCCGGCAGGTCAAGGGCGAGCTGGCTCGCGATGTCGCGCAGGAGTTGGCCATGGCCCGCGACCTGGCTGATGAACTGGCCGAGCGCGAGGGCCAGTTTGGTCAGATGCCCAGCGAGGAGCCCGGGTCGGGTTCTGAGCCCGGCCAACCGGATCAGCCTTCCGGTCAGGGCGAGAAGGGCGAAAAGAGCGAGCGCAAGGGCCAGTCCGGTCAAGAGCCGGGTGAGGAGCCGGGGGCGGGCCGTGAGCCCGGCCGACCGGATCAGCCCTCCGGTCAGGGCGAGAAAGGCGAAAAGGGCGAGGGCCGGTCTGGTCAAAGCCCGGGTGCGGACCCTGAGCCTAGGCGACCGGATCAGCCGTCCGGTCAGGGTGAGAAAGGCGAAAAGGGCGATGAGGGTTCCCCCGACAAGGACGGACAGGGAACGTCGGGCTCCGGAGGCCGGGGTCGGGGCGGTCGGAGCGGCTGGGACGCGCTGACCGACGCCGAGCAAATCGAGCGGTTGGAGGAGGCCGCCAAGACCCTGGAGCACTGGCTCAAGGACGCCAGCCTGCGTGCCGAGGGCGCGACGAGCGATCGGATTCGCGAGATGATCGAGCAAAGTGAAGTCACCCGGATCGTCGAGCGCACGGAGCGAGTCGGCGCGCTCTATCTCGGCGGGCAGAAGCCGGAGGCCCGTCGCGATGCGAAGGACCTGGCGCGGATCCTCGAGGTGCTCGCCCGCCAGCTCGACGTGCTGCATCGAGGCATCGTCGCGCCGGAGCTCGCCGCGCTCGTCGAATTCGACAACCGGCTGGCCGAACTGACGACCCGGCTCAAGGACGTCAAGACCGACGCGGATCTCAAGGAGTGGGGCGGGATGGCCACCGCATTGATCCGGGACCTGGAGAAAGCGGGATTGACCAACGCCGCGACAGCCCTGACGGCCGCACTGAATACCTTCGTCTGGCGCCGGGATGGCGGTCCCTACGATCTCGCTGTTGTCAACGGCCTCGGGAACGTGCTTTCGGGCGTCACCCGACAGATTCAGGATAAGATCCAGGACCTGATCCTGAAGGACATGGTGTCGGCTCGCGACGAGGCGACACCGCCCGAGTTCCGCGAGCTGGTCGAACGTTATTTCGAGGTGCTCTCCGGCGGAGGTGCGGGCAAGTGAACGGGTTGGCTCTTGGGAAGAGGGGAGCAATTGGTAGTCTTTTTTCACGGAAAACATCGTTCGGCGCGGGTCTCCTGACCCCGCCGTTAGCTGGACCGCAGGTCTCCCGGCGGGGGGCGAGGGGAGACCTGCGGTCGGCCGTGTGGCAAGGTCGGGAGACCTTGCCACAACGTGTGCCAATGATTTATGAATTGAAGATGGGATACTGAACCAAGCGGGGATCCATGAACGTGAAGTCGTCCATTCACTGGGCAACGCCCTATTCCCTCGGACTGCTGGTGGCGCTGGCCCTGGTGGTCGTGGCCGGTTTCGCGGTGTGGCGCTGGGCCTCGGGCCAGCCGATCGCGCCGGCCCGCCGCGCCGGGCTGCTGGTCGTGCGACTGGCGATCCTGGCGATCCTCGGCCTGATCATGTTCAACCCGGTCCGGGTCGATGAAACTCCCGGGACGGTGGAGCGCCCGAAGGTTTTCTACCTGCTGGATACCTCACAGAGCATGGCGATCGGCAAGGGACCGACCCGCTGGGACCAGGTGTTGCAAACGATCCGGAACGCCGACGAGGCTCTCGACCCTCGTCGCGGAGCCCAGGTCAGCACATTCCGGTTCGGGAGCCGGCTGGCGGCCGTGAACGCGGGATTCTGGCGGAAGCCGGAACCCAAGCCCCCTCGCCAAGGCGCGCCCGGCACCGTGCTCGCCGCCGAACCACCGCGGCCCACCGAGCCGCCCCCGGCTCCGACCGATGCCGACACGCTCTTGAGCGCTTCGCTCGAAGGTCTGGCGGATCGGTTCGGCCAGGTACCGCCTCAGGCGGTCGTCGTCTTCTCGGACGGCCGCGCGCGCGACCTCGACCGGTCCGACGCCATCGCCCGCGCCTATGGCCGGATGAAGGTACCGGTCCACGTCGTCCCGGTCGGCGACGAGAACGTCGGCGGCGACGTGGCCATCGTCAGCATGGTCGCACCGACACAAGTGCGAAAGTTCTCCCAGATCCTCGCGCAGGTCTTTGTGCGGAGCTACGGGTTCCTCGGGAAACGGAGCGTCCTGAAGATGATGGCGGTCGGGTCCGACGGCAAGCCGGACGTGGAGCTCGCCCGTACGCCGATCGTCCTCAGCGACGGCCTGGCCCAGTACGCGCTGGCGTTCGAGTCGGGTGACCAGGACTGTCGGATCGAGGCGCGCATCGATCCGCAGCCAGGCGAGGTGTCGACGTCGAATAATGCCTTCGGGGCCGACCTGGCCATCGACCATACCAAGATTCGCGTCCTTTACGTGGAAGGGACAACGGACCTCCTATTCATGACGCAACAGGGCGTCGCGCAACGTGGCGGCACCCAGATGCGTGGGGCCTACTCGCCCCTCCAGGAGGCGTTGATGGAGGATCCGGATGTCGAGTGCACGGCCGTCCTGCCCGGCGGGGCCGCGGGCGATTTCTCGGTGCTGGTGAGGAGCGACGAGCGTGGGCGCGGGCTTCCCGAGACGCCGTCGGAGCTCTTCGCCTATGACGCGATCATCCTCAGCAACGTCCCTCGTGAAGCGCTCAGCGACCGGCACCTGGGGTGGATCGGCGAGTGGATCGGCAAGCGCGGAGGAGGGCTGTGCATGGTCGGGGGTCCCAGCAGCTTCGCGTCCGGCCAGTGGAATGAGACCGCGGTCGGCAAGATGCTCCCCGTCGAGCTGATCCCCGCCGGGCGTGACTGGGATGGAACGACCACGACGGTCCATCCGCTCACGGCGGAATCGATCCATCCGATCTGGCATATCTCGTCGGACGAGGCTCAGAACCGCTCGTTGCTCAAGACACTGCCCAGCTTCCAGGGGAACAACCGGGTCGGACGGGTCAAGCTGGGGGCCGACGTGCTGGCACGGACCACCTCGCCCGGCCCGAATGGCGAAGGGATGCCCGCGGTCGTGGTCCAGCCGTTCGGCCGCGGTCGCACCATGGCCATGACCACGGCGATCACACGGCGATGGGCCAGCGCGTTCACCCAGTCGTGGGGCGGGCCGGACGCGCGTTACTACAAGAAGTTCTGGCGCAACGTCGTCTACTGGCTGACCGAGAACTCCTCGATCGGCCGACGTCGCCTGCTGGCCGAGACGGACAAGCTCCTCTATCGGCCCGGCGAGCCGATCGTCCTCCGAGCCAAGACCTTCGACGAAAATGCGGCGCCGACGCTGGAGTATCGCGTAGCCGTGACCGTCGAGCCCAAATCGGCGAGCGATGCCACGTCCGACAACTCGCCGCTGCTCCGTCCCCAGGGAGTGCCCAAGCCTGCCGGAGCCAGTGGGCGTCTCCTCCCCTGGAGCGAAGAATTCGACCTGGTCCGCCAGACAACCGAGGCGTCGTACGGCTCGACGCTCCCGATCGCCGATGCGAAATCGCTCGCACCCGGGGTCAGCCTGACCCAGGGCTTGCGGATCGAGTTGACGGCTTACGAAAACAACACCCAGGTCGATAGTACGTCGCTCGATGTTCAGGTCCTCGACGACCCATCCGAGCAGCAGAACCCGCTGCCCGACCACGACCTGCTGCGCCGGATCGCCGGTCAATCCCGGGGCAGCGAGCTGCACGGGGCAAAGGACCTCGCGGCGATGATCGAGCGGCTGCCGCGGATCACCGGGCCGCCCGCGGTCAAAATGACGCCTGCCTGGAGCCAGGCGTGGCTCCTCATACTGTTGATCGCCTTGCTCACGATCGAATGGATCTGGCGCCGGCGTGTCGGCCTGGCGTGACGCATCGGCCTCTGTCCCTGACCCTGGCACAAGGAGTCCGATCGCGATGAATCCGCACTCTGATTGTGGGTCACGTCTGGCCATCGCGTTCGTAACTTTAGCCATCGCACTGGGTGGCTTCGAACGACCACGCGGGAGCTCAGGACGCGGCTCACCCGGCCGTCAAGAACGACGTCGGCGCCAAACGGATCGAAGAGATGAGCGTCACCGTCAAGGCATTCGAGACCGTCGCGATCGAGGGGGAAAAGCGAATCCCCGTCCCGATGGAGCGCGAGCCGCTCCACCGCTGGACCGATCCGACCCGCGGGAAACCCGACGGCTCTTTGTGGGTCTGGCGGACTTCGGGCCGGCCGGTTGCGGCTATGGCGATCGAGCTCAATCTCGAGGACCTTTCGAAATGGTCGTTCGAGTTCGTCTCGCTCTCGACCGGGCTGGTCGAGTCGGCCGATAATAGACTGCGATGGACACCCCAGAAGCCCGGCGTCGTCTTCCAGGAGATTCCCGGCGCACCGGTCCCTGCCGCCAGCGAAGTGGCCCGGCTCCGACAGATCCACGACCTGGCCAAGCGGTTCTCGGGGACCGAGTTCTGGGACGTCATCTCACAACACTACCCGCTTCGAATGCTCCCCCATCCGATCGACCGTTACCACGACGCTGCCTCCGGCCAGATCGACGGGGCGATCTTCATCTTTGCCAATGGGACAAACCCCGAGGTCTTGCTCTTGATCGAAGCGATCCGGCGGGGCAACGGTCCGCCGAAGTGGACGTACGCCGCCGCAACACTCACCACGGCTGCGGCCACACTCAAGCTCGACCGGAAGGATGTGTGGACCTCACCGAACAAGTATGGTTATCTCTTCCAGGAAACCTACTTCTTCGGACTGATGCGCTCGCGACCAGCCGCGGCATGACCGTTCCCATTCCCGCACCGAATGAGGTACTGAGGGTCCACCGAGCCCGGCACGGGCGTCACGACTCGGAATGATCGCCGATCGGTCCGGATCCGTCATGCGAGGCCTTCCGCTATGAACCTGCATTCCCTACGCAACACCGGGTTGGTTCTTGTCTATGCCGCGCTGATCGCTCCGATCGATGCTTCCGGGAGGCACGCAAACGGCCAGGATGTCGCTTCGCCATCCAAGGAGTCGGAGGCAGTGCCGAGCGACTCGCGGAGATGACGCAGGTCGTCGCTTCGCTCAAGGTCGTGGCGATCGACGACCAGGGCAAGGAGACACCGGCGACCATGTCGGACGGAGCCGCTCATCGCTGGACTGATCCCACGCGTGACTTCGATGGCGGCGCCCTTTGGGTCTGGAGGGCGTCCGGCCGGCCGGTCGCGGTCGTCGGGGCGGAGCTCTATGCGTCGTGGTCGCTCGAATTCGTCTCGATGACCCCCGGCCTCGTCAAAGCGGTCGATGGTCGCGTGCGCTGGAGGCCCCGGAAGGGGGTCGAATTCCACGAGATCCCCGCGGCCCCGGCCGTTGCGGGCACGGAGGTGGGACGCTTCCAGCAAATGCGCGACCTGGCCAGGCGATTCTCGCCGCGCGAATACTGGCTCAAGAACGAAGGCAATGTACAATCCTACGCACTCCGTCTGCTCCCCCATCCGATCGACCGGTACTCCGATCCCGCCTCCGGGGTTGTCGATGGCGGCCTCTTCGTCTGTGCCAACGGCACCAACCCTGAGGCATTTCTCTTGATCGAGGCCCGGCGGCGCAGCAGCGGACCGCCGAAGTGGTCGTTCGCCGCCGCACCCGTTCTCGCACGCCGAGGTGGCCATCAAGCTCGGGTCGCGTGATGTCTGGACGGCTCCGAGCAAGGACGCGGGCCAGCCGGCAGCTCCCGATGACCCGTACTACGACGTCCTGGTGCCCCGGCGCTACTCAGCCCGCGACCTTACACCGAGCCAGAAAGCCAAACCGTAACGGTTAACGGTCCGACGCGACCTGCCTGATCTCGTCATCGGAGGAAGTCCGCGATGCGTCTCGATGCCGCTCACATACCTGGTCGGTGGCCCGCGTTGGTGGCGCTGTTGATCGTGCTCGGGGTGGCCGGCCCGTGGACCCTGGCCCAAGCTCCCGCGTCACCTGACGCGAAAGAGGACGCTCGGGCTGCGCGGCTCGCCGAGATGAAGCAGATCGCCGGCTCGTTCCAGGCCGTCGCGATCGACGGCAACAGTCGGACCCCGGCCGCTCTAGCGCGCGAACCCCTCTACCGATGGACTGACCCGACGCGAGAGAACAGCGACGGTACGCTCTGGGCGTGGAGGTCGTCGGGCCGGCCGATCGCGGTCCTGGCCGTCGAGCTCTATCCGCAGAACCAGGCGTTCGGCGCGGTCTGGGCGATGGAGTTCACGTCACTCTCGACCGGACCGATCGAGGTCGAGGGCGGTGAGCATTTCGACAGAACTTACTCGGACCTATCCCCGCCCCGCGCGGATGGCACGCTGCGATGGGCGCCCGTGAAAGGCGGGATCACGTTCCGTGAGCTTCCGGACGCTCCGGCCCCCGCCGCGGGCGAAGCCGAGCGGCTACGGCAGATGCGCGACCTGGCGAAGCGGTTCTCAGCACGTGAGTTCTACAACATCAATTCTCAGAACTATACCCTCCGTCTGGTCGCTCATCCCATCGACCGCTACACGGATGCGGCCTCAGGCTTGGTGGATGGAGCGATCTTCGCGTTCGCCAACGGCACCAACCCCGAGGTGCTCCTGGCGATCGAAGCGCGGCGACAGGGCAAGGGTTCGCCGACCTGGTCGTACGCCGCCGCGCCACTCACCCGCGCCGAGCCGACCCTCCGTCTCGGCAAGCAAGACGTCTGGACCCATCCGGTCAAAGCGGTGCCCACCCCCGAGGATACGTATTTCCTGGCACGGAAGCCCCAGGCCCCCTCGGGTCGCGACTGATTCCGCACCATCGCTCGAATCAACCGGTACCGGCCGCGCGACTCGGCCCGATTCCTTCGGCCCTTCCTCTCGTCTCACAGGATGCCGATCGATCGGAGCCAGCCCAGCAACTCGGGCAACACCGCAAGGATCTGGCTCCATTCACCGATGAGAATGAGCCAGAGCAGATAAGCGATCGATGCAACCACCAACAAGAACGGCGCCAAAAGACTACCGATGGCGTCTCCTATGAGTCCCACCAGGTGGACCATCGCAAAGAGGGGCACGAGACACACAAATGCGATGATCGCTAGACATGCAGGCATAATAAGACACGAAATCCAGATGAATGTCCAGGAGGACTTGCGACCTTTCACCTTTCCATCACTCTGGCTTTGCATGGAAATGCCTCCGCAAGCCGGCTCTGTCAGCCGTCTGCTCACCGGGATGGCCATTCTCGATTCGCGTGCATCCGTTCCACATGCCAACATTGTGACGCGCCGGTGCGCCTGCGCCAATGAGATCACCGTTTACGCGTCCGGCCATCGCCGTCTCGATTCGCTTCAACGACTGCCTGTCGGTACGTCGTACCGGAAGAGGTAAGGACCTTGGGTATTCGGTGTGGGAATGGGTTGACGGTCAACTTTCCAGACCGGCTTCCCGTTCTGCTTCGCTTCCGCGGGATAGGAGGTCATCGCCGCGAAGGCATAGTGCCACCGCAATGTGGAATCGGGCTCGGGTCGCGACTCGACCAGCAAGAGAACTTCGGGATTGGTCCCTTGCACGAACGCCCAGAGTGTGCCATCGACCACGCTCCCCTCGGAGGAACCATATCGGTGAAGCGGCCGAGAGAGAAGCCGCAGCTCGTAATGACTGTCCCCCTCATACTGAAACTCTACGGACGCCGTGAACGATTCGGCGATCGCTCGCATTTGTCGCAGCCGGCGAACGGGACTGCTATCGGGCAGTCGACTCTCAGGCGCGAGATGAAAGGTGACTCCAGCCTGCCTCGGCGCCCAAACAGTCCGACTGTTCCAATCAACGGTAAACGGACTTTCCGAGAGCGACTGAAACTCGTGCATCCACACATTCTTTCGTACAAAGAACTGGGCTGCGGCTTCGGGACGTCCTTGCCGGGTCCAGAGAAACAGGCCGGCATCCTCCTCTTGGGCCACCGGATTGGACCATCGCAGGAGAGGCTCAGCAATCAAGTGCGTCACACCCTCCCGATCGCCAGCTTGGAAGCGATAGCGGCTCGCGGCATCCTTCATGACCGCCAACCGGTCCGCCTTTGTCGATTCCGTGGCGCCCGGCTTTGTCTCAGCCTGCGGGTCGGCCGCCAGTATATCGAGCGCGAGCATGAAGAGCACGGTGGAATTCATGAGTGCAGCTCCTTTCTCAAAAAGATCATTGGCTCAGGGAGCCAAAATGACTTCTGTGTTGCACTGCGGCCCGGGTCTGCCGAGGCGTAAGGTCAGGTGTCCCCCTCTTGCCTCCGCTCGCCATGGGAGCGACGGGGGGTTCCGCGATGGGCCTCCCTGCGGGCCGCACGGCAGGCTCGGCACCGGTTCGCACCCGAATAGATCGACGCCTTGGCGACCTCATACCACCACTTCTGCTGCTCCGCTGTCCAGATCTCTCGGCTGCCACAATCGACGCAGGAGAACTCGTAATCCTGGTAGAACGTTGGCGGACTGTAAGAGTTGTTGGGGGCCTGCTGACTGAGATCGGCGGGGATGCAACCGCTGGGGATCTCGGGTCGTTGCTCGGCGTCGGACTCGCGTTGATAACGTGGAATCCGTCGTTTTCGCTTCGCCATGATGCCCTTCCGATCAACGCACCCGCGCAGTGACCTCCGAGGCTCTCGCGCGGCCGCTACGGGCTGGCGGATGTGACCATCCCTCCGCATCGATGATCACGGCTTTCGGTAACGTCTTCCGCAGCTCTCGGACGCCGGCCTCCGTGACTTTCGTTCCCATGAGCGACAACCGCTGGAGACGAATCAACCCCTTGAGATCCGGCAACCCTGCGTCGCTGACATCGGTGTCCGAGAGCTCCAATTCTTGCAGACTGGTCAATCCCTTGAGGTGAGCCAGCCCTGCATCGGTGACGGCCGTATCATCGAGTTGGAGAATTCGGAGGTTGGCCAGCCCCTTGAGATGAGCCAGCCCCGCGTCGGTGACGGCCGTCGTTTCGAGATGGAGTTCCTGGAGGGCGGCCAATCCGCCCAGGTGTTTCAGCCCGACTTCGCCGATCGAGTTATAACCGAGATTCAGGCGAGTCAGGCTGCCCAGCCCCTTGAGATGAGCCAGTCCGTCATCCGTGATCCGCGTTTGCGAGAGATCCAAACTCCGGAGGCGAGTCAGTCCTTTCAGGTGTGCCAGTCCGGGGTCGGGGACTCGTGTCCCGGAAAGATCGATTTCCTGGAGAGTGGTCAAACCGCTCAGGATCTCCAGTTCGGGAACGCCGGCGGAGGTCGAGCTGATGTTCAGTCGAGTCAGGCCGCTCAGGCCCTTGAGATGGACCAAGCCCCCATCCGTGACCTCATTCCCCACGAGGTCCAGGCCCTGGAGGTGAGGCAATCCCTTGAGATTCGCCAACCCGGCGCTGGTGATCGGGTTCAGGGACAGGTTCAGGTCCTTGAGGTTGGTCAGTGTCTTGAGATTCACCAGGCCCGCGTTGGTGATCTCGTTCTCTGTGAGGTCGAGTTTCTCGAGCTGTTGGAGTTGTCGAAGGTTGACGAGTTCCTCGTCCTCGAGACCGGTATTGCACAGGCCCAGGCTATGCAAGTGGGGCAACCCCTTGAGTTGCAAGAGCCCCGCGATGGTGACGGAGGTGGAGCCCACGTCCAACTCTTCCAGGTTGGTCAGCCCTTGAAGGGCCGCTAACCCGGCATCAGTCACATCGGTTGCACGCAGTATCAATCTGCGGAGGCTGATGAGAGGCTTGAGGAGGGTCAGGTGGCGATCGTCGACATCCGTCTCAAACAGGTTGACCTCGATCGCCGGCTTCCCTGGCTTCGAGTCGTCCTGGATGACCCATCCTCTGAGTTGTCGGACTCTGAGGATGGCCATCGCTTCGTCCGTTTTCCTCTCCTGACCATGAACCGCCGGCGCGATGAGGCCGTAAGCAAGCACCACAACGCGAACACACCGCCATGATGGTTTCATCGCTGAGCCTCGATAGGGTCAGACCGGAAGCGTTCCGTTCTGGGTTGAGAGTGGTCACGATGATTGACCTACTTCCGATCACGATAACCGATGGAAGCCGTGGTTTGCACAGGGCCGAAGTACCGGTGGCCTCTTCTCGACTCCGGATGGTCGTTCCGTTCCCGGCTCTCTCTGGGCGGCGGAACGGGGAACGCACCATGGGTCTCGCTCAGACCCGCGTTGATCACGGAACCTCACGTGGTGTCAACTCTCAACGATCTGGCCCCAAACCGCGCACCACGCTCCGCGCAACTCGGCCTCGGGATGGCAAACGGACAGGCCCGAGCGCTCGGCTGTGAGTGTTGGTTCAGGTGTGCGCCTTCTGCCTGCAAAGACGCACTGACTTCGAGGAAGCGCCCATCAGACCGATGATCGCCGTCCACGGTCACCTCTCGGAGAAGTGCTTCGGTCGATCCGACCGAAGAGCGCAACGCCTCAGCCTCTGGAGTTTGTCAATGCCGGTATCTGGTTCGGAAAGGCGGCGTTCAATGGGAGTCGCCGGACGTCTGGTGCATTCAGATTTGGGGTGGTTCAGCAGAGCGGCAATACTCCCATCTGGTGAGAGAATATCACCTCACACGGATGCCGGGTTGCTTCGGAAGGGTTAGCCCAATGGCGTGATGGCCGGGAGTCCTGAGCCGGTTTTCCGCGGTGGATGGCAGTGCTTACTTTGGTTGCCCTTGGCCACGCATCATGGCTAGCCTGAGGATTCTGGCGAAAATGATCATCCGTATGTAGATGTCGATTGTGTCTTCCCGATTCTCGGTAATTGTGGATACCATACTGTTGTCGGAAAGCCACCGCCGTTGGCGGGTGGCTCTCATCGGCAGGTGAGCCAATAAACTCATTCAAAGCCTGACCACTGTAGACGCGGCGGCGACCTGGCCAAGGTCGCCGCAGGGTCAAAGCCGTGGTCGGGCTGGGTGTCGTCCAGGTCCACCGAGTTATCTTTCGGTGAATGATATCCAAACAGGCCTGAAACGTTGTAGTCTGGCCTGGCGGCCTATTGCCTCACGCGAGCACTTCCTGGATTGGCCGAGCGGCGGCGTCCGCGATTCGGATCGGCCGGCCGACGTTGGAGATGTTCTGCTTGGTGGGATCGATCCCCAGCGCCATGGCCACCGTGGCCAGGAAGTCGGGAACCGAAACCGGCCCGTCCTTGACCGTCATGCCGTCGGGGCTGGTCTTGCCGTGTACCGTCCCGCCCTTGATGCCACCGCCGCACAGGACTGTGCTCCAGGCGTCGGGGAAGTGGTCGCGGCCCTGTTGCCGATTGATCTTCGGCGTCCGGCCAAACTCGCCCATCCACACCACCAGCGTCGTGTCCAGCAGGCCGCGCTGCTGCAAATCTTCCAGCAGGGTGGCCCAGGCGGGACCGAGCACTTCGCAGAGCTTCTTGACCTGCTCGAAGTTCTGGCCGTGCGTGTCCCAGGCGTTGGGCGCGCGCCGGAGCGTTGTTGAGCGTCACTTCGACAAAAGGCACGCCGCGCTCCACCAACCGGCAGGCCAGGAGGCACCCCTGGCCGAACAGGTTGCGGCCGTAACGGTCGCGGAGCTTGGCCTTCTCTTCGTCCAGGTCGAACGCCTTGCCCGCGTCGGTGCGCATGAGGCGGACCGCGCGTTCGTAGGCGGCCTGGTGGCTCAGAGCGGGAATGCCGGGGTGTTTGGCGACGAAATCTTGCTGGAACCCCTGCAAAAGCTCGACACGCGAGCGTCCACGCGAGGCAGCTTGATCTGACTGGGCGGTTTGATGTCCTGTACCTGGAACCCCTTGTCGAGATCTGCCATCGGTCCGTTGGCGGCGGCCTGGTTGCCAACGATCAGTGGTGCGTACTCGGGCCCGGGAAGCCGGGGGTGAAGGTGGCCGGGTTACTGGCCAGCACGGGCGCGATGCTCACGAAACCGGGCAACGCCGCCTCTGAACTGCCCAGCTCCTTTGACAACAGTGCCCCGATCGGGGGGTACTGGATTGGGCCGTCCGGGCGGTAGCCCGTACGTAGATAGTAGGCGGCCCGGTTGTGATCACCTTCCCGGCTGGTCATCGAGCGCACCAGGGCGAGGTGCTTGGCTTGCTTGGCCAGTTGCGGCAGGTGCTCGCTGATCTTCAGGCCGGTGACCGGTGTGGCGATCTCCTTGAAGGGGCCGCCATTGGCGTCAGCTCTGAGAAATGGGGGAATTTGTCGCACCTTGACGTCAGCGTAAGTCCCGAGTAGATTCCAGGTTCGGTCCGGTTCGTCAGGGTCTGGTCGCGGTCCGACTCGAAGTCGCCTTCGAGGCCGTCCCCCCTACGGCCTTTGCTGGCCTGCGGTCGCCACCCGTGCCCCTTCCGCAGGCCGGTCATCCCGCCGAGGAGCGGATTTCTCAGGGCTGTCAGTCGGCATACCTTCTGGACATCATGAATTGGCGGCGGTAATCTCCATGTCGGGTGGATCATCGGTCGTTCGGGCCCCTCGGCGTGAACCCGCGGCATCGGTCCGCCGACTTCCGGTGCCGAAATCCCGTCGGGCGCGCGAGAACGCCTCGGCCCGCCCGAGCCGCCGCCGGGGTCCGCAGGCGCGCCGGTCGGCGCCGCGATCGGTCACCGGAAGTCCGGGCTTCCCCGACCGGTCGCCCAGCCTCTCGACGCATGCGGACCCGCCGATCGTGGCGGCGGTGCTTTCGTCATCGGCTTGATCCTCCGTTCGACGGACTGACTGCTCATGAATCGTCGATCGCGGTCGCACCGGCTCGTTGTGCTGGCTTGGGTCACAGCGGTGGTCGCGCTCGACCTCGCGGCGACGCCGCCTGCGGTGCCGATTCCCCCGTTGAATCAAAAAGTGCTTGAGTTTGCTCGCGAGCGACTCGGCGAGAAGGTCGACGACGGCCAGTGCCTCAGCCTGGCGGTCGAGGCCCTGCGATACGCCGGCGCCAAGCGTTACCCGTTCGACCCGAGCGGGGATTACGTCTGGGGCCAGCCGGTGGCGTCGTTCCAGGAGGCGCTGCCCGGCGACATCCTCCAGTTCCGCAACGCCGTGTTCCAGGGCAAACGCTGGATCTCGAAAAAGCGTTGGGTTTCGTGGCATTACGAGTATCCGCACCACACGGCCATCGTTTCCGAGGTCCGCGAGGGGGGCCGGGTCGTCGCGATCCTCCATCAGAACGTCGGCGCACCCGACGCCGACACCAAGACCAAGCAGGTCGTTCAAGAGGCGTCGATCCGCCCCGAATCGCTTCAGGGCGGTGGTGCCGTCGCCATCTTCCGACCGGTCGCGCGCGACGAGGCGGACAACCCCGAGATCCGCCACGAGGTCCCCGTCGCGCGCCGGACCGAGGTCACGATCCAGGGCAACTCCTTCCTCATCAACGGCCGGCCTACTTATGAGGGCCGTTCGTGGAAGGGCCGATCGATCGAGGGCCTCTTGTTCAATGCGCGAATGGTGCAGGGCGTCTTCGATGACCTGAACCCTGCGACCCGCAGCCGATGGGCCTACCCCGATACCAAGCGCTGGGACCCCGAGCGGAACAGCCGCGAATTCGGGGCCGCGATGCCCGTCTGGCGCGACCACGGCTTGCTCGCCTTCACCATCAACCTCCAAGGCGGCAGCCCGCAGAGCCCCGCGAAGGCCCGGCAGACCTGGCACAACTCGGCCATCACCGCCGAGGGCGACCTCCGTCCAGAATACCTCGACCGGCTCGCCCGCATCCTCGACCGCGCCGACAGGCTGGGGATGGCCGTCTTCCTCGGCCTTTTTTACTTCGGCCAGGACGAGCGGCTGAAGGACGAGGCCGCCGTCGTCCGCGCCGTCGATCGCGCGACCGACTGGATTCTCGACTGCGGTTACAAGAACGTCCTGATCGAAGTGAACAACGAGTGCAACATCGCCTACGATCACGCGATCCTGAAGCCCGACCGCGTTCACGAGCTCATCGAGCGCCTCAAGACGCGGAAACGCGACGGCCGCCGACTCCTGGTCGGTACGAGCTACGGCGGTGGGACCGTGCCCGGCGAGAACGTGGTTCGCTCCTCCGACTTCTTGCTGATGCACGGCAACGGCGTGCAGGACCCTGCGCGGATCGCCGCGATGGTCCGCGCGGCCCGCGCGGTGTCGGGTTATCGGCCCATGCCCATCCTGTTCAATGAGGACGATCACTTCGACTTCGACCGGCCATCGAACCACTTCGAATCCGCGCTGTCGGAGCGAGCGTCGTGGGGTTACTTCGACCCGGGCTCGTCGAACTATCGCGACGGATATCAGTCACCGCCAGTGAACTGGGGGATCAACACCCAGCGCAAACGCGCGTTCTTCGCGAAGCTCAAGGAGATCACGGGGAGCTGATCCCGAATCCGCGGCCCCTCGACATGCACATCCGCCGCTGCCTCGTAGCCGAGTCAATTCGGGCACCTGGCGAACGGCCTGGGCTGGAAAGAGAAGTCGATGTCAGAGCGTGCCACCGACGTCGCGCCAATCTCCTTGACAGCCGCTCCCGCTGCACAAGACAATGCGTCTTGGCTGGCCGGCGAACTGCTCGCAGGCGAAGCCGCGGCGTTTCTCGACCCCCCGAAAACCGCACCAGACTGAGGCAATCATGCTCGGCATTTGCTTGACGGTTGGGCTGGTCATCGCCGGACAGGCCCAAACGCCAGAGAAGGACGCTCAGGCTCGCCCTTGGGCCGTGATCGCCAAGCGGCACGTGATGGCCGCGAAAGTGTACGCGACGGACGATCCCGATCATCTGTTTGCTCCGCTCAAGGAACCGGTGTTGCATCGGGCCCAGGACGTTCACGGTAGCTCGAGGGGCTCGATCTTCTTATGGGTTGAGCCCTCGGGTCGACCGGCGGCGATTTGTGACGTATTCCTGTTTGCAGAGGGGACGGGAAGCTATAGCCTGAACAACGAGTGGCATTCGCTGTCCGGGTCTCCGCTACGGGCCGAATCGTCCAATAGGGTGTTGTTCAACGCCACCGGCCCGGGGCTGGAATGGAAGCCGATCCCGAATGCCCCAGCGTCCGCCGACACGCCGTCGGGGCGCGACCGGCAACGCCGCCGGCTGGCCGAACGGTTCAGCGCCGACGAGGTCACCCGCAAGAACGTGCGCTCTCACTTGCGGCTGCTGACGACGCCGTTGCATCGTTACGACACGAGCGACTCTCCGGTCTCCCGCGGCGGCGCGCTGTTCGCGTTTTGCCAGCAGACCGACCCGCAGCTCCTCCTGCTCATCGAGGCGCGCAAGTCGGGCGAGGAGTATCGCTGGCAGTATGCCGTCGCCGGGTTCTCGAACATGGACCTATATCTGCACCTCGACGGGCGTGAGGTGTGGCGCGACGTTCCCGCCTTCTCGAGCGGCCGAGGAGCTCACATCGGCGGTCGGGTTCGGTTCCTCACTCCCGCCGAAATCGAAGCAGCGAAACTCGAGAAACGCGAAGAGTGAGCGCAAAACAAGGCGCCACCGTGGATTGCCGAGGAAGCCTCGACCCGCAGGCAGGACTCAGGCAAACCCGGAGCTTAGCCCGCGCGGCAAGCGAGTCTTGGACGGGCCAGTTGGTTGCGCGCGTCGGTCGGATCGACCGGAGCCACCTCGGATCAATCGACTTCGGTGGTGTTGGACCGAATCGCGCAAGACCGTGGCTTCGCGGACTTGACCACGCCCAACAGCAAGGCTCTAATCAAGACCACCACAAGCGGCGCCCGTCTTGGAACCCGCGACAGAGAAGTCGTCCCGAGAGTGTAGCCGTATCCTAATCGGAGGAAGGCCAATTATGAAAAAGATAACCATTCGAGAATGCCCGACCTGAGCCGGAACCCGAGAACATGCCGCCAGTTTGGCGGACGCATTGCGGAAAGAACCGGGAGTCGAAGTGGAAGTGGTGAACGGGAACCGCGGCGAACTTACGGTGCAGGTGGACGGAAGAACCGTGGCCAAGAACGTCCTTTTCTTCTTCAAGCCCTCGGTCGAGAAGGTCCTCAAGGCGGTTCGGGAAGCCAGGCCCGACGGAGCAACGTCCTGAACACTCGGCAACGTTGCGAAGAGAGACCCCCTCCCGCCTGCTTGCCACCCCGCCACGAGAGCCGGGTCCTTCGGCTACCACGAGCAATTCTTGGCCTGCTCAGCGGGCCGGAGATTCGGGCGATAGGCGGGTCTGTCGGCGGGGTCCGCCGTCGGTCGGATTGTGCGCCGCAGTTGCTCGACGGGGATGCCGCCGCCCCACCGCTCCCACTTCCGGAGGGTCGAGAGGTACTCGTTGCGAGTCCCGCGGGACAGGGCCTTGGCACGCAGGTAGCTCTCCGCCGCCGTCTTGAGGGTCGTCGGCATCTCATCGGCCCCGGCGCCGCCGCTCTGTGCCCCATTGGCCGTCAGGTCTGCGGGGCCCATCACGGATCTTACTCGTCGAATTCAGAATTAATAAATCGAACGGAACGTACCCCGGACGCTCACGGATTCCGCATCGGGAGGGATGCGCGTCTGACGATTTTGCCGATTGCGGCGATTCGCACGCCGAATGGGTTCCGGACTTCGGTGTCGCCGGACCGAAGCACGTACGCTCCGGGTCTGCCGCCGAGCCATCGAAACGCGCACGGCCAAACGAACCGTGCTGCGGAAGGGTCGCAGGACCGCGACCTCGCAAGACCGACCGATCTTGAGTAAGCTTTCGAGAGAACCGACGCAACAGACGCGAGGAGAAATGTTGAGCGCCATGACCTCACCCGACGGAGACGGACCCCATGGTCGATCCCGACGGCGCGACTTGCTCGCAATGCGGCGCCCCAATCTCGCCCGGCGAGCCGGCGGGCCTGTGCCCCCGCTGTTTCCTGTCTGACACGCAAGTCGGCCAGAGCAAGGGTCCCGAGGTTTCCCCGTCGTCTCCGGAGGGGACGACCCCCAGGCCGACGCTATCGATCGCTTTGGCAATCGGCACCGTCGCTGCGATCCTCCTGGGGATCCTTTGGTTCGGGACCAGGAGGGGCGAGCAGCGGGCCGTCGGCGTGGCGTCCCAAAAAACCCGCAACGCCGCGAAAGCCCAAATGGAGCAGGAACAGGAGATCGCCGAACAGCTCGCGAGACTCCGACGCATGCCGGAGGAGGAG
The DNA here is from genome assembly GCA_963845695.1 of uncultured Isosphaeraceae bacterium. Classification (GTDB taxonomy): domain Bacteria; phylum Planctomycetota; class Planctomycetia; order Isosphaerales; family Isosphaeraceae; genus CAWJTV01. The sequence continues at coordinate 494,234 of CAWJTQ010000033.1, read as the reverse complement.
ACCTCCAGACACCGCGCCAATGCCTTCAACAACTACGGCAACGAGCTGTATCAGCAGGGGAAGCTCGAGGAGGCGATCGAGCAGTTCCGCGCGGCGATCAAGGCCAAGCCCGACCTTGCCCGCGCCCACTACGATCTTGGCATCGCCCTGAAAGCCCAGGGGAAGCTCGAGGAGGCGATCGCCGAACTCACAACGGCCATCCGGCTAAAGCCCGGCGACGCCCACGCTCACGGCGACCTCGGCGTAGCCCAGGACGCCCGGGGAAGCTCGAGGAGGCGATCACCGAATTCCGGGAGGCCATCCGGCTCACACCCGACGATCCCAAAGCCCACGACATCCTCGGCGTCGCCCTGAAAGCCCGGGGGACGCTTGACGAGGCGATCGCCGAATTCCGCGAGGCCGTCCGGCTCAGGCCCGACGACGCTCACCTCCACACTCGCCTCGGCGTCGCTCTGAAAACCCAGGGGAAGCTGGAGGAGGCGACCGCCGAATTCCGCGAGGCCATCCGGCTCGGGCCTGACCGCTCCGACGCCCACTACAATCTCGGCACCGCCCTGAGCGAAGACCCGAAGCTCAAGGAGTCGATCGTCGAATACCGCCCGGCGATCCAAACCAAGCCGGACCGCGCCAACGCCCAGAACAACCTGGGCCTCGCCCTGGCAAGACAGGGCAAGCTCGAGGAGGCGATCGCCGAATACCGCGCAGCGATCCGGCTCAAGCCCGACCTCGCCGACGCCCGCACCCGCCTCGGCATCGCCCTGCGCGCCCAGGGGAAGCTGGAGGGGTCGATCGCCGAATACCGCGCGGCGATCCGACTCAGGCCCGACCTCGCCGACGCTCACAGCAACCGTCGCGCCGCCCTGAGCGACCAGCGGAACCTCGAGGAGGGGATCGCCGAATACCGCGCGGCGATCCGGCTCAAGCCCGACTTCGCTGCCCATTACAACCTCGGAAACGTCCTGAGAGAGCTGGGGAAACTGGAGGAGTCGGTCGCCGAATACCGCGCGGCGATCCGGCTCAAGCCCGACGCCGCCGCCTTCAACAATCTCGGCATCGCCCTGCACGAGTTGGGGAAGATGGCGGAAGCGGTGGCCCAATACCGCGCGGCAATCCAGGCCAAGCCCGACCTCGTCGAAGCCCACTGCAATCTCGGCATTGCCCTGAGGAAGCAAGGGAAGCTGGAGGAGGCGGTCGCCGCATTCCACACGGCAATCCGGCTCGAGCCCGACCACGCCTGGCCCCATCACAACCTCGGCAACGCCCTGGTGGACCAGGGGAAACTCGGGGAGGGGATCGCCGAATACCGGACGGCGATCCGGCTGAGGCCCGACTTCGCCGAGGCCCGATACGGTCTCACCAACGCCCTGGCCGACCGCAGCCGTCGGTCGGAGTCGATCGCGGAAGGTCGTACGGCGATCCGGCTCAAGCCCGACTTCGCTGACGCCCACATCGGAATCGGTGACGCCTTGCAAGCCCAGGGGAAGCTGGAGGAGGCCATCGTCGAGTTCCGCGCGGCGATCTGGCTCAAGTCCAACGCTGCCGATGCCCACGGCAACCTCGGCCTCGCCCTGGCAGACCAAGGCAAACTCGACGAGGCGGCCGCCGAATACCGGACGGCGATCCGACTCAGCCCCGACCGTCCCGAGCCCCACTACAACCTCGGCCTCGCCTTGCAAAAGCAGGGCAAGTCGGCAGAAGCGGTCGGGGAGTTCCGCAAAGCCCGCGAGAACGCGCAGGCCGGCTCCGAGTTCGCGCAGCTTATCGATCGGGAACTGGCCGCGTCGGCCCGATCGGCTGACCGCCGCGATCGGTAACGTTGTCGATGACCCATGCCTCCGAACCCAACGCCCTCCAACGTCCATGGCTGCACGGCCTGGGGAGCAGACCAATGCGCAAGGTGGGTTTCCCTTGATCCCGACTTCCGACTTGTCCGGACCTGCGCCTCGGCTCGCCGGCCCCAATACCGGCATCGACCAGCCGTAATGGGACGAGCCACGTCACGGACCTTGACTCTGCGCTCGTCGGGGAATGCCGTCGCCGGGGATTAACCTCCTCTGGGGTAGGGGCTTTCCAGTCTGCCGCCCGAAGTCTAAGGGGCAACAGGCGTTGCATCTTGGCCTTCGGTCAGGACCCGATCGATGGAAATCGTGTTATGAAGCAGAGTTACGCCACGCCTTTCCGAAAACCCTACCCCAGAGAGCCTCCATGCCCCCGATTTCCCGTAGTTCTGGGCAACATGGGTAACTGGGGCAAGTCAAAATGAGGCCGAACGAGGCCCTTCCAGTGACTTTTGCCATCCTAGTTTTTTTGAGACTTCTCGCTGGACACCACCGCGACCTGCCCCGAAGGGGCAAAACAAACCAGCCTGGGGCAACGCCCCAGGAACCGGAGCCGCCCCGGAGATCAAGCCCTGAAAGGGCGGTACAACCCACGCGATGGTCCGGCGTGTCTCGCCCTTTCAGGGCTCGGCGAGGAGGTGATTGTCGCCCCCCTTCCTGGGGCGTTGCCCCAGGCTGATTTGTTACGGCCGCTTCGCGGCAGAAATCCGCCACTCACGGCCCGAGTTCGGTGGTGTCGAGCGAGAAGTCTCGTTTTTTTCCTCCATGGGAATCCAGGCTATCGGCGTGGATCCCCTCCTTCTTTACCGAGCCGGGCCGGATGGCCTCCGGCCGGTGGGCGGGAGGAGTGTCCCTGAACCCCGGTCAAGCGGAGCGAACACATCGGCGGGAAACTGGAGGTCGAGGATCAGGGCCTGGAACTCGGAGTTGCCCCGCAGGAGCGCGAGCTGGGGGTCGTTGCGCAGCCGCGCGAGGCCCCTGAAGCCGGCGGCGACCGCCTCGCGGAGCATCGCGACCCCCTCCGCGATCGCGTGCCCTCGTTGCTTCTCGAGCTGGTCGCGTCCGAGCTTGCTCGGCAGCTCGACGATGGACCGCGCGGTGACCGCGTAGGCATTGGCCGCGAGGATGTAGAGCAGCTCGGGGTTTCCCCTAACGGACTCCAGGGACCGACGTCGCCACCGCGCGGCATCGCCGGGTTGCCCCCGCTCCTCCAGCACGTCCGCGAGCGTCCGCCGGGCGACGGCTAGCATGCCCGCCGCCTCGATATTGCGCGGGTCGCCCCGGTAAAGCCGGTCCCAGAGCTGCTCGGCACGGGGCGAGGTCGGGCCGTTCGCCGTCGAGCCACTGGTAGTCCACCATCGCGAGGCACGCGTGCGCGTGGGCCTTGAGGAGATCCGGGGATAGCGGCTGGACCAGGCCAAGGTTTTCGCAGATCTCGTGGATCTCGGCGATGAGCGCGCGTCGCGGCCCGTCGTAGAACCAGATCACGTCGGCGTTGAAGGCCAGCAGCAGGTTGAAATCCACGACGGCGAGGGCGCCGTAGATCGCGGCCATGCGCGAGACCAGCTTGCTGTGCCGCACGGCCATGGCCTTGAGCGTCTCCCGCGATCGGTTGTAGTAGGGGATCGCCGCGATGGGGTCGTTCCCCTGCTCGGGGTTGACGTACATCTCCCCGAGCTCGCGCTCGGCCACGTGGAGTTGCCAGCCATACCGGTAATGGTCGGGATTCCGGTTGACGACGGCCTGGAAGTGGGAGATGGCCTGATTGCCATACTCGACGGCTTTCCGGATCTGCGCGGTGCTCGGCCGCGTCCGCGTACTGGACGGCCATCGACCGATGGGCCCGACACAGGTAGATCTCGTTGAGGGCCGGCGTGTAGACGAACCCATCCCTCCGCTTCGGGGCGACCGTGTCGATCTGCCGCTCGCAGAGGGCTTTCCCCGCAAGGAAGGCCTCGATGGCCCGCCGCAGGAGCTCCACCCGCTCGGGGCTGCGCAGCGCCCATTTCTCCTGGAAATACATGTGGCCGATATGGCGAAGATTGAGGGTGACCTCGCCTGTCCATGCGTCGGTCCGGTCCGATCGCGGCGTCTCGCGCAGGAGGTCCTCGTAGATCTGGTTCGACTCCGTCGCGTCGGCCCGGCTGACTTCCGGATCATCGGTGAATTGGGAGGCGTGATGGAGCAAGCTGGCCAGGGCGGCCCGATGGTCGATGCTGGTCGGGTCGCGGGCGACGAGCCCGCGCGCGTCCGCGACGGCTTGCAGGCCGACGCGGCGGGCCTGGTCGCGGTCCCCCTTCTCCTGGAGCAGCTTGGCGTGGGCCATCAGGGCCTCGGCGTGAGCCTGCTGGCTCCGCGGATCGCCCTCCGGTTCCGCGACGATCTCGGTCGCCAGGCGCAGGCCCTCGTCGATCAGCAGCTCGCGATAGGGCCGCAGCTCTTCGCTCACCATCTGGTCCTTGTCCGTGAGCACGATGGCGTTGATGGCGCCGAAGGCCCGGTCGCGCGCCCGCTCGGCCCGGTTGCGCGGGTCGCGGGTCGCGGTCTCCGCCCGGGTGGCGCGGATCGCCAGCGTCGTGCTGACGATCGTGCCCGCGACGAGCAGGACGAAGACCGCGGAGGCCAGCCCGGCCACCCACGGGTTGCGGCAGGCCCATCGCCAGGATCGCCCGACAGGCCCCACCGGCCGGGCCGCAATCGGCTGGCCGTCGAGATACCGGCGGAGGTCGTCGGACAGGTCCAGTGCGCTGCCGTATCGCTTGGTGGGATCCTTCTCCAGGCACTTGAGGCAGATCGTCTCCAGGTCGCGCGGCACGTCAGGCCAGAGGAGGTGCGGGGGGACGGCCTCGGTGTAGACGACCAGCTTCAATGTCTCCAGGGTCGACTCGCCCAGGAACGGCGGCCGGCCGGTGAGCGCCTCGTACAGTATCGCTCCCAGGGCATAAACGTCGGCCGCCGGGCCGACGTGCTTCGAGCGCCCTGGGCCTGCTCGGGGGCCATGTACCTCGGGGTGCCGATCGGCTGTCCCGAGATCGTGCGCCCTGAGTCGGAGCCCAGTAGCTTCGCCAGGCCGAAGTCGCTGACCTTGGGAATCCCGCCGCCGGTTAGAGCGCCTAAAATTTGGCAGGGATCGGGAGGGCGAGGCTCCGTCCGAGCCGCGTTTTTCCAGGCTCGGACGGAGCCTCGCTCTCCCGGACATCTCGTAGTTATAGGGACTCTTAAGAGGATATTGCTGGGCTTGAGCGCCTAAAAGAACCCAGCCAATCGGTGTACTCTAAGTCACACCGTACAACTCAAGGAACCGGAAAGTGATGAGGATCTCAGCCAGATTGCAGAGCCCCTGGTGGATGTCCTTGCGACGATCATCACGCACACGCAACCGGCGGAACTGATGAAACCCACTGATGGTTCGCTCAACCACCCAGCGATACACACCCAGGCCACTGCCGTGGGGCGTACGCCGCTTGGCCAACTCCGGGTCAATCCCACGCTGGCGCAACTCCTGCCGTTGCTCTTCGTCATCAAAACCCCGGTCGCCCATCGCATGGACTGGGTTGTGGCGGGGATGACCTGGCTGGCCAGCGATGGGGGGAACGGCATCCACCAACGGCACGGTCAAGTTGGCATCCGGCGTGTTCCCCGGGATCGTCTCGATGACCAAGGGGACGCCTTGGCCGTCGGTGACGATCGCGTGTTTGCTCCCCAATTTCGAGCGATCCACGGGGCTGGGACCGGTTTCTTCACCCCCCACCCACGGCGCGGACGTGGCCCGTGTCCACGATGAACCGCTCGAAGTCGATCGCGTCGGCCTGACGGAGGTGGGCCAACAAGATCGGGTGGATCTGGTCCCAGATGCCGGCGGCCTGCCAGTCGCGCAAGCGATTCCAACAGGTCATGCCGCAGCCACAGCCCATCTCCTGGGGCAAGTCTTCCCCAGGCAGGCCGGTCTTGAGGATGAAGATGATCCCGGTGAGGACTTTGCGATCATCCAGGGGGGGACGTCCGCCTTTGGGCCGCGGGGGATGAGGCGGAATCCGGGGTTGGATCAAGGCCCAGAGTTCGTCCGGGAGCAAGGGCTTGGCCATGACGAGACCCTTTCCGACAGGGCAAAGGGGTAGTGGACTCCTCTCAAGATGGATAGCAATTGACGGGCCAAGTACCGGGTTTTTTTAGGGTCTCTCATGATTCCAATGACAACCTGATCCAGGTCATCGCGGCCGACGGCACGACCACGACCTATTCGTATGACGCCAACGGCAACATGACCAGCGAGACCGATCCGCTGGGCTATACGATCTCGTTCACCTACAATTCGTTCGCCGATCCGCTGACCTTCGTGAACCAGGAAGGGTACATCACGAGTTACGAATACGAAGCTAACGGCAACCTGCTCGAGACCACCAACCCCGATGCGACGACCCAGCAATACGTCTACAATGGGTTGGGCGAAGTCACCTCCTCGACCGATCCCGACGGTCAGACGATTACCTACGCCTACAACGCCAACGGCCAGCTCACGACCGAGAACTTGCCCGACGGCACGTCGGACACCTACACGTACGATGGCCACGGCAACATGCTCACCGCCGACGGCCCCGGCGGCGACTGGTCGTTCACCTACAACAGTCAGCACCTGCCCACGACCATCGTTGAGCCCTACGGCACGCTTACGGTCTAGTACGGCCTCGACGGCAACATCACCCAGATGCTCGATCAGACGGGATTCACGGTCAACTACGAATACGACGCGGTAGGCCGGCTCTCTAAGTTGACCGACGCCAGCGGCAATCTGATCGAATCGTACACCTACGACCCGGCCGGGAACTTCCTCAGCGAGACCAAGGGGAACGGCACGAGCACGACCTACCAGTACGACGCCGACGGCGACATCACCGAGATCACCAACCTCGCGCCCGGCGGGTCGATCAACTCGCAAATGACCTACGCTTATAACGCGGTCGGCGAGGTCACCTCGATGACCACCGGCGGCGTGACCACGGCCTACGGCGACGACGCTGACGGCGAGCTGACGTCCGCCTCCTCACCCGGCGATGTGATTTCCTATGCCTACGACCCCGACGGCAACCGGACCTCCGTCACTGACAACGGCGTCGTCACGAACTACGTCTCGAACGACGTCAGCGAGTACACCAGTTCCACAACCAACGGCGTGACCACGACCTACCAGTACGATGCCAACGGCAACCTGATCGCGGCGACGACGGCAGGGCAGACGACCACGGATACGTTCAATGCGCTCAATCAACTGACCGGCGTGAGCGGTCCGAATGGGACGTTCTCGTACGTGTACGACGCGCTGGGTTACCAGATCTCCTCGACCGTCAACGGGCAGACAACCAACAACCTGATCGATCCCTTCGGCCTGGGGAACGTGGCGGCGCAGTTCGACAGTTCGGGGAACCTGGTTGCGGAGTATACGTATGGGCTGGGGCTCGTTAGCCAGGTCAGCGCAAGCGGAAGCTCGTACTACGACTACAACCTCCAGGGCTCGACGGTCGGGATCACGAATTCCGTGGGGACGTATGTCAACCAGTACAGCTACGACCCCTTCGGCCAGGTCACGACGATCAGCGCGGGGATTGCGAATCCGTTCACGTTCGTGGGGCAAGATGGGGTTTCTATTGACGGAAATGGCTTGGACTACATGCGGGATCGATATTATGACCCTAGCACGGGACAATTCATGTCAGAAGATCCCCTAGGTTTGGCAAGCGGTGACACGAACTTCCGAATATATAAATCTGACAATCCATTGGCAATGATCGATCCTTCGGGACTGAAGCATCAGTATACCACATGGAAATCGTGTGTCAGTCCTACCTCTGATCCCAGGCCACCGTGGCCAAATGGTTCGAACGCGAAGAAAACCGATGATCCTATCCAAGTATTGGATCCCACTGGAGTTCGGTCGGCCCCTTATGACATCGATAACAGCCCCGCCCCCGGTCTTGAGTATCCAGTTGGCGCTACTACCAGGATGCCTCGGGGGCTTGGTTTCAGATCAATAGAGTGTCTAAGGATGATGGAAACAACGACTGCAATTGCGGCCAAAACCCGGACCCACTCCCTCCAGCGCCGCCTCCTCCCTCCTGCGTTGGCTGCGGCAGCGGTGGAGGCGGCAACTCCAATAACCAGCCTCCTCACGATCCCAACGACCTCCTCGGCCCCTCCGGCTACGGCTCCGCGGGATACCTCACACCCGGCGGTGCGCTCCCCTACACGATCGAATTCTCCAACGAGAAGACCGCCGAGGTCCCCGCGGACAACGTCGTCGTCACCGAGCAGCTCAGCCCGAACATGGACTGGAGCACGTTCCAGCTCGACACGATCGGGTTCGGCAATTACATCGTCAACGTGCCGCCGGGCTTGACGTCGTATAGCACGCGGGTCGATGCCACGGCCACGCTCGGCGTCTATGTCGACATCGACGCCAGCTTGAACCTGAGCACCGGCCTGCTGACGGTCACGTTCACGTCGCTCGACCCGACGACGCTGGATACGCCGTCGAACCCGCTCGTCGGATTCCTGCCGCCGGATACGAACCCGCCCAACGGCGAGGGGTTCATCAACTACACGATCCAGCCCAAGGCGGGCCTGGCCACCGGCGCGGCGATCGACGCCCAGGCGAGCATCGTCTTCGACACCAATGCCCCGCTCGCCACGCCACAGATCGTCAACACCATCGACGCCGGCCCGCCGACGAGCGCCGTCGCCGCCCTCCCCGCGACCACAACCACGCCGAGCTTCACGGTCTTCTGGTCCGGCTTCGACGGCGCCGGCCCGGGCATCGCCGGCTACAACGTCTATGTCTCCGACGACGGCGGTTTCACGCTCTGGCAGTCGGACACCTCGGCGACGTCGGCGACCTACACCGGCCAGGCCGGCCACACCTACGAATTCTACAGCGTCGCGACCGACAACCTCGGCCACGTCCAGCCGACGCCGAGGGCCGCCCAGGCGACGATCACCGTCAAGGTTCCCACGGTCACGCCCACGCCGACTCCGACGCCTCCTCCCACGATCATCGGCGAGCAGGTGTTGTTCAGCCGGAAGCTCAACAAGCATGGAACGCCGACTCGCAAGCCGGTACTGAGTGGGTTCGAGCTCGAGTTCAGCGCGGCGATGAACGCGGCCACGGCCGGGAATGCCAGCAACTACCAGTTGGGCTGGACCTCGACCAAGAAGGTCAAGAAGCATGTTGTGACGATCCTTCATCCCGTCGCGTTCCACGTGCAGTACAGCGACTCGAACGATTCGGTGAGCTTGCTCCTAGACGGCAAAGAGGCGTTCGCGAAGGGCGGGCAGATCACGGTCATTGCCGCGGCGCCGGATGGGGTCAGCAGCGCCTCGGGCGTCTTGCTGGATGGGAACGACGAAGGCGTCGCGGGCGACGATGGGGTGTTTACGATCCTGCCGAAGGCGCGGGGGATCACGCGGGGGTAGGGGCATCGTGTGGGTCAGTCAGCCTTTCTGAGGACGGGGGAGACCTGCGGTCCGGTTCGGGGCGGGGTCGGGAGACCCGCGCCCAGCGCAGGACCCGCGCCCAGCGCAGGGGATGGGGAAAACCGCCTCATCCGGTCCTCCGGACCACCTTCCCCACAACGGGGGAAGGGAAGCCAGGTCAGATCTCAGGCAGCGGCTCGAGCGTGCGGGCCGCCGGGCCCAGCTCCTTGGCCGCCTGCGACGGCCTGGCCGTCTCGGGCGTGACGAGGCCTGCCTGCTTCTCGAACTCCCGAAGCGCGTCCTCGGCCATCGTCTTCTCCACGGCCATGTCGCGCTGGATGTCTTCCAGGCCCTCGCCCGACATGTCGGCCGCGACCCGGACCCGTGCCCGGTTGCGGTCGATCTGGTCCTGAAGCACCTGCTCAGCCTGGCCGAAGTCCGTGGTGACGTCGAAATGGAACTGGTTGGCGAGCTGGGTGATCTCCGCCTCGGCCCGGCTCATCTTGAGGTCGGCATCGTACTTGCTGATCTTGTGCTTCACCTCGTCGAGCTTCTTGATCGCGTGCTGGATCTTCAGCAGGTTGTTCTGGTACGCCTGCTCGTGCAAGGCCAGTTGCTTCTCGTTCTCGGAGAGCTGGTCCTTGGCCCGCTTCAGGTCCAGGGCGAACTTGGCCGCCGTGTCGCGATCGCCCGCATTGAGGTAGGCCTTGATCCTGGCCTCGATCACGGCGACCTGCTTCCGATCGCCCTCCACCTGACGGAGGACCCGCTCGACCAGCGCCCGATACTGCGCCAGGCCCTCGCGGCCCTCGCGGATCTGTATCACGGAGCGGTCGTACTCCAGTTGCATCTCGGCGATCGGGTCATAGCCCCGGATCGCGTTGGCCAGCTTGTTGAATTGCGCCGCGATGGCGTTCCAGAGTTTACCCAGGATCATGGTCGCCCCCGTGTGACGGTCCCGCGGAAGTGCCGGTTTGACTGGAAACGAGGAGATCTTAGAGTCCCTCAAAAAACGGGGACAGGCACCTCGAAGACTCGGAGCCAGTCCCCGTTTTTTGAGGGACTCTTAGCACGGCGTCACCGCGATCAGATTCCGGATTCCAGAACCATCCTCAATTTGGAATTGGGAATCCGGAATTCGCTAACCCGAACGATGTGCGCACCGTGCCGAGATGCCACAGAGGCCGATTCTAGCCGAAGGCGATGCGCGTTTTTCCACCCGGGAGATCTCGATACTCACCACGTCCCCTGTCCGGAGTCGCTCGACCAGGTGCCGACCCCGGTATCCGAGCTGGGCTGGGGGATGCTCGGTGGCTCGGGCGGGGGCGAGGGTGCCGAAGCCGCCTGGACGACCTGATCGAGGATGACTCCGGCGGCGACCGCCGCGGCGGTGGCCCCGGCGCTGAGCATCGGTCCGACCGGAGAGCCGCCGCTGCCGGCCTGCCAGCGTCGACGGTCGGCCTCGGCCTGCATCTCCCGCCACGAGGCTTGCTGGACCGCGGACTGATGGGCCTGATGCGCCTGCTGGACCGCCCCGCCGGCGCACTGGATCGCCTGCTCGTACTCCTGGGCCGCGAGGAGCTGCTGGGCACGGTTCGAGCGCGGCGTCCGCGCCGGAGATGTCCACATTGACGCCCATCGCGAAGTATCGCTGGGCCTGCTGGATCGCTCGGGCCGCCTCGGCGATCTCGGCCTCGGCCTGGCCGGCCAGTCGGATGTCCTCCCGGGCAAGGCGTTCGGCCTGCTCCAGGTCGTTCCTGGCGTCGCGGACCGAGGCCAGCAGCCGGGCCCACTCGCCGCGCGGAGACGACAGGTCGAGCCCGACCTGGTCGAGCACCTCGGCGGCGGCCCGGAACCGCTGGTTGGCGGCGACCCGATCTTCCCGACGGCTGGACAAGAGCCCGGCGACTCGCTCGAGCTCCTGCCGCGCCCGATCGTACTCGTCGCGCAACTGCTCGTAGCTCTTCACATCCGCCTCCGCCTGCGACTGCGCGATCCCGAGCTCCTCGAGGGCTTGTGACAGGGCGCGGTTCACCGACGGCCAGTCGGGCCGGGTCTCCCCGAAGCCGGCCAGGACCTCCTCCCGGCGCGGAGGGCGGAGTCCAGGCTCCCCCGCGCGATCTCGCCCACGATCGGATCGTGCTGGCGGAAGTAGCCCTCGACGCGACGATCGAGTGCCTCCAGCTCCCCGCGCCGTTTCTGGCATTCGCTGCGCGCGGCCGACAACAGATTCAATTGTTCGCCCAGCCCGGACATCAGACGCAGGACAACCTGCTGCTGCTGGGCGAGCTGTTCGAGCCGCTTGGCCCCGGCGAGGTACTTCTGAGAGCTCGCGGATGCCATCGCGGCGGCGTCCGCGGCCAGGCGTTCGAACGTCGCGAGCAACGCACGCGCCTGGTCGAGGTTCCGCGCCACGGCCTGCCACGAACCCGGCGCGAAGCCGCGCTGGAGTTCCTGATGGTACGACTCAGCCTGCGGGATCGCCGCGCGGAGGCGCTCGGTCTCTCGCTGTCGGCCCGTTTGCTCCCGCTCGCAATACGCCTTGGCCTTCTGGACCTGCTCAATGACGGACCGGGCTTGCTCGACCATCGACCGGGCTGCGTCCAGGGCCTGGGACGCCTCGTCAGGATTCCCCGCGCGCAGGGCCGCCAGGGACTGCGAATGCGCCTGGTTCCCCTGTTCCAGGATCGGATCCGGGTTCCCGCCTTCCTCGACGAGTTTGAGCCCCTGTGCCCGGTGATGGGCCACCTGCTGCTCGAGACCCTTGAGCGCGGAGCTGACCTGTTGCGCGTCCTGGAACTGCTTCGCGACCTGCTCCAGCCGGCCGAGGAGCCCTTCGGCACGGGATCGCAGCGCCTCGAGCGCCGAGCCGGCGCCGATCGGGTCGGCCGTCAATCGAGCGCTCGCCTGGTCGGTTCCGGTGCTGATCGCCGCCTGGTCCTCCTCGTAGGGAGCCAGGGGCAGGCCCAGCTTGCGAACCGTTTCGAGCTGCGCCGCGAGCCGGTCCTTCGCCGCGCCGATCGCCTGAAGCACGCCGCGCGCCGACTCGTGCGCGTGATTGAGCCGGTCCATGTCCGCCGTACAGGCCTGAGCGCCGGTGTCGATCTCCGCGAACGCGCGGTTTTGCTCCAGCAGCGACTCGGCGTCGCCCAGCTTCTTCCTCTGGAACGGCGAGGTCACACTCTTGGCGAGCTTCTCCGCCCGGTCGACGGCATCCATGACCTGAAGCCAGCGATCCCAGAGCTTGGTCAGGGTGCCTTGCACCGCGTCATGAAGCGTCTGGGTCTCGCCGGTCAGAGGCGCCTGGAAATCCGGGTCGGTGGCCGGCAGGAGCTTGAGCCGCTCCTTGAGGGCGTCGAGGCGATCCATGACATCCGTCGCCTTCGACCGGACCTCCTTGAACCGCTGTGCCACCCGGCTCTTGAGCCGCTGATGGGCCACCCAGATCAGGCCGGCGATCGCCAGGACGACCACGATCAAGGACAGACCGATTCCCACGATCACCTCTCGACCCATCGATCGCCCCGTTTGATCCACTGGCACCGGTGTCGTAGCGATCACGCCCGGACGTACGGCCCCCGGCACCGCGGACGGGACTGGTGGCGCGGCGGAGGTCTTCACCTCGGGCGCCGGCCGGGCCGCGACCTCTCGCGCACCGATCCAGCGATCGGTGTCCTGAAGCAGCGCGGCGATCGCCTCCGGATACTTCTGGTCCTTGGCCAACTTGACAAAGCGGGACGACGGCCCGACCAGATCGCGCTCGGTCGCGTCATGATGAATTCCCAGATCTCGAAGCTTCGATCCGGCATGCAGAGCGATCCGATGCGGCTCAAACCCCATCACGACGACGACTGACCGCTCGGGGTCGAGCGACAACCTCCGCGACGCTGCCTGGCCTTGCCACGTTTCATACAACGAATCCACGTAATCCGCCGCATTACTACCCGTTGACTTGACCACCACGACGTAGTACGTCTGCCGGGAGGATTTCTCCAGCTCGGCGATCTGTCGGGCCAGTGATTGATAACGATCGGGCACGCCAGCGACGTAGACCCGACTGCCATCGAACGCGGGAAACGGCGTCTTGTCCTGCGCCCGCAATGGAGAACCGGCCAGCATCATCCCGAGAGCGATGAATGCGACCCGGCCGATCGGCCGAAATCGAGCCAGGGTCGTCCGCATTGCCAACATCATAACTTCCCACGGCTGGAGCGCCGTCCCATAGACCGTGAACTGTCGTACCCAAAGATGGGATGTCTGCCCTTCCGACCGACCGAGGCGGAAGGCCGACCCGTGATGATAACACGAGTCGCACCGCGCGGGGATGAACGTCTCCAGAGTTGGTGGAAAACGCACCGCGGCACTGGTGCCGGACGGGGCGCTCGGCCGAGTCGCTCGGTTATGAAGTATCGTCAATTTCCGAGAGTCGGCGGCGATCACCACCGCACCGTCTGGGGGCGGTGGCTTTGACCCATTCCCAGAGTCCCTACTCCGGACCGGCGGGACGTCCGGATCCCGAACAGAAGGTCACCAAGGAAACGAAGGAAGAGGGGAGTCCCTACTCAGGACCGGCGGGACGTCCGGATCCGGCGCGGGTTCTGGGCGGGGCCGGCTTGGAGGTGGGCCTGACTTGCCGAGAATCGTGGCACAAGTTGGCACTCCTAGACCACTTTTGGCCGCGGCTCCCTCTCCGATCCCCATGGCCCCCAGCGAGTTCGGGCCGAGTCCCGAAATCGCTGTGCCGGGCCCGGCCGCAGGCGGCACAGCCCCGTTGCTCGCTGCCTGGGTTTCCGGTCGGTGACGGTCGCACATGGTCCATATTATTCAGTATGCCACAGGTTTGATGATCCGTTAATGCACCTATCGCGGATTCCGGGGCGATTGGCTCCGGAACTCTGGACCACAGAGGGAGATAAAAAAATCCAAAAATTCGGAAGACTGGGTTACTCGAATGACCAATTTGGCCCGAACTGAGGGGGAAGCCGCGAGCGTCGGATCGTCTCACTCCCCAGGGATCCCGCACCCGCCGCGCTGAGATCGGTGGTGTTCGACGAGGAGTCTCCAATTTCCCCCTAGACTTCGGGCGGCCAACCGGTGGCACATTCCTCAACGGGTTTCTTCGACGAATCCCGCAGATCCATCTGCGATTCCCTCCCTATCTGGTGATTCTTTCTATCCCCACCTGGGATAAGATGACCGGCGTCGGGGTACTATCCCAAGGGGGAATGAGCGCGAACCAAGTCTCTGCAAGCGAGCTCACCGGCATGGCGCGTGCACCGTCGGGATCGATCGTCCGGCAGATCGAGTCGCTCTTCGAGTGTGGCTCATCCGCTGGGTTGACCGATCGGCACCTGTTGGAGCGGTTCAGGCTCGGTCGCGATGCGGCTGGGGATGCGGCGTTCGCCGCGCTGGTGGCGCGGCACGGGCCGATGGTCCTCGGTGTCTGCCGACAGCTCCTGGGAGACCGGCACCATGCCGAGGATGCGTTCCAGGCCGTTTTCTTCGTGCTCGCCCGCAAGGCCCGCTCCATCCGCGACCCCGACCTGCTGGGCCCCTGGCTCTACGGGGTGACGATCCGCACGGCGCGGAAGGCCAGGCTACGGCTCGATCGCCGGCGCCGGCACGAGGAGAGCGACTCCACGAGGCGGCCGAGTCCGGGTTCAAGAGGTGTTGTCGAGCCGACGGTCCCGCCGGTCGAGGATTCGGCGGTCGCCCGCGAACAAGCCCAGATCCTGCACGACGAGATCGGGCGGTTGCCGCGTCCGTTCCGCCTGCCGGTGCTCCTCTGCTATTTCGAGGGACTCACCCTCGACGAGGCCGCGCGGCGACTCCGATGCCCGGCCGGCACGCTCCGCAGCCGGCTGGCCCGGGCGCGGGAGAAGCTCCGCCGCGCGCTGACTCGTCGCGGCTTCGCCCTGTTCAACGACCGCGCTGGCCGCCGCCCTGAGCCCCCGATCGGCCTTGGCGTCCATCTCGCCCCACCTGTGCGACCTCACCGCCGGGGCTGCGATCCAGTTCGCGACCCGGCAGGCTGTCGCGTCCACCGCGAGCACCCTGGCCCAGGAGGTCCTCCGCACCATGACGATCCACAAGCTCAGAACCGCGATGGTGGCGCTCGCGTTCCTGGCCGCCCTCGCCACCTGCGGCGGCTATCTGGCGCGCTCGGTCGCCCAGGGCGACGAGCCCCGCAAGGTCGTCGCCACGGTCCGGGCCCCCGCTGGCACCAGGCCCGTTGACGCCGTTGACAAACCCGCCCCGGGCCGGATGTTCGTCGTCGGCCGCGTCCTCGACCCGCAGGGCAAGCCAGTGCCGGATGCGACCGTCATGGTCTACGCGGGGGCCAACCGCTTCCTCGGGCCGACGAAGCAGGATCCTTCGGCCATCGGCCAGGCGCGGAGCGACGGATCGGGTCGGTTCCGGATCGATGCACCGCGCACCTCGGGAGTGACGCACTGTCATTTCGGGGCCGTCGCCATCGCGACGGGTTTTGGCGCCGGCTGGAGCGATCTCAACCCCGATGCCGCCCAGCCCGTCGCGGATGTCCACCTCCGGCCCGAGCAGGTCATCCAGGGGCGGGTGTTCGACCTGCAAGGGCGGCCCGCTCAGGGCGTCCAGGTCTCGGTCCAATCCATGGGCCGCGTCGTCCACCGCCTGATCAATGACGTGCGCGAGGAAATCGAAGGTCCGCGGTCCCGCTGGACCCGGGCCGAAGACCTACCGGCCTGGCCCCGGCCGGTGACCACCGATGCCCAGGGCCGCTTCACCGTGCGCGGGATCGGCCGGGAGTTGCGGGCCATCCTCGAGTTCGAGGATCCGCGGTTCGCCCTCCAGCGGATCACGATCGATACCGACGCGACCTCGGATTCCCATCAAGTGACCCTGGGGTTGGAGCCGGCCAGGATCATCACCGGGTGCGCCACCTATGCGGACACCGGCAAGCCCGTCCCTCACGCCCGGATCCTCGTCGGGGCTTCCAATCCCCAGGTGAACGGGACCTATTTTTTCGACTACCAGGCCGACGCCGAGGGGCGCTTCTGCGCGAATCCCCTGTCGGCGGTCACCTATTCCGTCTACGCCTCTCCGCCCGACGGGCAACCCTACCTCGGCGCCGGCAATCGCTTCGCGTGGCCGAAGGGGGCCGTGGTCCATTCGGTTGACCTGGCCCTGCCCCGCGGTGCCTTGTTGCGCGGCAAGGTCACCGAGTCGGGCTCGGGCAAGCCGCTCGCAGGGGCGCGCGTCACGTTCGCCGGACGATCGGGGCCGGGCGATGCGCAGGCAAGCCTCGCGATGGGCAACTCGGGAGCAGACGGCTCGTTCCAGCTCACCGCCCGGCCCGGTACGGGTTATCTCGCCGTCCTGGGTCCCACCGACGATTTCCTGCTTCAGGCGTTCGGGAATCGACAGGTTTTTCAGGGTCGGCCGGGTGGCCTGTGCGTGTATTCGCATGCGTTCCTGCCGTACGAACTGAAACCGGATGGCCCAGGCGTCGAAATCAACGTCGCCCTGCGTCGCGGTATCACGGTGAGTGGTCAGGTCGTTGACCCGGACGGCCAGCCGGTTCAGGAAGCCTGGATGCTCGGCCGGGTGATCTTCCCGCGATCGTCCGGGAGCTGGCACAGGTGGGTGGGCGACCACCACGGCATCGCGCGCGATGGCCATTTCGAAATCCACGGGCTTGATCCCGATGCCGAGACTCCCATCTATTTCTTCGAACCGAAGCGCGAACTGGGCGCGATGGTTTCCTTCTCGAGCAAGTCGATCGCGCTCATGACGATCGCCGCCCAGACCGGTCACGTCGAGGTGGGCGCGACGGCCCGATTTTCGGGCGAGTCCACGGCCCGCGGTCCCATCACCGTGCGGCTGGAGCCCTGCGGCACCGCCCAGGCTCGACTCGTTGACCCCGATGGAAAACCGGTACCAGGGTATCGCCACCGCTTCATGATCAGCATGGTCGTCACTCCGGCGGGACCACGGGGTAGCGAGGCGCGACAACAGGGCCGCCTGAGCCCTGACAGTGATTTCCTGGGGAGGATCGACCCCGACCACTATGTCAACGGAATCCTATCGGATGCCCAGGGACGGATCGCGCTCCCCGCCTTGATACCCGGGGCGACCTATAGCATCAGAGATCGCTCGCAGCATGGTAAGGAATTCACGGTCAAACCGAGCGAGTCGCTCGACCTGGGCGACCTCCTGATCGAGAATCCTCAAGCCGTGCCGTGATCCGGTCCGGTCTGGGTCGCTATCGCAGGGGTCGCTCTCTGGCTCTCTGCCAGTTGTACTATTCCCATTAAGATTGGACCCGGTTTTGGGGGGCAGGCCAGTGCAAGGTTAGCTCGCGGATCCCACGCACACCTGCACGGCATCGAGAACCGCCTTCGCGGTCTCCACCGGTGTGGACTGACTCGACCCCAATGCCGCCCACGTGCCGGGATCAATGGCTGGGGGACGACACGTCCTGCCAAACAAGGCGCCGGCATAGCCCCCTGACCGGCCAACCGGAATGATCACAGCGCCATGGGCAGAGGCCACGTCCGCTTCGTGCCCCGCCCGCGGCCCGCCCTCCACCATGAAAAACACCCCGGACAGCCGACCCAGGATCTCCCGCCGCTCCGTCATGTCAGAGCCAGCGAAGAGCGTTTCTCCGTAATCCCACGCCTCCTCGCCCTCGGGGAGTACATGATAGACGCGCGGCTCTTGGCCCAAGTCACGGCGCGCTTGGAAGAAGCTGCGACCGACCGCTTCTCCGATCCCCTCGACTCCGCCGGTGAGGAGCACCAGGCCGCGAATGCCAGCCAGCAGTCGGCCGATATGAGAGCATGTTTCTTCGCTGTCGGCATGCCAGAAGTCCGTGCTCCCCAGCACACCGACCCTGGGGCCATGGGGCAACATCGCTTCGAGTCGTCGCGCCTCTTGATCGTAGTGCTCGCGAATCGTTACTGCCACGAGAACACCCCTGTCGCCAGCAAAAAGGGGACGGAGCCGGCGCGGGAAAAGGGGACGACCGACCCTCAACCAAATCAACGCGTTCCGTCCCTTTGATGGCCGCGTGCTCTCTTGACGATCGCTTCTGCCCCACCGTCGCACCGTGCGACCGACGCCCGTTACTTCTTCCGGCGCGGTTCTGCGCGATTGGGCTTTGTGACTGGCGGTCATCTTGTCCAGATACTGGCGGATTTCCTCCTCGGACAGACCGGCCAACCGCGCCTCCGGCGACAGACCGGCCAACCGTGCCTCCGGCGAGACTCCGGCAAGGAGGACTTGCGGCGCCATGCGCTCCATCAAATAGAACGCCGCCGGCAGCGTTCGTGCCAGTTCCTCCTGCGCTTCGGGTGTCAACAGGGGAAAGTGCTTCTTGACGTAGTCTCGATTGAAGTCCGCGATCGTGTACGCCACGGCATAGTCCTCCCCACGAAGACCCTCAAACAACTGACGCAGCAGCAGGCTCGTGACCTCCGAGCGCGGCCGGTAGGTGGTGCCGCCGAAGATCGCCAGGTCCGTCGAGGCGCTGAAGAGATGCAGCGGCGCATTGTGCGGCTCGCGCGGCAACTCCCCCGCCACGACGACGCGGACCGTATCGGTGCCCCAGAGACAATCATACACCCCCGCCCGCCGCTCCTGCCACGGCACTTGTTGCGACAGCTTCTGCGGCAATCGTGCGCAGACCGCGTATAGCCGGAACTGCTCCTCCGACAGCAGCTTCGAAGGCGAGGGACTGACGAGCTTACGGTAGGCCACGTAATGGCCGACCAACTCCTTCACCGCCCAGGTGTCCAGCGCCTCGTGGTGCGACTTGAATGTGACGAGGTTGTGCGCCACCAGCCCCTCCAGGCCGTCGGGCAGGCGGCCGACGAACCGCCCGCGGCCCCGGCGCACGACCACCACGTCCAGGAACTGCTGCTGCACCGAGAGGTCGCGCTCGACTTCCACCACGAAGGGGGAGCCGGTGAAGTAGTCGGTGAGCAACAGCCCAAACAGGCGGTGCCAGTCGCGCAGGGCCTGCCGCTCGTCTGTCATCGGACGACCCTCCCTGGGAGTATCGAGGCGGTGCGTCGAGAGCGGCCAGGAACGCCTTCCCCTGCTCGGCATTCAATACGAAGCGGGTGCGATCGGCCACAGTCTCCGCAGCCCGGACCAGGGCGCTTTCGAGCACGAACTCACTGACCGACCGATGAGAAGCGGCAGCGGCGGCCTGGAGCGTTCGCTTGGCTTCCCGTGTGGGCCGGAGGTCGAGCTTGGCGGTCCGCGCAGAGCGTTGCGGCATGGGTCTCTCTCCGGACGAAGGAGTACCTGAGTAACAGACCATGTCTGCCAGATAATGTCACGACCTTTTTCGAGACTTCTCGCCGAACACCACCGGGATTTGCCCCG
The DNA here is from genome assembly GCA_963845695.1 of uncultured Isosphaeraceae bacterium. Classification (GTDB taxonomy): domain Bacteria; phylum Planctomycetota; class Planctomycetia; order Isosphaerales; family Isosphaeraceae; genus CAWJTV01. The sequence continues at coordinate 474,561 of CAWJTQ010000033.1, read as the reverse complement.
AAGGGGGCGAGACAAATCAGCCCGGGGCGTTGCCCCGGGCTGGTCTGTTTCGGCCCCTTTGGGGCGGGAATTCGCCGCGCCCTGGCCCCGACTCCGGTGGTGTTGAGCGAGGAGTCTCGTTCTTCCCCTCGCCCCGCAGACCGGGGAGAGAGAGAGGACGCCCACAGGGCGAGGGAGGGTCTTTCTCAGTCCGCAACACGGTCAAAAAAATTTTTTTTAAAAGAGATCTTGTAATCCGTTGACTTAATTTCTATAAACCACTTTCCAACCTGACCGAACCGATCTCTTCCCCATGCGGCTTGCGTCGAGATCACCCGATTCGTCGCGGTGATCGCCGATCCAAACCCCTTCGGATCACGACCGACTCGGCCGTCGTGTCGCGTTCACCACCCATCATGGTCTCCTGCGGCGCTGAGGATCCTGCGCCGTGGATCGCCGCCGGTCCGCTCCGGAGGGAGGGGGCTTGCTGCCGGGGATTTCTCGCGCCCAGGGCTCGGGCCATCCAGTTTCCTCATGCCGTCGGTGAGGGAGAACGTGGCCGAAGACCGGGTGAGGGAGATCCGAGGGACTCCTCGATGCCGCGCATCAGTCTGAGCTTCACCGAGCGTCGCCGCCGCCGATTGGCCCTCAAGGTTGACCGCCTCGATCGGCTGGAGAGCAAGAATGCCGTCACGCCCATCGGCGCCACCGCGCTGGGGCTCGGCGTAATTGGTGGCATGCATGCAAATGGGGGGGGTAATCCCCTGATCGACACCGGGACTTCGGCAGGTCCGAGCGGCCCTGCGCAGCCCCTTGATCGGGGTCAGACTCACGGATCGTCGGGCGATTTCCTCGCGATCACGATCGAGCCCCAGCACGGGGCAGGCGGCGGCAGTGCGGGTGGCCAAGCGGCGATGAACCCAGCCTCGTCGGGGACGTCGAACGGTCGCCGCGGGTCTCCGGATCCCGCCGGGGACCTGACCGAGGGTCTCCACAACGCCAACCCATCCACGGAATCGGGGATCTCCGCTCCGTGGAAGCCGGCCGGCGCGGCTGGCGGCGGTGCGGCCATGGCACCCCGGGGCGGCTCGGGAAGCGGTGCGCAGTCCACCACGGTCGCCGCGGTCCAGGGTCGCTCGCCGCGGCCGGCCCGGGTGGCATCGACACCCGCAACGGCTGCCGGTGCCAGCTCCGCCGCACTTCTCGCGGCAGTCGCCAGCGCCAGTGGGCGGGGCAACGGCGCGGCCACTTCGCCGACGATCCTGTCGGGCCCGGTCAATCCTGCGCGAGGAAGCCCGCAGCGGCACCCTCGGGCTCAACATCACCCTCGGGCTCGACGGCACCCTCGGGCTCGACATCACCCTCGGGCTCGGACACCCCGGCGACCCACCCGGTAGCCTTGGTTTCCTCCGTCGTATCTCCCAGCTCCATCCCCAATCTCGCGAGCAACAACATCTCGGGACCGAGCCAGGACGAGTTTCCGTACTTCGTGCTCTACGTCCTCGACAACAACGACGGCGTCGTCCTCTTTCCGGGCGTCAACCAGGCTGCCAACCTGGGCAAGCTGGTCAACCTCGAAGCCCAGGTCTCCGGCGCCGCCGCCGCCGCCTACTCCTGGAACACCTCGGGCATCAGCTCCGACGCCACCAGCATCTCGGGCGCCAGCACCGACGACCTCACCTTCCGCTGGGACAGCAGCGTGGGTGTTGCTGCGCACGTCGATGCCATCACCCTGTCGGTCACCGATACCAGTAGCCAGATCGAGACCTACACCTACAACTTCGAGATCCCGGAGGCCACCACGTCGGGCTCCGGCGGCAGCAACGCCACCTGGCCATCGACCTACGCACCCAACACGATCAGCCCCGACGATCCCGAGTGGCCCAGCGACGGCGTGGGGGTGGATTTCGAACTCGGCGCCCTCGATACGAGCATCTCGTTGCCCAGTTACAACCCCAACGTCGCGCCGCTGAGCCTGGACTACGACTCTCAGGCCGCCGATCCCAACCCCATCATCCTCACCGAGAACCCGCTCAGCAACTCGGGCTCGGTGCCGTCCCAGGTCAGCGCGACCCTGACCTTCAACGGCACGGCGGGGACGACGTATTACTACAGCACGAGCACGCTGAACCCGGGCGACATCCAGCAGATCGGCCTCCAGGCCAACGCGTCGTCGCTGGCGACCGGGCGGTACGGCTACTCGGTGCAGGTTGTGGACCACGGTTCGGCGCTGACCACGACGACCTACACCGGCACGGCCACGGTGCTCAACGAGTCGAGCAGCACCCTCGGCGCCGGCTGGTCGGTCGACGGACTGGAGCAGATCACCTCGGCCAGCGGCGGGGCGATCCTCCAGGTGGGCGACGGGTCCAGCACCCTCTGGTTCACGGGCAGCTTCGGCAGCGGCGGCGGGACCTACACCAGCCCGGCCGGCGATTTCTCGACCCTGGTGAAGAACGGCAGCACCGGTTACACCCGCACCCTCCCCGACGGCACCCAGATCACCTTCAACTCTGCCGGCTACGAGACGGCGACGATCGACCTGAACGGTCTGCACACGACCTATTCGTACAACAGTTATAACCAGCTCACTTCGGTCGAGGACCCGTACGACAAGTACACGACCTTGACGTACAGCGCCAGCGGCGGCTCGCTCCAGACGATCGAGGACCCCGCCGACCGACTGACCACCTTCACCTACTCGAGCGGCAACCTCGCGGCCGTGGAACAGGCCGACGACTCCCGGACGACCTACACCTACGGCTCGTCGGGGCAACTCACGCAGGTCAAGGACCCGCTCGGGAACGTGGTTTCGGTCACCTACGACAGCGCGGGGCGCGTTGGCACGATCACCTTGCCCAACGCGGCGACGGAGGAGTTCAGCGCCTACCAGGAGCAAGGCTGGACCAACACCGGCACGTCCGGCAGCCCGGCCCCGGCGATGCTGATGGCCGCCGCGGCCGCCTCGTATACCAGCCCGAATGGCAACACCAGCACGCTCCGCCCCGACTGGTACGGCCTGGGGATCACCGGCGTCGGGGTCGAACGCGCTGGGCGATGTCACCACCTACGACATCAACTCCAACGGCCTGGCCACCGTTGCCATCGATCCGCTCAATAACATCACCTCGTACACCTACGACTCGCTGGGAAATATGACGAAGGTCGTCAATCCCGATGGCACGACGGAGCAATACACGTACAATAGTGACTCCGAACCCCTGACCTACATCAACACCAACGGCGGGACGACCACCTACACCTACGACGGCCACGGCAACAACACGGTCATCGAGGATCCGCTCGATTATCTGACGACGATGACCTATACGACCACCGGCCAGGTCCAGACCGTGACCGACGCCAATCACAACACCACAACCTATCAATACGACAGCCAGGACCGCCTGACGACGCTCATCAATGCCGATAGCACGACGGAGAAATCTACCTACGACAATCAGGGGGATCTGATCACGTTCACCGACGAACGGGGCAATTCCACGACCTACAGCTACGATGCCCTGGACCGTCAGACCGGCTCGACTGATGCGCTCGACGATATCACGACCATCACCTTCGACGCGGACGGCAACGTGACCAAGGTCCAGGCCCCGACGCCGACCGGTCAGACCGCGCGGACGACGACGTATGCGTATGATTCGATGAATCAGCTCACCACGATGACCGATCCCCTGGGAAATCAGACGGTCTACGGTTACGACGCCGACGGCAACGAGACTACGATGAAGGACCCGATGGGCCGGATCACCACGATGGTCTACGACGCCCTCGATCGTCCGATCGTGGTGATCGACCCCCTGGGCAACCGCACGACCACGACCTATGACGCGGACAGCAACGTCACCGAGGTCGAGGATCCGCTGGGGCTGGTCACGACCAGTACGTACGACAACCGCGGCTGGGTCGCGGAGGTCGTCGATCCCCTGGAGAAGACGACGACTTACGCCTACACTCCCGACGGTATGGAGGCCAGCCTGACCCAACTGGGCCAGAGCGGCGGCTCGGAGCCTTACGAGTATACCTACAACGCCGACGACGAACTGGTCTCGGCCAGCGACCCGCTCAACAACATTACGTCCTACTCGTATGACGGCGTGGGCAACACGATCGCCGTGACCGATCCCAATGGCAAAACGACGTCGTATGCTTATGATTCAATGGATCAGCTCACGACGGTGACCGACCCACTCGGCGACACGACGGTCTACGGCTACGACGCTGACGGCGACCAGACCACCGTCACGGATGGCCTCGGCCACACGACGACCACGCTCTACGATGCGCTCGACCGCGTGACCACGATGATCAGTGCGGTCGGTGGAATCACCACGATCACCTACGATGCGGCCGGGCGCGAGACGAGCCTGACCGACCCCGACGGCAACACGACCCAGTGGGCCTACGACGCCGACGACCGCGTCACGACCGTGACCGAACCCAATGGTAAAACCATCACTTACGTCTACGACGCCGACGGCGAGGTGACCGACACGACCGACCAGGACGGCCGACGCACGACCTACTCCTACGACGCCGACGGCGACATGACTGGCGAGACCTGGGTCGGCGCCTCCCCTGCCGAGAAGATCACCTACACCTACGACGCTGACGGCGATTTGAGCGGCGTGACCGACAAGTACGCCACGTTGACATTCACCTACGACGCCAACGGTGAGATGCTGACCGACGCCACCTCCGGCCCCGGGACGGGCCAGCCCGAGCGTCCTCCTCTCGTACACTTACGACCCATCGGGAAGCGAGACCAGCGTCACCGACAACCTGTCCAGCCCGGGGATCACGACCTACACCTACAACGCCGACGAGCAAGTCGCGCAGGTCGCCACCACCTATGGCGGCGCCGCCGGCCCCCAGGTCGCTTACACCTACACGCCCGACAGCCAGCTCAGCTCCATGTCGCGCACGATCGGCGGCAGCGGAACCTCGGTCAACACCAGCTTCAGTTACGACGCGGCCGATCGACAAACAACAATCACGGACCAGTCCGTCTCGTTCACGAGCGGTGGCGGCGGCGGCGAAACCACCACGCCGCTGGCGACCTACGTCTACAGCTACGACCAGGCCAACCGGGTCACCTCCGAGGTTGACGAGGAGGGCACGAATACCTACACCTACGACAACGGCAACGAACTGACCGCGGCGAGCCTGAACGGTACCCAGACCAACTCGTACGCCTACGACCTCAACGGCAACCAGACGGGAACCGGCTACAGCACCACCACCGACAACGAACAGACCGCCTCGCCCGGCTATACCTATACGTATGACAATGCCGGGAACCTGATCGCCCAGACCAACACATCCACGCATGTGATGACCACGTACACCTACGACTATCGAAATCGCTTGACGGAAGTCGAGGTCGGCGGTACGATTGTGGCTACATACACTTACGACGCCTTGAACAACCGCATCGGCATCGACGACAACGGTACCCAGACCTGGACCGTCTACGATGGCACCAATCCCTACGCGGACTTCAACGGCTCGGGCGCGCTGGAAGAGCGCTACCAGTCCGGCCCTGGCATGGTGGACGGCGCCGTGGTGGACGAACTGCTCGCGCGGACCAGCGCCAGCGGCACCACGGCCTGGTACCTGACCGACAAGCTGGACTCGGTCCGCGACATCGTCAATTCCTCCGGGACCGATCTCGACCACATCGTCTACGACAGCTTCGGCAACATCGTCAGGAGTCCAACGCCGAGCGAGGGCGACCGGTTCAAGTTCGCGGGGATGGAGTATGACGGCGTCATCGGCCAGTACTACGACCAGGCGCGTTGGTACGACCCGGGCACAGGACGGTTCGACAGCGAGGACCCGACGGGGTTCTCGGCAGGGGACGCAAATCTGTTTCGATATGTGGGGAATGATTCAACAGACCTCGTCGATCCGACCGGCCTGGCGCCCCCGTCGGAGTCGCAATCGCCTACAGACGATGACAAGCCAACGGGAGGGGTGGGCGTAGGATCCCCCACGCAGCTTATAAATCAGAAGGCGATCACAACCGTCGGGGCCACAGCGGGAAAGTCCCTAGGCCCAAGCATGAACGGCGCGAATGTCTATCCGAAGAGCCAGAAGAACGTGGACCGCTCCCAGTTGCCGAACGGTGGGGTCGCAATGCCTGCGGCCGCCCCGAATCAGTCAAAGCCCACCAAGCAGGGTGCCAAGTCCGCGGCCGCCCAGTCAGTGTCGAAGTACGACACACCGGTCACTTGGTATGAGGTTAGGGCGCGAAATCCTACTCTGAAGGGGTGACAAACCTCGGGGGTAACCCACCGATTGGCGAGTGGTTCTACTCGAGGACCCTGCAGAGTTTTGTCTTCATATACCCCGGGCTTCAAACCCGCAGCAAGCCAGATGCTGACTTGCCTCCATTCCCGACTTGGGAGGATATTGGTTCAGGAAAGGTCAAGGTATTTCCTCTCCAGGCGCCGGCACCATCAACGAAATCTAAGACGCAGTCTCCCGCACCGCCAACGAATCCGCCACCGTCGAATTCCAAGACGCAGCAGTGATGGCGCGTCAGGATGACGCCATTTATGCGCGCATGTTTACACGATGGTTACAATGATGCATGTAATACTCTCTCAACGAGCCTACAAGACGATTCTACCAGCGCGTCTGTGTCTGTGCGCTCGTGGTCGTGGTGCTCCACGCCGCCCAACAAAACGATCGACCGAAGGTCGTGACGGCCGACACCATCCAAACTGGCTCTATTGTTCTGAGAGACAGGGACGGCAGAGTCCTAGCACAACTTGGATCGCCTTCGGCCGAGAACGCCCGCCTAGAGTTCCTCATCCCCGGCCCAAATCCCTTTGATAGCGGGTCTTTTGCAGCGATACTGTCTCTTGGATCCTCGTCGGGCCCCATGAGAGAGGTGATTCTAAGGGACGGGGGCGAAAACGATCGTGTCGTGCTAACTGGCACTGGGGAGCACGTGCCTGCGATCTGGATGTTTAACGACGATCAAAAGAACACCCTTGGTATCGGTGGAATGATGGAGGATGGCAACGCGATCTTTTTCAGTGATTCGTCCAGAAGGTCTCATCTGGATTTAGCGGCCGGAGGCGACGGTGTGGCCGGCGTACAGTTCTATGACAGTAAAAACCGTTTACTGGCTAGACTTCTCACGGGCGGCGCCGGCGCCACTGTTTTCGGTCTCAGCAGTTGTTCACATGACGAGCGGCCGCACCTACGGCTGGAGGCTGGCATGGTCCGAGACGGTTATACGTCCTTTCAGATTTATGATAACGAAGGCAAGATACTGTTTCAGCGCCGCCCGTCTTGCCCGCGGAACCGCGATTCGGGGTGCGAGCGAAGCCAGCTTCCGGCGGCTGGGCGATTCGCCGATAATGACACACCGCTGTGGACCTGTCGAACTCAACTCGACAACGCCCTCGTGACCGTGTCAAGCCAAGATCGCATTGCTCTTTCCTTCTGAGCGTGAATGAAGTTCGGCGACACCTACTACATGTTACGTCAATTTGCTCGTCGAATTGACCACCCCAAACTGAGGAGCGCCCGGTGTCAAACCTCAAACCATCTCTGAGATTATCCGGTAAGGTGCACGTGTTTGCGGTCGTCTTGGCATCCGCAGCGTTGTTGTTCTGCTCGGCCCGACCGAAGTCGGCGGAGATTCTCAAGGCCGAAAGTATCGAGACTGAAGGGATACTCCTGAAATCGAGCAATGGCAAAATCGTGGCGCGACTTGATTCGGCACCGGACGGCACGACCCACCTCAGGTTCTATGACCCTAAGACCGGAGTCGCCGTACTGTCCCTTGGGAGATCTTCGGCTTCATTGCCAGAAGTGGTTCTACGGGATCGAGATGGTGCGGATCGGATCGTGCTCTCCGTGACGAAGGAGCAGACGCACCTCATCTCCATGTTCAATAGCCAAGGCAAGAAGACCATCGCTATTGGTCAGCTGCGGGATGGGGAAGAAGGAGTTGCTCTTGCCGATTCATCGGGACAGCGCCGTTTGGGCCTTGGTGTAAAACCGGATGGCGATGCAGAGATGCAATTGTTCGATAAGGACGGTCACGGACGCTTGAAGTTGTCCGTGTCAAAAGAAGGCGAAGCAGAATTCAGTTTCATCGACGCGAATGTGCAAAGTCGACTCATTCTTAAGATGAATCATGATGGTTCAACTACTATAAATATAAAAGACAGCAAGGGAAAGAGCCTGTTTAATGCCCCATAAGGAGTAAGGAGACCGGGGTCAGACCGGGAGAATAAATGGTGTCAGTTCTTTTTTCGGGAGAATAAATGGTGTCAGTTCTTTTTTGGAAGGGGAATAGGGAAGAAATTGGTGTCAGTTCATTTTTCCGCCCGGGGAAGAAATTGGTGTCAGTTCATTTTTCCGCGGGGAAGAAATTGGTGTCAGTTATTTTTCCCCCGGAAAAATGAACTGACACCAATTTCCGCCTGACACCAATTTCCGCCTGACACCAATTTCCGCCTGACACCAATTTCCGCCTGACACCAATTTCCGCCTGACACCAATTTCCGCCTGACACCAATTTCCGCCTGACACCAATTTCCGCCTGACACCAATTTCCGCCTGACACCAATTTCCGCCTGACACCAATTTCCGCCTGACACCAATTTCCGCCTGACACCAATTTCCGCCTGACACCAATTTCCGCCCGACACCAATTTCCGCCCAGCCAGGCCCCAGTCCCAGAGATACCCCTGGTTCTACCGCAGCCCCGTAGTGACCAATGACCGCTCTTATCTCTTGGAGATTCCCATGAGAGATGCTTTGATCGAGAACCTTTCTGCCCGGGTGGATCGTTTGGAACGCGCGAACCGCATCCTGAGGCGATGCTTCCTCGCGATGATGGTCGGCGTCACGCTCATCGCCATTACAGGGGCCCAGCAACCACGCTCGACCAAGAGAATTGAAGCTGAGGAGATTGTCGTGCTCGGCAAGGACGGGAAGCCACGGATCCGCCTGAGGGTCGGCGAGGACGGACCACATATGTCGTTCAGCCCCAAGGACGGGCCCCCGCGCCTTTACATGGGGATAGGTGAACCGGCAGATGTACTGAGTAGCGGGCCATATCTGAATTTCCGGAGCGACACTGGTGCTGCTTGCCTGTCAATGGGAGTGACACCGGATTTTCGGAAGGGAGATGCTCCCTTTCTTACGATTAGTGACCGAGACGGGCGTCGTAGGGCATTTTGGGGTCTAGAGGATGACGAACCCTCCCTAGATTTTTTCGATCGGAAGGACCGGTACAGGTTCGATCTGAGTCTGAGTCCTCAGGGAAGCCCATCAATGGAATTCATGGATGACCGGGGCAAGGTTGTAGTCAAGATTCCTCCGGCGGCCAAAGGGGATATTCCTCAGGGCCAGCGCTAACTTCAGGGAATAATTGGTGTCAGAAGAATAAATGGTGTCAGTTCTTTTTTCGGTGAGAAAAAAGAACTGACACCATTTTCCCTTTCGCGAAACCTGGTCTGACCTTGCGCCAAGAAGCTCGGGAAAGGAGAAACATCTCAAAAATGTGAAACCTTTCATTGAAACCCTGCGGGTAACCAATCCCGTCCGGCAGAGCCGGGCCAGCAGCCGGAAGCGAGTCTTGCGTGGGGACGGGTGACCGTCACTGCGAAGCGTAGTGGCTATAGAAAGAGAAGTGGGGATGCCTCGATAGGCGGCCAAGGCGAAACTGTTGAGGTCTCGCAACCGCACTTGCAGGAGGTCATCCCCATGAGTAGCAAATCATACCGTGCCACGCGCGTCAACGAGGTGAACTGGGAGCAGATCGCCCGCGGAAAGGAGGGCTTGGGCGCGACAGTGGGTATCGACGTAGGGAAGTTTGATCTGTTGGTGATTTGTCGCTGGGCCGATGGGCGGTTCGAGCGTCCCTGGCGGGTCAAAAACCCCTGGGAGATCCCGACGTTAGTGGGCGTCCTGAAGCAGGTCAAGGCGGACCGGAAGCTGGTGGTGGCTTTGGAACCCTCGGGAACGTATGGAGAGGCCTTACGACAGGCGCTGGGGGACACCGGGATCGAAGTCCAGCGCGTCGGTACCAAGGCGTCCCATGATTATGCGGAGGTCTTCGACGGCGTGCCCTCGCAACACGACGGCAAAGATGCGGCGGTGGTCGCCGAGCTGGCGGCGTTGGGTAAGGCCAAGCCCTGGGCGTACCAGGCCGCCGATTCCTGGGAGGAGGAACTGGCGTATTGGGTGGAAGAGATGGTGGTCCAACGGCAGATGCTCATGCCCTGGCAGGGACGCTTGGAGGGCCTCTTGCGCGCGTCATTGGCCGGAAGCCTCGCAGGTCTTGAAACTTTCCTCAGGGACGTTGCTGCGGATCTTGAAGCGTTATGGGAGTCCGCAGGCGTTGGCCGAGGACGCGGACGCCGCGACGCAGTTGGCCCGCTGGGGTCGATCGCTGCTGTCGCCAGCGAAGATCGAGGAGTTGCTGACCGGTGCGCGATCGAGTGTCGGTGTTCGCCCAGGTCCCTGGCAGCAGCGTCAGATCCAGGAGTACGCCGAGCGGGCGCTGGCCGCCCGGCAGCAGGCGAATCGGGCGCAACGGCGGTTGCGTCAATTGGCCGCGGGGCATCCGGTGCTCCAGGCGCAAGGCAAGGTGGTGGGTGTGCCGACGGCGTGTGTCTTGTGGGTGAGCACGGGTGACCCACGCGACTTTGATTCGGCGGGAGCCTACCGCAAGGCGATGGGGTTGAACTTGGCGGAGCGGAGCAGCGGAACTTACCAAGGGCGGTTGCGGATTAGCAAGCGGGGCAGTGCGCGGACGCGGCAATGGCTCTATTTTGCGGTCTTGCGGCTGGTGCAGCAGTGCGGCGTACGTCCCTGGTACGAGGCCAAGAAGGCCCGCCATGAAGGTGAGGCACGGCGGGTGCTGGTGGCCGTGATGCGGAAGCTGGCCGTGGCGCTGTATCACGTCGGGGTGCGGAACGAGGAATTCCAACCGCGGCGGTTATTCGGCCGGATCGGACGGCGTAGCGGCCGGTCGGCCCAGCGGTCCGGCGCGAGCAAGCAGCGTGCGTGAGGATGGATCAACTCCCGAGGGGAGAAGACGTCGCGTGGGCGGATGGTACGGGGAGGGTGGTGAGATCGCATCTGTTGGAGAACTGTTTATGGATTTATCGCATTGAGGCCAATCCCGGGATGCCGAGGGGCGGCATCGTGCCGCCCGCCCCGGTCTTGGCCCCTGGGTCGTGCGCTCGGGTCGCGTCCCCGCGTTGCCCTATCCTCCGCCCAGGCTCCTCCAGTGTATTCGGCGCCACGGCCACCCGGCAATCCCGGGCCGGGTCGCCCGCTCGCGAGGCGGGGCCGAGGGATTCGCCCGGGATCGCCTGCCTGTGCCAGGAGGAGGTCCAAGGGTCCCTGCGCCCCGGGAGGATCGGCGCCGTGGTGCGGGGTTCGACGTATTGAGTTATTAATTTCACATGTAGTTTTATTTTTTGTGATAAGGAGGATTGTCCGCGAGCGGATCGCAGTTATCTGAGGCCACCGATCTGTCCTGCCACCTTTCGCGAGTTGTCTTCGCGCCCCTGCGGGGAGCGCCCAGCGTAGTTTCGAGGGGCACGGACAGAGGTGCTCGGTAAAATCTCCCATACGGCCAATTCGGCGATCGGGCTTTGGGCACGATACGCTCGAGGTGACAGACTTGAGTTACCCGATTGGCTCTGTCCCAGATCGGCCCTGAGAGACGCACGATCCGCAAAGATGAGCAGGTTCTAGTGGGCAACTGATCAGACCAACGGATAGTATCCATACGGTCAGCGATCGCGTTGTCCAATGAGGCCGCCAGCATCCCTCAAAAAAAGTCGAAAAACCGGCCCTTGACTTTCAAGGACAGACAGCGCGATCAAACGCTGTGTGATTGAGCCCCGAAATTTCCTTGTCGTGAGCCTTCGTCGTGGTCAGTCGCGGGGGCCGCGCCAGGCATTAGCGACACCTGGACCCATCAGCGTGCCTGGTCACACCGGGGTCGGAGGAACCTGGCGAATGATCACACGGGTTTCCCGGGAACTTGGGAGACCTTGCCGTCTCCATCGTCACTGCCGGCCGGAGCCCGGCTTACCAACTCCAGGCTGATCCCCGGCTGTGTCCTGAGCCGGTGGGGACGAACCGAGGACGAAACGATGGTATCGCCAAACGAAGGAAACGAAGTGCGGCGAGACGGACGGCAAGGAGTCGGAGCGTCTCGTAGTACCGCTGAGCCAGGGGAACCACCCGAGGGACCCTGGGGAGGGAAGGGGACGCCGTCTTATGAACCGTGGGAGGGAAACATGCCAGGTACGCCGAGACCTGATCCCGTGTCCACGAAACGACAACGGATCGCGGAACTCGCCAGGAACTGTCCTGATCTGTCCTTCACGAACTTGGCGCATCACATCGACATCGAATGGATGCACACAGCTCATGCCCAGACACGCAAGGACGGAGCCGTCGGCGTGGACGGACAAACCGCGGCCGAATACGAGGTGAACCTGGAGGCCAACCTCCAGAACCTCCTCGACCGCGCCAAGTCCGGCACGTACGTCAGCGCCTCCTGTGCGACGGGTGCACATCCCCAAGGCGGGCTCGGCCACCGAGACTCGCCCACTGGGGATCCCCACGTTTGAGGATAAGATCCTTCAACGCGCGGTGCTGATGGTGCGGGAACCGGTGTACGAGACGGACTTTCTGGACGTCTCCCACGGGTTCCGACCCGGACGCGGTGCTCACGGGGCATTGGACTGCCTGTGGAAACAGGAGAGGAAGCTGGGAGGCGGCTGGATCGTGGACGTCGATCTGCGAAAATTTTTCGACACGATCGACCACGGTCACTTACGGGAGTTCCTCAAGCGTCGGGTGCGCGATGGTGTGATCCTGCGACTGATCGGCAAATGGCTTAACGCTGGGGTGCTTGAGAAAGGGATACTAACGATCCCTGACGACGGCACACCTCAAGGTGGAGTCGTTAGCCCTCTCTTGGCCAACATCTTCCTGCACTACGTGCTGGACGAATGGTTCGAGAAGGACGTTCGCCCTCGCCTGAAAGGCGAAGCCTTCGTGATCCGTTATGCGGACGACTTTGTGATCGGGGTGGCCCGAGAAGACGACGCCCAGCGAATCCTGGAGGTCTTACCCAAGCGGATGAGCAAGTACGGCCTGACGGTCCACCCGGAGAAGACGCGCCTGGTGCGGTTCGAACCGCCGCCAGCCGACGACTCCGAAACCGAGGGACGGGACCAACCCGAACCGGGGACATTCGACTTCCTGGGGTTCACCCACTACTGGGGCCGATCCCAACGAGGCGCATGGGTGGTCAAACGGAGGACGGCGAACAGCCGACTCCAGCGCGCGCTCTCCGCGCTGTCGGAATGGTGCCGCAAGAACCTGCACCTTCCGCTCAGGGAGCAACACCAGAAGCTCACGCAAAAGCTGCGGGGCCACTACGGGTACTACGGGATTATTGGCAACTTCTTCAGCCTCCAGGAATTCCGGGAGGGAGCGCGAAGGATCTGGCGACAACGGCTGTCTCGGCGTCGCCGAGACGGTGACGTGACCTGGTCGGAGTTTCTTCGTCTGGAGCAGCGATACAGTCTTCCCCGCGCCCGCGTGGTCCACGGCCTGCGGAGCCGCGTAGCGAAGTCATGAGATGAGGAGCCAGATGCGTTTAACGCGCACGTCTGGATCTGTGGGGGGCCTGGGTGGGTGACCACCCAGGTCTACCCGGCCCGTCGTCTTCCCGGCCGACGAGACTTCGGTTGCCCGAGCGGTGGGCGGGCCGCTCGACGAGAGCCCGACTTCAGTCATCGATTAGCGCGCATCGGATGGTAAGATCGCTAAATCCTGCTCAACCCGGCGTGCATCATTGCGTCAGGAGGCTGACGCCGCCATGGCCTGACGCCAATCGCGAGGACGAGCGGGTCGGATGGTCGTTGCCGTCCCTCGGTGCTCCGCCACCAGCTCGGCCCTTGCCGACGATCCGTTCGCAGTCGCTCATGCGACGGCCACGACGCCATCAGGTTGACGGAGCGAACGGCACGACCACCTTGAGAATGAACTGGTAGTGGGCCAGACTCCCTGCCAGCACGAAGAGGTGGAACAGCTCATGGGTCCCGAAAATCCCCGGGAAGAGCACGGGCCAGTGCAGCAAGTTGAGCACCGCCCCCACGCTATAGGATAGTCCGCCGACGACGATGGGCAGCATCGCACGATGCGACACGACCTGCGCGATCTCGGAATAGCAGACGAGGGCGCCCCACCCCATGCCCAGGTACAGACTGGTGGACCACACGGGCGAGAAGTGGCGGCCGGTCGCGATCAAGGCCGTGGCCAGGGCCGCCACTCCCCAGACGATCGACAGAGTCCACCGCCGCCATCGGCCTCGCATCAGGCACCAGGCCATCGGCGTATAACTCCCCGCGATCAGGGCGAAGATCCCTACGCCGTCCAGGCGGGCGAATGCGGCGATCTGCGCGACCGGTAGCCGGACGCCGTGAAAGAGGGTACTGGCCGCATAGCAGAAGGCCAGAGTCAGGCCATACACGAGGAGGCTCAGCCGCTTTGTAGGGTCGCCGGCGCTTCGCCACCAGAGGAAGAAGGTACCAGTCAGCGCCAGGAACAGGCCGGCGCAGTGACTCCAGGCACTGACGGGCTCGCGAAAGTCGAAGACGTTCATCCGGACTCCTCCAAGGGGACCTGATGTCGAACAGGGTGCGGGTGCCGAGCCGCGAGGCGGACGACGCGGATCTTCGGAACGACGGATTCTCCACTGGTTTGTCCGGGTGATCGGTCACTTCACCTCGCCGGCACCCGGCGACCTGCCGGTGTCAGCGACGCGGCAACCCGCGACGTTTCCCGGGCCCTCGGGTGTCGGGCGAAGTGGCCCGTTGCTGCTCACGATCTCGGGCTCTCCGGCGTGTTCCCTCAAGCTTTCGACGAACGCCGCGCCGTTCGCACCCAGGGATTCGAGCAGTTCGAGAGCCGCCTCGCGGACCCGCAGAACCGGGTCTTCCAGGGCCTCCATCAGGACGACCCCCGCGTGGGTGTTGGCCGATTCCGCGGACAGCAGGGAGCCCGCTGCGATCAGGCGTACGCGCGAACTCGGGTCCGCGACCAGGTGCCGCATGACATCGAGCATCGCGCCGACGGGGGCCAGTCTCAGCGCCATCGCGGCGTTCATCCGGAGGCCGTCGTTGGCATCGGCCGTACACTCGATGAGCAGGGGAATGGCTGTGGCCGGAATGGTGTCGAGCCGGGCCAGGGCATTTGCACAGTTCGCCCGGACCTGAACGTCCGGGTCGCCCAGGGCCTCGATCAGGGCGGGGATGGCTTGTTCCGAAATGGCCGTCGCGTTCATCCAGCCCGCCGACGCCACCATGCGGACGTCGCCGCAGACATCCTTGAGGCCGGCGGCAAACGCCTCCATGGTTTCGGGCGGTTGGATCTTGGCAATCGATCGCATGGCCTGCTCGCGAACGCTCACGACCCCGTTTTGTGCGGCGTGGAGCAAGGGTCTTCCCGCGGCCACCGCCACGGGACCGAGCTTACCCAGGCGCGATCGCGGCGTTCACCTGGACCCAGTCGCTGTCATCCTCCAGCAACCGCCGGCACAGGCCGTCGATCACCGCCGGAGTGGCGCCGGCCAGGTTGGGCAGCACCTTGGTCACCTCGACTTTCACCTGGTTATTGGCGTCGTCGAGGAGGATCATCAAGGCGCCCAGCGTCGCTTCGCTCGGCTCGCTCGATTGTCCCAGGGACGCGACGGCCGCGGCTCGAACCAAGGGATCGGGGTCTTGCAACCACGCCAGGACCACGGGTGCCGAGGTCGGGGTCGAGCCTCCGATCGCGCCGAGGGCGCGAATGGCCTGGCTGCGAACCCCGCCGTCCTCGTCTCGAGCGGCCGTTTCAAGCGCCGGCCGCGCGCCGGCTGCGGTATCCCCCATCTTGCCGAGCGCCTCGGCGGCGGTGCGCCGGACCTCCGGGCTGATGTGCCTCAAGGATCGCACGAGGGAGGGGATGGCTCCGTCGGCCGACACACCCATCTGGCCCAGGGCTTCCGCCGCCAGGGCGCAGATGCCGTTGTCTTGATCGCGCAGGGCTCGCATCAAACTGGGAACGGCGGCCTCCGCCGCGGATTCGCCGATCTTTCCCAGCGCCTCCACCACCTTGGCCCGGACCCGGTCGTTGCCGTCGGCCATCGCTTCGACCAGCGCCGGGGCGGCCTCCGACGCTCCGGCACCGATCGTGCCCAGGGCCTGGGCCGTATGGGCCCGCACGATGTTGTCGGGGCTCGCCAGGCCTTCCACCAGAGCGTCGGTTGCGACCTGGTTCAACGGCCCGATCTGAGCGATGGCCTCGGCCGCCGCCGTGCGTACCGACTTTTGACGATCCTGCAAGAGCGGAACCAGAGCCGGGATCGCCGGGGCTGCTGCCGTCTTCAACGCTCCCAGAGCCCGCGCCGCCGACTCCTTGACCGGAGCACTATCGTCATTCAGGAGCTCGGCCAGAGCGCCACCGTCGCCTCCACGTCGCCTCCGACCTGGCCGAGAGCATGGGCGGCCTGGCAGCGAACGGTCTCGTCGGCTTCCTTCAACAACCCGATCAGTCCTGGGGCCAGTGCCGCGGCGGGCGTCCCGATCCGCGCGAGAGCCTGAGCGGCCTGGGTCCGCACCGCCGCCGAATCGTCGACCAGGGCGGACTCCAGCGCCGCCACGATCCGCTCGATGGGCTCGCGGGTCGGTATCACGGCGCCGCGTTTGCGCCACCTGGAAAACCACGCGATCGCCCGCCCCCGTCTACCGCGGCTCCAGACCGCAACCCGACGGGGCCGGGCGGATCCTCGTCCGGGGCTCCCGAGGACCCCGAGCGCTTCGACGATGCTCTGCCGCACGACCTCGCTGGGGTCGCGGACCAGTTCGGCCAGCAAGGGGACTGCCGGGAGGGCCCGGAGCTGGCCCAGCGCGGCAGCGACGATCGAACGCACATACTCGTGCGGGTCGTGAAGATGACGGACCAGCCCAGGAATGATCGCGGGGCCGATCCGTGCCAGGATCAATGGAAGTTGGTCCCGTTGCTCTTTGGTCAGCGATGAGACCAGACGCAGTGACCCCAGCAATGGGCTAATCGCCAGGGTACCGTAAACGGGAAGGGCATTTCGAGCGCGCTCGTGGATCGGCTCGTGGGGACTCCAGAAATCGGTGATGGTCTCCGCCAGCAGTTTCCCCTGGCGCAGTGAGGCAAAGATTTGATGGAGCAACACCAGGGTGAAGAATCCCTTGAACGCGGCCAGCAGCGTTGATGCCGGCCACGCGGCCTGACGAACGAATGCGGCCCCCAGGATATGGTGCGACTTGAACAGATCCAGCACGTCCATGATGCCCAGGATCTTCGTGAGCGCATAAGCCAGAAAATCGACGTAGAGGGGCTCTCTTCGCTCGTCCGCGACTTGGAACCAGCCTCTGCCGATCGTCTCATAGAGGCCCTGATTGAGCAGGGCGAACCCACCGATCAAGGCCACGGTGGCCGAGATGAGCAGAGGAATGCGGACCTGTTCGCCATACCGCTCCAGGTTCATGGCCAGGACCTGGCCCTTTAAAGGGTTATGGATCGCCTTGTGGCCCCGTTCCACCTCGTTCCGCTCCAGGTCGATGAACATGTACGCCAGGCAGGCAATCGTCCCCATGAAGAGCGCGACCAGGCCGCAGAGGACCCTCAAACTCGGCCACGGTCCGGCAGCCATTCCACCCATGAAGAGGAAGCCGAATACGATCGCCAGGAATTGCGCCCACGACGCCCACGCGAGGAGACGCTCCCAGAGTCGAAAACCCTTTCGGATACACCCTCTCACCACCAGGCCGAAGAGCCTCAATACCCAGCCGATCAGTCCGATCTGGTACAGGATGCCGCCGGACAGGATGATCCCACCCAGCACCGCCAGCAGCAGATAGGATGTGTCCACATGTTCCAGTCTGGCGAACCAGGAGGAGGCATCCATGAGTATCACCTCTACCCACTCAGGGCGTTCCGAATTCCCGGGAAGTGCCCCGCGGGACTTGCCGTCTTCCGGCGTCGGTTGTGCCCACGTAAGGGTCCTCGATCCTGTCGGGCCAGTCCCAGGATGGTAACGGCACTTCGTTCGCCTCCCGTGTTCGTCTCACGGGCAAGCCCGATTGCTTGCGGTTCAATGCCGTGGTCGTTCCGAGACCCGGCGGATAAGACCACCGCGCGAAGGTCAGTACCGTCCAACCACTCAGCATCCCGAGGATGTAGACCGCAACGGTCACGATGGCGACCGATTGCGAGAGGTTCCAGGTCAAGAAGTTGACGGTGATCACGTTCCGGTTCTGAACGGCGAAGATGCCGATCGTTGCCAGGAAGGCCAGGAAGATGACAGCCTGAAGGTATCGCATGGCACAACCCTTGTAAAAGGTCGATCTCACGTTCCGCTACTTCTTCGCCACGGTGATTTTGACTTCGTTCGTGGCGTTGGCACCCTTGGTCGGATGCCCCGTCACTTTGACTGTGAAGTCGCCCAGCGAAGCGTCGGTCGTGGCCTTGACCGTAACTTTCGCCTCGGTGGCACCGTGCATGATGATCGGCTTGGCGGAGTCGAGCGTCACTCCCTTGGGACCGTCGGCGAACGTGAGAGTCACGTCCTCCTCGAAGTTCTTGCCCCGGTCGATGCCGATCGAGACTTCTTTCGATTCTCCCTGGTGGAGTGTGGTGGACATGTGAGGCACGCTCAGATTGAACGTGTTGTCGGCCTCTCCGTAGGCGGGTTGCCTCTGGGACGGTTTGGTGACTCCCGGTCCCCCCGGGACGGCCTGACCGCAACCGGAACAGACAACCATTGTCATCATCAGTAAACTCGTGAATGAACCTCTCATCGAGAATCTCCTCTTCAAGAGGTACAGCCTGTGAAAAGTCCGCCGATCCTCAGAAGCCATTTGGGATATACCCCGCGACCAGAAGGACCAGCACGATCACTAACAGCAGCCCCATGCCGCCGGTTGGGCCGTAGCCCCAATTCCGGCTGTACCGCTAAGTGGGCAAGCCGCCCATCAGCAGCACGATGAGGACGATCAGCAAGATCAAGCCCATGGATGATTCCTGCTGATACTCGAGAACCCTGCGGAAGCCACCGTCGTAAACGCCGCGTTCATGAAGGTCAATTCCCTCATTGAGACAACCGCAACGGTGGGCCTGGCGACCCACCGCTGCCTCCACCGAATCCGCCGCACGATCTGTTACTTGCGGTCGATCATCAGGCACTTCAGGGTCGAAACCTCCTCCAACTTCTCCACGATGGCGAGGGCGCGATCACCGATCTTGATGTCCTCGATCTTGCTGTCCTCCTTGTTGAGACGCACCTTGGCCTTGGCCATGGGGAAGGTCCAATCCTTGTCTTTGTGGTCAGTGAAGGTCACCTGCTTCTTGCCGGCGTCGTAGTTCTTGATGGTGCCGTTAACCAACGTGCAGTCCTTGGTGTCCCCTTCCTGGACCAGGATGTAATGCGCCGTCCACGTCAACAATCCCTTGTCGTAACAAACGTTGACCGGGTCGCCCGCGTTCAGGTCGCTCTGGCTCTCCTTGCCGCCGCGGTTGATGACTACGGTATCGCCGAGCTTGAACGTCCAGTCCTTACCTTCGCTATCGGTCAGGACGAACTCCTTCTTCTCGGCGATGACTCCCTTGACCTTGCCGGCAGCGATGGCGTTTGCGGCCACCGTCGGACCGGCCAACAGAACAAACGCTGCCATCGCACACAAACTCTGCGTGAAAACCTTCATGCTGTAACTCCTTGGCTGAACCTTATGTCCCGATTATCCTTCACCGTGAAGAACCGGGTCCGCATCCGACCCACGCTGGATCGATGTTGCCTCAGAAAGAAAGAACCGGAGACACCGGCCCCCGGCCGAGCTCTTGGTCAGGACCTTCTCGGATGGCGGTGTGACCCCATGCGCTGATTCATGGACGTATGCACACAGAGGACCGTCGTCATCGATTTGGTCACTGGAGCTATTCATCTGGCCCGCAATGCCTGTGCCGCTGGAGGGCCCTGGTGAATCACGGTCATATTCGCGCATCCCCCCGGATTCGTCGCAGGTGACGGCAGACGGCCCCGCCGTTACGAACAAAAAAGCCGACGTGGCCGATCATCGTGAGATGATCGGCCACGTCGGCTTACTCGGCAACGGGCCCCCCGGTTCGGGCGGGTTGCCCTTCATCTAGTCGTCCGACGACATTCACTCGAATTCTTGAGAACCGATTGCCAGTCTGCACCGGCGCGATTCGTCACCCTGATTGTGCGCAGAGCGAGCCGAAAAAAGCAAGTGAAATATCTTCCGCTCTTTTGTATGTTGGTCTTGCGCTGGTCCGAGGACCGACGTCCCGGGCTCGGTCGCCCGATGGAAGCGATCTGCCGCGGCGCCCACATGATCCAGGGGTGGCAGGCGAGCGAGGTCACCATGAAAACGCAGGGGGAAATCGAAGCCGCGATCTGCCAAGGGATGACCTGCGTCGAGCAGGAATACATGGGCCGGGGACCCAAAGACATTCGCGCGCACTTGATCGATGATCTTGTCGTGGTCCGGCTTCAGGGCGTCCTGACCGCGGCGGAACAGCATCTGGTCAAGTCGCTGCCGGCCGAGAAGGGGAGAGACTTGCTCAAGCAAGTGCGGACCCATCTCCTCGAGACGGCGCGGCCGCTCCTGGAAACGATGGTCCACGACATCACCGGCATGACGGTGTTGAGCCTGCACCACGACATCAGCACCGTCACCGGTGAAGAAGTCGTCGCGTTCACCCTGTCCGAGCCGGTGCCCGTCCGCGAGACGAGGAAGAGATAGACCGCTGGCATCGAGGATCTGCCGATGGTCAAGAGAGTCTCGCGTCCTCGTAAGGCGTGAGAGCGTGTTTCTTGAAGATCGCCTCCCACATTGCCACCTTGAACCGCACATAGTCGCGCAGGTCGTCACCGTTGGCCACCATGACGTCGAGGAGGGTCCGATCATGGCGGTGCGCTGCCAGTACGAGCTCGGTCATCTCCTCATCGGCGCCCAGCTCCACGCACGCGCCGCGAACCCGTTCGAGCTCGTCTCCCGTCGCATCGTTGGTGGTCATGCCACGTATTCTCACCGAATGGCCCAATCGTCCCCATTGGAGAGGTACCGACGGCCGCTGGCCAGGGCGATCATCGTGGGCTGTGTGAGCCCAACGCCGGCAGGGTTTCCACATTCGTAAGCCCCGCTTCAGCTCGTGATCTGAGGAGACGTTGCGCGAGTCGTTCAATTCTCACCTCTCAGCATTCTCGCAGTGATTGAGGGAACCACCTTGGGCGAATTCGAGGACGTTTCGATCTCGATCGTCTCGAGCCTCAATGATCCGGTAGCACCATCAGGCTTTCCGGGTGGAGGACTCGTCGGACTGGCGAATCATTGAGTGCTTGGCCACCCGGCACGGCCTGGGGCAAAAACTGCGGGACGAGGATCACGGGGCGACGGCGGTTCGTCCACCAGTAGGTCAGTGATCCCATCATGCCGGTCCAGATCATTCCGAACTGGAAAAGGATGCCGCGGGGACCGACGGGGACATAGAACGGCATGAGCGTAGCCCTCTGGGATTGTGGACGGTGACTTCGGAGAGGACGAGCTGCGCCTCGACCCCGGCGATGACCGGTGAAGACCGTCGCCCATCGCAGATACTGCTGCGACCGGCGAACCGATCGTCGATCTGCTGCGCCAGCCGGAGGCCGAGCACCGGGATCGTCGTGCGGGTCGCGCCGCACTGATTGACACAGATGACCGGAACGTCCAGGTCCTGTGCGACCTTGACTGGGATTTCGGCCGACAAGGGGCCGAGGTGACCGAACAACCAGTGCTTGCGTCCACTGTGCCGACAGGCGAAGTCGGGCCAGGCGGACGCGATCACCCCCAGGTCGATCTGGCCGCGATAGTCGTCCCAGACATTGCGATAAATCATGTCGGCACAGATGGCCAAGCCAATCCGACCCCACGGAGTGGGGACAATCAGCGGGGATCGCCCGGGGCGAAAGCGGAACCGCTCCCAGAAGACCAGGTGCCGCTTCCGATAGACCTGGATCGAGCCATCGGGGAGGCACAGGGCCAGCGCATCGTAGAGGTGCCGGTGGTCGCGCTCGACGAACCCGGCGACGATCCCCATCCGCCACTGGCGGCTACGACCACACAAGTGCCGCAGTGTCGGCCCGTCGGTCCCCTCGGCGCTGGGGCCGAAATCGGGGAGCAGGCCGTAGCCCGTGTTGAACATCTCGGGTAGGACCGCCAGTTCGGCGCCCGATCGACTCGCTTCGCCCAGAGCCGTGTCGGCTCGCTCGAGGTTGGCGGCGACCTGCAACAACTCAGCCGGCATCTGCACCGCGGCGACCAGGATCTTCATCTTAGTCCGACTCCCGTCCGGGCGGCCGCGAAGCTCTCGGCGCTCGAGCGAAGTCCTGGCGTCGCTCGAGAGCGGGTCACTCCCTCGGTCAGAAGGAAAGGGGCCAGGCCGTGATAGACTTTCTGGCTCGTCTCGACGAACCCTGCCCGACCGAAAAGGTTGCGGACCCTGCGGGCCGATGCATGCAGGACGTCGCCCTCGGCGGCAGCGACACAGACGTCATAGATGAACCATCCCCAGAGGCCATCGCGACAGCCGTCGACCAGGAACAACCGCCCCCCGGGTTTGAGGACACGGTACATCTCGGCGACGGCACGGTCCTGGTGCGGATAGTGGTGGAAGCTGTTAGCACACGTCACCACGTCGAAGGTGCTGGCTGGGAAGGGGAGGCGCTCGCTGTCCCCCTGGACCGCGGCGCTGTGCTCCGGGTCCGATTGCCAGCGCGCTCGGCCCTGGGCCAGCATTGCGGAGACGAGGTCGACTCCCCAGACTGTGGATCGGGGCGAGGCCGCCCTGATCCGGGAGACGAAGACCCCGGTGCCGCAGCCGACATCCAGGATCGCCAATGGCCGATCGCCGGATTGAGCCCTGACGCGAGCAATGATCGCGCGGTGCGACGGTCCGAATAGGAGCCGCTGGAGAATGCAGCGGTCGTAGCCCTGGCTCCAGCGGCCGAACTCCCGGACGGCTTGGACCTTGTCGTAGGACATCGGGCTCCCCTGGGGTTCGAAGTCGACGGTTTGGAAAGCCAACAGTCACCAAAGCATAACCCCGCAAATCACGTTCCAAAATTTAAAATAATCATATAATAAATGAATGTTAAATCCAAGAGCAATTCAGACCCTTGTGCTGGGACCGCTAACCGGCCGGGAATTGCTTTGCCTGATCGGTTTCTTTGGCAACAGGAGGATGTGATGAACCTCCTCACTTCGGTCTCAATCTCCGGGGCGGACAGAAGGCATCATCCCGGAATGGGCTCCGCGCGGTCCCCACCAACGCAGTCGGACTGGCCGCCGGCGTGAATGCGTTCCCACACCTCCCAACGATGGATAGCGATCGCGGTATCGGCCTCGAAGCCCAGCCTGACACGCTCGTTCTTGATCTCGAGTATCGTGACCTTGAGCAACTACTCCAAGGTGCCCGAACCTCCCACAACGACCGACTCTTGTCTCTTCCTCGACAGGACCAACATGGTTGTACCTCCATGTTCATGGTGGATCGACTGGCCCACTCCCATTCCAGATTTCCGCGGATGACTCTCGAGCGAGCAGGAACACCTGCATTGTAGTACCACTCGTGAATACATGCGCCACAGTGCCGGTCGTCGCCTCGACTTCCGCGGTCGCCTCGCGCACCTCCACTCCCGTGATTCGCTTGATTTCTTGCCGAAGCGACTCGGAGAAGGAGGTGAACAACTGGCGGTGAAACTCTTGCACCTAAGCGGCCCCTGGGGAGTCTTGGCCAGGGCGTGCTCGGCCGGTGACAAAGACCCAGGGAGCGTGACGACCAACGTGTCTTCACTCAAGACCACTGTCGCCGAACCGGGTAAATGGCCGGTTCGTCGCTGCTCGAAGGCGATGGCGGCCTGAGCGATCTGTTGCGCCATGGTCGAATTGGTTTTGAGCATCGCGATCGTCGCTATCCCTTACGGCCGTCCCACAGTACCGCAAGAAAGAAAAAAGCCGACGTGGTGGAACACCCAGAGGTATTCGACCACGTCGGCTTACTCGGCAACGGGCCCCCCGGTTCGGCCGGGTTACCCTTTATCTAGTCGTCCGACGACATTCACTCAATTCTGTGAGAACCGGCTGCCAATTTGCACTGGCACGATTCGCAGCCCTGATTGTGCACCCAGCGAGTCGGAAAAAGCAAGTGAAATGTCTTCCGCTTTTTTGTATATTTGGTTGTTTGCTTCTCCGAGAACCGGCGAGCAGGACTCGGTGCCCGGTGGATGCGATCTTCCGTGGCGGCCACGTGATCCGGGAATGGTCGGCGAGCGAGGTCACCATGAAAACGCAAGGAGAAATCGAAGCCGCCATCTGCGAAGGGATCACGCGCTTCGAGCGGGAATACATGGGCCGGGGACCCAAGGACATCCGCGCACACTTGATCGGCGATCTCCTCGTGGTCCGCCTTCAGGGCGTCCTGACGGCCGCCGAACAGCATCTGGTCAAATCGCTCCCGGCCGAGAAGGGAAGAGACTTGCTCAAGCAAGTTCGGACCCATCTCCTCGAAACGGCGCGGCCACTACTGGAGGCGATGGTCCAGAGCGTCACCGGCATGAAGGTGTTGAGTCTGCACCACGACATCAGCACCGTCACCGGTGAAGAAGTCCTATTGTTCACCCTGTCCGAGTTGGTGACCGTCCGCGAGACGAGGAAGAAGTAGTGCGTTCGAATCGTGGATCTGCTCGGGGCGAATGAGGGGTGCGGCTTTCGCACAAATCAAAAAAGTAATTTAGATGATTATTGGCATATTAAATGCACGAGAGAGGAGCCTGCTTGGCGTTCCTTGCGCGGCACGGCCCCGGGACGTCTCGCCCGCCTCATTGTTTTGACTTCCTGCTCCTTGTCCGATCCGGCCCGACCGGGTGACGACCGCCGGCCGAAGGAGTTCCCCTTCATGCCGTTGCTGTTTCTGCGCTGTCTGGTGACAAGCCGGCCGGACTGGGTCGTCGCGCTCTGGGTTGCGGTGGCTGTTACGGTGGGCCTCTGCGCCCCCAACCTGACGAGGCTCGCGGCCGAGGGTCAGGGGAATCTTCTGGGGAGGGACGCCGAGAGCCTCCGCGCGGGCGAGGCGTTGCACCTGGCGTGGCCCGACCAGGCGTACGAGTCACTCGCGGTGGCCGCGCTTCACCGGGCCGGAGGACTGTCGGCGACCGACATCGGCTATGCGAAACGTCTTGTGGAGCGGATCGGGGGGCAAGGTCGTCCTCAGGCGGTGCTACGCGTACTCGGGCCGGACTCGCCACCGGAGGTCGCCGAGCGGCTGCTCAGCAGAGACAGGACGGCCGCGCTCGTGGTCGTGCCTCTGTCCACCTCGTTCGTCGCGCCAGCGACCCACGAAGCGGTGGCCTGGCTCCAGTCGCAGACGCGGGCGGACCGGCTCGTCCTTCCGGAGGGGCTGGAGGTGCGCTGGGCGGGCGACGCCATGATCGGGCGCGACTACATGGCCGGCGTCCAGGCCTCGCTCGACCGCGCCGCGGTCGCCACCGTCGTCCTGCTCCTCGGCGTCTTGCTCGTCGTATACCGCTCCGCCTGGCTGGCTCTCGTCCCGCTGGCGACGATCGGGGTCAGCCTCGTGGTTTCTCGAAGTGTCCTGGCCTGGATGAATCTGGCCGGGTGGGAGGTCTCGCCGCTCGTCGAGCTGTTCCTGGTCGCACTCCTGTTCGGCAGCGGGACGGATTTCTGTCTCTTCGTCTCGTGGCGTTTTGGCGAGCATTGGGGGGCCGGGGACCCCGCCCGCGCGATGCGAGATGCCCTCGAACGATCGTCCCCTGCGCTCCTGACCAGTGCCGGGACGGTGATTGTCGGGCTGTCGCTGATGGGGACGACGCGGTTCAAGCTGTTTTCCAGCACCGGCCCGAGCGTCGCGCTCGGGCTGGCGATCACCCTCGCGGCATCCCTGACGCTGACGCCCGCTCTGCTTGTGATCCTGGCTCGAGTCCGTCCCCGCGCCTTCGCGGGCCTGAGGGCCCCCTCGTCGGGGCTGTGGGAACGCGTCGCCCGCGTCTCGCTCGCGCGTCCGGTCGCGAGTTGGCTGGCCACGGTCCTGGTCATGGCACCCCTGGCCGTCCTGGGTCTCCGCTCGGGCTTCGTCCAGGATGTGATGACCGAGATGCCGGGCAATACGACTTCGGTGAGGAACCTCCGGTGGCTCGCCACCATGTTCGATGTGGGGGCGCTGTCTCCGCTCACCGTGGTGCTGGATTCGGATTCCGACCTGAGAAGCTCAGAGGGCCTGGCGCTCATCGATGACGTCAGCCGGCTCCTGGCCCGACAGCCCCGGCTTCTGGAAGTCCGCTCGGCCACGCAGCCACTCGGGAGCACGGCGGCTTTGGATCCCGCGAGACTCTCGGAGCGGCTCCGCGCGGTGAACGCGGGCTATGTCCGGATGGAGTCAGGTTCGCGCCAGCTCCAGGAGGGGATGAACAAAGGTGCGGCCAAACTCCGCGCGTCGCTCTGGATCGAAGCGCGGATGAGGGCGCTGCTGACCGATAACTCGGACACGAAACGCGAGGTGTTCCCGGCAGATCTGAGGTGGCCCGGGGCCGCCCTTCCGGCCCTACCCGGGGCGTCGGCCTGGCCAGCCGGCACGCAGACGCCCCAACCGGCAGGCGTGGTCCAGGCGAACGACCCGCGCGACGTCATGCTCCTCGAGTTGACCCGCGCCGCCGCCGCCGCCGGGCAGCTTGCCGAGGGGGCCGCACGCGCTCGCAACGAGGTCTCTTCGATCCTCGGAGATCCCGTCGGTCGCCGGGCATTGGACCGGCTTCTGATTACCCCGGAAACCATCCTCGAACACCCTGAGCTGCGCAAGAGCTTCGCCGCCTACATCACACCTGACGGCCGGCGCTCACGGATCGACGTGACCCAGGCCGACCGGATCTACTCGGCCGCCGCTATGAATCAAGTCGAGACCATCCGGCGCCGCACTCACGAGTTTCTCAGCGACGTCAAGGGCCTCCGCGTGACGGCCCGGCTCACCGGGGAGAACGCCGAGTCGGCTGACATCCGGGCCCTGATCCACGCGGACCAGGTCCAGAGTTGGTACGTCGTGCCGATTGGGGTCTTCCTGGTCCTCATCCTGACCCTTCGTAATCCCCTGGCCTGTCTCAATCTGGTCGCCACGATGGTCCTGACTTACGCCTTCGCCCTGGGGGCGACCCACCTTCTGTTCGTCACGGTCCTGGGCGCCGCGGGGATCGACTGGAAGGTACCCTATTTCGTGTTCGTCCTGCTGGTAGCGGTGGGCGTGGATTACAACGTATTCCTGATGGCCCGCCTCCGCGAGGAGTCGCACCTGCGGGACCTCCGGTCGAGGCTCACCCAAGCGGTCGGCCAGACTGGCGGCCTGATCACCTCAGCCGCGGCGATTACCGCGTGTAGCTTCGCGTCGTTCTTGTTCAGCCCGCTCGGGTCGCTTCGCCAGCTCGGCTTCGCGTTGGTCGTCGGAATCACGATCGACGCGGTGCTCGTCCGCCCCCTGCTGGTCCCGTGCGGTCACTGGCTGATGAATCGCCCAGGCCCCTGGCGTCCGGTCGCCTCCATGAGCCAGTCTGGATTAGAGACGAGATTTGACCGACACTAGGCGCGAGATACCCGCAATGCCGAGTATCGACATCTTCCTTCACTTCGGCGGCGTGAGCCCCGGACAGATGAGTACGAGTAAGGACATCGGTCTTCGCCCGAGATTCGCGGCCTGAGGACCGGGGGAGTCCCCGGGATTGCCGTCCGGCTCAGCCCCTCGTCGTCGCCGTCATTGCCGTTGCCGTCATCGTCGTCGCCGCCGTCACCGGAACCGCGGAAGCGGCCTTGGCCAGGATCTGGTCGCGGGCATCGGCCAGCGTGAAGGCCACATGCGTGGCGCCGACTCCGAAGAGCCCCTCGGACGCCGCATCGCTGCCGGTCTCCCCCCAGCGCCCCACCAGGATCGCCAGCCCGGCGAACCGCGACCGGAGCCGCCGGACCTGGTAGCGAGCCTGCGCCAGAGCCTCCGGAGGCAGGTGCGACAGGATGACCATCGCCGGGGCCACCTCCGCCACGCGGTCGGCAAGCTGCATCGGCGAGTCGCCGCCCTCGATCCTGACGAGTGTGCACTTCGAGGGGGCGAGGATCTGTCCCAACATCCGCAGCGTCAGGGCGTCGGAGGTGCCGCTCGCCGCCACGCCCGCGACCTCGAAGAGTGGCGATGTCACTGTCCCATTGGACCGCCCCGGCTCGTCTTCGCCTAACCGGGCAGGGGTCTGCAAGCTGATATGTTCCGTCCCTTCCAGGTCGTCGAGGAGCTCACCGATGACCCGCCGGATGAAGACCATATCGCTTTCCTCCAGCTCCCCCCGCGCCGCGTCGCGCCCGGCACGCGAGAGGGCCGGGACCAGGATCTGATCGAAGACCTCGGCACGCGGGCGTTCCTTCAGGGCGGCTTCGACGACCGCGGTGGCCCCATCCTGGTCGAGTGAGACGAGCCGCTGGTAAAACCGGATATTCTGGTCCAGCTCGGCTTCCTCGCCCAGGAGCGTCGCGAAGAAGCCCAGGCTCGGAACGTACTTGCCGAGAACCGCCAGGCAGAGCGTCATGGGCGTCAACAGCAGCGTGCCCAGCAGCCCCCAGAGCCACGTCCAGAACGCCGCCGCGACCAGGAGTCCCAGGGCCGACACCCCGGTGGTCTTGCCGTAGATGACCGGCTCCAGATAGCTCAGCGCGACCTCGACCGCCCCGAAGAATGCGACCACTTCCAGCGGCTGCCTCCAGCCGGGGAAGTACGCGACCGAGAACATCAGCGGCAGAAGGAACGCCACCGCCGCCCCGACATAGGGGATGAACCGCATCATCGCCGCCAGGCATCCCCAGAGCACCGCGTACGGCACGCCGATCGTCCATAGACCCAGGCCAACGATCAGCCCAAACCCCGAATTGACCAGCGTGATCATCGCCAGATAGCGGCTGATCCGCTGGCCGATCTCACCCATGGTCCGGGTCGTGAGGTTGATCTGGCGCTGGCCGAAGAGCTGGACGATCCGGTCTCCCAGCTCCGCTCGGTTCATCAGCATGAACAGGACCAGGATGAGCACGAAAATACCGACGCCGATGGACTCCAGGTAGGGCCCGACGGCTCCCTGGAGCCGCTGCCGGAACGTGGGCTCCTCGACGACCCGCACGTCCATCGCTTCGTGCCCCTCCCCGACCGGCTGGTCGAGCGACTTGGACAAGTCGCCAGCGACTTTCTGCGCCCGACGGATCGCCGTGTCCTCCGAGGGCTTCAGGAAGTTCACCTTCTTCTGGATTTCCTTCTGATAGTCCGGCAGTCGGTAGGCCAGCGTGGAGAGCTGATGCACGACGACGTAGCCGATCCCGCTCAGGGTCCCGAGCGCGAGGGCGACCGTGAGAATGACCGCGACGGCCCTCGGCAACCGGCGACGCTCCAAGAATCCCGCAAGCGGCGCCAGTGCGAAGCTGAGGAGCACGGCCAAAGCCAGGGGCTTCAGCACCTCGGCCGCGAGCGACATCGCGGCGATGACCGCCAGGATGAGGAAGGTCACGACGGCCGGATGGTCCATCGGCGACTTGCGTTGAGTGGCCACGGTAGCGTTCCTGTACGGGTGACCGTCAGGCGGATCGCTCAGGAAGCGTCTGCAAGGGAGCCGTCAGGCCGGACTCAATGGGCTCGGATCGCCAGCCCGGCGATCAGCCCGGCCACCAGGCCGATGCCGAAGGCCACTACCACTGTCTCCGTCGGATGGTGGCGAACCAGGTCCTCGGCATGGTCGTAACGTTCACGGATCTGGTCGCTCACCTGGTGGGCGTACTGGCCGGCGGCCTCGGCCGCATGCGCGACGGCCGATGAGCCGCGCGAGGTCATCTCGGAGAAGAAGTTCTCGATCGCCTCACGCCCCTCACCGGTCTTCTGCTGGATCCGGGAAAAGAGCTGCTCGAAGTTCCCCTCTTGCACCCGGAGGTCGTCCTCGGTCAGTTGATTCCAGCGCTGCTTTGCCTGAGCGCAGAGGTGATTCCACTCTCCTTGAATCGTCTGTACGTTGATCGCCATGGTCGTTGGACTCCTTGTTGCGGGATCGGCCGGTGCGATTCCGGCCCCCGTGGTGGATCTCGATTCAACCTCAATGAGCCGTCGGCAATACCCGCGACCTGCGTGCGGTCGTGATCACGAACGACGCCGCGGGTGCGTGCGTGCGCTGGCGCTGGTGACAAGGACGGCCCGAACCCATTCCAGGTTGAGTCGTAGCTGCTTGCGCGAGCGGCGGAAGCTGTCGAAGCTGTGACTGAGCCGTCTCCCGCCCAACCCCGCCAACAGTCCCCCGAGGGCCATCGCCGCTCCGGCCGTCAGGAGCATCGCCCAACCCTGGTGGATCTTCAGTGCCGAGGCGAGCAGCCACCCGGTGCCGAGGAGGGCCACCGGGACACTGGTTACCACCACAGTGAGGCCCACTACGGACAGCACGATCGGAACCGCCGACTTGCGGGCGGCATCCCGGAAGTCGACGGCCGCGAGCTTGGCCTGGAGTTCCGCAAGGGACGCGAGGTCGTCGACGAACTCGGCGACCCCCTCGTATTCCGCCGCACTGGAATGAGGCACGCGAGCTGTCTCGCGACCGTTCACGGACGCTTGATCAACCATCCCAGGACGACTCCTATGCAAAGCGCGATCCCCAGAGCCTTCACGGGTTCTCTGACCACATAGTCGCTCACCATGGCCCTCCCCTCGGCCAGCCGCTCACGGGCGACCGCCACGTCTTGGCGCGCCATTGACTTGATCTCTGCCAGTTGCGGAGTAAACTCCGCTCTCATGCCTTGAACGCGGTCTTCCATTGTCCGAATCTCCAATAAAGTGGCTTCGATCGAAGCTGCTGCCCCGACTTGATGTCCTACCGCACCACACGGCCCATCCAGGCACCCCGCTCTCCGGCCGACGGCGAGAGAGCGGTTCGGACTACAGTCCTCGTCGGGTATTGTCGTTCGAGCCAATGCAGCAGGTAATTCTGGCCCGCACGGACGGCCACGGGGAACAAGATGTCCCAGGCGGTGAACAGGACATTCTGCACGATCCTCGACCGTTCCGGACCCTTGGCCCCGGCTTCCGCGACGAGTTCACCAGCCTCTGTCCCATCAGCCGGGCTTGCGGTGTCGGCCGTGACCTTCTGATGACCACTGGTATAGATCAGGTAGCCGACGGCGGCTGCACCGGCCAGGGCGATCCAGCGATACGTCCAGGTGAACCGTCCCCAGTCCATGACAGCCTCGGCGCCGGCGACGGATTCGCTCACGTTCGTATGAAGCTCGCGGCGGATCACCGCCATCCGATGGTAGATCTCATCGACGTCATGCGATTCCGTGACCACGGTTCTCTCCCTGCAGTTTCCCGGAATCTATCCCGAATTTCACGTGAAGGGCGGGGCCATCATCTATACGGCTCCCTGGTTCCTGGATCGGCCGGCGCCGGAACCGGCCGCTCGCGTGGACACCAATGTGCCCGAGGAGCCCGCATAGACATCCACGCGTTATTTGAAATCGGGCATGGCCGGTGAAGCCGCCCCCCTGTATCAGGAGGGCGGCTGGTGTGACGTTCTTACCTATCGGTCTTGCCGGTCTGACCCGCGGAGTTAGGCGGAGGGTTGTCGCCGGTTGACTTGACCTTGGTCTCCGTGCTCGTGGTGGTTGACCCACCCGGCGTCGTGATTGTTTCCGTCCTCCCCGTCGTCGTCTCCTGGCCGCAGCCCACCAGGCCGACGGCGGGGAACAAGAAAAGGCCGAGAATCAGGGCTGATGACAGAGTCCGTTTCATGACTTTCTCTTTCCTGAAGTAACGAATCGTAGGATCATTGGTGTCCGGGCAGTCTCACGATGAGCTTCCCCACTCCAACGAAGATCAAACAACCGGCCCAGTCCTCCGGCCAAAGACCAGCGAGACCACGAACAGAGCCACGAAGACGAGCAGCAGGGCCTTGGCGATCCAGGCGAGCGTGCCGCCGAGCGCCACGAAACCGAGGAGGCCGGCGACCAGGGCAAGGACCGCGAACACGATGGCGTAGTAGAGCATCGGACAGCTTCCTTCCACGAACGGGGACAAGTCTCGCAGCCGAGGAGAGCCACTCCCTCCGCTTGGCAACGAGAACGGTTTGGATTCGTGAGACAAGTGTGTTGTGCCCGTTGCAGCCGCGAGACCGCGAATCGATCGCCATACCGGGCTTCCATGGCGACGATTCTCCCTCGGGTCCTCCAGCGAGAGCGCGGTCCGTCCAGGACGCCGAGTCAGGATGGGTCTGGCCGTCACGGCCAGACCCGATCCCACTCCCCTCAGATGCGTCCCACCAGCACGAGGACCAGCACGACCACCAACAACAACCCCAAGCCGCCGCTGGGGCCGTAGCCCCAACTCCGGCTATAGCCCCAGCGTGGAAAGGCGCCCAGGGCGAGCAGGACCAAGACGATCAGCAAGATCATTCCGAGACTCATTGATGACCCCTTTTGATGGACTGGAAGGTTATGAAGGCCGGGGCCTTGAACGCCTCGGCAAGAAGCAACTCTGACTCGCGAATACGCCCCCGGAAGGCACAGTCAGATCGTGTGTCCACTCGGTGTCTCCCTCGTGACCGCGACCGCTCGGCGTCACCGTGAGCGAAACAAAAAAAGCCGACATGGTGGAACACCCTGGGGTATTCGACCACGTCGGCTTACTCGTCAACGAGCCTCCCGGCCATGCCGGGTTGCCCTTTATCTAGTCGTCCGACAGCATTCGCTCAGATTTTCACGCGAGCCGAATGTGAGTCCACACAGGCTCCATCACTGCTTTCATTGTCCCGCGCGAGACGGGAAATGCAAGTGAATTCTTTTCTGATTTATTGTCTCATGCAACCAGAAAAAAGAGAGCTGGCCCCGAGTCTTTGAGGTGACCGTCCCCCTTTTTGGGGAGCTCAAGAGCTGTGCACGACTCACAACGGAGGCGGGCCGACCTCGTTCCCTCGAGACGAGGGCTTTCAGCGGCCGGCGTCCTTGATCGTCTCGCCGACATTGTGCACAGCATCCTTGGTCTTCTCGGCAACGTTGTGCGCGGCGTCCCCGACCTTCTGGCCGACATTGTGCGCGGTGTCCTTGACCTTCACACCGACGTTGTGCGTGGCGTCCTTGACCTTCTCAGCGGCGTCGTGCATTCCGTCCTTCACCTTGTCACTCGTATTTGACATGAACTGGCTCCTGCTTCGATGGTGGGAATCATAAGAGAACCCTTCCGCGCCAAGCCTCCCGCAGCAGGGTCGCCTTGACCTTCAACTCCCCACCCCATCATAAGTGGGAGAACTGAGCCTTCATTAGAAATCATTAGACTCGAGATGTCAATAGATCTTATTATATTTTCCGCGAGATTCTCCCATATCATGTGGCCAGGCTGAGCAGCTTCTCCGCAGCGGCCTGAATCTCCCCTCGGTCAGTCCTCGAGTTGCCTCTACCTGGGCGCCCATGTCGTCAGCGTCACGTCCCGGTTCCTTGTCGTTCGCTCAAGTCGGAATACCGGATTCGGCCGGCTCTCTGGATCACTCCGGCTCCGGCCGCCGGAGACCGGGTCCGCGCGCGGCATCCGACGTTTCGGCTACCCGCACGATCCTCGCCCCGAACGCCGGCACTTCAATCGCTGCATCGCTACCGGCAGGCTTGGCGTCCCCGCCACCGATCAAGTCGTCAAGCCGGTAGGAACGCCAGACACGATCGCCGATCGGCATTGCGAACGTCGTCGGCTGGTCCGAGCCGTTGAGCACCACCAAGATGCAGTCGTCACCCAGAGTGCGCAGGAACACATACATCGCATCCCGTGAGAAAACCTCGGCGAAGCTCCCCCGTCGCAGTGCGGGCTCGCGTCTGCGGAGAGTGATGAGCGCCTTGACGTCCTTCAAGAACGAAGAGTCTTGCCGATCGGCCGGGAACGCCGCGCCCACGTCGTGGCAGGCGATTCCCAGCTCATTTCCGGCGTAGAGCAGCGGGACGCGATCAAGTAAGAGTTGGTATGTCAGCGCAAGCTTGGTTCGCTTTGTTATGGGCTCCTTCGCGATCGAGGCGAATGCGCTTTCGTAATTGTCGATCGGTGCCATCATGGTCCGCGGAGAAGGATAGAACTGCGTCGCTTCCTTGGCGATAAAGGAGAGCTTGCCGACGTCTTCATCTTTGCCAAAGACGTCGCGAACGGTCAGGGCGCTGAAGTCGTAGGCGCCGTCAAAACCGGTTTCGGTCACGAACTCGCCGATCTTTCTCGGAATGATCGTGAGCTCAGGCAGGAGCCAGAAATCCTTTTGTGGAGGTGCCGATTTCAGCTCGGCAACGAAGCGTTTCCAGAAGGAGACCGGTTGGAGATGAGCGGAATCGAGGCGGAAACCGTCGCAGCCCGACCGCTCCTTCCAGCGCCTGGAGATGCCGATCAAGTAGTCCGCCACCTCGGGATTCTCGACCTTCCAGCGGCGGGCACCGTACTCGGTCGAAGCGGCGAACCAATCGCGCTTCGCGGGATCGACCAGGAATGGGTGCTCAAACCCGGGCATCGCGAGCGGCATGTCGAGAATCACTCGCAGATTGCGATCGTGGGCCGCGTCGACGAGCTCACGCAGAGTCGCGTTGTCCCCAAAGTTTCTATCGACGTGTTCATAGTCTTTCGGACGATAACCGGTTGGCAGAAACTTGCCGACTGGGTTCTCGTCATTTTGCATGACGGGGTATAGCAAGAGCGTGGTGACACCCAAGTCCGTCAGATCATTAAGTTTAGCGATCACGCCCTTCAGGTCGCCTCCCCAATAACCACCCTCGTAGCGCCGCGCTCGTCGAGAAACCGGCCACGCATGATGTCATTCGCGGGGTCTCCATTGAAGAACTTCTCGATGATGACCACATAGACGATCTCGTCCTCCCAGTGCCGCGCGTCGCCACCGGCAATAGGTAAGGCTGGAGCGGTGAACAATGCGACCGACATCGCAGATCCTCCTGTCCTGATCCTGACGTGCGCGATCCCAGAATGCGGTGACGTGGCAGTCTGCGGAAGATGAGCGTGTCGGGGTCTTCGAATCCTATCGACCGGTACGAGGTTTGCGTGTTCTGAGCCATAAAACTAACCCGGGAGCACTTATGTCAACCCTCAGTCACTGCCAACAATGCGGCCGCAGGCTGCGGGACGTCATCTTTTGCCCGTCGTGCCGGCAAAGCCTCTGTTCCTGCGCCTGCCTGGATGAGCACATAGCACACCACCGGCACTCGACCGCGACACCGGTCGGACCGGTGATACCGGCCGTTGAGAAGGCCGCCTTACCCGAAAGTCTCGAGATTGAAGGTGAAAGTGAGGGAACACGCGAGGGCTCAGCGACCGGCTCCGTTCACCTCAAGCGAGCTCGCGGGCCAGTGAAGTTCCGCGAGCGAGCAGCGGCTGTAAGGCCTCCAGGCTCACCGGCTTGACCAGGTGGGCGTCGAAGTCCGCTTGCTGGGAGCGGCGTTTGTCTTCTTCCTGACCATATCCGGTCACCGCCACGATGAGCACGTCGTGGAGCTCGAGGTCGTGACGAAGGCGATGGGCGACTTCCAGACCATTCATCCCCGGCATGCTGACGTCGCAGAGAACCACCTCTGGTGGTTCCCTCCGAGCCAGGTCGAGGGCAGTCGGACCATCGTAGGCGGTTCGCGCCTCATGGCCCATGACGCGGAGCAGCATCGCCATGGTGTTGGCCGCATCCCGGTTATCATCGATGATCAGGATGTGTCGAGCAGGTCCTCTCGGGGTTTCCACAGGGACATCAGCCGCGTTGGGAATCGGTGGATGTCCTGCCCGTGAGAGCGGCAATCGCACGACGAATTCGCTGCCATGGCCGAGGCCCGCGCTCGTGGCTTGCACGCAACCTCCGTGCAGCTCGACCAGGTCCCGCACCAGGTTCAGGCCGATCCCCAGGCCGCCCTCCGAACGATCCTCACTGCCTTGCACCTGGGTGAACAAGTCGAAAATGGTCGGCAGCATGGCCGGCGCAATGCCAATACCCGTGTCGCTCACACGCAGGATTGCCTGATCGCTGTCAGCTTCCAGGGAAAGCCCGATGTGCCCGCCCTCTTCCGTATACTTGGTACCGTTGTTCAGCAGGTTTGACACGACCTGGGCCAATCGGGTGAGGTCTCCATCCACCTCGGTCGCTCGCTCGGGGAGTGAGACTTCCAGCTCGTGTCTTTTCATTTCGATGAGAGGACGACTGGTCTCGACGGCCCGTGCCACCACCTTTCTCAGATCTACGACCTCCCTGTTGAGGTGGATCTTGCCCTGTCTGACGAGTGAGACGTCGAGCAAGTCGTCCACCAGTCGTCTCATTTGCTGGACCTGGCGCTCGATGACGTCCGTGGCCGAACGGAGCTCAGGATCGGCCTGACCCTTGACACAAACGAGTTGCATGGCATTGCTGATGGCGGCGAGCGGGTTACGCATCTCGTGGCCCACCACTGCGAGGAACTCGTCCTTGTGACGGTCGGCTTCTCGGAGTGCGCGGTTGAGCTCCGCATTCTCCACGACCAGAGCGGCCCGGTGAGCGAGGTCCTCGGCCAACCGTAAGTCCGCCTCCGTGTGGCGGCGTCCCGAGACCTCGGCATAGCAGAATGTGAACGCACCCAGCTTACGCTCGTGCGCGATCAACGGCACAGTCATCAACGATCGTAGCCCCATGTCCCGCATGAGCTGGTAATGGTCCGGACTCGTGGCGGCTGACCGCATCCAGTCATCGGTGACTTCCGGCACGAATTCCGCCTGGTCCCTCCACTGCACGTTGCGGACCGGTTGGCCGTGCCAGTCTCGGGGTGTGACAAGGTGATTGATCTGGTCAAACCGGTCTTGTAGGGCCGTCTCGGCGTGTGCCCACCCCACGCGCTGGATGGTCTCCTCGGCCGTAACCACATCAATGAAACAAAAGTCGGCAAGGATGGGCACGGCTCGGCGAGCTAAAAGCTTCAGCGAAGTCTTGTAGTCCCGGGACGCAAACTCCGCACTGGCTTCCAGGAGAAAGCGTTGCCCCTCCTCGATACGCAGGCGATCGGTGATCTCCGCCACCGCGCGGTCGCGCAGCCGCGTCATCTCGGCCAGGTGCACCTCTTCCCGAAGCGCGCGATCATGCGTCTCGAGGATCGTCCGGCCCATCGTCATCAGGAGGACCGCATAAACGTGCAAGGTGGTCTGCCTGACGTGCTGCTCCAGGCAGGCCAATTGCCAGACTCG
This sequence comes from uncultured Isosphaeraceae bacterium, assembly GCA_963845695.1. Classification (GTDB taxonomy): domain Bacteria; phylum Planctomycetota; class Planctomycetia; order Isosphaerales; family Isosphaeraceae; genus CAWJTV01. Next base: position 437,202 of record CAWJTQ010000033.1, on the reverse strand, counting down.
ATCCGAGGAGAGTCCGAGCTTCTTGGCGAGGTGCTTCACCGGCCGTTCCTCGGCATGGTGATCACCGTGGTCCGTGGCGAGCAGCGCTCCCAAGGGGTGTTCACCCAGGAAGAGCGGCACGGCGAAATGCACCAGCCCTCTACTGTCCCGCACGATGACTCGACCACGTCCGGCCAAGGCGTCAACGACACAGGTGCAGGGCTCAAGCGGCGCCAGGAGGTGTTCGTCGTGCCAGGCGAGGGCCTCATCCAGGTCGACGTTGAAAGTGTGAGGTTCGAGCGGCGCCTGGGAGATGGGACATCCGGCGAGCGCCGCAGGGTGCTGGTCGTGCAAACGAGTTCCCATGGATCGGGAGTTGATGTACTCCCCGAGTGGCTGTCCTTTGACATCGGTGAGTGTGATCGCCAAGTTGGCGGCGTGGGCGAACTCTCCCAGCCGTTCTCGCCAGACCTCCGGGTCCAGCAGCGCGGCGCAGTGGGCCGGTGAGAGTTCGACGGCGGTTGGTGCCAGCAAGGCCATGCTACCGTTTCGGCCAGGCATCGGGCCTGGTACGCAAGATTCCATCGGAATCACCAGTCCCTACTTTTCTTGATGGTCAAGGCCGGGATCGTCCGGTTCTCGTGAGGACGTCATTCGTCGATCGCATCCTCGATCGGGCGGAAGTCATCTCCACCGAACGTCACCATCGCAGTGATCTCATCACAGCCGCAATGCCGCCTGGCGGCCGCTGATCAGCCGCACCAGACCGATCAGCACGCAGGCGCCGATGAAGGCGACAACGATGCTGCCCCAGAACTGGGCCGAACCCTCGACGAAGAAGCCCACGAGCAGACCGCCCAAGAACGAGCCGATGAGCCCGACGATGATATCGCCGAGGACGCCGTAGCCACCGCCCTTCATGACCAGGCCGGCCAGCCAGCCCGCGATCAGGCCGACGACCAGCCACGAGATGACCCCGCCCGGAGTGAGCACAATTGCCGCGTAGATGAATCCCATCGCCATCCTCCTTCTTGCGCCTCTCGGGCGCCTTGGTCACAGCGGTCATCGCCGTCTCCCGGCGAAGACCGACAGGGATGCCACAAACAAAAAAAGCCGACGTGATGAAATACCCTGAGGCATCTCATCACGTCGGCTTACTCGTCAACGAGCCCCCCGGCCCGGCCGGGTTGCCCTTCAGCTAGTCGTCCGACAAAATCCCGTTAGGTTTTTATTTTAGGGGAGCCGACTGCCATTCCAAACCGCTCCCCAATCACAACCCATTGTGTCGCGCGGCGCGGAAATAGCAAGGGGAAAAAGGATTTCTTTCGTATGATCGTGCTCACAAGGGCCGGAAGACGGATGATTCGAGCTTGGTCACCATCGGCAGGAGACCGAGCGTCCGGCCTTCCTCAGGAGACAGAACGACCTCAAGGTTTTCTCGAGGGGCCTGGGCGTGTGCTGGTTCAGCGTGAATGGGAAGAACGACCGTGCTCGCCAAGCTAGCCGGTGATTTCAAAGGGAGTGATCGGGATCAAAATCGGCCGAAGGCGTAATGGCCGTTCGACACGTCGAAATCGAGGTCGCTCAGACCGACGTTCAGACGCAGCTCGCTGTAGGTGTATTCCTCAACCATCTCCGCCGGGGACTGGGGAGAGCTCGGCCAGTCATAGGCCTCGAAGTGGATCGGCAGTCCGAGCTCGTCGTCGATGAAGAAGCGGACCCGATAGAACCGGAACTCGGGCTGTTGGTGGGGATGAGTCGTTTCGATCATCGTGCAGCGTCGGGTGCCGACCGGCTGATCGTCGCGAAAGACCACGACGGATTCGGAAGGGTCCAGTTCGGACGACCAGCGAGTCTGCACGGTGTCGAGCAACGGGCCGATACCGGCTTCGGAGATCGGGTGGCGACAGTCCTCCATGGCGAAGCTGCCGGTGGGCTCGAGCCGGAGAGTCCCGGCCAGGAGCTTGTTCAGCCCCACATCATGAGCCAGGACCTTGTCGTTGTTGCGCCCGACAATGTAGATGGCTTCGCGCCCGGGGGAGGGCTGCCGGAATTTGAGGTAAATGCTCCTGGGTTGGGTCCGCACCTTCATCATGATTATGTGGAGCGGAGTCCGTTGTCCTTTGATCCGCTCTCGCTTGGAGAACGTGCATGTATAGTCGCGAATGGTCCGGTAACGAATCTGGCACTCTTCGATGGCCGCAAGCGCACGAGCGATGGGATTCTCTCGCTCCACCTCATGTGAGTCGGTCCCTTTCGCGCGCGCGACGGGTTTGAGAGTGACGTGCGACTCGATCGATCCTGCATCGGTTCGATCCGGATTCAACGCCGCGACGGCCATGCCGGAGTCCGAGCCCCGTTCTTCTTGTGCAGATCGCCCCCCGGCGGCAAGGCTCTCGGCCGCACGAGGCCCCGGCCCACTGACGTCCTTCAGGCCAGCCAGCAACGACGCACTCTTCCTGACGTGCTCCCACGTGGTACAGCTCATCACGATGGCGCTCAGGAGGCCCAGGAACAACCATCTCGTGCGTCGGTTCGTCGAAAGGTTCATGGGGTGAACGCGACTATTCATTGGGATTGACCTGAGGGTTTCGCTTCCCGTTCGCGGGCCAAGTGGTCTGGGGAAAAGAAGTGGATTGCCGGCGAGGGGATCGGGAGAGCCTCTTGTCCCAACTCGACAATCCTGCCCGATACGACTACATGAAATTGACCAACTATTGTTGCGTTAGGTCGTTGGTGTTGCTGATCGCTGTCCCTTCCCGCACGGGGGCACCCTCGGTAAGGATCGACAGGTCGCCGAGGATCACCTGTTCCGAGCCGTCGATCGGCGTCCAGGGTCGTTTGCCGGCGGGCGCCGTCCGGGAGGCCGGCGCACGGCGGTGGGTGACTTCGATCCATTGGCCGTCGCTGATGCCCGTCTCGATTTCGGTCTGCACGGCCTTGCCGTCCTCGTACCTCCAGTAGGACGCCTGGTCGCCGCGATGGGTGAGAGCGGCCAGCGGCAGCGTCTGGACACCTGGTCGCTCGACGATCACCTCGGCGTAGGCGTACATCCCGGGCAGAATCTGGCTGCCGGTGTTGGGCAGATCGATCTCGGCACGGAGGGTGCGGCTCTTGACATTCAGCGCCCAGGACGTGCGTGTGACGTTGCCTGGGATCGGCTCGTCGCGGTAATCCTTGACCAGCACGGTCGCCTTCGTCCCGATGTGGATGAAGTTGGCGTCCTCCGCGGGAATGTCGACGAAGATCCGGACCACGTCGATGCGGTCGACCACGTAGATCGGCGCGGCGGTTCCGCCGGGCGCCTGGTAAGGGGAACGTGCCATCGCCGAGGGGTCGCCCGTGGCGGGCAGGACGAAGTCGAAGGTGTTGGCGTTGCGGGCCACGATCACGCCCGGGAAGGGGGCAGTGAGCTTGAGGTAGCCCACCCACGCCTCGAGCCGTTTCGCCTCGCTCGTGGCGACGACCAGGTCGGCGCGGGCGACCGACACGTCAACTTTCGTCTTCGCGAGCGTCGCCTCTTTGGAAAGCAGTTCCGCCTCCGCCTTCTTGATCGTCGCGTCCGCTGCGTTCCGCGCCGCGATGCTCGACTTCCACTGGTTGGTCGACTCGAGGAGGATCTGGGGGGAGAGCACGCCCCTCTTGACCTCGGGCGTCAGCCGATTGACCTCCGTGTCCCAGCGGTCGGCCTCGGCCTGGTATTTCGCCAGGATCGCCTTGGCCTCGACGAGGGACGCCTCGGCCGACCGCACGTCGGCCTCGGCCACCGTCACCAGCTTCAGTGCCAGCTCGATTCGTTGCTGATCGAGCTTCACGGTCGCCTTCTTCGTTCCGAAATCCTCGACCAGCTCGGGAACGAAGAGCGTGGCGAGCACCTCCCCCTTCTTCACCTTGTCGCCGATGTCCACGTTCCACTTCTCAATATATCCCGTCAACTTCGGGTAGATCGATGTACGCTCATAACTTTCGATGAAACTCGGCTGACCGACGACTCGGACAATGTTCCGGACCGACGGATGGATCAGCCTTATGGTCGGGGGCTCCGAGGCGCTCGAGTAGTCGGTATCGGGCTCGTGGCGGCAACCCGGCGCGACGAAGGCGGCCAGGAGCCAGAACATGAGCCAGCGGCAGCCGAGAGGACGATCCGGAACCATGGGTCTGAGAGCGCGGCGCATCAGGAACCTCCAGACAAAGGGAGAGCTATCGGGGGGACGGCCGGGTCCGGGCCACGCGTGTCCGTTGTCCGGAATGTGGCTGGTTGAGCTGGGTTGCGGTTGAGACGAGTCGGACTGGCCCTCATGGGGAGAGGGCCTTGTCGCCGGCCTTGTCGTCGCTGGCGAAGGCCTCCGGGTCGTAGTGCGGGCTCCCGGGGTCGTCCGGGGAGATCGACGGCGAATGAGCCGCCTTGCGACCGATCACGATTGCGAAGATCGAGGGGACCACCAGCAGGGTGGCCACCGTCGACATCACTAGCCCGCCGATCACCGCCCGGCCGAGCGGCGCCTGCATCCCGCTCCCCCGCTCGAGCGCCAGGGCCATCGGCACCATGCCGATGGTCATCGCGCAGGCCGTCATCAAGATCGCCCGCAGACGGTCGCGCGCACCGGCGATCGCGGCCTCGATCGAGGGCTTCCCGTCCTTCCAGTGGTCGTTCATGAACGCCACGAGCAGCACCGAGTTCGACACCGAGACGCCCAGGCTCATGATCGAGCCCATGAACGACTCGATATTCAGTGAGGTGTTGGTGAAATAGAGGATGATCGCGATGCCCGCAAGGACTCCCGGCACGGCGCCGATCGAGATCAGTCCCAGGCGCGTGGACTGGAAGAAGGCCGTCAAGAGCAGGAGGATCACGAACACGGCGACCGCCAGGCCGATCCCGAGCGTCTTGAACATCTCGATCATCGGCGGAAGCTGGCCGATGAGCTCCACACGGACGCCCTCGGGCGGTTTCCCGGCGGCGGCGATTGCCTCGGCGACCTGGCGCGAGGCCCGGCCCATGTCCTCACCCTCGACGTTCGCGGTCAGGGTCAGGTAACGCTGCGACATGTCGCGGTCGTACTCGCCGGGCCGCACACCCCGCCGGACCGTGGCCACGTCGCGGACCATCAGGTTGACCAGGGGGTTCACCGTCGCGATCGGCAAGGTCCCGACGTCTTCCGCCTGTGACCATCTTTGTCGGCGGTATCTGCACCTGGACCAGGTAGTCGAAGCCGGTACTCCCGTCGATCCAGTAGTTGAGGTCGGTGAAACGGGTCGACGCCGTCGCCATGATCGAGCGCCTTGCGCACGTCCTGGACCGTGGCGTCGCTGAGGCCCGCCTTCTCGCGGTCGATATCGACCTCGATGGAGGGGTAGTCGAGCGTCTGCTCGAACTGCACGTCGCGGAGGAAGCGGATGCGCTTCATCTTGCCGGCGATCTTTTCGGCATGCGTCCGGACATCGTCCAGGTCCGTACCGATGAGTCGGACCGCGATCGGCGTCGGCGAGCCGAAGCTCATAACCCGGGTCACGATGTCGCCCGGCTCGAATCCGAAGGTCGACAGCTTGGCTTGCTGCATCGCCTCTTCGTGGGACACCCCTCCCTGTTCCAGCCGGTTCACCATCCAGGGGATGACGCGTTCGGGGAGGAGTTTGCGGAGCCGTTCGCGAAACGCGTCGAGCTTGATGCCGCTGTCCGGCCGGAGGGCGACGCGCAGTTGGCCGTCGTCCGGCCCGCGCATGAACAGCACCATGTTGTCGATGCCGAAGTTCGGGGCGACCTGGCCGACGAAGCCCATCGTGATCTTGATGTTCTTGGTCTTCGCCTCGCCTTCGATCTCCTCGAGGCACTTCACCGCCATCTGCCGAGTCAGCTCGAAGTTCGATCCGGGCGGCGGCCGGAACCGCAGCACGAACTCGCCCGAATCCACTTGTGGGAACAACTCGGTGCCGAGCCGCAACCCCACCACCCAGAGGATCAGAACACACGCAACGAGGTAGCCAGGGACCACCCACCAACGCAGGCGGACCAACCATTCCACGGCATGGCCATACACTCCGACCACCCGGTCGAACAGCCCGCGCTGTCTCCCCGCCTTGCGCCTTGGGCTTGAGCAGGTACACGCACAAGATCGGTAGGCACATGATCGAGAGCAGGTACGACGAGATCATGGCGAAGCCGACCGCCAGGGTCAGCGGCATGAAGAGTGACCGGAGCGGGTCGGTCATGATGAACGCCGGCACGAATACGGACAGGATGCACAGCAGTGCCAGCAGGATCGGCACGGCCGTGGTGTTGCTCGCACGCAGCACGGCCGTGGCGAGCTTCGGCGTGAGACCCATCTGCACGTGCACGTTCTCGATCGTCACCGTCGACATATCGACGAGGATCCCCATCGACAGCGCCATGCCGCCCAGCGACATGATGTTGATCGTGTTGCCCGACAGCCAGAGCCCGACTAACGATCCGAGCAGGGCGAGCGGGATGATGGCCACGACGACGATCACGCTCCTCAGGTCGCGGAGGAACAGGAAGATCATCAGTCCGGTCAAGCCCGCGCCGATCAGCCCTTCGGTGGCCACGCTCTCGACCGCCGCCAGCACGGTGGGCGACTCGTCGAACTCGAAGCTGATCTTGACCTTGTCCCGGTATTCCCTGGGGATGACGCTACGGAACAGATCCATCGACTTGCGGGTGTCGGCCACGACGGACAATGTCGAACCCGTGGCTGTCTTGATGACCGGCAGATAGACCGACTTCTTGCCGTTGACGAGCGCATAGCCGTAAGTGATGTCGGTATCATCCTGGATGGTCGCCACGTCGCGGAGGTAGACGTTCAGGCCCACCTTGAGCGGGATCGTGCCCAGGCGTTGGACGTCGACGACCGTCGCGTTGTTGGCGACGATCGGCATCGAGTCCTGGATGTAGACGTTCCCCGCCGGCACGATGGTGTTCCCCTTCGCCAGGGCGCTGACGACATCCTCCGGGGTCAGGTTGTTTTCGCGGAGCTTCTGGGGATCGACGCGGATGATGATCGACCGCATGTTCGGACCGAAGGGGGAGACCGCAACCGTGCCGGGGACGTTCTTCTGCACCTGCGGCCGGACGAGGTTCTGCGCCAGTCGCCCAACTGCCCCAGCGAGGCTTCCTTGCTCTCCAGCACCAGGTAGCCGACCGGGACGCTGCCGGCGTCCATCCGCATGATCATCGGCGGCAATGTCCCCTTGGGCATCCACGACATCGCGCGGTCGGACATCGCCACGACCTGGGCCATCGCCTGGCCCATGTCGGTGCCGGGATAGAACGAGAGCTCGCACAGGGAGACCTGCTGGATATTCCGCGAATTGATATCCTTGATCCCGTCGACATACTGAAAATAAAGCTCGAGCCCGTTGACGATGAACCCCTCCATCTGGCCGGGACTCATGCCGACGTAATCGAGGAAGACATAGATCTTCGGCACGTTCAGCGACGGGAAGATGTCCACCCGCATCTTGCTGTAGGCCAGCGCGCCGCCGCTGATCAGGGCCACGACCAGCGTCAGGGTCGTGATCGGGTGCCGCAGGGCGAAGACGGTCGGGTTAATGAGTCACCCCATTTGTTGTTATGATCATTCTGTCTTGTGCCGATTCCATTGTCGGTACTCTGAGAGATCGTACGGGCATGGTCTGGGCCCCTCCTCGTCATTTGCATCTACGACTATAGTGGACCCCAAAAGGTGGACCACTCAGGCCACCTGCATTTGTTAAGGCTTTTCCCCCTTCAGCCCTCCGTTTAACCCGGCCCGATGGACCTCCCCTGGGGTCCGGTAATCGAGTGATTGATGGGGACGCTCCTCATCGTAGAACCAGAAGTAGGACCTCAGCCCCGACTCTAGCTCTGAAACTCGTTCATAGTCTTTGATGTAGATGTCTTCGTATTTCACACTCCTCCACAGCCGCTCCACGAACACGTTGTCCAACGCCCGCCCCCGACCGTCCCGGCTCACCGCGATCCCGGCCTCCTCCAGGCGGCTGGTGTACTCCTGTGCCGTGAACTGGGACCCCTGGTCGGTGTTGAAGATCTCCGGCCGGCCCCGCGACAACGCCTCGTCGAGGGCCTCCAGGCAGAATCGCCCCTCCAGTGTATTCGACAGCCGCCACGAGAGCACATACCGGCTGAACCAGTCGATCACCGCCGTCAGGTACATGAAACCATGACGCATCGGAATATATGTGATGTCTGAACTCCAGACCTCGTTGACGTGGGTCAGCACCCGATCGCGGAGCAAGTACGGGTAGACGCGCGCGTCCGATGCGATGGTGGTGGTCCGCGGCCTGGGGAAGAGCGCCTCCAAGCCCATCAAAGCCATGAGCCGCTGGACCCGCTTGCGATTGACCGTCTCCCCAGAACGCTCCAAAATCGCCGTCATCCGCCGGCTGCCGTAGAACGGGGTTTTGAGGAACTGCTCGTCGATCAGCCGCATCAGAGCGCAGGTTCTCCTCCGACTCGACAGCCGGTGGGAGATAGTAGCTCGATCGGTTGAGACCCAGCAGTTCGCATTGTCTACGGATGCTCAGATGACTATCTGATGGATCGATCAGGGGCCGCTTGAGGTCAGCCGCCGCGGGCAGCTTTTTTTTTCAACCACTCGACCTCCATCTTGAGCCGGCCGATCTGCTCGTACAGCTCGGCTTGGATCGCCTGGCTCTCGTCGTGGTCACGGTGGCGTCTGTCCTGGAAGAGGGATTCGATCCCGTCCAGGAGTTGCTTCTTCCACTGGCTGATCTGGACCGAGTGGACGTGAAAGGTCGTGGACAGCTCGGCCAGGGTCTTGGTCTGCTTGGCGGCCTCCAGAGCGACCCGAGCCCGGAAGGCTGCCGGATGTCGCGTTCGTGTGCCTGTCATGATGCTCCTCGGGATGGAACAGTGATCTCTGATCAGTTTAACATCCCGAGTGGTCCAGTTTTAGGGGTCCACCTCAGACTCTCGCAGTACGCTCCGGGCACGAGCATGCTACCGGCCGTTTCCCGTCGCCGTTACCGGAATTGCTCCGGCTCCGGTGATCTTCTCCGATTGGGCCGGATCCTTCACGTCCGGGGATGCGTCCTCGTGCCGCCCATCAACCCCGGCACCCGCGACGTCCCGGCCGCTCCTCATGAACGTCCCCAAGAGTTCGAGCGGCAATGGGAAGATGATCGTGGAATTCTCATCCGAGGCCACGTCCGCGAGAGCCTGGAGGTAGCGCATCTGCATCGCCATGGGATAGGGTGTCATGATCTGGGCGGCTTGCCGGAGTTTGTCGGCGGCCTGGAACTCCCCCTCGGCGTTGATGACCTTCGCGCGCCGTTCGCGTTCGGCCTCCGCCTGGCGGGCCATGGACCGCTTCATCGGCTCGGGGAGGTCCACGTCCTTGACCTCCACGACGGAGACTTTCACCCCCCACGGCTCGGTGTGCCCGTCGATGATCTCTTGCAAGCGGCGGTTCACTTTATCCCGCTCCGTCAGGAGGTCATCGAGTTCCGCCTGACCCAGCGTGCTCCGCAAGGTGGTCAAGGCCACCTGGGAGGTGGCAAACAAGAAATCGGCCACCTCCAAGACGGATCGCATCGGATCCACGACCCGGAAATAGAGCACGGCATTGACACGGACCGAGACGTTATCTCGGGTGATGATGTCCTGAGGCTCGATGACCTTCGTGATGGTCCGTAAGTCCACGCGCATCATGCTATCGACCGGCCAGAAGACCATGATCAGCCCCGGTCCCTTGGGCTTGGACATGGCCCGGCCCAGGCGGAAGACAACCCCGCGCTCGTATTCGTTCAGGACACGGATGCAGGTCAACAGGTACACCGCGACCAGTGCCAGGGCGCTCCCCAAGGCCATTGCGGTCTCGATCATCCACATGGCTGAACCTCCCTAAATGGTTGTCCGGCAAGGCGGGTCGCCCGACCGGATATCAAGGTCTCGTCAAGGTTTCTTGCCCGCCCGTATTTGCATGGTGGTCATCGTTCCAGAGGAGGATGGCCGGGTCGTCGAAGGTATGCTCGTAGCCCACGATGCTCAGCGATGCGGTACTGAGCAGAAGGTGCCTCGCGTCCTGCGTGGTCAGTCCCATCCAGCGCGCGGCGAGGACGCGGGAGAAATGGCCGTGGCCGAAGACGAGGACGCGACCGCCATCGGCCCGTAGACGGGCGATCACGCGGTCAGCGCGGGCACCCACCTCCGCGAGTGCCTCACCCCCCGGGCAGCCGTCGCGGAAGAGATACCAGCCTGGCCGGTCACGCTGGATGTCGGAGGTGAGCTGGCCTTCATAATCGCCATAGTCCCACTCGACGAGGTCCGGGGTGACCTTAGCAACGACCGCGAAGCCCGCCAGCTCGCAAGTCCGCCGCGCCCTCTGGAGCGGGCTGACCAGGACCTCGGTGAACCTTATCCCCTCGAGCCGTCCACGCAGTCTCCGCGCGTTGTCCTCGCCCCGCTCGGTCAGGGGGAGATCGGTCCGCCCCGTGTGCCGGCCCGACAGCGACCACGCCGTCTCGCCGTGACGGGCCAGGTACACATCGGGGAGGGATTCGTTCATGGTGTGCTCCTCGAGTCGGACTTTGGGATGGCGTTGGTGGCAGATCGAGAATTCGGGGCTCGGGCGATCAGGGGGGGCAGGACTCAGGATGCCGGCAGCTCGTAGAGATCGATGTGGTCCGGCCCTTGGGAGGCGAGCAGGCTCCGGGCGCGGGCGACGACCTCGGGGATGGACCGGACGAGGACGAGAAACTTGCCCCCCTTGACCTGCTTCTCGTATTTGAGTGCCCGGTCCTTCGGAACATCCCAGCCGACGAGCGCGCCCGCCAGGCTGCCCAGCGCGGTTCCCGCCAGCGCCCCTTCGATGCCCGCCAGCAGCGCCGCCGCGATTGGACCGGCGACCACGACGAGGCCTATCCCTGGCAAGACCAGGAATCCCGCTCCAAGGAACGTACCGAATAGCCCCCCGAACAACGCCCCGGTCTCCGCCCCGGCCTTGACATAGTCGCCGCGGCTGACAAGGCCGTACGGCTCCTCGGTCTCCTGAAAGTCGCGGCCCACGATCGAGAGATCGCCGAGATTGAACCCGGACTCGTGGAGTTGCCGCACCGCGCGCTCGGCCGCAGCGTGGTCGGGATAAACCGCCACGACGCTGTGAGCGATCGCGGTTTCCGTCGTGCTCATGATCGTCTCCTTGTGATGTGTGGTAACGTTTATTGTGTTTCCATAGCGGCATTATATTCGCCACGCCGCGCGGCCCGGTTGCACATGGCGCGATGATGCAGGGCCTGCTGTGCCGCCAGCACGCGGGCTTTATCGCCGTGCCAGATCTCCAGGGCCGGTTGCTGGATGGCGCGGCCGAAGGAGAACGCCAATGCCCAAGGTAGTCGTGACCTGAATCGAAGATTCATGGCACTCAGGCGGGCCGAGGCCAGTTCAGCGGATTGGCCGCCCGACAGGAACGCAATCCCCGGAACGGCAGCGGGGACAGCTCGCAAGAGACTCCTCATCGTGGCGTCGGCCACCTCGTCCACCGTCTCCTGCTCGGGGCAGGTCGATCCCGGGAGCACCATGTTGGGCTTCAGGATCAGGGCCTCCATCGTCACCCCTTGCGTGTAAAGCTGGTTGAAAACCGTTCGCAGGACGTCCTCCGTCACGGCGCGGCAACGTTCCAGGGGATGCGCGCCGTCCATGAGCACTTCCGGCTCGACGACGGGGACCAGTCCGGCTTCCTGGCACAACGCGGCATAGCGAGCCAACGCCTGCGCGTTGGCCTCGATGCAGCCTTGGCTGGGAATGCCAACGCCCAGGGCCATCACCGCGCGCCACTTGGCAAAGCGGGCACCCATTTGAAAGTACTCCTTGAGGCGGGCACGCAATCCGTCCAGACCCTCGGTTACTTTCTCTCCGGGATGACCGGCCATGTCCTTGGCACCGATGTCAACCTTGATGCCGGGGATGATTCCCGCATCGATGATGATTTTGACGAAGGGCGTGCCATCCTTCGTCTGCTGGCGGATCGTCTCGTCGTAGAGGATCGCCCCACTGATGGACTCGCCGAGTCCGGGCGTGGTCACGATCAGCTCCCGATAGGCGCGCGGGACTCCTCGGTCTGGGGAATCCCCAACCTGGCAAATCGTTTGTCGCAGGTCGGAGTGCTTTCATCCATCGCCAGCAGACCCTTGTCATCGGCCACCAGCGCCCTTGCGGTGGCCATAAGCGATTGTGCATTCATTTGGGGGTGCTCCACTTCCAGTCCCGGATCTCCGGCATGTCCACGCCGTGCTCGTCGATGTACCGCCTGTGCTCGATGAGCTTGTCTTGAAGCTGCTGCTTGAGATAGGCCCCCTTGGACCCTGTCTGCGGCAGGCGATCGATCGTATCCATCACCAGGTGGAAGCGATCCATGTCGTTCATGACCGTCATGTCGAAGGCCGTCGTGATCGTGCCCTCTTCCTTGTAGCCCCGGACGTGCAGGTTGCGGTTCGCCCGGCGGTACGCCAGCCGGTGGACCAGCCAGGGGTATCCGTGGAAGGCGAAGATGATGTGCTTGTCTTTCGTGAAGAGCGAATCGTAATCGGTGTCGCTCAGCCCGTGCGGGCCCTCGGTGTCGGGCTCCAGCTTCATGAGATCGACGACATTGACCACCCGGACCTTCAGATCGGGCAGATGCTCGCGGAGGATGGAAACGGCCGCCAGCGTCTCCAGCGTGGGGACGTCGCCGCAGCACGCCATCACCACGTCCGGCTCGCCGCCCTGATCGTTGCTCGCCCATTGCCAGATGCCGATCCCTTCCGTGCAATGCGGGACGGCGGCGTCCATGGTCAGCCATTGAGGGGCCTCGTGCTTGCCGCAAACCACGAGATTGATGTAGTTCAGACTGCGCAGGCAATGATCCATGACCGACAGGAGGCAGTTGGCGTCCGGCGGGAGGTAGACGCGGACCATCTCGGATTTCTTGTTGATGACGTGGTCGATGAATCCGGGGTCCTGGTGCGTGAAGCCGTTGTGATCCTGCCGCCAGACGTGTGAGGTCAGCAGGTAGTTCAGCGAGGCGATCTGCCGCCGCCACGGCAGTTCCGAACACATCTTCAGCCACTTGGCGTGCTGGGTGAACATCGAATCGACGATGCGGATGAACGCCTCGTAGCTGTTGAACAGCCCGTGCCGGCCGGTCAACAGGTATCCCTCCAGCCAGCCCTCGCACTGGTGCTCGCTGAGCATCTCCATGACGTCGCCGCTCGGCGCGAGAAAGACATCATTCTCCACCGTCCTGGCTTCCCACTGCCGATTGGTGACTTCGAAGACGGCTTCCAGGCGATTGGAGACGGTCTCGTCGGGACCGAAGATCCGGAAATTCCGCGGATCCTCGTTCAGCTTGACCACGTCGCGAAGGAAGCTGCCGAGCACATGCACGTTGCCGGCCTCGACGGCGGTGGGCGAGGGCACGCTCACCGCGTAGTTGCGGAAGTCCGGCATGCGCAGCGTGCGCAGCAGCTTCCCGCCGTTGGCGTGGGGATTGGCACCCATCCGCCGGTCGCCTTCCGGCACCAGCTCGGCCAGTTCGGGCAGGAGCCGACCGCGCTCGTCGAAGAGCTCTTCCGGCTTGTAGCTCCTCATCCAGGTCTCGAGCTGCTCGAGATGCTCGGGAGGAGCCGAGGCCGACACGGAGAGCGGCACCTGATGGGCCCGGAACGTGCCCTCGACCGGCATGCCATCGATGAATTTCGGTCCGGTCCAGCCCTTGAGCGATCTGAGGACAATCATCGGCCAGCGCGGGCGCGTGGTGTCTCCCTGGATGCGGGCGTTGTGCTGGATCTGCCGGATTTGCTCCACCACCTGATCGAGGGTGGCGGCCATCGCCTGATGCATCTTCTCCGGCTCGTCTCCCTCGACGAAGTAAGGCGTCCAGCCGTAGCCGAGGAACAAGTGCTCCAGTTCCTCGTGGGTGATGCGTGCGAGGACGGTCGGGTTGGAGATCTTGAAGCCGTTGAGGTGCAGGATCGGCAGCACCACGCCGTCGGTGACCGGGTCGAGGAACTTGTTGGAATGCCATGCGGTGGCCAGCGGCCCGGTCTCGGCTTCGCCGTCGCCGACGACGCAGGCGACGACCAGGTCCGGATTGTCGAACGCGGCCCCGAAGGCATGGCTGATCGAATAGCCCAGCTCGCCGCCCTCATGAATCGACCCCGGCGTCTGCGGCGAAACGTGGCTGGAGATCCCGCCGGGGAAGGAGAACTGCTTGAACAGCTTCTTCAACCCGGCCTCATCCTGGCTGATGTTCGGATAGACCTCGCTGTACGTGCCTTCGAGGTAGACGTTGCCCACCACCGCCGGGGCGCCGTGGCCGGGACCGGAGACGTAGATCATGTTGAGGTCATGCTGTTTGATGACCCGGTTCAGATGCGCGTAGATGAAGTTCTGGCCCGGAGTCGTGCCCCAGTGTCCCAGCAACAGTTGTTTCACATGCGCCAGCTTCAGCGGCTCCCGAAGCAGACGGGTTGTCGCAGAGATAGATCTGGCCGACGGACAGGTAATTCGCGGCCCGCCAGTAGGCATTGATCTTGCGGAGTTGTTCCGGGTCGAGCGGACCCTTCTTCTCCGGAGATTGAGGAACCAGTCCGTTGGGGGGCCGGGTCGAGCGGGGTTGTTCCGGCGCAAGTGGACTCTTCGTGACTTCGAGTGTCGACATTGGCTGTCTCCTTGTTCAGGTTCGATCAGTCTGAATTCGTGGATGACGAAATGTCATGATGGCCGGGCCGTGAGACGAGCCACGGCCTTGGCGATCATCAACTCTTCGTCGGTGCGGATGACCCGGACCTTGACCGGACCTTGGTCGGTCGAGATCAGGAGGGCGCTGGATGCGTTTCGGCCTTCGTCCAGGGCGATCCCGAGGAATCCCAGTCCCGCGCAGATCCGGCGGCGGATCTCGGGCGCGTTCTCACCGATGCCCCCGGCGAATACCAGGGTGTCGATCCCGCCGAGCGCGGCGGCGAAGGCGCCGATTTCCTTCTTCGCCCGGTAGCAAAACAGCTCGATCGCCTCGGCCGCCCGGACATCGGCATCCTGCCATGCCAGGAGATCGCGCACGTCGGAGCTGGTCTCCGAGACCCCGAGCAGGCCGGACTCGTGGTTCACGAGATGGTCGAACTGGTCGGCCATCATCCCCTCGGTCCGCGAGAGGAACCGGACCAGGCCCGGATCGAGATCGCCGGTGCGGGTCCCCATGACCAGCCCGGAGGCCGGCGTGAAGCCCATGGTCGTGTCGATGGAATGGCCCGACTGGACCGCCGCCAGGCTCGCCCCGGCGCCGAGGTGTGCCAGGATGACACGGCCCCGGGCTTCCTCCGGGCCGGCGACCCGGGCCAGTTCCTCCATCAGATACGCATACGACAGGCCATGGAAGCCATAGCGCCGGACCCCGGCGGCTTCGAAACGCCGGGGGATCGGCACGATCTGGGCCACGCGGGGCATGTCGTGATGAAATGCAGTATCGAAGCACGCAACCTGGAGTAAGTCGGGATCGCGATTTCGGAACGCCTCGATCAGCTCGATCTCGCCCGGCAAGTGATCCGGGTCGTACGAGCGGATCCTGCGCAATTCCTCGATCAGCTCCGCCGTGACCCGTTCGGGTTGATGGTAGCGACTCCCCCCATGAACGACACGATGCCCGACGGCGGCGATCTCCGCGAACCCGACCGCGCGTTCGAGCCAATCGATCACCAGGCGGACGGCCGCCTTCTGGTCCGGTGCATCGACCCGACGGTCCTCATCGCGACCGCCGCCGGCCTGGGCCAGGACCCACCGGGCATCCTCCCGCCCGATCCGATCGACCTGACCGGAGACGAGCCGAGAAGTCGGATCGGTCCGATCGAAGAGCGCGAACTTGATGCTCGACGATCCACCGTTGATCGTCAGGATGCGGGAACGTCCCGGGCTCCCGACCCTGAGGGTCTTGGTCCCGGACCCAGCCAAGGAGTTGGACACACGAGGACCCGATTGGTTCATAACTTTTCTCTGAGTAATAGAATATTTTTGTCGTGATTTCGCATCTCAGCGCGTTTTCACTTTGGACAACGATTCGTAGCCGGATATGACATCGAATAATTCCTCATCAATGGAAGTTTGGCGCAGGCGGCGGAAGCTCTGATTCAGGCTTTCCACCAGCTCGTCGATGTTTTTCTCGGCGCGCTGCATGGCGGCCAGGCGGCTCGCGTTTTCGGCTGCTAACGATTCGGCGCACGCCTTGAAGAGCGAGACAAAAAGATACTCCCGGACGAGAGCCTGCAACGTCCGCTCACGGCCACCGATCACCTCGGGCAGCTTCTTGGTCGGCCAGGGGAGATGGGCCAGCCTGAGTGCCCATTTTTCATCCAGGGGCAGCAGGCGTTGACTGACGGGTTCATAAGCCGCCCCGGCCTTGGGGCGGTTGTGGAAGAGGTAAAGTTGAACGATCTCGCCCTGGCCTTGATGCGCTTGACTTTCCACGAGAATCTGCCCGACGAGCGGCGTGATGGCGTTGACGGAAGTCGGGACGGCGAAAAGTCCCACTGGCGGGAGACCGGCGTCCGCCAGCCGCGATTGAACGCGCTCGCCGACAGCCCAGACTTTCTTTTCGCCGGGTAGAGGATCGAGCGCCTTGGCGACAAAATCCGCCAGCACATCATTGAACTGGCCGACCAGTCCCTGATCCGAGCCGAAGACGATGGCGCTCACCGTCTTCGCAGCCGCGTCCGGCCTTCCGGCTTGCTTGGCGGCGTCCTCCCGATTCCTCAAGCACACAGCCAACCCCAGTTCCACGGTGCGATCATAGTCCGCCAGCGCCAGCACGGACTTCTCATATTGTCCGATGCTCGAGGCGGCCAGAGCCTTCATCGAGCGGACCACCGATTTCAGATCGCCCGCTCCGCCGATCTTGCGGCGCAGGCTCGCCAATGTATCGCTCATGGCTTCTTCTTGGGTTCGGGATCCGGTTTTGGCTGGAACGGCGCGATCGCTTTGCCGACGACTTGCAGGATCGCTTTGCGGTCCTCGTCGCTCAACTTGTCATTCGAGGAAAAGCGCTTGCGAATCTCGGCCGGGATGTCCGCCGCCGCCTTCCTCAGAGCTTGCTCGGCATCCCGCATCTTGTCGATCGGCACACTGTCCAGGACACCGCCGGTCAACGCCACGAGGATGACGATTTGTTCCGGGACGGACGCCGGTTCGAGCTCCGGTTGGATGAGAATGGCTCGGATTCGCTGGCCATGGTCGATGATCTTGCGGGTGTGGTCATCGAGCCGTGTGCCGAACTTGGCGAAGGATTCCAGCTCGGTGAACTGCGCATACGCGAGCTTGAGATCGCCCGCCACCGCTCGATAGGCCGCCGGTTGTGCCTTGCCACCGACGCGCGAAACGGACTTGCCGACATCGACGGCGGGAAGGATGCCCAGTTCGAATAATGTCGGCGACAGATAAATCTGGCCGTCCGTTATGGAGATGAGATTGGTGGGAATGTACGCGGAGATGTTCTGCGCCTCGGTCTCGATGATGGGCAAAGCGGTGAGCGAGCCGCCGTGAAGGTCGTCGCGAAGATGCGTGGCCCGCTCCAGCAGCCGCGAGTGGATGTAAAAGATATCGCCGGGAAACGCTTCGCGACCGGGTGGGCGGCGCAGCAGCAAGGAAAGCTCTCGATAGGCACGGGCATGGTGGGTCAGATCGTCGTAAACGATGAGCACGTCCCGGCCCGCTTCCATGAAATGCTCCGCGATGCTGGTCGCGGCGTAGGGGGCGATGTAGGCGAGCCCGGGCGGGTCGTTGCCTTCGGTCACGACGACGACGGTGTAATCCATCGCGCCGTTTTCGCGAAGGTTGGCGACGACCTTCGCGACGGAGGACGCTCGCTGGCCAATCGCGCAATAGACGCACAGCACATCCTGATCGCGCTGGTTCAGGATGGTGTCGATCGCGATGGCCGACTTGCCGGTCTGTCGGTCGCCGAGGATCAGTTCGCGCTGGCCGCGGCCGATCGGAATCAGCGCATCGATGACGATGAGGCCGGTCTGCAGAGGCACCGAGACGAGGGCGCGGTCCATGATCGGCCGGGCCGGGCGCTCGATGGGCAAGCGTTGGCTGGAGGCGACCGGCCCTTTGCCATCGAGTGGGCCGCCCAATGGGTCGATGACGCGCCCGATCAACCCCTCGCCCACCGGCACGTCCATCACACGACCCGTACGCTCGACCTCGTCGCCCGCGTGCAGATGCTCGCATTCGCCGAGGAGAACGACGCCGATTTCGTCCGAGTCGATGTTGAACGCGATGCCGTAGAGATCGCCGGGAAACTTCACCAGCTCATCGAAGCCCACGCCCGGAAGGCCCGAGACCTTGGCGATGCCGATGGAGACGCTCGTGATCGTGCCCACCTCGCGCGGCGTCAATTGCGGCGTGAAGGCTTCCAGCGTTCGGCTTATCCCGTCGAACGCGTGGTCGAAGATGCTGTGCAGGCTATCGGGCGAGGTATTCAATGGTCCGCCTTTGTGGCCGCGACCACCGTTGCAGGCCCGTTCTTGGGTTCACGCTTTGGCTCGGGCTTGGCTTCGGCCTTGGGCTCGGGCTTGGCCTCGGCCTTTGGCTCGGGCTTGGCCTCCTTGTGCAGAAGTTCGCCGGCGCTCTTTTCCAGCGTCGCCAGGTAATCCGCGATGCTCCAGGATACCTTGTGTCCATTGGTGGAGAGATCAATGCCGCAGACCAGCTCCGGCGCGGTCTCGAACTGGACTTGGGCTTCCGGGGCGAAGGTTTCCTTCACCGCGCTTTCGATCGCGGTTTTTTGTGCCGGCGGCAGATCGAACGTGCTATGCACGCTCACTTGATGGTTCGAGGACTTGAAGGCGGTCGCTAGCTGCTCCTTGGCCGCGCCGGTCAACGCACGGACGCGGCCGACGAGTACCTCGCCCATGCGTTCCTCGAGGCTCGTGCTGGCGAGGTCCATCAGTGTCTTCCGCGTGATGGCGAAGACCTGCTTCTGGGTCAAGCGGATGATGTCTTGACTCAGGTTACGTTGTTCGCTTTGCAGCGCGGCCTGGCGTTTGGCACGCAAGGCATCGGCATCCTTCTTGGCTTCGTCGAGGAGCCGCTGACGTTCGGCCTTGGCCTCGTCCGTGGCCTTGGTCAACAGCGCCGCTCGCTGCTGATCGAAGGCCTCGTTCTTGTGCTGGAAGTCGTCGCGCTCTTTTTGCGCTTCCGCCACTTTTGCCTCGGCCTGCGCAAGCTGGGTGGCGATCCCTTTCTCGCGCTCGTCGATGGCGTGGAGGATGGGCTTGAAGAGGAATCGCTTCAACAACCAGACCAGGATGAGGAAGTTGACCGCCTGGGCGAGGACGGTGAACCAATTGATGAGCATGGCTTACTTTCCTGTGGCTTTGTCGATGACATGGTTCCAGAACGGGTTGGCGAAGATCAGAATCATCGCGATCACGAGACAGTAGATGGCAATGGATTCGATCATCGCCAGGCCCACGAACAAGGTTCGTGTGATCGTGCTGGAGGCATCGGGCTGTTGAGCCAGCGAGGTCAAGGCCGTCGAGACGGCCCGCCCTTCGCCGATCGCGGGCGCGATACTCCCCAGTCCGATGGTGACTCCGGCGGTAATGATCGAAACAATCGCAATAATCGTCATGCTGTCCATGGGTGTCCTTTCGTTGCTGATGGTCGTGGTTCATGCTTCGCGGGTTCGCGTGGCGGCCGCGATGTAAACGGTGGCGAGGATGCTGAAAATGTAAGCCTGCACCATGCCGGTGAGCAGACCGAGCAGGTCCATGAAGATCGGGAAGAAGAAGGGCGTGATGGTCAGCAAGATGGCGACAATCATCGTCCCGCTCATGATGTTGCCGAACAGACGCATGGCCAGTGCAAACGTGCGCGAGAGCTCGCTGATGATGTTGAACGGCAACATGATCCACGTCGGCTTCAGGTAGGACTTGAGGTAACCGCCCAACCCCTGCCTCTCGATGCCGAAGATCGGCACCGCGACGAGCACCGAGATCGCCAGCGCCGACGTGGTCGAGAGCGAACCGGTCGGTGCTTCGTATCCCGGGATGATCGCACAGAGGTTGGACACCGCGATGAACAGGAACAAGGTCCCCAGAAAACCCAGATACTTGGCCGGATTGTGGAGGCCCACTTGCTTGATCTGGTCCTCGATCGTGGTGACCACGATTTCGAGGAAGCCTTGCCAGCGCGAGATGTGCACTTCGGTCACGAGCTTGCGCGTGATCAGCCACGAGCCGACGGTCATCACGAGCATCAACACCCAGGTCGTGACGATCGTGCTATTGAGTCCGAGAAAGCCGTACTGCCAGATAACCAGGTCATCGGGAGTAAGGCGCAATGTGGGTCTCCTCTTCCAATCGAGTCGGCTCTTCCGCCGGCGCTCGGGTGAGCCGCCTCACGACGATGACGCGCGCGATCAGAAATCCAAGCAGGCACGCCGCGAGCCTTGACCAATGACCTTGCGCAGCAAGATAAAATCCAGCCACAACGAGAATGGTTCGCAACAGCAGGCTGCCGAGGAACCAGAGTGCCGGCGTCTCGGACGCGACACCCTTCTGGACCGTCCACCAAAGGCCGCCGAAGAAAAACACTCCGAGCAAGGCGCCGGCGAGGAACGTCAGGGCAAGAGCCAGGGTGTCACTCATCCGAATCCTCCTGCATTTCCTTGTATTCCGAGTGGACCCATTGCCAGGCATTGAGACAGCCGACGATCAAACCCATGAAGAGCAGCATCAGCGTCCATGAATACGGACTCGGATAGTGCTTGTCCACCCACATACCGAGCGCCGCGCCGATCAGGGTCGGAATCGTCACGGACCAGCCGACCAACCCCGACATGCCCAGGCCGAACCAGATGCTCCTTGGGGCCTGCGCACGCGCCTTCAGCTTGCGCGCCGCCTGCTGCCGACCTGCCGGCTGAAGGGGGTCTCTTCGTTCGCGACTATTCGACCTGTGCTCTTCATTCATGTTGAAATTCCATGAAGCGGTGGATGAATCCGCTCTCCATCTTCGCCAGCACCGAGCGAACGCTCTTCTCCTGCTCGTCCACGTTGAGAAACTCCCGCTTCACCGCCTCGTGGAGTTTGTCGAGGTCCGTCCCGCCGATCGCATTACGCACCGAGACCAGAACATCCATGCCCGTCTTGACCAGCACTCCTTGGTCGACGGCCAGGTAGACCTCGCCCTCCGCTTCGGTTTCATAGGTCAGAATCCCCGGCACCAGGGCCGCCGCGCAGTCGAGTCGGTGCGGCAAGAGTCCGACGGAACCCTGGAGCGTCTGGGCCACGATCCGTTTCACGCCCTTCGTGTCGACGAAGATCTTGAAGGGGAGGAGGACCTTGAGATTAATGGGCGTTGGCTCCCTGTTCGACCTTGGGTTTGGGTTTCCCGTTCGCCTGGGGTTTCACCTGAACTTTGGGTTTCGGACCGGGATCGGCAGGACCTGCCGGCTTGGCGGCCTTCGCTTTTTCCTTGGCCTCATCGATCGACCCGATCATGTAAAAGGCGCTCTCGGGATCGTCCTTGAACTCATCGTTCAGGATGCGCTCACAGCCGTCGATCGCGTCCTTCAGGCTGACGTCCTTTCCCTTGATGCCGCTGAACTGCTCGGTCGCGAAGAACGGCTGGGTCAGAAACCGCTCCAGCCTGCGGGCTCGACCGACGACGTTACGGTCATCCGGAGAGAGTTGCTCCATCCCGAGCATGGCGATGATGTCCTTGAGTTCCTCGTACTGCGCCAGCGTCTTCCGGATGTTCTGAGCCAGGAGGTAATGCCGTTCACCGATGATGGTCGGGGTCGCCATCTTGGAGTTGGATTGCAGCAGATCGATGGCCGGGTACAGTCCCTCGCTGGCCCGCTTGCGGGAGAGCACGATCGACGCGGAAAGGTGCGAGAACGTGTGCACCGCCGCCGGGTCGGTCAGGTCGTCCGCCGGCACATAGACCGCCTGAATGGACGTGATGGCGCCCGTGTCGGTGTTGGCGATGCGCTCCTCCAGTCCCGATAACTCGGTGCCCATCGTCGGTTGATAGCCCAGGCGCGACGGCATCTGCCCCATCAAGCCGGACACTTCCATGCCGGCCTGGATGAAGCGAAAAATGTTATCGATGAGCAACAGCACGTCGCGATGCTCATCATCCCGGAAATACTCGGCCATCGTGAGCGCCGCCAGGCCCACGCGGAACCGGGCGCCCGGAGGCTCGTTCATCTGGCCGAACATCATGACCATGTGCGGGAGCACACCGGCTTCTTTCATATCGTGGTAGAGCTCTTCCCCTTCGCGGCAGCGCTCGCCGATGCCGCAAAACATGCTCACTCCCTTTTGATGCCCGACCATATTGTGGATCATTTCGGTGAGCAACACCGTCTTGCCCACGCCCGCGCCTCCGAACAGCCCCGCTTTGCCGCCGCGCTCCAGCGGCACCAGCACGTCGATGGCCTTGATGCCCGTTTCAAAGATTTCGGACTTGGTGGAACGACTGGCCAAGGGCGGCGGGTCTCGATGGATGGTGCGCCATTCCACATCGGACGGCGCCGGCTGGCGGTCGATGGCGTTTCCGAAGACGTCGAACATTCGCGAAAGAATTCCTTTGCCGACCGGCACCTTCAATGGCCCGCCGGTGTCCTCCACAGCCATGCCGCGAGCGAGACCCTGCGTGGGATTCAAGGCGATCCCGCGGACATGATCGACATCGAGCTGCATCAGCACCTCGATGGAGACTCGCGGTTCCTTCCCCGCGTACAGCAACGAGTAGATGGGCGGCAAGCTGTCATCGAACCGCACATCGACTACGCTTCCACGCACCGACGTGATCACGCCGTGATTGCGGTCCTGGTCTCTTGAGCTGACGTCGCCGGATGGGTCATTTTATCGCCTTGCTTTTGGATACGATGCAGGCCATTTCTGTCAGTCCGTCCGTCGAGCCAGTAGGATCGCGCTCGATCGAGGGCTCAAGTGGTAAGTGTGTGGATCGTTCCAAAACGGTTCCTCGCCCGCGACGAACAGATCTCGAGGCGCTTCGCGAGAAGTGTCAGCGGACAGGTGCCACCGGGTCCCCTCCGCTACGGCGGGCAAACTGACATCGACCGCATCGGCGCCGGCATTGAATATCAAGCAAATCTCGTGCCGTTCATCTTCGCAAATTAAACAAGTAAATGTATTTTCCTTCGGATTGGTCCAGTCGGGAAATCCACCTCGCGGGCCGAACCAGTGGATCTCGGCATCCGTATAGAATCGCTCCTCGCTCAGGATCGGATGGTCGCGACGAAAGGCGATCATGCCACGGGTGAAACGGAGGATTTCTCCATGCTTCTCCGGGAAGCTCCAGTCATGCCAGCTCGTCTCGTTGTCCTGGCAGTAGGCGTTGTTGTTGCCGCCTTGCGTGCGGCGGAATTCGTCGCCGCCGAGCAGCATCGGCACACCGCGGGAGACCAGCAGGGTCAGGAGCAGGTTCTTGATCTGGACTTTCCGCGAGGTCTCGATCGCGGCATCCGTCGTCTCGCCCTCGGCGCCGTAGTTCTCGCTGAAGTTGGCGTCGGTCCCGTCGTGGTTGTTCTGTCCGTTGCCTTCATTGTGCTTGTCGCGATAGCTCACCAGGTCATTGAGGGTGAAACCGTCGTGGCAGGTGATGTAATTGATGCTGCACTCGGGACCTTTGCCGGAATTGGTATAGATGTCGGCACTGCCGCAGATGCGGTTGGCGAACAATCCGAGCATCCCATCATCGCCGCGCCAGAAACGTCGGACATCATCGCGGTACCGGCCATTCCACTCCGCCCATCGCCGCTCCGAAAAACTACCCACCTCGTACGCACCGGCGCCGTCCCATGCCTCAGCGATGATCTTCACATCACTCAAGATCGGGTCCTCGGCGATCCGTTCGAGCAGCGGGGCATTGGCCAGCAACTTGCCGTGACCGTCCCGACCGAGGATCGACGCCAGATCAAAACGGAATCCATCGACATGCATCTCGATCATCCAGTAACGGAGCGCAGCCAGGATGTGGTCCCGCACCACGGGATGATTGGTGTTGATGGTATTGCCCGTACCGGTGTCGTTCCTGTAGTAGCGTTTGTCCGGCGCGAGCATGTAGAAAATCGCATTATCAATCCCGCGAAAACACAACGTCGGCCCCAGCTCGTTTCCCTCCGCTGTGTGATTGAACACGACATCCAGAATCACCTCGATGCCGGCCTGATGGAGCGCCAGGACCATCTCCTTGAGCTCCAGCTTCTGCTGACCCAGTCCTCCCGCGCTGCTGTAGGACGATTTCGGCGCGAAGAAGGACACGGGATCGTAGCCCCAGTAATTCCTGAGAGGCTTACCGGTCTGCGGATTGATGCCCGGCATCTCACGTTCGTTGAACTCGTGTACGGGCATCAATTCCACGGCCGTAACGCCTAGTTCTTTCAGGTAGGGGATCTTTTCCATCAGCCCGCGGTATGTGCCGGGATGCTCCACGCCGGAGCTTGGATGAATGGTGAAACCACGAACATGCATCTCATAAATCACTGTGTTTGACGCGGGATGTCTGAGCGGCCGGTCGTCATGCCAGTCGAAGTGATCATCCGTTAACACGCATTTCGGCATGGCTCCGGCATCATCGACTTTCGAACAAACCAAGTCGCGATCGGCTGCGGACGGGTCATATCCCCGTGTCAGGCCAGGATCCGAATCAGGGAACGGCGAGATCGCCGCGGCAAATGGATCCAGGAGCAGCTTGTTGAAATTGAAACGATGTCCTTCCCTCGGTTGGTACGGGCCATCCACCCGGTAGGCATAGAGTTGACCGAGAGCAATCCCTTGAACCCATACGTGCCACACATCACCCGTGCGGTTGCGTGCGGGATCGAGATCAATCACCTTGGCGGGGATTGCGTCCGAGGGTCGATCAAAGAACTCGAGCCGGACGCGGCTGGCGAAGCGGCTGAACAAGGCGAAGTTGACCCCTCCCCCGGATTCATGGATTCCCAACGGCAAAGGAACGCCCCTCCGCACCTGAGCGCAGTTCGGAGACTTCAACCACGTAATCATTCAGTGGGCGTTGAGGCGTCTTCATGCCTGCGGTGCGAGCATCGGGCCTTTCCGCCAGTTGGTCTGTCGCGTCGGACGACATCGGGCCTTTCGGGGGTCGCATTCCTTTGGGCTTAGTTGCCTTTTGCATCAGGCCGGGTCCTTTCATTCTCTAGGAGCGACCGCGAGCCGCGATGCCTTGTGCGGCCCATGACAGATAAATCTACCGGCCGTGGTCACGGCATCAGTAGGACGTCTGTCCAGTGCAGTCGGTACGTCGAGCGGACGCTTGGTCCACCGCGTGGTGAGTCGAGCTATGCTTGTCGCCATGCTTATTCCCTGTCGGTTTGCGACTCGCTGATCCCAGCCCGGACGATTGCCAGGAACTGCTCGGCATTCAGGCTGGCACCGCCGATAAGGCCGCCATCCACGCCGGGCCGGCCGAGCAGCGCGGCGGCGTTCTCCGGCTTGACGCTGCCGCCATACTGTATGACGAGCGTCTGGGCCGATTGCTCGTCGAACATCTGACTAACCCGTCGCCGAATGAGGGCGTGCGCCTCCTGAGCCTGCTCGGGAGTGGCGTGGTGTCCGAGATTGCCGATCGCCCAGACCGGTTCGTACGCGATGGTCAGGCGGGGCAAGGTGTCCGCCGACAGGCCGGCCAGTCCCTGGACGAGCTGGCGGTCGAGCACCGCTTCGGTCTCGTGGCCCTGGCGTTGGTCCAGGCTCTCGCCGATGCACAAGATGACGTCGAGGCCGGCTGCCAGGGCAACGCGTACCTTCTGGTTGATGAACGCATCGGATTCGCCCAGTACGTGCCGACGCTCGCTGTGGCCGAGGATCACGTACTTGCAGCCGAGGTCGAGGAGCATCGTCGGGCTGACCTCGCCGGTGAACGCGCCTTCCTTCTCGGGATAGACGTTCTGCGCCCCGAGCGCGACGCGGCTCCCCTTGAGAATCTCCCCAACCAAGGCCAGATAGGGGAAGGGCGGACAGACGGCGACGGCGACGCGGTCCTCAGTGCCCACGCCATCCACCACCGCCCTGGCCAGCCGCTTGGCGGCGGCGGTGGTGGTATACATTTTCCAGTTACCGGCGACGAATTTCTTCCGCATGTCCAGCTTCCTTGGGGTGTTCACGAAGCTCATGGCAGATGATCCGCCTTGCGGCGCCCTGTCCCTACCCATCCATCTCCATCGCGGCATCGTACTTTCTATGTATAATTAATATGATCATGTCATGTTGTAATTGTTATGGGCCTTGGACCTATGACGCCGACTGTGTCATTTCAGTGCCTCGCTCTTGGATGCGATGCAGCCCATCAGCTCGTTCCAGGACTTGACGAACGACTTGGCCCCTTCATCCTGGAGCTGAGCGGCCAGGGCATCGATGTCGATGCCGGCCTTGGCGAACCTGGTGAGCACCGCCTCGCAGTCCCCACCGTGCGACGGGGAGAATGTGGTTGATCTCACCATGCTCAGCCAGAGCGTTCAACGTGCCCTCGGGCATGGTGTTCACCGTGAACGGGGCGGCGAGGCCTCGATGTAGAGGAGATCGGAGGCCGAGGGGTCCTTGGTTCCCGTGCTGGCCCACAGGAGGCGCTGCGGGCGGCCACCGGCGTTACGAACCTGCTGGTAACGCGGGGAGTCGACCAGGCTGCGATACGCCGCATAGGTGCGTTCCGCGATGGCGATGCCGAGCTGGTTACGCAGATCCTCGGGCACCTTCTCCGTGACCGCCACGTCCCAACGACTGATGAACATCGAAGCCACGGAGCTGACGTCGGGTTTCAGCCCGGCGGCAATCCGCCGCTCGATGCCTCTGCAGATACGCCTCAGCGGCGGCCACGTATTGCTCGCGGGAGAATAGCAAGGTCACGTTGACCGGCACGCCCGCGAAGATGGCTTCCTCGATGGCGGGGAGGCCCTCCTGGGTACCCGGAATCTTGATGAAGAGATTGGGGCGTCCCGCCTGGGCATGGAGGGCCTTGGCTGCGGCGATGGTGCCGGCCGTGTCGTGGGCCAGCAGGGGCGAGACCTCCAGCGACACCCAGCCGTCCACGCCGTCGGTCCCGTCGTGGGTCCGCCGAAACAGATCGGCGGCCCGCCTGAGGTCCTCCAGCCCCAGCTCGAAGAACAGCGCCTCGCCCGACTGACCATCCTTCAATTTCTGGCGGATGGCGTCGTCGTAGTCGTGGCTGTTCTTGATGGCGTGGTCGAAGATCGTAGGGTTCGAGGTGAGCCCAGTGACGGAGAACTCCTCGATATAGCGGCGGAGCGTGCCGCTGGTCAGCAGACCGCGAGTGATGTTGTCGAGCCAGAGGCTCTGGCCCATATCGTGGAGTTTTTGGGTCGCTTTCATCATTTCTCTCTTATATAAGCTCGAGTTCCGCGCAGCTTCCAATGATCGCCCAGAAGCGTGCCTGGCGCTCGGCCCCGAACGCTTGCGTCAGATGTCGCTTCAGGTCGTCTCCGATTCCATCGTTGTCGAACAGGGTGTTATCGACATCGAGCAGGAATACGACTGGGGCAAGCTGCGTCATCCGGATACCTCCTTGGGCTTCGGGTTATGCCAGCAGCCGTCTGCCGCGATCAGGACGTCAGCCTCTTTCGGCCCCCAACTGCCGCGGTCGTAAGGGCGGGTTCGGGTGGTGGGTTCTCGAGGACCGGCTCGACGACCGCCCATGCGGCCTCGACCGCGTCCTCACGAGTGAAGAGCGCGCCGTCGCCGGCCATGGCGTCGCCCAGGAGCCGCTCGTATGGCGATTCCTCTCCCGGCTGTTCTTCGACCAGGTAGAGCTCTCGCTGGTCGCCGACGAACTCCTTCCCGCGCGCTTGACGCGAGCGGCGAGGGCGATGGCGGAACTGGGGGAGAGCCGGAATCGCAGATAGTTGGCCAGACCGGTCGTCAGGCGCCGAGTCGGCGAACAGTCTCTGTGGCGGCGGCTTCAGCTGCCACCAGGACCTCGGTCGCCGTCTCGGCCAGGCACTTGCCGGAGCGCAGGTACCATGGCACCCCCTCCCAGCGCCACGAGTCGATGAAAAGCCGCAAGGCGCAGAAAGTCTCGACGTCGGAGCTCTTCGCCACGTCCGGCTCCTCCCGGTAGCCAGCGTACTGGCCGCGCACCAGGTCGTCGGGCTGTCAAGGGGCGCATGGCATGAAATACCTTGGCTTTCTCGCCATGCACGGCCCCAAAACCCCTGATAGGTCGGCGGCTCCATCGCGAGCAGCGCGACGATCTGGAAGAGGTGGTTCTGGATCACGTCGCGCAGACAGCCGGCGGTTTCGTAAAACGCGCCGCGGTCCTCCACGCCGAAATCCTCGGATAGAGTGATCTGCACGCTGGCCACGTAGTTGCGGTTCCAGATCGGCTCCAGGAACGAATTGGCGAATCGGAAATAGAGAATATTCATGATCGCCTCCTTCCCGAGGAAGTGATCGATGCGGAAGATCGAGTCTTCCGGGAACACCGACCGCACGACGCGGTTAAGCTCCTGCGCCGAGGCCAGGTCGCGGCCGAAAGGCTTCTCGACGACCACGCGGGCGTTCTCGGCGCAGTCCGACTTCGCCAGTCCTTCGGCGACGGTGGCGAACAGGTTGGGCGGGATGGCCAGGTAGTACAGAGGCCGCTGGGCGCCGCCGAGAGCCTTGCGTAGCTTCAGAAAAGTTGCCGGGTCGCGATAATCCCCGTCGATGTAACCCAACAGCGAGCTAAGTTTTGCGTAAGCTGATGCGTCCAGATGATCGTGCTTTTCAAGGCTGTCCTTAGCCCGTGCCTTGAGCTGATCGAGATTCCAGTCGGCCTTGGCCACGCCGATGATGGGCACGTCGAGATGTCCACTACGAATCAGCGCCTGGAGTGCAGGGAAGATCTGCTTGTACGCCAGGTCGCCGCTGGCTCCAAAGAAAACGAAAGCGTCGGAAAGGCAGGCGGGCATCAGTCACCTCCCTTCGCCTTGGCATCCTCGGGTTGCTTCTCCATCACGGCTACTTTCGCGAGGCGTCGACGGTGTCGCTCGGCGCCACTGAAGTGAGCGGCCAAGAAGGTTTCGGTTAGTTCCCAGGCGAGCGCAGGGCCGATTACTCCGCTGCCCAGGCAAAAGCACGTTCATGTCGTCATCTTCGACCCCTTGATGGGCTGAGAAAATGGTCGTGGCATGAGCCCGGCCCTCACGCCGTGGACCTTGTTCGCTGCTACGGATACCCCCACGCCGCTCCCGCAAATCGCTATGCCGCGTTCAACCTCGCCCGCGAGCGACGGCCTTGGCCAGGGGGATGATATAGTCCGGGTAGTCATCCCCGGGGTTCAGTCGCGTGCGCCGAAGTCCACCGAACTCGTACCCAGCGGCCTGCAGGGACTCCGCCAATTGCTCCTTCAAGGCAAATCCCTCGTGGTCCGCGGCGATTCCCACCCGCATCATGATCTCCCTTCCTTCCGGGATCACAGCGCGAACCTGCTTGCAGACATTCTCCACGGTGAAGCCATAGTGCTGCATCACGACCGGCCCGGGGGCTGATGCCCCGAAGGTGTCCACCCCGATGACGGCGATCTGGGGACCAACATAGGATCTCCAGCCGAGGGACGCGCCGGCCTCGATGGCCAAGAGGGGCACGCCCGGGGGCAAGACCTTGTCCCGATACTGGGTCCGACTGCATCGAGAAGACGTCTGTACTCGGCAGACTCACCACCCTGGCCTGGACGTCCTCGCTCGCCAACCGATCACGGGCCTCCAGCGCCAGATGCACTTCGGATCCGGTCGCGATCAGGATGATGTCGGGTTGCGCACCCGGCGGAGAGTCCGCGAGAACGTAGCCACCACGCGGCACTCCTGCGGGTATGCCCGGATAGCGGGCCAGGTCGAGCACGGGGAGTCCCTGACGCGTCAACACCAGGGCAACGGGACCTTCCCTCCGCTCGACGGCGATCCGCCAGGCGGCAACCGTCTCGTTGGAATCCGCCGGCCGGATGACAACCATGCCGGGGATCGATCGCAATCCCAGCAATTGTTCGACGGGCTGATGGGTCGGGCCGTCCTCTCCCATGGCGATGCTGTCGTGGGTGAAGACATAGATCACCGGCAGGCCGTTCATGGCCGCCAGGCGCATCGGTGGACGCATATAGTCGCTGAAGATCAGGAAGGTCGCTCCATAGGGGATGAGGCCGCGGTGCAACGACATGCCGTTCAGGATGGCGCCCATGGCATGCTCGCGGATGCCGAAGTGCATGTTGCGTCCCGCCCGGTTCTCCGGCTCGAAGTTCCCGGCGCCGTCCATGTTCGTGTGGGTGCTGGGAGCCAGATCGGCC
Source organism: uncultured Isosphaeraceae bacterium (assembly GCA_963845695.1). Lineage (GTDB taxonomy): Bacteria > Planctomycetota > Planctomycetia > Isosphaerales > Isosphaeraceae > CAWJTV01. The sequence goes on along the minus strand of CAWJTQ010000033.1, from coordinate 406,895 downwards.
GAGCCTCCCATCATTTCGGGTAGACGAGAGCCCAGGACCGCGATTGTCTTTCCCGAAGCGATGCGGGTCGCCATCGGGCCGTCCGCCGAGGTGAATGTCGGGAGGTTGGCGTCCCAACCTTTCGGAAGCCGCCGGTGTATGACACGCTCGAATTCCTCGGCCAGCTCAGGGTGTTCCTCTGCATAAGCCTCGAGACGTAACTCCCATTCCGTCTGCGCCGTCCTTCCCCGCGCGACCGCTTCCCGGAAATGCTCCAGGGCCTCCTCGGGAATGTGGAAAGGAGGTTCCACCGGCCAGCCCAGCCCCTCTTTGGTCAGGCGAACCTCCTCCAGACCGAGCGGCTCGCCGTGGGCCGCCGCGGTGTCCTGCTTGTGGGGACTGCCGAAGCCGATGTGGGTGCGAACTTGAATCAAGGAGGGCCGGCCCTTCTCTTCCCGGGCGGCCTTGAGCGCGGCGGCGACCGCGTCAACGTCGTTGCTATCTTCGATCCGCTGGACGTGCCAGCCGAACGCGGCGAAACGGGCCATACGGTCTTCGGTAAAGGCCAGCTCCGTGCTGCCTTCGATCGTGATGTGGTTGTCGGCATAGAGGACGATCAGCTTGCCCAGCCGCAGGTGACCGGCCTCGGATCCGGCTTCGGAAGAGATCCCTTCCTCCAGGTCGCCATCGCTGGCCAGGACGTAGGTGTAGTGGTCCACGATCGGGTGACCCGGTCGATTGAACCGCGCCGCAAGGGCCACCTCGGCGATGGCCATGCCGACGGCGTTGGCCAGGCCTTGCCCCAAGGGACCGGTGGTAGCCTCGACGCCGGGGGTCTTGCCGTATTCCGGATGGCCTGGGGTACGGCTTCCCCACTGGCGGAACCGCTCGAGTTCCTCCAAGGGCAAGTCGAAGCCCGTGAGATGAAGCAGAGCGTACAAGAGCGCAGCATCCATGTCCGGCCGAGAGAACGAAGCGGTCACGGTCGGGCCAGAGGGGATCACGCGGGTTGAACTTGAGCGAGCGATCCCAGAGTGCGTAGGCCATGGCCGCCGAACCCAGAGGCAGACCGGGATGCCCGGACTTGGCCTTCTGCACGGCGTCCACGGCCAGGAAGCGCAGCGTGTTGACGCAGAGTTCGTCCAGTTCGGGCGGAACGATGGTGGCCGGGGACGGAGCGATGGTGGCCGAGAATGTCATGATGGCGATGAACCTCCTCTGATTGCGATCGGGACTGTCCGACGAACTCTCTGTTTGAGATCGACCGTCGAACTTGAGCGAGCCCTTGGATCGGGACGCGTCGGCGAGCCCTCCTGGCGGCAGAAATTCCGGCACGTCCAGACGCGCCACTCCGATCCGGTTGTCGGCCATCCCGTAATAGATGTCGAATCGGTCGGGCAAGCCGAGATCGTCGCGACGGTCGATGGCGGTGGGAAACACGACGTTGGCGACGGTCCCGATGCATTCCTGCGGTAATTCCGGTGTCAGCACCGGCTCTGGCGATCGATAACGGATTGCCCGCGGCAGCTCCTGGGAGAGGACCAGGACCCCGGCGGAGTAGCATAACTTGTGAGCTGCCGTGCTCGGTTCCGCTAGTTCATGGACGCCGTGGTAGATGACCATCCATCCGTGCCGAGTCAGGATCGGAGGAGTGCCGCCGCCGATCTTGAGCTGCTCCCAGGGCGCCACCGGACTGGCTAGCCGGTTATGCAAGGCAAAGTGGCAGAGGTGATAGGGCTCATCGCCAGCCTCGCCCAGTGGACAGTAAGAAATCCAGATGCTCTCTCGATGGCGATCCACCACGCGAGGCAGCCGGATGGCAGACCGTTTCCTCAGGACGAGTCCCGGGAAACAGCGGCCTGTGGAGGATGGCCATGGCCGGTTTCCCGTCCGGATCAGGAATGGCGACGGGGAAGACGCTGGCATCCTTGTTGTCCACGCCGTCGAATTCGATGCCGTGATACGGGCGGAACGTCGCCAGCCCCAAACGCTCCCAGTGGAACAGGTCCTTCGATAAGGCCAGGGCAATCCGAGGGCCTTGGGGAGAAAGCGCCGTGTAAGTCATCACGTAACGCTTGAGGTCTTCGCCATAAGTAATCCGTGGATCCTCGCAGCCGCCGCCGCCGGGCCGAAGTTCGTAATCCGCTTCGGGCTCGAGTGCGAGCCCGAGCCGCTCGACGCCCGTCGGGTCGCCGGCCTCATTGAACTTCACGCGTGCAATCCCGATGCGCGAGTAGTTTCCCTTCGCGACCAGACGCGGAAAAAGGTAAAACTCACCATCCAGGCCGCGAACCCCGGCCGGGTTCAAAACCCCTTCGACCTCGAACGGATTGCCCGGCTCGGGCTCCATCAGCATCCCAAGGCGCTTCATTTGAAAACCAGCCATTGTCTCTCCTCACAAGGTCACCTAAGCCAGGCTCAACTTGAACAAGCGATGATTGTTTCGATCACGCGTTTGGTCTCATCCGGATCTCTGACTCGGATTGAATCGACACCGACTTGCTCGGCCGGATAGTCGTTGCCGCCAGGGAACAAGGCATCCCCGACAAAGATCATCTCCTCAATGGCAATTCCAAGAATGGCGCGGAGCTTCTTGATCCCGTAGGCCTTGTCGATGCCGGGCTTGGTGACATCGATGGACGTCGCGCCACCCAATCGGACAGAGAACTCAGGAATCCACGTATCGAGGATGGCTTTCATCTTCTTCCGCTTGGTGAAATCAGGGTCCCATTTCACCTTCTCTTTCAGGGGAGCTTCTTGACCTAATGCGGAAAACGTGATTTGACTGCCCCGGTCTTCAATCAGCTCTCCCCAGACCTTCTCGGCCTTCAGGCCCGATTGCTCGATCGCCTTCTTCAGCGAACGGATAATCTTCTCTTTCTGTTCATCGGTAAAATCTTCTGAGTAAATCTTTTTCCAGCCCTTCTCGTATTGGTAAAACTGTGTTCCACATGTCGGAAGGAGAGAAAGATTCTCCAGGCGTTCGTCATCGCCAAGGTGAGAGAGCACCTGTTTTTGAAATTGCGCCCAGTTGCCGCCGGATATCACAGCGACCTTGATAAGATCTAGCAGTTTATTTATGAGTGATGCCATCTCGGCATCAAGCGATGACTTGCTCGAGGCAAGGGTTCCGTCCAGGTCGAAAACAACGAGTTTTTTCATCGTGTCCTCCGCCGGAGCTATTCCGGCAGTGCGATCTCCAGCAAGCTGACTGTATTGCGCGGCCGGTAGCTACATGCGCCGACCTCTGCCGGTAAGAGCACGACGTCGCCGCGGCCGAGGGGATAATGGGTGCCATTGTGCTCCAGCTCCCCCTCGCCGACGATGCAAACCAGCACCCGCGGCGTGCCCGCCGCGCCGACGGTGAACGGCGATTGTCCCTGGTGCCGCCACACCGAGAAATGTTCACAATGAAAGAGTCGCTCCCGCCGTACCGGCGCCGCCGCCTCCACGACTGGCGTCACCGGACCGATCGCGACTTGCGCGAGATCGATGCAGGCCATCGCCTGCTCGACTTGCAGAGGTCGAGGCTTGCCTGTTTTGGGATCGACGCGATCCCAGTCGTACAACCGAAACGTGACGTCGCTGTTTTCCTGCACTTCGAACACCACAAGGCCACTCAGTGAGTGAACGGTCCCAGCGCGGAGGAAGACGGCGTCGCCGACCCTCGGCGTGAAGCTTGCCAGAAGTTCCGCCATCGCCCGACTCGCGAGGGCCCGCTCGAGATCGTCTCGAGTGGTGCCGGTTTTCAGGCCCGCGTAGATCCGGCTGGCCGGCCCCGCCTCCAGCACGACCCAGGCTTCGGTCTTGCCGCTCTCGCCTGATGGGATAAAGTCCCTCTGTTCGTCTTTGGGATGCACCTGGACCGAGAGCTTCTCGTGTGCGTCGAGGAACTTGAGGAGCACGGGGAATCGTCGGAAACGGCCCGCCTGTTTTCCCAGCATCTGGTCCGGCGATTGCTCCAGCAATTGCCGGAGAGTCGATCCTTGGAGCGGCCCGTCGGCGACCTTGCTGGGATGGTCATCGCGGTCGCTCAGTAGCCAGGCTTCGCCAATGGGTCCGTCACCGGGCAGCGGTGCCGTGAGCAGGTTGGCCAGGCGCCGGCCGCCCCAGAGCCGATACTGGTAGATCGGCTCGAATCGCAACGGATACATTGGCAATTTGATCATGTCATACCTCACGCGGGCGGCATTGATCCCTTTTGGGAAGGCGAAGCTCCGTCTGGTGTGACCCCTTCGGGATGAGGAACCGCCATCTCTGTACGCCGAGCGTGTTGCAGATCAAAGTCCAGGGTCGCGCAGCGCACACTGGGTCCGCTGTTGAAGGTCCCGGTCGGAGGCCGACCGGGACCTTCTGTCGCACGGATCTCGTTGAGCTACGCGCCGACGGTGGCCAGTTGTTCGCCATGGACCGTCGTGGAATTCGCCTCAGTCTGATCCAGGAGATCCTTGGCACGTTCCACTTCCTCGGAAGTCCCGTGGACGACCAGGAGGAGTTTGCCGTTCTTCACGTGGGTTTCGTATTGCAAGACGCTTTTCTCCGGGATGCCAATGCTGTACATTGCCGCCCCCAGGGCGCTGAACCCGCCTACCACCGCGGCTCCCTCGAGCGCGCCGACGATCCAGGCCACGAGCGGTCCCGCCACGAGCACGGTCCCGATGCCGGGCAACCAGAAGAACGCGGATCCGAACAGCATTCCCCAGAATCCGCCCCAGAAGGCCCCCAACTTGCCCCAGTACTTCATGCGTTCGCCGGTGGTGTAATAGCCGACGACATTCTCTTCCGTGTGGTAATCCTTGCCGATGATCGACAGCTTCTTCATGTCGAAGCCGCTCTTCTGAAGTTCGCGGATGGCGTCCTCGGCCCGCTCGTGGGAATCGAAGATCGCGACGACGGAGTTCTTGTCTGACATCATCTGATTCCTCATTAATAAATGTTAATGAAATTTGCAACTGTTGACAAGTTAAAATGTGAATGGAATCGTAATCGCTGGATTGGGCTTGTCCATCGAGTTAGTCGTTGATGCCCCGCGCCGCCGGACCTTCTCCGAAGGCTGTCGGGCCGGCCGCTGGCCCGAATTCGTTTCTCACTCAGCTCTTCGCCGGTAGGCTTCGACCGAGCAGGAACGGCGTGGCCTCTTCTGGAGGCGATGGGCCGCGAGATCGCCGGCAAGAGAGTGCTGGTCCTTCGGGCTTCGCTGCAAATGATCCTGCCTAACCAGACGTTCGCTGCTCCGGCGGCTGTTTCATGCTCTCTTCGAACAGCACCTCGAACTCATGGCTGACCTGCTTGGCCTCGCCCTTGAGTTCATGGAGAAACCTACGCTCCTCGTCATCAAACGCGTTGTCGGCGAAGAGCATCCTCTGCAGCCAGGCGGCCTCTTCGGCGTCAATTCGGCCCTGCGCCAGGATATGGTCCTTGATCGCCTGGTAGTAGAACCGCTCGAAGGCCGGCGTGAGGTGTTGCACGCGCTTGTGCAGCTCGACGAGGAACTCGGCCCCAGGGCGGTCGATCCTACCACTGGCGTATAATTGTTTGTGCAGGGCTTCCAGTTCCTGGCTGTTGACCCTGCCGCTGGCCAGGATGGCCCGTTCGATCTGTCGCAACTCCACCATGGTTTGGCTCTCCTCGATATCGTCTTGTGAGTTGATGTGTGCCCACGGCGGCGGCCGACCACTCGGCGGAGTGTAACTCCGGGTCGCCATCAGCGATCCTCCCAGCCGGCGATAATGCGTTCGAGCTCCTCCTTATGCCGGGTCTCGTCGGCGACCTGGTTTTCCAGCTCGACCTTGAGACCAAAGTCGCCGAAGCTCTCCGCCTGGTGAATTCGTTCGTTGTAGTCCGCAATGGCCTGTTCTTCCGCGGCCAGGGCGTTCTCCAGCATCGCCCGCGGCTGGTCGGCCTGCGGCACCGGCCTGGGTTCCGTGGTCGGTTCGCCACCCAGAGCGGCGATCTTATCCGCCAGGAATTGCGCGTGGGCCTGTTCGTCGCCGATCTCCACCTGGAAGAGGGCTCGCAGTTCCCTGCGGTACGGTCCGGTGAGCCTCGCCGAGTAGTGGATGTACATCAAAATGGCCTGGTACTCCCCGGCCAAGTCGTGATTGAGGCCCTCGATCAGAACCTGTCGGTCCATGGGTGTTGAGGTAGGCTTGTCAGCTCTCCCAACCACGGTCTCACTCCGGTTCAACTCTCTGCCTTCGCGCCGTCAGGGTCATAGCCATGACCTCCTCGTGGTTAGCGATCTCGTCCTCGCTCGTCAGAATTTAACACGAATTCGGCGATCCATTGCGCCGCCGTCGAATCGGTCTGTTATGTCAGATTCGTTCTCGTCGATGTGATGGTCTCGCCTCATCGCAAACAAAAAAAGCCGACGTGGTGGAACACCCTGAGGTATTCGACCACGTCGGCTTACTCGTCAACAGGCCTCCCGGCATGGCCGGGCTGCCCTCTATCGAGTCATCCGACGAATTCGATCAAAGTTCTGATCGGAGCCGACTGCAATTCCGTCCAAGCTCCAATTCATTGCTCATTGTGACGCGCAGGACGAGAATAGCAAGTCAATTGTTCCTGTTTCTGCGTATAATGTACGTTGGATGACCGACAGACCGACGATTTCAGCATGTTCACCCTCTCGAGAAGAACGAGCCTGGGGCCTCAATCAACGCTGAGACATGATCATTTCGAGGTGCCTCTGATGCGCGTCGTTGCGGGGTCGGCCCGGGGGAAGCAGTTGCTTGTTGTACCAGGTCATGGCACGCGCCCGATCCTCGATCGCGTCAAGACCTCCCTGTTCGACATCCTTCGCCCGCGAATTACGGGCATGAGCATGCTCGATCTCTTTGCGGGAAGTGGGAGCGTCGGCATCGAAGCGTTGAGCCAAGGAGCGGCGCACTGCACCTTCATCGATGCCGTCCCCAAGGCAGTCGCCACCATCAAGAAAAACCTTGCGACGACCGGTTTCTTGGATCGAGCCGAGGTTCGGCTCGCAGACGCCTTCGGGTATCTGAGAGAAACGAAGACGTCGTTCGATTTGATCTATATTGCCCCTCCTCAGTACAAGAACCTCTGGGTGGAAGCCATGCAGTTGATCGCCGAACGGCCCGGGATGCTGAACAGGCCGCCGGCAGAATCGGACGAGCCGGAATCGTCCGGGCTGGCGATCGTGCAGATTGATCCGAGGGAGTACCAGAGCCTCGATCTCACCGACATCCGCGAGACGCGGCAGAAGCGATACGGAAACACTCTCCTGGTCTTCTTTGAGCCCTGTGTCGTTTCTGCTTCCGAGTAGACCCGGCGATAGCGGCCACGACCCTTCTGGTCGCCTCGACGCCTGCCGGCTTACCCGGTAGGTGAAGCGGTTCGGTAACTGGTTCGAGTGAGTGCGCGGAGCGTTCCTCATGTTCGTTAAACATCGCCTCCCGCATGGCCACCTTGTGGCGCACGTAGCCGCTCAGGTCGTCACTCTTGGCCATTATGACGACGAGGAGGGGCCGATTATGGCAATGCGAGGCATCATCCCGGCAGGGGCTCCGCGCGCGGCACACCGAGGCTGTCGGGTTGGCCGCCGACGCGAAGGCGTTCCCACACCTCCCAACGATGGACAGGGATCGTGGCGTCAGCCTCGAATCCCAGCCGGACGCGATCGGTCTTGATCTCGAGAACCGTGACCTTGAGCAACTGCTCGAAAGTGCCCGACCCTCCCACAACGACCGACTCTTTGCTCTTCCTCGTCAGGACCAACATGTTGTACCTCCGTGCTCATGACTGATCGGCGGATCCACTCCCATTCCAGGTTTCCGCGGATAAGCTTCGAGCGAGCAAGAATACCTGGACCATCGTACCACTCGTAAACACATGCACCACGGTGCCGGTCGTCGTCTCGACTTCCGCGGTCGCCTCTCGCACCTCGACGCCGGTGATTCGCTGGATTTCTTGTCGCAGCGACTCCGAGGAGGAGGTGAACAACTGGCGGTGAAACTCCTGCAACTGAGCGGCCCCGTCCGGGGTCTTGGCCAGGGCCTTCTCAGCCGGTGATAATGACCCGTGGAGCGTGACGACCAACGTGTCCTCACTCAGGACCACCGTCGCCGATTCGGGCACGTGGCCATTGCGACGCGTCTCGAAGCGAATGGCCGCCTTGGCAATCTGCTGGGCCATGGTCGAATTGGTCTTGAGCATCGAGATTGCCCCAATCGCTTACGGCCGTCCCGCACTGCCGCAAGAAAGAAAAAAGCCGACGTGGGGGAACACCCAGAGGTATTCCCCCACGTCGGCTTACTCGGCAACGGGCCCCCCGATTCAGCCGGGTTACCCTTCATCTAGTCGTCCGACGACATTCACTCTATTCTGTAAGAACCGAATACCGGTCTGAACCGGCACGATTCGCAAGCCTGATTGTGCACCGAGCGAGCCGGAAAAAGCAAGTGAAATATCTTCGGCTTTCTTGTATGTTGGTCTTCCGCTGACCCGAGAACCGGCGACCCGGCCTCGGTCGCCCCATAGCGGCGATGTTCCTCGGCAGCCACCTGATCCGGGAATGGCAGGCGAGCGAGGGCACCATGAAAACGCAGGGAGAAATCGAAGCCGCCATCTGCGAGGGGATCACCCGCTTCGAGCAGGAGTACATGGGCCGGGGACCCAAAGACATCCGCGCCCACTTGATTGATGACCTCCTCGTGGTCCGCCTCCAGGGTGTGTTGACCGCCGCCGAACAGCATCTGGTCAAGTCGCTGCCGGCCGAGAAAGGAAGGGACTTGCTCAAGCAAGTACGGACCCACCTCCTCGAAACGGCGCGGCCACTCCTGGAAGCGATGGTCCAGGACGTCACCGGCGGCAAAGTCCTGAGCCTGCACCACGACATCAGCACCACCACCGGTGAAGAAGTCGTATTGTTCACCCTCGCCGGGACCGTGCCCGTCCGCGAGATGAGGAAGAGGTAGAGAGGTAAGACTTGAGCCCCATTACGCCGACCGGAAGCCGCGGTGGAGGACGACACATCCTCTCGGCAGGTCACGCCCGCCGATGCTTAGCCTCCAGATCGCCACGCCGGCCGCATTCTCACCGATGCAGAATGCCGTGCCGACCGACGTCGATTGGCCCAGGGTCTCCAGCACGTCGATTGTGCCGCCGACGTGGCGCCGTAGCAGCGCTCCGTAAAAGGGCCCGGCACTGGTGAAGTATCTCAAGGTCTCACCTTCGAATCTCCTGAAAATTCGTTGATTTCTTGCTCCGCCTGGTCCCTCGGGTAGCCATACTTCCGTTGGAGGATGCTGGAGAGTTGTGCCGCGCTTGCCGCTGAACGTCGTCAGGTCGGCGTCGGTCAGCTTGTCCCACTTCGCCTTGACCTTCTCCGTGAAATGCTTCCAGTCGCCTGCGATCTCGTACCAGATCATGATGGACATCCTAACGCGGCACAGCCGCAACGGGATTCGAGAGATCCGCCCACGACAAGGATGGAGAGAAGCCTTGAAGACTTGCGTCATGAGCGCGAGGACCGCGGGCCGCGTTCGACCGGGGTCCTCGACAAGACGGCTTCACTGGTTCGATTGCTCGCGCGCGTCGGTCGTATACTTTTGAGCCTTCCCGCTATGCCGTTGAGCAGCCTCGGAGTGCTTCCGGGCCGGCTCGAGCTCGCTCATCTCGTGGTGGTGGGCCGCCTCAAGGTGGTGATGAGCGGCAGCCGTGTGCTGGGCGGCGGCCCTATGGTGGTACTCGGCCGGAGTGCGCTTCCGGGTCTTCGCCGTAGCAGGGGCCTTGGAATTCTGGGCCATGGTTCGATTCTCCTCTGGGGTTATCGGGGCCGTCTTCGTCCGCGTCCCGTGGGGATAGGAATCCTCGATCACATCCTCCATCGAGCTGAAATCGTCTACGCCAAACATCACCATTACGGTGATCGGATCACAGCCGCAACGCGGTCCGGCGACCACTGATGAGCCGGACCAGGGCAATCAATGCACAGGCACCGAGGAAGGCGACGACAATGCTACCCCAGAACTGGGTCGAACCCTCGACGAAGAAGCCCATGAGCAGCCCGATGAAGAGCTACGTGCTGACGCCCCCAATATCGCCGGGGCTCGAATGGCGCCTTCTGGCCGCCAGCCGATCTGCCCCACGACCAGCCACGAGATGATCCCACCCGGACTAGGATGATCGCCGCCGATCTGAAACCCATCGCCATCCTCTTTCCTGTGCCCGCTGAGCACGAAGGTCACCGCGGTCATCGCCTTGTTTCGGCGAAGACCGATCAGAATGTCGTCAGCAAAAAAAGCCGGCGTGGTGGAACACCCTGGGTATTCCTCCACGTCGGCTTACTCGTTAACGAGCCCCCCGGTCCGGCCGGGTTGCCCTTCAGCTAGTCATCCGACGACATCCTCGTTGATTCGCGTCGGCGCCGACCACCCATTTCGATCGGTACCGACCCACCTTCCATTATGCCGCGCACCGCGGAAGTAGCAAGCAAATTCTTTCAATTCTCGGTTATGATGGTGCCTCGATGACCAGAAAAAGGACGATTCGGGCAGGGTCGCGTTACGCCCTACTCTTCGGTTGGAGTTCTGCAATTGGCATTAATTAAATTATCTAATTATATTTAGAGATCATAAATTCCCTTTACTATCCCTGTCCCTTTTAGTCCTCCCTGGTCGGTGATGACCAGGAGCTCGCTCGGGACGCCGATGAGCCTGAAAAAGTTTGCGCGAGCCAGCTCGGGCAGGATTGCCGGCATTCTCTGGGTCCTTGACATCGCTCACAGCGGTTGACGATACTAAACGTCCGCTCGAATGGACCGAGTCTCGAGACGATGTTCCTCCCGAGTCGATGCGAAATCTCAAACCCGGGAATCCCGGCGCGAGATTCCGGCCCAGAATGCGGCCTGGAGCAATCTCAACCTCCTTGTGATCATCGAATTGAGCCAAGGGTCGTTGGGTGTTTGATGAACCAAGGGGTCTCTTGGGACACTGGTTCCCTGGGCCCGGCGTTGGGTCGTCTCCGAACATCTACATCTGATCGGCTCGTCCCGACTCGAATCCGAGTCATTGTTGGCCTGACCGATGTCCCTCCCGGCGGCCGAGACGGCCCCGGGATCTCCAGGGATGACCTGCTCGCCCTGGCTTTGCCGGGCGGTTCCGGACAACCTCTGACCGGCAGGAAACGGTCGATGCCTCGATGAATGACCGGGACTCGACGATCGTTGACGGCTCGGTTGATCGAGGGCTCGGCGGGAACGGTGAGCCCCTCTTGATTCGTGCGCCGCGGCTCCGTGAGGCCCCGCGGATTTGACCCCATGCTTCTGACCGAACCGCGAGAGGTAATCTGATGTTTTCGCAACTCGAGCGCCTCTTTCCCACCTCGAAGGCCCTTCGACGGCGAAAGGTCGCCCGTCAATTCCGCCTCGAAGGCTTGGAAGATCGGACCCTCTTGACGCTCACCGCCATCAATTTTGCCTCCACGGTGGAGTCGACGCCCGTGGTGATGAACGGCGAGCTTTTCTTCGTCGGCTACGACAGCACCCACGGCGATCAACTCTGGGAGACCAACGGCACCAGCAGCGGCACCACCCGACTCACCGACGGCAACGACGCCCACGGCGGCCTCGACCCCTCCGATCTCACCGTCGTCGGCACCACCCTCTACTTCGCCGCCAACGACGGCACCCACGGCAACCAGCTCTGGAAGAGCAACGGCACCGTCAACGGCACCACCTACGTCACCGACAGTAACGACGGCGTCCCCGACTACGGCATCTACCCTTCCGACCTGACCAACGATAACGGAACCCTCTACTTTACCGGTTTCGATATCGTGAAGGGCTTCCAGGTCTACTCGAGCAACGGCACCGCCGCAGGCACCGGACTGGTCACCGACATCAACTCCAACGGCATTGCTCCCAACGAGCTCACACCCGTCGGCAGTACCCTCTACTTCCAGGGCTACGACCCCACCGACGACTATCAGCTCTGGGACATCAACACCACCAACAACGCGGTGTCGATGCTCACCAGCGGCGGGCCCGCCGGGACGGGCAGGAAACCGCAATACTTGACGGGCGTGGGCAATACGCTCTTCTTCGCCGCGGACGATGCCGTCAATGGCGACCAGTTGTGGGACTACAACCCCAATACCGGCGTCTCGACCCTCACCAGCGGCGCACCCGACGCCGGCATCTCGCCCCAGTACCTGACCAACGTCAACGGCACGCTGTTCTTCTCGGCCAATGACGGCACCCACGGCTCCCAGTTGTGGATCAGCAACGGCACAACGGCCGGCACCGTCCAGGTTACGACCATCAACGCCAGCGATGGCGGGCTCATGCCGCTCGACCTGACTCCGGTGGGCACTTCCCTGTTCTTCGCGGGCAACGATGGCACCCACGGCTCCCAGCTCTGGAAGAGCAACGGCACGACCGCCGGCACCACGATGGTCGCCGACATCAATGGGACGTCGGGGTCCGACACCATGAACCTGATCGGGATGAACGGGCTGCTCTATTTCACGGCCTACACGACGACGAGCGGCTACCAGGTCTACCAGAGTGATGGCACCGCGGCCGGCACGGTGATGGACACCAACCTCAACACGGGTGGGAGCAACATTCCCAGTAACTTCGTGGTCGGGGGCTCGGACCTCTACTTCACCGCTCCCGGCGCGTCGATGTGGCAGTGGGTGCCGACACCGGCACCGACGGCCACGGCCACGTTCCTCAAGACGGACACGACGACGCAGGGCAACTGGATGGGGACCTATGGCACCCAGGGCTACAACGTCGTTGACGCCACGCCCAGCTACCCCTCCTACGCCACCGTCACCGCCTCCGGTTATGTGACCTACGTCTGGTCGTCCGACACGACCGACGTGCGCGGCCTCGAGAATCCCAATGGCTCCGGCGGTCGCATTGCGGCCGCCTGGTACTCGTCCACCAGCTTCACGGTGACCATCGACCTGACCGACGGCCTGGCCCATAACATCGCCCTCTACGCCGTCAACTGGGACAGCCACGGGCGGAGCGAGCAGATCCAGATCAGCAACGCATCCAGCGGGACCGTACTGTCCACCGAGACGCTCTCGTCGTTCGTCAACGGCGCCTACGAGGTCTGGACCATCAGCGGCGACGTGAAGATCACGATCACGAATCTGGTCAGCGGGAAAAACGCCGTGCTCAATGGCCTGTTCTTCGACCCCGCGCCACTCCGACACCGACGGCCACAGCCACGTTCCTCAAGACGGACACGACGACGCAGGGCAACTGGATGGGGACCTATGGCACCCAGGGCTACAACGTCGTCGACGCCACGCCCAGCTATCCGTCCTACGCCACCGTCACCGCCTCCGGTTATTTGACCTACGTCTGGTCCGCCGACACGACCGACGTGCGCGGCCTCGAGAATCCCAATGGCTCCGGCGGTCGTATCGCGGCCGCCTGGTACGCGTCCACCAGCTTCACGGTGACCATCGACCTGACCGACGGCCTGGCCCATAACATCGCCCTCTACGCCGTCGACTGGGACAGCCACGGGCGGAGCGAGCAGATCCAGATCAGCAACGCATCCACCGGGACCGTGCTGGATACCGAGACGCTCTCGTCGTTCGTCAACGGCGCCTACGAGGTCTGGACCATCAGCGGCGACGTGAAGATCACGATCACGAACCTGGTCAGCGGGAAAAACGCCGTGCTCAATGGCCTGTTCTTCGATCCGTCGCCGCAGCACAACCACGGCCACGTTCGTCAAGACGGACACGACGACGCAGGGCAACTGGATGGGGGTCTATGGCACCCAGGGCTACAACGTGGTCAACGCCACGCCCAGCTACCCCTCCTACGCCACCGTCACCGCCTCCGGTTATTTGACCTACGTCTGGTCGTCCGACACGACCGACGTGCGCGGCCTCGAGAATCCCAATGGCTCCGGCGGTCGTATCGCGGCCGCCTGGTACTCATCCACCAGCTTCACAGTGACCATCGACCTGACCGACGGCCTGGCCCATAACATCGCCCTCTACGCCGTCGACTGGGACAGCCACGGGCGGAGCGAGCAGATCCAGATCAGCAACGCATCCACCGGGGCCGTGCTGGATACCGAGACGCTCTCGTCGTTCGTCAACGGCGCTTACGAGGTCTGGACCATCAGCGGCGACGTGAAGATCACGATCAAGGAACTGACCGGCGGGAACGCCGTGCTCAATGGCCTGTTCTTCGATCCGGCGAGCAGCACCCCCAGCCCGCAATCCCTGGCGGCCGCATCCGTGGCCCAGCAGGACGTCGCGATGCCGGACGGCGGGATCGGCAACAATGGCGGCCCGGCAGCCAACGGCATGGGCGCCCTGGATTTCAGCAGCGGCGATGGTCAAGCCATCCCGCTCGCCAGCTCCCGCTCTGCCGACGGCGCGGACACGCCTCCCCTGAAGACCAAGAGGAATGGCGCGACTCCTGTCTTCCCGTTATCAGGATATTCCCGAGGGACATGATGCATTTCGTGGATAACCTTCAGAGCACGGCATGTCGATGGGACCGCCCTCGGAGAAGGTTTGTCGAGTACGAACAAGAACCCCTCAACGACGGGTGCCGTCGTTCGTGTTTACTGCGCCGACGCCGCGGCCCGGCGACGGCCGCGCGGCCGGCCCTCCGGTTGCGGGTTGGTCCGCTCCGGAGGCGAGGCCATCTCGCCGGGCGATTGGGTCTTGTCAGTCTCCGGCTTGGGCGATCCCAGGGTGCGCCGGATGAAGTCGAGCTGAATCCGTTGGTAGTGCGCACCGCCGATGCCATGCCGCGACGACGGATAGATCATCAGTTCGAAGTCCTTGTTCGCAAGCTGGAGCGCCTGGACGAGTCGCATCGTGTTCCGCATCGACACATTGTCGTCGATCGCCCCGTGCAGGATCAGGAGCTTGCCGTGCAGCTTGCCGGCCGCCTTCACGACCGATGAGACGTTGTATCCTTCAGGGTTGTCCTGGGGCAGGCCCATGAATCGCTCGGTGTAGATCGAGTCGTAATCGCGCCAGTCGGTCACGGGCGCGCCGGCGATTCCCGCCGCGAACAGGTCGCAGTGGGTCATGGCGTACGACGTGATGTAACCGCCGTAGCTGTGGCCGCTCATGCCGATCCGCGACCCGTCGACATACGGCTTCTGCTTGAGCCAGTGGATCGCGTCCTTGATATCTTCGAGCTCCTGGACGCCCAGGTGCTTGTACGCCTTCCAGGCCGAGGTCGCCCCCTTGCCGCTGGCGCTCCTGGGGTCCATGTGGAAGATGATGAAGCCCTCGTGGGCCAGGGCGTGATCGCGCATCCGGCCACCTTGCCAGGCATCGGAGATCGTCGGCGTATGCGGACCGGCATACGTGGTAAACCAAACCGGGTACTTCTTGCCCGGCTCGAGCTCGGTCGGCAGGATCAATTCGGCCTCGAGCGGGAAGCCGTCGCGAGCCCGGATCTGCAACCGCTCGTGCGGGCCGAACCGGAGCCGCTTCAGCTCGTGCGACGGATTCGAGTCCACGGTGCGGACCAGCTTGCCGTCCGCGGTATACAGCCCAATGCGGTCCGGCGTGCGGATGTCCGACCGGCTGGAGAGGAACAGCTTCCCGTCCGGGCTCATGTTCGCGCTGTGAGTGCCGGGCGTCTGCGTGAGCCGTTGAAGGAGGCCACCGGGCTTGACGCGGTAGAAGTCGCTCGACATCGGGGCTTCGCGGTTGGCGGTGAAGTAGATCCAGCCGGAGTCGAGATCCACGTGCTCGAGCCGGCGGACCTCCCATGGGCCCATGGTGAGCTGGGCCTTCAGCTTGCCGTCGTCTGCATACTGGTAGATGTGCTTCCAGCCATCGCGCTCGCTCACCCAGAGGAAGGTGTTGTCCTTGTAGGCGTGGAGCGGCCCGGGACTGTCGATCCAGGCTTTGGTCGCGTCGCGGAAGAGACGCTGGACCGTGCCGGAATCCGGCGCGACCTTGACCAGGTCGAGCCAGGTCTGGGCCCGGTCCTGGACGTAGCAATACGCGGAGGAGCTATCCGGCCACCAGCCAACCTCGCTGATCAGTGACGAGTCGGGCGAGTAGTCGGAGAGATCGGCCCAGTGCACCGCGCCTCCTTCGCTGCCGACGATCCCCAGCCGCACCTTGGGATTGGCCTCGCCCGAACGTGGGTAATGGGTCCGCTCGACCTTCCGGGCCGTGCCGCTGGAGGCATCGTCGAGGACCGTGTGATAGGGGACGCCCGCGTCGTCGAACTCCATGAACGCGAGCCGCTTCGAGTCGGGACTCCACCAGAAGGACGGCCAGCGCCGGTTCCAGACCTCCTCGAAGTAGACCCAGTCCGCTTGCCCGTGCCGCAAGTCTTCCCGGCCGCCGGTGGTCAGTCGGTGCTCGGCCTGCTTGGCGATGTCGACCGCGTACAGGTCGAAGTCGCGCACGAACGCGACGTGCTTGCCGTCCGGGCTGAACTGCGGCCACTGCTCGCTTCCCGGTTGATTCGTCAGGCGGACCGCCGTGGCACCGTCGAACGTGACATAGTAGAGGTCTTCATCGTGCTCGAAGAGGAAGCCCCGCTTGGCCGGATCCATGTCGAACATCGGCCGGCTCACGATCGCGTCAGCGGCCTCGGCGTCGATCGAGGGGAGTCGGGTCAGGGCCTTGGCCAGCGCCCGGGTGTCGAGGAACGGCTGTGAGCGGCCGGTCGCGGCGTGAATCTTCAGGAGCCGGCCCTCTCGGGTCTGGAGCCAGTGCTCGCCGTCGAGCCAGCGCGCCTGGCCGCCGAAGCCGAACCCCCCGCGACCGCGGCCTCGACCGCCACCGCCACTGGTCTCGAGCGTGATGGGCCGTGGGGGTGGCTGATTCTCGGCCAGCGCCTCGGCGCCGGTCGTGTACAGCGGCGCGGGCCGAGGTAGGCGGATGACCGGGAACTCGCCACCGACCTTCAATCCCGCGCCGAAGAACTTCCATGTGGCCAGACCATCTTCGGCGCCGGGTTCGAGCAGGACGACCGCCAGCGTGCCCAGCGGCTGTGCGGTCTTCACCACCAGGGTGCCGGCGGGGATCAGTCGGGCCGCCTTCTGACTGCTCGCGGCGCACCATGACCGACGCAGGGCCGTCGAATCCCCGCGGCCGGTCCTCGATCGCATCGATCTTGGACACTTCCACGTCCAGCTCGATGTCCTCGCGCAGCTCCTGAATGTCCAGCCCATGGCGCTGGAGGTTTGCAACGGCCTCGCCAAAGGACGGCGCGATCAGGTACGCAAACGGCTTCGCGACCGACTCGGTCGCCTCGTACTCGTTGACGAGCTGGACCTTGTAGTCCTTGGTGACGTCGGACTTGATGCGCCGGCCATTCTCATCTCGGCGTTCTTCGTACCCGAGGATCGTCACCGGCTCCTTGGCCGCCCTGGCACGCGATCGGATCGGCACCATTTCCGGCTCCTGAGACGCCGCGCCAGGCCGCCGCGCCGGAGCCAGCAGCCGGACGATCTCCGCCTTGCGGGCCGCCGCGGTCTCCAGGCAGCCGAGCACGAAGTCACGCGTCGCCAGCACTCGCGTCTTGTAGGGCGGCGTAAGAATAGGCTTCGGACAGCACCGACAGCCGGTTCCTCAGCCCAACGTAGGTCGTGCCGTACCGGGGCTCGGCCGGGTAGCTCGTCCATTTGGTGTGCTCCCGATCGAGATTCCCGTAGTAGAATGCCTTGAGCTGCGTCCGGTTCTCGAAGTTCCGGGTCGCGGCGGGGAAGAAAGTCTGGCGCATGAAGGCGACGACCTTGGGGTCGCCGGCCGGGTTCTTCGGGCCTTCGTACGTGATCGTGTACCGATGGTACGAGCCGTTGGTCGTGTGGGTATCGATGAACAGATGAGGGTTCCACTCGTTGAGGAACTTGACCAGTCCGCGGGTCTCGGGCGCCTCGAGCTTGACGAAGTCGCGGTTGAGGTCGAGGCCGCGGGCATTGGCCCGCTGGCCCATCCCCGCCTCGGGGCCGACCTGGCCGGGCCGATTCGTCTTGGAGACGCGCTCGTTGCCGTCGGCGTTGTAGATCGGCGCCACGGCGAGGACCAGGTCCTTCAACAGGGGCGGATGCGGACCGGCGAAGACCTCGCGGAGCAACATCGGCAAGGCTTCCTTGCCACAGACTTCCCCGGCATGGATATTGCCGATGACCAGGCAGACCAGTTTTCCGGAGCGCACGGCCTCGGCGGGTGTCCGGATCGGCGGGTCGGCGACAATTAACATGGGGAGCGATCGTCCTTCCGAAGACCGGCCCAGCTCGGTGAGATGGGCATTCGGCGTTGACTTGGCGAATTCCCGGCACCAGGCCATGACATCGTCGTACCGCGCCGTGGCGCGATAACCGCTCCGCTCGGCGACCGTCTGCAACGCGCCGCTTTTCTCAGGAGCCTGCTGGGCGAGAACGGGCAAGACCAATGCAACCAGGCTGAACAAAGGTGCCATGACCGGGTGTCCCTCATATCGACCGATTGGATCCGTTGTTTTTTTCAGACGACTCTACCTTCCGCATCCAACTCGTATCAAACTATCCGAACCGGGCCGGCAAATCGAGCACCGATCCCATGCGATTGCGGGTTGTGGCCTGGCAGGCATCCGAGTAAAATCGACATGCATGGGATCTCGGCACCGTGCAAGCATTCTGGGATGCGACGCCGGCAAGAAAGTCGGTCAGGCTTTTCAGTCTGACCATTCTGGAAAATCAGGCCGGAAAGCCTGCCCTACGTGAGGACCGCGACGTGGCTTTTCCTCGGTTCGCCCACAGTCCTGAGTTTCAGCGATTGCTGGCGGGTGAGGGCTCCGTACACCTGGCGCGGGTTGCGCTGGAGATCGCGCGCGACGCCTACCCCGAACTCGAAATCGAATCGTACCTGGGCCGGATCCAGGAGCTGGCCGACCGGGTTCGCCCACGTTGTCCCCGAGGGGCCAGGGGTGCGCGAGATCCTGGGGCAGATCAACTGGGTCTTGTTCGTCGAGGAGGAGCTGCGCGGCAACGGCGAGGACTACTACGACCCGCGGAACAGCTATCTCAACGAGGTGCTCGACCGCCGGCTGGGGATTCCGATCAGCCTGTCGGTGGTCTACCAGGCGGTGGCGGAGCGATTGGGACTGATGATGGCGGGTGTCAACTTGCCGGCCCATTTCATGCTGCGGGTTGACGACGGGGATCGGACCTGGTTCGTGGACGCGTTCCATGAGGGGATCGTGCTGAGTCATGAGGCGTGCCAGCGAAAGCTCTGCGAGCTCCTCCAGCAACCGGTGGTCCTCACCGAAACCATGACGGCGGCCTGCTCCCTCGCCGTGATCGTCACGCGCATGCTCCGGAACTTGAAGACGATCTACCTCAACGCGGAGGACCTTCCCTCGGCGCTGCCGGTCCAGCGCCGGCTGACGGCCCTCAACCCGCACGAGGCCGAGGAAGTCCATGACCTGGGCGTGCTCTGCCTGAATGCGGATCGACCCGGCGAGGCGATCGACCCGCTCCAGACCTATCTCGCAACCTCGGCGGAGTCCGCCAAGTCCTCAGAGATCCAGGCCCTGCTCGACGCTGCGCGCCGCCAGGTGGCGCGGACGAATTGAACGGAATGCTCGGGCGCCGGCGCCCACTCCCATCGGGATTCCGGAGCAGGTCTCTGGTCAACCATGACAATTGTGGTAGGATGAGGATGGACCGGGTCCATCCGAATCACCATGGAGCGAGCGACTCCAGACCTGTCGCGAGAGGGACTGATCATGCCGAGCTTCGGGACCTTCCTGATCCTCTTCGCCGTCGTTGCGCAAAACGTGCCGGCTGAGCCGCGTGCCGTGGACGGCTTCCGGCTCCAGGACTTTCGAGGTGCCTCCTTCTCCCTGGACGATGCCCGCGATCGCAAGCTGGTGGTCCTAGCGTTTCTCGGGGTCGAGTGTCCGCTGGCCAATCAGTACGCACCCCAGCTCGGGGATCTGGCGCGGGCCTTCGAGTCGAAGGGTGTTGCCTTCTTCGCGATCGACGCGAACCAGCAAGACGGCGCCACCGCGATGGGCCGGTTCGCGAATGCGAACGACCTGCCGTTCCCCTTTTTGAAGGACGTGGGCAACGAGCTGGCCGACAAGCTCCGGGTCGAGCGGACGCCGGAAGTCCTGGTGGTCGACGCCAAGCGGGCGATCCGATACCGGGGCCGGATCGATGACCAGTTCGCCATTGGCGTGCACCGGACCGCTCCCACGCGCCGCGACCTGGCCGTCGCGCTGGAGGAGTTGCTGGCCGGCAAGGACGTCTCCATCGCGAAGACGGAGCCCGTCGGCTGCCGGATCGGTCGCGTGCGGCGCCCTGGGCACGGCGAGGTGACTTACGCGAAGCAGGTCGCGGGCCTCCTGCGCGACCGGTGTGTCACCTGCCACCGACCTGGCGAGATCGCCCCGTTTTCCCTCACCTCGTACAAGCAGGCTGCCGGCTGGGCCGAGACGATCGCGGAGGTCGTCGGTGACGGCCGCATGCCGCCCTGGCACGCCAGCCCCGATTATGGCAAGTTCCACAACGACACCCATTTGATGGACGAGCAGAAGCGGCTGATCGCCGCCTGGGTCGCCGACGGCGCGCCCGAAGGCGAGGTCCACGAGCAGCCCGCCCTGCCGCGGTTCGCGGAAGGCGGCTGGCGGATCTCCAAGCCCGACCTGGTCATCGAACTGCCCAAGACCGTCGAGATTCCCGCGCGGGGCGTTTTGCCGTATCAGTACTTCGTCATCGACCCCAAATTCGACCACGACGTCTGGGTTCGGGCCTCGCAAGTGCGCCCGGGCAATCCCGCGGTGCTCCATCATCTGGTTGTGTTCGTACTGCCTCCTGGCAAGCGTGGAATCAATCCGTTCGATGCCGACTTCCTCGCCGGCTACTCGCCGGGGATGCCCCCGCGCGAGCTGCCGCCAGGGACGGCCAAGATCATTCCGGCCGGCTCGAAGCTGCTCGTCCAGGCCCATTACACCCCGCGCGGGACGCCCCAGACCGATCGAAGCACCTTCGGCCTCGTCTTCGCCGATCCGGCGACCATCACGAAGCGCGTGGCTTCCATCGCGGCGATCAATTACAAGTTCCGCATACCGCCCGGCGCCGCCGATTTCCAGGCCGTGGCCGAGCATCGATTCAACCAGGATTATATCCTCTATGCGATGTTGCCTCACATGCACCTCCGCGGCAGGTCGTTCCGGTTCGAGGCGACGTATCCGGACGGGCGTCGCGAGGTCCTGCTCGACGTGCCCCGCTACGAGTTCGACTGGCAGAATGCCTACATCCTCGATGAGCCCAAACGGATGCCCGAGGGGACGATCATGCGATGCGTGGGCCACTTCGATAATTCGGCCGACAATCCGAATAACCCCGACGCGACCCGGACCGTCACCTTCGGCGAGCAGACCAACGACGAGATGCTCATCGGATACATGGACGCGGCACTCGATTACGAGGACCTGAGCGTCGGCCCGCCCAAGGTCGTCGCGCGGCCCGACGGCCAGTTCGACGTGACCTTCCGCCATCACCCGCCTGAGGGTGTGAAGACGGTCCAACTCGCCGCCAGCTTCAACAACGACTACTCGCCGGTCCAACAGCTCGACGGACCCGACGCCCAGGGATTATTCACCACGACCGTGGTCGTGGCCGCTGGCCAGTATAAGTATAAATACGTTCACGACGGCAATAAATACCGCCATGATCCCGCCAACTGGCGTCAGACAGGCTTCTTCAACGATAGCGTACTGATTGTCGGCAAACCGAAGTGAGCACGTCGGAATCCCCTGGGGGCATCGCCCTTCGGGCTCGACCCCAGCCATTCCAGGCTGGGCAGTCAGGGCCCAGGAGTGGCTGGGGTCGAGCCGGTCTTGCCGGCGCTGCCCCCAGAATCGCCGCCGGGCCTGGTCAGCTTGGCGGTCTCGGCTCGTAGCGTCTGGATGGTCCGCTCGAAATAATCCTGAATGGCCGCCAATTCCTTGGCCGTGTAACGGCGGCTCAGGTCAGCCATCGTGCGCCCCAGCGAGGCAAAGATCGGCGTGACCACCTCGCGAAGCTCGTCGTTCCGGAGCGGCTGGATGATGACACTGCGCCGGTCCTGCGGATTGGGTTCTCGCCGCACATAGCCGGCCGTCTCGAGGCGGTCGACGATCCCGGTGATCGCACCGGTCGTGAATCCGGATCGCTCGGCCAGGCGGCCCGCCGTGGCCGGCCCATGTTGCGATAACAGGCCCAGGCACTTCCATTCCGCGGCGCTCATCCCGAGTCGCGAAGCGACCGCTTCGTGAAACAGGATCACCGCCGTACTCAGCTCCCGCCCCAACAACTCCCCCAGGCTCGACGCAGCGGGCGAACCCGGCCGCGCCGACTCCTCTCTGGACAATTTTGTCTTGCGCATGAGATACTTAGCCGTGAGAAACTTATCCCCAAGGTTTGATTGTAGGACCCGACATGGACTCTGGTAAAGACTCCACCTGGCGAAAGCCGGATCCGACCGAAGCGAGCTGGTCCGGCTGGCGGCGCGTGGCGCCGGTCGTGACCCTGCTTCTTCTGGCACCGATTGTCTCCGAAGTGCTCTACGGGGCCACGCGGCTCAGCGTGATCTTCGTCTTGATCCCGCAAATCGCCATCTGGGGCTGTGGCACCCTGATGATTCGTCATGCGGTGCGCCGTTGGCGGCGTGGCTGGGTCAGCCTGTTGCTCCTGGGAGTGGCCTTGGCGATCGCTGAGGAATGCATCATCCAGCAGACATCCCTCGCGCCGCTGGTCGGGCTGGCCACCCATGAGTATGGTCGCGTCTGGGGTGTGAACTGGGTTCGACTTCCTCTGGGCGATGGGTTACGAGAGCGTCTGGGTGGTGGTGCTGCCGATCCAGCTCACGGAATTGCTCTTTCCGGCGCGGCGAGAGGAACTCTGGATCGGGAGACGAGGTCTCATCCTGGCGAGTGTGGCGTTTGTCCTCGGCTCGTTCGTCGCCTGGTATTCCTGGACCCAGCACTGCGCGGACCAAGGTGTTCCACATGCCCGAATACCAGCCTCCTCTTCTGGATATCCTGCTCGCGATTGTGGCCATCGTGCTGCTGATGGCGGTCGCCTTCCGTCCGTGGACGTTGCCGCAACCCCGACGTGCGGAATCGGCGCCGCGGCCGTGGCTTGTCGGGGCGACCGCCTTCATGTTCGGGTTCCCGTGGTGTCTGCTGGTCTTGCTCGCGTTCGGCATGGCCCCGACGATCCCCTTCGCGATTCCGACCATCGTCGGGCTCACCTGGGCGGGTGCCGTGTTCTGGCTCATCCAGCGGTGGACGGCTTGTCAGGATTGGAACGACATGCATCGATTTGCCGTCGTTTTCGGGGGAGTTGGTGCCTGCATGGTGGCGGGATTCGTCGTGTTTCACGTCAGCGGTGCCCTGACCATCGACTGGATCGGAAAGGGCGTCCTCAACGTGCTCGCCGTCGTCTGGATGGCCCGGCTGGGCCGGCACCTCGGCCGCCGGGAAGGGTCTCCGTTGGAATGAGCCAGTCTGAAAGAATTCGGAAAAAAAGTCGTACGGATCCGGTGTCGTGGACCCTTAATATGGGTAGAGAGTGCGGTGAGGGCATGACGAGGGAGAGGACATGGCCAAGCTCAAGATGATGGTGGCGGCCGGATTCTTCATCGGGGCACTGACGTGTGTCGCCACAGGCCTGAGCGCCTCGGGACCGATCGTTGCCGGTGAACCGGTCGTGACCGCGCCGCGAATCGCCCCAGCTCCCCGCGCGCCTGCGCCGAGCAATGGGCCAAACCGGACCGCCGCGAAATCGATACTGGCCGATCGAGGGGGAGCGCTCGAGCCCGCAGTTCTTACCGCAGTCCGAAGAAGCACCGAAGCCCAAGGGAGCACCGCGGCCTCCGGGCGCGCTGCCTGCGATCGTGGACGATGAACCGGTCGGAGACGGCGTGAACATTTCCCGGGATCTCAAGGCCGGGGCGCGGCTCAACCGGGGAGACAGTCTGTTCTCTCCATTGTGTGCCTTCCGGCTCCACATGCGGAGGGATGGAAACCTGATCCTGTATGCGATCGATGATATGCGTATGCCCGACGTGCAGAGCGTTCTAAACCACGCACCTCAAGCCTTGACATGCTATCACGATTCGATCTGGTCGACTGCTACGAACATTCCCAGGGCGGGCGTGGGCTCGGGGGCGTACTGCGAAATGAAGGACGACGGCAACTTCGTGATCTACGACGAGGACTGGCGCCCCTGCTTCAGGACCGGTACGGCCGGTCATCCCGGCGCGTTCCTCCGCTTACAAAACGATGGGAATCTCGTCCTCTATTCGGCCGACCTGAAGGTCCTCTGGACCACTCATACGGAAGCCAGAGCACCCGAAATCGCTGCGGACCTCGGGACCGAATGACGTCACGCCCGGTTCTCGCCACGGTGGCCGGGGCCTGAGACTTCGTCCGCGCCATTCCCGCGGAAACCAGGATAACCTCGATACGTCCCTTCCTCCCTCGGAACTGGGCCAGGACCGTGCCGCGCGCTCCATTGCGATGGTTCAACACCCCGGCCAGTGTGTCTTCCCCGCTTGTCTTTGGGTTTCTCGGAACTCAAAAGGTTGATCGTTTTCTCTCACGTGGAGACCCGCGTCGAGCCATGCGACACGATTCGACTGATGACCGCCCGGACTCAGGAGAAGGCAACCTCGGCCTGTCAGGGACGGGAGTGGGACGTGTCCGGGTCTGGTTGCTATCCTGGGGGCTGAAGAGCCTCATCCCGGTGTCGATCTTCGGCCTGGTGTGGCTGTCGAGCGAGGCGCCGACACCGATGCGGCTGGCCCAAGGCAAGCCTGGTGTCCTGACGCTCGGCTTTGCGTTCTCTTGGGACGGCAAGACGCTCGCGACCACGGATAGCGAGGGCAGGGTAGCCTTGCGAGAGATCCAGAACGGCTGGGGCCTCGTGCGATTCCTCGACTATCGCGGCCTTGCCAAAGGCGTGGCCTTCTCGCCCAACGGCCGATTCCTGACCCTGGCAGGAGTCGGGCCGGACGTGTTCGTCTTCGACCTGGTCTCCGGTGGAACTCGTCGACTGCGGAACCCGTCATCACGCCAGACTGAGGCGCTGGCCTTCTCGCCCGACGGTGGCACCCTCGCGGCGACGAACGACCGGAATGGAGACATCGTCCTGTGGGACCTCGCCGTGGACCGGGTGCGGACGACACTCCACGGTCACTCCCCGGCGTTGAGTCTCGCGTTCTCGCCCGACGGCCGGACTCTCGCATCGGGGGAACGAGACGAGCAGCGCGTTACGGTCTGGGACCTCGAAACCGGCCTCAGCCGCGTGTGGTGGAGGAAGTCTCCCGGCCCGATCTTCTCGGTCGCGTTCTCGTGGGACGGAAGCCTGTTGGCCGCCGCTTGTCCAGTTGAGCGCACGGTCCGGATCTGGGACGCGAGGACGGGTCAGTTGTGCCGTCAGATCGAAGGACATGCCGGCGGCACCAACTCGGTCAGTTTCTCCCCAGATGGTGCAACTCTGGCCACGGCGGGCAATGACGGGATGGTTCGACTCTGGACGGTTGCCACTGGCGCAGAGCGAACCCGTCTGGATGGTCAGTCCTCATGGCTTCCCAGGGTGGCCTTCTCCCCCGATGGCCAGACGCTCGCCGCCAGCGGGGGCGACAACCATGTCCGACTCTGGAACGCCGACGAGATCCTCCGAGCCGACCGGGATGATGGAGATAACCGCAACCGCAACGTGCGGAATCGATCCCGATGAGCGGCGGGACGGGTGCCGTGCCCTCGCTCATCCTGCGGTAGACGTCTCGTCGAGGCTGGTACGACATACATGCTCGGAAAGAATTCGGAAAAAAGTTGTACGGGCCTGGTGTCGTCGGCCCTTAATATAGGTAGAGCGTCCTAGGAGGGTATGACGAGGGAGACGACATGGCCAGTGCGCGTCTGCGGCGCCGCGATGCGGCAGATCCACCTGCTTTTCGGTGAGGGGACCCTGGCGGGCCTGCCCGACGCCCAGATCCTGGAACGCTACGTCACCCAGCGCGACGAGTTGGCGTTCACGGCCCTGGTGCAGCGGCATGGTCCGATGGTCCTGGCCGTGTGCCGGGGCGTGCTCGAGGACCCCAACGACGCCGACGATGCGTTCCAAGCGTCCTTCCTCCTGCTGGCTCGCAAGGCGAAGTCGCTCTGGGTCAACGATTCCCTGGGCGGCTGGCTCCATCGGGTGGCCAGCCGGATCGCCTTCCAGATGAAGTCGGACATGACTCGTCGCCGTGACCAGGAACGGCGGGCCGCCGAGAAGGCGGGTGTCCGCAGAGCTGCCGGCAAACCCGAGGATGACACGGCCCGGGTGCTCCACCAGGAGATCGATCGGTTGCCTGAGCGGTACCGCAAGCCGATCGTCCTCTGCTACCTGGAGCACATGACCTACCAGCAGGCCGCCAGTCATCTGCGCTGGAGCGAGAGCACGACCCAGGGTCGGCTCGCGCGGGCCCGGAGTCTGTTGCGGGCCCGATTGGCGAGGCGCGGGGTGACCCTGGGTGTCGCAACCCTGGGTGCCCTGGCCCTACCGCACGAGGCATCGGCGGTTTCTGTCTCGATCCTTCTGTCCACGGTCCGCACGGCACGATTCTTTGGCCTGGGAGAAGCCGCCGGGGTGGGGACGGTCTCGACGGCCGCCGAAGTGCTGGTGAAACAGGCATTGAGGACGATGATCATGGCCAAGCTCAAGATGGTCGCGGCGGCCGGATTCTTCATCGGTGCACTGACGTGTGTCGCCACGGGCCTGAGCGCCTCGGGACCGATTGTGGCCGGTGAACCGGCCGTGACCGCGCCGCAAATCGCCCCAGACCGGCGCGCGCCCGAGCCAAGTGCCGGGCTCGACCGAGCCGCCAGATCGATGTTGGCCTATCGCGACGGAGTGCCCAGGCCCGAGGCCGCACTGGAGCCCGAGGCCGCACCCGAGCCCCAGGTGGCGGAGCGGCCGATCGTGGACAACGAGCCGTTCGGAGACTTCGTGAACGTTTCCCGGGATCTGAAAGCCGGGGCGCGGCTCAACCAGGGAGACAATCTGTTCTCGCCGTTGGGTGGCTTCCGGCTCCACATGCAGAGGGATGGAAACCTCGTCCTGTGTCCGATTGACGATGAGCAGATGCCCGACGTGCCGAGTGTCCTGGCACACGCCCCGCAAGCCTTGAGCTGCTACAACATGCCCATCTGGTCGACCGCTACGAACGTTCCCCGGGCGGGCGTGGGCTCGGGGGCGTATTGCGAAATGAAGGACGACGGCAACTTCGTCATCTACGACGAGGACTGGCGCCCCTGCTTCAGCACCGGTACGGCCGGTCATCCCGGTGCGTTCCTCCGATTGCAAAATGATGGGAACCTGGTCATCTACACGACCGACCTGAAGATCCTCTGGGCCTCACATACACACGCCAGGGGGCCGCATCGGGCGATTGAACCAGACGTTGTCCGATCGAACGAATCCGTGCCGGAAACGACGGCAACATCGTTCTGAACGGACCGGGATCGAGTCCTTTCGGCGTCCCCTCGATGAGCGATTTCTACGACCGGATGGCCGAGCTTTATCATCTGATCTTCCCGAACTGGGACGAAAGCATCGAGCGTCAGGCCGAGCAGCTCACCAGTATCATCCGGGAGCGCTGGGGGAACGAGTGCCGATCGGTCCTCGATGTCTCGTGCGGGATCGGCACCCAGGCCATCGGCCTGGCGAAGCAAGGCTTTGCCGTCACGGCTTCGGACCTGTCGGAAAATGCGCTCGACCGGGCCAAGGTTGAGTCGCGGAATCGCGGTGTCGCGATCGATTTCTCGGTCTGCGACATGAGGTCGGCCCATGCTCATCACGGCCGGCAATTCGACGTGGTGGTCTCCGCCGACAATTCCATCACCCACCTCCTGAACGACGACGACCTGTTGCTCGCCCTCCGACAGATCCATGACTGCACACGCCCCGGCGGCGGCTGCCTCCTGACGGTCCGGGACTACGACCGTGAAGAGCGAGGGACCGGGCTCATCAAGCCGTACCGCGTCTGCGAGGAGGGTGACCAGCGCTACGTCATCTTCCAGGTCTGGGACTTCGTGGGTTCGATCTACGATATGGCGATGTATTACGTGGTCGATGACCGGACCTCCGACCCGCTCGTGACCCATGTCATGCGAACGCGGTACAATGCAGTGGGCACCGACCACCTGCTGGCCCTGATGCGTCAGGCCGGTTTCACTGCGACCGAGCGTCTCGACGGGCGATTCTATCAGCCCGTACTGGTGGGCACTCGGGAGGCTTGAGCCGGTTCGCGATCATCGAAGCGTGTACGCCGGCGATCCTTCATTCCGGGCTGGCAGCACCGTTCTCGATCCACTCCCGCATCCGTTGCGCGAACTCGTCGTGGGTTATCGGTGGCTTCGTGCGACCGTCGCCCGGGTTCCAGCACCCGAGCACCAGCTTGTCTTCCGAGACGTGATGGAGGATCTGGTCCAGGGTCTTGCCGCCGTTCTGTCTCGGGTCTTTCAGTTGACGCGCCAGCTCGCCAGGGGTCTTGCCCTGAAACACCATTTTCATCTCGGGCGGCGGGAGGTGCCAGTTCGGATTGCCCGGCGGCATGTTCTCGCCGGGTAGGTTGGTGTCTTGATGACAGTTGGCACACTTGAGGGCATACTTACCCTTCCCGTCTGGCCCTCGCTTAACATTCTGCGCATGAGGATGACTGTCATCGCCCTGGAGCGGCACATTTCCCGATGGGTGGCAGTTCATACAGCGCGGGTGCATGAAGACCTTGTAGGCTTGCTGAAACGCCGCGCACGACGTGGCGTCGTCGTACACGACCGTCGAGGCACCCGACGCCGAGGATGGGGCCGTCCATCGAAACGGCTGGATCAGAGCTACGAGTGACAGGCAGCCGGCCACGAGGATCCCTTTCACGGTTTGCCGCATCCCGTCGCGCTTCGGCGCTGAAGTTCCTGGCATGATGATTCTCCTCTGAGCGATGGGATATGCGGTCAAATTGTTTTCAAGTCAGCGGCGCGGATGGGCAGCCGCCGGATGCGCTTGCCAGTGAGCGCGAACACTGCGTTGGCCACAGCCGGGGCGACGGGCGGCACGCCCGGTTCACCAGTGCCGCCCATCTTCTCGGTACTGGGCACGATATGCACCTCGACCTGGGGCATTTCCTGCATCCGCAGCATCGGATAGTCGTGGAAGTTGCGCTGCTTCACTCGGCCGTTCTCGAACGTGATCTCGCCGTAGAGTGCGGCGGTGAGTCCGAAGACGATGCCGCCCTCCATCTGGGCGCGGACGGCGTCCGGATTCACCACGGGTCCGCAGTCGACCGCGCAGACAACCCGGTGGACCCTGATCTGGCCCTCCGGCGAGACCGAGACCTCGGCCACGTGCGCGACGAGGCTCTGGAATGACTCGTGAATGGCCAGGCCGCGACCGCGGCCCGCGGGCAACGGCTTGCCCCAGCCGGCCTTCTCCGCGACGAGCTCGAGGGCCCGCTTGTGTCGCGGGTGGTGAACCAGCAGCGCGCGACGGTATTCATACGGGTCCTGGCCCGCCGCGTGGGCCAGCTCGTCGAGGAAGCTCTCGACGACAAAGCCGCTGTGCGAATGCCCGACCGATCGCCACCACAACGTCGGGACGCCGCCGGGCGCCGCTTGCCAGTCCACCAGCAGGTTGGGAATCGCGTAAGGGATCTCCCGGCGCCCTCGACCGCGGTCTCGTCCACGCCCTCCTTGACGATGACACCCTCGAACGGTGTACCGACGATGAAGGACTGGCAGACGATGCGCTGTTGCCAGGCCACCAGATGGCCATCGGCATCCAGGCCCGCACGGAGCGAATGATAGGCATGGGGCCGGTAATAGCCTCCGCGGATGTCGTCCTCCCGCGTCCAGATGACTTTGACCGGCGCCTTGACCGACTTCGAGATTTGCACCGCTTCCCGGACGAAATGCATGTCGAGCACTGCGCGCCGGCCGAATCCGCCGCCGAGTAACGTGGTGTGGAGCTGAACCTGCTCCGGCTTCAGGCCGGCATCGCTCGCCGCCGCATTGCGATCGAGAGTCTGGGACTGCGTTCCGGTCCAGACATCGCAACCGTCTGCGCCGACGTCGGCGACGCAATTGAGCGGCTCCATCGGGGCGTGTGCCAGGTAGGGCAGCTCGTAGACGGCTTCTAACCTCGTGGCGGCTCCGGCGATCGCGGCGGTGACATCGCCGTCTTTCCTGGCCACGGCCCCGGGCCGCTGGGCGAGCTCCGCGTACTGCGCAGCTTCGGCGCGGCTGTCGAGCGTGGCCAAGGGTCCGTCGTCCCAGATGATCTCCAGCGCCTCGCGGCCGCGGCGGGCGGGCCAGAAGCCGTCGGCCACGACCGCGACACCCCGTTCGATCTCAACCACATGCCGCACACCAGGCACCGCCCTGGTCTTCTCCGCGTTGAAGGATTTGACCTTCCCGCCGAAGACCGGCGGCGCGCGACCATCGCCACCAGCATGCCGGGCAGATTCACGTCCAGGCCGAAGATCGCCTTGCCGTTGGTCTTATCGGGCGTATCCAGTCGCTTCGTCGGCTTGCCGATGATCGTGAAGTCCTTGGGGTCCTTGAGTGTGACCTCCTGAGGCGGCGTGAGTCGCGACGCCTTCTCGACCAACTTCCCATAGGACAGACGACGACCCGTGCCGGAGTGGATCACCTGGCCGCTCTCCGCCCGGCAGCTCGCAGGTTCGACGTTCCACGTCGCCGCCGCGGCAGAAATCAACATCATCCGCGCCGCTGCGCCGGCCTTGCGCAGCCGGTCCCACTCACTGTAGGTGCTCGAGCTGCCACCGGTGAGTTGGATGCCGTAAGCCACGTGATTGTAGGCCGGGTCAACGGTTGCAGGCTCCGCGCGGACCTTGCTCCAATCGGCCTCGAGCTCTTCGGCGACGATCATGGAGAGCGCCGTGTACGTCCCTTGGCCCATCTCGGAATGATTGACGATGACGGTTACACTCTCGTCCTTGCCGACGCGGACGAACGCGTTGGGTGCGAAGGTCAAAGGCGCGGGTTGGGCCGCACTCACGGATGGGACGATCCTCGGGATGTGCACGCCGAGGACCAACCCGCCACCAGCGAGCGCCACCCGACTTGAGGAAACCGCGGCGGCTGAGGTTCCGGATCTCGCTCATCGTCGGCCTCCTTCGGCCTTCAGCCGGGCCGCCCGGTGGATGGCGCGCCGGATGCGCTGGTAGGTCCCGCATCGGCAGATGTTGCCGGCCATGGAATCGTCGATATCCTCGTCGGTAGGGTTGGGGTTCTCGCGCAGCAGGACAGCCGCCGACATGATCTGACCCGACTGGCAGTAACCGCATTGCGGCACATCTTCGGCGATCCAGGCTTGCTGCAAGGGGCGGCCGACGTCAGCGGGGAGCCCCTCGATCGTGGTGACGTCTCTTCCCGACGCGCGAGAGACCGGCGTCACGCACGATCGCACCGCCTCGCCGTCGAGATGGAGGGTACACGCGCCGCACTGGGCCATCCCGCAGCCGAACTTGGTCCCCGTGAGTCCCAGGGTCTCCCGCACCACCCATAAGAGTGGTGTGTCTGGACTGACGTCGATCGCACAGTCCTTGCCGTTGACTTTCAGCTTGATCATCGTCGCAATCTCCTGGCGACCATCGCCATTCCTCGATGCGTTGACGCAACGATTCCATTCGCCTGGCAATGATCCCCGCTTGCTCTCGACGGATGTGACGCGTTCCTACCGATGAAGTGATCGCCAAGGTCTGAGATCGCTACTCCAGGCCGCCGGACGTGCAATCCTGCTTGCCCCCTTTCCCGAGGTTCGATCGGGATTTGATGGTACTCACGCCGCCATCGGGATTCCAGTCCCAATCCCAGGAATGGACTGCGTGGTCATCTGCTCCAGATCGCCGCCACCCCATCAGGCCGGCATACTCGGCGATCCTGGCCGATCGCGAAAGGTTCCCGGGCCGCGGCGATCACCACCGCACCCTCTGGGGGCGGTGGCTTTGATGCCTTCCGAGAGTCCCTCCTCAGGACCGGCGGGACGTCCGGATCCGGCGTGGGTTCTGGGCGGGGCCGGCTCTGAGCCGGGCCGGACTTGCCGAGAATTGTGGCACAAATTGGCACTCGGTGATCACTTTTGGCCGCGGCGCCCTCTCCGATCCCCATGGCCCCCAGCGAGTTCGGGCCGAGTCCCGAAATCGTGGGAACGGGCCGGGCCGCACGCGGCACAGCCCCGTGGCTCGCTGCCTGGGTTTCCTGGCGGTGACGGTCGCACATGGTCCATATTATTCAGTATGCCACAGGTTTGATGATCCGTTAATGCACCTATCGCGGATTCCGGGGCGATTGGCTCCGGAACT
Source organism: uncultured Isosphaeraceae bacterium (assembly GCA_963845695.1). Taxonomy (GTDB): domain Bacteria; phylum Planctomycetota; class Planctomycetia; order Isosphaerales; family Isosphaeraceae; genus CAWJTV01. Next base: position 374,588 of record CAWJTQ010000033.1, on the reverse strand, counting down.
CTCGACCACACAGGGAGATGAGAAAATCCAAAAAATCGGAAAGGTGGGCCACTCGAATGACCAATTTGGCCCGAACTGAGGGGGAAGCGGCGCGGGTCGGATCGTCGCACTGCCCAGGTTTCCCGCACCCACTGCGCTGAGATCGGTGGTGTTCGACGCGGAGTCTCGTCATTCCCGGCTCATTCCTTAGTAGATGTCGCCCATGATGATTTGTGAATTGGCGACCGGCGGCGACTTGGGTTGCTTCTGTTCGGGCGATAGCCACTTCGTGAGGCCCAGTACGCCTGCACAGCCGGCGATGATCGCCATGAGAAAGCGAATGGTGAACTGCCATGAGTTGCTTGATGCGTGCAATCGCCTCGGTTGGGCCTCGTTCGCCTGGCAGGTCTCGCTCTTATCCCTCCGGAATCAGTAACCACGATCGTATCGAATCTACAGGTATTATGATGTCTATGGTAGGTGTTGACGAAAGGCAACGTCTTTGGCCCCATCGAGCCCTTCGAGGAAGACGTCGTAAACACAGGCTGCTACGAGTATTACGCCGCAAGTCCCGCCGATCGTTCGGGAAGGCCGAAAGCGGCCTGCAAGAATCATGCAGAAGATGCTTGTAAACCTCTTGGTGGATCATTATCTTCGCAGCTTCGTGAGCACGGATCAGATTGAAGGTCACAAATCGTGACGAGAAATGTCACTGGTGGTAAATGAAGGTATCACACATGCATTTCTCGTCTTGAAGGTCCAACCACTCCAGGCGAGGTGCGCCAGGAAGTTGCACGCGAATAACCTGGCAAGAGAAGTCGGCGGCCTTCGGTGTTCGAAGGCCAAGATTTGATACACTTCCGGTGATGGAGGTGGATAGGGGACATTCCAGAGTGGATTGGCTGGAGCGCGACCAACACGCTGCGGTTCTCCTCGTGTGGCCTGGCGCGGTGGTACTCCGATCAGGAGCATCGGCGGTCCACCACGCAGAGGGCGCGCCCATTCGACGACGATCCGTCGTGGGATCATTCGGCTGGGGGTTGAATCGGCTCGTTCCCATTAGGTGCGATGATCGCGATTGAGTGAGATTGAGGCTGGAGGCGAAGACTCGAGCACAGAGGTGGTTTCGCTCGAGGTCATCTTGAGAGAGGACGGTCAACCGCGTCATGTTGCTGTGGAGGGTTGTCGAAGGTTTTCGATGGCGGCGGTGGACCTGAGGCGGTACGGCGTGCGCGCCGATTCGGGGTCCCGGATGGAGATCCCGACCGCCGGCGTCTTGCAAGGTCGAGAGGCAGAATCCACGAACTGAAGTGGTGAGAAATTCGCAACTCTGAGCCCCTCCGCGAAGGAGGTGCTGCGCCTTCTCCCCGACGGTCACTCGCCACGCGAGGAAGGCCGGAATGAGGATGCTGGCGCAGGGCAAAGACGGCATTGCGGGCTGATCGACAGACCCGTTGAGTCGAAGGAATGGCGAAGGCGACTTCTATAGCGACCTGACGCGAGGGTCAGCGAACCGATCGACGGACGAGGCGATCCCATCGGAGGACATCCATGTTTTTCAACGAGAAGCGTTCCGGGAAGTCGACGGGCAAGAAAAAGAGCACGCGCAAGCATCAGGGCTGGGCCCGGAAGATGCGACGGCATCGGAGCCAGCCAATCGAGGTGCTGGAGGCCCGGACGCTGTTGAGCCTCCCCGCGGCGTCGATCAACAGCGTGTCGATCGTCCTCAATCCGCCTGGGCCGACCTCGGTGTCGGGGAGCCTGAATCCGGGAGATACGTACAACATCTACCAGGTCGATGGCACATCCGGGGAACGGCTCCAGTTCCATAGCGTTTCGACGACCTCCACCGATGGCAACTGGTTGCTGTTCGGCGAGAATGGCGACGAGGTCGCCGGCAGCGGGCTCGGCTCGGACTTCACGGCGAATTTGACGGCCACCGGTCCGTATGACCTCGAGCTGATCGGCAACATCACCGGCGAGATTGATTACTCGTTCCAGGTGTCAGACATCAGTGACCAGCCAGTGGCGACCTCCGGGCTGGGGGTTGCCGAATCCGGCTCCCTGGCCGCTGGGACCTCCACCAGCTTCACATTCACGGCATCGGCCGGCCTGCCGGTCTACTTCAACAGCTTCGACCGCTCTTACGGCCCGGTTTCCGTCACGCTGACCGATCCGAACAATCACACCATCTTTACGAATAACGGCTCATACAACGAAGGGCCGTATGTCCTGACCTCGTCGGGCACCTACACGATCGCGCTGAACAATTCCAGCGGCTCATCGGGGACGTATGACTTCGACATGGTCTCGCTGCCGGATGCGGCCACGTCCCTGGCCCTCGGGCCGACCCAGACAGTGGCGGGTACGCTCGATCCCGGCACCACCACCGCGCTTTACAGCTTCCAGGGGGCGGCTGGCGAGAACATCTTCCTCGACAATCAGCAGAACCTCGGCGACCCGGTCTACGACCGTCTGATCAGCCCGGATGGGAATCAGGTTTTCGACATCAACTCGTACGACGACTCCGGCCCACTGACCCTGACGGAAAGCGGAACCTATTACTTGCTGATCGACGGCGAATCGTCCTCGCCCATCAATTACCAGTTCCGGCTGACCGACACGGCCTACTCGCCGCTCACGCTGGACACGCAGACGAGTGGCTCCTTCGGCTACCCGACCGCCACCGATGCTTACAGCTTCACCGGCACCGCGGGCGAGAGGGTCACCTTCGCCTCGCTCGACGACTCCAACGGCTTCTACGGCGCTTCCTGGGCGCTCTACGGACCCAATAACCAGCAGATCGCCAGCCCATATTACTCCGAAAACTTCTCGGCGGCGCTGCCGGCTGATGGCAACTACACGCTGGTGGTGTACAACTATCCCTACTATGGGACGTCCACCTACAGCTTCGAGGCCTACCAGAACGTCGCCCCGACCAGCACGCTCGCCCTGGGAACTCCGGTCAGCGGCACGATCGTGAATCCCGGCGACGAGGCCACGTACACCTTCGCGGGCACGGCTGGCCAGACCCTCTACTTCAACGGGCTCGACTCCGCGGCGGAGACCTACGCCCAGCTCACCGGACCCAACGGCAATTCGATCTTTAACCAATATATCAGCTACGATTCTTATACCTATGACAACTATGGTCCTTTCACGCTCACAGCGACGGGCACCTACAGCCTGACGATCTACAACTCCTCTGACGAGACCGGCGCTTACAACTTCGTCCTCGACGACACGGCATCCGCGGCACCCGTCGCGCTGACCTCCGGCGCCGGTACTTCTGTCAGCGATTCCATTCCCACGGGACTCTCGGCCAACATCTATCAGATCAGCGGAACGGCCGGCGAGAATCTCTATTTCCAGACTCAGAGCGAATCGGGCGGCTATTACGACCTCTACTGGACGCTCTACGGACCGACCAATCAATCCGTGAACAGCGGGTACTACTGGGATAGCTTCCCGGCGACCTTGTCCACCGCCGGTACGTACTATCTCGTCGTGGACGGAACCAACGCCGGCAATACGTCGGGTGTTTCCTACAACTTCGAGGTCTACGATAACGTTAATCCCACGTCGACGCTGACCCTGGGCACCCCCGTGAGCGGGACGATCGTGAATCCCGGCGACGAAGCCACGTATACCTTCACCGGCACGGTCGGCCAGACCCTTTACCTCAACGCGCTCGATTCGGACAGCGGATTCTACGCCGAGCTGACAAATCCCAGTGGCAACGAGATTTTTGATCAATATATTAGTTACAATTATGACACAGAAGGTGACTACGGCCCGTTCACGCTGTCGGCCTCCGGCACTTACAGCCTGACGATCAACGGTGATGGCTCGACCGGAAGCTACAACTTTGCCCTCGACGACGCGGCGGCGGCGACACCGATCGCGCTGACCACGGGAGCCGGCACTGAGGAAGCCAACCAGTCGCTCGCCACCGGCCTCTCCACGGACTTGTACCAGATCAGCGGCACGGCCGGCGAGAGACTCTACTTCCAGGCTCAGGGCACGTCCACCGACGACAACTATGACGTGCTCTGGACCCTCTATGGACCCAACGACCAGTACGTGGCTGGAGGCTATTCCTACTATGACTACGAATACTTCAGCGATTTCACCGCGACCCTGCCGACCAGCGGGAATTACTTGCTGGTCGTTGCCGGAACCAATTCCGCCAACACGTCGGGACTGACTGCGAATTTCGAGGTATATGATAATGTCGTCAATCCCTCTGGCGCTGCACTGACTCTCGGGACGCCGGAGATGGGCACGATTGTCAATCCGGGCGATGAAGCCACCTACACGTTCACCGGATCCGTGGGCCAGACGCTCTTTTTCGACGGCCTGGAATCGAGTGACGACGCGACCTACGTCGAACTGACAAACCCGTACGGCAATGAGGTGATCGACGAGGACACAGCCTATTCCTCGGACCCGTTCACCCTGGCCTACAGCGGCACCTACACCGTGACCGTCTCCGGTTCCGGAGCCGCGACCGGCCCATACGATTTCGACCTGGAGAATGCGTCCGCGGCGCCATCGATCTCCCTGAGCCTGGGAAGCGGCACGGTGGTCAACGACGCGATTTCGACGGGGACCTCGGCAAACCTCTACCAGTTCAATGGAACGGCCGGCGAGCTGCTCTATCTTCAGGCCCTGTCGCTCTCGACCGGGAATTCGTCTGACCTGAGGTGGACGCTGTTCGCGCCGAACGGTCAGGTCGTGAACGAGAGCTATTACTGGAGTTCGTATAATGCGACCCTGCCGTTCGACGGCACGTACTACCTCTTCGTCCAGGGTACGAACTCCGGCAATACTTCGGGGGTGAGTTACAGCTACGAGATCTACGACAACGTCGATCCCACCACTCCGCTGACCCTCGGTACCCCCATCAGCGGGACGATTGTCAATCCTGGAGACGAGGCCAGCTACACCTTCACCGGCACGGTCGGCCAGAACGTCTACTTCTCCGGACTTGACTCATCCCAGCTCTGCTTCGTCCAACTGCTTGATCCGACCGGTCGGGTCGTGTTCAGTTCGGCGACCGATAGCAGCGCCGGCCCCTTCCTGTTGACGACTGGGGGCACCTACACTCTGACGGTCAACGGCTTCGAACCGGATACCGGCGCCTATGACTTCGATCTGGAGGACGCATCCCTGGCGCCGAGCCTGACACTGAGCCCCGGCGCCGGGACGACCGTCAGTGATGCGATCCCCACCGGCGCGTCCGGGAACGTCTATCAGATCAGCGGGACGGCCGACGAGCCGCTCTACTTCCAGGCACAGGGCGAATCGGGAGGTTACTATGACCTCAACTGGACGCTCTACGGGCCGAGCGATCAGTACGTCAGCAGCGGCTACTACTGGGACGACTTCACGGCGACATTGGCGACCTCCGGCACTTACTGGCTGGTCGTGAACGGGACGAATGTCTCCAACACGTCGGGCGTGAGCTACAACTTCGAGGTCTACGAAGACCTCGACACGACCTCCGCGCTGACTCTGGGAACCGCGATCACCGGGACAATTGCGACTCCTGGTGCCACGGCAAGCTACACGTTCACCGGCACGGCCGGGCAGAGTTTGCTGCTGACCGTTCTCAGCGCCGATGCGGGAGTGGATGCCGAATTTGACGATCCCAATGGGAACGCGATCTTCTACGGATTGTACGATCAAGGTCCATTCCTTCTCAGTCAGACGGGGTCGTATACCCTGACCATCTTCGGCGATGGGACGTTGACCGGCAATTACGCATTCGCACTGACGGACGTTTCGACGGGGACGATGCTGTCGCCAACCACGGCGCCTGCGACTGAGAGCGGGACGATCACACCGGGCACGGGCTACGCGATCTACCAGTTCGCGGGAACGGCGGGCGAGACGGTCAATCTGACCAGCGACAGCTTCTCCTCGACGTCGGGCTACTGGTTCCTTGTTGACCCGAGCGAGAATCAGGTCGCCGGCAACTCGTTCGGTTCGAGTTTTACGGCGAACCTGGTCGTGAGTGGCATGTACACTCTGGTGTTCCAGGGAAGTGACACGACCGATGCGAACGTCACGTACTCGTTCGACATCTCCGCGACACTGCCGGCGACGGTCGCGGAGAGCGGGCTTCCCCTGTCGGAATCGGGCTCGCTCGGCCAGGGGGACTCGATCAGCTTCACGTTCAACGCGCCGGCCGGGTTGCCGATCTCCTTCAACAGTTTCGATCGTTCGGTCGGGCTGATGACCGCCACGCTGTTCGATCCCAACGATAACGTCATCTTCTCCAATGACGAGGCGGAGAACGATGGCCCCTTCATCCTGACGGTCCCCGGGACGTACACGCTGACCCTGACGGCGGACATGGGGGTGTCGGACCCCTCGTACAACTTTGACCTGTTCTCGCTGGCCGATGCCGCCAACCCGCTCACCTTGGGCGCCGTGATCAGTGGGACGCTCAATCCAGGCACGACGACCGCCGTCTACAGCTTCGCGGGGACGGCGGGACAGAACCTGTTCCTCGATAACCAGCAGAACCTCGGAGATCCGGTCTATCTCTCGCTCTACGACCCATACAACAACGAGATCCTCACCATCGGCTCGAACCAGGATGGCGGTCCCCTGACCCTCACGTCCAGTGGGACCTACTACCTGCTGGTTGACGGCGAGTCGACCAGCGGGCCAATCGACTACCAGTTCCGGCTGACCGATACCTCGACCGCCCCGCTCGCCTTTGACACGCAGACGAGTGGCTCGTTCGACACCCCGACCGCGGCCGATGCCTACAGCTTCACCGGCACCGCGGGCGAGAAGGTCACCTTCGCCTCGCTCGACGACTCCAACGGCTTTTACGGCGCCTCCTGGGCGCTGTATGGACCAAACAACGAGGAAATCGAATTCTCGTATTATTCTGACACCATTTCGGTGACGCTCCCGGCCGATGGCAATTACACGCTCGTGGTGTCCAATGACTCCTACTACGGGACGTCGAGCTACAGCTTCGACGCTTTCCAGAACGTCGACCCAATCACGACGCTCACTCTGGGCACTCCTGTGAGTGGGACCATCGCCAATCTGGACGATGAGGCCACCTATACGTTCACCGGCACGGCCGGCCAGATACTCTACCTCAACGGCCTCGAATCGTACTACGGGACCTTCGCCGAACTGACCGGGCCTGCCGGCGAGGAGGTCTTTGACGACTTTATCGGATACGGCTACGAGAGTTTTAATGACGAGTACTTGTTCACTATCCCGCTCACGGGCGCCTATAGTCTCACGATTAACAACGGATACGGGTATACCGGTAACTACAATTTCGTCGTCAACGACACGTCGGCCGCAGCCGCGATCAATCTGACTTCAGGCACCGGCACGCCTGTCAGCGATTCGCTCGCCTCCGGACTCGCCGCCAACTTTTACGAGATCAGCGGGACGACCGGAGAGCAGCTCTATTTCCAGGCTCAGGGCACCTCAACGAACGACAGCTACGACGTGATCTGGGACCTCTACGGGCCCAATGGCCAGTTTGTGGCCGGCTATGACTATGGATACTTCTCCGATTTCACGGCAGCGCTGCCAGCCAACGGAAACTATCTGCTGGTCGTCAATGGGACCAACGCTAATAACACCTCGGGCGTGGGCTATAACTTCGAGGTTTATGACAATGTCGTCAATCCTTCCGGGGCCGCGCTGACCTTGGGCACGCCCGTGACGGGTACGCTCGTCAACCCGGGCGACACGGCCACCTACACGTTTACTGGCACAGCCGGCCAGACTCTTTTCTTCAATGGCCTGGAATCGCCCGATGATTCGGTTTACGTCACTGTGACCGGCCCATACGGCAACAATGTCCTTTACTACCAAGACGGAGCCGATGACTCCTCATTGTTCACCTTGACGAACAGTGGCACTTACACAGTGACAGTCTTTGGCTACGGCGCCGCGACTGGCGGATTCGACTTCGTGCTGGACGATACGTCCACGGCGACGTCGATCGCGCTGACCGCCGGCAGCGGTACGACCGTCAGCGATTCGATTCCCACGGGTCTCTCCGCCAACATCTATCAGATCAGCGGCACGGCCGGCGAGCGGCTCTACTTCCAGGCCCAGACCGAGTCGGGGGGATACTATGATCTCTACTGGACGCTTTACGGGCCGAACGATCAGTACGTCAGTAACGGATACTACTGGGGCAACTTCTCGGCGACCCTGCCTTCGACTGGAACCTATTACCTTGTCGTGGACGGTACCAACGCCGCCAATACGTCAGGCGTGACCTACAACTTCGAGGTGTACGAGAACGTTGATCCAACCGTGGCACTGACCCTCGGTACGCCGGTGAGTGGGACCATTGTCAACCCCGGTGACGAGGCCACGTACACGTTTACAGGTACGGCCGGCCAGACCCTCTATTTCAACGGCCTGGATTCGGACTACGGGACGTATGCCGAGCTCTATGGACCTAGCGGCAACGAGGTTTTTGACGATTATATTAGTAATAACTACTATATCTATAATGACTACGGACCGTTCACGCTGTCGGTGTCCGGGAGTTACAGCCTGACGATCTTCAACGGTTACGGTGATACGGGCAACTACAACTTCGTCCTCGACGACACGGCGCTGGCGACATCGATCGCGGTGACCTCCGGGGCCGGTACCCCGGTGAGCGATTCGATCCCCACCGGCCTCTCCGCCAACATCTACCAGATCAGCGGCTCCGCGGGCGAGCGACTCTATTTCGAGGCTCAGACCGAGTCGGGAGGCACCGACGACCTCTACTGGACACTTTACGGACCGAACGATCAATACGTCAGTAGCGCGTACTACTGGGGCAGCTTCTCGGCGACTCTGCCCACGTCCGGCACCTACTACCTGGTCGTGGACGGGACCAACGCCGGCAACACGTCGGGCGTGACCTACAACTTCGAGGTGTACGAGTCGACCGATACGACGTACGCGTTGACCCTCGGTACGCCTGTGACCGGGACCACTGTCAACCCGGGCGACGAGGCTACGTACACCTTCACGGGCACGGTCGGCCAGACACTCTACTTCAACGGACTCGACTCGGATGAAGGATTCTACGCCGAACTCGTCGGACCGACGGGGACCGACCTTTTCGACCAATACATTAGTTACGATGAATATGTGTACGATAACAATGGTCCGTTCACGTTGACCACCACGGGCACCTACAGCCTGACGATTTTCAACGCCTACGACGACAGCGGCACGTACAACTTCGTCCTCGACGACACGGCGGCGGCGACACCGATCGCGCTGACGGCCGGCGCTGGGACTCCGGTCAGTGATTCGATCCCCACCGGCCTCTCCGCCAACATTTATCAGATCAGCGGCACCGCCGGCGAGCGGGTTTACTTCCAGGCCCAGACCGAGTCGGGCGGATACTATGACCTGCTCTGGACGCTCTATGGGCCGAACGGACAGGCCATCTCGAACAACTACTGGAACAACTTCTCGGCGATGTTGCCCACCACGGGCACCTATTACCTGGTCGTGGCCGGTACCAACGCCAACAACACATCGGGGGTGAGCTTCAACTTCGAGGTTTACGACAACGTTGACCCGACGTCGTCACTTTCCTTGAATACGGACGTCACGGGGACGATCGTCAACCCGGGCGACGAGGCGTCCTACACGTTCACTGGCTCGACCGGTGAACTGATCCAGTTCAACGGTCTGGAGACCGGTTCGTACCTGCTGGCGACGCTTTATAATCCCGAGGGAACCGAGATCTTCAGTCAGTACATGACGTACAACGCCGGTCCCTACTTCCTGTCCGTACCAGGGACTTATACGCTGGTCATTTCCGGCAGTGGTTCTACGACGAATGGCGACTATAGCTTCCAGCTTCTTGACCTGGCCTCGCAGCCGAAGCTTCAAGTCAACACGACCGAGGCCGACTTGACGGTCACGCTGTCCGCGGCCTCCACGCAGCAGATCCTGGTGTCGTACAGCACCGAGGACGACACGGCCACGGTGGCCGATGGCGATTACAAGCCGGCCACGGGCGTTATCCTGTTCCAGCCCGGTCAGACGTCGGCGACGGTCGAGGTCCAGGCGATCGACAAGTTCGCCAGCACGACCACCGACTTCTTGGTCAACCTGTCGAATCCCGTCGGCGCCACGATCGCGTCAGGCCAGGGCACCGGGACCGTGACGATCCAGCCCAACGGCACGGGGACCGTCAGCGGCGAAGTGTTCGACGACATGACGGGCGATGGCACACTCGGAGCGGGCGATACGGGGATCTCCGGCGTCACGGTCGAGGTTCTGGGCTCGAACAACGCCGTCCTCGCCTCGGGCGTTACCGATTCCAACGGCGACTACACGATCACGGGCATCGCCGCGGGCACGTACACGATTGCCGAGTTGGCGCCGACGGGCTACGTTCAGACGGCTCCCGCTTCGGGCACATACTCGGAGACGCTGGGCGACGGAGAGACGATCTCGGGCCTCAACTTCGGCAACTTCCAGACGGTGACGCTCGGCGGCGAGGTGTACGATGATAGCAACGCCGACGGAACGCTCGACAACGGCGAGTCCGGGCTGTCGGGCTGGACAGTGAACCTCGTCAATAGCTCGAGCGTGATTGTCGCCACGGCCACGACGGACGGCAACGGCGATTACTCCTTCTCCTCGGTCGGCCCCGGGACCTACACGGTCGAGGAAGTCGTTCAATCGGGGTATGCCCAGACGAGTTCACCGGCCAGCTATGCCGAGACGACGGCCAGCGGTCAGGACGTCAGCGGCCTGGATTTCGGTGACTTCGCGACCGACACTCTCAGCGGCGAGGTGTTCACCGACACCAACGGCAACGGTGTGCTGGACAGCGGCGAACCGGGCCTTTCCGGCGTGACGGTCGATCTGCTGAACAGCTCCAGCCAGGTCATCACCAGCGTCACGACGGGGTCCAGCGGCAACTATACGTTCACGATCGACGCGCCGGGGACCTATTCGGTCGAAGAGGTCCAGCCGTCGGGCACGATCGTGACCGTGCCAGTATCGGGATCGTACAGTGCGTCGGTGACCAGCGGCCAAACGATCTCGGACCTCAACTTCGGCAACTTCCAGACGGTCACCCTCAGCGGTGAGGTGTACAGCGACACCGATGGCAACGGTGTGCTCAATGGCGGCGAGCCGGGCCTTTCGGGCTGGACCGTCGACCTCGTCAATAGCGCGAACCAGGTCGTCGCGGCCACGACCGGGACCAACGGCAGCTATTCGTTCAGCGACATTGGGCCGGGCACCTACACGATCGAGGTGGTCCAGCAAACCGGCTACGACGCCACCTCGACGACCTCGCTGTCCGTGACGGCCAGCAGCGGGAGCAATGTCTCGGACCTCAACTTCGGCGAATTCGCGCTGGTGACGTTCAGCGGTGAGGTGTACAACGACACCAACGGTAACGGCACGCTCAACAACGGTGAGCTGGGTCTTTCGGGCTGGACCGTCGATCTCATCAATAGCTCGAATCAGGTCACGACGGCCACGACCGACGTCAACGGTGATTTTTCCTTCACCGATGTGGGGCCGGGGACGTACACGGTCGAGGTCGTCCAGCAGACCGGCTATGACGCCAGCTCGACGACGTCGCTGTCCGTGACGGCCAGTAGCGGCAGCAATGTCTCCGACCTGAACTTCGGCGAGTTCGTTCCCGTCGCGCTCAGCGGCGAGGTTTTCGGGGACGTGAATGGTAACGGTGCGCTCGATGGTGGCGAATCGGGTCTCTCGGGCTGGACGGTCAATCTGCTCAACAGTTCGAGTCAGACCGTGGGCACGGTCACGACGGACCCGAATGGGGATTACTCGTTCGCCGCTATCGGACCGGGCGCGTATTCGATCCAGGTGGTCCAGCAGACGGGCTACGTGGTCAGCACTTCAGCCGTGAATGTCACCACCTCGAGCGGCCAGAACGTCGCGAACCTGGACGTCGGGGAATTCCAGACCGTCACGATCAGCGGAGAGGTCTTCAACGACCTCAATGGCGATGGCCTGCTGGACGGGACCGATTCGGGCCTCGCGGGCTGGACGGTCAAGCTGCTGAACAGCTTCAACGGGGTGATCACGACCACGACCGCCTCGGATGGGACGTTCTCGATCGCGGGGGTCGGGCCGGGTTCGTATACCGTCGAGGAAGTGCTGCCCGGTGGTTATATCCAGACCAGCTCGCCGTTGACCTACACCGGGACCACGTCCAGCGGTCAAGGCGTTGCCGGACTGACCTTCGGGGTCTTCCAGCTCGCGACCGTCAGTGGCGAGCTGTTCCAGGACGCCAACCAGGATGGGACGCTGGACGACGGCGAGTCGGGCCTCTCCGGGTGGACCGTCAACTTGTTGAATAGCTCCAGTCAGGTCATCGCTTCAACCACGACCGACGCCAACGGGGACTACGCATTCAGCGGGTTGAATCCCGGGTTCTACACGATGCAGGACGTGCTTCAGGCCGGATACACCCAGACCGCCCCGTCCTCGGACTACTACGCGATCACCTCCACGAGCGGCGCCCAGTTCTTGAACGAGAACTTCGGCGTCTACAAGGCGGTCTCGCTGGCCGTCAGCGGGTTGACGACCGTGCCCTCGACCAATCTGCAATCGAGCGAGAGCCTGGTCGTCGAGTGGGACGACACCAACACCGGTACGTCCGCGGCGGCCGGATCGTTCTACGATCTGATTGTGATCACCAACACGACCACCGGCCAGCAGCTCGACGTAAGCAACGTCGAATACGATGCGGCGACCCGCGGCGACCTGGCCGCCGGCGCCTCCGCGCCGCAGCAATTCGATTTCACGCTGCCCAATGGCAATGCGGGTGTCGGCCAGATCCAGTTCACCGTCACGGCCGACTACTACAACTACGTGTCCACCAGCCAGGGCGAGACCAACCAGACGGAGAGCTTGACCGAGACCTCGACGCTCGCTCCCTATCCCGACCTGGTGGTCAGCTCGATCACGCCCCCCTCGGGCAGCCCGGAATCGGGCACGGGCGCGACCATCGGCTTCACGGTGACCAACCAGGGGGACGCCGCGGCCGACGGCTCGTGGCAGGATGACGTCTACATCGAGAACGTCGCGACCAGCGTCGAGACCTATCTCGGAGAGTTGCCGAACCCGGTTAACCTCGCCCCGGGCGCGGACTATCAGCGGGCGGCCGACTTCACCCTGCCACAAGGGATCAGCGGCAGCTACGAAATCGTCGTGACGGCCAATGCCAATAACGGCGTCTTCGAGCTCGACACCTCGAACAACACCTCGACCAGCGCGGCGTTCAACGTGTCGCTCGCCCCCTATGCCGACCTCCAGGTCCCGTCGGTGACCGTGCCCCAGCAGGCTACCGCCGGGCAATCGGTGACGATCTCCTGGACGGTGACCAACGATGGCACCGGGGCGACCGACGTGTCGTCGTGGGAGGATTCGGTCTACATCTCGACCAGCACCACTCTGGACTCGAGTGCGATCTACCTGGGCGAGGTCCAGAACCCGACTTACCTGGCTCCGGGCGACAGCTACTCCTCCTCGCTGACGGCCACCCTGCCGAGCTCCCTCTCCGGGCCGTACTACGCGATCGTCAACACGAACTCCAACAACGCGCAGTACGAGTATATCTACGGCAATAACAACGTGACCGCCAGCACGTCCACGTTCGAGATCAACCCGGCGCCGGCGCCGGCGTTCATCCACGTCCAGAGCGTGGCGGTCGTGCCGAGCACGGTCTACGCCGGTCAAACGGTCACGGTCAACTGGACCGATGAGAACACGGGGGGTACCTCGCTCTCGCCCGACCCCTACTTCGGTTACTGGGACGACGGCTTCGCCTTGTCGCAGAGTACGATTTGGGACGGTACGGATGGTTACTGGCTCGGGGGACACCAGGACGCGCAGACCGGAACTTTGGCGCCGGGACAGACCACCAGCCATTCCAAGTCGATTGCGCTCCCGCAGAACATCTCCGGCACCTGGTATCTGATCATCGTGCCGGATACGCACTACATCGCGGGCAGCACGGTCGACGCCCTTGGTTCGAGCGATGTCCCGCGCGATCAGGGCTACGCGACCATCCAGATCAACCTCCCGCCGGAGCCCGACCTGGTGACCACGGCCGTCACGGCGACACCCACGTCCCTCTCCACGGGGGACACCCTGGATGTGGGCTGGACGGTCACCAACGACGGGTTCGCGCCCACCGACACCTCGACGTGGACCGACTCCGTCTACCTGTTGACCAGCACGACCCTCCAGATCGGTGGCAGCGGCACAACCCTTCTGGGTAACTACACACACAACGGCACGCTGATCGGCTCGGCTGGCTATACCGTCACCAACCAGCCGTTCACCGTCCCCGAGATCGCCTCGGGCTCGTACTACGTGTTCGTGGTGGCCAACAGCAACAACGCCGTGTTCGAGTCGAACACCTCCAACGACATTGCCGACGATGCCACGCCGGTCCAGGTGACCTACGTTGCGCCCCCGTTGCCCGATCTCGAGGTCGCGTCAATCACGCCGCCGATCAATCCCGCGGCCGGACAGACGGACCTGGTGGGCTGGACCGTGACCAACGACGGTGCGGGCGACACGGGGGACACCTCGTGGACCGACGAGGTGATCCTCTCCTCGGTGAACAACCTGAACACGCCGGCCGATCAGACCGTCCTGGGCGCCTCGACGTTCAGCGGAGACCTGCCGGCCGACAAGTCATATAGCAGCAGCAGCGTGGTCACGTTCCCGACGGGGATCTCGGGCACCTATTATCTGTTTGTCGTCACGGATTATGGCAACACGGTCGTCGAGAGCAACGAGACCAACAACGCCTCGTCCGTCAGCCTGTCCATCACGGCGACGACGCCAACCAACGACCTTCAGGTCACGGCGATCACGCCGCCGCAGAACCCGGTGTCGGGCCAATCCGTGAATATCGGCTGGACGGTCACGAACACCGGTACTGGAGACACTGGGAATACGTCGTGGACCGACGAGGTCATCCTGTCCTCGGTGAACAACCTGAACGTCCCGGCCGATCAGACCGTCCTGGG
Source organism: uncultured Isosphaeraceae bacterium (assembly GCA_963845695.1). Taxonomy (GTDB): domain Bacteria; phylum Planctomycetota; class Planctomycetia; order Isosphaerales; family Isosphaeraceae; genus CAWJTV01. Next base: position 359,556 of record CAWJTQ010000033.1, on the reverse strand, counting down.
CTCCTCGCCCTTCACCGGCGACCTGGCGGCTGGGCAGTCGTACAACGGCAGTCTCACGGCGACCCTGCCGCAAGGGATCTCGGGGACCTATTACCTGTTCGTCATCACCAACTTCGGCAACACGCTGGCCGAGAGCAACGAGACCAACGACACCCGCAGTGTCGCCACCACGATCACCCTGGCCCCGCCGCCGGACCTTCAGATCACCAGCCTGGGCCTCAATCCCACGCCGGACTCCTCCGGCCAGGCGTTGACCGTCAACTGGACGGTGACCAACAACGGCCAGGGCGCCACTCCGGCGAACCAGACGTCATGGACCGATCAAGTCTACCTCTCGACCCTGACCTACCTCGACCCGAGCGCCACGCTGCTGGGGACCTTCTCGCACGACGGCGCCCTGGCCGTCGGCGGCTCGTACAACCAGTCGCAGACGATCACGCTCCCGCAGGGGATCTCGGGGAGTTACACGGTCTTCGTGGTGACCAATGCCGACAGCGCAGTCTACGAAGGGACCAACGGGGCCAATAACGACACCGACTCGGCGCCGCTGACCATCAACCTGACGCCGCCGCCGGACCTCCAGGTGCAGGACGTTCAGGGCCCCACCGGCGCCATCGCCGGCCAGTCGTTGACCGTCAGTTGGACAGTCGTCAACAACGGGACCGGCCAGACCGTGCCGAACTCCTGGTACGACTCGGTCTACCTGTCGCGCGATCAGTATGCTGATCCCACTTCGATCTATCTGGGCTCGGTGGCGAATCCGGAAGGGCTGGGGCCCGACGGCGCCTCCTACAATTCGAGCCTGACGGCCACGCTGCCAGCGAGCATCAGCGGGGCCTATTACATCGTGGTCGTGGCCGACTCGGGGGACGTCGTGTATGAAGGGCCCGGCGGCCACACCGACAACGTGGGCAGCAGCCCGACCACCTTCACGGTCACGCTCGCGCCGCTCAGTGACCTGACCGTCAGCGCGGTCACGGTGCCGGTCAGCGGCGTGGTCGGCCAGTCCCCATCGACGCCGATCACCTGGACCGTCAACAACATCGGCGGCAACCCCGCGCTCGGGACCTGGACCGACGCGGTCTATCTCTCGCCCACGCCCACCTGGGAGGCGAGCGACCCACTGGTCGCCCTGGTCACCCACACCGGCGAGGTCGATCCCGGGGATTCGTACACCGGCTCGACGTCGGCCGCGCTTCCGGCCGTGGCGCCGGGCAACTATTACGTGATCGTCCGCGCCAACATCAAGGACGAGGTCCACGAATCGGACCTCACCAACAACGAGCTCGCCTCGACGTCCACGGTCAGCATGACCATGCCGACGCTGACGCTGGGCGTGCAGACCCAGGGGACAATCGCCAACGGCCAGGCGGTCAATTACGAGGTCAACGTGCAGGCCGGGCAGAACCTGGTCGTCACGACGAAGTTCACGCAGGCATCCGCGGCCGAGTTCTTCGTACGGTACGGGGCCCCGGCCACCCTGGACCAGTACGACGAGGTCTTCACGAACCTGAGCGCGCTCAACCAGCAGCTCACGGTGTCGAACACGCACGCGGGTTCGTACTTCATCCTGCTCGATGGCGAGCCCGCCGCGGCAAGCGGCTCGTCCTACACGATCACGGCGACAACGCCCGGCTTCAGCATCAGCAGCGTCAGCCCCAGCTCCGGCAGCAACAAGGGGGGGACGGCGACCGTCGCGATCAGCGGCCTGGAATTCGAGCCGGATGCGACCGTCTCGCTGATCAAGAGCGGGGTCTCGCACGTCGCGACCCAGGTCTGGTGGGTCAGCTCCGACACGCTGTGGGCGACCTTCAACCTGACCGGCCTGGCCACCGGCTCCTACAACGTCCAGGTCAAGGAGGGCGGGCAGATCACGACCGACTCGAACGCGTTCACGGTCAATACGAACGCGGTCGGATCGCTGGCGTACCACCTGATCACTTCGACGGTGCGGCCCGGAGGAACGAGCACCGTGACGCTGGCTTATTCCAATACGGGCTATACCGATATCCCCGCGCCGCTCTTCACACTCTCGGCGGACATCGCGCTCCTGCAAGCCCCGGGGGACGCCGGATTCAACGATTCGCAGGTCGAGCTTCTGGGCATCAACCCGAACGGACCGGCCGGGATCCTGCCTCCCGGCTTTACGGGTCAGATCGTTGTGAACTTCCAACCGACGCTTGGCAACGGCAACGTGGTCAACTTCGAAGTCGGGTCCACCACGACCAGCTCGACGAGCTCGGTCGATTGGTCCTCGCTCGAGTCCTCGCTCCAGCCCGACTTCGTTTCTTCGGGCGCGTGGGCCGCCACCTTTGCGAACTTCACCGCGCGAGCCGGCAGCACGCTCGGCCAGTTCGTGAACCTGCTCGACCAGGATGCCACCTACCTCAGCCAGATCGACGAGACGACGACCAATTTCAACACGATCATGGCGTTCGAATTCGCGTACGACGAAGATTCGCTGCCGTCCCCCACCCTCATCACCGCGACCGACGTCTCCAGCACCGAGCCCGGCCTCGCGCTCACCCTGTCGCGGAGCTATGGCCTGTCCATTGACGGCCGGTATGCGTCGGGACCGTTTGGGATCGGCTGGGACGACCCCTGGGACGTCTCCGCCAGTGTCGACGCCCAGGGAGACGTTGACATCCAGAGTCCCGGCAGCAACGAATTCTTCTCCCCGCTTCCCGGCGGCGGATACGCCGGGGAGCCAGGCGACTATGCCACCCTCACCGAGCAGTACGGCGCCTTCCAGCTCGAGGAGGCCGACGGCACGATCACGGCGTTCCTCCCCGATGGGCAGCTCGACTATATCCAGGACCTCAACGGCAATCGGATCACGGCCGTCTACAGCGGCGCGCTACTGACGAGTCTGACTCAATCGAACGGCGATGCGATCACTTTCCAGTACAACAATTTCGGCCTGATCAGCGAGGTGACGGATCCCGAGGGACGCGTTACCGACTATACGTACGACTCCACGGGCCAGTACCTGCTCAGCGTCACCGGGTCGGACGGCACGACGAGCTACCAGTACAGCACGGCAACCAGCGGCCCCACTGCGTACGAACTCCTCACGATCACCAATCCCGGTGGGACTCACGAGTACTTCACCTACAATTCCGCCGGCCAGTTGACCGGCCAGTCGCTCGACGGGGGCGCAGACGCAACCACGTACTCCTACGTTGCGCCTGGCGAGGTTCAGACGACCGACGGCACGGGAGACAAGACCTCCTACTTCTTTGATCAATCCGGGCTCGTCGTTCGACACGATCGATCCCCTGGACAATGCCACGCAGTACCGCTACGACACCGATGGCAACCTCATCCAGCTCGATCGAGTCCGACGGTTCCAGCTATTCCTACGGGTATGACGCCCAGGGGAACATGACCAGCGTCACCGACCCCCTGGGTAACCAGACCGAGCTGACCTACAATTCCCAGAACAATCAGATTTCTTCGCTCACCGACGCGCTGGGAAACACGACCCAGTACAATACGGACAGCCAGGGAAACCTGATGTCGATCCAGTATGCCAACGGCACCGGCGAGCAATTCCAGTACAACCCCCTGGGCGAGGTGACCGAGTCGATCGACGGCAACGGCAACCCCATCAATTACACCTATAATTCCCAGGGACTCGTCGCTCAGGAGACGTTCGCGGACGGCTCGACCATCGACTATACGTACGACAGCCACCAGAACCTGATCTCCGCGACGGACTCGTCCGGCACGACAACCTTCGATTACAACGCAGCCGACCAGCTCACGCAGGTCAACTACCCCAACGGTACGTACTTGCAGTTCACCTACAATTCGGCCGGCCAGCGCACCCAGAGCGTTCGACCAGACCGGTTTCACCGTCAACTACACGTACGACGCCGCGGGCCGACTCTCGGAGTTGACCGACGGCAGCGGCAACCTGATCGTCAGCTACACGTACGACGCTGATGGCCGCCTCTCTGTCAAGGACCTGGGCAATGGGACCTACACGGACTATACATACGATGATGACAGCAACCTGATCGACGAGGTCAACTACGCCCCGGGGGGCACGATCAACAGCAGCTTTGCTTATACCTATGATGCCCTGGGGCGCGTGCTGACCGAAACCACCCTGGACGGCGAGTGGACGTATACCTACGACGCGATCGGCGAGCTGACCCACGCCGTCTTCGCGTCCTCCAATTCCTCGGTTCCCAGCGAGGATTTAGCCTACACCTACGATGCCGACGGCAACCTCTTGAGGACGGTCGAGAATGGCGTGACAACCAATTACATCGTCAATTCAATGAACCAGTACACCGCGATCGGAACGGAGACGCTCACGTACGATCAGGACGGCAACCTCGTTTCCACCGACAATAGCGGCTCCGTCACCAACTACTCCTACGATCAGCTCGGCAATCTCCTCAGCGTGTCGGGTGCCGGCCTCTCCGAGTCGTTCCAGTACGACGCCCTGGGCAATCTTTCCGCTTCGACGATCAATGGCAGCCTCACCGAGTATCTGGTGGATCCCACCGGCCTGTCGGGCATCACCGGGGCATTCGATTCGAGCGGCAACGTGATCGCCCATTATACGTACGGGCTGGGATTGACGAGCCTCGTCAATGCCGCGGGCCAGGCCGACTCTTACGATTTCAATCTCCAGGGATCCACGGTGGGCCTGTCGGGGTCGTCCGGAAGCTATGTCAATCAATACGACTACCTCCCGTCCGGTCAGCTCCAGTCGTCGATCCAGTCGATCGAGAACCCGTTCACCTATGTCGGTGAGTTCGGGCTCATGACCGATGCGTCCGGGCTCACGTCGATGACGAATCGGACATACGACTCGCAGATCGGCCGATTCCTGACCCCCGACCCCCTGAACGTCAACGGCGGCGACACCGATCTGTACTCCTATGCCAACGACGATCCCGTGAACGAGGTTGACCCTCAGGGGACGAACCCCCTGATCCTCGCGGGGGCGCTCGATCGGGGCCGCAACAAGCGAAGGTGGGTACCTCATCGGCAACCTCATCACGGGCCAGCCAATCACACTAGGGGGCGTGGTGGGATCGGCCATATCCGGAGGAATCACGGGCGGCGTGATCGGAGCCACGGGAGGTCTCAGCCTCTTGGCCGGGGCCGGAGTCAGTGCCGGAGCCAGTGTGGTCGGTGGAGTCATCGGGCATGCGATCGACGGCGACCTGGGCAAGAGCGGTTGGGACATCGCCGGGGATGCCATTTTATCAGCAATTCCCACCGGACCTGCGGAGGGCAAGCTGCTCAAGAGCTGGGGCTCGGGCAATTGGGGCAAGAACGCCTTGCAGAGAACGCTTCAGGGTCTCAACAAGCATGGGCAGGAGTTGTGGAAGAAGTTGTTTAATGACGCCAAGTCCGACCTGTTGAAGAAGCTCCTCAAGAGTCTACTCGGCACAGAAGAAGGTGGAGACTCTCCGGTCGTGGTGCCGCACGACCCGAACGACAAGATCGGGCCGACCGGTTATGGTGCTGCCGGCTTCATCACGGCCACCGACGCGGTGCCTTATCGCATCGACTTCGTCAACGCCTCGACGGCCACGGCCTCGGCTGAGGTGGTCACCATCAGCGATCCGCTCCCGTCCACGCTGGATCCTCAGACCGTCCAGCTCGGCGAGATCGTCTTCGGCTCGACCGTGATCGACGTCCCGGCCGGCCAGAGCTTCTACACCGGCCTGGTCACCCTCGCTTCCGGCGTCGATGTCGAGATCGTCGCGGGCATCGACCCGACCACCGACACGATCAACTGGACCCTGACCACCATCGACCCGACGACGGGTCAGCCGTCCACGACCCAGGGCTTCCTCCCGCCTGACGACAGTGAAGGCGACGGCGAGGGTTACGTCACGTTCACCGTCAACCCGCTGGCGACCGACCCCACCGGCACGGTGATCAACAACCAGGCGACGATCACCTTCGACACCCAGCCGCCGATGACGACGGATATCACGTCGAACACGATCGACGCGGTTCCGCCCAGCAGCACGGTCGCCGCGCTGCCGGCCACCACCAGCCTCGACTTCACCGTCAGTTGGAGCGGGTCGGACGATCCCGGCGGCTCCGGGCTCGCCGGCTACGACATCTACGTCTCGGTGGATGACGGTTCCTACACCCCCTGGCTCGTGGGGACGACGGCGACCTCCGCAACTTATGACGGTGCTCTGGGGAATAGCTACTCGTTCTACAGCATCTCCTACGACAACGCCGGAAACGTGGAGGCGACCCCCGAGGCCGCCGAGGCCACAACCACGGTAGCCAGCTCGCTCAGCATCAGCTCGATCACTCCGGTCTCGACCCCGACGAACACCGCCGTGTTGACCGTTGACGTCACCTTCAGCGAGCCGATCAACACCGGCAGCCTCAGCCAGGGCGCCTTGACACTGACCGACAACAACGGGGTCAACCTGATCAACAGCGGCATCTCGCTCACCCTCGTCTCGGGCACGACCTCGACCTACGCGATCGGCGGCCTGGGCACGCTGACCGAGGCCGAGGGCAATTACACCTTGATCGTCAACGCCGCCGACATCCAGGACCAGAATGGGATCTCGGGCTCGGGAACCCTCTCGATCTCCTGGTTGATGGACACCACTCCGCCCACCAGCTCCGTCGATCCGCTGGCGGCGCGCGGCACCAGCCTCAGCTTCGCCGTCTCCGTCACCGGCACCGACCCCGAGGGTGCCAATGGGAGCACGCCTTCCGGCGTCGCGTCGTACGACATCTACGTCGCGATCAACGGGGGATCCTGGTCGTTCTGGACGAACGTCCCGGCCTCCCATCCGACGGCCACCTACACCGGCCAGAGCAACACGACGTATTCCTTCTATAGCATCGCCCACGACCTCGCCGGCAATATCGAGAACAAGAAGCCGCTGATCGAGGCCAGCACCTATCTCCCCGACCTGACTCCGCCGGTGACGACCGTCGACGGCACGACGGGGACCAACCCCAGCTCGGTCAACAGCTCGGGCACTTTCACGCTCGACCTGACCGGTGACGACCCCGGCGGCGCCGCGCTGTCCTATTTCGAGGTCTTCGTCTCGGTGGACGGCGGCACTTACCAGGAAGTCGGCGCCTATGCCATCCCGGCGGGCTTTGCCGACAGCCAGGGGAACTATCACTCGACGATGACCTATCAGGGCCTCACCGATGGTCAGTCGCACAGCTATTCGTTCTATAGCATCGGACTCGATGCCCTCGGCAACCTGCAAAGCGCCCCGTCCAGTCCCAATGTGACTTTCTCGAACGAGGTCTTCTCAGAGCCCAGCGCGCTTCAGGTCACGGGCTTCACGGTCGAGCACGGCAGCTCGAGCCGGTCGTATATCCGCTATCTCGATCTCGGGTTCAACGAGAGCGACAGCCAGAGCGGCGACGAGCTGACGTCGATCGTCGATTCGGTCGGGACCTCATCGCCCGACATCCAGATCTACAAGTATGATCTTGCTGGCGACCCGTCGAGCAAGACGACGGTTCCGCTCTCAGGCCCGACGACCCTCACGGTGATCGACCATGCCATCGAGATCGACTTCGGCTCCGGTGGCATCGGTGGCAGTCCCAACACGACGGCCGCCGACGGCTACTACGAGGTTGACATCAAATTGCCTAACGGTCAGATCGCGGTGCACCACTTCTACCGACTGCTCGGGGATGTGGCCGGCGACGAGATCGTCGACCAGAACGACTTGAACGAGGTCGCCGCCAGCATCGGCCAGGCCTCGCAGATGGGCTGGACGCCCGTCAGCGCCGACGTCAACGGCGACGGCTCGGTGGGGTGCTCGACCTGCTGCTGGCCACTCGCTCGAAGAACCGCAAACTGGGTTCGGGTCTGTCCCTGGGATGAGCGAGAGCGCTTCACAATTGAGATGGATGCGCGTGGAACCGTTCCACACGAAGGGAGAGAGCGATCGGGTTCTCTCCCTTCGCGAACGGAGTCAGGAGGATTCCGTTGAACGGGTTCTGGTGGGGTGCACGCCCGGTGTAAACCGCTCTCACTCGGGATCAGAGATGAATGGCACGTTCGGAAGGCGTAACGATCGATAACCAAAGCGGTTGGGATCACGTTCGGCCTGCCGGACGATCGCCAGGCAACCGGTCACGCAACCCCATCGCCGGAAATCTGCCGGAACTTCCAGGACTCCTGGTCGTCACGCTCGGAAACCCAACTCCCGCCAGAATCCGATGATGGTGGCCGCAAGTGGATTTCTGACCGGCATTTACGGCTTCCGAAACGTGTCATTTCGGATCAGAGATCCAATCGAGTTGCTTTTTGGAGACAAGTCTTGCGGTCGATTGACTGATTTGAAATCATCGTATTCGCTGCAATATCTCGACTGGCCGATGGCAGGCACCGTGGCGTTGGCGGTAAACGTGCGGTTCCCCCTCCCTTGCCGACCACCCATTAAGGAGGATCTGTTATGTCACGACGAGTGTGGCTCTTGTGCCTCGCCTTACCTCTGGCCGGGTTCGCCGTTCCGGCGCGGGCGGAACTGATCGTCACGATCGAGAGCACCTCGGTGTCGGCGGGAGGAACGGGGACCTTGAACGTGTATCTCACGAGCACGGCCAGTCCCAGCACTCCCGATATGATCAACCAGGCTGGATTTGAACTCCAGATCACGAATAACGGGGTGGACGGGACACAGCTCGCGTTCGGCAGTCAAAGCTTCGGATACCTCAACAATTCTGCCTATGTGTTCTACGGCGACAGTAACGATTACCAGTCGTCCACCCCTGGCGGGTACAACTCGACGACGGTCTATCCCAACGACTCATTCATCGGCTTGGACTACACTGCCAGCGGCAACCCGGTGAGCATCTCTTCGAGCACCAGCTACCTCCTGGCGAGCCTGACGATTACGGCGTCCACGCTTTCCCCACCGGGGGTCGGCGATTCGTTCGCGGTCAGCCTCGTGCCGACCTCGGGCAACGGCTCGCTCTTCGCCGGCACGAACACTTTCTTTGACACTTTCGTCAACGGTACCGAGACCTCGTACACTTCGTACATGAGCACGTCGGGGACGGTGACGATCACCGGGGCTTCCATTCCGGAGCCGGCCTCGATCATCTCCGGGATGACGGCGGTGGTGCTCCTCGCCGGCTGGCACGGAGCTCGCCGCCTTCGGCGATGGGATTGCGAGGCATGCCTCCGCGGCTGACCTGGCGCGACGCCGGCCACCTCGGCGCAACCAAAGAGGGATGGCAGATACGAGATTCCAGATTCCAGATCTCAGAACCATCCCCACTCGGAACCGGGAATCGGGAACGATCCAAAGGCGTGCGCGGTTCAGGGATCCTGCGTAGGAAATCGCTGGCGCTCGGTCAGGGTGGCTCCGAAGACGCCGCCGATTCGGACAACGATTGCGGGAGAGTGCGGACATGCGTAGGCTGGATGTGTCCGTCGCCGGCATTCCTGGCGTGGGTGTCCGTCTCGGTCTGGTCGAAGGAGATGACCGCGATGAGCGAAGGCACGATCCCGATCCGTTCCGCGAACCCTTCGCTGCCCCGTCCGATCCGTCGGGCTTTGGGACGGCTCGGCTGGCGGCTCCGCACGGCGTTTCTCCTCAAGGGCGTGGGTACGACCGCGTTGACCCTGGTCCTGGGAGCCGTTCTGGGCATGGCGGCCGACTTCGTCTGGGTGTTGCCGCAGATCGTGCGCTGGGCGATCTGGGGAGTCTGGCTGGCCGTCGCGGGTCTGGTCTTTATCCTCACCACCCTGCGGCCACTGGTTCGACGGTTTGGCGCGTTCGACCTGGCGGCGGTGGCCGAGCGGGGACACCCTGAGCTGGGCGAGCGGCTGACCGGTGCGGTGTCGCTGCTGGATGGTGCGACCCATCCTCATGGCTCGCCCGCCTTGATCGCCGCCCTGGCCGAGGAAGCGGTCGCGCAATCCCGGGCGGTCAGGCCGGCGGACGCCGTCTCCTGGCCGCGGGCCGTCCGGAGGCTGACCGTGGGATTACTCGCCATCGGCCTGTTCGCGGTCCCCGCGCGCTTCCAGCCAGAATCGTACGGAAGGCTCGCCCGACGGTTCCTCATGCCCTGGGCCGACGTTGACCGCGTCGGCCGATTCCTCGTGACCGTCGCGCCGGGCGATCAAGTCCTGGCGATCGGCTCCGACCTGGCCATCTCGGCGAGCGTTCGCCCCTGGTTCGGCATCGGCACGACGCCGGATTCGGCCTGGCTGGAATGGACCTCCGAAGGGGATGCCGGCCCGCAGCGAATCGCCATGCCGACGACGACCGGATCCGATCCGTCGGCTCCGTCCGATCCGTCCGCTCGCCGGTTCGCGCTGACTCTGCCCAGGCTGGTACGCTCGATGTCGTACCGGGTCGTCTGTGGCGAGACGCCGAGCCCGCGTTATCGGATCACGGCGCTCGAGCCACCGGCCGCCGTGGCGATCGCGGCCCGGGTCGAGCCACCTCCTTATACCAGGCGACCCGCCACGATCGCTCGCGACCCGGCCCGGATCGACGCTTTCGAAGGGAGCCGGGTCACGCTCGACATCACGCCCAGCCGGCCGGTCCGCTCCATCGAGGTCGGGTGGCCGAAGCCGTCGGGGGCGGCGTCGGAGCCCGTCGCGGCGACCCTGGCCGACAGCGGCCGTAGCGGCTCGGCGACGCTCGTCGCCGAGGAGTCCGGACCGTACACCCTGGCCCTGCGCGACGAGCACGGGATTGCCAACCGCCCCGAGCCCCCGCGCCGGGTGATCGTCCACCCGGATGCCCCGCCCACCTTCACGTTACCGCGTCTCGAAGGGGTTCCAGAGGCCGGCCCGGACGATCGACTCACCCTGGGAATTGCGGCTGCGCGACGATGTCGCGGTCGCCTCGATCGAGCTGCACTACGCCATCCGTCGCGGCGGGTCGGCCGGTGCCGAATCGGAGACGGGCCACGTGTCGGTCAAGGCGGCCGGCCTGGACACGCGCTCGGCCCGTGGCGTGGCCTTGCTGGCGTTTTCCCCGTTGCATCTCGAGCCCGGTCAGACACTGACGTACCGGGTCCGGGTCGCCGACAATCGGCCCGCGCCCAAGGGCCCCAACGTCGTCTGGTCGGCCCCCCAGGAGATCGCGATCGTCGCCGGTGTCGAACCGCTCCGGATGCGGCTGAGCCGACAGCGGCGCGAGTCGGTCGGGGCGAAGCTCGACGCGCTCCGCAAGGCCGCCGAGGCCAATCGTCAAGAGACCGAACGGCTGCGTGAGGCCGCCGAGGCGGCTCGTCACGGCGAGGGCCGATGGGACAAGGCGCGTCAGGAGGCCGTCGAAGCGCGCGAGGCCGATGCCCGCGACCTGATCGACCACCTCAAGCTCCTCGCTGGCGAGCTCGAACACGATCCCGAGCACCAGCCGATGGCCCGGCCCGCTCGCCAGATTGCCGAGCTCGAGGCCGAGGCCGCCCGCGCCCAGCTTGAACGAGTGCGCCAGGAGGAGGACCCCGAGCGTCGTCCCGCCGACCTCCAGCAGGCGCGCGACCGGTTCGCCGCGGTCGGCGACCGCCTGGAGGAACTCCGTCGCAAGCTGAATGAACAGAATCCGGATGAGGCGCGCCTGGACCGGCTCCATGCGCTGGCCGCGCGTCAGCAGCAGATCGCCGACGAAGCCGAAAACCCCCACGATCCCGACCGCGCCCAGCTCGATCGGCTCCAGGCCCGGCAGAACACCGTGCGCCACGAGCTCGATGCCCTGATCCACGAGTCTCCCGACCTGCGGGGCGCCCTCCTCGAGGCCGAGATCCGGGAGGCCGATCGGCTGGCCCGCGAGGCCCGCGCTCTGGCCGATCGCCAGCGCGAGGAGTCGCGGCAAGCGGCCGACCCGGCCCGGCATGCCCCCGAGTTGAAGGCCCTGGCCGAAGCCCAGCGCGCCCTCGAGGACGATGCCCGGCGCCTGGCCCTGGAGGTCGATCAGCCGCTGGCCGAGAACTACCGGTCGCGACTCAACATCGAGACGGTCCGCCAGCCGATCGAGCCCATCGAGCGCGGAGACATCGACCAGGCCCGCCAGCGACTCGAGGGCGCCGAGGACGAGCTGAGACGGCTCGCCCAGGACCTCGAGGACGTTCCGGCCGATCCCAAGGCCCTCGCCGGCCGGCTGGCGCGCCGCCAGGATGCCATCAACCGCGAGATCGACGAGACCCTCCCCAAACTCCGAGACCAGGACAAGCTCAGCGCCGAGGAGAAAGCGGCGCTCGCCGCCCGGATGAAGTCGCTCGCCCGCCGCCAGGAAGCGATCCTCGGCATGGCCCGGACGATCCAGCCTCCGCAGGGCAAGGAGGGACGGAACCGCTTCCCCCACGAAGCCGCTCGCGAGGCCGTGAACAAGACCGCACGCGCCGTCGAGACGCTGAAGTTCCTCTCGCCACAAGCCATCGACGAGGCCAAGAACGAGGCGCGTCAGGCGCTGTACCGGTTGGCGAACGAGTTGCCGGACATCTGGCGCCGGCAGGAGACCTACCGCCCGAAGTTCGACGAGGCGCGGCGGTTGACGAATGAGCTGTCCGGCCAGATCGCCCAGCACCTCCGCGAGACCGAGCCCCGTGCGGACAAACCCGCGACGACCGCCCAGGCCGCCGAGGAGCTGGCCCGTCGCCTCGGCGACGCCGCGGACCGCCAGGCCCGCGCCGTGACCGCGCTCAAGGAGATGGAGCCCCCGCCTCGCCTCGAGCCGCAGCGCGCCTGCGCCCTCAGGCGCGCCTCGGAGCTGGCCGACGTGTTGAAGGACCTGCGCGACCCTTCGAAGCGGGAAGCGGCGCGCGGCCCTTCCCCTGGCCGAGGTCCGGTCGCGTGCGGCGATGGACCGCCTCGAGCAGAAGCTCAATGGCCACGATCCGGATGACGACCACGCGGCCGAGCTGGCCGACGATCAGCACGATGTCCAGGAGGCGCTCGCCCATGCCCAAGGGGGCGAGGCTGAGGCCGAGGGTGAGCGAGCCGCGGCGGCTGAGGATCAGCGCGGGCTGGCCAACGCGCTGCGGACCCTCAAAGCCCCTGACGCGGCGCTGGACCAGGCCGAGGCCGTCCGGCTCGCCGAGCGTGCGGCTCACGTCCTGGCCGATCCGCAGGCGAAGGATGGCGCGGCCGCAGCCGTCCGCGCGGCCGTCGAGGCCGCGACCCGCCTTGCCGACCGTCTGATGGATCGCCCGTCACCGCAGGTGCAGGTCGCTGCGCTCGCCCGCGCCGAGCGCGCCCTCAACGAGCCCGAGGCCCTGGCCGACCCGGCCGAGGCCGCGATCCGCCAGCGCGCCATCGCCGCCGAGCTGGCCCGCCTGCCTCTGGATCACAAGGACGAGGCTCTGGCACGAGTCCAGCATGCCGCCGAGCTGGTCGAACGCGCCGCCCAGATCGACGAGGATCCCGCCGTCGGGGGAAGGCCCGCGCCCGCCCGGCTGGCCGACGCACGCGCCCGGGCCGCCGAGGCCCTCGATGCCCTCGCCGCCCGTCCTGCCCAGCCGGCCCCGAGCCCAAAGCCCGCCAAGGCCGACCCGCCCACGCCCGCCGATTCTGAGCTGGCCTTGAACCCGGGGCACGTCGCGACCGCGAAGGACCTCGTCCGCCGCGAGCGGCACATTCGGGAACGCGTGCAGGCGGTCCTCGGCCGACACGTCGAGCCACAGCAGGCGGTCCGCCACCAGGCCGTTGCCCTCGGTGGTGCGCTGAGCGATCTGCGCGATCGGGTTCGACCGCTCACCGATCGCGGCCTGTATCCCGCTTTCGAGGCCGCCCATCACCTTCGCGCCTATGCTGCGGATGCCATGGACGCGGCGACCGGACACCTGGCACAAGGCCAGACGCCCTACGCCCGCGACGCCCAGCGCCACGCCTCCGACATGGTCGAGCGGGGCGCGCAATTCGCCGAGGACCTCGCCGCGGCGCTCCGCGCCGACCTCCAGGCGGCTGAAGCCGTGGCCCAAGGGCCCTCCCCGGTGCCTGGCGATGCACCTGCGGAAGGACATCCGCCGCTCGGCGAGGCGCGCGAGGCGATCCGCCGCGCCGCCCGCCAGCTCGCCCAGGCCCGCGAGCCCGACCAGGCCGGCCAGGCCGTGCCGGCCGCGCGTGAGGCGATGCGCGAGGCGGCCCGCGACCTCATGGCCGCCGCCCAGGCCGCAGAGGATCGCCTCGCCGGACCATCCCTCCCGGACAGTGACCTGGCCGAAGCCGAGCCCGCATCCGAGCCGTCGCCGACGGTTCCCGCTGGCTCTCCGCGCGATCCCCAGAGTCGACCCGGGCCACCAGGCGGACGTCGATCTGGCCGAGCTCAAGGAGACGATCCGGCGCAAGACGGGGCGGACCTGGGGCGAGCTCCCCGGCCATCTCCGGACCGAGATCCTCCAGTCATCGCAAGGACGTTATCGCGAGGACTACGTACGGCTCATCCAGCTCTACTTCCGCGAGATCGCCGCGGGAGCCGCTGACAAGAAGGCCGAATAACGTTTGATCCGTTCCCGGCCAACTTGGATCGCCCATGAATCCCCGACAGACTCCGCCGCTGAAGACGTTCGTGGTGCTGCTTCTGGCCGTGAGTTTGGTCCGGCCGGTTCCGACGCGCGCGGCCGAGCCGGCGGCCCCATCCGCCTCCGATGCCGCGATCCACCGGGCTCTCGAGTATCTTCGAACGGCCCAGCGGCCCGACGGGGCGTGGGACTCCGGCGGGTTCGGGCCCGCGACCTCGGTCACCTCGCTCGCGGTGATGGCGTTCCTCGCCGCCGGTCACGTGCCCGGCGAGCCCGGCCCATATCGCGAGTCGATCGAGCGCGGAATCCGATACGTCCTGGAGCACCAGCGTTCCAACGGCGTGATCGCCTCCAATTCGAGCAACGGCCCGATGTACTGCCACGGCATCAGCACGCTCATGCTCGCAGAGGTCATCGGCATGATCGACGACCCCGAAGTCGCCGGCCAGGTCCGCACGGTCTTGGTCCGCGCGGTCAAGCTGATCCTGGCCGCGCAGAACCGCACCAAGAGCCGCGAAAACGCCGGCGGCTGGCGCTACCAGCCGACCAGCGACGACAGCGATATCAGCGTCAGCGGCTGGCAGCTCATGGCCCTCCGCGCCGCCAAGTCCGCCGGCTGCGAGGTCCCTTCCGAGAACATCGACCGCGCCATCGATTACATCAAGCGTTGTGCCGTGCGCGACGGCGGCTTCGGTTACCAATCCGGCAACAGCCCCAACAATCCCCGCACCGGGACCGGCATCCTCGCCCTGGAAATCTGCGGCCAGCACCTGACCAAGGAGGCGGTCGCCGGCGCCGAGTATTTGCTCAAGCACCCGCCCCAGTGGTCCAGCACGTCCTTCTTTTATGAGGTGTATTACGCCTCGATCGCCATGTTCCAGATGGGCGACAAGTACTTCCTCTCTTATTATCCCAAGCTCGTCGCGATCCTGCTCGCTCACCAGGGCAAGGACGGGAGCTGGCTCTCCGACGACGCCCACGACCGCACCGGCGGCCGCAACTATTGCACGTCGATGGCGGTGCTCGCACTGTCGGTGGAATATCGCTATCTGCCGATCTATCAGAGATAATCGATCTCCGGGCTCCTGCTTCCTCTCGAATCCGCCTATCCGAGCAAGGAGATCGTCATGACGTCGTTAGGCTCCTCGACCACCGTGGACGATCGGAAGACCGAAGAATCGCCTTCGCGCCGGTCCCGGGCTGGTCTTCGTGTGTCCCTCTTAGCGGTTATCGCCACCGCGATCGTCGCGATCGGCCTGCTGAGCGGGCAGGGGAAGTCCGCCCGAGGCGATGACAAGGACCCATCGAAACCTGGGTCTGCCGTGCCCGCCCCGCCGTCTTTCCGGACGTTCGTCTCGGGGATTCAGCAAGCTCTGAAGAGGAACGACGACCGGCTGGTCGGCCTCGCCACCCTTATCCTCGAGAAGGCCGAAGCGGCCGATCAGCTCCAGGACCAGCTCGACGGCGCCGAATCTCAGGTCCGATCGGCCGAAGCCCGTTACCAGGTCGCCCATCGCGAGCGCGAGGTCGCCCAGATGGAACTGGACGAATACCAGAAGGTGACTTACGTCCAGGAGAACGTGACCGTGGAATCCGAGATCCAGTGGGCCAGATTCGACCTGGAGAGCGCCCGGAAAGCCGTTCCGGAAGCCGAGCAACGACTGGCCAAGATCAAGGCGCTCCTGAAGAACCAGTCCGCCTCCGATCTCGTCATGAGGGACAATTACACGGCTGGCGTCTTCAGCGCCCAGCTTGTCGAGAAAAAGTGTGAGTTTGTGCTCGAAGCGGCCGAAAGCAAGCAGAGAGTGCTTGACGAATACACCAAGAGCCATACCATCAAGCTACTTAACTCTGAGTTCCACAAGACGCGATCGGATGAATTGGCTTGCCAAGCGACCTGGGAGCTGGAGAAAGCCAAACTCATCAAGGTCAAGAGGACGACGGAGCGGTTCAACCTTTCTGAGGTTGACCAACGTCTCCTATCGCTCGTCCAGAAGGCGTATCCGATCCAGGCCGCGATCGAGGCGAAGCGGGATCAGCTCGTCAAAGGCGGGAAACCCGACCCCACGCTCGAGACGGCGCTTCGAGACCTGACGAGCCAGCTCGAGTCGCTCGTGGATCAGGCGGAGGGGGAATGGGCGTCGGCGCGATTCGACCAGTTGAAACCTCAGATCCGACGAGGGGCCGGTCACTCGTCTTCCGGGACAGGAGCGTTGGGGTTGTTCGCGGCGGTGTTCGGGAGCCAGCCGTCGAAACCCGCCCTTGACGATGATCTGGCTCGAACCCCGCCCGGCGTTCCGGGGTTCGAGCCGGCATCACATCAACGGCTCCTCGCCGAGGACCAGCGGTCCTTGAATGGCGTCTACGTCAGGCTGATCGGCCTGGCCGAGCGGATTCTGAAGGATCCTGTGTCTGGGCAGAGCCTCCGAGATCAGCTCATCAGGCAGCGGATCGATACCGAATCCGCCAAGGCCAACTATCAAAACGCCCAGTTGACCCGCCAGGTCGCCGAGATCGCCGTCACGGAATACACCGAGGGGATCTTCAAGCAGGACCTGGCGACGGTGGAAGGAGAGATCAAGCTGGCCCGCTCCGCCCTGGATCGGGCGCGGGACCGGGTCGGGCTCGCGCAGGACCGGCTGGATCGAATTAAGAAGCTGGCAAGTAAATCCGTCACGGACCTCGATCTCCAATACCTCTATGCCGACAAGGTCGCCGCAGCCGAGCGGGAAGAGCCCCGGAGGTTGGACGCGCTCCAGCAGCTCGAAGTCAAGAAGAAACTCCTGGTCGAATACACCAAGCCGAAGCGTGTCAAGCAACTCCAGATCGAGGTCGAAAAGGCCCGAGTCCAAGAGCAGGCCAAGCAGGCGGAATGGGAACTCGCCAGGGCCCGGGAAGCTCGCCTGGAGAAGAGGATCCAGCAGGAAGTTCCGGCCGCCGATCACCAGCGAGTCCTCGCGCTCATCGAGCGCGCGATGCCGATCGAAGAGCAAGTCCGTGGAAAGCTCTCCCAGCTCGCGAAAGCCGAGAAATCCAATGACTTGCTCCACAAGGAAATCCAGGATCTGACGAATCAACTGAGGGCCATTGTCGACGAAGCCGAAGCCGTATGGTCGGCGGGCGAGTTCGCCGG
The DNA here is from genome assembly GCA_963845695.1 of uncultured Isosphaeraceae bacterium. Lineage (GTDB taxonomy): Bacteria > Planctomycetota > Planctomycetia > Isosphaerales > Isosphaeraceae > CAWJTV01. Next base: position 341,966 of record CAWJTQ010000033.1, on the reverse strand, counting down.
GCTGAAACGACGAATTGAAGCGGCCGCACGCCGAGCGATGCCAGCAGCAGCGAAGTGACGGAAACCCTCGCGGGACGACGGGTGGTGGGAGATCCCCAGAATGATCCGGATCAAGGATTTGCGCGTCGATTATGACGACGTCTGCGCCGTGCGCGACCTGTCGATGGAAGTCGGGCCGGGCGAGGTCTGCGGGCTGATCGGTCCTAACGGCGCCGGCAAGACGACCACGATGCGCGCCATGCTCGGCCTACTGGAGCCGACCTATGGTGAGATCGAGATCATGGGGGTCGACGTCCGCGAGCATCCCCGTGACGTCTGCCGGATGGTCGGCTTCATGCCCGACTTCCCGCCGGTTTACGAAGACCTGAGGGTCTGGGAGTTCCTCGACCTGTTCGCCGCCAGCTACGGTCTGGAACAGCCCCGCCGGCGCCGAACCGTGGACGAACACCTCGAGATGGTGGGCCTCACTGAGAAGCGCGAGGCGATGGTCGTCGAGCTGTCTCGAGGGATGCGCCAGCGGCTGATGCTCGCCAAGACCATGATCCCCAATCCCCGGGTGCTGCTGCTCGACGAACCGGCCAGCGGGATCGATCCCCAGGGCCGCATCGACCTCAAGAATATCCTCCGCCGGATGGCCGAGGAAAAGAAGACGGTCCTGATCTCCTCGCACATCCTGGCCGAGATGAACGAGTTCTGCACGTCGGTCACGATCATGGAGCGAGGCCAGATCATCGTGAGCGGACGGATCGACGAGGTGAATCAGCGGATCATGGGCGACTCGCTCCTCTCGGTCGAGGTCCTGTCCGGGGTGGAACAATTCGAATGGATCGTGGGCGCCGACGATCGGGCCGGGGCGATCGAGCGCCGGAACGACCATATCTATGAGTTTCGCTACCGGGGCGATGCCGAGGCCGCCAGCGAGCTGCTCGCCAGGCTGGTGGGGCAGGGGGTCCGGATCTCCGGGTTCGCCCGCCGCCGGGATAACCTCGAAGACCTGTTCCTCAAGGTGGGGTCCAAGGAGCTTTCGTGATGAACTGGGACGGTTTGCGCCAATGGCTCGAGAATCCGATCCTCATCAAGCACGTCCGGTCGCGGCTACGGCCCCAGGCCTTCTTTTCGGCGCTAGTGGTGGTCGTGGTCTTGTGCCTGTGCATCGCCTACGCGGGCTACGAGCTCGACATGTTCGTCTCCGGCGGCGCGGCTGGATGGTTGCTGTGTCTCCAGATCATCATCATGGTCATCATGGGAGCCTCGCAGGTCAACGCGTCGGTTAGCGGCGCGCGTGCCTCCGGCATCCTCGACTTCCACCGCGTCACGCCGATGACACCCACTGAGTTGACCTTCGGTTTCTTCTTCGGAGCGCCGATCCGGGAGTATCTGCTCTTCGCCTCCACCTTTCCCTTCCTCCTGATCTGCATGGCCTTCGGCGTCCCGAGTCTGGCCGCGGCGATCCAACTGATGATCGTCCTGATCACAACCGCCTGGTGCTTCCAGGGACTCGCGCTGCTCAACGGCCTCATCTCGAAATCTAGGACCGCCACGGCCAACGTGATCGGCGTCGTAATCATCCTGATATTCTTGTTTTTTAATATGGCTCTGGGAGGAAGATGGCTTTCGATCAATCTGGCCGAGGGCGAACAGCGGATGAGCTTCTACGGCCTGTCGCTCCCCTGGGTGCCGGTGATCCTGCTCTACCAGCTTCCGTTCTTGTTCTTCATCCTGCTGGCCTGCTGTCGGAAGATGCAATCGGCGCGGCTGCATCCGCTGTCGAAGCCTCAGGCCATCATCGCCATGGTGACGTTGGCGGGCCTGGTGCTCGGTGGGATCTGGAGACAGGAGGCGTACAATATCCTGGAGGTGGTCGCCCTGTATCTCCTGGTGGTCCCGGCGATCATGTTGATCATGATGGTCACCCCCAACCAGGCCGAGTATTACAAGGGCCTGTGGCGAGCCCAGAAACAAGGACGCAACCGGCTTCCGTGGTGGGACGACCTGTCGATCAACGGGGTCGCGCTGGCGCTGATCGCCGGCATCGTACTGGCCGCCGGTACGATCGCCTGGTCCTTCCCGGGAGAGAGTGAGCCGAACTACGGCCGGCCGCGGGGATCGTTACCCCTGGCGCTGGCGACCGCAGTCCTGATCGTCACCTATTTCGGCCTGGCGTTGCAGTACTTTCAGCTCCGATTCGCGGGGCGGGCCAAGACCTTCTTCGGCCTCTTCCTGTTCCTGACCTGGGCCTTGCCGATGGTTGGCGGCACGATCCAGGTGTGGGCCAGGGGACCGATGGGGCCCAACGAGGCGGCGTATCCCTTCTACGCCCTCAGCCCGATCGCGGGGATCGGGATGGTTGCAGCGATCGGAGACGAGGGCTTCTCCGCGGTCATCCAATCCTCCGCGATCACGCCGGCCCTGCTGTTCACCTTCGTTTTTCAATACCTCTTGATCGGCGCGCGCAAGCGCGTGATCAAGGCGGTCTACCTCGCGGCGGCGAACCTCGAATCGCCGCAGGTTGAAGCCACACCCTTTGCTCCGGGTTCCCACGATAAGAGCAAGGAACTCTTGAGCGAGGAGCCGGTCGTCTGAGATCGGCGCGGCGAATGCGCCCGAGCCCGGTCGGATCAACGCCCCGATCGTGCGGACCGTCTTCTCGCGGAACGGACCACAACCGCGGCGCAGCCGATCGTCAGCAAGATCACGCTCGAAGGCTCGGGTATCGAGGCCGTGCCGATAGTGATCGATCCCGACTGGAGTGTGAAGGGGACGATGGCGCCGGTGGCGTCGGAGAGCAAGGTATCCGGGCCGATCCCGAGGGTACCGCTGCTGCCGCGAACCGCGTCGGCGGCCACCGTGTACTGGACGTTCAACAGGCCGAAGACATCGCCCGAATTGATCGTCTGGGCACCGGTGGGATACAGGTAGTCGACCGCTTCGACATCATTGGGCGAGAGATTCACAATAAACGTAGATCCGAACAGGCTTGCCGAGTTCGAACCGTAGATGTAGGACGTGACGGTGTTAAGATGGGAACGGCTACCCGCCGATTTCACGCGCCGACCGTCACCCGGCGGTTGCGGTGCAGCGAGCGATCGACGGCCGTTGACATCCTGGCGAAATCCAGCTCTCCGCCGGCGAATCGGTTCAACACATTCGCGGCCGCCAGGGGATCGCGAATGACGTCTCCATGCCGAATTCGCAATAAAGACACATCGTCCCGATGACTCAACAGGCCCACGGTCTGGGCGATCAGGCGGTCGTATTCGCGGCGGAGGCGGTCGCGACGGTCGGGGGTGTCCTCGATCGATTCGCCGCGCCGGGCGATCATTTTCGCTTGCGAGGCGAGGATCTCGTTGCAGTCGCGTTCGATCAGGACGACCCGGTAGTTGCAGCCGGTCGGGAGATGACAGACGAGCGGGACGACGACTTTCAACGCCTTGCCGCGCGCCTCGGTCAGCCAGCCCTGGTCGCGGAACATCGCCTTCACGGCTTCGTGTTCGAAGTAGCCCCTGGGGTTGTCCTCGTCGGCCTCGCGGAGCGTATCGGTGAGGATCGGCATCCCACCGGCGTGAAGCATTTGCATCACCATCGACGTGCCCGAACGCGGCAGGCCGCTCACGATCAAGACGTCGTCGCCTAGCGGCGGGAGGGGGGCATCGAGGTGCGTGGGGATGAGGACAGGCGCGGCGCGGCAGTCTCGGCCGGCTTCCCACCCGCCGCCCGCGCGGAGGGTTTCTCCGGCCGGCGGCGATGCATCTCGTGATACCAATGGAAATGCTCGGCCGCGGTCTCAGGATCGTTGAGCCGGAACTTGAGCATTCGGGCCAGCATCAGATGGGCTTGCGGGAAGTGCGGGTTCTGCGACAGCGCGGTTCGGAAGCAGTCGGCCGCTCGGGCGTATTCGCAGAGGCCCACCCACGCGACGCCCTGGAGGAAGTGGGCCATCGGCGAGAAATAGAGCAGGCCCAACGCCTCGCCGGCGGCGTCCGCGGCGCGCTGGTACTCGCGGCGACGCAGGGCCAGGCGGGCGATGCCGAGATGGGCCTGGGTGTTGTCGGGGTCGATCGCCAGGGCTCGGTCGTAGACCATCTCCGACTCGGGCAGGCGATGCAACCGGCGCAGGAGGTCGGCCGTCTGGAGCAGGATCGCCGGGCCGATGGTTTGCGTCGAGCCGAGCCGCTCCAGGATCGCCAGCGCGGGGAGAAGCGCTGCTCGGCGGCGAGGGTTTGAGCCTGGAGCAGGTCGGTGATCGCCGGGTGATATCGCTTGAGCTTCTGCGTTTTCTCGAGCTCCTTGCGCTCGTCGGGCTGGAGCAAGAACTCGCGCGGCTTGTCGGGCTGCGCGTGCGGGTTGAGCTCGTACTGGATCTCCTCGTCGCATTCCTCGGGGTCGGGCGTCTGACCGGCGGCGGCCTTCTTCTCCTCGTAGCGCTGTTTCGCCAGGTCGCGAAATTCAGCCATCCGCTCGAGGGCGGCCCGGAACAGCTCACGACGGCGACCGGCCATGTCGTCGACGATCTCACGCATCTCCGTGACGTGGCCGAGGGCCTGGCACGAGAGGAATCGCTTGAGGGCATAGCGCTGATCGTCGGGATTGCGGCGGCAGAGGTCGCGGGCGATTTCGAGCGACTCGGCGTGCCGGTTGCCGTCCTGGTACGCTTCCAGCAGGTTGAAACGCAGCTCATCGACCGTGTGCGCAATGTATTCTTCGATATTTTCGCCCGGCTTCTCGACATATCCGAGTGCGACGAGCTGTTCCATCGCCTCGGCGGCGGCGACGGGGTCGAGCCGGGTGTGAGGCGGGTGGCGGCCGTCGTTGCCAGGCACGTCGTCCCAGGAGGGGATCGTGCGGATTTCCGGTGGATTCTCGAACGCCGACGTGATGACGTCGCCGTCCATGTCTTCGCCGACCGGCAGGTCGTAGAGCGTCAACACGGTAGGCGCCAGGTCGAGCACGTTCACGCCGAAGAGGGGTTCGTCTTTCTTGATGCCGGGGCCGGCGATGACGAAGATGCCGTAGGGGCTATGTTCGAAGGCGGGACCGGCCGGGAAATCCGGAATGGCGCGGGGGCGGAGGTGGTCGGGGTGGAACCCGTGGTCCGACATGAGGATCACGGTCGTGTCGTCGGGCACCTTGCTCAGGAGGGTACCCAGCATCTGGTCGTGGAATTGATAGGCGGTCGAGACGACGTTCGAGTACCGTTCGAAATCCTCCTCACTGATCCACTCCTGGCGCGGAGGGTGATACCTCATGAAGCCGTGGCAGAAGTGGTCGATGGCGTCGTAATAGACCGCGAAGAAGTCCCAGGGCCGATTGTCGAGCAGCCAGGTGGCGGCGGAGTGGATGCTCACGCATTCGGCGATCGTCTGGCCCAGACTGGAGAACCGCCGGTCCTTGAGCTGATCGACCTTTTCGAGATGGGGAACGAACGGGACCATCATCGGGCCGAGCAGCTCTTGAGGATGCATGCGGCACTCGGCCAGCGCCTCCTGTAATTCGGGCGGATGGACGGTGTGGGGCAGCATCGGCCATGCCTGGTCGATCGGCCGGTGGGCTCGGTGAAAGTGGTCCGAGACCATCACGCCGTTGATCGGTTCGGCGGGATGGCTGGGCCACCAGCCGATGACGATACTGCGATAATCGTTCTGGTTGAGGATGTTCCAAACGGTCTTGGTCGTGCGTGACAGATTAGTGATCGGCCGGACGCCGCGGCCGTCGGGCGTGGGCTCGGTGAAGCCGTGAATGCCGTGCTTGAAGGGACGCTTGCCGGTGGCGATCGACGTCCAGAGCATGGGCGAAAGCGGCGGGTGCAAGGTCGCGCACCGCCCCATCGCCCCGCGCTCCACCAAGTTTTGAAGATGCGGCATCTGGCCGGCATCCATCAAGGGATGAATCGCTTTCCAATCGGCGGCGTCCCAGCCGATGAAGAGGACTTTTTTCTTGCTGGTCTTCACGGGGGCACCTGAATGGGGCGAGCAGCGCGGCCTTCGGCCGCGAGTGGCAAGTGGCAAGTCAAGAACCGGATCGGAGACAGGCGCTCGGCGCGGGTCTCCTGACCACCGCGGTGACCATCTTCGGAGGCGACGGGGCCTCTGACGACCGCGCCCCCAGGTGCGGCTGCGGCGACCCTGGGTGGGGTTGTGCAACGCTTTCCGCGTAGGAATCCCAGGGGCTGGGTGGTGAAGTCAGGGTCGCCGAAGGCGCACCCTGGGTCTGGGGGCCCCAAAAGACCCCTACCCCAACGGGGTTGCCCAACAGAGAGTCGTCGCTTGTAGGGTGGGTCGAGCCGCGATTTCGATCGCGGCGCTGGCCCACCGGCACAGGAAGCGTTGGAACCCACCCGCACAGCAAGCCGGCAGGTCCGCCGACAGCCTGGAGACGGTGGGCCAGCGCCGCGATGCGGCTCGACCCACCCTACAGGCTGGGACAGGTTCTTACTCGGCAACCTTCGCCCTGGTCCTGGCGCGGCGGAGTGCGGCCAGGCCGACCGAGCCGGCGGCCAGCAGGCCCAGGGCCAGCGAGCTGGGCTCGGGGACCGCGCCGCCGCTGATTTGTCCGGCGTTGATCGGGCCGCCGGACACGTTGTTGTACGCCCAGCCGAGGAGCGTGATCTCGTTCGGATACGTCGGAGTGCCCATGTCCGACACCGAGATTTTAATCCACCCAAGGTCGCCGTTGGGAGCCTTGAAACCGACGAATCCCGTCACGGTTCCTGGACCGAACGAGCCGTGGATAAAGGTTTTGCCACCGGCGGTCTTGTTGTGGGTCTGTGCCACCGCCGAGGAATTCAGGGCGCCCGCCGCGTGGATGGGATTGCCAGACGCGTATTTCTTGGCGGCGTTACCACTCGCATTCAACGCGAATTTCAGGAACGGACCGGTCTTCCCGCCGAAGATGCCGGCGTATCCGGGCCCGGCATTCAGCGCTTCCTTGTATTTCACTACGGTCCCTACGGAGAAAGCCTTCGAGGCAAAGCCACCGGCCCCCGAAAGGGACACGTCGAGGGGTCCGCTGTAGACGATCCCGGCATCGGCGTTGGTGCCGGCGGCCAGCGAGGCGCCCCCGACCGCGGCGAACGTCCGCCACTTGCCGAGGTGCGCCTTCCATGAGGCGCTCTTCCCGTCGAGGACAAGGCGGGTTTTCGGGTTCATCGAATCGCGTTCTCCTTTTTTGGCTCACCACTGAGTGAACGGGCCAGGCAGGGGGGATTGCTCATCGCCGAACGATTCCGAAGCAGCAGGGTACGATTCCAGCAGTCCCAGACAGTCGTGTCAAGTGTCTGCATTCTTGACTGCACGGGATAGCGGGATCACGTTTCCTAATCTCACCATTCGCGACCGCAGTTATGTACGTAGCCACATCATTCGGGGACACGTCCTCCGCGTGGCGGAAGCCAGCGCCTCCTCGACCCGGTTATGACCATCTATCTGTTCCTGCTCCAGATTCTCCACGGCAACACCGCCTGTCAGCACGTCGTCCGGTTCGGATGCTAAACCTTCAGCGACAGCGCCTATTGCCAGGCCCGCAATCGCCTGCCGTTGCGCGTCTACCACCGATTGCTGGAGCAGACCACCGCCGCAGTGCGCCAGAGGCCACGTCATGGGGATCGTCCCAAAATGCTCATCTCCGGGTTGACAGTTGGGATCGGCACTCCGTGGAATACCAGCCCGAAGCGCCAGCGAGGGTTTCCCATTCCGCCGCAAGGACTTGCGGCGACCCCTCGCTGGCGCTTCGGGCTGGTATGGGATCTTGCCGCAGGTGTCAAGTTCAAGCGATCGTCAATCCGCCATCTTGGGACGATCCCACGTCATGGACGTTCAGATCGCTCGTATCGTACGCGACCCGCGGGAAATAGAGCGCGTCATACCGGCCGGGCTGCCCTTCGAGGAACTCGTAAGCCAGCAAGGGGGCGTTGACCAGCTCGATGACCTGGTAACGGGTCGCTAGCAGCAGCCGCGGGCCGTCGACGTCCACCCCATCGGCTTCGGGAAGTCTCGGAATAGCAGGGTCACCTGCCGGCCGTCCCAGCCGATCATCTCGACCTTGCCCGCCTGGTAAGTCGTCAGCACGATCGAGCCCACGGCCTGGCTCAGTCACGAGGGGAAGGACTCCGAGATGTCGCACCGGATCGTTTCGGACATCCCCTCGCGCGGAGCGGGCATGTGGCGCTGCCCATGAATTCTCCCGAGCGGCCGATCTCGAGCGCTTGACAGTTGGGCTGCTGACGTCTGTTACGAGCCCGAAGCGCCAGCGACTGCATCGCGGATCCCGTCGGGAATGCACTCGCTGGCGCGTCGGGCTTGTAAAGGACCCACGCAGTCCTTGCGTGGTCCTTCCGTCTGTGAAGCGTTCTAGCTCCTGGTGGGATAGATGCCCTGGAGGGCGATGACGTAGTTGATCACCAGGTACGGCTGCCGGTTCTCATGGGGCTGGCCGCCGCCGACGGTCGAGGTTGCCGCGGCGGACATCGCGCCCGGGGGGTTCGACGTGCCGAAGGGCGTGTTCGTCCCCGACGGTCTGGCCCAGTCCGCGCCCGAAGGCGAATTGGTGTCGCCGCCTCGGCCGAATGCGAGCGCGCCATGGGAATGCGCGGCCAACTGGCCCACAGTCAGCGTGACCGAATCGGAGCCGGCGGTCTGGCCGATGATGTAACTGCTCAGTCCCACCCCCTGGCCAGCGCAGATTGGCGTGCATCCCTGGAGATTGGGTAGACCGAACGTCGTCGTCCCATTGCCTCCGAACTGGGTGCCGAGCAGGGAAAACAGCGCCGTATTCTGGGCGATCGACAGGATCTGACCGTTGCAGAACGCCCAGCCCACAGGCGCGAAGGTGTAAGGGACCGGCATGACCTGGCCGAGAAACGCAGGTGTAGGCATCGGATCGTCTCCTGGTTCCTTCTCTGGAAGTGGCTCAGTTTTGCGATGGGTAGATCCCGTCCAGGGCGATGATGTAGTTCAGTGCCTGGTAGGCCATGATGTTGGGGTGCGGCTGACTCCCTCCGGCCGGGCCGATGGCACCGGAGGCCATGTTGGCCGTTCCAACCTGGCCGGCTTTGTACAGTTGCTCGGTGGCCTGGGCCCAGATGCCGTTGACCGGCGACGTGCTATTGCTCCCGCCGGTGAAGCATTGCGCCCGTGCGTATGACTGGGGATCTGATTGTCGGAGAGCGTCACCGCTTCGAAACCGCCGGTCTGCCCGATCGTGTAATTGCTCGTGCCGGAACCCTGTCCTTGGTGGATCGGGATGCGGCTGCGCAGGTCCGGCAAGGCGAAGTTTGTCTGCCCGTCGCCACCGTAGGTGGTGCCGATCAGTGTAAACAGCGCCTGATACTGGGAGATCGGCAGAAGCTGACCGTTGCAAAGCGCCAGCCCACCGGCGCGAAGTTGAATCCAACCAGAGCGATCTGGCCGATATAGGGTTGCACTGTCTTGCTCCTTCCAATCAGGCTCGCGAGAGCTTCCGGGAGGGGACGACTGCTGGTTAATTCCGCGTAGGATAGATGCCCTGGAGCGCGATGATGTAATTGATGACGAGGAACGGCTGGAGGTTGGTATGAGCCTGCGAGCTTCCACTCGCCGTGATCGCGCCGTTGACCATCGACCCGTTGGCGTTGGACCCGGTCTGGTAGAGCGTCTCACGGGAGGATGATCCGGCCCAGACCTGACTGGCCGGCTCTGCCGACGTCCCGGTCTGCGTGGAACACACCGGCGCGTGCGAATGGGGCGGGATCTGGCTGACATTCAGGGTCACATTCTCGACACCTCCCGGGCTGCCCAAGACGTAGTTGTTGCCGCTACTGACGCTGACGCGCCCCCTCAGGTCGGGCAGCGCGAAGGTGGTGACCCCATCGCCGCCAAAGGTCGTCCCCAGCAGCGAGAAGAGGGCTTGATTCTGGTTGATTGGGAGGATCTGTCCGTTGCATTGGGCCCATCCTTTTGGGGCGAAGCCGAATGCGACCGGGGAGATTTCACCGAGGTATTGATTTGCCATCGTGATCTCCTAGCGATGTCCGCCAACCTTGGGGACAGGATGCCGCCGTGCGTTTCGAGTCCCGGCCGAGCCGGCGTGAAGAAAGCCTCAGTTGAAGATCGCCTGATAGTGCAATCCGTTCGGATCCCCTTCGGATCCGACGGGCACCAGGAAGACTTCCAGGGTGCCCCGGGTGGGGTGCTCGATCGGATAGATCTGCTGGGGAAGCAAGCGGTCGAGCGGGCCCCGGAAGATCAGGGAAAACGCCTGCGACCGGATCCCGGGTGAAACCGGCTGTCGGCTCTCGCCGATCGCTTTGGCTTCGATCAATTCGAGATCGAGCACGTCTCCCGAGTCCAGTGAGACCTGGAACTTGCGATTCACGTGTTCGACGAAGTCGGAAACGGTCAACTGATCCAGCATAGACCGACCACCCTCTGACCTCGAGCTGTGGAGGAGTCTGCCGAGGCCCAGGTTCGCCCCAGATCAGAACGTTCGGCTTGCTCCGCGTGCCATCCGGGACGCCCTTGCTCACGACCGTTCGGAACAGCATAGTTAATATCGCCCGAAACTGGCTGTCAAGGACCCACGCGTATTTCGATCGCGCCGGAATGCGAGTCCGAGCGGATCGACTTCGAGCCAGAGGTCGGCTCGGAGGGGCCCGTGAGGTCATTGAGTTGCGATCGGACGGTGTCGCCATGCTTCATCGAACTCTGATGGACCGCGTGCAAGGGCCTCTGGCCGGCTCGATCGGTCTCCGGCCCGCGGTTCCGGCGGACGAGCCGTTCCTCTTCCAGGTTTATGCGAGCGCCCGCGAGGAGCAACTCCAGCTCGTCGGCTGGAACGACGACCAGAAGACGGCCCTGCTGAGGATGCAGTTCGCCGCCCAGGACTCCGGCTACCGCCAGGGCTTCCCGGGCTCGGGCTATGAGGTGATCCTCAACGACGGTCAACCGGTTGGCCGTGTCTTCATTCACCACAGCACCGACGAGATTCGTGTGGTGGATCTCGGCTTGTTGCCAGAACACCGAAACCAGGGGATCGGCGGCGCGCTCTTGAAGGCGGTGCTGGATGAGGGCACCGAGACCGGCAAGCCGGTGCGCCTCCACGTCGAAACGTTCAATCGGGCCGTCAGGCTGTATGAGCGTCTCGGCTTCGTGCCGATCGGGACCGATCGGGTCCACATCGAGATGGAGTACGTCCCAAGCCGCCCGGACACGGGCCGCGTACCTTGAGGAGATCGACCACCATGAATGCCGATTATCGACGAATCCCACCGGCAATCGTTGCGATCCTTGTTCTGTCCGCCTCGATGGGTCTGGCCCCGGCTCGGGCCCTGGGCGGAGACGATCCCACGAGCGAGGATCTCCGGCATCGGCTCTATGTCGCCGAGCCCGGCATCCGCAATTACCTCGAGTACGGCGGCCATGGCCTGCTGATTTTCGACATCGACCACGGCCACCGCTTCGTCAAGCGGATCCCGACGGCGGGCCTCGATGAGAAGGGGACCCCGATCAATGTCAAGGGGATTTGCGCCAGCGTCCGGACGAAACGACTCTACATCAGTACCATCCGGCAGTTGATGTGTCTCGACCTGGTCTCGGAGAAGCTCCTCTGGGAGAAGACCTACGAGCAAGGATGTGACCGGATGGCGATCGCACCGGACGGATCGCTGATCTTCCTCCCGTCCTTCGAGGGCCCGATCTGGTATGTCGTCCGCGCGGAGGATGGCGAGGTCATCGCGCGGATCACGCCCAAATCCGGCTCGCACAACACGATCGTGGGCCCGAACGGCAAGGAAGTCTACCTGGCCGGCTTGAATTCGCCGAACTTGACGGTCGCCGACACCCGGACGCACCAGGTCATCCGTTCGGTGGGTCCCTTTGCCGCGAGCATCCGGCCGTTCACGGTCAACGGTCCTCAGACCTACTGCTTTGTCAATGTGAACCAACTGCTGGGCTTCGAGGTGGGCGACTTGAGGACCGGCGAGAAACTCTACCGGGTCGAGGTCAAAGGGTTTGAAAAGGGGCCGACCAAGCGTCACGGCTGCCCCAGCCACGGCATCGGCCTGACGCCCGACGACAAGGAGCTCTGGGTGACCGACGCGACCAACCGCCGGATGCACATCTTCGACGCGACCGTGATGCCGCCGAAGCAGGTCGCCGACATCATGCTCCGCGACGAGCCGGGCTGGATCACCTTCAGCATCGACGGTCGTTATGCGTATCCGTTCAACCGGCGACGTGATCGAGACCCGATCGCGCAAGATCGTCGCCGGGCTCAAGGACGAGACCGGCCGAGATGTCCAGAGCGAGAAGATGGTCGAGATCGACTTCCAGGGTAATGAGCCTGTCCGGGCTGGCGACCAGTTCGGGATCGGGCGGATGGGCGTCCGCGAGGCAACGGTCAAGACTACGCGACCCTGATCGCGCACCCGATGACACCGCCGAGTGGTCGCCTTGATTGCATTGCGGACCTGCCGGCGCGACCACCGCGTCAACGTGCGCCGATGCCGCCCGACGGCCGCTTGAACAGCCGGGCCAGCGTCTCATCCAGCGCCTTGCCGCGGAGGTCGAGGCGGATGATCGTCCCCTCCGGATCGATCAGGTAGGTCGCGGGGATCGAGGTGACGCCGAGGGCCTCGACGAGGTCGTTCGGTCCGCTCGCGTTGTGGATCTGCCGCCAGGGGATCTTGCGGGCCTTGATGAAATCGACGACGGCCGCCTTGGACTCGTCGAGGCTGACGCCGATGATCTCGAGGCCGGCCTGATGGTAAGCCTGATAGGCCGCCTGGAGCCGGGGCACCTCGGCGACGCAGGGACCGCACCAGGTCGCCCAGAAATCCAGCAGGACATACTTGCCGCGGTAGGCTCCGAGGCGAATCGCCTGCCCCTGGATGTCCTCCGCCGTGAAGGCCGGCGCCAGCTTGCCGATCAGATCCAGGCGCTTCAGGTCGGCCTGAACTTTCTGGCGCAGGTTCGGGCTCTCGTTGAACCGCGCGAGCAAGGTCGTATAGACCTGCCGGGCGGCGTCGAATTGCCCCGTGGCGATCGCCGTGGTTGCGAGCGAATCCGAGAAGGTGGAGGCGAACTCCTCCTGCTCGTTGGGATCGAGTCCCTGGATCAACTCGCGGTGCCGGGCCAGCGCCTCGTCGTAGTGGCCGGCCCGGGCGCGGGCCATCATGAGGATGATCTGCGCCAGCGGCTTGACGGGGCCGTCCGGGTCCACCTTGAGGTATTGCCGGCCAAGCTCCTCGGTCTCGGCGAACCAGTCGTGCTCGATCGCCTTGTTGAAGAGCGCCGCGTACGCCTGCTCGCGATCGTCGGCCCTGGGATTCTTGACGAGATACTCGGCCAGCTCGCGGATAAAGCCACGGTCGTGCCGGGCCTGGATCTCGGCGACGCTCCGCGCCGGAGGCTCCGCGCCACGAACTGCCGGTACGTCGATCAGTCCGGCGAGGATCATCGCGAGGGACGCTAGAGTCCTCAACGCTCGAGGCGCCCAGAAGCACGGAACCCCCCCTGGCCCCCCCTTCGTAAGGGGGGGAAAAACAAGAGGCATTCCGGTTTCTCCCCCCCCCTTACGAAGGGGGGGCCAGGGGGGGGGCTCGGGCTCGGGCTGGCGCGCGTATGCAGCCCACGCGTGAACCGCTCGAGCCTGGCCCGAGTGCAACGGATTCGTGAAGCGTTCGATTTCGAGTCTCACCATGTCGAACCTCGTAGGACAGGAGACGAATGCGCCGGATGTCTGCGGCTCTCAGGGATCGCCACCACCAGCTCGCCGATCAGCTCGCGCCAGAGGTTGCAGCAGAGGTTTTTCTCATAGGCGGTGAGGAAAGCCGACCGGCCCCGCTCGCCCATCCGCCGCGACAGGCTGGGATCGTCGGCCAGGAGCGTCAGCGCGGCAACCAGCCCCTCGTCGTCTCCCGGCGCGATGGTCATCCCACAGCCAGCGTGTCGGATCGTATCGGCCGTCTCGCAATGCTCCGGCCCGACGAAGACGGCCGGCCGGCCCGCCGCCATCACGCCGTAGAGTTTCCCCGGCGCGACGATCCCCGTCATCTCGGGCCGCATCGAGATCAGGTGGACGTCGGCCATCGAGAGCGAGACGTGCAGGTGCGACCGCGGCACATAATTCTGGAACCGTAGGTTTGTCAGGCCCTCGCGTTCCTGCACAGCTTTCACCTCGTCCAGGCGCGGCCCGTCGCCGACGAACAAGAAGACGATGTCGCGTCGATCGCGGAGCTGCCGCGCCGCCGCCACGAATTCCTCGAACGAGTGGGCCAGTCCGAGGTTCCCCGAGTACATCGCGACGAACGCATCGCCCAGCCCGAGCGACTTGCGGAGCGAGTTGGCCGCCCGCGGAATCGGGTAGATTTCCTCGCGACGGCTCCAGACCGGGATCGTCTGGATCCGGTCCGCTTTGACCCCTTTCAGGGCGATCCGGTCGGCCATGTAGGGCCCGAGGACGACCACCCGGTCTGCCTGTCGGTAGACGAAGCCGCTGAGCCCGTGCAAGGTCCGGCCCACCGGATGACGCATCGACATCCGCCCCAGCGCCAGGCTGGCATCCGGGTGCAGGTCCATGCTCCAGTAGGCGTGCGGCGTCCCCTTGAGTCCTTTCAAGAGGGTCCCGACGAGGCCGATCATCGGCGGCGTCGTGAGGGTGACGACGGCATCGAACCGGGGGAGCAGCAGGGACTTGATCACGGCTCCAGCGTAGAAGCTCAGGTAGTCGGTCATCCTCGCCCAGGTGCCGCGACGCCCGAGCGAGGTCGCGGGCATCCGGTGGATCCTCACCCCTTCGTGGACCTCGAAGGCGGCCGGCTTCGGCTCGCCCGGCTGGTATCGGCTCCGGGAGCACAGGACGTGGCACTCGTAGCCTTGCTCCGCCATCGATTCCGCCAGGTCGGTCAGGTGCTGGGCTGTCGAGGCATGATCGGGCCAGTAATACTGGTTGATGAAGAGGACTCGCTTGCCGGCCCCTTCCGCGGCGCCTCGGCTCGGCGAATGCGGCGCAGGCGGGACACGCTCGGCGCGGGGATCGATCCCGATCCGCCGATGTGACTCCCTGGCCGGGGCGATCGCGGGCAGACTGCGTCGGAACCAACGTCGATGGCTCACCGTTTCCCTCCATGGAGTCGGCTCAGAGGACATTCCTGATATGGACCGGTCTGTGCGTATGATCGGCGCGAGCTGAGCCCGTCGGGAGAGGTCGTAGTAGGGTGCTCTGTGAGCACCGATCGGGACTGCCACGCCCGATCGGTGCTCGCAGAGCACCCTACTCGGCCGGCCATCGAGGCTTGCTCGACCGGGCCTCAGACGTTGGCGAACGGGTTCTGGAACTCGATCAGCTTGACCGCGCGGACCAGCTCGGCGACGCCGCGGTCCAGGTCGATCGTCGTCTCGAAGCCGCGCTTGCGGATCTTCTCATACGAGACTTCATAGTTGCGCTGATCGGCGTCGCTGCCGACCTCGGCGAAATGGAGGTAGTAATCGACGTGCTCGAGGATCTTGCGCGCCACGTCCTCCTTGGTGAAGTTCATGCTCTCGTGGCCGACGTTGTAGACGTCGTCCTTGACCTCATTCCAGCGTTCCAGCGCGAAGATGAACGAGCGGGCCATGTCGCGGACGTGGACGAAGGTCCGCTTGAAACCGCCCTCGTAGACGATCAGGTTGCGGTTGCGCACGGCCTGGTAGGTGAAGTCGTTCGGCATGAGGTCGAGCCGCATGCGATTGCTGACTCCGAACGCCGTGGCGAACCGGTAGGCGACGCCGTTGCCGGCGTCGAGGACCATCTGCTCGGCCGCGGCCTTGGTCTCGCCATAGAGCGTGATCGGCGCGCGGGGGTCTCCTCGTTGCAGACATAATCGGGGATCGATCCGTAGATGCTGCCCGTCGAGGCGAAGAGGAACTTCTGGTCGGGCTTGCGGTGCCGGAGCAGGTTGGCGGTCCCATCGACGTTAACGGCCTGGGCGAGCTGCGGCTCCTTCTTGCACGCCGGATATCCCACGATGGCGGCCAGGTGGATCACCGCCTCCATGCCGTCGAGGGCCGTCTTGGCGGTCGAGGGATCACACACGTCGCCCTTGACCAGCTCGAAAAATCGATTCGAGCAGCAGGGGAGGAGGCCATGGCCGCCGAACTTCAAGGTGTCCAGGACCCGGACCCGGTGGCCCTGATCCAGCAACATCGGGACCATCGCCGAGCCGACGTAACCGGCTCCGCCGGTGACGAGTATTCGCATCGCAGGCTCCATCCTGGGTGGCTCGAGACGCGCCTGGAACGTCGAGGGTGTGAGAGACTGAATCGTCCACAAGGCGAGACGGGCAAATCCACACGCCAGGCCCTCATCCTTGCGGCCCTACTCCATAGTGTTGCTCAGGGCGACAGGCGATCATCCGTGACTCCATGACGGACCGCCTGTCCATCACCGGGAGTCGTCCTGTCCGGGCGTCACTATCGCCCAGCCAGCACGGCCTGTCAACGCCACTTCTGGTCTTCACCGGCTACGGCGTATAATCGAGATATCGGTTGTTGGGTGGTTTGCTGGAATCGAGTCCCTCACGCCTGGGGTGAACCCATGAGCGTCGTCGCCGAGAAGACCTATACGCCCGAGGATCTCCTATCGATGCCGGACCGTAAGAATTACGAGCTGGTCGATGGGCAACTCGTGGAGCGAAACGTGAGCGTATTATTGAGTTGGGTCGGAGGCCGACTGTACCGCATTCTCGATGTCTTCGCCGAGGATCACGGCCTCGGCTGGGCGTGGCCGGCCGACCTGGGATACCAATGCTTCCCCGACGATCCCAGAAAAGTCCGGAAGCCGGATGTCTCCTTCATTCGCAAGGAGCGCCAGCCCGAAGGCCTCACATCCGAGGGGTACCAATATATCCCACCGGATCTGGCCGCCGAAGTGATTTCTCCCCACGATTTGTCATACGAGGTCGAGGCGAAGGTCGTGGAGTATCTCGATGCGGGCGTGCCGTTGATCTGGGTCATCGATCCCGAGCAGCGGACGGTTCGCATCCACCGACGGGACGGCTCGGTGAGCTGGCTGCGCGAGAAGGACGAGCTCTCGGGCGAGGACATCATGCCGGAGTTCCGCTGTCCCGTCGCGGCGATCTTCCCCAAGAAGCGGCCGGAGCCCGGGACGGCGGTCTGAATCGTCGACAAGGATGGTGCCCATGTGCGGGATCGTCGGTTACACCGGAGCACACGAGGCCGCGCCGATCCTGGTCGCCGGGCTTCGGCGGCTCGAGTATCGCGGTTATGACAGCGCCGGCCTGGCGACGATCGAACGGGATCAGCTCATCGTGCGGAAGAAGGCCGGCCGGGTGCGGTTCCTGGAGGAGTTGCTCGACCGCGAGCCGGCTCCCGGCGGATGCGGGATCAGCCACACGCGTTGGGCGACGCACGGTCCGGCCAGCGATCGGAATGCCCACCCGCATCTGGGCGGCCGGGGCGGGGCGGTCAGCGTCGCCGTGGTCCATAACGGGGTGATCGAGAACCACGGATCGCTGCGCCGGGAATTGGAGGCCCAGGGGTTCGCCTTCGCGAGCCAGACCGACACCGAGGTCATCGCGCACCTGATCGCGCGGGAGCTGGAGACGACCGACGACCTGTTCGAGGCGGTGCAGCGCGCCTTACCGCGGCTGGAGGGCACTTACGGAATCGGAGTGGTCAGCCCGAAGCGGCCGGGTGAGGTGGTCGGCGCGCGGTTCGGCAGTCCGCTGGTCGTCGGCCTGGGTGAGGGCGAACACTTGCTCGCCAGCGACGCGGTTGCCATCGCGCCTCACACCGCTCGGGTCGCCTTCCTGCAAGACGGCGAGGTCGTCCGCCTGACCCGAGACGACTTCGAGATGCGCCACCTCGAGCACGGTCCGATCACGCCGCGGATCGATCGGCTGGACTGGAAGCCGGATGCGGTCGAGCTGGGCGGACACGCCCATTACATGATCAAGGAGATTCGCGAGCAGCCCGATACGGTTGTCGACGCCTGCCGGGGGCGGCTCCGGCGGGCCGAGGCCACCGCCGTCTTCGGCGGGCTCAACCTCTCGGCCCGCCAGCTCCGCCGCGTCCGCCGGATCGTGCTCGCGGCCTGCGGGACGAGCTGGCACGCAGCGCTCGTCGGCGAATACCTGATCGAACGGCTCGCCCACTTGCCAGTCGAGGTCGAGTATGCCGGCGAGTTCCGCTATCGCAATGCGCCGCTCGACGACCGCACGCTCGTCTTCGTCCTCAGCCAGTCGGGCGAGACCGCCGACACCCTGGGCGCCCTGCGCGAGAGCAAACGCCGCGGCCACCCGACGCTGGCGATCGTCAACACCGTCGGCAGCTCCATCGCCCGCGAGGCCGACGGCGGCATCTACCTCCACGCCGGGCCCGAGGTCGGCGTCGCCAGCACCAAGGCGTTCTCGGCGCAGGTGACCGTCCTGGCCTTGCTGGCCCTCTACCTGGGCCGCCTGAAGCACCTTTCCTTCACCGACGGCCTGGCCGTCGTGGACGCCATGGAGTCCGTCCCCTCCCTCATCGGTGAGACCCTCAAGTCCGAGCCCTTGATCGACGAGGCCGCCGCGCGGGTCGCCAACGCGCGCAGCGCCCTCTACCTCGGCCGGGACATCCACTTTCCCGTCGCGCTGGAAGGCGCACTCAAGCTCAAGGAGATCAGCTACATTCACGCCGAGGGCTATCCCATGGCCGAGATGAAGCACGGGCCGATCGCTCTGGTTGATCGGGAAACCCCGTGCCTCTTCGTGGCCCCACGGGGGTCGCTGCACGCGAAAACCCTCAGCAACCTCGAAGAGGTCCGGGCTCGCGAGGGCACGATCATCAGCGTCGGTACTGAGGGCGACGACTCGGTTGCCGCCTTATCGGATGTCTTCTTGCCGATCCCCCACGCTCCCGAGATCGTCCAGCCGCTCCTGGCCGTCGTCCCCCTCCAGTTGCTCGCCTATCACGTGGCCCGTCGCCGCGGTTGCGATATCGACAAGCCGCGCAACCTCGCCAAGAGCGTGACCGTCGAATGAGCCGCCGAGAAAACGAAACGAGGCCCCGGATGCTCGGATCCGGGACCTCGTCGGCGTGTTGCGAACACGCGATCGTGGACGGTCAATTCTGCTCGATCTTGATCTCGAAGTGGGCGCCAAGCATTTCCTTCCAGCCCTTCTGTTGCTCGTCGTTGAGCTTGGCGAGGGCCTTCTCGAGCGTCTTCTTGCGCAGCTCGGTCATTTTCTGCATGCGCTCTTCCTGGTCCTGAGTGTCCTGGAAGATCTCGCGCATCGCCGTCCTTGACTCCGTGACGATCGTTTGAATCTCTTTCTTCTGATCGTCAGTCAGGTTCAGTTTCTTGGCGACCTCCGGCTCGGTGAGCGCTTGCGCCCCACCCTGCTGGTGCGCGATCTGCTTGAGGCGCGTGACCTGCTCGGGCTTGAAGAACTCGCCCAGCGACTTGTAGACCGAGGCGGTGATCTCGCGATTGATCTCCATCATCTTGGTCATCCGCTCTTCCGGGCTGAGGTCCTGCAAGCCCTCTCTCTTCTCGCGCGCCTCTTCGGCCATCTTCTCGGCGAGGGCCTTGGTCTTCTCCAACTGACTGTCGTCGAGCTTCAGCTCTTTCTGAACGCTCTCGTTGCCGAGCAGGAAGACCACGCTCCCGCGGAAGCCGCCGCCTCGCCCTTGCGCGGCGGCCGGGCTGGTCAGCAGGGCGACGAGGCTCAGACTCAGGAAGGCTGTCAACGTTGTTTTCATCGGGTCGAACTCCTGAATGGAAGACGAGAATTCGGGGATACGCGTGTTGCGAAGGGTAACCGTTGGACGGGAATCGGGTGATTCGAAACCAAAGCGGGCGAGATCCCGGAACCGCATGTCCGAGATCTCGTCCGGATCGCTCCGCGCCCAACCGTTCCGCGATGGGACCGGCTGGGCGAGGCGATGGTGCATCTCAGTTATTGGGGACGGGGCTCGTAGACGATGGTGAACGGCGGCGCCAATCAGCTCCTTCCAGGTCTTCTGCTGCTCGTCGTTCAGTTTCGACGCGACCTTGCCGAGCGCCTCTTTGTTCAGTTCCTGCATCTTCTTCATCGCCGCTTCACGGTCGTCCTGGAAGTCCTCCCGGCTGGGCTGCTTCTCGCGTGTTTCCTGGGCGATCGCTTGGATGTCGCTCTTCTGGCTCTCAGTCAGGTTGAGCTTCTTGGCGACCTCCGGGTCACTGAAGGCCATCAGTCCCTGCTGCTGGTAGGAGATCTGCTTGAGCCGCGTGATCTGCTCGGGCTTGAGGAACGCACCGGCCGTCTTGACGGTCGATTCATTCATCTCCTTCATGTGCTCCCGCATCTTGGTCATGCGTTCCTCGCCCTCGAGTCCCTGGAGCGACTCCCGGAGCTCTTGCATTTTCTCGCGGGCCTTCTCGCCCAGCTCTTTGGCCTTTTCAATCTGCTGGTCGTCGAGCTTCAGCTCTTTCTGAACGCTCGCGTTGCCCAGCAACATGGCCAGGCCCCCGCCGCCGCGGCCGAAACCGCGCCCCTGGGCCATCGCCGGGCCAGCGAGCATGGCCAGGATTCCCAGACTGAGGAAGGTTCGGAACATCGTCTTCATGGTGTCGATCTCCTGGGTAGAAATTAGGATGCCATCACGTTTTCGATGACCGGTTGGGGCTCTCTCTCGAGGCGGAGAAAGCCGACGGAAGCCGTTATTCCAACCGGTCGACTTGCTTCTGTCGCGGTATGAGAGTCCCTCAGAAAACGGGGACTGGCTCCGAGTCTTCGAGGTGCCTGTCCCCCTTATTTGAGGGACTCTTGGAGCGCTGAACGCTTGGGTTGCAGATGCCTCATACGAGCCCGAAGCGCCAGCGAGTGAATGAATCGTCCCGGCCGGAATCTTCGGGCTCGTATCGGATCCCGGCCGTGATTGCGTGTACAAGAATAGGGCCAGTTCGCCGGAATCGTCCCCCCCTTACGAAGGGGGGACGACGCCGACAGGCGTCGGGGGGGGTTCTTCACATTGGACCCGGCGCGTGCTCCATTCGACGGTTACGCGTTCTAGTTGCTGGGCCGGGGATCAGGCCTGTACTCGAAGTGGGCGCCGAGCAGTTCCTTCCAGGTCTTCTGCTGCTCGTCGTTCAGTTTGGCGAGGGCCTTGTCGAGGGTGGCTTTCTGGCGCTCGACCATCTTCTTCCTGGCGGCCTGCCGCTCCTCCTGGCTCGCATCCTTGTTGAACGCACCGCCGCCTCCACGCCCGCCCTGCATGGCTTCCCGGGAGATCGTCTGGATCTCGCTCTTCTGGCCCTCGGTCAGGTTGAGCTTCTTGGCGACCTCGGGGTCATTGAAGGCCCGGATGCCCTGCTGCTGGTAGGAGATCTGCTTCAGCCGGCTGAGTTGCTCGGGCTTGAGGAATTCGCTGACCCCCTTGAGGGCAAACGCGTTCACTTCGCGGCCGATCTCCGTCATCTTGGTAAACCGTTCCGCTTTCTCGAGGTCTTGCAGACCCTGCATTTTCTCGCGCATCTCCTCACCAGTCTTCTCGGCCAGCGCCTTGGCCTTTTCGATCTGTTGATCGTCGAGCTTCAGCTCTTTCTGGACACTCGTATTGGCCGCCAGGGTGGCCAGGTTGCCGCCGCCACCGAAGCCACCGAAGCCTCGCCCCCGACCCTGGGCCGCGGCCGGGCCGGCGAGCATTGCGACTAGCCCCAGACCGAGCAGGGTACAGTACAATGATCTCATCGGGTGAAACTCCTTTGATGGGGAATCGTTGAAGATGCCCGCCGAGGCTTCGCGACCCGACGGCACCCGAAAAGGGGGCCGTCCACGGAGATCGTGGAGCGGAAGTACGGGCCAGGCTGTCTAAGTGAGCGTCAACGGATCGCGTCTTGACCGAGTTTTGTGCGGAAATGCGATTGGATTTTCCGCTCCGAGGTCGTGCAGCAGTCGGTTCGCGCCGAACCGGGCAGAACTCGCGATCCGGTCATCGCGCGAAAACGCCGGCGCGGCCGATGGCTGATGCCCCGATCGTTGCCGGCATGGCCAGCTTCTCGATGATTGCGGGTGGCCCGGCCACCCGGCCGTCCCGGCTGGCCGGGTGCACCAGGCCGAAGGCGCCAGGTCGGGCGGGCCGCGTGGCGCGGAGACGTCATCAACTGGGCTTCTTCACGTCCTCTTCGATGATTTTGAGGAAGTCGTCGTCGCTCGGTGGTTTCTTCGCGGGTTTCGGCGGCCCCTTGAAATGCTGCGGAACCGCGTCGTCGAACTCCGCCTCGTCAGCCGACAGCCGCTCGATCGTCGTCGGGGCGCGCTTCGGCCGCTTCGGCTTGACGTTCGTGTTGTCTGTATCCAGGCCCGCGAGATCCATGAGCGAGTGGCGTGCACGCGCCTGTACGATGTCTTCATCCAGCTCGGTGTGGGAGCTGAGGAACGCCTCGGGACCGGCCGGATCATAGGCGATCGTGAACATGTGACCGGCGATGCCGAGCTCCTCGTCCGGCATGACGCTCTGCTCGGTCGCGATTCGCGAGCCGTTCACGGTCGTCCCGTTGGTGCTGCCCAGGTCGCGCACGTTCCAGACGCCGTTGATCAGCCGCAGCACGCAGTGTTTACCCGAGATGTTCTCGAAGTCCAGACGGAGATCGCAGGAAGGCCTGCGGCCAACGGTGAGCTCGTTCTTCATCAAGGGAATCGGGTCACCGCCACCAACTGGATGCAAGATGCCCAGAACCTCGGAGTGGGGTGGCATGGTACCTCCCTGGAGTCCTCAATGGACCCATTGCGCCGCATTGCCAGACGACTCAAAATCAGATCGCCGTGAATCTTACCAGATGCGCAAACCGACTCTCAAGGGGCCTCCCACCCCCCGTGCGACTTTCCGGGCCCGGCGACCGGGTACTGGATTCCGCCGTCCCGTTGAGATAGCCTCGCAACAACCGGACTGGCCGGTTCGCCCGCCGGTGATCGGGTGAACCACGGTCCTCGCCACGACGGGCGTGGGAGCCGCCGGGTCTCGAGCCGCACGCTCGAATCCGCCGGATCATCATCACACGCATTGACTCGGAAGTCCGCGGCGGCTTCCGCCCGGACGCATCTCATTGAGGAGCCTCATCATGTCATCCATGCGAAATCCGCGGATCTGGACACGGCGCCGCCTCCTGGCCACGGGGTGTACAGCGGTGGGGGCGCTGGCGATGGGACGGTCGGCCCTGGCCCAGGCCTCCCGCTCCAGTGAGTCGGACGGGCCGTACCATCCCTTCAAGATGGGCATCCAGAGCTACTCCCTCCGGGGCTACCGCCACGAGGGAAAGCCCGATGTGCAGAAGGCCCTGGCCGTCACCAAGGACCTCGGCTTGCATTACTGGGAGTCCTACACTGACCATGTGCCGATGAACGCCGACGCCGGGAAACTCAAGGCACTCAAGCACGAGATCGAGGCGGCGGGCGTGACCGTGATGGGATACGGGGTCGTCCATTTTTCCAAGGACTTCAACGCGAACCGACGGATCTTCGACTTCGCCAAGGCGATGGGTTTGAAATACCTCTCGGCCAGCCCCGAACCGGGTTCTTTCGATGGCCTCGACCGGCTGATCGAGCAATATGACGTGGCCGTCGGCATTCATAACCACGGACCGGGCGACCACTTCGCCAAGATCGAGACCATCGAAGCGGCCATCAAGGATCATCACCCCAAGATCGGCTGCTGCATCGATACGGGCCATTTCTTGCGATCGCGGGAAGACCCGGTGCATGCGGTCGAGGTCTTCGGCAAGCGGATCTTCGGCGTCCACCTGAAGGACGTCAAGGATGCCAAGGAGTTCACTGTCCTGGGCAAGGGCGATCTCCGGACCGTGGACCTCCTCAAGGCGCTGGCGGCCCACAAGTACGATTACTGCCTGGCCATCGAGTACGAGGAGAAGCCGGAGGATCCCTCCGACGATATCAAGGAGTGCCTGGCGGAGGTCCGCAAGGTGCTGGCGGAGGTCCGCAAGGTCTGACCGAGTTCCGATCGGAGCTTCCCCGCGCCGGCGCCGTGGCTCGTTCCGCCGCAGGATTGGGCTCGGCGCCGTGGAGAGCTTCGATACACTAAATGAGATTGCATGATCCCGGGAGGGCGAGGCTCCGTCCGAGCCTTGGGGAGCCTGGCTCGGACAGGACTTCCCCTCAAGAAAACGACGAAACCGGGAAGGCGCAAGGTTCGAGGAGCGAACCGTCATGATGTCGAGGCAAGGGGTGGCCACGCCGCGGATTGCGGTTCGAGAGATCCAGATTCGGGCCGCCGACGGGCTGATGCTCCGGGGCCGTCTCTGGCATCGGGCGGAGCCGCCGCGCGGCCATGATCGTCGCGCACGGCTTCGGGGAACATGGCGGTACCTACCGCCATGTCGCCGAGGCGCTCAGCACAGCACTGGACATCGACGTCATCGTGGTCGACTTCCGGGGCCATGGCACCAGCCCCGGCCGCCGCGGGGTGGTCCGGCGTTACGAGGAGTTGATCGACGACCTCACGAGCGTCCTGGAATGGGCCGTGCAACGGCAGCCCGACTTGCCGCGCTTCCTCCTGGGCCACTCCAACGGCGGCCAGGTCGCACTCCGGGTCGCGCTCCAGCCCCGGCTGCCCCTCGACGGCCTGATCATCTCCAACCCGGCGCTCCGGCTGGCCCTGCCGATCCCCCCGCACAAGGTCCGGCTGGGCAAGCTGCTCCTGAAGTACGCGCCCTGGGTCACCCTGAAAGGGAAGCTCCGCGCCGAGCTGCTGACCCGAGACCCGGCCTTTCAGCAAGAGCACCGCAACGATCGCTTGCGGCACAACCGGATGAGTGCCCCGCTGTTCTTCGGCATGCTCGAAGGCGGCGAGATGCTGATCGCCCGCGCCGCCGAGATCCGAACGCCCACGCTGATGATCGTGGGCGGCCAGGACCCTGTGGTGGACCCGGCGGCCGCGCGCGAGCTGTTCGACCGGCTCGGCACCGAGGATAAGACGCTGTTGCTCTATCCCAAGATGCTCCACGAACCGCTGAACGACTTAGGGCGGGAGCAGGTGCTGGAAGACGTCGTCCGCTGGATCGAGCCGCGGCTTCGCGGCTGAATCGACCCTGTATCGTCGGGGCGAACTCGTGACACTCCTCGCCGAACACCACCGAGTTGGTGATGGTGAAGCGCGGTCATCGGCGGTATCCCCCGCACCCGCCCTTCGGCCGACCTTGACGCCCCTGCACTTCGTCCAGCGACTCGATTGCGGAGATCACGCATGACCACAATCATCGAGAAAGTCGTCGGCTTGGCAAGTGAGCGATTCAGCGAGTTCACTCCGGCAGAGCGCCGGGTGCTCGAGGCCATTGCAACGGGTCAGGAGGCGGCTTGCGGAGGCGACAGAGGGACGCGGCCCGATCTCCCCGATACCGGCGAGCGAAATCCAGACTCGATGATCAGGGCGGATCTTCTGGCGTGGGTTGCAACGGATGATGAGTTGGATCAGCTTCTGTCATTGAAACCCATTGTCATCAAGTATGCGATAATAGAAGAAGAACTGGTGCTCGCCGGCGCTCAATTGAAACGCGTGGTCAGGCTGGAGCAATGCGTCATCGAGAAGGGGATTGATCTGCGCGATGCCGTGGCTCGCACCCTGTCTCTGACCGGAACCCGGTGTGGCAGGATCATCGCCGACCGTCTCAACGCCAGCGGCTCGGTCCAGCTTCGACATGGGTTCGAGGCGAGCGGGGAAGTGCGGTTTGTCAACGCCTCCATTGGCGGCGACCTGAGCTGCGAGGGGGGGCGCTTCGTTCCTCCAAACGGAATCGCTCTGCGCATTGAGCAATCGCAAATCAGGGGAACCGTCTTTCTCCGCAAAGGATTTGAGGCCAGAGGCGAGGTGAGCCTGATCAACAGCAACATTGGCGGCGACCTGGACTGCGAAGCGGGCACCTTCGTCAAATCGAATGAAGTCGCCATTCACGCAGACCGGCTCGATGTCGAAGGAGCGGTGTTTCTCCGTGAGGGATTCAGGGCAGACGGTGAGGTGCGCTTCGTCACCGCCTCGATTGGCGGGGACTTCGATTGCCATGCGGGCCGCTTCGTCAGAGCCAAAGAGGTGGCCATCAACGCCGCACAACTCCATGTCGGAGGAAGGGTCTTCCTCAATGAAGGATTTCAGGCGGAGGGGGAAGTGCGGCTGATCAACGTTTCGATCGGCGGTAACCTCGATTGCCACGGGGGGCGCTTCGTCAAAGCGAAAGAGGTGGCCATCAACGGCGCACAGCTCAATGTCAAAGGATGGATCCTCTTCAACGAAGGATTTCAGGCCGATGGGGAGGTGCGATTACTCAACGCCACCACCGGTGGCGCCCTCGATTGCTCGAAGGGTCGCTTCGGGCAGCCCCAGGGAACCGCGCTCAACGCCGATCACCTCCATGCCACGGGCGGCGTCCTGCTCCGCGATGGATTTCAGGCGGAGGGGGAGGTGCGGCTGATCAACGCTTCGATCGGCGGCGATCTCGACTGCGGCCGGGGGAGTTTCCTCAAGCCGGGCGACGTAGCCCTCCGCGCCGATCGAGTCGATGTCAAGGGCGCCGCATTCTTCAGGGAAGGGTTTCGGGCCGAGGGAGAGGTTCGGATATCCGTGTCGTCCATCGGCCGAGACCTGGATTGCTCCGGAGGCGTGTTCGTCAACCCCGGGAAAGGCGCACTCATCGCCGAACGGATCAACGTTCAGGGGAGTGCGTTCCTCCGGGCCGGATTTCACGCCCAGGGCAACGTGCGGTTGAACGGATCGTCGATCGGCGTCAATCTGGAATGCCAGGAAGCCGCCTTTGAGAGCCTCGTCGATCTCCTCGGCGTCAGAGTCACATGCACGCTGTTCTGGACGAACATCGAGGCCACCCAGGACACTTATGTCCGCCTGGAACAGTGTACCGTCGGAAACTTCCACGATGATTTCAGTTGGAAGGCGATCCCCGGCCTGAGCCTGGACGGATTCACTTACGACGCCATCCTCTGGCCCGCACCCGCTCAAAGGCGGGAGAACTGGCTGACAGGGATTCGCGACGCGCTCTTCGCGCCTGCGCCCGGTCGTCAGCGGGAAGACCGGCTCACGCTCACCGACCGACTCGAATGGCTGCGCCGGCAGGACGAGAAGACCTTCAGCATGCAACCCTACGAGCAACTCGCCGATGTGCTCGCGCAAGCCGGACATGAGGCGGACGCCAAAAGAGTCCGGATCGCCCAGCAAGACGAGCGGCTCAGACACAGCCGCCTGGGCTGGGGAGAGAAGCTCTGGAATAAGCTCCTCAA
This sequence comes from uncultured Isosphaeraceae bacterium, assembly GCA_963845695.1. GTDB lineage: Bacteria > Planctomycetota > Planctomycetia > Isosphaerales > Isosphaeraceae > CAWJTV01. Next base: position 314,737 of record CAWJTQ010000033.1, on the reverse strand, counting down.
GATGACGATCGGTTATGGCTACAGGACCGAATACATTCTCATTTGGTCTTTGCTGACCGTTTTTATAGGCATGGCCTTGTTCTATCTGGGCGATCAGAATCAGCTAATGGAGAAGATCAAAGATAAAGATAATGAGGCGATAAGATTGCAACCTTTCATTTATTCACTCGATACATTTTTGCCTATCAGCAGTTTTCATCAGGAAGAATACTGGATGCCACGGGCCAATGATGTCTGGGGCTCTTTGCTCCTCTGCTATTTTTGGGTCCACATCGCGCTGGGCTGGATCCTGACGACTCTCGGCGTGGCCGGACTCACGGGACTGGTCAGAAAGGGATAGAGGCAAACCGATACTCGGCCAGACTGTCGAAGGCACGGGCGTCGCCGTCATGCCAGCGCTGGGCGGCGTCCGGCGACCGTTCGGCAGACCCGCGGACCGCCGCCATCGCTTCGTCGTCGCTCGTCGGCGTGAGGAGATGCTCCCCACGACCGGGCTTCAAGTCCCGGAGGGAACGATTGGGGAACGCGTCCTACGACAGCGGCGACGGAAGGGCATAGATGAAGGGAAAGATCTTGCTGACCCCGTCGAAGAAGAGGACGGACGTGACGGCGACGAAGAGGATCGTGGCTCCGTGGGCCGTGATCTTGCCCGCAATCCCGCCGCGCCTGGCCAGGCGCTCGAGCGCCCCGAGGCCAGCGCCGCCGGACCTTGGATTGTGAAGAACGCGAACTGATAGCCGGTCAGTCGCGAGGTCGCCAGCGCGAATGTCACCTCGTGGAATAAACCGCTGACCAGGAACGCCAGCAGCATGGAACGGACCGGGGCGCGTCGGCCTCCGGTCGCTTGGAAAACGTTGCGGTAGAGCCAGTCATGAGTCCGGTAGTTGTATCGTCGCCAGAACTCGGAGACCGTTCGCGACAGGTAAGCGTTCCGGATAATCGGAGTTGTGTCGAATCCTGCCAGGCGTTCGAGCCCGCAGAGCGCTCGCGAGAGCGATTCGATGGCGAGCACGAAGGTCAGCAACATCACGGCATGGTTCAGCGCGAAAGCTCGATCGGAGCAGGGCGATCCCGGATACACCTCGGATCGCCTCGAGAGCTAGGGTGCAACCGACGATCCCACCGAAGACCCGCAGAACCTGCGGCCAGGGGCTCTCCGGACTCCGCAATCGCCGCTTGTGATCGGGATAGACGACGGAGAGTACTGGGAACGGGATCAAGAAGCGGTAGTAATCGCGAAGAACTCGGCTTCGCTCCACATTGCCCCAATGGCGAAAGTAATCGACCATCTTGAAGGTGATATCACCCGATGCGAAGGCCGCCACGGCCCGCAGCCCGACATTCGCGGACGGGATGAGCAATGGGCAAACCACGACGATCGGCAGAAAGCACCAGCCGGCGAAAGCGCCGACCCTACCCCGAAGCCCGTATCGCAGAAGCGGCGCGATCCCGGCGCAGCCATACGCGATGAGGATCGCCAGGAAGAGCCAACCCACGTTCTTCATCGATCACGATCTCACACCATCGACAACTGTCAGTGGAACGGCCATCGTAACCGATTGGGGGCCGGATCACAACCGATCCCGTGGAGATTGCGTGCAGATCTCCTCTTCTCGGACTGAACGGCGCTCGGGAGGCGTTGCTGCCGGTCGATGCCCACCCTGGGATCTCATCCTCGGCCATGGCGAATCGACTGACGAGTGCCAGGAGCGATGCGCCGAGTTGAGTTTTCTCTACAACGCTCAGTAAGTCAAACCCCGCCGCCGGATCGAGACGTTCGAGTGGTCTACGAGCGCGGATTCAAAGCCCTCGCCCCGGCCACCAGAATCCGCCATAGGAGCCCTTGCCCAGGGCTTCCTCGCGGCGGTGGGGCGGGGTAGCCAGGAGTTCGACCATCGGGAAGAAGCCGGCGCTCCACAGGCGGACCTCTTTTTCTCCCTCGAGCGCAGCCAGCCCGGCCTCGAAGAGGGATTCGGCCTTCTTGAGGTCGACCAGGGCCCAGGCTGTCAGCCACGGCTCGCGGGTGTTCCAAAGGGTGATCGGGTCGAGACCACCACGCGCTGCGATCTGCTCGAGCACCGTCCGGGCCGCGCCGGGATCGATCAGGGCCAGCGGGACCGCGGCCTCCAGGATCGACTGAATCTGCCGGGCGCGATCGGAGGACGCGTGGCGCTCGCCGATGGGCCAGGCTGCCATCACTCTCATGATCACGCTCTCCATGTCGGGGTAGCCGATCCGCCGCGCACAGACGGCGATGCGGGCGGCTGCGGCCATCTCATTATCGGACCCCGCCCAATCCCGGTGATCGAGCATCATGGCCAGCGCCCGGTCGATCAGCCCATAAGCTCGCGTCCGATCGCGCGGCGCCAGGGCGACCGCCAGCCAGCCGAACGCCTCCGCCTGCCATCGCGGGTCCCACCGCGGCTCACGCTTCATGCCCGCGATGACCTTGATCGCCTCGTCGGGGTGGTCGGCGCCGATCTTGTACGCGATCTCCGTCCGGGCCAGCTCGTGGTAGAACGCGCGACCGCCGACTTTCTCGACCAGCGCGATCGCCTGGTTCGTGTCGGTCGTGGCGATGGCGGTGGCGATCATGGCCCGGTAGCGATCTTTCGCCTCGTTCTCGTCCTGGATCGTCTCGATCAGCGCCAGGGCCCGTTTGAGATCGAAGGGGGCCAGCACCTGGGCGACCAGCCCGCGGTAATAGCCCGCGCGGTTCTCGGTGCCGAGCTGAGCGGCGTCATGAGCCGCCTCGTCGATCAGCTTGCGACCGACATCAGCGCGGCCGACCTTGGTCAAGACCGCACCGGCCCAGGCCATCGCCAGGGTCCGGTCGGGCTGGTTCAGCCCGCGAGACCGCACCGCCGCCTCGTTGGCGAAGAGTATCGCTTTCTTGGGATCGGTCTCAGCGAACCGATCGGCCAACGACTGCAAAGCATGCTGGCTGCGCCAATCGGGCTTCTGGTTCAACAACTCCAGGGCGCCGGGCGCATCGGTATCGGCCAGTTCCTCGGCGGCCGCCTGACGGGCCCAGTCGTCGTAGCGGTGGCCGAGCTGGGCCGACCACTCCAGGGCCAGGTCCAGATCGATCCGGGCCAGGTCCAGGATGCACGAGAACGCACCGTTGTTCTGCGCGTTCGCGCCATATTTCTCCCAGATCCGGATCAAGACCTTTTTGGCGAAGGCGCCTGCTCGTCGAAACTCGCCGTCGTGCCTGGCTTCCATGCGGGGGGTGGCTCTGTGGTCTTCAGCAGCGTGATGGTCAAGTCGTCAGCGTCAGCGTCGGCCTTGAGGCCGGTGAACCGAAATCCGTCCTTGCGAACGAACGCATACTTCGTTCCCGGGAACAGCCCCTCGAGCCGGAACCGGCCCTGGGGATCGGTGGAGGTTGCGACCGGCTGGGGGCCGTCGCCGCGGTTGAATACGGCCGCGCCGGGAATGGGCCGGCCGTCGGTGCCGACGACCCGGCCGGCGAGGTGGCCGCTGGTGTTGATCAGGACGATCTTGCCGACGTCATGGGTCTCGCCGGCCTTGCCCGTCAGTCGAGGTGCCTCGGCCTTGTTATGACCCCTGGCCTCGATCACGATGTTGTACATCAGGCCCGGCCAGAGGCCCCGGAAGACGAACCAGCCGTTATCGCCGGTCGTGTACGACTCCAGGACTCTGCTAGTCGACATGCCCTTCCACTGGGCCTTCTCGCTGGACATGGGTCGATTCCACCACAGCGTGACCTGGGCGCCTGCGACCCGTTTGCCGCTCGCGTCGGTCGCCAGGCCGCGGATCCGGACGGCGTACTTCGGATCAACCGTGAGCGTGACCTTGCCCTTGACATCCTTGGGCTTGACCACGACCGTCCCGTTGGTGGTCGCGTCCCCGGACCGGGCCCACAGCGGCAGCGTGTCGTCGGGGTCGAGCCAATCGAAATGGAACGTGCCGCCGGGCCCGGTCCGGATCGGCTCGTCGCGGCGGTCCGCCAAGATGATGAACACCTCGGCCCCGTTGACGGGATGTCCGGCCTCATCGACGACGATGCCGTCGAGGTCGGTCGCCGGGGCGAGCTTCAGTTCGGGCCAGGTCTGATCGGCCTTGACGTCTCGCTCGTGGTGTTGGCCGGAATCGAGTCCGAGGTAGGACATCGGCGCCGCTAACTCGATCGCGGTCTTTCCCGGCCGCGCCGCGATCGTGTATCGCCCTTCGGCATCCGTCGTGACCTCGCCCACGAGCAGATTCCTGCCCATTTCGCGCGACAACGATTCGACGCGTACTCCGGCGATGCCCTTGCCGGTGTGGGCGTCCACGACCCGGCCGGTAATCTTCGGCAACCGCTGGAGGGGGATCTCGAGCTGCGCGACGGCGCCGGGGCCGACCTCGACCTCGTGTTCCGGCTGGGCGGCGATGATCCCGTCCCGGTCGAAATAGGCGTTGACCACGTATCGGCCCGGTGGAAGACCGTCGAACTGGAACGCGCCGTCCTTGTTGACCTCGGCGGACTTGAAGATATAGACCAGCTCGAACGGGGGGGAGCGGCGCTGGCGGACCGCGGCGCGAGATGCAACCCTAATGAGAGGTTGCCGGGCAGACCGCGCGCATCGGGCGGCAGGAGCCGGCCCTGGATCCGCCCCAGGCGGCTGTCGAGCACGATCGACACCGTCTGGGCCGTGTCCCAGGAGACCGCGGGCGCGCCGAAGGCGGGGGCCGCAATCGCCGCGAAGATCCCGGCGCCGCGGGGAATGTCCGGGAGGACGAACGAGCCATCCGACGCGGTCGTGGTCCGGAACGCGGCGCCCACCTCCGGGCTGAGCCGGATAAAGTCGGTCGGGTGCGGCATGGGCCGACGGCGTGAGCAGTACCGGTTTGACCTCGACCCCGGCGATCGGCCGGGTGTTCTGATCGGTGAGCCGGCCCCGGACGTCGCCGACCGGGCCGAGCTCGACCTCGACCGACTTCCCATCCGCGCCGTTGGGCCATTCCCTGCCCAGCCACAGCCAGCCGACCCGGCCGTCGCGGGCGCGGGCGAGCAGGCTGAATTTCTGGGTGCCCCGCGGGTTACCGCGGTTCGGAGCCCACGGCACCAGGAACCGGCCCTGGCCATCCGTCGTCACCGTGGCGACGGTCTCGGGCTCGACCGGCCGGCCACCCATGAACCAGACCTGGACGTCGGCCACTCCCGCGCCGGCCTTGTCCACGACGCGACCGGCCCTCTCATTCGCACCGGGCTTGGGCGGATCGGGATTGGTGGATTTCCCGGTCTGCGCGGTCAAACCCAGCGCCAGGCGCACCGACCGCACCCGCGGCCGTCATCAGTGCGACCATGACCAACGTCAGCCTGGTGAGGAACATCATCTTGACCACCCTTTCCGCCAAGGATGAGACCGCTTTCGAGACCGTCCCGGCTGTCCCGCATCCCGACGTCTTGCTCAGGGCGGCCCGGACCGTCACGCCCATCAGTCGATCGGGGACAGCCGCCTCGGCGATCGGCCGAGGCAACCCCGCAATCGGCCCGACCCCCAGGCTGACGCCGCGCCGTTGCAAACGCTCGCGGAGCAGCCTCCGCCCTCGCGTCAGGTGGGCCGAGAGCGTTCCCTCGGGAATGCCGAGCCGCTGGGCGGCCTCACGCCGCGATTTCCCTTCCAGGTCGCACGCCACCAGCGCGGACCTGTAGCGCGAAGGCAGACGATTCAACTCCTCGTCCAGAAAAGCCAGAACATCGTCCCGGTCCTCCGCGGCGGGTTCCGACTCAACCTGGGGCACATCCCTCATCGGCCTTTCCATCGCGCATTGCCGCGCAGCCCGGCGCCGGGCTTCCTTCGCCGTCCGGACCGCGACACCATAGAGCCAGCTCGCCAGTTGCTCCCGACGGCCGATCGACGCGGCCCGACGAGCCAGGACGAGAAAGGTCGCCTGGAAGGCGTCCTCCCAGTCATGCGACCCGCACAGCATCCGGCGACACACGCCCACCACCATCGAGCCGTGGCGATGCACAAGGGCCTCAAACGCCGCCTCGGCCTCGTCTCCGTTCCTGGCGAGGAACAGCTCGACTAACCGGGCGTCGGGCAGATCGCCGAGCGTCCCGAGGCTGTAAAGCGTCCGGATCTGACGGAGGGCACTGCTGGCTGATCCCCGTTCCATGCGCCTGATCCTCTACGGCCTTTCGTCGGACTCCCCTGAAGATACTGGCGCGACCGAGCCGGCGCGTGCAAAATTCCGGAAAAAGGAGAACGGCTCATGAAGAAAAAACGGTGCTGAGCCTCTTGACGAGGGCGACTTAGGGTGTTGTCCTCAAAAGAATTACGATTCGTCCCACGCAGGTCTTGGCGATGGATTTCACCGGGATTGACGTTCTCGATGACGATGCCTGCGACACCCGCCTCGTCGAACGGCTCTACCCCGATGGCCTGGCTTGCCCCAGTGCGGCGCGCGGCTCGAAGCTTGTAGTCCCAGGCTTTCGGTGGACCAGAGCTTGTAGCTTGTAGGGTGGGTCGAGCCGCAACGTGCCCACTGTCCCTGTCCGTGGGCCAGCGCCGCGATCGGAATCGCGGCTCGACCCACCCTACAGCTTGTAGGGTGGGTCGAGCCGCAACGCGGCGCTGGCCCACCGTCCCCCTGTCTCGGTGGGCCAGCGCCGCGATCGAAATCGCGGCTCGACCCACCCTACAGCTTGTAGTCCCCCTTTACAGCTTGTAGCTTGTAGTCCCCTGTCTCGGTGGGCCAGCGCCGCGATCGGAATCGCGGCTCGACCCACCCTACAGCTTGTAGGGTGGGTCGAGCCGCAACGCGGCGCTGGCCCACCGTCCCCCTGTCTCGGTGGGCCAGCGCCGCGATCGGAATCGCGGCTCGACCCACCCTACAGCTTGTAGGGTGGGTCGAGCCGCAACGCGGCGCTGGCCCACCGTCCCCCTCTGGCGCACGACGGTCGCATCCGCGCCGGCAGTCAGAAGCAGCATGGCGACGCGACTGCCGTCAGGTCCCCCGCAAGAACACGCGCACATGAGTGGCGTCAGTTCCATTCCGTCGAGCAAATCCAGTACGGCACCCGAAGACACCAGTAGTTCAGCCGGTCGCACGAGTCCATACGAGGCCGCAAGGTGGAGTGCTGTTTCCGAAGACTGCCCGCTCATGATGGTGGGGATTCGGGCATTGATGTCAACGCCTTGCTCAATCAGTGCGCGCATCTCGTTGGCGGTCGCAACGTGAAGCCCTTCCTCGGGCGAACCAGCGCCCAGCAGATGCCAAATTGATCGCAGGTCGCCAACCCACGAAGCAACCGATACTTGTGATTCTCTCACGAAAACGCATTGATCATGACGGTCCGAAGGGGCATCGTCCCAAAATGCCCATCGCCGGGTTGACAGTCCGCGCGGGACTCCGCAGCCCGCCGATGGATACGAGCCCGAAGCGCCAGCGAGTGGATTGAGGATCTCCGCCGGAATTCACGCGCTGGCGCTTCGGGCTCGTATCGATGCGATGCGGTCATTCTGTATGCAACCCGATTGTGAAGCGCTCTAGTCCCCCAGATCCGAATTGACCATCCACCAGAACAGGAAGCTGCCGACTCTCTCGGGTCTTGTTCTCACACCCGCCTTCCGACCAGCGTCGGCTTCGACTGACTGACTCGACCTGGTCTACGAAGGCGGATTCAAAGCTCGTGCCCCGGCCACCAGAATCCCCCAGAGGAGCGCTGGCCCAGGGCGTCCTCGCGGCGGTGAGGCGGCGTGGCCAGGAGCTCGACCATTGTCAAGAAGTCGGTGCGCCACAGGCGGACCTCTTTTTCTCCCTCAAGCGCAGCCAGCCTGGCTTCGAAGAGGGCTTCGGCCTTCTTCAGGTCGACCAGCGCCCAGGCCGTCAGCCACGGCTCGCGGGTGTTCCCGAGGCTGATCGGGTCGAGACCACTTCGCGCCTCGATCTGCTCGAGCAGGGTCCGGGCCGCGGCGGGGTCGATCAGGGCCAGCGGGACCGCGGCCTCCAGGATGGACTCGATCAGCCGGCCGCGGTTGGATAACGCGTTGCGCTCGCCGATGGGCCGGGCCGCCAGCACCCGAAGGATCGCTCCTTCCATGTCGGGATAGCCGATCCGACGCGCGCAGAGGGCGATGCGGGCGGCCGCGGCCATCTCATTATCGGACCCCGACCAATCTCTGATGATCGATCATCAAGGCCAGCGCCCGGTCGATCAGCCCGAAGGCCCGCGCCCGGTCGCGAGGCGCCAGGGCGACCGCCAGCCAGCCGAACGCCTCCGCCTGCCATCGCGGGTCCCACCGCGGCTCGCGCTTCATGCCCTCGATGATCCGGATCGCCGCGTCGGGATGCTCGGCGCCGATCTTGTAGGCGATCTCCGTACGGGCCAGCTCGTGGTAGAACGCGTTACCGCCCACTTTCTCGACCAGCGCGACGGCCTGGTTCGTGTCGGTCGTGGCGATGGCGACCGCGATCATCGCCCGGTAGCGATCCTTTTCGTCGTTTTCTCCCTTGATCGTCTCGATGAGCGCCAGGGCTCGTTTGACATCGAAGGGGGCCAGCGCCTGGGCGACCAGCGCGCGGTAATAGTCCGCGCGGTTGGCGATGCCGAGCTGGGCCGCATCGTGGGCCGCCTCGTCGATCAGCTTGCGGCCGGCATCGGCGCGGCCGAGCTTGGTCAGGACCGCGCCGGCCCAGGCCATGGCCAGGGCCCGGTCGGGCTGGTTCAGCCCTCGGGATCGCACCGCCGCCTCGTTGGCGAAGAGCATCGCCTTCTGAGGATCCGTCTCTGCGTAACGATCGGCCAGCGATTGCAAGGTGCGCTGGCTGCTCCAATCGGGCTTCTGGTTCAACAGCTCCAGGGCGGCGGGCGCATCGGTATCGGCCAGTTCCGCGGCGGCGGCTTGACGGGCCCAGTCGTCGTAGCGATGGCCGAGCCGGGCCGACCACTCCAGGGCCAGGTCCAGGTCGATCCGGGCCATCTCCAGGATGCACGAGAATGCCTCGTTGTTCTGCGCGTTCGCGCCGTACTTCTCCCACAGCCGGATCAAGACACGCTTGGCGAAGGCACGCTGCTCGTCGAAGCTCGCCGTCGTGCCCGGCTTCCATGCGGGTGGCGGCTCCGTGGTCTTGAGAAGCGTAATGGTCAAATCGTCGGCGTCCTGATCGGCCTTGACGCCGGTGAACCGAAACCCCTCCTTGCGAACGAACGCATATTTCGTCCCCGGGAACAGTCCCTCGAGCCGGAACCGGCCCTGGGGATCGGTGGTGGTCGCGACCGGCTGGGGGCCGTCGCCGCAGTTGAAGACGGCCGCGCCCGGGATGGGCCCGCCATCGGAGCCGACGACTCGGCCGGCGAGATGGCCGCTGGTGTTAATCAGGACGATCTTGCCGACGTCATGCGTCTCCCCGGCCTTGCCCGTGACCTCCGGTGCCTCGGCCTTGCTGTGTCCCCGGGCTTCGATCACGAGATTGTACGTCAGGCCCGGCCAGAGGCCGCGGAGGACGAACCAGCCGTCCTCGCGGGTCACGGACGACTCCAGGACGCTGCCGACCGATCCCCTTGGCCTTTCGCCCTTCCGTGTGGCGTAAGGCCGATCCCACCGCAGCGTGACCTTGGCGTCCGCGACTCGCTTGCCGGTGCGATCGGTCGCCAGGCCGCGGATCCCGGACGGTGTACTTGGGGTTGACCGTGAGCGTGACCTGACCCTTGACCTCTTTGGGCCGCACCACGATGGCCCCGTTGGTCGTCGCGTTCCCGGCGCGGGCCCACAGGGAGAGATTGTCGTCGGGATCGAGCCGATCGACGTGGAATGTGCCACCGGGCCCAGTCCGGATCGGTTCTTTGCGCCAGCCTTCCCTCGCGAGATCCGTCGAGAGGATGAAGACCTCGGCCCCGACGATCGGCTGGCCCGATTCGTCGGCGACGATGCCATCGAGCTCAGTCGCGCCGGCGAGCTTCAGATCGGGCCAGGCCTGATCCGCCTTGACGTCTACCTCGTGGTATTGGCCGGAATGGAGTCCGAGGTACGTCTTCGGCACCTGCGATAACACGATCGCGGTACTTCCCGGCCGCGCCGCGATCGTGTATCGCCCTTCGGCGTCGGTCGTGGCCTCGCCCACCATCAAGTTCCCGCCCGCTTCGCGCCGCAAAGATCGAAGGCCGATTCCGGCAATGCCCTTGCCGGTCCTGGCGTCAACGACCCGGCCGGTAATCCTTGGCAACCGCTGGAGGGGGATCTCGAGCTGCGCGACGGCTCCGGGGCCGACCTCGACCTCGTGTTGCGGCTGGGTGGCGACGATCCCGTCCCGGTCGAAATACGCGTTGACCACGTATCGGCCCGGTGGCAGGCCGTCGAACTGGAACGCGCCGTCCTTGTCCACCGCGGCGGACTTGAAGAGATAGACCAACTCGAACGGAGGGGGAGCGGCGCCGGCTGGCGATGACGCCTGAAGCAACCCTAAAGAGAGCGGACGCGGCAGACTCCGCGCATCGGGCGTCCGAAGCCGGCCCTGGATTCGCCCCAGGCGGCTATCGAGCACGATCGACACCGTCTGGGTCGTGTCCCAGGAGACCGCGGGCGCGCCGAAGGCGGGCGCCGCAATCGCCGCAAAGATCCCGGCGCCGCGGGGAATGCCCTGGAGTAAGAACGAGCCATCCAATGCGGTCGTGGTTCGGAACACGGCGCCCACCTCCGGGCTGAGCCGGATATAAACGCTCGAGTGGGCGTTGGCCGACGGCCTGAGGAGCACCGGTTTGACCTCGACTCCGGCGATCGGCCGGGCGTTCTGGTCGGTCAGCCGGCCCCGGACGTCGCCGACCGGGCTGAGCTCGAGCTCGATCGACTTCCCATCCGCGCTGTTGGGCCAGACGGGATGCAGCCAGCCGACCTGCCCGCCCGGGCCGCGGGCGAACAGCTCCATCAAGCCGGCGTCCCAGGCCCCATCCCTCATGGCCTTCTCGTTCCAGGCGTTCGCCAGGACGAACCGACCCTGACGGTCGGTCGTGCCGGTGGCCGATGTCTCGGCGTCGACCCCCTGGATGACCATCGCCCAGACCTGGGCGCCTGCCACGACGGCACCGGCCTGATCCACGACCCGCCCGGCGATGTCATTCACACCGGACTTGGGCGGATCGGCTCTGGGGGGTTCGACGGCCATCGCCGTCAAGCCCAGCACGACCGCCGCAGCCGCGCCCGCGGCCGTCATCAATGCCGCGATGACCAAAGTCAGCCTGGTGAGGAACATCATCTTGAGCACCCTTTCCGCCAAGGATGAAACCGCCTTCGAGACCGCCCCGGCTGTCGCGCAGCCCGACGCCTGACCCAGGGCGGCCCGGACCGTCGCGCCCAACAGCCGATCGGGGATCGCCGCCTCGGCGATCGGTCGCGGCAACCCCACCAACGGCCCGACCCCCAGGCTGACGCCGCGCCGTTGCAAACGCTCGTGCAGCAGCTTCCGCCCCCGCGCCAGGTGAGTGGAGAGCGTCCCTTCGGGAATGCCGAGGTGCTGAGCGGCGTCACGCCGCGATTTCCCTTCCAGCTCGCAGGCGACCAGGGCGACACGGTAGCGCTGCGGCAGGCGATTCAACTCCTCGTCCAGGATAGCGAGCAGATCGTCCCGGTCTTCCACGGTCGGTTCCGACTCCACCTTGGGCACATCCCTCATCCGCCTTTCCAACGCGCGGTGCTGCGCAGCCCGGCGCCGGGCTTCCTTCGCCGTCCGGACCGCGACACCATAAAGCCAGTTCGCCAGTTGCTCCCGCCGTCCGATCGACCCGGCCCGACGAGCCAGAACCAGGAAAGTCGCCTGGAAGGCGTCCTCCCAGTCATGCGACCCGCGCAGCATCCGACGACACACGCCCACCACCATCGGGCCGTGGCGATGCACAAGGGCCTCAAATGCCGCCTCGGCGTCGTCCCCGGTCCCGGCGAGGAACAGCTCGAGCAACCGGGCGTCGGGCAGATCGCCGAGCGTCCCCAGACTGTAAAGCGTCCGAATCTGACGGAGGGCACTGCTGGCTGATCCCCGTTCCATGCGCCTGATCCTCCCCCGTCTTTCGTCGGACTCCCCTGAAGATACTGACGCGAGAGTGCCGGCGCGTTCAGGAATCCGGGCGAAAATGAGCCACGGCCATCACGCATATGGCGCCACGCGATCGTTGATGCGTGCTATTGTTGTCGTGGGCGACATTCACGGTATTGAGGATGCCGTCTCGCGCGATTTCCGAACAAATGTTACATTATTTTTCTTACATATCATCGATCAAATAACAACTTGATTTTTTCTATGCATTTAGTGTACAGAAGGCGCCAATCCCACCTGTTATTCCACCTGTTCTCTGGAAAAGAGCCCTTTGAGGGCGTGACGAGCGGGTCTTGCCCGCACCGGGCGGACGGCGCGGAACGCACAACTCATTCCCGTATATGATCTATGCCCGCACGAACTGATGTCCGGGGAGCCGACGAACCAGCCGCTTCATTTCCAGGACGCTGAGGTTGGCCATGACCTGGCTGACGGTCAGCCCGGTGCGGACGATCAACTCGTCCACTGATGTGGGATGGTCGTCGAGCTGACCGAGGAGCGCGGCGCTCATGATCGGTGAGCGCCAGCTCGGCCGGATGCCGCACCGGGGGCTCGGCCGGGTCGGTGCGCACCTCCTGGACCAGGGGACCGAGCTCCTCGAGGATGTCGTTGACGGTCTCGACGAGCTTGGCCCCGTCGCGGATCAGGGCATGGCAGCCCCGGCTGTTGAGGCTATCCACCGGGCCGGGTACCGCGAAGACCTCACGGTTCTGCTCGACCGCGTGCCGGGCGGTCGACAGCGATCCGCTCCGCGGCGCCGCCTCCACCACGACGACGCCCAGGCTCAGACCGGAGATGATCCGGTTCCGCTGAGTGAACAGGCCAGCCAGTGGGACCTGCCGCATCGACATCTCGCTGTACAGTCCGCCGGCCTCGGTCAGGGCGCGGGCCAGGTCCTCGTGCTCGGGCGGATAGACCGAGGCCAGCCCGTTGGCCATCACGGCGATGCTGCGGCCCCCGGCCTTGATCGCCCCGCGGTGGGCCGCGGCATCGATTCCGCGCCAGCCCCGAGATGATGGTGAAGCCCATGCGCGACAGTCCAGCCGCCAGCCGTTCCGCGATCCGCGCCCCGTAGGGCGTGCATCGCCGCGACCCGACCAGCGCGATGGCCAGTTGATCGCGCGGCTCGAACCGCCCCTTCCCGTAGATCAGGCCCGGCGGGTCGGGGATGTTCAGGAGCGCGGGCGGATACTTCGGATCGTCGCGCGGGATGACCTGCACATCCAGGCGACGGCAGAGCGCCAGCTCGGCTTCGGCGTCGCACTCCCGACGCGCCTGGGCGATCTTCTCGGCCAGCTTGGGGCCAATGCCGTCCACACCACGCAGCTCCGACTGGGTCGCGGACAGCACCCGGCCGGCCGATCGGAAATGCTCCAGCAAGGCACGCGTCGTCTGCGGCCCCACGCCCGGGACCATCGTCAGACGGATCAGATCGACCAGGTCGGCGTCGGCGTTGGCGTTGGGTTCAGTCAAGCTTGGCTCCCTCGCGAGAGACACCCTCAATTCCATCAGAGCGTCGATAAGACAGAGCTTACTTCAGTTTCATCGGCCGCGTCGGTCAGCTCGACGCGGCCGATCGATCGGGGCAAGACGAACCGGAGCCGGCCGCCGCGGTTCTTCTTGTCGCGGCCCATGGCTTCGAGCAAGCGGTCGGAATCGAGTCCCGGCGCGGACGTCGGCAGGCCGAAGCGATCCAGCAAGCTCACCAGGCGATCCACCACCTCGGAGCCGATCCAGCCCAGGCGATGGGCCAGCCGGCTCTCGGCGACCATGCCGACGGCCACGGCCTCGCCATGCTGGTAGGCTCCTCCATAACCGGCGACCGACTCGATGGCATGGCCGATCGTGTGGCCGAAGTTCAGCACGGTGCGCAGGCCGGTCTCTTCACGCTCGTCCTGGGAGACGACACCGGCCTTGAGCTGGCAGCTCCGCGCCACGATCCGGCGCAATGGTCCGCCGTAACGCTCGAGGATCAGGTTGACCTGGTCCTCCAGCTCCGCGAAGAACGCGCCATCCAGAATGACGCCGTACTTGACGACTTCCGCCAACCCGCAGCGAAGCTCCCGATCCGGCAGGCTCCAGAGCGTCTCGGTGTCGATCCAGACGCCGACCGGTTGGTGAAACGCTCCGATGATGTTCTTGGCTTGCGGATGATTGATCCCGACCTTCCCGCCGACCGAGCTGTCCACCTGGGCGAGCAGGGTGGTGGGGACCATGATCAACGGAAGACCCCGGGCATAGGTGGCCGCGACGAATCCGGCGAGGTCGCCGATCACGCCGCCGCCCAGGGCCACGATGGCGGTGTGGCGATCAGCTTTGCGAGCGACCAGCTCGTCATAAAGCCGAGCCGCGCAGGCGAGCGACTTGCTGGCTTCCCCGGCCGGTAGGATTGCGGTCGTCGATTCGATGCCCAACCCCGTAAAGGCGGCCTCGTATCCCTGGTGGATCGATAGATCCGCCAGGTGTGCGTCGGTCACGATCAGCGCGAACCGGCAGGACCGGCCGGACCAGGTCGCCTGGAGCGAGGCGCCTGCGAACGGGCCGAACTCGTCCAGCCCGCCGGTCACGACCCTGACCTCGTAAGAGCGCGGGCCGAGCTCAACGGGGATTCGGATGTCCGTGTCGTCCGAGTCTTCATCCATGGCAGAAGCCCAGGAAATCCGCGTGGAAGGGATCGGCGGTCAACTCAGGAGATAGTTTAGCACGGACCACGGGCCGCCTGAAGAGTGGGTGTCTCGAGCGAGCTCCGCTTCTCGCGTGAACCGGCCTGCGGTTTGCACCTTGCGTTGCGACCCGCGCTGAAGGCTGCTAAAGTGAATCTGAAGGAATTGAGCGTTTGGGACTTGACCTCCGCGGCGGGCGAAGGGTTCGGCTTATTGGAATCGAGAATCGCGAGACCCGTTTGGGTAGCGGCCGCAGGCCGCGTGAGGTACGGACGTTTGGAATCCACCCTGGGTGGCCGGCCATGAACGATCCCTTGACCTGGTCGCCGATCAGTCTGGGCCGATGGTTCGGCACGGCGGTTCGTGTCCACATTCTGTTGGTCCTTTTTGTCGCGATCCGGCTCGTGTGGTCCGCGGTCTTCCTGGCCGCGAATGGCCGACTTTCCGAGATCAGCCAGACGGCGTGCTGGCTAGGGCTGCTCCTGTTGGCCCTGGCGGTCCACGAGCTGGCCCATGCGGCGATGGCGGCCTGGCTCGATTGCGATCAGGAGGAGGTGCATCTCTGGCCGCTCGGGAGCCTGGCCGGCCCATCCTTCGTGCCGCGGTCCAGCGAGCATCTCCTGGTCGCGATGGCCGGTCCGTTGCTCAGTGGAACGATTTGCCTGGTCACGGCGGTCGGCCTGAGCCTGATGAAGGGCGGCGCAGGTCGCCTGGAATCCCCTCGGCTTTCCCGGCGCGGAGGCCGGTACACCGTGGCTCAACGGTGCCGCGGCCGCGCCGCTGAGCCGGGTCTGGATCCTCGGCTGGTTCGGCTACCTGAACGGGGTCTTGATGGTCGCCAACCTCATCCCGGCGCTGCCATTTGACGGTGGCCGGATGCTCCGTGCCTTCCTGGGCAGCACCTCGATCGTCCCATCCCGGGACAACCCCTACACATTCCCCGTGGCCCGCGCCTTTGCGATGATTCTCGCATTCGCCGGCTTGATGCGGCTTTTGGTCAGTTGGCGGGCCGATGGACTCACGCTGATCTTCCTGGCGCTGGTGATCGAGTACATGGTGCATCTCGAGGCGCGTCTGCTGGAAGAGGGTGGCTTCTTCGACGACGGTGTCTTCGGCTACGATTTCTCGGAAGGTTACCTGAGCCTCGACGGCGGTGCCGCGAAGGTCCGCCCTCACCGGGAGGGTGCGCTGAAGCGATGGCGACGGCGCCGCTCCGAGCTCCGCCGGGAACGGCGGATGGCGCGCGAGGTGGCCGAAGAACGGCGGATGGACGAGATCCTCGAAAAGCTCCATCGCGAAGGACGCGCCGCCCTGACCGATGAAGAAAACCGATTCCTCGTCCGTGTCAGCGCCCGCTATCGCAACCGGACCAAGAATACGTGAAAAGCCGACGATAGGCAGCAGGCAGTGAACCAAATCGTAGACAATCGCGAGCGATGCGCAACCGTGGAAGGCAATCCGATCCCAGTGACTGGCCGGGTTCCCAGCGGTTTGGTCTCTGCCTGGAACCGCGGGCCGCTCGTGCTCGACGCGGCGATGGGGACGCGGCTTTGCGCCGCGGCCTGGACCTCCGGTCTGACGATCCCTGCCTCTGGAACCTGACCCATCCGGCGGAAGTCTTCGCCGTGCACCAACGCGACGTGTCGGCCGGCTCCCAGGTCCTCTTCACCAACACTTTCGGCGCCAATCGGTTCTGGCTGGCGAATTACGGCCGAGCGGATGCCGTCGCGGCGATCAATGACCGCGCGGTCGCACTGGCGCGGAGGGCGATCGGCTCCGCCGGCTTCGTCGTCGGCGATATCGGTCCCACGGCAGCACAGAAACCCGGCGCGGCGGCCGAGCAGGCGGCGGCCCTGATCGATTCCGGAGTCGATGCCCTCGTCTTCGAGACCTATCGCGCCGGACCCGTGTTCGAGGTGCTCCGGGAGGTCCAGGCGGAGCTGGGCGCGCCGTTGCCGATCCTGGTCAGCCTCTGGCAGTGGCCGGACCCGCCCGAGACCACCGCGCGACAGCTTCTCGACCAAGCCGTCACGGCCATCGGCATCAATTGTCAGCCGCTCGACACGGCCGTCGCGCTGGTCCGGCGTCTCGATCGGGTCGTCTCGTGCCCCCTCCTGGTCAAACCCAGCGCAGCCGAGGTGGGCGATCCGCACGCGAGTTCCGACCCAGCCGTGTTTGCCGCGGCGGTTCCCTGGCTTGTGGAGGGGAACGTCCGTCTGATCGGCGGCTGTTGTGGCACCACCGAGGCCCATGTTCGCGCCCTCGCCGCCGCGTGCTCCCCGTACCAGAACCGCAACCAGACCGACCCGACCGGAGCTCAGCCGTGAAAACGAAACGCCAGCCCAGGAAGACCAAACCCCGCCGCGATCAGCTCAAGCCCGGCGAATGCCTGTGCGACCACTGCACCGGGAAGTGCTGCCGCTATTTCTCCCTGCCGATCGACAACCCGACCACCTGGGATGACTACGACGCCATCCGCTGGTACCTGGCCCATGGCCAAACGATGATCTACGTCGAGAAGAGCCAGTGGTATCTCCTCGTGATGACGCGATGCCACTACCTGACGGCCGACGACCGTTGCGGGATCTATCTCAACCGGCCCAAGATCTGTCGCGACTACACGACGGCCAACTGCGAGTACGATGATGAATGGTCCTTCGAGAAGATCTTCGAGACCCCCGAGCAGATCTGGGAGTATGCCGAGGCCGTGCTCCCCCCCCGGCGCCGTCGCAGGTCGAATGGCCCGACGCTGCCGATCGTCACGTTGAACGGCCCAGAATCTCCTTGAGACCCCCGAGTCTCCAAGCCGCTCGCGGTCAGGGCCTACCGAGCCTTCAACGTGATCGCGCAGGTCGAATAACGCCGTGCGGACTTGTTCCGTGAGGCGCACCTCGAGCCGATGGACGCCGGCTGGTATCTTCAGTTCTCCGACGACGAATGATTGATAGTTCGACCAGGATCCGGTACCGACGGTCGTGCCTCGAATCACATCGTCGCCAACACGGAGCTCGTACCGATTCCCGGCGGAGGCGTCCAGACACGCGTAATCCAGTGAGACAGCGAAAGTCGCAGGACGATCGACACGGAAAGCCCAGACGGCGCGGTCGTTGTCGCTATGCCAGTAGCCGAGATTTCCGTAATGAGCCTCGATGGCCAAGGTATCGCCGCTGATGGCGGCCGTCGAGCCTGTGAGATGAATCGAGCCGTCCGCAGCCTGGGGAATGGTCATCCGGAGGTTGCCGAGTTGGTCGTTCGACTCCAGCGGACTCACACGACTCAACACCGTGTGGTAGAGGTGGAGCATCGCATGGTATCGCCACGCGAGCAGACCGCAAGTTGCCAGCCACACGGCAGTGAGGATGGTCAAACTACAGGCCATGCGGTGCCGCTTGACCCACATCGAGACCTGCTCGACCCTGTTGATGGGGCGGGCCAGGATGGGGAGGCCCGACAAGACTCGCTCCAGATCCTCAGCCAGGGCCCGGGCGTTGCTATAACGCTTCGCAGGCTCCTTGCGGAGGCACTTGAGGACGATCGTTTCCAGGTCGCGAGAAACCCTCGGCTGGAGCTGGCGAGGAGGGACCGGCTCCTGGTCGCGCACGAGCGTGAGCGTCTCGAAGGACTTCGATGAATAATGGGGGGGCCGGCCGATGAGCATTTCATACAGGATCACGCCCAGGCTGTAGACATCGGTCGTTGGCCCCACGCACCGCACGCTCCCGCTGGCCTGCTCCGGCGCCATGTAGCGGGGCGTGCCCAGGATCTCCCCGTCCTGGCCCCACTGATCTTCCGACTCCAACCACTTGGCCACACCGAAGTCGGCAATCTTGGGTACACCTTCGGGTGTGATCAGGATGTTCAACGGCTTGAGATCGCAGTGCACGATGCCTTGCCGATGGGCATGGTCGGCGGCCAAGGCCAGCGTGCGGACCATCTCGGCCGCGAAATGCGGCGGTTGGGGGCGGCCCGCGATCTTCTGGTCCAGCGAGCCTCCCTCGACGAACTCCAGCGCCAGGAACGGCTGACCTTCGTGAGTGCCGATGTCGAAGATCTGGACGATATTGGGGTGCTGTAACCGGGCGACCGCCTTGGCCTCGATCTCGAAGATTGCCGAGACCTGGCTGGAAGTTCCGGCGATCATCTTCAAGGCGACAATCCGGTTGAGCTTGAGGTGGCGCGCCTTGTAGACCACCCCCGTGCTGCCCCGTCCGAGCAGAGATTCGCCGACTTCGTAATCGGGTAAGACAGGCGGCTTCGGCTCGGCGCGATCCGTCGGCGGGGAATCGTGGGAATCCCCAGGCCGTCCGGCCATCGAGGGCTGGGACGAATCGTCCGAGCCCTCGTCACGATCCGACGGCACCCGGCAAGGCCCCTCGAACCAGGGCACCAGGTCCGTGCCGTTCTTCACGTTGCTGGACGACTCGGCCCCAACCGTACCGGTAGCTTGCGTCATCGCTCGACGAAGCGTATCGATCACCAGATCGGTCTGATCGTCGAGCTGGCGCGCCCTCAACTCACACGGGAAGCAAGAGTCCTGGTGTTCACGAATGGACTCGAGAACCGCTTCCGGTAACTCGCCGAGGTTGAAGGCGAGCAACATCTCATCGCTGGGACAAGCGTCGCTGCGCACGTTGACTTCCCCGTTACGACCTGACAGACTAAGGCGAAAAGCGTTTCTTCTCGATGTCTGATATCTGGCACGATGCCTGCTCATTGTAACGAACTCCACCGGCGAAAGCTGTTGAAGACTTCCCTCCGGCTGTTCCCTCTTGCTGACGTGTTAAAGGCAAGGAGGAATCCGATCTCGAGTCGGTGTCAACCGAAGCGGCGATGACTCGATCCCTCCGCTCGAATCGTCTGACCTGGAACATCCGTAGGACAGTCGCCCGAAAAACTGACGGAAGTTGCCGAACAATGAGGCATTGGCCATGTCTCGAGCACATCTTGCGATCGACTGCGATACGGCGAACGCGACCTCGTTGACCTTGATCGATCGAGTCAAGGTTCATGACAATGATGCATGGGAGCGGCTGGTCACCCTTTATACACCGTTCTTGCACTTCTGGTGTCGTCGTTGGGGGGTCAGCCCCGAAGATGCTGACGATATCCTCCAGGAAGTGTTTCAGGCGATCTCCAGCAGTCTGAAGGATTTCCGGCGCGAGCACCCCGACGATTCGTTTCGCGGTTGGCTCCGCGGGATCGCTCGGCACAAGGCGTTGAGCTTGCTCCGTCGCCGGGGTTGCCGAGGACCGGGCGGTACCGATTTCTATCGACGTTCCCTGCTCATCCCCGATCGAAGCAACACCCCGGTCCCTGATGACGACGAACCCGAGGAAACGCGGGCGGTTGAGACCCTTTATCAGCAGGCGCTCGATCTCGTGCGCGAGCAGTTCGAAGAGCGGACATGGCAGGCGTTCTGGCGCGCCACGATCGACGGTCAATCACCGGCTATCATCGCCGAGGATCTGGGCGTGACCCCGGCCGCCGTCCGCCAGGCGAAGTCGCGCGTCCTCCGCCGGTTCAAAGACATTCTGGGCGAGCCGCTCCGATCGCCGGGCAACTCCCGCTCGGCTTGACGAAGAAGTCCGATCGAGGCTCGCAGGCCGTTCCGGAGCCGCCTCGGAAAAAATCCTGTCACACCGCCTGCGATTCCTTATTCGAGCGAGATAGCGAATCCTCTCCATTTCATCCTCCCGCTGACCATTCGGGGTGGGGGGAGATCGTCCGTACGTTCCTCGCCACGGGGGCGGGAATTGGCGGCGATCACTCGCCATGGGCGCGGTCGCTCTGCCCTGGACGTCCGTTAAATGAGGGGAATCATTCCCCAGGAGCTTACCATGAGTCGCCGCCGCGGATTCACGCTGATCGAACTCCTGGTTGTCATCGCGATCATCGCGGTCCTGATCGCTCTGTTGTTGCCCGCCGTGCAAGCAGCGCGCGAGGCGGCCCGCAGGGCGCAATGCATCAACAATCTCAAGCAGATCGCCCTGGGGATGCACAACTACCAGAGCGCTGTCAACACCCTGCCCCAGGGGATGAACGGGGACGCCTGGGGGACCTGGCTCAACGCCGTTCTCCCCTTCATCGAGCAACAGCCGCTGTTCAACGCCTGGAATTCCTTCGGGAACAACTCCGGTTGTGCAACCTGCGTCAACGGCCCACTCCGCTACAGCGGGGTGTGCAACATCACCGTGACCTCGACGCGAGTCAGTGCCTTCTACTGTCCATCGGACGGCAATAACACGGCGACCTCCGGGATCAATATCCCCCTGAATGGCACCAGCGTACCCATCACATCGCAGAACTTCGTCGTCAATTTCGGCAACACGGACATGGAGCAGATGACCTTCAACGGGCTCCCGTTCCTGGGTGCCCCATTCACCGACATCGGCTCGCCGCTGACGGACATCGCCGGCAGCAACTACCAGCAGCGACAGGCCGACGGCACGCCAGATGACGACTTACGCGTTCAGTTCGATCACCGATGGGCTCAGCAACACGATGATGGTTTCGGAGGTGGTCGTGGCAACCAGTGCCTACCCGGGCGGGAACCTGGACCTTCGCGGCTTTTCGTGGCTGGGCCCCTGCGCCTTGTACACCGCCATGATCGGTCCCAATAGCACGTCGCCCGATGTGACCTTCCCGGGCGAGTGCAATTACCCGGCCGGGCAGAACCCACCTTGCACGACTGCGGCCCTCATCTGGTATTTCGGCGCTCGGAGCCGTCATCCCGGCGGTGTCAACGTGGCCATGTGCGACGGCCACGTCCAGTTCATCAAGAACTCGATCAACCTCTACACCTGGAGCTCCCTCAGTAGTACCCAGGGTAACGAAGTCATCAGCTCCGACTCGTATTAACGGTCGGCCCAGAACGGCCAAGTCACGTCGAGACGCGGCGCGGCCCACTCCAAAATCAAACCCAGACCAATCCGACGACCGGCATTCCGTGCCCCTTGCCGAGCAAGGCCGGTCCTTCGGGGCACCCTGCTCCGCAAGACACGTTCTGGTGGAACACCGATCCTTTGTGAGGTCCGGATCATGATGCGACACGTTTCGATCCTGTTTGGCGTCCTTTGCCGTACTGGTCCTGGGCTTCGCCTCGAGCGGTTGCAGCGAGAGCGCCGACAATCTTCCTCGAGAGGCCGTTCAGGGGAAAGTCACCATCGATGGAGAACCTCTCGCGAAGGGGGCCATCCGGTTTCGGACATCGAGTCCGGGCACGGCCTCCGCGATGGAGGTCGGCGGTCTGGTTCGCGATGGGGTGTATTCGATTTCGCGGAGCCAGGGGCCAGTCCCGGGCACCTATCGCGTCACGATTACCGAGGAAATCGAGCCACCCCCGAGCACCGGCGAGGCACCCGGTCCCCGCACCAAAGTGACACCGTCCAAGATCCCAGCGAAGTACAATGCGCGGAACCCGCTGACGGCCGAGGTCAAGAAAGATCAATCCGAATCGATCGATTTCGCCCTCACCTCGAATTCGGATCCCGAGCCACCGAGCCGATCGGAGCGGAGGAGCGCCCGCCGCTGACGGGCCAGAGAGGGGATTTTTTCCTACTCAAGACCCCCGGAAGCCACGGTATGCTGGCGTTCCGGAGAATCGCGCGGACGTGCTGCGCATTGGGGTCGACGTCCTGGCCGCCGTCCTCCCGCCCGCACGGCGGCCCTCCTTGGAGTACGACCGCATCATGTTGAATCGATTCCTGATCGTCTTCAGTGTGTTGATCCTTCCTGATTTGGTCTGGGCGGGCGAGGGTTCCGATGAAGGTGGAGCGGTTCCGGTGGGCGTTGCGCGGGTGGACATCACACCACATGCTCCGATCCGGCTCAGCGGCTACCTGGGCCGGACTAGCGGAGTCGAAGGGGGTCCAGCAGAAGATCTGGGCCAAGGCGTTGGCGGTAGGCTCGGACGAGCGACGAGCCGTGGTGCTGGTGAGCGTCGACAACCTGGGCGTGCCCGCGGCGATCACCGAGGAGCTCGCCGCGCGGTTGAAGCGTCGGGCCGGCCTGACCCGCGAACGACTGGCGATCGGCTCGTCGCATACACACAGCGCACCGTGCTTGACGAACGTCGCCCCCAATATCTTCGGCAAGCCGATCCCGGCCGACCAACAGATGCGGATCGATCATTATACCCATACTCTGATCGACCAGCTCGAGCAGGTCTGCCTCGACGCCCTCAAGAATCGCCAGCCCTGCCGGCTCGCCTGGGCGCAAGGGACTGCCGGATTCGCGGCGAACCGCCGGACGCGCGGAGGTCCGGTGGACCATAGCCTTCCTGTGATCAAGGCAACCGGTCTCGATGGTACGCTCCGCGCCGTTGTCGTGAACTATGCTTGTCACTGTACGACCCTCGACCCGAACGACAACACAGTCAGTGGCGACTGGGCCGGTTACGCACAGGAGGCCATCGAGGCCGACCATCCCGGTTGCATCGCTCTGACGCTGATCGGCTGCGGGGCCGACGCGAATCCGTCACGCCGGCTCGCTGCCGGTACAGCCGCCGCGCACGGTCGATCGATCGCCGATGAGATCAAACGCCTGCTCCGTGGCCCATGGACCGAATTGACAGCGCCTCCCGAGACCGCCCTCGAGCGGTTCAATCTCCCTTTCGACACCCTACCCACCCGCGAGCAGCTCGAGCGCCTCGTCAAGGCCGGCGGCCCGCCGGGATACAATGCCGCGGTCCAGCTCGCCAGGCTGGACCGCGGCGAGCCGCTCCAGAGCGAGCTTCCCTACTCGACCCAGGCCTGGCGGTTCGGTGACCAGCTCGTGATGGTTTTTCTACCCGGCGAGGTTGTGGTCGATTATGTCTTGCGGCTCAAGAAGGAATTCGACCCCGCCCGGCTCTGGGTCACCGCTTACGCCAACGACGTGCCCTGTTACATCCCCTCGGAGCGAATCCTCGAGGAAGGGGGTTATGAAGGCGGGGGAGCGATGGTGTATTACGCCCGGCCGACGCGACTGAAGCCGGGTGTCGAAAAACTCATCATCGACGGCGTTCATCGCGCGATCGGTCCCGGGTTTCAGCCCTCGGAGGCCAGCCCTCACAGCACCGCGCGCGGGGACGACAGGCCACCGCCTCGATCTCCCGCCGAAGCCCTCCGCTCCTTCTGCGTGAAGCCGGGATTGAGGGTCGAGCTAGTCGCCGCAGAGCCGATGGTCCAGAGTCCCGTCGCCATCGACTTCGGCGCCGATGGCAAGCTCTGGGTTTGCGAGATGCGAGACTACCCGACGGGTATCGACGGCAACTGGAAGCCCGGCGGCGTGATCAAGGTGCTGGAGGACCGCAACGGTGACGGCCGCTACGATCTGGCCACCGCGTTCCTCGAAGGCATCCCGTTCCCGACCGGCGTCATGGCCTGGCGAAAGGGGGTCCTGGTCTGTGCCGCACCCGAGATCATTTACGCGGAAGACACGGACGGAGACGGCAAGGCGGACCTCCGCCGAACCCTCTTCAAGGGGTTCTCCACCGAGAACTACCAAGCGCGAGTCAACGGACTGGCCTATGGGCTCGACAACTGGGTCTACGGGGCAAACGGGCTGATCGGCGGGACGATCCATGGCCTGGTGAGCGGACGCGAAGTCAACATCGGCGGGCGCGACTTTCGGTTCAAACCCGATACGGGCGAGTTCGAGCCGGCATCGGGCTTGACCCAGCAGGGCCGCGTCCGCGACGATTGGGGCAACGCCTTCGGTGGTAACAGTGGTCTATTGATCCAGCATTACCCGCTCCCCGACCACTACGCGCGCCGCAACCCGAGTGTCGCCGCCCCATCGCCAGCAGTCGTTCTGGGTCGCGACGACGGATCGCGGCTGTTCCCGGCCAGCCGGACCCTCACCCGCTACAACCATCCCGAGAGCGCCAATCACGTAACCTCGGCGTCCAGTCCGTTGATCTACCGCGACTCGCTCCTCGGTCCGGGCTACTACGGCAATGCGTTCACGTGCGAGGCCGTGCACAACCTGGTCCGCCGGATGATCCTGAAACCCGACGGTGTGACGTTCGCTGGCCGCCGCGCAGCGGACGAGCAAGACTCGGAGTTCCTCACCTCGACCGACAATTGGTGCCGGCCGGTGCAGGTCCGAACGGGTCCCGACGGCGCGCTGTGGGTGGTGGACATGTACCGGTTTGTGATCGAGCATCCGCGCTGGATCAGCCCGGAACAGCTCGCCACGCTCGACGTCCGCGCAGGGGCCGACAAAGGCCGGATCTACCGAATCGTCCCCGAGGGGCAGCCGTTACGCAGGGTCCCGCGTCTTGATGCGCTCGCGACCCACGAACTGGCGGCGGCGCTGGAGAGCCCGAACGGGGTTCTCCGGGACAATGTCCAGCGCCTGCTGGTCCACCGCGCCGACCTTGCCGCAGTCCCCGTCCTCGAGGATCTGGCGCGGAGCAGTTCGCGGCCGGAGGTCCGTGCCCAGGCTCTTGCCGCGCTCGAGGGTCTCCATGCTCTGAGGTCCTCGCTCTTGCAACAGGCGGTCCGCGACGAACACCCCGGTGTCAGGCGGGAGGCGGTTCGCCTCTCCGAGCCCTGGTTGGAGAAGGACCCCGCGCTGGCTCGGTCGTTGCTGTCGATCACCGGCGATCCGGCCGTGACGGTCCGGTACCAACTCGCGTTGAGCCTCGGAGAGTGGTCCAACCCGGCTGCTGGTCGCGCGCTGGGCCGGATCGCGATCCGCGACGACTCCGACCTTTGGGTCCGCGCGGCTGTCCTCAGCTCTTCGGCCCACCACGCCGCAGCCGTGCTGGAACAGGCCGTGGCCTCATCCGACCACCGTTCTCCGTCCCTGATGCTGATCGAGCCCCTGATCGCGACCCTGGCCAGATCCGGGGACCGCCAGACGATCGCCAGTGTGTTCGCCACCATACGCGGTGCGGACGGCGCGGCGACGGTCGACACGCCCTGGCGGATCGGCGCTGTTGCCGAGTTGCTCGACGCGGTGCGCGATGAGACCATGGCTGGCGAGCCGGCCATCCGGGCATTCATCGACTCGGCCCGCAAGCTGGCGGGGAATCACTCCGCGACGCCGGGCGATCGGGTGATCGCACTCCGCCTGCTCGGTCGCATTCCGGCCGATCGCGCCGCCGACCGCGAATGGATCGCCCGTCAGCTCGATTCCAGCGAACCCATCGAGGTTCAACTCGCGGCGATCCGATCTTTGATGCGTCTCGACGAGAGGCCGTCGGCCGAGGCCGTCCTGGCTCGATGGGGTCAGCTCGGTCCGGCCGTTCGTGTCGCGACGCTCGATGCCCTCCTCGCCCGCGACACCTCCGCCAAAGTCCTGCTCGCGGCTCTGGAACAGGGCCGGATCGCGCCGTTGGAGATCGACGCCGCGCATCGGGAGCGGTTGCTCTCGAATGGCCACGAGGTTCGCCGCCGCGCCGCTGCGGTCTTCGGTACGCTGGGAATCGGGCCGCGCCAGGCGGTATTGACCGCCTTCGCCAAGGCCGGGACCTTACGGGGCGATCCCGAGCGGGGCAAGAGAACCTTCCAGCGCGTCTGTGCGAGCTGTCATCACTTCGACGGTATTGGCCACGAGGTCGGTCCGGATCTCGCCGCACTGACGGACACCTCGCCCGACGCTCTCTTGACGGCGATCCTCGACCCCAACCGCGAGGTCGACGCCCGCTACGCAAGCTACTCCGCTGCACTCAAGGATGGCCGTGTGCTCACCGGCCTGATCGCCGGCGAGACGGCCAGCGCCATCATCCTGAAGCGCCAGGAGGGCCAGTTCGATCAGATCCTTCGCGCCGACCTGGATGAGATCGCGACCTCCGGTCGGTCGTTGATGCCCGAGGGGCTCGAGAACGACCTCAAGCCCGCTGATCTGTCCGACTTGTTCGCGTTCATCGCCCGTGCCGCGGATCGACCGAAGACACTCGTGGGCAACCATCCGCGGACGATCGTCCAGGCTGTCGACGGCTCGATCCAGCTCGCGGCGTCCGCCGCCGAGGTCTACGGGCCGAGCCTCACGTTCGAGACCGAGTTCGGTAACCTGGGATACTGGCACGGCCCGGCGGACCACGCCGCCTGGACCTTCCGCGTCGACCGCCCCGGGACGTTCACCCTCTCACTGGATTATGCTTGCGACGATGCCGCCGCTGGCAACACTTATCGGATCCACCTGGACGGGACGGATGTCCGCGGCATTGTCGGCGGAACTGGCACCTGGTCGAATTACCGATCCCTCTTCGTCACCGAGGTCGCCCTGCCGATCGGGGAGCACCGCGTCGTGATGCAGCCAGCCGGTTCGATCCAAGTCGCCCTGGCCGACGTCCGCACGATAACCCTGACACCCCGGTCCGACGGCGCAGGGACCGGCCTGAACCGACGGAATCCGACGAAGACTACGTCCCGCGGTACAGTGATGCCCGACTCGCCATCGCAACGCGCGGATGCTCTGGCCCGCCAGATCCTCGATACCGCCCAACCGGTCTCCCTGCGCGAGGCGATCATCCAGGGACACCCCGAGTTGGCCGCCGATCTGGTCGCCGCCATGGCCCATGGCTTGGGCTCGGATCGCGCGGAAGAATACCGGCGGATTCCCTGGATCTGGCGGGTCGCGGTTGCATCGGGCCGCCGCAACGACCCGACGGAAGTCCACCGCCTGCTCGTCGTCGCTCTCCCGGCCGACGGCCAGTCGCTCGCCGATTGGCGAGCGGTCGTCATCGGCGGCGGAATCATTAACGGGATCACGCAGGCCGGGACCTGGCCCGCCGAACGGATCGAAGTGCTGCTCCACAATGATCCGCAATTGAGCCGCCGATGGCAGCGGACCCTCGAACTGGCCGCCGCTATGGCCGACGACGAAACCGTGCCTCCAGGGACGCGCTATGACGCTCTGCGAATGATCGGCCTGGACACCTGGGACCATCGCGGAGCTCAGCTCGCCCGATACCTCGCCAAGGGGATCAACCCCGAGCTTCAGCAAGGGGCGATCAGTGCGCTGGGCGACATGCCCGATCCCCATAGTTCCACGGCGTTGCTCTCCGGCGTTGAATACTACAACGGGGGCAATCGCAAACTGATGATCGAGGCCCTACTCCGTAGCGACCCGCGCCGAGAGACCCTCCTTGACGCCATCGAAGCCGGCCGACTGACCCAGGCCGATCTCGACGAGCAATCGAGGCAGAAACTCACCGATCCGACGCGCAATCGAACGTACAGACGCGCCCGGAAGCTGCTCTCGAATTGAGCGGACTCGGGCGGCTCTCAGATATCCGTCGACCCTCCGCGCACCCGTGAGCTTGACTTCCTAGGTTCGTCACAGGTTGACCCATTGCGAACCGCGCTCGGCCGCCCGCCTCGGCACCGACATTTCGACCCACGATGCCCATCGTGTACAGATTCGGCACTAGAGCATTGACGGCGGAGCCGGAAGTCGGAAGATTGAGTGGACAGGCGGGAACCAGCACGACCCGCGATTCGAACGGCGAGGGTGATCAAAGATCACAACGGTCATGGCCAACCGATCCAACCACTACGAGGCGGCCTTCGAGGCGTTCATCCGATCGCTCCGGGTCCCATGCGTGGCCATCGACGAGGCCAAACGAGCGATCTTCGGCGAAGAGGGCCTGAAGAACCCCGACTTCCTGCTGTATCCTTGCTTTGGGACCAACCTGGTGGTCGAGGTCAAAGGCAAGCGGAGCAAGAACCGTCGCGGCCGGCGCGACTGGGAGAACTGGGTCACGACCGACGATCTGGACGCCCTGGTGCGCTGGCAGGGGATCTTTGGCCCCGGATTCCGGGCCGTCCTGGCGTTCGCCTATGCCGAGCCGGTGCAGCCGTTTCCCCTGCCTCGGGACAACGGGGCTTATGAATTCCGCGGCCGCGAGTACCGATTCTGGGCGGTCGGTCTCGACGACTATATCGCCCATCTCCGCTCGCGAGGGCCGGCCTGGAAAGCGGTCGCGATGGCCCGGCGGGCCTTCCGCCGCCGGGTGCGGCCCTTGCGGGAATGGCTGCCGATGAGCTTCGATTCTTCCCGACGACCTACCCCTGTCAAGGAACGCGAACGATGACCGGTTTCTCGAAACGATGGGCGCGCCGGATCGCCCCGCTACTCCTCGCCTTCGGGCTGGCTCTGACCCCGGCGATGACCACCACGGTCCGTGCCCAGGAACCGGCCCCCGCCGAGGGCGAGAAGAGCGAGGGCCGCCCGCTGGACGGCTATCTGGGCACCATCTGCCTGGTGTTGCTCGCCCTGTTCATCGTGGGCAAGTCAGCGCGTCGCTGAAGCCGCGTCCCAGCACCTGGAGACCTCGCCCATGGATGGCTCCCCGGGAATCGACTGGGACCTCGTGAGGGACACCCAGTTCCCCGTGGGACGGAACTGGGCCTACTTCGACCACGCCGCGATCGCTCCCTTGCCCCGAAAGGCCGGGGAGGTCCTGCGAGAATGGAGCTTCACCCAGGAAAATCAGGGCGCTGTCGGCTGGGGGGAGCACGAGCGGAGGCTTGAGGCGATCCGCGACCAGGTCGCCGGCCTGATCCACGCCGATCGCGACGAAATCGCTTTCATCAACAGCACGACCCAGGGGATCGGCCTGATTGCCGAGGGCTATCCCTGGCGCGACGGCGATAACATCGTGGCGCCCGCCGACGAATATTCCTCGAACCTCTTGCCCTGGATGAACCTGGCCAGCCGGGGGGTCACGGTCCGGCAAGTGTCCAGCCGCGATGGCCGGATCTGGCTCGAGGATCTGGAGGCGGTCTTCGATCACTCGACCCGGGTCCTGGCGATCAGTCACGTCGAGTTCGCCACCGGGTTCCGCAACGATCTCGATGCGCTCGCGGAGATGTGCCATGCCCGAGGGGTCGCCCTGTTCGTCGACGCGATCCAGGGCCTTGGCCCTTATCGCATCGACGTGCGCCAGACGCCGATCGACTTCCTGGCCGCCGACGGTCACAAGTGGCTGCTCGGCCCCGAAGGCGCAGGGTTCCTGTTTGTGAAGCGGGACTGGATCGACCGGCTCCGGCCGCTCGGGGTCGGCTGGCACAGCGTCGTCGGCTCGTACAACGCGCCCGGATCGAGCTCGAGTTCAAGCCCAACGCCCAGCGCTGGGAAGGCGGGTCGTTCAACATGCCGGGCCTGCTGGCCTTCGGGGCCAGTGTGGGCCTGTTCCACGAGTGGAGGCTCGATGCCGTCGCCCGGCGGATCGGCGACCAGGCGGACGCCGTCCGCGACCTGGCCGCCTCGGCCGGATGGACGGTCTACGGCTCCCCGCGCGAGGCGGACCGCTCCGCCATCGTGGTCCTCGAGCGCGACGGCGTCAACCCGGCCACCGCAGCGGTCGTTCTGCGCCGGGATTATGGCGTCATCGCGGCGTGCCGACGGGGACGACTGCGAGTCAGCCCGCACGTCTACAACAATCAGGAAGACCTCAATCGGCTCCGCGCCGGTCTCCTGGCCGTGGGCCATTCATAGTGTCCACTCCCGTGCGAACTGGCATCGTGCCCGCTCGGAGAATCCCGATGATGAGGCCGTCCTCCACGAACAGCACCGTTGCGAGTGAAGTCGTCCGCCGTGGCCACGTCCATGCATCCTCTCAGGGGGGGAGGTGGGCGAGGAACTGGAGCCGCTCCGTGATACCTGGCAAAGCCGGCAACCACCGCCTCCCCGCGCCAACCACCCCTTTCCTCGCAACCGCTATCTCCCGCTTCTTTCACACAATCGATTCGACCTCCCGAACCCCGTTCAAGCGACGGGACCCGCGCCAGCCGCGCTATCGCTTCCGCACGGATCTCCGGATCGTACGGCAGAGTCTGCGCCAGTCGCGCAATCGCTTCCACCCCGATAATCGTGAAACTATGAGAGGGGAGGAGGTTGAACGCGGCGGTTTGCAGGATCTCCGAGCCTGGGGAAAACTTGAGGAGCTTTACCGAATCCCCTGACCCCCAGTTCCGGAGACCTGTCATGAACTACGTCGGCGCCGACCTCCACAAGAAGACTATCACCCTCTGTGTCATGGACCAACACCGAAACGTCCTGGGCCGCAAGACCCTCTACTGTGTCGAGCCCTACCGGATCCTGGAGTACCTCGAGTCGTTCCGACCCTTCGAGATCGTCGTCGAGGCCACTGCCAGCTATCTCAGATGGTTGAGCGAATCACGTCACGTCGGCCCACGCATCGAACCACGCAAGTCGAGGGAGAATCTCCCTCGGCCTCAGGCTCAGAGGATGCGTGCGGGAGGCACACCCAGATCGTCCGTAGGCCGGTTGGGAAGAGCCAGATCGACCGAAGCCGACGGCGAAAGGGGATGTGCGGGAACTTCCGCTCGCAGAATCTGCACCGCCTCGCTTGACAGACCCCCTCTCATAGATGGCTTCGTTTTGGTGGTTTCGGGGCTCGGACGGACCGCGATGGCTTCGTTTTTCCGGATTGCGGGGCTCGGGCGGACGAAAATGGCTTCGTTTCGCGCGAACTTCGCACGTCACACCGCCGAACTGACTGCCAGATCGGCAGGGGCGGGTTCGTTTTCTCGGCTCCGCGCTGCGGCGGCCGCCTGCCATTCCGGCAGTTGGCTTCGTTTCCTCACTCTCGCGGCGACGAATCCGCTCGATGCGAAGCGATCGGGCGGGGGCGGTGCTCGGGACCATCCGCAGCAGCCTGATGGGCAGCCACATCTCGGCGCTGCCGGCTCTCCACTTGGGCGACCGTCCCGGGCCTGATCGCTCGGCTCCCGCGAATCAATCGATCGAATTATCAAAGAACCGGCAGGCCACAATCGACCGCAGTGAATCCTGGCACGCGATCGGGCAAATGCAAGCGATGCTCGAAGATTCTTGGGATGACTGGGTGTGAATAGAGGGATAATTCCGATTATGACGGGAATTCCGGGTGTAGGGGAAGCGGCCCCCATTGGGTACCGGGGGCGGCGCTCGTCGTGGGTCTCCATTTCGTGACTATCGGGAATCGGGAATCTCGGATCGGGAATCTTCCTCGAGTTGCGGCCGAAGGCCGCCTTGGACAGCGAGTGAACATTCATGATGCCCCACACGACCGATCCTTATCGCACGGCGGTCTTCACCGGCACGTTCGACCCGATCACGCTCGGCCATCTGGACGTGATCCGTCGCGGCCGGGTGCTCTTCGAGCATGTTGTCGTGGGCATCGGCGTCAATCCCAACAAGATGTCGCTGTTCAACGTGGAGGAGCGGGTCGAGATGGCCCGGCTGGTCGCCAGCCGCTTCCCGAATGTCTCGGTCGAGTCATTCGAAGGGCTGACGGTGCACTATGTGCGGCGGATCGGCGCGCGCGTGATCCTGCGCGGCCTCCGCACGCTCTCGGACATGGAGTACGAGTTCGGGATGACCCTGACCAATCAGCGGCTGGATCCATCGATCGAGACCGTCTTCCTCATGGCCGACGCCGAGTATCAGCACGTCTCCAGCTCGCTGATCAAGCAGGTCGTGCGCTACGCGGGCACCGAGGCCCTCAAGCGGTTCGTCCCGGAGGAGCTGATCGCCGTGATCGTGTCGAAGCTCGAGGCCGGCGACGCGGCGGGATCGCCTTGATCCGGTGGGGCATAATGGGCAGGGTCGCCGGGAAAGAGATCGAGGTTGTGAACGGTCATTGGCGGATCCCGCCGACTATCCGTTGAGAGGGGATTACGGGGCTTGCTGTCCCAAAGCCGTCGCCCACTGCCGCAACCGACGGTTCCAGTCCGGCCGTCGCGCGGTGAGCCCATCTTTTATCCATTGCAGGACATCCTCGGAGCGGACCCGCAGGAATCGGCTTTCCGGAACCGCGGCATAGGATCCATCCGGCTGGAGCTGCTCGATCATCACTTTCTCCAGCCTGACCAGGCGCCACACCTCAGCAACGGTGAGGTCCCGGTAGATTGCGAGCCGGTCGTTCTGAGGGGCGGACATGTCGATTTCGACCGCCATGTCGGGACGGGGATAGTCGTTGGGATCCTTCGAGCCGCGCGCCGCCGCTTCCCTGGCAATCCGAATCTTCCCGGCGTCGAAGTAGTAGGACAGATCGGCTTGGAGTCCCCGCGGCGGAGCGTCCCATGTCGTTTCACCGCACTCGACATAATCGACATCCAAGCCCATCGCCACCGCATCCAAAATGTCGGTGGTAAGTCCCTTGACCATCTCGTGGATATTGCCGACGGTCAGGATCTCCAAGTCCTTCCCATCATAGGTCAGACGGACATGTTCGCTCTCGCCAATCGCTTCGGACAGGGAGCGGTATGTCTCCCAGGGAACGCCGGGAAAAAGCATCCTCTTGTCGCCGTAGATCGGGATAGAGGGCGCGGATGATGTCGGCTCCTCCGGCTGCCCCATCGGTGGGGTCGGTGTGATCGTGGACATCGACGTTAGTTCCTTTCGTTTGCCTCATCCGCTCTCGGTAGGTCAACGCTCCGGGGGTTCTCCCCAAAACCGCGGGTTTGCGCTGGTCTTACTCGATCTCCCAAGCGTTCGGCCCTCTGAGGATGGCCCCATTTCCGTCTGCCCGACGGTAGGAATCGGGCGGGTCGGCCTCGCGGCCGTCCGGACAGGAGGAGGCAGGGCTTGGTTCTCGCGCCGGCATCGCTCGTTGTTCCTTCGCGGTCTTACGCCGGGAAGGGCGTTCTCCCGGCAACCGGCAACCTCGAGTTTCCAAGGAGTGGTCGCCGAAGGGACATCACTTAATGTCCGCAATATCCTACCGCAGATCAAGGCCGAACGCCTTCATCCCCATGCCTCAAGGCACGGGCTTTCAGCTCGAATCTTGGTGAAGCCGACCCGACATGAGCCTCGCGCTATAAACGGATCAGGAGGAACTCGATGCGAACGATCACGATTGAACTGCCTGATAGCCTTTCGCAACGGGTTGCCGCCTCCGATCAGGAAGTCGCGCGCGCGGCACGGCTCGCTCTCGCAATCCGCTGGTACGACCAGGGGCTAATCTCCCAAGGGAGGGTCGCGGAAATCGCCGGATTGACGCGGGCCGAATTCATCGACGAACTCGGCCGGTCGAACGTCAGCGCCATCCAGACGAGCGTCGCCGAGCTCAGGGCCGAGAGGGAGCAGGCACGGCACGCAGCAGATCGCTAACGGCTCGCCCCTGATCCACCTGGCTCGCGTGTCTCTTCTGAAGTTGCTCCGCGGCCATCAACACAGCATCCAGGTCGTGGTCCCTTCCCTCGTCCTCGACGAGGTCCTGCGCGGAGCGGACCGCGACCCCACTGCCGAGTTGGTCGAAACCTCCGTAACGGGCCACATGGTGTGCAGGAGGCATCCTCCGATTGATCACCGCGGTATCCCTTCCCGGCCAAGGATCTCTCAGGTAATCTCGGCGAAGCCGTCGTGCGTCTGGGCCGCTGGCGGATCCTGCCCTACACGGAAGCGGCCATCGCGCGGGTCGGTCAACTCAAGGCCCTCCGGGTCAATGTTCGGCTCATGGACCTGCGGATTGCCGCCGTCGCGATGGAGAATCAAGCCGTGGTCGTCACCCGCAACCGGCGCGACTTCGGCCGTGTTCCCGGCCTGAGCGTCGAGGATTGGTCGGTCTGAGCCCCCCGTCCGGGGATTCCGGCAGGGCCTGCCACGGGCCGCCGTCGTTTCGGGCGGTGTCCCAGCCCGTCAACGCAAGCCTTGTCCGTGCCAGATCGGGAGTCGCTGCCGAATCTCCCGGAGAGGCCACGCGGAGGAACGGCCAGCCGGTCCGACGCCACCGAAGGCGATGGAGTCGCGGTGAATTCGGTCGATCCGACCGAATCGCGTAAGGCGACCGTCCGACGCTTCGGTCGATCGCACCGAAGCTCGCGTTGCGCAGGGTGGAAGTGTGAATCCGCTGAGCCCCGTCTCGCAGGTCCCACTGCGATCGGGCGGAGTGCATCCCTGAGCGCGGATCAACTCGGTGCCGCTGTTATGGTAGGGCGACAGCCTTGGCTCGACGACCGAGAGCGGGCGGAATGGAGCCATTGAGCCCGTAGTCGGCGCATGACCGCGAACGGAGGGCGCACCCGACAAGCCGCCCTGCTGGGGCCCTTCAATGCGCCGAGGCGAACGGATCGACGGGGAAGGCCAGGTCCATCAAGAGAACCTGGAAATCGGCCCGTGGCCTGAGCGGCTCCAGGTCCGGGTCTTGCCGAATCAACTCCGAGTCACGGAAGCCCGCAACAGTCGCCCGCCGCAGCATCTCCATAGCCTGGTCGGTTTCGGCCCGAATCGAGTCAACCGACACGCGGGATCCCGGCAAGGAGGCCAGGCCGCTGAGCACGGCATGGGAGCAGGCTATGTTGTAGAGTATGTTCGCGGTGAGGTCGGTCCGGTGCTCCAGCTTCCTCAGGGTGGCTTGTGCCCGTTCCACTGGCGCGGGCACCTCATCCCGACGTCCCGAGCGGGCTAGCATCCTTGCGAGTAGCACATTCGAGAACACCTCGAGGATCGCGACCCTCGGCGGCCCGGGGTTGGTCCTCGCCAGCGCGGCGCCGAGCTCTTGGCATCGCCCCGCGGCGACGATGGCCTCGGGTCGCCTGCCGAGCCCATCGAGCAGCACCGCAAAATCCCCGAGGAATTCGGCCAGCCGCAGGCGATACTCGAACGATGAAGGGTAGTCGCTCACCAGGGATCCCAGCACGTCCCCGGCTGCCTTGAAGGCCGCCATGGCCGCGTCCTGACGGCCGGCCCGCTGGAGGCACCAACCTCGCATATGTCCGCACAGCCCCAGGAGCAACCGCGCCTCCGCATGATCCGGCTCGGACCCCAGCACGTCTCGCAGCAGGCCGATCGCCCGGTCCCAGGATTCCAGCGCCTCGTTGGTTCGTCCGTTCTCGGATGAGGCGACGCCGCGATCGAACAGCGTCCGGGCCGCTTCCACCGGGAAGCGGTTATCCCCGGGCCGAGCCCGCGCCATGGCGAGCAGGAGCGGCAGGGCGCGATCACTGACCTCAAGCATGTCCGCCCACCGGGCGGAGTCGCCGTAGAAGTGCATCAGGCTGTCGTAGCTCTGCTCAAGGTCGTACACCGATTGGGGGTCGTCGGGCCGGGCCTTCGATACCGCTTCGAGGATCTCGGCCGCTCGCAGTTGCTCGGCCAGGCCTTCGTTTATGCGGCCCAGGTCGCGGTCGACCCGCCCGATCGCCTGATGGCTGAGGCCCACAGCGGCCTGCTCGTCGACGCCGGCCCCCGGCTCGCTCGCCAGCGCCTGGCGGAGTGCCAAGGCCCGGCGGTGCACGTCCAGCGCCCGTTCCTTCGACCCGATCTCGGACGTCAGCTTGCCGATCTCGAAGTACGCCCGGGCCAGCGCACCGCGCGACTGACGATCGGTTTGACCCCGGAGCATGGCCTCCAGCTTACCGTAGAAGTCGGACGCGCCGCGGAGAAGGCGGGCCCGCAGCCTCTCGAACCGCGGCTCCTTCAGCAACTCTTCCTCGCTGACGGTGGCGCGGAACGCCCCGATCGCCTCCAGCGCGTACGCGCAAATCGCTGCCGCTCCCGCTCGCCGGCATCGGCCAGCGCCGCGTTGGCCGCCGTCAGGTCACGATTGGCCCTTGCCTGCACGCCCAGGACGGCCGCCAGTCCGCCCGTCACCGCCACCAGCGCCACGGCGGCGGCGCTGACCCCCGTGCGGTGCCGTCGCATCCATCTCCGCACCTGCCGCGCCAGTGGCTCGCGCCACGCCGTCACCGGCTCGTCGGCCGTCCACCGCTCGACGTCCTCGGCCAGCGCCCGGGCGCCGGGGTAGCGGTCCTCCGGCCGCGTCGACATCGCCTTCAGGCAGACCGCCTCCAGCGCCGGGTCGATCGTCGGGTCCAGCGCCCGCGGCGGCACCACCTCACCTCGCCGCACCTTGGCGATGATCTCGAAGACATCCCCCTCGAACGGCGGCCGGCCGGTCAAGAGACAGTAGAGTGTGGCCCCCAGCGAGTAGACGTCCGAGCGGGGCGAGAGCTTCTCCAACTCGCCGGCGGCCTGCTCAGGGCTCATGAAAGCCGGCGTGCCCAGCGCGCTGCCGGGCAGTGTCTCGGCGCTGCCGACGGCCGAGGAGGGGACCAAAGTCCGCTCGCCTGCGTCCACCCCGGGCTCGACCCGGCCCAGCGGCTTGGCCAGGCCCCAGTCGACCACCAGGGTCTCGCCGTGCTTGCCCACGATGACGTTGGCCGGCTTGATGTCGCGGTGCAACACGCCGCGGGAGTGGGCGTAGTCGATCGCGTTGCAGATGTCGAGGAAGCGGTGGAGCAGCCGGCGGAGCTCCAGCCCGGTGCGGTCCTTCGCCCCGGCGTGGTGTTGCTCGATGGCTTCCTTGAGCGAATCGCCGCGGATGAACCGCATGGCGTAGAATGGCCGGCCGCCGGGGTAGGTGCCCAGGCCGTAGACCGGGACGATGCCCGGGTGCTCCAGATTGCCAGTGATCTCGGCCTCCAGCAGGAACCGCTGGCGGCTGACGGGATCGTCGGCGTGCTGGTCAAGGATCCGCTTCAACGCCACCTCGCGGTAGAGCTCGCCGTCGAGGGCCACGAAGACGGCGCCGAGGCCGCCTTTGGCATGGGGCCGCAGGATGCGGAACCGCTGGCCGTCGCCGTTGGCTGAGCCGACCGAATCGGTGCTGGTGCGGTTCGGGTCGCCGGCGGGCCCGGTGCTCGATCCGACGTGGCTGACGGTGTGCTCGACACTGGGCCCGCCAGCGGCCCGGTCGGCCGCCTCGTCATCGCCGCCGAAGGTGGAGGTCGGCGCGGCGAGCAGGTCCTCGACGCGGCGGCGCAGGGCGGCGTCGCCCAGGCCGGCGAGGCTCTGGCGGGTGGTCGGCCCGACGGGGATGGCGGCGAGGCTCCGCTCGGCGTCGCCGCCGTGGGCGGCCAGGTGCTCGGCGAGCAGGGCCTCGATCACCGCGCGGCGGGGGGCGGTCATGGCCCCTTGTTCGACGAGCAAGTCGGCCATGGCCCGGCCCGGCGAGGCGGTCCAGGCGGCGAAAGCGGCGACGAGCTGGGGCTGGTTGACTAGGCCGTTCTGAAGTGCCAGCAGGCCGAAGAGGAGGTCGCGCGGGGTGTCGGCAGATGGCGGCATCGGTTGGGCTCCCGGTTCCGGCGGGGGGCGGGCAATCGGTCGGGGTGGCGGGCCGGCCGCTGGTGCGGCGCGGGGGTCGCCGTGAGACCGTGATAGGATAAACGGGTGAAGGGGTCTGTGGAAGTGGCCCGGGCGAGAAGTCCCCCTTGAGATTAACATCCTGCAACGTCCCGCCGAGGCATCGGCCTTGCACGGCACGGCCGACGCCTACAATACCGGCCTGATTCGCTCGGCGACCGGTCTCGCCACCAGCGACGACGGCCTGAACTGACGATGGGAGGGCGAGGTCCTCGGCCCGAGCGGCGACGGCTGGGACCGCTACTGCGCCGGATCGGTGCCCTCTGGTACAAGTCGCCGGTCTGGCTGGCGCTCTACGACGGCTCGACGAGCGTGGCCGAGAACGACGAGGAACGGTGCGGCCGCGCTCTAACGGATTCGTACTAAAGATGTTACATTCGATGCTTCGATGAGCTTCGCCCCGTCATCCCCGGATGATTGACGAAGTAGACTCTGGATCCCAGCAGGCCCGCCAGGTATCGTTCGCTCGTCTCGCGCCGCAGGGCCGCGATCCCGTGCCGTTCTTGCGCTCGCGTCGCGGTGTGGCCGAGGTAGAGGGTGTAGTCGGCGTCCACCTCGGCCTGGAGGTACTCGTCGGACCGCATGATCGTGTGAATCAGCGTCAAGAGCGGAGTGCCGGCGTTCAGCTCGTCGACCCCATTGTTCAGCTCGGCGGTCGTGGGTCCTCGGTTGAGCAGGTCCGTATAGAGCGCGGCCACGAGCGGGACATTTCCGGTCTCGCCGGAGAAGGCGTCCGCGGCCGTGACGAACTGCGGCGAGTTCAAGATCTGGGCGATGACCTGCTGCTGGCTGGCACCGTGGGCGAACTCCTTCAGATAGAGCTGCTCGGAGGCCGAGTCCAGGGCGCATCCAGGTACTCGTTGAAGTAGGAAATCAGCTCTTGGATGCGGTGGTCCGGCGACTTGATGACCGTCATTGCCACGCGAGTCGCCGGAACGCCCCGCTTGAGCGCTCCGACCATTTCGGCCTGCTCGGCCGCAGTCGGGGACCGTCCGTCCAGGACCTGGTACAGGGAGCCGACCAGCGTCGTGGCGGTGGGCCGGCCGACGTTGGGGACCAGCACCACCTTGAAGAGGGCATTGGAAGCCGCGGTCTGCGTCGTCTGGTTAGTCGTCGATCCCAGGGTCGAAACGATCCCCCCGTACAGATAGCCGAGCGTCGTCGGCTGACCGGAGAGCAACCCATCGAGGTCGAACACGCCGTTGGCAGACTGGGGCAGCCCGGTGATGGGGAAGAAGCTCGCCTCCGACCCGTACATGCCCGGCAACTGGTTGGCCATCGCATATTCCAGGGTGGTCCCATTCGCCTGTTGCTCGAGGGTTGTCACGTCGTTGACGAACGGCAAGGCTTCGGGATAAGGCGCGACATTGAACAGGGGCAGGCTCATCTGACCCGCGGGGAAGTTCGCGTCGTACAGGCTGATTCCACCCAGGAAGATCGTGTCCATCGTGCCCGTGCTCGCATCGAACAGACTGATGTGCGACGAACTGTACTGATTGAAGGTCTGCTGGTATGGCAGCAACTGGGTATCGCCGATTCCCTCGATCAGGATCGGGTTGCGGTACCCGCTCCCCGCGCTCGCGAGCGTGCCCGGGCCTGGCGTGAAGACTCCGCCGTAGATCTCCAGCGCCGGTTGACCGTCGGGCAAGTCGACGCTCCCCAGGTTGTAGTCGCGACGGCGGAAGTTGACCTGGTCGTTCTGCGCCTGGTAGTTGGAGATGCTCAGGCTCGCACCCGTGTAGTTGATCTGGAACGCCTGGATCTCGTCGAGGTAGGTCTGGGTGGCTCCAGTGTTGGTGACGGGGTCATACTCACCCTCGAAGATCTGGCCGAGGACCAAGTAGGCCAGGCCGTTGAGCATTGACATCTCGCCGCCGGTGTCGGTGAGGCGAGGATCCTGGATCTGCTGGATCTGCGACAGGGCCGCCACGTCACCCTTGTTGACGACTGCGGTGATCATGCCGTTGACATTGAGGGCCGTGAGCGCGTCGTACGTGCTGTAGTCGGAATAGTTCCCGCCGCCTTGGTCGACGGCGCCATATCCTCCCACCGTGTAGAGCGTGTTGCCGTTTTGGTACGATTGCTGATTCGTGGAATACAAGGGCGGCAGCCAAGAGGCCGTGACGTCAGTGGCTGCCCAGGTTGTACTCCAGATTTGGCCCGTCGTGGGATCGACGACATAAATCGACTCGTTCTCGTCCTGCGGCGGGAAGTTATCGTTTGCGTTAAAGGAGTGCAAGCCGTTGGTCCGGCCGCCGAACAGGAGCCAGTCGCCCTGGAACGGCGAGCCGCTGACATTATCCTGGGCATAGACCAGCGATTGGATGGCGGGCAGGCCGGGCATGCTGACCGGTTGGATGTCGAGCGTGAACGGCAAGTTCGTGGCGGTGGCCACGACGGGGGGCGGCGACGGAGACGGCGTGGGGGCCGTCGGCTGAAAGTACGACGGCAGGGCGTTGGTGAAGGTGCCCGGGATCGAGGGAGGGACGACGACCACGCCGTCGCCGCTCGTCGCGAGGATCGCCGAGCCGGAGAGCGTCGTCTCGCCCGCGACGCCGTTCGTGATGCTCAACTGCTGCACGGCCAGCGGGGCGTTGAGGTCGGCCTGTGCCGTGAGGTTCGCGGCGTCGAAGTCGCCGTCGAGCTCTCGCCAGGCGTTGAGCTGACCAGGGCCGGTGATCGAGAGCGTCACCGCGTCGGCCTGCGAGTCATCATATTGGATCGGCGTACCGGCCGCCGTCCAGGCGAACAGGGCGTAGAAGTCGCCGCCAGCGGTGTCGTCGTAGTCGCCGTCGATCGCAGTCTGGTTGGTATCCATGAGGCCGGCAGTGATGCCGGCTTCCGTGTTGGCGCGCCGTTGATGTACACGCGATAGGACGCCCCCGCGGCCATCGGGCTGTCGAGATTCAAAGTCACCTGATACGTGGTGCTGTTGTAGCTCGCCGAGTCGATCGCGATCGAGGACCGGCTGCTGGTGATGACCTCCGGGTTGCCCGATGGGATCTGGATCGAATAATTCGCGACGTCGGTGGGACTCTGGGCCGGGTCGGATGGGGCGGTATCCAGCGGACCATCGAAAGTGATGACCAGTGCCGAGCCGTTGTCCAGCTCCGCCAGATTCGTCACCACCGCGCCGTTGCCATCCGCGAACGAGAGCACAAGCCGGGACTCCAGGTCCTCCAGGTCGGGACGTCGCCGGTGAGGTCTCGAGGACACGCGCTGTTTTGATCGTCGCGGTGAGTTGTGGAAGGATCTCATCATCGGTCTTTCCTCGAAATCGGTGTTGTGCCGGCTGGTGCTAGCGACTCGCGCGGGAGACACTTGCGAAGGACCTTCGTCGGTCATGGACGGAGATCATTCGTTGAGGCAAGTCGATCGAGGCTCGCCTGGAGACTGTTTGTCGTTCTCGCGGAACCTGGATAACGGGTCAGCTCATGCGGCGACACGGCAGGCGCGGAGGGTGGCACGCGCGATCAGACGCACCTTCGGTCCCGTCGGGTGGGCGAAACCCATCGGCCCGACGCAGTCTTTCACGGGTCCACTTCACCCATCCGAAAAAGGACAATCGCTGTTCCGGAACGGACGCGATCTCAGTGAGCACGGTGGCGCCAGGATCGATTTAAGTCATGAAAAGCCAAGCCCAGCGGGTCTCACGACCGAAATCGCTTTTCAATAGGATCGATTTAAGTCATGAAAAGCCAAGCCCAGCGGGTCTTACGACAGAAATCGCTTTTCAATGTTAACGTCGGTTGAACGCTCGCGCCAAGTTTTTCACTTCGTGCTTTCTTTGTCTGTTCCGCGAACCGGCAGATCATGACGGCAATCGTGATTCTTCGTTGCCGCGGCAAGCTTTTCGAAGACCTCGCCGATCACCTGCGCCGATTGTCGCGTTGCACGCTTCGGTCCGTTGACACGAATGGCGCTAGCTTAAAGACAATATCGTTTATATATACATAATTTATGCATCGCCATAGTTTTAAAATGTTCCCCCCTTCGTAAGGGGGGAGGAATTCTCAACCTCCCCGTCACCAGGGGTTTGCGGCCCATTCGACGGCATTGTCCTTAAGCTAGTGCCATTCGTCCGTTGACACCGATGCGGGTGCGGGACTTGCGAAGTTGGGCGGAACTCCTGGCCCTCGTTTTGGAAAGCTACACATAATAATATTTACATAAATTATGTTACTTTGATTTGCGTTGACTTTGCCGGTCACACTGCCGAGCACCGCACCGGTTGGATGCGCACGCAAACCGACCAGGCCGACTGTCGGGACCACTCAACTTGACGCAGAATGGCCCCAATCAAAGAGAACCTCGGCGCACACCCCGAACGCTCCGAATATTCATAATTGTGGATACAGTTGCGTCTGATGTTCATCCGGCGAGGAAGTGATTAACCTTGCCCCGATCTCTTCGCTCCTTGACGTGGCCCGGCGGGATTGAGAGAATCTCCGCGCCGGAACTCCGAGGATCGTCGCCCCGCCGCACGGGCACTCGACCTTAGGCTGGACTCCCTCCCGAATCCGACCGAGGTTTCCTCCGGCGATCCGCGAGGGGCTGGGTAGCCTCGTCCCTGCCGCCTGCCGGCTCTTGACGGTGGAGGCTGATGCCCGATGAGTGCCGACGATCCCAGCGTCCTCGCCTCGTTCCGGCCGTTCGACCCGTCTTCCGGGATCATCATCCGGCAGCCGCCGGGCGCGGGGCCGGGATCCTGGGCGGGGGCGCCGGGCTCGAGTTTCGATCCCGACTCGGGCCAGTTCTACCTCGTCTATCGACTCCGGAACCCTCGGGGCGTCGAGCCCGACCGCGGCTACGAGGTGCGGATCGCCCGCGGCGGCGACGGCGTCCAGTTCGAGGACATCTGGAGCGGCACCAAGGACCAACTCGACTCCCCGAGCCTCGAGCGCTGTGCCCTCGTCCGCGAAGGGCCGGGCCGCTGGGCCTTCTACGTCAGCTCTGTCGACCCGGCCGACGGCCGCTGGCGGATCGACCGCGCCGAGGCCGACCGGCCCGAGCATCTCGATCTGACCCGGACCCGACCGGCTCTGACCGCCGCGATGATCGGGGCCGAGGGGGTGAAGGATCCCGTCATCGTCCGCATCGCCGGGCTCGATCATATGGTCGTCAGTTTCGCCGAGGCGTACCGTTCCGCCGAGGCATCGGCCTTGCACGGCACGGCCGACGCCTACAACACCGGCCTGATTCGCTCGGCGACCGGGCTTGCCACCAGCGACGACGGCCTAACCTGGCAATGGGAGGGTGAAGTCCTCGGCCCGAGCCGCGACGGCTGGGACCGCTACTGCGCCCGGATCGGCGCCCTCTGGTACGAGTCGCCGGTCTGGCTGGCCCTCTACGACGGCTCGGCGAGCGTGGCGGAGAACTACGAGGAACGGTGCGGCCTCGCCTTCGCCCATGATCTCCGGCGGTTCCAGCGAGTCAGCCGACGCGGTCCCCTGATCGTCCCGCCCCACGGCCCGGGGGCCCTGCGGTACGTCGATGTCCGGGATCGGCCCGAGGCCCGCTTCTTCTATTACGAGATGGCACGGCCCGACGGCGGCCACGAGCTTCGTGTCGTCCGCGTCGATCGATGAAAGCCAAGCCGCGAACTCCGCGATCCCGGCCCGAGACGATCGGGAAGGGCGTGACTCCGACCCGGAGCTAGCCTTCCGGCCGGTCGAACTGCCAGGCGCGGGGGAGGAACAGGTCCCGCGACCAGTGTCGCAAGCCCAGACCGCGCGCCGGAGCGCGCTGTGCAGAGTTTGGAGCGCCTTCCAGGACCGGTCGAAGCTGGAGTAGCTCAGCCAGCCGGAGAAGCGATCGTCCTCAATGCGCGACCGCGAGTTGACCACACGGGTACTGAGGATCATCGAATCGAAGATTTCGCTCAAGGCGGACAGGATGCGCGCACCGTCGGCGATGGGAAGATCGCGATTCGCTCGCGTGGCGTCGGGCCAACTGAGATTCAGGCTACAGCTCAGGAACCTCTGGTCGTCAGGAACGGCTTGGCCAAGCCAGAGGTAGCTGGCATCGTCCCAGAGATATCGGACGCAGAGGTGTTCGACGGCCACGATCCGGCTCGGGTCCACGTCTTTATCGTGGATGCCCGCGTGTACCGTCTCGGCGCTGGGCTCAGTGCGGGGTCTCGGGGCGTTCCGAG
This sequence comes from uncultured Isosphaeraceae bacterium, assembly GCA_963845695.1. Taxonomy (GTDB): domain Bacteria; phylum Planctomycetota; class Planctomycetia; order Isosphaerales; family Isosphaeraceae; genus CAWJTV01. The sequence continues at coordinate 270,796 of CAWJTQ010000033.1, read as the reverse complement.
GGGCCGGAGCGGGAGACTCGAAATGGGCGGCGCGCATGACTCTCGCCGAGCAGAGCATCTCGTACGACTGGCTCAGGATGCGAAACACCCACTCTTCGCCGCCAGCGTCCGGGTGGTATTTCTTGGCTTTCTGGCGGTAGGCGTCGCGGATCTGCTCAAGCGACGCTTCAGACGTCACGCCGAGAACTTTGAGCGGGTCAATCTCGAAGCTGAACTGCGACATTTTGGAAGGATGAAGGATAAAGGATGAAGGATGAGTCAGTTCACAAGGATGAAGGATGAAGGACGAGTCGAAGCAACACAGACAGATCAGCCTGCTTTGATTCAGCCTTGTTCCGAGGCCTTTTCTCACTCATCCTTCAGCCTTCAACCTTCACAAGATGAATCCTTGTTCTTGGCGTTCTCGGCGCATGTGGTCAAGATGGCAGTCAGTTTGTCGGCCTCCTTGCACAGTTCTTCAAGACGCTTGGCAGGAACAATTTCCGCTTCCATCAGGAGTTCCAACCAGTAGGCCGTTTCCTCCAACTCCTGCAAACCAACCTCGATCTTGCTGACGAATTCCGCCACTGACCGCCCCCGTGAAGCTTCTCGATAATGCGGCTCCGACCGATGTTCCCGATCGGAGCACTTGCTTCCCAAGCACCTGAGCCTCTGTCGTCCTGGGTAGAGCGACCTACAGCCGGATGATCCGCAGCGCAAACCGTTTCGTCCTTTCCTTCAGGTCCATACCGAACTTCTCCTCAGCCTTCAACCTACTGATGAAGCCTTTTCTGATTCATCCTTCATCCTTCATCCTTCAGCCTTCCGAAGAGGAATCCTTCATCCTTCCCGAGCGCGGGGCTTGCCGCCCGTTGGACAACCGGCCCCGCAGGTAGGTTGCCCGGGCGACGTTGCGCTCCTCGACGCCCAGTTCGGAGCCGCGCAGTTTCTGGAGGAAGGCCGGTTGGGTCTGGATGAACAACTCGTTGACCGTGGCGATCGACAGGTCGTCGATCAGTCCCAGGTTGATTCCCATCCGGACGCTGGACAATAGAAGCATAGTCTCTTCGCTGGAGATCGTCTGGGCCGTCTTGAGAACGCCATAGGCCCGGCTGACCTGGTCGTGGAGGTGCTGCCGCCGTTCGGTGAGCAGGGTCTGGCGGCCGCCCGTTCATAGTGTAGAACCTGGGGGACCACGTCGGTGAGGATCTTGATCAATTCCACCTCGCTCTTGCCCAGGGTCTGCTGGTTGGAGATCTGGTAGAAGTCGCCCGACGCCTGGCTCCCCTCGCCGTAGAGGCCGCGGACGGCCAGGTTGATCTTCTGGAGGGCGCGGAAGACCTTGTCGATCTGCTTGGTCTGGACCAACCCGGGCAGGTGGAGCATCACGCCGACCCGAATTCCCGTGCCGACGTTGGTGGGGCAGGCGGTCAGGTAGCCGAGCTGGGGGCTAAAGGCATAGGCGAGCTGTTCTTCCAGCCGGTCGTCAAGCTGGTTGACCGCGTCCCAGACCTCGGGAAGCCGGAAGCCCGAGAGCATGAACTGGACGCGGAGATGGTCCTCCTCGTTGACCATGATCGCGACGTTTTCCAGGGTGCTGATCGCCACCCCGCGGGCCCTCGCCGTTGGCCAGTTCGCGCGAGATGATCTGGCGTTCGACCAGGAACTGCTGGTCGAGCTTACCCAGGGCGTTGACGTCGAGGTAGCTCAGGTCGAGCTTCACGTGCGCCATCGCGGCGCGGAAATGCGCCTCGATCTCGGTCTTTTCGCTACGACTGGCGCGATTGGTGAAGGGGAAGTCGGCGAGATTCGCGCCAGCCGGATCCGAGAGCACATGACAATGTCGCTCTCGGGGCCCATGCCACGCAGCCACTCGCCGGAGGATTTCGTGAGGTCATCGAGAGTCATGCGTGGGATCCTTGACGCGGAGCTGGTCTCGCAACCGAGCGGCTTCTTCGTAATCTTCGCGAGCGATGGCCTCGCGGAGTTGGGTGCGGAGCCGCAGGCGATGGCCCGCGCGCTCATGGCGGCGTGCCACCTTGCCCACATGCCGGCTGGCGCCATGGTACCGCTGGACCAGGGGCAACAGCCCGGCCGAGAACACCCGGTAGTCCTGAGGGCAGCCGAGCCGGCCGCCGGCCCGGAATTCCATGAACTTGATCCCGCAATCGGGGCATCGCAGCTCGGCCAGCTCGCCAACGAGCTCGCCGACATTCGCCACAATCAAGCTCTGGACGACCGCGTCCAGAGCCAGGTTCGGTGGAGATTCCGGCAACGACAGACCTGCCTTTCGGGCACAAGATTGGCACAGATGCAGCTCGCGACGCTGACCGTTGATCGGCTCGGTCAGATGAACCGAGGCTTCTTTCTGGCATCGTTGACACCTCATGGGCCCGACCACCTCAGAGGGAGCGGCCAACCCGTTGGCCGGGGAGCCTGCGCCAACGACCGCGGCCGGTTGGTCATCGACCTTGCTCTTGCTCGATGACCTTGATCTGATCCCGCAACCGCGCCGCCGCCTCGTAATCTTCCGCCGCGACGGCCCGTTTCAACTCGTTGCGGAGCTGGATCAAGGTCGTCTGCTGCTGGGTATTCCGCGGCGCACGCCGCGGGACCTTGCCGGAGTGCCGCGTCTCTCCATGGATGTTCTCGAGCAAGGGCATCAGCTCGTCGCGGAACACTTCGTAATCGTAGGGGCAGCCGAGCCGCCCCGAGTTCCGGAACTCCAGGAACGTGATCTGGCAGACCGGGCAGACCTGCTTGTCCGCAGGTGACGGTTCGCGGAGCGAACCCGTGCGCCGACGATCAACTTCTTGGCGATTTCACTCATCGTCGGCGTCTCCAGCGCCTCCTCGGGGGGGGCCAGATGCTGCCGCGCGTGCTCGTCGCAGAAATGGAACTCACGATGCTTCCCTTTCTCGACGATGTCGGTGATGTGAAATGTGGCAGGCTTGGCACATTTCTGGCATTTCATGGAGTGACTCCGCCGGTCCGATCTGGTCCCATCCGATCCCGATCCGCGCCGAGAGTTTGAGTCCGCATCCGTCATCCCTCATCGCGGGAGGCGAACGATCGGACGGGGTGTCGCGAGTGTGGTCACGGGATCGCGAAGGAGCGTAATCTCAAATGGTATTCTAATTCTCCGGCCGGGGGTGTCAAGCAACCGCGACGGCGCGGCTCTCCGCCACCAGGGGCGCGGACTCCGCCCTTAACGCAAACAAATCGTTCGATTTCCGGCATGACGGCCGCGCCGGGAGCCCTCCGCGCGTCCCCTGCGGCCGGGCTTGTCGCCATGGGTCCGGGCTGTTAACGTACATGCATTGTGGTTCGCACGCGAAACTTGCGGGAATTGGGCCGTCGATGAGTCGTTATCGCCCGTCTTATGAAGAATTCGCCCGGTACCTGGGACCGTCGGTGTCGTGCGTGCCGGTCTATCGTCAGTTGACCGGGGATGACCTGACCCCCGTTTCGGCCTTCTGCCGGATCGCGCGCGGCCCCGTCGTTCCTTTTCGAGAGCGTCATTGGCGGCGAGAAGGTCGGCCGCTTCAGCTTCCTGGGGACCGAACCGTTCCTCCGGTTCGAAGCCAGGGGGCTCGAGGTCACCATCGCGGAGCCCGGCAACGGCTCCTTGGATCGCCGGTTCACCGCGATCGACCCGTTCGTCGAGCTCCAACAGCTCATCGCCCAATACCGTGCCCTCGCTCTTCCGGGGCTCCCCCGGTTCGCCGGCGGGGCCGTCGGTTATGCGTCTTACGACGCCGTGCGATACACCGAGGACCTGCCCAACGTCCCCTCCGACGATCGCGGGCTCCCCGATCTCTCGTTCGCGTTCTACGATCGCATGGTCCTGTTCGACCATATCCGCAAGACGATCCTCGTCGTCGCGCAGGCCCACGTCGGCCCGTCGGCCGACCCGAAGGCCGCCTACCAATCGGCCTGCGATCGGGTCGACGGGCTGGTCGACCGCCTGGCCGCGCCCGGTCCCGACCTGGGCGTCTGCGACATCGCCACCGACGCGCCGGTCTCGCTCCAGGTCCGTTCCAATTTCACCCGCGACCAGTACGAGGCGGTTGTCCGGCATTGTCAGGAGTACATCAAGGCCGGCGACATCTTCCAGGTCGTCCCCAGCCAGCGGTTCGAGGTCGAGACCCGGGCCGAGCCGTTCGACATCTACCGTGCCCTGCGCGTCGTCAATCCCAGCCCCTTCCTCTTCTACCTCCCGTTCGGCGATTTCGCCCTGATCGGCAGCTCGCCCGAGATCCTGGTGCGGGTCGAGGAAGGCGTGGTGACGATCCGGCCGCTGGCCGGGACCCGGCCGCGGGGTCGCTCCGAGGCCGAGGATCGCACGCTGGCCGAAGAGCTCGTGACCGATCCCAAAGAGCGGGCCGAGCATATCATGCTGGTTGACCTGGGGCGCAACGATGTCGGCCGGGTCGCCGAGTACGGCTCCGTCCAGCTCACCGACGTCATGAAGGTCGAACGGTACTCGCACGTGATGCACATTACCTCCAACGTAACCGGCCGCCTCCGTGCCGATTTGACCGCCTTCGATGCCCTTCGAGCCGGGCTCCCCGCCGGCACGGTCTCCGGCGCCCCCAAGGTCCGGGCCATGCAGATCATCGATGAGGTCGAGCCCCACAAACGCGGCCCTTATGCCGGCGCCGTCGGCTACATCGACTTTACCGGCAACATGGATACGTGCATCGCCCTTCGGACCCTGGTCATCCGGGGCAATACGGCATATATCCAGGCTGGTGGCGGAGTCGTCCACGACAGCGTCCCCGGCGCCGAATATGAGGAGACGGTCAACAAGGCCCGGGGACTGCTCAAGGCCATCGAGATCGCGGAATCTCAGCTCGGCCGTTAACCTGACAGGCTCCCGGCACGAGCCGTTTCCTGGAGATCGGCCCGATGGATTCTCGTCCTCCACCCGATGACCGTGGCCCCGCCGCCGACCCGGCCCCGCGCCAACTCTCGTTCGAGCAGGTCCGCCCAGTGGGACTCGCAACCCATCCCTTTTCACTGGCTCGTCATGTTCTCTCCCGGACCTGGTCAACCTATCAGGCCAGGCTCTGGGCCTGCTGGGTCGTCTGCTGGGGCGAGGTCCTGGCGAGCTGGTCGATCTTGGTGACCGCGTTCTTCATGATCTCCGGCGTGAACGAGGCCTTCCAGGAGCCGGTTCTCCAGGAATTCTCCGGCTTCCTGCTTTTCCTCATCCAGATCTTCGTTCCGGTCTGGCTCCAGATCGGCTTGAGCCTGGCCCTGCTCAAGGTCATCCGTCAGGAATCGGTCGCTCTCGAGGACCTATTCCGCGGCGGCCCCTATCTCTTGACGACACTCCTGGCCTGGGCGCCCGTCATGGCAATCGCCAGCGTGCCGGTGCTGGCGCTGTATTTTGCGGTTGACTGGTTCTTATCGGAGTTCCCGTTCTTCTCGTACAACCTGGCCGCGATGGTGATCCTCTCGGCCGCCGGGGCGCCCTGCCGGTCCTCGAGTCCATCAACACCAACCTCTCTTCGGAATGGAGTCGCGGCGCGGACCTCGTGCTCATGGCGATCGTGGGCGCGGTGGGACTCGGATCGGTCCTGGTCCTGGTCGTACTGGCCCGCCTGGGGCAGTTCGGCTACCTGATCCTCGACCGCAATGCGGGCGTGCTGGAGTCGCTCCGGGACTCCTGGCGCCTGACGCGAGGTCGCGTGACGACCGTGCTCCTCATGTATCTGGCCCATGTCGCGATCAACCTGGCAGGGGGACTCGCGTTTTGCGTGGGGCTGTTCTTCACCGTTCCGCTGACCAGTTTGCTCCTGGCCACCACCTATGATGCCTTGAGCGAAGGTTGGCGCGATTGGGATCCACTGGACTCGGAGAACGTGGAAACGACCGACTCCTGATGAGGCGTCGGGTCTCCGCGATGGACGAGGGCGAACAGGGCCAGTTTTGTGGACTCGGTTCACCGTTACCTGGGTGCGATGGCGCGATAAGACGTTCAGGTCCAGGTTCCTTCATCCGGAACCCAGCAAATCACGGTGCGATCTCGACCCAGCGGCCGTGAGCGGCGTAGGGGCTGGCCTGGATCTTCCGGAACAGCTTGTCGTCGGCCGTCACGAGCTCTCCGTCGAGTCGGAGTGCTAGGGCCAGGAACAACGCATCGTAGAGGGAAGCCCCGATCTCTACGGCCAAGACGAAGGCGTGATCGATCAACGGTCGCGACTCGTGGAATTGAATCGGCGTAGTCTTGAGGCCGCCAGCACCATCTGCGCTTCGGTGGGGCTCAGCCGCAGTTTCACATCCTGGGTACGAACCCGCTTCAGGACGACGCTGGCGGCTTCGACAGGGAGGTAGTCGGGGGCGTGGCGATCGATACCTTTGCCCAGGTAGCGCTTCGCCTCGATCGAGAAGGACTCCGGGATGTACCACTTCACCGCAACTGAGGTGTCGATCACATAGGTGCGCCTGGCCGTCTCGGTCGGCGCCTCGGCGCCAGCACCGGACCTTGCCCCTGGCGCCGGACCGTTCGTGACCGGGGATACTGTGGAGTCGCCGCTCATCGGTCACGATCCTCACGGATCATCGCCGCGCTGTCGGGGTGCGATCGCCCGGCCAGGGCCGCGCCGACTCGTTCCGCAAGAGCAAGGGCCGCGTCCTCATCGGACGCCCGGGCCGCCAGCTCGAGAATTCGCTTCAACTCGGCCTGCAAGGAACGCCCGGACGACTCGGCCCGTCGCTTGAGTAGCTCCAGATCGTGCTCCGCCAGATCGCGGACTAAGACATTAGGCATCATGACCTCCGACGAACGTTGATGACAGAATCATAGGCGGCTTGCATAATGATAGCGAGTCGTCGAGTGGTTGACAAGGCGCGTCAAGGTCACCTGAAAGTGATTTTCATCGGGACCGGATGGAAGATCCATTCGCCAATCGCGGCCCCGACTTCGCCCTTCATGCCCAGGATGACACCTCGAACGAGGTGGAGCGACGGATTCTTGGGATCGAGGCGGATGGCTTCATCGCAGTCGGCCAGAGCTTGGTCGAAGTCGTCGAGATTGAACCGCACCATGGCACGGCAGAGGTAGGGATACGAAGCCTTCGGATTGAGGCGGATGGCCTGATTGGCGTCGGCCAGCGCGCGATCATAATCCTTCTTGTCGACCCACAACCCGGCGCGGCACTCATACGCCTCGGTGCACGTCGGGTCGCGTCGGATGGCCTCACTGGCGTCGGCGATTGCGCGATTGTAGTCTTTCTGGTGGCGCCAGCATGTGACCCGGCTGAGGTAAAGCGTGACATCGGTAGGATCGAGGCGGAGGGCCGAGTCATAATCCGCAATGGCTTCCTGGTACTGCCGCTTTTCCTGCCGGACGTAGGCTCGACACTGATAAGCCCGCGTCGATTTCGGGTCGAGCCGGATCGCCTCGCTGGCATCGGCCAGCGCACCTCTGGTGTCGTCCCTGGCGAGTTTGGTGTAAGCACGATCGACATACGCCGGTGCAAAGCTCGGAGCGAGTCGGATCGCTTCGTTGGTATCGCGGATCGCCCGGCGGTATTCGCGCGCAACATGGTGGGCCAGGCCGCGCATGCGGTAGGCTTGTGCCGATCGGGGCTCGCGACGGATGACCTCGCTGAAATAGGCGATCGCCTGATCGGCCGGGACCACATCCCGACGATGGGCCCAACCCCGCGTTCCGCCGTCGGCGACCAGCCACAGCCAGTCGCCCCGAACCTGCTCCACCCGATAGCGGAGGAACCGATCCCGGCTGTCGATGAGTCGGGCATCGAACTGGAGTTTCGTATCGAGCGATTTCAGGACGACTTCGGCCGGCTCAGGCCGCGCCGGGTCATCCGCAGCCGAAGCCGCGGGCCCCAGCACCAGCAGCGCCGCCGTGAGCCAACTGGATACGAGGGCCATCGAGCTTCGCATGATCCCTCCCTGGAACTTCTCCACTGAATGGATGGCGAATCCGCGGCGAACGCTAGAACGATCACCCGTCAAGGGGCTTCGCCGGATCGGAACGGCTACGGAACATCGGATGTGAGACGTGAGCATCGAGGGGCCGTGAGAGATTACGAGGGAGACGGCAATCCGACAAGGCCGATACTCAGGAAAGCTGTGGTTCGTCATCCCTTGCGGAACAGGAGCTGTTGAATCTTCCCGTCCGGCGTCCGGTAGAGGAGGCTCCGCAGCACGGCCATCTTGAACTGGAATCGGATCGAGGCGACTTCCATGCCGCCGCGTTCGGAGACGCCTTCGACCTCAACCGCCTCCGGCTCGCCGAGGGCTTTCAGTCGCGGTGCCGCCGCCTTGAGGCGGTCGTCCGTGAGGAAAACGCTGAACTCCTCGCCGAGCTGGTCCCGGTTGACCTGGCCCGCCTGCATCTGGTGGAGGAAGTCGAGCGCTGCCTCTTTCGGCGACGGCCCATGAACTTTCGGCACTCCCGGCTTGCCCAGGTCCTGGAGCAGCAGATGCAGGATCGTTTGATGCATCGAACCGGGGTTGAGGTGCTCGGAGTTGGTCAGGAGGATCACGGCGGACTTTGTTCGCGGGACCATCGCGTTGATCGACAGAAAACCGCTGACGGCGCCGCCGTGCGTCAGGACCGTTTCGCCTCCCACGTGCTGGACACGCAGCCCGCAGCCGTAGTCGGTGGGGATTCCGCTGGAGAGCGTCTTCGGCGAGACCATGACGCGGAACGAGCCGGGCTTGAGGACTCGGCCTTCCATCAAGGCGAGGTCCCAGCGGGCGAGGTCCGGGCCGGAGGCCCACAAACCCCCCGCGGCACCCAGCCAGCCCCGGGCTTCGGGCTCGGCGGGCTCCTCTGGCCCCAGGCCGAACGATGTGTATCCGATCGTCCGGCCTTTCCAATCCGAGTCCGGCTCGAAGGCCGAATGGGTCATGCCCAGCGGGCCGAGGATCCGCTCCTCGAGGAACCGGCCGATCGGTTTCCCGCTCGCCTTCTCGACCACGCTGCCGAGCAGCGTATAGCCGGTATTGCTGTACGACCAGCGCGTACCCGGCTCGAAGTCGAGGGTGCTCCCGGCGTACGTCGCGAGCAGGTCGTCGTTCAGGATCGGCTTGCGCAACCGCCGATCGACGAAGTCGAGCGGATAGAAGTCCGGGTATCCCGAAGTATGACTCATCAAGTCGTGGAGCGTGACCTGTCCGGCGTGCGCCAGCTTGGGGTAATACTTCGCCACCGGATCCTCGACCGAGAGCTTCCCCTCCTCGGCCAGGAGCAAGACGCAGGCGCAGGTGAACTGCTTGGTCACCGAGCCGATCGCGAACGCGGTGTCCGGCTCGACCGGCGGCCCGTCTGCGAGCGAGCGCTTGCCATAGCCCTTGGCCAGGACGACCTTGCCGTCGCGCAGGATCGTCAGCGACAACCCGGGATAGCCATGCTCGCCAACCTGGGCCGCCACGTAGGCGTCAACGGCCTTGAGGTCGAACGTCTTCGGCGGCTCACCGCTTTTCGGCGATTCCGCCCGGACGACATTCATCGAGGCGAGGAGTACAAGGCCGAGCAGGAGGCGCCAGGAGTATCTCATACGGGTCTCCCAAGAGAGGAACGAATTCTCGCAGCAATGCCAAACACGGAAGGAAGCCGCTCATCGCCGGAGTGTGAAACTTCCCGAAGAGGGTCAGGCCAGGACTCGGCGGTCTCAGGGCTCACCCTTTCTCTGCAAGCCCTCGAACACCTTGCGATCGAACTCCTTGCCCGCCCGCACCGCCGCATCGGGATCATTCGAGAGCGGCAGGCCATATTTCTTCGCGATGGGCAGGAACGCCTCGGGGTCGGCGCACACGAAGGCCGCAGTCTGGCCGCCGGTCTCCAGGCCGATGAAACGCTCCTTCTGCCCGGCAGTCGTCAGGGCGAAATTGAGTGCGCGATAGACGGCTTCCACGTCGTACCAGTCGCCGAGGTTCTCCGTGTCAAATCGGTAAAGCCGGCCCCGGTAGAGGAACCGTACCGTATAAGGAGCATCGAGGTCCTCTTGATCCTTCTGATGCCAGGTTTGCACGGCACACTCGGGCTGGAACCGGCCTCCGGAATTCTCGGCAAATTCCATGACGAGGTGATGATGATTGCATGGAATTTCGTCCGACTCGACGTCGAAAGAGGTCACGATGCCTGCCGAAGCGAGGGCCTCTGTCAAGGTTTGCGGGTCGGACGTGTCCACGGGCTCACTCTTCTTCTCCCCCATAGGTTCGCGGGCGCGATGCATCTTCTCGTGGACCGCTTCCCGCGTCAGGCCGATCACTCCCGCCGTTCGCAGTTCGTCGATGGCCGAATCGAGGCTCAGGCCCTTGAGCTTCCACATTGCCCACATCCGCGCGGACGCCTCCAGGCGGTCTCCGGCCTCCTCCACGGCCCTCCGCCCCGGAGTGCCGAGATGCTCGATCAACAGGCGGACGACTTCCAGCGACAACACGGGGCGAGTGGGTCTTCTCTCGGAGTCAACCAGCACGGCAATGATCCGTTCGGCGTCCTTTTCCTTGGCGTATTTCCTGAGCGTTCCGACCGTCATGTCGCCACCCTGGAACCGGATGGCATGGAGGGCCTTCTCGTCCTTTGCATCGATCAATGAGTTGACTCGCGGGTTGTCACCGCCACGCCGGATGAAATCCAGGATCTTGTCCACGGCGCCCTCGGGATTCAGACGCACGACGGCCTCGAGGGCATAGACTCGGCTGACGGGGTCTCTGGCGTTCGCCATGATGTCCTCGAGCAGCGGGATCGTCTCACGTTCGGCCACTCGGGCCAGATCACGGGCCACCGACTGATCATATCGATCCGGTTTCTGGTACCCTAGCGCGTAGCGGAGGAAGGCGGTCCGGACCGGCTCCGAGATCTTCGGGTCCGGGTCCTCGATCAGCCGTTGCAGCACGAATCCGATCCACTGATGGTAGCGTTCGGGGCGGTCCCGGAGCAGGGTGGTCAGCATGACCTCGATGGCCTCGGGGCTACTGGCGATCTCGGCGAGTTGCGTCGCGATCGACCGAGGGTCCTTGGCCCGACCGCTCTTCAACAGCTCGACCAGCTTGCCTTCGGTGCCCGGGAGTTTGCGATCCGCGCACAGGCCCGCGCTCGCGGCGACGACCTCCGGGTCCGGATCGTCGAGGCCGCTCAGGATGAGTCGGGTTCGCTCGGGATTGCTCAGATCCACCGTCTTCATATCCCAGTTACCGATCATCTTCAACGCGACCGCGCGTAGCGGTGCAGGACCGGTCTTGATTGCATCGAACAGGAACCGTTCGCTTTCGGGATCGCCCAGGAGGAAGAGGACGCGGGCGGCCCGCCCGCGGGACGCGTCCGTCGCCCAGCGGCCCGCGGTCATGATCCGTTTCAGCTCGGTGGTGGCCTGATCTCTCCTCCGTTTCAAAGCCTCCAGGGACCTGGACTCGAGGAAATCCCACTGGCGAACCTGTTCCAGGGCACGGTTGAAGAGAGCGTCCTTCTCTTGCTGATGAAGCTTGCGCACCTCGGCGATCTGTTGCGCGTCATCGGACACCTTCGGGTTGCGGTCAACAGGATACGCCGGCTTCTGGCCGCCACCACGATGGCAACCCAACGCCGCGAGGGATAGGGTCAGCCCAAGAACCCATTTCATGCTCGTCTCCATCTCTCGCCCCGAGTCAAGATGGTCCTTGCCCATCCCGCGGGATGACGGCGAGTGGACCGCTCGAATCCGGGAAGCCGGCGGGTCTCCTCCGTCCACTGCGCCCTTGATATCATGGGAAGCACGGGCGAATCAGGTCAAGGATGCGAGTGAACGGCTGGTCTTGGCGATGGAGGAAACGATCGTGAAAGCGATGTCGATCGCGATGCTTGGCGTGGCTCTGACTGGAGGTCTCGCGACGCCTGCCGCATCGGGACAGGATGCCGCCGCGCGCCTGAAGGCGGCGGCCGAGCGGTTCGCGGAAACGCAGATCGAGAAATCGTTCCGGGTGATGAACCGCCCGTTCGAGCCGTTCCGCATGATCGGGAATCTCTATTATATCGGGGCCTCGGACGTCACCTCATACCTGATTGCCACGCCCGATGGGCACATCGTGATCAACAGCGGATTCGCGGACACGGTCCCGATGATCCGTGACAACGTCCGCAAGCTCGGCTTCCAAATCGAGGATATCAAGCTGCTACTCAATAGCCACGCTCACCTCGATCACGCGGGCGGGCATGCCTTGCTAAAGAAGCTCACGGGGGCCCGAATCGTCATGAGCGAGGCCGATGCCGAACTGCTCGCCCACGGTGGCCGGGGCGACTTCCTCCCGGTGCGCGAGGACGTGGTCGATTATGAGCCCGCGACGGCGGATCGGATCGTCGCCGATGGGGATCACGTCACCCTCGGCGGCGCGACCCTCACGGCCCACCTGACGCCCGGCCATACCAAGGGCTGCACGACCTGGACGATGGATGTCGAGGAGGCCGGGAAGACCTACCACGTCGTCATCTACGGGAGTACAACGATTCTCCCCGGAGTCCGGCTGGTGGATAATCCCCAGTATCCGGGGATCGCCCAGGACTTCGTGAAGACCTTCCGCGTGCTGAAGTCGCTCAATTGCGATGTCTTCCTCGGTCCGCACGGTGCGCAGTTCGGCCTGGGAGACAAGGCGCGGCGGTTGAAGGCCGGTGAGAAGCCGAATCCGTTCATTGATCCGGAGGGCTACCGGGCGTTCGTCACACGATCCGAAGGAGCCTTCCGACGGCAGTGGGATCGAGAACGGCGCGCGGCTCCAGCCCCGCGGTGATTCCGTACGATCCGCCGGAGAAGCGAACAGGAAGGAAAGGACTCGATGGAAACGATTAACATCTCCGCGGGCCAGCCCACGGTGCCGGGGAAGTCCGTCGTGCTGGTGCCGCATTATGCGGCGGTCGAGAAGGAGTGCGACGACGGGCTGCGTGCGCTGGGCCAGTCCGGGATCCAGGTCCGGCGCGCCTCGTTCTCGGCGATCGACCTGTTGCGGTGCGTGATGCTCTCGGATGCCCTGCGGGACGGCTTCGACCAGTTCCTCTTCATCGACGCCGACATTGGCTTCAACCCCCCCGATGCGCTCCGGCTCCTGGCACGGCCCGAGCCGGTGGTGGCCGGGATCTACATGAAGAAAGGCTCACAGGATTATTCCGGCGCATTCGCCGCCGGGGTCAACCGGGTCGTCTTCGGCCCCGCGGCGCCGGGGCTCTATCCGATGCTCTACGCCTCGACCGGGTTCCTGCGAATCCGCGCCGAGGTCCTCCACCGGATGATCGACGAGCTCAAGTTGCCCCTCTGTCACTGGGGGCCTGTCAAAGGGATCTATCCGTTCTTCCTTCCCCTCTGCGTGTCCGACGGACGCGGCGGTACCCGCTACCTGACCGAGGACTACAGCTTCTCCCACCGCCTCCACCAGATCGGCATTACCCCAATGGCCGATACGACGATCAAGCTCTACCACTTCGGGAAATACGGGTTCAGCTATGAGGATCTTGCCCCGCGGCAGAACGTCCTCAACTGCACGCTCGACATCGACTACGCCGAAGGGGAGGATCGGCCCTGAATGGGGATGGGTGTAGTCAACCTCGACATGGCCACAGTCCGTGTGGTCCCCCGGGGAGGCGGCTCCGGCTGGCCTGCCCCCCCAAAACCTGGTCCCGTCTTAGCGTTGCCGTGCCGCGATGAATGATGCCCGGACCAGGATGTCGTTCTTCTCGTAAGTGGAATTGGGCATGAGGCAGGTCCGGACGGCGTGGCCCCGGGAGAAATACGGGCGGTAGATCCGGTTCATGGGCTCGTAGTCTTTCATGTCGCGGAGGTAGACACAGCCCGAGGCGATGTCTTCGAGCGCCAGCCCGGCGGCGTCGAGAACGGCCGTGTGGTTCCGCGCCATCTGATGAACTTGCTCTCCCAGATTGCCCGCCGCGCCGCCTCCCGAGGGCCTGGAGCCGGAGAGCGCCGAGACGTACAAGGTATTCCCCGCCCACACCGCGGGGCTGCCCGCGACGGCCCATTCGAGCGAACCGTCCTTCCACCCGGCCGGCCGCACCACCTTGCGGGTGGCCAGGTCGGTCGTGGCGATGCAGGTGATCTCGACGTGCGAGCCGCCGGGTATCCAATCGACGAATACAGTGGCAGAGGCAGGCTCGTTGCCGTCCTCGAAGGATTCCTGGTAGATCTTGTTGGCCACTTCGAGGTTCTCGTACTTGTCGAGGAAGACGTGGCTCATGACGACGTGGCGGAAGTCGAGTCCGGCCTGCTTGAGCGTGGTCTCGACGTTCTTCATCGCCTGGCGGACCTGATCCTCGAAGGTTGCGGGGTGGCCGCCGCCGGGAAGCTGATCCCCCTTGCCCGACACATAGAGCGTGTCGCCCGCCAGGATGCCGGGGCTGTACGGGAAGCCCGCGGGTGGTTCGCCGATCCGCTTCTTCTCCGCGAGGTCGGTGGTGGCGATGCAGGTGATCTCCAACCGCGATGGGCCGGGCACCTGCGCCACGCCGAGCGTCGTCCGCGCCGGCGGGTCATCCGGGAAGAACTTCGCGTAGTATTTGTTCATGTCGGCGTACTTGTCGCGATCCTCGAGATAGACGAACGACTTGACCACGTGCTTCATATCGAGTCCCGCCAACTGCAACGTCTTGCGGATCTCGCCCAGGCAATTCTCGACTTTCTCGGAGAACTCCGCATTGGGGCGATAGTCGCCCTTGCCCGAGATGTACAGGGTCTTGCCGACCTTGGCCCCGGCCGCGAACAGGTCGCGCTGCTTCTTCGTCTCCTCGTTGGCTTTTTTGACGGGCGCTTGATCCTGCCCTCCGGCCGGTCGGACCAGGCCGAGGGCCACGATGACGGGTGCGACGACGATCAGACCGGTTTTTGTCATGACATGATTCCCCCTGGACCTCAATGCGGTTGCTCACCTACCTGCTCTACAACCAGGCCGAGTGTATCAGACGGCGCGTCCGCATTCTATCGCCGAGCGGCCGGCGATCTTCCCCAGGCCAACCCGATTCGTCGTCAGTGGGGAGGCGACACCTCGACAAGGAGTTTGGGCTGCCGCAAGATATGCGGTAACAACGGCGCCTTGGCCTCGATCACACCACACCGGTTCCTTCTACCTGGGTACCGCCATGAAACTGCTGCAAGCCTCCGTCCTCTTGCTCTTGGTGGGCAGCGCCAGTGCCCAGCAGAAATACGACCTCCTGCTCCGCGGCGGCCACGTCATCGATCCCCGGAACCAGGTCGACGCCGTCCGCGATGTGGCCATTCGTAGCGGCAAGGTGGAGGCGGTGGCCGAGAAGATCGACCCCGCCGAGGCGCTCAAGACGGTGGACGTCCGGGGCTTGTACGTAACTCCGGGGCTGGTGGACATCCACGTGCACGTCTACGCCGGCACGGGCGAGCGCCGGTCTTATGCGGGGGACAGCAGTGTCTATCCTGACGGCTTCGCCATCCGATCGGGCGTCACGGCTGTGGCCGACGCCGGCTGCGCGGGCTGGCGCAACTTCGAGGATTTCAAGACCCGGATCATCGATCGGTCGCGCACCCGCGTCTTCGCGTTCTTGAACATCGTGGGCCACGGCATGCGGGGCTACCGTTATGAGCAAGACATCAAGGACATGGATCCCCGGCCGGCGGCCGAGACGGCCTCGAAGTACAAAAGCCTGATCGTCGGGATCAAGACGGCGCACTTCTCGGGCCGGGATTTCACGGCGGTGGACCGGGCCGTGGAGGCGGGCAGGCTGGCCAAGATTCCGGTGATGGTCGACTTCGGCCGGGTCGCGCCCACCAAATCCCTCGAAACGCTCCTGACCCAGAAGCTCCGGCCGGGTGACATCTACACACACGTCTACTCCGGATTGCGGAACGAGCTGAGTCCCTCGGGCCACGCCAATCCCGCCCTGTTCGAAGGCCGCAAGCGTGGGGTGATCTTCGACGTCGGTCATGGCGGCGGTAGCTTCGCCTGGCGCGTCGCCGTACCGATCATCCAGGAGGGGTTCCTGCCCGATTCGATCTCGACCGACCTGCATGCCAGCAGCCAGAACGGCAGCGTCAAGGACATGCTGAACGTCATGAGCAAGTTCCTGGTCCTCGGCATGCCGATGGACGAGGTGATCCTCCGCTCCACCTGGAACCCGGCCCGCGAGATCCACCAGGAGCAACTGGGCCACCTCTCGGTCAAGGCCCCGGCCGACGTGGCCGTGCTGCGGCTCGAGCAAGGCGACTTCGGCTTCGTCGACGTCTATGGCGCCCGCCTGAGCGGTCATCAACGACTGATCTGCGAGATGACGCTGCGCAACGGTAGGATCGTCTACGAGTTGAATGGCCTGTCCCGCCCCGACTGGAGAACGCTTCCGAAGAACTACCGGTCCACGGGAAGTCCCCGATGGGACGGGACCCGGAGCTCCAACGGCGGACTCACTCCACAGGGCCGGTTCCTCGATGTCGTGATGACTCCTCGACCGCCGACGGATGCGGGAAAACCGGCGAGTCGCCCTGAAGTCAAGCCTTGAATCTCCCCATGATCCCTCACCGTCGGAGTCTGAAAATGAGTCAGATCAAGACCAAGCGTCGCACCTTCCTCGGCGCCCTGGCCGGTGCGCCGGCCCTGCCGTTGCTGTTCCCCGGCGGTCCCGCCGCCGCCACGGAGAGCGCCACCGGCCGGGACGTGATCCAGGAGCTGGGCGTCCGATCGTTCATCAACGCGGGCGGCACGTTCACGGCCTATACGGGATCCTTGATGCGTCCCGAGGTCGTGGCGGCGATGCAGGTCGCCTCGCGGAAGTTCGTGAAGCTCGAAGACCTGCACGAGGCCGTGGGCCGGCGGATCGCGGAGCTCCTGAGCTGCCCGGCGGCGCTGGTGACTTCGGGCTGCGCCTCGGCGCTGGCCCTGGCCACGGCGGCCTGCGTCGCCGGCAAGGACACCCGGCGCATCCGCCAACTGCCCGACACCACCGGCATGAAGAACGAAGTCATCGTGCAGCGGACCCACCGCGTCAACTACGACCACGCCATCCGCAATGCGGGCGTCAAGATGGTCGAGGTCGGCACCCGGGAGCAGTTGGAGAAGGCCATCGGCGAGAAGACCGCCATGATGTTCTTCTTCAACGCCGCCGATCCCCGGGGGCAGATCCATCATGAGGAGTTCGTCGCGATCGCCCAGGCGCACAAGATCCCCACGCTGATCGACGCCGCGGCCGACGTCCCGCCGGTCGAGAACCTCTGGAAATACACCAAGATGGGGTTCGACCTGGTGGGCTTCTCCGGTGGCAAGGGCCTGCGCGGGCCGCAGTCCGCGGGTCTGCTCCTGGGCCGCAAGGACCTGATCGAGGCCGCCCGGCTCAACAACAGTCCCAACGGCGACACCCTTTGCCGGACCAACAAGGTCAACAAGGAAGAGATCATCGGCATGCTGGTGGCGCTGGAAACCTATCTGAAGCTGGACCACACCGCGGAGTGGAAGGACTGGGAGGAACGCTGCCGAAAGATCGCCGATGCCCTCCAGGAATTCCAGGACGTCAAGACCCAGGTGAACGTGCCGCAGATCGCCAACGCCGTGCCGCACTTGCAAATCCGCTGGGACTACCAGGGGCGCAAGATCAGCGTGGCGGACATGGTCAAGAAGCTCCGCGAAGGCAAGCCGAGCATCGAGGTTAGCCCGGGAGCGAGATCGCCGCTAGTCATCGGCGTCTGGATGATGGAGCCCGGCGAGGACGAGATCGTAGGCCAGCGCATCCGCGCGATCCTTTCCGGGTCGTAGCGGCTGGCTTGCCGGCTCACAGGTGTTTCTTAATCTCCGTCTCGGGGATCGGAGGCTTGTCGGGTCGCGACTGGAGCCACTTGAAGAAGTCCGACTGGATCGGCTCGGTCCACCGGACATCGATCTGTCCGGGGGTGTAGACCCCCTCGCGCAGGCGGAGGTGTCCGAATTCGTCCTTGAGGGCGACGATCTCGGCGGTCACGACGACTTCCTCCGCCAGGTGAGGAGGGATGACGATGACACCCTCGCGTTTGGCCAGGATGACGTCGCCCGGCAGAACGGTGACCATGCCGATCCGGATCGGCCGGTTGATCGATGAGAGTGTCATGTTCTTCAGGAACGAAGGGTCCCAGCCGCGGACGAAGGCGTTGAATCCCTCGATTTGCTTGAGACCATCGAGGTCGCGTGCCCCGGCGTCGAAGACCACGCCCGTATGGGTCTTGGCGTAGATCGCATTGCCGAGGTTATCGCCGATGAGGGTGCCGTCGGCGATCTTGCCGCAGCCGTCGGCGACGTAAACGTCGCCGTGCTGGAGCATGTCGATCGGCCAGGAGTTCGACGGTCCGATCCGGGCTTCTTCCTTGCCGATCCGCGCGACGTGGTCGACGAGGTCGGGCCGGCCCGGGAGATAGGCAGCGGTGAGCGCCCGGCCCACGAAGGGCCGATCCGGATGGACCATCTGCCAGCCCGGGGCGAACGGATACTCATACCCGCGCTGACGCAGCACGTCCCAGGCCTCCTCGATCGAAACGGCCTTCATGCGCCGCAGGAGCTCTTCCGGAACCTTGGGCCGACCGTCGGGATAACGATCTCCCTTCCACAGAGGAGTCACCGCCAGCAGGTCGGCCCGAGAGGCGGCCATCCCACTGGGCCGGTCCGACGCACCGTGAGTCCCGGTTGGCCGGTCCTGCGCCATCGCGGCCCAGACCATTCCGAGCGAACCCAACAGGACCGCAAGAGTTGCCAGACTTCTCATCTTGGGGAGCACGGTGAGGAACATCGTCGAGGACTCCGGGGCGCGAGGAAACCAAGGACACGCTTTATTGGTTGAACACGTCGAGACCCGCTGACCACGCCCGTGGCAACGGGCCGAGCGCACCATTATGGCTTCTCGGCCGGCTCACGAAAACGGACTGAGCCGGAGACTACTCAACGAATGGTCGGCTCCCCAAGATCGGGATCGGTCGAACTGGACCACCTGCCTACTGCCGCCTGTGCGATCAAACCACCGGCCCATTGACGGGGTTTGATGCGGCCCGATCCTCGCTGAGGGCCTGCTGGCGCAATGCGGCGGCACCGAGCAACCCTCCCAGGCCCATGGATTCAACGGCTGTGCTGGGCACGAGCATCAGCGCGCCCTTCTCCTTGAGTCCTTCGTAGAGGATATTCATCGCCCGGAGGTGCAGCGCGGTCGGGTTGTGCTCGTACGACTGGGCGGCCTGGGCGAACAGGTGGGCGATCTCGACCTCGGCCTGGCCGAGGATGATGCGCGCCTCTTTCTCTCGCGCCGCCTGGGCCTCGCGCGACATGGCGTCCTGCAACGACTCGGGGATGATCACGTCGCGCATCTCGACGGATTGGACCGTCACTCCCCAGGGGTTGGACCGCTCGTCGATGAGCTTCTGGAGCTGGGCCTCGATCTGCTCGCGACCGCGGAGGAGCACGGTCAGCGGCGTGCGGCCGATGATGTCGCGGAGTGCCGTCTGCGCCGCCCAACTGACTGCAACCTTGTAATCCTGGACCTCGAGCGCCGCCTTCTCGGGGTCATAGACCATCCAGAACATCACGGCGTCCACGTTCACCGGCACCGTGTCCGAGGTGAGCGTCTGCTCCGCGGCGAAGCTGGTGGTGATGATTCGTTGATCGATCCAGGACGAGACCTGGTCGATGCCGGGGATGATCCAGAACAGTCCCGGCCCGCGCAGGCCCGTGTAGTTGCCCAGGCGCAGGACGATGGCCCGCTCCCACTGAAGGGCGATCTGGGGCGACGCCGCCGCGATCCATCCCAGGATCGACCCCACGGCGATCGCGGGCCAAGGATGGTTCCACAACAGACCGATCCCGGTACCCAGGCCGATGCCGGCCATCAGCAGGATGTGCGAGATGATGTTGAACCGCGGTAGATCGATCGAACCGCGACGACCCTTCAGACGCTCGGCGATGCTCGTCAGTTTAGCCATCAGACTGCTCCCGCTTCATGTCGATCCAATGAACCTTAAGGAAGTTGATCGCTTCATCCGCCGAGAATCCCAGCGTGGCGGCACCGGCCAGGAAACCATCTGCCAGCTCCACAAGTAACCGCTCGCGATCTGGCACGGAGGAACCACACGCCCCCGCCTGACGGATGTACGTGCCCACCCCCCGGCGCGTCTCGAACACGCCAGAACGCTCGAGTTCTCCATAGACCTTCGCCACCGTGTTCGCATTAATCTTCAGATCCACCGCGAGCTGCCGCACCGTCGGCAACTTGTCTCCCACGTTCAGCCGCCCCGTCGCGATCGCCACGCGGATCGCCCGCTCGAGCTGAGCATACAACGGCGTCGGGTCGTTCCCATCGATCGCGAACATGGCCCTAAGAGCAATCCTCTGTCCCGGGTACGACTGTGAGGGCGATACTCGAATCGATTACGCAGGGAGAACCGACCCCGCGGGGACCGAGACTCGCGACGGCCCGAACCGCTCGCGTCACGATTTCGAATCCATCAAGGCCATGGCGATGAACTTGGGTAGCATCGCCGTCAACTCGCTGGAGAAGCTGGCGGAATCGATCGATTCGATCCGTCCGACGATCGGCCGGAAGTGCGCCGTATCGACCACTTTGAGGTCAGAGACCAGCGAGTGACACGCTCGGAGTGTGGTCGATCCCTCGCAAGTCGTCAAGCGAATCACGCTGCGATGCTCGAGGGCCGGTTGTTCTCGGAAGGTGCCGACCCGGAGCTTCACGGCGAGGGCTACGTCCGCGCGCGTATCCTGGAGGATTCGCGCCTCGGCCGTCGCCCGAGCACGTCGGCTCTCTTGCAGGACGCACAGTCCGGGCGCTGCGACCTTCCACATGTGCAGCACCGTTCCCGTATCACTCCCCAGCGTATTGAGGACCATCAGTGGCGACGACCCAACCACAGACCTCTTGCGCAACTCGGCATACCCGGGACTCGCGTGCAAGTCGTCCTGCGAGACCAGTTCCAGCCCGCGCTGACGGAGGTCTTGGAGGAAGACATTATAGAGATCGGAGGCCAAGGCGTGCCGGTCCTCCTCGGCCATCGGGGTGTTTCTCCGCCCAATCCCGATCAAAGTGATGGCCAAGTGCACCGGATTGATCGAGATCATTGGCCCCTTGAACATCGGTTGGCGCGGAATGGGCAGTTGGAACTGGTAATCCACGAACTCGACGTCGAACTCCGTCACAACGACGCGATGTCCCCTGCTGAGGACCACCTGGGGCTCCAAGTCACCGTATCGTTTCCAGCAGTCAACCGGGAGCCCAGCCTGGTCAACCTGCGAGGGCACCTCGGAGGGCACTGGCGCCGTCGGAAGATTCCCCATCACCTCCGAGGCGCGTCGAGGCGGGCTGAAGCAGCCGGACACCAAGAGGAGGGTAAGGAGCAGTGCCGCGCGGCGCCATCGGAACCCGACGCGCCCTCCCGCGGGGACTCGAACGAGCCGGATTGTGGGCCATCCACAATTCCCGTTGACTCCGTTCCAGGGGTATCGATTCATGACGACCTCCATGTCTGATCGCGTCATCCTGACGATCCGAGTCAGTAGCGGTTCCGAAAGCCGGTTTTTTTCCGGCTGTCAGGTGGCTGGAGGCGGGCTCATCCCGACGCAGGTATCAAGCGCAACCTGGATTTCACAAAGGACTTGTGCCGAGAGACCCTCGGCTCCACTGAACACGATTCTCCTGACATCTCGTCACGATTCGGGGGTATGTCAAAAGCGGACAAGAGCCGAATGTTGTTCGCTTGTCATATTGAAATAGTACAGTAGAGCTATCGGCTTACCGCGCGAGGATTCGCCAGGGATTCTGGTAGACCTATTGGATCACGTGATGTCCCGGTGCTCGATGGCTCCAATAGTTGGACGACCGGAAGGATTCCGCTGCCGACTGCTCGTGGCCCGCCCCGAGAGCGGCGCTTCCTTTCTGATCGAGGTCACGGCATATTACTGAACAATGAATCCTATTCGATCAGATCACCGGCCCATTGGCGGGTGCCGATGCGGCCCGATCCTCGCTGAGGGCCTGTTGGCGCAATGCCGCCGCGCCGAGCAACCCTCCCAGGCCCATGGATTCAACGGCCGTGCTGGGTACGAGCATCAAGGCCCCCTTCTCCTTGAGTCCTTCGTAGAGGATGTTCATCGCCCGGAGGTGCAGGGCGGTCGGGTTGTGCTCGTACGACTGGGAGGCCTGGGCGAACAGGTGGGCGATCTCGACCTCAGCCTGCCCGAGGATGATCCGTGCCTCTTTCTCCCGCGCCGCCTGGGCCTCGCGCGACATGGCGTCCTGCAACGACTCGGGGATGATCACGTCGCGCATCTCGACGGATTGGACCGTGACGCCCCAGGGGTTGGACCGCTCGTCGATGAGCTTCTGGAGCTGCGCCTCGATCTGCTCGCGACCGCGAAGGAGCACCGTCAGCGGCGTGCGGCCGATGATGTCACGGAGCGCGGTCTGTGCCGCCCAACTGATCGCCAGCTTGTAGTCCTGGACCTCCAGCGCCGCCTTCTCGGGGTCATAGACCATCCAGAACAGCACCGCGTCCACGTTGACTGGGACGGTGTCTGACGTGAGGGTCTCCTCGGCGGCGAAGCTGGTCGTGATGATCCGCTGGTCGATCCAGGAGGAAACCTGGTCGATGCCGGGGATGATCCAGAACAGCCCTGGTCCTTGCAGACCCGTGTACTTCCCCAGGCGCAGCACGACCGCCCGCTCCCACTGCTGGGCCACCTTCGGCGACGCGGCCAGGATCAGCCCGAGCGGGATCCCGATGAAGACCGGCAGCGGATGGTTCCATAGCACGGTGGCGACAATCGCCGGACCGATGCAGATTACCATCAGGATGAACGTCATCACATTGACGCGAGGCGGGTCGGAGGGTGTCCGACCTCCCTTCAGAGTTTCAACGATACTCGTTGCTCGAGGCATTGGATTTCTCCCGTTTCACGTCCAGCCATCGGACCTTCACAAAGTTGATCGCTTCGTCGGCTGAGAATCCCAGGTCGGCGGCCCCGGCGAGGAATCGATCCGCCAGCGCAATCAGTTGCTGCTCGCGATCGGGGCTTGAGGGAGCCCGGCTGCCCACGTCTCGGATGAACGTGCCAACCCCCCGGCGCGTCTCCAGCACTCCGGTGCGCTCTAACTCGCCGTAGACCTTCGCCACCGTGTTTGCGTTGATCCGCAAATCGACCGCAAGCTGCCGGACGGTCGGCAACTTGTCCCCGGACCGCAACCGACCTGTCGCGATCGCCACGCGGATCGCGCGTTCTAACTGGGCATACAGCGGCATTCGGTCCGAAGCGTCGATCGCAAACACAGTCGTGTGTCCTATTGTTCTATGGGAATAGTACAAGTCGGACGAAGGGATGTCAAGACTTCTGTACGAACAGTAGAACCATCGGATTACCGCGCGAAGATCCACCAGGGATTCTGGTAGACCTGTTGCATTGCCTGATGTCCCAGGGCTCGGCGGTTCCAGTAGTTGTATGACCGGAAGAAGTTCGCCGCTTCCTGCTTGCGGCCCGCCTGGAGAGCGGCTCGTCCTTTCTGATGGAGCTCTGCGGCTTTCTGCTGGATCAGCGCTTCCTGCTGAGCATGATAGGCCACTTGATAGCGGCGATGGGCCTCCTCGGCCAGCGGGACCATCAAGACCGCCACGACGGCCACGACGGCGAGCATCTGCCGCATGGTGAAACGGGGGCGTGGGACTGGCATGGCTTGGACCTATCCATCGCGAAGGTTGCTCGGGACCGGGTTCCGGAGACCCGTGCGGATCGACTCAACGTGACCTTCCGTCATTTTCCGGGGAGCAGCCCCTTGGGATAAAGATAGAGCCGATCATTTCGCACCGGATACTTGATCGTTCCGCCTTTGATCGGTGCCCATCCCTTCGGGACAGATCCCAACGCGTGGACGTTTGGATGCTCGCTCGAAGTGGCAAGGTGGTTCGGCGCGGGCGGCTGTTTTACTTGGGGCGGCGGATCGTGAGGACGATGAAGTTGACGAGCATCGCGATGACCGGCAGGACCGCGATCGCGACGACGAAGGCGACGATCGCGCCACGAGGGATTTCACGGTGCTTCAAGCTTATCAACCCGAGAATCAGGGCCAGGGCGAAGGCCCACATGGCGACGAACTCCATCCAGCGTCGGATGGTCATTCGTGGCCATTTCCTGGCAGATCGCGGGGCTCTCATGGGAAAGGTGTACGACGGCCTCGTTGGGCTATCGACTCGGCGACTCTTGAGCGTTCGCGACCAGTTGGTCGCCGAGAGCGTCGAGCTTGCGGACGAGCTTATCGGCCGCGCGCCGGCCGCTCCGGGAGATCGCCACGCCCATGGACCGATCCTCCTGGACCAGTTCCTTGAGCGTCGTGTACAGCCCGTTGGGGATGTAGATCTTGTCGGTATTGGCTTGTTTATCGGCCAGTCCAAGGGACACGTCGAGCCCCTGCTCGGTCCGGGAGACCTCGGCGCCACCCTGGTTGAGGAGATGGCGATCGCGACGGATCCCGGCGGCGATCGCAGCAACCTGGTGCCGGCTCGGGACCTGGCCCAGCTCGGCGTTCAGTCCGTCGATCGCGGCGGCCGTCCGGCTGGCGAGCTGCGTACCGGCGGCCTCGACCGCCCGATAGGACTCGCCCAGCGATTGGAGCGTGGTGGTCTGGATGGCCACGACCTGACGGTACGCCGCGCCGACCTGCTGCGGGGCCGGGGTCACGACCGGTTGGTGGACGGGCACGAGCTGGGTTGGCGAGAAACTGGCCAGCAGGCGCCGGCCTTCGAGCGATTCGACGACCAGCCGAATAGTCCGATGGTGCCGAACCCGCCGCAAATGCAGGCGATGTGGGAGCCAGGGTGCCCTCACTGGCGCACCGGACCCGGATCGAGCGGCCATGAAATCAGCTCCTTCAGGCGTGCCGTGGACCAATCGCAAAATCCACCATGGGGTAGTCTATCATACTCCGGATCGAGACCGGTTCTGGGAGCTGATCGCCGACCTGGGATCTCTCGATGAGCCGGCCACGCGATTGATCGACGCGATCGGGCTGGGTAGATTGACGACGTGGAATGTCATCCTCATTCACCTCCTGAGCGGCGGCAACGATGTATCCGACCAGGGATCCCAGGGACCCCGCCTCGATCAGCCGGTGGGAAAAGAGCCAGTACAACATCCATCGCTCGAAGGTTGAAGTCGTCGATCTTCGGTGCTTCCGCGACAAGATGACCCGACGAGGGCGTACCCAGGCGAAGCCCGTACCGGTCGAGATGTGTTACGCCCTGGATGCCGGCATCGCCGACGAGCAAAGGATCGCGCTGAAACGATTCCAGGAAACGGAATCGGAGCTCTACGCCAGGGCCAGGATCGCCATCTACGACTGGTATCGGGAGACCTACGCCCACACAAAGGAGAAAATGACGTCCATCGCTTCGATTCTCAAGATGGTCCCGACCCAGTTCCCCGATTTCCCTGCTCGATCCGGTGAGACGGCCTCGGAGTACCAAGCCAAGATCCGGAAAGCGATCGAGGACCAGATCCTGAAGGCGCAGCGCGGCGAAGTGGACTCCTGGGCATCCCTCGCCTCGATGATGTTCGCCGGTGGCGCGGGCATGCCGCCGCTCATGCCGAAGATCGAGAAGGGCAACGAGCTGGACCGCCTGGTCTCTTTCGGGAGGATCTCCGTCCTTCGCCCCCAGAAAGGCCTGTCCCGGATCGGGGTCGTCCTGCGATGTTCCTGGAACGAGGAAGACGGCATGGGCCTTCTCATCGCCGGGGATGAGATCGAGTGCGTGGGCGACGCGGGGGTCGTCGATCTCGCGGTGCTGGAGCCCACCCGGCGGAAGAAGCCCAAGGGCTGATCGATCTGTGCCGCGGCGACTCCCACGGATCGTCGCGTCAGGGCTTTTCTGAAGCAGCCGACGGAGCCCGGGAATCGGCAGGTCTCGAGGGGATCGAACGCGCTATCCCGAAACCGAAGAGAACGATGAGTGGCAACAGCACGAACCAGAACTTCATCAAGAGGTGATCGAGCCGGACACAGAACATCAAGTATCCGGGAAGCGGGATACCGAAATCAGCCATCGACGCATCCAGAGGCAACCCAGCCCGTTTGCGGGCCTCCAGAAAGGTCTGATCGAGCCTCATGGCGACCCAGCGATGGTAGGCCAGCCACGCCGCCAGGCAGACCTGCGCAGACGGCGATCAAGACCATCCACCGACTTGTCGTCATGAGAGGCAATCGCATCGGCGTTTCTCCCGCCGGACGGGCTCTTCGCCTGAGACGATCTCGGGGTCCTGCTGAACGATGAATTCCAGACGAATCCCGAGTATGATAACCAGGAGGGGGGATTCTGGCTATGACTCGAGAGGAGGCCTGAAAATGTCCCAGACCATAGCGGGCGTGATCCACGGAAGAACGATTGAGCTCGAAGCGAATCCCGGGTTTTCGGACGGTCAGGAGATCGAGGTCATGCTTCGTCCGCGTCGGCACGTGGTCGAGCCGGCTCCGACCGGTCCGGAGGAACGACGGACGGCCGCCGGGATGCTCGCGCATCTGCCGCCCGAGGTTGACGCGGAACTGGATGCGATCATCTGCGGACGAAGGAAGGGTGTCTTCGACGAGTGATCGCCGCGGGTCGCGCCTCGACTTCACACTTCATCACGGGAATCTCGGCCCATGGCCTCCTCGAGCAAGGCGGCATCCGCAATGTCTTTCGGCCGGCCCGAGGCTCTTTTGTTTCGGATGAAATCATCACGGCCGAGGACCGGGATTGTCATGCCTTGAATGGGCACGTCGATTCGATTGGACCAGGCTTGGGCGAATTCGACTCCGGAAATGGAGGTGATCACGTCGATTCGACGTGGCGCCACGCCGATCTGAAAAATCAGCCCGGGTGTGGCAAGCTCGTTGGCGGTCAGATGGGACAGAGGTGCGCCGAATTTTGCCAGGGCAGCCCAAACGTGCGCCGCATTCTCCGGCGTAGGGCGAACCCACAGGTCGATGTCTCCCGTCGCTCGGGGAACACCGTGCGCCGCCAGGGCGTAGGCACCCACCAAGAGGAATTCAACGTGCTCGGCGATGAACGCGGACAATATGTCGCGGAAGTCGGGGTTCAACGACCGGATCTCCTTTGAAAGCCCACGCGTCCAGCGCGAGTGGCCACATCATTTCCAGGCGTTCCGCGGCTGTCGTCGGTGGTTCGTCCCGGTTCACGTTTCCGGCCGGGTCGTCCAGGGCGACGATACGCAGGCGACTTCGTGATGAGTCCACGATCGAGGCTCCCTGGGTTCGACAACCTGCGAGTGACCACCTTGCAAGCTTGTGGCGAGCCGACACATCGATTGTCGCCGTTCTCGATCAAAGTTGCCAGTTCAGTGATCGACCGATTCCCAACTCGGCACCAGCGGGATCGTGCCGAGGTCGAGCGGCTCGTCGCTGCGGCCGCCGGGCATCGCCGGGACGGTCACCTCGCGGCGGGCCGACGCCATCGGCTGGTTGGTCGGCGGAGCGTCCGGGTTGCTGGGCGGCTCGTTGACCACGAAGATGCAGGTCGTAAGTACCGGCCTCGACGTCCTCGATCCGGAACGAGCCGTCCTTGGCGAGAACCGCAGCGTAGGACCGCCGCGCGAGTCGTCCGCCCCTCGCCCTGCTCGCATTCTTGATCGCCGCGGAGAGCCGGTCGGCCGGCGTCGGTTTGGCGGTCAACCAGTTGCTGGTCCGAATCCAATCGACCCGGCCGGCGATCTTGGCGGGTGCGGTCAGCTTGCCGACGACCGGCCGGCCCGGTGCCGCCGAGGGTCACGCGGGCCGTCGCGTTGGGCGCGACATCAATCTGCGTGGAGACGGTACGGTAGTGCGTCCAGACGTGCGCTGTGTTCTCGACCCGGATCACCCGCCCGACGTGGACCGTCCCCGGCATGACCCGCTCGAAGACGAATCGACCCGAGTCGTCGGTCTTGACCTCGCCGCTCCACCAGGGGATGGCTTTCCGCGTATCGCCGGTCCTGACCATAACCAGAGGCTGACCAGCTCGCCGGCGCCCGGCCGTTTGCCGATCCGGAGCGTCCCCTCGATGCGGCCCCAGGGCTGGATCGTCAGGTCGAACGAAGCCGGTGCCTTCGCTCCGATCGTCTGCTCGGCGAAGCCCCGGTCGTGGAGCACGAGGATCGTGTACGGCGGCTCCTGGCGGGGGAACCGGAACCGGCCGTCAGGGCCGGTCTTGAGGATGCGATGATTCTTGCGGTCCGGCGGTTGGCCATTCCGGATGAACGCGGTCTGCGAGGGCGACACCAGCACGACGTCGGCCCCGGCCAGTGGCGATCCATCGGGCAGCCATGGACGACGCCTTCCGTCCAGGTCCCTCGGCGCAGCTTGAAGACGAAGCGCACGGTGTCTTCATCGTCCTTGAACCCGCGTGAGATGCCGGGCAAGTAGCCCTCGGCCTCGACGCGGAGGACCCGGAGCGGATAGATCGTGCTGAGGGTGATCTCGTACGAGGCCCCGGTCACTTGCTGGGCCTGGTCGTACTCCCAGGTAGGGGGACTGCCGTTGCCCCAGTCGTAGCCCGGAATCAGGCTGAACGGCTTGATCGCCTTGCCGGTCTCGGCATCGATCGCCCCGCCGCGAATGTGGAGGGCCCGGCGCATCGTGAGCGTTTTCTCCTCGGGGTCAGGGGTCATCCGCCAGTAGCGCTTGCTCGGGGTAATAACCCAGCGATCCCACGTCGATCAGGACCATGTCGGCCGGTGCCTCATCCCAGCGGAACCGGCCCTCGGCATCGGTCTCGGTGCTCCACTTCAGCGAGTGGTGCCCGCGCCACTCGTAGACGGATATCGGCGCCCGGGCGATTGGCTTGTCGTGGGCATCGACGATCCGTCCGCGGATCGTCTGGCCGGGACCGAGGCGGAACTCGACGGGCTGGCGGTCCTGGCCGATCGCCAGTTTCTTGAGGTCGGCGCATGCCCCTTGGCCTGGACGGTCAGGATCAACTCGCCGGTCGGGACGTCCGGGAACGTGAAGCGGCCCTGGGCGTCGGTCGTGGTCTCGGAGAATGGCGCCTTGCGCGATCCGACCCGCGGGCCACCCGCGCGCCGGCGATCGGCCGGCCATCACGGTCGAGCACCCGACCCGTCAGGGGGGCACCGGCTGGCTTCGCGACGATCGCCGCGTTCCGATCCTGGGCGTGCGAGTGGGAGAAGCTCGTCAGCACCACCGCGCCCACGGCCAGGATGATCATTGCCGGCCGCGACGAACGATGCGGCGACCTTGAGCTTTGCCAGGATCATGGCCCGGAACACGCCATTGGCCAGCTCCAGCGCCGACGCCGAGACCGTCGTGGAGATCGCGCGGGCGGTCGCGGCTCGTCCCAGGGTCGCGACGGTTGCGGCGATCCAGGACGGTGGGACCGCCGCGGAGGCCATGTCGCCGGCCAGCGACGAGGCGATCAGGCCGGTGGATGGGACCACGCCGCGGCGAGTCAGCCGCGTCTTGAGCCGCTGGCGCGCCCGGTCCAGCCGGCCGCGGACCACGCCCTCGGTGCAACGCAGCCGGCGCGCGGCCTGCTCGTGCGTCTGACCTTCCAGGTAGCAGAGCACCACCGGCCGCCGATACTTCTCCGGCAGCCGGCCGATCTCCTCGTCGAGGATGCCCCGCAGCTCTTGCCGCTCGAGATCGCAGGAGGCTTCCACGACGTCGGACCGCGCCCCCTTCCGCTCCTCACCCGCGCCGGGCCGCTCGCGCGCGAATCCGGGCGGCGACCTTGTAGGCGACGCCATGAAGCCAGGGACTCAGCGGCTCGGCAACGCGCAGCGAGCCCGCCCGTCGCAAGAGCACCAGGAACGTCGCCTGGAACGCGTCCTCGACGTCGCGGGGATCGTAGAGCAGACCGGCGGCAGACGGCCAGGACCATCGGTCCGTGCCGCGTGACCAGCGCCTCGAACGCGGACTCATCGCCCCACGTGGCGAACTGACGCAGCAGTTCACCTTCCGTCAACCCCGTGGCGGATCCGTGGTTGAAGATCCGGTCGATACTTCGAAGGATCGCGCCGTGATTGTCGCTCGCCATGATCGTCGCCCTCGGCAGAAGTTCATGCCCATCTCACCGTGATACTGCACCGAGTGCGACGACCTCCATGGTTTTTTCGGAAAGTGTCAATGTGCCATGGTTTTCGACAGGTTCAGCAGGCGAAGGATGTTGCCCGAGAGGACCTTGGCTTCGTGATCCTTGGGTAGCTTGAGCAGGCGGATCTTGAACAGCTCCACTCGCGAGTCGACCAGGGGCCCATCGCTGCCGAAGAGGATCTTCTCCGGCGGCAGTTCCCGCACGGCCATCTCGAGGAATTCGAAGAACACGACCGAGGACGTCTCCAGGTAGACGTTCGCATACCGCTTGGCCATGTCGATCGCGGCCAGGTGCTCGGCGTAATTCCCCGAGGCGAAGCTGCCGAGGTGCGCCATGATGAACGGGATCTGGGGATAGAGCGACGCGATCTGGTGGAAGTCGGAAACCTTGGGCGGGTGGAACAGGATCGGAATCTTCAGCTCCGCGACCGTGTCGAGCACCTCGCGCGGTCGGCAGTTGGTGCAGTTTCAACCCCTTGAGGCCCATCTCGCGCACCTCTTTCGTCAGCATCCCGCGGATCTTTCCGGCCTCGGAAACCGGGTCGTGCTTGGCGAAGCCGATGAACCGGTCGGGATGCTTGGCAACCAGGTCGGCGATCTCCTGGTTCGCCTTCGTGTAAGTGGGGTTCGAGATCGGGAAGATGACGGTCTTATCGATCCCGGCCTCCTGGGCGCGGCGGAGCGTGACCATCGGGTCGGCGTAGCTGGTCCAGGGCGCGGTCATCGTCTCGCCTTTGCCCGCGTGGCAGTGACAATCGATGATCAGGCCGGCGGGGTTCGGTTCCTGGGCGAGCTCGGCCCTCACGGCTTCGGTGATCGGCAGGACGCCTCCCAGGACCAACCCGCTCCGAAGAAGATCGCGGCGTTGCATGATACTTGCCCCCAGCAACGGGATGTCGATCGGGGAGTCTCACGCGGAGACGCGGAGGACGAGAAATCCTTCATCAACTCGAATCCGATTTTCGGCCGTTTCCGTCTGACTCCGCACTCTCGCCTGAGATTCTCCCATCCGGAACATGCGCGCACGGCGCAGCGATCCGACGAAAGTTGACTCTAACGCAGCCTGCGGCCGAAACCCAGTAGGGATTCCCGATTCGAGATGGCGATGATCCGGGATCTCGAATCCAGAATTCGGGATTTCCCAGGTGCGCGAACGGCGCAGAGATCCTACGGAGAAGGACTCTAGAGCGCTGAACCGTGGGATTGCATACACAATGCCTACAAGGTGGTAGGGTGGGTCAAGCCGCGATTCCGATCGCGGTGCTGGCCCAACCCGGGACCGCGGGGGCTGAACTGTGGGATTGCATACACAATGCCTACAAGGTGGTAGGGTGGGTCAAGCCGCGATTCCGATCGCGGCGCTGGCCCACCGGGACTGATCGCGGGCTGGCCCACCGGGACCGCGGGGTCCGGTGGGCCAGCGCCGCGTTGCGGCTCGACCCACCCTACACTCCGAGTGCAGCTGCAAGCGCAAGCTGGTCAGGCCCACCGGGACCGCGGGGTCCGGTGGGCCAGCGCCGCGTTGCGGCTCGACCCACCCTACACTCCGAGCGCGCGCAAGCCAAGCGTGAGGCGCTCTAACGCTTCTTGATCGGCACCAGCGGGATCGTGCCGAGGTCGAGCGGCTCGTCGCTCCGGCCGCCGGGCATCTCCGGGACGGTCACGGTCGCGGCGGGCCGTCCCGAGCCGTGCATGGCTGGCGGCGAACCCTGCGGGTCGCGGGATGGCTCGTTGATCACGAAGATCAGGTCATAAGCACCGGCCTCCACGTCCTCGACGCGGAACGATCCGTCCTTGTCGAGGACCACGGAGTAGGACCGTCGCGCGAGTCCTCGGCTCCTCGACCCGCTCAGCTTCTTGCATCGCCGCGGAGAGCCCGTCGGCCAGCGGTCGGTTTGACGATCAGCGAGTTCTGGCTCTGAATCCAGTCGACCTGGCCGGCGACCTCGGCGGGAGCGGTCAGCTTGCCGATGATCGGCCGACCGGTGCCCCCGACGGTCGTGCGGGTCGTCGCGCCGGCCGCGACATCCACCTGCATGGAGAGGCTGGGATAGATCATCGTGCTCTGCGGCGACCTCTTGATCGTGAGACTCCTCGCCGACGTGAACCGCGCCCGGCATGACGCGCTCGAAGGTGAATCGGCCCGCAGGATCGGTCGTGGCCTCGCCGCTCCACCAGGGGATGGCTTCTCGGCGTATCGCCATGCTGATCGTACGAGAGGCTGACCAGCTCGCCGGCGCCCGGCCGATTGCCGATGCGGAGCGTCCCTTCGATCCGGCCCCAGGGCTTGATGGTCAGGTTATAGGCTGCGGAGGGCTTGGCGTCGATGGTCTGCTCGGCGAAACCGCGGTCGTGGAGCACGAGGATCGTGTACGGCGGCTCCTGAGCTGGGAAGTTGAATCGACCATCGACGCCCGATTTGACCAGGCGATGATCGAATGCTGTCCGGCGGCCGGCCATTCTTGATGAACGCCGGCTGCGATGGTGACACCAGCACGACGTCGGCCCCGGCCAGGGGCGATTGGTCGGGCAGTTGGACGACGCCCGAGACCCCCGCCCCCTTGTGGAGCACGAAGTTGACGACCGGTTCGTCCTCATCGTCGTGGATCACGCGCGAGACTCCGGCATGTAACCCTCCGCCTCGATCCGGATGCGGCGGCCGTCTTTCCGCACCATATCGTCGAATCGGATCTCGTACTGGCCCCGGCTCATCGTCCTGGACCGGTTGCGCTCCCAGTAGGTCGGGAAGCCATTGCCATCCGCCATCCCCGGCACCAGGGTGAACGCCTTGATGGCGTGGCGAGTCTCGGCGTCAACGACCGTCCCGCGCACCTTCAGTTGCCTGACCAGCGTGATCGAGACCGTGTTGGCGTCGGGCGGCACCTGATGCCAGTGGATGGGGAGATAGCCATCGAGGGAGATACTGATCGAGACCGCATCGGGTGGGGCATCATCCCAGTGGAAGTCTCCTTCGTCGTCGGTCGTAGTTCGCCAGTCGAGCGTCTGATACTCGCGCCAGAAGTCGACGCCCACGCGCGCCCCGGCCAGCGGCTCGCCCTTACGATCCACGACGCGGCCCCGGATCGTCCGGCCCTTTTCGAGTCGAAACTCGATCGGCGCGAGGCCGGCACGAACGTCGACTTTTTTCAAGTCCGGCGCATGCCCCGGTGCCTGGATCGTGAGGACCTCCTCGCCCGCCGGAACATGGGTCGAACCGGAACCGGCCGTCGGCATCGGCCTCCGTGCGGGGCGTATCGCCCCCGAAGTGGCTCACCCCGGAGGATCCGGGCACCGGGGATCGGCTTGCCCGCCGCATCGACGACCCGACCGCTGAGCTCCATCCCACGGGAAAGGATCGTGACGCCGTCACGACGGATGATCTCCAGCCCCTTGTCAGACGGCAAGTCCAGGCGCTGATAGTCCGGGTGCGAGAACAGGAAGGAGACCCGATTGGGTTCGATACCAGCCGGCAGCGTCTCCCAGTGCCAACGTCCCTGGTCATCGGTCTGAGTGCGGCTCGGGTTCTCGAACTCCTCTCGGACGGGTGCTGAGTTCGCCGACGTCCTCGATGTCCTCGTCCAGATCATCGGCTTGACCGTGACCCCCGCGATCGGCCGGCCTTGCTCATCTCGCACCACGCCGCCAACCGTCTCGACCGGGACCATCGCCAGCGTGTACGACGCGGGGATGTCCTCCGCGACCGTCGGACGACGCATGTAGGTCCGCATCGACGCGAAACCTTTCTTGTGCGCGAGGACGTCCATGAATCCCTCGGCGGCCGGTGTGGGGATCGGGATGGAGGTGCGGCCTGCCTCGTCCGTGGTCAGCCGATGGGTTTCCTTCCCCTCAATTTGCACGATCAGCGTGACGCCCGGAATCGGTCGCGAGGTCCGCTTGTCGACGACCCGGTAGTCGATCGAGCCTCTGGCCTGGCCGGACTCGGGAGTCCTCGGGGAATTGAGTGAGCTCTGTGGCTTCGGAGTCACCAGGGCGATACCGTCCTTGTCATCGCGAGCGAGCGAATGAGAGAAGCTCGTCAGCACGACCGTGCCCACGGCCAGGATAACCGCCGCGGCCACCACGAACGACGCGGCCAGCTTGAGCTTCGCCAGGATCATGGCCCGAAACACGCCGTCGGCCAGTTCGAGCGCCCCGGCCGAGACCGTGGTGGAGACCGCGCGAGCGGTTGCCGCCCGGCCCAGGGTGGCGACCGTGCCGGCGATCCAGGAGGACGGCACCGCCGCGGAGGCCATGTCGCCGGCCAGCGCCGAGGCGATCAATCCGGCGGCTCGGAGCCACCCCGCGACGAACTCAGCCGCGCCTTGAGCCGCTCGCGCGCCCGGTCGAGCCGGCCGCGGACCGCGCCTTCGGTGCAGTTGAGCCGGCACGCGGCCTGCTCGTGCGTCTGACCCTCCAGGTAGCAAAGCACCACCGGCTGCCGATACTTCTCCGGCAGCCGGCCAATCTCCTCGTCGAGAATGCTTCCCAGTTCGTGCCGCTCGATGTCGGAAGCGGTTTCCACGGCCTCGGGCCGAGCTGCTTTGCGCTCCTGGGCCGGTCGACAGGCCATTCGGGCTCGAATCCGCGCGGCGACCCGATAGGCCACCCCATGCAACCAGGGGCTGAGCGGATCAGTGTCGCGCAACGAGCCCGCCCGGCGCAAGAGCACCAGGAACGTCGCCTGGAAGGCGTCCTCGACGTCGTGGGGATCGTACAAGAGCCGGCGGCAGACGGCCAGCACCATCGGTCCGTGCCGGGTGACCAGAGCCTCGAACGCGGCCTCATCGCCCCAGGTCGCGAACTGACGCAGCAGTTGGCCCTCCGTCAGTCCCGTGGTGGACCCCTGGTTGAACACCCGGTCGATACTTCGAAGGATTGTGCCGTGATGCTCGCTCGCCATGATCGTCGCCCCTGGTCGATCTCTGTTCCC
The DNA here is from genome assembly GCA_963845695.1 of uncultured Isosphaeraceae bacterium. GTDB lineage: Bacteria > Planctomycetota > Planctomycetia > Isosphaerales > Isosphaeraceae > CAWJTV01. Next base: position 235,829 of record CAWJTQ010000033.1, on the reverse strand, counting down.
ATCCCTACGTAATACTGCATCGAGGACGACGACCTCCATGGTTTTTTCTCCCGACGAGGGGTGCTCTGTCAGTACCGAACCGGCTAAAGTAGGGTGACCTCTGCCCACGAAATGCCTCATGCACCCTCGAAACCGATCAGGTGAGTCGATGAAATTCTGGAGAACGTTCGTCTGGGTTGCAGCCGTCGTGATGATGTTCGCCCTTCGGGCCGGGGCCGCGGGCGTGCCCGACGGCCAGCGATGGTGGTCGCACGTACTGGCCCTGGCCGATGACCGGCTCGAAGGCCGCAATACCGGCAGCGAGGGTCACCGCAAAGCGGCCGAGTACGTGGCCAAGGAGTTCGCCCGCGCCGGGCTCCAGCCCGCCGGCACCGAGGGTTATTTCCAGCCCGTGCGGTTGACATCCCGCCAGATCGACGAGACTCACTCGAGCCTGACACTGATGAGGAGCGGGGCGACCGAACCGTTGATCCTGGGCCAGGACGCGATCATCAGCTCGCGGGTCGATCCGGCGCCGATGGTCGAGGCCCCGCTCGTGTTCGCCGGTCATGGCTTGCAGATCCCCGAGGCTCATCACGACGACTTCGCCGGCCTGGACGTCCGCGGCAAGCTGGTCGTGATCCTGGCCGGGGCGCCGACGTCGATCCCCGGCCCACTGGCCGCCCACATGCAGTCGGCCGCCGAACGAGCCGCGTTGTGGAAGCGACTGGGGGCCATTGGCCTGGTGAGCATCGCCAACCCGAAGAACATGGATATCCCCTGGGAACGTTCGTCCCTGGCGCGGTTCATGCCGTCGATGAGCCTGGCCGACCCGTCGATGGATGAGACCCGGGGTCTGAAGCTCTATGTCACGGTCAACCCGGCCCATGCGGACAAGCTGTTCGCCGGCACTGGCCATACCTTCCGCGAAATCCTCGACGCGGCCGATGGCAACCAGCCTCTACCGCACTTCGCGATTCCGGCTTCGTTCAAGGCGACGGCCGCCGTGAAGCGGGCTGAAGTCGTCTCGCACAACGTCGTGGCCGTGCTGCCGGGGAGCGATCCGAAGCTCCGAGACGAATACGTTGTGTTCACGGCGCACCTCGATCACCTGGGCATCGGCAAGCCGATCAACGGCGACGCCATCTACAACGGGGCGATGGACAATGCCTCGGGCATCGCCGCGATGCTCGACGTTGCCGAGATGCTGAAAGAGTCCGGCACGAAGCTGCGCCGATCGGTGCTGTTCGTCGCCGTGACCGGTGAGGAGAAGGGCCTGCTCGGCTCGAAACTCTTCGCCCACTCGCCGACCGTGGACTCGAAAAAGATCGTGGCCGACATCAATACCGACATGTTCCTGCCGCTCTTCCCCATGAAGTCGCTGACGATCTACGGCCTGGACGAATCGGACCTCGGCGCCGACGCCTCGGCCGCGGCGGAGTCGCTGGGCATCGCCGCGCAGCGCGATCCGGAGCCGAAGCGCAACGTCTTCATCCGCAGCGATCAGTACAGTTTCATCCGTCGTGGCATCCCGTCGCTGGCCTTGAAGGTCGGCTTCGACAAGGGCTCGCCTGAAGAACGGACCGTGAAACAATGGCTGACCGAGCGCTACCACGCCGCCCTCGGACGACGTGAATCAGCCGGTGGACAAGAAGGCCGCGGGTCAGTTCGACGTTCTGGTCGCGAGGCTGCTGGAACGCGTCGCCAACCGCGAGACTCGCCCACGCTGGAAGGAGACGTCGTTCTTCAAGCGGTTCGCGGAGTAGATGGGCTTCACGGCTGAGTTGTGCACACCAGGTGCTCGTGTGGCGCGGGCACGCCTCGAGAACCGTGCACCTGGTAACAGGTGGAGGAACAGGTGGGTCAGGGAAACCCTCGATTCATCATCGTCAACGTTATTTGTAATATATTTTAATATTATTATATATTATTTTTTCATCATGAATCCTGTTCGTGAACCGCTCTCAGGTTCCTTGACACGCGGGCGGCACGGCAAATCCCATCACCCGCCTGGGTCGCAAACGAAATGGCGGGCCGTCTCCTCCGTCCACAACCGCGAATTCGACGTGACTGCCACGATGGTGGTGGAGGCGCTTGAAGAAGCCTGTGAGCGATACGTCGGGGAGCACATCGCCGCTACGAAAGCCCGCCTGTGCGAATACTCCATCATCAACCACGTGATCGACGCAGACGGCCGAGATGTAGCCCTGCACGTTATGGTCGGGCAGGTAGGCTGAGCCATGGCGGAAGCCCAGCTCTCGCTCCAGAACCGGGCCCCGCAAAACTTGGTAATAATATGCCGTCACGATGATGTAGAGGGTGAGAACGAGGATCAGCACTCCGAATCCAGCAACGAAGTACTCGACCACCAGCAGCAAGGTTTCCAAGTCGATGTTTCCCAGTCTCCGTGCTCGGGTCGAACACGATGACCGCGGAATCGCGTCGCTTCATCAACCGAAGTCGTAAACCGTGACCTCGACGCCTTCTGCGATCAGCTCCTCGGCGACGATCGGCTCGATCTCTTCCCATCGTCCGCCCGCGAGCCCGCAGCCGATCCGCGGCATGTGGACGCTTGCCTCCAGCCGTCTCGCCTCCACGGCCAGGGACTTCAGGCACGAGCGGACGGCCTCGTAGCGGATCGGCGGCCCCTGGGAGCCCGTTTTCATTCCGCGCCTGGGCGACCATGTTGGCGACCCAGATATACGGTTCCACCGAGACGAGCTGGATCGCCCCCAGGCCGAAGTCATTCCTCGACCGTCCCTTGTGCCAGGCTCGGTAGGCCGCCTCCGGCTCCTCCCACCGCTTCGAGACGGCGACGACAAACCCTTTCCCCCATCCGCCCAGATCGTTGCAGATGTGGGCGATGATCCGGTTCCCCTTCGTCTGGGGTTGGGTTGCGTCACCTTTGAGGTAACGAATGGTCGACATCGCACTCCTCCGAACCGTGCTCCTCCGTGTCACGGCACAATCTTGAGGATCCGGTTGTTGCTGCTATCGGCGATGTAGACGATGCCTCCCGGGCCGATGGTCACGCCATGCGGCTGGCTGAGCTCGGCGTCGGCGGGCGGACCGCCCAGGCCGTTGGCCCCTTTCCGGCCCGTGCCAGCCAACTTCTGGATCGTCTTATCCTCGGGACGGTAGACGCGAATTCGATGGTTCTCGGTGTCGGCAATCAGGACGTTGCCTTGGGCGTCGACGCAGAGATGTTTCGGGCCGTTCAATCGGGCGTGGCGGGCGTCGCCGCCGTCGCCGGAGTCGCCCGGCTGGCCGTCGCCGGCCACCGTCCGGATCTTCCCCGATCGGCCCACCACCCGGAGGGCATGGCCGCCACGTTCCAGGATGTAGACATTGCCCCGCTGGTCGAGGGCGACGGCCCTCGGGTCGACCAAGGGTGCCGAGCGTGCCTCGGCGCCATCGGCGGGCGCGCCTTTCGTGCCGTTGCCCGCCACGGTCGCGACGATCCCCATCCTGAGATCGATGCGACGGATCCGTCGATTGTCGAGATCCGCCACGTAGAGCAACTGCGCGGGCTCGTCAAGGCGCGAGGCAATAGATCCCGCCGAACTCGGCTTGTGTCGCCGACCTGCCGTCGCCGGAGAATCCCTGGTGCCCCGTCCCGGCGACGTTCGTGATCCGGCCGGTGTGGGCGTCGATCTTGCGGACCCGGTTGTTCCATGTGTCGGCGACGTAGATATCACCATTGCTGGCGACCGCAAGGCTATGCGGCCCGTTGAGCTCGGCCTGAGCCGCCGGCCCGTCGTCGCCGCCGTTCCCCTTCCGGCCGGACCCGGCCAGCGTGGTGACAAGACCATCCGGGCCGATCTTGCGGACGCGGTTCCCGGTCATCTCCACGAAGAACAAGGTCCCCTGGCCGTCGAACCCGACCCCGAACGGGCCGGTGAGTTCCGCCCGATCGGCCGTGGACCCGTCGCCGCCGGTCGCGCCTCCGGCAACGAGGACCAGTCGGCCGGCTCGATTCGGGTCGTCAGCAATCCCAGCCGTCGCTTGCCACGCAATGGCTGCCATCGCAATCATCAGGTTCATGATCGATCTCCCTCGCAATCGGGACCGTCGTCTCGGGCTGCCCCACGTTCGGGTCACCCTATCACGCGCGGACCTGTCGAGCAATGACCGAGATCAAGCCGCCAGAGCCAGGCCGCCCAGAAGGCGATCTTTGAGCGGGAAATGACTCATGATGAGCTTCCGATGCAAGTTGAACCGAGCCATTTTCAAACGGATTGCCAGGGTGGCCCTCTTCACGTTCTTCGGAATCCTCGGCCTGTTCGTCCTCTACCTGGTCCTCCTCTGCCATCCGGGACTCTTCTTCCGTTATACCTTGAACCAAGGCGCCCTCACCCTTTACTCGGACGAGCCGATCCCCACGTCGGCGGCCCGAGTGCTCGAAGATACGGAGGACCGGCTCGCTCGCTCCCCGCTGTTTCGCGACCGGACCTCCCCACACATCCGGATCTATCTCTGCAATCGCCGGTGGCGATTCATCCTCTTTGCCAACATCCGCTACCGGGTCGGCGGGCTGGCGTATCCACCGCTCAGCCGGAATATCTTCGTCCGAGGGGCTCACATCGACGCCAATCGCTTGATCGGTCCCTCGGGCAATGAGGTGCCCGGCGAGCGGACGCTCAGCTACTACTTCGCGCACGAAGCGATTCACACGCTGGTCTTCGACGAACTGGGAGCGGTCGCCCACTGGAGACTCCCTCCCTGGAAGAACGAGGGCTATGCCGATTACATCGCCAAGGGCACCGATTTTGATTACCAGCACGCGGTCGCCCAGCTCCGCAGGGGAGACCGCGAGATGGACCCCAGGCGCTCCGGTCTGTACCTGCGGTACCATCTCCTCGTCGCCTACCTCCTCGATCACAAGGGGATCCACGTCCACGAGCTGTTCAGCCAGGAGTTCGATCCCGTGCGTCTGGTGGAAGAGATCCTGCGAGCCCCTCAAAAAAGGGGGACAGGCACCGCGAAGACTCGGAGCCAGTCTCCGTTTTTTAGGGACTCTCAGCGCGCCGCATTCACGTCGGCAACCGTGGTGATCTGAGGCTTGGCGGGCTCGGGATGGGCCATGGCGGAGCGGGCGGCGGAGCGGGCCGTCGAGGCCACGGGCGTCCAGAATAACGCCGAGGACGACCGTCAGGCCGGCGCAGGCCGCCACCGAGACCGAGACCGGCCAGCCGCCGCGGGTCCCGATCGGTTCCCGGTCGGGACTCAGATACATCACGACCACGATCCGCAAATAATAGTAAGCCCCGATCGCCGCGTTCAGCACGCCGATGATCGCCAGCCACAGGAACCACGATTCCGTCCATCTCCTGCGCTGCCAACGCCGAGGTGAAGATCTCGAACTTGCCCCAGAACCCGACCAGCGGAGGGATGCCGCTGAGGCTGAGCAGGCAGACGGCCAGCGCGGCGCCCAGCCAGGGCTGGGCCCATCCCACCCCGGCGAGGTCATTCACCGATTCGACGGGCCGATCCCCGATCCGCAGGGCGATCATCGCGCCGAAGGCCCCCAGGGTCATCAAGGCGTAGGCGACCAGGTAGAACAGGATCCCTTCGATGCCGTAGTAGAGCCCCGTGCCGTGCTGGCCGTTGGCGAAGGCGACCGCCACCCCGATCATCAGGTAGCCCGCGTGCGCGATCGACGAATAGGCCAGCAGCCGCTTGAGGTCCTCCTGGAGCAGAGCGAGGAAGTTGCCCACGATCATGGTCGCCACCGCGATCACCGACGAGAGGATGATCGCCTTCTCAAATAAGATCGTCGAGCCGGAGAACACCGAGGCGAGTGCGCGGATCATCGCCAGGAAGCCGACGGCCTTGGGCACCCAGGACAGCACCGCGGCGATCGGCATCGGCGACCCCTGGTAGACGTCGGGTGCGTAGAAGTGCAGCGGCACGGCGGTCACCCGGAAGCACAAGCCCGCCATCACGAAGACGATGGCGATCAGGCCGAGCTGCGGCTGGGGGATGTTCGTTCAGCCGCTCGAACAGGAAGGAGGCCGTCTTCAAGTTGCTGATGCCCGTCGCCCCGTACAGGAACGTCAGGCCGTACAGAAGCAGGCCCGAGGCGAAGATGCTGAGGAAGAAGTACTTGGTCGCGGCCTCCTGGGTGGCGGGATTCCGCTTCGAGAGATAAAGGAGCAGGTAGGTGGGCATGCTCACCAGCTCCAGCCCGACGAAGAGGAACACCAGCTCGTTGGCCGCGGCGACGAGCATGGCCCCGGCGTTCATGATCAGCAGGGCGCCGAAGAACTCGCCCGCCCGCCCGTCGGAGGGTTCATCGTGCGAGAGCCCCATCACGATCAGACCCGTCAGCAACAGGACGATCCGCGCCCAGAATGAGAGCGTGTCGTTGAGGGCAACGGAGGCGTAGATGTCGGTCTCTTGCCGGGCCACGGCCAGGAGCGTCACCAGCGCGGCGAGCAGTGCCCAGACCGCGGCACGACACCAACGCCGCCGCGGCTGCTGGAGGAAGGGCGATGCCGTCATCATCCCGATGCCGGTCAGGAGCAGGATGATCTCGGGGAGGAGGATCAGCGCCGTCTGTCGCGCTGACTCGTAAGCGTCGGAACCCATCGTCACTGGCCTTTCTGGGGTGTCTTACCGGCCGGGGAGGTCTTGCTCTGGTTCTTGCCCTTGGGTTGGCCCTTGCCCTTGGGTTGGCCCTTGCCCTTGCCCTTGGGCTGGCCCTTGCCCTTAGGCTGACCTTTGCCCTTAGGCGCGGCGCCACCGGATCGTCGAGGCGCCAGCACCTGGGTCGCTTTGGCGCGGCTCGCTTCGACCTCGATCGCCCGCTCGCGCTGCATCGCCAGGTTCTGGCTGATGAGATGCACCGCGGGCTGGACCTGCTCGAAGATCGGCCGCGGGTACACGCCGATCGCGACGATCAGGAACATGATCGGCGCCAGGCCGGCGATCTCATGCCAGCCGATGGGCCGGATGGCCGCATGGGGCGCGGGTGCGGCGTCTGCTGAGCTCGGTCCATGGTCGTGTTCGGCCGGCTCGTGCAGCGGCCCGAAGATCACCCGGCGGAGCATCCCGATCAGATAGAAACGCGCCCAGGATCATCCCGGTCGCCGCCAGCACGGCCGCGTACGGGCTGGCGCCGAAGGCCCCGACCAGGATCGGAAACTCGCCCACGAACCCGTTGAGACCCGGCAGCGCCGCCGAGCCCAGGGCCGCCAGGATGAAGAAAAACGCCAGCAGCGGCAACCGGTTCCACAGCCCGCCCATCTCGTCCATTGATCGCGTATGGTACCGCTCGTAGATCACGCCCACGCAGGCGAACAGGGCGCCGGTGGTCAGCCCGTGGTTGAGCATCTGCACCACCGAGCCGTCCATCCCGGTCGGGTTCAGCGCGAACAGGCCCAGCACCACGAATCCCATATGGCTGACCGAGCTATACGCGACCAGCCGCTTGATATCGGTCTGGGCCAGCGCGGCCAGGGCCCCATAGATGATCCCGATCACCGCCAGGGTGGCCAGCATCGGGAAGAGCCAGACGGCGGCCAGCGGCGTCATGCCCAGGTTGAATCGCAGCAGCCCGTAACTCCCCACCTTGAGCAACACGCCGGCCAGCACGATCGACCCGGCCGTCGGCGCCTCGACGTGCGCCAGCGGCAGCCAGGTGTGGAACGGGAACATCGGCACCTTGATCGCGAACCCCGCCAGCAGCAGCAGGAAGATCACGACCTGCGGGCTGCTCCAGGAGCTGGCCGTCTGCCACTCCGGCCACTTCAGGGCCCCCAGCCCCTGGGTCAGCTGCGGGGATCGAGAAGGTCAGCACCTTCGGGTCCGAAAGCCGATAGTGCACCACGACCAGCGCGATGACCCCCAGCAGCGTCAGCAGGCTGCCGGCGAGCGTGTAGAGGAAGAACGTCACCGAGGCACGACGCCGTTGCGGGCCGCCCCAGATCCCGATCAGGAAGAACAGGGGGATCAGCGTGAACTCGAAGAAGATGTAGAACAGGATGACGTCCAGGCTGGCGAACAGCCCGAGCAGGCCGGTCTCCAGTGCCAGGAGGAACGCATAATGCGCGGCCACGCGCTCCGTGATCGATTCCCACGACGCGCAGATCGCCGTGATCATCAGCAGCGAAGTCAGGACGAACAGCCACAAGCTGATGCCGTCGAGGCCGAGAGCGAACCGAATGTCGGGCCGATCCGGTCCGGTCGCTCGACCCTCTGGAGACGACGTTGCCCGACCAGGAGACCCCGTATTTCCCGTCCGCCCCCACCGCAGCGAATTGCGGTCCCTCCACCTGGGGACGGAACGCCGCCAGCAGGATCAGGCTGAATGCCAGTGTGGCCAGGGCGACCCCCAGCGCGATCGTCCGCACCCTGTGGCCGTCGGTTCGAGGCATCAGAACCAGGGCCAAGCTCCCCACTATCGGGAGGAAGACCGTGATCACCAGGAGTGTCGCCATTCATCCGTCCTCGTCGGACTCGCCGACTCATTTCCGAATCACGTCGATGGAAGCCAATCCGCTAGAGAAGCAAGCCAATCCGAGCCGAGCAGCAAGAGAATCAACAGGAGGATCGCCACGCTCGCCGCCGATACGGCCGCGTAGAACTGGATCAAGCCGTTCTGGTAGGTGGACAGCACTTGCCGGCCGATCAGCCGGGGAATGCGCGCCACACCGATCACCAGGAAATCCACGACGTAGATGTCCACGAACTCGCACACGTCGCCAGCCGGCGGATCGGCCGCACGACCACCCACTGATAGATCTCGTCGATGTAGAACTTGTTCAGCGAGGCTTCATACAGCGGCTTGATCCGTGCACCGAGGAGCATCACGGTCTTCTCGATTCCCATACATGAAATAGCTCAAGCCGATGCCCAGCACGCCGACCAGGGTGCCGATGATCGCCGTCGGCCAGGAGAACGCGTGCTCCGCATGGCCCAGCGACTCGAACGCGAGCGTCTTCTCCAGGTGGCCGGCGAACCACTCGGTCGCACCGCCGAAGAACGGGCCGATCACGAAGCAGAACAGGCCGATCAGCACGGTGCAGCCGGCGAGTGCGATCAACGGGAAAGTCATCAACGGCGGCGACTCGTGGCCGATCTCGCCGTGATGGGCATGGGGCAGGCCGGTCACGCCCTCGCCATGAGGTTCGTGGCCGTGGGCTCCGGCCAGCGCTCGTGCGGGTCCGCCTCCGGGTCGTCGGGGCTCGGGAGTTTCTCCGGGCCCCAGAACGTCATGAAGAACGCGCGACCGGTGTAGAACGCCGTCAGGAAGGCGGTGAAGAGCGCCGTCCAGTAGATCACGCCGTAGGGCCAACCCCCGCCGGCTTCGTGCGAAGTGTGTCCGGCGCTCTCGAGCGCCAGGAGGATCTCGTCCTTGCTGAAGAAGCCGGAGAGCGGGAAGATCGCCGCCAGCGCCAGGCCGCCGATGGCGAAGGTCCAGCAGGTCATCGGCATCCGGTGACGCAGACCGCCGAACCGTCGCATGTCGATGACGTCCCCCATCGCGTGCATCACGCTGCCCGAGGCCAGGAACAGCAGGGCCTTGAAGAAGGCGTGCGTGAACAGGTGGAACATCGCCGCCACCATCGCGAGCTGCGCGACGTCGCCGACGCCTGCCCCCAGCGCCATGAACATGTAGCCGAGCTGGCTGACCGTCGAGTACGCCATCACGCGCTTCAGATCGTTCTGGGTCACGGCGATCGCCGCCGCGAGCAGGGCCGTGGCACAGCCGATCGATGGCGATCAGCAACTGGACCTCCGGAGCCAGGACGATCATCGGCATCGAGCGCGCGATCAGGTAAACGCCGGCCGTCACCATCGTCGCGGCGTGGATCAGCGCCGAGACCGGCGTGGGGCCTTCCATCGCGTCGGGGAGCCAGACGTAGAGCGGGATCTGAGCACTCTTGGCCGTCGCGCCCCAGAACAGCAGCAGCGAGATCCAGAAGATCGCGCCGTGCGGCATGGCATGCAGTGTTTCCGGACTTGAAGACGTTGTCATAGCTCAGGTCGTGGCCCGGTACGATCGACCACAGCAAGAAGATGGCGATCGCGAAGCCGACGTCGCCGACCCGGTTGACCATGAACGCTTTCATCGCCGCCGCGGCGGCCGACGGCCGCGAGTGCCAGTAGCCGATCAGCAGGTAGCTGCAAGCCCCTACGCCTTCCCAGAAGACGTAAGTCAGGACGTAGTTGTTGGAGAGGACCAATCCCGTCATCGAGAAGACGAACAGCCCGATCAGGGCGAAGAACCGCGGGTAGCCTTCGTCGCCGTCCATGTAGCCGGCGGCAAAGACGGCGACCAGGCCGGAGACGAACGTCACCATCGAGAGCATCATGGAGCTCAGGCCATCGACGCGGAGCTCGATCGGGATCTGGAAATCGGTGGCCGTCAGCCAGCTCATCACGTCCACTTCTGGTCGGGCCCGGCCGAGACGAGCGTGACCGAGCGAGAACAGGAACGCCAGGGCGATCCCCACCACGACCGGGACGTGGGCCTGGATCTTCAGGCGACGGGCGCCGAGAACGGCCACCGCCGCCCCCAGGAGCGGGAAGAGCGGGATCAACCAGGCGTACCTCACGAAGAAACCGGGGTCCCTTCATGGGTTGCTCGTTCCTCGGCGTTCAGTTTGTCAGTTTTCGGTGCTCAGTGTTTCAGCACCAATCCGGCTTCGGTGCTCGAAGGGTGCTCCGCGAGCACCAATCCGGCTTCGGTGCTCGAAGTCATCCTCTGCGAGCACCAATCCGGCTTCGGTGCACGCAGAGCACCCTACGAAAACTGTATGAAGCTTTCAGCTTCGCCGTTCGATCCAGGGTTGCACGGGGTGGGCCGGCTCGATGCCAGCGGGGGTCAGATGCGGATACGACTCGGGGCCGGGCACCGCCACGAGCGGCTCGGCTTCCGCTTCCTCGGCGACGTCGGTCGCGGGCGTGGCCGGCACGTCCGCCTCGCGAAGATCTTGCCAGAGTGTGACGTCCAGCGATGACCGTCGATTGTAGAGGATCACGATCAGGGCCAGCGCGATCGAAGCCTCGCACGCCGCGACCGTCAGGATCATGATCGTGAAGACCTGGCCGGTCCAGTTGCCGTGATATCGGCCGAACCCGACCAGGCTCAGCGCTGTGCCTTGCAACATCATCTCGGCCGAGAGGAACATCACGATGAGATTGCGACGGCTCAGGAATCCGAGCATGCCCAGCACGAACAGCGCGGCGCCGACCAGCAAGTAATCTCGGAGGACATCCAGCGTAAATATGTCGGGCGTCATGATTCGCAAGGGGTTAGTGGTTAGTGGTTACGCGTGCTATGTGGGAGACCTTCGGTCGGTTGTCCGGCGGGGTCGGGAGACCCGCGCGCGCGGTCGGCTATCCGGCGGGGTCGGGAGACCCGCCGCGCACCGCGCGACGGATCAGGTCACGGGCCGGCCTTGGCGACGGTCGGCGCAGGGCCGGCCCCTCCGGGTCGCCCGGGGTTGGTGATCGCGACGGCCCCGATCAGGGCGACGAACAGGAGCACACCGGCCAGGCCGACGGTCACCAGGTGATCCGTGTAGAGCGATGCGCCCAGTCCGGCGACGTTCGGCTTCTCCTGGCCGGGTGCATCGAAAACCTGTGAGGTCGGGGTCAAGGTCCGGTCGAGCACGGCGACGACTCGGTGAGGTCGCCGATCCGTGGTAGGGGACGATGTCGTGGGAGCGGAGGAGCCGTCTCTCCGGCTCGATCGGTTGGCGATCGGGCGTGTTGGTCCTCATGGGCGGAGCGGGGTGAACGGTTGAGATCGCGACCATGAGGCTCCAGAACAGCAGGTAGCTGGTCAAGGTGGCGGCCTCGGGAGCCCGGGCCGCGCGGTCGTAAACCGCCTTGCCATCCATCTGGGCCAGCATGATCACGAACAGGAACGTCACGATGATGGCGCCCGCGTAGACGATGATCGTACCGGCCGCCAGGAACGGGGCTCCCGCCAGGAGGAAGAGGCCGGCCGTCGACAAGCACCACGGAGGCGAACCAGAGGGCACTATAGATCGGATTGCGGCTGGTCACGGTCAGGAAGCCTCCGGCGATCGCGGTCACGCCGAAGACATAAAAGAACAGGGTTGGCAAGAACGGTCCCGGCGGGCTCCAGAACGTCAGGAACACCAGCAGTGCCAGGCCCGCCGAGACCAGGCCGAAGCCATGCGCGGTCCGCGGCCGGGTCCGCCCGTGACGGTGCGGCAGGATCAGGTAGGTCCCGGCCCCGCCGAGCATGACGACCAGCGCGGCGAGGATCACGTCGTTGTTCGACATCGTCGGGGAGCTTTCCTTGGTCAGGGTGTCGTGATACCGCTCAGACGTACGTCAGGATTCCAGCGACGGCAGGATCCGCGTTTCGGACCAGGCCTTCGGCCGGCGGTTTCCCATAACGCATGGGCTCGGTGTGGCGGGTTGCGTCGAACACGGAGAGGAGCTTCGTCTTATCGAAGATCATCTGCTCGCGCGACAGGCCCGTCAGGTCGTAGAGCCCGGTCAGCTCGATCGCTTCGACCGGACAGGCTTCCTCGCACATCCCGCAGTAGATACAGCGCAGCTCGTCGATGACGAAGCTCTCGGGGTATTTCTCCCGGTCCGGCCAGCTCGGTGGAGCGGTCGTCCCCACGATGTCGATGCAGTGCGCCGGGCAGGCCGTGGCGCACAGCATGCACGCCACGCACTTGACCCGTCCCTCCTCGTCCTTGTTCAGCCGGTGCACGCCCCGGTAATTCGGGCTCGGCACGTGCTGCTCCTCGGGATACTGAACCGTGATCGCCTGGTTCTGGAACGCGACGCCCGCCATGTGCCGCGCCGTCACGCCCAGGCCCTGGGCGATCGGCCACAAATAGGCTTTCTCGAGCCAGTTGAATTTCGGCGGATCCATTCGCTTCAGCTTCGGGTCGTCGGGTCTCACGTTCTTTCACCCCCAATTCCAGATTTCAGTTTCCGGATTCGAGACTCAAGATTCCGGATTCAGCCGCGTATGAGCTGCACGATCGCCGCGGTGGCCACCAGGTTGACCAGGGCCAGCGGAATCATCACCTTCCAGGCCAGGTTCATGAGCTGGTCATAACGGAACCGGGGCAAGGTCCACCGCACCCACATGATCAAGAGGATCATCAACGTCACCTTGGCCAGCAGCACGACGACCTTGACGATCGCGCTGAAAACCCCGTCTGGTCCTGGCTCAAGAAGAAGAAGTCCCAGCCGCCGAAGAACAGGATCACCGTCAGGAAGCTGACCGTGATCACGTGCAGATACTCGCCAAGGAAGAACATGCCGAACTTCATTGCCGAGTACTCGGTGTGGAACCCGCCGACGAGCTCCTGCTCGGACTCCGGCAGGTCGAACGGCAGCCGGTTGGTCTCGGCGAAGGCGCTGACCAGGAAGATCAAGAACCCCAGCGGCGAGGCGCAGATCCCCCAGACGCCGGTCCGGTCCTGCCAGTTGATGATCGCGTTCAAGTCGAGCGAGCCGGCCCAGAGCACGATGCCCAGGACCGAGAGGCCCAGCGGGATCTCGTAGCTGATCAACTGGGCACTCGAGCGCAGGGCACCGATGAACGAATACTTGTTATTGGACGACCAGCCCGCCAGGATCACGCCGTAAACCGCCAGGCTGCCCACCGCGAAGACGTAGACGATCCCGATATCGACGTACGGCGCGATCTGGAAATCCATGAACTTCTGATCGTGTCCGACCGGTCCGAAGGGCACCACGGCGAAGCCGATCGTCGCCGCGGCGATCGCGATCATCGGGGCGAGCAAGTAGAGCGGTTTCGTCACATATGCGGGAACCACATCCTCCTTCAACAGCATCTTGGCCCCATCGGCCAGGGGCTGGAGCAGGCCAAACGGGACGCCAAACTCGCGGCCCGCCCGGTTCGGTCCGATGCGGTCCTGGGCGTAAGCGGCGACCTTGCGCTCGACGTAAATCAAGTACGCCACGGCACCCTGAGAAATGCCGACCACGATCAGGATCTTGATCAGGATGCCGAGCACGACCAACATCGTTAACTCCTACACGGTCGGATGGGTGAAACCCACCGAGAAACGGCCCGATTCCGGTGGGTTTCACCCACCCTACTCAACGCAACTCACCGAAACTTCGCTTCTCCCGCCGGGACGAACCAGCTATCCACGAAGCTCGGCGGAGCGGTGGCGCCGTCGCGGCTAGGCGAGGTTGGCCGATCACGGCACCGAAGGGGGGCAGCTTGCCTCCCTTGGCGACGGCGAAGGCCGGCACGGATTCCGCCAGTTCGGCCAGAACCTCGCTGGAACCGACGGGCCCACCCGGTCGGTTCAGCAGGATCGCGAACAGGTCGAGGTCCGGGAGCGAGCCGTCGCGCGGGGGCAAGGCGGCCGCGGAGTATTGGAGCCGGCCATCGGCGTTCACATACCAGCCGGCCTTCTCGGCGAACGTCGCGCCGGCGAGGACCACGTCCGCACGTTGGGCCAGAGGCGTGACGTTCGTATCCTGCACGACCAGGAACTTCACTCCGGATCGCAGAGTCTGGCTCTGGGTCTCGTCGATCCAGGGTTCGATGGAGTCCGACACGGCATACAGTCCCTGGAATTCGCCGGCCGACGCGCGGCGAGCCAGCTCCTCATAATGGATCACTTTGCCCTCGAAATGGTCCAGGATCGCCTCGACGCCACGGCGGTTCGGGCACTTCTCGGCGTGGATCGTGAACGCTCGCGGCACGACGAAGCTGGTATCGCCGGTGCGGCCCTTGGTCTGGTCGGGCTGGAAGGTCTGGTCGGTCCCCTTCGTCGGGATCGGTCCCAGCGCCAGCACGTTGGCCGGGCTCAGGCCCTTGAGATAGCGGGCCAGCAGGTAGGCTTCCTCGACGGTCAGGAACGGCGAGAGCAGACCGGCGACGATGCCGCCGCGGTGAGCGATCTCCTGGAAGCTTCGCTCCACGGCCTTGAGGGCCTCGGCGGCTGGCACGGCCTGATGGTCACCGTCGCGCTGGATGTACATCGCCGACAGCAAGATGAGGATCGTTGGCCGCCTTGTAACTGTAACGCCCCTCGTCGCAGATCCAGTAATCGTTGACGTGCGGGTTCTGCCTGGGCTTGAACCGGAAGAGCTCGCCCCGGTTCTCCTCGGCGGAGATGTTGCAGCCGGTGGAGCATCGCGTGCAGATCGAGTCGTGCTTCGACAGGAACCAGACCCGCTGCTTGTGGAGGAAATCCTTGTCGAGGAGTGCACCGACCGGACACAGGTCGACCACGTTCCCGGCCAGCGGGTTGTCGACCGGATGACCCGGGAAGATATCGATCTCGGCATGATTGCCGCGCCGCATGACCTCGAGCTCGCCGGTCTGGGAGATCTCCCGGGTGAACCGGACGCATCGGGTGCACATGATGCAACGGTCCTGGTTGAGCTGGATCAGGTCCGAGACATCCTTGCGCGGATTGACGACGCGCTCCTCGACGAAGCGATGGCTGGCCTGGCCGAAGTGGTAGCTGTAGTCTTGCAGGCCGCACTCGCCGGCCTGGTCGCAGACCGGGCAGTCGAGCGGATGGTTTAGCAGAAGGTACTCCATGATCATCCGCTGGTGTTCCTTCACCTTGGGGCTATCGGTCACCAGCACGGTCAGGTCCTTGGCCGGCGTCTGGCAGCCCGGGACCAGCTTCGGCAGCATCTTGATCTCGCCGGTCTTGGCGTCCTTGGTCCCGACCTCGATCTCGCACATCCGGCAGTTGGCCACCACCGACAGCGCGGGGTGCCAGCAATAGTACGGGATCTCGATCCCGACGCGCTTGGCCATTTGGATGGCGTTGAGCTTCTCGCCGTCGGGGATCGTGTATTCGCTACGATTGATCAGGATGGTCGCCATCAGCGTGTCATTTCAGTTCGCGGTCAGTGTGAGAGATTCTTCGTACGGAACGGCTCTACGGGGCGTGGGCGGCTTCGAGATTCAAGATTCCAAATTCCACATCATTAAAAATTGAGTATCTCCGCAAAATCGGTATCTGGAATCTTGAATTTGGACTCTGGAATCGACTCTGACCCGGTCTCAAGCGGGCTCCGGCCTGGGCGATCGCAGGGCCACGGCGGATTCGGGAACGAAACCCGGCGGGCCGGCCACCTGGGGCAGGCTCGTGTCGTCGGCGCGGACGCCATGGGCGATCTTGTCCTGAAGGGGCGTCACCTTGCATGCGTCCGACTGGTGCTGCCGGATGTAGTCTTCGAACTCCCCACGGAACTTGGCGATCGCGTTCTTGACCGGCCAGGCCGCGCCGTCGGCCAGGCCGCAGATCGTGGTCCCCGGCATGATCCCCATGTTGTTGGCCATGTGGAGCATGATGTCGAGGTCTTCGATCCGTCCGCCACCGGCCTTGATGCGCTTCATCGTCTTGTAGAACCAGCCGGTCCCTTCGCGGCAGGGGGTGCACTGGCCACAGCTCTCGTGGGCGAAGAAGCGGCAGGTGTTGTAAAGGTAATCGACGATGCTCGTCTTGTCGTCGATCACGGTCACCGCGGCGGTGCCCAGGCCGAGGCATCCCGGCTTGCGGAGGCTCTCGAAGTCCAGCGGCGTGTCGAGCTCGCCGGCCGAGAGCAGTCCCATGCTGATCCCGCCCGGCACGGCGGCCTTGGCCGACCGGCCCTTCCAGACCCCGCCGGCATGCTCGTCGATCAGGGCGCGACAGGTGATCCCCAGTGGAACCTCGACGCAGACCTGCTTGTTGACGTGCCCCGAGACGCAGTACAGCTTCGGGCCATAGCTCTTGGGCACGCCGATCGACTTGAACCATGTGGCTCCGCGCTCGAGGATATGAGGCACGCAGCAGAGCGTCTCGACGTTGTTGACCACGGTCGGCTTGCGGAACGCCCCTTCGATGGCCGGGAACGGCGGCTTGATCCGCGGCCAGCCGCGCTTGCCCTCCAGGCTCTCGATCAGGCCCGTCTCCTCGCCGCAGATATACGCTCCGGCCCCGCGATGGACCCACACATCCAGGTTGAAACCGGTCCCGTAGATGTTCTTTCCCAGGTGCCCGGCCGCCCGGGCCTCGGCGATGGCCGCCTCGAGCACGCTGATACGCCTGGATATACTCGAACCGCATGTAGATGTACGCCGTTCGACGCCTTGGTCGCGATAGCACGCGATCAGGATCCCCTCGAGGAACTGGTGAGGGTCCTTCTCCATCAGCAGGCGGTTATTGAACGTCGCCGGCTCGCTCTCGTCCGCGTTGACGCACATGAGCGTCTCCTTCCGATCCTTCGGAAGGAAGCTCCACTTCAACCCGCACGGAAACCCGGCGCCGCCACGACCGCGCAGCTCCGAGTCCTTGACGATGTTGAGCACCGCGTCGGGATCGGTCGCCAGGGCCTTGCGCGCGGCCTGATAACCGCCCCGCGACTCATACACCTTGAGCGTATGGCTATCCGGCACGTTCCAGTTGCGGCTCAGGATGGGTTCGAATGCGGCCACGGTTGGGTCCTTGAGTCTTTAAACATATCCAAGAAGGTCTTTGTAGGGTGCTCTGTGAACACCAAGCCGCCTTGCTCCGCCGAACCCGGTGCTCGCAGAGCACCCTACGAGACTGGGTCTCTGCGCCCGAGTTTCAACTCCTCGACCATCGCATCGACCGATTCTTCGCTCAGCGGTCCATAGACGCGCCCGTCGTCAGCCAGGGCGGCTGGCGCGAAGTCGCAGACGCCCAGGCACTCGGCGAACTCGACGGTCAGCTTACCGTCGGGAGTCGTCTGGCCCGGCTCGATCGCCAGACGATGGCAGGCATGCTCCAGCAGCTCATCACCGCCGCGGAGCATGCACGACAACGAGCGGCAGATCCAGACCCGTACGTCGCCGATCGGCGCCTGCGGGAAGAACCCGTAGAAGCTCATCGTGTCGTGCACCTCGGCCGGCGTGATCTCCAGCACCTCGGCGATCTCCGCCATCGCCTGGTAGGGCACGCACCGCAGGTGCTCCTGCACCATGTGCAAGGCCGGCAGCGTCACCGCCCGCTTGCTGGGATAGCGCGGAAAGAGCGATCGGATCTTCTCCTTCATCGCTTCACTCAGAATCTTGTGGTCGTTAGTCATTGGTGATTAGCCATTGGACATATCAACGATCTAATTCCGCCGCGATGATATTGAGGCTCCCCAGCACGGCCACCACGTCCGCCAGCAGATGATCCTTGATCATCAGGGGAAACACGGCAAAATGGATGAACGATGGCGGTCGGGTCCGGACCCGCCAGGCGGCCTGGCTGCCGTCGGCGACGAGGTAATAGCCGAGCTCGCCGTTGGGGGACTCGATGGCCGCGTAGAGCTCGTTGTGCGGCGATTCGAAGCCCCGGTTGGGCATGATCAGCTCGAAGTGCTGGATCAGCCCTTCCATGCTGTTATAAGTCGTCAGCTTATCCGGCAGCGGGAACTTCTCGGCGATCGGCACATTGACCGGTCCCGACGGCAGGCGCTCGACCGCCTGCTGGATCAGCCGATGGCTCTGCCGCATCTCCTCCATCCGGACGATGAACCGCGCCCAGCAGTCGCCCTCTTCGGAGTATGGCACCTCGAAGTCGAGCTCGGGGTAGACCAGATACGGCTCATCCTTGCGCAAGTCATAGGTGACTCCGCTGGCCCTGGCAATCGGTCCGGAACAGGAATGGGCAATGGCGTCGGCCTTGCTCAGGACGCCCACCCCGCGCACCCGGTCCAGGAAGATCCGGTTGCGAAACAGCAACTTCTCCATGTCGGCATAAACCCGGGGAAAGCTGTCCAGCACGAACTGGATCCGATTGAGGACGCGGTCGTTGAAGTCCTGGAGCAGACCGCCAACCCGCGTGTAACCCGGATGGAACCGATAGCCCGACATCTCTTCGTAGACGTCGTAGATCAGCTCTCTCAGGTTGAAGGCGAACAAGAACGCGGTGAATGCGCCAAGGTCGAGTGCGGCGGCGCCGGTGCAGAGCAAGTGGTCGCTGAGCCGCGCCAACTCAGAAATGATCACCCGGATGTACTGGCACCGCGGCGTCAGCTCGATGCCCATCAGCTTCTCGACCGCATGATGCCAGGCCACCTCGTTCATCGGTGGGCTGATGTAGTTCTTGCGGTTGACGATCGTCACGTACTGGTTGTAAGTCAGATGCTCGCCCAGCTTCTCGAACCCCGAATGCAGGTAGCCGATGTCGGGCGTCGCCTTGATGATCCGCTCGCCGTCCAGTTCCAGGATCAGTCGCAAGGTTGTGTGGGTGGCAGGATGCTGGGGCCCGAAGTTGAGGGTCCACGTCGTTTGCTTCGTGTCGGTTTGCAGCTCCGGTTCGTCGAGTAACTGGGCGGACATCGGGTCATCCATCCTGTCTCGTTCGGGGCGGGAATGGGATCCCGAGGCAATCCGGTCAGGATTCGCTTCGGGTCAACCTGGGGAAGTTATGACGTTCGCCGCGCCCACGGAGCGGGTAGTCCTTGCGGAGCGGATACGCGGTGAACTCCTCGGGCATCAGGATGCGCCGGAGGTCGGGATGGCCGCTGAACCGAATCCCGTACATGTCGAAGACCTCGCGCTCCATCCAGTCGGCGCCGGGCCAGAGCGGGACGGCCGAGGGGAGCGTCGGGTCGGGGTCGTCGACGCCGGCCTTGACGACCAGGCGCTCGGACGTCTCGAGGTTCCGGAGCACGTAGTGGACCTCGAACCGGGCGCGGGTCCGGCCGGGATAGCCCAGGTAATCGGTAGCCCCCAGCTCGGCAAGCATCTGGAAACCGCACGAATTCTTCAGGACGGTCAACAGTTCTTTAAGACGCGAAGCCGGCACGAACAGTCGCAGGTTATCACGGAACCGCGACTGGCTGAAGACACCATCGCCCAGCACCTGCGCCAGGGTGGCCAGAGTCGTTGCGTTCGGGTCGGTGGCGGAGTCGGATGTTGTGGTGGTGCTCATGGGGCCGTACGCGGAGGCTCGTTGTATTTTGTCCCGAAGGGGCCTAACAAGTCAGCCCAGGGCAACGCCCTGGGTTCTCGTGTGCTTGTGCCTTGTGCCGCCCCTTCAGGGCTTGAGGTACGTTTGATTTTCGTCTTCCCAGGGCTGCCCCTTCGGGGCGAATCCACGAGGTCTCGACTTCCCAATCCACGGGTTTCTCGTTCACCCTCAACGTGTCTCTTCAGCTCCCAGCCGACCGGGACCGCCCGGCAATCGGTATCCGAAGCGGTCCTCGTCGCCGCGCTCGGCGGCGGTGCCGTAGCCCAGGGGGGCTGTGCGTTTCTCGGCCAGGTACTTCTCGCGTTCCAGCATCTCGGGCAGACCGTTGTTGCCGGCGAGGGTGCCGCCCTTCTGGATCTTCGCCTGAACGTCCATGAGGGCCCGGAGGATCTGCTCGGGGCGGGGTGGGCAGCCGGGGATATACACATCGACCGGAATGAACCGATCGACACCTTGCACAACGGCATAGGTGTCGAAGATCCCACCGGTACTGGCGCAGGCGCCCATGCTGATGCACCACTTGGGCTCGGGCATTTGCAGCCAGATTCGCTGCAAGACCGGCATCATTTTCATGGCCACGCGACCCGCCACGATCATGAGGTCGCACTGTCGCGGGCTGAACCGCATGACCTCGGCGCCGAACCGCGCGATGTCGAACCGGCTGGCGCCGACGGCCATCAGCTCGATCCCGCAACAGGCCGTTGCGAACGGCATCGGCCAGAGGCTGTACTTGCGGCACCAGTTGACCACCGAATCCAGGGTCGAGACAAACGTGTTCTCGGGCATCTCGATCGCGTCGGCCGGACTGACCGTCAGGGTCGATCCCGTGGGTGTCGTGTGCCGGGCCGGGACGACCGCCGGATCCTTGCCTACCGCCATTCGAAGACCCCTTTCTTCCAGGCATAGGCAAATGCCGCAGCCAGGATGATGATGAACAGCAGGATCTCTCCGAAGACCCAGCTCCGGAATTCTGCTGGGATTCCGGTGACGGGCACCGGCACCGACGAGGCCGGCGGCGCCAGGTTCGGGTCCGCGCTCCACTGCGCCACGGCCCACGGATACAAGAAGAGCAGCTCAACATCAAACAGCAAAAACACGATGGCGACCAGGTAGTACCGCACATCGAACCGCTGCCGTGCGTCGCCGATGGGGTCCATCCCGGATTCATAAGGCATCTGCTTCACCCCGGTCGCCTTCCGAGGACCCAGCACCGCGCTGGCGATCAGCATGCTCGCTGCAATCAGGATCGCCACGATCAGGAAAATGAAGATCGGCGTGTATTCCGTGCCCATGGATCAATCCCCTTGGCTGGCCGGGACCCTCTTTGTGAATGGTTTCACAAAGTTGGGCCGAAAAAAACCCTGGCTTGCGCCGGGATTGTCTCGGCGGGATCAGAAAGCAGGTGGGTGGAAGTCGAGCCGTCAGGAGCCGCGGAGTTGGGCCGTCGGGGAAACGAGACGATCCGAAACGCAGGCTGCGCGAGGCTCGAGAATGCCGCGCCACGTGGGACCCATTGTAAGGATCAAAAACCGAGCGTCAACGAGGTGGTTCCGAAAGGCGGAAGATGCGGAAGGTCGAAGGCTGAGTCAGACGGGCCGTGATTCCGCCTTCAGCGTTCAACCCTCCGCCTTCACCACGAAGCCCGGAGACGATTGCCCCCACGGGTCATCAGGGAGTCTCGATTTCCGGGAGACTCAAGGGCGAGGGCGAAACGGTCCGGCGTCTCCGTGGGGTCGTCAAGGTCGAGCCCGCCGCGCCGGTATTGCGATCATTCATGCCACCAGCACGATCCAGCACACGGGAGGGCGTGCTGCGTGACCGGCCACCGGACCGCGAGGAACCGATGGACGGAATGGGCGGTGGCGCCGACGAGGATGAGGTGCTTCGTCCGCGGTCCGCGCCTTCGGATGTCCGCATCGCTCCCGATCGGGGGCGGATGCTAGAGGCCGCCTCCAGGACCCGGTTCGGCGATGGAGCCTCGGAGTCCAAGGCGCGCGCGGTGTCGCGGCTCGCGCGTCGAGAGTCCTTCAAGAGCGCGGCACGCTTCTTGGGATCGCGCTCCAAGAAATAGGCGAAATACTTGTCGGTGACGCGCCGTTGGGTCTCTTCAAACGTGGGAGCGATCTGCGCGTTGGGCTGATAGTCCCGGAACCCGCTCCCGCCCCAGGACGGGAGGACGGAGGATTGATAGTATGGTCTGCCAACGCCGGCCCGGTCCGTCGTGTTCCGGCCCGGTCCCGAGATCCCATCGACATAATCCTGAAAGCGATTCGCACCGCGGAAGCCCTGGCGCATCATCATCTCGCCGCCACCGGCCATCGGAGACGCCGGGCCCATTGGATAGACATAGGGATCGTACTGGTTCAAGTACGGCCGGAACGGATCGGGACCGAAACTCGGCTGGGCAAAAGCGGTCGGCGCGATCGCCGTCGCGAGCACCAGGGTCGCCGCCCCGATCCAGCCACCACGATGTAATCTCATTCTCGGCCTCCCGGGCGATCCGCGAGCCGATTGCGCCTCGGTCGTCGATGTGAATCGGCCGGCTGAGACTCAACGAGCGACGCAGGTCAAAAGTCTACGCGCGATCGACTCGTCCATCTGTTGAGGTTTCGAAGCCGAGTCAAGCCGCAATCACGCTGCCGCGAAGCTCCCTCTTCCGGCCGACTCTTGCGATTCCCCGAAGCCCGAAACACCAACAAGCATTGTAACCATTCAGATCGGCCAAAACCACCAGGCAATTCCGGCTGTTCCGTGCATACCCCGATCGTGCCTGCCGAAACGGCGGAACACGCCGATTGTGCAAGGATTCCCGGACGAGCTAGGCCGAGTGCGACGGGACCGCATGTCGCGGCGCCTTGCAGGCCATGCTAGTGTATAACCGGTCAGTTGTAAGTATTCGCTTAACCCGTCTGTTCGGCACCGGCGCGCACCGTCCCCTTTGCTTCCGGATCCCGCTCGAAGAACGGCCGTCTGTCCGAGCTGTGGCCGAGCGATCCGTTCTCGGGATGCGTTGGAGTCAATGGACCGTCGGCGCGCCGGGTCAATTTCCGTCCCACTTCCGGGGGGGCAGCGTGACGTCCCCCACGTCTTTCACTTCTCCCGGCCCGACTTGCAGGCTCTCGAAGATCGTGCCATCCGACCGATGGGACGAGATGCCGCGGGCGTCGTACTTCAGGCCCGGGATCAGCCCCTCGATTCGGAACCGGCCCTGGGCGTCCACGGTGCGCCGATCCGGGATCCGGCCGAACTCGAGGTCGGGCGGATCGCGGAGTGAGTTGATGCGCAGCTCCACGTTTGTTCGAGGCTTCCCCTCCTCGTCGAGGATCCGGCCGATGACGGTTCCCCAGGGTTGGAGCTTGACGGTCAGTTTTCCCGTTTCATCGCCTTTCAAACGAAGCGTGCCGGCGAGCTTGCGAACCGGATGGACGAAGTCGAGTCGATGGGCGCCCGGGGGTAATCCCTTGACCTCGAAGGTCGAGGAGTCGCCGGGTGTATGATGGTTCTGAAAGATGTCGAGCGTTTGGATCTCGACTACGCCGAAGACGGGCCGGTCGTCCGGACCAACCATCGTACCGCGGACCGTCCGGCCGGGATCGACCTGGAGATCGACGGTCATCTCCTTCGTTCCCGGCGCGGGGTTGATCTCGACAACGACATGCTTGACGATCGCTTCGCATTGACATGGGTAGGTCGCAAACACCGCCGGATTAACTCGAAAGCCCTTGATGGCGTCGGCACCCCGACTGTGGAGATAGCCCTCCTCGGGCGTCCGGGCCGCGATCAGGCCACGGCCTGGCAGGGCTGGGATCGTGAACCGGCCGTCCGGGGCCTGGATCCAAGACCAGGTGATCAGGCTTTCCCGCTTGAAGTTCGGGTATTCGTCCACGTGCGGGTTGTCCTGAAAGGCGTAGTATTCCACGCGACCGGTGACGGGCTTTCCCGTGGCCTTGTTGGTCAGGCGCCCGCGCACCAGCACGCCGCGCTTCAGGGCGATGTCGAAGGTGAACGGGCCGGGCTTGGCCTCGCCCGCCGGGGAGATGAACCCACCGTTGACGTAAGGCTGGCCGGGGGGGGCCTCGGTGAACAGCTTGAACCCGCGCGAGGTGGACAGGCCGTTGACCTGGTACCGGCCCTGGGCGTCCGTGGTCGCCTCCACGCCGGGCGACGGGATCATGTTACGGGGGATGTTGGGCATGCCTGTGATGTGGACACCGGGGATCGGGGCACCGGTGTCTTTGTCGCGGACCGTGCCGACAATGGGGTGCGCCGCCGCGACGATGTGGTCGAACCGGGCCCCGTAGTAGACGAGCATTGACCCGTCGCGGAGAATCGGGTCCTTGACGCGAATGGTGGGCACGTCGCTCGTCAGGATATACACCTCGGACGACTCGATCCCGGGACCGGTGATCAACGCGATGGCCATGCCTTCGGGGGGGAGGCCCTCGAGCCGGAACCGGCCGTCGGGCCCGGTCGTGGATTTGAAGGTCGGGGTCGGGGGCGGTTTCACCAGGCCCAGCCTCGCCAGAAAGGACGGCCCCGCACCCTGCGCCGCAAAACCCCGTTCCGGCGGCATTATCGGGTACGGAAAATCGTCCGGACGCTTACCCAGTCGCTTGACCTCGTCCAGGAACGCCTCAAACTGGCCGGCCCAGACTGCCATGACGTTTGTTACGCGGACGGTGGCGCCGGCGATCGGCCGTCCTTCCAGATTGAGGATGCGTCCCTCGACGACCCCCGGCCCGATCTTGGGAGCCGCGGCCTTCGCCTGGCCCGGCTTCGGTCCGGAACTGACCGCGGGCGTCGGTTTGGTCCCGGGGGCGGCGGGCTTCACCTGGGAAGTCTTCGGTCCGTCAGCGGCAGGGGGTGACGGCGCGGTCTGGGGGCGCGCGGGCGGCGTCTGGACCGCTTGGCGTCCGGTGGTGGTGGGTTGTGTGCCGCCCGGAACCGCGAGACCTGCGCCAAAGATGGCCACGGCGGTTCCCAGGGCCAGGATGACGAGGGCGGCCGCTGCGATCCGACTGAGGATCCATCCCCGCGAGGCCGCCGTGACGAGTGTGGCGACCGCGTCGGATGCCTCGCCGGCCGCGGCGCGGAGGGTCGTCGCGACCAGACTTTCCGGAAGACCGGGCGGGGCCACGAACGGGACGGCGAGCGTGATGCCACGGCGGGTCAGCCGGCGCCGGAGCAGGTCGCGTCCCTTGGCCAGCCGGTTGCGCAGCGATCCTTCCGTGCACCCCAGATGATCGGCGGCCTGGTCGCGCGTCAGCCCCTGGAGGTCGCAGAGGACGACCGGTAAGCGGAACCGATCGGGGAGCCGCTCGATCTCCTCGTGCAGGACCGCGGCCGAATCGTCCGGGGGCCGGGTCTCGACGCCCCGCAACAGGCCCGCGGCCTGCTCGATATCGCGGCGGCGGGCGGCGGCGGACCGGGCCTCGAGCGCCGTCCGATACGCCACCCGGTGCAACCAGGCCCCCACCGCATCCCGGCCGCGGATTGAACCCGCCTTGCGGAACAGCAGCACGAACGTGGCCTGAAACGCGTCCTCGGCGGCATTCAGGTCCTTCAACACGGTCTGGCAGGTGTTCAGCACCAGCGACCCGTGCCGTGCCACCAGCGCGGCGAACGCCGCCTCGTCCCGGTGGGTGACGAACCGCTCCAGCAAGCGGGCGTCGGATAAGCCCGTGCACGTACCTGACTCGAACAGGTGTCGGATCAGGCCCAGCGTACCCCACCGGAATGCCGTCGCCATCGCAAGTCCCCCTTCACGCCTCAATGATGCCCTAATCATAGAGGGTCGGCGAAGGCAAAATGGCTTTTCTTTCTGTGGCGCACGCGATCATGGAGTAAAGGGGACACTGCTGAATGCCACGAAGATTGTAAACCTTCGCCGAACGCGGCGATGCCTGACGTGGGATTGCGCCTGCGCGGCAGCCGGGGGCAAGGTCCCGGAGGACATCCCGCGATTCTTGCCGTGGAACCTCGAGGCGGAGAAGAAGCCGGAACTGGGTGAGCCGGCGGGCCCGAACGGGGATGACACGTTCTCGTCCACCAGATCCGAAATGACCATCTACCCGAACAGGAAGCTGCTGGCTCTCTCGGGTCTGATTCTCACGATACCTGAATTCTTTTCGTGGATTTCGTGTGTTTCGTGTTCCATTCTCTGATCTCCGGACCGCTTCCCTGGCCCTGTCGATCGGTGAGCGGTGAACTCGTGCGGCCCATGGGCGGTTATGGGCGATTTTGGGGACTAGCTCGAGAGGGGCGGGATTGGGACCAAGGGTGCAACCCGCCATAACCCCATGCCAGATGATGGGTTGCACCTGGTCTACAGGACGACTGTCAAGGGCCTTTACCAATTTCGGCCCATGACTTCGAAAATCATACCGGAAGTGTCGGGCTCGAGGCCGCCCGACTCGGTTGACAGATTGAAGGCAATGAGCCGGGGCACTCGCCCGCGAGCAACTCGCGTCCGCGCGTGCTCGCCCCAACGCCTGATGATGGAATGACGAACCACCTTCATGGAGGAAAGTGATTCCAGATCGCATCACGGTAGAACGCATGTCATGGAGCGGGCAGGCCCTCAGGCAGTTAGAACGGAGGACACTGCATGATCAGGTACGACTCGAATCATCAGAAGCAACCGGAGCTGGCCGATCGCCTCCGAGCGATTCGCGAAGATCTATGCGGGGAACACGGCGCCCAGTTCCTCGCCGATGCTTTGAAGCTCCGGGTTGAGACCTGGCTCAATTACGAGTCAGGGGT
The DNA here is from genome assembly GCA_963845695.1 of uncultured Isosphaeraceae bacterium. Lineage (GTDB taxonomy): Bacteria > Planctomycetota > Planctomycetia > Isosphaerales > Isosphaeraceae > CAWJTV01. The sequence goes on along the minus strand of CAWJTQ010000033.1, from coordinate 209,169 downwards.
CACAGCGCCGGCTCATGTTGTGTTGAAACTGATCGACATCGCGCGGGTTAATCCCCATTGGCTGCTGACGGGCCAGGGAGACCCGCATGACTATCGAATGGGTCACCGTGAATCGGGGCGCCGGCTGTTTTGAGCAATATCCGACAGCAAATTGATCCCGGCTCCGAAGCGCGGCGGCCGGTCGGCGTTGAAAACCCCGACACCGGAAGGCTGCGTGCGGCATGGGTCAACGCTGGCCAGGGTCGGCCAGCATCGCTCGCGCCTCCGCGCAAAAACGGCTCAATTCGTCGTCATGCGGCTTGTGTCGGTCCGTCCACTGCACGGCCCGGTCGAACCAAATACGCGCCTTGTCGCGGTCCCCTAGCCGCCAGTGAGCCATGGCCAGGAAGAACCAGTCCATGCTGGTACCCCCCGCCTGCATGCTCATCGCCCTCTCCAGCTCGGCGACCGCGGCCCTATCGTCGCCACTGCGGTAGTAAGCCACACCGAGCGTATTCCGGTAATTGGCGGACTCCGGCCTGGCGGTGACGACCTTCTTCGCGAGCCGCACGGCCTGGGCGGCGTCCCGCAAGCAGGGTTCTGGACTGGTCACCAGGAACCACGCCAGATCATTGTTAACGGACGGGTCGTCCTCTTCCAATTCGAGCGCCTTGCGATAAGGCTCGGCCGCTTCGGCCTGACGGCCGACCTTGCAAAGCAGACTGGCCAGCTCCATGTAGCTCACGACCAGGTTGCGCCGGTGGTCCGGGTCCTCCGCAAAGTCGGCCTTGAGCGTTTCGTAAAGGTGGATCACGCGACGGCGGGTCTCTTCTGCCTCTTCCCAGCGGCCAAAGTCCTTGAGCAAATCAGCCAGACGTGGCAACATCCGCGCCAGGTCTACCCGGGGGTACACCGACTCAGGCGATTCTTTCACGGATCGATCCAGCAGATTCACGGCTTCCCGGAAGTACGGTTCCGCCTCTCGCGCCTGGCCCGCCGCGGCGAGAACTCTTCCGAGATTGACGAAATTGCGCGCCACGTAGCGTTCAACGGAGCCCTTCAGTTGCCCGCCGGCGAGCACCCGCTGATGGACCTCCACGGCTTCGCGGACGGCGGCCTCGGCCTCGGAGCCTCGCCCCGCCTCCAGGAAGAACATCCCCTGGTCTCCCAGCGCGAGGGCCAATTCGGCATGGAACTGCGGGTTGTCCGGCTCGGTGCGGACCGCGGCCCGGTCGAGCTCCAGAACGCGGCGGTAAAGCGCCTCCAGCTCCTCGGCTTGGGCCCAAGGGGACGGCAGGGCGGCCATGTTGAGCAGTGTGTTGGCGAGCGCCGATTGGTAATGGGCCTCGTCGGGGGACTCGCGCAGCAAGTCTTCCTGAAGCGTGGCCGCCTGGTCGTAGGCCTCCCGGGCTTCGCGCGCCTTACCAAGGTCGCGAAGCGCGTTACCCCGCCACCGATGGCTGTACGACAATTCCATGCGAAGGGCCTTGCTGACCGGCTCTTCCTCCAGCAAGCTGGTCAGCAGGCTCGCCTGGCGACCCCAGGCTTCGGCCGCCATGTCCGCCTGATCGAGTGTGTGGTGAATCTCGGCGACTCGACGGAAAAGCTGTACGGCCTCTCGGAGCATCCTCGGGTCGTTGCCCTCCTCGGGAAGCAGCTCCTCGTAGAAAGCGAGGGCTTCCTCCAGCACGGCCTGCCCGGTGCGGTACAGCCCCGGCCGCAGCAACAGGTCGCCCCCCAGACTGGACAGCCGGTCCACTCGATCGCGGACGATTCGCAAATGGCGCTCGGCCCGCGCTTTCGCCTGCTGGGCCGTGTCCCGTTCCCGCCGGAGGTCGGCGGCGTTCTGCTTTGCTTCGGCGGCGTTTCCGCGGGCGCGCTGCCACTGCCAGAGAACGCCGAAGCTGCCGGCAAGGAAGACGAGCACCAGCGCGGCCACGAGTCCCGCGAAGCCTGGCTTGCGGCGGCACCAGACGATGACTCGCTCGCCCGTCCCCACCGGGCGGGCCTGGACCGGCTCCCCGGCCTCGAAGCGCCGGAGGTCAGCAGCCAGCTCCTGGGCGGTGGCATACCGGCGGCCGGCTTCCTTCCGCAGGCACTTCAGGCAAATGGTTTCGAGGTCGCACGGCACGGTCGGCTGGAGGCGCCGGGGCGGTACCGGCTCGTCCTGCCGCACCAGCCCCAGCGTCGCATCGACCGTCGCCGCCGCAAACGGCGGGCGGCCGGTCAGGGCTTCGTAGAGGATCGCCCCCAGGCCATAAACATCCACCGCCGCGGTGATCGGCGCGAACTTGCCCGCCGCCTGCTCCGGGGCCATGTAACTGGGTGTGCCGAGCACGTCACCACTGTGCGTCAGGTCGCCACCGGCCAAAAACTTGGCCAGGCCGAAGTCCGTGACCTTGGCGCAGAGATCGGCGGTCAGAACACGCGGCGGCGAGAATCGCGGACCGTGCACCCCTTCGGCCTGTCCCTCCCCGTCAACTTCTGGACTGTGCAAAAGCACGTTCGCCGGTTTTAAATCGCGATGGATGATCCCCTGCTGGTGCGCGTGATGGATGGCGTCGGCAAGCGTTGCCACCAGCCGCGCGGCCTCACCGGGGGGCTGGGGCGAGCCGCGCAGGACGTCCGACAGGCTTCCCCCCGGCACGTACTCGAGCACCAGGTAGGGCTGAGACGTGGCCCCGCCCGCAGCAGGCACCTCGCCGAATTCGTAGAGTTGAACCAGGTGCGGATGCCGGAGCCGCGCGATGGCCCGGGCTTCCTGGCTAAAACGCTCGCGTCGTCCCGGCTCGTCCCGGTGGGCGTCGCACAGGAATTTGACCGCCACATCGCGATTCAACGCCACCTGCCGGGCTTTGAAGACCACCCCCATCCCCCCGGAACCCAGAACATCCACCAGCTCCAGGCCAGGAACGCCTGGCCAGTCTGCCAGCCGGCCCGACGGGAGGTCGCTCTGGCGGCGATGGAAGCGACTGGCCGAGCTCGCCCTGGCGTTGTCCGCGGCTCCAAGCTCCTGGGAGTGGTCGACCTGAGCAGCGAGGCCACAACGCTGCCGCCAGGCTTGGTCGAGCGCGACCAGCTCACCGGCGAGAACGCTTCGCTCGGGCTCTTTGCAACTGTCGAGATAGGTCGAAACGTGCGGCGCCGGGCGCCGGACCGTGACGCCTTCCACGCCCTCTCGAAGCCGTCGCAGACCGCATCGACCCGCGCTGCCGCTTCGAGGGAGAGCTGTTCGTACGCACTGGGCCACTCGGGGTTCATGGCGGGCGTTCCTCCAGCTCGTGTTTCCAGAGCAGGCGAATGCGGCTCACCTTACGCTCGATGGTGCGTGGCACGCAATCGAGCCGGACCGCGATCTCCTCGTGGGTGTAGCCTTCGACTTTCCAGAGGGCGATTTGGCGCAGTTCCGGCTCCTGGAGCGAGTTGAGCAGGCGCCGGCACTCGTCGGCCAGTTCGGCGGCCTCCTCGGGTGTGGGCTCGCGGGTCAGCAACTGCGTGATGTCCGCGTCGCCCGGGACCTCCGCCAACCGATGCCGCCGGATCAGATCGATGGCCCGCGAGATGGTCCGTGTGGCCAGCAGCCGCCACAGATCGTCGCGGCCGGCCAGGTCCAGTGGCCGCGCCGGGTCGCGGAGCCGCTGATAGATGCTGTGGAAAGAGCGTAAGGCCAGATCCTCGTCATACCCGCCCAGACCCGGCAAGTGGCGGAGCCGCTTGCTGGCCAGTCGGACCAGCCGGTCGAAATAGGCCGACAAGAGCGGGCGCACCGCCGAACTGCTGCCGTCCTGCACGGCCCGAATCAACCGGGTGATCGACTGGCTAGCCCCCGCCGGAAGTGACATCGGTTTGCCCCCTGGATGCTTTACTAGGCGAAATTATACGATCCGTGGCGGCAATCCGCAGCGCCTAGTCCACCAGATCCGAAATGACCATCCACCAGAACAGGAAGCGATGGGATCACTCGGGTCTGGTTCTCAAGATCTCTGTTTTTTTTCGTGTATTTCGTGTATTTCGTGTTCAAATCTCGGGTCTTCGTGTTCAAATCTCGGGTCTCCGTACCGCTTCGGTGGCCCTCTCGATCGGCGAACAGTGAACTCGTGCGGCCTATGGGCGGTTGTTGGCGATTTCGTGGACTAGTGGGGCCGGACGGAAAAAATCCGGGGCGTGTTGGGCTCGAGGCTGTGCGACTCAGTTGACAACGCGAAGGCGATGAGCCGCGGACGTAGCCGCTGTTCATATGACTTATCGTTTCACCCAGATGTCCTCATGGCGCACTTTTAAAAGCGCAAGAAAGTCGATTCCGGGAGCACGCGTGTACCGTCGATGCGATCGTTTTCTCGACCTAAAGACATACCACAATTCAAGTTTTGGCTGAAAAACCTCTCGAGCCATCTCCCAGGGCTACAAGATGGCCACCGCATCGGACTTGGTAATCCGGCTCCGGACGTTAAGATTCTCGCCAGAAGTGTTGTGATCCTATCCGAGCAGCCGGGCGAGCTTCGATGGCTCGCCCGTGCCGGCCCAGAGTAGCCGTCGAGGGCAACCTGGCGCCCACGCCCGAAGTCGTGCCGACAGGCGAGGACGACCGGATCGTCGTGCTTGAGAAAATGAAGCCGCTGATCGCCCTGTGTGGGGCTGAGAAGGTCAAGAAGCGGGTGGACCTGCTGGGCTGTGCACCAAGGAACCGCCCCCGAGGAAATCGCTCATGGCTGAGGAGTTGATCATCGCGCGCCTGGACGATCTACCCTTCGACCGCTTTGCGGATATGCTGGCCGAGAGCGAGGCCTTCGGTTATCAATTCCTTCGCCGCGTAGTGGACGAGTGGGAGAGCGGTGTCAACCGCTTCGCGCGTCCAGGCGAGGCTTTGCTGGTGGCTGTGTCGAACGGCCGATGGGTCGGGGTCTGCGGTCTCAGTATCGATCCTTACCTGGAGGATCCCCGCGTCGGGCGAGTGCGCAACGTCTACGTTCTGGCCGATTGCCGCAGAACCGGGATCGGCCGCCGTCTCGTCGAGGAGGCCATCGCCCGAGCCCGCGGCGATTTCGACAACCTCAGACTCCGGGGCGAAGAGGAAGGGCCGGCGCGGCTCTATGAATCACTCGGTTTCCGGCCGTGTCCAGGCGTCCCGAACTGCACCCATATCCTGGAATGGAGGGGCTGAGCGGGCGAGCGTCTTTCCGGATCGGCCTGCCCCGCGCTCGTCCACTCGATCCGAAATGACCATCCACCAGAACAGGAAGCTGCTGGCTCACTCGGGTCTTGTTCTCAGGATCCCTGAGTTTTTTCGTGGATTTCGTGGATTTCGTGTTCCAAATTTCTGGTCTCCGATCCGCTTCCGTGGTCCTCTCGATCGGCGAGCGGTGAACGGGTGCGGCCCATGGGCGGTTGTTGGCGATTTCGTGGACGAGCGTCGTCTCCTCGCACGCGGGGCGGAATGGGCGGAAGTGGGCAACAAGGGAGCTCCAAACGGGGCACACCCGACTCAGAGCTTGTGAAAGAATCGGATTGCAGATTCCGAATTCCAAATTCAAGAATCATAAACCCTTGGCGGATCAGGCCTAACATTCATTTGGAATCTTGAATTCGTTATTGGGAATCCATTCTTTCACAGCCTCTCAGCACTGAACAATAAGGAGGCGGCGATGAGCACCATTCTGGTTACCGGCGGGTCGGGCTTCATTGGTAGCCATTGTATCCTTCAGCTCCTGGCTGCGGGCCATCAGGTGCGCACCACGGTACGGAGCCTGAAGCGCGAGGTCGGCGTGCGCGCCATGCTGAAGGAAGGCGGGGCCGAGCCGGGCGATCGCTTGTCGTTCATCGTTGCTGATCTCGAGAACGACACGGGCTGGCCAGAAGCCGTCGCTGGCTGCGAGTACGTGCTGCACGTGGCCTCGCCCTTTCCCCCGAACATCCCCAAGCACGAGGACGAGCTGATCGTGCCCGCGCGCGAGGGCTCGCTCCGCGTCCTGCGCCCTCGCGCGACGCCGGCGTCAAGCGCGTGGTGCTGACCTCCTCGTTCGCGGCGATCGGCTATGGTCAGAAGACGCCGAAAACGCCGTTCGACGAGACGAACTGGACGGACCCCCATGGCGAAGACGTGCTCCCCTACGTGAAATCGAAGACAATGGCCGAACGCGCGGCCTGGGATTTCATCGCCAACGAAGGCGGCGACCTCGAGCTCTCCGTCGTCAATCCGGTGGGCGTGTTTGGCCCGGTCCTGGGGACCGACTATTCGACCTCGATCCTCTTGGTGCAACGCCTGATGGACGGCGCCATGCCCGGCTGCCCGCGGCTCTCTTTCGGCGTCGTGGATGTGCGGGACGTCGCCGACTTGCACATCCGCGCCATGACGCAGCCCGCCGCCAAGGGCGAACGCTTCCTCGCCGTCGCTGGCGATTTCCTGTCGATCCGCGACATCGCCAAGGTGCTGAAGGGCCGAATGGGTGGGTCGGCCAGAAGAGTGCCGACCTTGCCATTGCCCAACTGGCTGGTTCGCATCGCGGCAATTCGTGATCCGGCGGTGAAGCAGATCCTGCCCGAGCTCGGCAAGAGGAAGAACGCTACCAACGAGAAGGCCAGGCGCCTGCTGGGTTGGGCGCCGCGTTCGAACGAAGAGTCCATCGTGGCCACCGCCGAAAGCTTGGTGCGGCTCGGGCTTCTGAAGGACGGCCCGAAAAAACGCCCTCCATAAGAAGGCAAGTGTCGAGGCTGGGGTCGGCGCTCGCAGGGAGACTGTAGGGTGGGTCGAACGCCGCAACGCGGCGTGAGGCCCACCGAACACCTTTGGTGGGCCTCGCCGCGAGCAATCGCGGCTCGACCCACCTGACACGCTGGGGTCGGCGCCCGAAGGGAGACGCCCCAGCCGATATCCCGTCCCTCTGGCACGCCACGGAGACCCCGGCGGCGGACCGCAAGGAGATCGTCCGCGCCCTGGTTGAGCGGGTGACGGTGACGGTCGCCGGGGACTCCGAGAGCGTCCTCGTCCGCAACCGATGGATGGGTAGGACGGCGACCGAGCACCCGCTTCGACGCCCGATCAGTCACGATGAGCGGCTGGCCGACTTCCCGCGGATCAGGCGGCTTGTCGAGGCGGCCCTCGCGGCCGGTCAAACGTCCCGTGAGATTGCCGACTGCCTGAACCGGGAAGGTTTCCACCCGCCGTCGAATCCCGCGGGCCGATTCACGCCGGAGCGTGCCAGGGACCTGGTCTACCGACTGGGCCTGAGCCCGAGGCGACGACCTGCCGAGGGGCTGGCGGCCGACGAATGGTGGCTCCGCGACCTGGCGGACGAGCTCGGCGTGGGATGCGGCCGATTCCAGGAATGGGTCAGGAAAGGCTATACCCACGCCCGACGCGTCGGGAGCCGGAAGCATCTGGTGATCTGGGCCGATGCCGAGGAGCGGGAACGGCTCCGCCGGTTTCGGGACGCATTCCGTCCCGGCCAGACGAGCCCCTATCCCGCTGAGCTGACTCGCCCCAAGGCGCGGCCGGATCGGGGCTCTTGAGTCCTTTGCTTCCGGGAGGCGGAACTCGATCCCGAAGGGCCCACGGCCCCGTCGTGGGATTTCGGCGGTGACGCAACGACGCGTGCTCGGCTCGGAAGGTGCCGTGAGGGCCTTCCGAGCGCGGGCCGCGACCCCGGCGTTGGGAGCAGACCATCCGCAGGCAAAGTTCGCCGTTCGGCCCTGGTGCGACGAGCGTCCCGGCGCGGTATCATGTGAGGATGGCGATCGCCGGCTACGTGAACGCGTGGCGACCTCCGGGCGGCCTGCTGACAATTGGCCGATGTGTAAAGGGTGAATATTCCCGTCGCATCAACGAAACCGGCGACGTCAGGGAAGGACTTACGTCAATTCTCTGGTGTAAAGCCTGGATTCGTGATGACCCGGACAGTCGGGCGCGGAACGATGCCGGGGACCGGAGGTTGATCCAGAGTACGGAAATGACATCTAGGTGTGGCGCATGTTCGCAGGAGACCAGGCTGAACCGAAACGCGCGTTGCGCCGCCTGCGCTGGCTCTGCGCGCTCGCGTTAGGCATCCTCGGCGCGGCAATGACGCTCGCCGTACCACTGCTCGAGCTGTTCCGGGAGCGGTTCGGGGGGCCCTATAGGCTCAGCGATGACGAGTTCCGCGAAATCACCGAGATAAGTAAGCTCGGCGGCGAGAGACGTTTCCTGGGCCGCACCCCCGGTCTCTTCGGCCGCTTCGGCCGACGCGACCTGTTCGGTATCAGCATCCACGGGAAGCCGTTGAGCGACGAGACGCTGGCCCGCCTGGTCAAGAACTATGGCGACCATTGGTGTGCTCTCGAACTCACGAACACCGGCATCACCGACGCGGGCCTTCGCCACCTGGCGGGCCTGACGCACTTGACCGATCTGAGTCTCAGGAACAGGAAGATCCACCCCCGCCTCGCACGACCCGGAGCCGCGCCTTCACCGAACACGATCACTGACGCAGGCTTAGTCCATCTGAAGGGCCTGACGTCCCTCCGGACCTTAAACCTCGAGGGACTGCCGGTCACCGACGCGGGTCTCGACGCTATCAAGGATCTCCCGAATCTCGAAGGGCTCTACCTCGACGGGACCAAGGTGAGTGGCCCCGGACTCGGACGGCTGAAGTCACTCCCCGGGCTGACTGTGCTCTTCCTCGACAAAAGTGCGGTCAGCGACGACGGACTCGACCACCTCAAGGGCGCCGTCAATCTCCAGGTCCTTTCGCTCTCCGGCGTTCCGCTCACGGGCCGGGGATTGGCCCCCCTGAAGATGCTCCTCAAGCTGAAACGGCTGGACATCAAGGGCTGCGGGTTGAGCTTCGATGATTTGGACGCTTTCCAGGTCGCTCGCCCGGCGATCGAACTCCAATGAAGCGTAAACGGTGAACCATAGTTGGCGCGGACATTCGGGCGCGGGATGATGCAGGAGGTGGGAACGGGTGGTCCCGTATCGAGACTTGCGAGTCAACCAGAGAAAGAGGCCGGGCCGTGCGACCGCCTCGTGCGTGATTCACGATCCGCCGGATCATGCTGGTGGTTGCCATCGTCGCTGTAATCTGGCGGTTACGCCTGCTCGCGGTCCTCTCGCGGCTTTGTCTCTTGGAGCTGGGAGTGGGCGCGAGAAACGGGACCCTCTCCGGCCCGTCTCCCGGCCAAGTGCCGCGTACCATTTTTCTAGGCGATTGTGAACAGTACAACCGCGACCTATCTCGTCAGGAGGCCCATCATGTGGCTCTGGCGCCTGCGGTTTAGACTGTGGAACTTACTGGTTGCGGTGGCATTAATGGCCGTCGTGGTTTCCTGGCTCAGACCAGCCAATTGGCCGAAGCCGCGGCTTTTGTCGGGAGCCTACGGATTCCAGCATGCGCTTGCACTCTCGCCCGATGAGAGATGGATTGTCTGCGGCGGTTTGCGAACAGTGAGTAGCCACCAGTCCGCCGGTGTCGTAACCTTCCGGGAGGTGGTCACGGGTCGAACCCTGTGGACCTACGAGGCTGATCGCGCCCAGCGGTTTGAAGCCTTTCGGTTCTTGGCCGGCGGCAAGATCCTTGCCGGATTGAATTCCTGGAGTCTGTTATTCTGGGATGTGTCGACAGGCCGGCTCGTGCGGACGATGCGAGGCCCATGGGACCGGACCCTGTCCCAAGCCATGAGTGCGGACGGTGCCCTTGTCGCCTGGGCCTGTGAAACGGGGATTCGGCTCCAAGACGAGACCACGGAGGCAGAGAGCGCACCCCTGGTCGGTCCTCCGAGTTCTTGCCTGACCTTCTCACTCGACGGGAAGTTCCTGGCCGCTGCGCGGGGTTGGGTCGAAACCTCGTCGCCCGACGATGTAACGCTCTGGGATGTTACCGCACGGAAGCCGAAGGCTGTCCTGAAGGGCCATACCCGGGGCATCGGGTGCCTTGTTTTCGCTGCTGACGGCAGGACGCTGGCCTCGAGTGGGATTGATGACGGTTCAATCAAGCTCTGGGATGTTGCCACGGGGGGACTGCTCCTCAATCTGCACGGGCGTGTCGGAATCATCAGGGGGGTGGTGTTCACACCCGACGGAACGACCCTGGCAACCGTGATCGCCCGGCCAGGACAGAGATGCGATGAGATCACATTCTGGGATGTTTCAAGAGCGAACGAACGGAGCCTCATCTCCACGGGGAAGGAATACGTGAATTCCCTCGCATTTACGCGCGACGGTCGGACTCTCGTCGCTGGGTGCGAGGATGGAACCGTCCTCTTTCTCAGTGCCGACCGCTAGGCGCATCGAGTGAAGTCGGGATGAGACTTGCCAGGATCGGACCATGCGATTACCCCGCGTGCGGTTCACGTTGCGTCGGATGATGGTCGCGGTGGCGATTGGATCCCTTGTGCTCTGGGCCAAGGGGACGTGGGAACGGAGGGTTTACTGCCAACGGTGCGCTGATTACTGGGCGAGCCGGGAGCGAGAGGCACTCAAGAGGGCGAAGGAATTCGGAGAAGATCCGTCGGAACTTTGGCGAAGATGGGCCGCCGTTGAGCGCGAAGGTGCCGATCGGTGCGGCCGTCTCCGACTCAAATACGAAGACGGCGCGGCTCATCCTTGGTCTCTCGTTATTCCCGATCGTGAGGAGTACCGAGGCCGAGTATGGCCGGAGGTGGGATTCATCGCGGAGGGCTTGGAGGGCGAGTAGCGTCCGGCGTAACGAATGAGCCATAGTGGGCGCGGACGGGAGGGCGCGGGAGGATGCGGGAATCTGCAACGGGTGGACCGGAGAAAGCAACTGATTGAGCCGTTTCGGACGGAGGGTCCTGTGATGAAGGCACAGAATTGGGCGTTCGCCGGCGCGGCGATCGGGGTCCTGATGCTCGCAGGATTGATGGCCGAGGGACAAGTGGACAAGACCTCGCGGAAGGAGGCCGAAAACTTCCCCCGCAATGCTTCGGGTGCAGCCCGCGCAGGACCGATCGAAGTCCACCCTCCGGTGCAGAAGGTGCTTGCGTCCGACATCGGGACGCGAGTCCAGATCATCGGTCGCCTCGGATATCCCCTGGGGGAACTGGTCACGATCCGCGGTGCGTGGATTCGACCTCGTGGGCTCCCCAACCAGCCGGTCAAGGATGATACGCCGTACTTTTCTGTCACGACTGTCAATGGCAAGAGATTAGAGACACCCGTCCGCTTCGACTTCTTCTCCGAAGCCTGGGGCGCCGAGGAGATACCACGACAGGAAGGGCCAGTCTGGGAGGTGCGTGGCTGCGAGTCGGGGGGCTTCCGTGGCACTCCTCGTGAAGTCCGGGAGGATGCATCGAGAGGCCCGATCCAGGCGCCGACGCCCGCCCATCCTTGGTGGCATTATGAGTTTAGATTCCGTAGTGAATTTATTTATTCATCCTTCAAGAGTCTGGAGGAGACGGTTTTCCTCGGTACCGTCACGAGGATCGACAACGTGGGCGGCACCACACTCGATCCACGCCTAGGGTGGGTCGTGACCCTCAAGATCGACCAGGTGATCCAGGGCCGCCTGCCGATGGAGACATTCCCACTCGCGATCCACAGCCCCTCCCAGGAGGGCGTGGAATTAGGCCATCAGTATCGGATCTCGGTCCGAAGGAGCGGGGCCGGGTACGCTTACTGCGGGCGACACCCCTGGCTTCCCGTCCCGCCCGACTCGCTGGGGCCGAAATGACCGTCCTCGAGCGCATCCGGTCATCTATTATCGACAGTTGACAGGAGGTCCAAGTCATGCGACCGCCCCGGATGACGACGCTACGGTGGATGATCGTGGTCGCGGCGGCGGAAGCGTTGTTTACCGTGATCTACTGGCGCTGCTGCGACAGCATGCTATGGGGGGGGCTGATTGTCCTGGGTTCGATGGTCCTTTCGCTCGCGGCTCCTATCCTGCTGGTCAGTCGATCGAAGGAAGCTGCCAAGCGTTCAACCGTATGGGCTCTCCGCATCCTGGTCCCGACGTTCGTCGTAAGTTTCGCCTCGCTCGCGGCTCAAGGTGATCACGGCTTCCTCAGCAACTCGCAGTGGGTTCTGACGGGCTGCTTTTTCCTGATCCTGTCCGTGGGGCTCGGCTACCTCCTGGCATGCTTACGACACGCGCTGTCCGGCCGGGGCTTGCGAGACCCCCGTGGTGGGAAGATCAAGCCGGAGTTACTCGATGACGAACTGGCCTGACACGGGCCACAGCGGCCCCCGCCCGTCGCGTAAAGTGGAAGCGGTGATTCATAGTTGGCGCGGACATTCGGGCGCGGGACGATACTGGGACGTGGAAAGGGTGATCCAGTAACGAGACGTGACAGTTTCGGACGGCACCTGGCGAGCGGGTAAGTGGTGTCAGCGGGTAAGTGGTGTCACGGGTAAGTGGTGTCAGTTCTATTTGTGCGCCGTGCAAAGTCGAGGATCTTCAGCGGGTGCGATTCCCGCCTGGCAACTGGGTCGCTCCAGCCAGTAGCTATCGGAGCGGCGGTGGAGGTAACGAAACCGTCGGAGCCTTCGAGAACAACGCGTCGCTGTGGCGATGCGGCGAGCAGGCAGGCCGTAACCTGAGTGAACGTCGAGCAGGCCTCGAACTGACCAATGTGGACGCCGACCCGGCCAATCGACGGGGAAGGCCGCAGCCGCTGGCGAGCCAGGAAACGGTGGGAATACACCGTCCCGCGAGCGATCCGACCCAGTGGGCCACCGGGGTAATGACGACGGCATGTCTGGAGAGGCGAAAAGGGGTCAGGAACCGTTCTTGACATGCTGCTTGGGATCCCTTAACCTAGGAGTATGCCCAGACCACTACGAGCGGCAGAGGGCGGCCTTGTCTACCACGCCCTCAATCGGGCTAACGCCCGCCTGGCTATCTTCGAGACCGACGAGGATTACGCCGCATTCGAGCGCGTCCTCGCCCAGGATGTGGTACGTTACGACATGAGGCTGCTGGGCTACTGCCTGATGCCCAACCATTTTCACCTCCTGGTCTGGCCCCGCGAGGACGGTGACCTTTCCCAGTTCATGCGCTGGCTCACCGTGACGCACACTCAGCGATGGCACGCCCACCACCGCACGGCCGGCACCGGCCACCTCTACCAGGGCCGGTTCAAGTCGTTCCCGGTGGAATCGGACGAGCATTTTCTGACCGTGTGCCGCTATGTCGAACGGAATGCCCTTCGGGCTAACTTGGTGGAGCGCGCCGAGGATTGGAAGTGGAGCAGCCTCTCGGCGCGGCGTACGAAGGCCGACGAGGATCGACCGGCGTTGACCCCGTGGCCGATCGACCGCCCGCGCGATTGGACGGCGCGTGTGAATCGGCCGTTTGGCCCGAAAGAAGAGGAGGCGATACGCCGGAGCATCCAGCGTGGCCAACCGTACGGATCGGCGTCGTGGCAGGCAGCGGTGGCGGCGCGGCTGGGCCTCGAATCGCTGTTTCGCCCCCTGGGGCGTCCCCGCAAGAAAAACGGTTCCTGACCCCTTTGTGTCTCCCCAAGAAAAACGGTTCCTGACCCCTTTGTGTCTCCCCTGACCCCCTTTGTGTCTCCTGACCCCCTTGTGTCTCCCAAGAAAAACGGTTCCTGACCCCCTTTGTGTCCCCTTTGTGTCTCCCAAGAAAAACGGTTCCTGACCCCCTTTGTGTCTCAAGAAAAACGGTTCCTGACCCCCTTTGTGTCTGTGTCTCAAGAAAAACGGTTCCTGACCCCCTTTGTGTCTCTGACCCCCTTTGTGTCTCCTGACCCCTTTGTGTCTCTCCAGGCGTCAGATCAGGACATGGGGCTACGACGCAATAGTAACGCAGGACAGTCAGCGGTCCGCCAGAATTGAACTGCAAATCTCGACGAATTTTTCAGGCTCGTCGGGCGAAAAGGCGATGCTTTTGAAGAGACCGCGGCTCTTCGACAGCAAAACGTGGCGACACAAATCGGAGAAATCAAGTTTTATTCCCGATGTAAAACCTTTCCGGCCACTGAAAACGGAGGGGCGGACTTCGATGGCCCGAATTTCGCCGACCGGCACAACGACCGTATGAAACAGAATCCATGCTTGCAATTCAAGCCGGTCACGGTAGATGCGGTATTGCTGCCAGAGACTTCTGGCCGTGCGTTTCGATGCGTAGAGCGGTGTATCGTTCATAGTCTAAGAGCTGTCAGCCGATACTCTGGCACATGTTCATAGCCCGCTCCGTAGCTCCCTCTCAACGGGATGATTGCAATAACCATCGTACCATTTAGCGACCTTTCCGCAAGACGTGGCACAATGGCGGCACCGGCGGCTACGCCAACTGGCAAACTTGGCTCGCCATCAGCCGCCCGGCCGGCGTCACCAGGTCCAGCCCGTCCTTCAGGCTGATCAGGTTCACCTTGCAGCGGATCAGGTCCTCGAAGAGGGCCGTCAGTCCCCGGGCCGTCCGCCCCAGCCGGTCCAGCCGCCAGACCACCAGCGTATCCACGCCGCCCTGCCTCGATGTCTCTCATCATCTGGCGGAAGCCGGGGCGGTCCATCGACGTGCCCGTGTACGTATCACGGTACCAGTGCGAGTCGCCCTCGTGGGACTCGGCCCATCGCCTCAGTTCGGGCTCCTGGCTGGCCGTGTCCTGCCTCCGGGTGCTGACCCGCATGGATATGGCATGCTCCTTGGTCATGGGACCCTCCCGATGCCCCCCCAAGAAAGCATGCCATGCGACAGCAGGGCGGCAAGGTGGTTGGAGTGGCGGCCACGGCTGCTGCCCGAGCTCGGCAAGAGGAAGAACGCGACCAACGAGAAGGCCAGGTGCTTGCTGGGCTGAGCGCCCCGTTCGAACGAGGAGTCCATCGTGGCCACCGCCGAAAGCTTGGTGCGGCTCGGGCTTCTGAAGGACGGCCCGAAAAAACGCCCTCCATAAGAAGGCAAGTGTCGTGGCTGGGGTCGGCGCTCGAAGAGAGACTGTAGGGTGGGTTGAACGCCGCAACGCGGCGTGAGGCCCACCGAACACCGCTCGCGGCGCTCGCAAATGCCGAGACAGTGTACGAGAAGCCTATTGTAGGGTGGGTCGAACGCCGCAACGCGGCGTGAGGCCCACCGAACACCGCGCGGCGCTCGCAAATGCCGAGACAGTGTACGAGAAGCCTATTGTAGGGTGGGTCGAACGCCGCAACGCGGCGTGAGGCCCACCGAACACCGCGGCTTTGGTGGGCCTCGCCGCGAGCAATCGCGGCTCGACCCACCCTACACGCTTCTCGTACACCCTTTGAAGTTATGGTTTAATGTCGCCTTCCGGGACAGTCGCTCGGACGAGCAGATTCTTGATAGCCTTCGCGAGGGTTGAGGCTCCGTCGGCTCCCTCGCGTGGAAAAGCCGGCGCATCACTCAGGCATCCCGGAATCCCCATGATCGCGTCGTGGTCGGCAGGATTCGCGGACGAGCACATGGACGAGGGCATTCTCCTCGAGCTGGGGACGGTGGTCCGTCGTCATCCCTGGTGGCGTGCCCGCGCGAAACTGACCGAGCGATTGCTGGATCGACTGGGCGTGAGGCCGCCGGCGCGGGTGCTCGATGCCGGCTGCGGGTGGGGTGTGACCCTGGGCATGCTGGAGCAATTCGGCTATCGTGCGGCCGGTCTGGACGTATCCCGGCGGACGCTGGCTCACCTGGACCGAGAGAAGCCGGGCCGTGAGCTGATCGAAGCCGACCTGTCCCGACCCATACCGGCCGCGATCGAGCCGTTCGATGCCGTGCTGGCCCTCGACGTGATCGAGCACCTCGACGACGACCGCGCCGCGGTGGAGCGGCTGGGCCGGCTGGTGCGGCCCGGCGGCGGACTCGTGGTCGTGAGCGTGCCGGCCCGGCCCGAGCTGTTCTCCGAGTTCGACCGCATCCAGGGTCATCGCCGCCGCTACGATCCCCCGCGCCTGCATGCGGCCTTCGCCGACACCGGCCTGGTCGTGGATCGGATCTTCTGGTGGGGCGCCTGGATGGTCCCGATCCTCCGCCGCCGCCGCGCCCGAACACTCGCGACGGTTTCCGAGACGCCCACCGAAACGTACCGTCGCTACCTGAACATCCCCCCGTGGCCCGGCCCCTGGCTTCTGCGGCTCGCTTATGCCCTCGAGCAACCCTGGGCGCTCGCCCAGCGGCTCTCCACCGGAACCTCGCTGTTCGCCGTCGCCCGGCGTGGGTGAACGTTGTCGCAGGGTGGGTGCAACCCACCAAGTGCCAAAGCCTGCGTCGATATGGGTTGCACTCGCCCTACAGCCGTCCAGCGCGGCTTGGAGTCGACACTTATTGCGCTGGCTTGGCCTCGGCGGCATGGAACTTCCGGTTCAGCTCATGGATGACTTCGTCGGTGAGATCGTTCCGCGGGTTGGCATAGATGACCGAGCGTCGCAGCGCGTCGTGCACATCGTCGGGATTGGAATCGGACAGAGGACCGGATGACACTTTGACCACGTAGTCCAACCCCTTCGCCTTGGCGACCCCGGCGATCGCCGCTTGAATCTCTTCATAGAGAGCGGCCATAATCCTGACCTGACGACGAGTGAAATCGCGCTGCGACTCTTCGTTTTGGGCTCCGAACCGCTCCTTCAATTCACTGATCCGGCTCTCCAGGGCGATGTAATCCGATGAGCCCGCGGCGAGCTTTTGCAGCTGCGACATGAGCTTCTCGATCTGAGCCTGGGACTTCGTCGCGCTTTGTTTCGCACCCCCCAGCGAGTGAGCAAGCCGGTCGTGGAGTTCTTGAACCTTGTCATAATGCTTCAGCACGGCGTCCATGTCCACAGAGCCGATTGCTGCGCCGGAGGTTTGCGGCGCGGACTTGGCGGTCACGGGATCCCCACCGCGAGTGTGGCTCGGCGGCTTTGTGCCGGCCGGTCGCTCGTGGTCTGCCTGTCGCAGCTTCCCCTCACTCAGCTCCAGCCGACGCTGGAGATTGACATTTCGCCCGTCGATCTCTCGGATTTGTCGCAGCTTCCCCTCACTCAGCTCCAGCCGACGCTGTGTGATCCACATCTCGCGGACCTTGGTCCGATAGGACGCCCGGGCGCCCTCATACGCGATCTGGGCGTTTTTCAATTCGTCTGCCGAAATGCTCCTGCCTCCGCCGGGCGTTTCGCCAATCCCCAACTCCGCGCGCGTTTTCTTCCCGAAGGCCGTTTGGACCCGGTTCTTGTAAATCTGCAACTCCTCTCTCAGGAGCTCGATGTCAAGTCGGGCCATGTTCAACTCCACGGTGGCCTCGATGGAAGCCTCGTCGTCTGGAGCATCCGACGGTTCCGCAGGGCTTGAGGTGGCCGAACCGATCGAAACGCTGCTGGTCGTCGAGAGGACAGCCTCCGACAGCGCCGCGGGGCTCGTGGTGGTTGCGGCTTTCACGGGCTGGTTCCTCGCGTCTGGTGGCCGCCTCTCCTGCTGCGCCACCACGAAGGCCCCGGTTGCGAGGATGCCAAAGGCCAGCACCACGGATTTCATCTTGCTCAAAAACATGGCGTTCAACGCTCCTTCCACCAGTAAGGCGACCGTCGCCGGGACCACCCCGGCCGTGGCCGCGCCCGCCGCGAGGGACCTCGCAGCCCGAACCGTGGCATCCATCAGTCCGGCCGGCACCGCGGCCGAGGTCGATCGCACGATCGATGCCCCTCCCATGAGACCCGCCGTCGGAGCCAGACCGCGCCGGACGAGTCGAGTCCGCAACCACTCGCGGCCCCGGGTCAGCCGGCTCTTGACCGTACCGATCGGCCAGCCCAGGTGCCGCGCCACCTGTTCGTGGGTCAGCCCCTCCAGGTCGCAGAGCACCAGCGGCAGCCGGCAACGGTCCGGCAGGCGGTCGATCTCCTCGTGGAGGATGGCGAAAACGTCCTTCCAGTCATCTCCGTCGGAGATCACCATGGGCCGGGTTTCGGCCGCGCGCCGCTCATGGTCGCGACGACGGGCCGCGGACCTCCTCGCCCGAGAGGCGACGCGATGAGCGACCCGATGGAGCCACGGACCCAGCGAGTCCTGGACCCAGAGCGCGCGGGCTTTCCGGACCAAAACGAGAAACGTGGCCTGGAAGGCGTCCTGGGCGTCGTTCGGATCGTTGAGGGAACTCCGGCAGACGCGCAGGACCATCGGCCCGTGCCGCTCGACCAGAGCCGTGAACGCCAGCTCGGCCGCATCGCCACCGCTCGTCGTAAACCGTTCCAGCAATTGACCGTCCGACAGATCCCCGATCGTCCCCAGATGGAAGAGGGTTTCGAGCCCCCGTCGGACCGCCCCGTTCGGTCGGATCGCCACTGGTCACCTCCCTGGTGTCGCCGTCATTTCTATGAGGATAATCCCACTGGGGGTACCCGTGGTTCGAACTTTTCGCAAAATGCGCGGAAGAGCTCTCGATCGTCTTCTCAGGGACTTCACCATGTCGTGGCGCAATCGGTTCCTGTTGTGGTTCGGCCCGAGCATCCTCGGTGGCATCACGTTCGGTGATTGGTTGGCACTGCTGCGCGAGAATCACTTTGCCGTCGATCCCTCCTACTGGTTACGGGCCGCCATCATTACTGTGAGCAGTCTCGGAAACTCCTGGGACCGCAGGCGCGAGGAGGCCATCTATGGACAAAAAGTTCGCGACACCAGTGTGGATCCGCCGGTCTTCTTGCTCGGCATCTGGCGCAGCGGGACCACGCATCTCCAGAACCTCTTCGCCGTCGATGAGCGGTTCGCCTTTCCCAACTGGTATCAGGTCACTTACCCGCACTCATTCCTGGGCACCGAGGCCAGGAGATCGAGGTTTCTCGGCTTCTTGATCCCCGAGACGCGGTTCCAGGACAATATGAAGTACGGCCTCGCGTTCCCCGCGGAGGACGAGTTCGCCATTTGCACCGTCTCGGCGCGCTCGGTCATGCTGAGCTGGATCTTCCCGCGGCGGGCGGAATACCATGCCCGCTACGCGACTCTGGGCGAAGTCCCCGAGGTTGAAATCGCCGAATGGAAGGCCGCGCTCCTCGGGTTCGTCAAGAAGCTCACCTGGAAGTATCGCAAGCCCGTCGTCCTCAAGTCCCCCTGCCATACCGGGCGAATCCGGCTCCTCCTCGAGGTCTTCCCCGAAGCGAAGTTCGTTCACATCCACCGAGATCCCTATGCCGTTTTCCAATCCTCCTGTCATACGACGCGCGAGGGGATCAAGTATTGCACCTTGCAGCGGCACAACCTCGATGTGGAGGAATGGGCGATTCGCCGATATCGCGAGACCGTGGACGCCTTCCTCGCGGAGAAGGACCTGATTCCGGCGGGGCGATTCCACGAGCTGCGCTACGAGGACCTGGAACGCGACCCCGTCGGCCAGATGCGAACGACTTACGAAGCGCTCGGGCTACCCGACTTCCGCGAAGTGGAGCCCGCGATTCGGCGCTACGTGGCCTCGCTGGCGGGCTATCAGAAGAATGTCTACTCCGAGATCGCTCCGGCGACCAAAGAGCGCCTTCGGAGCGAGTGGCAACGCGCTTTCGCGGCGTGGGGATATCCGGCCTGAGATGGGATGGTTCCGTTTTCTTGAGACTCCGCGTTGACCACCACCGATCTCAGCGCGGCGGGTGCGGCAAACCTGGGGAGTGCGACGATCCGACCCGCGCCGCTTCCCCCTCAGTTCGGGCCAAATCGGTCATTCGAGCAGCCCAGTGTTCAGAATTTTTGGATTTTTTTATCTCCCTCTGTGGTCGAGAGTTCCGGAGCCAATCGCCCCGGAATCCGCGATAGGTGCATTAACAAATTCTCAAACCTGCGGTATCCTATAATAATAGAGACCATGTGCGACCGTCACCGACCGGAAACCCAGGCAGCGAGCAACGGGGCTGTGCCGCGTGCGGCCGGGCCCCGTCCCCGCGATTTCGGGACTCGGCCCGAACTCGCTGGGGGCCATGGGGATCGGAGAGGGCGCCGCGGCCAAAAGTGGTCACCGAGTGCCAACTTGTGCCACAATTCTCGGCAAGTCAGGCCCACCTTCAAGCCGGCCCCGCCCAGAACCCACGCCGGATCCGGACGTCCCGCCGGACCGGAGTAGGGACTCCCCTCTTCCTTCGTTTCCTTCGTGACCTTCTGTTCGGGATCAGGACGTCCGGCAGGTCCTGAGTCGGGACGCTCGGAATGGATCAAAGCCACCGCCCCCAGACGGTGCGGTGGTGATCGCCGACGACTCTCCGTTTTTTTGAAGTAGCATTCACCGCGACTTGCCTCTAACAGATCAGAAGGACGATCTCCACGGCGAGGGACCTCATGGCAGGAATCACCACGGGCGTCGTGCTAAGGCAATTGCAGGCACTCTTTGACCGCGGGTCGATCGGGGGACTGGGCGACGGACAGCTCCTCGACCGATTCGCCGTGCACCGCGACGAGGATGCCTTCGCCGCGCTGGTCGAGCGACATGGGCCAATGGTCCTGCGCCTCTGCCGCCAGGTTCTCGGCGACGAGCACGAAGCCCAGGACGCCGCCCAGGCGGTTTTCCTCGTGCTGGCCCGCCGATCTGGCGCGATCCGACGGCAGGACTCGGTCGCAAGCTGGCTCTACCGCGTAGCCCGACGGATCGCGACCCGTGCCCGGGTCGTGGCGGCCCGGCGCCGCGAGATCGAATGGCGGAAAGCCCAGATGGACGCGCAGGTAGCCTGCGACAATCGACCAGCCATCCCCCAGACCGAGCTCTACGAGGAGCTGGACCGGCTCGCCGAGCGCTACCGGGCGCCCTGGTACTCTGCTACCTCGAGGGCCTGACCCACGAACAGGCGGCCCAGCAGCTCCGATGCCCCGTTCGGACCGTCGAGACGCGCTTGCTGCGTGGCCGCGCCCGCCTTCGCGAACGATTGATCCGTCGCGGCGTCGTCCCGTCGGTGGTGCTGGCCGGCGCCACGGGGTCGGCTCCGGCGGCATTGCCGACGGCATGGACCGTGGTGACGGTTCGGGCCGGAGTCGCTTTCCACAAAAGTCATGCAGTTGCCGCCGGGATGGTCTCGGCGCAGACCGTTGCCCTGGCAGAAGGAGTGCTCAGAGCCATGTTCCTCAAGAAGCTTGGATGGGTCGCCGTCTCACTCATGATCCTGGGCGGACTCGCCGTCGGCGGCGGGGTGTGGGCGAGTCAAGGAGTGAAGCAGACGGTTCCGGATCGTGTTCCGCCGCCGATGCCCTCACCTCCAATCTCGGCCGAGCTGGGAACACCGGCCCGCGGCCCCGAGCCGGGCGACCTGGCTGTCCTGCAAGCTCAGAAGGACCAGAAGGATGACAGCGTTCGTGAACTCTCTCACGATGACGGCCAGATGAAAGGCAGGAAGAGCATCGCGGGCGGAGGCCATGCGGTACGGTTCGAGGCGCCGGGCGAGGGCTGGACACTCACCGCCGTTCGGATCCATGGTTCACGATACGGCTATCCCCAGCCGCCCCGGGAACTCTTCAGGGTCTTCCTTTGCGACGAGAAGTTCCACCAGATTGCGGAATTCCCGTTCCCTTACTCGAAGTTTGAGCGAGGAGAGGCGGAGTGGATCACACTTCCCATCAAACCGACCCGGGTACCCAGAACCTTTATCGTTGGAGTCATCTTCAACCCCACGCAGACCAAGGGGGTGTACGTCAGTCACGACAAGGAGGGGAGCGGCCGATCGATGGTCGGTCTGCCCGGAAATGAGCCTCGACCATTCCCGCAAGGCGACTGGCTGATCCGGGCCCGGCTCGAGCCGGCCAAGGAAAAGGCTGCTCCCTGACCCCGACGCCCCCGTTTACTCTTGCGCTCCACCGTAAATGCGAGCCTGACGGCTCCGGTCCCGTGAGACGTTGGCAAGGAAAAGGCCAAAATCGAAGTGCTCCTCTTCAACAAAATCGCGATCGCGGCGGCCATTTCCCCCTTGGCCGCGGCTGGCTCTTCATCCGGGGATGTCCTGGGGAGCGGCACGCCGGGCGGTGCGACGGGGACGATATTTGGGGCATCGCACCCGATGAGGACCAGGCCCATCAGGACCATGAGAACGCCAATGACCAACCCTCCGGCAGTCGTCCCGCGCCGCATCCTCATGGAATTCTCTCCCTGGGCACGATCGGAGCGCCGACTCGGTGACGAATCATGATTTCGATTAGAGGAGCTCAGCGGACGTCCCCAGGATCACGGAGATCGGGACCCGGCGAAACTGCACCCATCCGCCCAAGATCCTGGATTTCTCATTATGGCGTGCCCAGCCCAGGATCGGCCAGGGCGCGAAAAGAGGTGGAATTTCCTCCATGGCTGGATCACAATCCTCGCCGGACTCGACTATGGCAGCCCGAGTCGTTTTCGCGCGACCCATTCGAGGGTCAGGATGCCGAAGAACACGATCAAGGCGAGGGGCTGATCCCAGAGCGGCGTTTCCTCGGTGCGGGTGACCGTCTTGGTGCGGGAGCGGAGCAGGGGGGCGAGCTGATCGGCCTCGTGGTCGGCGAAGACGCGGCCGCCGGTCGCGGTGGCGAGGCGGTCGAGTGGGTCGCGCGTGGCGGCCAGCTCGACGTTTTCGGAGGTCTCGCGCGCGATGACGTCGAGTCGGGCCTCGGGGACCTTCTCTCGGGTCGCGTCCAGATGGAGCACGCCGGCGAGCTGCGGCACGTCGAGACGGATCGCGTAGGTGCCGACCGGCATCGAGGGCGCGGTGCCCTCGAACGTGCGGGGCTGGCCGGGGACTGCGGCCAGCGGGACGAGGGCGACGGCTTCGCCGGTCGTCGTCTGCGAAGAAGGATCCACCTTGAACGCGCGGACGGCGACCAGGAGGTCCGGGCTGAAGCCGTTGACGCCGTCGTTGATCCGCGCCTGGATTCGGACGTCGCTTCCCTCCGCGACGCGCGGTTGGAGCGGTCCGAACCGGACCAGTGGGTTGCCCGCGGTCAGTTTGCGGGACGTCGCCCAGCGCACCACCTGTCCCCAGAAGCGGTGATGGTACGCGTCGCCCACGCGATGCCGCCACCGCCAGGTGCCATCGGTGCCGACCCAGAGGACCTTGCCGAGGCCGTACGGCTGCGCCGCGATCGCGGCAGCGGACGAACCGTCATCACCCTTCGCGGCCAGCACCGTGGCGCCGGGCTTGGACCGGCCGGCGAGGACCCAAGGAAGGCGCGGAAGTCCGGCCCAGATGGCTCGGTTCTGGGCGGGATCGGCGGCAAGCTGGAGCATCGGCCACGCGGCGGCCTCGAGGCCCGCGGTCGTCGGCAGGACCACGACGCCCGGCGGCAAGGCCGGATGCGCCGGATCGTTCTCGGAAGGCTCGGCGCGGGCGAGTTCCGGCTCAGCGATCGGCATGAGCTTGCGCCGTCTCCTGGCTGAAGAGCGTGGCCCAGGATTTCGGCCCGGGGTTGAAGACCAGCGTCCCGCCGCGCTCGGCGACGTAGGATTCGAGCCGGGCCATGACTTCCGGCGTGAGATCGGCCGGAGCGACATCGCCGACGATCACGAGGTCGAAGGCGCCGAGCGGATCGGGGTGTTTGTCGGTCAGATCGGGTCGGGCGGGGAAGCGCGTCTCGTAGGCGGGCTTGAACGAGCCGTCGGCACCGGGTTGGTGGAAAACGACGGCCGTGGGCTTCACGTGGGGATCGCGGGCCAGGGCATTGCGGAGGTAGCGGAACTCCCAGCGCGACTCGCCGTTGACGAGCAGGACGTTCGCCTTGTCGTCGGCCACCTGGATCATCACGGTGCGACGATCGTTGTCACGTCGGGTGTCGCCCTCGAGCGGGCCGACCGCGAGCGTCAGGGCGGCCAGGCCGGGCTCCTCCATCGGGACGTGGAACGTCACGACAGGTCGAGTCGTGCGACCATCGGCCGGTGCGCGGACCGACTGCCGCAGGGGCGAGGCGCCAGGCCGGTCGAGCGTCACCGAGACCTCACGACCGGCGTACCCGTCGATCTTGAGCGTTGCCTCGATGCGCGCGACGTCGCCCCGGTAGACACCCTCCGGCGCCTTGACGGCCGCGATCGCCGCGTCGCGCGGCGGGACCGTCGAGCCGACCAAAACGGGAAACACCGGGACGCCGCGAGCCGCGAGCCGATCGATCAGCGGCAGAGGGTCGCCCGCCGCGTTCTGCCGGCCGTCGGTCACCAGGACCACACCCAGCACCGGCGCGCCGGCCTCGCCCGCGCGCAGGGCCTCGGCCAGCGCGGGCTGCCAGTCGGTCACCCGGCTCGAAGGGTCGTCGGTCTTCGGCGGACTCTTGAGCGACTCAGCCAGTGCGGCGAGACTGGCCGGCGCGGTCGTCCGCGCGAACGCAAACACGTTGACCGCGTGGTCTCCGGTGAGCCGCGCGATCGGGGCAGTCTTCGCCGCGATCAGTCGCCGCACGACTTCCCGGCGCGAGAAGCCCTCGATCGCCTCGCCCGGGCTGATCTCGATCACCTTCGCAAGTTCCCGGCGCGCTTCGGCCGGCCGGCCGGGGTCGGCGGTCTCCATGCTCTGCGAGACGTTGACGGCGACGATCACACGACCCCGCAACGTCTCGCGAAAGACCCGGGCCGCGATCGGCTCGAACAGCGCCAGCACCAGCGCCGCGGCTGCCGCCAGTCGCAGGGCCAGAAGACACAGACCCGCCCGACGCGAGACCAACCGCCGCTCCGTGCGGTAGAGGATCCACAGCAGGATCAGCGCCACGACTCCCGCGGCGATCCAGATCCCGCCGCGGCGATAGCCCGCCAGCAGAAGACGCCAGCCGCCGAATAGATCGAAGGTCATGAATCGGCCGCCTCCAGACGATCGGGGCTCACGAGATTCAAAAAAAGGATAAATACAGGAATAGAACACGAAATACACGAAATACACGAAATAAGACAAAGAGCCAGGCAAGTCAGGATGAGGACATCGCCGTCGTGTTCCTCGGAGGCGTGTGGCTGATCCATTGTCAGATTTACAGGACCAATTAGTTTTGTTTGTCGAATTATTTCGTGTATTTCGTGTTCTAATTCCAATGCATTTTGTGGCCTGCACCTTCTGTGAACTCTCTACTCCCGTCCCTGGCTGCGGACGATCCGTCGGGTCAGGTAGACTTCGACGCAGAGGAACCCCAGTGCCGCCAGAACAAGCAGCCTCCAGACTTCGTGCTTACCGCCGGGCTCGGCGGCCGAGAGGCGTGCGGCCAGGCGATCGGGGCTGGTCTCGAATTCGAAGGGCCAACCCTGGGCCAGCCGGGCCGCTTCGGCCGGGTCGAGCGGGCTCAGATCGGACTCGCGGCCGTCGCCGGTGACGGCGGCATAGGCGAGGGCGCCGGGCGGGTTGGGGAGCGTGAGGCGATACACGCCGGCTTCGTGCGTGTCGTCGAATCGTGCGTGGGGCGAGCTTCCGGTTCGCACCACGGTGGCCCGCGCCGAGCCGCCATCGGGCATTACCAGCGGCAGGGTGTCAACATCGGGCGCCGCGGGCGGGTCGAGGGGGAACACCAGCGGCTCGCCCGCGCGGACGATCGGAGACTGACCGCCGCTGCCGGCCAGGTGGAAGACCCACTCGTGGGTCAAGGGGACGAAGTCGGGATTCGCCGGCAAGGTCCCGCCCTCGGCATCGATCGGTGTGGCGAGCGCCAGGACCCGTCCGCGCCCCCAGGGACGCTCGACGAGCCAGGGATCGCCGGTATCCAGCCGCGCCGAGACCGAGGAGCCCGGCAAGTGGGCCAGTACCCGGTAGGCGAAGAAGTCGGCCTCGGCGAGCGGGGGCTCGTCCCCCTGCCCGAACGGTGCCATGAGCGGCCCGGTAAACGTGCGCGGCGCGGGTGCGCGATCGTGGCGCGACGAGTCGCATCCCCTTTCCGGTCGCCGAGCCGGGCCGGCATCCAGCCGATCGCGTTGAGGGATGGGGCGTCGGTCCGGTCCCCGGGCGCGACCAGCAGACCGCCACCCGATTCGACGAACGCACCGATCGTGGCAATCTGATCGGACGTCAGCCGGTCGACATTGGCCAGCACCAAGACCCGTTGCCGCTTCAGCGCGTCGGCTGTGAGTTGAGCGGGTCTGAGCACGCGGGCACGGACTTGCGGGGTGTCGTCGCCGGTCGGAGCCATGGCGGCGCGGAGGAAGTCGGTCTCACCGCTGAAGGGCTCGGAGCCCGGCTCGCCGTTGACCAGCAAGACGGGGACCGCCGGCGCGACCTCGATCGGGGTGTCCGCCTCGTCGTCGCCGGGGAGCGCATCGACGCCGTCGAGCCGGACGGTCAAGAGATGAGAGCCGGGTGCGGTGAGCGACGTCCGGAACGCGAGCGGCGCGCGGCCGCCCGCGGGGATCGGCCCGACAACCTGGGCCGAGCCAGCGACCAGGCTGCCGTCGGTGAAGAGTTCGGCGGTACGCAACATCGGGCCGGGACCGGCATTCTCGACGATCGTCGTCACGGCCAGCGGCAGCCCCGGGGTCACCAACGTGCGCGTGAGGTTCAGCGGACCGACCGAGCCATTGGGCATGTCGGCCGGCTCGCCGGTGCCGAGGGCGATCGACCAGATCGCCGGCGGGAAAGGGAGTCGGCGGTGGAGGTCGCGGACTATCGCCCATCGGTTCGTCTCGCCCGGCCGCCAGGCGTACCGCTGGCCATCGGTCAGGACGACGATGATGCGCCCCGGGTTCCGAGTTTTTTCCAGGATGCGGAACGCCTCGACGAGCGCGGCTGGGATGTCGCTCGACCCTCGCGCGGCCTTGATTCTGGTCAGAGCCTCGTCCAGCTTGGCCGGGTCGAAGCGGGGCGGGTTGACCAGGCGATGGACGCCTTCTCCGGCGACGAGGATCGCCGTCGCATCGCCCGGCCGCGACTGGCGGACGAACTGCCGGGCCCACGCGACAGCCCGGGCGCGCGGGGTCGTGCCGGAACGGAGTCGTCGATCCATGCTGGCCGAGCCGTCGATCACGAGCACAACGTCGCGCGGTGGGGCGTCGCGGCTCAGGCCCGCGCCCGCTCCTTCGGTCGATCCCTCGCCCGACGCCGCCGAGGCCCTGGGCGCCCAGAACGGTCGTGCCAGCGCCAGGGCGACCAAGGCGAGCAGGCCCATCCGCGCCAGCATCAAGAGGAATTCGGCCAGGCGGATCCGCCGCCGCGACTGGCGGCCGAGGTCGAGGAACTGCATCGCGCCCCAGTCGATCACCGTGTCGCGACGGCGATTGAGCAGGTGGATGATCACCGGCAGGGCGGCCCCGCTGAGGCCCAGCAGCATCGCGACATTGAGGACACCCCACCTCACGGCGTCAGCCTCCCCGCCGCGACCGCGACGACAGATAGTCTAGCAGGGTCTTCTCGATCGATTCGGCGGTCGACGCCCGCTGATAATCGGCGTTCATGGCATGGACGCGCTCCGTGAGCGTCCGGCAGAAGGTATGGAATCGCTCCAGGTACGCCGTGCGGAGGGCTACCGGGTCCACGCGCAGGTCATGATCGGGTCGCTCCAGGTTGCGGAACCGCGCGGTTTGCCGGAACGGGAACTCTTCCTCCTCGGGAGCGAGCGTGTGGAAGAACAAGACCTCGTGGTGGCGGTGCCTCAAGTGACGGAGCGAGGCGGTCAGGTCGTCCACGTCGTCGAAGCCGTCGGAGAGGATCACGACCAGCCCGCGCCGTCGGATCCGATCGGCCAGGGCGTGGAGGATCCCGCTCAGGCGAGTCTCGCCACCGGTTCGCGTTTGTTCCAGGAGGTTGCACACGATCGAGAAATGCCCGGGCACCGATCGCGGCGGGATCATCGCACGAACGGCACTGTCGAAGGTCACTAACCCGACCGCGTCGCGCTGGCTGATCATCAGGTAGGCCAGCGAGGCCGCTAGCCGCCGCGCATGCTCGAATTTCGAAACCGTGCGCCCGGCATACGCCATGCTCCCGGACGAGTCGACGACCAGATACGCCCGCAGGTTCGTCTCTTCCTCGTATTCCTTGACATAGTAACGATCGGTCTTGCCGAAGGCGCGCCAGTCGATGTGCCGGATCTCGTCGCCCGGGCCGTACTGACGATGTTCGGCGAACTCGACCGAGAACCCCTTGAAGGGGCTCTTGTGCAGGCCCGACATGACCCCTTCCACCACCAGGCGCGCGATCAGCTCCAGCCGGCCGAACCGGCTCAGGATGGTGGGGTCGAGGCTTGGTGATTGGGGGTCGATCATGGATGCCAGCTTTCGGTTGGCCGACCGGCGGCGTCAGGAGACCCGGGCCGATCAGTGGTTGCAGTTTCGAGATTCAAGAATCCGAATTTAATAACTTCCCTTTTTCTGATCGTATTTGGAATCTTGAATCTCGAATCCGTGATTCCTGAGGATGCCCGCATCCTCCCGAGTTGCGGGCTCCCTGGCCCGAATTCAACTGGCCCAGAAGAGCCGGGCAGTGGCTTGCTCGGTGGCCGCGGGAATCTCGGCCAGCAGATGGTCGATGATCTTGTCGGGGGCGATGCCCTCGGCCTCGGCGTGGAAGGTCGTGACGATGCGGTGCCGGAGGACCGGCCGGGCGACGTGCCGGACGTCGGCGACTCCGGCATGGAGCCGGCCGTTCAGCGCGGCGCGGGCCTTGGCGGCGAGTATCAAGGACTGACCGGCGCGCGGCCCGGCACCCCACGAGACGCACTTCCGCACCAGCTCGGTGGACTCGGGCTCGTTGGGACGGCTGGCGCGGACGATGTCGCGCGCGTAAAGGAACACGTGGTCGGCCACCGGAACCCGGCGGATCAGGTGCTGCAAGCCGAGGATCTGCTCGCCCGAGAGCGTGATCGCCGGTGACGGCGATTCATCTCCGGTCGTGCGCCGGAGGATCTCCAGCTCCTCCTCGGCGCTGGGATAAGGCACCAGAACGTTCATCATGAACCGGTCGAGTTGGGCCTCCGGGAGGGGATAAGTTCCTTCTTGCTCGATCGGGTTCTGGGTGGCCAGGACGAAGAAGGGATCGGGCAGGGGATACGTGGAGCCACCGGCGGTGACGTGCCGCTCCTGCATCGCCTCGAGTAGTGCGGCCTGGGTCTTCGGCGGCGTGCGGTTGATCTCATCGGCCAGGATCATGTTGGCGAAGATCGGCCCGGCGATGAACGTGAACCGCCGCCGCCCACTCTCGGGGTCGTCCTGGAGGATATCGGTCCCGGTGATGTCCGAAGGCATCATGTCCGGCGTGAACTGGATGCGGCGGAACGAGAGCTGCAAGATCCGCGCCAGGGTGCTGACGAGCAGCGTCTTGGCCAGTCCGGGCACGCCGACAAGCAGGACGTGCCCGCGGGCCAGCAGGCCGGTGAGTAGGTCTTCGATCACGCTCTCCTGGCCGATGATGACCTTGCTGATCTCGTCGCGGAGCCGCCGAAAATCGTGGGCGAGGGCGGCGATCGCTGCGGCGTCGCCGCCGGAGGGTTTCTCTTCAGGCTGGGCGGGCGTCAACATCGGGAGAATCCTCACGTGGGTCAGGCGTTCCAGCCTGAGAGTCTCGGGCGTCAGGCGGGAAAGCCTGACCTGCTTTCTTGCCGACGTAATGACCTCGGGAATACACCAGATTTCAGGCTCACACGCCGAGAGTGTAGCTGTCAAGTAGCGAGAGATTCTCGAAAAGCCTGGCGGAGCGCGCATCGAGGCGATTTTCCCGTTCTGGCGTCGATCGTCGCGGAGGCTTATGATCCAGGTCGATGGAGACGCCTCGGCGAACTCCGCCCTGTGACCACGGTTCGTCAGACCGTGGTTCGGACGAGGCGAACGTCCTCCAACCTCGCATGTCAGTGCGATCCGCCGCCGGATCGGGATTACGCCCGAGGTTGGAGGCTGTGCCCGTCCGAACCATGCACTTACGTGCAATGGTCACGGGACCGATGCCTATCTCGCGGGGTGGAGCTCACTGGAGACTCTCGGAAGATCATGACTCAATCATTGGCCAATCGGAACGAGATTCATGGATGCTGAGAACGCGATGAAGGCACTCCTCGAAGGATATCCGGTGGTGATCTCCGTGCCCGTGCAATGGGGCGATCAGGACGCCTTCGGCCACGTGAACAACACCGTTTACTTCCGCTGGTTCGAGTCGGCCCGGATCGGGTACCTTCTGCGGATCGGGCTCCGGACCCTGCAAGCAGACGAACGGATCGGGCCGATCCTCGCGTCGTCCTCGTGCGAGTATCGCAAGTCCATCACGTTCCCGGACACGGTCCGCGTGGGCGTCCGGGTGACCCGGATCGGCCGAACCAGCATCGGGTTCGAGCATCGGATCATCAGCGAAGGGCAGGGGCGCTCGCGGCCGAGGGGACCTCGACAGTCGTCGTCATCAACTACGACGACCATCGGTCCCATCCGGTGCCCGAGACCGTCCGCCAGACTATCGGGGCGATGGAAGGGCGAGGCTTTGGCTCCTGACCAGAATCGAATCGTCTGGTCGATGGTCTCCCATCGATAGCGTGAAATCTTGATGCCGTTTGCTATAATTGGGTTGAACGGAAGTGTTGGTCATCCAGGTTCAGGCAGTCATGCCAAAGGCAGGTGGACAAATGACAGCGACCGCGAAGCGGCCAAAGACGGGAACAAGAAAGTCGCGATCTGCTCGAAACAAGAGGATCGCCTTCTTCAACCATAAGGGAGGGGTCAGCAAGACGACCACGACCTTTAATCTGGGTTGGATGCTGGCAAGCAAAGGGCATCGCGTCGTCTTGGTCAACGCGGATCCGCAGTGCAATCTATCGGGCTTGGTACTCGGATACAAGGGACCCAAGGAATTCGAGACCTTTTACGAGAAAGAACCCGAGAGGAACATCCGTGCGGGGCTGACACCCGCTTTCGAATCGAGGCCAAAAGAGATCGAGGCGATCGATTGCGTTCAGGTCGAGGGGAACCCAAACCTCTTCCTTCTGCCGGGTCACATCCGGCTCACGGAATACGAGGTGAGCCTCGGGATGGCTCAGGAACTATCTGGCACGATCCAGACGTTGCAAAACCTCCCGGGCTCGCTCTCTTGCCTAATGGAGAAAACGGGAAAGAAGTACGAGGCCGAGTACGTTTTGATTGATATGAATCCCAGTCTCAGCTCGATCAACCAGAACCTGGTCATGACAAGCGACTATTTCCTGGTTCCGGCCAGCCCGGATTATTTTTCGGTGATGGCGATCGATTCGTTGACAAGCGTCCTGCCGAGATGGAGGGCTTGGTCCGAGAAGGCGAGCAAGATGGATGTTTTCCAGAAGGCGACCTATCCTTTCCCCGACACGGTGCCAAAGTTCCTGGGCACGATAGTTCAGAAGTATCGGATCAGACAGCGCGCGATCGAAGGCGACACCGATGAAGGCCCCCCGACCAGCGGAACCCCGGCGGCAGGATTCCAGAAGTGGATCGATGAGATCAATGCCACGGTCAAGGACAAGTTCGTTCCCATGCTCCGTCATCAAGGCATGATGCTCGAAGGGAGCAAGTATCGGCAGCTCGGTATTTCGGACAACTATTGTCTGGCGAGCATCTCGGACTTCAATAGTTTGATCGCCAAGTCTCAGCAGTCACAGGTGCCGGTCTTCTCGTTAACCGACCAGCAGATCGGATTGACAGGGGTTGTCTTGGACCAGACTTTGAAGTCGAAGAATATGTTCGAGAGCATCTTTTCCACCCTCGCCGACATGATCGTTGAGTTGACAAGCGATGCAGCCAGCTCATGATCAGTTCCGGAGCAACGGTTGACCGAGCGAGGGATCTTCTCGTCCTCTACACCACACTTTCGGCGACGACGACAGGTGTTCTTGATCTCACAGACATCCTGCGCGCGGCTCTCGTTGTTGCCGTGAGTGCCTTCGACCATCTCGTGCACGAGATCGCTCGGATCGGGATGCTGGAAATCTACGGAAACAAGCGTCCGAGGACGGATGCATTCGGGCGGTTCTCCGTGACGATGGAAAACGTACTTACAGGGGCCGCGATGCCAGGAAGTTTGCAATGGCTTGATGACGAGATCAGGAGACAGCACTCGTGGATCAGTTTTCAACAGGCGGATAAGGTTGCGGATGCGGTCCGATTGGTCACCTCGAAGAAACTCTGGGAGGAAGTCGGAACGATTCTGGGAATCGACGCTCGGTCGGCGAAGAACCGGCTCAATCTGATCGTGGATCGAAGGAACAAGATCGCTCATGAGGCCGACATGGATCCGAGTTCTCCAGGAGCTCGGTGGCCCATTGACAAAGTCTTGGTCCAAGACGCCATCGATGTCTTGGTTCAGATCGCGGATGCAATCTATCAAGTCGTGAAGACTCCTTGAGGACCGAGCCCGCCGCATCTCCGTCCCACGAGCACAACGCGAACATCCGGCACCGGCTTTCCAGCGGGGTCAACTACGACGCCCGAGACGGTCGCGGACTCCGCTGCTTGAACCGGGAGCGCGGCGATCATCATCGTCCACAGGCGGGTGCCTCTCCTCGCCGATGTGTGTCATCGGGCCTTCTGGGGTGGTGGGGCGTCCCCGAGAACCGAATGGATTCTGCACCCAGGCAAGACGTGCGGTCAGTGCCTACTCTTGCGGATTCGAATCTACCAAGCGATACCCGGTTGCGGACAGCCGCGCCGTCGGTCATGCTGGATGGGTTCTTGATGTTGTTGCAAGCGCCACGGACCGCCCCGCCAGGATGTCGTCTGATCTGACCTGCCCTCCTGCGATGGAACAGGACCTGACGTGACCCACGCCGCGGCGGCCCGTCTGGACGCAGCGAACCACCACGTTCCAGGGAGTTTGAAACATGGATCGTCGCAATTTCTTGAAGCAGACTGCAGCGGCCGGCACGGGTACGTTCCTCGCCGGTGGCGCCCCCGGCTACGCCCGATCGCTCCGTCCGTCGCCGAACGAGCGGGTGCGGTTCGCCTGCATCGGGGTCGGCGGCAAGGGCCAGAGCGATACCATGGACGCCGCCGGTCACGGCGAGATCGTCGGCCTGTGTGACGTTGACGAGGAAACCCTCGCCAAGATGGCCAACCGGCTCAAGGCGAAACACCCCGGCGCCAAGACGTATTACGACTATCGCAAGATGCTCGAGGACCTGGGTGACAAGATCGACGCAGTCACCGTCAGCACGCCGGACCACACCCATGCTCCGGCCAGCGTGATGGCGATGCGCATGGGCAAGCATTGCTTTACCCAGAAGCCGCTGACCTGGTCGATCGAGGAGGCGCGGATGATGCGCCACCTCGCCGCCGACAAGAAGCTGTGCACGCAGATGGGCAACCAGGGGACGGCCGAGAACGGCTTCCGCTCGGGGGTCGAGCTGATCCGGTCGGGAATGCTCGGCCAGATCAAGGAGATCCTGGTCTGGACGAATCGGCCGATCTGGCCGCAGGGCATGGGCATTCCCAAGACCACGCCGGGGATCCCCAACAAGGTCCGCTGGTCCGAGTTCCTCGCCGCGGCCCACGACCGGCCGTATCACCCAGACTACCAGCCGTTCAACTGGCGAGGCTGGCTCGACTTCGGCACCGGCGCCCTGGGCGACATGGCCTGCCACACGATCAACATCGCCGCCATGGCGCTCGAGCTCTTCGACCCCGAGACGGTCGAGGTCGTGGACACCTCGGGCATCGTGGACAACGCGAGCTATCCGGTCTGGTCGATCATCCGCACCTCGTTCGGCCCGCGCAATGGCCGAGGCCCGCTGACCATGACCTGGTACGACGGCGGCAACAAGCTGCCCAAGGACAAGCGGAGCTACACCGACCGGCTCTACGGCGAGAAGGTCCCCGGCAGCGGGCTGCTCCTCGTCGGCGAGAAGGGCTCATTCTTCTCCAAGAACGACTACGGCGCCGAGCATATCCTGCTGCCGCGGGACCAGTTCAAAGACGTCAAGGAGCCCGAGTCGAAGCTGCCGCGCTCGCCCGGTCACTTCACCGAGTGGGTGGAGGGGATCAAGGCCGACGATCCCCACAAGGCTCTGTCCAACTTCGACTACGCCTCCCGGCTCACCGAGACCGTGCTCCTGGGCGTCGTCGCGCTCAAGGCCGGCCAGAAGATCGAATGGGACGCCCACGCGATGAGGGCCAAGAACTGCTCGTATGCCGATCAGTTCATCCGCCGCGATTATCGACGGGGTTACTCGATCCATTGAGCCGGTTCTCGTTCCCACGCTTGGAACGGCCGGACACCACTTCCCGGAATCGTCGCGACCAGGCACATGTTGTGGCAAGGTCTCCTGACCTTACCGCGTTGCGGACCGAAGGTCTCCCGTCGGTCGGGAGACCTACGGTCCCGTTCAACAGCTCATACGCCTTCTGAAAACGATAGGTGTCGATCTCACCGAGCTGCGGCGGCTCGGTCGGGAGTCCGAACCCTGACGGGGAACGGCGGCCGGGCCGGCGGCTTCGGCGGCGGGTTCTCGGCCAGCTCTTTCAGCACGACCTCGATGGCCCGGTCGAGCTGCGGGTCCTTGCCCGCGGCCACGGCGGCCGGGTCCTGCTCGACGTTGACATCCGGCGCGACGCCCGCGTTCTCGACGACCCACCCGTCCTCGGTGAAGATAGCCAGGTCGGGTGCCGTGACGAAGCCCCCGTCCATCAGGGTCGGGAAGCCGAGGATGCCGACCAGCCCGCCCCAGGTCCGCTTGCCGACCAGCTTGCCCAGGCCGAACTTGCGGAACATCCACGGCAGCAGGTCGCCCCCTGAGCCGGCCAGCTCGTTGATGATCATGACCTTCGGGCCCAGGATCGCGGCATTGGGCGTGCGGAGCGTCTCGCCATACCGGGTCGCCCAGTAGCTGACCAGCGGCCGACGGAGCATCTCGATGTAATAGTCGGCCACCTGCCCGCCGCCGTTGAACCGCTCGTCAACGATGATTGCCTCCTTGCGGGCCTGAGGGAAGAAGTATCGCTTGAAGTATTCATATCCCGATCCTGCCGTGTTAGGAACGTAGACATACGCGACCCGCCCCTTGGTTCGCTCGTGGACCTTGCGGAGGTTCCCCTCGACCCAGGCGCGGTTGCGGAGCGAGCCCTCGTCACCGATCGGCTCGACCACGACCGTGTGCGCTCCGGAGCCATCGGCCTTGGGCCCGACCTTCAGCTCGATCCGCTTGCCGGCGGTCGCCTCGAACGCTCGGTAGACCTCGCTGTCGGCCTTGACGTCCTTGCCGTCGACTGCCAGGAGGAAGTCGCCCGGCTTGACATCGACCCCGGGCGCCGCCAGCGGGGCGCGGAGGCTCGGGTCCCAGTACGCTCCACCGTAGATCGTCTTGAACCGGAAGCGGCCGTCGGCGACGTCGTAGTCGGCGCCGAGCAAACCCACGGGGATCGGCTTGGGCTCGTAGAGGTGCTCGCCACCGGCCAGGTAGCTGTGGCCGACTGACAGCTCGCTGAGCATCATACGGATCACGCGGTTCAGGTCTTCCCGGCTTGCCAGGTGGGGGAGAAGCTCCTCGTACTTCCGACGCATGGCGTTCCAGTCGGCCCCATGCATGTTGGTCGCATAGAAGAAGTCGCGGTTGATCCGCCAGGCTTCGTGGAACATCTGCGCCCATTCCGTCCGCGGCTCGACCCGCACCGAGATCGCGTCCAGCTTGAGAGTGCCATCGCCCTTCTTGAACTTGCCCGCGTTGACGATCCCAAAAACGACCGCGCCCCCGGGAGGTCCGAAAGGCGAGGGCGGCTCTCCGGAGCGGTACAGGATCTTCTTCCGGTCGGCCGAAAGTTGGAAATTATCGACCCCCTCGGCGAGGGTTTCCTCCTCGCGTTTTTTCAGGTCGAACCGAATCAGCGACGACTTCCCACGCGCGGCCGGTCCCTGACCCGGCCGGACCCCCACGCGCCGGATGTAGTAAAGTTGACTATCGTCGCCGGCCTCCAGGCCCTCGATATGTCCCGCCTCGATCGGCAACGCCACCACCCGGTTCATGATCCCGTCTACGTCGATGACGACCGGCTTATCCTTTTCGTCCTTCTTGTCCTTGGAATCGGAATCTTTCTTGTCCTTGGAATCCTTCTTTCTCCCGGTTTCCTCGGCCCCTTCCTCATCGCTCTCTTTCAGAAGTGGATTGGCTGTCGCCTTGGCGAGCGTGACGAGGTAAACCGATTGGGTTGCCTGCATGTCGGTAAACGACTGATCGAACCAGTTGTTGACAGGGCCGGCGTCGGTCGAGGCGAGGAAGTACAGATACTTGCCACCGTGGTCGAAGGCCGGCTCGCCGGTCTCGGCGAGTCCATCGGTCAAGGCGTGGGACTTGTCCGATTCGACCGAGTAAAGCCAGACGGCCTGAAAGTCGGCGCGGTTGGTGAGGGAGTAAGCCAGCCACTTCGAGTCGGGCGACCAGGTGTATGTCGTCCGCGAGGCCCGGCTCGGTCCATAGATCGGCTCGGCAGCGATCCGCTTAACGCCGCCGCTGGCCAGGTCGATCCCGTAGAGAGTGCGGGAGTTGTCGATGAAGGCGATCTTCTTGCTGTCGGGCGACCAGACCGGCCGCTGGTAGTAACCGGACCCTTTGACCGGATAAGACCGGCCCGCTCTTGCCGTCCTGCGGTCGGACGACCAACTGGTATTCGTCAGAGGCATCCGAGAAATACGCGATCGACTTGCCGTCTGGCGACCAAACCGGCGAGCGCTCGTGCGTGCCGGTCGTCTTGGTGAGGTTGTGTGGGTCGCCCTTTTTGGCTGGCACGGTGAGGATCTCACCGCGATACTCGAGCACGGCTCGCTTGCCGGTGGGCGAGATCCCAGCGTTTCGAAGATGCTTGGCGTCGCTGGCGTAACGAGGCCGGGTCTCGGCCAGGTCGGCGGCGACCCCGATCTTGAGCCGATGTGACTCTCGTTCGTGCGGGTCGAACTGATAGATCCAACCGGCCTGTTCGTAGATGACCTTGCCGGCGCCGGCCGAGGCGCTGGCGATCGGGAAGCCGTCGTAATGGGTGCATCGCGTGACGGTCTTCGAGTTCCGATCGTACGAGTACAGGTTGAACTCACCGTCCCGATCGGAGAGGAAGTAGACCGAGTCACCGATCCACATCGGCTCGGTATCATTGCAACCACCGGCGGGCTTGGGGATCTCCTCGTGCGACAGGTCCGCCAGCTTGAGGACCCAGATCCGCGAGGCCGTGCCGCCGCGGTAGTTCTTCCACTGGTGGAACATCTCGGCGAGTGGCGTGTACGCCAGGTATTTGCCGTCCGGCGAGATGGCCCCCTTGTCGGCCGTCGGGATCGGCAGGCGACTGGGTACACCACCTGTGATCCCAACCGTGAAGAACTGAGCCGTCCGGCGCGTGAAGACCTCGCGTTGCGAGCTGAATAGCACCTTGCCGTCGGGCGTGAAGCCGCGGACGATATCCGCGCCCGGATGCCAGGTCAACCGCAACGGCTCGCCGCCCTCGGTGGGAATGACGTACACGTCCTCGTTGCCGTCGTAGCTGGCCGTGAAGGCGATGTGCTTGCCATCCGGCGAGAAGTACGGGTTCTCCTCCTCGCCCGCGTGCGATGTGATGCGCCTCGGGTTGGAGCCGTCGGAACCGGCCACCCAGATGTCACCCGCATAGGCGAACGCGATCTTTCCCTCCGTGATCGCCGGAGTGGACAGGAGCCGCGTGTCGACCGTATCCAGGGCATTAGCCCCGATCGGGATGAGCGTCATGCCGATCGTGAGAGCCGCAAAAATCGACCGATTCCGATGTCGTCGCGCCATCGCATGTTCCTTAGTTGTCAACCGGGACTTGAAGGGTCGTAAGCTTGCCGTTGTTCGTTCGACGAAACTGGGAAGCCAGGTTACTACGAGCTGTAGAAGGATGCAAGTTGCCGCGCCAGTATTCAGAGGCTGTCTGGGAAGGTCGTTCTCAGCCCCGAATGGGGCGGTAACGTAGAGCTCGGGGCGTGAGCCCCGAGCTCCAACGACCGTAACGACCTCCCCGCCCGGCCGCCCCAACGCCCGGCGTCGGCGGGCGTTGGGGCGGCCGGGCGGGGAAGAGATCCATGGCGTCTGCCGTCTCGGGGCTCACGCCCCGAGCTTTACGATTACGTCTCTTCGAGACTTTCCAGAGAGCCTCCCTACGACTCGCAACGATCGCCTCTATAAGAATTTGGACGGGCGCATCTGGCCCTCCCGATTCGCCTGCCAGACTTCCTCGGTGTGGACGTCCAGCGCCGTCAGCCAGCCGCCGCCATGGCAATAGGTGTCGATGCAGACCAGATGGCCGAGGTCGAGGATCTCGCCCGACTTCTGCGATGTATGACCGACGATCGCCTTCTTGCCCGAGACGTGCGGGCCGGGGGTAATGTTGCGGAGCGACTCCCCCCGCAGGAAGAAGGAGGATTGATCCTCCACGGGCATGTCCGGGTCATATTGAGCGTGGACGAAGATGTGGGTCTCTGTCTCGTAATACTCGCAGCATCGCCTGAGGAAGGCGATGTGTTCGGACGGGATTCGCACCAGATCGGCTTCCGTGATTCGCCCGGCGCCGTACGATGCAAGAGTAGGACCACCTCCCATCTCCAGGAGATCGGAGAACGCCCGCCGCTCGCCGTCAACAGCGGCGAGGAGCATCTCATCGTGGTTGCCCAGGATCGGGACCAGCGTGCATTGGCCCTCCAGCGCGATCAGCCGATCGAGCACATCCCGGCTGTCCGGGCCGCGATTGACGTGGTCGCCCAACGTGACGATCACGTCCTCAGGGCGCGGACGGATTGCCGCGAGCACGGACACCAGGGCGCGCGAGCAACCGTGAATATCTCCGATGGCGATGGTGCGCGGTCGCATGATCCCCTCTCCAAGGGGCGCCGATCCATGTTGGCGGCACAACTCCAGCTCGCTGATCGGGCCGATCCTCTTGAAGTCGAGTTCAAGTTGTTGGAGTGGGAGGAGCGAGCAACTCGTCCCACGAGGAGACGTCGAGAACGCGGTCGATGAGGTCGTTGAGGCGATCGACATCGTCGAGCGCGGCGATCTCCGCCTCAACTCGGGCAGCGGGCGCCCCCAGCTTCTTGCCCCCCTGTCGGAGCAAGGTCTCCCTGGCATGTTCGACAGCGCCTTCGGCATAACCCGCGGCGAAGGTTGCCGCATAGACCTCGGCGTAGATTCCGATATAGCCCTTGGCGAAGGCTTTGGCGAGGCCGATGGTGTTCCCTCTCCGGCGTTTCTCCTCCTCGGCAGACAACTCTGGCATCCCGCGAATGCCGAAGGGTATGGGTTCAACACGCCGGAGCGTGGGTTCGAGGATGGATCCGCTGCGCTCTGGCATCCCGCTAATGTCGAACGGCATGGGTTCAACTCCTCAGCGATCTGGAGAAGCCATTAACTCGTCCCAGGTGGAAACATCGAGGACGCGGTCGATGAGGTCGTTGAGGCGATCGAGATCGTCGAGCGCGGCGATCTCCGCCTCAACTCGGGCAGCGGGCGGACCCAGCTTCTTGGCCCCCTGGCGGAGCAAGATCTTCTTCGCCTCATCGACCGCACCTTCCGCGCGCCCTCCGTGCGCCCCTCCGTGCGCCCTTCCATGCGCCCCTCGTGCGCCCTTCCATGCGCCCCTCCGTGCGCCCTTTCTGGAGGATCCCCTGATAGACCGTCGATTCCTCGATTCCACGGATTCCGAATAACATGGTGGATAACCCCTCGAAGATCTTGTTGACCCGATCTTGCTCGTAGCGCAACCCCATCAGGATCTTGGTCGCGTTCCACAACGTCGCGGCCTGATCGGGAGTGGTCTCCCGCTCCAGGCGGTCCGAGATGGCCCGTAACACCTCGGGGACCTTCTCGATCTCGATATTAGAGACTGGTGCCAGCGGCAGGACTGTCAGACCGCACCTCAGCAAGAAGTTGACCGGCTGCTCCCAGACCCGGATCACATTATACCGGAACGAATCGTAGACGTCCCCATTGTGGTCTCGCTGCTCGCGAAGGCCGGTCAACTCCGGGCCGTCCGCCGCCGGCCGGAGCAAGACCAGCGTCGTCCGGACTGGCACCTGGAACTGGTAGCCGAGGAGGGTGCTATACAGGTGTGACCGGTCTTCGAGCCGCGTGTCGCGGCCCGCCTGGAGCTCGACGTGCTCGATCCTGGGTTTGGGGGCCTTGATCCAGAGGACCTTGTCAGCCTCGGCGGTGACCGTCGAGAGGTTCGAGTCGATCACGATGACTTGGCCGGGATCGTCTTGCGGGCTGCCGAGGTAGGTCGCCCAATCGGCCGGGCCCATCTCGATCAGATTACGGGTCGTTGCATCGTAGAGCTTTTTCATCGACGGCACCTCATGGTCTGTTTCCTCGGGGCTGGTCTGACGTGACTCTATGCGGAAGGCGATCGACGCAGCTCACCCTCCCGATTCGCCTGCCAGACCTCATCGGTGTGGACGTCCAGCGCCGTCAGCCAGCCGCCACCGTGGCAACAGGTGTCGATGCAGATCAGGTGGCCGAGGTCCAGGATCTCGCCCGACTTCTGCGATGTATGGCCGACGATCACCCTCTTGCCGGAAAAATGCGGGCCGGGGGTGCCCTCGCGGAGCGACTCCCATCGCAGAAGGTAGGACGGCTGGTCTTCCATCGGCATATCGGGTTCGTACTGACCGTGGACGAAGATGTGTGTCTCGGTCTCGTAATAGTCGCGACAGCGGTCGAGGAACGCGACGTGCTCGCTCGAGATCGTCAACAATTTGATGGCAGACGGCCGCACGCTTGGAATACCGTACGATGCAAGCGTTTCGTCGCCGCCCATCTCCAGCCAGTTCGCGAGGTTCATGGGGATGCCACCGACGCTCAGCCATTCCGAAGGCGCACCGGCCAGTGCCGCGCGGGCATCCAGCAAGATCTGGAGGAACATCTGATCGTGGTTGCCCAGGATCGGGACCAGCGTGCATTGGCTCTCCAGAGCGATCAGCCGGTCGAGCACGCCCCGGCTGTCCGGACCACGATTGACGTAATCGCCCAGCGTGACGATCACGTCCTCAGGGCGCGGACCAATCGCCGTAAGCACGGTCTCCAGGGCTCGCGAACATCCGTGAATATCTCCGATGGCGATCGTTCGAGGCCGCATGATCGGTTTCTCCTCCGGTCTCCTTGCGCTCAACGGAACGACCCAGTATAATCGACGAGGACAACCGGATGGACACGATCGGCCGAAACCGCGGAGAACTGATGATGCGACCCAGGACGGATATTCTCACCCTGATGACCCTGGCGGCCGCTTTGAGTGTGGGGTCCCTCGCGGTGGGCGCCGAGCCGTCGCGGACCGTGGACTTCAACTTCCAGGTCCGGCCGATCCTCTCGGACAAGTGCTTCAAGTGCCACGGCCCCGACGCCCGCAACCGCAAGGCAGGGCTGCGTCTCGACATCAGGGAGGGAGTCTTTGGGGAAACGCCTTCAGGCGCCGCGCCGTGGTGTCGCGAGACCTCGAAACGAGCGAGCTGTACCAGCGGATTACCGCCGAGGACGAGTCGGAGCGAATGCCACCCAAATCGCTGGGCCGGACTCTCTCCACCCAGGAGATCGAGATTCTCAAGCGCTGGATCGAGCAAGGGGCGGAGTGGAAGACACACTGGGCGTTCCTGCCGCCGGCCGCGGCACCGATCCCCGAGGTCAAGGACACGGCCTGGCCGCGCACCCCGATCGATCATTTCGTCCTGGCGCGGCTCGAGGCTGAGCGCCAATCGCCCACTCGCGAGGCCGATCGGGAGCGACTGATCCGTCGCGTGTCGTATGACCTGACCGGCTTGCCCCCGACTCTCCCGGAGATCGACGCCTTCCTGACCGATCGCGCGCCCGACGCCTACGAGCGGCTGGTTAACCGCCTGATCGCCTCGCCGCGGTTCGGCGAGCGGATGGCCGTCGACTGGCTCGACCTGGCCCGTTATGCCGACACTTATGGATATCAGTCCGACCGCTATCGCGCCATGTGGCCCTGGCGCGACTGGGTCATCCGTGCCTTCAACGAAAACCTGTCCTACGACCGGTTCGTCACCTGGCAACTGGCCGGCGATCTACTCCCGCCGCCGACCCGCGCCAGGTTCTCGCCACGGCCTTCAACCGTCACCATCGTCAGACGAATGAGGGAGGCAGCATCGAGGAGGAGTTCCGCGTCGAGTACGTCGCCGACCGGACCAACACCTTCGCGACCGCCTTCCTGGGCCTGACCCTCGAGTGCGCCCGATGCCACAGTCACAAATATGATCCGATCACGCAGAAAGAGTATTATCAACTCTTCGACTTCTTCGCCAACATCGATGAGTCGGGACTCTACCCGCACTTCACCGACTCCGTCCCCACGCCGACGCTCCTGCTGACCTCCGCCGAACAGGATCGTCGGATCGCGGCGGCCGAGGCGAAGATTAGGGCCGCCGAGGCCGACCTGGACCGACTGGCCGAACGGCGTCGGTCGGCCTTCGAAGCCTGGCTCCGCTCGCCGAAACGAGGGCACGAGCCCGTGCTCGCGGGCCTCATCGGCGACTTCCCGGTCGATGCCATCGACGGCGGCAAGGTCATCAACCGCGCCGATCCGAAGAAGCCCGGCCAGACGGCCGAGAACCCCGAGGTCGTCGAGGGGCGAGTGGGGAAAGCCCTCCGGCTCGACGGTGAGAACAACGTGACGCTTCCATTGGGCAACTTCGACCGCTTCGACCCGTTCTCGATCGCCCTGTGGATCCAGACGCCCGATGTCAAGGACCGCGCGGTGATCCTCCATCGCTCGATGGCCTGGACGGATGCCGGCAGTCGGGGGTATCAGCTCCTGATCGAGGATGGCAAGCTCAGCGTGGGGCTCATCCACTTCTGGCCGGGCAATGCGCTCGGCATCCGCACCCGAGAGCCGGTGCCGCTCGACAGATGGGTTCATGTCGCAATCGCCTATGAGGGCTCCAGCCGGGCCGCGGGCCTGGCGCTTTACGTGAACGGCCGTCGTGCCGATTGCGAGATCGTCCGCGACAAGCTCACCAAGAACATCACCGGC
The DNA here is from genome assembly GCA_963845695.1 of uncultured Isosphaeraceae bacterium. Taxonomy (GTDB): domain Bacteria; phylum Planctomycetota; class Planctomycetia; order Isosphaerales; family Isosphaeraceae; genus CAWJTV01. The sequence goes on along the minus strand of CAWJTQ010000033.1, from coordinate 166,470 downwards.
GGGGGCAACGACCACATCACCGTCGGCCAGCGGTTCCGCGACCGGGGATTCAAGAACAGCCTGGTTGACGAGATCCAGGTCTTCGATCGCACCGTGACGCCACTGGAGGTCGCTCAGATTTATGATGGCGTGACGTTGACCCAAGCGCTAAGCCTCGACTCGGCGAAGTTGACGGAATCGCAGCGCCGGGACCTGTTCGCCTACTACCTGACGAACGTCGACGCCGAGTTCCGGAATGAACTCGTCGCTCTCAGGGCTTTGAGGAAGGCTCGGAGCGCGCTGGTGGATCCGGTGGCCGAGATCGCGGTGATGAGGGAATTGTCCAGACCGCGGCCGACGTTCGTGCTGAAGCGGGGCGCGTACGACGCGCCGGGTGAGCCGGTCGAGCCGGGCACACCGGCGGCGATTGCGCCGTTTGACGCCTCATGGCCGCGGAACCGGCTGGGCCTGGCACGATGGCTGACGGACCCGAAGCATCCGCTCACGGCGCGGGTCGCGGTCAACCGTTGGTGGCAGTCCTTCTTCGGCCGCGGGATCGTGCCCACGCCCGAGGACTTCGGTAGCCAGGGCCAGCTCCCCAGTCATCCCGAGCTGCTCGACTGGCTGTCGCGGACGTTCATCGACTCGGGCTGGGACGTCAAGCATCTGGTGCGGCTGATCGTGACCTCGGCGACCTACCGGCAGAGCTCCGATGCGCCGGCCGACCTGGTGGCGAAGGACCCGGAGAACCTGCTGCTGGCTCGCGGTCCACGGTTCCGTCTCACGGCGGAGATGATCCGTGACGGGGCATTAGCGTCCGGCGGATTGCTCGTCGAAACGATGGGCGGGCCGGCCGTGAAGCCCTATCAGCCGCCGGGTCTGTGGGAGGAGAAGTCCGGGACATCGTATCAGCGCGACGTCGGCCCAGGGAGCCATCGCCGGAGCCTCTACACGTACTGGAAGCGGACCTCGCCGCCGCCGGCCATGCTGACCTTCGACGCCACCACCCGCGAGGTCTGCGCGGTCAAGCGACAGACGACCGCCACACCGCTCCAGGCCCTCGTGCTCCTGAACGATCCCCAGTTCGTCGAGGCCGCGCGGGGATTGGCCCAGCGCGCCATGACCGAAGGAGGGTCGAGCCTCACCGACCGGATCGCCTTCGTCTTCCGCACCCTGACCGGCCGTCGGACCGGCCCGCGCGAGCTGATCACCCTCGAGGCCCTCTACCGCGAGCAATACGATGAGTTCCGCACGGGTCGCTCCGATCCCGGCAAGCTGCTCGCCGTTGGCGACGCCCCGCGCGAGCCCTCGCTCGACCCCGCCGAATGCGCCGCTATGACCGTGCTAGCCCAGGCGCTGCTCAATTACGAGGAGACGGTGGCGAAGCTTTGATGAATACCTGTTGTCCGTCTTCTCGGCACGGGTCTTCGGAACTCTCCAGGAAGGTCGATCGATTGTTCCAGGCCTGACTCGCAGGACTCGAGAGTGCGACCTTCCCCAATCTCTCCGTGACATCACTGACTTCATCTTCTCTAACGATTTTCGGCGCTTTGAGTTGCGGATCGTTCTGCCAGCCCGAGGTTATTCGGATTGGATCCGGCAATCATTGGCCCATAATGTCTGCCCACCCATCTTCAAGATCGTAGAACTTGCCTAAACAGGTCCCAGCCAAACGGAAAGCCTGTTCGACTGAGGACTTCCGGAAATCGCCTCGGCGTCGAGCCGCTTCTTTCTCACTTGCGGGGATCTTATCAGCTCGAACGAAAAATAAAACCTCTTCGGTTTCGCGACCCTTCTCTTGATGAAGAGAGCGAACTGGACACTTTCCGAAAAAAGGGGGATTGCTTGGTCAATTCCACCCGAGCGCATGAGCCGTGGTGGGTCGCTTCCGTTCTTGAAGACTGACCTCAGAATCACCGGAAATGTCCAACGCGGTTCGCCCAAGGGCTCGTGGATCGGGATTCCGCAGACTTCCTCGGACTCCAAGCTATCCTGGCCTCACCATGTAGAGTTGGGGTCGGTATCAGATTGGGCTGGAATTGGGAAGAGCGTTGCTCCCGGCGCCCGAGGGTGCCTTACCGAAGCCGGCAGCGACGCCATCGATCCCTGAGGTGCAGGACAACGAGACGATTCTCACTCTTCCGGAGAACCTTCCCACGACATAAGAAAACGCGATGAGCCTGGAGATCGACTTGGCCACCGGCTGGCAGGGGCCCCGTCCGAGCGCGTCGTCATAATTCTCACAGCGGTGGGAAATGATTTGAAAAGCCATTGCTCTCGCATTATAATCCACCAGTTAGGCGCATGTCGTCGATTATAAAGGCTGGATGCCGGGTCCGAATTGAGATTTGCGAAAAGGTTGACGCTGTGGAAACGGCCTCGTCCAGGGGCCGGTGCGCTGGGTAACGCCGAGGGCCGCCGCTTCAGTATCCGGCTCTGATCCCGAGCTCCGAATTGACCTCGGGGCATCAGGCTGGCTCGATTGCCGATCAGGGATGGACACCAGGAAGTTTCGACAGCGGACCGGGATACGGCTAGAATGCCGAGGGTTTTCGAAGAGGCTGCAAGTGGTTGGCTCGAAGGAGCTTATGCCGTTGCATTTCGCGCAGGCCTTGGTCTATCACCACTGACGGCAAGTCTTTTTTGTCAGGATTTGAGCCATTCGTCGGAGCGGTGTAACCATTTTTCCACCCGCGGGGTGGGCAAACACGAGTGAGAGGATTCATAGCCATGATCGGCCCTATCCACGTCGGGCAAATCCTCACCGAGTTCATTGCCTCCATGAGCTTGGTCGCTTTCGTTGCGGCGGGCTCGGAATGCCGCGGGGCCGAACAGGGTGACCCGCCGGTCACCCAAGAAGTGATCGAGCGAGCGCCCGACGCGACAAGATGCGGCTCCGCGCCGTGACCAAGGCGACCCGCTGCTCACCCCAGAAATGATCGAGGCCGCAAATCAGATCGGCAGCCTCTTGAAGCAGAAGATGGGGAGTAGCGTCTCGTTCAGCCAGTTCAACGGACCGGCGACACTCGGGGCCAGTGCTGGGTCGGGCATCATCAAAGTCCTGAGGGAGCGATTGAAGAGCCTGGGAATCGCGGTCGAGCCCTTGGGCGCCGACTTCGGCATCTCCGGGAACTACCGGACCAGCGACGAGCCGAATTCAAAGAAGAAGATCGTCCAGATCCACTTCAACGTGGAGGACGGCAATGGAAGGGTCGTTGACCAGTTCGAGAAGACGATCACGAGCGAAGCGGCCATCGCGATCCTACTGGGACTGACAGTTGTCCTACCACCCGGCAGAACCGGAGATATGAATCGGAACGAGGCGCTGGCTGAGAGCATCGCCAAGCCCGAAACCCGCGTGGAACAGACGAAGATCTTCGCGGGAGAGAGCCGGAAGCTGGCAGTCGAGGTTCTGCTCAAGACACCGGGCGGAACGAACGCCTCGCCAAGTTGCGCAGATGATCAAGAACCAGGCTTTCGTCCCTCTCCAGCGCGATGACGTCTTTGCGATCCGCCTCATCAACGATAACGACTACGCCGTCGCCGCCGTCCTGTCCATTGACGGCCTGAACGTCTTTTCCTTCAGCGAGAACAAGAACTATACCCACTTCATCATCAAGCCCAATGAGCAGCTCACCGTGCCCGGATGGCACCGGACCAATCAGAAATCGGACGAATTCCTCATCACCGAGCTCGCCAAGGGAGCGGCGGCCGAGCTCAAGAGCAAAGCCCCGGTCGGGACCATCACGGTCCTCTTCCAGGAAGTGCAACTCAGCTTCGGGGAAGGCGACGCGGCGGGCCGTGGGAATTCGATCGACTCGGATTACGTCGAGATCCCGGCCCGGCCCAAGCAGTTGCTGGGTTCGGTCAGCGTGAGGTACCTCAAGTCGAAGGAATGACGGGACAGAGCAAGAGCGGTCCCGGTGTGCCGATGCTCCGGGTCACTTGCCCTTCGGACGGTTTTCCAATCCAGGAGAGATGTCATGTCGAGACGACACATCGCATGGGCGGCCTTGGCCCTCTTGCTCGCAGGCGGAGCCGCACGCGGTCAGACGGAAGCCGCGGAGCAAATGGGCCTTCCTGGTCGGCATCCAGCGTTACCCGAACTCCCTTCTTCGTTACAGCGTGAACGACATGATCGGACTGCGAGACGCGCTGATCCGCGTCGGCTTTCCCCCCAGCCACATCGTCCTGCTGACCGACCAGGATGGGGAGGCGCCAACCAGGAGCAACATCGAGGACAAGTTCCGCGCGACTCCTAGGCCGTGTCGGCGACCGTGACTTTCTCTTGGTCGCCTTCAGCGGACACGGCGTGGCCGTCAATGGCAAGAGCTATCTGCTGCCCATCAACGCCGGCCGGTCGGCCGATTCCTTCCTCCCTCTTCAGGAGGCGATCTACGAGCCCCTGAACAGCCGCACGATGTTGTACAAACTGGTGGTCATCGACGCTTGCCGGAACGATCCGAAGAAAGGTCCACCTCCGAACGTCCCAGGCGGCACGCTGAAGGGTAGAGGCAACAGCGAGGTCGTCGATGGCATCGTCGGCGGGAAGGCATTCCAACTGGAGACCCCACCGAAGGGCATCTACGTCATGGCAAGCTGTGACGACGACCAGTTCTCCTGGGAGGATGACAGCCTCCACCACGGCGTGTTCATGAACTTTATTATCAAGGGGATCGCGGAGGGCAAAGCCGTTCAGAGTCGGGACGGCTACCTGAAGGCCTACGATCTTTACCAGTACGCCGTCAATCAGACGATGAATCACATGAACAACCGCGGAGCAAACAATAACCCCGATCTCGTGCAGGTACCTCGTGCCAAGGGCGACGTCAATCAATATCCGGTCTTCGGTAGGCCCGGAATCGTCGGCAATACCGAATTTGCCGGGCTCGACCTCACTCAAGGGTCGTCGAATCACGACCGCTTCATGAGGGAGATCGCCCAGTCCCACAACCTGGATTTATTCGACCTGAGGAAATCGAATCTCAGCGGACTGGATCTCTCGGGCTTCTCCATGAAGAAGATCTGGCTTGAAGACGCGACTCTCCGCGGCACGACCCTCAACAAGGTGAATCTGACCGGAGCCCACTGCCAGAGAGCCATCTTTGAGGAGGCGAGGCTACGCAGCGCGATCCTCAGCGGTGATTTCCGGAACTGCAATTTCCGGAGTGCAGACCTCACTCATGCGGACCGGCGCGGCCTGTTCCAAGGTGCTGACTTCACAGGCGCCTCCGGGATCCCTTGACAGAACGTTCGCCCTCAAGACGTCTCCTCCCTCGCCCTGACAGTTGACAAGGGTCTTCCGCCAGGACACCTGGTCGTGCTCACTCGAGATGAGTGACTTGGACCCAATCTCACGGTGATGGTCCCCCGTCAACGCCCAGGAGTTCACCGGCCTTCGGAGCGAGGCAGTAACCACAAACGGCGGCGCCTCGCTCCAGCCACCCGGTATCGCTCACGGACAATGGAAAAGTGGACTTCCGGGCCAACCGATCTGCCTTCCGGCTACGAGAAACAGGGAGATCAGATGAATACTGGGAAAGCCGGAAAGATTTTGGTTGACATCGCTCGCATGTCGAGCGTAGATCGATGGTGGTTCAGCTCGTGTGCAAGGTCACCGCGGATCTCATATCATCTCTTCGCCACGGCAAATGGAGCATCTACCATGGTTCGCAGTTCGCAGCTTGGACAAGGGCCTATCCGGTCATCCTTTGCCACAACACACCGGGGGCGGGGCGTACCTGACCTCAAGGGTGGCGGCTCCCTGAGCCGTGCGTTTTCCAGTCTGGTGATGGTCGCGATCCTCAGTGTCTCGCCTGGGATGCTTGCGGGCTGCTTCGCGCAGGATCAGACGAACCGCCAGCAGGGGGCGGGGACTGAAGGTGCAGGGATTCGAGGCGCAGCCGCCCAGGGAGCGGGAACTCAGGCTGCCACAAGATCACCGGGAATCGTCAAACTGGACGAGTTGAGCCTCCAGCAAGAGATCACGGAAACCATCATCAAGGACACGGAAAAAGTCGTTCGGGAACTCACGGACTCAGACTACAGCGACGCGTTAAAGCCCCTGGCAGACATGTATGCCAAGGCAAAGGCTGCGGCAGAAACCGGTACACCCGCCGAGAAGGCTGCCAAGCGAAAGCTGGCCACAAAGCTGTTCGTCCTCAAAGACAGAACGGCTCGCCTCGCGAAGTCGGCCGAATCCCGGCATTCAACCTTGGCTAATGCGACTGACGCGGGCACTCAGGCTGTAAGGACTCAGGCCGCAGGCACTCAAGCCGCGGGCACTCAGGCCGCAGGCACTCAGGCCGCAGGCACTCAGGCCGCAGGCACTCAGGCCGCAGGCACTCAGACCGCAGGCACTCAGGCCGCAGGCACTCAGGCCGCAGGCACTCAAGCCGCGGGCACTCAAGCCGCAGGCACTCAAGCCGCGGGCACTCAGGCCGCAGGCACTCAGGCCGCAGGCACTCAGGCCGCAGGCACTCAGGCCGCAGGCACTCAGGCCGCAGGCACTCAAGCCGCGGGCACTCAAGCCGCAGGCACTCAAGCCGCGGGCACTCAGGCCGCAGGCACTCAGGCCGCAGGCACTCAGGCCGCAGGCACTCAGGCCGCAGGCACTCAGGCCGCAGGCACTCAGGCCGCAGGCACTCAAGCCGCGGGCACTCAAGCCGCAGGCACTCAAGCCGCGGGCACTCAGGCCCAGCAGGCGACTCAGGCCGCAGGCACTCAGGCCGCAGGCACTCAGGTCGCAGGCACTCAAGCCGCAGGCACTCAGGCCGCAGGCACTCAGGCCGCAGGCACTCAGGCCGCAGGCACTCAAGCCGCAGGCACTCAGGCCGCAGGCACTCAGGCCGCAGGCACTCAAGCCGCAGGCACTCAAGCCGCAGGCACTCAGGCCGCAGGCACTCAAGCCGCGGGCACTCAAGCCGCAGGCACTCAAGCCGCGGGCACTCAGGCCGCAGGCACTCAGGCCGCAGGCACTCAAGCCGCAGGCACTCAAGCCGCGGGCACTCAGGCCGCAGGCACTCAGGCCGCAGGCACTCAGGCCGCAGGCACTCAGGCCGCAGGCACTCAAGCCGCAGGCACTCAGGCCGCAGGCACTCAAGCCGCAGGCACTCAGGCCGCGGGCACTCAGGCCATGGGCACTCGTGGAGCGGGGACCCGAGCTGCGGGCACTCAAGCTGCCGCCACAGCAGAGTCGAAGGTTGTGTTGGTCAAGAATGAAGATCCTCTGTACACGGTCTTCATCAGGTTCGGGAACCCGCCGAAGCGCTACTCCCTCGCCCCGGGAAAAGAAACGGGGACCGATTTGCCGGATACAATTGAAATCAGCAGGAGTCAAGACGGGGAATGGACACCGGCTCGCCCGCCGAAAGACTCGATCGGCGGAACGATTAAGCTGAAGGTCAACGCCGGAAGATGGTTACCCGAGTACATCCCCAGTTCACGGAGCGAGGGCACTCGACCCGGCGGCGAGGCCTATCGGCCCCACACGTCGCCAACACTACTCTCCCGAGTGAATAGGCTGCTGGCCGTCCTCCACATTACCGCGTTTCAGTCCGAGGGTTCTGGGACTCAACCTCCATCCTCGACGAGCACCCCCAACTCGGCGGCCGGAAACACCGGAGGCCCCGGCGCCGTTACCCCATCCTCCCCTCAAGGCCAAGGCAATGCACAGAGGGGTGCCGCGCCATCGCAACTACGGCCGCGATTCCGCCCCGATGAGACACAGAAGGAGGAGAAGGCTGACAGCGACAAGCGGACCGACGACGAAAAAGCCGGCGAGGCGCATGAAGACGGGACACTCGTGGGCCCCCCCAAGATTTTTGCCAAGAAGGTAAAAGACGCCCAGGAACGGCTCAAGAAGCTGATCAAGGAGCAGAACTTCAAGAGCACGCCCGAGGTCGATGTGGAACAGTGGTCGACCTACATCGAAACCATCGAAGGTACCGACGCAACCCCACTGGAGAAGGCCGGGCAGGCCCTTACCCTCGCCCAGCTCGCTCTGGTGGCCGCCGAGCTCGAGGAGCCACGATCATCGGCCCAGAAATACGAGTTGATGCGTGGCGTGTACTTCACCACGATCAGCAGTACTCTGATGACCCAGGTGATTAACGGTGAGAAGCCGGACCCGCAATTCCTTCAGCTCGCCAGCGACACACTGGAAGATCTCCAGACGATACAGCCAATCGTTGCGGAGAGGGCGGCTGTTCCAAAGGTCGCCGGGGCTTCGATTGTCGATCTGACTCGACGTATCGAGTTACTGGAGTCTCAGGTCGTGTTGTTGACACAGCCGCGTCCTTCCCAGGTCGTTCCTCAAGAGGCCGTCCAGCCCGTGCCTCAGACGGAAGTCGTCCAGCCCGTGCCTCAGACGGTACCCCAGGTGTTGTATTGCTACCCCGCTCGTGGGCCCTTCTCCAGGATTTTCGGCACGAGGCGTTAAGGAGGGTACGAGTTTCCACTGCAGATCGTTCGCACCGACCGGTGGCGTTCTCTCGGCCGGGGGTGTTCGAGCTGAACGCTGTTGACTCAGCAGTGCCAGGCAGACACGGAGGAGGCTGTCGATGTCTCACGAGAGCGGGAGGGCAACATGATGCAAGAGAACTCGATTCTCGACAGGTTCATCCCTAGGCCAGGAGGCTCTCCCCACCCATCTCGCCGTCGAACAACGCCCATGGCGGTGAGCCGAGCCCCGAGGGAAGGATCCCGCAGCATCAGGCCTCACAAGCACCCCTTACTGATCCTTCAGGGAGCAATCGTCTCCATCGCGCTGGCCGGCATCGCGTACGGCCAGGTCGGCTCCCGGCCGTCCCGACCCAACTCAAACGATGATGCCGCGAAGGATCGCGCGACCTCGGTCATCGATGCATTCAATGGCCTCAAGTCACGGGGGGCCGAAGCCGTCTCGTCCGGAAGACTGGCGCTCAAAGATCTGACGATCGGAAACACAACGGTCCGGATCGTCTCGGCGCCCACGTCGATTGGAGCAATCGACGTGGCGGGTGAAGCGGGCCCTCGAGTTCAGCTCGCCTTGCGCGCCTGGGGCGAACTGGCCGAAGGACCCGACGCAGGCAAGACGGTGAGCCTCACGTCGTACCGTTGGAAGGCGAACGAGCGATTCCACCTCTGGATCGAGACGGCGATACCGATCCAGATCGCACTCCTTCAGACGCTCCCCGATTCGCGCAAGCCAAAGCTGGTGATGCCGTCGGAGAAGTATCCGGAAAGCTTCGGGACCATACTTCCCGGACGGCCGTATCGGTACCCTGTGCGGTTTCGGCTCGACGATCGTGACGAGGATGAATTGATGGTCGTCCGAGTGGCACGTCCGGAGGCCGGCCTGCCGATCAGCTCCCCACCGCCGGCTGCTGCCGGACCCGGGGCAGTGAGCCGGACTCTGAGCGCGACCCTGGAAAGGTTCGGCCAGGACGAGCCTCCCGTGATGATCTCGGTCTTGCCCTCCGATCGTCGAGGGGGCCCCCGCGATCGAGCGGGGCCGCTGTTGGGCGCGAACGGGGCCGAAGACCCCGCCAGCTACCACGTCGGCGCGGGGGACACCGGCCAGTTCGTCCTCCGGCTCCGGAAAAGCTGAAAGTCACCGTCCCTCCGGCTTCGACCAGGCACCAGTAGATGACGACGTGACCCGAGAGATTCCCAACCTCGCGAGCCATCGATGAATTCTCAAGCCTTCACAACCGCGTCGATTCTGCTGGGATTCGATCTGTGCCGGCTCGCTTGCCGCGGGTCCAGGGCGGCCGAATTACCCACCGCTCACGTCCTGATCGCAGTCAGTACGGCCAAGGTCAACTTCCCTCTGGGCGGCCAGAAGGAGGTAGCCCTGGACCGGCAACGCGTGGTCGAGATGTTCAAGGCGAACATCGCCCCCGAGCAATTGAACCTGGTCGTGCTCCCCGAAGAGAAGGTCTTGCCCGACAAGATCCTGGAGACGATCGAGAATTGGCCATCCCCGGTCAAGCCCGACGACGCGTTCGTCTTCTACTACTGCGGCCATGGAAACTACGACAAGGACCGCGATGAGCTGTTCTTCAGGATGTTCACAGGGACATTCGCGAACCGCGTGAAGGCCGACTTGTCCCGCGCCGAGGTTCGAGAGAAGATCAAGGCCCTTCGTCCCCACCACCTCATCCTGCTGACCGACTGCTGCGCCAACTTCTCCAAGCTCTCCACCCGCCCCCATCAGGGATCGATGCAGGCGCATTCCGAGGGGGGGACCACCCGACTCTTCGAGTTCCTCCTGTTCGATCACAAAGGAGTCACGGATATCACTTCTTCGGAAAAGGGAGAGGAATCGGGGTTCTTCAAGGGCAGCGACGGTGGGGGGATCTTCACCCAGAAGTTCGTCGACCTTGCCAATCGGAGGAAGACGACGCTCATTAGCTGGCGGGGCATCCACCAAGAGGTTGGGGAGAAGGTGCGGGAGGCTTTCCCGCTGGCCTACCCGGACGGTCTCGATCGCGTTGACGGCAAGGGTGTCCAGATGACTCAAAACGTCTATGCCATCAGCCTGGGGCGCGGCCCAGTCCTGGGGGCTCGCGCCCAACAGGGTGGCGACGGGTTGTTCGTGACCGAGGTGGTCCTCGGCGCTCCGGCCGACCTGGCCAAGATCCAGACGGGCGACTCGATCGTCACGATTAACAACAAGGCGATCCGCACCGAAAAGGAGTATTCCGACGCGGTCGATCACTCTCCTAACCTGATGCAAATAACCGTCCGGCGGACCGACGGGCGGAAGGAGAACCTGACGGTCCAACTCGACCGGTAGTGACTTTCTCGCTCCGGTCCCGCGGCGGCGGGATCTTTGACCGCCCTCACGGCCTCGAAACGATACGACCACGGATCCGTCCTTTCCCCCAGCGAACCGGGAGTATGGTACTGATGACTCGGCCGCTATTGGTCCTTGCAACGGTCGCCCTGGCTGGTTGCTCGTTCGTGGCCGTGGGGCTCGCCCTCATGGCGGTAACCAACACCCCGGTCCACCGGCACCACGAGTCCCAGGTGGACGGGTCTCAGGCCCCGGTCCTTCCCCAGCCAGATGCAGCCGGTCGGACGCAGGACCAGCCTCCGCGCTCCGTCCCTGGGTCGGACAATCCCGCCAAACCCGAGGCCGGCATTGGGTCTAGGGCCACGAAAACGGCCGACGCGGACACCCGGAAGGGCACGATCACGAAGGACGGGCCAGTCAAGATTCCCTCGAAGAACGCCGAGGCCGCGAAGGATGAGAATGCGGCCCGGCTCGCGAGGGCCGCAAGTCTGAACGCCTTCGCCATCGACCTTCACCGGCGGGCCGCTTCGGCTCGGCCTGCCGTGAATGGCGTAGTCTCGCCGATTGGTCTCGCCAAGATCCTGGCCCTGCTCCTGGCCGGGGCAGATGGGAAGACGGCCGACGAACTTGCCTCCGTACTCCACCTGAGCAATCTGCGGGATTGGCAACCCGAGTCGCTTGCGACCGGTCTCACCTTGCAAGCCCAGGAATCGGATCCCTTTCGGCTGAGCTCCGTGAGCAGCCTCTGGGTCCGCACAAAGGTGAAACTCCGCGATGACTACGTCGAGTTCGCCCGTGGCCGGCTGAATGCCGAGGTCAACCAGATCGACTTCGGGGCGAAGAAAGACGGCCCAACCGACCTGATCAATGGCTGGGTGAAGAAAGAGACCAAGGGTCTGATCGACAACGTTTTCACCTCTCAGAGCCTGCCTGACGACACGCGGATGGTTGCCGTGAACGCGACCGCTTTCGAGGCTAAGTGGTGCGCGGACCTTTCCGGTCAACGCGACCTCCCCAGACGCTTTCCATCCCCAGGGAGGCGAACCGGTCATGGTGCCGATGATGCGCGAATGCGGAAAAAGTCCCATTCTTCGTCGGCGACCGGGTCCGCGTCATTGAGTTGGCCTACCTGGGCGGGTCGGTATCAATGCTGTTGGTCCTCCCCGTCGAGCCCGGCGACCTCCGCGACTTGGAGGAGCACCTGACCCTCGCGAGGCTGGATTCCTGGATCCAACGGATGAAGAGCCAGACCGTGATCATCATCATCCCGAGATTCAAGATCGACGACGACGGCGAGTTCACTCCGGCACTGCGATCCATGGGCATGACCCTCGCCTTCAAGTCCGAGGCGGACTTCTCGAAGATCTCGGGCACGGAGCGGCTCGGTCTCTCCGCCATTCTCCAGCGGGCGTATGTCACCGTTGACGAGGCGGGTACCAGAGCGGGTGCCGCGACCGTTGCGAATCTGATCGGCCGAGGTGAGGACGACACACCGATGTTCGTCGCCGATCACCCTTTCCTTTTCCTGGTACGCGATCTGCGGACGGGTCTTATCCTGTTCACAGGCCGTGTTGTAAGCCCCACGACGGGAAGCGTTGCGCCGTAGCGATCGCGCCCTGCGGCGAACGGGAGCTCTCGTTCACCGAAGCATGAACCCGCTACATGACGACGATATGGGCCGATCGGTATCGCGAGAACCAAGGGCGGCTTCGGATCGCAACGAAGCGATCGATGGAACATCGGAGCGGACAGGTGAGGTGACTGGAGGACAGGATCTCCATGAAGTTTCAGGTCTTCGTCTCATCACCGGGCGACGTCGCGGAGGAACGCATCATAGCCAGACGGATCCTCGGCCGGCTCGCCGACCGCTTCGCCGGTGTCCTGACGATCGAGCCCATCTTCTGGGAGCACGAGCCCCTCGCGGCCACAGGTTCATTTCAGGACGAGATCCCCCCCAGCAGCGAGGCCGACGTTGTTGTCTGTATCCTCTGGGCCCGGCTCGGCACGCGACTGCCCGCCCATATCACGCGGCGCGGATGGCACCCCTACAACTCGGGGACCGAGTTCGAGTTCGAGACGGCGGTCGCGGCTTACCAGAAGAACAAGAACGGCGCACCCAAGGTGCTGGTCTACCGCAAAACTGCTGAGCCCATCGTCAGCCTCAGGGACGAGGCGATCTTGCTCGAGCGACTGCGACAAAAAAAGCTGCTCGACGCCTTCATCGACCACTGGTTCCACGGGCCTGACGGCACGCTGGTCGCCGCTTTCCATCCGTTCCGGGACCCCGCCGAGTTCGAGGATCTGCTCGAAGTCCACCTCAACAAGTTGATCCGCGCCGGCTCGAGGCTGCCGGCTTGACGCTCGACGCCGAGCGAGTCGTTGCCCAGGCGTCGCCCTGGTGGACCGTCGGCTCGCCATACCGGGGTCTGGAGATCTTCGAGGTTGAGCACGCGCCGATCTTTTTCGGCCGCACCCGCGCCGTGGGCGAGGTCATGGCCGCGCTCCGCAAGCAGGCCGCCGATGGTCGCGCCTTCCTGCTGGTCCTCGGGGCCAGCGGCTGCGGTAAGTCGTCGCTGGTCCGCGCCGGCGTGCTGCCGCTACTGATCCAGCCTCGGGTTATCGAGGGTGTGGGCCTGTGGCGGTATGCGATCTTCCGTCCTGGCGGTACGTCTGGCGACGTGTTCGACCGGCTGGCGGCCAGTCTCAAGGGTAAGACGGCCCTGCCCGAGCTCGGCGCCGCCAGGACCGACGCCGAACTCGCCCACGTGCTGAGGGTGAACCCCAGCGCTGCCGATCCGCTCTAGTCAAAGATGCTCTGACTCAGGCGGCGAGCGGCTTGGAGACGATCTCCGGGACAGGGGAACAGCCTGAGGCCCGGTTGGTCCTCGTCGTTGACCAGCTTGAGGAGTTATTCACCGATGAGCGGATCACCCCCGCGCAACAGTCGGCCTTTATCGACAGCCTGACCGCGCTGGCACGGGGCGGTCACGCCTGGGTGATGGCGACCTTACGTAGCGACTTCTACCCGCGGTGTGCGCGGTTTCCTGGGTTGGAGGATGTTGAAGCGGGGAGACGGCCAGTATGACCTGGCAACGCCGACGGCGGCCGAGATCGGCCAGATGATCCGGCGGCCTGCCGAGGCGGCCGGGCTGCGGTTCCAGGTGCACCCCGAGACCGGCGCGCCGCTGGACGACCTGCTCCGCGATGCCGCAACGGCCGACCCGGCCAGCCTACCCCTGCTGGAATTCACCCTGGACGAACTCTACCAGCTCAGGACGGATTCCGGTGTCTTGACGCATGCCGCTTATGAGAAGCTCGGCGGTGTCGAAGGAGCGCTGGCGACCCGTGCCGACGAGGTTTTTGATGAGCTGCCGAAGTCCGTACGGGGGAGCTTGCCGCAGGTGTTGCGACTGCTGGTGGGCATCGGCGGCGGCCAGGGCGAGTCGCCGACCCGGCGCATCGCCCTGCTCGATCGGCTCGAAGCCACGCCCGACATGGCGGCGTTGACCAAGGCTCTGATCGCCGCCCGGCTGCTGATCGTCGACCAGGATGATCAAGGCCGCTCGGTGGTTCGGGTGACGCATGAGGCGCTCCTGAAACGGTGGCTACCGGTGTTGGATTGGCTCGCACGCGATCGCGAGTTGCTGCGCTACCACTCGCGAGTATCGACATCAGCCATCCGCTGGGACCGCGAAGGCCGCCGTCCTGATCTTCTGCTCCCGGAGGGCAAGCCGCTGGGAGAGGGGACGGCGCTCTGCGGTTCTGGGGCGATGAACTCAGCGCGATCGAGCGGCGAGTTCATCGCACGCTCTCGCAGTCGGGAGCGGAGAAACCGCCGGCTGAAGCGGGCCGCGATTGTGTCTCTGTCTCTGCTGACCCTGTTGGCGATCCTTCTGGCGGTGGCGGCCAACAAGGCGCGCAATGGCGAGCGCATCGCGGCTCGGGACGCCCGGCAGAAATCGCGGGTCGCTGATGCGGAGCGCCTGGCCGCCCTGGCGTTGGCTGAACTCGATGAGCACCCCCAGCGTGCCCTGCTCCTCGCGGTCGAGGGCTACAAGGCCTTGGAAGCGGGTGACCCGCCGGTCGTATTCGTCGAGCAGACCCTTCGTGACGCACTCTCCAATACGGGTGGGCAGCCCCTTTTCGGCCATGAGGGCCGCGTCATCACGGCGGCCTTCAGCCCCAACGGACATCATATCCTCACTGCGGGATATGACAAGATGGTGTGCCTCTGGGACGCCGACCGCCCGAACAAGCCGCCGGCTGTCCTCCGCGGGCACGAGAACACCATCAGAGCCGCATGCTTCAGTCCGGATGGACACCGGATCCTCACAGCGGGCAAGGACAGGACGGCACGGCTCTGGGACGCCGATCATCCCGAACAGCCACCGGCCATCCTCCGCGGACACACGAATGACATCTTGGTGGCGGTCTTCAGCCCCGACGGCCGCCACATCCTCACCGCAGGTCGGGACCTCACGGCGCGGCTCTGGGACGCCGATCACCCCGACAGACCACTCACCATCCTCCGCGGGCACCAGCAGGAGATCCGCGCCGTGGGTTTCAGCCCCGATGGCCGCCGCATCCTCACCGCGGGATCTGACAAGACGGCGCGGCTCTGGCACATCGATCATCCCGACAAACCACGCACTCTCCTCCATGGGCACGAGGACGACATCTTGGTGGCGGTCTTCAGTCCCGATGGCCGCCACATTCTTACCGCAGGTGACGAGTCGGCGCGGCTCTGGGACGCTCAACACCTTGATAGACAACCCGCCATACT
Source organism: uncultured Isosphaeraceae bacterium (assembly GCA_963845695.1). Classification (GTDB taxonomy): domain Bacteria; phylum Planctomycetota; class Planctomycetia; order Isosphaerales; family Isosphaeraceae; genus CAWJTV01. The sequence goes on along the minus strand of CAWJTQ010000033.1, from coordinate 150,928 downwards.
CCGTGGGCATCAGGGTGTCCTCGCTGGAGCGGGCTTCAGCCCCGATGGCCGCCGCATCCTCACCGCGGGATCTGACGGAATGGCGCGGCTCTGGGACGCGGATCATCCCGACAGTCCACCCGCCATTCTCCGCGGGCTCAAGTATGAGATCCGCGCCGCGGGCTTCAGCCCCGACGGACACCGTATCCTCACCGCAGGCTCGGACCACACGGCGCGGCTCTGGGACACCGAACATCTCGATAGACCATCCACTATCCTGCGCGGGCACGAAGATGACATCCTTGTGGCGGTCTTCAGTCCCGACGGACACCGCATCCTCACCGCGGGCAAGGCAAAGACGATCCGGCTCTGGGACACCAACCAATTGACCACCAACCCCGCGGTTCTCGGCGATTCTTCCTTTGCTATAGACTCCGAAGTCGCGTGCTTCAACCCCGACGGTCGCCTCGTCCTCACTGCGGGATGGGAAACAGTGAGGCTCTGGGACTGCCAGCATCCCGAGAAGCCACTTGCCCTGCTGCGCGGACACAAGGGCCATATCAATTCGGCTTGCTTCAGCCCCGACGGACACCGCATCCTCACCGCAGGTTCGGACCACACGGTGCGGCTCTGGGACGCCGAGCACCCCGACACGATGCCCGTCATTCTCCGCGGAGAGGGGGAGCCTGTCGAGTCGGCGATCTTCAGCCCGGACGCCCGATATCTCCTCACCACCGAGCAGGACAGGACGGTGCGGCTCTGGAGCGCCGAACATCGGGACAGGCCGCCCACACTCCTCCGCCGGCTCGGCGATCATATCGATCTCGCAATCTTTAGCCCGGACGGCCGACGAATCCTCACCGCAGACGTCAAGACAGTTCGGCTCTGGGACGCCGACCACCCGGATCGACCTCCCGCTATACTCCTCGCTCGCGAGAAAGGCATCCTTGAAGACTCGGGGCATTTCAGAGCGGTCTTCAGCCTGGACGGCCGTCGCGTTCTCGCCGCGGGGGAAGACAGGACGCCGCGACTCTGGGACGCCGAACATCCAGACGGGCCCCCCGTCGTCCTCCGCGGGCTCGACGACACAATCGATCTGGCGCTCTTTAGCCCGAATGGCCGTCTCATCTTTGCCGTCGGCGAGCAAGGCTCGGCACGCCTCTGGGAGCTCGACAACCTCGACAGATCGGCTGCTGCCTTACCGGGGAACAAGACGACGGTCTCGGGCATGTGTTTCAGCCCTGAGAGTCGACGCATCCTCACGTTTGGTTGGGATGCGATGGCACGTGTCTGGGACGCCGAGCACCCCGAGAACCCGCCGTATGTCCTCCGTGGCCACGCAAGAGCCATCGTTACCGCATTCTTTAACCCCGATGGACACCGCATCCTCACCGCGGACGATAGGGAGGCTCGAATCTGGGACGTGGATTATCCCGACAGGCCGCCTGTTATCCTCCGTAGTCGCGAGAACGTGATCACGGCAGCGTGTTTCAGTCCCGACGGCCGACGAGTCCTCACGTCGGGTCTTGTCGAGTTTCCTCGGCTGTGGCTCGTGGAAGTTGAGGACCTCATCCGTCTGGCGGCTCGCACGGTCGGACGCAACCTCACGCTCGAAGAGTGGTGCAGTACTTCCCCGGCAAGAACCGCCGTCCTACCTTCCCCGAAATCCCGGAGTCGAAGTGAGCCGGAAAGCGAGGGTTGGGTCGCGGCATACACAGAAATGAGAACGACGCAGAAGAGACCGCGAGGCAGCTCCGGCTTGTGGCACGAAGCAAGGAAAGAGTTCGATCGCTTTCCGTCCTTGTTCTATATAGAAATTAGACTTCTTAAATATTGTTATACTTTAATCTGATAGTCAATCGTTTCGACCATAGCTAATTGCTTGCCGTCGGCGATGCCCCGCGCAGCTGCCCCTCGACGCAGCCGAATGCGCCGCGATGACTGGGCTGGCCCAGGCGCTGCTCAATTACGAGGAGACGGTGACGAAGCATTAGGCTTCCCTGCGGTCGTGCAACGATCGCGCCTTTGCGCGGGAGGCGAGCAGAGTCATGACCATCGACAAGGCCCTCGACCGGATCGCCGGTACAACCCATTGCTGGATCGTCTGGCGAGTCGATTCCGGCGAGATCGTTTCCGTGACGGGATGGGATCATTCGCCGACTCGCGAGGAATTCGGGCAAGCGGTCACGAGTATGGGGACGGGTGCCACCTACACCAGAAAGGGCCGATTCCTGGAGTCGTCGGAAATCACGCGCGGCCTTCTCGAAGAGCCAGCAAACGAATCGGCGGACGCGCGACAGCGGATCGCGACATGCAACCAGTGGGCCAACGCGCCGACTGGGTGGTTGGTCGATCTGCTGGAATGGGGTGATTATGGTGAAGTGATCGACCGAGCTCACGGGAGGGACTATGTGATCCGGCTCCTGTACCGCCTCAGGTGGCACGAGCTCGGGCCGTTCCGGGACCGGCTGGCGGCGCTCGCCGGCCGCGATCCCCGCAACCCGTCGGAGACGCGCAAGGTGTGGCTCCAACTGGCACAGTACTTGGCGGTTTTCGATAGTGACGTCGGGCGGCTGGTCGTTCTCTACCGCGACCGGCCTCGATGGACCTGCCTGAGCGACTTCCTGGAGTGCTTCGGCGACGCCCGAATCCGCGATCCGATCCTGGTCTGGCAAATCATCAATATCGTTGATGAACTGAGATTGCCGTTCGGACCCCGGTGCGAGGCCATGGTTGCCCTCGGCAAAATCGGACGGTTTGCGGAGCTGGGCTCGCCGTGGAGGTCATCCAGCGGCGGATCTTCGATCAGCCGGATTCGGTTCGGAATCTTCGCGATCGCGTCCTGCGGCGCATCCAGACCCCCAGCTACGCCTGGGAAGTCTGTCTCCATTGTTCCCGAGGGTGGGTCCCGGCCATCGGGCATGGCCACATCTCTCCCGGGGCTTGCCCAACCTGCCTGGGTCTTGGGGTCGTGGAAGTGGCCGCCCACGACTGAGGGCACCGGAGATCTCCGTGATTCGACCATCGGTGCCCGCGACGGCACCCCACCGCCGGGTCTTCCTCCCGCGACATCAAGTCTTGACCAGGACACGGAATCGAGAATCGGCGTTCATTCCGAGAGATCGGGAGGGGAGAGCAACTCGTCCCAACTCGATACCTCGAGGATGCGGTCGATGAGATCGTGCAGGTGATCGAGGTCGGCCAGCACAGTGATCTCCGCGACGACTCGCACGTTGGGCGATCCCAGCTTCTTGGCCCCCTGGCGGAGCAGGTCTTCCTCGCCTGATCGATCGCACCTTCCATGCGCCCTTTCTGGAGGATCCCCTGATAGACCGTAGATTGCTCGATCCCGCGGATTCCGAACAACATGGCGGATACCCCCTCGATGATCTTGTCGACTTGCTCTTCCTCGTAGCGCAACCCCATCAGGATCTTGGTCGCGTTCCACAACGTCGCCGCCTGGTCGGCAGTCGTCTCCCGCTCCAACCGGTGCGAGATGGCCAGCAGCACTTCTGGGACTCTCTCGGTCTCGACGTTGGAGACCGGTGCCAGCGGCAGGACCGTCAGGCCGCAGGTCAGCAAGAAGTCCACCGGCTGTTCGCAGACCCTGATCACATTATATGCGGAACGAGTCGTAGACGTCCCCATCGTGGTATCGCCACTTCCGACGGCCGGTCAACTCCGGGGCGTCCGCCGCCGGCCGGAGCAAGACCACCGTCGTCCGGACTGGCACCTGGAATTGGTAGCTCAGGAGGGTACTATACAGGTGCGAGCGATCGTCAAGCCGGGTGTCCCGGCCTGCCTGGAGCTCAACGTGCTCGATCCAGGGCTTGGGGGCATCGATCCAGAGGACCTTGTCGGCCTCGGCGGTAACCGTCGAGAGGTTCGAGTCGATCGCGGTCACTGGCCAGGACTCGACCAGTGGGGTGCCGAGGTAGGCCGCCCAATCCGGCGGACCCATCTCGATCAGCTTCCGGCTCGTTGCATCGTAGGGTTTTTTCATCCATGGCACTTCATGGGCGGTTCCGTCGGTCCTGAGGTCGGGTTCAAGCTGTATCTTTTTTCAGAAAGAGGCACTCCGTTCGTTGATACCTCGGCTGGCCTTTCCCCCAAATCGGCCTTCCCCGCCGCTCGTGACCGATCCCCCGAAGCCCTGTAAACCCTTGACATCCGCCTCCGGATGACCGATGTTAAATATCGGTGAAACTTTTTTCGCGCGGAGAGGGATGTTATGCGCTTATCCCTACGCTCCATCTTCGGGGTTGGAATCCTGCCTGTGCTGGTCATGGCGGTTGCGGCGATCTTGCCGGTGACCGCGGCGGCGGGCGATGCCTCGCTGGGCGGGGGCAAATCCGACCCGGCAGCGGAGGAGTTCTTCGAGGCGAAGGTCCGTCCGGTGCTATCGGACCACTGCCTGAAATGTCACGGTCCGGAGAAGTCCAAGGCGGGCCTGCGGCTGGATGCGCGGATTCGATGCTCAAGGGAGGCGAGAGCGGTCCGGTCGTCGTGCCGGGAAAGCCCGATGAGAGCCCGCTGATTGAAGCGATCCGCTACGATGGCGACGTGCAGATGCCACCCAAGGGGAAGCTCAAGAGCGCGGAGATCGCCGCGCTGACCGATTGGGTCAAGCGGGGCGCGCACTGGCCGGCGCCCCGACCGGGAATGGCTACGCCGGCCCCGTCCGCCACAGCCGCCTCGACCGACGGAGCCGCCCAGTCGGCCGCGGTCGTGGCAAGAGCTCGGTCCTTGTGGTCGTTCCAGCCGGTCGGGAACCCCGCGCCGTCGGAGGTCCGCGACCCGGATTGGGCCGAGTCGCCGATTGATCGGTTCATCCTGGCCCGACTCGAGACCAGTGGATTGGCGCCCTCACCGCCAGCGGACAAAGCCACACTGATCCGCCGGGTCACGTTCGACCTGATCGGGCTGCCGCCGAGTCCCGAGGAGATCGCCGCCTTTGTCCGCGACCATGCCGCCGATGCCTACGAGAGGCTGGTCGATCGTCTGCTGACCTCGCCTCATTACGGCGAACGCTGGGGTCGTTACTGGCTCGACGTGGCGCGTTACGGCGAGGACCAGGCCCACTCGTTCCAGCCCCGGCTCTACCCGTACGGGTTCCGTTATCGCGACTGGCTGATCCGGGCCTTCAACCGCGATATGCCCTATGACCGATTCATCCTCGAGCAGATTGCCGGCGACCGGCTCGACGGTCCGGAATCCGAGCGCTTCGACCGCCTGGCGGCCCTCGGCTTCTTCTCCTGCGGTCCAATCTACTACGGGGACGGTAAGAAGCTCGACCAGTATGCCGACCGCATCGATACGCTCACGCGCGGCTTCCTCGGCCTGACGGTCGCCTGCGCCCGGTGCCACGACCACAAGTACGACCCGATCCCCACCACCGATTACTACGCGCTCGAGGGCGTCTTCGCGAGCACCGACTACCTCGAGGTCCCCACCGTGCCGAAAGAGCGGGTTGACGCCTATAACAAGACCCAGTCCGCGATCGCGGCCAAGGACAAGGAGATCAAGGCGCTCGCCAAGGAGAAGGACCAGGTCAAGGCCAAGGCGAAACTGAAGGCCCTGCGGTCGGAACTGGCTGAACTCAAGAAGAAGGCACTGCCCAAGTACCCGGTGATCCATGCGCTGACCGACGCGTCGCGGCCGACTGACATGCCCGTCCTGGTGCGGGGCAATCCCGCGACGCCGGGGGCCAAGGTCCCGCGCCGGTTCTTGACCGCGCTCGGTGGCGATCAGTCGGGCTTCCAGCAGGGGAGCGGCCGGCTCGAGCTGGCACGCGCCATTGCCGGCCCCGACAACCCGCTGACGGCGCGGCGTGATGGTCAATCGCGTCTGGCAGCACCACTTCGGCCGGGGCCTGGTCGCCACCGACAGCAACTTCGGCACCCTGGGCGAGCGGCCCAGCCACCCCGAGCTGCTCGACTGGCTGGCCCACCGGTTCATCGCATCGGGGTGGTCGATCAAGGCGCTGCACCGCGAAATCCTGCTGTCCGCCACCTACCAGCAGAGTAGCCGGTCGGATTCCCCCGGCATCGCGAAGGACCCGGGCAACGTCCTGCTCTGGCGGATGAATCGCCGTCGGCTGGACGTCGAGTCCTGGCGCGACGCCATGCTTGCCGTCGCCGGTCGGCTCGATCCGGCGATCGGCGGGCCGTCGGTCAGCCTCGACGCGCCGGGCAATCGCCGCCGCACCGCATACGCGGCGATCAGCCGCCACGACCTGGCCTGGATGCTCCGCCTCTTTGACTTCCCCGACCCGAATATCACGAGCGGGCATCGCGTCGAGACGACCGTCCCCCTTCAGCAGCTCTTCGTGCTCAACAGCGAGTTCATGATCGGCGCCGCCCGCGCCGTCGCCGCCCGGCTACAGTCGGCCTCGGCAGCGAACACCCCCCCCAATGACGGTGAGACCATCCGCCGCGCCTACCTCCTGCTCTACGGCCGCGCCGCGACCGATCGCGAGGTTGACCTCGGCCTGGCCTATCTCCGAGCGCCCGAGCAGCCGGCCACGGCTGACCCGCAATCGAAAACCCCGACCGATCTGAGCCGATGGGAACGCTACACCCAGGCCCTCCTGGCGGCCAATGAATTCTTGTTCGTGGACTGATCAGCATTCACTGCCTACCGCCGCCGACTTACGGCCTACAGAATCAGGAGATCACCGGCCATGCAAGCGAAGACTGATCGATCCGTGGTGGGCGGGAATCTCAGCCCCGGACTGCCGATGACTCGCCGGGCGTTGTTCTGCCGGATCGGAGGCGGTTTCGGCGCACTGGGATTGGGGAGCGTACTGGCCGAGGCTGGACTGCTGATGGGGACCGGCTCGGCGATGGCCGGCTCGCCTTTGGGCGCGGGGGCCGCGATGCCTAGCAATCCGCTCGCGCCGAGGTCGCCACACTTCCCCGCGCGGGCGAAGCGAGTGATCTTCCTGTTCATGAACGGCGGGCCGTCGCACGTTGACACGTTCGACCCCAAGCCGGCCCTGGACCGGCACGCCGGCCAGGCCCCTCCGGCTTCGGTGATGACCGGCCGCCGTAAACAGGGCAAGCTCATGCCTTCGCCGTTCGCGGCACGTCCCCGCGGCCAGAGCGGCATCGCGGTCTCCGAGCTGTTTCCGCACGTGGCCGCCTGCATCGACGAGATCTGTGTGCTCCGCTCGATGTATACGGACAACCCGAACCACGAGCCATCGCTCCTGATGATGAACTCGGGGAACATGCAGCCGATCCGGCCCAGCCTCGGCTCGTGGCTGACCTTCGGCCTGGGGACGGAGAACCAGAACCTGCCGGGTTACGTGGTCCTGTGCCCGGGCAAGCCGGTCGTCGGACCGCAATTGTGGAGCAATAGCTTCCTGCCCGGCATCTACCAGGGTACGCACATCCGCAACAACTCGATCGATCCGGACCGGATCATCCGTGACGTCACCAACCGACACCTCTCGCGGCCGGCACAGCGCGCCGAGATCGACCTGCTCCAGGCGCTCAACCACGAGCACCTGGCCGCTCGCGGCGCCGACGGGGCACTCGAGTCCCGGATCGCATCGCTGGAGATGGCTTTTCGCATGCAGTTCGAGGCGCGCGAGGCGTTCGACCTGGCCCGCGAATCGGCGGCGACCCGCGACCTCTACGGCTCCGGTGAGTTCGCCAACGCCTGCCTGATCGCCCGGCGCCTGGTCGAGCGCGGCGTGCGTGTGGTTCAGGTCTACTACGGCAGTGACCAGCCGTGGGACGATCACGCAGATATCGCCAACCATCGCAAACACGCGCAGAAGAGCGACCGCCCGATCGCGGCGCTGCTGAAGGACCTGAAGGCCCGAGGGCTGCTGGACGACACGCTGATCATCTGGGGCGGCGAGTTCGGCCGCACGCCCTATTCCGAAGGGGCCAAGGGCCGCGACCACCATAGTCTGGGCTTCTCGATGTGGCTGGCCGGCGGCGGAGTGAAAGGCGGCCACGTTCACGGCGCGACCGACGAACTGGGCATGCAGGCCGTCGAGAATCGCATGCACGTCCACGACCTGCACGCCACGGTCTTGCACCTGATGGGCCTGGACCACGAGCGCCTGACCTATCGATACAGTGGCCGCGACTTCCGCCTCACGGATGTCAGCGGCCGCGTGGCGCGCGAGATTCTCGCGTAGGCGAAGGCGCTGTCTCCCGCTCCAGTTCGCTGGACGGAACCGGCTCTTCCAGCAATCTTCAGGGATGGCGGCCAAATCGAGCGCCGTCGTAATCGATGGTCCCCTCGACAGGATCGAGGATGCGGTCGATTTCGCCCCCGCTGATGGTGCGCACCAGAGCGAAGCACCGGATCTCGATTCCGGGAAACGCTTCCTGGAGGTGCGGAACGAGCCCGACGAAGCTGGACCCACGCGTGATCACGTCGTCGATGAGGGTGATGGCCCTTGGGACGCGCCGCCTTTTTCGAACCATGCGCACCGAACCGTAATGCTCGAAGGGTCCGGGCCGTTGGCCGGCGGGCGCCGTCGAAGATTTCTGCACGGCGTCGGCGCGTTCCAGGCAAGGGATGATGTTGGCCCCAAGCCCGTGAGCGAGGACGGCCTGGCAGATGCGAAGGGACGGCCACAGGGCGCCGGGCTGGACCAGGGGGCTGCTGCGCGGGACCGGGACCAGGGTCACCGATGAGTTGAGATAATCGCCCAGGAAGGGGTATGCAGCGATTTCCTGCGCAGGCGCTCAGCCGAGAAGTCGATGATACGGACGCGGCCGACATAGCCGTCCTGCTTGATCTTGTACGTCACGTCGCGGGAGTGCAGCGACGTCTCGGACTTTCCGCGCGGCGCGTACTGGAGCAGCGAGGCGAAGGCGAGGTTAGAAGGGAAGGTCACCATGGAGATGCACTGCTGACCGCGACGGGAGGGAGTCGAAGAGCTCGTCGAGCGTCTCGTCGGAGAGGACGCTCGCCCCGAAGCCGAGCATCGCTCCCGGCCAGGTGAGGCTCGGGTCGTCGGCGACCGACTTCGCGATGAAGACCGGCCTGCCGAGGCGAAGTGCTTCCCAGCCTTGGTGGAGGGACTCGCTCCTGTCGCGGGCCTCGATGATGACGGTGGCATCCGAGATCAGGGCCATGGTCCGGCTGCGAATCAGGACATTCCTGCGCCGGACCGGGGTTCCCGGTGGAAACGGGGAGATGAGCAGGTGGTCCCGAGCGATCCGGTGCTGAATCGCCGCGTTCGGCTTGGGGTAGACCTGGTCGAGGGGGGTGGCGATGACAGCAATGGTGCGGCCGCCGCCGTTGATGGCGGAGGTGTGGGCGGCCGTGTCGATGCCTTCGTCCAGACCGCTGACCACGACAATCCGGCGCGGGGCCAGGAGCGACGCGAGCTTCGAGGCGCAGCGGATTCCCTCGGGACTGGCCTGCGGGTCTCCGACGATCGAGACCCTGGCGCCCTCTTCGAGGAGGCGGGTGTCGCCGGCTGTGAGGAGCACGTCCGGCGCGTGCTTCTGCTCGACCTCGTTGAGAGGACCGAGCAGGTCATGGGCAGCGGATGTGCGACAGGTCATGGTACGATCCGAAGGCGGAATGGGGAACCTCATTCCTGCGTCTTCCTGATCGTACCGCAGTCGCCGGTCGAAGGCCAGACGAAGCGAAGGGCTCACCAAGCCGACGAGAATCGCATGCACGTCCACGACCTGCACGCCACGGTCCTGCACCTGATGGGCCTGGACCACGAGCGCCTGACCTATCGATACAGCGGACGCGACTTCCGCCTCACGGATGTCAGCGGCCGCGTGGCGCGTGAGATCCTGGCGTGAGCCCTGTCCGGGATCTCTCGCAAGGACGCAAAGAGACCTACCTCTCGATCGCTTCCGATCCCACCACTCCTCTATTTTCCTGAGAACAGGTGGAATAACAGGTGGTATAGTGTACAAAAGAATAGAAAAAGCACGCGCGGAGCCAGGGAGCTCTTCGATTCATCAGCGTCAATAATATAAATATTAATTTTAAATATTACAATAACATTATTAGAGTGAACCATTCAAGAACTGCATGCGCGTCCAGAACCTCCGCACTCAGAGGCTGTCCCGGAAGCCATTCTCAGCCCCCGAACGAGTCTTTTTCGTTAGCTGGGTAAGTTCGGAGGTCGCGGCCTCGGCACATCGGATTCGGGCGAACGGGTCCACGGAGTCGTGGTAGGCCGCGCCGCAGGCGGTTGGGGGCAGGCCTCCAGGGGCAGCGTCCGGCTTTGGACCAGCTCTTCCCGCGGTTTGCGTGGTTTCGTCAGGCACAACGCGTTATGAATCAGCACCAACACGCCCACCTGGATCAACGCCAGCGCCATCCCGAAGCCGGCAAAACACCGCAAGCCGCGATGGGCCTTCAAATCGCCAATCCGGGGCTCGACGGTCTGACCACGCTTTTTGTACAGCCGCTTCGGCCTCCGGCGTCTGCATGCGCTGACGCAACGCGTCAACTTTGTCCTCGTGTTGGCTCCGTGTGACCGTGCGTCCCTTGTGAGGGGCCGATGTGCATTGCGTGGCCCGCGGACACGCCTGGCAATGCTGGGGTGGACAACGATATTGATCGACCCGAATCTCTTGATCCTGCTCCTTCTTCTCCACGCGGCTCCCGCTCAGAACCAGGCGGTGCTCCTCGGGACAGTAATAGCTGGAGTTTTGCAAATTCAGGTTAATCCCAGATGAGCCAGGATCTCCTCATGAGGACGTTCCCACTTGGTGACTTGCTCGATCGCCCAGGACAGCGTCGTGCGCAAGGTCTCTCTGGACATCGCTCGACAGGCTTCGCCGATGGTCGTCAGCCTCTGGAGCGCCCATTCCTTCGCACGGCCCTGCCGCAGTTGAATCATCAGGAGACTGTACGCCAGCATGACGAGGTACATGTGCCGGGTCTGGCCCCCTTCGTCACGCAACTGACAGTCTCCCAGCCCAACTGCTGCTTGCCGTCCCGATGGAAGGTCTCCGTGCCTGTCCAGCGTCGCCGATAAACCCGCACGATCCGCCTCACCTCCCAGGTGATCCGGTTCGTCACCAAGATCTTGCACGCCTCCGCGTCGTTCTTGTACCTCCACAAGACCACGATCCGCACCTTGTGCTTCACCTCGGGGATCTGAACCGTCACCGTGAAGTACCACTGCCGCTGGTCGCCGATCCGCAACTCCTTACGATCCGCGGGCGGGATCGAGGCCGCCAGTTCGCTGGCCTTGAGGATCCGGCCCTTCTAGACCAACTTGCGATTGAATTTCAGATCGCCGACGTAGCCCCGCGGACGGCCCCATGTGGTCGGTCTTGCCGTGGATGTGGTTGAGGATCGGAGCGTTGGTGAAATAGCTGTCGAAGGTGAAATCGCCGGGGATCTTCTGCTCGCAGACCCAATCGATCAATTCGCAGACCAACTGGGTATGGTTGCGGAACGGCTCCTTCCGCGCCGCGCAGACCTCCTGTTTGCGGAAGAGGCGAAACTCCAGGGGATAATGCTTGCCACTGGTGCAGACGTAGTTGGCGAAGAGATAGTCGTGGGCGATCTTGTTTCGCTCCTCGGCATGGTCCCAGAACCAGCCGGCATCGGGGATCAACTGGCCGTCGCGGTCGATCAGGGTATTGTCGATCGGGATCACACCCTGCTGGCTATAGCGGGTGGTGGGCTCCTTCTGGAGGAGCTCCAAGCGGCGCTGATTCAGGGCCTCGACGTCCCAGGGGGCCTCGGTGAGGAAGCGATTGAGGCAGGATTGGTCGGTGGTCTGGGCGAACTCGTCGATGGATGCCGAAGACGGTCTTGCGTTCGGCGACCATCAGTCCGGTGAGGTATTCGGCGAAATGGCGCCGCTGGGGCTCACTGGCGAACAGATCCCCGAAATGATCGAGGGCGTCGAGGACGACCGTCGGGAATTCGATGATGGCTGGCATGAGCAGATGCTCCGATGACCCAAATGCGCCAGAGCGATTTAAGGGCGGAACGGACCGATTTTCCCTATTTTAACGGTCGTGTCGAGCGATTTGCAAAACTCCAGTAATAGGTTTCCTCGGTCGCACTCCAGCGAAACTGCTCCTTGGGAATCGAGCACGTCTTCGGGGTCGGGTCGGCTTTTCCGTCCACCGCCTGAGCCGCGGGCTTCTTGTCCACCGGCGCATAGATGGTGACTCCGTGGTCCGCACCATAGGCCAGATTGGCCGCGGTCGCATAGATGCCGTCCACCAGGGCGCCCTTCGGCTCGTGTCCCAGCGTCTGCTTGAGCGGCTTCACCGTGGGGATGAACAGACCCGTGTCGGTGGTGGTCGCATGGACCTGATAGTCGAAGATCAGCGGGGTGTCGAGATCGCTCGCCAAATGCACGTTGTACAGCGGTCGGAAGGTCTTGAGCTTGTCGCGACCCAAGGCGGCCTCGGGCTCACTGGGCGCGATCCGAACCTGATCCGCGGCTGCGTCGTTTCGGCTTGGACTTGTGGGTCTCGCGCTGGGCGTGGTGTGTCAGCAACTGGTTGAGACGGTCTTGGGCCTGCCGATACCGGTACAACTGCCGGCGCCGACCGGCTGGCGTTTTGGCCATCCAGTAGGGGGGGCGCACCCGGCCGCGGGAGTTGCCGGGACCGAGACCGCTTCCGCTGGGGGCTCGGCGCTGACGACCGGGGTTGCGGTGGCCCCGACGAGGGTCGTGGAGGTGACCGCCCCGTCGGAGCGGCTGCCGGTGTCCGCCGCTGGGGCTCCGGCCGCTCGGCCATCGGCTGCCAGCGCCGCGCGGAGGGTCTCCACACGTTGCGCCCAACGTCTTGGCTTTGATCAGACGGTGTCGGGAGCCCAGCGCCGCGACGAACGTCCCGTCGATGGACGTCTCGTCCCCCTTCGTCCATCCTTCGGCGAGCGCACGGTCGAGAACCTGCTGGTTCCAGGCCCGCAAAGGGGCTCCCAGCCGTTTCCGAAAGGAGTAGAAGTACGAGGGGGAGGGCTCAAACCCCATGGCCAGCCACTTGACGGGATCAAACCAGCGGCAGTCTTTGGCCCAGCGGACCGGATGCAACTGCCCGGAATGCATCTCGTAAAGGACGACCATGAGCATCAACTCCGGGGGGAAAGCGCGCTTGCCCACACCGAAATAGGCCCGCCGTAACTCGGTCAGGTCGAGCCCGAGAACCACAGCGCGAATCCGGCGAGCGAGATCGTTTTCGTCCAGGCGTTGGTCAATGTCCTGCCAGGCCGGCGAGTCGGTCGTCCAAGGAGGTGTTAACCAATGTCCATGATCGTGGTGGCGAGTGTCCGAGCCCAATCCCATGACTGCGACCCCAAAGCGGTCGGGCGGCAAGGATGGCTCACGAGGCCGTCCTTAACACCCTCTCCTGGGAAGATATACCGAAGAGGTCATCTTACGCAATCGCACCCAAATTACGCAGCTAACGAGAAAGACTCGAACGGGGGCGACAGCACGTAGCCAGGGGCGTCAGCCCCTGGCGCCCGTGCGGCCCGTCGGATTCCCCCAACGTGCTGTCGCCCCGCCGGGGCTTCTGGGACAGTCTCTCAATTCTGGCCACCTGCTGGGACATGGTGGCTGGCCGATCGCGACAGTCGGAGGGTCTTCCGCCTCACGGATGTCAGCGGCCGCGTCGCGCGGCAGATCCTCGCTCCAGCCCCATCGGCGACGGGGTCTCGTGCTGAAACCCAAAGGGACCCGGCCTTTCTACCAACCCACTTGCCGGCGCCGGCCTTCCTTGGTGTGCAGCACGGACTCCAGGCTACCGAGGCGGCGTCCACCAACTTGCCCTGGAGGACGGTGTGCATCGGCCCACTCGAGACACCGTTCTTTCCTTGTTGACGTGGTCGGTTCAGCCGAACCGCGACGTGGCCGGGGCGGGCGAGGTCACCCTGTTCTCCTCACGAATCCAGCCGAGGAGCGTGGTGTCCAGCCCCTGGAGACCGACGCCCGGCTCCGGGGGATCTGCGTTGAGGTTCGGCCCATGCCCGGGCCGAACCCGGTGTCCACGTCAAGGCGCCGGCCCCCTGGGCGGTGTCTCGGAGATCGGGAGGTCTTGTCTGGCCGGGCGCGGTCGGCCCCGCCCGGCGACTGTCCCATGGTGGCCGAGGGAAGTCGCCTCTACTGTCAAGGCATCGAACACGCTAAAGACGTCCATCGGACCGCCGCCACCCGTTCCCGTGTTCGACCAGCGTCGGCGTCCTGCAACGGCCCGACTGTCGGGCCCGCGTATGTCGTGCCCGGTCCCTGGTAGGCGATCAGGTCGGGCACCAGGAGATTGGCCACCGGCGTCCCCAGCCCGGTCACCAGGTTGTAGCCGGCGTTCGCGCCGTAACCGTTGTTGCCGCTGGTGATCACGTTGTAATCGCTCTGGGGCAGGCTGTAGAGGGCCTGCTGGGTCTCGGTCGGGCTGGAGCTATTCAACGTCGCCTCGCCCGCGGCCGCCCGCCCCTGGTTGACCAGCGCCACCAAGCCCGGCCCAGGCCGGCGCCGACAAGCTCGTGCCGCCCACGATCTCGAACGGGTTGCTGGGATCCAGGTTATACGGGTCGGCGATCCACGCCCCGGTGGCCGGATCGGCAACCAGCGAGACATCGGGCGTCGTCCGGTAGCCCGTGGACTGGACCCCCTGCTGGTACGCCGGCTCGGGCTCATACAGGCTGATGCCGCCGCCCGAGCCGATGAAGGCGCCCGCGGAATCGGAGTAATAGCCCCATCCCGTCTCGCTGTTGTACGAGTTGTCGGCGTTGAGCGTGAGGCTCGTGCCGCCGACGGCCACCACGTTGGGCGAGAAGGCGGGATACTCGGGATCGGCCGCGCCGTAGTCGCCGGTGCTGGCGACGAACGTCACGCCGGGCACGTTGAACACGCTGTCGTAGGTGGCCTCATCGCTGGCGAAGACGGCCTGGCCCTCGGCGAAGCCCCAGCTCATCGACACCACCGACACGCCGGGCTGGCTGGCGGCCGTGGCCACGCCGGCCATCAGGTCGGAGAGCGACTGGCTGTTGGCCTCGACCAGGATGATCTGGGCTCCGGGGGCGATGGCGTGGGCCCATTCGACGTCGAGCGCCTCCTCCACTTCCCAGTTGTCGGTGCCGGGCCGTTCGGGTCGGTCGAGGGCAGGGAGGTGGCCTGGCCATACTGATTGAGGACCGTCAAGAACGACGACGCCGGCCCGTACTGATCGTACAGCGTCGGCCCGGAGTCGGTCAGGCCGAACTGGGAATCGAAGGCGTCGAGGGCCTGGTAGATGTCCGGGTCGTCGTAGGCATCGACGATCGCGATGGTCTGGCCGGTGCCGTCGAGCGACATTGCTGATGCCATAGGCAGCCCGGATCTGGGCCGGGGTGTAGGCGACCGTGCCGGAGGGGCGTTCAGCGCGACGGTGTTGGCCACGCCGTTGCCGCTGATTGTCAGGGTATCGACGATCGAGCGCCGCGTTGAGCTGGGCGTTGCCGCTGTCGGTGAGCTGGGCCGCCGAGGCGTAGATCGTGCCGGTCATCCCCGAGGCGTTGCCGCTGACGGTGATGGCCTTGGTGTTGTCGCGGGTCTGGAAGATCACGATCCCGGCATAGGTCCCGCTGGTCGGTCGGGGTCAGCTTGTAGGTGCCGTTGCCGCTCAGTCTGATGCTGCCGTAGGTCCCGCCCGTGCAGGGGTAGTTGCTGCCGGCGTTGACGATCAGTCACGCCCGAGCCGCTGACGCTGGCGTTGCCGGAGACCGAGAAGCCGCCCCCCTCGATGATGTAAGTGCCGGCTGCCATCGTGAGAGCTGGCGTTGCCAGAAACGCTGATCGAGGAGTAGATGCCCGGCTTGATCGTCGTGGACGAAGTCCCGCTGAGGCTCTCGGAGCCGTAATTGGTCAGGCCGACGGTGCCCGGCAGCGGCCAGCGAGGCGAGCGGGTCGGGACGGTCGCGGCCGAGCCGGTGATCGGCGTCGGGCTGAAGCTGGCTTGCCGCTCTTCTGGACGCCGCCGTGCACGTCGATCACCGACGCTTTGATCGCGGCTTCCGCTCGCCGACAGGGCGGTCGACGAGCTGGAATTGACGTAGACGCCGCCCGCGATGTTGATGCTGGCATTACCCGGAGAGGCTGATGGCACCGCCAGCCGACGATCGAGGACGAAGATCGTCTGGCCGATCGTGACCGTGCCGGCGGTACCGTAGCTGGTCAGGAAGTTGCCGTCTCCCGAGTACGTCGCCTTGATCGTGTGCCATGCCGGCCGCCAGGCTGGTCGTCGCGAAGCTGGCCGTGCCCGAGAGAGGACACGCCGCCGGCGTCAAGTCCGTACTGGTCGTGGTATCGTAGAAATCGACGGTCCCGGTCGGCGTGCCCGAGCCCGGCGGATTGGCCGTGACCGTCGCCGTGAAGGTCACGGCCTGCCCGAGGTTGGCCAAGCCCGGCGATGCACTGGCGATGGTCGTGGTATTGTCCTTGTTGACCACCTGGCTGATCGATGTCGAGGCAGCACCGGCGTTGAAGTTGCCGTCGCCGCTGGTGTAGGCCGCCGTCATCGCTTGTGTGCCCGTGCTCAGGCGTGCCGGTGGTGAACGTGGCCTTGTCCTTTCCGCTGACCACGCTCAGCGTGCCGGTGCCGATCGAGGTGCCGTTGTCGTAGAAGGTGACCGTGCCGGTGGGATACGCCACGGCCGTGCTGCCCGGGCTGACGACGCTCACCGTGCGGTGAACGTGACTGACTTGCCGTAGCACCGTCGGATTGAGTGACGAGGCGACCGTCGCGGCGGTGTTTGCCTTGTTGACCACCTGGGTGACCGCCGTCGAAGTCGGGCTGGGTACGAAGTTGGCATCGCCGCTGGTGTAGGCCGCGGTGATCGAGTGGCTGGCGGTGCTAAGTATGCCGATGGTGAAGCTTGCCTGGTCCTGGCCGTTGACCACACTGAGCGTTCCGGTCCCGATCGACATGCCGTTGTCGTAGAACGTGACCGTTCCGGTCGGGATCGGATCGATCGTTGTGGGCGGTAGGGCACAGTAACTGTAGCCGTGAAGGTCACGCTCTGGCCGGAGACCGAAGGAGAAGGCGGAGCGGCGAGGGTCGTCGTCGTGACGGCCGGTTCGACTGTGAGCGTCAGGTTGGTGGGATTCAGCGCGGGATCGAGGAGCAGTCGGTTGCCGAGGACGATCCCGTTGTAGAAGCCGAAGGTCCCGGTGGATGAGGCGAAGGTCAGGGGCTGGAACGTGTTGCCCAGAGCGGGCTGGAAGCCGTTGATCAGGGCGACATTAACCGCGCCGTCGAGCGTCGCGGTGCCCGAAACGGCGAGCTGGTCGTACTCGCTGCCGGCCGTCGTGCCGCCGATGTCGATGTCGAGGGCTCCGGCGGCGGTCTGAGTGTAATTGCCGTTGATCGTGAGGATGCCAGCGGCGCCAGTGCCGCCGGGGATGACCTGGCCGCCGTTAATGACGTTGGCGTTGATCGTGCCGGATGCCGGACAAGTGTGCCGCCATTAATGCTGAGAGTTCCGCCGTTGATCGTTCCCATCGTCGAGGACGGTCGCGCCCGCCGTTTGGGTGTAGCTGCCGACGCCGAGTGTCGCTCCAGAGGTAACCGTCACTGTGCCAGAATTCGTCGGCATTATCAAGGTCGAGCCCCCCCTGCTGGACGATCGACGGAGCCGGAGTTGGCGAAAGGGAAACGGCGACGCTGATGCATCGCCGGCCGCCGGAGACGATGAAAGTGCCGGCGTTGTTGAAGGCGGCCGCCGAGTTGCCCCTGGTCTGGATCACGTTATCGGCCGCCGGGCCAGTGACCGTGAAGGTGGCGCCGGCCAGGTTGTTGATCATCGGACGAGTTGAGGTAGATCAGGTCGAAACCATCGGGGGCCGGTCCAGGTGGCGGCGGCGTGGTTGTTCAGCGTCGTGCCATCGATGACGGTGATGATACGACTCGGTGTTGATCGACAAGCCGCCGTAGGCGTCGACCGTGCCGATGGGGCCCAGGGTGCTGCCGGCGTCGAGCGTCAGCAGGCCGTTGACGACGAAGCTATCGGAGCCCGTCAGGGTGGCGTCCTGGTCTATGGTCAATGCCGCCGGTGGTCAGGGCCACCGGCCCGCCCGCCGCCGGCGCGAAGCTCACCGGTCCGCCCGTCCCAACCAGCAGGGAACTCCCCAGGCTGACCACCGTGCCGGTGAAGGTAGTGCCTGGAAGCGGTGGTGCCGCCCGCGGCGCTGTAGCTGCCGGCCTCGGTGCAGCCGGTCAGAACCACCGAGCCGCTGGAAGAGACCACCGACGAAGCGGCGAGCAGGCTCGCCATCGAAGTCCAGGTTGGTCCCGGCGGCGGCGGTGAACGTGCCGGTGCTCACCGGTGCTGCCGTTGCCCTCAAGATTAGGCTCGTTTTGCTGGACGACGACGGAGCCGGAGTTGGCGAAGGAAGCGGCTGACGGTCGCCGCCGGTCGCGACGATGAAAGTGCCGGCGTTGTTGAAGGCCGCCGCCGAGTTGCCCTGGTCGATGATCCCGTTATCGCGCCTCCTGGCCAGATGACCGTGAAGTGGCGCCGGCCAGGTTGTTGATCGCGGGTTCGAGTTGAGGTAGGTCAGGTCGAAACCATCGGGGCCGAGTGTCCAGGTGGCGGCGGCGTGGTTGTTCAGCGTCGTGCCATCGATGACGGTGATGAACGCCGGTGTTGATCGACAAGCCGCCGTAGGCGTCGACCGTGCCGATGGGTGCCCAGGGTGCTGCCGGCGTCGAGCGTCAGCAGGCCGTTGACGACGAAGCTATCGGAGCCCGCTCAGGGTGGCGTCCTGGTCTATGGTCAATGCCCCGTGGTCAGGGCCACCGGCCCGCCCGCCGCCGGCGCGAAGCTCACCGGTCCGCCCGTCCCAACCAGCAGGGAACTCCCCAGGCTGACCACCGTGCCGGTGAAGGTAGTGTCCGGAAGCGGTGGTGCCGCCCGCGGCGCTGTAGCTGCCGGCCTCGGTGCAGCCAGTCAGAACCACCGAGCCGCTGGAAGAGACCACCGAAAGCGGCGGGCAGAGTCCTCGCCATCGAAGTCCAGATTGGTCCCGGCGGCAGCGGTGAACGTGCCCGGTGCTGACGCGTGCCCCCGTTGCCCTCGAGAACAGGCTGCCCTGCTGGACGACGACGGAGCCGGTGTTGCCGAAAGGGAAGGCGGCATCCAACGGTCTCGCCGTCCGTCGACGGCGCAGTCTGCGTCCCGGCGTTGTTGAACGCGGCCGCCGAGTTGTCCTGGTCGCGGATCCCGTTGCCGCGAGGCCTGGCCAATGCGTGAAGCTGGCACCGGCCAGGTTGTTGATCATGGCGCCTTGGTAGCAGGTCGACATCGGCCGGTCGTGGTGTCCAGGTGGCGGCGGCGTCGTTGTTCAGCGTCGTGCCGTAGAGTGTGGAATCGCCTCGATGGTCAGCCCGCCGTAGGCATCGACCTTGCCGCTGGTGCCGAGGTCGAACCGGCGCCCGAGCGTCGAGCAGCCCGTTGACGACGAAGCTGTCGGTGCCGCCCAGGGTGCCGCTGGATCGAGCGTCAGCGCCCCGGTGGTCAAGGTCACCGGCCCGCCGGCCGCCGGCGAAGGTGCACCGTGCCGTGACGTCCAAGCAGCGAGCTGCCCAGGCTGACCACCGTGCCGGTGAAGCTGGCGTTCCGGGCGGTAGGTCCCGCCCGCGGCGCGGTAGCTCCCCGCCTCGGTGCAGCCGCCCAGACCCACCGCCCCGTCGGAGGCGATCACCGAAGCGGTCGTCAGGTCCTGGCCGTACAGGTCCAGGTTCGTGCCGGCGGCGCCGATGAACGAGCCGAACTCGACGGTGCTGCCGTTTCCCCCAGATACAGCTGCCTTGCTGGACCACGACCGAGCCGGTGTTGGCGACCGCGACGGCGGACATGTCGAAGGTGCCGCCCACCGCGACGTCGCAAGTCAGCGTGCCGGCGTTGTTGAACGCCACCGCCGAGCTGTCCAGGTCGCGGATCACGCCCCCGGGCCCGGTGATGGTGAAGCTGTCGCCGGCCAGGTTGTTGATCGTGGCCCCTTGGTTCAGGTCGTCATACGGCCCGGTCGTGGTGTCCAGCGTGGCTCGCCGTGCTTGTTCAGCGTCTGCCGGAGAGCGTGGAATACGCATCGATCGTCAGCCCGCCGTAAGCATCCACCACGCCGCTGGTTGTCAAGCTCGAATACGGGTCCAGCTTCAGCGCCCCG
Source organism: uncultured Isosphaeraceae bacterium (assembly GCA_963845695.1). GTDB lineage: Bacteria > Planctomycetota > Planctomycetia > Isosphaerales > Isosphaeraceae > CAWJTV01. The sequence continues at coordinate 130,830 of CAWJTQ010000033.1, read as the reverse complement.
TCGGCCACGAAGCTGTCGGTGCCGCCCAGGGTGCCGCCATCGAGCGTGATGCCCCGGTGGTCAAGGTCACCGGGCCGCCGGAAGCCGTAGAAGGTGACCGTGCCAAGATAGTCGAAGAGCGAGCTGCCCAGGCTGACCACCGTGCCGGTGAAGCTGGCGTTCTGGGCGAAGGTCCCGCCCGCGGCGGTAGCTCCCCGCCTCCGAGCAACCGCCCATCCCCACGCCGCCGTCGGAGGAGATCACCGAAGCGGTCGTCAGGTCCTGTCCGTACAGGTCGAGGGTCGTCCCGGCGGTGCCGGTGAACGAGCCCGAGCTCCACGGTGTCGCCGCTCCCCCAGATACAGGCTGCCTTGCTGGACCACGACCGAGCCGGTGTTGGCGACCACGACGGCCGACATGTCGAAGGTGCCGCCCACTGCGACGTCGCAAGTCAGCGTGCCGGCGTTGTTGAACGCCACCGCCAAGCTGTCCCGGTCGAAGACAGTTCCCCCCGACCCGGCGATCGTACAACTGGTGCCGGCCAGGTTGTTGATCGTCGCACCCTGGTACAGGTACAGCGAGTACGGCCACCCCGTCTCCAGTGTGGCCGAACTGTGGTTGTTCAGCGTCGTGCCGGAGATCACGGGAATGGCACTCGGTCGTCGCATCGATCGTCAACCCGCCCTAGGCGTCCACGCTCCCGCTGCCGCTGAGGATGCTGTCTGAGCCCAGGGCAAACAACCCCTCGACAGCCAGTCCACCGGTCACGGTAAGGGTCCCGCTCGAGATGGTCAGGCCGCCGTCGATCGTCGAGGCCGAGGCGATCGAGAGGGTACCGCCCGTTGAGCGCGATCGGGTCCTGGCTGGTGACGCAGTTGACCGAGTCGGTCCCGCCATCATGGGTGACCGTGATGCCCGGCTGGTTGATGACGACATCATCTGACGGGCCGGGCATTGCGTCGGTGCTCCAGTTGGACGGCGTATCCCAGTCGCCGCCGCTGGGATTGATCCAGGTCACCGTCGAGAGCAGCGTCCGGTCTTCGAGCCGGCTCAGCGCCTGGCTGAAAGCCGCGGCGATGACCGCGCCGACGCTTCGGGACGATGAACCTGGGAAACGAAATTCCTGACGAGCGGTGGGACATCCGGCGCATGGGGGCTTCTCCTGGATTGAAGATACGAATTGATGATGAAATCAAAAAATCAGAGACATTGGCGCGCAGACCGAGCGCCGGGACCTGTCAGGGTCCTTTGCTTAAGAAGGCGATTCACTTTCACAGTGGCCGGCGACCTTGCACCTTCGAGATCACGGTACCGGCTCAGGATTTCACGGGCCAGGCTCGGCGGCGGGCCCCGCGATCACGGCTTCGAGTATTGCCTGGTGTTTTCCTCCCTCTGGCCGGTTGGCGTCGGATCGTCGGTCATGCCCAACAGGGCCGCCCGAGTCATTGGGTGGTGGTGGCGACGCCACAACGACCTTCTCCGTACTCTCACGGGTCCTCCTCGGAATCAAGCCCCGCAGGCAGCGCCCTCGGAAGTAGGTGTAACCGCAACCCGCCTTCGTCCTGCGTCAGGGCCGTCAGGGTCCGGCCATCGGGCGCGAAACGGACCCCAATCAGGGTTCCCTGGAACGGCTCCGGCAGCGTGAGCAGTTCCGCTCCCACCGTGACATCCCAAAGCTTGACCGTCCCGTCCTTGCTGTCGGAGACCAGTGTCTTCCCGTCGGGGGAGAAGGTTAAACTGCGGATTGCGTCAGAATGGCCCAGGAGCGTTTCGCGCGGTTCCAGGGTGGCCACGTCCCACAACTGGATCACCGCGCCGGTGTCGCCGACGGCGAGGGTGGCCGCATCGGGCGAGAAGGTCGCTGACGTCACGGGCCGGTCCAGGAGTCGAGTCCGCGCAATACGGTTTGTAGCTTTGTCCCAGATGGCCAGTTGATCGTGGATCCGACCCACGAGGAACTCGCCTTGTGATGAAGACGCCAGCACGATCAAGGATTCCGTTCCCGGCAGGATTCCCAATCTGGCCGGTGGCCGCGTTCACCAACTCGATCGGTTTGCTTGGCCGCTGCACGAACAGGAGTGAATCCGACGCCCAACCGACGGCAGCGACCCGGCTAATTGTGGCCAATCGCATTCCAGTCCCGACCTCCCAGGTGGTTACCGTACCGTCCGGGTGGAAGAAGTAGGCATATCCCCCTCGGTGGTTCAGATTGGCGCCGTAGAGTGGATTTCCCCCTTTCGAAGATTCGGTGGAAGCTCTCCCCTCCCGTGATCAAATCGAAGCCCCTGACCTCCAGGGTCGCATTGACGATATAGCCGTGTGTGTCATCGCGAGGGAAGAAGTCTCTCGCACCGACCCCCCGGGCAACGATTAAGGTCCGCTCGTCCGGTGTGTAGGCGACAGCCATTGGCGTCCCCCCGTCACGGGCGGTCAACAATGTGAGGGTGGCGCATGAGCTGAATTGGTCGCGGGTCCCAGAGCTTGACGGTCCCGTCGCTGCTGACCGTGGCGATGGTCGTCCCGTCGGGTGAGACCGAAACGCCCCAGATCTTGTCCGTGTGACCCAGCCACGAACCGAGGCACTGTCCGCTGGCCGCATCCCAGAGCTTGAGGATCCCGTAGCCGCCCGCCGAGACGATCGTGCGATTTCCGGACAGGAAAGCCAAGGACTGAATATCCGCGATATGCTTTTGGCCCCGGAATGCATCCCGCAATTCGCCGTTGGAGACATCCCACACTCTCAGGTCGCCCGCGACATTCCCCGTGACGATCCAGGTGCCGTCCGCCGAAAAGGCCAGACCATAGACGGGTCCTCCCACGACCGGAAGACTTCGTCTGGCGCTGAGGTCCGCGACGTTCCAGAGCCTGACGAATCCATCCTCGCCCGCGGTGGCCAGGATCGTCCCATCGGGCGAGAACACCACATTGTCGATGTCTTTTTCGCTGGCCTTGATCGACTGGAGTGGCTCGTGCGTCGCCAGGTCCCAGAGCTTGACCAGACGGTCCCGGCGCCCGGCGGACAGCAGCCGGCGACCGTCGGGCGTGAACCGGACGCAGGCATCCTCCTTGTGCGCGGGGATCGTCGCCTGAAGCGTACCCGTGGCGACCTCCCAGAGACGGATCCTACCATCATCGCTGGCCGTGACGAGGGTGCGGCCGTCGGCGGAGAACTCGGCGGAATTGACCTCGCCCGCATGGCCCGGGTCAGGAATCGTGCACAGCGGCCGGCCCGAGTTGACGTCCCAGAACCGCACCGTGCCATCCAGGCCGCAGGAAACGAGCGTGTGGCTGTCGGGAGAAAAACCCGCGTGATAGACCGCGCCCTTGTGGCCGCGGAGGGTTCGCCGCTCTCCATGACAGAGACGCATGACGTAGTACCAGGCGAAGCTCCGCACATCCTCTTCGCCCGGTGCAGGCCGGTACTTATGGAGCAGTTCGAGCGCCTTTGGGCCCTGACCATTCTGCGCGAGCTGGTACGCTTGCCGGATGTCGGCCACATAACGATGGTGGCGAGTCCGATCCCGTTGCCGCACCGCCTCGGCACGCTCGCGCACGATCAGAACCATGCTGGCACCGAGGCCCGCGGCCGCCAGGATCACGATCAAGACGGCCGAGGCCACGATGCGTTCGATGCCGCCGCGACCATTTCGCCGCCCGTTCCACGAGCGACGGCCGGCTGGGCCCTGATCGGCCGGTGCTCCAGGAACCGCCGCAGGTCGTCGGCCAGCTCCTGGGCCGTGGCGTACCGCGACCCCGGCTCCTTGCTCATCGCCTTGAGCAGGATCGTCTCCAGCTCGCGCGGAATCGCGGGATCGAGCCGGCGCGAGCGGCGTCGGCTCATCCTCGGCGATCTTGCGGAGGACCTCCTGCCGGTCCTGCCCGTCGATGGCCGGCCGCAGCGTCAAGAGCTCGTAGAGCGTCGCGCCGAGCGAGTAGATGTCGGTCCGATGGTCCAGGTAGCCCCGCTTCGCCAGCGCCTGCTCGGGGCTCATGTAGCGGAGCGTGCCCAGCAGGTCGCCGGTGATCGTCAGGCCCGCGTCGTCCTGGAGCCGGGCCAGGCCGAAATCGGTGATCCAGAGGTTGCCTTGGACGTCCAGCAGGAGGTTGGCCGGCTTGATGTCGCGGTGGACGATGCCGAACTCGTGCGCGTGGTCGAGCGCCTCGGCCGCCTGGATGCCCAGCGCGGCGACCGTTCGGAAGTACTCGCGGGTGCGAGAGGAGGGGGTCGCGGAGCCGGTGGCTTCGCGCCGAGGCGGGGTCGGAGTTCGCGGCTTCAGCGCGGTCCGGATTCCGCCGGAAGGCGGGACTCCAGCGGGAGACCTTCGGTCCGTGCCGGGGCGGGGTCAGGAACCCGCGCCCAGCGCAGTCCGCGGTCCCCCTCATCCGGCCCTTCGGGCCACCTTCCCCCGGGGGGGGGAGGGGAGGGCGCGGCCGAGGCGGGCGGCGGCGCCTCCATGCAGTCGACGCTCGGCGATCGCCTTGGCCAGCGTCTGGCCCTCGATGAACTGCATGGCGTAGTAATGCACGCCGCGCTCGCAGCCGACGGAATAGACCGGGACGATGTGCGTGTGGTGCAACTGGGCCGCGGCCAGGGCCTCGGTCTGGAACCGGCGGAGCTGGGTCGGGTCCATCGCCGCCGCGAACGGCAGGACTTTCAACGCCACGCGGCGGTTGAGCGAACGCTGCACCGCCTCGTAGACCACGCCCATGCCGCCGCGGCCGATCTCGCGCGATATGCGGAAGTCGCCCAGGTCGCCGAGGCCTGGCTCGCCTTCGTCCGGTTCGATCGCCTTCGAATCGACGACCAGCGGCGGCGCGGTCAGCGACGCCTGGCGGATGAACTCCAGGCTGGCCAGGCACGCCTCCAGGTCCTCGGCCAGTTCGGGATGATCGGCCAGCAACTCCTCCCGCGCGGGTGCAATACCCTCCTGGGCCGCGGCCAGGTAGGCGTCTAGCACCTCGACCAGCCGGGCCTCGCTCGTGGATTTGCGGCTTGCTCTGAGTGAGTCGGCTCGTTCATCGACATTTGTCCGTTGTCCGTTGTTCGCGATCGCGGGCTGCCTTTCTCTACGAGTGCGTCGAAGCGATGCAGGGCTGTCGTCATAGAGCCCGAGCGCCACCGAGTGCTTGGCTTTCGGCGGGCACTCGAACGCCGACGTATATCCCGCGGAACTCACCCACTCCACTGACCATGTGGTCATAAACGCCTCTCGATCAGGGGACGAAGCTTCTTCAGTGCCCGCGCCCACAGCAAGCGGACAGCGCCCGGGCTGCGGCCCATCGCGCGGGCGACGTCGTCCCAGTCCCGGCCCTCCAGGGTCCGGAGCACGACCACTTCGCGTTAATCGGGGGCCAGCTCGGCCAGGGCATCGGCCAGGATGATACTCAGCTCGCGCCGCTGGGCCGACTGGCTGGGCGAATGCCCGTTGGGAGTGACCAGCTCAAGCATGACGCGCGACGACGCGCCGAGCACGTCGTCCAGCGACTGCTCCCGCCCGACCGCCCGGCACCGGCCGCCTTGAACCGGCGGACCCGGTCGGCCAGGTTCCGCGTCAGGATCCGCCGCAGCCAGGCGACCAGCTCCGCCTCGGTCTGGCCCTGGAACTGGTCGAAGTGCTGGTGCGCTTTCATGAGGGTCTCCTGGACCAGGTCGGAGGGATCCGCCTTGCCCCGGAGCGAGGCATCGATCCCCGTGCGGGCCAGCAGTCGAAGGTAGTTGCGATACGATTCCAGCAGCCGGTCCAGGGCCCCCGGCGCCCGGTGCCGCGCCTCCTCGATCAGCCGACCAATGATCGCGTCCCCGTTGACCATGGGCGGTCCCTCCTCGGACCATCCCGGCTGGACCTCTTCGAAGTTGGTGCATCAGGATAATTGAGAGGACGCGACGATTATCCGAAACGCACGCGCAAAATCGATGGGCATGATTTTTTCTGAAGTGACAGGTGGCTCTCGGGTGGCGCGTGGCCGGAGAAAGCAATACCCGGCGAGCAAGCCGCCTTTTCTCGCCATCCACGACTCAACGCCTTGATCTCGGCCAGGGAAGAACGCCTCACGATTGGGTTGGTGGCCAGCGGCGGTAGCGGTAGACTCAAGGCAATTGCTCGCCTTTGTTCCAGGAGCCGAAAGGAGGATCGTCCATGGCGACGGCAACCGACGGGCTTCGGACGGCCCTCCATACCACGGCGCGCGTCCAGTCCGGAAACCGGATCGAGATCACCGCTCCGGAATTGAAAGAGGGACAAGACGTCGATGTCTTCCTGATCCCACGTCCTCCGGAATCCCCCCGCGCCGCTCCGTCCTCGAATTCCTGGATTCCCTGCCTCCCGGCCCGCGGAGTGCGCCCACGTGGGATGAAGTCGAGCGGCGATTCCAGGAGGAGCGGGACGCATGGGATCGTTGATCCTGCCGTCCTCTGGGCCGGTCTACGCCGATGCCCAGATCTTCATCTCCAGTGTGGAGAAGCATCCGATCTCCGCGCCGCTCTTGCGACCGTTGTGGGAGTCCGTGGCCAGGGCGGATCTCGAAGTCGTCAGCAGCGAATTGACCCTCCTGGAGGCGCTGGTCGGACCGCTCAAACAAGGCGATCCTGCCCTCGAGACGGATTATGAGAACTTCTTCGTCTGCCCGGGAATCCGATTGCTCCCCATCACGCCGTCGATCCTTCGCGCGGCTGCACGTCTCCGCGCAAGGTGAGCCGTTTGCGGACACCCGATGCTATTCATGCCGCCACCGCCAGTTCTTGCGCTTGCACGCTCCTGCTCACGAATGACTTTGCCTTTCGTCACATCCCTGGCCTGCCGGTCGTTATCCTCGATGATTTGCTGGGACCGTAAGAGTGGCGCGGTGAGACGTTGGGGTTGACAGAGCGGAGCGCTCCATCCGCGATTCGTTGCGCCTCGTCGTCCCCCCCTTGCGAGAGAGTGCTGACAAAGTCGCCTCGTGATGGTATCAATCATGGGAAGCCACGTTCTGGGGCCTGGTCACACGGGAGCCCGCCATGCTGAAGGCTGAATCGCGGTACGTCCGGCTCACCGAGTTGGATCGCGAGATCTTCGACGCCATCGTTCCCCCCGACCATTTCCTCGCCGGTTCAAGGAGAAGGTCGATTTCGACCGATTGTCTCCGATCCTGGCGGCCCAGTACGATCCCAACCTGGGGCGGCCACCGATTGAGCCGCTGTTGCTCCTGAAATTGGAATTCCTCCAGTACGAGTACGGCTGGTCCGACCGCGAGGTCATCCAGCAAAGCCAAGTCAACATGGCCTGCCGGTTCTTCCTCGACCTCAGCCTGCGCAGTCCTCTGCCTGACCCCAGCCTCCTGTGCTACTTCCGCCAGCGGTTGGGACCCGAGACCCATCAGCAGATTTTCCAGGATCTGACCGCCCAAGCACGGGAAAAGGGGTTGATCAAGGACCGCGTCCGGCTCAAGGATGCGACCCACGTCTTGGCCAACATCGCGGTCCCCTCGACCTTGACCTTGGTCGCGGAGGCGCGCGCCCAACTCCTGGAGGCGGCCGACCTCTTGGACCCGGAACGGGTCGCCCAGGAACGCGACGAGGCCCAACGCCTGCACGCCGCCACCGCCCACTTGCCGGACCCTGAGCGGTTGGTGCACCGCGTGACCCACCTGAGTACGGTAGTGGCCTGGGCCGACGAACTGCTCGCGACGGCACAGCGGGTCGCCCCCGCGGGAAACCCGGTGCTGCCACGACTGCGACAGGCCCTGGACTTGGCCCACAAGATCCTTCACGATCGCGACCATGTCGAGGCCCCGGATAAGGTCGTCAGCGTGCACGACCCGGAGGTGCGCAAGGGGTGGCATCATCAGTGGTTCACGGGTTATTCGCTGGACATCAGTATGGACGCCGATAGCGAGATGATCACGGCCATCGACGTGCTGCCGGCCAACGGCGATGAGGCGGCCAACGCGATCCACCTGATCGAGCAAGAAGAGCAGGCCCAGGGCAATGACATCGAAACGCTGTCGATCGATGGGATCGGCTTCCGCGGTGATCTGATCGACCCGTGGAGTGATCCCGAGGGGTTGAATCTGGAAGTGATCGTGCCGCCGACGGAGCCGGCCCCCGCGGGGGGGTTTCCGCCGGAGGCGTTCACGCTCGACGCGGCCGGGCCGACCCTGACCTGCCCGGCGGGCCAGACGACCCAGTCGCGGACGCGGAACCAGAAGGACACCGGCTGGAAATACCGGTTCAGCGCCGGGCAGTGTGCGGGTTGTCCGTTGCGGGCGCAGTGCCTGGCCAAGCCGGAGACGACCACCGGCGGCCGGACGGTGATCAAGAATGACCACGAGGCGACCTACCGGGCCGCGCGGGCGAAGGCGCAGACCCCGCGGTACCGGGAGGTGCGTGCGCAGCACCCGCGGGTCGAGCGGAAGCTGGGGGAACTGGCCCGGTGGCACGACGGCCGGCAGGCGCGGTATTGGGGCCGAGCGAAGGTATTGATTCAAGAATTGCTGATAGGATTTGTCGTAAATGTCAAACGGATGTTGAAGTTGATGGAAAGTGCCGGAGCGGCCCCTGCAGGGACAGTGCGCGCCGGCCTGAGGGGTGTGTGAGTCGGGGGCGAAAGTCGGTGCGCAGCCGGGCGGTCGATCCAGAAACGGCGCGGGCTGCGTAGGATAGACAAACCGTCCCATGGGGGCCTCGAAACGGGATCACAACCGGAGAAAACAAACGGAACTCATCCCCGTGACTCCATGACCCTTGGACGAGACTTTTTCAGCAGTCTCTCGCAAGGGGGGGACGAATTCGGCTCGGTCCGGCGCCACAAAAGATGACTCAGCCGGGCGCTCGAGAACCTCAGTCAAGACCAACTTTTCACCGCGCCACCGTAAGAGTCCCTCAAAAAAAAGGGGGACAGGCACCTCGAAGACTCGGAGCCAGTCCCCGTTTTTTGAGGGACTCAAGGTGTCAGAGTGTTGAAGACGGACCTCTTCGACCGTGGCGCCGGTGTTGCCTTGGAGGGGTCGTGGAGCCTCGGCGCTCATGGTTCCTTCTCCTCCAGTAGCTGGCTCAACCGCTGCATGGCCCGGGTCCACAACACGCGGGCGGCACCGGGCGAGCGGCTCATGCGGACGGCGATCTCGTTGAAGGGAATGTGCTCGATGTTACGCAGCACGAAGACCTCGCGATAGTCGGGAGGCAGTTTCTCCAGCGCGTCGGCCAGGAGGACGGCACGCTCGCGGCGGACGGCCAGCGAGCTGGGCGAGGGGAGCGAGTCGGCCAGCGCCTGCTGGGCCGCGCCGCCGGCGTGCTCCAACAACTGCTCCAGCGAGACCTGGCGGCGAACGTTGCGTGACCGGCGGCGGTAGTATCGGGCCTGATCGGCGAGGGTGCGGACGAGGATCTGCCGCAGCCAGGCCATCAGCTCGGGCTCATCGCGCCCGGCGAAACCGGAGAACTGGCGGTGCGCCTTGAGGAAGGATTCCTGCACCAGGTCGGAGGCATCCAGCTTCAGGCGCAGCGCCCCATCGAGCATCGAGCGCGCGATCAGCCGGAGATAGTTGCGGTACAGCTCGAAGAGCTGGCCCAGCGCGGCGGCATCGCCCGCGCGGGCCTGGGACAGGAGCAGCTCGGGGATCGCGTCCGCCTGCGACATCGCGCGACTCCTCGATCTGGGAGCACGATCTCCCCTGAAAGCGCCTCACTCTACCTGGAGCTTGGCGTTCTTGGGGAGGGCGGGGCCCGCAGCTACGTCCCTGCCTCTCTCTTCCGGCCGGAGGTCAGCCTTCTGGAGAAGGAAGACGATGTCGGCGCCCGCGTGTTACGCGCCTGGTCGGAAAAAGAGGAAGGGCCGGATGCCGATCGGGGACGTGGGGCGATGGCGCGGACTCGAGATCGGCGTTGGCGGCGTGTCAGCGCGCAGGGTGAGCGGAGCGAGAGAGAGCGGCGAACCCACCCGCCTGGCCTGAGTCCACCACGCCTCGATTCCCGAGAATTTCCCCATCCACCTCAGTCGTCGAAACTTAGGATGACTGGAAACCCGGTCCGAAGTCAGCCGTGGCTCTGGGGATCGGTGATGCCGTGGCGTCGATCACTTACCGATAAGTGCCAACCACTTCCTCGATCCCTAGCCCGTGCGGCCAGACTTTTGCAAGGCCCCCACGGGAATGAGGTCCGCCCGCTCAGGATCTCACGGCGTGTCGCCGGTGACGGGAGGCATCCCGCGCCAGCTCGTCGGGTTCGTGAGGCTGTCCCTCTTCGGCGAGGAGTCTCATGGACAATGAACGGAAGTGACAAACCTGCGGGGCCGGCCAAGGGCGCGGTCAAGACCCGCGCCCAGCAAGACCGGCCAAAATGGATGGCATGGGATATGTTGGTATCGGCTAGGCTGTAATATCAAGAGCCTTGAGCGGCTCTCATTTCGGACCCCAGAGGACGGTGCGGAGCCGCACGCTCGCGGCCGGGTCGGCCTCGAGCAACCCTTCGTGGAACCAGCGCGTCCAGCCGCGCGGGCGACGGGACTCACGACGGACTCCGTAAACCTTGCGACGCTGCTTGGCGCTCATGGACGCCTCCTTGGGGAAAGGAGCCATGGAAGAAGTGGATGTCCGATGATCCTCACATTAAGCAATTGGAATACCGAAGTCCAGAATCTCGCCAGGATGTTGTGTTTCTTCAACGCGCTGCCTGGAGGCCCCGTCGCAACATTTGGCTTTCCTTACGGATAGGTCCAATTCCTCTTTGAGACTTGCCGCACCTGTGCATGCGGGTGCGCGTTGGAAAAAACGGCTTGTCCGCCGTGCGCTTTGTAAGCATTGCCGCGACAACGGCGTGCATCGTCTACGACAATCGGTCACGATTCGATCGAGAGCGGATGAGTCTCGCATCAACAGCTGCAGGGCGCCGGGATGTGATCGCAGTGAGACAACCAGTCGGTTCACGCCGAGCCTCCAGGCCGGTACACTCAGGGGCTCGCGACGCACGCGATCTGTTCGAGGACTCCGGCGGTGGACATCGTGCTGACCGGGCTCATTTCCCCCACGAAGGAGGACACCGACGATGGCTTCTGGGTTCCACGACATCTGGGCCTCGATGGTTTCCTGGTTCCAGGGCCTCGACGTCTGGGGCGTCAGCCGGTTCGTCGCCGAGAAGCTCTTCGAGGGGCTCCTCCAGGCGATGGCCGTGGTGGTCATCGGCTGGCTGGTGCTGTATCGCCAGTGGCGCCAGATCACCCAGGGGAGGTCGGACCAGGTCGTGTTCTCGGCGAACGTGCTGACGCCGATCGGCGAGTCGTCGACTGGGGGAAGTGGGGTCGATCGCTACGTGCTCCAGCTCCGGACCGTGCTGCCGACCCGGACGATCGACCAGCTTCTGGACAACGTGGCCCTGCGCCGGGTGACCCGCCACCTGGCCGAACAGGCCAGCCTGGCCGACCCGATCCTCGCGACCGAGGGCACAGCCGGCTTCGAGATCGTCAACGACGTGGTCAATAACGTGGCCGGGAGCCTGGCCTCCGCGTCGTTCCGGAGGGACCGTTGGCTCCTGGCCCTCACCTGCGAGGATCGGAAGGTGGTCCGCAAGTGCTGCATCCGCGTGTTGCTCATCCGTCAGAGCGACCTCGAGCGCCTGGCGTCGTGGGACTGGTGCCGCGAGCACGTCATGGTCGAGGAATGGTACCACTTCTGGAGGATTGTCACACTTCACCAGATCGCGCTCCGGTTCCGGGAAGAGCAGGAGCGGCAGAAGCCTGCACGCGCCCAGGACATGCAGGAGAACCTCCTGCCTCTGGTGGATCGTCAGGCCCATCATCCGCGAGTCCGCCCGCTGTCGCTGGGCATCAACATCGACGAGCCGATCATCAAGCCGCCGATCGCCGTTGACTGGCCGCGTTACCTGCCGCAGATCGCCGCGCTCGGTTTGAAGCTGCCCGATTCGACGGCCCAGCCAACGGGCGCGTGAACCGACTTCCGCATCCCGATCCACGCGTGGGTATCACCTGTGTCGACGCCTCGGCTTGAGCAGAGCCGCGGCCCATTCCGCCTGTTCCGGAGTCAGTCGGGGCACGATCGGATCCTTGCCGTACGCGATTTCCTTCTGATAAGGGCCAAAATCATAGGATTGGTTGAACACGGCCTGAAGATCGAGCGGGACGTCGAGGTCACCCGGCAGCAGCGGGATGTCGATTTCGGGGATTTTCTGACTCATGACGATCGGATAGACCAGGAATTCCTTGGGTCGATCGAAGCGATGGATCGAGACCAGGTAATCGAACGAGCCGGCCTGGGCCTTGACGAGATCCCTGGGAACGGCCAGTGTGTGCGTCCCGCCGCGCAGCAGGTCGATCTCGACCAGGTGGGTCTCGCTTTCCAGGGTCTTCTTCTGTTTCTCCACAAACTTCTCGCGCCCGGTATTGCCGGGCTTCTTGTTGGACGGACTGAGGACTTCGATCGAAGTGACGATCTGGACCTCCTTGCCGCGCCGCCGCCGGATCTCCAGAAAGGACTGCTTGAACGGCCCGTGCTCGATGGTCTCGACCGTCACGACCAAGGGCCCACCTTCGCGTGGCTCGGCGAGCAGGGCGAGACCTTCGCCGCGCCGCTTTCGTCGCTTGGGAGCCGAATGGACGACTTCGACGTCGGGTTCCATGTGTCGCTGTGTGTATTCCAGCCAGATCCGCTGGCTCGACTGAGCATAATAGGGTCCAGGCAGACTACGCTGAAGCGCGCCTTTCATGAAGATGATCAGACTACCGTGGAGATCCGGAAACCAGTCCGGGCTCTCCAGGTAAGGGTCCATTCCGGGGAACGGTGAGGGCATCGGACGGATCCTCTTTTTCAAAGTCTCGGTTCTGGAATCATTGTCGCCGGGGTATTCGGATCGGTCAATCGCGGATGCCTTGGGGATTTGCGGCCCTGGGTCGTCGTTGCGGCGGCTGTCGGGACCGGGTAGCCTTGGGGTTTGAATCGAGGGCAGATCGTCTGGATCTCTTCGTGTCCGGATCACAGGAGCACTTGCGATGTCGGATCATGAGCACGCCTTGGGCGGCCTGGGCCGCCGACAGTTCCTGGCCGCCGGCGCGGCAGTCCCCGCACTGGCCGGGATGTCCCTGACCTACGTCTCGGCTCAGGAGCCCAAGGCCGCCGCCGGCAAGGCCGAGGCGAACCAGAAATGGGGCATCCCCGGCCCCTATCCCGGCCGGGTCATCGAGGTCCGCAACCCCCGGATGATCCAGGGCGGCGTCAAGGATCGCGGGGCGATCCATGCGGCCATAGACCGCGGCATGAAGGAGCTGACCGGCGCGACCGACGCCGTCGAAGCCTGGCGCAGCTTCTTCGAGCCGGGCGATGTGGTCGGCGTCAAGATGAACCCGGTCGGCAGGCCGCTGGCCACCACCTCCTTCGAGCTGATGCTCGAAGTGATCGCCGGCCTTCAGGCCGCCGGCATCAAGACCAAGGACATCGTCGTCTTCGAGCGGTACCGTGACGAGCTCATCGACGCCAAGATCCACGAGGCCGTACCCGACGGAATCGCCTGGACCGGGCTGGGGATCGCCTACAATGAACAGCAGATCGACATCAAGGGAGACGACCGGAAGACCGGCAACCTCGCCCGGACCACCGGCTACGACCCCGACGAATTCATGGTCATGGAGCTGGTCATGCCCGGCCTCGATCCCCGGGACGACCGTACCCGGCGCTCGCACCTCGGGCTGCTCGTCACTCGGCGTGTCAACAAGCTGGTGCTCCTGCCCGTCCTGAAGGATCACGGCTCGGCCGGGGTCACCGGGGCACTCAAGAACATGAGCCATGGCCTGGTCAACAACGTCTGCCGATCGCACGGCACGCCGGACACCAACGTCTGCAACCAGTTCATCCCGCAGGTCGTCAACCACCCGGTCATCCGCCGCAAGTGCGTCCTCCAGATCATGGACGGGATCAAGGGGGTCTACCAGGGCGGACCGAGTGCGTGGAAGCCGGAATGGACCTGGGAGAACAACGCCCTCCTCTTCGCCACCGACCCCGTGGCGATGGACCATGTCGCCTGGCGTTACGTCGACGCCAAGCGGAAAGAGAAGGGACTGCCCCCGGTCGGCGCCTCCGGCAAGCTGGGCCTCGACCCTCTGAACACGGAGGGCTTCGATATCCGGCAGCCCCAGCACATCCCCCTGGCCGCCAACCTCGGACTGGGCATCTTCCCCTTCAAGTCGCCCCGAGGGAAACGGAACGAGATCCAGCATCGGGTCGTCTCGATCGCGTGAGCGTGGTCTGATGTAACGGATCGGGACGATGAGGAGCCCCGACGTCGAATCGCCCCCGCCCCTGCGGCACCAGGAGAACCGGGCGGTTCTTCTGATCAAGATCGATCCTGAGCAGAATGATTCGCAGAAACCTTCAACCCTCTTGATCGCATCGGACGAACTCTCTACAATTGTCCGATGTCGGACAAATGCCGGAGGCCGGACGTTACCGGTTTCCGGGCCGATCCTGCCGTTGTGGTAACGGCGGCATGGGGGTTTTCTCCACGGGAGGTTCTCGCCATGAGGGAGAGCGCGTTGGCGATCGCGCGGCGGCGGATGGGCGTGGGGCTGTCGGTGCTGGTCGCGTCGTGGTTGTTGTGGGTGTTCACGCCGGGGATTCCGGTGCTGAGTAGTCCGCACGCGAGCGCGGAGGTGCGGCAGGCGGGGCTGGTCTTGTTCGAGCACGAGTGGGAGCCGGGCGATTCGATGGCGTCGGGCGACGGGCTGGGCCCGGTGTTCAACGAGCGGTCGTGCGTGGCCTGCCACTTCCAGGGGGGAGTGGGCGGGGGCGGCGATGCGCGGCACAACGTGGCGTCGTTCGAGGCCCATCCGGTGCCGGGCCGGCCAGAGGTGCAGGGGGGGGTAATCCATAGCTTCGCCGTTTCGAAGGAATGCCGCGAGAGTGCGCCCGGGCTCCGCGACTTCTTCCCCATCGTGAAGAGTGGGCTGAAGATCGTCGGCGGCTGCACCGTCGAGACGCGTGACTTCGACCCGGTGCACGTGCAGCCGGTCAACCCGACGGCGCTGTTCGGAGCGGGTTGGGTTGACCGGATCTCGGGCAAGAGCATCGTGCACCAGGGGCGGCAACGGTTGTGGCAGGTCGTCGGCAAGGAGATCCTGGCCGAGCTGAGTAACGTCCCACCGGGCCGGCCTCGCGAGCTGGCGGGCGGCCGGATCGGCAAGTTCGGCTGGAAGGCCCAGTTCGCCACGCTGGAGGAGTTCGTCGCCGCCGCGTGCGCCAACGAGCTCGGGCTGGGCAACCCCATGATGGAGCAGGCCCGGCCGTGGACGCACGGGACGCATGCGAAGGTGGATGCCGACCTCGACGCGTCGCAGTTCCGCGCACTGGTGGCGTACGTTGACACCTTGCCCCGTCCGGTGGAAGTCCTGCCGGACGATCGGCGGGGGCATGACCAGGCCGAGCGCGGCAAGGCCCTGTTCGGGCAGATCGGCTGCACAATCTGTCATACTCCCGAGCTGGCCGGAGTCTCGGGAGTTTACAGCGACTTCTTGCTGCATCAGATCGCCGACAAGAAGGCCAGCGGATACTCGGAGGAGACCAGCGTCCCGCTGCCTAATGACTACCCACTGCCGGATGAATGGAAGACGCCGCCGCTCTGGGGCGTTGCCGACAGTGCTCCGTACTTCCACGATGGAGCGACGCCGACCCTCGAAGCCGCCATCCGCCGCCATCGGGGGGACGCGGAGATCGTCACTCATGCCTATGAATCGCTCGACCACGCCGATCGCGCGGCGATCGTCGGCTTCCTCAAGAGCCTCAAGGCTCCCACCGAAGCCAGGCCCGCCGACGTTCGCTCGAGCAGGGTCATCGCCATGAGCCGATGAGCCCCGCGGGTGGCGGGAGCTGGGTGGCGGGTCCGGAAATCCATTCCGCCCGCCACCCGTCATTTCTCACCCGTAGAGAGCTGATCGCGCAGCTCGCGCCTCAGCACCTTGCCCATGGTGTTGCGGGGAAGGCTCGGGACGAAGAGGATGTCGGCCGGGCGTTGATAGTCGACCAGGCGGTCGCCGAGATACGTGCGCAGGGTGCGTTCGGCGAGTGTCTCGTCGGACCGGACGACGACCGCGACGACGCGTTCGCCACGCTTCTGATCGGGGACGCCCACGACGGCCGATTCCCTTACGCCCGGGCACTCGTTGATCACCCGCTCGACGACCTGGGGATAGACGTTGAACCCGTTGGTGATGATGAGGTCGTGCTTGCGGCCGGAGAGGGTGAGGAACCCCGCCTGGTCGCGCGAGCCCAGGTCGCCCGTATCGAACCAGCCGGAGGCAAAGGCGTCGCGCGTGGCCTCCGGCCTGCGCCAGTATTCGCGGAAGAGGTTCGGCCCGCGGATCTGGACCGAGCCGACCACGCCCGGCCCGGCGGGCGTGCCGTCGTCCAGGACGACGCGGACCTCGATGCCCTCGAGCGGCAGGCCGACGGAACCCTGGGGCCAGGGCCCGTCCAGCGGCAGGCTCGTGATGACGTGCGCCTCGGTCATCCCGTACCGATTGATGACTGGCCGGCCCAGGATCGATTCCAGCTCGGGCAGCACCTCGGGCCGGATCGGCGCCGAGCCGCAGGTGAACAGCCGGACGTTCGACCACGCGCGCGCGACCTCCCGGAACTCGGGGCGATCGAGGAACGTGTAATAGAATGTGGGGATCGCCATGAAGACCGTACCGAGCCCCACGACCTCCAGCGTCCGTCGGGGATGGAACGATTCTTCGATGTGCATGCAGCCGCCCGTCAAGAGGCTCAGGTGCGTGGCGAACGAGAGCCCATGGATGTGGAACAGGGGCAGCACGTTGACCAGGACATCGTCGGGGGTGAATCGCCAGCACGTCTGGATGGCCCGCACGCTGGAGGCCAGGTTGGCGTGGCTGTGCAACACCCCCTTGGGCCGGCCGGTCGTGCCCGAGCTGTAGAGCATCAGGCATCCCGCGTTGCGGTCGATCGTGGGCTCCGCGATCTCGCCCTCGGGGGCCTCCCACGCTTCGGCATCGAGCATCAGGGAGCGGAGCCCGGGCAGATCCGGTCGCATGGTGTTGACGACCGCGTGCACGTCCGAGCCGGCCACCACGACCCGCGCCCCGCTGTCCTGGAGGAAAAACCGCAACTCGTCGCCGGTGAACCGCGGGTTCAAGGGAAGCGAGACGCCGGCTGCGTAGAGTGTCCCCAGGTGGGCCGCCAGGAACGGTCGCTTCTCCGAGGTCACGATCGCGACCCGGTCACCGGGATTGACCCCCAGTTGTCGGAGCCGCGCGGCGCATCGACTGCGCCTTCGCATCGAGCTCCCCGTAGGTCCACGATCGATCCTGTTGAACGATCGCGGGCCGGTTCGCGCCATTCGCGAACGTCGCCCGTAACTCGTCGAGGAAGTGCCCCGGCCGCTCGGTGCGATCTCCTGCTGATGATCCACTCATGATATCCTCTCTCGCACGTCGTCAAGTGCGGGGTAGCGACCTGTTGAAGATTCTCGGAAAGTCGAAAGATAGGCGCTCCGTCGATGGTTTGGGTGGTCGCACTCCATTGTCAGAAAGACGCGCCTCGAAATCCAGGCGACCATTCCCGCGCTTTTCGTAACTTCTCAACGATTCCGGGCCGAGCGTTCACTCCGGACGCCTGCGGCCCGGAAACTCCCAGGAATTCGCGGTTCCGGGGACCTTTTCCGAGAGTCGCTCGCGGATCTTCATCGCGACATCTCCGTCGAATCGGGGTGGTGACGAGCGAGGAGTGTCAATGTTCGGAATCCTCCATGAGCCCACTCTCCCGGCCGGTTGCCCGCCTGATGTAGAATACCGCGAGATTCGCACCGGAGTCGGGCCGGTCATCGTCCGGCCACTGCCCCGATCACCCAGTAAGGAGGATCCGATGGCACGAGAACTCAGCAGGCGAGCGGCCCTGCACGCCCTGGCGGCGACCACCCTGTTCTGCGTCCGAACGGCAAACGCCGACGAGCCCAAGAGCCTCGCCGAGCAGATTGTTGACACCATGAATGGCCTCTTCGGCAAGCACCCCGGCTTCCGGGCGGCCCATGCCAAGGGGATCGTTTGCGAGGGCGAGTTCACGCCCGCGGCCTCGGCCGCCACGTTGTCGAAGGCCCCTCATCTCCAGGACAAACCGGTGCGGCTGACGGTCCGCTTCTCGGACAGCACCGGCATCCCGAACATCCCGGACGGCATACCCGAGGCCGGGCCGCACGGCATGGCCGTCCGCTTCCATTTGCCCGACGGCAGCATCACCGACATCGTGACCAACGCCTTCAACGGCTTCGTCGTCGCCAACGGCGAAGACTTTCTGGCTTTCCTGCGCGCCGTGGCCGAGAGCAAACCCGGTGCGCCGAAGCCGTCGCCGCTCGACAAGTTCCTGGCGGCGCATCCCAAGGCGATGAAGGTCGTGACGGCGCCGAAGCCGACCCCGGCCAGCTTTGCCACCGAGCCCTATTTCGGGATCAACGCCTTCGAATTCACCAATCGCGAGGGCAAGTCTCGATTCGGCCGCTATCAACTCCGGCCGGAATCGGGATCGAAGTTCCTGACCGCCGAGGAGGCCGCCAAGAAGCCGCCCAACTTCTTGATCGACGAGATCGGCGAGCGACTGGTCAAGGGCCCGGTCCGGTTTCGCGTCGTCGTGCAACTGGCGGCCGAGGGCGATCCCGTGAATGACGCGACGGCGGTCTGGCCCGATGACCGACCCACCGCCGAGCTCGGCGTCCTGTCGATTACCGGCAAGGTCGCCGACAATGACGCGGCGCAGCGTGCCCTGGCCTTCGATCCGCTCAATCTGGTCGACGGGATCGAAGCTTCCGACGATCCGCTTCTCGAGGTCCGATCGGCCGTCTATGCCGTCTCCAGGCGACGGCGAAGGAGCGTGACACCCTAGCCCGAGAGCATCCCGGCCCGCGTTCGGCCCGGAGCGGAGAACGGCTGACTGCGCTGCGTCACGGAGAGGGCTTCGTCTTCCGGGGGAGATGGGTCGTGAAATAGGGCCCGCTCGGGCTGTTCCGCGCGGTGGAGTGGTACGGCTTGGACCAGACCTCTCGACGGTCGATCTTGACCTCGAAGGGCGCCACGGTGATCGGGGCGACCGCGTAATGCCACGTCGCCTCCTTGGAGGATGGTCCCTGCGCTTCGAGCAGGATAAGGACTTCGGGGTTGGTGCCGCTGGCGAACGCGAAGAGGGCCCCGTCAATTAATCCCGCCTCCGTGTCGGCGTAACGGACGACGGGATGTGGCATCAAGCGGAGCACGATCGTCTCGCCGGGGTGCGCGGTGCACGTGAACCGCTTCAGAAGTTCCTTCATCTGGGCGAGTCGCCCCGTCGAGGACACGGCCGGCGTCGGCGCGTCGGGGAATTCGCGGAACGTCACGCCGGGCTTCGTCGGCCTCCAGAGGATGCGATCTGTCAGCGACGGGGCGGCCTTCGGCGATCCGACGTCGGTCGGGCTGTCCCCGGCGCGGACCTCCAGGGGGTCGGAGGCAAGCGAGATGAACTCGCAAGCCCATTTCGTGGTGCCCTCGCCACCGGTCGGGTCGGGCTGGAGCTCCATCGCGAAGAGCGCGAGCGGCTGGCCGGATTCACCCCAGGCCCACAGCGACGCGTCACTCGCGTCGCGGATTGGGTCGCTGAAGCGGAGCAACGGCTCGCGCCGAAGTTTGACCTGGCGAAGGTCGGGCCCTTCGCCCCGGAAGGCCGACAGCGATCCGGCAATCTGCGTCATCTCTGCGGAGCGGCCGGCCGCGGTGCCCTGGATGTGGTCCTGCGCGGACTCTTCCGGAAACCATCATCCCAACCACAACCAACATCGCCAGACGATGCAACAACCCCGGCCGGAGGCATGCGACGATCTCGTGAATCATGGCCCTCACCTCCTGCTTGTGCTACCCCATCCCGGCACGCGCGGTCCATTCCACGCACAGCCCGTTCCAGAATCCGGGAGTACCGGGAAGAGGTGACGTACTCTCTTGCATCGAAACGGTTGAGTCCATTGTCCTCGATGATGCATTGGATGTTAGTCGAGTATCCGTCTTGTCGGCAAGTCCGTGAGGGTGCTCCCGCGGCTCGAACGGCGGACCACAGATTGATGGTCCAGCCTGGGGCTTCGTTCGCATGGGTGAAAATAATCACAAACTTGGGTATCGGAGATTTCGAATTTTTCACCCACCGGGCACGCGACCTAAAGCTTTGGCCAAGTTTGGCTAAAGGCTAGAATCCGCCCAGGACGGGAAATGTCAGACCTGAAAAAACTTGACAGGTCACATTGTCTTAATTATTAATGGGTGAGGAATCCTTGCTGATTGACAAGATTCTCGTCGAATGGTGAACTCCAGACCGAGGCTTCTTGGTCCCGGGCTGTCTCCGGGACGCGGCGACGAGTTGCCGACTTGTGACGACCTTGACGGAATCCGGCTCGCGCCTTTCGGGGTCGCGGTGGAACGACGACCGGCACCACCCAGGGCGGGCGGGCACCGGCTTGATGCGGCATCAAGACTGAGATCGGGACGATCGTGTTATCGCCGAGGCCGCCCATTCACCGGCGACCAAGATGGCAAGCTTCATATCGATACGCAAATTCTAATCTTGACCATCGAGGGATAGTGTGACGATGCGCGACCCCGAGCTGAAGTGGGTACGGCACGAGTTGACGGTGCCCGATTCGAGCCCGCTGATGAGCCTGATGATCGGCGATCGAGCGGACCCTGCACTGGCCGGTGGCCGGTTGATGATCGATGTGCCCGACATGTCCCCCTGGCCCACGTCGGCCGATAAGGCCCGTATCCTGCTCCGGAAGGCGGCCGAGGTCGAGCACGCATTAATGATCCAGTATCTTTATGCAGCCTATTCACTGAAGAGTCCCAAGCCTCCCGACGTGACCGACCCGCAGCAGCAAAATGCCCTGCGAAATTGGAGGTTGACCGTCGCGGAGATCGCCCGCGAGGAGATGGGGCACCTGATGACCGTTCAAAACCTCCTCCTTTTTCTCGGCCTGGACCCGACCTTCGAGCGGGCGGACTTCCCGGTCCTCAAGGGTCTCTTTCCTTTCGACACGCATCTCCGCCGGCTCAAGCAGGAGACGCTCGCCAAGTACGTCGTGGCCGAGTCCCCCACCACGGCCAAGGGGATCGAAGACATTGTCAAGTTGGCGATGGGTCATGGCGGAATGATGGTCAACCGCGTCGGCCTCCTCTACGCCCTGATCGGCGTGGTCCTGGCGAAAGACATCAGCGACATCGAGAAGGACGCCGCGGGCGGCGACCCCTGGTACGCGATGGTTCAGCAAGTCGCCTACCAGGCCTACGCCTTGTATCCCCCCTCGAGCTCCTGGCACCTTCCCGACGAGGCGTTCCAGCCCGGTTCGGCGGCGAGGCAGGGAACGCAGGCCGACTGGGCTCCGGGTAACGCGAACGTGCGGATCTTCGCCCTCCAGTCCCGCCAGGACGCCAAGGCGGCCATCAAGGACATCGGGCTCCAGGGCGAGGGACCCGGCAAGGCTGACGATACGACCTCGCATTTCGCCCGCTTCCTCGCCATGTACCGGGGCAAGGACGCGATCCCGGCGTATCCCGCAGCCGGCGGTTGGGAGCCGACTCTGGACGTGCCGACCGACCCGAAGATCTCCGATGATCCCTCCGACCCGGCCGCGATCCGCAACACGGCGACGCAGCCTTGGGCCAGGCTGGCCGATCGCCGTTACGCGCTGCTCCTCGGCTTCCTCGAAGAGTACCTCCTGATCGACCCGCTGGCCCCCCGCGCGTTCCTCAAGGACACCGCGCTGATCGAGATGACCAATAACCTCCGGCGGTTGTCGATGAAGCTGGTCGCGATGGACCGAGCCGAGGCCGGCGGCGGCAAGGCCGCCCTGCCGTTCGGGCTCCCGACCGCCGGCTTCCCGCTGCCCAAGGACCCGGCCGACAGGCGCCAGGTCCACGCCGGTCGGCTCCGGGAGGCGATCGTGCTGGAAGGCCAGATCCTCGCGAGCGTCGGAGGCACCGACGACTTGCTCCAGGGGATGGCGAAACAGGACCAGCAAACCCTGACGCACTTCACGTAGGCCCGAAGACCCGGCCCGGGCCGGCTCCGCCGACCTGGCCTTCCCCGAACCTCAGAGGCTCGATCATGTCCCCCGCATTCCGGAGGAATCTGGCCAGCCTCGCGCTGGTCTTCGCCATCTTCGAGGCCGCGCCGGCCCCGGGGGCGGACGTCCTGACCTATCACAACGATAACGCCCGGACCGGCCTGAACCCGAACGAGTCGCAGCTCCGGCCCGATAACGTCATAGTGGGGAAGTTCGGCCCCCTGTTCTCCAGGACCGTCGACGGCCACGTCTACGCTCAACCGCTCTACAAGGCCGGCGTGATGGTCGGCGGCAAAGCCCACAACCTCGTTTATGTCGCGACCCAGCACGACAGCGTCTACGCCTTCGACGCCGACGACCCGAGCGTTCGGCCGAACACCCCGCCGATCTGGTATCGGAGCCTGCTCCAACCAGGCGAGACGACTGTGCCCTCGGCCAAGATGCAGCAGGGTGAGAACGACGTCCAGAACTACGACATCTGGCCCGAGATCGGGATCATTGGCACGCCGGTCATCGACCCTTCGACCGGCACGATCTACGTCGTATCCAAGGCGAAGGTGTTGACGAGGGTGCCCTCCTACATCCAGCGACTCCACGCCCTCGACCTCGGCACGGGCGAGGAGAAGTTCGGCGGGCCAGTGACCATCGGGGCGATCTACCCGGGCCGAGGGAACGGCTTCCACGACCCGGCCAACGCCGGCCTGAAAGGTGACCACGACGGCACCGACTCGTCCGGGCAACCGTACGTGGGCTTCAATCCGTTGAGCCAGAACCAACGCGCCGGGCTGCTGCTCAACAACGGGACCGTCTACGTCGCCTGGGCATCGCACGGCGACACCAACCCCTACCACGGCTGGCTTCTCGGCTTCGACGCCGCTTATCCTCGAAAGCCGCCGCTGGTCTTCAACACGACCCCCGATGGCGGCCGGGGCGGGATCTGGCAGGCGGGCGGGGCACCCGCGGCCGACGCTGCCGGCAACATCTACTTCTCGACCGGCAACGGCACCGACGACCCGGACCACGGCAACTTCGGCGACAGCGTCCTCAAGGTCGCCCGTGACGGCTCCAACCTCAAGGTGGTCGACTTCTTTACCCCCACCGGCCAGGCCGATCAGGCCGACCCGATCAATAGCGACCTGGACCTCGGCTCGGGGGGCGTCGTCCTTCTCCCCCCTCAAGGGTCGGGCCCTGCCGACCTCCTCGTCCTCGCCGGCAAGGAGGGTACCATCTACCTGGTCGACCGCGCCAACATGGGTCGATTTAGGCGAGGCCCGATGGGCGGCGACGCCGTCGTCCAGGCCCTGCCCAAGGCCGTCGGCGAGAAGTTTGGAATGCCGGCTTATTTCAACGGCAACCTCTACTACGCCGGCAACGGCGATCCGATCAAGCTCTTCCAGCTCGACCAGGGAAAGCTCAAGTCGAGCACCATCGTCTCCGATCGACCGTTCAAGCAGCCCGCCCCCACGCCCAGCATCTCGGCCATGGGGACGGCCAATGCCATCGTCTGGGCCATCCGGGCCGAGGGCTACCAGCCGAGCGACCCGGCGATCCTCCACGCCTACGACGCATCGACGCTCAAGGAACTCTACAATAGCACGCAGGGTGGCGCGTTGTCTCGCGACCTCCCCGGCGCAGCGGTGAAATTCAGCGTCCCGACCGTCGCCGACGGCAGGGTGTTCGTCGGCTCGCAGTACCGTCTGACTGTCTTCGGACTGAAGTGATCCCCGGACCCGAGGTGGGGTTGCCCCCTGCCTCGCGTAGTGAGAGCGTCCGCGCATTCCAACTCGACCCTCTTCAGGAGCCAAGGTGATGACCACTTTCACCGACGTGCAGAACATCCTCGAAAACGCCGTCAACGGCGACGACATCGGAAAGCATGGCAACTTCTGGCGGAACAAGACCAAGGATGATTTCGTCAAGCTCACGGTGGAGGGGAAGCCGCTCCTGGTCGTCGGGAATTCCGGCGGGTCCAACCTGATCAAGGCGCTGAAGGGGATCACGCCGTTTGACGGGACCTTCGCCCCCCGGATGCCCGAAGGCTACGACCCGGTGCCCGACCCGCAGATCCAGCAGATCGCCGACTGGATCGACGCGGGCTGCCCCTGATTCGGCCGGTTTCGGGTCCGCAGCCGATCGAGATCTCGCGAGGTTCAAGACGCGACGACGGCAAGGCGGGCGGACCGCCCCGGTGATGTTGGCTGTGTGTGACGGTATCAATTCCGCAATTTCGTTGACCCTAGAGGAGCGAACCATGAGTGAAAACGTGTCGCGGCGTGGCGTCGGGTGGAACCTTGCGGGTCTCGCATTGGCTGTCTACTGGCTCGCGGCTTTACCGGCGTTTGGTCAGGATCCGATCTTCTTCAAGATCAAGCGGATCGATCAGGACAAGTTGATCGAAGGGAAATACCCGCTCCGGGTGATCGTCGAGAACGGCCGCCATCTGTTCTCCACGCCGTTCACCAAGGACGATGGCTACGGCGAAGGCGGACGGATCGATAACGGCGTCCGCCAGCCCGGTCCGCGCGAGGCGTCGTTCCAGGACAACCTGAAGAGGCTCAAGGCGAAGCTCGGCTCGAACATCTCGGATGACGATCTGAACCGGCTGCTGAATTTCGCGCTGCCTTCGCTCAGCCCGGTCACCGACGTGGCGACCTTCCCCTATTACCGGCTCAACGGGCTCGATTCTCAGAGTTGCTTCGAGTGCCACAATTCGATCGGCTCGGCACGGTTGCCCGGCACGGTCTCCTACGCCTTGACCCGCAAGCAAAGCACGGTCGGCGGGCCGGCCGGCGCTGCCTCGAATGCCTACATCAACCCCGACCTTCCCTATCACATCTTCGAGTTCATCCGCAACCCGCCGCATGTCTTCGGGACCGGCTACGCCCAGGAACTGGCCGAGGAGATGACGTCCGAGCTCCTCGCCCAGAAGGTCAAAGCGATCAAGCTGGCGGTCCAGCAACCCGGGATGAAGATCGTCGAGCCCCTCCAGGGGAAGACCACCCAGTACGGCTCCTGGGCCGTGACTTACAACGGCAACGCCGGCGATCCGGTCAACTTCGCAGCCATCCTCGATCAGATGACCGCCATGCCCGAGCAAACGACTTTCGGCAAGTTCGTCGTCGATTATTCGCAGGTCGTCGGCGTCAGCCACGACCTGATCGTCCGGCCGTTTCAATGGAAAGGGATCGCCTCGAACGAGCGGAACTTCGTCAAGGACGCGTGTTCGTTCCACTTCGGAATCCAGGCACGCGAGAAGAATCCGTATTTTGACACGCCCAACGAAATCCACGATGGCGACCTCGATGGACACGATGACGAGCTGTCGATCGGCGACGTCTCGGCGCTCACGATCTTCACCATGACGATCCGGCCGCCGACGCAGATCGTCCCTCTGTCGAAGGCGAAGCGCGAGTCGGCCGAACGGGGGCGGAAAATCTTCATGGGCGAGTTGCTCGTCGCCCGCGATACGTCTTGCTCGTCGTGCCACACCCCATCGCAGAACGTCCACAGCCCGATCGTCGTCGTACGCGACCCCCGCGCCTCTCAGAAGGAGTTCGGCCCTGTCGAATACGCGAGGAACGGCATCGGCCTCTCCGCCCAGCGGAAGTCGAGCACCCAGCTTCCGAGCTACCGTCGCTTCCTGGAGATCATCAAGCCGGCCGACGTCCCCGCCGATGGGGCGGGCGACGAGAAGACCCTCGACGCCCTCAAGAAAGCCACGCCGCGCCTTCGATCAACGCTATCTCGCCCGGACCCAGAACGACGGCTACGCGTTCAACCTGGTGGATCTCCAGCCCGTCGACGCGGCCGGTGCGGAAGGCCCGGAACTGTCCGCTCCTCTGTCGGAGTCCCTGCCGCGCCTCCCCGTCAACACCGATGGCTCGATCGACGTGCCTCTCTTCACGGACTTCAAGCGGCACAAGATGGGCAGTCTGCTCAGCGAGCCGATGGGGGAAGAGTTCCGCCAGCCGACCGACGTCGACAAGCCCACGGTTGCCGGTGTCGCCGAGGATGAGTTCCTCACTCGACCGCTCTGGGGGCTCGCCGATACCGGCCCCTGGCTGCACGACGGCCGCGCCCAGTCCCTGATGGAGGCGATCCTGCTCCATGACTCTCCGGGCAGCGACGCGTCCCCCGTCATCGCAGCCTTCAAGGCTTTACCCGCTGAGTCTCAGGAGGACCTCATCGAGTTCCTCAAAACGCTCCGTCTCCCGATCGATCAGCGATACGGGTTTGACAGTTTCCCTTGATTGGACGGGAGAAGTCGGTCAGGCTTTCCCGCCCGACGACTCCAGGCGCGTCAGCCTCGACGGTCGGAATTCACCTCGGGCCGACCTCGGCCAGATTCCATATCCGGATATCACCGTCGTTCGGGGACGTCGCCACGAGCCACCCTTCCGATGAGGAGAATGCCACGCAGCGCATCGCGATTGCGTATCCATCCAGGGCGGCTTGGGCTTGCTGCCGCCCGGTGGCTACCGTCCAGAGCCGGACCATGCCGTCGTTGCCGGCCGTGGCCAGGGTCTGACCATCGGGAGAAAACGCGACGCCATTCGTGCCGAAACGATGTCCCTCGACCACCCGATCCCTCGCGGCCGACGTCACGCTTCGGATTCGGACGCGGCGCTCGAACCGGCTGGTCGTCGCCAGCAGCGAGCCATCGGGCGAGAAGGCCATGGCGAAGACCGGGCCTTCAGTTCCCTCGAGCCGGAGCCGACTCGAGCCCGTCTCCGGATCCCACAGGATGACTGCCGACTGGTCGTCTCGTCCACCCGAAGCCAGGTAACGGCCGTCCGGGGAGTAGGCGAGACTCAGGACGATGGAGGTCGGATGCAGCATCCGGTCCATCCGCTCGGCGGTCAGATTCCACAGAAAGATGCGCGCGTCCTTGCCGGCCGCCACCGCGACGGTCCGGCCATCGGGCGAGAATGCGAGGGTCTTGACTCCAGCAACCGGAACCGGAATCGACCGTGCCGCGCCATCGCACTCCAGGTCATAAAGGGTGATCCCGGAAGAGCTCCCTCCGGCGGCCAGGAATCGACCGTCAGGAGAGAACGCCAAGGCGCAGGCAAAGCCCGCGAACGGCAGGTCGCGCTCGATCGCCCAGCCGCTCTCGGCATCGCGCAGCTTCACGCCGCCGGTGGAATCGGCCATGGCCATCCTCATCCCATCTGGAGATAGCACCATGGACACGATCAAGGCATCGTGCTTCCGTCGGATGAATCCGACATGTGCTTGCTCTGGGGGGATTTCACTGAGCGTGAACCACGCCAGGGCGATCAGGACCGCGACGATCAGTACGGCCCGCTCGCGGTTCCAAGCCCAGCTCTTGGTCCGCCCGGCGCGGGCGGCAGGTGGATGGAGCTTACTTCGCCCATCGGCGTGTCTTGCTGGGATCTGATCGCAGTACATAAGTCCATACCGTCCCTTCGAGACTTCCCTGGCAGCCTGACCCTTGAGGATCCGGCCGTGCGACATCGGCGTCGGCTCTCTCGTAAGAACTGATCTTCGGGGCCGATCGTACACCGGCCGGCGCGGTTTTTTCCGAAAGTGGTCTCAAACGACACTGATGCAACGTAGATTGCATGAATCAGGAACATCCGAGAATCATGAGATCCGGTAGAGAATCGTAGCCGATGATCAGTGATCATGAAATGGGGACGTCCATAACGGACCGGAAGGAGAAGCGAGAAAGGAGACGTCAGACGATGTCCCCTCCTCGCCTTCATCGGAGATCTTCTTCGCTTCCGAGAAATGGTGGACGTGGGTCATCTCCTCATCCACAACCGCTCGGAATTCCCGAGCCGATCGCTGATGAGTCTCCTGCAATCTCGACAGTGGGCACTTCCGTCGCTCTTATTTCGCCCTCGGATCCCGGTCTTGCCCCGAGGCTGCTGCCCGATTCGCCAGGCACGATCGTCTCACGGAGCTGACCGCTGGCGGTGTCCCAGAACTTCACAGTCTGGTCCATGCTACCGGAGGCGAGGGATTTGCCGTCGGGTGTGAAGGCCAGTGCCCAGATGGTGTTGGTATGCCCCCTCAGTCGTCGCACCTCGGACTGGGTGGCAACATCCCAGAGGATGATCTGGGTTGGCAGCACTTCGGCGACAGTCCAGGCACCACTCCATGTGGTCGGCCAGCTCGATCTGCTGGGTCTCGGACAGCCGGTCCTCCAGCGAGAGGCGCAAGCGATTCTGGTCGCATTCGTACGGTCGCGAGGGCATGTGATTTCTCCCTATAAGTAAACGCGCGTCAGGAATCGGATTCCCCTTCGACCAGTTCGATGATCGACTTGAGCCGGGCCATTACCCGGCTCCGGGCGATGGACACCGCCCCGACCGAGATGCCGATCGCCTGCGACGTGGTACGCGGGTCTTGCCCCTCGACCGCGGTCAGCCAAAACGCCTGCCAGGTCGATGGCCGAAACTCGCCGCGAACCTGGTCGGCCGCCCATGAGGAAGATCCGTCGGCGGTACTCGACGTCAAAAAAGGCCGTCTCCGCGCCGTCGGGTGCCGGCACCCGGTCCAACAGCTCCTGAACGTCGGAATCGCCCGTGGCCTGCGGGCGAACCCGGCGGGCAGCCAGCAGGTTGATCATCAGGTTGCGGGAGATCCGGAACAACCAACTCCGAAACGAGCCACGCGCCGGGTCCGGGTCGAAGCGGTCGATCGCGCCGGCCACGGTCCGAAAGACTTCTTGCGCGAGGTCGGCAGCATCCGCCGCTTGCAACCCCTTGGCGTGCGCCAGCCGGTCGATGAGCGGCGTATAGATCGCCACGAACTCGACCCAGGCCTGTTCGTCCCTTGGGTTTCTGAGTCGAGCCAGAAGACTCTGCCGGGTCGCGGGCGAATCGGTCATACGGTTCCTCCAGAAAGGAACACAGGCGGCCTCGCGATTCCTTTCAGGCGGTCTACCGGAATCTCGGAGTATGGGATTGATGGGATTTCTGCACCCCCCGGAATCGTGGCCGGCCAGGGAGCCAGCTCCAAGGATAGGTAAACCCGCACCCCGCTCATCTGGGAGGATCCGTTCGGTCCCCTACGGTCGGACGGGTCGCAGGGAACTGTGAGCGTGCGATCATCCTTGCTGGCCTGAAAGCTGATGACCGCGTTCCACGAGTTGTCGGCCGGCCTTCGATCGCGACCTCTGGTGCGATTTCGCGCAACCGTCGGGCGACACTGGCTCGGTCGGCGATCCGTGCGAACAGAGTGATTGGCTCCATGGCCATGGCTGTGCCCTTCGCTGGTGACGACGTTCGACGTGCAGAACATCCTGGTGAGTTCGCCTTTTTTAGTCATCATGCGAAGTCGGCGTTGCTCGGAGCGAGCCCTGGGTGCTCGGCCAGGATCGGAGAAACCCGAACCCGCTCGAATGTTGAAAAAAACCAACGCAAGCTCGGCCGAAGCTTTTTTGGGATTGAATATGCGGCAAAGAGACTAATAATAGCAGAATTGTGGCCGATTGATCGGCTCGATGCAGAGAAGCTTATCGACGTCGTTGACCACGCCATCGCCGGTCGAGTCTCTATGAAGGCTTTCGCAAACCATAATCACGAACGCCGGAATTCGCGGACCAAGCGGCGCTGAATCTTCTGGTTGAGGAGACGATGATCCGCACAGTCTGCGGACCAACCCGAAAAACGCGAAACGCGGGTTGACCCGATCGGCACTCGGAATCGTGCAATCTCCCACATCGAAATTAGTCGCATCGCCAAGATCCCTTTTCATTCGTTGATCCTCGCCGTCGACTGCTCCAAGAATTCCCGTAGCCGGTCCCGCGAGGGGTTCCCAACCGATGCGCCGATAATCGACGAACATACTTGTTATTAGGATGGTTTGCAAAGAATCGAGCACTCTTCGACGTCAGAATCAATCTAGCCAAAGAATGTTCGCCGGTCCAGTTCGCTCTACTCTTGTTGGACATTGCCCTTGCGGGCCCTACTGACTCATGCTGTTCCAACCTCCATCGACCAGCTACCAGGAGATCCCCTACGCGAACGACCCTTACCGGTCGAGCCATCCCGACCACCTGGCGACCGTGGCGAAACTATCGGGCTTGACACCCACGGCCGCGGACCATTGCCGCGTTCTCGAGCTCGGCTGCGCACGAGGGGGTAACCTGATCCCGATGGCCCTGGGGCTGCCCTGCGCGCGGTTCGTCGGGATCGATTCGTCGCCTCGCCAGGTCAAAGAGGCCGGCGAGCTCATTGCCCAGTTGGGCTTGAGCAACATCCAGGTCGAGCTGCGGGACATCCTCGACCTCGATCCCGGCATCGGGACGTTCGACTATATCATCTGTCACGGCACGTTTTCCTGGGTGACTTTCGAGGTTCAAGACCGGATTCTCGACATCGCGGCGCGCAACCTCGCGCCAGATGGAATTGTCTATATTAGTTATAATACCTATCCAGGCTGGCATCTGCGTGGCTTGGTTCGCGACATGATGTGTTATCACGTGCGGCGCCACCAAGACCCCAGGGACCGTGTGCGCGAGGCCCGCGGTCTCTTGCAGTTCATGACCATGTCGGCTTCGGCCCTCGATCATCGCTACGGCAGCCTGCTTCAAGAGGAGCTGGATTACGTCAGCCAGCGCCCGGACTCTTACCTGCTGCACGACCACCTGGAGACAGTGAACGAACCCGTCTATTTTCACGAGTTCATGGAGCGAGCCCATGCCCGGGGGCTTCGGTTCGTCTCCGAGGTCCAGAGCAGCGTCATCGTCCCCGAGAGCTTGCCGCCGGAGATCATCAACGGACTGCGAAAGCTCTCAGGGGATGACCTCGAGTTCGAGCAATTCATCGACTTCCTGATCAATCGCAAGTTTCGTCAGAGTGTCTTGTGCCACGATCAGACCGATCGGCCAAGGAAAGCGCGTCCCGAGGATCTGTACGGATTGTATGTGGCGTCGAGACGGACCGGAGATCCGGCCGTGGTCCCGTCCCGGGACGAGACGCTGGTCGCCGCGGCGCTGGCCCATCTTGGGGAGATCTGGCCGCTATCTCTCCCGTTCCCTTCGCTGCTGCCAGCCGCACGTTCGCGGATGGCAACCTCGTCGAACTCGATGGCGACTCGAACGACAACCGACGCCGACGAGTTGGGATCCGGTCTGCTTCGCGGCTACACCGAGAAGCGAATCGAGCTCAGTACGCAGCCGCCGTCGTTCGTCGTGGCGATCAGCAATCAACCGCTCGCCAGTCCCCTCGCTCGCCTCCAGGCCCAGGTCGGCAAGACGGTCACGAACCTGCGACACGAGGCCGGTCAACTGAGCGATTTCGGGAGTCACGTCCTTCCGCTTCTCGACGGAAAGCGCGATCGGGCGGCGATCCTGGATACGTTGATCCAGTCCACCGAGAACGGTCGCATCACGCTTCCATCGACTGATCCCGGCGCTGCCCGCTGGTCCTCTGGCCGGGCGAGGACACGACGAGACCTCCTCGAGGAAATGCTGGACGATTGTCTCAAGAAATTCGCGCGGTTCGCGCTCTTGGTCGCGTAGTGCGTCAATCCCGAAACCGAGGAAGCCTCCATGACTCGTCATCGCGGGCACAGGTCGCGCCGTTCTCGAAAACTTCGTCCCCATGTCGGGTTCCTCGAGAGACGATTGGTCATGAGTGGTACGAATGTCACGTCGTACCACAATGATCTCGAACTTTCGGGAGCGAACCTGAATGAAACGACGCTGACCCAGTCGAACGTCAATCCGACCGACTTCGGGCTGCTGTTCTCGCAGCCCGTTGATGGGTATGTCTACGCCGAGCCGTTGTACATGTCGAACCTGACGATCAATGGCGTGGTCCACAACGTGGTCTTCGTGGCCACCGAGCACGACTCGGTGTACGCCTTCGATGCCGACAGCAATCAAGGGGCCGACGCCGCGCCGCTGTGGGTTGACAGTTTCATCAACCCGGCCAACGGCATCACCACCGTGATGCCGTCCGACGTGAGATCCCAAGATATCGTACCCGAGATCGGAATCACCGGCACGCCGGTCATCGATCCATCGACCGACACGCTGTACGTGGTGACCACGACCAAGGAAGTCATCAACGGCAATCCTTCGGATGTTCAGTACCTCCAGACGTTACATGCCATCGACGTCACTACGGGAGCGGAGACGGTCCCAGGCGGTTATGTCATCGGCGACACCGTGGTTGACAACGGTCAGACGACCAACAACACGGCCATTCAGGTCCCCGGCACCGGATCCGATGCCGTGGGAGGGATCGTCTCGTTCAATGCCTTGCGAGAAAACCAGCGCTCCGCGCTTCAGCTCGATGGCAACTGGATCCTCGTGGCCTGGGCCTCGCACGGCGACCAGGATCCCTATCACGGCTGGCTGGTTGCGTTCGACAAGACCACCTTGCAGCCCGTCGCCTGGTTCAATACCACCCCCAATGGCAGCGAAGCCGGGATCTGGCAGTCCGGTGACCCCCCGGCCATCGATCCCGCCACGGGGGCGATCTTTTTCGCCACGGGCAACGGGACATTCGACGAGATGGGCCCGACGCCCGACAACGACTACGGCGAGAGCGTCGTCCAGCTCAACCCCAATCCCGTCGGCAACCAGTTCGTCGTTCAGGACTTTTTCACGCCTTACGAATTCCAGGAACTCAACGAGAACGACGCGGACCTGGGCTCGGGAGGTACCATGCTGCTGCCCGACTCGGTCGGCAGCGCGGCACACCCGCAACTGATGGTCGAGACGGGCAAGTCGGGCATTATCTATCTCATCGACCGCGACGACATGGGCGAGATCCAGAACCCGGGCACGGGGCCGGACGATGTGGTGCAGGAGGTGGTCACCAGTATGACAGGCATCTGGGGTTCTCCCTCGTTTCTGCAGATCAACAGCACCACGGGGATCATCTACTATCACGGCGAAAACAATGTCCTTGAGGGTTATTACATCACGAACGGGCACATCGAGGACGGAAGTGAGCCGGGCGACCAGCCGATCCTCAAAGGCTCCTTCGTGTCGGGTTACCCAGGCGCCCAACCGGTGATCTCCGCCAACGGCACGAATGACCCGGACAGCCCCACGAATCCGATCGTCTGGGAATTGCAAGTCGACGCGTATGGCACGAGCGGGCCGGGCATCCTGCGAGCCTACGACGCGACCAATCTGTCCGACGAGCTTTACGACAGCGCCATGACTGGCAACCGCGATCAGCTTGGTGGAGCGGTCAAGTTCACGGTCCCCACGGTGGCGGACGGGGAAGTCTTCGTCGGCGCGCAATATGAAGTGTCGGTCTTCGGCGAGTTTCCGTTGTCCACGACCGCTCCGGCAACGCCTACTGGGCTGACCGCCGCCCAGACCACCCTCGGACAGGGGGTGCAGATCACGCTGAACTGGTCCAACCCTGTACCAGCGTCGGGCGCCGCGGCAACCGGCATCGAGGTCCTTCGCTCGACCGATGGAGTCCACTTCAGCTTGCTCACCACGCTCCCGGCCAGTTCGACAACCTACAACGACACCGGCTCGTTCACGGTCGGTCAACAGTACGACTACGAGCTCGTGGCCGTCAATCAGGTCGGCAGCTCGGCACCCACGACGGCGGTCTCCGTCCTGGTCACCATCGCTCCCTCCGTGCTGACACTGACCAACGTCGATGCCTCGACGATCAGCCTTTCGTGGACCAGCGTCGCCAACGATTACTATGACATCGAACGGTCCGCCGACGGCGTCAACTTCGACCTGATCGGCACCGTCCCCGCCTCACAGACGACGTTCACTGACACGGGCCTCTCGCCGGGGATCTACGCCTATTCCATTCAAGCCTTCAATTCCGATCCCAGCTCCAGCTCGACATCGAACGTCCAGGGGGCGACAGTCGGGCCGGTGATCGACCAGAGCGGAGGGTTCGTCAACACCACGGCCCTGACGGCAAATGGAAGCACCCAGTTTGCCGAGGATACGGCGCGGCTCACAAACGACAACGACCAGACCGGCAGCGTCTTCACCAACAATCGAATCACGATCGGAAGCTTTACCACCTCGTTTACCATCCGACTCCACGAGGGCACGGAGCCCAATTACGCCGATGGCCTCGCGTTCGTCATTCAGGCCGACTCACCCACTCAACTGGGCCAAGGAACCAGCGGTATGGGCTACCAGGGCATCGCGAATAGCATCGCCATCAAGCTCGATCCATTCCAGAACACCGGCGATCCTTCCGACAGCTCAACCGGGTTGTTTGTCAACGGCGAGGCTCCGATCGGTGGAGAGGACACCACCGCCAACAACGGCCCGTTGATCAACAGCCAGGATCCCAAGCTGATCACTCTGACGTACGACGGTACGACCCTCACCGAGACGATCACGGATACCCTCGACCCGAGTGAGGTCTTCTCGACCTCGTATCTGATCAATATACCGGCCACGATCGGCAGCGACACGGCGTACGTCGGCTTCACGGCGGCCACCGGAGATTCGAACTACTGGGAGCTCCAGGACGTCACGAACTGGATCTTCACCTCGACGGAACCCCTGCCAGGCGCCCGACGAATCTGCGAGAAGAAGCATCCACGGCGTTGACGATCAGTCTGGGCTGGACCTCCAACTCCTTCAACGAAGAAGGCTTCGTGGTCGAACGATCGACCGACGGCGTCAACTTCACCGAGATTGGCACCACCACGACTGAGAGCTACCAGGACACCGGACTCACGGTGGGAACCTACTACTACTACCGCGTTTACGCCTACAATGCCGCGGGATCGTCTCCGTACTCCAATGTCCTGGTCTCGACCATCTCGCTCGTTCCGTTCGTCACTAAGGACACGACGACGCAGGGGACCTGGATGGGGACTTACGGTAGCGATGGCTACGACCTCATCGACGGGCCCTCCAGCCTGCCGTCCTACGCCACCGTCTCCGTCACCAATAACCTCACCTACGTCTGGTCCGCCGACACGACCGACGTCCGCGGCCTCGAGAATCCCTCGAGCTCCAGCCCCAGCACCAATCGCATCGCCGCGGCCTGGTACGCCTCCACCAGTTTCACGGTGACCCTCGACCTGACCGACGGCCAGGCCCACGACATCGCCCTCTACGCCGTCGACTGGGACAACCACGGGCGGAGCGAGCAGATCCAGATCAGCAACGCGTCCACCGGGGCTGTGCTGGACACCGAGACCCTCTCGTCGTTTGTCAACGGCGCCTACGAGGTCTGGACCATCAGCGGGGATGTTACGATCACGATCACGGACCTGGCCGGCGGGAACGCCGTGCTCAATGGGCTCTTCTTCGGAACGCCCACGCCCGCTCCGACTCCCACACCCACGCCCACTCCGACTCCCACACCCACGCCCACCCCGACTCCTACGGCGACGTTCGTCACTAAAGACACGACGACTCAGGGCACTTGGATCGGGACTTACGGAACCGATGGCTACGACCTCGTCGACGGACCCTCCAGCTTGCCGTCCTACGCCACCGTCTCCGTCACCAATAACCTCACCTACGTCTGGTCCGCCGACACGACCGACGTGCGCGGCCTCGAGAATCCCTCGAGCTCCAGCCCCAGCACCAATCGCATCGCCGCCGCCTGGTACTCGGGTAGCAGTTTCACGGTGACCCTCGACCTGACCGACGGCCAGGCCCACGACATCGCCCTCTACGCCGTCGACTGGGACAACCACGGGCGGAGCGAGCAGATCCAGATCAGCAACGCGTCCACCGGGGCTGTGCTGGACACCGAGACCCTCTCATCGTTCGTCAACGGCGCCTATGAGGTCTGGGCCATCAGCGGCGACGTGAAGATCACGATCACGGAGAAGAGCGGCGGCAACGCCCTGCTCAATGGACTGTTCTTCGAACCCACGAGCCCGCTACCGACGCCCACGATCACCTGGGCCGACCCTGCCGGCATCAGTTACGGCACGGCCCTGAGTAGCACGCAACTCGACGCGACGGCCAGCGTGCCCGGAACCTTCACCTATTCTCCGGCTACGGGCAGCGTCTTCGGTGTGGGCAACGGCCAGACGCTCTCGGTGAGCTTCGTGCCCACCGACACCACCGATTACACGAATGCCACGGCCACAGTCACGATTAGCGTGACGCCGGCCACGCCCACGATCACCTGGCCCACTCCGGCGAACATCGTCTACGGCACGGCGCGTAAGCAGCACCCAGCTCGATGCGACCGCGTCCTACGTGGTGAACGGGAGCACGGTGAGCGTGCCCGGGACCTTCACCTACAACCCGATCGCCGGCACGGTCCTCGGTGTGGGCAACGGCCAGACGCTCTCGGTGAGCTTCGTGCCCACTGACACCACCGATTACACGGATGCCACGGCCACGGCGACCATCAATGTCATGCCTAACGCACCGACGGCTACATTCGTCGCCAAAGACACGACGACACAAGGCACCTGGATCGGGACCTACGGTGCCGATGGCTACGACCTCGTCGACGGACCCTCCAGCTTGCCGTCCTACGCCACCGTCTCCGTCGCCGGGAATTCGACCTACGTCTGGTCCGCCGACACGACCGACGTCCGCGGCCTCGAGAATCCCTCGAGCTCCAGCCCCAGCACCAATCGCATCGCCGCGGCCTGGTACGCGGCCACCAGTTTCACGGTGACCCTCGACCTGACCGACGGCCAGGCCCACGACATCGCCCTCTACGCCGTCGACTGGGACAACCACGGGCGGAGCGAGCAGATCCAGATCAGCAACGCGTCCACCGGGGCCGTGCTGGACACCGAGACCCTCTCGTCGTTCGTCAACGGCGCCTACGAGGTCTGGACGGTCAGCGGGGACGTGAAGATCACGATCACGAACCTGGTCAGCGGGAAAAACGCCGTGCTCAATGGGCTTTTCTTCGGAACGCCCACGCCCGCTCCGACTCCCACTCCCACACCCACTCCGACTCCGACTCCCACTCCCACACCCACTCCGACTCCGACTCCGACTCCCACTCCCACACCCACGCCTACGGCGACGTTCGTCACTAAAAACGCGACGACTCAGGGCACTTGGATCGGGACTTACGGAACCGATGGCTACGACCTCGTCGACGGACCCTCCAGCTTGCCGTCCTACGCCACCGTCTCCGTCGCCGGGAATTCGACCTACGTCTGGTCCGCCGACACGACCGACGTCCGCGGCCTCGAGAATCCCTCGAGCTCCAGCCCCAGCACCAATCGCATCGCCGCGGCCTGGTACGCGGCCACCAGTTTCACGGTGACCCTCGACCTGACCGACGGCCAGGCCCACGACATCGCCCTCTACGCCGTCGACTGGGACAACCACGGGCGGAGCGAGCAGATCCAGATCAGCAACGCGTCCACCGGGGCCGTGCTGGACACCGAGACGCTCTCATCGTTCGTCAACGGCGCCTACGAGGTCTGGACGGTCAGCGGGGACGTGAAGATCACGATCACGAACCTGGTCAGCGGGAAAAACGCCGTGCTCAATGGGCTTTTCTTCGGAACGCCCACGCCCGCTCCGACTCCCACTCCCACACCCACTCCGACTCCGACTCCCACTCCCACACCCACTCCGACTCCGACTCCCACTCCCACGCCTACGGCGACGTTCGTCACTAAAGACAAGACGACTCAGGGCACTTGGATCGGGACTTACGGAACCGATGGCTACGACCTCGTCGACGGACCCTCCAGCTTGCCGTCCTACGCCACCGTCTCCGTCGCCGGGAATTCGACCTACGTCTGGTCCGCCGACACGACCGACGTCCGCGGCCTCGAGAATCCCTCGAGCTCCAGTCCCAGCACCAATCGCATCGCCGCGGCCTGGTACGCGGCCACCAGTTTCACGGTGACCCTCGACCTGACCGACGGCCAGGCCCACGACATCGCCCTCTACGCCGTTGACTGGGACAACCACGGGCGGAGCGAGCAGATCCAGATCAGCAACGCGTCCACCGGGGCCGTGCTGGACACCGAGACGCTCTCGTCGTTCGTCAACGGCGCCTGCGAGGTCTGGACGGTCAGCGGGGACGTGAAGATCACGATCACGGACCTGGCCGGCGGGAACGCCCTGCTCAACGGACTGTTCTTCGAACCGGTGAGTACCCTCGAGGCGACATCGACGCCCATGGAAATCGGGAGCACTGGCCTGGGGCCCGACGAGATCGGCACAGTGGACTTGACCGACAACGACGGTCTGGCCGTAGCGCCCGTCATTGGCACGGTCACCAGTGTCGACTCGGGTACGTACACCTTCAGGGTCACGCCGAAGACCAAGTGGATCCCGAGGAGAACCGACGACTAAACCGACATGCCGACGGCCTTCTTGGCTCGACTTTCGCTGAGGTCGATTTGATCGCTCGTAACAGAATTCCTGCCGGTCGCCTCGGCACCATCTTCCGGGGCCGGCATTCTTGGGGGGATTCAAAGGGGTCGGGAGCCGTGATGGGGTTCGGCTCCTGAGCCCTTACTCACTCAACGCCTCTAATTGGTGTCGCCCAGCTTGTTATTGACGAACGTATTATTACTCGTCGTGTTTTGAGACGAGTTCAAGGTATCGATACCGAAACCGCCGTTGAAATCGATCGTGGCCATTGTGATCTGGTTGCCGTTGGAGGACGACACGAAGACCCCGTTCCCGATGTTGCCCAGGTTGATGGTGCCGCCGGTGTCGCAGCCGATGAAGTCGCCGAGGATGATGTTGTTGGCCGTGCCGTTGTCTATATGCACGCCGTCGCCGCCATTCCCCGCGATCACGCAGCTTTGCACGGTGGTTGCACTGGAATT
Source organism: uncultured Isosphaeraceae bacterium (assembly GCA_963845695.1). Classification (GTDB taxonomy): domain Bacteria; phylum Planctomycetota; class Planctomycetia; order Isosphaerales; family Isosphaeraceae; genus CAWJTV01. Next base: position 92,075 of record CAWJTQ010000033.1, on the reverse strand, counting down.
GCTGGTGAGATCCACGCCCGATCCGCCGTTGCCGAAGACCTGGCCCGGCAGGGTCAGGATCGCGGTACCGGCGGCGTTGACGCCGATCAAGTCCGAGAGCAGTGAGTTATTCGACGTCCCGGAGCCGGTGACCAGCACGCCGTTGAGAGCGTTGCCCGAGATCACGTTGAAGTTGACCTGGTTCGAGGACGCGGTGTTGCGGATACTCACACCGTTGCCGCCGTTGGGGATGGCGATGTTACCCGTGGGATCGGTGCCGATGTCGTTCCCTTCGACCAGGTTGTTCGACGTGCCGCTGTCGGTGATGGTGACACCGTCGCCTGTGTTGCGGGAGATGACGTTGAGGGCAGCGGCTGTCGTGCCGCCGATGGTGTTGGCCGTGGCTCCCTGGCCGAGGTAGACGCCACTGGCTCCATTGGGCAGAGCAGCAGTCCCGGCGGCATTCATGCCCAGGTAGTTCCCCTCGACGAGGTTATTCGACGCACCGGCACCGTACACAACGGCGCCGTCCTGTGTGTTGCCCGAGATGACGTTCCGCGCTCCTGCGGTCGTTCCACCGACCGTGGTGGATGTCGCTCCGAACACGATGTCCAGGCCGTTGATCTTGTTGGGGATAGCCAGGGTGCCGGTGACGTCGGTGCCGATGTAGTCATCCTCGACCAGGGTGCTCGACGTGCCAGAGTCGGTGATGCGAATCCCCAGTACGGTGTTGCCGGAGATGACGTTGTGCGCCCGATATCGTACCGCCAAGGATGTTGGCGGTCGCCCCGCTGGCAACCACGACTCCGTTGCCGCCGTTAGGGAGCGAGAGTGTCCCGTCGGCGTTGACTCCGATCTCGTTCCCCTCGACCAGATTGCTCGACGTGCCGGAATCCGTGAGGTCAACCCCCGATTGACTGTTGCCAGAGATGACATTGCGCTCGCCCGGTATCGTACCGCCAAGGATGTTGGCGGTCGCCGCAGCGCTGGCGTACACGCCGGACACATTGGGCAGGGCGAGCTTGCCGGTGATGTCGGTGCCGATTTCGTTGCCTGAGACCACGTTGAAGGTGCCGCCGTCGATGTTCAGGCCATCGCCGGCATTACCGGAGAGCACGTTACCCGCCGCGGCAATGCTGCCGCCGATCGTGTTCTGGCTCGCAGTCAAGATCAAGACACCGTTGCTGCCGTTGGGCAGCGCGGACGTACCGGCCGGATTGATCCCGATCTCATTGCCTTCGATCACGTTCCCGATCGTTGTCGAGCCCGACAGCTCCACCCCGTTGTCCAGGTTGCCGGAGATCACGTTGTGAGTGCCGGCGAGCAGGCCGCCGATCGTGTTGGCCGTGGCCCCGTTCGTGATCACCAGGCCGTGGCCCTGATTCGCCACCGCGGCGGTTCCCGCGCCGTTGACGCCGATCAAGTCCCCGATCACCACGTTGCCCGTGCCACCGTTGAGATGCACGCCATCGGTCTCGTTCTCGGAGATCACGTTACGCGCCTCAATGCTCGTGCCGCCGATCGTGTTCTGCGTCGCCGACGAAAGGAAAACCCCGATGCCGCCATTGGGCAGGGCGGCGGTATTGGCCCGGTTGAGTCCGATGGAGTTTCCCGCAACCACGTTACCGAGGGTTCCAGAGCCCGAAAGGACCACGCCATCGCCGATATTGCCGGAGATGACGTTACGGGAGATCGTGTTATTGTGCGCACCGTTCAGGAGGGTGATGCCAAAGCCGTTGCCCGACGCGGCGGTGCTGGTTTCCGTGACGCCGAGATCGTCAGCCGTGATCGTGTCGTTCCTCCCGCCGTTAACCAGGATGCCGCCGCCCCCGAACCCGACGATGGCCAGGCCCTCGATCGTGCTGCCGGTCGCCTTGGGCGTCAGGTTCAGTCCGATCGTCGTCGCGCCCGCATTGGAACCATTGAGGACGATGACCGGCGTCGAGTAGCCCGCCTGAGTGGTCCCATTGATGACAACCGGCCTGGTGATCGCGGGCAATGACGAGAGCAGGTTGATGGTCTTGACCCCGGCCCCTTTGATGTGGAAGTTGATGCTGACCGGCGCCTTACCGTGCCTGGCATCCGCCTTCATGATCGCCTGAAGGAGGCTGCCGGCCCCGCGCGTGTGGGTGTTCGAGACGACGATCGCGCTGAGTAACTGGCGGCCCTCAAGGGTTTCGAGCGCAAGTCGATGACGACGGTCTCTCATGCGGCGGACTGGGAGGTCGCCTCGACGGCGGATCGGGAACCAGGACAGTGACATCGAAGGATCTCCTGGGGCAAGGCGGACCGCGACCGAGAGTGCTGGACGACCAGAGTCCAGACCTCGCGCCCCATTCGTGCTCGACTTTGAGGTTCTCAGGGAGTGGATCGGCTCGAGCGAATCGAGCGAAATGGGTGTTCGACCACGTCGATCAGCCTCGCGCTGGACTCACCGCTACACAGTCCATTGCCGTCTGCAACCTAACCGGACACACCAGACGGTGGTTTCTCAAGATAAGGAAGGCGGTCAGACTTTCGAGAGCGCTTCACGGTTGGCTTGCGCACAGGCCAGTAGGGTGCTCTGCGAGCACCAATCCCCGTGGCTGGCCCGCTCCGGTGCTCACAGAGCACCCTACGGACCTCGCACTCGTGCGCAACCCAAGCGGTCAGCACTCTCGAGCGGTTTACGAATTAATTTATTATGATTTATAATATATACTGATATAATAATATTATATTTATTATACTAACGCCGATGAATTGAGGGTTCCCTTGACACACCTGTTCGCCCACCGATTTACAGGTGCACGGCCCTGGGCGCTGCACGCTCCGGCCGTGCACGCGCGCACACGGGCACCGTGGTGTGCGCAACTCATTCGTGTACCGCTCTAGCGAGGGACTCCCCTTTCGACTGGGTCCGTACTTGGGGAGCACACCAAGATGCTCTCAGGGCCAGCTACGGCCCGATTCGCGGATTGACCGGAGCCGGGCCGCCATCGCCTTGACGCGCTTCCGGGTGCTGGGCCGCGACGTTCCTCGTCTCGCCGAGGTCGTGCGCGAGATCGTAGAGCTGATCGACGGGGGCATTGCCGGTCTGGGTTACCGTATTGGCCTGGACAGCCGGTCCTGTCCCGGCCGGGATGAACTTCCACGACCCCTCCCGAAGGGCGAGCCGGCCGGAGTGGTGGACGGAGTGACTTCGGCCGATCCGCGAATCGCCAAGCAGGGCCGGCAGGACGTTGAAGCTGTCGGGCGCGGACCCCTCGGGAAGCGTCCGGCCAGTCATCGATGCGAGGGTGGCCAGCATGTCAACCTGGTTCACCAGCGCGTCAGAAATACCCGGACGGACTCGGCCACGCCATCGGACCAGGAACGGGACCCGCGTGCCTCCCTCGAACAGGCTATACTTGCCCCCGCGGAGCGGCCCGGCCGGCCGGTGGCCGTTGAGATCACGGACGGCTCCGTCGGCGTAACCGTCGTCCACGACTGGGCCGTTATCGCTGGTGAACAGGACGAGCGTCCGGTCCGCGAGGTTGAGCCGGTCGAGTGCGTCGAGGACCTGGCCGACGCACCAGTCCAACTCCTGCACAACATCGCCGCGCACGCCGCAGCCGCTGGTCCCCGCGAACCGCCGGTGTGGGACGCGCGGGACGTGGATGTCGTGAGTGGCGAAGTCGAGGAAGAACGGCGCGGCGGCGTGCCGCTCGATGAACGCGACGGCCTCGTGAGTGAAGACGTCGGCCATGTCCTCGTCGACCCAACGCGCGGCCTGCCCGCCGGTCATGTAACCGATCCGGCTGATGCCGTTGACGATCGTCTGGTCGTGGCCGTGGCTCGGCTTCACCTTGAGCAGGCCGGGATTCGCCGCGCCGGTCGGCTCGTAGCCGATCGGCTTCCCGTAACGGACCCGGATCGGGTCGCCTGGGTCGAGGCCGACGACCCGGTGGCCCCTGATGAACACGCACGGCACGCGGTCGCCGGTCGCCGCCATGATGAACGCGTCGTCGAAGCCGATCTCCGGTGGGCCCGGCCGGATCGCGCCGTTCCAGTCGATCGAGCCGGACCCGAGCCCGAGGTGCCACTTGCCGACAACACCCGTCGCGTAGCCCGCCCGCTTCAGCATGGTGGGGAGGGTCTCGCGCCCCGGCTCGATGATGAGCGCGGCATCACCCGGGAGAACGCCCGTCCCCTTCCGGCGCCACGCATATTCCCCCGTGAGAAGGGCGTAACGCGACGGTGTGCAGGTCGCCGACGCCGCGTGTGCATCGGTGAACCGCAGCCCCTCCCGCGCCAGCCGGTCGATGTTCGGCGTGCGGACCCGCGTGGCATCGTAGCACTCGATGTCGCCATAGCCCAGGTCGTCGGCATAGATGAGGACGATATTCGGCATGCCGGCGGCGGCCACCGGAGTATCGGGTAAGGTCGCCACGAGCGCGAGGACGGCGGCCAAGCAGGCGTGTCGGAGTGTCATTCGGGTCGGCCCTGGTGATCGTGAACGAAGGTGAGGGTGTCGATACGTCGTCGCGTCATCCCAAGATCATGGGTGAACCAGACGGTCGGTGCAAGGTCTCGCTTCCTACGCGCTCAATGAATGGTATTCGGGGGATCCTGGCGACCGGGAGGACCTCGCCACAACAAATCGATCTGAACGCTCGCGGAACCCGTTTGTGTGTGATAGGATAAGCCAGCGGACGGATCAGAACTGTCGCCTCTGGTATGAAAAGCATCCAGCGCGAGGCGAGTTGCTCATCCAAGGGTACGAGCCATGCAGACAGAGTCGTCGTCAAGCTCGGTCACCCAGGACATCGACGAGGCGGTAAGGTCGTTCTTGATCGCGTGGACCCAGGGTCCTCGACCTCGGATCGAGAGTGTTCTAGAGAAGTGGTCGGGGCCCGGACGCAACGCGCTATTCCTGAAACTGCTGAGCGTCGAGATCATTCTGCGCGGTAACATAGGCGAGCGGCCCACCGAGTCAGAGTATCGGTCACGGTTCCCCGCGCAGGCCAATCTGGTCGGGGCCGCGTTTGCGGAGGCGTCGGTTCGGGACGAGGCTGGCGGCGGGGTGACGATCCGCGCTGAGCACGCGCTGGAACAGATCCTGGTTTGGCTGGCGTTCGAGGGGGGCTTCGCCAGCCGCGACGCCCTGCTGGGCGCCCTCGCGCACTGGAGCGCCGACACGGGTCGACCACTGGGGCAGGTCCTGATGGAGACGGGTTGCCTCAATGCCGGGCAGTTGGCGGCGGTGGAGCGCCGTCTGGCGGAGACTGTCGCGCGCCAGGGCGGCGATCTCGCTCGGGTCCAGGAAACCTTCGGGGCGCTCGGGCCGTCGCAGCGCGATTTCATCAAGCGGGTCGTCCGACTCCTGAGTCGGTCAGGGGCGGGAGTCGAGGACCTGACCTCGTCCACGGTCCGATTTCTTGCCGACGGCGATCGGGTGGGCGTCGAGACGACGTCGCTGCCGGCGCGTACCGCGCGCGAGTATAATCGGAAGGAGGGCCCCTCGAAAATCGGCCGCTACCGGGTGGTCAAGCCATTGGCCCGGGGAGGGTTCGGTCAGGTCTACCTGGGCCACGACGACGACCTGGACCGGCCGGTGGCCATCAAGGTACCCAACCCCGAGCGGATCGATCGCCCCGAGGACATCGAGGCGTACCTCGCGGAGGCCCGCAACCTCGCCCGCCTCGATCATCCTCACATTGTTCCGGTCTACGACGTGGGCCGCACAGCCGACGGCCTGTGCTACGTCGTCTCGAAGGTGGTGGAGGGCAGCGACCTGGCGGCTCGGATGAAGCGGGGGCCATTCACCCCGCACGAGGCGGCGGCGCTCGTGGCGGCGGTGGCCGAGGCGCTTCACTATGCGCACAACCATGGGCTGGTCCATCGCGATGTGAAGCCGGCGAACATCCTCATCGATCCCGCGGGGCGCCCGGTCGTCGTCGACTTCGGTCTGGCGTTGAAGGATGAGGATTTCGGCAAGTCGCCGACGCTGGTGGGAACGCCGGCGTACATGAGTCCGGAGCAAGCGCGGGGCGAGGGCCATCGGGTCAACGGGCGGTCGGACGTCTTCAGCCTCGGCGTCGTTTTCTACGAGCTGCTGACCGGCCGACGACCGTTCGGCGGCGGCACGATTCCGGCGGTTCTGGACGCGGTCGCTAACACGGACGCGCGGCCGCCCCGGCAGATCGTCAACGCGATTCCCCGAGAGCTCGAGCGGATCTGTCTCAAGGCGCTGGCCAAGCGGGCCAGCGAGCGATACAGCACCGCGAGCGACCTGGCCGATGATCTGCGGACGTTCATCCGGTGCGACGGCAGCACGGGCACCGTCGCGATGAGCGCCGTCACGACCGAGCGGGGCACCAGCCGGAACGGGGTCGCGCCGGCGACCGCCTCGGCACGGACCGACCCCGAGTTGCGAACGATCCGGATCGTTCCCAAGGGCCTGCGCTCGTTCGACGAGCACGACGCCGACTTCTTCCTCGAACTCCTGTCGGGCCCGCGCGACCGGGACGGCGTGCCGGAGAGCCTGCGGTTCTGGAAGAACCGGATCGAGGCGGTCGACCCGGACAAGGCGTTCCGGGTCGGCTTGCTGTACGGTCCGTCGGGCTGCGGCAAGTCGTCGCTGGTCAAGGCGGGCCTGCTGCCGCGTCTGACGGATCACGTGCGGCCGGTCTATGTGGAGTCGACGGCCGAGGAGACGGAGGCCCGGCTGTTGCGGGGCCTGTGCAAGGCGTGCCCCGAGCTGCCGGCCGATCTCGGCCTCGCCGAGTCGCTGGCGGAGTTGCGTCGCGGCCGCGTGCTGCCCGAGGGTGCCAAGGTGTTGGTCGTGCTCGACCAGTTCGAGCAATGGCTCTTCGCACAGGGGAACGAGCCGCGCGCCTCGCTCATCGACGCCCTCCGCCAGTGCGACGGCGGTCGCGTCCAGGCCCTCATCCTGGTGCGCGACGACTTCTGGCTGGCCTCCAGCCGGTTCATGCGGGCGCTGGAGGTCCGGCTCGTCGAAGGGGAGAACAGTGCCTTGGTGGACCTGTTCGATCCGCCGCACGCGCGGGTCGTGCTGATGGCGTTCGGCCGGGCGTACGGAATGCTGCCCGCCTGGGCGCCGCGCTCGGCGCCGAGCACCGGGCGTTTCTCGACCGGTCGGTCGACGGACTGGCCCAGGATGGCAAGATCGTCCCGGTGCGCCTGGCGATGTTCGCCGAGATGGTCAAGGGAAAACCCTGGGTGCCGGCGACGCTCCGGGCAGTGGGCGGCACGCGGGGGGTGGGTGCGACGTTCCTGGAGGAGACCTTCGGCGCGCCCGGTGCTCCGCCGGAGCATCGCGTCCACCAGCAGGCGGCGCACGCCGTGCTCACGGCCCTGCTGCCGGAGAGCGGTACCGACATCAAGGGACAGATGCGGTCGGAGTTGGAGCTGCGCGACGCCGCGGGCTACGCGGGCCGTCCTGCCGACTTCGACGACCTGATCCACATCCTCGACACCGAACTCCGGTTGATCACGCCGACCGACCCATCGGGAAAGGATGAAGGCGAACGGATGAAGGATGTACCAGCGGGGCAGCAATCCGCCGTACCTGGTTCCGCTTCAGCCTTCAGCCTTCAGCCTTCAGCCTTAAGGTATTACCAGCTCGCGCACGACTACCTCGTCCATTCGTTACGGGATTGGCTGACCCGCAAGCGGCGCGAGACCCGCAAGGGGCGGGCCGAGCTGAGGCTCGAGGAACGCGCCTCGCTCTGGGCCGCCAGGCCGGAGCACCGCAACCTGCCCTCATTCACGGAGTGGGCCGGCATCCGGCTTCTGACGGATCGCGCGGATTGGACCACGCCCCAACGCCGGATGATGGCCATCGCTAACCGGAGATACTCGATCCAGATGGCGTGGGCCGGGTTGCTGCTCGCGACGGCGATGACCGTGCTTGTGGCCGGCGCGGGGTGGATCGAGGGGCGTCGGCGCCGTATCGAGGCCCGCTCGCTTGTCTCGCAGCTCCTGGTCGCGGAGTGGGATCGGCTGCCGGCGATCCTCGAGAGGATGCACCCGGACGGCGGCCTGTGGCGCGACGAGGTGGCTGGGATCGCGTCGGACCCGTCGCGTCCCGCCGATGACCGGCTCCGGGCTCGACTGGTGCTCGCCCGGCACGATGCGGAGACCGCGGCGGGCCTGATCGACGACCTGTCGACGTCCAGCCCGCAGCGGTTGCGGATCATCTGGGACCAGGTGGAGCCGTGGAAAGACCGGGTCTGCTCCGCGCTCTGGGCTCGGCTCGACGAACCGGGCTTGCCGTCGGCGCCGCGGCGGCGGTTCGCCTGCGCCCTGGCTCGGGGCGACCCGTCGAGCGCGCGCTGGGCCGCGGCGGCGCCGCGGGTGGCCGACGCCTTGCTCGATGAGGAGGATCCGCTGTTCCTCACGGGCTGGGTCGAGCAGCTTCGACCGGTGGGCGAGCCGCTCTGCGAACCGCTGGCGCGGGCCTGCATGGATCGCAGCCGAACCGAGGAGCAACGGCTGGTTGCCGCGTCCGCGCTGGCGGGTTTGGGTCGAGGACGGGCGGACCAACTGGCCGACGTCCTGTTGGATGGAGACGATCGCCAGGCTGCGATCCTCTTCCGGCTCGTGGCGCAGGACCGGGCCGGATTGGAAGCCCGGATGCAACAGGTTCTCGACGAACCCGCCACGGCGGGCGCGGGACGACTGCCGCTCGACCGCAAGACGAATGCCGCGCTCACGCTGGCGCGGCTGGGGCGTTGGGACGCAGTCTGGCCCCTGCTGGATGCGGCGCCCGACCCGACTCTACGGACGCGGCTCGTCCGGCGGCTCGGCCACGCCGTGCCGCTGTCGGACCTCATCGAGGGCTTGTCGGGACCAAAGACGCCGGCGGTCCGGCAGGCCGTCCTGCTGGCGCTGGGCGGATACCCCAGGGAACGGCTGGCGGCGGCGGAACGGACCGCCGTCCTCGCCGTGTGCCGCCCCCTCTTCGAACGCGACCCCGATTCCGGCGTCCATGGGGGCGCGGAATGGCTGTTGCGAACTTGGGGCCGGGCTGAGGACCTCGATAAGCTGATCGAGGCGCTGGCGAACCGCCCGCCCGCCGGGAACTGGTTCGTCAACCGGCAGGGGCAGACGATGGTCGTCATCCGAGTCCCGATGGTTTCCGAGGAGGGATCGCCCGAATCGCAATCCCGCGGCAAACCGGGCGAAGGCCGCCATGACCGGCTCAGTCATCGCCGCGTCGCGATCGCCGCCCACGAGGTGACCGTTGAGCAGTTCCGACGCTTCAAGCCGGATCACGTGTATTCCAGCGTTGCGACTCCGGAAGCCCGCGCCGGTCGGCATGGTCACCTGGTACGACGCGGTGCGGTACTGCCGCTGGCTCACAGAACGGGAGGGCTTGCCGGAGAGCGATCAGTGTTACCCGAAGGAAATCGGTCCGAACATGAAGCTGTCCGATGACTTCTTGGCTCGCCGGGGATACCGATTGCCCACCGCGGCGGAATGGGAGTATACTTGCCGGGCCGGTACGACGACACTCCGATTCTTTGCCGACGACGACTCGGCTCTGACCGACTACGCCTGGTTCAACAAGAACGCCGACGATCACCTCTGGGCGGTGGGGCTCCGCAAGCCCAACCCGTGGGGCCTGTTCGATCTGTACGGTAACTGTTGCGAGTGGTGCCATGACGCGCCGTCGAGTCATCTCCAACGAACGGTGACGCCTCAAGCCGTCCGGCTCCTCCCGGACGCCGGCGATTTCCGGATAAACCGCGGCGGGAGCTACCGCTCCACGTTCCGTGAGCTCGTCTCCGGGCTCTCCGACAAAGCCACACGCCTCCAGACATGGAGTTTCTTCGGCTTCCGGATGGCAAAGACCGTCGAATAGAGGGCGTCGACGACGTGATTGGCGTGGCCCGAGATTCCAAGAAGCAATCACTGGGAGGAGATTCATGAACACGGGATTCGCGCTCATGGCAGCTTTGGCGTTTTTGGGAATGTTTGGCGTCCTGATCGACGTCGCGCGGAGTCTCCGGAGAGTCCGCCAAACGCTGGAGCTCGGGACGCTGGACCGACCCGCATTGGCCGTGAAGGAACCCCCCGAAGTGCACCACTCCGGAGGTCGGCCCCGATCCGCCGGGGCGTTCTCGATCTGGTGCTATGAGGATGGGAAATGGGCCAGGCTGAGCTGTTGCGGCCGCCAGGGCTGTGAGTGCCAGCCGCCCCCGCTGCCCGGGAACTATGCGGGGCAGGTCGTCCGCAAGGAGTGCCCCGTCGAGTGAGTTGATCCGAGGCACGACTGCGGAGGGCCCGCATGGAACGTGTTCCCGAGCAATGCCCCTATCGCAGCCCACTCCCCGGCAACGACGTGCCCGACGCGTTCGCGTGCCGCCTTGGCGGATCGGATCCTGGGGTTGCCGCGCGTCGAAGCCGTCCGCGTAAGCCCCGAGTTGTGCGGGAAGTGTTGCGAGTACCGGCTGCCGTCGCCGACCCACCTCAACCCCATCATCGCCTCGATGGTTTATCAGGGCGCGCGGCGAACCATCGAGGGACCGGCCGTCGCCTGGCGCGATCGACAGGAGGCGGTCCGTGCCCAGCGGTACGTCGAGGATCAGCTCGATCTGGTGCGCGCTGGCGGCCCGGATTCGGCGCGGGCTGCCGAATCGATTATTTCCACCCCCGGGCCCGCCCGGGGCGAATGCCGGCTCCACCTGGCGGTGGGGATGATCACGGCGCCTCGAGGGGAACCGACAATCGACCGAGCGTTGCGTAGCCTGATCGAGTCGGGTTTCACATCGATCCACGTCTTCGCCGAACCTGACTCCTGGGTCCCCCAGGAGTTCGCCTACTTGCCCTGGACAATCCATGGCCGGCGGCTGGGCAGCCTGGGGAACTTCTTCACGTCGCTCGTTTCCTTATTGATGATCGAGCCCGATGCCGACGGTTACGTGATCTTTGAGGACGATGTCGAGGCGGCGCGTGGTCTCCGGGCGTGGTGCGACGGCCAGCTCTGGCCGCTCGGCATGGGGTTGGCGTCGCTATACACGTGCGGGGTCGAGCACGCTCGCGAGCGCGGTTCGCGCGTCCTGAGCCGGGGCCCCTACCATACACTCGGGGGCCTGGGTTTCGTGTTCCGGCGCGATGTCTTGCGGGAGTTCCTCTCCGATGGCCGAGTCCTCGAGTCGAGCGACTCGCGCGGTTGGACCGACGACACCGCAGTGGGCGAGTGGGCGGTCCGGCGCGGAATTGGGATCGCCTACCATACGCCGTCCTTGCTGGGCCACATCGGCGACGTGTCGTCGATCGCCGCCGACGCGCATGGAAACGCCAGCCCGCTCTGTACGACCCGGGCAGTGGCCGCCGTCGCCGCGATCGACGACTGGAGGCCGCCGGCCCGATCGCTGGGCAAGGTGGGACTGGTCGGCTGGAACACGGTCAGCGGCCTGGGCACCATGAATCGCGACCTGGTGGCCCATCTTCCGATCGCGAAATGGCTCGTGCCGGAGCATCCCGGCCAGCCGACCCTGGGAGCGCCGCGGGTGGCCGCGCGAGTGGAGACATGCCGGCGGGACCTGAGCACCGCGGAGATCAAGGCCTGGTTGCGCGGGCTCGACTGGGTCTTGTTCACGGAATACCCTGGCCTGCCCCGGTTGGTCCATTGCGCACGCTCGCTGGGAATCCAGGTCGCCTGCGTGCCGATGTGGGAGTGCACCAACCTGGGCTCCGAGTGGATGCCTCTGTGCAACTTGATCATCTGTCCGACACGATTCACCTACGAACTCTTCAATGACTGGAAACATCGCTTCGGTTTCGCGTGGGACACGGCGTACGTTCCCTGGCCGATCGACGTGGGTCGGTTCCCCTTTCGTCGGCGCGTGCGGTGCGAGCGGTTCCTGTTCGTGAATGGGAACGGAGGTGGTCGAGCCCTTAAGGAGGATGGTACGTTGACGGAGCACGGTCGGAAAGGGTTGGACATCGTCCTCGAGGCCGCGAGACTTCTCCGGCCCATCCCGTTCCTGGTCTATTCGCAAGCGAAGCTCCCCGTACCGGCATGGGACAACATCGAGTTGCGCCGGCCGCCGTCGAACAATGCCCGGTTGTACGAGGAGGGTGACATCTGTGTCCAGCCGAGTCGCTGGGAAGGGATCGGGCTGTCGTTGCTCGAGAGTCAGGCGTCGGGGATGCCGCTGGTCACCACCGACGCGCCGCCGATGAACGAGTTCCGGCCCATCCGCGCCGTGACCGCCCGCCACACGGAGATCGTGACAATTGTGGGCCGGCACGCGCTGACCTCCCACGACGTCGCGCCGGAGGACCTGGCCGCGAGCCTGGAAGCGCTCTACCAGACCGACATCGCCGAGGCAAGCCGCGCGGGCCGGTCGTTCATCGAGGCGGAGCATTCGTGGGAGAGGAACTCACACCTTCTGATCCGGGCGATGGCCCGCTGATCGGCAAATGGTTCGAGGGAGGGCGCGGACGATGACACGTGAGGGAGCTCCGGCGACCCGCATCGAGGACTGTCGGTATCGGCGCGTTGCGGCGGGGCAGGGCGGGGCCGCCTCGGCGACATGCGAACTGCTCGAGGGGGCGTTGGGCGGACACGGTCGCGCCTGGTGCGAGGTCGAGGCGGAGGTCTGCGAATCCTGCTGCCGCATGTGGCCCCCGTCGGCGCGGCGGCCGAGCCCGGTTGTGGCTTCGCTGCTGTATTCGCGGGCGTCGCGGTTGGCGGCGTCGCTTCCCCAAGGCGCCGAGGCCGGCCGGCTGAGCGCGGTCGCCGCGTCGGCGCGCGACCATCTGGACGTCGTCTATGATGAACCGATCGCGCCGACGAACCGGCCCGCCGGCCCCGGCGTGCGAGCGCTGGCCGAGCTGGTCCCACCGCCGTTGGTCCGGCACGGCCGTCTCGTGCAGGACTGGGCCGTTGGCGTCACGACGGCCCCGAGGGTCCAGGCGACGTTGGGGCCCTGCCTGGATAGCCTCGCCCGCGCGGGCTGGGGCCGGCCCCAACTGTTCGTTGACGCGGCGGTGAACGTTCCAGCGCCCCACCAGGAACTGCCGCGCACGGCGCGCGACGAACCGCTCGGCGCCTGGCCGAACTACGAGCTGGCGCTCACCGAACTGCTCCTTCGCCACCCGCGCCGGGGCCTACCTGATGGTCCAGGACGACGCCCTGTTCGACGACCGCGAGTCGCTGATCGATTACCTCGAGACCGTCCTCTGGCCGGTCGGGACGCCCTGTCTGGTCTCGCTCTACTGCGGCGACTCCGACACCGCGGCCGAGGCCGGTTGGCATCCGTGCGCGACGGTCATGCGGGGCGGGCCGGTCGCCCTGGTCTTCCCGCCCGAGTTGGCCAAGGCCTTTGTGACCGATCGCGAGGTGTTCGAGCACCGATGGGGCCCGGACGAGCGGTCGGCCACGGCGATCGGCGACACCATCAGCTCTTGGGCCCACCGGCGCGGTATCCCCATCTGGCTCCCCACCCCGAGCCTGGTCCAGCACATCGGCGACACCAGCACCCTCTGGACGCTCGCCCGGGCCAAGGGTGTTCGCCGGGCGCGTCGGTTCACCGGCGACGAGTCCTGACCAAGCGGATCGAGGTGCATCCGAATGGTGTCACCGATCTCGTCGGGACGGGACCCACTCGACATCGGCCCCCAAGTCCCCTATGGAAACAAAAAGCATGACCCCCCAAGTGCCTCACGACCGAGAGAGGACATAAGTAATGAATCAGTTTTTATCCGGTATTAGGACTTTTCACGGTGTCCGACACCGGCTTTTCTGCGAAAAGATGATTCGATACGGACTTTTTTGACACCGACTTTTGGCGTAACACCCGACGTCGCCGTAGCCCAGGTCGTCGGCATAGATGAGGACGATATTCGGCAAGTCGGCGGCGACCGTCGGACCGTGCAGGGTCTCGCTCCCTGTTGTCCATTGTGGCAATGCTCCCCGGCGGTAGAATCGGAACGAGGGGTGAACCTCGGGTCTGACGCCGTTGACTTCGCGTCTGCCCCTGCCTTCGAACTTCCGAAGGGACCGGTTACAATCCCAGGCTGCATCCCCCAAGATGCAGCGATGCCGACCGAATGGACGATCCGGGAAGCTTGACCACCCCTTGGAGGCCCCATGCCGGCCGAATTCTTCGCGGTCAACACCACCGAACAATCCTGGGAAGAACGTTACAACGAGAAACTGGGAAAGGTGATTCTCCGCAAGGACTTGTATACCGACCCGGACACCGGGGCGGAGATCCGTTTGGTTCGCTATCCCGCGGGTCTGGTGAATCCCCATCATACGCACCCGTGCGGGCACGGCCTATATGTTCTCGAAGGCCATCTCGTGACGCATAAAGGGACGTTCGGCCCGGGAACCTTTGTCTGGTTTCCGGAAGGAGAGGTCATGGAGCACGGTGCCAGCCCTGACGCGGATGTCACCGTGCTCTTCATCACCAACAAGCGGTTCCGCATCGATTACATAGACGGACCCCTCCCTTCGGCGTGAATATGACAGGGTGTACGAGAGTCCTGGACCCGCGCGGTCTGTTTCTGACACCCGCCATCCTGGCTACGATCTCCCGAATGAGGAAACGAGAGAGGTGAGGTCTGACAACCGTCGCTTGGGGAAAAACCTGAAAAACCTGGTCTGAGCCCGAGCGACCCTTGGTCTGAGCCCGAGCGACCCTGTGGTCTGACCCGAGCGACCCGTTGCCATGCAGACCGTGGGAACTTACATTGCAGTGATGGCAACTTCCCGTCGGCCGATGTGCTCGAGACCGGAGGCACACCCATGCGGGCCGTCCAGACTGCCATCCTAACCGGCGCCTTGTGCGCCATCGTCGCCACTTCGTTCGCTGCCCCGCCCCAACCGCCTCCCCTGGACGAGCGACAGGTTAAAGAAGTGGGGCGCATGAGGCCGGATGAGGCCCAGCCCATCGTCGGTCTCTTCTTCCCGCCGCTCCCTCCACGGTTTCTGGATTCGGTCAAAGTGATCGCAGGCCTGTCCACGGGCAGCCTTCCGGAATTCCTGACATGGGAACGCATCTACACGCTGGCCTTGGTGCGCGCTCGCACCGGTGCACGTGGAGTGCCGAAGTGCTCGACCCGAAAGTCCTCGCCCAGCTTGGGACGCGGCACGGCGTCGCCGACTTCAGCCGGTTCCAGCACGACTTCCTTGCCGGCCGCATTGATGCGGGCGAGACATTCCGCGACCCAAGCGGCGACTACCTCGAGCTCTTGCGCCGGCTCCAAGTCATCGACAACTGCGCGCTGCGACGTCGCGCTCCAGGAGAATTGTCTCAAGCTCTTTCAAGAATTGATCCAGGGAGAGTCCTCGGGCCTGAGCGCACTGGAGGTCGATTTGGTCGAAGTTTCATTGGTCCGCGCTCGCCAGAGATTGGCAGACGCGACTGCGCAATTCCGCGACGGGCTCGACGAGCTCAAGGCCGCAATGGGGCTCCCGCCGTGCGCGCGTTGTTGATCCCGGACCCTCAAGGCATCGCAGCGTTCCGCGAGGAGTTCGAGAGAGTGCACAACTGGCACCGGGATCCGAACCGGACACTCAGGGCGCTCCCTCGACTCATCGCACGGCTTCCGGCCCTGGGCGAGGTCGTGGTCGAGGGCCGGCCAATCCTCGGTACCATCGAGGCAAACCCGGACCGCCTGGAAGATGAGCTGGCGGCCACGACCCGGTTGGCCAACAAGAATCGGCACAGCCGGGAAAAGGGAGAGGCGGCGCGGGACACGGACCTCCAACTCGAGCTTCGAACCCGAAAGCATATCCGGCGCCTGGTGGAGGCACGTCGCGCCTATGTCGGGGAGAGGCGGCGGTACGAGCTGGCCAGCCGATTGATTGATGAAGTGTTGGAACAAGTCGTGTCGCCCCCCGCAGGAGGGACGCAGGCGTTAGCTCAGGCCGTGGGGGCCAGGATCGCAACTCAAGGACTGCTCGAGCAATTCATCCAGATCGAGAGAGCTCAGGACCGGTTGGTTGGTCTTTGGGCCTCGTTCAAAGCTGAGCGGCTGGCGCTCTATCGCGACCTCGGCGTCCTGCCTCACGACGATTGGAAGCCCTTCTACGATGACCTGGCGGCGCGGCTTGGCCCAATCCAATAGAAAGGTCGTGGTCAGACCTAATCACTAGCGCCAATTTACGAGTTATCGATCGGATGTTCGGCAGTCCTGTGACACGAGGCTCTCGAATTCCTCGCTTTTCCTGGGGAATTCTCGCGGTTCTCCCATCGCCCCGTGAGCCTCCGGTTTGTATGACCTACATGCGCAGCGCCAACGGGCCCCTTTCATCTGCCGATACTCGAGTTGTCGCGCACCGTAGGTCAGATTTCAGCCTGACGTCGGAATGAATGCCGCTGACAAAGCACGTCAGCCTAAAGCCTGATCTCCATGAGACCTCTCAAACGGTCTGACCCCCGGAGACCTTGCTGTCGGAACGGACAGCACCGTCATTTCACCGTGATCTTGCTGAACAGGTCATCACCCAGTATCTTCCGCAAGAGCGCGTTGATCTTCGAAGCCCGCGGCACATGAATGAACGGGCGCCACGGGTAGATTCGATCGTTGATCCAGGGCGTCTTCCAGTCGGTGCACGTGCGGATGAACTCCTCGGCGAAATTCGCGTCCTTCGCCAGCGGATACATCTCCTCGAGTTGCAGGCAGCCGTTGACGCAGATGTTGACATACGACTGCACGATCGGGTGAAGGGTCGTGGCCGGCTTCCTGGATTTGCTGGCGAAATACCAGAACTCGCCGTTGGGAGCGGCTTTCCTGCCATCCAGCCACGTGATGGCCGAAGCCTTAATCTCGGTTGGTCGATAGTCCGCCTCACGGAGCTTGGTCGCCTCAAACTCGGAATCCGTGACAGGGTAGATCACGCCGTTGGTGGTGGCGCCTTCCTGGTTCTCGGCACCGAGGTAAGTCGGGTTCAAGCTCGCGTCGTCGGCCTGGTAATACCAGCCTGCGCGTGATCCCCTTGACGATCACGGGCCACGCGGCGAATGCCTTCGGCACGGTGCGGGTACGGCTCTCGATCTGAATCAGAGAGCCGTAACCGAAGATGTACTTCGGACGACTCGGCGGCGGATCGGCTAGACCCGCGACGGCGGGTTCAGCCGCCGCACCAAGGCAGGCGGCACCGGCTGCGCTCATGAGGGACATGCGCCGAGCGGCGCGTCAATGCGTCGTGTGATTCGGTCATCATCGAACTCCTGTGTAAGTTCCGAGTCGTCTACTTCTTGTCGCGCCATTGCTGGATCGCCACAGCGTCGAGGTGCGCATCGTGATCGTACTGTTCGCTCATGATCTTCTGTTTGTCCGGCGGGGCGATGGCAACTGTACTTTCCCAGAAGTTGTGTAGCTCAAGAGGCGTCCCGGACGCCGGTGGACTCTTCAAATGAGAGGGCTCTCCCTGCATGCTGTGGTTCAAGTTAGCCGCTTCGAGGCAGGTACTTCCGACCGCGTCCAGTGTACTGCGGCGGCCTTCCCCGGTCATCGGGATCCTCACCCATTCGTCGAGTCCTGGCATGCCCCGGGGTCCTCAGGCGCAAACGGGGACGGGGACGCGAGGACGCGAAATGGGACGCGAAATGGGGGACGCGGGACGAGCTAGTTTTCCATTCCCTCCGTTTTCGCCTCAATGTCGAGTAGGCGTCCGCGGCATTTACTGAGCGTTGCATGGAAAACTAAACTCTTCGCCCCTATGATTCTGGCATGGGACGCAAAATGGGGACGCGAAATGGGGACGCAGCTAGTTTTCCATTCCCTCCGTTTTCGCCTCAATGTCGAGTAGGCGTCCGCGGCATTTACTGAGCGTTGCATGGAAAACTAAACTCTTCGCCCCTATGATTCTGGCATGGAGACTCCATGCTCGACTTATCACGACTGGAGGGAGTGGCGGCGAATGCGGGCGCTGGATCTCCAATAGCAGGGTCGTACTCAACGCGAGATCGCCGCAGTTCTCGGCGTCAGTAAGGGTGCTGTCAGTCAGTGGATGGCCGCCGCACGGGCGGGGCAGCGCGATGCCCTCTGCGCTCATCCGCGCCCCGGACCTCGCCTTCAACTCGCTGCCGAGCAGGTCCGCCTGCTCCCCGATCTCCTCTGGCATGGCCCCGAGGCGTATGGTTTCGCGGGCGCGGTCTGGACTTGCGATCGGGTCGCCAGCGTCCTTTGGGAGGAATTCGCCGTCTGGTATAGCCGCAGTCAGGTCTCTCGCATCCTCAAGCGACTTCACTGAACCCCCCAGGTCCCCATCACTCGGGCCATCCAACGCGATGAGGAAGCCATCGAACGCTGGCGACTTGAGTCGTGGCCCCTGCTGAGGGAGAAGGCTCGACGCGAGCCGCCGGGCTCTGGTTTTCGTGGACGAATCGGGGTTCTACCTGTTGCCGGGGGTCGTGAAAACCTATGGCCCGGAAGGCCAGACACCGGTCATGAGCGAGTGGCAAACACGAGACCATCTGTCGGTCATGGGCGGGATCACACCGCAGGGCAAAGTGTACTCGTTGGTGCGGCCGACCTCGTTGAGCGGACTTCACAGCATCGAGTTCCTCATGCACCTAGGCCGTCTGGCCAGAGATCGGTTGCTGGTCATCTGGGACGGATCGCCGATCCACCGGCGGGCCTCGGTGCGGGAGTTCGTCGAGGAGACCGACGACAAGATCCATCTGGAGCCATTGGCGGCCTATGCACCAGATCTGAACCCGGTGGAGTGGATGTGGCGGCATCTCAAGCTGGTCGAGATGGCCAACCTGACGTGCCTGGACCTGGAGCAGTTGCACATGGAACTTCATCTGGCTCTCGGCCGGCTGCGAGAGAAGCATCGCCTCATCCCATCCTTCTTCGAGGGGGCTGGGCTGGCGCCATGAGAGTTTAGTTTTCTATGCAACGCTCAGTAGCATTCGCCCCACTAATCCTGATCGGCTTCCCGCTCATGCTCGACCTGCTTGATCTCGGAGACCACCCAATCGAAGGCTCCCACGAAGCTATTCAAGTGACCGGGTTCCAATAGCACGCTGAGACTGAATGTCGGTCGTTTCTTGAGAGCTTCTTCGGGTATTGAGAGTCCGATCGCCGAAAGCCGCTGTGCAAGTTCCTTCCGTTTCACTCGTTCGGCTAACGGCGGCGCTTTCATGTGTTGAAACTGAATCTCGACACTCCCGTAGGTCCATACGCAGAACAGGAAGTTCTTTCCGAATCTGTTGTCGTACATCGGAAAGAACGAGCCGTCTTTCTTGCCTCGACCCCACCAAATACGGAGACCGTGTTTGTTCGCCCAATCAAGAAGTCTCCGGGCCACTGCCGCCTCCTGTTCACCCCGTCTCTGGCTCAGATCCAGAAAGAATGACAACTCGTCCCACTGCCGTGATTCGCCCCGATCCACCTTCTTCTTCTGGCGAGCCGTTTCCGTCTGTCCCACGACACGTGGGACGAGCGTCTTGAGTCTCTCACCCACGAACTGCTTGACCTCGATGGCGAGCACCTCTGCTGGGTCCATCTGGCTATTAAGGAACTCGACGACCCGCCGCAACTCAGTAGGAATCTCGTTGGCGATGAAAAGCAATCGGACCCGCCCAGCCTGAAGGTTCGTTTTCACTGACTGCCAGAAGGTCGAGGTGTCCTGAGCTTCGCCGAGCCGCCCGGCGAGTTCGGTTTCGGGATCGTTGCCGTCATCCTTGCACCGGCTCTCGCACTTGGCCTTGATCTCCTCGACAGGCCAGTAGGCGACTGCATTGGCGGCGTAGTCGAGCATCTGACCGATGACCTCCCGCCGAATGCGAGCGTCGGAGCTTCGCTTCACTTCGACGAGCGTCGGGACGGCGTCTTGGTCAAGGAAGAGATGGTCGAGCGACCATCGACCCGCCCCGTCCTGTTCGCCGGGGACCGCCATCTCTCGGGTGACGAGCAGCCAATGCCTCGGCTCCTCGGTGTCGATCTGGTCCCCCGCGAGCAGGTCCGGGTGATCTGCCAAGAGCTTCTGTAAGAGGCTCTCCGAGTCGTACGGTGCCTCCTCCATTGCGAGAAGCTTGGAATCTTCTTTGAGAAGGTAGATGCGACCAGCCACTTGCTCACCTTTGTTGAAAATCAGGGATTGCGGGAAGGGCTTTCAAGGTGCGCTCACTCCTTCCCACCCATGACCAACAGAAGGACTTCGTAAAGATCGCCCAGCGTGGAATCCGGCACCTAACTTCGACGAGCCCGCCGTGCCAATTACTGCGATTGTCCCCGTCCCTTTCCTCTGAGTCAAATGAGAGGTATCCCCGGGTGAGAGTCCTGCATCCTGATCAGAGCCGAGACCGTGCCCACTCGATCCCAACGACCGGACAAACCTCGTGCGTCGGTGATCGACCTATACCGCAAGGTAGTCATCGCTCCTGACTACAGTCGGGAAACTGGGACACAAGAGGCGTGAAGCACTGGATCTCCTACATCGCCGGGATCTCGGCCAGCCGAGGCGCCAGTTCGGGGATGGCGGTTTCGAGGACGTCCTCGATCCGCTCGGCCAGGGTAAATTCCATGTCGTGGCGAACAGATTCGGGGAGTTCGCGGAGGTCTTTCTCGTTGGCCTTGGGAATGACGACACGGCGGATGCCGGCACGGTGGGCCGCCAGCATCTTTTCCTTGATTCCGCCGACCGGCAGGACCAGGCCGGTCAGCGTGATCTCGCCGGTCATCGCGGTGTGGTCGCGGACGGGTATTCCGGTGTAAAGCGACGTCAAGGCGGTCGCCATGGTCACGCCGGCCGAGGGGCCGTCCTTGGGGACCGCTCCGGCCGGGACGTGGATATGCAACCCGGCCTGACGGAACGTGTCCGGGTTGACGCCGAGCTTCTCAGCGTGCGACCAGACATACGTCTGGGCGGCGCGTGCCGACTCGCGCATCACGGCCCCGAGCTGGCCGGTCAGGCGGAGGCCACGCGCGCCGGGGAGCAATCGGGCTTCGACGTAGAGCACGTCGCCGCCGGCCTCGGTCCAGGCGAGCCCGGTGGCCACGCCAGGCTCCAGGATGGTGTGCGCCTGGTCGAGGAAGAACCGTTCGGGGCCGAGCATCTCCACCAGGTTCTCGGGGGCGACCATAATCGGTTGGGTCTCGCCCTGGGCGACCTTCCTGGCAACCTTTCGCGCGACCCGGGCGAGCATCCGCTCGAGGTCGCGCACCCCAGCTTCTCGGGTGTATCCGGTGATGATCCGGCGAATGGCCTCCGGGGTGATGGTAAGCTGGATCGGCGTCAGCCCGGCCTGGGTCAGTTGCCTCGGGACCAGGTAGCGCAGGGCGATCTGCTGCTTCTCCTCCTCGCTGTACCCGGAGAGCCGGAGGACTTCCATGCGATCCAGCAGCGCGGGCGGGATCACGTCGAGGGTATTGGCCGTCGCGATGAAGAAGACCTTCGACAGGTCGAAGGGCATGTCGAGGTAGTTGTCACGAAAGGTCGAGTTCTGGGCCGGGTCGAGAACTTCCAGGAGGGCTGCGGTCGGGTCGCCGCGGAAGTCCCGGCCGAGCTTGTCGATCTCGTCGAGCATCAATACGGGGTTCTTGACCCCCGCGCGACGGATCGCCTGGATGATGCGCCCGGGCATGGCGCCGATGTATGTGCGCCGGTGGCCCCTTAACTCGGACTCGTCATGCAGGCCGCCCAGGCTCATGCGCTCGAACTGGCGCCCCAGCGAGCGAGCGATCGATTGACCCAGTGAGGTCTTCCCCACGCCCGGCGGTCCGACGAAACACAAGATCGGCGCCTTCGCCTGAGGGTTGAGCTTCAAGACCGCCAGATGCTCGAGGATTCGCTCCTTGATCTTCTCGAGGTCGAAGTGATCCTCGTCGAGCACCCGCTGAGCTTTGTCGAGATCCAGGTCGTCTTCGGTAGACTTGCGCCAGGGGAGCTCGAGGACGAGTTCGAGGTAGGTGCGGGTGATCTGGTAGTCGGGCGCGGCCGGTGGCAGTCGCTCCAGCCGGCCTAGCTCGCGATCGACTTCCTTGTGTACCGCCTCGGGAAGGTCGGCAGCGATCAGGCGGTCGTGCAGCTCCTGGACTTCGGCTTTTTGGGGATCGGTCTCTCCCAACTCGTCCTGAATGGCCCGGAGCTGCTGGCGGAGCAGGTACTCCCGCTGTTCCTTCCCCATCTCGTTCTGGGCCTGGCTCGCGATCTTCTGCCTCAGCTCCAGCACCTGGAGCTCCTGAGTCAGGTAGCTATGAATCAGCCTGAGAGCCTCGATGCGAGTAGGTGCCTCGAGCAGGGCCTGCTCCTTCGCCACGTCCAGACTCATCATCGACCCGACGAGAAAGGCCAGGATCATCGGATCAGGTGCCTGGGCCGCGAGCTGGTCGATGTTGCCCCCACCCTCCGGGTGCGCCAGCTCGATCGCTCGGGCCGTCAGGTCGAGCACGGCGCGGCGGAGGGCCTCGACCTCTGTTCCCTGGTCCTGCGGAAGCGGCAAGGGGCGAACACGGGCTTTGAGATAGGGCTCGGTCTGATCCAGGCGGACGAGCTCCACCCGTTCCACGCCCTGGACCAGGAGCTCGATCCCCACTGCGGAGCGGCCCATCTTCTTGATAACGGCCCGCGTGCCCACGGAATAAAGGTCGTCCACAGTCGGCGGCTCCGCCTCCGGCTTGCGCAGGGCCATCGCCAGAAATGTCTTCTCCTCCGTGGCCAGGATGGCCTCCACCGCCGCCATCGAACCGGGCCGTCCGACCGACAGGGGCATGAACACGTGAGGGAAGAGGACGGAATTCTTCAGGGGCAGCACCGGCAAGGATTCCACGGATTCCGATTTCGCCTCGATCATCGACTGGTTTTCGCTCGTCATGACCGGCCCCCTGTCTTGATCCTGACCAGTAGCATGCCGTCGACGTAGGACGTCACGATCTCGGCCGTCTCCGAGAGCCCGGGCAATTCCAGGGCACGCTGGAACCGGCTGTAGGCGATCTCCATGCAATGACAGCCCATCCCCTGGTAGCAGTGCTCGTCCCGCCGGGACCCCTGCACCAGCAGGGTGGAGCCCTGGGCAACCAGCCGGATTTCGTCCGGCCTGATTCCGGCCAGCTCGAGCTTGACCAGCCAGCCATCCTGGGTGCGATAGACATCGGCCCGCGGCTGCCAGGCATCGTCAGGATGCGTGGTTTCGGGGAGGAAGAACATGTGTGGAAAGTTGACCTTATCCGTCGCCATCGGCTCTCCCACTATCGTATGCGGATACCCGCTCCGGCGTTACCGGTTTCGCCCCATGAGACGTCCTGTTGACCCGGATGCCGCGGGCAGGCTTTCGGTCGCTCACAGATCGCGTATGAAGTCTGCCGCATAAGAACGAACCGGCTTACCGTTGAGTACGTGGAACGTGCGGAGACGTTCAAGGAGTTGGCCGCTGAACCGCTTGAGCGGCAGGTGGACGATCTTGCGACCGAACCGGCGAGCCAGCCGGCGCCAGGACGCGGGTGGGAGCTTGGGGCTGACAACGGCGACGTGCCGGTCCTGGCTGTGCAGGAACCCGGCGGCGAGCAGGCGCTCCTCCAGCGTGTCGGTGAAATCGAGGCGGCGGTCGGTCCAGACGTCGGGGATCGGCCGGGGCGGGAAGAGGAACAGCGCCCCGCCGTACTCGGCCTGGGCGATCCCGGGGCCGACGAGGTTCTTCATCGGATCGGTCGCGTAGAAGGCCAGGGTCGACTCTTCGTGGTGCTCGGCGTACCAGGTGGTGCGGTTGGTATACAACTCGGGGTCGGCCGGCACGTCGAAGAGGAACAGAACGACCTCGATTGAACCCCGGCTCGGAGGCACGACCTTGACATAAAGGTCGCCGGTGTGCCAGTTCCGCAAGGTCTCGCGGATATCGATACCGTCGCGGATGCTTGTCGTGAACTTCTCGGTGCGGGCCAGGTCCGCGCCGATGATCGCCTTGGCCTGGTCGCGGACGTGACGGTGGAAGCTCTCGATCCGCTCGTCCTCCGGCGGCCAGGAACACATGCCGAAGGGATTCCAGCGCTGCCGCCACCGCGTCTGCTCTTCACGACGCGGCTTGGGCCTCAGCTCGCAGGTCCGCCAGCTCAGTGATTGGCCCGGCAGCCGGCTCACCATCGGACCGGTTCCCCAGACGGGTACCTCCGCCTGATGGATCCCCATCCGCAGAGCTCCGTGATCATCGGAGTCGCCCCAACCGGCGTCCTCTGAGGAAGCGAAGGGGTATTCCCGGGCGGTCTCGGCCAGGGCCAGGGCGAAGTCATCGCCGGCCGTCTGCTGGGCGGCGACGATGAGCGTGTACAGGTCGGGCGTCAGCCGGCGGTCCATCAAAGAAAGATTGCGCAGGTATCGGAAATAGATCGACAGAACCTGGGGCGTGATCCGTTGCGCGACCTTGGGATGTTTGGCCCGGAGTCGCTCGCGGGCGTCGAGCACCATCTCCTTGACGCCGTCCACCGACAGGTTGTCGTCCGGGGTCAACTCACGCCGGCCTCGTTCGTAGAGCCCCGTGATATAGGGGAGCTCGCCCAGCGCGAAGATCAGCGTACGAGGATCGACGGGGAAGGACTGGATGGGCGAGAAGAACGACTCGGGCTCGGGAGGCTCGAGCCCGCGCTGGTAGGCATCGCGGACCCAGGGCCAGTCGAGGATCGAGCAAACGAAGAGGATAAGGCGATACTGAGATTCCAGCTCGCGAAGCCGCGCCGCCATCCACGTGATCCGCTGGGTGACCTGACCGGCCGGTGGAGCTGGGACCACTGCCAGCATCGCCGCGGCAAACCGCTCGGGGCGAACATTCTTGAGGGCGTAGGGGTCCGGAAAGGTACCGGTCACCGAGACGAATCGGGGGGTTTCCAGGTCGATGAACTCGCGCGCAATCCGCTCTCCCCTCGCCGTCCGCAGCGCGGCGATCACCCCCTGACAGGGGTCGATCGGCACGTAGCTGAAGCCGAGCGCGCTCTCGGTCTCGTCTTCGCCATCGTGGGATTCCGCATCGACCTGAACCACGACCGAGATGGCCGGTAATCGGTCGACGGCCGCCTCCACATCCTCCTGGAACGAGGGCGGCAGCGGTACCGCCACGCAGTCATAAGGCCGGCTCAGTAACTCTTCGCGTACCTGGACCGCGAAATCGCCGGAGCCGTGGATGATCGGCAGAACGCGGATCCGAGGGCTGATCGTCAGGAAGTCGTCGGAACTCACGCGCGGGGTGCTCATCGGTCTTGGTCGCTCCGCAAGGCAACGCGACCCTCGCATGGGGCCGGCCGCCTCGATGGATCCGTTCTCTTCAGCTCCGGGAAAACACCCGATTCAGTGTACGCTTCAACCGATCCGGTTGCGACAGCGGACCGGGCCAGACCGCGTCGAGGGGACGGGTCGCGGCTGTGGTCCGAGCCAGAAACCTGGGGCGACTGGGCGGGGGAAAACCCGTGACCGGTTCAGAGAGTTGACCAGCGGAAGATCCAGCGGCCCTGAGCGTTATGGCCGACC
The DNA here is from genome assembly GCA_963845695.1 of uncultured Isosphaeraceae bacterium. Classification (GTDB taxonomy): domain Bacteria; phylum Planctomycetota; class Planctomycetia; order Isosphaerales; family Isosphaeraceae; genus CAWJTV01. The sequence continues at coordinate 66,685 of CAWJTQ010000033.1, read as the reverse complement.
GCCGCTCCCCGTTCGACCCTCCTTTACGAAGATTAACGGCCTGGGCAGCCGATTGACACCGATCTCCCGGCCCAACCGGAAGAAAATTGGGCCGGCAGCAAAGGCGATGTCGCCTAAGATACCTAATGGAGGGATGGCCCCTCGAATTCAGTCGAGTTTCGTCGGACACGAATGTCCAAACGACCTTACCCGCAACACCGGTGGAGGGTCTGAGGACCACGTGATTCCGATCGTGGTATGAACGCCCCAATCGTCTCCGCCCCGCCGTTCGAGTTCTCGGAAGCGGAGTGCCTCGAGTTCGGGTGTCCGATCGCAACCCACGCAGGCTTTTCCACGGCTCCATTCCTGGGGCGGCGGGGATGTTGTCGCCGATGGGATGAGTCGATTCACCCGGCCATACGTTGGGTCAAGGTGAGAGGAGGATCTCCGGTCATGGCGACGCTGGCGACCGCGATACCGCTGGACGAGCAATCTGAGGACCTGCTGCCCCGTTCGGACGGACCGGCCGTGTCTGACGAACCTGGCGATGGTCCAGCGGTCGGTCTCGCCATGGAACGATTCGGACTCCTCGCCGGCCCGGCGGCCCCCGTCGATCGCGAGCGGATGATCGAGGCCTGGATCGCCAGCAACCTCGACTTCGACATTCCGGCCGAATCGGCATCCCCCAATATCTGGGACCGGATCGTGGGTCGTCTCCCGACCTGGAAACGTCCCCCGAAGAAACGGCGCAGCCTCGGGGGTGGTGAGACCTCGTTCTCGGAGTGGACCCACTTCCGCATCGCGTATCGGCGTGGGATCACCGTGGTGAGGATCGTCGACCAAGCCCTGGCGAAGGAGTCGAAAATCCGCGAGCTGGCCTGTGACCTCATCGACCTTGTCGAAGCGGGAAACCATCGGATCCTGCTCAACTTCCAGGCCGTCGAGCGGCTCGTGAGCTGGGTCAGCCTGGCGGTCGACGAGGTCCATCGTCGGTGTCAATCCTCCCCGGGCGGGGCGCTGAAGATCTGTGGTCTCCAACCGCAACTGGCCGACATCTTCCCCATCGCCGGGATGGGCCAAGGGATCGAACGTCATCCCGACGAGACAGCGGCCCTCGAGAGCGCCTGGCCCGAACCCCCTGGTCCCCGTGCACTTCCTGTCGAGATCCTCATGGCCCTTACCACTACTGCTGACATGTCCCCCTCGCGGGACAGCGCGCCGTCCGAGCCGGTCCGGGCATCGAAGCCGGCCGCCCGGCGTGACTCTTCGAACCCACGGACGGCCCGAGGGCCAGCGACCAAAGCCGAGCCAGGCCTCTGGCTGATCGTTCAGATGGGAAGTTCGAAGGGGCGTCCCATCTCGGTCGCCGGCACGACCTTCCTCATCGGCCGAAGCCACGATTGCCAACTGCGGCTCCGGTCCCCCATGGTCAGCAAGCTCCACGCGGCCATCGAGCGGCGCGAGGGCCGAATCTTCCTGAAAGACCTGGGCAGCACCAACGGAACCATAGTGAACGGGCGATTGCTCCGGAGCAAGGAAGCCGAGATCCACGACGGCGATCGCATCCAGGTCGGGCCCGTCATCGCAACCCTGGCGACCGCGGCCCAACGCGAAGGCGGGGCGAAGGTCGAGGAGCAGGTTGCCGAATGGCTGCACCCTAGCGTCCCGGCGTCTCAAGCCGAGCCCATCGACGCGCTGGAGACCGCCGTCATCCCGACCAGTGGCGGGGAAAACGCGGAGGCGGGCCCCGACGCGCAGATCAAGCTGGAGATCATCCAGGATACGCTGGTCGTCACCCCGATTGTGGGCGATCTTGAGAGCGAGTCGATGATCGAGCTGCTGCGGGCGCATCTGCATGCCCTCTACGAACGGTCGGCACCGCGACGCGTCGTCGTCAACCTCGAATACGTCGCTCATCTCTCCGGACAGGCCATCGGCGTACTCCTGGCCCACCACCTCCGGCTGGATCGATCCGGAGGGGCCCTGCGGATCTGTCAGGCCCGTGCCCGGATCATGGCCGTCATGCACCAGGTTCGCTTGACGATGCTCGTGGAATGCCATCCCACCCTCGACGAAGCCGTGCTCGCCGCATGGCCCTGTGAGACGAAGCGCTGAGCTACGGTCGATTCATTCCAGGAGTCAGCCGTTCAATCGTCCTCATCCCCATCTTCGTAAGGCTCATCCTCCGCATCCGGGTGGAGCGGGTCATCGGGGTTGAAGAACAGGTCGCCGAGGCCCATCGGCGAGTGCTGACCGCCCATGGCCCGGCGCTTGCGGCGGGCGAGGTCCTCGAGATCGGACGCTTCTTCTCCCAGGACGCAGAACAGCGCCTCGCGCCAGGCCGCGTCGCGGCCGATGGGGTGCCGTGGGTCTTGCGCGATCCGCTTGATCGCGAACCGGAGCAGGTTAATCCCATCGCGCGGTGAGAAGTCGAGCTTGAGCCGGTGCGCCTGCTGGAGGAACTCGACGGTCAGGGCCAGGAGCGCATCCTCGGCGAACGGCAGGTGGTACTTGAGGATCGCCAGCTCGTCGTCGCGGGTCGGAAACGTCAGCGTCAGGGTCGGCTGGAGCCGCGAGAGGATGTAGTCGGGCACTTCGTAGGTCGAACTCGTCCTCGTTCATCGTGACGCAGGCACGGAAATCGGGGTGTGCGGGGATTGTGATCCCGGCCACGATGCTCTCGGCGTAGCGCCGATGGTCCAGGAGAGGGGCCAAGCTGGCCCACGACTTCTCGTTCATCCGGTTCCCTTCGTCGAGCACGCAAACGCCGCCGACGAGCATCGCCGTGACCAGCGGTGACGCGTGATAGGCGATCGTCCCCTTCTCGGCGAGGACCGGGGTGACGATCAGGTCCTCCGGGCGTGTATCGGCGGTACACTGGTTGATGAACAGCGGCTGGCCGCGCAGTCGCGCCGCGGCCATCGCCAGGGTCGTCTTGCCGATCCCGGGCGGACCCGTCAGGCGCGGGGAGAGTGGCAGATCCCTGGGGTCGACCACCAGCCAGCACGCCAGGAGCTGGCGCAGGATAGCGTCCTGGCCGATCCAGCTTTGATCGGTGGTGTCCGGGGTGCTGAGATGGAGGGACACTCCACCGACCTCTCGGGTCTTGCCGACAGGAGTTGCGGTTGCAGAAGGTCGTCCAGTCATCGGGAGCTCAACCTGGTGTTGGCGAGGGTCATGGGGGTTATTCCTCCGATCGTGATCATTTCCAGTCTAACGCGTCACGTGGGCTTCGGCGAGTCGTGCATTCCCCGGCACGAAGCCGCGAAGCCGCCGCGGATCGACCGGGTCGTGAATTCTCGGGAATTGCCCTGAGGGCAACGCCCGGCTAACCTCGAAGTCCCGGATCCCCAGTGAATCGCCGGATCGTCCCTTCGTGTTGTTCTGCTTCGGAGCCAAATCCATGGATCGTCCCCTCGCCACAACCGCGCGCGAACCCGTCCCCATCCGCGTACCCGACCCCGAGAACCAGCCGGGATCTCAGCGATCGCGATCGTTGTTCCAGGACTTCCGGAACCGGCTGATCAGCGGCCTGGTCTTCTGCTTGCCAATCGCGATCACATTCTCGATTGTTTACTGGCTTCTCTTGACCATTCAGCGATTCATCCTCGATCCGGTCGCCGGGTTGATCAATCAGCTCCAGCTCTGGATCCGGAACCATCCCGGACTCCAGAGTTTCGACCTCCCAGGCTGGTGGTTCCGGATCGCTTCGCCGATCCTGGCACTCCTGCTGGGAGTCCTTGTGCTCTACTTCCTGGGCCTGGCCTTGCGATCGTGGGTCTACCGCACGATCGACTGGGTCTTGCTCCACGTTCCGGTAGTTGCCACTATCTATCGCGCCGTGCGCAATGTCGTGGAATCGCTGGGATCGCAGTTCCAGGGTGGTGCCGGTTTCAAGCGGGTCGTGCTGGTCGAGTTCCCCCATCCCGGCATGCGCTCGCTGGGACTCGTGACCAACTCGCTCAAGGACGCGACCACCGGGCGAACCATCCTGACCGTCTGCGTCATGACCGGCGTCATGCCACCGACGGGATTCACGCTGTTCGTCCCTGAGGAGTCAGTAACCAACATTGCCTGGAACGTCAACGACTCGCTCCAAGCGATCCTCTCGGGCGGGATCACCACGCCGCCGACCATCCACTACTTCGAGGGACTGACGATCCCTCTGCCCCCGGGCGGTGGTCCCATCGTTGATGTGCGCGGGAATGTCCTGAACGTCGACGAGGCCGCCGGAACGGAGAAGGCCGGTTGAGTTGCTCTGTGGCCGAGCTCGCGATGACTTGTCGCGACGTTGTGGTAGAATCAGGGTGATCGAACTCCAGAAGATCCGTCGGAGACTCTCTCATGGCCACTGGAATGATCGCGTCGCCCACTGTGCCGGCTCTGGAACCCAGCGGCATGCTCTCGGAGCCGTTCGTCAACGGTGACGTCCTCTACGAGGTCGTGAATAACCAGATCCAGGAGTTGCCGCCGATGAGTGCACGGGAGACGCTGTTCGCATCGTCGTTGTTTCGATTCCTCGGTCCCTTCTCATGGAACGGCGGATTCGGGCAAGTCGTGTCGGAGATGCTCTTCCTTCTGGTTCCGGCCAAGAACCTCCAGCGCCGCCCCGACCTGGCATTCGTCTCATTCGAGCGCTGGCCGCGCGGCAAGCTCGTCCCGGGCACGAACGCCTGGGAAGTGGTCCCGAACCTGGCCATCGAGGTCATCAGCCCGACGAATAGCGCGTACGAGGTGATCGAGAAGCTCGACGATTACTTTGCCTCAGGCGTTCAGCGTGTGTGGGTCATCTACCCGTTACATGCCAAGGTTTATGATTACGAATCACCGACCTCGGTCCGCATCCTGACCCGTTCCGACACGTTGACCGGCGCCGAGGTGTTGCCTGGATTCGAACTGCCTCTGGCCGAGTTGTTCGAGGCGGTCGCGATCGGGACCGCTTGAGGACCCGCTCACACGGCCGGCGGTGAGGACAGCAGGGATTTCGCCGTCACAAGACCTCGTCCACGACGCTCGTGGGCAGACTGCCGATCAGCTCGGCGTTGCGGGCTCTCCAATCCAAGCTCTTGAGCTGGTCGGCGAGCACAACACCGCTCACCGATAAACCAGTCGGGATGAGAACCTCAAAAGGGTAACCTTTGACCTGGTTGGTGATCGGGCAGAAGATCCCGAGGCCGACCTTGGCGTTGTACGAGGCTGGCGACAAGACGACCGCCGGGCGCCGGCCCGCCTGCTCATGCCCTACTCGGGGATTAAAGTTGATCCACACGACGTCCCCCCGGTCTGGTACAAAACGGGCGGGCATCACCAAGCCTCCTCGCCAACAGAGGGACCTGTGTCGATCTCGCCATGAATGTTCGCGGGAGTCACTCGGGCGAGCAGGGCATCGAGATCCTTTGGAGGCGCCTCAGATGCAGCCACCAGACGCATGGGGATGACTTCGAAACGTCCCTCGTGCTCGACGATCCGAAGCCGAGTCCCCTCCTCAATGTTCAGGCGTCGGCACAGATCCTTCGGAAGCGTGACCACTTGACGCTTACCCGTTGTTATATCGTGGATGCGACGAACGTCGTACACATCTTCCGTCTTCACCAGTTCCTCGGTCTCAGGATCGGCGGTCTGTCCCGGTCTCATCCGATTCGCCACACGAGCGTGATTGCGGCCCGTGATGATAAGACCCTTGTCTCCCTCGTGTTCACGCCCAATCACTTTCGCGACACGGTTGATCTTGTGGGAACCGTCGGGGTTCTTGCGCGCCATGACATCGTCTCCGCTTCAGGTTTTTCAGGAATCCAGAATGACTGAAATCCAGAATACCTGAAACAGCGGGATTGAGTCAAGACGAAACGAAAAAGGGACGCCGAGTTTCCTCGGCGCCCCCGGATGTACTCGACCGATCCAAGCTGTCCGATCGATCAATACATATCATCATAACCGCCGTGTCCGCCGCCGGCGGGCTTCTTCTCATCGTCCTTGGGCGCGTCGGCGATGAGGGCATCAGATGTCAGCAGCAGCGTGCTGACACTGGCGGCGTTCTGGAGGGCGTAGCGGGTGACCTTGGTCGGGTCGATGATGCCGGCCTTGACCAGGTCGGTGTACTCGTCCTTCAGGGCGTCGTAGCCGAAGTTGCCCTTGCCCTCGACGACCTTGGAGACGACCACGCCGCCGTCCTGTCCGGCGTTGTCGGCGATCTGGTGGAGCGGGGCCGAGCAGGCGCGGACAATGATCTGAAAGCCGACCTCTTCATCGTGGGTGAGGCCCTTGGGCTTGACGGCCGAGGCGGCGCGGAGCAGGGCCACGCCGCCGCCGGGGAGGATGCCCTCCTCGAGGGCTGCGCGGGTGGCGTGCAGGGCGTCCTCGACGCGCGCCTTCTTCTCCTTCATCTCGCTCTCGGTCGCGGCGCCGACGTTGATCTTGGCCACGCCACCGGCGAGCTTGGCCAGCCGCTCTTCCAGCTTCTCGCGGTCGTAGTCGCTCTTGGTGTCGGAGATCTCGCGGCGGATCGCCTCGATGCGGCCCTTGATCGCATCGTGACTGCCGGAACCCTCGATGACCGTCGTGTTGTCCTTATCGATGAGGACCTTCTTGGCGCGACCCAGATCCTGGAGCCCGACGTTCTCCAACTCGATGCCCAGCGCCTCGAAGATCGGCTTGCCACCGGTCAGGACGGCGATGTCTTCGAGCATGGCCTTGCGACGGTCACCGTATCCCGGTGCCTTGACGGCGGCACAGCGGAAGGTACCGCGCAGCTTGTTGATGACCAGGGTCGCCAGCGCCTCGCCCTCGATCTCCTCGGCAATGATCAAGAGCGGTCGGCCCGTCTGGGCGACTCGCTCCAGCACCGGCACCAGGTCCTTCACCACCGAGATCTTCTTCTCGTGGATCAGGATATAGGCATCCTCGAGGATTGCCTCCATGGTGGTCGGATTGGTGACGAAGTAGGGGCTGAGATAGCCGCGGTCGAACTGCATTCCCTCGACCCACTCGACTTCGGTCTTGAGGGTCTTGCCCTCCTCGACGGTGATGACGCCGTCCTTGCCGACCTTCTCGGTCGCCTCGGCGATCATCTTGCCGATCTCGGAGTCGAAGTTGGAGGCCACCGTCGCGACTTGTTCGGTCTCGGTCTTGTTGGTGACCTTGGTGCTCATCTTGTGGAGCCCCTCGACGATCTCGGCGACCGCCTTGTCCATTCCCCGCTTCATCAGCATGGGGTTCACACCGGCGACCACCGCCTTGAGGCCCTCGTTGTAGATCGCCTCGGCCATCACCGTGGCCGTGGTCGTGCCGTCGCCGGCCACGTCGGACGTCTTGCTGGCCACTTCCTTGACCATCTTGGCGCCCATGTCCTCGTACTTGTCCTCGAGCTCGATCTCCTTGGCGACCGTCACACCGTCCTTGGTCACCGTCGGCGAGCCGAACGACTTCTGGATGATGACGTTCCGGCCGCGGGGCCCGAGCGTCACCTTGACCGCGCGGGCCAGCTTCGTGATCCCGCGTTGCATCGCTTGCCGGGCGTCCTGATCGAACGCGATCATCTTGGCAGCCATATGTGATTCACTCCGGGAAAAGGGATGATTTCGCTTTCGCTTGTCGTGTTCGTTTGTGGATTCCCGACTTCCGAGGCCGCGCCCCAACACGTTCAGCCCCGGCCGGGCTCCGGGAACGAGGCGGTCACGGCCGGGTGCCGGATCAGCCGATGACCGCGAGGATATCGTCCTCGCGCATCAAGAGGACCTTCTTGTCGCCCTCCATCTTGAACTCTTCGCCGGCATACGAGGTGAACAGCACCTGCTCGCCGACCTTGACCTGGAGCTCGCGACGCTTGCCGTCCTTGGTGATCCGCCCGTCACCGACGGCCACCACCTTGCCCTTCTGAGGCTTGTCCTTGGCCGTATCCGGCAGAACGATCCCCCCGGCAGTCATCTCCTTGGCCTCTTCTCGCTCCACCACCACGCGGTCACCCAATGGCTTGAGTGTCATCGACCCGGTCTCCTATCCTGTCTCGCTCGCCTGATGATTCTCGGTTTCGGCGGAGTCGAGAGACCCGCGCCGAACGTCTACCGCCAGGACCTCTCGACGGCGGCCTCCCGGCGCGGCCGTGAGCATGGCCCGACCCATTCGCCACTCCTCTATGCAAGCCTCGTGCCTGTCCGATTCTGGAATTCTATCTTGTGAATTGACAGGAGTTTACGGAAAAAGAACCGATCGACAGCCATTGCGTCGGCCTGCCAAGGTGTCGGACGAGCTCGGTCAGCCTGCCATTTCGGCAGTCGAGTGCGGCTCTTCGCGACAATCCGTCGTTCAGGGGATAGGATGGGGGTCGAGCGGGAGGGTCTCCAGGAAGCGACGAACCCGTCCGGTCAGGTCCGACCACTGGAACCGGTCGTACGCCCGATGGCTCTCGTTCCAGCCCCACCAGACGATGGGGGGATCCTCAGCGAGAGCGCGGCGTGATGCCGACGAGGGATCCGGCCCGCTGCCGGTCCGCCAGGACCGCCCGGGCCAGAATGCCCCGAGACGTTGAGGAGCGCCCCGACCCTCGCGGTCCCAGCCGTCGCAGACGGTCGCGAGGGAGTTTGCCGGAGCGACCGTCGGGCTTGAGCGAAGCCGTCAGGGCATCGTCGGCCCAGGCGATCATCAGATTGCGGCCGGCTCGCCAGACCGACAAGGGATTGCCGAGGACCGTGCCCAGGCGTCGCGGACCTCCCACCGGGGCATCGCCGTCGGGTTGAGGGAGTAGGGTGTCCTTGCCCTTCGCTCGGCCGAGGATGAGCGAGCCGAACCGCGGCGCGAATTCGCGGGTCAGGCGCCGGCGGCTCGATTCCTCATCGAGGTGCAGCACGAGCAAGCCGCCGACCGGTCGTCCCGGCTGCCGGGGATCTCCCCAGAGGCAGGCCGACAGCCCGCGAAGGTGGGGCCAGAGATCGGCCTCGGGCTGGACTCCAACCGTCGCCGCCAGCAGATTGAGGCGCGTCCGCAAGGGGGCGACTCCGGCCCGGGCCGGGTTGACGCGTTCGACGCGATCGGCCAGGCCGAAGGCCCGATCCCAGGACGCCGGATCCGGATCGATCGCCATCGAGATCATGGCGATGACATTCGTGGATGGGACATGTGCCAGCCAGGCTCGCTCCACGACGGGAGGCTTGGTGCCGTCCCGCCGCGGCGGCTCGCGGCCCTCGAGGGTCGTCACGACCTCGACTGTGAGACGTCCAGCCTGAATCGCGACGTTCCCTTCCACTCGCCCGCAATCCAACCCGTGGAGGACCTCGACGGCACGACGCCACCCGAGCGCACCGCTCCGGGGCATCGTGATCCGATCCGGATCGAGGCGGAAGATGAGTCCGGAGTCGATCGGACGAGCCGTAGGCTCCCCACCAACCCGGGATTGGGCCGGTGTCGCACGCACGCCGCGCAGGACCTCCGCGCGCGAGTTGGCGACGATCAGCGTCGAGCCGACAAGACACGCCAGCGGCACACCCGACCGCCCGAGCCGAGCCACCGGCAGCTCGCGACCCTCGTCCCGCAACGGCTCGTCGTCGGGATAGGTGAGCCGCGACGCCGTGATGCCGGCCGCCAGCGTCCCATCGTCGTGAGGGACGATCGCGAACCATCGCGGCGAGCCACTGACGGGATCGAAGTCCAGGCGAAGCTCCGCAGCGTCGAAGATCCTCCACTCCCGCACCATCTCCGGGTTGAACATCGCGATCACGGCCTCGAGCGGCTTGCCAAGCTGGCTGGGGTCCCGGGTTGACTGTTTCCAGGCGGCCAGAGCCGCCGCGGGACTGGCCTGCGCCGTGAACCTTCGAAGAGTCGAAGGACCTCCGCGGCCTGACGATCCGGATGGACCAGGCGGACGGTGAACGGTTCGCCACTTTCGGGAGGTGCTCCGCGCTTCGTCAGACGGCCGGCCTGACAAGGAAATGAAAATCACCCCAAGGATCAATCGACTCCTGGATCGCTTCATCCATGCTGCCTTTTCAGAAGTTGCTGAGGAGATCGCGATGCGACTCAAGACGTAGTCTATTCGATGGATTCGGAGTATTTTGCCCAAACCATCCATTTGTGGCTTCGTTTTGCTCGTCTTGGGGATCATTCGTCCCCGGGTCTGGGTTCGTTTTGAGGATTTTGTATGGGTTGGACCCCGGACTTGGGTTCGTTCGGCGCATTTCGCAGTCGTCGGGCTCCGAGCGCCCCGTTACCCGATACCGTCCGGTTCCGCATCTCCGCCGCATCGCTTTCTCCACGAATATGCGCACCCCGAACGCCGCCAGGACGACCCGGCTTCTTGATTATACGAACTTCCTGAGGAGCCTCAGTAGCGAATCAGGAAAAACCTGATGATGAGCGTGGCTGCCGGCGACGACGATCGGCCTCGTTCGCCGGTCTGCGGTCGCGGGATCAACGCGTTTTCTCCGACAGGCTGGACAGACCCCAAACCACGAGGTCGGTTCCTCGAACGATCATTGTTCCCTGGATCGGAATCGGAAGAGTGGAGACCGACGACCATCGAGGTGACCTCTGCCGTACCGGTTTCGGCGGTTTCCGATCATTCCCGGTCACCCTCAGCAGCGCCTACACGTTCGACGGGATCGCCTGCGTTCGCTTTCTCACGACTTGGTCTCGGCGAGCAGGTCGGCCCAGCTCGTTGCGGTGAGGATCCGCTCGCTCAAGGTTTCAAGCCGCTCCAGGTCGTCGATCGCCTCGATCGCGGTGCGCGTCCCCTTGTCGAGGCGTCCGAAACGGATCCGGCCTTGGTGAATGAGGACCTTCCGGGCCCCCTTGATCTCGCCTTCTCGTAGTCCGACCTCCCTTCCCTCCTTGAGGAGGACCTGATAGAACGACGAATCCCTGAGGATATTCATGGTTCGAAGCCTCCTTTTCAGGGCCTCAACTTCGTCAGAGTCCAGCGCATACCGGCCAATGTCAAGGCTGACGTCATCATTCTAACAGCATCGGGCGGAGGCGCCTCCGCGGCCAGCCGGGAATCGATGCGTTCCAGGATTCGGGGCACGTCCTGGATCGGCACATCGGCCAGCGGGGCCATCGGCAGAGTGGCCAGAGGACCGTTGAGGATCGGTTCGACTGGTTGCTCCCAGGCGCGGATGACCCAGTAAGAGAACTTGACCACGTCATCTCCGTCGGGGAGCCGGAGCTCGAGAAGGCCGGTCAGTTTGCGGGAATCGGCCTCGGGCCGCAACAGGACCGCGACGCTCCGTACCCGCAGGTTGTATTTGAGGTCGAGCAGGGCATTATACCTCCAGAGCCGCCGGGCCAGCGCGGCGTGTTCAACGGCTCTGCATCTCGATGTGGATGAGGTGTGATCGCCGCCCGGACACCCGGTAAACCTGATCGGCCTGAGCGGGGATTGTCGAGACGTCGGTATCCATGACCTGGAGCGGGCCACCCGCGTGGAGCCGGCAATCAGCCATCCAGGAGGGAGGGTCTCGCTTCAGGAGGTCCTTCGTCGTCACGTCGTAAGGCTTCGGCATCGGCGGCACCTTGTTGTCAGGACTGTGATTGCCAGGGCCGGCAACGGGAATCCGGTCCGACGCGAAACGGTGACCCATCCGGCGCGTCCGCAGTCAGCGGAACCGACCGGACGGATTGATACCAACAACGGGCAAGGATCGCAACTCTGGCCCCTGATGTTTGAGCTGCTCACAGGCTTGGCAATGTTCGAAGATCGAAAGGCTTCCGAGGTGATCGACGACATTTTGCGATTGTCTGGCCGTGACCTCTCGGACGGGGCAGTCGAGAAGCAGACCCGTGAGCCGGAAGTCGCGCGAAATAACCTGGAACCTGGTCTGACCCCGACTCCCCCTCGGCGGTGATCACGAACGCCAGCTCCAGCGAGAGCTACAACGACGCCGCCTCCGACTGTGACGTGATGACCGCCGCCGGGAGCTACAGCACCACGGGAAATAGCTACAGCTTCCTCGATACCGAGTCGAGCAACGACGTGTTCTCGCTCACTGATAACGTGTACGGCCAGTGGAACGGGTCGTTCCACGAGGGGTCGAACGAGACCCAGTCGATGGGCGGCAAGACCTCGCCGAGCTCGTATTCGTATACGCTCTCCAGCGACTACCTGGACACGAACTCGAACAGCGGGGAGACGACCGCCGGAACGGTGACCTCGCCGTTCTCGGAATCGGGCTCATCGAGCGGGACGTATGACTATGTCATCACTGGTCCGCCGGCGGCGACGGTGACGCTGGAGGCGACGAATACGAGCACGGAGACGACCAGCGGGAGTGAGCCGTCGCCACCCTTGCAGTTGGCGCAAGCCGGCTGGGCGACGACCATCGGCGAAGGGGTGGCCAACCGGGTGGGGACGTTCGCGGCCAACGGGGCGGTGCACGACGGCACGACCCAGCCTCAGTTGGACGTATCGCAGGGCCTGATCTCGGCCCTGGGCGGCCAGGTGCTGCACCCGCTGGAGTTCGAGGGAGCGGAGATCACGCCGACGCAGAGCGGGTCGGGGATCGTGCTCGATGAGCCCAACGAGACCAACCCGACATCCGGGATGACGACATGGTTGTCGCACCCGTCGAACCTCGGTTATACGCGGCAGTCGTCGGGTGGAAACACGATCGGGGGCTCGGGCGGATCCTCGAACGCGATCGCGCCGACCCAGGACAGCGGGACGAGCAACGGGTCGAGTCAGGACGAGCTCGAGCGGCTGTTGAACTTCAACGGGGGCGCCGTGCAGAACCCGACGTCGACCCAGGCGGCGCCGATCTCGCGGGCGCAGCAGGTGGCAGGCGGTGGCGCGGGCTCAACTCTCCTCGGTGCCGGTGGAGTCGGCGGTCAATCACCGTTCGTGACGACCCCCTGCATCCCGGGCGTGAACGTCCCGGCCGACGGACCGGGCTTCCAAGACCTGCTATTCCGGCCCGGGCAGCAGTTGACCGTAGGCCCGAACTTCGTGCTTTGCTCGGATGACCCCCAGACCAATCGCCAATTCCTTAACTCCCAGGGAATGTCCGACAAAGAAATCGACGAGCTTCTGAACCAAGGCTCGACCGAGGAAGAGATCATCGAGAATGGGTTCCGCAATAATGGCATAGTGTTCCGGAGGCCGGTAGCTGAAGCAGCACCTCCAACGAAGCCAGCCGATCCCTATCCCGGTCTCACGCAGGCCGCGGATGTCCTCACAGCGATCGGGTTGGGCTCGTGGCTGGCTGGGAAAAAGGCAGTCCTTGGAGACTGGACGGACGAGCCAAATCCGCTGGGTATTTGGCCGCAAGTCGCTGTGGGGTTAGCGGGAGCGGACACGGCGGCCGACGTCCGCGATTTGGCGGCAGCCGCCAACGAGGTCCGTAAGGCCCCCAACGATTGGGGCGCGGTGAAGAACCTCATGTTCGTGGCCGCCGCCGCTGCCGTCCCCTTCCTGAGCCACGCGTTGATGAGTAAAATGGTTGGGAAGGCGGCTAGAGAAGGAGCCGAGGCGGCCGGGGACGCGGCAAAGAAGCTTGACGAAGGCGATGAGGTCGGTGCTGCGGCCAAGCAAGCTAACGAGGGCTCAGTCGCGGCTCCAAAAAGAACTCTAACGCCCGATCAAGTTACAAAGGGCATGGAGATCAGCCCGGCTGACACAAGTCTCTATCGTGGCGGGAACTCGCTGAATGCAAGAGTGAATGTTGACATTCAGATCGACAAGGCGACTGGGCTTGTAAAACCCACCCACGGACTTTCTCTGGATGTTGATGCGGCGGCAATGCAGAGGTTTGGAGGTGCCTACGAGGTTGAGAGCATTCCGGCAGAACTGAAGATTATCCAGCGGGGGGGACGCATGGGGCATTTCGAGATCGTGCCAAGGGAAGCTATGACGCCAGAGAGGTTTCAGGAGTTGGCAAATCAAATCGTGTTGAAGCCTGCTGGAGGTTAAGACGATGGCTGACGATTTCGTTCCAAGACTCGTATTCAAGTATCCTTTCGATGCAATGGCCGCACACGATGCGGAGGCGAGAGGTTATCTCGGATATGCGGCTGTTGAACTCGGAGATGGCAGACGGTATCCGGTGGTCTTCTATGATCCTGTCCGTCTCCAGCAAGACCTTGAGGTTGAAACAGGGGAGGGAAGAGCTTTTATTGCGGAGCCAGGGATGATTGTCGTTCCTGAAGTAACTCTCTTTCGCATGCAGGAAGCGGTGTTGCGTCTTTCTCAGGTGGGTTTTTTCAATTCATTCGTTCATGGCGATTCATTGCCAGCCGGCTCATAATGATTCCAAGAATCGGACTTGAACGTATCCAACTCACAAAATCCAGATACCTGTCTGCCTTTCGCCCCGCCCCGACCACCACGGCTTCGGCACGTTCCTCACCCCTGCGAACGAACGAACAAACGGGTCGATGACGCCCCGCCTCATGCCCTGCGAACGATGCGAACGAACGAACAAAGCCCCGACCCGACGTTTGTTCGTTCGTTCGCAGAGAGCCTGCCGCAACCGCCAAAGCCCCGACGAGAAGGTTTGTTCGTTCGTTCGCAGAGACGCTGCCCCGACCAACAAACCCAACGCCCCCAACACTAGACAGGACCAAAGGGGACAGACAGGACCAAAGGGGACAGGACCAAAGGGGACATCGCTAATTGTTGCCGCAATCTGGGTAATATGGGAGGTCCAATCTCGCACCCGGGGCGGGGTCGAGCTCCACCCTCACCGAGACCACCACCCAGACCCTCGGTTCCAGCGGCCTGGTCTCCGGCGGCGGCGTCAGCGACACCATCCACGAGACCGACTGGAGCACCGACACCCTCACCGGGACCACCACGCTGACCGGCCACGATTGGGCCAGTGTCAGCGACAACACCGGAAACGCGACCGATTCCCAGGTCACCACCGACACGCTCACCTCGACGATCACCGCCAGCGAGTCGGATTCGCTCACCGACACCCAGAATGCCGTCGATACCGTCACGCTCGGCTCCAACGCCGCGATCAGCACCGGCAGCGCGACGACCACCCTGACCTCCTCCGGCACCGTCGTCAGCTTCAGCGACCACGAGACCGACTCCGACACCAGCACCGTCACCGGCAACTCGTCCACCAGCCTGACCGGCTCCCAGAGCACCGCGACCTTCAGCGATCATCTCACCGCCTCGCCCCTGATCCTGACCTGGGGCACCGGCTCGTCGGCCTCGTCGGTGACCGAGTCGGTGACCGTCGGCGCCGGCGGCCTGGTGTCCGCGGCGACCAGCGTCGAGGGCGACTCCGACTCGCAGACCGGCACCCAGTCCCAGTCCGAAGTCCTGACCACCACCGAGAGCCAGTCGGCCAGCGTCGCCGCGTCGGCCGACAGCACCACCGATAGCTCCGCCGACCAGACCTCCCTCACGGGCACTCTCTTCGACACGATCACCGACTCGTCCCCCACCACGTTGACCGAGACCGACTACGGCACGATCACCCTCGGCACCTCGGCGGTCGTCTCCGGCGGCACGGATACCAGCAGCCTGTACGAGACCGACAGCGATTCGCCGTGGGACGGCCAGACCGGCACGCTCACCAGTACCGTGACCAGCTCCGCCAACCAGAGTAATACCGGCCTGCTCAATAACGGCAGCGTCACGACCACCACCACCATGACGCCCAGCCTGTCCGACTCCTCGGGGGATTCGACCACCCAGACCGAGGCCCAGACCCAGACGCTGGGCTCCAATGCCACGGTCGCCGGCGGCTCGGCGGCCAGCACCCTCTGGTCCGGCGGCTGGGATAGCTCCAGTCTCTACGAGACCGAGGACTCGTCGTTCAACACCGGCAGCGGACTGCGCCAGGGGACCTCGGCCAGCTACAACGATAACGCCAGCACATCGGGCAGCGGGTCGGCCACGTTGACCACCACCGCCACCAGCACGCTCTCGGCCAACGACACGGCCACCACCACGCTCGGCTCCAACGCGGTCGTCAGCAGCGGCAGCTCCACCGACGACCTCTACGAGACCGGTAACGACAGCACCACCGGCAACGGCTCCGGCACCAACGTGCATCAGTTCGACTTCTCGGGCGCCTCCAGTGATTCCTCCACGTACACGACCACCTATTCCTCCACCAACAGTGGGGCCGATACGTTCACGCTCACCGTCAGCAACGCCCAGAGCGTCACCACCAGCGGGACGATCGCCTCGGGGACCGACACCAGCACGCTCACCTCGTTCGGCACCGGCACCCTGACCTACGCCGAGAACGGCGGCCGCACGGTCAGTTGGGGCAGCAACAACGACGATTCCGGCAGTTACTCCGACACGGACACGGCCTCCGACTCCTATTCTCAGTACAACAGCAGCTCGCTGGTCCTGGGCACCAACGGGGCGATCACCGGGGGCACGGTCACCGCCAGCGACACGGCCAGCGACACCACCAGCGAGTCCACCTATCAGTCGGGCAATGGGTCGGACTCCGACCCCGAAGGGGGCCAGCCGTTCACCGGCGCCTTGACCCAGTCCAGCGTCACCACCGCCTATGACTACAGCGTCGACCGCGACCTTCAGGTCCTGGGGGCCAACGGCCTGGTCACCGGCGGCGGCGACTGCTTTACCTTCGTCCAGAACAACACCGACACGCATTCGCTCAACAGCAACGGCGCCTCGAACACGTACAGCGTGGTCGAGACGGGCAACGACTCGTTCAGTCAGAGCATGGTGGGCACCGAGACCTACGGGACCTCGGGGACGATCAGCGGCGGGGCTGATTCGTTCACCTGGGCCCAGTCGGCCACCGACAACCTGTCGATGGCCGAGCACGGCGGCGGCACCACCGTCGGCGCCAGTACCAACTACGTCATGGGCCTGGACGATCAGATCTCCAGCTCGTTCTCCGACGTCGGTACCGACATCCTGGGCGCCAGCGACTCGATCCTGGGCGGTTGCGATACCTACGTCGAGACCTCCTCGCGCGACTTGACGACGACCCTGACCGATTACGGCACCTCGACCTCGCCGTTCTACGCCGAGGCGACCGGCTGGGACGACGACAGCTCCTCCGACGCCGGCTCCAGCACGCTAACAACCAACGGCACCGTCTACGCCACCGACACCTACAACTACAACGAGAACTCCACCAATATCGCCACCGACTCGATCTCGCTGTCCAGCGGCGGCACCACGTCGATCAATACCGGCGCGGCCTCGGACCACTACACCGACACCGATTCGGGCACGATTACTCGCAGCAACGGCACGACCACCTCGTGGGACAGCTTCAGCCTGGGGGATACCCACTCGATCTCCGGCTCGATCGCGGCGGTGATCACGAACGCCAGCTCCAGCGAGAGCTACAACGACGCCGCCTCCGACTGTGACGTGATGACCGCGGCTGGGAGCTACAGCACCACGGGAAATAGCTACAGCTTCCTCGATACCGAGTCGAGCAACGACGTGTTCTCGCTCACTGATAACGTGTACGGCCAGTGGAACGGGTCGTTCCACGAGGGGTCGAACGAGACCCAGTCGATGGGCGGCAAAACCTCGCCGAGCTCGTATTCGTATACGCTCTCCAGCGACTACCTGGACACGAACTCGAACAGCGGGGAGACGACCGCCGGAACGGTGACCTCGCCGTTCTCGGAATCGGGCTCATCGAGCGGGACGCATGACTATGTCATCACTGGTCCGCCGGCGGCGACGCTGGAGGCGACGAATACGAGCACGGAGACGACCAGCGGGAGTGAGCCGTCGCCACCCTTGCAGTTGGCGCAAGCCGGCTGGGCGACGACGATCGGCGAAGGGGTGGCGGACCGGGTGGGGACGTTCGCGGCCAACGGGGCGGTGCACGACGGCACGACCCAGCCGCAGTTGGACGTGTCGCAGGGCCTGATCTCGGCCCTGGGCGGGCAGGTGCTGCACCCGCTAGAGTTCGAGGGAGCGGAGATCACGCCGACGCAGAGCGGGTCGGGGATCGTGCTCGATGAGCCCAACGAGACCAACCCGACATCCGGGATGACGACATGGTTGTCGCACCCGTCGAACCTCGGTTATACGCGGCAGTCGTCGGGTGGAAACACGATCGGGGGCTCGGGCGGATCCGCGAACGCGATCGCGCCGACCCAGGACAGCGGGACGAGCAACGGGTCGAGTCAGGACGAGCTCGAGCGGCTGTTGAACTTCAACGGCGGCGCCGTGCAGAACCCGACGTCCACCCAGGCGGCGCCGATCTCGCGGGCGCAGCAGGTGGCGGTCGTGACGACTCCCTATATCCCGGGGGAGGATTCCGGCAACGGACCAGGAGTTGTGCTCACTCCCTATATCCCGGGGGAGGATTCCGGCAACGGGCCGGGGATCGTGCTCACCAGCGGGAGCGGCGCCGGTGCCGCAGGAGCGGCGGGGTCCGGTGCATCGGGCAACAGCCCCGTGTATTATGACTCGGGTAATCGTGCCGCGACCCCGACGTATCTACGCAGAAACTCGACACCGCAACCGGGCGGGTATGGGGGTGGCTGGTGGAACCCCATGAACTGGTACCGAGGCATTTACACAGGTGATCCCAACGCCCCCGATGAGTATTACCAAGCGGCCCTTGAAGGAGCCGGCGAGACCCAAGCCGCCCAGAACGCGGCTGCCTTCACCGACGGCTTGGCGGAAGGGGGAGTGAGCGCCGCCGTCGGCACGGTCGTGGTCGGGACTGGGATCGTGGCCCTCACCGTGATCGGCGCCCCGGTCGAAGCGGCCGGCCTCGGGGTCGCCGCCGCCTTGTTTGGAGTCTACTACCTGGGCTCGACCGCCTACGAAATGCTCGCGGGCGATATGACGGAGGAGCAGCGATACCAAGCCGCGGGCCAGGCCCTGGGCGGCACGGCCGTCGCATCGCTCGGCTCACAGGTCATTTCGACGGCTAATGGCTGGGTTGCGTCGCTGAGAGCGGCTGCGGCCCCGCCGCGCGAGCACTTTCGTGTTTCCCGGCGGGAACGCAGGTGGCGACGGCCGAGGGATTGCAGCCCATCGAATCGATCGTCGCGGGCCAACGCGTCTGGGCCTACGACCTCATCGCCAGCCAGTGGCAGCTCCGGCACGTGTTGCGGGCTTATTCGCGCCCCTGTGAGGGGTGGGCGACATCGGTCACCGTCGCCGGGGAGACGATTGATTCGACCTCGCGGCACCCGTACTTCGTCGTCCGCGGCGAGGACCTGGAGGGACGTCCGCGCCTGGAGCACCTGGCCCGAGTCCTGGAGGGAGCCACGACGCCCGGCCGCTGGGTCGATGCGATCGATCTTCGGGTCGGCGACGAGCTCCTGCTGCGCGACGGCCGGATCGAGCGGATCGAGGGAGTCCGGATTTACGCGTTCTTCGACACCGTGTACAATTTCGAGGTTGAGGATCTGCATTGCTACGCCGTCGGTTGGTCCGGCATCCTGGTCCACAACAACAACGGCCCCGAGGCTAATGTTGCCTCGACGGCTGACGGGCTACAGGGTGTTGGAGATCCGAGATTTGCGTCAACCGTCGCAGATACGAGTCCGACGGTTGCTCCAAAGAGTGGTGGCCCCGAAGCAGTAAAGGAGGCGACGGGAATAGCGAAAGCATTACAAGGCACCCCGCAGCAAAAGGCAGCCTTGTTGGATGACCTTCTAACCCAAGCCGAGAAAAACATTGATGGATTTAAAGTCGTTGCTCGTGAGCGAGGCACGGACGGGTCATACATCTTCGTTGGGCAATACGGTGAGGCCAGGGTAGTCAACCCAACGACCGGCCAAATTTATGGCGGTAGATTCAATCCAACGAGCGGCGGTTTTCAATTCGGCCCCAACGGAGCAACACCTATTTACGATAATCTAATTCCGAAGTGAACCATGAACGAGAATAAATTGATCAACGGTGACTCCGCTGCCACCTACCTCGATGAGGTGGGCGATCCGATTATTAATACAATCATGGATATGGTATGGAGGATCGTCGTGACGAAATACAGCCATCCTACCGTCCACCAACTTGGGAACGGACTTGGACCTTCGGTTCCTCGCCGAGGTTCTCGTAGAGCTTTTTGCGGATCGGGAGTTGATCCAGAGAATTCTGGATGGCGAGAGACCGGGGGCCTGGGATGACGAAGAGAAGTGAAATGAGTCGTCGGGTCCGCCCTCCACGACCCCGCCGGCTTCGACCAATCCAGGCTAGGTCGGGGTCAGACCGGGTCGGGAGGTCGGGGTCGGGAGGTCGGGGTCAGACCGGAGACGGGGAACGGGGACGTCGGGAGGTCGGACCACGGGAGGTCGGGGTCGGGAGGTCGGGCCGGGTAGACCTGGGGCTTTGTGGGGTCAGACCAGGTTTCGGGTTTTTTCTCTCGTGCCGACTCTGAAAAAACCCGAAACCTGGTCTGACCCCGACCTCCCGAAAATGGCAACCCCATAACGGGTTGGGTCAATTCGGGGCCGAATTGATCAACCGCCAGAGGAGAACCATGAACACCTTGCCCGAGATCATCGAGGCTGTCCGAGAGATTGTCGAGAAGCCGAATGCCCGCTGCGTGATTCTGAGCAGCGATGGCGTATTTGAGTCTTCGTTGATGGGAACCAGAGACGGATACTTGAACCTCGCCCTCGCTCTGCTTCAAATCGTGGCTGCTGGCGATGGTCAGTCTCCTGAACCAACAGAGATTGACCGCCTGAATGACGAACATGCATACTGGAGTGACAACCTCAAAAATACCCTTAACCAACTCCCTGGAAGTCACGCTTACATCGTAGGGAGTTATCTCTTTGATGATCATCAATCATATCTCGCCGCTCTTGAAAAAGAAGTGGATCCCACCCTCCGTAATGGAGCAAAGCTGAGGAGTGATCCGGCGTTCAAGGAACCATGAAACCATCCCCCGCCCCCGGTCGTGCCTCCCGCCACTTGCCTCACCTCCCCCTCGCCCTCGGCCTGCGAGCGAACGAACAAAGGGTCGGCCCTTCGCCCTCGGGGATGGCGGCGAGCCGTGCGAGCGAACGAACAATGGCCGCTTTGCGGCCGCTTTGGGGTCAGACCAGGTTTCGGGTTTTTGTGCGATTCGCGGACGCTTTGGAGACGCTCTTTGGGGACGCTTTGGGGTCAGACCAGGTTCTGCAGCCCATAATGCCGTTGGACTTGCCGGTGAAAGTCCGGTCGTGGAAATTGACTGTTTATCCACGTAGTGATACTCGACGTTGGCTCGGGGTGACCCGGCCAGCGAAAGCTCGAACGTAAACGTCCTCGAAAGGAGGGCTAGCCAGCTCGCGGGCCGTAACAATGCCTATGGTTTTTATGGTATGAGTGAACTCTGCAGCCTCGAAACGACCAATGTGGTCGCCGAACCCGTAACTTGGAGGTGAAGGCTAACACCCGAGAGGAAGCAACAGTCATGTGCACTCTCTGGGGCCACCGGGGTAAGGGAGGCGGCACGCGAGCACAGTCCAGCGGAGTCAATTGGGGACCCTCTGGATTCCCACCCGAAGCCGATTTCCTTGGGTGCAGCAGCCCTCGCCACAAATTCATAAGTGGTGGGGAGGGATTCAGAGGCTCGGATGAGGCCGTAGTAAGCGATGACCTGTCGGGACAACATAACCCGACGGCGAGCCAAGGGCCTCTGGATGGACGTGTGGGAGTTGCTGGGGGTCGTGCCATATTGAACCGAAAGGCTCTAGAACGGGTCGTCCCTTCGGGGATCACGTATTCCTGGGAGATCCCACTGCGATGGCGTATCAGACGGAGTCATGGGGCGGATGTGGACGGCACTTAAACCCTGGGAAGTCGCCGAAGGTCGCCATTGACGGGGACGGAAACGGGGACGGAAACAGGGAAAGGGAAGAAACGGGGACGCAGCTAGTATTGACGATGGCCATCAAGGCTCGTGGTATCGTCTCACCCATGCCAAGAACCGCGCGAAGACGCACCCGGCGGGCTGGTCTATCATGTGCTGAATCGATCGGTCGGCAAGATGCACCTCTTCGCACAAGGATGCCGACTTCGAGGCGTTTCAGCGCGTCATGATCGAGGCGCATCAGCGACATCCGATTCGCATCCTGTCTTACTGCGTCTTGTCCAACCACTGGCACTTCGTCGTCTGGCCGGAGGCCGACGGTCAGGTCACGGACTTCTTCCGTTGGCTGGCGCACACGCACGCCATGCGTTGGAGGGTCGCGCATCGGACCGTAGGATACGGGCATCTGTATCAGGGGCGATTCAAGAGCTTCCCTGTCCAGAGCGACGACCATCTGTTGACCGTCTTGCGGTATGTCGAGCGGAATGCTCTGGGGGCCGGGTCTGGTCCCGCGAGCCGAGCGCTGGCGCTGGGGCGGCCTGTGGGCGAGGATGCACGGGAATGAGGCCATCAAGGCCATCCTCTCGCCTTGGCCAGTGGACCGCCCAACGGATTGGACCGATCGGGTTAATGCCGCCGCTGAGCGCCAGGGAGCTCGCGCGCCTGCGGGTGAGCATCGAGAGGGGCCGACCGTACGGCGAGGACCTGTGGGTCAAGCGGACGATAGCCGAGTTGGGTCTAGAACACACGGTGAGTCCGGAGGGGCGTCCCCCCAAGCCAAAGGACTTGAAGGCCGAATGAAAAACTAGCTGCGTCCCCGTTTCCGTTCCCTGTGAGGCCGGATGAGGTGCATCCCCGTAGCCAAAGTACTTCCAGGCCAATCAAAAACTAGCTGGTCCCCAGTTTCCGTTCGTCTCCGTTGCCCGTTTCCGTTTCCAAGAATCCGAGTGCCATTCGTCCATGATCCAGATTTATTGTCATCATTTATTGCGAGATCGTCCATGAACCATGAAGCAAGAGCCCGAGCTCAACGAGTTATTGCGCTATTCGGATGGAACGGAACTTGTGCGTCACACCGAGCCTCAAGATTGGGTTCTGTCAGTGGCGGAATCGGGTGACGAGAGACATGCTTTCTCGCAACAGGCGGTCTGCTTGAGAGGGTATACGTCTGGGATGAGACCACAGATTTCAGGCTGTTGCACACATTGAATCCCGATGGTAGCCAGCAGATACTCCAGAGGGGACCACCGGCCTCTCCTTTCACAATCTGCTGCCGTACCTTGCCTATCGAGAATAAGGGGACGGTTTGTGTGATTCGTACGGATACTTGGGATCAAGCGATTACGCTTGGGGATGCAGAGGATTGCGTGTGGGAGATTGCCTTCGATCAGCGGTTGCCGCTCATCGCAATTGCCTGTCAGAGTGGCCGAGCGGTTGTCTGGGACTTTTCAGCCAATAGAGTCGTTTCAACTATGCACATGAATGGGCTTCCGATTGGGATATCCTTCTCATTCGATTCGAACTTACTCCTCGTGGTGTCCGACGACGGGTCGTGCATTCTCTTCTCCCCGGAAAGCGGGCAAATCGTACGCCGCCTTGTGAGCACCGAAAACGTGTTTGTAGATGGCCGCCTTTCACCAATTGGCCCGATGCTACTCACGGTTTCTTCACTTGGTGAACTCGCAGTTTGGGCTACGGACGACTTCCGTGTTCGCCGGTACTACGCTACGAACTTGACTAATATCTGGCAGTCCGCAGTTTCGAGCAACACGAGTTTGTTTGCAGTTCTATCATCCGACGGAACCACAATGGTGTGGGACTACATCAAAGACAGTTTGAAGTGTATCATCGAAACACCCAGCAACAAGGTCACTCCTATGTGCTTCACGGCCGACGGTCACTACGTATTGTTCGGAGGGAAGGATAGGCGTGTTCTTCGTTTAGAAGTAGGGGTAACCTAGCGTGTGAGCGTGGTGTCAAACTTGGGGGGGAAATTGGTGTCGCAAGCCGGTCGAGGTCAGGATACCATGCCAGAAGGCAGTGCCGCTTTGGCCGCTTTGGGGTCACTTTCAGGTCAGACCAGGTTTTGGCGCTTTGGGGTCAGACCAGAATGGCACGTCCTGAAGGCAAGTGGTGGTATTCGATCCAGTTGCGACGGTTATCAACGGATTCCTTCGGGGTTTCGGTCCCTGACGGGCGACCATGAGGCCCGGGATTTCCAGCAGATTCTCGGCGGCAGGGTCGCCGCGTCCGGCGCATTGGCGACTCTCCGACCAGTGGAACCTTGCCCTAACCACTTTAGATGTCAATTGTTACGCCTTCAGGACGTGCCATTCGGGTCAGACCAGGTTTCGGGTTTTTTCTCTCGGAGACCATGGGGTCAGACCAGGTTTCGGGTTTTTTCTCTCGCACAGACTCTGAAAAAACCCGAGACCATGGGGTCAGACCAGGTTTCGGGTTTTTTCTCTCGCGCCGACTCTGAAAAAACCCGAGCTCAGTAGGGGAAGGGGCGCCCGGCGGGCTCGATCGAGCTTCGGGTTTCCCCTTCCCCCTCTACAAATTCCGTACGGCGGGTTTTCCCAGTACGGCTTCAAATGGACCGTCAATGGCGACCTTCGGCGAGGTCCCGGGTTTAAGTGCCGTCCACATCCGCCCCAGGACTCCGTCTTATACGCCACCGCAGGGGGATCTCCCAGGAATACGTGATCCCCGAAGGGGACGACCCGTTCTAGAGCCTTTCGGTTCAATGTGGCACGACCCCCAGCAACTCCCACACGTCCATCCAGAGGCCCTTGGCTCGCCGTCGGGTTATGTTGTCCCGACAGGTCATCGCTTACTATCAGCCTCATCCGAGCCTCTGAATCCCTCCCCACCACTTATGGGAGACCATGGGGTCAGACCAGGTTTCGGGTTTTTTCTCGCGCACAGACTCTGAAAAAACCCGAAACTTGGTCTGACCCCGACCTCCCCTATGGTCTGACCCCGACCTCCCTTACGAAAGCTTCCGTCTGACCCCGACCTCCCCTAAAAAACCGGGAGACCATGGGGTCGACCAGGTTTGGGTTTTTTCTCTGCGCCGACTCTGAAAAAACCCTACCGGTCTGACCCCGATTTCCCCTATGGTCTCAGCCCGACTTCCCCTACGAAACTTGGTCTGGCCCCGATCTCCCCTTAAATCCGGCTACAGGGTCCCGGTTTGTGCCGACTCTGAAAAAACCCGAAACTTGGTCTGACCCCGACCTCCCCTATGGTCTGACCCCGACCTCCCCTACGAAACTTGGTCTGACCCCGACCTCCCCTAAAAAACCCGAAACCTGGTCTGACCCCGACCTCCCCTCGAAACCGGGTCTTGACCCCGACCTCCCATACGAAACCTGGTCTGACCCCGACCTCGTCTCGACCTACACTGCTGTCCGAGGACTTCCTGAATACGAACTCAGACAGTGGGGAGGTGACCGACGGGACGGTGACCTCGCCGTTCTCGGGGTCGGGGTCCTCCAGCGCGACGTATGACTATTCCATCAGCGGCCCGCCGGCCGGGACGGTGGTGCTGGAAAGTACCAGTACCAGCACGGTGACGACCAGCGGGAGCGCCGCCGTCGCCGCCCGGGCAGATGATGGACGCGGGGACGGCCATGACGGTCGCCGGCGGCCACGGCGGGGCGGGTGGGTTCGGCTCCGACCGACGGGGCGATCCACCAGGGGACGACGCCGGGCTCGCTGGACACGTCGCAGGGACTGGTGTCGGCGGAGGGGGGCGAGGTGCTGCACCCGCTGGAGTTCGCGGGGTCGGAGGTGACGCCGACGCCGAACAGTTCCGGTGTGGCGTTGGAGGAGCCCAACGCCAGCCCGGGGCCGCCGACAACGGTGTGGATGTCGCACCCGTCGAACCTCGGCTATACGCGATCGACCTCGGGCAGCACCAGACGCGGAGACGCCGAGCCAGGACAGCGGGACCAGCAACGGGTCGAGTCAGGACGAATTGACGCGGGTCAAGAACTTCAACGGCGGAGCCACCCAGAACCCGACCTCGAACCAGGCGGCGACGACCTCGCGGGCGCAGCAGGTGGCCAACACGGCGGGCGGCGGCGGGGGCTCCAGCGGAAGCGTCTCAGGCGCCGGGGGCGTGGCGGGGATCGGCGACGGTCTTTACGACACGCTCCACGGCGTTGGGAGCGGTCTTTCCAACGCGCTCGGCAGCGTTGATGATTGGTGGTACCACGATCTCTTGGGTCAGCCGCGCCCCACAGCGCCCGATCCGGACCTCTACGGCGGACCGGTGTACGACTCGGGCGCCCGTACCGCCACCGGGACCCTGGATTCGGGAGGGAGGCAGCCGAATGCCGCACGGCCGCCAGGTTCCTTCGACACCGCCCTCAGCTCGGTCGATTCGCTCGCCGCGGGCATCGCAAACCAGGTTACCGGAGGGTTGAGCAATAAACTGCGGTCGTCACTCTACGGCGACATCGCGACCCAGGACCAACAGGGGGCCCTCTATAACACGGGGCAGGTGGCTGGCTTTGCCATCAATCTGGCACTGGCCTTCGTCAATCCTTGCAACCTGGCCTCAACGGTGGGTACGGGCCTGCGCGCTCAACGGGCTCCAGGCGGTTGGCAACGGTCTGAACGCCTACGACAGTTATCAGAAGGGGGACGTGCTCGGTACCATCCTGAACGGACTTGGAGCCTTACAGAACCTCGCTCAATTCCTGAAAGCATGCTTTGCCGCCGGCACGCCGCTCTTGACCCCCGATGGCTCCAAGCCGATCGAGGACTTCCGCGTGGGCGACTGGGTGCTGTCACGTTCGGAAGACGACCCCGAGGGGCCGTTGGTGGCGAAGCGCGTCGTGAACGTGTTCCACAACTATTCGCCCTTGCTCGAGATCCACCTGGGCGGGCAGGTGATCCGGACGACGGCCGAGCACCCGTTCTGGGTCGTGGGCCGGGGGTGGGTAGCCGGTCATCAGATCGTGCCGGGAGATTTACTGCTGGGCGCCGACGGCGAACAGACGGCGGTTGAGGCGATCGACGGGCCGAAGGAGCCCGCACTTGTTTACAACTTGGAGATCGAGGAGTACCATACCTACTGGGTCGGTAGTGGACCTTGGGGGTTCTCGGTATGGTCTCACAACCTTGACTGCTCGGAGTGGGCTGCCGCCCATATGCAGCAGAACGGTGGTGAGATGCTTTGGCTGAAACCCCTCCTTCCGCACTGGCTCACCGGCAAACTCCCTGGTGACCCTGCGCAGACGGGGTATGCATACCATGCTTTTAACAGTCTAGGCGGCAAGCTTTTTGATGAATTCCATCCTCAAGGCATCCCCCTGAGCGAGTGGCTTGCACAATACTGTTCTCCCTCTCTCAACCCCTTTATGAGCGAGGCCGAGTTTCCTCTGTACTACGCATTGGACAATATCCCACATCCGTTTTCAATCGTGAAATGACTACCGAAGAACTAAGAGTTGAAATCGAGAAGTATGTCTCCCTGCTGTATCGGGAACTACTTCTCCGACCGCAACTGTTCGTCACGCGCCCTGTCACGGCAGAGAGCTTTGTCATGGCGATTGAGTGCATTCTCGATTCTCTCAGCGCCGAACCCAGGCGGGAGAGCTATCTAAGCTATCTCGGCGAACGTCGATTTGGTATGCACTTGTTCCTGTCTGCATTCGAGGTGAGAAACTCTTGCAGGCTTACCATGGTCGAGCAGCACCGACCAGCCGAGGCTCAGCCACCGGACTTAGACTCTGAGTACATTGCGGCTTTCAAGGAGCATCTAAGGGAGTTTATCGCCTGGCGTGAGTCACAGTTGGAGGAAGGCAAAAAGGGGAAGGCAAAAAGGGGACATACCTAAGGGAAGGCAAAAAGGGGACATACCTAATTCTACAGCGGAAGGTATTTTGACACAGCCCGCAAACCCGATACAATCGGAATAGTAGCGCTTGACCGACGAACCGGTACGTCATCCGATCACGCCGCAGTCAGGAGCCGGACTCCATGACCCCGGAGGATGTGCACGCCGCGGCCGAGCGGCTGACCCAGTTTCACCAACGGTTCGCTCCCCTCTTTGGCAAGGACGGAGCCCAGGACCATGCCTACGTCTATGTGAAGGGGCTGATGACCTGCCCCGAACGCAAGAGCGTCGAACCGATCGCCCTGCTGGTGGGCGATGGCCGGGTCTCGGCCTTGCAGAAGTTCCTCAACGCTGCCCCCTGGGATCACGACGACATCCAGGCCGAGATCCAGGAGGTCTTTACCGAGGAGTTGGCCCCCACCGCGACGGCCGATGGCGTGGGCATCGTCGGCGTGATCGACGGGACGCTTTGGGGTCAGGGACGCTTTGGGGTCAGACCAGGTTTCGGGGGGAAATTGGTGTCAGTTCATTTTTTCCCGAAGGAAAATGGGGGGAACTGGGGTCAAACTTTGTTTTTTGTGTGACGCTTTGGTGACGCTTGGGACGCTTTGGGGTCAGACCATGGACGCTTTGGGGTCTGGACGCTTTGGGGTCAGACCAGGTTTCGGGTTTTTTCTGGACGCTTTGGGGTCAGACCATGGACGCTTTGGGGTCAGACCAGGTTTCGGGTTTTTTCTCGCCGGGGAGGTCGGGGTCAAGGGGAGGTCGAAGGGGAGGTCGGGGTCAGACCAGGTTTCGAAAGGGGAGGTCGGGAGGTCGGGGTCAGACCAGGTTTCGGGTTTTTTCTCTCGCGCCGACTCTGAAAAAACCCGAAACCTGGTCTGACCCCGACCTCCCTCAAGGGGTATGAATCCGATGCGGGGAGATTCTTCTCCGAACTCCGGCAGACTCGCAACCGAAGATCGACACCCTGTCGAATTCGATAACAACGCACAAATGAACCCGCAAAAGCTCACGCGGTTCTATATATAGAACGAGCGCACGCGTACAACGAACTGGGCGATGAGGTTAGCTCAGTGAAAGACTACATCGAAGCTCTGGAAAGGGCGGAAGAGAACTCCGACCTGGTTCACATTAAGTCAATGATCGCTCTCGCCTTGGTGAGAAAGAGTCAAAGAGAGCACGCCATTTTTTGGGCCATGAGTGCCGTTGATCAAGATCCGCACGACCAGGAAGGTCATCACATACTTGGCTTAGTGTGTGGGAGCTGCGGGTTTTTCAACTGTGCGATTGAATCGCTCAAGAGAGCAACAAGAGACTAGAGCCTGATCATTCGGGATGCGATTCGGGTACTCGGACGGTATCTTAGAGAAAGGGTCGAGTGCAAGAATCGATCGAGGTGCTCTCGAGGTATGTCGCGAATAATCCCCATGATCCCTGTGGTCTTTACGAACTCGGGTTCGTCGATGTGTGCTTTTCCCGGTGCAGAAAACAGGCTCCTGAAAACCAGGGAGCTTTATGAGATGGCGCCCGCGGAGAGCCCGTCATCCAGATGGAGAGCCTGTATCGAGCGAAAGCTGAACCGCTTGATGCAGGAGGAGTGACGCTTGAGGTGACCTGGGAGTCGACCTGGGGTCAGACCTGGTGTGCGCCGTGCAAAGGTGTCGTATTCAGTGGGTGCAATTCGCTCTCCGGCGACTCGCTGGTTCCAGCCGGTAGCTATCGGAGCGGCGGTGGAGGTAACGAAACCGTCGGAACCTTGACACGCCGGGGTCTGCTTTTGGCGCTGCAGCGAGCAGGCAGGCCGTAACGCGAGTGAACGTCGAGCAGGCCTCAAAACGACCAATGTGTGCACCGACCTTTTGCACTAGGATGGGGAAGGCCGTAGCCGCTGGCGAGCCAGGAAATGGGGACGCTTTGGGGTCGGACGCTTTGGGGTCAGACCAGGACGCTTTGGGGTCAGACCAGGTTTCGGGTTTTTTCTCTCGCGCCGACTCTGAAAAAACCCGAAACCTGGTCTGACCCGAATGGCACGAAACCTGGTCTGACCCGAATGGCATCCCTGACTATGTCATCACTGGTCCGCCGGCGGCGACGGTGACACTGGAGGCGACGAATACGAGCACGGAGACGACCAGCGGGAGTGAGCCGTCGCCACCCTTGCAGTTGGCCAAGCCGGCTGGGCGACGACGATCGGCGAAGGGGTGGCCAACCGGGTGGGGACATTCGCGGCCAACGGGGCGGTGCACGACGGCACGACCCAGCCTCAGTTGGACGTATCGCAGGGCCTGATCTCGGCCCTGGGCGGCCAGGTGCTGCACCCGCTGGAGTTCGAGGGAGCGGAGATCACGCCGACGCAGAGCGGGTCGGGGATCGTGCTCGATGAGCCCAACGAGACCAACCCGACATCCGGGATGACGACATGGTTGTCGCACCCGTCGAACCTCGGTTATACGCGGCAGTCGTCGGGTGGAAACACGATCGGGGGCTCGGGCGGATCCTCGAACGCGATCGCGCCGAACCAGGACAGCGGGACGAGCAACGGATCGAGTCAGGACGACTCGAGCGGCTGTTGAACTTCAACGGCGGCACCGTGCAGAACCCGACGTCCACCCCGGCGGCGCCGATCTCGCCGGCGCAGCAGGTGGCGGGCGGTGGCGCGGGCTCAACTCTCCTCGGTGCCGGTGGAGTCGGCGGTCAATCACCGTTCGTGACGACCCCCTGCATCCCGGGCGTGAACGTCCCGGCCGACGGGCCAGGGTGAAGCACACTCCCGATTTCCCGGATCAGGATTCCGGTGACGGGTCGGGGGTCGTACTCACGCCCTATCAGCAGGTGTCCGCCCAGCCGCAGCCGTCCGCGCAGCCGAATGCTCAGCCCCCCGCATTGCAGCCCCCCGTGCCCTTGACGCCAGAAATGCAGTTGATGTTACGAGCGGGCATTGTGCGTTGGGCAGGCTCTTCGGCCGGCTTCTGGATCTCTTATAGACGGTCTCATTTCGTCACGCCTTCAATCGCCGGAATGCCTGTTTTCCAGATGGCGGATGGTAGTGTGAGGGTCGGCAATGCCTTGGTCATCATGGGCGACCCGGCGTTTCAACGGAATGTACTGTCGGACCTTTCGGCCATCGCCCAGACCCCAACCGGAGCGGAGCTACTCGCGGCGTTGAACGCGACAGGGAAAACGGTTAGAATCGTTCCGGCTTCTAAACAATCGAGTTGCGAGGCGTCACCTGACGACCCGGACTCTTCGGTCGAGGCATACTACTTAGAGTACTCCGATGCCGTTAAGAAGCCAGGTAAGGGTACCAATCCGACGATCGAGTACGACCCGAAGCGGTTTGGCGACGGTCCGACATACGACGACGACGACCTGGTGTGGTCGAACGTTCCAGCCGCGATTAGCCTTGCCCACGAACTGATCCATGCCTATCAATTCACCACAGGGACAGCGATCTTCGGCGACACAAAAAACGACAGCAGAAGAGATCCCGCCCAGGCGGGCAGGTTCCAGCGAGCTGGGGTACCAAATGAAGTCCGGACGGTCGGGGTCCCTAAGACTCCATATGAAGATGGGAAACCACAGGCACTTCCCTTCACTGAGAACAAGATCCGCAGCGAATGGAAGCCCAAGCCACTTCCGAAGAGGCCGTATTACTAGGCCGGGTCGACGCTCGTCATGGCGTTTGAGTATCATTGGGATAGATGTTCCTAGTCCCTTTCGGCCATGGGGCCTGAGGTGGCGATGGCTTGATTCGTCTCCTACGGTCTACATTCCATCGGTCAACGAGAAACCAAGATGATCACATTTACATGCATTATTTTGCTGACTATTCTGTGCAATCCGTTCTTCAGGATCCGGCCCACGTCACGAAGGACGTGCACATCGAGAACGCCCACCAAACCACCAAGAACCCGGGGGTAACGCTTGAGCCGACCGCCTCCATTCGAAGCGGTCGGCTCCAGATCGAGTATGAGGTCCGGAACACGGGCAAGTCCTCAATCTACCTGTTCAACAAGCTATACACGCATGTCAACAAGGACGGATGGCATGGTTCCCGACCGTGCCTACATCCTTTTTAGTGAGCGACGAGGGTCTCTTGGCAAGCGAATTCTTCCGGTCCCTTTTAATATTTCGGTATACCTCCCGAAATACCATTAGTCACGAAGGTGGACCGGGGAAGTTGTTTCGCGAGACTGTTTCGCTGCCGCTTCCCCTGAAGACATGCGACCCGTAGTGCCGCCTGCCCCGGGAGCCCAGTAACTCAAGAGGTCCCGTTCACGTGGGAAATCGGGTACTTTTGGGACAAGCCCACACGGCGAAAATAGAGAAAAAGGCACAGACGACCGTGGGCCCAGCCATCCGTTTCTATCCCTTCGATCCTTCCAGCCAGATCATCCTCAAGACCGAACCTTTTCCTTTCGTGTCCCTTTCGCGGTAGATGAGGGAGAAGTGCGTATACCCGAGAAGCGGATCAAGGAGCGGTTCAGGAGAAAGGAAAAGGGGTGACCTGGGGTCAAGGGGTGACCTGGGGTTAGACTTGGTGTGCGCCGTGCAAAGGTGTTGGTCTTCAGTGGGTGCAATTCCCACCTGGCAACTCGGTCGTTCCAGCCGGTAGCTATCGGAGCGGCGGTGGAGGTAACGAAACCGTCGGAGCCTTCGAGACACCTGTGTCGCTTTTGGCGATGCAGCGAGCAGGCAGGCCGTAACGCGAGTGAACGTCGAGCAGGCCTCGAAACGACCAATGTGTGCGCTGACCTTGCACTAGGATGGGGAAGGCGCTTTGTGGGGTCAGACCAGGTTTCGGGGAGTTTGTTGGGCCAGACCAGTGCTTTGTGGGTCAGACCAGGTTTCGGGTTTTTTCTCTCGCGCGACTCTGAAAAAACCCGAAACCTGGTCTTACCCGACCTCCCTGGTCTGACCCCGACCTCCCTCGGCGTGATCTCCCTGACGGGACCACTGGCCCCGACAGCACTATCATCGCGGGGAGTCACGCCGCTTTGTAGATGCACTTCACCCGACGGACACGTTAGGCTTGAACCAAAACGGTACGTGGTCAAGTACAGGGGCTGGAAACTCCCCGGTCGCGGATGACGCACCACCGGCCGAAAGGCACGACCTTACCCCGGTTTGATTCGAAAAGGTGAACGAAGTAACCCCGTTGCCTCCCCGCGAGGGAAGGCCGACTGCGAAGGAGGCTGATGAGACAGCGGGGAAGGGATGAGGGAGGAAGCGAAGGCCGCTCGGTAATCGATCGGATAGAGGTGAATCCGCCCACGGACGACATCCCCTCGCCGCGAAAGCGGGCTGACTTCCCTCGGGTGTTCCGTCACGAGAGAACCTCGGTCAACCGACCAAGGGAGACAAGCAGATATGTCGGCGGCAGAAATGCTTGCTGTGCGGCTCCCGAGCGTACGCCCGACTGGCATTCCATCGACTGGAAGAAGGACGTTTTGGAAAAGGACGTTTAGGACGTTTTGGGGTCAGACCAGGTTTCGGGTTTTTTCTCTCGGGAAGACGCATGGCCTGGCGCTTTGTGGGGTCAGACCAGGTTTCGGGTTTTTTCTGCGCCGACTCTGAAAAAACCCGAAACCTGGTCTGACCCCGATCTCCCCTCGATCTCCCCGCCCAGAGAACGGCGTGTTGTTACCGAAGTACGACTTCCCTGGTAGAACCGCCTCGATTCATAGTGGTCGCACTTCGAGTGCGTACACCGAAGAGGTTATCAAGCGTCTAGGTGAGGCGACTTCCAAAGAGGAGGCTCTTGAAATCCTTGCAGACCTCAAGGAAGAATTGCTTACTGGGAATCTCAAGATCAATAACGCGACCGGACTCCCAAAACCGTGAACCAAGGATGTGCGAGATGGAGCGAGATATCACCATCTTTGAGCTTGATCGATCCGTAGAAGACGATCGGCCTCAGATTGGTTTTGATGCCAAAGCCAACCAAGGCATTGATTGGCAAAGGCTGGATGCCATTCTTCGAGGGCAACGCCCAGTCGGTGACTATGATGAAGTGCGAGTCAGCATTCTAAGTCCAAACGCCTGTTCCTGGGGGTTCTTCTCCGTGCCGGGAACCCTAGGACTGATTTCGGCAGTAGCGGTAGAACGGATCGGCCATACCGTCTTCCGCAACTTCGATCTATTACCTGCAAGGCTCAACGAAACTAGATTCTACTTTTTGAGACCCAAAGAGTTTCTGCCTTGCTTGGACTGGGAGAAGTCTGAAATCCTTCACCTTTCGTACTGAACCTGGGCGAGTTAAGGAAATCAGAAAGTATTCGTTCAAGAAGGCCATGATCTCCGATCCACTTGTTTTCTCAATTCCTGAGTCACTCTCGAGATTGTACGCCACTACGACTGTGTACAATTTGGTTGCCCAGAGTGGAATACCCGGCTTCCGTTTCACCCCCGTGGGCTGATGACGCTTTGGGGTCTGACGCTTTGAGGGGCCAAAGGGGACATCCCCACGCGCTTTGGGGTCAGACCACGCGCTTTGCACGCGCTTTGGGGTCAGACCAGGTTTCGGGTTTTTTCTCGCGCCGACTCTGAAAAAACCCGAAATCTGGTCTGACCGCGACCTCCTCCGCGTGGTCTGACCCCGACCTCCTCCGCGACCTCCCCACTGGGTGCTCGGTTGCATTCTGACGATCGGATCGAGGGATTACCCTGCCTCACTCCTGGTCGCTGGTCGGCATTTTGGACACGCGCATGGCCATGATGAGATAGGGCCTACCGTTCTCGTCTGGATCTGGTATTGGCTTATTCTCGATAATCTCAAATCCACATTTCTTGTATAATTCGATAGCCCTTCGGTTGTCTTCATAGACGTCCAAGAAGAGGAAATCGTGACCTCCGTCTGGGGCAGTCGCCATTAGTTCTACAGCAGAAGCAATTTGGAGGTCACCGACCTAAGTCCTTTCAACCAAGGATGTTCCAGACGATTGTTTCGAGCGTCTGCCCCATCATTTCAACGCGGATGCATGGGAATAACCCGCAGTGGCTCAAGTACTTGCGCCAATGACGTTTGCAACTTCTTCTGCTGTAGAATTAGGGTAGCCAGATAAATCAGATGCTCGACGATCCTTCTGCCGTAGCCTGCGCCCTTCCATCCCTGGTTTCACGGCCAGTAGCGGGATGTAGAAGTGCTTCAGTCCGCCTGTGTAGTCGGCATAGAGATCTCGCACATCAATGGTGCCAAACCCAACAATCTGCCCATCTGGATCGAGATAGATCCAGACTCGACAGAGTCCGTAGTGCATCCGATTGCGGATGTCCCCTTGCAGTAGCCGACTGACATAGGAATCATCGAACGACCAGCTACAGATCGCGTCGAATTCGCGAGCATCGAGTGCAACGAGGCTCGGCACAAGACCTACCGGGGTGGAATCGGACATGGTCGGCTCGGCCAACGAGTAATGATCGGAGCGACACATCGCGACCGGTCAAGTTGCTCGCGATTTTCGATACGGTGCCCGCAATCGGATGCCTTCCGGCTCCCAGTCCGCAGGCAGTGGTGGCAATGACGCCACACGACGGCGACCTTCCTCGGTCGCAGCCTGCTCCGGATACTGCCATCGTTTGTTGGCCGGCCCGACAGCGAGTTTGGGGGTCACCCATCCTTTGAGCAGACAGTCAAGATCCCAGAGCGCTGAAGTGTAAAGCAACAGGCGACTCATAGGGAGGGGATGATAGCGCGGCTCTCTGGCGGCCGACCTCCAATATCTCTAATGCCCGGTTGTAGAGACGCGAACCCTCTTCTCTCAGTATCCGCTCGACCTCGGGATCAAACTTCGAACGGCCGGTGAAGACGGCATCCGCCCACCGCCGGATCTGATCGCAGAAATCGCGGCAGATCTGTGCGTAAGACTCAAGAATCTCGTCGAGGGTGAAGTGCCCCATCCCCTCACCGTTGCCACACCGGTCCATCCCGGTGTTGAGATCGGCGGCAAAGCCCTGGACTTCGGCCAGATCAAAAGTCGTCATCGCCGCCTCCTTTCCGCTCCCATTGCGTCCGCAAACCCACGAAGGCCCTGAGTCCGAACCTCTATTGTGCCCGAAACTTACCTGCCGGTCAAGAATGCATGCAATAACTATCCCCAAACCACGCTGCGGGGGACGCTCCGCGGCGTTTCGCCGTCCCGCCTGCCCATCGCACGTGTCTCCGCGGTGTGGCGGGCGGGCGGCACTGATCCCAGGAGACACCAGCTGTGCTTGCCTACAGATCCTTTCCGATTGGCCGCGCCTCGCTCGAGGCGCTGGCCTCAGCGATCGAGACCACAGCGAACGAGTTGACGCTCTTCCAGCACAACCTCAAAGCGTATCACCACGCCGAAAATCGACTCCAGCACTCCCGCTGTCCCGACTGGGCGAAAGCGGGGCTGAGGGCCGAGCTGGAGCGGCTCACCCCGATCGTGGCGAAGCCGCCAATCGTCAGCCTGATTTACAGTTCTTAACGATATGGAATCTGGGGATGACGCGTTATCTCGACATCGCAGAACGATTTGCCAGGATATACGACGCTCCTCGCCGATCACCACCGATCCCCGCGCCGGTCGTGGCGGCATCGGGGGCCAGCGCGTTGAGCCGGCGGTCGCCTCGCCCCTCTTCCACTCCCCACCCGTCCCGGGATTTTGCCGAGTGCAGTTGCACCACGTTCTTTTTTTTGGAATTTTTTATCTCCTGCCCCAGTTGCGACTTCGGGATCGAAAATCACCAATTCCCGGACTAGGTGCATTTATTTTTTCCAATTCTTGCGGCATACTATTGATAGATGGCCGTAGGACCACCTCGAAACCGGGCCCGAGGCAGCCGCGATCGATGACCTGGGGAAACCGAAACTCCCGCCTTCCGCAGGCCGCCACCCGGGGAACCGGAGTGGACCGTGTCGGGCCCGAACTGGCTTCGGGCCAACGAGATCGGCGAGGGGGGCCTGCCGAATTATGACCATCCAGTGCCATTCTGTGCCACGATCCCCGGCAGGTGCAGCCCCTCGGCGGCGGACGAGCCCAGCGCGCGGGCCGTCGCGGATCATCCCGCTGAATCACTCCGGCCCTCGGAGTCGGTCACCTCACCGCCCATGATGGAGTGGCGATCGCCGAGAAGTCGCGATTATTTTCGGGGCTTCCGAAGTCGCAGCCCTTTCTCCCGGAGCAATTGGTCGGCCCATGCCTTCCATTCCTTCCTGAGAGGCGGGACCGGTTCCTTTGTGTAGTCGATCGCTCGACGATAACCGGCGTGATCATAGGCGGTGTCGAGCACAGCCTGGAGGTCGAGCGGGGTGTTCTCGTTACCACGAAGCGGAATCCGGATGACCGGCAGCTTTTGGGATAAACGGATCGGCCATACCAAACCCTGGCGCTTGGCTCGGAGACGCACGGGAGAGATATGGACGAAGTAATCGTGGGCATGAATGCGTTCCCGCACCACCAGAGAGACCCCGTTGCGGAGCAGGTCGATCTCAACCCAATGGCTGCCCGATTTTATGATTGTCTCACGTTTCAGGCGGAAGCTCTCATACCCTTGCGCACGGGAGACTTTATTGTCTGGACTCAAAACCTCGATGATCGTGACGACCTTATGGTTCTCGACGTTGACGACTTCCACATAAGGTTCCCGAATCTCCTCGTCGAGCAGGGTCTCGACCACGAGGGGCTCCGCGATTCCGACGCCAACCTCGCCACCGCTCGGAAAGGAGCTTTGGCGGCCTTTGTTCTGGGAGGAGACCTGAATGTCCGGAATCATTGAGATCCTTCCTGGGTCATCCTCTGTCGAGATATAGACACGCTCCTGGACTTGAGCGAAATAGCGCGAACCTAGTTGTCGGTTGAGAGTGGCCCGGATCTCCGAGATCAGCTCGTGATGTACGTCTGGCCATAGCGTGGGTCTCTCCAGATAGGGATCCATCCCTGGAAATGGCGATGGCATCGACACTCTCCTTGGGAGGCTGGGACGAGGCTCTCGGACTGCGGATAAGCCGGACTCATTATATCGCCCTCGCAGCCAACCGCCGAGCGGCTTTCCAATCCAAGGCCGAGGCACTAGACTGGGCGTGTGGAATCGTCGCTCCCGGGTCCAGGTCCAATCCGTGGAAGGTGTCGGTCATGGCGGTTGCTGTCGAGGAACCCAAGGCCGTCGTCCTCAGGGACGACGACAACGTGGCCGTCGCGGCACGGCCGATCCCGCGCGGTTTCGTGCTGCGTCTGGGCGAGCGGACGGTCGAGGTCCGAGAGCCGATCGGACTGGGACACAAGGTTGCCCTGGACGCCATCGCCGCCGGTCAGCCGGTGCGCAAGTACGGCCAGATCATCGGCTTCGCTTCGAAGCCCATCCCGCCGGGCTCGCATGTCCACGTCAACAACCTCAGCGCGGACCTGTTTGAACGCGAGTACGCGTACGCCACCGAGCGACCCGAGACTCCGAAGGCGGATCGGGTTCGCACGTTTCGGGGATTTCTCCGACCAGACGGGCGGGTCGGGACCCGGAACTATGTCGCCGTTATCAGTACCGTGAACTGCTCGGCGAGCACGTCCCGATATGTTGCCGACCGATTTCGAGACGGTGCCTGGCGCAAGGACTTCCCGAACGTTGACGGCGTCTTCGCCATCACCCACAAGGGGGGATGTGGCCTGCCCTTCGAGGGGCCGGACCACCAGATCCTGGAGCGGGTTCTGGCGGGCTTCGCGCACCATCCCAACGTCGCGGCGTACGTCATCGTGGGCCTCGGATGCGAAGTCGGCTACGCCCAGCACCTGGTCGATTCCCAGCACCTGGTGACGCTGAGTCTTCCGGGAACGAACGGAGATGCCGCGCCCCCACACAGGCCCCGGATGCTGAACATTCAGGAGGAAGGTGGAATCGCGCGTACCGTCGATGCCGCCGTCCTGGCGGTTTACGACCTGCTCCCCGAGGCCAACGCCTGGAGGCGAACCGAGCAACCGGCCTCGAAGATCTCCCTGGCGATGGAGTGCGGCGGCTCGGACGGCAACTCCGGTGTGACGGCAAATCCCGCACTGGGAGTCGCCGCCGACCTCGTGGTGTCCCAGGGAGGAACGGCATTCCTCGGCGAGACGACCGAGATCTATGGAGCGGAACACCTCCTGACGCGCCGCGCGATTTCCCGGGAAGTGGGTGAGAAGCTGGTGGAGCGCATCCGCTGGTGGGAATGGTACACGAGCGTTTTCGGCGCCAGGATCGACAACAACCCCTCGCCGGGGAACAAGGCCGGCGGCCTGACGACCATCTATGAGAAGTCACTGGGCGCACTCGCCAAGGCCGGCTCGACCGCGCTGGTCGATGTGGTGCCTTATGCTGCCCGGGTTGACACACCCGGGCTGGTGTTCATGGATACCCCGGGTTATGATCCACCGTGCACGACCGGCCTGATCGCCGGTGGTGCCAACGTCCTGGTCTTCACCACGGGCCGCGGGAGCGTGCTGGGCCTGAAGCCGTCGCCGTGCATCAAGCTGGCCACGAACACCCCGATGTACGCGCGGATGATCGACGACATGGACCTCGACGCCGGTCCGATCCTGGAAGGCGAGCCGGTTGAAAGCGTCGGCCGCCGTCTCTTCGAGATGATTCTCGACGTGGCCAGTGGCACGCCCACCAAGAGCGAGCAGCAGGGTGTGGGGGAAGAGGAGTTCGCGCCTTGGACGATCGGCCCCACGCTCTGAGGCATCCAGTCGATCGCGGAGCCGTGCCGCCTTCCGGGCGACGCGGGGCTGTCGGCGTCGCGCTCTGGCTCTGGCCCGCGCTGGCGATCCTGACGCTCGCCGAGCTGGCCTGGCTGCTCTGGTGCCTGATTACCCCCCTGCCGAACGCAAACAACGTCAATGTGCCCCCGCGGGTGCCGGTCCGTCGCGGCTGGATCCTGTTGAAGGCCCTTCCCGAGGTCGTGCCGGACACGACGTTTCGCCAGTCGTTGCTAGGCCGAGCCCTGCTGGAGCTGAGCCACGTCGAGAATCTCCCCCAGCGGCTCCCGATCGTGGCAGCGGCGGGCCTGATTGCGGCCGCGGCTATTGGGCTGGGAGACCTCGTCCTTGTCGGACTCCGGGTCGCCGGCCGGCTGAGACTGGCTGAGCGGCTCGCCCTGGATTACGGCCTGGGCGCGGCGCTCCTCGGCGTCGTCACCATGTTCGCCGGTCGATTCGGCTGGCTCAGCCCCTGGTCGTGCCGGATGGCTCTCGTGGCGGTCGCCCCCATCGGGTTCCTGGTCGCCCGGCCCTGGCGCTTCGGCCGGCCGGAGATCCCGCATCGACTCGCCGGGTGGCTCCCCTGGCTGGTCATCGCCGCCGTTCCTGGTGGCGATGTTCCTGGGATCGATGCTGCCGACGATCGACTTCGACGTCATGGAGTACCATCTGCAAGGACCGAAAGAGTATTACCAGGCGGGCCGCATCACCTTCCTGCCACACAACGTCTATACGTCCATGCCCTTCGGTGTGGAGATGCTGCACCTGCTAGGAATGGAGGTGATGGACGACTGGTGGTGGGGTGCGCTGGTGGGTCAGCTTCTGGTCGCGGCATTCGCACCTGCGGCCGCCGTCCTGATCGCGTTCGACGGCGGTGCGCGGCGGTTCGCCGCGAGCGGCCTGGCTTGCCGCGATCGTCTACCTGTTGACCCCCTGGATCTATCGCCTGGCTGTGATCGCCTACGTCGAGGGCCCGCTCTGCTTCTACCACGCTGCGCTGGTTTGGGGGTTAGTCGGGCCAGGAACCGATTCCTCGATCCCCCGAGTAAGATTGTGGGGCCTGCTCGGGCCTCCTGGCCGGCGGTGCCATGGCGTGCAAGTATCCCGGGCTGGTCTCCGCGGTCATTCCCTTCGGAATCCTCGCACTGGCCGCCTCCTGGCGGAACCGGTCACCTGCCAGTCTGCTCGCCTTTTCGCTGGGCTGGGCTGTCGTGATCGGCCCGTGGTTGGGCAAGAACGTGATCGACACCGGGGATCCGGTCTATCCGCTGGGCTACCGCGTCTTCCACGGGCGATACTGGGACGAGGCCATGCAGCGGAAATGGCATGCCGTGCATGACCCGCGACTGATCCCGATCGAGGCGCCGCGCCGGGTTGCCCGCGAGCTGGCGAACGACCTGGTCGACGTGGCGGGGAGGTCGGACTGGCAGTCGCCTCTGTACCTCGCGCTCGCACCACTGGCCCTCCTGCGCCGAGGGTCGCGACGATTGGTCCTGGCACTCTGGGGCTATGTCGCCTACCTCTTCCTGACCTGGTGGCTCTTGACCCACCGGCTCGATCGGTTCTGGTTGCCACTCCTCCCGCCTCTGGCCGTTCTCGCCGGGTTGGGTGGCGACTGGATCCGCCATCGCGGCTGGTCGATTCTGCTGAGTCTGATTCTGTCGATTGTGCTCCTGACGAACCTGACCTACATCTCGACCGACTTGGCCGGTCTCAGCGAATGGACCAGCGACTTGACGGCCCTTCGCGACCATATCCCGTGGTTGAATGCGCCTCTCTCCGCGATGGATGCCTCGCTACCCCGGGACGCCAAGATCCTTCTCGTCGGCCAGGCCGCCGTCTTCTTCGTGAATCACCGCATCGTTTACAATACCGTATTCAACAAGGAAATCGTTGAAACACTAGCGAGTGGAAAGGATTCAGAGGGATTCCGGCAGGCGCTTTGGACCTTCACCTGACCCACATCTACGTCGATTGGTTAGAGATCCGGCGGCATCGCAAACCCGGCGGCTACGGCTTCACCAATTTCGTGACGCCGGAGCGGTTCGCGCGCTGGGTGCAGGACGGCGTGCTCGAACCACAAACCCAGGTCGGCGAGGAACAAGAGCTCTACCGGATCCGATAAGTCTGGCGCCGACGATTCTCGGCTCCCGGATTCTCCAGGGGCGGATTCTCGTATGCGAGCGAACGTGAGACACGAGGAGTCTCGAACATGGATGGTCTGACAATCGTGACGGGTGGCGCCGGTTTCATCGGCAGTCATCTGGTGGCGCAGTTGGTCGATTCGGGCCGGCCGGTGCGTGTGATCGAACGACCAGGCACGACGGTCGACCATCTGCCGGCACCGGTGGATCTCGTGTTCGCGGACATTCGGGACCGCCCGGGATTGGTTCGGGCCATGGTGGGGGCGCGCTGAGTCTTTCACCTGGCGGCGAATCCCAACCTCTGGGTTCGGGATCGTCGTGAGTTCGAGGCGGTCAATTACCAGGGAACCATCAACGTGTTGGACGCCGCCCTCGCGGCCGGGGCAGAGCGGGTGCTCCACACCAGCACCGAGAGCATCCTGACGAAGGCCGACGCGGCCGGTACCGATCGATGAGAATATCGAGATCACGCTGGCGGACACTGTGGGACCCTACTGCCGGTCGAAGCTGCTGGCGGAGCAATACGCGTTCTCCCTGGCCGGCCGGGATTCCCTGTGGTCGTGGCCAATCCCACCATGCCCGTCGGCCCAGGTGACCGAAATCTCTCACCTCCCACCCGGCTCATCCGGGATTTCTGTCGTGGGGAACTCCCGGCCGCGCTCGATTGCACTCTCAATCTCATCGATGTACGCGACGTGGCCACGGGCCTCCGCTTGGTCATGGAGAAGGGCAGACCCGGACGGCGTTACCTCCTGGGCAGCGAGAATCTCACCCTGCTGAAGCTATTGCGCAGCTTGAGTGAATTGACGGGCGTCCCGGTACCTCGGTGGCGGGTTCCTTATTTCCTGGGCCTGGTCTTCGCCGCGCTCAGCGAACGCTGGGCGGATCATGTGACCGGCCGGACGCCCAAGGCGACCCTGACCGGCCTCCGCTTGGCGCGTCGAACCATGCACTTCGATGCCTCCTGCAGCCTCGCGGAACTGGGGCTGAATCCGAGATCCATCGATGTCTCGCTGGCTGATGCGGTGCACTGGCTCCAGCAATCGGGGCACTTGTGTCAGGGTGAAAAATAGGCAGGATCGCCCAAATTGCTCCTGAGCGCGACCGAATCACGCCCTGTCCTGACCGATTCCCCCCCTCCTTGGCAATAATAGTGATAGATCTGCCTCGGATGGGCATCGAAGCTGCGGAAGGAGTCTCGAGGGTGGGGTCGCGGAGATACGGTTGGCACTTTCCCACCAGGCTCGGCGACGTTTTTCTTCTTTCGAGTAGGAACTGTCACACACCTCCGAAGGTGACGTACAATAAAGCCCCGCTTCTGTGGGCGGAGTCTGGCTTTCTCAGGCGAGACACGTTACAAACACGGCACCAGAGCGGATGGTGCGGACGGAGTTCTCCCCCAATAATCCATCAGCCTCCGCGTTTCGAGATGGTCGAT
The DNA here is from genome assembly GCA_963845695.1 of uncultured Isosphaeraceae bacterium. Lineage (GTDB taxonomy): Bacteria > Planctomycetota > Planctomycetia > Isosphaerales > Isosphaeraceae > CAWJTV01. The sequence continues at coordinate 23,870 of CAWJTQ010000033.1, read as the reverse complement.
TCTCTCGGCTTCCCCGGGTCGGTGCACCTCTGGCTGATCAATCGGGAAATGGGGACATCTGAGGTCGGAAATGAGGTTCTGTCCGCGAGATCAGCCGGAGTATAGTATTCTTTACTATGGCAGGAGAGAAGTCCAGGCGGTCGGCTAGGCGACCGTGCCCGTCTCTCCAATCCGGTCCCAGGGCTTCTACGAACGTGGTTTGGAGTCTCCCACCAGACGGGGTTTCGCACAATTTGTGACTTTCGCGCCTAGCCAGGTGGAATCCAGTTGATCTATAATGGCCATTTAGTCTTGGCGGAAGATCTACATCGCAGGCTCGCCAAAGGCTTCGATCGGGGATGTCTCCCAATGCCCTCACGACTGGTGGCCCTCGATGAAGGTCCAGACATCATGCTGGATCGCACCATGGTTGTCGTGGGGCGCCACCCAGCCTGCGATACCCGATTGGATTCGTTGCGCGTTTCACGTCACCATTGCTGCATGACACAAGAGAATGGTGAAGTGGTCGTGAGAGACCTCGGCAGCACGAATGGCATTCGCATCAATGGTCAGCGGGTCGAAATCGGTCGGCTGCGTGCGGGAGATGAACTCTCGATCGCTCACATCCGCTACCGATTGGAGAATGGCCAAGCTCACGAGAAAACCATTGCCGAGCCGGCCGGTCTGGCGGCGCTGGCCCCGCGGCCGGAGGAGCGGGTTGCCACGGGCCTGCCAGCTCAAGCAGGGGGGCAGCCGGTCAACCCCGAAGGCGGCGAGAATGCCCTCGCGGCCGCCGTCCGAAAGCTGCTACCCGTAGGTGTCGCCGACAAATGTCGAATCCAAGTCATCGTCCAGATGTCTGAGAATGGGGAACCCATCGAGGAGGGTCCCGAAGCCTTGGTGCCGGGTCCTGCTCCGGAGCACGCCGAGGAATGTCATTCCGACTCGTCCCACTGATTAAAGGGACGGCACCGATCATCACGATTCAACGCCCTGTCCTTTTGATCGGCCGCCACATCGAATGCGACGTTCGCATCGAGCAGACCAAGATCTCTCGGCGGCATTGCTGCGTCGCGATGGCCTACGATCGTGTGGTGGTGCGCGACCTGGGCAGTCGCAACAAGATCCGGGTCAACGGCCAGTTGGTCGAGGAGGCCCGCCTGGAAGCCGGTGACGAACTGGCCATCGGTCCGCTGATCTACCGCCTCGAGCTGATCGACGAACGCCGGGACGCGGCCCCAGTCACACCACCGCCTGCCACCAAACCGGCATCCCCGGCTCAGCGGCCCGTCGTCCCCGCTCCGCCGGTCCCCTCGGCCGAGAACCCACCGGCCTGGGACGCAGCCGATTCGGATCTGGACCTGGTCCCACTGGACGACCTGTGAGGTCCCGATCCGCACCGCCGAGTCCTCCCAGTCACACCAGCCGGCAGTACGGACCCAGAATTGAGTGCAAGTCAGCGGCTCGCACACTGTCCTCCTTGTGGGCGTATATGATAAGATAGGGTGAGGTCTCGCTCATCATCCCAGCCGGTTCGACGACTCCGACTCCGATCCGGTCTTGGGAGGAAGTGGATCGAAGTGGACCCGGTTTTGCATAGTCCGTGTGCAAGATCACGACTTCACTCTCGAACCGAGTCTCCCCAGTGGGACCCGCCGGGTAGAGGCAGACTCATCGACTTACACTCAAGACGCTCATTCCGACGAGAATCGACCTTGATTTCGCAGGCTCGTTACATCGTCAACGGCCGGGGCTTACGCTCAGCCGCCAGGAGGTTCACGATGCTCCGATTGTTCAAAATGGCTCTGGGATCGATCTTGATCCTGTCAGTGACAAACCAGGATGCTCGGGCCCAGTGGGGCTACGGCGGTTGGGGATGGGGAGGATGGGGCAACACGATTCAGGGCAGTGCTCTCCGCGGTGCCGGCTACTACGCCATGGGCGCGGGCATCTACAACTACGACACCGCCCTGGCCAATAACATCAATGGCCAGACGGCCATCATGATGAACAACGCCTGGGCGACGGCGCAACGTGAAGACAACATGATTCACCATGCGCGTGTGGTGCAGGATGCTCAAAGGGATAGGACGCTCTACAACCAACGTATCCAGCAGTTGAGGGACAAACCCGGACTACGTGAAATCGAAAACGGCGATGCCTTGAATCTCGCCGTTCAAGATCTGAGCGACCCGCGGCTTGGCAGCTCGGCACTTCGCGCTGCCAATACCACGGTGCCCGCCTCTCTCATCGCCGATGTCCCATTCCAGAACGCCTCGGAGCGCGTCACCTTTATGCTGAACGAGCTGAGGGCCGCCGCCAAGTGGCCCAAGGCCTTCGATGAGCCGCGGTTTGCCGCGGACAAGAAGCTCTTCGATGAACTGGTCGCCCGGATCCGGAAGGAAGACGTTGACGGCGATGTCTCGGCGAAGACGATCCGGCAGGCCAGGGAGCTCATCGCGAATCTCAAGGGCAAACTGGCGGCTGAGCCGCTCCGGGATGAGGACGACCAAGCGGCGGTCACGAAGTTCCTCAATGCTTCCACAGCGATGGTTGGCCTGCTGGAGAAGCCGGACGTGGCCGCGGCACTCGGCCAGTTGCGGAAGGTCAAGGATACCTCGCTCGGCAATCTGCTGGGCTTCATGCACGCCTATAACCTGAGGTTCGGCGCCGCGACGAAGCTGAAGGAGAAACAGGCGTATCATCAGCTCTTCGGGATCTTGGATCCGACGCGCGACCAGATCTTGAGTGAGGCCAAACTCGATGCGTCTCCCACGGCGCAGGCGAACGCGGGCAGCATTCGCGACATCTACGGTTCCTTCGACGAACGGAAAGCGCATGCGCCAATCCGGAACCCCCTCCGGCGCAGAACCCCCAATGAACCGCAAGCGCCAGAATGAAAACGACGAACCGGTTGTGCTGCCCACGATGGGTGGCACCGCCGGTTGGCCGCTTCGAAACGGCTCGCGTTCGCGCCGGTTGTCGTCTTTCGCGATGGCCGCGATCATCCATTCGACCTAGCCAACCTCCAGCCCGAGGAGGTCGGGGAGATCGGCGATCGTGTCGATGAGGTGGGTGTGGGGGTGGCGCTCCAGCTCATGGCGGCGATGCGTCCCTTGAGTGACCCCGACGATCAGGCCGCACCCCGCGTTGTGGCCTTCTTCAAGATCGGCCGGAGTATCCCCCACCTTGGCGATCCGTCGCGGGTCGACGACCTCCATCCGCCTCATCAATTCGAGGATCATATCGGGATAAGGGCGTCCTCGGGGCACCTCGTCGCTGCAGATCGTCGCATTGATGAGAGGGTTTCCCGACCAGCTCAGTCGGTCGAGAATCACCCTCGTGACCGCCCGATCGAACCCCGTGTCGAGAGCCACGCGAATACCGGCCCTCTGGAGCTGCTCGAACACGCGGGTCGCGCCGGTAATCTCCCGGACGGAAGGGTCCGTTCGATAAAAGGCCATGGATCGGGCGACGAAGTCGTGATGGATCGCCTCGAGTCGATCCCCCAGGTCACCGAGTCGTCCCGACCGCTCCACGAGGATGGCGATCGCCTCCGGTTTCGGTAACCCCATGACCTCGTTCACCGCCGCCGGATCCACCGCGAGGCCGGCGGCACCGAGCGCATCGCGGACGCAACGGTTCACGGTATCCTCGTCATGGACCGTCGTCCCCGCCATGTCCAGGACGACCAGCTCAATCGCGCTCATTGTGCACAGCCTCTCACGGTTGCACCCGGATCAACCTCCGGATTCTTCCAGCACGTCATTGACGACCTTCTCCGCCAGACCGAACGACAGCGTCATTCCCGCACCTCCCACTCCCGTGATCACGGCCACTCCGGGAGACGGCGCGAGAATCACGAAAGGCTGCTCGGGATGTTTGATGTAAGTCCCGTGCCATCGTGAGGCGATCCGAAGCCCCGGCGCGTGGAGGAACGTCGAGAGGTAGCCCAAGATCCAGCCCTCGATTTCCGCCTTGTCAAAGGGCTCGATCTGGTCGCCGTACTCGTGCGAGTCGCCGATGGCCAGCTCACCGTGCGCGTTCTGCGAGATCAAGACGTGGATCCCATACTGATCGAGCCAGGGCGATTCCCGCGCGACGCGTTCCTTGAGCGCCCCGAGGGTGGGACAATTCCGAAATGCGGCGTAGTGACGGAGCGTCAAGCCGGCCGCCAGCATCGGACCGATCCGCGATTCCTCGCCGAGCGATTGGGACCTCATCATCTGAAGTTTGCAACGGACCAGTCCGCTCGTCGCCAGCAGGTCGGGAAAGAGGGTGTTCGTCTCGTCCCCGCAGCAGACCCAAACTCGATCGATCACGTACCGGTGTCAACCGACCTCGAGCCGTGGCGGCTCGACCGCCACGACCGGCGTTTCGTATCCGGAAGACCACCCCGTAGCGTCGGGATAGCCACTCGGGCAGGCCGGCGACGATCTCGCGCGGGTCAACGCAAACCTCTGCCGGGCTCCAGATACCCTGTTGCAACCCCTCCTGCCGCACCGCCGGAGCCCGTCGACGAATCCCGGCGGAATCGAGCACGTCCACGGGCTCATCGTGATCGTGACACTCCCGGGCAAACTCCCGGAGGACCTGCGTCTCATCGTCGCGATAGGCCAGGTGTAGCGATCCGCATCGATCGTGCCACAAACCGCTCGCTCCCAGGACCTCGAGCCAGATCGCCAGACTTCTTCTCGCCAGTTCGCGCAGCTCTCCGAACGGCTGACCAATCGGCCAGAGCATCCCGAAGTTGCGCACGGAGGCACCGCAGGCCCGCGGATGACGCTCGAAGACGATCACGCGGCGACCGCGACGGGCCAGGTGGTAAGCGTGAGCCAACCCAAGGATTCCCGCGCCCACCACCGCGTCGTCGTAACTCTCTAGTGATTCCAAGGGACCCGTGCCTCCTCGAGCGCCGTTCCCGGCCTCTTGCAGCGAAGAAATCGGTTCGATCGCCTTAGCCAGGCGTTTTGACTTTCACGGTCAGCATGGGTCCCAGCAATCCGGGGAGTTGGGCCAGGCGGTCTCGAGGCTTTCGGCATCCTCGATCTGGTAAGTGTTCTTGTGACCTTTGGCGACGACCTTCCAGCGGGCGTAGCAGACACCCTGGCCTCCGAAGAGCGGCGGTGGGTCGAGGTTCGACGCGACGAAGTCGGCAGCGGGGATCTTGAAGTGCTTCTTGCTGGCGCAGACCAATTCTTCCGGGTCACTCCGCTCGACTTCTGCCAGTCCCGACGCGAGACTCGCATGCCCCAACTGACGGATGACCGAGGCGACGGCGGCCTGCCGCCGAGGCACAAAAGGCCCGGTGCCACCGGCATCACTGGGGCTGATCAACCCCTTCATGCGAATGAAGTAAAGCGCGTCAGGTGACACGAGCACGCGTATGAGTCGCGCCGGTCGAAACGCGGGATCAGCACGGATGGTGAAACCGGGAAGGGCGCTCATGGCAGGACTCCTCGGTGGATTTCGTCCCGATCACAAAAAGGAAGATACTCGAGTCGAGCGATTGACCGCGATCGTTCGAGAGTCGTCGGCGATCACCACCGCACCGTCTGGGGGCGGTGGCTTTGACCCATTCCGAGAGTCCCGACTCCGGACCGGCGGGACGTCCGGATCCGGCGTGGGTTCTGGGCGGGGCCGGCTCTGAGCAGGGCCGGACTTGCCGAGAATTGTGGCACAAATTGGCACTCGGTGATCACTTTTGGCCGCGGCGCCCTCTCCGATCCCCATGGCCCCCAGCGAGTTCGGGCCGAGTCCCGAAATCGCTGTGCCGGGCCCGGCCGCACGCGGCACAGCCCCGTTGCTCGCAGCCTGGGTTTCCGGTCGGTGACGGTCGCACATGGTCTCTATTATTATAGGATACCGCAGGTTTGAGAATTCGTTAATGCACCTATCGCGGATTTCGGGGCGATTGGCTCCGGAACTCTCGGTCACAGAGGGAGATAAAAAAATCCAAAAAATCGGAAGACTGGGCTACTCGAATGACCAATTTGGCCCGAACTGAGGGGGAAGAGGCGGGTCGGATCGTCGCACTCCCCAGGTTTCCCGCACCCGCCGCGCGCTGAGATCGGTGGTGGTCGACGAGGAGTCTCGATCGTTTGCCCCCGTCTCGGCCCGTCACGTCCAGACGGCTACGATTCACTAAGTTAGCGTCCTTGCCACGCGAATTCCATCCGAAGATTCACTCGTTGGGCCGAGGAGATAGTCTCACGCGATGCCGGCTCCATCCCAGACCCGGGAGCACGCCAGCCACTGCATTTCGGCTGGTCATCACACACAATAATCCAGGCGTGAGTTGACACCGGGTCGACGAGGGATCGGGCGAAGTCCAGGTCGATTCGCCGCGTGGTGTCCAAACCCCGGACCAGATGAAAGGATACGACACATGCCCAGTGAGATCATCGACTGGAATGCCCCATCGGTGCAGGGCGCTGTTCCCAAGCTTCCACGGGATCTGCCGCACGGCTTGATCGTTCCACCCCCAGAGGTTCGTGACCAAATTGCCACTTTGGAAGAAAAAATGCTGAGGGAGCACGGTTTCACCCTGAACGCAGAGGCCAGGGTGCGAGACCTGAACCACCAGACGCTGAACTACGACATCGATTACCTGGGCCACGAGGTTGCCTACCGCGAGATCCCACAAGGGCCGGAGGTGCTGGCGGTCGGCGATGAGGAGATTCTGGCTCTGACCGAAGGCATGACCTTGGAGGAAGAGTTGAAGCTCCGGAGGTGGATTCCTGGATGAGTCGCCTGGAGGTCCCTCTCGAATATCGAATTCTCGGGGCAACCCCGACTGGGCTGAAAGCCAGGTCGAGGATCGAGTCCGGGAACCGGGCGCGACGCAACTCTGAGAGTTCCGTATCAGCGCTGCACGCTTTCCAGGGCGTTCATGATCGTCAAGAATTCGGGCCGCGACTCCAGAGCTTTGATGTAAGGGTCTTTCTTTACCTCATTACTTCGCTTTGGGCTGCCGTCGATCGCCTCGGTCACGAGCACGATGGTGCGGCCGAGGTAATTGCGTGTTAACCGAGTGCGTTCGGTCTCGGGCAGCTTGGTGTTTGCCTCGACCTGCGCGATCACTTGGGCGAGGATGCGCGCGGCATCGAGGCATGCCTGGCCACGCTCGGACGCGGGGACGGTCTTGGGCAGCTCGATCGCGTTGGTGGCGGCTTCTTGATAAGCACCCAGCTTGAGGTCGATCTTGGCCAGGGCGATCAAGTGGCGGCCCAGGAGGGTCCGAATGCTCGCGCGATTCTTGCTCTGCGGCAGGGCCTGTCGCTGCTGAGCGACGGCGCCCTCCATCGTCTTTCTGGCCTCGGCCAGCTTGCCGGATTCGAGGAACAGGTTCCCCTGCCCTTCCAGCACAATTCCAAAGTGACTGTGCAGGTCGATCGCATTGGGGGCCTCGGCCACGAGCTTCTCGAAGAGAGCGGCCGACCAGGCGAAGAACGGCGCTGCGTCCGCGAGACGATGGAGCTTGAGGAGATTATCGCCCAGGTTGTTCTGGGCGATGGCGACGTTGTGTCGTTCCTGGAGCGAGTCCGGCGCGCGTTCCGCGAGGCGCTCGAAGATCGCCAGTGCGGCACGCAGGCTCTTCTCCGCTTCCGGCCGACCCCTCTCGCTTTGCATCTCGCCCAGATTGTTGAAGACGCTGGCCAGCACGCGCAGCCACTGCGTGCTCGGGGGTTGTCCGTCCTTGACTTCGAGCACGGCCAGTGCCTTCCGATACAATTCCTCGGCCTCGTCGGGTCGTTTGGCGCTGGCCAGGACGGGCCCGAAGTTCCGGATGCATATGGACTGCCCGATGCGATAGTCAACATTGTCGGGATGATCCGCGACCAGCTTCTCATAGATCGCCAGCGCGGTCCGGTAGGTCTCCTCGACTCGGGTCTCGTCGAAGACCTCGAACGCGAGAGCCAGGTTGACCAGATTGCCCGCCAGGTTCTCGCGATAACGGGGTTTATCGGGAGACGCCTTGACCAGCGCTTCGTTGATCGCTCGCGCCTTCAGGTACGAGTTCGACCGCCTGCTTTACGTCTCCCCTGCGCGCAAGAGCTCTCCCAGGTTGACGTGCGCCTTGGCCAGGTCGAACCGGACCTGGACGTCATCCGGATGCTTGCCGGCGATCGGGCTATAGACCTCGACGGCGCGGCGGAGGAACGGCTCGGATGCTGGGCCGCGGTTCTGGTCCGAGAGCACATTGCCGATGTTCATCAGGGTCCGGCCGAGCTGGCGACGGTACTCGGGGCGATCGGGAAAGTCCTGGGCGAGGCGCTCCACCAGCGGGAGCTCGCGCATCAGGTGGATCTCGGCGTCGGCCAGACGGCCCGTATTCTCTTCGATCAGGCCCAGGCTGTTGCATGCCTTCGCCAGCGCCTCGCGAAAACGCGGCACGGTGGGAAACTCGGTGACCAGGACTTCGAGCAGCTCCAAGGCGTGACGGTAGTCGTGCTCGGCCTGCTCGAAATCACCGAGCTCTCGATGGGTCCAGCCGCGGAAGTCGAAAGCCAGCGCCAGGTCGTTGCGGATCTCGCTGTGACTGGGGTCAGCGGCGTGGGCTTTTTCGAGTACGGCAATGGCCTGGTCGTAGACGCCCTTGGCTGGCTTGAACTGGCCGTTCAATCTCAGAAGGTCGGCCTGGCTCTTCAGGGTCTGAGCCAGACGCAAGTGGTCCAGCGTGGTGGCGTCCGCGGCGTCGGCGAGAGCCTGCTGGCCCTCGAGGGCCTGCCGGTACAGGGGCTCGGCTTCGCCCTTATCGGCGCCTCTGCGGACCAGAAGGCTTGCCAGCAAGGTGCGGGTGCGGGCGAGTGCTGCTTTCGACTCTCGCGCCGCGTTCGGGCGACCTGCCAGCGGCTCGAGCATCGCCATGGCGCTGCGATAGGCCCGCTCGGATTCTTGCAACCGCCCGAGTTTGCGCTGGATGTCGCCCATCTGCTGGTACGCACGACCGTGCTCCAGCTTGACGGTGGCATCATCGGTGGCGCGGCCGGTATACTGCTCGTAATAGGCGAGCGCGTTTTCGAGGAATTCCTTCTGGAGGGGGTCGAGCTGTTCATCGAAGCCGCTATCGGCAACCTTGGTCAGCAAATGCACGGCCTGGCGCGCCTGCTGGCCCTGGACCCGAGCCTCGTTGCGCTGGGCCTGGGATTCGTTCCATTCGCGGGTGATGAGAACGGTGCCAATCGCCAGCGCGATGGTCGACGTGATCAAGAGGCCGGCGGCCGCGGCGACCGCCGTCCGGTGTTTCCGAGCCCACCGCCTCGCTCGCATTGAGATCGACTCACGCAAGGCCGAGACCGGCTCATCGGCCATCCAGCGCTCGATGTCTTCGGCCAGCGCGGGGTGTCGGGAAGCGGTTCTCAGGCTGGAGCGACATCGCCTTCAGACAGATCGCCTCTAACCCGCGGTCGATCGACGGTGCGACCGCTCGGGGAGGCCGGAATTCGCCCTTCTGAACCGCCCGCAGCGCCTCAGCCACGGCTCCCTGGAACGGTGCCTTACCGGTGAGCAGGCAGTACAGGGTGGCGCCGAAGCTGTAGACGTCGGAGCGCGGGCTCAGATTCTCGACGTTGCCGGCGGCCTGTTCGGGGCTCATGTAAGCCGGCGTTCCCAGTGTGCTGCCTTCCAGAGTTTCCGCCGTGCCGCTGGTCGACGAGGGGATCAGGGTCCGCTCACCGGCGGCTGAGGCCGCCTCGACATGCCCCAGCGGCTTGGCCAGTCCCCAGTCCACGACCAGGGTCTCGCCGTGCTTGCCGACGACGATATTGGCGGGCTTGATGTCGCGGTGAAGCACGCCGCGGCTATGCGCGTACTCGATCGCATTGCAGACGTCGAGGTACCGACGAAGGAGCTGGCGCAGCTCCAGCGAGCGCCGGCCCGGGTCGCCTTTCAAGACGAAGTCGGCGTGAAAGGCGGCTATGGAATCCTTGAGGGTGTCCCCGCGAATGAACCGCATGGCGTAGTAGGGACGACCGTCTTGGTCGGTCCCCAGGCCATAGACCGGCACGATGCCCGGGTGCTCCAGCCCGCCGGTGACCTCGGCCTCGAGCAGGAATCGCTGGCGGCTCACCGGATTGTCGGCGTGCCGCTCGAGGATTTGCTTGAGCGCCACCTCACGATGCAGCTCAGCATCGAGCGCGACGAATACCGCTCCGAGGGCTCCCTGGGCGTGGGGTCGGAGTACCTGGAAGCGCTGGCCGTCGGATGTCGAGGCGCCGGCGGCGTAGCTGGCCGTGATGCCGGCGCCGTCAACCTCGACGGTGGCATTGGTGCCGATATGCGCCAGAGATGCCTCGATGTCGGGATCGCCCAGGCTGGTCAGGCCCACGCGAGTCGAGCGGCCGGCATGGATCGCCGCCAGGCTCTTCTCGACGTCGTCGCCATGCTTCTGGACGTGCCGCGCGACGAGGAATTCCACGGCAGCCCGATCGTCGGTACTGAGATCTCCGCGGTCGATGAGATGATCGGCCATGGACCTGGACTTGTTGTGGGTCCACGACTGAAAGGCAGCGACGAGCTGCCCCTGGTCGATCAGGCCGTTCTGGAGTGCGAACACCCCAAAGAGCAGGTCTCGCGATGAGTCGTTGGCATGGGGCACGGTGGTCAGCTCCCGAGCGAGGCGTCGATGCACCGCGTTTGAAGGACGGCGGCTCATGGCTTGCAGTATAACCGCGCCAGTCCTAGTCCACGAAATCACAAACAACCGCTCATGGGTCGAACGAGTTCAAGCTCGCTGATCGACAGGACCACGGAAGCGGTCCGGAGACCAGAGAATGGAACACGAAATCCACGAAATCCACGAAAAAACTCAGGCATCGTGAGAACAAGACCCGAGAGAGCCGGCAGCTTCCTGTTCTGGTGGATGGTCATTTCGGATCTGGTGGACTCGTTCGCTCTGAAGGGCTCTGCCGAAGCGATCGGACTCGGTAGGCTCAGGCTTACCTGTCCGTACGATGGAGACCCGATTTATCCTCGCTCTGGCCGATCGCGTGCCGGCCATCGTCGGCGCGGACCTTTCCGTTCACAAGTAGATTGAAACGCGGCGGATTCCAAGCGTTGCTCAGAGAGGATCCGAAGAACGATGTCCGTCGAGCCAGGAAGCTGGTGAGGAAGGTCCATGCCCTGTCAACCGCCGAACACGATTACGACGGTCGGCCTACTCTCACGAAGGAAACCGCAACGGCGGCGCCGCCCGCCAGGCTCAGGAACGGAGGCATCCAACGGAGATAGGGGGGGAGTATGATCGCTGTGGTGGCGAAGATCAACAGGCCGACAGCCAGGCTCACTCCCAGGATGGCTAGCTTGTGCCCGGGCCAGAAGCCGGCGCAGGCCAACACCGACAGTAGACCCACCGATACCATCAGGCCAGGCACGAGCGCGTCTCCGTCACGGGTCGGCCGATAACAGTCGTCGGGGTTGCCGATCCCACGTTTTTCCAGGACTTCCCTCGCCAGCGCGTGAACGACGCTCGCAGCCGTTTCTCTGCCAATCCCGACACGGTTCATCTCCTCCATGATTTCCATCTGAGTCAACGCCCGGGAGTCGATGCGCACGTCATCGATGAGGCCCGCAAATTCATACCCTGGTAAATCCGCCCGTCAACCTACGAAGACAGGCTGGCTGGACGGCAGTTGTGCAGGGGCCACCAGGCCTTCCTGGATCCCGTTGTCCAAATGCCCGTTCAGATACACATCCATCGTCCGTGCATCGGCGTCGTAGACACCTGCCACGTGATACCAAGTGTCGCGGACCAACTCGGTCGCTCCGTAACGGGCCATCCCATTCCCACACGTATCGTTGAGCTTGAAGCCGATGGTGCGCGGCCCTTTGTCAATCGTCGTATCCAGTTGGTAGCCTGGATCGTGGGTCGAGACGATCGCTGCGTCATCGATGGGGAACGAACTTGAGTTGATCCAGGCGCAAATGGTCAGGCTGCCCATGAGCCGGAGACCGACGGGATGGCCAAAGTCGACGTAGTCCTGCTCGACGGCCATGCGCACCGCCATGCCGTGGATGCCGTCGGCCAGCGCGGTCCCGCCCATGGGCTTACCATTCAGCCCATTACCGGAGGAATCGTGAATAACGCCATCGACCATCTCATCGAAGGTCCAGTGAGCTTCCAGAGATCCTGGCAGAGTGGCTCCGCGACAGTTCACGGACAGCCCTTTCCATTCCGGCCGCGCTCGGAGTCCGCGGTTCGTCAGCGTCGTGAGCAACGCAACCGCCACGAGCAGTGACAGCCAGGCGGTCAGCACATTCACCTTGATCGTCGGCACGTGGATCCGCCATCGCGAACTGACGATCAAACCGATCATCGTTCCGGCGACGTTCAGAACCAGATCGATCGGCGACGGATATCGGTACATCATGAAAAGCTGGCAGGTCTCCGCGAAGAGAGAGAGAAGGGTCGCAATGATGACAGCCGGCCAGAACCCCAGTCCCACCAGAACCATGCCCACGGGAAGGTAGAGTATCAAATTCGCCACGAGGTCCCGGGCATTGCAATCCAGGGAGAGCGTCGCGAAATCAAACGGTCGCAGCTCCACAGGGATCGCCGTGTAGCCAAGCACGAGCACGATGACCGGCACCAACAATCGCACACGGTCACCATCGTGTTTCTCCTGGGGACGGTCTTGGAGTGAACTCATGCGGTTAAACGAGGTACTGTACGGTGTTCGTGTCCAACGCCTGCCTCGATGACGACCCTATGGGACCAAAGGTCATGCTCAGTTTAACAACGATGTCACGGTAGTCGAAAGTGCGTGAAGAAAAACGAGCATCATAATCGCGACGTTTCGGGCGAGATGAGCATGGCCGATCTCAAGCCATGCGCAAAGACTGAAGATTGAGACACTTCTCGCGGAACACCACCGGGTTCCTGGAGCCACGAATGGGTTTCGTCGCAACCCTTACGCCGAGCGCGGTTCGGCGCGGGTCTCCCGACCCCGCCGGAACAGCCGACCGCAGGTCTCCCGACTCCGGGGCAACCGAGGGAACCGGGAGACCTTCGGTCGGGCCGGTGTCGAGGTCAGGAGACCTCGACACAACAAGTGGAGACCTCGACACAGCTCGTGGTGCGAAAGCCGAGAGCTTTCTCCCGGTCGATGTTGCTGGGTACATCGCGACCGACAAGGATGGGAAGCCGGCAGAACGTTATGCCGCCATCTGGGTCGAGAAATCCGGCGATGACGACGCCCGGCTCTATCTCGGGGCGACCGATGACGACCTGGACGACGCCCAGAAACCCCTGGAGGACGCCAAGCTGATCCCCCGCACGCTCCACGCCCTGCGCGCGCCGACGGCCGCACGCGGTACTCCGGCGTCTGGGGCAAGCCCCCGTCGCCCGACGTATCCACTCAGGGCTACCGCGACCTGTTCGCGTGGGACTACGCCGAGGACCAGGCGCTGTTCAGCGACCGGGTGCTCGTGGACGTCGCGGTCGCCGAGGCCGGCAAGCGGCTGTCGGTCCCCGAGCGGGCCCGGGCGGCGCTGGTCAACGACCGGGTGCTCGTGGACGTCGCGGTCGCCGAGGCCGGCAAGCGGCTGTCGGTCCCCGAGCGGGCCCGGGCGGCGCTGGTCCGGGCGGAGAAGACCCTCAAGACCAGCGCCGACGACCCCGGCGCCCTCATGGCCCGCGCCGGGCGGCGGCTGCGGCTCGGGGACAACGACCAGGCGCTCGCCGACCTCAACGCCGTCCTCGCCAAGAGCAAGGATGACAGCGACGCGCTCGAACTCCGGGCGATCGTACTGGCCAGGCTCGGCAAGAAGGACCCCGCCCGCGCCGACCTGGCGCGATATCAGAAAAACGCGACGGAAAGGTCCCGGCTCGCCCTGGCGGCCGTCGTCGCGGCGGAACTCGGCGACGGGACCGACGCCACGATCGAGGCCCTGGCCGCCGCGCTGCGGAAAGAGCCGGGGGACGCCGACCTGCGCTACGCCGCCGCCCGCGCCTTGGCGATCGCCTCGAAGGCCGTCGAACCGGACCGACCACGCCAAGGCGCGCCGCCCTGGCCGGGCGGGCTCTGGCCTTGCTCCAGGAAGGGGTCCGCGACAACGACCTGAGCTTCGCCTTGCTCGACGACTCCCCTGATCTCGACCCGCTCCGGGATGATCCGGCGTTCGCCGGGCTCCTCGACGCCGGACACCCTGAACGGCGCTTCGCTGGCGTCTGGTCAACCGAGGCGCGGTTCGAGGCGGCCAGCCTGGACGCCCTCGACCCCGCCGAGCACCTGAGGCGCGGCCGGGATCTGGCCGCCCAGGGCTATCGCCCCGTCGCATGGTCAGTCGGCCGCACCTCGCCCGAGGGCCCGCCGCTATCGGCCTCGGTCTGGCACCGGCCGCTGGTCTCGGCCGAGGCCAAGGACAAACTGGCCGAGCGCCAGGCGCGGGCCGCGGTGACCCTGGTGCGCCTGGGTCGGGCGGAGTCGGTCTGGCCCCTGCTGCGGCACAGCCCCGACCCGCGGCTCCGCAGCTTCATCGTCAACTGGCTCAACCCGCTGGGTGCCGACCCGCACGCGATCGCCGCCGAGCTCGTGCGGCTGGATTCTTCCGAGATTGTTGGGCGCGGGTCTCCCGACCTCGCGTCAGTTCGGCGCGGATCTCATGACCCCCCGCACCGAACGCAGATCCCTGTGCCGGTTGTGGGCCATGTTGCGAATGCTTGTGACGGGTTGACGACGTTGCGGGAAGAGCGAACCAGGCACTACGGAAGTTGCCACGCCGTCTCGAGCGCTGGTAAAATACCTGTGAATTACGGAGGTTCATCAATGCCGATCCACGACTGGACCCGACTCGAACCGGGTGACTTTCACCATTTCCACCAGGGTTGGGTGGTGAACCTGACAAACGACTTGAACAGCGGACTGTTGCCACCCGAGTACATGGCGATGACGGAGCAGGTCACCGGCCGCCCGATCCCGGATGTCGTGACTCTCCAGACACGCAGCTCGAAGGACGACGCGGGTGGAGTCGCTGCCGCCACGGCCCCGCCGACCGCCCGCGTGATCGCCAGGTTCGAGAAGATCAATTACGCCAAGAGGGCCGACCGGGTCGTCATCCGGCACGGCCGTGGGAAAGTCGTCGCCATCATCGAGATCCTGTCACCGGGGAACAAGGACAGTCGGAACGCGATCCGGACGTTCGTCGAGAAGGCGGCGGACATCCTGAACCAGGGGGTGAATCTGCTCGTGGTGGACCTCTTCCCGCCGACGCCGCGCGACCCTCAGGGGATCCACAGGGCGATCTGGGACGAGTTCGGTGACGAGCCGTTCGAGGCCCCGCCGGGCCAGCCTCTGACCGTTGCGTCGTACATCGGCGGTGATCTTCCGACGGCCTACGTGGATTCAGTCGGAGTCGGCGATCCGCTCCCGTCGGCGCCGATCTTCCTCTCGGAGACCCGATACATCCCGGCTCCCTTGGAGGCGACCTACATGCGGGCCTGGGCGACGTTCCCGGCCTTGCTCAAAGAACTCATCGACCCGGCGACGGACTGACATACCGCACGAAGTCGATGCTCGGCGGAAGGCTTTCGACCAGGGCGCGGATCGAACGAAACCATCAACCGGCGAACATCCGCTCGGCGAATTCTCATCGACGACGCGGGATCAACGGGAGCGGCATTCGCTCCTCATAGTTGATTTCGCACGACACAAAACCCGTGATTGGGTGCAGGTCTGCCACCGGCTCTGCCAGAGCGCCTGCCTTTCGGCAATCCTGATGCGACCGCCGGATATGAGCTCTTTGCTCAAAAGGGTTTGCAACTGGGCGATGAGGGATTCGAACCCCCGACATCCTGCGTGTAAAGCAGGCAAGTCTCGCGGCGAATTTTCGCCTTAACTCATTATCTTGCAACGATTTACGGAGCGATCACCTGCTGACACCGCCTTCGAGGAATTACTGAATTTTACGGGATTTCCCGAGTTTTGCTACCGTTTTGGTGCCGGGCACTAAAACTAGGGAGCATCACATCACTTGCCGTTTATTGAATAGCTGTGGGTATGGGCGATGTCTTGTCATCTCGAGGCTGACGCCATGAACTGGACGATCCCGCCCTGAAAGGGCTTATGCAATGGATTCCAAGAGCACCAACGATTGGCTGCATGCTTGCAAGTAAAATTACGCAAGCAATCAACAATGCACAGTAAGTGCGGTGAGTGCACGCATCACGGGTGGACACAATGCGATCAGCAGAACGTTGCGAATGGAGGGCACCGGGATGAATACTAGAAGGTAAAGGTACCTCGCTTGGTTGGGCGAAGTAGCAAGACATGATTTCGTCGGTTTAGTTCAGATTGAGCGGCGGAGGCTTGCGATGTCGCGTGTGTACGAGATGCAGAACACGCCGTCTGTTGCGGACTACGTTCGCGCTGCCACCAATCTCAGCAACCTCGTCACGAACGAACACCACTCCCTGTTCCGTGCCCACTACGAAGCTCCTGATCGCACAGCGACCGCCAAACAGCTCGCATCTTGGGCAGGCATCGCTGGTGGTTGGACAACTGTGAACAATCGGTACGGCACGTTGGGTCACAAACTCTGCGATCATCTTGGCATCGTGCCCCAGCTCCGTCCAGATGACTCACACCGCTGGTGGTCCGTGTGGTCTCGGGGTTGGAAAACGCCGGGCGGGTTTGTCTGGGAGATGCTGCCCAAGGTGGCCGCTGCTCTCGAGCAACTCGGTTGGGTTAGCCCCGCAGGATTTGTCTTGCCGGACGAGGTTGTCTCCACCAGCTCACTTGTCGAGGGATCAGTCTGCCGCGTAACCGTCAACTTCTACGAGCGAAGTTCGGAGGCTCGCCAGCGGTGCATGGCGGCCCACGGCACGAACTGCTGCATTTGCGGCTTCAGCTTCGGGGCGGTTTATGGAGCGGAGGCAGCGGGGTACATCCACGTCCACCACGTCCAGCCCCTGTCCGCGGTCGGAGGTGAATACGTAGTCGATCCTATCAAAGACCTGCTGCCCGTTTGCCCGAATTGTCACGCGGTCTTGCATCTGGGCGGGCGCTGTCCGAACCATCGAGGAGGTCCGACGGCTGTTGGAAGAGGCGAGAGCACTCCCTTCGTTGCATCTCAAGTGAAAAATTGCTTGACCATTGGAAATGAGCGCGTAAAAGGGGCCCACCCCGGGGCAAAATGAGCGCGTAAAAGGGACCCACCGTAACCACCTCCGTTTAGGCTGGATGTCTTTGACGACACCCAGTCTCCCATGGAGGTCAGGATGTGCTTACGGTGGACGATTACGGAGCGATTCGCCGCGCCCGACGCGATGGCCTGTCCATCCGCGAGATCGCGCGCAGGTTTCATCACAGTCGGCGGAAGATTCGTCAGGTCCTGGCCCAGGCCCAACCGCAGCCCTATACCCGGGCCCAGGAGCGACCCGCTCCGGTCCTGGGGACGTTCCGGGCGATCATCGACCAGATCCTCGCCGACGATGAGCAGGCCCCGCCCAAGCAGCGACACACCGCCATGCAGGTGTTCCGCCGCCTCCGCGACGAGCACGACTATCACGGCTGCTATGGCCAGGTGCGACGCTACGTCCGGCGACACCGGGCTCGACATCAAGAAACTTTCATCCCTCTGGGGCATCTCCCCGGCCAACGCCTCGAAGCCGATTTCGGCCACATCCAGGTCGACTTCCCGGACGGCCGCCGCCTGATCCCCTTCCTCGTCACCACCTGGGCCTACTCCAACGCCCCCTTCGTCCTGGCCCTGCCCTTCGAACGCACCGAGGCGATCCTCGAGGGCATGGTCGCGGCCTTCGAGTTCTTCCAACGGGTTCCTCGGGAAGTCTGGTGGGACAACCCCAAGACCGTCGCCACCTTGATCCTTCAAGGCCGCGAACGACAACTCCATCCGCGTTACGCGGCGCTGGCCAACCACTACGTCTTCGATCCGCGATTCTGCATGCCGGCTCGCGGCCAGGAGAAGCCCGATGCCGAGGGGACCGTCAAGGCCGTCCAGCGCCGATTCGCCGCGCCCGTGCCGCGGGTCGCGGACCTCGATGAATTGAACACATCTCTTCGCAAATGGTGCGAGGCCGAGCGGGTGCGGGTCGTCCAGTCGCTCTTCGGCCCGTTCACGATCGCGGACCGCCTGGCCGAGGATCTCGCCGCGGCCTTGCCCCGGCCCCGGCACCGGTTCGACCCGTGCGTGATCCGTCCCGCCGTCGCCGTTAACAAGTACCAGACCGTCGCCTTCGACAACAATCGCTACAGCGTACCGCGACCGTTCGCATTCCGGGCGGTGGCGGTCAAGGGCTACGTCGGCACCGTCGCGATCGTCGCCGACGGGCAGGTCGTCGCGGCGCACCCGCGATGCTTAAGGAAACGTCAGATGCTCATAGATCCGATCCATTACCTGGCGATCCTGGATCGCAAGCCGGGCGTCCTCGACTGCGCCGGCGCTTCGCGACTGGCGCTGCCGGCGTGCTTCGCCGAGTTCCGCACGGCGCTGGAGGAGCTCCACGGCGCCACGCCGGGCACGCGGCGGTTCGTGCGCGTCCTGCAACTCCTGGCCGAGCACCCGCTGGCGCGGGTCCGCCAGGCCGTCGAAGAATGCACGCGCGAACATATTATCGACGCCGAGGCCGTCGCCCAACGGACCCGATCCCTCGGCGCGATCGAGTCGCTGACGCACCCCGCGGCGCCGGAGACCCCCGCTTCGCCCACCGCGGCGGGAGTCCAGGTGCCCCTGCCGGACCTGAGCCGGTTCGATCAACTCCTCGGTGGTCATGATGATCAAGCCGAATACAATCATGAATTACATAACATGAATAACAATGATATGTACGTCGCGGAACCGGTCGGCGCGATCGGCGCCGGGCCGGCCGCGCCGTGATCACAGCCGGGCTCGATCGGCGGGCCCGGATCGTTCTGGCTTTGGAGACCTCCCGAGAGGAGACCGACCGATGGCCGATGTGATGATCGACTTGCTCAAGGCCCATCTCCGGCAGTTGCACTTGCCGACGATGGGAGCCGAGGTCGAGAAACTGGCGCGGGACGCCGCCGCCACCGACCAAACCTTCGTCGAGTTCTTGCTCCGTTTGACCGAGCTGGAACTGGCGGTTCGCGATGCCGGCGCGATCGCGCGTCGGATCAAGCAAGCGGGCTTCCCCGTCTTGAAGGACTTCGACACCTACGACTTCACGGCCTTGCCGGGCCTGTCCAGGCCCAAGGTCCTGGAGATGGCGCGGCGCGAGTGGATTGAACAGAAATTCAATTGTTGCCTGATCGGTGGCCAGGGGACGGGGAAGACCCACATCGCCATTGCGTTGGGGCAAGCGGCCTGTCGTGCGGGCCTGCGGGTGGCCTTCTTCACCGCGGCGGAACTGGTCAGCGAGCTGGAGAAGGCCCAGAAGCAGTACACCTTGGATCGGCTGCTGCGCCAGTTGCAGCGGACGCCGTTGCTGATCTGCGACGAACTGGGCTACGTCAGTCTGAGCCGTGGTGGCGTCGAGCTGTTGTTCCGCGTGTTCGCCGATCGCTACGAGCGCGCCAGCATCCTGGTGACGAGCAACCTGCCGTTTAGCGAATGGAATCAGATCTTCCAGGGGGAGCGGATGACCGCGTGCTGGTCGATCGCCTGACGCATCATTGCCACATCTTGGAGATGAACGGCGAGAGCTACCGGTTTCGCGAGTCGATGAAGGCCAAGAAGAGTCGGAGGTCGGAATGAAGCGAAGTTGCCGCCTTTGCCCAGAGCGGCTATCTTGAAGGCCCAGGTGGGCCCGTTTTAGGCTTCAGGGTGGGTCCCTTTACGCGCTCATTTCCAACCATTATTGCAACCTGCAATAGCCTCCGTCCGCACGGGCGATGATACCCGGCAGAGAGAGGGGCGTTATGGGGCTGATGACGATCGACGACTTATTCGGCGGTTCGTGGGGCATTGTCGAAGCTCGAAGACACGAGATAGAGAACGGCCCTTACGGCACGCTCAAACGGGTCGTCGAGGAGGAAGTAGAGCGAAACTTCCTTCCCATCTCGGTGGCGGCGGCGCTGCTCGATTGCCATGAATCGACGGCGAGGAAATGGCTGCGTAGGTTCGATGCGAGGTTCATCGCGGAGGGCCAATCGCACCGGTACTACGGGCCAGATGTAGAGGAAGCGAAGGGCAGGCGCACGGAGCGAAAATCCGCACGAAGATCGGTGGCATGATCCCCGCTGACCTACGGGCCATTACCGTATCGCTCAACGACGTGCGCTGCACGGGCGGCCAAACACGGCTCGCCCGTCTGCTCGGCTGGCATCACAGCACCGTGTGGCGAAAGCTCAACGGCCAGTCGCCGATCACGCAAAGCGATGACCTGGCGATCAGGCAGGCACTAGTTTTGGTGCCAACGGAAGAGATTGTGCGGTAAGGAGTTGAGAGTGAATTGGGTGTAGGTTTTGGTGCCGCAGCAGACGATTATATCTAAACAATAATGTGCGATTGTCGATACAAACTGCCGCTACACAACGACTTACGAATGGGCGATGAGGGACTCGAACCCCCGACATCCTGCGTGTAAAGCAGAAGCGAGAACGCGCGTTATTGCCCCTTAAATCATTATAGGGAAATTGTTTGCGTCGCGACATCCCCTGACACTGTTTTCCAGAGTTTCCCAGGATTTCCCCCGTTTTTCGAAGGATTACGAGGGTTTTGGTTCGCTGAACCGAAACCGTTTGGGTGGCGAAGTTGGATAAATTGATGAATTCTAAATGAAGGGCAAGCGTAGAGATCGGTTGAACGTGAGCGGTCGCTTGCGGCGTTGGCCAGCTTTGTGAATGATGAGATGATCATTGAGTGGTTCACTAGATATTTCCGGATGTGTCCGAATCGATCTCTGCAACCACCTTCTCGAACCTGTCCCAGCGATCGATCATGGTATCGGCTTGGTCTTCCAATCGGCCTGATAATCCTGTCGAGCTCGGCATGGCCAAGGATCCTAGATAATATCTAATTCGTCGGATCTCAATCAATGAATCAGCGATCTGCTTCCTACATTTGCTTCCCCCGATTTTGAACGCTAGTTCGAGATAGGCGATCACTTGGAAGACATAGTAGAACGTAGGTGTAGCATCCGTCGCGAAAGGTTATAAATCCTTCGGGGTCCGCTTGCCGAAGTTGATCAGCGTATTTTCCACCATCAGGAAACAAATCGAGCCGACAGTCTTGGATTTGCTTGAGGCTCAAGTTTTCAAAACGCTTCGACATCATAACGCACAAGTTCAACTGAAAAGATGTCGGCATCGAATAAGCCGAACTAGGAAGTTGCGCCGTCCAGTCGTCTGGAACGTAGTTAAGGGGAAAGTAGTTGTAAGCGATTGGATAACGATGCTGAAGATACCAATCATCATCAAATAGGGTGAGGTAGGCATCCCAGTCTTGAATTGCCGCCAGGTGTAAGTCTAGCTTCAAGGCATATGGATACGCTAAGTTCGACTGAGGCTGGCCGATATCGGGCGAACGCTTGCGTATTGCATCGTCGTCGCTCGCGCGGAGTTCCGCGATCTTTCGTCTGCAATAGTCGATCATTCGCCGATGACCGGCTGGAACGGATACGCGGTATGACGTCGAATTGGATGGCAACCAGTCTCGAATGGACTTGTGGTAAAGCACGTAGCGGTCATGCACCGTGGTCTCTCGTTTAATTTCCGGAGTATATTGATCCGGGCCATTCGCGACTCGAAAAACACTCGTGTCTTGGTGCCCAGATTCAAGGTGAACACAGGGCAATATATTCGATAGTGATTGCATTGTCTGAGGCAAGTCATAATCCTGATCGATTCCCGTTGCTTCCGCGATCAGACGAATGTCAGGAGGGTCAAATGTCGCCAGAATAACTTCCAGCACCTTCCTCGCATCTACATACTCTCGCTTCGGGTTCGAGAACTTACGGGCAAACCACGCCTCGTACCACTGGTTCAGACCGTGCGGAAGTTCCTCGAGTCGTCCGAAGGAATAATTGTCACGTTCAATGTCCTGCAATGCTTGCGAGACGTAAAGGAAATTGCCATCTCCTTTTTCACGGAGCTTCTGTTGAACAATGGCGAGAGGCACTCGGCTAGCGGCGAGACGCTCGGCCAGATTAGGAGTTTGCAATCGAGCCTCGATGAAGTGGTCGATGTCATCGAGGTTGTCCTGCCGGTGGGCATCCAACGAGGCAGCCCGAAGGCCGCTCAAGCGGTTTAGCACCTCCGGCTCGCGGCGGGTCGTCGCCACAATTCGTAGCCAGGCTGGTAGCCGATCTAATCGCGTCGATAGGAGTGTGACTATATTTGGTTGGCCTTCGCCAAGAATCAGGGCTTCGTCAAGAGCATCGATGAGCAAGTAACGGATGCCATCTGGAGGAGCGGGAAGTTGATGGAGACCGGCAATTAATCCCTGATCGAAGACGTGGGCTGGTCGGCTCGATGCCTTGCTGGGATCAAGGAGTTCCTGAAACTGCGGAGCCTCTAGCAGATCCGCGAACGCGGGCAGGCGGCCTGCGATCATCCCTGCTAGACTGATCACGAACGTTGACGAGCGGAGTGTTTCGGGCTCGTCAGCCCGACAGATGTGGTAGGCCAACACTCGCCCGTCAGGGTTCCGGTCGATCATCTCGGCCACGAACGCCGACTTTCCGATTCCGGGATCGCCGACGATCAGGAGCGCACGCTCCCGTGTCGAACCAACCCGCCAGGCATCGATCTCATCAAAGAGCCATTGTCGGCCGACGAAATCTTGTCGCTTTTCATGGAGTTGGGCTGCAAAGTCAAGAACCGGCAGACAGTGATGCCAGCGACGAAACGGTAATGGTTCGCCTCTAATGGCCGCTTCGATGCCAGCCACCATTCGTTCGAGGCCAAAGCGGTATTGATCTTCGGACTGCATCCATTGAGTCATGGCGACATAGTCGAGCCGGAACACTTGAAACGGAGGCTCGCACGGGATTGCCATGACAGGAACAATCGGCGTTGGGGGCGTAGCGAACCGGGCAAACGTCAGTTCATCCAGACAAACGCTATCCACATTGTCCGGGTTCTTCGGATCGGTTGAACGCCTAACAGCGTGAGGGCTTAGGAGTGCAATTACGACCTGTGTATTGCGTAGACCATCCTCAATTTCTAGTTCCCACTCTTTCCCGGCGCGTATTTGACGCGAGTCCTGCCAAACCTCGTAACCGAGTTTTTCCAGATCTTCACGTAGTCGATTGGCCAAGGCAGCGGCATCGCGCCGGCCGTAGCTTAAGAAGAGGCGGGTACGGGGTTTCGAGGTCGTGCTGTCACTCATGGCTAGATCAAATCTTTGATGTCACAAATGGCACCCGTCTCGGCTGTTAGCGTTGTTCGTCACGAATGAGCGGGCTATCGGCCTTGACTCGCAACGTCCGAGCCGATTCATTTTTCTCGAAGACCGGCCGACCGCAAGTATCAGCCAAGAGTCAATCCCCCGGTTTCGCGGTGAATGCAGCCTCACACCACTTGATATGCTAGATTCAAGGATCGATAAACAGGAAGCACTCGCCCGGCCACTGCCTACACAAGCAGATCGTGGCGAGGTTCGCCAAGCCATTCTGAACAGCGAAAGCGGGCGTGGCTCGGGGGGCAGTCCAACTCGCTCGTATGATTGGCTGACATCACAGCACCGTCTGGCGGAAGCTCAACGGCAAGTCGGCAATCGCTGAGTCCGATGCCTTGGCTATCCAGAAGGTTATGGAGATCGCTGAAGGACGATAGCGGCGCTTCGAGCCGAATACGCAGGTGCTCTATTCCGGTGCAGGTGGATTTTGGTTCGGATGGAAGTGCTTGCTTAGCAAGAATCTTAAGTCCGATTTGACGTCGCGTTTCGGTTCGCCCGAACCAAAAATGCCCTAATCTCTTAGTGGGAGCTGTGTGCCACAAACCATTGGCTATCAATGACTTGCGTAATGG
>CAWJTQ010000032.1:0-86985 GCA_963845695.1 uncultured Isosphaeraceae bacterium | reverse complement strand
ATTATCGGGCATCAGGTCGACGGCCCGGTGAAGGGGGGCCAGCGCCTCGTCGACGCGACCGGCGCGATACAGGAAAAGACCGAGGTCATAGTAGGCGTAGCCATAATCCGGCTTCAACTGGCAGGCGCGCCGGCAAGCGGCGACCGCCTCGTCAAGGTGGCCCTTCTCGGCGAGGCGCAGACCGAGATCCAGGTGCGCCATGCTAAAATCGGGCTTCAAGCCGATGGCCTGGCGGCAGGCGACGAGCGCCTCGTCCAGTCGTCCCGCACGGGCAAGGGTCTTGCTGAGGTCGAGGCGCAGTCCCGCGCTGTCGGGTCGCAGCGCCACGGCCGCGGTCAAGAATCGAATGGACTCCTCATTCTGTGGCGGGTGGCAAAGGCCCAGTGCTATGCCCAGGTCGTGGTTGATCCAGAAGTCTCCCGCGAAAGCCTCCTGGGCGCATCGCAGGAGCGCCAGCGCCGCTTCGGTGGCATCCCGCTGGCGGAGGCCCATTTCCAGGACGAACAGGGCTTCGGGCGGCTGAACGGCGGTATCGACTTCGCGCGCCAGCTTTTCCATCTCCTGGCGATCGTTTTTCTCCCGCGCGGCCCGCACGCCTTGCCGCCAGGGGTCCGCGTCCGCCACGGAAAGCACCTGCTTCAACCAGCCCGCCTCCGGGGCATTCTCGGCTCTCGCCAGGATCGACCAGTGGTCCAGGGCCGCCAGGAGGGTGCTGCGGACCGACGGGGGCCGACGCCGGAGTACCGCGGCCGCCTGCTCCGGTGTCGTCACATCCATTCGCAAGCCGTACGTTCCGAAGGCTTGCTGATACTCGACGCGCGACCGATCAAAGACAAACCGGTTGTCCTTCACGTCCGTCTGGCGAAGGCGGATGGCCTCGAGGTCGGCGACCAACCGAACGTCGGCCTCCTGCTCGGCCAGGTATCGGAGCAAGCTCTTCACGCGATCGGCCAAGGCCGGCTCGGCCGTGCCGTCCTGAAGCAGGACCTCGGCGCGCTGGCTGCTGCATGCGCTTGCGGCCACAGACCTTCTTCCTGAAATCGCTGCCCCTCGTTCACACCGGCTTGGATTTCGGCGGTCCACCTGGCCTGCCGCGCGGCCCGGTCGCGCACGATCCAGCCGACGCTGCCCGCCAGTACCGTCAGGGCCACGAGCAAAGTCACCGCCGCCGACACCATCACCGGCCGGTGTCTCCATGCCCACCTTCGTGCGCGCTGGAGCGGCGTCGCCCGCCTGGCCAGGATCGGCTCGTCCCTCAAGAACCGTCGCAGGTCGTTGGCCAGTTCCCGGGCCGTGGCATAGCGCTCCGCGGGGTTCTTGGCCATGGCCTTGAGTACGATGGTTTCCAGGTCCAAGGGGATGGCCTTGTTGACCCTCCGCAGCGGCTTCGGCTCCTCGACCGCGATCTGGCGGAGCAGCTCCTGGCGGTCACGGTCGTCGAACGCCGGTTCGAGCGTCAGAAGCTCGTAGAGGGTCGCGCCAGTGAATAGATGTCGGTGCGGTAGTCCACGCCTGTGGGCTGGGCCAGGGCTTGTTCCGGGCTCATGTAGCGCAGCGTGCCCACGAGGTCGCCAGTGACGGTCAGCCCAACTGGCCCATGGCGGTAGTGAGCCAGGCCGAAGTCCGTGACCCATAAGCGGACCCCTTCCGCCTCGGCTCCTGTTTGCTCAAGCGCGAAGCGAGAAATCGATTCGACGAGCAGGTTGGCCGGCTTGATATCCCGATGCACCACGCCGAGCTGATGAGCATGTTCCAGCGCCTCGGCGGCCTGCATACCCAGCATCGCCGCCGCGCCGAGCGCCTGGGACTCGCGGCGGCGGAAGGCTCCGCCCTAGGTGGCGTAGCGGAGGATGCCGCGGCATGGCGATCGCTCGGTTCCGAGGTGAAACCGGCCCAGCCACACGCGTTCCCGCCGCGCGAGTTCCCGATGATCTCGGCCAGCGTCTGCCCCTCGATATACTGCATGGCGAAGTAGTGGGTGCCGCCCTCACAGCCGACGCCGAAGACCGGTACAATGTTGGTATGGTGCAGGCTAGCCGCGGCTTGCGCTTCATTCTTGAACCGCTGCAACTGCCTGGCATCCAGCGCGGCGGCAAACGGCAGTACCTTCAGCGCCACCCGGCGGCCGAGAGAAATCTGCTCCGCTTCGTACACCACACCCATGCCGCCGCGGCCGACCTCGCGCACGAGGCGGAAGTCGCCGAGCTGGCCAAGTTCGGACAGGTTTTCCAGGGCAGCCGGCTGCTCAGGTCGTCCAAAACCCTGCAGACTGGGGGCCGCGTCTCGTAAGACTTCCAGGATCGCCAGACAGGCCTTCAGAGGCTCCGCCATCTCGGGACATCGGGCCACTAACTCCTCCGGGTTCGGCCGGGCCCCGGCTTCCAGTTCCGCGAGGTACTCCTCCAGGATGCCGATCACCTCAGGGGTCGGCTCCAGTGCCACAAGGTCGGTCACGAGTGGGGTCATCGGGATTCCTCTGCTTGGAGCAGTTGCCTTAGCTGATCGACGGCCCGCACCCAGAGGATGCGGACGGCTCCGGCCGACCGGCCCATGCGCCGGGCCACCTCGGGGAACGGCAGCCCTTCCAGGTTCCGCAGGACAAGGACCTCGCGGTAGTCGGAGGAGAGTCGAGCTAACTGATCGGCCACGCGAGCGGCGCATTCCGAGCGCTGCGCCTGGCTGCTGGGCGAACTCGAGCGGCCGACGAGCGCGGCCTCGATTCGTCCCGACGAGCGATCCATGGCCGCCACATGTTGCTCCAGGGAGACTTCACGTCGCGCGCTGCGTTTCTGTGCCCCCACTTGCCTCTGAACGGCGCGGGCCAGGTTGTAGATCAAGATCTGGCGCAGCCAAGCCACCCATTCGCCCGGGCTGCTGCCGCGGAAGTGGTCGAAGTCGCGGCACGCATCCAGGAACGTCTCCTGGACCACGTCCGAGGCATCGACCCGACCCTGCAAGTGGAGATCGATTTGCGTCCGGGCCAACAGCGTCAGGTAGGTGCGATTCAACTCCAGGGCCCTGCCCAGCGACTCGCGACGACCGCCGCGAGCCTCGGCCAGTAGCAGTTCGGGATCGAAGCTCCCTTCGGCATTCATGAGGTCCCCCTATCCCTTCAGCCCCATTCCCTGACCGAATTGTTATGCGCCAGATGGCTTCCGCCCAGAGGGATGAAAGAAAGACGCTGCTAAGTCTGTTCGGCACAGCATTCGCGCGATTTGCTCTGCCAGGCAAAGTGACTGCCATCCTCGGTCAAGCGGTTCCACGAGGAGGGGGTCGAGGGCGTGGCCGGTCACAAGCCCGGCCGCCCCTTTCGCTTCGATCCCGCCTGCATGGCCGTCGTCCCCAACTGGGTGACCAATAAGCTGCCGACCGACTTCGGCTTCCTCCGCAGCCGCTGGTGCTGCGGGACGGTGGCCCTGCTGTTGTGGAGCCGGCATGGGCTCGACGTCAGCCCGGAGACCGTCCGCCGCTGGTTGCACCGGGACGACATGGTCTACCGCCGACCGCGGCCGACCGTCGGGCCCCGCGACGAACAGCGGGAGGCCAAGCTGGCCGCCCTGCACAAACTCCTGGCCGAGCTGCCCCCCGACGAGACGGTCGTCTGGCAGGACGAGGCCGACATCAACACCAACCCCGAGATCGGCCGGATGTGGATGCGGCGCGGTCAGCAAGCGAAGATCCCGACCCCGGGGACCAACGAGAAGCGGGACGTCGCCGCCTCGATCCATTGGCGGACCGGGATGATCTTCGCCACCGAGGGACCGAAGCGGGACGAGAAGCTGTTCCTGGCCCACCTGGAGGACCTGCGGCTCGGCGGTATCGCAAGATCCACGTGATCTGCGACTGCGCCAAGTTCCACCACAGCGACGCGGTGCGGATCTACCTGGCCGAGCACCGCGATCGGATCGAGCTGGAGATGCTGCCGACCTACAGCCCGGACGCCAATCCGATGGAGCGGATCTGGTGGCTGTGGCGGGAGCACATCACGCGAAATCATCGTTGTCACGACCCGGAGGAATGAACGGCGATGGTGATAGCCTATCTGGAGGCGGAAACCCCCTTCCGGCTTCAGGATGAGGAATACGAGATCCCGAAGGCCGATTGATTCACTTTCCGCTTTGCGTGGACCTATTGAGCGTCTTCGCTGAGGATCACAGGGACGCCTGGCACGGGGTTGCCGCGTTCGTCCACGAGCCGGCCTTTCACGGTGCCGCATGGCTCGAGCTTGACCGTCACGGGCTGCGCCGCGTTTCCTCGGACCGTCACCACCTTGCCCAGTTTCTTGCCGCGGTGTTGGTTAAACAACTCGCGGCTGCGTTGCGGGTTCAGTCCGGTGAGCGTGAAGGACGCACCTTCCAACAATGCGCTGTCGCGCAGCGCGGTTAGGCCGACGACTTCGACACCACTCAGCGACTGGCCGTCGGGCCCCAGCACCGTCCCCTGTAGCGTTTCGCCGTTCGCAACGGAAGATCCAGCACCCGGCCCTGCGCTTCCGCGGGCGGATCGACCAATGCGAGGGCGTGGTACTTGTTGATATGGAGTTGGCCCGGCTGACCGAGTCCCAGGGCCAGGGGAATCCAGGGATCAAGATCCGACGTGTTGTCAGGCGATGCGCAAGCCCGTTGCCGCATGAACTCGGCCCATTCCTTGTTCATGCCGGTCAATCGTTGCAGCTCGATCATCGCCCGGATCGTCGGAGGGACGTGAGGCAAGATCGCCTCGATGTCCGCATCAGGCGCGGGCTTGACCTTCCTCGAGGGTTTCACCCCATCTCGCCCCACGCGCAAGCCGGCCACGGCCTCGATGCGTTGGAGCGAATCCGCGGGGAGCATCTCGTTCTCGACGCCCCAAGCCACCATCCGCCGAATGACGCCCATGCGATCCCGGATCGTGGTGATGGCCAAGTCGGACTCGATCATCTTGAGCCGGATCGCCTTGAACGACACGGCGCCGAACTTCGCCGCCTGGGTTTCGCCGTACATCTCGCGAACGGCCTTCAACGCCAGCCGGATCTTGTGTTCAATCTTCGGCAAGGTCGAACACAGGTAGGTGTGATACCCATTGACCAACTGCTTGACGAAGAGCCCTCCGGTAGCATTGTCCGGATCCGGCAAGCGCCGGCCACACGCCAGCCATTCCTGAGTGATCCGATCGTATGCCGCCCTGGACTCAGGGGAATTCCACGGTCCCAGGTAGTGGTCGACGCCGTTCAAAGTGACGACAGCCTGACCGCTGGCGCGATGCCGCCGGGAAGACGGAATGAACGCGGTTTTCCTCGACATCTTAAACCCCATTGCTTGCATGCCTTCGGTGTTGTACCGTTTCAAGCATTGAGGTTTCGGTCGCTTTTCGGCTGTCGTCGCGTGTTGCAAAGCCAAGGCTCGTTGCGAGTTGCGTCTAGAGCCACCTCTCGGACTCGAACCGAGGACCCCAGCTTTACGAAAGCTGTGCTCTACCGACTGAGCTAAGGTGGCGAGCAAGGTAAGGAACGGCCCAACCCCTCAAATCGACACTATTTACACTAAAGACGGGGCGACAGGGTGTCAAGGTCGAGCCGAGAGAGGGACCGGCAGGATATCCGTACGAGTGTGTTGAATTGTCAATCCTGTACCGCGCAGTGGCGGGCCTCCGTTCCCGCCGCGAATGAGAGTCCCAGCAATTATCGTGCCGGTTTCCGAGCACCGTCGTTCAACGCGGCCCGGCGGTGATGGCCTGATGGTAAACGTCGAGGTAGCGGTCGGCATTGCGATCCATGGCGAAGAATTCCCGTGCCACCGGTCGCGTCGCGGCGGCCAGGCGGGCCGCGAGTGCGGGGTCGCCAAACACCCGGATGATGGCCTCGGCCAGGGCTTCCGACTCGACCGGGGTGAGCAGCCCCGCCCGTGTCACCCAGGAGCTGCCGGTAGTCGCCGAAGTCAGTGGCGACGATGGGACGGCCCGCGGCAAGGTAGACGGCGATCTTGCTCTGGACCGAATAGTTCTCGCGGCATGCCAGGCGCGGGTGGACCAGCACGTCGGCGCGTCGGGGTGAGCGCGACGACCTGATCGGGAGTCCGGCCGGTCAGGACGATCAGCCGGTCACCGTGGGGGCCGAGCTGGGCGCGGTAGGTCTCGCCCACCTCGGCAGGACCGCCAACCAGGACGCAGCGCGCTTCCGGCACGTCGGCGAAGATCCGGGGTAGGGCGTCGATCAGGATTGGAACCCCCTGGTTGGGATGGACGATGCTCCCCACATACATCACGACTTTGTGCTCGGGGCTGATCCCGGGGATCGACGCCACCGGTCCGGGCACGTCGTACTCGGCCAGGTCGATGCCGGGGTAGATCACTCGGACTCGATCGGCGGGGACACCTTTCTCCTCGACGACCACCTGCTTGACCGGCTCACCCAGGGCGATGACCGCCGCCGCATGACGAACCACCTGTTTCTCCAGGGCCCGGTAAGTCCGGAAGGCCATCCCGCGGCCCAGGCGGTCGCGCTCGACCTCGTCGCCGAGTAGCGAGTGGATCTCGTAGACCATCGGCCAGCCATACCGCCGGCAAGCCAGGTGGGCACGCGTCGCACCGCCATAGTGCTGGGCGTGAACCAGGTCGAAAGGCTGCTCGCGGGCGATCCACTTTAACCCCAGACCACTGGCCCAGGCCCAGGCCGGTAACTCGTAAACTGGTGCCCCCTCGAAGTCGGTCCGTCGCATCGACCGCTCCCAGGGCGGCCGCGCCCGCAGGTAGGCCACCACCACGTCAACGCCACGTGGACGTATCGCACGCAAGATCTTGATCGGCAGCATGGCCGTTCCATCGTAGTCGCCGGGAATCGGAAACGAGGTCACCATCAAGACGCGCATCGCGATTGGGCTCCATCCATCATTGGGGGACTGACTGGCGATCGTCCCAGGATAGTACCCCAGGATGCTCTGCGCGAACCCGAACCGGGCGTTTTCCAGTCGAGGTCGGTTCCATCACTCGACCCGGAACCCGGGACCAAGTCCCGAACCTGGCATTTTGTTTGCGTGATTCGTGCGGATTGCGGAGCTTGTCCCGGGGGAGACCGGGACGTTCAGCCTTTCTTCGGAGGCGCTCCTCCACAGATCATCAGCGAATCGAGGTCACCATGTTCGCGCACCACAAGAAGCCGTTGTTCCCCGTCAAGGTGGGAGAGGTCAATCCGCGATTCGCGCAGAAGCTGCTCGAACAGTTCGGGGGCCGGTCTGGCGAGTTCACGGCGATGACGGAATACTTCGTCCAGAGCTTCGCCTGCGAGAAACCGGCGATCCGCGACATGCTGCTGGACATCGCAACCGAGGAGATCGGCCACCTCGAGATGGTCGGGCTGATGATCGAGCAGCTCCTGCGCGGGGGCGAACGCGAAAAGGCGTACGAAGACACTCTGTTCTCCATGATGGGGAAGGCCCCCCAATTCTGCGATTCGATGGGAAACGCCTGGACCAGCAACTGGATCCGCTCTGCGGGGGACATCGTCGCCGATCTCAAGCACAACATCTCCGCCGAGGCGGGGGCCAAGGTGGCCTACGACCGGTTGATCCACCTGACCGACGATCCCGGCTGCAAGGAGACCTTGACCTACCTGATGACCCGGGAGATTTCGCATCAGCGGATGTTTACGCTCGCGTTGGAGAGCCTGGGGAAAGACGCCATGGAAGGGAATGTCCCCCCCAAGCAAGACCTCAACAGCTACTACAACCTGTCGCGCGATGGTGAAGGCGACATGGGGATCGGAACGGACAACCGAGGCCCCTGGAATGAGGACGGTCGCTGGAATTTCGTCGCCCATCCGGAAGAGGCTCTCAAGGCCCGGGTGGAGGGACCGAGGAAATAGCCAAGCCGGTCGGGCGCTGGAGTCTGGGAATTACCGGCCGGAAGAGTCCGAGGGGGGATGGACGAGGCGAACGGGCTCGCGACGATGTCGCTGGCCCTTCGTCAGAGATCCCCCCATGCGACGGTCGAGAGCCTCAATGGCGGCGTCCAGGACGCCGCGCGCCGTGTCGAGGTGTCGAGGGCGGAGCGCATACGGATCGCGCGGCAATCCGGTGCGGGGGAAAGCCAGGCGATCGGGGGATGTGATCCGTCTGAGTTCGGCGGAGACTTGGTGCGGCTGCATGGGCTCGTATTCGCCGTCGCGACGGGCCGATCGGTAGTAGGCTCGTCGTGCCGGGGCCGGGCCGGGATAGGCCCAGGAGGTCCGTAACATCAAGAGCTCGACGAATTGCGGCCAGGGAGGCGCCTCGGGGTCGAACGGGCCGGTCGGTACCCCGGGCTCGGCGACGATAGCCGGCAGCAGTCGCCACGCCTCGGCCAGGGGCAACGGCCGGCTCGGGTCGGCGATCAGGCCGCGCAGCTCCAACCGGCCGAGCTCCTCGGCGGCCTGGTGCACCAGCGCTTCGGCGCTCGACAGGTAGAGCAACAGTGCCGACCGCGCCAGCCGGCTCGCCTCGCTGTCCGACCGTGCCAGACGGCTCTGGGTGTGGAAGAACAGCGCGTCCTGGTAGAGGCAGTGAAACGGGCTATAGAGCGTCTCGATCACCCATCCGGGATCGGAGTCCTCGTCCGCCGGCTCGACCCGCACACCCCGCCCCCACGGCTGTGACGTCCCCTGCCCGTTGGTATCCACCGCCCGGTCAGATCGGTCGCGGCCCGGCACCGAACTCGCCCCGCCGTTCGCTGCACGCGGGGATGGCGAAAGTTCGGAACTCGATTGGTCGTCCGGCATCATGTACGACCCGATCCCCCGATCATCGGTCTCATTCGACATTCGCAATTCCCTGACTCCCTGGGGTGGGTCTCCCAACGGCGACCACCCCGCGATCTCAGGGCTTCGGCCCACCGCGGGCCGGGTGACGGTTCTGTGATTCATGGTATCATAATTCCAGAGTCTACAACTGCCGCCAGCAAAAATGGGGCTGGACTGGAGGTTCGTCGTGGAACTCATCCGGAGCCGCTCGAGTTCATCAATGGGTCGGGGAATTTCGTCTCTTCAAAATCTTCCAGACGGCCTCGATTTCAACTTGACCTTTTCCGGAACGGCGTCTTCTCCGGAGAGAACTGGGGCAGATACGGGCCAATCTCGGGAGATTCGAGCAACGATTGACGAATCTAGAAGATGGCAGCGTCTGATCTGAGGATCGGCAGGTCGATTGCATACCGACGAGACCGTGGCGCAAAGTCCCTTGGGAATTCGAGAGACCAGCGTCCCCCAGATCACCCAGATAAGCCAGGATCGGCTTCAAAGACCGGCCGGGGTGAGGAAGAACCGGGATCCGGAACCAGTCCGTGGAATTTCGGACGTCAACTTTCTTACAATATCCCAGACGAGGAGTTGGAGACCGTTCGAGGCCCCTCCTCCAGAGTCCCTTTCAACACGCCAAATCCTTCGGAGATCGCGAGAGCGATAGACCTGAAGAGGCGGAGACCGCCTCGAAAGGCGAGCCGACGAGACGGCGTGACGATTGTATGAAAGAAAATGACGCCGGTTCCTTCCAGGGTCTTGGACCATCGGGTCCTCACGAGCGTACTCTATAGCCATAGGGATCATCCATGCCGCTGGGATCAAGCCATGCAGGCGGAGTTCTTGCCATGAACCGTTTCCAACCGATCGGGTTCGGTCTCGTGCTCTTCGTTGGCAGCATGCTTTCAGTGCCGGCGGCTGGTCAGGAATCCGGGGCGACCGCACCACCTGGGGCCGCGGCTCTGCCCCTCGACGAGAGGAACCCGGCGGGGGACGATGTGAGCCGGCCGACTGGCTCGGCGGCAACCCAGCGGGTCAAGCCTCTCACGGAGGGGCCCCTCCACGAGGCGTTTCTCTCGCCACGGAAGGATCAGGAAGCCACGCACGTCGAGAAGGCGCCTCCACCACCGATCGAGGAGAAGCCCGCGATCGATCCCCCGAGCGAGAAGGCTCAGTGGATCGAAGGCTACTGGGAATGGAATGGCGGCCGCAAGGATTACCTCTGGGTCACCGGAACGTGGCGCGTGCCCCCGCCCGGCCGGTTCTGGGTCAACGGCTACTGGAAGCGGGACGACCAAGGCTGGTATCGCGTCCCGGGCTTCTGGAGCGAGCGGAAGACCGACCGCCTCGATTATCGGAAAGACGGACCACCCCAAGAACGCCCCGACGATGAGCCCGGTGAACCGCCCAGCCCCGAGTGCTTCTACATCCCGGGTCAGTATTACCCCGACGGCGATGGAGTCGTCTGGAAGAAAGGCTTCTGGGCGAAGGTCCAGCCCGGATGGTCCTGGGTCCCTGCCCAGTGGATTCGACAGCCCGATGGCTGGGTCTTCCAGGATGGTTACTGGGACCGCACGCTGGAAGATCGTGGAACTCTCTTCGCGCCCGCGGAGGTGGACAAGTCCTCAGCACAGTCCGGAAACCTGACCTATCAACCCTATACCACAGTCCCCCCTGAGTTGTACGGTCAGCTCAATGGGGCTTTCGGCCGCCCCAACTCAAACTACGACGGATATCCGGGCGTGTATTACGACGAGACCGGCCGGTACTACGGATACGCGGCCTACGGCAACCTCGGCGGCTATTACGGATATCTCGATTACCCCTATTATGGTGCCAATGGATATCCTTACTATGCCTCTCCCGTTCAGTATGGCTACGGCGGTATGGGCTACGGCGGTATGGGCTACGGCGGTATGGGCTACGGCGGTATGGGCTACGGCGGCATGGGCTACGGTGGCATGGGCTACGGTGGCATGGGCTACGGTGGCATGGGCTACGGCGGCATGGGCTACGGCGGCATGGGCTACGGTGGCATGGGCTACGGCGGCATGGGCTACGGCGGCATGGGCTACGGTGGGTATGGCTTTGGCGGCCCGTTCGGTCTCGGTCTCGGCCTGGGCTTCGGATTTGGATCTCCGTTCTACGGTTACGGGTTTCCGTTCTACGGCTATGGGTATCCGTTTTATGGCGGATATGGCTTTGGTGGTCTGGGTTACGGTGGCTTCGGTTTCGGCGGTTTTGGACTGGGATTCGGCTTTGGGTTCGGCTTCGGTTACCCCTTCTTCGGCGGTTTCGGTTATCCGGGGTTTGGCCGAGGCTGGTGGGGTCGGGGAGGCTGGGGCAATCGCAACGTCGCGATCAACCGGAGCGTCAGCATTAACCGCAGCGTCAGTGTGACACGAAATGGGAATACGGTGACGCGCAACGTGAATGTCACCCGGAACACAAGCATCAATCGGTCGGTGAGCGGCTCTCGTGGAGGGGCTCGTGCACCGGCATCTTCGCACGCCTACGCCAATCCGTTCTCACGGAACTCGAGTACAACGCGCACGGCCAGCCGGTCCAGCACGAGCCAGGGGCACGTCCGACAGGCATCGGCGGTCTCGTCAGGGTCCAACGGCTGGCGTTCCTCGTACAATGGAGTGAACTCTCACACCGCGACAGCCAGTCGTACCTCTTCGACCGGTGCCCGGCAAGGTCAGGGAACGGGAGTCGGACAAACCGCAGGGCGAGCCGGTGCGGGGACGGCGATCTCCCGCGGGGGTGTGGGTCAGGGCATGGCGGGCGCAGGCCGAGGATTGGCGCAGGCTGGGGGAGGCGCAGGAAACCTGGGCCGCGGTGCGGGCATGTCCAACGCCGGACGTATGGGTGCAGCCGGCTCCGGAATGGGCGCCATGGGTGGGCGTTCGGGAATGTCCGGTGGTATGCCAATGGCGACTCATCCCGGGATGATGAACGGTATGACGGGAGGCCATCCGGGGGGAATGGGTGGCTATGGCGGTGGATATCGTGCTGGGCCGATGATGGGCGGCATGAGCGGCATGGGCGGCATGGGCGGATACCGTGGCGGAGCCCCGCTGGGCGGCGGCTTCGGTGGTGGCATGCACATGGGCGGCTTTGGCGGTGGTCACATGGGGGGCATGGGCGGCGGCGGACACGGCGGCGGCGGACATCGGTGATCGGTTGTGATGACATGAGACCTTCGGAGTGAGAGAATGATCGACATCGAGAGTTCTGCAAAACGTGATCGTCGAATCTTCATGAGTTATGCTCAGGCGGATCGTGACATCGGCACTTACGTTTCCGATGCATTGCGTAATGCCGGGCTTCGCGTGGGGTTCGATTCCTGGGAACTGGCGCCGGGTGACTCGATCACGGAGCCGATCGAGAAGTCTGTTGCCTCGAGCGATCTGCTTCTGGTGCTGCTGTCACCGAGGTCGGTGGCTTCTCGATGGGTGCAGAGCGAATTGAATGCCGGCCTCGGCAGAGAACTCAAGGATCGGGACGTGTGTGTGATCCCGACCTTGATCGAGGATTGTAAGGTTCCCCCGTCTCTCGCCGATCGAGCTTACGTCGACCTTCGTCACGACCTCCCGGGGGGAGTGCGGCGCCTGGTCAACCAACTTGGGACGGCACCCGATCTCGATTATTCGAAGCTCGACAGCGAACAATTCGAGGATCTTGCCGCCGATTTGCTCGTCGAACTGGGTTTTTCGATCCAGCGAACTCCGCTGATGAGCGATCGAGGCTTCGATTTCGTCGCGTCGTTTCAAACTCGAGACCCGTTCGGCGCGGAGAAGGCGGATACGTGGTTCGTAGAGGCGAAGTTCTCCCCACAAAAACGTGTCAGTGTCTCTGCCTTGCGTAGAATCCTGGGTTCTCTTATGACCTCGTCTGGTGCGAAGAAAGGGCTCGTCGTAACGAACAGCCAGCCCACCTCGATTGCTCGCGAGTTTCTCTCCGAAACCGTGAAGAATTCGGGACATGAGGTTCGTATTATCGACGGTACTGAGTTGACGGCTCTCTTGGTCCAACATCCCTCGCTCGTCCGTCGCTACTTCACGAGCGAGGTTCATCATGAGTGAGCCGAACTGGCTCCGGCAACGCCTGAAGCAGTGCGCACCGGGACACGTCGGCTGGAAGGAATTCGAGGAGAGCTGCCCGGAGATCCTGCGATTCCTGTTCGTTCCACCCTTGGTCGAGCCGATTGTCCAGCCCAGGACTTACTCGGGCATCGACCGTCGGGATGCGGTATTTCCCAATCGCAATCTCGATGTGACGAACAACTGGGGTCACCTCTACAGAGAGCTTGGCGCGAGGATGATTCTCTTCGAGTTCAAGAAGTACGATGTACAAGAGATCGGCAAGGAGGAGATTAACCAGACCCGGAACTATCTGACGATGCCGATGGGCCGGCTAGCGATCGTTTGCTGCAACCGCGAACCCAACCATGCTGCACATGTCAAGCGCAATACGATATTCAGCGAGGACGGCAAGGTGATCCTTTTTGTTAGGTCGGATCACCTTCTGGAAATGCTCTCCATCAAGGAAAGAGGCGGAGACCCGTCAGACCTGATCATGGACATGGTGGAGAGATTCTATCTCCAGCACGAATAAAGTGAAAGCTTGATCAATGCCGGAAGTGGCGTCGTCCGGTCAGGATCATGGCGATCTCATGCTCGTCGCACGCGCGGATCGTGTCGTCGTCGCGGCGGGACCCGCCCGGCTGGATGATGGCCGTGACGCCGGCCGCTGCGGCCAGATCCGGGCCGTCGCGGAACGGGAAGAACGCGTCCGAGGCGAGGACGGCCCCCTGGGCGCGTGGTCCCGCTTTCTCGACCGCGATCCGCACGGAGTCCAGCCGGCTCATTTGGCCCGCGCCCACACCCACGACCTGTCCATTCTTGGCCAGGACGATCGCGTTGGACTTCACCGCCGCGCAGACGCTCCAGGCGAAGGCGAGGTCGCGCTGTTCGGCCTCGCTCGGCGACCGCCGTGTCGGTACCGTGCCGGAAGCCGGATTCGCTTCGAGCCGATCCCAGTCCTGAACGAGCAGCCCCCCTTCGATCCGGCGTAGGTCGCTGCCGAGAGGTGGCAAGTCCCGAGGACCGATGGGCGCTCCGAGATCGATCAGGCGGACGCTGTTTCGCCAGCTTGGCTTGGTGGTCAGCCACTCGAGGGCATCCTCATCGAAGCCTGGGGCGAGGATCGCCTCCAGGAATCGACCGGGCTCGCACATCCGTTCGGCCGCGGCTCGATCGAGCCGTCGGTTGGCGGCGACGATGCCGCCGAAGGCGCTGACCGGATCACCTTCATACGCGCGCTCGAAGGCCACCGCCGTATCGTGGGCGACCGCGGCGCCACAGGGGTTGTTGTGCTTGAGGATGCAGACCGCGGGCTCCGCGAACTGCCGCACCAGTCGCAGCGCACTATCCAGGTCCAGCAGATTGTTATAGGAGAGCTCCTTCCCGTGGCGGACCGTCGCGGTCGCGAGGTTCGGCCCACGCGCGTCGGGCTCGACATAAAATGCACCCTTCTGGTGAGGGTTCTCGCCATATCGCAACGGGGAGCGGAGGAGGTAGCGAAACTCCAGAACCCGCGGGAACGGCTCGGATCGATCGGACTCCCCGGACGGGGTGAGGCACCGGCCGAGATAATCGGCGACGGCTCGGTCATAAGTGGTGGTCATCTGAAACGCGGCAACGGCCAGCCGGCGACGGTCCTCCAGACTCGTCCCCCCGCGCTCTCGAATCGTGGCCATGATCGCATCATACTGATCGGGACTGGTCAGCACGGCGACATGGTCGTGGTTCTTGGCGGCCGCTCGGATCAAGGTCGGTCCGCCGATGTCGATGTTCTCAACGGCGTCGGCTAGCGTGGCCTCAGGCCGTGCGATCGTGGCCTGGAACGGGTAGAGGTTGACGACGACCAGGTCGATTGGCGGGAACCCGTGTTGTTCCAGAGTTGCCAGGTCGCCAGGCTCATCGCGGCGGGCGAGGATTCCCGCGTGGATCTTGGGATGAAGGGTCTTGACCCGGCCGCCGAGGATCTCAGGTTGACCGGTGTAATCGGCCACCTCGGTCACCTCGAGTCCTGAGGCGACCAACGCCGAGCGTGTGCCGCCGCTGGCAAGCAGCTCGACACCGTGTCCGGCGAGGCCATGCGCCAGTTCCACGAGACCCTGCTTGTCGAAGACGCTCAGCAAGGCCCGCCGGATCACGACGAGATTCTCACTCATGGTTGCCGCTCCCGCTGCGAGAACCCCGGAGTCCTCCCAGGGTTCGATTTCCCATCGAAACTCGACCTCAACGGCTCGGGGTCTGGCACCGTCCAGATTCGACGAGACGCGAGGTCCGTAGCCTGATGGTATTACTGCGGCTTGTCGCCTTCTTCCTTCGGGGCTGCCTCTTTGTCTCCCGCCGGCGCGGGCTCTTCGCCCGCAGCACCGGGTGCGGTGTCGGCTCCGGGCTCAGCGGCCGGAGGCACTGGCGGAGTCACCTTGAGACCCTCGGGAGGAATGTAGCCGAACGGCGGCAGCTTGGGATCCCGAAGCGGCCGCGGTTGTGTTTGCGCGATCTCCCGGAGGGCGAGGACCAACCCCGAGCTGGTTGCGAAGATCACGCGGTCATTGAACCGATTGACGATATCGAGGTCATAATCGCGGAGATTCAAGCCGGCGCGGAGGTGGGTCTCGGACGGGTCGGTGACCATCCGGCCGGTGGCGCGGTCGATCATGAACAGGTCCAGGTTGTAGGAGCGGAGATAGATCTTGGTCGCGCTGATCGCCGCCGTACGCCCTCCCTGGGTTGCCACGGACCATCGGCGGAGCCCGTTGGTCGGGTCGAGGCTGCTCAGGAAGCCGTCGTCGTTGATGACATAGACGTCCTGATCGGCGACCAGAGGCTCCTGAGTGATCCGGCCGCCGGACGGGAAGGTCCAGAGCATGTCGGCTGTGATCAGGTCCACCGCGTAGAGGACGAAGTCGCCGGAAGGGACCAGCAAGGTGCGCGTGGCGTAGGCACCCAGGCCCTCACCGATCGAGCCGCCGGTCGGGAGGCGGAAGAGGACGGTCGGCTCCTCAACCATCACGACGTAGACCTTTCCATCACCACCCCCGAATGCCAGCACGCTCTCGGCCGACAGGGGGCGCGTGGTCATCACATGACCCGCGTGCCAGTTCCAGAGCGGGTAGGGGGTGTCGCGGATGAACTCGTTTCCCTTGGCATCGGTCCGCTTGAGCAAGAACCCCATCAACATCCCGTTGGTCATGCCGACCCAAACTCGGGATTCACTGCACGCGGGAGTGGTCGTCGGGATCGTGCCCAGGTTCGTCTTCCACATCGTCCGTCCACTCGCTCGGTCGAGCGAGAAGAGCGAGTTGGCATTGGTGACGAAGACGGCCCACGAGTTGGCGGCTACCCCACGGGCGAATCCCATCCGCTCACCCAGCGCGGCCGTCCAGAGCCGCCGACCGGTCTCAGCGTCGTATGCGTGCAACTTGGCATAGCTTGTCTGGGCGAACAACATGGTATCCGTGCGACTGATCCGGAGCAGTCGTTCCGTCTCGACCAGCGGCACAACGATGAACCACTGGCGCTCCAGCCCTAGCCGCTCGAGCGAGGCTCGAGACGGGATCAGATTCGTCGGGAAGGGCATCTGCGCCTGTGCCGACGGACCGGCGACGATGGAGAGGAATACCCAGACCGGTAACAAACGGCGGAACATGGACCTGTCCTTTCGGATTCCCGACAAAGGCGTCACGGTGTGGCGCGATGCGAACTTGCCCCACATTCATCACTAGCCGACGTCCGTCGCCGCGTCAAGTTGGGCGGTTCGGGTTATCGTGCACATGATCGTTCCAGTAGGTCTAAACGGACTCCGCGCGACCGCAACTCGCGTACGAAATGGTGGTCCTCACATCACGAAGGGCTCGGAGGTCGTTCCACGGGCGGCCTGACCGACAACCCGGAGGAACCCGCCAGGCAAGCGGGACACGCATCGGCGGTTCCGTGGTATGGCTGCGCAACGCGGGCAGAGGCCCACGCTCCGGCGGAGCGTCGGCAAGGCGGCGCGCATGCTGGCCCCCTCGACCGTAGCTGCGAACGTCTCGGCGACCTGGGTGGCCAGCTCGACGACATCCGGCTGGATCTTGCCACTTCGCAGCCGTCGATGAATCAGCCCGAGAAACCACTTGGCGAGGTCGCGCTCCAGAGTCTGGCGTTGCTCGTCCTCGAGCGACCTGGGCGATCTCGAGGTAAAGCTCAATGACCCGGGCCGGGTCATTCACCTGTCGGGCCGCGTCGAGCTGGGCCATCTTGGCCAGAGTCGCCTGGCGACGGCTGGAGTCGAGTTGTTCCTTCATCTCGATCACGGTCGGATCGTCGGCAAACTCTTCCGCGAACTCGCTGATGAGCAACTCGGCCTCGAGCCAGGACTCGGACCGGGTAGCCCGGTCGATGTCGGCCAACCGCCGTGTCCGGTCGACGGCTGAGGCAACCTCGGAATCTGGTAGCTCCGACGCGGCTTTCCCGACATCGATCATTCGCTCCAGTGCGGCGGTGACGCGTGCCAGCTCGGCGATCAACTCCAGGTAGCGATTCTCGGCCCGTTCCACATGCTCGGTGACGAGGGCCCCGACCACCTGGCAGAGCTGGGCCACGCCCCAGCCGGCAAGACCAAAACCCAGGCTCAGGCTCACGCCGTTGACGATCGCGCTGCTCCACCCTGCCACGGTCGGCGATCCCACCGCCACGGACTCGATCGCGTGCCCAATCCCCCACAGAAGCCCCAGGATCACCAGGCCCCATCCCAGGCGTGCGCCATAGGCAGACACAGCCCGGGCGGTCTGTCGCGGATCCTGAAGCGGATGCGGCTCGAAACGGCCGGCTGCTCGCTGATCCGACATGCCAACGATGCGAGGAGTTCCTGACATCTCCACAACGATCCCGATTCCCACCGATTCGACGAGTAAGGCCCGCACTCGCGATACCCAGGCTCGAGCGCCAACGTCACGATTCACAAATGGTCCGGATGGAGTCTCTCTTCGTTTATTATTCCGATGGCCGCCCCCCCCGGCTAGCACCGGGCCCGAATTGCCGTTCTGAAGACCACAGTCCCCAGTGAACGGCGGTGGAGCTTCGTCTGGCGACCGTCTCCGCGTCACCGGTTCGTTCGCGCCGTGCGTTGACGCACGATCCTGGGTTCGTTTCTCAAGATCGCAATTCCCAATTGAGCGCAGGACCAGGTGGGTTCGTTTCGCAGGTTTCAGATGCCTCGTTCGAGAGTCCTCGGCGATCACCACCGCATCGTCTGGGGGGTGGCTTTGACCCATTCCGAGAGTCCCGACTCATGACTTGCGGGACGTCCTGATCCAGCGTGGGTTCTGGGCTGGGCCGGCTCTGAGGTGAGCATGACTTGCCGAGAATTGTGGCACAGATTGGCACTCGGTGATCACTTTTGGCCGCGGCGCCCTCTCCGATCCCCATGGCCCCCAGCGAGTTCGGGCCGAGTCCCGAAATCGCGGTGCCGGGCCCGGCCGCACGCGGCACAGCCCCGTGGCTCGCTGCCTGGGTTTCCTGGCGGTGAGGGTCGCACATGGTCCATATTATTCAGTATGCCACAGGTTTGATGATCCGTTAATGCACCTATCGCGGATTCCGGGGCGATTGGCTCCGGAACTCTCGACCCCAGAGGGAGATAAAAAAATCCAAAAAATCGGAAGACTGGGTTACTCGAATGACCAAATTGGCCCGAACTGAGGGGGAAGAGAGCGGGTCGGATTGTCGCACTCCCCAGGTATCCTTGGCCCAATCGGGCGAATAATCTGTCCTAAGTATCTCTATTTCAAGGAGTTAATATCTTTGTGCGACAGATCCGACCCCGGCGGGCCCGGATCTGGCGGTGCGATGATCACTGATGGGATTCTCAGTGGCGTTCACCCGGCGTTAGAGACTCGATTGAGCAGGCCGCTGGTTCACTTCCAACGGCGATTACGGGTGAAGGATTGTGTCCTGGGCGGAGTGGGAAAGCCTTAGCAAGTGAGGACTTATCTCGTTACTCGTACCGCGATGATCGTCAAGTCACGATTCACAGGTGCAACCTGAAATGGAAGCTCCTGCGACATCCGCACGTCAACTCGAATG
Organism: uncultured Isosphaeraceae bacterium; assembly: GCA_963845695.1. Lineage (GTDB taxonomy): Bacteria > Planctomycetota > Planctomycetia > Isosphaerales > Isosphaeraceae > CAWJTV01. The sequence goes on along the minus strand of CAWJTQ010000032.1, from coordinate 68,097 downwards.
TCGAAGCGACGTCCAGAAGATGCGTGCCGGACGCAGCGATCCAGAAGGTGCAATGCCCGCCGCGGGCGCGGTATCATCTTCGCTCGGTCGCGGGCCGCATCGGCGAAGGGATCGCCTGGGCGGCCCGAGGCGGTGGAAACGGACCGGATGGTCGAGAAGAAAGGAGGCGCGAAACGCCATGTTACTGAGACGTATCTCGTGCGCGGCCGCGGTTGGCGGCCTGATGGTCGGCGGCGCGGTCGTGGGGGCGCAGCAGACGAGCCCGTTGCCCGACCCGCTGCCGGCAGTGGCGGCCCGATCCCGCGACGCTGGCGACGACCGGACCGCCGTGACCAAGGAACTGGCGCAGCTCGACGTGGACCTGCTCGACGAGGAGGTCAAGGCGATCCGCGCGAGTTGAGCGACGCCCTGAAGACCCGCGTGCAGTACGAGACGAGCCTGACCACGGCGGACCCCCGCGCCTGGCAGGATGCCGACGCCGCCTATCGCAAGGCCCGCGCAGTCCTGGTGGAGAAGACCCGCGAGCTGGCGATCGCCAAGCGACGCACCGGCAAGACCGACGAGTCCAAGGCCGAGACGAAGGCATCCGGTGAGGGGTCCCATGCCCCGGCCATCGGCTCGATCGACATTGGCGCCCTGCTCGACCGATCCCCCGCGGCCCGACGGCCCGGCGCCCTGGCCGGCGCGATCGCCGCGGTCGCCGCCGAGAAGGGGCTCGACTACGTCGTCCGCTCCGATACCGCGGCGGAGACCGACCGCTCGATCCTCTACGCCAATCCCCGCAATGACATCACGGCCGACGTCATCCGCGAGCTCTCGCGGCGGTCCGAGGCGACCGGCCGCCGGTGAAGCGCGGCGGGGGGCTTGACCGGCCCGCCTCGTCGCCCTACGATTCCGACGAGCGTGAGGCAACGTGCCCACGCGTCAAGTCCCCGCCGGGAGCGAACCGCCCTGGCGAGCAGGAGAAAACCCATGTGTCATGCCTCCCGGCGCGCCTGGCGCCACCACCACGCCTTCCCTTTCTTCCACGGCCCCGACTGGGCGGAGCACGGCGAGTTCGGCGGGCCGCGGGCCCATCGCGACCGCGGTGATCGGAGCGAGCGATTCATGTCCCGTCACGACGATGAGGGATCGGCGTTCGGCGTCCGCCGCCCGCTCCGATTCCTCGCGCACAAGCTCGACCTCGACGAGAAGCAGGTCGCGGCGCTGGTCCGGGTTCCTCGACGACCTGAAGACCGAGCGGGCCCAGGCCGCGGTCGACGAGCGGCGGTCCCTGGCCGAGTTCGCCGATGCCCTCGGCGCCGATGCGTTCGACGCCGCCAAGGCCGCCGGCGCCGGCGAGCGCCGCGTCCAGAGCGCCGACCGCCTGCGGGCTGCCGTCATCCGCTCCCTCCAGGAAATCCATGCGATCTTGACGGCCGAGCAGCGCGAGCGGCTCTCCTACATGATCCGCGCCGGCATCCTGACCGTCTGACTTCGGCTCTCCCGCAGTTTCGATGATCCACGACCGCCAACTCACACAGAAGCCCCCATTTTGACGGGATTCTCGGTCGTTCCGGCCCGGACTGGCACCGTCCCACCGAGAGTGCGGGAGAGCCCTGATTTCTCGATCGGCGTCACTGGCTGCCTTATCCTCCTTATGGAGTGGTTGATGCGGTTTTCCAGCTCAGCCAAGATCGCGAGCACATCGTCGAAAGGAGTGGGCTCCGAGAGATACATGTCCCGCATCGCCTGGTAATCACGCCGCACGGTGGGCCGGCGCTCGGGAGGCGGGACGAGACGAAATGTTCCCGGCTTCGCGCGGTCATAATTCGCCCAGGAACTGCCGAAAAACCGTCCCTTCCATGCTACGACCCGATCCCGGAGGTCGTGCTGATCGATTGCCTGGATTGCGGCAGGATGCCTGGCCAGCGCCGCCGTGTCCGCATCATGGCGAGAAAATCGGTCGGGCGTGTTGAGTTGGGCGGTAACTGGCCCGGTGCTCGGCTCTCTGACGGTCACAGGCCACGCAACCCAACCCCATCGGACCGAACAGAGGTGTGATTAGCAGACCTTGCAGCCGCAGCCCGCAAAGAGGGCCTGGGGCTCTTCGAGCCTCGTGAGCCCCGAACGTGCGTCGGTGTCGTCGGACGAATGGCACTAGCTTAAGTGTAACTCTTTCTTAGAAAACGTGTTGTGTCGTGAGGGTTTTCCCATCAATAGTACTCAGGATGATATGAGGCTGGGCCCATGTGGCTTGATTTGAGGCTAAATTCTCTATCAATATTACAAGCGAACATCTGCAATCGTTGAAAATCTGTCTGGCGATCCGCGCTTAAACTCCAATGGCGTAAACTGTTACGCTTAAGCTAGTGCCATTCGTGTCGTCGGACCGGCGCGGGAACGTTGGCCGAGGCCGAGACGAAGCCATCGACCGGCAGGCCGCGTGAGAGCCAGGTCTGAAGCAGAGTTTCCCGGAGAAGTCATCGATCAAAACATCACGATTGGGTTGAAAAACGGGCACGGCCAGCATACAAGAGACAACTATGCTTCCTCCGGCATGGCCTGGCGCGAGACAGGTCGAAGGTGGGGTACCGACCAAGTCGCACGGAGCGTCCTCGCATGCTTTTCGATCCCGACCCGATCATCGGCCGATCGGTCGAATTCCCGTTCGAACGCACTGGAGCGTCGTCATCCAGGCGGGACCGCTCACGTCGCCCGAGGCCCGAAAGGCCCTCGCCGAGCTCTGCGAGGCCTACTGGTATCCGATCTACGCATTCATCCGGCGGAAGGGTAATCATCAAGCCAAGGCGCTCGACCTGACCCAATCGTATTTCGCGCGATTGTTGGAGAAACCCGTGATCGCGGCCGCCGACCAGCGCAAAGGGCGTTTTCGCTCCTTCCTGAGGACGGATTGCCAGCGTTTCCTCATCAGCGAGTATCGAGGCCAGAAGAACAAGGTTCAATCCAAGGCCATCTCCATCGACGGCGACGAGGCCGAACGACGATACCGGATCGAGCCGGTCGACGAGTTGACCCCGGAGCGGCAGCTCGACCGGGCGTGGGCGATCACGCTCCTCGAGCGTACGCTCGGCCTGCTCGCACAGGAGTACGAGTCCAAGGGGAAGACTGAGGTCTTCGAGATCCTGAAGCCCGTTCTGATCCAGGGCAAGGCCGACTTGCCGGCGACGACCCTGGCCGCCCGGCTCAGGAAGACCGAAGGCGCCATCTATACCGAGACCTGCCGGCTGAGAGAGCGTTATGGCGAGATGCTCCGCCGCGAGGTCGCCGCCACGCTCGACGGTAGGTGCTCGGCGGACGAGGAGATCCAGTTGCTCTACGAGGCCCTTCGGTCCTGAGGGGATGACCCCGTTGAAAGAACCCGGCCGATCGTGCGTATTTGACGATGAGCGTCAGGCGACCGTCGAGGATAGGACCGAATCATGGCCGAAACCGCGCGCTGCCCGAACTGTGACGACGTCCTGCCCGCCGATGCCCCCCGGGGCCTCTGTCCGCAGTGCCTCTTCCGCCAGTTCCTCGGGATCGATCGAGGCTCGCCCCGGGACCGAGGTCATGGTGCGGGCAACTCGGGTACCAGGGGGGACCCACGGGACGACGGGGCGACGCCGATGATCCCTCCCGTCCACGTCGAGATCTCCTGCGCCGGCACCTCGGCCGAGATGGAGGGGAGAGCGATCGGGCCTTACCAGATTGTCCGGGAGCTGGGAACCGGCGGCATGGGGGCCGTCTACGAAGCCAGCCAGGAGCAGCCGGTCCGGCGGACAGTCGCGTTGAAGGTCATCCGGCCGGGAATGGATACCGGCCGTGTCATCGCCCGGTTCGAGGCCGAGCGACAGGCCCTCGCGATGATGGATCACCCGAACATCGCCCGGGTGCTCGACGCCGGTTCGACCCCCGACGGCCGGCCTTACTTCGTGATGGAGCTGGTCCGCGGCCTGCCGATCACGCGGTATTGCGACAAACAGCACCTGGGGTATCGGGAACGGCTCGAGTTGTTCATGGCGGTCTGCCAGGCGATCCAGCACGCGCATCAGAAGGGGGTCATCCACCGCGATATCAAGCCCTCCAACGTCTTGGTGACCGCCTATGACGGCCGGGCGGTGCCCAAGGTCATCGACTTCGGGCTGGCCAAGGCGATCGGCCCGGCCTTGATCGAGAATGCGGACTTCACCGGCATCGGCACGATCCTGGGTACGCTCCGCTACATGAGCCCCGAGCAGGCTGGAGCCGGCCCGGATGTGGACACCCGAACCGACGTCTATGCCCTGGGCGTGCTGCTCTACGAGCTGCTGACGGGCACGACGCCGATGGCGCCGGAACGCCTGAAGGGAGCGGCACTGGAAGAAGTGCTGCGGATCATACGCGAGGAGGAGCCGCCCCGGCCCAGCTTCCGGCTCTCCCAGGCGAATGGCCCGCCGGCCCCGACGTCCTCATTCACGGGGTGGTTCTCCTGTCGCCTGAAGAGCGCACGTGCGCAGGACCTCGACTGGGTGGTGATGAAGGCCCTCGAGAAGGAACGATCGCGGCGCTACGCGACGGCCGGAGACCTGGCGGAGGAAGTCGGCTGCTACCTCGCCAACGAGCCGGTGAAGGCTCGCCCCCCCAGCCGTGGCTACCGCCTGAAGAAGTTCGCGAGGCGGCATCGGGCGGGCGTCACCATCGCCGCCCTCTCGCTGATCGCCCTGGCGACCCTGGCCGTGGTCTCGACCCTTTTCAGCGTCGAGCTGGCCGCCTCACTGCGCGAGACGAACCGGCGCGCGGCGGCCTTCTGGTTCGAGCGGGGGCAGGCCGCCTTCGAACGGGAGGAGGTCGGCCAGGGCCTGGTGTCGATGGTCGAGAGCTGGCGGTCGGCGGTGGCCGCGCGACCCGGCCTGGCAACACACCGCCCGGGCGGCCCTCTCGGCCTGGCACCGCGGGGGCCCTCGGGTTCTCTCCGTCTTCTCTCAGGCCGGGGCCACCCGGGACGTCGGATTCAGCCCGGACGGCCGGATCGCCTTCACCGCGAGCCTCGACCGGACGGTGCGGCTCTGGGACATCGCGACGGGCCGGCCCATCGGCTCGCCGCTGGAGCACCGGCTCCCGCCGACCGTGGTCATCTTCACCGCCGATGGTTCCGGAGTCGTCACCGGCGACGAGGCCGGCATCGTCCGATCCTGGAACGCCACGACCGGTAGGCCATCGGGGCCCGCGCTGCTCCATATCGGGCCCGTGCTGGGGCTGGCGATCGGCCCGGATGGAAAGACGATCCTGACCGCCAGTGACGCGAACAGATCGTTCTCGAAGCGAAAAGGGCGGAACTCCGCAGTCCGGGCCGGGTTCTCCCCGAGAGATCCAGACACCCTTGGGGAGATCCAGCTCTGGGACGCCGCCACCGGCGAGCGAGCGGGACTTCCGATCATGCACGACTCGCCCGTGCTCTCGGCCGCGTTCAGCCCCGACCGCAAGACGATCCTGGCGGGCTGCGTTCAACCAGACTGCGCGGCGGTGGGATGCCGCCACCGGGAAACTCGTCGGCCCGGCCATGTTCCACCAGGGGGCGGTCGTTGCCGTGGCCTTCAGCCCCGATGGCCGGCTCCTCCTCACCGGCAGCGAGGATAGCATGGCGCAACTTTGGGTCGCCGCCGATGGCAAGCTCGACGGCGAGCCCCTCGTACACCAGGGGGCCGTGCTGGCCGTGGCCTTCAGCCCCGATGGGAAGACGTTTTTCACGGGCTGCGAGGACGGGGCGATCCAGATCTGGGATGCCCAGACCCGGAAGCCCCGGGGAACGCCGATGCGACAAGCCCGGTTGAAGGCCTTGGCGTTCAGCGACGATGGGAAGCGGGTCCTGACTGGGGGAGGCGCCACTCAGTTGCGAGTCTTCCCGATCGCCGCCGGAGAACCGCCGATGCTCATCGATCTGGGCAAGCTCACGGGATCCCAGCGCCCCGTCCTTGCCACGGCCATCAGCCCGGACGGCCGGACGATCCTGGTCGCCGGCGGCTCCCCGGATTTCCGCAAGGAAGAGTATTGGCGATTGCACCCAACGGGCGCGGGGCAACGCCGGGGATTCTTGCTTGCCCAGGATGCGGCCACTGGCCGACTGGTCAAATGGCGGGAGTTGACCAGCGAGCCGTACCGGGCCGTCGCCTATCGGCCCGACGGACGATCGGTCCTGGTGGCCAGCGACTGGGACGCCCGGATCCTCGATGCCGAGACCGGCCGACCTCTCGGGTCTCCTCTGGAGCATCGGGGCCTGGTTCAGGCCGTGGCGTTCAGCCGGGACGGCCGCCTGGCGCTGACGGCAGGGACCTACCCCGAACGGCTCTGGCAATCCCTCGACCTCCAAGAACAACGAATGATCGACCAGGGCGAAATCCGGTGCTGGGACGCCACGACGGGGACCTTGCGCTTTCGGAAGCCCTGTTACACCGTCCGCGCCGTGGCGTTCGGCCGCAGGGATCACGAAGGCGTCGCCATCCTGCTTGCGAGGAACCGGGTCGAGAGCATCGATATCAACACCGGCAAGACGACGAGCCCTGTCCACACCCGGGTCTCACCGGGGGGCAAGCTGGAGATCCTTGAGGCTCACCGCGAGGGGACCACCCGGGTGAGCCATGCGAGCCCCGTCCGGCCTGGGCCGATCGGTTCCGTCGATCGGACGGTCGAATTCAGCCGGGATGGTGGATCCGCTCTCGTCGTCGGGAGCCACGGCATGTCGCTCCGGGACCTCACGATCGAGGATCCGGAACGATCGACCGCCGATCCGCGATCGCGGGTCCTCGGCCCTGTGCAGAACGCCGGCCCGATCCGAGCGGCGGCACTCAGCCCTGGCGGTGGGGTCGTCTTGACCGGGGGTGAGGACGGCACCGCCCGGTTCTGGAACCCGAAGACCTGGGAGCCGCTGAGGGATCCGCTGGTGCATCCGCCCACCGTGAACTGCGTGGCGTTCAGCCCCGACGGGAGCATCGCACTGACCGGCGGCGCCGATGGCACTGTGCGGTTGTGGGAGGTGGCGACCGGGAAACGCCTCGGCATCCCCCTGATCCACAAGTCGGCGGTCCTGGCCGCGACGTTCCGCCCCGATGGCCGCCACATCCTCACCGGATGCGAGGATGGCCAATCCTACCTCTGGGATCCGGCGCTCAGAGGCCGCCCCGAAATCGCCCTGGCCTCAGCGACTCCGGGCCGGATCCTGGAGGCCGCGCTGAGCCCCGACGGCCAGCTCCTGCTCACGGGCGCAGAGGACGGAGATGTCCGGCTCTGGGACGCCAGGACGGGACGACCCCTGGGTCCGCGCTGGCCGCACCCGAGACCCGTTCATTCGGTGGCGTTCAGCCCCGACGGCAAGACCGTCCTCGCCGGCACCTGGATGCAGGCGCGCCTCTACGACGTGGCCACGGGGGAAGCCCGGGGCGCCCCGCTGATCCACCAGAAGGGTTTCGTGCGGTCGGTGGCGTTCAGCCCCGACGGCCGGATCGCGACTCACGGGCGGCGACGATTGCTGGGCGTGGCTCTGGGACACAACCACGGGCCAGGCGATCAGCAAGCCGATGGCGCACAACAAGCCGGTGAGTCGCCGTGAACTATGGTCCCGACGGCCGGACGGTCGCGGTCGCCGTCAACACCGATGTGCGGATCTACGACCCGCCGGTCTCCGCGCCGCCGGGACGGCGGCTCAAACACCCGGCGGTCGTCAAAGCGGTGATCTACAGCCCCGACGGGCGGACCTTGCTGACACTCTGCGCGGATGGCACCGCCCGGCTCTGGGACGCCGAAAGCGGCGAGCCGCGCGGGTCGCCTTTGGCCCGAGGTGGTCCGATCCGTGACATGGCCTTTAGCCCCGACGGCAAGACCGTCATCACCGGCGGAGACGATCGTAAGGTCGCGCTCTGGGACACGGCCACGGGCCGGCTCCTCGCCGAGCCGCTGGAGACCAAGGGGGCCATCATCGCCGTCGGATACAGTCACGACGGCCGGACGACGTTTTTGGCCGCGGCGGACGGAACGGCCCAGTTCTGGGACACGACCACCCGCCGTCCGCTCGGGCGTCCCTTTCCGATTCCCGGGAAGCTGGCTTCCCTCCAGCTCGACGCCTCGGGCAAGACCCTGCTGGCCCTCGGTCAGGATGGCACGGTCCGGCTCTGGGACGTCGCCGAGCTGCCCGACGACTTCAACCGAGTCGCAACCTGGATCGAGGTCCTGACCGACCTGACCGTCGACTCAGACGGGTCGATCACCGCGATGGACCACGACGCCTGGCGACGCCGGCAACAGGTCCTGGACCAGCTCGGCGGTCCCCTTGAACCCCGTTGAGTTTCCGCGGAGGGACTGACCGTTTCACCTGTACGACGAGTTCACGCGGATCGAGCCGAAGCGAGTCTCGCGGCCGTGGTCCGCGTAATCGACCGCCAGCTTGTCGAAGGGGTGCGAGGTCGGGTTCCTCGGGTTCCTGGCCTCGGGGTCCTTCGATATTTCGGCCTCCCAGACTACGAACGTGACTCCGCGGGCGTTGTAGACCTTGCCGATCTCGATCGTCCGGTTGGATGGATCGGCGAAAAACAGGTCGCGAGGAGGAGTCGTCGCGTCCCCGTGGATCTGGACTTGGATGAGCGTCAGGATGTCCCTCCCTCCATTGTTGATCCGAACGCGTTCCGTGTCCACGAAGACCTCGATCTTCCGCTCTCCGGTGCGGACCGACCGAAAGGAGGTGACCGGAGTCAGGCTGAAGAAAGGCCGGATGAAGCGGCCGTCGCGGATGGCGTCGAGCCCGGGCACCGGGGCCAGCGCCTCAGGGGCTTCGAAGAGGACGTCGGAGGCGCGGGTCAGGTCGAGATCCCGGACCGCGCCGCCGACGGTCACCTCGACCCGGTCCAGGCCGGCGAGGTTGCCGGCGATCGATGGACCCTCAGCGCGGCAGGATCTCCCCCGTCCCCGCGCGCCGCCAGCGCCGGAGCTGACTGAGCCTGAGGAAGCCGTCGCCGACCTTCACGTCCCGGTCGTCCGCCAGACCGGAGACGTAACCGTCGCCGTAGACGACCGTGACCAGGACCCTCGGCGGACCTGGCGGCTCCGGCGTCCAGTTCCACGCGTCCACCGGGGTCGTCGCCGGCTTCGCCACGGGCTGTGTCAGCGCCGCCACAGCGCCCAACCCCAGGCCCGACCTCGGGGCGGTCTCCTCCGCACGGTGCCCGCAGCCGGCGACCGCCAGAACCAGGCTCGTCACCCGTCGAACTTTTCCGCACTTCATGACGCTCAGGCCCTCCTATCACCGCCGATCTCAGGGCTGTCCCTATTCGAAATCGGAGCCGAGGCGGCACCATGCCGGAGACCGACGGCACGTCTTTCCCACGCGGCCGGTCCGACTTGCGGTACAGGACGAAATCGACCGCCAGGCGCAACAGGCGGTCTTGTCCACCAGGGCCCGCGCTGGCCTCCTCGATCTCCCAGAACCGGAACCGGCCGGTATACGGGGTCTCGGCCTTCGACCTTGAAGGGATGATGGACGTCATGCGGACGTATGCCGACGGGTCATTCCTGTCGCTGTGGTCGTAGGGCTTGACGACATACTCGCCGACCTGGATCCGTTCGTCTTTGGGGGTCTTGAAGATCACCGTCAAACTGGCCGGTCCGATCCCGGTAATCATGATCCCGCCCCGGATGTCGTTCGCCGGCCGGACTCTGAGAAAGTCGGGGCCGATGAGGTATGTCTCTCCGGGTCCGGGCGGATCGCCGGGGCCGGCGGACCGGAACATCCCCTGGTACCGGGCGACTGCGGGGTTATCCGCCTTCGAAGCGGGATCGCCGGCCGGGATATGGAAGTGGAACGAGCTAACCGGGTTGGGGCTCCGCCTCGGCCGGACGAACCGGCCCTGGCTCACCGCCCGGAGGTCCGCCCGTTCGGGATCACTCAAGAACAGGGCGCGGACAACCTGGAAACGGTCCGTCCCGACCGCTGGGCGACCACGGTGCACAGGACCGTCTCTGGATCGGAGATGTCGCGGACCAGGATCATGGCGTGACTCGCCGGTTCGAAGTTCACGTCCTGACTCCTGATCGCCGCCAGGAGTCCATCCAATCCGGTCACCTTCCGGGGAGTGTTGGACCTCGGGACCCGGCCAGTGGTTCGAGCCGGTCGGAGGGCATCCGGCTTGATCCCCTTCAGGGCGACCCCTTCCCCGCTTCTCAGCCGCACTTGCGGCATCGGACCCAATAACAACATCTCCACCTCGCTGAGCCGGAAGGGCTTCTCGTTCGCTTCGAGGACGGTGTCCTCCATCCAGAAGATGGTCGGTGGGCTTCTGGCTGGCAGTTGCAACCGGACTGCTCGGTTATCGGTCGCTTCCCCGAATGGCACCGCTTTCGTGCGGTACGCCCCGTCGGCAAGACTCATGGGGTAATGTCGCGCCTTGTCGGCTGTCCCTCCCAGGACGAGCTCCACCTTCAGCGGATCCCGGGGTGGGAAGAGGGAACGGAGGACGGCCTTGAACTCGACCGGCTTGTCTCGATCGGCGCGGAGCACGAGCGGCGGCTCGAAGGTGATCTCCGACCGGCTCAGGAACCACTCGAGCCGGTTCACCGGCACGGCCAGGCTCACCCCGGTATGGTCAACCGGGTTCTCGCGTCGGGCGTAGATGACGCCCACCACCCGTCCCTGGGAGTCGAGGAGCGGGCCACCCGAGCTCCCCGAGTTGATCGAGATGTCGGCTTCGATCTCCGTGGGCTCACCCTCGACGCGCTTGACCGTCCGGACTTTCCCCTTGCTCACGTTGACCGACGGATATTCCTCGCCCTTGGCGGCCATGACCGACCCGATCGGGAATCCGAACGCCACGACCTCGCGGAGCCCGGACAGCTCGGCGGGCGTCGCGAGCTGAAGCGAAGCCAGGCTGGAGACCCCGTCCGCGCGGAGCAGGGCCAGGTCCCACTTCGGATCGCTCCAGAGCACCCTGGCCGCGAGGACCTTCTGATCCTCCCGGCCGCCGTTGAGGACGAGCTTGATCGGAGGGTCGCGCGGGACGTATCGGCCGTCGGGGCCCATGACCGGCATCACGATGATATTGCCGACGACGTGGTGGTTCGTGACGAACAGCCCGCTTGGGTGGACGCAGAACGCCGAGCCCTCTTTCGAATTGGGGGCCTCGCCCGCGACGACCAGCGCCGTGGCGGGCCGGCCGAGGCGGGTGATCTGGACACCGGAAAGGCGCGCGCCACCCTGGGCCCGGGTCGGGGTCGGCGCAACCAGGACTATCGATGAGGCCCAGAGCAGCAGGACCGTGACGGAATGGCATCGACTCATGGATACGACTCCCCGTCGTTCGGCGCGGGCATTGGCGCCGGGACTTTCCTCGATCACGGTACAGCAGTCGTGCTGCCGAGAGCTACGACCTTCCCTGTGGCCGTTACTCTCGCCGAACCTTTTCTTGTGTAAGATAACGCATCCGGACGGCGTACCTTACCGGAGAATCGCGTTTTTGGATGGAGGTCACTGTTTCGGGAAGAGAGGCTCCTGTCTCTTCCTGCGGATCTTCTCTCATCCACCCTTCATCGATCCCGTCCCCATCGGGGACGCCGTTGCGTCTGGGAGAGCGCCTCATGAACCGACGTGCCCTGCTGCTGGTCGTGATCGGACTCGGGCTCTTGCGCCGAGTGTTGCGGTCGCGGACGATCCTTCCGACCTGCCGAGGGAGGAACTCATACGGCTCGGCGAGTCCGCCACGGCGCTCGTCGACCTCACCGCGTCCGCGAGGCGGTTCGCCGCGGCGCTCTGCGTCCACTCGAGCGGTCTGTTCGTCACCAACGTCGAGCCGTTCGTCCCCCTGGGCGTGCCGTTCGACAGGGTCCGGGTCGTAATCCGTCCCGGCCGTCCCGACCAGTCGGTCCATGAGGCGACGGTCCTCTGCCGGCTCAGGGAGCTGGGACTGACCCTGCTCCGAGTCGACGGTGCCAAAGGGCTCGTGGCCCTTCCTCTGGGATCGCCCGACGAGATCGATGAGCTGATGGACGTGACCGCGTTCGACGTGCCCGCGCTCCCGGGCCCGGATTGGGATCAGAAGAAGATCTATCCGTCCGTCCACGCGGGCACGGGGTACGTCAGCGCGATCCAGAGGCAAGGTGGGCGGCCCTTCCGCATCCAGTTCGACGCGCCGATCAGCCCGGGGGGCGTTGGGGGGCCGCTCCTCGACGCGAAGGGCCGCGTCCTCGGCGTGGTCCTCAGCCGCGTGCGCGCCGGGGCCGGCGAGGGCGTTCCCCTGGCGGTGCCTGTTAACCGGCTCGACCAGTTCCTCAACCATGCCGAGCTGACATTCACCCCGCCGGAGGTCACCGCGGGGAGCCCGAGCCGGCCCGTCCGGTTCCGGGCCGCGGTCCGGACGTTCTTCCCGTCCAAAGACCCGCTCGAGGTGCGCCTGATCCTGCGAGGTTGGTCCGAAAGCGAGCGTCATTTCCCCATGACGCTCAAGGACGGCGCTTACGAGGTCGAATCCGAGCCCCTCGCCGATCGCCCCGTCCCGGCATCGGTGTGGTTGGAGGCGATGTACGACGACGGGACGGTCTCCGCGCGGTTCGATGACCGCATGGTCGTCATCGAAGGCGTGCGTCCCGTTCGTCTGGGCGATATCCGACTGCTGCGCCTGGGGCCCCGCGCGGTCGCGCTGCTCGGCAACGGGACGACCATCGAAGGGACCGGCATCTCCGGGCTGGGCGAGTCGACCGCCACCGTCGCCGGACAGGCACTTCCGCTGGACCTGGGGCGAGCCCGGATGGTCCGGGTCGAGCCGCCGGCCGACTACCCCGCCATCGCCTGCTCGGTGGTCGTCCGTAGGGCCGGCCATGAACTGGGCCGCGTCACGACGCCGATCTACCCCGCGGACCGCGTCTCGCCGTGCCTGGAGGCAATCCGCGACGGACGATTCATCCGCCCGGCCTGGAGCGACACACCGGTCACCTATCTCACCTTCGAAGGTGGGTCCAGGACGAGGTCCATCCCGGGGCCTTCGGCCGCCTTCGGCGCCGGTGACTTGAAGGTCGTGCTCCCCAATGCCGGCAACCACGCCACAATCGATGTGCCCAGAGGCACGGCCGAGGTCGTTCGCCGGACCAACTCGTACCGCGGCGTCGTCATTGAGACGGCCCCACCTGCGCGCACCGACCGCTGGGAGTTCCGCTTCGAGGCGCCCCACGGCCAGAACCTCGCCGCCGCAGATTACCCCCACGTCCGCGGGCTGGACACCTCCGGCGAGGCGGCCGAGTTTCGTTTCGCGCCGCCCGCGGGATTGAAGGGTTACGATTGGACCGCAAACCAGAATCGCGGCAACTCCGGTCGATTCGTCGTCTGGGAGATCGCGGTGAAGGAGGGAAAGGTAGAGCGCCTGGCGATCGATTTCGTGGGGAAGTGCGAAACGTGGGACGGCATCCATCTCGTCAAGTGCTTCTATGGAATGCTCCGGTACAACTCAACGTTCCAGTGATGTGCACGACATCGGGGCATGGCGCTGCGAGCAGGCGCACTACGACTTGCCAGAAGCTTTCCTCGCCGCACAAGCATTGTGAAGGACTTGTGAAGACAATGGCCCATTTTGTCGCGAATCGTTGCTATACCCCCTGCTGGCCGAAAGCTGTAGGTGTGGACGGTCGGCGCGGTTGCCTTGCGGCTCCGTCTCCGCCGTCCCCCTCCGAACCGGACGGGATACGTTAGCATCATCCGGCTCTCCAGTAGGTGCAATCAGGAATGGCTTCCTGGTTGATGGCCAGCGTCGTTTCGGCGTTTCGCATCTCGCGGACCTCCCGGGCCGACCATCCACCTGCCTGACCCCCTTCGCCATGTAGGCGGCTTTCCCGCCCGCGGACTCCTACGAGGTCTCCGTCGCCATCGGGCCGCCCGAGGGCTCTTACCCCGTAGGCGATCTCGCGCTGCATGTTCATACCACGTATCGAGGACGGTTTAGGCCGCCCACTCATCCTTTGAACCGGGTTCGCATTCCCGATCGCTGTATCGGGCGGTCCTGCCGGCCACGTGACTAATATAACCGGCACCCGAGGCACGCCGCCTTCTAGCGGACCGTCGGCTACGCCGCCTCGACATTGATCGTGCTCTCTGCTAGCTCGCTCAATGACTCGTCGGTGGGATTCTCTACCTTGTATAGGTCTGCTCCAGGAGCTGGACCACGGCCGACTCCTTGAGCAGCGGGGCATAGGCGCGGACCGTCCCGTAAGCCGCCATCTCGTCATGCTCGACCCGCTGGGCCGCGGCGATCAGCGCCGCGTCCTTGACCTCGCGATTCGCCTCCTCCTTGATCGTCTCCTCGCCCTCCTCGATGCGGATCGCCATGATCGGGTCGAAAACCGGCTTAGAGTCTGTCTCGAAAGCCCCAAAGGGGCGGCATAATATAGCCTGGGGCGTGAGCCCCAGGATCCGATGACGTCATCCTCGCAAGCTCGGCCGCTGACCCAACGTCGGGCGCCACCCGACGTTGGGTCAGCGGCCGAGATGGAAACCCTAGGATTCTGGGGGGTTCGGCATCCTGGGGCTCACACCCCAGGCTATATTATGCCGCCCCCCTTTCGGGGGCTGAGAGGCTTTCGGGACAGACTCTTACCGGCTGGGGGAGATGCCGGATGATCTGGCAGGCGGCCGAACACAGACGATTCTCTCACCTTTGGCACAGCGCGCATCGGCCGGATCGGCCGTGATCGGGTCGGGACACTCGCGGATGACCGTGATGCGGCGTGGCGGCGAACGATCGATGCCATCGAGATGAAATCTCGCGGGACCGTCGGCGGCGTCAAGACGACCGGCGCGGGCCGGCTGGGGATCAGTTCAGGCGGGCGACTTCCATAGGCGGGGGCGGGCGGCGATGGCACAGCCTCCTGTCCCTGTCGGCGATCGGCCCCGGCGGCTCAAGAGGCTGTGCCCCCCGCCGCGACTGCGGCGGGCGACATCGCCCCGACGTGCACTTTGCCCTCCCGGCGATCCGTGCCGCGGAGTATCCTGCTCGACCGTGGTCGAACGGCACGGTCCTTAATCCGTTCCGCCCGCGGGGGTCGGGCTGCGGCCTTCGCGCCGTCACGGATAACGGCATGGGAACGGGCCACCAAGGAGGGGATGATGAATCTATTGAGAGACGGCCAAGGCCGCGGGATCCTCCTGATGGAACCGGCCCTGTTGAAGTTCCATCGGTACCTCTTGGTCCTCGCACACGCCCGGAGTCTCAGTACGCTGCTCTGTCACATCCTGGGCAGCCACCCGCAAATCTGCGGTTACTCCGAGGCGATGATCGCCTACGAGACGGCCGTCGACCTCATCCGACTCAACCGCGAGGTGTTCCGGGCCGGGAACTACCGGGGCGATTGCGAATACGTCGTCGACAAACTCATCCTCGACAACTTCGACGTGTCAAACGTCGTCCTGCGCATCCCCCGGGTCACTCCGCTGTTGATCATCCGGGAGCCCGAGTCGTCGATCGCGAGTCTGGTCCGGATGAGGACCCGCGAGTACGAGCAGGGGATCGCCGACTGGACGGGCGGAGTGATCGATCGCTCGCGGAACGCGGAGCTGGCCGCCGTGTACTACATCTCGAGGCTCGGGACCTTGCGAGTCATGGCCGCTCGCCTCGAAGCGATGGGGAAGCGGGGCCTCTTCCTGACCGCCGAGAGCCTGATGGCCGACACCGCCGCGACCTTCCGATGGCTCGAGCGCGAGTTGGCGCTGAGCGAGCCGCTCCGCGAGGAGTACCGGCTGTTCCCGAATACCGGGGCCGTGGGTTCCGGCGACACCTCCGCGACGATTCGGTCGGGGCGGATCATCCGGGACCGCGACGAGCGGGAAGAGGCTCCGATTCCGATCCCGCAGGGTCTCCTCGACCGCGCCCGACAGGCTCACGGGGAATGCCTGGCGGCCTTCCGCGCGTCGCCCGTCCTGTCCCGCGCCGAGGGATGAGGGACGGGGCCTTTGCAGGGGCCCACGGCGACCCGGTTCGATGTTTCCATGAGGAGCCCGAAACGGGTGCGCACCCAGCCTGCTCTTGCGCGCTTTCGGTGTTGTCGGACGAATGGCACTAGCTTCAGGAAGCTGTATTCACATAAATGGTGAGGTTGTCCCGATCTTAGTTGAAAAGTGAAGAGGACGGTTCCTCTCGTCCGGTCGCTAGACTGGACGTGGCTTTTCCCTTGACGAGGAAGGAGGAACCGCCTTGAAACGAGCCGATGCGAAGCGACACGACTCTCACAAGCCCGAGCCGACCCAGCCTGCGGTCCCCACCGGAGCCCCCAGCCGCGAGATCCCGCTCTCCCTGGATCGCGATGCGTTACTCGACCTGATGCAGGACTCCTTGGAGAGGCACGCGGCCGCGAAGCGGGTCTGGGGTCAGAACGGCGTGATCCAGCTCTGTCAAGTCGAACAAGAAGCGCAACGTCAAGGCCCACGTCCCCGAGAAGCACCACGCCGAGTTGGAGCGGCGTCTTTCAGTGGCGTATCACGAAACCGACTACGCGACGGCGAGGGCGTCGCTGGAAGGGACAGCTCGGTGGCTGGAGCGGATCAACCCGGATGCGGCTTCGAGCCTGCGGGAGGGCCACGACGAGACTCTGACCGTGGTGAGGCTAGTCCACGAAATCACAAACAACCGCTCATGGGCCGCAGGAGTTCACCGCTCGCCGATCGATAGGACCACGGAAGCGGTCCGGAGACCAGAGACTTGAACACGAAATCCACGAAATCCACGAAAAAATTCAGGTATCGTGAGAACCAGACCCGAAGGAGCCGGCAGCTTCCTGTTCTGGTGGATGGTCATTTCGGTCTGGTGGACTAGGCGTCTCTGAGGCACTGCGGCGCACGCTGGCGACGACTAAATCGATCGGGAGCGCCACTGAGCGTAACCCGGCGTGTGACTGCCCGCGACGCGGTGGCGCGATGGTGACATGCGGCGACGCTGGTGTGTGGCCGGCCTACTGAGGGCGGAGAGTCAATTCCGGCGCCTGAAGGGATATAGAGGGATGCCTGCTCTGCTCAACGCTCTCGAGGCAATGGTTGAGAAGCAAGCGGCTGGAAACGATCGCGGCGCAGCCTGAGAATGGTGGGGCGAGTGGCAACACCTCGCCAGTGTCGAACGACCCACGGATGCGCCCGCCTCCTGGAATGACTAGGTCAATCCGAACGCCTCTCCTCTTCGCCATGCGTGGGACAATCACCCCCACCAGTTTTCCTGCACGGACTTCGCTTCACACCGGCCCTGTAGCCGGCTAGTCAAGGGGGATCGGAGCGTTGAGGAGCGGCACGGATCCCGATCCTGTCGGTTTGAGCCGGACCGTTCGCGGCTGCGGGTCGTCCGTGCTGACGGAGAAGCTCTCAGCGTACTCGCGATCATTACTGATCACTGTCACGTCGCGAAGCTCTCCCGGCTCCAGAGCGAGAACCTCGGCTTCTGAGCCTCGAAAGACGAATGTCATCGCATTCGGGGGTGCCAGGAGACCCTTCACCGTCACGCCCCGGATTGCGCGGCCATCGGGCCCGACGAAGCGGAGCCTGCGGGATGGGGCGCGAGGAACAAGAATGGTGAGGTCAAGCGTCGCCGCGGCGACAGGTGGGTTGATCACTTGATAGGCGTGGTAAGCCGAGAGGGGAATCGGGCCAGTGAAGCCAGGGAGACTTCGTGCGTCTCGTTCGGGGGCGCCGTCGTTCTTGACACGGGTTTTCAGTTTCACGTAGGGGAATAGGCGGTGGAATCCTGCGCTCTCCTTCCAGACCTGCACTTCGGCGAACATGGGTAATCCCGGAGATGCCTGGACCAACAGGACTCCCGGTCCTGGCGGGACAGCGAGGCGGAACCGCCCGTCTCCGCCGATCGCGACAACGCGGTAGTAATTCTGCGAGCCGGTCGGAAAACCTTCGAAGTACAGCCCGGTCGGCGAACCGCGCAACGCGGTATTGCTGGAAAGAGGAAAGTAGAACACACTGCCCGCCAGCAGGGGACCGGGCACCGTATCGTGGCAACCCTGGCGCGGTGCCGAGACGATGGGCCGATCGGTGCCGGCCTCGAGCACCCGTCCATTGATGACGACACCACGCGGGAGGTCGAAGTCGGCGACGATGTCTCCGAACCCCTTCGCGCCGGTCAACCGGCGGACCACGATCGAATAGCGATCGGTATGGTTCTGATCGGAGTAGATCACGATGGACGGCTCATCTTCACCGCGGAGGATGTGGTAGCGACCCTGGCTGTCGGTCTGCGCGGAGCCATATCCAAATCCTGAGGCGATGCTCATCCAATGGTTGACGATCGGTTCGCCGGTGCTGGCGTCGCGCACGACGCCGGTGACCGTCCGGGCCGGATCCACCTCGATCGTCGGAGACGGACCGAAAAGCTGGACTCCCTGGTCGCCTTCGGGCGCGTCTTTTCTGGGCGGGTAGACATAGCCTTTGGGTCGCCGCGTTCGTGGATACGTCGTACGGATCGCCTGGGTGAAATCGGCCACATCATTGCGGGTGAGGACGCTGGCGGCGGCAGAGCGGATGCCGGGTCCGGATATCGCCAACTGGATCGCCCGGTCTTGGCCGACGCCCGCGATCTGAAACCGGCCCTCCGCATCGGTCGTGGCAGGGGGGATCAGCCTCCAGGCCGTCGGATACAGCGGAGTGAACCAGTGGTTCGGATCAGGCTGCTCGCGGCTCATGAGATTCGGGTTACCGGCCTTGATGGCATCGTGCATCTTGTACCATCGTCGATCGGCCAGGTCGTCGATGCTCTGGACGGCAACCGCGGCGCCCGCGATCGGCTTGCCGGTGGCGTCGACGATTCGACCGGCAATCGCAAAATCGGCACCAAGGTGGAAGTCCAGGGAATACTCGGGCTTCATGTCCCCCATGCGACCTCCGTTTACGGTCGGCAGTTCCGCCCAGCCGGGCCCGAACCCTGGGGCAGCGGCAATCAGGCGCTGCGTTGCACTTCGCATACACAAAGTTCGGACTCACCGTGCGACGCAGCGTCAGTTCCGGCACGACGAATTGATAGGCGCCGTTGGCGTCGCTGGTCCCCAGCTCAATGGGAAATGTCAACTCATCGACACTCAGATAGAGTCGAGCCGCGGCGATGGGACGATCCCGCGGGCCAAGGACCTTCCCGCGTAGGACGATGGTCCGTTTGGAATCGGTTACGGCCGCCGCCGGTACATCCTGCTCGGGGCCAGGTCGTTCCGTGCCGCCGATCACCGTCGTAACCAGCGCAGGTGACGCATCGGACTGCGGTCGGTCTGCCGCACTGGCCACGGCCGCGAACCGGATCGCCGATGCGATCGTGACCCCGGCGAGGAAAACGAGCGTCACGACACACGCTGTCCTGCGACCGGTCCTGGTCAACTTGTTCCTCCGGGGGTCGAGCAGTCCCGCGATGCGCCGTTCCAACTGACCTCGACCGCCGATGATGCCGACGGCGGCATCGATCGTTCGGGCGTCCACGAGCAAGTTGGCGACGTGCAACAAGGTCTCTCCGTAACGGATTGCGTCGCGACCGGCGAGCACGACGTTGTCGCAGACCTCTTCGCACGCTCGTCGCAGCTCGCGATTGAGACCGTGCACCGACACGATCGGCCAGTACAGCGCCCCGGCCAGCTCTTGCAGCACGACGATCCACGGGTCGCCCCGTTCAACGTGCGCCAGCTCATGCACAAGGATGTCCGTGAGCCGCGTTGTCGTCGATCGCCCCGAGAAGGCGTTCGGGCAGGATGATCGCAGGTCGCCCGAAAGCGACCGCCAGCGGTGCCATTGCGCCACCCGACCCGAGCAAGAGCGGCTCGCGCCGCGATCCAAGCTGGCCAATAACGATTCGGAACAGCGTCTGGACGCGCTCGTTCTGTAACGGGGTCGATGCGTGCCGTAGCCGCACGACGCGCTCACAATTCCGCGCGAGTCGCCCCAGCATGAATAACGTGCCGGCTCCCCAAACGAACAGGACCCCCGTGGCGATTCCGCGAATGGACCGGGCGGTTTCTGTCGGTTTGTCGCGGCGCTGGGCGTCGAGTTCGGGCGGCATGAACCTATCCGAGCCGGGAGTGGCCGCACGGGCAGCGTCCACCTTGGAGATTGGGTCTGTCGTCGTGCTCTGGTGAGGCGAAGGCTGGTTCGTAGCGTCGGGAGGCAGATTGGTTGATGGTTGTCTCGGGGTCAACTCCGGGTCGATTTCCATCCGCGCTACCTCGGGGGCGATCTGGACCCGATCCGTGCCGGGGATGGGAATGGAGACAAGGGTCAAGCCCGCCGCTGTGCAGAACCAGGCCAAGGCCGGCGATACCAGGCAGCCAATCAGGGCGGAAAAAAGGACGAGATGCCGGAGGGCCGCGTTTCCAGCCAGACGCCGCGAGATGAGCCCGGCCACGCTCGATGCGAGCACGACCACCACAGTGACGACCAGCACAAGCTCGAGGATCCGGTCACCGGGGTCGAAGCGAATCAGACTGGACATCACGACCTACCTTTCTGACCCTTGCTGGCTTTAGCCTGATCAAGGAGCTGTCGAATCCGCTCTAACTCGTCCGGACGCAGTCCGCGGTAGTCGAGCAGTGCGGTGACCAGTGTTTCCGGCGATCCGCCGCAGACGGTCTCCACGATCTCGCGGACCTTCTGGCCGATGGCGTCGTGTCGCTCTCGGGCTGTCTTGTAGAAAAACGTTCGTCCTTCCGCACGATGCTTGAGCCAGCCCTTGTCTTCCATCCGCTCCAGCAGGGTGCGAACGGTGTTGCGTGCGACCTTCCGGGTCCGGGAGAGCACGCTCCGCACCTCTTGCACCGACACCTCGCCGCGTTCCCAGACGATTTCCATGATCTCGCGTTGAGCAGGGGACAGGTCAGGGAGTTCGGATTGCTTCGCCGCCATCGGTGGCTCCTGCTCGCACATGAAACTCATGGCTACGGACTGTGGTCAATTGTGACTACAAGGTGTAGCCGTGTCAAGGGGTGGTCTCACGACGAGCAAGCTGTTCGGTCTCGACGATCAAGGCGATAGCCGGAGGAAATGCGTCTGGAAGCGCACGATTAGCCGGACGGATACGAGGACTCGTTCCAGTCCGCCCTTATCGATTTCAGGTGTTGACATCATGCGAACGCGAACGACTCACATGGCCCAAGTGACGCGTTGGCATCATGGCGACATGAAACGTCGTTGGTGTGTCGCGGGCCTCTTTGAGAACCGAGGGCAGTTTCCGGAGGGCGATGGGGCACCAGGCCATGTCCACGCTTCTCAAGGGTCTGGAAACCTGGATCCGCGCCAACCGTCTGGAACCGAACGTGACATTGCGTCAGAATGGTCAGGGGAACCGCCTCCCTTTTCAACTGCAAAAGGGACATCCTCTAAATGGTTACGGGTCTGGAAGTTGCGTCAAAGTGCGCTTGATTGGAGTAAGCTCATGCAACAACTGGCGTCAGGTCAAATCGGGTTCGTTAAGCTCGTGCCATTCGTGTTGTCGGGCCGACGCCGCGAGTGGAGAGAAGGATGACGCGATGGCCCGCGCAACTCCAGCAGTCAGTCATTCTTAGCCCCTTCCCCGTGGCGTGAGCGGTATACTGGAATCCCACCGACGCGCGTCCGCCCTGGCCTTCCGGACTTGGCTCATGAGGGTACCGAGCCGGAGGCGTCGACCGACCATCGAATGGAGGGAGATCCTTTGAGTCGCGCCACGATCGACATCCAGGCCGATACCGCCGCACCCGTCGTCGCCGACTTCTCCACGCTCGATCCGGTCCGTTGCCCCTGCGGCTGGGCCCGTCGAGCGTTCACCGACGTGCCCGGGCGCCGGCCAGCGCCCACCGCGTCGAGGTCGAGGTCAACGCGCGCACTCACTACCACCGCCAGCACACCGAGATCTACTACATCCTGGAGTGCGCCGCCGGTGCGGCCATCGAGCTGAACGGCGAGCGGGTGCCGGTGGGCCCGGGCCACACGGTGATGATCCCGCCGGGTGTCCGGCACCGGGCCGTCGGCCGGATGACCATCCTGAACGTGGTCGTGCCGCCGTTCGACCCGGCCGACGAGTGGTTCGATTGAGCGGGGAACGTTCGATGGGCGACCGCGGCCGGGAGCGTCGAGGTTCCGGACGCGTGGCCGGTCGCCC
The DNA here is from genome assembly GCA_963845695.1 of uncultured Isosphaeraceae bacterium. Classification (GTDB taxonomy): domain Bacteria; phylum Planctomycetota; class Planctomycetia; order Isosphaerales; family Isosphaeraceae; genus CAWJTV01. The sequence goes on along the minus strand of CAWJTQ010000032.1, from coordinate 46,021 downwards.
CGAGGACGCAGGAGCCGGTCGCTCCGAGAACGAACTCGACGTGATGGCCGCGATTTCGCTGAGGAGACGAACGATGTCCCAAGCTTGTTCACGCCTCGCCCCGCTCGCCCTGCTGCTGACCCTGGCCCCGGCGACCTGGGCCGACGACTTCCGCGACCTGTTCGACGGCAAGAGCCTGGACGGCTGGGTCGTGGAGGGGCCGGCCAAGGATAAAGGCGGCCGGATGATGTGGTCCGTCGAGGACGGGCGGATCGTCTGCCTCGGAGAGGGGTTCGGGTTCCTCCGGTACGACCGCCGCGAGTTCAGCGACTTCACCCTCCGGGTCGAGTATCGGTTCACTCCGAAGTCGGGTGGCAAACCGCAGGGCAACAGCGGGCTCGGCATCCGGACGGGACGGTTCGACCCCGCGCGATCGCGGGAGACCCGCCCGTCGTACGCCGCCTTCGAGGTGCAGTTGATGGATGACGCCGGCAGCCCGCCGTCCGCGCATGGGACCGGGGCACTCTATCGGTACAAGAGCCCGACCGCCAACCCGGCGCGGCCGGCCCCGGAGTGGAACACGATCGAGGTGGCGTGCGCCGGGCCCCGGATCACGATCCGGCTCAACGGCCAGACGATCCTGGAGGCCGACCAGTCCGAACTCGCGGATGTGAAGAGCAAGCCGGCCGGAGTGGCGGCCCCGAAAGACAAGCCGCGCCGGGGATACGTGGCACTCCAGAGCCACAGCGGCCGGGTCGAGTTTCGAAACGTCCAGCTCAGGGCGGAGTGAGTCGAGACGCCACGACCGGCCCCTCGGCGGAGCAAAACGGTCAGGATCGAAAGAGTCCACTGGATCGACTCGGCTGGAGGACGGCATCCACCCATCGCGCAGGTGTCGCTCCCTCCACGGCGGCGGTTTCCTCCAGGGCCGACAACCATCAAGTCAATCATCGAGTATTAGGCCACTGCCTCAAATCCTGATCCGCTCGATTTCGTCGAGGTCGATCTGGTCTGAAGTGCGGTCCTAGAGCTTGGTGGTCTTGGGCGATTCGTGGAAGGCGATGGCTTGCACTTGGTCACCGACCCCACACAGAACGGCGGCCCGACCGCAGAAACGCGACAGCCCCCGCGATCCTGATACCGGTTGACTTTACACCGCTCATCATGACCAGATCCGGCCCATCTGCCAGTTTTTCCTTGCCCCGAACTCGAGGTGGCGCGCCAGTGATAGAGTATTGGGTAAGCTGAGGAAGCATTTCCCGCGCGATTGCCGTTGGAGCGCGAATTATGGACAATCAGTAGAAATCGGCGCGTGACAATTTGAGACGCGCGCTTCCATTATCACGCGCACCCACAGGCGAAGAGCGAGGCAAGCTTCAGGAAACGAAAGGGGGTCAGTGCTTGGAGCCCGCTCGACAGTTAGATGGGACGGATGAGTGCACGGTCGCAATCCAGGTGGACTCCGGCGACAAGGGGTTGTGCGCGCCAGACTTAGGAACCGAGAACGATTCGACAAATCAAGCCCCGTCCTCGCAACCGAGAACGGATCTCAGGCCAAGAACCGATGCGGCAGAGACGCTGTGCCTTTCACCCGGGGCCGATGCGAGTCAAAGCGTCGCTGCCGAAAATGGCGGGCGGCTTGCCGACCGGCGCGACGACGTGGACGATTCGGGTCAGACCGTCGCCGCCGAATACGGCATGACGATGGCCGACGGGCGCGGCGTCGAGGCCAATGCGAGTCAAAGTCAGGCCTCCGGAGACGGCAAGAGGAGACCAGGGCCGGCGCCGAGCTTTCTTGAGACCATGGCCGAAGTGAGGCCAAGCCTGGACTTCGACCGCGGCAGGAGCGGCGCCGACCGGCGTAGCGCCAGCGATCACGATTCCGAATCCGCTCCCGTGATGCTGAACGGCGTGAGCGTGCCGGGTTATGACCTGCTCCAGGAACTCGGCCGGGGCGGCATGGGTGTCGTCTACAAGGCCCGAGACCGTCGGTTGCACCGCCTGGTCGCGCTGAAGATGATCCTGGGGGGAGCGCACGTCGGTCAGATCGGGCTGGCGCGGTTTCGCACCGAGGCGGAAGCCGTTGCCAAGCTGCATCATGCCAACATCGTGCAGATTTACGAGACCGGCGAGCACGACGGCTGCCCATATCTGGCCCTCGAGTTCGTGGAGGGAGGCAGCCTCGAAGATCAAATGCGCGCGAGCCCGACCACTCCACCGGCGGCCGCCGAACTGGTGGAAACTCTGGCGCGTGCCATGGATTTCGCGCACCAGCACGGGATCGTGCACCGCGACCTCAAGCCGGCGAATATCCTGCTCGCGAATCGGAGTAGGCACACCACGATGATTCGTAGGAAGGAAACCGGGTCGAATTTGCTTCCTTCGCAGCACTGGTCACGAACCACATTGCCCAAGATTGCGGACTTCGGCCTGGCCAAGCAGGTCGATAACGATTCGAGCAATACGCAGAGCGGCACCATTCTGGGCACCCCCTGTTACATGGCGCCGGAACAGGCGCAAGGCCATAACAGCCAGGTTGGTCCGCCCGCCGATATCTATGCGCTGGGTTCGATCCTCTACGAGCTGCTCGTCGGCCGTCCCCCCTTCAAGGCCAACAATCCGCTTGACACCATTCGTCAGGTCATCGGGCAGGACCCGTCCCCCCGCGCCACCTGGAACCGCGGGTGCCGCATGACCTGGAGACGATCTGCCTGAAATGTCTGGAGAAGGACCCGGCGCGGCGGTTTGCCACCGCCGCGGACCTGGCCGACGACCTGCGCCGCTTTCGTGGACGGTCACCCGATCCACTCCCGGCCGATTCGGGCGTGGGAACGTGCCTGGAAATGGGCGAAACGCCGGCCCGCCATCATGGCGCTCATCGGCGTCTGCGCGCTGGCGGTCGTCGGCATGGTGCTGTTCATCGCCTGGCATAATGTCTCCTTGCGCGGCCAACTGGACGTGGCTCTCGCGGAAGAACGGCTGTTGCGTGCGCGGGAGCAGGAAGCCGTCGAAGAGCGGCGGCTGTCGCTGGTCCGGCAAGAGGGGCAGAAGCTGTTCGACGGCGCACGGGTCGCCGTGGCCGCCGGCGATTGGCCCCAGGCGCGGCTCCAACTGGAGAAAGCCCTGACCACGATCGGCGGCGAGGCGCCACTCGAATCCTTGAAGGCGTCCGCCCAGACGTTGCTCGAGCAGGTCGAGCAGGAGCTACGAGGCGAGGCCAACCGTAAGGCGGCCCAGGCCCGGTTTCAGCAATTCGTCAAGCTCCGCAACGAGGCCCAGTTCCTCGGCACGCTGTACACCGGCATGGACCTGGCCCACAACCTCCAGGCCGCGCGAGCCTCGATCCAACAAGCCCTGGCAGTCTACGGCGTCTTGAGAGATGCGAACGCTCGGCCCGCACTCGATGCCGACCTCAATGACGCCCAGAAGGCCGAGGTCCTCGGCGATTGCTATCAGCTCCTGCTGATCCTCGCCGAGACGGAAGCCCAGTCCACGTTCCGATCAGAAGCCGTCCGAAAAGGAGCCATACCTGCGTCGAGCCCTCGATTACCTCGATCACGCCCGAACCTTCGGAACGCCTTCCCGCGCGTTTCACCTCAGGCGGGCGCGACTACCTGAAGATGCTCGGCAAGCCGGCCGAGGCGGAGCAGGCCGGGCAGGCGGCCGGCAAGGCATCCCTCGACAACGTGCTCGATCACTTCCTGATGGCGGATGAATTGTACCGTCGCGAGCAATTCCACGAGGCCATCCAGGAATTCGACCGGGTCCTGGAGCGAAATCCCAGCCACTTCTGGGCCCAGTATCTCAATGCGCTCGTGTCTCCTGCGGCAACAGCGGCCCGCCGAGGCCCGGGCCTTGCTCAGCGCCTGTCTGGCGCAACGCACCGATTTCGTCTGGCTTTATCTGCTGCGCGGCTTCGCTCAAGAGGAGCTGCAAGCCTGGGACGCGGCGGACTCCGACTTCCAGAAGGCCGCGCAATTGCCCCTCGATGAGAATTCGCGATACGTCCTCCTGGTTTATCGCGCGGTGCTGCGCATCCGGACAGATCGATGTGCTGACGCCATTACCGATCTGCAAGCGGCGATCCAGCTGAAGCCGACCGCCTACCAGGCGTATGTCAACATGGCCAATGCGTACCGCAGGCGGGCGACCTGGACCAGGCCGTCGCCACCTTGAATCACGCCCTCCAGTTCGAACCGGGTCTGGCCCACCTCTATCGACTGCGCGCCCGGCTTCAGCTCGAACGCAATGAGCCCGGAGCGTGCGCTCGTTGACTTCAATCAGGCCATCGAGCGTGAGAAGTCGAACAGTCCCTACCAGGTCGATGACCTCGTCGACCGCGGCCGTATCTTGTTGCGTGGCAAGAAATACCGTGAGGCGCTCGCGTCGTTCACCGCCGCTCTCGCCCTGCGCTCGGACCATCCTCAGGCGTTGCGGTTGCAGGCGGAGGCCCTGTTTCATCTGGGCCGCTTTGAAGAGGTTGTGGCGGTGTTCGACCGTTACCTGGAGACCGGAAAGCCGTTGGAGTCGGTCTATCGAGGCCGTGGCCTGGCTCGTGCGGAACTCGGCAGATTTCCGGGCGCCATCGAGGACTTCACGAAGGCCCTGGAACTTGGCCCCACCTCGGCCGTACAAGCGTACCGAGGCTGGATGCATCTGGGGGTCGATGCGCCAAAGTTGGCGCTGCGCGACTTTGAACTGGCCATCGAACTCGATCCCCGCAACGGCGACGCCTACAGCGGCCGGGGCGTTGTCCACGCCAGCCAGGCTCGTTATCGCGAGGCGACACGGGATGCCGGGGAGGCTCTCCGCCTCGGACCGCCGTCACCGCGGTTGTTCTACAACGCCGCACGGATCTACGCGCAGTGCCCCGACCCCCACCCGCAGCGCGCGTTGGCGTTGATCCAGCAGGCGATGAGCTGCGCTCCCTCAAGATCAACAACGCGCGTTCTGGTCCAAGAATATCCAAAAGGACCCGGCCCTGTCCGCGCTGCGTCGCCGCCCCGCCTTCATCCAACTGGAAACCTCGTTGCCGCGAAGGAACTGACTGATATTCGTGGTTTCCCTCGGTTCCCAGACGAGACCAACAGCATGCATCTGTTATTCGCTAAAGCGGACAGACTCTCCGGTGAGGTCATTGACGCCGCCATCGAAGTGCACCGAATCATGGGGCCCGGATTGTTGGAGAGCATCTACGAGCGGTGCTTACTGCGCGAGCTCGAGCTCCGAGGCATTCCCGTTCTCAACCAGGAGGAAGTCGTGATCGACTACAAGGGCACCGTGTTCAAGGAGAAATTGAAGTTCGATTTGCTCGCCGACGGTTGCCTTCTCATGGAGCTCAAGGCCATCCAGGACGTCCTGCCGATCCACAAGGCACAGTTGCTGAGTTACATGAAACTGCTGAACATGCCCCTCGGGCTCGTGTTCAATTTCCATGAGATCAAGCTCGTGGACGGAATCTCAAGGCTTATCTTGCCCGGTGCAAACACGCCTTGAACAGTAGGCAACGAAGGGAACTGAGCAAGAGAACCGAACTGAGAGATGTGTCTAGCCGCAAATCTGTCCCGACATGATATGAACAGCAAGACAATTCAGGGCGTGGGGAATTCCGAGAGCGACCTAAATTCTTCGTTCCCTTCGTTGCCTTTTGTTCCCGGCTTTTTGTATTGGTCGGGACAGACTTGGAACAGAAGGCAACGAAGGGAACGAAGGGTGGGAATCAAACTGAGAGATTTATGTATGTTCAAATTAGTCACAACTCAATATGAACAAAAAGACAATACAGGGTATCGGGAATTCCGAGATTTAGCCCCGCAATCCAAGACGACAACTTCGGTCAGTGATGGTCTTGCGCGACCTGACCAAAACGCCGACAAGTCAAAGCCTCTCAGATCGATAGAGCCCTGAAAGGGTGTGACAAGGGTAACCCCCATGCCTCAATCGCGACCGATCAGCCCGACGCATCTCAATCGATTGAACACGATGCTCAGCCCTTTTCCGGCCGCGCGACGTCCGGAATGGCGAAGCCCGCGCGCGTCGCGGACCCGTCCTTCGATCACGGTGAATCGCAACTTCTTGCTCCGGCCCGTCGTGGAGTGGCTCGATCGACGTACCTTGCTCGCCGTCTCCCCAATGGCGCTAGCGACGACGCTCCAGTTCAACGCCTTCAACGCGGTCCAGCTCTCCCGCGATCTGTCCATCCCCGACGAAGTCGATCTCTACGCCGCGAAGCTCCAGGCCGGCGACACGCTGGATATCAACATTGTCGCCCAGGAGACGGGCAGTGGGCTCGCCAGTCTCTTGCGAGTTTTCAATGCGAACGGCACGCCGCTGGCGCTCGACAACCAGCAAGGGGGCGACCCCCACCTGAGCTTCCAGGCGGCAACCACGGGCACCTACTACATCGGTGTCAGTAGCGCCCCCAACAACAACTACAACCCGACAGTCGTGAACAGTGGCGGCCCGGGTGGCACCACGGGGCTCTATGAACTGGACGTTAACCTCACGAAGGCCGCTCCGCTCTTGCCCGACCTGACCGGCAGTTCGTTCCGTGCCGGTGTGGACATGGCCGCATCCGGCGATGCGGTCCCGGTCAACTTCACCGTCCAGAACCGTGGCGGCGCCGACCCCGGCAACTTCCAGGTCCAGGTGCTGCTGTCCGACAGCAATCTCTTCGACAGCTCCTCGCAAGTGCTGGCGACGTTCACGAGGGGGGACCTGGTGGCGGACGCGACGGACCGCGACTTCTCGTCGCCGGCCGGCTTCCGCGTGACGCTGCCGGCCGGCTATCCGGCGGGGCCCGCCTACCTCGGCCTGCGCATCATCGCGGACCCGGCAGTGCCCGAGGCGGGCTTGTACGACAAGAGCGGCGTCCATCGCGGCTCCGACTGGGAACCGCTGACGGTCGTCACCCGCGTTCCCGGCGGTGTGACGAACCTGTCGCAAGTCGATGCCGGACTGTTCACGGAAATCACGGGGTCGCTCGGCCCGGACCAGGTGAGCACCTGGTCGTTCACGGTCAGCAACACTCTGGGAAGCGGTGAGTTGAAGGCGGAGGTCGCCGCCACCAGCGGCACGCTCGTACCCCGGCTGACGCTCTCTGGATCGACGGGCCAGATGCTGATCCAGTCGGACAGCGGTCAGATCGTCCAGTCGCTGCAACCGGGGACGTACTTTCTGGCCGTCTCGGTGGAAGCGGGTGCGGGTGCTTTCCGGCTCACCACGGCGTTCACCCAGACCAGTCTGCCCTACGCCCCGCTCAGGTCCGGAGCCGGCACCGACTCCGTGGCGGTGGGGGACTTGAACGGTGACGGCATCCCCGACATCGTGATCGGCAACCGGATCGACGATACGGTGAGCGTGTTTCTGGGCAACGGCGACGGCACCTTTCAGCCGCCCAGGACTGTTGCCGTCGGACCGCGGGTGTGGCATATCACGCTGGCCGACCTGACCAACGACGGCAGGCTTGACATCCTGAGCGTCAACAAGGGCAACAACACGATCAGCATCCTGTTGAACAACGGTGATGCCACGTTTCAGCCTCAGATCGTCATCCCCACCGGCACCCGCCCGAGCGATGTGGAGGTGGCCGACCTCACCGGCGACGGCATCCCCGACCTGATCTTCTCCAACTACGCCGACGACACGATCTCCGTGGCTCTGGGCAACGGCAATGGCACCTTCCAGACACCGACCGTCTACCCCGCCGACCCGGGTGCCGGCTTCGCCGGACCGGCGGGGATCGCGGTGGCGGACCTCACCGGCGACGGCATCCCCGACCTGATCTACGCGGACTATGTGAGCGGGAACGTGGCTGTGCGACTGGGCAACGGCGATGGCACCTTCGGCCCCGTGGAGACGTTCCCCACCGCGGCGGGCTCTCACGCGGTCGCGGTGACGGACCTCACCGGCGACGGCATCCCCGATCTCGTCGTCGTCAACGCCGTCGCCGACGACGTGAGCGTGCTGCTCGGCAACGGCGACGGTACCTTCCAGCCCGAGCACCTCTACAAGGTCGGCGTGAATCCCTATTCGCTGGCGGTGGCGGACTTCAACGGCGACGGCGCCCCGGACATCGTCACGTCCAACCGGGGCGACAACACGGTCAGCGTGCTGCTGGGCAACGGCGACGGCACCTTCGGGCCCGAGGAGACTTTCCCGACCGGAAACACGCCTCGTTCCGTCGCCGTCGGCGACTTGACCGGCGATGGCCAGGTTGACATCGTCACCGCCAATCTCGGCGACGACACGGCGAGCGTGCTGCTGGGCAACGGCGACGGCACCTTTACGCTCGGAAGCCAGCAGTCCGCGCCCGCTCCGCCTTCGTCCCCCTTTCAAGTGGTGGTGGCGGACCTCACCGGCGACGGCATCCCCGACATCATCACGGCCAACAGGCCCGATAACACGGTGAGCGTGCTGCTGGGCAACCGCGATGGCGCGTTCCAGACGAAGGAGACCTATGCGACCGGACAGGGGCCGTTTTCGGTGGCCGTCGGCGACCTCACCGGCGACGGCATCCAAGACATCGTCACCGCCAATTATGAAGGCGGCAGCGTGAGCGTGCTCCTGGGGAATGGCGACGGCACCTTCCAGCCCCACTTCGAGCTCCCCGCCGGCAGCGATCCCTACGACGTGAAAGTGGCCGACCTGACCGGCGACGGCAAGGAAGACATCGTCGTCACGAACAAGAACGACAACGACGTGGGTGTGTTCCTGAACGACGGCGATGGTACCTTCCAGCCCATGAAGACCTACCCGGTCGCCTCGGGTCCCTTCGAGGTCGTGGTGGCCGACCTCACCGGCGACGGCATCCCCGATCTCGTCGTCGGCCACTTCAGCGCGGACGTGGTGGACGTGCTCCTGGGCAATGGCGACGGCACTTTTCAGCCCACGCGCGAATTCCTCGTCGGCTCCCGGCCCTACGGGCTGGCGGTGGCCGACTTGACCGGCGACGGCCTGCCCGACATCGTCACGTCCAATTACCTCGAAGACGACGTCAGCGTCCTCCTGAACCAGGGCAACGGCAACTTCGGGCCCCCGCGGACGTATCCGGTGGGAAAGGCCCCCAACGAGGTGCAGGTGGCGGATCTGACCGGCGATGGCATTCCCGACATCGTCACGGCCAACTACGGCAGCGACGATGTGAGCGTGCTCCTGGGCAACGGCGACGGCACCTTCCAACCCCAGCAGACTTTCTCCGCCGGCACTGGCCCCGCCTCGCTGGCGGTGGCCAACCTGAATGGCGATGGCCAGCTCGACCTGGTCGTCGGCAATCGCAACGCCAGCACGGTCAACGTGCTCATGGGCAACGGCGATGGCACCTTCCGCGCCCCGATACCCTTGGGCACGGGACCGGACCGTTATAGCGCGGCGGTGGCCGACTTGAACGGCGACGGCAAGCTCGACCTGGTCACCACCAACCGGCTCCAGAATACGGTGACCGTCCGGTTGGGCAACGACGATGGTACCTTCGGGCCGGGGCAGACCGTGACCGTCGGTCCCGCGCCCACGGCCGTCGCAGTGGCCGACTTGAACGGCGACGGCCGACCCGACCTGGTGACGACCAACTCGAACGGCAACGACGTGAGCGTGCTCCTGGGCAATGGCGACGGTACCTTCAGCGTCCAGCAGACTTTTGCCGTAGGCCGTAGCCCGCGCGGGTTGCGGTGGCGGACCTCACCGGCGACGGCATCCCCGACCTGGTCGTCGCCAACTACAACGACGACACCGTCAGCGTGCTGCTGGGCAAGGGGGACGGCACCTTCCTGCCGCAGGAGGTCTTCGCAGTCGGGGACAAGCCGTATTCGGTGGCTCTGGCCGACCTGACCGGCGACGGCCGCGACGACATCATCGTCGCCAACGCGGCGAGCGACACCGTCAGCGTGCTCCTGAACCTGGGGTGGAGCAAGAACTACGTCGAATTCGCACCCCAGACCACGGTTGCCACCGGCAGGCAGCCGTTTTCGTTGGCGGTGGCGGACCTCACCGGCGACGGCATCCCCGACATCGTCACCGCCAACGCCTTCGACAACACGGTGAGCGTGCTGCTGGGCAACGGCGACGGCACCTTCCAGCCCGCGCGGACTTCCCCGTCGGCACCCGGCCCTACTCGGTTGCGGTGGCGGATTTGACGGGCGACGGCCGGCCCGACCTCGTCACCACCAACTACGGCGACAACAGCGTCAGCGTCCTGTTGAACAACGGGGGCGGTTCCTTCGGGGAGCCTCAGACCTTCGCCACCGACGAGTCGCCGGTCCAGACCGTGGTGGCGGACGTCAACGGCGACGGCCGGCCCGACCTCGTCACGGTCAACAACCACGATAGCGCGTCCGGGGTGCTGCTGGGGAAGGGTGATGGCACCTTCGAGCCGGCCCCGGCCGGCAGCGGCGTCGGTGTGAGCGATACGCCGTTCCTGGTAGACCTGACCGGCAATGGCATCCTGGACAGCGTCGTCCTGGACAGCTCGGGCAACATCCTCTATCGGGCGGGATTGCCCGGCTCTTCCGGCGCCTTCGCCCCGCCCGTGATCCTCAACCCCGGCCGCCCCGCTCGCGCCATCACGGTCCTGCGGATCGGGTCTCAGTTCGCCATCGCAGCCGCCGACGCCCACTTCGACCCCTCGCTGTCGAACGGTCAATTCGTCTTCACCGTCTCGATTTACACGGCCAGCGAAGACGGCAATGTCACCGTTCCACAATATGGACCGCCCTCTCAGGAAAGCTCGACTTACACGGCCAACGAAGGCGTTTTCTCCCGCCATGACGCCTTCTCGACGACGGCCCTGCCCACCAGCCTCGCAGCCGCCGACCTGACGGGAAACGGGATCGACGACCTGATCGTCGCCAACGCCCTGGACAACAGCGTCACCATCGCCCTCCAGAGCTCGCCGGGGCAGTTCGCGGCGCCGATCACGGTGCCCACCGGCATGGCGCCGTCGGGCATCGTTGTGGCCGACGTGAACGGTGACGGGCTGCCGGACATCATCGTGACCGACCAGACCTCGGGCGAATTGACCGTACTCCTCAACAATCCCCAGCACTCTTTCGCCCAATCCCTGGTCTTCCCCGCCAGCACGGGCCTTTACGGCCTGAGTACGACCTCGGGTCGTCCGGCAGTAAGCTCCTTCGCGGAATCAGTCAGCCTGGTCGTGGGCGACATCACGGGGAATGGCCGCAACGATCTCGCGGTCCTCAATCAAGGGACGCACAGCCTCAGCATCCTGGTCGCCGACGGTAGCGGGGGCTTCGCCAGCCCGCAGCTCGGCCTGACCACGTCAACCAGCGACGGTTTGAGCATCAACAACCGCCCGGTCGCGATCGTCGCGGGCGACTTCAACCGCGACGGCACGCCGGATCTCGCCGTGTTGATGGAAGACACTGGTCAGGTCTGGATCTATACCGGCGAGGGCAATGGCACGTTCCGTCACACGTTCAGCATCCCGGTCGGCGACGCAGGCGACCGGGCTCTCCGTGGTCCCCGGAGACGGGCCGGGGCTGTTGAATCTCGTGGTGGGCAACAGTTTCGGCGACGTTCTCATTCTGGACGGCAAAGGCGACGGTACGTTTCAGATCAGCGGCAAGAGCGTTTCGCTCTCCGTGGTTCCCAACCTGCTCGGCCCCGGTCAGGCTGGCGTGCTGGTGGGTGACCAGCAGAACAACCGTGTCACGGTCCAGGCCCCATCGGGTAACGGCAGACAGTACACGACCGTGTCGACGCTGGGCAGCGCCTCGTCGTCATCGCAGTTGGCGCCGGGCTATGTCGAGTGGGCGTTCCTTGACGGAGGGGCGGCCTTGCCCGACGCCATCGTGGTGAGCACGGGCAGCAACGCCGTGGTGGTCTATCAGACCCTCTCGATCACCAATGGCGTGCCCACCTTCGCGCCGCCGCGGACCTACTTCGTCGGCACCGCCCCGGCGAGTGTCACTGTGGCCGACATCAACGACGATGGGATTCCCGACCTGTTGATCGCCGACCAGGGCAGCAACGACGTCTCGGTGTTGTTCGGTTCCTACGACGCCTCCGGCGCCTGGGTCGCCATCCCCGGGCCGCGTCTCAAGTCGGGCGGCGACGGTCCGATCGCGGTCGAGGTGGGTAGCTTGACGGGCAACGGTGTCCTCGACCTGGCGGTCGTCAATGGGGGCAGCGGCACGGTGACCCTGCTGCCCGGCGTGGGTGGCGGCTTCTTCAATGACCACGATCCTCGGACGCTGTTCAACCTGGGCGGCGCGGTGGTGCAGCCACCGAGTTTCGTGGCCAACACAGGTGTGGGCTACGCGGTGACGGCCATCGGGGATCTGGTGCGATTCGACTTGAATGACCCGGCCGGCGGTTCCCAAGTGGTCTTCTCCGGTCAAGAGGTCGTGGCGGCGCAAGCCCTGTCGACCGGACAGGTCGTGGCGGCGCTGGCCAGCGGCGCCGTCGAGCTCCTGGACCCGCACGGAGATAGCCTGACCCTCTCGGCGCAATTGCAGGCTCAAGGGGGCGTCCCGGCCTTGCCCAGTTCAATCGAGGTGCTCAAGAACGCCAGCGGGAACTTCGACGTCCTGGTGAGTAGCCAGGGCTCCGACACGATCTACGTCTATGCGGCGGCGGGGGCGGGGGCCTTCACGCCGGGAACGTTCGCACCATCCGGGGGGGCAACTTCCTCGACGGTCTCCCTGTCGTCCGCCACCGCGGGCTTGTCCTTCAACCAGGCCGCGTTCCTGCTGACCACCGCGAGCGAGTCGAGCTCCAGCGAGTCGTCGGCCGCCGCCAGCACATCCTTCGCATCGAGCGCGGTTTCCGTGACGATCGGCGGCGGCGTGACGGCGGGATTGTCGCTCGGTGGTTTCTCGTCGACGCTCAACACGCTCTTCGAAGGAGCGGGCGTGGCGATCCTCGTCGCGGTGCAGGGCAATTCCTACTTGAACGTGCCCGTACTCGACTTCGGATCCGGGTACGGCGATGAAGCCGCCAATGGCACGGGACGCATGCCCGAGCTTTCGACGAGGCACCCGATCGGCGACACCTCGCCGCTGTGGCGTCTGATCGTGGGGATCGACGAGGCGTTGCGGGACTATCGGCGGCTCGGGGGAATCCACCTTGCCGGGGGCATCCGATCCCTTGAACGATCCCTGGAATGAGGACCTGTTTTGGCCCCGACAACCGGGGCAATCGCGCGTGCCCGCGCCTGATCCGGGCGGCAGGACGAAGGGCGACGACCCGGGAGCCGCGCGGGACGACCCGCCTCATGTCTCCGGTGTGAACGACCGGGGAACGACCGGGCGATTCCACGATCCCGTTCGCGACGAAGCGGTAGCGCCGGCACCCGGCCTGTTGGAGCGCATCGGAGCAGGGTTCCAGGCCCTGGCCGCCGTCGCGTTCTTTCTGATGCGGTCCGATGCACGCACATGCAAGGTCAAACGATGAGTGACCGATCGACAACTCGTGAGCCTGATGCCGACCTGAACTCAATGCCTTTCATTGGGTAGGAGACTCTTTGAACAGAAGGCCACAAAGAAAACGAAGGGTAAGACATTTGAACAGGGACACAATCCGCCGCCTGCGGATTCGGCAAGACATCTGAACAAAGACATGAACAGAAGGCCACAAAGAAAACGAAGGGTAAGACATCTGGACAGGGACACAATCCGTCGCCAGCGGATTGCGAGCGCGGCCCTATTTCCGGCTGAAATCCTTCGTTCCCTCCTGTTCAAGGCTCGTTGGCACCAGGCAGGACAAACCTTGATATTCTCATGCCGTCGTTAGTAAGCAGTGCCCAGGAAACGTGGTCCGATTCACCATCGAGCAAGGCCCCATGATGAGCGACGCATCTCCTTCCCCCACCAACGGGCAGAACGAACCGTGGGTCGAAGTCAGCGGCTCGATGCGGCTGGCGGCCTGGCTGGCGGAGCAACAGGTCAGTCTCGCGTTCACGACGTACCAGACGGGCAAGCTTTTCCTCATGGGGCACACCCGAGACGGCGGCCTCGCGGTCACCGAACGCACGTTCAACCGCGCGATGGGCCTCTGGGCCGATGGCCAGACCCTCTGGCTGAGCACGCGCTATCAGGTCTGGCGATTCGAGAACTTGCTCCAGCCCGGCGAGCTCTACCAGGGACACGATCGGCTCTATGTGCCGAAGGTGGCGAACACCACCGGCGACCTGGACATCCACGACATCGCCATCGATCACGACGGCCGACCGGTGTTCGTCGCCACCAAGTTCGGTTGCATTGCAACCCTGGCGGTGCGGGCCAGCTTCACTCCGCTCTGGAGGCCGGCATTCTTGAGCAAGCTGACCGCGGAGGATCGCTGCCACCTCAATGGATTGGCATTGGCGGAGGGTCGCCCGCGCTATGTCACCGCGGTCAGTCAGAGCGACGTGGTCGACGGCTGGCGCGACCGTCGCCAGAACGGCGGGGTCGTGCTGGACGTTCCGGAAAGCCGCGTGCTCGCGTCGGGGCTGTCGATGCCGCATTCACCGCGTCTCTACAGGGGCCGGCTGTGGCTGCACAATTCCGGCGAGGGTCAGTTCGGCAGTATCGATCCTGGCGGCGGGCCGTTCGAGCCACTGACTTTCTGTCCGGGTTATTTGCGTGGTCTCGCCTTCGTCGGCGATTACGCCGTAGTCGGCCTGTCGCAGCCGCGCCACGACAAGACGTTCGGCGGTCTGAGGCTGGAGACCGAACTGACCAAACGCGATGCGGAACCCCGTTGCGGCCTACTGATCATCGACCTGCGCAGCGGGGACGTCGCGCACTGGATCCGAGTGGAGGGACTGGTCCGCGAACTCTACGATGTGGCGGTACTTCCCCAGGTGTCCCGGCCCATGGCCCTGGGCTTCAAGTCGGACGAGATCGAGCGGATCGTCGCCATCGGCGCGGACTCGTTGACCCAACCCCCAGTCTCACCGTGAGTTATTGGGTCGGCGTCACCCCAGCGGCCTCTGGTCTGACCCCAGCAGCCATAGGTCGCGCCTGGAAATCCAGAGCCGCTCCTTCGCAGAGGGTGACACAACTGTCGGGTTCGCCCGTAGACTCCGGACTCGTGTGATCGGCGCGGTTCTGATGTGGCAGCATCTCGCACTGGTTTCGCATGTCCATTTGTATGGAGATTAGCCAGACTACCCGATGATTCCCATCATGACGGACGGAGGGCACTCATGTCCCAGTCCAGATCAGTCACGCTCGCCATCCTCCTCACACTCTGTGGGTGGGAGGCGGGCTCTGCGCAGTTCAAGCCCGATTTGATCAAGCGCGGCAAGTCGGCGACGGCGCTCGTCGAGGTCACGCACGAAAAGGGCGGCGCCGCCGGCTCTGCATTTTGCATCGATGCGTCCGGCCTATTCATCACCAATGCGCACGTCATCGAGAACAACGATGGCAAAGAAGGTACGGTCCGCCTCGTCGTTGACATCGGCCTGGAGACTCAGCGGATCCTGTCGGCGAAGGTGCTGCGCCACGACGACGAGCTCGACCTGGCCCTGCTCCAGGCCGTGGCCGAGGCGGGCCTCACCCCGCTGGAGCTGGGCCGGGACGCCGACCTCAAGGATCGGGCGCGCATCGTCACGTTCGGGTACCCGTTCGGCAAAGCGACGGCTGTCGGCCGCGCCGAGTACCCCGATATCACGGTGTTACCCAGCCGGATCACCTCACTCCACCGGGACAAAGGCCAGCTTGTTGCGATCCAGTTCGACAACCAGCTCAACCCGGGCAATTCGGGCGGCCCGGTGCTCGATGGCTCCGGCAAGGTGATCGGAATGATGGCGGAGATGGTGCCGGGCGCGGCGCTGAACCTGGCGATCCCGGCGGGCCGCCTGGCCGAATTCCTCAAGGCCCCGGGACTCGCCTTCAATCCGCCGCCGCTGACCAACGACGATCGCAAACGGCCGGTGACCTGGACCATCCAGCTCCTGCCCTCCACACCCCAGGCCAGGCTTCCCGAGGGCATGTCGGTCGTCGTCGCGATCCACGACGACACCGGCAAGCCGCGCCGCTTCACGACCGAACCCGCCGGCTCGGGCGCCTTCAAAATGACGCTCACCCCACTGCCGACCGAGCTCGCCCCGTGGATCCAGCTCGGGGTTCAACCCAACCCGCCGATCGAGGCGTTCACTCTCCTGAGCAAGGACAAGGAGATCCGTGTTGGGGACACCACGCTCAAGTTGAGCGAGATTCTGTGGATCTGGGGCGGCGAGTCGCCCCGGGTCAAAGCCATCAAGGGAAGGCTGATCGAGGGACCGATCGAGGGACTGGGGACGGTGCGGACCACGGATGGTCGGAGGACGGGGACGGTCGAGCTGAATCAGGCGCAATCGATCCAGTTTCTACAGGTCCGCCTGGCCGTCGATGAGATCGCAATCGAAGTCGAGGCGAAGCAGGATACCAAGGTCCTGGCCACGATCCACAAGCAGACCAGGGTGACCGCCTGGCGGGACCGTGAGGCTCTCGGCGGCGCTCAACCGGATCGCTCGCCGTAACTCCGTGCCTCAAGCCAAAGACCACGGTCGTCGGCTCGATCCGCCGACGACCGTGGTCCTGGTTCGGTCCCGATCCTCTCGTCCCGACTCGAACGCTCCAGCCCCTCCTACCAACCATCCCGACCAGGATCCGCCGCCTCGTCGCGGCCAGTCCCTCGGATCATGTTGATGGTCTTCCCGCATGCTGCGTGAAGGTGCGTCCCGATCTCTCAGGCGCCGTATTGCCTGGCAATCCGGTTCGTCGAGACCCGCTCCTCTTCCAGCATCGATTCATCCATGTGATAGCTCATGACATAAGCGTCTTCACCGGTATCGAGGTAGTGCTCGCGGATGACTTCGGTGGCCCGGAACCCGGAGACCCGGAAGAACAACTGGGCGGCGAGGTTGGACTCCCGGACATAGAGAGCGATGCGGTTTCGTCGCTGGCTGGAGAGCTTGCCGACGAGTTTGGCGATCATCTGGCGGCCGACGCCGTGACGGCGAAACTCGCGATGGGTGGCGAAGTCGAGCACGTGGATCTTGTTCCGGTGCAGCTCATAGATCATGAAGCCCACGATCCGCTCGCCATGCTCGGCAACCATGCCGATGCAGTTGCGCTGACGCAGGACGCGAAGAAACTCCTCCTCGCACCAGGGATACTCAAAGCTCGCATGCTCGATCGCGAGGACTTCGGGCATGTCCCGGCGAATCATCCAACGGATATGCACGCGGGTCTGCGCCGGGGAGGTTGGAACCGTGCTCATCGCGCCTCCTTGCATGGAACTGAACGAATGTACGACGACCGTAACGCCGCCCGGGTACGATCGGCTCGAACATCGCGATATTAAACCAGCAACTTCGGCGGTCGCGGTGTCGTGGAGAGGGTTGCCCCGAACGAGAAAGGAAGTGCGTCTGAGGTCGGCCTCGTCAGGGGCCTCAAGGCGGGGCGGATTCTATCGTAGTGTCCGTTCCCTGCCAAGGTCCCTTCCTGATGGAGCAAGTCCCCGCCTTTCCCCGTTTTTCGCGAGACTACCCGTGCAGAGTCGTCTCCACCCGATTCTCCCCCGCGCTTCTCCGCCTGGGTCAGAGATACTATCGGAATCCGGCCGCCTCGATCGTGAGGATTGCACCGTTGGAAACGAACGGGGCGAGGCTCCCGTCTCCGCCGTATTGGCGAAGTCCCTCTGGGGATCAAGGGAACGGCGTGCCTATCTAAACGCGGAGAAGAACTGGGAGGGAGGCGGAGGGTCAGAATCGGCCGAAGGCATAATCGGCGTTAGACACGTCGAAATCCCGGTCGCCGAGCCCAACGTTGAGTTTGAGATCCTCGTAGGTGTATTCCTCCATCAACTGCGCCTGGGCCTGGGGCGAACTGGGCCAGTCGTAGGCCTCGAAGTGGATGGGCAGCCCCATTTGGTGGTCGATGAAGAGGCGGACTCGGTAGAACATGAAATCCGGCTGACGGCATGGGTGAGTGGTTTCAACCATTTTGCAGCAACGTCCGCCCACCTTCTGGCCGTCGCGGATGACGACGACGGATTCGGAGGGGTCGAGCTCCGAAGACCATCGAGTCTCCAGGGTGTGGAGCATCGGCCCGATGCCGGCCTCGGTAATGGGGTGACGGTTCTCTTCCATGGCGCGACTGCCGGTGGGCTCGAGGCGGAGGGTACCGGCAAGCAATTTGTTCAGGCCGACATCATGGGCGAGAACCTTGCCGTCGTTCTGCCCGGCGATGTAAATCGCCTCGCGTCCCGAGGCGGGTTTTCGGAACCGGATGTAGATGCTGCTGGGTTGGGTCCGCACCTTCATCTCGAGCACGTGAAGCGATGTCAGTTTCCCCTTGATCCGCTCCCGCTTGGAAAATGTGCAGGTGTAGTCGCGGATCGCCTGATATTTGGCCTGGCACTCCTCGATGGCGGCAATCGCCTGGGCAATCGAGATTCCCCGTACATCACAACTGTCGGCGACCTGAGACTCAGATGCCGCTGGTTTGAGGGTGATGTAGGACTGGATCGCTCGGCCATCGGCCCGATCGAGATGGGACGCGGCGATGGGATGAGCGATGTCGGAGACTCTTACGACCCGTTCGGATTGCCCGGCGAACACGGCTTTCTCGACAGCAAGAGCCGCTCGCTTCTCCGAGACGTCTCGAGCTCGACTGAGGATGAGCCCTTGTGCCCCGCCCCCCCCCCCACACGACCCAGGTCAGGGCCGTTATGCCCACCAGGACCAGGAATAGCCGCCTCCCGCCTCGGTGGGTCGAAAGGGCTATCAGACGGACCGGCCCAGTCATTGGGATCGACATGAGGATTCGCTTCCAGCTTGCAGGTCGCGGGATTTGGAGAGAAGGCGGAGGACCACCCGGAAGACGGGAGACTACCCTCTAGTTATTACTTTAGCATACCCGTTCCCGGGGATCGAGGCGGTTGGGCCGCATTGAGCTGGCGGATTATCGGGATTGGAACGTGCCCACGCGGAGGGCTCGACGACTTCCCAACTCTGGTACGGAACCCGAAGGAGCAATTCCCGGGCCGGCTTCTGAAATGGCTCTCTTTTGGCCCGACTCTGGAAATAAACTCGCCCGAATTGATATAACCGAAAAGGACGAGGTACACGAGATTACAAATGCCTGTCGTCTTTTCAAAAAGAGTCGCTGTGGCGCCTGGCCTGGACCGAGGCGGTGCCCGCGCTGTGGAGAGGGGAGTACGACATCTGTGCCGGACTTCACGATGGAAGCGGTCGTGTCGCCGCCGTTCGGCGAGGTCAGCTACCTGATCTGGCGGCCGGGTCGGACTGACGCGATCGTGATCGATCCCGGGTTCGATCCCGGATCGATCCTGGATCTGCTGGACCGCGAGGACTTGAAGCTTGCCGTGATCCTCAACACGCACGGTCATGTGGACCACATCGCGGGAAACAAGGCGATGAAGGCGGCTTTCCCCGAGGCTCCGCTGATCATCGGCCGCAACGAGGCACACCTGCTGGGCGACCCCGTAGCGAACATGAGCGCCTCGTTCGATCACCCGATCCGGAGTCCGGAAGCGGATCGATTGGTGGTCGAGGGCGAATCGTTCGAGGCGGCCGGATTCACGTTCACCGTCCGCGAGGTTCCCGGCCATAGCCCTGGCTCGGTCGTTTACATTTGCAACGAATTCGATCCCCCCCTCGTTTTTGGTGGTGACGTTCTGTTCGCCGGCTCGGTCGGCCGGACGGATCTGGGTGGCGATTTCGAGCTGCTCCGCTCGGGGATCCGGGCGAAGTTGTTCACGCTCTCGGACGTCACCCGGGTCTTCCCGGGGCACGGCCCGGCCACGACGATCGGGCGCGAGCGGCGAACCAATCCCTTCGTGGGTGACGGGGCGGGTTTGGTCGATCCCCAATGAACGTCTGGGCGATCTCCGACTTACATCTGTCCTTCGCCAGGCCCGACCGTCGCGAGCGGTCTGCGGCGCGCTGGCGGGATCATGCCTTGAAGATCGAGCAGAACTGGCGAGAACTCATCCGGCCGAAGGATGTCGTGCTCCTTCCGGGCGACCTCTCGATGGCCCGGAACCATCGGGAGCTCCAACCCGACCTGGAATGGCTGGGGCGGTTGCCGGGCACCAAGGTGCTCGCCCCTGGGAATCACGATCGATGGTGGAACAAGGTAGCGGCCGTCCGACGGCTCCTCCGCCGGTCCATGATCGCCGTGGATGGGGACGCCGCGGCCATTCACGGCGTGGTCGTTTGCGGGACGCGGGGAATCGCCATCCCGCACGCCGACGACCCGGCTGCCGATCCAATCGCTGTCGACCGGGAACTCGACACCCTCGGCCGTGCCCTGGACCACGCCGGCCGCATCCGGGAGGATTCCGATCGGCCACTCTACGTCCTCTGGCATTATCCCCCGTTCGACCCTCACGGACAGCCCGGCCCCTGGGTCGAGCGATTTGAACGGGCTGGGATCACGGCCTGTGTCTATGGACATCTTCACATCGAGGGGCAGTGGGCCTTGGCCGTACAAGGTCTGGTCAGAGGCGTTCGCTATTATTGCGTCGCTGCGGATGCGATCGGCTTCCGACCGTTGCGGATCGGCCAGGAGCCGTCCGTCTGACAAGGCGTGGTAGTTGACTCGTTACGCCCGCCAGCTATGACCGGAGAGGAGTGCTGTGAACCTGCCAGCCGCACGCTGCTTCCAGCAAGGGCTCGTCGGCGTCTTGAGATTCCCGATTCCGGAATCATCTTTATCTTGAATGTCGAATATTGGATTCGGGAGTTCCCAAAGATGTGCGCACCACAGAGAGATCCTACGTGAGGAGGACACTCAACAGGTCAACTTGGCTTCCCCTTTTTACAATCCCCACCAGGGAAAGAGCGTCGAGGGTAACATTCCTTTGTTCAGTAAACAGGCCAAAAAACGCGGAGCCCTCACGATGTAACACCCGTGTCAATAGAGTATTCTGACAATGAAAGGATTCATTTGAAGAGCATTGGCACAAGAGATGCTAGATCAACAGACTGCTTCCATCGTGGGAAATTCGGGAACGAAAGATCGAGTATCGAGATCCACCGGGAGATAATCATGCTGGTTCTGAGCAGGAAGCTGGGGGAGAAGATTGTCATCGGGGACAACATCTTGGTGACCGTTGTCAAGATTGACCGGAACCAGATTCGGATCGGGATCGAGGCACCGCATGATGTGCCGGTTTACCGAGAAGAGATCGCCCCTCAGCGTGCGTCGAAGTCCCCGGTCTCCCAGCCCGTCGCCTTGAGCCGGTGATGCCAGTCGTTGAGGCTTGACGGCCCCATCACGGCGGAGCGTATCGAGCCGCGAGAGGGGTCGCTCTGCGCCATCGGCCAGGCTCGCCGTCCCGACGTCGGCTATCCCGCCCGTTTGTCTTCCTCATCAAGGGGCGCACGCCCCTCTCAGAAGTTGCCGATCTCGTCGTGCTTCGGTGACTTCTTGAGTCCCACTCAATCATTTCCTCTCCACTGATCCGATCTGCGGATCCATCGGAATGTAGCACATCGAGTGCGATGTTCGCGATGTTGTCCCTCTTGGCGCCGATTTCCGTAAACATCAGAATCGGTCGGTCCGCCCTGCATGGGAAGCAAGCGGGGCTGCGAGGGGATAAGAGGCTGGATGTCAGCCTTCGGTGTTCCGAGAGGCCCTGCGGGGCTGTGGGACCGTCTATTGATGTTGGCGACCTGGATCGAAACAGCGGCGAAGGGCCGGCAGGGCGGACCGGTGCGAGCGGGGATGTGGTCGGTGGTTGTCATCGGGTCATACCCGGTTCATGATCATCAACGTGCGTGGCTGGAACTGGCAGCCGACGACCTAGAGCTGGGCCTCCTGCCGGCTTACTGGATTGAGAACAAGGCCGGCAATAGCTTCTGGCATGCGCCCGTTCCCCCCCAGTGTGTTGGAACCCGGCTCCATTACCGGGCCATCATCGAGCAGAACGGGGGCGAACGGAGGCAGAGCACCTACCAGGACACAATCGTCCGTCCCAACTTGCCGGACCAGACCGAATCCACCGAGTCGTCGATCCCCGAGGCGGAAGGCCTGGTGGGGAACCGCCACATGACAGTCCGGGTCGATGGTCGTGGCTCGACTTATGACGTCTACTTCCCCACCGTCGGTCTCCATTCGTCCGTCCGCCCGCGCGAGGGTGACAATCCCCGAAGCCGTTCGCACTTCCGCGCGATCATCGGCGGCCTGGCCTTGGGCCGGCGCCTGGATTGGTTCGTCGAGCGTGGGGCCTGGGATTCGTTCCAGCAGTACCTGGGTGCGACCAACCTGCTGACGACCAAGCTGAACTGGCGGTACGGGCCGATCCAGGTGCTGCTGAGGGACTTCGTCGCGATGGGAGAGAGCCTGCCGTTGAACGCCGGCCACGAGAAATCGCCGGGACAGTATCTCAAGCGGTTTTTCATCACGAACAATGGTCGCGAGGCCAAGAACGCCGTCTTCGGCGTGTATCTTCAGGCGGAGATCAACGGGGGAGTGGGCGATCTCGGGTTGAGCTGGCACGATATCGACAAGGCCCTGCTGGCCATCAATCGCGGCCACAGCCATTCCAACCTGAAGCTGGCGCGGGATGCGACCATCGAGTTTGCACTGGCTCTGGATGGTCGGGGCAACGTGGAATGCGAGCCGACCGGTCCGAACGAAGCGATCCTCTATCGGGCGATCGAGCTCCCGGCGGGACAGACCGTGACGGTCGACCTGCTCGTCAGCGGTGCGTTCACCGGCTGGACGGGCGACCGCGGGACCTTCGAACACTGGTTGCGACCGGCTCTGAACTGGTTTCGCTCTGTCAGCCTGGACGAGGTGGAACAGGCGACGGCCCGCGAGTGGGACGACTTTATCGAGCCTATCCCCGACCTCAATTTTCCCAAGCCCTTCTACGCCGTAAGTCTGCGACGCTCGGCCCTCGCCGCGGCGCTACATGCTGACGCGGAATGGGGGGCCATCGCATCGGGTTTCGATCGGGGCCTCAGCGCCTACTGCTGGCCGAGAGAGGCCATCTGGGTCGGCGGCGCCCTGGGACGTCTGGGGCACCCGGCGATCGATCGAGGAGTCTATCACTGGCTCAATCAGGTCCGCGATGACCACCGGCCTTTCTATTACTGGTGTCAGAAGTATTCCATCGACGGAGTGCCGGAGTGGGAGACACCGGCGGTTGACCAGACGGCGATGATCCCCTGGGGCCTGGAGCGCCACTATCGCCGGACGGGCGATCGGGATCTGGTCACGACGGTCTGGCCGATGGTGGAGCAGGCGGCGAAGGTCTGCTGCGGGCAGTCGGGCGGACACCCAGGTCTCCGCATGCTCGAGGACCTGAACCTGATCAGTTCCGCAAGCAGCGGCGATCAGCTTTTCGGCGCGTTCCTCTATTCGAATGCCTCGGTGGTCGCCGGGCTCCGGGCCGCGGCCCGACTGGCGGCGGAGCAAGGCCTCGACGAACTGGCTCGTCGATGGGGAGCCTTCGCCGATCGGATCTGGGAAGAAGGCATCCTTCGGGAGTCGGTCGCCAACCAACCGGCGAGCCCAGGGCTGGTCGACCCCGAATCAGGCCGCTTCCTCCAGGCGCGCCGAGTTTCCAAGCTCCGAGGCCTCTGGACCAGCGATCCTGACCATCTCATCGATCGGGCCGATACCCTGGATATCAATATGCTCGGACTGGCTGTCCCGTTTGGCCTCCTCCCGGCCTCCGACCCCCGGCTGGTTCGGACCGCGGAGACGATCCTGCGCGTCAATGGCGCGCTCAAAGGCGATCCCAACGTCCTGTCGCGCGCGACGTTCATCGGAGATCAGGCTGGCCGGATTGGCAGTTCCAGCGACCAGCACGAGGTTTCCAGTCTGGCGACCCTCTGGATGGTCCGGTTCCTGATCCAACTGGGTCGAGAAACCGGCCAGGGCCGGCACTGGACGCGCGCCGTCTCCATGCTGGAAGCGATCCTCGGCCCTCTCTCTCAACTCGGGCTCACACTGCGGTCGGCCGGACTCACTACGGAGTCCGCCCGCAGGGTGTCCAATCCCGGCGGAACGGCCTGGAGATTGCACGCAATGCTTATCGATACCATGCTCGATCTGTCTGGCCTCGATTACGATGCGATCGAGCGCCGGCTGATCGTCAACCCCGTCTTGCCGGGGTCCTGGCCCTATACGGGCATGAAGCGATCGCTGCCTTGCGGAGAGGTGTCGTATCAGCTTCAGCGGCCGATCGGCGGCAACGTCCACCACCTCCAGCTCAAGACCCGCCTTGCCCATCCGGTCACCCTCCAGGTGGCATTGACGTGCCCGGATCTGAAAGAGTTGGGTCCGTGGCAGGCCAGTGCCGCGACGCCCGAGCCCAGATTCGAGCCACGCGGCCAGCTCACCTGGAGCATGTCTCTCCCGGCGGATCATGGAGAATGGAGCTGGACCTGGGGATGACGCGGGTGTCACACCGCATAAAGGACCACAAACCAACAAATCCCGGATCAGAGGTGCGATGCCGGGGAAATCGTTACGGTCCCAGAGACGGAGGCTCGCGCAAGAACTCCTCGTAGAGCCGCTGGATTTCCTTTTCCGGAGACTGGGACGGGAGCCAGATTCCCCGCAGGCGCGCTCGAAGCACGACCCCTTTCTCCAGGTCATGGCCGAAGAGTGCATAGCGAGTCGAGAGGGACGTCTGCGGCTTGGATGGCCATCCGACCGGCTCGCGGCTGATCCGCCGCGCACAATCGTTGGGCTGCACCATCTCGGCGTAACCCAGGTCGTGCGAAGAACCGGATTCCGTGAAGAACCGCGGTGGGAGAGAGTGTGGAGAGGACTGTGGGACCGGTAGAGTCGTCAGGTCTTGAAGCGTGCGGGGGGACTCGCGGCCGTCGTAGCTCAGGACGGCCGCGCGAGCGTCCCGTGGCTCGACCCGGCTGGCTCGTGGTTTGTTGACTTCGTCACCCCACTCGCTGAGAACTCCCACCTCGACTTGCTCAAACACCTCGGCTGTCGCCGCCTGGATCTGGACTTCCAGATCGACACCCTCTCCCACCGGGGCCGGAGACCAGGCGGCGCGAATCCGTAGGCCGCCCCAACCGGGAGGAGCGAATGTCGCCTCGATGCGGTCCCGATGGTGCGCCACTTCGATGAGACTCGCACCGCCGAAGGCCGCCTCGTCGCAGCGGCCAATGGACGCGACCGACTGCAAGGCCAGCAGCTTGCCGCCATCAATCCCCTCCGGCCAGGACAGACCGGGATGGTCCTCATCGAGCTTGAGCATCCAATGCCGGCTCCCCCCGCGCAGGAAGAAGACCGGGTTGCTGCCTTCCCAGGAGAATTCCGTCACGGGCTGAACTCAAAAACCCCGCCGACCCGTATGGCTACGGATCGACGGGGCCGGAACAGAGAAGAGGCCTTGTATAAACGAGACAGACGCCTCGGTCGGAGGGAGGTGCTTCTCAGAAGCTTCTCAACCGACACCGCATAGACTACTCCTTGCTTCGCGATTGTCAAGAGTTTGGAGCCATTTTCTTCCCCATTTTTGAACGTCACCGGACCAGGCCGGCCGCATCTTCTGAGCCTGTCATCCTTGCCTCTTACCAGGTCAGGCTTTCCGTTCCGCACCTAAAGGCGCGTTGCTTCAATCCCGAATCCGGAATCCCAATCCTTTATGACAATCATGTCTTCGTGGCGATGGATCTTTGATCGAGCCGATTTCAACTCGCGATCTCACGATGCTCCTCAGCAGCTGCAAACGTGTTTCCGTTATATCGCTTAATTTTTCTTCGTCGTGTCGTGGAGACCAAGAATGGATTATTTAACGCCGGATCGGCAGGATCTCTTGCGCGATATGGCGATTTGAGACCGGAGTGTGCTCTTTATTGTGAGGCCTCACCGGGATCGTTCTCGGTATGGTCGAGAATGGTGGTGATGAGCGTTTTCTGGCGCAATTTGGCGATGAATGAGCTGCGTTCGCCTTGCATTTTCTGATCGGTGAGGATGGAGCGGACCTTGTCCTGAACTTCCGCGAAGGACGCGGCTCCGGCAGGCCGGCGATTCTCGACGCGGACGATGTGGAAGCTATTGCCACCTTCGAGGATGTCGCTGAACTGTCCGATGGGCAAGGAGACGAGCGCCTCATTCACGACGGGTACAGCGTAGGCACCGGGCGAGGTTTGCATCAATCCCCCCTGATTCCGCGAGCTGCTCGGACCATCACTCTCGGCGCGGGCGAGCTGGGCGAAATCTGCCCCACGCCGCAGTTTTTCATGCAACTCATCCGCCTTCTTGCGGGCAACCTCCCGGCTCGAGTACTTACCGACTTCGATCACCAGCTCGCGCCAGGTGATTTCTGCGGGGCGGTCGAACTCGTGCTCACCGACGTGCTCGTTGTAATACTTGAGAAGGTCGGGCAGCTCGACCTTCAACCGGTCCCTGAGCTTCTGGTGCAGGAACTGTTCTGCGAGGAATTCCTGTCGGAAGGTCTGATGGAGGCTCTCGAGGGAGCGGCCGTGCTCCTTGAGCTTCTCGCGAAGAAGCTGCTCGCTGTCGACCACATATTGAGACTCCAGCGGTGGGATTTCCTCCTCGCGCCACACCTGGTCGGCGACTTCCATGAACTTATCGTATTGCTTGGGGTCCTTGATGGTGTGTTTGGCCTCCTGGGCCAGCAGGCTCCGGTCGATCAGATGGTTGAGCACCATGATGGCGATCCCGCTCTGCTCTTTCGGGGGCATCGCACTGAAACTGATATTCTTACTCTTGCAGAACTCTTTGATGGCAGTGATCAGGTCATGGCGAGTGATCACGTCGTCGCCGACCCGAGCCGCGATCTGAGGGGTATCCCTCATGGCATGCCTCCGAGGTGTCGAGGACGGATCGGAGGCGGGTTTCTGAAAGGACGTTCGAACGACCTGGACATCGCGGCGCGTGGAAGCGCGCCGCGTTGTGGACGACGTGATCGGATCCGATACCGGTGCGGCCGGACCTGCCGCGAGGGTGGTCGCAGCCCGGCTCGGCACCGCGGTCAATTCCGGCATGGGCATCTCCGCGGCGGGCGTTGTCGGGAGTGCCTGACCCGATGCCGGAGCGAGCTCCGGCATCGGCATCTGGGCCACCTTGGTGGAATCGACGGGCCGATTGTCGCTGGTGGGCGGGCCTGGGGCGTCGGCCGGCGGGCCCAGATCTGGGGGCGTGCCTCCGGGTGCGTCGGCCGGTCCCGTGGGTGGCACGGTTTCCGCTGCTGGCGATCCACCCGCGGGCGCAGCCGCTCCGATCGAGACGGGTTTGGCTGCCGGAGACGGGGCCGGCAACGGTGGCAGTTCGGGCATCAGGTCCGGATTGGGCCCGAGGAGGGGATCTCCACGGCGCTTCGATGCCGGGGCACTCCCGCCGGTTGCGGACGGTCCTGGAATCCGCGAGGTCGAGGGGCCGAGCACCGGATCGGCCGCTAGGGCCGGGGGAGACGTCGGGTTCAGAGCGGGGGTCTGGGGATCGCGCAGCGCGGGGCCCCGAGTGTCCCCGGTCACAGCGGTGCTCGGGTCGAGCAAGGGGGCGTCCGGGCCAGGCGAGAATCCCGCCCTCGATGGCCCCGTGATACCGGCCGCGGGCGGTGTGGTGCTCAACTGCGGCAATTGGTTGGCGGGCGATCCGGCATTCGGCGCGGCAGCACCCGATGACGGGCTCGGCATCGCCGCCGCCGTGGTTTCGTAATTCGCGATCGACTCGGGCATGGGACCGCCGGGCCGTGGCAGGCTCGTCGGCACCGAGAGCGCCGGCGGCGTAGCGGTCGGTCCCGCCTGGGCTCGTTCGTCGGCGGTCGGTCCCCCGGCTGCGAGGGCCGGCGCCATCGACGCTCCGCCCGAACCGGACGGTCCAGAAGGCTGGGTTTGCATGCCGGCGAGGGTACCACCGGCGGCTCCCGCGGCCATCGCGGGCGCGAGGGATGTTGCGGTCTGAGTCGGCATCCCGGCGCCTTGCCGCGCGGTGAGTTGCGATTCCTGACCGGCGATCGAGCCTGGCGCACCAGCCAGCGAGCCCGGAGCCTCCGAAGGCTGGGGCGAGCCTTGCGCTGGGCCGCTGCCCGTCCCAGGACCCGATGCCACGGACACCGGAGGCGCGGCCGTTCCATCGCGAGTCGGCGGGGTCGGGGAGTGTGGCCTGGGCCATCGCCGGCCCCCCGGTGCCCCGATTAATGCTGTCGTGAATCGAGGGGACCGGAGTCATCCCGACCGGACTCGGGGTCGGCCCTGCGGCCCCTTTGGGCATTTGCGAGCGTGACTGGGCACACCCGGCCACGGCCAGCCCTAACAGGCCGGCGACTAACTGTCGTTTCATGATTTCCATCGTCTCCATCCTTGGAAATGGCCGCCCGCGCCGAGATCCGGGGATCCGCGTCGAGGTGGTTCGCGGTCGGCGGCCCTCCCGGCCACCTGGGGATTTGTGGGATCGCTCCCCTTGTGAGTCTCGGACGGCTGATGTGACGCTCAAGCCGGCCGAGACGGTGCGCGATCCCGCGGTTGAGATAGGCCATGACCCGCTGGGCGTGGATCGCCGCGCCGGAGAATCTTAGCCAGATCGCCGGGGATTGCAATACGGACTGGCCAGATCCGTTTCGGAAAGCAAGGGCGTGCGCGATCACCGCGCCCGCTCCCAACGCTGCAACGACTCCAGGACCTTGTCGAGCTTCTCGTCCAGAACCTCGACACGCCGCTCCATGATCGACATCCGCGAATCGATCATCAGGAAACCATCCTTTACAAGATACGCCAGGCCGACCTGCTGGAGGACCATGCGCAGGCTGTCCTTCAGCGGCACGTGTTCCATATCAATCTGGATGGTCGAATGGATCGTTTTTCCTGCCTCCTTCAGTCCGAGCGGCGCGACGTAGATTGGGATGCCCGGGAACGTCGGCGTGGTCGTCGCCTGCTTGATGTACTTGAGCACGTCGTCCAGCGGCGTCTCGTTGGCAAAGGACATCGTGATCGGCTCGTCGAGGGCCATCTCGATCTGCCGGGTTTTCTCCGCGAGCTGCTGGGGGGTGGGTTGCTCCCGCTTTGGAGTCGTCGTGGCGGCTCCCTTCTGGGGAGATGCGACGACAGCGCCGGGCGCCGGCTCCCTGGACCCGACCTTGCCCTGCTGGGCCAGCACGACGGACCCCACCACGCCGACCGTCAGAAGTGCCGCGATACCGGTCAACTTGAGCGTTTGAATGAGCATAGCGTGGATGACTCCTTGGGCGAGCGCGGCGACCGACTCGGGGATCACACCAGTCCCGACGAGCAATCCGCTGATCGACGACCACCGCGACGCGAACTGAACCGTGGATTCGACCAATGACGAGGGGAGTGCGGGGAGTGAGACGTAAGGGGATTCGATGGCTCCGGCGACGAGCGGAGCACCGATCCCGCGACGTCGCAGCCGCGCGGCCAGCCGTTTGCGGGCGCGATGGAGCCGCCCCCGGAGCGTCGGCTCGCTAATGCCCAGCCGGCGCGCCGCCAGGTCGTAGCTCAATCCCTGGAGGCAGCAGAGGACGATCGGCGCTCGGAACGACTCCGGCAGCCGCGCGATCTCTTTCTGGATGGGCAGTTCCGTATCCTGCAAATCGGAAATGGGAGGGTCGGCGACGGCGATCTCGGCGACGACCGGAACCTCGCGCTGGTGCCTCCGGTTCGACCGGAAGCGGGCGCGTCGGGCGACCCGACACGCCACCCCATGGAGCCAGGGGCCAATCGTCTCCCGGCTCCGAATCGACTCGGCCTTGCGCACCAGCACCAGGAATGTCGCCTGGAACGCATCCTCGGCTTCATGGGGATCCCGGATGAGATTCCGACAGAGGCCGAGGACCATCGGCCCGTGCCGCTCGACCAGGATCCGGAAAGCCTCCTCGCCGGCGGGATCGCGGCGGTCCCGGAAGCAATCCAGGAGTTGACCGTCGGTCAGGGTCCCCAGAGTTCCGACGGTCAGCAGCGTATCCAGTGACCGCCACGCGTCTTGCGTCCTGACAGGGTCCATCGTCGTGGTTCGCTCGAGGATGATCGCGACTGGATGATCTCGCTCCCGCCGAACTTATAGTGCCTGCGACCGAGCGATCCTCACACGGATCTGGTGCCTTCGAACTTCAGAGCGATGGGAACGCAGGATCAGATCAAATCCAGCCGGCGCCGGGGGGTGTGGGAACGACTGCAAGCGGGACATATCCCCGAGATCACGAAGCGATGGCCGGTGGGGCGAAACCCGTGAGCCAGGCTGACGGCATCGCGAAGCCGCAGGATCTCATCGTTGCGGAATTCGACGATCCGGTTGCAAGTGGTGCAATGCAGGTGGTCGTGAGCGGGATATCCATAGTCGTGCTCGAACGCACTGCGATTCGTCAGCCGGAGCTCGCGGAGCAGCCCGGCCTCGACGAGCAATCGCAAGGTTCGGTAGACGGTCGCGCGGCTGACGCTTTGACCGGCATCATGCAGGTCACGGACCAGTTCGTCGGCGTCGAAATGCTTATGCGAGTGAAAGATGTGATCGACGAGGACACGCCGTCGTTCGGTCAGCTTGTCACCGCGGATCTCCAGGAACTCGCGGAACTTCTCGACCGGAGAACCGGAGACAGTGAGCGGAGTCAATTGATCGCGCTGAGCTTCCGCCACGACGGGATTCCTCGGAGCAGCCCCCGGGCCCTGTTGCCTGGGCATCGGGTCCTGATTGCAAATCGATAATGATTCTCATTCTATCTGGGGGTGCCCCGATCAGCCAGCCGACTGGAGGGGGACTTGCAATAACCGTGCTCCCTCGATCCCCATGGAGCAAGGGGCGCGAAACCAAGTCCTGGCCGGCTCTCGACATATCGCAATCCCATTGGTTGGGAGTTAGTGGCCGGGCTCGGCGGGAGTCAGCGGGATCACCGATCCGGACGGAGTGCCTGTGGGCAAAGCCGATGGCTGTCGCTCAAGGCCGAACGGCACGACGGGCGCTGGATTGATCGGGTTCGAGGGCGTAGATGCTGGCGAACGGTACAGGGTTCCCGGTGAGCTGGGGACCGCGCCGGCGGGCTCCACGACGGCATGGTGGCTCAGCTTGGCCTGAAGGTTCTCCAACGCCGTGTGCAAATGGCGGATCACATGATCGCATCCCTGCGGGTTCCCGGAATAGGAGAAGGCATGTGCCATCAGGCGGCCAAACCGCCGTTCATAAACAACCACATGCACGTACTCGATGAAATCCGTGGAAGGGGCTCCGCAGTGGCCACGCACCCGATAGAGCTCACCCGACTGGACGGCGTCAAGGATGGGCTTGAGGTCGGCGAGCCGGACATGGTGGACGCCTTCGGAATCGATGACGGTGCCGTCGGTGAAGACCTGGAGGAACATGCCGAACTGACTGCCGTCATTGGAGCGACCCAGGGCCAGCCGGGTCACGACCGGGTCGGCGGAGGTCACCGCGGAGCTGACCCGGGACTTGGGGGTGAGACGTTGGGCAGGGCCGGCGGGGGACGAAAGGCCGGGCGTCTCGGGCAGACCGCCGAAAGTTGTGAGGGGAGCCGGTGAGCCTGTGGGCGAGCCAGCAGGTGAGACGAAGGTCCCCGGCGGCCCGTAAGGGAGCGTAGCCGATGGCCCTGCCGCGGGCGAGCTGTGGTTCGACGAGGAGGAATTGCCCCCGAGTCGGAATAATCGGCCCAGGAATCCCGAGTCGTCTCCCCATGCCGCGGTCCGGCTCACGACCGCCAGCAGAAGTCCCGCACCCAGGAGATACCCCGTATGCCGCCGTAACCCTCTGACCTGCATGGCCGACCTCCTTGTCGGTTGGCATTCTCGTCCTGATCGCTAAATTCGACGCACTCTGCCGTGCCCACGGAATCCGGCTACACTCAGAATGAGACGACGCGGTATGCCTCCTCCAGCGTCGTCGTGCCTTCCAAGATCTTATCGACCGCGCTCTGCTTCAAGGTTCGCATTCCCAGGTTGACGGCGACACGGCGGAGGACATCCTTGGGAATCTGCTGGAACACGAGGTCGCGGAGTTCTTCTCCCATGGACATGATCTCGAAGATCCCGGTCCGGCCCAGGTAGCCGGTCTGGAAGCAGGCGGGGCAGCCCAGACCTTTGTGGAGGCGCAGGTCGCGATACTCGGCCGGATCGAGCTCCAGGGCCATGACATCTTTCTCGGTCGCCGTGTAGGGCACCCGGCAATAGGGGCAAATCTTGCGGACCAACCGCTGGGAGACGATTGCCAGTAAGCTGCTCGAGAGTTGATAACCGGGGATCCCGAAGTTGTAGAGATTGCTGATCGTACCCGGAGCATCCGAACCGTGAAGCGTACTGAAGACCAGGACGCCCGTCAGGGCGGCACGGATGCCGATCCGCGCCGTCTCGTCGTCGCGGATTTCCCCGATCATGATGATGTCGGGGTCCTGGCGGAGCATCGCGCGCAAGCCTTCGCCGAACCCCATCTCCCCCGGGGTGATCTGGGTCTGATTGACGCCGGGGATGCGGTGCTCGATCGGATCTTCGATCGTCATCACGTTCTTCATCGGTGAGTTGATCCGCTCGAGGCAGGTGTACAGCGTCGAAGTCTTTCCGGCCCCGACCGGGCCGGCCACCAGGACCGCGCCGTAAGGCTGGGAGATCAGCCGGTCGAGTGACGCCGCCTGATCGGCGGTCATCCCCAATTGCGAGAACCCCTGGACATCGGTCAGGACCTCGTGGATCCGGATGACGATCTTCTCGCCGTAGGTCGTCGGAAAGGTCGCGAGCCGAAGGTCGCGCGGCCGACCGTGGTGAAGGATGGTGATCCGTCCATCCTGAGAATGCCGGCGCTCGACGATGTTGAGGTCCGAGATGATCTTCAGCCGGCTGATGACCGGCGTGGCCATCGCCGGCTCGACGAAGAGGATATCCTGGAGTTGGCCGTCGATGCGATATCGGACGCGCAGTCCGTTCTCGAGCGGATCGAAATGGATGTCGGTGGACTGGCAGTCACACGCTCGGACCAGGATCTCGTGGACCAGCTCCGACAGGGTTGCCGTGACCGACTTCTCCTGGAGATCCTTGCGGATGTCGCGATGATGCTGGGTGCGATTGGGCGAGAGAGGCCCGCCACCCGTTGCCACAACAGGTGCCACCGCACCGGTCTGACCGTTGTCGCTGGCCAGAGTGCTCAGGCGTTCGAACGCCAATTGATTGAGCAGGTCCGGCGAGATGAGATTGAGCTCGAGAATCGACTGACGCAGGTCGCGATTGTGCTCCTGGCCGTAGACCTGGGCGGTCCGAACCTGTTCGGTCGTCAGCAGTCCTTTTTTCAACAGGACCGTGATCAAAGTCTCCTCGACCGGCGAGAGGCCGTGCAACAGGGGCTCGCTGGCGAGGCCGGTCGGTCGATCCTGCAAGAGGGGTCCTCCGTGCGGAGGCAGAGACGAGGCGGGCGAAGTATCCACGATGCAGACCTCCTCGGGGTGCGATCCGCCGCGGGTCCCCACGAGGCGAACCGGAATCGGACACCCAGGTTCTTGAGTGAGAGACTTCATTCCAGGAAGGGTGGTATGCGGCCGTCGCTCCGCAGTATTGTTTCGCAATCTCACATCAGTTGCCAAGACATTTTTCGCGAGCCGCTCCGTTTTTTGAGGGGAGCAAAGCCGAACAGCCGACGTCGGAAACCCCAGAAGGATCTCCCACGCCGGCCGATTCGCTTGCACCGAGATCGCATTGAGTGGCAGGTGGCCCGTGTGCCCGGCCTACCGGCGCGACACAGGTCCGTGCCCCGGAACCATGCGTTCCCGCATTTTTCCTTTGGTTCGTGTCGGGTTACTACCAGGCCCGGAACTCGTCGAGCAGGCGGTCCAGAGCCAGCTCGAGCTTCTCGGGCGATTCATACGAACCCGCGGCGATTTGCCGGCGGATCTCCTCAACCTTTTCGTAGCGGATCTCGGGTAACTGACTGATCCCGTCGAGCATCTGTCCCAGGGGAGAGATCTCGACATGATCGCGCGGCGCACCAGCGTGCACCGTTTGCCCGGCATCCACGCTGAATGCAGCCAATCGCGGGTAAATGGGTTGAGGGCCTGAAGTTCCCCCAGCGCCGATAATTTCCATTGCGCCTCCCAATCGGGTGCTTTGGCCGACGGCTCCGCCTTCGGCAGAACCACGTGATGTTAGACTCGATACCCACGGAGGCCGCTTGAGCGAGGGTCCCGCTTCGGGTCAGCGGAGCTCCGGCTCCGGTCTCCGTCCACGCCGTGATGCCCGTTGTCGGGCGTCTCTTTAACTACTGAGGATATCGGATGGAAGCTGGAGCGAGTTTAATCAAAGACCGGAAGATAGGGTCACCCAGTTGACCCCTGTGAAGAATCGGGTGGGCGGAAAAGGAGGAGACCTAGGTCGTGCACCCGGGCGGGTCAGGAGACCCGTGCCCAGCGCAGGGCACCCCCACTTTCCCAACACGAACCACCAAAGTCTTCCTCCCGGGGATCACCGCCGTACTCGCTCGCGACCGACCGGCTTGAGAGAATCGGCCAGCCGTTGCGAGGACTCGTTCAACTGGTTGGCGAGGACGCGGATGCTCTGCTGGAGCTGCTGAACATCCTGCTGCTGTTGCGCGGTGGTCGTGCGGGCTGACAAGGTCTCCAGCGTCTTGATCGCATCGCGCAACTCCTGGGCACCGTGGGTGAAGACCAGCGCCGCGTCGTAAACCGCCTGCACCCTGAGGTCTTCATGAGAGGGCTTGTAGAAGGGGCTCAGAACAAACGGGTTGGTGTAGATTTTCTGGACCAGTTTGTCCGCCCAATCGGTGGCATCGCGGACGTTGGAGACGGATCGCTCGATCTCCGCTCGGCTGCGTGCCAGGATGTTACCAATCTGTCCGGAGATCTGGTCAGCCTGGTAGAGCACGCGCTCAGAGCGGGCCCGCATCGAGTCCATCCCATCAAGCAGCCGCTCGACCTTGACACGATCCTTGAGAACAATGTCGTGGAGCGAGGCGGTGAGGTCTCGAACCGAGGAGAGGCTCTGCCGGACGTTCTCCCGGTTATCGCCTAGGATGCCGTGCACCTGCCCCGTCAGGCCCTCGATGTGGGCCAGAGTCGCCTCGAATTTCGGAGCATTGCGGTTGACCCTCCCGGTCAGGTCCTCGATCTGGCCAACGGTGGAGGCGACCACCGGTCGGATCTGCTCGCTCATCTGGTGGAGATTCGAGGAGGTCTCCTGAAGCGTGGCGAGGATCTGCCGCAGCCGAGGCGCGACCGAATCGACCGTCTGCCGCGCTTCGCCGATGATATGGCGGATGTCGTTCCGCTCGACCGGGCCCAGACCGACCTGCTCGATGATCGGGTCGAAGAACGAAGTCTCCACCCCGATGATGGGCAGCTTCCCGGGCTCCAGCGGCACGTTCGACTGGCCGATCGAGACGACGTTGACATGGCTCATCCCGGTCAGTGCCGGCTGGATGGTGACCTTCACGTCCTCTCGCAGCTTCTTGACCAGGTTCGAGGGCAGGGTGATCCGGACCCGGGCGCGGAGCGCCCCCTTCACCTCCACCACGCTGAGATCGACGACGTTACCGGTGTCCAGGCCGGCGACGCGCACCGGGCTACCGACCCGAAGTCCCTGCGCGTCGCGGAAGACGACGTCGATCGTCCGTTGTGGCGCGAGGAAGCCGGGCCCGTCGCTCGCCAGGCCAACCAGGCCAATCAGTCCGGCCACGGCGACGATCACGATCAGGCCGACCCAAATCTCGCGGACCGAAGAGCGGGCGCTCATGTCGATTCCTCTCCCGGGGACCATCCCCGACCCAGGAAACCGCCGCTTTGTCTCTCAGAAGCCCGGCGGCTTCAGCAGCGTCGGCCCGTAGAATGGGACCGCATGATAAACCAGGATGAACCAGCTCAGGTTCACGATCAGGATGGCCACGATTCCCAGGCAGGCCGCCCGGAAGACCGGGGTTGCCAGGGGCACCCCCGCGTCGGCGTGAGACCGGCCGGCTCCGGGCGTGTCCGCCACGGCCCGCGCCGCCTCGCGAAACGCTTCGTGGCAGCAGATGGTGGCCGCCAGCGTGCCGAAGAGCAGCCCCTTGACGATCAATCCCACCACATCGCGGAACTGGACCATCCGGACCAGCATCAGGAAGAAGGTCTCGGTCGGGAGGCCCATCATCGACTCGGATGCCTGCCAGCCCACCAGGGTACCCACAGCGATCCCCCATTGTGACAAGAAGACACAGGCGACTGCCGCCGCGGCGACCCGAGGCGCGGCCAGAGAGCCGGGAGTGACCAGTGGCCCCTGTACGTCCGGGATCGGGGGTTGGACGGCGCTGACGGACCGCGCCAGCCGGGTCAGCTCCGGGATCATCCGTGCGGCCAGGATTCCCGAGAGCGTCATCGCGGTCATCAATCCCCCCAGGTTCCGTAGTAATCCCACACCGACCACCGCGCCAGTGCCGTTGACGAACGTACTCCCGTAATAGGCCTGGAGCGACAGGAACGACCCCATCGCAATATGAACCAATCCGACCAGGGGAATGCCGAAAGCGAGCATCCAGGAAAGTTGAGCAACCATCGTCCGGCGGAAACCGGGTGAGCGCTCGGTCGCCGCACGGGCGGGCTGCAAGACCGTGCCGGCGGCAGAGCAGGCCAGAAGAACGACTCCTCCCACATAGGATATGCCCACAATCACGGACCGCCCGACCCAAGCCAGAGGGCTCAGTAGGCGGGGTGTCGGCAGGGCATCCGAGGTCGTGCTCATGGCAGGGATCCTCCGCGATCGCGCCTCAAGGGAGGGCCGGCTGACCCGAGTCAGCGGGCGTTGGGGCGAGGGCTCTCACCGGGGAAGACGGGAAGATCGCCTTGGGTACGGGCTCGGCGGGCACCGGCGGCCCGGCGAGCCAGTCCCGCCATCGCTTGATCGCGGCGGCGCGGTCCTCCGGGCTGCCCCACGGGACGAATCCGAAGTCGCGGCCCGTCCGACGCCGCAGTTCCTCATGAGCCGCCAGTCGAACGACGGGGTCCCCGTCTTCGAGGCGACCGACCAGTGCCGGCACGACGTGCACGTTCGGCTGGCGATCGTCCCGTCCAATTGCGCGGGCGCGGACCACAGGGGCCGGATCCTTCATCTTTGGGAAGTGGCGCGGGACCAGCCCGCAGCCCCAGCACGAGGCCACTGCACCCACGATCAGCGCATCGGCGAACCACCGGCCGATCCTCACGACGCTCCTTCCCTGGCACGTCGAGACGTGGGTCCATCATCCTGGCGCTCCTCGCGCCGGGCTCCCCTCGTCCGGAGTCTTGGCGAACTTTAGTCGAAGGGGGCAGGGGGGGCAATGCCAATCTCGACACGGGGGGATTGCGGAATTGCGGAATTGCAACGCCCGCCGGCGGTGGTCATCGATCGGGGCCCGACGTCAACGCTGAGATGGGGCGGCGTTGCTCTTGGTCTCTGCGCCGAGCGTAAGGTCCCAGAGCCGCAGCGCGAAGTCATGGCCCGGGGCGACCGTCTGTTCGCCGCCCATGGCCCCGCCGGCGGAGACGGCGAGGTCGCCGTGTGGGCTGAAAGCGACCGCCCAGACCCATTCGGTGTGGTCGGCCAGACGGGATAGCTCGCGGCTGGTGGCGATGTCCCAGAGCCGGACCGTGCCGTCGTAGCTGGTCGACAGCAACCGCCGGCCGTCGGGGGATATCGCCAGACTCGTGACCGCGAACCGATGCCCCTTGAACTGTGAGACGTTGACGCCGCGATCCAGATCCCAGAGATGGATCGCGATGGCGGGGGCGTTCACCGCCGCGATCGCGTGAAGCCCGTCCGGAGTGAACGCCAGGCTGCGCACGATTCCTTCCTGCTGGAGCGACTTCAACTCCCGGCCCGTATCAAGGTCCCAGAGCCTCATCGTGTGGTCCCCAGGTCCGGCCCCCGTCAACGCGCGACGGCCGTCGGGCGAGAACGCGACCGAGCGGACCCAGCCGGTATGAGCCTTGAAGACAAAGATCGCCCGGCCGGTGGTGATGTCCCAGAGCCGGGCTGTGCGGTCCCGGCTCCCGGTCAGAGCGCGTCGGCCGTCGGGGGAAATCGCCAGGTCGTAGATCGTACCCGTGTGCCCCGACAGGCGCCGAACCTCATGGCCCGTGGCCACGTCCCAGAGCTGGATGATCCCCCCAGTAGAGCCCGATAGTGCCCGGCGCCCATCCGGAGTGAAAGCGACACTGCGCACCTCGCCCGGGACCTCGCGCGGGCCATGAGTGGTCGGGCCGGGGTCCTCGGTCGCGGGCAGGAATCGTCGGACCTCCGCCCCGCTGGCCAGATCCCAGAGCCGGATCGTCCGATCGCCCCAGGGCCAGCCGCTCGCCGAGAGGATCGTCTTGCCATCGGGCGAGAAGGCGACGGCGTTGACCGCCCCGGTATGCCCCTCGAACCGACGGAGCACCCGGGGTCCCACCGCAAGCTTCACCTGCCGTCCTTGCCCTCGAAGAATCACGGTGTCGGGGTTGATCCGATTGAGCGGAACCTCGATGTCCAGACGAAGGTTCTCACCTACGATCGACGACGAGACACGCGGCTCCTTCAGTGCCTTCGCCTCGCCCTGGGGCGACAAAGCCGGAGCCGGAGCTTGACCGGTCTGTGCCAGCACGCCACCGACCAGCGCGAGGACGCCCAATGTCACGCCGGCTGCCGCGGTCGTCATGAGTTTGGTCACGAGCATTGTCCTTCCCAGGGAGTTCACCAGCAGGGCAACCGACGCCGGGATCGTCCCAGACGCCGCACCGCCTTTTGCCAGGCGGACCCCGACGGCGAGTGTCGCCGCGAGTAACTGCGGAGGCACCTCCGCTCGCGACGTCGCCGCGGCGAATGTCGCCAACCCTCCGGCCGCAGGGGCCAGGCCTGCGCCGGGTCAACCGCGACCGGAGCCGCTCCCGCGCCCGGTGCAAGCGGCTCTCGACCGTGCCCACGGGGCATCGCAGCCGACGGCGCCGCCTGCTCCTGCGTCAACCCTTCCAGGTAGCAGAGCACCACCGCCGATCGATAACGGACCGGCAGGCGAACCACTTCCTCGTCGATCACGGTCCGCAGCTCATCCCGCCAGACCGGGTCCGGTGAGGCAGCCTCGTCGGGCGGATCGATTCCCTCCAGGCCTTGAACCCGACTCCGCTCCGCCAGGACGACGGACTTCGCCCGCCGCGCGACCCGGACACTGACGCCGTAGAGCCAGCGCCCGAGCGAGTCCTCGACCCGGACCGTCCGGGCCTTGCGGGCCAGGATCAGGAACGTGGCCTGAAAGGCATCGGCCGCGGCGTGTTCGTCGCCAAGCAGACGACGGCAGACGCCCAGCACCATGGGGCCATGGCGTTCCACGATCATGGCAAACGCTGCGTCCGATGCGGAGTCTCCACGCCCGTTGCTGAACCACTCCAGCAGTTCCGCATCGGTCAGGCAACCGACCGCCCCGACATCGAACAGCGTCGCCAGGTCGTTTCGGACGGTCGTGAGCGTCTTGGGGATTGGCATTGTGGCTCCGCCGAAGATCAACGGTTCTCTACACTGGCTATGCAGGCTGCGAGGCTCTTCCTTCCAGGTTTCTTTCAAGTCCCGAGAGAATCGGGACTTGCACGTCAGGGCGAACCCGCTTGCAGCCTCAGCTCGTTGACGTACTGATGGGCCAGTTGAGTCGTGACCGGCTGCCGATACTTCCGGGTCGCGGCCAGGACGGCCCGGATGGCCCCGTCGAGGTCGCAGAGATGTCCCGGCGAGATGAACAGCGGCTTCACCCGCGCTCTGGTCCTCAACACCGCGCCGATCGTCTCGTCGCCGTCGGTCAGCGGCGACCAATCGCCAGGCTCCGGACCGGGCTCTTCATACTGGCCGAAGAGGTGGGACTTGGCGCAGCCGATCGTGGGGATTCCGAGCCAGAGTCCCAGATGACTGGCGATCCCGAGTCGTCGCGGGTGGGCGATCCCCTGGCCGTCATAGATCAGCACGTCCGGACGGATCGAGAGCTTCTGGAATGCCTCGATCACCGCCGGAGCCTCGCGGAAGCTCAGGAATCCCGGCACGTAGGGAAACTTCGCTTCCGCCACGACGCCCGCACGATCGATCACCTCCAGGGTATCCGCGCGGAGTACGACCACCGCGGCGTAGAGTGCCGGACTGAACTTATTGTAGGAAGCATCGGCGCCGGCCACGGTCTGATAGGGCGCCAGCGGACGGTTCGTCTCGAGCCGCGCGGCGAGCTCGCGTTGCAGCGCTGCGCTTCGGTGAGGTCCAGGACCCACGGATGCAGTGCCGGTTCGCGCGACACGCCCATCGACCTGACTCCCTCAAAGCGGTTTTCAAGCGGAGGCGACCGTTGTGGCCCGGGGACGCAAGAGCGCCGAGAGTACGTAGAATCCGATGGCGATCCACAGCAAGTGGTTGAACCCGACGACCAGCGAGAGATACTCGCTCAAGCCTCCCAGGATGATCCCGCCGATGTTGGAGCCGAAATCGATGTCGGGCTGGGTGCTGTCGCGGAACGCCGTCGCGAAGATCACGCCCGCAAAGAACACGGGCAAGTAAACCAGCAAGCACGATGCCACAACCTTACTCGCGCCCGGCAACGACAGGAAGACGCCCATCGGGACGGCACCGTTGATCGCCAGGGCGAGGATCAGGAGCGCATAATACGGACCCAGCGCCGGGGTCGCAGGACCATGACGTAGAGGTTGCTCAGCAGGATCATGGTCAGGATCGCGAAGAACACGATCGAGTTGACCATCCAGGTCGCGCCGAAGAGCAGGGCCATGTGCACGACGCCCTTCGTTTCCAGCAGCATGAACCCGGCGCCGAGGAAGAACATCTGGCCGTTGGGCCGGACGCGCCGGACCGGAGCGAACGTCAAGAGAATCAGCAGCGAGAGCACGCTGATGATCGCGATCCCGCGCAAGCTCAGTGCCGGGATCATCGGTGAGCGGAGATAGAGAAACGGCCAGTCGTCGGTCGGACTCCAATCAAATGAAGGCTGTTCGACTTCGGCCGGGCCGATCTTGATCGGGTCACCGACTGAGCGGCCGGGAACACCCGGATTCCCTGATTCCAAGTACTTCGACCGCGAATGGAAGCGGCCCCGAGAACCGAGCCACAACGGCCCATCGTCCGCGAATCTCGACCGGATGGCGTTCGACCACCGTGGACGGGCCGTTGCCCACCAGGATGCACGTGACGAAATCGCGCTGATCGTTGTTCGGCGAGATGACGTCCTGGTACGGCATCGAGACGACGAGCGGCCGGGATCCGAAGACCCGCTCCGCCAGCTTCACCAGCCGCCCGACGACCCAGCCCTGCCGGTAGTAGTTGTACATGGCGAATACGCCGCCGGGCTTGAGCTTGGCTTTCACGTCGCGGAACGCCTCCTCGGTGAAGAGGAAACTCTCCAGACGAACGCTCGAATAGCTCGAATGTAATGCCAGGGAGTCCACCAGCGCGTAGGCGATCAGGTCATAATGCCAGGGCGTCTTGCGGACAAAGCTCCGGCCGTCGTCGAGATGGATCGTGACGCGCGGATCGCGGAACGGCCGTTTGGGATGGTGAATTCGCCCCAGTTCGTTGATCACGGGATCGATCTCCACGGCATCGACGTGCCCGACGCCCTGGGTCAGCGCCGCGGCGACGTCGTTTCCCGAACCCGCGCCGATGATCATGATCCGCTCGAACGACTCCCCTCCCGCGTCGCGATTGAGCACGTAGGGGAGACGATACGCCGGGCCGGTCTTCTCGATTTCCACCATCGCCTGATGCCCGATGTTGTTGACGTCGATGGACAGATACCTCGGCTTGAATTGGACCTGGTAATACGGGGACCAGATGACCCGAGTCTCCACACCTTGAGAATCCGATGGCCAGTCCGCCAGGGCAACGAGACCGAGGACGCCCAGTCCGCCGATGACCTGGAGCCATCGGTGACGTCGGACGAAGCACACGCCGATCGCCATCGCGATCAGGAACCACCCCATCGCGGGCACCCGGAAACTCGACAGCAGGCCGAACGCCACGATGCCCGCAAGGCTTCCGAGGATGTCGGCGGAATAGGCGGCCACCCGGTTCTCGATCGCGGCGAACCGCCGCCCCATTTCCTGGCCGAGCCCGACGAACATCAGAGCGATCAGCACGAAGAAGTAGCCGGCCAGGACTTCCATCGGCACGACCCATTTCGATGGGTCCTTGATCCGCGAATCGGTCCCGAAGTAGATGAGCTGCGGCGACTGCTGAGATCCGACGTCGATCATCAGTCGAGTCGACGCGTTGTACAACCACAAGAATCCGACCGCCGAGCCCGCGGCCACCAGCGCCAGCGGGACGAGCAAGTCGATCCACGACCATTGCCGCCGAGAGGCCAGGCAACCCACCGAGACGCCCAGGAAGCACGCCATCAGGACGATGTTCGTGAAGAAGGTCAAGAAGATCACTGTGCTGCCGAACCAACGGATGCAGGCCAGCTCGAGGAACAGGATCAGGAAGCTGATGAAGAACAGCTCGAAGCCGGCGCGCAGCGA
This sequence comes from uncultured Isosphaeraceae bacterium, assembly GCA_963845695.1. Lineage (GTDB taxonomy): Bacteria > Planctomycetota > Planctomycetia > Isosphaerales > Isosphaeraceae > CAWJTV01. Next base: position 3,643 of record CAWJTQ010000032.1, on the reverse strand, counting down.
GCCGCTCTCCTGAGGCGGGGTCAGGAGACCCGAGCCCAGCACAACACCCTCGCCTTGCGCAACGGCGTCCCCGTTAGTTGACGAAGTCGATCCGATGGTCACGAAGCCTCCGATTGGCGATTCAGTAGACGAGGGTCATGGCGGAGATCATCGCCGGCTCGATCTGACGGATCGTGTCCGCGGCGCATTCGACCTGTTCGCGCGTCACGTCGAGGTGGGTGCAGGGCGCAGGACCTGGGGACCGAGTACGCTGACGAGGATGCCGCGGGAGCGCAAATAGGCAGCCACTTCTCCGGCAGTCCCCAGGGAAGGGTTGACGGCGATCCAGACCAAGTTGGTCTCGACGGGCCCGGATTCCATCGCGAAGCCGTCGGTATCCGCGAACGCCTCCGCCAGGAGCTGGGCATGGGCGTGGTCTTCTTTCAGTCGGTTGACGTGATGCTCGAGGGCATAGAGGGCCGCGGCGGCGATGATCCCCGCCTGACGCATCCCGCCGCCGAAGAGCTTGCGGAGGCGACGGGCTTTCCGGATCGCATCGCCGGAGCCGGCCAGGGCCGAGCCGATCGGTGCCCCGAGACCCTTGGAGAAGCAGATCGAAACCGTGTCGAACGACTGCCCCCACTCCCGCGCGGGCCGGCCCGTGGCCACGACGGCGTTCATGAGCCGGGCGCCGTCCAGATGCATGGCCAGATTGTGCTCGCGCGCCCATCGGCGGATCTCGGCGATGCTCTCGAACAGGTGAACCCGGCCGCCGCCGCGGTTATGCGTGTTCTCCAGGCAGACCAACCGCGTGCGGACGTAATGGGCGTCGTCCGGCCGGATGGCGTCGCGGATGTCGTCGAGCGACAGGAGCCCACCATCGCCAGCGAACGTCCGAGCCGTCACGCCCGAATGCCTGGCAATGCCGCCGGCCTCCCAGACGTAGACATGCGAGGTCGCGCTGCACAACAGCTCGTCGCCGGGCTCGGTGTTCACGCCGACTCCGATCTGGTTGGCCATCGTGCCGGAGGGGACGAAGACCGCGGCTTCCTTGCCCAGGAGGTCGGCGGTCCGTTCCTCGAGAGCCTTGACCGTCGGGTCATCGCCGAAGACGTCATCGCCGACCTCCGCCTCGGCCATCGCCCTCCGCATCCCGGGCGTGGGCTTGGTGACGGTGTCGGATCGTAAGTCGATGGACGGCCGTTGCATCGTTCAATCCTCGTCCCTTCCGGTTCGGATCAGAGTTCGCGCGCCAGGGTTGATTTTATCCATGGGCCCGGCCGATGTCAGGAGTTTGGCCGGGTTGGATCAATCGCCGTCTCCGTGGAGAGTGCCGAGAGACCTTCTCAACACCTGCGGCCCGATACGACACAGGATGTGTACATCCGCTCCCTGATCGGCCTGGGTTCGTTTTCACGATTCCGGGACGATCACGGGACAACGTGCCGTAGGACGCGCCCTACAACCGGCGTAATCGATAAAGTCGTGGGTTCGTTTCGTCGATTTGGAGGGTGAACGACGGTCGAGACCAGTGAACGGGTGGTCTGCCCCAACTCGCTTGGCTTCGTTTCGTCGCTTTCTCATAGGTGCGGAGAAGGCGGGAACAATCGGTGCAATCCGCAAAGTCGTGGGTTCGTTTTGACGATTCTCGCATTACGATCAGAGTCGTCGATCCCATCCATCGAGGTCCCTCTGATGGCGTCCTCGAAGATCGATCGTCATTGAGAAGCTGGATATCCAAGTCCATGCATTCATGACGCAATTCTGATTGGCTGCATCACTTCTGGGTGGAGCGTCTATTCTCGTCACGGGTGGTGCGAAGAGGGATACCTATCTTACAGGATGCCTCAGGTTTTCGATTTCAGCGACGGGCTCAGGAATTTCCTGAGAGTGCGGACAGGAATGCCTGATACTGTTCGGCCAGACGGTCGGCATCCCATCGCCGCGCCTCGGCCCTGGCCAGGGCGCGGTGTTTGGCCTCGAATTGCGGATCGTCCCACAATCGTTCGATCGCGGCGACCCAGGGGGCAACTTCGCGCGGGTCGGGATCGCCGGGTTCGTCGGCGTGTACCGTTCGGGGATCGTGAAGACGAGCCCGGCGTCTCCGAGTGTCTCGGGCAGGGCACCGCGGTCGCTAGCCAGCACCGGGATGCCGTTGGCCATCGCCTCAACGGCCACCCGACCCAAGGACTCCCGCCAAAGCGACGGCATCAGCACCACGCGGCTGACCCGGTAGAAGTCGCGCGGATCGGGCGTATTGGCCATCCGGTTCAAGTTCGTCAGGCCCGAGAGGTCCACCGGCAGCCGGGCCAGGGTATCAGACGTGCCACGCCCCTCGACGACCAAGAGCGGAATGTCCGGCCGCCGCTGGCCCAGTTCCAGCGCGATCCGCGCAAAGACCGTGAGGCCCTTCTCCGACTGAGGGTTGATGAATGTGACGTAGCGCGGGTCGGCATCGTCCGCGATTGCCCGGTCGAGCCGGATCGGATCGGAGATCACCGGCCCCTCCAGGCCGACCTGGCGGCGGTAGTGTCGCCGCGAATACTCGGAAGGGAACAGGACCGCGGAAGCGTCGGCGAACCCCCGGCGGTCGTTGTAGCCGAAGTTGTGCAGGTGAAAGACGACCGGCGTCCCACTCGCCCGCGCCGTCGCATCAGCTCCAGGCTGACGGCATGGCCGCCGTAGGTCAGGAGGGCCTGGGGCCGGAATCGATGGAGCACCTGATCGACCAGGTCCAGGAACAGGCCGCCCTCGCGCGGGCTGGGCGAGCGCTCGGCCCGGCTGAAGGTCGTCGGCATGATGGAGACGCGGACTCCGCCGGTCTCCAGGTCGACCACCTCCGCAACCCCGCCATTGCCCAGCGACGCATTCATCCGCCGAGCCGATCCGTCGAGCTCCAGGCTGGTCAACAGTTCGTCGACCGAGGTCTCGCGCTGGTAGTCGAGGATGCCGCAGGTCAGCGCGGGCAATCCCAGCCATGCGAGGCCAGGAGTTCCAACAGCTCGCGGGTACAGAGGGCCGCCCCGCTGGACGGGTCGAGATAACTGTGAATGGAGGCGAACAGGAGCCGGTTGGACTTCATGAAACCGGCTCCAAGGAGTTGAGCTGCCGAAGTTTCACCGAGCGCCTCGCGGTCGCCGGGGCATTCGGCGAGCACGGCTTGCCAGAGCCGGACTCGCCTCATCGTGGTCGCCGCGCTCGGCGGCCAGGGCGGCGAGGTTGCGACGCGTCAAGTGACCGTAGATCCCCTGATCGAGGCTGGCGAACTGCTCGGGGCGCTTGAGGGTCAGGATCCGCCGCCAGCACCGCTCGGCACCCTCAGGGTCGCCGGTATGACGCCGGACCACCGCCTCGCGAAAGAGCAGCTCGGCGTCGGCGGGATCCACGGCGAGCCCCGCGGCACAGGCGGCGAGGGCCTGGTCCGGCTCCGCGAGCATCTGGTGGCGCGGGCGATCAAGGCATACAGCTTCCGGGTGATCGAGTCGGTGGGCGCCGAGCCGGCCAGGCTGCGGCGGAGCAACTCCAGAGCCTCGCGCCAGTCCTTCCGTTCGATCGCGATCGCACCGAGGTTGAACAGGATGAACGGGTCATCGGGCCGCTCGGCCAGCTCCTCGTGGAGGATGCGGACATCGCGCAGAAGCTTCCGGGCCCGGAGTGCCTGATC
>CAWJTQ010000031.1:0-176464 GCA_963845695.1 uncultured Isosphaeraceae bacterium | reverse complement strand
CGCAGTGGTCGTCTCGCTGTTCCCCTGGTTGATCGTCATAGCTATCCGTCCCCATCTGGTTCCAGACGAAGCTCACCGTCCCCGGCGCATCCGCTCCTCCGGTCGTGATCGACTCGGTCCCCGATTCGCCGAAGCCGTAGGTGTCGGTGCTGTTCTCGGTGATGCTCAGGATCGCCGCGATGCCCGAGACCGTCAGGTTGCGCTTCAGCGAGTCTGCCATCGAACCAGGTGAACGAGGCGCTGCCGCTGCTGATCGTCCCGCCGTCGCCCAGGGTCTCGGTCCCGGTCTCGTAGGCCGTGGCGTTGTCGGGCATCGTCGTGTTGACGCGTGTACGAGGCCGTCTGGCTCGGGCCGTCGGACAGCTCGTCGGCGATCGTCTCGGTCCCCGATTCGATCGTGGTGGCGGCGTCGGTGTCGGAGGAGCTCACGGTGTAGCTCAGGCTCCCCGAGGCGATGTCGCCGCCGACCCCGAGGACGTCGCCGAAGGTCTGGTGCGTCAGGGCCGAAGACGAGCCCGAGCCGGTCACCGTCGCCGTGCCGTTGGGGTCGTCGGACGTGTCGTTGTAGTCCTCGGGGCCGGTGCCGCTCAGGTGTCGCCCGACGTGTCCAGGTCGTTGACCGTGAAGCAATCCGAGCCGCCCGAGATCGTCCCGCTGGCGCCCAGCGTCTCGACCGCCCAGTCCTGGTCCGACTCGTTGTCCGTGTCGGTCTCCTTGTTCGTCTCGGTCAACGTCATCGTCGAGTCCGTGGCCGAGTCGGTCAGCGTCTCGGTCGGGTGGTCGGTCTCGGTGGTCGTGTCGCCCGACGACTCGCTGAGGCTGTCGCTCTCCTGGCCGCTGGCGATCGTGCCGTCGGCGCCCAGGACCTCGGTCAGCGTGTCCGTCCCCTGGCTCGGCTCGGTGTCGGTCTCGGTGATCGTTTCGCTGCCCGAGTCGGAGCCGGTGTCCGTGTCGTCGCCGGCTTCGTCGGCGGTCGCGTCGTCGAAGCTGTCGCTCACGCCGTCGGTCTCGGTCGAGCAGAGCGTCGAGCCCTCGCTGTACGAGTCGGTCTCGGTCTGGCCGCCGCCGATGATCACTCCGCCGGCGCCCAGCGTGTCGGTCATCGACTCGGATTCGGTCTAGCCGTCGCTGGACGTCCCCGACGAGGACGACGTATCGCTGTCCCGCTCTCGCTCATCAGTATCGTCGTCGGAGTCGCCGGTGTCGGTCTCGTCGTCGTCTTCGGTCGAGGTGTAAGTCTCTTCACCACCGGCGGTCGTGCCCTCGCTGCCGGAGTCGGTCCCGTGCTCGATCTCCTGGTCGCTGCCGCCGGTGATCTCGCCCGCCAGGCCGAGCGTCTGGCTCGACTGGTCGCTGTCGGTGTCGGTGCTCGAATCGGTGCCGGTCAGCGTGCTGCTCTCGGTGGCCGTGGGCTCGTCGGAGTCCTCATCCAGCGTGACCGTGCCCTCCGCTTCCCAGTCGGATTCGGTCTCGGTGCTCGTGTCCACGTCGACGTCGCTGGTGGTCTCGTCGTCGGTCACGGTGTCGGTCAGCGAGGTCGAGCCATAGCCGCTGAGCACGAATCCCCGCCGCGCCGTAGGTCTCGCTCGATTCCTCGGTATCGGTCGGCGCGTCGGTCTCGGTGTCGGTCGTGTTGTCGGTCTCGGTGCTGGCGTCGGTCTCCTGGTCGGTGGACGTCTCGCCGCCCACCGTCTCGCTCGACGAGTCGCTCTCGTTCGTGGTCGTGGTGTCGTGGTCGGTGTCGGTGGTGTGGTCGCGTGTCGGTGTCGGTCTCGCTGGCGGTCGAGAACCCGCTCAGGACGTCCTCGGCCGCGCCGAGGACGTCGCTGTCCTCCTCGCCCGAGTGGCTCGAATCGGTGTCGGTCTCGTGGACCGTGTCGGCGTCGGTCCCGGTGGTGCCGATCGTGTCGGTGTCGCTGTCGGCGGCCTCCCCCTGGAAGTCGGTCTCGGTCGCCGGGCCGGACTCGGTGCTGGTGTCGGAGATCGGTCTCGGTGGGCGACGTCGGTCTCGGTGTCGGTGTCGCTGGTGTTGCCGCCGGTGACCAGCCCGCCCGGGCCCTGGCTGAGGGCCTCCGTGCCGGTGGACTAGTCGGTGCCGGCGTCGCTGTCGGTGCTCGAATCGGTGTCGGTCTCGCTGGTGCTGTCGCTGTCCGAGGTCGTGTTGCCGCCGACGTCCTCGGTCGAGGTGTCCTGCTTCCTGGCTGGTCGCCGTGCCGGTGTCGGTGTCGTTCTCGGTGATACGTGTCGGATGTCGTCGTCGTACTCGTAGGTGCTGCCCGAGAGGACCACCCCCGCGGCGCCCATCGTCAGGCTGGAGGTGTCCGCCTCGGTCGCCGTGTCGATGTCGGTCTCGGTCGAGGTGTCGGCGTCGGATTCGCTGGAAGTCAGGCTGGTCCACTCCGTAGTCGCCGCCCTCGCTGGACGATCTCGGTCGAGGAGTCCAGGTCGATCTCGGTGTCGGTCTCGGTCGATCGTCATCGCAGTCTCGATGTCGGTGTCGGTCAGGCTGGTGGTCTCGTACCCGCCGGTGACCGACCCGCCCGAGCCGATGGTGATCGAGCCCTGCTCGATCTCCGAGCGTCCGAGTCGATGTCGGACTCGCCGTCGTCTCGGACCGACGTCCGATTCGCGAGTCGGAGTACGAGTCGGTGTCGGTCTCGCCCGGCAGCGGGTCGGACTCCGTGCCGCTGTCCTGGGTCGTGTCGGTCTCGCTGCTGGTCGAGGTGATGGAGTCCGATGCCGGACTGATCCGTCAGCGTGTAGCCGACGACCAGCCCGCCCGCACCCAGCGTCCGGCTGCCGCCGGTCGGGACCATGCCGTAGAATCCTCCGTCTCGCTCTCGCCCGAGGTGTCCTGGTCGGTCTCGACCGTGCTGACCAGTCGGTCTCCAGGCCGCCGGCCACGTCGTCGGTCTCGGTCTCGATCGCGCGTGACCGTGTCGCCGCTCGCTCGTCGCTCGTGCGTGCTCGATCGTCGGAGATGTCGAGCAGCCGACGCGACTCGGAGCCGCCGCTCACCAGCCCGTACGAGCCCATCGTCTCGGAGCCCGATTCGATCGAGTCTCGCTGTGATCGATCGTCGGTCGTCGGTCGTCGGTCTCGGCGTCGGTCTCGGTCTCGCCGTACGGAGCTCGACGCTGTCGCCCGAATCGATCTCGGACCCGCTGTCGGACGCGCTGGACGAATCGGTGTCGGTCTCGATGTCCGTGTCGGTCATCGTGTCGGATCCTCGACCCAGTAGAAGACGAGCTGCCGCCGGCTGATCATGCCGGCGGTCAGGGTCTGGGTGCCGGTGTCGCTCAGAACAGGCTGATCGTCCCGTGGCCTCGATCCGTGTCGGTCGAGCTGAAGGTCGCGCCGCTCCTGGCCCGCGTCGCCGCCGTCGGGATCGGTGTCGGCTTCGCCGTCGGTCTCGGTCCCCTGGTCGCATCCCTGGTCCTGGCTATTCTCGGTGTAGCAGACCGTCTCGGTCCAGCTGAAGCTGGTCCCCTCGCTGTTGGTGTAGGATTCGTTGCCCGTCTGGCCGTCGCTCGTCCGAGTCGCTGGTGGTCTCGGTGGTCGTGGCCGAGTCGGTCTCGCCGTCGCCCGCAGACGGTGACGCCGTCGGCGTCGGTCTCGGTGGTGGTGCAGCTCTCCGAATCGCTGCCGCCCCAGGTGAAGCTGTCGCGTCCCGTGGGGCAGGAAGCCGCCGGAGCCCATCGTGTCGGCGCCGGTGACGTGGTCGGTGTGGCCGCCGGTGTCCGACCCGCCCGCGGAGGAGCGTGCCGCTGTCGCCGACGCCCCCGACGCCCGCCACCGTGTCATTGCCCTGGTCGGAGAGGCTGGAGGTGTCGGTGCCGTTCTCGTTGTAGGTGTAGCGTGTCCGAGCCGCCGGTGATGCTGCCCGAGCCGTTGACCGTCTCGGTCTGGGTCTCGGTCATCGTGAAGCTGTCCGAGCCGCCGGCCGTGTCGGTCGTGCTCTCGGCCGAGGTGTACGATCCCGCGATCGCGTCGCTCTGGACCAGCACCTGGGTCAGCGCGTAGCTGTCCGAGCGCGGCGAGCGTGTTGGTCAGGGAGTGGGTGAGGGAGTTGCCGTTATCGGCGTGGATGTTGAGCGTGCCGCCGCCCGAGTCGTCGAGCGTGAACTGGTTGCCGTCGGGCGTGTAGCCGACCTCGTGGAAGCTGTAGCTGAAGCGTGGCGCTGTCGGTGGTGCTGAAGCTGCCGCTGACGATCTGGCCGTCGATGTCGTAGCTGGCGCCGGCGCTGAAGGTGAAGGTCCCCAGGCCGTCGAAGGCGGTGACGGAGATGCCGGCGGGGTGTGGTGGCGACGTTGCTGCCGACTGGTATTGGCCGGGACGATGCTGACGACAGGGCCTGTCGATGTAGCTGAGGATCAGCGCGTTGAGGGTCTGGAACGGGGCGCCGTCGGAGGTCTGGCTGGCCGGCCCGCCGCCGCCGTAGGGGGCGTCGTAAGGCATGGTGGGATGGAGCCGCCAGACCTGGGCGTAGATGCCGCCCTTGCCGCCGCCGACCGGCATGACCTGCGATCCCGCCGCCGCCGCCGCCGCCATCCGCGTCGTCCGCCGCCGCTGACGAGCCCGGTCGACCGCCCGACGCCGGCGCCGGGACCGATCACCCGCGGCCGATGCCATGGCGAGTTCCGAGCGCGAGCGGGCCGAAGGTCGAGGGAGGTCGAAGCCCGAGCAGACGCCGGAAGGCGAGGAGGCCTGGCGGTATGCCGCGCCGAGTCGGCGACGGGTGTCTGGGGGCCGAAGTTCTGGACGGTCGGATGGCCGTCGCGGCCGGTCTCGGACTGGGCCGGACGGGACCGAGGAGGCGGCGACGGTCGAAGCGGTCGAGACTCGGCGAGCTGGTCGGCCGTGCCGGCGATCGCCGGGCGGGGCCGCGCCCGCCGCGGATCCCGGGGTACGCCGTGCTGTCGGCGCGGGATTGGGCGCCGCCGAGGCTGCGGAGCCTCCGGCCGCTCCGCCAGGCTGAATCCGAAGAACCGCGACGGCCGGCCCGGCCTGAGACGGGCTGGGCGTTGGCGGCCGACGGATCGGGCCAGGCCCGACGGTCGCGCCCGAGCCGCCGCGGCCCGGCATCGCGCCGCCCGCCCGAGCCGGAGGTGTCGGAGTCCGAATGCGTCAGCAGCGGCCCGGCGGCCCCGACCGGCGCGGCGTGGCGATTGCCAGCGGTACCGCGGTGGCCGATGCGGAGGTGCGATCACGCGCCGGCCGCGTCGCTCGGTGGCCGCCGCCGCCTCCGGCCAGAAGAGCCCGCCGGCTGCCGGAATCGGGGCCGGATGCCGCGGTTGCCCGCTGGCCGCCGGGATCGGTCATGACCTGGAACGGGCTGGGCCGGCGGACCGGCGTCCGGCTCGGCGAACAGCGACGCCAGGCTGAAGGGGAAGAAAGCCGAAGCCCGGCGGGGCCACGATCGCGCTGGCCGACTTCAACCGGTCCAGGGGAGCGTCCGCCGCGCTGGGGTTGTAGCGCCGCGACGGCCGGGGATCCTCGGGCTTCCTGGGCATGGCGGATCTCAGCAGGTGATTTGACTTCGGAGTATGCCCATCTCGCTCAGGAAATCACCGAAAACGACCAGACTAAACCAGACCAGTCGCGACCTCGTCAAGAAAAAATTCCAATTCGCGAAAAATTTAAACGCCTTAACAATCCTTAACGATTCAGGCGGATGCGCCGGATGGCGATATCAGGCCGAATCTTCCGTGGAGATCCCCATGAAAACGGGGTATCCGGCGTGCGGATCATCGCGGTGCCTGTCACCCTTCTACGGGACTCTTGAGTAGCCGTTGTGAACCCGATATTCGTCGTCATAATAGGAATCGGCCCATGTGCGACGCTTCCGGCAAAACCGGAACGGATGGAGGTCAGGCTGGAAAGGCTGCCCGACGATCTGGAATCGATCGCGTTGCTCTCTTCGAGGGTTCCGACATGACGGAAGGCTCGGATGTCTTGGTGGTCAGCCCGGGGTCGTCGGGCGGCGGTTCGCATCCGGGAACCGGAATCCCCGGCTCGATGCGACCAACGGCCACGACAATCCCGACGTCATGTTCCTGCTGGGGATGCTCGCTCTGAAGGACGGCCGGCTCCAGGCCGCCATCGAGCTGCTCAACCGGGCCATCGCCTTCGATGGTGCCAAGGCCGACTATCATTATTGCCTGGGTACCGCGTACCGGGGTTGGGCCAGACTGGACCGCGCCCTGCGGCTGCTATCGGGAAGCCCTGCGGCTGCGGCCCGAATATGTCGAGGTCTACAACGACCTGGGCAACCTGCAAGCCGAACGGGGTGACCTCGACGCGGCCATCGCCAGCCTTCGACAGGCCGCGAGCCTCAGGCCCGACTACGCCGAGGCGCACTTCAACCTGGGCACGATCCTGCCGCCGGCGGATGAAATTCGACGAGGCCGCCGCCGCGTTCGAGGCCGCGTTGCGGGCCAGGCCCGAGTTCGCCGAGGCGGCCAAGCACCTGGGCAACCTCCGGTCGCGGCAGGGAAAGCTCGAACCGGCCTTGGCGGCCTATCGCCAGGTCCTGCAAATCCGGCCCGATGATTTCGAGGTCCACAACGAGGTGGGCATCGTCCTGGCCCGGCTCCGCCGCTTCGCCGAGGCCGAGGCCGGCTATCGCGAGGCGATTCGCCTCCGCCCCGATTATGCCGACGCCCACAACAACCTGGGCAACGCCCTCCGCAACCAGGGCAAGCTCGACCAGGCGCTGCTCGCCTTCCGCGAGGCGCTGCGGCTGCCGCCCGGATTATCCGGAAGCGTACAACAACGTGGGGATCGTCCTGAAGCACCTGGGCAAGCTCAACGAGGCGGTGGCCAGCTACGAGCAGGCGCTGCGGCTGCGGGCCGACTATCCCGAGGCGCATAACAACCTGGCGCTGGCCCTGGCCAGCCGCGGCAAGCTCGAAGCGGCGGTCGTCAGCTATCAGCAGGCGGTCCGCCTCAAGCCCGATTACGTCGAGGCGTACGCCAACATGGCCGACGCCCTCACCGGCATGGGCCGGCTCGCCGACGCCGTGGCCGGCTACCGCCAGGCCCTGAAACTCCGCCCCAATGACCCCAAGCTGCACAAGTGCCTGGGCAACGCCCTGTCGCGGATGGACAAGCTCGGCGACGCCGAGGCCAGCTACCGCGAGGCCCTCCGGCTGTCGCCCGACTACGTCGAGGCGATCAACGACCTGGGGATCGCGCTGGCCCGGCAGAACCGGTTCGACGAGGCGGTCGCGGTCTACCGCCAGGCGATCGAGGTCAAGCCCGCCTTCGCCGAGGCGTACAACAACATGGGCAATGCCCTGCGGAACTCCGGCCGGTTCGAGGACAGCCTCGCCTGCTACCAGCAAGGCGCTCGAGCTCAAGCCCGACTACGCCGACGCCCACAACAACCTGGGGATCGCCTTTGCCGAGCTGGGCCGGTTCGATGAGGCGGTGGCCAGCTATACCCGGTGCCTGCAGATCCGCCCCAACCACGTCGACGCCCACATGAACCGCGCCCTGACCTGGCTCCGCAAGGGGGATTATGCGCAGGGCTGGGCCGAGTACGAATGGCGGTGGAAGAAGCGGAGCCTGACCAACCGCCCGCTGATCATGCCCCAGTGGAACGGCTTCCCGCTGGCGGGCCGCCGGATCCTCCTGATCACCGAGCAAGGGCTGGGCGATACGCTCCAGTTCGTCCGGTTCTGCCCGGTGCTGAAGCGGCAGGGGGCCGGCGCCGTCATCCTGGAATGCCCCGAGAAGCTGATCAAGCTGCTCTCCCGCTCGCCGGGGATCGACCACCTCATCCCGCAAGGTCAGCCACTGCCCGAGTACGACGTCTATTGCCCGCTGATGAACATCCCCGGCCTGACGGCCACCTCGGTGGAGGCGATCCCCGCCGACGTACCGTATATCTTCCCGGACCCGGAGCTGGTCGAGCGCTGGAGGCGCGAGCTGGCCGGGACGCCGGGCCTGAAGGTCGGGATCAACTGGCAGGGGAATCCGAAGTATGCCGGCGACCGCCACCGCTCGATCCCGCTGGCGACTTACGAGCCGCTCGCGCGCGTGCCCGGGGTCCGGCTGTTCAGCCTCCAGAAAAACGCCGGGCTCGATCAGCTCGACGCGATGAACGGGAAATTCCCCGTGACCGACCTGGGCCGGCGGCTGGACGAGACGACCGGGCCGTTCCTGGACACGGCGGCGGTGCTGGTGAACCTCGACCTGTTCATCACGTCGGACACGGCGGTCGCCCACCTGGCCGGTGCGCTGGGCGTCCCGGTCTGGATGCCGCTGTCCACGACCCCGGACTGGCGGTGGATGACCCATCGCGAGGACAACCCGTGGTACCCGACCATGCGGATCTTCCGCCAGGCCGAGCACATGGCCTGGCCGCCGGTGTTCGAGCGGATGGCGGCCGAGTTGCGGGCGATGGTCCCGGCGCGGGTGCGCACGCCTTCGGTCCATGGTCGGGATCGCGCCGGGCGAGCTCCTGGACAAGATCGCCATCCTCGAGATCAAGGCCGAGCGGATCGTCGACCCGGAAAAGCTCCGGAACATCCATGCGGAACTGGACGCCTTGACCGAGGCGCGCGACGGGTCGATCTTCGACCAGGATGGGATCGCGGGTTTGACCGCCGAGCTGAAAGCGATCAACGAAGCGCTCTGGGAGATCGAGGACGAGATCCGCGACTGCGAGCAGGCCGGCGATTTCGGACCGCGGTTCATCGAGCTGGCGCGGTCGGTCTATCAGAACAACGACCACCGGGCGGCAATCAAACGGCGGATCAACGAACGGCTCGGCTCGCAGATCGTCGAGGAGAAGTCGTACGCCGGGCTCGCACCGCCATTGGGACCTCCCGACCGGTAAGGAACGCGGCGGCGACTTTCGCTCAACGTGTCGCCACTAACTCGCGTCTGTGGCGACCCCCGTCGGCTAGTTGAGCAGCCCGACTTCGATAACGAGCGGTCATCTTCGCTAGAATGTTCTATAATCTTTCCCGGGCGATTCCACGCGCTGAGGGCACGATATCCAAGACCGCGCGACGTTCAGACCCGAAGTGACGAGCTCAGGCATCCAAAATTGGGATCTCGCATGATGGCCGACTTCACGATGAACATCTCGCGAAACGAAGCCAGTGGCCGCTTCCAGAGGTGGCGCAGACCGCGAAACGAAGCCAGTGGCCGCTTCCAGAGGTTGCAGAAACCGCGAAACGAAGCCACCTTCCGGAGCCAACGCCCCAAGAATCGACGAAACGAAGCCACAGATGCGAAGACTAGGAAGAATTTGTCGATTGTAGTGGGTGTTCAGAGGATGGCAGATCAGAGAAGATCGCGGAAGAACCCAAGCCAGCCCCTCTGGGAAATGCGTGCATTGGCGGCTCGAAGCTTGCGGATGGATAGAAGTTCTGGGAGATCTGGGAAGACCACAGTGAATTTAGAGAATAAGATGATCGAATCGAGAAATGGGGCATTTCAGGAAAGTGCGAACCCATTGCGTGATTGGATACTCTGTCCGAAGGCGAACCGGTGCCGGACATTCCCTTTCGGAGCGCGGCCTCGATCTCGCGGATCGGTCTACGGCGCTTCCGCTCCACCAAGGAGTTCGACCTCGTCTGCGCCTCGACGTATTCGGCGACCCGAAGGCCAGCCCACGATCCGGCGGAGTCACTTCTCCTCGCCGCGTCAGGTGCGTCACCCGCTTCATGCGACCGATCTCGATTTCAACAGCTCAAGCCACTCAGGGCCGCTGCTCACCACACCCAGCCGAATGCGACCGACACCAGGCAGGCGATCACGATCGTCCTTCGTCGATCGAGGTTCGTCGCCGCTGCCGTCATGTTGGCCGTCCTGGTCGGGCTTACGTCCGCTGCGGAAGGACAATCCCGAACGGTCCAGAAGCCGTCACCAGTTCGGGACACGGCCGACAAGGATTACGGTACCGAGCTCCCCCGATTCCCGTTGAATGCCCCGGCTGACTCGCAGCGGGCACTCGTTCCGCGACCGGGCTTCCGCGTCGAGTTGGTCGCGGCCGAGCCGCTCTTGCGCAGTCCCGTGGCCATCGCATTCGACGAGGATAGCCGCCTCTACGTCGCCGAGTTCCCTGAGTACAACCAGTATGCGGACGAAGGCGTTGCAGTCGCGGGAGACCTTCGGTCGGCCGATGGGCGGGGTCAGGAGACCCGCACCGCAGCGCGGCCCGGGGCTGTGTCCGCCTGCTGGAGGATACGCGAGGCGTCGGCGTCTACGACAAGAGCACGCTCTTCGCCGAGAACGTGCCGATGGCAACCGCCGTCGCCTGCTGGGACGGCGGCGTTTACGTGGGTTCCGCGCCGGACCTGCTCTATCTGAAGGATACCGACGGGGACGGCAAGGCCGACGTGCGCCGCGTGGTGTTCACCGGTTTCGGCACGGACCGGGCCGGGGAGGGCATGCTCAATTCGTTCCGCTGGGGGTTCGACAACCGGTTCCACGTCTCGACTAGCCTCGATGGCGGCTCGGTGCGCCGCGCCGATCGAGCGGCGGCCAGGACCGTCTCGGTCCGCGGATATGGCTTCCTCTTCAATCCAAGGGACGAGACCTTCGAGCTGACCGGCGGAGGCGGCCAGCACGGGATGTGTCTGGATGACTGGGGGCGAACTTATGTCTGCGGCAACAGCGACCCGTTCCATCTGGTGATGTACGATAGCCGCTACATCGCCCGCAATCCTCATCTGCGCCCTCCGGCCGCTGCGGTCAACGTCGCTCCGGCGGGCAAGTACACGAAACTGCACCGCATCAGCGCGGTCGAACCTTGGCGGGCCCTGCGAACCCGGCTCCGCAGTCAGGGGCTCGTCCCGGGCTCCGACGAGGGAGGCTCGCCATCGGGATTCTTCACGGGGGCGACCGGCGTGACCGTTTATCGCGGCGACGCCTTCCCAGCCCAGTTCCACGGCAATCTGTTCCTCGGCGAAGTCTCCAACAACCTCATCCACCGCGCCATCCCGGAGCCCAACGGTGTGCTGGTGACGGCCCGGAGCGCCGAGGCCGGCCGCGAGTTCCTCGCCTCGCGCGACAGTTATTTCCGCCCCGTCCAGTTGGCCAACGCGCCGGACGGCTGCCTCTGGATCGTGGACATGTATCGCGAGCTGATCGAAGGGGCTGCCTTTCTTCCCCCGCAGATCCTCAAACACATGGACGTCACCAGTGGGGTCGATCGTGGCCGGATCTGGCGAATCGCGCCTGAGGGATACTCACCCCGGAGCGCCAAGCTCGGCAAAGCGACGACGGCAGAACTGGTCGCCCTGCTGGAACACCCCAACGGTTGGCACCGTGACACGGCATCCCGGCTCCTCTATCAGCGCCAGGACCGATCGGCGATCGTTTCCTTGCGCCGTCTGGCAGGTGGCTCCAAGAGCCCCATCGGCCGCGTTCATGCCTTGTGTGCACTGAAGGGTCTGGGGGCGATCGAACCGGATGACATCCTGTCCGCCCTCGGCGACCCCGAGCCACGCGTCCGCGAGCAGGCTCTGAGACTGGCCGAACCGTTCTGCCGCGATTCGGAGCCCATCCAGAGCCGGATGGTGCACATGGTCGGCGACCCCGACCCGATGGTCCGCTACCAGTTGGCGTTTTCAATGGGAGCGTTGCCGGCCGCTCGGGTTGCGCCGGCGTTGATGGCGCTGGCGGTCCGCGATGCGGCCGATCCCTGGGTGCGGATCGCGATCCTCAGCTCCGTGAGCGGCTGCACCGGCGCAGTCTTCCGGGGTTTGGCCGGAGACACCGGCTTCCGTTCCTCGAATCATGGGCGCGCATTCCTGGCCGATCTGGTCGGCCAGACCGGCGCCACCGACCGCCCCGACGACCTGGCCGTGATCCTCCAAGCGCTGGACGGCCCGCTGGCCGGGGATCAAGGCGCTGTCCCGCGACATCGTCCTGGCACTGATGGACACGGATTCGGCCGCGTTTCGTGCCCAGCTCGCCAGCAAGAGCAATGGCCGGATCCGTTCGCTCGTCGACACGCTCCTGGCCGATGCTCGCGCCACCGCGGTCGACTCCAGCAAAACCGCGATCGCCCGTGCCTCCGCCGTGCGATCCTTACGGTTCGCCGTCTTGCCTCAAGTACAAGCGGTCCTGACCGCACTCTTGGCCCCGAGCCAGCCGCTGATCGTGCAGTCGGAGGCCGTTGCGACTCTGGCTCGGTTCGACGTTGTCGAGGTTCCTGCTCTCCTACTGCGAGGCTGGCCGCAGATGAGCCCCAAACTGCGTGCGACGGCCGCCGAAGCCTTCTTTTCGCGTCCGGCGTGGGTCGTCGCATTCCTCGACGCCGTCGAGAAGGGGACGATCGGCCGCGCTGACGTCGAGCCCGCCAGACTCGAGTTGCTCAAGTCCTACCCGGACGCCGCGATCCGGGCCCGAGCCGCCCGCCTGTTCGCCGGCGCAAGCCCGTCGCCAGGACGTGGTCGCCGCCTACCAGAAAGCGCTGATGATGAAAGGGGACCCCGCGCGTGGCCGGGACGTCTTCCAGAAGCAGTGCTCCGCCTGTCACCGCCTCGAAGGTGTCGGCCAGCAGGTCGGCGCGGAGCTCTCGGCCATCCGCAACCGCGGCATGGAGGCCGTGCTGCTCAACATCCTCGACCCCAACCGTGAGGTCTTGCCTCAATTCCTCAGCTATGTCCTCGTGACCACCAATGGCCGCGTCCTCACGGGCATGATCGCCCTCGAAACGGCCAATAGCCTGACGATCCGCCAGCCCGACGGTCACGAAGAGACCGTGCTTCGCCTCCTGATCGACGACCTGCGTAGTACCGGTCTGTCCTACATGCCAGAGGGCCTCGAGAAACAGATCGACGTGCCGGCGATGGCTGACCTGCTGGCGTACCTGGATACGATCAAGTGAACGGGTAGGAGAACGTGGGTCACGAGAAAGCTGAGAGAAGAATCGATCCAGAAAGGGCTGGCGATTGGATGCATCCGCAAGACAATTACTTCGTGATGAGGGTCCAAAACGTCCTCACCCAGTTACCGACGATCACGGTGCTGCTGGTGGGATTCTACATCTGTTGGGTGGGTCGAAGGCGGGAGCGGCAGGTCGCAGCCGTGACGGCCATCGCTCTTGGGCTCCTTCTCGCCGCCGTGATCGGGATGCGCATCATGCCGCAACTGGCCGCTCTTCAGGAAGCCCGCGATGTGGAGGAGGTCCTCTGGCGGATGTTTGTGATTGGCATCGTCAGCAACGCCTTGACCGCCACGGGCCTTGCCTTCCTGCTCTGGGCCGCATTCGGCTGGCGCCGAACCAAGAACCCGCGAGACTGAACGGCCCAGCTAGCCACGACGATCGGATTCCCGATGACAACCCGCCTTCTCGTCATTGACCCGACCCAATATAATCATGCAATCTCAGTGCACGAACCCAACGTCCGCCGCAAAGCTGGTCATTGTTTTCCCTAGGGTTTGATGAAACCAGGACTTATGGACCAAGATACCGGAATATGCCCCAGCTCGACTCCGACATCGCCTGCACGTTACCTCCGACTGGTCACTCTCGACCGGCCGGTTCTCGTCGCTTGAGCCCTCCTCGTCATTGATCCAACCATGCTTCCAAACACGGCGTACGGAATCAACGTCTCGGGCGGTAATGGCCGCCTCCAAGGTGCTGGACTCGACCATGGTTCTTGATCCTCGGTTCATCCGCAATTTCTCGATCATCGCGCACATCGATCACGGCAAGAGCACGCTGGCCGACCAGCTCCTGCTCCAGTCCGGAGCGATCACTCAGCGCGAGTTCCGCGAGCAGTTGCTCGACGACATGGACCTGGAACGCGAGCGAGGGATCACGATCAAGGCGCGGGCCGTCGCGATCAATTACACGATGGACGGCCGGGTCTACGAACTGAACCTCATCGACACGCCGGGCCACGTCGACTTCCATTACGAGGTGTCGCGGAGCCTCGCGGCCTGCGAGGGGGCGATCCTTCTTGTGGACGCGACGCAGGGAGTGCAGGCGCAGACGGTGGCCAATGCCTACCTTGCGGCCGGTAATGACCTGACGATCGTCCCGGTGCTCAACAAGATCGACATGCAGGCTTCCCGGCCCGAGGTCGTCAAGGAAGAGATCATGACCAGCCTGGGGATCGATCCGGGCGAGGTGCTGGCCGTCAGCGCCAAGACGGGGCAGGGGGTTCCGGATGTGTTTCGGGCGATCATCGAGCGGGTCCCGCCTCCCGCCGGTGACCCGAACGCGCCGCTCCGTGCCCTGATCTTCGACTCCAAGTTCGACGACTATCAGGGCGTGATCACCTACGTCCGGGTCGTCGATGGCACGCTCCAGGTCGGACAGAAGATCCGGCTGATGGCTGAAGGGACGGACTACGAAGTGACCGGGCTCGGACGGTTCCGGCCCCGTGAGGTCGCTTGCGAGGAACTGGGCGTCGGACAGGTCGGCTACGTCATCGCTAACATCAAGCGGCTCTCCGATATCCGGATTGGTGACACGATCACGCAGGTCCCAGGCCCGGCGCAGGTTGCCTTGCCCGGCTATCAGGAGCCGGTTCCCGTCGTCTTTTGCGGTTTATTCCCCGCAACCCACACGCAGTTCGACGATTTGCGGACAGCCTTACAGAAATTGGCGCTCAATGATTCTAGCTTTACCTTCGAACCAGAAACGTCCGACGCCCTCGGCTTTGGCTTCCGTTGCGGCTTCCTGGGCATGCTCCACATGGAGATCGTCCAGCAGCGGCTCGAACGAGAGAGTAACCTCTCACTCGTCCAGACCGCGCCGAACGTCACTTATGAAATCGTTTCGCGCGACGGTGAGATCAGCCACATCTCCAATCCCACCCGGATCCCCGATGCGGGCGAGATCGAGGAGTTCCGTGAGCCCATCGCACGACTGAATTTCATCATCCCAACCGAATCCATAGGCGCCATCATGCAGCTCTGCGAGGATCGTCGCGGTGTCTATCTCAAGACCGAATACCTGTCAACGACGCGAGCGATCCTGAGCTACGAATTGCCGCTGGCGGAAATGATTTACGATCTCTACGACAAGCTGAAGAGCGCGACCCGGGGTTACGGCACCATGGATTATGAGGTGATCGGTTATCGGCCGGGCGACCTCTGCCGGCTGGACATCCTGGTCGCCGGCCAGAAGGTCGATGCGCTTTCGACGGTCGTGCACCGAGCGCATGCCGATCGCCGGGGGCGGAAACTGGTCCGCAAACTGAGGGGGAGATCGAACGACATCAGTTCGAGGTGGCGATCCAGGCAGCGATCGGTAGCCGAGTGATCGCTCGCGAGACCATCTCCGCTCTGCGGAAGAACGTGACTGCCAAGTGCTACGGTGGGGATATCACACGAAAACGCAAACTCCTGGAAAAGCAAAAGGAGGGGAAGAAGCGTATGAAACAGGTAGGGAGCGTGGAGATCTCCCAGGACGCCTTCCTGTCCGTGCTGGACGACAGCGATGATTGATAGCACGATAGGTGGCAGGTTGTAAGGATCGAAGGCAATTCCGATTGAGGCACGTGTCTCCTCAGGTCGCCTCGAGACCGAAGCTCTCCTCGTTCTGACGGTGGGTCACAAGCGACACGCGGATTCTGGCCACTTTCGATCATCGCGAAACTCGAACCACGAGCATGACAGAACCGCCTCCCATTCCTGATCGCCGCGAGGGCCAACCGCAGAAGCGAGGCATGGGGCTGGTGCGCCAGACGGTCGAACTGCTGGTATTGCTGAGCCTGTGTGTGATCCTGGCACGGACGTTTTCGGCGGAGGCTTACGTGGTGCCGACGGGGTCGATGGCCCCAACGCTACTGGGCTGGCATCGGGAGTTGGTGTGCCCCAACTGCCAGTTCGTCTTCCTGGTCGGGATCGACGAGGAGGGGCAATCGGGCCTGGCGGTCTGCCCGAATTGCGGCCAGGGCGATCTAGATCGGGTGCCGGCCATCGAGTGCGGCGGTGATCGCGTACTCGTGCAGAAGTTCCTTTACGACTTTCGCCGGCCCACGCGCTGGGAAGTCGCCGTTTTCCATTATCCGGGCGAGCCGTCACAAGCTTACGTGAAGCGGGTAGTCGGTCTGCCAGGAGAATCGGTCCGGATCGTGGACGGCGACATCTTTGTCGACGGTCGGATCGTCCGGAAGTCGCTTGAGGAACAAAAGGCGATGCGGGTCCTGGTCCATGACGGCCGTTACAAACCTCGAGATTCCGACCGGTTTCCCCGTTGGACCTTTCGATCAGGGTGGGGATACCTTTCATCGAAGACCGGATGGTGTTCTCGGCGACCAGGGATTCGTTCACAAGGCTGCGCCCGGAGTTGGACCGGGTGATTGGATCATCTACCGGCACTGGGACCCGGCGCGAAGGCATTATGGCCCGGTCCGCGATTTCTACGCATACAACGGCGGCCAATTCCCGGCCGAGAACGAGGTCTTCGATCTTGGTCTGGAAGCCCGCCTCACAGTTAGTGACTCCGTCGACGCCATCTCGACGGCATTGCGGTCCGGGTCGGACCAGTTCGAGGTGCGAATCCCGGTTGCCCTGGGAGGACAGATCGAGCTGGTGCATAATGGCAAACGCGTCGCTTTGACCCAGTGCTGGAATCCGTTCCGTGAGAAAGGACCGTGGCCACGCACCGTGACTATTGAGGCATCGGCTTTCGACCGACGAGTTCTGGTAGCCGTGGACGACCGGCTCTTGTTCGATCCGTATCGACTACGAAAAACGACGAATGGTCCCACCTTCCGACGAGAGCCCGATCGGGCTGGGAGTGGACGGGGGCGACCTGACGGTCAGCGAGCTGAGGATCTACCGCGACCTGTACTACACCGGCACGCTGGTCAACACGCCTCGCCAGGCGAACGGGCTGCGTTCGCCCGTACAACTGGGCCCGGATGAGTATTTCGTGCTCGGCGACAATAGCCCGATTTCCAACGATTCGCGGTTCTGGGAGGGGAAGCCGGTCGTCCCCGAGTCGATGTTGCTGGGAAAGCCGTTCCTGGTCCATCTGCCTGGTGAGGTGGTGCCGCTACAGGTCTTTGGACGGTCGGTTTGCTGGGTTCCCGATCCCCGTCGGATTCGTTACATTCGATAGGGCCGTTTACGCTCGCTCGGTCTCCGCGTCCTTCCAACCCGTTACACTCGCTGAACGGATCACCCCTAGAACAGATCCCTCGTTTCCGTGGCGGGTTAGTCGTAAAGCCATACTCGCGGGGGGTTTGCGCAGCCAACAGCTAGACCGCTCTCGCAGCCAAGGCCCGTCGGGACCGGCTCGGACCAATGATCCGATCGCCCCGACGAGATCGAGGAAAGGGAATACGAGACGATGGTACGATCCTATGCCACGCGCCACGACGGGGTGCTTCCTCGACCTGCCCCCAAGACGGAGACTCGCCCGAAGGAAGGCTATCGTGACACGATCGAGGCCGTCGTTGTGGCCTTTATCCTGGCTCTGGTCGTTCGAGGATTCGAAGCCCAGGCTTTTGTGATTCCGACCGGCTCGATGGCCCCGACCCTCATGGGTCGGCACAAGGAGGTCGCGTGCCCGCAATGCGGGTTCACCTACGCGGTCAACGCCTCCGACGAGGTTGACACACGATCCTTCTCCGGTGAAGTGTCCTCGGGGATCTGTGTGAACTGCCGCTATCAGGATGACAATCTGCGGGAGCAACCCAGCTTCAAGGGCGACCGGATTCTCGTCATGATGTTCCCGTACGACCTGCCGTTTTTACCGGGCAGCGGGGCACCGGAGCGCTGGGATGTCGTGGTTTTCCGTTATCCCGAGGATCCCGAGCTCAGCTACATCAAACGCCTGATCGGGCTTCCCGGCGAAACCATCCTGATCGCGCATGGCGACGTTTACGTTAAAGCGCCGAGCAGCGACACTTTCACCCTGGCGCGAAAGCCGTTACGTCATCAGTCTGCCATGCAGATCATGGTGTACGACGATCGGTATCGGCCCCGACTTCTGGCCGAACGCCCTGAGTGGATGCGGTGGCAGGGCCAAGCCGGCTGGAAGCCGGTCAGCGGGACGGAGAGCCGCTATCAGGTCTCGGCCGGCGCCGGGAGCCGTGGGCTGAACTGCGATACCACCACCTCGTC
Source organism: uncultured Isosphaeraceae bacterium (assembly GCA_963845695.1). Taxonomy (GTDB): domain Bacteria; phylum Planctomycetota; class Planctomycetia; order Isosphaerales; family Isosphaeraceae; genus CAWJTV01. The sequence goes on along the minus strand of CAWJTQ010000031.1, from coordinate 158,409 downwards.
CCTGAGCCGGATCAGTGGGAAGCGATCAGTACCGACCGGGAGCTGCCGCGCGCCCCGCGCCACCCTGGTCACAGACTTCTACTCCTACAACACCAATCAAATGGAGGATCCACGGAGCCGGGGACTGGGATCGCGACGGAATGAAGGTGCCTGGAAGCAACTCCACTGGGTCGGCGACCTGACCCTCGAATCGAGCATCGAAGTGACCAAGGTCGCCCCGGGGGGTGCCGTGCGCTTCGAGCTGATCGAGGCAGGGATCGCGCACCGTTGCACCATCGACCTGGAGACGGGATCTGCGACCTTTACCCGGGGCGACGAGGTTCTTGGGAAGTGCCCGACTCCGATGAAGGGCCTGGGCCGCTACCAGATCGAGTTCGCCAATGTGGATGACCGCATGACCCTAACAGTTAACGGACAGGCCGCCGGTGCGCCGGGATTTGTCTACACGCGGGACGATTCACGAGTCGCTCCGACCGTGGCCGACCTGGCTCCCGCGGCCGTGGCCGTGAGCAACCTAACAGTTGCGGCGAGCGACCTTGTCCTGAAACGGGATATCTATTATACCCAATCCCCCACCGGGTACGATTATGAAGATGTCTGGGAAGCGGGCCGTCCGGTCGGACCGACGGAGGTGTTCAACTTCCTGGCCGAGCCTGAGCGGTTCCCCGATCTGTCGCGTGTCAGGACACAGGAATACCCGATCGGGCCCGACAGCTTCTTCATGATGGGAGACAACAGCCCTCGCAGTAAGGACAGTCGAGCCTGGACGACCGACGATTCCAAGTGGGATGATTCGGGGCGAAAACCCTGGGAGGTTCCCCGTGAGCTCCTGACCGGTAAGGCGTTTTACGTCTACTGGCCGCACGGGATGCCGTTCGGTCCTGACGTCCGGCTCAACCGAGACACCCGCTTGATCTTCCGACCCTACGTCGAACGGATGAAGTGGATTCGCTAATTGGTCCTTGGCTACCGGTCTCTTATAAGCGAGAGTCCTGGTTCTCCAATCTTCAGGCATTCTAGCGATCATCCTGGAACAGCCCTGTGAAGACCAACGAACGAGTCAGGCAAGACCACGACTTGAGGACGAAAAGACTGAAGGACTAACGGCAAAGATCAAGGAGGATCGAGCGATGCCCCTGCTAGAGGTCCGTGGGCTGGAAAAGTGGTACGGACGCCGCCAGGTTGTGAACGGGGTGGACTTCGACGTGGAGCAGGGGGAGGTGGTCGGACTGCTCGGTCCCAACGGGGCCGGCAAGACGACCAGCTTCCGGATGACGATCGGTCTGATCCCTGCCGACGGCGGCAAGGTCATTTTCGACGGCCACGACGTCACTCGGACGAAGATGTACCTCCATGCACGGGCCGGCATGGGCTACCTGGCGCAAGATTCCAGCGTCTTCAAGCAGTTATCGGTGGAAGACAACTTGATGGCGATCTTGGAGACCCGCAAGAACCTGAGCCGCAAGCAACGGGTCGAGCGCCAGAATGAGCTTCTCGACCAGTTCGGCCTGACCAAGATTCGCAAGACTAAAGCCAACCGGGTCTCGGGCGGCGAACGCCGCCGGTTGGAAATCGCCCGCTCGCTGATCACCGAGCCCAAATTGATCCTCCTCGACGAGCCGTTTGCCGGTATCGATCCCAAGACCGTGGCCGAGATCCAGGATTCGATCCGTGAGTTGGCCGAGCGTTACAATATGGGCATCCTCCTGACCGACCACCAGTTCCGCGAGACGCTCGAAGTGACGGATCGCTGCTATCTGATCCGAGAAGGACGGGTCTTCGCTTACGGCAACCGAGAGCAGATTCTCAAGAACCCCGACGTCCGACGGCACTACATTGGCGAGCGGTTCGACGTCGGCCACCTGCTCGATCGACGTCGACCGGCCTCGATTGCACACCAGGCCGCAGTAGCCGCCGTGGAATCGGCAGGCCCGGAAGCCGTCGTGAGTGATTCGATGCCTGCCTTTTTCGGACAGTACGTGACGACGGAATTAATCCTCGGGCACTCCGATGAGGTCTCGGTCGAGTCCACGTCCTGCCAGGATTCGGCGAATCTGCCGCCCCTACCCGCGCTGCCGGAGGGTCCCGTGCCCGGAGTCTACGAAGAACCTGGCTACTGAGAAACTGGGAATCCGGCAGTGCGTCGTTTCGATTGACGTCACTCCGCGCTCAACCGCAGAAGCAGCTCTCCCGTCTTGACCTGGTGACCGACAACGGCGAGAACCTCGGCGATGCGTCCCGGTCGATCGGAGTATATCGTCGTTTCCATCTTCATGGCTTCGATCGAGAGCAGCTTCTGGCCCTTACGGACTGGGTCGCCTGCCGATACGGCCACGCCCACGACGAGGCCCGGCAATGGGGCTCCGACATGGTTGGGATCGGCGGGATCGGCCTTGGGCGTTTCGCGCACCGATGAGGCCAGTGAGCGGTCGGTCACCTCGACCTCGCGCGGCTGCCCGTTCAGCTCGAAGAAGACCGTCCGCTTCCCGTCGGCGTGCGGTTCGCCGATCGCGAGTAACTTGACGATCAACGTCTTTCCCGGCTCGATCTCGACGGGGTTCTCGATGCCGGGGTCCGGCCCGTGGAAGAAGATCGAGGTTGGCAAGATAGAGGTATCGGAATACGTCCGCTCGTGAGCGGCGAGGTCGGGGAAGACTCGGGGATACAGCAAGAAACTGAGTGCTTCGCGACTCAAGGCTGGCCGGCCGAGCAGCGCAGAAGCCTTGTCGCGCGCGGCGACAAGGTCCGCGGCAGGCAGGCTGGCACCAGGTCGCTCGGTGAGCGGCGGACGGCCCTTGAGGACCCGCGCTTGAAGTGCCTGTGGGAATCCGCCTGGTGGCTGGCCCAGTCGCCCCTCGAAGAACTCCACGACGCTCTCTGGGAACGCGAACTCGCGTTGCTCGTCGAAGAGATCTTCCGGCATCAGGTTGTTTGCCACGAGGAACAACGCCATGTCACCCACGACCTTCGAGCTCGGCGTCACCTTGATTATGTCGCCGAAGAGGCGATTGACTTGCGAATAGGCTGCGCAAACTTCTTGCCACCGTGAGACCAGGCCGAGAGCCTTGGCTTGCTGGTAGAGGTTGGAGAACTGGCCGCCGGGCATTTCGAGCTCGTACAGGTCAGCCGCAGGCGAGCGGGGTCCCGACTCGAAGGGCGCATAGAGTTTGCGGACCTCCTCCCAGTACCGGCTCATTTCGATCAACGCTCTCGGGTCAACGCCCGACTCGCGGGGGGTGAATCGCAGCGACTCGACCAGCGCGTTCAAACTGGGCTGTGACGTCAAACACGACATGGAGGCCACGGCGCCGTCGGCGATGTCCAGTCCAACGTCCGCTCCACGTAGCACGCTCGCTGCCTGCGCGCCGCCGATGTCGTGGGTGTGGAAGTGGATCGGAACGCCGACTTCTTCGCGCAACGTCTTGATGAGGCGCTCGAGCCGCCGTCGGTTTGCACAGACCGGCCATGTCCTTGATCGCGATCAGGTTCGCCCCGCGCTTCTCCAGCTCCTTCGCCAGGGCAACGTAGTAGGCCAGGTTGTACTTGGACCGGCTGGGATCGAGAATATCGCCTGTGTAGCAGATCGCCGCCTCACAAAGCGCGCCGGCCGAACGCACCGCTTCCAGCGAGAGGGCCATGTTCGGCACCCAGTTCAGCGAATCGAAGACGCGGAACAGGTCGATGCCGGCCGCGGCGGCTTCTTTGACGAACGCTTTGACGACGTTATCCGGATAGCTTGTGTACCCGACTGCGTTCGACCCTCGGAGCAGCATCTGAAACAGGATGTTGGGGATCTTTTCACGAAGCTGGACCAGACGGTCCCACGGATCCTCCTTGAGGAAACGCATGGCCGTATCGAACGTCGCCCCCCCCCACATCTCGATAGAGAAGATTCCAGGACACAGCCGCGCGTAAGCCTCCGCGACCCGGAGCATGTCGCGCGTCCGTACTCGAGTTGCCAGAAGCGATTGATGGGCATCCCGGAATGTGGTGTCCGTGAGGAACAGCGGCGTCTGCTCCCGGACCCATTTCGAGAAGGCTTCGGCACCCATCTCAAGGAACCGATGACGCGAGCCGCGCGGCGGTTCGTCGAGGGGGTTGAACCGGGGTGGGACAGGTTCGGGGGGCGAACTGTATTCCGCGACTTGAGGGACACCGGGGAATCCGTTTACGGTAATCTCGGCCGCGAAGCTCAGTAGTTTCGTCGCCCGATCCTGGCGGACCGGAAACCGGAACAGCTCCGGTGTCTCGTCGAGGAACCGCGTCGTACAGTCACCGGCCAGAAAGACCGGGTGTGTCACCACGTTGAGCAGAAACGGGACGTTCGTCTTGACCCCTCGGACCCGGAATTCCTGGAGTGCCCGCTCCTGCCGCCGGGCGGCGTCGATGAAGCGACGCCCATATGCGCTGATCTTGAGCAGAAGTGAATCATAAAATGGTGTGATGATCGCACCGGTATTGGCAGGCCCGCCATCCGTCCGGATCCCCATGCCACCGACTGTCCGATAGTGAGTAATGCGGCCGTAGTCGGGCGTGAACCGGTTCTCGGGGTCCTCGGTGGTGACCCGGCACTGCAACGCGAAGCCCTGGATCCGCACGGATCCCTGGTCGGGCAGGTCGAGTTCGGGGTCGGACAACGGCTCACCACGCGCGATCAGGATCTGACTCTTGACCAGATCGACGCCCGTGACGATCTCGGTGACGGTATGCTCCACCTGGATCCGTGGGTTGACCTCGATGAAGTAGAAGGCACCGGTGTCGACATCGACCAGAAACTCAACAGTCCCTGCGTTGTCGTAACGGACGTGACGGCCGATCCGAACGGCCGCGTCGCAGATGGCTTGCCGGATCGTGGGATCGAGGTTGGGAGCGGGCGCGATCTCGATGATCTTCTGATGACGGCGTTGGATCGAGCAATCGCGTTCGTGGAGATGGACGAGATTGCCGTGTCGGTCGCCGAGGATCTGGACCTCGATGTGTTTGGCCCGGCGCAGGAACTTCTCGATAAAGACATCGGGCACGCCGAAGGCGGTGCCGGCCTCGCGGTGCGCCTGGTCAAGCGCGGCATCGAGTGCGTCGGCCGACTCGACGACCCGCATGCCTCGACCGCCGCCGCCCATCGACGCCTTGACGATGACCGGGTAACCCAGCGATTCGGCCAGTCCGTGGGCATCGGGACCTGGAAGCACGGGCGCGTCGCTACCGGACAGTACAGGCAGGTCCGCTTCCCGGGCGAGCTTCCGAGCCGCCACCTTGTCTCCCAGCAGATCGAGCAGATCGGCTCGGGGCCCCACGAAGACGATCCCGGCCCGTTCGCAGGCCCGGGCGAATTCGGCGTTCTCCGACAAGAAACCGTAGCCCGGATGGATCGCGTCGACCTCCTTCTCCTTGGCCAGTTCGACGATCGCTTCGACGCTCAAATAGCTGCGGATCGGCTCGCCCGGCCGGCCCACTTCGTAGGCCTCATCGGCCTTGAGGCGATGTGTCGCGAATCGGTCTTCGTGCGAATAGATCGCGACCGTGCGGATGCCCAGCTCATGCGCCGACCGGAACACCCGGATCGCGATCTCACCTCGATTGGCCGCCAATAACTTATTCATCAGATTTGAGTGATCAGTCTTCAGTGTTCAGAATTGGATTTCCAATGTCCAGCGGCTGGGAATCGACAAGTGGGTTTTCTAAGGAAAACCGGGCGTCTTCCGTGTCCGGAGAAGACGGACCGACGAGAGAGTCTCCAGCAGGCGCTGGGAATTGAACCTTGAAATCGGTTCAGATCTCCTCTTCCTCGGCCTCGACCGGGTTTTCCAGGACTCCGATCGGTCCGATCGAAGCGACGACGCGATCGCCAGGCTTGAGATAGCTCCCGGTGGCCGAGCCGACGCCCGAAGGCGTCCCGGTGGCGATCACGTCTCCTGGCTGAAGCGTGAGCAGATGTGACAGAAACGAGACGACCGCCGCGACGGGGAAGACCATTTCCGCCGTGGAGGCATTCTGCTTGACCTGGCCGTTGACGCTCAGCTTGATAGGAAGGGCCTGGGGATCAGGAACCGTGTCGGCGGACAGGATGCACGGCCCGATAGGGCAAAAGGAGTCGTGCCACTTGCCGTGCATCCAGTCGAAGAACTTGTCGCGCTCGCGCGGCTTGCGATCGGGGTTGGGCTTGTAGGCGCGGTCGCTGATGTCGTTGACGATCGTGTAGCCCGCGATACAGCCCATCGCCTCGTCCTCGTCGATGTGCCGGCACCGGCGGCCGATGACGACGCCTAACTCACACTCCCAATCGATGTGGTCCGGGGAGACGCGCGGGATAATGATCGGGTCTCCAGGGCGGGTCAGCGTCGTGCTGGGCGGTTTCATGAAGACATAAGGAAACGTCTCCTGACGCTCGGCGGCCGTCCCGCCACGCTCGGCGACGTGCTTGGCATAGTTCCCCGCGAGCAACAGCAACTTCGGCGGGTGGGCGATGGGGACTAGGAGACGAACCTCGGACACCGGAATCAACAGCTCGGCCCGGTCCTCGTCGTCGAGCTGGTTGACCCAGGTAAACAGCTCCCGGGCGGCCTCGTAGGAGATCCCATCCGGCGGGAGGAGGTCGAGTGGGTCCTCGGTGGAAGGGAGGAGCAGCTCGACGTCGTTATCGCGACTGTAGGCCTCAGCCGCCTGGTCGATGGGGATTACATACGTGTCCACATAGAAGCCGGTCAAGACCATCTCTTCGAACGCAAATCGACAGACCCGCATCACGATGCTCCTCACTCCACTCGAGTTCCCTCTGGTCCGTTCAGCCGCTGCAATCCCCCTGCGCACGCCGTCCGGCGCGACCGGACCATCCGTTTTTCGCGGGCCGGACCGCGGTGATCCTCTATCCTGACATACCCGGCGGACCGCGTCGAGCAAGTGCGGCTCTTGATTCCGTGAGAACGTCCGCATGTCGAAGAGGACAAGTCCTTTCTGGACCCGTGCGATGACCGGAGGATCGCCTTCCCGCAGTGCCTTGGCCCAGTCTGACTCGGATCCGGATCCCTGGTGAGTCGAAAACGGCGGCGAGACAGCGACGACCGCTGTGGGGATCGGTCGGCCAGGTACGCTCCCGCCGCCGATGGACGATTCCGAGGTCGAGGCGATGGCATTCAATCCCAGCCTATCGCGGAACGCTGCCGCGAGGGCCTCCGCGCGGGCAGTCAGCTCCGAGAGTGGGATTGCGATCATGGCCCACAACGGAATTCGTTCGATGGCGTGGTCGGGATCCATCGCAAGACGGAAGGTCGCCTCCAGCGCCGCGAGCGTCATCTTATCCACTCGTAAAGCGCGCATCAGGGGGTTGACCTCGATCCGACCGATCGCCTCACGACTCCCGACCATGACCCCGCACTGGGGACCGCCCAGCAACTTGTCGCCGGAGAAGAGCACCAGGTCGGCACCGGCGGCCAGTCCTTCGGCTGCGGTCGGCTCGTCCGCGATCCCCGGAGGGCAACCAGGTCCAAGAGCTCCGGACCCGATGTCGTCGATCGACCAGATCCCATGGGCGTGAGCCAGTTGAACCAGGTCTGGCAGATCGGGTTCCTCTGTGAACCCGACGATCCGGAAGTTGCTGCGATGCACTCGCAGAATTGCAGCCGTCTCAGGTCCGATGGCTCGCCGATAGTCCGATAGCCGGGTCTTGTTGGTCGTCCCGACCTCCCGGAGCCGGGCGCCTGAGACCTCGAAGATCTCGGGGAGTCGGAAGCTACCGCCAATCTCTACGAGCTGACCGCGCGAAACGATCACCTCTCGACCGCCGGCCAGCGCCCGCAAAGCCAGAACCGTCGCACCGGCGTTATTGTTCACGACCGTGGCGGCCTCTGCGCCCGTCAGCGCGCGCAAGACTCCGGCGATCCCTGAGGTCCGCCGCCCGCGCGTGCCGTCCTGGAGATCCCATTCGAGATTGCAATAGCCCGATGCCACCTCGGCTACCGCCGCAACCGCCTCCGCCGCTAGCGGCGCCCGGCCCAGCCCAGTATGGAGGAGGACACCTGTCGCGTTGATCACGGGGCGGAGCAGACTACGGTCCTCCTCGAGGATCTCCCGAGAACGTTTCGCCACGCTGGTCGAATCGGCCGCGATCGACCTCCCCTCAATCAAGCCCCGGCGCAATTCCTCCAGCGCCTGACGCACCGCGCGGCGAGCCGCGACCCGGCCTCGTTCATGCGTGAGCTCAACGAGCAGCTCGTGATCCAGCACCGCATTGACCGGCGGCAACCTTCGACGAGCGTCATCCACCACGAAACAGTTCCTCCGACCAGAAGCGAGGGGCTAGGGAAAGAGATTCTGGTGTCGCCAGAAGCGGCCGGTGAGGACTTGAATGGTATCTTCTAACCTCTTGCCACTCCGGAACTCAATACCGCCCATGTTATCGATGCCGAGTCCTCTCCACAAGTTCGTGGATAGTCAAGGCTTGTGCATGGCGACGACGCACTCTGCATGACGTGATCGTCTCTTCACATATCGGTTGATCGAGTCGCCTGTTCCGGATCGACGCCCCACCAGAAGGCCGCCCCGGCGGCCACGATCACTCCGGCGACTCCCAGGCTGAGCCGCCAACCCAGATCGGGGCCGTGGTGCTGAGTGAAGTACACGCTGAGGAGCGGAGTGAGGTATGGCGACACGGTGCCGCCAGCGTTACCGCCGGTATTCATCAGCGCGGCAGCCGTCCCACCGAATGGCCTACCCAGCTCGACAACCGCTGTCCAGAAGCCCGCTTCGCACAGTCCGAGCAGCCCGGCCGAGACCGTAAAAGCCGCGAAGGTCGTCAGGGGATTCGGTCCGAGCAATCCGAGCTCGAACACGAGGCCACTGGCAATCATACCGACTACCGGGATCAACCCTCTGCGCATTCGCGGCGAAACGGATCGTGGGACGCGACTCGATAGCCACCCACCGCTGAGCATGCCGACCCCCATGGCTAACGTAATGATCGTGGAGTACCGACGTGCTACATGGGGGTCCTGTTGCTGGATGGTCTTGAAGTAATAACCGAGCCAGTAGAAGAACAGGTACTGGAAATAGGTGTAAAAGCAGTAGCTGAGTGTCAGACAAACCACACTCCGGCGGCGGAGCACGGGCAAGAGGGCCGCGAGGTTGAAGCCGGCGCCCGACCACACCACTACAGAATCCGTTCTGCCTCCGAACGGACGTGTGCCGTAGGACCAGACGAGCGCGACGATGAGGGTCAGGCCGCCGGATATCAGGAACGCGATCGGCCAGTCGAAGAGGTCGATCAACGTCCCGAAGATCAAATACGTCGCCGCGATTCCCACGCAAGCGGCGAACGTGACCAGACCGTTCGCCATCGCCCGCGACTGGGGCAGCGTGTGCTCGAAGACCATTCGCGCCGAAGCCGGATGCAACGGAGCATTCGTCAGGCCGAGCAATGAGCGAACGACCAGGAGTCCCATCCATAACGACCAGGCCCCGCCGGCCATCAATCCCACGCCTCCCGTGAATGCGACGAACACCGTCGAGCTGAAACAGAGAACAATGAGCGCCGACCGCGGTCCAAAGCGGTCGATCAACCAACCGCCGGGGAGCATCGCCAGGGTGTAGATCCAGAGGAACGCTGAATAAACCATCCCCATCTTGTCGGCGGAGACGCCGTATCGGGGAATGATCCACTCGTCGCCGGCCACGGTAATACCAATGCGGTTGAAGTGAGCCGTCGCCACGACGAGCATTAACAAGGGGACCGTTCTATGAAGGTCCGTACGGACAGCGAGTGATGTGGACAAGCGGGCATCCCGGTTTTCTGGGGTGGGCGGTGAGAACGTACGTCGTGTCTCGCCGATCAGTCGCGATCGTATGTTGACCTTACGACGGATGGTACGCGGGAACAAGAGCGCCGCCGGCGACAATTCTTCGTCAATGCTCGTCCAGTGAGTCGTCGGGCTCGGCGGCGACGGCGAGGCCGTTCAGGCGGGCCTTGAGTCGGGCGGCGGTTCGGCGCGGGCTCGGGGCCTGGACAACCGCGCCGCTGACGGCGATCCGCCTGGCGCCCGACTCGAGGACGCGATCCAGGTTTTCTTCGCGGATCCCGCCGATGGCGAACCAGGGCAGGGCGGTGGATTCTGCGGCGAGCTGGACATAAGACAATCCGGCGAGTTCGGGTTCGGAGAACTCCTTGGTCGGACTGGGAAAGACTGGACCGACGCCCAGGTAAGTGGCACCGGCCAGCACGGCGGCGTCGAGCTGCTCTCGGTTGTGGGTCGAGACGCCCACGTGTGACGCGGAGCCCAGGACCCGGCGCGCATCGCGGATCGAGACATCCTCCTGACCGAGATGTACGCCGTCGCATCCGGCCAGCCGGGCGAGGTCTGCTCGGTCGTTCATGATCAGGGGAACGCGAGCCCGAGCCGTCACGATCCGGACCTCTCGCGCGCGGCGGAGGAGCTCGCGATCCGGCACGCCCTTCTCGCGGTACTGGATCACGTCGGCACCACCAGCGACGGCTTCTTCCACGACCCAGGTCAGGTCGCCGAGCGTCGGGAGGCCACCGACCAAGACCATCAACTGGGCATCGCCCAGCGCCCGATGCGCGGCAACTGCGGTCATCGTCAGCTTCTCGACGGTGTACACGTCGTAACGCAAGACCTCGAATCGACCGGCCAGCCAGACGTTGACCAGCTTGCTGTACTCTTCCAGCGATCGCAGGGCCTCTTCGATGCGTTTGAAGTTCGCGGCCAGGACCGCGCCGGGTTCTCGCGGACCCGTTCCGATCTGGTCATGATGTGCGTTCCGACGTCTTCCCGGGTATCGCGGGCGTCGATGAGGAGATATCCGTCCAGCCCGCGCTCGGCCTCGGCCAGCCGGTGACGAATCTCCTTGAGGCGGCGGGTCAGACCCGGATCGTCGAGGGCGAAGCGGGTGTAATCCTCAACGACGCGAAGTCCTTCGTGCGCCCGGTTGGCGGAGGCGTCGAGAATCCGAGCGAGGTTGACTCCGTCGGCCTCGTCCAGATCGAGGGGAGGAATCTCTTCGGCCATCGGAATTGGCGCCGATTCCACCACAGCGACTTCAGCGAGGCGATCGAATAACGGTTGGAAATCCAGGCCTGCGAAACGGAGCAGGTTAGCGGCCTCGTCGCTGGCTGAGGCCAGACCGGCCAGGAGGTGTTCCGTCCCTACCTCGCGCCGGCGATCGAACTCGCGGGCCTGGGCGATGGCCTCACCCAGGACCAGTCGTAAGTCGGACGACTGCGGGATCGACTCCTTCTGCTTCAGCCCGGAAAGAGGCTCCGGCTCGACCGGCTCGATTCCCGAGAGGATCTCACTCACGTCCGGGCCGAAGACCGACCAGAGCCGGTTAGTCTGGACACCAAACTCCGTCATCAGCTCCACGGCTCGGCTCTCGGACTCTAAGGTCAACGCGGCCAGCAGGTCCAGCGGCTCGACCAGCTCCGCACCGCGACGACGCGCCACCCGTTCGGCTCTCATCAAGGCTCGCTCCGCACCGGCAGTGAACGATTCCATCATCGGGACCATGACTCCTTACTGGCACTCAAGACGACAGCCCATTCTCCGACCCTGATTCTCCAGCGCCGCATCACCTGGCGGTTCCCGATTTGTTCCATCTTGAATTTCCAGGTCTCCGTTATCATGATTAAGTGTATTCGCTCAGGCACTTTCGTCTGGAGAGCATGAACGCGACTGGCCTCCCTGTCGAGGGCAAGCATCGCGGCAACTTGACAGACCGTATCTTCCCGCCCCAACTGCCTCACGCACAAGGAACCCCCACCGTGTTCGACCGGTCGCTTTTGCTGACCTCGCTCGGCGCCCTGACAGCGCTCCTGGTTCTGGCTCCGCTGTCGGTTGTCTCAGCCGAAGACCCCGCCAAGAAGCCGGCCTCCGTCCTGGGTTTTCACGTCAAGGATATCGACGGCAAGGACGTAGACCTGGCCAAGTACCGCGGCAAAGTCCTCTTGATTGTCAACACCGCCAGCCAGTGCGGCTTCACCCCTCAGTATAAGGACCTGGAGGCTGTCTACGAAAAGTATAAGGACCAGGGCTTCGAGGTCCTCGCCTTCCCGGCCAACGAATTCGGCGCCCAAGAGCCGGGCGACAACCCGCAGATCAAGGAGTTCTGCTCCACGAAATACAAGGTGAGCTTCCCGTTGTTCGCGAAGATCATCGTCGACGGCCACGAGATCCACCCGCTCTACCAATTCCTCACGAGCGAGTCGACCGACCCCAAATTCGCTGGCAAGATCGGCTGGAATTTCACCAAGTTCCTCGTAAACCGCAAGGGAGAGATCATCGATCGCTTCCAGCCGAAGGATAATCCCTCGACCAAAAAGGTCACAGATGCGGTCGAGAAGGCGCTCGACAGAGAAGTAGGCGCGACCGGCTTGCATGAGCGCGTTCAAGCGGGGCGAATCCGATTCGCGGTCCAGTGACACAAACACCAGCCGAGAACGGCTCTCGCCCCGTCTGTGATGGACCGATCCCAGGGCAGTACGGCTGCACCGCCCCTTCCGATCCGAGCCGATTCAATGGATGATAACCTCAGGCAAATGCCGCGCACCGTCTTCGGAGGACTGGCTCATGGCGACGATGACTCAACCCGTATTGACTGCGGAGGAGTTCGGCCGCCGACCGGATCCCGGTTATCCCGAGGAGCTGATTCGCGGAAGGATCGTCCCAAGGCCCCCACCCAACGCACGAGACGGTCAAGTGTGCAGCAAGACCGTTCGAATCCTGGGTTACTATGCAGACGAACACGACCTTGGTCATGTCTTGAGCAACGACTCCGGAGTGATCACCGAGCGCGGTCCGGATACCGTCCGAGGGGCGGATGTGTCCTTCTATAGCTATGCGAGGGTGCCGAAGGGGGAGCTCCCTTCGGGTTATCTCGAGGTCCCACCCGACCTGGTTTTCGAGGTGCTGTCTCCCGACGATCGATGGCGCGACGTGATGCGCAAGGTCACGGAGTACCTGGATGTGGGTGTTGGAACTGTCGGTGTCCTCGACCCCAAGCGGCGTAGCCTCTACCTCTTCGAAGGAGAAGAGCCAGTCCGCACCCTCACGGAACAAGACGAGCTGACACTCCCCTCTCTGCTGGGCGAGTTCCGCGTCCTGGTCCGGCGGTTCTTCGAATGACCGACCATCTGACCGTCGTCTCGTCTGGCGGAGATTACGAACGCTCAGCCCGAGCCCGTTTGATTTCGCCTTGTGCCGAGGCCGTCACAATCGGTCGGGATTCCGTCTGAACTTCATCACCAGCTCATCCCGGTCGAACTCCCGCGCGACGATTTCGACGATTCCGACCGCTTCGACCTCGATCAAGTATTCCACCATCAGTCGATATTGGGAGTAGCGGAACGGGCCCGATGATTCGGTCCGCCCCTCCCGAATGAGCCGGCGGCCCTCGTCGGCATCCATCGAGGGACTGCCCGCGATGTATTCGCAGTAACCCTCCTTCTTCCAGTCGGGAAGGCCCCAACATGTCAGGTCGTTCCTCCTGCAAACGCGCGACCAGGTCGGCCGCACGGTCGCGCTCGCCCGGCGCGGAGACAAAGATCCGCAAGGTCAAACGGTAAGGAGGGTCCATCACGCCGGCTCTCGGCTCCAGTTCGTCACAGGCTCGTAGGGAAACAGCTGGGGCTTGCAACGACCGAGGCCATCCATCGTGTGCGCTCAGATCCGCTGGCTTCAAGTGTCCAGCGCAGATCGCGAAACCGTCGCGATCAGCGATCCTCCGGGTTGCTCACCGTGGCCGGCGGATCGCGGCGGGGCGGGTTGGGGCCCGGGGTCGCATCGGCCTCCGTGGGAATCTTGGGCTCGTCGTAGAGTCGCAGATACCGGTAATAGACTTCCAGCGTCAGCGCAGCGAGCGTCGTGCAGTAGATCCGGCCGCCCTTGGACCCGTAGAGGCTCTCGTCTGGATCCCAACTACCAGTCTGGTGGCCCGAGCTGCGCTGGAGGCCGATGATCCGGTCGCGAATCCGGGCGTTCCATCGGGTCCAGGGCTCGCCGCCGTGCTGATAGAGGGCGAGCGTGGCATAGTACCAATAATAGAAGTTGGTCGAACCGCGGTACGAATCGTTCCGGAGCAGGAATTCGGCAGCCTCGGCGCTGGCGGGCCCAGGCCCGCCGACGCCCAGGAACTGGCGGCAGACCCAGGCCTCCGCGGTCATGGTGGGTGTGACCCCTACGGCGGGCTGATAGCGTGCCAAACCCTTGGCCTGGCCCGAGGCGACATTGTCCAGCCAGAGGAGCGTGCCACGGCGGACCGAGGCTTCATCGGGGATCGGAATGCCGACCTCCTTGGCCGACTTCAATCCCATGACGACCCAGCCGAGGATGCTGGTGTCGCCGACCGGCTCTCCCGGCGCGTAACGCCAGGCGAGGCCATCCCTGGCCCTGGCACGGACCAGGAATGCGATCGCACGCGTGGCGGCCTCGCGCAGTCGCGAATCGCCGGTCAGGGCATAGCCCTCGCAGAGGGCCAACGTGGCCATGGCGTGGCAGTACATCCCGACAACCCGGCTTCGGCCCCGAAGATCGCCGTCGCGCTTCTGTTGGGAAATGAGGAAATCGAGCCCCTTCCCCACGGTCTCGGAGTATCGCCCCGACGTATGCGTGTAACCGGCACCCAGGTAGGTCAAGAGCGCCAGACCCGTCACGGCCGTATCAGCCTCCCAGTACGCACACTCGCCGAAGCACGTTTCTCCGACCGGGCAGTGACTCGTGAAATCATGCTCTCCCTTCGCAGGCGTTCCATCATCGTAACGGGCGATCCCGGCGTCCCATCGGCCATCGCGGTCCTGATGGCGGGCCAGCCAGTCGAGGGCTCGCTCCACGGCCAGCTCACTGGCCGAACTGGCACCGAGTCGCTGCGCCTGGGTGGGACGATCGGGGTCCAACCGCGGCTGATAGACGCGCGGGACCTCGGCGAGGGTCCGTACAGCCGGACGATCTTCCAGGGCCGCAAGGCCCGATCCGACGCCCGGCGCCACACGCAGTTTCGGCGTCACGCGATCCAGGGCGAGCATTCCGGCCGTCGGAGCATCCGGAAGAGCCGGGGGCTCGGCATTGGGGCCGTCTCCACCAACGCGTGTGTCGGATCCGGGACCCTGCGTGGTAGGTGCACTCGAGCCGGACGCCGCACTCGAGGGCCCACGTGCGGTCGAGGCCGGGGGTCCAAGTTCCGAATCTTCACTCGGCTTGCCTGGCTCCTGGAAGTGTCCCGGGCGGAGTCGAGCATCGGCGCGGAGGGTCATGTCCCTCGTGCCAAGGGCCTCCTCGATCGACCCACGGCCGGCCCGACGCACGCGGCTGGTCTCGGCGGGCGAGGTCGACGGAGCCGATGACGCTCGATCCACTTCGGTCAGGTTGGGGGGGAGAGGCGTCGGAGGCCGCGGAAGCAACGGATCCGCTGTTGAGTTTGGCTCGGATCGAGGGGCGGCTACAGGGGGATCGGGCAGTGGCCGAGACAGACGAGGCGTCGCCGACCCAACGGTGATCGGTGGTGGAAGGATCGGCGCCGGGTCGGGGCTCGCTCGATCCGAGATCGCCGGTCGAGGAGCCGGGAACGCGACATCCGCCAGCCGCAACGGCCCCGCCGGCAGCTCGAGCCGAGGCGACGACGTCGTAGGACCGACGACGCTTGTCGAGGGCGCGGCGCTCACGAGTCGGCGACGTTCCGCCTTCTGGCGATTTCAACATATCGACCAGCGGTGCGACACGGATCCGGCGAACGTGCGAGCGATCCGCCGACTTTATCGACTCACCGCGGATGGCCAACTGGACCGCTGGTACCGTGCTGCCGAAGAGTACCATTCCAAGATGGGCCGCCAACGACAGGACCAAGCATTTCCGCAAGGCCCTTCGCGAACCCCAGCAGACCCAGACCACGAGTACCAGACCCAGGCTCGTTAGACCCAACATGCCCCAGGCGGTCAGGTCGGCCCGTAACAAGAGGAGGAATGACTCGAGGTCGAGTCCGGTCATGTCTCTAGTCCTCAAGATCTTGGAGTCCTTGGTGTACGGCGCCGAGGGGTGGCGGCTCGTCCTCGTCGGGATATTCTCCCCTTGGCCAATCCCCGAGTCCGGCTTGGCTTCATCCAGAGATGCGAATAACTCGAGGTCCTAGGACTCGTGACCAGTGAAACCTCATAGCCGACGAGCGGGCCTCGGTGTAACGTGGTGTTGCCTGGGATCCGCCCCTCTTGGTGGCGAGGGTCATCGTCATGACCCGATCTCGGCATCAGACTTCCGTTCAACGCTTGGGGTTCCCTCATCTTTGCGGATTCTCGACGGTGGGGACGTCCGGGCCAGCGCGATCGGCTTCGAGGGGGGAGGCGCACTGAGGGCGATTGCCTCGATAGTCTCGGCGCCGAGACGGTCGAGAGCCCCGGCCAGCTTCTCGACGTGTGTCAGCACGCCGTCATAGGCAACCAGCGCCAAAGTCGCAATGATGAGGCCGGTCGAGAGCGGCGTGATCGCGGCGGCCAGAGCAGGACCCCAGGCGACGCCCGGCGATGTCGCGTCCCATTGTGCCGGCGCCGCAGGGATGGCTTCCAGAACACGGCCCAGAGCAAACAGGGTGCCCAATACGCCCAGCAAGGCCGCCAGAGCCGCCACGCGCCGAAGCGTTCCCACGTTCCTCCGGAGTCCCTCGGTCTCGACGCGGTGGGCCATGGCCACGGCGCGTTCCAGGTCCGCTGCCGGCCGGCCCCACCGTCGGACGGCCGCCAGTGCCACCCGCGCCGCAGGGCTGGGATTCCGCTCACAGTGATCGAGTGCCTGGCCACAATCCAACTTCCCTTCGTGGAGCCTATCCACGAACCGCGCTGTGAAGTCGGACGGCATGACCCCACGCTGGCTGAGTCGGACCATCCTCTCCATCATCACGGCCAGCCCCAGACCTGCGCAGGCAACCAGCCCCCCCCAGGTCACTCGGTCTGATGGAGGAGTGCGACGGTACCAGGCCATCAACCATCCTCCCAATCCTCGCACGCGAGCCAGCACGAGATCCAGTCTTCGGTCACCAACATGACCATCTCTCTGGTTGACGAGGTTTACCCGACCCGTCACGACGGGGTGGCTTCGACGATCGAGGTGATCGACGGGATTGGGGCTATCGGCAAATCCCGCGCAGCCTACGAGGAGCCACCAAACGGCACCCCAGAGGACCAACGCGACGATCGAGGTGGCTTTTCGGTTTCGACGACTCATAAGACGGGTCCTTCCTGGCGAACCGAGTCGTGATCCTAGCGTTTTCGATAGGAAGCGGCCGACGAGGACTTTTCCGTTCAGGAGTTCGGGGAGAGCGGCGATCCCTGAGACGACTTTGAGGAGCCGCGCCGGTTCGCGTTGTCCCGTCGGGACCGGGCCGTTGCAGCAGCCGGGTCCTTGGGAAACTTGGCGAGGAGCCGTTCATAAGTTTCGGCGGCATCGGCCCACTGATCGAGCTGTTCATAAACTTTTCCCGCTTCCAGTAGCGCGGCCGCCTGCCAGCGGGGGGCATTGTAGAGGATGTTGACCCGGAGGAATTCGCGGAGTGCCTCGTGGCGCCGATCCTCGTGGAAGAATGTCTCGCCGCGCATCAACTGGGCCTGCGCGGCCAGTTCGTTCCCTGGCCTCGCATCGATCACAGACTGAAAGGCCGAGCGGGCCTCGTCCAGCCGGCCCAGGCCCATGAGGGTCTGTCCACGTGCGTAATCGAGTTCGGCGATGGTCGGATCGCCGTCGGGCAACTCGGATCGGAGTGACTGGAGGGCCGGGATCACGAGCTTCCAGCGTTTCAGGACGACCCAGCATTGAATCTGTTTCAAGCGAACGACCCGACGGAAGGCCGGAGGATCCTCGCCTCGAGGTGGCTCGTCCAGAAGTGCCGAGAATCCGGCCTCGGCCGCCGAGGTATCCCCGAGTTTCAGGGCGGATTCGGCGCGCAGGAACCGAGCCTCTTGCCGATAACGGGATTCCGGAAACTCGGCCAGCAGCCGGTCGAGCGATACCAAGGCGCCGGCCCAGTCCTGGAGTTCCACCTGAGTGCGCCCGAGTCGGTAAAGCACTGCGGGAAGCAGGCGCGCAGGCGCATGAACCTGGGCGGCCTTCGGGGTCTCACTCGACTTCTTGACGGCCAAGGGCGACAGCAGCCGGATGACTTCCGACCACTCATGAGTGTGGTAGGCCGATTCCGCCAGGTTGAACCGAGCGTCAGCCGCATAGGGGCTCTGGGGATACTCCGCCAAGAGACGGGCGAACACCCGGTCTGCCTCGGCAGGCTTGGCACCATCCACGAGCGACCAGCCCCAGTCAGCGAGCACGGCGTTGACTGTGCTCCCAACCTTGACGAGGGACTCGCGAAGATGCGGATCGGTCAAGAGTCGCTCGAAGGCCGAGGCCGCATCGGCATTACGGCCCAGACTGGAGAGGAGCCGGGCTCTCGCCAGGATAGCCCGGATTCTCGGTTCCGTTTTCGGGAACTTTTCCGCCACACCTTCATAAGCCGCGAGCGCTTCGAGGGATTGGTCAGCTAGCGCGAGCGCGCGGGCACGCGCCAGGGCGATCTCGGGCGCCATCGGGTCGCCTGGGGCCATGTCGAGGAACGCAGCGAACGCCTTCGCGGCCTCTCCAGGCTTGCCAAGGTCTGAAAGCGCCCGTCCGAGACCGACGAGTGCTCGAGTTCGCAGGGCCGGATCGAACGTCTGCTTCGTGCCGTCTGGCGAAGGAAGGGCACCGACCGTTCCTTCCTTCGAGGTACCGGCGTCGGCCACCAGCCGAAATTGCTCCGCGGCCCTATCGGGTTGATGGGATGCCAGCGCGGCTTCGGCGAGTCGAACCCGGCTGCGAAGGAGGACCTTGCTGTTAGGAAACCGGTCTGCCAGGGTGCTCAGAGTCTTCCAGGCGTCGTCGACACGGCCCGCACCAACCTGGGCGACGGCCAGATGCGCCAGGGCGAACTCGGCGACGTCACCTCTAGGATTGGCGGTCAGGTACCGCTCCAGTGGCCCAATGGCTTGTTCGTATCGGCCGGCCCCCACGTGCTCCTGACCGAGCAGGAACAGCGCATCGGCTGCGACCGCGACGGACGGTGACTCGGAGAGGCGTGCGAGAATGGCGTCGGCCTCGGCCGAGCGGCCGAGTGCACGGTAAGCCAGGGCCAGTTCATATTTGGCGTCTTGCACCGCCGCCGCAGAAAGTGAAGGCGTCGTGCCGTTTTTCGAGCCCTGACGAGGGTTGACGAGCGATTCGAGAATGGTTGACGCCGCGCGATGGTCTCCCGTCATCGCTGCGGCTCGAGCCTCGATCAGCCGGACATCGCCGCCGAGTGGGCTTCGAGGAAACCGAGAGAGAAAACGGTTTGCGAGCGCGAGTGCCGTTCGGGCATCGCCCCGTTCGAGTCGCCGTCAGAGCGGCGCGTTGCAGGGCGTCGTCGGCCCAGGCGTCGTCCGGATCGGAATCGACAACTTTGAGGAACAGCTCTTCGGCCTCGGCCAGACGTTTGAGCTTCCGCAAGGCTTCGGCCGATCGGAATCGCAACGCAGACTGCAACGGAGACTTAGGTGATTTCTTCGCTGCGGCATCGAGAGTCGCCAGCGCGGCTTCCGGCCGGTTCTGTTCCAACTCGATCGTCGACAGTTCCAGCGCGGCCTGGACCCCAAGCGTCTCCTCGGGGATGCCGGTCAGTTTCTTGAGGAGTGTCTCGGCCTCCACCGACCGCCCGAGCCGACGGAGGGCTTGAGCGCGCCGTAGCCATGCTTCGTGCTTCAGGTTACTCGCTGGCACCGCGCGCTCGAGTGCGGACATCGCCTCGACGACCTCGGCAAATTGTCCTGTGGATTGGTGGATCGCTCCAATCTGGAGCCACGAGCGGTCTACCCATTCCAGTCCCCCGTCGTGTGCCAGACCCTGAAACAGGCTCAGTGCCCGATCGTGGTCTCCGAGCCCCTCCAGGGCTCGACCCAGCCCATATCGAGCTCGATTCGCCAGTCGGCCGCGGGGAAACTTCGACAAGGAACGCTCATAAGCGATCTTGGCAGCCGCCAGATCCTTGAGTCCGAAACTGATATCTCCCAAGTAGGTCCAGGCGGTTTCTAGCCCGGGATGATCGACTTTCGTCGCGGTGAACGTCTCGAGGGCCCGCCGAGCCGCCGACAGATCACCCATCAAGTAGGCGAGTTCTCCCAGGCGGTAGCGTGCGGTCAAGGCCCGCGAATCGTCCGGCGCGGCGTTCAGGAACTCCTCGAAAGCTCGACGGGCCTCTCCGTATTTAGCCTGGTACAACCGAGCATTGCCGAGCCCGAACAGCGCATCGATCCGATCCAAACCCTTCGGCCCCGTTCTAAGAAACCGATTGTATTCCTCGGCTGCCAGCTCGAACTTACGCTGTCTCAGTAGTCCATGCGCGAACTTCAACGTATCCGGAACGCGACGGACTGACGAGGTCCCTCCCGAATCCAGGCCAAGTTGCTCAAGACGACCGGTCTGCCTGCCGGTAGCCGGCTTGCCACTCGAATCCTGGGCCAATCCACTTTCGACGAGCAGCGCCACGGCTACCAGGAAGCCGCTCCATCGCTTAGCAACGCGTGAGGTCCTTGCCGCTGTCTCGCGTCGCCTCTGCTCCACGCTCGCCGACGAAGGAATCTCATCGATCCCTCCTTCCCAACAACCAGGATTCTGGTTCGCCTCCCTGATCATCCACGCGCCCCTAAACGGCTAGCTCCAGGCGATCCATCACAACACTTGCACGCCGTTGAATCTACGGTCATGGACCCTTTATACTCGCACGCTCCTTTCCGACTCAAGGCTGCCAAGACAAGGAGCTGCGGGGATGGAGGGTCATCGACCCTCTCTCACTTCAACGACGAGAGTTGACGGTTTTACAGTCAACCGGACTCGCTTGCACATGGGAGACTCCAAGTCTTCCAGAAAAATCCGCGTCCCTCTGGAACTTGAGGGAAAATCCGTGTAGTCTACTCGAAATTCGCAGATTTCCCAGAACTCGCAGTTAGTTAGCTTGTATACTAGAGCAGACCATTCGGGCTCGCATCAACGTGTGGCGATCCCGATTGAATGGTTAGACGGTGTTTGCATCTCCAGGAGAACTCATCAATGACACTGACGCGTTTGGTAGGGGCGGCTGCGTTGAGCCTCTGCATTTCGGCCTCAGTCATGGCCCAGACACCCTCGAAGCAGCTTCCGACGGCCCAGGGAGTGATTCCTTCCAAGACCGTTCCGGCCGCTCAGGCCCCGGTCCCGACCAAGACCGTTCCGGCCGCTCAGGCCCCGGTCCCAAGCAAGACCATGCCGGTCGCCCAGGCTCCGGTCCCAAGCAAGACCATGCCGGTCGCCCAGGCTCCGGTTCCGACCAAGACGCTCCCAACGACTCAGGCTCCGGTTCCGACCAAGACGCTCCCAACGACTCAGGCTCCGGTTCCGACCAAGACGCTGCCGACGGCTCAGGGCCACATCCCGAGCAAGACGCTGCCGACGGCTCAGGGCCAGATCCCGAGCAAGACCATTCCGGCTGCAACAGGTCAGACCGGAACGGCTCCGATAAAGACGACTCCGACCACGCCGTCTACTACGGCACCGCCGGCACCGACGACTGATGTCGTCCCTCCGGCTCCTCCGGCTCCTACCATTCCCTCGGTACCCGGGGTTCCGGGAACGGCGACGGAGCGGAAGCTTTGATCGATGTTAGACTTCGCACATCCCACTCCACCCCTGGCTGTCACGGCCGGGGGTTTTTTTGTCAACAGATCATCGATTTGCAGACGATCCACGGTGGCTTTGACCCATTGCGAGCGTCCCTACTCAGGACCGGCGGGACGTCCGGATCCGGCGTGGGTTCTGGGCGGGGCCGGCTGTGAGGTGGGCCGGACTTGCCGAGAATTGTGGCACAAAGTGGCACTCGGTGATCACTTTTGGCCGCGGCGCCCTCTCCGATCCCCATGGCCCCCAGCGAGTTCGGGCCGAGTCCCCAAATCGCTGTGCCGGGCCCGGCCGCACGCGGCACAGCCCCGTGGCTCGCAGCCTGGGTTTCCGGTCGGTGACGGTCGCACATGGTCCATATTATTCAGTATGCCACAGGTTTTGTGATCCGTTAATGCACCTATCGCGGATTCCGGGGCGATCGGCTCCGGAACTCTCGACCACAGAGGGAGATGAAAAAATCCAAAAATTCTGAACACCGGGCTACTCGAATGACCAATTTGGCCCGAATTGAGGGGGAAGCCGCGCGGGTCGGATCGTCGCCCTCCCCAGGTTTCCCGCACCCGCCGCGCTGAGATCGGGGGTGTTCGACGAGGAGTCTTGTTATTCCCAACCCGTTCCTCAAGCCTAACTTGTGAGGAGCCTCGGCGCGTCCTGTGATGTGAGGACTTGCGAGTAGACTTCGGACTGTGAAAGTCGCGCGAAGACGGGAACGCCCTGTCAGGGAAATGTCTTGGATACTACGGCCGTAATCGAATGAACCGGCTCGAGCATCCTGTCCACGATCAGAATGGATAGTCTTTCAGACGTGAGTCCGAAGGACCCGCCGGTGCCTCTCGACCGGGTGAAGTCGAGAGGCGCCGAGTGAATCACGAGACTGGGTTAGTGCTGGGGCGACGCGACGGTTGCGGGTGCTGTCGCGGGCACCATGACCTGGCGGGTCACGGCAACCTGGTGGTTTACGGGACGCATCTGAGACGTCATGACCGTGACCGGCACCTGGTAAGGAACGCAGACTGGGACCTGACGGGTGACGGTTTCCGTGACCGGCCGGCAACGGACGGTGGGCACGACGACGGTTTTCTGCTCGGGCACCATCCTTGTGATGGTCACCGGCACGGTCTCTGTAATCGGCTTGGGCCTCATCTCCGTCACGGTCACATCATACGGCCTCATTTCGATAGTGGTCACGCACTGCACGATGGGGATCGGAATCTTCTCAATCTTCACATCGGGCACCTGGATCGTTTCTTGGACCGACGTATAGGTCGTGCGCTGGCGTGGGACCGTGATGGTCTCCGCCACGTGATGGACCACTGGCTTCGTGACGGCGACCTGTTGTTCGTAGCACGTCGTGACCGGGCGATAGCGGATACATGCGGTTGCACCGCCGCACACACCGCAACCGCCACCGCACTGATGGCCGCACGAATGCGAACAGGTGACTACCGGAACCATCGTCTTGACGGGGACTTTCTGCGTGACATAGCAGACCTGTTGTTGCACGACGGGCACCATCCGCGTCATGGGCACCATCTCAGTGACGCATTGAGGGATCATCCGCGTCACCTGCTTGGTGGTGACAACGGGTGTGCAGCGGGTCTGGTAGATGACTTTCTCCACGTTTTTCGTAACCGGCACGGCCTGGTAGCATTTCTTCACGACCGTGACAGGCTCGCAGACGAACCGGGTCAAAGTTCGATTGATCGTCTCCTGTTTCGGAACGCAGACCGTCACGGTCCTGGTCTCATTGACCACTTCAGAGACCATCCGAGTCACTGGGACATTCTCGGTGCGGGTCTCCGTCCGATACTGGGTTTGCATGTGCGTAACAGGCACCTGGACGCATTCCAACGACTGCACGGTCTCGTAAACCACCTGGCATTGGGGCACCAGGACGGGCGTTGTGCCTCCCTGCGCCGATGCGACGGCCCCCGTCGAGGGTGTCGTTGTCGGCTGGGCAACCTCTGCGGCCAGCGCAAGGCTTGCCTGAATCCCGCTGGCCACACAGAACACGAACGATATGCCAATCCCGACCCTTCTGATCCGTAGCATTTAGCGATCTCCCGATGTCAATCTTTGCCTAAAGTCTGCAACTCTGTCCTTCATCCTCAGCCACCGATTATACCGAGGACGAACCTGACTGCTAGAGATTACCCAAATATTCCAGATTGACTATGGCAAGCAAAAACGGGTTCCGTGACGTTGACAGTTACCTGGGCGCAGTCGAAAGCGAGAACCGGATAGGAGCCGTGAGAAAGTTCGAGACGTGTGGCGAAACATCCTGGCTCATCTCGGGTTGCGAATTCTGCTGGATTTCGGTATTGTGAAGAAGACGGGGTCGCGACTGGCATCGCCGCAGCCGGATCATGAGGAAGGCCCGGCCAACCGTCCGTTTTTCGCTGAGCTGAGGAACAGCAAAAGGGTCCCCCCGCGGAGCGAGACATCTTGTCCATAGCCAAGGCGGAACGCGAGCGCAGCCTCGCTGTCTTCATCGACCTAGAGAACCTGGCGATCGGGTTTCAGAATCAGCGCAAGATCAAGTTCGACATCCAGAAAGTGCTGGAGCGGCTGGTCGAAAAAGGAAAGCTGATCGTCAAGAAGGCTTACGCGGACTGGAGTCGGTATCCCCTCTACACGGCCCCGTTTCACGAGGCCGCCATCGAGCTGATCGAGATCCCCAAACGATCACAGACCGGCAAGAATTCGGCGGACATCCGCCTGGTCGTCGACGCGATCGACCTGGCGTGGAGCAAGCCTCATGTTGACACTTTCGTGATCGTTTCTGGAGATTCTGACTTCTCGCCGCTGGTCTCCAAGCTCAAGGAGAACGGCAAGCACGTCATCGGACTGGGCATGAAAGGCTCGACATCCGACCTCTTGCGCGACAACTGCGACGAGTTCATCTACTATGAGGATCTCGAGCGCCAGGAGCAGAACGAACAACAACTGGTCACCGACCTGAATTCTTATCTGCCTCCGAACCTGCCGGAACGGCAGCGAGAGGTCTTCAGCCTCTTCATCGAGGCGTGCCATGCGCTGCGTCGCGAGAACCACGAACAACTCTATGCTTCGATGATCAAGGACACGATGAAGCGGAAGAAGCCGTCGTTTGACGAGAGTTACTACGGCTATCGCAGCTTCACGCATCTGCTCGAGGAGGCCGATAGCCTCGCGCTGGCCGATATCGAGCGAAACCCGAAGAGTGGCACTTACGTGGTCACCCGCTTCTGCGGTGAACCCGTAGCGAAGACTCCGGCTGGGGGGGGGCTACCGGCGCCTGCTGCCGGTCTGCCGGCCGCGATCCCGGCACGCCGCAACAAGAGGGGCGTCGGCCGACGCCGTCGCTGACCGTCTCGGACTTCGAAGCCGTCCCGCACCCAGGGACATCACCACGCCTTCCTGGCGGCCGCCCCCTACTCGATCCGCCGCAGGCGACGTATGATTGGAAAATGGGTAGGTATCGGGCCGACCATCGAAAACCCGGCCTTTCGGGGAGTACAACCATGTTCCCATATCGCGTGGACTGGACCTTGGGACTGTTGGCCGTATTGATGGCAACGGGCGCGGGAGCGGGCGTTCAGGCTGGTGAGACGCCTGCCGACGAAGTGCTCACGAAGCTCGGTTTGAAGCAGGCCGGGACCGTGATGGTGCTGGACGCTGAGTCGGAGGTGCACGAGAAGACCAGCGAACTTCGTCGGCTGGCCCGAGAGCTGAGTAACGCTGTGATGCTCCAACGCAGCACGCTCAGCGAGAAGGAGTACCAGGCCGCCCTCAAAGAGCTCAACGCGGAGACCACCCAGTTGAGGTCGGAGATGAACGCCACGACCCAAATGATCAACCGGCTCCCGAAGTACCGTGGTCGGTTCTTGAACAACATGGTCGCCGAGCAGAGTTATGAGCTGAACCTGTACAAGCAACAGCTCCAATGGGAGATCAACCAGCGAACCAACTTCCTGGCGCAGCTCAAAAAGCAGCCGTTCGACCCCAAGGCACGCCTCAAGCGCGATGACGAGGTCCGAGACAAGCGCGAGGCCATGCACGAGGCCGTCCAGGAGTTACGCCAGGCCGTCGATGCGACCAAGGAGAAGTACGCGGAGGTCGCCAAGGATCCCGCATACAAGAAGATGCTGGCTGCCCTCGAGAGGAAATCGGGCACGAAGCTCAAGCTCGGTCCTTCCCGACAGTTCCAGCTTAACGTCAAGCTGCTGGAGCGGGCCGAGGCGCAGGAGTCGTCCGGCGAGTCCAGTGACTCGAAGGCCAAGGGTGTGCGGAAGACTGCGCAAGGGGAGACGATCAACCAAGGCGGCCGGTACAGGTGACTCTGGAAGCCCGTTCTGAGGCGGTGTTCAAGCCCGGACACAAGGCGCCTCGACCGAAGGAGAAGGAAGCTATCTCCATGGTTCATTGCCGGCCGCAGTGGGTTCTGGGATTCTCGGTCCTGATCGCGGCAACCGCTGCGGGCGGTACCGGCGCGGCGGCCAGGTCGCCCGAGGATATCCTCAAGTCGCACGACTTGAAGCGGGTGGGGACGACCTACGTCCTTCCCGCCGAGTCCGAGATTCAGAGGAAGACCAGTGCTCTCAAGAGTCTCTCGGCACAACTGACTTTGTCGATCCGTCGCCAACAATACAACGCGCGGGAGGTCGAGGACCAGCAAGGGATGTTGCGCGAGCTGCTCCAGAGGCGCGTTGCCCTGAACGACGCGATTGCTCAGCTTGACCAGCAACTCAATAGCATGGCCGGGCCTGCTCGCGTGAATCAGTTCGTCGCCGCGCACTCGCAACGAGGTCGCCCTCCAGCGCAACCAAGTCGTCACGAATTACAACGGTCTGATCGATCGAATCAAGCTCCTCCAGACCAACCAGGGAGCGGATCCGAAGGTCAGGAATCAGATCGAGGCGGACGTCTCGCGTCGGCGTGAGACCTTCATTCAAGCCGTCCTGGACCTCCGCCAACTGGTTGACGCCGCGACCAAGTCTTATAGCGAGCTCGCCCAGAATGACGAGGTCAAGGAGTCGCTCGACGCACTCGGCCGGACGTCGAAGTCCAGGCCCAAGCTCGGCCCGTCATCCCAGTTCCTGAACAACGTCAAGCTCCTTGAAAAAATCGAGAAATCCGTGATCACGGATTCTGCGGAGCTGCACAAGGAAGGGGGGGTATTCTGGGTGAACGTCACGTTCAACGGCAAGGTGACCAAGCCAATGGTCTTCGATACCGGGCAAGCCTGACAACCATCTCCGCAGGCCTGGCCGCGGATTTGGGGCTGAAGCCGTCACCATCGGACCCGATCGTCCATTGCGAGACCGCCGATGGGACCGTGGTCGAAGCCCGGCAGAAGTCCATCGCGTCGATGAGAGTCGGACGCTTCACGATCCACAACGTCCTCTGCGCGGTTATGCCTGCCGATCGAGGGAACGTTGCACCGCTGCTCGGCCAGAGCTTTCATCGCCATTTCACCTACAAGTTCACGCCGGAGAGTGGGCACCTGGTCATGTCGAGAGTCGAGACCCCCGACCAACTCCAGACCAAGGAAGCACGGCCGTCGAAGAACTCCGTCAAAGCGAAGCGCAACACGAAATCGAAGGCGACGCCGGGTAGGCCCCCAAGGGACAATGCACCGGATCCGGACAGCCCCGACTGAAGACCGCGTGCAATGAGACATGGAGAGCGGCCTATACCGCACGATCAGGTGACTCCTGATGATCTGGGGACATCGCACCCGGCGCCGAGGATGCCGGAGTGACGACGGGCGGCCGGGCGGCGGGGTGGGGCGGCCGGGCGGGCAGTTTGACGATGAACCGTGAGCCGAAACCGAGCTCGGATTCGACCTCGATGGTTCCTCCGTGCGAAGCGACAATTCCGTAACTGATCGCCAGGCCGAGTCCTGTCCCTTGTCCGATGGGTTTCGTGGTGAAGAACGGGTCGAAAATCCGGCCTCGGACCATCGGGTCAATACCGTGGCCATTGTCCGCGACCGCCAGCTCGACGCCAGCGCGGGCCCCGGCGCGAGTGCTCACGATCACAGTGCCACCGGGGTCGCAGGCATCAAGGCCGTTGGTGACCAGGTGGAGCAAAACCTGGTTGATCTTGGCTGGATAACAGAGGATCGTCGGCACGGGTGTGAGATCTTCGATCAGGGTGACGCCCCGCGCGACGGCCTGAGACCGCAGGATCGAGAGCGTCGCCTCGACGCTTTGATTGACGTCGGCTTCCTTGAGCTCGGCCTCATCGAGCCGGGCGAAATCCCGGAGGTCCCTGACGATCTGTTGGATTCGCCGGAGACCCTCCCGCGAACGTGTCATCAAGGAAGGGACGTGCTCGAGGACGTAGGCCAGGTCCATCTGTTCGCCGAGCTCGCGAATGCGGGCCAAGAGGTCGTGCTGATGCTGTTCCAGGGTCCCTTCGGCCTCCTGATAGAGACGAATCAGATCATGGAGTTGGCCGACGTCGCGCTGGAGGACCGCGACGTTGTTGGCGACGAAGGCCAGAGGATTGTTGATCTCGTGGGCGACTCCGGCGACGACCTGGCCCAGCGACGAAAGTCGCTCGGATTGCACGAGCTGAGCCTCAGCGCGCTTGAGGTCTTCGTGGGCGGCCTTGAGCTCCTCATGGGCAAGGCGGACGGATGCCGCGGTCCGGGCGAGCTCGTCGGCCGATTTCTGTAACTGTCCATGACGTTCTTCCAGAAGCATCTTGGCCTCGAGCAGCTCGCGAGTCCGGTCGAGGACGCGACTCTCGAGCAACTCGTTGGCGCGGTGAAGCTCTTCCTCGGCCTGCTCGAGCTGCCCGCCGATCCGCCCGGCGAACACGGCACACAGACAGGCGGCGATCATCACAGCGACCATCACTGAGCCGAAGGAGGTGATCGCCATCCAGGAGCGCGGCGCGAGCCAGGCCACCGACAGAGTCAGCCAGTCCGAGATCAGGACGAGAGCCACAGTGGACGGGAGGAAGGCTCGCAGCAGCCTGGCGCGGATCGAGGGACCCACCATCGCCCGCAACGGGCTGGCGCGTGGTCCCGCGACCGCGATCAAGCCAAGGCCTAGCAAGAAAAAGCTGACCGCCGTGTTCAAGGCCATCGGGATCAGCGGCCCGCCGTAGAGCAACGGAGCCGCATAAGCGTACCCCAGGACAAAGATCGTGCCTGAGGTCGCCACGACCACGCCGCCGACCCCGCCGCAGTCTCTCGCGAATGGCCGTCCCGACCAGGCCAACATCAGGCCCGCCAGACTCGCGATTTCGAAGGTCAGGCCTGTGAAGAGCGCCATCTTGCCCACCGGCGCCAGACCGAGTCGCTCGCTGGGGACCCTGAAGAACCAGGCGTCAACATTCATCGCAACCGGGAAGACAAACTCCGCCAGTCGCAAGCCCGCAAGAAGAGCCACAGTCGTCGAGAGTGCACCGCTCAACCACTGGCGACCTCGGCTGTTGACATTGCCGGAAAGCGCCGCGAGAGCAAAGCCCATGAGCACGAAGGCAATCGCTGTGTTCGGGCGCCATGGGGATGAACTGGGGACGGATTCCCGCCAGGGCGCGTCGCTCGGTGAGCCAGCCGGCGAAGGCGAGCAGACCGATTGTCGCGACGGCTAACCCTGATCCTGTTTTGAGCCTCGCCCAGAAGCGTTGGGACACTTCGGGATCCCCCTCATGATCTGGCTGCTCGCCAAGGCGCACCGCAACCGGCGGGGCGGAAACAGGCTGAATCCCGGCTAATCTAGAGCGCCTCACAGTTTGGATTGCGCACGCCCGGGGCCGATGTGAAGAACCCCCCCGACGCCTGCCGGCGTCGCCCCCCCTTCGTAAGGGGGGGATCATTCCGGCGAACCAGCCCGTTCTTGTCCCCCTCTTGCGAAGGGGGGGTTAGGGGGGTTCAGTGGGAGAGGACTTCGTGCGTGTGCAAGCCAAGTGTTAAACGCTCTAGGCATGGATTCCCTTCGGCACCGATTGACACCGCGATCACACTCTTTGGCCATCTCAGAGTTGATTGAACGCGATCGCTCAGTGAAAAGCGAGCGGATTTTCGAGAAGCTCTTCAACATCCCGTGGCTGCCCTGTGTCGTCTCGGGCCTGGAGTCGCATGCGTAGACCGTGCTTGGGCCGGAGCGTGATCGACGGCAAGAGCTCGAGAGTTTGTCCGGGCTCGATGTGGAAGCGAAATCGGCGTGCGATGGTGGCGAGGATCAGGACCGCCTCCATCATCGCGAAGTGGTTGCCGATGCAGATCCTTGGCCCGTCTCCAAAGGGGAAATACGCGCAACGCGGCAGGCGCTTGATCAGCTCGTGATCCCAGCGCTCGGGCCGAAATACATCGGGGTCTTCGAACCATCGGCCATCGCGATGGACCAGCCACTGGGTCATGAAGATTTGCGTCCCCTTGGGGACGTAATAGCCGCCGATCTCGCAGTCGTCGAGCGCCTCACGCGCGATGCCCCAGGCCGGGGGATAAAGCCGCATTGCCTCACGGACGACCCACTCCGTGTACTTCAAATTCGGGACATCGGCTGCCGTGGGTGGCCTGTCGGGCAGGACCGTGCGGAGCTCGGAAGCCAGCCGTTCCTCCGCCGTTGGCGATTGGCCGAGCAGATAGAAGACATAGAACAAGGCCAGCGCCGTCGTCTCATGGCCGGCGAGGACCAGGGTGACGATCTCATCGCGAAGCTGGCGATCGGTCATGCCGCGGTCCTCCTCGTCGCGCGCGGCCAGGAGGCGCGAGAGCAGGTCGCCGCGGTCGCGGCCCTCGGCACGGTGGGCGTGGATGATTCCGTAGACGATCGCGTCCAGGCGGCCGATGGCCCGCCAGTACCGCCGGCTGGAGGGGAGTGGCAAGTAATCCAGGAACCGGAACCACCGCATCGGGCTCATGAAGTGGTTCATCACGACCTCGAGCGATTGGCCCACGGTCTCCGCATCGCCGGAAAGCTCGGCGTCGAAGAGCGTCCGAGCGACGATGCCCAGCGTCAGCCGCATCAAGTCCTCGTGAGGGTCTCGGACCTCGCCGGGGTGCCAGCTCGCCAGCATCCGCTCGGTTTGCTCGACCATCACGGCCGCATACCGCTCGATCTGCGAGTGCTGGAATGCCGGCTGGGCCAGTCGGCGCTGTCGACGCCAGAACGACCCCTCGCTCGTCAGGAGGCCCTCGCCCAGCAAAGGGATCAGCCAGCGCGTCAGCCGGTCCTTCATGAAGTTGTCCGCGTGGCTGCGCAGGACGTATTCGATGTGCTCGGGGTGACTGATCAGATAAGTCCGCAGGTTCCCGAGCCGGAGCCAGACGATATCGCCATACTCCTGCTTCGCGCCTTGGACGAACCCCATCGGGTCGCGAAGGTAGTCGAACGTGCTCCCCAGCAGCAGGCTCCCCCTTGGCCCTGGGGGATACTTCTGTTGTGACCGTCCAGCGTCCTTCAGCTCGGTGCCGCTCGACATCGCGGTCAATCCTCCTCGAGAGAACAGTTCACGAATGGGTTGAGCACATCGCGGGGCTCGCGCGAACCGATCGCGAATCGCCCGAGGGCCGTGCGCCTGAGAACAGGTGAAAGAACCAGAGTGGCGATCTGACCCTCAATCCATCATCTCATCTACAATAAATAAACTATTTAAATATTAATATTCACGGTGAACCGCATGAATCCTCTTCGGACCGCCCCGGTGTCCGTGCCGCGATCGCGGCCTGCGTGAATCGGATCCTCGCCCCGAGGTCCTTCGGGCAAGACTACTCTGAGGTCAATCGCCTAACGGGATGTAGAGCTCGGGGGTGCGGCTCTCCAGGATCGGGAACAATCCTCCCTTGGCATACTGGTCGAAATGGGGCGCGGCGCGATGGGCGTCGAGCGCGGCCTGGTCATCGTATTGCTCGTAGAGGAAGAATCGCCTCGGGTCGGAAGTCGACCGATGCGCCAGATACATGCGACAGCCCGGCTCTGTCCGTGTGAGCTCGGTCAGCCTGGCGAACAGGGCGACCGCCTCGTCTTCGTGTCCCTGCTGGATGACGTAGGTAACAGCAACGCAGATCATGATCGACCCCCAGGACCTCGATTCCCCGAAGTATCGCGGATACCATGACAGGTTACCATCCTCACTGAGTCGGCACCATGGCGCCAGTCTGACCCGCGAGAAGCCGGGAAATCCCCGAGGTTTCCCACACCGCCATCCCCGAGGATTCACCCATGACCGCGACCGATCCGAGTCCCCCAGGGCTATTGATCGCACCGATCGAACAGATTCGAGGGGATTTCCCCTCGCTCAATCGGCAGCACCTGGGCCGGCCTGTGGCTTACTTCGACGGCCCTGGAGGGACCCAGGTTCCCCATATCGTCGTGAATGCGGTGACCGACTACTTGATCCATCATAACGCGAACACCCACTGGGCCTTCCCGTCCAGTGTTGAGACGGACGCCGTGCTGGCGTCGGCCCGCCAGACCCTGGCTGACTTTCTCAACGCTTCACCGTCCGAGATCGCGTTCGGTCCTAACATGACCACGCTCACGTTCCACCTGGCCCGTGCCCTGGGCCGATCGTTGGGGCACGGCGACGCGATCGTGGTCACCGAGCTCGACCACCATGCCAACATTGATCCGTGGCGTGCGCTCGAGCGCGAGCGAGGCGTCACCATCCTCCAGGTGAGGATGGTTCCTGAGACCGGCCAGCTCGATTGGGACGACCTGAATCGCTGCCTCAACGATCATCGCTGCCGTCTCCTGGCGATCGGGGCCGCGTCCAACGCTCTGGGCACGATCAATGACGTCCCGCGGGCTGTGGCCATGGCCCACGAGGCGGATGCGCTGTCGTTCGTCGACGCCGTCCACTACGCGCCCCATCAACTCATCGATGTGCAGGCTTGGGGCTGCGACTTTCTGGCATGCTCCGCCTACAAATTCTACGGGCCGCATCTTGGCGTGCTCTATGGGAAACGGTCGAGACTCGAGGGGCTGGACGTGCCGAAGCTCGAGCCCGCATCGAACGAGGTTCCCGAT
The DNA here is from genome assembly GCA_963845695.1 of uncultured Isosphaeraceae bacterium. GTDB lineage: Bacteria > Planctomycetota > Planctomycetia > Isosphaerales > Isosphaeraceae > CAWJTV01. The sequence goes on along the minus strand of CAWJTQ010000031.1, from coordinate 125,744 downwards.
CGACTCGAGATCGGGAACCCAGAACCATGAAGGGATTGCCGGCGCGGCGGCGGCGGTGGATTACCTCGCCTCGTTAGCCGGCTCCGATGCGCTGGACCGGCGCGGTCGGCTCCGCGCCGTGTTCGACTCACTCCACGAGCGCGGCGAGGCGCTGCTGGCGCAGCTCTGGGAGGGACTGAGCCGCATCAAAGGCATTCGATTGTTCGGACCGCCTCCATCCGCCGTCCGTACGCCCACGCTTTCCTTCACGATCGTGGACTGCCCGGCAGCGGAGGCGAGCCGACAGTTGGCCCGTCGGGGAATCTTCGCCTCCCACGGCGATTTCTACGCCACGACCGTCGCCCGCAAGCTGGGAGTCAGCCAGCAAGGCTTGATTCGCATCGGCTGCGCGTGCTACTCGACCGAAGACGAGATTGCACGCGTCGTCGACGCGGTCCGAGAATTTGCCGACCCACGCTGAAGAGTTACCGGTCACAAGTCGAGGGTGACGACTGCACAGAATGGCCTCGAGCCGCGAGCCTACTTCGTTCGAGCCGCGAGTCTACTTCGTAAGTGCGTCGGTCGATCCGACGAATGTTTGATTTGAGGCTAAATTCTCTGTTAATATTATAAGTGAATATCTGCAATCGTTGAAAATCTGTCTAACGATCCGCGCTTAAACTCCAATGGCGTAAACTGTTATGCCTAAGCTTGTCCCATTCGCCGATCCGACCGAGGCGCTGGTTGACTTCATCAGAAGGCAAAACATCGGGACGATAAAACGGCTATTGAACTCTTGGCTCATGGGCTCAGATTGGGAAGGGCCATCGGGAATCTCAGACTAACCCGAAGCGCCAGCGAGGGGTATGGCCGACGGATCCCTCGCTGGCGCTTCGGGTTGGTATCCGTCCGCGGCCTGGGCAAGCCGTGAGCGATTCATTCGAGTTTACCAATCTTGGCCCATGAGCCAAATCGGGTTTGACCCCAACCAACCATGACCTCAGCCGACCAGCAGTCATGTCTCACGGTCGAAGTACAGTTCGATGTCGCGCGGACCCTGCTGCGGTGCCTGCAACCCTACGGCCAATACCGTTGAATTAGCCGGAAACGATTGTTCTGGAAGGGATTGCGATTTTGTCCCCCCTTGCGAAGGGGGGTGAATTTCGGGCCGAAGTCTCGGAATTGCCACAATCCAGAACCCCCCTGTATCCCCCCTTCGGGATCGTCCCAAACCGAGTGATTGACGAGCTCTCCGGCCTGACACGACCGAACGGGTCCGACACCAGCCCGAAGCGCCCGCGAGGGTTGCCGCAAATCCTGGCCGCAGAATGGGAAACCCTCGCGGGCGCTTCGGGCTGGTATCCATCGGCGGGGCTGCGGAGCCCCGCGCCGACTGTCAACCCGGCGATGGGCCTTTTGGGACGATGCCCCCCCTTCGGCATCGTCCCAAATGGGGCTGAAAATGGCATTTCCAAGTTGACACTTGGCAAGATTCGACCAACCCCATCTTGATTTTCGGGGGATGGACCTCAAGGGTTTGGGTGGTGAACACTCCCACACCTAAGAGGACCCATCCCCATGCGTACCATACCCTTTACTCGTTGGATCGCCAATGCCGCCGCGCGCTGGACCGGCTCCCACGGCGCCGTCACCGCCGCCGCCGAACAGAACGGCTGTAGCCGCCAGTGCGTTACGACCATTCCCAGAAGGTGCTGACCGCCGTCGAGGCCCAGCACGGCGGCGGACCCACCCGCGAGCAACTGATCCAGGAGAACGACGCCCTCCGCCGCGAAAACGCCCAACTCTGGGACTGGCTCTGCCAGACCATCGAGTTCCCGCTGGCCAAGCAACAGGAGTTTGCCGTCACGGCCCTGGCCATGGGCTTGAGCCTCAACCAGACCCTGGTCTTGTTGGCCCTCCTCTTGGGCACCGCCGCCGCTCCCGGTCGCTCGACGGTGCATCGCTGGGTCCAGGCTGCCGGCACCGCCGCCGGCGTCGTCCTCAAGCGGCTGGACCAGGCGGCCAGGACCTTGGTCCTGGTCGGTTGCCTCGACGAGATCTTCTTCCGCCGCCGGCCGGTCCTGGTGGGGGTCGAACCCCGGAGCATGGTCTGGTTCCTGGGGACCAAGGCCGCCGATCGCAAGGGCTCGACCTGGTCGGCCGCCTTGCAGCCCTGGGTGGCGCTTGGCTACGTGGTCTCGGACGCGGGCACGGGGCTCCAGGCCGGTATCGACCAGGTGCAACAGCACCGCCGCCAGACCGAGGGAGTTCCGCTGGAGAGGGGCCTGGACGTCTTTCACACCAAGCAGGAGGCCCACCGGGTCTTGAGGATCCTCTGGAGTCGGGTGGAACGGACCTGGGAGCAGGCCGAGACGGCCAGCCGAGCCGTCGAGCGGGCCCAACTCGAGGGCTGCGATGCCCGCAGGGGCCCGGCCCAGCGGGCCCGTGCGGCCTGGAAGAAGGTGGAGACGGCGTTTCGACAGTATGAGCAAGGGAAGGCGGCCTGGGACCGCGCCGAGGGGGCCCTGAGCCTGTTTCGCCCCGATGGTCAACTCAACGATCGGTCGTGGGCCCAGGCGGAGGTCGCTGCGGCTCTGCCGGGGCTCTCGGGTTCCGACTGGTCCAAGGTCCGTGGGTTCCTCCAAGCCGAGGAGTCGTTCACGTTCCTGGATCGGCTGCACGGCGCCCTGGGTCAACTGGCGGTGGCCGAGGCGTTGCTCGTCGCCTTGGTGCGCCTGTGGTGGCTGCGTCGGCAGCGGCGCCGGGGCGGTGACCCGGCCGCACTCGGAGGCTATCGCCGTGTGGCGCCTTTGGTGCAACAGGTGCTCTGTCAGCAGCTCGACCCCAACTGGCGGGAATCGTACCGCCGGGTGGCGGCGGTGCTGGGCCACGCGGTGCGAGCCAGCAGCGCCGTGGAGTGCATGAATAGCGTGCTGCGGATGCACCAGTGTCGGCATCGGACGCTCAACCAGGGGATGCTGGATCTGAAGCGGCTGTACTGGAACACGCGGGAGTTTGGTGGCGGGAAGCGGCGGGGCCGTTGCCCGTACGAGCACCTGGGACTGGACCTGCCCAGCTATCGGTTTTGGAGCTTACTCCAGGACGAGCTGAGCACCGCGATCGACGAGGCCAAAGCCAAAGCCAAGGGGATCGCGGCTTGACCGGCTGAGCGTTGAGGCCAGAAGTCGCCCGGCCTGGCGGAGAGGGTCGCCTGGCCCGAACTTCGGACCCCGGTCGATCCCGTGGGGCGTGCCGCCGTGCGCGCCGGGCTTGCGTTCCGGAGTGATTTCCTCTCGGTGACGCTCCGTAAGAAGTGTCAAGTTGGGAATCTGCGGTTTGGGACGATCCCCCCCTTCGTAAGGGGGGAGCGTTTTAAAACCACTTCTCAGCAGAGCTTACGGCTAATTCAACGGTATCGACCCTAAGGCCCATCGGCCGCGGACGCTGCGCCGGGGCGAGCATTGCCTTTGTGAAGTTCTCTCGCATGAGTTGCACCAGGCTCTCTACCCAGGACTGGTACGCATCTTTCTTCGCACTCATCAGCTCCGCCTCAGTCATCCTCCGGGTCATGTCCCCGTAAGGGACCCATCCGTTTCGCCAGTCACGACGAAAACCCTTCGCCGCCCGGAGTCTTGACTACGTTACGAGAGCGAGCTGGCCCTTGAACGCTGATCGATCCCGAGTGGGCGACGAGTCGGTCTCCTTCGACGATGTGGCCCTTCACTCTGATATTGAACGCGGATCGCCTGAGCTCGGCATCGCCTCCGTGCGTCTGAATCGCTTTGGCCGCGAATTTGCGCGGCTGGTCTCCGGCCCAAACGGGCAAGGTCGGCCAGCAGAAAAATGGAGGCACCAGAGGGCTGGAGATTGCAAAGCGCACGATACATCCCGCTCGATGTTGGATGCAATGGCCCGCCAGCGAGGGATCTGCCATGAACGAGATTTGCTGGGGCGTGTGGTCCGCCGTGCTATGAAATCATCATGACTGCATATATAATGAAACACTGGAGGAGAAGGATCAGGACCGCCGCGACCTTATTGCCTGGGCCCCAAACTTGAAGGTTCCCATCCTCGTCGTACGCTTTCCTGTAGACGTCACCCGTCAGCGCAATGATGCACAGAGCCACCGTGATGGGCGTGAAAAGCAGCACCAGCAAAAAGACCAAGGCCCCGGGCTCTCTTCGATGCCAGGGGACTTCCTCATAGGTTTCGTACTTTACCGCGAGTCTCTGGATGGCGTTTCCCGAAGACGCGGGAATGGTCGTTTCCTCGACTGACCTCGACGGATTAGGCTGAAACATGACCGATGGGGCGGCTCCCTCGCGGTTCGGTTCCGCCGTGACCCTGGAGACGGCCTCGTCGGCCGGTTTGGGCTTCGGATTGGGGTCGGGCGGAGAGTTCGACATTCTTTTGGCACGCCGGGCAAAGCCGCCCTGCCATGGGCAAGACTCGCGTCGAGCAGTGTGGACAAATTGTGAGTGCAGACATGAATGTATCCATGTTCTTGTGGTGATTGTTCGCAAACAGATGGGTCCGGCGAGTGGGCAGAGTTTCACACTTCGGGGAAGCATCAACTCGCCACGACGCGAGCCCGCGTCTGCTCGGCCTCTTCGACCGGCGTCACGCCGAAGAGTCGCTTGAACTCCCGGCTGGCGGTCACTCCTTTCGTTCCGGTTTCGGGGCCGGCTGCGCTTGGCGACCCGAGCGCTTGGCGGTCGCGTTCTTCTTGCGGCGGGCCTCCAGCAACTCGGGCTCCCACTGGAATCGCGGGCCCTTGCCGGGTTCATAACCCACAAGGTGGCTTTCGGCGAGGTCCGTTCGCTTGTCAGGCCGCACGTAACGCCACGGGCCATCGCCGAAGACCTCTTCGATGAGCTTCGCCAGCGCGGGGTCGTAGGACTTCAATTCGACGCGCGTGTCAACATGGTTATGGGCGGAGTCGTTCTGGCGATTGGTGTCGAACCACGACTGGACGCCTTCGGCCCAGTATTCACTGATGTTACTGATGGCATAGGTGTTCTTCCAGAGCCCTTTGGCCTTCGCATCTTCGTAGACCTTGCTCAGCCGCGGCTGGAACGTCGGGTTGACCGTTCGCAGGCCCATCGAGTGGATCGCGTGGGCGAACTCGTGGATCATGATGTTCTCGGTCGAATACGGGTCACCCTTGTAATTGAGCAGGTTCTCCTCGGCGCAACTGACAGCCGGCCGCTGGCGGCTGGCTCCCAGGCCCCGCGCGCGGATGTTCCAGTAGAGTTTCGGCTGCAAGTCGCGGTGCTCGGGAATGTCGGTCGTCCGCTCCGAGTAGGCCATGACCGCCAGCCGAACCTTGTTCCGGATCATCGCGTCCCGGACCTCTGGTCGATGGGCCAGCATGTGGTCGGCCAGGTAGGCCGCCTCACGCAACGCGTAGTCCGAGACCTTCGATGAGCCGACGACCGGCAGGCCGTGAGCGCTGAGATACTTGGTGTAGAACGGGTCGAGGCCCAACTCCTTGGGCGGGGCGGTCACCGCAGGCAACTCCGGCGGCGCCGCGACTGCTGCCGATGCCCCCATCGACACCAGGAGCAGACAGAGATCAATGTGGATCAGGAACCGGTTCCGAGCCGCGTGATTCACCATCGTTCTGCCCTCTTTGCGACCGATTACTCGTGATGCGTCGTCCATCGCGAATCGAAAGGTTGGATTGAGCGAGTATATCGAATCCTCGCGACTTGGCGACCGTCCCCCTGCGTCCGCGGCACGAAACGGGATGACAACAGGACCCAGCAGGTCGGGTCGAGGGCCAAGGCCAGACGTACCATCATGGCGGGCGGACGCTCGCCCGATCGTGAGCCGGTACGCGACCGGAGGGCCACGATATGCGCCGACGCTGCCCCTTGCATCGCCTCGACTGACTCACCATACTTCGGACGTAGTGGCTCTTTCGAGCCGTTGCCAAACACGATCCTGCCGATCGTCCCCGGCAGCACGATCTCCGAGCGTCGACTCGGGCTTTCCAGATCCATCAAGTCGGGCCTTTCAGGTCCAACCTCGATCGGCGGTGGAGTGGTTTGCTGACTGTGATCAAGTCGTGGACAGGACTTCCTAGTCATAGAGGAGCGGTGGCATGGTTGGCAATTTCCGGAAACGCCTGTGGGCGCGCGATTCTCTGATCGGCACCATGGTCACGCTCCCCTTGCCCGCCATCGCCGAGATCCTCGCCGACATCGGCTTCGACTGGCTCTTCGTCGACGGCGAGCACGGACCGCTGGAGACGCGCGAGATCCTGGCGATCCTCCAGGCCGTCGGGGATCGCGTGCCGTGCCTGGTACGGGTACCGGGCGCCGAGGAGCCCCCGATCAAGAAGGCCCTGGATCTCGGCGCCGAGGGGATCATCGTCCCGCAGGTGAACACGGTCGAGCAGGCCGCGAGCGTTGTCCGATTCGCGCGGTACGCACCGGCCGGATCGCGCGGGGTCGGGCTCGCCCGCGCCCACGGCTATGGGATGCGGTTCCAGGAGTATCTGGAGGCGGCCAACCAGCGCGTGACCGTGGTCGTGCAGGCCGAGCACGCGCAGGCGGTGGAGAACATCGAATCGATCGTCAAGGTCGAGGGGATCGATGCCGTCCTCCTCGGCCCCTACGACCTGGCCGCCAGCCTCGGCAAGATGGGCCGGATCGATGACCCCGCAGTGACCGATGCCATCGACCACGTCACGAAGACATGCCAGGCCGCCGGCCTCCCGCTCGGGTACTTCGGCGTCTCGGCACAGGCGATACGCCCCTGCATGGAGCGCGGCTACACGATGATCGTGGCCGGGGTCGACACGCTGTTCCTCGCCGGCGCGGCCAGGCGTCTGCTCGAGGAGTTGCGCTGAGCTGAAGCTGGTGCGGTGAAACCAGGAGTTTGTCCCGGTGGCTCTCCCGCCGTAGGCGGCACGGGAGAGCCGATGGTGGCGACATCCGGGGTACCCGTCGAAACGATCGCTACGCCTTTCTGAATGACTTCACCCCGTTTGGTCCTTGGCCCCGTAGCGGCGCAGCATCTCTCGGACAGGTTTGGTTCCCTTGGCAATATCCGACACCATTGCGCCGGCCTTCAGCAACGCCTCGACCGTCGCGGCGTGATTCCCCGAACTGGAGTACCAGCCGTGCTCGGAGCCGTGGACGGCCCAGTCGAGCGGCATGCCGTGAAAGTCAGCGTCGGTGATCTCCAACGGCGGGCCCAGGCGCAGGATGGCCCGGGCCATCTCGTCGTTACCATGGAAGGCCGCCCAGTGCAGCGGCGTGCCCTGATGTTGCCCCCGGGCGTCAACGGGCCAGCCACACTCGAGCATGAGCCGAACGACGTCGGTCTCATTGTTGCGCACCGCGTGCGCGACCATCCGGCGGTCGGCTTCGGTCAGACGTTCGACGACGTCGGGATGCTCGCGCCGAATCGCCAGCGCCGACGCCTCGCCGCAAATCGCGGTCGCACAACGCCGCCGACTGGAGGACGTGCTGGCCGCGTCGGTCCGACACACCCCAGAGGCTGTGACCTTCGCCGACTGGTTCGTTACAATGAAGTCGAGGCACCGCGGACCACCCTGCTGCATGGCGTGGAGGTTTGACGATGGAGGATCGGGATCACTGCCGAGACTGCGGCGAGAAGCGGCCCGCCGATGCACCCGGAGGGTTGTGCCCGGCCTGCCTGTTGCGGGTCGGCCCAGCCGGCGGCGCTCCGGAGGAGGGGGACCCGGACCGGCACGATATGCCCGACACGACTGGGGAGTGGGCGTCGCCGTCGTCGTTGGCGGCAACATCCGCGCCGGCGGCGCTGGCGAGGCTGGCCGAAACCGTTGCGGACATCCCGCGGTTGCACTTGCGCGACACTGAGCCGTTCACCGGCCCCGAGCCGGTGGTCCGCCCCTCGTCTGTCGAGATGCCCAACCCATCCGACCGCCTGGCCCGGCTCCAACTGCTCGGCGAGGTCGCCCGCGGCGGCATGGGCGTCATCATCAAGGGGCGCGACAGCGACCTCGGCCGCGACCTGGCCGTCAAGGTCCTGCTCGATCAGCATCGTGAGAAGCCCGACCTGATCCGCCGGTTCGTCGAGGAGGCGCAGATCTCCGGACAGTTGCAGCACCCGGGCGTGGTCCCGGTCTACGAGCTGGGCACCCTCGCCGACAACCGGCCGTACTTCGCCATGAAGCTGATCAAGGGCCGCACCCTGGCGGTTCTGCTGGCGGAGGCGCACGGGCCCGGCAGACGACCAGCGGCGGCTCCTGGGCATCTTCGAGCAGGTCTGCTTGACGATGGCCTACGCCCACGTCCGGGGTGTCATCCACCGCGACCTGAAGCCCTCGAATATCATGGTCGGCAGCTTCGGCGAGGTCCAGGTGATGGACTGGGGCCTGGCCAAAGTGTTGCCGCAGGGAGGCGTCGCCGACGACGCGGAGGCCGGGCGTATCCGGCACGAGACGGTGATCCAGACGGGCCGGACCGGCACGGACGCCGACCTCTCGCAGGCGGGCTCGGTCATGGGCACTCCCGCCTATATGCCGCCGGAGCAGGCCAGCGGGGATATCGATCGGCTCGACGAGCGGGCCGACGTGTTTGCGATGGGCTCGATCCTCTGCGAGATCCTGACCGGTCAGCCCGCATTCACGGGCCGGACCGTGGGTGAGATTCACCGCAAGGCCGCAAGGGGAGACCTGACGGACGCCTTCGGCCGGCTCGACGCCTGCGGGGCCGACGCCGAGCTGGCTGGGCTGGCCCGCGAATGCCTGGCCTGCGAGCCCGAGGACCGGCCTCGGAACGCCGGCGCGGTCACCGAACGGTTGACCGCCTACCTGGCCGGCGTGCAAGAGCGGCTCCGGACGGCCGAGTTCGCCCGGGTCGAGGCGCAGCGCGGGCCGAGGAAGAGGCCAAGCGGCGGACCCTGGCCGATGCGCTGGCACTGAAGGCGCAGGCGCATGCGGTCGAGGAAGGACGGCGGCGGCGACTCCAGGTGGGTCTGGCCGCCTCGATCCTGGCCCTGACGACCGTCGGCGGTTTGGCCACCACGGCCTACCTCCACCAGCGCCAGGCACGGGCAGCCCAGGTCAACCTGGCCCTGAACGAGACGACACTGCTGCGCAACCAGGCCCTGAAGGCGCCCGACAACCTCAGCCGCTGGCACGCCGCGCAGGAGGCGATCAGGCGTGTGGAGGTGGCCCTCGGCGATGACGGCAACGCTCAAGCCCGGCTCCGGCTCGGCGACCTCCGCCGCGAGGTCGAGACCGGCATCGCCGCGGCGCACCGCGACCGCGATTTGCTGGACAAACTGGCCGAGATCCGCAGTGGACATCTGGGTCGGCCCGGCGTGTCGGACATGGCCTATGCCGAGGCGTTCCGCCGGGCCGGGATCGACCTCGACCTCCTGACCCCGCCCGAGGCCGCCGCCCGGCTCCGTGACCGGCCCGCCGCGGTGGTGCTCCAGGTGCTGCCCTACCTCGATAGCTGGTCGCTCGTTCGCCGTAACGACGAGCAACCGGCCGAGCGGTGGCAGCGCCCTCTGGTCGTGGCCGAGGCTGTCGACACCGACGGCTATCGAAACCGGCTCCGCGCGCTGGTCGAACGCCCGGACAGCCGAAAACAGGGCGAGGCCCTGCGGGCTCTGTCCCAGGATCGGCAAGTCGCCGACCTCCCGCCCGCCAGCATTCTCCAGCTCGCCTCCGCGCTGAGAGAGGCCGGCGATCCGGCGGCGGCGGTCTCCCTGCTCGAGTCGGCCGCGCAGCGCTGCCCGGACGACGTCTGGATCAACTACCACCTGGCCGAGGTCCTGGCAGGATTACCCAAGCGGCGCGAGGAAGCGGTACGTTACTACACCGCAGCGCGGGCGCTGCGACCGGAGTCGGCCCATAACCTGGGCCACTTGCTCGATGAGATGGGACGAGGCGAGGACGCGATCGCCACCTTTCGCGCGCTGGTCAAGGTGCGGCCCGCCGAGGCGCGGAACATCGGGTGCCTGGGCAAGATCCTTCTGGCTCGACAGCAGCGCGAAGAGGGGCTCAAGACACTCGACCTGGCCATCGCCGCGGCTCGGGAGACGATCGGACTCCGGCCCAGCGACGCCGGGGAGTCTTACATTCTCGGCCACTTGCTCGCGATCAGGGGCGATCAGGATGGGGCCATCGCCGCCTACCGGGAAGCCCTCCGGATCGAACCCGGGCACACAGTCGCCGTGACGAGTCTTGTTGCGATGCTGAAAAACCGGGGCGATCAGGACGGTATCATCGCCGTCCTGCGTACGGCGATCCGGGCCAGGCCGGACCATGCCTGGTCGCATGAGGCTCTCAGCGCGGCACTCCAGGCGAAGGGAGACCCCGATGGCGCCGTCGCCGAGATCCGCGAGGCGATTCGACTCAATCCCGAAGAACCGGCATACCGCACGCAACTCTCCGCCTTGCTCAAGTCGCAGAAAGACTCGACGACGTCGGCGCAGTGACCCCCGCGACGATCGGGTTAGTATGAGATTCCCGATGGCACGTCCCAATCTGGGCCCATGAGCCAGGGCCGTTTTGGTCATGTCCGCGCGTCAGGGCTCGCTTTGCAACGGATGCGGATAGGTATACGGCTTATAATACTCGGGCTTGGGCTTCTCGTTGAAGAAATCCCGACCTTCCTTTACATGCGCTGCTTGTCGCTCTGTCTGTTTCGGATCCGACCAAGGGCGCAGTACCATGTTAAGCTTCGCACCATTGAACGTGTTGTTCCAGGCGTAGCAGGGCGATGGTTCGAACACGCCGTCTCGGTCGGTATCCGTTGCACGACCCGGTTGGCCGAAGCACGGATAGCCTGCCCCTTTCTGGCCCGCAGGAATCTGATTGCCGTCAATAGGGTCCGAGCCGTCACACACGGCAAACTCGCCAAGGGCCATGAACGATCTTTCGTGGCTGACCTGGATTGTGCGGGTGTTGTAGGTTGTTCCCGTTACCCTGTTGTTGAACACCATGGCTACGCCGCCGGCGATGAAGATGAACCCCTGGGGCCGGCCGGCCTTCATGCCCTCGGTGGAAAACGTGTTGTCGTAAATCTCAGCGCTCTGGCATCCATAGGCCCCCGGGCGGACCCTATAGATTTCCAGTTGGCTATTGATGATCGTGTTGTGTCTGATGACGACCCGGGCGCCTTGGTACGGCACGATCCACGGGTTGTTGCCGTCCGGGTTCACGACCGCAGGGCCGAAGTGGGCCTCATTGTCCTCGAAGTAGACCGCTTGGGCAGTGCCCAGCGTGAAGGGCTTGGTGAAGTTGACCTTGCCGGGCCCCTGGCAGAAGATCGTCTGCGCCTGGCGATTCTTCTCGAGGGCGTGAAAAGAGCAGTGGTCGATCAAGCCATAGGTGTCCCCCGTGATCGTCATCATCTGATCCATATTCAAGAACTTGCAATGGTCAACGCGGAAGTTCTTGCAGTTCCCGCTGATCACGATCTCGCCAGCCCATATTCCCGCGTTGGGGAACCCGGTTCCGTCGAAGGTGATCCCGGTGATCCGGAAGGGTTTTCCCTCGACTCCGTTTACCACGAACGACTTGTCTCCAGGGGCCCGGCTTGTATCAGTGCGGATGATCGTCTTGTCAATTCCGGCCCCCTGGATGGTGATGGCCTTCATCTTGGCCCAATGGCCGGCGTTCCATCCCTTCGTCCAGACCGCCGTCCCCTCGGGAAGCTGTACGATGTCCCCGTCCTTCGCCGCGTTGATCGCATCCCAGACGGCTTCCGGCGTCAAGTTAGTGGCCATGAGGGTCTCGCCATGAGCCGCGTTGGGCCGCAGACCATCAACTGCGACGAGCAACGACAACGCCAACCACAATCGGAATCCTGGAGTTCCCTTTATCGTCACCGATTCTCCTTTTCAGCAGCCGATGCATGTGTTCGGGCATGAAGCCGTATTGTTGTTCGGTGTGCCATGGTCCATTTCTATCCCGAACACGCGAGCCAGGAATCCCGATCGTGACAACACGAGCTCACTTGCCAGGTTCCAGTTTCAACAGCTCCATCGTGATCTGTCCCGATTGCATCTCGATCATTTGCTTGACGATGCCAACATCAGGAGCGAACCACGAGGTGATGCGGACTCGAGAACCCGACGAGGTCATCTCGGTCTTGACGGAGATCGCCTGATATTTTCCCGCGGGCACCTCCACCTCCTCCTTGTTGCCTGTGCTGGCGCGGAGGGTTCCGGGCTGGTCGCCGGTCTTGGTCTCGGCGGTCCAGGTCTCACCCGCCTTGACCGGGTACTTCAGGAGACACTCCGGCGGTGAGATCGGGACATCATTGGTGCGGTACCGGAAGATCCCGCCCCCCTCGATGCCGATTTCCTCGACGCTCTTGACCTCTCCATTGACCACCATCTCCACTCGGGCCAGCCGCTTCCCATCCGTGTTCTCGACCTTGGCGATCTGGTACATGAACACGACCTTCCGGCCATTGCCAACTTCGACCAGGTAATGCCGCTTGCTGCCGATCTTGAGCGGGTAATAGTCGGGGGTCTTCTCTTTAGTCTCCGCCTTCGGGGAGGTCTGCTGCGCCTGGCAGGGCAGGGCGGCCACAAGCATCACGACGAGACCGGCGATCGCTTTCATTTTCAGCATCGGAATTCTCCCACGCGCGGCCGCTTTGGACTGACCGCGTGATCGGCCAGGGAGACCAGCCCGCGCAAGTCCACGGCCTGGCGTCCGCGGTCATACCCAGAACGTACCGAGAACCGAGGTTTGGTGCCAGGTGCAGCCGCGTCGAGGAGCTGCGCGGAACTTCGATGGCCGATCGCAATCAGATCGAATGGAAGACCGCGGGTTCGACATTGAATTCGCGTAATCGGGACTCGATGTGGTTTCGAGTGTAGAATCGTAAGAATCCCAGCCAAACCTCGAAATCCTGGAAAAGGAGGCGCTCCATGATCGAGCATCGTCCCTGGCGGATCCCAGCAGTCGCAGCCATCTTGGTCGTCGTGCTGTTCGCCGTCTTCATCCTGCTCGCATCCGGTAACCTGGCGAGAACCCAGTCGGCACCGGTCCACGCGGCGCGGCGGGAGGCGATGGTCAAGACCCAGCTCGAAGACCGAGGGATCAAAGACAAAGCTGTGCTGACTGCGATGCGAAAGGTTCCGCGAGAGCGGTTTGTGGCCGCACTCTCACGAGGTCGGGCGTACGACGACGGCCCACTGCCGATCGGCGAGGGCCAGACGATTTCACAGCCCTACATCGTCGCATGGATGACCGAGCTAATCGAGCCGAAGAAAGCCATGCGTGTCCTCGAGATCGGCACCGGCTCGGGTTACCAGGCGGCCGTGTTGGCCGAATCCGTCGGTGAGGTTGACACGATCGAAGTCGTCCCGACTTTGGGCCGAAAAGCCGAGGCACTCCTCCGCGAACTGGGTTATCAGAACATCAGGACCCGGATCGGGGACGGATACGGAGGGTGGCCCGAGCGTGCCGCCTTACGACGCGATCCTCCTCACCGCGGCGCCGCCTCTCGATATTCCAAAGCCGCTACTCGACCAGCTCAAGGTCGGCGGACGCCTCGTGGCTCCTGTCGGTCGGGAGGAACAGAACCTCGTGCGGATCACCAAGACCGAGACGGGACTGAAGCGTGAGATCCTGGCGCCGGTGCGATTCGTCCCCATGACGGGCAAGGCCCAGAACGACCGTTGAATGCGCTCCACATCGAATCGCCAAGAGTCTTAACCTGGGTGAGAGCCCGCCGAGCCCGGACTTCTCACCACAACGCCGATGTGAGGACAGAGAAGACAGTACGCCCACCGACGCCGCCGGAGGGGAGGATACAGTCATCTCGTGACTCATGGAAAATCCGACCCTTACGACGCAAGGACTTTTGATGCGCCACCCCAAACATGGGCCAGGCTTTTGGGTTGGACATACTCAGGACCAGAGTGACCAATCTCCTGTGATCAGAGCTTCCGCGGAGAGCAACGCATTGGTCGTCGCGTGAGCGGCCACGGCATCACCCAGTGAGCCGCGCCGATAATAAGCCAGCGCATACAACATTCCCGCCAGGGTTCCCTCGAGCCATCGGTCGCCGTGGAGCAGACCGAACGCTAGTGACGAGACAACCAAGGAGATCCACGTAAACTGGCCGGCGGGCACGGATTCAAAGTCCGGCGAGATCACCCGCCGGGTCAAGAAGCCGCGGAAAGCCAGTTCCTCCGCCAGAGGGACCGTCACGACCGAGCCAATGACGCGGGCCAGCAACCACACCCACGCCAGGGTAGATCCCATGTCGAGGCTTGTCGCCGCGGGTCGGGCCGTACCACTCATGCCCCCGGAATGCGGCACGTTCCAGAGCCCGAAGACCACCAGCCCGATGGCCAATGACCGCCACGACACGATCCACTGCATCGCGCCGTATTGTCTCCTGTAGAGCCAGAACGGGATCGCCACGGCCACCAGCCGGGCCGGGTAGAATCGGTCGAACCCACCTGTCGAGAAGGCCGCACCGACCATCCCCGCGGCGACGATTGCCATCAACGGCGCGAGGAAAACCGCCTCCGGGTTGGAACGCTGGACCGGGGCCGCTCGCGAGACATCCTGGCGGCGAAAGAATCCGCTGCTCTGTACGAGGACCAAGATTCCGAGGGCCACAGCGATGAATCCCAGCCAGCCCGCCTGCGAATGGAAGCCACTGACGGCAACGTCCGCCGAGTACCAGGTTCCCACGGCCACCAACGCGGCAATCCTCGCGACATTGACCCACCAGATGGCCAGGGCGCCCAACGGAAACAAGAGCCAGGCCCGCGGGAATCGGAGGCGATGTCGGTCGATCCAGAGGTAAGCTCCCAGGAAGGCGCAGACCAACCCGATCCCCTCATAACCCGAACATTGCGGTGCGATGTGGACCGGGAATTGGCTCGTCCCCACGACGAACCGTTCGGGCTCGTAGACCGGATCGTGGCTGGCGAGCCTCACCAGAAAGTTGACGGAGGCCATGGTGCATCGTCCGAGTGGCCACCAGCAGAGGGTGGTCAGCCAGCCGGCGCCAAAGGCCGCGATCCCGAAGGTCAAGCCTCCCGCCACAACCCGGATCGTTTGCCACGCCAGGGCCCACCAGAGCCTCGGCGGCAGCACAGTGGCCACCAGCAAAACCACGACCAACAAAGCGGTCGCCAACCACCCCAACAGCCAGGCGACGGACCACGATGAGGCCAGAACCGGCCCTTCGAGAATCTGGACGCACAACCAAACAAAGATCATCAGGGCCACGAAGTGGCCCCCCAACGCCGGCCAGCACCACCGCCCGGGTGAGCCACCCGCCAGGCGCTCGTACTCGTCGCGCAGACGACGCCCCGAGAAGAACAAGATCGCCGAGGTCGCAGCCACACCCATGTTCAACAGCGTGCCCGCGTGTGCCAAAGCCCACAGCAGCCAGTGCCGCCCCAAGCCGACCGGCTCAGCCGCCGTAAGGCCGGAAGCCAGTCGGCTGGCCGATGCGGCACCCGTCGCCGGCTCCGAGACGATCGGTAGTGTGTCAAATCGCACGGACAGGGACAAGATTTCGATCAACATCAAAACGACTATCGCCAGTAACGAGGACGCGCCTCGGCGGCGATTGAGCGTCGCCAGGACGTTGAGTGTGCCATCGGGGGTAGTAGCTCCAAGGTCGGAAATACTCATACAATCGGGACCGCCTGCATCATAAGTACACTCTTTAACCGGGCCGGCCCCGGATCGATCATCCTCAATCATTCACAGTTTTGTACGCCCGCCCCGTGCCCTCCGTGACCAAGGAGCGACCCGTCGTGAAACGGCTGGAAGTGTATATCCTTGGATGTTGTAGAAAATCACCACTCGATGAGCGATCTGCCCGACCCGATGTCGCTGGTGCCACCACTGCCAACTGGTTCAAGCGCGGATCGATCGGAACCGGCCCAACGGCGGAGGCGTAACACTTGATCAGGGTAGACTACAACTCTTACGACATTTTCTGACAGGAAGCATTTGATCCGTCATGTGCGGCAATTCCCTCCAGATCGATCTTGCGACGAGCCGACTCAAACGAGTCTGGAGCCGGCAACGCGTATGCGGTGGCTGAGCCGAATGCTATCATAGTGGGCGAAAGCCGGTCAGCGGGTTGGATCCGAGCGTGATCTGCTCCTGACTCGACTCTCGCTGTCAACGCATGAATCCGATTCGGAAAATGAGGTGCTCACGGAGCCGATGCACATGTTCGATCTCAAGGCCGTTCAACAGAGCCTGGCCGATTTCGGCCTTGATGGCTGGCTGCTCTACGACTTCCGGGGGAGCAATCTCCTGGCCCGACGGGTCCTTGGGCTGGATCAAAAGCCGGGAACGCGGAGGTTCTTCTACTTCATCCCCAGGCAGGGCGATCCCCTCAAGCTAGTGCATCGCATCGAGGCCGGAGCGCTCGACGGCCTGCCTGGCCCGAAGACGGTGTATCTTCCGTGGCAGGAGTTAGAGGCCGGCGTCGCGGATCTCCTCAAGGGCGCGCGACGGGTCGCGATGGAGTATTCTCCGCGGGTCTCCAACCCGTACGTGTCGCGCATCGATGCCGGCGTGATCGAACTCGTCCGCAGCTACGGCGTCGAGGTGGTCTCATCGGGCGACTTGATCCAGCAGTTCGAGGCGACCTGGGATGATGAGCAGTGGCAGATGCACCGTGACGCCGAGCGATTCACGCAATCCGCGTTCGACCTGGCTTTCGGCCTGATCGCCCAGCGCGTTCGCGGGGGCGGGACGATCCGCGAGACCGAGGTGCAGTCTGCCATCATGGACCATTTCCACCGAAACGGACTGACGACTTATAGCCCGCCGATCGTCGGCGTGGGCCCTCACAGCGGCGACCCGCATTACGAACCGGTCGTCGGCCAGGATGGCGTCATCGGCCCGGACGATTTCGTGCTGATCGACCTCTGGGCCAAGCTCGACCGGCCCCGTTCCGTCTACAGCGATCTGACGCGGGTCGGCTTCGTTGGCGAGACCGTTCCAGAGCGGTATCAAGACATCTTCGCAATTGTGGCCCAGGCCCGTGACGCGGCCATTGCTTGCGTCCGCGAGGCCTACGCTGACGGCCGGCCGCTCCAGGGTTGGGAGGTTGACGCCGCATGCCGTCGCGTCATCGACGCGTCCGGGTACGGTCGCTATTTCATCCACCGCACCGGCCATAACATCGGCCAGGAAGTCCACGGCAACGGTGCCCATATGGACAATCTCGAGACCCACGAAGAACGGCTTGTCCTCCGCCGGACCTGCTTCTCGGTCGAGCCTGGAATCTATCTCGAAGAGTTCGGAGTCCGGAGCGAGGTCAACGTGTTCGTCGACGGCGGCGGGACCGTCCACGTGACGGGTGGGATCCAGAAGGAGGTCTTGCCGATCCTGAAGTCGTGATGTGACGGCGATCGACTCGGGGCAGGATCACGTCCAAAGCCGCGATTCCGAGGATCAAGCTACCCGGCCAGGATTCGAACCTGGAAAAACAGGACCAAAACCTGTTGTGATACCGTTTCACCACCGGGTAGTGGCCCAATCATTTTATCCATTGCGGTGACAATGGGGAAGGCTACCCCGCACAGGAAACCTCGCCCTGGGTCTTCTGGACCTTGTAGGCCAGGTTCTCGAGCTGGATGCTCAGGTTGACGGGCACGAGATTGACATGGGGCGGCACGACCAGTGGCACCGGGGCGAAATTCAAGATCCCCCGGATCCCGCTGGCGACGAGCAAGTCAGCAACGCGCTGGGCGACCTCCGCGGGTACGCACAGGATGGCCAGGTGGATCTTCCTCAGAGAGACGGCCTTCCGCAAAGAATCGATCGGCTCGACGATCAGGCCGTCGTAGTTCTGCCCGATTTTTCCCGAATCATTGTCGAACAGTGCCACCACATGAAAACCTCGGGTGCGGAATCCCCGATACTTCAAGAGGGCCCGACCCAGGTTCCCCAGACCGATCAGGGCCAGCGGCCATTCGTGGTCGATTCCGAGGATATGCCGGAGAGCGTCGATCAACTCGTCGATCCGGTAACCGATCCCCGGGTGGCCGAACTGGCCGAAGAACGCAAGGTCCTTCCGGACCTGGGCATTCTTGATCGAGAGGGGTGCGCCGAGCTGGCTGCTGGAGACGGTGGTGCAGCCCTGGCGCTGGTAGGTCTCGAGTTGCCTCAGGTATAGACTGACTCGCCCAACCACCGCCTTGGGGGCGATTTTCACTCCCGAAGGCTCGAGCTGTCGATCAGCCACCAGCGAGTCTCCGTGGGGAGAAAAATGCCCATCGAGCACGTGAGGTGAATCGAGGGCAAAATCCATGCCATCACCAAACGCCACTGTAACGTTCGTGGGTCGAGGTGGTCAAGAGTGGGCGGTCTCATTCTTCGGGGAACCCTGCGCGAATGCGCCAGGGTTGGGGCAAACGTCCTCGGATGCAGACGTCCTCGCCGGCGCGGCAGAATTCCGTGTCCCGGAGTCGCAGAGCGTCGCTCATCAGGGCGCGGCCCTGACCTCTCGCGGCTGTGCGCGGATGATCTCCCCCTTCGAGAATCGGGGCGACGAAAACTTCGACGGCATCGACTTCCCCGGCGTCCAGGAAGGAGCCCAGGACCCGGCCTCCACCCTCGACCAGGGCGTTCGTCATTCCTCGTCGACCGAGCTCCTCCAGGAGACTCGACACCGAGACGGATCCCGAAGGCGATGAGACGAATTCGACGACTTCGCACCCGCAGCGCTCGAGCGCATCGCGACGATCCGATGGCGCTCGATCGGTGACCGCCACCAGAACCGGGACCTCCCGAGCCGTCCGAACCAGGTTGCTCACGACCGACGACCGCGCGGTCGTGTCGAGCACGATCCGGACCGGACGCCGCGGGCCCGGGGGACGGACCGTCAAGTGAGGATCGTCGGTCTCGACCGTGCCGATACCGACGATGATCGCATCCATGCGTCCTCTCAGCTCATGGACCAGGCGCCGTGATGCCTCGGAGGAGATCCAGCGGCTGTCGCCGGCAGCCACCGCAGTCTTGCCGTCGAGTGTCATCGCCCACTTCGCGATGACATAGGGCAAACCGGTGCTCAGTCGTTTCCAGTAGGGCAAGTTGAGGGCTCTTGCCCGCTCGGCCTCGCAGCCGACCTCGATCGCCACACCCGCTTGTTCCAGGATCGCAATACCTCCGCCGTTGACCGCCGGGTAGGGATCGCGGACCGCGGCGACGACACGCGCAATCCCCGCGGCCAGAATGGCTTCCGTGCAAGGAGGCGTCTTGCCGAAATGACAGCAAGGCTCGAGGGTGACGTACAAGGTCCCACCGTGCGCCGCATCTCCAGCCTGTCGGAGGGCGATGACCTCGGCGTGCGGTCCACCGAACTGTTCGTGATGGCCGATTCCGACCAGCCCCCCGTCGCGAACGACGACCGCTCCCACCATCGGGTTGGGCTCGACCGCGCCGCGCCCCTTGCTGGCCTCGGCCAGAGCGAGCTGCATCCAGTGCAGGTCCGCGCTGAGGTCGCGCATGGGGCCAGGGCTCCGACGGCTCAGAAGGGAGCATCCGGCCGTGAAGGCGGCACGACTTTGCGCTTGTCCGGGACCAAGCCGCTCTGTTTCGAGGTTGATGTCTTCCCGCCCTGTCCCTTGGTCCGCGAAGTGGATGGGAGTGGTGCCTCTCCGATCTCGCGAGGATGCGGATAGACCAGCCGGTACGCCAACGACACTCGCCGCCGTGCTTCGTCGGGTGGATAGGATTCGATCGCCGACTGTGCCCATGCGGGAAGGCCCGCGACGAACTTCGCAAGCCGATCGGGCTGGACCGGGTCCACATGCGTCTTCGTGAGATAGAAGTTGATCGCCTGTCGGCGCAGCACTTCCTTGCGATGGGCCTCGAATTTCTCCTTCGCGGGTGTTTCCAGCTTCTTCTTCACGGCGTCATCGAGCAGCGAGAGCGGCCGAACAGACCGCCAGTGTGCCTCGACGAGGCCGATCCATTTCTCCTCATCAAAGTCCGATGGCTGAGTCTCTCGCGGGATCGGCTTCTTCAATGAGTTCCCGATCTTAAGCAGTGTAGTACGGCGGCCTTTTTCTCGCGGCAGGTGTTCGAGTCGCGTTCGCTGGGTGTCGGTCAAGGTGCGCCAGATTCTGAAGACGGACGCCAGCTCAAACGGTGACAGCTCACCGACTTCGGCGATCCGCAGGTGGCGCGGCGTCTCGCAGGCCGGCACCGGATAATCGGCCACCAACTTGCGAATCGTCTCCATCCGCTCCTCCGGTGATTGGTCGAGCAGATCATTTTGCCGAGTCTCAGGTAGGCTGTTGAGCCAGTCATGATAGCGGCGGAGCACGGAGAAGTATCGCCCCTGTTGTTCCGGCTCCATCTCTCCGATCCGACGGTCCATCTCTCGGATCGCCGCTTGCTTCTCCGGCGGCAGCTCCAGATCGAACTTCCGCAAGTTCTGAATCAGTTTGGAGCGCTGATCGAGCGGCAACTCTCGAATCCGTGTCCAGCTCCGGTTGGGATCGGAGGCCGCCGCCACCAACAACACGGCGAGCGCCGACAGGCCGACCACCCACCAGGTTCGAATCGACCGGTGCCTCATGTCGAGGTTTATCCTGTTGAATCGATCAAACACCATGAGTGAACGAAGAATGAGGCTCGCGAATGACCCCTGACGAAACTCAAGGAGCGTCAGAACCGAAATCCGATGAGTCGGCCAGACGCTTCAGGAAGTCGAACGATCCGACTTCGAGGTACTCATCCAGGTGCTCCGCCAGCGAGAGATCGCGGGCAAGCCGTGCCGACGGATCAGGCCAGAGCCAACGGGTCGCGACATAACTGAGTCCAAGGCCCAGAGCACCCAGGGTCACGTACGCCACGAGATAACCCGTCCTGGTCGTCCAGGTCTTGACTCGAGGATCCCATGCGGGGGATTTCATCTCGAGTCGCCGGATCTCGGTAATTGTCCGCTCGGTGAACTGGGGCGTAGGCTCGGGTAGAGGAAGGTGTCCTAGCAATTCCCAGGTCTTTTTCAGCATCTCCACTTCACGACGTGCGGTCGCGCTGTGGGTGAGCTTGGTTGCGAGCGAGCGAGACATTCCCTCGGGAAGTTCCCCATCGACGTAGGCGACCAGATCCGCACGCTCGTCGGGCGTCAAACGGAGCTGCTCAGGGCCCCGGGACATGGACGCGTCCTCCTGCCAATCATCTCAACAGTTCCATTCCCAGGGCCGGGGACCCGTACTTCAGCGGCCCTGGGAATACCGCTTTCTTGCAGGGCCGATGCATTTGGCCGCACGGCGACCGAGCCAGTCGGTCCGACCGCGATCCTGGTGCGACGGTCACCTTTGGCCTTGGTGGGAAACCATCGTCAATCAAAACATGCCGCCGCCCATCCCGCCCATGCCCATGCCGCCCATCCCGCCCATGCCCATGCCGCCCATCCCGCCCATGCCCATGCCGCCCATGCCACCCATGCCACCACCTCGTCCTCCTCGGGCTGAACCACCCCGTCGAGTGCTGACGACATTCGCATTCCCCCGACGCGTCTGCCGTTTCGCAAGGTCAGGGTAATACTGAACCACCCGATTGAAGTAAAGCGATGGACCGTTCCCGTCGGCATTCGAGGGGTCCTGCACAAACCGATAGGGAGCGGCCGAGCGTTCCTGACCCTGCGGTGAGTAGGGGTGAAGCGGATCGTAAGTTGTCGAGTCGGGAGAGATCGGGTTATAGAGTCGCTCGTCGCTGTGTCTGTGCGAAGTATTGTCTGGCGACCATGGCATTATCCACCGCGTCGAGTGGCCCTGGCCGCAGTGACTGCAACTGCTGGTTTGGCAAGTAGATCGCGTAATAGAATGCGAACGGATCAGTAATGTCACCTGATCCGAGCGTCTGAGCTTCCACCCTTCCGGTCAAACTCGAGAGAACCAACACCAGCGCGAAAGTCGAGCCGGCGAATCGGACGAGGTGCCGTACCATATGTCCCACCCCTCCTCGACTTGTGAGTCGAGATTAAACGAGCGACTCAGCGTTCAGGATGAAGTTCCTCGTGAAAGAGGGCTTTCCCCCGATCGTGCGGTTCCAGCCGTCATCTGTGGTCCGGCCGACCGGATCGTCACCTCGGAGTATGCCCATTCACAAGAATTCGGATCCCCGGCTTCAGCAACGGGACAGAAAACTCGGCGGCATTGCCCTCGTCACATCGCGCCGGCTAAACTCTTAATCATAATCCCCACATACCGTTCGACAAGTCACGACCCGAAAAAACGCGAGATCGATCGGAGAATCAGGCTGGAATGGAAGCCCGGGCGCAGCCCTTAACCGCTTTGCTTCTTGAGGAGGACACGCGGACTTGACCTTCCAATCGATTTGGATCTCGCGATTGGTCCGGTGCGACGCGCCCTGCGATGCAACCTATCATGTGCCCATGCGACCAGGATATTTCGACTATGTACCTGTTGAGAAGAGCCCCTTGGAATGAGATCGCGGGATTGACAGCGGTCCTACTCGGTGGAACCGCCTACTACGTCGGGCTGGTGCTACTGAGCGTACTGGCCATCATGCTCTCGGTCCATGCCTATCGCGTTTGGCAAGAGATCCATGAAGACGAAGAACCTGATTCCCCGTCCGAACTGCTCGAATCGTTCGAGCAGGCCCATGTAGAGGGTGAGCTGGACGAGCAGGAGCTCGAGCGAGTTCGACGGCTCCTTCAAGAGAGGGATTGGAGCCAGGGCGGGTAGATTCCATCCCGAACAATGACGGAGCAATGCCAGGGAGCGGTATTCCGATCGCCGATTCGCAACGCGGTCGGCTCAGCCTGATAGCTTCGGTGCTGTGGGCTCTTGCCCAGGACGACACCGTGCCCGACAAAGTTGTGTCGCCTCAAGTCAATCGGGCCATAGAGGCAGGCATGAGCCTCGATCACGCATCCCGGACCGACGTCGACGGGGCCTTCGATCACGACATAGGGACCGACCTGGACATCCTCTGCGAGAGTGGCTTCTGGGTCTCTCACCGCCGTCGGATGAATCAATCCGACACTGGTCAGCATCATGAACCTTCATCTCCTGAACCGTGGGACCGCGGAGTTTTCCTTTCGATCCTCTCTCACGGCATCGGATTTGACGGTGCATGCGCCAGAGGAATTGTTGAATAGCATACGATGCGCATAACCGATCCGAACCCGGAGTAAACTGGGGAGGGTCTGACGACGATGGCGGATGAGGTCGCGCCGCCGTAAATTGAGCAAGTCATCAGGCCAAGGCGATCTCGCGGCCAGTCTGGACGCTCTCGATCTCCGCCAGGCAGAGACGCAGAGCCTGCCGGGCGAGCTCTCCGGACAGAGGAACCGAGGGCCGATTCGTGGCCACGGCTTCCGTCGCGGCAGTCAGCTCCCCGACGAACCCATCCACAGGATCGCCCGATCCCAGCTCAGGACGTTCCACTGTCCCGTCCGACTTGATCACCGAGAGCGGCGTGGCGACGTGCCCCTGACCGCCGAGGTTCGCAAACGCAAATGCGAGCGTTACCTCCTCCAGGTAGATCTCAAAACCGTGCGTGAACGGCCGGCCGTTCTGAGTCAGTGCCCCAGAAACGCATGAGACGGCCAGGTTGGGGGTGTCATAGAGGTATTGAGTCGTCACGTGCACGACGGTGCCGTGGTTGACGACACCGCAGGAATGAACGGCTCGCGGAAGCCCGCAAAGCAGACTGACGAAATGGGTGTCGTGGATATGGAGCTCGATGGCCGGTCCGCCGCTCTTGGACAGATCGGCGACCTCGCTCGACCAGTCAGGCCTCGAGATCACGCGATGGAAATGAGCGGCGCGCAACGCGCCGTACCGACCGGACTGGACCGCCTCCCAGGCGAAAGCGAACTCGGGCACGAACGGAAGGACCTGTCCCACCATCAAGAGTTGACCCGAATCTCGGGCGGCGGAAACCATCGCGTCGGCTTCGTCCATCGTCAACGCGATGGGCTTTTCCACCAGCACGGGCTTCCCTGCCGCAACGCCTGGATCGTGAAGGGTCCGTGCAAGTCGTTCGGCACGCAGAGGTCGACCAGGTGAACCTGAGGATCCGCGAGCATCTCGGCGTAGTCTTCGTAGAGGGCCAATCCCGACAGATCCATCTGCGTCCCGCGCGGGCCGAAATTGCCCTGAATGCTCGTCCAATCCCCGGCGAGTTTCTTCCGATCACGGCTACAGAGGGCCACCACCTGGGCTCCCGCTACGCGACGCGACGCAAGGTAATGGATCATGCCCATGAAACCGATGCCGACGATGCCGATGCCAATCATTTCCGGAGGTCCTTGGCTGAATGCTCTTTGGAGGTCTTCACATTTCTCGGAATTCCCAGGGATTCACGGCGTTTTCTGCTGTTTCGATGAATCCTTTGCGACCATCCTGGGAAGCAATCTCCTGTCCTGTCCTCGTTTCTCGACGTGATTCTGCCATCGATTGTCGGCCCTCGGCAAGAGCCGAGTTCACGCTTTTGAGGACCGCCTCTCTTCATAATCTGATTGTTGACGGTCGGCATGCCCTCGATTTGTCACAGTCGGCAGGATCGGAGCACCTATAGGCCCGCCCGAGGACTAATGCGATGTGCAGGTCGGGGGGCCTTTCATGCGAAAGGATCATCATATCATTATGTCTGTGGATTTTCCGGGGGCTCTCGCCTGCAATACCGATGCCACCGGGCAAGATGAATCCCGCAGAAAGAGCCGTCTCTTGGCGCGTGGTTTGCACCAAATTCTCCCATAGATCAACCGAGGGGAAGGTCCTCGGTGAGGTTCATCCTACCCGGGTCTCTCACTCGCTCAATGATCAAGCGATTCTTCGATGTGAAGGATCCTGGGAGGCACTGCCGATCTGACCGGCTGGCAAATAGCCGTAGACCGATTCACCACGATTGGAGAAGGCGCCATGGCGGAGACGACGGGTGACATCATCGTCAAGAAGCTGCTCGATTGGGGCGTGGATACGGCCTTCGGCCTACCCGGCGACGGGATCAACGGGATCTTTGAAGCCCTGCGCAAGAATCGCGAGAAGATCCGGTTCATCCAGTGCCGGCATGAGGAAGCGGCCGCATTCGCCGCTTGCGGGTACGCCAAGTTCACGGGGCGACTGGGCGTTTGTTTTGCGACGAGCGGCCCCGGTGCCATTCATCTGCTGAACGGACTCTACGACGCCAAGCTCGACCATGCCCCGGTGCTGGCCATCACCGGTCACACCTACCACGACCAGATCGGTACATTCTTCCAGCAGGAAATCGATATCCTCTCACTTTACAAGGACGTGGCGGCGTATAACCAGATGATCCTCGGCGCGAAGCATGCCGCGAGCTGGTCGACCTGGCGTGCCGCTCGGCCCTGGCGACCCGGAGCGTCTCGCACTTGACCTGTCCCGCCGATATCCAGGAACAAACGGCTTCGGACGAGACCTCTTCGATGCAGATGGTCTCCGGCCATACCTCGACCTCGTGGCGCGCCCCGATCGTCGTGCCGCAGAAAGAGACGCTGAATGCCGCGGCGGAGTTGCTGAACTCCCAGGAAAAGCTGGTCATTCTCGCGGGTCTCGGGGCCCTCGGTGCCACCGAGGAACTCGAGCGGCTGGCGGACGTCCTGGCTGCGCCGATCATCAAGCCGCTCCTCGGCAAGGCGACCGTGCCCGACGACTCGCCGTTCACGACCGGTGGCATCGGGCTCCTGGGAACTCGGCCCTCCGAGCAAGCCATGGAGGAGTGCGAGGGGCTGTTCCTGATCGGCACCAGCTTTCCTTACCTCAAGTGGTATCCCAAGCCGGGTCAGGCCAAGGCCGTGCAGCTCGATATCGATCCCCGGCGCATCGGGCTTCGCTACCCGGTAAGCATCGGCATGGTCGGGGACGCCAAGGCGACCTTGCAGGAGCTCCTGCCGCTCCTGAAGCCCAAGCGGGATCGTTCGTTCCTCGAGAAGGCCCAAGCACGAATGCGAGAGTGGAACGAGTTGATGCGGACCCGCGAGGCGCGGGACGAGTCGCCGGTCAAGCCGCAGGTCGTCGCTCGGCACGTCAACGACCTCTTGCGGGACGATGCCATCGTCACGACGGACTCGGGAACGATCACGACCTGGGCGGCGCGTCATATCCACATGCGTCGTGGCATGAAGTTCTCATGCTCGGGCAACCTGGCGACCATGGCACCCGGCCTGCCCTATGCTCTTGGCGCACAGGCGGCCTATCCCGACCGTCAGGTCGTCGCCTTCGTCGGTGACGGCGGCTTCACGATGCTGATGGGCGATTTCGTCACGGCGGTCAAGCACGACCTGCCGATCAAGGTCGTGATCATCAAGAACAATACGCTCGGCCAGATCAAATGGGAGCAGATGATCTTCCTGGGCAATCCCGAATACGAAGTGGCGCTGCACCCGATCGATTTCGTGAAATTCGCCGAGGCGTGTGGCGGCATCGGATTCCGTTGCGAGCGGCCCGAGGAGGTTCGCCCCGCCTTGGAAGCGGCGTTCGCCGCCAAGAGACCGGCCATCGTCGAAGCCGTGGTTAACCCTTTCGAGCCGCCGATGCCGGCCCAGGCGACTCCTCAGCAGGCCCTCCGTCTCGCCGAGTCGTTGGTCCGAGGGCAGCCGGATGGAGGACGGATCATCTCTTCGATATTCAAGGATAAAGTGAAGGAACTGGTGTGAGGCTCCCAGGTGGCCGGCCTTCCGTATCAACTCCTCTTCACCGTGTCGGGAGCGTTGTAGTAGCATGAATGCGCGATTCGGATCTGAAGGCGTGCCCATCAAGCGAGTCGACGTGTCGGCCTACAAGGTGCCGACAGATTCCCCGGAATCCGACGGCACTTACGGTTGGGAATCGACGACGCTCGTGCTCGTCGAGGTTCAGGCGGGAGGCAAGACGGGGCTTGGCTATTCCTATGCCGATTCGGCGACCGCCCGTCTGGTGCGAGACCTGCTTTCTGAGGTGGTCCGGGGCCGAGATGCGATGGCCGTTCCGGGTTGCTGGTCGGCGATGGTCGCGGCGGTTCGCAACCTGGGCCGACGAGGCATCGCGGCGATGGCGATCTCTGCCGTGGATGCGGCCCTGTGGGATCTGAAGGCCCGGATTCTCGATCTTCCGCTGGTCTCTCTACTCGGGGCTGTCCATGAGGAGGCGCCGGTATACGGGAGCGGCGGCTTCACGTCATATTCCATCGAGCGACTCCAGGCCCAACTCGGCGACTGGGTCGAAGCGGGGATCCCGCGCGTCAAGATGAAGATCGGTCGCCACGCGGCCGAGGATCTGAACCGCGTTTGCTCCGCCCGCGAAGCGATCGGCCCGGAGGCCGAGCTGTTTGTGGACGCCAACGGTGCCTACAGCCGTAAACAAGCTCTGGCCCAGGCCGAGCAGTTCGCCGAATTGGGAGTGAGCTGGTTCGAGGAGCCGGTCTCGTCCGACGACCTGGAGGGTCTACGGTTGCTCCGCGACCGCGCCCCGGCGGAAATGGATATCGCCGCAGGTGAGTATGGCTACGACCTCTTCGATTTCCGGCGGATGCTCGAGGCTGGCGCCGTCGACGTCCTCCAGGCCGATGCAACCCGCTGTTGTGGGATCACCGGTTTCCTGCGCCGGCGCTTTGTGTGAAGCCTGGGGAATGCCCTTCTCGGCTCATTGCGCGCCATCACTGCACGTGCACCCGGCCTGCGCACTGACGAACTTTCGCCATCTGGAGTATTTCCACGACCACCAACGGATCGAGCATCTACTCTTCGATGGCGTGGCGACCCCGGTGAACGGTGCCCTACGTCCGGACCTATCGCGCAGTGGCCTTGGGCTGGAGTTCAAGCGACGGGATGCGGAACCCTATGCCCTCTAGAGGGGGCAGAGACTCAAGAAAGGAAGGGTATGATGGCTATCGCGACCACGACCGCCCAGCGGCACCGCAAGGAGGTGAAAGGGCCGCTCTTCATCGATGCCGGGGCGATCGAGGCCGAGTTGCGCCGGTCGATTCGCGGCGAGGTGAGATTCGATGCCGGCAGCCGAGCTTTGTACGCCACTGACGGCTCAAACTATCGCCAGGTGCCGATCGGTGTCGTGATCCCCCGAGACATCGCCGACGTACTCGCGACGGTTGCGGTCTGCCGGCAACATGGAGCACCTCTGCTGTCACGAGGCGGTGGTACCAGCTTGACCGGCGGCTGCTGCAACGTCGCGGTGGTGATCGACTGGTCCAAGCACCTGAACAAAGTCCTCGCGATCGACCCCGGTCGAAAACTGGCCCGGGTCCAGCCGGGAACCGTGCTCGACGTCCTCCGCAACCAGGCCGAGAAGCACAGGCTGACCTTCGCCCCCGATCCCTCGACGCACACGCACAATACCCTGGGTGGGATGATTGGCAATAACTCGTGCGGAGTCCATTCGCTGATGGGGTTAGGGACGGGGCGGACGTCCGACCAGATCCACGAGCTCGACATCCTGCTCTACGACGGCACGCGCATGACCTTCGGCGCCACCAGTGAAGACGAGCTGGAGCAGATCATTCGCGCCGGTGGACGGAAGGGCGAGATCTACGCCCGACTCAAAGCCCTCCGCGATCGCTATGCGGACGAGATCCGTCGCCGGTATCCCAAGGATCTGCCCCGCGCGTCTCCGGGTACAATCTCGACGACCTGCTGCCGGAGAAGGGATTCCATGTCGCTCGGGCTCTCGGGCACGGAAGGCACCTGTGTTACGATCCTCGAGGCCAGCCTGCATCTGGTCCCTAGCCCGGCCTTCAAGTCGCTCCTCGTGCTCGGCTATCCCGATGTCTATCACGCCGGCGATCACGTGCCCGAGATCCTGGAAGCTGCGCCGATCGGCCTGGAAGGGCTGGATGACCGTCTCGTCGACGACATGAAGAAGAAGAACATTCACCCGCACGATATCACATTACTACCCGAAGGCGGGGGCTGGCTCCTGGTGGAATTCGGTGGCGATACCAAGGAGGAATCCGACGCCAAGGCGCGCGCGCTTATCGAGCGACTAGCGAAAACGCAGGACGCGCCGTCGATGAAACTCTTCGACGATGAGGCTGAGGAGGAACACCTGTGGAAGGTTCGTGAATCGGGACTGGGGGCGACCGCGCGCATCCCCGGCGAGAAGGATGCCTGGGAGGGCTGGGAGGATTCCGCCGTCCCTCCTCATCGCGTCGGCCCCTATCTGCGTGAGCTTCGCAAGCTGTTCCAGAAATTCGGCTATAACTGCGCGCTCTACGGACACTTCGGCCAGGGATGTATTCACACTCGAATCGACTTTGAGCTGAAGACCTACGAAGGCGTCAAGCACTTCCGCAAGTTCCTCAACGAAGCGGCCGACCTGGTAGTCAGACATGGCGGTTCGATCTCGGGCGAACACGGTGATGGCCAATCGAAAGCAGCACTGCTGCCCAAGATGTTCGGGCCGGAGCTGGTCCGCGCCTTCGGGGAGTTCAAGGCGATCTGGGACCCCGACCACAAGATGAACCCACACCGGGTCGTGGATCCCTATCCGCCCGGCGAGGAACTCCGGCTCGGCCCTTCCTATCGGCCACCCCAGGTCGAGACTTACTTCAAGTTCCCCAACGACCAGGGGAGCTTCTCGTACGCGACGGAGCGATGTGTGGGCATCGGCGAATGTCGCAAGGAAGAACACGGGACCATGTGCCCGAGCTACATGGTGACGAAAGAGGAGATGCATTCGACGCGCGGCCGGACTCATCTGCTCTTCGAGATGTTCCAGGGCGACCCGATGAAGGAGGGCTGGCGGAGCGACACGGTTCGCGAGGCGCTCGACCTGTGTCTCGCGTGCAAGGGGTGCCGCACCGAGTGCCCGATGAACGTGGACATGGCCACCTACAAGGCCGAATTCCTCGCCCACTACTATGAGGGCCGATTGCGGCCCCGTCACGCCTACACGATGGGCCTCATCTACTGGTGGGCCCGACTCGGCTCGCTGATGCCGGGGCTGGTGAATCTCGTCACGCACCTGCCGATCGTCGGCCCGGCGCTCCAGATGCTTGGCGGGATTTCTACCCGTCGCAGGATGCCCGCCTTCGCCCCCGAGACGTTTCGGTCCTGGTGGCGTCGTCGCCTGCCGCGGAACCATGGCCGGCCGCGAGTCATCCTCTGGCCCGATACGTTCAACAACCATTTCCATCCCCAGACCGCCAAGGCGGCCGTCGAGGTACTGGAGGACGCCGGCTTCCAGGTCGTCGTTCCGCATAAGTCGCTCTGCTGCGGTCGCCCGCTTTACGACTTCGGCATGCTCCCCACGGCCAAGGCGCTGCTGCGCGAGATCCTCGATACGCTCCAGCAGGAGATTGATGCGGGTACACCGATGGTGGGCCTGGAACCGAGCTGTGTGGCGGTCTTTCGCGACGAATTGATAAATCTCTTTCCCACGGACGAGGACGCCAAGCGGCTCAAATCCCAGACGTTCATCCTGAGCGAATTCCTGGAAGAGAAGGCGCCGGATTACCGGCTTCCTCAACTCAAGCGGCAGGCTCTGGTCCAGAAGCACTGCCATCACGAGCATGTGATGACGTTCGACGCCGAGAATACCGTCCTGAAGAAGCTCGGCTTGGACTACGAATTGCTAGACTCCGGCTGCTGCGGGATGGCCGGCTCGTTCGGTTTCGAGAGCGGCCACTTCGAAGTCTCGCAAGCGATCGGCGAGCGGGCTCTGCTTCCCGCGGTGCGAGAAGCCAGCGACGATACGCTCATCATCGCCGATGGGTTCAGTTGTCGGGAACAGATCGCCGGTCTCACGGGCCGCGGTGCTCTGCATCTGGCCCAGGTGCTCCAGATGGCCTTGCACGAAGGCCCCGATGGTCCATCACAACCGATTCCCGAGTCGCGGTATCAACCGCTGGGCAAATGGGAACCCGCCCCGTCGGCGGCGCTCCACGTGTTCGCAGTGGGCCTGGGCATGCTGCTCGGCGCCGGAATTGTCTGGTCGATCACCCGCAACGGTGACCGATCGCCTCGAGTCTAGGACCGCACATCGCCGTCGTTGAGGAGGAGAACATGGCTCCCCAATCCGGTCAGCACAGTGCCAGCCAGGGGAAATGCCGCCTGAGCACGATCGACGGCGTTGTGGTTTACGCCCGTAAGGACGAGCAGGGCAGGTTCTCAGTCCTCGACGCGATCGACCAGGATCCGCAGAAGATCCGTGCCATCGCCGATCGGCTCTGGCGCCGAGGCTTCGGCGTCATGCGTCAGCGGAATCCACGGGCAGGCAAGGTATTCTACTTGTTCAAAGCGACTTGGGCTGGCCCCGGAGAACCTCCGGATGACCCGTTAGAAGAGATCTGACGCGCCTATAGGCCCTAACTTCGGAGGCAGGAATGAAGTCCAAGCTGATCCACGACCATCAGGGTGAGAAGTCGTTCGCCCTCATCTTCGATACGGGCGACGAGGCGATGTCGGAGCTAATTCAGTTCGCCAAGGCCAACCGGCTCGCCGCCAGCCACTTCACGGCCATTGGGGCCTTTCGAGAAGTGACTCTGGGTTACTTCGACTGGGAATCGAAACAATACAAGAAGATCCCGGTCCACGATCAGGTGGAGGTTCTCTCACTGATCGGCGACGTGGCCGTCAAGGACGGCGAGCCGAAGGTCCATGCTCACGTCGTCGTCGGCCGTTCCGATGGGTCAACTCGCGGTGGACACCTGATCGAGGGCCATGTCCGACCAACCCTGGAGGTGATCCTGACGGAATCGCCGGCTCACTTGCGAAAGGAAATCGACGAGGAGTCCGGGCTCGCGTTGATCCGGATCTGACGACTGTTCAAGAACAAGACCGCGTGACGCGCGGGCTGAACTGGAAGGGCGGCGGTCGATCTTGGGGAAGTCTCAAGAGGTCTCGATCGTCAGAGGACGATGAATCGATCAAGTCGTGCAATGGTTGTGGTCATCACTGGAGCATCGGCGGGTGTCGGCCGCGCCACAGCCCGTGCTTTCGCCCGGCAAGGCGCGCGCATCGGCCTCCTGGCACGAGGCATCGCAGGGCTGGATGGCGCACCGCCGGGACGTCGAGGCGCGGCGGAGGGCGGGCCCTAATCGTTCCGACCGACGTCGCGGATGCCAGCCAGGTCGAGGCTGCCGCAGCAGCAGTTGAGGCCGAGTTCGGCCCGATTGACGTCTGGGTCAATAATGCCATGGTCTCGGTTTTTTCGCCGGTCCGGCAGATGCAGCCCGAGGAGTATCATCGCGTGACCGAGGTCACCTACCTCGGCACCGTCTATGGCACTCTGGCCGCGCTGAGACGGATGGAGTCGCGCGACCGAGGCGTCATCGTCCAGGTCGGCTCCGCCCTGGCGTATCGCGGCATCCCTCTCCAGTCAGCCTACTGCGCCGCCAAGCACGCCATCCAGGGCTTCTGCGACTCGCTCTATTGTGAGCTGATTCACGATCGGAGCAACGTGCGACTGACGATGGTGCAGATGCCGGCCCTGAACACACCGCAGTTCGACTGGGTCCGGAGTCAACTCCCGCGCAGGGCGAGACCCGTCCCCCCGATCTTCGATCCCGACATCGCTGCTGAGGCCATCGTCTGGGCCGCTCACCATCCTCGTCGCGAGCTGGCTGTCGGCTGGCCCACGCTGGAAGCTATGGTCGGCAACAAGATCGCTCCAGGATGGCTCGACGCCTATCTCGCCCGAACTTGTTACGACGCACAGATGACCGGCGAGCGCGAGGAGCCAGACCGTCCCGATAACCTCTGGGAGCCCGTCGAACGGTCGACACGATCACGGCGAGCGCGGCTCGTTCGGCCAGAGGTCCCGTCGGACGAGCTGGCAGTTCTGGGCCAATACTCATCGTGGCTGGCTCGCCCTGGCCGGCGGCTGTTTGGCCAGCCTGGCCTGTGTCGCCCTCATGACGGGCAAGAACCATGACTGACATCGCGCGTACCACGGATTCCGGAGAACCGAGTCGAGATTCCTGGCTCCCGATGGGGGTGTTTCCGGGATCTGGAATCTGGGAGCTGGAGTTTGTCATCCCGCTCGGGCTACGTCCCCGCCGTGTCCGGACGAACGCATCGAGGACGCCCTCATCGGTCTGGTGCCTTCTGCTCGCGTCCATCTTAACGATCCTCCTGAGTGGTCTGGGGGCGAACTCTGCCGAACCCGATGGCCTGGGTCGCGGCGATCGAGACGAGCTCCTCGGTTACGCGCGGACTACCTGGCGATCCGTAGCAGAGATGGCCGATGGCTGCGAGTTGCCCGCCGACGCTCTCCGTCATCACAGCGACGGAACCTGGAAGCCTTCGCTCATGACCACGCCGACGGACATCGGCTGCTACATGTGGAGCGTCCTGGCCGCCGAGCGATTGAAGATCATTCGCGCGAACGAGGCAGAGCGGCGGCTCGCTGAAGTCCTCCGCGCCCTGGGGTCCCTGGAGCGGGTTCACGGCTTCTATTACGACAAGATCGACCCGCGCACGGGTGTGGCGCTGAGGTCGTATCCCGAGGATGGGAAGCCGATCTCGCCGATTGCCTCCTCCGTGGATAACGGTTGGCTCGCGGCAGCCCTGATCATGGTCCGCAACTCTTTCCCGACCCTGCGCGAGCGGGCCGATGCCCTCCTCGAGCCCATGGACTTCGGTTTCTTTTATGTCCCCTACAACCCAGCCGATCCCAAGAATCATCCCGGTCAGATGCAGGGATCGTATCACATCGATCGGAAGACCTTTGGTGGCTTCCATCAGATTATCAACACCGAGCAACGGATCTTCAGTTACATCGGGATCGCGCGCGGTCAGATCCCGGCCGAGCATTACTACCGTATGAGACGCACGTTGAAACCCGGTGAGCTGGAGCAACGCCAGACCCCGACGGGAACGATTCGCACCTATTTCGGCATCCCGGTTTTCGAAGGGCATTACACCTACCGGGGGAATCGAATCGTCCCGAGCTGGGGCGGGAGCATGTTCGAAAGCCTTGATGGTCCCGCTCTTCGTGCCCGAGGAGCAGTGGGCGCCTCGGAGCTGGGGCGTCAACCACCCGCTCTACGTCCGGGCTCAGATCGAGCACGGCTTGAAGGAGGCCCGATACGGCTATTGGGGGTTCTCCCCCGCTTGCAATCCCGATGGAGGGTACCGAACCTACGGCGTGGATGCCCTCGCCTCCGATCCCGTGGGTTACACGTCCAACAATGAGAAGATTCCCGCCGAGCCAGTCCCCACCACTTCGAAAGCGCCCGTTTACAAATGGGATCGTCACGCCGCATGCCTCATTTCTCGCCTTGAGATTTGCCCCACACGAGTCCATGGAAAATCTTCGGCGGCTCAAGGAAAGGTTCCCGATTTATGGCGATCATGGCTTCCTGGACTCGGTGAACGTCTCCACGGGCCGGGTCGCCGAGGCCGTATTGATGCTCGATCAAGGGATGATCATGGCGGCAATCGCCAACGCCCTGGCCGATGACGCCATGCGACACGCCTTCATTGACGGGAGGACCGAGCAGATCCTCCATCCTTTGAGCGCCCTGGAGGAGTTCACCGCCGGCCCGGTGCCCGCCGATGGCTCCCATTCGGCAAGTGGCCCCTCCGTCAAGTTCGCGTCGGGACCAATCCGCTGAGCGATGGTGTTGCCCCGCTCTGTTCCGCCCAATCGCTATTTCTCGACCACGTCGAAATCGGCGACCAGTCCCCCCACGGAGCTGTTGCCGACATGAATCTTGAATGCGCCCGGCTCGACCACGAGGCGCATCCGGTCATTGTAGAATCCCAGATTCTCGGCGGTGAGCGTGAATCGTAGGGTCCGTTTCTCTCCGGGCCCGAGAGTCAAGCGTTCGAAACCGCGCAGCTCGCGGACGGGCCGCGCCACGCTCGCCGCGATGTCCCGGATGTAGAGCTGCACCACCTCGTCTCCCACTCGGGCTCCGGTATTCTGAAGATCGACGGTCACAATGACACGGCCGTCCGTTGTCATCCGGGGAGCACTGAGCTTCAAGTCATCGAGGCGAAAGCAGGTATAGCTCAGCCCGTGGCCGAAAGGGAATAGGGGCGTGACGGGACAGTCAATGTATTTCGACGTGTACTTGAAGTCTGTCGCCGGCCGACCAGTGTTGAGATGGTTGTAGTAGATGGGTATCTGGCCAACCACGCGCGGGAAAGTGATCGGTAGTTTGCCGCCAGGGTTGACGTCACCAAAGAGGATGTCGGCAATGCCATGCCCACCCTGAGTGCCCGGTAACCAGGCTTCGAGGATCGCCGGGACGTGGTCGGCGATCCAGCCGATCGTCAGCGGCCGCCCGTTGATGAGAACGATCACAGTCGGGGTCCCCGTGGCGAAAACCGCCTCGACAAGCTCCTCCTGGCGACCGGAGAGGTCGAGCGAAGTCCGTGAGGCGGCTTCGCCGCTCATGTCCGCCGATTCACCCACGACGACGATGGCGACGTCCGACTCGCGGGCGAGCCGAACGGCTTCGTCGAAACCCGCCTTCGAGTCTCCTTCGACTTCGCAACCTTGGGCGAACTCGACTCGGGTCGAGCCGCCGGTCTCCGCCATCTTCGCCCGAACGCCGGCCAGGAGAGTGACGACATCCTCATCCCTGCCGTCACCCCGCCAGTGCCCCAGAGCCGCGGCTCGGTCATCCGCCAGCGGCCCTAGCACGGCGATCGACCGGAGTCCTTTGTGGAGTGGCAAGCTCGCCCGATCGTTCTTCAACAGGACCATGGAACGCCCGGCAATCACGCGCGCAGCGGCCAGATACTCCGTACGCAGAAGCGTCGATTTCTCGCGTGCCTCGTCGCCGTAGGGGTGATCGAAAAGACCCAGTCGGAGCTTGAGTCGAAGGACACGCCGGACCGCCTCGTCGATTCGCGCAGCCGGGACTTTTCCCTCCTCGACCAACCGTGCGCCGTATTTGTTGAACTCGCGGCTCTCCTCTTCCATGTCGATCCCCGCGAGCAGAGCCAGCCGGGCTGCCTCGCTCCCATTGGCTGCCAGGCCATGGATAACGAGCTGCTCGACCGCCTGATAGTCGCTCACGACCAGACCGTCGAATCGCCACTCTCCACGCAGGACTCGGCCGATCGTGAACGGATTGGCCGTGCCCGGGATCCCGTTGACCGTATTGAGCGAGGTCATGAAGGAAGCGACCCCTGCGTCCAAGGCCGCCCGGAACGGCGGGAAGTAGATCTCCCGGAGTGTCCGCTCCGAGACGTCGGCGGCGTTGTACTCCCTCCCGGCTTCCGCCGCTCCGTAGGCGACCCAATGCTTGGCGCACGCGGCGACGTGTCCCCTCGAGCCGATGTCTTCACCCTGGAATCCACGCACACGTGCCCGAGCCATCACCGAGCCCAGGTAGGGGTCCTCGCCGTCACCTTCGACAACTCGGCCCCATCGGGGGTCTCGGGTGATGCCGATCATCGGAGCAAACACCCAGCGAACTCCGGCCGCCGATGCCTCCTCCGCGGCGATTCGCGCCGACAGCTCGATCGAGGTCGGGTCCCAGCTACTGGCCTCCGCCAACGGTGCGGGGAAGATCGTGCGATAACCGTGGATCACGTCGAAGCCGAACAGAATCGGGATGTGCGATGGCGACTCTTCGATCGCGATCCGCTGGACTGCGTTCGTATTATTGACACCGCGCACTTGCAAGAACGAGCCCAGCCGACCACGGCGGACCAGCTCGACTTGAGAATCCAGGGGGCGACCCGTCTTCGGATCGCCCCCGATCTGCTGAAGCTGACCGAGCTTCTCCTCCAGTGACAATCTGGCCACCATCGCGTCGATCCGAGCAGTGTCGTCCGCGCCCCGAGACGTACGGGTGAAGTCCACGGACAACCACGCCGCGAACGTGAAAATCATGAACAATCTCATATTAACGCAACCTCGAATACGAATCGAAGAACCTGTGGTCGGAATCAAAGCTCGTGCGGCCGTTCACCGATGCTCGGCCAGTGGAACGAGGCAGGGCGTCCACGCGTCCCATTCGGCGCGGTCGTCCGTGGCTTGCGCTACTCGGCTTGCAATCGACGTTCCCCCGAACGAACCGAATGTCGGCCAGCTCTACGTCGGATTCATCGCGGTGGATCAACCGGGAGAGAAGACTGGAGCGCAAGTTGCAAGGAGTCATACAAGAGGCCGTCGTTTCCATCGAGTCTCGGCCTTCTCTCGACGTACCGGCTCTTGCTCGTCGGTCCACGAAGGTTCGCCCCCACGGCATAGCCGACACTGCGGGCCGCCAGAGCCGTCCGAGTTACTCGGCTGAAGCATCACCCGGCCATTCGACCGGCAATGGGTGCGGGGAGACTGTCGGAAGTCCGAGAGATTGGTCAGGGCTCCCTCGCGCGGCGAGATCGCCTTGTAAACCTCGTTGCCGCTCCCCATCGGAGAGCACCAGGAGAGATCGACTTATGAAAGAGATCATCGGTTGGGGTAGTGCCGTCGTCCTTTTGCCCACGTTCGGCGTGCAAGTTTTCCAGCAGTGGCAGAGGCGGCACGAGCACGCACCTGCAACAACTCTTTGGTTCTTCATCCTGGCGCTCATCGGTGGAGCTGGACAGGTCGTCTATAGTTGGATGTTAAGCAACTGGGTCTACTTCGTTCTCAATGCCTGTCTCATCGTGACCAACGTCGTCGGCCTCGCGCTGGTGATCCATCGACGGGGGGTGACTGAAAATGAGCAACGGCCGGTCTTGACGCACGGCGAGATGACCACCCACGCGGAATCGGGGCCGAGCAGAACTCGATGATTCCGTCGAAACCAGACGTAGCCTTTGCCCAACACGATGCAAAACGAATTGGATTCAACCTCAGCTTCGCCACTTCGGCAGGAACTGCGGTCATCCACGTTCGGGCTCTGAGACAGTGCGGTTGATACTGTGAAAGGCGGAGAGGCGATGCATCAGTTGATGAGTGACCAAAAACTTTCCGACTTACAAGCGAGTGGTCTGCACGCGAAATCCTGGGCTCGAACGGCAGCGAACGATCCGAACCGCGAGGATTTGCCCCACACGGTTTTATCGCGCAACCCTCAATAGAATAGTGATTTACGAACATTCTTGCCTCAGAGGCGGCCTGAAGGTGTGAGTCTGCGATACAATGGTATCGGCTTAAGAACCGCCACGGTTCGTCCGGAATCAGCCAAGGAGGTGGTGCCGATGGAGCCGATCGCTCGAAAGCGACGTATCAGGCGCATCATGGCCGGGATCATCGCGATCCCGTTGATCCTGTTTGTGTTGGTGTACGTGGGAATCTCGCTGTTCACCGCCGAGCGGCTGACACGACCCACCAATCATCACTTGATGGTTAATCCCCGAGAGATCAGCGAAGATGTCCGGTCCTGGTCCACTCAAACGGCCGATGGCCTTACGTTGCGTGGGTTGTACCTACCGACCGAGGAGCAGCGACATCTGATTGTGTTGGTACATGGTATGTGGAGCTCCTGGCTGGAGATGGCCGGGTTGGGACGAGACCTGCATGGTCGCGGGTTTGACGTGCTCTTGTTTGATCTGAGAGGGCATGGGGAGAGTGACCCTTCCCGGCTCTATCTGGGACGTCGCGAGCGGGCGGATCTTCGCGCGGTGATGGACTGGGCGGAATCCGTCGGCTTCTCCGATGACCGGATCGGCTGGCTGGGGTATTCCATGGGAGGGTCGACGGTGTTGATGGAAGCCGCCCGAAATCCGGGGATCCAGGTCGCCGTCATCGATAGTCCTTACGCGGATCTGCCCAAGCTCCTGGAGACCCAGCTCAGCAAGCACAGCGGTCTGCCCCGGTGGTTCAACCCGGGTATCCTGCTGGCGGCCCGAGTCATTTACGGCGTGCGCACCGACGACTTGGTCCCCATCCGTTTCGCCCGGGACTGGGGAGAGCGACCGCTCCTGCTCATCCATGGTGAATCCGACACGACGGTTCCGGTCAGTCAGGCGTATGAGCTCGCGCAAACTTTGGGGGACTCGTGCAAGACGCTGACCTTGCCGGGCGTCGAGCACGTCCAGGCCTATATGACCAACCCCCAGGGTTATGTGAAAACGGTCAGCTCCTTTTTCGACAGCCATCTCAGCCCGTGAGGGACGGTTCGGGCTGAAGCCGAGCCGGCACGCTGTTCGACAAGGCTCCTCCGGATCCCGATGGCATCCGGCACGACAAAAAGGCCGGACCGGGTCGCAAATCGCCCGGCCGGCCTGTCGGTCGGCTTCTGACCTCGTTCGATTGAAGACATCACGCCAGGGAGCTGGCCGAGTCCAGCCGGCTCACGTCCACGTGTGTCCGCGCCGGGATCAACACGTCCCGAGGCTCAGGGTCCCACGCCGCCGTGGGTCCGGAACGGAGTCAGGTGCGAGGGCTGGTCGAGCAGCCAGAAGCGCTCCCACTCGTCGCCGGCCTGGCGCAGGTTTTCCGAGTCCACGAGTAACTCTTCGACTCGCCTTGGCTTGTACGCCGCATAATGCGGCAAGGGGACCGGTGCACATCCCTCGAACAGCGCGAGAGATGCGACCGTGATCGCCAGGGCCGCGCACAGCTTCCGCATTTCGGGCTCCTCCCGTCTTGCTGGCTCTCCGGATCAGTCGCTCCGTGCCATCCTGGTACGGTCCTGATCGAGAGACTGGTGGCCGGGGCCTCGAATTCGGCCCCGACCCGGATTCCGTTCGCCAATGTTCGGCGAGCGCCGACCGCCGGAGACGCGATTCCAGGCGCGAAACTTCGCCCCCGCTGGCCCGTCCAGCGATGTCGGCAGGAATCCCTCGCCGAGCCGCCTGTGAACCATCGGGCAGTCTTGGTCCTTGCCTAATCGGCCGTCGACCTGGCCTGCGGTTCCGCGACCGGCTCGACTGACCCGTTGTTATCTTCATCGGCATCCGCGTCGTCTTCCTCCATCGGAAGCTTTGACGGATCCATCTTTCGAACCAATTCTTCCATTTCTTTGCCCGGTTTGAAGGTCACGACGTTCTTCGAGGGAACATAGACCTTGTCCCCGGTTCGAGGATTTCGCGCTTTGCGGGGAGCACGTTGCTTGACTTCGAAGACGCCGAAATTCCGGAGCTCGATCCGGCCCTCCGAGACCAAAGTCTGGATGATCGCGTCGAGGGTCCGCTGGACGATGTCCTTGGTCTTGAGCTGGGTGAGACCGATATCCTCGGAAATCTTCTTGACAATCTCTTTCTTGGTCACGGTGGCGACCTCCGCGGGGCGTAGTCGGGCCGTTGTGGCGGCAAACGGCTCAAGTGTATTGGTAGCTTGGAGTAGAGTCAAGAAAAATACCATTTTGTAGATTCTCCACCGACAGTCCCGGGTCGATGTGCGACCAATCAAGCGGTGTCGGTGGACGCAAGGTCAATGGCCAGGCGACCGCAGTTGCGTTCTTCATGAAGATGGCGATGAAACGGAGCGTAGTTCCAGGGAAGCCCGTAGCGGTCGGTCAGGCTCTTGAGCTGAGAGATGAAGCGTTCGGAGAGCTCGGACGCTGCGGGTAGATAGTCCGGATCGCAGTAATAAACGCGGCAACCTAGCGGACGAACTCCGCGCGCTGCGCAGCGACCCAGCGAATCTTGCCAGGGGCACGTGTCCCCTCGGTCGAGTGCTCGATGAGGATCAGGGGCCCCGTCGAGGAGGTACGCCACTTCGATAGCCGAAACGAACAATGTATGTCCGTACTCGCCGAATCGACAACACCGGCCGCTGAGTTGACAGATCGGGCCGAGCCGTGCGACCTCGGCGTCGAGCTGGTCGTACAACGCGCGAAGCTCGCCCCGGGCCCCAGACCCCTCACCGAGGTCGTCGAGATCGGATATG
Organism: uncultured Isosphaeraceae bacterium; assembly: GCA_963845695.1. Lineage (GTDB taxonomy): Bacteria > Planctomycetota > Planctomycetia > Isosphaerales > Isosphaeraceae > CAWJTV01. The sequence goes on along the minus strand of CAWJTQ010000031.1, from coordinate 85,085 downwards.
TGGTCTTCGCCTATCATTTTCGGTTCGCGGCCAGAGAGGTTTGAATCTCGGATAAGGAGTAGACGCGGCCTTGCCCCGAGCCGGGACAGACCGCTCGCACGCTCTCCCAGTCCTGCGGTGTCTCGACATTCTCCGGCCAGAATGGCCAGGTGCGGCACTGAGTGGGTCGCGCGGGATAGACCGTGCAGCCAGCCTGCTTGTCCCAGAAGATGCAATCCCCTCCCGGCTTCTCGATCAGGCTATCACGGTCACACACCAGGCGGACGAACCGTGTTGAGAATTCCTCGACGGACTCACCGCGAAAATCCGCCAGTTGCTGGATCTCGTCGGCCGAGACCCACACATATCCGGGCGTTCCGGTGCAGCAGTGGCCACACCGCGTGCAACGAAATGCCAGGCCGTCACGATACCAAGGTGTTTTTGCTTTCGTTACACTCATAGGGAGACCTGATGGAGAAGCCATCGCGTTCGGACCGGAAGCCCATTCACTCTAGCGGACCGAAGCGGCGGAGGCAAGCTCCCGAGTTTCAAGCTTCTGAGAAATCAGGGTTTGTGTACTCGACTCCGCACCGCGGATGCCCGTTCAGTTGATCTGGTTTCCGGGTGTCGAGCCCGAAGTGGACGGGAGCAGACGCGACTCCTTTTGAACCACACCGGATCGAGGAGGTCCCGACGATGACCACGGATCCCATCGAGAGGGTCGTCCTGACCCACCTGCAAATCCCGTTCAAGGAACCATTCCGGATCTCGGGGGGCGAGGTGGCCATCAAGGATGCCATACTAGTCACTCTCGAGACCTCTTCGGCGATCGGTCACGGAGAGAGCTCGCCCATGGCCGCGAGCTTCGGATACCCTTGTGAGACTCCGGAAACGTGTTGGGAGTCGTTGGCGACGCACATCGCGCCCAGTCTCCTGGGACGGTCCGTGGGATCGATCGAGGATATCGAGACGATCGCATCCTCGTGGAACGGGGGCCGATTCGCCGCGGCCGGTGCGGAGACGGCCCTCTGGGACCTGCTCGGGCAAGCCCGACATGCCACGATCGCTGAGCTCCTCGGCGACCCGGATCTGCGGATCGACCTGGGGATCGAATCCGGGCTCGCCGTTGGACTCTATCCGAGCATCGTCGAGCTGATCAAGACCATCGAAGCCCATCTCGAGGCGGGCTACCGCCGGGTCAAGATCAAGATCCGGCCAGGTCAGGATCTCGAACTGGTGCGCGCCGTCCGCCAACACTTCGGCGACGTTGAGCTCATGGTCAACGCCAACACCGCTTATACCGCGGAGGACATCGACATCTTCCGTGAGCTCGATCAGTACGACTTGCTGATGTTCGAACAGCCCATGGCCGTCGACGACCTGGACGGCATGGCCGCGTTGCAGCGCGCGGTGACAACCCCCGTCTGCCTGGACGAGACAGCCGAGAGTGTCGAGCAAACCGGACTGGCCATCGAGCGAGGCGCCTGCCGGATCGTCAACTTGAAGATCCAGCGAGTTGGAGGACTCGGCCCCGCGCTAGCGATCCACAACCTCTGCCATCAACACCAGGTTGCCTGCTGGGTTGGTACCATGCCTGAGCTTGGAATCGGCCAGGCCCATGGCATTCACCTGGCCACCCTGGCCAATTGCAAGTATCCGAGCGATATCGAGCCGAGCACGCGATGGTTCGTGGACGACTATACAGTTCCGATGATCGACCTGGCCACGCCGGGCATCATCAGCGTCCCCACTCGTCCCGGCCTTGGCGTACTCGTCGATGCCGCGAAAGTCCGTCGTTATCAAGTTCGTCAGCAGGAGTTCGCGACCAAGACTGTCGGATGACCGTGTCTCGATCGCATCCCAAGGCTGTCACTCTCTGGTAAGAGGAGACCTCTATGATTCGACTGCCCCAAGCCATCGTGGCGGTGATGGCATGTACGCTGGCCTCAGGAGTGGCGGGTGGCATCGTCGGTGCGGCCGTCGGACGCCTCGCTCCATCGTTCGTGCGCTGGCTCCATTCGCCGGGACGCGCTGCCCCGGTCGACCCGACCGAGTTCGGATTCGGGCTGGGAGTCGTTTCCGGACTGCTCATGGGCGCCGGTACCGGGTTATTCCTGGTCTGCGTCCTGACCCTCCGCGACGCCTGGCTCGCTCGCTACGGAGTCCCTGCAACCCAACCACAACCCGAACCGGCCTACGATTAACCCGCACGTCGCCCGCGTTCAGCCGCCGATCGAGTGCATCATCCGCTCGGGCTGGATGAACCGGGCTGTGTTGATCTCGTGGCCTTCCCATTTCGCGGCAACGCTGTCGCGAATGGCCTGGGCGATCGTCTCCTCGCTCGCACCACCACGGAGCAAGCTGCGAATGTCCGTCTCATCGAGCGCGAACAGGCAATTCCGCAACTTGCCATCAGAAGTGAGCCGGATCCGGTTGCAGCTCAGGCAGAATGGCCGGCTGACCGAGGCGATGAAGCCAACCCGTCCCCCTCCGTCGACCCAATCGTAATCCAGAGCCGGCGCACGAGGATCCTGATCGATGACCGGGCGCAGTGGACCGACTCCACGTTCGAGCAATTCGATGATATCGGCGGCGAAGAGGACTTTCTCACGCTCCCAGAGGTGACCGCCATCCAGCGGCATGTACTCGATGAAACGGAGCTCGAGACCGTGCCCACGCGCGAATTGCGCCAGCGGGACCACATCATCCTCGGTGTATCCGCGCATCGCGATGGCGTTGACCTTGACCGGCTCGAAGCCGGTCGCCTTGGCCGCCAGGATGCCCTCGATGACCTGTTCGAGTCCAGTGCGCCGCGTCAACTGCTGGAACCTGGCAGCGTCCAATGTGTCCAGGCTGATGTTGATCCGCCTGAGACCGGCGTCCCAGAGTGTCCGGGCGACCGGTGCGAGCAGGATCCCGTTGGTCGTCAGGCCAATATCCTTGATGCCCCGGATCGCGGCCAGCTTTTCGATCAGGATCGGCAAGTCGCGCCGGACCAGCGGCTCGCCGCCGGTCAGCCGAACCTTGTTGATGCCCAGCGTCACGGCGATCCGCACGAATCGCTCGATCTCCTCGAAATTCAGAAGCTGCGCGTGGCAAGAACTCCACCTGCTCGGGCATGCAGTAGACGCAACGGATGTTGCACCGGTCCGTCACGCTGATCCGCAGGTTGTTGTGCGGACGTCCAAAGGAGTTGACGAGTCGATTGCTTGCATCAGTCATGGATTCGATCGCCTGTGCCCGAGAAGATCCTCAGTCACCTTCCATGATAACAGATTGCGGCGAGAGAATCCGGCACGGGTCCGATAGCGTTCAACTCGAGCCGAGCCCGGGGTGGACCCATTCCTCGCTACCGTCGGCCCAGGTCTCTTTCTTCCAGATCGGCACGACCGCTTTCAAGGTATCGATCAACCATCGGCAAGCCTCGAATGCGTCTTGTCGGTGGGGGCAGCTCACCGCGACGACGACGCTCACTTCACCCAGGTCCAGATTCCCCACGCGGTGGACGATCGCCAGCTCGATGATCGGCCAGCGTCTGCGAGCCTCTTCCTCCAGTTCCGCCAGCTTCTTCAGCGCCATCTCCGGGTAGGCTTCATAATCCAACGAGACCGTCCGACGGGAACCCGTGAGCTCGCGGACTGTCCCCAGGAACGTACAGACGGCCCCCGCGCCGTTCGATCGGACGCTTTCCGTGACGGCGGAGTGGTCGATCGGGACTTCCGTAATTTCAATCATCGATGGTGAAACCCTCATAAAGCATGCCGCCGCTCACGGGGGGGATCACGGCGATTTGTGATTTGGGGGTGATGGTCGCGTCATCGGCTGCATACTCGGCGTCCACCGCGATGAGTGCCCTCATCCACAGGGGTCTAATCAGAGGCCATTGAGCGCAAAGGGCAGGCGCGAAGGTCGGCCACAGTCGCCGGTTCGACCAGCTCGATCCGCAGGTCGGGACGACCTGCGCGTTCCTTGGCGAGGGCGAAAAGACGGACCGTCACTTCCATTGTGTCTGCCTCGTGCGGAGCTCGGTCGAGGGGCCTCGCGACCGAATCGGTATTGGCCGGAAGACAAGGGAACACGTGAGCCGCTCACAGTCTCTCACTATACCAATGAGACCTGCTCCTTAGCCGTAGACAATCGAAACTTCCATCGGATAGACTTGACTTACCTCAAGTTGCTCATGGAATGGAGTGCCGAGGCTCTGCCCATGGATGACCCGCAAGAGTACACCCTGGTCGTCAAGGCAATCCAGATGGCACGGGGAGCGAGAGGGTACGTGACTGGATATGTAGAATGGGACGAAAAAGAAGCCCACATCGCACGGAGAAACCTCTCCGACCTCAGTTTGACTCCTGAAACCATCCGCGAGATGGTGATTGATTTCGTCCACGGCGGAGGCTTGGTCTCTCAGCACAAGGAAACGCGGGAGAACCATCCCGACTTCCGGTTTTATTAGAAGGTGACTCTCGCCGTTGCTGGGTTCCCGCGCGGCGTCTTCGTCGAATTGCGGCTGATCGACGAAGACCCGGACAATCCCGCGATCCTCATCGTGGGCGCACACCGACAAGGAGTATGATCATGAACCCCTTTCCTTGGAAATGCGGGCAGTGTCGCGAGCGCGCGGTTTTTCCCGTGACGCTCGATGCCTACAAAGCCGAATTGGACCATGATGGGCGAGAATACCTGATCTCGATCGCCAACTTCGCGGTTGCGCGATGTGAGAGGTGCGGCGCGATCATCCTGGACGACGCGGCCAATCGCAGATTGAGCGCGGCTCTTCGATCGGCGGCCGGACTCTTGCAGCCTGCTGAGATCCGGCAAGCCCGGGAAGCCCTCGCTCTGACTCAGAAGGAAATGGCGAATTACCTTCAGATTGCGGAAGCGACACTCTCACGCTGGGAGACCGGTGCGCAGATCCAGCAGCGAAGCATGGATAAGCTCCTGCGCGGGTTCTTCGCGGTCGCGGAATTCCGGCGGTTTCTTGGGGCGCCCGATGACTCGCCGATAGCATTCTCCGACCGATCCGGCATGGTGCCCGCATCCTGAACGGGATGCTGGGGAGCCGAGATTACAGTGTTGTTTGATCCCTGACTCCGAAGGAATTGACGTTGGCGCTTTCTTCCATCGCACCATTGTTCTCCACTTCACGGCGAATGGCGTTCAAGAAGAAGACGTTGGGTCGGAGGGATGCTCTTCAGCTTGCCGGAGGTTCCATCGATTCCAGTCGTCGGGAGTGTCGAGGTTGACGAGGACGTCCGGACTGCTGGTAGGCAATTCGACGACCGAATCACTGTGAAGGGCGACGAGTGCATTGACGCCGACACCCGCCGGCAGAGTTGCCACCTGAACGGCAAGACTCCAGGGCAGGACCAGTGGATGACCCCGCCGGCCTTCGTAGAAGGGAACAACAACGGAGCCGGGCCTTCTCAGGGCCGTATCGACCAGACGAGCCACAAGCTCGGCCGTAATGCCCGGCGCATCGGCGGGAGCCAGGAGCACGAGCTGCGGGGGTGCGTCGGAGGCGAGCCTCGTGATCCCCAGTTCGACGGACCGTCGCATTTCCGACGGATGGACGTCGGGGACGAGCACCTCGGCCCCGGCCCTTGCGGCCTCGTTGGCAATCGCAACGCCCTCGGATTCACTGTGAGGCGGAGCGACCACGACCACGCGCCGCGCACCACCCTGGCGGAGCGAGGTCACGACGCGGTGGATCAGTGTCTCGCCTCCGAGTGTCATCAGCAGCTTTGGCCGACCCATCCGGACGCTCCGGCCCGCGGCGGGCACCACGGCGGCGATCATGGCGTCCTCGCGATTCCAGCACAGGAATCGGTCGCCTCTTCGAATTGCTCGCGGTACGAACGTGCAGCGAGACCCTGAGGGCCCAGGTTGCGCCGGGCGATCAATTCGGCAACGATGCTGATGGCGATCTCGACGACCGTCTGCGAGCCGATATCCAGGCCGACCGGCGCGGCCACACGTCGCAAGTCGGATTCCGCAATCCCCTGGTCCCGGAGACCCTCGAAGATCAGACGAATCTTTCTTCGGCTGCCGATCAGGCCGACATACGAGGCGGACGTCGGAGCCAGGTGATAGAGCGCTTCCTGGTCATGACCATGTCCGCGGGTTACGATCAAGGCATACGTGTGGGAGGTGATTGGGAGCGATGAGAGGATTTCCTCGATCGGCCCCACGAGAATGCGTTTCGCCGCCGGAAACCGTTGGGCATTGGCGTACTGGTGCCGGTCATCAACGACCCAGACCTCGAAATCCGCCTGGGCCGCCAGGCCGGCCACCGCCTCGCCAACGTGTCCCGCGCCGACGATCACCAGCCGGATCCGTGGCCAGCTCGGCAGGTAGGCGACTCCTCCCTCGGCTCGTGGTTTGGGACGTCCATCGACCGGCGAGAGCCGAGACACCAGCCGCTCGGGTGGGGGAACCGAGGGCCAGCTTGCCCGCAATCGGCCTGTTCCGTCGAACAGGAATCGGCTGCCGAGGGCCAGACTCTCGACCGACTCCGGATGGATCACCACGGCTTCGGTAAAGCCCTCGCTTTGTTCCAGGGCTTGGTCGAGTGCGTGAAAGTAACCAAGCGGCTCCCTTCCGCGAATCGGCTGTGTGACGATCACCATCTTGCCGCCGCAGATCAGGCCGTCTGCCCAGCCGTAGTCGTGGTCGAGGAGGAACGAATGCAGGGCCGCGTCGCTTCCCCCAAGCTGGCGCAGGGCCTTCTGCTTGACCTCGTTCTCGACACAGCCGCCACCGAGGGTCCCGATCTGGCCGCCCGATGGATCGACGACCATTACAGCCCCCGCCTTCTGGGGGGTCGATCCTCGGGTCTCGACGACCTGGCAGAGGATCAATTCCCGGTCCTGCTCCAGGGCCCGGATGACTTGTCGCACGACGTCGCGCATGCCTTGGGGATTCCGGTGTCTGATCTGGGAACTCGGTGTCTCTCGACGATAGTGACGAGTCTATCGCATCCGGGGGCGCGGGTCGAGATGCTTCGGATTGTGAGTCAGTTGGCCATGGCGGTATCCGGCTCAACCGGCGCTGCTTCGAGGGAGGCGGGGACTCGGATCGTGAACGTTGAGCCTTGCTCCAGTTCGCTCTCGACGGAGACGTCTCCGCCCAACATTCGTGCAAGCTTTCTGGTGATCGCCAGGCCCAGACCCGTCCCACCGTACTTTCGGGTGGTCGTGGCGTCGGCCTGGGTAAAGGCATCGAACAGCCGGCCAACCTGGTCGGGCGACATGCCGATGCCGCTGTCCCGGATCAGAAAGACAATCCATTCGCGGTCCGATACGGTCTCTCGCGCTACGTCCAGTCGGATGGTCCCACTCTGGGTGAACTTGCAAGCGTTCGACAGCAGATTGAGCAGGCACTGCCGGACGCGGGTGACGTCGCTGAACATCGTGCCGAGTCCCTCGCGCTGGCAGATTTCCAATGTGTTGGCGTTCTTGGCTACCAGCGGTTGAACAGTCAACTCCATCTCTCGAACCAGGTCGGAGATGACGAAGCATTCGGGGAGCAGCTGCAACTTGCCGGCCTCGATCTTGGAGAGGTCGAGGATGTCATTGATAATCGTGAGCAAGTGCTTGCCAGCCCGGTTGATCTTCTCCAGACCGGGTGTCGGGTCTCTCGGGATGTTCTTGGCGACGAGCTCCTGGAGCAGCTCGCTGTACCCGATGATCGCGTTCAGGGGCGTGCGAAGTTCGTGACTCATGTTGGCCAGGAACGTGCTCTTCACCTGGCTGGCTTCCAGGGCCTGCTCGTGGGCCACGACAAGGTCGGCGTTGACGCGGCGCAGCTCGCCCTCGACCCGTTGGCGCTCGTGGATCTCTCGCTGCAACACCTCGTTGGCCATGGCCAGTTCCGCGGTCCGCACGCGTACCCGATGCTCCAGCTCGTCGTGGGTCCTGCGGAGGGTTTCTTCGGCCTGTTTGGCGCCGTGATATCGAATGCGATGCCCTGAAGGTAAAGCGGATTGCCGTGCTCGTCGCGCACCACCGTGGCCTCACCGTGAACCCAGACGATTCGACCGTCGCGGGCCCGGAAGCGGTACTCGGCGCGAAAATGCTTCCCCAGGGCACAGGTCTGCGCGAACTCATTATGCCAGCGGACGCGGTCGTCGGGGTGGAGCTGCCGGTACCAGAGGATCGGGTCCTCCAGCCACTCCTTCTGGGAGAAGCCCAGCAACGACTCGATCTGGGGACTGACGTACAGCTCGTTCTCCCCCTCCTCGAGTGCTGCCATGAACGTGACGGCCGGGAGTTGCTCGACCAGCGTACGATACCGGGCTTCGGCTCGGTGGAACTGCTCCGGGCTGCCCGTGCTCCCGACCTGCTTCACACTGACCGGAACAGGCGGCCGAAGAGGCCCCGAGTCAGTCCGCGTGCCCGACTCAGCCATGAAACGGAGAATGTCCTCGGCTTCCAGGAGGGTCAGGACCTCCTCCGCGGGACGGTCGGGAAACTCGCGGTCGAGGCTTGGCGCGGATCGAGCGGATTGTGGATTGGCGTTCATGGTCGGGGCCCGCGTAGAGACCTGCATGATCTGGCGCAGGATCTGGCATCTGGAATCTGGAATCGGGAATCCCTGATCGTCCGCAGCCGGGGCGCGTGTCAAAGGCGGTCATCTCTCTGCGACCCCGGCCGGGACGCCGAACATCGGCGTGTGCCGCACCTGGACCGTCCGGCCGCCTCCCAGGTACATGTGGACGCCGCAGGGCAGACAAGGGTCGAAGCTGCGGACCGTGCGCATGATGTCGATGCCCTTGAATCGGTCAGGGCCATTCTCCTCGAAGATCGGCGTGTTCTGCACGGCGTCCTCGTAGGGACCTGGCGTACCGTAAACGTCGCGTGGGCTGGCGTTCCAGCACGTCGGCGGATACGGATGGTAGTTGCCGATCTTCCCGTTGCGAATCACCATGTGGTGCGTGAGCATGCCGCGCACGGCTTCGTGGAAGCCGCAACCGATCCCGTCCTTGGGCAACTGGAACTCGGTCCAGGTCCGGGTCCGGCCCGCGTAAACCTCCTGGAGCGCACGCTCGATGAAGTAGAGGGCCGCCGCCGCGGCATAGGCCTGGAAATAAGTCCGCGCTCGGTTGCGCTCCAGAGTGTTGCTCCATCGGGGGATGGACCACTCGAGCTCGACCTCCGGTATCGAGACGGTCCTGGGCAGGTAGATCTTGACGCTCCGACCGGTCGATTTGATGTAGCCAATGTCCACGAGGCCGGCCAGGGCCGTGACCCAGAGGCGGGCGAGCGGCCCTCCGCCGGTGTCGAGCGCCCGATGCTCCTTCGTGCGCGGGTCGTACCACCGCGGCGACATGACCCACGTGTAATTCCCATCGAAGTCGCGCTTCTGCCGCTTCACGATCGTTGTCTGATTCCAGGGGTGCCGTTGATCAATCGGGTTAGAGAGCGGGTCGGTCTTGACGAATGTCTCCGCATCCTGCCAGTCGTCATAGAACGAGCTACCGAGCAACACCCGGAGGCCCAGGTTGATCTCGACCAGGTCCGTGGTGATCAGTTCGCCGTCAACCACGATCCCGGGGGTGACGAACATCCTCCGGCCCCACTCCGCCATTCGCTGATAGGAGTAGTCACACACTTCGGGATCGTTGAAGGACCCAAAACAGCCCAGCAACACCTGGCGCCGGCCGACCTCCTCATAGCCGGGCAGGGCGTCGTAGAAGAAGTCGAAGAGGTCGTTGTGCAGGGGGACGACTTTCTTCATGAATTCGACATATTTCAACAGCCGCACCTGGTAATCGCTGAAGAGCTGGACGCTGGGCACCGTACCGACGCCACCCGGATAGAGAGTCGAGGGGTGGACATGCCGTCCCTCCATCAAGCAAAACATCTCCCGGGTCAGCCGGCTCATCTGAAGCGCCTCACGGTAAAAGGCGCCCCGGAAGGGGTTGAGCGACCGCATGATGTCGGCGATCGTCCGATAGCCATGCAGAGCGGCGTGCGGAGCCTCGGTCCGCTCGGCTCGATCCAGCACGCCAGGATTCGTTTCCTTGACCATCTGTTCGCAGAAATCGACGCCGACCAGGTTATCCTGGTAGATATTGTGGTCGAACATATATTCGGCGGCTTCGCCGAGATTGATGATCCACTCGGCCACGGCCGGTGGTCGGACGCCGAAGGCCATGTTCTGCGCGTAGCAGGCGCAGGTCGCGTGGTTATCGCCGCAGATGCCGCAGATCCGGCTGGTGATGAGGTGGGCGTCGCGCGGGTCCTTGCCCTTCATGAAGACACTGTAACCGCGAAAGATCGACGACGTGCTGTAGCACTCGGCAACCCGTCGGTTGGCGAAGTCGATCTTGGTATGGATGCCGAGGCTGCCGACGATCCGGGTGATCGGGTCCCACGACATCTCGACCAGATGGGGCGGTTCGGGTGCCCCCGATGGCTCGCTGGCTGTCCCTGCGGTCATAGTCGCCTGTCCCCGAGTCGGTCGTGTGTCGCCAGCTCCCCTGGTTCGTTGAACGATGGCCCGTCATCATTTCGTCGTCTGGTACAGCCGCTCGGGCTCGCGATTCATCGAGGCCCGGGTGAATTGCCGCAGAGCGCGGATCGCCTTGCCGTACATCGCGACCGCCGTCGTGGACAACTGGGCACCCGGCGGCATTTCCGAAAACGGCATGAACTTGTCAGGGAAACCCGGCATGGTGCAACCGATGCAAATGCCACCGACATTCGGACAGCCGCCGATGCCGGCCATCCAGCCGCGCTTACCGACGTTGCACTGCACCACCGGCCCCCAACACCCAAGCTTCACGATGCACTCCTTCGTGCCATGCTCCTTGGCGAAGTCGCCCTGTTCGTAGTAACCCGCACGATCGCAGCCCTCATGGACCGTCTGCCCGAACAACCAGGTAGGTCGCAGTGCGTCGTCGAGAGGGATCGCCGGCGCGCGCCCCGCAGCCTGATTGAGCAAGTAGAGCAACACCTCCATGAAGTTGTCCGGCTGGACCGGGCATCCGGGCACGCAGACCATGGGCAGGCCCTCCCTCGAGCGCCAGCTCCAGCCCAGGTAGTCCGGGAGGCCCATACAACCGGTCGGGTTTCCTTCCATCGCGTGAATGCCGCCATAGGCCGCGCATGTCCCGGCCGCGACCACTCCCCACGCCTTCGGCGCCAAACGGTCGATCCATTCACAAGTGGTGATCGGTTGGCCTGTGGCCCGGTCAACACCAAACGCGGCCCAGTAGCCCTCGCCCTGATCCCTTTCGTTAGGGATCGAGCCTTCCACCACAAGCAGGAATGGGTCGAGCCGTCCCTCCGCGGCCCGGTACCAGGACTCCAGGAATGCGTCCCCATTCTCGTACGCCAGCACCGGATGATGCAGGTGAATCTCCGGGAGCCCAGGAATCGCCCCCAGAACTAGGTCTTCGAGGCTGGGTTGAGTGGCCGCCGTGATTGCGATCGAATCGCCGTCGCAACCCAGGCCCGCCGTGAGCCAGAGGATGTGCATTTCCGGGAGGACGGGCGCCTGCTGAGTCCTTCGCCCGTAAGGGATTGCCGACTCCGTCATTGCGACTCTTTCCTTCAAAAGGGAGTCGATCAGGCGACGTTCCGGACACGAGCGACCGCAATGCCGGTGATGGCCTTCCGACAACGGCTACGAGCCGACCTACCTTTCTTGTTTTATAAGACATGGAACGCGCGGAGTAAAGCGGCTAGTGATTCGCCACTCGGCATTTGAGGCGTTGAGATCCCACTCTCGGAAGCAGGAGAACCGGCTGAAGCCGGCACTCCGAATCTCGATTCTGGACCCTGTTCGAGTGTGGCTCCTGTTTCAGGGCGAGAGGCGTTCCAGGTCGAACGAACAAGCCGGGGCGATCGCCGTGCCGACCGTCGTCCCTGGAGACGCTGGGTGTCCGTCTCGAACCCCGATTCCTTCCGGATTCCGTCGTCGGCAAGAGGAAAGCAGAACATCGGCCTCCGTTTGCGCCATCGCCTGAGAGAAAAAGTAGCCCTGTGCGTGTTCGCACCCCAGCGTCTGGAGCTGGTGTCGCTGATCGTGCGTTTCCACACCCTCTGCGACTACATCCATGGCCAAGCTGTGCGCCAGTCTGACGATGGTCTGGATGATCTCCCAGTCCTTCGTGTTAGCCTGAATTCGTTGGACGAACGAACGGTCGATCTTGAGTGTGTCGAACGGGAATTGACGCAGGTAGCTCAGGGATGAATAGCCCGTTCCGAAGTCATCGATACCGATCTGGACCCCCATCGCTCGGAGGCGGTTGAGCATCTCAACCGCGAAAACCGGGTCGTTCATGATCGCGCTCTCGGTGATCTCCAGCTTGAGGCAGCTCGCGTCGACGCCCATCTCTTCAAGGCGTCGTTCGACCTGAGAAACGAGGGTGGGCTGGGCGAATTGTTTGCCGGAGAGATTAATGCAGACGGTCAAAGGGTGAGTGTCCGGGAAGCGGGTTTTCCAGTCGGCCATCTGGCGACAGGCTTCATCGAGCACCCACCAGCCGATGGGGACGATCAACCCGTTCTCCTCGGCGACTGCGAGGAACTCATCGGGGAGGAGGAGGCCCCGTTGGGGATGATCCCGGCGCAGGAGGGCTTCGAAGCCGACGAGTTGTTCGGTCTCCAGCGTCACGATGGGCTGGTAGTAGAGGCGGAACTCGGTGCGCTCGAGAGCCCAGCGCAACTCCGTCTCCAATTCCAATCGCGCGATCGCCCGCGCACGCATGTTTGAATCGAACACTTCGTGGCGGGCCTTGCCCGTAGCTTTGGCGCCGTACATCGCGGTGTCCGCGTCGCGCAACAGGTCTTCGGGACGTTCATAATCCGGACCGCCGACGGTGATACCGATGCTGGCGGTGGTGAACACCTCGTGGCCGCTCAGGTTGAAGGGCGTCGCCAGCTCGTTCTGAATCCGTTCCCCCACCATGATCGCGTCGTTCGGATCCTCGATGCCTTCCACCAGGATCGTAAATTCGTCGCCGCCGAGGCGAGCGATGGTCGGCTCGGCCGACCACCGCGCGAGGGTTTCGCAGGCCTGGACACAACCCTGAAGCCGCCGCGCGAACGCGGTCAAGAGTTGATCCCCGATGAGATGACCGAGACTGTCATTGACCATCTTGAAACGATCGAGGTCCAGGAACAGGACAGCAAACTGATAGTCCGGGTAACGGCGGGATCGTTCGAGGGCGCGCTCGAGGCGATCCATGAGGAAGATCCGATTCGGCAGGCCGGTGAGGGCATCGACCACCTTCCCCTCGGTGATGTCGGTCAGCGAGCCGGCCATGCGTTGACCTGCACCCTCCAGATCTCGGACTGCCAGACCACGGGCGAGCATCCAACGATAGCTCTGATCCTTGTGTAACAACCGATGTTCGCTCTCAAAATGAGGGGTACATCCTTGGCGGTGGGCATCGAGAGCCGCTCGGACGCGGCGAACGTCTTCGGGGTGGATCCGCCCCAGCCACTCGTCCGGGCTGGTGCCGAGCTCGTCCTCCTCGTATCCGAGCATCGCCTTCCAGCGCGGGGAGAAAAAGACTTCGTCCGTCCGAAGATCCCAGTCCCACAGCCCGTTGTTGGTGCCCCGGGCGGCCAGGGCATACCGCGCCTCGCTCTCGCGCAACGCCGCGTGGGCCCGCGTGTGAGAGACCTGGGTGGCGATCCGGGCCAGGACCACCGGCAGGTCGATCGGCTTGGTGACGTAATCGTTCGCGCCAGACTGAAGGCTTCGACGACATCCTCGCTCTGGTCTCGGGCCGTCACCATGATGATGGGTAGCTCGGCGGCAGAATGCATCCGGCGAAGCATCCGGAGGACATCCAGGCCATTGAGGTCGGGCATCATCACGTCCAGAAGGACCACGTCGAAGGAATGTCGAGCGAGAAACGCGAGCGCTTGCCGGCCACTTTCGACGGCCGTCACCGTGTACCCATTCAGCTCCAGCCGCTGGGAGAGCATGTCCCGGTTCAATTCTTCATCGTCCACGACGAGGAGAGATGCCGCTCGAGTGGTCATCCGTTCGCCTCCCGTCTCAGCAGAGTTTCCATCTTCTCCAGCAGACGTTGAAAATCGATCGGCTTCGTCTCATAATCGTCGCAGCCGGCCTTCAATGCCTTGTTCCGATCACTAACCATCGCGTGTGCGGTGAGTGCGATCACGGGGATATGTCGTGTGCGTGGCTCAGCCTTGAGGAGACGAGTCACCTCCCGGCCGTCCATTCCGGGAAGGCTCACGTCCATCAGGATCAGGTCAGGCGTCTCCAGGAGCGCCAGCTCGATCCCCACCCTGCCGTCCGCCGCTCCTGCGACGCGATACCCCCTCAACTCCAAACGCTGGAGTATCATATCCAGGTTCATAAAATCGTCTTCAATCACGAGGATGCGATAAGTCATCGTCTCGGTCTGTCCCTCCCAGGCCCGCCAGAGTCCATGAGGCCGCATTTGGGTCCGACGATCGGGCTCTTTCTGCCCTGGGACGGCGCCGAGGGACTGATCCGGTTCCAGAACGCGGACTCTCGAGCCTCTCGTTCCAAGGCTAGGTCATGAATTGACTCGTGTGTGTGAAGCGGCAGCCAATCTCGGATAGGCGATGGCGTGGACGTTGTCTTTGGACACCATCTTGAAGTTGCAAACGGCACAGGACGCCGCAGCCCATTCGGCGGGCCCTTGCCATCGGCCGCGAGTTGATAGCGGTGCAATGCCGGCTGGGAATCGATAGCGGGATCATAATGTCAGGTAGTCGCCAGCGCTCGGCAATCGGATCCGACTGATCTCGCGACGCGAGGAAGGACGACAATGGTACCTGACGAGTGGCGCTCCATCTAGCGGATGACGTCGGTGGTCGCGGCCTGGGTTCGACGCAGCCCGGACGTGGTCACGTTCGAGAAGAAGCCAGCGGGCACCATGGCCGAGGCGCGCAACCGCATCTTTCGACTGACCGGATTGCGCCGCAGTCCCAGCCAAGTCCGCAAGTTTCTCAAGGACAGGGTCCTGCATTTCCACCGGGCCCGCATGATTCCCCTACCGCCAAAAGAACTTGGCCAATCCCGACGAGACTCAAGCGGCTCTTCTCGACAGCGAACTGAAGCCGTGCCTGGATGTCGCGGTCGCCGGCACCGGTCACGTGTTCATCGTCGATGCGGCCTTTTTCGTCTTCGGAACATTCTTGTGTTGTCTGTGGTCGGTCATGCGGATCTTGACGCTCGCGGCTTCCGGTCGTCAGCGGTTCAACGTCTTGGGGGCGTGGAGCGCGGTGAGGCGGCAACTGATCGCCGTGACCAATACCACGTTGGTCAACACCGCGACGATGTGCGACCTGTTGCGGAAGATCGCCGCCTTGGGTCTGACCGGCCCGATCAGGGCGGTGTTGGACAAACCGCGCTATCAACGCAATGCGGTGATGGAGGCGATGACGACGGAGTTGGGGTCCAAGGGTGCCAGGTTAGAGGCTACGTTTGCGGAAACGCTTCATGGAGAAGGTCTCCGAGTCGTGCTTTCTGCTCTTCACCACCTACAGAAAGCAGGATCTCGGCGACCGCCTGGAGCAACCGCGCCTCCGGCGTGATGACTCGGACAGCGCCGGGAGGCTCCGGCGGTGGAGGCGCTTCGCCAATCTCTGTGAGTTGTATTGGGGCGGAGGACCCAAACGGTATGAACGAGAACGCCAGCGTCGGGTTGATTTGGTTGCTCCCATTTCCAAGAATGACCGTTACTGAAAAGGTAGATCCGCTTGGAACCGGCATCATGAAGCACTGGTTGTTGATACACATCCAATTGCTGAAGAACATCGTGTTACCCACGGTAGCCCAAACCTGGAGACCGTTGCTGCAAGTGCCGTAGACCCATGCGAGACTGAATTTTCCTGCATTGCCGTTGATCAGCGCTGATGTGGCCGAGCCGACCACAAAGCCGTCGGTGGACGCGGTGTAGGTTTTTCCCGAATTGACGGACTGCGCGGAACGAAGTGCCGCAAGCGAACTGCTGATCGCGAGAGGAACACTGATCGCGGCATTATTGTTTGGCGCCTGAGTGCTTCCGACATTGAGACCGGCTACCGCACTTTGCCCTGCCGAAAGGTTGCCGGTGATGACTGCGATCCCGTTGATTGTGGCTGCTGTCGCCGTCAGGGCTCCTCCGCCGGTGATCGTCGCTGAATTGTTCACCGTCAGTCCGGTCGCCGTAATCGCGCCGGCGCCCAACGCTCCCGTGATCGTAGCAGGTCCATTGATGGTCGCCGTCCCGGCGGTGATTGAAGCGGCAATCAGGGCCGGATTCTGCACGGACACTGCCGTGGACAAGGCTGCGGATAAAGGGGCCCCGTCCGCAATCGCCACGGTCACGACGACCGTGAACACCGTATCCGAGGTCAAGGGCGGCGAGAGCCACTCGCCCGTATCGGTCGGACTGGCTGTCTGTTGCCCTTGGCTCGCATTCGAATAGAAAATCTTAAACGAAGTCAAACTGACAATCGACGAGTTCCACACCAACGTCACCGCACTGCCGCTGGGGACCTGCGCGACCGGCGTCAGTACGCTGCCGCTTGCCACGTTCGCCGACAGGCCGTTGAAGTAGAATCCCGTCGGAAACGTGGTCACCTGGAAGTTGACGAATCCGCTGGACTGTCCGATCACCTCTTTGACAATGACCGTGGTATTGCCAGCGACTTGCACGGTTTGGAAATTGAAGATCTGAACCACGACAGATGAATGGGGCGGGATGTTTCCGGTAGACCCCGTTTGCGGTTTCATCGTGTATGTGGCCAGTCCGCTGGTGACGATGCCGGGCGATTGCACCATCCAGGTGGTGGTGTCCGACACCTGCGTGCCGACGTTCGCGGTCGTTGGGGTCAGGCTGGTGCCGACCGTGCCGACCGAGAAGCTGAAGGCAACCGAAGTCACGGCAATGGGATTGCTCGTCGGATTCGTGACGACGAATTCCAGCGATCCTAACACCGGGCTTTCGCCGGCGGTACTCACCGTCAAGGGAGCTGGATTCACTTGAAGTCCATAGGTCAGGGTCGTGGTGGAATCGTCGTCCACGGCGACCCAGGAATTAGGTCGGCTATGCATGCTCATGGTGTTTTTCCTTTGCTTCTCGAACTAGTCGGACTTGACGCGTCGGCTCGGCAGTTTGACGCTTCGTCAACCCTTGGCCCCGAGTGCGGACGACAACTGCAACAGGCCCCGCCGGAGAACGGGATTCACGCTGGACAACCGCGCCACGGTATCGTTAGGACCCGTCGGGGAAGCGCTCCAGCCGGCCGGCCCCTTTTCCACCCAGGTCCAGGTTCCGGCCTTTTCCTTGGGCACCGGCAGCAGAATCGTGGTCGCCGTGGCGCCTGCGCGGGTGGCAGCTGATCGGTGAGCACGCCATCCAGTCGGAACGTCACGTTCATGCTCGCCAGCGCGTCAGCAGTGAAGTTCGGCGGCAGGCTCACGGTGGTCGTGGGGAGTATCGCCGTGGTCGCGTGGACCCCCGCGCGGGGGTTGACCAGCATCGAGACCCAAGTGGCGGTCTCGCCGTCAAACGGCAGATACAGGTAATTGTTGTTGACCCCGATCGGATTCAGGTAACCACCGGTCGCCGCGCCGCTCTGGTCCACAACGTTGAACGAGGCATAGTTGTCGCCCGTGAAGTATCCGATCAGGCCGTCATCGAGTTGCGCGATGTTACCCAGTTCGATGCCGAACCGGTAGCCGGTGATCGCCGGTGTCTGCGTCCCTAGTCGCGAGCAATCCGAAGGGTCGAACGTGAACTGCCAGCTCGGATCCAGATACGGCGGACCATGCAGCAGGAACTGCACCTTGGCCCGGACCATCGCGAGCGGCCGTCCAATGAGAATCGCCAAACTCTGGTCGAACGACGCGCCCATTGGAGCGGTAGTCCAGAGAGTCTCATCGATCGCGTCCAGGAACGCCAAAAACGCCGCCGGTGTCTGCTCGCTGAGCGTCATCAGGAATGGTCCGAAATGAGGGATTTTGTTCCTGATCTCTTGCAGCGAAGCGTAAGGGCTGAAGGGGTTGTTGGTCCAGCAAATGGCGGAGGCGCCGGCCACGGCGATGCCGACGGACATCTCGCCAAGAGCCGTGCCCTGTGCGTCATACGCCATCAGCGAGCGATCGAGATGATTCGGTAGGACCCATCCGGCGATCGGATCCGCGTCGGGATAGGCGGGACCAAACGGGATGTTGTCATCGATCACCGAAACCAGGCTGAAATCGAGCCGCGCGGGCTGAAGCAGCGCCGGTGGCAACTGAATGAGAGGATCGGGTGCGTTCGGCAGGACTTTCGTGCCGACGCTTTCCGTGATCGACGCCGTGCCCGTGCTCGTCAATCGATTGCTCGGTACTTCCGCCGTCAATTGCGAAGGGCTGACGAACGCAGTCGCCAGCGGATTCCGGTTCCAACTGACGATCGAACCCGGCTCGAAGCCGACACCGTTGACTGTCAACGTCATGGTCGGATTGCCTGTCGCGATCAGCGGAGGTGTCAACGAGCCGATCGCCGCGCCGGCGGAAATGGTAATCGAGGCGGAATTGGAGGTCGAGGAACCTTGCGTCACCGTGATCAAGGCCTGGTCGGCGGCGAACGCAAAGCTCGACGGGACCGCCGCCCTGAGCGTCGTCGAACTGACGACCTCGGTGTTCACCGCCACGCCGTTCCAATGCACCAAGGCTCCGGCGGCGAAACCAGCTCCGGTGACGGTCAGCGCCAAGGAGTCTGACGGCACCATGCCCGCTTGAATCAGCGAGGGCGACAGACTGCCGATGACCGGTCCAGCGGCAATTGTAAAAGCGATGCTGGGCGTCGTCACTCCGCCGGAAAGAACGGTAACGGCCACCGTGCCGACACTGGCGATAAGATTGGTCGGGACCGCCGCGGTTAACTCCGACGCGCTGACGAACGTGGTGGCCAGCGCCGCGCCGTTCCAATGCACGGCGGCCGATGAAGCGAAATTGATGCCGCTCACGGTAAGAGTGAACGCCTCGCCGCCCGCCGAGGCGACGTTTGGCGCGATTCCGCCGAGCACCGGCCCCGAGGCGATCGTCAGCGTAACGGAATTCGAAGTGAGCACTGGCGTCAGATCGGGAGGCAGGAAAATGGTGTCGAGTTGGTCGGTCTTGGAAAAAGGGTTGACCGGCCATAGCGACTGGCCCCATTCGTCCACCAGAGCGAGGTTGGTGAACTGGAATTGCCCGGCGCGCCACGGCTGAAATTGAGTGGTGGGCGTGTCCCCTTGCACCGGAATGTTCCCAATGCTGGGCGGGTAACTGGCAGCCGATCCGATTAGATCCGACAGCGGGGGATTGGTAACGAATGAGGTGGCGCCGGGGTCGAGGAACACGCCCGGAGTCCCCAGCCGCAACTGTTCGTTGAATCCGTCGAGCGATTGCGATAACAAGTCCCAGTGATCCGACGTTTGAACGAACCCAAGCAGCGTTTTCAATGCCGCCGTCTCGCGCGGATTGAGGTTGGGATTGTTCGTGAGGAACTGACAGATGCGGGACTCCATGTTGAAGGCGGCGGTCGGCGCCAGTACCGAGAGTCCCTGGAAGCCCATGGGTGGCTCTACGCTCGCCGTCGATCCGTTCCAGGTATAGTACGTGCCCTCGTAAGTCCAATTGGGGGACAAGGACGTTCCGTAGGCGATCGGATAGTAATTCGCCTGCCAGAAGAACAGCAGGGGCCGCCACGGATTGGCGGTCCATTGTTCCACCGCTCCAGCCGGATACACGTTCAAGTCGTTGGCCGGATTGCTCAAGGACGCCTGTACGGCCGACTCACTCGCGCCGATGGCGGCAGCAATGGCGGTCGCGTTGTTCGGATCGAGGAAGAAGAACTCGTTGACCAGACTGGTGGCGAGCGCGCTGGTCCAAGGGACTCCGGCGAGTCCCGTGAGCACCGGTTGCGGGATGGTCACGTTGGGCGTCGATGCCGTGATGGGTGTGCCGTTGAAATTGAAGCCGGTGACCAACTGCGAGGGGAAGCGGACTTGGATCGTGCTGGGGCTCGGCGAGATGCCGGAAGCGCCGGCGCCCGCGATCAGCACTACCGGATTGTTCGGCAGATAGTAGGAGGGGGCGGCTCCGCGCTTCAACTGCCGCGACGGCGGCAACCCCTGCTGATTCGCGTAGTCCTCGATCGCCTGCTCGAGCGCGGCCGGCGTTGCGCCGGTGGGCACCAGCTTGGAAAGCGGTTGAACCTTATTGATTTGTTGAAGAACCTGCTGAGCGAGGCTGCCGGCGACAGTGGGATCGAGTTGGCTGGCGAAGTATCTCGGCTCGTTGCCGTTCTCATCGGCCAGGCAAGGAATCTCCGAGCTTCCCTGATAAGCGGGCCCCCACGATATGTACTTCCACCACATCACATACAACTGCGTCTGTAGCGATGCGAGTTCCGTCAGCGCGGCATCGAGCACCTGTTGGGCCTGATTGAGCTTCGCCAGCCACGCCGCTTCCTTGGCAAGCTCGGTCTCGGACAGAGTCGTGCCATCGTCAGCCGCGTTGACGATGTTCCACTCGTATCCGCCCGAGTAGCGCTGGAAGAAGCTCGCCTGAAGCTTGTCGGCCAGTACCGCCGAGCCGTCGGGCCGGTCGAATACATCCAGGGCGTTCAGTTGGAACGCTTCGAGCAATTCCGTGTAGACCGACTCCCCGGCCACTGCGGCCTGGCTCGAAACCAGAGCCGTCAGCGCCTCGACAGACGTGTTGCCAACCGCGATGGAAAGCGGAATCCCGGTACTTGTTGGCGTGGGTGTTC
Source organism: uncultured Isosphaeraceae bacterium (assembly GCA_963845695.1). Lineage (GTDB taxonomy): Bacteria > Planctomycetota > Planctomycetia > Isosphaerales > Isosphaeraceae > CAWJTV01. The sequence goes on along the minus strand of CAWJTQ010000031.1, from coordinate 64,360 downwards.
CGCCAGGGGGCAGCTCCGAGTTCTGCCAACTGACGCCATCCACCGATCCGCAGAGCACGCACCAAGAGGCAGTCAATGTGGGATCAGTATGAGGCGGCATCGTCCAGCCGAGCGAGCCGAGGCGCGCTACGAAGAACGGCGTCGCCGTGGCCATCAAGACACATCCCGGTGCCTGCGCGGTCGCCGCGGTGGTGGTGATCTGAAGAGTCGTTGACGAGGCCGCCGGATCCAGGTAGATATAGGTTTCGAGCGTCATCGCGCCCGTGGATCCAGCCACAATGTTGTACGCCGTTCCGTTGGGCGCGGTCACCACGCCGGCCGTCCACTGCGCTTCAACCGCCGAGGACGCCGTGACTTGGAGTGTGCTCGTGTAGCCGCTATATGGACTGACATCGACCGACGCGAGACCCGGCGCCAAGGGATCATTCGCTCCGTTCGAATACCAGCCGAATACCAGATAGCTCAGCAATTCTGGGGCCTGGCCATCGAGGCAGTTGACGAACGAAAACACGTTGTTGTTTTGCGGCTGATAGAAGGCGAAGGCCGGATTGCCGGGTCCCATGGCCGTGAGGTTCAAGGTGTGGTTGGGCTCAGTCCAGGTTCCGAGCTGGACATTGCGGCCGATGTAGACGCCTACCGGCGTGGGATCAGTCGCGGAATTAGGCTGGGCATAGATGGTAGCCTCCTGTGAGACGTTCATCGGCGAAAGAGCCGCAGTGTGAACGTAGTCGCTCTCGACGATCCAGCTCGTCGCTTGGCGAGCGGTGAGCGGTCCGCCGTAGCGAACGATCAGCCAGCGGTTGGGCACTTGCGGATATTTGGTCTTTCCGGAAACGTTGTCCTGCGCGCCGTTCGCGAGTGCGCGCGGCAGGCGCCATTTCAAATAGACGCCGTTGTAGTACTGGGGCGCTGGAACGTTATTCGGCGGAATCTTGGGTGGCGGATCGGCCGTGAAATTGGATTGATTCCCATTAAAAAACGGCTGGCCATTGCCGCCGCCCTGAATGGAATTGTAGGCCATTTGGGTCCGCAGGAAGCTTACGATCTGGTCCCTCGCTGGGCGAACGTAGTCGTTCACCACCAGCGCTTCGACTTTCATGGGGACGATGATGGGGCTTTGGTCGCTACTCATGGGATCCTTCGGCTTACGTATTGGGGAAGGATTGCAGTTCCGGTGCGGCCACCATCTGAAGCGCGAAGTCGCCGGCACCAAATCCGCCATAGACGGTCAATGTGAATGCGCCGCTGCCGGCGAAGACCTCCGGCGGCTCGAGGAGTCCGATGGCTGGCTGCGGTTCAACCACCAGGAACGACAGGGCATTCGAGGTGGCTCCGCTGGAAACGACCGTGACCGACGCGTTCCCGGCTGTGGCCGTCAGATTGGCAGGCACGACGACCGTCAACCGATCGGCGCTCGATGAGCTCGGCGTCAAGGAGGTTTGATTCCATCGCACGACCGCGCCGGAGCCGAAGTTGACGCCGTCCACTACCAGTGTCAAAGGACCGGCGCCGGCGAGCGCGACCGATGGCGCAAGCGAACCGATAGTCGGTTGCGCACCGTGATGGTGAACGGAACGGCGTTCGATGTCACCGTGTTCAGTGTCACCGTGACGCTGACCGAGCCGGTCGCCGCGATCAGACCGGCGGGGACGTACGCCTTCAGTTGTTGAGCATTGACGTAGGCAGTCGTGAGCGGCGAGCCAGACCAATTGACCACCGCCGCCGGTCCGAAGCCAGAGCCGAGCACGGTCAGTGTGAATCCGATGCCACCAGCCATCACGATCTTGGGCTCGATGGAGTCAATCGTTGGATCCGCACTGACCACCCTGAGGGTTACGGTGTTGGACGACACGCTGTTGACCAACACGCTGATGCTGACATTGTCGGGCGTCGCGACCAAAGCGGGCGCGATCACTGCCGTCACTTCGTTGGCGCTGATGAGTGTCGTGGTCAGCGCCGTTCCGTTCCATTGAATCGTGCTGCCGGCGGCGAAGCCCACTCCGGTGACATTCAGCGTGAAGCCGTTGCCGCCGGCCTGGATCATCGACGGATTGATGGTGTCGATCTCCAGTGCGGCATTGATGATCAGATTCGCGGGCAGCGACGTCGCGCCGGCACTGGTTACGGTCACCGTCGCCGATCCGGCGGACGCCACAAGATTGGCTGGGACCGCGGCCTTCAGTTGATTGGCGCTCACAAACGTTGTCGGGAGCGCGGTGCCGTTCCAGTTCACGACCGCTCCGGAGGCGAAGGGCGTCAAGCCGACGGCCTGCATCAACGCACTGGCGATCGTTTGCACACTCAGCACGCCGCCCAGGTCTTCCTGAGGCGCGGTGCGGAACGACAGAGGCACAGGCGATCCATTGCCGATCTGCGAGCCTGTGAACTGCGATGCGGTGACGCACCGTGGGAAGATCCCTTGGTCTTCGACTCCGAACAGCACACCCTGATACGGCTGAGCCAGTGACACGGTATCCGGAATTCCATCGAACAGGCACAGGCGGACGCTCGGCGACGGACAATCGTCGCGTACAGCGTTCAACGGAGCTCCGCCGAGCGTCGCGGTGACGACTAAGGCTGGACAACTGCTGACCAGTTCCGAACGAATGAGGACGCCCGTCATCGAAACCCCATTCCCGCCCGCTCCGACGGCTGCGTCGGGCCGGACCCGGCGGAAGCGTCCGCGGCGATGGCGTTCGATCGCCTGGAGCATGACCGGGAGCAGGAACGCGTGGGTCGCCACATCGACCGAACCGTGGATGGCGATGCTCAATGCGCCGGCGGTTAGCGCCGAAATCCAGTTGGGGTCCACGTAGAAGAACCGGATCGACTCGACCGGGAGCATGCGCGGATCCGGCACCAGATATGAGAACGGGACCGGATACAGCAGGCTCAACCTGGCCACCCAAGCGGCGACGGACTCGATGATTTCGTTCAGATCTTCACTGAGGGCCGCGCTGGCCGATGGCAGTGCTGCCAAAACCGCCCGTGGATGAGGCATCCGTTTGCGGGCGAAACGGTGCTTCGGGCGCGAAGCGGCAGCGGCGGGCTTGCGCCTGCGCGGACCGCCGCAAGGGCGTTGGTCCACGTCTCGCCGAGTCCGTCACCGACCAGTACGGCGAAGCGTCTTCGCGTGGCATCCCGGGCGAGCAAGGTGCGCGCAGGGAGGTGGGCGGAAAAATGTACCATCGCTCGGCGTTGGGCAAGTCTTGCGGCCGATCCCATCAGCGACTGGCGATAGGCGCTAACGTTTTGAGCGAAGGCGGCGTCCGCTAGGGCGAGGTTCCGTCCGATGTTCCACGCCGCGGCGTAGCTCAGATCGAACAGGCCTTGTTCGGCCAGATAGATCATTAACGCGTCGGCGTTGGCCGCCTGACTGACCGGGGCTGGCGGATTTCCGACGGCCGACACAGGTTGTGGAACGGCAGCGGTAAAGGGTCCGCGATACCAGGCAAAGGTATCTTCGCCCGCTCCGCTGATAAACGAGAGCGCGACGTAGCCTTCGTTGAGCCGGTTCTGGACGACCGCCGGCGCGGTGGTGGATGGCGGAACAGGGAGTTGCAGCACGGCGGTCTTTTGCTGCGTCGCCGAGGGCTGCTCGCTGGCGATCAGTCCGCTGACCAGAGCGCTGAAGCTGAGGCCAGTCTCGGGCAAGCAGGTGAACACCCAGTGGAACAGCGACACCATCTGGACGTCCATCAACTGGCTGGAATTGGGCTTCGTAGGAATCGGTTTCGCGTTCGGACCCATGTAAGCGGCCCAGCCTTCCAGCGACACCAACTGGGCGAAATAGTGGACCGGCGCCGCCGGGCGGGCCGCGACTTGCGGCAGGCGGTTGCACAACAGCACGCTGAGCAGTACTTCCCCTTCATCGAGCGTATTCACTCCACGGCAGTGCGCAAGATAAGGCAACTCCGTGGTCGTCGGCACGACGGCGTTGAACACGGCACCTGGAATGGTGATCGCCTGACATTGCGACTTCATCACGTCGGACGATACCCAGTTCGCCGGCAACTGCGGTTTGAGCACATTCGAATCCGGGGCGAGAAGCTGTTCAACGGTCACCGATGACACCGGATTGTTCGAGCCTGGTTGCAGGTAGATCTCGCCCTCGGCGAAGATCAGCAGGGCCATCCACGGCGTCGGATTCCCGGGGTTCGGCAAGCCAGAATCGGGAATCAGATTTCGTTCCCAGGGCAGCGAGGGATCGGTCAGGACAACGAACGGCAGTTTCTGTTCGTATTGGTCCGAGCCGCCGTTGGGCGGATAAATCGTCTGTACGATGTCGGGGTCAATCGTGAACTCCGGCCCTTGCACGCGGACAGTCTGCGTGACTTGAAACTTTGGCGGCACGCCGGGATTTCCGCTCATCGTGTGAGTCACGGAAAGGGTGTAACCCTCGCTGTTGGCCGGCAACGCCGGATAGTAGCCGTCGAAAAACTGGAGGCTGCCCACCGGCGGCGGCGCGGGAAGGTTCGCCAGAGCAGCGATCTTCGGTAGTTGGACAGGCACTCGAGTCTCCTTAGGAAACCAACAACGGTTCGGCCGAAAAAGCGCAGCCGGCTCCCTTGGCGAAATCGGTCATGGGATCGTTCGACTCGGGCCGGAGTCAAGCCGTTGCAGGGCGTTGTAGATGGCCGTCCGCGCCGCGGTGGTGGCAACCGAGCCGATCCCGGTATTGGGATCCGCAATGATCGAAACCGTGTTCGGACCGTTGACCGGAATGTCACCTTCCGGCTGCGCCGACCCGCTGACACCCAGAATCGAGTTGGCGAGACCGATGTTGACGTTGGCCAGGTTCACTTCCACATTCACCGGTCCGGCCGAGCCACCGATCGCGGGCGGATTCACGCTCACCAACGTTCCCACCAATTGGTTGGGGACCAATTGGCTCGAAGCGTCCGGGGTCGAACTCTGCTGGACGCCCCAAAGCTGGGACGGCAAATCGCGCTGCGCCGGAATCGCCGCGAAGGCGGCTGAATAGTCCGTGCCAGCGCTGTTGACGATGGTGATGGCGTGAGTGGCTGTGACGGCAGTCCAGCCCAGCGGGGCGACGTTGAAATGGCTTCCGTTGAACTGTCGGGCGTTGTTTCCAGATCCGATCGTAGCAGTACTGGCGGGGATCGCCGAGGACGTGCTGAAGCCGAATTGGCTGCCGCGGACCACCCAGGGAGCGGCCGGCGTAGCGCCTAAGCCGCTGCCGCTGTTCGACGGGCTAGTCGTGTTCGGCGACAACCCGCTCGAAGGCGCCAAGGTGAGCACGTTCGGGGACGACGCCGAGCCGCTGTTGGGCAGCATCGCCTGCACATCGCTCCACTGGCTGACCAGGGGCTTGGAGGCGTTCTTCGACGCGCCGAACGGAATGGTGAACGAGATGATGTACCAGTTGACGCCGACAGTGCCGCCAGTGGGCGGTCCCCAGACTTCGAGGTTGCAACCCAGTTCGACGCTGACGGTGAAGCTGGTGAACAGCAAGTCGACCTTGTAGGATGCGCCAATGGTGATGCCGAATCCGGCATCGAACCAGAAGGGCTTCCACTGCACGATGATGTCGGCGTGCGCGTCGAACCACGCCTTCAAATTGCCCGATTGGTAGGTGGCGTTCAGGTCGCCGCCGACCATCAGCACCGACGGTGTGAAGGCGAAATACGCTCCGCCACTGATGGTAATCGTCGAATCGAGCGACCAGTGGAAGCCGACCGCGGGCACAGTCGGGTAGTAGGAGGGCGGCGTGAAGCCCGGATTGTACCCGCCGAGCGTGAGCACGAAATCGCCAGCATGCGGATTGCTTCCGAACCACACGAAGAACGCGAAGCCGCCGGTCAGCATGCAGGCCTTGTCGAGCAGGAAGGAACTCTTCGCCAACACGGCTTGCACTGAGAAAACGCCGAGCGACGGCGCGATTTCGACCTCGAGATCCAGCTCGATGTAGGCGTACACCGGAATCTCGCCGCCGGTGGCTTGCGGGAATTGTCCGCGCGAGGTTCCGACCAGGGCGATCACTACGCCATCACTACCGCCGACGGTCACCAGAACCAGGGCTTGCGAGTTCACCAACTCGAAACTGGTGAACGTGATGCCGGCCCCGAACCAGAGAGAACCCTGCTGCGGCGTCACCCACGCCGTTCCCTGCGTCGGATTCATGATCGCATCCAGCACCTTTTGTGGCGTTGGATTCGCGCCAAAAATGCCCGTGTTCGGGATCATCGAGGTGGGCAGGACCTGGACGAACGGGAACACCGCCACCTCGTCGATGGTCGGGATGCGCAGGTTGGAGTTGTAGCCGAAACCCAGCGCGAGACCGGTCACGAAGAACGCCGGCGGCCCGCCGAAGTCGTAGGCTAGGTCGCCGAAAATGAACATCGAGTTGAAGTTGTTCTGGTTGCCGTAATAACCGAAGGCGGTCAGCGTGAATTCGCCGGTCCCGATGGTCACGCCGCCCTCGAATTCGATAAAGTTTGCTCCGGGAGGCGCAGATTGACCAGCGATCCGGCGACCTCGAGCGGCGGATTCGAGTAGGCGACGCCGAGGCCCGTGAGCGAGAACTTCGGCTCGAAAGAGGCGATCGGCGAGCCCAAACCGAGGCCGACCAGATCGAGCGTCAATGGACCAAACGCGAGCGTGGCGTCGATCTCGAACCAGAGCGTCTGCTGGTCCGACTGGTACATCGCACCGATCCGCTGGATCGACACCGGGCCGAAGCTCTTCTGCACCGTGTACCACATCGTGCCGTCGGGTGTGCTCGACGTAGAGACCTGTCCGGCCCCGACCGTCGCCAGCGCAAGCGCGCCGTCGGGACGGCTCGTGGTGCCCTGGCCGCCCAAGGCAAGGTCCAGCGCGAGGACCTGATCGCCGAAGCTCAACTGTGCCGCGATCACGACATCCCCGTTCGCCCCGGCGGCGGGAAGTGTCGGGTATCCCGCCGGGATCAAGGCGTTAACGACGGCCGCCGTGGTCGAGTTGGTTGTTTCCGAGCCGATGATGACAGACAGATCGCCAAGGCTGATGTTCTCGATCTTGGCCAGTTCCTCGCCAACCAGCGGTAGGTTCGACAGGCTGAATGTCTTGTTGACGCCGAGCAGGAAGAAATACTGCCGTTGTGCGTCGATCAGGAGTGTCACGAATACGGCCTTTCCATAATTCTTCGATGTCGCGGCCAGGACGAGCGACTTGCTCGTGAAGTCGTAGGTGAAGCTCGCAGCCGTGAGCCCCAGGTCAAGCGACGACGGGATCGGTTGCGACACTGTGAAGCCGAGCGCTCCGGCGATGTCGGCGAACTCGAGTCCGGTGCCCGATTGCTGATACGTGGCCGTGATCGACGTGTCCTTGGCGTCCTGACTGAACGAGACGGTGAACGTGATGTCCTTCGTGCCACCGCCCTGTTGCGGCGCGTGTAGCACAAGCGTGCCTGAGAATACTTTGTCGAACGAGTGAGTCTGAGAGTCGTACGACAGCTTGATCGTCGGTGAGAAGGAGACCGCGACGTCGGCCACCGTGGTCGTGCCGGTGGCCGTGAAGAAGAACGTCTTCGTCCCGGTCGTGATCTCCAGCGCGACGTTGCCGATCTGAACCTTCTGGACGGGAGCCGGCAGGGTGACGCCGAACTGGCTCAGGACCGAACTTGCTAACTTCCCGGCATCGATCGTGGAGTCGCCGATCGTCTCACCGAGGAACTGCCAGCCGCTCGTGCTACCCAAGTAGCTGGCGCTGATGAGGATGCCCGTGCCACCGACATCGAATGTCGCGCCGACCGTGCCGGTGGGCGTGCTGCTCCCTTGGCCGATGATGGTGAAGAACAGGCCCGTCAGCGAGAGGCTAAAGCCGCCGTCGTTGACGAGTGGCCAGTCCTCGGTGGTGGCGACCTGAAGGCTATAACCCACGCTTCGGAGGTTAAGCTGGAACCGCAGGAAGTCGATATTCAGCTCGGGCAGGTCGGAGTTCGGCAGGTACTGAGCCAGGATCTGAGAGAACTGGATCGGCTGCTCGAGTGCGGCGGTAAGGTCGAGGTCGGGGATCGTGACTTGCGCCGCGATCGGCACTCCGCCGACGTCGAACGTGGTGTACAGGGCCGCATAGATCGTCGGCGAGCTCGGCGTGTTCACTGTGAACGTTGCACCCACGGATTTGAACTCGAACTTCCCCGGGACGATCGCCCAGGAGGCGGTGACCTGGACGTTAACGGAGACGACCAGCAGTTTCGACATCGCCCGGCCGATCGCGAGTCGCAGTCCGGTGAGCTGCATCTGCTTCGCCAGCGGGACCACGTTCGATGGGATGATGTCGAACTGCCCCCCGGTGGCGAACTGGCTCAGCACGTTCAGGTCCGAGAGCGTCACCCCGCTGAACGTCCCCTCGAGCGTGTAGTCCGCCGCAGGGTCTTGGGACATCAGCGCGTTGAGTGAAAGGGTCTCGGTCTGTCCCTCGGATTTGAACGAGAAGTCGGCTCCCACGCCATACGCGGCTGTCACCTGTCCGGTGTCGCCCGGCTGGGCGCTCAGCACCAGGTAGAGAACGGAGCAACCAAAGTCCTTCAGGTACGCGGGAGATAACTGAAGGAAGCTGGTGTCGATGTCCCAGCCGGGGAGCGCCGCCCGGATGAAGATTCCGGTCACGTTGGTGCCGTCGCTGTCGAACGTCACCATCACGGGGAGCCCCGTGTACTTGGGCGGGAGCGAGAATCCGCCGCTGACCGTGAGCTGCTCGACGTCCGCGGTCGGTTTGTCCACCGTCAGCGTCTGGCCGGGCAGGTAGCTGTCGAAAAGTTTCTTGACCGCGTCAATACCGAGGGCGCCGTCGGACAGCGTGAAGGGCTGGCTCGGCGTCACCTTGGACAGCAACGACTTCAGGTCCGCAACGGTCATCGCCATGCCGCCCTCCGTGGCTCAGGAACCCGTGAAGCCCACGTAGAGGATACCGTCATCCTTCATGGTGAAGTACCAGCTCCCACCTTCGGATGAGTAGTCCGTGTACGTGTTGTCGTAGGCCAAGTTGTAGAGGGTGGTGCAGACGGCCTGGACCGTAGCCGGCACGACCATCATGGGCTTGAAGGCGTAGTTGCTGGTTGGGGGGCAGTCGTCGCACCAGACCACGTAATTATGAGATAACGACTGGTGTAAGGTGCCCACCCGGCCCGACCAGCTCACCGCGTTGGTGATCTTGCTGTTGGCCGGCATACCGCGGTTGAACTTGCCGAATCCCCGCGTATCGGCGCTGACGATCAGGGCGGTCGGCTTGATCGTCTGGACCCAGTTCTGGGACGACGCCGTGTCGCTTCCGTGGTGCCCCATCTTCAGCGCTACGCCGAAGGTCGATTGGAGCGAAGAGGCCGTCCAGTTGCCAAGAATAAAGTTCTCCGTCGGGATCTCGGCATCTCCCATGAGGAAGAACTTATAATTCATGTATTCGACGAGAAGGACAACGCTATTATTGTTCGTATCGTTGACGTTTCCCGAAGCGTTGGCAGCCAGGAAGCTCACAATCGCGCCGCCGATCGTCGTCGGGTTCCAGTTGACTTTCGCGCTGGGTGAAATGGCCTTGTTGCCGAAGTTGACGAGCAAATTGTAGGTGTAATTCTTGTCGAGCTGGTTCTTGTACTGCGTCATTTCTCCGCCGTAGACGATCTCCCCAACGCCGTTGGGTATCATCGGAACCACGGTCGAGAGCAGGTTGTAATGGTCCTGGTCGGGATGGGTCAGGATCAGGCGTTGGACCGTGTTGCCGCGGGATGGCAGCACCCTGTCCAGCACTTTGACGATCTCCGAACGAACAATCTGCCCGTTCTTGATGCTGCCGCAGTCGACCATCCAGTTGGTCTTTCCATCGGGAAACAGGATCAGCGTGCAATCCCCTTGTCCTGCATCCATGTAGATAACCGTGAGTTCTGCCACTTCAGCGCTCGTGCTAAATCTGATCCTGGGCATCTTAAAAAAGCGCGACGCACCAAGATTAAGTAGTCCCATCACGGTGTTGTCAATGGTTTGGTCGATCCGATTCGCTATTTTTTCGTGATGTGAAGAATCGATGTTGGCAATTGAGGACGCGAGCGTCGGTTTCGGTCCAGTGGCAGGCAGGGGTGTCAACTCAGAATGGCACATTCTTTAGCTCATGACTCATTTCGAACAAAGCCGATGGGGGCGACTTCGGGGACTGGACCATCGTCCACGACACGTGCCCTGGTTCTCACTCTCGGATTCGGGCCAAACGCGGCTCGATCTCGAGGCTGGTGTCTGTGGCCCCGAGACCTCAGCCTCTTTCACACCCAGGTCGTGACGGTCGACTTCCGCGGCGGGCTGATCAGGCTGGGATATCGACCGGCCTCATCAACGATCCAGCTTCAGCGCCCTTCCCGTTGACGGGTCGAACCAGGCGGCTCGAGCGAGGTCGAGGACGACATGGACGTCTTGCCGTTCATGGACGGGTTGAGTGGAGGCCAGCCGAGCGACGAGGAGATGGGGGCCCAGGGCCAGGGTCACCAGCAGGTCGGGACCATGGAACTCGACTCTTCGGACCTGAGCAGGCAGTGTCGGCGACAGGGCGGCTGACTCGGCGGACGGTCCAGCTTCCCGGATGCCGATGGATTCAGGTCGCAGGCCGAGTTCGACCTGATCGAGTCCCTCCGGCCAACCGGCCGGTACCTCACGATCTGCCAGGGCCCAGCTCAACCCATGCTTGGCCGCGATGAAGTGGATTCGGACAGTGGCTCCTTCGCGCTCGATCTCACAGGGCAGGATGTTCATCGGAGGATTGCCGACGAAGGTGGCCACGAACCGATCTGTCGGTTGTTCGTAGATCGTTCGGGGCGGACCGCACTGGAGAAGGCGACCCCGGTCAAGCACGGCGATGCGATCGCCCATGAGGAGCGCCTCGTCTTGATCGTGCGTCACGAGGATCCAGGTCGTCTCGAACTGACGGTGAAGCTCCACCGCTTCCTCTCGCAGCGCCGAGCGGAGGGGCAAGTCGAGACTCGAGAACGGCTCATCGAGGAGAAGCACGCTCGGACGCCGCACGATCGCTCGACCGATCGCCACGCGTTGCCGTTCCCCTCCCGAGAGGGCAGCGGGCCGCCGGGCCAGAAGTAAGTCGAGTCCCAGGAGTCCGGCGATCATGTTCACCTTGGGCCGCGCTTGACTCCGGGGAACGCCCCGGGCTCGCAGTCCAAATGCCAGGTTGTCGAAGACTGTCAAGTGAGGATAAAGCGCCGGCTGCTGGAAGATCATGGCCACGTCGCGACGATCCGGGCGAACGGAGGTCGCGTCTCGACCATCGATCCACACCCCACCCGAACTCGGCGCCTCCAACCCCGCGATCAATCGCAATAAGGTCGTCTTTCCAGACCCCGACGGCCCGAGCACGACCAGCAACTCACCGGAGGGAATACACAAATCGATGGCTTCAACAGCCGGGGCTCCACCAGGGAAACCCTTCGATAGCTGCCGCAACTGGATCTCCGCCAAGGAGTCTCCTCTCACGTCAGAAGTGAACGACCTGTCGAAATCCTCCCCTCGCGATCCTCCAGCGTAAAGACACGAGAGCCTTGAGGCGAGTCGATTCCAGACGAGTCCTATCGGACTGAATCGAAGCGAGAGCGCCTGTGCAGGCTTGCCCACCCGCTCAACGGAATGTTAAACTTTCCTCCAATACTCGACGATGATCAAGGATCTCGGGTGTCCTGGCCATCGAGAGTTCGGAGTTTCCGTCCCGGGCATGATCGAAAGGGGATGGTCCGATGTTCGACTTGCGGCTGGGTACGAAACGGAGCTGCGACGGAGTGACGCGGCGCGACGTGATTCGGATCGGCTCGATCGCTGCTCTCGGCATGAGTCTGCCGAGACTGATGGAACTCCGAGCGCGGGCCGCGGCGGGAGAGACCGATCGCGAGGTTTCCTGCATCCTGATCTGGCTCCAGGGCGGGATCAGCCACATCGACAGCTTCGATCCCAAGCCCCAGGCCCCCGAGGAGATCCGCGGCGAATTCGGGGCGATCGCAACCAATGTGCCGGGGATTCAGATCTGCGATCCCTTGCCTCAGCTCGCTCAGCACCAGGACAAATACGCCATACTCCGGTCGCTCAACCCCAAGAACGGGTCGCACGGCGTAGCGGATGCTTACATGATGTCCGGGCATCCGTTCAATCAATCAGTCGTCTATCCGTCGTACGGGGCAGTCGTCGCCAAGGAAGAGGGAGACCGCAATGCGATGCCCCCCTACGTGCAGCTTGGCGTCTCGATCGATCAGCGATTCGGCGGCGGTGTGGCTGGGTTCCTCGGCGATCAGTATAACCCGTTCGTCTTGCCCGGCGACGCCTCACGCCCGAGTTTCACCGTTCGGGACGTCGTCCTTCCCGGAGGGGTCGATCGCGGCCGATTCCAGCGCCGGATGAAGGCCCTCCAGGCGGTGGATACCTGGCAGCGACAGATGGAGGATGACTCGGGTCCCACCCCGCTCCACGCGGCTGATACGTTTTACCAGAAAGCGTACAACCTGGTCACGGCGCCCACGCCAAGAAGGCGTTCGACATCCATTCCGAAGACCCCAGGCTTCGCGATCGTTATGGGCGGAACTCGCTCGGCCAGGGCTGCTTGCTGGCCCGCCGCCTGATCGAGGCCGGTGTCCGGTTCGTCACTGTTACCGATGGTGGATGGGACACCCACCAGAACAACTTCACCTCGCTGAAGAATCGCCTGCTCCCGCGCCTGGACTCGGCCCTCTCCGGCCTACTCTGCGACCTGTCGGCCCGCGGACAGCTCGACTCGACCCTGGTCATGGTCCTCAGCGATTTCGGCCGGACACCCAAGGTCAACCCATCCGCCGGTCGCGACCACTGGTCGACGGCCAGCATCGCCCTGATGGCTGGCGGCGGCCTGCGCCCAGGCGTTGCCGTCGGCCAAACCAACGCCCTCGGGGAGCAGCCGACCGAGGCCCCCTACTACACGGAGGATGTCGCCGCGACCCTCTATCATTGCCTGGGCATCCCACTCGATACGACCCATCAGACTCCCGACGGCCGGCCGATCCAGATTAATTATGACGGGAGAGTGATCCGGGAACTCGTCTGACGCCGCTGGCAACGAACTCCCACCCGCCACGCGACGGGATCCTCCACAACCCTTGTCGTGGACGACCCTTTCCTGCACAATTGTTGGTAGTGGTGAGCGAACAACGATCACCAGGACAGGCAGGTCCGTCCCAACGCTCGAGCCACTCACCACGAACACTCGCCGCTCACGAAGGCGTGCGGCCCTGCCAGGGGAAATCGCCGCGCGCGGTCCTCACGGAAAGAAACTCCATGCCTGTGGCAGCTCGCAGAATCGCGACGATCTCGATCCTGACACTCTTCCTGGTCCTGACGACCACAATCGCAGGCGAGCCGGCTGCCCCGTCCGGTGGCATTGCCCCACCCGAATCGTTCAGCAGCGAACAGCGAAGTCATTGGGCCTACCAACCATTGAAGACGGTCGAGCCGCCGAAGGTCCAGGGATCCCGATGGGTGCGCAACCCGGTTGACCGGTTCATCCTGGCCGAGCTGGAAGAACTGGGCTGGTCGCCCGCGCCTGAGGCCGACCGTGTGGCTTTGATCCGCCGGATCACCTTCGACCTTACCGGGCTACCGCCGTCTCCCTCAGAGACTTCCGCGTTCCTCAACGACGATCGGCCGAACGCTTACGAGCGGCTCGTCGATCGCTTGCTGGCCAGCCCCAGATATGGAGAGAAGTGGGGCCAGCACTGGCTGGACCTGGCTCATTACGCCGACTCCAACGGCTTCGAGCTCGACGCCGAACGCCCTGACGCCTGGCGATATCGCGACTGGGTAATCCGGTCCTTGAACTCCGATCTCTCCTACGATCGATTCCTCGAGCTCCAGTTGGCCGGAGACGACCTCCAGCCTGGCAATCGAGATGCTCTGATCGCCACGGGGTTCTGCCGTTGCGGCCCCCGAGAGGTGGTCGGCGGCAATGTCATCCCCGAGGTCAAGCGGCAATCAGAGCTCTCCGAGATCACCGGCACAGTCGGCTCGGTCTTCCTGGGCCTGACGATCGGATGTGCCCGTTGCCACGATCACAAGTTCGACGCGATCCCCACGACCGACTACTACCGGCTCCAGGCGTTCTTTGCCACGTCGAAGCTTGACGATGTGCTGATCGCATCGAAATCCGAACGCGACGCCTTCGCAACCGCCGAGAAAGCCATCCATGCCAGGGTCGCCCCTCTCAAGAAACAACTCACGCAGCTCGAAGCTCCCTACCGCAAGGCGATCAAGGAACACAAGCTCGCCATGCTGAGCGCCGAGGAGCGGGTCGTGATGAATACACCCTCAAAGCAACGGACCCCCGCACAGAAGAAGCTGGCCCAGGGACTCGAGACGTCGCTCCGGGTCACCTGGGAGGACATCGCCGCGGCCGTCGCCGCCGATCCCGACCGGGCCGTCCACGATCGGCGCGAATCCCTCAAGCGCGCGATCGACGAGATCGAACGAACTCTCCCGCATCCTCCCGCACATGCCATGGCCCTGGTGGACCAGAAGTCCAAGGAAACCGACACCTTCGTGCTCCGCCGGGGCGATTACCAGAACCGTGGCCCGAAGGTTATCCCCCGTCCACCGGGCGTGATCCTCGCCTCACAGCCAACCGGGACGTTCACGGATTCGTCGATCGTGCCGAAGGGCGACAAGACCGGGCGTCGCGCGGCCCTGGCGCGCTGGCTGGCCCGGCCCGATAACCCACTGACGGCGCGCGTGATCGTCAACCGCCTCTGGCAATATCACTTTGGCCAGGGGATCGTCGCCACGCCCAGCGACTTCGGCGTCCGCGGTGAGGCCCCGTCTCATCCGGAATTGCTCGACTGGCTGGCGAAGGCGTTGATCTCGAGTGAATGGCAGCTCAAGCCGCTCCATCGGCTCATGGTGACCTCGTCAACGTACCGACAATCGAGCCGGTCGAATCTCAAGCAGGCTGCCGACGATCCCGAAAACGCCCTGCTCAGCCGGATGAATCGCCGAAGGCTCGACGCCGAAGGCATCCGCGATGCCATGCTCGCCGTTTCGGGCGAGCTCAATTCCCGGATGGGCGGACCGGGAATCCTCGCCCCGCTCGAAAAGGAGGTCAAGGACCTCATCTTCACCGAGGCTGAGGTGGTCGACCTCTGGCCCGAGGATCCGGACTCGTCCCAGCATTTGAGGCGTTCGCTTTACCTGTTTCGCAAGCGCAACGTGCGCTATCCGCTCTTCGATGCCTTCGACGCGCCCGACACCCAGAGCGCCTGCCCTCGACGAGAAACCAGCACCCACGCGCTCCAGGCCCTGACATTACTCAACAGCGAGTTCGCCGCCGGTCGAGCGAAGGTCCTGGCCGGCCGCGTCCTCCGGGAGGCGGGCGTGCAGACCGACGATCGGATCCGACGCGCCTATCAATTCACCCTGGCCCGCGAGCCGAAACCGAATGAGATTGAACGCGCGCGATCGTTCTTGAAGTCCCAGGCCGATCGGATTCGCGACCAGTCCCGCGATGGTCGAACGAAGAACGGCTTTGCCGCTGATCCCGGCGACCTCGAGTCCGCCGAGGCCGCGGCATGGGTCGATCTCGCGCTGGCGTTGCTGAATAGTAATGAGTTCCTCTATGTGCCGTGAGCGAGAGGGATCCGATGCCGATCGCGACCGATGACGCACCCGATACGCTCCAGGACTTCATCAAACGGCTCGGGAACATTCCGTTGTCCCGAGTGCTGATGAATCCCTCACCGGGCCAAGCCACCGAGGCCGACCTGCTCAAGGCCGAGCGGCGCTATCACAGGTTGTACGAATTGGTAGACGGCACCCTGGTGGAGAAAGGCATGGGGTTTCAGGAATCACTCCTGGCAGCCGCATTGATCGGTTTTCTGCGAGCATTTGTGATCCCTCGAAATCTCGGTGTGGTCTCGGCGCCTGACGGGTCGATCCGGCTCTTCCCTGGACTCGTCCGAATCCCCGATGTGTCATTCGCCTCATGGGATCGCTTCCCTGACGGCAAGGTACCCGAAGAGCCGATTCCCGACCTCGCGCCCGATCTCGCGATCGAGGTGCTGAGCAAATCGAACACCCGGCCTGAGATGAAGCGGAAGCGCGGCGAGTATTTCGCGGTCGGTGTCCGACTGGTCTGGGAGGTTGACCGCAAGCAACGCACGATCTCGGTCTACACGCCCGACGGGTCGGTCACCGTGCTGAAGGGGACGCAGAAGCTGAAGGGCGGCGACGTCCTGCCGGGGTTCAGCCTCAAACTGACGGATTTGTTCTCAGAATTGGATCGGCACCGCTGATTCATCTCTCGAGGGTCTCGCCCTGTAGTTGGCAAGGAACGAAACCATGCCCAATTCGCGTTCGCCCCGTCGATGTCCCGGCCCCCAGCCATTTTTCCCGCACAGCCGTCGAGATTTTCTCAAGCGGGCCGGCTGCGGGTTCGGCATGCTCGGCCTGGCCGATCTGCTGGCGCGTGAGGCGCGCCCCGCCTCGCCGACGAGCCCGCTGGCGCCCCGGCCCGGCCACTTCACCTCGAAGGCGAAGCGCTGCATCTTCTTGTTCATGACGGGCGGTCCCAGCCAGATGGACCTCTTCGACCCCAAGCCGCTCCTGAACCGGCTCGATGGTCAGCCTCTGCCACCAAGCTTCGGCAAGATCCACAGTCAGTTCCTCGAGAACGACCCACTCTGTCTCGGCAGCCATCGACGGTGGGGAAAATACGGCCAGTCGGGGATGGACATGTCGGACCTCGTCCCTCACTTGCATCCCCATGCCGACGACATCGCCTTGATCCGTTCCTGTTATGCCGATAACGTGATCCACGCTCCGGCGATGTACCAGATGACAACCGGACGGGTCATGATGGGATTCCCCAGCCTCGGGAGCTGGGTGACCTACGGTCTCGGTTCGGAGAGCGAGAACCTTCCGGCCTACGTTGTGATGACCCAGCCCGAGGGAACTCCGGAAGGCGGTGCGCCCTGCTGGGGCGCCGGCTTCCTACCCGCGCATCACCAGGGGACGCTCTTTCGCAGTGGCCCTGTGCCGATCGTCAATCTCAAGCCGCCCGCGGGGATCTCGCTTTCTGAGCAGCGCGGGACGCTCGACCTCCTCCGGGCGATAAACGAACAGGACCTCGACCCGTCCGACACCGAGCTCTCGGCGCGGATTGCTAGCTACGAGCTGGCCTTCCGGATGCAGAGCGCGGCTCCCGAAGCGGTCGACCTCGCGAGCGAGTCGGAGGCGACCCGCGCGCTTTACGGCCTCGATGATTCCCGGACTGTCGAGTTCGGCACGCGCTGCCTGCTGGCGCGCCGGCTAGTCGAGCGCGGGGTCCGATTCGTCCAGCTCTACTCGGGCGGCGGGCCGGTCGCGATGCAGTGGGACGCCCACGACGACATCGACGCCAACCACGAGAAAATGTCCGGCATGACCGACAAGCCCGTCGCGGCCTTGTTGACGGACCTCAAACGCACCGGCCTGCTCGACGAGACCCTGGTCGTCTGGGGCGGCGAGTTCGGTCGCACGCCCGTCCGCCAGGGCGGCGGCCGCGGTCGCGATCACAACGCCACGGGCTTCACCATGTGGATGGCTGGCGGTGGCGTAAAGGGTGGCACGATCGTCGGCGCGACCGACGAGGCCGGCCTTCACGCCATCGCCGACCGTGCTCACATCAACGATCTCCACGCCACGATTCTGCACCTCATGGGGCTCAACCACAAGCAGCTCACGTTCTTGCACAACGGCCGCGACGAGCGACTCACCGACGTTGGCGGCCGGGTGCTCAAGGGCCTGCTGGCATGACCGGCTGCGATCGAAGGTGCGGGAGCGATTGTCTATCGATGTAGGTCGAGACCATTGGCCAGGAGAATTCGCCATGTCAACAATCGGCCTGACCCCCGAGCAGCGGCAACTCATCGACCAAGCAGGCGACCGGCCCGTGCGCATCGAGGACCCCGAGATGCAACAGGCGTATGTTCTCATCCGTGCTGATGTGTACGATCGGTTCCGCGACGTGATCGAGCCGAGATCAGGTAAACCGTTTCATGTGCCGGAAGGCATGCTAAGATCACAGGCAGCGTTCTTTCGTGATCTGCCGGGATTACTTCGGGATCCTGGGCTACGCGGCCAGTCTGTTGCGTACTGGGGCGACGAGCGGGTGAAGGTCGCCAGGACCGAGACAGAGGTCATTCGGGAGTGCCTCAGAAGGGGACTTTCCGACGACGAGTACGACGTCTTCATCATCGAACCTCAGAGTCCCGAACCCGAGGAGGTTGACGATCCGTCATCCTGGTACGAATCATGAAGATCCTCAACCGCCTGCCGTTCTCCGAGGAACGCTCGTCGGTCTCGACGCCGGACGGGATCGTGGACGTGAAGCCATACCAGATCGTCGTGATGGTCAGCCTGGCTGCAAGGGGACTGATGGAACTGCCGGAAGGATCGCGGCGATTTCCGGCGATTCTCGACACCGGGAATAACCACAACTTCTCGATTCGCACGGAACATTTCGACCGGTGAGCGAGGATCCGGCTGCGCGAGCGCGGCCGGGTTCGCATCGGCGGCAACGAGTTGCCCCTACTGGCTGGGAGCGTCTGGATTCATCCGAATCAGCCGACGAGGAGCTACCCCTGGAATCAGCCGCCTTTCCGACTGGAAATGCAAGAGGGACTCATCATTGATCCAGAGGTCGCTCCCAATCCGTCTCGACTTCCTGTCTTGGGTTTACGAGCCCTCGTCCGTAACCGTCTGAAACTCATCATTGACGGGAAGCGGCGCGAGGTCACGCTCAAGACATCGACCTGGTTCTGACCTGCAAGGGGGCGTTCACCCCACCTGCGTCGAAAACCCGTGCTGCTTCCGATGCACCGGCCCATCGAACATCTTCGACGACTTGAACAGCTCGAACCGCCCGTCACCGGCCAGCGCCAGGGTCTTGCCATCGATGGCAGCCTTCTCTTCGGCACTCATCGGCCGGAACTCGCGGGCGATCTTGAGGTTCTGGTCGAGAACCTTCTCCGAGTCAATCCCGGTCACCAGGCTCGAAATCGGCAGCGATAACACATAGCGGAGCGCCTCCTCCACCGGGATGCCCGCTTCCTTCACGATCACGCCGGTGCCCCCGAGGCTCTTCATCGCCAGCACGCCGATATTGCGCTGGAGCAGGACTGACAGCACCTGCTTCTGGAAGCTCCGGTAGTGGACGTCCATCACGTTGAGCGGCATCTGCACGCTCGCCCATTCGTACGGCATGCCGAGCATCTTCAGGTGAATGACCGGATCCTTGTGTCCGGTGAAGCCGAGGTAGCGGACCTTCCCGTCCTTCACGGCCTTCAGGCCGGTCTGGAAGGCACCGTCGGCCGCGAAGATCCAATCCGGGTCGTTATCATAAACGATTTCATGGAACTGCCAGAGATCGATCCGATCGGTCTTGAGCCGGCGGAGGCTGTCCTCCAGGTTGGACTGGGCCTCCCTGGCCGTCCGGCCGCAGACCTTGGTCATGAGGAAGACCTTGTCGCGACGTCCCCCCTCGGCAAGCGCCTTGCCCATCCACTCCTCGGCGCCGCCGTTATGGTAGTCCCAGCAGTTATCCATGAAGGTGATTCCCTCATCGACGGCCCGCTGGATCAGCCGGAGGCTCTGGGCCTCCGGAAGTTTCGGAGGGTTCGTGCTGGAATGGCCTCCCAGACAGAGGAGGCTGACCATCTCGCCGGTCTTGCCCAGCGGGCGCAGCGGAATGCCGCCCGCATTCGTCCGCGGCGCGACCTGCTGGGCCTCGGCGTTGGCCACCAGTGCGGCCGTGGTCAATCCGGCAGCGGTTGTGTTCAGGAATTCACGCCGTGTGGAGTTCGGGCTGGTCATGGGGTTCGCTCCGCGGCCGTCGAGCCGCAAACCGGGGATGTTGATCGGAGGAGAGTCTGGCCGACCGTCCACGCCCGTGACCTCGTTCCGAGAATCAACGGGACAGGGCCCTCCCGAAGATGGTACGATCACGACCTTGAGCTGTCGAGCGGCCCTTGATCCCGTTTTCGCCGCATTCCCCGTGCCGACCGAGGTTCCTACCATGACGTCTTTGAAAGTCACGCTCGATTATGGCCGGACCGGACTGCCTGTGGAACTGCCTGCGGACCGGGTCGTCGGTCCGCTCGCCATCCGCGATGTGCCAGCGCTGGACGATCCCGAGCACGCGGTCGCCGCGGCGCTCGAGCAGCCCATCGGAACGCCCGCTCTGCGGCAGATCGCCCAGGGACGGAAGGATGCTTGCATCCTCATCTGCGACATCACCCGGCCGGTCCCCAACCGCACGATCCTCCGGCCCATGCTTCAGGTGTTGCACGAGGCCGGCGTCCCCCGAGATCGGACCCTCATCCTCGTCGCCACCGGACTACATCGCCCGAGCACTCCCGCCGAGAAGGAGGAGATGCTCGGCGCCGAGATCGTAGCCGGTTATCGCGTCGAGGATCACCACGGCACCCGCCTGGAAGAGCACACGCTCGTCGGCACGACCGCCCGCGGAATCCCCGGATGGATCGACACCCGATACGTTCGTGCCGACCTGAAGATCACCACCGGTCTGATCGAGCCCCACCTGATGGCCGGCTACTCCGGTGGCCGTAAGCTGATCTGTCCAGGAGTCGCTGCGCTCGAGACCGTCAAGCGCTGGCACGGCCCGGAACTGCTCGAACATCCCAACGCCGATTGCGGGATTCTCGACGGCAACCCGGTCCACGAAGAGAACACCCGAATCGCCCGGATGGCCGGCTGCGATTTCATCGTCAACGTCACCCTGGACAGCCGCCGGCAGGTCACCTCGGTCGTGGCCGGCGACATGGAGCAAGCCTTTCTCGAAGGCGTCCGGTTCATGGATGGGATCTGCCGCGCAGTGGTTCCCCGACCCGTTCGACATCGTCGTGACCAGCTCCGCCGGTTATCCCCTCGACACCACGTTCTACCAGGCGGTGAAGGGGTTGACCGGCTGCCTGCCCATCGTGAAACAGGGCGGCACCATCATCCTGGCTGCCAGCCTGACCGAGGGCCTGGGCAGTCCCGAGTTTCAATCGGCCCTCCAGGACCACGCCTCGCTCGACGTCTTCATGCAGCGGATCCTCGGTAAGGACTACTTCGTGATGGACCAATGGCAAGTCGAGGAGCTGGCCAAGGTCCGTCGCAAGGCGAAGGTGAAGATCGTCTCCGACGGGATACCGGCTGAGGTCCTGGCCTCCTGTTTCGTCGAGCCGGCCGCGACTGTCGAGTCGGCGCTGGCCGACTCGCTGGCGGAATATGGCCCGACCGCCCAGGTCGCCGTCATCCCCAAGGGGCCGTATGTCCTGCCGACCCTCTCTGCATGACTTGCCTGGTCCGACAACTGTCGCGACCAGACTCTCCGCGATCAACTCGACTGAGTCACCGCCTCGGGGGTGCGGACATGCTCGGGTCGAAACCCCATGCCGATCAACCGCGCGGGGAGGCGGCGAAGCAACGGAAATCGGCGAAGTAGCTTCAGGGGCCAGGCGAGCGCGAGCCGCTCCTGATGGCCGATCACCTGGCCGATGACGCGGTCCTGAATAATCACCTGGACGCGTTGCGTGAGTCGCGTCGGCAGCATCCGGCGACTCTGGACTCTCCGGAGGTCGTCCGTGACCAGCCGGTTTTCTCGAAGGGGCCGGGCCAGCAAGTTGGCCGTCGCGACGGCATCCTGAATCGCGAGGTTGATGCCGACACCGCCCACGGGCGACATCGCGTGCGCCGAGTCGCCGATGCAAAGCAGCCCCGGGCGGTACCAGACCGGAAGGCGATTGACCGCCACGGTGAGCAGCTTGATGTCCTCCCAGGTCTTCAGTTCATCGACCCGGTCGCGCAGGAACGGGGCGACCTCGACGATCTCCTCGCGAAAGGCTTCGAGGCCCCGACTCCGAACCGCGTCGTATCCGCCCTTGGGGATGACGAATCCACACTGCCAGTAATCGCCCCGGTAGATCATGACCAGGATCCGGCCCCGATCGAAGCGGCCGGCGGGTTGATCCGGATCGGTCGACTGGCGGGAGAGCCGCATCCAGAGAACGTCGATCGGTGCGCCGATGTCCTCCACCGGGAAGCGAGCCCGCTCGCGGACTGTGGAGTGCCGCCCGTCCGCTCCGACGGTCAACTCAGCACGAACCTCCAGGGGGCCATTCTGCGTCGAGGCATGCACCCCGACCACCTTGCCGTTTTCCTCCAGGAGCCCGGTGACCTCCGCCCGCATCATCAGATGAAACGTCGGATAACACTTCGCCCGCTCGGCGATGAAGTCCAGGAAGTCCCACTGCGGCATGAAGGCGATGAACTTGCAATGAGTTGGGAGGTGCGTGAAATCGGCGATAGGAACTTCGACGTCGCCGATGTAACCGCTGAGCTGTCGAGCCTCCTGGTGTGGCCGCTCCAGGAATTCGTCGAGAAGACCAAGTTCGTACAAGACTTCGAGCGTGGAGGGGTGGATCGTGTCACCACGGAAATCCCTCAAGAAGTCTCCATGCTTTTCGAGGACCACCACATCGATCCCAACCCTGCGCGAGTAAGAGGCCGAGCACCATCCCGGCGGGCCCTCCGCCCGCAATGCAGCACGTGGTCTCCAAATCCGCTACTCCCTCAGACTTAGATGATTGTCACGATTCGGAGACGCGACCCAGGACGATCGCGGTCGCCGAGTGCTCGGATCGGTAGGGAACTGGCCTTGACATTAGAGCCGCATTCGCATCGATCGGCAACCCGACTGTTCCCTCGCCAGCACTCGACCGGTATGATCGGGCGACAACGTCCAGCGACGGTGCGGCCCTGACGGCCATCGGCCGGGGGCCGGAGAAGGCCCTCACTCGGCCCGCGACCGGTGCGCCCTGATACGGAACGACTCTGAGGCAAGGTTCTATGAAAAAGAGCATCCCGATCGAGGCCCTGGCCCTGGTGGCAATCGGAACGCTCCTGGGCTATCTGGCAGCGACGACCGATGCGGCCCGAATCGTGGCCGCAGTCGCGCCAACTACCGCGTCGGTCTCGAATTCCGACGACGCGGCGGCATGCGACACGGAATCGTGCTGTCAGAGTCCTCGCGACCGGGGCTATCTGCTGGCGATGGCAGCGAGTGTCCAAGTGGGCGCCACAGTCACGGCCCAGGCCGACAAGAAACCGGACATCCTCGTCAGCTTCGGCGACGACATCGGCCAGACGAACGTGAGCGCCTACTCGATGGGCCTCATGGGATATTCTCCCAGCCTTATATCATTTTCGGCGCCCAGGCGGCGACGGTGAAGCTCCTGGCCACCTTCCAGGAGTTCCCGCCTCGCCAGCGAGTGGCTAGCTTCAGTATTGACCAGGCAATCGACCAGATGAAGAAGGGGATCGGGGGGTGAGCGACGCCCAGGACCCGCGAACCGCGCGGAGTCTCTCGCTCGGCGACCAGGTGATACTCCGTTTCTGAATGAACAAGGATTCTCAATGCAGCGCCGCCATCGATTCGGGCTGATCGCGATTCCAGTCATCGCGGTGATGTCTCAGACGACCTTCGCCGAGGAGGATCCACTCCCATCCTGGAACGAAAGCCCATCCAGGCAGTCGATCCTCCGCTTCGTCGCCGAGGTCACCCATCAGGACCGCCCCGAATTCGTCCCGGTCTCGGAGCGGATCGCCGTATTTGATAACGACGGCACCCTCTGGTCCGAACAGCCATATTACAATCAGGTCGCATTCGCGCTGGAACGGATCAGGGCACTGGCCGTCAAGCATCCCGAATGGAGAGATAAGCCGGCGTTCCGAGCCGTGCTGGAAGGCAACATCAAGGCGATCATGGCGGGCAGTCCACGCGATCGTCTCGAACTCATCGCGGCCTCCCACGCCGGGATGACGTCCGAGGAATTCGAGCAAATCGTGAAGGACTGGCTGGCGACCGCGAAACACCCTCGATACCAGCGGCCATATCCGGAGCTGGTCTACCAGCCAATGCTGGAGCTGCTTCGATTCCTGCGAGCGAACGGCTTCAAGACATACATCGTCTCTGGCGGGGGAGTCGAGTTCATGCGGACCTGGACAGAAAGCGTCTACGGCGTCCCGGCCGAACAGGTGCTCGGTAGTCGGATCAAACTGAAATACGAACTACGCGATGAGAAACCCGCGCTGGTGCGCCTCCCGGAGATTGACTTCATCGACGACGGACCCGGCAAGCCCGTCGGAATCCACCAGGTCATCGGCCGGCGACCGATCGCGGCGTTCGGCAACTCGGACGGTGACTATGAGATGCTCCGCTGGACGACCGCGGGCCCCGGGCGTCGTTTGGGCTTGATCGTCCATCACACCGACGCCGAGCGCGAGTGGGCTTACGACCGCGAGTCTCCCGTCGGCCGGCTGAGCAAGGCGCTCGACGAGTCCCGTCAGCGTGGCTGGGTTCTGGTGGATATGAAAGCCGATTGGAAGCGCGTGTTCGCCTTCGAGAAAAAAGACGCTCCTCGCTGATCGCCACCATCTCTAACTAGAAATCTCTAGCTGACTTTAGAGCGCCGAACAGATGGGTTGCGCACAGGATGACGGCCGATCTCTGGCGGCCAGAAAGGCCGCAGGAGTCCAGCCCCGGGTGAAACCCGGGGTCCGCCTGGCTCACTCGGGTCTGGTTCTCACGATCTCTGAGGTTTTTCGTGGGTTTCGTGGATTTCGTGTTCCAATTCCTGGTCTCCGATCCGCTTCCGTGGTCCTCTCGATCGGCGAGCGGTGAACGGGTGCGGCCCATGGGCGGTTGTTGGCGATTTCGTGGACTCGTCATTGTGCGTGCGGCCTGGTCACGCCAACGGTTGACATTGACAGAAAGCCCCAGTTCGGCATGATTCCCGTGCCGCGACCCCCATTCGGGCCGGTCCGCGCGCCATTCGGTGGGTTCGAGCCGACCCTTCCAGGGATGGGGACTATGCTCTTCAATTCCTACGCGTTCGCCCTTTACTTCGCGGCGCTCTTCCCCATCTACTGGCTGCTGGCCTGGTGGCCACGGTTGCAGAATGTCCTGCTCTTGGGCGCCGCGTATTATTTCTACGCGCAGTGGGACGCCCGCTTCCTCAGTCTCTTGATCCTCTCGACCGTAATGGATTACGCATGCGGCCTGTGGGTGGCCCGCGTCGAGGACCCGAAGCGGCGACGAGGGGTGGTCGCCCTGAGCATGGCCTTGAACCTGGGTCTGCTCGGGTATTTCAAGTATTGCAACTTCTTCGCCGACAGTCTCCAGGTGCTCCTGGCCCACTCGGGGTTGCCGATCTCCTTGTCGCACCTGGAACTCGTGCTGCCGATTGGGATCTCGTTCTACACCTTCCAGTCGATGAGCTATGTGATCGACGTCTACCGACGGGAGATCCCACCAACGCGGAACCTGGTCCAGTTCGCGACCTTCGTCTCGTTCTTCCCTCACCTGGTCGCCGGTCCGATCATGCGACCCACGACTTTGCTGCCTCAAGTGGCCGCGCCGCGACGATTCGACCTCCAGCAGTTCTACGAGGGCGCCTACCTGATCTTCTGGGGGCTGCTCAAGAAGGTCGTCATCGCCGACAACCTGGCGGAGGTAGCCAACGCACTCTTCGGGCGATGGGAGACCTTAGACGGCGGTTCGGCCCTGCTGGCGATCTATGCCTTCGCCTTCCAGATCTACGGCGACTTCTCCGGATATACCGACATCGCCCGAGGCGTGGCCAAGTGCCTGGGTTTCGAGCTCACCTTGAACTTCAATCTCCCCTACTTCGCGACCAGCCCCAAGGACTTCTGGAGCCGTTGGCACATCAGCCTCTCGCAATGGCTTCGCGATTACCTCTACATCTCGTTGGGAGGCAACCGGGGCGGTCAACTCCGTACCTACCGCAACCTGATGCTGACGATGATCCTGGGCGGCCTCTGGCACGGCGCGGCCTGGACGTTCGTCATCTGGGGCATCTATCAGGGACTCCTCCTGGTCCTGCACCGCACCATCGAGCCGTGGCTCATGCAGATTCAGCCGGCCGACCGGATCGATCGCGCCTGCTGGACCGCGCTGCGGATCGTGGTCACCTTCCACCTGGTATGTCTCGGCTGGCTGGTCTTCCGTGCCCGCTCGGTCGAGCAGGCCCTGGGGATGCTCGCGGCAATCGTGTATCGGCCCGCGGTCCCCGCGGCGGCCTACCTGCTCCCGGTCCTGGTCACGGTCATCCCGCTCTTGCTAGTCGAGCTGGTCCAGTACCTCGCCGATGACCTCGACGCCATCGCCCGGACACCGTGGTACGTCCGAAGTGCCTTCTACACAACGTGCTTCTACGCCATCGTGCTCGGCGGCAATTTCGGCGGCCAGCAATTCATTTATTTTCAATTCTAAGAAAATCGAGACTTCTCGCCCAACACCACCGGGCTCGGGCCCACCTTGGGCGGATCTTTGCCCCGAAGGGGCCGAAACATAACAGCCCGGGGCACCGCCCCGGGACTCGGTCGCCCACCCCGAGCCGAGCCCTGAAAGGGCGACACACGGCTGGCCAAGGGACCCGTCCTTGTGCCGCCCTTTCAGGGCGCTTTCTGGGAGGTTTCTCGGTTCCCGGGGCGTTGCCCCGGGTTGGTTTGTTTCGCCCCTTCGGGGCCAATCGTGGTGGCGTCCAGCGAGGAGTCTCGAAAATCCAGGTTTTCACCGCTGTCTAAGCTCCGCCGTTGGGCTTCGGGAATCGGCTTGGCCTGACTGCGGCGTCCTGAAAAGCAGCAGGAACCAAGCCCCGGGGGAAACCCGGGGGTCCTGCGCATACCAGGCATCCCCGGCGGCCTGAAGGGCCGCGGGAACCCAAGTCGGCCGTGCGATCATGGTGCGACGATCGCTGCGGCGCGGTATCCTGAAGGATGGATATCGCCCGAATGGCGAACTCATGACCATCGCCATGGGGCCACTTGCATGGCTCCGATGTGTAAAGGCTGAATATGCCCATCGCATCAACGAAATTCGAGACGTCGAGTACGGACTTACATCGAGATTGCGGTGTAAAGCCTGGACTAGTATCGAGAGCTGACATTTCCGCCGTGGAGAGGTCGGGTGATCGGAGGCGATTTGTGAGCGACGGGACTACCAGGATTGATTGTCCGAGGCACGGTCCCGCTTTGGCGACCTTCGTCTGCCAGCACTTGCTGGAAGAGAACGGTCAAGGCTTCGTCTGCTTCGACGACCCCGAGAATCCCTACCCGGACGCTTGGTGCGAAGGATGCGAGGCAGTACGCCAACAGGCCGGCGGCTGGGATGAGGAGTCGGAGAAGGCTGCTGGAATCTCGCTGGTGTGTCGTCATTGCTACGAGGCAATCCGGCGCGAGGGCGTCGGAAAGCCTGACAATGCGATCCAGCGGTCCTAGCCCGCCGAGTAAGCCGTAAGCGGTCATTCATAGTTGACCCGGACAGACGAGCGCGGGACGATGACCGGATCGGTAACGGGTGATCCAGTAACCAGGGTTTACAAGGCATCGGCCCCTACCTGGTCGCCCTCGGAGGCCCCGGCCATGCGAATGCCCCGCGCGGCTCACGGTGCGGATGCTCATGCTCGGCGTGGCGCTTTCCGCCCTGGTGCTCAGCCTGGCCGTCCGACGCGAGGCCGTACGGAGGACATCCCATTACCGAATCCTGGCTGGGCGACACGGGGAAGCGGAGCGGCATAGTCTCGAATTGCTCCGCGAGATTCAGGATGCATTGCTGAGGCCGAACTACGCTTGCTCCGAACTCGATGCGAGGCTCGAGGCCCAGCATCGTGAGGAGGCGGCGTACCACGCCGGATTGAGGGCGAAGTACGAGGAGGCCGCTCGCCATCCCTTATCCCCTGTCGCACCCGATCCACCCCCGCCCTCGGAAGTCTCACGGCCTGAAACACTGCGGTTGATCCACAGAAGAGTCGATGTCAAGGACCACGCCGCACTCGTACGCAAGTATCGCCGAACCGCCCGATATCCCTGGCTCCCCGTCGAGCCCGATCCGCCAATGCCCGATCCTTAAGCTATAATTCATATATGAATTGGACCGATCGGATGCGGAAAGGGGTGGAGCGTGGGACAGTCGACCCGGAAACGGCCAGATCAGGTTGCTCAGTGAGCTGATCGAAAGAGCCAACTGTGAGGTGACTCAAACGGAGATTTCGAATGGATCATGGTCACTGGCAAGCGCTGGTGGATCGACTTCGAGGGACGAGTTATCAGTCCGGACTGATTACCCGACGCTCCCCGGTCCATCGCTTCGAATTCGATCCAGGTCTCACCGATGCCGAAGTCGCAAACGTTGAGGGTAGGTTCGCCTTCCGATTTCCTCCCGACCTTCGATCGTTCCTCCAAACGGCTCTCCCACACGGCGTGGGGTTCCCTGACTGGCGATCGGGCGACGAGACGATGCTCAGGGACTGGCTGAACAGTCCTGCTGAAGCAGTTCGGTTCGATGTCGAGCACAACGGCATTTGGATTGATGAGTGGGGGGCTCGACCTGATTCAACAGAAGAGGCTTTGGCAACGGCGGGAGCCCTGATTACAGCCGCACCTCGGCTGATTCCAATCTACAGCCACCGAATGATGCCAGACGAGCCGCACCTGCCAGGGAACCCGGTGCTTTCAGTCCACCAGACCGACATCATCTATTACGGATTCAACCTGACTGACTATTTCTCCCACGAGTTCGCCTTGCCCGGCCGCGAGCCGTGGCCAGAAGTTGTGAGGCCAATTCGTTTCTGGGCTTCGTTCTTGAGTTCTTGACCAGTTGCGACAGCTCCGGTGAATGTGCGAAGGCTGACAAGTCTGAACTCGAGTTGATCCGGACAGGTGGGCGCGGGACGATCCGGCGGCCTGTAACGAGTGGTTTAGGAATCAGATGTTACATAGAGTCTACGTCCGTAGGATCCCTGCGCCGTGCACACATCTTCCGAATGAAAGAGTCTCACGCGGAGACGCGGAGGACGCGGAGTCAGGAAGAGACGTCCGAGGATCGGATTCTCTGGGATGGTGCCTTTCTCCGCGTCCTCCGCGTCTCCGCGTGAGACTCGGGAAGGTCTCTGCGTGAAATCCGGTCGAGGACGACGGGAGTTGCGGCTCGGCCGCGTTAGGTGTGGGTTCCGGTGTCGGGGAAGTGGGGAGCAAAACCGTGGAAGGTCCGCCCAACAGGACCCACCAAGCTAGGAATCGCAGTTGCCAGGACTCTCGCCACGCCCTACGACCCGGGAATCGACAATCGACGGTTTACCTCAAGGGGGAGGTTTCCTATGGATGGTGGCATGGCGGTACTGGTCGGCGGAATCGTCGGGGAGTGATCGGCGTCATGGGAGGTATGGTCGGCACGTACTTCAGCATCAAGAACCCGCAGGGCCCCAAGGAGCGGGCCTTCGTGATCCGGGCAGCAGCCCTCTGTTGGCTTGGGATCTCAGGCTTCCTGGCTTGCCTCTTCCTGCTGCGCCTGTACGGCTGGGGTTCGCTGCTCTGGGTCGTCTATCTGCCGCTGCTGTTCTGGTTCATCCGGTGGGCGAATGAGAGACAGGCCAGTGCCAGGGTCGAGGACATGACCCAGGCCGATCTGCCAGGCCGCCAAGCAGGTGGTGCGTAACCCTTCAACTTTAAGCAGCTGGCGGCCACCGTCGATGCTGAACGGGCGGATAGCCGCATGAGCAACGGATAACGTGTAGGGTAATCATTTGGATCAGCGAGCCGCCAACGCGTGGGTCTACCGGATCGCAGTGTTAGCCACCCCCCCCCATTCACATGAGCTGGCCAGTAAATGGGTCTATGGCGCCCCTCGGAGTAGGCTCCGTGGTCAGGTTCACACCCGGATGATCGCGCCAGAACCCGGCTAGGGCGGCCCCGGCGGCGAACGACTTCGAGTTGAACGATTTCTACCCTCTGAATCTAATCCCTGGTGAGCCCACCCATAATGGTCTTCCCGTAGCAGGTGAGCCGATGATGTACCGCCGCCTCAGTTCACGGATGACATGGGGGACTAAAACGATGAGAAGGGCGACTGCCGCCACCGTGACCATCCATCGCCGCATCGTCATCCGGGGCAGTCGCATGGCTGGGTGTCCATCGGGTCGCACTGTCCGGTCCAAACGATGGTTCGTAACTGAGGAGGCAGGTCCTGCGCGCGATGAACTTAGCCGCGTCGGGCTACCGGTGCAAGGAAGGTCGAGCCCGCGCATGCTGATGATACCTCGGGCTTGGCGTCCAACAGCAGTATCAACGCATTCATGATCGCAAACAAAAGGCGCAGTCAAACGTGCTCACAGCTTCGTATGCCTTCGAAGCTTGGCGTGACGTCTCATCCCGAAGCGAAAGCGTCTGAATCATCTTCACCCTATAAACGGTCTGGTAATCGAATGCTCCGCCCCGAACTCCGCACATTCTCCAACTCCCTCAATCCGGGCGGGCAGTCCAAGCTCGCCCGTCTTGAAAGTCGACCGCCCAGACCACCGTCTTGTCGAGTCGCGCCTCCAGGCCGGCCGAGGTCGCTCGGGCGCAGGCATATTGCCAGTGCAGACGCCCGTTCGGGCGCACTGCTTCCAGCAGCAGGATGGCTTCCGGGTCCGTCCCCTGGACAAACGCAAATACGCCGCCGTCGATCCAGCCAGGATCCTGTCCCGTTGGCTCGCCAGGCTGGGCACGGTAGAGAGTCTTGGGAAGCAGGCGCAGTTCTTCGCGGTCCGATCGGTCGGGCTTCCAGCCAGTCATCGTGACTTTGAAGCGGTCGGCGAGAACCTTCATCTGCCTGAGCCGGGCAGCCGCGGTCTCGGCGGGTGCGGGAGCGCCGGGGATTTCCTTGAACTCGACGCCGGAGGTCTCGGGCGACCACACCACGCGGCCCTCCTGCCTCGCCACCAGCTACGCGCCGCGCGAAAGTGACACGAACTCGTGAGCGACGGTCCCTTCCCACGGGTAGATGCTTGCCGAGGCCTCGGGCCGCCCCTGGTTGACCCACAAGACAAGCACGCCTTCCAATTCCTGAGTCCCGCGCGTGACGTTGCGCCATCGCAAGACGGGATGCGGCGTCATCGCTTCGGAAGCACTCGAGTCGACGAACACCGGGTACCAGCCGATCGACTCCTCCACAATCGCCTTGATGGCCTTGGGCTCCTCCTTGCCTTTGTCGACGACCTGGCACACAATCCCGCGGGGAGGGACAACATCACCACGCACGCCAGGGTGAGAATCCAGCCGGGTCGATTTCTCATGATGAGGGCCTCTCAGAGGGCGCCGACGTGACACGTTGCCTGAAGGGAGAAAGGGAACGATGCTCCGAACCGGCATTGTAACCAGCGGTCCCGTCAACCAGAAACGGCGCCTGCCGGCGCGCCGACTCGTTGCCAGCGCGCGCTCGGCTCGCCGGGCTCGCTTCCAGATGTCGGAAATCGGCCTGGCTCTGGGGTTCACGTTGCCCTCGATCGACGCGAAAAGGCAAGCGTGAGGAGCGGCTCAAGTCCATCCTCTCCCAGGTCCGCGAAATGCGGCCAGTTCCACGCGAAGTGGGCCTGATTGAGTAGTTCAGGCTTCAGTTCGTCCAGAGTCACGGCTCGCCTTGCAGGCTCCCAAAGCGATTCATGTACGTCGCCTTCGAGGCGGGAATCCCTGACCCGGGTTCGCCCCACACTTCATGATCGTCGAGGTTGACGACGATCTTGCCGGCACCGAGGCGTGCGATTCCGTACCTCCACTTTGGGTCCGCGTCGCCTTGCTGCTGCGATTCCATGACGAGAAGCACGTCGGGATTCGTCCCGTAAGCAAAGCCGAAGATCGCGCCGTCCTGAAGCTTGGCGGCCGGATCGCTGTACCGATAGATGGGGCTCGAGAGCAGCCTGAGCTGAAGCCGGCCGCGCGGGCCGGAGAACTCGTGAACCTCGAACCGTTGGGCGATCGCTTTCATCTGATTCAGGCGAAGGGACTTGGTGCTCGCGGGAGCAGGCGCGTGGGCTACGTCGTGGACCTCGAGCCCCGGCTGGGTCGACGACCACTTCCACGCATCTCCTCCCTCGACGGTAATCGGGTTCGCGGCCAGCGACACGATCCCGTAGAGCCAGTGGCGCTCGCTCGGACGAGCCCGGTTTGACTCGAGCTTGAGAATGGCGGCGGGACGTCCGCCAGTTCCCCAGGCCCAGAGACTGGAGTCCTGGATGGCGCGCAGGGTCGTCGTAGCGGAAGATCGGCTCACCCAGCAGTGGCACCGGCTTCTCCCCCTCAGACAACCGGATCGAGGTGGCGTGATCCTTCATCGTCTTCAGACGTCCGCCACCGGACTGCCCGTGCGAAGCCCGTTCCGCGCCACTCGCCATGGCGAAGCCGAGAAAGCCGACGACAAGCGTCACTCGATTGCACCATCTTGATGAGGAGAGCTTCGCGCATGATTGAGACTCCTTCGCCAAGCACCTCGGGAAAATCGACAATCGTCATACGCCACCGACCAGTCTACAGCGCGTTGCCTGGAAAAGTTAAGTTGCCGGGCGGACAGAGACGCCCGCCCCACGGACAAAAGCCCGGATTCTCGGGGTGAGGCGGGCCTCCGTGGCCGCCGGCCGACGCGATCGAGTCCGGACCGACGCGCCGACAAAACATTTATAGAATCCATATGTCATCAGTTTCATAATTAGTTTGTTGCATTTACGGACGAACGTGTCAACGATCCACATGAACGACAACCGAGCCGCTTGCGGTCAGACTCCAACGGCGTAAAATGTCAGAAAACTCCCCGGGTGAAGCCTTTCGTGATTGGCACGGAACAAAGACCCGTCGAGCTCGGTCCAGGAGATCGATCATGGAACGAATGGTTCTCGGCTCCGTCTTGCTCTTGGCCCTCGGGACGTACCTGGGCTCGGCCGCCGTCTTGAGCCCACCCTTCATATCTCGTATCGAGAGCTGGCGGGAGAAGCGCGAGGCTGACCTGAAGGCCGAGGACGGCTGGCTGAGCGTCAGCGGGCTCTTCTGGCTCCGGCCCGGAGAGACCCGGATCGGCAGCGACCCGAGTAACGACATCCTGCTCCCTTCTCACGCCCCAGCCTCCGTCGGCACGT
Organism: uncultured Isosphaeraceae bacterium; assembly: GCA_963845695.1. Classification (GTDB taxonomy): domain Bacteria; phylum Planctomycetota; class Planctomycetia; order Isosphaerales; family Isosphaeraceae; genus CAWJTV01. The sequence continues at coordinate 31,359 of CAWJTQ010000031.1, read as the reverse complement.
TGACGCTCCAGGAGGGGAAAGTCCACTTCCAGGCCGCGCACGGCGTGACGATCACGCGGAATCACCGGCCCTTCGATTCCGGCCAGCTCCATTCGGACGCCGACGCGCACCCCGATACGCTCGCCGTGGGCGACATTAAGCTGATCCTGATCAAGCGCGGTCAGCGCCTGGCCTTGAGGCTCAAGGACAACCGCAGCCCACTTCGCAAGGAATTCGCGGGCTTGCGGTGGTATCCCATCAGTGAGGATTGGCAGATCTCAGCCCGGTTCGTCGCGTATCCGACGTCGACCAAGCTGATCATGGATACCATCGTCGGTGAAACGGAGGTTGAGGAGAGTCCGGGATACGTGGCCTTCGAGCGCGAGGGCAAGGAATACCGGCTCCAGGCCGCCAGGTTGAACGATGGTCAACTCTGGTTCGTCTTCCGCGACAAGACCAGCGGCCGGACCACCCACGGCGGCGCCCGCCAGCTCTACGCCGATCCGCCGAAAGGCGACGCTGTCATCCTCGACTTCAACAAGGCGGTGAACCTGCCCTGTGCCTATATCCCCTACGCGACGTGCCCGCTGGCGCCTCCTCAGAACCGACTGTCCCTGGCCATTGAGGCCGGCGAGCTCAAGTACGAGCCGCATCCGCCAGCCGGCCCATCGTCTGACGATCGGGGCCGCTGAGCCTGAGTCACCCGAGATCCGAGGGTCTCATGACCGTTTTCCTTGCCCGGTTTCGATCGACGCGGGGACGATTTCGAGCAGGGATGGCCCGGAAATCCGTCGTCTGGCTCGCCCTGGTTCTTGGCATCTCTGGGGCGGCCCAGGGTCAGAGCCATTCAGCGGACGACAGCAAGTCGCCGCGCGAGTGGGTTGCCGCGCTAAGGGGCGACGACCCCAAAGCTCGCGAGGCTGCGAGGTGGGCCCTCTACCGGCTCGGCCCGAAAGCCAAGGAGGCCGTCCCGGACCTGATCGCGGCCCTGGATGACCCCAGGAAGGCTGTCCGAGAGGGGGCGCTGGAATCGCTCCAGGCGATGGGACCCGCCGCCGCCCCGGCGGCTGCGGCGCTGGCGCGGAAGCTCGGTGATGCCTCTCTGGAATACACCACCCACCCCGCAGGTACGGGGCACGTTGCGGCGTACATCCTCGTCCAGATCGGCGCATCCGGCCGTGCCGGCCTTGATCGAGACGCTCGAGAGCGATTCCAGCAGGGCCCGCCGATGGGCGGCCGAGACGCTCGGCCAGATCGGGCCGGCGGCCAAGGCGGCCGTCCCGGCACTGGCGCCACCTGGTCAAGAAGGAAGGTGCGAAGAAAGGCAGGTTGGCCTTCCAAGCCCTGGGCGCGATCGGTCCGGCTGCCGCCGAAGCCGTTCCGATCTTGCACGCCGCTTTTGATGCCTTGAAGCCTGAACAGCGTGGCGATGACCTGACCTACGCCCTGGCCTACATCGGTGCACCGCCGAGTCCCGGCCTGATCCGGCAACTGGACGATCCCGACCCGAATCACCGCATCGAGGCCGCGAACCAGTTGAACACGGTCTTCGGCCCGGCAGCCAAGGTGGCCGCGCCAAGGCTCGAGGCAGCCCTGAACGATCCATCGCCCCTCATCCGGGTTTCAATGGCCGCCGCCCTCGCCAGCGTCGATCCCGCAAACCCGCGGGCCTTGTCGGTCTTGCTTGCCAGCCTGGACAGCACAGACCTTGAGGTGCTCGAGCCGGCGATCGCCGCGATCGGCGAGCTCGGTCCCAGGGCCGAAGTCGCGGTCCCGAAGCTCAAGAAGATCGTCGGTCGGAACGACCTGACGGACCAAAGGTATGACGACGAGAGGCTCGAGGGCACCATCGACTACTGCAAGATCAGCGCCGCCGAGGCGCTCCTTGCCGTCGCGCCTCGTTCGGGCGAAGGGGTCTCGGCTCTCCTGGGACTCTTGAAGCAAGGCGGAGACGTCTCGAAAAAGTGCGTATCGATAAACTGTACGAACTGGGACCCAAGGCCACCGCCGCAATCCCGACCCTTGCGGCGGTCGCGAGAGATCCGGTGAGTCCTGTTCGCTATGGTGCTGTCCAGGCGCTATCCCGCATCGACCCGAAACACGAGGCGATCCTCCCCGCCTGGATTGGTCTGCTGAACGACCCCCGCCCGAGCCCGCTGGATCCGGATGAAAAGGCAGAGATCATCATGATGATCGGCCGTATGAGATCAAACGCCTTGCCCGCGATCCCCACACTGATCCGCATCCTCAAGGACAAGAACGAAGAGTCAGTAGGCCCTCGCGGGACGGCCGAGTGTGCCGCATGGGCCCTGGGCCGGATCGGGCCAGCGGCCAGGGACGCCATCCCGACCCTCGTCGCCGCGATCAAGGCCGAGGATTACGTCCCGAGGGCTGCCACTCGGGCGCTCGTCTCGCTCGGAAGTGCGGCAAGGTCTGCCATCCCCGACCTAATCGCCTTGCTGAAGTCGAAGGAGATCCGCTGGCGATGGTCGGCTGCCCAGGTGCTCGGCGCGATCGGACCCGAAGCCCGGGATGCTGTCCCCGCGCTGGTCGAGGCCCTGAACGATCCGAATTACTTCTTTGCCGCGGATGTCGGCCAGGCTTTGCTCCGTATCGATTCCTCACAGCGAGGAGCCGTGGAAACCCGCCTTGCTGCGATCCCAGTAGGCGAGAATAGCAATTACGCCCGGGCGATCCTCGTGGGTGCCCTTGGCCGGCGTAGCGCGGAAACCGACAATCTTACGCGGCGGATGCTCAAGTCGCTGGACGAGGTTCTGGCGGGGTGGGAAAGGGCGGTCGCCATGAGCAACGGGATACTCGACGACGACCTTGAGGGCACCGGAGACCAATTCGATCGGTTGGCCAAACTCGGTCCCGGGGCCGCGTTGTCGATCCCTCGTCTGACCGAATTGACCCACCACCCCAGCCCGATCATCCAGCACTTGGCCACCGAGGCCCTGCGGCAAATCGATCGGAAGTGACACGGCACTCCCGGGACTCCGCGCCGCACACACGGGTCGCCGCGCCGGTCGTGGCGGCATCCTGGGAGAGTGCGTTGATCCGGCCGTCGGGTTGCCCCGACTTCCACAATTCACGCATCCACGGCGCGGACGGTGGCGCGCAGTTCACAGTCTTTTTTTTTGCGATTTTTTTATCTCCCGCCGCCGGCGAGACTTCGGGAGCGCCGATGCCCAATTTCGGGACTAGGTGCATTAACGGATCTAAAAAGTTGCGGCATCCTGTTAGATAGAGAAGCGCACACAATCGTTTCGAAATCGACACCAGGGCCCGTCAGAAACCCATGAAGCGGAGAAATCGGAATCATCCGCCTTCCCCCCGCGCTATGCCACCGGTCCGATCCGGGTCGGGACGCGCTCGTCCCGAACTCGCTTCGGGCCAGAGAGATGGAAGATGGGAGCCTTCGGCTTTAATGCCTACGAGTGCCATTCTGTGCCACCACCCACAGTGGGCGGCCTGCGCTCCTCGCCGAATCCATCAGACAGGGCGGAGGATGATGTTCCACCGATCGGAGGCCGGCCGCATCGAGCCGTCGGTCCCGACCTCGGGTGATCTGGCCATGACACCCTCTCAAGGACAAGCGCGCCGCGTTGCGGATATAATTCGACGGCGTCGGGTACGTGGAGTCGCCGGAGTCCCAGAGGACGTGATTGGCCGGTCATCCCATGAGGTGCGGGGGCTCTCCAACACAGGGTTTCGGTCCGACCGTCCCGCCGCGGGGCACCGAGGATCGGGGAGGTAAACCACCATGGCCAAGCAACACGGTCGCGAGCGGCCAGCCATGCCGGCGGGATCGGGGGTCACTTCCCGGTCGAAGGGCGTGGGCGAGGAGATCGAAGTCCGTGGCCACATCGTCGAACTCGTTGCTCCTACCCAAGATCCTGGACCGGATCCTCCTGATGGGCGGGACATTCGAGATTCGCGAGTGCAAGATCGGTGTCCGCCGGTCGGATCCCAGCTATGCCCGGATCGCGATCCGGGCCGATAATCACAAGACACTCGGCGCCATCCTGGGTGACCTGGTCGAGCATGGTGCATCGCCTGTGCATCCGGAAGACGCCAAGGTGGTCCTCGCCGATATCGCCGGAGCCTTTCCTGAAGAGTTCTACAGCACGACGAACCAGCCGACGCAGGTCCGCATCCATGGTCGATGGGCCGACGTGGACGACCAGGAAATGGACTGCGGAATCGTCGTCGATCGCGAACGCTGGCGCGCCCGTTGCATCCCGATGATTCATGTGGAGGTCGGCATGCCGATCGTCGTCGGCCACGCCGGAGTGCGCGTCCTGCCCCTCGAGCGATCGCGGGAGGTCAGTCTCTTCGGGTTCATGAGCTCGACCGTTTCGAGCGAGAAGCCCAAGTCGGTCGGCATCCGAGGCGTCATCGACACGATCCGGGAAACCCGTGCGGCGGGCCAGAAAGTGTTGCTGGTGGGTGGGCCGGCGATCGTCCATACGGGTTCGGCCGGACACGTCGCCCAGCTCATTCGGGACGGCTGGGTCCAGGTTCTCTTTGCCGGCAACGCCCTGGCGACCCACGACATCGAGCAATCCCTCTACGGGACCAGCCTGGGCGTCTCTCTCTCGCGCGGCGAGCCACTCGAGCACGGTCACGAGCACCACCTGCGCGCGATCAACACGATCCGGCGGCTCGGTGGCATCGCCCAGGCGGTCGAGTCGGGCGCCCTGACTTCCGGCATCATGTACGAGTCGATCCGGGCGGAAATCGATCTGGTCCTGGCCGGCTCGATCCGCGACGATGGCCCTCTTCCCGAGGTGATCACCGATACGCTCGTGGCCCAGGACCGCATGCGCGAAGCGATCCACGGGGTCGGCTTCGCGCTCTTGATCGCCACGGCACTTCACTCGATCGCCACCGGGAACCTACTGCCCGCGCAGGTGAAGGTCGTCAGCGTCGATATCAACCCGGCAACCGTGACCAAGCTGGCCGACCGCGGCACCTTCCAGACCATCGGACTGGTGACCGACGTCGAGCCATTCTTGCGATCGCTCGTGTCCGGACTGACCGCGGCCGAAGAGTGACGTCATGGACACCGCGAAGACACCACGGATCCTGATGTGTCCACCGGATTACTTCGGGATCGAGTACGAGATCAACCCCTGGATGAACGTCCGGGTCGGCAGCGACACCGAACGGTCGCGACGCCAGTGGAACGCGCTCCGTGGCACGCTGGAGGAGCTCGGTGTCGTGGTCGACCGGATCGAACCCGTCCCGGGCCTGCCCGATCTCGTGTTCACAGCCAACGCTGGCGTAGTCTTCCGCAACCTCTTCATCAGCTCGCGGTTCCGATTCGGCGTCCGGCAGGGTGAGTCTGCCTACTACGAGGACTGGGCGAGGCAGCGCGGATTCGATGTCGCGACCCTTCCAGAGGGCTGGCACTTCGAGGGGGCCGGCGACGCCTTATTCTGCGGCGAGACAATGTTCGCTGGCTATCGATTCCGCAGCGACGTGAAGAGCCACCAGTGGGTCGGTGAGCGCCTGGGCGTCGAGGTCCTGCCGATGGAACTTGTCGATCCTCGCTTCTATCACCTGGATACTTGCTTCTGCCCCCTGGCACCCGACTGGGCCCTGTATTACCCGGGAGCTTTCGACGATTATGGCCGTTCCGTCTTGGAAGACCGGATCCCCCACCTGATCGAGGTTGCTGCCGAGGAAGCCGCGTCGTTCAGTTGCAACGCGGTGGTCGTCGACAAGACGGTCGTACTCAACGAGGCGCGCGCCAAGCTGGCCGCCACCTTGATGGACGCCGGTTACGCGGTGCGCCCGCTCGGTTTCTCCGAATTCATCAAGTCCGGCGGCAGCGCCAAATGCCTGACGCTCCGCATCGACGGCGAAGAAGCAGCGAGCTGGAAGCGCGGCGCATAGACCAGGCAACGCGGCACCAACGTCCGAAATCCCACTGAGGTCTTCGATGAAAGAGTTGTACATCCTGAGGCATGGGATCGCCATCGACCCGGCGACTCCGGGCATCCCGGACGACCAGCGGACCTTGACAGCCAAGGGTCAGAAACGGATGCATGAGATTGCCTGCGGCTTGCGCCGGCTGGACCTGAAGCCCGACCGGATCCTCACCAGCCCGCTGCCGCGAGCCCGAGAAACCGCCGAGATCGTGGCCGACGAACTCGATTCCGAGAACCTCCTGGAGACCGCCGCCATCCTCTCAGCCGGTTCCGACGCAGGTTCGATCCAGACGTGGCTTCGAGAGCGGACCGAGGACCGGCTCATGATCGTCGGCCACAATCCGGCCCTGAGCGACCTGATCACGCTCTTGGTCCTTGGCAAGAGGAAACCGGGCCCACCGATCTGCGATCTGAAAAAAGGCGGAATCGCCGCCCTCGAACCCTTGGCCTCGTCTCCCGAGCGCTTCGATCTCCTCTGGATCGCGACGCCGCGCCTGATTCGACGCCTGGCAGGCGGCGGGAATCATTGACGCGAGTTTTGATGAATCGTGAGGATCTGGCATCCTGCCGGGAGGAGCGCTCAATCCGCAGAGCGTCCCGGCTTCTCCCGAGCCTACGTTTTGTCCGCGTCGATTTCCTTCATGAGTTCTCGGAGCAACCGCATCTGGACCTCACGCATACGCTCTTGTCCGAGTCCCACCTGGGATCGCTCTTTTCCTGTCGGAAGGTTCCGGATACGGATGAAGGTTAGACGCTTCTTCGGCCTGCTGATCTCGGCCGCTACACCGATATCGACAACAGAGTCGCTCGGAAGTTCCGGTTCCCTCATCAATCGCTTGTATGCCTTTGACACGGTTGCCCCCACGTGAACCTCTCGGTAACTCTCGATTTCTCTTGGATTCTTTGGGCCCACAGGAACCGCGGTTCGACAACTCCGTCACACACCCGTGGTCGCGGGAATGGTGGTCGCGGGCTGGCTGATCGGGCTGGTCTCGCAGAGCTCAATGGCCATGTTCTGGAACTCGACCTGGCAGCGGATGCTCGGCTCGTTCGGTCCGGGCGGGGGGACGCGGCGGTATGTCCCGTCAGACAGGAGCTCGCGCGCTTTGACGTTGTCCGCAAGCAAGACCCCCAGAATGCCATCGACCACCCGCCGTTTGAGCTGGGGGTTCTCGATCGGGAACATGATCTCGACACGGCGACGGAAGTTCCGCGGCATCCAGTCGGCCGACGCGAGGAAGACCTCCGGATCGTCGCCATTCTGGAAGTAGGAGATTCGAGAATGCTCCAGGTATTTGTCGATGATGCTGATGACCCGGATGTTCTCGGAGACTCCCGGCATTCCCGGCCGAAGGCAGCAGGTCCCGCGGACGATCAAGTCGATCCGCACGCCCGCCTGCGAGGCGCGGTACAGCAGCTCGATGATCTTGGGGTTGACCAGCGAATTCATCTTGGCGATGATGCGCGCCGGGAGACCGGCCTCGGCATTAATCCGTTCGCGGTCGATCAGTGCCCCCAGCCGGTTGGCCAGGTGCTTGGGCGCCACGATCAGCTTCTTCCACTGATTGCCCTGCGAGTATCCGGTCAGGAGGTTGAACAGCGAGCTGGCATCCTCGCCGATACTCGGGCTGGCAGGTGAAGAAGCTCAGGTCGGTGTATTGTCGGCCGGTCATCGGGTTATAGTTCCCCGTCCCGAGATGGACGTACCGACGGATGCCGTCGTGCTCCCGCCGAACGACCAGGGCCGCCTTGCAGTGCGTCTTGAGGCCGACGATCCCGTAAACCACGTGGACGCCCGCCTTCTGGAGCATGCGGGCCTTGTCGATGTTGTTCTCTTCGTCGAGCCGGGCCTGGAGCTCGACCAGGGCCGTCACTTGCTTACCGATCTCGGCGGCGCGCGCCAGTGCCGTGATGATCGGGTTGGCATCAGCCGTCCGGTAAAGCGTCATCTTGATTGCCAGCACCTGGGAGTCTTCCGAAGCCTGCTCGATGAATTGCACGACCGAGCCGAACGACTCGTAAGGGTGGTGGACCAGGATATCCTGGTCGCGGATGGCGACGAAGACGTTCTTGCGGTTGGCCAGCACGGCGGGCATCTGCGGCTCGAAGAGAGAATCCCGCAGGTCGCGGAATCCTTCGAGCTTCCAGAGACCCGCCAGAGCCGTCAGGTCTACGGGACCGGGAATCTTGTAGACATCGCGCTCCTCAAGTTCCAGCGCCGAGGCGGAGAGCAACTGGGCCAGAAACCCATCATCGGCGCGATCGGAGATCTCCAATCGCACGGCGGCTCCCCATTTGCGCTGGCGGAGTGTCTCCTCGATGGTCGAGAGCAGGCTGGAACGGACCTCGTTTTCTTGGATCGACAGATCGCTGTTCCGTGTCGCGCGGAACGCCACGCGCTCCGTGGTCCGATAGCCTCCGAAGAGCGCATCCAGTCGAGGCCCGATGACATCCTCCAGCAAGACCAATCGGCGCTGGCCGTCGGTCTCATCGGGAAGTGGCACCAGGCGGTTGAACACCGATGGGACCTGGAGAACGGCGTAACGCGGGCGCTCGTGCGATTTGTCGGACTCGATCCGCAGCAGCAGGTTCAGGCTCTTGTTATGAACGTGCGGGAACGGATGCGCCGGGTCGATCGCCAGCGGTGTCAGGACCGGGTAGACCTGAGTGTCGAAATACGCGTCCAGGAATTCGTTCTGGGACTTGGTCAATTCCTGCGGTTCACACAATCGAATCCCGTGCTTGAGCAACTGGGGCCGGATCTCCGTCAGCCAGACCTCGTACATCCGGGATACGAAGTCATGAGCACGACGAGAGATCTCGATGAGCTGCGCCAGGGGACCCATGCCGTCAGGAGGCGGATCCTGCGGCTCGAGGTTTTCGTAGAGCTGCGCCTGAAGTCCGGCCACGCGAACTTCGAAGAACTCGTCGAGGTTCGAGGCACAGATCGCCAGGAACCGGAGCCGCTCCAGAAGCGGGTTCGACGGGTCGTGCGCTTCTTCCAGCACGCGCTCGTTGAAATCCAACCAACTGAGCTCGCGGTTAATGAACCATCCCGGCTCGACCGCCCCTGCTACCGTGGGTGCTGGAATCGCGACAGCCGCCTGTCCGTTGAGTTGATGAGTAGCCATGACCTCTACGCTCTGCCGCAGTCCGGTCTCTCGCCGAGGGTCGGCGATTCCGGGACGTCAACAATGGTCCCTGCTTGTGGTCAGCCTCGGCCGGTGCCCCGGGACCGTCGTGCGGGCCGGACGAGTCCCCCGAGGATTCGCGCATTGCGAACGTCGAGATCCTCCCCGTCTTCCGTCCCCTTGGGCGTCTCCAGGATCATCGGCAGATCGCGGAATCGCGGATCGTTCATGAGATTACGAAACGGCTCCAATCCCATGCAACCGGCCCCGATTCCTGCGTGGCGATCGACCCGACTGCCGCATTCCCGACAACTGTCATTCAGGTGCCAGACACGGAGCCGATCGAGGCCAACCGACCGGTCCAGCCGGTCGATCGTTTCATCGTACTCCTCGGGAGTGCCCAAGCGATAGCCCGCGGCGAAAATATGGCAGGTATCCGCGCAAACGCCCAGGCTCTCGGGATGATCGACGCGTTCGAAGACCGCCCCGAGGTGCTCGAATCGGTGCCCCAAGCTCGTCCCCTGACCGGCCGTCGTTTCCAGGTCGATCCGCACGTTCAACCCTTCGGTCCGAAGGTGAACCTCATCCAGCGCATTCCCGATCCGTGTCAAGCCCGTTTCCTCCCCAAGACCCTTGTGAGCTCCCGGGTGAACGACCAGATCGGTAATGCCCAGACACTGACAGCGTTCCACTTCCGCGACCAGAGCGGCGATCGATTTCCGCCAGAGTTCATCATCCGGGCTGGCCAGGTTGATCAGATAGGATGTATGGGCTACTGGGCTGACGATACCCGTCCGTTCCAGGGCCGTGCGGAACGCCTCGGCTTGCTCAGGCGATAGAGGGGGAGCGTCCCACCGGTTGTTGTTCTTCGTGAACAGTTGGACGGTCTCGAATGAAACCGCGTGCGCCGACCAGATTGCCCGATCGCAGCCGCCTGCGATGGACATATGCGCTCCGAGCTTCGCCAGACCCGATGGCCGGCTCGCCCGCCCCCGCACCACGCGATTCATCGGATTGCCTTCTCCGGAGCCGGATCGTTTCTCAGAGGAACCGTCACTTGCGAACGGCCACGATTCGATCCTACAATAAATGCAACGCTCGCCAATCCAGGGAAGTGGCCGGGGATTCGACCATGGGATTGTTGATCTGGGCCGGCATACTGCCCGTCGTTGTTGTGGTGGCCTGGATGATCATCCGGCGGCCGCTGCGCCAGATCGTGGAGGACGTGCACGTTGACCACGCCCGCGAGCTCTTCCATCAACAGCGAGAATGGTTGGAGGCGCGGTTCATCTCCGTGCTCAGTCATGCCGATCCCGCCGAGGGACAGCGGTGGGAGACCGCTCACTGGCATGACGAAGTGCTCTGGGCCCGCGACCGCCAGACCCGCCATCTGCTCGCTCTGGTCTGTGTCCACTTCGAACCGGCACCGTTCGACCTGCTTCAGATGATCCGCCACGCCACGGCCCTGTTCGAGTTCCGCAAGGGGCGCTGGCAGGTCGAGGGCCAACGCCTCGACGAGATACGCCCCAACGAAGCGGTCGGCCACAATCAGCGATACGAGGCGGTCGCCGTATCGCCCTCTCCGCCTCGCCGTGTGAGTTGAGGGATCGCTGTCGCACAACGTTCCAGCCCGGCGGTGAGGCCGCCACCGCCAAGTTCCGCGTGCCCCTCGCCATTGTCATTCCAGGATCTGGGCGTGCGACACTTCCCGAAGCTTGATGTATTCTTCGAGATCGAAATCGTCCAAAGTGCAATACTCCAGCAACGGCTTCTCGCGACGCTCGACCTCCGCACACGCGGCGGCCAATCGATGCGCCACCTCATGCGGGATCAGGCAGACACCGTGCTTGTCGGCATGGATCAGATCCCCGCAAAGGATCTCGACCCCACCGATCGAGACAGGGGTATCGAATGCCACCAGCCGGACGTAGGCATGACTAACGCAAGGATTCAGACCAAAAAGCTGAAAACCCAGGGCGTGCACTTCGTCGAGGTCTCGGGGGCAGCCGCTGGTGATGTGACCGACGCAACCGAGCTTTTGGTGGATGGTCGCGGTCACCTCGCCGAACTGGGCACCCAGTCCCGGTGGATCGTCGAGGTCTTCGCCGACCGCGATCTTGGGACCGGGCTGACTGGCCACGTATCGAAAGTAGTCCCCCAGCAGATCCAGGACCGGCTCGTCAGCCTCGGGCGGGGCCGCCCGAGTCTTCGCGGTCACGGCATAGCCGACGATTGCACCAAGGTCTGGTAACAAACATCGGATCGTATGCGGCAAGAAACCAGTGTGCCGCGGCCGAACGTTGAACAACTCGATGGCGTTCGAGATCGTTGGCGTGTTAAAACGCCTCAGGGTTCTCAACTCCGAAGGGCTCAGCCTCGCTTCCGATTCTGACATTCTCCAAGTCCCCTTTGTCTCTCTCAACGCTTCAGAGTGAATAACGAATGGGGTGCTCAAATTCCGGATTCACCAGGTTTTGCCGATCGCGGCCTTGGTGTTCTCTGATTGTGCTCTCGGGACACGCGTAGAGTTCTCGCATCGCAGGCTTTTCTCAACAGACATGCTCGACCTTGAGTTCGATCTCCTCCGACTCGACCATCTCGAAACCCTCGATCGGTCTCAAAGATACCATACAATCTCTGTCGTCAGGGAGCCAGTCACCAAGGACCTTGTGAGTCGAGAAGCCAGGCAGTCGGGACGTGCGGCTTGGCCGAATTCATGAGAAACGCTAGGCTGGGGCTATCCCGGACGCGAACATCCAGTGCCTACTCGAGCCGGAACCCGTCTGTGCATCGATTGTTGGGAAGTGATCTCATGGCTGAAACGAACGATAATTCGCCCCAGAAACCCATCCCGAATGCCCCGCCCGACGCCGGCTCGAGCCGTGTCGAAACGGACGAGGCGATCGACACTGCACTGGCCGCGGCGACCCGCCGGACGGCCGGCGAGCCTCGATCGTCGGACATTCCATTCAAGCGGCAATGGGACGCCGAGCTGGAGGCGGAGCTTGAAGCCACGCTGAGCGGCTTCGACCCGAAGAGCATCGAGGTGGCGTCACCGCGGGCGCCGCGATCCGATCGCGTGCCATCTCCGAAGACCGAACGCGGGCAGGAAGGTCGACCGGGCCCTCGTACCGGCAAGGTGATCAGCGTCCGGGGGAAAACGATTTTCGTCGACCTGGGCGGCAAGAGCGAGGGGATCCTCACCGTCGATCAATTCGAGGGACTGGACCTCCCTGAGCCGGGTTCCACAATCGAGGTCGTCGTCGATCGGTTCGACCCGGAGGAAGGCGTCCAGCTCCTTCGCCTCAAGGGAGAGGCGATCGAGGCCGACTGGACCAACCTCAAGAAGGGAGTCGTGGTCGAGGCGCGCGTGACCAAGGTCATCAAGGGGGGCGTGGAAGTCGATGTGGACGGGATCCGGGGCTTCCTGCCCATCAGCCAGATTGACCTGGCACGGGTTGAAGACGCCGCGAGCTACGTCAACCAGAAGTTCAAGGCGATCGTCACCGAAGCCAACCCCCGCGAGAAGAACCTCGTCGTCTCTCGACGTGAACTCCTTGAGCAGGAGCGGGCCGAGCAGCGCGAACGCACATGGGCCGAGCTCCAGGAAGGCCAGGTCCGCGAGGGGCTGATCCGCTCGGTCAAGGAGTTCGGCGCGTTCGTCGACCTGGGCGGTGTCGATGGCCTCCTCCCCATCGGCGAGATGAGCTGGTCGCGCCTTGGCAAGGCTGACGACCTGGTCAAGATTGGCGACAAGGTCACGGTCAAGGTGCTGAAGATCGACCGGACGGTGCGCAAGCTCACGCTCGGCCTGAAACAGCTCACTCCGAGCCCGTGGGAGACCGCCGCCGAGAAATTCCCCCGCGGAGTCATGGTCAAGGGCACGGTTACCCGGACCATGGAATTCGGCGCGTTCGTCGAGCTCGAGTCCGGCCTCGAAGGGCTCATCCACATCTCGGAGCTGTCACCCACCCGGGTGCGCCGGGTCGCCGATATCGTCAAGCTCGGCCAGGAAGTCGAGGTCCGCGTCCTCAAGGTCGAGCCGGAGATCAAGCGAATCGCGCTCTCCCTACTGCCCGACCCCAGGAAAACCCCGGCCGAACCGGACGAGGATAAAGAGACGGCCGACGAGACCCCGCCAGCCCCCAAGCCTGAGCGCAAAGTCCCCCTCAAGGGCGGACTCGGCGATCGCGAGCGGAGGAATTGAATCCTAAAGAGACAGGATCACGCTGGAACAAAACGGAGGATGGGATGACACCCGCTAGATAAGAACTGTGGCGAGGGTCAAGGCTATCGGAGCTGGGTTTGTGTCGCCCTTGAGGGAACCGCAACGATCGACGCGGTGACCATTCCCTCGATCGAAGCAACTCGGGCAGGTCACTCCCATTGTCCGACGGCCGAGACCCTCGACCGAGAGCCGCTCTCGATCTTGCCAGCGCCCCAATCATGAACAACTCGAAGGGACCAATCACAATTCTCCACACCAAGCTGCTGGTCGCTCTATTCTCAGGTGTCGCCGTCACGGCGCTCGCGATCTCGTGTCATCGAATCGCTCTTCCATTCGAGAGTTGCCCGCGCATGCCGCAGTCCCAACAATCACACGAGACATCCTCTATCAAGCACCAGGTCGAGTTGCATTCTACTATTTTAAAATCACTGTTATCTAAATATGGTATAGTATTAATGAATGAAGCTCATGCCGAGCACGAGTATAATCGATTGAGCTTGTCGATCGGCGACGATCACCTTTTCGCCCCGGATCTGGTACTCGCTCGATTGAAGCTGGCAATACGCCAGGCCGAACTCAAGAGGTTTACCTGTCGATTGGATCGCGCCCAAGAGCAAGATAAGCTGTGGCGAGATGCCTACTTACAATTTCTCTATGGGATTACAACGCCGACTCGGCCCCTGAGGTGAAGGAACGAATCCTCGAGTGGGGGGAGTCAGAGGAGGAAGTCGGCTTTACACAGGGTAGGGGGGATCATTCAAGACACCGGCACAGGGTCCGATTCTCACCGGGCTGTTGGAGGCGACTCGCGGTGATCGGGCGGGTCGAATCAAATCCCGATCCCAACTGGAGGACGGATGTCTGAAGGGGTCGCCATGAGTACCAATCGCGCGAACATCGAGGGTCTGATCGGTCGGCTGCGACTCTGTCGGGTCGCGGTCATCGGCGACGTGATGCTGGACCACTACGTCAAGGGGAGGGCCGACCGTCTCAGCCCCGAGGCTCCCATCCAGGTCCTGGAAGTGACCGATGAGTACCCGATGCCCGGCGGGGCGGCCAACGTGGCGATGAAGGCAATCGGCCTGGGGGCCCGGGTGCGGCTCGTCGGGCTGGTCGGCACGGATCCTGTAGGGACAGATCTGCGCGCGCTCTTGGCGGCACAGGTGGACCTGAGCGACGGTCTGGTCGCCGACCCGAGCCGGAAGACCACGATGAAGACTCGATTCATTGCCCACAATCAGCAGCTCCTGCGAGTGGATCGGGAGCGCCGGACGGCCCCGGTGGGTGCGGTCTGTGAGCAGCTCGCCCGCAACGCGCATGAGGCCGCGGCCGAAGCGGACATCGTGCTCCTCGAAGACTACGGCAAAGGCGTGCTCTGCCCCGAAGTTCTCTCTTCCGCTCTCGCGGGGGCCGATCGTCGTGGTACGTCAGTCGTCGTGGATCCCTGCGGGCTTGACTATCGGCGGTACGCCGGGGCGAGTGTGTTGACGCCGAATCTGCGTGAGACCGCTCTGGCCGCTGGCCAGCCAATCACAGACTTGGCGAGCCTGGAAACCGCCGCAAGGCGGCTCATCGAGGACACCGGCGCCGCGCTGGCAGTGACCCGCGAAGCCGATGGCATCTCACTGTTCCGCCGCGAGCGACCCGATGACCCGATTACTCACACTCACGTGCCGATGGTCCCGGTCGGAGTCTACGACGTGACCGGCGCCGGTGATGCGGTGGCTGCCTGCCTCGCCGTCGCTATGGCCTCGGGCATCGACCTGGACGACGCCTGCGTCCTTGCCAACCTCGCCGGCCGAAGCGTCGTCCGTCAGTTCGGCGTGGGGAGCATCTCGGTCGCCCACCTCCTGGCTGAGGCCCGTAGCGAATCGGCCGATTCGTTGGCCAAGGTTGCCGACCTCACCTCCGCACAGCATCGCGCCCGCGACGTCCAGAGGGCCGGCAGCAAGGTCGTGTTCACCAATGGCTGTTTCGACATCCTCCACCCTGGACACGCGCAACTGCTCCAATTCGCCCGAGCCCAGGGCGACTTTCTCATCCTTGGCCTGAACTCCGACACATCGGTGCGTCGATTCAAGGGCCTCGACCGGCCGATCGTGCCCGAGGACCAGCGAGCTTACATGCTGTCACTTTTCCCCTTCATTGACCTGATCGTAATCTTCGACGAGGACACGCCCATCGACCTCATCGAGGCGATTCGTCCTGACGTCCTGGTTAAAGGCGGTGACTACACGCTGGAAACGATCGTTGGTCGCGATCTCGTCGAGTCCTATGGCGGTCGAGTGTTGATCTTCTCGCGTCTGGAGGGGTTGAGCACGAGCGAGATGGTGCGCAAGATCCGGCAAGGTGACGACTCCTGATGCGGCTTTCGGCCGTTACGAGATTCGAAATCCCGGAATGTTGCCCATCGGGAATCTGGCATCGGGCATTCCCGAAGATGCTCGCACGGTGCAAGGACCCTGCAGAGGATGATGATAACTAGAGTTATGCAAGAAAGGAGGCGTCGATTCTACTGTGCGGCGTAGGGCCGATCGAGGCGGAAGGCCTGTGCTACCGGCCAGGAAGCCTCTCTTCGATCGTGGGAGCGCTGGAAGGCGCTCGCGTTCCAGGCGGGTCTGGTCGTGGAGCGACAGGTAGAGCTGCTGTTCGCCCTCGTTGAATTCCTTGCCCCGCCGGCTCATGACGATCCGGGCCGTCTCGAAGATTTGGTCGAGAGGGAAGCCATGAGCAACCCGGCCATAAAGGACTGCGGTGAAAGACGGAACGTGCTTGGGCAGGAGGATCCCGGCCGGTAGCACATTGCACATCACACCGATGGACGTGCCGGTATTGAGCATGCTCCCCATGCCGGTTCGCGTGTGGTCGCCGATAAAGCAGCCGACCTTGGCCTGGCCGGTCGGGATGGGATCCCCCTGGAGCGGGACGGACACTTCGCCATAGTCGTTGCGCAGGTCACTGTTGGACGTGATCGCCCCCAGGTTGACCCACTCTCCGACATAAGCGTGCCCCAAGAAACCTTCGTGGTACTTGTTGGAATAACCGTGGACGATGGCGGCCTCGACTTCGCCGCCGATCCGGCAATGCGGCCCGATGGTCACACAACCACGCAAGTTGGCCCGGAAGAGCTGAGTGTCAGCCGCGATCGAGCACGGGCCTTCGATCCGCGTGAACGGCTGCACCCAAACGTTCGGTCCCAGAATGATCGGCCCGTTGGTCGTGTCGAAGACAGTATACGGATCGATGCGGGCGGTATCGTGGACTCGGAGCCGATCGGCAGGCCCCACCAGAGCCATCGTCGTCAAGTGACGGTTGGTGACTCCGGCATGCCCTGCCTCGGCGAAGTCGCGCTCGATATGGGCTCCGTTGCGGGCAACCAGGTCCCACGGGCGAACGATCCACTCGCCGCCCAGGTCCGACCCAACATACTTGGCCGTGACTCGCTCGAACCAGGCGTCCACCCCTTGCGGTTCCAGCGAGACCGCCTCCTCCGGCCCAACCAAGGCGCAGGCCGGCCGCCCCTCGCACAGGCCCACCCACGGACCATGACCGTCGGGCATCTGGAATCCCGACGGGGGAACCCATCGGCTATTGGCCACGACCACCACTCCGCGCGCCAGCCAGTCACGGTCGTTAACCACTGTATGCGGATCGCGCAGTCGCTGCGCGACTGCAAGGTGTGAGCGGATCACACAGCCCCGGCGCTGCGGTCCCGGTCCGATATCGAACGCTCTCGCAAGCTTGCTCGCGAGCGTGGTGGCGCCCAGGAACAAATCATGCACCGGCCGTGTCAAGGTCAGCGGCTCCAGTCCATTTGCGCCTAGATCTTCGACCAGGCATAGACGCATAACCCCTCCAAGGTCTGGGTGTAAGTTGCGACGAACCGAACAATTGTTTGTCTCGTCGTCGAGAGGTGTCGAGCACAAGATGCGACGAGCCAGGCCATGGCTGATCGCGATACTGGTCTGATTGGCGTAGGGGATTGTATCGAGATGGTGGCCACACGGCTAGGTCGCTAGGGAGCCGGGTTTCAAGATCGCCTCATAGTGTCGGGAATCGTCAACACGGACAGTACATCGGTCTGGAGGTCCAGAACTGCGACAGTCCAGGGAGAGGCACGATGCAAGGCACCAGGGTTGATAAGGCGGATCGAGCCGCGCCGGTCGTCGGACACACGATGGGTGTGGCCACTCAAGAGATAGTCGGGCGTCTGTGCCTCGAGGCGAAGGAGCTCGCGGTCGGAGTCGCCGTGTGTGACAGCCAGGCGGCGGCCCGCCAACATAATGAGGCCGCCTCGTTCGAGGCCAGTCCCACCCACGGCTGCGATTGCTTGGCTGAGACCCATGAGGTCTTCATCACAATTCCCAAAGACGAAATAACTTGGCAGCACGTTCAGTTCGTAGACCACCTCGGGGATCGTGATATCACCACAGTGCACCAAGACCTCGGCGCCGGCATCCCGGAGCTGGGCCACGGCCACCTTCGTCCTGGTCACCTGATCGTGAGTATCCGAGAGGATTCCAACTCGCATGGTAAGGACTCATCTGTTCGTGAGACGGCCGGTCCCCGAAGGCCGTCTTTACGCGTCGGACACCTGAGTAAAACGGGAAGAGAGACCCGTCTCGGCCCGATTTCCAGCTCGGTCTTGCTGGCCGCGGGGCTGATAAGGCGTTAGACTATCGTAAGAGAGTGGGCCCGTCATCCCGAATCGACCCTGCATGGCTCTGCTTCATTCGCATGCGGGATGGGATGAAGATAACCCAGACTCTGGGCACTTGGCCGAGTTGGCCGGGTGCGTGGCCGGTCGCGATCGACGACCAGCCGCGGGCAGGTCGGGTGAAGACGTGACCGCGGTCCGATAGGGCCGTCACCTTGCCTGACGCTGCCTTGGTTCTACCCGCGATGCGCGGGGAGGTGCCCCTTGTCCGCGATTCTGACAACGCGTCCCCGATCCCGTCTGACCCGCAAAGCTGGCACATCCGATCCGGCCCCCGAAGGTGGGAAACCTCGAGTTTCCCCTCCTCTCGAGTCCGAACAAGAACCCCTGGAGGATTCGGTCCGAGTGACCGAAGCGCCAGAGTCGTGGCAGGAATGCCATGTTGAGGCTCCCGATGCCGGGATTGGAGAAACCCAGACTGCTGAAGGAGAGTTCACCCACGGCCGGAGCAGGAGCTGAGCGGTCGGGCCAGGCAGGATCGCCGGCCCGGAGGCCCCACCGCACCGTTCCGATGGCCATGGCGGTCGAACTTGCCAATCCTGGTATGGACATCGGGTTCCTCACCCGGGATTTGTCGTGGCGGAGACCACGACACCGGGGAGGACATGGGCGTAGAGCCACACAATCGCACCGACGATCAGGGCTAGCAGGATGCTGTGCCGGAAGACGGCACGAAGCAGCTCGCCTTCGTGCCCGCCTTCGCCTGTCGCCGCCGCGGCGACGACGATCGACTGTGCGTCGATCATCTTGCCCATCACACCGCCAGTGCTGTTGGCGGTGGCCATGAGCACTGGATTGAGACCGAGCTTCTGTGCGGTGATCTTCTGGAGGTTGCCGAACAGGACATTGCTGGAGGTATCCGAGCCTGTCAGGGCCACACCGAGCCAGCCTAGCAGCGTACCGAAGACCGGATACAACCAGGGACCTGTGCGCGTAAAGGCGAGGCCGAGCACAGCATCCATGCCCGAATACTTGGTCACGAACCCGAGAGAGAGCATGCAGAAGATAGCCGCGATGGCCGGGAGCATCCGGTGGACGGTCCGCGCCATAAGACGTGCCATGCTCGTCGACCGCACCCCGAGCAGATAGCCACTGATGACGGCGGCCAGGAACACGGCCGTCCCGGTGGCCGACACGGGGACGATGTCAATCTGGGCCTTCTCAAGATCTTGGGGCAGGGGGGCGACGTGCCCGGTCACCGCCTCACCCTTGGCGACTTTCTCGTGGAGCCAGGACAGCCTGGGTTTCCAGGAAAGTCGATGATCGAGCCAGTCTTTGACAGCCGGGGTGCCCCACGTCGGGATCTCCGGGATTCCCCAAAGGAGCACGGTCGCGGTGAGGATGGCGAACGGCATCCAGGCCCGCGCAACGCGCCGGGTGGTCATTTTCAGGGGGGCGCCGTCGGCGCGCGCCCGTGAGAACTCCTGGGCCGGATCATCCGTCGGGAACCGCCAGATTTCCCTGGGTCGCCACAACCGGATCACAACCACGCCCGCAACCAGGCTCGAAACCGATGAGACGATGTCCACCAGTTCGAAACCCACGTAATTCGACCACAAGAACTGGACCGAGGCAAAGGTGCCACCGATGACGACAAGCGGGACGCGGACCTCCCAGGTCTTACGCCAACCGGCCAGAGTGGCCACAAGCCAGAAGGGGATCACCAGGGAGAGGATGGGCAAGATCCGCCCCGCCATGGCGCTGAGGGCCTGAACATCCAAGTCGGTGACCCGGCTGAGCGTGAGGATCGGGATGCCGATGCCTCCCCAGGCGACCGGGGCAGTATTGGCGATCAAACAGAGCAAGGCGGCCTGGAAGGGATGAAACCCTAACCCCACGAGGAAGGCCGCGGAGATCGCCACGGGTGCCCCAAATCCAGCGGCTCCCTCGATCAGAGCCCCGAAACAGAATGCGACGAGGACTGCCTGGAGCCGACGGTCCGGCGACAGTCGGGCCACCGAAGCCTTCATGACCTCGAATTGCCCTGTCTCCACCGTGATGTCGTAGAGGAAAACCGCCGATAGGATGAGCCAGACGATTCGAAACAAGGCAAAGACCACTCCGACCATCGTACTGGCCAGGACCATCGAGGCCGGCATCTGGAAGACCCGGAACGCCACCAGAGAAGCTGTCAATAAGCCGGCCAGTGCCGCCTTCCAGGCGCTGGCCCGGCCTGAGGCCAGGAGCCCGAGCAAGACCAGGATCGGCAATGCCGAGACAAGCGTTGAGATCGGCCAGTTTCCTACCGGGTCGTAGCGTTGAATCCACACAGTGCATGACCCCCGAAAGACGCTAAAGTAAGCTATACGAAGGTTCGTCGTGGCGTGGTCGCTGGGGTGACTATAGGAGTGGCCGGTCTACCATACGGGATGGGCGTTGGTGGAGATAGTACCCTCCGAACTGATTCATTCTCAAGATGTTGCATCGGAAGAGCTGTCCCCGCTTATTGAGCTTCGAGCCGGTGACGTCTTGACCGGCTGTAGGAAATAGGGTTAAGTTAATGAGTCGCCCTCGTCCACGACGTCGAGAGTGACCGGTTGACTTAGCTAGGAGCCTCTGGGTGCAAATCGAGATTTCGACCCGCCATGCTGGGTTGGACGCCGAGCAACATCGCTACCTGCATGAAAAGGCCGAGAAACTGCTGAAATATTTCGGTCGGCTCATGGCGATCGAAGTGGCAGTGGACCACGTCAAGCATGCCTGGGAAATCGAGATCCTGGTCTCGGCGGAACACAAGCACGATTTTGTGGCCCGGGAATCGGGCGGCGACCCCGGAAGCGGCTATGGATGCTTGTGTGCACAAGATCGAACAACAGCTCCGGCGGTACAAGGGGCGGGTGCAGAAGCACAAAGGCGATGCAACCCTGGGAGGTTCTTCGTTCGAGGATTTGGCGTCTCCGCTGTCTCCGGAGGGGACAGATGGCAATCTCGATGAGGTCTAGGCGGTGAAACCGGCTCGGGGCGCATCTGGTCACGGCGGTCGCTGGCCGGGGCAACAACGGTCGGCCCGTGATTGAGACGAGCGAATGGTGGTTTGCCGTGGACCGCTCCGGGAGAGGGCGGGAACGAGTCAACCGTCGGCAGGTCGGCCCGTCGTTGGAGGGGCGGATGAAGCTCTTGGATTTCGTGGTACGAGAGGCCATTGTGGTCGATCTGCAGGCCATGGGTAAGGAGGAGGCGATCCGCGAGATGGTGGGTAGCCTCCACCGTGCCGGCCGGCTGAGCGAGAACGATGTGGAGAGTGTGATCCGGGCGATTCTCGGACGCGAGGAACTCGGCTCGACGGGTATCGGCCAAGGCGTGGCGGTTCCGCATACCCGGCATCCGACGCTCCAGCGACTGATCGGGACGGTTGCGTTATCCCGACGTGGAGTGGATTTTGCGGCCTTGGACGGCGAGCCGGTGGACATCTTCTTTTTATTAGTGTCGCCTCAGAATCAGCCCGGCGACCATCTCCGGGCGCTGGAGAATATCTCCCGACACTTGAAAGACGAACGTTTTGTGAGCTTCTTGCGCAGGCTGTGTCACGCGAAAATGTGATCCATGTGCTGGAG
Organism: uncultured Isosphaeraceae bacterium; assembly: GCA_963845695.1. Taxonomy (GTDB): domain Bacteria; phylum Planctomycetota; class Planctomycetia; order Isosphaerales; family Isosphaeraceae; genus CAWJTV01. Next base: position 9,811 of record CAWJTQ010000031.1, on the reverse strand, counting down.
GAAGCCGATCACGGGTCAGCATGAGGGTTCTAGCCCGGCGAACTCATGTCGGCTGCGAGGGCGGTCAGATCCCGGTCGGGCCAGGGGCATCCGAACTCCGACGGATGGAATTCCTCGATCACCGCCTAAGAAATCGCCGTCACTGTGGGAGAATCTTGGTCGGAGCCTTCACGGTAGAACACGAAGATGATATGGGCCGCGGGGGCCTCCTAGAGGAACCCGGCGGTCGCTTGTCCCCGGCCCAGGCCGATCGAGCCGCCGATGAGCCACGATACGACAGTCGCCCAGCGCTGGGTCGAGATTACGAACAATCTCGGCCTGCACTTCCGTCCCGCCCAGAAATTCGTGGAACTCGCTTCGCGGTTCCAGTCGGATATCCGGGTCAGGTTCAATGGCAATGAGGTTGATGGCAAGGGCTTCCTGGGTCTGACGATGATGGCCGCCGAGTGCGGGTCGCGGCTGGAATTGGAGGCGCGCGGGCCGGACGCCGTCGAGGCGATCGAGGCGCTGGCCGGTCTGGTTTCGGCCCGGTTTTACGAGGACCCGAATGGGCAGCCCCTCGAGGCACAGCCAGGTACGGAGCCGTCTCGATGAGGGAAAGAGACTCGCACCCTTGACCGCCAATGTCCCGGGCGCCGGTGGCCATCGCGTGGCGGGCCGTCGACGGAAGGTGGCAGGTTGTCGACGGGCGTCTTTGCTTGGAATCCCGACATGCCGCGTTCGGTCACAGCGAATATAACCGGGAATCCCTCAGCGCGGCCGATGCAGGTCCTGCGGGGGATCGCTATCAGCCCGGGCATCGCCATTAGCCCGGTGGTGGTGCTGGATCCGCACGGCCTGCACCTGCCCCCCCGATCGATCGCCGAAGGTGCAGTCACGCGCGAGTGGGAGCGGTTGGATCGGGGACTGGAGGCCGCGCGCCGGCGCCGGTCGCGACGAGGCGGAAGTCCGCACCCGGCTAGGACCGCAGTATGCTGAAATCTTGGCGGCCCATACCCGGATGATTGCCGACCCGACGCTGCGGCGCGAAACTAGCCAGCTCATCGAGCAGGAACGGATCCCGGCCGAGCACGCGGTGGTCGAGGTGCTGGAGGGGTACGCATCGCGGCTAGAACGGCTCGACGCGTCGCATTTCGCCGCGCGCGCCGTCGACCTTCGGGACATCCAGGCCCGGATCCTCGCTCATCTCATTGGCGAGAGGCGCGAGCCGTTGCCCAACGGGCTGGCCGCACCGGCGATCGTGCTGGCGCATGAGCTAACCCCGAGTGAGGCTGCGGGACTGGATAGACGACGCGTTCCGGGTTTTGCCACAGAGGTGGGAGGACGCTCCAGTCACACGGCCATCGTGGCGGCCGCACTGGAGATCCCCGCGGTGGCCGGTCTGGGGCCGTTCCTGGATCGGGCCCGGCCGTGCCGCCTGGCCATCGTGGATGGCGACCGGGGCCTGATCATCCTTGACCCCGATGAACCGACCCAGCGGCGCTATCGGCGGATGGCCGAGGCGCGATCGGCGCGGTTCCAGGATCTGGCGCGCCTGGCCGATCAGCCTGCCGAGACACTCGACGGCTACCGAGTCGAGCTGTGGGGTAATATCGAGTTCGGCGATGAGGTCCCAGTCTGTCTGGAGCGCGGGGCTGCGGGTGTCGGGTTGTTTCGCACGGAGTTCCTGTTCTTGAACGCCCAGGCTCCTCCCAGCGAAGACCAGCAGTTCGAGGTGTACGCCAGCGTCGTTCGGTCGCTCGGCGGCCGCCCGGTCACGATCCGGACGCTCGACCTGGGTGCCGATAAGCTCGTCGGTTACCGACAGGGCGGCTACGTCGAACCCAACCCGGTTCTGGGGCTCAGGAGCATACGTTTGTCGCTCCGCGAACCGGATTTGTTCCGAACACAACTTCGCGCGCTGGTGCGCGCCAGCGTGCTGGGACCGGTCCGGATCCTGTTTCCTCTGGTGACGACTCTGGTGGAATTGCGAGCCGCGCGGGCCATCTTGAACGAGGTCGCCGTCGAGCTTACGGCGGAGGGTCACCCGATCCCCGAAAAACTGCCGGTCGGCGTCATGGTCGAAGTGCCGGCCGCCGCCCTCATCGCCGATCACCTGGCAAAGGAGGTGGATTTTTTCTCCATTGGAACCAATGACTTGATTCAGTACACACTGGCCGTTGACCGGACCAACGAAACCGTCGCCGATCTGTATAATGCTGCTGATCCCGCCGTCCTCCGCCTCATCGCCATGGTGGTCGAAGCCGCCCGCAATCGCGGGATCGAGGCCACCGTGTGTGGGACGATGGGTGGCGAGCCACTTTACACGATGCTCCTACTGGGCCTGGGGATCCGCCAATTGAGCATGCCCCCCCACCAGCTACCCGAGATCAAGCGGGTGATCCGCGGGATCCGACTGCAGGACGCGGAAGAAGTGGCCGCCGCGGCACTCCGCCGTGAGACGGCGCACGACGTGGTCGAGGGGTTGGAGTCGGCTTTGCGCCGGTCGATGTCGGAGCCGCCTGACACCCCACCGGACGTTGGTTGATCGCCCTAGTTGGGCGGAATTCCCTCCCTGTTGCGGTGCGGATCGGTCGGAACCCCGAGACCGCGCGCGAAGGCCAGACGATGAATCGAAGCCTTGTGTGATCCCTGACGCGACCCTCGGCCACATCCCGGGAAAGACTCTAGATTCGAGATTCGGGATTGAAGATTGCGGAATCATCTCTCTCTTGAATCGTGAATCGGGAACACCCAAAGATGGCGCAGGGCGCTGAGATCCTAGGAAAGAACACCCTGAAGGGGTTTAGCGAGTTTTCACGTGCGACTCGTGGCGAGCCGCTACGAGCCGGTCACCTGTTTCGCCAACCGCTGAGCGGGACGTGCCCGTCGGTGCGCGGAGCAGTCCGGCGGACGGCCACTCGAGACGCCTTTATCAAGACCTCAGAGGATGGCGAGGAGACCGACGTCCGAATCGGCGCGGTATACCCCATCCGACGCGATCGGATCGGAGCGGCCTGCTCGACCGCCGGATATGACAAGAGCTACCAAGGTGCGTCTCCGCTTCGCCAAATGCGGTGACCTTCGACTCGTTAGCCATCTGGACATCCTGCGCTGCCTGGAGCGAATGCTCCGGCGCGCGAGGGTTCCGATGGTCGTGACCCAGGGATTCAATCCGCGGCCGAAGATGACGTTCGCCCTGGCCCTGGGCCTGGGGATCGAGGCTCGGCGCGAGATCGTGGATCTCGAGTTGTTGGAACCGTGGGAGCCGTCTCAACTCTTGGAGCGGCTCTCGGCGGTGACCCCGCCAGGATTCAACTGGGTTGACGCTCGGCCATTGCCGCCGGACGCGCCCGCGCCGCGGCCCCGCTCGGTCGAGTACGAGATCCCAGTGGCCTGCCACCGGATCGACCAGGCCCGTGCTGCTGTGGAAGCCGTAGTCTCCGCCGAGACCTGGCCCCAGATCCGGCGCAGACGGGATCGTGAGCAGGCCTTCGACCTGCGCCCGCACGTTGTCTCGGCCGAATTGTCGCCCGAGGGGATACTTCGTTTCCGTCTCGCGGTTTCCTCCGACGGATCCGCCAGGCCGGAGGACCTGCTCGAGGCGCTCTCTCTCCGCGACACGCTGGATGATGGGGCTGTCCTCACTCGCACCGAGGTGGATCTAGATGGCTGATCGCATCGAGCCAGGCCGTCTCACCCGCGAGGTGCGGGGCGTTTCTGACACTCTCCCTGGAGTCGGATTGATTCCTAACCGAACATCGACGCCGAGATTTCGGCGCAAGTCCCGGAAAGACACCGCATGAAGAAAGAAATGTTGATCAACGTGCTCCAGCCCGAAGAATGCCGCATCGCGATCGTCGAGGACGGTGTTCTCGAGGAGCTGTACGTCGAACGGACGAGCCACGAAAGCTATACAGGCAACATCTACAAGGGGAAGATCGTCAACCTCGAGCCGGCGATCCAGGCGGCCTTCGTCGACTTCTCGGTCGGGCGCAATGGGTTCCTGCACGTGTCGGACGTCGAGCCCCAGTATTTCTATCGGCATCCGCCGGGTGAGGAAGAACCGGGATCGAGGCTACGGGGTCGCGAACGCGATCGAGGTAAGCGGCGCGAGCCGCGCCGAGACCACGGTCGCGGTCGGGACGATCGGCGTCCCGGGCTCTCCGCCGACCAAGGCGAGATTCCGCCTTCGTTTCCCAGTCCGCCCCCACGAGGTGAGGAACGGTCCCGCGATCGGGATCGAGACCGGGGGCGCGACCGCGAACGTCCCGACCAATCGATTCGAGGCCGGCGTGATCGCTCCGAGCCGCCGCGACGTTTCGGTGAAGGGTTGGCGGACCAGGACTCCGACTTGGTGCCCCAGCCCCGCTCGGCCGAGCCACCTCGAACACCCGCAGGCGCTCCTTACACCGAAGATATCTTGACCGAGGTCTCCGAACCGTCGGAACCAAAGTCCTGGTCCACGGAGCCCGAACGCGGCTGGGACGAGGAGATCGGCTGGCGCCGTGAGCCCGAAACTGAACGGGCGTCGGAATTCTGGCCCGAGCGGGAATCCGTCCACGACGAGCCGCCGGAGCCACCGGTGCCGGGATTCGAGCGGGAGGAGCCGTTCGATCCCGATCTGCCCCCCAGCCGCACCCATCGCTCGCGGTCCGCGTTCGACCGGGATCGGCCTGGTGATCTGGAAGGGCCGGAGCGCGCCCGTCACCGGGTGTCGCCGTCCTTCCCGGTCGAGCGTGAGCCACGGGATCGCGCCGAGCCGGGGATCCCGGAGCCGGAGATCGAGTCGTTCGGCAACCGGGAGCCCCGCAGGGGACGCGGTCGAGGCCGGACCCCGACCGGGCCTGGTCGCGGGCGTCCCTCGCCGTCGGCGGAACGTGGAGAGCCTGCAATCCCGGAGCCTGACCTCGAACCGGCTGGCGAACACCTGCGCGTGGAGCCCGATTTCGGGGAGATCCCACCGTTCGAAGAACCGCCGCGCCGGCGTGGTGGGCGCACGGCAATCCGATCCCGAGGAGGCGATTGGGACCGGTCGCGAGAGACGCCCGTCGCTCCGGAGCCTGGCGTCGATCGTCCTTCCGATCCAGAGCGCCGCAGGGTCCCAGAGACCTCCGAGCCCAGTCGTCGAGCGCGAACCCGAACGCGACCGGACCCGTGACCGCGATCGGGAACGACCCCGGCCTCACGCGCGTGCCGGCGAGCCCGGTTACATTCCCCGTCGTGAACGGTTGCGCTCCAGCGACTCCCCGTTCGGATCGGAACTCTTCCCCGTTGAATCGGAGTGGCCAGAGCGCGAGGCGGACCACTTGGTCGAAGAATCCGCGAGTGCCCGGGCCCCGGAGGTCGCGGACGAGGAGGACCTGAATCTGTTGGAGGACGAGACTCCCGCGGCTGCCGGCCCGGCCCGGCCCGAGGCTCGGCGCCGGCGCCGGCGCCGTGGCCGGCGCCGGGAGCTGGACCGCGAACCGAGCAAGTTCGAAACCTTCACCACTCCCCGCTCCGGAGGACCTCGAGGCGGACTACGAAGAGTTCCCCGCGGAGGAGCCCTCGCGGCCCTTCGCCCGCGGCACCCGACCGGACGCCGAAACGCTCGGCGATCTCGACGACCTCGACCTGGAAGAGATGGCCGGGCATGGTGACCGCACACTCGACGAAGATGATTTCGCGATCGACGAGCGCCGACCCGTGGTTGAAGAGGAGATTGACGCCGAACTCGAGCAGGAGATCCGCAAGGAGATCGAAGAGATCGAAGAGCTCGAGCGAGAAATGGGCTTGCGCGGCGGCCCCGAACCTCGATCCAAACCGGGTGAGGAGCCGGCCCGTGGCGGACGGCCCGGCCGAACCCGCGGCCCGGCTAAGCCGCCGATCCAAGAAATCTTCCGGCGCGGAGACGAGGTCCTCATCCAGGTCATCAAGGAGAGCATCGGCACCAAGGGGCCGACCCTGTCAACTTATATCAGCATCCCCGGCCGATACCTCGTCCTGATGCCCGGCCTCAATCGCGTCGGCGTCTCCCGCAAGATCGTCAACGAAGGACAGAGACGCAAGCTCCGTGAGATCATGCTCGAGCTGAATCCCCCCAAGGGGCTGGGCTTCATCGTCCGGACCGCCGGTCTGGAGCGGACCAAGCGCGAACTGGCTCGCGACCTCGCCTACCTGTTGCGGCTCTGGAAGGTGATCCTTCGGCGACATCAAGAAGTCCCGCGCACCCACGCCGATCTATCAAGAATCGGACATGATCATCCGGACGATCCGCGACATCTTCACATCGGAAATCGATACGATCTGGATCGATGAGCCCTCGGCCTTCGAACGGGCGCAGGATTTCCTTCGCGTGGTGATGCCCCGGTTCGTCAACCGCCTGAAACTCTACGACGAGAAGGTGCCCCTCTTCCACAAGTACGGCATCGAGGACGAGATCTCCAAGATCCAGCGTCAACACGTGCCGCTACCGGAAGGGGGCTCGATCGTGATCGATCAGACCGAGGCCCTGGTAGCCATCGACGTCAACTCGGGGAACTTCCGCGTGGAGGACGACGCCGAGCGGACGGCCTACGAGATGAACCTGCGGGCGGCGCGGGAGATCGCACGCCAGCTCCGGCTCCGCGACCTCGGCGGCGTGATCGTCAACGATTTCATCGACATGCGTGAGGAGCGCCACTGCCGTGGGGTCGAGCGCCCTTGCGAGAAGCCATCAAGCGCAATCGCGCCCGGACCAAGGTCCTCCGCATGAGTGCCTTCGGCCTCATCGAAATGACCCGCCAGCGGATCCGGCCCAGTCTGAAGCGGTCGATCTACGAGGACTGCTCGCAATGCTCCGGCGCGGGAGTCGTCAAGACCGGGGAGAGCATGGCCATCGACGTCATGCGGCTGCTGGCTCTGGCCACCCACCGCGACGAGATCCGGCGGATCGCCATCTCCGTGAGCTCGAAGGTCGCCGCCTACTTGAATAATCGCAAGCGGAAGGAGATCGCTCGGATGGAGCTCGACTGCAACATGTCGATCCAAATCAGCTTCGCCGAGGATGCCCCGGCTGAGCACCTGATGATCGAGTGCTTCGACGCCAACGGGAACGAAGTCCGGCTGCATCCGCAGCCGCCTCCCCCGCCGCGCCGGGGGTATTGATCCCATTGGTCCTCGAGTCCTTGGAAGACCTGTCGTCGCCTGGGTAACGTGTCCTCGACCCAGTTTGCCTCTCCCGAGGCCATGAACCACGAGCAACTGTGAACCAAGGACTCAAGGACCAAAGAGCAAGGATTAGAGAACGATGACCTACCAACCTGCCGCCGGCTATCCCCTCCATCGACCTCGGAGGCTCCGGAGCCATCCGTGGCTTCGCGCGGTGTTGACAGAGAACCACCTGGCCGTCGACGACCTGATCTACCCCCTGTTCGTCTACCACGGAAAGAACCTTCGGCGCGAGATCGCCTCGATGCCCGGCCAGTACCAGCTTTCACTGGACCGGCTCAGCGAGATGGTCGCCGAGGTTGCCGAACTGGGCATCCAGGGAATCATCCTCTTCGGGATTCCGGAGCACAAGGACGCGCGAGGGTCGGCCGCCGTCCGCGACGACGGGATTGTCCAGGAAGCGATCCGGGTGGTCCGGCGGACTGCGCCCGGGCTCGGGATCATCACCGACCTCTGTTTCTGCGAGTACACGGACCATGGCCATTGTGGTCCCTTGAAGGAAACTGGCGGTCGGATGGATGTCGACAACGACGCGACGCTCCCGCTCCTCGCCGCTCAGGCGGTGAGCCACGCCCGCGCCGGTGCTGACGTGATCGCGCCGTCGGGTATGATGGACGGCATGGTCCAGGCGATTCGGAAGGGCCTCGATGCGGAAGGATTCGTGAACCTGCCGATCCTGTCCTACGCGGCGAAGTTCGCCAGCGGCTACTACGGTCCATTCCGTGACGCGGCCGAGAGTGCTCCGAGCTTCGGCGACCGCCGGACCTACCAGATGGACCCGGCCAATTCCGATGAGGCCCTCCGTGAAGTGGCCCTCGACCTTGCAGAAGGGGCTGACATGGTCATGGTCAAGCCTGCGCTGGCGTACATGGACATCATCCGACGCGTAAAGGAGGCTTTCGGTGTTCCGCTGGCGGCGTACAACGTCTCGGGCGAGTACGCCATGATCAAGGCCGCTGCCGCGAACGGCTGGATCGACGAGCGCAGGATCGTTCTCGAGACCCTCACCGGGATCAAACGTGCTGGTGCTGATGTGATCCTGACGTATCATGCCCTCGATGTGGCGCGGTGGCTGAGGCGGGGTTGACGGACACGATAGCGCGCGTCTTGCGACCACCGGACGATTTCCAGAGAACAGGTGGAATAACAGGTGAGACGCCACAGACATTGGCCGCAACTCGTTGATACGGAATAAGTTACGGAGATCCTCTGCCGTTCTCGCCGCAAAGCCTGTCTCGGCAAGGTTTTACGGCCATGACCTCGCTTTTGCCTGGTAGCCACTCAGACAAGCATGCGACGCATCCGTCTCCGCCCGGACCATGTCGCCATCGACGAGAACCTGGGGGAATGATGCCCGAGACGCCTGCGCTGTCCCGACCCGATTTCCGCCTCGCCCAGAGCCACGCGGCCTTCGCGCGGGCCAATCGGGTGATCCCCGGCGGCGTGAACAGCCCGGCGCGGGCCTTCGGCGCGGTCGGCGGCGAGCCACCGTTCATCGCGCGCGCCCAGGGAGCCTATCTTTACGATATTGATGATCATAAATACATTGATTACATCGGCTCATGGGGACCAATGATCCTGGGACATGCCCATCCCCAGGTCCGCGCGGCCGTGGCCGAGGCGCTCGAGCTCGGGTCGAGCTTCGGCGCGCCGACCGTGCGCGAAGTCGAGATCGCCGAGACGGTGGCCGAAGCCGTTCCCTCGATCGAGAAGGTACGGTTCGTCTCGTCGGGGACCGAGGCGGCGATGTCCGCGTCCGGGTGGCTCGAGGCGTCACGGGCCGATCGAAGATCGTCAAGATGAGCGGACATTACCACGGGCACATCGACGCCTTGCTGGTCCAGGCCGGCTCGGCTGCCACGACGCTCGGGACGCCGAACAGCCCCGGTGTGACCGAGGGGGCCGCGCAGGATACGATCCTCTGTACTTTCAACGACGCGTATGCTGTGGCCGACGTCCTGGAGCGATACCCCGGCCAAATCGCCGCGGTCGTGCTGGAGCCGATCGCCGGCAACATGGGGCTGGTCCCGCCCGAGCCAGGTTATCTCGCGGCGCTGCGCGAGTTGACCGAGACACACGGGACCTTACTCATCTTCGACGAAGTGATGACCGGCTTCCGCGTAGCGTACGGGGGCGCCCAGGCCCTGTATGGGATCACGCCAGACCTGTCGGCACTGGGTAAGATCATCGGCGGTGGCTTGCCCGCGGCGGCCTATGGCGCCTCGGCCGAGATCATGGATCATGTCTCGCCCGTCGGGCCGATCTACCAGGCCGGCACGCTCTCGGGAAACCCCCTGGCGATGGCCGCCGGCTTGACCACATTGCGTCTTCTCCGCGACCAGCCCCCTTTTGAGCGACTCGAAGCGCTCTCCGCCCGGCTGGCCGAGGGGCTCGACCGAGCCGCGACCGACGGTGGCATCCCCCACGTCGTCCAGCGCGTCGGAAGCATGCTGACCCTATTCTTCCACGACGGTCCCGTGCGCAACTACGACGACGCACGACGGAGCGACACCCAGCTCTTCGCCCGCTTCTTCTGGGAGATGCTCGTCCGCGGCGTCTACCTGCCGTGCAGTCAGTTCGAGGCCGCCTTTGTGTCGGCTGCGCACACTGAGGACGACATCGATCAAACCATCCAGGCCGC
>CAWJTQ010000030.1:0-158728 GCA_963845695.1 uncultured Isosphaeraceae bacterium | reverse complement strand
GCGATAAGGGACTCGAACCCCTGACATCCTGCGTGTAAAGCAGGGCTCTAACCGCTGAGCTAATCGCCCATCGTGGTGCGACGATCCCATCTTCGGTCCACGTTAGCGATCTTGCTTGGAGATTTCCATCGGAAAAGCCTCAGGTCACTTCGCCGCCGGTGGATCGCCCAGCGAGCGCCTGGGCGGGTTTTCACTCTTGTTGAGGAAGACGAGGGAGTCTTCGTCGGTGCCGCCGTCTCGTCGCCGGGCTGGATGCGACGGGCCGAGACGACTTTCCAGCCGGTGTCGATGCCTTCGAGTCGAAACCGCACGAGCTTCAACCGCAATCGACTCGGCGGGTCGCCCAGCGAGGCGAGCCGATCGGTCACTGTTGCGGTCACCTCGGCCTGCTCGTAGACGAAGGGGCCATCCGGCTTGAGCGTCCAGAACGGCCGCTTGAGGAGGCCGTCCCATTGCTGGGGCGATTCGGCGACATCGAGGGCCAGCGCCTTGGCCGGTTCGGGCAGTGGCGGCTTGGCCGACTCGATGAGCATCTTGTAGGTCGGCAGGATGCGCTCGGGTTTGAGCGTCGTCTTGGACAGGTTTTCGAAGACTTTGCCGAACTGCTCGGCCGCATCGAAGATGTCGTTGGGATCGCCACTCTGCATCTTTTCGTAAAGGTCCGACTTCTTGGCGGATTCTTCGACCTCGTGAAGCTTGTCGAGCGTCTCACCGGCGATCCCCAGGGGATTCTTGGGCGTGAACCGCTTGGCTCCGGCATCATAGGCAAAGTCCGCGTCGATCTTGGTGTGCAACGTCGCCAGTGGTGCGAACGAGCCCTTGATCTGGTGATCGTGGACTTTCTGGTGGGCGAAGCTCCGTACCGAACGGATGGCTGGCGGCTCGTCGATGGTGCTCAGCTTGCGGGCGGACTCCTCGTCCTGGCGAACCAGCGCATCGAGGTAGCTCTTGGCCACGTGCTCGACCTCGTCCAGGACGCGCGGTTTCGGCTTGAGTCGCGGCCAGTAGACCATGACGACCACCGCTCCGGTGGCCAGGATCGCCAGGAGGCTCAGGCCGATCCACTGCCAGCGCCGCGACCGTCGCTCGACCGCCTCCTCGGACGGGACAAACGTCGATTCGGTCGCGGCAGGCACTTCGGCCGCGCGGGCGGCTTCGGGTTTCGGGGCCGAGGACGGACGTTGAGGGCTCTTCTCCATGGGGGTAGCGATCCGTTCTCAGGGTTTGGCCGGGCGGTGCCGCGCCGGCTCGGTCCGTTCGTGGCTCGACTGCTCCAGGGCCGATGCGATCCGCGCCAGGGTCGGGACGACCTGGCGCTCGATCAATTCCGTCGTCCGCCAGGCCGACTCGGCGGTGTCCGCCATCGCGTCGAACAGCTCGGCCGCCACCGCGATCAATCGGCCGATCACCCAGCCTGCGAACCCGCACCCGCCCAGTGACGAGAGCGCGATGATTCCCATGATGTTCCGCTCGCCCCAGGTGAACTGAGCATCCGAGAGCAGCGTTCGCGACTGGTCCAGAAAGATCGCCAAGCCCAGGCCGAGGAAGCCGAGCTGGACGAGTTTGGCCACCAGCACGAGCCTGCGCCCGCCTTTGCGAAGGCCCTGGTAATGCGTTCGCTGGAGAGGATCGCGGTTCATCGGACGGGTTCACTCCATTCGTGCCCCGGACGCAAGGGCCAGGCCGGTCCGCTCGATTATACGGTTTTCTCCGGCGAATGGACCGCTCAGGTCTCTCGAAGCTCGAGGACATAGAAGACCCGGCGCCGACCCTCGCTCTCGTCGCGGACGAAATGGATCGCGCGGTAGCCAGAGTCGAATACGGTCTGGAACGCCCGGCGGACCGCCCGGCGCCAATGTTCGGCCAGTTCGGGCCGCTCCTGCCTCAGCCTGGCGATATCCGCGGGAATCTCGAGCAGCATTCGAGGCGCTCGAAGACCGGTCCGATGCTGGAGGGCACGAGCGTACGCCCGGCTTCATCTTCCTCGATATGGGTATTGAGGAGCTGGGGAAAGACGGCCGCCGCATCCGGACGGATCCAGACGTTCGATTCCGCATCCACCTTCCACTCGGCGATCAGTCGATCGGTGGGGACGCCCGCGTTGAGTGCATCGGTCCGCTCGCCGTACATGTTGTCGATGTAACGCCCGGCGGTCGCGCCCAGCCGGGCGAGGTTGAAATGGGCATTGCCCGCCTGGAGCGGGTCGAAGGCCCAGGCGATGAGGCCGATCCCCTCGGCACGGGCGAAATCGCGCTGCACGACCTTGATCTGATAGCCCAGCCCCTGCGACTGGTACCCGGGCACCACGCCCGTCAACTGGGAATAGAGGCAGAGCCGGCCCTCGATGCGTCCGAGGAAGGCGAACGACATCGCGACCGCATCGCCGTTCGGCAGGAACGCACCAAGGACCAGGCCCGCCGTGCAGGTTGGCGCCGACCATCGTGGCCACGGGGATCAGGTAGCCGTCCTCGGAGATCCCCCAGGCCCGGCGCTGGGCGTCCTGGCAGGCACGGTAGTCGGCGACCGTCTCGGCCCGCCGGATCGTGATCTCGTCGTCGAGCTTCAAGGTCAAAGTGGCGTCGGTCATGATTCGACCTGCAATTCGAGCAAGAGGAGAGCCAGCAACGCGGCCCGTTCGGGGAGCGAGTCGATCAGGATGTGCTCGTCATCGGCGTGAGCGCCGCCGCCGCGCGCGCCGAGGCCATCGAGCGTCGGGATGCCCAGCGCCGCGGTGAAGTTGCCGTCGCTGCCGCCGCCCGTCGAGCCCTCGGTGAGTTCCAGGCCCATCTCGCGGCCGATGCGCTGAGCCTGTTCAAAGAGGGCGGCGATCGCGGGCGTTCGCTCCATCGGCGGCCTCGTGAATTCACCGATCACCGCGACTTGCACATCATCCGTGACCGGGCTGCAGAGCTTGAAACGCTCGCGCGATCCGTTCGGCTTCCGCCAGGGTGGTCACCCGCACGTCGATCTCCGCCGACGCCTGCGCCGGGACGACGTTGGCCGTCGTGCCGCCCTGGATCACGCCGACATTCAGCGTTGTCCCGGCCGTCGGGTCCTGCATGTCCTGAATTCGCAACACCTGGTGGGCCAGTTCCACGATCGCGCTGCGACCGTCCTGGGGAGCCACACCCGCATGGGCGGCCTTGCCCTGGACGTCGAGCCGGAACCGGCCGACCCCCTTCCGCGCCGTCTTGAGGCTGCCGTCGGCCAGCGGCGGCTCGAGCACGAGGACATAGGCACACTGCGCGCGCCACGTCTTCAATCAGAGAGCGTGACGTCGGGCTGCCGATCTCCTCGTCCGAAGTGAACAAGACCCAGACCGGCCGCGGAATCGAGCGCCGAGGGCCTGAGAAGACTTCAGCCATCATCAGGGAGGAGAACATCGCCAAGCCGGCTTTCATGTCGAAGATGCCTGGGCCGAAAGCGCGACCGTCCTCGACGCGAAATGGCATCCTCTCGATTGTCCCGCTTGGGCCAGACGGTGTCGAAATGGCCCAGAACCAGCGCCGGGCATCGATCGCTCGGCCCGGGGAATCGAGCGAAGACATGGTCGCCTCCCCGGGTGTTACGTGATCACCTCGACCAATGCCGTGCCCGACGCGCAGGAGCCTCATCAGGAGCGTTCCGCAGGACGTCGAGCGCCGGCTTGTCGCGGCTGGGCGATTCCAAACGCACGAACTCTTCGAGAAGGCGCAGCAGGTCGCCTCGACGGTCGGCGTGGATCTGACCCCGCAAGTCCTGGATGCTTTTCTTGCTCATACAAGCTCCTTCACTCCGCGAGCGTGAGCGCGCGAAGTGTCCGGTGCTTCGATGCGCTCCTCGATCGGCTCGACCCCGAGACCGGGCCCCTCGAATACGCGGATCGCACCGTGATGAGCCAGGATCGGCGGCTCGACGATGTCCTCGGCGTAATACTTATCCGAGCCCGAGACATCGCCGGGCAGCGTGAATCCGGGCAGGGCGGCGATGGCCACGTTGGCCGCGCGGCCAATGCCGAACTCGTGCATGCCGCCGCACCAGACCGGGACGCCGCGCGCCTGGCAAACATCGTGCACTCGCTTTGCCTCGAGCAGGCCGCCGACGCGGCTCACCTTGATATTGATCACCCGGCAGGCGCCCAGGTCGAGGGCCTTCCGCGCGTCGTCGGCCGAGTGGATGCTCTCGTCCAGACAGATCGGCGTCTTCAAGGCCGCCTGGAGCCTGGCGTGGTCGATGATATCGTCGTGGGCCAGCGGTTGTTCGATCAAGAGCAGGTTGAACTCGTCGAGCGCCTGGAGCGTGGGGATATCCTCGAGGGTGTACGCCGAATTGGCGTCGACCTGGAGCGCGATCGAAGGATATCGCTCGCGGACTCGCCGGACCACATCCACATCCCAGCCCGGGGCGATCTTCAACTTGATCCGACGGTAGCCTTCCTCGAGATATCGATCGACCTGGTCGAACAGGTCCTCGATCCGGCCCTCGATCCCCAGACTGACCCCCGAGAGGATTTCTGCCCGTGTACCGCCGATCAGAGCATGCAGTGAAGCTCCCCGCGCGCGGGCCAGGAGGTCCCAGCAGGCCATCTCCAGCCCGGCCCTGGCGAACCGGTTCCCCTTCACCCTCCCGTACAGGCTCACCAGTTCCTCGATCGTCAACCATTCCCGGCCAAGGACCGCGGGAGCCAGGAAATCCTTGAGGATGTGCCAGCAGGTCTCCGTGGTCTCGGGGCAGTAATACGGGTCTGACGGGCTGGCGCACTCACCCCAGCCGATTGCCCCGCCGGCCACCACCCGCACCAGAATATGGTCGAGATGCGCCTTGCGGCTGGAGCTCGTCTGGAACGGTCGCACCAGCGGAAGCCGGACCACCTTCAGGTCGATCTGCTCGATTCGCATGCGTCGCTCGCTCGGTACGCCGTAACAACGGGAGGAAGACCGTCCTGTTGGCTGGATCATTGCCCAGGCCGCGATCCATTATCCGAACCCGAGCCTCCGATGATAATGGATTTGGCCCCGTTCCTCGCCGGGCAAGGATCCCGCAACCGTCCGGGAGATGCATCCGGTGATGATGCCTTTTTCAGACTGCGTACTGCGGACTGCCTCCTACCGACTACTTGGAAGTACGCAGCCAGCGTGTTAAACTGATCTTTAACGTCAAAGTTTCTCGCCTCCTTCTCGCGGGAAGGCGTAGCGCGCCCAGAGTCGGGTGGTCGTTTCTGACGTCCGCGTCCGGCCCAAGGCCCGCGCCCTCCACACGCCAGGCGGCGGAGGCGACCGGACGACGATCGCACCTGGACTGGCTTGCTTGTACACCCACCTGCGCTATGCGCCCTATCTCTCCAAGGAGCCGACATCATGACTGATTCGAACGACGGCGCGTCCCGTCGCGATTTCCTCAAGACGACGGGCACCGTGGCCACGGCCTCGGCCCTGGCGGGCGTCATGGTTCCGGCCGTGCATGCGGCCGGGGACAGCACGATCCACGTGGCCCTGGTCGGCTGCGGCGGCCGCGGCACCGGAGCGGCTGACAACGCCCTCAGCACCAAGCAAGGGCCCATCAAGCTCGTCGCCATGGCCGATGTCTTCAAGAATCGGCTGGACGACAGCTACGAAGAGCTGAAGAAGTCCCATGGCTCCCAGGTCGATGTACCCAAGGATCGCCAGTTCATCGGATTCGACGCCTACCAGAAGGCCATGGATTGCCTCAAGCCGGGCGATGTCGTCATTCTCACCACCCCGCCGGCCTTCCGCTGGGTCCACTTCACCTACGCCATCGAGAAGGGCATCCACACCTTCATGGAGAAGCCCGTCACCGTCGATGGGCCGACGACCCGGAAGATGTTGACTCTGGCCGAGGAGGCGAAGAAGAAAAACCTCAAGGTCGGCGTCGGCTTGATGTGCCGCCACTGCGAGGCGCGTCAGGAGCTGTTCAACCGGATCAAGGACGGCGAGATCGGCGACGTGCTGATGCTCCGGGCCTACCGCCAGCATGGTCCCGTCGGCTCGGCGCTCACCGGCCCCAAGCCCGACGGCATCAGCGAGCTGATGTACCAGATCAAGAATTTCCACGGATTCCTCTGGGCCAGCGGCGGCTGCTACAGCGATTTCTACATCCACAACATCGACGAATGCTGCTGGATGGCGGACGGCTGGCCGGTCTCGGCCAAGGGGACCGGTGCCCGCACCTATCGGGGCAACTACGTCGACCAGAACTTCGACACCTACTCGGTCGAGTACACCTTCGGAACCGGCGCCAAGCTGTTCCTGGAGGGCCGGACCATCGATGGCTGTAACCAGGAGTTCGCCAGCTACGTGCACGGTTCCAAGGGCTGCGCCATCATCTCGTGGAACTCGCACAGCCCGGCCCGGTGCCGCATCTTCAAGGGGCAGAATTTCCGCCGCAGCGACACGGTCTGGGCCTTCCCCCAGCCGGAGCCGAACCCCTACCAGGTCGAGTGGGACGACCTGATCCATGCCATCCATAAAGACAAGCTTTACAACGAGGTCCGGCGCGGTGCCGAGGCCAGCCTCGTCACGTCGATGGGTCGGATGGCGGCCCACACCGGACAGGTCGTCACCTTCAGCGACATTCTCGAGTGCAAGAACGAGTTCGCGCCGCAGGTCGACAAGCTGACCCTGGCCAGCGCGGCCCCGATCCAGCTCGATACCAAGTCCAAGAGCTATCCGTTCCCCCAACCGGGCATCGTCCGCGACCGCGAGTACCTCGCTTGATCCATCCCACCCCTGGCGAGCCCCCGGACCCCGAACCTGGGGGCTCGCCTTCGATCAAGGCGGCGGAGGAAACGGTCCAAGAGTTTTGAACACGAAAGACACGAAAAACACGAAAAATAACGAGAATACTCCACCAGAGCCGAACTGGCCATCCACCAGAACAGAACAGGAAGCTGCTGGCTCACTCGGGTCTGGTGCCCACGATACCTGAGTTTTTTTCGTGTCTTTCGTGTCTTTCGTGTTCCAATCTCTGGTCTCTGTTTGCGATTCGGTGGGCGACAGATCTGAATCACTTTTCCTTCGATACGCTCGACCTTCGCTCGCACCTCGACGTGGTTCTCCGCGCTACCCGAAGCGATAGGCCCCCTCATCTGCGATGGGCGCGGGTCCCCTGACCCCGTCCGGTTGCAAGACCGCAGGACCCCTCCCCTCCCCGCCCACAAGAGCTACCGACGGTTTTCTTGCATTTTTTTCGTGTCTTTCGACTCTTTCGTGGTTAAGCTCTCTTTTCATTCCGCCCGGCCGTTCTCCTGTGGGTCGCTCCGAGATCATGAGTACCGGATCACCAAGCCCGAAAGCTGCGAGCTCGCGCATCGTCTCGATGGACCAGTTCCGCGGCTACACGGTCGCGGGGATGTTCCTGGTGAACTTCGTCGGCGGACTGGCCGCCTTCCCGGAGGTGCTCAAGCACCACAACGGGCATCCGTACTTCAGCTATGCCGACACGATCATGCCCAGCTTCCTGATGGCGGTCGGCTTCTCCTACCGGTTGACGACCCTGAGACGGCTCGACCAGCAAGGGCCGGTCCGGACCTACGGCCACGTGCTGATCCGTAGCCTCGCCCTGGTCCTGATCTCGCTGGTGATGTACATGAGCGAGGACGTCGACGCGGTCAAGGACTGGGTCGAGGTGGCGCCTGCGGCGACCTGGGAAAGCGGCGACCTGAGATTGATGCCCTCGGTGAACGACGTCAGTGCGATCCCGACAGAGGGCAAGAATCTGATCGTCGTGGCTGATGTGAACGACGTGCTCCAATTCCGCCTGTTCGCTGCGGATGGCAAGAGGGTCGTGGACACGGATGAGAAGAAACTGACGCGAAAAGCCCGACAGATTGAAGCTCTCCGAACGGAGCTCAAGAGTTTGTGGCCTCCCCATGAGCTGACCCAGAGCGAGAAGCACAGCATCGTCCGCTCCGTGACATCCATCGTCTATCACACGCTCTGGGACCGGGTCGGCGAGCTGTTGAAGGCGAACCTCTGGGAAGTCCTGGCCATTATCGGACTGACCCAGATCCTGATCATGCCCGTGATCGCCGCCAGCGCGCGGGTCCGAACGATGGCCTGGATCGGATGTGCGGCCGTCCATTTGATCCTGTCGTACCTCTTCAACTTCGCGTTCGTTTACGGCTCCCCCAATGGGCTGGACAGCCTCCTCGGTCTGACGGGCCAGAGCGCGTGGGACGGCGGCTGTTTCGGCCTGATCGGCTGGGCGATCCCGATGTTGTTCGGTTCGCTGGCCTACGACGTGGTATCGAGCCGGACGCCCTGGAGCGCGACCGGCCGCCTGCTCGGCTCGGGGATCCTCCTGATGGTCATCGGCTACGCCCTCAATTGCCTGGGGACGTTGTACGACACCGACACGGGCGCCTCGGTCGCCTTGATTGGCAAGGACGTCGCAGCCTCGCCGGTGCTCCCTCCACTGAAGAACGCACAAGGTCGTTCCTGGCAATCGCTCCTGGCCACCCCGCCGTTCGTGCAGCCGCCTCCGACCGAGGTCCGACCCCACAGTTACTGGTCGATGAACAAGAAGATCGTCAGCCTGCCGTTTACTCTTGTTCTCCTCGGGCTTCGCCCTGGCCTTGTATGCCCTGTTCATCCCCTTGTGCGACGTGTGGGGGCTCCAGATCGGGTTCTTCCGCACGTTCGGCCAGAACCCACTGGCGGCCTACATCATCCACCACATGGTCGAAGGAGCCGTGCTCACCGTCGTGCCCGACAACTCGCCCCTCTGGTACGGCCTGATGGCACTGGCCGTCTTCCTCGGGATCACGTACCTGTTCGTACGGTACCTGGAGAAGCACAAGATTTACTTGAGGCTCTGAGCTTTCCGCTCGGGCCAGCCCTTCAACGGCTTTGCCTCCTTGGACCCCTCCCGGAGAAGGTAGCCCGTGCCGGCCGCGAGGTTCGCGAACCGGTCGATCTGCCCGGAGGGCCAGCGGACCTCGACCCACTCGACGACGCGCGCATCATCCAGGCCGAAGTGGAGGCGTGGGTCCGCCGCGGAGAGGTAGCTCCCGCCGCCGATTCGCTGGGCCACCCGGCGCCGGCCACCGCAGGAGACCGTCACCCTCGCTCCCACCGCGTCGCGGTTCGAGCGCGTTCCCTCGAGCTGGAACGTGATGAACTGGCGCATTCGATCAGATTCGTTGTGCAGGTACACGACCGGCTGGTTCTGCACGACAACCACGACATCGAGTCGTCCATCGTGATCGAGGTCGCCGACGGCCAGCCCACGGCCCAGATGCAGCGCCTGGAACGCGGGGCCGGCCTGCTCCGAGCCGTCGGTCAATGCTCCGCCATGGCTACCCAGCAGGAGCTGGAGCGGCATCATCAAGGGAAACCGCGGCCGGCCGTCGAGGATATGGCCATTCGCACTGATCAGGTCGAGCCAGCCGTCGTTATTGGCGTCGAAGAAGGCCACGCCGAAACCGAGCAGAGGGCGGCTGGGCGCCAGCAAGCCAATCGTCGCCGTGTGATCGGCGAAGAGCCCACCACCCAGGTTGCGGTAGAAGGTCGTCGATTCGCCGAAAAAGTTGGTGACGGCGAGGTCGGGAAGCTCATCGCCGTCGAGGTCGCCGAAGGCGATGCCCATCCCGGCCTTGAATCCTCCATCCGCGGAGGCGGCCACCCCCGCGATCGAGCCGGTCTCTTCGAAACGGAAACCACCCTGGTTGTGGAAAAGATCATTCGCCGTCATGTCGTTGGCCACGTACAGGTTGACCCGGTTGTCGTCGTCCAGGTCGGCCGCCACGACGCCCAGACCACGTCCATCGGGGTCGACGAAGCCGGCCTGCGCCGTCACGTCAACGAACCGGCCGGCATCGTTGCGAAAGACATGGTCGGGGAGCGATGGGAAATCCAGCGGGTTGCATTCGTGGACGCTCGGCGTGTCAGGGTGCTCGCAGCGCCTGGGATTCTTGGGATCATACCGGAGATAGTGGCAGACGTAGAGGTCCAGATCGCCATCGTTATCCAGGTCCGCGAACGCCGCGGAAGTCGGCCAGTCACGGCCGCCATCCAGCCCCGCCTGCCTCGTGACGTCCTCAAATGTCCCATCGCCCCGGTTGCGATAAAGCGAATAGGATTGCCAACGGGTCACGAACAGGTCGGGCCGGCCGTCGTTGTCGTAATCGCCGACGGCGACGCCGTGGCCATAGCCGCCGGGAAAGCCATCGATGCCCGCGCGGTGGGTCACATCGTCGAAGCGACCGTCGCCCCGGTTGCGGAAGAGGCGGTCGCCGTCTGCCGATGACGAGCCGGTAGGCGGGAACGAACCTCCCTGCACGAGATAAACATCCAGCCAGCCGTCGCCGTCGTAGTCCAGAAGGCCGACGCCTCCGCACATGGCTTCTGTCGGCGGCGGATTCTTGCGCGTGTGGCCATTGTCGTGGAAGAAACGGAGACCCACCGACTCGGCGAGATCCGTGAACACTGCCCGCGGCGGACCCGCGACCGACGGGGGATGCGTCCCCTCCGGTTTCGCGAGCTGGAGAAGGTCGTCCACCAGTGATGCAGCCGTCGCGCTCCCGAGCGCCGCGACGTCGATTCGTTCAAGATCCCGCGTCAACGACTCCTGGGCGGCCCGGCCATCACGGATCAGCGACCAACCCCGAGCTTCGATGCGCCGGCCCAGTGATTCTGCAACGTGGGCGAGCTCATCGGCATGCTCGGCGCGGTCCTCGCGCTTCGTGAGCGAGGCGTACCGCTCGCGCAGGATGTCCATCTCGGTTTTCTTCTTCCGGAACTTCTCGGCCTGGCTGTATCGGCCGGCCTTCACCTCCAGCTCGGCCAGACGGTTCCAGGCCTGGGTATTCTCGGGCACCTCGGCGACGAGGGCCTCGAGCGCCCGTCGCTCAAGCTCATCGTCGTGGATTCGAGCGGCGAGCCAGGACCGGAGCCGGAGGATCTCCCCTTTGAGGAACCACTGCGCCGGCAGATGATTCAAGGCCCGTCGGACGCCTTCGACGTCCAGGGACGCCAGGGCGAGGTCGAGGTGTTCCGACCAGACCGCAGGGTCGTCGGGCCGGCTTTTTTCGCAGGCGTCGAGCCGTCGCCGGGCTTCGGCGAAGTGCCCTTCCCAGGTCGCGACATGGGCCAGGCCCAGCCAGACCCGGTCGTCGTTCGGGTCGCAGCCACGGAGATCCTGTTTGACGTAGTCGAGCGGAAACGCTGAATCGTCCAGCAAATATAGCCGCCTGAGGACGAGCGCCGGGTCCGGGGATTGCTCCCACGTCTCCAGGATCAAGTCCCGGACCTCGCAGTTCCGTCCCTCGATGCGGAACAGCAACTCCAGGGACTGTCGCAGGAACGTGGAGTCGGCGTCGAGGCCGCGGGGGACCGTCTGGATGAGGGCTTCGGCAGCCCCGAGTCGACCGGTGTTCGACAGGACCCGCCCGGAGGCAATGACCGACTTGATGGCCCAGGGGGAACTTGGAGCGACTCGCGACCACGCGGTCAGCGCCGCCTCGTTCTGGCCGCGAGCCTCCTCGCAAAGACCGAGCTGGAAGTAGGGTTCATTCCAGGTGGGACGTCGCTCGATCAAGGCGAGCAAACGTTTTCGAGCTGCTGTATACCGTTTGTGGCCAACTTCGCTCCGGGCCTGCCGCAGCTCGTCGCGGTCCGCGCGCAACTCGACCCACCACCAGCCGCCCCAGATCGCCGCGATGGCCGCCAGGGGCACAACCCACCTGAGCCACCTTGAGCGCATCGCGTTATCCTTGGACCAGGCTGCCCTGATGGCGAACGAGTTTCTGCAAGAACGATAACTTCGGCCCACGGCCCGTCAATCCGAAGGAATCAGGGGAACCTCGGTGTGGCGGCGACTCGTGCCGTGGCGCCCACGCCCCTGACGTGCGGAGCCGGGGCCCGCGCCTGCGGGAGTTGGTCGCGAAACCGCTGGAGGATCGGGCGCAGGGCCGCGACGTGGGCGAGATTGTTGAGTTCGTCAGGGTCGTCGCGCTCATGGAACAATTCCTCGCGGCCATCACCTTCGTTGCGGATGTAGACGAAATCCCCCTGGGCCAGCGCGATCAGCGGGCCCCGCGCGGCGGGCGATCGACCGTGGTGCGGATCGGCCGGATTGGGCGACGTCAGCTCCGAAAGCAGCTCCCTCGGTCTCGACGGGCGGGCCCGCGATTGACGGATTGGCCCAGAACCGGGCCAGCGATCGACCTGGGAACGGTGACCGCTGCCCCAGGCCAATCAGGTTGACGATGGTCGCCGGCAGGTCGCGCAGGCTGACCGTCGGGCGCACCACGGACCCGGACGGGTGATGCGACGGCAACAGGATCAGCAGGGGCACGCGGATTTCTGGCCGGTACAGACTCTGGCCATGCAGGAACAGGTCATGTTCGCCCAGTCCTTCGCCATGGTCGGATGTGATGATGACCAGCGTTCGATCGAGGATGTCACGACGTTGCAGCTCGTCGAATAATGCGCCGAGTTGTTCGTCCAGGTAGGCCAGACAATCATCGTAGGCATCGCGCGCCAGGCTCCGGTAGCGACGGGGCAGTCTCCGATGGTCGAGGCGGTCCCATTCCATCAGGACATCGTGGAGGACTTCCTTGGACTTCGGGTTCACGCCGAACCGGTTCCGGGCCCCCGGGGGGAGCAGATAGGGCGTATGCGTGTCGAGATAATTGAGGAAGGCGAAGACGGGACGCCCCGGCTCGCGACGCCGGGCGAACCAGTCCAGAAAGCTGTGATTGATCTGCTCCGCACTCTTGCGCTCGGTGAAGAACCAATGGTTCAGATCTTGCTGGAACCAGCCCTGGTCGAGAAGGAACGCCAATTTGCCCAACGTCCTCAGGGCAATGTCGATCAGTCTCGCGGTCCGAAGGACACCGAGTTGCTCGAGGACGTAATCTTCATAGTGAGTAAACCCGCGAGCCAGGCCGGTCTCATAGGAACAATAGCCGGCATTGGCGACGAAACCGGCGGTCGCATAGCCGTGAGCCCCCAGGTATTCGGCCAGCGTCGGGAAGTTCCCCGGCCACGGAGCCGCCCATTGCACGCCGAGCTCATGGGGCCAGCGGCCGGTGAAGAAGCTGGCGTGCGAGGCGAGCGTCCAGGGCGCGGGGTGCGCGCCTCGTCGAAACGGATTCCCCGGGCCGCCAGTCGCTCCAGGGTGGGCGTGGTGGCGCGCGGGTAACCACAGGCGCTGAGGTGGTCCGCCCGCACGGTGTCCAGCACGATCAGCAGCACGTTGGGCGAGCCGGCCGGAGGCAGCGGTCGACCCTCCTCGCGCCACTGTTTCAGCCAGTCGCCACCCCCGATCTGGCCCGCCTGGAGCAGGACTAGCCCCACCCAGATCGGTGCGCTCGCGCCAGCCATCGCCGGGTGCGGGCGGGGTGTCGTTCCAGCACCGGGGCCAGGCGGCAGGCAAGCCCCATCGCGACCAGCAACCAGGCGGTCAGGTAGATCCGCCGGCCAACCGTCGCCAGCACGGGCAGCACGGCCCACGTCACGATCAGCCGTGGACTCAACCAACCCGCCCGCCGGGGCCAGCGGCGCGTTGCCAGCGCCAACCCCACGCCAAACCCCAGGAATAGCCCCAGGTCGATCAACGGGATCAGCCAGACGAAATGCCGGGTGATCATCAGGAGCCGGTGCGCCGCGTCGAGCGATCGCGAAAGGAACAACCCGGCAACCTCGAGCTCGCCCGCAGCCAGCCCGCACCACGCCGATAGGAGCAGCACTTCGACCGGTGCAAGGCGTCCCACGGTTGCGGGCGATGGCGACCGGCCTGGTGAGCTGACAAGGTTCATCGGGTGTTCTCACGCACCCTGCGGCCACAACCCAGAGCCACGACGAGACGAGGAAGAAAAGCGCTCCGGCAGCGCCTCCCTGTTGGGTGGCTTACGAGCCCGAAGCGCCAGCGAGTGCATTGAAGATTACACCCGGAATGCGGCTCGCTGGCGCTTCGGGCTCGGTATGCTGCGCCAGCCAACTGTTCAGCGCTCTAGCCGCATTCTGCCCCGTTGGCGTACCCGTTCCTGCAAGGACGAGGGCTATCGGATCCGCACTGTGCGGCACCGAGGGAACCCTCGCCCTTCACATGACCAACGGCGATCAATACTGATCCGAGCTGATCACCTCGCCGCCGTTGCGAGTGGACAACGCCTGGTAAACCGGCATCGGCTGGCCGAGGGGTAGTACGGGAAGACAGTTATTCGAAGCGAGGATCGGGGCCATCGTCACATAGTTCCATGAGTTAATGGTGCTCTTGATGAAGTGGACCGAGCCATCGGCGAAGGCGAAGTTGACCCCACCGGGATGCAGGCTCGTGGCGTCCAACCCGGAAGGATCGGAATTCCTGTCGCAAGGCCCTTGCGGCAAGTTCGTGACGTTCGCAACGTTGGGCGGATAGAAGCAAGCCAGGGTGCCATCACCATAGTCGGAGTCCTCCCACCAGCCGAGACCATAATAGTCGCACCCTCCTGTGGCGCTGCAACCCACCTGGCTCATCAACCCCTTGGCATGCTCGCCGAAGAGGAAGGTGTTACTCGTGCCGTCGGTGACCCCCGCAATCTTGACAGGCGCCTGGACCGGGCCAGTGGGATTGTACCACCCATAACCCGTGTCGGGGAACATGCCCTGCATGGCACCGAGGGTCGCCTGGGTATACGCGATATTGGGCGTGAACGTCCCGCAAACGCCCGCATAGCTGGAATAGGTGATGCCGATGGTCGTCCCATCCCAGCCGGCCGATTGCTCGAAGAAGCGCAACCCGATGATGCTCGCATCGCTGGGGCACCAGAGCGGCGAGAGCCCGACGCCGCAGGCGGTGCTGTTTCGAACCTGGTAGGGGCCGAGCTGGATATTGATGGCATTGTAAAAGGCCGATTGTTCCATGAAGAGGAGGATGGCGGCGAACTGGCCCCAGCCGTCGTGGTATCCCTGGGGGCTACCACCGGTGCTGATATAGGCCTGATTGTTGCGCCCATGGGGAACGAGCCGTTGGCGGACTCGTAGTTCATGCAGGCCAGGGCAAGCTGCTTCAGGTTGTTGGTGCACTGCGCCCGCCGCGCCGCTTCGCGCGCGGCCTGGACGGCCGGCAGCAACAAGGCGATCAAGACGGCGATGATCGCGATGACCACCAGGAGTTCGATCAGAGTGAATCCCTTTGAAAGGGATCGCGAACGGTGTCTCATGAGTTGATCCTGTGAAAAATGAACCGATCAGAACAGAAGACTCGAACGGTCTCAAAAGCCAGGAAAAAGCTACTCGCCGGCCTTCGCTCCCGCAGCCGCCTCGCGCTGCTGCTTCTGCTGGAGCTGGTGTTCGTGGCGGGATGACGTATCCAACTTCGGCCGCCGGCCCTTGGTTGTGGTTTCCGTCGCGGGAGGCGGCTCCGACGGGGCCTTGGGTGGCGGCGCGGGCTCGCTGCTCCCACAACCCGTTGCCAGGAGGCTCAACATCATCACTCCGATCGCCGCCCACCCCCGGCATCGCGATCGGACAATCATGACCCGAATCGTCATCATCGATCTCGAACCCCCACCAATAATTGTCCGAGGCTCATGGGCCGAAATGGGTCATGGCCTCCGCCATCGGGTTTGTAGGGTGGGTGCAACCCACCATCCGACGGAGGGTTCTGGTGGGTTGCACCCACCCGACACCAGAGGTCATTCACCAATCTGGACTCATGAGCCATTGTCCGTATGTGGTGACGGAGTTGTGACCTCTTTCTCCATGGCGAACGATCAGCGTCTAATGAGCTTTCTTGAGCACGATCGCGAACAGAGATTCGCCCTTCACAACGTCGATCGCGTCGCCAATCTCATCACAACCCAGCAAACGTCAACCAAGTTCATCCAGTCTTCGTTGACGCTCATCTGTAATTATAGCATCCCGTCAAGGTTGAGGGCAGGGTCAATTCTAAGGAATTCGTTTCGCCATAGGCCAGGATACCCACTTGGGGCCAGTGGCAGGTGACTGCATACCGTGCCTTCCCGTATTCCGTTCACCCCACCCAGGCTTTCCGTGCCGACCCTCGTGGAAGAGAGATTCGAGGTCTTCATCGGTCTTCGCCTTGCATGGTCTGTTCGTGACGAGCCAGACCTGAAGGACATTCGTCAGTTCGGCGACGGTTTTGGTTTGCTTTGGCGGCCTCCCAGGCGACCCTGTCCTGGCTGGGGCCGGTTGCACTTCCCGAACATGCACGACCTCAGGAATAGAACCACGATCCGGGCTCAGATTACCATTCCGAGGGATTCAGTTCCAGAGGTCAATACGACTCCTCGCTGAGCCAGATCGGCTCGGCCAGATTCGGAGATACGATTCAAGAACCTGACTTTTTCGGGGATGGATCGTGATACCCCTATTACAACCAGGAGGAATTTACTTTGTCAAGGGCACTTACTAAGATCTTCTTAATAAGTAGCCCTCAGTACTGCACCACGGAAATGGGGATCGGAATTGGGGAGGGCGGGCTCGCCGAGCCGGCGCGTGCCGCTCGCGGAGCCGGTTCGGCGTGAAGTGGCGATCCGGAAAGCCCCGGAGGGGCGTCAAAACGCACAGTCCGGATCGCCTCTCAGAAAAGGTGTCGCACATTTCGCAGACTGGGGGCCAGTGTTCGTGGTCATCCGGCTTCCGGGCTGGCCGATCGATGGGATGTGCCTATCGCTTTCGTTCCGTTCGGTGAGTGGACCGATCCGCGGGTTTCCTGACGCACCAGACGAGGCCAGCCGGTGGCTATTGCATCAAAATCACAACATGTCTATTTAGCCAAGATCAACGAAGGTCAAGTGCTGCGCGTGATCCGGAACCAGGGGCCGTCCTCGCGGGCTGACATCGTCCGGCAATCGGGGCTCAGTGCGCCGACGGTTTCCAAGGCAGTGGCCTCTCTCCTGAGAGCCGGTTTTCTCGAGGAGTTCGAAGGGAACGGTCCGGTCATTGGCCGGCCGGCCATGAAGCTCCGGCTGGCCAGCGAGTCGGTGCAGGTGCTGGGTGTGGTCATCGACATCCGCCGCTGCTGGGTCGTCGCGACCGGGCTCGACGGCGAGCTCCACGAAGAACGGATGTGCTCGGTCGAGACGCTGGGTGCTTACAAGAAACTGATGGATGCTCTGGTCAAGCACGTGCGCGGCTTGATGGCACGGCCCGGCGTGCGGACGCTGGGCGTCGGGTTGACGGTACCCGGGTTGATCGATCACCGCCGGGGCCTGGACATCCTGTCTCCCAATGTCCACGTGATCGATGGCCATTCACCGGGACGCGACCTCGGCGAGCGGCTTGGGCTCAAATGCATTATGGTTCAGGACCAGGACGCCCTCTGCCTGGCGGAACGTCATTTCGGCCGGGCACGGGGTCTCGAGGACTTTGCGATCCTGGACGTCAGCTCGGGGGTCGGCATGGGCGTGATGAGCGGGGGCCGGCTGGTGCGGGGATATAGTGGGTTCGCGGGGGAGATCGGTCACATCACGGTCTGTCCCGACGGACGTCCTTGCGGGTGCGGGAACCGGGGTTGCCTGGAAACCGTCGCCAGTGACACCGCGCTGGCCTGGCGAGTCTCCCGACGGCTCCGCCGGCAGGTTGACATCGACGAGGTCATCCGCCTGGTCCGCTCGGGCGAGGTCGATCTGGACGAGGACTGTCAGGAAGTGATCCGATACCTGGCGATCGGCCTGGCTGCCGTGATCAACATCTTCAACCCGTCCACGCTCTTCATTCATGGCCAGATCTTCGATGTCGAGGAGGATTTGTTCGAGAACGTTCTCGAGGAGACCCGCAAGCGGGCGCTCACTCCCTCGTTCGCCGACTGTCGCATCGTCCGCGCCCAGGGAAGCAAGCGACAAGGGGCCGTGGCGAGCATCATCCAGCATCTGATGGATTCCGTCGTGCCCGAGATGCGTTCCCATTGAGCGTCTTGCAGCGAGGCGGGTTCCCGAGTCGATATGAAGGCCGGCAAGGAAGTCGGGCAGGCTTTCCAGCCTGAGAGGAGAAGGCGTCAGGGTGGAAGGCCCGACCTACGGACGTTTTGAGTTCAGGGAGTATGACATGCGGCTGCCGTCACTCACAGGCCTCTCGCTGGGTCTCGTGGTGGGAGCGTGCCTGATCGCCAGTGCCGGACCGGCCAGCGCCCAGGAGGATCGGGACGGCCGATCGCTGGGCGGTTATGGAGCGATCTCGGGGGAAGCGATGTCGCGGACGGGCGACAGCCCATTGATCCCATACGCCGGTGGATTCGCCGGCTTCATGCCCTATCGCATGGGCGGCGGCGGTGAACTGGTGTTTCAGAGACGCCAGACATCAGCGATGGCGCCCGTTCGGTCCTCGTTCAGCCTGTCTTCCTCCGCCGGAGTCATGAGAGCGGGCAGCCGATCGTCGTTGAGCTCGGGGCCTCGACCTGGGATGGGTTCGCTGAGTACCGGGAGAGCTTCGAGCCTGGGAATGCGGCCGGCGACGACTCGAGCGGTCAATGTGGGCGTCATGCCTCCGCGCATCGGCTACCCGTTCCGTCAGCCGCCGAGGCCGGGATTGTCCGCTGGCGGGATGCTCATGCTGATGCCTTGAGCCAGCGTTCAATGGGCGGGATCAGCCGCTTTCGCGCCCGGTACCGTCTCCCGGAACGGCCCCGGAGTGTCCGGCGGCGGGGAAAGTGGCGCAGCAGTCCCCGCGGATTCGCGACGGATCGGGTGCTCGTTGAGATGGCAGCCCACGGCGCGTTCCAGAAGCGCCAGGGCCTTGCCGAGTTCGGCCTCGACCTGGGCGATCTGCACCTGGACTTGAAGCACCTCGCGAATGGCCGAGAGCAGCGTCGCGATGTCAACGTTGCCCCGAGAGTAATCGGTCTTGGCCAGCTCCACCGTTTCCCGGGTGCGGGGCAGTATCGTATCGCGCAGCAGGTGGACCACGTTTCGCTGGACCCGGGCTTGCACCAGCAGGTCGTAGATCTCACTGTACGCCTCGTCCTGCTGGGCCTCGAACAACCTGGCATCGGCGATGGTGCGCTCCCGGGCTTCGCTGACACCGGCTCGATACTTCGCCTGGTTGACGGGTAGGTTGAACGCGACGAACAACCCCACGTTCGGCGAGCCGCTGGCCGTCGGAGAGACGGCGTTCTGCCGGGTCATGTCCATGTAGGTCAAACCGAGCGTGACGTTCGGCCGCGCCCGCTTCTGGGCGAGCTGCTCGGCCTTCTCGTCGCGGGCGATCGACTCCAGTCGCCCGCGTAGCTCGGGCCGGGCGGCCATGGCCAGTTGGTAGAGGGGATCGACCTCTGCCGGCACATCCGCGAGGGTCACCTGGGGGAGCGTGCGCAGATCGGACTCCGGATGAACATGGATCTGCCGGGCCATTGCGGCGCGCGCGGTGGCGATCGCTTGTTGATAACCCGCCAGGTCGCGATCCAACTCGCTGATGAGCACTTCGGCCTTGATCACGTCCTGCTCCGAACCCCCGGCTTTGAGTCGACTCGCGGCGATCGTCCGGAAGTCTTCGAGGATCGTCCGGGTGTCGGCCAGGAGCTCCAGGGTCTTCTGGTTGGAATAGAGGTCGTAATACGCGCGCTTCACGGCTGAAATCGTGTCGAGCTGGGCGGCCGCCAGTTCGGCCAGGGCGATCTGCACGTCCTTCGCAGCCACCTCGCCCCGCAGCCGGAGCGTGCCGAACCACGGGAACTGCTGGGCGATCGTCAAGTTGTAGGGGTTATATCCCATGAGCGAGTATTGCGGGGCCACGCTCGGAATCGGGAAAACCGTGTTCGAGGCAACCGGGTCGTCGAGCGCGGTCACCTGGGGGATGCGATAATTCAGGGATTGGACGTTGTGATAGGCCGCCTGGACCGTCCGATTCTCGGCCAGCGCCCGGCGAATATAAGCGTCCACCGGCTGCGGCCGTGTCAGCTCGGAAGGAACGGGTGATGGACCTGCTGCAAAGGCTGTTCCCGTCAGAGGATGAGATGAGGCGCTCGGTCGTTGCACACCAGCGGAAAGGCCGGCAGCCCGCGGTTGTTGAGCCGCCATCGAAGCCGCCTCCGGCTGTCGCGGCACCGGTGCACACCCGAACGCGCCCGCGGCCAAAGTGATCCAGACGCCGGGGCTCCTCAGTGGCAGCACGATTGGTCTCCCACCCACACCTTCCCGACACGCGTACCACCCGCGCAGCCGGCATCGCCGATCCAATGGTCTCAACCTCTACTATCGGCAGAACCGGCCGTGATGGTTTCGGGGGAATGACCCGATTCTGGAGCAACGCTTGACCGCCTGGCTAAAATCGTTTAGAGAACAAGGGATCAGTTCTACTTGCGTGTGGGATAAACTGGGCAATTCGCCATCGGTGGGATCATGACGATTCGGCGCAACCTTCGGCTCTCCTGGATCGCCCTCGCGGCGATCGTGGGGATGTCGTGGCTGTCGAGTGACGTCAGCGCCGGCATGACGGGAGTTGCCTCGAAAGTCCGCTGCGAAATTGCTGCGTCGGTCGTCGCTGTCCGGCTGGCTGCTGCAAGGTCGCGGGCCGCTCGTCCCCGGGTCGGTCAACACTGTCGAGCGATCGCGGAGGTCTTTCGGTCCCGACCAGTCCCTGCGAATGCCGGTCGAGCGATCCGAAGGCCCCCGCTACGAAGCCCAATTCACGATCTACCGCGAGACGCGTGGATCGGCAACGCGACGATTCGGGTGTCACTACAATCCAGCGTTCTCCCGACGCGACCTTGGCCGCCCGGCTCCTCCCGCTCTCGATCCGCCCGCCTGAGGATCCTCTCTATCTTCGCAATGCGCGCCTTTTGATCTGACGCGCTCCCTGCCTGTAGCGGTTCATTTCGTCGAGATGACCAACTGGCCGCGCGTGTGGGCGCTGATGAGTCCGCACCGCCCAAGGGAGCGTTTTTCCATGTCTTTCATCCGACCCTCAGGGCCGGCGGAGTCTCAGGATGCCGCCCGCCCATCGCACACGCGCTGGCAGAAGTTCTGGCTGGTGGTCAAGGTGGTGGAGATCCGGCTCAGGTTCATCGCACTGATGGCGGCGACCGGGTTCGTGTTCGCCTACTGGGATGCGATCGGAAGCCGATACGACAAGTGGATGCGACCGGCCGTCGAGCGACCGCTCGCGGCGTCCGGCATCGAGTTCTACTGCCCGATGCATCCGCACGTCGTTCAGGAGGAGCCTGGCGGTTGCCCGATCTGTGGGATGCCGCTGGCCAGGCGGATCAAGGGCGAAACGCTGGCGCTGCCGAAGGGTGTGCTGGCTCGTGTGCAACTGGCCCCAGCACGAATGGCCCAGGCGGGGATCAAGACCGCTGCGGTCTCCTACGCCCCGCTGTCTCAGAGCGTGACGACGGTGGGATACGTCGCCTTCGACGAACGAAGACTGGCGACGATCGTTTCCAAGGTCCCCGGCAAGACGCGGGTCGAGAAACTCCACGCGAATTACACCGGCAAGGATGTCGAAGCGGGCGAATCGCTGGCCGAGCTCTATAGCCCTGAGCTGGACCAGGCGTTCCAGGAGTTACTCACCGCGGCCCGTCGCGCGGATGACGATGCCGGCCGGCTCCGGACCGCCGAGGCTCGTGCCCTGTTCGGTGATCGCAAGGAACTGGTCCGGCTGGCGTCCGAAAAGCTCCGGCGATGGGGAATCACCCAGGCGCAGATCGACGCGGTCCTCAAAACCGGCAAGGCCAGCGCTACGGTCGCGGTCCTCTCGCCGATCGGCGGACACCTGGTCAAGAAGAACGTGGTCGAGGGGCAGGAGGTGCCGGAGAGCTTCCCGATGTTCGAGGTCGCCAGCCTGCACACAGTCTGGGTCCAGGCTCAGGTCTACGAGCACCAACTGGCGCTCGTTCGCCAAGGGCAGGCGGTGCGCGCCAGCGTCGAACGCATTCTCCGGCGAATCGTTCCCGGGCACGGTCGAGTTCGTCCAGCCGCACGTCGATCCGTCAACGCGCACCGTCGAGGTCCGCTTCTCCCTGGACAACCCCGGCCACAAGCTTCGGCCCGGCATGTTCGCGACGGTGACGCTCGAAGCGCCGGTGTCTGAGCTGCCCGCTTTCCGGTCTCGGCTGGCCGCGGCCCGCCCGGCGGACGGTCGAATCCAGCTCCTAAACCTGACCGTCGAGAAGCAACAGGATTGCCCCGTCACGAAGGCCAAGCTGGGCTCGATGGGACCGCCGCTGGCCGCCGATGTGGAAGGCGGAAAAGTCTGGACCTGCTGCAAGGCCTGTCCGCCGAAACTGAAGGCCGCTCCCGCGAAGTACCTGGCCCGACCGGCGCCTCCGCCTCGGGATGAGGTGCTGAGCGTGCCCGAGTCCGCCGTCATCGATACCGGCACGCGCAAGGTTGTCTACGTCGAGTCCGAGCCCGGCGTCTTCGAGGGCCGGCCGGTCGTTCTCGGGCCAAGAGTCGGCGACCGCTTCCCGGTACTGGAAGGACTGGAACCCGGCGAGAACGTTGCCGCCGCCGGCGCATTCCTCATCGACGCGGAGAGCCGGCTCAATCCATCGGCCCGGCAGGCGACCGATCACGAACATTAAGACGTATCGGTCTCAGGGCTCGCCGCCTGCTGGACCGCCGGCATCAGATCGTTCAATTCCTCGATGCGGAGCATTCGAATGTCCCTGACCGATGCGGCGAACCACGGGAGGCTGCGTGCCAGATCCATCGCGGCAAGGACGCAGGTCACGGCGTTGATTTTCGGCCCCCCGAAATAGACGCTCCCCTGCTGCCAAGAGAAACCGTGTCTCTGGAGAACTCTTCGGATTTCGTAATAGGCGTTGTTATAGGGATCGCCATAGTTGCTCTTCAGCGAGTCGATGTCTATCTCGAACACGATGGCGTAGGCCGGTTCCTCCTTAGCCGTGATGGAATCGAAAGCTTCGGGGCTCGGCAAACCACTCGGTCTTGGGAGTAGTTGGGTCGCCATGACCAGTTCCTCGGAATGATCGTTTTCGAGCGATCCAGGCGATCGCCACCAATGACATCATCGTAAACGAAGGTCGTTTCGACGCCAATCGGGGTAAGCGATTTCCATGATCGAGTCCATCATCGAGTGGTCGATTCGCAACCGGTTCCTGGTGATCCTGGCCTCGGTGCTGCTCGGGGTCGCGGGCGTGCACGCGATGCTGACGACGCCCGTTCAACGCGATCCCGGACCTGTCCGAGAACCAGGTGATCGTCTTCGCCGACTGGATGGGCCGGAGCCCGCAGGAGATCGAGGACCAGGTGACCTATCCGCTCTCGTCGAAGCTCCAGGGGCTGGCGGGCGTGAAGGTCGTGCGGTCGTCGAGCGAATTCAACTTCTCGATGATCACCATCATCTTCGACGACGGGATCGACTACTACTTCGCCCGCCAGCGGGTCCTCGAACGGCTGGCCACGATCGCGCCGGAGATGCCAACGGGGGTAATCCCCTACATGGCTCCCGACGCCACGGCTGTCGGCCAGATCTTCTGGTACACAGTCGAAGGAGAAGGCCAGGACCTCAGCGAGCTGCGTTCGATCCAGGACTGGTACGTTCGCTACCAGCTCAATAGCGTACCGGGTGTGGCCGAGGTCGCATCCGTTGGCGGGGCGCCGAGGGAGCACCAGATCGACCTGGATCCCAACAAGCTCCGGGCTTATGGCATCAGCCTGGGGCAGGTCGACGCGGCCGTCGCCCGGTCGAACTCGGCGGTCGGTGGTCGAGTCATCCACCAGGGGAAGGCCGAATTCCTGATCCGATCGATCGGCTGGATCGAGAATCTCGACGACATCCGCGAGACCGTCGTCACCCGGGGTCAGAACGGCACGCCGATCCGGGTGGGAGACCTGGGCACCGTGCAGGCCGGTCCCACGTTCCGACGTAGCGTCCTCGAGAAGGACGGCAAGGAAGTCGTCGGCGGTGTCGTGCTGATGCGATACGGCGAGAACCCGCTCGAGGTCAGCCGGCGCGTCAAGGAGAAGATCGCCACGCTCCAGGCCGGACTGCCGGAGGGCGTGCGGATCATCCCGTTCTACGACCGCACCCCGCTGATCCACCGGGCGATCGAGACCGTCAGCGGGACCGTGAAGGAGGAGCTGATCGTCTGCACGGTGGCGATTCTGCTGGTGATGGGGCACATCGGGAATGCGTTCGTCGTCGCGGTGACGCTGCCGATGGCGATCCTCTTCAGCTTCGTCATGATGCGGCTCTTCGGCCTCTCGTCGAACATCATGAGCCTGGCGGGGATCTCGATCTCGGTCGGCATCCTGATCGACCAGGCCGTAGTCATGGGTGAGAACGCCGCGCACCACCTCACGCGTCGGTTCGGCCGCGAGCCGATCCGGGGCGACACGACCGAGATCGTGATCGCGGCCTGTCGGACCGTGGGCCGGCCGATCTTTTTTTCCGTTCTGATCACGATCGTGTCGTTCCTACCGGTCTTCGCGCTCTCGGGCCGCGAGGGGAAGATGTTCCACCCGCTGGCCTACACCAAGACGTTCGCCCTGGTCGGCGTGGCCCTGCTCTCGATCACCTTGGTGCCGGCCTTGATCCCGATCTTCCTCAGGGGTCGGATCAAGTCGGAAGAGGAGAACTGGCTCGTCCGCACCATGATCGAGATCTTCCGACCGATGCTCGCCTGGCTGATGGACCGGCCGACGCTGGTCTGCTGGCTCTTCGCGGTCATCGTTGGCCTGGGCTACGTCGCCTCAACGAAACTGGGCCGGGAGTTCATGCCCGACCTGGACGAGCAAACGATCATGGACATGCCAACGACCGTGCCCCGGGCGTCGATCGCTCAGGTGACCGACGACCTGAAAGTCCGCGACCAGATCCTGCGCGGGTTTCCCGAGGTCTGGCAAGTCGTGGGCAAGGGCGGGCGAGCCGAGACTCCGACCGACACGGCGCCACTCGACATGATCGAGACGGTCATCAACCTGAGAGACCGCGCCGTCTGGCCGAAGCGCAAACTGAAGTTCGAGGACATCGTCCACCAGACGAGGGCTGCGCTCACGGCACTCGAGGCCAAGGGATTGCGAGACCCTCTCGATTCGGCCGACCAGCGCGAGAGTCTGATCAACGCAGCCGCGATGAACGTCGCCGTCGAGGTTGACCGAGTCCTCCGCGAGCTGGCCGTCGCGCGGTTAGCGGAGTTTCGCCCAGAGCTGGCGCGAGCCCTGGTGGCCGAGGCCCTGAATGCCCTGCTCGATCGAGTCGATCCCAGGGCAATCCTCCATCATCTCACCGACGCCGATCGAGAGGATGTCCTCGAACCGTTGACGAAGGCATACGGCGACCGCCTCGCCACACACGTTCTACCCGATGATGTGAGCGGATTCGTCCACGACGCCGCCCGTCGCCTGGTGTCGCTGGGCGTTCTGCACGATCAGCCCGACCTACTCGCGCCGCCTGCATCCCCGCTGGATCAGGCCGTCGAGGTGGCCGGCGACGTGATCGGCTTTACCCGGTCAACCCTCTTCACTCGGATCGCCGATCACCTGGTCTCGGAACACTCGCGTCGGCTGGAGGAGCGGGTGAAGTCGCTCAACTGGGAGCTCTTCGACCGTGCGGTGAGTACGACCACCTGGGCAGCCCTGGAGGAGTTGTCGAAGCATGAAGGGTTGGCCTTGGCGCGCAGTTTCTTCCCCCTCGCCCCGCGAAGTGGGGAGAGGGTGCCCGAAGGGCGGGTGAGGGGACTTCCTGGAGGCGGCACACCAGCCCAGAACCAGCTCCAGGCAATCCGCGCCCAACTGGAGAAGCCGTTCGCCGACCGGCTCTTGCTCGGGAAGAAAACGAAGAACGACCTGGTCGAGGAGATGAGCACGGCTTTGCAGATGCCGGGTTGGGGGAACAGCTTCACGCAGCCGATCGCCGCGCGCATCGAGATGCTCTCGACCGGCGTCCGGCTGCCGGTGGCCGTGAAGGTCTTCGGCTCGAAGCTCGACGAGATCCAGCGAGTCGTCCAGGAGATTGCCCGTGTGCTTCGAACGGTCCGTGGGGCGGCCGATGTCTTCCCGGACCAGATCACCGGCAAGGGCTATGTCGAGATCCGCATCGATCGCACCCGCGCGGCCCGTTACGGGATCAACGTCGGCGACGTGCAGGATGTCGTCGAGACGGCGATGGGCGGCAAGCCCGTGACCCAGACCGTCGAGGGACGCGCGCGTTACCCGGTCCGCATCCGATACGCGCGCGACTACCGAGACGACGTCGAAGCCCTGAAGAACATCCTCGTCTCGACCGGTCCGATCGGTCCGACGAGTGGGATGGGTTCCATGTCCAATGGAACCGAGCCGGGTCAGGCCCGATCGCTCTCGGCTCCGGTACCTCTTGCCGCGGTGGCCGATGTGCGGGTGGTCGAGGGCCCGTCGACGATCAAGAGCGAGAACGGCATGCTTCGCGCGTATATTCAGCTCCGAGTTCGCGAGGAGCGCGACGAGGTCGGCTTCGTCGAGGAAGCGCGACGGATCGTGGCCGAGAAGGTCAAGCTGCCGGCGGGAATGTACCTGGAATGGTCGGGTACGTTCGAACACCAGGTCCGCGCCCAGCGGACGCTCCGTATCGTCTTCCCCGCGGTGATCGCCACGATCCTGATCATCCTCTACCTGACGCACAAGAGCTGGACCGACGCTCTACTGCTGATGACGAGCGTGCTCGGAGCGCTGGCGGGCGGGGCGATCTTCCAGTGGCTCTTCGGCTTCAAGTTCAGCGTGGCCGTGCAAGTCGGCTATATCGCCTGCTTCGGAATGGCCGTGGAGACCGGTGTCGTCATGCTGGTTTACCTCCGTGAAGCGATCGACGAGCGCGGGGGATTGGATCGGATCGCATCGATCGCCGAGCTGAGGCGAGCGATCCTGGAAGGGGCCATCCACCGATTGCGACCGAAGCTCCTGACCGAGGGCGCCGCAATCCTCTCGATCGCCCCGATGCTCTGGGCCAGCGGCGTCGGCGCCGAGGTCATCCGCCCCATGGCCGCGCCGGTGCTCGGCGGCCTCCTGATCGCCGACGAAGTGATCGACGTCTTCCTGCCCGTGCTCTATTTCGCCGTCCAGAAGCGGCGGTGGGCGAAAGTCCATGGCCTGGGTTCCTGGGAGCGGATGGTTCCCTGAGAAGCTCCCTCACGCGGATTCGACCGAGCCGGCGCATCGGCTTGCTCGACCTTTCGCGATTCGCTAATATTGGACTTCGATATCGGAGGTCGAAACGGGTGAGTGAGTTGCTGACCAAGATGTTCTGGGGCGGGTTCGTGCGGATGCACGTGCTCTACCACGCCATCAAAGAGCCGATCTTCGGTGTGGAGATGATGGAAGAACTCGGCCGGCACGGCTACGACGTCGGTGCGGGGACGCTCTACCCGATGCTTCACCAGCTTGAAGAGGCCGGTTATCTGACCTCGTACACCGAGGTTGTGGCGGGAAAGCAGCGCATCTATTACCGGGCCACCCCGGAAGGTGCAGCCGCCCTCGAGGCGGCCAAGGTCAAGCTGCGAGAGCTGGTCTCCGAGGTGCTGCACGATCAGCCGCCCCTACCGTCAATCCGATCCGACAAGACGAGTAAACCTCGGCGAAGCGACAGGACCTGAATGCGCAAAGTGAGGAGTGAAATGAGAATACGAGATCGCGTCAGCCTGGCCGTCCTCGCTTTCGCCCTGGTTTCGGCGGCAAGCGGCTGCGAGCAGACCGCTCCGGCCGCGCCGCCGCCGGAAGACCTGGCCGCCAGGGTGAGAGCCCTCGAGGACCTGCTCCCCTCACAGTCGCACATGATGACCGACGTCGGCGATCACTTCGCCAACCTCTGGTTCGCCGGGTTCCACGAGAACTGGCCGCTCGCCGACTTCTACCTGAACGAGACGAAATCCCACCTCCGCTGGGCCGTGCGCCGCATCCCGATCCGCAAGGATCATCAGGGAAAGGATGTCAACCTGGGGAACATCCTGCAAGCGTTCGAGAACAGTCAGCTCACCCAGTTGAAGAAGACGATCGACAGCAAGGACAGGGCCGCTTTCGAGACGGTTTACAAGGAAAGTCTCACGGTGTGCTACTCGTGCCACACGGCCGCCGACAAGCCCTACCTTCGACCACAGGTTCCCACCGAACCCCCCTCGCGGATCATGAACTTCGATCCCAAGGCCAAATGGCCGTTCTAGAAAAAGCGGACCTCGCTCATGAACCCCATCGTCTTCGCCATGAGGCGGCCGATGACCGTGATGGTGCTCGTCGTCGCCGTCGCGCTGGGCAGTGGCCTGGCCGTGAGCGCGGATGTCGATCGACATCTTCCCCAACCTGAACCTCCCCGTCGTCTACGTGTGCCAGCCCTACGGCGGGATGGACCCTGCGCAGATGGAGGGGCTCCTCACCAACTACTACGAGTACCACTTCCTGTACATCTCGGGTATCGATCACGTCGAGAGCCGCAACGTCCAGGGCATGGCGGTGATGAAGCTGTTCTTCCATCCCGGCACAAACATGGCCCAGGCGATGGCCGAGACGATCGGCTACGTGACGCGCGCCCGTGCCTTCATGCCGCCGGGTACGGTCTCGCCGTTCATCACCCGGTTCGACGCCGGCAGCGTGCCGGTGGGCTACCTGGTGCTCCGGAGCGAGACCAAATCGATCGGCGAGATCCAGGACCAGGCGCTGTTCAAGGTGCGGCCGATGTTCGCGAGCCTGCCCGGCGTCTCCGCGCCGCCGCCGTTCGGTGGCAATCAACGCACCGTGGTGGTGCGCGCCGACCCCGATCGGCTCCGGTCCTATTCCATCTCGCCCGACGAGCTGATCACCGCCCTGACCAACGGCAATACGATCAGTCCGTCGGGGAACGTCCGCATCGGCAAGCTGATGCCGATCGTGCCGATCAACTCGCTGGTCCGCGACGTCAAGGAGCTGGAAAACATCCCGATCCGGGTCGGGACGAACCCCTCGGTCTATATCCGCGACGTGGCCACGGTGCAGGACTCCAACGACATCCCCGCCGGCTACGCGCTGGTCAACGGCCGCCGCGCCGTCTACATCCTGGTCACCAAGCGAGCCGATGCATCGACGATCTCGGTGGTCCGCAACGTCAAGGCGGCGCTGCCGAAGATGCAGGCGGTTCTGCCCGACGATATCCGCGTCAGCTTCGAGTTCGACCAGTCCCCGACCGTCACCAATGCAGTGCGCAGTCTCGTGACCGAAGGCGCGCTCGGCGCCGTGCTCACCGGTCTGATGGTGCTGATCTTCCTCCGCGACTGGCGGAGCGTCATCGTCGTCGTTCTCAACATCCCGTTCGCGATCTGCGGGGCACTGGTGGCATTGTGGCTCACCGGCCAGACGATCAACCTCATGACTCTCGGCGGGCTGGCGCTGGCCATCGGCATCCTGGTCGACGAGGCGACCGTCGAGATCGAGAACATCCACCACCAGATGGAAGGGACGCCGATCGATCGCCACGGCCGTTCGGCTGGGCAACCAGGACACGGCGGTCCCGCGGCTGCTGGCGATGCTCTGCATCCTGGCGGTGTTCCTGCCGTCGTTCTTCATGCAGGGCGCGGCGCAGGCGCTGTTCGTCCCGCTGTCGCTGGCGGTCGGGTTCGCGATGGTTTCCTCGTACCTGCTGTCGAGCACCTTCGTGCCCGTGCTTTCGACGTGGCTCCTCCGCGGTCACGGCCGAACCGAGACCGGTCGACATGGCCTGTTCGAGAGGACGATCCACGCCTACGGCCGGTCTCTGTCGCGGGTCGTCCGCTGGCGGTGGTTTGTCGTGCCGGCCTATCTGATCGGGGCCGCGGCGGTGATCGTCGGAGTCGGTCGGGACCTCGGCCTGGAGATCTTCCCGAAGGTGGATGCCGGGCGATTCCAGCTCCGGATGCGCGCGCCCACCGGGACGCGGATCGAGGAGACCGAGAAGCTGGCGCTCCAGGTCCTCGAGACGATCCGGAACGAGGTGGGGGCGGACCACGTGGAGATCTCCGTCGGCTACGTCGGGCTTGATTCCGTCGAGCTACCCGATCAACGCGATCTTCCAGTGGACGGGCGGGCCCGAGGAAGTGGTGCTCCGCGTGGCCCTCGAGAGCGGAGAGGACCGTCGCACGTCGAGGGGCTCAAGGAGCAGCTGCGTATCTGTCCTCGCCCGGACGATGCCCGACGGTGCGGTTCTCGTTCGAGCCGGCCGACATCGTCAGCGAAGTCATGAGCTTCGGCTCACCCACCCCGGTGGAATTCACGGTCAACGGACCCAACCTCGCGGAGAACCGGTCTTACGCGGAGAAGGTCCGTGCCGAGCTGGCGAAGGTCCCCTCGCTCCGCGACCTCCAGTTCGCCCAGGCGCTGGATTACCCCACGGTACGCGTGCAGGTCGACCGCGAGAAGGCCGGGCTGAGCGGCGTCTCGGTTGCCGAGATCGCGCGCTCCCTGGTGGCCGCAACATCATCGAGCCGGT
The DNA here is from genome assembly GCA_963845695.1 of uncultured Isosphaeraceae bacterium. Taxonomy (GTDB): domain Bacteria; phylum Planctomycetota; class Planctomycetia; order Isosphaerales; family Isosphaeraceae; genus CAWJTV01. The sequence continues at coordinate 128,423 of CAWJTQ010000030.1, read as the reverse complement.
TCGTCGTGCCCAACTACTGGCCCGACCCCAAGAGCGGCATCGGCTACCAGGTGCAGGTGGAAATCCCCTACCAGGTGATGGACTCGATCACCCAGGTCGAGACGATCCCGATCCAGCGCCCCGGCGGCGATCCGCTCCTGCTCCGCGACGTCGCCAGCGTCAGCCCGGGGACCATGCCCGGCGAGTACGACCGCTACAACATGAAGCGCGTGGTGAGTCTCACCGCGAACATCGCCGGCGAGGATCTCGGCCGGGTCGCCAGCCAGGTCGATCGATCCATCGCACGGGCCGGCGAGCCGCCCAAGGGAGCGACCGTCGAGGTCCGCGGCCAGATCGCCCCGATGAACGAGATCCTCCGAGGGCTGGCCATCGGCCTGGCGATGACGATCGTCGTGATCATGCTGCTCCTGACCGCGAATTTCCAGTCGATCCGGCTGGCACTCGTCGTCCTGTCGACCACGCCCGCGGTGGTAGCGGGAGTCGTCATCGCGCTCTGGTTGACCGGGACGACGATCAATCTCCAGTCGTTCATGGGGGCGATCATGGCGATCGGCGTCGCGGTCGCCAATGCGATCCTCCTGGTCACGTTCGCCGAGCGCCACCGCCGCGAGGAAGGTGACGTCTGATCGAGCGGCGGTCGCCGGAGCTCAGGGCCGGCTCCGACCGATCCTGATGACCAGTTGCGCCATGATCGCCGGGATGAGCCCGATGGCCCTGGGCTGGAGTGAAGGTAGCGAGCAAACCGCGCCGCTGGCGCGGGCCGTCATCGGCGGCCTGGCCGCCGCGACCCTGGCGACCCTGTTCGTGCTCCCTACGGTCTTCGCGATCCTCCAGCGCGGCGCGGGACGACGATCGGCATCGATCGACCCGGCCGATCCCGAGAGTGGGAACTACGAGCCCGACCTCTGGGGCGGGGTCTCCCACACCGCCGTCCCCTCGAATGGAATCGTGATGGATCCGGGCCTCGTCCCCGAGGCCAAGGAGCACTGAAGGGCATTGCGACGTCGCCTTCCCAGCGAATCTGGTCGATGATCGACTCCGGCGCACGAGCCCATGGGGTAGCCGGAATCGTCGTGCGTATCATCTCGGCGCCATACGCACATCGTTGGGAATCTCGGGGATCCGGAATCTCGAATCGTGAATCCGGAATCTCGAATCCCGTTGCCGCCGAGGGCTACCTCAAGACGACTCTTGGGCGGCGGCCAGCCGCGCGACGAACTCAGCGTGCTCGAGCGTGGCGCAGCCGAGATCGATCACAGCACGCAAGCGACGCCGATCACCCGTCAGGAGCGCGACGGGGTCGAGCCAGAGACCGGGAATGACGGTCGAGCGATGCAACTCATCGGCTCCAATCGAACGCTGAACCAGCTCACCCTGTTCCTGGCCAAACCAGTAGATCTCGTCCGGGTCGATCGCACGCACGATGTATTCCTGCACACCCGCACGCTCATAGTCGGCCTTCTTCGGCCCCAGATCGACGTACCGGCTGGACTTGGAAACCTCGACGACGAGCTCGGGACCCCCGTGGACGAACCCGCCCTCATTCCAGGTGCGACCGCCGAAATCGGGCCGAATGCGGAGTAGTCCATCGGGTTGCGGCTCGCCCCTCCAGCCAAGGATCGTTGAAGCATTGTCCATCACCTCGACACCAGGGACGTGTTCGGCGTAATAGTCAAGCCAAACCATGACTGGGACATGGGCGACTCCGTGCTCAAGGCCAAGGGGGCTAGGCATGTAGACCACTCCATCGATCAACTCGGCCCGGGTTCCGGGCGGCATGGCCTCATAGAGCGCGTGGAACGTCGGCTGATCGAGCCTCTGACCTTCGACCAGGGTACGGGGCAGGGCTTTCGTGATCTTTGTCATGCGTTCGGGCATCAGCCGAACCTCTCCGGATCATCAGGGATGCGATGCGAATCTCCTCAATTCTAACCCGGCTCTCGCCACAACCCAAGAGCGATTCCCGATTCCGGATTGAGCGAGTGGAGGCCGTCGTTCTCCCGCGCCGGGCGCGGGTCTCATGACCACTGCAATGATCATCGTTGGATCCTGCAACCGCCCCGGGACGTCGAGGCTTGGGGTGGTTTCGCCGCGGCATTCCGATCTCCGCGGTGAACCGCTTTCTGCGTAAATTCATTTCCCCGAAGGGGATACACAGCAGAGCCCAGGGTCGCGCAGCGCACCCTGGGTATCGAACACAGCACACCCTTTGAACCCTGAAAGGGTTCCACAGGACATCGCGGGTCCTGGCCGCAAGACGCCAAGGGCGAGGGCCATTGTGTAGAACCCCGTTGGGGTACGATCGAGTCAACGACGCCTTCCCAGGGTGCGCTGCGCGACCCCGGGCCCTGCTGTGAAACGCCCTCGGTGTCAGGACCAATCCCAACAGTTCCCTGTCAAGAGCGCGCCGCTACCGCCGCGTAATCGCCCGCGCCTTGGGCAGGATCGTGAATACCCCGTTGTCGCCCGCGATCCCTTCATCGTTCCCATCCAGCCAGACGCCCGTGGCGCTGCTCACTCCATCCGGAGGCGCGGCGATCACCGTGATCTGCCCGCCTTTCGCGAATGCCTCTTTCCCGCTCAACAGCAAGCTCACCGAATCGTTCGAATCGCTGTACTGCACGCGGAACGCGACGGGATGGAGCATCGTCACGACCTTCTTCTTGACCTTCTTGGTGGAGGCCCAACCCAACTGGTAGTTGCTCGCGTTCCCCGCCGTGGCCGCGTTCATCGCCGAGCTGAACTCGAGCTCGAACCCGGTCAGCACCGGCTTGCCCGTCGGCTTGCCACGTTTGTTGAGCTTGCGGGTGAACAGGACCTGCTCGCCGATGATCGTGGGAGGGGGTGGGGGTCGGAGTCGGAGTGGGTGTGGGCGTTGGGGTTGGGGTCGGCGTCGGCGTCGGCGTCGGCGTGGGGGTCGGAGTCGGCGTGGGCGTGGGGATCTTAACCGTGGTCGTCGTCTGGGCTGTAGCCGGTGCCGGCTGGTTGAGACCGACGTTGCTCGTCGCGATGCAGATGAAGCTGTAGGTGTGGCCGGGCTTGCCGGTGAAGGTCGTCGAGGTCGCGGTCGTATCCATCGTGAGGTTATTGTAGGCTCCTCCGTCGTCGGAGACATACACGTTGTAATAGGCGATGCCGGAGCCGTCGCCATCGCTTCCGGCCCAGCTCACGGTGAAGCTTGTCGAGCTCTCCGTGGCCGGCAGCGGATTGACACTGCTGGTGGGCACGGTGTTGTCGATCGTGATCGGGGCCTCCTTGGTCGGATCGATCCCCTCGCTGGGATCGTCGTCGTTGACGAGGTCGGTGGCGATCGGCGGATTGCCGTCGAAGACGATGTTGGCGACGTTGCGGATCTGCGTGCCCGTGGGCAGGCCCGCATTGGGCGAGATCATGAAGCCGACATAGCCCTCGCCGCGGCCCGTGCCGTCCTCGGGGGGCAAGAAACCAGTCAGCACGCTGGGCGGGAGCTGGGTCTCGGGATCAATCGACTGGAACCTGACGGTCAAGGTGCGTGTCGCGTAGTCCAGGCTGGCACTGATGATGACGTCGAACGTCACGCCGTTGTAGGTCATCGAGACCGTGTTCTGATAATCCTGGTTGCCCGGCGGGATCGACAGGACCGTGTCGCCGAACGCGATGTCGGTCAACTGGAACGTGTTCAGGTTGAGGTTGGAGTCGAGCGTGTCAGTGATCACGACTTCCTGGGCCGGCGCGGTGGCCGTGGGCGAGTTCTCGAAGTCGATCTGGTAGGGGAAGAGCGTCAGGGCCGAGCCCGAGACAAAGATACCGGGACCGTAGCCGTTTGGGCCGATCATGGCATTGGGGTCAAAAGCCACCACGATTTGAGCACCGCCCCCTCCTCCGCCACCAGAACCACGGCTACGGCTACCGCGACACATCGTCGTGCTACCAAGAGAGCCGCTGAAGAAGCCGTAGCCGGTGTCGGACTTCGACAGCGGTTTACAGACGATCTTTGCCGGCGGCGGTGTCGGGCTAGCGATCTCGCGGGGGGTGTCCGGGTGGGCCAGGACACTCTTTTCCCAGGCCACGAGAGCCGCGTTACTGACCGAGGATTTCTCGCTGGAAGACCCGGTGTTCACCTCGACCCCGCCCGTCGTCGGTTGGGGTTTCGCAGTGCCAAGCTCATGCGGAATGCCAGCCGAGAGCCCGCTGAGTTCGGTGCTCGTTCGACTCAAGTCCACTGGGATCCAGGAAATCGACGGGGTTGTTTCGGACGTATCGTCGAAGATTGGTATCGCCACCCGCGAGCCCAGTCGGATCATTCGACACGAATTGCCCCGTCGTCGGGTCGAAGCTCCGCGCCCCCATGTTGTAGAGGCCGCTCTCGTCGCTCGTCACCCCGAGCTGCCCAACAAACGTGAACGGATTCGCAACGCTCCCCGTGCTAGCAAGCAAGCCGCCGAAGGGGAGATAGCTATCACTTGCGACCAATCCGCTGCTCGCGTTGGTCAGCCCCACGGTGGAACCCAGAGCATCGAACTGGTAGTAGTTTGTGCGCATCGGGCGTGACCTGGCTGACCAGTCCCAGGCCGTAGGTATAGCCGGCGATCAGGCTACCGGAGGTGGTGTACTGGCCGACCAGGTTTCCCAGCCCCGTCGGATCGACGAGGTTCTCGGTCGTCTGGCCGTTGTGGATTGTGGCGACCAGATTCCCCAGTGCGTCGTACTCGTAGACCCAGCTATCAGTCGGCGACGTGACGCTAGTGAGCTGATTCAGCGAGTTGTACGTGTAGGTTGTCGTTCCGGATGCGTCCGTCTCCGAGACCAGTTCGCCGTTGGCGTTGTACGTGTAGGTCGTGGTTCCGTCGGGCGAGGTGACCGTGGTGTATTCGTTGACGCTATTGCTCGTGTAGGTGCTGGTGACGCCGTTGACGATCGTCTGCGTCCGATCGCCGGCCGCGTTGTAGACGTAGGTCAGGTTCTGGCTCGGGATACTGGAATTCGTCGAGGCGAAGTCCGCCTGGATCAACTCGCCGTCGTTGTCGTAGCCATAAGTCCAGGTGCCGTCGACCGTCGCCATGCTGGTCTCTTCGCCCAGCGCGTTGTAGGTGTAGACGAAGCTGCTATCGACCGAGCCGTTATCCGCGTAGTTCACCAGGTCCAGGACGTTGCCGTCGGCATCGTAGGTGTAGGTCGTGTACGTGCCGTCGCCCATGTCCTCCCGGGTCAGCTCGCCGATGGTGTTGTAGGTGTAGGAGATGATCGGGTTACCGCTGCTGTCGGTCAGCCCGGTCAACTGGCCCAGCGAGTTGTACGCGTAGTTCACGGTCTCGGTGACCGTGGATCCGGACAGCTCGACCATTTGGGTGCGCTCGCCGCCAGCGTTGTACGTGTATTGGAGAGACAGCCCGTCGGGATACACCACGCCGGTGAGCTCGTCCGACGTGTTGTAGGTGAGCGTGGTCGTGCCGGAGGAGTCGGTTGTCGAGACCAGGTTGCCCTGGGGATCGTAGGAGTAGGTCATGGTCGACCCGCCGGCCAGCGTCACGCTGGCGACCTGGCCGGCCGCGTTGTACGTGTAGCTCGTCACCTCGCCGTCGGGGTCGGTGAGCGAGAGGGGATCGCCGAGCGCGTCGTACGTCGCGGTCTCGACCGTATCGTCCGGGTATTCGGTCGAGGCGAGGTCGCCGTTAGCATCGTAGCCGTACTGAGTCGTATCGCCCTGGGCATCGGTCACGCTCGCCAGGAGGTTGTCGGGGCCGGTGTACGTGTAGCTCGTCGTCTGGCCGAGCGGGTCCGTGCTGCTCGTCAGGTTGCCATTGGCATCGTAGGTGTACGATGTGGTCAGCCCTGTGGGCCCGGTGATGCTGGTCAGGTTGAAGTTACTGTCATATGTGGCGAAGCGTGGTGTTTCCCAGCGGGTCGACGGTCTTCACCAGCAGGCCGTTCTCGTCGAAGAAGTATTGACTGGCATCCCCGGCCGCGTCGGTCAGCGTCACTTCGCCCGCGTTGTAGCTGTAAGTCACCGGCTCGGCGCCGCCGGTCTGGGACGTGCCGGAAAGCTGGCCGGCCGCGTTGTACGAGAAGCTCTGCGAGGTTCCGTCCGGGTTCTGGATGGAAGCCAGCGCGTTCTGACGTCGCCAGGTTCGAGCCGCCGACGTAGGTGTACTGCGTCACCTCCCCGTCGTAGCTCGTCACGGAGGTCAGGTGCTCGCCCGAATCATAGGCGTACTCGACCGTCTGGCCGTCGGAGCTGGTTACCGACGCGATCAGGCCCGCCGTGTTGTAGGCGATCGTCAAGGAACGCCCGACGAGTCAGTGAGGCTGGTGAGGTTCGCCGCCCGTGTAGCCGGCTGTGATCCGGTTGCCATCCGTGTCCTGGATGTAGTTGAGCGTGCCGTCGGCATTGAAGGCTTCGATCTCGCCATCGGTCTCTTGCAGGGTGAACGTGCCGCCGGTGCCTTCGGTGAGGATGCCGTAGTCGCCCGGCTGGTCGAAGTAATCGCTGCCGCGGCTGTCGGGCTGGAAGACCCGTTCTTCGCCCCCGGGCATGGTCACGGTGACGGTGCCGTCCGAGGTGACGCTCAACGAATACTGCCAGTCGTCGGTCCAGCCGTAGCCGAGCGGACCGATCGCGTCGCGCGCGCTGATGGGCTCCTGGTAGGCCCGGCTGAAATCCAGGGACAACTGGCCTGGGACGGCCACGTCGATGTCCGTGGCGCCGGCCAGCACCGGCGTGGGCGTCAGGCCGTCAGCTTGCATCATGGCGAACGCCCAGAGCTCGCCGACGTCGGTCACGGACTCGCCCAACTGGCCGAGGTACGTGGCCTCGTGATCCAGCATCGTCACGTAGCCGCCCCAGGTGCCTCCAACCTGGGTCGCGAGGCTGCTCGAGATGGCATCCCAGGCCGTCGTGGAGATCCCCGGCGGTTGGAGGCTCTCTTGCAGGCTGCTCCAATCCAAAGACGTTGTGTCGTGCACCGTATAGTAGTCCAACGCGAACTGGAAGCTCGTCTCCGCGAAGCTCCAGGGCTGCTGCATGCCGGCGTAGTAAACTGGGACGGTGATCGATTCGCCCGGTTCGAGCATGCCCGGCACTTCCTTGCCGGTTGCCAGGATCTGGATGGAGTTCGAGTAGCCGGCCGGAAGGGCGGAGGTCCAGTAGCCCGACACCACCCGTGCCGGGTTGAGCGTCATGAGAGGCAGATTGGTGATCGTTTGGCCGTCGACTACCTCGGGTGGCGCGTAGAGCACCAGCAGCCCACCCGGCATGGCGACGGTCCCCGTATTGGAATACTCGACGTAGATGGTCGAGGAGATGTGCCGGCCCATGTCGCTAGGGAGGATCAGTTGCGAGACGAAATGAGCCTCGCCTGATGCGGTGACGTTGAAGCCGGCCGCCAACTCGGCGCTTTGGCCGCCGGGGTTGTCCACCACCACCGAGTAGACGCGCCTGCGGCACACCAGGCAGGTCGAACGTCGCCGACAATTGCGTGAACGTATCGAGCGTCACGCTGCTGGCCTTGTAGGCTGAGCCGGCCATCGGCACCAGCGCGACCGTGGTCGTGCCGTTGAATCCCGAGCCGGTCAGGGTCAACGTAGCCGTGCTGCCCGTTGCCGCTTGATCCGGGGCCACGGTGGTCAGGGTGATCGGATTGCCTGTGGCTGTGAGCGTAAACGCGCTGGCCGCGGGCACCGACACGGAATCAACCAGGATGTACCAGGTCCCCGGCGCCGCCGAGGGGACCAGCAACTGCTGGCTGGCCGCGACGCCGTCATCGAACTCATAGGTATAGTCGGCCGGCGTTGGCGGTGAGCCGAGCTTGGCATAGACCTGGTTGATGTCGGTCGCCGTGGTGTCGTGGAGCGTGACGACCAGCGCCTCCGTGGCCGGCACGCTCACCGCGAAGAGCTGGGCCTGGCCGCTGCCGGCCAGGGTGCCGCTGTAAGGCGTGCCCAGCGTCAGGCTGGTCACCGACGTCTGTTCCAGCTCGAACGCGTAAGAACCGCCCGCCGCGCCGTTCCCATGGGCGGTCAGAACGTAGCTGCCAGTCGATGGCAGGGTGATCAAGCTCGATGTCGTCGAAAGGTTGGTAAACGCCGTGTAACCGCCGGGACCGGTCAGGTCGAACTCGACTCCGCCGGACGAACCGATTACGTTCAACTCGACCTGCTGGCCGGCGGTCCCGGTGAAGTCATACTGATCGGCACCGTAGGCACTCACGATGGTGCCGGTGCACGACTGGTTGACGGTCAAAGAGCTGACACTCGGCGTGACGTTGAAGACCGAGAGCACGTCGTTGCCAGTGCTGGAGCTTTCAGCCTGGGGCGCTTCAACCTGGATCGTAGACGTGCCGCTGGCCGGCAGCGCGAAGCCGCTGATCGATGCGATGGCTCCGGAGCTGGCGCTCGAGGCACTCGCCAGCGAATTGTCGCTCGCATTCAAGAGAGAGACCTGACCCCAGTTCAAGAGAGGCGAAACCGCCGGGTTCGTCCCGCCACCGCCGGGATTGAGCTGGACCGTGATCGATTCCCCCGCGGTGCCGTAAAACGTCCACTCGTCGCTTGCGCCCGCGGGTGTCAGGGTCCCGGGCGTTGGCGTATTGAGCGCGATCGACCCGCCCGTGGGGACGACGCTAACGGTTCCTCCCACGATCGTGCCGCCGATCTGGTCGCCCCGGACGTAGAGGTGCAGGTTGTTGAGGTTCAGTGTGGCACCGCTCGGAACGATCAGCTCGTTGGCGTAAACCGCCTCGGGAATCTTGCTGGTCGTGTTGTGCGACTGGTCCACCAGCTCGACCGAAGTGTCGCCAGTCAGGCTGATCGTCCCGTAAGCGAAATTGTTGACGAATCCCACCTGAACGGCACCAAGATCCGCCGACATGGCTTCCAGTTCCTGCGGCGGATTACTCGTGCCGGCTCCGCTGTCGAACTGAACTGTTCCCTGCGGATTGAAGTCGTCGGCATTCTGGGTGGTGCCGAGCAGGTTGCCGCTGATCTCGATCGTGCTTCCCGGCGCAGTGGTCAGGATGCCGGAGCCGTTGACCGATAAGCTGCCCTGGATGTTCAGCGTGGCGCCGGTTTGTACGCTCAGATTGCCCTGATCAACCAGGGTTCCAACCTGGACGGTGCTCGTTCCACCGGCAATGGAGAGTCCCAGGCTGGCCGACAAGGTGAATGTGCCGGTCGAGTCTCCGATGAGACTCACGCCGTTGAGGGTGGCAAGATCAGCATCGACCACGGTTCCGCCGTTGGTGATCTGGAGTGTCGAACCATGGCCGTCCCCGACACGTCCCTCGAAGCTGGTCAGGACCGGCACACTGAGCTGACTCCCTGACCCGTCACTCTCCAGTAGCACCGGACCGCCGCTAATCTGGGGCAACGCTGGCAAGCTCACAATAGCTCCCGCCAGGGCCTGGATCTGGGTCCAGGAGTTGCCGTTGGTCGTATCCTCGGTGATCGACTCCAACGCCGGCAGCGACAGCGTGCTCTTGTAGCCGGTGGCCTGGAGGGTGTCGGTGTATCCGACGCCCCCGCTGTAGCTGCCCAGTTGGGCCAGGCTTAGCGTCGCGCCGTTTTGAGCGTCGAGATTCGCCCCGGAGACTGTCGTCGTCCCCGTGACCGTGAACGAAACCCCAGATCCACTGGCCGTCAGCGCCCCGCCGGTCATGGTCAAGCCGCCGCTAAGCGTCGAGTCGGCGTCCACCGAAAGCGATCCCCCGCTGATCGAGATCGGGTCGGTGCTGGTTACTGACTGGACCGACTGCGTCCCCGAGGTGATCTGGACAGTGGGGTTGCCAGTGAGGTTGATCGTGACGTTGTCGCCGGACCCGGGACCGCATCGTCCGACCAGTTGCTGGCATCCGTCCAGCTTGTCCCGTCCCCTTTGCCGGTCCAGGTGACCTCGGAGAGGAGGCGGCGAGGCTCCAGGAACTCGATCGCCGGACGATGGCGATTGAGCCGGGCCGAGAACACCCTTCCACGTCGAAACCGCGAGGAACGTAACCGAGACATGGTGCTGGCCCCCGGTGTTGATAAAATGCAATCGCACCCAGCATCTGCTGTAGCCACTGGTCAGTTAGGAGAAAGTGCGTCAATGCTTGCACTCGGTCTGCGCTCGAAAGACGAATCGACGAAACCATCACCGGCTATGAGGTCATCGCCTTGCTCGGCCGCGGCGGGATGGGCATCGTCTACAAGGCTCGTGACCAGAACCTCGGCCGCATCGTGGCGATCAAGACGCTGGCCGCGGGCCAGTACGCCACGCCGGATCAACTTGACCGATTCCAGGCCGAGGCCCACGCCGTCGCCCGGCTGCGTCACCCCAACATCATCGCCATTCACGCGATCGGCGAGCACGACAATCGCCCTTATCTCTCGCTCGAATTCGCCGAAGGGGGCAGCCTCGCTCAGCGGCTCGCCGAGAAACCCATGGCCCCGCGCCAGGCGGCTGAAGTCTTGGAGATCCTGGCCCGCGCCGTGCACGCGGCCCACCGGGCCGGGGTCGTCCACCGCGATTTGAAGCCCGGCAACGTCCTCCTGACCGCCGACGGCGTCCCCAAACTCAGCGATTTCGGCCTGGCCAAGCTCCTCGACGCCGACTCGGGTGGCCGCACGATCACCGGCCAGCCAATCGGTACGCCGAACTACATGGCCCCCGAGCAGGCCGAAGGTCATTCGAGACAGGTCGGCCCGGCCGCCGATATCTATGCCCTCGGGGCGATCCTGTACCACGCGTTGACGGGCCGGCCGCCGTTCCTGGGCCAGTCGGCCATGGAGACCCTCAAGCTGCTCACCTCCACTGACGCTGTACCCCCGCGCCGGCTCCGGCCTGACGTCCCACGCGATCTGGAGACGATCTGCTTGAAATGCCTGGAGAAGTCCCGGGGCCTGCGGTATCCCACCGCGATCGACCTGGCTGATGACTTGCGACGATTTCAGCGGGGTGAGCCGATCCAGGCGCGGCGTATCGGGGCACTGCCTCGTTCCTGGAACTGGACCAAGCGTCATCCTTGGCAAACGATCTCGGCGGCGACGGTGCTGATCGCCGCATCCGTGTTCATCGGCTTCGTCGATTGGCACAACGTTCAGCTCCGCGCCGAGGTGAATCGAACCGAGGCCAAGGCAGCCCAGGTCCGCCGCGGCTATCAGTCGGCTCGCTCGGCCATTCAAGCAATGCTCGCTCGGCTCAACGACCCCCGGTTCGCAGGCACGCCTCGGTTGAAGGAATTGGGCGGCGCCCAGATGGAGGATGCGCTCTCCTTCTATCATGGAATCCTCCAGCAGAACGATTCGAACGATCCGGTCGTCCGGGCCGATACCGCACGCGCGTTCGGGCTACTCTCCACGGTCCAAGACGGGGCCGGACATGCCGCTCAGGCCGAGCAGCTAGTCCGCCAAGCTCTCGATCTCATCGAGAGCCTGCGGTCCGAGCATCCCGATAACGTCGAGTACCTGGGCCTTCAAGTCGAATGCTTCCTCAGGCTCGGCGTCTACCTGGAAGCTTTGAGACGCCTCGACGAAGCCGCCGAGGCCAGTCAGGAATCGGTTCGCCTGGCCGAAATCCTCGCTCGGGCTACGCCCGACAATCTGTCCCACCAAGAACTGGTGGCCACTTGCGAGGACTCGTACGCGACCCGCCTGCGTGCAGGGAACCACCTTGTCGATGCCGAGGAGCACTACCGAAAAGCGATCGAGATTCGCGAGCAGCTCGATCCCGCCAAACTGCCCGACTTGACCTATCGGCACGCCGAGACGCTCATGAACCACGGAGTTACCCTCTGGAATATGAACAGGCTTCCGGAGGCTGAGGCGCGGTTTCGGATGGCTGAGAAACTCATGCTGCCCTTCCCCGCTGAACGGCGAAACAACGTGAGCCTGGCCCGAATCTAGGTGAATTGGGGCGGAATGCTGCACCTATCGAGGCGATTATGATGAGGCGATCGCTCGTACGGACCAGGGGTTGAAATGGGTTGAGTCGTACCTCCGCGTCGAACCGAATGATGCAGTCGCTCGCGAGGTGTGCCTCAAACTTCACGGTAATCGCGGGAACTCATTCAGCGTATTGGGAAAACATCGTGAGTCGGCTGAAGACTGGGCCCGCGTCGTCGAATTATCCAACCCGCCTGTTCCCGCCGCGTATCGCGTTCGACTGGCGATCGAGCGGATCGCTTCCGACGACCTTGCCCGCGCCTTGGTTCAAGCCGAGATCGTCCCACCGGCACCCCGTATCATCGGCGAAGATTGTTACAACCTGGCTTGCATCTTTTCCCGATCGGCCAGCGCGATCCGAAACGACCAGAGCATCGCGTCCGATCAACGAGCGAAGCGGGAAGCTCACATCGCAAACGCGTTACGCTGGCTGAAGGCCGCCGCCGAGGCCGGCTTTTTCCGCGACCCTGTCATCCGCGATCACGCCAAGAAGGACCCCGACCTCGCGATCCTGCGCGATCGCCCGGAATTTCGCCAGCTCGTCGAACCCAGCGGGGCGAAGCCTTGAATCCCGATTCCACGCTCACGCTGGCCGATCAAGCGGCGATCATTGTCCTGTCGCTCGGCTGAATCATCGCGGGATCATGGTTCTGTTCGACGATGACGACCGTCGCGGAGTTCGGATCGCCGGACATCGTCCGAGAAATCGAGATCCTTCCATCCGCGGCTCACGGCACGTAGATTCGCCCCGTCCCGCGGACCTCATCGATCCGCATGAGGTAGTCGAGAATCTGCGCGGCCGTTCTCTGGGCGTAAGGCCGCTCGCGCAAAACCCGCTGGGCATCGGCCAGCGTGATGACCGGCAAGCTGTCAGGCTGGTTCTCACCTTGGATGACCATCCCCAGCGAATCCGGTCCTTCCGCGTTTCGATTCCCCGTGATCAAGAGGATTGCTTGTTCCTGGCAGGTTCTCCAGATCAACGAATCGGGCGAGTCGGGTCGGAAACCCAGCGTTTCAAAGGATTCGATGGAGATCCCGAGTCCGAGCCAGAGTTCGCGCCAGGTGGCGGAGAGCCAGATGCGAGCGAGGTGAGCCACGACACCTTCCACGTTAATGTCCGCGAGAATCCCCCGCGTCTCCGTTCTCCTGAGCTTTCGCCTGTTGCCGTTCCCGGACCATGGCCAGGAACCGCCCGTGTCCGGCGTCCAGCTTGGCCTGCAGCTCGGGGGGGTTGCCGCGGGCACATCGATCGAGGATCTTCTGATATTCCGCCATCACCTCGTCCTTGTGTTCCTCAATATAACGGACCGCCGCGTCCACCTGGCGTGTGCTCAGGCGGAAGAACAGCGCGATCTGCACGGAATCCCAGCCTGCTTTGAGATAGTCCAGCACATCGAATATGGTGATACGCGAACCCGCGATCTCCGGACCCCGGCCCCGGTCGATGATCTTCGCTTCGAGCATGATTGTGGCCCTCAGTTCGGGAATCTGACCTGTCCAGTCTACCGCAGCATCAGAGCCGGAGAAAACCCGGGACTTATGCTGGCCCTTTTCGGGCCGGCAAGCCTGCGGATAGCGTGGGAAGCTTGCTCGCCTTCTCACGGCACGTAGATCCGCCCCGTGCCGCGGAGTTCGTCAATCCTCAAGAGGTAGTCGAGGATCGTTTCGGCCGTACTCTGGGCATAGAGACGATCGCGCAGCACGCGACTGGAATTCGGGATTGTGATCACTGGTAGACAATCCGGCTGGTTCTCGTTGCGGATCGTCGCCTCCAGGGAATCTGGAACGTCATCATGCGGTTCACAGAGATCAGGACGAGTTGCTCGCGCTGGCAGGTTCCCCAGATGATCGAATCGGGTGCGTCGAGGGGAGGCCCAGCGTCCTGAAGTCCTCGACGGAAAGAGCGAGGGCGGTCCACAACTCGCGCCAGGTCTCGAAGAGCCAGGTTCGGAGATACGGAGAGTTGCGGAGCTTCGATCGCTGTCGTCGTCGACCCGGGAGAGTTGAGACACTTCGAAGCCCAGTTTAATTCACTCTTCTTGGGGCTTTGCCTCGCCGCGCCGCAACAGGGCGTCCAGCTTGGCGTCGAGCTTCTCCGCGAGCGCGTCCAGCCCCGCTCCGCTCGCACGGGAGCGAGGCCAGAATTCTCGAAATCTTGTGGCCGGATTCCGCAAGATGTCCTATTACTCTCACAAGGCATCGTGCGCGCCGGAGTGGAGAATGCTCAGCATGAGGAGGTAGACGCGGCAATGAGACGGCACGCCATTCGAGCAAAAGAACCCACAAGAATTGCGGTTCCGAGCAAACGAACCCAGCAACCGACCACCGGCAATGCGAGCAAACGAACCCAAGAGCCAGCCCCGTCAATGCGAGCAAACGAACCCATCTGCCAGAATGACAGCGAAAGACACGCACCTATCACAAGATGTCAACTCGCGAAACGAAGCCATCTGCCGAATTGACAGCAAGAGACACGCACCTATGCCCGGATGGGAAACTTGCGAAACGAACCCATCTGCCGAAATGGCAGAAACCGGAAGTCGCCCCGGAGTGGAGCGACCGAGCGATGAGTGGACCGACCTTCGTACAGGTCCGGCGACTCACCGTCTCCTCATCGACGTCTGAGCACCCAGCAGACAGGTTCGCTCCGCGATGGGATGATGAATGTGTGAGGGTTCTGCGAACTATTCGTTGACTCGATGCTGTGCGTGTTATACTATTAGTTGAGGTGATCCAGGATGGAACTGATCTTCCGGCGTGGATCGATTCGGACCGGCGTGACGTCCTTCGAGGTCGAAGGGAGTCAGTTTCGCCGTAAGCCGTTGCCCGTCGGATGGAACGGCCTCCCCCGCTCTCTCCCATCCTTGTTCGCTTCCTGGGCCAAACTTGAGTCATGCCATCCCGTTCCCGGGGGAACCGCTCGATGCGTCCTTCATCTGATCGTCTAAGAAGACTGTTCGCCACGTCGCTGGCCGCAATGGTCGCGCTGGGGTGGGTGGCTTGCACCCGGGCCGGGGAACCGGATCCGAAGTCGTACTGGGACGTGAAGGACATCCGTCCAGGTATGAAGGGAGTGGGCCGTACCGTGATGGTCGGCACCAAGCTGGAGGAGTTCCAGGCCGAGGTGCTCGGCGTCATGAAGGACGTCAACCCGGGCCGCGACATGGTGCTCTGCAAGCTGAGCGGTTGTAACCTCGAGCATGCCGGGATCATCCAGGGGATGAGCGGCAGCCCGATCTACATCGATGGGAAACTGCTGGGTGCGGTGGCGTTCGCGTGGGAGTTCGCCAAGGACCCGATCGCCGGCGTGACCCCGTTCTCGCAGATGATCCAGTACGTGCGATCCAACGATCGGCGGATCGCCGCGGAGTCGCGGGACCATGCGGCCGAGGGCCGGTACCATGCGGCCCGGATGCCGGTGTCGCCCTGGATCGACGGCCTCTCGGGAGAGGCGCCCGGGCTGGGCACCTCGTCTCTGCCGATCCCGGTCTCGGGCGGACCCATGAGCGGCATGGTGCCGATCGTGACACCGCTGGCAGCCTCAGGCTTCAGCCCGCGCGCCCTGAGCTTGCTCAACGATCGCCTGCGGCCCATTGGCATGGCGCCCATGGCTGGCGGGGCGGCGCCGGAGCGGATCGTCCGCGAGGAAGGCGAGCGGCCCTTGGTCCCGGGCGCGCCCTTGAGCATCGGACTGGTCCTCGGCGATTTCGACCTCTCGGGGATCGGCACCGTCACCCATGTGGAAGGGGATCGCGTCTACGGCTTCGGCCATCCCATGTTCAGCCTGGGAGCCTGCGAGCTGCCCATGATGACCGGGTACATCCATACGGTCTATCCACGGGCGAGCGTCAGCATGAAGATGGGTTCGCCGCTCAAGATCGTCGGCGCGATCGACACCGACGTCAGCACCAGCGTCGCCGGACGGGTCGGTACCAAGCCCGACCTCTTGCCGATGAGCGTCCGCGTCAAGACCGGCCAGTATGCCGACTCTCACACTTACCACGTCCGCATCGTGCGCGAGCCGATGCTCCTGCCCACGCTGATCATGTCGGTCCTGACCAATGCCGTGGATACCGAGGGAAACCTGCCCGAGGAGTTGACGGCCAAGTTCAGCGCCTCGATCCGCCTGAAGGGCCAGGAGTCGATCACGCTCTCGGACACCTTCAGCGGGGCGCGGTATACCGGCCCGATGGGTGCTTCGGCACTCTTCAGCCCGATCGCGTCGATCGTGAATATCCTGGTCCGCAACTCGATGAGTCCGGTCCGCATCGATCGCATCGAATGCGATGTTCAGATCGAGCCCGGGCGCAAGGTCGCGGTGATCGAGTCGGTGCGACTCCTCTCGGACACGATCGAGCCAGGACACGACCTCAAGGCTTACGTCACGTTGAAGCCGCACAAGGGGGAGCGCGAGACGATCGAGGTCTCGCTGCCGATCCCGACCGATTTCCCGGAAGGCCCGCACGAGGCGGTCTTCTGCGACGCTTCCAGCAGCGTGCGCCGGCACTTCCGTAACGACCCGTCCTTGCTGGAGCCTCGGGACTTGACCGGCGTCCTCCGCAGCCTCCACGCCCAGACCGAGCCGAAGCGGACGGCGGTCTACCTCCATGTGCCCTCGCCGGAACGCGGAGTCTCGATCCGAGGACAGGCCCTGCCGAACCTGCCCTCCAGCGTCCGCGCAGTGTTCGCCTCCAAGCGGGAGGTCCCGGTCAACCCGATCCGGTCCGACATCATCAAGGTCGCGCCGACGTCGTGGGTCGTCGAGGGCGCCCACACTCTGCGGTTCACGGTGGCCAAGGATGCGGGGTTGTCGGTATCGTTGGATCGTTGAGCGGATCGGACCGGCGCACCCATCCGCTCGCCAGCGGAGCGTCTGGGTGGCCGGGCCAGTCTCGAGGACAACGAGGATCGACATGCACCATCGAGGGTTCGTCCCGCGGGTCCGTCCGCCCTGGGTCGTTGCGCTTCAAACCGCCGCAGTCGGCTTGTGCCTCGCCGCGACCCTGTCCCTGCTCACTCCCCTTTGGGCCAAGGTGGAGAGCTGGCGTCAGGAGGGCTCTTCCGCCTTCGCCAAGTTCCACCGGGAGAACGTGGTCGTCTCCGACACCGGTCGAGTTCGCCTGGGCCACGCCCTCGAGCGCGTCGGATCGTTGAACGCCGGGCGAGTCTGGGACCTGGCGCGGACCCGCGACGGAGTCCTGCTGGCCGCGACGGGCGACTCGGGACAGGTCTTTCGCCGAGATCCGAAGACCGATGCTCCGTGGACCGTCCTCTACGACTCGACCGATTCGCAGGTCCTCTCACTGGTCGAATGCCCGGACGGTTCCCAGTTCGCCGGGACGGGCCCCAACGGCCAGCTCGTCGATCTGCGCGATCCGAAGCATCCGGCATCTCGCCCCGACCCGAAGGTCCAGTACATCTGGGACCTGGCCGCCGATGCCCAGGGCGACGTCTATGCCGCCACCGGCCCCAACGGACAGTTGTGGAAGCGGTCGCGAGAGGGCCGCTGGTCGCTGCTCTATGACAGCAAGTCCACCCATCTGCTCTGCGTGGCACTCGGGCCCGACGGCTCGGTTTACGCCGGGAGCGACGGTGAGGGGTTGATCTATCGCGTCGGCCCGGATGGCAAGACCACCATCCTCTTCGACGCACCTCAGGCGGAGGTCCGAACCCTCCTGGTGACCGCCGACGGCACGCTCTACGCCGGCACGGCCGCGGAAGCCGGAGGGTCGAGTGGCGCTCGAGGCTCGCTGTTCTTGACCCGCGGCGGCTCGTCCAGCCTGCCCGATGGGCCGGCCGCCGATCGGGTCGACGTCATGCCGGGTGATGACGAGCCCGTAGCCGTTCTCACCACGCAAGGCGCGGCCCTCGGTGCCCCCGGCTCGGTCGCAAACCACGCGATCTCCGCAAGGCGGCTCGGCGACGCCCCGGCCGGTCTCCCCCGGCGAGAACGCGGTCTACCGGCTCGATTCCGACGGCGTACCGCGCGAGCTCCTGAGGGTCAAAGCCCTGATCCATGCCCTGGCCTGGAGCGACGATCACCTCTGGGTCGGGACCGGTCCAGAGGGTCAGCTCTATGAGGTCCGCGACCGGGGCGAGGAGACGTCTCCGGCCGCCAAGCTCGATAACGGCCAGATCCTCTCGCTCCTCTCCGAGCCCGGCGGGGGCCTCCTGATCGGCACGGGGGACCCGGGTTCCGTGCTCCGGCTCTCGTCGCAATTCGCCACGGAGGGACACCTGGTCTCCGAGGTCCATGACACCAAGCTCGTCAGCCGGTTCGGACGCGCTGAGCTGGCGGGCCGTGCAGCCTGCCCGGCACGTCGGTGACGATCCAGTCCCGCACGGGAAATGTCGGTGAGCCGGACGAGACCTGGTCGGCATGGTCGCTCGGGCAGACCGACCCGACATCGGCCAGGGTCGCCTCCCCGCCCGGTCGATTTGTGCAATATCGGGTCACGCTGGGTACGTCCGACCCCCACAAGACACCCGAACTCCGATCGGTCTCTCTCAGTTATCGAACGTCCAACCTCGCCCCCGAGATCCGTCGGCTCGATGTGCCCGACGTCAGTGCCTCGGATGGAGCTGCCCGACAAACGCGACTCAACCTGCGATGGGATGCGACCGATCCCAACGACGACGATCTGGAGTTCACGATCTCGGTGCGCAAGGACGGCTGGCCCGGCTGGATCCGCCTGAACGAAGACCCGATCACCGAGAAGAACTTCGCGTGGGATACCACCGCGTTCCCCTCGGGCTCCTATCGGATTAACCTGGTCGCCAGCGATCGCCCATCGAACAGCCCCGAAGAGACGCTGACGCGCGAGCGCGAAAGCCTCACTTTCATCGTCGATCACGACCCGCCAAGGGTCCGGATCGACCCCAAGGGTCGCGGCGCATCGATCGTGCTCACCGATGATCTGACCCGGCTCGTCAAGGCCGAGTACGCCGTGGACGGCGGACACTGGACGCCCATCTTCCCGGACGACGGCCTGTTCGACTCGCTCCGGGAACAGATCACCCTCTCCCTGCCCGATCTTGCGACGGGCACGCACATCCTCATGATCAAGGCGACCGACGCGGCCGGGAACATTGGCACGGGGGATCTCTTGCTTGAGGTAGCAAGATGACCGGCAGACGCACTAGAATGGACCATGAGTGACTGGAGTATCGAGTACGGTTCCCCAGACTCTCAAGGAAGTCGATCTCCCGAGACGAATCCGAGCCGCGGGCGGGACGAACCTGAAAGAAGCCGGCGAGTTTTTCGGCTGGGAGCCGGCCAGGGTCATCAAGTCCGCTGCGGATTTTTCGAAGAAGGAGTTACTGGATCGAGGTTGGACGAAGGAACGGCTCCTCGACGTTGCCGAGGCGTATGAACATATTGCCAGGATCACGCCCAACAACCCTAGTGCGGCGGGGCGCGTCGCGCAGCTACGGGAGATCGCCAAGTTACTGGATTGAGGAGAACGGCAATGCCCCAGAAAAACTGCTTCGTGATCCGGAATGACCTCGACCAACCCCTAACACTGAACATCGAGCCGGAGGGTTGCTTCTTCCCCTTGGGCACGGGAGAGGAGGTCCTGGTAACAGACATTTTCACGGCCGCTCCTGTCACCATCAAGCTGAGCGAGTCGGAGAAGGGCGAAACCATTGTTTCCATCTGGCCTGGAGACGGAGACGTTCGAGTCGAGAAGGAGGGCGTGGATCGCCTCGACCAGATTCAGGAGGGGGCCCTGGTTTGATCGCGAGCACGCGGCACGAGCATCGATTAGGCCTCACGATCACGGACGTCATCGTCCTGCTGGTCTTGATCATCGGAGTCGCACTCCTGTTCCTGATGGGCGTCTCCCGTGCGCGAGAGCACGCCCGCCTGGTCGGATGCCGCAAGAACCTGGCCCAGATCGGCTTTGCCCTGGCCCTCTACGACCAGATGAATGGTCATCTTCCCGAGATCGGCCCGCCAGGACCTCCGGATGGAGCCGCCGAAGGACAATCCCGCGGGCCGCTCAAGGTCCTTCTGGAGGGGCTGGCGACTCCCCGACCTGACCGATCTTCGCGACCGGACCAGCCGTCCGGAGCCTCGGCCAGGTCAGGTTCCGGGCGAGATCCCGGTCCCCGGATTCGTCTGCGCGAGCGATCCCAACGCCCTGTCCGGTCGGTTCCGCGCCACGATCAGTTATCGGGCGGCCACCGGTGACAACATCCGGGGAGACAACGGCGCGTTCGCAACGGGTCCCGTGCTGAGCCTCGCCGCAATCGAGGCTCGCGATGGGCTGAGCTATACGTCGGCGTTTTCCGAGCGGCTGGTCGGCGACAATCAATCCGGCCACGCGGTGCCGATCAATTACCAGGTCTTCCCCGCTCCCCTGCCCTCGGGAGGATGCCCGCGGCTCGCCGATCCGGCCGTCTGGCGCGGTGATGCCGGCTCCTCCTGGGTTTCGGCCGGCTATCCATCGACCCTCTACAATCACGCGTTGCTACCGAACGGTCAACCGACCTGTGTGGCGACCAACGGCCGATCGGCGTACCTGGGTGCCTCGAGCGGTCACGTTGCCGGAGTCAACCTCCTGCTTCTGGATGGATCCGTTTCCACGATCCGGCCTTCCATCAATCCGAAAGTTTGGCGAGATTATGCGGCGATCACGTCCTCACCTCAGGGCGACGCTGAGTAGATCCTCCAGGCTCATTCCCACACCGTACGATCCGACTCGCCGAAAAGGAACCTGATGCGAGAGGCCGTCCTGATCTTCGACTTCGGCAATGTGATCGCCTTCTTCGACTATCTCCTTGCCTGGGAGAAGTTCGGCCACGGGCTGGGGCTGACGGGCTTGGAATTGAGGGAGCTCCTCGAAGAGCGCGGCCTCGCCGAGCTGCATCGGCGTTTCGAGTCGGGGGGGATGGCACCGGAGGAGTTCGCCGTGAGCCTGATGGCGCTGGGGGAGTTCGAGCTGCCCTATGCGGAGTTCGTCACGATCTGGAGGGACATCTTCTGGCTCAACGAGCCGGTGGCTCGATTGATCGGTAGCCTCAAGACGAGCGGATATACGCTACTTCTGGGTTCGAACACGAACGTCATTCACTCGACCTATTTCCGCCACAAGTTCGTTCCGCCTTTCGACCAGTTCGACAGGTTCGTACTCTCACACGAGGTCGGCCATATGAAGCCGGATCGACGCTTTTACGAAGCCTGTGTGGAGGAGTCGAATGTTCCGGCTGCATCGTGTGTGTTCATCGACGACATGGCCGAGAACGTCGAGGGCGCACGCCAGGCCGGACTCGAAGCCATCCAATATCTCACGACGCCGGAACTGATCGACGACCTACGGCGCCTCGGGGTCGAGGTCCCGAGTGGTCAGAGCTGAACGCGCCCCACGTCGGGCCAGGTCCAGGAACCGGATGACGCCATCACGGGGCACGTCCAATTTGCCGGCCGCGTGGAGCAGCCAGATGATGAAACCGTCCTGGGGGTCGAAGTAGAGGCGGTGCAACGCTCTTTGCACCTTGGACCCGACGCGCATCGGGTACTCAGCCGCAGGGAGCTGAAACAGGGTATGAATCTGGAAGCTCGTACAGCCCCGAAGAGCGTACTCCACGGCAATCCGGCCCGAGCTGATGTCGCCGGTCGCACTGATCTCCAGGGGAGGTCCCGCGATTTCGCCCTGCGCTGGCCTCTGCGGAGCGTCGAGAGGAGTCGGAGATTCCGGTCGCTCAGGTCGGGGCCTCCGTAGGCCACCCCGCGTTGGCCCTCGAAGACACGATCGGGGTCGAAGAGGCGATTGGCATACACGAGATAATCCGGTCGGGTTTCGCCATGGACCTCGGCCAGCATCGCGAGTTGAAAGTCGTCGTCGTCGAGGCTGTTGAACAGCTTGAGACCGACCCTGAGACAGCCGACGTCCGTCGTGGCGGAGCGGATCAGCCCGGGAACGCGCCGCAGCCACTCCACAACGATGGCGCGCTGGGTCGCACGATCGGAGCCTGCCAGGGTCGGGGAGAAGTCCTTCTCCAAAGGCATCACGACCGGCCCGGCGCTGGACTGGTAGGCGGCGAGCAACGCGTGCGTCGTCTCCCGATACTCCTCTTCTCGCCAGGTGGCCTCGCCTGCTGCGGGGAGGTGATACTTCACCGACGGGACGACGAGCAGATTGCTTCCCTGTGCGATCTCGGAGCCGGCCCTGACCAGCTCCAGATAATCGGCGAACGACTGCCACCAACCTCGCCCCTTCCAGGTGATCGTCCAACCCTGCGCTCCGGTCGCCGGGCTCGAAATCGGCTCGGGGACCATTTGCGATTCCTTGATCGCCCAGGCCGACATCGACTGGCGACCCTGGGCATCCTGGGCGATCACCGTCTTGAGCACAACCAGTCCCAGGCGTGCTTCCGCGGCCTCTTCGATTTGCTTGCGATTGAGGGAGAGCTGTCCCGACGCCTTGCCCCACGGATTCCGGATCGCCATTCCGGCGTAAGAGGCCGTCAGGTCCAGCCCATAGGACTCGAACAGATAATGGTCGAGATCCTCGGGCAGGCCCTGCGCGCAAATCGCTCGAAGTCAGCCCGGACGCGCTGGACAAACTCGTGGGGAAGATCGGGTTCGCGGGGAAGCAGGTGAGGGCGTGAGGGAGGCATGGCTTCTCCTGAGTTGACGCTGCGCGACGAGTTCCCCGCTCAACGTAACCTCTCCAGACGTGCGAGACATGTGCCGATGCGATCAAATTCCGACGGGTCGAGATCAGGTCCCCAAGGGTCGTGGGCCGCATCGTCGGGGATGATTCCCTGGTGAACGAGACACCAGAGCATTCGTTGAATATAACCTTCCATCGGGGCAAGAAACGTATGCTGGGCCAGGTCGTCGATCGCGGCGTTCAACTCGAGGAACCGCTCCGCATCTCCCTGCTGGAAGGATCGAAGCAGTTCGGCTTGCAGTTGCGTGCAGGCGGCTGCCATGCCGATCAAAGCGGCCTGGGCGCCGCACACCAGGCTGTAGCCGAGGAATCGGTCTTCACCCGTGATCAAGAGCTTGCCGGGCGCTCGTTCGCGGATCAGCCGCGCGATGTCCTGGAAGGTTATCACGCTATCAAGCGTGGCGACTTTGATGCCCAGGACCTCGGGGCGTCCGAGCAGAGAGGTGAGCAAATCCGGCGAATAGGAGATGCCGCCGGCAGCCTCATAGAGGTAGAATAAGACCAGCGGCAATCCCACCTCGGCGATTTCAGCGTGGTAATCCAGGATGAGCGAGTCTCGGTCGTCGCGATCGCGAAAGGCGACAGGCGGGTGGACGAGGAGTGCATCTGCCCCGAGGTTGGCCGCGCGCCGGGCCATTGACCGGGCAGAGTTGAACACTTCGGGGACTTCAAGCGAACCGTGCCGGGGTCCTGCCGCTGCGATCAGGAAGCAGTCGGGGGGAAGTGCCCGACGCCAGGCCCCGAGCACACGATCGCCCGTGGGATCGGTCAACCGAAGTCCTCGCCCTGTATGCGCCCAGACCGCGACCCCCGCGATGGGCTGGGCGGCCATCCAGCCCACGTAACTCTCGAGACCCGTATCGTGGACCTCCCCGTCGCGCCCGATCGGTACGGGCACCGCCGGGATCAACCCTCCTCTAAGCTGTTCCACGGAGATCGTCATGGGGACCTCACTCGATTCCTTACGCGCCTCCCAACACGCGAGCGGCCAGCCCGCTCGTGGGTGCGCTCGTTTCCCAGTGCACCCATTATTCCTCAACACCAGGCCGACGCAATCACCGTCATTCCTTCTGCCACGGGCCGTGACCTCCGAGTCCTCGGACAAGGCCCGCCCGGCTCGGCTCGGCTCCCCCTTTCAAAATGCCCGCATCATGAGCACCGCGTTTGACTTCTCGATTCCAGAGGACAGACTCCTACTGACTCAATTTCCGCGCATCGCGCGGCCCCGGAATTCGCCGCGACTCCCCCTTCGATCCACATCCCACCGAATTCCGAACAGTCGGGGCTTGACGAACGGAATCAACGAGGTAATGATTGACTGCGTGCATGAGGCCAACCAGGCATCTCATAGGCGATCCGACCGCACTCTCTCGACATGAGAGGGGACGCGAATGGGTTGCAGACTCGGGGTGGCTGGAGGTTTCAAGGGAAATCAGTGCGGGTTCAACCGGAGGTCAGGCACGACGGGGTCCATGAGGACGAAGGTCGTGACCAGGCGACTCCGGGCAAGGAAAGCCAGATCATGAGCCGCACCTCGCATCGCAGGACGGGAAGGACCTTGAAGGTGTGATCTGAAGGATCCTGGCTGTGGACAGGTCGGAGGCTTGCCGAGGGTGCTGACGCGCCCATTGCGGCGGCTTCCGAAGCGGATGCTCGTGAGTCACCTTGATCGTAGGGAGCCCTGACCCTCGAACGCTCAGTTTTCGATTCGCGTTCCGATAGGGTCCAAGCTCAACAAGCTAACCGGGGAGTCTGTCGATGGGGAGCTTCAAGAGAAACGGTCGGAGTCAGGGGCCCAATCGGCGCCGCAACACGTCGCACGCCAAGCGGCAGGGCTTCCCGAGGATCGAATCGCTCGAGGAACGGCGGCTGCTGACGGGGGGCGGGAACACGTTCGCGCCGCTCTGGACGCCGACCTCTACAAACCTTTTCAACGTCCAGAGCGGCCCGATGGCCAACCTGGGCGATCAGGTCGTTACGATCTACCAGCAGTGGGTCCAGAACGGAGCCTCGGTCGCGACGCTGGCCAAGGAATTCCCTCAGATCGAATTTCAGGGGAACGACGTTGGCCTACAGGTGAAGAGCCTGGGTGGTGATTTCAGCCAGTTCCAGACCTCGCTGCAAGACGCGGGCATGAAGGTGACCACCACGAGCGCCTCTTATGGGCTGGTGGACGGTTGGGCTCCGATCAATTCACTGCCGTCGATCGCGGAGATGGCTCAGACCGAGGCCGGCCAGCCGCTCTATTATCCCGTCTACCACTACCAGGGAGCGGCGGACAACGAGGCGGAGACCACGCTGGGCGCGGACACCGCTCAAACGGAATACAACGTCACCGGCCAGGGTGTGACCGTCGGCGTCATCTCCGACAGCGTGAATCAGTATAACGGCGGCCTCTCTGAGTCGTACGGCACCGGCGACCTGAATCCCAGTGATCCGGTCAACGTCCTTGGCGATGGACCTGCCGGCAGCACCGACGAAGGCCGCGCGATGCTGGAGAACATCCACGACATCGCTCCGGGGGCCGGCCTGGCCTTCGACACGGCAGGCGACAGCGATCTGGCGATGAATCAAGCGATCCTCGCCCTGGCCAACACGGCCAACGCCAACATCATCGTGGACGACGTCTCTTTCCTCGATGAACCCCTCTTCCAAGACGGCTTGATCTCTCAGGCCGTCGACACCGTGACGGCGCAGGGCGTGTCCTACTTCAGCGCCGCTGGCAACCAGGCCAACGGGGGATACCTCTCGCAGTTCCGCTCCGTCACGGACACGATCACGGGCATCGGCTCGACCGCCGGGACCTACATGAACTTCAACCCCAACGGGGGTACTCTCGACGAGATGCCGATCACGACGACAGCCGGGAGCATCCCGCTGGTCTTCCAGTTCGACCAGCCGTACCAGACGCAAGAGCCAACCGGCGACACGAACGCCGTGACCTCGAGCTTGTCGTTCTACCTGCTCAATTCCAGCGGCACTGTCGTCGCTTCCAGCACCGGCAACAACGTCGCGATGCAGGCGCCGTTCCAGTATTTGCAAACGCCGGCTACCGCGGGCACCTACTACGTGGTGATCCAACTGGTCTCCGGGCCGGCACCTGGCCACGTCGAGTTCTACAACGCCGATGACAGCAACGACCTGACGGTCTCGCCGCAATTCGGCAGCGCGGGTGGGACCTACTACCCCACATCCGCGGGCCACGAGACGGCCGTTAACACCATCGGCGTGGGCGCCGTGCCCTGGTGGTCGCCGGCCCCGTACCTGGGCCAGAACCCGCTGGCTTCCGAGCCCTTCAGCTCGAATGGTCCGGGCGAGTACACGCTCACGCCTCTCGGGGCCTCCCAGTCGCCGGTGATCGCCCAGAACCCGACGATTACCGCGCCCGACGGCGGCAATACATCGTTCTTCATCCCCGACGCCATCATCAACACCAGCGACTCGCCTCCTTACGTGCCCGGCGAGCCCTCGACTTCGACGAACCTGTCGCAGGACCTGCCCAGCTTCTTCGGCACCTCGTCGGCCGCTCCGAATGCCGCCGCCGTGGCCGCATTGATGGACCAGCTCGTTCCCGGCCTTACCCCCGCGGAGATCCGCGCGGGGCTGATCGCCTCGGCCGCGGACACTCCCATGAACGGCGCAACGCCCGGAACCTGGGACGCGGAGGGCGGCTACGGTCTGATCAACGCGCCCAAGGCACTCAATGCCGTTGAACGTGTTGCGGGTCAGCTCGACGAACCCCGTGGCCGGTGCGACGGTCACCACCGCGCCGAGCTTCATTCAGGTGACTTTCAACAAGCCGGTAGTCTTCTCGTCGCTCTCGGCCGCTGACCTCACCTTCACCACCACGCCAGCCGGTGTCACGGTTCTTGTCGGGGCACCGATCATCGACCCGAGCAACACGAACACGAGCGCCCGACGATCATCGACTTCCCCATCACTCTCCAGAAGTCCGCGGGCCTCATCGCCAACGGCAAGTACACGTTCTCGATCCAGGACCCAACCAGCGGGACCCAGGTCGTTTCCGAAGACGGGAAGAGCTTGGTCGGCTCCGGTGCGATCTCCTTTACGCTCGCCGACACCACGGCTCCGACGATCGTCAATACGTCGGTCAGCGGCCGAACCATCACGATCCAGTTCAGCAAGGCGCTCGACCCCAATTCGGTCACACTGAGCAACATCCTCGTCCTCCGCGAAGGGACGAATGCGGCCTGGCCTCCCAAGCCGTCCGACATCTCCAGTTACATCAACCTGAATACCGATCCCCGCGCCACGATTAGCTATAACGCACTCACATACACGGTGACGCTGGACTACAGCAACCTGCCCCAGACCGAGATGCCCTCTGATCATTACGCGATCGTTGTCCTGAGCGCCAACGGTTCGGGGACCGGGGTCACGGACCTGGTCGGCAACTCGCTCGACGGCTACTACACCGGCTCGTTCCCCACTACGGGCTTCAACGGCGGGCCCTACGACTTCATCCAGAACCTGGGATACGAGGCGCTCGCAGGCTCCGGTCATCACCACGTTCGAGATGGATCCGTCCTCCGATACGGGCATTCCCAATGACCAGAACACGAACCTGACCCAGCCGCAGTTCATCGGGCAGGTGTACGTGCCGTTCCCCGGCTCGATCTCCGGCGACCAGATCCTGGTCGAGTTCAGCGGAGACCACGGCGGCACCACCACTCTGGCCGCCGGCTCGGCTGGGCGCGGGTATGTGGGCGCGTACGATGTGCTGACGACGACAACCTCCGCGGGCACCTTCACGGTGACCGCGCCGGCTTTGGTGGAGGGCTTCCAGACCGCCGTGGCCGTGGTCGTCGGCCAGCCCGATCTGCCCCCGCTGCCGGGCCTGTCGTCGTCGGATATCGACGCGTTCCGGATCGACAAGACCGCGCCCGAGATCACCGCGGCCTCGTTCACGCAAAGTGGCTCGGCTCTGCCTCTGCCCAACCAGAACCCGAATACCACAAACGTCCCCACGTTGAGCTCACTGTATCTGACCGTGGTCGACCCGGTCAATCCCCAGGATGCCCCCCTGGGTACCCCGAGCTCCGTTCTGTTCCCGGCGCTCGATCGCGGCCACCGCGGACAACATCAGCAATTACTCGCTGATCAACGTCACCACCAACACCGACGAGTCGCAGTACATCGACAGCGCGACCTTCGTCGCCAATAACACTCCTTCAACCAACGCGGCGGGTTACGTCACGGCCTATAACGGCTATATCTACGTGACCTTCACGCCTGGGACTTCCGTCGGGCTCATACGAGTTCATTGCCCACACCCACGAGCTCCAGTATCCCGGCCTGGCCGACGCGGCGGGCAACTACCTCGACGACACCTCAGTACAATACGAAGGCACGAGAGACTTCATCCTCAACTTCGCCATCCAGAGCGTGCCGACCTACATCACCAGCATGGCCCTGGAGAACGGCTACAGCTCCAACGGCTCGACGGCCGTCGGCAGCGTGCAGTCCTATTTCGAGCTGCCGTCTGCGTCGGGGACCAACACACGCGACAACGTCCCGGCACCACCCAATACCGTCGTCATTGACCTCTCGAACCCCATCCCGTTCGCGAACTACACCCCGGACGTCCTCCTCGTCCGTTCGGCCGACACCCCGAACTCCGCGGCCGACGGCGATTTCGGCAACCTGGGCGAGGGCGGACTTGGCTGCCAGCGGCACCGGTTTCACGGTCGTGAGCGGAACCACCGTCACCCTCTACAACTACAATATCACGTCGGGGACCTCGAGCCTGGTCACGCAGGCCGGCCAGTCGGGCAATCGCCTGGTGCTCCAGATCGCCGCCGGCACCACCCTGGCTGCCGACGATTACCGGATCTACATGCCCAACCAGGTCGATGCCGCCGGCAACGACACCCGGATCTTCGACATCTACGGCAACCAGCTCGACGGCGAGTTCCTCGGCAATCAGACCTCGCAAGCCAGCCCGGACTTCCCGGGCGTTCCGTCGAATGTCAGCATCCCTGAATATGAAGACGAGATGGCCAACGGCACCCTTCAGATGGACGACATGAGCGGCGACGGCGTGGCCGGCGGCGCGTTCGTGACGGGCTTCACCGTGGTGCCGTACGGCAACGTGGTATTCGCCCGGCCCGACTACGTCGAGAACCCCCTTCAGCCGAGCACCCTGTCCAACGGCAGCATGGCCAATCCCTACCCGGCCCTGGCACTGCCGAACGGCGCGGCTTCGGGCACGAACCCCTTGGGCCAGTACCAGCAATCGGCCTTCTACGCAGCGTCGCAATTGGCCGACAACGGCCCAGTCGTGGTCGTCGCCCTGCCCGGTCTGCCCTCGCGCAACCCGGTGACCGGCGCGGTGACCGAAGCCAGCTTCACGCTCATCAATCCGGCGGGCAACACCGGCGGGGCAGGTGGCAGTGCGTCGGTGCCGTTTGACACGATGCTGGTCTTCACGGCGGGGACGACCCTGAAGCTGCAAGACGCCTCGCTGTTCGTGCAGAACCAGGGGAGTGCCCTCGAATCCTGGGGACCGCGTCCAATCCGGTGACGTTCACGTCGTACAACGACGCCAGCATCGGCGGCGCCACCAACAATAACCCCGACACGACGCCGCTACCCGGCGACTGGGGCGGCATCGTCTTCCGCAACTACGACGAGGCGGTCGTCCTCGCAGGAGTTGACCAACTTCCCGGTGGACGGGACCCTGGTGGGGCCCAATGGCGGCCCGGCGGTCTCGGGTGCCCAGGACGCCATGTCGATCCTGAATTTCACCGAACATCCGTTATGCCGGCGGGGCCGTGCCGACGGGCACGAGCAATTTCTACAGCGGCATCACCCTGTACAACTCCCGCCCGATGATCACCAATGACACATCGCCGACACGGGCGGGACCGGAGGCACGGAAGGCCGCCCTCGGCGCCGACTTCGACTCGCTCCGCGAGGACGACACGGCGCGCGGTTCCTGGTTCGGAACGACGTGGCGACGGGCAACAGCCTCAATGGCATCTATCTGATGGCCGAGACCAACGGTTCGTCGAGCCGACCAGCGCGACACTCGCGAATCCCAATTTCCCTCAACCCATCGACCCTGGGCGGCTCGATCAACTACACGCTCGAGGCGCCTCTCCCCTACATCGTCGTGGCCCAGCTCGTCGTCGGTCAGGAGCTGCTGGAGAACACGGGCGGCGAGACCGACTATATCACGAACCGGCTCTATATCCAGCCCGGCACGGTCATCAAGTTCGACGAGGGCTCGGGGCTCGACGTGCTCAATACCGGCGCGAGCCTCAACGTCGGGTCCCGGTCATACATCAACGGCTTTGACGCCGACAACAACTACAGCCCCAATTCGCCCAACTTCGTCGAGGAAGGGGCGAACGATCCTCCAGGTCATCTTCACCTCGATCTACGACGACGCGGCGTCCACGCCATTCGTGCCGGCACTCGATGCGTTCAGCGAGCCCAGCACGAAGACCCTCGCGCCTAGCCTGTGGGGCAGCGTCGGGATTCATCACCGGCGCCTTGGCCGTCATCAACGATGCCACGTTCGAGTATGGCGGCGGCCCGCTCAACACTCAGCAGTTCACGATTCCGTCGCAGTCGGTCCTCGCCTTTATCACCGGTCTCGATGTGCAGACGTTCCCGCTGCCGCCAGACTGGAGCCCGACACCGGCACCGACGCCTACATCACCAATAACAACTTCTACGACAACTTCGATGCGGCGATGCAGATCGAGCCCAACGGCCTCCTGGCCGGCGAACCCGCTCACGCCCTTGGAATCCGGTGCCCCCTTCTTCCGCGGCAACGTCATGCAGGGCAACGGCATCGATGGCCTGGCCGTCGTGACCGACCGGGATCTATTACGACGATCCCTGCGACGAACTACGCCTATATCGGCCCGCGGGAAGGCCTCCCGGGTGTCATCCCGGTCGACTATGTCAATCAGACGGTCAATGCCTTGTGGGACGCGACCGACCTGACCTATGTCCTCCGGGGCACGGTCGACCTGGGTAGCGAGAGATTCTTCTTCAATGATCAGGGCCTGCCGGTCCCGAATATCACCGCCTTCACGACGGAAGCTTCGCCGACCATCTCGCTGACGATCCAGGCCGCGCTGC
Organism: uncultured Isosphaeraceae bacterium; assembly: GCA_963845695.1. GTDB lineage: Bacteria > Planctomycetota > Planctomycetia > Isosphaerales > Isosphaeraceae > CAWJTV01. The sequence goes on along the minus strand of CAWJTQ010000030.1, from coordinate 97,737 downwards.
CCGGGACCTTGCTCGCCGACGGCGAGACGATCCCGAGCCCGGCCAGTCGGTCATCGTCAAGATGCTCAGCGACTTGCCGCCGAACGGCCAGGGCTCCTTGACCGGCGCCGGCTCGACGGGGATCGCGGCGATCCCGGACGGGGGTGCGGGATTCGTCGTGGGCGTGGATGACGGCGTCGATCCGACCGGCAGCGAGTTGATCGACCCGGGCGCCTACTCCGAGATCCGAATCCTCGGCATCCCCGGCAACCAGACGACCGGGCAACAGCGGGTGCCCGTGATCCTGACCTCGCTCCGTGACGACACCGTCGGCACGACGGTCCGGGGCGTGAAGATGTACGACATCCTCGAAAACGACCCGGTCTACCAGCAGGTGATCAATCCGAACACCGCCACCAACTCACTGACCACCCCCGAGCCCGGCGACGGCGGATACATCTACATCGGCGGCAACTCGCTGACCGAGTACGACCCGACCGATCCCTTCGACGGCAGCATCATCTACAACGCCGACATCAGCTACATGTCCCGGATCGAGGTCCAGGGCGGAGGGATCGTCAATACCTTCAACAACATCTCGAAGGCACCGGGAGCGCCCAGCTTGACGACCGCCGACTGGTGGGACCAGCTCAGCGGCTACCTGGCGCCGGTCAATCAGCTCAATGCCCCGATGTCGTTCACGATCTCCGATTCCAACCTCGCCGACTTCTCCGACGCGGCGGTCTTCGTCCATCCCGCGGCCTCGGGGGCCATCGACTTCGACTGGACGGGCCCCACTGGCGGCGTCGCGTCCCAGCCCACCGCACCGACCCGCAGTAGCCTGGCCGGCGAGCCGGTCTTCCTGTACATGTACAATGACACCGATCTCCAACTCCGCCCAGGGCGTGCACATCAATTCCCAGACGGGCAACGATACCGACCGGGGACAGCGTCTACCAGGCCGTCATCGAGAACGTGACGTTCTATAACGATGGCTACGCCATCCAGACCGTCGCCCCGGCTCACGCCGACAATCCCGACAACAGCTACGCCAGTGTCGAAGTGCTGGCGATGAACGACATCTTCGACGGCTCGACGAACGTCGCCGTGAACCTCCAGGGACAGAACGCGTTCAGCCAGCTCCAGTACAACCTGTTCTACAACAACGCCACCAATATCGTCTCGACGACCAACGACGGCGACTTCGAGGGCAACCAAGGCGCGAGCTACGGGAATCCGGACTTCGTCGGGCCGGTCGGTGCGGGCCTGGATGCCACGGCCGAGAACTTCGAGCTCGAGCCGAATTCTCCGGCGATCGACGCGGGGCGCAGCGAGATCGGGCCGGTCGCCGGTGGCAACGCGATCTATCCGGGAACCACCCTGACCCTCGTCGAACGGGCAGCTCATCGGCACCCGGACGAACCATCAAGACCTGCCCCTGGACGAGGTGCCGGGCAAGTCGGACCTCTTCGGCGAGTTCGGTGGCTTCTTCGGCAGGCTTCAACAATCTGTTGTTCGACGGATCCTACGACTCGCGCCAGATCGTGACCCTGCCGGGCTCGGGCTTCTTCAGCTTCCCCGACGAGTGGGAGCCGGTCCTGACCAGCGATCCCAACGGCTACTCGGGGCCCTCCGTCGCTCCCGGGCACCTACAACTACGAGCCGATCACCGGGGTGCGCGACATCCTGGGGTACATCCGCGTCCCCGACCCGAACGTCCCCGGGCGTCGGCTACGGCAGCAACCCGTTCATCGACATCGGAGCGTATCAGTACGTCAATCTGAACCCGCCCCAGGTGACCGCGGTGACGGCCACCGAGAGCAGCACCACCTCGACCGGCTCGACGACCGTTCCGTTCTACACCGTCGGCGGAGAGGCGGGCAGCAGCAGACCCCGCTGACGATCGACGTGACCTTCAGCGAACCGATCGACCCCAGCACGCTCACCAGCAGCACCGTGCAGCTCGAGGAGCTGGGCATCGCCCCGGGCACGACGCAGCAGTTCATCAACCTGTCGGGCAAGCTGTCCTACAACAGCGCGACCAACACAGCTGGTCATCAGCCTGGCAGCCAGCGGGTTGTCGCTTCGCGACCGATGAGTATCGCCTCATCCTCTTCGGCAGCGGCTCGCCGGTCGTCGCCAACACCCAGGGCATCGCTCTCGATGGTGAGGACCTCTCGCAACGGCGACGACCCCACCACGCGGGACGCAACTCGCCCTCCCCTCCGGCAACGGCTATCCGGGCGGCAACTTCTACGACACCTTCATCATCAACACGACCCCGCCGTTCGTCACCACGGGCACGCTCGCAGCTGTCGTCCACCAGCGATTCCAACATCGTGGGGGACAACATCACGAACGCCACCCCGCCGACGTTCATCGGCACGATCACCGAGCCCAACCCGACGCTGGTACCGCTCGCGGGCCAGACGGCCATCGTGAACGTCGGCCTCTCGATCAACGGCACGACGTACTTCTCCGCCAGTCAGCTCCCCGCCAACCTGTCGCCCAGTATGCCCAGTACCTCCGCTCCGGACGCGGGGACGGCCTTGACCGACGCCAGCGGCAACTTCTCGGTCACCCTGGGCGTGGATGCGGCCGGCACCGGTCTCGTGACCAACACGACCCCACTTCCCGACCTGTTCCCGATCTACAATGTTGGGTCCAGCGGGGACCTGTCGCCGGTGTCTCCGGCGGCCGGCGGCACCAACAAGGTGTACTACGTGGCCCAGGCGGTCGTCACCGACCAGAGCGGCAACTCAGTCCAATCCCAACGATCCCAACGCCCAGTTGCCGTTCATCGTGGACCAGACGGCTCCCACGGCCCAGTTCGTCAGCCCGACGCCCGGCCAGGTGTTCACGTCGCTGACCAATGGCGCCATCCAGTTCACCATCACGACCGACAAGAACATCGACCTGACCCATTTCACAGCGGCGTCGATCCTCGTGACCAGCGCCGGCCCCGACGGCATCCTCGGGACAGCCGATGACGTGACCGTTCCCATCAACCCCAATCGATCTCGGTCACCTATCTCGACAAGGGGATCGGCGGCAAGGGTGCGGAGCAGATCTCGTTCTCGACCGAGGGCACGCTCACCAACGACCTCTACGAGGTCACGCTGCTGAACTCCGGGACGGATCCGGTCGAAGACATCGCGGGCAACCCGTCTGGCCAGTCCCGTCACCGAACAGTTCGCGGTCGCGATCCCCTCGCTGTCACAGAACCTGTTCGTCGGTGCGGCCTCCTATGTCACCAACGCGACCGCCGCGGTGGGCTCGCGAGAGAACCCGTACCCGACCATCGGCGCCGCGATGACCGCCGCAACGGCGGGCGACGTGGTGGCGGTCCTGCCGGGCCTCTACACCGAAAACGTGGTGCTCAAGCAGTTCGTCCGGCTCCTCTCCGCCGCCCCGTCGAGCACCGACAGCACCGTGTTCACCACCAGCACCGGCGACGCGCTCTCGACGGTCATCCGGGCCCCGGCCGTCGCCTCCGGAGTCCACGAACAACACGATCTCGGCGACGAACTTGCAGAGCTTCACCGGGTTGGAGACCGAGGTCGCCGGCTTCGCCATCGCCAGCCCGCTGGTCGGCAACCCGGCCCTCGGAACGATCAACCCGACCGGGGTGGCTGTCTGGTTGGACGATTCGGATGTCCTGATCGACAAGGACTACATCGCCGATGCGGGCATCGGTATCGAGGTGTTCGCGACCGGCACCAGTCCGCTCACGCCCCAGATCGAGAACAACGTCATCGACGGCAATGTCTATGGAGTCGAGATCACCAACGTCGCCCCGGTCATCGTGTCGCCCACGCCGACCCGACGACCCCGACCCCGACCCCGACGCCCACGCCGACCCCGACGCCCACGCCGACCCCGACGCCCACGCCGACCCCGACGCCCACGCCGACCCCGACGCCCACACTACCGTCGGTCATTCCCCTACAATCGACGCCGACGCCCACGACGACCCAGATCATCAATAACGACTTCGTCTTCAACACCATCGGGCTGTTGCTGACCAACTCGGCGGACACGCCCGTGCAAGCGTACGTCGCCAGCAATATCTTCTGGCAGAACCACGATCAGACCAACGCCCGCAACGGACTCGCGATCTTCTCGAGCAACCCCGACAAGGTGAACCTGCAGAACAACCTGTTCTACGGGAACGGAGCGGGCGACGCCAACCAGACCAATGCCACCAACGTACCTGGGCAACGGATTCAATCCTGCCAACCTCAGTTCGACCCCGGATTCCGAGGGGAACTTCGTGGGCAGCCCGGCGTTCGTCTACCCGGTCGATGCTCGGCCCTACTCAGATGGACCGGCGGACCTCTTCGTAGACGGCGATTTCCAGTTGACTGCCCAGTCGGCCGCGATCGACAACGCCTGGGAACCCACGGCCATCACGACGGACCTTCTCGGCAACTCGCAGGTCAAGGTCGACGATGACGGCTTCGGCCTGGCCGATTTCGGCCCCCGCGATGTCGGTGCCTTCGAGTTCGACGGCACCGGCGGCAGCCCCGGTCGGCGGATCGTTCCGAGTCGTCACGACCTCGCTGGTTCCCGTCGGTGGTGCCGAGTATGCCGACGGCACCACGCTCGTGACCGCGACGTCACCGACGGCCATCACGCTGACCTTCTCGGGGAACATCAATCAGAACAGCATCAACGCCACCGACCTGGTGCTCTCCGGAACGGCCGTCAATCCCTCGTCGCCGGTCCACGCCACGAGTCTCACCTGGATCGACGGTGACACGGTGCAGTTCAATCTGTCCGGCCAGCTCAATCTGCCAGGCACTCTCGACGTGGCGGTCCAGCCCGGTACGATCGCCAGTACAACCGGTCAGAGCAACCTCGGTTACTCAGACAAGGTCGTGATTCAGATCGGCACACCCCCGGCCACACGTGAACCCGACGCCGATGCCGACGCCGGTCTCTCCGACGACCACTCCGATCTCTCCGACACCGACGACCACTCCGGTGTCTCCGACGCCTAGCCCCGCGCCAGCACCATCGCCCGTGCCGGTCTCCAAGAAGAAGCATCACGTGCACGTCAAGGCGGTGGCGCATCCGAAGCCGGTCAAGCACGTGGTCACGCATGGAAGCCGGTCAAGCACGTGGTCACGCACGCCAAGCCGATCAAGCACGAGGTCAAGCCGACCGCCACCGAGCACCCGAAAGCGAAGGTCATCAAGGTGGCCATGCCGGCCCATCATGAGACCAAACCGGATGTGGTTGTCCTGCACAAGAAGCCGAAAGCCTGACGCGTCCGCAGCAACCATTCCTATGACCGAACGACGGGCGGCTCCCCAGCGGAGCCGCCCGTTTTGCTTCTGGTTCTGGTCACCGGCTTCAGCGCGGCGGGATGTCCTGGACCAGAGCCTTCATCTTTTCCAGGCCCGTGCGAGCGACCGTGAGCGGATCCTGTGCCCAGTACTTCCTGTTGAACAGTTCCAGCGACAACATCACGCGAAAACCGCCCGCGGAGAGGTCCTTGAGCAGTGCCTTGAATGGGGCCGAGCCGTCGCCGGGATAAACCCGGTCGGCGTCGGTCAGCTTCTCGCGCGGGGGATCGGCGGGGTAGTCGTTGAAATGGAAGACGTGGATCGCGCTCGGCGACAGCAGCTTCACGCCACCCAGGCCGGAGCCTCCTCGATGCAGATGGTAAACATCCGGCAGAATACAGGCGTTGGGATGATGGCCTCGATCGCCACGAGAGCGGCCTCTCCCAGACGGCCCAGAGTGCGCGAGAAGCCCCAGACCTCGACCTGGGGAACCACGCCGATCTGGTCGCCCAATTCGAGCAAGACGCGATAGCGTTCGGCGACCTCGAGCAGATCGGGCATCGCGCGATCGGTCGCCCCAACCGGCGGAGCAGCCAGCCGTTTCCCCCCGACCCGTCGCACCAGTTCCATGCTCCGCCTGGCCGCCTCCAATCCTTTACGCCGCCTTGCCGGGTCGTCGACGATCCAATCGAAGAAGCCGATCGCGCTTTCGATCGAGATCCCGGCGTCGCGGAACCGCTTTCCGAGATCTTCCAGCGAGCCTCCGGACGCGTCATGGCGCTCCAGCTCCTCGACCCAGGGCTCCATTCCTTGATAGCCCGCCTTTTCGGCGATCGCCAGCTCTTCGACGATCGACAGCTTCTGTCCCCGGATGGTGCTCGTGTTCAACCCCAGCACGAATCCGGCTGTCGGCGAAGGTGGGTTCGGCCCAGTCCGTGCCAGCCCCTGGGCTTGGGAGTAGGGTTCCTCGGCCCCCATAGCCAGGCTCGTCGCTCCTCCGGCGAGGATCGCCGTTCCCGCGGCCAACCATTCCCGTCGCTTGAGCTCTGTCGTGAACATCAGTCCTCGCCCCTTTTCACAGTGTTCCGTGTTCGGTGAAATGCGATCTTCGGTGGCTTCCGTCCTCGTTTACTGAAAACGGAAAACTGATCAGAAAGTCAAGTCGCGTTGGAGCCCGCGCCACGCTTCGAGACGGCACTCTTCCAGGCGCTCGCGGATCATGGCGGTGATGGCCCCAGTCTCCATGCCGGACAGGTCTTCGGGGAAGATCGCGGGGCCATAATGGATTCGGATCGGATGAGGGAAGGGAAAAAGCCGCGAGCGCGGCCAGATTTCGAAATGTTCCCGCGAGGCCGACCGGGACGACGGGCACCCCCGCCCGGGCGACCAGGACCGCGATCCCCGGCTTGAGGGGACCCAACTGGCCGTCGGGGCTGCGCGTTCCCTCGGGAAAGAGGGTGACGATGCCGCCGGCGCGGAGTCGACGCAGCGTTTCCTTCATGCCCGAGGCACCTATGCCCTCGCGCTGGATCGGAAACGCCCCGACCGACCTCATCAAGCAGGCCAGGACCGGTACGAAGAGGGTCGACCGCGCCACAAAATTCAGCGGCCGTCGCAAGGGAATGCCGAGGAAGAAGACGTCAAGAAAGCTCAGGTGGTTGGAGATCAGCAAGAAGCCGCCCGATTCGGGGCATATTCTGCTGGCCCGTCGCCCGCCATCCCAGGACGACCGTGGCGAGCGTTCCGATCAAGTACTGGACACTCCGATACCAGATCAAGCGCGCGCAGCGACCGATCTCGCGAGACTAGGACGATCCCCGGCACGCGCGACTGCGGAGGTTTTGTCGGTTGTGGGTGATGGGTGAGGAGCCCGGGCAGGGTCACTCACGAGGGATGGCTCCTGAGGTCCCATGGGCGCTCCCCGAGTCCGGACGGTGGTCTCCGATGTCGGCCGCGAGTCGTTCGACCACGGCATCGATGCTCCAGCCAGTCGTATCGATGATCGTGGCGTCGGCCGCCGGGATCATCGGGGCAATGGCGCGAACGGCGTCCTGGGCATCGCGCTGGCGCTGGTCCCGAAGCACCGACTCGAAGCTGACCAACTCGCCCCTCGCCTGATAATCGGCCAATCGCCGACGCGCGCGTTCCTCGTCCGTGGCCGTGAGATAATACTTCCGGAACGCGTCTGGGAAGACCAGGGTTCCCTGGTCGCGCCCCTCGGTCACGGCATCCTGATCAGCGGCGAAGGACCGCTGCCAGTCCATGAGGTGGCGACGAACACTCGGGCTGTCGGCGATATATCGCGACGCCTGGGTGACTTCGACGCGTCGGATCGCCTTCGTGACATCCTGGCCGCCGAGGAGCACGGACTCGGGCAACAGCTCGACCTCGAGTGAGGCCACCAGCTTGCCAAGGTCCGCGTCGCTGGTGAGGTCCGTCCCCGTGTTCAGTGCGGCCAAGGTGACCGCTCGATACATGGCCCCGGTATCAAGGAACCGCCAGCCCAGCCGCAGTGCCAGTCGGCGCGCCACCGTACTCTTGCCCGCGCCGGCCGGACCGTCGATCGTTACCACGCGCCGCATCGTCTCTGCACCCTCGCTGACCGTGATCTCGGCAATCTCTACACAATGGCCCAGCCAACCGGAGTTTTCCAGAGGCTGGGCCGAGAGATTCCATCGATCGAGGACCACGACGGCGACTCTTCACGCCTGGGTGCGGCGGTCGCTGGGAGATACCGGCCACCCGACGACTCATGGCGGGCCATGCGGTCTCAATGGCGGTTGCCGGTCTTGGTTGAGCCCGCGTGCGACGGCAACGGTTGACGGCCGACGAAGCCGGCGTCCAGGTCGTGCCAGTACGACACCTCGGGTTCGCCGAGGCGCCAGCAGAGGAACACTTCGCGACCATCCATGATGCTGTAGAAATCGCAGAGACCGTCGGTCCCCTTGAATTCGACACCCAGACGCTTCAGCTCATCGATGTACGATCTCAGCTTGGCGTCTTCGGCCTCGAGCTCCGCCTGGCTCTGTGCCAGTTCCTCCGTGTAGAGATCGTTCGAGGGGCGCCGCCGTTCGCGCGAGACGATCGACAGCCGTTGCTGGAGATCCTCCACGACACGCGATTGGCGAACGATGTCGCCGAGGATCATGCGGACCAAAGGCAGCGCCTTATTTGCCTCCTCGACGGTGAAGTACTTGCGCTTCTTCTCAACGATCGGCTTTGCTGGGGCCATGTCTGGTATCCTGGGAAAAGAGCGAAGATAGCAATCAGCATGATGAATGATCGTTCCATCGGATGAGGCACGACATCCGTGCCGACGCGACAGGTCCAGCCGGCCGGCCCGGCTCAGGAGCCCCGGTGAGGGATCGTCGTGTCGAGCGCCCCCTTCTCTTATCGGACCAAAACGACGGGGCCGATCGATGACTTTGGGATCGTGGACCGAGAATGATCCACGCACCCATCCCTGTTCGCTCAATGAACATTATAGGTCACGCGCTCCCCCCCGCAAGGCCCCGTCGGGGGTTGGCCGAAGGATTGGACGGGGCTGCATCTCACCGCGATCCCGTTCGCTGACCGATCTGCGGGAGCATGACTTTCAACGAAAGCGTGTTCCAGACGTCCGCCGACTCCAGCCAGCCGCGACGGGCCACGGAGATCCCGTAGTCCAGGTCGTCGAGGCCGGAGATGGCGTGTGCATCAGGATTGATCGCGATTTTCACCCCCTTGTCTCGGGCCCTCCGGCAATGGACGGCATCGAGATCGAGCCGGTAGGGACTGGCGTTGATCTCGATCATGGTTCCGGCCTTGGCGGCCGCCTCGATCACTGCATCCAGGTCCACGGCGTAGCCGTCCCGCGCCAGCAGGAGCCGGCCAGTCGGGTGACCGAGCATGGTGACACGCGGGTTGGATACCGCTGCGCACCAAGCGTCTGGTCATCTCGTCGCGCGGGAGTTGGAAACTGGAATGGATGCTGGCCACCACGTAATCGAACCCGGCCAGCACATCGTCGGGATAGTCGAGCGAGCCATCCGCCAGGATATCGCACTCGGTTCCTTTGAAGACGTGGAACTTGCCGCCGAAGGACTGGTTGAGCTCGTCGATCTCCGCCCATTGCGACCGGACGCGCTCGATACTCAGCCCGCCGGCATAGCCCGCCGATCGCGAATGGTCGGCGATTCCCAGGTATTGCAGGCCACGATCGCGCGCTGCCGCCGCCATTTCCGCGAGCGTGGCCGATCCATCGCTCCAGTCGGTGTGGCAATGAAAGGTACCGGCCAGATCGTCGAGCTCGATGAGTTTGGGGAGATTCCCCGCTTCCGCGGCATCGATCTCGCCGGCATCCTCGCGGAGCTCGGGCGGGATCTCAGCCAGACCCAGCGCCGCGAAGAGCTCGGCCTCGGTCCGGCAGGCGATCGATGTGTTCTCGCCCGTCAGGGCATATTCATTCAAGGACAATCCGCGCGCAGCGCCCGCCGGCGCATGGCGATGTTGTGAGCCTTCGAGCCCGTGAAGTAGTGAAGGGCGAACGGGAACTGGCTGTCCTCGACGGCGCGAAGGTCACACTGGACGCCGTCAGCCAGTCGGACGCTCGCCTTGGTTGGGCCGTGCGCCAGAACGGTCGCCACTTGAGGCAGCTTAACGAACGCGTCGATCACTGCGGAGGGCTGCTTCGAGCTGCACAGCACGTCGAGATCACCGATGGTCTCGGCCCGCCGGCGCAGGCTGCCGCAATACTCGGCCCGGATGACCTGCGGATGGCCACGGACGGCCTCCAGAATCGGAGCGACCAGTCGCAGGGCGTGGTTCTGGAGGATCCGCCCGCCCGACTTCTCCACGAACGCGATCCCTTCCAGGATCTTCGCCTCGGTCTTCGCCCCGAACCCCTTCAGCTTGGCGATCTCGCCCGACTCTCCCGCTTTGCGCAGATCGGCAAGGCTCTCGATGGCCAGGGTCTCGTGGAGGGCCTTGATTTTCTTGGGACCCAGGCCGGGAATGCGCAAGAGGGCCACCAGGCCCGGCGGTGTGCTCCGCCGCAGTTCCTCAAATGCGGGCAACTGGCCCGTGGTGGACAGTTGGACGATCTTCGCGTACATGGTGTCGCCGATGCCGGCGACTTCCTTGAGCCGGTTGTCCGCGATCATCTCCGACAGCTCATCGGGGAGGTTCATCAGCGCCTGAGCCGCAGTGTGGTAGGCGCGACACCGGAACGGGTTCTCGCCCCGGATCTCCAGCATCGTCCCCATCTCGTCGAGAACCTGGGCAATGCGCGCGGTTTCCATGGCGAGAGAGTCTCAATGAGTGCGCGGCTTGATCCCCAACAGCGTCTGTGGACTGTCATACAAGATTGACCGCGCGAAATCCAGCGCCAGCACGTCGTCGAGTTGACCAAGATCAACACGTTCGGCCAGAACTCGGGCCAGGATCTTGCGTACGATCACAGCCTTGGCGTACGACCACTCGACGCAATAGGCATCGGAGAAGAACCCGACCTGCTTATTGCGCCGGGAGCATTTCGAGTCGTTCGCGGATGACCTGAGCGATGGTATCCGGGAAGAAGTTGTGCCACCAGTAACCGGCCAGGCTGAGGTTCGGCAACTCGCGCGCCATCGTGCACATGGCCTGGTTGGCCGATCGGCTGGCCAGGAAGCACTGGAACCGCAAACTGGGGTGTCGTCCGATCAGGGTGGCCACCTGGCCGATCGTGCGTTGGGACAGTCGGCTGACCGTCTCGAACGGGAGCGGCTCGGCACCGAAGCTGAACTGGAAGACGATCTCGTTGGCATGTTTCTCCAGCGCGGTCAGAAAGAGTTCGTTAACATACGAGGCGTAACAGTCCCGCTCGGTGGGACCCGGGGAGGCAAGAAAGGGGTCAGGGGGCAAGACCCCTTTCCGCCCTCCCCTTTCTGCCCTGTGACCCCTTTCGGCCCTGCCAGTCGGATGACACGCGGGAACGCTATCACGAGCGAAAGCACGTCCGCACGCGGCTAGGCTTGCGCGCGTCAGTGAGTGAACACAAGTCCCGGATCATCAGAGCCACCACCCATCGCCCGGAAGTTCCAGCGATTTTCAGCGAGCCAGGAGACGCGGCCGACCATGGCACCGCCCTGTCCGGCCTGGGCCATGGTGAGCATATCGTTAGCGAGCGACCAGTTTCCGATGATGTCGCGGGGGCGGCCCTCGGAGGTGACGGTCCATGTGAAGGTGCCGTCGTCCCCGAGGCGCAGAGCGATCGTCGTGTCCGGCGCGGGTTGGGCGTTCCAGGTCCCGGCCAGAACGCCTGGCTTCACGGGCACTCGATCAGCAAACGACTCAGGTCGAAGCAGCAAGGCTATCATTCGCCGATGTTGGTGGCAAGGATATACAGATGCGGCTTCGGGGCGGTTTCGACGGGCTCCGGAACATCTTGAGCCATCGATGCGTATCGAAGAAGCCGGCTCTTGGGGCCGCGCCAGGCCCCGTACGCGGCTTCAAGCGGCTCGCCAGGATTCCATGGGGTAGCCTGGTCACGGCGGACCAAGCTCGGCCTCAGTCCGGACAACGGCAGAGGAAGCAACTCTGTTTGGGGATCTGCTGCGGGGCGACGAACTCGATTGGATAGCGGTCCAGGCCCAGGCGCGGGATCAGCCAGGAGTTGTCGCCCTGCCATTGGTCGAACACGCTCCGGGTCATCAGCTGCCGTGCGATGTACCGGCTGGCCGGCTTGCCGATCCGGATCAGCGGGTAGTGACCCCGCCCGAATACGGGATCGATCGCGGCTACCGCATGGATGCAGTCGCTGACGAGCAGGTTCCGCGGCGTGCTGATCGCCCGGTATTCCGCCCCGCTGTCGAGGATTCCCTGCACCCAGAGCGAACGCTCGTAGACCACCTGGTGGATCCGGAACGGCCCCCACATCGTGACGGGTTCGCGATCGCTGTATACGGCTTCCAGAGTCTGGTACAGGTCGAGGTTGACGCCGGGCTCGGGGAACAGGCTCCAGGTCCGGACGTCGAGCGATTGCGGCAGCCAACTGATCGTGTGCTGGTAAACGGAGTAGTTGTTCGCGTCGGGACCCTCGCCGACGGCCCGCACGAACGTCGCCCATGTGTGCGTGAATTGCAGTAACTTCGGTTTCGACTGCGACCCAAAGATCATCACGTAATAAAATTCATCGCCTTTCGTCTCGCTCGCCGTCATCGCGAACGCAAGGCCGAGGAGCGCGGTGATAACCGGCCGAATCCGTTGGTCCATCGGTGTCCCCCTGACATTCGGGCATCGAGAAGGTGCATCGCCTAGATTATGCCACCGCTCTCCCGCGCGGTGAGGATGCCGGCCGATCGGCGCCATGGGCCGTGCGGGGCGGTCGGATTCTTTCAGGTTTTTCGCTTGTTCAGGCGGTCATCGCAACGATACAAGCGACGGCAAACTGAGTTCGGAAACGGCAGGCGATTGAGCGCCGGATGGCGTTGGAACTGCTGCGGGAGACGCAGGCCGGAGGGCGGGCCCTGACGACCAGGACGCTTCACAAGACGGGGCTGGCGTGATGCAATGACCCTTTATCCTTGCTATAGTCTGGGAATTCCATTGAGATTCAAATGGATACCGGAACGATCGAACCGAGGCGATCCGCCTGGGGATGACGTCGTTGTGAGCCCCAAGATCGATCCGGTCAACCCCGACGATCCCCGTAATGGAGTCGAACGATGGACGCGACGCGGACGAGCGATGCAGCCGCCAGGGCGACCACGGCCTCGGGCGATTCCCGGGGCAAGGTGGCGCCGCTATCGACGGACGAACTCCGCAAGCTTGACGCCTACTGGCGGGCCGCCAACTACCTCTCGGTCGGGCAGATCTACCTGCTCGACAACCCGCTCCTGAAGGAGACACTGAAGCGGGAACACATCAAGCCGCGACTGCTCGGACACTGGGGCACGTCGCCGGGCCTGAACATGCTCTGCGTTCACTTGAACCGGGTCATCAAGCGCGATGACCTGGACATGATCTACATCATCGGCCCCGGACACGGCGGCCCGTCCCTGGTGGCCCACGCCTACCTCGAAGGGACTTACAGCGAGGTCTATCCGGAGATCAGCCAGGATGCGGAGGGGATGAGGAAGCTCTTCAAGCAATTCAGCTTCCCAGGGGGCATCCCCAGCCATGTCGCCCCCGAGACGCCCGGCAGCATCCACGAGGGAGGGGAGCTCGGGTACGCCCTCTCCCACGCCTACGGCGCGGCGTTCGACAACCCCGACCTCATCGTCGCCTGCGTGGTTGGCGACGGCGAGGCCGAGACCGGCCCGCTCGCCACCGGCTGGCAGGGGAACAAGTTCCTTAACCCGGCCCGCGACGGCTGCGTGCTCCCCATCCTCCATTTGAACGGCTACAAGATCGCCAATCCCTGCTTCCTCGCCCGCATCCCGCACGATGAGCTACGGATGTTCTTCGCGGGCATGGGCTACAAGCCGTACTTTGTCGAAGGACGCGACCCGTCCGCGGTCCATCAGCAGCTTGCGGGGGTGCTGGACACGGTCGTGGCGGAGATTCGTGAGATCTGGGACGGAGCCCGCCGCAACGGCGTCATGAAGCGGCCGGCCTGGCCGATGATCGTCTTCCGCACGCCCAAGGGCTGGACCTGCCCGCCCGAGATCGACGGCAAGAAGTGCGAGGACTACTGGCGGAGCCACCAGGTGCCGATGGGCGACATGGACAAGCCCGAGCACATCCGCATCCTGGAGGAGTGGATGAAGAGCTACCGGCCCGAGGAGTTGTTCGATGCGCAGGGCCGGCTGGTCCCCGAGCTGGCGGATCTGGCCCCGGAGGGGCACCGCCGGATGAGCGACAACCCGCACGCCAACGGCGGCCTCCTGCTCCGGGACCTCAAGCTGCCGGACTTCCGGGACTACGCTGTTGATGTACCCAGCCCCGGGAAGACCACGGTCGAGTCGGCCCGGGTGATGGGGAAGTTCCTGCGGGACGTCATGAAGCAGAACCTGGAGAGCCGCAACTTTCGTCTGTTCAGCCCGGACGAGAACAACTCGAACCGCTGGCAGGACGTCCTGGAAGTCACGAATCGCTGCTACATGGCCGACATCTACCCCGACGACGACAAGCTCAGCCCCGACGGCCGCGTGATGGAGGTCTTGAGCGAACACCAGTGCCAGGGGTGGCTCGAAGGCTACCTGCTGACCGGGCGGCACGGCTTCTTCTCCTGTTACGAGGCGTTCATCCACATCATCGACTCGATGTTCAACCAGCACGCCAAGTGGTTGAAGGTGTGCAACCACATCCCCTGGCGCCGGCCGGTCGCCTCGTTCAACTACTTCCTCAGCTCGCACGTCTGGCGGCAGGACCACAACGGCTTCAGCCACCAGGATCCCGGCTTCATCGATCATGTCGTCAACAAGAAGGCGGGGGTGGTCCGCGTCTACCTGCCGCCCGACGCGAACTGCCTGCTCTCGGTCACGGACCACTGCCTCCGCAGCCGAAACTACGTCAACGTCGTGGTCGCTGGCAAGCAGCCGGCGCCGCAGTGGTTGACGATGGACCGGGCCGTCAAGCATTGCACCGAGGGGCTGGGCATCTGGGAGTGGGCCAGCAACGACAAGGGGAGCGAGCCGGACGTCGTCATGGCCTGCTGCGGGGACGTACCGACCCTCGAGATGCTGGCAGCGGTCGAACTGATTCACCGGCACCTTCCCGAGCTGAAGGTCCGCGTGATCAACGTCGTGAACTTGATGAAGCTCCAGCCCAGCAGCGAGCATCCGCACGGCTTGCCGGACGCCGACTTCGACGCCCTGTTCACGAAGGACAAACCGATCGTCTTCGCCTTTCATGGCTACCCGTGGCTCATCCACCGGCTGACCTACCGGAGGACAAACCACAAGAACCTGCACGTGCGAGGCTACAAGGAAGAGGGCACGACGACCACGCCGTTCGACATGGCGGTCCTTAACGACCTCGACCGGTTCCACCTGGTGGAGGACGTGATCGATCGGCTGCCACAACTCGGTTCCCGAGCCGCGTACTTCAAGCAGGCCATCCACGAGAAGCTGATCGATCACAAGCAGTACATCGCCCGATACGGCGACGACATGCCGGCGATCAGTGGCTGGAAGTGGGGGCTGGAAACGTCGTCGGGCCCAGGCGGCACTTCCACGGAAGGGGACAACGTCTAGAGACGAGACCTCCGATCGGGCGTGGATGACGCGCCCGTTCAGAAGGCTGCGTTGGGAGGGTCGGTATGCCACTCGAGATGCCGAAACTGTTCCTCGCCCGGCACGGCGATACGGCCTGGACCGAGTCTCACCAGCGTACCGGGCGCACAGACATCCCGCTGAACGAAGCCGGTGAGGAACGCGCCCGGCGTCTGGGTGAGAAGTTACGTCGATAATCCTTCGTCCGCGTCTTCACCAGCCCGTTGCAGCGCGCCTCGAAGACCTGCGAACTGGCCGGCTTCGGGGCGGCCGCGGAGCGCGATCCGGACCTGGTTGAGTGGGACTACGGCCGCTTCGAGGGGATGCTGACCAAGAAGATCTTGAAGCAGCAACCCGGCTGGGAGTGGTTTCGCGACGGCTGCCCCGAAGGCGAGTCACCCGAGGACGTCGCCTCCCGCGCCGACCGGTTCATCGCGCGTGTGCGAGGCATCGCGGGCGACGCCCTGGCATTTTCGAGCGGCCACGTCATCCGGATGATCGCAGCCCGATGGCTCGGCCTGCCGCCGCAGGCCGGAAGGTGCTTCTACTGCCGCCCTGCCAGCGTGGGCGTGCTCGGTTTCGAGCACAAGAACCGAGACGAACCGATCATCGGCCCTTGGAACCACGTCTCCCAACCTCGGGAGTGAGCCGACCATGGCCAGTCTGTCCCGGCGCGGGACGGACGACAGAGGAGAGCGAGGTCGTCGTGACGGTCGCCAAGCCGGTTCAGCGCGGTGCCTCACCGGATGCCTCCGCCGCGAGCATTGGCCGAAGCGTCCCCCTGGGCGCCACCGTCGTCGAGGGAGGCGTCAACTTCAGCCGGTTCTCGCGGACCGCCGCGGGTGTCGAACTCCGGTTCTTCGACCGCGAGGACGACGCCACACCGGCCCGCACGCTACGGGTCGGACCGGACGGATCCCGACCACTGGGTCTACGCGGCCGTCCGCGACCTGGCCGCGGAGTTGACACGGCTGGGCTGCGACATCGTCACCGGCGGCGGACCCGGGCTGATGCAGGCGGCGAACGAGGGGGCCCGGATGGTCGGTGCGGACCCCGACCGAGCTTCCGTGGGCATCCGGGTCGACTTGCCCTTCGAGCAGGACGTCAACCCGTTCGTCGGCCAGGTCTTCGAGCACCGCACGTTCTTCTCCCGGCTGCACCACTTCGTGCTCGTCTCGGACGCATTCGTCGTCGTACCGGGCGGGATCGGCACCGTGTTGGAGACCATGATGGTCTGGCAGTGGCTCCAGGTCCACAAGCTGTACGACACGCCGCTTATCCTGGTCGGCACAATCTGGGCGGAACTGGTCGAATGGGCCAGGAAGTCGATGCTTCGCCCAGACGGCCCGCTGGCTAGCCCAGAGGACCTCGCCATCCCGATCTGCTGCCAGACCGGGCCTGAAGTCCTCGACGTGCTTCGCAAGCACCACAGCCGGTGGAAAGCGAACCAGGAGGCCACCAGGTGAACAGCATGCTGGCCCGGCACTTGGGTCCGTGGTCGCTTCAAATGGTCCTGGAGGATGACGATGGCACAACGGTGGACCTGTGGGGCGGTGAGAGGAGAATTCTTGGGCGCACGGCTCCCTCCTGTAATGGTGGGTCCCCCATCAGTCATTATAGGGTGGGAGCCTGTGTCCATCGGATCCGACCTCGTCAGCGAAACCGCGAACTCGGAACTACTGAGTTTCCATGGCGGATCGTCTCAATGAGGGCGCGGGTTGATTCCCAACAGCGTCTGCGGACTGTCATACAAGATGGATCGCGCGAATTCCAGCGCCATCGCGTCGTCGAGTTGACCGAACTCAACGCGATCGGCCAGGACCCGGGCCAGGATCTTGCGTACGATCACCGCCTTGGCGTACGACCACTCGGCGCAATAGGCATCGGAGAAGAACCCAACCTGCTTATTGGCCGGTAGCATCTCGAGTCGTTCGCGGATGACCTGAGCAATGGTATCCGGGAAGAAGTTGTGCCACCAGTAACCGGCCAGGCTGAGGTTCGGCAACTCGCGCGCCATCGTGCACATGGCCTGGTTGGCCGATCGGCTGGCCAGGAAGCACTGGAACCGCAAACTGGGGTGTCGTCCGATCAGGGTGGCCACCTGGCCGATCGTGCGTTGGGACAGTCGGCTGGCCGTCTCGAACGGGAGCGGCTCGGCACCGAAGCTGAATTGGAAGACGATCTCGTTGGCATGTTTCTCCAGCGCGGTCAGGAACACCTCGTTGACGTATGAGGCGTAGCAATCCCGTTCGGCGGGGCCGGCCCGGGCGCGTCGTCCGATCGCGGCGGCCATATCCGCATCAGAGACGTCCCGGTAATCGATGTCCGTCGACAAGTGCGTCGCAGTTGAGAGGATCTGGCCATAAGGAATGCTCGCGACATAATGGGCGATGGCGTCGTGGACGTCCTTGAGGCTGCGGATCTGTCGCTCGGTCGCCGGCCGGGCACCTCCACCGATCGGAGCGGGGCTCTCGGGCGACTTGCCCCAGCAACGCTCCAGCTCATAGAGCGCTGTATCGTATTCGCCCCACTGGCACCTCGTGAAAAAGCCCCATTCCAGCGCATACTGGAGCCGGTCGTCATCTTCACCCTGTCCGCGACGTGCAATCTCCGTCCCGGTGCGCTCGATCCGCGCTCTGTCGAGGACCGCGCGCGGCCAGGTTCGGTCATCGGCTCGCTCGCGGATCATCCCATCCAGCTTTCGCCAGTTCGTCTCGTCGATCGGATCCGTCCAGCCGTAGAGGTCGCGGAGGATAATCCGTACGCCCCACGAGGAGCTGGTATTCTGGATCGATCGCAGGTAAGGAAGGGCCTCGATGATCCTGGCGTGCGCCTCGGCCTCGCTCGGCCAGCCCGGAAACTGGGTCAGCCGGCCTCCGGACGGGCAGCCCGCGGCATAGAGGTCGGTGACGACCATGTGATAAAGCAGGATGTCGTGCAAGCCCCGCGCCGCGAGTTTGCCACCGACCAGATGCGTGTGTGCGTCCAGGATGGGTACGTCGGCGAGAGCGGCTTCGAGATCAATCACCATCGTGGATCTTCCTTTCGGGAGAGTTCTACAAGGTGGCGAGCCACTGGCGCATCGCGGCGGGGTCCTCGCCGAACAGGAGCGAGCCGGGTACGATCCAGCCGGCACCGGCCTCGTTGATCAAGGGGACCGTGTTGCGCCGGATGCCGCCGTCGAGCTGGATCTCGACTCGAGCCCCCTGCTCTGCCATCGCCTTTCGGGCTTCGCGGATCTTCGCCGGGATCGACGGTTCCATCGAGGTGCCCTTGGTTCCCATCGGAGTGCCGACGATCGTGACCTGATCGATCTGGGTCCAGTAGGGTTCGAGGAGCGAGACCGGTTCGGTGACCAGCAACGAGATGCCGACGAACTTTCCCATCGCCTTGGCTTGACCGATGGCTGCGGCTGGATCGCTCAGAGAGTCGAAGCAGAAGATCACGCCGTCGGCGCCGGCCTCGGCGAACGGCTCGATCCAGGCGATCGGATCGGTCGTCATCAAATGCACCTCGAACGGTTTCGTCGTGTGCTTTCTGAGGGATTTGACCAGGTCGGGGAAGAAGAGTAGGCTGGGGACGTAATGGCCGTCGGCGACGTCGAGGTGGAATCGCTCGGTGTACGACTCCACGCGGCGGATCTCGGTGCCGAGGTTCGACAGATCGGCCGACCAGAGCGAGGCGGAGCATTTCAGCATGGCGTGACCTTCTCGCGAAAATGGTGAATCAAGAACGCGTCGAGGGCGGACTTCACATCGGCGGCATGATGGTCGACACTCACGGATTTCGGCGTGATCTCGCGAAGCTCGGCGCCGGGGATGAGCCGCCCGAGGGTTTCGGCGAAAGCCCAGGGATGGATCGGATCCTGGCGATGGCCCAGGATGAGGGTGGGCGTCTCGATCTTGCGATAGTCGTCACGGGAGGCACAAGGTGTATCACCGGGTAGTCGCTCCAGCCGGGCGACACCTTCCTCGGCGCGAGGCTGCTCGAACTGGCCGACAAGCGATCGGGCGCAGTCGGGCGATTCTCGTTCCATCGCCTGGTATTCCGGCGTCTTGCGGAATTGCTCCAGACCCTCCTTGGCTCCAGGGTCGCGAATCAGTCGCGCGATCGTCGCGTAGAGATGGACGTTCTCCGGCAGCGGCCCGTCAACCCAGGCCGGCCGCGAGAGGACCAGCCCGAGCACTCGCTTGGGAAATCGCAGCGCCACGTTCACGGCCACGGCCGAGCCCAGCGAGATGCCGCCGACCACGGCGCGATCGATCGCCAGGTGATCCAGGAATGCGATGAGATCCTCGGCCAGGGTGGCGATGCTGAGTCGGTTTGGGTTGCCCAGCGGGTGCGTCTGGCCGTGACCGCGGGCGTCGAAGCCGAGGAGTCGAATCTCCAATGCTGGACGATAGACCGAGAACGGCTGGCTAACGTCGCCGCCGAGTCCGTGCTGGAACACGAAGGGAAGTCCCAGCCCTTCGTCGCGGTAATGAAAACTCAGGCCATCGTGGTCGAAGAGCGACATGGTGTAAGCCGGCTCCTAGCGGTCGAGCAGGTTTCATGATTCCAAAATATCCGAATATTTTCGATATGCGGCACCGGCGATTGATAAGAGCGAGCGCAGCCACTGAACTTGATCGCGGACTTGATCCTCTTCGATTCCATGAATGATGACAGCCCCCTCGTACCGAATCCTCTTGAGGCCCACGATGTAGGGCGTGAAGAAGGCCTGGCAACGGAGGTGGGACTGGAGTCTGAGGAGCATGCGAAGCATTTCCTGGCCCATCTGGCTGAGGATGTCGGCGGATCTTCCCGGGATGACCATACTCGACAAGCCCGACCCAACCTCTCCACTGAGCGCTTTCTGATAGAACTCGAGCGCGTCCGGGTCGACGATGGCGTGGTCGCGCGGTTCCTTGGCGTGCGCCAGCACGATGTCGGAGCCCAGCCAGTCAAAAGCTTCCTCCAGGATTTCTGGCAGTCGAAGGAAATCCTCCGGACGGAGCAGGTTCGCCGGGTCGATCACGACCTTGAGCCGGGTCGAGGCGATCTCGTCGAGCAATCGTCTCGCCTTGCTCACCGAGTTCACGACGTTGTTGAGCTCCGGCTCGAAAGCCAGGATGACTTCGTGGCGTTCGGCGATCTTGACCGCCTCGCGCAACGCCTGGATCAAAGTATCCCAGGAACGTTTTCGCACGTTGCCGGCATGCCACCGCCACATGTCCTCGGGGTCGCGGGTGCCAGTGCAGAGCGTGATGATCCGTGTGTCGAGCCAGCGGCACGCCCTGGCGAGGTTCTCGAGACGATGGAGGTTTTCCTGGAGGCGCGAGCCATCCGGATCACAGAGGTTGAACGTGCCCGAAATCGCGGCCATCGTCAAATCGCGCTCGCGGAAGGCACGCGCGATCCAGCGACAATGGTCCTCGTCGAGCCGCGCGGGCAAGGTCCACGTCGCACCAGTCGCACCGGACGAAAGAGAATGGTCCTCGTCGAGCCGCGCGGGCAGGGTCGGCAATCCCACGCACGACATGTTGAATTGCACGTGCGTCAAGCCCTGCGCCACGATCGCGTCGAGCGTGTCGTCGAGATTCGGCCGCGGAAACGTCTTGGCGAAGATCCCCAGATCCATCAGACACCTCCGCTGACGTCCGCCAGCCTGACGAACTCTCCGGTTTCGACCGAGCGCGCGATCGCGACCATCGCCTGCATCGCGGCCAGACCATCGTCGAGGCTGGCGCCCGTCTGGGGAAGACCGTCGAGGATCGTGGCCGCGAAGCCCTCGATCTGTCGCTTGTACGTGTGAGCATCCTCGCCCAGCACGCGATGGAACTGACGGTCCTTCGTCGAGAAACATTCGACGTCGCTCGACTTGTGGAACCAGGGCAGGTAGACCCGTCCGCTCACGCTGCCGTGCTCGCCGTAGACCTGGAAGCCTTCCTGGAAGTCGCCGCGGACCGGGATCTGGAGATCCACGTGGCCCAGCGAGCCATCTTCGTAGTCGACCGCGATGAACCAGCTATAGGCACCGAAGCGTTCCAGCAACCGGGCGCGGACGCCCACGATCGGCCCCCCGAGGAAGCGCGCCGTATCCATCAGGTGACTGCTGTGGCCCAGGATGAAGTAGCGTCTTCGATCGGCCTTGGGATCGCCCTCGGGCCGGAGTGCCTTGACGCTGGCCACGGGGATCGGCTGGAGGTTGTCGGTCATCGTGTATCGATAGACCGAGTCGTAATACCAGGACTTGAGCGAGATCCGCTCGCCCATCTCCTCCTGGATGAACTGGCGGGCAAAGGCGATGCCCGGATCGAAGCGGCGGTTGTTGCCGACCTGGACGACCAGCCCGGTCTGCACCGCTCGGTCGCGCAGCTCGCGGCACGATTCGACCGTCGTGCCCAGCGGCTTCTCGACGAGGACGTGCTTGCCGGCCTCGAGGGCCTTGAGCGTCGCGTCCACGTGGAACTGGTCGGCGATGGCGACGATCACTGCCTCGACCTGGGGGTCGGACAGCATGGCGTCGTAGTGGCGATAGGCCACCTTCGGCTGATGGACGGCGTCCATCCGTTCGCGGAGGTCGTCGGCGATGTCGCAGATCGCGTACAGCTCGGCATTCCGGGCTTTGCGGCAAGCGTCGAAGTGAGCAAACTGCGCAATCGGGCCGCAGCCCAGCACGCCGATGCGCAGACAGCGCGGGTCCTTGGCGATCATCAATGGTCCCCCGCATAGCGCTGCCGGAGCGCCTCGCGAAGAGCCGTCAGGTTCTTCCGCTCCGCGAGTGCCATCAAGGCCGTCACGTGTTGGTCCATCGGGATGTCCTTGAGGTCACCGGAGTGGTGAACCTCGATGGCCTGCATGAGCGCCTCCAGGCCGATGCGCGGGTCGGTCTTACCGTCCTTCCCCTTGATCGAGTTGATCGCCGAACCGGCCAGGAACAGGATGTTCTGGGCGTTGCCCTTGGCTTCGACGTCCTGGAGGTTGAGGATCAGGTTGCCCTGATCGAGCGCCCCGGCGCGGGTGATCATCGTGGGGTTGATGCCCGCGATAGGTCGGGTGAGGGCGTCTTCCGAGGCGATCCATTCCGCACCGTAGGGACGGATATAGGGCGCACCCGGCCGGACCGGGGCGGTCTGCCGGAAATCGATCCCGTCGAGCCGGGCGAGCAAGTCGATGACCTCGCGCCAGATCGCGCGGGTCTTGATCCCGATGCCGGCATTGTGCCCGTAGATGGCCGGGGGATTGGCTAACTTCCGCGTCGCCTCGCGGACCATCCGCACGGTCCCGCCCGCGTAGGTCTCGCTGAACATCACCCCCGAGGCACCCGCCTCGACGACCGCGTGGACGATCTCCACAATCTGATGAGGCGCGGCGGTCACGTGGGGCGAGTAGACCAATCCCAGGCCGCCGCGACGATCCTTGACCCGCTCGATGGCCGCGATGGCGCGTCGGGTCCGTTCGGCAACCGGCGAGTAATCGAGGTCGGGATAAAGGTCCTCGTCCTCCTTGATGAACATGAGGAGTGGGCTGCCGGCGACTTCCTCGACCAGCCGCTCGACGTCATCGGGAGTGATCCCGGCCGTCGGTTTGAGGATCGTACCGAACGCCGGCTGATCGAGGGCAAAGCCCGTCTTCTTGCGGATGCCGACTGGCCCATATGCCGGGCCGGGGAACGTCGCGAGCACGTCATCGGGGATCTGGAGCGCGATCAGGCGCGCGTCCTGGTTCTCGTGCATGTCGAAGATGACGGCACCGGCCACGGTGTGGAGCAGGTCGCAGGAGGTCAGGTGCCCGTCGGGGTGCCGCATCATCTTGAGCGGGAAGGCGACGTGGAGCAGGCCAATCCGGCCGGTCGCGTCGAAGGCATCCACGCCGGCCTGTCGCGCCGAGCATTGCTCGAGCAGCGATCCCTTGGGCGGATTCTTGATCCCGCTGGTCGCGTGATAGCTGATCTCGCCGACGGCCTTGGCTAGCGTCTGAGAGCGGAATGCGAAGTAGTAGGTCGCCACCACGTGATCGGGCACCTGGGGCGGAGGATTCGCGCCCAGATGGTCGCCGATCACCTGTCGCAGTAATTCCTCGCGTGCGTCGAAATCATCCCACAACCGTGCCAATATCTCGGTCGTCAACGAACTCATGATGGCTTTCGCTCCAGGGCGAGCCCGTGATCTTGACGGAAGGTTTCGGCAGTGGACTCGGTCTCCTGGTTTCTTAAGATACTCCACTGGACACGATATTGCACCGGTGCCGCCGACCCATCTCGGGGACCTCATGCCTTCATCCATTGTCGAAAAAAGGATACCGTCAGGCCGTCAGGTTGCCGTTTTCTCGGATTGACAGGATTTTCAAGGGCGGATAAATTCCCGGGCACGAGACGGCCAGGCGCGACAGGGACAGGGTTCAGCCGGCCGCTCGGTCCGCGTGATGTCGTTCGGCTTCAGGAGAATCCAGGAATACGGGAGGTCGACTCGCACGGTTCTTGCTTCGGTTCACTTCACTGACCAACACCTCGAATGCCGTCCAACCACCCTCGAGTAGACTCTCCGAGCTGTCGCACGGTCTGCGTACACCCGAGTCTCGCACCGCGCCGAATGTCCGTGGTCCGCTTCCTTGAGCGATGAGGCACGGACGTCGGAGCGCAGACTTGTCAGGACGGCAGATCACGACGCGAACGGCCGAGAGGACGTTCCCATGCAACGGATGTGCAGCGTCATCGTCAGGGCGGTATTCGTGTTGCCTTTACTCGTGATCGGAGGCGCCTGGCTCCCGGCCCGCGCCGACCTGATCCGCGCCCAGGCAGGACGGTCGTTCCCGGATATTGCCGGCGACATCGTGGGTTCTCAGACCTACACGTACGACCCGGCCACTCAGACCGGGACCTTCGCGCTGGTCAATGCGCCCCATCTGATCTCCCTGGGCCCATCGGACGAGGACCTCGTGCCGATGCAGCCGCAGAAGGATGGGACGCTCACCCAGTCGCTCCGGATGAAGCTGGACCGCAAAGGGCGGCTCATCGAAAGCCCGATCAACCGGTTCGTGATCCGCGGCACCGTGGTGATCGGCGATCGGACCTACGAGGGGATTCTCCTGGAAGGGAGGCCCACGGCCTTCGGCGCAGGCGGTCAGGACGCGTCGACCGCAAGGAATTCGGACGTCTTCGACCTGAACATGAGAATCACGGGAGGAAAGCTTGCCGGCGCATTCGGATCGGAGGCGTATCTCCGCATCACGCCCCAGGCTAACAGCACCTTCCAGGGTGAATTCACGACCGACTTCTCGGGCGAGCGGCCGCTCACGAACCTTCGAGCTCTGGACCGGCTGCCGACCTCGGTCCCCGAGCCCATCACCCTGGTCGTCATCCTCACCGCCGTCGCCGGGCTGCTGGCCTATCGGATACGCCGATCCCTGATCCGGATGGAACGTCGGCGGTATCATTCTCTGAATCGGAAGACCAGTCTTTGGGTCTCGTAGCCAGGCTGTCGAGCGGCTCTTAATCCGACTGCAACGACGCAGACAACTTGCCAAGCGCCTCGTTCTCGATCTGACGGACGCGCTCGCGGGTCAGGCCCAGCGATTCGCCGATCTCCTTGAGCGTCTTGGGCGGGCAATCGTTGAGTCCGAACCGCATCCGTAGGACGGTCGCCTCGCGCTTGTCCATCTCGTCGAGACGGGTCAGGACCAGCTTGAGATTGTCGGCTTCGACCATCGCGACGTCGGGCGTCCGGGTCCGCTCGTCCATCAGCATCTCGCCCAGGCTCCAGCCGTTCTCCGGCTGATCGGTCTGGGGGACGAGGTTATAGACCTTGATGGCTTTCTTGACGATCGCCAGCTTCTTCTTGGGGAGTTTCAGGGCCTTGGCGATCTCCTCGATACTCGCCGGACGGCCCAGCGTTTCCTGGAGGTCTGCGGCCATTCGCCGCCATTTGAACAACAGCTCGACCATGTAGGCCGGGATCCGGATCGGCTTGGCCGTATTGACCAGGGCCCGCTTGATCGATTGCTTGATCCAGTAGCTGGCATACGTACTGAACCGCGTTCCCACCGCCGGATCGAAGCCCTGAACCGCGCGGAGTAGGCCGAGATTGCCCTCTTCGATCAGGTCCTGGAGCGCAAGTCCTTTACCGATGTAGCCCCGAGCGATGTTTACGACCAGCCGGAGGTTGGCCCGCACCATCCGGTCCCGCGCTAGCTTGTCGCCCCGCGCGATCCGATGGGCCAGCTCTTTTTCCTCGTCGGCGGTCAGCAGAGCCATCTCGTTGATCTCCCGGAGATAAGTCTCCAGGGGGCTCTGAACCGTATCACGGCGATGTCGGCGAATACGGGCCATGAAGATCCTCTTTATGTCGGTCGAAACTGGGTCCGCTCATCTGGGTTACTGGTCATTGGTCATTGGTTGCGTGGGTCAGACCGGAGTTCGCTGGCCGTTCGGCCGTCGTCGCACCGTGCCACAGAGGTCGCGCACGGAATTCCCCGGAAGCGGCGAGGTTCCGGCCCAGCCGGCATCGACCAAGGGCGCGGACGCAATCTCGCTCTCCCGAATTCGATCCCCATGGATCACGAGACAGGCTTCCCGGATCGCGACAGCGCACCAATGACCCATGACGAATGACCAATGACCACGCTGACGCTTTGATACGACGATGTATCGGACCGCTCGGCCTGAGAACTTAAGCCCGTCCCGTAAATCTAGGGTGTATTGGGGATTTGAGCGGACTGGTTGATTTGGGGGTTCTGCGGATTGGGTTAGAGGGACGTGTGGTGACACGTAAGCCGGTGGGGAATGGCGAACCACGAGGAGCTGTAAAACAAAAAGCCGTCGTTCTTCGACACTCAGGTCGAGACGACGGCTCAGCGAGAATCGATGTCCGGAACGTCTTTGCGCCGCGGGCGCGTCAATGGAGGATTGTGACTTCCCGAAGGCAGATGTCTGAAGTCCATCTCAGGAAGTCGCGATCGGGAATCTTCAGAAATCAGGCCGGAGTTTCCTCGTCGGTGGATTCGGTGGACTCGGTGGGCGCGGGGGTCGAGCCGCCCATGCTGAACAGGGGACCACCGCCACCCAGACCGCCCTTGAGCTCCTTGGACTCCTTGTCCTTCTCCTTGGGAGCTTCGGCGGAGGTCTCGCCGGTCGGGGCTGCGGCCTCGTCCCCAGGGGACTCGGGCCGATTCCACTGGGCTTTCTTGCGGGAAAGTCCGATTTTGCGCTCGCCCCGGTCGACGCGGAGGATCTTCACCTCAATTTCGTCGCCGACCTTGACGACCTCTTCGGGGCTATCCACCTTGTGGTCGGCCAGTTCCGAGATATGGAGCAAGCCCTCCAGGCCCGGTTCGAGCTCGACGAAGACGCCGAAGTTCGTGAGCTTGGTGACTTTCCCCTTGACCACATCGCCCGGCTCGTATCGGCCGGGGATATCGGTCTCCCAGGGGTCGTCGCGGAGCTGCTTGAGGCCCAGCGCGATCCGCTTGCGGTCCTGGTCAACGTTGAGGACCTGGCAACTGATGCGCTGGCCTTTCTCCAGGATCTCGTTGGGATGACCGATTTTCCGGGTCCAGCTCATGTCCGAGATATGGAGCAGGCCGTCGATCCCCTCCTCGATCTCGATGAACGCGCCGTAGTTGGTGAGGTTGCGGACGGTGCCTTCGACCATCGTGCCGGGCGGGTACTTGCCGGCCACCTGGTCCCAAGGGTTGACCTGGGTCTGCTTCATCCCCAGGGAGATCTCTTGCTTCTCCTTGTTGATGCCCAGTACCACGACCTCGATCTTGTCGCCGATGTTGACCAGCTCGCTGGGATGGTTGATTCGCTTGGTCCAGCTCATCTCGGAGATGTGGACCAGGCCCTCGATCCCTTCCTCGAGCTTGACAAAGGCGCCGTAGCTCATGACGTTGACGACTTCGCCGGTGACGCGGGTCCCCACGGGATACTTGCGCTCGACGTTCTCCCACGGGCTGGGCGACTTCTGCTTCAGGCCCAGCGCGATCTTCTCGCGCTCCTTGTTGACGTGCAGGACCATCACCTCGACCTGGTCGTCGATCCTGAGCATGTCGCTGGGGTGGTTGATCCGGCCCCAGCTCATGTCGGTGATGTGGAGCAGGCCGTCGATGCCCCCGAGATCCACGAACGCGCCGAAGTCGGCGATGTTCTTGACAGTCCCCTTGCGAACCTGGCCGACGGCGATCTCCTCGAGGAGCTGCTTCTTCTGCTGCTCGCGGGTGATCTCGATCAACTTGCGCCGGCTGACGACGATGTTCCGCCGGCTCTCGTCGATCTTCAAGATCATGCACTCAATCTCTTGATCGATGTAGTCGGCGATGTCGGAGGGGCGCCGGATATCGACCTGGCTGGCGGGGAGGAAGACATTCACCCCGATGTCCACCAGAAGGCCGCCCTTGATCTTGCGGGTGACGCGTCCCTTGACCACGTCGCCCTCGTGATATCGGGAGATGACCATCTCCCAGGCGCGCATCCGGTGCGCTTCTTGCGCGACAGGACGATCTCGCCGGTCTCGTCCTCCATCCCCTCGAGCAGGACCTCGACGTTCTCTCCGGCATGGGGAGGCGGCTCATCCTCCCATTCATTCAAGGGCACCAGGCCCTCGGACTTGTAGCCGACATCCACCACGACCTGGTCGCCCACGACCTCCACGACCCGGCCCGAGACGATCCGGCCAATCTCGAAACTCTGGCCCTCCCCGAGGAAATGCTCGAGGGTGTTGGCGCCGTCCTCACCCATCACGAGGGCGGTGAGCTCGTCGTCGCTGACATCAAATTCACGGAGTAGATTACGATCAACCATGTTGGAGTTCGCTTCAAAACCGGCCCCCGAGACCACGGGAGACGGACCGCTGCCTCAGCCGCCGAAGGAGAGACCACCTCGACCCGATTCGATCCCTCGATCGAGTGGAGAGCCGACCCTCGTTCGACGCTTCTTCAGCGCATACGAGTTGGTCAAAAAAGAAACCACCCCTCCACGCAAGGGGCGGACTGGTGCAATTTCTCATTATAAACCTATCGTGGGCGAATACAACAGCCGTTCTAGACCGATACGGCGGACTCCCGCGCGATCCCTCGAGGAGAGCGACGGACAATCCCTCCGTTGCACCGCGCCGCGTCTTGGGGTCTCAGGAATTCGGGAGCCATGTCGCGTGACGAGGGGCGGGGATCCCTCCCACGATTGGAACATGTCCGATCCCGTATTGACCGTTGTGCTCCGCCGGGATAGCCTTCGCCGGCCGGCGCCCGAAGCGGAACCGAGTGCGACCGGATCCAATCATGCCCTGACCATCGGAAGGGAAGCCGACGATGAGGATCGAGCACGCAGCGCTGGTGCTCTCAGCCGTGGGATTGGTGTCCCTGAGTGGTTGTGCCACCACAGGGCTCATCGGCAGCCCGCGCGCCATCCCATCGGACGCCGAGACCGCCAGCGGGACAGGCTACTCGTATTCCACAGGCCGGGGAGTTCAAGATTTTGCGGCGGCTCCATCCGCGGTCAATCCCGCGGTGGAGCAGGCGATGGAGGACCTCAAGATGACGGTCACCCACCGCCGGCGCGACGGTGCCGTCTCGCAGATCGACGGCCGGACTCCCGACGACCGGACGGTCACGGCCACGGTCCGGCCCAGGCGCGGGATGACCCAGGTCGCTTGCCGGATCGGCTGGTTCGGCGATGACCCGCTTTCGCGGACCCTGCTCGAGCGGGTGGGCGTGCGCGTCGGGACAGCACCCCCGGCAGCCATCCCCGTGGATCCGCCCAGTGCCCCGGCCTCCAACCCGATTTTCTCCCGCAAGGCGGTCCCCGACTCCCTCATGCTCCGCGACTTCGCCGAGGCCCCCTATCGGGATCGTCCGGACCTTTGAGAAAGGACCGGGAATTGGCGGAATGCACGGCCGCGGCTCGCGCCCGCATCCCGCAATGAGCGCCCCCCAGAAGGACGCACGCCCCGTCGTCTCGCGAGGGACCGACGAGCCGGCACAGCCGACCGATCCTGCGAGGGATCGAGTGCCCGTCTCAACCCCACGGGCTCGCCGGAATCCGCACCTCTCCCCCCTCGCGTGAGTAGGCAATCTGCATCGTAACCACACCGTCACGTTATCGCTTACTTTGGCCTTCCGCGGCCCGCGCCGATCCAGCATCCATGCCGAATCGGGCAGCGGACCGTGAGGCCAGGGGTCGAGGAAAACGATCGGGAACGAAGCCCCCGATCGCCTCGCGACGACAGGCCGAACCGCGGCGTCCCGCATCCCTGCCGCCTGGAATCGACCCTTCTTTTTCGGAATTCATGCTCCAGTGATCGGCGCGTGCTGTGGCGAGTATGAGAAATGTATGTTCATGCAGCCACGCTTCAAGCTGACGTATCTGTCATCAATCAGCCGTCGGTTTACCGCGAACGATCGTCAAAATACGACGATCCGCGCCATCCGTCAACCCTCTCCCGATTTTTTTTCGCTCGGGGATCGAAGCGGGCGAGTCATCGTCTCGGCGAGGACGACTCCCGGCGTCGCCCCGGAGCCCTCTCATCCTGGCCGGCAATTCGGGGATTGGCGAGGCGGGAGTTGCGTCGGCCGCGGTTCCCTGTCAAACTCAGGTGCGCCCGGATCAGACCCGTTACGGCACGAATCGGCAGAGGTCTCGACAGCCTAAGGTTTCTGCTATAATAGACAACGACCTTCAGGCGAGCTGTTAAACCCAGACGGTGTGGGGCGACGGACGCGGGCTCGAGGAGAAGGACGGGCCGAACCGGCGATGGATTCAGCGGCCTGTCGTGGCGGACCTCGGAGGCCTCGAGTCATGAGAGCACGGATCGGATTCGATCACTACTCCATCGCGAACCGCGGATTCTCCCCCGAGTTCGACCCTGGAGTTTGCGCGGAGCCACCGTTTCGACGGCGTCCAATTCCTGGAACCAGCCTCGATTGACGTGTCCCTGGATGCGGGCCGGCTGTCGGCATTCCGTGGCCGGGCGGAGACCATGGGGCTCTACCTGGAAGTGGGTCTCCCCTGTCCCAATCCGGTGCGCCGGTCGCGCGAGTTGCAGCACGAGGTCTCCGCAGCGGACTGGGCTCGGGACCTGGTGCGGCAGGTCGATGCGTTAACAGTCCTGGGATGCGACCATGCACGGCTCTACGTGGGCGACCGCCATGACCGCTTCCGGCTCGATACGCCGTGGAATGTCCAGGTTGACGCAACGATCGACGTCCTCCGCCAGCTCACACCCCGGTTGAAGGACCGAGGAATCCGCGTCGCGATCGAGACTCATGCCGACCTGACCGCCGACGAACTGCTGGCCATGATCGATCGGCTCGGTCCCGAGGTCGCCGGTGTGACCCTCGACACCGGGAACCTCGTCATGAGGCTGGATGATCCGCTCGATGCGACCGAGCGGCTGGCCCCCTTCATCCTGGGGACTCATATCAAGGACGCCGTCCTGGCATTCACCTCGCGCGGGTTGTGCTGGCAGGCTCGACCGATCGGCTCGGGCATCCTGCCGATGCCCGACATGCTGGCCGCGATCCTTCGCCACCATCCCACGATCGCCCTGTCGATCGAGCTTCATCCTCGGATTTACGACTTGCCCATCTACGATCCTCGGTGGCTGAGCTTCTTCCCCGGCCTCCGTCCCGAGTCCCTGGCGGCCGTCGTTCGACTGTCGGCCGAGTGTGAACGCCGTTACGCCGAGGGGGCGCTCGACCGCCCCGATGTCGTCGAGGCGATCTCCTGGGCCAGCCGCGACCTCGACTGGCTCGCCAGCTCCCTGGGTTATCTACGGTCGGTTGTACCTACGCTCTCCGAGCTCTGACCGGCGAAGTGAGCCGCACCCGCCGCGGCAAAGACCGCGACCAGCAACCGGGCCAGCAGGCGCGTCCGCCCCGTCGTGGACATCGGCTCGCCGGTCTCGTCGAGCGGAAACGCCAGAGCGCCGATCAAATCGAAGAGGATTCCACCGCAAATCGCCCCCAGCAATCCACCGGCTGTTGCCTTGAGCAATCGCAACCGGCCACCGAGTCCCAGGCCGAAGGCCAGGCCCGCGACGGCCCCGATGCCAGCCCATAGGCTCGTGTGCAAAACGAGCGCCACCACGAGATCGCCGCTGTTCCACTGCCGGTAGCGTGCGTAGAAGGGGAGCACGAAGTACGTCACGACACCGCCCAGCCCAGCACCCAACCCGGCTCCATTGATTCCCGCAACCAGGGCCGCCTTGGGCGATCGCCGCAGCAAGCCCCCGGCCAAGCCCAGGAACAATCCCAGCAACCCCCCAAAAACCGCATTGAGACTTGCCGTATTGACTTGTGCAGCCCGGTTCCTCGTGGTAGGGGTCTCCCACTCGATCTGGCGGCCGGCCGCCATGAATCGCTCTTGCTTGGCCGTCACGCGCAGGACCTTCGTCTCGCCGATCCCCCACGAGATCAAGGCCGCCAGGGCGGCCCACAACGAAACAATTAGGATCAGACGTGGGGCCGAAGTCATTGAGGCATCGCCCGCCTTTCTCGCCTCGGATGATGCCCCTGGAGTCACATTTGAGTGGTTGCGCACATCATCGAATGGCGGCCCCACTGAAGTTTCCGAAAAAACGTCATCGGCCATCACTCACCTCTTGCGGATGTCCGCCGATCCGGCAAAATACATAAGTCTTTACCACACTGCCTCCGTATTATATGTCTTTCGAACTCGATCTACAGCCAATCATCGAAAGGATCTGAGATGCGAACTCGAGACTCGCGCGCGTTCACGCTCATCGAGTTGCTGGTCGTCATCGCCATCATCGCTGTCCTGATCGCCCTCCTGCTGCCGGCGGTCCAGGCTGCGCGGGAAGCCGCGCGTCGCTCCCAATGTGTCAACAATCTTAAACAACTCGGACTCGCCACGCACAACTACCTCTCACAGCAAAACGTCTTCCCACCGTTCGCCGAGAACTACTCGAACGTGGGCTACTGGCAGGCCTGGCCGATCGGCTGGACTGGAGCCATGCTCGGCCAGCTCGAGCAGACGGCCATGTATAATTCGCTCAATTTCGTCTATGGGACCTGGGATTCCCAGAACACCACGGTGTCGGAATCGGCCCTCTCCGTCCTGGTCTGCCCTTCCGAGGACAAGGGTTCTCCCAACTGGCTGGGTACCAAGCTCAGCTACATGGCCAACCTCGGCGGCCCTCCCGACATCATGACGTGGACCGGCTGCATCGTGGCGCTGAAGAATGACGCTCGGGGCAACAGCGGCGGGTGGATGAATGGCAATTGCGCCAGTTTCGGGACCGAGTCGGTCGTGGATGGGACTTCCAATTCCGCAATGATTAGCGAACGGTTGGTCGGCCTGTACAACTGGACGGCACCGGTCTATCCGGGTAACAGGCTGGCCTTGCGCTTCTTGTTCAATACGAGCTTCACGGTGAATCCCGATACCTTGAACGCCCAGGAGGCCCTCCAGTTCTTGCAGATCTGCAAGAGCATCCCCGCGACCCAGTCGGCGAACATCTCTAGCACGGGGTACCTCGGCTTTCTGTGGCCTTCGGCGGCCTGCAATACCAACGAGGCCAACTCCGGCTACAATCACTTCAACACACCCAACCAGCTCTCGTGCATGCCCTCAAACTCTCAGGACGGCGGCGGCAATCCCGCTCTGGGCGGTTATCAGGATGCGATCACGGCGACCAGCAATCATCCGGGTGGAGTGAACGTCTGCTTTGCAGATGGTTCCGTCCATTTCGTCAAGGACAGCGTCAATCCGCAGACCTGGTGGGCCCTGGGGAGCCGCAATCAAAACGAAGTCATCAGCTCAGACGCGTACTGACGCGATGCTTCCGTCAGAGAGATCCGCGATTTCTTGCGCATGACATCCCTTCTGTGTCGAGGAGATTCTGATGAAAACACGACGGGTCGGCTCTTGGCTCTGGACTTCGGTGCTTGCCGCTGCGGCGATCGGATGTGGGGGGGAGGACGGAGCTCCAGCTCCCAAACCGGGGCCGCCGCCCGAGCCGCCTGCGGACGCGAAGAAGCTTTTCGAGAAGCCCGCCAGGCCCCCAAGCACCAAGCCCGGCGCGTCTCGGTCGCTCAATCCAGGTTGGGACCGTACCCTGCTCGCAGAAGCGTGAGTGGGCGGTCTTCGTCCTCACGACACCGCCCTGGGGCTCCCGGAAATCGGCGCGCCAGTCGGCCATGACACTGGGCCCAAAGCGGTGTCGAGCGAGCCATGATGTTGCCGATTTCCGGTGAATTCCTGCCCCGCGGCCGCCTGGCGCGACCGATCCTTCTCGTCCTGACTCTGGCCGGGATCGGATCGGTCGGCGCGTTCTGGGCTGTGGCGGCTTATCGAGGAAGTCGTCCAGAAGCCGTCCGAACCCGGATGTATGCGGATCTCCGCGCCGGGCGGCTTACCGCGTGTTCGGCTGCGCTGGCCTGGCTCGAGCGACACGCGCGCTTCACCTCTGAGGACTGGATGGTCCGCGCCCGGATCGAGCAATTGCAGGGTAGGCCGGATCGGGCACTCGATTGCTTGAACCACGTCAACGACCGCGAACCGCTGGGACCGCAGGCCCGCTTGATGGGCGGCGTGATCGAGCTCCAGCGTCATCGCGCCCGACCAGCCGAGATCGCGCTGCGAAAGGTCGTCGAGCTGGACCCCGGCCAGGTCGCAGCCCGGCTGGAGCTGATTCAGCTCTACAGCCGGCAACAGCGATTCCCCGAGCTCGATGTTCAGTTCGAGGGATTGGCCGATCGAGACCTGCTGGATTTCGATCACCTTCGCTTCTGGTTCATGACTCGCAATGCGCCGTGGGACGTGAAAGACGATTTCGAGCCGTTGCGCCGGATGGTCGAAGCCGACCCCGAGGACTGGCCGTCGCGCCGAGGTCTGGCCCAGGGCCTGCGGCGACTCGGTCGATCTGACGAAGCCAATGAGGTCCTGAAGCCGATCCCGGAATCCGATCCCGCCACCCGCGCCGCGCGGCGCGCGTGGCCATCGATCAGGGAGACCTTGAGCGCGCCGAGCGACTCCTGGGCCAGGATCCCGCAGCCGATCCGCAAGTCAACCAGTTGCGCGGCCAGCTCGCCTTATTGCATGGGGACGGTCCCTCCGCGGTCCGATGGTTCCGGCGGGCCTATGCGGCCAGGCCCGATGACCGCGTGACCCTGGTCGGGCTGGCGACCTCGCTGAAACTCGTCGGCAAGAACGCCGAGGCCAAGCCGTTCCAGGCAAGGGCTCGTCGCTTCGACGAGTTCGGTCAGCTTATCGGCCGGATCAGTGCGGCCGGCGCGGCCGCCGACGCCGACCTCCATCGCCGGCTCGGTTCGATCTGCGAAGTCATCGGCCGCCGGTCCGAGGCCCGTGCCTGGTATCATCTGGCGATCACATGCGACCCGCTCGATGCCGAGGCCCAGCAAGCCTTCTTCCGGCTGAAGCAGGCGGCTGCAAAGTCGTGAAATCGTGATTCCCGTGCGGATTGCTCTCCACGGGATGGGCTTCCCTTCCCGGTCGCGGTCGTTCACACTGGGGTCGCTCAGGGTCTCATCAATCTCCGGCTCGAAGTCATCCCGGACCGGCCGAAACGCCCGGCCCGTCGAGAGTCCGTCCGTCATGAGCACAGTTCCTGTATCGCGTGGCCGCATCGCCTCGCTCGATCAGTTCCGCGGCTACACCGTCGCGGGCATGCTGCTGGTCAACTTCCTCAGCGGGTATCGCGAGGTGCCGGCGATCCTCAAGCATCACAATACGTATTGCAGCTATGCCGATACGATCATGCCCCAGTTCTTCTTCGCGGTGGGCTTCGCCTACCGGCTCACATTCCTCCGCCGCCTGGAGACCGTGGGGGCCTGGACCGCCTCCCGGGCCGTCCTCAAGCGCTGCGCCGGACTGATCCTCCTGGGCTTTGTCATCTACCATATCGACGGCAAGGTCTCGTCGTGGGACGAGCTGTTGCACTTGAGCTGGGGCGAGCTGGTCTCGCGCGCATTCCGTCGTGAGCTCTTTCAGACGCTGGTCCACATCGCGGTCACGTCGATCTGGGTCCTGCCGGTGATCGCCGCCGGCACCTTGGCTCGCCTCGTTTTCCTGGTCGCCTCGGCGGGCCTCCATTTGTGGCTCTCGACGCGCTTCTATCACGCCTGGGGCTGGTCGGAGCCCCGCGTGATTGATGGCGGCCCGCTTGGCTTCCTGACCTGGACGATCCCCTTGCTCGTCGGCTCGATGGCCTACGACGCCATGGCCGCTGCCGACGGCCGGAGGCTCCCCATCGGCAAGCTGGTCCTCTGGTCCGCTCTCCTGATGCTCGTCGGGTACGCGATCTCGTGCGGAGGGGGCCTGTGGGCATCACCGCCGTTCGTCCCACCCCCCGAAGGCCGGCCGGTCGATGTCTGGACGATGAGCCAGCGCACCGGGACCGTCTCGTACCTCACGTTCGCCTCGGGCTTCTCGCTGGCCGTTTATGCCGTGTTCGTGCTGGCGTCCGATTACGGCGGCTTTCGGAGCGCCATCTTCCGGATCTACGGACAGAACGCGCTGGCCGCCTATATCCTTCATCCCATGGTGGCCGGGGCCGTGAAACCCTACGTCCCGAACGATGCCCCGCTCTGGTACGTCGCCGCCGGGTTCGGTCTCTATTTCGCCATCTGTACGCTGTTCATTCACTACCTCGAAGAGAACAAGATCTTCCTGCGGCTCTGACAGGTGCCCTGGAGCGCTTTACGGTTGGGTTGCTCTTACCAGCCCGAAGCGCCAGCGAGTGAGTGAAGGGTTCGCGCCGGATTCACTGGCTGGCGCTTCGGGCTGGTATCCCACCGATTAACTTGGCCACGCGCACACCCGTTTGTCAGGAGGGCGGTGGCACTCTCCGAAGCCAGTAGAGACGACGAGTTGACCAGGGCGTTCCGGCAAGCCCTTGGTCGCCCCGACTGAGGCACGGGTTGGGATTCAGTCGAACCGGACTCCGGGAACCAACAGGATCTTGGGGACATCCCGGTGGTTTCGCGCCAGTTCTCCGCAAGGATAGAGACCCATATATCCATGAAATCGGATATATTGTCATGGCAGTGGCATCGGCGTTTGCGGAATTCTCCGACGCGCGCTCCGCATCTGGGGCAAGACGACCCGAAACTCTTGTGCACAAACGAGTTGCGCCGATTCTGCGCAGTACTGACGCAACTCGCTAAACCACAAGGCTTTACGATGACAGACCGCCCGTTCCGGATCGCCTCTCACCTGTTCTTCCACCTGTTATCAGGTCGATGCCTCTCGAGCGGTTCACGCTCGACTGAGCCGGCTCACCAGAGCTCGTCCTCCAGCTCGAGGGGCGCTTCCTCCTGCATGGCCTCGGCCTGCCGGGCGAGCTGGAGCCGCAGGGATTCGAGGGCCTCGGGAAGCGATCCTTCGGCGAACTGGCCGAGGACTTTGAGTCCTTGCAACGGCCGGTTCAGCTTCTGGATCAGGATCTGGGCGAGCTTCAGCCGGACGCGTGGTGATGGCTCTTCCTGCTTGCCGACATAGTCGCGCATGACCAGAACGGAGTCGTTCCACAGGTTGGCGTCCAGCAGCAGCTCGATCAGGTCGCGCCAGTCGCGGTCCGGAGGCTGCCACCCGGTCCGGGACCGAGTTCCCTTCTGATAAACCGCCAGGGCCGCCTCCACCTCGCCCAGCTCGAGATGCTGGCGGAACATCCGCAGCGCCGCGGCCGATGGGTCTTCAACCGATCGGACCGATGATTTCCCCTTCTCGCGCCGTTTCTCGCCTGTCTTCGGGCGCGAGGCGTACTCGACCGCGACCGGCCGCGGCGGCCGTTTCGCCCGCTTCGCTTGCTTCCGCGATTGGCCGGCCCGCTTCTCGAGGACAGCGAAGAGGTCCCAGTTCTCGCAATCGACCCGCTTGAACTTGAGGAACAGCACGCCCACGACGAACCCGAGGATCGCGCCGAAGGTGTGCTCCAGCGCGAGCGCCACGATGACGCCCGTCGATCGATCCGTGAGGTGCGCCATGACGACGCCGGACATGCCAGACGTCAGCACATCCATGGCGATGTAGAGCACGGCGAACCAGAGGATCGACAGGTCGATCTCCATCGGCGTGAAACGCAACCACAAGATGCACGTCACTTCGTTCCGAGGCGCCCAGACCAGGCAGACGGCCAGCAGCCCGAAGATCACCGTCGATGAACCCATCATCGCGATCGGCGGGTCGCTGTGGACGAGGAACTGCATGGCGGCGCTCTCGACGACGCCCAGGCACAGATAAACGAGCGTGAAGGGGAGCCAGCCGATCTTTCCCTCGACCACGAACCCGAACGTCCACAGGAAAATCATGTTGCCGGCGAGATGGAAGAACCCCGTGTGCATGAAGAGGTTGGTGAGCCACTGGACCGGATGAATCCCTCCGCCGAGGGCGAGCGTCCAGTCTTTGTACGTGCCGGAGGGGAACAGGAAGTACACGAGGACGTTGACGACCATCAACGCGATTGTGGCAACTGGGCGGTGATAGATCGGGGCATCGGTGCCCCAAGGAATGATCATCGCGACTCTCGGAAGGCTGAAGGATGAATCAAGACCGCCCCCATTTGACTCAACCGGTGCACGAGAAGCCCCGGTAGGGTGGGTCGAACGCCGCAACGCGGCGTGAGGCCCACCAAGCGAATCCGGTGGGCCTCGCCTCGATGAATCGAGGCACGACCCACCCTACGACCTACGACCTTCACGTACACTCTCTGTGACTTCCGGAAGATCACCAATACCGATAGTCGCCCGAGGCCATCACGTAGATTCCCAGGGCCAGGTTGGCGACGACATGACTGATGACGCACGCGCTCAAGGACTTCGATTGCCAGAGCAGCCACGCCCAGAGTAGCCCGGTCAACAGGGCCGGCAGCCACTCCGGGTGCGCCAGGCCGAATAGCACCGAGGACACCACCGCCGCCATAGGCGTGACGCGCCCGATCGGTACGCTCTGAAAGTCCTGGTCGATCAGCCATCGGATCAGGAACGAGCGCCAAAAGAGCTCCTCGATCACCGGGACGAGCACGACCAGGCCCAGCATCCTCACCACGATAAATCCCCATCGGGACACGGTCGAGAGGCGGCCGGGGTCAAACGCAGTGCGCTGGCCCATGCCGGGGATTGACGGGTAGAAGCCCTCGAGACCGACCCAGAGCCCGACGACCAGCAGTCCGGTCAGAGTGGCCAGGACGAAATTCGGGAGATTCGGGAACGGTCGCAAGTCCTTCCAGGTCGCCCGATACCACCAGGCTAACGCCGTGACGAGAGCGACCTTGATCGTATAGGCGATCGGGTACCAGACGGGACTGGGTAACTTATCGACCTGGGGGAGATAACCTTCCACACCGCTCAACGTCACGTAGGCGAAGATAGGCACCAGGTAAGGGAGGATCTCTGGCAACTCTGCCGCGGGCGCGTGTTTCGCCGGTTTCCCGGCAGGAGGACCAAGGCCGGCTTCCCCAGGGCCGGCGCCGGGGATGGGCGATTCGGGACTGAGATTCATGCGGGCCTCATTGGTCGTCGGTTCCGAACAGAGAAAGCAGTGCCGGGTCATCCAGGCGGGGGACGATCAAGGTTGCGGCCGTCAGCCCCTCGGGAGGACTATGCTCGTGCGGGACCCCGACCGCGATCGCTCCGGCCCCGACCGCGGCGGCCAGCCCGGCGGGGCTGTCCTCCAGGACCAGAAGCGCTCCCACCGCGACGCCGAATCGTTCGGCGGCCAATCGGTAGATCTCGGGGTCTGGCTTGCCACGGGTCACGTCTTCCGAGGCCAGCACGAACTCAAAGCGATCCCGCAGTCCGTGGCGGATCAACAGCCGATCGGCGTAGGAGTGGCTCGACGAGGTCGCGACGGCCAGTGGCAGTCCGCGATGCTTCAGGCGGTCGAGCAGCACGAATAGCCCAGGGGTGGGATGCACGACGGTATCCATCTCCGCATAAAACCGTTCCTTCACTTCAGCCTGAAGACGCTCTACGGGCTCTTCCGAGCCCGTCATCTCCTTGAGCACACCCGCGACTTCGGCCGCACGTCGGCCGATCAACGCCCGCATGATCTCGGGCGTGAACCGCTTTCCCCGCGATTCCAAGACCTCCGAGGAGACGCGAAAAAACAGGGCCTCCGTGTCGAACATCAACCCGTCCAGGTCAAAAACCACAGCCCGAATCGTCATGCTGCTCCCCTACGACATCAATGCGGAACCTGGCGTCATCTCGTTCTCGTCTTATCATTACAGAGTTTAACAACTCGATGGCCGCGATGCTCCCTGTTCCTGGTCGCCGCCCGTCGGCCGCTTAAGAGCGCCACGAGAGGTGAACGGCGACGGTTTCCACGGGGACGGACCCATTTCGCCTGGCCGCGGTATAAAAGTGAAACGGGACCTCCTCTTTCTCGCCTCTAGATCGGCAGAGTGAAACATTCAGAGGACCCAGCCATGGCCAACGGCGAAATCGGGGCCGTTCTCAGGAGTGTGGAAACGCTGTTCACTGTGGGGACAACGGCTGGGCTAACCGACGTCCAGTTGCTGGAGTGGTTCGTGGGACGGACCGATGACGGCGCCGAGGCCGCGTTTGCGGCCCTGCTGAAGCGGCACGGTCCGATGGTGCTCCGGATCTCCCGGGGCGAGCTGAATGATATCCATGCGGCCGAGAACGCCTTCCAGGCCACGTTCTTGATCCTGGCGCGGAAGGCTCGCTCGATCCGAAAAGGCGGATCGCTGGCAAGCGGGCTCTACGGCGTCGCTCGACGGGTCGCCAGGCGGGCGCGGGCCGATCGGATGCGGCGGATCGCGCACGAGCGGCGAGGTGCACTTATCGCTCAGCGTCAAGATGTGTCGCTCGTGCGGCCGATAACGGCCCGGAGGGGCTGACCGGGACCGCACGGAGGCCAGTCATGATTGCGTCCATCCTTTCGGTTTCTCTCAAAGAGTGCAGAGGGATCCAAAGAGCGCAAGCCCTCGGGCCCTTGCGCTCTTCGAGGCAGGGCTGCGGTCTTTGGCGCGATCACCCCACAGCGCGCCGCGATGGACGTCGCGTCGGTCCGGGCGGACGGCCTCGCCGCCCTTGTCCAGGGAGCCCTCCGAGCCATGGTTTCCTCGAAGTTCCGAGCGATCGCCGCCTTCGCGGCCACGTCCCTGACCGTGATCCTGGTGTCGCTACTGATGGTCTCTGCATTGTGGCGGCCGGTCCGTTCAGACCCGGGCCCTGCGCCCAGCCATCCACAACTCGTGGCGAAGTCTCCTCGGAAGGACGCGACGACTCGGGAGCCAGACGAATCGGAGGCCGAGGCGATTGTCAGGGTGAAGACGTCGGTCGTTCGCCGAACAACGACCCTTCCGGCGACCGTCCGGCCCTCCCGGCTGGTCGACGTGTATCCCAAGGTCTCAGGCGAGTTGAGGAGCCTCTCGGTTGACATCGGCGATCGGGTCCGTCAAGGACAGGTGTTGGCCGTGATCGACGCGCCTGAACTCCGTGCCGAATTGCGGAAGAGTCAAGCGATGGTCGAGCTGGCCCAGGCGCGAGCCCAGCGAGTTGGAGCCGCCGTGCGAGTCGCCGAAGCGATCTGGAGATCGGAACGGGCTCAGGTGGATGTCGCCATCGCCGAATTGAAGAGTAGCGAGACGGTGCGGCTTCGTCGCGAGATGGAGAGGGGACGACTCAAGGAGCTATCGGATCGGAACACCGTGGAGCGCCGGGTGCTTGCGGAAGAAGATAAATGGCTCAAGTCCGCCGAAGAGACGATCCTGGCCAAGAAGGCCCTGCTCGCCGTCGCTCAGGCCGACGTCCAGGCCGCTGAGGCCAAGGTGGAGGCCGCGCGCGTCGAGAGGGACGAAGCTCGGGCCGATGTCCGGGTCGCTGAAGCGAACCAGGCGGCCCCCGAGATCCTTGCCGCCGCCGCCCGAGTCATCGCCCCGATGGATGGTATTGTCACCCGCCGGAATTATCACGTCGGCGCGGTTGTTCGGACCGCGACAGACGGCGGCTCGGAACCCCTCCTCACGATCGTTCAGGCGAGCCGGGTGCGGGTCGTGGTCGAGGTCCCCGACTCGGACGTCGTCTGGCTCGACAAAGGCGATCCGTTGACGTTCCGGCCGGCCGGATTCCTCGATCGTGAGTATCGGGGAACGATCTCGCGAACCGCGGTCGTCGAGGAACACGGAACTGTTCGGGCCGAGATCGACCTGGAGAACGCCGACGGCCGGCTCCGGCCTGGCCAGGCGGGACGCGTCACCATCCAACTCGCGGACCATGCCGATGTGCTCACCATCCCGGTCGAGGCGATCCTCGGTCCCGGGTACGGAACGCTCGGTCCGTTGAGCTGCTATCGCCTGGTGGACGGCCGCGCCGTCAGGACCCCGGTCCGGGTCGGGATGATCGATCGGGACAGCGGGACGGCCGAGGTGCTCGACGGCTTGAAGGAAGGAGACGCCATCGTCGCCAACTGGAGGATTGTCGAGGACAGCGACCGGAAGGACGCCCCCGGCGATCGGTCCGCGAGCCACTTCTGATGGTCCGTCCACACCTTGCTCGGGCGGGCTCGTTCGGGCCATGGCGGCCCAGGAAACGCCAAAAGCCCCTCGCGACCGAGTCCGACGGTCGGGAGGGGCTGGTTCGTGCGTGTGGTCTCGTTCCGGAAGCCGATCGGAACGCTGGGCGATCTGGCCGGTATCCCCGCCAGGTGCCGTGGCCGGCATCACGCCGCCTGACGCTTGCGGCGTACGCGATGAGCCAGGGCGATGGCGCCGATGACGCCGGCCCAGCCGACCAGGGTGGCCGGCTCCGGCGCGGGCACCTCGGCGATCGTGCCGCCGTTGGGCGCGTAGGCCTGCGGGTAGCCGGTCTGAGGGTTGGCATTCTGGATGCTGACGAACGGCATCGTGGTCGAGGACTCGTTCGTGATCACGACGATCGTGCCGCTCTTGGCACCCGCCTCGAGGGGACCAGTGTTCGTGGTCGCATTCAGGTACTGGAACGTGAGCGATCCGGTGGTCGTGCCCGGCTGCCAGGCGATCGAGGACGGCGTCTGGATCGAGTAGCCCGCCGCGGCCGCGGACGCGCTGATCCCGCCGACAGCCCCATCGGTCACAGTGTAGATGGCCGAGGCCGGGGCCATGGCCGAGGCGGATCCGAGATTCACCGGCAGAGGCGTGGCGTTGAACGTCATCGAGGCACTGTTGACGTTCGTCGGCTGGCCACTGTTGTCGCTAACGTTGTTCACGTCGAACTGGTAGGCGTAAGCCGTCAGCCCCGCGGCCGCGCCGGTCCCCTGGAACACCTGCGACTCCACCAGCCCGGTGGTCGGCGTGTTCATCATCGTGTAATTGTCGGTGAGGACCCCGGTCGTGGGGGTGAACAACGAGTTGAACTGGGCAGATGTCATCGTCCCGGGTGTCAGACTCTGGACGATGGCACCGGCATGGACGTTCGGGGTGGCCAAGCTCAGCACAAGACCAGCCCCCAGGGCGAGAGCGAAAGTGAACTTGTTCATTCTGGCGATCTTCCAGGGTTGATCTGGGTGGTTCGTCGTACGCGAACCGATTGAGCGAGTC
The DNA here is from genome assembly GCA_963845695.1 of uncultured Isosphaeraceae bacterium. Taxonomy (GTDB): domain Bacteria; phylum Planctomycetota; class Planctomycetia; order Isosphaerales; family Isosphaeraceae; genus CAWJTV01. The sequence goes on along the minus strand of CAWJTQ010000030.1, from coordinate 54,801 downwards.
AATCCATAACTCGACTCGCCGGCCGGAGAACGTCTCCGGACGGGCCCCGCGGGCCAGGCTCACGTCGAGCGCGGGTCGGGGGAATTCCTCGTGGACCTCGGGACACGCCCCGGGCCGGCCCCCCTGAGTCCCTTCCCTCACCGGTCGCCGGCTCGCGAACACCCCTCCGGCGGATTGTCGCCGTCCGGAGCGCCCTCGACTCTCGACCGGTCGCGGTCGTGGTACCGTCATCCCGCGAGGGATGGGACTCGTCTCCTCAGGGTTTGCCTTGGACCCAACGCTGAACTTGCCAAGGCGTCGCGGACCCTATCAGGAACGACCCGACGGGTCAACCCGATTTGGAGGGAGATCGACTAAAGATCGGAAACCCGCCTGCCGGGGGCCGGTCGTCAGCTCGACCGTCCGACACCTTGGCCGCCCTGTCGTCACGATCGCGAGGGCGACTCCATCGACGGCTGAGCGGGGGGCGGATTCACGCCGATCCCGAGCGTGTCATTCACCGGGGACGTCGCGGCGTCCGGCTGGGCTCGCATCGCGTCGTCGGCCCTCGCGCGACCAGGCTCGTGGCTGGCGCCGAGGACCGGAGTCGTTGGAGGGCGGCATGGCGGTTGCCGACGCGGTCTCGGGCTCCGCCGGGCCCGGTTCGACCTCGGCGCGATCCCGGCGATGCAACGAGAGAATCTTCCCCTGACGGATGGCGCTGCGGCGTAGAGCTCCAACGAAGGCAGTGAGTCCTCGTCAGCCTCCAGCACCCGCGGGCCGACCGGGAGCCCGGCGCGGCGTTGCGCCCGGTAATAGCGGTACAAGCAGCAAGCCACCCATGCCCAGGCCCACGAGCAGCGTGATCCATTGCTGGACTTCGCGGATTCCCTTCTGGATCTGGTCGGCGAAGAGCAACCCCAGGCCGAACATCAGCGATGTGCTCAGCGACGCCGCCACCAGGTCGGTCAACAGCAGCTTGAGGGCAGGCAGCTTGAGGATCCCCGCGGTCAAGTAGGCCGCCGTGCGGAAGCCCGGGACGAACCGGCCGGAAACCAGGATCTTGAACCCGTGCCGGTGGAAGTAGCCCTTGATCTGGGCTTCCCGCTGCCGGGTCAGCAGCCGGCGGGTCAGGGGCAGGCTGAGGACCTTCTCGCCGTAGAAGAACCCGAGGAAGTAGACGACGAAGTCGCCCAGCAGCACACCGCCCAGGCAGGTCGCCATGGCCACCGGCCCGGACATCTGACCGTTGCGCGTCAGGACCGCGGCCAGGATGATCGGGGCCTCCTCGGGGATCGGCAATCCGAGACCCCCGAGCACCAGGATCAGGGCGATCCCCACATAGCCAAGCTTTCCGATCAGTTCTTCGGTCAAGTCCGGCTCCCCGGCGCGATTTCGTCGGCATGGCGGCCCGGCCAGCGACGGTCTCGAACTGCCGGTATCATACCCGTTACCGTCGCGGCGGGCAGCGCCGCCAGACCCGATTCCGTCCGGTCCCGCCGAACGCCCGGCCCTGGCCCGGTTCCGGGGACCGCCGCCCCGGCAAAGGCGGGAAGCCCCTCGCCGGTCTCCAGCGCCCCGCGGGCGGGGAATCCTCAGCGTGTTGCATGCCACAGGCGGCCTTGACCGATTCGCCAGGGACGGTTATGGTCTGGAAAACCCAAGGACGGGTCGAGAATCGAGGCATGCGCGACGCGTCGGGCCGACTCAATCAGGCGGCCGGATCTCTTCGCTCCGCCGGCCCATCTCGCCGCTCAGGCTTCACACGGAAGACCGCGAGAGCCGCGATCTCAAGGAGGAGACCAGTCATGCCGTCCCATGACCGCCGGGCTGCCGGACGTCGCCGCGCCTGGGGACGCGGACCGATCATCCTGAAGTTGGAATCGCTCGAACGCCGGGCCTTGATGGCCGCCACGCTCCAACTCGACGCTGCCCGACCTCGCGAACTCCGCGCTGACGGTTTCGAGCAGCGTCTCCGACTGGAATGACTCCGTCGAAGTGGAAGGCCGAGTCACCAACCAGGGCCAATCCGCGGACGACCGCCCCGTTCCAGGTCGTCCTCTACGCCTCTCCCGTCCGCGGCATCGACAAGTACTCCGTCCCGATCGGCGAGGTGACCATCCCGGCCGGCCTGGCCCCCGGCCAGATCGTTCCCTACCAGACCTCGGTCCAGCTCCCCGTCGACGCCCATCCCCGACGTCAGCAGTAACGGCGGCACGCTCTACATCTCGGCCTGGGTCAATCCGACGCGAGCTCGTCCCGGAAAGCAACTACCGCAACGATCAGTGACCTCGGCCCACCCTACGACTCCGCGCCCATCTTGATCGAGGCGCCGCACACCCGCCGATCTGGTCGGGACGACCCTGGCGGTCACGCCAACCGATCCGACCTGGGGCAGCACGATCACGGTGACGGCCCAGATCACCAACGAATGGTCGGGATCGTCCCCCCAGACCGAGGCCCTCCTGTCGCTGACACCCCAGGGACTCAATTACGGCGATTCGACGACTGTCGGCATCGGCACCATCACCGTGCCGCCGCTGGGCCCTTATCAGACGATCAACCTGGTCCAGAACATCACCTTGCCGGCGGTCGAGCCCGCTCGCGATCGCCAACTACACCAATTTCGGCCTGACCATGATCCAGGACGCCAACTACTTGACCAACGACCTTTATCCGAATCAGCCCTCCCAGGGGGTCGGATACGACCAGACGGCGATCACCATCACCACCAGCTCGACCTCCACGGCCACGACCGGCCCACTCCCCGACCTGGCCGCCTCCTCGGTCATCGCACCCGACCGGCACGGTCGAATGGGGCCAGACCATCCAGGTCTCCACCGACGTCCAGAACATCGGACAAGGCGACGCCGGCGCCGTTCCAGGTCTTTTACCTCCTGACCGGCCAGGCCGGCTCGATCACCGACGCGATCTACCTCGGCCAGACCGATGTCTCGAGCCTCGCCGCCGGGGCCGATGATCCGATCACCCAGTCGCTGACGCTCCCGACCCGCTTGCCCTCCGGCGTGACGCTCAATAGCGTGGGCTATGCCCGGATCGCCGTCATCGTTGACCCGAATAACTTCATCAACGAGTCGCTCAAGAGCAACAACCAGACGATCTCCGCACCGTTCATCGTCCGTCTGCCCGGGAACCAGTCGACCGTACCAACCACCACGCGGCCGGTACGCTTCCCACCGGTGGCTCAGGTCGCCCAGCAAGCATCAGAACGCGATCAAAGCCCAGCGCGCCCTCAAGCACGCGGCCAAGGTCCGGGCCAAGAAGGCCGCGGAACCCCCCGAAGAAACTCCGCCGCAGACGTCCGCCCGAGTAGCAATTCGGTCGTTGACAAGACGGTCAGCCTCGCCGAGGAAGTCGGCAAGCTCCCGCATCAGATCGCCAGCGTGCTCGAGAAATCCGTCTGAGGCCCATGGAAAGATCGCCCTCGGATCCGGAACGTGACGAGTCAGCGGAAGTCGTCGAATTGCACCGCATTCTTCGCACAAGGATTTCCCAGACCCTACCGGGGCTCGCCACCTTGCTGTATTACGAGGAACGCGCAACCCGCATAATCCAAGCATCTTCCGTCGAATTGTTGGCGTTTTCGGATACCATCCTCGGGAACTTGAGACAAAATTGGAAATAGCCAGGCGATTTATTGAACGGCGCCCTTGACCTGGCTATGCTTTGCACGGTTGACTTGGTCGTCACGGCAAAATGCGCAAGCAAGCCAAGATGGCTATCCGGCTTCAAGAGGTTATCGGGAATTGATTTGCGGGCATTGTCGCCAATGGAGATCACCTTGAAATGACTTTTGACGGGCCCCATGCACCTCTGAGCTCGACCTCGTCGCCGACTCGCTCGCTGGTCGAAGCGCGATTCATCCCGCGGCAATACGAGCCGAATTACGCATATCCGCTGCTGGTGTCATTTCATTCGCGGGGCGGCGACGAGGAGCAACTGGTCCGCGCCATGCCGGCTTTGAGCTGGCGGAATTACGTCGGACTGGCGTTGCGGGGACCGCAGCCGGTGGTCAAGCGGGACCGTCTGGCGGGTTTCGGCTGGGGCCGCGAGTTCGAGCATCCCGACCGCTCTGGAGTGGCAGCGACAGCCAGGCCGGGGCGGAGGCCGATGTGGTGCGCCGGCTCCTGTTCGACCCGGACCCGGAGGTCTTCGACGGACTTGAGGAGGCCGTCTTCTCGGCGATCCTCCAGACCCGCCAACTGCTCCACGTCCACTCCGAGCGGATCTACTTGATGGGTTGCGGCGAAGGCGCCGCCGTCGCCTACTGGCTCGGATTGACCTATCCCGAGCGGTTCGCCGGCATTGTCGCCATCAATGGATGGCTGCCTGTCGGCCTCCGACCTCTGGGTCGTCTTCAGAGCGTGTCGCGACCTGCCGATCCTGGTCGTGCACGGCGCGTGGAACACCAAGGCACCTCTTCGACGAAGCTCGCCGCGACGTCGCGACCCTTCGGGCCGGCGGGCTCCGCGTCGCGTTCCAGTCCTATCCCTGCTCCCATCGCCTGACGACCCCCATGCTCGCCGACGTGGATACCTGGCTCATGGGTCATTGCACCGGCCAGATGAATTTCTGACGGCGACGGGAGTCGTTCGAAGACGATCCTCGTTCTCCGTACCTCGCAGGGACCGCATCCATGACTGGTGGCGAGCGGGAGCGACCGTCTCGGACACCCTCCTGACCATGGATGGCTCCAAAGAGCGGCGTCGGGGGATATGCTGGATCGAGGGCTCTTGGGGCTGTGATGCCGGAGCGACTCCAGGCTTCCAGTCCAGCGAGGGTAGCAGCATGGATGGGTCGTTTGCCTGTCCAGAATGCGGCAACACGGTCGAGGTGAGAGGTCTCGCACCCGGCAGGTACGGTGCGGGTTCTGTCAACAGCTTCTGGAGGTCCTAATCTCTCGAAGAGTCCCAGCACGGGCTGGAAACGGCGCCGATTCGCCTCGCTCTGGTGGATGCCGTGGGCCTGGGGTGTGATCGGGGTCGCAGTGGCGGCGATCCTGCTGGTCGGCAGTCTGCGATTCCTGAAGAGGCCGTACCAGTCGGCCAACTAGGGCTCGATCCTCAAGCTGATCGAGTCATCACGGTCGGATGAAGCGTCCGGGCGGCTCGAGCGAAGCTCTGGTCGACCTGGACGCGGCCCTGCTCTGGCTCGCAATCGTGGCTCCGGCCGATGCGACGCGACTCGCAGACCAGCAGAAGCGGCGTGGGGATCTGGCTCGAAGGGATGCGCGGTCGGTCCTCGATCGATTGATCCGGCACGACACCACCCCGTTCCCACTCGGGGAGTGGCTCAGCTTGATCTCCCGTACCGATCGCGACCCAGACCTCGCCACGCTGAGACCCCAAATCGACGAGCGGTTCCGAGCCAAGGTCCGGTGGGCGGCGGACACCGATCTGGCCTCCGCGCGGAATTCGTTCGCACTGGGGAGAGTTCTGGAATCCCTCCAGGACATGCGAACGGATCGCTCAAGTTCTTGGCGTACCGGCCTCCCGATCTCGAACCCGCCACGCGTCGCGAGACCGAGGAGCTGGTCGGCCGCCTCCTTGCACCCACGGCGTCGTTGTGGAGGTCCCGCGCGGCGAATTCGTCTTCGGCTGATAGCAGTTGTATCTCTCCAGCCTGTTGCCGATCCTGGTCAAGGCGCTGGATTCAAAGGCTATCTCCCGTATCGATCCAACTCCCGCTGGGCCAAGCTTTGGGGCAAGGCTCTGTATCACCTCGAGTTGAGTGTCAGGAACGTCTCGAGGTGAGTTACTTGACGACCGAGAACCGGCTGACTCGGATCGAGGCCCGGCTGACCCTCAGCTCGCGAAATGGTCTCGTCTGGCAGTTCCAACCCACCGCACAGGCGTCCGTTCCGCTTCCCGGTCTCCCCGCCTACCTTTCCAGCCGCCTGGCCGCCAGTCGAGAACGTTCCGAGGAAATCGAACGCAGGTTCTACTGATAACGCGCGGAGCCAGATCGAGGAAAAACTCGTTCAGGCACTCGGTCATATGCCGCACTGTCCCGAGGCAGGGAGCAACCCCGGCGGTGGATCTGCGGATCTGCGATCGGAACCACCTGAACTTGCCAACCGAGGGGGATTCGGGTTAGGCTGATCGAATTCAATAGTGGGCGCCCGAACTGAGGCGGATGACAGGGAGGTCTCTCCACGCCGGGTGGCGAACCTGGACCGAGCAGAGGAGGCTATGGCATGGCCCTCGGCGAATCAACGCAGCGAGGGGAGAGCGAGCTTTCGGATTTCCTCAAGCGCATTCAGGCGGGCGACGAGAGTGCTGCCCGCGAGTTGCTCAGCCGGTTCGAGGCGGAAGTCCGCCTGGTGGTCCGGCGGCAGTTGCCGCGGCTGCTCCGCTCGCGGTTCGACTCGCTCGACTTTCTCCAGAGCGTTTGGGGGAGTTTCTTTCGGCGGATGCGCACGGCTCCGACGGAATTCGAGGATTCGCGACATCTTGTCGCATTCCTGGCACGGGCTGCGAAGAATAAGGTAATCGACGAATACCGCCGCGCGGCCAGCCGCAAGCACGACATGCATCGGGAAGAGCCCCTCTGGGGCGACGGCCGTCGCCCCAAGGACGTGCCCGACTCGATCGACTCACCCAGTGAAGTGGCTCAGGCCCACGAGGTGCTTCGATCCGGCTCCGTGAGCTGATGCCCGTCGAGCGGCGGACCATCCTGGAAATGAAAGCCGAGGGGCTCTCCAGCAAGGACATCGGCGAGCGGCTGGGGATCAGCGAACGGACAGTCCAGCGCGTCCTCGAGGAGTTGAGACGGCGAATGGAGAGGGAGTGGGGGACCCCGTGATGAGCGTGTCGCGCCGGCCGGCGGACGTGGGAGGAGGCGTCGTCGCCCGCCGCGGTCCGTCTGGCCCGAGAGTACGAGCAAGCCTGGCGCGACTCCGAACACCTCCGACACCGGCCCGATCCCCAGGCATTCCTCGAGTCGGCCGGCGGCAACGGCGACGGTCCCGGCGCGCGTCTGGCCCTGCTCCGCACTGATCTGACGCTCCGCTGGGAGGCCGGGGAGAAGGTCGGGGCGCAGTGGTACCTCGACCACCACGCCGACCTGAGCGAAGACACGATCGTGGCGCTGGTGTACGAGGAATTCTGCCTCCGCGAGGAGGACGAGGAGGCCCCGGAGCCCGCCGAGTTCCTCGCCCGGTTCTCCCGGGTCGCCGTGCCCGCTGCGCCGCGTGCTGGAGATCCATCAACTCGTCGGCTCAAGTTCGACGGCGACGGCGCTCTTTTCCGAGTCGGCGTCCCTGGGGGGATCTGCCGGGTCGTTCCCCGAAGCCGGCCAGACGATCGCCGGCTTTCATCTGGTCGAGGAGCTGGGCCGCGGGGCGTTCGCGCGCGTCTTCCTGGCTCGGGAGCGGCAGTTGGCGGACCGTCCCGTCGCGCTGAAGGTCACCCGGCGCGGTTCGCGCGAGCCGCAGACCCTCGCCCGGCTCCAGCACACCCACATTGTTCCGGTGCACTCCCACCGGATCGATCGGGCGACCGGGCCTCCATCTCCTCTGCATGCCCTACTTCGGCCGCACCACGCTGGCGCAGGTGCTCGCGGACTGCCGGGACAGGATGTCCGCTCGGGGCAGCGCCCTGGTCGAGGCGATCGATCGACTCGAGCCGGGCGACGGCGTACCGGCCGGCCCGTCGGCCGGGCGGGCGGCGCTGACGCTCCGGACGTATGACCAGGCCATCGCCTGGTGGGGAGCCCGGCTGGCCGAGGCCCTCGCGCCATGCCCACGATCGTGGCGTGCTCCACCGCGACATCAAGCCGTCCAACGTGCTGGTCACCTCCGACGGCATGCCCATGCTGCTGGACTTCAACCTGGCGCGCGAGCCGGTCGCAGGCGACGGCCCGTCCGCCGACGCCGACGCGCTGGGAGGGACCGTCGACTACATGGCGCCGGAGCACCTCCATGCTCTCGCCGAGGGCGGACCGGAAGCCGTCGACGGCCGGTCCGACATCTACAGCCTCGGCGTCGTGCTCTTCGAGGCCCTGACCGGCCAGCGGCCGTTCGCCTCGCCCCGGCGCGGGTCGTCGGTCGTCGAGGCCCTGCTCCGGGCCGCCGACGAGCGCCGAGCGAGCGACCCCGAGCCCCCGCGACTCTGGAACCCGAGATCCCCCCTGCCCTCGACGCGATCGTCCGACGCTGCCTCGAGCCCGATCCCGACGACCGATATCCCTCCGCCGTCGAGCTGGCCGCCGATCTCCAGGCCGTTTCCAAGGACCTCCCGCTTGCCTCACTCGCGCGAGCCGTGGACCAGCCGCGTCACACGGCTGGTTCCGACGCCGTCAGCGGCGGCTCGCCATGGCTTCCGCCGATCCTGGTCGCGCTCGTCGCCATCCTCCTCGCGTCGATCGGCATCCTCCTCGACCGGGTTGACGAACGCCAAGCTTGCCCAGAAAGAGCTGGACAAAGGGCTGGACGTCGTTCGACAACGACGAGTTCGACGCAGCCAGGAAGCAATTCGACGCCACCATCGAGCTGATCGAACACTTCGACAATCTGGATCTCCGGAAATATCCCTCGAAGTGGCGGGGCCTTGCCCACCACGATCAAGTCGATCGGCGGCAAGTTGAGGGACTTGAATTTCGGCCCGAACCTCGACGAGATGCTGGCCCGGGCCCTCGAGAAGCGAAAACTCGCCGAGCGGTTCGCCAGGACCCGCGGCGATGCCGATGCGCTCTTCCAGACCGCCGAGCGGTTGCGATTCCGCCTGCTCCTGAACCGGCGTCGCAGTTGACCGAGGCCGGGGTCGAGCTCCAGGACGCGTTCGCCCCCTTCTATGTGCTGAGCTCGCCCGACTGGACGCAAGCTGGACCACATCCTCGAGCCACTCGACCCGCCGCGGTCTCGAACGGCTCCAGATCGAGGTCAACGAGCTCTTGTTCTTCTGGATCGCCACTCTGGACGAGTTCCTGTCGTCGACGGAACCGGAACCTGGGAACGACGCCCGTGCGTCTCCAGACGGAGCAGGGGATCGCGAAGCTCGTCGCGATCTGCGACATCGCCCTGGCGTTCGCCGAGCCCAAGGAGCCATGGCGGGCGCTGCGGGCCTGGCCTGAAGCGCCCCGGCGATGACCGCAAGGGCCCGGCGGCTCAGCCGTCGGGTCGGGATGGGCCGTATTTCGAAGGCGAGCCCCACGACATCGGCGCCGAGCGATCGGCCCTCGCGTCCTTCCAGTGGGCCCTGCTCTGCCTGCGTGCCGATCAGAAGAGCCGGGCGATCCAATGGATGCGCCACGCCGTCCGGCTCGAGCAGGACAACTATTGGTATCAGTTCTACCTGGCGTACGTCGAGGACCAGGCCGGTTTGATGGACGAGGCGCTGAATCATTACAAGCATCGCGATGGCCCTCAAGCCGAAGAGCCCCTGGGTGCGATTCAGCCGGGCGAAGCTCTACCGCTCCAAGGGCGCCTGGACCGAGGCCATCGACGACATGAACGCCGCCCTCGACGAGCTGCGCGGTCGAGCCCGAGGCCAGGAAAGTGCACCTCGAGCTGGGGTATCTGTACCAGGAGCTGGGCGATTTCGCACGAGCCCGCGACGAGTACGACGAGGTCACCAGGTCGGACAGCACGGACAGCTTCGCCCGGGCCGCCCGGCTGAACCGGGCCAACATCGACGTCGAATCCGGGGCCGTGGATCGCGCTCGAGCCGAGTACGACGCCTTGCTGACGCTGGACCTCAGCGATACGGCAGTCCGTCATAGCCGGGCACTCCTGGAACTTCGGCTCGGTCAGGCGGCATCGGCCGAGAAGGACCTGAGCGCGCCTGCTGGAGATGGGCTTTACCTTGAAGCATCCCGGCGAGATCCTGGCCGCGCGGGCACTGGCCCGGCTCCTGGCGGGCCGCACCGCCGAGGCGCTCGATGGACGCGTCCGAGGCGCGCCGGGTCTACCCTTGCCCGGCCCACGAGCGGCTCTGGCAGCGCGCGCTGCTGGCCGACCGACGCTTCGACGAGCTCCAGCTCGACCGGCCCGACGCCATCGCCCTGCCTGCCGATCGGCGGCCAGCGGCTGCACGCCGACCTCCGCGCCGCGGCCGACGGCCTGGCCCGCCTGGCCTCCGGCCAGGATCAAGGCGCCTTCCGGGCTACGCTGACCCGGGCGGTCATCCTCGCCGCCCTCGGAGAACAGTCCGAGGCCGTCGCCGCCGCGAGCCGCGCCATCGCCCTCTCCCCGTACTCCTCTTACGCCACTTGATCCGCGCCAGGGTCCTTGCCTTCGGCGGCGACCGCGTTGCGGCGGCCCGGCACGTCGACGTCGGACTGGCCATCCGGCTCGACGAACCCGGGCTGATCGAATTGCATGGGGCGCTGCTCCAGGCCGGTGGCGATCCGCGGGGCGCCATCGAGGATTACAACCGGGCGATCGCCTGGTGGCGCACTGGACGGCGTTCACGTCCGCAAGGCCTCCGCCCTGATGCGCATCCGCGACTATGGCGCGGCCGTCGCGGAATGGTCGCTGGCCCTCCGACGCGATCCCGAGCTTCCCGAAGCGTTCCTGGGTCGCGCCCGCGCCCACATCCAGCTCCGCCAGTGGGACCTGGCGCTGGCCGACCTGGAACAGGCCGCCTCCTGGGCACATGACGATCCCCGGATCGAGGTCGCCATCGCAGCCTCCTACCTCCATTGCCTGGGCCAGAAGCCCGACCGGCTCCCTCGCTTTCTCGCCCTGACCCGGCGCGCGGCCGCCCACATCTGGCATTCCCTGGACGGCCGAGCGCGACTGGCCTCCTCGGTCGATTGAGCCAGGAGAATCACGGTCGCTTCTTTCGGCTCTTCTTCGCCTTGGGCTTGACCTTCGGCTTGGCCTTTCCCTTCTTCCCCTTGGTGATCGGGGCCTGGCCCTGGCCTGGCCGCCCGGCATCGTCGGCGGTTCGGGCCGGTCCCGGCCGAGAGTCGGCCGCGCCCGCCCGTCGCCGCGCCCGGCCGAGGCGGTCGGGGACGATCCGGAGCGCGCCGACTTCCGCGATCGTGAGAGGGGTGATTCGTCCAGGACGAGGTCGAGCTCGCGGCGATCCACGTTGACATGGGCGATCCGGACGAGGGCGCGGTCGCCCAGCCGATGGCGACGACCCGACCTGCGCCCGACCAGGGTGTGAGTGCCGGACTCCAGGTAGTAGTAGTCGTCCGCCAGGGACGTGACGTGGATGAGGCCCTCGACGGGCAGTTCCGCCAGGCGGCAGAACAACCCGAAATCCTGGACTCCCACGATGATCGCGTGGAACGCGTCGCCGATGTGGTCTTCCAGGTAGGAGAGGAGCTTCACGCGGATCAGCTCGCGCTCCGCGGCGTCGGCCCGACGCTCGGTGCGGGTACAGTGCTCGCCCAGCACGACCAGCTCGTCCGGACGGTTCGCGGGCTTCTTCCCTTCGAGCCAGGCGATCAACTGGCGATGCACCTGCAAATCGGGATAGCGGCGGATCGGCGAGGTGAAGTGGCAATAGTCCGCGCTCGCCAGCGCGTAATGTCCCTCGGCTTCGGGCGTGTAATTGGCCTGCTTCAGGCTGCGGAGCAACCCGTAGTGGACCGCGTACTCTTCCGGCTGGCCCGCCGTTTCTTTGAGGATGCGCTGGAGTTCGAACCGGCTCTGCGGCTGGTCGATCGTCAGGCCCAGGCTGCGGGCGAACTCGGCGAACTCGTCGAGCTTGAAGGGCTCGGGGTCGGGGTGGGCGCGCCGGAGGAAGAGGATCCCTTCTGCCCCGAGGCTGGTCGCGACGGCCTCGTTCGCCGCCAGCATGAACTCCTCGATGACCTGGTGGCTCTCGTCGTTGGTGGCGAGGTGCGCGCCGGTGACCTCGCCCTGATCGCCCAGCTCGATCTCGATCTCGGGAAGGTTCAGCTCCAGCGCACCACGGGCGAAGCGGCGCTTGCGGAGGATCATGGCCAGCTCGAGCATCTCGCCCAGCATCCGAGCCACCGCGGGAGCGACTCCGGGATGCACCGCCGCGGGGGCGTTCATGACCGGCGAACGCCTGCTCGTAGGTGAAGCGGTGGTCGACCCGGATCGCCGAGCGAGCGAACCGCTTGGAGGTCAGGATCCCCTCGGCGTTGAACTCGAGGAAGGCGCTGACGGTGTACCGCGTTCGATCGGCCTGGAGGCTGGCCAGACTGTTCGAGAGGATCTCCGGAAGCATGGGGATGACGCGATCGGGCAGATAGACGCTGGTGCCGCGGTCCTTCGCAGCGCGGTCGAGAGCGGAGCCGGCCCGGACGAAGTGCGACACGTCGGCGATGTGGACCCCCAGGCTCCAGTAACCCTGTTCGTCGCGCGACAGCGAGATGGCGTCGTCGAAGTCGCGCGCGGTGGCCGGGTCGATCGTCACGCAGAGCACCTCGCGGAGGTCTTCGCGATGGCCGATCTCGGCCTCGTCGAATCGCTTGGCCTGGTCGCGAGCATCATCGAGGACGGCCTCGATCGAAGGTATCGGGGATGTTGAACGCGCGGATGACCGTCAAGGTATCGACGCCCGGCTGGCCCCGACGGCCGAGGATCTCGGTGATGACGCCCTCGCCTTCCTGGAAAGGCGTGGGGTATCGGACGATCTCGACGGCCACTTTATCGCCCGGCTTGGCCCCTTTGGCACCCGGGTCGCCGACGTCGATGGGGTCGTGGAACGTCGTGCCGTCGATCCGGACGAACCCGAAGCCGCCTTCCTCGAAATAGGAGCCTACGAAGATCCCCGAGGCACGCGCCAGGATCTGGACGATCCGCCCCTCATCGTTCATGCCCGGCCGACGCGCCCGCTTGGTGATCTTGACGGCGACTTCGTCGCCGCTGGACGCATCGCCGCCGGCCTCGGGTGCGATGTAGATCTGATCGGAACGCGCGGCCGTCGAATGGGGCCGGACGAACCCGAATCCCTCGGGCCGAGCGGCGGAACAGCCCGACGATCAGGCCCGCCAGGTCGGGCCGGCGCAGCGTCTTGTCTTTCGCGACGTCGAGCTTCCCCTCCTTCACCAGCCCTTTTACCGTGGTGCGAAACTCGGCGTAGTCGTCGGCATCCACCTGGAACCGCCGGGACATCGCCTTGAGCGTGATGGGCCTGTAATCGGGCTCGGAGACCAGTTTCAAGACGTGCGCGGCGAATTCGGCCATCGCGAGAGGTCCTCGGGGAAGATCACCGGTTCGTGTGGTTCCATCGTACGGCAGCGCGCTCGTCCTGCCTACCTGCGACCCGGCTCGATCGCCCGCGCCGTCGAACGCGCCGCGCGATCGTCGCTCGGGCGCGGACTCGCCCCGAGCGTGAGGCGTTCGAGAGCCCTGCACCTACCTGATAACAGGTGGAATAACAGGTGGAGAATGTACAAAGGAACAGAAAAGGGCCAGGTGTGGCAAGGGAACTCTCAACCCATCGTCGTCAATATTATTAATAATATATTTTAATATTTAAAACTGATCGTGATGCGCGGTCGCGACCAGTTCCTGGACCGCTCTCGGTTCTGTGTGAGAATTCGATCCCGCCTCGACAATCCATGGATGATTGCGGTCGGACCCCTGGAAAACTGGCGGTATCTCAAGAAGACGCATCTCGAACGGCCCGGTGATGTCCAATCAATTCGGCCGCCTCAACCTCTTTCGCACGTTGCAGGGGTGCAGCTTCCCCCAGAATTCGTGACAGTCAGGTTGTTCGGTGGTGCCCCCCAGGCGAATTGAAAGGACGCCGTAAGTCGCGGCCGCGTCTGGCGTTCGTCCTGCCGAGGCCTCGCCCCACAACCCTTGTCCTCATTGGATGTTAGGTCACTCCTTCGTTTCGGCCTTTTGACCTGACGCTGTCGGATTGCGAAGGCTGTTCCGCGAAATCGGAACGGTTATAATAGCGCTCGTCGTCTTGGGTTGCGCCGGCGAGTCGATCGGGCCTCGGACTCCCAAGAATCAGCCGGCGATCGGCCGGGAGGGCCGGAAGCGAGTGCAGCGGGCAACCATACCGATCGCGAACGCCGGGATGAGATCAACGTCGGCCACGTGGGCGTAGACGATCGAGCCGTCCGCGGAGTTGAATTCCTGCCCAGATTGTTCGCCATGGATTTCTCGATGCGTTCGCGCTGGGTCCCCTTGCTCTCCCTGGGCGCCGGTCTGCTCGTGGTGGGCTGGGGAGCATTGTGGATCCGCGCGGAGCGTCGGTTCCAGACGGGTCTGGACGCTGCGAGGGCACGGATCGCCTCGGGACAGTTTGAAGGTGTGCGCATCTGGCTGTCCGAACAGTCAGTAAGGCGGCCTGAACACGCCGAAGTCTCTTACCTGCTTGGGATCTGCGAAGACGCAGCGGGACGCCCCGAGTCCGCACTGAACGCGTGGGCGCGGGTGCCGCTGGCATCTCGATGGGGATTGAACGCCGCCGAGGCGCGCGCACGTCTGCTGATCCACGGCCAGGGACGGTTCGCGGATGCCGAGGCATTCTTGACCGTCGCGTTGACCGGCCTCGGACCGCGGCGCCGAGCTACGGTCGTTGTCAACCCAGCTCTTCTACTGGGAGGGCCGGCTGGATGAGATCCGCCGGCTTCGCCAGGAAGCCTGGAACACCTCGTCCGACAAGGCGGGTGACCTTCGCTCCCTGTGGCTCATCGACAGCTCAGTACTGACGATGGAGCAAGTTCGAGCCAGCGTCGAGCAAGCGGCGGCGAAGGCGCCGGACGACGACCGCGTCTGGCTGGCGCGCGCACACCTCGCCCTGCTTTCCGGGCAGTTTGCCGAGGCGGCCCGATGGCTGGACTCCTGTCGGAAACGGCGGCCCGAGGATCCCGTCGTCTGGCGAGCCTGGCTCCGGTGGGCGCGCGCCGCCGATTCGATCGACGAGGCGCGCGGGCCCTCGCGCACCTGCCAGCCGAACGGTTTTCGCTCGCCGAGGTGCTGGCTCTCCGTGCGTGGTTCGCCGATCGCGAAGGTCACGCCGATCAAGAGCGGACCGCGCTCGAGCAGTTGATCGACGATTCACCCGGTGACACACAGGCCCTGGAACGTCTGGCGGTGCTGGCTGCTGAGTCGGGCCAAACTCTGCGCGCGCAGGAGCTCCATCGCCGCCAGGCCGACGTCCATCGGGCCAAGGAGCGGTATCTGCGCTTGCTCGCACCCGGCAAGATGATCACGCAATACGCCGAACTCGCCGGCCTGGCCGAGGAATTAGGGCGTGGCTTCGAGGCGCGCGGCTGGTGGTGGCTGGCGGCGCGACAGCAGCCCAGCCCGGCCGCGACGTCGGCGGTGGAGCGGCTGGGCCTCCCACGACCCGACGCCCACCTCCCCGCCGGCAAGACCCTGGCCTTCCATCTGGGCGATGTCGCGGGCGGGCCTGTGAACAAACCTGGATCATCAGCGGGCGGTCCGGCATCGGCGCCGCGCCCATCCCGGCTATCTCCCGAAGTCGCCACGGTCGTGAGCGCGCCGAGTTCCGGGACGACGCCGCGTCCGCGGGCCTGCGGTTCGTCTTCGACAACGGCCGATCGTCGCTCCGCCAGCTTCCCGAGACCATGGCCGGCGGTGTCGGTTTGCTGGACTACGACCACGACGGTTGGCTCGATGTCTACGTGGTTCAAGGTGGTCCTTTCCCCCCTCAACCTATTCAAGCTCCCAACGGCGACCGATTGTTCCACAACCGCGGCGATGGGACGTTCGAAGACGCGACCGAACGGTCCGGCATCGCCCGAATGGCGGGCGGCTACGGCCATGGCGTCGCCGTCGGCGACGTCGACAATGACGGCCGCCCCGACCTCTTCCTCTGCCGCTGGCAGTCGTATGCCCTGTACCGCAACCGAGGGGACGGGACCTTCGAGGAGATCACGGATCGCGCCGGGCTCGGGGGCGATCGCGACTGGCCCACTTCGGCCGCGTTCGCCGATCTGGACAACGACGGCGATCTCGACCTTTACGTTTGCCACTACCTCGTCTGGGACGCCGAACATCCGACTCTCTGCGAGCGTCCGACCAAATCCGGTGAGGCGATCGACCCAGACCGGCGCTACGATTATTGCATGCCCAATCCGTTCCCCGCACAGTCAGATCATCTGTTCCGCAACGACGGGGGCCGGTTCGTGGACGTGACGGCCCAGGCCGGCATTGTCGATCGCGACGGGCGCGGCTTGGGGGTGGTGGCGGCGGACCTGGACGAGGACGGTTGGATCGATCTGTTCGTCGCCAATGACTCGACGGCCAACTACCTCTGGCACAACCTGGGAGGGATGAAGTTCGAGGAGGCCGGCATCGCCAGTGGCGTCGCCTGCAACGCCCAGGGAGCTTTCCAGTCCGGCATGGGCACGGCCGTCGGCGACCTGGACGGGGACGGCTTACCCGATCTCACCGTCACCAACTTCTACGGTGAGTCCACGACCTTCTTCCAGAACCTGGGCAAGGGGTTTTTCGCCGACCGGACCTCGGCGATCGGCCTGTCCGCTCCGAGCCGGTACGTGCTCGGTTTCGGCATCGTCTTGTTCGACGCCAACAACGACGGCCAACTCGACCTGGTCCAAACGAATGGCCACGTGGACGACCATCGGCCTGCTTTCCCCCTCGACATGCCGGGGCTGCTCTTGATCGGCCAGGATCATGGGCACCTGGTCGATGTCACCTCCAAGGCGGGGTCAGTCTGGGCCGTCCCGCGGCTCGGCCGCGCCCTGGCCGCGGGGGATCTCGACAACGACGGCCGCCTCGACCTGGTGTCGGTGCCGCAGAACACGCCGCTTGTCTTTTTCCACAACCAGACCGCGAGCTCGGGAGGCCACGCTGTCTCGTTCCTCCTGGAGGGGACCCAGTCCAATCGCGACGGCGTGGGCGCGGTCGTGACCGTCACGGCCGGCGGCCGTCGCCGTCGCGCCTGGCGTTTCGGGGGCGGCAGCTATCAGTCGGCCTCCGACTCACGCCTCCATTTCGGTCTGGGCCAGGACCGAATCGACGGAGTGGAGGTGCGCTGGCCGTCGGGTCGCGTCGATCGCTTCGCGCACCTGGAGGCCGACCGCGGCTACCGCTTGAAGGAGGGAGGCGCGGTGGCAACCCCGTTGCGAAGTCTCCGCCGCCACTGACCTGGGCCCGCCGGTCCTCGGGCGGAGTGGCGGCGTTTGCTTGCGAGAACTCCACCGCAGTGCCGCGGGTCGTGCGAGTCATGGGGTGCTGCTGTCAGCTAACCCCCGGCTCGAGGTTGAGTGGGATGCAATCGCGTTCTTGTAGGTGCAGATCAAGGGAAGACGACCCGTGGCTCGGCGCTTGAGCGCGGCCACGGCCGAGACTCCTCACGCTCGGCCCGACCGTCTCCGCTGACGGACGCCCCGCGCCCCGACCATCGGGCATCCGCTCCCCCTCCTTCCGGAACCGCTCAGTCCGGTTCCTGGGACGACTCCTCGGCTGAGTCAGGCTCTCGATCGCCCCGTTGCGGATCGGCCGACCCCAGCGGCGCTCACCCGGGTCGTCCCTCAGGTACGGGTGGTTTGCGATAGGGGTGGTCAGGGCTTCTTGCGGACCTTTCGCAGGCAACGGCGAAGGATGCGGCGGGCCTGTTCGCGGGCTTGGAGGCGGATGCGAAAGCTCTCCATGGCGATTCCCTCCTGGTGCCGCCGAAGCCTGCCTCGGCGAAGGCCGGGGCGTCAGAGCTTGTGAAAGAATCGGATTGCAGATTCCGAATCCCAAATTCCAGAATCATAAACCCTTGGCGGATCAGGCCTAATATTCATTTGGAATCTTGAATTCGTTATTGGGAATCCATACTTTCACAGCCTCTCAGTAAAGCAAACGACGGTTTTCTTTACACATCAGCCGTGGCTAATCTTCGCGCGCAAGGAAGCCTTTGCACGCATAATCATAATTTTTGGAGTGGTGACAGGCCATGATGGGGCGGAAGGCGACGCCCTCTCCGAGCGACGCCGTCCGCAGCAAGCCGACAGCCTTCTGCGAGTCGAACCCCGGAATCGCGGCAACATCGGCATCGACACGCCAAGAGCAGGTCTTGCAAGGGAGCAGGGCCTTGGGGGCTGCGCCGGCCGAGCCGGCTTGACCCCAGGAGAGAGGAGCCCCGCGCTCTTTATTTCTGAACGCTCTAAGCCTTTTCCAAGCGCGGAGTGCGATCGTCATTCTCGCGGCGACAGGCATCACTTCGGCGGTATCTGCGCCGAGCTGGCGGAGTCCGATACGGTTGGTGTCGTTTCATCGCCGAGCTCGGCCGAACCGTCGTCGGGCAGGCTTTCGAGATAGGTTCCGACCAGGGCGTCTTCCGAAGGTGGACGAGCGCCGCGCTCGCGGTGATAGAGCTCGCCGGCCAGGAGCACGAGCAGCTCCCGATAGCCACGCTGTTCCCGCTGGCGAACGGCCGGCCAGAGGAGCGCCGGGTACTGGAAAGCCACCCTGGCGTCGTTGGTCGTGACCAGCCAGCTCGCCACCTCCTGCGGTGACAGCGCACGAGCGCCTGCCGGCGCTTGGGGACCGACAGGATAAAGCGGTACGCTGGTCGTCCGTTGTGCAACGTGGAATCGCGCCCGGACCGCCGGCCGGCGTTGCTGCGGGTCAGTGTTCTCCACGTGCGCGAGCCAATTGGCAAAGAGTAATCGAATGACGCGGCGGCTGCGTTCGGGCTCGTGCGCAAGCCGGCGCTTCATGCTGTGGAGCTGTAGCGTCAGGTCGTCCGGCAACTCCAGATCACCGAGTCGATAGGTCAACTCCTCCTCGATCTGCTCGGGAGGGGGATTGACCGGACCCTCCAGGAATTGCATGAGGTCCAGGTATTCCCTCTTGAGGGTAAAGGCATCCCATTCGGGCCTTGGCCGGCACGCGATCACCTCCTCCAGGGCGCGTCGAATCTGCGGGATCGTGGTCCTGGGATCCGCCGCCCATTTCGCCAGGCGCTGCTGTAGCTCGCCGTGATGGAGATCGGCACGCAGGCGATTCTTCAGCCGCTCGCGCCGCCGTATGTGGACGTACATTCGGAGGATGGCCCGATAGCAGTTCCAGGCGCCGGCCATGTCGCCCCGCTCTGCGCCCTTCCACCCTCAATGTCCGTCATACCGATCAGCCATCCTCGCCCCAAACGCTCTCAATGGGGTAGTACCGCCAGGCATCCACCTGCTCCGGCCCCGAGATGCCGTCGGCCTGGTCGGCCGCCTCGATAAACCGCTCCACCAGATGGCGGTTCGCCTCGAACCAGTCGTGGAGCCTCGGATCGTCCATAGACACGTTCAGGGGCTCAGGGCTCAACTTCTCGTACGCTCGCCGCATCAAGGTGAGGGCATTCTGTTCATCGGGGATGCGGAACGCCCGGAACTCCGCGACATCGAACGGATCGCCGATATCGGGGAGCCCGTTGAGGCTCCTCAACCACCAGATTGCGAGGGCCGTCGCAGCGAGCGCCAGGCAGATCACCAGGACCAGTGTGATCCGCAGCAGTTGGCGGAGCCTCTTGCGGAGCAACCCGAGCAACTTGCGCGACGTACCGCTCACCGCCGCAGCGGCCGGGCTCTCGTCCTGTGTCAGCATGAGAAGGTCGTCTCCAGGCGAACCGAGATTCTGGGCCTGACGTTCCCGCTATCCTAACCACAGAATGTCACCCTCGCAACGACAATTGTCAGAGAAATGAAAAACCGGAGCAGAGGACCGGAAACGGGGGGCAGCGCGTTATTCTCCAGAAGTCCCGGTGCCTGAGTCGCGGAGACCTTTAATCCGGACATCGTTGCCCCTCTAGTCCACGAAATCACAAACAACCGCTCATGGGCCGCACGAGTTCACCGCTCGCCGATCGACAGGACCACGGAAGCGGTCCGGGGAGCAGAGAATTGAACACGAAATACACGAAATCCACGAAAACATTCAGGTATTGTGAGAACAAGTCCCTCGAGAGCCGGCCGCTTCCTGTTCTGGTGGATGGTCATTTCGGATCTGGTGGACTAGTTGCTCGTTGTGGGCGGTGTCAAGCAAACGCCCGTTTTCTTTACAGCCGCCGCCGGTCAACGCTGAGAGTCATTTTGAGACTCCTCGCTGGACGCCACCACGATTGGCCCCGAAGGGGCGAAACAAACCAGCCCGGGGCAAGGCCCCGGGAACCGAAAAACCTCCCAGAAAGAGCCCTGAAAGGGCGGCACAAGGACGGGTCCCCTGGCCAGCCGTGTGTCGCCCTTTCAGGGCTCGGCTCGGGGTGGGCGACCGAGTCCCGGGGCGGTGCCCCGGGCTGTTATGTTTCGGCCCCTTCGGGGCAAAGATCCGCCCAAAGTGGGCCCGAGCCCGGTGGTGTTGGGCGAGAAGTCTCGTCATTTTTCCCGTGTTTTCGTGTCAAGAAATCCCGTAAAGGAATCAATGACAAGGAGCGGCATCCCGCCGCCGGGTTCCTTTACCGGGCGAACAGTCGCCCCTCCCCCGGCCCGCGCCGCCGCTCGGCCGGTAGAGCTTGGCAAACGCCCTCGGTCATGGTAATCTAGGTAAAATAAGGATAATTGAATGATTGTTCGTACATGCCTATGACGCATACCGACTGCCTCGCCGCAGGCAACGAAAAAGCCCATGACGCGCGACGAGTTCAATCGGCGACTGCTTGCGGAGGGCCGCCTCGCTTCGCTGCCCAATCCCGCCCTTGACCTCGATGACGACGATCCCGACGATCAGCCTATCACCATCGAGGGCGAGCCGCTGTCGGAAACCATCATCCGTGAGCGGCGCTGA
This sequence comes from uncultured Isosphaeraceae bacterium, assembly GCA_963845695.1. Classification (GTDB taxonomy): domain Bacteria; phylum Planctomycetota; class Planctomycetia; order Isosphaerales; family Isosphaeraceae; genus CAWJTV01. The sequence goes on along the minus strand of CAWJTQ010000030.1, from coordinate 34,166 downwards.
CGGTGGAGACGGCCTTCTTCGTCGATTCCAGTGCCTTGGTCAAGCGCTACATCCGGGAAACCGGAACGGCGTGGGTGCGCGGCATTACGCGCCGTCGGTCATCTACGGATATCTACATCGCGCTCATCACCGCCGTCGAGGTGACTGCCGCCATCGCCCGGCACCGGGGCGGGAAGATTTCGGCGGGGGGGTTGGCGCGGGCAGTCGGGCGCGGGACGATGCGGGAACCTGTAACGGGTGGATTAGTAACGACGCTTTACAGGTGCTCGGCGTGCCAAGCCTCGGAACCTACGCGTGCTTCTGAGAGAGCGCACTACCACAAGGCAATCAGATCCTGATCCTTCGATTCAGGAATCGTATGATGACCCTCCTCCGTTGGTGTGAAGGCTGCAAACACCTCTCGTACTATCAGTGGGTGTACGACGAGTACGATCCGTCCCGTGATCCGCCATTTCATGAGATGAATTCCTGGCCGATGATTTGGAAGTGCCCTTCTTGCTTGAAGAAGCTTGACGATGAGCGCCGGGATGGGGGCCGGTGGAAATCGCCTGAACCCTCTAATTCGGCGGGCAGCGCATCCCGATATTCGCTGACCGCGGGCCTGATCGTCGCCAAAGGGAGACGCGGCCAATGCAACGTCTCAACAACAGTTGACCCGGACAGTCGGCCCGACTGAGCCCCATCCATGCGACTTGTCCCCCGGATGACGACACGGCGGTGGATGATCGCGGTCGCGGTCGTCGCGCTGGCGATGGGCGGCTTCGTGGGCGGCGTCCGGCTCAAGCGCCGGCGTGACGCCTTCCTGGCTCGCATTCGCTTTCACGAACCGACGGAGGTCTCGTGCAGGGAGACCGGCCCCCCGGCCCCCGACTCCCCCTTCTGGCCGATCATCGAATACGATGCCGCGATGGCCCGCAAGTAGCGGCCTCACTGATGACGGAATGGCCGGCCGACCCTCGTGCGAGGAGCCGCGTGCCGCGGTCCCATCGGGTGCGGCTGCCCGGTAACCGCCTGCCGCCTATCGCGTCTGGGAACGGCTCTTGATATAATGAGGTCTGGAGCGTGTGCCCGTGACCCTGGTATGGTTTCTCCCGGCGCCAACCCGTTTTCCCCTCTTCGACGCGGAGGCAAGACGATGCGTGCTCAACGCCTGTTGCTGCTCGCCCTGGCTGCACTCTCGTCTCACGTCGTAACGGCGCAGGACACAGCCGACGAATCCAAGGTCACCGAGAAAATCAGACTCTTGGAAGGCAAGGGAGGACCAGACGATGACCGTTGCGCTCTCATTCTTGATGACGTTGAGCACTTGCGGACAGGCCGCGCCAGTGGACAAAGGCAGGGACGGCGACGCCGCGGCCCGGCTCGAATTCATGAAGCAATCCGTGGCGGCCTACACGCTCCGAAAGCCGGACGACCCCACGGTCACTTACCGAGTTCAGGCTGAGCCTGTCTTGCGGTTCAACAACCCCGTCGGCACGGTCCGCGATGGGACGATTTTCCTCTGGCTCGGTGTTGACGAGAGACCTGCGGCCGCCGTGCAGGTTTTTTTGAGAAAGGACGGGCGTTGGATCCAGGCCTTCTCATCGCTGTCGACGACTCCGCTGGCCTCGACCGGAGTCTGGAACCCGTCGCAGCCCGGCGTTGAGTTCAAGCCGGTGCCCGGCGTCTCCAAGCCCGCCGAGACGGCCGAACAGAGGCTCCGCCAGATGCGCGAGCTGACGAAGGCCTTTGGCGCGGAGATGAACCTCAACAACAAGACGTGGCACGACCTCCGCCTCCTCTCGAAGCCGCTCGCGCGCTACGGCAAGCCGAACTCGGAAATGCTCGACGGCGGCCTCTTCGCGTTCGTCCTGACCACGGATCCCGAAGCCTACCTCCTCCTCGAAGCCCGCGCCGGCAAGAACGGTCCCGAGTGGCAATACGCCTTCGCTCCGGAAGCAGGCTCCCCACTCCGATGCTCCTGGAAAGGGAACAACGTCTGGAACTTCGCTTTCCAGGAAGCTGGGAATGGTAGCAACATGCCGTATTTCTCCACCGGCATCTCCCCATGAGTGCAGGCGTGGCACGGGTGAAAGAGGAGAAGGCCCGGTGATGGCCTTCCCGTAGTAAACGGACAAAAAACAACGCTAAGGGCCGTCTGTCCCGGAACTCGGCGATAGGGCGACGAATAGGGACGTTGATTCCGGGATGAGTAAAGGGACGCCTCTTTGGCTCTCTCGCGGCTGGTCAACCCGCTCTCGCAGGGAGTGCCGAAACCGGTCCATTTCGGGATGTTCTGTCGGAAGGACAACCTGGTAGCTTCGGACTCCTGCAATTAGTCTGCCCCCAGGTCAGCGGGCGGGCTAATTTCGGAAGGGAGCCATCGGTCATGAAGACCGCGAGGCGGCGAATATCGGTTCGGGGGCTGTTGGTCGTCATCGCTCTCGTTGGCGTCACTCTTGCACTCATAAGGCCCTTGCGGCCTATGAGCAGAACGACGGCGATTCGGATTGCGAGACAACACGCCGTGGAGGTTTACCCCGGGATCGACCTCGATGAATATGCGATTTCGGCTTCCACCCGCTCCGACTGGTTTGAAGAATGGGGGGTTTACTTCCGCCACAAATCGCAGAACGCAGGGTTCTTCATCGATGTTGCAGGCGGCGACCTCTACAACGGCAGCAAGATGCGGGTGTTCGTGGATAACCGGTGGGGCAACCGGCCCTGATACGACCCGCCGAACGGACCGGCTATCGGCTTAGCGTTGTTTTTTGTCCGTTTACTACGGGAAGGCCGTGATGCGCGAGAAGCCGGGGAGGGTGGGCCAGCGCCGAGTTGCGGCTCGACCGACCCTACACGTTCCGAGCGTGCGCAAGCCAACCGTGAAGCGCTCTAGGTGACTGTAAATCAAACGGCCGTTTTGTGGACGGCGGTGACACGTACCGCGATAAATCGGGTTTGCCTTGCGAACGGTGTCCATTAAGTGCATACACGAATCAACGTCTACATTCGAGATGGCTACGACGGGTTGGTGGACGTTTTATAGGAATGCGTGGGGGCGTGGATGAAAACCTTTGCCCTCCCTGGAGCTTCGACGGGACAACCTCGCTGGCCGCGCCAGGGGCATCACTTGACCCGAATCCGTTTGCGCCAGAAAATCTCTTCCGATTTCACGAACGATTTCGAAGTAGGTCTTATCCAGCCGGATTTCAAGGGGGTACGCCCGAATTGCTTTGAGCTTCGCCGTGGCCTCTTCATGCGTTATCGGTCTACGTACATCGGGAGGCCAGGCAATGTTGTCAGGCACTCGCTTGCCGTTGACAACGTGGGCCTCGAAGGGAGCGACCGGGTTTGGACCAGCCGGCCAGGGCCACTGATCGCCGGCGTGGTTTACGTAAGTGTAAAATTCGCCGCTGAAATCCACTGCCGCGGCGGCGGCGCGAACTAAATCGAAAGCAGCCCGATGATCCTTGTGTGTGTCCGCTGCGCCGTCGGTGACGTAAATCTGACTCGGCCGTTGCGCTTGAAGCAGCTCCGTTATGTCACCCAGCGCCGCAGTCCACAGGTAAGGCGCCGGGTTTTGATGCATTTGCGAGTGATAGTCGGGGAACATCGGGCCGTACGTGCGGTTTTTCTCGGTGAACGGCGACCGGTAGGGAGTATCGCCCGCCGCCATCGGCATTTGAGCCAAACCGGCGTCAGGGTAACCAAGGTAGAGAAGTGAATCCTCGGCCAGTCCCAACACGCGTGCCGCATCCAAGGTATACTTCTGCCTCGCCCTCGCCAGTTCCAGAAAATCTTCGGGAGCCAGCGCCTTGACATTCTTTTGGCAAAGCATGGCCGCCGCATCCGGCCACCCATCACCATTCGTGAGAAAAACGACGCGAATACGTAGCCCCGAGCGAACTGCCCGCATGATTACCGCAGCGCAGCCCAGCGTCTCGTCGTCAGGGTGCGGAGCGAAGATGAGAATCGTGGTTTTTTGAGTGTCCTCCTGATCGGGTACAGAGTGGCGATCAGGGCTGCCTGCCGTAGAGACCATCCCCACCCCGGCCGCGGCGATGATGCCGTGTAGAGTCACCAGCAGCACTCTGCTGACTCCGGGCACGTTCGCCCGTGGCTTGCCGCCGTAGCACCGCATCGTCACCACCCTTCATCATCAAGACAGTTCAACGAGCACAACTCCTCGTCACCGCGCTCGCTTCACCCCCAGAGTCTTCCGTCCGTTGGGGAACCAGCAACTTACCAGGTCCGTTTAGGCCATGCCAGTGCCAATCGCTGTTTTCCCGAGGGGGCCAAAACAGGGGGGCCAAAACAGGGACGTAGCTAGATTTTGGCCGCCTGCCACGTCCTGCCCTACCACGGTGATGGTCCGGCCGGCCCGGGTTTCTGCTTCGCCTAGAATCCTAACGCGGCGGAGCCGCAACCAAAAAGAATAAACAAAGACGACGTCCTCCCGTCAGAATGCCCGCACGGCAGCATGGTGGTTCACGAAACGAAGATTTAATTGGCGCTGGCAACGCGGCTCGTCCTGGCTCGTGAGTAGTTCTACAGCCGCAGGAATTTGAGGCCCCGGTGTTTGGCCCGCCAGGTCTTAGCATGCGACCTCCTGGCCACTTCGTTCCGCCGCACGTGGTAATCGACCAGTGCGATCGCCCGCGCCAGCTTCAACTCCGGCTCCGCCAGCGCCGCCTCCAGCAACCACACCGTCCGGTCCAAGGTCAGATCCGGCACGTCGCGCTTTAAAGAGGGCACTTGGGGCCAGATGCATGGGCGCAACCCTCTCGCGAGGTGGCTCTCCCTGGCCGCCATAGTGGCTCAATCCCTGGCCGCTGCTGACACTTTAGACGCCTCCGCACCAAGATCACGAACCGATGCGCCAGCGCGACCAGCGTCATGTGGTGATGCCGCCCGACCCACGACCGCGTCTCATACTGCGCCATGCCCAGGTAGCTCTTGCCGTCCTCGAAGAACTCCTCCACCTGACATCGGGTACCCGACTCCCTAAACCCCATCTACGGCATGCACCGAGGGCATGGACGTAGCCATGTTACCTTCTCCATTAGGAAATCCAGGTATTTACATTTTTGCGCATTTGCTGATTAAGATCGTCCCTGACCCTCGGAATGGGCTAACGTATTCGCTCCTGGGGAAGCCATCAGGGAAGGAGTCCTCCATGCTGGTCTTGTCTCGCAAACTCGGTGAGAAGATCGTGATCGGCGATCAGATCGTCGTGACGGTGGTGAAGCTGGATCACGGTCAAGTGCGGCTGGGCATCGAAGCCCCTCGGGAGATCACAGTCTTCCGCGAGGAGATCGATCCTCGACTTTACCCACTCCCCCGGGTGCATTCGGTTGTCTGAGAGGTATCCCGATCGACGGAGTGGGTCCGTACGCCAAGGAAAGGACACGGGCAGATCATTCTGCGATTGTCAATCGTTGATATGCTCATTTTCTTGGAACTTTGCTCAGTCGTATTTGAAAACGTGAATTGTTCCAACTGAACTAATCTGCAGGGAGAGCCGCACCATGAGGCCAAACCGTCGTCATTTTCTGCACAGCACCTTGGCCGCTGGAGTCTTGGGACTTGCGACGAGGCCGAGTTGGGCTCGGCACAAGTTCGATGATGATGAAGATTCCAAGGTGATTGTGGCGTTTGTCGGTGGGAGACCGGGTGGCCGTCGGGCCCCGGACTTGGCGAGCGTCCCTATCGACGACGACTGCCTTTTCTATTTCGCCCTGGCCTTCGCGCGGGACAAGGATCGCGACGGTCGATTCGTGCCGGCCTGGGACGAGGCGATCACCCCGGACTTGATTCACAAGCTCAAGGAAGGCAACGACAAACGTCAGTTTCTCGTCAGCCTGGCAGGCGACGGGTTTCCCTGGCAAAAGCCCGCCGACCCGGCAGCCTGGAGCCAGAACGCGACGAAGACGCTCATCGAACTGATCGACCGCTACGAACTCGACGGGATCGACCTCAACTACGAATCGGGCCTCGATGACAGCTTCGCCGACTCGGTGGGGACCGTCATCGCCAACGTCAAGAAAGAGCGCGACGACATCGTGGCGTGCATCACACCCTTCGGTGCCACTTGGGACCGATACCTTGCAATGTGGAAGAAGTACGGGATGGCTCAGGATGAATCGACGCTCGACTGGATCAACTACCAGTCCTACGGGGATGACCTGGACGTTAACGGCTACTTGCAGCAGTACGAGCGGCTGGCCAAAGTGGTGGGGGGATACGACCAGCTCACTCTGGGCATTGCGACCAGCCAGACAATGCCTCGGGGGTTGCAGCCGCCGCAGATCTTCGACGTGATGCAAAAGCTCAAAGATCGCGGCCTTTTGGGCGTCATGACGTGGTCGCTCGAGGACTCCGCAATGCACGACCCGGCCTACACCATCGAGAGCAAAGCCCAGAAGATCTTCGGCTCCTGAGACGTTCAACTCGCATTGGGCGCAATGTTCTCCTTCGAGGCAGCAAGGGCCTTCCTCCGCAGACATATGCCGCTTGACACCGATCGGGAAATCAGAGCCATTTTCGATCGTCTGGAGGGAGCCGCCCGAGCGGTCGTTGATCCTGGCGTTTCCTTCTGAAGCGCATGTCTCAAGCGGTTTCCTCCTTTGTCTTGTTCCCAGAAAGGCGATCGACTGACGCGTCAGCGGTTTCGTTCGCCGGTTGGAGCCCGCCCGGACCTCGATGAATGCATGGGCGCCCACGGTCCCGTCCGACCATGACTAATAGCCACAATATGATTAGTAACAATTCATGTTAACTATTTTATAATATTAATATTTTGTAACATATAAGTTAGTTAGTATTTATATTTGATTAACTATAGTTGCAAGATTTACGACACCAGAGATTGCCCCCTTGCCTCAGCATTTGCAGGCGTTATGCTGGATCTTCGGCGGTCTACCGATACCGGGCGCTCTCGTGGAGTTGGACCATCGGCTGATCAACCTAGCGATGCCCAGAGGTCGTTGGACAGGGTCGCATACCGTCACGAAGCCCGCCCATTCGTGCCCAGCACGAACTTGAGGCTTCTCGCAACGGCCGACCCTCCCTCACGGGGACGGCACTGTGGCCAGGGCCTTGATCGACCGGCTGATGCATCACGGGGAGTGCTGGTGATTCCAGGAGACAGTTATCGGATGAAAGATAAAGATTCCCATTCGACCAGCGCGTGAATCCGCGCGGCGCGTCCACGTCCGGAGCGGGTATCCCCTGCGAAGTGAGCATCCGCTGGCGTCAGTGGCCGGGATGTCCAGCCCACCCTTGAGCCAGCCCGGCGATCCTGCTGGGCTGTTGGTTCAAGCGGCCGGTTCCTTGAACAGCAGGCTCGCGTCGGCCCCAGGCCCTGGTCCAGGACCCGCAAGCAGCTCCGAGTAGGGGGCTTCGTCTTGACGACCTGGTCATCCTGTGGTGGCCCGGGGCGGTCCGCGGCAAGGGAATTGGCGGTGGTCCGGTCCCCAACGCCCGGCTCAGGGAGCAGGAACGCCTGGCCGGACCGTCTGCGCCCCGCGACGTCACGACACAGAATGAGTCCGACCTCACTCCGCGCATTTGACCGCGTGCCGAGCGCCGTGGTGGTACGCGCCGATCGCCTTGAGCCTCGTCCGACCGCCCCTGGTGGCTCCCTCTTCACGATCGATAGTGACTCTCATTTCAAGATCGGTCCCAGGGATCATAAATCTTATGAAGCCGACACCGATTCGCCTCGCGGAAGACTGGTCATCGGAACACTTTCCACCGGCCGACCACTCCTCGAAAGACAACAGCCTCGACGTTTGGTTCGGATAACGTAGCGGGATATGCGAATCTAATTCGTCAATGGAAAGAGGCGAGCCTTCTGGCGCGCCCCCTCGTTTGCAGTCATGGCCTCTCTTCTTTGCCGCGGCTAGGCAGCTTGGACATCCGGGCTCTAACAAACCACAATACCCAAAACAATTACTATTTATAAAAGTTTCCGATAGTTCTTAACAGGAAGACGAGACCGCATGTAACGCCCCCAACGAATGAAATTGCCAAACCGAAAATTACAAAGTCAAAATACGGTCCACGGAAAGGTCCAACAACCATGCGGTACGCAATGACAGAAAAGAAAAAAGATGTAAAGATCAACAGACCATTCAGTGCTGACAACTGGTAAGGAGCTCTACCGGTTTTCTGCCTCGCAGATTCTTGGACAGGTCGACGCCCAGTTTCAACAGCCCTCGGTTCTACCTTCGTAGCCCTGAGCCGCTCTGCATGTTCAACATTCCTGTCGGTAGCAGGGCGTGACGTATTATTTATATTACCATACTGCTTTATGTATGTTAGATAAGCCAACACTGCACTTGCTAGGCCCGTGCCGGCACCTATCACGCCACATACGAGAGCGATGACATCGTTCATGGAGAATCACTGGGTTAGAGTTAGATCGGAATACGCTCGACAATGTTCCGCGTGACCTTCTTTTTCCGCCGGTCGTAAAGCGTCGTCGTTCGCGGCTCCGCATGCCCGGCGAGGTATTGCACGTCCTCCATCGGCACCCCCTGTTCCAGCAGGGATGTAATCGCCGTCACCCGGAACGAATGCGGCGACAGCCGCGACGGTAGACCGGCATCTTTCAGCCGCCGCTTGACCAGCTCGCAAATCCGCTCCGTACCCAGCGCGTTCGCCGTCAATGTCCGGCTCCGGCCATTCGACGCCCGGATCAACGGCGAATCCTTGGCCGCGCCCGCGATGCCCGCCGCCTCGACATACGCCAGTATAAAGCCTTCCAGATCGTGCCGCACCGGGATTTCCCGGCTCTTGCCGCCTTTTTCCTGGAACCGCAGCGTGTACTGCAGGCCGTCGTGCTGGAAGTCCCCCAGCCGCAGCTTGGTGACCGCCCCGGCCCGGCAGGCGGTACAGGCCAGCGTCCCAGGATCGCCCGGTCCCGCAGCCCGACGACATGGCCGGTATCGACCGACCGCAGAAGCGTCCGGGCCTGATCGATGGTGATCTCCGGCGTCTTGCCCTCGACCATCTGCTCTTTGACGCCTTTGACCGATGCCGCCGGGTTGAGGATGCAGACGTGCCGGTTCACCAGCCGGTCGAAGAAGCCGCGCAGCGCCGCCAGGTGCTGATTCCGCTTGGCGGGCGACCCGCCTAGGCCGACGAGGTATTGCCCGACCATGACCGGCGTGATCGCCGCCAGCTCCACCCCCTGCCCCTCGGCCCAAGCCAGGAACGCCTTGACCGCCCGCAGATAAGCCCGCTGCGTGTGCCGGTTGTGGTGCTCGGCGTAGAAGAACTCTTCCCAGGCGAAGCGTGCCGCACCCCCTGCCCGCTCGATCAGTTCCGGCAGGCCCGGCTTACCACCGGTGGCCGGTACCCACTCGATGATACCTTGACCAGTTCGTTGCTCACCCTTTTCCCCTTACTCGATTCCTCTGCTTCGATGACCAATTGTCGGCGGCTCATCACCTCGGCCGCTGTCGGGCCTCAGCTTCACTGGCTTTCACCAACTCCTCTTTCGCCTGCTCCTCACGAAATCGCTGCTGCATGGCTTCAACCTGTCGGTTGATCTTCGCATCTTCCCGTTCTTGCCGTTGGACTTCTTCTAGACTTCGTTTCGTCAACTCTTGACGATGTTTCCACTGCATCGCTTCCACCATCTGGCGTAACTGTGTCTCCTCCCGCTGCTGCTTGAGGAACAACGGCCAGGATTGAGCCAGGCGGGCTTGCAATTCGGCCTCGCGGCGAGAAGACCGGACATGTTGCACCACCAGGGCGATGGACAGGGCCGCGATCACAATCAGGAGCATCAGCGTGCTCAGCCGGAAGCGTCTCATGGCATCGCCTCGAATCGGACATGACTGGGTGCGTTATCATCGGCCGGATCGTACCACGGACTTTGCTGTAGATAAGGGGGATTATCTACGGCTACAGTCGCCTCAATAGCATGAGTGCTTACAATTAACCGGTCAGAAAACTTCGGGGCCCTCAAATTCCATACAGACAGCTCAATCCACACGTCGATCCCTTTCACGAGCATCGTTCCCCGGGTGGGCAGCGCCGTCATATGCTGGGACGTTTAATGCGGAGGGCCGCCCGCTCCATGGCAGGGTGGCAATGATGAGTGAGGGCATGAAGTCTACCATGTGAGATTGCTGAACAAAAGCAGGGAACATAAATGCGGATTTTGTCCCTTCCTACCAGACGACTGCAAGGTCAAGCGGTCTCGCCCGCCCAGGCTGTTACCGCCATTGTGATTCAGAGTTTACGACGCGAGATCGGAGTCGAGAATCGGCGAAGAATCGGGAATTGAGCGGTCAACGCGAGAGTGCCTCCTCGCACTCGGTCCCTGACCAGACAGAGCCCGGCGGCACGACCGCAGAAACGCGGATGGACCCGGTTGAGTGTGCGGCCTTGCCGGCCAATTGAGGAGGACCTTGGCGACGACGGGCCTCATCGTGGATCTCCCGGTTTTCCCCCAGACGACGGGTCGGGGCCGGCCGAAGCGTGCATGAGGTAGAAGTTGGCGAGCCCGGTCTCGCCCCGGCGCTGGTGGTAGCGGGCGAGCAGCCGGCTGGCCTCCGGGTCGTTGGGCCATTCGGCGAGGATCTTCAGGGCCCACCGGGCGCCCTCCTGGTCCTGGCCGTGGTCGAAGAGCCATCGCGCAACCTCAAGCTGACTGTTCCGGTCGTGGGGCGCGGTGATCAGCCGTGTCTGCGCCGCATTCAGGCGGTCGAGGTCTTTTCGCAGGGAGGCCGCCGCGGCCTCTTCCTTCCGGGCCTCATCGATCCGTCCCAGCCGGGACAGCGCAAGCCCGCGGCTGTGCCGCACGGCCACGTCGTAGGGGTCCAGGGCAATCGCGCGGTCGAGGAGAGCCAGTGATGCCGTCCAGTCGCCGCGGCGCGCGGCCGCCGCGGCCAACGCCGTATAGGGCTCGGCAATTTTGGGGTCCAGCGCCATCACGCGTTGCAGATGGCGGGCAGCGGCGGCCTCGTCGCCGTATTCCATCAGGTTGCGACCAGCCCCCAGGTGCGCGGCGGCGTTGTCAGGCTCGAGAGCGAGACATGCATCGTATTCGGTCGCGGCCTCGGCGTTGCGATGCAGCTTGCTCAGCTCTTCGGCCAAGCCGAGGTGGGCGCGCGCCAGCGACGGGTTGCGCCGCAGCGCCTCGCGGTAGTCGTCCGCAACCTTTTCTTGTTCACCCGCGCGGCTGTGAATTTCTGCCCACCAGAGGTGCGGCTTGGGGTCGTCCGGAAAATCCCGCGCCCAAACCTGGAGAACCGTCGCGGAACGCGTCAGGTCGTACGTTTCGAGATAGACCTTCGCCAGCGCCTCGTCAACCTGCCGGTCCGGTGCATGTTGCTCCTCGAAGGCCCGTCTCAGCACTGGCTCGGCCTGGGCGTGCCGGCCCACCTTCGTGGCGACCAGGGCCTGGAGCAAAGCCAGCTCCGCGCGCGGGAGACCCAGGGCTTGGGCGCGCTTCAGCTCGAGGGCGGCATCGGAGAGCCGGCCCATCGCCACCGCGACACGACCCTTCAGGAAATGAGCCTCGGGCGCGTCGGGCACGGCACCAAGCCAGCGAGTGAGCGCCTGGCCAGCGTCATCATAGCGACCTTCAGCGAGGGCCTGTCGTGCTTGCCGCGCTTCGCGCGGCTCCTTCGTCCACACGAACCAAGCCGCCGAGACAACCGCCCCGGCCAGCATGGCGAAGGTCAGCACTCTGATGGCCTTAACGATCCGGATTCGTGGTCCGATTCGAGACATCGTACACGCCAACACAGGCATCGGACGGCACTCACGTTCGGCGACCTGTCCCAGATCGACTGCAACCGGTTTTCCACCGAGCGGCCCGAATCGAGGAGGAACTCGATGGGGTCTCCCCCTCGAGCAAAGGGATTTTATACGACTCTCGGCAAGGGGTACAATCCCCGACCTGTCGCCGAAAACCATTCCCTGGCGCTCGCGCCGTGCCTACCTGCGGAGTTCGGGCCGATCCTCTGCGCGAAGCAAACCTCAGTTGAAGGGAGAGTGCGCCGCGTCCAGGGGCCGATCGATCTCAAACGGGTGCGGCGGCTTCGGGACGGTCTTGGACTGCCACGCCCTTCGGGACGAGGAGAAAACAGCGCGGGCGACGGCTCAGTGTAGAGAGGACGTATTTCCCTGTCTCTGTCTCACCGTTCCTGAGAACGCCTAGAATTTGGCAGGGATCGGGAGGGCGAAGCTCCGTCCGAGCCGCGTTTTCCCCGCGTTTTTCCTGGCTCGGACGGAGCCTCGCTCTCCCGGACATCTCGTTGTTATCGGGATTCTTAGTTTTGGACGTCATCAACCTCGGGTGCAAGCAGATCGTCCAGGGTGCGAGTCGATCGCGTGGGGGCTTCAATGCTCGGATCGAGCCTGGCGAGATCGCGTCGGATATCGGGACGGTCGGGGGCGGCAAGAGCGATGGTCAGGAAGGCCCTGGCCTCGAACCGGCGGCCGAGTCGCTCGGCCAGATGGGCCATCTCCACGGCGTCGCGCCGTGGCTGGTGCCGCGCGTAGAGTTTCCGGTATCGGGCTTGAAGTTGTGTGATTTCAGCTTTCCGTTGCCGTAGCTCGTCGGCAGCGGCTGACTGGCCGTTTTTCGAATGCAACTCGATCAGCCGGTCCAAAGCGTCAACGTCACTGGGGTCGGCGGCGATCAGGCGCTCCAACCTTCTTTGTTCCGCCTCTTGATCACGGCGCCGGCTGGCAAACCAGGCCGCCAGCTTTTCGACTTGCGCTGAATTGAATTCGGCCGCTGGCAAATGCTTGAGCGATTCTCGGGCCATTGATACGCGTTGTGTGGCCATGGCCCAATGCAGCCTGGCGTCCCAGACCGCGAGATCCTCAGGCCGCCTCTCCAGGCAGCGGTCGAGCCAGTGCGCGGCCTCATCGTACGCGCCCGTGCGGATCGCCAGGTTGGCCTTCCCCAGCCAGATCCGGTCGTCGTCCGGTGCAACTCGACCCGCCCGGTCGAGTACGGCACGAATGGTATCATCGGGGATCGGGCTCGATCGAAGCTGGATATAGAGTCGAAGTTGGTTGATGGCCGTCTCCGAGGCTGCTTCGCCCGACTGGTTGTGGGCCCGCCAGAGCGCCTCGATGAGCTGCATCGCTTCCTTGAGGCGCCCTTGACGGGAATAGATGGGCACGAGCAAGATGCTCGGATCCGGGCCGGAGATCCGAGGCGCATCGCGTGTTCCCAGGATGAGCTGCTCGGCCTCGGTGAGCCTCCCCTCTTCGAGTTTCAACTCCACACGGTTGGCCAGCGCGTGAAACGCGAATGGGGAATCCTGCGCAATCTTGGCCCAGGCTTTGGCCGCTGTCCGCGGCTGCCCGCGCGCCTTTTCACAAGCCCCCAAGAGAAAGAGGGCCTCGTCGAGACCAGGGTACCGGGCGAGGAGATCCGTCAGATGCTTGATGGCCAGGGATGAGTGCCCCCTATCCATTTCGTATTCAATTTGTTCGATCGATCTTCGATAATGCCATCCTTCGACGCATTTCCATCCGCACCAGAGAACGACTGCCGCGACGAGGGCTGTTAGGAACGCAGGCCGCCAGCACCCGGCACCATGGCTCATCCCGTTCTCTCCCCGCGGTCCCTTCGCGCTGCCTCGAATTCTGACCGTTTCCTGTTGGACTATATCCCCGGATGAGTCCCTAGACAACCCTCGGGACATGATCCCCCACCTTGACAGTTCGCGCCTGCGCCGTCACGATCAATGTTCTCCTACTTTCATGCTAATTGCGATGGAGTTAACGCATGGCGCGCCGTGTTGCCGGCTTCGACAAGGTGGACTCGGCCGGTTCGCCTGCCGCTCCTGGCCGGGACGCAAGACGTGGGCCTGGTTCCATACTACTCTTGTCGGGCTGGTGCGGGCTCGTCGCGGGACTGCTGGAGACAGGCATTGTTATTATACATAAGCAATTTTTAGATTCGAATGGTTTCTATGGAAAGAGCATGCATTTTGTCTGGCTGGTTCCTTTGGTGGATTTTCTGTTATTTGTGGTTCTGGGATTCATGCTATCTCTCGTGATCCGGTGGGGGGAGTGGGGACGGAGAATTGCGCCGCGGATCTTGGGGACGCTGGCGCTATTGCCGCCGCTCTTGGCGGCATTTCCCCGGATCTACGGCGCGGCCTTATTACTCTTGGCAATAGGGGTGGCGGTGAGGCTGGTTCCAGCCGTGGAGCGTCGGTCGGCCAGATTGGCCAGCATGGTTCGCCTCACGTTCCCGATCGCTGCTGGTCTCTTGATGATCCTGGCAGCATCATGCTGGGGGGCCGGAAAGCTCAAAGCCTGGAGCGAGGCGTCGCGGCCGTTGCCGCCGTCGAATGCTCCCAACGTCCTCTTGATCGTGCTCGACACGGTTGGCGCCGGCCACCTCAGCCTGCTCGGATACGATCGTCCCACCGACCCCGACGATCGATGAGTTAGCCAGTCGTGGAATCTGCTTCAAGCAGGCCCAGGCAACCGCCCCGTGGACGCTCCCATCACACGCAAGCATGTTTACTGGTCGATGGCCTCACGAACTTTCGGCCGGCTGGTTCACGCCCCTCGACGCAGCGTCTCTCACGGTGGCCGATTATCTTGGGGCGCGTGGCTATGCCACGGCCGGTTTTGCCGCCAACGTAACATATTGCGCGACGGATTCAGGACTGGCTCGGGGGTTCACCACCTATCGCGATTTTATCTTCCCGGAGTTCACTGCGTTCCACCTGACCGCGCTCGTCTCGCGCGTGGTGGACGGGTTTCAGGGGGTCGAGGCAGTCTGCACATACGCGACGGGCAACCCCGTCCTGCGGTCTCCAGCCGATCTGGTCTGGAGGCTCTTCGGGCAGGGTCGCAAAGATGCGGCCGGGGTTAATCGAGAGTTCCTCGACTGGCTCTCCGGGCGTCAGCGGCAGGATCGGCCTTTCTTTGCCTTCCTGAATTACTATGACGCCCACACTCCGTATGAGCTCCCGGCCACGGGCATTCATCGCTTCGGCGTTGTCCCACGCAATGATCGTGAAGCCGACATTATTCGAGATTGGGTTGAGATTTCGAAACGCGGGCCCACTCGGCGCCAGATCGCCTTCGCACGCGACGCTTACGACGACTGCGTTGCCCATCTCGACGAGCAATTGGGCGAATTGATCGACGAACTTGAGCGCCGGACCGTTCTCGGACGGACTTGGGTCATCATCACATCCGACCATGGCGAATCCTTCGGTGAGCACCCCGGCGTGTTCGTCCATGGAACCACACTCTACCAGACCGAGACCCATGTTCCTCTTGTTGTCATTCCTCCGGGCGGTACCACGTCACCGAAGGTCGTCACCGAGCCGGTCAGTCTCAGGGACCTGGCAGCCACGATTGTCGACGTCTCCGGCTTCAAGACCGGCTCGCCGTTTCCCGGGCAAACGCTGGCCCGGTTCTGGGATGCCTCTTCAGGGGTGACATCTGCCGATCGGTCAGGACCCAGCCCGGCGCTATCCGAATTAGCGCCTGAAACGTCTCCCTATTCCAATCCCCGGCCATCCAACCTCCGGCCCTGGCCGATGGCCACCCTCATCGACGGAGACTGGTCGTACACGCGGCGAGACGGAGACCTCCTGGAGTTGCTCTTCAACCTGCGGGAAGACGCTGGCGAGCTCCAGAACCGTGCCCATGACCCTGCCGTGCGGCCCATGCTGGAACGGATGCGCGAGACCCTCCGCCACCTCACAGCCGGTCCGTTGACGCCCGACCGGTTCAATCCCTGATGAGCGGCTTTACCAGTCCTCCAGCGGAAGGCGGGCGTTTGGCAGACCCCGCGGAAGCTGTGAGCTTGCGGCCACCTACGGCGAATGGATTCGGGCATGCCGCGATACCGGTCGCGCCCGATTCGATCGCCAACCTCTGGCGTTCCCGAGGGATGCCCGACGCTCTCGCAAGCTCCCTGCGCTGGAGAAGTCGCAGCGAGTCGCGCACGAGTTAATTCGTGCCCGCGCTGTCATCTCGGCGAACCCGTATCCAGTGGTCGCTGAATCGAAGACGATGGTCGGGGTCGGTAAAAACGCGCGGCATGTGGCATTCGACACAGCGGCCCTGCGGCGATACTGCACAAATTGTGGCGCGAGGGAGTTGATCGGGCACAGGCTCGGACGAGCGTTCCGAGTTGGAGTGGCAATTCAGACAGATTGCATCGTAATCGAGGCGGTTTGAGGAAGGGCGGGCGTGGGGGTCATGACAGGTCATGCAACTGAGGGCGCCCTTGCTTTCACGGTAGCACTTCGACCGCTCGAGCCCGATGGGCTGGAATCGCGCGAGAACGGGGGCGGTGGGGGCGATGGCTGTGGGGTGGGGCCCAGCGGGGTGACGATGGCATTCGCCGCAGAACCGCAAAAGCTCAGCCGCGGTCCACCGGTCGGGCCCGAAGGGGAGCGCGAGTCTTTCGGCCGCAGCAAGCCCGCGGGCCGCCTCGACGTGTGCCCGGCCGGGACCGTGACAGCGCTCGCAGGAGACATTGGGGATCATCGTCGCGTCATCCATTCCCTGGCCGCCATGAGCCGCGAGCTGAGTGGCGTGGCACTCGAGACATTTTCGGGCGACTAAGGGCGGGGGCACCGAACCATTGGGCGTCACGTGTGGCGGAGGCGGCTTCGCGTCCTGGCCGGGCGTCAGAGCCAGGACGCCCCCTTGCGCGAAAAAGGTAAGTCTGTGCTCGAGAATCGCTGGAATCGACGCGTCAATCACGCTGACGAATGTCGTGGCATGATGCCCTGATCCCAACGCGTATTCAGCGATGCATTCTTCGACCTTGCCCATCGCCCGCCGCGCGATGAATAACTGGCCGTTGCGGTGTCGATAGCTCCAAACGACTTCCGGATTCTCAGGGTCTGGAATCTCGGTCCCGTCGAGGCGGCGAGCCAGCGCCCGCCGGCCGGCCGGCCAAAGGGTCAGGGCATGGCCTGATCGGGAATGAAGGTCGGCCTCTGCGGGGTGGCATTCCGCACACACCTTGGGCCCGATATAGGGATCACCCGGGAACCGTCCCTCAGCGGGGAAAGGCCGCTCGATGGTGAGCAGCCGCCGCGCCTCGTACGCATGGGACACGGGCCGCGATTGCCTGGCGGAATAGGCAAGCCACGATGCCGCCAGCGCGATGGCGACCACGCTCATGGCCAAGGTGGTCCGAACGGGAACTGGGGACGGCGCAAACGTTGCGGAACGGCAATTCGAGCGGTTGGGGGCTGAATCCTCGGTATTCTGCTCGTCGGGCCGCGGGCGGCGACGCGCTTCCCAAGGGGCTGCGGTCCTTGCGGAAGGGTACGCCAAGCCAAGCCATAAGCCGCCTCGTTAGTTCGCACGGACCGTTTTTTCGCGCCGATCTCGATACGCGCAACACAGCGACGCGATCTGTCTCATGCTAACAGACGAGTGACGATTCGGTGAACCCGTCTTGTCACCACCGGCGCGCGCCTTCCCCCAGATCGCCTCTGGAGCTGGCTAGTCCGCGAAATCGCAAACAACCGCCCATGGGCCGGGCGAGTTCACCGCTCGCCGACCGGCGCTTCCACGGAAGCGGATCGGAAACCAGAGAGTTGGAACACGAAATCCACGAAAGACACGAAATCATTCAGGGATCGTGAGAACCAGACTCGAGAGAGCCGGCAGCTTCCTGTTCTGGTGGATGGTCATTTCGGATCGGTTGGACTAGGGGCGGTTGATTCGTGGTCGCCAGGGCCGGACCACACCGTTGGGCCGGGCTACGACGTGTCCGGCGCCTGGACCTCCTCCGCGGAGCCCCACTCGCGCCGCTGGTCCGCACTCAGGTTCCACGGCAGGAAGCGGTCCACCGATTCCGGCACCCGACCCCGGCGGCCGCGCAGGCACTCAGGTACCCCGTCAGCCACCATCGGGGGTTCAGATCCCACAGGCACAACGTCTGAAACAGCGAGAACAGCATCGCCGCCAACGGGCCGCTTTGGGTTGAGATGCGGCCGCGCGAGATCCTCCGCCACCTTACAGCCGGCCCGTTGACGCCCGACCGGTTCAATCCCTGATGAGCGGCCTTACGTGTCCGACGGCGAAAAAAGCCTGTTCGCTCCAAGCCCTCTATCTGTCTAAACTTCCGGCAGATGTAGCGAAAAGAAGACTGCCTGGCTTTGTAACGCAACGGCCACTCGCGCCATTAGCATTTACCTGGATTGGTAGTATCAGTGAGAGGCTGTCCGGAAAGACGTGGAGGGGCGTCCGAAACGTAGGCTTGGGCGTGAGCCCCAAGCGGTTGGCCGATGCCCTCACTACTGTTTTCCAAACAAGGGTTCGAGGTCCTGGGCTGCTGACGCCCCAGGCTGGGCCCTGAGGCCCCCTTGGGGGGCTTTGAGAGGGCTTCCCGGATCGCTAATCAGGCCGCCTTGGGCGGCCGTACTTCACCAAGAAACTGCCCAGGGACAGGGCCTACTCCCTCAACCCGCCCCGCCTAGTTTGCCATGACCTCTAACCGAACGTTCAGAGCTTCCTTGGGAGCCTGTGAGTTGTGTACCGAGGCGGATCGATCAGCGGATCCTATCGGGCACCCTCTTTTTTGGTCCTTTTGGGCTCCCAGACTGATGGCGTTGGCGAGTCAATGTTGCAGGCTCTGCATCGATCCCAAAAACCCTACCCTGAGACGAGGTGGAAGCATTGCGCGTGGCTGCGCATTGACGGAGACGTTTGAATCGTCGATGCTCGGCATGGCGTTGTACCTCGGGTAAACATTGCGCTTGGCTGCGCATTGACGGAGACACTGGGAATGCCGTCAAACGACCGCCAGAGGTGGTTCACCGATCAAGTGCGGTGCGAGCACACGCGACTGCGAGCGTTTGTCCATGCGCTCGGTGTGCGCTCCGAAGATGTAGACGACATCGCCCAGGAAGTGTTCCTCATAAGCTTCAGGAAGCTCGACGAATTCGATCACGATGGCGACTTTGGGGCCTGGGTCCGTCAGATCGCTCGCCGGATCGTCGCTGGCGAGCGACGCAAGGAATCACGACGGAACAAGTTGCTTTCGGATCATGTCACCGACCTGCTCCTGGAAATCGAGGATGGCCGCCTGCCCTGCGTTTGGGGCGAAGGTCTCGAACAGGACGAGTTGGCTGCACTCCGAAGCTGCTTGTCCAAGATGCCGAAGCCCTCTCGCGACCTCTTGCACCAGCGTTATTTCGAGGAGTTGAGTCCGGGAGAGATCGGTGCCCTCCTGGGAAAGAGCTCCAACCAAATTCGTCAGACCTTGCTTCGGCTTCGACGTTCATTACTCACGTGCATGACACGAAGCAAAGAGCTGAGGACAATATAATTCGATCATGAATGACATGGAGCGGATCGAAATCGAACAAGCACTGGCTCGGTTTCTCGACGGCGAACCCGAGCCGAGCGACGGAGAGATGCTGGCCGTTGCTCTCAAGGCTGACCAGGCTTTTGAACGGGAAGTCGTCCTCATGCTGATGGTCAGTGACCTCCTGCGCCAGCACGCCGTGCCGAACGAGCATAGCTTTGTTGAGTCGCTGAAGTTGAGACTCGCCTCCGATTCGGAAGACGGTGAGTTCATGCGGGAATTCAGTCGCCGCCTCAAATATGAGGAGTCGTCAGTGAGGTCGGTCTGGCCTCGTCGTCGTTTGGTTTTCCGGCTCGCCGCGTTGGCGATCTCGATGGTCGGTGCGGTTCTGCTCGGATATCAATGGTGGGCAGCAAACACGAGACGGTTGCAGAAGTCCTCACCCGTTCCGCACACACAAGCGATCGATCTCGCGACTGTCCCGGGTACGACGGGCTTGAATAAGGCGGCGGTGGCCGTGTTGACCCGCGTAGTCAACGCGCAGTGGGACGCGACGGACGTTTCGTACGGTGAGGGCTCCGTGCTCTCGCCCGGCCGCCTCCGGTTGGCGTCCGGCCTGGTCCAGATCGAATTCACCAGTGGCGCGAGCGTGATCATTGAAGGTCCCTGCGACTTTGAGTTGGTGACTCCCTACAAAGCGGTTTGTTATCGGGGGAAGTTGCGCGCTCACGTCCCCTTGCACGCCCGAGGCTTTACCATTGCCGCGCCCGGGGTATACGCCATCGATCTCGGCACCGAGTTCGTCATGTCTGTCGATGAGCAGGGACGAGGACAGGTCCATGTTGTCGAGGGAGAAGTCGAGCTCCAGGCCGTGGGCGCTCTACGCGGAAGCAGACGTCAAGAGCCTCAAGGCCGGCCGAGGAGCCGACTTCGGCGTTGAACGGCGTGTTCCGAGAGATCGCAGCCGATGTGACGAATTTCGTCGATTACTCACGGCTGCTCCACCTCGAAGATGCTCACCACCAGCGCCGTCATGAGCGTTGGCTCGCGCATAGCCGGGCACTCCGTGCCGATCCTGCTACCGTCTTGTATTACAGCTTCGAAGACAACAATACCTGGGAGCGCACCTTGCGGAACGTCGCGGGCCGAGGCGACCGCTCGCTCGATGGCTCAGTCGTCGGCTGCCTTTGGTGCCGGGGCCGTTGGCAAGGAAAGACGGCCTTGGAATTCAAGCGAATCAGCGACCGCGTGCGCATCAACGTTCCGGGTTGGTTCGATCAATTATCGATGGCGACGTGGGTTCGCATCGAGGGACTCGACAATCGGCTCAGCTCTCTGGTGCTCACCGACGATTGGGATCCGGCGGAGGTTCACTGGCAATTGGGTTCGACTGGAGAGATTGTTTTCGGCGTACACTCGGCAGATGACGGCCAGCGAAACGTTGACTACGTATCGCCTCCGGTCCTGGGACCGCGTGACCTGGGTCAATGGGTCCATATTGCCACGGTGTATGACAAGGGGCGGAACAGGATCACCCACTACCTCAACGGAAGCTCCGTTTTCGAAGAGCGGCTCGACTACCCGATCGCGGTGCAGATCGGCGCCGCCACGATTGGGAACTGGAGCCAGACGCGGTCGTCTGACCACATACCCCGCATCCGCAGTCTCAACGCCCGGATCGATGAGTTCGTGATCCTGAGGCGAGTGCTCACCAGTGGCGAAATCAAGGAGATGTACGAAGTAGGAAAACCAAGTTCATAAGCGAGGATACAATCTATGTCATGAAATGGTCCGTCCTTGTGGCGGTGATTGTATCCCGGCCGCGGTCATGATCGAGCTGGCCCCCATGGCCCTCTGGCTGGCTTCGCCCTCGATGCCTGATCGCTGTTGTGGTCTATGCGACTTCAGGGTCGCGCCGTCCGACAAACGAGAAAAAAGATCTCGAAATCAATGTCCGGTCGTGATCCGGTTTGGCAATGGTGGTGTGGGCTGGCGGCACGTGAGGCGAAGACCTCACGGTTCCCCGCCAGTGGGAGAAGTCCTTCCCATTCGTGCCGCCGCTTTCAACAGGCTCGTATCTTGCCGCTTTGTGGGTTCGCCAGACGTAAAGCGGCGCGACCAACCGGTTCTTCTTTTTTGAGGAGTCATCACTCATGAACCAAAGCACGCATGCCGGTCGCAGGGGCTTTACCCTGATCGAACTTCTGGTGGTCATCGCCATCATCGCGGTCTTGATTGCCTTGCTGCTCCCCGCCGTCCAGTCGGCGCGCGAGGCGGCACGGCGTGCCCAGTGCACCAACAACCTCAAGCAGCTTGGCTTGTCGGTTCACAACTACAATTCGCAGAACAACGTCTTCCCCGCTTCGACCATGTTTGGGGGCCCGCTCGTGAGCTCATGGGGCTACTGCGCGTCATGGGCGGTCTGCCTCTTACCCAGTCTGGAGCAGGGGCCTCTCTACAACGCCACGAATTTCGATTATGACATGTCGCAGCTTGCGAATACGACGGTCTCTTACACAGCGCTTCCCACCTTCCTTTGCCCGTCCGAAAACCAGAAAGTCCGACCCGGGGCTCCCGTCTGGGCGCCCTGGGCGCCGACGAATTACTTCGGCAACAACGGTGGTCCGCAGCCGCTCATGCCGTATACGGGGACAATTGTTATCCCCTATGCTCCTGCCACGCCCATCAACGCCAGTAGCATTGGGGTTCCCGTGGGGGCGCAGGGTTGGCCGACCAACGGCGACATGGCGTGGTTCGGTATCGAAGCGATCCTCGACGGCACCTCAAATACGGCACTGTTCAGTGAGAAACTTCAGGGCACAGTCCCCGGCAGCCTACTGCCGTTGGCGGGTGACACCTTGCACGCCAAGCGCAACGCCTACAACGGCGGCTCCAATTGGCCCGGCGCATCAGAGTTCTGGACCCCCGGCAATTATGCGATCGCAGCGGCAGCCGTGAAGGCTTGCCAATCGGTTCCGGGAACTCAGCAGGCCGCCGGGATGAGCTACTACATCGGGATGTCATGGTCCATGCAGTACATTTGGGACTGGGCGACCAATTCCTACAACCATTACAACACGCCCAACAAGCTGTCGTGTCAGTCGTCGAGTAGTCTCGCCTGGTCGGTCGGCTACACGAACGGGGCCTTCCCGCCCACGAGCAACCATCCGAGTGGAGTCAACATGTGTTTTAGCGATGGTCACGTCCAGTTCATCAAAGACTCGATTTCGCCTCAGATTTTCTGGGCGCTTGGAACGAAGTCCCTGGGTGAAGTGATCAGCTCGGATTCCTACTGAGTCCAGTTCCTAGGAGACTTGCCGATGAGACGAATCGTGGCGACAGGCGCGGTGGCTGCTCTATTGATGAGCATTTCGGCCTGCGGCGGTCCCGATATGGGTATGCCTACCGACGCGCCACTGCCCAAGAAGATCGATATGAGCGACAAGTTTGACAAAATGAAAGAGATGGCGAAGACGGTGAAGACCACCAAGAAAAGCGCTCCTGGTGTACCCGGCAAACACTGAGCCCCCTTGAAAGAGAGGCCCACGGCCGGGTCCTCCCCTTTCTCGTTGTCTCGATCCGAGCGGCGGTTTTTCAGCCGCCGCCCGGATTCTGCATTCGAGGTCAACATTCTCAAACGTCGCGGGCGGTGAGGTTCCGGCCCAAACCGAGCGCGAGCAGGATCGTTCCGCGCGGTAACTAAGGCGAGAGGTGGGTGGAACCCCCCCGAGACCACCGACAGCGCGGAGAGCCTGCCCAGACCAGCCCGACGCGACAGCGAGGGTCTTTCGCAATTGTGTGACAAGGACTTACGGTGATCCCCGCTGGCGCGTCCGGCTGGTATGGCCACGAACGCTTCTCGGGTAAGTTAATTCCCGCCGGTCGCCTCAACAGCAATGGGAGATCGATCAATGAGGCGAAGCGTGCTGATGGGCGCGGCGATCGCTGTGCTGATAGGCGTTCTTGGAATTGCCGCTGTCCATCAAGCGATCATCGCCTTTGGCTGGGGAGGGCATGAAGGGGTCGAACTGGGCGTGCCCAAGGACGCCGGTCCTCCCAAGCCGTTCGCCGAGGCCGACCGGCTTTCACCAAAAGGTTTGGTAATACGCAAGACCGCACCGCCGGCCCAACCTCCCACTCCCAAGAATTAAACGGTATCATGCCGACGATTCTCAAATCGCCCCTGCCTTTGAGCGTGTCGAGCGCAGCACTGCTGGTGCTCGCGATCGCATCTGGCTTCAGTGCACTCACGGCTGGTGAACCACGGCCTCCGCAACGACCGGCCCTTCGGCTCGCCGAGCCCGGAATTGTCCCTGAACCTGTGGCGTTGACGTCAACGGTTCCCAGCGATTCGTTTTGCTCCTACGAAACGCTGGCGCGCAATGCGCAGCAGGTCCAGTTGCTGCCCGGCCAACACGGGTTCGTCTTCACCATGTATAACGCGCCGGGCGAACTGGACAAGATCCAGCAGCTCGTGCGCATCATGCGGGAGCAAAAGCTCGGCAATGGCTTTGACCCGGGTCCTAGCCCAAGTGCCCGGACGAAGCCGATCTTCGATGAGCTCGCCACCGTCGGCTGGCCGGTCGTGTTCTATTCCGGCGCGGAGATGCAAATCAAGGGCGGACGAGCCGTCATGGGCGGCGAGCAAAAAAACGCGATCTCGGCTATGGATGAAGCCGGTATTTTCACGGCTTATCAACTGGGCGAATGGGGCTATTACTTTCACGTCCTCTCCAGCAGTACGCGGTGGTGGCGTGAGGTTTACGGCAAGGAGTTTGACACGTTCAAGCACCTGATGAAGCCGGCCGGCCTCGCGGGATACGACCGTCGTCCGACCAGCCGCAAAGCCTGTTACGACATCGTCAAAGACTACTTCCAAAGCCGCACGCGCGACTTGCTCGGCCGCGTGATCAGCGTGACCGGGCATTCGCACTACGAGACGTACGCCGGCGAGTGGGGCGCCCGTTGCATCGGCCTGGAGGTGGGTGAGAACATCGCGTTTACTCAATCGAAACTGGCCTTCGCGCGCGGTGCCTCGCGCGCGTGGAAAAAACCGTGGTCGGTGCAGGTCAGTCCCTGGTTCGCAAGTGCCTGCACCACCAGCGGGCCGCTGCGGAAAGACGGGAGAGTGGCCCGCGGACTTGATGCGGGCCACTCGTTGAGTTTCTACGAACGGATGTGGCTGCATGGCTGGTTCGCAGGGGCGGCGATGGTCACGCCCGAGAACAGCATTGCCATCTTCTTTGAGGAGGCGGAAGCACCGTGGACGCTGACGTCGCATGGCCGGAAGGCTGCGGAAGTCTTCCAACTCATGCAGCGCAAGGACCGGGGCATTCCCTACACCCCGGTGGCGGTCGTCCTCGATCGGTACGCGGGATACAACGCTTATATGGACAAGCCTTGGGGCATTCTGGATCCGACGCAGGGCGACCGCGAAGTCCGCGACTTGTTTGATCACCAACTCTTTCCCGGCGGCGATCACATTCATACCAAACGAGACGCCGAGAACCCGGAAAGCCGTTACCTGTGCCCGACCCCGTACGGTGAGATCTTCGACGTGCTCCTGACGAGCGCTCCACCCGGAGTTCTTCCAACCTACCCGGTGATCCTCCTGGCCGGCGACGTCGCGTTTGATCCCGCCTTCCTCGGTGAGCTGGAAGAATCACTCCGCCGCGGCAGTCGCGTGCTGATCTCGCCGCGTCACCGCGAAGCTCTGGGTGCCGATTTCGATCGAGTCGTGCGCAGGGCGGAGTTGAAGTGCTCGAACCCTGGATCAACCCGCTCACCCATCGCCCGGCGGCGATTTCCGAACAACGACTGAAGTCCTTGTCGCAACAATTCCTGCCGATCGAGATCACGGGCGACCCCGTTCAGTATCAAATCAACCGAATCCCCAGCGGATGGGTTGTCGAGCTGATCAACAACCGAGGCGTGATCAAGAAGCCGGATCAACCCGCGGTCACCGACCCCACGGCCACCACGCGGGTCCAATTGAAGCCCAAAAACGCGTGCCAATCCGCCCAGGAATGGCGATCCGGTAAGACGTATCAAAGCCCTGTCGATGTCCATCTCGAACTCGGCCCGGGAGCGATCGAGTACATCGAATTCCACGAAGTCACGCGCTGAGAGCCGATTCAGAATTCGAGATTCGAGATTCGAGATTCGAGATTCGAGATTCGAGATTCGAGATTCGAGATTCGAGATTCGAGATTCGAGATTCGAGATTCGAGATTCGAGATTCGACAGGAAAGGATTTCAGGATCGCGAATCCGGAATCCGGAATTCCTCCTGGGTTGAGGCCACAGGCCGCGTTGGGCTTTCGTCGCGAATCCCCTCAGGGCGCCTTGATTGGCGGCGCGGCGAGCACGCGGAAGTCCTGACGTCCCTCGGTGATCTCGATGGACTTGTCGACGGGGACGTCGCGAAACGTCTGGTGGGTGCCGCTCGTGGGCCAGGAGACCTCGACCGTCGAGATCGCCTTGGCCTGGCCCAGGCCGACCGTGCAGACCAGGGGGTTGCCGCCGAAGCTCGACCCGGCCGTAATCGTCCGGTAGCGCGATGCGACCGCACCATCGGGCCTCGTCAGGTCGACCCGGATCTTGGCCCCGAGGGCTGCGCGGTTGGTCCGGGTGCCCACCAGCTTGATCGTCAACCAATGGTTTCCGTATCCCGGGTTCTGAAACAGGACACAATGGGCCCGATCGCCCGGAACGGCGCCGCCGGCCTCGAGGAAGATGTCGGCGTCGCCGTCGCGGTCCCAATCGGCGAACGCCACGCCATGCCCCTTCTGGAGGTGGCCGGTGCCCGTGGCGGCGGTGACGTCCTCGAACTGCCGGCCGCCGTCGTTGCGAAACAGCACGTTTGGCATCAGGGCCAGGTACGACGGCTTGCCGGTTCCCAGGTAGATGTCCAGGAAGCCGTCATTGTCCAGATCGCCGAAGTTCGAACCCATCGGCAGGACGACCCGGTCCAGGCCGACCTCCGCTGTCACGTCGCGAAAGGGCTCCATCCCGCCGATGTTGCGGTATAGCCGGGGCCGCTGCCCCGTCGTCGACCGGCCGAGTTGGTCTGCGATGACCTCCGAGACCGTCGAAAGGTAGGGGTTGACCCACAGGTCAAGCCGCCCGTCGTTGTCGTAGTCCCAGAACCAGCAGGCGAAGCTGTCGCCCGGACCGGTGACCTTGAGCAGGACGGCGACGTCGACGAACGTGCCATCGCCCTGGTTGTGATAGAGCCGGCTGGGCTGACCCAGGTTCGAGACGTAGAGGTCGGGCCGGCCGTCGTCGTCGTAGTCGCCCCAGGCCACCCCCTTGCCGAACCGATCGTTGGTCACGCCGGCCGCGACGGCGACGTTTTCAAAAGTGCCATTCCCGCGGTTGTGGTAGAGCCGGCCGCGGTTGCGTACGTCGGGGCGACTGGGGTCGAACTCTCCGGCGACGTAGAGATCGACGAGGCCGTCGTTGTCGTAGTCAGCCCAGCCGGCTGCCTGCGTGGCGATCGGCTCGCCCAACCCGGCCGACAGGGTGACGTCATCGAAGGCCCCGCCGCGATTGTGCAGGAGCGACATCCGCCGGGGAACCTCCCAGGCGCCTCGGAGCATCAGGATGTCGAGCGCGCCGTCGTTGTCGAAGTCGGCGTGGCAGGCGTTCAGCGACAGGACTTGATCGGTCAGGCCGCGCCGACTCCGAGATGTCTTCGAAGGTGCCGTCGCCGCGGTTGCGCAGCAGGAGCGCCCCCCGCTCGGGTTCGGTGGTCGGCATGAAGACGTCCAGCCGGCTGTCGCCGTCGAAGTCGTCGACGAGGCAGGCGCCGGCCATCGATTCACCCCGCGCGTTGAGCCCGACACGCGACGCCACGTTGACCATTCGGCGCGGGTCGTCGACCGCGGCGGCAAACCGGCCCAACGGCAGGAGGAGATCACGAGGAACACCCTTGGGGTACTCCCCGAGCGTCATATACGCGACGTTCAAAAGCCACTGGATGCCCAAGTCCTCCGGCTGCTGGCGCAGGTAACGCGTGAAGTGCTCGATCGCCTCGCGCGAGCCAGCAGTCCGGCGATGGACGGCCGCGGCCGCGAGGGGGAAGATGCAGCTCGACTCGTTGCAGCAGGCCACGCAGTTCTCGGTCTCGCCCCGCCTCAGGGCGGCGACGCCCCGCAAGGCATCGAGTTTTGCGCGGAACAGGGCCGGCCGGGCTGGATCGGCGGTCTGCGCGAGGGCGAAACTGCTCGCTGGCCTCGATCCATTGACCCTCGTACATCAGCAGCGAGCCGATGAGCATATGGAGGTCGGCCGCCGTGGACGGGGTGGCTGGATTGCCGGGCGGCAGGCTGGCGAGCTTGTTTTGCAGATAGTCAATCCCCCGGCGGCCCCGCCCCATGACCGAGTCCCGAACCTGTGCCAGGGACGCGGGGTTGTCGATCGGCTTCGTGAAGCGAATGGCCGCCGGGTAGCCGCTCTCGTCGAACCTTTCGTCCCACGCGGGCCGGACATTCTCCTCGGGCACCGCTGGCGGCGCGCCCGGCCGCGGGGAAAACGACCGCCATGACCTGGCCGCGAGCCATTGCGAGCGCCCGCCTAGGCAACGTCGCCGGATCCGGGTCGGTTAGTGCGATGGACGCTCCCAGCGCCAGGACGGCCAGCCCGATGCCGATCAGGGAACGCTTCAGGACAGCACCAGCGGCGACGAGCCGCCGGGCGGACTGATGAGAAGCTGGACCCGCGACTCTGAGACGTTGATCCGGGATTTGCTGTGCCGCTCCCGCCCATCCGATTTCTTCGCCGGTTTCAATTCGCCGGCGGCCTCATGGAGACGGCTCAACGCCATTGCCACTCGCCCCTTCACCAGCGGGGCCTCGGATCAGTCTGGCGCGGCGCTCAGCCCATTCGCCAGCACCCTGCCGGCCGTCTGGTACCGGCCAGCGGCGACGGCCTGCCGCACCGCACCCGCCTCAATTCAAATCCCGGTCTAGACCCAGGCCGATCACTGCCAGCACGGTGAGGCCCATGATGATCCGGATACGCGGTCCGATTCGAGACATTTCGCATGCCGGCGCCACTTCGAGAACGTCTGTCATCCGGAGACGGATTCCATTCTCGGTTAACGATGGGGAGGCGTCAAGGAAGATCATCGCGAGTCTCGACCTGGGCGGAGGCCTTGCGACCCTGGCCGGCCTTGCCGTACGTGATCTCGGATGCGGGCACCGGGCTGCTGGCGGGGATCGCCCAGATGCAGCAGGACCGCCGCCAGTCCGAGCAAGTCCCGCTGGACAACGGCCTGGAGGTCTTCCACACCCAGCAGGAAGCGCAGCGGGTCTTAAGGATTCTCTGGAGCCGGGTGGAACGACTCTGGGAGCAGGCCGAGGCGGCCAGCCGCGCTGTCGAGTTGGCGCAACGGCAGGGCTGCGACGCGCGGGGCCTGGCCCGGCGAGCCAGTGCGGCCTGGAAGCGGGTGGCGGCCGCGTTCCGACGCTCTGAGGAGGCCGAAACGGCTTGGCGACGCGCTGAGTCGGCTCTGAGCCGGTTTCGTCCTGATGGGCGACTCAACGACCGGGCGTGGGCCGAAGCGGAGATGGCCGCAGCGTTGCCGGGGTTGTCGGGTCCCGAGTGGTCCAAGGTCCGTGGGTTCCTCGCCGCGCCGGCGGCGTTGACGTTCTGGGATCGGTTGCACGGTCAGTTGGGCCAACTGGTGTTGGCTACGGAGTTGCGTGACGCTTTGGTCCAGTTGTGGTGGCTGCGCCGACAGCGACCGCGGGGCTCGAATCCCCAGGCCCGCGCGGGGTATGGCACGGTGGCTCCGCTGGTGCAGCAACTCTTGTGTCAGCAGCTCGACCCGAACTGGCGGGCGTCCTACCGCCAGGTGACGGCGGTGCTGGGCCGGGCGGTCCGAGCCAGCAGCGCGGTGGAGTGCATGCACAGTGTGCTGCGGATGCATCAGTCGCGGCATCGGACGATCACGCAGGGGATGCTGGATCTGAAGCGGCTGTACTGGAACACGCGGGTGTTTCGGGGCGGGAAACGGAAGGGTTTGTGCCCGTACGAACACCTGGGGCTGAAGCAGCCGGACCTGGACTTTGGGAGCTGGCTCGAAGGCGAGGTGAACCGCGCCCTGAGCGAAGCCAAAGCCAAAGCCCAGGAGAAGCGGCGGGCGGCTTGAGCGACGGAGTGTCGCCGCGGAGCGTCGAGTCGCCTGGCCTGGCGGACAGGGATGCCCGGCCCATCCGGAGACGCCGATCGTTGCCGGAGCGGGTCCGCATGTCGCGCGCCGGCCCTCCGGGAAGACGGGGAGACGGGGAATTCTCTCCACAACCCTGTGGACGAAGTGTCAAGTTGGGATTCTGCGGTTTGGGACGATCCCGAAAAAGGCACTCGTGGCAATTCCACAAGTGCCTGATTTCTCTGGGCTTGCGGCGATCTCTTGGGACGCGTATCAAGCTGGGGATCTAGGATTCGAACCTAGCAAGCATCCCGTTCACTCGCATTCGGGCGGCAATGCGATGGCATTGCAACCCAGACTGCTTCCACGCGTTATGCCTCGAACCAGGCCTCAGTCGCATTGTAGCGGCATGGCGGTGGCACTTCCAATGCTGCACCCAATTTGCACCCAGCCAACTTCCGGAAAAAGGCCCAGGCTCGAAGACGAGAGCCCATTTCCCGGTCTTTATGCGGCGTGGCCGGGCGGGCGGAAAACACTTCTGGCGTCTGGGCCCCCTGGACGGTCTGCCCCCCCCCGGAGATGTCGCGTGGATCGAGTAATGCGGCCCCGGCCCGGTGCAGCGACTGGTTCTGCCCACTCAATTGGCGGCGCAGAGATCCTCGCGAAGATTCGCCGAGCCGCACTCTCCGCGATACCAACGACCGCACCGTGGTGAAAAAAGACACTAACGCGGGTCAAAAGTGCCCGGAAGTCGGCTCGGTCACGTATCGGGTCGAGATCGCGGTCGTCGGCGAGGAGCCAGCGAGTGCTCGGCGAGCAAAGATACTTGCGATCGCGAGCTTTCCCAAGCCAGTCGACGGCCTGCTTGCCAAACTTTTCGCGGAGCTCATTCTTCTTGACTGTAGGCAGGGAGTGATCGTTGCCAACGATTTTGACCAGGGTCGCGTGGTTCGCCGCCTGGTAAAAGGAAGTGCCTTGGTCGGTGTCGTGGGTGGCGATCGCGGCTGTTGCGGCATCGGCCCCGACGTAGTCGCCTTGCTCCGCCAGCAAAACGACCTTGCTCCACGCGACCGTCTGGTGGTCGAACCCATGGGCGACGGACCTGCGCGTGTCGGCGTCAATGTCGCGATGCCGGCCCAGGAGCTCATCGACACATTCGAGGCAAGTAAAACACAGCGACAACTGATTGCGGTCGCACTTTTCAGGATGGGACTGTGCCTGTTCCTCGTACTCCGCGATCAGCTTGTTCAGTCGGTCGCGCCAGGCTAAGGCCGGGCCGGTGTCATCGAACCAATCGCGAAAATCCCGGTGCAAGTTCCCCCGGTAGAAGCCATACTCGCCAACGTTGGGGAAAGCCAAGTTCAGGTTCTCTTCGATCTCGAGCGCCTTTTGGAGCAGCGGGCGCGCTTCACTCGGCTGACGCCGCTCGTGGTAAGCGAGTGACGCCAGACTGTACGCAATGTCGGCGACGAAATGGCGAAAGTACCCGTTGGCGGTGTGCGAGCATGCCAGATCTTCGGCTAGCCCCAGCGCTTTTCCCATGTCGCTCGCGCCACGGTCGGTCTGCGCCAGGCTTCGTTGGGCGTCACCGAGCTCGAGTGAGGCATCGACAAGGCAGTAAAGGTAGTCAGGGTTCCCGGGCGTGCGCTGCACCAGGGGCTCGAAGCGACGTGCGGCACCTTCCGCCGCGATTCGTTGCTCCTCCGGCCGATCGGAATGGGCGTAGAGTTTGGCGAGGGTCAGGAACACCAATCCATGCTCAAACTCGAGTGCGGGGACCGTCTGGTTGCGATCGACCCGGGCCATCGAGCATCGCTCGCGCCGCGAGCAGCGTTCGCTCCGCGATCGCGTGATCATGCGTCATGAAACACATAGAAATTACCGAGACTACGCAGCGTTCGAGCCAGGTCGACGCTATAGGTGGGTTCATCGGGATGGGCGCGGACGAGCGATTCTTGGAGTACGCGAGCGCGGCCGAAAGTCTCCTCGATCTCGCTGCTTCTGCAGGCGCCAGGCGCAGGCATTCGGCCGCACGGAAATAGCCCATCGCCAGCTTTCGCTGGAACAATGGCTCGTCCGGAGAAGCGTGTCGAGCGTGCTCAAAGACCGCGACATCTTTTGATAATTCTCGAGGCCCTGGGCCTGGATTCCACGAGCGACTGTGATCAGGCCAAGCCGTTCGTGAGCCTCACCTAGCTCGACCTGGAGGCTCCGATCTCCCGGATCCTGCTGGACGAAGCTCGTAGAAGTCCCGGGCTGTACGCAACAGCTCTCGGCGCAAAGGCTCGAGGTTCTGGGCCTTCAAGACATCGCTGTCGCTGACTTGCGTCAGATAGGTGTCGACTCGCCTCGCGCCTCGGCGAAAGTTCCGTCGGCCAGACGCGCGCAGGCTCTGTGCGTCGAGCTGGGCCGTTTTGCGCTCGTCCTCAGCGCGGTCGCGCTCGCTTCGGCCCGCGCCATTGCGAGAAGGTGCCGGCGAACCCGGCCGCGACGACGAGCAATAGCGCCGCCGCCAGACCCGAGACCAGCGGCCTCCGCCGGCACCCGGCGCCAGGCGCGTTCCAGGCTTCCGGCGGGCCGCGCTCCGAATCGTCTCGCCGCGCAGCCAACGCCGGAGATCGTCGGCGAATTCACTTGCGGTCTGGTATCGCCGGTAGAGCTCCTTGGCCATCGCTTTGGCACAGATGGTCTCGAGGTCTCGCGGAACCCGGTCATTGAGCTGCCGGAGCGGGCCGCGGATTTTCCTCGATGGCCTGGCGAGGAACCAGATGCGGTGCGCCGCGAAACGGCGTTTCGCCGGTAAGGCACTCGTAGAGCGTCGCCCCCAGGCTGAACACATCGGTGCGCGGGTCGAGATCGGCACGGCCACTGGCCTGTTCCGGACTCATATAGGTCGGTGTTCCCGCCAGGCATCCCTCGCCAGTTAACCGGCTGCCCCCGGCAATGCCGCGAGGCCGAAATCGGCGACCTTCGCCCGGTTTGACTTTTCGTCGATCAAGATGTTGCTTGGCTTGACGTCGCGATGGATCAAGCCGGCCGATGGGCCGCGTGCAATGCTTCGGCGATTTCCGCGATGTAGGTTGCCGTTTGCCGGGGGTCCGGGCGATGCTCCGATCTCGATCAATGCCGCCAGGGTCGGCCCCTCGACATACTCCATGACCAGGTACGGCAGCGCGTCGGGCGGGTCGACCACCGAATGAACGGTCACCGCGTCGACTCGTTGTGAAACCGCGCGGCCAGACGAGCTTCCCGCACCAGGCGGAGCCGCTCGGCCGCTCCCGCCGGCTCTGGCCGCAAGACCTTGAGCGCCACGATGCGATCGAGCTGCGCCTCCTCAAGCGCGATAGCACGATCCCCATTCCGCCGCGACCGAGCTCATCCGAGGAGAATGAAGGGCCCGATCGCGCCGATCGACTTGGCTTCACCGCCATCGCCGGCCGCTTATCGGTTGCTCGCGGCCCGCCCCGCAAGCGCCGATGCCGTGGCCCGCCACTCCGGCCGAAGCTGCCGAATTGCCGGGCCATCGGTCGGCAAGCGCAGGGTTAGATCGGTCCGTTGCATCGCCCCGAGCCGGGCGCGGTCGCAGGCCGCCGAGCCAGCCGGCTCCGTACTTTCGTCGAGCACGGCCTGACAGCGGAAGCAAGCAATCTCGATGTGGCAATCCAGGCAGTTTCAAGCTCAGCTGGAGACAGTTCCCCCGCCAGCAACATAGCGAGCGTTTCTTGAGACGGGCAAACGATCATGGCGTTCCTTCATGGGGGGCTGGCAATCCGCGAGCAATCCGCCCCCAATTCCGACGAAGATTACGCTTTTATTGAGCCCCGGGCGACGGCCCAGCCCAGACCCTGCCAGGTCCAACCAGCAGAACTCTCTCGGCGATGTCTCGAACCTCTTCCTCGAGTCGGCTTCAGAACCCGGAATTTGGCAACGTAGACCGAATGGACCCGAATCGAGAGCGCATTTTTGCCGTCTCGGATGCGGACCGATTGATCGCAGCCAGACGCTCTCGAACGCCCGCCACGTCGCCGGCTCGAACAGTGACTTGATCCGCTCAAGGGCAACGTGCCAGGACCTGGGCGTGGAAGCTCTCCTGCCACTCAGCATCCGCTGCGTCGCCAGGAATGGATTGAGTTCGTCAGCCGTCACTCGCGATGCAAGCGACTCCCATGGGCTGCACGGCTGAGTCAGCCGGATCAGGCGATGCCGCGCACAGTAAGCAGCCACTCGCGGAACCGCCCTCTGATTCGGCTCATACTCGAACGCCGCGAGATCGCCCGCGCCACGTCGCCCATCACTTCTTGAATCAGATCGGTCGCGTCGGCGTCCTGGAGCCCGTACGGGTTCCGTATCGATAGACCACGGGTGCGTAGATCGACACGAACAACCGCCGACGCCTCCACATCCCCCGCATCGCGAATGCGAATCAGCAGGCTGGCCGAGTTTGCAGGCGCTCGTCTCGCCACCCGCCATTTTCCCCCCTGGATCAATTCGATATCCCATTCTGCCACAGAACACGCAATTCTTCAATCATCAGTGCTGACAGGGATCACTGGCGTACATTTTTGCAATGTGGCCCAATCGCGATACGCCGAATGCGTGCAAGGCGTGACAGGAGATTTTTTCTCCTTCTCCTGCATTTGCTGTGACATCGCCGTTTCGCGTGCCTATCTATAGACACCGAGACCCAGCGTGCTTGAGCATCGCGTCGAAGCCGGGTGTTATTGAGCCGCTCTCGGGACCTTAG
>CAWJTQ010000029.1:0-34977 GCA_963845695.1 uncultured Isosphaeraceae bacterium | reverse complement strand
GGGTGAAAAGACCGCCGCGACAATGCTGACACAGGAAAGCCTCAGGCGGAATTCGCTTTAACCGGCACAACCGGCATCACGCGTGGGATGGGATGTAGGGCGTGGCCAAGGACGGCGGCTCCAGAACGCCGGCTTCGTCCACCGCCAGGTTTCGTTCAACGACCCAGATCAGCGGCCCGCCGCAGGCGGGTACGCTGCATCGCCATGTTAGGCCACGGATCTCAGCCGGGGGAAGGCCCATCTTCGGTGCCGGGCCCCGACCTCCTCGCGGGGACGGCGGCCACGCGCCGCCATCCGGCGGCCCGTTCAGAGCCCCCGGGACTCGGCCCCGCCCCGGAGGGAGGTCAGGGCCTTCTCGACCTCCTTGCGGATGATCGGGTTGTCTTCGTCGCGGAGCCGGGCCTCCAGGGCCGGGATGGCTTCCGACGCCTCAGTCCCGGCGGCGGCGAGCGTCAAGACGGCCATGGCCCGGACCTCCGTCTCGGATTCATCCAGGGCCTCGATCAAGGCAGGGATGCACTCCCGACCGCGGCCGAGTCGGGTTAGGCACCAGCAAGCCCCGACCCGGACTCCCGGACTCGGGTCCACCAGCCGCGCCTCGAGCGCGGCGTGGCGGGGACGGTCCACTCCTCACGTCGTCGACGCTGGATTTCCTGGATCTCCGGAACAACGCTCAGGTCGCCTCGCAGCACCCCGACGCCGCATCGAAGCAGGATGGCTGCGAAGGCCCCCAATTGTGCGAGGGCCCCCGTATTACTGAGTTGCCCGTGAGTCAGTTCCTCCGCGTTCGGTCCCTCGCCAGGGCAACGGATGGCGACGAAGTCGAGCAGGTCGCAGTTCTCGAACTGATCCTTCGGCCCGGCACTCCCGAAGGCGACTCGGGCATTAAAGCCATAGTTGATGGCTTCGACGACGACGCGCGTCGTGGCGTTCACGAACCGGACACTGAAATCGTTATACTTCCACGGCCCGCGCTCCTCCTTGAAGCCGAAGTCCTCCACGAGAAACTGGAATTCCCTCGCGGCATGCGCCCGGAACTGCTTGATGGCTGGGTGAACTCGCGGCACGGCACTCGCCTCCGAGACGCCTAACGTTAGCCCGCTATTCCGCCGCGACTCCCCCACGCGGCGCGACACCACCAGCCCGGCTCGCGGCGGAATAGCGGGCCGTTGGACGAAACCCACTGGGGGAATTGTATCCGACTTGACGAAAAAACCAGCCAAGGTCGCGCTCCGCACGAGCGATTCTGCCAACGGGGCGGCCACCGCAAGGTTTCGTTCAACATCCAGGCAAGCCGAACCGCTTGGTCTATCAGTTGAAGGCTGTTGAGCCTCTCTCGCCCCCTTGCACAGGTCGCAAACGGCGACCTCCACGGTGCCCACAGACACCGGGTTCGCTGCTGCTTTCGTCCCTCCGGCGCCCTGCCGCCCGGTCACGTCCTCGGCACATACTCTGGATTGAAGTCCTCA
Source organism: uncultured Isosphaeraceae bacterium (assembly GCA_963845695.1). Classification (GTDB taxonomy): domain Bacteria; phylum Planctomycetota; class Planctomycetia; order Isosphaerales; family Isosphaeraceae; genus CAWJTV01. The sequence goes on along the minus strand of CAWJTQ010000029.1, from coordinate 33,508 downwards.
TACTGAAACACCGGATCTTTCTCGAGCAGTTCCGGCAGGGAGCCGGCTCTTCGCGACAGCAGGATCACCCGCTTCTGGCGGCGATCGATCAGCACGAGGATATACAGAGCGAACCAGTTCCGTTCGTTGTGCGTGAGGTCGTGACCGGCGACGGCCGCCCTCGCAGCCGCGAGCGCCGATTGTACTTCCCGATGAGGGCGGGAACCGTCTTCTGCTTCGCGGCGTGGCAGATATGGAACATCGCCTTCCCGCTCTTCACCTCCTCCCGCAGCAGCTTCTGAAAGTCCTTGCCGATCGCCGGGCTGGCCTTTCCCCCGGCTGCCCCTTCTTGAACTCAACCAGCACGTCTCGCTCGCCGCCATCGAACAGCACCAGGTCGTGACGGGCCCTGATCGTCTTCCGTCCCTGCCTCGGGGTGAACCAGTAGAGACCAACGGTGGGGACCTCGATGCCGTAGCGCCGCCCGTCCCCGTCCAGGACCCGCCCGAAGGCGTAGACCATCTCCGGCTCGCGGATGAGCGACTCGTTGCGTTTGTTCACGGACAGGACCAGGTTGCCGATCCGGCCCGGCTGGCTGACCGCCAGATGGCTCGCCCGGTGGCACATCTCGTGGAATTGGTCTGAGAGGCTGTGAAAGTATGGATTCCCAGTAACGAATTCAAGATTCTAAATGAATGTTAGGCCTGATCCGCCAAGGGTTTATGATTCTGGAATTTGGAATTCGGAATCTGCAATCCGATTCTTTCACAGGCTCTGAGAGGCTATCCGGAAAGGGTGGGGTTCTCGCCGCAAGTCGATGTCGCAAAACGATTTGCGACATGCGGAAGCAGGATTGACGTAAGTCCTTTACTCTCAACCAGTTCCGGACGTCCACGCCAGGCTTTCCGGATAGCCTCTGAGACGATCCGACCCGCGCCTCTTCCCCCTCAGTTCGGGCCAACTTGGTCATTCGAGTAACCCAGTCTTCCGGATTTTTGGATTGTCTCATCTCCCTCTGTGGTCGAGAGTTCCGGAGCCAATCGCCCCGGAATCCGCGATAGGTGCATTAACGGATGATCAAACCTGTGGCATACTGAATATATAGAGACCATGTGTGACCATCACCGACAGGAAACCCAGGCTGCGAGCAACGGGGCTGTGCTGCGTGCGGCCGGGCCCGGCACAGCGATTTCGGGACTCGGCCCGAACTCGCTGGGGGCCATGGGGATCGGAGAGGGAGCCGCGGCCAAAAGTGGTCACCGAGTGCCAATCTGTGCCACAATTCTCGGCAAGTCGGGCCCTGCTCAGAGCCGGCCCCGCCCAGAACCCACGCCGGATCCGGATGTCACGCCGGTCCGGAGTAGGGACTCTCGGAATCGGTCAATGCCACCGCCCCCAGACGGTGCGGTGGTGATCGCCGCGGACTCTCACGATTTCTCGCGAATTCTCCGGTCATCATCTCGACGAGGTGGCGTGCCCTCAGCCCTTCTTTTGGGCGTCCTTCTTCTCAGGTTCCTTCGGCTGCAACTCCTCCAAGGTTTTTCCCGGTCTCAGGTCCTTGCCCGCGAATCCAGGAAAGCTGGTTGCATAACGAAGGGCGCGGAAGAGCGGGAGTCCGCCCGGAGGACCGCCGCCGCCCGGTCCGCCGGCGGCGGGGCGTCGCCGCATCGCCTGGAGCTGCCTCTTCTGGTCCTCCGTGAGCAACGTCTCGAGCCTCGCGTCGAGCTCCTTCTGGATCTCCTCCAGTCGTTTCCTCTGCGCGGCGGAGAGCTTCAACGTGTCCTGTTGTGTCGGCGAGAAGATCTTGCCGGGCTGCGGAGGATCGCCGGGACCGGGACCGCCCGGCGGAGGGCCGGGTGGGGCGAAGACGGTCTTGATCTGTTTCTTCTGTGCCGCGGTCAGCACCCGGTCAAACCGGCCGTCAACCGCCTTCTGGAGAGCGAGCACGTCCTTCTTCTGGTCGTCCGTCAGTTTCAAGCGGTTCTGTTCGGGGACGGCCATGACCTGGCCGGGCTGCGGCGAAGGACCGTCCCCGTCGGCACCCGCGCCCCGCGGCCATTCGGCGGATTGCTTCTTTTGGTCCGCCGTGAGGAGCTTATCCAGGTGGGCGTCGACGTCTTGCTGGATCTCGTCGAGCTGCTTCCGCTGGTCGGCGGAGATCTCCAGCAATTCCCCTGCGATCGACGACATGATCTGCCCCGGCCGCGGCGGCGGGCCGATCGGCGTATCGGATTTGACCGGATTGATGTACTTCCAGACGATCGCCTTTTCCGGCGTCACTTCGAAGATGGTGCCGTTGGCACCGAGCAAATGAGCGTGTTGCCGTTCGCCAACCGCTGGGCACCGGAGATGAAGGACGAAAAGAAATCCGTCTTCTTGGGCGCGGTGTAGCTCCACACGGGTTGATCCGGCCCGTAAGCCGTGCCCGGCCGGCGGGTATATCGTCCCTGCGCATCGGCGGGGAGCACCAGCTCGTCCACCGACGAATAGCGCCCATCCGGCCGCTCGGGGCCGTTATTGAACAGCAGCAGATGCCCCGCGCCGGGAAGACCCCTGGGAATCCAGTGCGCGTTGTGCTGGGAGAAGAGTTTCCGGTCCGCCTTCGTCCCGGCCCGATAGGCCCGCGGGTTGCCCCATCGGTAGAGAAGATCACCACCTCTGCCCCTGCGACCGCCGGTATGAGCCGGCCGCCTGGGCGGTCGTCGTGCCGTGATCGATGATCCAGAACTCGCTGAAGGCCCAGACGCTCACGGCGATCTGGTCGAGATCCGGATTGTAGGCCACCCCGTTGAAGTGCGTGTAATCCGGATTGATGCGGGGCGGCCGGTTCGCCGCCGGGCTGCCATCCGCCTTGGGCTGGTCTTTCCCCGGCTTGGCGGCGATCACGGAAGGAAGCTCGTCTTCCCCGTAGTTGATGTTGACCAGCTCCGGATGTTCGGCGACGTTGCCGAAGTTCGTCTTGCTCTTATCGAAGTCCTGGACCAGGTGGTCCCCGAGGTGCCATTCCCACACGACTTCGCCGGTGGTCTTGCCGGTCGGTTTGATCTCCACGAGCGAGTCCACCAGCAGGTGACGATCGCCGGTCATTTCCGGCCGGCGACCGGCGGCAATCGCCTCCTCGGTGGTCTTGCGGTCCCAGACGATCAGCAGCACGTGGCCGTTGGGCAACCGCGTCATGTCGTGGTGAGGGAGCTGCTTCGCGTTGTAGAATTTGAAGTCCCAGACGAGCTCTCCGTCCCAGGTGAACTCCTGAATCCGCCCGCCGACGGCGGGTCCCGGTCCAAAGACACGCGCATCGCCGCCGATCGAGCCGGGACGCATCAAGTGGCCGTTATCGAGGAGGAAAGCGGACAGTGCCGGAGCACAGCCCGTCTCCCACGAACGCACGACCCGGCCCTGCATGTCGAAAAGAAACGACTTCGAGGAATCGAATGGGGAAATCAGGGTGTATCCTTGCAATGCCTTCGGATCGTTGATCAACAGCCCGAGCTTGACCGGGGCGGGTTTCGAGTCGGCCGACTTCGGCGCGTCGGCCTTACCGGTGGTCGGCGGCCTGGGCTGATCCTTCCCCTGGGTCGGCCTGGCGCCGTCCTGTCCCGTCGCGACGGCGCCGAGCGCCCCCATCGCCAGCAAGAGCGCCGCCATACCGCCCGCGACGAGGGCACGTGGAATGATTCGTAAACTACGCAAGCGCATCACGTCGTTTCCCGTTCGGGTCTGGTCGTGGATCGGAACTGAGTGAATCTTCGCAGACCAGGCCGCCCATCGCAAAACATTCTGGCAAATGGGCCCAGATTGGTGACCTCAAAACGACTGTCGCGGGATTGACCCGCACAGGGCCTTATCCTGAAAGCGCCAGCAAGGGATCCGTCAGCTCTCGACCTCGCTGGCGCGTCGGTCAGCCTACATCCTTTTCCCGAAGCCTTTCCAGTTGATCCCATCCCGCCACTTCGATACAATGTACCTACGTATACTAGAGGATGTCCCTTGACGGGGACCGGTCCGAGGGAACACCAGAGTAACGGGAGGGAGCACCTCATGACCGATGTTGCCACATGCAGTGCCGTTTACTTTGCAGAGCCACCACGGAGGACGATCCGCCCCGCTCGCGCGGTCTGCCGGCTGACGATTGCCATCAACGGCATGGATTATCAGGTCAACCCGAACCTGGCGGAGGGGTCCGCAGCCTTGAAGGCGTATCGGCTGACCAAGACCGATGGGACGGCTTATGACGCCGCTCTCACCGTTCACGGACTGACCTGCGACTGCCCCGACTTCATCTTTCGCCGAGACGGCATCGACCCCGAGGGTTGCAAGCACATCAAGGCGATGGTCGCGTTCGGGCTGCTGGACAGCCAAGGAGGGGCGCGATGATCTCTCCAACGATTCCCATCCCCGGCGAAAGCGTGACGATCACCACGGATGCATTCCGGATCGAGGGCGCACCACCGGGTCGGCTCGAGCCCTTTTTTGGAGACGGCCCGCCCCTGACGCTGGCCGAGGTCGTCGATCAGGAAGCGATCGGCTACCGGGCCCGAGGGACGGCCACGGGCGCGTTCCTGGCGTGGCAGATGGAGCGACTGGCCCAGCTCATTCGCTGGACCGGTGCGGCGACGTCTGAGGACCATGAAGCGCGCATGGAGGTCTGGGACGAGGAGATCCGCGAGCAATGGTTCGATCGAGGCTACCACGAGGGGTATGAAGCCGGCCGCCGCGACGCGGTCCGGGCCCGCCGCGCGGATGGATCTTGAAGGACCGTTTGATCGGTGCGATCGGGATTGACCCCAGTGGGCTTGATCGGCATGATTCGTTAACGAATCGTGCACGGAGGCCGAATGGATGCCCCGTCGGGGGTCAAAGGAGCGACCCGGCATGCCGATGGCTCAACTCACTGTCATGGTCTCGGCCCTGCTGGGCTGGTCAGACATCCAGATTCAGGCCAGCCGCCCCGATCGCGCGATCGCGTCTTACCGGAGCGTCGCGGGACTGGACCGTCCGACCGAGCGAACCCTCGAGACGCTCAAGCGCTACGACCTGGAGCGTGAGTATCGCCGCAATTTGAACAACGCGCTGCTCCGGATCGAGAAATTCGCCCAGCGTCGGCCGGAGGCGGAGCTGGTCTACGCGCTGGCCGAACTCTCCTGGATCGAGGGAAAGCGGCTGGACCGCTGGCGCAAGCCCCAGGCCCTCGATCGGTTCCTCGACGCCGCGGCTTACGCGCACGACTACCTCTTCGAGACTCACCCGGTACTGGTCGAAGGCCGGAGTCCGTCCGATCCCCGCTATCGCCAGGCCATGGAGATCTATAACGGGAGCGTCGACCACCTGATCCGCGCGGCCATGACCAAGGGGCACATCCAGCCGCAAGAAGGCGAGGTCATCTCGTTCAAATTCCATGGCCGCGAGGAGAAGCTGCGGATCGTCCTCAAGGATTCCCCCTGGAAGAGCTCCGACGTGCACAAGATCCTCCTGGCCTCGGACTTCGAGGTCAGCGGCCTGAACCGAGACTTCAACCAGTACGGCCTAGGAGTCCCGCTGATCGGCGTCCGTGAGGCGGCGGATAAGGTCAAAGACCGCGCACCGCAAGAGCGGTTCTATCCGACCGAGATGGCCTTCCCCTTGACGGCGTTCCTGGTGCCGAACGCGCGACTCCTCGACCCCAACGTGGACGTCGAGAAGACCCGGGTCTGCACCCTCTGGCTGATTGACCCCGTGCGGCATCGAACCGTCGGCCCTGACGATAAGAACCAGTTGGCGCTGGAGATCGACCTGACGACGCCGCTGGCCTACATGTGGTCGCGCACCGACCTCGAACGATTCCGATGGTCGGGTTTGCTCCGCCCGGAGAAGGGCCTGGAGCGAGCGAACCTGCTGTTGCTCCGGCCGTATGAGCCCGGAAAGATCCCGGTCGTCATGGTCCATGGGCTGATCTCCACCCCGCTGGCCTGGATCCCGATGCTCAACGAGTTACAGCGCAACTCGAAGATCCAGGATAAATATCAGTTCTTGCTCTACATGTATCCGACCGGGGTGCCGATCCCGATCGCCGCCGCGAGCCTGCGTGAGGACCTGATCCAGGCCAAGCAGATGTACAACCCGGACGGTCGCGACTCGGCATTCGACCGGATGGTCCTGCTGGGGCACAGCATGGGCGGGTTGCTCAGCCACATGATGGCCCTCGATAGCGGCGACAAGCTCTGGCGGCTCTACTCGGACCGGTCGTTCGACGACCTCATCGGCTCGCGCGAGGTGATCGAGGAGCTGCGCCATTACCTCTACTTCAAGCCGTTGCCGTTCGTGAGTCGCGTCGTCTTCCTGGCCACGCCGCATCGCGGCTCGGCCATGTCCCGAGGGGTGATCGGCCGCGTCGGCACCAGCCTGATCTCCGATCCGGACAACATCCACAAGCTGCTCTACCGCCTGGCCAAGGACAACGACGGCGCGTTCGACACGCGCCGGTTCCGGCGATTCCCCACGAGCATCGAGACGCTCGAAACGAACTCGCCGATCCTGATGGCCATCGACGCCATGGAGCCGAGCCGGCAGGTCTCCTTCCACTCGATCATCGGGTCGTATACCGCTACTGGCATCGAGCAGTCCACCGACGGCGTGGTCCCCTATCGCAGTGCCCACCTCGACGGGGCCGTCTCCGAGAAAGTGGTGCGCTCCGACCACGGCGTCCAGAAGGACTCCGAGGCGATCATCGAAGTCCAGAGGATTCTGTTGGAGCACCTCGGCGCGACCCCCGTCGCCCGTGAGGCCCGCGCGCCGAGGGGTTCGGCGCCAGTCCCGCTCGAATCGCTGCCGCCGCTGCGCTGAGGCGATGGGCCAGGGTGACGAGCCACCGCTCCGGTGATAGAATCGGGCATGCTTTGATCCCGGCTCGGCCCAGCTCGCGACCGGAGAGGTTATTCATGAGTACCGTCTCGACAACCCGACCACGCCGGTCCCCTTCCGACGAACCCGATCCGTTCCGCTACGGATGGCGGTACGTCCGCATCACCCGGCCGGATGGGACCGAGGCCTTCGATCAGGTCCCGCTGACCCTGGAGGACGTGCTCCATCCCGAGGAAGGGGATTTCATCGTGCAGACTGATGCCCATGACGACGAGCGGGCTTATCTCAAGTCTGTGTTCAAGGCTCAGTTGAAGGAGGACCGCAGTGCGACCGTGCTCTCGGACTGCCGGGTGGATTGGTGCGTGCCCGGGGTCAGGCCGCTGGGGCCGGACCTCGCCGTCTTCTTCGGCGTGAGCCGTCGGATCGACTGGTCTACATTCGACGTGGGCGAGGAAGGGGCCCGGCCTGCCCTGGTCATCGAGATCACTTCGCCCGATACGCGGAAGAACGACGTCGGCATCAAGGTCGACTATTACCACCGGGCCGGCGTGCCCCAGTATGTGATCGCCGACGTCACCTTCGAAGACGAGGAGGACCGGCGCATCGAGTTGATCGAGTACCGCCAAGGACCGAGGGGTTATCGCCGGTTCAAGCCGAACAAGCAGGGCCGCATCTGGCTGCCGGCGGTTAACCTGTGGCTGGGCCTGACGCGCGATCGGCTGCGCGGTTATACCCGGGTGGCCTGCTTCGACCCCGAGACGGGTGAAGAGGTCGGGGACTACACGGCGGTCAGCCAGGCGCTGGCGGTGGAGACGGCGGCCCGCGCTAAGGCCGAAAAGGCCCGCGCTAAGGCCGAACGGAAGGCCGACGCGGAGGCGAAAGCCTGCGCCAAAGCCGAGCAGCGGGCCGCTGCCGAAGCCGACGCCCGCGCCAAGGCCGAAGCGCGAATCCGAGAGCTCGAAGCGGCGGTCAAGCGGCTCGAGCAAGGCTCGTGAACGAAGCATCAAGAAGACAAACTCCCCGCGAGACCAAACAATGTCCGACACCCTCGTCGAACGGCTGGCCGCATTTGCCCTGAGCACGCGATACGAGGATCTGCCCTCGAACGTGATCGTCGAAGCCCGGCGCCGGCTGCTGGATTCGATGGCCTGCGCCGTCGGCGCCCTGGCGGAGCCCGCCCCGACGATCGCGCGGCGGGTGGCCGGCCGGTTCGCCGGGACGCCGTCGGTCTTGTTGATCGGAGGCGGCCAGTCCACGCCCGACTGGGCGGCGTTTTCCAACGGCGTCCACATCCGCTACCTGGATTGCAACGATACCTATCTCTCGCTCGAGCCGGCGCATCCGAGCGACAACTGGGCGGCCGTCATGGCTGCCGGCCAGGCCGTGGGCGCAGACGGCAAAGCCTGGATCGCCGCCGCGGCGGTCGCCTACGAGGTCCAGTGCCGTCTCTGCGACGCCGCCAGCATCCGCGCCCGCGGCTGGGACCACACCACGTATGGGTCCCTGTCCGCGACGCTGGCCGCGGCCCGGCTGTTGGGGCTCTCGCACGAGCAGACGGTCCACGCGATGGGGATCGCCGGGACCACCGGCACGGCCTTGCGGCTCACTCGCGCCGGCGAGCTGTCCATGTGGAAGGGATGCGCGTTCGCTTTCGCTGCGCGGAACGGCCTGTTTGCCGCCATGCTGGCCGGCGACGGCATGACCGGCCCGGCCCCGCTGTTTGAAGGTGAGATGGGCTTCTTCCAGCAAGTCTCCGGCGTGTTCTCCGTGCCGAAACTGGGAGGTCCCGACGCCGAGGACTGGATGCTCCCCAAGACCTCCATCAAGTTCGTTCCGGCCGAGTATCACAGCCAGTCGGCCATCGCCGCGGCCTTCGAGCTGCGGCCCCGGATCGGCGACCCCGCGCGATCCGCTCGATCGAGATCGCGACCTTCCGCGTGGCCGTCGAGATCATCGGCAAGGACCCCGAGAAGTGGCGGCCCAAGACCCGCGAGACGGCCGACCACAGCCTACCTTACTGCACGGCGGTCGCTCTGGTCGATGGTCAGATCTCGGCGGAACAATTCACACCCCAGCGGCTGGCCGACCCGGCCCTGCTTGACCTGGTCGCGCGCACTCGCATCGTCGAGGACCCGCAGCTCACCGCCGGTTACCCTGCCGGCATCCCCAACCGAGTGACCGTCACCCTCGACGATGGCACGAAGCTGGTCTCGGAGATCGCGTTCCCGCCCGGCCACGACAAGAACCCGCTCACCGACGACCAGCTCGCCGACAAGTTCCACGGGTTGATCGATCCCGTCCTGGGACGTGCGCCCGCCGACCGGATCTGGGAGCGAGTCTCCCGCCTCGAGAAGGACCCGGCACCTCAGGAGACGCTCGAGTGGCTGACGGTATAGGCGCGACCGTCGTCAAAGCGGAGTCCGAAGGGCGAAACGGCGGCTGTGGCATGGCGAGGCGGATCCGGTCCCGTCGGGACACGGTCGTGGTCTCTTCTCCGTGGCATCGGGGGTTTCAGGCACCGTTTCCTCCGGGACTCTGGGGCGTCGTGGCCGGTTCGGGCGGAGTGACGAGGTCCAGGATCAGTGCCAGGTTGATCCAATGGGCTCGGTACTCTCCAGGGTCGTCCGGCTTCTCGGTGTAAATGAGGATGTCGCGAGGTCGCCTGACTGGCGGGACGGAGAGGTAGTCGGTGTGGGTGATCGTGAAGCTCCGGCCGTTGACCAGTCGGACTTCAAAGGGCTTGAAGGGCTGGGTGGTCAGGGCTTCGCGGATCCTGTCGGCGGTCATCGTGGAGGTCTCCTGGAGTTTCAGGGCGTCTCGGGGAGGATTCCCAGTCGGACCGCCTCTTCGTGGATGAGCCGGCGGACCGTCCGCGACATGTTGAGGTTGTCGTGGGTCTTGAGCGCGTCGGCCGTCGCGATCTTTCGGAGGATAGGGCGGAGATCGCCTAGGTCGATGAGCGCGGAATTCGACCGATCTCGCGATGGAGCCTTGGCCGTCTGAGTCTTCATCGGGATGGCCTCCAGAGGGTGGCATCTCCGGAGGCCATTATAGACGGAGTCTAGACAGTGTCGAGGTTGTGATCGCGGGCCGCGGAGACATTCCTGGGGCTCCAGGGGCTTTCAACGGGCGACGGGTCAAGGATACGGGCTGGAGTGATCCGGAAGCGGTCTGGCGTAGGGATCGGATGCGAGAGGGGTCGGGGATCGGTCGCTGGCGAGCCGGAGCGTGTCGTCTGGGTTTTCGAGGAGCCGGTCGCAGACCAGTTGGGCCATCCGCTGATAACCTTGGGGAGTGAAGTGGCATTCGTCGGAGAAGAGCGAGGTGGGGAGCTTCTCGAAGGTGCGCTGGACGTCGATGAGGGGGAGTCTTCGGCTCCGCGCCCAGTCAGTCAGCGCGGCGTTGTATCGGGGCACGGAGCCCCTCCAGGTGGGGACCTTGCCGAGGACGTCGGATCGAAGTTTGTGAGGCCGTGTGAGGAACACGATCGGGATGCCGCGCGCTTCGGCCTCGGTGTGAAAGCGGTCGAGGTTCGCCAGATAATCCGCGATGTTGACTCGGGGATGGACCGATCCTGCTGGCGAATGCGGCGGCTGCGCACGCCACGACCGCGTGTAGTACATGAGCACCAGATACGCCCGATATCGGACCAGCACCCTCTGGCTGACGACCATCGGCCAGGGCGGAATCTGGAACGACTTGTCGGGCTGCCCGATGGCCTCCGCCGCGTCATTCCAGCCGAAGGAGACCAGAAGCAGGTCGGGCTGGTATCGGTCTACTTCCTGGAGGAAGCGCCGGAGTCCCTGGTGCGAGGAGTAGCCCGCGACACCGGCGTTGATCACCTCGAACCGCCGGCCGAGCCCAGCAGACCGCTGGTTCAACAGGACGTGGAGCATGGCGGGCCAGCCTCCTCTGGGCGGACCGTCGGTCAGAGAATCGCCGTAGCACATCACCCGGATCACGTCCGGTGGTTTGGGGAGCTGCGCGAGCGGGCCCTTGAAGCGCTGGGCGTTGAACGGCTCGTGGTCGACCGGTCGCCAGAGCAGGACCGGATCCGGCTCCCGCTTCTCGTCTCCCGTGATGGTGGCGAGCCGCCAATCGTCGTGGCTGGACCTCCACACGGTCTGAATCGGCTGGTGATAGCCCAGGACGCGGAGATCGGTGAGCAGGCGACAGGCCATCTCAACCAGGCCGAGCGGGACGAGGCTGACCGTCGCGACCGTCAGGACGATCTTGGCTGACGGCCATCTCACCAGGTCGAGCAGTCGCCGCTGGAGCGAGTCGGGGGCCAACCCGACGGCCAAGTCGATTGCGATCAGTCCCATCGCGGCGGCCGCCGCCTCAGATGCCTCGGCACGCGGCCACACGAGCACGTAGGAGCAGATATAGAGCAGGTTGACCAGACCCGCAAGGCTCGCCAGATTGATGCGACGGCGATGGCGGGCCAGGACCCAGGGAACCACCACGGCGACCAACCAGAGTGCCCACTCCCAGACCGAACGAGGCATCTCGGTCCCTCCATGGCCGGCTGTCGACGACCGGCGTGCCCACCGTGCGGAAAACCGCCCTCGCACACAACCCGAGGGTGCAACCGGGGCGACGAGCGGGTTGAGAGGAGCCGTCAACTGCCATGGATTCTTTCCAAGCCGCTCGATCTGTCAAGCCGAACCGGCGTGCCGGACGTCGAGACCTGGCGGGTTTCGTCAAGTTTGTGGGATATGCCGCCGATAACTCTTGGGGACACTCCGGGGATGCCCTGCCCCTCAGGCCCGTGTGGTGGATTCGGTGGAGCCTATGGTTGACCGGGGACGGCGAAAGACGATCGGGCTTCGATCGTTTCGACAGGTCGTCGTCCTCCTGGTGCTGTGGACCGGTGCGAGCGGCTGTATCGGCCCCAAGGCCGTCCGTTACACCCGTTTGCGGTACAACGAGGTGGTCCGCGACACCAATGACGAGCAACTGTTGATGAACATCGTCCGGCTCCGTTACGCCGACTCTCCCGTGTTCATCGACCTTCCCAATATCACCAGCCAGTTCGAGATGGCCGGCCGGGGCAACTACCTGGGGGGCTACGGAAACCAATACAAAGGTCGAACGAGCCTCGGTTATGGCGAGCTGTCCCTCCGCGACACGCCAACCCTGAGCTACCATCCCCGCGAGGGGCGTGAGATCGCCAAGTCGCTGCTGACCCCGCTGTCGTCCGACCTGTTCATCGTGGTCAACGCCGGGGCCAACATCGAACAACTTCTGTTGCTCACCATCAACGACATCAACGACGTGCCCAATGCCCCCCGGGCGACCACCTTGATGCCCAAGGTCCCCGAGGACAACTCCCAGTTCCTTCGAGGCATCCAGCTTCTGGACTCACTGCGCAATCGTGACGCCACGGAACTGGCGTTCGGGACGCACGAGGAAACCGAGGAGTCTTCCGACCCGATCCTTCAGAGGTCGGTCCGGGGAAGCGACCTTCTGAAAGCCGCACAGGAGGGCTATGTCTACCGCGCCAAGGGGACAAACCAGATGACCCTGCGCAAGCGGGAAAAGGACCTCTTCCTTCGGGTCCGCGATCCGTACGTTGACTCCCCCGAGATGCAGGAAATCGCGAGGATCTTCCACGTGACCCCAGGTCTGGGCAAGTACCGGATCAAGTCGGAGTTGAGCGACGAAGTCAAGTCGGAGTTGAGCGACGACGCCAACGCGAAAGTTCCGAACCCCCTGGAAAGCGACACGATCTACATGAACTTGCGGTCCATCCTCCAGATCATGACCTTCCTCTCAAAGGGTGTGTGTGTCCCCGAGGAGCACGTGCAGTCGGGGGTCGTGCCGATGACGCCCGGCCCGGACGGGCGGCCCTTCGACTGGACGCAGATCACCGCCGGGAATTTCCGTGTCCACGCGCAGAAGCACCGGCCCCACAACACGGAGGTGGCCATCCAGTACCGCGGCTACTGGTTCTCCATCGCCGAGAATGACGTGCACTCGCGAGCTACACTGGCCATCCTCGAGATCCTGTTCGCACTGCAAGAATCGGATGGCAGGAGCGTCGGCCCGATGCTCACCCTCCCGCTCGGCGGATGAGGGTGTTTGCAACGGCCTTGACCGTCTTGGACCACGGGGTCCCATCAAGCCTGCAACCGGCAAGGCCATCGTGCGCCTTTCACCGGTCGCAGGACGGATGAGAGATCTCGTCAGTTCGCCGCTTCTCGACTGGCCCGACGCGGATTCCGAACCTTCGCTCAGACCTTGACCGCCCGCCGAGGGACGAATCGGTCAACCCTGGCCGACACGCTCCTGGGCTCGGTCTGCATGGGCCAGCGGCTTGACCATGGAGATCGCGCGTACCTGGTGGTGTGCGCGGTAAGAGCGGGCCTCGGGAGATCGGTAGATCTGATTGGACACCACGGAGCGGGGCACTCCTCGGGAAAGCTTGCTGGTCCAAAAGCTGAGTGCGGCCGATTCGGGAGTTCGTCCCAGGAAGCTTTCATAGCGCGATGTTACAAATGCGACCTGGCTCGCAGGTGCCTGCACGACCAGGGTGCCGGGGACGTCCACAATCGAGTAATCGGGCGAACTCCCTCCACTCACGTTGATCGGGTAGGTCCCCATTTCGCTCGCGGCGGTCGCGGTCGTCGATAAAGAAACCGGCGTGATCAAGCTGGCGGGCGTGTCGCCGTTGACCAGGCCCGTGTAGGAGGCAGTTAGTGTTGGTAGCGCGGCACCGTAGTCCTTGGTCTGGTTGTTGGCCGTGATCGTCAGCGGCGCCGGCGTGACGCTCAGGCTGCCGGCGGCATAGTGGATCGTGTAATCGCTGTTGACCGCGCCGCTGGCGTTGATGTCGAAGGGGCTGCCCGCGACATGGCTGGCGGCGGTGGCGGTGGTGGTGATCGTGGGCGGGGTGGTCAGGCTGGCCGACGTGTCGCCATTGACGAACCCCGTGTATGACGCGGTCAGCGTCGGCAGGGCGGAGCCGTAGACCTTGGTCTGGTTGTCGGCCGTGATCGTCAACGGGGCCGACGTGACGTTCAGGCTGCCGGCCACATAGCTGATCGTGTAGTCGGTATCGACGGCGGCGCTGGCGGTGATGGCGTAGGGGCTGCCCGCGACGTGACTGGCAGCGGTGGCGGTGGTGGTGATCGTGGGCAGGGTGGCCAGGCTGGCCGAGGTGTCGCCGTTGACGAGAACCCCGTGTACGACGCCGTCAACGTCGGCAGCGCGGCACCGTAGACCTTCGTCTGGTTGTTGGCCGTGATTGTCAACGGGGCCGTGGTGACCGTCAGGGTGCCGGCGACGTAGCTGATCGAGTAGTTGGGATCGACGGCGCCGCTGGCGGTGATGGCGTAGGGGCTGCCCGAAACGTGGCTGGCGGCGGTCGCTGTGGTCGTGATCGTGGGCGGGGTGGCCAGGCTGGCCGCCGTGTCGCCATTGACCAAGCCCGTGTACGACACAGTCAGCGTCGGCAAGGCGGCGCCGTAGACCTTGGTCTGGTTGTTCGCCGTGATCGTGAGCGGGGCCGTGGTGACCGTCAGGTCGTTGGCGCCGGAGGAAGCCGTATAACCCGCACCCACATCGCCGGTGAATTCGGCGGTCACGTAGCCGACGTAGTCACCGACGCCGAGACCGGCCAGCGAGACGTTGTCAATCTCCGCCAAGCCTTTCGCGTCCGTGGTCGTAGTACCCAGTTCGTTGCCTCCGACCTGGAAGTCAATGAGCTCGTCGGGGATATTGTTGTCGCTGGAGTCCGTCAGGTGGACCAATAGGTCCGTGGTCCCGCCGTAGGTGCCAGAGGCGGCAGCGACGGCGAGGCTCGTGCTGGTCAGAAGGAGTCGCCCTTCCAACTGGTCCAGCAACATGGGCCGAAAGCGGTTTCTCGTGCTCCGAGGAGGTCGAGTCTTGGCCGATTCCCGTCTACCCGCGGCGCGATCTCTCGTCATGAACATGCGCAGTCTCCCAGGACTAGGTTGTGAATTCTGAAACCGTGCTCCTAAAACAGAAAGTAGGACATGCTGCTCGGAAGCCGGATTGCCGATCGTTATTTATTCTTGAAGGTCAATGAATGCGTGCGAACGTTGACGCGCTTGCCGTAAGTCTGGGCTCGTCCAGCAGAGCGTCGGGGGCAGACCAGAATGGCACGCGTATTCTTCATTGAGCCAGCGGTTTTACGATGGAGATCGCGCGTCCGTGGTGGTGTGCGCGGTCAGATCGGCCTTCGAGACATTGGTCGATCCGACGAGCAACGACGGAGCGGGGCAGGCCTCGGGAAAGCTCGATGGTCCAGAACCTGAGCCTGGCCGGTTCGGGAGTCGGGCTCCTCAGAAGCAATGTAGAACGTCATCCGTGAAAATGGGCCTCTTGTCCCCGAAAACCTGTCAAGACGCGGTGGAAACTCAGATCGACATCGAAGAACCGGTTGGACTCGTTCCTAAAGACGATTGAAGCCGGTACAATGCCGCCATATAGTTGGCATCAAGGGTCCGAGTGTCCCGGCGGAGGTGTGTTCGCCGGTGCCAGGCGGGCGCGACGGTTTGACCAATCGAGCTGGCCCGATCCCATGCCTGAGTCTAGAAGCCCGGAAACGCTCGCGCGCCTTTCGGTCATCGTGATGGCAACCCTGTTGGGTCCGGCATGCGCGGCCGACGCCGGTGACCTCGCCGGACGCGTCCAGGATTTCTTTTCCGAGCATTGTTTCACCTGCCACGACGCGGATACGAAGAAAGGCGACCTCGATCTCACCGCGCTCGCCTGGAAACCGAACGACGACAGGGACCTTCGATCGATGGGTCGAGGTGTTCGACAAGGTCAACCAGCAGAAGATGCCGCCTCCTTCCCGGAAACGCCCCGATCCCGCCGACCGGGCGAAGTTTCTGGAAGCCCTTCGCACCGAGCTGCGCGCCGCGAACCTGGCCAGGCAGCAGACCGAGGGACGCGTCGTCCTCCGCCGCCTCAATCGGGTCGAGTACGAAAACACGCTTCACGACCTGCTGGCCATCGATGTGCCGTTGCAACATCATCTTCCCGAAGACGCCACGACGAACGGTTTCGATAACGTCGCCGCCGGGCTTGCGGCTTTCGATGCTTCACATGGAGCATTACCTGGAAGCCGCCGATGCCGCGATCTCGGCGGCCATGGAGCTCCGCAAGCGGCCGGACGGCATCCATAAACGTCTGCGATACCATGACGAAGAGAGCGTTCGGGACGACCTCAAGAAGAAAGACAAGAAGACCTTTCGCGTATTGCCCGACGCGGTCGTCATCTTCGACGACAATTCGCCCACCGTGCTTCGCCAATGGATCGTGCGCACTCGAGGACGATACCGGATCCGCATCTCGGGTTACGCGTACCAGGCTGCCGGACGGCCGGTCTGGCTGAAGCTGTATGCCACGGACTTCAAGACCCAGCGCCTGCTCGCCTACTTCGACATGCCGGCCGACACGCCGCGCCTGATGGAAGTGGTCACCACTCTCGAGGCCGGCCAGTTACTCAATCTCAGCCCGTTCGACACCAACTACGACGATCAAGGCCGGCGAAGCGGCTTCTGGGGCATCGGCGCCGAAACCTATCCCGGCCGAGGGATCGCCATCGAGTGGGTCGAGGTCGAAGGCCCTCTGGTCGAGTGCTGGCCGCCGCCGAGTGTCGGCCGTCTCTTCGGCGATCTGCCGGTCAAACCGCTCGCACCGGCCAGGAAAGCCGGGCCCGGCCGTCAGGCTCGGATCTACGCGATCGCGCCGGGCAACCCGCGGTCGGCCGCGGAGAAGGTGTTGCGGGAATTCGCGTCCCGCGCGTTCCGGCGCCCCGTGACGTCGGCCGAGGTCGAGCGTTTCGTCAAGCTGGCGCACACGAGGGCTCGACGACGGCCTGAGCTTCGAGGACGCAATGTCCGTGGCCTTCCGCGCCGTGATCGCATCGCCACGGTTCCTGTTCCTCGACGAGTGTCCCGGGCGTCTCGACGACTGGGCGCTGGCGTCCCGGCTGTCGTATTTCCTCTGGAGTACGCAGCCGGACGACGATCTGCGGAAGCTCGCGGCCAGCGGCACCCTGCACCAACCCCAAATCCTCCACGACCAGGTCGAAAGGATGCTGGCTTCCCCCAGGGTCCAGGCGTTCGTCGAGAACTTCGTCGGCCAGTGGCTCGATCTGAGGCAGATCGATTTCACCCTGCCCGACCGGAAGCTGTACCCGGAATTCGACGACATCCTGAAAGCGGCCATGATCGGCGAAACGCATGCGTTCTTCGCGCAGATGCTGCGCGACGATTCGAAGCTGAAGCAACCTCATTCATTCCGACTTTCTGATGCTCAACCGGTGCATCGCGGAACATTACCAGATCGCGGGCGTGACCGGGGAAGAGTTCCGCCGCGTGCCGCTGCCGGCCGGCAGTCATCGTGGCGGCGTGCTGACCCAGGCGAGCGTGCTCAAGGTGACCGCCAACGGCACCTTCACCTCTCCGGTGCTCCGGGGCGCCTGGGTCATGAGGCGGTTGCTCGGCGAACCGCCGGATCCCCCGCCCGCCGATATCCCGGCGTTCGAGCCCGATACGCGCGGGGCCACCTCGATTCGACAGCAGCTCGCCAAACATCGGTCGCTGGCGACGTGCGCCTCGTGCCATGCCCGCATCGATCCCCCCGGCTTCGCCCTGGAGAACTTCGACGTGATCGGTGGCTGGCGCGAGCGCTATCGCGCGGAGAAGGGTGAATCACCCCCGGGAAAATTCCGCGGTCGCGAGATCTGGGAATACCGCCTCGGGCCGCCGGTTGATGCCTCGGGCGAATGGTATCGACGGCCGAGCGTTCCAGAACATCGACGATTTCAAGCAAATGCTCATGCAACGCGAAGATCAGGTGGCCCGGAACCTGACGCAGAATCTCCTCACCTATGCCACCGGCGCGGGCATCCAGTTCGCCGATCGCGACGTGGTGGAAGACGATCGCTGGCGCGGCTCAAGTCCCAGGGCGGCGGCCTGCGCACGCTCATCCACGAGATCGTCCAGAGCCAGTTATTCCAGAACAAGTAGTTTTCAGTTTTCAGTAAAGACCTCGCTTTAAAAGCATTTGCTGAACACCGAAAACTGAACACTGAAAACTGAGGAGCTAGCCATGCATCGTCGCCAGTTTCTCCGCGGCACGGGCGTTTCGCTGGCGCTGCCGGTGCTGGACGCCTTCCTGCCTCGCTCTCAGGGGGCGACCGGTGGGCCGTCTCGTACCCACATGGTGTGCATCTGCACGTCGCTCGGCCTTCATGCGCCGTTCCTGTTTCCCAGCGAGACCGGTGCAGATTACGCCCTGACACCCTACCTCGAAATCCTCAAGGACTATCGAACCGACTTCACCCTGTTCTCCGGGCTGTCGCATCCCGATCAGACCGGTGCCAACGGCCACACTTCGGAGATGAGCTGGTTGACCGCGGCGCGGTTCCCGGGCCTGGGGGGTTTCAAGAACACGGTCTCGCTCGACCAGTTGGCGGCCGAGACAATTGGATTGCAGACGCGGTTTCCGTCGCTGGTCCTGGGCACGGGGACTCCGAGCCTCTCGTACACGCGCGGCGGCGTGATGATCCCCGCCGAGAGCCGCCCTTCGCGCGTGTTTGCCAGGCTGTTCCTCGATGGCACGCCGGCCGAGGTGCGGCAACAGGTCCACAAGCTCCGCGAGGGGCAGAGCATCATGGACACGGTGCAGGACGAGGTCCAACGGTTCACACGCCGCGTCGGCGCCGCCGATCGGGACAAGCTCGACGAGTATTTCTCCTCGGTTCGCGAACTCGAGCAGCGGCTGGCCACGTCCGAAGCGTGGGCGCAGAAGCCCAAGCCCAAGCTCGACGAACGGCCGCCGCGCGACATCACGGATGGAACCGACCTGATCGGCCGGATGCGGCTGTTGTTCGACCTGATTCCGCTGGCGGTGCAGACCGATTCGACGCGTGTCCTCACCATCTTGTTGCAAGGTGGCAACAGTGTCCCGCCGGTCAAAGGTGTCACGATCGACCACCATAACCTGTCGCACCATGGCCGGGACCCCGCCAAGATCGCGCAGTTGCGACTGATCGAAGAGGCGGAAATGCAGGTCCTGCGCGACTTGCTGGGCAAGCTCAAGACCAAGCAAGAGGCAGGCGCGCCGCTGCTGGATAAGACGATGGTGCTCTTCGGCAGCAACCTGGGCAACGCCAACTCGCACGACACGCGGAACCTGCCGATCTTGCTCGCCGGCGGCGGTTTCCAGCACGGCCGGCACGTGGCGTTCGACGCCCACAAGAACGCCCGGCTTTGCAACCTGTTCGTCACGATGCTCCAGCGACTCGGAGTGGAAACCGACACGTTTGGGTCCAGCACGGGCACGTTGACGGGCTTCCATGCCGGTTGAATACGTCCGCTTCCCTGCGGTTCGCGCCGGCAAGGATGGGGGCGACCGACGTGTCGTCTGGCTGCCGGCCCGATGCCCAGGCTTTCCGAGCGCAAAGTCCAGTCTTCGGTTGAGTGTCAAGACTGCGCGCTGTTCGGCGCAGGCGTCCTCCAAGACCTCCGCATCACTGACACCCTGCCCCCCTTCCCTTTCTCGTAAACCGTCAGGACGTCGTGGTCCAGCGCACGCAGCTCTTCAACCACTGGTCTGCTCCCCAGAAACTGGTCCACCTGAAATGGAAGTCCCTCGGTAGACTGTGTCCAGGAGGGACTCATGAGGAAGCGACGGAAGGCCGACGAGGTGGCGCGATTGCTCCGCGAGGCCGATCGCGACTTGGCCAAGGGATTGACGGTCGGGGACATCTGCCGCAAGCTGGGCATTGCCCAGACGACCTACCATCGCTGGCACTACCGCCACGATCCGGCCCGAGGCGACACCGACCGCCGCCGACGCGACCTGGAAGTCGAAGTCGAGCGGCTCAAGCTCTTGGTCGCCGAGCTGATGCTCGACAAGCAAATGCTCCAGGACATCGCATTCTGCTCAGACAGTCACCACCAATTTGCCATTGGCCTGATTGGATTCCATCACGCGATGCGCTTCCCGGATGTCGTCGAAGCGAAACGTCCGGGCGGGTTTTGCCTGGTAACGACCTGCGGCCGCTTGATCGACGATCGCTTGGAGCGGAACATCCGACAGCGGGAATTCAGGTGTGCCGAACACGAAGCTGCCGAAGAAGCTGAAGTGGACACCGCTGGGCATCTGCAACAACGGGTTGAAGGCGGGCACAGGATCAAGCCCGCCCAGGAACCCCGCCAGGCAGACGCGCCCACCCCGCCGGACCATGGAAAGGGAATCCAGGATGGTGCTGTTGCCCACGAGATCGAGAACGGCGTCGATCCGTTTCCGTTCCGGGATGCGGCTCGAGAGGTCCGGGCCTTCGATCTCGGCGCGTTGTGCTCCGAGCGCCTCAAGCTTATGGAAGCGTTCCCGGCTACGGGTCGTTGCGATGACGCGGACGCCTGCGTTCGCCGCGATGTTCAGGGCGGCCTGGCCCAGGGCCGACGTCGCTCCTCGGATGACCAGCGTCTGGCCCTGGGCGAGTTCCAGGTTACGGTGGAGACACGTCCAGGCCGTGGCGTAGGATTCCGGGATGACCGCGAGTTCGTCCCAGGGAAGGTTCGTCTCGATCGGCACGACGTTCGTCGCGGGTGCTCGCGTATACTCGGCGTAGCTGCCGTTGATGGTCCGTCCCAGGCCGCCCATCAATGCGGCGACCTTGGTACCGACCGCGAATTGCCCATCCGGGCAGGCTTTGACGAGGCCGACACATTCGATGCCGCTGACCTTCGCGGCCTCGGCCCATTCTCCTTTGCGCATGTGGGTCTCGGCGTGATTGATCCCGAACGCCTTGACCTGGATGACCACATGGCCCGCCTTGGGCTCAGGGTCCGGGAGTTCTTCGATCACTAGGCTATCGAGGCCACCGAACTTCTGAATCACGATCGCGCGCATGAGGCTCTCCTCCAGATTGTGTCCTCGACTCGTGTCATCGGAACACGTTACACCGAGGATTTCGGTGGGCCTCACGCCGCGGTGCGGCGTTCGACCCAACCTACCCTCTTCGTACACCCTTCGAGGTTCTACTCCAGGTTGTGTCCTCGACTCGTGTCATCGGAACACATCGTTACGCTCGGCTGATTGGCTGACGAAGCTTCCGATTCAGGAAGTCGCGAATGGCCGCCGCGATTTCCTCGCTGTGCGTCTCCAACGCGAAGTGGCCGGTGTCGAAGAAGTGGACTTCCGCATCCGGGATATCGCGCCGGTACGCTTCGGCACCCGCGGGCAGGAAGAACGGGTCGTGGCTGCCCCAGACCGCCAGGAACGGCGGCTGGTGATTTCGGAAGTAGGCCTGGAATTCGGGGTAGAGGGCGACATTGCTGGCGTAGTCGAGGAACAGGTCGAGCTGCACCTCGTGCGCCCCCGGGCGGGCCAGGTAATGATCATCCAGCGAGCGGCCATCGGGAGAGATCCGCGACGGATCCGCCACGCCGAGGGAGTACTGGAAGAGCGTCGCCTCCGGCACCAGGAAGCTGCGAAGAGCATCGCGGTTCGCCTGGGTGGGCTCACGCCAGTAGGTCTGGATCGGGTTCCAGCCCTCGCTCAACCCCTCCTCGTAAGCGTTGCCGTTCTGAGAGATGATCGCGGTGACGCGCTCCGGGTGCTTCGCGGCGATCCTCAGGCCGACCGGCGCGCCGTAATCGAAGATGTAGATCGCGAATCGCTCCAGGCCAATGACCTCGGTGAAGCGGTCGATCGTCCCCGCCAGGTTTTCGAACGTGTACTTGAAGTCGTCACGGGACGGCATGGTCGACTGGCCAAACCCGGGCAGGTCTGGTGCCACGAGGTGAAAGCGATCGGCGAGGAGCGGGATCAGGTCCCGGAACATGTGGCCGGCGGTTGGGAAACCGTGCAGCAGGAGCAGTGTTAGGCCGTCGGCCCGACCGGCTTCCCGGTAGAATATCTTGCGGCCGTTGACCTCGGCTGTACGGTAATGGATCATGGTCATGACAGACTCCCTCGGTGTTGTCCTGGTAACCGGGTCAAGCGATACAATAAGATTACGGCGTCGATCGTAACCTGTCAATATCATCTGGAGTGGTTACGACCCAAAACTCCTTCCGACTGGAATAGCCCCTGACGGCGTCAAGGCGGATCGCAAATGGCTGACACCCGACCCCCTGCAATGTTTATCGCCGACGCGATTGGCCTCGATTTCCTGAACTCGATCGCGACGCCGACGGACATCGTGGTCGATTGGCTTGCGAATGGCGTGGGTCTTCTGGCCTGGCTGGAACAGGCCAACCTCCTTTCTATCGAGACTGCCGCCGCGATGCGAGCGACTACCGTTCCCGGCGAACTCGATGCCGTGGCTGGCCAGGCTCGCGCCGTGCGGGATTGGTTTCGCGGTTTCGTGGTTGCCCACAAAGGCCGTCCTCTGGAGCCGGATGCTCTGGAGGAATTGAAGCCGCTCAATCAGATCCTGGAACGGGACGAGGCCTTCGGTGCGATCGTGCCGAGAGCCGACCACACCTCGGGGTTCGAGTGGCAGTCTCGGCGGCGGTGGCGAACGCCCGGCTCGCTGCTCCTGCCGATCGCGCAGGCGATGGCGGAACTCGTCTGCTCGGCGGATTTCACGCTCATCAAGGCCTGCGAAGGACCGATCTGCACCCTCTTATTCCTCGACACGACCCAGGGCCGCGCCCGGCGCTGGTGCAGCATGTCCGTATGCGGGAACCGCGCCAAGCAGGCCGCTCTCCGCACCCG
Organism: uncultured Isosphaeraceae bacterium; assembly: GCA_963845695.1. Lineage (GTDB taxonomy): Bacteria > Planctomycetota > Planctomycetia > Isosphaerales > Isosphaeraceae > CAWJTV01. Next base: position 10,978 of record CAWJTQ010000029.1, on the reverse strand, counting down.
CTTCCGGCGAACCAGTCACTAATACGTAACCGGATGGAAGCATTGGAAGTGGTTGAAAACAGATGCTCGTAGGCTCCACTTTGGCGTGTGTGCAGGGCCGGGGAGTGCTCGTCCGGCGGTCGCTGAAAGAGATCAACTCCGGCGGCTCCATGAGATAGGGGTTGGTCATGCGTTTTCCGGGAGTTAGGAAACGGGGACGGGGGCAGGCCTACCGACATGCCTTCTTCGGAGGAATTCTCCTTGGCAAAAAATGCCTTACCCCCGTACAACCATCGATGAGGAGGAAGTGCTGATGACGACCATGAACATTTCCCTGTGTGCGTGCCGGGTAAGGAGGCGACGTTGCCGCCGCCCCCTCCCCTCAGAACTGCCCGTGAGAGTTTCCCCTCAGGCAGCTCAAGCCTTCACAAACGCCCCTTGCGGGACGCGGCTGCTTTTGTCCGTCCTTCTGGCACGTGGATCTGCCGATGACCGTTGGCATGCAACAACTCCAAGTTGTCCGCCGTGTCCAGACCGCCGTGGCTGCGCCAGATCCGATGGTGGATGTGACCGTCTTCCTCTGCGATCCCCAGTGGTTGACCGCACACCAGGCATCGTCCCTCTTGAACCTTCCCTAAGAACTCAATCCGGCTGCGACCTTTCTGCGTTTGGGCCAGTTGCCAGCCCCATCGTGCTTCCAGGTACAGTTCCCACTCCGGGTCGTAAGGGTTGACGGCGCTACGGATCTTCACGTAACGAATGATCTTCACGTTCGCTGCGGTCATCAACGGAATCGGCCAGCCCTGGCCTTTCTGATCCAGCAGCAGTCCCGTGAAGACCCAGTGGCGGTGACCGTCTTGCCGGAAGTATTTCGTCTTGATCCACTTCCGACTCTTGTTCGGGTGCCGTCGCCGGCACCACCGCCACAACATCTGGAAGATTCGATGAGCCACGTGGGTAACGGTGCGTTTGCTCGCAGCGTAACGGTGATACATAGTCCAGCCTTGGATCTGTTGATTCAAACGCCGGATCATTTCTCCTGCCGTTTGGTCGCCCGAGTTCTTGATCGTTTCCCGGATCTTGGTCAAGAATGTCTTGACGTTACGGGCTGACGGCTTGGTCAAGACCGTGCCGCAGCGATAGCGTCGCACGGTCTGTCCCAAGAAGTCGAAGCCATGTTCCCCATGCGTGATCTGGGTTTTCTCGTGGGAACGTTCTCAGCCACGTTCCTTCAAGAAGTGAGCCACGAGAGGTTGGACTTGGTCACGGAGAAGTTCCTTGGAAATGCCCGTGATCAAGAAGTCATCCGCATATCGGACCAGGTGGACTTTGTTCTTCCGTTGTTGCGGTGTGTTGGCGAAACGTTCCGCCAGCAACCGTTGCAGTCCATCCAGGGTCCAGTTCGCCAAGACGGGGGAAATGATCCCGCCCTGAGGTGTTCCCTCCATGGTGGCGAACCAGGCATGCTTCTCCAGGAAACCCGCTTCCAACCATTGCCGCAGCACTCGGGTGTCCATAGGGACGTGCGTCAACAGCCAGGGGTGGCTGATGCGATCAAAGCCGGCTTTGATGTCCCCTTCCAGAATCCATTGGGGACCCTGCCGGTTGCTCACCAAGCGATGGACTCGGTTGAGCGCATCGGCACAACGGCGTTCCAGTCGAAAGCCATCGGAATGGCCGTCGGCTTGCGATTCCGCAATGGGATCGAGTCCCAGCAGATATAATGCTTGCATGGCTCGATCGCGCATGGTAGGAATCCTGCTTGTCTCCCTTTGTCGGTTAGCCAAGGTTCTCTCGTGACGGAACACCCGAGGGACGTCAGCCCGCTTTCGCGGCAAGGGGATCTCGTCCGTGGGCGGACTCACCCTCTATCCGGTCCACTACCGATCGGCATTGGCTTGTTCCCTCATCCCTCCGCCGCTGTCTCATCAGCGTTCTTTGCAGTTCGCCTTCCCTTGCGGGGAGACAACGGGGTTACTTCGTTCATCTTCTGGATCACCCGGGAGTTAGCCTCACCACCATTCGCCGCCGCCCTCGAGGACCACCGCGATCCCTACTTTGTGGAACAGCCCCTCCTGAGCATGGTGCGGCAGCGGATCTACTGCATCCTCGCCGACTACGAGGACCAGAACGACCACGATACCCTCCGCTCGGATCCGGTCTTCAAGGTGATCGCCGATCGTCTCCCTGAGTTTCCCGACTTGGCCAGTCAACCGACCCTGTCCCGCTTCGAGAACGCCTTCTCGATTCCGCACCTGTGGCGGCTCAGGGATGTCCTGGTCGACCTGTTCCTCCAATCGTTCGAGACGCCCCCCTCGCACCTCACGCTCGATCTCTATGCCTTCGACGATCCGGCGCATAGCTATCAGCAGTTGATAATGTTTCATCTATACTATGAACAGTATCAGTATCTGCCATTGTTATCACCTTCCCCGATTACGTCCTGGTGCTCCTCGTGGGCCTGCTACATGGCACCTGTGCGGCTACCCTCGCGGTGTACAACGACCTGCGGTATCTGGTGCGTAGAATCCGGGCGCTCTCGCCCTACGTGCACATCCATGCGCTCGCCTACAGTGTTTTCTTCTTACCCTTTATTTACCAGTTCTGTCAGTAACTGCGGCTCTCTTACACCTTCGGTATCGGGATGTATTCCCTACTCCGCGTACTCAGCGACTATCTGCTCACGCAAGTTCTCCAGGACTTCGAGCAGACCCAAGAGCTCCAACGGCGCTTTCTGGCGTCCGCTATCAGGCTGGGACCTGGGCTACCGCTCAACCGATCGTGATCAAGGTGTAAATGCATGCCCAAGGTACCAATCGCCTCGCGGTCGTTACTAACCTTCCTGTATTTTTATTCCTTCCCTCTTCCTTTTTCTTATATTACTCCTATCTTTTCTATAGTGAGAACCTGAACAATTAATTTAAACTCTATCTTCTATCCTATCTACTCATCTACCACCTTTTCCTTTCCAACTTCTTTCTTTTATATCTTCATTCATTATCTTTTATCCTCCTGTCGTGCCTATCGGCCGGTGGTGCATCATCCGCGACGGGGGATTGGCCAGCCCCCAATGCCTGACCACGTCCCTTTTGGTCCAAGCCTGACAGCATCTTTGGCTTGTTGATTATCACGGCCTTTATCGGCACTTCACCTGGGTTGACCATGTCCCGGACTGCTAGGTCCCGACCGCCGTGATGCTGGCAGTCGCCGAGTCAGCTCGCGCGTTCCCGGCCGATCCAACGATCGAGGCTCCATGGTCCCCCAGGCTTCGGACCTCGTCGTTGCCGGCGGCGCCCGCTGGGGTAGCAGACCGATGGCGGAACATCGGGTAATGTCAAAAGCCCTCCTGCGATTGCGCATTACAGATCCGTGAAGACGCGACGAGTCACAAGGCCAAGGTAATCGATGGGAAACTTGCGGTTTCTGAGCAACCTCCCTGAGGGAGATGTCGCACCGACCGAACTGCCAGCGACGACGCAAACGGCTCAGAGAAGAGGCCACCGATGCTTCCAAAGGCCGCCCACGGGGACGGGGACATTCCCGTCGCTTATCTCGACCCACAAGGCGTCGATGATCGTGACCACTCGCACTTTGCCGAAGGACTCTTCGGGAGATGGGCGCCAATCGTGATCAATCTTAAGAAGCGGCCGTCATGACCCGCATCACCCCGTGGCCGATCGGAGGTGCGTGTCTCCGAGGGCGCACAGAAAACTTCGAGAGCTATCGAGGTCCGATCTCAGATCTCTCGTTGACTAACGGGCTCTTCGTCGGCTTGCAGTGATGCAGCTCGGTTCGGACTCGACTTCCAGTTGGGGGCACAATGCTCCGAAGGAGTTCCCATGGCTCTCGTCTTGAGTGGGGGAGTATCCGCGATTACCACACCTACACCCGTTCTCGGACAAGACCTGGTGAATTTCGAGCCGGGGATCGGGAAGCGTGGTCCATTCATCACGTCGAAGACGATGGAGTATGCGAGCCAGCTCGTTGTCGATGCAGCCCCGCCCGGCGTCACAATCGGCGGCAGTCGATCCCCGGACTTCCCGCCGACCCCCGCTGCTCCCGAACCCTGGGTGATGGGATGTATTCAGAACGTGATCCGGCAAAGCATCAAGGTCGTGTGGCTTAACGGCCTCAATGAGATCACTGCGAATTACAACCAGTCAGCTCCGATGCTCGATGCATTCCTCGACGTTCCCGGTCGACCACAACACCTGCCGTTTTATGCGGAGGTGAGCGCAAGCGGCGATACGGCGTCCATGGGCTTTCTCTATGGCTTGCCGGGGACGCCGGTGGGCGTCCCGGTGCTGCGGCCTTCAGGAAGTGGACCGGCGTGGAACTTGGCCGGCGCAACTCGCGCCGTTCACGCTCGCCATTGATGACGCGCCGAGACTGTCCGTCCTCAACTTCAAGGGCGGTGGACAAAGTGGTATGCCGAATCCTGTCGTCGAAGTGCAGTATAGCATCACCTTGCAGGTCTGGGTGACTGCCGTGCCTCTCGCCAGAGCTGGTAAGCTTCTTCCCATAAGTAACGTCAAAGACGGCAGCCAGCACTTCGTTCTCGGCTATACCGACGAATTCACGCTCACCGCTGCTTATAATCGGCGGGCCAAACCGGGTGTGGGGAACCCCAGCGACGCTTTCTGGTTCCAATTCGACCGGAAGGACTTCAAGGCGCCCGTTACGATTAATTTCCAGCGGAACATCGGCAATTCGAAGCCCCCGACACGGCGACCGGTCGTTGACGGGCAACTGGCCGTCGAGCCCGCCAGGGCGTGGCTGCGGGCTTCCGACTTTAATCCTTCTTAGTGACTCGGTCGCGCTGCACTCGCGGGCTACGAAAATGAAGAAGGTTGTATCCGGTGGGCCGATGCGTGGCGTGGACTGAACTCAGGCGGGCTCGGCCTGCCGGATACAATCTCGTTGAACTGAGCCGCCGAGAAGGGCACGACGTTTGCTATATGGGGATTGAATGGCTGGGCAATCTGCGTGCTTTGGACAAGGCATTTGACGCTGAAGCCCGACGAGAAGTACAGCTTGGCATCAGGTGCCCAGGCGGTCAAGACCCCACCGCGAAGCGGTTTAGTTCAAATGAAGCAAGTTGGGCTCATGAGCCAAGATTGGTGAGGAACTCTGGTGGATCGGGCGGTCCTCAACCGGACCGGAGGACACCGCTCAGCATGCGGGCGCAGGGCAAGAGTCCTGCCTTCTGCAAGGTTGCCCGGGAGGCCGCGTTCGTGGCGTTGCAGCGTGCCGCCGGTTTGCGACCCCTCTCGTAGCAGATCCGCTTCAACTCCTGGACCAGGTAGCTACCGTAGCCCCGCTGGCGGAAGGGTTCGTCGACCTCCATGAAGATGTCGCCGTATGGTGGGTTGTAGTGAAGGGCGATGCCGCCGGTCGCAACCAGGGCGCCGTCGTGCTCGATCAACCAATCGCCCATGCCTTCGACCTTGTGCTCGAAGATCCTTTCCTTGTCGGTGGCCGTGACTTCGCGAACTGTGGCGCCGGGGACGTCGAGGTTCGTGGTCAGGGCGTCGTGAAACAAGATCCTGTCGCTCGTAATCTCGGTTGCGCAGTCGTAGAGCATGAGAGTGAGGAGGACGTCGTTGCTCTGGGCTTCGATGCGCCGCGCCCCACTCACCTCGATCAGCCGCCGGAACATCGACAGCGCCGAGCCGCGAAGGGCGGGCAAGACGTAGAACTCCCGAATCATGTCCTTCGGTTCGCCGTGATAGCCCATCACGAAGCCGTATCCGGCGACTCGCTCATCCCGTTGGAGCAGGAACAGATTGCCGAAGCCCCTCCTGGGCAAGGAGTCGTGGATGATCTGGCAGTTCATCTCCTGCCGGTACAGCTCCCGCAGAGGCACAGCCTCCTCCAACGGGACGGATGACACGGTGATCGTCATCGAATCCTCCTCGTCAACGTCTCCCCCCAGCACGGAATCTGTTCGTCTGGACACTCGGGGAGATTATCCGGCTGGAACTCACAAGGCAAGTGGGATCCGGCTGCGCCGACGGCGTGGAGAATCATTGGAGGTCGGTGTCGTGCGGCGGGATGATTGCTTTGTCCTCGTTTTCGGTTTATCTTACGCTCCTCAAGGGAATCCCACCCGGCGCTGGGAGATCCGCAGGGAGGTCATACGTGCGAGTTAGCGACACCTGACAAGGAACCTCTCGTGTCGGCCGCGGACTCGTCTCCGATCCACTGGCTCAACTAACTGGAGTCTACACCGATGGTCTTCGACAGCACTCTCGCCGCGCGATGGTGGTTATTGACGATGCTGATCTTCGCCGTCACGGCGTGTCTCGGTACGACCCCGAGCTCCGCGGCGGCCCCCGAGAAGTTCTGGGTGTTCGTGGGCACATACACGGGCCGCACCCAGAGCAAGGGCATCTACCGGATGGAGCTCGACACGGCGACCGGCAAGCTGTCGGAGCCGACGCTCGCCGCTGAGCTAGACAATCCCTCGTTCCTCGCGGTCCACCCAACGCACAAGTACCTCTTCGCTGTGAACGAGAGCGACGGCAAGGGCTCGGGCGCGGTCACCTCATTTGCCCTCGATCCCAAGACCGGGGAGTTGACCAGGCTCAACCAGCAATCGACGGTCGGCGACGGGCCATGCCATCTGGTGGTCGACGCCACGGGCAAGAACGTCCTCGTGGCCAACTACGGGGGCGGCAGCGTGGCTGTGCTGCCGATCGGCCCCGATGGAAAACTCGGCTCCGCGTCCGAGTTCGTCCAACACACGGGCAAGGTCTTCGACGCCAGGCGACAGGGGAGCCCGCATGCCCATTCGATCAACCTCGACAAGGCCAATCGATTCGCCGTGGTCGCCGACCTCGGCCTTGACCGCGTCTTCGTCTACAAGTTCGACCCGATCCACGGCAAGCTCGCCCCCAACGACCCGCCTGCGACCAAGCTCAAGGATCGCTCGGGCCCTCGCCATTTCGCGTTCCATCCCGACGGCAAGCACGCCTATGTGATCAATGAAATCGACTGCACGGTGACCGCGTTCGATTACGATCCCGATCACGGCACGCTCACCGAGATCCAGACGGTGCCGACGATGCCCATCGCGGTCTGCGCCACGGCACTCGACCGCCGAGGTTGTGGTCCACCCATCGGGGCGATTCCTCTACGGCTCCAACCGAGGTCACGACAGCCTGGCCGTCTACTCGATCGACCCCGGGACCGGCCGCTTGACGCTCGTCGAGTACCAGCCGACTCGCGGCAAGACCCCGCGCAATTTCGCAGTGGATCCGACCGGCTCGTATGTGCTGGCCGAGAATATGTCCTCGAACACGATCGTCGTTTTCCGTGTCAACCCCAAGACGGGTGCCCTCGAGCCGACCGGCCAGGTCGTCGAGGTACGAAGTCCCTGCTGCGTGAAGTACGTGCCGATTCCGAACTGACCCCGCACGCGACGTGCTATCATCCCCCTCATGGTCAGCACGATGCTCCGATGGGAGTCGAGGACCAACTCGGATCAATAATCCGTATCGAGCGAAGGCGTGGACTCCATCCCGATGCGCGGCTCATACGAACCGGTGCCGCTTGTGGGCTGGGAGGTTGAACTCAGACCACCTGATGTGCTTCAGGATTCACGGGTGACTGAGTTGGCCCTCACTGTTCTTGCGCCTCAATGCCTCTGCCTCGCTCCGTTGCTCGATATATTTCGACGCCCCTCCCCATCGGATGTAGAGATGCCAGACAAAAGTCAGATTAAACAGGAGGATTGCCAGCCACCAGAGGTAGAGCGACGCAACACCGGCTAAGTAGACCGGCCAGATTGCACCTTGCTCGAGAGCTGCTTCGGACACGATCTTGAGGCTCGCGGCGTCGGTCAACAGTTTCTCGGCCTCGGGTGTGCTGGGGCTCGATTCGCCAGGGGCTTTCGCCATTTTCTCACGAGAGCTCTCAACTACCCGGCCGAGAACTCCTTGAATCTTGTCTTCGTAGGTCTTGGCGAGCGTTTCTCGAGCGCTTCGATCCACGGAAACCGAACTGAAAGCGAACTGTACGGAGACCACCAGCAGGACGACGAGCCCGCCGGTGTGGACCAACGGCTTCGTCCCGACCTCCGGGTACCAGGTCGAGACCTGCCAGGCCATGAGGGCGATTAACAGAGCGACCGAGATCAACGCCCACCCGTGCCACCGCGAGGGATCCGGCGATTGCGACTCATCACCAGAGAGGAACCCGTTTGCGATCCGAAGTACGAGGACCCAGAACACCACGGGCAGGAGTGTGAAAAGGACGGGCCGAAGGTCTTTGACAGCAAACAACAGGAGCACACCAACAGCGAGGGCGATCACGAGCGGCGTGTTCAATTTGTTGAACACCGGACCGTCCTCCACGGCCGCGGTAAAGATGCGCTCGATGCTCGTCCTGTTGGCGCTCTCCAACAGAAAATAGCCCGAGGAAAAAACGAGAGCGAGAATCAGCGCCAAGACCCGCCACCCCATTCCTTTGGCCAGTCGGGGGATCTGCGCCAGCAACGACATGCCCGCGATCAAGCCAGAGAGACCCAGGACGTTCATGAAGACTTGTGGCGAGGAATCGAACCGAGCGGCGATCGGATCCAGGCATCCGCGTACCGCCTTGTAGAGGATGTAGCAAGCCACGAAGAGAAGGACCGCCGACAGGAAGTACGGCATGGGGTAGCTCGTTAGCCGCGCGAGGAGTCTCGTTGCGGGTACCCCATAGGGCTTTGCGGTTACACCGTGGGGCCCCTTCTTCGGCTTGAGAAAAGTCGGCGTTCGATTCTGGATGGGATCGACGACATCCTCGATGAAGTGACCGAAGACTCCTGGGTCCCGCCAGTACTCGTTGTGGGCTTCCCCCGGGAAATAATAGCGGGTGAATCCGATATCGTCCCCGGAGTCTTTGGCCTTGGGATCCTTGTCACGCGGGTTCGAGAACTCAAAGAAGCGATCCCACCCTGTGTGGACCATCCAGGCCCTAGTCGGCTTCAAGTCGTAGCCAATCGGGTCACCATAGTCGTAATAGTTCTTCCAGACGATTTTCGCGGGATTCGATGGGATCTCGGAGAGTTTGAATTGGTCAAAGAGCTCGGGCCAGAACCGTACATGCTTGTTCAACGGAGAGCCGATCGTCATGAGGCCGCGGATCATGCCGCTCCAGTGCGCGGCCGCGGTCAACTTCCGGTTTTCGCGTTCGGAGATACCTCGGAGTAGGCCCATGAAGGAGACGACTGTCCCCTCGCTGTGAGCAACGATGTAGATCTCGGATCGATAAAAGTAGCGATGAATCTTCTCGAGAACCTCGTCGAAGATGTCGAGGAGCCGCTTCCGGAAGTCCTCAAACTCCGTCACAACCTGGACATCGTTGAGGTAATCGTTGAGCAGCTTCTTGAGGTTGAACTTGAAGAGCCCAGCCTTGTCCGCGAGGAAAACGAGACGATCGGCGACGATCACCCCCTGAATGAGTTCTTCCAGCAGTTGCTCGAGACGCCGGTCATTTCGCCGGGCTTCTTCCGCGTCAGCCGCCGGGTTCGTGGCTGATCGTTTCAGGAATTTGGAAACGGCCCGTCTCCATTTCGAGTCAATGGGGAGCGGGTCATTGGGCGCTTTTAATCTCAAGTCGCTCGACCAGCGTGCGAGCCCACTTCTTGGGCTCCTCCAGAGTATGCTCATCGGAAGCGGGACCGCGGGGGACATCGGCCCAATAAATCTCGGCGAACGCGCAATTCACTGGCGGATCACGATCGGGGTCGGGGAGGAACGCGCCGGTGACTGTCGCTCCACCTCCGTGAAACCGCCCCAAAGGCAGGGCAGCCGGAACTCCAACGTAATCGCAGACCCGGACCGCGACCGACTGGACGGTCTCGTTAAGGAACTGGTCTCCGATGCCATGCACCGCAACAAAGATTTTCTGGACGGGGAACCATTCGTTGATCAGTTCCGAGATCGGCTGGCACGCCTGTTCGACGAACGCCTTGAGTCGAACCTCGTCCAGGAAGTCTTTGAGCTTCTGAGGCTCCGATCGGGTTACGTCCTCCGGAGGTATCATGGCGCAGGGTTGCTACCGTCTCCATCGCCCGCCGAGTCGTTTGCATCAGTTTTTCTAAGTCGGAATCGTTGGTCGATTTCTCCGGTCGGAAGTTGACGATCGCCTCCAAGAATTGGGACCGGGACTGGTCGATCGCTCGCGAGAGCTCAACCAAGTTGGCTTTGAGGTCGGTTAGTGCCTTCTCGATCGCATCGCGCCGCTGCGCTTCAGTGGGCTCGGGAAGATTGCTTTGCCCCTTTCCGGCTCGGACCGGCTCTGCGCGAGCGAGTCGCACGAGACCCTGCACGATCTTCCCACGGATCTTCCTCAGAACGACCTCATCAATTCTTCCCGCGGGCTCACCCATTGATGTGCTCTCTTACCGCCGCCATCGTATCCCAATCGCGACGTCGTTGCCCGTCGTCCATTCTCAGATGGCGACCCCTGCACCGTGCGAGAGGCCGATCGCAGCCTGACCTCGTCTCGCAGACCATTCAGCGGCTGATCGTACGAGGTGCGTCCGAAGTTCCAGTCTTTCTCGGGCTACCTGGGTTCCGATTCGAGACCCTTCCGCCCATTCTTGGTTCCCGCGCACGGATTCGAGCAGATCGGGAATGCGTTCGACATACTCCTGCAACACTCCACACATGACCCGACCTCATCGCTCTGATTGCCAAGCCGGACCTGGAAACAGGGACATCGATATAGTATTGGCGTAGACCGGGCAACTTGGCAAGTCATTCTTTAATCGTCCATGTATATTCATTCGTGAATTCGAGATGTTGCCTTTACCCGTTCGCCACGGGAGTCATTCCTCTGCGGGCGCCGACGACTCTGATGGCTCAAGCCGGCGATGATGCCCCAGGACGCGCCAGGGCGCTCATCACGGTCGTCCCGTCGCTGTGTTTCTGGTTGAAAGATTCCGCGCAGGTCGCTTGCTCCTTGGGGGTCGAGTTGCCCGTTGATCGTGGGGTCGGACAGGACCCTG
>CAWJTQ010000028.1:0-26584 GCA_963845695.1 uncultured Isosphaeraceae bacterium | reverse complement strand
GTCCCGAGCAGCGGCTCGGTCTGCTGCTCTTCCTGAAGTCGCTCGTGGCTCCTTAGGCTCAAAGGAGGCGTGAGTAAGTCTACGCCAGCGGGAAAGTGAGGGACGAAATCCTGGGATCGCGATCGGCGTCTCCGCGGACCCTGAAGGGGCGCCACAAGTCCAGGGTCCGGCTAGTGCGCTTACCTGATGGGTTGCCCACGCGATGACCGCAGAGATCTGGTACAAGCCCGAAGCGTCAGCGCGTGGATTCCGGCCAGGACGATCCATTCACCCGGTGCCACTTCGAGCTGAAATGAAGCGTCTGCAACCCAAGCGTGAATCGCTCTAGCCTTGTGTCGCCCATTCAGAGCTTGGCTTGGTGTGGTCGACCCGGTCCTGGGGCAACGCCCGGGCTGATCTGTTGTGACCCTTCGGGGCGCGGCGAAGCGCTTCCCGATCCCAGTGTCTCAGTCCTCGCCTTCCTTCTTTCGTGGACTGATTGAGCGGGTTTCATGGCTTCCCTCCTAACGCGGCCGGGCCGCAACCGCCGTCGTCCCAAACCGGATTCCACGCGGAGACGCGGAGAGATCCCTCATCGATCCCAAGCCGATTCTCGGCCATCGGATTCGGACTCCGCGTTCCTCCACGTCTCCGCGTGAGACTCTTCCCTCACGACACATGCGCACTCGGCGCAGAGATCGTACGAAGGCAGACTCTACCGCTCGCTGGAGCAGCGATCGACGTCGGACCAGAGGGCCTGCCAGGCTTTCCGTTCGGCCTCGGGCAGCTTGCTCAAGGCATCGGGATCGCGGACCCCGGCCAGATTAGCATCGACTCTCCAGTGTTTGACAATCTGCACGACGTCCTCCCGCGCCTTCGTGTCGCCCCTGTCAAGGATCCGGCCCCAGGCCGCCAGCTCGGCCTTGAGCCAGTCGAGCGCCTTGCCGCGGAGCTTGGCCCGCTCGGCTGCGTCGGGCGCGGGATCATCTTTGCCTTTGCCGCAGCCGGCCAGGGCGGCGGCGCAGGCGGCGTGATAGAAGCGGCGACTACGGCGATCGCCGCCGAGCTTCGGCTCGGCCGTCAGGGCCTCGTCGTACAGCCGCGCGGAGACCGCATGCCTGCCCTGTTTGTAGCACAGCATGGCGAACTCGATTCCCTCAGCCGGGCTGGTGGGCCGGTCCTGGTCCTTGAGAATGGCGGGCAGGCGACTGGCCAGACCAACCAACCGCTCGGCTTGGCGTACCCACTCAGCCGACGGATAGCGCCATCCGGGCTGCTTCGAGCCCAGTTCATGTCCCGTCTTGTACTCGCGGAGCGATTCTTCATAACGCCCTTGCTGCTTCAGGGCGTCGCCGAGATTGGCGTGGGCCAGGGCGAGGTCGGGCTCGAGGCGGATGGCGGTGTGGAATTCGGTGATCGCCTCATCCCACTTCCCCTGAGTGCGCAGGGCGACGCCGAGGTTCTGGTGGGCGATGGCGAAGTCGGGCTTGAGGCGAATGGCGGTGCGATATTCAGTGATCGTCTCATCCAGCTTCCCCAGGCCCACCAGGGCGAGCCCGAGGTCGTGATGGGCATTGGCGACTTCGGGCTTGAGGCGGATGGCAGTGCGGTATTCAGCGATCGCCTCATCCAGCTTCCCCTGGGACTGCAAGGAATTGCCAAGGTTGTGATGGGCCTCGGCGAGGTCGGGCTTGAGGCGAATCGCCTCGCGGCATTCGGCGATCGCCTCATCCAGCTTCCCCTGCCTGACCAGCGCGCACCGAGGTTGCCGTGGGCCACGGCGACGTCGGGCTGGAGTCGAATGGCGGTGCGGTATTCAACGATTGCCTCATCCCATTTTCCCTGAGCGGACAGGACGTTGCCGAGGTTGCCGTGGGCCACGGCGAGCTCGGGCCGGAGTCGAATGGTAGTGCGGCATTCGGCGATCGCCTCATCCCACTTTCCCTGAGCGTACAGGGCAATGCTGAGGTTGAGGTGGGCCTTGGCGTGGTCGGGCTTGAGTTGGATCGCGGTCCGGAGTTCGGCGACAGCCGCCTCGGAGTCGTGTAAGACCTCCCAGAGGATGCCGCCGAGGTTGTTGTGGGCCATGGGGCTACCCGGCCGGACCGCGATCGCCGCCGTCATGTGCCGTAACGCTTCCTGGGGACACGGAAACATCTCGGTGATGGACCCGGTCTCTGTCCCTTGTGAGCGGGCCAGTTCATAGTTGACCCAGAAGTCATCCGGCCGCAGTCGCCAAGCCCGGCGCAGCACCCGAGCCGCATCATCCCGGTCGCCGGCTGCCTTGAGCCGCAGGGCCAGCAGCAGCAGGCTCTCGGCCGGCTGAGCGTCCAGCGCCTTGTCATCACCGGCCAACTTGTGGAGGGCCTCGACCGCCGCGGTGCCTCTGGCCGCGATGCCGGCACGGAGGGCGTCGCGCCAGGGGTCGGGGTCGGCGGCACGGGCCGCTTCCACCAGTCGGGCCGCCGCCTTCTCATCGGCGCCGGCCTTGTGACGAACCATGGTCCAGTCGTCGAGGAACGCGGCCAGTTCGATCGGTACAGTCCGTTCGGCGATCCAGGCGCCGGCTTGCTTGGGGTCTTTCGCGTCCAGGTCGAGACCGGCGTTGCGGAAGGCAGCGCCGTATTCGGCGTCGGTGCGCTTCGGGTCGAAATGCTCGGCGCGGTCGCCGCGGATCGATTCCAGCTCGGATAAAAGCTGGCGATCGGCCGCGAGCCGGGCGGCCCGATCGTCCGCCTCACGGCGGCCTTTCTCGATGGCCGCAACCTCGTTCTTCACCCGCTGCCGCAATGGCTCGTCGGCCTCGCCGCGGCGGATCTCGTCCTCGGCGCGATGCGCCGCGGCCAGCGCCTCGACCCACGGGCCGGGCTGATCGGGCGGGGCCGCCAGTGCCGTGGCGCGCAGGTCGGCGGCCTGGTCCAGCGCCGCGACGACCGACCGCTCGGTGGCGGCGCGGCGGACGGCGCGCTCCGACTCCAGCCAGGTATATAGGCCGCCCGCGGCACCGATCAGGAGCAGCACGGTCGCGGCCAGTCCCAGTGTCAGCCGACGGGCGCGCCGCTCCACCGCCGTAGCGGCCTCGGCCGCCTCGGCCCGCGCGGCCGCCGCCGTCCGCTCGACTTCCGCCTCTCGCAACCGCTGGCCCACACCGGCCAAGTAGCCGCCGATGCGATCCGCCACGATGCCCGCATCGCCGGGCCGGTCCACCGGCTCCGCGGCCAGGCAGTCGCGCGCGATGGCGATCAGCTCCTCATCCGCCCCGCACGAACCCAGATCCGCCAGGGCCTCGGCCAGGTCGCCGCGCGACGCCTTGCGCTGGACCTCGCCGGGCACGCGGCCGACATAAGGCGGCCGGCCCGCCAGGACCTCGCAAAGGATCGCGCCGAGCGCGAAGACGTCGGCCCGCGTATCGACGCGCGCGATTTCACCGCGGGCCTGCTCTGGCGCCATGTAGGCCGGCGTGCCGATGACCGACCCGATGCTGGAGAGATCCGAGCCCGCCGGGCCGCTCCGCGCCGTGGCGATCACAGTCTCGTCCGGCTGGGATGGTTCGCTCGACCGCCAAGCCGCCTCGCCGCGGGCCAGCACCTTGGCCAGCCCCCAGTCCATCACCTGCACCTCGCCGAAGCCGCCCACCATGATGTTCGACGGCTTCAGGTCGCGGTGGATCACCCCGCGCGAATGGGCATAGGCCATCGTCCGGCAGATCTGCTCGAAGATCGACAGGAACCGGGGCAACTCTCCGGGAGGCTGGAGACCTTCGGTCAGTCCGTGGGCGGGGTCAGGAGACCCGCGCCCAGCGCGGTCCCCTCGCTCGGCCAGCAGCGCCGCCAGCGTGCGGCCCTTGACCAGCTTCATGGTGAAGTACGGGCGCTGGTCGGGGAAGGTACCGAGCCGGTAGACCGGGACGATCCCGGGATGCTGGAGCTGGCCGGCGATCTGCGCCTCCTCGACGAAGCGGCGGAGCAGGCCCGGGTCGTCGCGGTGCTTGTCCAGCAGGACCTTGACGGCCAGGTCGCGGCAGAGGTCGGGGTCGCGACCCTTGAGCACGGCGCCCATGCCGCCACGAGCGATCTCGCCCAGGAGCTGGAGCCGCTCTGGCCCCTTGCCGGGCGCGGGCATCTCGGCCGAACCAGGCCGGGAGGGCGGCTCGGAGGGCGCCTCGCCATCGGCGTCGGTATCGCGGAGCAGCACGTGCGGCAGGCCGCCGAGACTGGTGGCCAGGCTGTCCCAGACGCTGGCCGGGTCGGCGGTCTTCGGGGCAGTCGCTCCGCCTCCGTGGTCGCGAGTGGCCTCGGCTCGGCTCGGCTCGTTCATGGCTTGCCTCCTTCGGCTCGCCGGAGCACGCGATCGACATCGGCCCAGAGCGACTGCCACGCTTTTCGTTCCGCCTCGGGGAGTTTGTTGAGTGCCGCGCCGTCGCGGATGCCGGTCAGGTCGGTGTTGACCTTCCAGTGTTGGAGGGTCTGCGTCACGACCGCCAGCGCACTCGGGTCGCTCCTGTCGACGACTTTGCCCCAGGCCGTCAACTCGGCCTTGAGCGAGTCGAGCGCCAGACTGCGCAACCTGGCCCGCGCGGTCTCGTCGGGCGGCGGCTCGTCCTTCCCTTTGCCGCAACCGGCCAGCGCGGCGGCGGATGCGGTGTTGTAACGATGCCAGGTCTGACGATCGTCGCCGAGCCTCGGGTCGGCCGTCAGGGCCTCGGCCAGGAGCCGGGCCGCGGTGCTGTAGTGGGCGACCATTCTGGCCATGTTGGCGAAGAGGATGGCCTCTTCGGCATCCTTGGGATGGTCCGTGCCCTTCACAATGCCCCAGAGCCGCGCATACGGATTGGACCCCGACAGGACCTGCCTGGCCTCCAGGGCTTGCTGCGAGCCGGCAGGATAGAGGGCGAGTACCTGCCGGAATGCCTCGACTGCCTCCTGGGTGCGTTCCTCCAGAAGCAATGCGCGGCCGATCCAGTAATGGACATTGGCCTTCTCGGGCCTGAGGCGGACCGACTCCCGCCAGGCGGCGATTGCCGCAGCCCTCTGGCCGGCGGAATCGAGTGCGAAGCCGAGGTTAGCATGGGCCCCGGCGCAGTTGGGCTGGAGGCGGATGGCGATGCGGTACTCGGCGATCGCCTCATCGTACTTCCTGTGGACGCGCAGGGCGTTGCCGAGGTTGATGTGGGCCGTGGCGTAGTCGGGCTTGAGACGGATGGCGATGCGGTACTCGGCGATCGCTTCATCGTGCCTCCCCTGTCTGTGCAGCGCGCCGCCGAGGATGTTGTGGGCGATGTGGCTGCCGGGCCGGACCGCGACGGCGGCTGTCAGGTGCCGCACCGCCTCCTCCGGCCGCGGGTACACCTCTTCGATCGTCCCGCTCTCAGCTCCCGGCGATAGGGCCAGCTCGAAGTTGACCCAGAAGTCGTCCGGTCGCAGCCGCCAGACCCGGCGCAAGAGCCGCGTCGCACCATCCCGGTCGCCGGCCGCCTTCAGCCGCTTGGCCAGCAGCCGCAGGCTCTCGGCCGGCTGGGCCTCCAGGGCCTTCTCGTCCCCGGCCAATTTGTGGAGGGCCTCCAGGGCCGTGGCGGCCTTGGTCCCCAAGCCGGCGCGAAGGGCGTCGCGCCAGGGGTCGGCGTCGGCGGCGCGGGCGGCCCCGACCAGGTGGCCAACGGCTTCCTCATCGCCGCCGGCCTCGCTGCGCACCTTCGCCCAGTCGTCGAGGAATGAGGCCAGCTCGATCGGCGCGCTGTGGCCGGCGATCCAGGCGCCGGCTGCCTCGGGGACGGACCTGTCCAGGTCGAGCCCGGCCTGTCGGAAGGCGGCGGCGTAGTCGGCATCGGTGCGCTTCGGGTCGTTATGCTCGGCGCGATCGCCGCGCACCGATTCCAGGTCCGAGAAGAGCTTGCGGTCAACCACGAGCCGAGCGGCCTGGATCTCGGCATCCCGGCGGCCTTGATCCAGCTCGACGATCTCGCGGTCGATGCGGTCCTTCAGCGCCGGGTCAGCCAGTTTGCGGGACTGCTCGGCGGCGCGGTTGGCCTCGGCCAGCGCCTCGTTCCAGGGGATGATGGAGCCGGGCGGGGCGGCGCAGCCCTGGCCCTCAGCACGATCACGCGGTCGAGGATCTCGGCGGTCTCGTGGGCAGCGGCGGCGCGCTGGGCGTTGCGAGCCGATACGACCCAGGCCGTCCCGCCGCCGCCCAGGGCGATCGCGGCGAAGATGGCCGCGGCCAGTCCGGCCGTCAGCCGTCGTGCCCGCCGCTCGGCCCGCG
Organism: uncultured Isosphaeraceae bacterium; assembly: GCA_963845695.1. Taxonomy (GTDB): domain Bacteria; phylum Planctomycetota; class Planctomycetia; order Isosphaerales; family Isosphaeraceae; genus CAWJTV01. Next base: position 20,347 of record CAWJTQ010000028.1, on the reverse strand, counting down.
CCGTGCGGACCGCCTCCAGCGCCGGGCCGACTCGGCCGCGCGACCGAGCTCGGCGGTGCGCAGCCGCTCCTGGACGCCGGCCAGGTAATCGGTTAGCCGTTCGGCCACGATCCGTGCGTCCCGTGGCCGGTCGAGCAGCTCCGGCGCCAGGCAGGACTTCGCTAGGTCGATCAACGCGGACTCGGCCCCGCAAGCGTCGAGCCGGGCGAACGCGTCGGCCAGGTCGCCACAGAAGGCCTTGCGAAAGACCGCTTTGCCGTCCGGACCGGTGTACGGCGGAGCACCGGTCAGCACCTCGCAGAGGATCGCGCCTAGGCCGAAGACGTCGGCCCGCTCGTCGAGCGCCTCGATGTCACCGCCGGCCTGCTCGGGAGGCATGTAGGCCGGCGTGCCCATCACGCTGCCGGCCTGCGAGGCGTCGGCATCGGAGCCGGTCCGGAGCGTACGGACGACACTGAGCTGTTCATGCCGCTCGACGGCCCGCGACTGGTCAGCCACGCCGCCAGAGGCCAGCACTTTGGCCAGGCCCCAGTCCATCACCTGCACCTCGCCGAAGCCGCCCACCATGATGTTCGACGGCTTCAGGTCGCGGTGGATCACCCCGCGCGAATGGGCATAGGCCATCGTCCGGCAGACCTGCTCGAAGATCGACAGGAACCGGGGCAGGTCCTCCGGAAATGGGGCGGGGTCGGGAGACCCGCGCCCGGCACCGCGCCTTGAGCAAGCTGGCGAGCGTGAGGCCCTTGACCAGCTTCATGCTGAAGTAAGGCCGGTGATCGGCGAAGGCACCCAGCTCATAGACCGGGACCACTCCCGGATGCTGGAGCTGGCCGGCGATCTGCGCCTCCTCCATGAACCGGCGGAGCAGGTCGGGCTTGTCTTTGTGCGCTTCGAGCAGGACCTTGACGGCCAGGTCGCGACCAAGGTCGGGATCTCGACCCTTGAGTACAGCACCCATGCCGCCGCGGGCGATCTCGCCCAGGAGCTCGAGGTGGACGGCGTCGCCCGGTGCGGCCGGTATCCCGGACGAACCCAGTCGCACGCCCAGATCGGGCTCGTCATCGCCTTCGCGGGCCGTCGTCCCGCCGTCGAAAAGTCGGATCCGGGGAACCGAGCCGCCGGTCGGTGTCAGCGCCTCCAGAACCGGTCCGAGGCAGGACGGCTCGGGCGCCGGAGTGTCGCCCGTGGCGCTATCGGACTCCATCGCGTGCCGGAGCACGCAGCGCGGACAGAGGCCCCCAGGGGCGTCGGCGGGCCGCTCGGCGCCGCACGACGGGCAGCGGACGGGATCGGCGTTGACCATGACGGGCCCTCCCTCGGGCTCGAGATCGAATTCGGACTTGCGTCGGAACCACTCGGCCCGGCGCGCCCTCTACCCCTGAGTAAAACAGATCCCGAGAAAGGTCACCGAGATAATTCAGGAAATCGGCCGTTCCGCTCAACCCAGGGCGTCGAACAGGGCGCGGATCTCGTCGTCGACCTCGGCCGGGTCGTCCACCGTCGCGGCGATCTGCTCGCGGAGCAAGGATTTATAGCGCTTCCGTAGCCGATAGACCGCGACCTTCACTGCTCCCTCGGTGGTCCCCAGCCGCGCGGCGATCTCGGCGTAACGGACGGCGCCCGTGCCTTCCTCCAGCACGATCTTGAGCTCTTCGAACCCGTCCAGCTTCCCCTGGGATTCGTACTCGCGGCGGAGCGCATCGAACACCGCGGCCAGCAGGGTGAGCGCCCAGGCGCGCTCGAAGAGACGTTCCGGGGTCAGGTCGTGGCCCGGCTCGGCGCCGTAACGACCTTCGGCCGCGCCCGAGTCTATCGGCACGAAGGTCCGGCCGCCACCCCGTTTCAACGCGACCGCCCGGTCGTGCGCGTTGGCCAGGAAATGGACGCAATCCGTGAGCAAGAAGGCGCGGAACCGTCCCTTACGGCGGTCGGCAGCGGCCAGTACAGGCTTCTCCACCAGGCGGGCGAAGTAATCCTGGGTCAGGTCGAGCGCGGCGTTGGGATCGTGCCCCTTGCGTCGGATCAGCGCAGTAGACCGGGAACCAGTACGCGGCGCACAGCTCTGCCAGGGCGTCGCGCGCGTCGGGGTGGCCGGGGTCGGCGGCGGCGACGACCCGGCTCCAGCACGTCGAGGGGAAACGGGCATCCGAGGGTCTCTGGGACATGGTCGAGGCTGGGCTCCCTTCACTTCGGGAAGAGGTCCGGCCGCGCCGTCCGGAATGCGGCGATTTGTTCGTTGGCCCAGCCTTGCTCCTTGGGTTTCAGCCGGGGTTTGCACTTCTGATCGTAACGGATCCGTCGCGCGTAGCGTCCTTCAACAGAGACCTGTTCCACGGCGGCCTGGAGGTCGAGGATCGCGTCGGGATCCTCGGCGGCGAGGGGGATCCACAGGCGAGGCAGCCGCTGTCGGAGCGGACGCGGATCGAGCTCGAAACGGTTCCGCACAGGCCATCGATTGATGCAGCAGAGAGAATCGAAGGGTTTGAGGGGCTTGACGCGCCATTCGGGGATGCAGAGCACGTGTCGGCCGTGTCGTAACAGGTGGATCTCGACCAGGTGACACTCCCGCGCGAGCGTCTCGCCTTGCTTCGCCTTGTACGACACGCGACCGGGACCGGCGACCTTATTGGTGGGACTCACCACTTCGATCAGCGCGACGAGCCTCATTTCTTGATAGGAATCGAGGATCTCGACCCTCGTTTCATGGAGCTTCAGATCCTCGACCTCCACGATGACCGCTGTGTCGGAATCGCTCTCGGTTGGCTGCGCCAACCCGCTTTCCTCGAGCACCTTCTGGATCCAGACATTGCGTATCCGTCGTTGTGGTCCCTCGATGAAAACTCGTTCCTCGATTGACGCGATGTAGCGCGGGTCGAGCTTCGGCTGGAGTTGATTGGCAATCGCCACGATCAGGCGCGCGTGGATGCCCTCCCAAAGCACGGGGTGCTCGAGATAGGGGGCCATACCCGGAAAAGGATAGTCCATTTGGGTTCCTCCACTCGGGGTGACCCCCAATCCTACGAGAAACCAGGACGAGTGAGAAGCTTCGCAGCGACCCTCACGTCAGCTCACCGACCTTCGCTTTAAGGATCCGCTCGATCTCCTCGATGGCGGCATCGGTCGCCTCTTGCACCCGGCGCAGCGAGCCGCGGCCGGAGGACTCGATCTGCTTGCGAGCCTGCTGCCGGATCGCCCGGATGGCGACCTTGGCCTCTTCGCCGAGCTTCTTGATGTGCCGGGCGATGTCCTGTCGCTGCTCCACGCTGATCGGTGGTACGCTGACGCTGACCGTCGTTGGGTTGAGCGCATAAGCGCTGAGCCGCGAATCGTTCAGGGCCTTGACCATTGCCGGTACGTTGGCCCGATCGAACGGCGTGATCAGGATCCGGTCCCCTTGCATCTTGACCGCCCCAAGGCGGTTGATGGCGACCCGGTTCCCCTGGCACGCGACCCGGACCGTCTCGATCATCCCGATGCTGATCGTGCCCGTCCGGATTCCGCGGAGCTGATCGGCGAAGTGCTGGACGATTCTCTCCATCCTGGGCTGCCAGTCGTTCATGAGCGGTCCTGCCTTGATCGATGGTCCCGAACCCGTGCACAATCCGGCGCGTCTAAGTCCGGATCGGAGTCGGACGAATCTCGGAGGAGTCAAGCGGCATGACCACGTTGCAACGACTGACCGACCGCAGCCTGATCAAGCCACCGCGATGGCTGCCGGGCGGCGTCCAGTACGAGACGATCATGGGCTCGGTCGCCTATGGCGTCTCGTCCGACACCAGCGATCTGGACCTCTACGGCTGGGCCATACCGCCCCGAGCCGACGTCTTCCCCCACCTCAGAGGGGAGATCCCCGGATTCGGCACTCCGAAACCCCAGTTTCAACAGTACCAGGAGCACCACATCGTTGACCACGATGCCCTCGCAGGCCGTGGGCGGACCTACGACATCCAGATCTACGGTATCGTCAAGTTCTTTAACCTGGCGATGCAAAACAACCCCAATATCATCGACTCGCTGTTCACCCCGGTGAACTGCGTCCTGCATAGTACCCGCGTGGGCGACCTTGTGCGCGAGAACCGGAAACTCTTCCTGCACAAGGGTTCCTGGTCGCGATTCAAGAACTATGCCTATTCGCAATTGCACAAGCTGTCCACCAAGACCGCGCAGGGGAAGAGGGCCGACCTCGTGGCCGAACATGGATTCGACACCAAGTTCGCCTACCACGTCGTTCGACTCATCCTCGAGGTCGAGCAGATCATGGTCGAGGGCGACATCGACCTTCAACGGAACCACGAACAGCTCAAGGCCATACGCCGGGGTGATTGGACCGAAGCGCACCTTCGGGACTGGTTCTCGGCCAAGGAGTCGGAGCTGGAAAAGGTCTACTCCGAGAGCAAGCTCCCGCCCTCGCCCGATGAAGATCGGATCCGGTTGCTGTTGCTGAATTGCCTGGAAGACCACTACGGCCGCATGGAGGATTGCGTCATCGATCCCGACCGCGCCGTGGCCGCCCTGCGGAACGTTCAGGCCGAGCTGGAGAAAGTGAGGGACCTCCTATGAGCCATCCCGAAGCGAACGATCCGACCGCCGACGATCGGTTGCGGGCCGTGGTGTCCCGACAGCCCTATCCGCTGATCTTCGCGACGATCAGCGGCGCGCACCTCTACGGCTTTCCCTCACCCGATTCGGACTACGACCTGCGCGGCTGCCACCTCCTGCCGGTCGAGGAAGCCGTCGGGCTCGATCCGGGACGAGAAACCATCGAGTCCTCACAGGACGAAGCGGGCGTCGAGGTCAACCTGGTGACCCATGACACCCGGAAGTTCTTCAAGCTCCTGCTCACGAAGAACGGCTATGTCCTGGAACAATTGTATTCGCCTCTGGTCGTGCTGACGACGCCCACTCATGAGGAATTGAAGTCGATCGCGCGCGACTGCATCACGCGGCATCACAACCACCATTACCGGGGATTCGCCGAGGCTCAGTGGCGGCTCTTCGTCAAGGAGAGGCCCGCGCGGGTCAAGCCGCTGCTGTACGTGTACCGAGTGCTGCTGACGGGCATCCACCTGATGCGGACGGGCGAGATCGAGGCGAACCTCGTCCGGCTCAATGAGGATGCCCGTCTCCCTCAGCTCGATGACCTGATCGCTCGTAAACTCGACGGGACGGAAGGAGTCCTACTGGGTGATGGCGATCTGGAATTCCATCGGCAAGAGTACGAACGACTCCAGGCCGAGCTGGAGCAGGCCCACGGCGACAGCCAGCTCCCGGAAGGACCGACCGCCCGGAAGGCCCTCAACGATTTGCTGGTCCGACTCCGGCTCGAGCCCAGGAGGTAGGGCCGTTCGTTCTGTGGCCGGCTATCGGCTGGTCAAGGAACAGTTTTCCGGTTCATTCGGTCTTGCGGAGCCGTTCCAACGCTTTCCCCGCCAGGTCTCGGGCGCGGGAGTCTTTGTCGCTCTTGCTCATGGTATCGAGTTGGTCCGTTATCGCAGCGCCGGGCTGTTTCAACTTCACCACGGCCAGGACGGCGGCGCGGCGGACCAGTGGGTCGGTGTCGTGGAGCGCCTCCGTCAGGGCCGGCGCCGACCGTGGGATCGTCGTCGCCGACGTTGCCCAGCTTGAGCACGGCCTGCCGGCGCACCTGCGACTTGGGATCGTGCAGGTCCGCAACCCAGGATTTCACCTCGCGGCCGCCTGCCAGGACCGGCCCGCGCTCCTCGCCGCCGCAGCCCGCCAGCGCGGTCAGGACGATCGCCGTCGTCAGGCGATACAGAACCTGTGTCCTCTTCATGCACGATCGCCTCAAGAGCGGTTCACGAACGAGTTGCATACCGCCACCATAAGATTATGGATATTTCAATATCTTATTTGTCATATTGACGATGATGAATGTAGTGTACGGGCGCTCCACCTGTTCTTTCACCTGTTACCAGGTGAGCCGCTCTCGGCCGCTCATCAGCGCTCTAATACGAATCCGAGCTGACGACCTCGCCGCCGGCCCGGGTGCCCAGCGCCTGGAGGACCAAGCTCGAAGGCGTGTATCGAGTCGAGCCGTTGGGATTGACGCCCGCGTCGCTGGTGACGTTCTTGAAGAAGTGCACCGAGCCGTCGGCGAAGAGGGCGTTAGCGCCTCCCGGATGGAAGCTCGACGGGTCGTCCAGGCCACTGTCGGTATCGGCGTTGGTGTTGAGCAGGTGGCAATGCGCCAGGACGAGGCACGGGGCGAGATACGTCGCATACGCCGATCCGGGGCACGGGTTGAACGCCCCGCGCATCACGACCCCGCCCGGAACCGCCCCCGTCCAGGTTCCCTCCGTATCTCCCCAGGCGCGCTCCAGCAGTAGGATCGTCTGGCTTGTGCCGTCGATGATCGACGCCACGCGCACGCTGCTATTGCGGTAGAACGGGCCGTTACCTGACCCGTCGTTGTTCAGCCCCAGGGCGACGTCGGCGGCATCGCTGCCCGTGCTGGCCGCGTAAGAGCTCGGCGCGACCGTGGCGACCGTGTTTCCCAGGCCGTCGGTGACCGGGTAAGTCCCACCCGGCGGGAGCTGATCCGACGGGCAAAGGAACGCACTCAGGATCGTCTGGGTCCCCGTCGTGTTCGCCGGGGCCTGGATCGGTAGCCAGACATTGATCGACGAATACAACGGCGCCTGGTCGAGTTGCGGCAGGATCATCGAGGCCCAGCTCCAACCTGGTGACGTGTCGGTCTCACCGTCGATGAACCGGCTGGCCGCGATGTAACCCGGCGGGAAGACCGACAAGGCATCATGATAGTTGTGCAGGGCCAGACCCATCTGTTTCAAGTTGTTCACGCACTGGGTTCGCCGCGCCGCCTCCCGCGCCGACTGTACAGCGGGGAGCAGCAAGGCAATCAATACGGCGATGATCGCGATCACCACCAGGAGCTCGATCAGAGTGAATCCACGGTGCCGCTTCATGGCGGAAGGTCTCCCGGACAAGCCTCGAATACCAGGGAAGACCCGCCTCATGAGGCAAAGCCCGTGCCGATCGCGGGATTCGATGTAACTGCTGTGAAATCACGACTTGCGGTTTTCGGCCCTTTCCAGACCCCTGGGATGAAGGCGAAGGCAACGCCACGGGCGGCGAAGGATTGTCCAGCGCCCGTCCTCGAGAGTCGCTCATGGAACGAGACGGGCGAGTGAACTCGCTTGAGTCCACTCGCCACGTCACGGGAATCGGTCGAAAGCCGGGCTGCTGGCCTTACGGCTCGTTGACGCTGAGGTTGGCGTTCAGCACCTTGGCGATCCGGAACTGGATCTCCTTGAGATGCGCCAGGGTGGTGTCGTCGATCTTGAGGTCCTTGTGACCTACAAGGGCATCGATCTTCCGGCCAATCTCGTCAAGGTGCAGCCGGGCCAGATTCTTGGCGTCCGGCGGGGGCGAGGATTGGCCGCCGTAGAAGATGACATACGCATAGCCGTAAGACGAGGAGTTGTTCTTGGGACCCAGGACCATGGAGCTGAGCCGCTTGATATACTCACGCTGGAGGTTGCGGCGAATCGTCGAGATCGCGAACGGCGGAGCTGCCCGAGGGCGGCGCACGCAGCTCGGTGAAGATGCCTTCGCTCAGCGAGCGGAAGACCTCCGAGATCTTGAGTGGGCTGCTACCGGGCTCGCTCTGCATCTCCTGGTTCTGGATCCGTTGGAGCACGCTGGAATCCAGGCACTGATCGAGCGCGATCTCCTGGATATTGAGGATCAGCCGGTAGATCGGGTAATCCATTCCGCCCGAGTAGAAGAAGCCGTTGTCCTGCCAGGACTCGGTGAAGAGCTTGCGAAGCAGAGCGGGCGAGAACTGGAACGCCTTGTCGCTGAGGATCTGGTCGACCATCAGCTTGAGGGCCTCACGCTGGCGGGCGCCCGCGATGGGCGTGACGGGGTCACGGGCCTTGTCGGTCCCCTTGAAGTCGCGGTTGACGGACTGGCCGCCGATGAACTCGGCCGCGAGATAGGCACCGTTGCCGAACTGGCTGATGCACGAGGAGAACGCGCTGCGGAGCCGCGCCCAGGATTCACCGTCCTTGACGACCTTCTTGTCCAGGTCCTTGAGCAGCTCGCTGGCCATGGCCATCCGCATCTTGCCATAAGCGAGGGTGTCGGAGGTCAGGTCGTACGTGTTGACCTCAGGATCGTTGCTCATGAAGTCGTCGTCGGTGGCGAAGGCCAGGTCCGGGTCGGGCGATCGGGCGGCAATCTTCTTCAGATCGGATTCGTCCGTCGTGTAGGCATACGCGATCGCCCAATAGTCGTAGGGCCCGATGGTTGTCAACGCATAGTCGCCCTGCTTCTGGCCCTTGGGGGCCACGTTGATGGGGTTGTAGTCCATCACGCTGCCGGCCATCCCCTTGACGCGGGTGATCGACGTGTCGTTGATCTGCTCGGGCTTGAGCATGATGCTGGCCTTGAAGTTGTGCCGCAGGCCCAGCGAGTGGCCAACCTCGTGCATGACCACTTCCTTGATCGCCTGGCCGAGGAACTCATCCGGCAGCTTGAGCTCCTTCTCCTTCTCCTTCTCCTTTTCCTTCTTGTCCTTGTCGGCGTCCTTCTTGTCCTTGCCGGCGTCCTTCTTGTCCTTGTCGGCGTCCTTCTTGTCCTTGTCTTTCTTATCGGCGTCGGCGTCGGTGCTGGCGGTCGCGGCCATGGCCAGAGCCAGCGAGGCGAACCGCATCTCGTGGGACTTGGCCGCGCCGTAGTTGCAAGTGGACATCCGGCCCTGGGCGAATCGTCGGCGGAGATGAAGCTGGATCGGGTCCCAGCCGGCGGGTACGACGTCGAGAGCCACGGGGACGTTTCCGTTGGTGGATGCGACCGATCCGGGCAGTCCGCCCCGGCCGAGGAGGGCTGCGTTGAGGGCCGCGGCGCGTCGAGTGCCTGGCACGGGCACGGGGAGGCCATAGCCCTGCTTCATCGCCATGATCGGGCTGATGATCTCACCCACAGCCAGGGGGATCAAACCGGGTACCGGATCGGTCATCGCTCCGTTGGCCGCGGGGATCGGCATCCCCACCAAGAAGGCATACTCTTCCTTCCAGGTCTTGATCCAGCTCGCGTCGAAGATCACGTCGCCATCGATCATTTCGCCGGTCATCGGATTGCTGCGGAGCCCCGACATCGCGAACGTCATGCCGGTGGTAATCCAGCGCAGGGTGCAGTAGTTGATGTCCTCCGGCTCGAAATCGTCGCGCTCGTTCTGCCAGCGAACGGCGATCGCGTCCTTGAACCCGATCTTCTCGAAGGCTTTATTCCACTCGAGGATTCCCTCCTGGACATAGGGCCGATACTCGTCCGGCACGTTGTCCTCGATGTACCAGACGATCTGCTTCTTGGGAGGGGATAGCTTGGCGCCGGGGTTGGCCTTCTCCAGCCGCCATCGGTTGATCATCCGCTTGGCGTTGGTGTCCGGATTGGGGTTGGCGAAGTCCGTGACGGCGTTGAGGAAGTGGCCAACCCGGTAGTCGGCCATCCGGGGGTGGTAGCCGTGTTCCGGGGCCTTGCACAGGCTGTAATGCAGGACGAGGGTGATCCCTCGCGAGTTCGACCACCGGCGATTCTCCGCCCCCGAAGTAGGATCTCCCGAAGCGCCCGCCACTGAAGGTCGCCTCCACCTGGATCTCGTCGTTCTCGGGATAAGTACGGATCTTGAACCACCGCGAGCGGTTGCGATCCAGAAACCCGAACCCGATCTGGGCGAAGTCGGTCATGAAGATGTCAGCGAAGTCGATGACCAGGCCGCCGCCCCTGGGGCTGATACTCAGGATCGGCAAGGCCATGAGGATCGAGTCGGTGTAGTTTTGCTTGACCGCCTTGTCTAGCGGAGTACCCGCCGGAGCGGTGAAGTGGATGTTCTTGCGGATGAGCTGGAGGTTATCGCCCACCCGGTGGAACATCAGCACCCACTCGTCACCGAAATTCAGCGGCATACCCGCGCTGGCAGAGCCGCGGGCGATGACCATCGGCGCCAGGATCGGCTGGTCGAGCTGCTGCGGCTTGATCTCGGCGTACAGGTGCTGGTCTTTCTCATGGAGCGTGATAAACCCTTCGTGGGTCTTGGCGCCCTGGGTCAACTGGTTGAAGTCCTGGAACGTCCGCCCCGTTGCAGGCCGGCCGAACGATCGAACCGTCGATCGGACCTCGACCGGGATCGGGGCATCTTCGGACTCCTCCTGGGCGTGCGTGGTCGCCGGGACGCCCCCTGTCGCCATCAAGCCCCCGCAGAGCGCCACGAGAAGCACTCGCTTTGTCATCGCTTCGTCCCCCAAATCATGGTTGCTCGAGAGATGGTGTCGGGATCGACATGATCAATCCGAAAAGTCTACCTCGGTCTTGCGGTTTCGCCACACCTCAAAGACGATGTACCTAGAATACCCATAGCCTCGGACGATAGTAAATGTTCTAGTGAATTCGGTCGGGAATTCCGAGAGTCCTCGGCGATCACCAACGCACCGTCTGGGGGCGGTGGCTTTGACCCGTTCCGAGAGTCCCGACTCCGGACCGGCGGGACGTCCGGATCCGGCGTGGGTTCTGGGCGGGGCCGGCTGTGAGCAGGGCCGGACTTGCCGAGAATTGTGGCACGAATTGGCACTCGGTGATCACTTTTGGCCGCGGCTCCCTCTCCGATCCCCATGGCCCCCAGCGAGTTCGGGCCGAGTCCCGAAATCGCTGTGCCGGGCCCGGCCGCAGGCGGCACAGCCCCGTGGCTCGCAGCCATAGTTTCCTGTCGGTGACGGTCACACATGGTCTCTATTATTATAGGATACCGCAGGTTTGGGAATTCGTTAATGCACCTATCGCGGATTCCGGGGCGATTGGCTCCGGAACTCTCGACCCCAGAGGGAGATAAAAAAATCCAAAAAATCGGAAGACTGGGTTACTCGAATGACCAAATTGGCCCGAACGGAGGGGGAAGAGGCGCGGGTCGGATCGTCGCACTCCCCAGGTTTGCCGCACCCGCCGCGCTGAGATCGGTGGTGTTCGAGGAGGAGTTTGGGATCGTCCCAAAGTGCTCATCACCGGGTTGACAGTTGGGATCGGCACTCCGTGGAATACCAGCCCGAAGCGCCAGCGAGGGTTTCCCATTCCGCCGCAAGGACTTGCGGCGACCCTCGCTGGCGCTTCGGGCTGGTATGGGATCTTGCCGCAGGTGTCAAGTTCAAGCGATCGTCAATCCGCCATCTTGGGACGATCCCAGGAGTTCGGAGTTCCTCGGTCCTTAGTCCATAGTCTTTCGCTCTTTGTGGTCCGGTATGACAATTCGACATTTTGCGATAGGCGTTGACCTGGCACGGGTGGCCCCGTGGGTCGTGGGCCTCGTCATGGTGGCGGCCCCGGGCTGCTGGCATGACGAGCCGGTCCCCGCCGATGACCCGAGCCGGCTGACGATCACCCTGCACAGCGGGACGTTCTCGGACGGCGGGATGATCCCCAAGGAGTCTACCTGCGACGGGTCGGATCGGTCGCCGCCGCTGGAGTGGTCGGGCATCCCGCAGTCTGCCCGGGAGCTGGTCCTGATCTGCGACGACCCCGATGCGCCGATGGGTACCTGGTCGCACTGGGTGGTGATCCATCTGCCGCCCGGGGTGAAGGGAGTGAAGGAGGGGGTCCCGGCCGAGAGCGATCTGCCGGTCGCGGCGATGGAAACCGCTGGGGACGTTCCGCCCAAGGCCCCGGCGGTCCAGGGGAAGAACGACTTCGGCAAGGTCGGCTACGGTGGACCGTGCCCGCCCAGCGGGCCGCACCGTTATGTCTTTCGGCTCTACGCGCTCGATCACCGACTCGAACTGGGCGAGTCGTCGCCGACTCGCTCGGACGTCCTGAAGGCCATCAAGGGTCACATCCTGGCTGAGGGGCGGTTGGTCGGCAAGTACGCGCGAGGGGGATAGGGCCTGAATGGAGTGAATCGCGAAGTTCTCCGAAGGACGGCGAGGCTGGGGCGCTGAAGCATTGGTGTTGACTCGTCGAGATCGCCCCGGCGTGATCACTCGGTTCTGGTCGCACCCCAAGGGCGACCGCTCACCCGTCGTCAGGGCACGATCTTCCTAACCGGGCGACGGAGAAGAAAACGTCGCGCCTCGAAATCCGAGGTGCGGAAGGATTCCTGGGGGCTCGCCCACGGCGTCGGCGTCAACCCCAGGCACCCGATGGGGCTCCGCGGTGGGTTCGTTTTGCCGGTTCCCGTAATCGACCGGGAGAGACGTGGGTTCGTTTTGCGAATCTGGGAAAATAAATTGTGTCACAAATAAATGGTTTCAACAAATAAATGGTGTCAGTTCTATTTTCCGGAGCACACAAATAAATGGTGTCAGTTCTATTTTCCGGAGCAAAAAACGAACTGACACCAATTTCCTGTTGACACCAATTTCCTGTCAAAAACGAACTGACACCAATTTCCTGTCGGACGGATCGAACGCCAACGCATTCCCATTCTGCAAATAAATGGTGTCAGTTCTATTTTCCGGAGCAAAAAACGAACTGACACCAATTTCCTGTTAACACCAATTTCCTGTCAAAAACGAACTGACACCAATTTCCTGTCGGACGGATCGAACGCCAACGCATTCCCATTCTGGACAGCTCATGACCCGAAGTCCCACGGAGCCCAGGTTGGTGTCCGGTCACGACCCGCTCCGGCTGGGAGGGGTCGCCCCTGCGCCGGGCGGGGCCTCGGCGGCGCAGGGTGCCGTGCTGACCCGCGTCACGATCGGATCAATCCCGGTGATCCGTCGTCGGGCCCGTGGTCCGTGGCCCGCATCGCGGATGGCCGCGTCCCGCGGCACGCCTTGAGCTTCCCATCAAGCTGGCGGCCTCGGATGAGGGTCGATACAATTCCCCAGGTGAGGTTGGCGAAAACGCCTGGGTTTTCAGTGCGATGGAGCCAACCTGGGTGGGCGCGATGGTTTCGTCCAACGGCCCGCTATTTCGCCGCGACGATCGCCTGTGGCGTTGCTCAGCCTACTGGTAGTCGCGGCGGAATAGCGGGCTATCGTTAGTCCGCGGAGGGCAGTCGCGGGATGCCGGCGGACAAGGACCACATCATCGGCGAGATCCGGCGCACCGCGAAGGCCAACGGCGGTGTCGCGCTCGGGTGGCGTCGATTCGAGGAGGAGAGTGGGGTTCGGTACTATGATTGGTACGGCCAATACTGGACCCGGTGGGGGGATGCCGTCCGGGAGGCCGGGTTCGAGCCGAACCGGATGTCCGAGGCCTACGACGACGCCTTCCTGCTCGATCAGCTCGCCTTGCTCACCCGCCGGTTGGGCCGCGTCCCGACGCAGGGTGACCTCCTCCTGGCAACGAAGAACGACCCCGAGTTCCCGTCCGAGAAGGTGTTCCGTCGTCTTGGGTCGAAGCCGCAACGCGCCGCCCGCATCCTGGCTCACTGCGAGGCGAACTCCGGGTACGAAGACGTCGCGGTGCTTTGGCGAGAGGTTCCGGCCGCGGGGCCGACCGCGGAGGTCGCCGACTTTGATGAAGCCCCAACTGCCGTCGGCTACGTCTATCTGCTCAAGCACGGCGCCCGCTGTGAGTACAAGATCGGCCGGACTAACAACCCGCTCCGGCGGGAGGGAGAGCTTGTCATCCAGCTCCCGGAGAAGTGCCAGCCGGTCCACTACATCAAGACGGACGACCCGGCGGGCGTGGAGGCTTACTGGCACACGCGGTTCGCCGGAAAGCGGAAAGAGGGCGAGTGGTTCGCGCTGACGGCCCAAGACGTTCGCGCGTTCAATCGCTGGCGGCACATCTACTGAGATGGGTCTGCCTTCTCCGAACCGGCTGACGTCAAGCCCCGTGACCGATTCTTCTTGACCGCCCCACCTGCGCGGAGGGCGCTCGGTCCGAACCCCACGGCGTCCGGCGCGGACTCCGCCCCCATCGCCTCGCCCGGGTCGCGGGCCCTCTCGGAAGGCCGCTTGCTCGCGACCTGGATGTGGGGTAGCTTATACGTAGGGGTTTTTGCCGGGAGGTCGCCATGATTCAGCCGATGGTTTTCGACGACGTCCTCGATGCAGCCGAGCAACTCGATGCCGTTGCGCAAGCCGAGTTGGTGGCGATCTTGAGTCGTCGCCTGGCCGAGCGCGGGCGCGAGCGGGTGGTGGATGCCGTCGCGCAGGCGCGGCGGGAGTTCGCCGCCGGCCAGTGTCAGGTCATGTCAGCGGCGGAGATCGTGCGCGAGGGACTCTCATGAGGCGAGAGCTTCTGCGCTCGCCGGCCTTCGCACGCGGGACCTGCGGGCCTGGTTGAAGTCACGGCCCGGTGCCGCGGAGGCGATCGAGGCGACGCTCCAGCAACTCTCCGCAGACGCTTACCTCCCGTCCTTGCGAACACATAAGTTGCGAGGGGCGCTTGCGGGGTGTTGGGCGTGCAGCGCGGGCTACGACCTGCGCATCGTCTTCGAGTTCGTGCAGCACGAGGGGGCCGAGGCGATCCTGCTACTCGCCCTCGGCACGCACGACCAGGTCTATTGAGACCGGGCCTAACATGGCGATGCAGCGGACCCGCTCCGCGGGCCGCTGATCTTGAGCGTTAGGCGGACCGTCGCCGGTCCCGGGATGTTGCGTCCGCTGGACGCCACCGTTACGCTGGGGCGTCAGCCGAGCGCGCTCGAGCGGAGGCCCCAGCGTAACGGATGGCGACGGCCGCGTGAGTCGGTGGGCGACGGCGGCCTCACCACCGGGCTAGGCCGACCGACTACGGCGGCCTAACCCATGTGGAGTGGAAGCGCCCTGAGTACAGGCCGCTTAACTCCCCGTTAGGCCAGGGGGGTGGAGTGCTCGGTGACCGGGCCGCCATCATCGATCGTGTTGTCCAGGCTCTCCGCGGCGACGACCGCGCGATAGCTCGTGACATCCTTTGCGCCGAATACCCGTTTGTCCCAGTGACGCCGGAGCGCCGCCGCTACACGGAGCCACAGTCGCTCCAGGTCTTTATCCGGGACGGGTTCGTGGACCGCTACTCCGGCCAACGGCTGGTGTTTCCGGGCATCTTTCGGCTTCTGACCCGGCTGTTGCCGCAAGAGTTCCCGTATCATCCGAACTGGAAGATGACCGAGACACACCCGTCGGACTGGGAGTTGTTCCCCACGATCGACCACGTCCTGCCCGTCGCGCGGGGCGGGGCTGACAGCGACACGAATTGGGTGACGACCTCGATGCTACGGAACGCTGCGAAGGCGAATTGGACGTTGGAGGAGCTTGGCTGGAGTCTCCGCCCGCCGATTTCGCTAATCGAATGGGACGGTCTCACAAGGTTGTTCCTGGGTCTCGTTGACGCGGACCGCTCGGTGCTGGAGGACGGGTACCTGCGGCGTTGGCATACGGCAGCTATCGGGATTAGGGCTTTCGCCTAAGCTGGCGCCTCAGCGGACCCAGCCCGTCGCGGTGCTTTCGGGTATCATCAAGCTTCATCTCGACGGCCTGGGCCAGTGAGGTTAGACGGTCGGCGGGAGCCGGCTTGAACCTCCGCATGTCCCGAGATACGATTAGTGCATGAAGCTTCCGAATTCCGATCGGGCAGAGGTCGATGTTCGCAAGCTCAGCGAGTACTGCCTGTCCCCCACACATCCGGTCGGCAAACACAAGGCGGCCGTGTTTCGTGCGGCCTTGGACCTGACTGCCTCCGATGCACCGGTGGATCGAGAACGGATCCTCGAGGCGGCCGTTGACGGGCAGGCCGATTTCGAGCGCCGGGACGAGTTCGGGGACCGTTACCGTCTCGATTTCGAGATCGCCACGTCGTCCGGTGGAGCGATGGTACGGTCGGCGTGGATCATTCGGGCGGGTGAGGACTTCCCACGACTGACGACCTGTTACGTACTTCCGAAATGAAGCACAGATGGCGACGCACATCGAACTGCTCGACACGGTCGCGGTGACGGAGGACGTACCCGCTTTGGGGCTCACCGCCGCAGAAGTCGGGGCCGTGGTCGAGATCCTCGGGGACGGCGAGGCGTTCGAGGTCGAGTTCTGCGACAACTCCGGCCAGACCTATGGGTTGCACACACTGCGGGCGAACCAAGTCATGGCCTTGCATACTCGTGGGCAAGCACTCCGGCTGCACGTGGAGGCCGCCTAACCCGGTCATTGCAGCGGACCCCTTCGGGGCTGCTGAATTCTAGCGTTAGACGTCAGGTCCCGATTCCGGCCTTTGGCATAGGTGTTATCAATGTCCGCCCGCGGCTCTTTCGTCACGAATCCAGGCTCTCGGTCGTCGAAATTACTGGCCGAGGCGACAAATCGAATCCCTCTGTTTTGGTTGTCGTTCCTCTCGACGGAGGACATCGATCGCGCCGAGCACGCGGGACAATTCAGGATCGACCGGGTGCGGTCCATCGAACGGGCCTCAAACAGCCTTCCCTTTTTCTTGGAACTCTTCCCGGAAGTGGACTTGTTTGAGGGAACGGCTGGCAACCTTCTAAAGTTGGTCAGATCCAAAAAGACCAAGACCATTGGAATCGAGGTCATTGAACTGCTGGAGGAGTTGCAGGACTCGGAGAGTAACGAGGGGATGCCGAAGCTCCGAACCGCTGTGGAGGCCATCGCGAGACGAGACGCTGACTATTCGCTGACCATTCCAGCGCGAACAATCAAAAATCCCTTCACCCACGAGGATATGCATCTCAAGGAACGGAGGTTTGGCTCGAGGGAAATGCTGCTCTACATATGCTCGCTTCGAACTGAGGATCTGCAATCAAGAAAGAAAGAGGAAGTTCAAGATGCGATTGTCGGTCGTATTTGGGAGTGGGAGTAATCGGTGCAAACCAAAGGGAAAAAGGGGGACATAGCGCGAATCGACAACTGTCCGATGCCGATGGTCGTCTTATGACATCTGTCGATATGTGCTATGTCCCCCTTTTTCTTATCGGTGGTCACCGATGGGCGGCTCGATCAGCTCA
Source organism: uncultured Isosphaeraceae bacterium (assembly GCA_963845695.1). Taxonomy (GTDB): domain Bacteria; phylum Planctomycetota; class Planctomycetia; order Isosphaerales; family Isosphaeraceae; genus CAWJTV01. The sequence goes on along the minus strand of CAWJTQ010000028.1, from coordinate 3,429 downwards.
TCGCGTTGACGCGGGTTCGGACGGGGGACGAGGTCCGGGAGACCTCCGGTCCGGGCGGACGGCGGGGTCGGGAGACCGCGCCGAGCACGAGTGCGGAGGCCGATGCTCAACCCCCCTGGCCCCCCCTTCGCAGAGAGTGCTGACAAAGTCGCCTCGTGATGGTATCAATCATGGGAAGCCACGTTCTGGGGCCTGGTCACACGGGAGCCCGCCATGCTGAAGGCTGAATCGCGGTACGTCCGGCTCACCGAGTTGGATCGCGAGATCTTCGACGCCATCGTTCCCCCCGACCATTTCCTGCGCCGGTTCAAGGAGAAGGTCGATTTCGACCGATTGTCTCCGATCCTGGCGGCCCAGTACGATCCCAACCTGGGGCGGCCACCGATTGAGCCGCTGTTGCTCCTGAAATTGGAATTCCTCCAGTACGAGTACGGCTGGTCCGACCGCGAGGTCATCCAGCAAAGCCAAGTCAACATGGCCTGCCGGTTCTTCCTCGACCTCAGCCTGCGCAGTCCTCTGCCTGACCCCAGCCTCCTGTGCTACTTCCGCCAGCGGTTGGGACCCGAGACCCATCAGCAGATTTTCCAGGATCTGACCGCCCAAGCACGGGAAAAGGGGTTGATCAAGGACCGCGTCCGGCTCAAGGATGCGACCCACGTCTTGGCCAACATCGCGGTCCCCTCGACCTTGACCTTGGTCGCGGAGGCGCGCGCCCAACTCCTGGAGGCGGCCGACCTCTTGGACCCGGAACGGGTCGCCCAGGAACGCGACGAGGCCCAACGCCTGCACGCCGCCACCGCCCACTTGCCGGACCCTGAGCGGTTGGTGCACCGCGTGACCCACCTGAGTACGGTAGTGGCCTGGGCCGACGAACTGCTCGCGACGGCACAGCGGGTCGCCCCCGCGGGAAACCCGGTGCTGCCACGACTGCGACAGGCCCTGGACTTGGCCCACAAGATCCTTCACGATCGCGACCATGTCGAGGCCCCGGATAAGGTCGTCAGCGTGCACGACCCGGAGGCGCGCAAGGGGTGGCATCATCAGTGGTTCACGGGTTATTCGCTGGACATCAGTATGGACGCCGATAGCGAGATGATCACGGCCATCGACGTGCTGCCGGCCAACGGCGATGAGGCGGCCAACGCGATCCACCTGATCGAGCAAGAAGAGCAGGCCCAGGGCAATGACATCGAAACGCTGTCGATCGATGGGATCGGCTTCCGCGGTGATCTGATCGACCAGTGGAGTGATCCCGAGGGGTTGAATCTGGAAGTGATCGTGCCGCCGACGGAGCCGGCCCCTGCGGGGGGGTTTCCGCCGGAGGCGTTCACGCTCGACGCGGCCGGGCCGACCCTGACCTGCCCGGCGGGCCAGACGACCCAGTCGCGGACGCGGAACCAGAAGGACACCGGCTGGAAATACCGGTTCAGCGCCGGGCAGTGTGCGGGTTGTCCGTTGCGGGCGCAGTGCCTGGCCAAGCCGGAGACGACCACCGGCGGCCGGACGGTGATCAAGAATGACCACGAGGCGACCTACCGGGCCGCGCGGCGAAGGCGCAGACCCCGCGGTACCGGGAGGTGCGTGCGCAGCACCCGCGGGTCGAGCGGAAGCTGGGGGAACTGGCCCGGTGGCACGACGGCCGGCAGGCGCGGTATTGGGGCCGAGCGAAGGTATTGATTCAAGAATTGCTGATAGGATTTGTCGTAAATGTCAAACGGATGTTGAAGTTGATGGAAAGTGCCGGAGCGGCCCCTGCAGGGACAGTGCGCGCCGGCCTGAGGGGTGTGTGAGTCGGGGGCGAAAGTCGGGCGCAGCCGGGCGGTCGATCCAGAAACGGCGCGGGCTGCGTAGGATAGACAAACCGTCCCATGGGGGCCTCGAAACGGGATCACAACCGGAGAAAACAAACGGAACTCATCCCCGTGACTCCATGACCCTTGGACGAGACTTTTTCAGCAGTCTCTCGCAAGGGGGGGATAATTGATGCGGATCGCCCCATTTCTTTTGAGACTCCTCGCCGGACGCCACCAAGATCTGCCCCGAAGGGGCGCAACAAACCAGCCCGGGGCAACGCCCCGGGAACCGAGGAAACCCCCAGAAAATGCCCTGAAAGGGCGGCACACGAATGGGTCCAACGGCCAGCCCTGTGTCGCCCCTTCAGGGCTCGAGGTGGGGTGGGCGACCGAGTCCCGGGGCGTTGCCCGGGCTGGTTTGTTGCGGCCCCTTCGGGGCAAAGATCCGCCCGAGGCCAAGCCCCAGTCCGGTGGTGTTGGGCGAGAAGTCTCTTTCTTTTCCCCCCCCTTGAGAAGGGGGGCTTAGGGCGAGGGCCTCGAGGGTGTGCCAGACAACGGTTAAGAGTCCCTCAAAAAAGGGGGACAGGCACCTCGAAGACTCGGAGCCAGTCCCCGTTTTTTGAGGGACTCCAAGCGGCCCGGACACGGGGATTGGTGCTCGCAGAGCACCCGACTGGCTGGGGTGATGACAAGTCGATTTGACTGGTCTACCTCGCCTCACGTAATCTTCCGGCTGTCGTTGCGCCTTGACCAACGCACCTCGCTCGCCGCCCTGGCACCCTCTCTCTGCCTGGCGAGGCGAGGGGGAAGCACCACGTGCCTCGATTGCGAGAGGAGTGCCGCGGTGTGTCAAGGGCGACGTTTCATCGCACCCGCTTCGCCCTCCCACTCGGGATCATCTCCGCTCTCGAGGGGATGATCGACGGAACGAAAGGAAAGCTCGATGGCCACGGTGCTGTTTCTCCACGGGTGGAATTCGAAGACGGGGGGTGTCAAGCCGACCTACCTTGCCGAGCACGGCCAGGTCGTGATCAATCCGGCTCTGCCCGACGAGGACTTCAATGAAGCCGTCCGGATCGCCCAGGAGTCGTTCGACCGGCATCGGCCGGGTGTGGTTGTCGGCTCGTCGCGGGGCGGCGCCGTGGCGATGAACATTGACCTTCACCTACAACAGCGACGGCCAGCTCGAGACCGATGCCACGTCCGGCCCGGGAAGCGGTCAGCCGACCGTCACGCTGACCTACAGCTACGACCAGCTTGGCGACAAGGCCAGCATTACCGACAGCCTGTCGAGCGAGGGGATCACGAGCTACTCGTACGATCCCAAGTCGGAGATGACGGGCATCTCCACCTCCTACGGCGGCTCGGCCGGCCCGCAGATCACGTTCACCTACGACGACGGCGGCCGGTTGACGTTCAGTTCCCGCACCATCGGCGGCAGCGGCACCGAGGTCAACACGACCTTCGTCTACGACAGCGCCAATCGCCTCGCCACCAGCACCAACGGCTCCGACGTCTTCAACATGTACACGGACAGTTGGGTCGATACCCCACTCGCGACCTACGTTTACAGCTACGACGATGCCAGCAGACTGACCTCCCAGACCGACGCCGAAGGCACGGCGAGTTTCACGTA
>CAWJTQ010000027.1:0-228760 GCA_963845695.1 uncultured Isosphaeraceae bacterium | reverse complement strand
CCGACTTGCTGAGTGAGCGCACATTTTCCCTGTCTCATGTCGGCTCCCTCTAATGTGTTGAGGTGTGATGTCCAGGGCGTGGCCCTCCTGAGGGGTGAACCTCTCGCCAATCAAGCAAGAAGCGGCATTCACTCCGTGGCATCCACGCGAGAGCGGTTATCACTTGCCTTGCACGGGGCCAAGGAAACCGGGGCTGGCACCCGGCCGCTCACAGTAGTCCCCGAGATCCGAAATGACCATCCACCAGAAGACGATGTCCCTGGTGCACTCGGGCTGAGATCACGATCCCCAGAAGATCGATTTCTTTTGTTTCGTGGATTTCGTGTTCCAATCTCTTCTCTCGATCCGCTTCCGTGGTCTCGTGGTTCTGCGATCGGAGAATTCGTGCTGCTCATGGGCGATTCTTTGCGGTTTGGTGGAGTCGTCAGTAGTCAGTCGCTGCAAGTCAGGGGAGGCCAAGACCAGCCCGCCCGTCCGCACTGACGACTGACCACTGACGACCGACCACAATTCCAGGGTGCCCGTCCCCATTGTCCGGACGCTCAACCGCTCTGGCGTGCGGACCGCGATCCATGTACCCAGAGGCGATCGATCGCCTCTGCACCGGCTCGATGCGGTCAATGCCCTGGAAGGGACTTGGTCGGGCGCGGTGGGGTGGCGACGGCAGGGCCTTGGTTGGCCGAGGCGCCGCCTTGAATGCTCCAGAGGAAGTCGAGCTTCAACTGGTTGGCGAATTCCGGACCGGCTGGGTTGACGACGCCGTTGAAGTGCCCAGTGTAGTTTAGCCCAGACCACGTGGCGGCACGGTGGCAGCTCATGCAGTTGGATCTCTGGCCGATCGGAGCCAGGTCGAGCTCCAGGTATGGGTTGTAACCGACCAGGTTCTGGCCCGGATTCTTCGTAGCCGGCGGCTCGACCATATAATAGGCCGGGCTCATCGCGAAGTTCTTCCAGATCCCCACGACCTCCTTCGTCTGGTCGCGGGAGAGCGGGTTGGCGTTGGGGTCCGGGGTCCACCAGAAGGTCTGCCAAGTCCAGTCGTCGATCTCCTTGGTGGTCACGTGCATGCCGACCAGGATGGCGTAATCGCCAGGTGCAGGCGCCGCCTCGCCTGTCGTCGTGTTGACGATCACGTTGACCTGCGGGCTCGCGGAGTTAATCACGGCGATGTCCTCCGCGGTGAGCGTGAAATGGTAGAACGGGTCCAGTCCGACGACCTTGGCCGTGTAGTTGTACGGGTCGGTCGGATTTTGGTTCTTGTTCGTGCCGTTCCAGAGGAGGATCTGTCCGGTGACCGTCTGACCGACCTTCTGGCCGGAGGGATCCACGGCGACATAGGTCTTCCAGGTGATCGACTCGGGCCAGGTCGGATAGTCGGTCGTCTGCGGGGCCGTGGCATTGGGCCAGGGCCAGTAGGGCAGGAGTGTCAGGGTGTTGTTCAGACCCGACTGCTTGACGATCCAATACGTCGGCTTGAGCAAGACCGCCTGGCGCGGGAAGGCGACGATATTGCGGTCGGCGATCGGCGTTGTGGGACCGAAACTGTTGTTGATGTCCGTCAGGTGTTGCGGATTGTAATACCGATGGCTCCAGACGTGCCGCGCGGCGATCTCGTCATACTTGACGCCGGCCAGGACGCGGAGCGCCGTCTGCTCGTTGGTCGGTCTCGCGAGTTGCCCGGCGACCGACCGGTCGTGGACAATCTGCTTGGGGACCATCAGGCTGCGCCGCCCTGGGCGATCGCGCCTCAAGGCAGTCGGCCCGGCGGGGTCGTAAACCTCGGTGCGCGAGTACCACGTCTCCCAGATCGGCAATTCCTGTCCGCCGACGACCTGGCCAGACTTCTCCGTCAACGCTGCCCAGAGGTCCCACGCGTGATGCCGGATGTTCTCCACTTCAGGGCCCGTTCTCGCATTGATCCAGCCTTCGATCACCTGGGGCGGCGTAGGAAAGAACGGCGCCCGGATTGGCACGACCTTGATCTGAGTCTCGGGCACCTGCACCGGCACGGCGTCATCAGGCGGAGCCCCCTCCGCCCAGCTCCCCGAAACCGCGACTACCGCGGTCACCAGCACCCACCACCTCTTGAGAACCGCGCGATTCGATCTCAACATGTTATGGCTCCTGGTTGCGTATCGAGTGAACACAGACCTCCCGCATCCGGTTGCAGGGAATCCTGACATTCCGGGGAGGAAAACGAAGAAGCCAGTGTCCGGAGGGTCGGCCCAGGCAACGACGTCCTCCCGGGCGATGCCGGCCCCCCAGAGACGATCCCATCGACCTGATCCGTCTCACGAGGGTCAATTACCTCTTGGTAGTTCTACCGCTTGGTCCACTCCCTCGATAGGTGGTAGTCACCCCATCAGCCCCCATCACGCCTTCTCCTCGATTTCGAGCGATCTTGCAAGGCTCGAGTAGGTGTACGAGAAGCCCTCCGAATGGCTGTAGGCTGGGTCGAGCCTCGATTCATCGAGGCCAGGCCCACCAGATTCACGGACAAGGACGGACGCGCCGGCCGGTTCGGCGTCAGTATGATGAGGTAGGACGGACGATCAAGGGTTTGGTGGAGTCCGGACTGATGGCGGCCAAGGTGGGGAATGCGGCGCTCCGCGAGATCGGGACGCTGTTCGCGGTTGGCACGATCGGAGGGCTGTCCGACGGCCAACTGATCGAGCGGTTTCTGTCCGGGCCGAGGGACGAGGCTGAAGCCGCGTTCGCGGCCTTGGTTAACCGCCATGGCGCGATGGTCATGGGGGTCTGCCGTCGTCTGCTATCCGACGCGAACGATGCCGACGATGCCTTCCAGGCCACGTTCCTGGTTCTGGTCAGAAGGGCGCACTCGATTGCCCGGCGGGACCTGCTGGCCAACTGGCTCTATGGGGTCGCTTACCGGACGGCGCGGGTGGCGCGGACCCGCGCCGCCCAGAGGCGCGCAAAGGAGAGGCAGGTGATGGATGTGCTCGGGACGAGGTCGAACCCGGGATGAGGCGGCCTGCGGCGACTTGCTCGAGCATCTGGACGAGGAACTGAGCCGCTTGCCGGAGAAATTCCGGATTCCCGTTGTGCTGTGCGAGCTGGAGGGCCAGTCCCGCAAGGAGGTGGCGCTGCGGCTGGGAATCGCCGAGGGGACGCTCTCCAGTCGTCTGGCCCGTGCTCGAAGGCTGTTGCGCGACCGGCTGGAGAAGCGAGGGCTGGTCCTGGGTAGCGGGGCGTTGGCCGCGGCCTTGCCTCGCGACGTCTCCGCCGCCGCGGTGCGGCCCGCCCTGGCGAATGCCACCGTCCAGGCGGCATTGCAGTACGCGACGGGCGGCGTGGTTCCCTGGTCGGTCACGACCCTGGCGGAAGGAGTTCTCAAGGCTATGTTCCTCACCAAGTTAAAGGCCGGCGCGGTTGCCCTGCTGGCCGTGTGCACGATGGCGAGCCTGGCGGTCCTGGCAACCGCGTGGGCGCAGGCCGATCGAGATCATCAGCGCCCGGTCACAGCAGTGGTCGCGGTTGCGAGTGCAAGCCCTCGGACCCATCGCGATCCGGGCGAGGATGCCGCGCCAAAACCGGAGAAGCCACAGACCGCCTGGGGCGACGGCGTCGTCAAGATCAAGGGCCGCGTTCTCACGCCGGACGGCAAGCCGATCGCCGGCGCCCGATCACCCTCTGGTGGTACGCCGTCATTAACTTCGGGTGGCACCACCACAGCTTCCCCGAAGCCCGGCCCAAGCTCATCGCCACCAGCGGACCTGACGGAACCTTCCGGGTCAACTTCCCTAAGTCCATCGTTGCCAATGCATTCTCGACGTCCCAGAGTCAGGAGCCTTGGAGGTGGGTGGAGGTCGTCGCAGCCGCCGAGGGATACGGCCCGGCGTGGGGCTGGATCGATCGTGAGACGAACGAGTACACGCTGAAACTCGTCGAGGATGACGTCCCGGTGCACGGCCGCGTCCTCGACCTCCAGGGCCGGCCCGTCCCGGGGGCGAAGGTCCGGATGGCTCAGCTCGACGAGGCCGGACGGCGGACCATCTGGTCGCCGACCTGGGAGGGGCTACCGAAAGACCTCGAGACAGACAAGGATGGCCGCTTCGTGTTGAAGGGGCTGGGCCGCGATCGATCGGCCTGGATCCACATCAGCGGCCCCACGATCGAGTACAAGCTGATCAACGTCTCGACCCAGAAGGTCGTCGACGGCAAGCCGATTGACCATAAGGATGTCGAGATTATCGCCGGGCCGAGCAAGCCGATCCGAGGAGTCGTCCGCGCCGCGGACACGGGCGGGCCCATCGCCGGGGCCTGGATCTACGGCGATAATTTCGGCGGTGGGCTACCCAACGAAAACCTGCGCGGCCGCGGCATCCGGGGGAAGACCGACGCGCAGGGGCGATTCCGGATGGATGGGATGGCCAAAGGCAATTCCTACAAGCTGACCGTCTTTCCCCGCGACGACCAGCCATACATCATGACCGAGGTGAATCTCGGCGATACCCAGGGGCTGGCGCCGATCGAGACCGAGATCAAGCTGATCCGCGGGGTACTGGTCCGCTTCCGGCTGGTCGACAAGGCGACGGGCCAGGCGACGCTGGGCATGGCAACTTACACCCCCTACGACGACAACCGCTTCTTCTCGGACAACGTCCTGAGGAACCAGTTCTTCCAGCGCTTCGCCTCAGCGGACGAGCGCGGCGTCTACAGCCTCGTCGTCCCGCCCGGCCCGGGGCTGATCACAACCTTCTTCGGAGAAGGTAACTACCTGCCGGCCCGGGTGCGGGATGCCGATCGGGCGAAGTACCCGCTCATCGACCGCCGCGGCGCGTATGCCTCGATGATGGTCCACTCGATCAGCCAGAGCTACCACATGCTCGACCTCAAGGTCGACGATCAGCCCGGGATCATCGACATCGAGCTCGACCCTGGCCGCAAGGTGGCCGGCGAGCTTGTGGGGCCGGATGGCAAGCCGGCGACTGGCGTATCGGCTTACGGGCTGCTGGGCAAGTCGACCCGCGATGGCAAGGGGGTCGGCATCGACCTGGTCTCGGGATCGTTCTCCGTGGATGGGCTCGACCCCGAGCGGGACCCGCCGCGGACGATCCTTTTCGTGCAGAAGGACCGCGGCCTGATCGGCCGGGCCGCCCTCCGCGGCGACGAGGCGAAGCCGGTCTCAGTGCGACTCGAGCGATGGGCGTCCGCGACCGGACAGTTCGTCGACAGGGACGGCAAACCGCACCGCGACGCGACCCTGCGCCTTCGCGCCGAGTCGTTCCCAACGCCCTATCCCCTCACCGACGCCAACGGACATTCGGCTCCCAACGATCGAGAGAAGCCGTGGCCCCTCCCCGTGCCGACCGACCACGAGGGACGATTCCGCCTCGACGGGCTGGCTCCTGGCCTGAAGTACGACCTGGTCCTCGTGACGCCCGTGAAGAAAGAGTCCTTCAGGGCGGGCGAGGCCAGGACGATCGAGACGGCCGTCGCATCGACCGCCGGCGACGCCGATCAAAGGGCTGAGTCTCGCGGCCGGCGAGGTCCGGGACCTCGCGACCGTTCGCGTGGACGCTACCAAGGGGACAGTTGTTGGAAAGCCGAAATGAGAGCGCCTAGAAATGACCCATGATGAAACAACCGCCCACAACCCGCTGTCGGTTGCCTGCGGCCGGACGGGCTGGGATCGGTACATCCCCGGCCCGGATGCTCCCTGGGACCTGGCGCGTGTGGTTCATCTGCACCGACGGGCCGGATTCGCCGCGACCTGGCTTGAGCTCCAGCGCGACCTCCACGACGGACCCGACCGTTGCATCGACCGGCTACTGTCGGGCACGGCCCGCGCCGAGGGGGTGCCGACGGACTTCGCCGCCGTCGCCGACAAGCTGGTGGAACGTGCCGGGAAGGATATCGGCCGCCTCAAGGCGTGGTGGGTCTACCGGATGGTCGCGGGGCCCGACCCGCTCGACGAGCGCCTGGCGCTGTTCTGGCACGACCACGTCGCCACGAGCGCCGCGAAGGTCGGGCCGATGATCCGTCGGCAGAACGAGATCTTCCGCGAGTTCGGCCGCGCCCCGTACGGCGAGCTGCTGGCGCGGGTCGTCCACGACCCGGCCTTGCTCCTCTGGCTCGATGCCCCAGACAACACCCGTGGGCGGCCCAACGAGAACCTGGCACGCGAACTGATGGAGCTGTTCACGCTTGGCGTCGGGAACTACACCGAGACGGACGTGAGAGCGGCGGCGCGGGCCTTGACCGGCTGGACCGTCGCAGATGGCCGATTCCGCGACGACCCGGCCCGCCACGACGACGGGGAGAAGACCATCCTGGCTCGGCGTGGACGATGGCGAGGCGACGACCTGATCGCGATGCTCCTGGAACACCCGGCGACGTCCCACCGCCTGGCGGAGCGGATCTGCCGCCTCCTGCTCGGTGAGGCCGCCGTCTCGGATGAGGATCTCAGGGCGCTGGCCGCCGGGCTTCGCGAGCGAAGTCTCAACATCGGCTGGGCCGTCGAGACGGTCCTCCGTTCACGCCGGTTCTTCGCTGCGGAAAGCCTGCACCAGCGCATCCCCGGGCCGCCGGAGTTCGTCGTCGGGGCCGTCCGCGCCTTGGAACTGTTCGACCCGTTCCCCAACACGCTGATCCTGGCCGAGTGGACCGAGTCGTTGGGCCAGGAGCTGTTCTACCCGCCGAATGTCGGAGGCTGGGCTGGCGGCCGCGCCTGGCTGACGACCCGCGGTGTGATCGGCCGCGCCCGGTTCGCGGCCGATCTGCTAGCCGGTCGGCCAGTCGGGCTGCCCGAGCCCGTCGATGCCTTATCCCTAGCCGCACGGCACGGCCGCGATGGAGGGCTCGGCGATCAGGTTGCGTTCTTCACCGAGCTGTTCACGGGAATAGCTCCATCCCCTGGCTGGCGCGACCGGATCGTCGAGGTCGTGTCCCGCACCCGTGCTGACAAGCCCGAAGCGGTGCGGCGTGCTGTCTCCCTGATCCTCGCCTCGCCGGAGGCTCAGTTGACCTGAAGGCCCATTCGTCTCGTTCCCGTTTCGTTCCTCGAACGGAGGACCTCCCTTGGCCTCACGACGTTCGTTCCTCAAGTCCGCCGCGATGGTGGCGCTATCGCCGAGTGTTCCCGCGTTCCTGGACCGGACCGCACGCGCGGCCGGTGCGCGTCGCGACCAACGGATCCTGGTCGTCGTCCAGCTCACGGGGGGCAACGATGGGATCAATACCGTCGTGCCCTACGCCGACGAAGGCTATGCGCGGCATCGCAAGGTGCTGCGCCTGCCGACGAAGGACCTCCTGCGGATCGATGACACCCTGGGTCTGCATCCGGCGATGGGCGCCATGGCCGAGCTGCTCGAGCGCGGGCGGCTGGCGATCGTCCAGGGGGTTGGGTATCCCAATCCGAATCGGTCGCACTTCCAGAGCATGGCCTACTGGCACACGGCCCGGTTCGACCCTCGGACCGACGGTTCGCGGCCGGACCTCGGCGGCATGCACGATCTGGGGTGGTTGGGCCGCGCGCTCGACGGGCGTGCCTCGCCACAGGACAAGGCGCCAGCGTCAGTCTTCATCGGGCTCAAGTCTCCTCCGCTGGCGGTGCGCGGGTCGCGCGCCGCGGCGGCATCCTTCAACAGGCTCGACGAACTGGCTCTCCCCCCGGCCATCGACGCAACGCTCATCCAGGACGGTGGCCAGCCGGAGGGTGACCTGCATGCGTTTGTCCGGCGCAGCCTGGTCGATGCCTACACCCTGGCGGATCTGCTGGACGTGTCGTCCCGCGCTCGGAGCCCGGACGCTGCCTATCCCTCCAGCCGGTTGGCCGGGCAACTCCGGCTGGTGAGCCGACTGATCAAGGCGAACTTCGGCGCCCGCGTCTACTACGTCGAGCACGGCGATGGCGGGCAGAGCTATGACACGCACTCCGGCCAGCTTTCCCACCACGAGCGGATGCTGGACGAGCTGTCCGGGGCTCTGGGGGCGTTCCAGTCCGACCTGGAGCGTTCCGGTTTGGCGGACCGCGCGGCCGTCCTGGTCTTCAGCGAGTTCGGCCGGCGCGTCGCCGAGAACGCCACCCACGGGACGGACCACGGCACGGCGGCGCCGGTGTTCCTCATCGGGAACGCCATTCACGGCGGTCTGGTTGGCACGACTCCCAGCCTGACCGATCTCGAGGACGGCGACCTGAAGACGCAATTCGATTTCCGCCGCGTCTATGCCACTGTGCTGGAGCATTGGCTCGGGTTGCCTTCGCGAGAGGCGCTGGGCGGAACCTTCGAGCCGCTACGGCTCTTCCAAGGCCAAACGGCCGGATTGTCTGCACGTTGATCCCGTTCTACGCGGCCTGGGGAAAGGCCGAGAAGGCGGCTGAGTGGCGAGGTCGCGTTGAACAGCTTGCTCATCGCCACCTCGCCTGGGCTCGGTCGAGCCTCGCCCTCCCATGAAACCTATCGCGATTGCCCCCGCGCGGGAATCAGAGCCGGGTCGATCACAGATAGGGTCCGTGCCCACCGTCCGCCAGTCCTTCGACCAGGGCCTTCAGCTTGTCGAGCTGATCCTTCCTGGCGACCAGCGTCGCCCGCCCCGAATGGACGACGACCAGGTCGTCAACGCCGAGGGTCGCCACCAGGCCACCGTCGTCCGAGATGATGATCGAGTGGGTCGTGTCGCGGGCCACGACATGACCCTGGATCGCGTTACCGGCCGCGTCTTGTTCGAGAAGCGTGGCCAGGGCGCGCCAGTCGCCGACGTCATTCCAGTCGTACGGAACCTCGAGCACCCGGACGTTGGGCGCGTGCTCCATGACGGCCTTGTCGATCGGGACCCGTTCCAGCCGGTGGAAATGCTGAGCCAGCGCCTGCGGCTCATCAGGAGTACCCAGGGCAGCCAGGATCGGTTCCAGGCCGGCGGCGAGCTTCGGGCGATGGGTCCTCAGCTCGTCGAGGATGGTCCGTGCACGCCAGACGAAGATCCCCGAATTCCAGAGGAACGTACCGGCCGCCAGGAACTGTTCGGCGGTGGCGCGGTCGGGCTTCTCGCGGAACTGGACCACGCGATAGATCGGGATGGCGTCGCACGTCTTCAACAATGGTCCGCGCTCGATGTATCCATAGCCGGTCTCGGGACGCGTGGGCGTGATGCCAAAGGTCACCAGCGTGCTGGGATCGTCGTCGATGACCGAGACCGCCGCGCGCAAGCTCGTCCGGAATGCCTCGACGGGCTCGATGACGTGGTCGGCCGGCATGACGATCATGGTGCCGTCGGGGTCCTTGCTGGCCACGATCCCCGCCGCCAGCCCGACGCATGGGGCCGTATCTCGCGGGCAGGGCTCGGCCACCACGTTCCCAGGCGGCAGGTCGGGAAGCTGGGCCCGGGTGGCCTCCGCCTGATCCGCGCCGGTGACGACCACAACACGCTCCGGCGGCACCAGATGCTCGACCCGCGCCACCGTCTGCTGGAGCATCGTCGACTCGCCCGCCAGGCGAAGCAATTGCTTGGGCCGGTCGCGACGGCTCTTCGGCCAGAACCGCGTTCCACTACCACCTGCCATGATGATCGCGTGTAACATGGCGCTCCTCGCGTTGCGTTCCTGGTTTGCCATCAACAGTGGGACTGGCTGGGGGCTCGCTGTCGAGGATTAACGGAAGTAGAGGGGCCGCTCGACGACGAGGCCCGGCTCGATCTTCGACTTCAATTCCGTCGCGTCGAGGGCGAACAGGGGGCTGATCTCGATGCCGAAGGGGACCGAGCCGTCAGCCCGTCGGGGGACGATCGCGCCGGCCTGCTCGAGCCAACTGCCAAACTGGTCGCTGATCCGCTGGTGCACCGTGGCCGGGGAGTCGGGCCCCACCGCGTTCTTGAGCGGCTCGAACTCGCCGGCCCGGTCGGTCTCGACGATGGCCCAGCGGCCGGCCATCGGCAGAGCGTCGAAGATGAACTGCTCGAACTTGACCGCGTTGGGCTCCCCGGGTTTGACCGGATTTCCCGTATCGTCGATGTACGGGACCTTCTTGATGGCCCGGTGGAAGGGGAGACGATGCTCGTCCACCAGCCGTTCGATGAACGATCGATCGAGGATGTGGACGGCGATGCTGCCGGCCCAGAGCTCCAGCCGGCCCTCGGGCTCGCGCCGGCCGGCCAGCTCCGGGGGAAGGTCGGAGTACTCGATCACCTGAGGGCGGCCGTCGACACGCACGACTACGCCGAGCTTCTCGTCGGGCGAGAGCCGTTCGACGACCTTGAACGACATCTCGGCGTCCGCCTCGCGGTGCAGGCCGAGGAAAACGGGGTCGGCGACGCGAACCATCGGGTTATCGACCTGGAAGTAGAAGAGGGTCCGGACGCCGCGCTCGCGCATTTCCTCGAGGCAACTCGGCGAGCCGTCGAGCCCGGGCGCCGCCAGGGCCGCCAGCGTGCCGCCGTGGCCGTCGGGCGAGAGCGCGACGTGGTCCTTGGCGGCGAGCAACACCTTGCCGGTCGCCCGGTCCACGGCCGGCATTTGCCCCTGGACGAAGAAACGGACATGGTCCAGGCCGAACTGATCGTGGGCCTGAAAGAAGTCGATGGTGGCCTGGTGATTCTCGGGACTGGTCATGATGTACAGAGGGATCGGGTCGGCCGAACCGGCGCCCCAGCGCCACGACCTTCTCGGCATGGATCTGGAACAGGCTGGCCGAGGAGACCGGCCCGATGGGAAAGGTGCCCTTGGGCCCTTCGAAATCCCAGTCGCGTGCCCGAACCGCCGGCCACGATGATGACGCCAACCTCACCCGCGGCCAGCGCGTCGGCCCCGACGCCGGCGGCGCGGCGCTGCGCGACGCGCTCGCCATCGGTCTGGGGTAGCCGCTCGCCCGGCGATCGGCCGGACGCGATCGGCCGACGGGACCGCCTCGCCTTCCCCATGCACCAGCTCGCCGATCAGCCGGTCGAGCCGATCGAAATCGATCGCCGCCACTTCGGACGCCAGCCGAGTTCGCTGGCCATCGGCCAGCTCCGCCCACCATCGCAACAGATGGCTCTGTCCACAACGATCCAGCCGCTCAACCAGCCACGGTTCAGGAGACATCGGGCAATCGACTCCACGCCAACAAGGACCACGCCCGCTCGGGAGCCGTGGTTCCGGTGATGTCCATCAGAATTCCACGGTCAACCCATCGTAGGCGAGCGCCACGCGCGGCGGCAGCTTGGCCTGGACCGGTCCATGATCGAAGCTATGAGACAGGTGCGTCAAGAACGTCTGCCGGGGCTTCAACGCCTCGACGACCTCCAGTGCCTCATCCAACGAGAAGTGGGTGGGGTGGGACTCGAATCGCAGGGCGTCCAGGATCAGGATGTCCAGCCCCTCCAGCCTCGGTCTACTGGCATCCGGAATATGACTAACATCCGTACAATATGCCAGCGAGCCGACGCGGAATCCCAGCACGGGCGACGTCCCATGATCCAGCCGGATCGGGAGGATCCGCTGGCCCAGGACCTCGAATGCGACATCAGGCTCGATCCGGAGGAAATGCAGCTTGGGCACGAACCCGGCGGGCCACTGTTCCGTCTCGGGCCGGAACGCGTAGTGGAACACGCGACGGATCGAGTCCTCCGTGGCCTCCTCGCAGTAAACGGGCACGGGCCCGCCGATGCCGCGCGAGAACAGCCGCGCGTCGTCGAGGCCGAAGAGATGATCGGCATGAGCGTGCGTGAAGGCGATCGCATGCACCTGGCGGATCCGCTCCCGCAGGAGCTGAATCCGCATCTCGGGCGACGTATCGATCAGGAGGTTACCCTGAGGGAAGGCAAGCAGGACGCTGGGCCGGGTGCGTTGGTTGCGAGGGTCGAGCGACGTGCAGACCGAGCACTCGCATCCGATCATGGGGACACCCGTCGAAGTTCCCGTCCCGAGGAACACGAGGCGGCGTGTCGGTGCGTCCGCGGAGTCGCTCAATCGTCTCTCCCCTCCCCATCGGGTTCCCTCTGAACGTCCATCGACAACTTTCCCCCTTCATCTTACGATACCCGCCCCCAGTTCGCGACCACCTTCCTTCCCGACGGAGGTCAACCAAACACGCATGATTCCCCGAACCTTACAAGACGAAATGGCCAGTGGGCTCCAGTTACATCGAGCCGGACGGCTGGACGAGGCGGCGCACGTGTACGAATCGGCCCTGGCGCAGGATCCTGCGAATGCCGATGCTTGCTGTCTGCTGGGGGTCGTGCGGAACCAGCAGGGGCAGCCGGCCGAGGCCGTCAACCTGATCGGACGGGCCGTGGCGATGCGACCGGGCGTACCGGGTTTCCATGCGAACCTCGGCCTGGCCTGGCAGTCGATGGGTCGTCTGGCCGAGTCGGCCGCGGAGTTTGGCAACGCGCTGAGGCTGTACCCGGACGATCCGGCGGCCCATGTCAATCGCGGAGTCGTCGTCCGCGCGCTGGGTGATCAGCATCAGGCCCTGGACCATTTCCGACGCGCGGTCGAGCTCAACCCCAATCTCGCCCAGGCCCGGACCAACCTCGGTGAGCTCCTGCTGGAGCTGGGCCGGCCCCAGGACGCCCTGGGCCATTGCCAGGCCGCGCTGGCGCTGGAGCCTGAGATGGTGGAGGCCCACATCAACCTGGGCAATGTCCTCAGGGTGCTCGGCCGGCTAGCGGAGGCCACGCGATCGTATCTCGAGGCGATGCGGCTCGACCCGATGCGCGGCCATGCGGCGGCGGGACTGGGCTTGACCGCCCTCCAGAGGGACTCCTGGGATGAGGCGCTGGACTGGTTCCGCAGGGCGGTCGAGCTCGAGCCGAGGTCCGTCGAGTTTCTCCGATACCTGGCCGAAGCCGCGGCCGTCCAGAAGCTTTCCGCCGAGGTTCGGCAGTGCTGCCAGCAGATCCTGGAGATCGACCCCGATTATCCACTGGCCCACAACGCCCTGGGCTTCATCCTCCACGAAGAGAGCCGGTTCGAAGAGGCCCAGCAGCGGTATGAGACGGCCCTCCGAGGGGATCCCTACCTGGTGGTCGCCCATCACAATCTCGGCGTGCTCCACGCGGAGATGGGCAACTTGGCCGAGGCTGAGGCCTGTTATCGAACCACCTTGAAACTCGACCCGAACCACACACTGACCCTGGCCCGCCTGGCGATGCTCCTCAGGGCGGACTTGCCAGACACTGATCTCGCGTCGATCCGACGGTGCCTGGCCGATCCCGAGCTGGCCGCCGGCAACCGGGCGAACCTCCTCTTCGGACTGGCCCAGATCCTGGACGCACACAACCGGTTTGCCGAGGCCGCGGCCTGCCTGGTGCAGGCCAACGGCCTGGCCCTGTCCGAGCAGAGACGGCGCGGTTCGGTCTACGATCCCGCCGAGCATCGTCGATTCGTCGACACGATCCTCGCCTCCTTTCAGCCGGCCCTGTTCGAACGGCTGGCCGGCTCGGGGTTGGATGCACCTCGGCCCATCTTCATCATCGGACTCCCTCGCTCTGGCACGACCCTGATCGAACAGATCCTCGCCAGCCATCCCCAGGTCCACGGGGCGGGCGAGATCCCACTGGCCCGGCAAAGCTTCGATGAGATCCCCGAGCTGCTGGGACGCACCGATCCGCCGCTGAACAGACTGGCCGACTGGAATGCCGAGCTGATCGGCGAACTGGCCCGGCGTCACGACCATCGGCTGCGTGAACTCGATGACGGCCATTCGCAGCGGATCGTGAACAAGATGCACGAAAACTATTATTACCTGGGGCTGATCGTGCTCATGTTCCCCCGGGCCGTCGTGATCCACTGCCGGCGCGACCTCCGAGACGTGGCCTTTTCCTGCTGGCTCACGAACTTCAACGAGATCCTCTGGGCCAACGATTTCGATCACATCGCGGGCCGATTCGGAGAATATCGACGGCTGATGGACCACTGGCGTTCCGTCCTGCCGGCGACGATCCACGACGTCGACTATGAAGAGACTGTGGACGACCTCGAAGGGGTCGCTCGACGACTGCTGTCCGCCTGCGGGCTGGACTGGCATCCGGGGTGCCTGGAATTCCATCGCACTCGCCGCCCTGTCCGGACCGCCAGCATGACTCAGGTCCGGAAGCCGATCTATCGCCGTTCGGTCGGCCGATGGAAGTCTTACGAGCGCGAACTGGCCGGTCTCTTCGCCCGGGTCGCCTCAGGCGGAGATCCGCAATGACCGGCAGGTCGCCGCGTAGGTCTCCTCCAGCGGCAACGCAGCGCACAGGTCCAGGGTGAGCCAGAGCGGCATCACGGGGAGCGCCTGTCCCAGCGTCAGCGGCTCCGGCCAGGCTTCGACGCGCGGCGCTTCCGGACCGTCACGGCCCGATAAGCCACGGTGTACAGCCCGGTCGTCGATTCCCAGAAGGCGCGACGATTCTCGACCTCGAGGATCTCGAACAACTCGCGGGGCAGGTTCGCCGATCGCGCCGTCACAACGTCCAGGATGACCACGCTGATGCCATGCCTCAAGTAGCCGGCACACTTCGCGGCGAACGTCCGTCGACTCCCTTCGCGGTCCTTGTTCGCCGGGCTGACCAGCTCGATGCCCGCGCGAAGCTCGGCGCCGCCGAGATCCTGATACACGCGGACCTCATAGGAATCGAGTTGGGCGAAATCGACCGGGGCGACGATCTTCGGACGCGACTCCACTGTCGCAACTTCGATCTCGAGCGTGGGCCCGAGGCTGATCTCCGGCTCGGCGTAATAGCCGGGAGGCAGGGTCTCGAGGTTGAGCTGCTGTGCGATGGTGGTCGCCCAGGCATGGTGAAAGCCTTCCCAGCGGCGCGGGCCGTGCAGCGGAGGATGGAAGTGGTCGAGTAGCGGCATCCGGTGAGACTCCGGCGAGTGAGCCGAACTCAAGTCCCGGCCGGCTTCGCCTCCGGGAACTTAACCTTCGCGTAAATCTCGCGGAGGGAAACCTCGCAGTCGATCGAGTCCAGCCGCAGTGATTCGTCGAGACTCCGGAAATCCCTGAGGAGCCACTCTTCGTCCTGTCGCGTGTATCGCTCGACGAGCACCTTGTCCTGCGCGATGAGCACGTACTCCCGCAATGAAGTCAGCCGACGGAACTGTGCGAACTTGTCGCCGCGGTCGTAAGCTTCCGTCGTCGGCGACAAGACCTCGGCGATCATCGTTGGGTTGAGCAGCGTGTCGACGTTGTCGTCCTCAAACTCGGCTTCTCCGCAGACGGCCACGACGTCGGGGTAGGTGTAGATCCCGGTCGGGCTGATGCGAACGCGCATCTCGCTGAAATAGACCGTGCAATGGCGGTCCTCGATTTGGTTGCCGATCTTGCGATAGAGGTTGCCAGCAATCAGACTGTGCTCTCGGCTCGTCCCGACCATCGCGATGATGGAGCCGTTGCAATACTCGCTCTTGAAGTCCGACTTTCGCTCCAGAGCGAGATACTGCTCGGGAGTGAAGCGAGGGATTTCCGTGGCCGATGCCATGACATCTTCCTCTCGGGTGGTCGTGAAGCGATCCTCTCATTCTACGACATCGGATCATGGACGGCGACGGCAGGTCGGGCAACGGGACCGCTCAACGTCCTCAAGAGAGCAGGGACAGGCCCTCCGAACGCGTGGAGCCTGTCCCTTTCCTCAGCAGGGTGTGTCAGCTTCTCCGGACGGAGTCACCGTTTCGCCGCCGTCCGGGCCTCTGTCTCGTCGACGAGCGCATCGACCGCCTGGTCAAGGGCTTTGCCATGGACGTCCTTCGCCCGGATGATGCCATCGGGGTCTATGACGTAGACGGCCGGAATCACGAGCGGCTGCCACCTTCGGAAGTTCGGCCCGCCCAAGCCACCATCCCACCAGCATCGCCAGGTGATCTCGCCCGAGGCGAGCGCTCTTCGCAGCGTCGCCTTGTCGTCATCGCTGCTGACGCTCAACAGGACGAACGGCCGTCCTTCCATCCGCTGGACGAGTGCTCGTTGGTGAAAGTTGTCGCGGCAGGAGCTGCCGGCGAACGTCAGGACCACGACCTTGCCGCGAAAGTCGCTCAGCCGGAAGGGATTGCCGTCCGCGTCCGGTCCGGTGACCTCCAGAGCGAGCTTTCCGAGGGCGAGCACGCGGAGCTGGAGCAAGGCCTGGGCGGCCGGTTCGCCCAGCGTGCCGTACTTCCCCGCGATGTCCGCATACTGCTTGACGACGCGGTCGTAAAAGCGTTCTGCCTCCTTGCTCAATGCGTCGGGATCTTCGTCGGATCGTTTGACCGGCTCTCGACCGCCGGACCGCGCCAGCTCTTCGAGCTTCAGGAACGGATCGGGCTCGGGCCCCCGCAGGTTGCGGAGAGAGTAGGCCCTGTTCCTGAGCATTTCCGCGAGCTTCAGGCACGCCAGGCCGCGTGCTTTGGGCGTCGGTCCGTTGTCGGCGGCAGCGCGGAGGAGCCGCTCGGCGGCCGAGGACGGGGCCGGGGACAAGCTGGGCATCAGTTGGTGGTAGATCGCGATCATTTTGTCGCTGTTGAGGTGGTCGCGGATGAGGATCTCGGCGGCCTCGTCCGCCTCGGGCGGAGTGAATCGGCTCGCCACCAGCCCGCCCAGGGCATCGATCGCGATGGGCTCGCCCGGATACTTGCGGACGAGGGCCAGGAATCGAGGCGCATAGGACCAGTCCAGCCGGCCCAGGCCCAGGAATGCCGCGCGCGCTTCTTGCTCCGTCTTCGCCTCGTGGGATGCCTTGTCGCCGGCGCGCTTCGCCGACTCATACTCATCGAGCAATGAGCTGTACTCCTGTTTGGCGGCGAGAGACTTCGCATCGCTGGGGGATGCGGAACCCGTGGCTTGCGGTACCGGAGTTCCCGATTCGGCCGACGGGCCGGTCTTTTCCCCCTCCTTCTGGTAGAGCTCCATCTCCTGCACGCTCTTGGCGACCGGCCCCTCGCCAGACCGCGCCAGCCGCACCACGCCCCCGGACCGGACCAAGTTCCGCCACGGATTGTACCGTTTGTCGATCCCCGTGGTTCCCTCGGGAACGCTCATGGCGCTCAGGGTGAAGACCGACTCCGGCACTTTCGCCGCACCATTCGCCCGCAGGTTCCGGACGGTCAGGTCGATCTCCTTGACGGGTCTGTGGTCGATCCCGTAATAGGCGGTCTTGACGTAATGGCCCGGATACCAGACGCCAGAAAGCTTCTTCCACTCGCTGTTCACGTCTTCGACGACCATCCACTTGCCGTCTTGCATCGGTCCTGCGCGGAGATGTACCGGAAGCCAGTCCGTAGCCTCTTCGCAGGTGACTTCCAGGCGTCCGCCACTCTCGGCGTGGAGGAATCGCAGGAGGACCTTGCCGCCGCCCTCCTCGGACTCGATCGTGCGACACTTCTCCCACCAGCCCCGCAATACGTCCCTGTTGGTGCAAAACGGCCCGGCGTAGTACAACCAGGGGTCGAGATGCCGTAGCGGAACGAAGGGAGACTGGTATTCCCATTCCTCGGCCGACCGGGGCGGCTTCACGACGGTGAGGAGGAACCCGTACAGCATATCTTCTCCGGTGTAAGCGAGCATGTCCCGAGACCGGACCACGCTATACACCTTCGGTCTCTTGAACAGGAACTCCAGGCCGTTCGGGACGACCTTCATTTGGGGATAGATCCCCAGGAAGTCATAACGCACGGAACCGTCTCGCCAGGACACTGTCCCGTGATATCGTGCGGAGATCACGCTCGTCGTCTTGCCGAACTGCTCGACGTGACCATGCTCGGTCTCGAGGTCGAAGTCGAAGATGAGGCGATGAAGTGACGCGAAGTTCGCCGTGGCGGAGCTGGCGCAGGCGCTTGAGCCGCTCCTTGGTGACCGCGTCGGCGTTCGTGAGCTTGTCCACCCAGTCCCAATCGCGAACCGCCCCGCGATCAAGCTCAAAGGCCTCCGGGCCGGACGGTGGGCCGGCGCCGCGCTGAGCATGAGCGACGACGCCCACCGTAGCCGCTCCGAGGGAAAGGGACACGATCGTCGCGACGATGAGCCCCTTTGAGGTCAGCTTGGCAAACAGCATGGTCTTGAGCACTCCTTGTGTGATGGTGGCGAGATACGCCGGGACCGTGCCGGCCAGGCTCCCTTCGATCGCGAAGCGGGCCGCGGCTTTGGCGGTGCTGGCGACGAGGGCGCGCGGGACCACGACGGGAGTCGCGGCGCGCAACGATTCGACGGCCAGTCCCACGGACGGGAGGGCCAGCCCGCGCCGGGTCAGCCGCCGGCGCAACAGGTCGCGTCCTCGGGACAATCGGCTCGATACCGTGCCAACAGGTACGCCCAGGTGCGCGGCCGCTTCCCGCTGCGTCTTGCCTTCCAGGTCGCAGAGCACGATCGGTGAGCGGAACGACTCGGGAAGCCGGCTTAGCTCGTCGTCGATGACGAGCCGCAGCTCGTCGATGTCGGCCTGCTCTGTTGACACCTCGACGCGTGACATGTCATCCATCGGCCCCTCCCGAACTCTGCGGCGCGCGGCGCTCTTTCTGACCTCCTTCGCGGTACGGACGGCGACACCATAGAGCCAGTTGGCGAGCCGCTCGCGCCGGGCGATCGCGCGGGCCTTCCGCGCCAGCACGAGGAACGTCACCTGAAAGGCATCGTCGGCGTCGTTGAGGTCCGTCAGGATCCGCCGGCAGACTCGAAGCACCATCGGGCCGTGGCGCTCGACGACCGCCGCGAAG
Source organism: uncultured Isosphaeraceae bacterium (assembly GCA_963845695.1). GTDB lineage: Bacteria > Planctomycetota > Planctomycetia > Isosphaerales > Isosphaeraceae > CAWJTV01. Next base: position 210,153 of record CAWJTQ010000027.1, on the reverse strand, counting down.
GCATCCTCGGCCTCCTCATCACGCCGCGACAGGAACGCCTCCAGGAGCTGGGAATCGCTGAGCCTCCCAACCGCCCCGAGATGGAACAGGGTCCGGATCTCCCGGAACACGGCTTTCGAATCGGTCGCCATGAATCAGCCCTTTCGCCGTCTTCGACACGCTTCTTCGGCGCTCAGCGGAGTGTCTTGCCGTGCGTCCCCGTGTGCCCTCCGTATGTACTGGGCAGATCGTGGCGGATCCATCCCGGTTTTCCTCGGAGTCACCAAAAAAACGGGGACCGGCACCGCGAAGGCTCGGGGCCAGTCCCTGGTTCTTCGGCTCTCTGATGAAGGATTGCCGATCTCAAGCCCCCGGCGCTTTCTCGGCGGGGAACTTGATCAAGGCATAGATCTCTCGCAAGGCGATCTCGCAGCCGATAGAGACCAGCGGCAGGGTGTCATCAAGACTCTTGAACTCTGATAGGATCCATTCATCACCTTGGCACGAGTATCGCTCGACGAGCACCTGTTCCTGCCCGATGAGGACGTATTCGCGCAACGATTCCAATTGGCGGTAGTACGCGAACTTGTCACCTCGCTTGTAGGATTCGGTCGATGGGGACAAGACCTCGGCGATCATGGTTGGGTTGAGCAACGTGTCGGACTCGCGATCCAGGAAGCGGGACTCGCGGCAGACAGCCACGACGTTGAAGTAGGTGTAGAACGCAATGGGCTGGACACAGACACGCAAATCAAGCGCATAGACCCTACCCGGACGCCGCTTGAGGTGAAGCCGGATCTCACTGGCAAGATTGCCAGTGATGAGATTGTGCCAGCAATTGGATCGCGGCATCGGCGTAATCAGCCCAGCGTAGTATTCATGCTTGAGTTCGGCTCTTCGCTCCAACTCGAGATACTGCTCCGGAGTGCAACGGGGAATATTCGTGGCCAATGCCATGACATCCTCCTCTGGATACTTGTGAAAGGATTCTTTCATTCCACGACATCGTGCCACGGTCAGCGATCACGGACCTTTCTTCGCATCCTCACCCGCCGGCGGCGGAACTTGCGCCGGGCTGGCCAGGTAAGAGACGAGTGAGCGGACTTCGTGCTCCGAGAGCGGCGTCCAGAGGTCTTCGGGCATCATCGACTGATCGCTCTGCCGGCGCTGCTCAACATCACTCTTGGGCAAGGTGATCGTCTCGTTGGCGGTGACCAGGGTGATCGTGTCCTTGTCCTCGGCGCGGATGATGCCGGTGAGGATCCGGCCGTCGGCCGTAGCGATCACATGGGCCAGGTAGTCCTTGCCGATCAAGGCACCCGGGTCGAGGACGTTGGAGAGCACGTAGTCGAGGTCCCTCCGATTGGAGCCAGTCAGATCGGGACCGACCTGACCACCGACGCCAAAGAGCGTATGGCACTGCTGGCAAGTCTTGGCGAAGACCGCCCGGCCCCGTGATGGCTCGGGCGTTCGAGCGGGTTTCGAGGTCAGCATCCCCTTGTACCGGGCAATCGTCCGGGCACGATCGGCGGTCGTCTCCCGGACAGTCCCCCACACCCTCTTGATCCGGGAGTCGATGTCGGTGTCCTTGAAGTTGCGGACCTGCCTGACGAGGTCGGCCGTCAGGTCGGCTCGTGGCAGCTTGCCGGCCTCGATCGCGCCGAGGAGGGCGCGCGCCCATTCCTTGCGGGCCGCGAGCGTATTCAGCACATCGCGACGCTCGGATCGCTCGAGGTTCGTGTAGGCCGCGAGCAGCACTCCGGGCGTTGCCGGATCGTCGTAGGCCGACAGCCCACGCACCGCCGGCCCTCCGAGCGCCGGATCCGAGACCAGGGCTCGCAGAGTGGCAGGCAGCGACGGATCCTTCACCTTCAGCAACGCCGCCATCGCCTCGCGCCTCAAATCGAACCTGGCTTGGGCGTCGGACAGGACCCCACGCAAGGTCGCTCGGGCCGACGGATCCCCGAACGTGAGCGCCAGCGCCACAGCCCGCGAGCGCACCCGCGCGTCGGCATCGGTTGCCAGCGTCGCGAAGACCCTGGGCCACTCCGCGGGCATGGCCACCTGCCGTCGACCGCGCAGGCCCTCCTCGATCCCGATCAAGAGCGTCTCACGGTTGGAGGACATGGCAGCACGACCCAGTTCCTCGACCAGGATCGCCAGCGATTCCGGCGTTCCCAGCGATCCGATCCGGCGCGCCATGAACTCCTGGATGCGGGGAATCCGCGACGATGCCGCCAGCCGCGCGGCACGGCGCGGTCGGCCGCGGCCAGCGGTTCGGCGGCATACCAGTCCATGAGCGGCAGATTCGGGTCGGCCGCGTCCTCAGAGTGACTCACCAGGCCCTCGACGATCTCCCAGCGCTGTTCCACCGGCAGCCGTTGCAACGCCGAGGCCAGGTAGAGCCGGACCACCGGAGACGGATCACGACGTGCTTGCTCGGCGAACTTGGCGAGGATGTAGTTCGGCAGCGCACCCTGTTCGGTCGTCAGTTGGATCGTCCAGGCCCGAATCATGGGATCGGGATCGTTCGGCGTAAAGGGGATCGGCTTGACATCAATAGGTCCGCGCTCCCTCAGTCCACCCACGGCATGCCGGGCCCAGAGAATCCGGAGCTGGACGTCGGGATTGCCGGGATTCGCCCGGCTCAAGGCCCGGAGCATGTCGTCAACTTCTTCGCTCGGCCCCCGTTCCTGGAGGATCCGCCGGGCATGTCGGGCGTACCACTCGTTCGGGTGGGTCTGCATCTGGACCAGCGCCCGGTTGTCCAGCTTGCGGAGATCCTGCCGGAATGGCTTTGGCTCACCATAACTGACCTTGAAAATGCGGCCGTTCGTCCGATCGTGAAGATTCACCTCATTGTGGTGGCACTGGTTCTTGTCGTACCAGTCGATCATGAAGACGCTGCCATCTGGCCCGTACTCGAGGTGAACGATCTGCGACCACGAGTCATTGGCCAGCAGGAAGTCCGGTGCATGTGAGCCCACGAAGCCAGACCCGTTCGACTTGAGGACGTCGCGGTTGATCCGCGCCCCGTGGATGTTGTTCATGAACAGCGACCCGCGATACTCGTCCGGCCAGGAATCACCGAGGTAGATCATCGCCCCGGAGTGAGCATGGCCGCCCCCGGCGGAGTCGGAGCGCCCATTGCCGCCGTGAGGGTTGAAGCCGAGATAATGGCGATGATCGGCGATCGTCTTGATGTCATCATAGGTATAAGGATTGAAGTTCTGGCCAGCCTGTCGTTCATATCGGCCTCCCTGGGCCATGTGATAGAGGTGCGGGATGACGCAGGCTGTGATGATCATCTGGCCGCGGGCGTCGAAATCGATGCCCCAGGGGTTACTGGTCCCCTGGGCGAAGACCTCGAAGACGTGCCGGCTCGGGTGATACCGCCAGATCCCGGCGTTGATCGGGATGCGTTGCGCCTGGGGCGTGCCCGGCTTTCCGACCCGGGAATGGGTGAAGACCCCGTGGCAGCCGTAGAGCCAGCCGTCCGGGCCCCAGGTGAAGGTATTGAGCGTCTCGTGGGTATCGTGCTGTCCCCAGCCGTCGAGCAAGACCTGCGGCGGTCCGTCGGGTCGATCGTCGCCGTCACGGTCGGGGATGAACAGGAGATGCGGAGCCGCGCCGACCCAGACGCCGCCGAATCCGAGGGCCAGTCCGCTCACGAGGTTGAGGTGATCGGCGAACACCTTGCGGGTGTTGAACCGGCCGTCGCCGTCGGTGTCCTCGAAGATCAGGATGCGGTCCCTCGCCTGGGCGTCAGGCACGCGGCGCGGGTAGGAGTACGCCTCGGCGACCCAGATCCGGCCCCCGTCGTCGATCGCCATGGCGATCGGCTGGACGACGTCGGGCTCGCCGGCAAAGAGGGTCACTGTGAACCCGGGTGGGACCGACATCGCCCGCGCGGCTGCCTCAGGCGCGAGGCCAGCGTGCTGGTAAACGTCGAGGGCTGCCGGCCGCCGCCGGGGCGGGACAGCCGGCCTCGTGTCGTGCAGCCGGAAATCGTCGAAGTTGACGTGGCCCCAACCGACCGTTTCACCGTCCACCAGCCGGATCACGATCTCCCGGCCCAGGTGGTCCGTGAGATCGGCGACCACGCGCTCCATGTCCTCGGTGTCGTCTCCCGACGCCCGAAAGACCACCTTTCCCGTGTCCGAGCGAACCAGCTCCACGCCGGTCCGGGCGTGCGAACCGGCCCCGATGAGAAAACTGGCGAACGGTTTGGTCACCCGGAACGGGACCGAGGTCAACGTCCCCTTGGGCGGATCGCCCCCGCGCTCGTAGGTCCCCACCCAGAACCGGCCGGCATGCCGGCTATGCATGTCGCCCCGTCGCCGGTGCACCGTGTCACCCTCGATGGGCTGACCACGGAAGGCATCGCCTTCGGCCGTCCAGTCCGCCAGCGTTCCGGTTTCGAAGTCCAGGTTCAGCACCCGGCCTTTGGCATCGGTCGGGAGCGTCCCGACCTCGACCGGCTCGCCTCGGGGAGGATCGGCCGAGACGCCCGACCAACCGAGCGACAGGACAAGGCCGAGGAACGTGCTGAGTGAGAACGAACGTGTCATGGTTTGATCCAGGATCCGTGAAGAGAGCAGGGGGGTTGATTCGGACCATGGGCCTTCGACCGATTCGAGATCGGTCCATCCGCGATCCGCTTGAATCCAGGATACTTCGAGTCGGGGATCGCGGGGAGTTGGGAGCGTCGACAACCCCTTCGGTCGGCTTGGTCTCAGGGTCAGGAGACGTTGCCCCATCGCTCCGGGATTGTGAGAACGCCGGGACGTTTGCCGCGGCCCCTTCGATCTCTACGGGACCACGAGAACGAACGCCTGGCGAGGTTCTCGCCATCACGAGACCTTGACAGTGTCACATCGAGGCTCGATATAACAGTGTCATGAAGAACGGCGAAGCGTTGGGGACGATCGACGACTTGAGTGCCGCAGTGGCGACCGCCCTGGCGGAGGGGTATGCCGGGTCCGCCGAACGGTCGGGTTCGCGATGTGCCCGACCGTCGGACGATCCGCTACTACACGACGCTGGGCCTGATCGACCGGCCGGCCGAGATGCGAGGCCGCACGGCGCTTTATGGCCGGAGGCACCTGCTCCAGTTGGTCGCGATCAAGAAGCTCCAGGCACGCGGCCAGAGCCTGGCTGAGATTCAGCAGGCCCTGGCGGGCTTAACCGACAAGGCGCTGGGCCGGGTCGCGGAGATGGACGTGCAGGCTGCCGGAATTGAGGGCAAACGGGCTCCGAGCCGGGCCACCCGCGATTTCTGGCGGCAGGAGCCGTCGCTTCCTGCCATGGCCGGGTCGGAGGAAACCGGTCGCGGGACGGATCGGCGAACGGAGGACCGCCCGGCGGAACCGGTCCGCTCCCAGACTTTTCATGGGGTTCCGCTCGTCGAGGGCGTGACGCTTCTGCTGGCGTCGTCGCGCCCGATCGATGGCGCCGGACCTCGAGGCGATCCGCACCGCGGCGGGACCTCTGATCGAGACCCTGATGCGTCGAGAGCTGATTCACCCGCGCGAGGAAGGAGAGACCCGATGAGTCGATCACTGCCCCTGATCTCGGACAACGAGCTGGTCCCTGGTGGTTTCTCCTCGCCGGCTGCCGACGACGAGCCAGGCTTTGGCTCGCTGATGACGGAGAAGGGCCATCTCCCCCTGGAAGCGATGGACGTGCCGCGGCCGGATCGACGGCCTGCTGGCGCGCGTGACCGTCCGGCAAACGTTCGTCAACGCGCTCGATGAACCGCTGGAGGCGGCGTACATCTTCCCGCTGCCCGATCGCGCCGCGGTGACCCGATTCCGCATGGAGGTTGCCGGCCGTGTGATCGAGGGCGTGCTGGAGGAGCGCGGCCAGGCGCGCGAGCATTATGACCAGGCGATCGCCCAGGGCCGCCGCGCGGCGATCGCCGAGGAGGACCGGCCCGGGGTCTTCAACCTCCGCGTCGGCAACCTGATGCCCGGCGAGCGCGCGACCGTCGAGCTGACGCTCTGCGGCGTGCTGCCCTACTCCGACGGCGCAGCGACGTTCCGGTTCCCGCTGGTGGTCGCCCCGCGATATATCCCGGGCATCCCCTTGCCGGGTCCCTCGGTCGGCGACGGGACCGCGGTCGATACGAACGCCGTGCCGGACGCCTCGCGGATCAGTCCGCCGGTGCTGCTGCCCGGTTTCCCCAACCCGGTCCGCCTGAGCCTGGAAGTCGAGCTCCACGACGGCGGTGCCGACGTGGACGAGGTCCGTTGTAGCCTTCACGCGGTCGAAGAAGAGCCCCGCGACGGCTATCGGCGCATCCGGCTCTATCCCGGCGAGCGGCTCAACCGCGACTTCATCCTGCGGTTCCGCCTGGGCGGGCCGGAGATCTGCTCCACCGTGACCTTGCACCCGGACGCGACCGACGGCAGCGAGGGGACGTTTGCCCTGACGGTCGTGCCACCGGCGAATGGTGATGCTTCCGCCCAGCGGCCCCGCGATCGTGGTCTTCGTCCTCGACCGCTCGGGCAGCATGGAAGGCTGGAAGATGGTCGCGGCGCGACGGGCAGTGGCACGGATGATCGACACGCTCAACGAGGCCGATCGGTTCAGCGTTCTGGCATTTGATAACGTCGTGGAGATCGCCGCCAGGCCTGACCGACGGGCTGCTCGGCCGCCACCGATCGCCACCGGTTCCGCGCCGTGGAGTACCTGGCGAAGGTGGAATGCCCGGGGCGGCACCGAGATGGCCGGGCCGCTCGAGCAGGCGGTCAAGCTGCTCGATCCGGGCAGTCGTCCACCGATCGCGACCGGATCCTCGTGCTTGATCACCGACGGCCAGGTCGGCAACGAGGACCAGATCCTCAAGATCCTCGGCGATCGGCTGAAGCGAATTCGCATTTTCACGCTCGGCATCGATCGCGCCGTGAACGAAGCGTTTCTTGCGACGCCTGGCCGAGCGGGGCGGCGGTTCGTGCGAGCTGGTCGAATCGGAAGATCGGCTCGATGAGGTCATGGCGGCGGTCCATCGCCGGATTGGAACTCCGCTCCTGACGGGCCTGAGCCTCACCTCGGACGAGCTGGGGATCGAGCCGGGCGAGGTCGTCCCCCGGCGCCTGCCGGACCTGTTCGCCGGCTCGCCGCTCTTGATCCTGGGTCGCTATCGAGGCCGTCCGGCGGGGACCGTGACCATCCACGCCACCGATGCCGCCGGCCGGGACTGGTCCGAGCCGATCCCGGCCCAGGTCCGCGACAACCCGGCCATCGCCGCCGCCTGGGCGCGTGGCCAGATCCGCCAACTCGAAGACCGTTACGCCGCCAAGGACGGCGACCGCACCGTGCTCGAGAGGACCATCGTGGCGATCTCTCTGAAATTCCAGGTCCTCTGCCGATTCACGGCCTACGTCGCGGTCGATCGCTCGCAGGTCGCGAACAAGGACGGCTCGCTCCATCGGATCACCCAGCCGGTCGAGCAGCCGGAGGGATGGCAGGACTTCACTGGGACCGCGGCTGGAGTCGTAATGATGGATTGCTTCAGGGTCGAGCCTTCGGCATCTCGCTCCATGCCAGCCACCAGCCTCAGAATGCGAAAGGCATGCGTTGTCCAACCGCCGGCCGCCAGTGCTCCTCACTCATCGCCGACCTCGGCAGGTCATGCAGGGCTCTTCTCGCCGACCTCGGCAGGTCATGCAGGGCTCTTCTCGCTCTTAAGCGGACTCGGGAAGGCCCTCTTCGGCGGGATCTCTGACGCCGCCGACCAGACCACTCACGTCTTGCGCAACCTGCCCGAGGACTCATCACACCCCGTCAGCCCGCCGGAACAGTTCGAGTCGCTCCAGCGGATCGGCTCGCGGCGCCATGGGACAGATCTGGAAGGCGTTCGACCGGCAGCGCGGTCAGCATGTCGTCATCAAGGTTCTCCCCGCGCTGGAGAGCTCACGACAGGGGATTGACGCGATTATCGGCGAGAGATGGAATTGCTGTCGAGAGTGAGCCATCCCGCGATCATGCCCATTCTCGAAGTGGTCGATTCGGGATCGGGGATTTTCACCGTCATGCCGTTCGTATCGGGAAGCCCATTGACGGAGTGGATCCAATCCCACAGGCGGATGGATTCGCGCCAGGTCGCGGAGCTGGTGGCCGAGCTTGCCGAGGCGTTGCACCTGGTTCACGGCCTGGGATTGATCCACGGTGACCTCAAGACGGCGAACATCCTGATCGGCGACGATGGTCGACCGAGGCTGCTCGATTTCGGCGACAACCTCCAGTCTTCCTCGCAGGATCCCGCCGAGACGGATCGCCTTCACGCCGGCCTACGCGCCTCCCGAGCAGATCCAGCAATCCGGCCGGTGCCGCGATGTTCGCGTGGACGTCTATAGTCTGGGCGTGATTCTCTACGAGACTCCTGACCGGCCAGCTACCATTCGAAGGCCGTACGATCCTGGAGATGTTCCAGAAGGTGCTCGATCACAAACCGACACCACCGCGCCGGCTCGTCCGATCGATCCCCGCCGAGCTCGAAGCAATCTGCCTCAAGGCGATGGCCAAGAACCCGGATGATCGCTACCCGACGGCCGCAGAACTGGCCGGGGCCCTCCGCCAATTCCTGAAGCCCCGGGCGCGGAAAGGATTCTGGAAGTAGCGAGAGGATGGGTCTGACCGCGGCCCACCGGACTTGCGGCCGATGGCCGCGTGAGGAAAGGCTCGGGTCAGGTCGGATTGACGAATCACTTCGATTCCTCGGCCGCTTTCTCCTTGGCAAGCTCCTCGTACTTGGCCTTGAGCTGGTGGTACTTCTTCGTGAGCTTCTCCTTGGGATTCCTGGCGGTGTTCGAGGTCGCTTCGCCGAGCTTCTTCATATCCTCCTCGGTCTGTTTCAGGTCGGCTTCGAGGTAGGCGGCGAGCTTCTCGCGATCCTTGTGGTACTCCGCCTTGAGCCGCTCCAGGCGCGGGCCAAGTTTGGCCTTGGCATCCTCGGTAACGCTGGACGCATGCTCCTTGAGGTGTTCGATCTCTTCGCGGCTCGATTTCAGGTTCGCGGAGAGCGTGGCTTCCACCTTCGCCCGCGCAGCGAGCCATCGTTCGTGGAGCTTGTGCCCCTCCTGCGGCCATCTTCTCGCGGGCCGGGCCGGACGCCTTGGCGGTTTTCTCCTCGAGTTCCTTGACCTCCTCGCCGAGCGTGTGCATGTGCAATTCGAGGGTGGTGGCGAGCTTTTCCCGAGCGATCGCCCACTTCTTGCTGAGCACGTCCATCTCCGCCACCAACTTCTCGCGGGCCGGGCCGGACGCCCTGGCGGCCTCGTCCTTGAGCTTGTGGTACTCGTCGCCGGCGGACCGGGAAGCCGATTCCATCTTGGCCACCAGCTTGTCCCATTGTTCCTTGACTCGCTGACTGAACGTCTTTTCCGCGGGCTCCTGCGCCACGACAGGGGCGGTCACCCCCGACGAAATCATCGCCAGGGCTGCCACCACGAGAGATCCACAGCCCGACGATAACCACTTCACGATCGGGGTCTTCTGTTGACATCCGCATGCTCCTGAAGGAGGTTCCGCCCGAGAGCACCGGGGATAGACGACCCGGCACGCGGATCTGGATGGATGTGGCAGATTTCTCCGCGGACGGTCTCGAAGCGGATGTTGCGATCGTATTCTAAGCGCGTCAACGAACCGGCTGCCAGTCTCTCCAATCGGCAAAATCCGAATTGCCGCCCCGCCGTGTCGCATCGTCGCAAGATGTGGCCCCCAAGATCGACCGCTTTCCGGCAAGCACGCATGCCGGCTCCAGGCGATTCCCCTCGCACATGACCGCTCCCCGCTTGTAAGATAGCCTCATGAATGCACAATCCCAGACCGCGAGCGGCTTGACACTTTCGGCCCTACAGCGGATCATCTTACAAATGTACGGTGAGAAGGACGCGGCGCGCGGGGACGCGGCCACGTTCCTCTGGCTCACCGAGGAGTTTGGCGAGCTGGCCACGGCGCTCCGCTCGGGGACGCGCGACGAGTTGGCTGCCGAGATGGCCGACGTCCTCGCCTGGCTGGCGACTCTGGCCAACATCCGGGGCATCGACCTGGAGGAGGCGGTGTTGAAGAAGTATGGCCGGGCCTGCCCCGGCTGCGCGGCGGTGCCCTGCGTCTGCGACCCGGCCGAAAAGCCGTGAACACCGCAATCGCTGGAGGTTCTTGGCGAATCACGATCGATGAGATTTCTCCCCGAGCATTATGTCGAGGCGGCGTCCGAACGGATCGAACAAGCGGAGGCCCTCTTTCGTATCAGCCACTATTCTCTCGCGATGGACACCGCCGGGCGAGCGGTCGAATGCATTCTCCGAGCCTACTTCTTCAGAAAGCATGGCGTAGAGGCGAAGCTCGAGGCGGCGCACGACATCGCCGATTGTTCAAGGTTTGCGATCTCAAGACCAGTCGCCTTGGAAGGCCGCCGGATGCGAGGCGACTCCGAGGATGAGATCGAACGATGCCGTCGTGAACTACTCGCCAGCATCAACGATATCACTCAAAGATGGTCCAACGATCTTCGCGATGCCTCCGAGAGTCGTCTCCGAGCGGATCTGAGGCGGAAGAACCTCCACCGAGGTGTGAAGGGGGATTTCCTGAAGTTCAACGCCCAGCGGCTCATCGAAGCCGCTCGCCGGATTGTCGACGAAGGAGTTGCGGGATGGAGTCACTCGAAGAGAAAGTGAGTCAACTGCTGCAACAACGGTTTGGTCGGCGGGCCAAAGTCGAGATCGATAGCGCGATGGCATTATTGGAACCGTCATCTCGACGAAGTTCCGCGGCGTCGACATGAGGAAACGGGTGGACATGGTCTATGACACCCTGGAGGGTTCATTGAACGCCGAGGAGAAGCGACGAATCGTAATCCTCGTGCCCAGGACTCCCGAGGAAAAGCAAGAAGACTGAATCCCCCGATTCCCGACACCCCTTGCTCCCAGGAATCGTCAACATCCATGAGACCCGACCCGGCAGCCCTTGTGAATCCGATCCGCAGGACAGGCGGTTTGAGAGCCTTGGCCTTGGTCTGCGCGAGTGCGTTCGTCCTGGCCCTCCCGAGTTCGGTCCAGGCCGCACCGCCGCGCATCGAGGTCGAGAACCTGCGGATCGGCTTCGGTTCGTCCAACATGTTCAAGGTGGGAACCTGGACGCCGGCCTGGATCCAGCTCCGGGCGGGCGACCAGAACTTCGACGGGTTCATGGAGGTCATGGTTGCCGACGACGACGGGACGCCGACGTCGTTCCGGCTGCCCGTCCAGGTGCCTGCCCGGTCCAGCCAGCAGCTCACCGCGTATGTCCGGCCGGGCTCGCACGATCCCGATTTGAACATCCGGCTGCTGGACTCGTCGGGCCGGCGGGTCGGCGGCGCGTCACAGGAAGCCGTGATGCCCCAGCCTCCCGTGGCGTTGATGCCTCAGGAGTTGCTGGTCCTGACCATGGGGCAGCCGCAGGGGGTGGAGGCGATCACCGAACTGCCCGGTTTTCGACAGGGCGGCCTGACCGGGCCGTTCGGCTCGCGGCGGGTCGGCGGCGAGCTGATGCTGGCTCGGATCGACACCCAGATGGGACGTCTGCCAGGGCGCTGGTATGGCTTCGACGCGGCCCGTGCGATCGTCCTGGATACGGCCGATCGCGAGGTCCTCTCGGCGCTCGACGGGGGACGCGGATTGGCCCTGGTGGAATGGGTCCGACGGGGCGGCCATCTCATCGTCTCGGTCGGTGCCAACTGGCAGGCTGTGAGGGATAGCGTCCTGGCCCCCATCTTGCCCGGATTGCCCAACGGCCAGGAGATCGCCCCCTCGCTGGAGGCGCTGGACGCTTTCGCCGGATCGAGCAAGCCGATCACTCCGCCCGGGTCGGCGAAAGTGTTGGTCACCAAGCTGGACGAGATCGACCAGCGGGGAGGCAGCATCCTGAGTGTCATGTTGAACTTGCCGCTGATCGTCCGCGGTCCCTACGGCTTTGGCCGGGTGACTCTGATTGCCCTGGACGTGGACCAGAAGCTGTTCTCGGATTGGCCCGACCGCGGTCTGTTCTGGGGCCGAGCCATCGACCTGCACCCGCAGCGATCCGACCAGAATCCGGGTGGTCCTCAGATCGGCGGCCCGACCCGGTTCAACGTCTCGATGGTCTCCGACCTGGCCACGCAGCTCCGCGCGTCGCTCGAGCTAGTTCCCGGGCGTGAAGCTGATCCCGTTCGGCTGGGTCGCGTTCTTCATCTTCCTGTATATCCTGCTCATCGGACCGGGCGACTACTTCTTCCTCAAGAAGGTGCTCAAGCGGATGGAGCTGACCTGGATCACCTTCCCGACGATCGTGGTGGCCGTCAGCCTGGTCGCCTACTATGCGGCCTATCTGCTCAAGGGCAATGACCTGCTGGTCAATCAGGTGACTGTCGTGGATGTCGACCAGGTCGACGGGCTGGTGCGCGGCTCGACCTGGGCCAGCCTGTTCAGCCCTCAGAACCGCGACTACACGATCCGGGCCGTCCCCCTGCCGCTGGACCGCGATAGTCGACCGAAGGACCGGCGCAGGCCGGCGCCAGGGACCGAGGTCATCATGAGCTGGTTCAGCTCGCCCGAGAACCAGTTCGGTGCCATGGGGAACTCCAGACGTCGCTTCAGCTTCGCCGGCAGCGGCTACGCCTATCAGCCGATCGGCGGTGTCGAGTCGCTGGAAGACGTGCGCATCCCGATCTGGAGTACGAAGTGCGTCACCGCAAGCTGGTTCGGCCCCGGCGGATCGCCGCTGGTCGATGCCGACTTGCAACGGTTGGGCAACGATCGGTTAGCTGGCACCGTGACCAATCGCCTCGACATCCCGCTGGAGGACGCCATACTGGCCTTCGGCAACCACGTCTACCTGCTCCAGAACATCGTCCCCGGCGCAACCAGCCGGATCGGGGTGAGCAGCGGCACCGACCGCAGCCTCTCGGGTTACCTCCACGACAAACAGTCCCGGTATCTGAATCCCGCGTACGGAAACAGCGACTTCCAGATCAACCGAAGCGATCTGATGCTCAACGTGATGTTCCACGACAGCGAGTCGACCACGGCCAGCGATCGCATCCTGGCCAACGAGCCGCTCCACGACGTGGACCTGACCGGACAACTGTCCCTGTAACGCCCGATGCTGGTGGCCCGCATCAAGCGTCCCGGCGCCCGGTTCGTCCTGGACAACGCGCCGTCGCCTGCCAAGGTCGATCAGACGACCATGGTCCGGATCATCCTCCCCTTGAACAAGGCCAAGCCCTCGGACTGACGCATCCCGATCGCAGGAAGCCTGGCGGATGCCCGGATCGGGTCGCGGGGCACGCGACCGCCGATCGATCTTTCACTGGACCACTGACGCGAGGCGCACGCTCATGATCGAGACGCATGAACTGACCAAGATGTACGGGGAGCTGTACGCTCTCAATCGGCTCAACCTGACGCTCAATCAGGGGGACGTCTACGGCTTCATCGGCCCCAACGGCGCGGGCAAGACGACGACGATGCGGATCCTCGCCACGCTCCTGAATCCCTCCTGGGGTGAGGCGACCGTGTGCGGCTACTCGATCTACACCGGCTCGAAGGAAATCCGCCGCGTCATCGGCTACATGCCCGACTTCTTCGGCGTCTATGACGATATGAAGGTGATCGAGTACCTCGAGTTCTTCGCTTCGGCCTATCGGATCAAAGGCGCGGCGCGGCGGAAGATCTGCGAAGAGGTCCTCGAGCTGGTCGACCTGACCTACAAACGCGATGCCCTGGTGACCAGCCTCTCTCGCGGCATGACCCAGCGCCTGGGCCTGGCTCGGACCCTGCTCCACGATCCCCAGGTGCTCCTCCTGGACGAGCCGGCCTCGGGCCTCGACCCGCGCGCCGTATCGAGATGCGCGCCCTCCTCAAGGAGCTGCGCGCCATGGGCAAGACGATCCTGGTCTCCAGCCACATCCTCCCTGAGCTGGCCGACATCTGCAACAAGATCGGCATCATCGAGCAGGGCTGCCTTCTGGTCAACGGCGAGGTCACCGAGGTCATGAGACAGGTCCGCACCGACATCGTCCTGAACATCGCCGTCTCCGACCGCATGACCGACGCCGCCAACCTGCTCGAGACCCAGCCCGAGGTCGAGACCGTCCAGGACAAGAACGGCGTCCTGGTGGTCAAGCTGAACGAGGGTGTCAACCAGTACGGCTTCCTGGCCAACCGCCTCGTCGAGCAGGGGTATGAGCTGACCCTCTTCAAGGAAGACGAGATCAACCTCGAGACGGCCTTCATGCACCTGACCAAGGGGATCACGAGCTGACGGTACCCTGGCCCTAACCTTGGCAGGCCGGAGCGCGCAGGGTCTCGTGCAACTGGGACGTCAAACAAGACACGGCGATCGCGTCGGGGGGGCCGGCGCACCGCCGTGTCGGATGCCGATCGTGGTCTGTCGGGTGATCGGCTCAGGGTATGACCCCACCGATGGCCGTCACGTAGCCGGTCGGGGCCGGGCCGGTCGTGCTCGCAGGAACCGAACTTGCGATAGCAAGCGACTGAATGAACGGAGGATTGGCCTGTGAAGATAAGCCATAGTTGATGAATAATCGGGAATAGCCGTTGATCGTGCCCTGCGGTGTACATCGTGTTGTAGATATTCCCGCTGATGGTGAACAGGCTGCCGGGGTTGATGGTGATCCCGCCCTGGATGAAGCTGCCGACCGAGGGAATCGACACGGTGACGATGCGAATTCGTGACGTTGGTGAAATTGAGCGACAGGACGTTGGAGCCGGTCCCGGTCCCCTTGGGCGGCTGGGCTGACCAGGCCGAGGTCCCGGTCGATCTGGAAATTGGCACCGTTGGAGAGCGTGATGCTCCCGCCGACGTTGAGCAAGTTGAGGTCGCGGCCGATGGTGATGCCGGTCCCGCTCCCGCTCAGGTCGATCCCATTGAGCACGTCGAGCGTCTCCAGGTCGCCGCCGGTCGTGATCGAGGCGCCGGGCAGGATGGCGTCGAGCGCGATCCGATCGATGGCCGAATTACCGGCGATCTGGATCGGGCCGGACAATTCGGCGTCCTGGTAGCCCTCGATGTCGCCGATTTCTCCGCTGGTGACCGTGATCTGGCCGATGTTCAGCAAGTGGTTCCGGCCCGATTCGCCATAGGCGAAGCTCTTGGCGAAGCCCTTCTCCTGGGGCTCTCCGAGCGGGTTGATGGTCAGATCGGTATTGGGGGTCGAGCCGTCCACGATGATCCCCACGCGGCCGCCCGGCATGGCGTAGGCCCGGATGGTCCCGATCGGCTGCGGATAATTGGCGTTCTGCTGGGAGACGAGTGAGGTGGCGCGCCGTGGCCGTCGTGTCCCCGAGCTGTCCGTTCGTTCCCTCCGCGGTGTTGGTCGCGATGGTATTCGAGGTGTACGAAAGCTTGATCATGTAGTGGGAGCCATCCAGGGCGGTCACCTCGACGGCCTGACCACCCCGCGCCGTCTGGGTCGCGATGGCGCGTCTTCACCCGAAAGCCGTGAACGTTGTTGAAATGCGGGGCGTGAAGGGCCAGGAACTGCGGCTGTTTGAGGTTATAGGCCGCCCTGGCACTGGGATGTTTGAGCAAGTAGCGGCTCGCCTCGACGAATCGGGTTCCGGCCGACGTGCCCCCCGAGAGCATCATGCGGACCTCGAGCCGGCCGTCCACGGTCGGTTGGAACGTACGGGACGGTGCCCGGCGACTCTTCGCGAGCCACGGAGCGGCCTCCAGCACCAGTCGTTGATGCCGGCTCCTCGCGAGGCGACCGATGGCCGACGACCAGCCCGTCCGGCGGACTTCGCGAAGGAAGCCGACGAATGCCCGCCCGAGAAGGAAGCTCCACGTCGGCACCGCGGGCGCGGATGGTCCGGATGAGCGAGGAATGCTGTTCCTCGTGCGAGATTGCGTCATGCGACGATCCTCCTGATCGTAGCCAACCGGTGCTCGCGAAGTCCGCTTCGTCCCGCTCGACCCCGTTCCCATGGGGCAAGGGCCGAAGAACCAACCGGCCCTTCGTGCTCCTTCCGGTTCCACCGGCACACGAAGGACGATGATCGGGACCTTTCCGGTTGTCTCCTGAACTGCTTCCTCTTATCGGCGAGCCGGCGCACGGCCACACGCTCGAACCTGGGGATCGTCCGCTCCCCGGTTCCTGCTGTACGGCTTGTGCGGATTGCGACGAAAGCGCCAATCCTGCACGAAAACGCGATCGTGCCGAAAGAGATGATTGTGCGGGCTAACCGCGGGGCTACCGGCGGCTCGACGACCAGCCGGACAGGTTCCAGATTTGCGCAACTGCTGGCGGCAGGTTCCGGCAGATCACCGGAGAAGGCCAGGGCAATCCGACGGCCCTCGGCCACTCCGCGGACCTCGCCGTGACGGACATCGTGGCGCTGGCAGACCTCACCGACCTCCTGGACGAACGTTCGGGTAACCTGGCCCCGGGTCACCCGAGGCACTCCTCCCGGATCCGGACGACGAAGGTCGCACGCGGACGGCAGGCGATCCAGAGGCCCCAGACGACCATGCGATGAGAGCCAGCTCGAAGACGACGATCAAGGCTCATCCTCGCTCGAAGACCATCGATGAACGATCGCACCGCGACGGTCCGAATCGCCGCCCAATCGCCGAACGGGGAATCGCAGGGCCCGGACCGGTCCTGACGGTCTCCTCAATGATACGCGAGACGAGACATCCCGCTCCAGAGCACATCGTGCTCAGCTCGAGCGCAGGATGGTCGGCGCACCGAAACGTACACCTCTTGAGAATCGACCCGAGAACGACGGCCGCGCTCTGTCGGGTGGGTGAAACCCACCAGTATGCCGCTGCGGATTCCGGTGGGTTTCACCCACCCGACTCGGTCAACGGACAATCACTCTTAGCCGAACAGCTCGCGGACGGGCTTGCCGCCGTCGACGACCTTGATCGGCCGTCCGATGGGGGTCATGGCCTCCTTGGTCGGGTCGACCTTGAGTGCATGGCAGAACGAGGCCAGGAGGTCGGGGACGCCGACGGGGTGGTCCTTGACCTCGGTGCCGTCGGGGTTGGAGGCACCGATGACCTGGCCGCCCTTGATGCCGCCGCCGGCCAGGGCGACGTTGAAGACCCTGGGGAAGTGGTCGCGGCCGGCGTTGGCGTTGATCTTCGGCGTGCGGCCGAACTCGCCCATCCAGACGACCAGCGTGTGGTCGAGCAGTCCCTGGCGCTTCAGGTCGGCGATCAGCGTGGCGAAGCCCGGGTCGACCTGGGTGGCGAGCTTGCCGACGCGGTCGTGGTTCTGCTGATGGGTGTCCCAGCCGTTGGAGCGGACCTCGACGAACGTGACCCCCGCCTGGACGAGCCGGCGGGCGAGCAGGCAGCCCTGGCCGAAAGGGGTCCGGCCGTAGGCGTCGCGGAGCGGCGCGGGCTCTTCCTCGAGGTTGAACGCGCGCATGTGCGGCGAGAGGATCATCCGGGCGGTCTGGGTGTACAAGGCGCGGTGGTCGCGGACCCGGTCCGAGCCGCCGATCCGTTCGAAGCCCGCCCCTTCGAGCCGGTCGAGCAGTCCGAGCCGGCGTCGGAACCGCCCCTGGGGAACCTTCGGTTCGGTGTTCTCGGGCGGTTTCTCCGGGTTCTGGACGACGAACGGCTCGAGCGCGGCGCCCAGGAAGCCGGCGCCGATCGTCGGCCCGCCGATGCTCACGATGTGCGGCAGGTCGAAGTGGCTCTCGCCCAGCTCCGAGGCCACCGAGCAGCCGATGTGCGGGTGCTTGATCGTCGCCGACGGCACATAGCCGGTGTGGAGCTGGTACGTCGCTCGCTGATGGTTCCCCTCCTTGTTCGTCATGGACCGCACCAGGGCGATCTCGTTCATGACCTTGGCCGTCGTGCTGCCAGCCCTCGGCGATCGAGATGCCCGGCGACGGCCGTCGCGATCGCCTTGGTCTCGCCGCCGTGCTCGGTCCCCGGCTTGGGGTCGAAGGTCTCGAGCTGGCTCGGTCCGCCGCCCATCCAGAGCAGGATACACGCCATCTGCCGCTTCCGGATGTCGGCCGCATGGACGGCCATCCAGTCGGTGAAGCTCAACGGGATGGCCCCCGTCGCGGCCAGGCCCGCCGCCCCCAGTCCGATCGTCCGGAGGAAATGCCGGCGCCCGATCACGCCCTCGCCGCTCATCGCCACCTGTACCAGCTCGCGTTCCAGAGTCATGGCTATTGGCCTCGATCTGCTGTGTGGGTCGTCGTCTTTCTCAGGGGGTCTTGGGTCCGAGCTACTGCGAAAATGCGATACCTTGCGGAAATGACGATCACCGCCGGGTGACGAACTCGGTCGTGTTGATCAGGCTCCAGTAGATGTCTTCGAACGCCTCGCGGCGGTTGCCGACGGCAGCCAGGTAACGGCCGCAGATCTCGACTTCCTTGGCCGTGGGGCCGTCGGGAGAGCACGCGGAGGTAGAGCGCATCCAGGGCGGTCCGGTTATCGGGGGTGGCGGCGAGGATCTCGCCCAGGACGTTGCCCGGCCGCGCGGTGGTCCGGTTGTTGACCATCGGGCTGTTCATCAGGAAGAGGGCCTGGGGGATCGTGCCCAGGACGTCGTCGTTGAGGACCGAAGGGTCGATGCCGAAGAGTCGCTCGAACGCCACGCGCGTGGCCACCCCGGCGCACGAGGGCCGCGGCCTTCTTGCCCGCCGGCACGGGCAGGCCGGCGGCCTGCATGGCCTTCTTGCTCGCCGCGGCCTTGGGCTTGGCCTTGGCCTGGGAGTTATTGAGCGCCAGCGCCGCTTGGGATCGCCCAGGCTGAGCGGGGCGTTCTTGCCCTGAGCCTTGGGGCGCGCGTTCTTGGTCGGTGCGATGAGGTTGCCCTTCGGCGTCCAGGGGCAGCGCCAGGGCCTGGGCGAGGGCTTCGAACACCTGGTCGGCGCGCATCCGGCTGGGGCATCCGGAGGCGAACGGGGTCTTGCCGGCCGCGTTGGCCGTCGATCGGGCGCGCCGCTGATAAGCCTGGGTATTCATGAGGGTGCGGTAGAGCCATCGGATATCGTAGCCCCCGCGCTGCCACTGGTCGGCCAGGGGATCCAGGACCTCGGGGGCACGGGCGGTCCGCTCCGGCCCCATGTCGTCGATCGGTTCGTAGAACGCCTCGCCCATCAAGACGTACCAGATCCGGTTGATGAACGCCTTGGCGAACCAGGGGTTATCCTGGCCGGTGACGTACGAGGCGGCCAGGCTCCGGCGTTGCTCGGGGGCCACAGGTCTCGGGAAGGGCCGGCTCGGCGTGTTTCGATCCCGAGGGGGACAGGAAGAATCGCGGGGCGATCGGGATCTGCTTGGTGGGATTGTCCTTGTCGGGCATCGTGTACCGGGCGCGCGGCCGGTCCACGACGGCGAACACGGGGAGCTGGCCCTGACCGCCCTGGACGACCTGCTTCGGCCTGCGCACCGGCGAAGAACGCCGCGAACTCGTGAAACTGCACGCGCTTCCACGAATCGGTCTTGTGGTCGTGGCACTGGGCACACTGGATCTGGACGCCGAGGAAGATCCGCGACACCTCGCCGGCCATCTCGACGGGCTGGGCTTCATAAGCCAGCGGGAAACGCCACGGCGCCGTTCTCGTCGTTGCGGCCGTTCGCCGTGATCAATTTCGCGGCGATCTCGTCCCAGGGCTTGTTGGCATGGAACTGATCGGTCAGCCAGTCTTCCATCTGCGTCGAACCGGACCCGTGCGAGGTTTTCGTTGGTCGCATGGAACTTGACCACGTCGCGCCAGTATCGCGCCCAGTTCCGGGCCCAGTCCTTGCTATTGAGCAGGCTGTCGATGAGTCGGGCGCGCTTGTCGCGAGCGCGGTCGCGGACGAAGGCCATGAACTGTTCGGGCGTGGGGGGCTTGCCGATCAGGTCGAAATACACCCGCCGGACGAACTCGACATCGGTGGTGATCGGCGCCGGATCGACCTTGGGGTCGTTCTTGACCAGGTATTGCTGGACCAGGCGGTCGAGCTCGGCCGAGGTGATGGTCGGCGGGGTGACCGACCGGGTCGGGCGATGCACGTTGACCGCGACGGCGCGACCACTCCCCGGGTGCTCCGCCTGAACGGCGGCCTGGAGCTGACGCAGGGCCTGGGTCAACTCACGAGCCTCTTGTGGGGTCAGTTTCGGCGCCTTGGCCGTGTCCTCCTTCTCCGCGTCCCGGGGCGCGGGCTTCGGACTCTGGCTCGCGGCAGCGGATTGCGACGCGAGGACGCTTTTCCGCCCGTCCCCGTCCTGGAACGCGACCGCCCGTTCCGTCCCGGCCACGATCGCCAGGGTGCCCAGCACCACGACCACCCCAACGGCGCCCCCCCGCACCCGCCAGCTTCTGACCGATCGGCTCATCGTACCCGTTCGGATCATGGGTTCCCCCTCATGCGACACTCTAGCCGATTCCCATCGTCCCATCCCGCCGTAGCCTCTTGACGATTCACGGGTTCTGGACGAACGTGCACGAAACGCCACCAAGGGACCGCGGCGGTAAGCACTCCTTGTCCACCCTTAGAGTCCCTCAAAAATCGGGGACTGGCTCCGAGTCTTCGAGGTGCCTGTCCCCGTTTTTTGAGGGACTCTTACCATTAAACCCTAGATCGCTCTGGAAGTTTCGCCACAACCACTGGCCCGTTGCCTTCGTCGGGTCGATTTGACCATCGCCCTGGCGATTATACTCCGCGCGGGGTGAAGAGCGACGTCTTTCGCGGGAGGGCGAGCCTCCGTGCGCGCCGCATGGGCCAAGGGAGGCTCGGACGGAACCTCGCCCTCCCAAATGGCTCGATTCGGACCGCGCGAGGTATCGTGTCTCTCCCGAAAGCCGCTCCACGCCCGAATGGGGGCGCATAATATAGCCTGATGCGTGAGCCCCAGGATCGCGAGCCCACCCAGAATCCTCGGGTTTCCAGCTCGGCCGCCGACCCAACATCCGGCAGCGTCCGATGTTGAGTCCGATGCCGAGATTGGGGAGTGACGTCATCGGATCCTGGGGCCCACACAATCAGGCTATATTATGCCGTCCGTTTGGGCTTTCGGGACAGACTCTGATCCTCAGTGAGTACCGGGCCGTGCCTGGCGGCCTCCGCGCGTTCCGGCTCGGCCTGTTGAGAGTCTCTCAAAAAACGGGGACTGGCTCCGAGTCTTCGAGGTGCCCGTCCCCCTTTCTTGAGGGACTCTTACCACCATCCCCATCGGCCTGAAGGGCCGCAGGAACAACCCCCCGGGTGAAAGGAAACCCGGGGACTGCTTTGGCTAGGGTTTTTTCATGTCCTGTAACTTCAACTCGTACAACGCATTCATCGTCAATGTGTTCATGAACCAGATTCGATCGGATTCCCCCTTGAGAATCATGTACTCGATTCTCAGAGGATCTGAGCGTCCTGGGGCGGCCGTGATTTCACTGACGGGCCCCAGGGCGCCCTGATTGATCACGCGAAAGAACACCTTCTCCGGTGACTCCGCCAGGGTGTAACACAAGACAATGAGGTTTCCCACCAACACCGCGCGGTATTCGTAACTGCTGGAAATCTTCTCGGTCTTTCCCTCGGACTCGGCTTGGTAATACAAACCGGTGGCCTCACCCGGTTCCGGACCCTCCTTGACTCTCCACAGATAGTGCAACGAGCCGTCTTCGAGTTGGAGGACGGTCGGCTCATCCGCGGAACTGACGAACTGATCGAGCCGGAAAATCTCGCGATTGTGCGACCACTTTCGCGTTCTCACATCAAGGTCCACGCAACGCATGCGCATGTGGTTCTTTCCTGAGAGGACTTCTCCCCAGAAAAGATGGAGCACGTCTTTCGCGATGAAACGGGCGTCCAACATGCCAATCGTGTGCTGGCCTTTGCCCGGGAATTCGCCGAGCTTCGTCAGTTTCAAGTCTCCATCGACCTGATAGATCGAGCCAAGCGGTGCACTCTGGATGAGATACCAGTCTCCCTCCGGTTGAGCCGCAACAAAGCAGTCGGCGAGCACCAGATCGACCCGTGTGATCCGAAAGGCATTCGATCCTTTCTTGAGCAGGGCGAGCGCATGGTCGCCATTGCCTTGAAGCGTCCATCGGCAAAACAGATCTCCGCGGGAATTGATCGACAGGACAGGGGACTCGAAATAGCTCTCGAAATCAAACTTCGCCTGGAAACCCTGGGGTTGAGGGATTGCCAGACGATTCGATGAACCCTTGGCAAGGTTGTACGCGATCAACTCTCCGTGCTGCTCGAGCGGGCGACACGCGTAGAGCCACTGATCCGGCGCAATTGCACAACTCTCCTTGGTGTAGTAGAACGTCTTGTCACCGCCGGGAAATGCGTCGATCGTATATCGCTTGACCAGTTCGACTCTCGTTTGCCGCGCTCGCTCGTACGTCCGCAGCACCCGCTCCTGGAACTCCGGGAAGCCAGGCCCAGTCATCCCTGCGAGAGTTTGCGCCGGGTCCTTCGAGTCGAGCCGCCCTGCGAAGGAAGGCGAGCAGCTCCGGAGAAACCACTTCCTCATTGATGAGGACCACTCCCAGAAGAGCTTGATCGTCGGGTGGGCGATCATGCTGAATTGCTTGATCCCGTACTCCCGCTGCGCCTTGCGGTCCAAGAGGCCGCGGCTGAGTGCAAGGATTGCGTAAAGGTCGCGCTGGCCCAGGTCCTTTTCGGTCAGAGCGAGCAGCACACGCGTGTAGGGAACGGCTTTGGTGACCGCCTCGTCCGAGAAGAACTCTCCATTGGTCGGCAGTTTGGCCAATAGGTCGAGGAACTCCTTCTTCTCGGCGTCGGTCACAACTGTGTCGCGTTGAGCTTGGCCAAGCGCGAGAGCGACGAGGAGAATGGTCGCAGTCATCGTTTCCTCTCCGGAAGGTCGCGGGGATTTCAGCGAGACAGGCGCCACGCCGCCGAACACCAAGACAGAGGGAACCAGCTCGCCTGAGCAGGCGTTGATTTTACCAAGAGGTGCCGCCCTGGACATTGGACTCACCGGGCTGCGGCAACCGGCCCGAAGAGCCGTCGCTGAGCAGGTCGCTCGCCACACTGAGTGCCACGGGATCGGATGTGGCTTGCGGCGCATCGAGCGCTCGATTCCAATGTGTCCTGGGATCGACCTCAATGAGGCGATCCGGCGAATCGGACGACGCTCATCCGGGAAATCCCGGGCTCATCCTGGCGTTACGGCGTCAAGCCGTTTGTTGCTCTCCCACCGGAACCTGTCCCATGCGCTGGACCACCCTCGGACTCCTGCTGGCTCTGACGTCACCCGCCCTCGCGCTGGAGCCGATACCGGACAAGCTCGTCGTCTTGACGTTCGACGACGCCAGCCGATCGCACGTGACGGTCGCGGCCCCATTGCTCAAGAAGCACGGCTTCGGCGCAACGTTCTTCGTCACCGAGGGGTTCGACTTCCCGACCAACAAGCGCGACTACATGACCTGGGACCAGATCGCCCAGCTCCACCGTGACGGCTTCGAGATCGGCAACCACACCCGCGACCACAAGGCCCCCAACGCCAGGGACCCCAAAGGGACAATCGAGCAGCTCGAAGCCATCAACGCCCGATGCCTGGCCCACGGCATCCCCCGGCCCGTCAGCTTCGCCTATCCGGGCAACGCACTGGATAAGGACGTCCTGCCCATCCTTCGCCGCCAGGGCATCCAGTTTGCGAGACGAGGCGGAGCGCCCGAGTATCCCTACGACAAGGGCCGAGGTTTCGCCTACGAACCGGGGCTCGATCACCCCTTGCTCATCCCCTCGGCGGGCGACGCCCGCCCGGCCTGGACGCTCGAGGACTTCAAGCGAGCCGTCTCTCAGGCCAAAGGAGGAAAGATTGCCGTCATCCAGCTCCACGGCGTCCCCGACACGGCTCACTCCTGGGTCAACACGCCGACGCCCTTGTTCGAGTCGTACGTCAAGTACCTCGCCGACAACGGCTACCGGGTGGTCGCCCTCCGCGACCTCGCCGCTACGTCGATCCCACCGTGGTCCCCTCGAATCCTTCGCGGCGTGATCGAGGACCGCAAGCGCAGGGCTCGCCTCCGAACGCGACGGATCGAAGGTTCAATCGGCCGTGGGTCCCAGCATCGGCTCATCGCGCCCTACTGAGGCATCACGTCCCTCTCCTCCCGATTAGAGCGCCGATCGATCGGGTTTCGCAGGCACCACACCAACCCTCTGAAGTTCGCCAGGGTGTGGAGGGAGTGAGAAGGCGGCTATGGCAGCCTGGAAGGGCCGCGTGAGCCCAGCCGAGGTGAAACTCCGGAGCGCGATTCAACGGCCGCCCACTCTGGTCTTTCTGCGGCCTGTAGGGCTGCCGCAACCTGCTCCCGCACCTCATCCGGGTGCGCCAGAAGAGGGGCAGCAGTCCCGATTCTCGCCATCCGCCAGGGGCTGCCGTTGGATCTCTTGCAAGCAAATGTTAAACTTTGAAGGAAGCGGGTCTGATAGTCGGCCCTGTGCCAGCCTGACCGATGCGAACCCGACCAGGAGAGATGCAATGAGGCAGCTTGAGCAGAGCAGGGGGGGCAGGAGCATGACGACGCGTCGTGAATTCCTCCAGGTGGGCTACTCGGGCTTGCTGGGATTAGGGTTGCCGGGCTTGCTGGCGGCGCGGAGTGCCGCGGCAAAGGCGGCGTCCGGCTCGGCGACGGGTCGGGCGCGGTCGGTGATCGTGATCCTGCTCAGTGGCGGCCTGGGTCAGCACGACTCGTTCGACATGAAGCCCGAGGCGCCCGAGAAGATGCGGGGCGAGTTCAAGCCGATTGAGACGGCGGTGCCGGGGATCCGGATCTGCGAGCACCTGCCGGGTCTGGCGGCGCGGGTCGGACGGCTAGCGATCGTCCGTTCGATGGCGCATCCGGAGGGGAACCACCTGCTGGCGGTGCACCGCGTGCTGACCGGCCACCCGTCCAGTCCGCGCGGGGCCACTGATCTCGATCGGGTCGCCTCGCGCAACGATTTCCCCTGCTACGCGGCCGTGCTGGACAACGTACGCCGTCGGAACGACGGGATCCCCAATGGCGTGGCGCTGCCGACCCGGCTGGTCGAGGGACCGCTCACCTGGCCGGGCCAGGACGCCGGCTTCCTCGGCCCCCGTCACGATCCGTGGCAGCTCCGCCTCGACCCGAATCGCCCCGAGTCGCGCGACGAGAGCCTCGCCTTGCCGAGGGGCTTCACCCCGATCGCCTGCATCGCCGGCGCCACCTGCTGGGCCAGTCCGCCGTGTCGCCGCCCGGCGATCCGTTCCTCGATCAGCAGGATGCCGCGCTGGCCTTGCTGTGCAGCGGGCGAGTGGGCCGCGCCCTGGATCTCGACCACGAGGATCCGCGAGTCATCGATCGCTACGGACGGCACGGCTTCGGCCGATCGCTGCTCATCGCGCGCGGCTCGTCGAGGCCGGCGTGCCGATCGTCCAGGCGACGATGGGGATCGTCCAGACCTGGGACACGCACGTTGCCAACTTCCCGCGCCTGCGCGAGAGCCTCTTGCCTCCGCTGGATCAAGCCGTCTCGGCACTCCTCGACGATCTCGCCGTCCGCGGTTTGCTGGACGAGACCCTGATCGTGATGCTCGGCGAATTCGGCCGGACACCCCGGATCTTCGAGTTGACCCCCGGCGCCGTCCCGGGTCGCGATCACTGGCCGTTCGTCTTCCCGGCGGTCTTCGCCGGCGCGGGCGTGGTCGGGGGCCAGCTCATCGGCAAGTCCGACCGGTTGGGCGCCTACCCCGTGAGCCGTTCCTTCGGTCCCCCCGACCTGGCCGCAACCCTCTATCGCGCCCTCGGCGTCGACCCAGCGACCGAGCTGCGCGACCGGCTCGGCCGCCCCGTGCGACTCTGCTCGGGCGAGGCGATCGCGCCGCTGTACACGACCGCGGCGATTTGAGGCTCCGGATCACTCGAGCAATCCGGAGCGTCGATCTCCGGCAACATTTCTCCGGGATCGATGGAACGATTCGCCCTCCCCGTCCCATGATACTGTAAGAGTCCCTCAAAAAACGGGGACTGGCTCCCAGTCTTCGAGGTGCCTGTCCCCGTTTTTTGAGGGACTCTTAAGTGCAGCATCGAACGGAGGTCCTGACGGGAGAGGAGCTGTGACCATGAGCCGATCCGGTGCGGCTGAGCGATTACTCGGCGTCCTATTCGAAGGCGGCACGCTGGGTGGGTTGACGGATGCGGAGTTGCTCGAGCGGTTCTTGGCGCGAGACGACACCACGGCGGAGCTGTCCTTTGCGGTTCTCGTGGAGAGGCATGGTCCGCTCGTCCGGCGCGTCTGCCGAGGTGTCCTGCGCGACGAGCACGGGGCCGAAGATGCGTTCCAGTCGACGTTCCTGGTCCTGGTCAATAAGGCCCCGTCGCTTCGAGTTCAAACCTCGCTCGGCCCCTGGCTGCATGCGGTGGCGTATCGCGTTGCGTGCGAGGCTCGCTCGATCGCGGCGCGACGGTTGAAGCACGAGCGGAGGGTCGCGGAAATGGCGTCGCAAGCCGAAGGCGTCGAGAGGCGCCAGCGCGAGGACCTGGAAGTTCATCTCCACGAGGAGATCCAGAAGCTGGCGGAACGGCATCGGCGGCCGATTGTCCTCTGCGACCTCGAGGGCCTGACTCACGAGCAGGCCGCCCGGCTGCTCGACACCCCGGTGGGCACGATCAAGAGCCGGATCGCTCGAGGACGGGAGCTGCTCCGGCACCGCCTGAGCCGGCGCGGGCTAGCATTCTCCAGCGGCATGCTGACCGTCGCGCTGACTCCCGAGGCTGCCCGGGCCGAACTCCTCGGCACGGTCGTCGATCAGACGGCCCGGACCGCGATGCGAGTCGCAGGGCGAAGTCCACTGACTGCGGGGACGGTCCCGGCATCAGTCGGAATCCTCGTGCAGCGAGTCCTGATATCCCTGTTCCGTTCCAGGCTCAAAACGGCGGCACTGGCAATTCTCTCGACGGCGGGCATCGGGATCGGTGTGGGGGTCGCTGCGCTCGGACTGCGGGCGCGGCCGAGCCAATCACGCAAGTCGCCCCTTTGACGCGGGGCACGAATCGCGTTGAGAGCGTGAACCTGGTCGGGCCTGTGGGTCTCATCCGTTCCGTCGCGTTCTTGCCGGGCGGCCGGGAGTTGATCAGTGCCACTGCCCCATCGGATGATGACAAGCAGCCGGGCGAGATCCGGATCTGGGATGTGCGGTCCGCGGCAACCCGACAAACCTTGAAGCTGGACGGAGACCCGTTTGCGATGGCTACCGCCCCGGACGGCCAGTCCCTGGCGGTTGCGATCGCGCGGGGAGACATGGCCGATCGCTCGTTGATCGTCCGCGTCCTGGCTATTCCGTCGGGCGAAACGAAGCAGGAGTGGGCGATGCCGAAAGGCATCGACGTCTGGTCGCTTGCCTTCGCACCCGACGGGAAACGGCTCGCGGGAGGCGTCGGGGGGTTCCGAGACGGGCGTTTTTTGGGCGAAGTCCGGATCTGGGATCCGTCGTCCGGAAAGGCGCGACCGACGCTGACCGGCCACGACAACCCGGTGATGTCGCTCGCCTTCGCTCGTGACGGCTCGACGTTGGCCAGTGGAAGCGGGACTTACGGTGCACCGGTCGGTGAGGTCCGGCTCTGGGACGTCGCGTCCGGTCGGTTGCTGCGGACGCTGACCGAGGCCAATGAAGCCATCGTCACGGTCGCATTCTCACCCGACGGAAAGACGGTTGCGAGTGG
Organism: uncultured Isosphaeraceae bacterium; assembly: GCA_963845695.1. Lineage (GTDB taxonomy): Bacteria > Planctomycetota > Planctomycetia > Isosphaerales > Isosphaeraceae > CAWJTV01. The sequence continues at coordinate 182,516 of CAWJTQ010000027.1, read as the reverse complement.
TGGGACGATCTGGCGCGAGGGAGAAGTCTTCGGCGGGGCCGTGTCCCTCTGGGAGGTGGCCACGGGCAAGAAGCAGATGACCCTGCCGGCCTTCCCCTCGTATATCCACGCCGTGTCCTATGCCCCCGCTGGCAAGCTCCTGGCAACCGCGGGCATCGGTCCTAACGGCGAGGGCCAGGTCGTGCTCTGGGACACAAAGACCTGGAAAGCGCTCAGCACGCTCACGACCGGCAAGATCATCCAGAGAGTCACCGCCGTGAAATGCCTGGTTTTCTCTCCCGATGGCAAGACTCTCGCGGCCGGTGGGGCGTCTGGAACGCTCATGCTCTGGCCGGTCGATTCCAGAGACTGATCCAACATGACGCCGCGAGGAATCGCCGCTCGAACCACCCGACACGCTCCCGAATCGCCATCCCGTGTCCCTCTCGATTGAAGCGATGGACGGTCAGACGAATCATCGTATGAGGACTACATCATGTTGCGATGGACGAGAAGTCGAGGGCGCCGCCAGAAGCTCGCGGTGGCAACGCTGTGGCTCGCCGTGGCGATCCTGGCCGTTCCTTTCCGGCAGGCGGTCGCCTTGATCACAGGCGGGGAAGGCAACCGCCCGATCGCGGACCCAGGCTGGCCGAAGGGCGCGGCCGCGATCTTCAACAATCCGGCCCGCATCGCCTGGTGGCAAGGGCCGCCATTCGGCGGCGGGCAATGGCATGCCGAATGTCGCGGTGACGCCAAGGCTTTGAGCGCCGTCCTGACCGACTTCGCCAGGCTGGATGTGAAAACGAAGCGGGTCATCGTCCATGACGGCGTCGGGGCAAGCTCCTGGCTCAATCTCAACGGGGAGCCCGCGAAGAAAGCTGGGGCGCGGATCGATTGGACGTTCATGGTCTGGCAACCTGCGAACTGGGAACACCTCCGAAAGTTGCCGGCCGATCTCAACCCCACCGGCGGCGGTGATGTCAATAAGGGCCCTCCCTCGTCATATCGATGTTTATGCCGGAGGCACTCTCCGATGGTCTGACGTCATCGTTCCGGAAGGACTCGAAGTCATCGATCAACGCCTGGAAGCCCACGGATTCAGACCGGCGGACGGGATCGTGCTCGAGGGCAAGGTCGTCGATCTGGCGACGAAGCGGCCGCTCGCTACACGAATGCGATTGCAACGCATTCAACCGCAGCCGAAGGGTGGGTATCGCTACACGGTCGTCGCCGAGGCCGTCACTGATGCGCAAGGTCGATGGGTCCTGAAGCAGGTGCCGGCGGGTCAGCATCGCCTGGTTCTCGAGGCGGACGGATTCGTTCCCAGAATTGTCGGGTACGCCTGGTTGGACGACCAACCCCATTGGCAATCCTACGATTCCGGGCTGTCGCGCCCCGTAGCGGTCACAGGCCGGATCACCGACCACGACGGCCAGCCGCTGGCCGATGTCGAGGTGCAAATCCGACACGTCGTGTCGGAAGTGGACGGGAGCTACCAATCGCCGCAGGAGTATACACTCCGCACCGGCGCCGACGGCCGCTTTCGATCGGATCAGCTTCCCATCGGACGAGCCACGATCTGGCTGAGCAAGTCCGGCTATTGCCGCCTGGGATTGGGCAAGCCGATCACGATGCCGACGAAGGATGTCGAGCTCACGATGATCAAGTCGGCCCGCCTTCGGGTCACGGTCGACTTCTCGGAGATCGAGCGTCCGGCGCAGTACATCGTGTCGCTGCAACCCGAAGGCGGCGAGGCCGTCGGAAAATGGTCGGGGTCGGGTCACATCGATGCCAGGAATCAAATCGAGTTCCACGACGTTCCGCCGGGACGGTATGTCCTCCAGGGACGACCGAACCCTTCTCGGCGAAACCAGCAGACCCAACCGATGCCGATTGGCCTGGACGGCGGTCGAACGATCGAGGTCACGTTGCCGGCCAGGTGAGGAGTCACAGTCGAGTTCGAAGCCAGAGTTAACTGGACTGACTCCCAGGCTATGCCTATGCTGATTCCCTCAGCTTGACTCTCAGCGGGTCGAGCCGGATACCCCGATGGATCCTGAACCCCGGAAGGAGCCCTCGATGAAGTTCCGACACCTCGCGGCGTGGTTTTCTGTGGTTGCCCTGCTCGGTCTGGGGGCGACGTTCATCCGAGCCCAGCCGCCTCAGCGCCCGCACGAAGTCCCGGTTCGGGTCAACCGGGATCAGCTCCGAGCCGAGATCGTCAAGCTCCGAACCGAGGTCGAGATGCTCCGGTTCGATTACGAACTCGCTCGCGACGGCCTGAAGGAGGACGTGAAGACCGAAAAAGCACTCAAGATGGCCGGGGGGATGATGCAGTCGGTATTCGCGATGCAGTCCGCCATCAACGAAGCGAGCGCGAAGACGCCCGGCGAAGCTCCGCGGCAGACATCCGAGCAAGACCGGAGAAAGAAGACCGAGGAAGCGAAGAAGGCCGAGCAGGAGGAAAAGCGGGAGGAGGCCGAACTAGCCGCAGCCATCGCCGAACGAAAGAAGGAACTCGCCCGCCTGTTCGCGTTGTGGGCGAAAAAGCAGTTGGATCTTGAGGACGCCGAGCGGAACTACCGTGAGACCTTCCGATGAGCCGGGCGGAGCAGGGACCTGTCCCGTGTGTCTCGCGCCGAGACCGTGGAGCTTTACCCCAGCGCGGCTCTCGATTTCGCCTGATCTTCAGAGTCCCTCAAAAAACGGGGACTGGCTCCGAGTTTTCGAATGGCCTGTCCCCGTTTTTTGCGGGGCTCAAGAAGTTAGAGCGCCTACCAGTTGGCTTGCATACACGAACAGCCGATTCGCGTCGGCCTGAAGGGCCGTCAGAGATCGGCTGTCATCCTGTGCGCAACCCATCGGTTAGGTGCTCGAGTCCACCAGATCCGAAATGACCATCCACCAAAACAGGAAGCTGCCGGCTCTCTCGGGTCTGATTCTCACGATACCTGAATTTTTTTTGTGTATTTCGTGTATTTCGTGTTCCATTCTCTGATCTCCGGACCGCTTCCGTGGTCCTCTCGATCGTCGAGCGGTGAACTTGTGCGGCCCATGGGCGGTTGTTGGCGATTTCGTGGACTAGATCCTCATCAGAGATCTACCCCGCGTCGGAGCTGTTCGGCGGCCGGCGGCGATCGCCGGTGCCGAACTCGAAGCGGACCTCTCCCCCTTCCAGCTTCAGGTGGGCCTCGAACGGCTTGCCGGCCTTCGATTGGAAACCTTTGAGCAACGGGCTCTTCCCGCGCTTCAGCAACGACTGGGCCGTGCGGACGCTGATCGGCTTGCCGGCGATCGTCTTCCAGATCGCGAACTTGCAGCCCTGCTTCCATCCGCTGCATCCGTAGGACTTCGGCTGCTCGACGACGTCGGAGCCGCATAACGGGCAGCGACCCAGCGCCACAGGAGCGAAGCGCTCGGCCCGATCGCGGGAGGGCGATGCGGCCTCCGAGGGGCCGGGGTCTACCGACGCCTTGCGTTTCGTCTCGGAAGTGCGGGGTTCCGAGGCCGCTTCCTGGCCGTTGGCCTCCGGCTTCTTTCGACGACGCGTCCCCGAGCTTTTCCGCTGTCCGGTTGCCCGGGATCCGCCTCTCTTCGCTTTGGCCGGTCCACGCGGACGACCGGTCGGGACCGGGATCTCCGTCAGGCCGCCGTTGTCCATGAGATGGAGGACGACCTGGCCGGACCCTTCGAACGTCAGCGGACCCAGAACACGGCGCTGGAGCAGCTCGCGGACCTGGTCCTCGCTCAACGGCTGATCCCGATACTCGCGCCAGAGGACGAAGGGGCAGCCATCGCGCCAGCCGGAGCATCCGTAGCCGCGCTTGCCCACGATCACCGGTCGTCCGCATCGCGGGCAATCGCCGAGCCGTCCCGGATCGATCGCGGCCGCCTCATCGGAGCGGATCACATCGCCGGTGTATCGGACGATCTCCGCCATGAATGCGCGCGGGGCCAGTTCGCCGCGCTCGACCTGGCGCAGCTTCGCCTCCCAATCGCCGGTCAGCTCGGGGCTCTTGAGACCGCGGTCCCGCACGATGGCCACGAGGTAGCGGCCCAGGTCCGTCGCGGCCAGGGTTTTCTTATCGCGCACGATGTAGCCGCGATCCAGCAGCGTCTCGATGATCGAGGCGCGCGTTGCCGGAGTACCCAGGCCCCGCTCCTTGAGCGCTTCCTTGAGATGCTCCTCGTCCACCAGCTTGCCGGCCGTCTCCATGGCTCCGAGCAAGCTGCCTTCGGTGTAGGGCTTCGGCGGCGTGGTCTCTCCGCGACGGACGAACGGCTCGTGCGGCCCGCTCTCACCGGGGCGGAACTCGGGCAGCTCCTGATCCTCCTCCTTCTGGTCGTCGTCCTTGCGGGGATAGAGCACGGTCCAGCCGGGATCGACCACGCGAACACCCCTGGCCCGAAACGGCACCGCGTTGGAGGTTGCGGAGACAGTCGTCACTTCCTTGACGCAGACCGGGTAGAAGACGGCGATCAGGCGGGTGACCACCGCATCAAAGACCTTCTGTGCCCCCGGCGCCAGGTCGCCCGGCTGTTTGCCCGTCGGGATGATCGCGTGGTGATCGCTCACCTTGGCATTGTTGATAATCCGGCCGGTGAAGGCGAGAGCCTTCAAGTCCAGCTTGCCGATCTCGACCGGCTTGAGCGGCTTCAGGTCGGCCAGGATGCCGGGGATCTGACTCTTGAGATCGTTGCCCAGATATCGCGAGTCGGTGCGCGGGTAGCTGATGAGCTTATTCTCATACAGCGACTGGGCCGCCTTCAGCGTGGCGTCGGCCGACATCCCATACCGCCGGTTCATGTCGCGCTGAAGCTCGGTCAGGTCGTACAACTGGGGCGGCTGAACGCGCTCCGGTTTCCGTTCGACGCCGAGGATGGTGAAAGGCTGGCCCAGGACGCGCTGGAGGACGGTCTGGGCATCCTCCTCCTTGGCGAACCGATCGCCGGCGAACTTGAAGGTGACCTCGCGGTAACGGGTCAGCAGTTCCCAGAAGGGCTCGGGCTTGAACGAACGGATCTCGTCGTCGCGGCGGACGATCATGGCCAGGACGGGTGTCTGCACCCGGCCGACGCTCCAGAGGATGCCGCTGGCACGATGGCTCACAGTGTAGTAGCGCGTCGCGTTCAAGCCGACGACCCAGTCGGCCTCGCTCCGGCATCGGGCCGCGGCGTAGAGTGCGTCGTAATCGGAGAGCGGCCGGAGCCGGCGGAAGGCGTCGCGGATGGCCGTCTCGGTGAGCGAGCTGAGCCAGAGCCGACGCGCCGTCTTGCTCGTACACCCGAGAAGTTCCTGGACGTATCGGAAGATCAGCTCGCCTTCGCGGCCGGCGTCGGTGGCGCAGATCAGCTCGTTGGCGGATCGGAAGAGGCGTCGCACGACGGCGAGCTGCTGGCGCGTCCGGGCCTCATCGATCGGCTTGAGGCCGAACTCCTCCGGCACGAACGGGAGGGTCGCCAGCGACCAATGCTTCAGGGCCGGGTCGTAGTCCTGCGGCTCCTTCAGCGTGACCAGATGTCCCAGGGCCCAGGTGACCTGATAGCCCTGTCCTTCGTAGTAGCCCTCATGACGTGCCGAGGCGCCGAGGAACGACGCGAGCTCCCGCGCGACCGACGGCTTCTCGGCAAGCACGACTTTCATGGGTCCATCCTCGGCGGCCCCGCCCGGCGGCGATCGGCTCGGCCGGCATCAGGTGCAGCCGGTTGACGACGCATCTTCGAACGGCGACCGTCCGCGATTTCTCAGTTCCCAACACTCTATCCGATTGTACAGATCGACACGGCATGGGGCAACAATCGCTATGTTCTAGGATTGAGGCGTCCCCGGCACGAGATTGCGATTGAAATGATCGGGCTCCTGGAGTATCGCGACCTCTTGACTCGGATCCTCGTGCGCGACCTGCCACGATTGTCAAGAAAGGGCCACACACCCATGCCCACGCTCCTGGCCAAGAACGCCGATGTGTTGGTGACGATGGACGAAGAGCGCCGGGAGTTACTCAATGCCGGCCTGTTCGCGAGGGACGGGATCATTGAGCAGGTCGGCCCCACCGATCAACTTCCGCCCGCGCCGCGGTCAATGCGATGAGCTGATCGAGCCACCCATCGGTGACCACCGCGTCGTTGTTGGGCAAATCGAGATACTCCCCGCCGGTCGCCTGCAAGCCCTGGTCGATCGCCCGGGGAAACCCGACGTTCTGGGCATTGGAGATGATCGTATCCACCATCGAGCCGAAAGCGGACCAACCCCCAGATCATTGGTCATGGGCGTGGACTCACTGTTAAGCGACTCCTCGCTCAACACCACCGGAGTCGGGGCCAGAGCGCGGCGAATTCCCGCCCCAAAGGGGCCGAAACAGACCAGCCCGGGGCCACGCCCCGGGAGAGCGATCACGCCCCCACAGCCGAGCCCTGAACGGGCGTTACAAGCCGGGTCGGGGCGATCGCCTGTACCGCCCTTTCAGGGCTCTTTCGTGGCGGTTCCTCGGTTCCCGGGGCGTTGCCCCGGGCTGATTTGTCTCGCCCCCTTCGGGGCAAATCCCGGTGGTGTTCGGCGAGAAGTCTCTATTTAAATCACAGAATCATGGGGCATTTGCTTCGATGTTAAATCGAGGACGTACGCGACTTCGACCGCGAACTCCCGTGACCCGATCTCACCGGGGGCTTTCCCTTCGCCAAAGGGGTTTTGGCGGTTTTCACCGCTGGGAACCGAATCTCGACTCGGCGGCCAAGGGCCGCGGCGATCCTGCGGAGCCTCGCGAGGCTGTGACCAGTGTAGTCAGCGTCCTCCTAGCGGCTGATCACCGAGGCGGTGGTGCCGACTCGCTCGGCCAGCGCCTGCTGGGTCAGTTTCGCCGCGCTCCGCAGCCGGTAAATCGTCCGGGCGACTTCAGCCTCGGGCGCATCTCTTCGAGCAACACCTCGGACTCTGCGTCGCCTTCGACGAACCGTCGGCGGAGAATCTCTACCGCGTCAGTTGTCGGTCGTCCTTTCTTGCGAACCATATCATTCCTCCGCAAACGTGTGTCGCTCCGGGGCTGCCGCGAACTTCCTCATACGCCGCGCGAGCCCTCTCGATCTCCTCGTCGGGAACCTTGTTTTCCTTGACAAGGCCGCGAGCGAGCACCGCGACGGGTCGGCGCACGACCGGTTGGACACTACGCTTCGCAGTGGAGGTCACCCGCCACCACGCAAGACTCGCTTCCGGCTGCTGGCTAAGCTCTGCCGGGCGGGATTCGTTAACCCGCAGTGTTGCCATGAAAGGTTTCCGAGTTCGAGTCTCTTCCTCCCTTCTCGAGCTTGCCTGACGCTATGACACCAATTTCCCCCCAAGTTCGATTCGGCCCTCAGTTTGCCCGTTCGTGCCTGATGTAGGTCCCGAGACTCCCGGCCTCTGTGCGGCACTGGATGTCGGCTTTCGCGTCAGCCTCCCCCATGGAGCCGGCCTTGACGTTACAAGAAAAGGTCCTTTCATCCCCGTTCTTGTTCTTGAATGTATAATTATATTTATATACTGTTGTTGCCTGGGATGTGCCCACCGTCTTGAGCGCCAACACGGCCTGGGCGAGGTTTCCGATCAAATTGACTTGTTCGGACGACAGGAGTGCCCGGGGGTCCTTGTGAGAATAACTCGGATGGTACTTCACGTCGTGACCGCCATGATTACTGCCTCCCTTGAAGTCCTGGTATTCGTATCGTATCGCCAGGCCGGCCGCTGCGCAGATCGGACGTTCGTGCTTTTCCAGATTATCCTTCTCGATCGCGGCCACGTCGTGCAGAGTGTGCACGAACCACGCATGGTTCGTCGTGTACTGGCGGAAATGACCGATCTCATGAGCGAGCACCGCCCAGGGGGGCATGTTGACAGCGGCGAAGATAGGGCGACCCTGCTCCTCCTTGACAGCCGGGAGATCGTCGTCGAGCATGGGCTGCTCACCGAGAGGGGTAAATTTATCGCTCGAGAGTACGGGACTGCCATGGGGACTGGCGGAGATGCGTCCGTAGTAGGCAAAGCTCGCGAAGGGATCCCACATGATCGTCGGCCTTGTGATGCCAGGATACTCCTCATGGCATGCGAATTCGCCCGGCACACCGGGAAAGCAGACCATGTCGCAATCATTCACCCGGATGAATTCCGTGAGCATCTTCCCCACGCCTCCACCCTTTGTGTTGATCTCGAAGAGCGCGTCAGTAATCTTCTCGTAAAGCAAATCCTCTCCCCCGATTAAGGCAGAGAGGAGACTCCGGCAACCTGCGATGCTTGGATTAGCCACGAGAGCGGACGGCCCGGCACGCGCGATCATTGCCTTGAGCAGCAGGTTGTCGCCGTCCGCCAGGTGTGACCGTTCGCCCCCTTTCACCCAACTCACGAGGTGCTGAGGGCCGAGAGCGGCGAAATCGATGATTCTGAACATGGCACCACCAGAATCAAGAAGAAGAAAAGGGGGCATTCGGAAGAAAAAAAGGGGTCATTCGTCATGGGCCCGAAGGTGCGAAAAGAGGTCATTGCTGAATGGCATTAAGTTAAGTTAAACTCCTGATCTCCAAACGGTTTGCGTCGAGCACGCGTTCGGCGATTTGGGAAACATGTTGATATCTATCTCGTTCCATACGGCTTGGATCCTGGTCGTTTTCGCTCTGAGCGTCGAATGAGCATATCTGTACTATTTCTGATAGGAGCCGATCAAATCGACCGTAAGTGCAATTAGCCTCTATCTTTGCGCCTAAGCTAATGCCATTCGGGTCATTGCGAATTCTCAACGAGGTCTGGGCAATTTGGGAAAGCACGTGTTCCCCAAACTCCGCATCTATCCGCGATAGTTAGCAATGCTCCCTTGTCCCTACGGCAAGGAACCAAAGGCCTCCGACAGGGCCCGCCCCGCGCCGAGCCTTCAGACTTCCCAATAAACTGGATGGCCCACCTCACCCCGTCAAGAAAAAAACCCGAAAAACCGTCTGGAATTCCTCCCGAGAAAAAATGAACCGGTGCCGCACGTATTCACACTTTCGACGACTGGCCCGCACAGAACAGCACCAGCACGGTGAGGATCCAGAAGAAAACGGTGGGGACCGAGAAGAGGGTCGCCCATCGGACGTACCAGTGCTTGGCCGCGGCGATCGTGGAAGCGTTGACGATGTACACCGCGATCTCGTCGAGCCAGTCTCGCTCACTCATGGTGGCGATCAGGGCGACGAATCGAAGGGGATCGTGGCCAAACTCGCGAGCGATCCTGCCGAAGTAGACACGGCTCGCCGGCCGTCTTTGCTTTCCGCGCCGGATCCGAGGCAGCACGGTCATGCCGACCATGGCCATCGAGATCATGTAGAGCAACAGGTAGACGCCGCCGATCACGATCAGCAGATCGAGCGAAGTCGTATCCCACTCACGGAATGCCTTGCGGATTTCGCCCACGTTATAAATCAAGGGGCTGATCAGGAAGGCGTGGAGGGTGGCGAGGAACCCAGCCTTGGAGTCGGCGAACCGGAGCTGGTCTTCCACGCGACCGAGAAGCTGGAAGCACGACGGGAGATCCGAGGTCTCGGGCTCGGTCCGGGGCGGGTCCTCGACTTGGGCCGGGTTGAGGTCGTTCATGGGTCGGGCTCGCAGTCGACGTGTTGAAGATCGGCCGTCGGGTCAGCGCGTTCACTTTCCCGGGAGCCGGAACACCGGGTCGAAGCCATCGGCGCCTCGGAACAGATAATCCACGGTACGCGACAGGAGCAGCAGCGAAGGGCCGTCGTCAGGGTGGTCGGCCAGGAGGTTCCCGAGCGTCCGCGCGGCCTCACGGAAGTCCCGGGCCTCGAACTGATCCAGAGCCTGGTTGTACCCCTGGGTCAGCTCGGCCCAGCGGGGCTTCCCCGGAGGCACAAGCTCGTGGAGCTCGATCGGTTCGGTGATGTTGACCACGGCGACCTTCCCCAGCCGGCGCGTGGCGAACCCCGCGCCAATCCGGGAATGGGTAGAACCGGTCAGCAGGATGTCGCACTTCAGGTGTCGTGTCGCTCCCTGCACTCGGCTCGCGAGGTTGACCGTGTTGCCGAGAGCGCCGTACTTGAACTTGTAGACCGACCCGGTATTGCCCACCTGTGCGATGCCCGTGTTGATGCCGATTCCCAGACGGGTCGGCTCTCCGACATCCCCGAGCCACCGTTCGCTCAGGGAGGGCAGCCTGGCCACGATATCGAGCGCGGCCAGACAGGCGAGCCGGGGATGCTCGGGTTCTTCCTTGGGCGCTCCCCACATCGCGATCAGCTCGTCGCCGATGTAGTCGACGAGCACTCCCCGGTGCGCCAGGATGCTCTCGGAGATGACTCCCATCGTGTCGCCGATCCAGCGCATCGTGCCGGCGGGTCCAAGTCGCTCGCTATGGCGGCTGAAGCCGCGGATATCGGCAAAGAGGAGCGTCACTTCCCGGTCCTGGCCAGTAAGGAGGTCGGGCCGGACGGCGAGCTCATGGGCCAGCTCGGGTGTGAAGAACTGCTCGAACTGGACGCGTGCGGCCATCGTCGCGTTTTCTTGCTCCAGCCGAGCCAGTCCGGCAGCCACGCTGCTGGCCAGCAGCTCGATCAGCATCGCGTCGACCTTGGCGACCCGCGGCAACCCCAGGACTCGTCCCCCCGGGAGCCGTTCGCCGTAAAGCGCTCCGATCACTTCACCGTGGCCGTTCAGGATCGGCGCAGCCACGACGGCGCGCACACCGACGAGGCTGCAAAATACATCTCCTTCGTCGTCGGGTTCCTGCCAGAACGTCCGCCGCTCGGCGCGAAGCCGAGCGAGCACCCGTCGGCTCGGCCGCCAGTCGGGCGCCGCGGGTCTCGCCCCGCTCGCGACCACGCGCCAGTCTTCTCCATCCCGACGCAGGACGTGCCCGACATCGAGGCCGACCACCTCGATGATTCCCGTCGCCGCCCGCTGGAAGAAGTCGGATGAGCTGGCGGCCGATTGAAGGACATCCATCACGGCCTGGAGCCAGCGAACCAGCGACTCCGGCTCGATCCCGCGCGACGCCGACAGGTCGAGCGGGGGCAGCCGGCCCGCCGCCTGAGTACGGCCGGGGATCTGCGTCGCCTCCTCCAGTCCCTGGATCGGGACCTCCACCGACTCCAACTCCGCGTCAGTGTCTCCGATCTGGACGAGCTTTCGACCGATCATCAGGATCGCCGGCGGCGCCATCTCGGCGCTCGCGTTCGGTCCCACTTCGACCCCGTTCCGCAGCCTCAGTGCATTGACGCTGCTGAGGTTCTTCAGGCGGACGCGTCCGTTCGGCAGCCGTTGCACCTCGAGGTGGCGGCGAGAGACCGTCTGCTCGTCGAGCCGCGCGATCACGACCCGGCCCCGGTCGAGCATCGGACGGCCGGTGTGAACCGGCTCGGTCGCGTCCGTCTGCCGACCGAGCTCGACAACGCCGTCGAACTCGCCGGCAAAAACCTGCCGATCCTGCTCGAACACCCGGATCAACACGGGAAGACTCATCGGGATTGGCGACAATTTCGATTGCCTTGTCGTGGCGACGACCATGAGAGTTCCCGATTCGGCCCCAAGACGACGGCACCGAAGCAGCTCAGATACTAACCCGAAGTGTCAGTGACGGGAAAGGCCGCAGACCCGCTCTGACGCTTCGGATTAGTACGAGTTATTGCACTACGAGCCTCTGCGAGTTCCGTCGGGACGGGGAGAGATGAAGAGGTCGTTCTCTGCCCTGAAATCGTCTCCGTTCCAGAGTACTCGTTACTGAACGTCCGCATCGTACCGCCCCAAAGCCAAGTGCACCAAGAGATCCTGATTAATATGGATATGAAAAGCTTGCGACCTTCCCCGAGGTTTGGGGAATTTCGACGATCGAAACGAGGAAGTTCAGCCGCCTCGCATCGACGGTGAGGTACAATCCGTCGGTGAACTTCAGACGCAGCTTGTATGCAGGGGACGGGCATCGGCGGGAGACACAAAGGGGTCAGGAGCAAAAAGCTTGACTCGGCTCCCCCTTATCGCCCCTCACCGCAGGTTGAAATCGGATCGTACCGGCTTCGAGCGACGCCGGCTCCAGGCCGAATGCCCAGGCGCTGTCGTCCGGCTTGAGCACCCAAACATCGAACAAAGCGTCCAAGCGAGGACACATCTAACAGATCGACCCGCCCTTTCGCGCTCGACCACTCGATCGCGGTCGCGACCCCCATCTGAGCCGCCCGGCCATCTCGCGCGACCACGACTCATTACCAAACCGTCACGTTCACTCTGCCTAATATGTCGCGACCGATACAAATCCCATCGGAGAGTAGCCCGTTCGTTTGCACCTCTCAGCGGGTGTACTTGAGGAGGGTGTAGGGTGGGTCGAGCCGCGAGCCCTCGCGGCGAGGCCCACCAAAACCTTGAGGAGGGTGTAGGGTGGGTCGAGCCGCGAGCCCTCGCGGCGAGGCCCACCAAAACCGCTCATCTCCCCCGCGGGCTCACCACGTCACAAAAACATGAGCCTCACGGTTTTTCGGGGCGTTCCGAGGCTCCGCGGTCTTCGATGTAATTGTTGACTCAATAACGGGTTGTAGATACAAGCCCGTCGCGATGCCGCCAGAAAACCGTGACGTGCGGCCATTTTCACGCAACGGGGACCGACCTCGTCCGGATTGTATGGAGTGTACCGTCGTCAGAAACACCGTCGGGCCAGTCGTTAGGACATCACGCTGAGAACAACTTCCGTCGAATCCACTCCTGGGACAGACCTCCATGACCACCGCAACCGCCAAGCCCGACCGAGCCTCCATCAACCTCCGCAACGCCCAGAAGAGCACCGGGCCCCGCACGCCCGAAGGCAAGAGCCGGTCACGGTTTAACGCCGTCAAGCACGGCATGACCGCCAAGACCCTGGTCTTGCCCGACGAGGATGCCGACGTCCTCCAGATGCGGGTCGAGACCTGGATCGCCGACCTTCAGCCCCAGAACGACGTCGAGCAGTTCCTGGTCGAGCAGGCCGTGCACGCCTCCTGGAAGCTGGACCGGGCCGAGCGCGCCGAGGTGGCCCAGCTCTCCCGCATCATCGGATCCGTCCCGATCGCCGAGGCGAATCGTCAGCATGAAGTGGTCGCCGCCCTCGGCGACTGGCTCCTCAGCGACCGCAATGCGGCCGGGGATATCGCCTTTCGGGACGATCTGCTCAACGTGTTGGTCCCGCCGCGGCCCGGCCCGCCGGACCACCGCTGCCTCGACATCCGCAACCATCCCGAGGCCATCGTCTTCCGGCTCGAATCCACGGCGGCCGGCTGCCAGTGGCTGCTGGACCGCTGGACCGAGCTCCGCGGCCGACTCGACCAGGGCGCGCCCTGGTTGTGGGACGAGAAGGTCAAGGCGCTCCGCCTGCTGGGGAAGCGGCCGCTGGACCTGGATCCCCGGAAGTGGCAGGACTACCTCGAGGACCGGGACGAAATCGACAACCTGGAGCTCGAGGATCACTTCGAAGACCAGCTCGATCGCCAGTTGGACCCGCGGCTCGCGGCCAAGAAACCCGCGAGGCTCGCCGTGCTCCGGAGCCTCGCGGACCAGGCGATGGCGCGGCTGGAGACGCGGGCCGCGGGTCATCGTGCGCAGGCGGAAGCCGACGCGGCCCAGCAAGCGGCCCGGCTGTCGTTCGACGCCAGCAACGAGGCAGAACGCCTCCGCCGCTACCAGTTTTCGTGCAGCCGGTCGCTGTTCCGGAGCCTTGACACCCTGATCAAGGTCCGCCGATCCGGCCTGGGCGTGGCACTTGAGGAACGAACCGACGGGTGCGACGAAGGTCTGCCTTCCGCCGTCGAGTCCGCGTCGGTCGTTGATCTCGTTCCCACGCTCCGGGATGGAGACGGCGTTCCGGGCCGCTCCTCCGGCCCGACGACTGCGGCGACGTCCAGCGTCGAGACGGGGCGCTCCGACGCCGGAGTGTGGGAGCCCGGATTCCAGGCAGAGCTCGATCCGGCCGCGGAGGCATGCCGAATCGTCGAGCGACCGACCGAAAGCGAACCGACGACCACGACGAGTGATCCCGGGAATCTGCCAAACGAAGCCACCGACCCGCCGGTCGATCTCGGGAATCTGCCAAACGAAGCCACCGACCCGCCGGTCGATCTCGGGAATCTGCCAAACGAAGCCACCGACCCGCCGGTTGCGGAGGTCTCTCGTCCCAGGCTACCGGTTCACCGCGCTGTGTTCCTTGCGATGATTCTCGTGGTTCTCTGCGGTGGCGCGGTACGCAGTCATCGCGATTCGCAAAACGAACCCACGGCCCTGGCGGGCGATCGCAGGAATCTGGAAAACGAAGCCACTGCGGCCCGGGGGGTGGCTCGAGAGCGCTCAACGGTTGGCTTGCACACACGAGGACGGCATCGACGGGATCCGAGCCCGAAGAGTCCCTCAAAAAACGGGGACTGGCTCCGAGTCTTCGAGGTGCCTGTCCCCCCTTTTTTGAGGGTGGCTCCGAGTCTTCGAGGTGCCTGTCCCCCTTTTTTGAGGGACTCAAATCAGGAAAGCCTGGGAAATTCGGATACGTGAGGGTGATGAACGCCTTATAATGCGGTTATCTCCTGGAGGACTGCCATCCATGGACCTGCACACCGTCAATCGAGTTCGCCGGCCCGCACGAGCCGAGGAGATCGTCTCCTGGGAACCTGGATTTGCATGGCTTGCCGGAGGGACCTGGCTGTTTTCGGCACCCCAAGTCGACGTCCACACGCTCATCGATCTCGAATCGCTCCAATGGCCCTCACTCCAACCTTCGGCGGACGGCTTGACGATCGCCTCCACGTGCCGGGTTGTGGAACTCGATCAGTTCGTCGCCAATGCCCCGGCCGACTGGACGGCGGCCCCGCTGTTCCGCCAGTGTTGCCGGTCCTTTCTGGCCTCGTTCAAGATCTGGAACGAGGCGACGGTGGGCGGAAACCTCTGGATGTCGCTGCCGGCGGGTCCGATGATTTCGCTCACGGCTTCACTTGAGGGCGTGGCCACGCTCTGGCCGAGGAACGACAAACCACGGCAGGTCTCCGTTGTCGATTTCGTGACGGGCAACCACCGGAATGTCCTCGCACTCGGCGAATTGCTGCGATCGATATTCCTGCCCGCTCACGCGCTCCGCAAGCGGTTCGCCTTCCGGCGATTCACGCTCAC
This sequence comes from uncultured Isosphaeraceae bacterium, assembly GCA_963845695.1. GTDB lineage: Bacteria > Planctomycetota > Planctomycetia > Isosphaerales > Isosphaeraceae > CAWJTV01. The sequence continues at coordinate 167,410 of CAWJTQ010000027.1, read as the reverse complement.
GCACCTCGGGCGATCGTTCCACGTCGTGACGGGGTAAGAGATGTTCGCCTGGAGATTTCCGATGTCCTCAGGGCATCGGACGTCTTTCCGATACGAATGCCTGTGCAAAAGGAGAAAGGGACATCATGACGAAGCCGCACTCCGCTCGACGCGTGCCACACGGACTCGCCTGGGCTTATCGTGGCGCTGGCCTCGCACTCCTGGTCGTGGGTCTTGCCGGCCTGGCGGCGCATGCCGGCGATTTGCCGGAGTACCTGCGCGTCGTCATCGCCGATCACAAGCCGGCCGGCGAACGCGCGATCGCCGAACAGAACGTCCTGGACCTCGACACGTCCATGCTGGGCATCTACGAGGGCTCGCTGGCCCGGTATAAGCGCAATATGAGTGAACATGTGTCGATAATACTCGCCATTTTCAGCGAGGCCGGCGGCCGGTTGATCCTCCATCGCCCTGGCCACGAACCGCTAGTCGCCGAGCCGGTGCCCATCGTCTATCAGCTCGCCAAATCGGTCTCCCACAGCAGCATGGCCGATTATCAACTCGTGGCTCCCTACCTGGCCGATCCGTCGGACAGGTCGTGGCGTGGCCCGATGCAGGTGTTCCGGACGCGCTGTCAAACCGCCCTGGAAAGCCTGGACGGTCTGGACCTGTCCGCGGATGAACGGGCGATTCTCCAGGCCATTCTCACGCGCAACCTGACGTTCATGGACGAATGTCTCAAGACCGGGACCTTTACCGCGGAGCAACTCGAGACCTTTGCCCGCGCGGGTGCGCCTGACTTCGGCAAGACCATCGGGATTGCCGCCCGCGCCCAGGTTACCCACTGGATGGAGGTCGTGGCCGGCTGGAAGACGCTGCTCGGCAAGGACTGGGAGCGCACCTATGCCGCCAGCAACACGATTTACGTGACGCGCCAGAACCACATCTTGTTCACGATCCTCGTCCAATTCATGGGAGAGGAGGCGATCGGCAATCGGCTGCTGCTCCTGGAGACCACGGAGTTCACGACGACCCCCGAGAAGATGCTCGACCTCCTGGGGCGGATCGTCTCCGACCGGGCGTTGGGACAGGTTTTCTTCAAGGACTACTACCTCATGGACGCGGAGCTCCTCGGCGGGGGCGGCCGCAAGGTCATCGCGGCAGAAGCGACCCGGCGAGGGATGAAGCCGCTGCTGCCGCCCCCGGCGCCGTTTTACTCCAACGAGTGGCCGTGGAAGACGGATCCGAAGAGGGGCGAAGGTCCTTCGAGTCTCGAGGAGGTCAAGTAACCCCGGAACGGAATCGGCTCGTCATGATCGTGGGACTCCACCACTAACCCACAGACTTGACGTAGCACTCTTCTCCAACCGCAAACCGGCGTGGTCGAGACTTTCGATCCGCCGCGGTTGTTCAAGATCGGCCGAGTCGGGGAATCGCAGAAGATGGCACGGATCTTGCAGAGGTCTGCAATTGTCGAGTATTCTGATCTCCGTGGGTGCCGCGACGGAGACAGCCCACGGGCGGCCGAGCGGTCGTCCTTGACTTCTGCGCGGCTGAATGGCGCGACGGACTCCGCCTGGACACCGAGTTTTGCCAAGAGAGGGACTCAGATGCGTGCACAGGCCCTGACCACTCCGAGCGCGAGCACCGATCCGCTCGGGAATTCCGCCGACGCCATGGGAGGCGTTCTCCAGGCCGTCAAGCAGGGGGCTGCCGAGGCGCAGGCGCGGATCTCCGAATCGAGCTCCACGGTCGGCAACCTCCTGAACCGATTGCTTTACCGGTCGTCGTACATGCTGTCCTTTGGTGTCGTCTTCCCCGTCATGCTGGTCGTGCGCGTGGTGCCCAAGAACAACGCGATCGTGCACGGGCTGATCGATGGTGCGTCCGCTGCGCGCGACCAGGTAGCCGGACTGGGCGCGGGAAGCGCCACCGAAGTCATCCCCGAGGAACCGGCCCAGGAATCGCTCATCGCTGCGAATGGGGCAACCGATGGGGAGACACCCGCAGAGGCCAACCACCGTCGTCGCGGAACTCGGCGCAGCGGGAGTTCGCACACCGCACCGAAGCGGTCGAACCGCAAGAAATGAGGCGAGGTGGCAGCGGACCGGGCGAGGGCGGCACAGAAGGAGCCTCGTCCGGCTCACCCCATTCTCCTCATGCCGGGCGGTCGATGATCTTCTTAATGTGGCCGCGTATCGCTCCTTCGAAGATCTTCCAGGCCAGCGGGATCGATCCCTGGGCATGGACATCGCGCTCGTCGTACCAGAACTTGACCTTGTAGTGTGATCCGGAGAATGTCGCGGATCGCCGGTCTACCGACCAGTCCACCTGGCCGATCCAGGCGCCAAACCGGGATTGGGCCTCATGGATCGCCGCTTCGAACCGCGCCTGGGCAAGCTCGATCGGTTGGCCGTGTGGAATGGATATGTCCAGTTGTGCCATGGGAACGGCCCTCCTCTCGACCGCATTCCGGTTCGGCTCTCGCGCTGTGAGAAAAATCCCCCCCGAGGGCGGTGGCGCGTGACCATGCCCGGGACGTTGAGCCGAGGCTGCACACGGGATGCCTCATGCGAGGTTGTCCGATCCAGAATATCATGGAATCGGATTTCTTCATCGTCTCGGCGAACGGACACCGCCCCAATGGATGTGACCCCTCGGTCTGGACTTCGTTTCCGATCCAGGAAGAACCCATGAAAACTCGAGCCGAAACCGCCCGGACCGCATTGACAGCCTATGAGTCCGAGCAAGTCCAGCACATTGCCGCCTGGAAGTCGAAGCCAGCGAACCCCATCTCCGAAATGTGGAAACGGATCATCCTACCGGGGGCCAGGGCCGTTGAGAAGCTCATACCCGATCGCGCCGTGCAAGGGCAAGAACTGGGTCCAGGAATGACGATTATTCGGGCGTCAGCCGATGCGGATTCCCGCGCGGTCACCGATGCGTCGGCTCCCTTGGCGATTCCACCGCCGGAAGCCGGCTCCGACCCGAGCGACCTCGCCGCGACAACCTGTCAGGTCAGGCCGCACTTCCCGGAGGCCACAGCTCGAAGACCCCGACGGGGCGCGGCGTCGCTTCTTCTCCGACCTCCCACTTGTTGAAGCGGACTGTCCAACCATCGCTTTCCATAATCTCCAGCAAGCGGAGGCTGATCGCGCGGAACGGGTCCGAAATCAGGACCATTCCCCCCGGCGCCAGGTTGGTCTCGAAGATCCGGCGGAGGTGAGGATGCACCGACTCGCCGTAGAGGATGTCTGAGCCGATGATCCAATCGTAGGGCCCGGTGTCATCCCACTCCGTCCAGTCGGCTAGGCGGTACTCGAGGGCCCCGACGCCGTTCCGCTCGCCGTTGCGCCAGCAGAGGTGCAGCGCCAGCTCGTCCCGGTCGGTTTGCACGACCAGACCGCCCAGCGACGCGGCGACGATGCCCGGAATCCCCGTGCCGGCACCAAGCTCCAGGATCCTTCGCCCCGCGATCGTTTCCGAGCGGCCGGCGATTTCGTGGACGAGTGCGATGGCGGAGGGCCAGAGGGCGACCCCGTAGGGTAGGCGGTTGTCCTTCTCGCCGATCACGCGCGACTCGTCCTCTCGGGTCAGGACCGCGCCCGTATGAAGCACAGTCCACTCGCGATGGCCCTGGCGGAAGCGATACTCCTGGAGCTGGAACTCCCCGCCGGATGTGTCGAGTATCGGGGTGGGAATCGCGGTCTCGCTCATCGGGGTCCCCGCGGTAGAAGCGGTAATAACGGCACGCTTCGCCGGAGCAAGTATCGGAGGAATTCTAACGCGATCATTAATTCGGAAGCCGATCTTGTCCCTGCCCCGAAGGGGCTAATCCCAGAGGTACCGTTCATCAAACGCGATCCCATGACGTCGCAGTAACGCGCGAAGCTCGTCCTGAAACGTCATTTTCCGGTGATGCTCTTCCTGATCTTCGATGTACCGTCTCACCGCGTCCGAGTTCGATTGGCTGACGGAAAATGCACCGTACCCCGCTTGCCAGTAAAAGTCGGGATTCTTTGGGCCGTCGGTCTTCATCCATTTCGAGCTTCCCTTCTTCACTTCCTCGACGATCGTTTTCAACGCGTGATTCTTGGAAAGCGCGAAAAGAGCATGGACGTGATCCTCCACACCACCGATCACGAGTGCCGGACTGTCCCATTCGTTGAAGATTCCCGCCTGATAGGCGAACAGCCCATCGCGATGGTCCTTGTCAATCCGAGGTGGACGGTGCTTCGTGCTGTACACGAGATGAATCCGGTTCTTCACGAGGGACTGCGACATCGCACGAGGGCTCCAGTTGTACCGCCCTTTCAGGGCTTGAAGTTGGCGTTCCCATTCCCCCAGGGCGTTGCCCTGGGCTGGTATGTTGCGGCCCCTTCGGGGCGAGGATCTCACGCGTGGGTTCGGTCGCTTCGGGTTCCCGTGAGGGGATCAGGGAACGCTTCTCCACGCCCCGAAGGGGCCACAACATACCAGCCCGGGGCAACGCCCCGGGGACCGAGGTCCCCCCCTCGGGAAAAGCCCTGTAAGGGCGACACAGGTGAAGGCCACCGGCTCGGTATGTGCTGCCTTTCAGGGCTTGGCTCGGGGCGGCAACAGTCTCGGGTCGTGATCTGTCTAAGCCCCTTCGGGGTGAGGATCCGCCGCAACCATCCCCACGTCGCACGATCACTTTCCCCGTTGCAAGGATTCATTGAGCATCGGACGCCCTCCGCCTCCCTTGAGCTGGCCCCGAAACTCGAAGGCGGTCAATCGCGACGGCGGGGCGATGTCTGCCATGTTCAGGAGTCTCAGAGCCGCATGGCCGACATCGCCGACCTCGCAAGACCTCCACTCCGATTCTCCGCAGGGCGGAGGGTCGTCGACAAGTCCGAACCGTCCACCGCAACCGAGTGGCTTCCGTGATCGGACCGCCCCGAGAGCCGCCGAGCCAAGAACCGGCGATGGGCCGACGCAGGCTCATGAGGCCGGCGCGATCTCCGAAAAACCGGCCGTGGCTCTTGGCCGACTGGGAGTGGCGTCATGAGGAGTCGCCGGAGTCTTGGCTCTCTCGCGGAATGTCGTCGGTTTTCTCGGCTTCCTTCTCTGCTCGAAGCTTCTCGATGGCGGCAGCCACCTTGTCCTCCCAGGGGAATCGTTCATCCTTGGCCGGGTCGTACAGGGGCAGACTGGGAATCTCGGCCCCGAGTTGCTCGAGCAGCGCCATGGCCTTGTTCAGTTCATCGCGCCGGACGTAAGGCTCACCCTCAGCCCAGGCCCACTTGTAGGCAGCGAGGGCGTGTTTCCTCGCCTGGTCGCGGTCGCCGATGGCAAGCCAGAGCTCGGCGAGCGATGGAGCTTCGATTTTCCTGGCCTGGGCGAATTGCTCGGCCTCGTGCCTGGGATCGGTGAGGGCGTAGGGTGGGTCGAGCCGCGATCCCTCGCGGCGAGGCCCACCAAAACCGCTCATCTCCGCCGCGGGCTCACCACGTCACAACAACATGAGCCCTCACGGTTTTTCGGGGCGTTCCGAGGCTACCCGGTCTTCGATGTAACCGTTGGCTCATGAACGGGTTGCAGACACAAACCCGTCGTGCCGCCGCCGGAAAACCGGACCGGACGGCCATTTTCAGGCAACTCGGAACGCGTTCGACCGGATTGTTTTGAGGTGTACCGTCAACAGACGCAATCGTCGGGCCAACGCCCTCAACCCGGCCTCTACGGCATCCAATCTCGGGACAGACCTCCATGACCACCACGACCACCACCCCGATCGATCGAGCCGCGATCAACCGCCGCAACGCTCAGAAGAGCACGGGCCCACGCACGCATGATGGCAAGAACCGGTCCCGGTTCAACGCCGTCAAGCACGGCATGACCGCCAAGACCCTCGTCTTGCCCGACGAGGATGCCGACGTCCTTCAGATGCGGGTCGAGACCTGGATCGCCGACCTTCAGCCCCAGAACGACGTCGAGCAGTTCCTGGTCGAGCAGGCCGTGCACGCCTCCTGGAAGCTGGACCGGGCCGAGCGCGCCGAGGTGGCCCAGCTCTCCCGCATCATCGGATCCGTCCCGATCGCGGAGGCGAATCGTCAGCATGAAGTGGTCGCCGCCCTCGGCGACTGGCTCCTCAGCGACCGCAATGCGGCCGGGGATATCGCCTTTCGGGACGATCTGCTCAACGTGTTGGTCCCGCCGCGGCCCGGCCCGCCGGACCACCGCTGCCTCGACATCCGCAACCATCCCGAGGCCATCGTCTTCCGGCTCGAATCCACGGCGGCCGGCTGCCAGTGGCTGCTGGACCGCTGGACCGAGCTCCGCGGCCGACTCGACCAGGGCGCACCCTGGTTGTGGGACGAGAAGGTCAAGGCGCATCCGCCTGCTGGGGAAGCGGCCGCTGGACCTGGACCCCCGGAAGTGGCAGGACTACCTCGAGGACCGGGACGAAATCGACAACCTGGAGCTCGAGGATCACTTCGAAGACCAGCTCGATCGCCAGTTGGACCCGCGGCTCGCGGCCAAGAAACCCGCGACGCTGGCCGTGCTCCGGAGCCTCGCGGAGGGGGCGATGGCGCGGCTGGAGACGCGGGCCGCGGGTCATCGCAGCAGGCGGAAGCCGACGCGGCCCAGCAAGCGGCCCGGCTGTCGTTCGACGCTAGCAATGAGGGAGAACGCCTCCGCCGCTACCAGTTTTCGTGCAGCCGGTCGCTGTTCCGGAGCCTTGACACCTTGATCAAGGTCCGCCGCTCCGGCCTGGTCGCGGCAAGCGGAGACGATCCTTTCACCGCAGAGACCGTAGAGGCCGCAGAGACGAAGACACCGACGTGTTCCATCGTGGATGTTCCGAGTTCCGTGATCCCGCCGCTCGATCGCGGGAATCCGGAAAACGAACCCACGGCCCCACTCGTAGATCGCGGGAATCCGGAAAACGAACCCACCGACCCGCCGATCGATGAAGGGAATGGGCAAGACGAACCCACCGACCCGCCGGTCAACGGCGGGAAAGTGCAAAACGAACCCACCGACCCGCAGGTCAACGGCGGGAAAGTGCAAAACGAACCCACCGACCCGCAGGTTGCGGACGTCTCTCGTCCCAGGCTGCCGTTTCACCGCGCTCTGGTCTCTGCGATGATGTTCGTGGTTCTCTGCGGTGCCGCGGTCCGAAGTCATCGAGATTCGCAAAACGAAGCCAAACCCGTGACCGTAGACCCTCAGGATCGGCAAAACGAAGCCAACGCCACGCCGCAACGCGTGAAAGGGGACTCGCCGATTGCCTCGGCATCGACACCGGCCGTCCGGCGCGGCGGGGGCTTGCTCGACTTGTTGAGCAATGCTCCAATGATGACTACCGCTTCTCCGCGGGCGGTCTCGAGAATTTTGCCCGAGCCATCTGTCTCCCATGCAACGCCTTACCGTTATAGGGAGATAGACTCGATCGGAAGATCGGCTCGATTCCAGAGGGATCTCCGCGATGTGCGCGAATCCTTTGGAATTCCCAAGGACAGGTTCCTGATTCCCGACAGGGCTCTCCGTGGTCATCGGCTATCGGGATTCCCGCTTCGATGGTGAATCAATACCGCGTCAGGACCTTTCGCGTTCTCACGACTCTGGACACCAGGAGGCACGATCTCATGAGATCTCGGACCGAGCGAGTCGCTCGTCTCGCCACCAAGGTCAGTGTGGCAGCCACCATGGCGCTGTTGCTGTCGATGCTCGGTGCGATCCTGCCCTTGGCTGCCGCCGGGTTGTCAACGGCCGACGACCCGGTGCCGGAAAAGGTCAAGGCCAAGGCCAAGCCAGCTCCGGCCAAGGTCGGGCTGATCCTCAACGACTCCCGGGCGTTCCAGGGATATACGCTGATCGCTCCCATGTTTTCGAAAACGACCTATCTGATCGACATGCAAGGGAAGGTCGTGCGGACGTGGGAGAGCGACTATACTCCAGGCGTGAGTGCATACCTCCTTGAGAATGGGCACTTGCTGCGGCCCGGTGCCCAGCAACCCACACCAACCGGCTTCGGCCCAGGCGCCGGCGGCCGGGTCCAGGAATTCGACGGGGATGGCCAGCTCCTCTGGGACTTCTCGTACGTCAGCGAGAAGCGTCTGCCGCACCACGACGTCACCCGGCTGCCCAACGGAAACATCGTGTTGATCGTGTGGGAGAAGAAGACGAAAGACGAGGTCATCGCCGCCGGCCGCCGGCCGGACCTGGTCGGCAACGCGGGCATGCACCCCGACTACCTCATCGAGGTGAAGCCGACCGGCAAGACCACCGGCGAGATCGTCTGGGAATGGCACCTCTGGGACCATCTGGTCCAGGACCACGAGCGCTCGAAGCCCAACTTCGGCAACGTCTCCGACCACCCCGAGCTCGTCAACCTCAATTTCGGCGCCGGCGAGGGACCGATCGCCCCGATGATGGCCACCAAGGACGGCGTCGCCAAGCTAAAGTCGCTCGGTTATATCGGAGGTTCTCCGACGCCGACGGACAAGGATGAGGAAAAAGCCAAGCCCGAGCCGAAGGAAAAGTCCAAGTCCAAGTCCACGGCCAAGGAAAAGACCAAGTCCGGGCCTGGCCGGGGCCGGCCGAATACGAACGCCGACTGGACCCACTTCAACGGCGTCGCCTACAACCCCGATCTCGACCAGATCATGGTCAGCGTGCACGCCTTCAGCGAGTTCTGGATCATCGACCACAGCACGACGACCGCCCAAGCGGCCAGCCACAAGGGTGGTCGCAGCGGCAAGGGGGGCGACCTCCTCTACCGATGGGGCAACCCGCGCGCCTATCGCAACGGTTCGAAGATGGATCAGCGCCTGTTCAACCAGCACAATGCCCACTGGATTCCGTCCGGCCTTCCGGGTGAAGGGCACATCCTGGTCTTCAATAACGGCAGCGGCCGGCCCGGCGGGGACTCGTCATCCGTGGACGAGATCGCCCTACCCGTAGACTCCCAGGGACAGTACACCCGCAATCGACGAGGTCCCTACGGACCGATCCAGGCGGTCTGGAGCTATAGCGCGCCCAAGAAGTCGGACTTCTATTCCTTCTTCATCTCCGGCGCACAGCGGCTTCCCAACGGGAATACGCTGATTTGCTCGGGTGCCAATGGCACGGTGTTCGAGGTCAGACCCGGTAAGGAGGTGGTCTGGAAGTACACCAATCCCGTCATGGGGAATCCGGGCGGTCCCGGCGGTCCCGGCGGTCCGCCAGGAGGTGTCGATCTGTTCCCGATGTTCGTGCGCGGACCGCTCGATCTGTCGCCCGATCAGAACAAGCAACTCGATGAGTTTCAGATGGAGATCCGCGGCAAGTTCGATAAGACGCTTAACGAGGTCCAGAGGAAGCAGGTCCGGGAAATCAACCCGTTCGGGCCGGCGGGCTTCGCGGCATTCCCCTTGCCGGGACAGCTCATCTCGAAGTTGACCCTGGCCGCGCTCAAGCCGACCGACGAGCAGAAGACGCGGATCGAAGACCTTCAGAAGGAGATCGATACCCGGCTCGACAAGCTGCTCAACGCCGATCAGAAGAAGCAGCTCGTGGAGATGCGGGACAACATGGCCCGCGGCGGCCCGTTCGGATTCGGGCCTCCCGGAGGACCGCCTCCGGGTGGACCAGGCGGCCCGCCCCCAGGTGGCCCGCCTCCGGGTGGACCGGGCGGATTCGGCGGTCCGCCGCCGTTCGGTCCCGGCGGACCGGGTGGCCCTCCCGGTGGCCCAGGTGGCCCTCCCCGTGGACCCGGTGGCCCGATCATGGGGAATACGCTCTTCCGCGCCTATCGGTACGGTCCCGAGTTCCCGGGTCTTGCCGGCAAGACGCTGAAGCCGGGCAAGTCGATTGAAGAGCTGGAAGGGGTGAAGAAGAAGGCGAATGACGAGAAGAAATCCCAGGAAACCGCGAAGAAGTGAGTCGGGCCGTCCGAGGGCAGCGCCGGCAAGGCCGGCTTGACCCCAGCCACCCTGGTTCCTGGCGGCAAGATCAGGGGTGGCTGGGGTCGAGCCCGGCGGGCGATGCCCCCAGGGATGCCGCAGTAGTCTGGATACCCGCGCCGATCCGAAGGCGAACGACGAGAAGAAATCCCAGGAAACCGCGAAGAAGTGAGTCCTATGCGTACGTATTCTCGCCTGCTGCTCCTGACCGTGATTCTGATCCTCCTGGCCCCGAGCCCCGCCCTGGCCTACATCGGCCCCGGGGCGGGTTTCGCGCTGGCCGGGTCGTTCTTCGCCGTCTTCGCCGCGGTCTTCTCGGCCTTCTTCACCGTGCTGACCTGGCCGTTGCGCTTGCTGTCGCGGACCCTGTTCGGGTGGCGAGCGCTCCGCCGGAGCCGGGTGAAGCGGGTGGTGATCCTCGGCCTCGATGGGATGGACCATGGACTCTCCGAGCGGATGCTCGAGGAGGGCAAACTTCCCAACCTGGCCGCCCTGCGCGACGAGGGCAGTTTCCGGCCGCTGGGCTCGACGGTCCCACCGATCTCCCCGGTTGCCTGGTCGACGTTCCAGACCGGCGTGAACCCGGGCAAGCACAACATCTTCGACTTCCTCACACCGGATCTCCGTAACTATCACGCCAAGCTGAGCTCGGTCGAGATCCGGCCGCCCCGGCGATCGATCCGCATCGGCCGGTATCACATTCCCCTGGGCAAGGCCAGCGTGCGACTGCTCCGCAAGAGCCAGCCGTTCTGGAACGTCCTCAGCAAGTACCGCATCTTCAGTTGCATCCTCCGCGTCCCGATCACGTTTCCCCCCGAAAAGCTGCGCGGGGTGTTGCTGTCGGCGATGTGCGTACCCGACCTGCGCGGCACCCAGGGGATGTTCTCCTACTACACGACTCGCGTTCGCGACGAGGGCGAGAAGATCGGCGGCGAGGTTCACCACGTCACCCGCGAGGGCGACACCATCCTCGCCCACCTCGTCGGACCGCAGAACCCCCTCCTCAAGGAACCCGAGGATCTCAAGCTCCCGTTCTCCGTCACGATCCAGGACCAGGACCATGCGGTCCTCAAGATCGACGGCGCGAAATATCAATTGATAAAAGACGTGTACACTGATTGGATCAAGATCCACTTCCGCATCGCGCCCGGCATGAAGGTGAGCGGACTGGCCAAGTTCCTCCTCTTGAGCACGGAGCCCGAGTTCGGGTTGTACGTCACGCCGATCAACATCGACCCGGAACACCCGGCGATGCCGGTCGGCTACCCGTCGGTGTACTCGGTCTACCTGGCCAAGAAGCAAGGCCCGTTCGCAACCCTCGGCCTGGCGGAAGACACCTGGGCCTTGAACGAGCACATCATCAACGACGACCAGTTCATCCAGCAATGCCTCGACATGGACCGCGAGCGCGAGGAGATGTGGTTCGACGCGATCGACAAGGTCCCGCGTGGGCTGATCGCCTGCGTGTTCGACGGCACCGACCGCCTCCAGCACACGTTCTGGCGCGACATCGACGAGCGGCATCCGGCCCGGCCTGATGCTGAGGTGCTCGAGACGCGCAACGTCATCGAGGACCTCTACCGACGCATGGACGACCTCGTCGGCAAGACGATGGCCCGGTGTCGGGATAAGGACACGTTGCTGATGGTCATCTCCGACCACGGGTTCGGCCCGTTCCGCCGGGGCGTGGACCTGAACCGATGGCTCGAACAGAACGGCTACCTGACTCTGATGGACGGCCGTGGCGACGAGGAGCACCTCGCCGGGGTCGACTGGTCCCGCACCCGCGCTTTCGCGATCGGACTGGCCGGGATTTATATCAACATCAAGGATAAATATTCGCAAGGGATCGTCGAGCCGGGCGGCGAGACGGACCGACTCCGCGAGGAGATCGGCCAGCGGTTGACCGCGCTGATCGACCCCGAGAACGGGGCGAGCGCCGTCAAGCGCGTCTATAACGCCTCGAAGTTCTACAAGGGGCCGTATCGCGAGAACGGTCCCGACCTGATCGTCGGCTATCAGCGCGGGTACCGCGTCTCGTGGGAGACGGCGATCGGTCGCACGACCGAGAGTGTGTTTCACGACAACAAGAAGGCCTGGAGCGGTGACCACTGCGTGGATCCGTCGCTCGTGCCCGGCATCCTGTTCTGCAACCGCTTCGTGGAGAACGAGAACCCCCGCCTCATCGACATCGGCCCCACCGTCCTCTCGATGTTCGGCGCGACGGTCCCCGACTACATGGACGGCAAGGTCCTGACGGTCGGGGATGCGGGCGAAAAGGCTCCCAGCGAAAAAGAAGAATCCCTGGCACAGGTGGTGTAATGGCGAGGCGCTGGGCGCGGGTCTCCTGACCCCCGACCAAGCGCGCTGGGCGCGGGTCTCCTGACCCCGCCCAAGGACAGACCGAAGGTCTCCAGATGCTTGGACTGCCGAAAGGAAACCGCTTCAATGGCTGATGAATCCTCCCCGAAGGTCAACCGCAGGACCCTGCTAAAAGGTTCGGCCGCAGTGGCCGCCGCCGGTGCGGTCGGCGCCGCGGGTCTGGGCGTGGGGAACTACTGGCTGGGCCGGGGCAGCCACGTCTCGCGGAGTCTCGGCAAAAAGGTGATCGTCATCGGCGTGGACGGGATGGATCCGCGCCTCTCAGAGAGCATGATGAAGGCCGGTCTGCTCCCCAACCTGGCAAAGCTCCGGGCCGGCGGCGGATTCAGCAGCCTCGGCACCAGCACGCCTCCGCAGAGCCCGGTCGCATGGGCCAACTTCATCAACGGTGCAGGGCCTGGCTCACATGGGATCTTCGACTTCATCCACCGGCACCCACAAAAACAGTGCGATCCCTTCTACTCGGCCGCCGAGACCCTGCCCGGCGAAGGGTTCTGGGAGGTGGGCGACCACCGGCTTCCGCTCGACTTCTGGCCGTTCAACCACAAGCCGCCCGAGACGCTGCTCCGACGCCAGGGGACGCCGTTCTGGGACTACCTCGACGCCGCGGGCATTCCCTCGACGTTCTACGACTTACCCTCCAACTATCCGGCCAGCCCGTCGCATTACGGCCACCACCGATGCATCTGCGGCATGGGCACGCCCGACATGCTCGGGACCTACGGCACGTATCAATACTTCGCCGAGAACGCCCCCGACGAGCCGCTCGAGGAAGGAGGCGGCAAGCGGTCGAAACTGAGCTTCGTGGACGAGACGGCCAAGGTTCGCATCGTCGGGCCCGAGGACAGCCTCCTCACGAAGCCGGTCCCGATCAACGTCGAGCTGCTCGTCCACCGCGACCGCGACGCCAATGCGGCGGTCATCGAGATCCAGGGCCAGCGAATCCTGCTGAAGCCCGGCCAGTGGAGCCGCTGGACGAAGCTCGATTTCACCATGTCCACACCGTCGTTCGTGCCGTCGCAAAAGGTCAGTGGGATCTGCCGGTTCTTCCTCCAGGAGGTCGCGCCCAACTTCCGGCTCTACGTCACGCCGATCAACATGGACCCGGCCGCGCCCGCGCAGAAGATGTCGGAGCCCAAATCGTTCATCCAGGACGTCGCCGGCCGGCTGGGGCCGTTCTACACGACGGGCTTCCAGGAAGACCACAAGGCACGCTCGAACGGCATCTTCTCCGACGATGAGTTCGCCCGACAGGCGGCCATCGTCCTTGAGGAACGCCTGGCGCTGTTCGACTACGCCGTCAACAACTACGACGACGGCCTGCTGTTCTTCTACTTCTCCAGCAGCGACCTCCAGTCGCACATCTTCTGGTGGGACTCGGACGACAAGCATCCGATCCGTTCCGAGCTCGAGGCCAAGGCGCAGTTCGGCCACGTCCACCGGCTCTACCAGAAGCTCGACGCCGTGATCGGCGACCTGATGGACCGATACGGCGGCAAGGCGACGATCATCGTGATGAGCGACCACGGCTTCGCCAACTTCGGTAAGCAGTTCAACCTCAATTCCTGGCTGCGCGACCTGGGCTACCTCGGCCCCCGCGAATGCTCGTCGATCATGAACGATGTGGATTGGTCGAGCACGCGGGCGTACGGCCTCGGGATCAATGGACTGTATTTGAATCTGAAAGGGCGCGAGCGCGACGGGATCGTCGAGCCCGGCGAGGAGCGGGAAGCCCTCCTGACCGAGCTGAAGGAGCGCCTGGAGGCCGTCACCGACTTCGACGGCAAGCCGATCATTCGCGGGGCCTATCGCTCCGACCAGATCTACCAGGGGAACGCGACGGCCCTGGCGCCCGACCTGATCATCGGCTATGCCCGCAATTACCGCGCATCGTGGGCCACCTGCCTGGGCGATCTGACTGAGGACATTGTCCTCGACAACGACTCGGCCTGGAGCGCCGACCATTGTGCCGACGCCCTCGAGGTGCCCGGCGTGCTGTTCTGCAACCGGCACATTGGAGGAACGTCGCCGTCCCTGATCGACATCGCCCCGTCGATCCTGGCCGAGTTTGGACTAACAACACCGCCCCAGATGGTCGGGAGGAACGTCTTTTCCGTTTGAGAGCATCTTAATCTCTATGATCTAGGCGTCGTGAGCGTATCTTGGGAATTCCCGATTCGAGATTCGAGATCCCAGATGAGAAATGATTCTGGAATCTTGAATTTCGAATCTTGAATCCCTTATGACTTGCGGCCGAAGGCCGCTTCAGGAAGGAGAATCCCGTGGTCAAGGTAAAAATCGAACCGGCCCTCTACGATCGGGCCAAGCGTGCCGCGGAAGCTGCCGGGTATAGCAGCGTCGACGAGTTCATCGCCGACAGCATCGAGAAGGAGATCCAGCGGCTCAAGGTCGAGGAGGACGAAGGCCAGGTTTCGGACCAGCTTCGCGGCCTGGGGTACATCGAATGACGAACGCTCTGGCCCAGATCACGGCCTGGCTCAATTCCCCGGCGAACAGCCTGGGACGGTTGCTGCTGGCCCCTGCCGGCGCCTTGCCGGGATGGCTGTCGGCCACGCTCGCGGCGTCGGTGACGGGCGTGCTGTTGCTCGCCGTCTTCAAGTACACCTCCAACCAGAGCGCGATCCAGCGCGTCCGGAACGACATCAACGCCCACCTGCTGGCGCTGAAGCTCTTCAAGGACAGCGCGCGGGTCTCGCTGGGGGCGCAGGGACGGATCTTGCTGGGCGCCTTCCGGCTGTTCGTGCTGGCCGTGGTGCCGATGCTGGTCATGGCCGTGCCGGTCACCTTGCTGCTGGGACAGCTCTCGCTCTGGTACCAGGCCCGGCCGCTCCGGGTCGGAGAAGATGCCGTCATCGCGCTGAAGCTCAACGGCGACGCCGCGACCGCCTGGCCGCCCGTGACCCTCCAGCCCAACGATGCCGTGGAGGTGGAAGTCGGGCCGGTTCGGGTCCGGAGCCAGCGCATGGTCTGCTGGAACGTCAAGGCCCGCCAGGGCGGCAGCCATCGGCTCGTCTTCCAGGTGGGCGACCAGGCCATCGCCAAGGAGCTCGCGATCGGCGACGGCTTCATGCGGGTCAGCCAGCAACGGCCCGGCTGGAACTGGTCGGACATCCTCTTGAATCCCTGGGAGGAGCCGTTCCGACCCGACTCCTCGGTCCGTTCGATCGAGATCAGCTACCCGTCTCGCTCCTCGTGGACCAGCGGTACCGACTCCTGGGTCATCTACTGGTTCGTCGTCTCCATGGTCGCCGCATTGTGCTTCCGCCGGGTCATGAACGTCAACGTCTGAACGATAGGCTCCCCGAGAGGACAGGCCGCTGATGGGTAACGAGATCATCATCGTCTCCGGGCTGCCCCGCTCCGGCACCTCGCTCATGATGCAGATGCTGGACAACGGCGGGGTCGAGGTCGTCACCGATCACATCCGGACCCCCGATACGGACAACCCCAGGGGCTACTACGAGTTCGAGCAGGTCAAGAAGATCAAGGAAGACGTCTCCTGGGTGCCGGCGACTCGAGGGAAGGCCTTCAAGATGGTGTCCCAGCTCCTGTACGAGCTCCCCGCGAACCAGAGCTATCGGATCATCTTCATGGAGCGAGATCTCGATGAGATGCTCCTCTCACAAGAGAAGATGCTCGCCCGGCTGGGAAAGCCCGCGGCCCCCCGAGTCGACATCAAGCGGCTCATTCACCGCCCACCTCAACAAGCTGCGCGGCTGGCTCTCAGGACAGCGGAACATGGAAGTCCTGTATGTCAGTTACAACGACCTCGTCGAACGACCGCAAGAGCAAGCGGTGCGCGTCAGCGCATTCCTCGGCGGCCACGCCGACGCCCAGAGCATGGCCAGGACCGTGGATCCCGCGTTGTATCGGAATCGGAAGGCGCCGAACGATCCTTCCAGCGAATCGATCGCGAATCACCCAGCCTGAACGCAAGGGAGCGAGGACCGCGCAATCGGACTGCCGGACTCGACCGCCCGTTTGATACAATCCGTGTTGATCCAAACCTGGCAGGGACCCGAGGCGAACTGATGAATGAATTGACACGCATCCTCGACGATCCGGGCCTTCGTCTCAACCGCCGGCACTTCTTCTCGCGGGCCAGCCTGGGGCTCGGAGGTGCGGCGCTGGCGTCGCTGCTCTCCGGGTCGAGTGCGGCGGACACGGGGAATGGCGACGCGACCGGCCATGTGCCGACCTCGGCGAAGCCCGACGCCCTGGCGATCGATCCGGAGGCGGGCGGGATCCTCCCCGCCTACCATTTTCCGCCCAAGGCCCGGCGCGTGATCTCGCTGTTCATGAGCGGCGGACCGTCGCAGCTCGACCTGTTCGATTACAAGCCGCTCTTGAACACGATGAATGGGCAGGACCTGCCGGCGTCGGTGCGGATGGGGCAGCGGCTGACGTCGATGTCGGCCAATCAGGCGACCTTGCCCATGGCCGGCTCGATCTTCCGGTTCGCCCGTCATGGCCAGACCGGCGCGTGGGTCAGCGACCTCCTGCCGCATACCGCCCGCATCGCGGACGAGCTCTGCATCATCAAATCGCTGTATACCGAAGCGATCAACCACGACCCGGCGATCACGTTCTTCCAGACCGGCTCGACGATCGCCGGCCGGCCGTCGATGGGGTCGTGGCTGAGCTACGGCCTGGGCTCGACCAACCGCAACTTGCCGACGTTCTGCGTGCTGATCAGCCAGAAAGCGCCCGACCAGCCGCTGTATTCCCGGCTCTGGGGCAACGGGTTCCTGGCGTCGGTCCATCAAGGGGTCGAGTTCCGCGCAGGGGCTGATCCGGTGCTCTTCCTCGAGAACCCGCCGGGCGTCTCGGCGGCCGGACGCCGCAAGATGCTCGACCGGCTCCGTGAGCTGCACGAGATCGCCTACGATGCGACGCTCGACCCGTCGATCCAGGCCCGGATCGCCCAGTACGAGATGGCCTATCGCATGCAAACCTCCGTCCCCGAGGTGACCCGAATTGCGGATGAGCCCGACCACATCTTCGAGCTCTATGGTCCCGATTCGCGGAAGCCGGGCACCTTCGCCGCGAACTGCCTGCTGGCCCGACGCTTGGCCGAACGCGACGTCCAGTTCATCCAGCTCTATCATCCCGGCTGGGACCACCACGGTGGCCTGCCCGGCGGCATCCGCCAGCTCTGCCGCGAGACCGACCAGGCCTGCGCGGCGCTGGTCCGCGACCTGAGGCAGCGCGGGATGCTCGACGACACCCTGGTGCTCTGGGGCGGCGAGTTCGGCCGCACCAATTACAGCCAGGGGAAGCTGACGGCCAGCGACTACGGTCGCGACCACCACCCCCGGTGTTTCACCGTCTGGGCGGCCGGCGGCGGGATCAAGCCGGGCATCACCTACGGCAGCACGGATCCCTTCGGCTACAGCGTCGCAACCGACGGCGTCCACGTCCACGACTTCCACGCCACCGTCCTGTCCCTCCTCGGCATCGACCACCAGCGACTGACCTACAAGCACCAGGGCCGCTATTACCGCCTCACCGACGTCGCGGGCAAGGTCGTCAAGGGGATCGTGGCTTGACGGCTGAGAGTCTGTTCCGAAAGAGGTTTGAGCCCTCGAATGGGGGCGGAAGAGTCTAGCCTGGGGCGTGAGCCCCAGGAACCGGGCTGGGGACTTCTGTCGCCCATCCGGGGCTTCCTTCTATTCGCATCCATAAATCTAATGTTCGTAATCCTTGTAGAAATCCTCGGCCGAGGACGCGTCGGATCCGGAGTGCGACGGAGCCGACGACGCGGCGAACCGCCGCGCGGCGTCGCCGAGGACGGCCGATACGAGCACGGCGACGAGGAGCACGCGCGTCAGTCCGCGCGCCCAGGCCGGCATCCGGCGCAGGCCAGGCAGTTCGGGCACCCAGGCCAGCAGGGGAGCGACGAAGAGGAGGACCGCGTGATCCGTGCGAAGATCGCCAAAAAAGCGGCCGATGATCAGCAGGCTGGACAGTCCGACGAGCGCCACGCCGATCGGAGCGGTCAACCGCGAGCGAGCGGGGCTGGTCGGGATCATCGCCACGGCCGACGCGCCCAGGATCGCGGCCGACATCGGCAGGCCGGCCTGGCCACCCGTGGCATAGCCCGACAGCATGATCGTGATCGCCGAACCGCCGATGGCGATCGCCAGGCCGATCGTCAGCGAGACCCCGGGCGACCGGTGAGCCAGCAGGACCAGGAGGGCCCACGACACCGCCTGGGCCGTCGCCAGGAGCCCCAGGATCAGCCACGCCAGGGCTGGCGGCCAGGTCAGTGCCCCGGCGTCCGCCGGAGCGGCCAGGTAGATCGACCCGTGCAACAGCACCCGGGCCACACACCCGGCGACCGCCAGCCGCAACACCCAGGTCAGCCATCGCGGAACCCTGGGGAACACCGCCAGCAACTCGACTGCGAGCACGGCCGGGACCACGATCATCAGCAGGCGGTCCAGGTCCTCAGTCAGCGGCCATCGAGGGCGGACCTCCAGCACCCAGCAACCCGCATAGAACCCGGCACCGAGGCCCACGACCCACCCGATATCGCTCCAGATGGGATCGTCCGAGCGCCGGTGCCTCCACCCGCTGTAGGTCCCCAGCATCACAGGCTGCGACTGCGAAAGCAAGGCCCGTCGCCTGCGTCATCAGGATGGGGTCGGGCATGATCAGTGGTCCTCGATGAAGATCAATGGTCGACAATGCCACCCGACGAAGGGTCCGCTCTCACCGACGCTTTCAATGGGACGTGCCGGTGCCGGTGGCCGGCGTCTTGGGGGCGGTCTCCGCCGGTTGGGTCCCGCCGCCGGACTTCAGCGATGCAATCCGGTTCCTCAAGTCCCGGGCCCTGACCTCGAGCTCGGCGGCCTGGGCCTCGAGCGCGGCGACGTCTCGGGCCGGCGCCGCGGCACCACTGCCGCTCCCGGCCACGCTCGCGCCGCCGGGGGATGCGGGCTCGCCGAGGGCGTCGATGATCTCCTGGAGGCGTCGGTGCAGGAAACCGTTGAAGCCGACGCTCTCGCGCTGGAGACGAGCCTTCAACATCGGGACAGCCCGTGCGATCTTCAGCTCGCGCACGGCTTCCCAGACCCAGAACCGCAGCGACGAATCCGTGTCGTCCACGAGAGACACCACGATGTCCTGGAGGACCGAGTCGTCCTTGGCCAGGTGGACCAGCGATCGGACGGCGGCGGACCGCAGCGCGGAGGGCTGTCCGTACCGGCTATAAAGCGCCGCCAACTCGCGGGCCTTCGACCCGGGCGTTTCCAGCAGGATCTCCAGCGCCGTGGCGGCAATCCGGTGGTGATCGGCCGGGAGCTTCAAGGCGGCGTCCAGCAGAGCCGGCGCGTCCTCGACCTTCCAGGCGGCCAGGCCGCGCAGCGCGGCCCGGCGCGCGCGCCATACGCCTCCTTCGGGTCGGACCAGGCCGCGCGGAGGATCGACTCGATCGTGTCGTCGCGACCGAGCTTGGCCAGTCCTTCGATCGCCACGACGCGGACGCGTGCCTCGCGGTCCCGGGCTGCGTCGAGCAGGGCCGAGCGGAAGGCTTCCTGGCCGTTGCTCATCAGCTCGACCATCTCCCGGCGCGCGGCGACCGACTTCTCCCGCTTCCACGACCGCGACAACGTCCGGGCGATCCGAGGCTGGTTCCGGGACTTGGCAGCCAGCGCCCGTGCGGCGTCGAGCCGCTCCAGGACGCACGTCGCATTCTCGAGCTGGAACTGGTTCTCTTCGTCCGACTTCTCGAAATCGACCACCTTGATCAGCCAGCCGTCAGGGTCGACCTGCACCATCTTCGGCCGGGACGCGCACGGGATTACGAACTCGTGCGAGGGTCCGTCGATCACGATGGGGATCCGGCGAGTCTGGCCGGCGCCGTCGGTGATCGCCAGTGTCGTCGGCAGGCGGAACAGCGGGGTCTGGTCGTCGAGCTTCTGCGTCTGCTGGACATTCACGCGCACGGTCTTGTCGGTCTCTTCATAATGCCAGCGGATCTTCAGCTCGGGATGGCCCGCCTTGTAGACCCACTGGTCGAAGAACCACTTCAGGTCCTTGCCCGAGGCGGCCTCCATCGCCTTGCGGAAGTCGTCGGTTTCGACGACCTGAAGCTGGTGCGCGGACACGTATCGGCGGATCCCCTTCCACCACGCCTCGTCGCCCACCAGGCCCCGGAGCGTGTGCAGCACGCACGCCCCCTTGGCGTAGGTCACCGAGTCGAACATCGCGTCGGACGTCTCGTAACGGGTCTCGACGATCGGCCGGCGATAACCCCGGTCGCTGTCCAAATAACTCCGGAGCACGCGATTCATCTCAAGTCGGAACGCGTCCTCGCCGCGGTCGTGCTCGGTGAACAGCGGGTCGAAATACGAGGCGAACCCCTCGTTGAGCCAGATGTGCGACCAGTCCTTGCAGGTGAGGAGATCGCCGAACCATTGGTGCGCCAGCTCGTGCGCCACCAGGCCGTCGGCATCCCCCTCCAGGGCGGCGATCTCGTCGCGGAGCGCGGCGTCGGTCATTGTCGTCGCCGAGATGTTCTCCATCCCGCCGCCGAACTCGGGCATGACGGATTGGGCATATTTGACGTACGGGTAAGGCCGGCCGGTCTTGTCGCCGAAGAAGACGATCATCCGCGGCGTCTTCCCCAGGAACCGCCGCGCCGTGGCCTCGTCGACTCGCTTGCTCACGTAATAATCCACCGGCAGGTTGTCGACCTTGTCGTGATAGATGGAGAAATCGGCTACGGCCAGCGAGATCAGGTAGCTCACGTGAGGTACGTCCATCTTCCAGTGGTAGGTCGTGGCGTGGCCGTCCTTCGACCTGGTCTCGACCAGGCTCCCATTGGACAGGACGAACAGCGGCTTCTCGACCGTGACGATCATCTCGGTGGTGGCGCGGTCGTTGGGATAGTCGTAGCAGGGGAGCCAGTGGTGGGTGTCCTCCGCCTCTCCCTGGGTCCAGATGGCCATCGTCTTCTCGGGATAGGCCGGGTCGGACAGGACGAAATGGAGCCCATGCTCGGGACAGCCGGCGTACTCGATCGCCAGGTCGAAGGTATCGCCGGGGCCATAGGCTTTGTCGAGCGTGACCGACAGCGTCTGGTCCTTGACCGTGAACGTGCACGGGACCGCCTTGGGACCGACGGTCACGTGCGTGACCTGGAGCTTCGGTCCGCAGTCGAGGTCGATCGCCTTGAGGTAGGGGTGCATTGGACTCAACGTGTGGGTCACTGTGCCGCGCACCTCGCGTTTCTTGGTGTCGAGGGTCAACTCGGCCTTGATGTGCTTGACGTTGACATAACGGATCCGCTCCGCCTTTCGGGGCGTTCCGGGCTTGGCGAACGGTCGCCGTGCAGCCGGCGCCGACCCGCGTCCACGACCGCGACCCTGTGCCCAGACGTCCCCGCCGAGCAAGCCGGATGCGAAGATGAGCCAAACGGCGATGAAACGAATCGGCTTCGACATGATGCTTCCTGGTAGAATAAGGATGAGGATGACTTGGGGTGGAACAACCGATTTCCGCGAAGACCTTCGAACCCTGGCCCCAATGCCGGCCTTGATCGCGCGCCGGAGCCATTAATACGCGACGTAACCTGTTCTACTCTCGAAGGCTCGGCCCGGTCAATGTTTTGTTCGGGTTTCTAGTGGATATGCCATGAACTCATTCGGATTCGTTCGTGTCACATGCGTCTCGCCCCGGACTGTGGTGGCCAACCCCTCGGCCAACGTCGCGGAGATCGTCCGGGTGCTGGGGACGTTGCCCGATCGTGATATCGTGCTGTTCCCGGAGCTGTGCGTGACCGGCTACACCTGCGCGGACCTGTTCGGCCAGTCGGCACTTCTGGATGCCGCCCAGGGGGCACTGGGTCGGATCGTCGAGGCGACCGCCGGGCGCGGCCAACTGGTGGTCGTCGGCATGCCGATCCCCATTGAGAACAGCCTGTTTAACTGTGCCGTGGCGATCGGCGACGGCGCGGTCCTGGGCGTCGTGCCCAAGCAGTTCCTCCCCAACTACAAGGAGTTCTACGAGAGCCGATGGTTCAGTCCGGCGACCGGCAAGGAGCCGGCCGCGATCGAGCTCGGCGGCCGGATGGTGCCGTTCGGGATCGATCTGTTGTTCGAGGCACGGGGTAGGGGGGGCGAGTCGGGATCTGAAGGCGTGGTTGTCGGCATCGAGATCTGCGAGGACCTCTGGGTGCCAGTGCCCCCGAGTGCGCTCCAGGCCATGGCGGGTGCGACCATCTTGCTGAACCTGTCGGCGAGCAACGAGACGATCGGTAAAAGCCGGTATCGTTCGGACCTGGTTGTTGGCCAGTCCGGCCGTTGCGTCGCGGCCTATGCGATGGCCGGCTGCGGGCCGTCGGAGTTGACGACCGACGTCGTCTTCGGCGGTCATTGCCTGATCGCGGAGAATGGCGTTCTCCTGGTCGAGTCGCCCCGGGTCGGCGACGGCCAGCCGGTCCGTCGCGAGTCGTACACCATCACCCGGGACGTCGACGTCGCGCGGCTGCGGACGGATCGTCGCGTGATGACGAGCTTCGACGATCGTCTCTCGTCGCCACGGCCGTACCGCCGCATCCCCTTGGCCCTGGCCCCAGAGATGGAAGGCCTGGAGCGCGTCGTGCCGGGCACGCCGTTTGTGCCGGCGGAGGGCCCCGAACGGCACCGCCGCTGCGCCGAGATCTTCGGCATCCAGTGCGCGGGGCTGGCCAAGCGGATCGAGCAGCTCCCCCCGGGACGCCGCTGAATATCGGCATCTCGGGCGGGCTGGATTCGACCTTGTCGCTGCTGGTCGCCGTCACGACCTGCGACATGCTGAGCCTCGACCGCCGCATGGTCCACGGACTGACGATGCCCGGTTTCGGCACGAGCCAGCGCACCCGGACCAACGCGCTGGACCTGATGGCCCACCTGGGCGTTTCGTCCGAGACAATCGAAATCAGCGCGCTGGCGTTCGAAGCCTTCCGCGAGCTGGGACATGCGCCGTTCGGCATCGACTGTACGGGCCTCGACGTCGAGTCGTTCCGCACCGCGTTCGCGCGCGTGCCGGCGGAGTCGCGCTGCGACCTGACGTTCGAGAACGTCCAGGCCCGGCTACGGACGTTCCTGCTCATGTCCAAGGGGTTCGTCATCGGCACCGGAGACCTCTCCGAACTGGCGCTGGGGTGGTGTACCTATAACGGCGATCACATGAGCATGTACAATCCGAATTGCTCGATCCCCAAGACGCTGGTGAAGTTCCTGGTGCACTACGTGGCAATGAACCAGTATCCGGACGGCCCGGTGCGCCGGACGCTCCTGTCGATCGTGGACACGACGATCTCGCCGGAGCTGTTGCCGGTCTCGCTGGCCGGCGAGATCGAGCAATCGACCGAGGCGACCCTCGGTCCGTACGAGATCCACGACTTCATCCTGTACCATGCAGTGCGGCTGGGGTATTCGCCGGCCAAGATCCTGTTCCTGAGTCAGTTCGCCGCGTTCACGCAGACCTATTCTCGCGAGCTGATCGAGCAATCCATGCGAACTTTCTATATCCGGTTCTTCCAGAATCAATTTAAGCGGTCGTGCGTGCCCGACGGCCCGAAGGTCGGGACGGTCAGCCTCTCACCGCGCGGGGATTGGCGAATGCCCTCGGACGCCGACCCGGCGGAATGGTTGACGTGAGATGGGAGCTGAGTCGGGCGCTGTGCATCTTCTTTCCGAAGTCCGTTCGGGATATAATCCATACCGGTTTCTCGATCGCCCCAGCAGGGGGAAAGACGGCACGATCAAACATCAAGAGAACCTTCATCGAAAAGGAGTTCCGATGTTTCCATTTCACAAGGATCGTCTCGCTTTGCGGTCGCGGCCGATCCTCGCGCTGCAATGGGTCGTGCTCGTTGCCGCGGTGGGCGCGGGGGAAACGGAGGCGGCCGAGCCGGGTCGTTCGCCGTCGCGGTTCGTCCCCGCACAGGGACTGACCGCCTATGTCGAGTACGACGGTCTCGATGCCCACGCCGCCGCCTGGAGGGCCACAGCGGGCTTTGCTATCCTCCAGGGTACTCCGGCCGGCGCGATCATCGCGGCAACAGGGCGGCAACTGCTGGCCAATCATAACAGGGTGGTGACCGGCAACCGGGTGAACGCGGCCGAATTCATCCCGCTCGGCGAGCGTATCATCCGGCAGGGGTTCGCGGTCGCGTACTACGAGGAGGCCGGCGGCACCTCGATCGTCTTCGTCCTCAATGGACTGGGCATCAAAGAGAGCCGCGCTCGGTTCGAGCGATTCGTCCAGTTCGAGCTGTCACCGGATGAGCCGGCAATCGCGTTTCCTGTTCTGCCGCAAGTCCCCGCGTCCGATCTCGCTCAGGCGAAAGAGCTTCCCCGACCGAAGCGGTTTCGCGGCCGAGACCTCTACCGGATCGAGGATCATGACAACGCCGGAGACGAGCACACGGCCCGATGGGTTTGGTGGTTCGAGGGGAACGACCTGATTGTTGTCTCCGGCTCGATCGACGAATTGGGCGACGTGTCGCAGAAGGCGGAAAAGGCCGGCTCGGGGCGCAATCCGGTCGTTGCGGTGCTCGACACGATCGAGGGCAAGCAGCCGAACGTCTCGACGCATCCCGGCCATGTCGCCGCTCTCGCCGAGGGCGGGGATCTCACCGGCTTCGAGCCCGACGGCATGTTCTTTGTCGAGTCGAGGAATCCGCTGGGCAAGGGGGTGCTCAGCGACCTGCGGGACAGATTCGAGTTCCTACCGGGGACCAAAGAGAAGGCAAGCGAGTTTGACGTCTTCGATGCCCTGGACATCAGCCGGGCCAGGCGAATCGTCGGCCGCTGGGGGTTCCGGAGCAAGTCGCTGGTGACGGATATCCGGTTCGAGGCCCCCGCGCCATGGAGCGGGCTACTCGGCCTGCTCAAACCGGCGGGATTTCGCAAGGATCGTCTCCCGCCGATCCCCCGAGGCATGGGGGCTTTCGCCGTCGGCTCGTTCGTCCACGGCGATATTCGCGGTGCGACCGCGTCTCTCGTCCCGTTACTGAAGGCCAAGGACCGTCAAGGTTTCACGGCTCTCGAGGAGATGATTCGTAATGGGACCAGTCAGCGGGCCCGCCAGGACCTGCTCCGACACATCGGACCGACCGGGTGCGTATTCGCAGCCCCCGGAGGAAGCAAGGACACGGTGGATTCGACGGTGGCGAGTTACCTGATCGCGGTGGATGACGCCCCGGCGGTCGGGAAAGCTCTCGACGAGCTGGCGTCTCAAATCAACAACTACTATCGCGGACTGAAAGACGGCGGAGGGGCGGGGGATGCGAATGAGGCAGACGGCAGCCAGCCCGCCATTGCGCTGGAGCGGCTGCCGGCGCCCGATCGCGGTTATCGTCTGACCTCGCCGACCGGGCTGATCTCCTGGATCACCGAGGACCAGCAGCCGACGATCCTGCTCGGCGAGTCGTTCATCGCGATTTCCAATAACCCCGTCTTGGCCCGCGCGGCGATTGCCGCGGAGTCGCGCCCCGCGGACCGTTGGGTGCCGACTGGCGAGCTGATGAAGCTGTTCGAGAGCCTGCCGACGAACGTGGCCTTCCTTTTTGTTGGCAACCCCCGCGACTCCTTCTGGCCGGAGACGATCGCGAACCTTCCCAAGACGTTCGCCCCGTATCTGGGCAAGGTCAAGTCCGCTCAGACCTTCAAGGTCCCGAGGGCCCAGGCCCTGAGGGCTCTCCTGTTCCCCAGCATCCTTGCCGCCGTCATCGACGATCGTGGCCTCCGCGTCATCAGTCTTGAGGCCCTCCCGATCGGTTGTTTCGGGATCGGGTCCACGCAGAATTTCTTCCTCCCCGGCCCGATGATGCTCGACCTCCAGTTCGCGCCGCGGAGATGACGAGCTTGCCCCGTGGAATCGGGAATCTCACCTCGGTTCGAGCACGAAGGTCACATCCTCGGTCTTGCCTTCGGGGATCTTGACCTTCCGGCTTGCCGGCTGGAACCCGTCGGCGAAGGCGGTGATCTTCAGTTCGCGGTCCGGCGTGATCTCGGTTGCGCGGAACCGGCCATCGGCTTGCCGATCGAAGAGGATCTCCGTTGACTCGCCGTTCTTGAGTACGATCCCGCCGCCGGCCATCGCGATCTCCGACGTGTATTTGCCCGCCAGGATGACGTCTTTGACCGGGCGGCCGTCCTTCGTCGTGGCCTGGACGATCACGGCCGTTGAGTCGTAGCGGACGATCTGGAGATCCTTGACGTCGTGGTCGAGCCCACGCCTGCCGAACATGACGTACTGTCCGGCCTGGAGTTTCGCATCCTTGCCGATCCGGTATCGCGTCGAGGCGAACGAGCCGAGGAAGAGTGTAATCTGTACGTCATTCATCCCGGCCGGGACCTTGGCCGAGAACTTGCCATCGGCCGAAGGATGGACCATGGTGTGCCAGTGCTGGCCGTCGATGCGGCCGATGAACATGAGTTCCGAGCCGGCTCGAGGCTTCCCCTTGCTATCGACCCAGCCGCCCTCGATGACCACGGAGGAAGCGGCGCGGATCTCGATCGGCTTGGGCGTGCGGCCCTCCTGGATCGTGACCTTCAGCGGTGCGAAGACACCGGGCAACGGCCGGCGGATCCATCCCTTCCCCGGCACGTTTTGTTGTCCTACAGGCTGGACGACGTACAGGCCGGCCGGCAGTGGGTCGAACGTGAAATAGCCCCCGGCATCGGTCTCGGTTTGACGCTCGATCAGGTCGGAGGAGGCCAAGGATTCGAGGACCTCGCGATCGGGCGAGTTGTCGCGGTCTCGCTCGATCCTGACGAACATTCCGGCCAGTGGCTTGCCCTGGGCATCGAGGGCTCGGCCCTTCACGGTCACGCCCTTCTTCAAGGTGAAAGTCCCGAGATCCCCGCGCTGGTTTTCGGGGATCGCGTGCGTTTCCGGGGCGAAGTCCTTCGGCAGGATCCAGAATACGCCCAGTCCAGGAGTCGTGACCGGGACGCGGAAGCGGCCGTTCCGATCGGTCTTGACCCGAATGATCGAGCCAGGCTCTCGTGGGCCCTCCCGCACCTTGTGCGAGAGCGAAAACGCCGCGATTTCAACTCCCTGAGCAGGGGCGCCCTCGGGGGTCTCAACACGGCCCAGGACGGCCTTGCTGTCCGACGGTGTGGTCTTCGGAGTCTGAGGCTTCGGGGTTTCAGCCGGCGTGTCGTCGGCGCGAAGACCCGCGACGGCGAGGATCGCCAGCACGGTCACAGCGGCGGAGCCGAGGCTCCAGATTCTGGGGCAGCGATGCTCGATGGGATCGCGATCGTTGATGAGCATGTGGATTCTCCGGGAGAGGTTCGAAGGGCGGTCATGGATTCCCATCGCGGGCAACGCGGGCGTGAAGGCGCGATGGCGGACGCCGCGTTCGCGCGCAGGCGCACCAGGCAGGCGGCATAATCTTCGGGCGAGCCGAGCGCCGCGGCCCGGTCATCGGCCAGGTAGTCCTGGCAGAGCCGGAGCTGGCGCCTCAACCACCAGAACAGCGGCTGATAGAACAGGAGCACTCCGGCAACGGCCGCGAGGTTCCAGGCCCAGGCGTCACGCCGCTCGACATGGGACCACTCGTGCGCCAGGGTGTAATTAAGTGCTTCCTCGTCGCCGCATTCGCAAAGATCTGACGGTAGCAAGATGACCGGGCGGGTCCAGCTGAAGGTGACGGGCAGCGCGATCCGGTCGCTCTCGATAAGTCGCACTCGCTCACCGGCCGGTCCGCTGATCGCGAGAAAGCGATCGCGCAACGACTGGCGTCCCGGCCGCGATCCGAGCGTGATCCGCCAGAGCACCATCTGCCCCAGAAGCCACCAGCCCAGCAGCCCGGCCGATGCGGAAGCATAAACGACGACAACGATCCGCGGCCAGGGCAGCCTGGTCAGGGTCGCAAGAGCCGACGATGCCCATCGGCCGACGTCGGGGTCGGTCCGGGTTGCGGCGGGTTGGGAGGCGTTGACGCTCTCTCCGGACGGCCCGGGCGCGTGCCGTCGGACTCCCAGGTCGTCGTGAGAAAGAGCCTCGATCGAAGTCGAGGAGCGGCGTTGTGCCGGGACTCTCTCGCCGATCGAGAGCAGCCCGGTTGACCACCGCAGGGCGACCGGGATCCGCAACGGGAGTGGAATCATGACGAGCCAGGGCACCATCAGGGCGCCCAGCATCGTCAATACGACCAGCCGCACGCGTCGTACCGGCTGGTGGAAGAGCCGCACTGCCAGACCGCCGACGGCTAGGACGATCAATCCGCCCATGGCGGCGTTTGCCAGCCACGGCAAGGCGAGGATGTGCCACAACATGTCATTTCCCCTCCTCGTGATCGGGTTCGTGTCGAGACTTCCGCCGCGAGCCCTTTCGCTTGCGGGCCTCGGCGATCAGCCGCTCCAGACCTTTCAACTCATCCTCGCTCGCGTCCTTGGCCTGGAGCAGGCTCAGCACTACCTGGTCCAGCGCCCCGTCGAACACCCGGTGCAACATCCGCGAGGCGACCTTGTCCCGGCTGTAAACCGGCTCGTAGATGAACGTCCGACCCTCGGCACGATGCCGTACCAGTCCCTTCTCCTCCATGATCCGCAGTAGCGTCTGCACCGTATTGAACGCCAGCTCGCCGCCCGGACACATCTGCTCGTGCACCTCGCGCACGCTCCCCGAATCAATCGCCCAAAGCGCCTTGAGCACGTCCATCTCCCGCTCGCTCGGTACCACGTCGGCCAAGAGCCACCCCCTTTCGCGACTCAGCGCCACCTAACCTATTAAGTTAGGTGAATCGTAGGCTCTCCTCGCGATCCAGTCAAGAGGAGATCTTTTCCGATTTGGAGGCTTCCCGCCGCGTAAGGGGTCGATTGGCGGCCTTTCCTACCATGCTGTAGACTGGGGCGATGCCGTTGAAGTTCGAGGTCACGATGGAGAGGGAACCAGCCATGCCCACGAAGTGCGGTCCGAAGAAGAAAGCCGTCAAGCGGCCCGCAACAAAGACGCCTGCAGCAAAGAGCGTCGCAAACGGTCGGGGCAGCGCCCTCGCCGAGGCGACGGCTGTCTCGCTCGCCGAGCTGGTCGACGATGACGCGCTCAAGGAGGAGTTCCATTACGATCTCGCACATCTTCCCGAGTGATACGACCACGAGGGACGGCACGTCCTGATCCACGGCTCGGAGCTAATCGGTTTCTACGCGACCGAGAATGCGGCACTGGAAGAAGGGTTCCGGCGGTTCGGCCACGTTCTGATCTTCGTGAAACATGTGCAGCGCGACGAAAAGCCGCGGCCTATGGGCTGGGTCATCTTCTGATGCCACGTCTCCAGAGTCGGATTGACTTCGATGGGGCGATCATCACCGTTCGGATCGAGCTGAGCGTATCCGAGGAAGCCCTCTTCCGGGCGATGGGCCGTCCGGTCCCTCCGCCGTTTCCGACCACGGCGCTGATCGACACGGGGGCTTCCCATACGGCGGTCTACCCAATGATTCTCGATCACCTCCGGGCCGTCTCGACCGTGCGCGACTGCATGAACGTGCCGGGCCAGCCTGAGGCGGACCGGTCTCTCGATCGTGTCCGATTTTCTCTGGGGAACTTCCAAGCTGCCTTCGAAGTGCAAGTCGCGAAGATCGCGCCGGCGACCAACACCGTGGCGGTCCTCATCGGCTGCGATATCCTGGAGCATGGCACGCTCCTCTTCGACGGCCAGAACGAGACCTCAAGCTTCTGGTTCTGATTGCGAACGAGATAGAGGAAGACCGAGGTGTTGCGATAACCTTATCTGAGTGAGTGATCACCATGATCTACGGGATTCGTCGTGCGATGGTGCCGATTTTGCTGTGGGCCGTCCTGCCGACTGCTGTGGCCCGCGCAGGCCAACGCGAAAGACTGGCCGATGTACAACCGGGACGAGATCGGCACGCGGTACAACCCGGGCGAGACGGCGATCGGGCGCGATAACGCCGGCCGGCTCGAGGAGAAGTGGCGATTCCCGGCCAAGGGCTCGGACCTGCAAATCGGAGTCATCCATGCCACGCCCGCCGTGGTGGATGGCTACGTCTATTTCGGCACGGCCACGGATCCGACCTTCTACAAGCTCACGCCCGACGGCAAGGTGCGCTGGTCGTACCGCAATCCGGCCCGGACGAAGGGAAGCAGCCAGTCCAAGGCGGCGGGGACCGGGGGGCCGTCGCATGACTTCCGGTTCCAGACCACCGCCGAGGGGATCCTCAACTCCGCGTTGGTGACCGAGGATTCGGTCTATTTCGGCGACGTCGGCGGCTGGTTCTATGCGTTGGACCGTGCGACCGGAGTGGAGCGATGGAAGCTCAACGCACGCGGCAAGGAGTTCCCAGGCGCCCATCCGATCAACGTCTTCATCGCTTCGCCGATTGTCGCCGACGGCAAGGTCATCGCCGGCGGAGGCGCTCTGGAGCAGCTCCTGGCCGGCGGACTCTTCTATCGGGGCTCGACCGGCCGGGGGTTCATCATCGCCCTGGAGCCCCGGACCGGGAAGGTCGCGTGGAAGTACGACCTCGGGCCCAGGCCCGAGCCCTTGAATCCCCCGCTCGTCATCGAGGATAGCTGGGGCAACCACCGTTTCTTCTTCGGACCGGCGACGAGCTCGATCTGGAGCACGCCGTCCTACGACGCGGAATCGGGCACGATCTTCTTCGGCACGGATGTCAACACGGCGCCCCGCCGGCCGACCGCTGATGACCCCCGGTTGCATACCCGCGAGTCCTGCGCGGTGGTCGCTCTGGACGTGCACAGCGGCAAGGAGCGCTGGGTCACCCAAATCAATCTCGGCGACGTCTGGACGAATTCGATGCGGGCGTATGATCCGAAGGAGGGACGATACAAGGACAACTCGATCGGAGACACGCCCAAGATTTACACGATCACGTTGGACGGCCAACCGGTCAAGGTGGTCGGAGTGGGGTGCAAGAACGGTGGGTTTTACGTGCTGAGAGCTGCCGACGGTCACCTCGTGGACCATACCCCGATCTACAGTGGACCGCCGTCGTATCCCCTCTCGCCAACCCCGGACCGGCGGATGCTCGCGCTGCCGAGCTGCGTGGGCGGTCTCCAGACGGGCTGTGCCACCGACGGGACCACGATCTTCACCAATGGAATCGATGCGCTCCATCTGATGGTGTCGGAACGACCAGTCAACGGCGGAGTGCCGCCGACGGGCGGGCGCGTGGTAGCCATCAGCCTCGACACGAAAACCGAGCGCTGGCGGCACGAGCGGCCCAAGGTCGCCTCGCTCGGCGGACCGCCGCCCAAGCCGGTGTTCAACGACGTCGGCGATCCGGTCGCCTCCGGGATCGCGGTCGCTAACGGCGTCGTCTACTTCACGACCGTGGCCAGCGGCAAGCTGGTTGCGCTCGATGCCGTCACAGGCTCGGTCCTCAAGGAACTCGACCTCGGGCCGGTGTGGTCGGGGCCCTCGGTCTCGCGAGGACGAGTCTATGTCGGCACGGGCAATACCTTGTTCACGCCCGCCGACTCCGAAGCCTTCTTCCCGAAGAAGCTCACTGGCGTGCTGTACTCGTTCGGCCTGCCGGGTGACGATGAAGTCAGCCGCCTGGGTGCGGGGAAGGAATGAGCGGCTGGCCCAGTCGAGTGTGTCCAACATACCGAACAACTCCGCGCCTCCGGGTTTGTCCTTCAGCCTTCGAGCGGATCAGCCGAGTCGATCGAGGTGCTGGAGGGTCTCGCGCCACAACTGCGTCAACTCGTCCTGGGAGTCTCTGGCCGGGTTCACCAGGCGATCGAAGAATTCGGCGAGGGTGAGGTGGCCGGTCGAGCCGGGCCACGAGCCGTCGTAGGCCAGACTGGTATTGTCGGAATCCCAGAGATCGCCCCCATCGGAATCGTAGAGGAGCACGGCGTCGCGGTCGGCGTCCCAGATGAGGGTGTGGCCGTAGTCATTGTGGCCGAGCACCAGCCAGAGACCCTTTTGCGGTAGCTCTTCGGAACCCAGGGACTCCATCCAGTCGGCCGTTGCTGCGGTTTCGGTCGCCAGCTCGTCGAGCGAGAGGAATGAGTAAGGCCCGATCCGGCCACCGTCGCAGGTCGCGTAGAAGTCCTGGAGCTGCGGACTGGTGGGCAGACCTGCCGGCCAGGGGGCGCCGGAGGGTGGGTTGGCGTCGAAGCACTCGCAGTAGGGCTCGGGGAGCGTCGTGCCGTGGGTCCGCAACGTCTCGATTGTCGATCGCAAGGCACGCATCGATCTGGTCTCCTCGAGGCGACTTCCGAATTGGAGTGCGCCGTGGCTCATCGAAGAACCGTCCACACGCTTGTCTCAATCCCAGGTTACAACGGCCTCCATTCGCAATCCATCCTCTGAGCGGCCTCTTCCTCGCTGATGTGAAACTTTCGGGCCGTTCCCGGGTTATATTGATGGAAAACTCGAGTTCGGGAGTGCCAGGCTGTACCCTTGTGTGGAGTCCTATCATGAGGCGCCTGATCGGCATCGTGTCGGTGTGGTGGTTGTGTGGTGCGGCCGTGATCCTGGCGGAAGTGCCGAGCTACAACAAGGATATCGCGCCGATCCTCTGGAAGAACTGCGCCGGCTGCCACCGGCCGGGCGAGATCGGGCCGTTCTCGCTCTTGACCTACCGGGACGCCGCCAAGCGGGCGAGCTTCCTCGCGGAGATTACCGAGAGCCGTCGGATGCCCCCCTGGAAGCCCGAACCGAGCTTTGGCACGTTCCATGACGAACGTCGCCTGAGCGATCAGGAAGTCAGGAAGATTGCCGACTGGGTCGAGGCCGGCTCGCCCGAAGGCGACGCGAAAGACTTGCCCCCCGCGCCGAAGTTCCCCGAGGGGTGGCAACTCGGCACGCCCGACCTGGTGCTGAAAGTCCCCGAGCCGTTCCACATCCCGGCCGGTGGTCGCGACCGCTACCGATGCTTCGTGATCCCGATCCCGATCGATTCGAACCGGACGGTCGCCGCCGTCGAGTTCCGGCCGGGGAACCGCCGGGTCGTGCACCACGCCTTGCTCTTCCTCGACAACACCGGCGCCGCCCGCGCGAAGGACGAAGCCGAACCGGGTCCCGGCTATGCGAGCTTCGGCGGTCCCGGGATCGTGCCGACCGGCGGTCTCGGTGGCTGGGCCCCCGGCGCCATGCCCCGGTTCCTGCCCGACGGGGTCGGCAAGTTCCTCCGCAAGGGGAGTGACCTGGTCCTCCAGATTCATTACCATCCCGATGGTAAGCCCGAAACCGACCAGTCGGTGGTCGGTGTCTATTTCACCAAGACGCCGGCCCGCACGATCGTCGGAGGCATCGCTGTGCGGACCCGCAACCTCGATATCCCGGCGGGAGAGTCGCGTTATCATGTCACCGCGCAGAGTGCCCCGCTGCCAGTCGACGTCCGGGCCATCGGCATCGCGCCGCACATGCACTACATCGGCAAGGAGATGAAGGTGGTCGCCGAATCGCCCGACGGCAAGACCACCCCGCTGATCTGGATCAAGGACTGGGACTTCAACTGGCAGGGCCAGTATCAGTTCCAGACGCCGGTCCCCATCGCCAAGGGGTCGGTCATCAAGCTGGACGCCTACTACGATAACTCCACTGAGAATCCCCGGAACCCGAGCCGCCCACCCAAGCGCGTCCGCTGGGGCGAGCAGACGACCGACGAGATGTGCTTGCTGGGTGTCCAGGTCGTCACCGACAACCTGGCCGACCTCCGCCAGATCATCGCGATGCGCGGCAACCGCCTGGGAGCGGCCCTCGTGGGGGGTGACGGAGCCGGCGAGGGAGCCGCCATGCGTCTGACTCCCGCAGCCCGAGCACGCCTCGCCGCCGGGTCGATCCCCATCCCTGAGCGGTTCAAGGACGTACTGGGCCGGTTCGATAAGGACCAGGACGGCAAGCTTTCTCGCGAGGAGATCGACGCCATGCCCGGGGGTCTGCGCAATCGCATCCGCCAGGCCATCCAGCGCCGACTCGGAGACGACGAAGGCAAGCCGGCATCGGATCCATAAGTCAGCATGACTCGTCGGCAAGGGAGGGTCCTCATGCGTTCTCGAAGTCCGATTTGGCAGGTGTTGATCGCTTTCTCGGCGATCCTCGCGGTTGGGGCCAAACCGGGGGCCGGTGCGCTCCCACCCGGCCGGCAACACCGCCTGACGATCACCGGAGAGAACACGGTCACCTTCATCCCGCAGACCGGGCTCGCCCCGTTGCCGATCGACTATCGAGCCAGCATCGAGTATCTCGTCAACACCCGGAGCGTCGACGAACCGGCCACGAAGGGCGCCGTCGGCACGGCCAAGAAGAAGTTGGGTCGAGGGACCACCGGCGTAGCCGATCGGGTCAAGAAGAAGACGGGTGGCAAGGCCGCGGCCAAGGTGGCCGGGGCGGTGGATCTCGCGATCCATTCGGCCGAGATGAAGCTTCAGCAGAACAGTCAGATGGTGGTGGAGACGCGGATCAGCCGGGCACGGTTTCAGGGCCGGCTGCTGCCCGACGCCCCGGTCCTGAACGTCTCGTATCGTGACGCCCCGCCGCTGTTGCAGGACGTGCTCAAGACGTTCGACGCCACGGCGGCCTCGGTCCTGCTCGACGACCGATCCCACGTGATCGCCCGCAGAATCCGGAGCGAAGGACCGCTGCACGCCATCATTGAGACCCTGTTGTCGATTCACACTCCGATCCCCAGCGACGTCGCGTTCTGGGAAGCACCCACCCAGCTCGCGATGGGTCACGGCCAGACGGCCAAGGGCATCCTGCGGTTCGAGAAGCAGAAGGAGAACGTCGCCAAGACTGGCGGGCTCGTGACGGTCAAGGTCTCCGGCGTGCTCAAGGCTGAGGGCGTCATTGTCAGGAACCTCATCAAGGACGGCACCTACACGGTGACCGGCGAGCAGACCTACGACCCGCGTTCCCGGGAGTGGAGATCGTCCCGATGGTCGGTCGAGATCCGGAACGAGTTGGCCAACGCGGCCGGGTTGACGATCGCGCAGAGCCGGGGAAAAATGCTCGTCGAGTCCAGGGCCCTCGAAGACATCACTCCCACCGCCACCGCCCCGAGCGCGAAGCCTTGAGCGGGAGATCGTTATCATTTCAGCTCATTCCAGAGGAACGTGTATGCCAGGGCCTCCATGAACGCTTCCTGCTTGTTGTCGGCCGCGGCGGCGTGGCCGCCTTCGATGTTCTCGTAGTAGATCACATCGTGGCCCTGGGCCTTCATCTTGGCGACCATCTTCCGCGCATGGCCAGGGTGAACGCGGTCGTCGCGGGTCGAGGTCGTGAAGAGGGTGCGGGGGTACTTCGTTGACTTCTCGACGTTGTGATAAGGTGAAAACGTGCGGATATAAGTCCAATCTTCAGGAATGTCGGGGTTGCCGTACTCGCCCATCCAGCTCGCGCCGGCGAGGAGATGGTTGTACCGTTTCATGTCGAGCAAGGGGGAACCGCAGACGATCGCGCCGAAGAGGTCGGGCCGGCGGGTGAGCATGTTGCCCATCAGGAGTCCGCCGTTGCTCCGTCCGGTGGCGCCCAGGTGGGCGGGCGTGGTCACCTTGCGGCGGATCAGGTCCTCGGCGACGGCGATGAAGTCCTCGTAGGCTTTGTGTCGGTTGGCCTTGAGCGCCGCGCGATGCCACTTCGGACCGAACTCGCCTCCGCCCCGGATGTTGGCGACGGTGTACACGCCCCCCTTCTCGAGCCAGGCCGCGCCGATGGTCGGTCGATAGGCCGGGCGCATGGGGATCTCGAAACCGCCGTAGCCGTAAAGCAACGTCGGGTTCTTGCCATCGAGCGCGAGGTTCTTGCGCGCGACCTGGAAATACGGGATCCTGGTCCCATCCTGGGAGACGGTCTCGTGCTGCGAGACGGCAAGGCCCTCGGCGTGGAAGAGCGCGGGGAGCTGCTTGAGCCGCTCGGCCGGTCCACCGCCCGCGGTGCCGATCGCCAGGGTATCCGGGGTCAGGAAGTCGGCGGTGTTCAGGAAATAGTCGTCGGAGTCTTCGGGGTTGACCGCGAAAGCGGCGGCCTCGCCGAACTCGGCCAGGCCCGGCATCGGCTCGCGGACCCATCGGCCGTCGCGATGCGTCAAGACCTCGATACGGCTTCGCACGTTGTCCAGCTCGTTGAGCAGGATATAATGGCGCGTTGGGCTATACCGGGCGAGCGACTTTCGATCGGTCGGCTCGAACAGGACGTCGAACGCTCGATCGCCCTTGAGGAACGCCTCGAGATCGATCGCAATCAGCCCGCCCGCGGGATACGTCTTGCCGCCGACGGTCCAGTCGGAGCGCAGATGAATCAGCAGCCATTCGCGATGCAGGCTGAACCGGGCGTCGTCGGGCTTGTCGATTTTCACGAGCTTCCCGTCGCGGCGGAGGAAGCACTGCGAGTTCCAGAAGGTCTGCAAGCGGACGACGACGTCGCGCTCGAAGCCGGGCGTGAGGTCGCGGTAAGCCGAGACGACCATATCGGTGCGTCGGCCCTCGAAGACGACGGCCGCCCCGGCCAGTGGTGTTCCCCGCGTCCACTCCTTGACGATCCGCGGATAGCCGGACTCCGTCAAGGAGCCCGGTCCGAAGTCGGTGCCCACGAAGACACTGTCATTCCCGCGCCAGGCGAGGGAGCTCTTGGCCTCGGGCAGCGAGTAGCCGTCCTTGATGAACGACTTGGTCTCGAGGTTGAACTCGCGCGCCACGGCCGCGTCGGCGCCACCGCGCGAGAGCGAGACCAGGGCGACTTTGTACGCGGGCCGCAGCGCCTGGGCTCCATGCCAGACCCAGTTCTCCCCTTCCTGGCTGGATAAGGCATCGAGGTCGATCACCAGCTCCCAGTTGGGCTTGTCCTTGCGATACTCCTTCAGCGTGGTGCGCCGCCAGAGGCCCCGCGGGTTCTTGGCGTCCCGCCAGAAGTTGTAATAGAACCGACCGACCTTACTGATGATCGGAATTCGTGCGTCGGAGTCCAGGATCTCCCGGAGGCGGTGCTCCATGGCCCGGAACCGGTCGGACCGGGTCAGCTCGCCGGTGCTCTCGGCGTTCCGCTCCTTGACCCAGCCCAGAGGCTTGGCGCCGGCGACCTCTTCGAGCCATTGATAGGGGTCGTCGCGCCCATCGCCGTTATCCCAAGCGACAGCGCCCAGCAGCGAAGCCAGGACCCAGGGCAACAGTTGGCCAGTCATCATGATCTCCTCGAAGCCGATGGCCGTTCTCTCTAGGGCTGACGGAATCGTCCGCGAGCCGATGGATGTCTGTTATAACGCAACTCCCGTAAAATGGTAGGATGTTGACGAAACCCCGGGCTCACGGCACCATTGCGGCGGCCAATGCCCCGAACCGCCGTGGGAGGGGTTGCGTCCGGAGCCGGCAAGCCAATGGAAACGAGTTGCGTCAACTATTCTCGCGATTACGTCGGGTCTCCTTGCGTCGTCGCCCTGGATCCTGAGCATTGTGTGGTCGCCGACGCGACCGGTCATCTCACGGTGATCAATCTGACCACGAAGGGTATCCTCTCCCGCGCGTTCGTGGGCATCGCGGGAGGCCACACCTCGTGCAACCTCCGCTCGTTGCGTGCCGGGCCGTCGGGATCGAGGACGGTCGCGGTCGCCACCCGGGGCGGGTACGCGGTGGTCGTGGATTTCGGCCGTGAGGTCGTGGAGAAGCTCTATCCGCAACAGGGGGGATCGGTCAACGCGGTGGCCCTCTCGCCCGATGGCCAGCTCCTGGCGATGGGCACGGGCCATTATCCCCTGTCCGGCGACTCGCAGCCGGCCCGTATCGAGGTCTGGGTGTTGCCGGCCTGGGACTCGCCACAGTACCGGTCGTTCGCGGCCTTGCCGGGCGTTTGCATCGACACGATCACCTGGAGCCGCGATGGCTATCTGCTCGCCTGCGCGACCGGCCTGCGCTCGCAGAAGGGGGGCACCATCGCGCAGTTCGATGCCGCTCAGCTCCGGCCGGTCTCGTTCTTCGACACCTCGTGGTGCAATTCGGGGCGCCTCGACTTTCTCGACCGAGGATCGTCGAACAGCCACCTGGCTGTCGTGTCTCGCGGCGGGTTTCGCGTCGTCGATTCCTGGAATGGGAACGAAGCCTGGCGGGTCGATTCCGCCGAGGTGCCCGACCTGCTCCAGGACTTCGACCACGATCCGGCGAACCAGGAGCTCGTGCTGACCAGCGGCGTCGTGCTCGACCCGTTCGACGGCACCCAGAAGAAGCACTTCCTGGCCATGAAGGACTGCACATCGATCGCCATCCGGCCCGGAGGCGGGTACCTCGGCGCATCGAACCGGGGCCGGGTCTACTGCTGGGACTGATCGATCGGACAGACCGGACATGACCGGCTCGATAAGAGGTGAGGCCATGGCCGACGTTGACCCTTCGAACCTGACTCCGCTCATCGCGCCCAACCCGTGCGATGACCCCGAGTTCGCACCCCCGTCCGATTTCCAGAAACCGCCATCGGATGCCGAGGCGAACGTCGATATGACACGGACCGCCTTCTTTGTGGCCTTCTCGGTCATCATGGGAATACTTGGTCCCATCTTCTGCCTCGCTGTTCAGGAAGTGGTGATTCCCGGACTACAATTCGAGTTGCCTGGGCTGCGGTTCATGGGTCTCTTCGTTCTCTTCAGCTACGGCGTGATCGGGCTGGAAATCGTGGTCCTGGCGTTGTGGCTGGTCCTCGCAGACCGGCTCGGGACCTGGTGCGGTTTCCTCTCGGGCATCTTCTTCGCGGGGAGTTTGTTCGCAGGCGTACTCGGGCTCGTGCTCTTGCCGTACAGCCTGGTGGGACTCCTCTTTGGCATCGGGATCCTCGGGCTCGTGCCGCTGTTCACCGCCTTGGTGTACTATTTCCACGCCGCGCGGGCTTATCGCCAGTCGCGGCTCCTCAAAGGGGGCGCGAGGCCCTGGATCGCTCCGCTTCTGGGAATGGCGCTCACCTTCGGTGTACCGGGCGTGATCCAGGTTCGGGGCTCGCTGGTGGTGCGTTCGGCACTGCGCGAGATCGTCGATGGGAATCCTGCCGGGATCGCGAGACTTCGCACCTGGCTTCCGATTGTATATCGGGACCGGATACTCAACTTGTATCTCGCCGAGACCGAGCCGGTCCGGCGAGAGCGACTGGCCAGCGCGTTCAAGACGCTGACCGACGAGGACCTCGAGTCGATGGCCTGGCGGTTCAATGATTGAAGGGTCCCGATGGGAAAGCCACGGCGCCTGCGGGAGCGTTCATGCCGATTGGCTCCGGTGGTTGCCTCCCGACGGTTCCACGGAAGATCGGGACGTTCTATTGTATCGTAGGGTGGGGAATTGCCCGCCGATCCGGGGCGATCATGCGGGGGCGATGCCCGCTCGCCTCGAACGATCCCGATGACCCTGAGGAACGATCCCCGATGCGACCTGGATTCAACCGTCTCTCCGCCACCGTCCTGGCAATCATCCTGGCCGCGACAACGGCGGCCATGCTGGTCAACCACGCGCGGTCTCAGGATTCCCAGGGAACTCTCATGGCCAAAGAGGCCACGGAGGCCACCCAGGCGGCCAACGCGCGACAGGTCGAAGGTTTGCCGTTCGCCGACCAACAAGACTTCGAGGACGCCCGCCGCGGGTTCATCGCCGCGTTGCCGGGTGGTGTCATCAAGGCGGCCGACGGCCGGATCGTCTGGAGCCTCAACGACTATGGCTTTCTCGACAGCGACGTCACCCCGCCCACGGTCAACGCCAGCCTCTGGCGCCAGGCACGGCTCAACCGGAACAACGGGCTGTTCCGAGTGACCGACCGGATCTACCAGGTGCGCGGGTTCGACCTCTCGAACATGACCATCATCGAGGGCGACACGGGCCTGATCGTGATCGACCCGCTGATCTCCGCCGAGACGGCTCGGGCGGCGATCGACCTCTATCACCAGCATCGTCCCCGAAAGCCGGTGGTCGCGGTCATCCACAGCCACAGCCACGCGGATCACTTCGGAGGCGTCCGGGGCGTGGTCGCCGAGGAGGACGTCCAGGCGGGCAAGGTCCGGATCCTCGCGCCGGAGGGTTTCCTGGCACATGCGGTCAGCGAGAACGTCTTCGCCGGCAACGCCATGAGCCGGCGTGCGACGTACATGTACGGGGCGCTGCTGCCCAAGGGCGAACGAGGACAGGTGGATGCCGGGCTCGGCAAGACGACCTCGTGGGGAACCCTCACCCTGATGCCGCCGACCGACACCATCTCGAAGACCGGCGAATCCCGCGTCATCGACGGGGTCGAAATTGTCTTCCAGATGGCCCCGGGGACCGAGGCACCGGCGGAGATGCTGATGTACTTCCCGCAGTTCCAGGCCCTCTGCGCGGCGGAGGACGCGACCCACAACCTCCACAACCTCTATACCCTCCGCGGTGCGGAAGTGCGCGACGCCCGGGCGTGGTGGAAGTCCCTTCACGAGGCGATCGGGCTCTTCGGAGACCGGAGCGAGGTGGTCTTCGCCCAGCACCACTGGCCCACATGGGGACGAGAGCGCGTGCGCGCCTTCCTCGAGTCGCAGCGCGATACCTACAAGTACATCCACGACCAGACGCTGCGGCTGGCCAATCATGGTTATACGATGCTGGAGATCGCCGAGATGCTGGAGCTGCCGCCGAGTCTCGCCGTCCTCTGGTCCAGCCGCGGTTACTACGGCAGCGTGAGCCACGACGTCAAAGCGGTCTACCAGAAGTACCTCGGCTGGTACGACTCTAACCCGGCCAACCTCAACCCACTGCCGCCGGTCGAAGCGGCGCGAAAGTATGTCGAATTCATGGGCGGTTCGCAGGCTGTCATCGCCAAGGCGCGCGACTCGTTCGCCAGGGGCGAGTACCGATGGGTCGCGCAGGTCATGAACCACGTCGTGTTCGCCGAGCCGAACAATCGTGGGGCCCGCGCGTTGCAGGCCGATGCCCTCGAACAGCTCGGATACCAGTCGGAAAACGCGACCTGGCGGAACGAGTACCTCGCGGGTGCATCCGAGCTGCGGCACGGCATCGCGGTCGGCGTCGAGACCACAGCCAGCAGCGACGACGCCATCAAGGCCCTGA
Source organism: uncultured Isosphaeraceae bacterium (assembly GCA_963845695.1). GTDB lineage: Bacteria > Planctomycetota > Planctomycetia > Isosphaerales > Isosphaeraceae > CAWJTV01. Next base: position 126,119 of record CAWJTQ010000027.1, on the reverse strand, counting down.
CGCTCGAAATGTACTTCGACTACCTGGGCATCCGCCTGAACGGGCCGAAGGCCGCCGGCAAGCGAATCGGTTTGAACTGGGTCTTCACCGACGTGGGAGCGAACTACGCTCTGGAGCTGGAGAACGCGGTGCTCATCTACACGGCCGGCAAACGGCTCCCGCACGCCGACGCGACCGTGAGGCTGACCCGCGCCACGCTCGACGCCATCGCGACCGGCAAGATGAGCTTCCCCCGAGCCATCGAATCCGGGGCCATCCAGATCGAGGGGGATCGGTCGAAGCTGGACGAGCTGTTCGGCTTGCTCGACGCGTTCGAAGCGACGTTCCCCATCGTGATCCCCTGAAAGCGTCAACCGTGATCCGGGAGTGCGAGGCGGGCGCGGTGAACGGTTGGGGTTGACTCGTCGAACTGGCCCGGACCGGTCTTCCCTGTTGTGTTGCGCTGAGATCATGGGGTGGCTGCGATCCAGCCGGCTCGGCCGGCGCTGCCCCCAGGTTGGCCGCGGCGGCATTCCTGGGGGCTCGCCGACGGCGTCGGCATCGACCCCAGGCACCCGACGGGGTGCCGCGGTGGCTTCGTTTTGCCGATTCCTGTCATCGACTGACGGGGCCGTGGGTTCGTTTTGCGAATCGTGATGACTGCGGACCGCGGCACCGCAGAGAACCACGAGAATCATCGCAAGGAACACAGCGCGGTGAATCGGTAGCCTGGGACGAGAGTCCTTCGCAACCGGCGGGTCGGTGGCTTCGTTTTGCGGATTCCCGCGATCGACCGGGGGGTCGGTGGGTTCGTTTGGCAGATTCCCGGGATCACTCGTCGTGGGCGTCGGTTCGCTTTCGGTCGGTCGCTCGACGATTCGGCATGCCTCCGCGGCCGGATCGAGCTCTGCCTGAAATCCGGGCTCCCACGCTCCGGCGTCGGAGCGCCCGGTTTCGACGCTTGACGTCGCCGCAGTCGTCGGGCCGCCGGAGTGGCCCGGAACGCCGTCCCCATCCCGGAGCGTGGGAACGAGATCAACGACCGACGCGGACTCGACGGCGGAAGGCGGACCTTCGTCGCGCCCGTCCGTTCGTTCCTCACGCGCCACGCCCACGCCGGATCGGCGGACCTTGATCAGGGTGTCGAGGCTCCGGAACAGCGACCGGCTGCACGAAAAATTGGTAGCGACGCAGCCGTTCGGCTTCGGCACTGGCATCGAACGACAGCCGGGCGGCTTGCGGGGCGTCGTCGGCTTTCGGGGCGCTGGCGATGACCCGTCAGCAGCGTCTCCAGCCGCGCCATCGCCTGGTCCGCCAGGCTCCGGAGCCCGCCGGTCGTCGCGAGTTTCGCGCCGCCACCTGGTAGTCCAACTGCCGGTCGAGCAATTGATTCAGGAGGATATCGGTCTTCGCGTCGCCGAAGTACTCCCGGGTCAGGATGTGGCTGTCCCACTGCGAGGCGGTTTTCTCCAGCGGCCGTGTCCCCAGCAGGCGCAGCGCCTGGACCTTCTGCTCCCACGACCAGGCCGCGCCTTGGTCCAGTTGGGCGCGGAGCTCGGTCCAGCGGTCCCGCAGCCAGTGGCAGCCGGGCTCGGTGGATTCGAGCTGGGACACGATGGCCGCCGGATGGTTGAGCCTCTCGAGCGAAAACGAGTTCGTCGGCGACGCCGGCTCCGGGGCCAGGATGTTGAGCAGCTCGTTCTGAAGGGTGGCGTCTCCCATCCAATCCTTGTGGCTGAAGAGCCACTGGCCCAGGGCGAAGACCACGTGCTGCTGACGATTCGCCTCCACCGCGGGCGCGGACTCGATGATCTGGGACAGTCGGGCGACCTCGACGCGCTCGGCCCGGTCCAGCTTCCAGGAGAGATGAACGGCCTGCTCGCCCAGGTACTGCTCGACGTCGTTCTGGGGCTGAAGGTCGGCGATCCAGGTCTCGACGCGCATCTGGAGGACGTCGGCATCCTCGTCGGGCAAGACGAGGGTCTTGGCGGTCATGCCGTGCTTGACGGCGTTGAACCGGGAGCGGCTCTTGCCTTCGGGGGTGCGGGGACCGGTGCTCTTCTGGGCGTTGCGGAGGTCGATGGCGGCTCGGTCGGGCTTGGTCTCGGTCGTGGTCATGGAAGGAGGCCCCGGGGGTAGGCTGATGCAAAGTTGGGCTTGACGTAAAGATACTCGCCCTCGTCTTTATCCTACTTTTGTTACGGATCCGAGAAGATCGTTTGCAGGGTGCGACGTTGCGATTGTACTGTCACACCGAGCTGGTCTTCGACCCACGGTTGCACCGCCTTCCCGGGGATCGCCTTGAGCGCTGCCTGAAACTCCTCTGGGGTCCAGGGGGATACCAGCGACCCCAGCACCAGCATCAACCCCGTCAGACCGCTCTCGGACTGTTGTCCTTGCAGGCTCTTGAACTCGCCGAAGAGCGATTCCAAGACCTCCGTGCTACCAATCAGCCGCTCGCCACCGACTCGGGCGACCCAGGCCTGTTCCTCGATGAATCGGATCATCTCCTCGGCGGCGTCTCGGCCCGATGGCCACCACTTCATCGTGTCGAACCGCCGACGCAATTCCGCGACCGTGTCCCGGTCGATCCCGCGGCGACGCACCAGCCGCACCACCACTTGGATCAACTCGTGCCACTGACTCCATTCCTCCACGGCCTGGCGATACGCCCCCAACCAGCCCAGTTTCGCTTTCAGTTCGTCGCGGTCGATCCCGGCCAACACGGCCTGCTGACGCTCGGTCAGCGGTTTGGTCTCGGGCAGGGATTGGTCGAGAAGCCGGAGACACCACCGCGCCCACCGCAGCGGCGCCGCCAGATTCATGAACCGCGCTTTCGGCGCAGCCGCGGCCCGATGCAGCACGCCAGGGGCGTTTGCTGCAATTTCGCCTTGGCCTGCCCGAGTTGGGCCCCAAACCCGGCCCAACGCTCATCGGCTTCGAGCCACCGCCTCAGCAGGTTCGCTCCCTTGTGAGCCGCGTCGCAAGTCGCCACCGTGCGCGGATGATCCTTGCAGTAGCGATCGATGCCGCCCCGGACGTCTCCTCCCTGGTCCGAAACGATCAGTCGAGGGGGCCCGGTGCGCCGCCGCGCCGCTTCCTCCAGCGCGCGCTCCACCGTCGCGGCGGTGGAATGCTCCATCGCCACCAGCGCGATGAGGCGTAAGTCGTCCTGCCGCAGGCAACGATCGGGCCATTCGCTCAAGCGAAGGCCCACCACCGCGAAGCACTTCACCGGGCCGATCGGAACCGTGTGGTCGATCAGATAGGCCCAATCGTCGGCCCGTGGCAGGGGGCGCAGCAGCGCGTAGAGCCCCAGCGCATCAACCAGCAACGCACTGTCGTCCACGACAAGGTGGCATCCCACGTGCCACCCGTCAGGGAACCGAACACGACGGCCAAGACCCGTGGGATCGACCGGATTGACAACTTGACCGTCGTGACCAGCCGTACCGCCAGGGCGATGCACCCCACCGGCCAGTGCCCACCCACGGGACACGGCGCCGCCGCGCGGGTCGGTCGGGCCCCGGGAAGCGAGTCGGTCAACGCGCTCGGCGGCGCCGCGGCGGATCGGACCGGAACTGGGAACGGGGGTGCGGCCGTGGGCACGTCGTGAGCTGCCGAAGTGGGGGGGACGACTGATGAACGTTCCGTCGGCGCGACCACCCAACTCGCCCACATCGCCAGAGCCAACTCGGCGTTGGGGACGTTCGGTTGGCTCAGCGCCCCCTTTTTTCGGTCGCCTCCGGGACGGTGTGTTGGGCACGCGAGGCCGCCCACTCGGCGTCGCGTGCTGCCGATTGCTCGCGGAGTTCTTGCAGTTGAGCTTCGAGGGCGGCTCGCTCCGCTTGTTCGTCTCGCAACAGGACCGCTCGCGTCTCAGCGCATTGGCGCCAGACCGCTCGCGACTTCTCGACCGCAGCGGCTTGGTTGCGCCACCGCTTACAGTCAGCCCGCAATTCCCGATACTTGGCCCGCAGCTGGTTGCGACTCTTGAGCAACGACCGAACCAGGATCCGTTGGGGAGACTTGGCCTCAGCGGCCGATTCCAAAATCCGCTTCGATCCCAACGCAGTGGCTTCCATGCTCGGGTCCCTCCATGGCTCAACAGTCATCCTCGAACGAAACAAATCAGAGAAATCTCTCCAAGCTCAGGATGCCATGTCAAGCCCAACTTCGAATCAGCCCAGCCCCGGCCCACCGCATCGATGCCCAGAGCAGAGCCCGTGAGCCTGGCCCAGTATGCTCGGTCGCTGCCGGGAGCAGAGGCCGCGATCCAGGCCCGGCGCAGCCAGTTGCTGGCCAAGGCCGAACCGGCGCTGGAGGTCCGGCCCGCCGAGTCGCCAGCGGTCACCGAACCGGCGCTGGAGGTCCGGCCCGCCGAATTCGCGCCGCCCCTGTCCCAGGTCCGAAGTGGTCACTGGCGGGAAGACAAGATCGGCCTGTTGATGACGATGACCCGCGAGGAATCCACGGTGGATCCCTGTCCCACAATTCCCCAGCACTTCGTCAAGCCGTTGCGAATCCTCAAACTGGTCCGCGAGCTGCGCAAGGGCTGCCCAGCGGGTGAGGATGCCGTGGCCGACCCGCCGGAGGCGGAGGAGGAAAACCCCTTGCCGTGCCCGGAGTACACTCCACCGGCGGTACGCGTCAAGTCGATGGTGGCCACGCGGCAAGCGATCCAAGCGTTCGGAGCGATCTTGGCGGCGGCGGCCTTTGCGCGAGGGTTCTACGCGGCGCGGCGCAAGGCGTTCCTGAGCGATGGAGCCGAAGCCAACGCGACGGTCCAAAAGCGGTGGTTCAGCGATTTCGTGGCGATTCTGGATTTCATCCACGTGTTATCGTATGTTTTCGCTGTGGCGATGGCGGGGCGGAGCTTCGCGGCAGGCTGGGAGGTGTATGTGCGCTGGATCAGTTGGGTCTGGCAAGGGCGCGTGGCGGAGGTGATCACGGAGTTGGGGCCGCGGCAGCAGGCGTTAGGTCTACCGGGAGCCGACGAATCCGAGAGTAGCCCCAGGCGCGTGGTGGCCGAGGGGTTGAGGTGCCTGAGAAATCATCAGGATCAGATGCACTACGACGAGTATCGTCGGCTGGGTCTGCCGATGACCTCCAGTCATGTGGAGTCGACGGTCAAGCAGTTCAACCGCCGCGTGAAGGGGACGGAGAAGTTCTGGTCCGAGGAGGGAGCCGAGGCGGTCCTCCAGCTCCGGGCCGACTACTGGAGCGAGACCGAGCCCATGGAGACATTCTGGAAAGATCGGGAAGCGGGGGCGACTGGGCGACGCTGCTACCGCTCTGCTATGTAGATCCGACAATTACAATCCCGGTCGTGCGCCCACTGAGGACGTGCAAGCGGCGATCGAGAGATCTTACGACATCGCCGAGCGGCTGGCCGGCCAGGAGGACATCCGGCGCCGGGCTGGAGTGCAGGACCTGCACGAGCTGCGGGGCCAGCCACTGGAGGTGTGTGACCGCCTGGCCAGGGAGGTCGGCTTGACCGCGAGAACCCTCGCGGTCGTCGAGGGCGCGGCAACGGGGGCGGGCGGAGTCCTGACCACGCTGGTCGACGTGCCGTTGCTGTTCATCCTGTCATTGAGAACGATCTTCAAGATCGGCCACTGCTACGGTTACCCGCTGGAGCACAATAAGGGACGGCATTTTGTCCTGGGTGTGCTCCTGGCGGCTCTTTCCGGCTCGATCGAGACAAGGCGCCACCGGCTCAAACGGCTTCGCGAGCTCGAGGAGCTGCTGATCGTAGAGACCCAGGAGGAAGTCATCACCGAAGAATTGCTGTCGTTCCTGTTCCAGCTCGAAATCTTCGAAGAGGTGCCGGGGGTCGGCGCCATTTCGGGTGCGCTGTTGAACCTGGCATTCATGCACCGAGTTGACATGACGGCTCAACGCGTCTTCCAGGAGCGTTGGCTGCGAGATAACGGTAAAGTTGACGTGATCGCACCGGCTCCGGAGTCCGCACAGCTCCTGGCCCACGGTTGGGCCGGCGCCCTCGGCCGGGTGGCGTACGCAGGGTGTTATGGCCTGGGCTTCAGTGTCGCGCTGCCGGTCTATGCAGTGGCGACGTTGTTCCGGACGATGGACAACGCCGTCACCCGCGGGATTCGGGACGGTGCCAGCGATGCCGGAAAGCGGGCGGAGCAGACGCTCAACCGGGCACGAGCCGCGACGAGCCCGCCGACCACCAGCACGGAGGGTGTCCCGGCCCTGGCGACATCCTGATCGACCAGAGCGTCTTGTGGGGAGGCTGGATCCAAGGCGGGCCGAACAGAGGCCCTCACGGCCGAATGACGTGGCTCAGGGTGCTCTTGGCGAAGAGCTGGAACCACTCGGGCCGGCGACTCGCCTCGAGGTGTCGCGTCAGCGTGCCCGTCATGCCGCCGTCGCCCCAGGTCTGACCTTGCTCCAGGTATTCCAGGAAGGACGCACCGCCCAGGCGAGTCAGATAGGCCATGGTCACAGCCTGGAGGGCCCCACCAGCCGCGAATCCGAGCGGATTGAGTTTGAGGATCCCACCCAGGACGCTCGCAGTCGCTTCGGTGATCCCCAGCTTGAAGAGAGTTTGGATCATCTGGCGGCTGAGCGTCTCGACGAACTGCGATGAAAGCGGGACCTCGTAGATCGCGGCGATCTCGCCGAGCATCTTGAGCTGAATGGCACCGGCAGCCATCGGGCCTAGGACGAGGACGGGGTTGGCGAACGCCGTTGCGGCCGCGAGCCATTGGTAGCGCTCGATGACAGCCAGTGACCGCTCGCGCCGCTGGCGGGCGATTCGGGTCCCGCTCTTCGAGTTCTCGGCGGCGACGCGCGAAGCAGGAGGTTGCCGGCGCGGAGGGCGTCCCCCTCGCGGCTCAGGACCGCGGCTACCCGTGACTCCAGCGCCTCCAGATCGGGAGGCTCCGATTCCAGGATAGTTTCCATGGTCCCGTTGGCCTTGCGGACCCGAATCGGCACCGGGCCCGGGGCGGCGGCGACCGCCACGATGTCCTCGACCGGAACGAACCCGTCGAGCCGCTCGCGCAGCTTCGTGAGAACCGCCTCGCGGTCGGGCTCGGTGAGGCGGTCCTTTTTGTTCAAGACCACGATGATCCGTTTTCCCTTGCGGGCCATCTCGAGCAATGCCTGATGGTCCGCCCGGGTCAGGTCGTAATCCACGAGGAACAAGAGCAAGTCGGCGGAGGTCGCCAGCTCCAGAGCCTCGGTCTCGCGGGCCATGCCTTCAGCTCCCGGCTCGCCCAGCCCCGGAGTGTCGGACAGCAGGAGGGTCCCCTCCAGTCCTTGCACAACGTGAGTATGCGTCTGGCCGCGCACGGTCGTCCCGATCGTGGGTCCGGTCTCGCCCGCCGATCGGCCCAGCAGGGTGTTGATCAGCGAGGTCTTGCCGACGGGGCCGGTGCCCAGCACGACCAGGTGAAAGCGTTGGTCGTCTCCCATGCGCTCGATGGCATCCCCCAGCGCATCCGACAACCCCGACGCCCCGGCCTGGGCGCTCAAGGTCTCCTGGACCCTCGCCAGCTCCTCCTTCGAGACACGTCGCGCCGAGTGGGGGTCGGTCCCCTCTGTCGGACCTGAGCCGACAGCAGAGCTTTCGGTTCCGCGTTCTATCGGGGGATTCCCAGCCGGTTCGATCATGGTCGTGCCCTTTTGATCACAAGAGCGCATGGATCCTTGTCGTTCAGGTGAATGACGATCGGCTCTTGAGGCCCCCTGGAGGAGTGACTTGGGGCAAGCCGAGCGGGCGATCGTTTCATCCCGTCGCCGGGTGAAAGACCGATTTCCGCCGCTGCGCCATGAAATGGAAAACGACCGGCGTTCAGCTCGATCGGCATCCCCGGCAATTCGCCCGGGATATGAGCGATACGATCGCCTGCTTTCTTGTGACCCGGTACGTGGAGTTTGCTGGAAGTCGAATACGGCCGGATGGGTAGATCCGAGTATGGCAGTTTTGCTGGGCGTTGCATAGACAAAAGGCGGTATCCTGAAGGGCCAGGAGGATCGCGGGCTCGGCCGGACCATCCGCCGACGAAGGCTGAGGAGCACCCGGAGACACCGGTGCGGCTCCAGCGATTACCCCCGGAGATCGGAGTCCTTCTGATCATCCTCGGGACGGCCGGTGTCTTGTTGCCGGGTCCCGTACGATCGCCGTTCCTGGTCGCGGGTGGAATTGCCCTCTGGCCGGCCGGATTCCGCAAGGTGGAGCGATGGTTGATGAAGGTCGCCCCCGGGATGTACGCGACGGGCATCCGGCAGATGGAACAGTTCCTCGCAGATCTGGAACGGCGCGTATCCGGGCTCGCCCCCGTCACGCTGAGCCGTGCAGGACGGTGTCGGCGGGGGACACGAGAGTCACAAACTCAGTTCTTGGGATTGTCCTCCTCCGCGTCCCCGGCGGTCCGAAGAAGCGCGCGGTAATCCACGTGATCCCATTTGGCGGTCTGGCCGTTGAACGTGTAAATGTGTCCCGGAATCTCGACCGTGACCGAATTGGCGGCGGCGATCGGCGCCGCCCGTGTCCCCTTCGGAAGTTCCAGGACGTCCCACCGCTCTGCCGCGGTGCTGTAGGCGTAGATGTACCGACCGAGTCCGTAGGCAACGACGCCTGGGCCCACGATCGGCACGGCCTCACCCTTGACGGGCTCGCTCAGGTCTTGTGTGTGCCAGGTCCCGTTCAGACCATTGGCGGCGGCGATCCGGGTGATCTTGGGCCCTCTCAGCATCAGCGCCGCGTTGGTGGGGCCCCAGATCGGAGTGACTCGCAGCCGGGTTTTTGGCGACTCGGATAACTGGACCGATGTCGTCTTCTTCGTCCTGAGGTCGAGGAATGTGACCTGATCTCCCGTGGGCGAGGTCATGATCACGGTCTTGTCGAGTCGCAGGTAAGACGTGCCCGGGGGATTTGCATCCGTTTGGTCCGGCATCCTCTCAGGCGGGGCCGCGAAGGTGAGTGTCTTCAACTTGGCCGGAATCAGGTTCAACGTCCCGTCCTCGATCTCGAGCTTCCACTGCGGGATCTGAACGATCCCGCTGATCTCCTTGCCCGAGCTTGTGAACACAGTCCCCTGGACCGTGGTGTAGGGGACCGCTTCGCTACCCTCCGTCGCCGGCTTCTCCACCAGTTTCGAGACGCGGATCGTCTTGACTTTCTCCGGGTTGATCTCGTACCGGCCGACATCACTATCGACAGAGACAGGGCCGAGATGAAGTTTGCCGGAGACACTCTGACCTCCGACCATCTCGATCTTCACAATCCGTTCCTGTTCGAGCCACGGGCGGCCGCCCATCATCATGCCCATACCACCCATCCCGCCGCCCATACCACCCATCATCCCGCCGCCCATACCGCCGCCCATTCCGCCCATACCACCCATCATCCCGCCCATCTGGGCGAACCCCGTCAGAGGCGCGAGACTGATGGCGAGAACCGCGAGCAATGCTGGTCGGATCATGATGACCTCCTTCAGGTCAAGACGAAGGTGCAAGTCTCCTCCCGACTTCACCGTTACGCTCTGCCTTCATCGGCGGTTCAATGGGATCGCACCGAAACGATTAAACCGGTAGCCCTCCCCACTGGATCATCTCGGTCCCGAGCAGGACGAGCACCACGCCGACGGTCGAGCAGGCGAACCAGACCCACAGGTCGTCCCAGCGGGTGACCATGTAGTAGGCGGCATACAGGGGTATCGCCATGTAGAGGACTCCGTAGAGGAAGTCCTCGTGAAACGCGCCGTAGGCGCCGGCGGCAAATCCCGCCAGCACCAGGAGGCTTCCTAGGGCCATCAGCACGGAGCCGGCGATCAGCGTCCCGCGGGGAGCCAGGAGGGCGATCGCAGCGAGAGTGATCGCGGTGGCGACCCCACCCCAGACTAGCCCGTTTCCCCAGGGAGAGGGCGAGACACGTTTGCGAGCGGTCCGGGTTGTGGATTCCGACGCACGCCCTGTTGACTGGCGTTGGGGAGAGATCGCGTGGTCCCCACGCGACCGGACGAACGTTGAAGCGGAAGGTGGGCTGAACGCGGTGACCACGTCCGTCCGCTCATCCGGCTCTTCCAACGAGTAGCCCACCGGCTCGGGTTCGCTGGGGATCGGGATGGTGAAATCACAGCCACAACGTTTGCACCGCGCCTGCCTTCCGGCAGCCGAGGCATCCACGGAACCGGCCCTGGCGCAGGAAGGGCAGACGAACGGGATTCTCATCAAGCGAACGGATTCCGGCTCACGCCGCTTTGGCTCACGCCGTGGAGTGGTCGAGTCGTCGCCATGCGACGGGACGAAGCTGGAAGCGGCCGGTGGGCTGATTGCCGTGACCGCGTCCGTCCGTCCATCCGGCTCTTCCAGCGAGTAGTCCTCCAGCTCGGAATCGCTGGGCCTCGGGATGGTGAAACCATGGCCACAGTGCTTGCACCGCGCCTGCCTTCCGGCAGCCGAAGCGTCTACGGAACCGGCCACGGAGCAGGAAGGGCAGATGAACGGGATTCTCATCAAACGCACTCCTTGTGGTCCGGTCACGATCATTGCGGAAGCCGGGCGCGGCGTTGCGGATTAGACATGCGCAAGAGCCTGATCAGGAACCGTCTTGGATCGAACGCTCTCGGCCGATGCGGGTTCCTTCACAGGGATCACCGAGAGGATGTGCCGCACGGCGCTCAGGGACTCGTTCGCCGCGGCGGGCGACAACGGTTCGGTGCTCACGGCGACCATCCAGTGCCGCTTCAGCTCAGCGACCAGGCCGAGCGTCGGCTCGCGCAGAATGCCCTTCTTGACGGCGACATGAATGACGGCCTGGGGGTCCTCGGCGTCCGTCACGATGCCCCGGTTGAGGAGGACTTGCCGCAGTCGGGCTTCGAGAGCACGCCACGCCTCGACGACGCTCAGGTCGTAGTGCTGGCTGTCGAACAACTCTCTGGCCCGGTTGAGCGATGAGATCTCCTGACTCGCGAGTTGTGTCATCTTGGACACACGGTCCTGCTCGCCGAGCCTGCGGCGGATCCGCCAGGCCACGAGCTGCGACAGCGCGATCCATCCCGCGCCCAGCCCGAGTGCGACCACCGGCGCCGCCCAGGCGACATGCGAGACCGCGACCCGCTCGGCCAGTTTCGCCGAGAGGTACAGACCCGCGTAGATCGGCACGACCAGGATCGCCAGAGCGTAGGTCGAGTTCCCCGTCCGCTCGCACCACGAGTGAGGGCGGTCGTTCAGGAGCGTCACCGCGTACAGGTAGACGCACAGGCTGAGAAGCCCCGAGGTGAGCGAGTAGGCGTAGAAGACCTTCAGGTCGTAGCCCAGGTAGAGGAATCCCGAGTCCGCGAATCGGTCGAGCAACGGGTGGAGCGCAAAGAGCGTTCCCAGCAAGGCCAAGGCAAAGGTGATCTTCAGCTTGGTGAATTCAGTCATGGGGCAGAACCCCGACGTGCCACCGAGAGCCGCGCCCCGACGGGCGCGCCGATCAGTCGGTCGGGGAGTATTCGTTGGGCGGAATCGGAGATTGGCGAAATCCCGGCGGGGCGGGCTTCGATTTGCAGCTTCGGCTCACTCGACCTCGTGGATGGCACCATGGGGATCGCGGGGCACGACCCGCTGGGACTTGCAGTCCACGAGGAGATCGAGGTCTTCCAGGACAATCGCGCCGATCAAGGCGGTCTTCCGTCTGGGCTCGACGATGGCCGTGAATGTTCCGTGGCGACCCAAGAGTTGGACGTAGGCCCCTTCCGCCCCGGCGCGCTGGACCCTCCGGCCGTCGGCGTAACGAACGAGGATCGGATCGCCCTGGGGCAGGTCCAGCCGTTTCACCACGGCCTGGGGCAGCACCAGCTTCGTCGCCCCGGAGTTGACCACGCCCTGGATCGTCTCCCGACGCACCTGGTTCGGCGGCAGCAGACCGCGCTGCATCAGAGTCAAATCCCCGTAGTTGGCAACCTCGAACTCAACGCTGATTCGCCCCACGCCATTGGCTCCTTTGGCTGCTATCGCCCTTCTCCTTCCGCAGACACTCTGTGGCTTGTCCTCTTGATGGGATGATGTTCCAGGAAGTGCTGCGGCATCCTGGGTCCGCAACAGCGCAAGGTCAGGGGGTATGCTAAACCCTCGCAAGCAGCTTCCGATAGTCCAAGAACTCATTCTTCCAGTCGCCGTAGACCGCGACCAGCCCGCACTTCGGGCAGCGGCAGCCGAGATAAAGCCACTTCACATCCTCACTCTCGTCATAGAGCGACACGCCGACTGTGATCTCGAACTCCTCCCCAGCGCAGGGGCAGGCGCACTCCTCCAGCTCGGCTTCCTCGAGGAATTCGTCACTGTCGCCGATGGGATGCTCGGCAGAGCAGGATGAGCATCGGCGGACCGCCGCCCCTTGGGTGTCATCGAGGAGCAATCGAAAGACCTTGCCGCCGCACGGGCACACCGCATCGGCGAAGTGTTGGGCGACGTAGTCGTTCCTCTTGCTATAGCGCAAGATCTCCTCGCGTAGGTCCAACTGGTCGTCGCCGTACCAGTACTTTCCACGTTTCCGCAGCGCCATGGGAGATGCCCTCCTCACTCAATCGGGATCGCTCAGCGATCTCACGACGTCGAACTTCAACAACTTCGAGTGCCTAGACGCGAGGGCCGCTGGCGACCGGGCTTGGTCGGATGCTTGAACTGGCGGTGGCCGTCTTTCGACTTGACCTTGATCCAGCCGTCGTTTCAGAGTTCGACGAAGCACTTCGCGGACCTTCAGGTCCCAAGGTTATCGGAGTGCGAGGCCGTCGGTCAAGGAGTGGTATGGCGACAAGACAGGATCCTCCTTCGCCTGACGGCTGGCGGCTCAGCGACGCATGGCCTTCAGTTGCGTGGTACCACGTCAGAGATGACTTCTCGCTCCGGTTCCTCATACTGCCGGATGATGCAGGAGCCTGGCGGACATCCGAAACCTGTGACGACTGGCCGAATCATTGAGTAGATGTCGTCGGTGTCCGCATCGGTTTCTTTGCCAAAGATCAGCACGTCGATAGACCCTGACCCGTGTTCGCATCCATTGACTTCGGCCCGTCCGTCCGTGTTCAGCATGTCGTCGATCATCTCGATCAGCGGTTCGATCGCATCCTCATCGGAGTCGGACGGGAACGCACCGTCCGGCAAAGCCCAACGGACGACGATCTTTTGCCGCGTCTTGTCCTCCGGCGACGGTGGCGTGGCTTCCAATTCCTCAAGCGCCTTTGAGAAAAACTCGTCGTAGGCTTTGCAGGCGCGGTGGTATTCGACCAGTGGGACGCCGGAAAAGCTCCGTACCGAGGGGGGCGACTTGGGCACGTAGTACCGGTACACTTCGGCTTCGACCACCTGTCCCGCTTCGATCAGCCGGGCCAGGCCGCTCTCCAGCTCTTCATGAGTCAGAACGAGACGTTGGCGTGCATCCACGGCGGCCAGGATGCCCGGCAGGTCCTGGGGACTCTGCTCAGAATGTCCTTGGATGGCTTTGAAGATGTCGCGGTCGTACTCGCTCATGGTCCTGCTCCCAAGTTCGAGCCAAACTCGGCGGGCTGGCCCACCGAGCACCCGTGTGAATTGTCCCAGAAAGCGCCGGGGCGGGCCGGTCTCAAGTAAGAGCGCGGTTAGCCGCGTCGTGCTGGCCGACTGATACACCAGCCCAAGAAGTGTTCCAGGTCGTCGGCCGCCGCATCCGCCTGTCCCCTGACAAACTCGCTCGAGTCCGCTCAGCCGGCCGCGACCGCCGGACGGACGGAGGGCTCGTCGAGTACGCCGAAGCGGCGGGCCAGATGGCCGAGTGCCAGAAGGGCATTGCCGCGAACATTCTCGTGGAGGTGGCGCGACAGCCGCAGGCAGAGAGCCTGTGCCGAGTCGGCGTCGGTCGCGTGGAGGCCGACTGCTATGATCGATCGGGACAATTCGGTGGCTGGGCCGTCGACTGCGATGGAGTCTGAATCGGGTACGGAGTTGACGTTGATCGGATCGTACCGCATCGCGCCTCCGCCCAACCTCTGATGATCCGGACGCTCCTATGCGTTCTTCAGTTCGAAAACCGCGATCTTGTGATGGCCGACCGCATAGACGCGGTCGCTGCTCTCGTTCAGGTCGAAGTCGTGGACGTACATCGGGACCTTGATCTGCGCGAGGACTTTCTTGGCAGCGGGGTCGCAGACCAGGAGGAATCCATCACTGTAGCCACCGGCCGCGAGCAGCCAGTCGCCGTGAGGGTGGAACGCCAGACGCTCCACCAGGCCCTTGCCTTCGCCCGAGAACTCGCAGATCCGCTGGCCTTTTTGCCAGTCGAACAGCTCGACCCGGGGCCGTCCTTCCAGGTGGTCGATGTTGCCGATCTTGCCGATACCGCCCACCGCGAGCCGTGACCCGTCGGGCGAGAAGGCCAGCGCGCGGATGCCGCCGATCGAGTGGCGACGCTGGACCGGGTCCCATGTGTACAAGACTGGGGCTTCGATCGTGGCGAGACTCCGGCCGGATTCGATGTCCCAGATGTTGATGTGGCCGACCTTGTCGCCGGTGGCCAGCAGGCGGCCATCGACGGAGATGGTGCAGGCGTAAAGCATCGAGGGGAAGTCATGCGGGGTCATCTCGGCATGGCCGCGCAGCTCACGGATCAGGCGACCCGAGGCAACCTCCCAGAGCCGGCAGACCATGTCATCGGCGACGCTCGCCAGGATGGTCCCGTCGGGCGTGGCCTTCACGCAACGGATCCACTTCTGGTGGGCGGCGACCGAGCGGACCTGCGAGCCGGACTCGGTATTCCACCAGATCAACCGGCCGTCGTAGCCGCCGGAGATCAGGGTCGTCCCGGCCAGCGCCAGGCTGGTCACGTAGCTCTCGTGACGGCCCAGCTCCTTCGGCTCCAGCTTCTCCTTGTCCAGGTCCAGGTCCCAGACCGCGAAGTCCGAACCGCCGAAGAAGATGTGGCCGGTGCGCGGCTTCCTGCGCCAGGCCGAAGACGATCTCCTTGCGCGATGATTCCTTGACGACCTTGATCTTCTCCGGACTCGAGCCGTTCATGGTCGGGACCTCATCGTTCAGTGTTCAGTGTTCAGTCGAAGGGTCGAGATTCCGGACTCTCAGGCGAGAACGGCCTGCACGGGCTCGGTGCCTGGCTCGGTGAGCGGCACGGGGCGTACGCCGACCATGTAGTGCTTCTGGTGGTCGATGCCCAGCGCGCGATAGATGGTGGCGAACAGCTCGGCGGGGCCGATCTCGCCGTCGACGACCTTCCGGCCGTTGGCGTCGGTCTTGCCGAAGACCGAGCCGCCGCGGACCCCCGCGCCGGAGAGCGTCGCACTCCAGGCGGAGGCGAAGTGGTCGCGGCCCAGGCTCGGGTTGATCTCGGGCGTGCGGCCGAACTCAGCGAGCGTGATGACCAGGGTGTTCTCGAGCAACCCGCGACAATTCAGGTCGTCGAGCAGCGCCGACATCACGTGGTCCAGCTCGGGTACGAGCTCTTGATGGGTCTCGAAGTTCTGGCCATGGCTATCCCACCACGCGCGGGCCACCCGCACGAACGGGACACCGGCCTCGATCAGTCGGCGGGCGACCAGGGCTTGCTCGCCGAACTGGGTGGGACCATATCGCTCCCGGACCTTCTGGGGTTCGCGCGTGATGTCGAATAAGGTTTCGCTGGCCATCAAGCCGCGGACGCGCTCGTAAGCCACATTGTGGCTGCCCAGGGCACTCGAGGACATCCGCCCGCGGGTGAATCGCTTGCTCAGCAGGTCGCGAAGCTCGGCGCGGTGGATGTGGTCGAGGTCGCTGATTTCGTCGAGTCGGCGGAGGTTCTCGGGCGTCATGCTGGTCGTCAAGGCCATCGGGGCGTAACGCTCGCCGAGGAAGCCACTGGTGCCGGGCGCCATCCCGCGTCCCTCGGTGGCCGAGTAGAATGTGACGTAGTCGGGCACCCGGCTGTTGGCCTGGCCCAACTCGCGGGCCAGGACTGCGCCCAGGTCGGGATAGCGTACGCTCGGGTCATCGCGGCGGCCTTTCATCATGAGCAAGGCACCGCCGCCGTGGTCGCCGTTCTTGGTGTTGAGCGAGCGGATGATGCAGGTCTGGTGCATCCGCGCCGCCATCCGGGGCATCAGCTCGGAAATATGGATTCCGGGGACCGTTGTCGGAATCGAGCGGAACGGCCCACCGGTCGGCGCGCCTGGTTTGGGGTCCCAGGTCTCGAGCTGGCTGGAGCCACCGGCCAACCAGAGGAGGATCACGTGCTTCTGATTCCGCTTCAGCTCGTCGGCCAGGACCGGCGAGGTGAGAACGTTCAGAGCGGTCATGTCCGCCGCGAACGCCGTGGCACCGACGGCGAGGGAGCCGAGGAAGCCTCGTCGGTTGAGAGAATGGTCCGGTGAGCCGCAGAACGACGGACGACGGATCTCGGCCATGGGGTGCGCTCCGGCGTGTCCCGACCTTCGAGAAGGTCCGGTGGGTAGGGGTCCGATCGATCAATGATTGAAGCGGAATTCGGCACAGGTCAACAAGGCCCAGACGACCTGACGGCAGGCTTCCTCGGGGCGATCGGTGCGGTCCGCGAAGTATTCGCCGAGCAAGCGCCGGTCTTCGTCGTCGGGCGGGCGAGAGAGCACGTTGCGGACGGCCAGGTCGATCTGCTCGGCGGGAGCGGCGATCTGTTTCAGGCGGCCGACCAGACGGCCGTCGCTGTCGGAGAGGAGATCCTGGGGAATGCGTCTGCCATTACTGAAAAAGAGGGCCTCGGCCACGCCAATCTGGGTATCGCTCGCCGAGGAGCCCAGGGCGCCGGCCAGCGATCGGCCACTGTCTTCCAGGGCCAGGAGTCGCTTCTCAAGGTCGTCGGGCTTCAGATCCGCTGAGAGGCTGGCCGGATCGGCGGTCGCCAGGCGGAGCGAGGCGGCCAGTTGCATTGCTGTGAGGGGTCGGACGACGGCCACGGCGAACAGCGACGGACGGGGTGGCGCCTCGCCGTCCCAGCAGGTGTCGCGGGCATAGGCACGACTCAGGACGAGGCCACGGACGAGCCGGCGGAGGTCATAGCCATGCTCGATGGTGTCGCGAGCCAGCCAGGCGAGCAGGTCGGGGTGACTGGGCGGGTTGGCGGAGTGCATCTGGTCCAGCGGCATCACCAGTCCGCGACCGAAGAGCCGGTTCCAGACGCGGTTGACGATCGATCGGGCGAAGAAGTCGCGGTCCCCGGGCTGGAGGGCCACTTCCACCAGCTTGGCCCGGGCGCTGAAGTCCGGCGGCGGCGGGGGCGTTTTCGCCTTCTTCGCCTGCTGGAGCCGCTCCTTCTCTTTCTTCTGGGCCGCGGGGGACAGCTCTTTCGCTGCGGGGTCGTCCACCTTCCGGCCGGTCAGGAACATCAACCGGGCCTGGCGCTCGACTCCCTCGGTCGTCTTGAACTTGACCGTTCCGGTGCCGCGCTCAGCCAGGAAGCCATTATTGCCGTTGCCCGTGACGAAGGTGCGGTCCAGGAACGCCTTCATCCCGTAGAAGTGGTCCTGCTTCCAGTCGAAGACCAGCGGGTGGTCGTGGCACTGGGCACAACTGATGTTGACCCCGAAGAACGTGGAGCTGACCTCGGCCGTGAGGCGGTCCACGTCCTTGACGCGCCCCTGGAGGTATGCGGCGGCGGCCTTCTGGGTCTTGTCGGTCTGGTCGGGGAGCATGAGCTCGCGGAACATCTTGTCCCAGGCGAGGTTGGCGCCGACGGCCCGCTTCAGGTACTCGCGGAGGCTTCCCTTGTTCCCGGCCATGAGCATGGTGTCGAGCTCGGTCACCTGGTGCCGGACGAACCCCGGCGACGCCATCAGGCGATCGACCAGTCGGGTCTTCTTCTCCGGATCGGTCGATTCCACATAGGCGCGCGCCTCGGCGGCGGTCGGGATGCGTCCGGCGAGGTCGAGCGTGATGCGACGGACCAGCGTCGCATCGTCAGCGATCGGGGCCGGCTTGACCCCCTCCTTGCGGAGCGTCTCGTCGAGATAATGATCGGTCGCCTCCGCGATCGGACGATCGGCGGGGAACAGCTCGGCGGCTCTCGTGAGACCTCTGCTCAACAGCAGCACGGTGGCGATCGCAAGGGCCGGGCGAAGCATCCTCATCGTGGACTCCTCGTGCTCGACGATCTCCGGGCGGGAAGCAACGGTCTGGCCGGGAGGGGAGCCCCGGGCGATGATCTCTTCATTCTAACCAATCGGCTCGGTGGGTAACAATTGTTAAACTACCGGGTTCGCGGGGGCGCCGCCACATTTTTTTCGGAGACTCGAGCAAAATCCGAGACGCGGCCGGCGCGGCCCACACTCAGAAATGAGGCGTCACGACCCGGTTGGAAGTGGGTGTCCCGACTTCCGTTGCGTGAGATCTTCCGTCGCCGGGCACACGTCACGATAATGGCGATCACCCTTCGAGTCGGCTCGTCGTCCCTTCGCCGAGGATTCGGTCGGGCTTTCGCAAACCTGCCCATGCCATGAGGAGACGGTTCCTTTGACTCCCAAAGAAGTCCTGGCCCTGATCCGCCAGCGCGAGGTCACCACAGTCGACTTGCGGTATATGGATTTTCCCGGTGTCTGGCAGCATTTCTCGATCCCGGCCGACGCCCTGACCGAGGACACTTTCGAGGAGGGCGTGCCTTTCGACGGATCCAGCGTCATGGGCTGGCGCGCAATCAACGAGGCGGACTTGCTGGTCGTCCCGCAGCCGGAAACCGCCGTGATCGACCCGTTCCCCTCGCAGCCCACCCTGACGATGATCTGCAACATCCACGATCCAATCACGCATCAGGATTACACGCGCGACCCGCGAAACATCGCGCAAGGCCACCAGCTACATGCGCAACACCGGCCTGGCCGATGACTGCCTGCTGGCCCCCGAGCTGGAGTTCTTCGTCTTCGACGACGTGCGATTCGAGCAGCGCGGACATGAGGCGTTCTATCATATCGATTCGGTGGAAGGTGCGTGGAACCGAGGCCGCGCGGAATCGCCCAACCTGGGCTACAAGCCGGGCTCGGGGCTGGGCTACTTCCCATGCCCGCCGACGGACAGCCTGGTGGACCTCCGCTCCGAGATGGCCCAGCGCATGGGGGAATGCGGCATCGTCACGGCCGCCCATTTTCACGAAGTCGCTACCGCCGGCCAGTGCGAGATCGACCTGCTTGCCCACCCCCTGGTCGGCAGCGCCGACCAGGTGATGCTGGCGCGTTACATCATCCGCAATGTCGCCCGCCGCGCCAACCGGACCGCGACGTTCATGCCCAAACCCCTCTTCGGCGACAACGGCTCAGGGATGCACACCCACCTCACGCTCTGGAAGGACGGCCAACCGCTGCTGGCCGGCCAGGGCTATGCCGGCCTCAGCGATCTGGGCATTTACGCCATCGGCGGTTTGATCCGGCACGCGCTGGCCCTCTGTGCGTTCGCCAACCCCACGACCAACAGCTACAAGCGCCTGGTGCCGGGCTTCGAGGCACCCACCAAGATCTCGTACAGCCGTCGCAATCGCGCCGCGATCATCCGCGTCCCGCTCAGCGGACCCAGCCCCACCAGCCGTCGCATCGAGTTTCGCGGGCCCGACTCCGCCGCCAATCCCTATTTGCTGTTCTCCGCGATGCTTATGGCGATCCTCGATGGCATCCAGAACAAGGTCCGGCCCGGCGAGCCGCTCGACAAGGATATCTACGACCTCCAGCCTGAGGAGCTCAACGACGTCCCGACCACGCCGGCGCTCACTGGAAGCCTCACTCGAGGCCCTGCGGGCCGACCACGAGTTCCTCCTGCGCGGCGACGTGTTCACGCCCGACGTCATTGATACCTGGATCTGGTACAAGCAGACGCACGAGGTCGAGACGACGCGAATCCGTCCTCACCCTCATGAGTTCGCGCTGTATTACGACGTCTGAGCGGGTGGGTGGGCGGGAGGTGACCATTCCGTCTTGAGGTAGACGGATTGAGAGTCACTCCAATGCGGAGTCCGGAGCCACCGGAGCGACCTTGTTCACCGGCGCATGCTCTTCCGGCCGCATCGCGTAGAGGACCAGGGTCAAGGCCCCGGCCACGAGCATGTTATCGGCGAAGTTGAAGATCGCGCAATCGAATCCGATGGCGTCGACATGGAAGTGCACGAAGTCGCGGACGTGGCCGAAGACCAGTCGATCGTAGCAGTTGCCCAGGGCGCCGGCCATGATCAAGGCCAGGGCGATCGTCAACACCCGGCTCGATGCCGCGCCCAGGAAGAAGAGCCAGTAACAGATGATGATCGCCGCGACCACCGAGAGCCCTGCGAAAATCAAGCTGCTGTAGGGGATCGCCGCTCCCCAGCCCCAGAGTGCACCCGTGTTTTGACTGGTGTGCAACTCCAGGATCCGAGGGATCACCGGGACCGACGGAGAAGGCGGCGGCCCGATCCGTGCGAAGACGACCGACTTGGTCGCGAGATCGAAGATCAGACCGCCCAACGCGATCGAACCAAAGAGCAGCAACCGGCCCGGTCCCACGCCCCCTTGCTCGCTCATTCGCCACCCTCCAGCTTCCGTGCACAGCGAATACAGTGCCGGGCGTAAGGGATTGCCTGGAGCCGAGGCTTCGTGATCGGCTCATTGCATTCCACGCACAGCCCAAACGTCCCTCGCACCATGCGATCCAGCGCCTCGTTGACCAGTTCCAGAGTACCTTGTTCGTTCTCGATCAGGCCCAGAGTGAACTCCTGATCATAATTGTCGGTCCCCAGATCGGCCATGTGCAACGGCACGTTCGACAAATTGCCCGTGCCGCCACCAGCAAGATCCCGGCCCAGAGCTTCGTCGGTCATCTGGTCCAGGTCCCCTCGGAGCCTCGATCGTAGAGACTGAAGGACTCGGCGATAAGCCGCCAGTTCTTCACTTTTCAGAGCGCTCGCCATGACGACTAACCTTTCCCTTTCCCTTCCTGCCGGTTCTCCGGGAGCCGAGGAGGGAGAAGGCCCAGGAATCCTAGACCCTCCGCGGACTGGGGTCAATCCGAACGCCCCGCTCGTTCGCGACATTGTCCCAATGGTGCGGCATGCCCGCGCGGCCTCCCCCTCGCCACGAAGGATCCAGCCTACACCGACCAGCGGCCCGAAAGCCACCCCTAACTGCGTCTGATGCCAGTCGGTTCGGGTGATCCGATCGATCCTCGGGAAATCCCCACGGGCCGCTCACAATCGGCCGGTCGGGCTGACCGAGCCTCCACCCGATTTTCCCGCGGGCCTGCGATCGGTTACCATGAGCCCGGTTCATCGGGTTTCGAACGTCTTGTCCAAAGGGTGGATGGGTGATACAGGCATGGAGCAACCCAAGACAATCTTCATCACCGGGGCGACCGGCCTGGTTGGCAGTCATGCGGCCGAAGAGGCCCTGAAACGGGGTCATCGCGTCCGGGCGCTGGTCCGTCCCACCAGCGACACTCGATGGCTGGACCTTTGGGGGGTGGAACGGGTCACGGGCGACTTGGAAGACCGGGACGCGCTCCGGGCCGGGGTCGAGGGAGCCGACTGGGTGTTCAACTGCGCGGCCAAGGTTGGTGACTGGGGCCCTCTCGATGAATTCCGACGATGGAATGTCGAGGCCCTCCGTCTGCTCCTCGATGCCGCCTGCGAGGTGGGTCTCGATCGCTTCGTCCACGTCAGCTCGCTGGGCGTCTACGAGGGCCGCGACCATCACGGGACCGACGAGACCGTACCACCGGCATCCAACTCGCTCGACGCCTACACGCGGTCAAAGAACGAGGCCGAGTCCCTCGTGCTGGACTACCATCGCCGATGCGGACTCCCGGCCGCGGTGGTCCGGCCGGGCTTCATCTATGGCGAGCGTGACCGCACCGTGCTCCCCAAGCTCCTGCTCAACCTCCGCCGCGGCACGTTCGCCTACTTCGGCTCGGGTGACCAGGTGCTCAACTGCATCTACGTCAAGAACCTGGTTGACGGCATCTTCCTGGCCGCTGAGAACCCGGCTGCCGTCGGTGAGGTCTTCAACTTCACCGACGGCCAGCGGGTGACCAAGAGACAGTTCGTTGGCCGGGTCGCCGAGCTGGCAGGCCTCAAGCCGCCCACGCGACGCATCCCTCTGGGACTGGCCAGGTTCCTTGCCAATCTCGTGGAAGGCGTGGCGAAGCTGCGTGGTGCGAGGAATCCTCCGCTGATCAACAAGGCCCGTTACAAGTTCCTCGGTCTGAACCTCGATTACTCGATTGAAAAGGCGCGCCGGGTGCTCGGATATCAGCCGCCGTTCACGTTCGAGCAAGGGATCGAGCGCGCCATGGCCGAGCATCGGCCCGGCCATTTACCAGAGCCCGCAGTCACCGCGGCTTCCTGATATCACCCGAGGCTCCTGATTACCCGTTTCATCCTTGGAGGATCTTCCTATGAGCAATGCACAGGGCAAGCGTGTCGCCGTCCTCGTCGAGAAGTTCTACGAGGACCTGGAGTTATGGTATCCGGTCCTCCGTCTTCGCGAAGCCGGCTGCGACGTCAAGATCGTCGGGCCGAAAGCCGGGGAGACGTATGCGTCGAAGCACGGCTATCCGGCCAAGGCGGAGGTGGCTGCCAGCGAGGTCAAAGCGTCGGATTTCGACGCGATTGTCATCCCGGGCGGCTACTCGCCGGATCACATGAGGCGACATCCGGCAATGGTCGATCTGGTCACCCAGGCGGCGCGGCAGGGCAAAGTGCTGGCGGCGATCTGCCACGGACCGTGGATGCTCTGTTCGGCGAAATGTCTCAAGGGGCGGAAGGTGACCGGATTCTTCGCGATCCGCGACGACGTGGAGAACGCGGGCGGCGTCTGGGTGGATGCGGCGTGCGTCCAGGATGGGAACCTGGTCACCAGCCGTACACCGGATGACCTGCCTGCCTTCATGCAGGGGATTTTCGCCGCGCTGGTGAGTGTCGCTCAGAAGTAGATCTGGGAAGCGGTGTAGAGTATCCGGGCAGTGAAGTCGCGGATGGGCGACGCTCAAAGACTCCCTCGACGCGACTTCTCTGACCACTCGCCGTTCAGATGAACTCGTTGATCAGGTTCTCGAGCATTTCCTGACGACCGCTGACATTCTTGGCGGCGTCGCCCTTGGGGAGGATGTAGGCTTCGAGGTCACTGAAGCTGGCCTGGCTGGCCTCGACGCGCCGGCCCAGTTCGCAATCCCAGCTCCGATAGCGTTCCTTGAGGAACGTGGCGAGGCGTCCATCGGCGATGATCGCGCGCGCGGTCTTGAGACCGCGGGCGAAGGCGTCCATACCACCGATGTGGGCATGGAACAGATCGACCGGCTCGAAGCTCTCGCGGCGGACCTTGGCGTCGAAGTTGACACCACCGGTGGACAAGCCTCCCATGCCGAGGATGCAGAACATGCACTGGGTGGTCAGGTAGATACTCGTGGGGAACTGGTCGGTATCCCAGCCCAGGAGGTAATCGCCGGTATTCGCGTCGATCGAGCCCGAGGGCGCCGGCGCCGATGGCCACCTCCAGCTCGTGCATCATCTCGTGACCGGCGAGGGTAGCGTGGTTGGTCTCGAGGTTCAGCTTGAAGTGGGGGAGCAGGTCGTAGGTCCTGAGGAAATTCAAGCAAGCGGCGGCGTCGGAGTCGTACTGATGCTTGGTCGGCTCCTTGGGCTTCGGCTCGATGTAGAACGTGCCGTTGAATCCGATCTGCTTCTTGTAATTGACGGCCATGTGGAGGAAGCAACCGAGGTGGTCGAGCTCGCGCTTCATGTCGGTGTTGAGCAGGGTCGAGTAGCCTTCCCGTCCCCCCCAGAAGGTGTACCCCGCCCCGCCGAGCTCGTGGGTCACCTCCATGGCTTTCTTGACCTGGGCACCCGCGAAGGCAAAGACGTCGAAGTTCGGGCTGGTCGCTGCACCGTGCATGTAGCGAGGATTGGTGAACAGGTTGGCCGTACCCCAGAGTAGCTTGACCCCCGTACGGGCCTGTTCATCTTTGAGCACCTTGACGACTTCGTCGAGATTGGCGTGGCTCTCCTTGAGAGTTCGACCTTCCGGCGCGACGTCCCGATCGTGGAACGCGTAGAACGGAACGCCGAGCTTCTCGAAGAACTCGAAGGCCACTTTCACACGGAGCTGGGCGTTGCCGACCGAGTTGGTGCCGTCATCCCACGGCCGGAGTGCCGTACCAACGCCGAACGGGTCGGCGAGGGGGTTGCGGAAGGTATGCCAGTACACCACCGAGAACCGGAGGTGCTCCTTCATCGTCTTCCCGTCGATGACCTCGTCGGGATTATAATGTTTGAATTCTAGGGGATTCCGCGACTTGGGCCCGCCGAACGGGATCTTGGGCACATCGGGGAAGAACTCGAGACATCGGCGCGACCTACCCTCTTGGAGCTTCGCGATTGCTGACGATCGGTACAGACTCAATCCGGTAATTTACTGAGTGTTGCATGGGGAGCACAAGTAGGGTGAGAATCGTGCGGCGGCGATCTTCACCGAATGCGGGCCGCATTGGGGGAGCCAGAGCAGCACCTCTGAACAACCCGCCAGCATGTGCCAGAGGGCGACCGCTCAATGGTTGGAGTGCGATCTCTTGCCGTCGAGGCAGACAACCGCTATTTTTGAAGGATCGGTGCGGGTTGGACCACGTCCAACCGGTCTGCCGGGCGGCTAACTCAGCGGTTAGAGTGCCATCCTCACACGGTGGAAGTCGCTGGTTCGAATCCAGCGCCGCCCATTGGACTTACGGCGAATCAGGGTCAGAGCTTCAGTTTTCGCTTCAGGAATCAATTCTGAACTGAGGGCTGATTCTCACACGGTGGGCGTCAAACAGCCGTCTACCGGCTCTTCTTTGCCTCCAAAGCGGCCACGACGCGCATGATTGCAAGCTCATCCGCCTGGGTGATGCGGGATTTGCCGTTGAGCTTCCGCCAGATGGTGGAGTGGTGCCGGCCGAGTAGGCGGGCGAGCTTCGATTGCCCGGCCGTGCCGCAAGCCACCGATCATCGTAGCGGCGCAGCCCACTCTCACGGTGATTGCCTCCGACACAGGCCCGGCAAATCGGTCTATGACGCGAATGCCCGGAAACTTCTTCTGCAATTTCTTGATATAACGATCCGCTTTCGCATCATTCTCGACCACGAAAGCGGCCATCACCGGCTTGTCGGCACTCGACTTTGGCCCGCTCATCACCGTCTTCCCGATCATATCGATACGGGTATCTTCATCGAAATCCGCGATGTCTGCGAACACCGTCATAAGCTACCTATGGCGCTCATCAGTCCCTTCCCAAACGAATTCATCGACCGGCAGATGCTTGCCGCATCCGTGGCAGAAAGTCCCGCCGTAGAACTCCGGGTCGCGGCGATAGGTTTCGGCGATGGCATGGCTCATGGAGGTCACGGTGCCGCAGCCGTTGCCCACGCTTTTGAGTCGCGCTTGAGTCCAGAAACAGCCAGTCTTCGGAGATTCGCTTTCTGGATAGGGCTCGAATTTCACGTAGCCGAACTCGTTATATCGCTCTTTTTCTTCGTCGGTGAGGTCGCGTAGCGGATACTGAGGCCCGACCGGCCCGCATGCCTATAGTTCCTCCACACAGCGGGCACCAAACCCTTCGCCCGCTCTTCGGGCGTGAGCACGACGTAATCCTGCAGTTGGCCATTGGCTTTCAGCTTCGTGTGTGAGCGATCTTCCGGCACTGGTGCACCGCTTACGAGTTGTTGGGCCGAGCGGTCAACTGACGGCGGTTCTCTTAATTCTGATCGCATGGCAGCATGATAGCACGGCCAGCGGAGAGCGCAACAAAAAACCCCTCCCCTCGAATTGCTAGTCCGAGGGGAGGGGAATGGTTTGCTGGGGCGAGCTATGTTACGTCCCACTACCGCTGCGGAGACCGCTTAATCGCCTCCTTATATGCAGCCACCATTAACTTCATTACTGTGGCATATAGAAGCTGCTGATGATCTGAGGGATTTCGTCTAGCGAATTCCCCGCGAAAATGAGCGTAGACCTCATCGCTCACGGGAACAAAAATCACCTCATCGTCGATGACGATACGGATGTATCGGCCTCGTGGAGGGAGGTTTCCATGGCAGCAACAATGGTTGCCTGACATTGTTTTTCACCTTGGGAGCAGGATCATAAGGCGTCCGGGAAAATACCTAAGACGCGACCTACCGCAAGCGGCGCGGGCGTTCTTTGGTCGCTGGGCGGCCTTCAGCTAGCCGGTCGCCTAATCCTAGCGAACGACCTGCCCATCTAAGAATATTAATCTGTCTTCGATGAACTCCGGAATCCATCTTGTGGCCCGGAAACGTCCATCACCGCCAGCCAGATTGTCAATGAGCCGACGGCGATTTGTCACCGTCACCTGTCCTACGAGCCGATGCCACTAATGTGACTCCAAAAGTCATCATTTGTTGCATTTTCTCAATGCTTGGAAGGGTGGGTGCTCCACTGTGCAACAAAAAACCCCGGCGGTGAGACCCGGGTTCGGGAGCGAAGGCACGTCAGCCGCCTGCCAAATGCCGGGGATGCGCCATGCGGGAAAGCTGCAATCGGCACAGCGGGTGATCCTAGCCCACATCCTTAGCGCGCCAGCGACTGACTGATCAACGGCTCCGAGATCAACCAGGCGACCATCTTCTCGAAAAGCTCTTTCTCTGCGGCAGCTTGGCATCGCTCAGATGCGCCCGCAGCGATTCCTGGAAGGCCTTAATCAACGAATCGCGCGTCTCAGCAATCCTTTCGGCTGGCACGCCCGATGCCGTAAGCATGGCCTCGATCTTCGCCGCTAGCGCCGCGTCGCCCGCCACCGCGGTATCGATCTGTGCGCGGATCAAATCGACCGGCTTCCTCTTGTTCGTGAGGACATTCAACGCGGCTTCCTGGAACTGATCGCGCCACGCCACCACCTTCGTCTTGTCGATATAATCGCGGATCTCGTCGGGCGTTTTCGTCGCATAGATGTTTTTGGCGCTTCAGGTCGGCGACGCCTTCCTTGATCTGCCGTTCCTCGAAGACGACGAAGATATCCTCGATCAGCTCCTGGGCGAACGTGTCGACATCGTTATCCGGGTATTTCGTATCCCATTCCGTCGTGCCTACCCGGTTGTACATGTGCCCGATCTGGTAACCGAGCTTCGCCTGAAACGTCTCATCCAGCTCGCAGATTTTCGCCGCCAAGCACATCTCGTAGTGTTCCGACTTCAGCGAAACGGCCAACTGGAGGAACACGCAGCAGTTCTGCTGGATCTCAACGCTCACGTCCGTATGTATGTAAAAATATCTCTCTTTATTGTTGTCGATCAGGCTTTTCACGAAATTGGCGAGGTTATCCCTCTCTTTCGCGCTGATGACGCGCGCCTCCTTCTGCCAGTCGTCCTGACGCTTCGCCGCCTCGCGCAGCAGAGCTTCCTCAACCGGGCGCGCAGCGGCGAGCGTGATGTACTGCGAATTGCACGGCTTGCCCTTGCGGCGCACCAAATCGCAGCTCTGCGTCAGCACCATGAAATACTTGTAATCCGCGTGATCCGCGTAATACGGATGGTATTTCTTCAGGTGCGCGACCAGATCAGCGGTCTTCTTGAGGATGTCGCCCTGGCATAGCGTCTTCTTGTTCGGCTCGACGTAGGCGTAATGCGAAGGCATCGATGTTTTGGCCGATCATCGCGGCTCATCCACGGGTACGGCGCTTGATGGAGTCGTTCATCGCCCTGATCTTTTTCCGCTCGCTCAGGCGCTTGGTATCGACCTGGATGACCACCTTCGCGGCGGCGCCGACACGCGCACGGCGTACAGGTTGGAATGCTGCGATTTGTGATCCGTGGCGACGGGCTCGCCGCCCTTCTTGTAAAGCTCGACCGGCTCCTGTCGCCCCGCTGCGCCGCCCTGCGTCCCAGAGCCCGGGATCATGCTTGTTTCACCCATTGTCGTCGCGCCCCCATTCGACTTGAAGATCATACGTTTTGTCGAGCACCCGCACCGCCGCGTCGCGCAACCTGATCATCCGAGCATCGACCGCCGCCCGCGCCACGGCATTGTCCGCCGTCTCGGTGTGGAAGTTGAACTCCACATCGAGATTGCCGCCGGCGAGCAGCAGCGTGAGATTCATGGTGTCGTCACCCTTGGACAGCCGCCGCATCAACCGCCGCTCCTCGATATCCCATCCGTCGTCGGTCAAGGATGGGCTATCCGCCAGGTCGAAAAGACCGACAAGATCACGGCGCGGCTCGGGCTCGGTGAAGACAAAGTTGACGCCGACGCCGATCAGCGGCGTGTCCTGCAAGATGTCCAGTACCTTATGGGCCATGCTTTCGGACGCACGCAAGCAATCGTCATGCAGGGAACGGGGCCGGAAGACCAGCCGCGCAGGCGCCACTTCCAACGCCACCTGGGCGTTCCGATAGATGATCGGCATGTGCGGCATGATCGAGATCATCGTCTCGACTTCCGGCTGCTTGAACAGGAAACGCCCCACCCACTCGGGCGTGAAAATCGCCCGGTTCCATAGCCCGGCCAGCACGATGTTCCAGCTATCTTGCTTCGGCGTCATGAGCGGTCGATTTTGTTAAACCATTGTCCACTAAGTGTTTGACGCGACCCGAGTATCTACCACGTCTATTCAGAATATACCCCCGTGCCCACGCCCGCCAGAGACTGCCAGGAGGCGCACGCAGGCGTCTGCCGCTACAATCAGAACTGGACAGGCGCGGCGGCCAAGTTCCCTGATGCTCGCTGGCGACGGCGCGGCAGTCAACCCATCGCAGGCGAATGTGCCGGCGTAACTAATCGCCGACGAGCAGGGAAGGCCGGAGCGATTAAAGCCAGGGATTCGCGGCTGCAATGATGCATGTGACGAAAACCACCCACCTCCTAATTCCTTCGTCCCCACTTATGTCGATTTCTCCCTTCAGTTTTCCCTTCAGGAAACCCTTGCGATCCGGGCGGTTTCTTGCGATCCTTGAACATAGAAAACCCCGAAAAACAGGGGATTTCGCTTGCGGGGGACGTCCTCACACGGTGGAAGTCGCTGGTTCGAATCCAGCGCCGCCCATGGACTTACGGCGATTCACGGCCCAAATCGTCAGGAAACGAATCCGGAAACGCCGAAAATCACGCTGTACGCCCAGCTCTCGGAGGAGTCGATCCCGCGGCGACCCTTCGTCGCGGCCGGCGGATGGATCTTGAACGACTAGCCTGTAATAACTAGGGGCATGCGCAATCCGTTCCGCCGCTTCTTCCGCCCTGGAAATGAGCGCGTAAAAGGGGCCCACCCCGGGGCAAAATGAGGCGCGTAAAAGGGACCCACCGTAACCACCTCCGTTTAGGCTGGATGTCTTTGACGACACCCAGTCTCCCATGGAGGTCAGGATGTGCTTACGGTGGACGATTACGGAGCGATTCGCCGCGCCCGACGCGATGGCCTGTCCATCCGCGAGATCGCGCGCAGGTTTCATCACAGTCGGCGGAAGATTCGTCAGGTCCTGGCCCAGGCCCAACCGCAGCCCTATACCCGGGCCCAGGAGCGACCCGCTCCGGTCCTGGGGACGTTCCGGGCGATCATCGACCAGATCCTCGCCGACGATGAGCAGGCCCCGCCCAAGCAGCGACACACCGCCATGCAGGTGTTCCGCCGCCTCCGCGACGAGCACGACTATCACGGCTGCTATGGCCAGGTGCGACGCTACGTCCGGCGACACCGGGCTCGACATCAAGAAACTTTCATCCCTCTGGGGCATCTCCCCGGCCAACGCCTCGAAGCCGATTTCGGCCACATCCAGGTCGACTTCCCGGACGGCCGCCGCCTGATCCCCTTCCTCGTCACCACCTGGGCCTACTCCAACGCCCCCTTCGTCCTGGCCCTGCCCTTCGAACGCACCGAGGCGATCCTCGAGGGCATGGTCGCGGCCTTCGAGTTCTTCCAACGGGTTCCTCGGGAAGTCTGGTGGGACAACCCCAAGACCGTCGCCACCTTGATCCTTCAAGGCCGCGAACGACAACTCCATCCGCGTTACGCGGTGCTGGCCAACCACTACGTCTTCGATCCGCGATTCTGCATGCCGGCTCGCGGCCAGGAGAAGCCCGATGCCGAGGGGACCGTCAAGGCCGTCCAGCGCCGATTCGCCGCGCCCGTGCCGCGGGTCGCGGACCTCGATGAATTGAACACATCTCTTCGCAAATGGTGCGAGGCCGAGCGGGTGCGGGTCGTCCAGTCGCTCTTCGGCCCGTTCACGATCGCGGACCGCCTGGCCGAGGATCTCGCCGCGGCCTTGCCCCGGCCCCGGCACCGGTTCGACCCGTGCGTGATCCGTCCCGCCGTCGCCGTTGACAAGTACCAGACCGTCGCCTTCGACAACAATCGCTACAGCGTACCGCGACCGTTCGCATTCCGGGCGGTGGCGGTCAAGGGCTACGTCGGCACCGTCGCGATCGTCGCCGACGGGCAGGTCGTCGCGGCGCACCCGCGATGCTTAAGGAAACATCAGATGCTCATAGATCCGATCCATTACCTGGCGATCCTGGATCGCAAGCCGGGCGTCCTCGACTGCGCCGGCGCTTTGCGACTGGCGCTGCCGGCGTGCTTCGCCGAGTTCCGCACGGCGCTGGAGGAGCTCCACGGCGCCACGCCGGGCACGCGGCGGTTCGTGCGCGTCCTGCAACTCCTGGCCGAGCACCCGCTGGCGCGGGTCCGCCAGGCCGTCGAAGAATGCACGCGCGAACATATTATCGACGCCGAGGCCGTCGCCCAACGGACCCGATCCCTCGGCGCGATCGAGTCGCTGACGCACCCCGCGGCGCCGGAGACCCCCGCTTCGCCCACCGCGGCGGGAGTCCAGGTGCCCCTGCCGGACCTGAGCCGGTTCGATCAACTCCTCGGTGGTCATGATGATCAAGCCGAATACAATCATGAATTACATAACATGAATAACAATGATATGTACGTCGCGGAACCGGTCGGCGCGATCGGCGCCGGGCCGGCCGCGCCGTGATCACAGCCGGGCTCGATCGGCGGGCCCGGATCGTTCTGGCTTTGGAGACCTCCCGAGAGGAGACCGACCGATGGCCGATGTGATGATCGACTTGCTCAAGGCCCATCTCCGGCAGTTGCACTTGCCGACGATGGGAGCCGAGGTCGAGAAACTGGCGCGGGACGCCGCCGCCACCGACCAAACCTTCGTCGAGTTCTTGCTCCGTTTGACCGAGCTGGAACTGGCGGTTCGCGATGCCGGCGCGATTGCGCGTCGGATCAAGCAAGCGGGCTTCCCCGTCTTGAAGGACTTCGACACCTACGACTTCACGGCCTTGCCGGGCCTGTCCAGGCCCAAGGTCCTGGAGATGGCGCGGCGCGAGTGGATTGAACAGAAATTCAATTGTTGCCTGATCGGTGGCCAGGGGACGGGGAAGACCCACATCGCCATTGCGTTGGGGCAAGCGGCCTGTCGTGCGGGCCTGCGGGTGGCCTTCTTCACCGCGGCGGAACTGGTCAGCGAGCTGGAGAAGGCCCAGAAGCAGTACACCTTGGATCGGCTGCTTCGCCAGTTGCAGCGGACGCCGTTGCTGATCTGCGACGAACTGGGCTACGTCAGTCTGAGCCGTGGTGGCGTCGAGCTGTTGTTCCGCGTGTTCGCCGATCGCTACGAGCGCGCCAGCATCCTGGTGACGAGCAACCTGCCGTTTAGCGAATGGAATCAGATCTTCCAGGGGGAGCGGATGACCGCGGCGCTGGTCGATCGCCTGACGCATCATTGCCACATCTTGGAGATGAACGGCGAGAGCTACCGGTTTCGCGAGTCGATGAAGGCCAAGAAGAGTCGGAGGTCGGAATGAAGCGAAGTTGCCGCCTTTGCCCAGAGCGGCTATCTTGAAGGCCCAGGTGGGCCCGTTTTAGGCGCTCAGGGTGGGTCCCTTTTACGCGCTCATTTCCACGCCCCAAGACCATCGGCTTCCCGAGCGGGCAGTACGTCCCGGCCGACCCGGCGGACCACGCTGAGGATTTCGCCCATCGCTATGCCGAGCCGCTCGACTGGCAGGCCGGCATCCATCTGCAGGAGCTCGGCATCCCCACGGATCGAATCGGATCGAACGACCATCTGCACGGCCTGAAGGGCGCGGCCTTCAATCCCTACGAACGCACCGGCGGCGGAGTCGCCCACGCCGGACAGGTCAATCTCGATTCCGGCTCGTTCGATCCGGAGCAGATCACGAAGGAATACGGCAAACGGGCCGGCAGGCTGTGGGCGAAATCGCGTCTGCGCGACCGCTGGGACGCCCTGGCAGCCCATGAGGACGCGGAATGGCGGATGGGCGGCGACCATGATGCGGCGGTGCGGGTCGCGCCGGAGACGGAGCTGCCGATCAGTGACCGGGCGCGGGAGATTCTGCGCGAGATGCGGAAAGGTTGGCGGGGTCGTTGACCCATTTCCATCCATCATCCGTGAACCGGAAATTGGCCTCCGGGCCGCCGATGAAGCCGGAGACAGGAAACATGATTCCAGCGCGGGCCAGCTCACGAAACGTCTCGAGATTCTCGGGCGTCACCGCAGGACGTCGGGTCGCGAGAATTTGGCGGAGAAGGGCCAGGGCTGATTCGGACAGGGTCATTGTTTGCATGGCGGTTCCCTCCTGGCGGCCATTGTAGCGGCGGTCGGGAAACGAGGGAATATCGCCCCCTGTTTTCCGGATCGGATTCTCCCGCAATCTGAAGTGGACCCAAAAAACTGGACCACTCGACTGGGGGGTATTTGTTAAGGGCCTTCCCCCTCTCTGCCAAGCCGGATTCCTGTCGGATCGACCTTGGCCCAGGGCCGGTCATCCGGCCACTGATGGGGACGCTCGTCAACTCGAAGCCCAGGAATCAGGCCCGAGCCGGACCCAAATATCCAATATACCTTATATCTTTTAATGATGATTTATCGTATGCGATCCCCTCCTCTATCCACGCACTCATTCGCCGGGAACCTCCCGGCACCGCCAGCTCGGTTCACCGCCTCACAGGCTCCCTCCCGGCTGCCGGCTTCCTCCCGGTCGCGTCAACCCGACCACCGGGACCACTCGGATGGCCGACATCCCTTACCGTCCTCCACCCTCTCAGGCCCGGCGGGCCCCGGCTCGATAGACCTCGGCCGGAGTCCGATAGCCCAGCGACTGATGGAGGCGCTCCTCGTCGTAGAACCGGAAGTAGGCCGCCAGGCCCGATTCCAGTTCATTGGCTTGTTCATAATCCTTGATGTAAATGTCTTCGTATTTGACGCTCCTCCACAGCCGCTCCACGAACACGTTGTCCAACGCCCGCCCCCGACCATCCCGGCTCACCGGGATCCCGGCCTCCTCCAGGCGGCCGGTGTACTCCTGGGCTGTAAACTGAGAACCTTGGTCGGTGTTGAAGATCTCCGGTCGGCCCATCGTTAACGCCTCGTCCAACGCCTCCAGGCAGAACCGCCCCTCCAGCGTATGGGACAGCCGCCACGTGAGCACATACCGGCTCTACCAGTCGATCACCGCCGTCAGGTACATGAAGCCATGCCTCATCGGCACATGGGTAATGTCCGAACTCCACACCTCGTCGATGTGGGTCAGTTCCCGATCGCGGAGCAAGTACGGGTAAACCCGTGCGCCCGCCGCCGGGATCGTGGTCCGTGGCTGGGGATGGAGCGCCTCCAGCCCCATCTTCGCCATGAGTCGCTGGACCCGCTTGCCATTGACCGGCTCCCCGGCACGCTCCCGAGACGCCGTCATCCGCCGGCTGCCGTAGAACGGGGTCAACAGGAACTGCGGGTCGATCAACCGCATCACGCGCAGGTTCTCCTGCGACTCGATGGCCGGCACGAGGTAGTAGCTCGATCGGTTGAGGCCCAGGAGTTCGCATTGTCGGCGGATGCTCAGTCGGGGATTCTCGGGTTCGACCAGGGGCCGCTTGAGGTCAGCCGTAGCGGGCCGCTTTTTTTTTCAACCACTCGACCTCCATCTTGAGCCGGCCGATCGGCTCGTAAAGCTCGGCCTGGATCGCCTGGCTGTCGTCGTGGTCGCGGCGGCGTCGGTCCTGGAAGAGGGACTCGATTCCGTCCAGGAGTTGCTTCTTCCACTGGCTGATCTGGACCGAGTGGACCTGGAAAGTCGTGGCCATCTCGGCCAGGGTCTTGGTCTGCTTGACGGCCTCCAGGGCGACCTCCGCCTTGAAACTGGCGGCAGATCGCTGCTGACTTGTGTGGGCCATGACGCACCTCAGGATGCAACAGAGACCTTCGATCAGTTTAACATCCCGAGTGGTCCAGTTTCATGGGTCCACTTCACCGCGGGTCGCCATTCTTTTCCTCGCCGGGCTCGAACTCTGGTCCCTGGTAGATCAACAATCCCCACTCGGTATGAGTCTTGTCGAGGTGCTTCGCAAGCTGATCCAGGGCATTCTGCACCTGGGATCGACTCCGCAGTTGCCCCTTTACCTCGATCAGCACGGGGTTTCTCAGCCACGGCTCGAAGTCATCCGACCAGATTGCCATATCGACACCGCCATCGGGCGACATGATCTCAGAGGGACGAGAACGAGCCGCGATTTCGCTCGCAGTGAGCGCCTCGCCGACGATCATTTCGAGATCCCTCTCTGAAAGGTTCGTGCCACCGCGGATCCGGGCCAAGAGCTCGTTGGCGAGCGGACCGAGAGGCTTCGTCTTTTGGATCCCTTTCCTTCGCGAATGCCTGCGCGGCTCAGGAGCCTTCAGGATCTGGTCCAACCCGAACTCGACGGCTTCCCGGTTATCGGGCAGCGTCCGCAAATAAAGGATTCCCGAGAGGGGCAGATCGGCTTCCGGCGACACGATGGCGAGGATTCGCTTCCTCAGGGCCATGGCGAATCCCAGTTCGAACACAACGTGATCCTTTGCCTTGCCACCGCCAACCACTGCGACGACAAAATCCGCACGCTTGAGGCAATCCTCCAGCAGCTCGGGTATGCTACGGCCCTCGGCGGCGACCTCATCCAATTCAAATGGAACGATCCCACGCTCCTCCATCGCCCGACGCAGGACGCTGGTATCAACGGTGGGAGGGGCTGAGAGAAAGGCCGTCCGATTCGGTGGCCGCCGAGCGATCACCTCCGCCTGATCCATCTGGCCGTGCTCGGACCCCTCTTCAAGACTGGGTTGGATCTTGCTTATGGCCCGGCTCCTATCGGCCTCGCAGCTCTCTTGATCCATGCGGCATGGGATTCGGCACGCCCCACGCAATAGCCAGAGACCATTCTACCGACCCGGTTGGTCCCTAGCGATTTCCGGCTGCACGCTTCCGGCACGCTACCCTTGAGATCCTTGCGATTCTTGGTATCGTTGAGAAACGTAAGTCGTTGTTTCCCTGGATTCTTGGTTTTCCGGGTCATCCTCACGCGGTGGAAGTCGCTGGTTCGAAATCCAGCGCCGCCCATTGGACTTACGGCGAGTGTATGCGCTGTCGCTGCACGCTACGCGTCGTAAGCCATCGCAAATCTCGAGCTTTCGGATACTGGCTCAACCCGGCGATGCCGGTCGGTCGATGCCCCTCAACCGCAAGCGACAAACACGATGTTTGCGGAAGCGGCGATGGTTCCTCCGAATCGCGACCTATCACGCAACCCACCCTGAAGAGAAACGGCTCCCGAAGCACGGCGGTGCGTTCATTGTCTCTTGCGCGCGCCCGATCGTTGCGGTACGATGGTGTGATGACGATCTTGCCGCTGGGTTTGCAATCCTGGGAGCGGACGATACGAGCCGTGGAACTCGTCAAGAACCGTTTGTTGCGCGCGACTGCGGCGCTGGAGAACGCGGGGATCGCCTACGCTGTCATCGGGGGCAATGCGGTTGCCGCCTGGGTCGGGCGGGTCGATCAGTCGGCCGTGCGTTTCACGCAAGACGTGGACCTGCTAATCCGTCGCTCCGATCTGGACGCGACCAAGGCGGCTCTCGAATCCGCGGGCTTCATCTATCGGCACGTTGCCAGCGTCGATCTGTTCCTCGACGGTCCCGACGCGAAAGCCCGAGACGCGGTCCACGTGATCTTCGCTGGTGAACGAGTGCGCCCGGATTATGCCTTGCCGGCTCCGGATGTGGTCAACTCGGAACCCGCGGAAACGTTCCGCGTGTTGGACCTCGACGCGTTGGTGCGCATGAAACTTACGTCGTTCCGCGACAAGGACCGTACTCACCTCCGCGACTTGATCGGCGTGGGACTCGTTGATGAATCGTGGCGGCTGAAACTCCCTGACGAATTGGCGGCGCGATTGCAATCCTTGCTCGACACTCCAGACGGCTAACCCGGAGCCTAGCGGTCGATTTCCAGGCGGGTCCGGTTCACCCAGAAAAGTGCCTCGCGAAGCTCGACGGCCACCGTCCCCTCGGCTTGCACGCTACGCTGCACGCCAACCTTGAATTCTGTGTGATTGTTGCTATTCTCTTGAGACGTGAGTCATGATTTCCCTGGTTTTTGGCTTTTCGGACCATCCTCATGCGGGAGAAGTCGCTGGGTCGAATCCAGCGCCGCCGCTCTTCTAAGTTTTTGCTGCAAAAGAAGTTGCACCAATGGGGCCTGCCACCTAAAGCATTCGTTTTACCACCTCTTGGCTGCCATTGTGGCACGGTGAAGAACTCCGGTCTGCATCGTTTTTCCTGCGTCAAAGGCATACGGAACAATGAGTTGCGCCGGCTGTTCATTTTACCAGATCATTCGCGACGAACCGTAGAGTTGGACCATCATTTCTCAATGACATTCATTAGTTGTCGTTCATGATCTCATTCCAAATTCACAGGATCGATACATGAGTTAAGTCCTTGACTCAGATTACATCAGGATCGCGGTGAACGTTGTCCACGGTTTGGAGCGTCGCCGCCAGCGTCGTAGCCACGGATCGAAGGCGGACCATCTGGGAAAGGTCGGGTTCCAGCCGAGCGTCGAAGCATCCAGCCTCATGATCGATCGATCGCTTCGCGAGCTTCTCGCTGGGGTTCCTTGCGCGGATGTGAGCGGCTCGAACAATTCTCGACTTTTCCTTTTCTGTTCTCGCAATCCGAGCATGGTTGATTCCCGAAGAGCCCGCATCTTCGAGTCAAACCGTGATGGGCAATTCTTCGCATCCCTTCGGGAGAATGTTCTCGATCCAGGGCTCAATCAACGAATCGCCGATAGATTCATCGTGAGAGGCAACGCATGTGGAAATCGAGATGGAGACTTTCCAACAACCACCCGCCCAGACGCAAACGGCCGCCGGCCCGGCTCGTTCTCGAGCAACTCGAGGCTCGTCGTCTGCTCGCGACGAATATTACGCAATACCACGTTGACTCTCAGTCGACCGGGGCCGACTTGACCGAGACGCAATTGACGTCGTCGAACGTCAACGCGGCCGATTTCGGTCAACTGTACAACACCCCCTTGGACGGACAGGTCTATGCCGAGCCCCTGGTGATGACCAACGTCACCATTACTGCCGGCCCGAACACCGTTGGCACGCCCGGTACCTACACTTCGGTCGTTTTTGTCGCCACTCAGCACGACTCCCTGTACGCCATCAACGCCGCCAACGGCGCAATCCTCTGGCAGCGCACGTTCCTGGATACCACCAACTCCAATGACGCTCTCCCTGGCGCGACTTCGGTCACGACCATTCCGAGCGGGGACACGGATACGACTGACATCACCCCGGAGGTCGGCATCACCAGTACCCCGGTCATCGACCCGTCCAACAACATCATCTACGTCCTTCCCAATACCAAGGAAATCATCGGCGGTAATGCCTACTACGTCCAGCGACTCCACGCCATCAACCTGAGCGATGGCACCGACGCCGCTCCGTCTTTCGTGATCGGCACCACGACCAACGGCAACACCAATAACACGCCGGTCTACGTCAACGGCACGGGGGACGGCAACGTCGACGGAGTGGTCCAGTTCAACGCCTTGCGCGAGAACAACCGCCCCGCGCTGAGCCTGGTGAATGGCGAGGTCTACGCCGAATGGGCTTCGCACGGCGACAACGGCCCCTATCATGGCTGGGTCGTTGCCTGGAACGTGACGAACCTGTCAACGCAGGGGATGGTTCTTTCCGGGGTCCTGTGCACCGACCCCAATGGCGGCGAGGGAGGCATCTGGGGCGGCGGCGGCGGCCTGACCTTCGATCCGGACGAAACCTTCAACGGGCAACCCGCCTTCTACTTTGAGACCGGCAACGGCGACCCCCGCGGCGGGAATCCGCCCCTTGATAGCAATGGTTTCCCCGCCGACGACGACTATTACGAATCCCTGGTCAAGGTCGAGGCCGACCCGACCACCACCGCGACCAACCAGAATTCCAACGGCTGGGGCCAGAAAATCGTCGATTACTTCACACCCTACAACGTCAACGCGCTCGACGACGCCGACGAGGATTTTGGCTCCGGCTCGCCCCTGGTGCTGCCCGACTCGGCCGGCATCCCCGGCCATCCGCACCTGATCGTAGCCGCCGGCAAGCAAGGGACGATCTACCTGATCGACCGCGACGACATGGGGAAGTTCAATGTCAATGACGACAACGTCCTGAACTCGGTTTACAACCCCAACACCGGCGTAACCACCCCGCCGGTTCTGATCAACGGCTCCCTGAGCACCCCCGCCTACTATCATGGCGAGATTTACTGGGTCTCCGGCTATGACAGCACTGCTTACTCTTACGTCGTCGCCCCCAACCCGGATCCCGACCCGCCCACCGTCCCTGTCGCGGTGCTGGAGCCGACCTCAGAGACAGCCAACGACGACTTCGGTTATGTCCCCGGTTCGGTGATGATCTCCGCGAACGGTGATGAGGATCCGGCCGACGCCGTGGTCTGGATCATCGACCGCAACAACGGCGAACTGCATGCCTACAGCGCCCTGTCGCTCAACGAGGAATTGTGGAACAGCGGCGCGGGGAGCATTGACTCGGTCAAGTTCGCGGTACCGACCGTGGCCAACGGCCAGGTCTTCGTCGGCACACAAGACAGCTTGCAGGTCTTCGGGCTCACCGGAGCGAGTACCCCGGTCCAGGCCCCCAATGCTCCGGCCAACCTCAGTGCACAGGCACTATCGGGATCGTCCGTTGAGCTGGACTGGACCGACAGCACGGTATCGCCGAACTTCGCCACCAACTACGCCATCCTGGAATCCACCGATGGAATCCATTTCACGACGGTGGCCAACGCCGGCCAGGAGTCAACCAGCTACACCATCACCGGCTTGAGCCAGAGCACGACTTACGATTTCCAGGTTGTGGGCAGCAATTCGGCCGGTTCCTCCGGGGCGTCCAACACTGCCGATGCCACGACGACCAGCCAGAGCGGACAGACCCCGACGGTTCCCGTTGGCCTGGGCGCCACGCCGGCCAGTGGTTCGGAAGTCTACATCACCTGGACCAATACAGCGACCGATGAGACCGGGTTCACCCTTACGCGCGCGACGGACAGTCTTTTCACTCAGAATGTGGTCACCCAGACGCTCGCCTCCGCGCCTTATTATTACACGGATGGGGCTCCCGGCCTGAGCCCCGGCAACACGTATTACTACAAGATTCAGGCGACGAACTCGTCCGGCTCGTCGAGCAGTTCGAACACAGCGTCCGTGACGATCCCGGATGTGCCGGCGGCGCCGACGGATGCCGCCGCGGTTCAGAACGGCGGCAGTATCGGAGTGAGCTGGACGGATAACGCTGGACCGTTTGCTCTGGGTTACCAGATTTCCCGGTCGGTAGACGGCGGCCCCTATAGCATCTACGCCGACCGGCCCGAAACCAGCGATGCCCCACCGACGACCCAAACGTTCACGGATACTGATATCCAATTGGGCCATACCTACACTTACGAGATCGTGGCGGAAAACGTTTCCGGTTTCAGCTCTCCCGCTTATGCCACCGCGAGCTACCTCGGAGTCGCCACCCTGTCCCTCGATAATGCGGGCAACCTGGCTTTTACCGTTTCTCCCGGCGTTCCGGACCGGCTCAGCGTCGAGCTGGCGGCAGGCATCTACACGATAGCGGACCCCGCGGTGACCATTGCCGTGACCGGCGCGGGAGCGGGATTCGTAACCGGGGCCGGCACCTCCACGGTGACCATCCCGACCGCCAACGTCTCGGACATGACCCTGGACACCTCCGATAGCACCGACACCATCAGTATCATTTCCGACGCGGTCCCGATCACCATCACGGCCGATTCCGGAGGGGGCGACCCCACCATCAACCTCGGCGACCCGAGCGATAATGAAGTGATCGACGGCGCCATTACCAACGCCAGCGATGGCGCTGTGTCGATCTCCGGCTCCGGCACCACCACAATCAACGGCTCGCTCACTTGCCAGGGGTTGGGAGGCGTCACGCTGGCCGGCACTGGCGTCATCAACATCGCCGGCAATATCGACCTGGGCTCGTCGGGCAATCTGGTCGATACGGGTTCCGGCTCGGTCACGATCAGCGGTACGATCAGCGGCACGGCCACCTCGGGATCCGGCCTCGTCCAGGGGCTCGCGGGTACCTATTTCAACCTGACCGCGGCCCAGGACCTGATCCAGCCCGCTGACCCCAGCAATACCAACTGGCTGGGAAATCAAACCCCCGCCGTGACCGCGACCCTCATTGGCCCCATCGACTTCCCGGATATCGCCGACAATGGATTCGCCGATAGCGTGGGCAACCCGGCTTATTACAATTTAGGCGGCGGCAACAATAACAACGTCGAGGCCCGCTGGTATGGCGATATCCTGATCCCTGGCACCGGCACCACGCCGGTTCCCATTAACTTTGCTACCACCAGCGACGACGGCAGCATGCTTTACATCGATGGCAACGCGGTGGTCAACAACAACAATTTCCAGGGAGCCACTCAGGCCACGGGCATCGCGGATCTGACGCCGGGCCTGCACACCATCGACGTCGAATACGACCAGGGGGGCGGTGGCGCCACTATGGACGTTCAGTGGGACCCCACCGGTGGCAACAACTTTGTGGATATTCCCAACTCCGCCTTTTCGAGTATCGGACCTGTTAACGGTCTAAAAATGACTAGTTCCGGCACGTTGACTCTGACGAACACCAACACCTATCTCCGGGTCAACCACGATCGACGCCGGCACCCTGGTCGTGATGGCCAACGGCGCCCTGGGACCGGCCACGGCTACGGGCATCGTCGTCAATGCCGGCGGCGCCCTGGCCCTGAGCGGCGGCCTCAACTATACCACCGCGGAACCGATCACGATCAGCGGCGCCGGTCCGGCCGGCAACGGCGCCATCGAGAATATCAGCGGCACAAACACCTTTGCCACCCCCATCACCTTGTCCGGGACGGCGGCGATTGGCTCCGATGCCGGCGCCTTGACTCTCGGCGGCGATATCTCCGCAGGCCCCAACACGCTCACGGTGGTCGGAGCGGGCACGACCACGATGAATGGCAACCTGATTTGCCAGGGCGGGAGCGTAACCCTGGCGGGCAGCGGCGCCATCAACGTCGTCGGCAATATCAATTTGGGCGCGGTGGGCAACCTCGTCGATACCGGTTCCGGCTCGGTCACGATCAGTGGTACGATCAGCGGCACGGCCACCTCGGGATCTTCCGAGGCCCAGGGGCTGTTCGGTACCTATTTCAACCTGACCGCGGCCCAGGACCTGATTCAGCCCGCTGACCCCAGCAATACCAACTGGCTGGGAAATCAAACGCCTGCCGTGACCACGCTACTCATCGGCCCCATCGACTTCCCGGACATCGCCGACAATGGGTTCGCCGATAGCGTGGGCAACCCGGCTTATTACAATCTCGGCGGCGGCAACAATAACAACGTCGAGGCCCGCTGGTATGGCGATATCCTGATCCCTGGCACCGGCACCACGCCGGTTCCCATTAACTTTGCTACCACCAGCGACGACGGCAGCATGCTTTATATTGATGGCAACGCGGTGGTCGATAACAACAATTTCCAGGGAGCCACTCAGACCACAGGCATGGCGGAGTTGACGCCGGGCCTGCACACGATCGACGTCGAATACTACCAGGGGGGCGGCGGCGCCACGATCGACGCTCAGTGGGACCCCACCGGTGGCAACAACTTCGTGGATATTCCCAACTCCGCCTTCGCCTATATCGAAGCCGTTAACGGTCTGAAAATGACAGGTTCTGGCACGTTGACTCTGACGAACACCAACACCTATCTCGGGTCAACCACGATCGACGCCGGCACCCTGGTCGTGATGGCGAATGGCGCCCTGGGACCGGCCACGGCTACGGGCATCGTCGTCAATGCCGGCGGCGCCCTGGCTTTGAGCGGCGGCCTCAACTATACCACCGCGGAACCGATCACGATCAGCGGCGCCGGTCCGGCCGGCAACGGCGCCATCGAGAATATCAGCGGCACAAACACCTTTGCCATCCCCATCACCTTGTCCGCGACGGCGACGATTGGCTCCGATGCCGGCGCCTTGACTCTCGGCGGCGATATCTCCGCAGGCCCCAACACGCTCACGGTGGTCGGAGCGGGCACGACCACGATGAATGGCAACCTGATTTGCCAGGGCGGGAGCGTAACCCTGGCGGGTAGCGGCGCCATCAACGTCGTCGGCAATATTAACCTGGGCGCGGTGGGCAACCTCGTCGATACCGGTTCCGGTTCGGTCACGATCAGCGGTACGATCAGCGGCACGGCCACTTCGGGATCCGGCCTCGTCCAGGGGCTCGCGGGTACCTATTTCAACCTGACCGCAGCCCAGGACCTGATCCAGCCCGCTGACCCCAGCAATGCCAACTGGCTGGGAAATCAAACCCCCGCCGTGACCACGCCACTCATCGGCCCCATTGACTTCCCGGATATCGCCGACAATGGGTTCGCCGATAGCGTGGGCAACCCGGCTTATTACAATCTCGGCGGCGGCAACAATAACAACGTCGAGGCCCGCTGGTATGGCGATATCCTGATTCCTGGCACCGGCACCACGCCGGTTCCCATGAACTTCGCCACCACCAGCGAGGACGGCAGCATGCTTTACATCGATGGCAACGCGGTGGTCAACAACAACAACTTCCAGGCGGCCACTCAGGCCACAGGCATGGCGGATTTGACGCCGGGCCTGCACACCATTGACGTCGAATACGACCAGGGGGACGGCGACGGCAGTATGGACGTTCAGTGGGACCCCACCGGTGGCAACAATTTCGTGGATATTCCCAACTCCGCCTTTCTCGATCCCGACAATGACCTGATCGAGACGGGCGCCGGCACGTTGACCCTGTCGAATGTCAACACCTATTCCGGCCCCACCCTCGTCAACGCGGGCGAACTCCTGGTCAATGGCCAGGTGCTCGATTCCGCCATCACGGTTAATACCGGCGGCACTCTGGGCGGCGATGGCTCGGTCCCAGCCACAACCGTTCAAAGCGGCGGTTTCTTGTCGCCAGGCGATTCCCCCGGCACCCTCACGACAGGAAGTTTATCCCTGGCAACGGGTTCCACGTTCATGGAACAGTTGGGAGGCACATCCGCTGGCACACAGTACGACCAGACCGTCATACCCGCCGGCGGCACCGTCGCCATTGATAGCCCTACCCTGAACATCTCATTCCTGGGCGGCTTCCTGCCGACGGTCGGCCAGCAATTCACCATCATCAACAACCAAAGTGGCAGCAGTGTCGTCGGGACGTTTAGTCAGGGTAGCACGTTGACTTTCAATGGCTACGTCTTCGGGATCAACGATGCAGGGGGTGCCGGTCACGACGTGGTTCTGACCGTGCTGGCCCAGCCCCAGACGACGACCACGGTGTCGGCCTTCACAAACCTCGCGTCCCCACGGGATTCCTCGCTGTTTGGCCAATCGGTCACCTTCACAGCCACGGTGACCGCCGACACGCCGGCCTCGGGTACCCCCATCGGCACAGTGATCTTCAAGGACGGATCCACCATTATCGGTACCGTCCCTCTCAGCCAGGGTAGTGCTAGCTTGAACACATCGACGCTGAGCGTGGGCAGCCACACCATTACAGCCAGTTTCATGGGGACCAACGGCTGGCTGAACAGCGTCGATTCGCTGACGCAGACGGTGAACGGGGACCCCACGACGACTACCATCACCTCGTCGCTCGGCGCGCCGGTGGTCGGTCAGTCGGTAACCTTCACAGCCACCGTCAGCCCGAGCGCCCTGGCGCGGGCACGCCCACGGGCACGGTTGCTTTCTACGTGGATGGAACTCAGGTAGGCTCCTCTGCACTCGAAGTCGTCAACGGCGTTCCCACCGCGAACTTCCAGGACTCTGGGCTCTCCGCAGGCTCGCACCAAATCGCAGCGGCCTACAGCGGCAATGCGACGTTCGCGGCGGCAACACTGGCCTCCTCGAACCTCGTCGTTAGCCCCTCGAAATCGACGGGAGGTAGTTCGACCCTCACCGGTCCAAGCGGGCCGACTTCAGCGCAGACGCCTCCGCAATGGACTCGAGTATTCCGATCCGGATCCCACTGGACGCACAAGACGCTCATCCTTCAGTTCAGCGAACCGATGGACCCAATGCGGGCTGCCGACCTGAGGAACTACGCGATCATCCAGGGCCACGGCAAACACCTGACGATCCGATCGGCGGTTTATAATCCGGCCGCGTGGACCGTGACTCTCAATGTCAAACAGCGCATCAACCTGAATCGCCGTTACGAACTCACGGTCAACGGCGTCGCGCCGGTTGGATTGACCAGTACGTCCGGCGTTTATCTGGAC
Source organism: uncultured Isosphaeraceae bacterium (assembly GCA_963845695.1). Classification (GTDB taxonomy): domain Bacteria; phylum Planctomycetota; class Planctomycetia; order Isosphaerales; family Isosphaeraceae; genus CAWJTV01. The sequence continues at coordinate 81,507 of CAWJTQ010000027.1, read as the reverse complement.
GGAAACGGGAACGGGGTCGCCGGGACTTCGGCGTTCCTCATCATCAACCGCAAAAATCTTGTCCCGTCCCAGGGTTCGCGCTAGAATAAAGAGTCGATAGCAAGGATACCCGGTATGGGGATTCCGCCCCGAATGGGCCGAACAAACCGGCTCCCAGGGCGTTGCCCCATAGGCGTTAACTTAAGGGCCTGATCTGTGAAGGACGCCCATCGTTCTGCTGCGGGAATCCCGGCAACCGCGGGCGCTCGCGTTCCCACGGTCCCCGTGGGAATGCCGTCCGGGACGCACCGCGTCCCTCCCCGCGGCGCCGGGGCGGTCGGACGACGCGGTGCGTCGAAGAGGGCATTCCCACGGGGACCGTGGGAACGAGAAGAATCCCGTTTCACGCCCCCAGCAGCCGAACCTTAAGTTAACGCCTATGGGGCGTTCCCCTGGGCCGATTTGTGGCTGCGCCTTCGGGGCGACAGACAAGGATGCCCGGATCGATGCTACAGTCCGTGGTTTTTCGTCGTTTACACGGTGCCATCCGAATCCGCAATTCAATGGGGTGCGGATACAGGCTCATCTCCACCCGGCACCATACTCCCTTTTCGATGTACGTGTGATCGAGAGAGCCCTCGGGGTTCGGGGACGAATGGCTCTCACCCGAGCCCCAGATTGTCCTCTCTGGGGCGGTCGGGTCGGGGCTGCCATCCTGGAGGACGAAGTCGGTGATTGGTCGGCCACTCTCGATGTCAACCACCTTGCCGTGAATCTCCAGGCCCGGGGGCCAATCGTCCTCGGGCTCGGCCTCGAGCCCTGGAAGCGGCTGGACGGGAATCGCGACGACGTCGGGGGCCGTCGCGGCAACGCTCCGACCCTCCGCGCCGGCGGCAAACATCGCCGCCGCAACCAGAACGGTCCAGAGTCGATACTTCACGTGACATCCTCCCGCGGTTGGACCTTGCAAATCTTTGCCTCGGGGTGGTTCACGAATGCTTTGCATACACCGCAAAATAGATCTGTTAATATCCAAATGTTTTATTTATTATATTGACGTCAATGCAACTAGTGCACAATTGCTCCACCTGTTCCTCACCTGTTATCACGAGAACGGCTCTCGAGCGCATCGCGCCCGGATCCTCCCCGCATCGGCCTCAGGCGATAGGCGGCTTGAAACACAGGCGCACCGAGCTCGCCGCGCCGGAGCGGGGCCAGGCTTGCGGGCAGCTCGCCGATCGGCCGGAACGATTTCACGTAGTAGCTGCCCGTGTCCATAACGGGCAATCCTCGGCGCTCGAGCCAATCGTGGACCCATGTCCGACGCCGGGCGTCGACTTTCTCCAGCGCGGGCAAGTCGAGCAGCATGAACGCTCGCGCCGCGAGGGCATTGAAGAAGTAAGTGAACCATGCCCATTGCGTTTCGAAGCGGATCCGGAACGGGTGGTCGCGGTGCACCAGGAAGACACCGAGCTGCGATGCCGTCAGCCCGAACCCGCGACTGAAGCTGATCGACAGCACGGCCCGGGGCAATAGGGGCCGCAGCGTTTCCGCAACAATCCGTCGTTCGTCGGCTGCGAGGGTCGGGTACAGGTTCAGGTTCATGAGGCAGTGCGGAGCCGCCTCCAGGAAAGCGAGCATCTCCTCGGTCAGGTGCCCGTTTCGCACCGAGGGCACGCACAGGCAGACCAGCTCGCCGCGGCCCGAGGCGTCCCAGGCCAGGTTCGCCGTCTGCGTGGTCCCGACCCGGAAGCCGAACCAGTCGCCCGGGAACAGGCAGACGCGATCGCGGGCCGCGACGGCCTCGACGAGATGGGTCATGAAATCGACGTCCGATCCCGCGGCGTAGGCGACGAAGTCGCCAAGGTCCCAGGCGCCGCCACTGAGCCGTTCGAGCACCCCCTTCAAGTGCGGCACGAAGCGTTCGTGGAAGAAGGCCAATCCGCCCGTGTAGTGATCGGCGAGGTCACGTGCCGTCAGTTCCGCCGCCGATGCGCGGTAGGCGGCAACCCCCGCCTCGTAGCCGACCGGCAAGAGCGGACGGAACCGCTCCACCTCGTCGGGCGGGATCGCGCTCAGGAGGTGATCAACCGGAACAGCCGGCTCCGTTGATCCTCCAGCGAGGCATACGCCGTGCCGTCGGACATCAGGTTGATCGAGCGGCATAACTGGTGCTCCTTTTCCCAGGCGGGGTCTGGCTCGTAGTAATAGCACACCTGATAATCGCCGGACCGGCGGATCGACGGGCCCCACGGGAGGCGAGCCAAGACCTCGCCACGGCCGGCGAACGGATCGTCCTCCACCCGGTGCTCCGCGGCCCAGTCGTTCTGGCGCGAGCCCCGAAACACGGAGCCTTCGTAAGCGACGTACGTGTGCTTGAACGTGAACTCGCGGACGCCGAAGCGGGACAGCGTCTCCAGGTAGCGTTCGACCGCGGCGGATGTGTCGACATATCCGCTCGTCATGACGCACGTGGCACGCACCTTCAGGCCCGAGGCGGCCCGGAAGAACGCCTCGAGCGTGGGTGCCGTCGGACCCATGAGTTCGCCGGCACCGCGTATCGTCGTCGTGGTGCCGGGAGTAGCAAAGGTACGACAAACCGGCCGCTCCGAGTCGCTCGGCGAGCCCGCGCGTCAAATACGTGCCGTTCGTGAAGCAGGCGATCTCGGAGAAGAATGGCCGGCCTCGCTCGATGAGCCGGACGACGACGTCGGCCCGCAGCAACGGCTCGCCGCCACCGGTGATGACCAGGCGCGTCGCCCCGCGCTCACACGCGAAGGCGTAATACGCCTCCAGATCGGCGGCCTCCCAGTCGAGGCGGTCATGGCGCATCGAGCTGATCGACGAGTGCGAGAAACAGAACGGGCATTCGAGGTTGCAGGCCAGCCGCACCGGGAGCACGCTGCACGTGAGGAAGCGGCATCGGGCCCAGGCGAGGTCGGCCCCGGCCTCCACAAGCGGCTCGAGCGTCGGCATGGTCATCACCCTCACTTCGTGACACGGGGCAATCCCAGGGCAGACGCGCAGCCGGGCGCGCCGTTCGCGGGGCAGATGATGCCACGCGCGTACACAGATCGCTCTCGTTCAACCCATGACGCCCCAGCCAATCGCGCGCCGCCTCCGCCTCGTCGCGCTCGCGCGATTGGAGCCGGCGGCGGATCGGTTCGGCGAGGGCCTCCGTCTCCGCGAGTTCACGGTTGAGTCGCTCGAGGCCGACCCGCGTCTCCTTGACAGCCTCGTCATACAGGCGGCTACCGAGAGCGTCGCGTAATTCCGCCAGGCTCGCGACACCTTCCAGTAGAGTTTCGGCGCGGCTCGGATCGACCTGCGCTGGGAGGAAGCCGACGGTGACCGAACGGGCATCGCACGGCACCGCGGCGACGTAGACGTTGGTGACGCCCGAGAACCACGGGCGAAGCTCGCGCGGCTTGAGGAAGACGAGACGGCCGACCGGCTCGTAGTCGCGATAGGGCTCCTGGTAGGATGCGGTCCGGCTGTAGAGGATCGGCGCCATCGGGCCGGCGAGCCGCTCGAGCTGACCGGCCAGAAAGCGGGCCATGGCCTCCGGCCCGATGTCGCGGTAGAGGCGCGGGCAGGGCTCATCCGGCGACAGTCGACGCAGGGTCGCCCCGGTGTGATAACGGAACCGTGCCAGATTCTCGTCGCGGTCGTGCATGGCTCACCACTTCCCCCGACGACGGCGGCCGTCGGCTTCCGCCTGCTTCTTGCGGAGTCGTTCCATCTTCTTCTGGGCAGCCGCCCTGGCCTGTTCCGCCTCGGCCACGAGCCGCTTGTAGTCCAGAGCATTCAAACGCGCGTCCGACTCCGCGTCGGTCTCCCCCGTGATCGCCACCCCGAGCCGGCTGGCGAGGTGCCGCGCGAACTCTTCGGCCCGGACGGCGCTCTGCCGCACCAGGGCGACGGTGAGCGGGGCCGTCTCGCGGGCCAGGCCCAGCAACCCGCTCTTGACTTGCACCGCGACCGGCACCCGGGGGGCCAGCGCCGCCAGCGCGACCCGCAACCCGGCGTCATCGAGCGTCGCCACGGCCAGCGCCAGACGCCGCCGGCCTTCGATATCGAGCCTCGCCGTCAGGTGCTCGACCATCGTGGCGTCCGGCGGCGCGAGTCCGACATCGCGGTAATGGTCGGCGAGCCGTGCCAGCACCAGGGCCGACTCGACGTCCCTGGCTTCGAGCGCCGGGGCCGCCTCCCGGATGCGGTCGACGAGATCCTCCAGGTGCCACTCGACTCGCGGCGATTCCGCCGGGTCGATCTCGGGAGCGCCGGCGTTCTTCCGGTTAGACAGGGCCATGGCTCTCTTCCGGGAACAGGGCAAACGTCAACTCGGCCGCGAGCCGGGGAAAGTCGTCGAGCGCCTGGACCGGTACGACCGACGCCCCGAGGCCGCGGTACTGGGCAATCCGATTCTTGTGGGGCGCATGCAACAGGAGCACGAGCTTCGGCGACGCCTCTGCTGCCCGAGACAAAATACCGGCGTTCCCCGAACGTTGGTCGAAGTTCGCGTCGAAATCTCGATCGGTGATCATCACCCGGATCGGCTGGTCGACGGCGCACTCCGTGACCGAAGCCTCCAGGATACCGAACGGGAAGTCAGTCCCGCTACCGACGTAATGCATCAGGAACCGGGACACCTCGCTCTCCGACCGCGCCCATTCCCAGAACAACACCGGCGTCCCACGAGTAGAGCAGGGCCCGCACCCAGCCCCCGGCCCGAACGGTCCCCGTCGCCAGGATCAGCGCCGCCAGCGTCATGGCGTTGATCGCCACGCAGGGATTGGGCATCGAGCCGCTGACGTCGAGGTAGATCTCCATGCGCGGCTGCCAGAATGGGGCCTCGAGTCCCTCCTCTTCCGCGACCTTGACGCGCTTCAGCGGCATTGCCCCGCCCAGCTCGCGCCCGCGGAGCATCAGCGTGGCCATCCAGTCGATGTCGCGGGTCGGATCGCCGAGTTCCCATTCCTCCAGGGTCGTCGGCACCTGGAGCTCGCCCAGCCGCCGTTGCGGCGGCGGCCTCAGAAGGTAGTGCTCGGCCTGCTGCCGGTAATACGCCGCCATGATCTCCGGCACCGCGGTTGCGTCATCCGTCCCCGAGCCCGGCAGGCCGGCGATCCGGTTCTCGGCGCGGTTATTCTGCCCGATCCGCTCGGCCTGATCCTTCTCGAACCAGTCTTCCTGCAAGGCCCGACGAATCGCCTCGAGCTCGGCCGCCGAGGGCGTGACCGCCTCGGCCCACTCGTCCGGCGTCGGCTCGCCCCGACCGCATTGCATCGGGTGGCTCGCCTTCGGCTGGTCCTCATCCGGCGGGGTGATGTAGCGGATCATGACCGAGAGGAAGTAGAGGAACTGCGTGTAGACGTTCGGCCCCAGGGCGAACAGGTTCCCCGACAGGATGCGAGCCTCGGCCCGGTAGGCCGGGAACATCGCGCTGAATGCCGACTCGGCCGGCCCCATCAGGGCGCCGCACTCCAGCTCCCACAATTCTTCATAGATGGCCAGATAGAACAGGAACGCCGGATCGTGCTTCCAATGTCCCTCGCCGTGAAACGCCGGCTCCGACGTGAACGCCCGGTAGACCTTCATGAGGGACCCGCGCAGACTGTGGCCCAGGCGCTCGTTGATCATCAGGTCGGTGAAGTGGTTGATGAGAGAGTAATCGTCGAAGGGGACGAGCGACCGCTCGAGCAGCCTGAGGCGCGCGAGCGTCTGCATCGTCGCGGGGAAACGGACGTGATGACCGACCTCATGGGCCAGGATCGCCTCGAGGGTGTCGCCCAGGTCCTTCTCGAGAATCATCTCCGTGTTGACAGTCACCTGGCGGGACCTCAGGTCGATCTGGGCCACGCTGGGCTGCGTCGAGTCTTCGCCCGGGTCGCTCAGCAGCAGGAAACGCGACCAGTGCGCCTGGGCCAGCGGCCAGCAGCGATGCAGCTCGCGACGAAATGCGTCGCGTTCCTCGGTCCCGAAGATGGTCATGCGGCACTCTCGACGATCCAGAGTTTCTGCGAATCGACTGCACTGGCGACCAGGTAACCCGCCCGGGCCACGACCCATCGGAACGCTCCTGCGAGCAACGGCAACGTCACGGTATGCTTGCCGATGCGGGCACGGCCGCGCTTCCAGGTGACGTCCACGGCAACCGGCTCATCCGGGACCGCGCCCAACGGCCCGAAGGTGCCCAGGACGAGGCTCTGGCCCTCGCGCCGGAGGTGAACGCCGAGCCGCACCGGCCGGCGACGGTCGGAGACGACCAGGACCGTCGGAGCCGCCAGTTGCATCTCGCCGGGCAGGAACTCGTCGTCGACGGGACGGAGCGAGAGGAGGGTCACCCGGTAGGGCGGTTCCCAAAGTGCCGCCGTGGCGGGCTCCAGCAGCGGTCGCAGGATCTCGACCAGGATCGCCTCCGGCGCCTGATCGCCGCGCAGCTCGCGGACCCGGGACATGACGTACCCGTTGACCCATTCGGGCTCCCGCATCAGCCCCTCGCCGAGGTTCCAGACCCGCGCCAGCAGCGGCAGGTGGTCCTCGGCAGGCAGGCCGTCGAGCACGTCGGGCAGCCAGGTTCGGATGCAGAACTCAAGAAAGTTCTCCGGAGCCGCCTCCGGATCGCCCTTCAAGTACCCCTCGCCGATTCCCTGCTGCACCATCGCGGCGAGTGCCGCGAACGTGTGCTCGCGACCCGTCGACAGCCGCTTCCATACCTCGGGAAGGATCGTCCGGCAATAGGCCGCGAACAGCGGAGGGTTCCAGTGGGAGAACCGCCTGGGACCCTCTTCGAAAAGCCGATGCAATCGATCGAGTGCCGTTGCGTCCATCGTCCCTCACTCGGCGACGCCAGGGCGTGACCGGGCCCCGTGCAGGTAGCGATTGTGTAAGTGCTTGAGCCGGACGAGGTCCTCGTAGACCGGCCCGTTCAACTCGTTGTGCTTGAGCAGGTCTTCCATCGCCGTGCGGATCCGTTGTAAGCGCGCCTCGGTCTCCACGCGCCCGAGCCGCCCCGCGTCGTCGGCCTGCTTCTCGAGCACCAGCAGCGGGCGGCGCACCGGCTCGTAAGCCGCATGCTGCTGGATCGCCCGGTCGAAGAGCTGACGGATCCACGAGGCGCGGTCGGTGAGCAACACCTTGTTCTCCGACTTCTGAAAGAAGGCGGCTTGCGCGTTGACCTTGAGCTTATCGAACAGCGCCCACGGTAAGATCTGGCGGAGGTCTTCCAGGCCGACCGCCGGCTCACCTCGAAAATACGCGAGCGCCTTGGCGAAGTGGATCACCGCCTGGAACGTCCGCGGCGAGACGCCGTTCTCCGTCTGGCTGCATAGGTTTTCTTGCTTGTCCAGCGGGCAATCCTCGGTGCAGACATGGCCGACGCGCCGGCCGGCCAGATGCAGCGTGTCCTTGTTCATCGACTCCAGCCGGTCCGACGCCCGCCGGCAGAAGTCGAGCTGGCCCAGGAAGAAGCCCAGCAAGTCCAGGACGTCTTTGGGGACCGGCACAGCACGCACCTCCGCGCCCGCCCGGTCAAGCTCCTCCGGTCCGAAGACCAGGTCGCCGGGCACGAACTCCTCCGCCGACCGGGCCGAGGCGATCCGTTCCGCCAGTACGGACAAATGCTGCGAATGGAAAGGCGTGCAGCGCACGACGAGGTCGATGCGATCCTTGAGGGCGTCGATGACGGGGAAGGTACCGCCACCCAGGTCGTCGTTGGCCGTCAGGAACCAGGCCGAGGTGCCCGCCGGAATGACCTGTTCGTACATCTCGGCGTAGCCCTCGGCCATCAGCGAGAGCAGGGCCGACTGCGTCTTCGTCGGGATGCGGTTGTACTCATCAACGATCTTGACTCGCAGGCGGATCCAATCGCGCCAGGCGACGCGAATGTCGCGGGCCGATCGAGCTTCCAGCAAGTCATGCGGAAGCGGGTGACCGAGCAGGTCCTGAACCGTGAGTTGCGGGTGGCCGTGCTGCACGGCGCGGCGGATGGTGTCGAGCGAGTGGCCGGCCAGCAGGCCCATCAGGGTCGCCATCGAGGTCTTGCCGCGGCCCGGCGCGCCGACGAAGACCATGCGCCGCGACGTCATCAAATTCAGCAGGGGCAGCAGCACGAACGACGAATAACCGGGTTCGTCGTACAGTTCGACCTTTAATTGATCGCGATGAAGCCAGCGCGGTGTGCCGGTCTCCAGCTCGGCGAATGGGCTCAGGAGGGCGTTGGAGCCAATCCAGTGATAGGCCCTGCGAAACTTCGCGGGCAATCCGTCGCGGGTTGCGGGTTTCGAACTGGAGGGTCCCGTCACTCGAGAGCGTCGCCCGGCCAGAGAGCCAGGAGCTGACGAGTTGTTCGGCGTCCATCGGCGTTGTCCTGTCGGCGCGGCTTCAAGCCGACGATACCCCGTCACGGTTTCGAACCACTGGGTATTCCACAGACACCCATTCTACTCGACGGGTTCGCCATTTGTCTGCCCAAGGGATGGACGTCGTCAGCGGCCGCGATGCGTACGACGCGACCCGCGTTCATGCCCTCCGAATCGACGTCACCCCGCCGCTTCACGGCCGATGAGCCAACTTGGAAATCCCCACGATTCCTGGTAACGTTGTGCCACGTCAATCGTCATCTCCCAATGGGCCGCGAAGAGATCGCCGATGGATCCGATTCCTCTTGGGACGCGCCGAGGGCTCTCCGTCCTGGCATGGTTGACCTCCCTTGGCTTGATCCCATTCACAGCGGTGCACGGGCAGCAGGTTGCGCCCAAGGCCGCCGTCTCGTCGCCATCTCAGGACGGGCTGGGGAAGGCGAAGCTCGCCGAGAAGCCGATCCACGTTCTCGGTGGTCGCCTCCTGGTACGGGTGCCCCAAGGAGCCGAAGTTCAGGCTCGTTCCCACGACATCATGTCGGCGCCGGAGTCCGAGGAACACGAGACACGCGTCGTTTTCAACTCCGGCACCGAGCGGCTGGTGCTCATGGTCCATGAGACCTTCGCCTTCGCCGGCGTCGACCTCGAGAAGGACGTGAGGGAGTGGGTTGTAAAGTGGCAGGGCCAGTACCGGATCGAGTCCTTTCCACTGCTCGCCAAGGGGCTCAAAGCCGTCGCCGTGATCCCCGTGAACGACCCCGATCATCGCCGGAGCGACGACGCAACCTTCGTCCAGGGCCTCTTCGTCGAGTCCCACGATCGCACCATCCAGTCCCTCGACGTATACGTCAACGCGGCTGGCGAGAAAGACCTGAAAGGCTGCAAGGCCGTCGCCCGCGAAATCCTCTCGTCCGTGGCACCAGGTGCGAAAACCCTGAAGCTCGGAGTCGGTGAACGGCGGCTCTCCACCGGCACGAAGGATCGGGAGATCGCGGTCACAGTCCCGATGAACATGGTCGCCACGAAGCAGATCGGCCCTGACTTCCTGGTCCATCGCCTGATCGCCGTTGGGCGTTTGGGGCATGATGTGGGAAGCATTGGGATCTACGTGGGAGACCACCCAAACTTCCAGCCCAGGGCGAAGACGCTCGAGTCGATGCTGTTTGGCAAGAAGGTCGAGTGGCACGTGTCCGCCCAGGGAGAGGGCCTGGAGACGCTGTGCGAGCTCCCGATCCCCGGCGAGCTTCACCTCTACGCCCATGTCTGGATTTCTGCCCCGGACGCCGCCCGGCTCAAGGTTTTAAGAGAAGCGGCGGAGACCATGAAACTGGTCAAGCCACTGGACTCTCGTCCGAAGTGATTGCGCTCGAGAGTTCCGGGATGCGATCGGTTTCCCGATTCTCTCCGATGCGGGAAGAGTTACGGTCACTGACCTCGGAACGTGATAATCCGGTGAGCCCGCTGCGGAACTCGGGCCGCCGGGGACCTCCCGGTGCTGGGAGGACGGCCCCCACCACTTCACGCGACTTTCGGAAGCCCCACGCATGGACAACTCGGGCGCGGATCGCAACCTGTTATTCGGATTGCTCGCCTTGCAGAATGGGTTGATCGACCAGGTCCAGCTCGTCGCCGCCTTCCAGGCCTGGACGCTCCGGAAGGATCGGCCGCTGGCCGAGCAACTCGTCGGCAGCGGCGACCTCGATGCCGACGACCGCGCCGCCGTCGAGGCCCTCGTCGCTCGGCACCTCAAGAAACACGGTGGCAGCACCGCGAAGAGCCTGGCCGCCCTCCCTGCCGGCCGCGAGCCAGGCCGGCGACGATGCCGACCGCACCGCCAACTACTCCGTCGGCACGGCAACCTCCGACGGTCAGCGGTTCCGCGTGCTGCGGCCGCACGCCCGGGGCGGCCTGGGCGCTGTCTTCGTGGCCCTGGATGAGGAGCTGCATCGCGAAGTGGCTCTGAAGCAGATCCTGGAGAAGCATGCCGACGACCCCGTCAGCCGGCAGCGGTTCCTGCTCGAAGCCGAGGTCACCGGCAGCCTCGAGCATCCCGGCATCGTGCCGGTCTACGGTCTGGGCACCCACGCCGACGGCCGCCCCTATTACGCCATGCGGTTCGTCCGGGGCGACTCGCTCAAGGAGGCCATCGAGCAGTTCCACGCCGATGAGGGACTCAAGAAAGACTCCGGCCGCCGATCGCTGGAGCAGCGCAAGCTTTTGCGCCGGTTCACCGATGTCTGCAACGCGATCGAGTCCGCGCACAGCCGGGGCGTGCTGCACCGCGACATCAAGCCGGGCAACATCATCGTCGGCAAGCATGGCGAGACGCTGGTGGTCGACTGGCGACTCGCCAGGGCAAAGGGACGAATGGATCCGGGTTCGGACTCTGGGGAGCGGACGTTAGTTCCCTTATCCGCCAGCGGCTCGGCCTCACCCTCCCTGGCTCGGCACTGGGGACGCCGGCCTACATGAGCCCGGAGCAATCGGAGGGCGACCTGGAGCGTCTGGGACCGCGCAGCGACGTCTACAGTCTGGGCGCGACCCTCTACTGCCTGCTGACCGGCAAACCGCCATTCGAGGGGGACCTCGCCGCCGTGATCCTCCGAGTGCAGAAAGGACAGTTCTCGCCGCCCCGCCAGCTCGACCCGTCGCTCGACCGGGCCCTGGAAGCCGTCTGCCTCAAGGCCATGGCCCTGAAGCCGGCGGATCGCTACAGATCACCCAAGGCGCTGGCCGACGATGTGGAGCGATGGATGGCCGATGAGCCGGTGACCGCCTGGCGCGAGCCGCTCGCGCGGCGGGCGCGGCGATGGGCGCGGCAGCATCGGACGGGGGTGACGGCGGCGGCCATGGCGGTCCTGGTGGCCCTGGCTGGCACGGCGGCCGTCCTGGCCGTCCAGACCAGGGCCAACCGCGAGCTGATGGCAGCCAACACGGATCTCGCGATCGCCAACGCCAAGGTGACCCGGGCCAATTCCGATCTCGCGGCTTCCAACGAGCGAGAGCGGGCCCGCTTCGCCCTGCGCAAGAGGCGATCCGGACGTTTCACACGGGGGTCAGTGCGGACATCCTCCTGAAGCAGGAGGAATTCGAAGCGCTCCGGACCAAGCTGCTGCGCGAGGCACGGGAGTTCTACCGCAAGCTCGAGGGGCTCTTGCAAGGGCAGCAGGATCGCGACTCGCGCCAGGCCCTGGGTCGGGCCTATTATGAGGTCGGCGAGCTCACGCGGAATTTCGACTCGATCGAGGAGGCCCAGGTGGTCCTCCGGCGCGCCATGACCCTGTTCCAGGCCCTGTCCCACGAAGACCCGGCCGACGCGGGGTCGCGGCGCGCCCTCGCTCTTTGCCTGCGATCCCGTGGTGCCAATGAACCCGAATCGCACTCCATTACGTCTGCAAGAAAGTGGGTCAGGCTTTCCCGCCTGACGAACTGGCGGCGTCGGGCGGGAAAGCCCCTCACTCTAGCTTGAGGACTCCTTCACCGGCCGCACGAGGCGGCCGGAGTCGAGGAGAACCGACAGGCGGGGTAATGTCGGTCTCTAGTCCACCAGATCCGAAATGACCATCCACCAGAACAGGAAGCTGCCGGCTCCCTCGGGTCTTGTTCTCACGGTACGTGTTTTTTTTCGTGGATTTCGTGGATTTCGTGTTCCATTCTCTGGTCTCCGGACCGCTTCCGTGGTCGGGTCGATCGGCGAGCGGTGAACTCGTGCGGCCCATGAGCGGTTGTTTGTGATTTCGTGGACTAGGCGGGCTGCGGCGCGTGCCGGAAATCGCGGAGAATCAGCTTCTCGGGATCGGTCTCGCCGAGGCTGACGTCGGCCAAGAGCCGGACACCTGGCACCAGTTGGAGCTGGATCTCGTCGGGTAAAATCGACTCGCGGAACCGAACGGTTCGGCCGGGATCCCAGGATGGGACGACGGCCTCGACCATCCGCTCTGCGTTGACCGTGGAGATGCCGACGACGCGCACGAGGGATCGCCACAGGTCCGGTGCAGCCGCCGAAGGCGCCGAGCCCGATCCGTTCGACCCGGTCTCATGGGACGGCGAGCCCGGTTCTCCGCCAGCCTCGCCGAGCCGGCACCGGACCGGGAACGGCTCGCTCTGGTAACGACTCGGGGCGAACGGATTCTTCGCGATGACGTGACATCGCAAGCGACACGAGATCTCCGCCAGCTCTCTCGGGAGCATCACGACGGCCCAGGTCACAAGATCGCGGCCGAAGAGCGGTTCGTTGTGCCGGTCGAATCGCCACTCACACCGCGATGAACCGATGCTGACGGCGGAGACGTTCGGCGTGGCGACGGCGGCGGCGAGCTGGAGCCTGGCGCCGGGGTCGCGAGGGGCAGTCAGGCTCAGGCCCTCGAATTCCACCCGAGAGGCATCCGGGGATAGGTTGCCCTCGATCGCGTTGACCTCGCCGGTGGCCGACAGCGTGCCGTGGAACATCGAATCGGCACGATCGATGAACTGGGAGGACGGAAATAGCGAGACAACCATGCAGGTCCCCGGGTTGTCCGAGTAATCGGCCTCGATCCCCAGCGATGAAGCATCCGCGTGTCCCCTGAGGCGGAGGATCGAAAACCGATGGGGGATCAGCCAGAGCTCGAACCCGCGTTCTAGGATTTCCCGGCTCTGCGCGGCGGGCTTGCCGAATCGCTCGAACAGCGACCGCACGCGCAGAGCGAGCGGGGCATCATCGACCCGCACGGTGAATGCCGGCGGCTCGTTCAACCGGCGGCATCCCGAACAACAGCCCCTACTCCAATCCCTTGTTGAGAGGTTGATCGACGGGGATTTCGATCATGATGGTCTCCGCGTCGGGCGGCAATCGGCTCCCTTCTGGGGGCGTTATCGAGGCTACCGCCCAGTTTAGTCGGAAGAGGATCGCCCTGCCACCAGCGGGCCCCCACGACATCCTGGAGCCGGTCGAGCCCACCCGGCTGGCTTCAAGGCGATTCCTTCCTTGGGCAAGGCGAAACTCGGGTACACCTCGAGGCGTGGGTTGGCCGAGCTGACGAGCCGCCGTCGGCTCGCGACCTCTCACCCCAGCGTCACTCGGGGGCACGGGGCCCTCCATATCAAGAGCGAAACACGGGCGCGGGAGACGGCGAAGTGGCGGGGCTGGAACTTAACCTGCGTCCCAGGGGTGTACCTGCGACGGCAGAGTCGTTAATGCGCCCCGTCCCCCTTCTCGCCCCGTCCCTCTTTTCGCCCTATTCCTCGTAATCGCCGATGGTAAGACTCTTGAAGACAGACTGCCGAGAGAAACAGCTTTGCAATATCAAACATATATTCGCACATTGTCTGACATGGGATTCGCTCAAGATAGCCGGTCCATCTTGCGACAGCGTGGTAGCGTCGGTCTTTCAAGCCTTCTACGAGCACTCGGTTGTTATCGATAAGCTCCACGGTGTCTTTGTCGTGGCTGTCCAAAGTCCACAGCCCGGCTTGTCGCGTGCGATGCACCAGCTCGTTCCATTGTGGCATAGTTATGTCTATTGACCTATCGATCGCGATCAATCCGGGGTTATCCACCCATACCCCGTCGAGGACGACGAACCTCAGTTTCACGGAATGGCCATCGTTCTCAACACGGACGCAAAAAGGGTGCCGATCGGGGTGCAGGCAAAGGAATCGGTAGACTTCAATCTTTTTGTCCTTGGAGGAGAAGTGCCACAAAGACGGCTCTTTCATCGCTTCCAGGTGCCTGGCGTATTCATCGCTCAGGAACGCGTCGATTGTTTTGTCTTTATTAAAATTCATGTCTGGGAAATATGAGCTGTTCTGCAACGCGAAAATCGGAATTGAGGCTGGGATGAGAACGCTCAATCATGCCAGAGACCAGATGATTTTGCCGCGAGTAACGACGCGACGGTGAGATACCTCATCTGGTGCCTGGCCACGAGTCCTGGGCCGGCGGCAATCGTGAATGACGCAAGCGATTGAGCCGCCGACGGCGGCCAGGATCAGAGTCGCGATCAGATGACCTATGGCTAGTTCGTAACCATAAATCCCAACATCCTCAATTTTCGAATAGCTTTTATAAGATAGCGCCGCTTTTTTTATAAGTGTTGTCGTTGCCAGGAAGTGATTAACGGCAACTTGTTCATCCAGCTCGTCATAGGTGTTCTTGCCTGATTCGGGCCGCAATCCAAGGCCCAGGAACAGGTAAGACCAGCCGACAACTGCAAATCCAAACCAAAATGCCGAGAGCGTCCCTCGGGAGAATCTAGCTGCCAATGCGGATACAAGTCAGATCCCGATGGTCGCTGTGTCGAGCGATCGAAACCACGTTTCGGAGCCGGAGCGGAACGCGGCGAATCCCACCGCAAGGACCAGTACCAGAGACATGAGCCCGACGATAGGGATGTGGAGACCTTTCATGGCGTTCCTCTATCTCCAGGTGGCAAATTGGTGTCGCTTCAATCGGAAAAATTAAAATTATGGATAATCATACTTCACCGCCCGACGGCCTTACTGACAGACAACCGCAGCCCCACGGACGACATCACCTTCATCACGGTCGAGAATTCCGGGTTGCCGCCACTAATTAGCGAGCGATAGAGGCTCTCGCGGGCCAACCCGGCTTCCTTGGCCACCTGGCTCATCCCGCGTGCCTTGGCGATGCAGCCCAGCGCCTCGACCACGGTCGCCAGGTCGCCCGAGGCCAGGGCGTCATTGATCGCGGCGGTGAGTTCCTTATCGGTCTCGGAGGGGAACGACGAGGGTTTGGCCTCGACGAGCGGCGATTCCAACGCCTCCGGAAAGCGGGATTGTGCCGGCTCGACGGGTCGCCATTCCTCTGGTGTCGCTCGCGCGCAAGTCTTCGACGAGCTCGCGATCACAGCGCGAGAGAAAGGCATTCCAATCCTGTGATGTCTTGAAGGTGACAGCCTGTTCGGCCGGGACGTTCAGCAGCACGGCTTTCTTCCCGGCACGCACCAACCGCAGCACGTTGAGAGCCGTCCCGGCGCTCTTGCCGTCCCAGATCATGAGACCGAAGTCGGCCTTCTTCGCCATTTCCCGGTCCTTGGCTGCAAAGAAGTGAAACCCTTTCACATTCTTTGGCACCGCCACCTTGCAGGTTTCCCACAAGCCGAGATTGTTGCGGGGACGGTCGCCGGAGCAGAATACCGTGACATGGGGATAGGACGCATCGACCAGGTATTGCTGAACGGCTTTGTCGGCTCCCGCCGCATCGCCGACGACGATGAGGAAACCGCTGCCGATGATGTTGTTGATCCGCTCCTTGACCTGGGCGGAAAGGCGGGCGATATGCCGGGAACCTCCGATAAAAACCGTGCTCATTGATTGCTCCGAGTGCGGGTGATCGCGAAGGCGCGAAGGCTGGCCGCTTTGCCCTGCCGCATCAAGACGTCCGTGATGGCGTTCATGGTGGCGCCCGACCGAAAGAGATCGTCGAAGAGCAGGATGTTTCCCCCTTCCGTGTGGATCGGGTCGACTTCATGGAGCCCATCCAGGAGTTCCCGGCGGCGTAGGCGGTCGGTGATGCCTTTGAGCTGCGTGGCCTCGCGCGTTGTCCTGATGCAGTCGATCACGGGCACGTCGAGTGCGTTGCCGATTCCATTGGCCAGGAGGATGACCGGTTGAACGGCCCGAGGAGCGGATGGCGGCACGGGGATGATCCGATCGAATCTCTGGCGGTATGGCTCCAGTTACCTCACCGCCGTGGCGATGATCTCCGGAGCGGCGCTCGGATCTCCCTTGTATTTGAGCCGGACAAGCAATTCGCCAAGCTCCGTTCGAAACGGTATCAAAGACGTCGTGACCCTGCTCGTTGACACCGATGTACGTGCTACTGATCGTGTGGATGTCCAGCGCGATCCCCTTGATCCATCGTCCCGTGATCCTCTGAGGATGAATTGCAGCCATGCCCGCGTTCCTTATTGACTGAATATCTGAAATGTAACCTACAGGCTACGTTCGGGCAAGACGAGTTCTTTTCCTACTGGGGGGCGAAAACGAAGAAAGTTGCATCCGGCGGGCCGGGACCGCTTGGGATCCGGCTGAGCTCTACCCCGGCCCGCCGGATACAACTTTCTTCATTTTCAGCAACAGGACGTATCCGTTTGGTCAAGGCCATCCTTGACTCCGGAGCGCTGCCGGCGTAGCACGGCTCGGTCCCGACTCCGCCCATTAACCGGCGGCGAGGACGGGGACCAGCTCCGCAGTTCGCGAGAACAGAGCGAAGCGTTCCAGACGCGACGTCGCCCCCCGGTTGGACTGCCCGAATCGGCTCGCTGACCACGGAACGCGAAACCACCGGGTCCTGTCCAGCCGCTCTACTTGATCGACGAAAGAAACGCCCCGGCACGCCGGGCCGGGTTGAAGATCTCGCCGGCAGCGCGGCGGACGTCCCGGTCGGTGACGGTGTCCAATGCGCGCCGGAGCTTGAGGGGATCGATCCGCAACTGCTCCCGCCGGGCCACGGAAAGGGCTGCGGCGTAGGGGTTGCGGGCGAGGGCGGACTCTGGGATGTCGTCCGTCCCCAGGAAGAACGCGAACATCGCGCGCGCCGACGCCCGCTCGTCGTCGCGGAGCGGCGCCGCAACCGTGTCGGCGACGAACGAATCCAGGCGGGCGATGGCCCGGGCGGCAGTCTCACCCGGTTTCGCCGTCGCGCTCACGCCCAGAACCGCGGGGTCTTCCAGCAAGGGAAAGTGCAACGAGGGGCGGCCAGTCCGATCACCGCCTGGGCCGGCCGAGGCGGCCCATAGCCGGGCCACCAGCACCAAGAACGGCGCATAGAGCTCACTCGCGGGCTCGGGTGCGGCGTAGGCGAGGAAGGCGACGGGCTCGGCCTGCGGCTGCGGGGTTTGGAAGGCCTCCTCGCGCACCGTTCCGGCCTTCGACGGACCCGGCTCGCCCGGCTTGGGAACTTCCTCTCCGGGTGCGAGCCCGGCGAAGTGGGCTGTCACCACCTGGCGCGCCGCACCGTCCACGGCGCCGGCCAGGACGAGGATCGCGTTCCTGGGCTTGTAGTATCGCCGCCACCGCGCCCGGACCTCGTCCAGCGTGATGGCGTTGACGTGATCGGGCAGGCCCCCCTTCCGGCCTTCTCGAGGTGTGGGCCGAATCAACTCGCGGGCGGTGTTCATGGCCCCCAGGCTGGGGATGCGGCCGAACATGTTGGCGACTTCATCGCGCAGTCGCTGTTTCTCGCGCTGAAGTTCTTCGGCCGTGATGCGGAGGTCGACCATGCGAGCCGCCGCCTCCGTCAACTCCCGATCCAGCTCTGCCTTGGGGAAAACCGTCGCGATCACCGTGTAGCGGTCCCCGGTCTGCGCGTTGCAACCGGAGGGGTAACTCCGGAAGAAGGCCTCGGCCGTGCGAGCCGGGGCGTCGCCTGCCGTCGAGGTGACGTAAAGGTGCTCCACCAGGTGAGCGAGTCCGGATCGGCCGGCGGGGTCGTGATCGCTTCCGACGTTATAGAGAACCAGGAGCGCCACGTTGCCCGCCCCCTGGATGGGACGAATTCTCACCGCCAGCCCATTGTCGAGCCGGAATTGCTGCGTCGCGGCCGTTGTCGGGTCCCGCGCCCGCGTCTCGCCAGCGAGCTGCTGGAGGACCCGCCGCTGGCCGATCAGGGTGAATGCGAATCGCGTGAACGGGTGATCGAGGACGGCGCGCCGGGCCGCCTCGTCATTGGCGTGGAGGGCGCGGGCATCGCCGCCGACGGCATAGTCTCGGGCGATCGCCGCCCCGCCCAGGGCCGCATGCCGGGCGAACGCGCCGCCGCCACAGGCCATGTCCCAGCCGACCGCCAGTCCGCCGGCCGTGCGCGAGCCGACCGCCCCGCCGCCGATGGCGTAGACGCCGGCGCCGAGCCCGCCGACCCCGACGACGCCCAGCCCGAGGCCGCCGAAGGCGACCAGACCCAGGGCCATCCCGCCGAAACTGACGACGCCAAAGGCACGCCCGCCCAGCGCGACCAGGCCACGGGCCGACGAGCCGATCGCCAGCAGGATGCCCCGGGCATCGTCGCCGATCGCAACCCAGCCCCGCGCGACTCGGCGACCGACGTCGAGGGGCGACGCGCCGGCGTGGGCATCCACTCCCGGCGGCATCGGAGCGCTGAGGTTGATGTCGATCAGCGGGAGTCCGAGAAAGGTCGCTTCGCTCCGGTAAACCCGGTCGCCAATCCATTGGGCCACCGCGGTCCAGCCGGTCCGAAGCGCGGTCTCATTCGGCGGGTTGTCCGGAGCCCGCTCGGCGCGGACGTGCTTGAGCTCTCGCGCCAGGCGAACGCACGCGAGAGCGTGGTACGCCCCGAACGACACGATCCAGCAGCCCCAAACGGCAAGATACGTGGGTGTCCCGGCAAACGCGTAGATCAACCCGGGCAAGGCCGCGATGAAGATCGCGGAGCCGAGCAGCAGGCGCCGTCCGGTGCGGCGGATCGCTTCCCTCTCGCCTTGGGTCGGGGCGGCCTGGGTCGCGGCCCAGGTGCCGAGCCACCCGCCCATCAGCCCAACAAGCGACCCCAAGAGACCCCCGATCAGACCGCCAGCACCGGCGACCCCGGCCGTCGCCTTCAACGCCACCGCGCTGGCACGGACCCCCGCCAAGGCCGCCTTTGCACCGGACGCGTTCGCCGTCAGACCGGCCATGACGCCCAGCGTGAACCGGCGCCCCGGCCGGGTGCGCCGCAGGCTCCCCTCGACCAGTTCGGCCACCTGCTCACGCAGCATCCGTCGCCCGCGCGACAATCGCTGCTTGGTGGCGTCCTCGCTCAGTCCGAGCGCCTCGGCTACGTCAGCCACCGAGTGGTTCTCGCGGTAGAAAAGGACCAAGGGCTCGCGATACGTCTCCGGGATTCGTCCCAGCGTCTGCCAGACGAGGGACTCCTCCTCCCGCGAGACCGCCTCCTCCTCGGGACCCGGCAAGTCGGCGTACAGCCCGTCCAGGGCATGTTCCGCCTCGGCGGATTCGGGATGCCGCGATGCTTTCCGCCGGGCGTCCTTCGCGAGGTTCCGTGCGATGCCGCAAAGCCAGACGCGGACGCGGTCCGGTTGCTCAAGAGACGCCCTCTGCCGCCATGCAGTCCAGAATGTCTCCTGCGCGACGTCCTCGCTCAACGCCAGGTTGCCGCAGGCACTGTATGCCACGGCACAGACCAGCGATTGGTACGCGCCGGACCAGGACTTCGAAAGCCGACGCGCTGCCCCGGCAGACGAGCTGCCAGAGGCTGGAATCCGACTCGGGTGCGTTCTCAATCCGCGATGTAGTCGTCATCATGTCCCCCGTCTCCTATCTTGGCGAGCTCCTCGGGCGTTGCCAACCGGCGGGCCGTCGCCCCGAGAGAGCGGCGCCAGGTCGATCAGAGGTGACAAGAAACTTCGCCGACTCATGAGATGGAAACGGATCCCCAGTCTGGCCCATGCCAGCCAGCAAGGATGAATGTGGTCAATCCGGCATGGGAGTCGCTCGGCTCGATCGAAAACGGGGAACGAGATCCATGCGCGCATGGCTTTTCGGTAGAACCAGACAAAGGACGAAACGGCTTGAGAAAAGCGCTTCGGAAGGAGACATGAGGATCGACGACAGTTCGGGTGGCTCTCCCCTGACGATCGAAATTGGCGCGGAATTCCCGATCGGTATCAGGGGTGAATCAAACTTACTGATAATCATGCTTCACTGCCCGACGGCCTTACTGACAAACAACCGCAGCCCCACGGACGACATCACCTTCATCACGGTCGAGAATTCCGGGTTGCCGCCGCTGTTCAGCGAGCGATAGAGACTTTCGCGGGCCAACCCAGCCTCCTTGGCCACCTGGCTCATTCCACATGCTTTAGCGATGCAGCCCAGCGCCTCGACCACGGTCGCCAGGTCGCCGGAAGCCAGGGCGTCATTGATCTCGGCGGTGAGTTCCTCATCGGTTTGGAGGGGAACGACGAGGGTTTGGCCTCGACGGGCGGCGATTCCAACGCCTCCGGAAAACAGGATTGCGTTGACTCGACGGGCGACCATTCCTCCGGTGTCGCTCTCGCGCGCAAGTCCTCGACAAGCTCGCGATCGCAGCGCGAAAGAAAGGCATTCCAATCCTGTGATGTCTTGAAAGTGACAGCCTGTTCGGCCGGGACGTTCAGCAGCATGGCTTTCTTCCCGGCACGCACCAACCGCAGCACGTTGAGAGCCGTCCCGGCGCACTTGCCGTCCCAGATCATGAGACCGAAGTCGGCCTTCTTCGCCATCTCCCGGTCCTTGGCCGCGAAGTAGTGAAACCCTTTCACATTCTTTGGAACCGCTACCTTGCAGGTTTCCCACAAGCCGAGTTCTTTTCCAACAGGGATCGAGGAAACTCCGTTTGAAGAGTGAGGAGCGGATCGAGCGCGAGCGCTTCGAGCTGCCGGAATGCGGGTCATCTGTCAGGAGCGGCCCGAGAGCTATTGCGTCGGATCGTCTCCGGTCGCGTCGAGATCTCGCTCGAGAACCGGGCTGCCTTCCGCGAACTGGCGGCGGCACGGATCGTCTATCTTGCGAACCCGGGCTCGACTGACGAGGGGCTGAAACTCTCCGAAGCCCCCTTGTTTCTGGATACCGATCCAGGAAAAAATGCTCGGACAAGTGGCACGAGTCATTTCGGTCCCGTTCCTGGCTACTTTCCCCTGGACACCTGGAGGCCCTCCTATGCGATCGACGATCGGAATTGCCATGTCCGCGCTGCTCGTACTGTCGGGGTGCATTGGCTTTGGCCCCACCATCGTCGGCAGCGGCGTGACGAAGGTGGAGACGAGGGAGGTCGCCACGTTCCACGGGGTCGATGTCTCGTCGGCGTTCGAGGCAACCGTCGCGATCGGCCCGAAGCCATCCGTCACTCTCAGCGTGGACGATAACCTCCTGCCGCTGGTCGAGACCGAGGTCAAGGACGGCCGGCTCTCCGTTCGCTACCGCGCAGGCTCGAGCATCACCACCAAGGCGCCGCAAAAGGTCGCGATCGTCGCCCCAGCTCTGGACTCGATCGTTGCCAGTGGCGCGGCGAAGGTCTCCGCCGCTGTCGGCGAGACGAAGGCGATCACGATCGAGGCCGGAGGAGCCTCAAACGTCGATGTACAAGGGCTCACCTCCGACTCCGTCGATGTCGATGCGACCGGAGCGAGCCGGGTCAGCCTGGGCGGCAAGGGGAAGCGACTGACACTGGAAGTATCGGGCGCATTGAAGTTTCTGGCGCCCGACGTCCCGTTCGATACGGCCAAGGTCGAGCTTTCGGGCGTATCCCGGGGTGAGGTCCAGGTCACGGGATCGATCGACGGCGACGTCTCCGGCGCCAGCACACTCTCGATCCGAGGGAAGCCGGCATCTCGCTCGGTCAGGACCTCCGGCGCCTCCCAGGTCACCGACTGATCGCCGCCCGAGGATCTTGCCGATCACGCGACCGAAGGGGCGGGGCCGATTCGCGGCCGGCGACGGCGCCGCGAGTGGAGCGTGCAACGGGATGGGAATGAACCCGACGAAATGGCTCCAGCTCAATGGTCGCGACAGGCGATTTACCTCATGGCAAAATGTTGCCAAGGACCGCCCCCTTGGGGGCGGCGCGGCCAACGGTAAGTCGTGGCCGCGAGACTTTGGGAGTTCCGAGGCCCGTGACCAGGGTACGAGCACCCGATACCGCAATGCAGTAGCACGACTTAAAAATTCTTTCGAATTTTTTATCTCTTGGTTGCGCCGAGGTTTGCTTTGAGAAATCGACCCGATTCCGACGTAGGTGCATTAACGAAACTTCAAAGCTGTGGCATACTCATTAATAGAAGGAGCGGTGCGTGAAATCATCCGTGGCTGGCAGTTGGACCCCAGGGTAGCGCTGCTCGTCTGCCCGAACCGTCCGTCCTCGTTCTCGGAGCCCACTGAGTTGATCCGTCTCACCTCCTCGCCCTTCAAGAGCCCGCCGCCCGGCCCGGGCCCCGGGCTGAGAACGGCGAGTGGAGCCAGGGAGACGGGGACCCGACGAAATGTACTCATCCAGTGCCATTGTGTGCCATGCCCAGACCAAGTCCTCAATGCCGGAAAACCCGCCTCGCCCGCGCAATCACCGACGGTGCAACCCGGCCACCCGCGGCCCGGTGCCGGACGAGGAACGGCTGCAATTCGCGTCGGAAACCGCTCTCGAAGTAGGGGTTAAGGCGATCGTCCATCTCAACCGAACGCGACGGGTTTTCTACCCACTGGGAAGAGACTCACCCGAGAGTCACTGGGCTGCCCGACGACCGGCCAACGGTCCCGGGGCTGTCGCGCAAGGAGACCAAGGACTCAAGGACCAAACGGCGATGTTGCATTTTCTCGCCTCTGGGTTCCATAATACACGATGCAAGAGCCGGCCTCATCTTGATGGGGGACTTCACGGGCGGCCGCGACGACGTCGCGGACTGGTCCTTACCACAGAGGCCGGCGAAAGGGGAGGCATGCCGGAAGTCACCATCAGTCTGGAGGGACATGCCGAGGAGCTGGCCGTCTTCGGCAGTCGGGATCAGTACCTCAGGCAGATTCGGGACGCCCTTGGAGTGAAGGTCCTGGCCAGGCACGGAGAGGTCCGCATCGAGGGCGACTCCGAGCGGGTTGAACAAGCTCGACGGATCTTCGAGGGGCTGCGATCGTTATATCGCGTGCGCAAGGCCGTCTCCTCGAATGACGTCAGCGAGCTGATCGACCTGACGCTCCAGGCCCAGGATTCCGATCAGCCCGGCGGCATCGAGATCCGGGAAGGCAGCCGATCGGTCCGGCCGCGTTCCGACGGGCAGGCCCGGTACATCCGGGCCCTCCTCCAAACCGAGCTGGTGTTCTGCATCGGTCCAGCCGGTACGGGCAAGACCTACCTGGCCGTCGCAATGGCCGTCTCGCTCCTCCGCCGCGGCCGGATCAAGAAGATTGTCCTGGTCCGGCCAGCCGTCGAGGCCGGCGAGCACCTCGGGTTCCTGCCGGGCGATCTCGAGGCGAAGATCAATCCCTACCTTCGGCCCTTGCTCGACGCCCTCCATGACTTGATGGACTACGACCAGATCCGCCGCTACATGGATAACGACCTCATCGAGATCGCCCCGCTGGCTTACATGCGCGGGCGGACGCTCAATGATGCGGTGGTCATCCTCGACGAGGGGCAGAACGCCACGGTGCCCCAGATGAAGATGTTTCTGACTCGCATGGGTCAAAACGCACGAATCGTCGTCACGGGCGATATCACGCAAGTTGACCTGCCGGTCGGCACGCGGAGCGGGCTGGCCGACGCTGTCGAGCGGCTGGGGCGGATCCCCGGGGTGTCGGCGGTGATGCTCGACCGGTCCGATATCGTGCGCCATCCGTTGGTGCAGGCGATCGTCAACGCCTACGAGGCGACCGAGTCCGCCCCCGGTCGCGAGGCCGTCGCGGCACACGAGGAGTCGTCCAACGAGCCGGCTCCCCCGGTGTTTGCGGCGGGACCTGAGCATCCTTCCCCGGCCGATCTGTCGGTCGAGATCCCCACGGGTTCAACCGCCCCGGAGTGAGGCGGTGCAATGGTGTTCGGATTCCACGCTCCCGGTCGTTTTCGATCGTGAGGGCATCACGAAGGGTTCCGCACCATTGCCAAGCCGGCGCTGTGTCGCCCCGGCACACTCACGCGTGGAACGGGGATTGGACCCGGCCACGCCGATCTGAGACAAGGCCATGAGCATAGGTAAGCGGCGTCCCAAACTGTCCCGCGCCAATCTACGGCCCTCCGCGGCCACGGTCTCTCTGAGGCAGGATCGACAGGCACGCCAGCGCAGCCGCGCGGCCTTACTGGCGCTGGTCGCCGCCTCCCTGGTGGCGACCGCGGCCATCGTCCACGGCTCCGGGGCCCCGTTCACCTACCGGATTGGTGAGCGGCCGGACCGCGAGCTGCGGGTCAACGTCAAGGAATTTCGGATCCGCAACCAGACCAAGACCAGCAATGAACGGCAGGCCGCGGCCGATCAAGTGGCGCCCGTGATGGTCAATGATCCGACACCGATCGACGAACTGTCCAAGCGGCTCGACGATTTGACCGTGACCATCGCCAAGGTGGCGCGATTCGAAGATGTCCCTGAGCCGGTCCGTGCCTCCTGGGGGCTCCGGCCCGAGGCCTTCATCGAGTTGAAGTCGGCCACGGACACGCCCGAGCGGCGGGACACCTTGCAGGCGCAGATCGCCGAGGCGTTCCAGCCCCTGATTCGCGACGGCATCCTCGGCACGGGGAGCTTACCCCCCAATGAGGATGCCAGCCTGAACCTATCCATCCGCCAGCCGAAGGAACCGCGCTCGCTCGCTCGGCTGGTGCCACGCGACCGGGTCATCCCCGAGCGGATGATCAAACCGGATGGTCCGGTCTATCAAGAATTCTGCAAGGCGTTCACCTCGCCGCGGATCGGCCAGATCCTCTTCGGCCTGATCGCCAATCGCCTCGACGGCACCCCGACGCTCGCGTACGAGGCCCAGACCACCGCCGCGCTCCGCGAGGAAGCGCGGGCCCGCGTCGCCGACCATTTTGACACGTTCCGCCGCGGCGACGTGCTCGTCGAGCAGGGCCAGACCATCGGTGAAGAGCAGCTCATCTTGCTCCGCCTCGAGCATGACGCCGCCGTGGAGAGCCTTGGCTTCGGCGATCGCGTGCGACGAGGGGGAGGCATCCTGGCCCTGGTCGCGGCGCTCTATGTCCTGACCGGATATTACGTCTGGCGGCACGAAGCCCGCTTCGTGGGCGAGCCCGGCCGGATCGCCATGATTTGCGGTCTGGTCGTGCTGGCTTTGGGCGCCGTGCGCGGCCTGGGCATGCAGACCTGGGACGCCGAGCTGGTGCCCGTCGCCATCGCCTCCATGATCATCGCGATCGCCTATAACCCGAATTTCGCACTGATGGTCACGTTCGCCCTTTCGGTATTGACCTGTATCGCCCTGGGGACCGATATCCCCCACTTCCTGGTCGTGATGGGTGGAACCGCCGCGGGGGTGCTCACGCTCACCGAGGTCCGCACCCGCACCAAGCTGATCAAGGTCGGTGCCACCGCCTCGGTCACCTACTTCCTCATGACCTGGGCCACCGGCTTCTGGCAGGATCGTCCGATCGAGCTGATCCGTAGCGACAGCTTCTGGCGCGCCGGGTGGGGATTGATGACCGGCTTCTTCCTGGGCGGGAGCCTTCCGTTTCTCGAAGGCGCCCTGGGGATCGTCACGGGCATCAGCCTGCTCGAGCTGGGCGACAATACCCACCCTCTGCTCCAGGAGCTGGTCCGCCGCGCCCCCGGGACCCACAACCATTCGATCACGGTCGGGGCGATCGCGGAAGCAGCGGCCGAGCGCGTCGGCGCCGATTCCCTGCTGGTTCGCATCGGTGCCTATTTCCACGACATCGGTAAGATGCTCAAGCCGCACTACTTCGTCGAGAACCAGGTCGGCTCCATCAACCGCCACGCCAAGCTCGCACCGGCGATGAGTACACTCATCATCATCGGCCACGTGAAGGACGGCGTGGATCTGGGCCGGCAGCACCATCTGCCTGAGCCGATCATCGACCTGATCGAGCAGCACCATGGTACCACTCTGGTCGAATACTTCTATTACGAGGCGAACCGGCGGAACGGCAACAACCCCGATGCCGCCTCGGTGCCCGAGAGCGCCTTCCGCTATCCCGGGCCCAAGCCCCAGACCAAGGAGGCGGCCATCTTGATGGTCGCCGACGCCGTCGAGAGCGCCAGCCGCACGCTCTCCGACCCCGCCCCCGCCCGGCTCGAGGGCCTGGTCAGCGAACTGATCGACAAGCGACTCCGCGACGGCCAGTTCGACGAGTGCGGCCTGACCCTCCGCGAAATCGCCGAGATCCGCGACAGCCTGATCAAGTCGCTGATCGGCATCTACCACGGCCGTGTCAAGTACCCCGAGCATCGATCGGCATGAATCGTGCTCTCGGAAGGCTGAAGGCCGAGTCAGAACTGGGACCGCCTTGATTCATGCTTCATGCTTCATCCTTCCCTGAAGACTTTTCCCGGAGCGGACATGATCGAAGTGGAGATCAGCGATACGCAGAGCGACCTGCGCGTTGACCCGATCGAGATCATTGACCTGGTCAACCATGTGCTCCTCCGCGAAGGGCGCCGGGATGCATCGATCTCGATCGCCCTGATCGATCTGGCGGCGATCCACGCCCTCAACCGTGCCCATCTCGGTCACGACTGGCCCACCGATGTGATCAGCTTCCCGCTCTCGAATCCCGATGAGCCGACCCTGGCCGGCGAGCTGGTCGTCTCCGCGGAGATGGCGCGGGCGACGGCCTCGGAAGTCGGGGCGGAGCCGAGGGACGAGCTGGCGCTCTACATCGTCCACGGCCTGTTGCACCTCTGTGGCTATGACGATCACACGACGTCGGATGCCGCGGCGATGCGACGCCGGGAGGATCAACTCCTGACCGATCTGGGGTACACCAATCCGTTCCGCATTCTCGGGCGTGACACGGCTCGACACCAGCCGCTCCGGGAGGGCGAGGGTCCATCCGAGCTCGCGTTATCGCGGCCAATCCCTGAACCATTGGAGTCTCACCAGTGGTCAGGTTGATCGTGATCGAGCTGCTCCTGGCGAGTCTGCCCGTCCTGGCGTTGCATCTGTTCGCGATTGCCTTGACGAAGGCGCTCCGATCCTACTCACCGAGCCTGCTGGAAGAACGGTGCACCGCGCGGGGCCGCCCGGAGCGTGCCCAGGAGGTGACCCATCTCGATCAACGGACGGAGCGAAGTGCCGAAGCCCTCGCGGTCCTGACGGGTCTGCTCCTGGCGGCTCTGGTTGGGATGGGCGTCGACCGGCTCGGGCCCTCGTCTCGCGTGGAATGGGTGATCGTGCTGGTGCTGGGGATCGGACTCATCGGCTATGTCCTGGCTGGTGTCATCGGCAAGGTCTTCGCGGAGACGATCATTGACGCAACCTGGCCGGCCACGGGTGCCGTCCGCGCCGCGGCGGTCCCCCTCACGTTCGGCCTCCGCCAGGTCGAACGGCTGGTGGAATGGTCCGCCGGGGTCTCGGAGGCCCCGCAGCGGCCTGCGAGCGTCGAGGTGGAGATCCCCATCGAGGAGGAAGATCCGGAGGACCTCGAGCCCGAGCTCCCCGAGCCCGTCCGCGAGCTATTGCAGCGCGCGATCGAGTTGACCCGGACCGATGTCGCCAAGATCATGACGCCGCGCCCGCTCATGGTCTCGCTGCCCGCGACCATCACGGCCGAATCGGCCGCGGCGACCTTCCACCTGAGTGGACTGAGCCGTGTTCCGATCTTCGGCGCCAATCACGACGATATCGTGGGCATCCTCTATGCCAAGGATCTGTTCGCCCGCATGACCGAGGTCAAGGACTTGACCAAGGTCAATCCCCGCAAGTTGGTGCGGCCGGTCCATTTCGTGCCGGAGACCAAGAACGCCTTCGCGCTGCTGGAGGAGTTACGAACCAAGCGACTCCAGATCGCGATCGTCCTGGACGAGTACGGCGGCGTGGCGGGACTGGTGACGCTGGAGGACCTGCTCGAGGAATTGGTCGGTGCGATCGACGACGAACACGACATCCCGACCATGGCCGAGCCGATCCGTCCCCTGGGGGATTCGCGTTACGAGGTGGACGCGACCCTCCCGGTCGAGTCGCTCAATGAGCGATTCGGTCTCCATCTCCACACCAACGGCGACTACCTCACCCTCGGGGGCCTGGCCTTCCACGTCCTGGGCCGCGTGCCCGAGCCGGGCGAATCGTTCCAGGCCGACGGCGTCGCGTTCCAGGTGGTCGACGTCGCCGACCATCGCATCCGCAAGCTGGTCCTCAATCTTCAGGGCTCCGAGACGGTACGCACGACTTCGTGATCAGCGCCGTGGTCAATTGGTTAGACCGATCGGCGGTTCCAGCAGCCTCTTCATCGGAGCGGGAAAGAACTCGTCCCAGGTGATCCGATGGGATTCCTCCAGCGCTGCTGGGACGTAGAAATCGGGCTTCAGGAAGATCGGCATCTGAAGAGAATCACCCTGAGAGCAACCTCGATCTGGTAATTCCACAAACGCGCCAAACACCGGCCAAGAAATCTCCCGGCGAGGTGCAACTGTACGTACGTCATGATTTCACCTCCAGATGCGACCGGACGTCAGACTGGCAAGGTTGACCGAGTTGCATGCTGGCGTGGTCTGTTGAGGAATCGCCTCACGGCTGGGAGAATCCGCCAACAGGTTACACCTCATGCTTGAAATCATCCGAGCCATCGCGGAGAATGCCCATCTTGATGGATGTCAAGGACCGGGGCGCAAGTGCTCGACGTTAATGAGTCAAAGCACCGATGTGGTCGGACGCCAGCTTCGATGAGCTGATGAGACAGGTGCGAGCTGGCGACGATGCGGCCGAGACGGTATTGTTTCGGCAGTACGTCCGCCGGTTGATCGCGCTGGCGGCTCGTCAGTTCGACGAAAGTCTGCGCGAACGGGCGGACATCGAGACCGTTGTGCTTTCGGCCTGCAAGAGCTTCTTCCTCAGACACCGGCGCGGCGATCTCCATGCAGAGGATTGGGGCGAGCTCTGGTCGGTCCTGGCCATGATCACCTTGCGCAAATGCGCCGATCGGCGCAAGTATCTCCGCGCGGCGCGGCGCGATGCTTGGCGAGACGTCGTATGGCCTAACCAACACGACGATCTCTTACCTCTGCTCGACCAGGCCCCCGCGCCGGACGACGAGGCCGTGCTCACCGACCTCATCGAGCAACTGCGCCAGGCCATGTCCCCGGACGACCGGCCGATCGTCGAGCACCTCCTGATTGGCTACACGGCCGAAGAGATTGCCGAACGGCTCGATTGCTCGGAGCGGACGATCCGGCGGGTGCGGCAGCGGGCCAAGGTCCGCCTCCAGCGGCTCATTGCGGTTGAAGAGGTCGATGTCGAGCGGAGGTGACGAGATTCTGGGAAGCGACACGATTCCTTCTGAGGTCCGCCGAACTCCTGAGCTGGAGAGTTCGGTTTGGGAGGAGATCCAGATCGTCGTCCGCTCATTCCGCCAGGCTCTGAGGGACCGTGATCGTCCGGCGATCGAGGCGCATGTCCCCGAAGGAAGCCCGCATCGGAAGTTTGTACTGATCGAGTTGATCCACGAGGAGATGGAGTTCCTGATCAAGGCGGGCGAGCCAGTCGGCCTGGGCGGCTATCTGATCCGGTTTCCGGAGATCGCCGACGACTCGCGCTCGCTGCGCGAGCTGGTCCTGGCCGAATCGGAGTTGCACCGGCGGGCGAAGCCCCGAGCTCCCGACAAGCCGGCCGAGACGGACAGGAGCAACGCCGAGACAGGCCCGACAGCCCGCATCGGTCGCTACGAACTGCATGAGATGATCGGCGAAGGCGCCTTCGGCGTCGTCTACCGGGCGTGGGACACGACGCTCAATCGTGCCGTGGCCTTGAAGCAGCCCCGGCGCGGGGCGATCACCGGACCCGAAGCCGTCGAGCGTTTCCTGCGCGAGGCCCGCAGCACCGCCGCCCTGCGACACCCGCACATCGTCCCGGTCCACGATGCCGGCCAGGTCGACGGCCTCGCCTACCTGGTCAGCGACCTCGTCGAGGGCCGCAACCTCGCCGACGAGCTCGCGGCACGACGCCCCACCTTCCGCCAGGCCGCCGAATGGGTCGTCGCGCTCGCCGAAGCGCTGGAGCATGCCCATTCACTCGGCGTGATCCACCGCGACGTCAAGCCATCGAACGTCCTGCTCGACGCCGAGGACCGCGTGTATCTGACCGACTTCGGCCTGGCTAAGAGCGATTCGAATGAGGTGACGCTGACGATCGACGGTCAGTTGATCGGCACCCCGGCCTACATGGCCCCCGAACAGGTGCGCGGCGAGAAAGCAACGCTGGACGCGCGGACCGACGTCTATAGCTTGGGTGTGATCCTCTACGAACTGATGACCGGAACGCGCCCACACCAGGGCCAAGGACGCCGGTTGCTGGCCCAGATTGAGGACGAGGAGCCGCGTCCGCCGCGCCGGCTCGACTTCGCGATCCCGCTCGACCTCGAGACCATCTGCTTGAAGGCGATCGCCAAGGAACCCGGCCGCCGTTACGCCAGGGCGGCCGAATTTGCCGCCGACCTGCGTCGCTATCTTCGAGACGAACCGGTGTGCGCGCGCGCCGGAAGGGCGGATCCGGATGGTCATGAGGAAGTGCCGGCGCCGGCCGATGCTCACCGGCCTGGCCGCAGCGCTGGTCGCGGTCCTCGTCTCCGGAATTGCCGGCGTGACCTGGCAATGGCGCCGGGCCGAAGCGAACCTGGTCCGCGTCGAAGAGCAGCGCCAGAAGGCCGTTAACGCCTTGCGCGCCGGTAATCAGGTCCTGATCCGTCTCGCAGGACTGGCCAATGACCAGATCCTCGGCGAGGCGGATCATGAATCCGGCACCTTGAGCACCTTGCTCTTCGAAGAATACCGAGGATTGGTCGGGGCGCTGCACGAGGACACGGCTTTCCTCCCCGAACTCGCCCGCGCCTCCTCACAGATCGCGAGCGTGCTCGACGACTGTGCTCCTTGTGAAGTGTGGAGGGCCGCCTGGCTGGAATCGCTGGCCCACTTCGAAGAGCTGGTCCGGCTGAATCCGACGGTCGTCGACTATCGGATCGCGCTGGGGGAATGTCATTACGCGTTAGGGCAGGGTCTGCGGCAGAATGCTCGCTCGGCGGAAGGAGACGACCATCTACAGCAGTCCCGGCAGATCTGGCAGGGATCTTGCGAAATCCTGAAAGCTAAGCTCGACGCCGCTCCCCATGATCGCTCACTCAAGAAGCGGCTTTGTCGTTGCGAATCCCTGCTCGGGCAACTGGGATACCATCTCGACCGGCGATCCGAAGCGATTGCCGCCTTGCGCCACGCCATCGCCATCGCCCAGGAATTGCATCAAGCGGAGCCTCAGGATTGGGAGATCGCTCGCCTCATGGGCTTGATCGCTTCCGAATTGGCTCGGCTCCTATGGGACGACCGGCCGGACGAAGCCTTGGTACTGGCTCGCTCGGCCGTCGGCCAGCTCGACGCGATCGTTCAGGCCGATCCTTCAAAGTACGACCATCTCCACAAATTGGCATGCGCCGTCGACCGCCTGGCTGTGCAGGAAGACCATCTCAATCGGTCGGGAGACGCCCTGGGGCACTTCCGCCGGGCCGCCGATCTCTATCAACGCCTCCTCCAGGATCGTCCCTTCAATGTCGAGTACCGCAGTGGCCTGGCGACGGTCTTTCATCAGATCGGCCGGATCCTGGTCGAGACCGGACGGCCGTCGGAGGCCATCGAGCCGTACCTGCAAGCCATCAAGTTTCGCGAAGCCCTCCTCAGCTTGACGCCCGAGAATCTCCAGCGCCGATCCGATTGCGCCGGGACCTGGCATCGCCTGGGTGAGGCTCAGGAGAATGCGGGCCGGATTGCCGAAGCGGTCGGGGCCTACCGGAGGTGCCTGGCCCACCAGCGCCAGGTTTCGGCTCACACCCCAGCCGATGCCGCCCCTCACAGGTTTCTGGACGAGCGGCTGCGGCGCACTTCCTGGCTCTTGCTGCTCCTCGGCCGATCGGACGAGGCAGCCGAGCTGGTCCGCGAGCGCAAGGCGGCTCCGACCTGACAACCTTGCTGTGCCGCTCGACCTGGCGGTCCAGCACGTGTCCGCGATCCTGGTACGCCACATCGCTGGCAATCCATTTGCCCTGATCAGTCCGGAAGGTCAACATCAGATCCTGATCGCGCTGGCCGCTCCCACCTGGGGAAATCCGCGGCCTCATCCCGCCCGGTGATCTCTGTTCATGAGGATGGCTCGATGGCTGCCAGGCCGGTCGTGTTCAGCCCCTTGGACCGGCTCGGAGCCAGACGCGGGTTCTTGAACGAGGTTCGTTCGAGGCCGTACTTCTGGAGCTTCTGGGTCACGCTCCGCCGCGACAGACCGCTATGCCGCGCACAACGCGCCACATTCCCCTTGTACTGGGAGAGGAGTCGTACGAAGTACTCGCGCTCGACCTGCCCGATGAGCTCGCAGGTCAACTCGGGCAGCGGGCGTTCGATATCGATCAAGGAATTGCCGCGTGAGGGGACGGACAGGCGCGGGGCGACCGACTCGGGCAGGTCGTCGCGTCGGAGCACGGAGCCGTCGGCCAGGGCCACTCCCGCCTTGACGGCATTCTCCAACTCGCGGATGTTCCCCGCCCAGCCGTGCCGCAACAGGGCCTGCATCGCTTCGGCGGCGATCTCGGTCACCTCCGTCTTGCCGGGCGACCGATGTTGTTGCAAGAAGTGCGTGGCCAGTAGCGGAATGTCCTCGGTCCGCTCCCGGAGGGGAGGCAGGTCGATCCGGATCACGTTGAGGCGGTAGAACAGATCAGCACGGAACCGGCCTTTCCGGACCTCCTCCTCCAGGATCTTGTGGCTGGCCGCGATGATCCGAACCTCGACCTGGATCGTCTCCGTCCCGCCCACCCGCTCGAACTGGCCGGTCTGGAGCACGCGCAGGAGCTTCGCCTGGAGCGTGGGGGGAATATCGCCGGCCTCGTCGAGCAGGAGCGTCCCGCCATTGGCCAGCTCGAAGCGACCGATCTTCCGCCGCTCGGCCCCCGTGAAGGACCCACGCTCGTGCCCGAATAACTCGCTCTCGAGCAAAGCATCGTTCAAGACGGCGCAGTTCAGCGCGACGAACGGGCCGGATCGGCGCGGATCGGCGGCATGGATGGCGCGGGCGACCAGCTCTTTGCCCGTCCCCGTCTCCCCCTGGATCAAGACCGTCGAGCCGATCGGCCCGACCTGCTCGATCAGCTCGAAGACCTTGCGAAGCTTCGGGCTCTTGGACACCATCTTGTGGAACTGGTAGCTCTCGCCTGGTTGCTTGCGAAGCTGCTCCAGCTCGTCGATCAGCTCGCGACGATCGAGGATCCGCTTGACCAGGAACCGGAGTTGTTCGGGGTCGTAGGGCTTGGTGATGAAGTCATCGGCCTCGGCTTTCATGGCGCGCAGGGCCTCGGTCGGGTCGCCGAACGCCGTCAGCACGATCATTCCGACCGGCAGCCGCTCCTTGCGCACCTCGGTCAGCAAATCCAGCCCGCTCAGCTCGGGCATCCGCATGTCGGTGATCACGAGATGATACTTGTTGGCTTGGAGCTCGTCCCAGGCCGAGCGGCCGTCGCTGACCGTCACGACATCGAAACCGTCGATTTCGAGGACCTTGCGAAGGTGATTGC
Organism: uncultured Isosphaeraceae bacterium; assembly: GCA_963845695.1. Classification (GTDB taxonomy): domain Bacteria; phylum Planctomycetota; class Planctomycetia; order Isosphaerales; family Isosphaeraceae; genus CAWJTV01. Next base: position 47,961 of record CAWJTQ010000027.1, on the reverse strand, counting down.
GATTCAACTCCATGTCGTTGACGACGAGGATGCGGCGTTTCATGCGGTAAACCATCCTTGTTCCGAGAGCATCAAACGAGAGAAACTGGGTTCTGAAGTTCGTCCCTGATCGCAACGCCGTCAGCACAAGGCAAGGCAGGAGCGGCCGCTCGCTGATTGCGGCGGGGGCTCGGCTGGCCCGACAGGTGTTTCCAGAGGCGGTGTCGCTGAACCGTCCGGGCGAGCGGGCGAGATCGTCGGCGGGGTAGATTCCGGTACAACGGGGCGGCCCGGCGTCGTCGGGCCGGGAATCACCCGCTCGCGGACTGGGAACCGTCCCCTCATCAAATCACGGCGGGTTTCCAGGACTGGACCACGCCGCCGTCTCGACCCTATCGGTCCCACCGGGTTGGGCATCGCCCGCGGCCGGACTTTCACGTCCGACCGTTTGCCTTGCCGTTCCATCGTGAGGATCAATTCTTCACCGATCGGCACGAACTCGATCAGGTCCTGAAGGCCGGCGATCCCTTCGATCGGCCGGCCCGCGACGTTGATGAGGACGTCCCCCGCACGAAGGCCAGCCTCGGCTGCCGGGCCACTCGCCTCCACTCCGACGAGCACCACGCCGACAGGTTGTTCCCGGTGGGTCGGCGCCGACGGGTTGACCGGCTCGACCTGAACTCCGATATACGCGCGCCGCACCTGGCCGAATTGCGCCAGATCCGCGGCAATCCTTCGCGCACGGTCCGCGGGGATCACGAGTCCCATCCCTTCCAGGCCGTCCTGTCGTCTCCACCCCACCTTGTTGATCCCTACCACGTCTCCCTGAAGGTTGACGAGCGCTCCCCCCGAGTTGACCGGAACCATCACGGCGTCGGTCTCGATCAACGACTCGCCGCCGATCCGTCTCCGCGCGCTGACGATCCCCGCGGACATCGTCGGCGCGGAGCCCCCCGGCTGGCCCAGGGCGAGCACCCAATCTCCCGGCTCCAAGGTGCTGGCATCGCCCCAATGGACCTGGGTCAGGTTCAGGCCCTGGGGATCCACGACCAGAAGGGCCAGGTCGCCCCGAGGGTCGCGCCGAATCTGGCTGGTGACACGCTGTCGACCGTCGGCAAACACGACCAGGACCTGGGATGCTCCCCGGAGCGCATGGTCGGTCGTGAGAATCCGGCCGTGTTCGGCATCGACGATAACGCCCGAACACCCCGGTGGGCGATCGGCGTCTTCCCGAAGTGCGGCCATGGGCGGCAGCACACCGGTTGGCCCGAGCCGGCGCAGGCCGGTCGGCCCCAACGGAATCGCGGGCAGTTCGACCATCCAGTGGGCGGAGGGCGACGAGAGACGATCGCACGCGCCCGGCCGCCTTCCGGAAGCCGGCCGACAGCGATTGGGCAGGATCCTGGGCCAGACCCGCGGCGTCCGTCAGCCCGAGTCCCCACAATCCCAGGACGACCGCGACGAACCGGCGAGCCGCTCGGTGGTTGTCGCTCATGGGTCATGCTCCATCCAGAGGTCCATCCGCTTCCTGGCCGTCGTTCGCTTCCGTGTGCCAGGGTGGTTCATCGCGTTCCGAGGAATCTCGGGCTCGGCGATCCCGAGCCACTGTTCCTCCGACGAATATAACCCGTGCCGCTATACCATCGCAATGGAACCGGGTGACGCCACTGGGGAGATCCATCCGATCCAGAGCTAGAACTTGGGCTTCACCGCTTCCTTGGCCGATGGCTTCGGTTGGGCGTCGTTGCTGGAAGGTTTCTTGGAAGTGCCTCGGGCACCCTTGCCGGTTTTGAGGTTCTTCTTGGCTTGCTCCTGGGCCGCTTCAACCAGGGCCGCCCTGGGGTCGATGAAGGGGAGGACCTTCTTGCGACGGCCGCCGGAGAGATGGAGGACGAACGGCTTGTTGAACTTCTGAGGTGGGAGCTTGTAGACCGTCTTCTGCTCCTGGGCGGTTCCTTCGTGAGCGATGGTCTCAAGGGTCAGACTGGTCACTGGCTTGCTGGGGTCGGTCCAGATCGTGCTGACGCGAACGGTATAGTCGCCGTCGAAGCCCCTCGGGCAGACGTACACCTCCTCGGGATGAGATCCGTATCCGTTCTTGATCACCGAGCCCCCAAAGACGGTGCGAGGCATCTGGTAGCTGGCCGTCACACCCAATGGTTCCTCCACGGCCAGGTCGTAATCGGCCGACCCATCCCAGGTCAGGCGGATGAACACATCCCGGGCCTCGGACTCGGTCAGCTTGGCCAGCATGGCATCGGCTTCCGGACTGCGTCCGTCTTCGCGGAGCGTCTTGGCCAGGATCTCGGCCTGATTGCGGGACTCGACGCGGAAGTATTCGTCCTGGCCAGGCCAGCCGAGCGAGAGGAGGCGGTCAATGGCCGCACTCATCCGCAACGGGTCCTTGGTCTTCTGGGCCAGGTTGACGGACATGGCCAGCGGCTCCGCTCGGTGCGGAACCTTGTCGGCGGCCTCGTCCAGCAGCGCGCCGACACGGTCGTAATACCCGCGCATGAACAACATCGAGGCCACGCTCACCAGAAAGTTGGGGTTGTGGGTCCGCTGCGCCAGGTCGGCCGCGTAGCCGAGCGAGGTTTTGACGTCCGAGGCCGGGCCGCGATTCATCTCGATCGCCAGAGCCAGCGCTTCATACATCCAGGTCTCGCGATGCTTCCCCTGGTGGGTCAGATAACCTCGCAAGGCAGCCTCGATGTCGCGGCTCTTGCCGTTGAAGTTCAACAGCGCGACGGTCTCGCGGAGACTCTCAGGATCCGCCTTCTTCTCGTCCTTCGTCCGGTAGAAATTCATCCAGAACGTCAGGGGATCGGTGTGGCTGCTCGGTCGGGTCACGGCCAGGCTGCTTGGTCTGTGCCCCTCGATCACAATCAGATCCTGACCCTTCGCGCCGCGTGGGCGGATCAAGGGGGCCATCTCCAGGCTGCCCCCTGGCGACATGGGCCGGATGGCCGGACCACCATCGCGCGACGAGCCCTGTAACGACGAAGGGCCAGCCGGCGAACCGCCGCGCTGGCCCTGCGACTTTGGCGAAGACTTAGAGGATGGGTTGCCTTGAAGCGCCTCGGTCAGTTGCTTTTTTTTTGCAAATAGTCGCTCTCGGCGCCCTCGGGCACCTGGGGATCGACTGGTGGAACGGACATCATTCCGCCCATCATGCCGCCGCCCATGCCGCCCATACCACCCATTGCCGCCCATCATGCCGCCACCCATGCCGCCGCCCATGCCACCCATGCCACCGCCCATCATGCCGCCGCCCATGCCACCCATACCGCCGCCCATGCCGCCACCACCGCCCATCATCAGCGACATGGGGATGATCGCCAGGTCGGCCACGGGATACACGCGGATCTCGGTCTGCTTGTCTTCCGACTCCTCCGACGTGATCATCATGTAGCCGTCCTTGACGGTATACGTCAGGCCCAGTTGCTTGAGGATCAGTCGCAAGGTCGTCTTCAGCGGAACGCCCTCCAGGTCGATCTGCACGGTCGAGTTGAGCGACCGCTCCGCCTCTTGCAGGCCCAGCGGATCGACATAGATCGGAATCCCCGCGAACGTCGGCGTGGTCGTCGCCTGCTTGATGTACTTGAGCACGTCGTCCAGCGGCGTCTCATTGGCGAAGGACATCGAGATCGGCTCGTCGAGCTTCTCGAGGATCTGGCGAGTCTTGGGATCGCGGTCGAAGAGGTCTACGGCCCGGCCCCAGCGCTTGATCCGCTTCTCCGAGATATACCGCCACCAATCGGCATCGGGATACTCGATGAATTGATTGTCGGGGAAGGGGACCGAGGCGCGAGTGACGTCCTGCATCGTGAGCAGGAAGCGGAAGTACTTGAGTTTGCGGAACTGCTGTTCCTGGTTGATAGAAGTTCAGGGCGTTGGCGACGAACTTCGCCGGCCGCGGGTGCGGGGTCGTTATCGCTGTAGGGCAGAGGAGCCCCGCGCTGCAAGGAATAGGCCTTCTGGGCCAGGAGCCGGGCCTCGTAGAACGGCTGGGTGGCGGCCTTGATATCGCCCATGCCGCCGTTGAACAGGACGTTGTAGACCCCTTCGCTCATGAGGGTGTCGAACTGGACCATCATGGAGGCGATGGTTTCCTTGTTGCGCTGGAAGATGTCGATAGCGCGGCTGCGTTGCTCGGCGGCGGACTCGATGCGGAGCTGTTCGGCCCGTTCGCCGACGACCCGCTCCTCGGCCTGCACGGTGGAGATCAACTGGGCCTGGATTCGGCGTTCCAGCTTCAAGCGGTCGGCCTCGGGGACCGAGGTGGCGGAGCGAACGACGTTGAGAGTGAGGCGCAAGGCGTTCAAGGCCGCCTCGGGCTGGCGCGCGTTCATCATCTCGCGTGCGTTGCTGAGCCGCTGTTCGACATCGTTGGTCAACTGCTGCCGGGCGAGGTTTTCCGCCGCCTGGGTCTGCTCCAGGGTCGCCTGGGTATCGGCGGGGGTGCTGGCGGCCGGCTGGTTGGCCGCGGGAGCCGCCGGAGGAGTGGCCGGGTCCTGCCGGGCGACCCGGACGACCGAGCCGTCGGTTCGCTGATCTCCTCCAGTCCCCGGGCTGCGGCCTGGTTGGTCGGCTCGAGCTTGAGGGCTTTCTGGAAGAAAGTTCGGGCCGTCGGCACCGAGCCCTGTGCGAGAGCTTGGCGGCCGAGATCGGTCAATTGCTTCGCGACGGGTGAATCGTCGGCACCGAAGGTTGAAGCACCGGACAGCAGCACGCCACCCAGTATCAGGAACCCGGCACCTCTCCAAAGTCGTGCGATTAGGGACATGGTCGATGCTCTCCGCTAGAAGGAAGTGACCGGCACCATCACCGGCACCGGTATGGGCGCTCGATGTTCCCTCATATCAACTTACGGAACAGGATACTTTACGACAAGGCCCTCTCTAACAGGATGTCGCGAATGCCCGATTCGTTACCGGCAGGGTGGATGCAACCGACCGACGCAATTCTCGTTCAATTGGTGGGTTGCGCCTGAGCCAGGCTCAGCTCGACTGCCCCGACAGGGACCCCTTCTCGACATCCTCAAGACACAGGACAACGGCGTGCCGGGCGTCATCCCGCGAGGATTGCCTCTCGCGAGCATCGGGACGGCACGTGACCTTCGGCGACGGAATCGGGTTGTTCTTCCCTCAAGAGTCGTCATTCCGGGTGCACGACCAATCGCTGTGGCCTCCATCACATGGCGATCTATTATGCCACACGCTGGCCCGAACCGCCAATCTCTGAACCGTCGGGGTGCTCATCGGCCCATACGAGCATTCACGATCTTTGACAGCAGTCTCTCTGTATCCTACAAGTTCTTTCGAACCGAGGTACGTGAGGAGACCACTCCGGAAGACCGTCTTGGGATCCGATTCCGATGACCGATGACCATGATCAGACGAATTCGCCGAAACCGGAATTCGATTTTTCCGCTTATCCCGGGGACACCCTGTTCCATGAACGTCGGCACGGGCGTGAACGCCGCGGTCCCGGGGCCTCGCGCCGCGACGATCCCAGCAGCGCTGTTCCCGAACGACCCCGTGAGCGTCGAGAGAAAACGGAACGACGACGTCGGATCGACCCGACCACCTTCGAGAAGCAATACACTGACGACGAGCTGGAGTTCATGAACGCGATCCAGCGGTTCAAGGAACTCTCGGGAAAAACCTTCCCAAGCTATGGTGAGGTTCTCAGAGTGGCTGTGGCGCTCGGCTACCGTCGGGCCGTCTTTGACCTCGACACGCTTCCGACCGAGGACAGCGGAGAGGAGCCTTCGATCATCATCGCCTCCGTGCGCGACAATTAGTCTTTGTCCCGGTTCGATCAGCGAGAAGTCACACGAACCGAGGTCGTCCCCGCCAACACATCCATCCAGGCGCAAGCGGCGTCGCGGGTCAAGGCAATCGCTCGCCCCAATTCGTCGTGGCACGGAGAACCTGTCGATTCCTCGGTGCACGGGGCGGTTGGACGATGAGCGACGCCGGAGCGTGTGGAAAGGTCCAGAGCGGACCTGGCTTCGGGTTGCCGGGCAATGGCGTTGATCTCGTCGCTCGACGAATGGACCGTGTTTCGGCCAAGGTCCCGTCCGGCTTCCGGAGGTCTGAGATCGATCCCTTCGCATGCCCGATTCAGCTGGTAGGCGATCACCTGATCCAGGTCCCCCGCCACGACGATTGGCTCGAATCCCCGAGGCGCGACGGGAGGAGCCGGCTGAGACTCCTGCGCGATGCCAAGCCCGTCGTCGCAGCCATTCCATTCGTCGAGAAGCGTCTCCACGTTTTCGAAAGCCTCGACCGGCTCGACGCTCGCCCCGGCCATCGTTGACGATGGCCGGCTCGACATCGAAGAGGCCGAGTCCTCCTCGGCCGGTTCGTACCCTTCGGGGTTCTCCTCGAAAAGATCATCCACCGGATTGCTGGCCGCAAGCACAGGTCGCGGCCGAGTTGACGGACTGGGAATCGAGGAATCGGACCCAACCCCATCGGCGAACCGCCAAAGCTCAAGGGCCAGTCTCAGTTCGAGGGATGCCTCTTCGTGCGATGACACCCAGTCTCCGGCCTCGACGGACAGGTCTTCGTCGAGGGCCAACCGGTCCGACCGTGGTCCCCTCCCTTCGGGCAGGGGCGGTCCGAGCGTCGCCCCATCGGTGAGGCGATTGAGTGCGGCGTCAACTCCCGAATCCAGCTCGTCATCCCCGGAAATCGGCTCGAAGGCGATCGGGCCCGGAAACGTCGGCCGGACGCTGACAACCGATTCCGTGTCGCCCGACTCAGAAAGGGTCCGTCCTCGGCCGTCCCTCCCCGATGCTTCCGGACGGACCTCGTGCGCAATCGGCTGCACAGTCGAGCGGTCGACCCTCGGCGCCGCTTCACTCACCTCGAAGGGCGACGAATCGGGCCACTGGCTCACCAGCACGCCGTCTTTCTCACCGGGTCTCCACGAGTCCCACTCAGCCAGCCGCGCGATCATCCAGAAATGGAACGCGCAGAACCCGTTCTCGATCTTCTGCCAGCCCAAGACGGATAAACCCAGCGCGGCGACTAGGCCGACCAGGATCCGTCGCGAGACCATCGGAGGTTGCCCACGCTCAGTCGTCTTCATGGTTCATCAACGGCGACCAAATCGCCCCTGTTGAGCGTCGCTGGAAATCACCGACTGCACAAGTTTAGTAAGACTTATCGGTCTCAGAGAATAATTGCTTTAGTGATTCTGGAGAAAATAAGCAAACTCCATCTTTTCTTGAGAAGGAGAGGATTGAGTGGTCTGGATGGACCGATCCGGCTTGGTGAGGAAAGCCTGTCCCCCGGCTGGTCCTTCCTGGGACCGAAGATTCGAGATGGCGGCGACTGGGAGAAAGGCTTAGGATTTCGGCTCCGGGCGATATCCCGGATGATGAGGATAACGCCGGTCGCGCGAGGGAAGGAGTCGGACCCTGATGGGCAAGAAGGTCCTGGTGACGGGCGCGGGGGGATTTATCGGGAGCCATCTGGCGGAACGCCTGGTGCGGGAAGGACATCGAGTCCGCGCCTTCGTGCGTTACAGCGGTCGGGACGATCGTGGACACCTTGCCGATCTGCCCGGGGAAGTCCAGGCTGAGATCGAACTGGCCAGGGGCGACCTGAAGGATCCGACCGCCGTGCGGAAGGCCGTCGATGGGCAGGAGGAAGTATTCCACCTTGGAGCCTTGATCGCGATCCCGTACTCTTATCACAATCCCTACGACGTGATTCAAACCAATGTGCTGGGCACGGCGCATGTGCTCGAGGCCTGCCGCGACAGCTCAACTCTGGAGCGGGTGGTCCTGACCTCGACGTCGGAGGTCTATGGCACGGCGCGGTCGGTGCCGATCCACGAACGGCATCCGCTTCAGGGCCAGTCGCCCTACGCGGCGACCAAGATCGCGGCGGACGCTTTGGGAGAGAGCTACCACCGGTCGTTCGATCTGCCGGTGACGATCCTGAGGCCTTTCAATACGTTCGGCCCGCGTCAATCGGCCCGAGCGATCATCCCGACGATCATCAGCCAGGCGCTCTCGCGGCCGGTCGTCAAGCTCGGCAGACTCGACCCTCGTCGCGACCTGACGTATGTCAAAGATACAGTGGCGGGTTTCGTCGCGATTGCGAGCTGTGAGGCGGCCCTGGGCCGGGTGGTGAACATTGGCCGCGGCGAGGACATCTCGATCGGCGAGCTGGTCGAGACGATCGGCCGACGACTCGGCCGGCCGATCCGGGTCGAGTCCGAGGACCAGCGCATCCGGCCTGCGGCCAGCGAAGTCGAACGGCTCCTCGCCGGCACGGCGCTGGCCCGCGACCTCTGGGGATGGGAGCCCCAGTATTCGCTCGAGCGCGGGCTCGACGAGACGATCGCCTGGGTCCGAGAGAACTTGCACCGGTTCCGGGTTGACGCCTACGCGACCTGAGAGGATTCGTTCGACAGGCACTCCTCGCCGAAAACCCCCTCACCCCAACCGTCTCCCTGTTTGGGGCGAGGGCGATGGAGGGTGCGCCGGTCTTGCCTACCTCGCCCCTTGGGGAGAGGTCGGACAAAGGCCGGGTGAGGGGGATACCGCCGATGACCGCGCTCCACCATCACGAGCTCGGTGGTGTTCGGCGAGGAGTGTCCATCATGAGACTCCTCGCACCTCAACCGAAATCGGGCTCGGCAGCGTAGAAAAGGGGCTGTCGCCGTCGATCATGGTCGCTCCGTTTCCTCCATCTCGGGGTGGATGCCGTCATCGAATTCGACGATCTGGAAATCGGTCACGTGCTGGACCCGGTTCAATCTGGGCAGCCGTTGCAGGACTCCCTTGAAGCTGACGACTCGATTGCGAAGGTGAGCGTGGCCCGCAAGGGAATAGTAATATTCGTCCAGATCCGCTTTGGCGCGGATCTCCTCGCCCTGGTCGAACAGGGTGAATCGGACCTCTCCGGCAGGCAAGCCGAGGCCCGGAAGGGGCAGGCCGCGAAGCTCGTCCACGAAGCCGACGAAACGATCGACTCGTGGCTCGGGCACCGATCGCAATCTTGGGGCGAGAACCTCCGCGACATCGAAAGACTCCTGCCTCAACTGGACCTCCCGCGTCGACTCGCGACCTTCGGGAAGCAGCGCACGGGACCATGAGACAGAGACGTTCAGAGAAGATCGGTCACCTGTAGGGCGGAGAAGCAAGAGGGACTCGCAGAGGTTCGCGCTGATGCCGGGATGGCTCGCGGTGTCGGTGAGTGTCAAGAGACCAGTTATGGAAGCGTTGCCAGACTTGCCACAAATGCTGGGTGTCCTTGAGCAGCGAAAAGTGGGTGGTCGCGAAATCTCTCGGTACTCTCGGGCGACCCAGTCCGTGAATTGAGATCCGGCGTCCGTCCGCTCGGACTCCAGCGACATCGTGTCCCGTTGCCGATCAAGAACGACCGCCCACGAACAGCCGGTGTCGATCGTCGTCCCCAACACCGGAACCCATCTCAGGAATCTCCTCATCCAAGACCTCAATCCCACAAAAGTTTCTATAATTAGTGATGTCAGGGGGCCCCGACGGCGTTCGGGGTGCGCGAAGAGACAAAAAAAGGAGGGCGATGGAATGCAGGACAGAATTGAATCGTGCATCAACGCACTCGCCACTCTCCGAAGAACTCACCCGCGCGGAACGAACCCAGCCGTGGGGTCCGACGAACCCGAAACCGACGAAACGAAGCCAGCCAAGATGGCCAACCGACGCGAAACTCGCAAAACAAAGCCACAATTGGGAGATCTGGGGAAAGTGTATCAATTGTATCGAGTTGATCGAGAGAGCAGGCCATGGGGTCGGACGAGCGTGGACGCGACGAAGCGAACCCAGCCGCGTCTGGGTGGCGAGTGGCGGGCGGCGGGATCGGTGCCATCAGGGAAGCGACGAAACGAACCCAGGGGCGGCGTCAGACCACATAGCAAGCTTGCAAAACCAAGCGACGTCCGAGAGTCTTGGGGAAGATTTGTTGACGGTATCGAACAGGCAGAGGTGTGCAGGTCGGTCGGACTTTCCAACCTGAAATTCTGGCCGAGTCCCGCTGGAAAGTCGGACCGACGTTCTCTCCGGATTCCTAACCAGGGCGTTGAAGTGATCTTGGGATTCGCGGGGTTCTCGCATCACGAGGGGATGCTTGACGATCGGTGCTCAAAACGATAACGTTCGTTATTCCATGGCATTACGAGCGATCCTCTTCGCCGCAAGCAACTGTGTGACAACCTGGGGAGCGAGAACAATGGCGAACCCACAAAAGTACGTTTACTCCTTCGGCGGCGGCTCGGCCGAGGGTCGGGCCGAGATGAAGGAGCTGCTGGGCGGCAAGGGCGCCAACCTGGCCGAGATGAGCCTGATCGGCATCCCGGTCCCACCCGGGTTCACCATCACGACCGAGGTCTGCGCGGACTACTACGATCGCAACCGCCAGCTCCCGGACGCGGTCAAGCCGCAGGTCGAGGCCGCCCTGGCCCGGATGGAGGAAGCCGTCGGCAAGAAGTTCGGCGACCCGTCGGACCCGCTCCTGGTCAGCGTCCGCTCCGGTGCCGCCCTCTCCATGCCCGGCATGATGAACACGATCCTCAACCTCGGCCTGACCGACGCCTCGGTCGAAGGGCTGGCCAAGAAGACCAACAACCCCCGGTTCGCCTACGACGGTTACCGCCGCGTCATCGATATGTTCGGCTCGACCGCGATGGACGTCGAGCACAAGGAGTTCGAACACGAGCTCGAGGGCCTCAAGAAGGAGCGCGGGGTCAAGCTCGACACCGACCTCAGCGCCGACGACCTGAAGGAGCTGGTCCGGCGCTACAAGGCGGTCTACCAGAAGCACGTCGGCGCACCGTTCCCGCAAGATCCCAAGGACCAGCTCTGGAAGGCCATCATGGCCGTCTTCAATAGCTGGATGGGCAACAAGGCCGTCGAGTACCGGCGGATCGAACGGATCACCTCGCTCAAGGGAACGGCCGTCAACGTCCAGGCCATGGTCTTCGGCAATACGGGCAATACCTCGGGCACCGGCGTGGCGTTCACCCGCGACCCCAATACCGGCGAGAACGACTTCTTCGGCGACTACCTGGTCAACGCCCAGGGCGAGGACGTGGTCGCGGGGATCCGGACCCCCGAGCACATCAGCCACATGAAGGAGTTCCTTCCCGTTATATATAAGCATCTCCTAGAGATCCGAGCGAAGCTCGAGTCGCACTACAAGGAGATGCAGGACATCGAGTTCACGGTGCAGGACGGCACGCTCTACATGCTCCAGACCCGGACCGGGAAGCGGACGGGGACCGCGGCCGTGCGGATCGCTGTCGAGATGGTCAAGGAGGGGTTTATTGATGAGACGACGGCGATGAAGCGGGTCAGCCCCGACAGTCTCAATCACCTGCTCCTGCCCCAGCTCGATCCCAAGGCCGAGCGGACGGCGGTCGCCCGCGGGATCGCGGCCAGCCCGGGCGCGGCGTGCGGCAAGGTGATCCTCTCCGCCGAAGCGGCGGTCGCCCATCACCATGCGCATCCCAAGGACCCGATCCTGCTGGTGCGCAAGGAGACCAGCCCCGAGGACGTCGCCGGCATGCACCTGGCCAGCGGCATCCTGACGGCGACCGGCGGCAAGGCCAGCCACGCCGCGGTGGTGGCGCGCGGCTGGGGCAAGCCGTGTATCGTCGGCTGCGCCGAGATCCAGATCGACGAGGTGGCGGGCCACGTCGCGATCAACGGCGAAGTCGTGAAAGCCGGCGACTACCTGACGATCGATGGCACGACCGGCGACGTCATGATCGGCGAGGTCCCGACCGTCGCGCCGACGATCTCGGGCGACTTCGCCACGTTGATGTCGTGGGCGGACAAGGTCCGGGTCCTCAAGGTCCGCACCAACGTCGACACGCCGGAGGACGCGGCCCGCGCCCGGTCCTACGGCGCCGAGGGGATCGGACTGTGCCGCACCGAGCACATGTTCTTCGCCGGTCAGCGGATCATCGCCATGCGGAAGATGATCCTTGCCGACGACGAGGTCGGCCGCAAGGCCGCGCTGGCCGAGCTCGAGCCGTTCCAGAAGCAGGATTTCATCGGCATCTTCGAGGCGATGGACGGCCTCCCCGTGACCATCCGCCTGCTCGATCCCCCACTCCACGAGTTCCTGCCCAAGGACGACAACCCCACCGGCCAGGCCGACGTCGCCCGTCAGCTCGGGATCTCGGTCGAGAAGGTCCGGCGCCGGGTCGAGCAGCTCCACGAGGCCAACCCGATGCTCGGACTCCGCGGCTGCCGCCTGCCGATCAAGTTCCCCGAGATCGGCGACATGCAGATCCGAGCCATTATTGATGCCGCGATCGAGGTCAAGAGGCGGGGCAAGACGGTCCTCCCCGAGATCATGATCCCGCTGATCGGCACGGTCGAGGAGCTGGTCTTCCTCAAGAAGCGGACCATCGCCGTGGCCGAGGAGGAGATGAAGAAGGCCGGCGTGAAGGTCGAGTACCTGATCGGCACGATGATCGAGCTGCCCCGCGCCGCCCTCACGGCCGACCAGATCGCCGAGGAGGCCGAGTTCTTCTCGTTCGGCACCAACGACCTCACCCAGATGACCTTCGGCTTCAGCCGCGACGACATCGGGTCATTCATGCCGGCCTATGTCGATCAGAAGATCCTGCCGGTGGATCCGTTCCAGACGCTGGATGTCAAGGGCGTCGGCCAGCTCGTCGAGATCGGCACGACCAAGGGCCGCAAGGCCCGTCGGGAGAAGCACGGCGAGCACCTGAAGGTCGGGATCTGCGGCGAGCACGGCGGCGATCCCGACAGCGTCGTGTTCTGCCACAAGGTGGGGATGGACTACGTCTCCTGCTCGCCGTTCCGGGTGCCGATCGCCCGCCTGGCCGCCGCCCAGGCGGCGCTGGCGGGAGGGGGGGCGATCAGTCGGGATAAGTAGCATGAATATGCGGTCTTCTTCCAGCAGCTAAATCGATAGAGCCGGGCTGAGCGGTTTTCGGGAAGCTCGAAGACCGCTCGAACCCGGGCTCCAGTCGGTCTGACGAGGTATGATTGGGCTCGCGAACTCTCTCAAGGAATGCGAACATCAGCCTGCGTTTGGAGGGTTGAGCCTCGATGAAGCATAGGGCCGACGTTCCTTCATCGCTGATCACCAGGTCACGATTGTCTGAAGAGCGGCTCGATTACCGGGACCGACCCGATGAATCGATCATCGGGGAGATCCGTTGTGGTGTCCTGTTCCTGATGGCGTTCTGGAGCATTCACGCGTGCCACGCATTCACGAAGCTCACCGAGGTCCTGTCGTGGCTCGACCCGGAGGGCAAGCTTCAGTTCGTTGGAGTTGACATCGACGGAGTGCCTGCCGCGTCTCACATCACCGAGTTTCTGGGCCAGATCGGCGGCGCCGGGGAGACCGCCTGGATCAGAGAGGGACGGGTCGTCGCCATTTCGGGACCGGAGTTCAATGTGGATTGCTTCGAACCGAACACATTTGCACTCCTGGCCGAGTGCTCCGCGTAAGGATTTCTCGTCTCGATCGCCAGGTTTCTGTACGTCGGCTTGGAGGCGAGCGGATGAGTGAGGTTCTCCCGATCGTTCGCTATATGATCCTCTGTGAAGACGTTCAAACAGACCCGGACAATCCGCGCCGCGTGACGATCGTCGGACTGATTAGCGCCATCCAAGGACTGGCACAACCGCCCTTTCCATTACTTTTTCGGGAACTCTGCATCTTTCTTCAAATCACGGAATGTCGCGGCCCCGCCGAGGGGCGCATCGAGATTCTCCATGCTGATTCGGGCCAGGTCGTGTTTCGCACCCGCACGCGAACCCTTCTGCTCGGAAGCGACCCTCTGGAAGTCGTAGGAGTCACGTTCCGCATCCGAAACTGTCTGTTTCTCGAACCAGGCTTGTACTGGGTTCAATTCTGGTATGATGGTGAGATGATTGCCCAGCAGTCCCTTCTCCTGAGGTGAAAATCCCATGACCGACCTTGCGGGTGTGAATACCGGCTGCCTGCTGGTCGCCGAGTACGTGGATGAGGCTGAGATACCGGCGGATCCGGCTATTCCTGTCGGCGAAGTCGTGCGTCCCCATGTCGTTGCCAGTTATCTCGACTTCTGGAGCACAGGTCAGGGGATCAAGGACTTTACGGTCCTTCTCAAGGATGACCGAGTGGTCTCTGTCCGTGGACATAGTCTGAAAATCTTTCCGCCGTCCATCCCTGGGGAGAGTGGTTCCTATGGTGTTGTCATCCAGTCGGCCGGAGAGGAGGTGCTGGTCGCCCTGTTCAAGATCTTCGAGGTGATCGGCATCTTCTCCGGGAAGATTGGTCCGGATCGGAAGACCGCGTAAGTTGCGGGGCGTCTCGGTGGACCAGTGCCTCGCCAGACCTGGGCTCGTTCCGACCTGGGACGCTGGCCGTTCCGCGTCCCGATCGTCCGCCTGGCCGCCGCCCAGGCCGCCCTGGCGGGCGGGGGGTCGATCAGTCGGGATAAGTGAGGCATTATGTCTTTCCGCGATTTCAGTTTTCCGAAGGTGGAGCAGGACCTCGGGCTGCACTTGAGCGACGCAGATCTCTTCTCGAATGCGCCCGAGTGTCCGGTCCGGGACTCGATCGCGGAGGTTGTGCGTGAAGGTGTGCAGTTGGCCTTGGCGAACAGCACGGAGAAGGCCAAGTCCGAATTCATCATTGCACCCGTATTACTGGAGCTCCGCCGATTGGCGGGCGGCAAGATCGCCCTGTTTTCCGGCGTCGAATGGGATGTTGACCCGGCACGAGGACTGGGCGGTTACTGCGACTTCATCCTCACCAAAGGCGGGAGTGAGCACATCCTCCGCGCCCCGTTCGTTGCGGTCGTCGAGGCCAAGAACGATCTGATCCGGACGGGACTCGGCCAGTGTATCGCCGCGATGTATGCCTCCCGGCTCTGTAACGAGCGCACCCATGAGCGTTCTGGCCCGGTCTTCGGCGTCGTCAGCACGGGTGCCGCGTGGAAGTTCCTGCGGATGGATGGTGAGGAGGTTCTGCTCGACCGCGACGAGCATTTCATCGACAATCTGCCGAAGATCATGGGGATCTTGAAGACCATCGCCGACCAGGCTTGACCCCGCCGCCCCGCCGCGGATGCTCACGTGACCCCGTGGCGATGGGAGGGTGAGGAGTCTTGATGCGACTCCCCGTTCGAGGCGAACGATCCTGCCAATAGAGCCCCGACCCACCCGAAGAGTATCGTGAAGCACGAATGACTGATGGCTAAGAACGGGGATTCGTCCCAGAAGAGAAGTCTGAGGCGATCTCGTACTGATTCGAACAGCTCATGGACGATCCACGAGGTGAGTAACCGCGTTTCGGGGAAGCCGGACGAGTCCTGGAATCCCAGTAGAAAGAGATAGACCCAGCCGAAGACGGCGAAGCCGGTCCAGGCCGCCTGTTCGCGTCCGCGCCGGAGGAAGGCCATGAGGGTTGCGATTGCCATGAAGAAGCCCGTCAGAGTATACACGGTGCTTACCCAGATCCGCGTGCTTTGGGGAACGACGAGCACAGTAAGGCCGATCGCCGCGTAGAGAATCAGAGACATCAACGTGGCGATGCGAAATCGTTTCATGGCTGGCGCGACCTCATCCTGTGCGTCGTCCTGAAATCACGCGTAATGCTTGATCACTGTCTCAACCGCCTGTCGCCATCGGGCGTGGACCTGCTTCCTCCACTCGTCGTCGCGACCCGGTGTGAGCGTCTGGCCGCCCGACGTGATCCGCTCGGTGGCCGTTGAGAGATCCGGCCAGAGTCCGGCACCCAGGCCAGCGAGAAGTGCGGCTCCCAAGGCCGTCGATTCGGTGTGCGGGCTGCGGTGGATGGGCAGGCCGAGCAGGTCCGCCTGGAACTGGAGGAACGGGTCGGACTTCGCCATTCCGCCGTCGGCGCGGATGTCGGTCAGAGGGTAGCCCAGGTCATGATTCATGGCCTCGATCAAGTCGGTGACCTGGAAAGCCACGCCTTCGAGCGTGGCGCGGGCGAGGTCGGCGATCGAGGTCGCCCGCGTCAGTCCGAAGATCGTCCCCCGCGCGGAGGGGTGCCAGTAGGGAGCTCCCAATCCCGTCAAGGCGGGGACGAAGATGACGTCCATGGATGGGTCGGCCTCGAGCGAGAGCGGATTGATCTCGTACGAGGCCCCGATCGCCTTGAGCCCATCCCGGAACCACTGCACCGCGGCCCCGGCCACGAACACGCTCCCTTCCAGGGCGTACTGGGGCGGCTGGCCGCCGAGCGTGGCCGCGAGAGTCGTGATCAGGCCGCGACGCGAGGGGACGATCCGTCCGCCGGTATGGGCCAGCAGGAAGGCACCCGTCCCAAAGGTGCACTTGGCCTGCCCGGCCTCCACGCAGCCCTGGCCGATCAACGAGGCCTGCTGATCGCCGGCGATGCCCAGGATCGGCAGGCCGTCGGGGAGGAAGTGCAAGCCTTCCGTGCGGCCGAATTCTCCCGAGCTGGGACGGATCTCGGGCAATATTCCACGCGGCACTCCGAATAGTTGGCAGAGATCCTCTGCCCACTCGAGGGTCTTGAGGTCCATGAGAAGCGTTCGGGATGCATTCGTGGCGTCGGTGACGAACTGCTGGCCGCCGGTCAGGTGCCAGACGAGGAAGCTGTCAACCGTCCCCGCGGCCAGTTCACCGGCTAGGGCGCGGTGGCGGGCGTCGGGCACGTGGTCGAGGATCCAGGCGATCTTGGTTGCGGAGAAATACGGGTCGATGACCAGTCCGGTGCGATCGGCGACCCAGGCTTGCCGCTCCTTGAGCCGGTCGCACGCCGCCGCGGTCCGGCGATCCTGCCAGACCAGGGCCGGGGCAATCGCCCGGCCGGTCGCTCGCTCCCAGACGATCGTCGTCTCGCGCTGGTTGGTCAGGCCGAGGGCCGCGATCCGATCAGCCTTCACCCCCGATTCATCGAGTGCACGCGTGACTTGTGGCCCAACCGAGCGGAGCAGCGCATCCGGATTGTGCTCGACCCACCCCGATTGGGGATAGGTCGGTAGCACCTCCGCCTGACCTTGACCGATGACCTGGAGTTGGGCGTTATAGACGACCGCACGCGTGCTGGTCGTCCCCTGATCGATCACCAAGAGATGGTCGCGCGTCATTTGGATTCTTCCTCCCCGTGGGCCCGCTCTGCAATGGATCGAGATGAGGGGACACCTTACCATGCATGAGACTCATCGGGCGAGGGCTTTGCGAGTTTTCCCGGTCCTGGTTGGTTCGATTCTCCCTTGAGATCTCCCAAGAGAAAGGGCTGGTTGCGAATCATGGATATCGCGGGTCTGGTTCTCGGGTATATCGCGGTCATCGGTGGCCTATCGATCGCTCCACTGGCGATCATCCTCGGCCTTCGGAACGAACGACGGAAGCGCGAGCTGGAGCACATCGAGCGCATGAAGGCGTTCGAGTTCGGGCGAACGCTGCCGCAGGATCAACCCTGGTGGTCACCGTTGCGGATCGCCGTCTTGATTGGTGGCGTGGTGCCTCTCGGGGTCTTCCTGACCGTGGTATTCGCCACATCGGCGGTTGGCTATCGCGAGGAGATGTGGATCGGGGCAACGATGGTGGGGATCGCCTCGGTGATCTCCGGGGCAGTCCTGGCCGGACAATCGCTCAAACCTCAGCAGTCCTCCGGTCCGTTCAACTACGCCAAGCCTTATGTCGAGGAAGATGCCTACGATGTCGTTGGTACCCGCGGCTAGAATAGGTGATCCGGTACCGGTGTCCGATCGGAGAGTCCGGTCAACCCTTTGAGGAACGAACGAGATGGAACCTTTGCTCATCCCGATCGTAGCGATCCTGATGCCGCTCTTCCTGGTCCCGACCATCCTGGTGCTGAAACATCGGCACAAGAAGCGCGAGTGGGAGCATCGCGAACGGATGAAGGCGATGGAGACCCCCTTCCAGTTTCCGCAGATCGTGGGACTGGGAAGCTCGAGAGGCGTGGCCGCGATTGGGGCCGGCGTTCCTGTAGCCTCCGTACTCGCGGCATTCTTGACGAGCGTCACCTGGGAGCCGACGAGCTTCGATGAAGTCTCTGTGCCGGCCGTGGCCTGGGGCTGTGCCGTACTGATCAGCGCTGGGGCGTTGGTCACCAGTCTGACCCTGGCTTCCATGCACGCCAAGGCGGCGGAGAGGGCCGAATCAATGGCCCGCATGGACAACGCCAAGCCCGCCTTCGACCCGGACACGTTCGACGTGGTGGGGAGCCGGGGCTGACCGCTTCGAGGGGCTCACGTCCCAGCGCGTGAACCCCGCCGCGCCCCAGATCGCCATCAGCGGTTCCAGGGGGATGTGAAACCGCGCGGAGACGATCGTCAAGGCGTGGAAGAGCGTGATGGCCGCCGCCGTAAGGATCGTGGGAATCAGCCGTCTCCGGACTGTAGGACTGGCCAGCAAGAGTCCTCCCACGGCGAAGACGGTCAGCCCCATGTGAGCCACGCGATAAGCCCACACCCGCGACTTGGGATTGGTCTCGTCGAAGAGGATGAAGTAGCGGAGCCGACGCAGGCAGAGTCGCGGGTATCGCCACGGGTCGGCCTGGAGGTCGGCCAGTGCTCGACGAAAGAGAATACGCGACCGTTCCGGTTCCGAGACCGATCCGAGCAACTGGTAGTCGGCCTTCGTCAAAGCGATATCATCGAGATAACCGGCTTCATGTCGGGCCTCCCAGAGCGACCGATTCAGGTCGATCAAACTCGCCGCCGTTTGGCTCCGCTCGAGGATGCGATCGACCGACTTGCGGAGGACCTTGTCCGTCCCCTCGCTCAGCGCACAGTTGCCCTGCCAGAAGGCATAGCCGAACGTGCTCTTGATCGCCACGAATTCGCCGTGTACCCGGTAGTTCCGCACCAACCACGGGGAGATCCCTGCCAGACCCGTGAGCACCGTGACCACGATCAAGCGGGATGACCGACGAACCCGGCCGGGCTCGTTGCCTCGCTCGACCCAGATCGCCCCGCCGATGCCGATGCATCGCCAGAGACAGGATCGGATCTGTCAGGGCCAGCACGGCGAGCCAGCCTCCAGTGATCGCGGCATCCCGAATCCGGCCAGACGCACCGGTGCGGAAAGCCCACGACAAGGCTCCGACGAGCAGGACCGCCCCCAACGAGGCGACCTGGACGTGGGTCGCGGCGTAGATGAGGGTGGGATGCATGGCGGCCACCATCGCGGAGGTCCAGGCGATCCAGGGACGGCCCGGCATGACGAGTCGGGCCAGCCGCAACACCTCCCACACCAGCAGCCCACCCAGAACCGACTGCCCTAATTCCAGGAACAGCAAGGCCCGAGGCGTTCCCACGCCACCCAGGCCGTAGGCGATCGCCACGAGCAGTGGGTATACCGGCGCCTGCTGCGACGTCGGTCCATCCGCGCCCAGGAACCGGGTGGCGAAACCGCGCCCTGCCAACACGTTGGCCGCGATCTCGCCGTGCTCGTAGGTGCTTCGCGGGACCTCGTAACTGCGGAGAACCAGGACGGCAGCAACCCGAACAGTGATCGCCAGGATGATGACCGCGGACTCGAGTAACCGGCCGGTCCTGGCCATGGAGACGGACTCCCCCATCCGTGTCGGACTCGTTCCAAGAACGCGGACGGATTCTGGTCAACCGCGTGAGTTCGGTCAATACCGCCGCCAAACAAGCCGTTCCGTGATTATCATGGGAATGCTATCGGATCGGCGCCGTCAAGCCGGCCCTGAGCCGCGAATCCCAACGTCCTCCACTCGGACCCCTGCATCATGAAGCAACTGGCCGACGATCTCTACATCCTCGAAGGCTTCCCACCCTATGCGATCAACGTCTACCTGCTGGGCGAGGTCCTGATCGACTCGTCCACGCGGTTCGCGGCGCGACGGATCCTCCATCGGCTGCGCGGACGGACCGTGACCCTGCATGCGCTGACGCACGCTCATCCCGATCATCAGGGATCCAGCCATGCCATTTGCGAAGCCTTGGGGATTCCGCTTTGGTGCAGCGAGGGGGACGCCGACGCGATGGAACGTCCCGGAGAGATCATGGCGCGCATGCCCAAACACTGGCTCTCGGACACGGTTGGGCCGATCTGGACGGGGCCCCCGCACCCGGTCGACCCGTCGGCTGCGCGAGGGCGATCACGTCGGCACCTTCACGGTCATCGAGACACCTGGGCACACGGTCGGACACATCTCGTTCTGGCGGGAAGCCGACCGCGTGCTGGTCCTCGGTGACGTGCTATCGAACTTGAACATCTGGAACGGCCGGACGATGCTGTGCGAGCCGCAGCGCATCTTCAGCCTCGACCCGGCCCAGAATCGTCGGTCGGCCCACCGGCTGATGGAGCTCGAGCCGAAGCTGATCGGCTTCGGACATGGGCCGCCACTGCGCGACACGCGCCAGTTCATCGAATACGTGAATCGACTGGCCAAGAGCTGAGTCGCCGGATCTTGGGCTTGCCACGATCTCCGCACCGCCTAGAATCCGCTCCGTGTTGATCCGCCGGACCGCGTCGAAAGGATCAGCGGAGCGCATGATGCGTTGGGTGAGTCGTCGCTCTCGATGGATCGCGGGCCTGGCCTTGGTCCTGGGATCCGTTGTGGGGGCAGCCTTTCTGTGGGACGGGACTGGGAAACGCGTCCGCGTCGTCGTGGTCGGCCGACTGGTGCGCGGGGCCTGGCAGAGTCCTGAAGCCTTGCGCCGGCTCATTGTCCGAGAGCGGATCAAGACAATCGTCACGCTGACGGCCATCAATCGCGACGATGACAAGTACGTCCCACAAGCGGAAGTGGTGAAGCAGACAGGCGTTGACTGGATGATTGTTCCGATGCGCGGTTCGAGTGCGACCCTCGAGCAGTTGGCCGAGGCCGCCGACCTGCTCGCCGACCCGAATCGCCAGCCCGTTTTCTTCCATTGTGTCGCTGGCCACCATCGGACCAACCTGACCCACGCAGCTTACCTGATCCGGTATGCCGGATACTCGGCCGATCAGGCCTGGCGCGTCCTCACAGAACTTCCCTGGACGAGGCCCTACGCACCCGCCGATCAGAATGACCGGGCCCTCATTACCGAGTTCGCCCGGCTCCAGGCGACGATCGCGCCCAGTCCGCTCGAAGGAAAGAGCTAACCCTCCCATGCAGGTCCGCGTTCCCCGACCCGTGCGATGGGTGGCCCGCGTCGTCGCGGCGGTCGTAGTGGCCGGCTTGCTCTTCGTGGCCTGGGACCAGGCGACCTACAATTTCGGCGAAGTTCAGCGCGGACGGATCTATCGATCGGGACAGATGCCGGCCTCGTCCCTCGCACGCACCATCCGCGACTATCAGATCAAGACGGTCCTGAACTTGCGGGGGCCGAACAAAGATTCCTGGTACGTGCCCGAGCGCGAGGCGACCCTGGAAGCTGGCGCGACGCAAGTGGATATTCCGATGTCGTCGTGCGTCTGGATGTCGCGCGCCCAGTTGCACACCTTGATCGAGACGTTCGATTCGGCGGAATACCCGATCTTGATCCACTGTCAATGGGGGGCGGAGCGCACCGGGCTGGCCTCCGCGTTTGTCGAGCTGCTCCGGCCGGGGAGCACGCTCGAGGACGCCCGCGCGCAGTTCTCGATCCGCTATCTTTTCCTGCGGGTCAACGATGGCAAGATCATGGCCGAGCACCTGGATCAGTACGAGCACTGGCTGCACGCCAAAAACCTGGCTCATACTCCCGCCGAATTCCGGCGCTGGGTGGACGGAGGCTTCCAGCCGATGGTGCCCAACCGCGAACAGTGGCCGTATGATCCATATCCCCTGGTCGTGATCACGCGACCCGCGGCCCAGCCGGTGGCGGCGACTTCCGGCCCCGCGCGGCGTTGAGGGCCAGGACGGAGGTTGAAACCTTCAAATCGCCGATCCCCGGGAGGGAGCCAAACGACCCATGGCCGACAGCCACGACATCAACGTTCGCGTACGGTATGCCGAAACCGACCGCATGGGGCTGTTGCACCATGCCAATTACTTCGTCTACTTCGAGATGGGCCGGACCGAGATGCTCCGCCAGCGTGGGATCTCCTATCGGGAAGTCGAGGATGCCGGTCATTACCTGGTGATCATCGACATCGGATGCAAGTTCAAGAAGCCGGCCTACTACGATGACCTGCTGACCGTGCGCACCACGGTCGCGCGGGTGACACACGTCAAGATCATCCACGAATACCACGTCTTCCGGGACGGCGTCCTGCTCGCCGAAGGCCATTCGACGCTGGCGTGCGTCGACCGCGAAGGCAAGCCGCAAGCTCTGCCGGCCAGTCTGACGTGATGTCCACGACCTGGGGTCACTTCCTGTTGTCGGCGGTCTTGCTCTTGGCTTCACCGCCGGAGGGCCGATCGAAGTGGTCGTAGACCGCGCGGGCGATCTCCGCGCAGAGCCGGTTGCCGGCATTGTCGGGGACCCAGCGCTTGTCCTGGTTGTCGTAGCTCATGACACAGACGGCCACTGGCCCGGCGGGACACTCGATGATCCCGGCGGCGGTGCGGGTGTCGGAGAGGCTGCCGGTCTTGAACGCGACCTTGGTCTCGGGCGGAAGCAGCTTGGGAAACTTGTCCTTGTCATCGCAGGCCCGCATGTGTTCGAGCATCTCGTCGCAGGCCGCGGGACTCAAGATTTGCTTGCGATATACGGCCTCGCAGAGCCGGATCATCTCGTCAGGCGTGGTGCTTCCCAACCCGAACTGCTTGCTTCGTTCGGGGAACACCGAGGTTTCGCGGCGAAAGACTTTCGAGTGGATCTTGGTATGGGGATATCCCATCTTCTCCATGGTCGCCGCAGTCGCTCCGATGCCGATCGCGTCGAGGACCAGGTTCGTGGCCGTATTGTCCGAGTAGACGATCATCAAGCGGACCGCATCGCGGAGCCGGATCGTCACCCCATCGGAAAAGTGGTAAGTCAAGACTCCCGATCCGGGCACCTTGTCCTGCTTCTTGAGGGTGATGAACGAATCCAGGTCGACCTCTTTGGCGGCGGCCTGGCGATAGGCTTCGATCATGACGGGGAACTTGATCAGGCTGGCCGTAGGCATCACGTCATCGGCGTGGTAGCGGAACGATTCGCCGGTGCCTATGGCCAGGGCCTTGACGGCCACCGCGACTTTCCCTTGATGTGCCTTGATCAACGGCATCAGCCGGGATTCCAGGGTCGGGGACGATGAGGAGGGGGATTTCGGCTCGTCCGCGGGGGAAGGACCGGCTGCGCCCGCGGTGAGGGCCAGCGCCGAGAGCACGATGGCCGCACCGGTGGCGGCGCATCCAAGGATCCGAGACAGGTTTCGAATGCGGGGAACGTTTGAGGTCAAAGCCATGATCTTGGGATCTCGGTGGTGTTGCACGAGGCGGTTGTCAGAGCGATCCGACGATTCTCTCATGTTTCCCACGCTGAGGCCAATGAGGATCTTCGATCGAAGAGCGTTTGAGTCGAGACTTCAAGGGTCCAGTGGAATCGTCACCACCTCGAAATGCTCGCTCTGTTCAATCGCACGGATGGCCGCGTCGACGGCTGTTCGCACCTCTGGATCAGGATCGCTGAGGCGTCAACGCAGCGCACCGAGCGCATCGCGGGCATCGTCGTTGATGGCTTCGAGGGTGCGGGCCGCCCCGATACGGATCGCCGGCAGAGGGTCATCCAGTGCCGAGACCAGGTCCGGGACCGCCGTTTGACCGAGGGACTCGAACGCCTCGGAAACTCCCGATCGAATGCGGCTCGTCCCGGTCGCCCAAGGCCGACCGCAGCGCCGACCGCGCCGCCACTCTCCGTTGCTCTCCACGATCTGGCGACTCAAACTCGAAGTCCAGCCCTGGCGTTAACAATGAGGAAAGAATTTCGAGAGCCCACTTCCGGGCCGTGGGATTGTCATCGCGCGAGCAACGCAAAGATCGCGGGTATGGCCGGCTTGCCGATGCGGGCGAGGGCTCGGAAGGCCGACTCCGCGACCTCGTCATCCGGGTCCGTATACAGGGCGGCAATCCGAGCGATCACCTCGGCGGTCTCCGGTCCGATCCCACCTACGCGCAGACGCGGCGGACGTGCGGATATCGGGGTCGCGATCGTTCAAGGAGTCCAGCAGGTCCGGGATCGCCGCAGCGGCCTTGGTCCCGAACCGGTGCAAGACATCCATCACCGCGACACGAGCGTCCGGGTTGCGGCTGCGGTCGCGGAGCACTTCGAGCAGTGCCGGCATCGCAGGCGAGCCGATCTGCACGAGGGCAGCCTCCAAGGACTCCGCAAGCTCCTCACCGGGGCTGCGAGTCATCAGCCGAATCAACTCGGGGACCGCATCGGCAGCATCGGGGCCAATCGCACCGACGGCTTGAATGGCCGCCTCGCGCACTCGGGAGTCGGGGCCGGACAGGGCCTTCATCAGGTCCGGGACGGCGGCGCAGCGCATCAGCCCCGATCTTTCCCAGGGCCACCGCGGCCATGAGTCGGATCGGTCCGTCTTCCATCCCCTCCCCATCCGCAGCAGCGGGGGCGACGTCCCGAGACCGCAGCGCCTCGATGAGTGCCGGGACGGCTGACTTCGCGGCCGGCCCGATCCGCGCTAACGCCTCGGCCGCGAACCAGCGGACGCGCAGGTCTGGATCGTGGAGGGCGCGAACGAGCTCAGGGACCGCCGGGCCAGCTTCGGCGCCGAAGGATCCCAGGGCCTGGATCGCCGCAATCCGGAGCGGGTCCTTTCTCGGTCTGCTCGGCCCCAGGTGATAGTCCTGGCCCTCTCCCTCGAAGGTGCGGATCTCGACCGGATCTTCCGTGACCACGAGTTGTTTCTCTCGCATGGCCATCCCGATCAGGATCGGGAGCACCGTCTCCGCTTCGACCTTGAGCACGCCGAGCGTCTCGGCGGCGACCCAGCGGACCCGGTCGTCGGGGTCCTTCACGGTGGATAGGAGCGCGCGAGCGGCTTGTACCTTCAGTCGCCGCCGCCGCGCCGCGACTTCGGATCGCGCCGCCGTCGGCTTCGCGGTATTGGCCTGATCCTGCGCCGCGGCCTGGGCCAACCCATTCGCCATCCTGGACATGGCCTGGGCGGTCGCAAGCCGGATCTCCGGGTCTCCGTCGTTCAGGCCCGCGATCAACTCGGGGATCATGACCGGCCGGAGGATCCGGTAAACCCATTGCGATTCCAGGTCTTGATCCTCTTTCCGGGCATCGCGAAGATAGGCGAAGTATTTCGCCGGAGCCTCGCCGGCCTCCGGATCGATGCTGACCAGCATTCCCAGCGCGGTGAGTCGAACCTCGGCGTCGTCATGCCGTGTCAGCGTCGTCAGTACGGGGACGATGGCGAGCACTTCGGGGCCAGGCGGTTTCTTGGGGGACCACAAGGCCAACGGGCGTCCGGTGCTCCCCGCGGTCACCGCGCTGAGGACCCACAGGACTTCCACCTGGACGCACCGCGTCGATTGGGGGTCGGCCAGCGTCTGGAGCATCTCGTGGATCACTTTCTCGCGGAGCCAGATCAGGGTCTGACGGGCGCGTTGCCGGACGGTCTCGTCGAGTGCGTTGAGCTGGTTGACCAGGATGCGGAGCATCTTGGCTTTGGCATCGCCGCCGATGGCCGCAAGCGCCGCGCCGCATGAGTCGAGATCGTGGCATCCCCGACCTGTAACTCGCTACGATCGGCAAGCAGGGCGAGCAAGGCACGCGTCGCGCCCCGGGGGACCGAGGGACCGAAGCCCGCCAGTGCCGCGACCGAAGCCGCACGAACGTTCTCGGCCGGGTCCTTGAGCCGATCAATGAGCATCGGGATCGAGGTCGCGGCCTCACTCTTGAAAACGGGCATGAGGCTCGCCGCCGCGGCGCGGACGCGGGAATCGCGGTCGGCCGTTGCCGATTTCAGGGCCGCATAGGCGTTCGGATTCTGGGTGAGCGCCGCACTCGTGTACATCCATTGGCAGTCACCACCCTCAGCCGTTGTGCCGAAGTACGAGTATCGAGCCTCGGACAGCTTCTGGCTCGCGGCCGCTCGTACATCGGCATCGGAGTCCTTGAGCGCACCGAGCAGCCCGTCGATGATCGCAGGCGCGGCCAGGTCCTGCTGGGGAATCGACGCCGCGACGGCAACGCGAACGCTTGGCTCGCGGTCCTTCAACAGCTCGAGAATCGCAGGGCGTAGCGCGGCCGGGATTGTGGCGTTGGACAGACTGAATGCCGTGGTCACCGAGCGTCGAACCTCGGCGTTCGGGTCGCGCAGCAGGATCCGCAGGGGTGCGAGGATCACCTGGAAGTCGCTCTGCGTGGCGACGAGCATGTTTCCCATCGCGACACGGACCCCGACGTCCGGATCCCTGGCCAGGGCCTCGAGAATCGGCGCCAGCCTCGTCGGTGTCGGCGAGGGCCGCCACGAATCCTGCCACACGGCGAGCTCTGACAGGCTTCCGACGGCCGCTTTGCGGATCTCGACATCGGGTTCCTTCAGCAAAGCGATCAGGGCCGGCACCGCTGGTTCGCCGATGCTCGCCAGCGCCAGGGCCGCCTTGAGGCAACGTCGTTCGGGCCCGGCACGCAGGCTCTGGACCAGGGCCGGGATCGACGGCTCAGCCATGTCGCCGGCCCCGGCCAGAGTCTCGGCTGCGGCATCACGGACGCTGGATTCCGGGTCTTTCAACAACGCAGTCACGTCGGGAATGCACGGTCGCGCCGCCGGACCGAACATTCGCAGCATCTGGGCGGCTTTGACGCGCAAAGCCGGCTCCGGATCACGAAGCGCGGCGATCACCAGTGGCGCTGCGGGGACTGCGTCGTACCCGAGAGCGGCGAGCCGTTGCATCGCCTGGTTCCGGTCGGCGAGAGTCCCACCTTTCCACTCGTCCTGAGCCCGCGCAGCTCGCGGTTAACGTCGGTCTGCGCCCGCACGGAGGGAACGACCCCGAACGTGGCCGCCAGCGCCCAGACGAGGATCGGAACTCTTCGCCGGAGATGCTCGCTCATGATGGACGCCTCCTTCGATCTTCCCGATCCCTCTGCTGGATATACGCGAGTGAGGAGGGCTTTATTCGTTCGGCCCGGCGAATCCGTGAGTCCTCGACAACGGGCTTTCGACGTGCGATGACCGGCAGCCGCTTCTCTTCGGATCGGCCGCCGAGACCCATGAGCTTTCCCGGTCAACTCGTGTTCGAGTCGAGACCTCAAGGGTCACCGGGAAGGGTCACCACCTCGAAATGCTCGCTTTCGTCGATGGTACGAATGGCGGAGTCGATGGCCTGGCGAACCTCGGGATCAGCGTCGTTCTGGTGACGACGGAGCGCTCCGAGCGCCTCGCGGGCGCCGTTGCCGAGGGCTTCCAGCGTTCGGGCCGCACCGGATCGGATCGTGGGCGAGGCGTCATCCAGCGCGGCGACCAAGTCCGGAACCACGGATTCACCGACCTTCTGCCACGCCGCGGAGGCGCCCGATCGGACTCGATCATCCCGGTCGCCCAGGGCCGTCCGCAGTGCGGCGCGGACCGCTTGACTCCGATCGTGCATTTGATCCGGCGATTCCCCCGCGAAAGCGAATCCGGGCGACGCCATGAAGCTGAGCAGTGTGACGGCCATTTTTCGGACGTCGGGATCGTCATCGCGCGTCAAGCGCAGCACGGCGGGGTATGAGGACTTTCCCAGCCTGACGAGGGCGTTGCAGGCGGCGTTGGAAACGTCGTCGTCCGGGTTCCTCAGCAGGGCGATCAGGGCGGGGATCACCGTGTCGTGCGCGGGTGCGATTTCACTCAGGGCCTGGGCGGCGGCCGTGCGGATTCGCGGTTCGGGGTCGTTCAAGCCGGTGATCAGTTGCGGGATCGCCGCGGTTGCCTTGGTGCCAAACTTACCCAGGGTCTCGATCGCAACGATGCGTGCTTCCGGATCGTCGTCGCGGAGGACTTCGAGCAACGGCGGGACCGCGGCCGCGCCGATCTGGACCAGGGCGTCCTGCGACCACTGTGCGGACAGGGCCACATGGCCCCGATTTCTGTGCCGTACCAACATCGCCTTCGCAAAAGGCCGAGAAGCCGTTGTGGAGCGGGCCACAGGTCCTCGAGTCAAGATCCGGAGTAGCTCGGGGATCGCGGCGGCGGCATCCGGCCCGATCCCGCCCAACGCGCGGGCCGCCTCGCTACGCACCCGGGAATCCGGACCGCTCACGGCCGCGATCAAGTCCGGGATGGCGGCCTTCGCCGATGGGCCGATCCGCCCCAGGGCCTCGGCCGCAATCAGCCGGATCGGTCCGTCTTCCATGGCTCCGAACATGAACGCGCCATTGCCGCGCAACACGCCGGCGGCCGCGACGTCCCGAGATCGCAACGCCTCGATCAGCGCCGGGACGGCGGCCTTCGCCGACGGGCCGATCAGCGCCAGCGCCTCGGCCGCAAACCAGCGGATTCGCAGGTCGGGATCGCGGAGCGCGGCGACCAGCCCTGGAACTGCCGGGGACGCCGCCGAGCCGAACGAGCCCAGCGCCTGCATCGCCGCGATCCGGAGCGGATCGCCGCCCTTCTGACTCGGACCAAGGAAATAGTACTGATCGCGATCGGCGAACGGGCGGAAGCTGATCGTCATATCGCCGGAGGGCACGCGTTCCGTCGCGTTCTTCGCCATTTCGATCAGGATCGGCACCACAGTTTCGGCCTCGGTCTCCAGCACGCCCAGCGCGAAGGTGGCGATCCAGCGGATCCGGACGTCCGGGTCTTTCAAGGCGGTCAAGAGCGCATGGACGGACTGGACGGCCAGTCGTCCGCGCAGTTCCCGAGTGGCCGCGAGCACCGCATTCGACCGTGATTTATCGCTCAGGTCCTGTTTCCGGTACTGGACCAACCGCTCAGCCTGAAAGGCGAGCGCGCGGGCGGCCCCCATCCGGACCTCGGGGTTGTCGTCCCTCAGACCCGGAATCAACCGAGGGATCATCTCTGGCTTGATATAATGATAAGGCCATTGGTTGACAATCTGTTTGTTCTGGCCGTCGCGGAGGCTGGCGAAGTAGGTGTCCACGACCTCGGGACAGTGGGGATCGATGTAGCTCAGCAAACCGATCGCGGTCTGGCTGACCTGGGGTTCCTCGTCTCGCGCCAGGGTTCGAAGGATGGGTGTCATGGCCAGCGATTCGGGTCTGGGCGGCTGGCCTATCTGATTGTAGAGAGTCGACATCAGCTCGATCTGGACGCGCCGGGGCGTTCTCGGGTCGGTGAAGGTCCGGAAGAGCTGTTGACCCAGCTTGTTTCCCAGGTTCTGGACGACCCAAATCGCGCGATTCCGGGTCGGTTGATCGAGGGCGTTGAGCTGGGAGAGCAGGATTCGGAGCATCTTGTCCTTGGCTGGGCCGCCGATGGCTTCGAGGGCTCGGGCCGCGGAGGCGGCGACCGGCATCGCCTCGTTGGCCGTCCCGCCGGGATTGGCCAGGACGGCGAGCAAGCTGCGGGTGGCACCCTGGACCGCGGGACCGAACGGGACCAGCCCCGCGGCGGCCTGGCCCCGGACGTTGGCGACCGGATCCTTGAGCCGATCCGTCAAGAGCGGGATCAAGGTCGCCGCCTCGGCCTTCCAGATGGGCAGAAGAGTCGCCGCCGTGGCGCGGACGCTCGGCTCGGGGTCGGCCAGCGCCGATTTCAGCACGGCAAAGGCGGTCGGACTCCGGACGAGCGCCGCACTGGTGTAGGTCCGCAAGGCGAGCTGGCCCTGAGCCTTCCAGAACTGCTGCGAGTAGTGCGCCTGGCTGAGCTTCTGAGCCGCCGCCGTGCGGATCGCGATCGCGGGGTCTTTGAGCATCTCCAGCAAGGCGTCGATGAACGTGGGCGCCGCCAGGTCGTGGTAAGGGACCCACGTCGCGGCCTGGATCCGGACATCGCGGTCCGGGTCCTTCAGGAGCGTGAGGTATGCGGGGCGGAGCGAGGCTTCAAGCATCCCGGTCTGGCCCAATGCCCGGACCAGGGCGAGCCGAACGGCCGGGTTCGGATCGCGGGACAGGAGTTGCAGAGCGGCGATCGCCGCGCCGGAGTCTTTTCGCCTGAAGCTCAGGAGATTCATCACCGCGATCCGAACGCCGAGATCCGGGTCCTGCGCCAGCGATACGAGAAGCGGCTCGAGTTTCACGGCGATTGTCGTGCGCCGTCCCAGACGGTGTGTCCAGGACACTCGGGCCAAACCCTCGACGACCGCCTTCCGGAGCGCCGGGTCCGGCTCTTTCAGCAGCTCGATGAGCGCGGGCAGAGCCGGCTCGCCGAGGTTCACCAGGGGCCAGACCGCCTGGAAGTCGCGCCGCTCGGGACCGGCACGCAGGGCCTGAACCAGCGCGGGGATTGTCGTCTCGGCTGTCTTCCCCAAACTCGATAGCGCCCAGGTCGACGTCTGCCGGACGTTCTGGTCGGGGTCCTGGAGCAGAGCCGTCAACTCGGGAACAGCCGGTCGGGCAGCCGGGCCGATCGCCATCAACGTCCGGATAGCCTGGATTCGGTGGGCCGGCTCCTTGCTCCGCAGCGCGGCGATCAGCAGCGGTACGGCGGGAGCGGCGTCCGCGCCCAGTCCGGAGAGTCGATCCATCACACCGGGCGGGGGAGCCGTGGATCCCTCTTTCCATTCCTCGAAAACCCGCGCCAGTACGCGGTCAACGTCCACCTGGGCCTGGGCAGTGGGAGCGACCGCCGCGAGAATCGCCGCCGCCCCGAGGACGATCACGAGTCCGGGCCTGAGGTGCACGTTCATGTTGGACTTCGCATCCTTCCCGTGTTTCGATCCTCTGATCCAGACCTCGCTCCGCGGGATCGGCGGCCGTGACACGACGCTGATTCATCCGACATGGCGAGTCGCTGACTCCTCGACAACGGGCTGTCTTCGTGGGAAAACAAGGGATAGTGTGAAACAATTCGTTGTCAGATGCCAGACCGTGGAGTAGGAGATCGATGAGATACGGGCTTGTGTTCTTCGTCTGCCTGAGTGCCCCCACCATGGCTGCGGATCCGAGGGTCGGCGAGCGGGTCGACCGCCATGGCGATGAGATCATGGTCTGTGGTCAGCTTTACCATACTACGACCAAGGTGATCTTGTGGACCGATCCTGGCGGTTACGACGCCTACCGCGTCGAGAAGCGGTTTGCTCCCCTGGATGAGGATCAGCCCCGAACCGCCGCGGCGAAGAAGGACTCCAATGCCTCCGAGCGCGGTTCCCAACGCTATGGCCTTCGTCGCGGCCTGACCAAGGTTCAGAAAGAGAGAGTCCGCGGTGGCGGCTGGGATCTTCCCCTGCTCCAGCAGATCGTCGACCAGTTCGTCATCCACTTCGATGCGCGCGGGACCAGTCGCCGATGCTTCGAGGTGCTCCAGGACCGGCGCGGGCTGAGCGTCCATTTCATGCTCGACCTCGATGGAACGATCTACCAGACTCTCGACGCCAAAGAGGCCGCCTGGCACGCAACCATCGCCAATAGCCGCTCGATCGGCATCGAGATCGCCAATATCGGTGCCTATGCCGCGGGCAAGTCCAGTGACCTGGAGAAATGGTATCACGCTGATGCGGACGGGTGCATCCGGATCGTCGCTCCGCAAGCCGGCCAGGTGATCGATCCGATCGATTTCACCCGCGGGCTCTATCCGTCTCGAAACGAGAAGATCGTCGGGTCGATCCAGGGGGAGCCGCTCGAACAGTACGACTTGACGCCCCAGCAGTACGAGGCGCTCGCCCGGCTGACGGCCACGCTCTGCACCGTGTTCCCCAAGATCCGTTGCGACTATCCGCGCGATGATCAAGGAGTGCTAATCCCGCACAAACTGCCCGCCGATCAGTTCGAGCAGTACCACGGCATCCTGGGCCACTATCACGTCCAGATGAACAAGGTCGACCCGGGCCCGGCGTTCCAGTGGGATCGGCTGATCCAGGAGTCCCGACGACTCATGGCCCGTTAGTCCGTTGTCTCGCGGTGCCGAGCCGGCACTCCAAGAGCATGCGATAGCGTCGGGCCGAGCTCGCAAACGGACTACGGACCACTGACGACGGACAGGGCCGACGTCTTGCGGACGGTTTCCGGGGCGGGAGCGGGCAGCAGACCGGCGGGCCGCGCGACGATCCGATCGCCGGCTGCCAGACCGTTGAGCACCTCCGCGTACTCGGGATCGCTGAGTCCGATCTTGATCTCCTGCCAGCGCCAGGATTCAGGGCTGGCTTCGCTACCGGTACGATCGAAGATGGCGACGAAGGACCGATTGCCGGCCCAGCGGATGGATTCGATCGGCACGCGTGTGACATCCAGCCGCCTCTCGATGTCGATCAGGATCTCGGCGCTCAGGCCGGGCCGGAGCGATTCGAATTCCTCCTTGATATCCACGTCGGCGTAGTAGATTCGCACATCGGTTTCCCGGAGCGCGACGGAGATGGCCGTGACCTCGGCAACGATCCCCTTGAGCGGGTGGTTGGGGAACGCATCGACGACGATGAGAGCCGGCTGGCCCTTATGGATCAGTGCGACTTTGGACTCGTTGATCTTGGCGCGGACGCGCATGTGCTTGGGATCGGGCAGATTGAAGATCGGCTGGTTCTCGTGGAGCGTGACCCCCTGATCGATCACAATCGGCGGCTGCGGGCCGCGTTGCGGCTGCTCGACATAGACGACGATTCCGTCCCCCGGAGCACGGACGGTGCATCTATCGATGTTCCGTTGGAGTCTCTTGAGCCGCTGTTCCTCGAGGCTGAAGGCTGCGTCTTGAGTCAGTTTATCGGACTTGATCGCCTCCACGTTCGCCGTGAGCGACTTGATGAGCTTGGGGCCCGTGTACTTGGTGAGTCGCTCGTACATCCCCCTGGCTTCCGAGAGGGCGATCTTCGTCTGCTGGACCGCCAGCTCATCGGTGGTAACCTGGGACTGTGTGCGGAAGTTCAGCGCGTACATCTCCTGCGACCACTTGTAGTTGCTGGCGGCCCGATCGCTTTCGATGAGGCAGGTTTCGATGTAGTGGCGAATCAGTTCCACCTCCTGGGGATAAATCCCATCGCGATATTCCTCCAACGAGATCTCGGCAACCTCGAGCATCGCCTTGGCCTGCTTGACATAGGCTTCGGCAGCAAAATACCGCACGCGCTGGTTCTTCTCTTCATCCTCGAATGTCGATTTGTCTAGCTCGGCTACGACCTGTCCGGCCTGGACTGGGGAGCCCTGGGGGAGGATCGAGATGATTCGGGTCGAGCCCGGCTGCTCCGTTTCCATGTTTCCGCCACCCCGACCACCCCGTCCACCGCGTCCGCCTTTCTGCTGCTGCGGATCAACCTGCTTTTTGACCGGCTCGGCGGGCTTGGCAGAGGCCGGGCGCAATGGCGTGTGGGGCGTTACCACAAGGGTGAAGCTCTTGAGCACCGGCTTGCCCGTCGTCGCGGTCGTCCCGGTCGATGCCGATGATGAGCTGGCCGTGGAACTGCTGCTGGACGAACTCGATCCTGACGAGCTGGATGAACCGGACGAACTCGAGGAACTGCTGCCGCTACTACTACTGCTTGAACCACTGGTGCTGGTTTTGGACGAGCTGGACGATCCCGCCTTGGCGGTCTTGCTCTTGGATGTCGTGGGAGCGGCTGCCGCACCACCGGCCGAGCCGCCCTGGCCCCCGGAGCCACTCGCACCACCCGAACCCTGGCCTCCTCCCGAGGTGCCGCCCGTCGAACTCTTCCCGGCCGTCGTACCCTGCGTGCCCCCGACCACTCCCATCAAGGCTTCCACCTGGCAACGGACTGTCGCGTTGTTCGCGCTCTCGACCGATCCGGTCTCGACGGCGTACACATCAATGTCGCCCCGGTCGATCTCCACCACCTCGAGCGTGGACTTCGTCCCGGCGCGCAGCAGGGGTGGCCGATAGCCGGACAACCCGGCCCAGACCAGCGCGACGACCACGGCAAGTGCCGCCGAGATTTTCACGTAAACCCAAGACCCACGATGGACTTTCGGGATCTCGATCGGGGCAAAATCGGTCTTGTCAACTTCGGGCAGCATTAGAGGAACCCCGCGTTCGTAATCTCGTGATCCGACCCGGCGAGTGACGCTCGGCGGTGATCGGGTGTTGCTTCAAATCTCTCACGGAATTCGGGATTTACAGGCACGAGACGCAACTCGGCGCGCCCGACCCCCCCGGGCATCGGGGATCTACTTATTATCGGCAAAAGCCCAGGTGGGTCAATTCGTCGAAAAACTTTGCCAGCCTTAGCTCGTGACGCGCGAATGCAATCGGTCCCTTCCCATCCATATTGAGCGACAAAGCGGTCGTAAGCGGACCGACAGCCTGGCACTTTCGTCGGTAGCGTGTGTGGAGCAGGGCCCAGCTCGCCGCGATTCACCCATCGACCGAGCCTTGCGTCGGTGGGTCGCACGTACCTACAGACGACGATTTGGGCGTCTCCAGCCCAATCGTTCATCGCTCTAAGGTCGCGGTACCAGTGAGGGAATCTCAGCGACCTGGCCGAGCGTCAGACGGCCGGAGGCTCCCAGGAGGCGGTAGATGGAGCGCGTGAACGCGAATGCCTCGAGCAGCCGATCCCGAGACGCCTTATCCCCTTCCGGTTCAACACCGCTGGTAATCACCAGGGGACGCGGCGCGATCAGGCGCGGCCAGGTGACCGACGTCCCCTACGTCCAGGATGTTGGGGGCAATCAGTCCCATCGACACGCCCGACCAAGGTTTCGAGCCCCGTCCTACGAAGCTCGCCAGACAGTCCGAGCAGACGACCCCCGCGACTCGCGGGTCGAGAGCCGCCGCCACGATCGCCGGTAGACTCATGGCACCCAGACCGACCAGGACGATCGGGCGATCGGGCGGTGCAAGTCCGGACAATGTCTTGACTTGTTTCATCCGGATCTCATCCAGGAGGTCCAGCCACCGAAGGATGTCCCAGACCCATTGGCCCAGCAGCGGCCGGCCGATCCAGAGTCCCCATTCCGCCGGTGTGTGATCCGGCACCCCGGCCACGGGGCCGATGTTGGCCAGCCATCGGTCGGTGCCGCGAAAACCCGACAATTCCAGCACGCAGTGCCCGGCCATCAGCCACTCCTGCACCATCGCGCCGGCGCGGCGTGCTCTGCCGCCGGAAACTCACCATCGGCCTTTCGGCCTGTCGAGAGCACCACCGCAGTTC
The DNA here is from genome assembly GCA_963845695.1 of uncultured Isosphaeraceae bacterium. Classification (GTDB taxonomy): domain Bacteria; phylum Planctomycetota; class Planctomycetia; order Isosphaerales; family Isosphaeraceae; genus CAWJTV01. The sequence goes on along the minus strand of CAWJTQ010000027.1, from coordinate 12,892 downwards.
CTCTGCGATTTGCCTTGACGAATCGCGCATGGCCCAGCGTGCGAATCCCGCGCCTCAGTCGTGATAGTGATCTCGATCGCATCCCCTTTCAGCGCCTGGGGTTCCATGGGCGTCTTCTGAGGGAATCCCCCAGGATCTCGTCGCGCAGGCTGCGCGCGCATCCGCTGCGCGTCCGCGTCCCAACGCTCGCGATGGTCGGGAGGCTGAGGGAGGGCCGCGAGCCGCTCTTGCCCTTCACGAGCGGCGAACTCGGGGATCGTGACAATCGACTTGGGCCGGGGCGTTCCTCTGGGGTAACACCGCAGCGCTTCTACTTCTTCCACCGCGATGGGTGGCTCGGGGATGGGACTGCCATCGCCACGGCCTCGCAGCCATTTCTCCACCCAGCCGTACATGGCCTCGCGCATGGCTTGGTTATAGTCGTGACCTGACTCGATGGCGACGTGACGGATCTTGTCGTCATGGCCCAGGAGGCGAAACCGCTCGCGGGCGTAAGCGATGCTTTTGGCGGCCTCGCCGACGCTGAACTGGAGGGCGTCGCGGCTGGCATTGATGACCAGCAGGGCGCGGGGAGCAACCATGGCCAGGAGGTCGCCGGTTGTGGCGTAGGCCGCACCGCCGAGATTGAGCTCGCAGACGCAGCAGGCGGTCGTGAGATAGGCGTCGTAGGTGCCGATGCCACAGACCGGGATGACTGCGGACAGGCGTTCATCGGTCGCCCCGGAGTAAAACGATTGGTTGCCACCGCCCGAGGCGCCGGTGATCGCCAGCCGGGCGGGATCGACTTCCGGCGCGAGACCAGGTAGTCGACAGCGCGGCGGTTATCGTAGACCTGCAAGCCGAGCAGGGGCGTTCCCAACGGCCAGAGCGAGGCACCCACGAGGGCACCGTGGTAGGTCCCGGGGCCGGGCTCGATGGCCCGCTCGCCCGCTCCGAAAGCGTCGAGGCTGAGGACCACATAACCCAGCCTGGCCAGTCCGATGCAGCGCGGCTGAACGTGGGGGTCGATCCGGGCCCAGGACCAATGGCCATGGACGGAAACCACGGCCGGATGGGGCCCCTGGATGGGATCGGGTCGATAGAGATTGGCCGTGACCCGGACACCCGGACGACTCTGGAAGGTCAAACGCTCGATCGCGTAGCCGTCGCGACGCAGGACGCCGAGTATCTCCGGATCCAGAGGACACGCGCGAAGCGGCATCCGACCGAACGATCGCCACAGCCGTTCGCGCACGCTGGCCAGCATGCGGTTCCAGCCATCGAGGGTCGCCGGAGCGGGTTCCGGTCGGCCCTCGCCCCGCGAGTGGCGGCGGATGAACGCCTCATAATCGGCTGGGGAAGATCCCGAGTCCGGTGTCCTCATTTTCATCCTCGTCTCGGGGGTTGGCCGGCGATGAGCGAGAGGAGATCAGCCTATTCGAGCCACTCGCGACTCGCAAGGTCCCAATCGCGGGGCGATTGTCACGCTCTACGCCGTTGTCAACAAAGTCAAGGCAACGGCGCACCATACCGTTTTGGTTGATCCATGACGACGACCTGGCGATCCGTGCGACCCCGAAACACGTCTGGGAGAGTCGGATGCCTCGGATCGGCCAGGAAATCGGGCGTGGCGCTGAGGGCGTCGTCTACGAAAATCTCGATGAGCCTGGCTGAGTGGTCAAGCAGTTCTACCAGAGCGGGACCAGCCCGTTTCAGGCCCGAAATGAATTCCAGTACCTGGATCGTGCCCGTGCCATTCATCCGGACAATGTGGTCAAGGCCCAGCCCCCTGTTGATCCCCGGCAAGGTTGGATCGTAAAGGAACAGGTGATCGCGGATACTCCAACACCAGCGGAGCGAGCTGCACTTCGGCAAATTGAGCAGGACTTCGTCAGTGGTGGAGTTCAGGATGTCGGAGGGAATCTCATGTTTGGTCACACGGCGGACAATCCCACCCCTCGTTGGATCTTTATTGAATGATTGTCCATCCCGCGAGTGAAACGAGGAGATTGGAAATGAATCTCGTGGAGTCTCAAGAGGCAACCGCCCAGGAGTTGGTCGCCTTTGCTAAACAGCGGGGATTCGATCTGAGTTCAACATGCCATGATTTTGCCTTCTTCACCGAGGGCAGATTCCTCTTGCTCTGGCGAAAAGATGACCGGGTTCATTACAACTTGCAGGGGAGAATCGACGCACTGCCTGAGAGGTATAAGGCGTCTGCCAGTGCTTTCCGAGGCATGTGGCACGAGGCTGGCTCGCTTGCGGACTTGGAGAACGCGTTCGAGCTCCTGAAGGCCTGGTTAGTCGATAGGAAAGAGGTGGACGACCTGCCTGAGAGAAGTGCGCGGCGAGAAGGAATCGGCTGACGGACCAAAAGAGGAACGGGGACATCCTGAATCCATATAACAAATCCGGTTCATCCGCTCCGGGCGCACAGCCGACCAAGCCCTCTGAGGCCAAGCATCCGTGATGGGCCGCTCACTTGCGGCTACTTCGTGCCATCGCCAGGAAGGCGCGAGCTTTGGCGTGATCGGGGCGGAGGCGAAGGACCGCTTCGTACTCGCTGGCCGCTTCTTCGATCCGACCCAAGCTGGCCAGGATCGCGCCCAGGACGTGGTGGGCCTCGGGATTCTGGCGATTGCGGCGGATGGACTCCCGCAATTGGGATACCGCTTCGGCAGAACGTCCCTGCCTGGCCAGCGCCAGTCCGAGGTTGATCCGCGAAGCAGAGTGATCGGGGTCCAGCCGGAGCGCCTTCTGATACTGAACGATGGCTTCCTCCTGCCGGCCCTGGAGGACAAATGCTGCACCGAGGGCGGCGTACGCCTCAGTGTACCCGGGCCGTAGCTCCACGGCCCTGGTCAACTCGTGGATCGCCTTCTCAATCTTCCGTTGATGAACCAGAGCGATGCCCAGGTTGAAGTGGAGATTGGGGAAGTTTGGCTGAAGTTGGAGCGCCTCGCGATAAAGCGCGACCGCCTCGTCGACATGCCCCTGGCGCACCAGGGCCGCACCCAGGTTGAGGTGAGTCTTCGCATTCGTCGGCTGCAACCTCAGGGCTTCGCGAAGGTACGCGATGGCCGCGTCGGTGTTACCCGAGCGGTCCAGCGCGACACCCAGGTCGCAAGTGGCATCGAAGTCATGGGGGCGGATGCGGAGAGCCTCGCGAAACTCGGCGATCGCACGCTCGAACTTCCCCTCCTTGGCGAGCGACGTACCCATGTAATCGTGCAGTTTCGAGCTCCATCCGGCATGCTGCAACGCATGGCTCCAGAGATGCTCAGTGCTGTCCCAGACGCGGCATTGTGCTGAGCAAAGCACCATCAAGCCGCAGGCGATCAGGAGCGTGCCCGCTCCGGCTCCGAACAGAGCCGCACCCGACCATCGCCATTGCGCGAGCCGACAGAGGCCAGCGCAACCGAGGACAACCCAGGCCATCGTTGGGGCGTGGCCATAATGGTCGGACGCCAGGGTGACGCTGACCCGCACCAGGCCGAGGTAAGGTGACGCCATCACGAGGTAGGCCGCCAATGCCGCCGGCAACCAGGGCCATCTCCTCCGCAGACGGAACGCCGCCCACACGGCGAACACGACGGTTGCAAAGCACGCCGCGAAGAGGGGCGTCCGGAAATCTTCGCTCTCGGGGAGAGGATAGAACGCCGTGATCCCGAAGGGCCAGACGGTCTTCACGAGGTAGAAGCAAGCCCCGAAGCTGGCCTGAGCCACTCTACCGACGAACACCGGTTGAGGGGTCACCTCAGGATCGATCCATAATTGCTTGGCCATGAATGCCACGGCCGTGCAAACGAGGCAGAAGACCAGGATGGGGCCTTTCTCGATCAGGGCTCTCCGGACCGCGTGCCAGGACGGCTGCCCGGGGCCAAGTCGCCCCAATGGATACGCATCGAGGATGAGGAAGACGACCGGCAGAACGACAGCCGACCCTTTCGTGAGCACGGCCAGTACGACCAGGACGGACGAGCCGATCATCCAGGGACGGCGGAAGACCCCACTCGAAGGGTGGGCTCGCAGATAGGCCAACGTTGCCAGTAGCGAGAAGGTGATGCTGGGCAGGTAGGCCTGGGGCGACGCCCAGGCGACCAGCTCCACCCGGAGGGGATGGACGGCGTACAATGCCACGGGAACGCCGCAAAGCCAGGCCACTAAGCCTCCGCGACGCTCCGCGAACTCGGGCATCCGCCTCGCCACGAGCCGGACGCAGAGGAGATGCAACAGGGCCACGTTCACGACGTGGAAGAGGAGGGAGACCCGGTGATAGCCCCGCGGGTCGAGGCCGAAAAACTCATAGGTGAGACTCTGGACCAGCCAGCCGAGCGGCTGGTAGACGCCGCCGGTAAACGTCGTGAAGGCGAATCGGATCTGCTCCCAGCCCAGACCTCGGAACGACGGGTTCTCGAGAATCCAGCCCGGGTCGTCCCAATCAACGAACCCGTTGCCGAGGACCGGTGAGAAGGCGGTCCACACGCACGCCGCGAGCACGGCCCAGACCGGCCAGAGTCTTCCCGCGCCTGGCATTTCGTCCGTTTTCAGGGCAACGGTGGCAGGAAGATTCCTTCTTCCCATGGCGCGTCGCTCCGGTGTGTGGTGGGGGAGCTGAGGCCGCCGCACGTCGTGCTCGGCCGGGGCGGGCGGAATGTAATCGCTTGGCCGCATTGCGTCAATCTCACCCCGCCACCCGGGGTGCAGTCGCGTTTCTGAGGTCGGGCCGCCGGATTGTGTGGGGTCGGTGACGTCCATTCGCCTCGATCCGTTGTGCGCCTGTCTTCCCGCCGGGGTGACCCGCCGTGCCCTGGCCAGCAGTGGTGGCGCAGTGGCCAGGGAGGCATCCTCACACCGATGGCTCGATCCTGGACCTTGCGTCAATTCTCGACTCGGGCCTCGCGCCGTAAGCCACTGATCAGATTGGCTTTAACTGACTGGATCGGCGAGCCGTCTTGGCCTTGGAGCCGTTGGGTAGGACGGGGCAAAATCTGCTGTATGTTCCAGTGCATCGCGTAGATTTCATGCCATCACCCACTCAGTGAGTCGAGTCACTCGGTCGATGTTGATGGGGTTGACCGGCATACCGGAGGCCGAAAGGCCGTAAGGGAGGAAGCAGCCGGCCCGAGTAAAACGCGGCGGGAAGCCGGAGCCAACCAGGCGACCGCGCCGCAAGACCCGCGCGGCATGGCCAAGCCTGAATAGCTTGAAGCCCAATCCTGAGCGGATGATAAAAGGTCCCGCCGCTACGTTGGTTAGCAGGCGGCGTGCATCGGGTGCCGGCCCCAGGGGGAACGGGGTCGGCAAGACCGCCCGATGCAGCGATCGGGGACGCGAACCCGGTTCAAGGGATGAGTGGGCGGCCTAAACCGTAGATGATCTGTCCGGTCTACACGAAAGGCCAGGCCAAAAAGATCGATCCGGAATACATGCGACTGTACAAGAAGCGGAGTATCGCCAAGGGAAGGGGGGATCTGGCGACTTTTCGGCGAGCTGGGCCGTGTCTGGGCAAAGATGCCGTCGCAGGTGTCACATGACCCGGTCTATCGCCGCCTCAAGTACGTCCGCGATGCCGATGACTTCCTCCTGGGCTTCGTGGGACCGAAACGGGAAGCCGAGGCGATCAAGGCCAGCCTCGGGGCGTTCCTGCGCGATCATCTCAAGCTGGAACTCTCCCCCGATAAGACTCTGATCACCCACGCCGCAATAGAAAGGGCGCGATTCCTCGGCTATGAGATCACAACCGAAGCAAAGCCCGACTCCCGATCGGTTTCTGCCAGTCGGAGCGACGTCTGGATCGCCGCTCACCCCGAGCACTTCCTGACCGATCGTCGCGATGAGGCTGAGGCGGCCGCGATCGCGCGTCGTCGCCGTCGGCAGCGGCGCCGGGCGAAAGCCCCGGAACTCAGCCGAAGCCCCTGAGATGGCCGCGGTGCTGGCTGGGGTGTCTATAGCCCGAGACGGAGGAACCGGCGCACCGCGCACCGGAATCATGGGGATCCCCCGAGCAGGATCTCGGTGCGCGCCGCCATCCACCAAACCCCTTCGAGCGCGAACACATCGCCCCCCTATTCCTTTCCGGCTCCCAGGCGACTGACTTCATCCTCTCCGGGCAGCCCGAAGGAGAACAGGACGCCGGTCTCCTTCAGCGGGGGTAAGAACTGCGTGTTGCCCGTGCCGACGTAGACCCGGCCGCGGGAAACCGAGGGGCCCGACCACACCGCCCCGAGGCCGATCTCCTTGAGCACATCGCCCGTGGCGGCGTCCAGCGCGATCAGCTTGCCGCTGGAGATCGCCGTGAAGAAGACGACGCCGTTGGCAACGGCGATCCCCGAGCCGACCGGGTCGCCAGCGTCAGTGAAGAGGCGCTTCGGCGGCGGCCCGCCGAGCGACGCGACCTTGGGCCGCTCATGCCGCCATCGCTCGGCCTTCGTGTCGAGGCTCAGGGCCACCACACGCCCGCCCGACACCGGCCCGTGCTGCATGATATTTATGATATTGAGTAGGGTGTTGACGTCCAGGGTCGGCTGTGACGCGAGTCGGAGGGCGTCGATGCCGTTGGTGAAGATCGTCCGGCCGTCGGTCGCGCAGCCGGTCTGCAAGCCCCCGATGGGGCTCGGTAGGGCGAGCATCCGCCGGTCCGGCTTCGGTGAGAGCGGATACGACGGCGGGCCGGTATACAGGGGGGTGTGGGCAATGATCTGCCCGTCGTCGGCCCGAAGGACGTAGAAGCCGCCGTTCTTGCAACCCACCCCGACCACCCGCGTCGGCTGGCCCTCCACGGGGATCGTGTAGACCTTGGGCGTGTCGCCGATCGATTGGTCCTTGTAGCGCCCCTCCTTCGGGTCGTAGGACCGCATGGCAATGGTCCAGACGTCGCCGGGATTGATCTGGGTGACCCAGCGCTCCTTGCCGTCGCCGACACCTAGGGCGATGACCGCGCACGACTCGCGCGTGTGCAGCCGGGGGTCGGCGACGGTCGGCCGCCTCGGCGCGGTGTTGGCGTCGGTGCCGAAGAAGACCGTGCCCGACTCGGCGTCGAACGATGGAGTAGACCAGACCGAGCTCGTCGCCGGTCCGAAGTAAAAGGTGTGGTCGCCGGAGCCGTCCTTGATCGTAATCGGCGGCTCCAGGCGCTCGGGCTTGGGCCCGACGTCGTACTTCCACACGACATGGCCGGTCTTCGGCTCCAGGGCGGCGACGAATCCCCGCCCCGTGCAGCCCTTGTAGCCGGGGAAGGCCGCGACGACCTGCTCGAGCGTGCCGCCCGCGACGATCAGCTTGCCGTCGGCGAGGATCGGCGAGGCCCAGGAGAGGTTCAGCGGGTGGGCCCCGGGGAACTCCTTGCCTTGCATGCTCAGCTTCCAACGCTCCTTCCCGGTCGCCCGGTCCAGCGCGTAGATCCAGCCCTCCAAATCCGCGAAGAAGACAGTGTCTTCGTTGACCAGCGCCGAGCCGTAGACGCACCCATCAGAACCCAGTTGGAGGCGCACGGACTGGATCACCTTGTCCTCCCGACTCGCCTCGGGTTGAACCGGCTCCCGCCCGAGCTCCGGATTGCGGTAGGACCAGCGGACCTTGCCGTCGGGTGTCAGCTTGTAGAACGTCGGCGTGGCCGAGGCCGTGCCGAAGTAGACGTAGCCGTCCACGACGACGGGTGTGGCGTGGATGGCCCCGATCTCCTGGCCCGAGCCCTTCGCGGGGAACCGCCACTTCTCTTCGAGCCGGCCGGCATTGTCCCGGCCGATGGCCTTCTCGCCCTGGTTGTAGCGGCTACCGAGGACGTCGTGGTTGTACGTCGGCCAATCCTTCGCGTCGTCGTGTGCGCGAGCCGCGGCCGGTTGGAGGATGGCCGCAAGGACGAGGGCCAACGTCGTTCGGAGCAGGGGACCTGTCATGGTGGGCTCCACAGCCTTGGGATAGCAAACGGGTCCGACATCTTACTGCGACGGCGTCTCCGACCCTCGGTGATGTTCGTCAGGTCAGTCATCAGGCTACTCCCGTGTCATGTCGATCCCATGCACTTTGAGGAAGCTGATCGCTTCGTCCGCCGAGAATCCCAGGGTGGCGGCATCGGCCAGGAAGCGATCCGCCAGGTCCACAAGCAACCGCTCGCAATCCGGCCAAGAGGAGCCACGCGCCGCCGCCTCCCGGATGAACGTGCCCACTCCCCGCCGTGTGTCGAGCACGCCCGAACGCTCGAGCTCGCCATAAACCTTCGCCACCGTGTTCGCATTGACCTCCAGATCCACCGCGAGTTGCCGCACGGTCGGCAACTTGTCCCCCGCGTTCAGCCGCCCCGTCGCGATCGCGACGCGGATGGCCCGCTCGAGCTGAGCATACAACGGCGTCGGGTCGTTCTCATCGATCGCGAACATGGCCGGGGGGCAATCCTGTGATCCTGGTACGGCTGGGATGACGAAGCTCGAATCGACCACCCGTGGGAGTACCGACCCCACGCGGATCGAGACCGCCGACGGCGCGAACCACTCCCATCACGGCTTCGACCCCATCACGGCCAGGGCGATGAACCTGGGAAGCATCGGCGTGGCCCACGCCTCATGCGACGACCGCGGGCGCACCGGCCCGCGCGGGCCGGCGCGCGGCCCGTTCAGGAAGCGACCCAGCCAGGTGTAGCGCACCAGGGTCTGGTACGTCCACAACAGGAAAGCGGTCACGACCGCGACGATGAACAGGAACTTCGCGAGGGCCGGCAACGGCCAGTCCCGCACCACGTACTGGGCCGCAATGATCAGTGGCAGATGTGCAAGGTAGAGCCAGTAGGCCGAGTCCGACAGGTATCGCAACGTCGGGCTCTCGACCGGGCAGAACCGCCGGAACAACTCCATGAGGCCGAACGTCATGAGCCATGGGTAGGCCACCTGCAAGAAAACGGCAAGGACCCGGAGCGGCAGCGGGTCGGGCCTGACGCCCAGAGGTCCGGGCCACCCCTCCGTGAGGACCATCCCCACCGGGAAAACAACGAGAAGTGCGATCGAAAGCGGCAGCCACCAACGCTCGCCGACGCGACCGGACCGGTCGCCGAACCCGAAATAGAGCGCCCCGAAGCCGAAGAAGATTGCGTAATACGCCAGAACGTGCGGGATCGGCAGCGGGCCGGAGGAGCCATCCGGCCCGAAGGGCAGGTAAGCGCCCCCGGCTCCCATGAACCACTGGGGAATCATCGTCAGGGGGACCAGCCAGAGGTAGCGGGCGGGCGAGAGGACCAGCCACCCAGGCAGCCTGATCGACGGCAATCGCGCCGCCCAGGGCCGAGATGGCCGCCAGCCCGAGCACCAACCACCAGAGGAACCAGAGGAACCAGAGGTGGCTGAAGAAGGGCATCTGCATCAGCAGGTCCGCCACGCCCGCCGTTCGCCCCGCCGTCGCGCCCCGCTGGCGCAGGTACTCCGCGATCGCGGCCTTGCGGCTCCCCAGCCCCTCCTCAGCGAGCTCGATCCGCAGCAGCGACGCGATGGAACGTGTCGTCCCCTCGTCAATGGTCGCGACCCCCAGCGGCGTATCGCCGCGAGTGTTCGCCGCGTTGACGTCCGCGCCGTTCTGAACGAGCGCGTGGACAATCGTTTCGTGGCCCAGGAAGGCCGCCGCATGGAGGGGGGTGCTGCGGGCCTGATCGACGACGTTGACGTCCGCGCCGCGCCGGATGAGCAGCTCGACGGCCTCCGCGCGACCCGCCCCCGCCGCCCGCAGCAACGGCGTCGACCCGGATTTGCCGTCCGGGCCGTTGACCGCAGCCCCACTCGCCAGGCACCGCTCGATGGCGCCAAGGTCTCCCGCGTCTGCGGCCGCCCAGATGTCCGACGCCCCCCCGGACGGCGGGATCCGGCCGGGCTTCCCGGAGGCGGACGACATCACAACGTAGCTGATCCACATCGTGGCCGGGACGATGGTGACCATCCCCAGCAGCAAGGGGAGGAACACCCGGAAGAACCGGTGCTTGACCAGCGACCAGCGGCCCCGCCGGTGCAGCAGCATCGCGCTGAAGAAGCCGCTCATGACGAAGAAGAGCGGCATCCGGAACCCGTGGATGGCGGAGAAGACGATCCCGAAAGCGGGATTCTGCTGACGATCCGTCACGACCCAGAACGACGGGACGAACGACATGGAGGCGTGCAGGACGATCCCGAGGAGCATGGCGACGGCCCGCAGGGCGTCCAGGTCGGCTCGTCGGGCAAAGGCCGGATCCTCGATGGTCAGGGAAGACATGGTTGTGAAGCCCCCCCAGAGCTTTTCACGATTCGAGATCAAATCAGAAGTGGACAAAAATCGCCTATTGTCCTCTTGTTCTATTGCAATAGTACAAGTTAGGAAAAAGGAAGTCAACCGTCGGTGCCAACAGCTTTGTCGGGTGCGCCATCCGCGTAGAAAGGCGCGGTCGTTCAGGTCGCATCGCGGACACCGCGAGGCGAACCAGTCGCGATCCCGCGTTGTTTCGGCCCCGTGACGGAACCATGAGCCACATGAGCATGCGTCGGAAAGCGCAGGAACTGCGTCTTCCGGGACCATTGACGCAAGGGTCACGGCGATCATCTCTCCGAGAGTTTACCGATCGGGGTTGCTCTTTGTCCCTTTCCTATCCCCAAACCATCCCGTCGAACGCCGGCGGCAATGATACTCACGCACGGCCACCGGCCCCGTTCTCGAGGGGCAGCTCACGATATCTGTGTCCGTCCGGTGAAGTGCATCTACAAAGCGGCGTGACTCCCCGCGATGATAGTGCTGTCGGGGCCAGTGGTCCCGTCAGGGAGATCACGCCGTGTCTCGAAGCCGAACCATCGATCTACGCTGGAACGCCCTCCTCAGCGATTTCCGCAGGAGCGGTCTGACTCAAGCCGAGTTCTGCCGGCTTCGCCAAATCTCGCTTCACTCCTTCCGAAAGCACCTCTACCAGCCCGCCCCGGCCGATCGCACTCCCAGCGACGATCGTCCTTCCCCCAGTGCCGACCGCCATTTCCTCCCGGTCACTATCCTTCCCGATCCCATCCCGCCGAGCGCCGCCTCGGGATCCCACCTCGAACTCATCCTCTCCAACGGACGTCGGATCGCTGTCGCCCCCGGATTCGACCCCCGGACCCTCCGCCATCTCATCGCGGTCGTGGAGGGACGCCCATGTTCGGACTCAGCGCCGCGGTCCGCGTCTACCTCGCCAAACAGCCGGCCGACATGCGCAAGAGCTTTGACGGCCTGGCCGCCCTGGCATCAGGCAGCCTGGCCCTGGATCCCCTCTCGGGTCATCTCTTCGTCTTCGTCAACAAGCGCCGCGATCGCATCAAGATCCTGTACTGGGATCGCGATGGCCTGGCCGTCTGGGCCCAGAGGCTCGAACGCGGCACCTTCCGCATCCCGGACGCGGCGGCCGATCGCGTCGAGATGACCACCGCCGAACTCGCCGCTCTCCTGGCCGGCATCGATCTGGACACGGCCCGACGGCGCGTCCGCTACTCGCGGCCCGCCACTCCCCTTCGAAATTCGGAGAATAATCTACCGACAGGAGCATAATGCGCCAACAATCGAGCACCCGTCAACGTAGTATAGGGTATGATCACCCTCGCGGACCCACTCCCGGACGACTTGGAGGCGGCCCATCAGCTCATCCGTGAGCTGCTGAAGACGCTCGCCCAGCAGGTCCATCTCAACGAGAAGCTCCAGCACCAGCTCGAGCAGCTCCTCCGCCAGCGCTACGGTCCCAAAGGGGAGCGGATCGACCCGGCCCAGCTCTTGCTCTTCGCCCGGGAGATCCTGGAGCAGGCCGAGCCGGCGCCGACACCCGCTCCGACCGTAGGGCCGGCCCCGACGCCCGCTCCGAGTGCGGCCCAGAAGAAGGGCCACGGACGTAAGCCGTTGCCGGCGAGCCGGCCCCGAGTGCCGGTCTTGCACGACGTCCCGCCCGAACAACGCACTTGCCCCGACTGCGGCGCCGACCGCACCTGCATCGGCCAGGAAGTCCGCGAGCAACTCGAATTCATCCCCGCCCGGCTGGTCGTCCTCGAACCCATCCGCCCCAAGTACGCTTGCCAGGACTGCCAGGCCCACGTCGTGATCGCCGACGTGCTCCCCGAGCCGATCGACAAGGGCCTGCCAGGCCCGGGGCTGCTGGCTTACGTCGCCGTCAGCAAGTATGCCGATCACTTGCCGCTCTATCGCCTCGAGGGAATCCTCGAGCGCCTCGGGCGTCGAGTTGTCGCGGTCGACGATGTGCGACTGGATGGCCACGATCGCCGATCTGCTCAAGCCGATCGTCGATCTGATGCTGAAGAAGATCCTCAGTTCCAGGGTCGTCCAGAACGACGACACGACGGTGCCGGTGCAGGACCACGACGGCAAGGGGATCAAGACCGGCCGGCTCTGGGTCTCCGTCGGCGACCGCGGCCATCCTTACGTGGTCTATCGCTACACGCCGGACCGCAGCGCCGCCGGGCCCCAGGAGATCTTCAAGGACTTCCAGGGCTATCTCCAGGCCGACGCCTATTCGGCCTACGACGGCCTGTACAAATCGGGCGAGATTATCGAGGTCGGCTGCCTGATGCAACTGCGCGAAGGAAGTTCTACGAGGCGCGGACCGTCGACCCGCAACGGTCCCATCAGGCGCTGGCATGGATCAGCCTGCTCTACGACGTCGAACGCGACGCGAAAAAGCGCGAGACCGCAGACTACGAGGCCTTCGTCGCGTTTCGGCACGAGCTGCGAAACGAGCGATCGCGGCCGATCTTCGACAAGTTTCACGCCTGGCTGGAAGCCGAGTTGCCCAAGGTCCTGCCCAAGAGCCCGATCGGCGAAGCGATCCCGTATGCCTTGAACCATTGGGAGGCCCTGAAGCGTCCGCTGGAGGCCGGGTTCCTCGAACTGGACAACGGTGCTTGCGAATCGCGCGTTCAAGCCCGTGGTGCTGGAC
>CAWJTQ010000026.1:0-152260 GCA_963845695.1 uncultured Isosphaeraceae bacterium | reverse complement strand
ACCCCGTCTTCCTGGTTTTCGGTTGGTTATTAGCCCATTGTCGGGTCGTTGCAAACAAGCCGACACGAAGGGGTACCCAAGGGTGCATCGATGACACTCCGCCTCGGGCTCGGTCCCGTCTTTGCTTATGAGTGGCTGCGGGCAACCCGGCGCTGGACGATGTACGCCTGGCGTGCGGGCTTTGTCCTCGTGCTCCTGGGCGGGCTGGCGCTGGTCTGGCTGGTCTGGCTGGTCGAGTCGCACCTCACCGCCCCCTCCACCGTGCAGGCACAGGCCGATCTCGCGAAGATGTTCTTCGGGATAATCGAGTGCGTGGCGGTGGTCACCGTTCTGCTCGCCGCGCCGGCGGCCACGGCCGGCGTGATCTGCCAGGAGAGGGCGCGCGGGACCTTGCTCGATGTCCTCGCCACCGACCTCTCCAGCGCCGAGGTCGTGCTCGGCAAGCTCGCCGCGCGGCTGTTGCCGGTGCTGGCGACGATCGCGGCGGCCGTCCCCGTACTGGCGATCACGAGCCTGTTCGGGGGAATCGATCCCGCCGCGCTCGGTGGGTCGTTCGCCGTGGTCGTGGGTCTCGCCGTGCTCGGCTGCGCGCTCGCCCTGTCGCTCTCGCTCTGGGGCAGGAAGACCCACGAGGTGCTGCTGGCGATGTACTTCGTCTGGTTCGGCTGGCTGCTGCTCTTGCCGGTCTGGGTCGTGGTGACGAGCCACCTCACCGGCCGTCCGCTTCCCTGGGGCTGGCTAGCGCGGACCCATCCCTTCATGCTCACCCTCTTCGCCCACGAGCTATCGCCGTCGTGGAGTCCGGGCCTCGCCGCGCAGTTGCACTTCCTGGCCGGGGCGGTGGTGCTTGCGGCCGGGCTGGTCGCGCTCACCATCTGGCGGCTGCGCCCGTGTGCGTCGGCCAGAGTGGACAGAGGGCGACACCACGCGCCCGCTCCCCCCGCTGGCGCCGCCCGTGGGCGCCCGACGCTCGACGGCAACCCCGTCGTCTGGCGCGAGTGCCACCGCCAACCCCCGTCGCGCTGGACTCGGATCGTCTGGGGCCTCTACGGCGTGCTGGCGCTCGCGCTGAGCGTGCAGGCGTTCGTGATGATGATTGCCCCGCGCGGCGTGCCCGGCATCTGGATGCCGGTGCGCGTCAACGTCTGTCAGGTCGCCATCGGCCTCTTGCTTCTCTCCGTCACGACGGCCGCCGGCCTGTACGAGGAGCGAGCGCACGGCTGCCTCGACGTGCTGCTCGCCACGCCGCTGCCGACCGCGACGATCGTGCGGGGGAAGTGGCGCTGGGCGTTCCGGCGCAGTCCCGCTGCTCGCACTATTGCCGACCGTCATGACGCTGATGCTGACCGCCGTTGGACGCTGGGCCGGCCCGCTTCTCATCATGGCCCTGATCCTGGCGCAGGGCGCCGCCGTCACCAGCCTGAGCCTCGCACTGGCCACGTGGAGTCGCCGCGCCGGCCGCGCGCCGGCCCTCTGCGCCAGCGCCTGCCTGGGCATGTCTCTGGGATGGCCGGTCCTGATCTTCTTCCTGTTTGCCAATGCTCCGCGCGATGACTGGTTTCCCTACTGGGTCATGATGGGAAGCCCCGTCGTCAGCATGACGCTTCTGACGCGCGCCAGCATCGCGCCGTACGCGCTCGATGCCTGGCCCGGCGTGGCGTTCGCCGCGCTCTGCTGGACCGCCGCGTACGCCGCGGCGGCGGGGACGTTCTTCGGCCTGACCCTGCTCACCTTCGACGGCTGCCTGGGCCGCATTCCCGATGTTCCCGGGCGGCCCAAACGCCACCGCACCTGGCCGAGTGAATCCGTTCGCGATACTGGCCAGGTGCGTTCTGGGACGGGCGGCCCTTAGCGTTGTTTTTTGTCCATTTGCGTGCGATTCGTCGCATCTTCTCGATCTGTAATGCGTTATGCAAAGGAGGGATTCTGACATTACCCGATGTTCCGCCATCGGTCTGCTACCCCGGCGGGCGTCGCTGGCAACGGCGAGGTCCGAAGCCCGGGGGACAACGTAACCGCGATCTCAGGATCGGCCGTGGGAGCGCGAGCCGACACGGCGACTGCCAGCATCAGGGCGGTCGGGGGCCAGCAGTCCGGGTCAGGTCAACCCAGGTGAAGTGCCGATCAGGGTCGTAAACAAAGGCGAGCCAAAGATGCTGTCAGGCTCGGACCAAAACGGTACGTGGTCAAGTCCAGGGGCTGCAGACTCCCCTGCGCGCGGATGGCGCACCACCGGCCCAAAGGCACGACCTCACCCCGGAGCGATCGAGCAGGTGAACGAAGTAACCCCGTCGCCTCCCCGCGAGGGAAGGCCGACTGCAAAGGAGGCTGATGAGGCAGCGGGGAAGGGATGAGGGAGGAAGCGAACGCCGGCCTGTAATGGGTCGGATAGGGGATGAGTCCGCCCACGGACGACATCGCCCCGCCGCGAAAGCGGGCTGACTTCCCTCGGGTGTTCCGTCACGAGAGAGCCTCGGCCAACCGACTCGGGGAGACGAGCAGATATGTCGGCGGCAGAAATGCCCGCTGGTGCGGCTCCCGGCCATGCGCCCGACTGGCACTCCATCGACTGGAAGAAGGTCTGGCGGACGGCCCGTCGGCTCCAGGCGCGTATCGTGAAGGCCGCCGCGGAGGGCAGATGGAATAAAGTCAAAGTCCTGGTCTATCTGCTCACGCACTCGTTCGCTGGCCGGGCTCTGGCCATCTTACGAGTGGTCAACAATTCGGGTGCGAAGACTCCCGGTGTGGACGGAGTCCTCTGGAACACACCGGAGTCCAAGTCGGCCGCTTTCGCCACCCTGCGCCGGCACGGTTATCGACCGCAACCGCTCCGCCGGGTGTCCATCTCCAAGAGCAACGGCAAACGGCGAGGCCTCGGGATCCCCACCATGGCCGATCGGGCGATGCAGGCCCTCTATCTGCTCGGCCTCGATCCCATCGCGGAATCCCAAGCCGACGGCCATTCCTATGGCTTTCGGCGGGAGCGCCGCTGCGCGGATGCCTTGGCACAGACCCATATCCTGTTGAGCCATCGGCATGGCCCCGAATGGATTCTCGAAGGTGATATCAGAGCTTGCTTTGATAAAATCAGCCACGAATGGCTCCTGACGCACGTCCCGATGGACCGGCAGGTGCTGGGGAGATGGTTGAGAGCGGGTTTCCTGGAGAAGCATGCCTGGTTCGCCACCACGGAAGGGACACCTCAAGGCGGGATCGCTTCACCCGCGCTGGCGAACCGGACCCTGGATGGACTGCAACGGTTCCTGGCGGAGCACTTCGCCAAGACGCCGAAGCAACAGCGGATGAGCAAAGTCCACCTGGTCCGCTATGCGGATGACTTCTTGATCACCGGCACATCGAAGGGGCTCCTTCGTGATCAAGTCCAACCTCTCGTGGCCCATTTCTTGAAAGAACGAGGGCTCGAGCTCTCGCACGAGAAGACCCGGATCACGCATGTGGAGGAAGGCTTCGATTTCTTGGGCCAGAACGTGCGACGCTACGACTGCGGCAAGGTCTTGACCAAACCGTCGTCGCCAAGCGTCAAGACGTTCCTGTCCAAGATCCGGGAGACGATCGACAGCTCAGGCAGCCTGACGGCCGGAGAACTGATCCAGCGCTTGAACCAACAGATCAAGGGCTGGACCATGTATCACCGTTATGCGGCGAGCAAGCGCACCTTTACGTACGTGGATCACCGGATCTTCCGGATGGTGTGGCGCTGGTGCCGGCGACGGCATCCGAAGAAGGGCCGGAGATGGATCAGGAGGACCTATTTCCCGCCTGATGGTCATCGCCACTGGGTCTTCACCGGTACGCTGCTGAACCAGAAAGGCCAAGGCCGGCCGATCCAGTTGAGGTCAGCAGCCCAGGTGCGGATCATTCGTTATGTGAAGATTCGGAGCGACGTCAATCCCTACGATCCGAGGTGGGAACTGTACCTCGAAGCACGGCTGGTTTGGCAACTGAACCAAACGCTGACAGGTCGCAGTCGGATCGAAGATCTCTGGAAGGAACAGAAGGGACGGTGTGGGATCTGCGGTCAACCGCTGCGGCTCGCAGAGGAGGACTGCCAGATCCATCATCGCATCTGGCGCAGCCGAGGCGGTCCGGACACGGCGGACAACATGGAGTTGTACCATGCCAACTGCCATCGGCAGATCCACGTGCAAGAAGGACGGACCAAAGCGGTCGCGTCCCGCGAGGGGCGTTCGTGAATGCTTGAGCTGGATGAGGGGCGACTCTCACGTCCAGTTCTGAGGGGAGGAGGTGGCGGCAACGCCGCCTCCTTACCCGACTAAGGAAATGAAAACTCGGTGTCCGTGAAAAACTCGGTGTCCGTGCTCACGCCGCCCTTCGGGCGGCACCCGAACCGATGAGAAGCGGTCCTGGGTAGTTCTACTGTTTCCTGGCATTGACTCGCTGTAAGGGGTTGTGAGATAGTTCCTTCCGTGTCCTTGACGTCTTCCGCGCGTGATCCACGGACGATTGGACGAAGCCTCGGGAGAGTCGGTAGTATGAGTCCCTCAGCCCAGGTCGGGTCGATCCGACGTTGGAGGACATACCGTGCACGCGAATTCGCTCGTGTTCGCCATTCCGATCATCCTCGGCATAGGCTTACCCCTTAGCCCGCCCCCGATCCGAACCGAACCGGCGGCGGGCCAGGAGGAACCGGCCCAGCCGGACCCGACCTGGCAGCGGCTCGGCCTGCCCGAGAGCCCGACGCCGGAAGCCGGGCGCGGCGTGGGGGTCGTCCAGATCGACGACGGGAGCCTCCATCCGGCGCTGCGCCCCTGGGCGAGCGGCTCAAGCTTGTGACCGTCGCTCAGGACATGAGCGTCTCGCTCGTCGAGCCGCTGAAAGCTTACAAGGACCGAGAGGACGCGGAGTACACCCACGGCGTCAGTGGCCGCCTCCAGATGGCATCCGCCCCGTTCCGCGTGCGGGACCGGACCTATGGCGGCCTCGCGCCGGGGGCGACGTACTTCGTGATTCCCTACCTCACGGTGCGCGAGGATGGGCCCGATGGACGGCACCATCGCTACGACCCGCGACTGGGCCGGGCCATCGAGTGGGTCGTCGAGAACCGGCGGCGCTGGAACATCCGCATCATCCTCCTCACGGTCGGGGTCGACTATCCGCCGCCCTCCACAGGAAGACGACGGCGCGATTCGGCCTGATCAAGAACACCCGGGAATACCCGATCGTCCGCGCGCTGGAGCCGGCGATCCAGGCGGGGATCCTCGTCGTCACGGGCAACAACAACACGGCCGTGGAGAACACCCTACCGCCGGTCGAATACCTGTCGGTGGGCGCCTACCACGACTCGGGGCATGCCGATCCCCGGTTCCACCGCGAGAACCCCGACGAGCCGTGGGGGCGCAACAGCGACGGCCACCTGCGGCCGGACCTCCTGGCCCCGAGGTACTTCGTCCCCAACCACCGAACACCGGAGGGCGAGCTCGCCTACTTCGGAGGGACCAGCTCGGCCAGTGCCCAGGTCGCCGCGCTGTGCGCCCTCCTGTTCGCCCGATTCCCGCAAGCGGACGCACAGACGATCAAGTACGCCCTGATCCGTTCAGGCGATCCCTTGCCGGGCAGCCGGCGGCCCGGGGTGCGCGTCAACGCGGCCCGTGCCATCCAACTGCTGACGGACGGCTCCGTCCGCCCGCCCTGGCCCCGGATCCCGCCGCCGGTCACGGTCACCGACCCGAACTCATCCCTCCAATCGCAGGATGCGATCGAGCGGGCGCTCGCCGTCTCGGCCCTCGCCTGGCATCCCGAGTTGTTCCGGCCGAAGGACGGGGAGCGCCTCCGCCAGGTCTTCTGGCGTCTGCTTCGTGACGACTCTCCCAACGTGAGGAAAGCCGCGGCGTCGGCCCTGGCCGGCCCGGAATCGAAGGAGGAACGGCGGCAGCTCTGGGAGATCCTGCACCACGAGCCGGATATGGGCGTCCGCGGCCAGTTGGCGTTCGTGCTCCTGGCCGGTGCGAAAGGCGATTCCCTGGACGACTGGATCCCTCTCGCGACCGACCCGAACTGGTCGGCGCGATGGTGTGCGGCCAAGGTGCTGCGGGATCATCATCCGGATGCACCACGACTCGATTATGCGTTCGTCCCGGAGGAGATCGAGAAGAAAGCCCAGCCGGTCCTCGATTGGTATCGAAAGAGAAAGCAGTTCAGATGAATGCGTTCCCGGTGAGGTGTTCGTATCAGTTTCCCGTGGGTCTAAGTTCGTCTCTGATAGATGATCAGCCATGGTGACGGGAACGCCCAATGAGGAGAAATTCGGAGGAAATGATCACGCGATGTGAGGAAAGTAGGGTAGTCCTTATCCAACCTTCCGGGATCTCCCATAAAGCCGGTCGTCTTCCTTCTCAACGTGGTAGGTCCAGAACGCCTCCCACTCGCCGTTGAGGTAGGTCGTTCAAAGGTCCAGCATCGCCTGCGCCCCTGGCGACGCCACCGCGTCTTCGCGCCGCTCGGCATGAGTCGCAGCTTTTTCGAAGAAGACCCGGGAGCTGTCATCGAGCAGTGCGCGGTCGGCCATTACAAACACGTCGGCGATGCTTGGCACCTGTGGCGGCCCACTGCGTATATGGTAGGCGGAGGCGGATTGAAGACATGCGTCGAAGATCTCTGCCGCTGGGATCAGAACTTCGCGCACAAACGTCTGCCGGGCGGGAAACATCTTGACGAGTTCTTCCGAGAGGGCCCGCTCCTGGGGAATCGCTCTTACCTGGATGCGATTGCCGCCTTTAAGGAGAACGACCCGGAGGCGCGGCGAAAGTCGCCGCCCGGCCAATACCGCGGGCTTAGGCGCCGGCAATTCACGGGTGGTGCGTGAGGCATCAATGCCGCGGTGGCCCAGTTTCCTGACCAGGAATTCACGGTCATCTACCTGAGAAACAACGACGACATCGCATCTTGAAAGATGACCCAACTCATCGCAGACCTCGCACTCGGTGACCGCCTTGCGCCCCAGGCGTCCCGGACTCCGGACCCCGCGGCGAGCGATCTGCCGACGGTCGAGCTCAAGGTGGGCGAGTTGCGCGACATGATCGGTGCGTCTCGCACGAAAAGCACGGGGTTCACCTGGCGGATTACACTTCGGGACGGGACGCTCCGGTTGACGGACCAGTTTCACACGACCTGTCCTCTCCGGCCCTTGAGCGCCACTCGCTTCGATCCCGAGGGCCCGGGTTTTCTCCCACCACCCAGCTCGTCTTCTCGCCGCCCGTGGCCGGATCGCCCTGGTCTCTGACGTCAGAGTGGGATCTGCCGGACAACAAGGCAAGAATCGAATTCCAGGCGGTCGAACTGGTCGATCCGACCCCGGATCAGCTCAAAGAATACGCCGGCCGGTATGAGAGCGATGAGCTCGCAGCGACCTATCGGCTGGCCGTTCGCCACGGGCGGCTTTGGCTGCGCGTGAACAGCCGGCGGTGGGAGGTGCTCGACGAAAACGTATTTTATAAATTTATCCATATCTAAGAATTAGCCGACATCCGCATCATGACCTTTCTGCGGAAAGAGACCGACGAAGCGACCGGTCTTTCGATCGATCTTGGCGGCCGGCTGAGAGGCGGCCGGTTTACGAAGCGATGACCCGCCTCAGAGAATGTTCGTGCCCCGGACTCGGGGCTGAAGCCTGCATGCGCTACCCGTTGCGTCACTCCCACAAGACGTGTTGATCGATCGAGGCGTCACCCCGGCGACGATCTGCCGAATGGTTGGATACCGGAGGCCGTCGGTGTCGCTGACCGTTCGTGGTACGGCCCTGGCCTGATGCCCACGCAGCCATTGCTGCTAGAACTCCGCAGGGGTCAGGTAGCCCAGCGAGGAGTGGATCCGCTTCCGATTAGACACGTCATCCAGGAACCAACCCAGTTGGCCCTACGCATCGGCGAAGTCGCGGTACTCGGTCAGGTCGATCTCTGCCTCCCGGATAGTCCTCATGAGACGCTCGGCGAATCCGTTCTCCTCCGGCTGTTCGACGGCCACTATGCTGATCGCCACGCCGCGGCCGGCCAGCAGGTCAGTGTCCGCCGTGGTGGCGTACTACACCCTCTGGTCGGAGTGGTGGCCCTCGGAGCGGCGCCCCCAGCGCATCGCCCGCCGCGGAGCCGCCAGAGTGAGCCCTTGGTCGAGGTTGCGGCCTAGTTCCCAGCCCCGGACGCGGCGGGTGGACACGTCCATGACGACCGCCAGGTAGACGAACTCCTCCCGGAGGAGGACGTCGGTGATGTCGGCCAACCAGACCTGATCGCGATGGGTCACCTCCAGACGCTCGACCAGGTTGGGGTAGCGGGGGAAGTCGTGGCGGCTGTCGGTCGTCCGCCGCCGGCGTACCCGGACCTTGCCCTTGAGGTCCATCTCGGCCATCAGCCGCCGAACTCGCCTCCCGTAGCCCGACCAGCCCTCGCGTCGGAGCCGGCCCTCATCGACGGCCGGGGCGGCGTGGTGGTAGTCACTACTGCGGGGCCAGCCGGTCGCCTGACAGATCAGCCGGACCGGATACTCGGCCGACAGCATCAGGATGACCTGCCGTCTCGCCTCAGGGCCGAGGGGAGCCAGGTCGAGATTTCTTGCGACTTCCCGCTCTATCGTCAGGTTCCCGACCATCCGCTCCAGCTCGGCGATGCGGTCCTGGTCGCGGCTCCTTGGATCGTCGCCTTCGAAGAGGCCCTCCAGGCCTTCAAGATCGATGTTCCTCCAGCGGGAGATGAGTTCGGGTTTCAGCTTGTGCTCCCGGGCGGACTCGGACGCACTCTGCTGGCCCGAGAGGACTTCGAGGACGACCCGGGCCTTGAACTGCGGGGAGAGAAACCGGCGTCGGCACTTCGGGGTGGGAGTACGCTCCTTGGAGGCCAGTATTGACCATGGTATTGGTCCAATCCCAGGGGGTGCACCTCAGACCCTACCCAGAGCTGACGTTCACCGTACCGGTCACCGTTGCCGTCGATCCGCCTGTGTTCTGGATCGTTACAGTATAGTGGTAAATCCCAGACGAGACATAGGTATGGGTGCCGGAGGCATAATAGCCAAGATTCGGAGTTCCGACGATCGTGCCCGTCAACTTCCCTGTCTGATCGCCCCAGTTGATCGTGGCGGCGTAGTCGCTGGTCAACTCATCGGGGTTGTTGTCGTAAAAGTAGGCGAACTGATTGAGCAACGGAACGTCGGTTGTCGCGTACAAGGATTCACCGTTGGCAATGATAGGAGCGTCGATTGGTCCAGTCACAAAGGGGTTGGCGGTGCTGAGGGTTGGCACTACGTTCGCCTCGTACCATTCGTAGACCCCACTATGGGTCATGCCAGGAGTAGTCAGATTAAGCATCTGGAACTGGGTCGAGGCGCGGGGGCAGCCTGGATGCCACTCGGGTCGTGAATCCCCCAGGGGTTGATCTGCCCCTCCTCGCTTGTCGAGACGATCATCGAAACCGGTGTATTCTGGTAGTAAATCTGGGCGAGTGCAACGTGACTGGGGACGACGAGCGGGTACGGATCGTTGTCGTACTTCTGAAGGCGGTTAGCGGCATCGAGCAGGTACTGGGACGTCGCACTGAATGGGGCGACGTTATCCCCGTGCGCGGGGTGCGGGTCGAGATAGGTCAGTTCCCAGAAGCCTCCCTTGGCCTGAGGAATCGCGGCCAGATCTCGCTGGAGAGTCTTCATGGCCTGCGTGATGACGACCGAGCCGCGGCTGTGGCCGATCAGTTGCAGGTCGACCACGTCGTCTCTTGGGACGTTCGGCTGACCGGGTCCACGGGTCCCCTTGATGTACTTTTCGATTTCGTGCGCGGCAAGGATGCCGCTGATTACGGCCTCGCCGGCCCGGAGCGTGTGGCTGGCTTTCGCCCAGGAGAACGCGATGACCTTGTCGTAGCCCAGGCTCCTGAGCGAGGCGGCCATCTGGCCGACCCATGCCGGCGCTTTGTCCGAAGAATCGAACCCGTGCGTGACCAGGCCGATCGTGATCGTCTGATACGAGACCGAGGTCGTGATCCCGTCCGGTCCGGTTGCCGCGACGATCACATAGGGATGCGCCGGGTCGATGGCGAGAGCGTCCACGCCGACGGCCCGTTGACCCAGCACCAGCGGCACATCGTCGTGCACACCCTTCGTCACATCGGATCCGGAAAGCGTCACCTCGCCGATGGCGACCTGATTCCCCTCACCGAAGTCCGCGGATGACGAGCGATCGACGTCCACCGACAGTGCAGTGACGTTCGATGCGCCAATCTGGTAATCGATCGCAACAGTCGTTTCGTTCGCCTCTGTGGCCGACCTCAACGCGACGATGGACAGCAAACAGCGATCGGACAGTTCTTCCAGGCAAGGCAGCGAACCTCGACGGACACTTGGCCGACCAAGAACCGACGATCTCCGTCCCCATCTGAGCATCCCCGTCCCTCTCGTGGTGTGTCCTCTTGAAACCTCATGACCTCCCCGATTGTATTGCCCATGCCATGCAGACTTCCAGCACGACCCCGATCGATCATCCCGCAAGATCCGATCCTCAGATTATCCAACAATTGTCGCAACAAGGCCGGCGCATCGGACCAGGATGGCGTCAAGTGCACCAAGCGAACTAGGAGGTCCCATGAAACAACACACCTTGCGGAGGATTGTGCGCCTTCTCGGCCCGGCCGTTCTCTCGGCTTTGACCGGGTGGACGGCGCTCGTTTTCGTCGCGGGTCCAGCCGTCGGGGCCGAGGTGAATCGGCCGAACTTCGTCTTCATCTTGGCGGACGACCTGGGCTACGGTGACCTCGGCTGCTACGGGCAGACACGGATCAGGACGCCGAACATCGACCGTTTGGCGGCCCAGGGAATTCGCTTCACCCAGTGTTATGCGGGAAGCACCGTCTGTGCGCCGTCGCGGTGCTGTCTGATGACCGGTTTTCATTCGGGGCATGCGCGGGTTCGGGGCAATGTCCTGGTCCCTTTGCGGCCAGAGGACGTCACGGTAACCGAAGTTCTCAAGGTCGGCCGCATAGAGCGGTTCACGAATGTGTTGCATACGGCTCACAATGTATTTTTATATTTATATATATTATAAAATAAATTTGCGTTGATGAATCGAGGTTCCCATTGTTACACCTGTTCCTTCACCTGTTCTCAGCAGCCTAGCCCGCCCTAGACTAGAACTCCATCCGCTGAAACGCCTTGATCCCGATCCGGAGCGGAACGATCGTTCCGATGGCCCCGATGGCCAGGCTCCCCAGGATCGCGACAATCAGCCAGAACCGGAACCCGACGTGCGAAAGGGCGAGCCGGGTCGAATCGGCATGCTCCTGTCCCAGGAAGTAGAGGTGGCAGGGAACTGCTAGAGCCGTCACGATCGCGAAGATGAAGACCAGGCTCACCAGCAGGTTGAGCGTGCCGCCGAATCCGACGGCGATCTTTGACGGATCGCTCTCGCGGAGGTTCGGGAGCCGGGCTCCCAGACCGACACTGATCCCCGAGAGCCCCATGCAGAGCACCGCCACCATTGCGATATGCAGCGCAATCATCACCGGGCTCATCCCCAGCATCAGGTCGCTCAGGAAGACCAGGGTTTCCGTTGGCAGCAGCGAGATCCCCGCGGAAAAGGCGAACTTGCCCCAGAGGATCTCGTCCCGACTGACCGGGAATAATCCCAGCACCCAGAAGTTGCGGCCCTCCAACGAGAGCAGCGGGAAGATGAACCGGCTGGTGAACGTCGAGAGGATCAACGCCGTCACCGACAGGTTGAGAAAGCTCACCAGGTTTCGCCAGGACGGAGACTGGACCGCATATCCCAGCCTCGGGATGTTGAGGAAGTAGAACGCAAGAAGTCCGAAGAAGATCAGGAACTGGGACCACTGGGCCGGGTCGCGCCGGAACGTCCTCAGGTCCTTGAGGATCAGCAGCCGGACGGGCCGCGGCAGGAAGAAAAAGACGCGGTGAAAGAACTCGTCGAACACGTAGAGGCCGACGCGCCGACGCGCGGTCCGTCCTCCCTGGACCCGGCTGTATCCTCGGAAGTACAGATCCCGGGCCACAGCCGCCGCGGCCAGGTAGCAGAGGCCGCCGTGGGCTGAGAGGACCATCAGATAATAGCCGGCGCGCGGCCAGTCGCCCTGGGCCGACGCCAGTAGCCCGGCCGACATCCATCGGCTGGGCCACAGCGGACTCTGGCAGAACGCCAGGCGGTCCTGCACGCTGCTCAGCCAGTCGCTGGACATGGCCTCGCCCGGTGCCTTCCACAGACTGAAGCCCAACGCGCCGATCAGCCCCAACGTCACGATTACCGACAGCGCCAGCACCAGCTTCTGACGTTTGGGGAAGACGTTGGCCACGGTGATCGCCGCGATCGCTCCCAGGCTCCCCGCGATCATCACGAACGAGATCAGATACGTCAGGAACATCCCGTAGAAGACCAGGGGGGCCCTCACCGTCAGGCCATAGGCGACCATCAACGGGCTGCCCAAGAGAAAGAATCCCCAGCTCGACAGCCCCACGGCCTCGCCGAACTTGTAGGCGAAGATCCGGTCCGTCGTCGCCGGAGTGGTCAGCAGGAACGCCCCCTCGCGCGAGTGGAACAGCGCCGTGTAGATGATGATCCCGGTCGAGAAGAACAGCATCACAAGAATCGACAAGAAGAACATGCTGAACAGGTACTCGAAGATCCCGTGAAACAACGGGTCGTTCGTCCCCATGAATTCGAAGCCGCCGAGGAACAAGCCAAACAGACCGACCCAAAAGATCATGCTGCAGATCAGGATCATCGAAAGCCGAAGCCGCGAGCCTGAGAGCAGCGAGCGGATCGTGTTCCGGGTCAAGTCCCATCGGAGTTGGCGAAGCGCGTGCGCCGTCTGATCGGCCGGAATGGGGGGAGCGTCACGCACGGCGTCTCGGGGATGGCAAGGCTCATGGATTGAATCCGGCTGGCTGAGACTCGCATTCCGACTGGGGACGTGCCGCAGTGCGCATGTCGGACATCGTGCGTACGTCTCCGGTCAGCTTCAAGAAGAGTTCTTCGAGCGGCCCGTGGTGCTGAACCTGAAGGCGGAGCTCGTTCAGTGTTCCCAGCGCCAGCATTTTCCCGTGGTCGACGATCCCGATCCGGTCGGCCAGCTCCTCGGCGATCGCGAGTAAGTGCGTGGACATCAGCACGGCGCAGCCGGATCGCGCCTGGGTGATGAAGAGATCCTTGACGATCCGGGCACTGCGCGGATCCAGTCCGACCAACGGCTCGTCCACCACCAGGACCCTGGGATCGTGCACCAGGGCCGAGGCGAAGACAACCCGCTGCTTCATCCCTTGCGAGTAGTTCTCACACAGCTCGTCAACGTAGTCGCCCATCTCGAAGGTGTCGATCAGCTCGAGGATCCGCCGGGCCGCATGCTGGCGCTCCAGACCGTACATCTCGACCACGAATTTGAGGAACTCGCGGCCCGTCAGCTTGTCGTAGAGGTAGGGTTGGTCGGGGACGTATCCCAGCAATTGACGTGCCGACTGGCTGGAAGCCTCGAAGCCCCCGACCCGCACCGTCCCGGAACTTGGGGAGAGCAGGCCGCAGATCATCTTGATCGTAGTCGTCTTCCCCGCTCCATTGGGCCCGAGAAATGCGAACAGTTCGCCGGCTCGCACCTCCAGGTCGAGCCCGTCCACCGCGCACCGAGCACCGAATCGCTTCGTCACGCCGCGCAGTTCGATCATGATGTCTTTCCTCTTGCCGGTACGGTGGAGGACGGCGCGGGCGAGGGCGGAATTCCCGGTGCACGCACGTCCGCCGGACGCCGCTCCAGCATCAGGCGAATGATCGGGAACGGTACTTCCTGCCGCAGGATCACCCCGTCGGTTCGGACCCAGGTCTTCATCGTCAGCGGAGGCATCTTCTGCTCGACCTCGAAAGTCCACACGGTATTCCCGTCCCAGTCAATCATCGTCCGCCGCACGACCTGCGCCTTGACCGAATCCACCTTGCCGTTGAAGGGGTTGATCATCCGAGACTCCCAGCGCTGGCCGACTTGCAGCCCCGGCAGCCGGTCGAGCGGACCCAGGACATCCTGCACCAGGCTTCTCGGTTCGTAGTCGAACCTCCAGGTGTTGTTCAGGACCTCCATCGGTCCGTGGCTCGTGATCTCCATGGTCTTACCCTTGAGCTGCCCCTTTACATTGATCAGCACGTCGCCGAATTCTCCCGACCTCACGTGGAGCTCGAAATCGTGAAGGTTCCCCGATGACTCGACATGATACCGGCTGTCGATCTGGAGCTGGACTCGTCCCCGGGTCGCGAACATCGTCCCCCGCAGCAGGTCTGCCGCATCGAACTCCACCCGGCTGGTCATGTCGTACGACCCGTCGGACTGGCGCGACGAAGCCGTGATCGCCTCACCGACCGCCCGCCGCGCATCCGGTTACAGGGGATCGTCCACGACTTGAATGCTCCAGCGCACCGGCACTCGCGAATCGCTGGCGAAGGTGATCGCCCGCAAGTCGGGCGGATATCCCATGGTCAGCTCGGGAAGGACATCCCAGGTCAGCAGGCAGAACGCCGCGATCGACCAATAGACCAGGATGGCCAGCGAGATCAACCGTGAGGGCATAGCCCTATCCTCCCCGTCCGCCGTGTCGTCGATTATCTTAATGCTAAAGAACTCGTGAAGAGAGCGAAAGCCGTTGGACCGCAGGATCATTGCTTCGTATCGGCTCGGAGTCGTTTCGCGGACCGCATCGACCAGCCTCGGGATGGTTGGGGACCAGCGATTGTCGGTCGACACCATGCACCCAGATTCTGGGAAGTGGCGTTCGGTCCGGGTTGACCGATTCGCCGACTCCGTCGTATGGTTAAATGAGGTTCGACCACGTCTGCATGTCAGGCACTCCGATGGCTCATTCCTCCTCTCCTCCAAGAGCGATGGTCGTTTCCAGCCACCCGTCCCTGTCCTCAGAAGATTGGGATGTCACATGCGCAAGACGAGCAGGCGGTTGCTCTGGTCCGGGATCACGCTGGGGATTCTCACGGCCCTGCCGGCGGGGACGTGGTTCTGCTTGACTTACCAGCCTTCCTACTACCGCGACATCGTCCTTCAGACCCGTAAACAACGGGAGGGGAAGGCACGCAAATTCGTGGCCCAGAGTCTCCAGCTTCGCAACGATATCTGTAATGAGCCCACGTGGGAGGCCGTGTTCACCGATCAGGAGGTGAACGCCTGGCTGGCCGAGGATCTGGTCACCCATTTCGCCGACCAGCTCCCGCCCGAGGTCAACGAACCGCGTGTACTGTTCGAGCTGGACCACATCATCCTCGCCTTCCAATTTGCGCCAGCGTGGAGTCCAGTCTGTCATCACGGTGGTCGCGCGGACGCGCGTCCCGCAGGGGAACACGGTCGAACTGACCCTGGAAAAGATCCGGGCTGGCATCCTGCCCGTCCCGGCGGATAACGTCCTCGATCGGATCATCGAATATGGGCGAGCCCGCGGGATTGACGTCGAGTGGACTCGCAGGGACGGCTATCCCGTTGTCCTGATCCGCTATACACCGAACCTGGATCGCGACGATGTCCAGCTCGAGGAACTCCAAATCCGCGCCGGCCAGATGCGTCTGGCGGGCCGATCGGACCGGACGAGAGGCGCTTTCCTCCGACCGACGCTCCCCTCCCGAAAAGTGCTTCAATCCAAGTTCCCTAGGCGAAAAATCCACGAGGCCGCCCCGTCCGATATTTCCCCAACCTGGCGCAGCTCGACCTCGCCGACCAGTTGAACCCCCTGAAGTCGAACCCGCACCAGACCGGCTGACCAGCCCTTCGACTCGTAGGTCCCCTCGTCGATCCGACGGACGTTCCCCCGTCCGCCCGAGATCTCGCCTTCGTAATCGAGATAGATCGATCGATGGTCTGGCAAACCACGGGCGGGCAGCTCCCGACCGGCGACAACCGGCGCGTCGATCGCCCAGGTTCGCAGGGTTTCGCCGTTCTCCAGCATGAGGTCCCAGTGAACCCCGTTCCATCGATGCTCCAGAAGCACGAAACGCGGCATACCTCACCCGGCCTCTGACCAATGACCGTCGCCCGCTCTGATTCGACGAAATGTCGATGGATGAGTTCCGCCGCAGGCTAAGCGTAAGCGGGCTGGACGATTCGTAGAGTGAGTGAAACCCGTCAGAACCAGGGTACCCAGGAGCTCGGAGGATTGCACCCACCCTACGGGAACAGCTACTGAGAGGGTCAATCGGGCCGCTACCAGGACGGATCGGCGTGGCTACTGGACGATCATCTCTCCGTTCATGACCATCCAGTGCCCCGGGAACGTACAAAGGTACGGATATCGTCCCGGCTGGTTCGGGGCACGGAAGGAGATCGCGAACTGGTCCTGCGGACCGACGATGTCCGTATAGAACAGCACGTCGTCGGTTCGGGGAATGTAATGGCGGAGCACGGCGTCGGGCTCGGCGACGATCTTGTTCACGAGGTCGCCGACTCGATTGAGCGTACCGGGCTTGATCAGCGCCCAATTGTGCGGCACGACGTCCGGGTTGAGAAAGACGAGCTGGATCGGTTCGCCGGCTCGGACCGTGAACGAACGGACCGTATAGCTCAGGTTCTTGCCAGCCCCAATCTTGACCGTGCGTGCGCCTCGAATCTTACGGTGCCAGCGATTCGGCTCCGGAGGGTGCGAGAGCGCCACCATGTCCGCGAGGACCGGGTGCGCGGCGATCGTCTTCGCGACCGGGTGATAGCCCGCGAACCCCGTGAAAGGCGGCGCCAGCCGATGCACGGTGGCGAACACGTCCTGTGGTGGTCCGGAGTCCGGGCGCACATGCAGGTGGAGCTGGTTCACCGGTTGCAGATCGGGGATCTCCAGGAACAGGGACCGACCATCCGCCAGGACGTGGGCCGAGCGGATCGCCATCGCATCGTGACCGGGCTGGCCGGGGTGGCTCGGCGAGAGCTCGGGCGACCCGTATCCCGAGCTGTATCGGTAGTTCCAGACCTGGGCGAAGTGCCGATCGGGCCGCTCGGCCATGGTGCGATCGAGCGGCCGGGAGAACCGCAGGATCACCCCGTTCTCGTGAGCGTGATATTCCAGCGGGAGCTGGACCGGCTCGCCCGTGTACCGGACGCGCTGGAAGCAGGCGTCGAGCGGAGTGTAGGTGCCCCAGCCGGTCATCCCGGAAACGTAGAGCTGACCGTCCTTCGGGTTGAATCGCCCGCGGTGCACACCAGAGAGGAACTCGCCCGGGATGGGCACAACCGCTCCTTGCGGCTGGCCGCCGACTTTCTCCCTCAGCAGGAGGAAGTACGTCCCCGCACCGAAGGAAAAGTGGAGCATCTGGCCCTGGAGCGGTCCGAACCGGTCGTCGGCAACCGTGACCTGAGCCGCGCTGGAGTTATCCAGCCCGCGCGGGAGGTAGACCAGCGGCAGCTCGGGCGGAGCCCCGGTGCGAGGGCCGAGATAGCCGTAATGGCCGCCGGGCCGGATCTCGCAGACCATCGACGCAGGAGTCCATTCGCCCTCGGAACACGGGACGGTCAGCGTACCGTCCGGCGCCAGCCCCAGGCCGTCCGGGTTCCGGAAGCCGGTGGCCAAGATCTCGATCGATCGGCCGTCGGATGAGATCCGCAGCAGCCCTTGTTTGCCCGATGCCGTAGAGAACCGTCCGGCGGCGTCGCGCTGCAAGCCGCAGACGAAATCGTGGCCGGCTGGTGAGGTCTCGAAGGCGTTGCTGTAGCACTCGTAACGGTCAGCCTCGCCGTCGCCATCCAGGTCATCGAGCCGGGTGATCTGGTCTCGGCCCAGCACATAGACCTTCCCCTCGGCCACGACCAGCCCCAGCGCCTGGTGCAAGCCCGAGGCGTACCGTCGCCATCGGACATTCTGGAGTGTGTCATCCAGCCCCTCGACGCGCCAGACGTCCCCTTGAATGGTACAGAGCATCGCCGTGCCGTCGGGCAAGAAGTCGTGGTCGCCGAAGAACAGCAGCGCCTTCCAGGGATTTTCGAACGGCGGCTCGATGGTATCGATGGCATAGGGTCCCTGATGCCCGAGCCTGCCTTGTGTCGTCAAGACTTGCGGCCAACGTCGCGGACCGCCGCCGCGCGTCAGGTGGGCGAGCGGGTGCGTCCTGGCCGGCCCGACGACGCGGGTGAATTGGCCGTCCTCGACCCACGGGGCATCGAGGTACTCGACGTCGCCGATGCGGTAGGAGAAGATGATTCGCAGTCCGTGACGATAAAAGCCGTGGTACGCGAAGGGCTGTTCCGGCTCCTTGCCCTCGGGACGAGGCCGCGCGGTGCCGTCCATGATCAGGCCGTCGAGTAGCCCATGGCGTGTCTCCGAGAACCGGATGAAGCCCCCGCTCCAGACGGCTTCATAACAGAGCGTCTGCGGATTGAAGCACGTCGATAGCTCGCCGCGATCGCCGAGACGAATGCACACGCCCTTGGGCACGATGACCCCCGCGCCTCGGAAAACCCCGCACAGCAGATTGCCCAGATCGGTTTGGTTCCAGCGTCCATCGACCCAGGTGTCGTCGCTCTGGTTACCCCAGTGTCCGAGTTTGCCACCATCCAGCCCGGGGTACTCCGGCAACAAGACCGGGACGTCGCGCTGCTGCGAGAAATACTCGGCCTCCTTGGCGTAGAAGTCATAGACCCGGTCCCGGTTGACGGGATGTTGCCAGTTCGGCCAGAGTTCCGGGTGAATCGGGGCTCGATCGAAGGCGAACGCGGCCGGGACGTGCGAATGGCGAAGCAAGTGCCCGGCGGTTCCCAGCCCCGGCCGACCGAGGTCCAGTAGGAAGCGGACCAGGTCGCGGCGCTCGGCGGGAGTCATCGCCTCGGCGAGCCGATCGGGCATCAGCGAGCCCTCGTTGCGGATGGCTTCGATGTCGGACCTGGCGAGCTTGATCAACTGGCTGGTCGCGGGATCGCGGAGCGTCAACTCCTGATCGGATCGGGCTTGCTCGTAACCCTGTCGGACCTTGCCGTCGTTGGTCGCCACCGTGAGGGCCGCGTAACCCTCCTTGACCTGGCGACGGGGCCAGAGGACCGATTCCACCATCTCATCCGGCTTGATACAGATCCCGGCGGTCGTCAGCTCGGGGCCGACCGATCCACCCTGATTGCCCACTCGGTGGCACGAGAGGCAGGCGAACTTCGGCGAGGCAAAGACCTCAGCCCCGTGCTGGGGATCGCCATCCTTCTGGGCGTCCCGGATCAGTGACGCGACCCGATCCGCATCGGCCGGCGCGATCGCACCAGTCCCGGCCGGAGGGGGTGGCACGGGCGTCCGCGGCTTGGGCCGAGGGCCGGGGGGCTTGCCATCAAGCTGAGGCACCAGCCAGTCCAAACCGTCGAGGTTGTCGCGGAGCCGCTGCTCGGCGTCGTCCATGGTGTGACCCAGAATGCCGATCGGCCCGCGGTAGCCGCTATCTCGGATGGTCCGCAGCAACTCGAGGTCCCGCGAACCCTGGCCGAGTGGCAGGATCTTCCGCCCGACGCGGTCGCCGCCTGGGTCCATGCCGTTCAGGTTGATCGCCTTGAGGTAGGGCTTCATCTTCGCCAGCAGCTCGGGGAACCGGCTGAGGTGCTCGTGGCCATGGTGGAGGTTGTATACCATGCCGAGGTTTGAGACCCCCTGCCCTTTGAGCTGCTCGATGATCGCGATCTGGTTCTCCGGCTCGCCGAACCAGCCGCCGTGGTTGTACAGGGCCAGCGAGCAGCCGATCTTGCCGGCCTCCTCGGCCAGTGGACGCAGTTTGGCCACCGCGGCTTGGACCCGACGTTCCTGCTCGGCACCTGTCGCATGATCTCCGCCGAAATCGAGGAGCACCCAGAGCTCGGCCTTCACGCCATGTCGCTTCAGCATGTCGAGGATGATCCGCGACTCGCGGTTCAGCTCGCCCGGCGCGACCCAGAAAGCGTCGAGCGAGACATGGTGCTTCTTCAAGGCCTCGATCTCGGCATCGAACGTCGGGATATGCTCGGTGCGCCAGTCGTAGGCGAAATGCTTGAACCCGAGTCGTTCGAGCATCGCCGCGCGCTCTTCGGCGGCGCTTCTTGCTGTCGAACGGGACGATGCACCAGGCGATGAGGTTGTCGGGGGCGAAGAGCGGATCCGTCGGACGGGCGGCCGTCTTCCCGCTTGGTGCGGGCGGGCTCGCGCCGTTCCGGGACTGCGCGACTCCGGCCCTCCCCCAGATCAAGGCGGCCAGCAAGCCGCCCAGGAGGACCCAAAACGGTTGACGGATCGGCCCGCCTCGGTCTGTGTTATTCATCATCAGCATTGATCCCAGGAGTGATCGATCGCGACGGGACGACGCGCCCCGCTCGAATGTCATCGGGGGGATCTTAACGTCGAACTTCATCCCGTAATGCAGGTTAGGGCGTGCCAGGCTCGCCGTCAACGGCCGAGGAAGGGTCGTCTGTCCGCTGTTCGAGCCATTGCCCTTCGAGCACGTCGATGCGCGATCGAGGAGGTTCGGACATGCCTTCGGCGGCTGCGCCGCTACTGTCCGGGCGGTTCGGGGGCGGAGGTCAACGAATCACTGATACCCAGTCGGGGGCACGGAGTGAACCGCCCTTGGAGGGATAGCCCGGTATCACGGACTTGTGCGAGCTCATTCGGGTGGGTCGGGCCGCCCAGGCTTGAGATCGTGGCACAAATTGGCACTCTCTGACTAAATTGCGGTGAGGCCTCCTCTCCGATCCTTAGAACTTTTAGCGATTTAGAGCGATGACTGATACGGCTCGGCCCGTTCGGCGACAGCGTCGTCAAATTCTTCCGATTAGTCCTCATACTCTTAGTATGCCGCAACTTTTCGAATTCGTGAACGCATCGCGCGCGTTTTCGGGATTCCAGCGTTCCTAAGTTCCGATTTCTGCATGGGATCGGGAAATTCAGAAAAAAAAGAGGGGGGGTAGACAGGGTCAGCGTGGGGAAACCGAATCCCATCCGGGCCGCCAATCGGACGTCGTCAGAATCGACCAGCCGGTCGTCTCAGAACCCTCGCGGTTCGGGACCGCATTCAGGAGACCGAGTTGACGATGGACTGGCAGAGCGGCCTGAAGCCGGCGGAGAGCATTCACTCGACATCCGTACGAGCCGCATCGGAGAGCGGACCGGCCAGCGCGGCGCGGTCGAAAATGGCGGCGCGGCTCGAGTCGCCGGACTTATCTGGGAGCGATCAGGAAAACAGGGTTCTGCTGCACTTTCGATGATCCCGGGCCGCCGGCAGAGTCGTTGGTCTGTTCCCACGCCCGTGGCGTGTCGAACCAGCGCGCAACGTAACCTCCTACGACCGAGTGGTTAAGTCATTTGTGGATGTTTCGGGGCCCCTCGAGGCCGGCGGAACTTTTTCCGGGCCCGGCTGTATAACCTCTCAGCGTTTTTTCAGTGCCGCAGGGCAGGGCGCCATGAACGATGACCTCGAGGCGATTCGGCGGGTGCTGGCGGCAGACGTCGAGTCGTTCCGCCGCATCGTGGAACGCTACCAGCGGCCGCTGTTGACACTGGTCCGCAAGCTGACGCCGCCCGACACCGACCACGAGGGAGTCGCCCAGGAGGTGTTCCTGGCCGCGTTCCGCTGCCTGGCATCGTTCGACCCAAGGCGGTCGGCATTCTCGACCTGGCTGTTCACCATCGCCCGCAACCGCTGCCGCAACGAACTCGCCCGCCGGCGGCCGGTCGTGGGGGCCGAACTGCCGGACGTCGTCGATCTGCGGTCGCCCGAGCGGGCGGCCTCGGAAGCGGAACTATTCCGCCAGCTCGACGCGGCCCTCGACGCCCTGCCGTTCGAGCAGCGTTCCGCCTTCGTGCTCGCGCATCTGCAAGGTCTTTCCTACGAGGAGGTCGGTCGGATCGAGGGCGTCGGCGTGGGCACTGTGAAGTCGCGAATCGCCAGGGCCCGTGAGAAACTTCGCTGTCTCCTCCGCCACGCCGCCGAGCCGCACTCATGAACGACGAACTTTACAACCTGTGGATACAACGGGCTGATGCCGAGGCGCCCGCTGACTTCGCGGACCGCGTCATGGACGCCGTCCGCCGAGAACCGCTGCCGTCCTCGAAGGGCGTCCTGGTCCTGCTTCAGTCCTCACCCGCCGTGCGCGTCGCCGCCTGCATCCTGGCGTGCCTCGCCTGCCTGTACCGCATGGCGGCCGTTGTTGCGGTCTTTTTCGTCCAGTGAACTCCGTGAATCATAAGGATTTCTCTTGAGCACCCCAAGCGCTCCCGCCCGCAGTCCGCTGATCGCCGTGATTCTATCGCTTGCCGCCACCGGACTAGGCCAGATTTACTGCGGCCGTATCGTCCGCGGCCTGGTGATCTTCCTCAGCTCGCTGCTGTTCGCGCCGGCGACCGTGGTGGCCGCCCTGTTGCCACCTGCGACCGTTGTTCTGGTCGGCCTGATCCTCGCGCTGCTGACCGTGCTGGGGGTCTATGTCTTTGCGGTCCGGGACGCCTTCCGCCTTGCCCGCCGCCGTGATCTCTTCCAGTCAATGGACTACAACCATCCGCTCGTCTACGCTCTATTCATCCTAGTCGGACTGACGTACTCGGCCGGCGCGCTGTACTTCATCCGCAGCAGCGTCTTCGAGGCCTTTGCGGTCCCGTCGGCCAGCAACGCGCCGACGTTGCTCCCCGGTGATCGGATTCTGGTGAACAAGACGACGTACCAGAATCGATTCGTGCGCCGCGGCGACGAGGTCGTGTTTCGCGTGTCGTCGGAGCCAGGGCTGATCTGGGCCAAGCGTGTCATTGCGCTACCCGGCGATACCGTCGAGGTGAAGGACAACGAGGTGTTCGTCAACGGGAAGCAGTTGCCGCGCGAGCCGGCGCCGCGGGCGAGCCTCGGGGCCGTGGCGCAAGTGGTCAAGGGGGAACTCTTCGAGGAAACCAACGCCGGCCGCCGCTATCGGATTCTCTTCGCCACCGACACGAAGCCGTTACCAGACTACCCCAAAGCGAGGGTGCCGGACGGGACGTGTTTCGTGCTGGGCGACAACCGGAACAATTCGCGTGACAGCCGCACGATGGGCTTCGTGGCCCTTGGCGACGTGCTCGGCGACGTGCAGTACAGGTACTGGCCAGCCGTGACGTGGACCCGGTTCGGCGTCCTGACCGAATAAGCACCGACCTGATTCCAATCATGCACCCGCCTCTCCATGAACGGATCACTTCCGGTATCGCCGTTATCCAATTCAAGAGGAGGCACCACGATGCGACCGCGAACGTCATTGAGCACGCTGGCCATTCTGGCCGTAGGCGCATTGCTCGGCTACGCCGCGGCTTCCGGCCAATTTAACTCGATCGGGCTGGCCCAAGCCGGCACGCCAATTAACTCCACTGGCACTGTTACCGAAGAGCCGCACAGCAAGGGGTTGCTTCTCGCGATCTCCGACGACTTCGAGGCACGCCAACAGGACTCCGGTCAGCCCGCCAAGGATAGAAGGAAGCCGAACATTCTCGTCATCATGGGTGACGACATCGGCTGGTTCAACGTGAGTGATTACAACCACGGAATCATGGGTTACCAAACCCCGAATATCGATCGCATCGCCCGTGAAGGCGCGATGTTCACGGACTGGTACGGTCAGTAAAGCTGTACGGCGGGTCGCGCTGCATTTATCACCGGCCAATCTCCCATCCGCACAGGGCTGACCAAGGTCGGCCTGCCAGGTGCGAACATTGGATTACAGCCCGAGGACCCCTGTGTCGCGGAGTTCATGAAGCACCTTGGCTATGTGACGGGCCAGTTCGGTAAGAACCACCTTGGCGATCTGAACAAGTTCCTGCCGACCGTGCATGGCTTTGACGAGTTCTTCGGCAATCTCTACCACCTCGAATGCCGAAGAAGAGCCTGAGAACCCCGACTACCCGAAGAATCCCGCGTTTAAGAAGAAATTCGGCCCGCGAGGCGTCATGCACTCCTGGGCGACCGATAAGGATGACGAAACGGTCGATCCGCCATTTGGCAAGGTCGGCAAGCAGAGAATCGAGAACACCGGCGCACTAGATGATCTTCATATCGAACTCAATCGAAACGGTCTTGTAGAGCGCCCAAGCCAGTCCAGATACGCGTTCAAGAATCCATGTCATGTCGCCGTTTTCTGGCAAGATGATTTCGCCTATCGTCAGCATGCCCGGCTTGGCCATATGCGTCACAACTTGCCGCTGCCACTTCTGAAGGTGGTTCAGACTGTTCTTACCGATTCGCCCTCCGTTATGCACGATCAGGTGACGGGCCGCTGCAACCGCCGCAGAGTAATCGATGAGGTCGAAGCCCAGCCAGCTATTCGCACAGATATTTGAGAATGTCGAAAAAGCCTCTCGCAATTCCGCGAGGAGTTGGTCGGAGTTATGCATACACATCCACTCGACATACTTCGCGTAGTATTGAGGCAATCCCTTCTTATCCGCGAGCTTTGGAAACGCTTTGTGAAATCGCTTCTTCTCCATCACTTTTAGTTTACCGCCTCTCCCTTGGAAATATGCCAGCCCTCCGAACTCCTGTAAGAATCGTTCCATCGCTTCATAAGTGGATGAAAGTGATTGGGCATTTGCACGCCATTCCTGCTCGCGAAGAAGGTTCAAAAGGTCGTTGTCATGCACGTTGTACCTCCCATAGGGGAAGAACCTCTTGTTCACATCGAACACATTCAATACCGCAAGGCAAGACGCTGTCCCGAACGTTGGGATGTGCTCGGATGCATCAGGCTGTTTGGCCTTCGCTCGCAGCAACGTCTTGTCCCCGATTCTGATTGCGATACCGGTAGCTCGACCGTTTGTCTGAACCGCGAACTCGATGCGCGTCAAGGTGTTGAACAGGTTAACCAGCGGTTGGTTAAATACGTTGGCTCTTTGGGCATTGGTGTGTTCTCCTGGAATGCGGAATGCAGTCATCAATTAGATGCACAGGTTGTGCGCTTTGTGCCCCAAACCACGCACTCCTTCCGCTCTGTCGCGGAAGCGGCTTTATGTTGCCTCACTCAGCTCGACCCTATCGGTCACGGCTCGCGAACTCGACTCACCCCTCCGTCAGGCCCTTCTCCACCTCGCTCAGGATCTCCGCCGAGAGCGTCGGGTCGCTCACGACCCGCGCCATCGTCAGCGCGCCGATCAGCGTCGAGGCCGCCACCAGGGCGCGGCGCCTCGCGCCCTTGCCCCGGGACTTGGCCACCAGGAGGTTGACGAGCCGCTCGAACCCCGACGTGGCGGCGTCTCGCGTCTTTGCGTCCGCCCGGGCGAGCTCGCTGCCGATCGCCGAGAGCGGGCATCCCGAGGCCGGGTGGTCCCTGTGCTGGGCGGAGAGATAACCCGCGACTGCCGCGGCGATGGTCGGCGCGGCCTCCATCCGTCCGAGCATCTCCGGCACCGCGTCGGCGAACGCCTCGGCAACGAGCTGGTCCTTCGACTCGAAATGCTTGTAGAAGCCGCCGTGCGTCAGGCCCGCGGCCTTCATCAGGTCGGCCAGCCCCGTAGCGACGACCCCCTTCGCCCGGAATTCGCACGCTGCGGCCTTCACGATCCGCTTCCGGGTCTCCGCCGCCGCCTCCCTCGATTTCCGCATTGCCGGCCCCCGCCTGAATTTTTTTGGATTACGATTGACATCCAAACCAGCGCCGCCTAGAGTTTAGATGTCGGTTGACATCTTATACGCATTTCGAGGAGAATTCCAGATGAGTACTGGCAAGATCTTGATCACCGGGGCGACGGGCGACACGGGCGGCTACGCGATCGAGCGGCTCTTGGAGCTGGGCCGCGAGGTCCGGCGCTGGCCCACACGCAGGACGAGCGATAGGAGAAGCTCCGCAGGCGCGGGGTCGAGGTCGTCTATGGCGACCTGCTCGACTTCGGGCAGGTCCGCGCCGCCCTCGACGGCGTG
The DNA here is from genome assembly GCA_963845695.1 of uncultured Isosphaeraceae bacterium. Classification (GTDB taxonomy): domain Bacteria; phylum Planctomycetota; class Planctomycetia; order Isosphaerales; family Isosphaeraceae; genus CAWJTV01. The sequence goes on along the minus strand of CAWJTQ010000026.1, from coordinate 126,408 downwards.
AAGCGAGCCTACTTCGTCTACCCGATCCGCCCCGGCATCCTGCAAGCGACGGCGTACTTCGCCCAGGCGGCGAAGGAGGCCGGGGTTGACGGCATCGTGAACATGTCGCAGAAGTCGGCCCGCGAGGACGCGAAGAGCCACGCCGCGACCGACCACTGGCTCTCCGAGCGCGTCTTCGACTGGTCGGGCCTCAACGTCGCCCACATCCGCCCGACCTACTTCGCCGAATGGCTGCTGTACGTCGCCCCGATGATCAAGTCCGGGCTGCTCCACGTGCCGTTCGGCACCGGCAAGCATGCCCCGATCACGGCCGAGGACCAAGGGCGAGTCATCGCCGGCATCCTCGAAGATCCGGCGAAACACAAGGGAGCCGTCTACCCGCTCTACGGCCCGGTCGAGTACACCTACGAGGAGACGGCCACGGTCCTGGGCCGGGTGCTGAGGAAGCCCGTGGAATACAAGCAGGTCCCCTTCGATGCGTTCCTGGCGATGATGAAGTCCGTCCGTCAGAGCCGGATTGAGGGGGCGTCGTCCAGGAACATGTACGGCGAGCTGGGCGGGAAACCCGAGAGTGCCGGGGAGTCCTTCACCGTGCAGCACCTGAGGGAGGTCGCAATCGACCACCAGAACGGGATCTTCGCGGGTACCAACGACCTCGTGGAGAAGCTCGGCGGCCGGCCGCCGATGACGCTCGCGGCCTTCATCGAGAAGCATCGCGCGGCCTTCGAGTGATCCGGTCTTGAACCGGGGAGGCGCGTCATGGCCAGCTCGTCATCGACATTCTTGCTGACCGGGACGACGGCCGGCGTGGTGGCCCTCCTCACGCTCGGCCTGACGCGTGCGGCCCGCAAGAGCGGGCTGCCACACTCCCTCGCACCTGCCATTGCGGCGGGGATACACCTGTGGCTCGGCGCCGCGGCGATCCTCGCCCGCAGCGGGGTGCTCCGCCGGGACGGCCTCCCCGCCGCAGTGGCCGCTGCTCCCCGACCAGCCGCTCCAACCAATTCACCTTCCGCGTTGAACACAGATTAATGACGCCTTCTTGGTTCTCGAGTCTCTTCGTGCGGGGCCGCCCCGAAAAAACGGCGGAACTCTCTGCTGAATTGGGAGGGGCTTTCATATCCGACGGAGCGTGCCGCCGCTGCCGCGCCGATATCGGCCTGAACCATGAGTGTGTGCGCCTTCGTGAGCCTGACGGCCTTAAGATACTGGAGAGGGGTCGTCGAGGTAACAGACCGGAAGTGATGGTGGAAGGTCGGAATGCTCATGTGTGCCATCTCAGCCAACTCCATGACCGAGAGCGGCTTAGCAAAGTTCTCGTTCATGTGCCGGATCACTCTCATGAGTCGTCCAGCCGGGCGATTGGACATGGCCAGCGCCCACAACGCACTGCCATTCGGACCCTGGAGCACGTGGAAAAGGACTTCTCGGATCGTCTGCCTAGCGAGCGCCCGTGTCGCTGGTTCGTTGGCCAGGCACCGCAGCAACCGAGTCGCCGCGTCCTCGACCTCCGGGGTCAAGGGCGTTGCGTAGACGCCGCGGCGCATGTGGGCCGATTCCGGCGAGGATGAGTGGCACAGATCGAGCAGGAGTTCTCCCAGGAGTGCCAGGTCGATCTCGATTGCCACCGTGAGCACCGGGCTGTGCGCGCTAGCGGAAATCTCACAGAGCATGGGGATGGGCGACGTCAGGACCAGGTAGTGACCTGCGTCGTATTCAAACACTTCCTTGCCGAGGTGACTTCGTTTGAGTCCTTGACCCACGATGATCACGCTCGCGGCGTAAAGGGTCGGGATTGGCGGTTGGGCAATCGTGACGCGGTAGACCGTCACGCCCGGATGGCGGGTGGAGTTAGGTCCCTCGGCGACGGCCAGGGCAGCGATCGGGGCGGCAAGGGCATTGCTCGAACGGCGACGAGTCACCACGGGGGCTCTTCTCCTCGTCCATCGACCAGGACAGGCGATCCTACGATAACTCATAGGATTAGGCAAGCAAAACCGACGATCAGGTATGGTCGCACCAATCTGCCCGGCCTACGATAAACGAGTCGGGAAGTTGTCGGGCCAAGCAGGAGCACCTCATGCACTTGAAAATCGTCTGCGGCTTGATCCTAATGATTGCAACCGCATCTCAGGCCCAAGATCTACCGAAGCGTCGCGAGGGTCCACCTGGTGGCAATCGGAACGGCATGGGCTTCCGGGTCGCGGGCACCCGCCCGCCAGCGGAGACCGTTATCGAGGGTAAGCCGCTTGAGCACCGCGAGACGCTGGGGCGTGGCCAATCGCCCGCGTTCCCGGGTCAGACCCGTGCTCCGGCGGTCATCACGAAGACGCCGATTGAGACCAAGATCGTCGCCCGTGGCCTTCGTGCCCTCTGGTCCCTCGCGTTCCTGCCCGATGGCCGTATCCTCGTGACCGAAAAGGCTGGTGGGATGCGCCTGATCACTCAGGATGGGAAGGTCGGCGAACCCATCGGTGGTGTGCCCAGGGTGGTCTTTGGAGGAGACGCCGGGTTACTCGACGTCGTGATCGACCCCTCGTTTGCCTCCAATCGTCTGATCTACTTCACCTACGTCGAACCGAGGGGCGGCCGGAACAACGGAGTTGCCCTTGCTCGGGCGAAGCTCTCGGAAGATACGCTGGAGAATCTCGACGTTATTCTTCGCGTCGAACCGAGCGTTCCGCAGACAGCCCACTACGGGTCACGGCTACTGTTTGATAAGGAAGGCAAGCTCTTCGTGAGCCTGTCCGAGCGGATGACGAGCCCCTATCGTGACCAGGCACAGTCGCTTGACTCCCGGCTCGGAAAGATCCTTCGGATCAACACCGATGGGACCCCAGCAATGGGAAACCCGTTCGTGAAAACCCCCGGCGCTGCCGGAGATTTGGTCCTTCGGTCAGCGGAATCCGCAGGGTCTGGCGTTCCACCCCACGACTGGCGAGCTTTGGGATACCGAGCACGGCCCCCAGGCAGGAGATGAAGTGAACGTCATTTACCCGGGAAAGAACTACGGCTGGCCCGTCATCGCCTACGGCACCGAGTACACCGGGCAGCTCATCAACGGTGGCCGGTCGCAGAAGGACGGCATGGAACAGCCGGTCTATTACTGGGACCCCGGCATCGCTCCCAGCGGCTGCACATTCTACAGCGGAGACCTCATCCCTGAGTGGAGGAACAATCTGTTCGTCGCCGGGCTCGCGGGTGAGCACGTAAGCCGGCTGATCATTGATGGTCACAAGGTGGTTGGCGAGGAACGGCTGCTACTCGACCAGCACCAGCGTATGCGCCATGTCCGTCAGGGACCGGACGAGGCTCTGTGGGTCGTGACCGACGACCGGAGGAACCGGGATGGTCGGCTCATTCGGCTGGCTCCCAAGAAGGAGTGATCCGGGGGCATACGCGTCGCGGTTTGCGAGCGAGAGGTAGAATTCAGATCGGGCGGCCTCAAGGAGTTACTCCAACGCTCGCTGACCGCCGCCTGAACGGCCGCCTCATCACGGCGGATGCCCTCCGCGAATCGTCGCAGCTCCGGACACGGTGACGCCTCCGCCCGGGCCAGCCAGGCCGTCAGTGTCCCCGGTGAAAGCTTGCGGATCAAGGCCGCGAAGTCGTCGGCCAAGTCGAATGGCATTAAGAACCCTAACTCATTGGCCCGTTGCACGTTGCGTTCGACTATTAGTATTTATTTTGTCAAATCACTACTCGTTCACTGTGACAGACCCTGAAACTATTCGTTTTCCATGAAGAAATCAACAATAATTTGATAAAATGCCCGATTTCTCCCCCTCCCCATTACATCATCGTATAATGGGTTATGGCAAATCATTGTGCGACACGCCTATGCCACCAAGTCAATGTCTCGCAACAATTTACGCAATTCGGCCCGGGGACGCTTCATCACCGGGTACTCCTTCGGCCGACGCTTCCTCACCCGTGGCTCGCACCGGCTCGGCCGCGACGGGTTCACTACCAGGTCCGGCATTGTCTCCCCCTCCTCCCCGTCGCGCAGCCACCGCAGCGCATCGATGAAGCTGATCCGGTCCCCTTCCACACCCTGACGCTGCGACGCTTCACACATCGTCAGCCGCACCAGGTTGTACGCCACCGCGTACATCGTCAGCTCCTTGAGCACGCCATCCACTGTCTTACACTTCAACACATCCATTTTCATCGTCTGTTTCAACGACCTCAGATTCTCTTCCACCCGCCATCTCATCCCATAAAGTTCCGCCAGCGCCTCGGCCGGGTCGAGCTCGGCATCCAGCCGCGTCGTCACCAGCGTCACCTCCCGCGTCCGGAACCCCGGCGCCTCGATCCGATACCGCAGCTCCCGCACCAGGATCGACTCGGGCAACGCGCGATACTCCGCCTCGCTCATCCGATCCGGGCGCTGCGCCGGCTTGAAGTATTCGACCACGTGGTCCGCCAGACCATCGGCCCGAATCCAGCGGCTCCGGGGCATCCCCTTGGGAACGTGCTTCCGGCCCGGGCGGGCGTGGGCGCGGCCCGGCGTGAAGTTGACGATCTGCTTCTGGTGCAGGCGAAACACCACCTGAATCCCTTGGTTCAGGGCCAGCGCCAGGCTGACGAACGAACAGAAGCCACGATCGGCCACCAGGAGATCACCGGCACCCAGCAGTCCGAGCACGCCCGCGAACCCGGCGAGGTCGTGGGTCCGCAACGGCGCCGCGGTGACCTCCCGCAGCAGACCGGTGCCGGCGTGGAACAACGCCAGCAAGTGAGCCACCGGGAAGCCGCATCCCTTGGCCTGGTTGCCGGACTGGCCGAACCGCGCGTGCAGTTCGGGTGTGTCGGGCATGGAGAACGACGAGCCGTCGATCAGGAAGGTGCGCCGACCGCGCCAGCGCGGGTGGACCTGGGTTTGGGGAATCACGGCGTGGATCAGGTTTTTGAGCACGGCCTGGAAGACGGCCAGCGGGAGCCGGGCTCGGGCCTGGCCGTAGGCACCGGCCGTGAAGGCGTGGCCGGCCAAGAGCGAGACGTGGGTCAACGAGGTGTTGCCGTGGAGGATCTGGACGAGGAACCAGTGGATGATGGCGGCTGGGTCAACAGCGCCGCATCGCTCCAGGTATGTCCGGCGGCCAGGCAGGCGGCCAGAAGGAAGTCGGTGCCCAGTGGCTGGGCGAGGTCTTGTCGGAGCCGGTGGAGGATGGTAGAAATCCGTCGAGGCATCGCGGGGCCTCCTGTGCCCAAGGTGTTTGGGGAAAAATACCCATGGTGCACGGAGGCCCTTGTCATCTCAAGGCTAAATGACGCTTAAGCTTATCCTCCTTGATGCCATTCCGCTATGTCCCCTTTTTATTACTCCCAACTCCGCCAAATACACCCCAAGCGGCGGTCGCATCTGGCTCACCGTAGCAGCCGAGGGCGAGCACTTCACCATCCGCGTTCGGGATACCGGCGAAGGGATCTCCGTCGACATACTCCCCCGTATCTTCGAGATGTTCACCCAGGTGGAAGCCTCCGCTCCGCCGACCATTCTCGCGGCGGGCTCGGCATCGGCCTGTCGCTCGTGAAGAACCTGGTCCAGATGCACGGAGGGACCGTCACGGCGACGAGCGAGGGGGCCGGCAAGGGAAGTGAATTCGTTGTCAGCCTCCCCAAAGCGGCTACGCTCGCGATCGACTTTGTGGCTTCCGAGCCGCTAATTCACCGCGTTAGCCCCCAGGGCCTCCAAGACTGATTTACTGTCGGGCAGCCGAACCATCACGGCTTCATGGCTATCCTCAATCGAATCCAAGAGATACCAACCCCCGCAATTCACACAGACACCGACCAGCCGATCCGGGGAACCGGCATCCGGCTGATGGAGGTCGAGAGATCCCTCGCAGGCTAGGCAGCCGCCATCGTCGAGATCCTCCGGCAAACTTGAGAATCGACGCATCGTCAACGGGACCGCCACCGTTTGGGAATCTCGGACCATGGACCGGCTTTCGAGCCTGGGGCTCACACAATAAGAAATGGATCTGCTCCCGGTGCAGGTCTGAGTTACCTCGGGACTCCCGTGTTCGCCAAGGCGTCGAGCGTCATCGCCCGGTATTTCGGTCCCTCACCGCCGAGCACCCACAATGGCTCGGTGTCCGTGATGATCAAGAATTGGAGCAGGATCTCCCCCGGAATCGTCACCCCTTTCTCGTAATTGAACCACGTCCGGAACGGAATCCCGAGTCGATCGGCAAGCTCAGGAATTCCATGCTCCCCGAAGATTTCGGAGCGGATCAGTCGCAGACGCCCCGCGATCGCGGCCTTACGATCAGGCCGGATGGACAGGATTTGCTGGTCGTCCATGGCTTATTCTCAGGTAAGAGTTCCAGGATGGCACCGCCCTCCTCTGAAGTGTCTCGACGACTGTGCCAGCGTGGTTTCCTTTGGCGCGAGAAGCGCTCTTTTAAGAACGTGGCCACATTATAAAGCACCGCATCAGCCTTGTATGTCCAGGTTTGTCGGACACTTTCTGTCGGAAAAGCCACTATCCTTGGTGTAAGGAGATTCCCTACCCCGGGTCGATTTGGCCACAATCATGATGTCTGCCGTACCACGTCGCAAAGGCATCTAACAGCGATGACTTCCCACAGCCGTTGGGGCCTGTGATCACGACCAGTCGAGCCTGCTGAGAAAGATCGGCAATCGCCAGGTCGTGGAATCGCTGGAATCAATTTAGATGTGTTGGTTTTACATGCATTAAATCGGAATCCGTTCCACAATACTCCGTGTGACCTTTTTCTTCCGCCGGTCGTAAAGCGTCGTTGTCCGCGGCTCGGCGTGCCCGGCGAGGTATTGCACGTCCTCCATCGGCACCCCCTGCTCCAGCAGCGAGGTAATCGCCGTCACCCTGAACGAATGGGGCGACAGCCGCGACGGCAGCCCGGCGTCTTTCAGCCGCCGCTTGACCAACTCGCAAATCCGTTCCGTGCCCAGCGGCTTCGCCGCCAGCTTCCGGCTCCGGCCGTTCGACGCCCGGAACAGCGGCGAATCCTTGGCCTCATTAGCGATGCCAGCCGCATCGGCATAAGCCAGTATAAAGCCCTCCAGGTCGTGACGCACCGGGATTTCCCGGCTCTTGTCGCCTTTTTCCTGGAACCGCAGCACGTACTGCGTCCCGTCGTGCTGGAAGTCGCCCAAGTGGAGCTTCGCCACCGCCCCGGCCCGACAGGCGGTATAGGCCAGCGTGGCCAGGATCGCCCGGTCGCGCAGGCCGATGACGTTCGCCACTTCCTGCGGCTCCTTTCCATTCACCTTGACCGTGTATGTCAGCCGGATGGAGTTCAGCAGCGTCCGGGCATGGTCGATGGTGATCTCGGGCGTCTTGCCCTCGATCACCGGATCCTTGACACCCTTGACCGACGCCGCCGGATTGAGGATGCAGACATGCCGGTTCACCAGCCGGTCGAAGAAGCCGCGCAGTGCCGCGAGATGCTGGTTACGCTTCGCCGACGACCCACCGAGACCGACGAGGTATTGGCCTACCATGCCCGGCGTGATCGCCGCCAGCTCCACTCCCTGCCCCGCGGCCCAGGCCAGGAACCGCCGCACCGCCCGCAGATAGGCCCGCTGCGTGTGCGCGTTGTGGTGCTCGGCGAAGAAGTATTCTTCCCAGGCGAAGCGGGCCGCCTCTCCTGCCCGCTCGACCAGCTCCGGGAGCGAAGCCGCATTGCCGCTCGCTGGTACACTCACCGCCGAGGCTTTGACCAGCTCCGTGCTCATCGCTCACCGCCCTGCTTCGCGCTCATCATCTCCTCGACCATCAGCCGGGACAGCTTGACCGTGGGATACATGTCATCCTCGAAGAGCCCATTATCCCGCCCCTCCCGCTTCACGACCCGGTCCATCAGCTTGCCAATCCTGGCCGCGGGATACCAGTCTCGCGTGACCGGATCGATCCGGATGGTCAACGTCCGGTCCGTCGGATGCATCAGGCTCTGACCCTCCCAATACCAGCCCGCATCGAGATATACTTGAATGCTCGCTTCCTCATCAACCCTCCGGCGTTCGCGCCCCGCCCGTTCTTCCAATGTGAGTCCGTCGCCCCCGATTTGATCGCCGCGCATGTGTGCAGCCCCCTTTCTGAATTCATCATCCATCCCGGCACCGCGTTGTCAAGCCGTAGCTGTAGATAAGGGGGATTATCTACGTCTAGAGGCAATTGATTGCGAACATGCTCGTATTAACTTGTTAAGTTCCCCGGTAACGGATTGCTGGCACGCAATGAACGAGAGGGCAATTGAGTTGGGAGAGAGCATCCGCAGCGCCTTGGCGTTCACGTCGGGACACCGTGATGGTATCGTCTCGGGCGTGTTCTTGGGAGCGGACGAGGATGCCGACATCTTGAGGAGATGGTCATGAGGACGCGAATCATCGCGGCCGTGGTCGTTTTGGGGCTGGGCATCGTAGGGATCACGCTGGCGCAGCAGCCTGTGCGCAGCCGAAGCCGAAGGCTCCCGACCAGGCGGCGCTTCGTGCCCAGGTGGTGAAACTCCGTGTCGAAATCGAACTCCTGCAACTCGACCACGATGCCGATCGGGACAACCTCTTGAACTGGTTGAAAGCCGTGAAGATGGGGTCCGGAGGAATGGCGGGAATGGAGCTCGAGATGATGCTCGGGACGATGGGTCATTCCGAAGCCAAGAATACCATGGAAGAGCGGGAAAAGCTGATCGCGAAGGCCAAGGAAAAAGGCGAGGATGTTGAGGCCCTCACCGGGCGGGTGCTAGCCGAGGCCGTCAAGAAGCAGATCGACTCCCTGAAGATGAACTACGCCAAACAGGCGGCAGTACTGGGAGAGAAACGGCTGCAACTGGATGCGGTCGAGGAGCAGTACCTCAAGGCCGAGTGAAGCGACATCCGAAGACGGATCCATGCGACTGCATGCAGGGTGACAAATCGCGGGGCAAGAAAGGTGACCGATCGCAAATCACCTAATAGGATGCAAGATATTCTCACGCCCTCAGGGGTTGCCTCACCCCGCGTCCGTGTTATACCTCTTGCATGGCCAAGAAATCCAAGCGGACAGGCCAAGCCCCTGCGAAGGCAACCGAGCCGCTTCTGGATTCCACGGCGCTTCTCGCCGACCGCCGCGAATTGATCGAGGCTGCCCGCGCCAGTGTCGCCCAAGCCGTCCACTCCGCCCAGGTCATCCTCCACTGGCGGGTGGGCCATCGGATTCTCGCCGACATCCTCAAATACCAGCGAGCCACCTACGGCGACCCGATTGTCGCGACGGTGTCGCGACAATTGACCGCCGACTACGGCCGCGGCTTCGCCGAGAAGAGCCTTTGTGGCATGATCCCGTTCGCCAACCTCTTCCCCGATCCCGAGATTGTCGCGACAATTGAGCTGGAGCCACTTCGTCGAGATCATCCCCTTGAAGACCGACCTCCAACGCAAGTTCTATGCGGAGATGTGTCGCATCGAGCGGTGGGGCGTCCGCACGCTTCGGGATAGACCGGTCCAGGAGGTGACGGCCCTGGCTACGTCCTGTCGCCGCCATACGGGGGCTCAAATGGCTTCTGGGACAGACGCTAACAACAACTTCGTGCCTTGCCCCAAGCGTGCGATTATTATTTTAATGTTTTTTTCATAGATGCTAGAAATATGGCAGCCACCAATACCTTTGCCGAACAAGAGCTGTTAACTTCCCCAGTATCTGGCGCGGTTTCTTCGCCGGTGAATGGCGCAGTGACCGGCCCCACGACCGGCACAGATGTCGCGATACACGTCTACATAACATCGATTCTCGTTGTGGGACATCGCCCCGAGGATGTTCCACGGAGCCGGCCCACGTCCAGACCATGCTCGGTCCATCGTTGACGCGGTCATTGCAAGCGGTTAGGTCTAACGAACCGGCCGGCTCGATCGACAAGCCTGCCGGGCCACAGCGCGGCGGTCGAGAGCCTGATCAAGCCGATGAACCGTCGCAGGAACGGGACGGAGCGGTCGGGAAAGAGGAGGAACGGAGGCCCTGTTGCCCGTGCGAGCCGCATCCCTGAGCGAAGATGGTCGGGCGGAGCGTGATGGGTCCTGGCCGCGGCCGCACCCACGGGGCGATGGGACTGGTCGCCTTCGCCCTTGATCTGCACCGACAAGAACGCGATTGCACTCAGAACCCCGACCGTTCTTGACAACCGTCCCGGGGGCTCTTAGAGTCAAATTGCATCCTGTAATGCAGGTTGAGTCGTGCCCCATTTCGCCGTCAACCACCAGTATCCGGAGGCTTCAGGCATGAAGACCGCTCAGGGGGTCACGCTAATCGCCAATGGCCGGCTGGTGGATGGGACAGGCAAGCCGGTCGTCGCGGACGCGGCCGTGGTGGTGAAGGACGGCAAGATCGCCTATGCGGGGCCGGCCCGAAGTTCGCCCGAGGTCCCGCCGGAAGTGCGCCGGATCGATGCGCGCGGGGGCACGATCCTGCCGGGACTGGTCGAGGCGCATTTCCATCCCACGTACTTCAACGTCGCCGAGCTGGCCGACCTGGACATCAAGTACCCGGTCGAATACGTGACGATCCTGGCGGCGTGCAACGCCAGGCTGGCCCTCGAATGCGGCTACACGGCGGCCCGCAGCGGCGGCAGTCTGCACAACATCGACGTCTGGCTGAAGAAGGCCATCGAGGAGGATCTGATGCCCGGTCCCCGGCTGGCCGCCAGCGGGCGGGAGATCTGCGGCGCCGGGGGATTGATGGATTGGAACCCCGAACACCTCAAGCTCGGCATGGAGGGCCTGATCCTGCTCATTAACGGACCGGACGAAGCGCGCAAGGCGGTCCGCAAGCTGGTGAAGGACGGGGTCGAATGGATCAAGACCTATCCGACCGGTGACGCCGCCGCGCCCGATACCGCCGACCATCACACGCTCTGCATGACGTTCGAGGAGATGGCGGCCGTGGTCGCCGAGGCCCACAACTACCATCGCAAGGTGACCGGCCACTGCCGAGCAACTCAGGGGATCAAGAACGCGCTCTGCGCCGGCTTCGATTGCCTGGAACATGGCACCTTCATGGACTCCGAGGCCCTCGACATGCTCCTGGAACGGAACACACCCGTCGTGCCGGCCCTTCAGTTCGAGTATGCGAGCATCGTCACGGGGCCGAGCTTCGGGATGTCGCAGGCGGTCGTCGATGGACACAAGGAGACCCTCGAAGGGGGCGCCGAGAGCGCCCGGATGATCTTGAAGGCCGGCGGCCGGCTCGGCATGGGCGGCGATTACGGCTTCGCCTGGAACCCGCACGGGGACTATGCCAAGGAGCTGAGCTTCTTCGTCCAATCCGTCGGGTTCTCTCCAATGGAGACGCTCGTCTGCGCGACCCGGACCGGCGCCGAGATCATGGGTCGAAGCCACGAATTCGGCACCGTCGAGCCGGGCAAGCTCGCCGACATCCTCGTCGTGGACAGCGACGTGCTCGCGAACATCGCCGTGCTGGAGGACCGTTCGCGGTTCATCGCCGTGATGCAAGGGGGCATCGTCAAGGCGGGCCAGCTCGCGGGCTCGGTGGGGACAGCGTGATGGCCGATGCATTCGCTGAACACCTGAAAGCGGGCAACGAAAGCTATGAACGGGGCGAGCTGGAGACAGCTCGCGGGCACTTCGAGCACGCCTTGCGGCTGGCACCCGGCTCGGTTCAGGCCCGATACAACCTGGGCGTGGTCTATCGCGACCTGGAGCTCTCCGAACAGGCCTGGGTCGAGTTTATCGATGTGATCTCGCGCGACGGCCGCATGGCGGGTGCCTATAACAACCTGGCGATCCTGGAGGAACGGCTGGAACTCCGGGAGGCGGCCGAGACGCATTACCGACGGGCGATCGCGCTCAAGGACCCGTTCCCCGATGCTCACTTCAACCTGGGGATGCTCCTGCTCCGCCTGGGTCGTTATCCCGAGGGATTCTCGGAATGCGAGTGGCGATGGCAGACCAGCCGGTTCACGCCGTTTCGGGTCCCGCACCCGCTCTGGGACGGCCGGCGTCTGGACGGGACCCTGCTGGTCCACAGCGAGCAGGGCGCAGGGGACGCCATACAATTCGTGCGATACCTCACCATCGCCGCCGAGCGTTGCAACCGCCTGATCTTCTTCTGCCCTGAGAACCTGTTCTCGCTGTTCCGATCGCTCCCGGGCGTCGCCGAATTGCGCGGGCCGGGAAACGTGCAAATCTCCGAGTTCCACGCCTACATCCCTCTGATGGGCTTGCCCCACGTGCTGGGTACGACGCTGGAGACGGTCCCGCGCCAGGTTCCATACCTGAAGCCCGACCCTCGATCGGTGGACCTCGGTCCTTCGCCGGTCGCGAACCCGAGACTCAAGGTCGGCCTGGCCTGGTCCGGTAGTCCGACGCACCTCAACGATCGGCACCGCTCGTGTCGGTTGCACGATTTCGCGCCGCTCTGGGACGTGCCCGACGTCGCGTTCTACAGCCTCCAGGTCGGCCCGCGTGCCGGCGAGGTCCGCGACCTGGGCGACCGGACCAGCATCGTCGCCGACCTGAGCGACCGCCTCGGCGACTACGCCGATACCGCCTCGGCCATCGATCAGCTTGATCTGACGATCAGTGTGGATACGCTCGGTCCTCCACCTGGCCGGTGCGCTGGGCCGTCCGGCCTGGGGATTGCTCTCGGCTCGTAGCGACTGGCGATGGCTGATCGATCGCGAGGATACCCCGTGGTATCCGACCCTCCGCCTGTTCCGCCAGTCCCGCCTCGATGACTGGCAGGAGGTCTTCACCCGCGCGGCGGCCGAACTCGCGCGGTGGGCCCCCGAGAACCGGTCTTGCGATTTCCGGGCCCGGCGCCTAGAATTTCAAAGGATTCTGAAAGTTCGACCCGGACCGAAGACCGAATGCCGCTTGGTCCTGAGGAGGCACGATCGCAATGAACGCTCCGATCCGGATAGGAGCGGTGAGCTATCTCAATGCAAAGCCGCTCTATTATGAGCTTTGCGACTATGCCCCCGAGATCGTCCTGTCGATGGACGTGCCCAGCCGGCTGGCCGAGCAGTTGGCCGAGGGATCGCTGGACGTGGCCTTGATCCCGTCGATCGAGTATCTGCGGGGCGTGGACCGGGGCTATGAGATCATCTCCGGGTTCGCGATCGCGGCTCAACGGGCCGGTGCGGAGCGTCAAGCTGTTCACGCGAGTGCCGTGGGAGCAGGTCGAGCGGCTGGCGCTGGATGCCGGGTCGCGGACCAGCCAGGTGCTGGCTCGGATCTGGCTCGATGTCCAGCACGAGTCCGGCCCGCCCGGGTCGAGGAATTGCCGATGGGCGTCTCGGTGCTGGAGAGCACGGCCGACGCCGTGCTCGTGATCGGCGACCGTGCCATGAAGGTCCCGCATCGAGCCGTTCCACGACGTGATCGATCTCGCCGAGGCCTGGCGGGCGATGACCGGGCTGCCGTTCGTCTTCGCCCTCTGGGTCGTGCGGGGCGGGGTGGACCTCGGCGACCTGCCCGAGGCCCTGGCCCGGAGCCGGTCCGCCGGCCTGGCCCATGCCGACGACCTGGCCCGGATTCATGGTCCCCGGCTAGGACTCGATTTCGCCACGTGTTACGATTACCTCACGCGCGTTCTGTCCTACGACCTCGGCGAGACTGAGATCGCCGGGCTGACCGGTTCGCCCAGCAGGCGGCGCGGCTGGGCCTGGCGCCGGAAGGAGTGAGCCTTGTCTTCCACCGTGGCCGCGATCTTGCACCGCGCCGTTGACGGCCGTCGCCTGGGCTTTGATGACGGGGTCGAGCTGTTCCGTTCGGCCTCGCTGCTGGAACTCGGCCGCGCCGCCGATGCGGTCTGCCGTCGGCTCCATCCGGAGCCGTTCCGGACCTACAACATCGACCGGAATATCAACTACACCAACGTCTGCGCCGCGGTTTGCGACTTCTGCGCCTTCTACCGGCGAGTCGGCGATAGCGATGCCTACGTCCTCGATCGCGACGTGCTGCTGGAAAAGATCCGCGAGACGGTGGCTCTGGGCGGTGAACAGATCCTGATGCAGGGCGGCCTGCATCCCCATCTGAAGCTGGAGTGGTACGAGGAACTGCTCCACGACATCAAGGATCACTTCCCTGGCGTGAACGTGCACGGCTTCAGTGCGCCGGAGATCTACCACTTCACCAAGGTGGCGAAGCTGCCCCTGCGCGTGGTCCTGGAGCGGCTCCAGGCCGCGGGGCTCGGCAGCCTGCCGGGCGGCGGTGCCGAGATCCTGGTCGATCGCGTCCGCAAGGCGATCACCCGGGGCAAGGTGATGACCGACAACTGGCTGGACGTTCATCGCGTCTGGCATGACCTCGGCGGCCGATCCACGGCCACGATGATGTTCGGCCACGTCGAGACGATCGAGGAGCGGGTCGAGCATTTCGAGCGGGTCCGTCAGTTGCAGGACGAGACCGGCGGCTTCACCGCGTTCATCTCCTGGACGTTCCAGCCCGAGCACACCGACATGGCGGACACGCCACCGGCCGGAGCCTTCGAGTATCTCAAGACGCAGGCGATCTCTCGGCTGTACCTGGATAATGTGCCGAACATCCAGTCGTCGTGGGTCACGCAGGGTCCCAAGATCGGCCAGGTCGCTCTCCATTTCGGAGCGAACGACATGGGGAGCTTGATGATCGAGGAGAACGTCGTCTCCTCGGCCGGAACCGTCTATCACCTCTCGCTGGAAGAGATCCGGCGGGCGATCCGCGAGAGCGGTTACATCCCCCGGCAGCGGAATGTCTTCTATGAGTACATCGATGCGGAGCCGGAGCCGGCCCTCTCTCGGCTCGGCGCGATGGCCAGTTAGGGGCACTCCCTGGTTTTCATCAACGGAGGGGGTGGGATTCAAACCCACGGACAGGCGGAACCTGTCAACGGTTTTCAAGACCGTCCCGATCAACCACTCTGGCACCCCTCCTCATAGCATTCCAGATGCAGGATTGCAGATTGCGGATCACGGCGACCCGTGGATGTGATCCGAAATCGAAAACCGAGGATCCGTTACTGCCCGACCTCGTCGAGGATATCATCGGCGACGAAGATCGGCACGTCCACAGTGACGGCCAGCGCGATCGCGTCGCTGGGCCGCGAGTCGACCTCGACGAGCTCGCCCTCGTGCCGGATTCGCAGTTTGGCGAAATAGGTATGCTCGCGCAGCTCGTTAATATAAATGTCCTGCAAATCGCCCCCCAGCAGGTCGATCGTGCTGGCGAGCAGGTCGTGGGTCAGGGGGCGCTGGGCTGACTGGTTCTTGACGCGCCGCTCGATGCTCGACGCCTCGAAGAACCCGATCACGATCGGAAACATCCGCTCGCCATCCACTTCCTTGAGGAAGATGATGTGCGAATCGCTGGTCTCGTTGATGATGATCCGCGTGAGGTCCATCTGAACAGCCACGGCAATCGCACCTCGGTCAGTAGGCAGTAGGTCAGTTCGCCTGGATTCACGGCCGACGCCCTCCTGACAACGTACCACGGACAACCAACGACGGACAACGGACAAAACTATGAGTCCCTCAAAAACGGGGGACAGGCCCCTCGAAGACTCGGAGCCAGTCCCCGTTTTTTGAGGGACTCTAAAGGAGCTTGAGAAGAGCCTCGTGCTGGGCCTCCAGTTCGGCGAGCTTCGCGCGCGTCTGTTCGACGACCTCGGCGGGCGCCCTCGCCACGAACGACTCGTTCCCCAGCTTCCCGCGATGACCGGCGATCTGGCGCTCGACGTCGGACAGGTTCTTACGGACCTTGACCAGCTCCGCCTCTTTATCGATCAACCCCGCCAGCGGGAGGATGATCTCGACGTCGGGCAATACGGCCACGGCGCAATCGGCCGGTCGCTCGATTGCCGAGACGATCGTCACTGATTCGGCCGGCGGCAGGCTCCGCAAGTAAGGCTCGCCCTGCTTGAGCCAGTCCGCCACGGTCCCCTGAGCGACCAGGATCGGGGCGATCTTCGCCTCCTTGGGGACGTTCCGCTCGGCGCGGAGGTTTCGGATCGCCTTGATCGCCTCGCACCACTGTTCGACAGTCTTCCGTGCGGTCTCATCCGACCACCCCAGCGGACGCGGCCAGGCGGCCACGCACACGCTGGCCTCGGCGGACTGCGGCTCGGGGAGTCCACGCACCGGGGCGAGGCCGGCGAGGCCCTGCCAGACCTGCTCGGTCACGAACGGCATAATCGGATGGAGCAGCCGGCAGAGGCCATCGAGGAGCGCCGCCAGCACCCGCTGAGCCGTGGGACGGGCGGACGGATCGCGGAGCCGGCCTTTCACGAATTCGACATACCAGTCGCAAAAGCCGCCCCAGATGAAGTCCCGGAGCCGACGGCATGCCTCGGCGAACTGGAAGTGTTCGAGCTCAGAGGTCACCCCGGCGATGGTCTGATCGAGACCGTCGAGGATCCATCGGTCCTCGACCGGCAGCGCGTCCAGCTCGATCGCGGCGGGCTCGTAGCCTTCGAGGTTCATCAGGGCGAACCGGGCGGCGTTCCAGAACTTGTTGGCGAAGTTACGGCCCTGCTCGAACCGTTCCGAAGAATTGATCGTCCGGCCGTCGGGCAGCTTGAGCTTCTGGACCGGCATCCGCAGATCCTGGGTCTCCGTGGCACCGGCAGCCAGCGTGTAGCGCAGGGCGTCAGTGCCATAGACCTCGATGATATCGACGGGGTCCACGCCGTTACCGGCCGACTTCGACATCCGCTTGCCGTTGCCGTCCTGGATCACTGGGTGGATATAGACGTCGCGGAATGGCACATCCCGGCGGTTGAACAGCCCGAAGATCACCATGCGCGCCACCCAGAGAGTGATGATGTCGCGGGCCGTCGAGAGCACGCTCGTCGGGTAGAACTTCGCTAGTTCGGGAGTCTCCTCCGGCCAGCCGAGCGTCGAATGCGGCCACAACGCCGAGCTGAACCAGGTGTCGAGGACGTCGGGGTCCTGGACCAGGCGATGGCCCGGTCCCAGCACGTCGCCGGTCAGGTCGGTCTCGGCGCAAATGAGCCAGCCGCCCGACTCGCCGGGCCGCCAGGTCACGTCCGGACGATCGGCGAAACCGCGCTTCAGGTCATCCTCGGTACGACTGGCCGCAATGCCAGATCGGAATGCGATGCCCCCACCAGAGCTGCCGGCTGATGCACCAGTCGCGCTTCTCGCCGAGCCAGTCGAGGTAGCTCTTGGCATAACGCTCGGGATGGATGGTGACCCGTCCGGAGGTCACGGCGTCCATCGCCTGCTGGGCGAAGCCGGGCGAGCCGTCCGGGTCGTCGGCCATCCGCACGAACCACTGATCCGAGAGGTAGGGCTCGATCGGCGTCTTGCTGCGGTCCGAATGCTTGAGCGGGACGACGTGGGCATCGATCCGCTCGAGCAGGCCGAGCTCCTCGAGGTCCTTGACGACCCGCTTGCGCACCACCAGCCGATCGAGCCCGGCGTACGGGCCGGCCTGCTCGTTGTACGTTCCGTCTGGATTGAGCAGGTTGATTGACGGCAGGTGGTTGCGGACCCCGGCCGCGTAATCGTTCGGGTCGTGCGCCGGAGTGACCTTGACGACGCCCGTGCCGAATGAGGGGTCAACGAGGATGCCGTCGGCAATGATGGGGATGCGACGACCGGTCAACGGCAGCTCGGCTAGCTTGCCGATCACGTGCTGATAGCGCGGGTCGTCGGGATGGACGGCGACCGCCGTATCGCCAAGCATCGTTTCGGGCCGGGTCGTGGCGATGTGCAAGACCTCGCCCGTCGTCGAATCGGCGATCGGGTACTTGATCGTCCAGAGATGGCCCTGGACGTCCTCGGAATAGATCTCGTCGTCGGCCACGGCTGTGCGGAGCTGGGTGTCCCAGTTGACCAGCCGCTGGCCGCGGAAGATCTTGCCGGCGCGGAACAGGTTGAAGAACGTCCGGCGCACGGCACGCGAGCAGACCTCGTCCAGGGTGAACCGCGTCCGATCCCAGTCACACGAGCAGCCCATCAGCCGGAGCTGGCTCAAGATCCGCGCCTCGTACTCGTCCTTCCAGGCCCAGATCCGCTGGACGAGGGCCTCACGGCCCAGGTCATGCCGGGTCTTCTTCTCCTCCTCGAAGAGGCGACGCTCCACCACGGCCTGGGTCGCGATGCCGGCGTGATCGGTGCCGGGCATCCAGAGGACGTCGTAACCCTGCATCCGCCGCCATCGGATCAATACGTCCTGCAAGGTGTTATTGAGCGCATGGCCCAGGTGAAGCGCACCCGTCACATTCGGCGGGGGGATCACGATGCAGTAGGGTGGCTTATCGCAGGCTGGATCGGCGTGGAAATAGCCCTTGCTCACCCAGAGCTCGTACCAACGGCGCTGGGCGTCCTGGGGATCGTATTGCTTGGGGAGTTCGTTGACGTTCATGCTCGGGTTCTGTGAGTTGGCAGGACAAACCAGGTTCGGGCCGGCATCTCGGTGCTCGCGTCGCCGATCGTTCGATTGCAATGGCGGGTTCACAGCGTCTCTTCATCGACACTATAGCGGGCCATGAAGCCACTGAGGAAGGACACTCCGTGGCCTCAACCTGGTTCGCGACGGCAAAGACCAGCCCACGCGAGTGACCCTGACGAGTTTCTCACCACACCGGCGGCTCCTTCGTACTCGCCTGGAGCGCCTGGACCAGATAGCTCATCTGGCCGATGTGGTTGTTCAGGTGGGACGCGCAGACGAGGAACAGCCCAAGACGTGTCTGGATCGGCAATTGCTCGGTGACCGGCGTCACGAATCCGACCTCGTCCTGGGATTCGAGGGTCTGGACGACCAGGTCCACGGCCTTCTGGAAGTTCGCGAGCAGCTCGTCACGGGGGTACTTGTCCGGGTCGGTGAACTCGTGCTCGCGGTGCCGCACGTAGCCCGTGCCGGCGATGATCGCCCCGATGTAATGATTCAGGTTGCCGGTCAGGTGGAGGACCAGGTGGCCGACGCTGTTCCCAAAGGGGAATGGCTTGGTCCAGAGCTGGTCTTCGGGGACGGCTAGCGCGGCACGCTCAACGCGCGCGGCCAGGTGGCGGAAATATCGGACGAACTCGTCGGCCGCGATGCGGGCCAGCGCCGGGGACTCGGTATCTTGCTCCATTGTTGGTATCTCCTTTCGAGGAGGCCGATCGAGGTTCAGCAGAGACGTCGTTCGCGCGGGCGATCAGGCGGTAGACCCGGCCAGGTGCCTGTGGCCGACATCCGTGGCTCGCGCATCCTTGGAGAGCTTGTACTCGAAGGCGTCGGCCAGAGCGCGCCAACTGGCTTCAATGACGTTCTCGGAGACGCCCACGGTGCCCCAGACGTCGTCGTTGTCCTTGCTCTCGATCACAACCCGGACACGGGCCGCGGTACCCGCCCGGGCGTTGATCACACGGACCTTGTAATCGACGAGGTGCATCTCCTTCAGGCGCGGGAAATGCCCTTCCAGAGCCTTGCGCAGAGCACCGTCGAGTGCGTTGACCGGGCCGTCTCCCTCGCTCACGGTGTGCTCGATCGCGTCGTTGACCCGCAGCTTGATCGTGGCCTCGGTCGAAGTCGAATGATCGCGGCCAGGCTCGCCGCTGACGCTGACGTGGTAGCCGAGCACGTCGAAACACGGCTGGTGCCGGCCGGCCAGCCGGACGACCAGGAGGACGAACGACGCCTCGGCGGCCTCGAACTGGTAGCCTTCATTCTCCAGGTCCTGTACGGAGTCCAGCACCCTCGAGAGCAAGACCCCGTCCTGCTCCAGGCCGTACTCGCTGAGCTTCTCGGCGATATTCGACTTGCCCGACAGCTCGCTGACGAGGACCCGGCGCTCATTGCCGACGGTCGCCGGGTCGATGTGCTCGTAGCTGGCCGCGTTCTTGCGGATGCCGTGGACGTGCATCCCCCCCTTGTGGGCGAAGGCGCTGGTGCCGACGAACGGCTGCCCGGGCCGGAAGTTCATATTGGCCGTCTCGTACACGTAGCGTGAGACCTCGGTCAGATGCTCGAGCTGGCCGGGAAGCAGCACTGAGTAGTCGGGGTACTTCAAGGCGAGGTTGGCCGCCACGCTGCACAAGTTGACATTGCCACAACGTTCGCCCAGACCGTTGATCGTCCCCTGCACCTGGAGGACACCCTGTCGGACAGCCGCCAGGGAGTTCGCCACGGCGAGGTCGCCGTCATTATGAGTGTGGATGCCCAGAGGGACCTTGACCTCACGCGCGACCCGGGCCACAGCATCGGCCACTTCCTCAGGCAACGCTCCACCATTGGTGTCGCACAGGACGATCCAGGCCGCTCCGGCATCGGCAGCCGCCTGGATGGTCCGCAGGGCGTAGTCGGGGTTTCGCTTGAACCCGTCGAAGAAATGCTCGGCGTCGTAGATCACTTCGGGCGCAGCGGTGGCGCAAAAGGCCACCGAGTCGCCGATCATCCGCAGGTTCTCGTCCAGCGAGACCCCCAGGACCTCGTGGACGTGCAGGTCCCAGCTCTTGCCCACAATCGTGATCGCCGGCGTTCGAGCCTCGACGAGCGCCTTCATCCCGGTATCGTCCTCGGCGGCGATATCCCGACGACGGGTCATGCCAAAGGCCGCAACCTTCGCGTGCGTGAGATCGAGATCGCGAATTCCGCGGAAGTACGCGGCGTCCTTGGGGTTGGAGAGCGGATAGCCTCCTTCGATGTAGTCGAATCCCACCGCATCCAGCCGTGCCGTGATCAGCAGCTTATCCTGAAGGGAGAAATTGACACCCTCGCCCTGGCTCCCGTCGCGTAACGTGGTATCGTAGATGAAGATGCGTGTCATTCAGTGTCTCCCTTCCCTGGTGGGAGAAGGCGGCCCAAAGATCCGGATGGGGCGAATTCCCCCAAACCCGACCCTGCCCCACCCAGGGGGAGGAAGCGCACGGCCCTCTGCTGCGAACCCAGGATTAAGTAAGGACTACGGGCAATTCTAGCAAAGGTGGGAAGATCCCTGACAGAGGACACTCTTACCGGCATCAGGTTCGCCGGCGGTCTGCCGAATCGCGGGGAATGGAGCCCTCGCCGAAACCCCTTTCTGAGCTGGGGTTTCGACTCTCACATCCGCCGGATCGGCCGTGGGGACCCCCTCGATCGTGCTCCATCCGCGCGACCTGATCTCGTCGTCGGAATTCCGAGTTGCTTAGGGTTGCGTATTGGCATGGCGCTCGTTACTTTACGAGTTTGATTATTCTCGTTTTTCCCGTTATCAGAGGAGGGGACTATGCGGAAGACTCAGATGGTGACCGATCGCGAGCTGGAGATCATGAAGATTCTGTGGGTCCGCGGTCGGGCAAGTGTGCGCGAGGTGCAGGAGGATTTGAACCGGACGGCGGGTCCGGTCGCTTACAGCACCGTGCAAACCCTGCTCAACATCATGGAAGATAAGAAAGGACTGGTGCGACACGTCGTCGAAGGCCGAACGTTCGTCTACATCCCCAAGAAGTCGTCGGAACGTACGATCGGCGAACTAACGCGCCGATTCGTGGACCGCGTCTTCGATGGGGCCCTGGACCGCGTGATGGTCGCTCTGTTAGGCTCGAAGTCTCCGACGCCGGAGGAACTGGACCGGCTGCGCGCCATGATCGATGAGGCGCAGCGTCAGACCAGCCTCGGGACGGAGTCGAACGAGTTCTGCGCGGTCGAGGAATCGTGACGTCGCCTTTTTCCGGCGGGAAAGCCCGGAGCGGACTCGAACATGAGCGCCTGGGAGCAGTTTGAAACTGTAGACGCCTTCGATGCCGCGTTGTCGGCAGTCCTGTTCTTCAGTGTGGTCGTGCTGGCGATGCTGGCATGCCGCCAACCCGCGCGACGCATCCTGATCGCGCGGGTGGCTCTGCTGGCGTCGCTGGCCATCATCCCTCTCACCACTCTTCGGGCCTTGCCTCAACTCGACCTGGTGAATGCTGTCCTCTCCTCGGGTCTGGTTGCCCACTCAACGAACACGTCATCCTCCATCCAGCCACTCCACTTACCGTTGGACTGGGTTTCCCAGGTCGCGGTTCGCGACCACAGACTTCCGGATTTGCTGGTCCATCCGGGATCCGGGACCTGGCGTTGGCTCGCACACGTACTGGTCCTGATGGTCCTGGAAGGGATGGGGGCGGGATTTGCGTGGCTGCTGCTGGGCTTTGGAGGTGTCCAGTGGCTGATCCGGCACTCACATCCGCCTTCAACGGCTACCCGAGACCTCTACGAACCACTCGTCGCCGACAGCTCACGGGTGGCGAGACGGTCGGTGTTGCGCGTCTCGACGCGCGTCCGTCGCCCCGTCGTGGTGGGCTCGGTTCGTCCCATGATCCTGATTCCGGAAGCCCTGGATCTCCCTTGCGGCAATCCGGAGTTCTTGCGACTGAGCTTATTGCACGAACTGGCTCATGTCGAGCGGTACGACCATTGGTTCAATACGGTGGCCAACCTGGCGCAGACCGTCTGGTTCTTCCTGCCTCACACCTGGTGGCTTCGCTCCCACCTCATGATCGACCAAGAGTTTCTCGCCGACCAGTCCGCGGCGAGCCGGTATGGTACCTCGTCCGCCTACGCCTCCTCGCTCCTCTCCATGGCGGCCCACCACTCAGTGCAGGACGTCGGTGAATTCGATAGTCCTTCGACAGGCGAGCCCTCGAAGAAAAAGATCGGTGTGCCGTCCGCGCTCTTCCAGCGCATGGTCATGCTGCTGCATTGCCCGTTCCCGATCGAGGCGCGAGCGCCACGCTCTGGTCCTGGATCTCGCGGATCGCCGTGGTCGGAGTGCTTGTGGTCGCGGCCTCCTTGGTCGTTCGCAGGCCGAACGCCGTCTCGGCCGCGCCGCGGTCGAAAACCGCGTCGGCGCCGCGATTGCACAGGTTTCGAGTCGCTCACTTCCTGGCCGAGCCCCTGGCAGGCCCGCCGAATGGCCGGTCCGTCGCCTATGTCATGCCCCTGCCACTCCCCCCCTTGTTCGATCTCGATGTCGAAGTTTGTACGACCCCGAGCGACCTGGCTCGGATTCGCATTGCCGGTCACCTCTTGAACGTACTGGGGACCCGGCAGACTGGCCCCTCCGCCATCGCCGGGCCCCTGTCCCCGGATGGTAAGACATGGCACCGCGTCCATTTCCACAGAGACCATGAGACCGTGACCCTGGAAGTTGACGGCCAGCCCCGACCCGATCAGCCCCAGCCGGAGGCAACGTCCGAGTGCCTGACCATCGAGCCGGGGCCTGGGAGTGCCGCCGAGTTCCGGGAGCTCATTGTCACGTGGTGACCGGTTCCAACGCGGAACCGTTCTCCAGCTCCCGTTGCCCCTTCTTCCAGCCTGCCATTACGGCAGCCAATAGGAAAGAATGACATTCGTCGCTCCCAATCCTGCCATTCTGGCGGCTTCTCTCGAGCGAACTGGACTGCCGCCTTGGCGATCCCTTGAAATCGCTCGCTATAAGACCTTGTAAAGATCAGGTTTATGACGATGAGACTTCAAAATCCACTCGGTCTGCCTGAGTCGGCATGAGATCTGCGTAAACATGATGAAGAACCAGAATCGTATTTGTGGATCGATCGTGGCGCGGTGGGTGGTGGTCATTCCAGTTAGATGTGGACCGACGAGGAGACTTCATGGCTGGTCTGCATTGGCAGAGACGTTGGGACCCGTTCCGCGAACTCCAGCGTGAGGTGGGTCGTCTCTTTGAATCGCTCGATCCGTTCCAGGCTTCGCGTCGGGTGGAGGTTTATCCGCCCTTGAACCTTTATGATGCGAGCGATCGGTATATTCTCTCGGCCCAGTTGCCTGGGGTCGCTCCCGGGGAGATCGAACTGACGATCACGGGTGAGACCCTGACCATGCGAGGAGAGCGGAAGCGCGCGGATGGGATCAAGGACGACAGCTATCGCCGCCAGGAGCGTCCGATGGGCCGTTGGTCCCGGACCGTGACGCTGCCGGACCGAGTCGAAGAGCGCCCAGGTAACGGCGTCGTTCGTCAATGGGATCCTCACCGTAAATCTCCCCAAGGCGGAGGGCGCCAAGCCGCGTCACATCGCAGTCTCTCAGGGTGCCGAGGCGGGTTAACGCTGACGCCATTCGAAGGCTCGTTCGTACATCGTCGTCGATCGACCGTCTTGGGTGCACCCGGCGCGGCAGACACCCATGTCGCGGGGATCGTGTGGCCGAGCGCCATGGACCTGGAGTTTCGGGAGAGGCAATTCGACGACTCATACCAGGAGCCAATTCACTCATGAGTGTGGACAATTCGACGATCCAGGTGCGCGTGGGCTCAGCGTCGACCGAGGAGGGTTTGCCGTCTTCCCCCCAAAACGATATCCCGAGGATTCTGGATTCCATCATCCCTCCCATTGACATTCACGAAGGGCCGGAGGGACTGGTCCTCGAGGCCGACTTGCCCGGCGCTCACGAGCAGAACCTGAGCATCCAGTTGGAGGACAACGTCCTGAGTCTCCACGCGCGGATCCATTCCCCGGTGCCCGAGGGCGCGCGGCTCTTGCACGAGGAGTATCGCCTCGGCGATTATCGGCGGTCCTTCATCCTCAGTGATGAGGTGGACCGAGACCGGATCTCCGCAGAGCTCAAGAACGGCGTCCTCCGGCTCATCCTCCCCAAGTCCGAACGATCCCGGACGCGCCGCATCGAGATCAAGTCGTGAACCGGGTCAGTCCTATGGAGCGTGCACATGCCCCGAGCGAGTCAATGGCATCGCGACGCCACGAAAGTTCTCCACCCCCTTCAGCACGCGTTGAACCGCCTGGTGGAGGATTATTTCCAGCCGTCGCGGTACGACAACGCCGACTCTTCCCCCACCGATCTAGACCCGACTGCATGGACTCCTCCAGTCGACCTGTATGAGACACCCGAGGAGCTGGTCATCGTCGCGGAGGTCCCGGGGGTCGATCCCGCGTCGATCGATCTGGCGGTCACAGGGAATACGCTGACCCTCCGCGGAGTCAAGGAAGCGGGGGATCTGCCGGAAGCCGTCGTCCCGGTCCGTGAGCGCGTCTTCGGCGCCTTCCATCGCCAGATCACGCTCCCCAACGAGGTGGATCTGGAGCAGATTGTGGCTGACGCGAGCCACGGGGTCTTGAGAGTCCGGCTGCCGAAACGGAGCGCGGCCAAGCCTCGAACGATCCCGATTCGACCCGCTTGATGGGCCGCGCCGGCCCCGTGATCGATCCTCCTCAGCAGCCGCGAGACTGGTATTCTCCTCGACGGGGAGCAGGAATCGGAAACCGAACACGCCAAGCTGAGACCACTCCTGAGGATCGCGTCTTGAGGGACTTGGTCCGCCGGAAGTGAATCCTCCTCCCCGGTCTGTCGATTTGTGGTAAATTGGACTCGTTACGTCCTTTGTCACAATCAGCGGAGCTCCACGACATGGAGATTGACAAGATTATCACCTACTCGGCGATCGGGGTCGCCGGATTGGTTATCCTCATCTTCTTGCTCGACCTGGCCGCCGGGATCTTCGGTCGCTATATCGCCATGGATGTGCTCTTCATCCTGGGCGCGGCGTTCCTCTTGTGGCAGGGGATCGAGACGGTCCTGGAGCTACGCTGACACGTCCCCCGTCGCAGCTTGACGAGAATCACGATCGGGAATCGAGCCGCCCTGGTGCCTGGTTCGGGAGAGAGTTGCCGTTCGGCCGCAATCCGCTCCACGAGCGAGTGGACCAAGCCCTCCCAGGTGTATTCCGTGGCTTCCACGCTGACGTCCCAGCCGAGGCGAGCGGCTGTCTCCGAGGTGACCGGGCTGAGGCTGGCCAGGCGGACATCGCGGCCGATCCTCTGGCGCGCACGATCAGGCAAGAGGGTATGGAGCTGCGTCACGATGGCCGAGCTGGTCACCGTGATCCAATCGATGGTGCCGCTCTGGATGCGACTCGCGACATCATCCGGAAGGGCTCCCGCATCCGCATTATGGTAGACCGCCACCTGGGAGACATCGGCCACCTGCTGGAGTTCGTCCTTCAGCACCGTCCGACCGCGATCTGCTCGCGCCAGTAGGATCTTCCGACCTATGGCCTGGCGCAAGGGCCGCGGCCAGCGACTCGGATCGGTAGCTCTCCGGGACGAGGTCCGCTCGGAGATGGTATTCGGCCAGAGTTTCGGCGGTGGCCGGTCCGATCGTAGCGATCTGAAGGTGGCCGAGAGCCCGCAAGTCTCGGCCCGAATGTTGCAGCCGCTCCAAGAAAAACCGCACCCCGCTGGACGAGGTGAAGACCAGCCAATGGAACTCGCCGAGGCGCGCGATCGCCTCATCGAGAGGCCGCGGGTCCGAGATCGGGCGAATTTCCACGGTCGGTGCCAAGATGGCCTCCGCGCCGAGCGCCTCCAGGACCGCCGCCGCTCGACTCGCCTCGTGTGCGGGCCGCGTCACCAGGATCCGCTGTCCGAAGAGGGGTAGACTCTCATACCAGTCCAGTTGGTCCCGCATGGCCACGACCGCGCCGACCACCAAGAGGGCCGGTGGCCGAATATCGGACTGCTGAGCGGCCTCGGCAATTGTCGCCAGCTTCGCAACGCGGGTGCGCTGACCGGGAAGCGTGCCGGACTCGATGATGGCGGCCGGCGTTTCGATAGGCTTGCCCTCGCGGATGAGTGCCCGGCAAATGGCGGCCAGGTGCGTCACACCCATGTAGACCACGAGCGTACCCGGGAAGCGGGCCAGTGCCGCCCAGTCGAGCCCCGCTCCCGCTTCAGCAGATTCGGGGTCGGTGTGACCTGTGACGAACGCGACGGCCGAAGCCAAGCTTCGATGCGTCACGGGAATCCCCGAATAGGCTGTCGCACCGACCCCAGCCGTCACGCCCGGAACGATCTCGAAGGGAATTCCCGCGGCCCGCAAGGCGGCAGCCTCTTCGGCTCCACGCCCAAAGATCAGCGGATCGCCACCTTTGAGCCGAACCACCGAACGCCCCAGCCGGGCATGCTCGATCAACACCTCGTGGATCCGGTCCTGCGTCATCGTGCAATGCCCGACCGACTTGCCGGCGCAGATTCGCAGGGCATCCCTGGCGGCGAGGTCGAGCAAGCGAGCGCTGGCGAGATGGTCGTAGACCACCACATCAGCGCGAGACAGGACCGCCTCACCGCGACGGGTCAGCAGCCCGGGCTCGCCCGGCCCGGCACCGACCAGGTAAACCTTGCCCGGCCCCGCCATGTGTGCGGCCTCTCATTCCTTTCACGGGTACCTCTAACCACCAGCCACCACGGGTCGTCTACCCCAACCGATCATCAGGATTCCTAACTCGTAGAGCAGGATCATCGGACCGGCCAGCAGCATCATACTGAATGGATCTTGACCCGGGGTGAGGACGGCGGCGGCCACCGCGATCACCATGATCGCCATCTTCCGCTTCGATTTATAGTCGTTGACCGTGAAGATGTTGATCCGCTCAAGCAGCAGCATGATCAAGGGGGTCTGGAACGCGAGTCCGAAGATCAAGGGGAGGAGCGTCGCGAAACCCATCCACTCGCTCAACCGGAGCGTCGGCGCGACCCCCAGATAGACGTTGAACTGGAGGAGGAAGGTCAGTGTGATCGGTAATACGAAGAAGAAGCAGAGGAAGACCCCCCCCAGGAACAGGCCGAGCGAGAACGGCAGATACTTCGTGACATACCGCCGCTCGTGGCGATAGAGTCCGGCGGCGACGAAGGCCCAGCCCTGGTAGAAGACCCAGGGACTGGCGAGTACGAGTCCACTGACCAGAGCGACCATGAAAAAGATGGTGAGCGTCTCCAGCGGTGCCAGCGAGACGAGGCTTTGATCGATCTGAACGACGGATTCTTCGGTCGCGCCCGTGAAATCGGCTGCGGAGAATTTCAGAGGCAGACTCATCATCCGTCCTTCCAGGGACCCCGATTCTGGCAGCGTGAGGTCGGGTGCGATTTTCTTAAGCTCCGCGATGAACTGATCAGCCGGGATCTCGGCCTGAACCGGGGACGTCTTCGTTCCCTCGGAAGCGGCCTTCTGCCGTTTCTTCTCGTACTCCTGCTTGTAGAAGGCATCCAGCGCGTCTTTGGCTGGAGCTTCCATGCTCCTCATGACTCGCGAGGCGATGTCGAGAGGCGGGATGAATACCACCACGACGCCGGCGAGTAAACCGAGCAGAGCCAGGATCAGTCGAACGCGGAGTTCTTCGATGTGCTCGCCGAAGCTCATCGTGACCATGGACTGCTCTTCGGAGAAGAGATCGTGATCGGTAGGCATGGAAGTGCACCATCCGAACGGGGCCTGGATGGAAATCGCCGAGAACGGCGGGTCGGGGAGGAGACGCGGGTTGCAACGGCCAGTCCCGAGGCCGGAACCCTTGCTAGCGGCACCGCATGTCGGCCTCGCGGGGACGGCCGATCGCGCGGGAGCGTTCCTACCAACTAAGATTACCATAGTCAGGTCGTCCTTTGCCAGACCTTCTCGGATCCACCGCGTGGTCGCCCCGAATCCGGCATCAATCCCCTGTGGACAAGCCCGGTTTCCGGTCGTTACAAATGGCTTACGATACGAGCCAGCCCCCCGACTCCCGGAAAAGACGGTTCACGGATTCACGCACCATGCCAGCCAGTCCGCTCTACCCGTTGCGGTTTGAACCCATCTTGCGACAGCTCATCTGGGGCGGTCGGCGCCTCGGGACGATCTTGCACAAAGCCATCGGTTCCGACTCGGATTACGCCGAGAGCTGGGAGCTCTCGGATTATCACGATAAGGTCAGCGTGGTCGAACGAGGGACCGCTCGCCGGGACGACTTTGCGCGAGCTGGTCCAGAGTCGGTCCATCGCATTGCTGGGCGCCGCGATCGGACCTCGCGATCAGTTCCCTCTCCTCGTCAAGTTCATCGACGCGAATCAAGATCTCTCGGTCCAGGTCCACCCTGACGACGAGAAGGGTCGGCGGCTGGCCGGTGACAATGGCAAGACCGAGACCTGGGTGATCCTTGGGGCCGAGCCGGGTAGCCTGATCTACGCCGGACTGAAGTCGGGTGTCGGACCGGAAGATCTCGACGCAGCGATCCAATCGGGCGACGTCGAACCGCTGCTCCACCGATTCGAGGCCCGGCCTGGTGACTCGATACTGATCGAGGCCGGCACCGTACACGCGATCGGCGCAGGCGTGCTCCTGGCGGAGATTCAGCAGATGTCGGACGCCACGTTTCGCGTCTACGACTGGAAGAGGGAGGGTGCCGACGGCAAGCCCAGGCAACTCCACATCCGCGAGGCGATGGAGTCGATCGACTTTCAACGAGGGCCGGTCAATCCGATCACACCCCGTGAGGAGGCGATCGATGGCGTCGGCACACGGGATCATCTTGCGCAGTCGCCGTTCTTCGCCCTGGAGCGGCTGAGGATTCATCGGCGCACCAGCGTGGGGAGTCACGAGCGGTTCACCATTGTCATGGGACTGAATGGAACCTCCGATTTGGTCCGGGAAGGGCAGACCGTCCGGCTCGCGTTCGGACAGACGCTGCTCCTCCCGGCGACCGTGGGACCTTGCGATGTCGTTCCGAGCGGTGAGGCCGTCGTCCTGACCTGTGTCATCCCTTGAGCCAGAACGCGGACACTGACAACCGACGTCGAAGGCCGGTTGGAAACTCTGGTCGCATGGATCGGCGAGACTGGGGAGGATCGGGTGAGCGAGGAAAACACGTTGTTGAGCCGGAGTTCTCCGTATCAACGGTTCGGAGGACTGCGACTGATCGCGGCGATCCGGATTGCGTTCGATCCGAGAAAGCTGACGATCGCGACTCTCGGATTGATTCTCCTCCAGGCCGGCTGGTCCTTGCTGGATGTCGCGCTGCCCGCATCCGCCGACGTCACGCCGGACCCGCTGGAGTCGATCGCCTCGTCTGCCTCTCTTTTCGAAGGATGGACCAAGTTGGGAGACTCGGCTGCTGGGCTGGCGCTCCGGCTCATCGAGCCCATCCGGTTGCTGATGACCCCACTTCAGCTACTCCTGGACCCGTCGAGCGGCTGGCTGACCATGTTCCACGCCCTGCTCGGACTGGTCTGGCTCTTCGTGATCTGGGGAATCTGCGGAGGCGCGATCGCCCGGTTGGGCCTGGTCCAGGAGGCGCAGATCCGCCAGCCGGGAATCGTCGAAGGAGTCCGGTTCGCGCTGCGATCGGCGGCGGCCCTGATCCTCGCTCCGCTCTGCCCGCTCTTTGCGATGGCCTTCTGTGCCATCATAGGCGTGGTGTTCGGCCTGCTCTACCGGGTGCCGTCAGGCGACGTGGTCGCTGGTGTTGGACTCATCATTCCGCTGGTCGCCGGGCTCATCATGACGCTCCTGGTTGTCGGCCTGGTGGCGGGATGGCCCCTCTTGCACGCCGCCATGGCCGCCGGCGCCGACAACACGCTGGACGCGCTCAGCCGGACCTTTAGCTACTTGAACCAACGACTCGGTTTGTACCTTGTCGGTGTGGCCATGGCGTTGATCGCCGGACTGGTCGGTCTGATCGCCGTAGACCTGCTTGCGTCGGGCGTCATTCGACTGACGCAGTGGAGCCTCTCCCTGTCGGGAGATCGTGCCGTCATAGAAGCTCTCTTCGGGCGCAGTGACCTCAATACCGGTAAGCTTGCTACGGCGACCCACCGTTTCTGGCTGCGGCAGTGCGCCTGGTGGCCTCCGCATGGATCTATAGCTACTTCTGGACCGCGGCGGCATTCCTCTACATTTGGCTCCGGGAGGAAGTTGACGGGACATCACGGACCGTGGTCGACCCGCTCGCCACGGTCTGGCGATCGTTACCCGTTCCGGCCGTTGTCGCCGACAAACCGCCGATTGCGTCCGAGGTCTCATCGCCTGCTCAAACGGGAGATTGACCGGCCCACGAGGCCAAGGTCCTGCCCGGCCCGGTCAAGCGAAGTCACGCGCCGGCCCATCGCCCTGCGACGAAATCCCCTTCGAACACGGTACCAACGACCGGCAGGTCGGATTCCAGCAGGAGGTTGAAGGGATCGGCTTCGTGGCGATTGGGCAGGGCCACGATGGCGAGGTCGGCAGACTTGCCGGTCTTCAGGCTGCCGGTCGTCGTTTCGGCCCGGAGCGACCAGGCTCCGAACAGCGTAGCCATGGTGAGCAGCAGGGGACCAGAGAGCGAATCGTCGCGCCGGTGTAGGAACCGTAACTCGTCCAGGAGGCTCAAGCTTTCGCACGATGCCAGGCTATCGGTTCCCAGGCAGACGATGACCCCTCTTTCGAGCATCGCGCGATAAGGATGCGGGGCATGGCCGAAGCGGGCATGAGTCCGAGGGCAGTAAGCGATCGCCACGCGGTGGCCGTCTGGCGCGGCTTCGGGACGGAGCTGCCAGAAGTCATCCGGCTCGAGGTAAGTCCCATGAGCGATGAGCCAGTCGGCGTTACGCAGCTCGCCGCGACGGACGTAGTCGGCCGGCCGTGGACCGATTGGCTCCCACTCATCGTCCCAGGCGCCGATCTCTTCCAAAAAGTGCCTCATCGGACCGTCGCGGCACTCCAGCAGTCGCAGCTCCTCGGGCATCTCGGCCAGGTGAGTTGAGAGGGGCAGCCGGCTGCCCGCCGCCTTGTAATAGAGCCAGCCCGATGTGCTATAGGGGGCGTGCGGACTCAGACCTACCCGGGCACAGGCGGCTACCTGCGACTCGGGCTTGATCGAACCGAGCCATCTCCAGGCTTCGGCGTCGGTGACCAGTCCTCGATCGCGTTGCAGACCGATCACCTCTGCGAATACCACCGCGCGCACCGGTGCCTCGGCAACGGGCCCCCAGCTCAGTCCGCCTGTCGTCGTGTCGGCAAGGAAGGTCGTTCCAGCCTCGATCGAAGCTCGGACATTCTTCGATGCCGTTTCAGCCAGCGACGCCTCGCTCCGACCCCGTCGCTGCTGGATCACCTGTTTCAACCAGGCGATTTCATCAATCGGCTCATGCAGAGGTCCATGGCTCCCCATTGGGGCCAGCTCGAGGTGGGTATGCCCGTTGACGAATCCCGGAACGATCGCCACATTGCCCAGATCGATATCGCCCGCGCGTTCCGCCGCTGGCCCGAGCCAGCCGATCCGCGGGCCCTGGATCGTCACACTCCCGTCCTCAATTGGCGCTCCTTCCACGGGAAAGACGTATCGCGCATGGATCGTGAGCGTGTCTCGTCTCATCGCGGTTTTTCCGGCGCTATTCCATGGCAGGCGAGGTGGATCGGAGAGGGTTCATCTCGGAGTGATCCCCACTCACGGGGCATCGAGCCGTCGTCAATACGCCGGCACGAGGGGACGCGGACCAGCGTCGCCCACGTTGGGCGGTGGGGCCGGCTTCCACTTGTACAAGACATACAGGAGTCCGCCCGAGAGGAGCACGCTCGCCGCAATCCATCCTCCATGATAAAGCCCTGCCGACGGGTTGCGATAGAGCCAACCGGCGACGGATTCCTTCGCCGTGCCGACGACCAGATACCCCGCGCGACGCCCATCGCGTTGTTCAGGAAGTGGAAGAGGATTCCCGGCAGGATGCTCCGGCTGCGTACCGCGAGGAGACCGAGAATGATCCCGAGGAGCGTCGCGTTGAAGAGTTGCTGGAATAAGCTGAGGAGGACGTGGAGGAATCCGAACATCAGGGCCGACAGGAGGATGGCAGAACGGGTGCGTCGCTGACGCTCTAGTCCGGAGAGGATGAACCCGCGAAACGCCAATTCCTCGCAGACGGCCGGGATCAGCGCAAAGACGAGGAGGGCCGTCGTGAACCTCGGTGCTTGACCAATCAACTGCTCGAGCGCCGCTTTGATCGTCGCGGAGATCGGGAAGAGCCGTTCGACGATCGGCTGCATTTCGTTGACCAAGGGGTTCAACGTGATGGGCAGGACCAGACCAAGCAAGAGAAAACGGGACTTCGGCCAGTTCAGCCGGAGGGTTCGACGGGGTGACGCGGTCAGGAGGACCGCCATGAACACCGGCGGGATGACGATCACGAACTGCCCGGCCGCCACGCTGGCCAGAGTCGGGGGCACTCCGCGGAACGCCAGGTACTGCATCAGGAACCAGGACGCGGTCAAGATCAAGGAAAAGCACAATGTGGCTTCGCCGCTGGTCGGGGTCGGCTCACGATCGCGGTACAGGTGCCGGATCCAACGGGTGAGGCTGAAGCGCTCGGCCTCGCGGAACAGGACATCCTCGCGCTGGAACTGGTCGATGGCCCAGCGCAGGGCGACGGCCGCATACACCAGAGTGGGTACCATGACCGGCAAGAAGTAGGGGAAAGCCTTGTCGTAGTCGCCCAGGATCAGGGCGCGCAGGAGCAGCGCGACTCCTGTGATCGGCACCAGGCTATAGAAGAGGTTCAGCTCCACACCCGGCATCAGGGTCAACAAGATCAGAGGCAGGCTCACCAGGTAGAGCGGCGTCATGTAGTACTGGCCTTCCTTCATGCTCCGTGCCAGCACCGCCAGCGACAGGCTCACCGCGCTGAAGAACGCCGCCAGGGGGACGAGCAGTAGGACGATCCAGACCGCGGCCTGCAACGTCGGCGGCGCGAGGGCCGATGCGATGGCTCGCTTGCCCGGAACGGCCCCGATCGCCCCGATCCAACCGGCCATACGCAACCCGGTCAGGCCCATACTGATCAGGTTCAAGAGCGCGGTCATCACGCTGGCCATCAGTACGGTGAGGAACTTCCCTGCGACGATCTCGGAACGGCTGGCCGGACTGATGAGCAGGGTCTCCATCGTTCCCCGTTCCTTCTCACCGGCACAGAGGTCGATCGCCGGATAGAACGCGCCGGTGAGCGACATCATCACCAGCAGGAACGGAAACAGACGGCCCCAAACGAGGCCGCCCAACTCTCGGGGAGTAGCCAGATCTTCGGCCCTGACGCGGATCGGCTCGGCATAACTCTCCGTCTTCTGATCGCGTTTCAGCCGGTCCTCGAGGATGCGGTGCTTCCACCGATCCAGCAATTCCTTGAGTCGGAAGTAGGTCAGCTGGCTGGGCTCATCGACGCTCTTGTACTTGATCGGGATGTTGACGTCCTGCTCGCGGCGAAGTTGCTCCGACAAATCGGGGGCGATCACCAGCACGGCGGACACGTTGCCATGGCGAATCTCCTCCTCGCGCTGTGCCGGATCACCCATGGGGCCTGAAGCCGGCTCGAGACGAACGACCAGCCGCTCCGCTTCGGCTGGATTGTCGAACAGCTCGGGATTGAATCCGTCGCCGCCCGGATTAAGCAACGGCGGAACCTTCGGCAAGTTTTCCGCCCCGACCACCACGACGATCCTCGGCTTATCCTCTTGGGCCGCGGCGAACGAGATGATGCCGATGCCGAGGATGGGGTAGAGCAGGATGGGCAACACGAAGATCATAAACAACGTGCGCCGGTCGCGGATCTGGTCCAGTACCTCTCGGCGGAAAATCACGGCGACATTCGACCAGCGCATGAGAGAGCCCGCCCCCGGATTAATCAACGCGAGTGTCCCCGTGTCACGAGTCTTTGGCGCGCCGGTCGCGTTCTCCCGTCGACGGGGTCGTCTCGGCAAAGCCGGAATCGGCGCGCTCGACCAGATAGAAGAATAGCTCCTCCAGATCCGGTTGGTCAAACCGCTGAAGCAACTCGTCGGGGGTCCCCTCAGCCTGGAGACGACCTCTGTGGATGATCGCCACGCGTGAGCAGAGCTTCTCGACCTCGTGCATCGCGTGTGTCGAAAAGACGATCGTCTTGCCTAGCTCCCGAAGCTCCAGAATCTTCTGGAGTACGGCCCGAGCCACGAGGACGTCGAGACCGGATGTGGGCTCGTCGAAGATCAGCACGGGAGGATCATGGACGATCGTCCGGGCAATCGAGACCTTCTGCTTCATCCCTGTCGACATCTTCGAGCCCAAAACGTCGCGGAAGTCGTTCATCTTCAGCCAGCAGAAGATCGTGTCCATCCGCTCGGCAAGCCGATCCCGGGGCATGCCATACAGGCGGCCGAAATACTCCACCAGTTCCCAGGCAGTCATGCGATCATAAATCCCGGTACTTGCCGACATGTAGCCGATGCTCGCCCGGACCGCCTGGGGATTCGTGAGTACGTCATGTCCGGCCACGACCGCGCGGCCGCCCGTTGGTTTCAAGACCGTGCTGAGGATGCGCAAGGTGGTGGTCTTCCCTGCGCCGTTGGGTCCGAGCAAACCGAAGATCGCCCCAGGCTGGCATTCGAACGAGATATCGGTGACCGCGCTGATCCATCCACGTTGATAGTCGAGGAATGACTTGCTCAAACCCTCTACCTGAATCACACCTGTGGCAGACCAATCGGCCTACCCCTCCGCTCGATCAAGTGGACCGTCGTGGGCGATTCCGATCCGATACAGTTTCGACGCCGATCTTCCTAGCCGGAGAACCGCCATCCGGCCGACCCTCCTCGGCGCAGGGCCTCTGTCACAGTATAAGGCATCGCGGCCCAGGTTGTCGGTTTTATCTTCAGGAGAAGGGTAAGTCGAGCTCCCGGCCGCCCGGCTCATCGATCCGGGAGACAAACTGGAATCATTCGCCTACGGCCCGAGCTCGTTGAGAAGCTGGAGCAACTCGTCCGGCTTGACGGGCTTGACGAGATAGCGGTCGAAGAGCGAGCAGGTCCCTGGCTCCGGGGCGTATCCGGTCAGGGCGATGAGTGAGAGGGGCTTCTCGCGGCGCACCTGCGCGCGCGACCGCATACCCGTCCAGATCGGGCAAGCCGATGTCGAGCAGGGCGACGTCTGGCTCGTAGCGGCGTACCATCTCCAGGCGCAGAGGGCCCATCGTGAGCAACCTGGACATCGTAGCCACTATGCCTCAAGAACAGCTCCATGCTACGAGCTGCATCGATGTTGTCATCCACGATCAAAATGCGACGACCACCGGGGCCGGTGGCCAAGGTCATGACTGTCGAATCCGTCGGAGTGCCCGGAGCCGCAGGGACGTCGGAACCCACGGCATTCGCGAACTCCAACGGAAGCCTCACGAGGAACTCACTCCCCTTCCCCGCTCCGTCACTCCTGGCCTCGATGGTGCCCCCATGGAGGATGACGAGGTTCCGCGCGAGCGTCAAGCCGATGCCGAGGCCACCACGAACCCTGGCCAGCCCCTGATCGGCCTGGGCGAACAAGTCGAAAGTGCGATCCAACATCTCCGGCGCGATGCCGATGCCGGTGTCTCGCACGCGAACCACGGCATGAACCCCCTCCTGTTTGATGGTCAGCCAGACCTTACCGCCGGGGTCGGTGAACCTGGCAGCGTTCGTCAAGAGACTCTCGATCACCTGTTCGAGTCGGACCGCGTCGGCCAGGATCCCGAGCGGGTCCGGCCCTGTCGTGACTGTCAGATCGTGTCCCCGCTCCTGCATGAGCGGACGAACGTCATCGGCGGCCCGTTCCGCGATGATCGAGAGGTCCAGAATCTCTCTCTGAAGCTCGATCCGGTTCAGCGCCATGCGCGAGACGTCCAGCAAGTCATCGACCAGCCGCTTCAGGTTCATGACCTGGCGCTCGATCATCTCACGCGACTGTTGCAAGATGGGGTCTTCCGTCCGGTTCTGCCTCTTGAGTAAATAGAGAGATGTCAGGATCGGCGCCAGGGGATTTCGAAGCTCGTGGGAGAGCATCGCGAGGAATTCGTTTTTACGGCGGTCGGCCTCTTGCAAGGCATCGGCCCGCGCCCGGAGCTCTTCCTCCATCAACTTGCGCTCGGTCAGGTTGCGCATGATCTTGATATGGCTTCGGACAGTCCCCTGTTCGTCGCGGATCGCCATGAGCATCCCACTGCACCAGAAACGGGATCCATTCTTCCGGACATGCCAGCGGTCGTCCGACGCTCGTCCGTGGTCGCGAGCATTCTGGAGTTCCCATTCAGGAACGCCTTTCTCGCGATCTTCCGTTGTGAAGAACATCGACAGCGGTGAACCGACAATTTCCGCTTCCTGATAACCCAGGATCCGTTCGGCGCCCACATTCCATGTGGCAACGCAGCCATTGAGATCGACCAAAAAGATGGCGTAATCCCGGACCGTCTCCATCCAGATATTGAGCAGTTCTGTCGCATCTTCCATTGGGGAATTCCCGGCCTAACCTGGACGTGCGCAAGCTAATGAGTTTCCGTTCATTGACTACCGGACGGTGGATCGCTCGGACAGAGTGTCAGCCCGAGGGAGTCGGCCAGTTTATCGACCGTTGTGAGGGTCAGTCCGCGCTGCTCGTTCAGAAACCGCTGGACGGCATCGACGGACACCCCGGACTGCTTTGCCGCAGCGTAAGCCGTCAATCCCCGCTCAATAATCTCATCGCGGAGCGCCTCGCTGACCCTGGTGTGCCTCCGTCGTGTTCTCTTCCGGGTGCTCATTGATATTCGTCCTTCAAGGAATGGACAACGAAGCCTATCCCATCCCTTGAGGAACGTTGAGCAACTTGTGTGCCGATCGGCGGGTAATCCAGACGGCGGATACGCCTGTTGGCGGATAGAAACCGAACCGATATCAGCATGACCTCCGCGTTTTCCGGGATGAAGGTTTCTCCCGCAGTTTGACCCAGGGCTCGCGTTGATCGATCCGAGCAACGGGCGCTGAAGGTATCTCTTTGGGCGACGGGCTCGCCTGAAAACGGGAAGCCTCCTGCCGAGTTTCGTCAGATCGTGGGTTCACCCGAACGACGCTCGTCCCGATCGAATTGGCCGGGGGCTTTGAGTTTGGGTGTAGGGAAAGGCCGCTCCATTCGGCCATATTTGGGCGTTCGAGTTCTTCCCCTGGGCGACAACAGTCCCGGATTGGCCTCCCTATATGGGGCAATCCCCTGAGACGATCGGTGCTCATTGAGGGGCGATCCATCACATTATAAGACGCCAGAGCTGCCTCGTATGTCCTGAATCCTCAGACATCTTTTGTCGGGAGATTCCCTACAAGACCACGACCTCCTTCCCCATCGTTTTCCGCCCGACCCCGATGGCGACTATCTCGCGGTTGGATCGCCCTGCGGTGGACCTCGCAACCTCGACAGTTGCGGCCGATGAGGATGGACAAGGGATTCTTCCTCCTGCCAGTGACGGGACTGACGCAGACACTCGCTCGAAAACAACGGAGCCACAGTTTGGACGGCTGTGGGCCACGAGATGCCAAACAGCGACTCCGCGAGGCCACCTCGCCACCCAACGGAGGTTCGGCGGCTCTTATTGGGTTCAGTCGGAGCACTACGGATTGCCTCGCACATGGAAGGCTCAGTATGCTTATCCGTTGCGCTTCCGCATGGTCGCTCCTGATCGATCGCTAGCCGGCGTGGCGGAATGGCAGACGCTGAGGACTTAAAATCCTCTCCTGGGGAACCAGGGTGTGGGTTTCGAATCCCACCGCCGGTATTCACGACCCGCTACGGCAAGACGCGAGGGTTTGAGGCAGGTGTTCACTTACGACGGTCCACGGCCTTCCCCCGTCAAGGCAGAGTCACTCGTCCCCCGCTGGCGGAGAGTGTCTCGCCGGTCATGAAGCTGGATTCCTCGCTCAGGAGGAAGCGGATCACCGAGGCGATTTCGTCAGGTTGGCCGATCCGTCCCATCGGGGTGTCGGCCACGATCCGTCTCATCGCCTCGTCGGGGAGGACATGGGCCATCTCGGTCTCGATCAGGCCGGGAGCCACGCAGTTGACCCGGACGTTATGCGGCGCGAATGCCTCTGCACAGCAGCGGGTCAGGGCGATGACGCCCGCCTTGGAAGACGCGTAATGGATCTGCATCTTTCTTGGCCGGAGCGCCGCCACGGACGAGACCAGCACGATTCGCCCAAACTGGCGCACGATCATCTCTTCCTTGACCGCGAAAACGACGAGGAAAGCTCCATTGAGATTAACGTCGATGGTCTCGAGCCAAAGCTCGTAACTCAGGCCGGAATGGTCGCAGATATTGCTGATCGCCCCGCAATGGGCGAGTAGGTCGATGGGTCCCAACCGTTCTCGCACTTGGGAGACAAGGCGAGCGACCTCGTCCGGCTTCGCGACGTTGCAAGGGACACAGATCGCC
This sequence comes from uncultured Isosphaeraceae bacterium, assembly GCA_963845695.1. Classification (GTDB taxonomy): domain Bacteria; phylum Planctomycetota; class Planctomycetia; order Isosphaerales; family Isosphaeraceae; genus CAWJTV01. The sequence continues at coordinate 87,505 of CAWJTQ010000026.1, read as the reverse complement.
TTGCGGCCCAGGGCCTCGATCTCGGCGACCACCTGCTCGGCCTCTCGGGACCGCGACGCGAAGCTGATGGCGACGTCGGCACCCTCGCGGCGCCAGTCGGAGCGCGGTGGATCGACCAATCCCTCGAGATCCGCCTGTGACCAGGGCCACGCGGCTTGCAAAAGCGTCTGGCATGAGTGTCCCGATCGAAGAAAGAAATGAGTTCACGTCCTCACGTGCGGTACTCAGGACGCCGTCACGTTGACGCCGGCACCGAGCGACTGAGCCGTGGCCACGATCTGTCCCCAGGTCCTGTCGTCGAGCTCGATGCCCTCGAGCCGTCTTCGTGCGCGGCTACGAGCCTCGGGCTCACCGGGCATAAGGATCTCGCCGTCGGGGGTCACGGTCCTCGAGCTCTTGACGTGATCGATGAGGCCAAGGATCTCCTCAGTGAAGCCGTCGGAGATCCGGAAGAAGCTGGGGTCGAGGAGGATGCTCAGCATGTTGTTTGCGACCCGGTTGACGCCGAAGTGGCTGCACGCACCACTGGTAAGAGCCCCGGCTAACACCTCGACGAGCACACTCAGCCCGAACCCCTTGTGGCCTCCGAACGGAAGGATGGCGCCAGGGGGAGTTGCGTAGAATGCCCTGGGGTCGTTGGTCGGCTGGCCATCGCCGTCGAGAATGCAGCCGTCGGGGACGGTCGCGCCCTTGTTGTAGGCAACCTTGATCTTGCCCTCGGCGATCGTACACGTCGATATGTTGACGATAATCGGAGCCCCATTCGGAACCGGGACGCCCGCCGCGATCGGATTGGCCGAAAGTCGGCGCTGGGTTCCTCCGAACGGGGCGACGAGGATCCCACCGCCACTGGTGTTGACGAAATGGAGCGAGACCTTGCCGGCCGAGGCCGCCATCTCAGCCCAGTCGCCGATCCGACCCAGGTGGCCCGAGTTCCGGAGCGCCACCACGGCCACTCCCTGTCGCTCGGCCTTGTGGATGCCCCGTTGCGTCGCCTCTTGACCCATCACCTGGCCGAATCCGAACCGGCCGTCCACCACCAGGATCGTGTCGTTCTCGAACACGGTCTCGAGCGACTGGTTCGCCAGGACTTTCCCAGCGCGAAGCCACTCGATATAGGTCGGCACCCGAATCACCCCGTGCGAGTCGTGTCCGACGAGATTGGAATCGATGAGGCAATGAGCGATCCGCGCGGATTCAGACGGTCCGCATCCCGCGGCGGCGAAGATGTCGTTGACCAGTTGCTCGAGGCGGTCATGAGCGATGATCACGGGTCAATACCCTGCGCTGAAGATGAGCCTGGTCAGGCCAGTAGGTCCCGCACGACCCGGCCGTGGACGTCGGTGAGTCGCATGTCCCGACCGCCGTGGAAGTACGTCAAGAGCGTATGGTCGAAGCCTAGTAGGTGCAAGATCGTGGCATGGAAATCGTGGACATGGACAGACTTCTCGACGGCCGCGTAACCGAAGTCGTCGGTCGCCCCGTATGCCTGGCCGCCTTTAACGCCGCCTCCCGCCAGCCAGGCGGAGAAACCGCGCGGGCTATGGTCGCGCCCCTTCCCACCCTGACCCGTGGGCGTGCGGCCGAATTCGCTCGTCCAGACCACCAGGGTTTCATCCAGCAGCCCGCGACGCTCCAGGTCGGTCAGGAGGGCCGCGATCGGCCGGTCGGTTTCGCCGCAGTGGAGCTCGTGGTTCTTGTTCACGTCACCGTGGGCATCCCAGTTCTCATCATTGTGACCGCCTCCTGAATAGACCTGCACGAACCGCACCCCGCGCTCCACGAGCCGGCGTGCCAGCAAGCAACGCCGGCCGAACTTCTCGGTCCTCGGATCGTCGAGGCCGTACAGCCGCTGGGTCTCCGCCGATTCACTCGCAAGGTCCACAGCCTCAGGGGCACTGGATTGCATCCGGAAGGCCAGTTCGTAGCTGGCGATCCGGGCCATTAGCTCGGAGTTGTCGGTGCCGCCCGGATTCAGCTTCCTCAAGAGGTCCAGTTGATTGCGCTGTTGAGCGGCGGAGATCCCTTTCGGCGGACGAAGGTTCAGGATGGGGTCGCCGCTGGTTCGAAACGAATTCCCCTGATAGGTCGCCGGCATGAAGCCGGCACTCCAGTTGGGTGGGCCGGAGATCGGGCCGCCTCGCGAATCCAGCAGGACGACATAGCCCGGGAGGTTCTGGTTGACTGTGCCCAGCCCGTACGTCACCCACGAGCCGAGGCTCGGGTATCCTTGGCGGACGAATCCCGTGTTCATCTGGAGGAGGCCGGAACCGTGTCGCGAAACTGTCGGTGTACATGCTCCGGATCACAGCCACGTCGTCGATGCACCGGGCGAGGTTCGGGAACAAGTCGGAGACCTCTATCCCCGCATGGCCATGCCGGGTGAACTTGCGCGAGGAACCCAACAGCATTCCGGGATTCCGAGCCTTCAGGACCGGATCCGTGTCGAGCGTAGGAATCGGCTTCCCATGCCGCTTGATCAGCTCCGGCTTGGGGTCGAACGTGTCAACCTGGCTTACGCCCCCGTACATGAAGAGGACGATGCACGCCTTGGCCTTGGCTGGAAAATGCGGCGCTTTGGGGGCCAGCGGAGGATCCGTAGTTCGCCCAGCATCCATCGCAGTGGCCGGCCGCGGGAAGAACCCATCCGCGGCCAGCATGGCGGTCAGCGCCGTGCCAACGAAACCGCCTCCCGATTCCCAGAGGAACTCACGACGCGTCCGACCACAGGGAGTCAAGGCATGCGACACGGGTTGATCGCTCCGAGTATTACCGTCCATTGGTCACCTCCCCAGTTCCTGGACACTGCTGGGATCGCCCGTCAGTTGAAATAGACGAATTCATTCATATTCAGGACCACCAGGCAAAACGATTCCAGGGCCTTGCGGCGAGCGTTGGGCATTGTGCCGTCCTCTCCGGTGATCGCGGCATCGGTCTGGATCTGGCGCTCCTGGGTCTCAAGGAACGCGAGTGCGGCTCGTGACTCCTCAGGCCGGGGCGGTCGGCCGAGGGCGATGACAAACGCGCGTTCGACCTGGTCACTCGCGGCTTGTCCCGCTTCGGCGAGCAATCGGCCTGCGAAATGCCGAGCCTGTTCCTGGATGAATGCCCCGTTGAGGAACGTGAGTGCTTGCGGGCCGGTTGTGGAGACGGTCCTGCGTTCGCAACTGCTGGTGTTGTCCGGTGCGTCGAGGAGCTCTAGCTCGGGGACTGCCAGGCTGCGCTTCACGAAGATGTAGATGCTGCGTCGGGCTTGCTCGCGATCGTCTGACTTGCCCCAACCTTCGCCGGGACGGGACTGGCCTTCGAGTACGGCGCGAGGAAGTGTCGGGTAGAAGCTGGGACCGCCCATCCGAGGGTTCAACTGCCCGCTCACGGCGAGGATCGTGTCGCGGACAACTTCGGCCTCGAGCCGGCGCTGTCGCCATCGCCAGAGCAAGGCGTCATTCGGGTCGATTCTCGATGCTTCGGAATCGAACTCCGACGACCTTTGATAGGTCTGCGACAGGACGATCATCCGGTGTAATGGCTTGAGACGCCATCCCGAAGCCACGAGCTCGGAGGCCAGCCAGTCGAGAAGTTCCGGATGGGTCGGGGGGTCGCCCATGACACCGAAATCGTTCGAGGACGCGACGAGCCCCTCGCCGAAATGGAACTGCCAGATCCGGTTGACGATGACCCGCGCCACCAGTGGGTTTTCCGGGCTGGTCAGCCATCGAGCCAGCCAGAGCCGACGGCCGGTTGACCGGACCGTGGGCCTGGGCGGGTCGGGCTGTCTCGCCGTCAGGACGGCAGGGACACCTGGCTCGACGGTCGCACCGGGGCGAGAGGGGTCTCCCCGTTTGAGAATGTGAGTCTTCGGGGACTTGGGACCGTCTTCATACCAGATATAGGCGCGGGGAGGCTCCTTGGGTTCAGACGCCTTGATGGCCGCGATCCGGTCGTCCAGGGGCTTGAGCGCAGCCTTGACCTCGTCGGGCGCGATTCCGCGGGCCTCGGCTTCGAGCTTTGCCGCGAAGAACTTGACCAGATTGCGCTGGCTTTGCGACCGCTTCGATGGCTCGGTTTGCAAGGCCTTGCCGAGCTCCTGGGGCAAGGAAGTCCGCTTTCTGGGAGATTTGCCTCTCGGGGTCTTCTCCGGAGGCGCGAAGAGCCGGCCGATCTCCGGCTTGACCAGTGCTTCGATCCGATCCCAGACTCGATTGATCTCGGCATCGACCCGGGAAATGCCTTCGTGATAAGCGGCCAACTCGGACTCGGTCCCGACGCGCCGGTCGAGATCGGTGCGGCCATCTTGAGGTCGCGTCAGTGGCTGGAAAACCGCGAGCATTCGATAGTAGTCGACCTGCGAGTAGGGGTCGAACTTGTGGTCGTGGCAGCGGGCACAACGGAGCGTGATGCCCAGGAACGCCGTCGCGGCCGTGCCCAGCACATCGTCGAGCTGATCATAACGGTCAACCATCGCGTCGGCCGGCTCGTCGTCCCAGGTGCCCAACCGCAGAAATGTGGTGGCGATCTGCGCCGAGGCGTCTGAGCCGTCGACCTCGTCGCCTGCCAACTGCTCGGTCAAGAACCGACTGTAGGGCTTGTCGCGGTTGAGGGCATCGATCACGTAGTCGCGATACCGCCAGGCGTGAGGCTTGGCCCCGTCGCGCTCGTAGCCGTTGGTTTCGGCGTATCGGACAACGTCCAGCCAGTGCCGCGCCCGGCGCTCGCCGTACTGCGGACGGGCCAGCAGATTATCCACGACTCGGGCGACTGCATCGGGCGAAGCATCCTCCAGGAATACGCGGACCTCATCTGGCGTCGGCGGCAGACCGATGAGATCGAGATAGAGTCGACGGATCAAGGTCCGGCGGTCGGCCGATGCCACCGGTTTGACCCCGTCCGCCTCTAGTCGGGCTAGGACGAACCGATCGATTGGGTTGCGCGACCACGTCGGGTCAGACACATCCGGTAACGCGGGCCGCTGGACTGGCAAGAACGCCCAGTGCTTTTCTCTCTGTTCGGCACTGGGGGGTGCAGCGATTGTGCGGAGTGTGACCAGGAAGCTGAATCCCAGCGCGATCAAGCCAGGAGTGCGAAGGTTCCATCTCATGGGAGATCGTTCCGGCAAAGGCAAGCACGTCACAGGCGCGCCCGGAATCTCGAAGCAAGGAGGCTTCACCGCACACGTAACTTACCAAAACGACCAGGAGGACGAAACCCGTTTGTTTGAGCAATGTCGAACATTTTTCGACCATGACACGAGTCGGGAGGGTCGGTGGGTAGGTTCCTACGAGATGGGCGTCATGGTGTGGTCTTGCCGACCGATTCTGGTTTCGCCCGGAATTGGGACCCTGCCCGCGGGCGCAACGGTTCTGGCGCGGGTCTCGGGGTGGCGTCGCCGGGGATGATGCCCATGGACCATTCCACCATCTCGACCCACATCTTCTGGATGTCGGGTCGATCCCAAACCTCCCGGCGATGTCCCAGGCCATTGTAAAGGACCCGCCCTTTGCCGTAATTGCGGGCCCAGATGACCGCGAAGTCGTCGTCCTTGCGATGCACACCCTTGCGGGAGAGGTCGAGCTTGCTGGCGTCGAGACGCATCAAGACGCGGACATGGTCACGCGAGAAGTCCTTGATCTGGTAAATCTCATCCTTGAGCGTGAACCTGCCCGGTAAGTGCTCCAGGCCGGGAAACCGTGCATCTTCAACCACGAGTGGCGCATCGAATTCGTCCCAAGGGTGGCCATCAAAGTAGCCGCCGAGCATCTGGCCGTACTCCGGCCAGGCGAGGAACGTGATTGCGGCGCTATGGATGCCGATGAACCCTTTTCCATCATCGCGGATAAACGACAGTAGGTCGGCCTTCTGCGAAGCATCCAGGTCCAGGTTACCATCGGTGAAAAACGCCACCGAGTCGAAGCTGTCGAGGTTCCGCGCACCCCACTTCAGGGGCTTCTTGGTGATGGCGGTGCAGTCGGTGCGGAAAACGGTGTCCCAGCGACCTGAGCTTCGCCCCAGGTTGTAAAGCGTGGCCATTGCGGTCGAGATCGACTCATGCTGATAGCCTTTGCTCTGGCCGATGATCAGCAGTCGACGCCGCTTTTCTTGAGCGAACGTCGATTCCGCGACTCCCAGGCTCACGAACAACATCAGGATGTACTTCGCCAGTCTCATCGTCGCCTCCCGATCGGGGTGAACTTCCATCGTCATTGGGCCCGCCCGGCTGACCAGAGGATGGCGTTGTGGACCAGGGCCCGGTACGAGGGATGGGCGAAGATCGTGGGGCCGTGCCCCAACTGGATGGCGACCACCCGGGATGTGGCGCAGGGACCAATCCATGCCACAGAGCGGTCGCTGCTAGGATTGTCGGTGGTCAAGAGCGGCCGGATCCGGGACGAGTGATACATGCCCTTGTAGGTCTCGTCGACGACCTGAAAGGCGCCGATCCCCGCCGTGATCGGATGGCCTGACTCGGGTGTGACGAGCATGGGCTGGTCGTTCTTGACGGTGGACGAGGGGATCTTTCCCTCTCGTTTCAGGCGATAACGACCGCCGACCACGTCCTCGGACCACCACGGCCAATCCGGGTAGTCGAGCAGCGCGTGATGCAAGACAACGATGCCTTTTCCACTCTCCACGAACTCGCGAAGGTTCCTCTTGCCGGACTCGTTCAGGTCGCGTGAGAAATCGTAGAGGATCAGCACGTCGTACTTGTTTCGCAGATCGTTCTGGAACGCTGAGGCACTGGTCATCACGGGCAAGCGGGCCAGGTCATGGTAGCCGTCGAACAGTGAGTAGAACGACGTTTCGTGGTCGTGTCCGCCGGTGATGACCAGGCCGCGCACCGGGTCAGCGGGGGCTAGCTCTTTGATAGAGATGTTCTTGAACTGCACAAGACTCGGAGGTCCAGTCCAGGCACCGGCCTGGTTCTTTCCCCCGTGGTGCTGAAAGGCGAGGCGTCCGCAGGCAGGTAGATTGGGAACCGTGGCCCCCGGGATGACGGTTTGTCCGTTCAGTACGACCTTGACTGTCTTCCCCTGGACGGTGATCTCGAAATGGTTCCAGTCGCCGACCGGCTTGTCGGCCCGAGTGCGGGGGGTGACGGCGGCGCGAACATCGGGCGGCGTCTTCGGATCGGTTCGAACGCTATACATCTCCCCCGATCCGATGGGCCAGCACCAGATATTGGCTTGAAACCATCCATCGCCGCGGAGGAAGACGCCGGAATCTGCGTCCGGCAGCGCCATCCGCATTTCGTGGCCCTGGATGTCTTTGGCGTGTGTGCCATCCGGCAGGATATAGGGAACGTTCTCATTGATAAATGGCGCTTCCTTGATCCGCCAATCCACGAGCAACACGAAGTCGCGGTATTCGCGGTCGCTCCACAACGACTTGTCGCCTACCGCCTCGCTCTGGGCATCGTAGTCGATGGCGCCGTTCGACGACTTTCCAGTGACCGTGATCCCCCGCAGGCACCTTCCATCCGGCCAGATCCTTGCCGTTGAAAAGAGACACAAAGCCATCGGGAGCCGAGTTGTCCTCAGCTCTTGTCACCGGGGCAACAAGGCCCGTGACGATCAGAATCAAGAAAGGCAGGCTCTTCATCATGATGGAACTCCCGACCGCTCCTCCCCGGAACGAGACGACCCGGACATTCTCCATCATGACCCCGCTTCATGCCAGGGGTTCGCGCTCCGCTCGGTCGCTAACGGCCGTCGGTCCGATCCCTCCACTCGTGCGCAAGTTCGAGAGCCATGCTTATGGCATAGCCCTAGACTCTGCACCTTGGTGCAAAATCGGCCGTCGCGAACAAACTGGTCCCCGGTCAATCGGAGGCACGAATGAGCGACGGTCGGCTGTGGGATGACCAGCCCATCCGGCTGCACCGACCTGGCACTCGTAGGCTGTCGTCCGATCTCCAACCGAGCCCTCACCCCTGGATGTTCAGTGTCCCCTCGTCGTGATCGGCACGGGCAATGCGTAACCTGTCTGTCAGGCGATCGGCTGTCTGCTGAATCGCATACCGGACTGCATCGGCGTCCGAGACCGCGGTGGGCATCAGGGGCGAGAGTGCATGGCGGATCGTTTCCAGGTTCCGCTCGTCGTCGGGTCTCAGGTGCACGGTGATGCGGCGAGTCGCGTGGTCGGTGTAGCCGCCCTTCTGATGGGGGGGCCGTGTTGGTCTCGCTTCCGGGGCCTCGGCTTGTCGGCCATCGGGCGTCGGACTGACGGACGGTAACATGGAGTTCTCCTGGATGGCTGATGTCATGGTCGTCAAGAAGTCGCTGGAGGCGACCTCAGACGTATCAGCCCGGGTGGGTCCATCTGCCCACCAGGGCCCGATTCCCCAAAATACCAGAACCCGCCTGGGAGCGCCAAGCGCATCCAAACAATGATTCGTGTTTGCATTGCATTGTGGGCGCTTGTCTGATGCATCGATGAGGGAAAAAACGCCTGTTTTTCCCGCGTCAAAGCGATTGCATCCCACTCTAAGAAGCGTCGAGATTCGACCGCGCGATTCGCGATCATCAGGCATTGAGTCCGGGGTCCAGACGGACCAGACCCGAGATGTCTTGTTCAGGAGAACTAGGGTCCGGTGACTTCACGGGATGATCGAGAAGTGCCTGATGAATCTGATCTTACGTCCAGTAGAGGAGATCGTTCGGGGCGCGGATTTATCCTGAGGAGTCGCTAGACTCAGAGGCGGTCTCCGTGAGGAGATCGACATCTTGGACGAACAAAAGGAGAAGTGAGTACGATGCGAAGAGACTGTGGAATCGCCGCGGTGGTGTTGCTTGCCGTGGGGGTGGCCATGTGGTCTGGTATCAGCCGTGCGCAGCAACAGGAAGGGGCAGCCGCGCGAGCTGGAGAGAAACTCGACGAGGTTGGCCGGAAGATCAAGAAGGGGCTCGAGAAGGCCGAAGATGCCGTCCGCGAAGGTTTTCACAAGACTCGCGAGTCGGTCCACGGCATGGGGGTCATGTCGCGCGTGTACGGTCGTCTCCACTGGGACAAGGCGCTGCACAACAGCACGCTGACCCTGAAAGTCGATGATGGTGTGGTGACGCTCCGCGGCGCCGTACCGAGCAAGGCTGCAAAGACCAAGGCCGTAACGCTCACGGCCGAGACGGTCGGCGTGACGAAAGTGATCGATGAACTGACGGTGCCGGCCTCGGTCGCCGACGAGCCCGCAATACGGTCAAAACCGTAGCATACGGTCGGCTCATCAAACTTCCGCCTCGCCCTCTTACCGGAGGAATCCCCTGAGACGGGGCGAGGTCAAGCCTCAACTGTCGCACCATCGCGCCTTTTCTTCGTAGAACGAGCCGGAGGCAACAGGGCAAAGGATGGGCTCGTCGGGATCTGCCTGAGGCACCGACTGGAAGGATTCCTCCGATCCTCGTCCAAGGGATTGATCCACGCACCCATGATCCTGCTCGATATGTCAGAGGATCTTCGTTAAACTAAAGAACTCATTACCTTCGACGAGTTTGCACCGGAGAATGATCCGGTTGTCAGGCCCCCAATACAGAGTCAACGAGAATCCCAGAGTCGGGTAGTGATTCCCCGCCTTTTCTCGGCCGATCAATAGTGTGGCTTTTTTTTCCGAGCTGGCCCGCAGGAACGGGCCTCCCGCACTGCAAGGACTGCGCGCACAAGGTTCGAGGCACAGTCTGACATGACCGGAATCCTCGCTTGGTTCCTCTCCCTCGTGTTATTCCATCCCGAAGAGCGTGAGATGAGCGAGCAGTTGGCTTCGGGCTTCCCGGGCAATTATTACGGCCCGGAGGCCACCGAAGCTCGACGTGAAGGGAGAATGCCCCCGATCGTCATGAGCCCCCACATGGCGCGCTGGGATCGGTGGGGCCGGCAGGTCCTGCGTGATGGCGACATCGTCTTCCGCCGCGGTGATGCCCGGCTCCTCCACGGCTATTTTCCGATGAGCCGCTTCCTGGCGAATTGCAGCAATAGCCCATTTTCGCACACCGGGGTCGTCTTCATCGAGGAAGACGGACCTGTGGTCTACGACACCACGCGTACCGGCGTCGCCCGACAACCGTTCTGTGTCTGGATCCTCGACAACGTCGGTTGGATTGGCGTCAAGCGGCTGCGTCCGCGGTATCGCGACGCCATTCCCAAGGTGATGGCCTACTGTCGCCGCGTTTTCCAGGAACAAGTTCCCTTCGACTACGAGCTCGCTCTCGATGACAAGGCGCTTTATTGCGTCGAGATGACCCAGAAGGCCTTTATGGCCGCCGGGATCGAGCTCTCCAAGCCGATTCGGGTGGGCGACATGGAGCGCGCCCCCGAGTTCCCCGTCTGCATGTTCGGCCTGCGATTCGCCTCGCAATACACCATGGAGAAACCCTTGACGTTTGACACCGAGGTCTATTTTCCCGGTAACGAACGTCATGGGATCTGGTCGGCCAAGCAGCTCTTGACCGTCGTCCCGCCAACCTTCGCACCCGGCTATCCCGACATGTCCAGCGACAACGAGATCCTGCCCATCTCCCTGATACCGACGGAAACCGAGAAGCCAGTGACGAAGAAGGCGTCCAGCCCGGTCACATCCGCTCCATCGCCGAAGCCAAGCCGACGCGGGACATGAGAATCCGGCCGTATGTCCTCGCGTTCTCAATTCCTCGAGTGGTTCGACCCGCGCATGGGAATCGCCGGGCTAGTCAGCCCCCAAGCAGACGTGCGTCAGAGTTCAACCACGAGGAGCGACCCACGCGCGACCGCCTTCAGCCGGGGCCTTGATCCGATCGAACGCGACCGGATGGGCCTCGGTCATGTAGGTACCCCAGATCACCAGGCAGTCGCTCGAGTCCATGTCGTCGTAGCACGTTGGAGCCATGACGCTCAGTCGGTTGACGCGTGAGCCGCTCGAGGGCCTGGCCGATCGGTTCGGAGACGCCACGCTCGGGACCGCCAACGATCAGGGAATCGTCGTGCCCAACATCCCGGCAGGTCACTGCAAGGATTCCGGCACACCGGCAGCGGATGCCCCCGGAATCCGCCTTGACCGACATGGGGCCAGAGAGGATACTGCGACCACCCAGATGCCCGCCCCTGAGATGGACGCTCAGGACCGGGCCGCACCTGAACGAGTCACGGAAGACGAGCCTAATCGTGGATTGCGCCAACTCCTCTGCCCATGTTTGCTCCACGTTCCTCTCCCGATCAGCGTGCCGCTGCCGGTTGAACCGGGCTCCACGTTGACGAGCCGACCGAGACGCGAGCCTACCCAACAGTCATTCATCCTGGCAGCGCGACGGATCTGATCCGTCTCGTGAACGCCAGGTCTGGTGGATTCGGTCTCGCCGGGATCGGGATCTGTCAGACCGAATCGACTGGAACCCGTTGCGGTGGCGCCCGTCGCGACATCGCTCCCTGTCTTCGACGGTGGGTTGGCCAGTGCGCCCAGACGAAAGCGACCCAGACCACCGGGCGGATCCGGGGCCTCTCCCTTGGTTCGTTGCGCTCGATCGATTCTCCCGGAGATGATCGGATCCATGATGATCTCCAATGTATATCTGACGATCTTCGCCTTTGCCATGCTGGGGTGCGTGCTCGCCACGCCAATGGTCACATGGGTCGCGAACCTCGTCGGCGCCGTTGACCGGCCGGATCACTTCCGGCGGATCCACCAGGGGGTGATCCCTCGCCTCGGTGGTCTGGCGCTGGCATTCGGCGTGGCGGCCGCAACCCTGCTGACGCACCTCGACCAATCGCTAGGCTTCCGCGCGGCCGGCGGCTTCGAGATCCCGTATCACGGGTCGTTACTGGTCGCGGCGTTAGTGATCCTGATCGTCGGGTTCATCGACGACACGCGCTCGACTCGGACCGCGAATGAAGCTGCTAGGCCAGGCGATTGCGGTTCTGACCCTCTACCTCGGTGGCATTCAGATTCGATCGATCGAGATCCTGAGCTTGAAGCTCGACCTGGGCTTTCCCGCGGTCCACTTCAGCCTGTGGGCGTTCCCCGTTGACCTGGCCCTTCCGAGCCTGCTGGTCACCATGTTCTGGTTCCTGGGGTGCATGAACATCTGGAACTTGATCGATGGCATGGATGGGCTTGCGGCAGGCGTAGGTCTACTGGTCAGTGGCACGTTGACTTTGGTGGCGATCCATAGCGAGAACGTGGAAGCCGCCGTGCTCTCGGTCGCGCTCGCGGGCAGCCTTGCAGGCTTCCTCCTGTACAACTGGCACCCTGCTTGCATTTTCCTGGGAGACAGCGGCAGCTTGCTGATCGGCCTGCTCATTGGAGTGATCGGCGTGCAAGGGTCGATGGAAGGTCCCTCGGCAATGTCGATCCTGTTTCCCATCGTGGCGATGGGACTGCCGATCTCGGACACGGCGATGGCGATCTTCCGAAGATGGGTGCGGAACTTGCCTTTGAGCTCCGCGGATCGCCGGCACGTCCACCACCTGCTGATCGGGCTAGGACTGAATCCCCGCCAGGCGGCGCTGATGCTCTATTGTTTCTCTGCGTTCCTGTGCGGCGTGGTGATGCTCGGCGTGGCGCGTCGCAATGAATACCTCACACTGATACTTGGGATCTTCGGGTGTCTGGCGTTTCTCCTGGTGGTGACGAGCCGTCGGGATGAGCTTGCGAACCTGTGCGATGACTTCCAGGCCCGGCTGTCCCGGCGCCGACAGGAACGGGTCGCGGCCAAGCTGACCTGGGAAGCCATCCAGCGGATCGAGTTGTGCCCGACAGCGACGTCGGCCTGCGAGATCATGGAGCAGGCCGGGTACGGGCTGGGCTGCGAGCGAGTGCGGATCGATCACGTGGCCACGGCCCCGCCAGGTCCATCCGAGTGGGAGGGTCCGCCGGTGGAGGATGAGCCACTGTCGTGGCCCTCGGCAGTCTTTCGACTCTCCGGAGGCCGCAGCCCCTGGATCACGTTGAGCCTGGGGCTCGGGCCGGATGCACCCCTGGCGGCCGACATCGTCTTCCGCTATATGCAGCGACTCGGCCAGGCTCTGTCCGAGCGCCTGGAGCGGTTCGACGAGGCGGGACCGGCCGACGATCACCACGAGCCGAGTCTGGCGCCGAGTGACGCGCCGGACGATCGTCCCGCGGACGTGAAGGAGACAATTGCATCCGTTGCGAGGAGCAGACCGGGCGTGGTCCTGGGTCGGAACGGGGCTCCGGGCCTCGCGGTGCGGGCGACGTCACGAACAGGCGTCGACCCCCTGACTGGCCCGAAAACTCCAGCAAGGTGATGAGCCCACGAAATCGTCATGGAGGCGATCATGAACGATATCCAGAGCTATCAAGCCTATTCCGCGACTCCGAGTTCACTCCGAACCTCCACCGGACCATTGGCCATTAACCCAGCCGCCGTCAAGACTCCCTCGAACTATCTCCGTGCCCTCCGGAGACGCGTCTGGATGGTGCTGGCCATCGCCGTCCCGATGGCGAGCGCCGCTTGCATCTACATCCTACGACTCCCTCCCGTGTACCTCGTCAAAGCCGAGATCGAGATCAACGCACCCGATTATGATCCCATGCTCTCGACGCTGGTCTCACACGATATCGGTCGCCGTGACGCCGGCAGCCAGGAACGTTATATCCCCAACCGCGCCGCGCAGCTCAAGAGCAGCCGGCTCCAGGAGCGCGTCGTCCGCCAGCCAGCCCTCCTCCCGCAGCTCAGCCAGTTCGAGGACCCTGCCGCGGAGCTGTTCCGAAGCCTGAATATCATTCCGGTTCACAAGAATGGTAACACGTTCATCATCACCCTTGAGGGAGGGGACGCCGCTCGGACCAAGAAGCTGCTGGAATCGCTGCTCCGCGAGTTCCAGAAAGAGACCCAGGACGAGAACGAAGACAAGATCCTCGCCACCAAGGATTACGCCAAGAGAAACGTGGACCAACTCGGGCGGGATCTCGCCGAGCTCGACAAGAATATCGGCCAGGCGCTCACCAACAGCCAGAGTACCATCGGGGCCGGCGGAAGGAGTATCATCGAAGAAGAGTACGTGAATCTGAGCACTCTCATGAACCAGAAGCAGGCTCGGATGGGCGAGCTCGGCCAGCAGATGATGCTCGCCGAGATGTTCCCGAAGTTGGAACTGGGCGGCGAGTCTTCCGGACGGGCATCGCGGTTGGCCCAGCTCGAGATGGAGAAGCGAAAAGGCGTTCGCGTGCTGAAAGGCATTAAACGAGTCGTCCGCAATTTCGACACCGAGCCGGCCGCGATTGCCTGGTCCGACTATCTCAACGAAGTGATGGACGAGATGGAAGAGCTTCGCAAGATCGGCAACCGAGGCGCGTCGAATCCGACCGAGACTATCCTGGAACACTACCGACGCGAGCTGGAGGCCGACCGACAAACGCATCAGGAGTTGCTGAAAAAGATGCAGAAGACGCTCCCGGTCCACCAGCGAGTCCTCACCATGATGGAGGAGCGCCGGGAGAAGAAGCGGCAGATTGGCGCCATGGAGATGCGGCTGGCCGAGTTTGACATCCTTTCGCATTCGCTGACGGAGAAGAGTTTCGTCATCATCCCGTCGAGCGTGGCCGAGCCTAGCGTGCCGACCAAACCGAATCGGGCGTTGCTGATCGCCGCGGCGCTGGTCATGAGCTTTGGAATGGGGATCGGACTGGTCTGCCTGCTCGAGCACATCGACCACTCGGTCAAGGTGCCGGAGCATGTCAGTCACGGGCTGACCCTCCCGCTTCTGGGAGTGGTCCCACGGATCCGCCGCACCGCCTTGACGCAACGCGGTCGGCATCTCTGGACGCCGGGCGCGTCCGACTCGCTGGCATCCGATGCTTATCGGAACGTCCGGGCCAGTCTTCTCGGCGTCTCCGATCGGCGTGGGCCGATCGTGACGCTCCTGGTCACCAGCGCCAAGGCGGGTGAGGGGAAGAGCACGACGGCCTTGAACCTCGCGGCCACCTGCGCGCTGGCTGGCGAACGGACCTTACTCTTGGACATCGACTTCCGGAGGCCCACGCTGGCGGAGGTCTTCATCGAGGATGACGATGAGAAGGCCGCCCTCGGAGTGGTTGATGTTCTCCGGGGCGAGGTCCCCTGGCAGCGCACGCTTCACCATACTCGCATTCCCAATCTCGACTTCATCCCCACGGGCGACACGCGCGAGACGCCGATCGAGATCCTCGGCACACTCGAGTTGCGACAGTTGCTGCTGGCCCTCTCGCACCACTACGACCGAGTCATCCTTGATGGTCCGGCGGTACTCGGGCTTGCCGACTGCCGGTTTCTCGGCCGCATCGTCGATGCCTCGCTGCTGGTGGTCCGGTCCGGGTCACACCACCTCATGACATTGCACCGAGCCAAGGCGATGCTCGAGCAGTCGCATGTGGCCATCGCGGGAGTCGTTTTCAACGGACTGACCGAGGACATTGCGAACTGGTCCAGCTATGGATATGGCGATGCGTTGCCGCCAGCCGAACGGTTTGAGAACCCGGAGAGGGTCGAGGAAGCCCTGGAGTTCGCTGGCCAGGCGTAAGCAGACTCGAAGCTCCTCAGGAGAGGTCCAACATGGATGTGCGCCAGAGAATCATGGTGTTGACCGACGGAGTGCTGGCCGTTGCTCTCACGGCGCTGGTCCTCGGCAGCGTCGTGTGCTTCGGTGGCGCGGTCTGGTGGTTTCCCGTGGCGGTAGCCGGACTGACCTTCGTGATGATCGTCGCTCGGCTCGTGCAACTGCTCGTTCAGGGTCGGATTCCGATCTTGAAGAGTCCCCTGGCGTTTCTCGGGCTGTTGGTCCTGACGCTGGGAGTGGTTCAGTCCCTTCCGCTCCCAGCACGGCTGGCGCGACAGGTCTCGCCAGTCGCGCACGAAGTCTACGCCACCGGAGCCTGGTCGCGCCTGGTTCAGGCGGATGATCCGACAGCCGTACTGCCGACACCCGCCCCGGTTCGTTCGCCCGCAACGCTCGACCGCGCCGCGACGCTGCGATGGCTGGTGGGTGCGGCCGTATGCCTGGGGATCTTCTGGACCGTGTCTCATTACGTCGATCGGTTGGGCCGGCTCTACTGGGTCTGGGGGAGCATCGCGGCTGGTTTCCTGCTGAACGTGGCTCTCGGGGTCGTGCAGATCAGCGGCCATGCCGAAGGGCTTTTCGGTTTCATCCTGCCCGAACACCCGCCAGCGTGGGGCCCGACCCGTGACGACTTGCTCGAGTCTCCCGTGCCCGCGGCACTGCATCGGCTTGAGCCCCCCCAGCGAACGGACCAACCCGCAATTGAAAAGGTCCTGCTCCTGCCGGATCGCCCGTTCCTCTTCGGAACGTTGATGGGAGGGCCCGGAGCGCTCCTGGCACTGGGTTCGATGGCTTTGCCGCTCGGACTGGCCATCGTGCTGCACGTGGTGGCCCCGCGCGGGAGTCGCGAGGCTCTGAGAGATCGCCTGGGCCACTCGGGTCTGGGAGGGCTCGCCGTGCTCATGGTCACCCTTCTCGTGGCCGGTGCATTCCTGGGGGGACTCATGGCTGGCCCCTGGCTTTGCGCGCCGTTCGCTCTGGCCATGGCGGTGGTGGGCTTGCCCAGTGCAGCGGCCTCGGGAAGTCGCTGGTCGGCGCTCGGGCTGACACTTATCGTCCTGACCTCACTCGGCCTGGGCGCGACCATGACCGCGACCTGGCCTTCGCTGATCGGCGGCCAGCCTCCCGTCTCGTCCGTCTCCTGGAATTCGATCCGGCTCTGGTGGACCGAGAGCCTGCCGATCCTGCGGGACTTCCCCCTCCTGGGCACAGGGTTCGGCAGCTTCCG
This sequence comes from uncultured Isosphaeraceae bacterium, assembly GCA_963845695.1. Lineage (GTDB taxonomy): Bacteria > Planctomycetota > Planctomycetia > Isosphaerales > Isosphaeraceae > CAWJTV01. The sequence goes on along the minus strand of CAWJTQ010000026.1, from coordinate 70,764 downwards.
GACGATCCACGCCTACTTCAAGACGCAGGATGCCTACTCCGGATTTGCGTTGAGCAGTGTCTTGCGATGCGGAGTGGAGGCGGGATTGGTTGGACTGCTGGTCTTGGCGATGGCTGGGCTCTGGTCCATTTGTCGCGTGTTGCCTTGTCTGAAGAGGGTCGGTTCCGCCGATCGTACTCTGGCATACGGCTTGATCGGAGCGGTCGTGGGGTTTAGTCTATGGTCGGTGTTGCAGTGGACGGTCGAGCTGCCCGCGGTAGCGATCTCGGCCAGCGCCCTCGGCGGCACATGGAACCGATGGCTGGCGGGTGGCACAGACCTGTTCGTATCGCGAGGGTGAAGGATCCCCTGTGGACCAGGCTCAAGGAGGAGTCGATCCCATCATGCCGGAATCCACCTGTCTCCACATCCAGGATTGTGAATCGGGTCCGATTCGCGTCGTGGAGCTGCTCTGGATTTCGGTCCGGATCGGTCGGGCCGCGTACTGCGAAGTCCGGCTCTCCGGCGAAGATCTCGCCGACGAGATCTGTCGGCTCACGCGGCGGGGGCGGACCTGGACCCTCGTCCCGACTGGAGGCCGGAGCTTTGTGGTCCTGGAGGGCCGGACGGTCCAGGGCCCCTGCCCCATGCCGTTCGATGTCCCGATCCAGATCGGCCGATACTGCCTGACCCTCCGGCACGACGTCGCTGCCGAGCCGGACTGGGAGATCTATCCGGCGACCGCTTCCCACCAGATCGCCTCCCAGCAACCGATTTGGCCGCTGGTGATGAACTATGGCGCCGCAGACGATCACGGCCGACCCGGCGCCGGTCCGACATCCGGCTCCAAACCGGCCGGAAGCGCGGCGCGGCCAAGTCGTGACTCGAACCGATGGGAGGCGCGCTGGAAGGCAGCCGAGGCGCATCTCAAGTCCCGCACCACGGGAGTCCGCGTCACTCGTGACGAAGGACCAAGGGCACCGTCACCGGCGCCGTTCGACGTCATCCCGTCGCAGGAGCGTCCCTCCGCGGCTCTACGGCCCTCCAGCGCGAACACGCCGCTAATCGATCCGATGTCTCGGCCGATTCCCACGCCCCGCGTGCCCAAGATCGAGCCATCTTGGTCCCCGCCTCAGCCCCAACAGCCCCTTCCCGACGCCCCGTCACCGGGACGCTCGAAAGGCACTGTCGTTCGGCCAGTACCGCCCGTGTCCACTATTGCCTCAGTCGGGTTCGAGCCGACCTGGCCCGATCCTCCCGAAGTATCGCCCAGCTTGCCCCTCGCATCCTCACCCTCATGGTCCGACTGGATCGCCCGCGAGAGCCCTGCGGATCCGGCGGCTCGACCCCGAGCCTCGGTACCAGTCCGCCCGGACGCGCCAGAATCCGCAGCCGAGCTTTCGGAAGCGTCAGCAGACTCGCGTGAGTGTGATGTTCTCTCCATAGAATCTCCGCGGAAGACGAGCCTATTCGAGGATCCCGATTTCGAGCTTCCCGATTTCGGACTCGCGGTTCCCGATTCGAGACTTCAGCTAGAAGAATCCCGAAGAGCCGACGACGCTAATCAAGATGCTATCGCCGACGTCCAGAACGCGAACGCGGATGCCATCTCCGACATTGGAAGCGAGGTATTGGAACCCGGAACCTCGAACTCGGAACCTCGAACCCAGAACCTCGAATCCGAACTCCTCGACTCTCGAATCCCAAATCTGGACTCCCATCCCATCGCTGCGGCGCCGGATCCCGATCCACTCGCCTCGAGGCTGGGTTCCGATCTCGAGGGCGGACTCATTCCGGTCGAAGAGCCGACCGATATCGAGCCGCGTGAGAACTTGGCCGGTACCGTTGGTGGAAATCGGGTCCGTGACCGACGAGAAACGACTCCCTCAAGAGAACGATTCGACTCCCCATTTCGCCCTATCGAGCGTGAGCCGAGGAATCGCCGAACGGATCAGCCTCGCGCCGGCTCGGAGCGTCGCGGCGCCGAGGACGTCGTCTGGCCCTCGGTCAAGGACATCCTGGCGAATCACCGATCGAGCCCGGGCCCGAAGCCGGCGGTCCTGCGGAAACGCCAGGGTTCCCAGCCGATACCGACAGTGCCTCGCGAGCCCGGCCAGTGGAGCCTCCCTTTATGGCTCGCGTGGCCTCCGCTCGCCGTCTCGGTCCTGCTGACTGGATTGGGGGCGTGCTTGCTGTCCTGGTCCTGGGTCGTCGATGCCTCCTCGGCGGCCATCGTGACCCAGCGGCTCATGACACCCGATGGGTCCGGCCAGCGCAGGCCGTTGCCGGCTTCGGTCGTGTCGGCGGACGGCCACTGGCTGACGACCACCGCCCGACATCTCGCCAACCGGGCGATGCTGCTCCACAGAGCCGAAGCCGATCCCGATCGTCCAGCCCCTGACGTCTCGTCGATCTTGACTCGGGCCCTCGAAATCTGCCCTTTGGAGCCGACGGCGCGTCTGGCGCAGGCGCAGAACGAGCCGACCGGTAGCGGAGCGCCGGTCTCGATCCGCATGTTGGGGCTCAGTCGGGATGCGGTGAGTCTGGCCTGGAGCGCCGGCCGTCTCCTCGGCGCGGGAAAGAAAGACGCGGCGCGGCGTCTCTATGAACAGGCTCTCAGAGTTGCATCGGCGAATGGGTTATCTCGGACTGCCACGCCGCGCTTCAACGACGAGCTTGCCACACGACGGTATCTCCTCCCGGGTGAGGACGCGGTTCGCGATATCGTCGCGGATATGGACTCACGGGTCGCTTGGACCTTCCGGGAGTGGTCGAAGGCCCTCCCGCAGAACCCGACGGTCTTGCTCGCGACCGCACGGTTGCTACGAGAGCAACGTCGGGATGAGGCGTTGCCGCTCCTCGATCTCCTTCTGAAAGTGGACGGGAGCCCGTCCAGTGGCGGCACGGGCGATCCCTGCGCACTCGCCGCCCGGGCCGAGGCTCTCGCCATGGGAACGGGGCTCAAGGAGGCTGAGCAAGTGTACCGCCAGGCGATCGAGCTGGTCGATAACGACCTGATCCGCCGATCGTGGTGGTTCAACCTGGCCGATATCGCCCGGCGGCTCAACGACGAAGCCCAGCGACAGACGGCGCTGCGGTCCGCGATGGCCCCTCGGACGAGCGACGATATCTCACGACGCGTGATTTCGATCCAGCGAGCGGCCGACTCGCTGGCCCCGGTGTCCATCCCATCGGCCAAAGCCAACTGACTTCGATCGACGACAAGACCGCGGATCAGCCTGACTCATCGCGGCGCTTTCGTAGCCCGAAATTCTCGGTAACCGACGGATTCCTTTAGTCGAAGTTAAGGACGACCCACAATGGCGGCACTCTCCCAGGCGCCTGTTTCCACACCTCCGCGCGACGCCGAGACCTGGGCCCTGCTCAGTCTGTTGATCCCTCCGGCACGTGATTCCAAGCAGCGTCTCCAATGGCTCGGTGACCTGCTTTGCCTGGGAATGTTCGCCCTGCTTTTCTCCGAGACCCTGGTTCATTTCTATTACTCCTGGACGACGGATGAGAACTACAGCCATGGATTCCTGGTTCCGCTGATCTGCTTGTATTTCGCCAATCAGGCGGCGCGCCGGGGTCCTGTCCCGATCCGAGGCGGAACCCGCCTGGGCGGGACGATGCTGGTCGGCGCGCTGGCGGTCCGACTGGTGACGATTCCTTTGCCGATCCCATTCCTTGCAGATCTGGCGTTCCTGGTCGGGCTGGCGGGCCTGGTCACGATGCTTCTGGGTAGGGCGGCGCTGAGGCGCTACTGGTTTGCATTCTTCTTCCTGGTGTTCATGGTCCCCTTACCGATTGCGCTTTACTCGAGGATCGCCTCGCCACTCCAGTTGCTGGCCAGCCGGGTGGCTTCGACGGTCATGAATTCGACGGGTGTCCCCGTCCTCTGCGAGGGAAACCGGATGACGCTCCCAGGCGGGGTCCAGATGTTCGTGGCGGAGGCGTGCAGCGGCATGAGGCAGTTGACGGGCTTTCTGGCCCTCACGACCGCCGTGGCGTGGCTGGTTGGCAGGCCGGGCTGGTATCGCACCGTGATCGTGATCTCCGCTCTGCCGATCGCCCTGAGCGCCAATATCGCCCGGGTGATCCTCACCGGTTACATCATGCACTTCCTCAATCCGGAGTATGCGTCTGGGACCTTCCACACGATCGAGGGTCTGCTCATGATGAGCTTCGGTTTGCTGATTCTTCAAGGCGAGTGCTGGCTCCTGGACCGGATCGGCCAAGAACTGACCGTTGCCCCCCTGGCCCGTGTCGTTCCGCCGGGAGTTTCGTGAGCTGGACCACGCCGCCGCGCGAACCCGAGAATCGATCGATGTCGCCGAGCGAGGAGCAAGCATGTCACAAGTTCAGCGAACCATTTTCTGCTTCACGATGCTGACGACGGGGCTGGCGGCCCAGGCCGCACTCGAACGGATCAATGAGACCGAACGACCCGCTCTGCGCAGCTCCCTGGCCTCGATCCCGTTGGTTCTCGGCGACTGGGTCGGCGCCGATCGAATCGTCAGTGACGAGCTAGTCGAGCGAGCTCAGACCACCGATTATCTCAGCCGGGTCTACGAGAGCCGCAAACATCCGGGGCTGAGGATGCAGCTCTGGATCAACTACTCGCGATACGGGGCGAACCTGCGTCACACGCCGGAGATCTGCTTGCCGTCCGTGGGCTATACCAAGCTCGAGTCCCAGACCCGGGAGCTCGAGATCCCGATCGGCGACAAGGATTCCCTCCAGATTACCCGACTGGGCTATGGCGTTGATGAACTGGTCGAACACGTCGGATTCTGGTACTATATTTTCGGAGAAGGGAAACTGGAGAACTACATTCGGCGGTTGCCCATCACGAGTCGAAGCAGCCACGGCAGGACGACTCGGGGCTCGTCGATGACTGTCGAGGTGTTCTACGCGGGAGATCTGGATCCCGACGGCCAAGTGTTACGGGAGTTCGCGCAGGAACTGGTCCAGGCGTTGGAGCCGATCCTGCCGACGGAACGCGCTACCTACCATATTCCTTGACGAGACTTCGCGAGGGATTCGAGTCAATTATCATGACACGTGCACTGATCACGGGAATCACCGGCCAGGACGGATCGTATCTGGCTGAATTGCTCCTCGGCAAGCCCGAGTACGAAGTCCACGGGCTGGTCCGCCGCTCGAGCAGCCTGAACCGCCAGCGCATCGACCACCTCTTCGCTCGTGACCGCTCCATTGCCGAGAGGATCCATCTCCATTATGCCGATCTGGCCGACGCGTCGAGTCTGGCGATGGCCGTTCAAAAGATTCGCCCCCACGAGGTCTACAATCTCGGTGCACAAAGCCATGTGCGCGTCTCGTTCGACCAGCCCGAGTACACGGCCGATGTGGTCGGCATCGGTTCCCTGCGCCTGCTGGAAGCCGTGCGGCATTTGAACGAGCAACAACCTGTCAAGTTCTACCAGGCGTCCAGCTCCGAGATGTTCGGTTCGGCGCCGCCGCCTCAAGGCCCCGATACGCCGTTCCATCCTCGCAGTCCCTACGCCTGTGCCAAACTTTATGCCCACTGGCAGACAATCAATTATCGAGAAGCTTATGACCTGTTCGCTTGCTCGGGCATCTTGTTCAACCACGAGAGTCCACGCCGCGGTGAATCGTTCGTCACCCGCAAAGTGAGTCTGGGGGCCGCTCGTATCAAAGAGGGTTTGCAAAAGAAGCTCGTCATGGGCAACCTCGATGCCAAGCGCGACTGGGGGTTTGCCGGCGACTATGTCGAGGCGATGTGGATGATGCTTCAGCATGACAAGGCCGACGACTACATCGTCGCCACCGGCGAAACCCATTCGGTGCGCGAACTGCTCGAAACGGCCTTCTCCACCCTCAATCTCGATTATCGCGACTTCGTCGAATTCGACCCGAGGTATACGAGGCCGTCCGAAGTCGAGGTCCTCCTCGGCGATGCGACCAAGGCTCGTGAAGTCCTCGGGTGGAAACCTCGGGTCGATTTCCGCGGTCTCGTCAAGATGATGATCGAGAGCGATCTGGAACTCGCTCGTCGCGAGCAGTTCGCGAAGACATTCAATCATACTTAATTCCGGATTCCAGATGAGGAAGGTTCGCGAACCGGGATCAAGGAGCTCATCTTCGTAACGGAGATCTGGATCCGAACACCGATCAAGACTGTTGGGACGCGGCCTTGCCGCCTGAGGATCACGGAAGATCGAGGTCGAGATGAAGACGCTTCGAGCAGTTCAGCCGGTTCTCGTCGCCTGCCCGGACGCGCGTCCTCCAGCCTACCAAGCGGTGATCGGGCTGAACCGCGCCGGTCTGCTTGGCCGGTTCGTGACGGCGAGTTACTACGATCGCAACGGTCGTCTGGCCGCATGGTTGCGGAGACTCGCTCCCGATCGGCTGGAGCGGTTCGAACCGTTCCTGCTGCGGCGCCACGACCCCGAGATCCCGGCGGAACGCGTCTGCGCGAATCCCGGCATCGACCTAGCAGTGCGACTCGAGACACGGCTGGCCGCCTCTCGCCCGCGACTGAAGCGTACGTTGTCGCGCTTTCGGACCGAGTGGTTCGATTATCGACTCGCGCGAGTCGTCGAGCGGAATCGGCCAAGGGCCCTGCTGGTCTTCAGTGACGTCGGCTCGGACCGTGCCCTTCCCGCTTGCCGACGGCTTGGAATTCCGACGATCCTGAGCATGGTGCACGGCGACGTGCGCGAGGAGCGGCAAGTCCTGGAGCGAGAGGCGGTGAATTCGCCGGCCGCCCTCGCCATGTATCTAGGGCAGGGACGACTGGATCTCGAGGAGCTGGACTGGCTGCACGAACGGAGGCTCCGCGAGCTTACCCTTGCCGACCGGGTTGTGGTTCCCTCGGAGCATATCGCCGAAACGATCGTGCGAAATGGGACTCCACCCGAGCGGGTCCGGGTGATCCCCTACGCGGCCGACTGCCGGCGGTTTCGGCCGCTTCCCGATAAGGTGTATGGGTCCGATTGCACTTTCCTGTTTGCAGGCGGAATCAATCAGCGTAAGGGCATCACCTACCTACTGGAAGCCTGGCGTGCCATCAGGCGCCCTGGCTGGAAGCTTCAGCTCCTGGGACCGCTCCCCAGGGACGTCGCGGTGATTCGGCCCTACCTCGAGACGGTCGAGCTCCTCGGCCAGGTTGCTCATGCCGAGATGCCCGCGCGAATGGCCCAGGCCGACGTCTTCGTGTTTCCCTCGCTCTTCGAAGGTTCGGCCGTCGTGACCTACGAAGCCCTGGCCTGCGGGTTGCCCAGTGTGGTCACGCCCAATGCAGGCTCGGTGGTCCGCGATGGTATCGAAGGATTCATGGTGGCTCCCGGCGATATCGAGGCGCTGGCCTCTCGGATGGAACAGCTCGGATGCAATCCGGTGCTTCGCAAACAAATGGGTGGGGCCGCCCGTACCCGCGCCCTTGCCTTTGATTGGCCGCGCTACCACGCAGCGATGATCGATTTGGTCGAAGAACTGATCGAGGTCGAGCGTGTGGAATCACTCGGCCCGACGTACCGACGATCCCTCACGCCGACAGGGACCGCCGGCTGACCGATTCGATTCGTCGCCCGCGAGCCAGGTCGCGGAAAGGATAGGGCATCATGGACGATATCCCTTTCGCATACGCAACGGCTGGCTTGATCCTGATTTACTTCTTCGCGAATGTTATCACGAAGAAGTTCGACCCCTTCGCGCCGATCTGGCTCTTCCTGGTCGGCTACCTCCAGATTTACGTGATCCAGGCCGTCCGATTCCACGATTGGGGCGTTTCGGTACGAGGGAAGGACCTGGTCGCGTCGGCTGACCTCCGGGCGTTCTGGGCTCTCGCCTGGCTCTTACTCGTGTACCACCTCGGGTTAGGGAAGCGGATCGCGCCTGTGCTCCCACGCCCACCGAGGACCTGGTCGCCGATGTGGGTCGCGGTCCTCGCCCCGCCGTTGATTCTCTGGGGCCTCGTCTGCGCCGGGATGTTGATTCGAGGAGGAGGCGACGATAGCGGTTCGGCTTCGGGCGAAGGATCGATCTTCAACAATTTCCCCTTCGTGATGCTGGTTGCCGCGATGATGCTGATCGTCACGGGCCGCTCCAAGGTTTCTCCCCATCCGGCGTACCTCGCGGCGGGGCTCGCCGTTGCGGCGGCCTATGTCCTGATCTGGATGTTCAACGGCAAACGTTCGCACTCGCTCATCGGCGTACTCGCCACGATCTGCGCGATGTATATCACGCGGTTGAAACGACCTTCCTGGCCCGTACTGCTTTCAACGGCCTTCGCGGGAGCCCTGGTGGTCGCGATCGCCATCGGCTGGCGCAATGACCTGGATCACGACCATTCCTTTGCGGGGTTCTTCAACTTCCTCGGCGACTTCCAGGTTACCCGGATTCTCGAAAGCCTCAACGTCACCGACGGCGATGAGGAGATCGAGAGCTACGAGACCTTCGAGTACGGTGGGTTCCTGCTCATGATGGACACCGTTCCCGCCAAGTCCGTGTATGACCACGGGGCAAACTACCTCCGCATCTTCTCCACCTATATTCCCCGAGTCATCTGGCCGACTAAACCCATCTACGGCCGCGATGCCTGGATCAGTGCCTGGATCGCCGGTTCGGAGATGGAGCGGGAGGATAACTTCTCGGGCCCCGCGATCGGCATCATGGGTGCCACCCAGCTCAACGGCGGTGCCATCGGCACCTTCATCGTCATGACGGCCATCGCCGTCGTCCTGGGCACCGCGTATCACTACTTCCACCTGTACGCGGAGGTCCCGTGGATCCAGTTCTGGTGGTCGATCACCTTTTACAATTCCTGGTTCATGGTGGTCGGCGACGACCCTCTCGTCTGGTTCTACTACAACTGGGGGATATCGGCGTTCCCCGTGGTCGTCCTCATGTGGTGGACGAATAAACTGAGCAATACTTCTTCGTCCCCGTGCGGAATGCTCTCCACGGCTCCCGCGTAACCTCATGCCCTGACTCCTTCCGTATGGGAGTCGAACAGCCGGCATACGAGATTCAATCGACCACGAATTCTAGCACCGAACCGACGGTCTGACTCGTTTCGGAAGGATGCACGGATGCTCAATCTCAATCCCATTGCCGCCGGATCGAATCGACTCGGGACATTCCGGCTTACGTTGAATGAGAAGGTCAACATCTGCCGGGGTCTGTTCGCATTCCTCGTTGTTGCTGCGCATTCTGTGGATATCGCCTGGTCGATCCATCCCGCGGCCCGATATCAGTACCCTTGGTGGCTGCACAACTTCCTGTTGTACGTCGTGGGGGCGGGCGTTTACTGGGTGATCGGCTTCTTCGTGATCAGCGGGTACTGCATCCAACTCTCCGTCTCGCGGATGATCGAAGACAACACCTTTCCCTTGTCGCGCTACCTGATCGCCCGAGCCTCGCGTATCTTGCCTCTTTACTACATGGCACTGGTTTTCGCGGTAGCGATCGAGTGGCTGATGGCGCCTTGGAGGCCCCCCTGCTGGCCGAATGGTGTCGACGGGAACGCGCTGCTCGCGCAGCTATTCATCGCCCAGAATTTTATCCAGACTTTTGGCTCCTACGCCCCTTCGTGGAGCATCACGAATGAAATGTTCTACTACGTCTTCTACGGTTTCCTCGTCTGTGCCGCGCTGAGGCGCGGCATCCGTCCGACCACCCTGGGGATGATCGTCTGCCTGGGAGTTGCTTTACCGATGGACTTGCTCTTTTTTGGCTGGAGTCGGTCACCTTTCCTGCTCGGCTTGGGTTTGCTCTTCGGGATGGGATCCTTCTGGTTCCTGGGTGCCATGATCGCCGATCATCGCGAAACGCTCAGACAATCGCGCCTGGCCCGGGCCGGGTCGCCGTACTGGCCCCTGTTACTGGCGATCGCAATTGCTTTGTGGTTTTCGCAGCGAGTCAACCTCCAGTTCGTCTACGTGCTACTGGCCGCGGCGTTCACGTTGATGCTGATCCGCTTCGTCGTCGTCGAGGACCCGCCATCCCAATCCCGGCCGCGAACCATCGCGGCGCGAGCGATCGAGATCCTGGGACTGTCGAGTTACCCGACTTATCTTTTCCATGGACCCCTTCTGATGTTGCTAGCCTCCGCCATCTCGCGCGGGAATCTGGTCAACGACTGGCGATTCACGTGGGCGATCCTGGTATTCGTCGGAATCACCTCGGGCCTTGCGCTGGGATACCTGGCAGAGCGGCCGATCATGCTCTGGAGGGCCTCCCTGCTGCAACGGCTCCGGTCACCGCGAGACACTTCGGCAGGGAGCGGCGTGACGGTCCGGATTGCGGGCGTTCAGCAATGAGCTGGGAATCGGGGAGTTTGTCTCATGGTGTTCGCCATCTGCTTCACGAATTTCGGGCCGTACCATCTGGCCCGGCTGCGCACATTGGCGGTTCGATTAGTCGAACGCGGAGATCGGCTCCTCGCCTATGAAGTCGCTGGGAGCGAGCAAACGTATCCCTGGACGAGGAGCCGGCACGACGAGTTGTTCGAGTGGGTCACGCTGTTCCCGGATCGGGTCCTTGAAACGATCACGGCCGAGTCCTGCCGGTGGGCCATGATCGAGGCGCTCGAGCACAACCGGCCCGACGCTATCGGAATGGTCGGTTACGCGCGCCCCGAATCGATGGCGGCAGCCCGATGGGCCAGGCACCGACGTTGTCCGGCGATCCTGATGTCCGAGAGCCAGGAGATCGACCGGCCGCGGACCTGGTGGAAAGAGATGGTCAAGCGGCGGCGGATCGGCCGGTTCGATGCCGCTGTCGTCGGTGGACCGTCACACCGCGAGTACCTCGTCAGTCTCGGAATGCCCCAGAATCGCATCACGCTGGGGTATAACGCCGTTGACAACGACTATTTCGCAGTCAGCGCCCGACGATGGCGCGAAGATCCTCATGGTCGTGAGGGCCTGCCCGAAGCCCCGTACTTCCTCAGCGTCTGCCGATTCGTCCCCGAAAAGAACCTGATCCGACTCGTTGACGCGTTCACCCGGTATCGCCACGAGGTCGGCACCCACCTGGCCTGGGACCTGGTCCTCTGCGGTGACGGGCCCGATCGGGCCGAGGTAGACGCGGCCGTGGCGGCCAGCGGATTCGCTCACGCCATTCATCGTCCGGGATTCCTCCAGGTCGGTGATCTGCCGCGCTGGTATGCCCATGCCGGCTCGTTCGTCCTTCCGAGCCTGATGGAACCTTGGGGACTCGTCGCGAACGAGGCCGCGGCCAGCGGCCTGCCGCTCCTCGTCTCCAGCCGCGCCGGCTGTTCCTACACCCTGGTGCCTGAACCGCCAGGAACCACCGGAGACCGATTCGACCCGCTCGACACCGAGGAAATCTCTGGCAGGTTGTCGTGGATCGGGAGGATGCCCGCCGACGATCTCGAAGCCATGGGTCGCCGCGCGCAGGAAACGGTTGCCTTCTGGGGCCCCGACCGATTCGCGCAAGGCGTCCTGGAGGCCATCGAACTGGCAGGGCATCGCCGTCGCCAGCACGCACCCGTGTCTCTGTCCGCTTCCGAATCGAGGTGAACGGATGAACGATCTTCAATGTGAAACTGTGACGACCGATCGGCGGCAACGGCGACACCGGGTCACTTCGTCCGCGACCAGCCGGAGCTGGGTCCATCTCTGCAACGGCCTGGACCCGCGCCGAGACGGCGGCATGGTGCCGAGCATCCTGGGGATGACCACGGCGCTGAGCCGGCTCCGCGACGGAGTGACGATTGTGACGCCCACTCCCTCCCGACTCGACCGGGAGCGCCTAGTCGCCGAGTTGACGCTCGAGGGGCCGGAAACGAAGCTGGAGGAGGCGGTCCGTTCTGCTGAGCTGGTGCACCTGCACGGCCTCTGGCAAGCCCAGACGCGCCGGGGAGCCCGTGCGGCCCTGTCTGCCGGCGTCCCTTATCTTGTCGCGGCGCATGGAATGGCTGAGCCGTGGGCGCTGCGCCACAAGTACTGGAAGAAGCGGATCTACCTGGCCTTGATCGAGTCGAAGAACCTCCGCCGAGCATCGTGTCTGCACGCGTTATCCCGCCCCGAGATCGATCATCTCCGTGCCCTCGCCCCCGGTACGCCGATCTGCTTCGTCCCCAACGGCGTCGATCTGGCATTCGCCGAAAACCTGCCCGCTCGATCGATTCTGGAAGCGGAACGCCCCGAGCTTCGCGGCAAGTTCGTCCTGCTGTTCTTCGCGAGGCTGCACGTCAAGAAAGGACTCGACCTCCTGGCCGAGGCCCTCGGTCAGATCGCGGCCGACCGACCGGACGTGCATCTCCTTCTCGCCGGCAACAACGGGGGAGCTTGGAAACCCTTCCTCGACCGGATGGAACAGCGAGGACTGGGTGCTCGGATGAGCTACATCGGTCACGTGGCGGGAGAGCGTGCTCGCGAGGTCTGGGCTGCTGCCGATGCCTTCGTTCTTCCGAGTTATAGTGAAGGATTCAGTATGGCCGTGCTGGAGGCGCTGGCCTGCCGCATCCCTTCCTTAATCACCACCGCCTGCCATTTCCCCGAGCTCGACGCGGCCCAAGGAGCCGTCGTTGTGACTCCGGACGCCGACGCGGTCACTCAGGGGCTTCGGGACCTCCTCGAACGAAGCCCCGGCCAGCTCGCAGAACTCGGCGCAACGGCCGCCGACTCGTCGAACAGCACTACACCTGGGACCGGCAAGCCGAACGCCTGGCCGCGGTTTACCGGTGGCTCAGTTGCGGAGGGCCGACTCCCGAGGTCGTTGTCGCCTGATTGGACAGTGCTGGTGTTCCAGACGAGTCGGATTGCTTATTCCAGATTCCATATCCCAGATTCAAAATTCAATTCTCATACTAGGAACATTGACTGATGCTCAAAATATGAAATTCGGAATCTTAAATTTGGAATCCGGAATCCCCAATTCATCGAGATCCATCATGGAAATTCACATTCCGATTCGACCTGATCGAGACTCGTCGCCGCCCCAGGCCAGTTTACCGCTCGATCGAAGCGTACCGGTCAGCGTCATCGTTCCAGTCAAGAACGAGGCGGCGAACCTGAGGCGCTGCCTGCCCGCACTCGCCTGGGCCGATGAGGTCTACGTGGTCGACAGTCAGAGTTCCGACGGAACTCCCGAAGTGGCGGCCGAACACGGCGCGACCGTGGTGCAATTCCAGTTCGATGGGACGTATCCCAAGAAGAAGAACTGGGCACTCGAGAATCTGCCGTTCCACAACGACTGGGTGCTGATCGTCGATGCCGACGAGGTCGTCGTGCCCGACTTGGCCGAGGAGATCGCGCGGCGGCTCACCCGGGACGAGGCCGAGGGGTATTATTTGAACTCGCGCTATTACTTCCTCGGTCGTCGCATCCGCCACTGCGGCTATTCCGAATGTTGGAACCTTCGGCTCTTCAAGCACCCTCTGGGTCGTTATGAGCGGATTCCCGACAGCACCTTGGGGCGGGCGGGCGACAACGAGGCTCACGAGCATGTGGAGCTGGAGGGACGGGTGCTCCGACTCGACAACGAGCTGGACCACTACGCCTATCCGACGATCGCGTCCTGGGTCGAGAAACACAACCGGTATGCGATCTGGGAGGCGGCGGCGTACGACCGCATTGTGAATGAACCGATCCCGAGAACCATCGTCGGCGCCCAACGATTCCGTCGTAGACTGAGGAAGCTCGCCGCGCGACTGCCGATGCGCCCGTTCATCCGGTTCCTGTACGCTTACGTCCTCCGGCGTGGGTTTCTCGACGGCCGGCCCGGGCTGATCTTCTGCGGGCTCCTGGCCTTCTATGACTTTCTCGCCTCGGCCAACCGCTACGAGCAGCAACTCCTCCGCGTTTCCCGACGTCCTGGTTTCAATCAAGACGGGGCGAGCTCGCCGAGACGGGAATCCCCAGCCTCGCCGGCTCGCCCCAAGGAAGACGGCCCTCCAGCCCTCGTCAGCTCGTCGCATTCGCGGAAGTAGAGGTGCTGGTCTGCGAAGATCCGCCATTGCTTGCCGACGACGAGGTCGAAGTCTGAGTCGAGGAGCTGTTCGTGCCGTCGGCTCCCGATGAGTTTGAGGAGCCGGTCAATGTATTGGTCTGCGCGGTCCCCGACTGCCCCGAGTTCGACGACCCGGACGAGGACGTCGTCGCCGACGACGAGCCCGAGCCCGACGGGCTCGTGGTCGATGCACCCGTCTGGGTGTTCGTACTGCTCGAAGCCGGCTGGCCGGAGGTGGAGTCGCCTGTCGTCGCCGTCGAGCCGCTCGAAGTCGTCGCGGAAGCCGAACCCGAATCGGCCGTGCTCGTTGGCGTCGGAGTCGGGGTTGGCGTGGGGGTCGGACTAGGACTGGTGGATGTACTGGTCTGCGAGGCTGAGGTCCCCGACGACGGTTGCGTGCTCGACGAACCGCCGGCCGAGGTCGATGATGAACTACCGGTCGTGGCGCCCGCGGAAGATCCGCCGTTTGAAGTCGAGCTTGGCGAGGTCGTCGATGTCGAAGCCGTTGTGCTCGTCGAGGCGCTCGCCGTACCGCCTGGGGTTGAGCTGGTGGGAGTCGGAGTCTGCGGATTGGCCGTGTGCGAACCCGTGGTGGATTGGGTGTTCGACCCGGTTGTGGTGGTTGGAGCGGGCGAGGAAGTCGGGCTCGGGGTCGGTGTGGCCGAAGTCGTGGAGGTATTCCAGTTCGTTGTGAAGGTTGTCGTCGTGTTTCCATTCGTCTTCGATCCCGAAATCGAGACCGGAGGCGTGACGGTGGTGCTCGGGGACGGCGTGGGGGTGGGCGTCGGTGTCGTGCTCGCCGAGGTGCTCGAAGTGCTTTGCGTGCTCGAGGTGCCGCCGCTGACTGACGGCTCAACATTGATGATGGGCTCGACATTGATGGCCGGGGCGACAGTGATCGTCGCGGCGTTCGTGGCTCGCATCATCATCGCACGGCGATGGCGGTTCGTAGCCACATGATCGTGGCCCCTCGCCGACGCGTGTCCTGTCGCCTGTGTCTGCTGAGAGGTCGCCGTGTTCTGGGTGCTCGCCTGGCTCACATGAGCGGCATGGTGACCCATCGGGTGGCCATGATGGGCCCCGGACAACAACATACGACCTTCGAGATCTTCAACCCGTACCTGAAACTTGACGCGACGCCGCGGGTTTTCACGACTGACTCGACTGGAGACATCCTGCTGTGCCATTGCCCCCTCCCTGGGACGAAACGCTCTGTCCAGAGCGTGATCTAGAGCCGGTCATCCTGACCGACAGACGAACACCCCGGCGAGAAAGGACGTTCGATTGAGTTGGATCGGTAAGGCCCCAAGGAACCTTTACGTTTTATTTCGATTCGCCCTTCCGGTTCCCGTAGCTGTACATGCTGGGTAAGAGAAAGGGGACGCGAAAGACCGATCAGGTTCGAGCTTTACCAGAGACCGCGCCGAGGTAGGGTTGATCGACACTCGACTTCTCCCCGCCACAGCGTCCCGTCTCGCCGGGGTGTGTGCAAACCTATGATGTCGAAGTCGGACCGAAGTGTGCCACGGTTTTCCTGCGCTGATCTTCGAGGACGCAGGCACCTGGGGATTTCCGAGGCCGTCGGAGACCGTGTTCGTGAGAGCCGTGGAGGGCCATCCACGTATTGGTCAAACCCGGTTACGTCTCGCGGCTCGAATCCGAGGGTTCGGTTCGTGTCGATTCCACGACCGTCCGGTAGAGTTCGACCAGGCGATCCGCCTCGACTTCAGGGTCGAAATCAGTCTGGACGCGTTCGCGGGCATTTCGTCCGAGGCGGCGAGCCTCATCGGGATGGTCGAGCAGTTCCAGGATCGCGACCTCCAGGGCTTGCGGATCCTCGGGAGGAATCATCAGACCAGTTGAGCCTGGCTCGATGAGCCCACGTAGCCCGTTCACTCGGGTGGCGATGCAAGCCACAGCGTGGGCCATCGCCTGAAGGAGCGGAACCCCCGCGCTGGGCACGGTAGAGGGCTGACAATAAATATCAAGCACCGTCCAGAATTCCGCGCCCACAGAAGGGATTTCGGCCACGGTGACTCGCTCTCCGATCCGGAGCTGCTGGGCCCGGCGGCGCAGTTCGAATTGGTTCGCCCCTTGACCGGCGATCACGAACTCGACATCCCGCTTCGCGTCCAGGACCCGTCGAGCGGCTTCGAGGAAGACCAATAATCCCGAGCCCTCGTCGAGCGGCCCACCGGTCCCGATCACAGGGACTCTCTCTGTGCCGGTCAACCGAAGCGGCTCATGGGGCAGAGCAATTCCCGGCGGGATCACGGTGACTCGCCAGGGAGGGACCCGAAGACCCTCGATCAACTCCTCGGCGAGATCCGGGCCTGTAGCGACCAGGTGGTGACACCATCGGCGGCTCAAACGGAGGCCCCTCTCGACCATTCGAAAGTCGGCGATCGTCTGAATGTACGGAAGTTGGGAAGACTCCGTCAGCGTCAACGCGGCATCGATCATCTCGTCGTGAACCACGTGAATCAGGTCTGGTCGATCCAGGCGGTCATCGTACCACAGAGACCGTGCCGCGAAGCCTTTGAGCCAGCGGCTGCCCAGCGCCGGAACCTCGAAGACGCGTGAGTCGCCCGGCAGCACATTCCCTTTGGAGACGCAGAGCACCTGGAGATGGCAGCCGCGACGCTCTAGCCGCTCCAGCCACGGTGCCAGCGGCCAGCGGGCATCATACCGGCTCAGCCGACCGGCCAGGATCCAGATCTTGAGCACACTCCCTGCCATGAATTCGCGTCGCAACGGCCGCCCGAAACTCCTCTGCGCCTGGGTCACCGCGACCCTTAACGACCGTCCGCGAGTTCGATGCCTCACCGTCCGGCCGTTGGAATCGATGAGTCCTTGGTTTATACTGGTGTCGCTCGGCAAGCGATGACTGGTCAAACGTTCCGTAGATTGAGTGAACGCATGAATTCAATGACCGCTGAATCCCCCCCAACCTCTCTTGAGGAACTCCTCTCGCTTTGCAACCGGCTGATGGAGAACGTCGGCCTGGTCGTGTTGGGCAAGCCTGAGGTTATTCGGCTCGCCGTGGTCGCTCTGCTCGCTGAGGGCCATGTCCTGATCGAGGATGTGCCCGGAGTAGGAAAGACCTTGTTGGCCCGGGCCTTGGCTGCCAGTATCGATTGTTCCTTCCGAAGAATCCAGTTCACTCCTGACCTGCTGCCTTCCGATGTCCTGGGTTCGAGCATCTATCATGCTCCTTCGGGCGAATTCGTCTTCAAGCCGGGGCCGCTGTTCGCAAACGTGATCCTCGCCGACGAGATCAATCGGACCACACCGAGGACCCAGAGTGCCCTTCTGGAAGCTATGAGCGATCGTCAGGTCTCGGTCGAAGGCAAGACCTACACGCTGACACCCCCATTCATTGTGCTGGCCACGCAGAATCCTTATGAATTCGAGGGTACCTACATCCTCCCGGAAAGTCAGCTCGACCGATTCATGATCCGGCTCCGGATGGGTTACCCGATCCGCTCGGAGGAACGAAAGGTCTTCGCCAGCCATCGCAACGGCGAGCCGGTCGATTCCCTCGGGGCGGTTCTGTCTGCCGAGGATGTCCTGCTCCTTCAGCGAGGTGTGCGAACCATTCAGGTGGACGACGCAATCGGCGAATACCTCCTGGACATCGTGCATGCAACCCGACGGAACGAGGATCTCCATGTAGGGGTCAGTACTCGAGGGGCGCTGACCCTCTACCGGGCGGCGCAGAGCCTGGCGATGGTTTCGGGCCGGAATTACGTGATCCCGGATGACATCAAGACCCTGGTCGTCCCGGTGCTGGCCCACAGAGTCGTGGGTAAGTCGTTCCTCCAGGCGGGTGAGTTCGGAGCCGCCGAGGCGATCATTCGTGATATCGTGGATCGAATCCGAGTGCCGACCTAACGCAACCGAGGCCGCGCGGAGTTGGTCAGTGACGACTTTTCCTCGGCGAGGAGCGGACATCCGTGAACCAGGACGATAAATCTCGCCCGCGCACCCGTGGCCGGCTCCGGCGATTGGTCGCCGGGGTGCTCGGCGCACTGGGGCCGACGGAACGATCGATCCTGACCCGGGAAGGCTTCATGTACTTCCTCGTCAGTCTCACGCTTCTGGTCGCGGGCTTGATCCAGCAGGTCAACCTGATCCTTCTGGTTTTCACCCTGGCGGCCGGCCCATTCCTGGCATCGATCTTCGGGGGCCGTTCGATGCTGCGCCGGCTGATCGTGCAGCGTCGGGTCCCCGTCTACGTGTTTTCGGGCGATCCGTTGATCATCGATTACGCCGTGGAAAACGGGCGTCGCTGGTACGCTGCACTCGCCCTCTTCATCGATGATTCGGTGATCCCGGTCGATCGTTCCGTCTCCGGCGCGGCGGCTCTGACGCCTCGCGTCTTCTTCGCGCGGATCCCCGGCCGGGAACGGGCGCGGATCCAGTGGAAGTGTGCCAGTCCGAAGCGTGGAAAGTATCGGTTCCGGGACCTCGATGTCGGTACTCGGGCCCCCTTCGGAATCGTCGAACATCGCGTCACGATCTCGTTGCCCGACCAGATCGTGGTCTATCCGAGAATCGGCCAGTTGACGCGGCGCTGGTTCTTGATCCAGCGCCAGGCCATGGAAAATCGGCGCGGACAACGTCATGACCAGTCGGCGCAACAGATGGAGTACCATGGGTTGCGCGATTACCGATCGGGGGACAGCCCGCGCTGGATCCACTGGAGAACCTCGGCCCGGCGGGGCGAGCTGATGGTCAAGGAGTTCGAACAGCAGAGCGAGCAAGACCTTGCGATCCTGATCGACCCCTGGCTGCCGCGAAGCAAGGCTGCGACCGAGCAGCGCGAAGCAGTCGAACAATCGATTTCGTTCGCGGCCACGGTCTGCCTGGAGACCTGTCGGCATCAGGGGCGACGGCTCGTGCTGGGCTGGACTGGGCCCGCGGCGGGTGTCCGGCACGGACCGGCTTCGGTCAAGCTGCTGCACGAGTTGCTGGAACAACTCGCCATCTTGCGGCCGGCCAGTGAGTGGGGACTTGCGGAACTGCTGGACGCCCTGCCCCCCGTCGTCCTCCGCGAGGCGATCTTGATCATCATCTCGACACGGCCGCTGAACCTGCTCGAAGAAGCCGAGCGATCCTCCCGACTCAATGGTGCGGCGGCGCGTAGTCTGATGGGTCGCGTCATCCTACTCAACGCCACCCAGGGCGATTTGCTTCCGCTGTTCAACGTCGGTGAAACCGCCACCCAGAACATCCTTCAACAGCGCCTCAGCAGCGCGATCCAGGAGCGTCTCTCGAGCCAGGATCAACGCCGTCGCGGGCCCGATTCCGAGGACGACGCGGACCCCGCACCCTTCACCGATTCGACCCGGGACGGAGAAATCCGGCCATGAACAGCTACCTGATCTACCGTGCAAGCTTCTACCTGATGCTCACAGTCGCCACCATGGCCTTGAGTGGGGACACCGTCGAGAAGGGAGCCGCTCAGCTCTACCCCATGGCCGTCGCCATCGCGGGCTTTGTGGCCTTTCTCACGGTCGATCGTCATGCGCGGTTGGGCGATGTCGCGGCCGGTCGCCAATGTCATGGCTGTCCTGACGCTGGTCGCATTGTATTCCGAGTATCGGCTCGATGATACGCAGTTGATCCGTGCACTCGGACACTGGCTGGTCTACCTCCAGTTGATCAAGTACTTCCTCCCGAAAACCTCCGAAGACGACTGGATTCTCTTCTTGCTCGGGCTGATGCAGGTCCTCATCGGCGCCGTCATCAGTCAGGGCGACAGTTTGGGGATCTGGTTGTTCGCCTGGGCGATGCTGGCGATCTGGGTCCTGGGTCAGTTCTTCCTTCAGCGTGAGGCGGGACGGTTCCAGCAGGCCGGCGGCATGACCAGCCGGCAGGTAATCCGCCCTGGCGAGGTTGACCCTTACGCTGGGCTGTTCGACCTGCCCTACGTGGTCGCGACGGCCCGAGTCTTGATCACGACCCTGGCCCTGGGAGGGCTGATCTTCTTGACGCTCCCGCGACAGGCCGGCGCCACCCGCTCGCAGCCCGGTGCCCCGATGACCCGCCATTTGACCGGCTTTGATGAGGAGGTGGCACTCGGTCAATTTGGCGAGATCCTCGAGAATGACTCTGTTGTGATGACCGTTGATTTTACCGACGCCGACGGCAAGACGGTTGACCCACCCATCGAGCCCTTGTGGCGCGGTGTGACCATGCTTCTCTATGAGAAGGGACGATGGCGGCGCCAGTCCAATGGTACGACACAGATGTACGTCGGCTTCCCGGAGCGCGGTCGCCCCCCCAAGCTGCTCCGGCAGAGGATCAAACTCGAGGCGAACGACTCGACTGCCTTATTCGGCATCCGACCGATTCGAGATGCATCCGCCGGCACGCGGCTTCCGCCTTATCTCAACCCGATCGATGGCACCTTGCTTCGCCAAGACCCTCGCGGCGGCCGCTATGATTACGAGGTCGCCTCCGACCTGGACCCTGGCGGTGTTCAGCCGGGTGAGGAACGCCCAAGCTTTCCACACACCGAGCTGCTTCTCCAGATCTCGGAACAGCTCAAGGCCCGCCTCCGCAAGATCGCTGAGCCGGCGATTGCATCCGTCAAGGAGAGAGAACCGGAAGTGAGTGCCGGCCAGGCCAGCGAGATGAGCGATGAGCAGCGTAACCAGATCGACACGGCCCGACGAGAATGGACAGTGGCGCAGCGCTCGCGCCCTCGAGGCTTACTTGCGCGAATCCGGCGAGTTCACCTACAGTCTTCACATGGACATCATTGACCCAGACCTCGATCCGGTCGAGGATTTCCTGGTCAATCGCAAATCGGGCCATTGTGAGTATTTCGCCAGCGCGCTGGCACTTCTGCTCCGTTCGATCGATATCCCCGCGCGGATGGTCAACGGCTTTAAAGGGGGTGACTGGAACGACCTGACCCAGACCATGAACGTCCGCCAGAAGCACGCTCATAGCTGGGTCGAGGCGTATGCCGGCCCGGGGCCTGACAATACACCGATCTGGATCACACTCGACCCGACGCCCTCCCTGGGACGCGAAGAGTCGATCGCCCATGTCGGCGGCATCGCCGGCAACTTCCGCCCCATGACCGATCTGATCCGACACATCTGGGTGTTCTACATCGTTGGCTACGACCGCGACCGTCAGAATCGCCTCCTCTATGCGCCGATGCGGCAGATGATCGGCTGGGTGCGGGAGAATCTCAACAAGATCGCTCGCGCTCGCCCGCAGGGGATTCCAGATTCTTTTTCACTTTCAGGACCTCAGCGCCTTCGTCAGTTGGCGGGGAGGGATTGTCACATTCTTGGCTGGGCTCCTTCTGGTCGGCATCGCCCATCTTGCATACCGGGTGGGTCGACACATTCTGAGGTGGTACCGCGGTCCGGGCGTCGACTCGACCTCGCTCACGGCAGGCATCCTCTTCTATCGCCGATTGGCCCAATTGCTCGCCCAGCTCGAGCTGGAACGTAGTCCGGCCGAAACCCAGGGCGAATTCGCCCTGCGCGCGGAAAGTTCCTGACTGGCCAGGGTACGCCGGCACAATCCGTTGCCGAAGTTCCCAGAGAAGTCGTGGACGCATTCTACCGCGTCAGGTTCGGCCACCTGGAACTCCCATCGGATTCGCTCGCCGAGCTGGATGCGCGACTGGACGCGGCTCGAGGCCAGCCTGGATCACCCTCATTAGCCATTGGTCATTGTTCATGAGTTAGCGTCGGTTTAATCAGAGAGGGTCAGGCCCGCTAACTCGAATTGCATTGCGGACGTTCGGCTCGAATGGGCGTGGATAGCGCGCTTCACGCTTGCATCGCGGACGACTGATACGAGCCCGAAGCGCCAGCGAGTGGATTGAGGATCCCGGATTGTATTCACTCGCTGGCGTTTCGGGCTCGTATCGATTCGATGCGATGATTGTGTGCAAGCTAGGTGTTAGGCGCGTTAGTGATGAATGACTCAGGACCAAGGACCAAAGAAGATGCGAGTCGGAATCGTCGGGTTTGCAGGGAGCGGGAAAAGCACGCTGTTTCAACTCCTGACCGGGGCGCGGCCGGATCCGGGCAAGATCCATTCGGGACAGGTCGGAGTTGCGACGCTTACCGACCCGCGCCTGGACTACCTGGCGGCACTACATCAACCGAAGAAAGTCACACCGGCGACCGTCGAGTTCCTCGATACGCCCGGACTGCTCGCCGGTTCGCACGCCGATAATCCTCAGCGGCTGGCGTTGATCCGTGAAGGTGATGCCCTGCTGATCGTCTTGAACGGATTCGCAGGGGGCGACCCCGCTACCGAGCTCGCCACGTTTCGCGAGGAAATCCTCTTCGCCGACCTTGGGGTCGTCACGAATCGGGCCGAGCGGCTGGAGGCCAGTGTCAAGAAACCCCGTCCCGACCGCGACGCTCTGAACAAGGAGTTGGAGGTGGTCAAGACCGTCCAGGCCGCGCTCGAACAGGCGCGGACCGTGGACACGTTGGGCCTCTCCGCCGACGATAAGAAGCCGCTCCGGTCGTTCGGTCTCTTGACGGACAAGCCCCAGTTTGCGGTCCTGAACGCGCCCCAGGGGTCGGGAGTCCCGGACTCGCTCCGAGCTGTCGCACCCGAGGCCCTCGCGATCGACGCGAAACTCGAACTCGAGCTCTCCCAACTCGAACCCGACGAACGCGCGGCGTTCATGACCGACCTCGGGATTCAGGAATTCGGCCGGGAGCGGATCATCCGCCAGGCCTACGACGCCGTCGGGATCATTACCTTCTTCACGGCCGGCGAGCCCGAGGTACGTGGCTGGAATCTCGAACGCGGCGCCAGCGCCGTCGAGGCCGCCGGCAAGATCCACACCGACCTCGCCAAGGGATTCATCCGCGCGGAGGTCACCGCCTACGACGACCTTCATCAGGCCGGCTCTCTGAAAGAGGCCAAGGCGAAGCACCTCCAGCGTCTCGAAGGCAAGGAATACATCGTCAAGGACGGCGATGTCGTTTACTTCCGGAGTGCGCTGTGACTCGCATGGCGTTCACGATACCAGTGCTCGCCGCGCCAGCACGAATGGGAGCGGGGAATGCGTCGGGGATCCTGGCTCAACGGGGTCGTGATTGATCGGCCCGATGACCTGAACACGTCCGCAATGCGTTGCCAGATTCTCGCCGATCTGGGAAGCATGGAGGAAGCCCAACAGCAACTCGACCGGATCGAGCAGGCGCGAAAACGATCACTCTCGGGGAGACGAATCGCAAAGAGCTCATACGACCAAGTAATCCGGCAATGTCGAGACCGCCTGGCGGCGAAACCGAGATTGGAGCTGGCGAGTCTGGACGGTCTATGACGTTCGAGCCGGCCATGCTCATCGAATCGTCGGCGTGCGCAGCAAGGTCCCCGGCGCCAGGGGCGAATCAGGTCGCGGCAGCGCGTCACGATTGGCACGCCAGAGCGCATCGGCCTGATCGGTCGTTCCGTAAACGCGGAGAGCCACATCATCGATCGTTTCATCGGCCGCAACGACAGTGACTCCCTGCAAGGGTTGGTGGGCCGAGCGGGGTCTGCGCCGGGAGGGCCACGGCTGGCTGGGGGCGCTGATCGCTTCTCGACGATTGCGAGCGACCCGTTCGCCTTCTCAGACATTCGCGACTGCGCGGAACTCGCAATCTTTTCCGTGGAAGGCACCGCTGCCGGCCGAGTCGGCTTCTCCTGAACCAGAGCGACCGTCTTGACCGGACGATCAGACGGATCTGACGCACGCCTGACCATTGGCTCCGGACTCGGCCGAATCGATGGGCGCGATCGGCTATCGGTTGTCGAGAGGCAACCGGCTCGGGGATCGGGACTTGCGCCGAGGATTTCGCGGCTCGAGCCGGGTCTCTCGGGAACAGAGCTACCGCAAAGAAGCCGACGATGAGAAGACTGAGGAGGATACTCGGCCCAGCTTGTTGATTCATAGTGGATCATCGCAGAGTGTGGCATCGTGGGTGCGAAACGTCAGGGGGTAATCCTGGTTATCGGCAGGGGCGAGTTCCCAACTTGAGTTCCTGATCGACGATTTCCTCGAGAGAAAATTGGTCGAAGCGTATCGATCGAACCGAAGAAAACGACCAGACAATCCTTGGCTGTGGCTCACACAACCTCCGAGACTTCCGTGTTGGGACCGGACAAAGTGTATCGGTAGGCGATCACTCGGAGGCTCAGGAACGTATTATGGGATGACCTAAACCCTCGGGACGGTACTGCCACAAGAAGTTGTGGCTGCCCTTGTTCCCCGGGGGGCTCCCGGTTAGGATGTGATTGATGGAGTCGGTCGTTTTCCAACGAAGCCATTCGTTCTCAGATCAGGAACAGAAGCCCATGCCCCGGATAGCCTTCCGTCCGTTGGTGCTGATCGCGGTCCTGGCGTTGATGGCCGTGATCGTCGGGGCTCAGGCCCCGGTGCCTCAGCCCGAAGATCAGGAAACCGCGCGGGAGGTCGTCGAACTGGTCGAACGGAATCACATGGCGCGCCCGGTCATTGACGATGAAATCGCCGTCAAGTGGTGCGACAACTTCATCAAGGACCTGGACCCTCAGAAGTACTACTTCTTGAAGGCCGACGTCGAGGAATTCAAGAAGGACGCGAAGACCCTCGATGACAAGATCCGCGAGGGCAACATCGACTTCGCCCGGAAGGTTTTCGACCGATTCCTGGAACGGAGCGACGAGCGGTTCAAGACCTCGATGGAGCTGTTGAAGCAGAAATTCGACTTTAGCACCGACGACTACTTGACCGACGACGCTGAGAAGATCGATTATCCCGCGGACAAGGCCGAGGCCGATGCCCGGTGGCGAAAGAAGGTCAAGCTCGACCTCCTGATCAGCAAAGTGGTGGAGGAGCTCAGCGAGCCCGAATCGATTCGCAAGTGGACCATCCGGTATCGGGATCGCAACCGGATGTGGCACCAGACGGATTTCGAACGAGCTGCTCCAGATCTATCTCACTAGCTTGACCAAGACGTTCGATCCCCATTCGTCCTACCTCGGTCAAAAGGACCTGGAGGACATGCTCAACCAGCAACTCCACCTCTCGCTGGAGGGGATCGGTGCCTCGCTTCGGTCGGAAGATGGGTATGCCGTCGTCCAGGAGGTGGTTCCGGGCATGGCCGCCGATAAGGACGGCCGGCTCCAGCCCGAGGACAAGATCATCGGCATCCAGAAAGAGAACGGCGAGGAGATCGACCTGGTCGAGAAGAAGCTCAATGATGTCGTCCGCTATATCCGAGGGCCGCGGGACCAAGGTCCGCTTGATCGTCCAACCCGACGGGACCAAAGAGCGTCGCATCTACGAGCTGACCCGGGAAAAGATCGAGCTCAAGGAGCAACACGCCAAGGCCAAGGTGATCGAGGCGAAGGCCGCGGACGGCAAGAACGTGAAGATCGGGATCATTAACCTGCCGGCCTTCTACGGTGACACCGCGGCCATTCTCCGCCGCGATCCCAATGCCGTCAGCGCTACGGCCGATTGCCGTAAGTTCCTGGAAAACTTCAAGAAAGACGGGGTCGATGCCGTCGTGATGGACCTGCGCGGCAACGGCGGCGGCCTACTCGACGAGGCCAAGACCCTTTCCGGTTTGTTCATTGACACTGGCCCCGTGGTCCAGGTCAAGGAAGTTTTCGGCGTCAGGGCCTACGACGATGACGAAGAGGGCACCGCGTGGGATGGCCCACTCGTCGTCCTGATCGACAAGGCCAGTGCCAGTGCCTCGGAGATCTTCGCGGGAGTGATCAAGGACTACAGCCGCGGGCTGATCATCGGCGATTCCAGCACCTTCGGCAAAGGAACGGTCCAGAGCATCGTGCTCATCCAGGACCATTCGCGTCGCCGCGATGCCAAGAACCTCAATCGTGGTGCCTTGAAGCTCACGATCCAGCAGTTCTTCCGGGCCAATGGTGACAGCACTCAAATCAACGGCGTTGCTCCTCACATCCATATTCCCTCAATGAACGATCATCGAGACTTCGGCGAAGGCAAGATGGATAACGCCGTCAAGTTCGAGAAAGTGGCTCCCCTGGTCCACGACCTGTACCACCGCGTCCCATCCGACCTCCTCGCCCAGTTGAACGAACGATCCTCGGAACGAAGGAAGGCGGAGACGAAATTCCAGAAGCTCGACGACCAGATCAAGAAGTACCTGGACCGCAAGGCTCGGCACTCCATCTCGTTGAACGAAACGAAGTTCCGGGCTGAGTACGTGCCCGACGATCCTGAGGAGAAGGCCCTTGAAGAGAAGGCCAAGAAGGAGCGAAAGAAGAAGAAGTATGTGGAGCGGGAGATCTGGACTTCGGACTACTATAACGATGAAGTGATCCGGATCGTCACCGACTACTTGACACTGGGCTCCAAGATCCTCGCCGCTGCCCCTGAACGGGCAAAGATCGTGGGTCAGTGACCCCGACTTCACCCCAGGAATCCTGATCGCGCGAAAGGCCGGACCCACGTCCGGCCTTTCGGTTTTTCCGCGTTGGCCAAGCTGGCTGGAAAGTCGCCCCCAGCCGCCTCGTGCGGCCAGTGATTGAGTTCGGAAGCAAATCGAACGTTGTTCACTGGCCGCACAAGGCGCCTGGCACCAGAGAATTTCCGCGGGGCCCGCTCTTACCCGTCGAACATCTTCACCGGCTGCACAAGGCGGCAGGGGCGGTGCCTCAAGGTAAGATTGCCAACCTGTTTTTTTGTTGACCTCAACGGCCGATGCTACGCGGTCGAACTGTGGCTGACTTCTCCGGTCGGATCGAGCGGAGGAACGCGATCAGGTCGGCCAGGTCCTGATGGGAGAGCCCTTTCTCCAGGCCTTCCGGCATCAAGGAGATGCCGGTAGACGTGACACTCTCGATCTGGTCTCTGGGGACAATATCGGAGGCTCCCTCGGCACGTCTCAGCACCAACGCGTTGGCTGACTCTTCGATGATAATCCCGGAGAGCACGCGGCCGCTCGTGGTGGCGAGAGAGTAGTTTACGTAGTTTGCGGCCACCTCGCGGTTCGGGTCGAGGATATGGACGATCAGGTCTTCTGCCGAACGATTCGCGACAGTGGCCATGTTGGGACCGACCTCCACTCCAAGCTCTTCGGCCTGGTGGCATGTGGCGCAGACCTTCAGGAACACGTCGCGACCCGAATCGCGCCTTCCCACCAGGTTGAGCGACGGTTGAAATGCCGCGACCATTTCAACACGGCCGCGCGAGGGTATGGCTTCCGTGGCGATGATCTCCCGTGCCCGATCCCGAACGGCCTGATCCGGATAGTTTCGCAACTGGTTCAAGCGACTCGCCTCAACCTCAGAGCCGGGAATCTCACGACGGCCGATGGCCTCGATGAGCATCAGGACTGCCTCCCGGCGACTGAGGAGAACCTCGATCGACTCGCGTCGCACCGTTGGACTCATCGACTTCCAGCGTTTGATAAGATGTTGTGCCACTGATCGGTCCATGATTCCCCCCAGGGATTGGAGGACGCCGAGCTGGACCGCAGTCGGCTGACGGGCGTCGAGCAAGTCAAAAAGGCTCTCGCGGGCCTTCGGAGGATCACCGGCAGCGAGGAGTTGAATGGCGACGATTCGGTTCTCTGCGGTCGCATCCGAATGGACGAGGTCGCTCGCCTCGGCGACGATCGCCGACAACCGCTTCGAGGAATCACCTCCTTGGCGGATCAAGACCGACAGGGAGCCGCCACCGCGCTCGAGCCCGCGAGAGAGGGCCAGTATCGCGCGCATCATACTCGCGGAGCCCAGTCCGGGATGTTCGAGCTGGTCGATAAACCTCCGCAGTTGATCGGAGTTCCGCTCGACACCGACCTGATAGCCCAGGTGGTCGAGCCAGGCCGGCCCCTCCGCTCCCGACAAGAATCCGGGCCGACTGGCCACGCCGTCGAGCAACTCAATCGGCCGCCCTGCGATCGAGCTCAGGACTGCCACTCGGGTCCAGGGACTGTTCGCATCGCGTTCGGCGATCGACGTCAAGGCGGCAATCGCTCTACGGTCGCTGGCGACCTCACCCAGTCGAAACGCGAGTTGAAACCGGACCATCGGATCGGGATCGTCGGTCAAGGACAGCAGCACGTTCAGGAGCGAAGGGGTACCGGCCATCCGCCCCTCCACCAGGCGGACGGACTGCTCGCGGACACGAGGCTCTGGATCTCGTAAACCCATGGCAAGAGTCTCCGCGTCCAGAGTCTCCAGGCATCGAAGGGTCCAGAGGGCGTGCAGCCGTCCCAAGGCACTGGGGCGCCGGATGGCCATCTCGCGCAGGAGAGGAACTGCGGACCGGTCGTGGCGGCTCGATGAGCAAGCGTTGTGACGTCTCCCGCCACCAGGAGTCGGGATCGGCCAACGATCGCACCAGGTCGGCCGATGAGGCCATGCTCAATCGCGGTCTCCGGTGACCATTGGCTCCCGAGTACAACAGTTGATAGAGTCGCCCTCGCTCCCGACCACTGGTCAGGTCGAGGTGTTGCTTGATCGGCTCCGGGATCGAGAGCGGATGTTCGATCGTCTCGCGGTACATGTCCAAGATCAGAAGGTTGCCATCCGGCGTGTTGGCGAGATTCACGGGCCGGAACCAGTTGTCCGTCGAAGCCAGGAACTCGATCCCCTCGTCCGACCGCACGGCCCGGAATCTCGCCCCATCGACCTCCAGCCTTTTCCGGTGGACTAGGTTGCCGCCGACGTCTCCCACAAAGAGGTTACCGCGGTATTCCACCGGGTAGGCTGAGCCCCGATAGATGGTGATCCCGGTCGCGGACGTGAAAAAGCCGGTGGGAACCAGCTCAGTCGGAGGCAGTCTCCGGGACATGACGGGGTCCGCCGGCGCTGGCGTGTGCGGACGACTCGCCACGGTTCAGCCGGACTGATCCGGAACACCGGCGCCGCTGGCCCCTCAGCCGCGATATCCAGGATCACCGCCGGGGGTATCAAGGCCGGATTGCGCTGGAGATCCCGAGACGGCAGAACGATCTGTCGGGCATGATTGCTGTTACTGCAAGTGAATCGATGGCCCCAGTCATCGAAGGCATGGCCGAACTGGCCGCCGCCGGAGATGGCCTCGAACGCGGAGCCGTCCGGCTTGAATCGAAAGTCGCGGCCCCGCACCGAGACCGGCTTGTCCTGCGGCCGCGAACGGTTTCGGATCATTCCGCCGTTGCTGCTCGTGACCCCGTAGATCCAGCCGTCCGGTCCCCAGATCAGTCCGTTGAGCAGTCCCTGGACGTTCTCCGTCCCGAACCCCGTGAACAGGACTCTCTGGAGATCGGCCACGCCGTCACCATCGGTATCCTTGGCGTAGAGGATGTCCGGCGCCGCCGCGAGAAACACGCCCGCGTCGTAAGGGACGATCCCGGTCGGCCAGGCCAGGCCGTCGAGGAAGATCGTGCGCGATTCGAACCGGCCGTCGCCGTCCTGGTCCTGGAGACGGGCGACTCGGCCGGAGGGCGTCTTTTGGGAATAAGGATAGTCGCGCATTTCGACCACGTAGAGGCGGCCGTCAGCGTCATAACAGACACTCACCGGGTCCGTGACGATCGGCTCGACCGCGATCGGCTCGAGACGAAATCCGTCATGGATGTGGAACGACTTCAGTGCCCCCGCCACGTCCATCGGCTTGATTCGCGGCAACTCTCGGGCCAGGTCGACATCCTGGCACTGGCCTTTGTGAGCGGCCGTCGAAAGGACCGCCGCGGTCAGGACGACGATTCGTATGAACTGGGAACCTCGCTGGCTGATCATCTCACAACCTCGGAGAAGGTGCGAATGGTCCTTCGACTTCATCAGGAGTCGCTTCGCTTCTCCTTGATCGACGAACATCGAGACTCTTCAGATCTTCAGGCCGAGCAACCTCGCCGCGTTCCCGCGTTCGATTCGGGCGCGAACATCGGCCGGGAGATCGAAGCTCGCCAGCAATTCGAATTGCGGCACGTTCTGGCCGGGCTTGAGGTAGTCGGTGCCGAAGAGCAACCGATCCGCGCGCCGAATCAAGAAGGCGAGGCCGAACTCCCGATCGCGTGCGATCGCGCCGGCTCCCGATCCGGCCGACAGGTCGCCCCAGAGGTTGCGGTAGGCCATGAAGAGGCGGTCGAGGGCTCCGCCTGGCTTGACCGGTCCTCGGGGGTATCCGCCAAGGTCTCGTGCGGCCACATCACCGGAGATCGAAGCCCAGAAGCCGGGCCCGTGACCGATGAACGCCACGTTCGGGAACTCCTTCAGGACACGCTCCAATCCCGGCAAACCGGGCCGATCGGTTCCGCGCTGATTGTCCATATGGAACAAGACCGGGAGGTGCAGGTCGTCACAGACTTCGTACAACGACCGCATCTTGGGGTGATCGATCGGAAGGCCGGCCTTGTGTTCGCCGAATCCTCTGGCCCCCTGATCGACATACTGCTTGACCATCCCTCTCAGCCCGGCACGACCACCGCCGTAGGACGTTCGCGGATCGATACAGCAGAACGGAAAGAGCCGATCTGCGAAGCGTGTGGCCGCGCCCAGGGCCTGTTCGGTCAGGTTGAGGTAGCTCGAGGATTCGGGCGAGACCAAGGGCAAGACCACGGCTTTGCCCACGTTGTGCTCATCCATCCACGTCAACAGCGCGTCAGGGGTGAGCGGCGGGTCTTCGTTCCAGGTCCGCCCGATGTGAGTATGGACGTCGACATACGGGCCGCCGAGCGGGGCCCTCGGCGGGGCCGCTCCAGCCCAACCCGATCGTGAGCCGCTGCTCAGACCCGAGGAGAAGGCGGCGGCCACGATCGCCCCGGCCAGGAACTGTCTCCGGTCAAGAGCGGCACACGTCATGGATCGAACCTTATCCCTGGATGGCATTGGTGCGGCCCAGGGCGATGTCGAAGTCGCCCACGGCCGGTACGAGCATGGCGAGGATCGCGAACCCGTAGATGCCGGCACTGACCAGGAACGCGGCCATGAGGTCACCGTTGATCAGGCTGATGATACAGTAAAACGTCCAGAACGGCGTCAGGAGCGAGACGAGAGCAATGGCATTCGAGGGATTCTTGGCTCCCAACGAGCCAAACAGCGCCACGCTCCCGGCACCAATGAAGATCATGAAGCTGAGCAACTGGCGGCCGAACTCCCGGTCGCTGAGTGCTATCAAGAACGAGCACAAGAGGATGCCGACCATCAGGAAGAAGATGGTGCCCAGACTGTTGGCGACGGCGGTCCGGCTACTGGTATACGTGATCGCCGAGTGTAAGCCCAGCATCCCCGCGAAGTGGCAGAGCAGGAGGAAATCGATCAGGAAAAAGACGAGGTTTTCTCCTGAAAGCATGCCCAGGATGCCCATCGCGATCGCGGTCAGCACGGGAAGGACGATCATCTCCTTGCTGTTGTACAGCACTCCATACAGCTTCCCGTAGATGAACTCCTTGGGGCTCAGCTCCGTCACCAGAAGCAGGTCGAGTGCTCCCGTGTCCCGCTCACTCGTCAGGGCAGTGACTCCCTGGGCGTTGACGAGGATCAGGCTGAGGATCGTCAGGCCGACCGGGATCATGACCAGGCCGGAGTGCATCGGGTTTTCCATCCCCTGGCCCAGTTGAAAGAACAGCCCCATGCCCAGGGCAAAGAGCAGGATGTAGCAGCCCTTGACGATGAGGGGTCGAGCTCCGTAAGCGCGGGTCATCAGCTCGCGCCAGAGGATCGGGTTGGCCCAGGCATGGCGGTAGGGTCTTGCCGCGGCGGCGATCCGCCGATGTGTCCTTCTCGGGACGTGCAGGCCGGTCGTCGGGCCTGGCTCGTCCGCTCCAGACGCGCGACCGGACCTTACGGAGGCCGCGGCAACACTCTTTGGTTTGTCCGTGAAGTGAGGAACTCCGGAATCTCCGTTTTGAATCGCTCCCGAGCCCGCCGCAATCATGGCCGTCGAGCCAACGGCGACTGGGGCGTAATCCAGTTCCTCCTCGACCTCGACGAGCCCCTCGACGGCTTCG
The DNA here is from genome assembly GCA_963845695.1 of uncultured Isosphaeraceae bacterium. Lineage (GTDB taxonomy): Bacteria > Planctomycetota > Planctomycetia > Isosphaerales > Isosphaeraceae > CAWJTV01. The sequence continues at coordinate 38,872 of CAWJTQ010000026.1, read as the reverse complement.
ATCTCTCCTTCCTCCCTCAGTTCGCGAGGCTCATTATGACCCGGGTTCCACTTGCGCAGCTTCCAGGTGCCGAAGGCGACCAGCAGCGCCGCGAAGGTCAGCCGGCAGGCGATGTAGACCACGCTAGACGCCCGAAGCACGCCGGTCAGTTCTCCCGATCGCGGATAGAGCACAGCCAGCATGGCTCGGTAGGGATTCAGCACCTCGACCAGCGGCACACTCATGAACTCGAGCGTCGGAAAGGCGAGAGCGAACGCTTCCACGCCCGCCACCGAGAACACCACCATCAAGATCGTCAGCGAGATCGACTGGAACGTCCGGTCACGCCAGAGGGCGATCAAGAGTCCCAGGGCCCCCCCCGCCACGCCCGATGCCGCCGTGACCGCGAACAGGTTCGCCACCTGTCCGAACGAGATCCCTCCCAGCAAGGTGCAGAGGAATAGCAATCCCACGCTGGCCGCGAGGATGGTCAGTACATTCAACAGGCCGGCGACCAGCTTGCCCAGTACGATCTCGAGGTCGCTCAGGTCGGTCATCAGCAAAAGCGTGAAGGTCCGGCGGTCCTTCTCATAGGACACCGTGGCGGCCGTGAACAAGGGCGCGAAGAACAGCATCAAGGTCAACTGGAGCATCGCGAACATCCAGTACAGGATGCCGCCAAATCGCGCCAGAACCCCGATCTCGCTGACGGTCTGCCAACCGATGATCGATTGCCAGGCTGTCCACATCAGGATGAACAAGAAGCACGAAAACGACGAACGTCCCAGGTAGTAACGCGCCGGCCGCGGGGCCGTCAGAACCTCTCGCGCGATGATGGGTCCAGCAAACAAGGACGAACCTCCAGGATCGGCAATCGCCAGGGCGGGATGAGTCGGATTCAGGGTGAACGCGGCACTCGGAACCCCTCGCGCGAGCGCAAAGGTTCCTCTGGAATGGGTTGCCTTGCTTCCAGCGACGATCGGTGAACTCTTCAGCCGACCTACGCTCTAGCAGGCTGGTTTGTTCGGGATCTCCCGATTTGTTGCCGATCTTGAGTTTACCAGACCACAGAGCCAGTCTCAAAGAGACCCGCTCGATCTTCAACGCGAAGGGGATCCGATCGACTCATCCGATCGCGGATCGGCCACCACACTTGCGTGGATCGATGCATCTGTGCGGCTGAGAGCCAGATCGGTCATAAGAATCGATTGCACCTCCGAACTCAATTGCCACGGCCATTGACAATCGGACGCGGGGCGTCCTACCATCGATTATCCTTTCTTCGATTCCGTCTGCAAACCGAGGAGCAGGTTGGGCGTGTCCCGGTCCGGACTCAAATACCTGAAACGCCAGTTGGGCCTGCTGTTCGTAGGGGCTTTGCTGGTTCTGGTCGAGGCGATACCCGCCGGCGCCGCAGGCTGCCATGTGCCGGACCGTCCAATACTAGGTACGCGACTGTCCTGGGAAGATGATCAGGGTGTCGGTCTGAGTTGGATGATGGAGCCTCATGTACCGCCGGTCCTCACCCATCCCCCCTGCTCTGGCGAAGTGCCTCATTTCCTCGTCTCGATAACCTGGAGTATCGCGTTCGCGGAAATCGCGCCCGCCCGATCCGATCCCTCGGCTATTTCCGGTTCCCTTTCGGTCTTCGATGATGTTGGGAGCCTCTGCTCACTCGGATCTCGTCTCGAACGCCCGCCCCGAGATCGCGCCCCACGGGCTTCTTCCGTGTGATCGGCCCTTACAAATCCGGGCCGACGTTCTTGTATCTCCACGTTCCGAGCGGATGAGGTTATCAACGCGTGGTCCGCGCGACGGTTCGAATTGCGCCCGTGGGAATCGCCGGGTTCTTCGGGATATTGGGGCTCGTGGGTTGTCAGCCGACCGGTTCCGAAGGACTTTCGGGCCTTGTGGTGACACCGCCAGGTTCCTGGCGACCAGTTGAGCCATCCACCTGGATGGTGCCCGGTGTTCCCCTGGCCGCCTGGTCCGGTCCGGAGGGCTCGTCGCTAGTGGTCTTTCGGGCGTTGCCGGTCCCAGACGGATCGGCGGCGATCCTCGTGGAGGCCCTGGCGAACCGACTCGAGAACCTCCCCGAACTGCAGGTCCGCGACAAACGGACCGAGTCCGTAGGTGGTATGACGGCCGCGCGAGTCGAGGTCGTCGCTCCGGGGACCGGCGATGCCCTCGCAGCCAGCGGAGTCGGCACGCCCATCGCACCGCCCGGAAAGACCCTAATCCGGACCCGGCAGGTCACCCTCGGACTCGCCCGAAGCGAGGCGACGCTCTACCTCAGATGGCACGCCCCTGAATCGTTATTCGAACGGATCGCACCCGACATCCGCGCCACGCTCGACTCGATCCACCCGGCAGCGCGTGGACAGGCGCAGTCGTCGGACTGATCGGCCGCATACTCCATCGAGTGCGCCGAGCGGGTGAGCGTGCTTCCTCCACACACGCCGGGATTCGCCTGCGCTTGTATCGCTCGATTGACCATCGGAATTGATCACTCATATCCTGCTTATATTGATCTCGAGAAGTTGTCGAAGCGGGGGGTTTCGCTCATGACAGTGCAGCTCAATCCGTTGCGAGACCGTAGGGGCCGGGTCTACACGCCGGCGGTCGGCCCGCGCTTGCGGCCCCTCCTCTGGATCATTCTGATCAGCTTCGCCGTGCTCGGCGCAAACGGCTTCTACCTGGCCAGCGTCACGGCGCTAACCTGGTACCTCGGCACCACGCAGCAGACGTACTTCTACATGATCATGGTCGCGCTGCACCTGCTCCTCGGCTTCGTGCTGATCCTCCCGTTCCTGGTCTTCGGCTTCACGCACCTGGCGACCTCGTGGAAGCGGCCGAACCGGGGAGCGGTGCGGTACGGCCTGGCGCTCCTGGCCATCGCGATCGTCGTCCTGATCTCGGGACTGATCCTGGTCCGGATCGGCGATTTTCAAATCCGGGATCCACGGGTGCGCGACGTCGGCTACTGGTTGCACGTCCTGACCCCGCTCGTCGCGATCGGTCTGTACGTCAAGCATCGCCTGGCGGGACCGATGATCCGATGGCATTGGGCGCGTCGGTTCGGCGTGGCGGTCGTCGGCTTCGTGATCGTCATGGGGTTGCTCCATCGCGAGGACCCTCGTGCATTCGGCGTCAAAGGCCCCAGGGAAGGCAAGCGTTATTTCTACCCCTCGGAGGCGATCACGGCGAACGGGACGTTCATCTCGGCGCGGACCCTGATGATGGACGATTACTGCCTCAAATGCCACGAGGACGCCTACAAGGGGTGGTTCCACTCCGCGCACCATTTCAGCTCGTTCAACAACAAGGCCTATCTCAGCAGCGTCCGCGAGACGCGCAAGGTTGCTCTGGAGCGCGACGGCTCGACCCAGGCCGCGCGGTGGTGCGCCGGCTGCCATGACCCGGTCCCGTTCTTCTCGGGCGAATTCGACGACCCGAACTACGATGACGTGAACAACCCGACCAGCCAGGCCGGGATCACGTGCACCACGTGCCACGCGATCACCAACGTGAACAACACGCGAGGCAATGCGGCCTACACCATCGAGGAGCCGGAACATTATCCGTTCGCCTACAGCGATGACCCGATCCTCCAGTGGATCAACAACATGCTGGTCAAGGCCAAGCCGGAGATGCACAAGAAGACATTCCTCAAGCCGGTCATCAAGGGCGCCAGATTCTGCTCGACCTGTCACAAGGTCGGGTTGCCCTACGGCGTGAATCACTACCGAGACTTCGTCCGCGGTCAGGACCACTATAACCCCTTCCTCTTGTCGGGCGTCTCGGGTCACGGGGCGAGGAGCTTCTATTACCCGCAGGTCGCCAGGTCGGACTGTGTCGAATGCCACATGGAGCTCAAGCCCTCGACCGACTTCGGCGCCCGCGACTTCGACGGAAAGGGCGGTCGAGAGATCCACGACCACCTATTCATCGGGGCGAATACAGGGCTGGCCGCCATTCTCGGGGATCAGGAGACGGCCGAGAAACACGCCCGATTCCTTGCCGACAAGAAACTCCGCGTCGATATCTTCGGCCTCCGTGATGGAGGCGTAATCGATGGCAAGCTGCTCGGACCGATCCGACCCGAGGTGCCGGCGCTGAAACCAGGAGGGAAGTATCTCGTCGAGGTCGTTGTGCGAACGCTCAACATCGGCCACCTCTTCAGCCAGGGGACGGTCGACTCCAACGAGATCTGGGTCGAGCTGACCGCGAGATCCGGCGACCGGATCATCGGCCATTCCGGCGGTATAGGTCCCGGTGGCTCGGTGGACCCCTACTCGCACTTCATCAACGTCTACATGCTCGACCGGAATGGCAATCGCATCGATCGCCGCAATCCGCAGGACATCTTCGTCCCGCTCTACAACAAGCAGATCCCCCCGGAGCCGGCCAGGTCGTCCATTTTGGCCTCGAGGTCCCTGACGGCAAGAACGAGCCAATCACGCTCGAAGCCAAGGTCAACTACCGTAAGTTCGACCGGACTTACATGAACTATATCTTCGGCCCGGGAAAGGGCCCCAAGCTGCCGGTCGTCGTCATGGCCAGCGACGTCGTTCACCTGCCGCTCGAAGGGGGCGTAGCCTCGAAGAACGAGCCATCACCGATCGATCCGATGTGGCAGCGATGGAATGACTACGGCATCGGACTCCTGCTCGAGGGCGGTAATAAAGGCGGTCAGAAAGGTGAACTGAAGCAGGCCGAGGCGGTGTTCCTCAAAGTCGTTGAGCTGGGACCCTCGGACGGTTGGGTCAACCTGGCCCGGGTCTACAACAAGGAAGGTCGGATCGCCGATGCTCTGGCCGCTCTGGACAAGGCGGCACATCACGAAAAGCCGGCTGCCCCCTGGGTGATCAACTGGCTGACGGGCGAGGTTAACGTCAGCAACGGCATGATCGAAGCGGCCATCGAGAACTACGAATCGGTCCTCAACACCAGGGTGCCCGACCGCAAGCTGGACTTCAGCCTCGATTTCGTCGTGATCAACGAGCTGGCCTCCAGACTATACGAACTCGCTCGGATCGAGTTTCCGATTGAGAGTCCCAAACGGCTCGACTACCTGAAGAGGACGATCGCCGCCTATCGCCGTACGCTCGACATCGATTCCGAGGACTTCGCGGCCCATTATGGCCTGGGCCTGGCCTATGGTGACTCGGCGTGGCGAGCGGTTTCACCCGGAGCCACCTCAGACGGAGATGGGCCGCAGACGGACGAGGTTTCCGCCGACACGCTCTTGAAGTTGGCCTCATCGGTCGCCGATCCCAAAACTCGCGGTGACGCGAGTGCACGCCGACAGGCCGGGCTACGGCTGGCTCGCGACGTCGCCCGATTCATGGATGGACCACGTCCCCAGTATCAATCACGGCTCGAACCGCTGCACGAGATCGTCGAGCTCCTGGGACCGGTCTGGGACTTGGAGACCGACCCCGCCGCGCGAGTCGGGCTGGCCCGTGCGCTCGAGGTCACTCACAAGCGGCTGCATGAACGACTGAAGCCCGACGAGACCGCCGAGGGACTCGCCTTCGCCAAGGCTCGAGCGAGAGACCCCGCCGCCAACCAGAACGCCCAATCGATCGTCATCCACTCGCTTCATCGCACCGGAGCGCCTGGGATCGATCCGCCCCCTGCCAAGGTTGGACTCAAGACAGCTCCGGAGACTCCAACGGCCCTGAACACCCCCACGAAGACATCATCGGTATCGGAGAAAGGACAATGAAACGCGAATCGATCGTGAGCGCTTCGGCAGTGGTTGGATGGGCACTCTCGCTCCTGGGACTCGCGGGCTGCGGGCCCGCGGTCGTGAAGCCGACCATCGCCGCGCCGGTGGCGCCCGGTCGCGCCCGCCGTGGTCAAGCCCAACGTCCTTCCCCATGTGAAGTTCGTCGACGTCACCAAGGAGGCCGGAATTCGCTTCGTCCACTACAACGGTGCACTCGGGGAGAAACTCCTTCCCGAGACCATGGGCGCGGGAGTCGCCTTCCTCGATTACGACCAGGACGGAGACCAGGACCTGTTCTTCGTCAATTCGTCGGCCTGGCCCGGTCACGACGTCAACCCCGCGCCAACCCAGGCGCTCTATCGCAACGACGGCAAGGGGCACTTCGAGGACGTGACCCGATCGGCCGGGCTCGACAGGACGTTCTACGGCCAGGGTGTGGCCGTCGGCGACTACGACAACGACGGCGATCCGGACCTGTATGTCACGGCCATCGGCGGCGGAAATCTCTTCCGCAATGATGGCAAGGGTCACTTTGAGGACGTCACGACACAGGCCAACGCCCGGGGCGTCAACGGCTGGCTCACCGGCGCGGCCTTCCTGGACATCGACAACGACGGCGACCTGGATCTGTTCATCGCCAATTACATCACCTGGACTCCCGAGATCGACAAGGTCCAAGGATTCCAGCTCACCGGTCTGGGCCGCGCCTACGGCCCCCCCACCTCGTTTGGCGGCTCGTTCTGCGTGCTCTTGCGCAACGACGGAGGCCGGTTTACCGACATCAGCGAGTCGTCCGGCATCCAGGTTCGAACGCCCGACCTGAAGGTCCCGATCGGCAAATCGCTGGGCGTCGCCCCTTATGACGTCGACGGCGACGGCCTGGTCAACATCGCCGTGGCCAACGATACGGTGCAGAACTTTTTCTTCCACAACAAAGGAGGGGGGAAATTCGAGGAGATCGCCTACGTTTCCGGGGTGGCGTTCGACAAGTCAGGCTCGCCCCGAGGCGGCATGGGCATTGACTGGGCCCACTTCCTCAACGACCAGCGACTCGGACTGGCAGTCGGCAACTTCGCGAATGAGATGATGGCGCTCTACGTTTGCGATCAGCCGGCGACCTACATGTTCGCCGACCTGGCCAACCTCTACGGCCTGGGTGCGCCAACCCAGCCGCCGCTGAAGTTCGGCCTGTTCTTCTTCGATTACGACCTGGATGGGCGTCTCGATCTCCTGTCGGCCAACGGCCACCTGGAGCCGGAAATCTCCAAGGTCCAGGCCAGCGAGACTTACGAGCAGCCGGTGCAACTCTTCTGGAACTCGGGGAAAGCCGGCCGCTCCCTCTACTTGCTGGTGAAGCCCGAGAACGCCGGCCCCGATCTCTTCCAGCCAATCGTCGGCCGCGGTAGCGCCTACGCGGATATCGATGGCGATGGCGATCTGGACGTGGTCGTCACGGTCAACAACGGTTCTCCGAGGCTCTTCCGTAACGAGGGCGGCAACAAGAATCATTGGATCCGGCTGCGGCTGATCGGCGACGGCAAGGCTTCCAATCGCGACGCCATCGGCGCCCGGGTCGAACTCAAGGCCGGAGGAATCACGTGCCATCGGCAGCTCTTCCCGGCAAAGAGCTATCTGTCGTCCGTCGAGTTGCCGATGACCTTCGGCCTGGGCAAGCTCGACCAGGTGGACGAGGTGACGATCCGGTGGCCATCCGGGAACGTCACGACACTCAAGAACCTCAAGGCGGAACAGACGCACCGCATCGAGGAACTCGACAACGCCCCGTGAGGTATAATACCCAGTCGGTTGTCTCGTGTGTTCGTCGCTAACGGGACCGAAATGGAGGCGCAACGTCGTGGCCACCAAAGACAATCTACACCGCGAGACCCTGAAGGCCGCGCTCCGAGTCATCCAGACTGCGGACACTCTGGACCAGGCGAGGATTCAGTTGGCTCGGATGTTGAATATTTTCGACAAGCTCGAAAAGCAGGGCAACAAGGGCGACGCTGCGGTCCGTGAAGCCGAGAAACGATTGGCGACCAGCGTCCCGCCCAAGGTATCGAGCGCCGACGAGCAACCAATCCGCCGTCGCGATCCGGGCGGCACAGTCCGATCCTGATCCGAGAACGTGACGCACCTCTGGTCCTGGAGTCTCTCAATAAACGGGGACTGGCTTCGACTCTTCGAGGTGTCTGTCCGGCGTTTTTGAGGGGCTCCCATCGACGGATTCGGAAGTCGCCGTATCGTGGGCGCCCGCCCGTTGCCGCCGTTCCCACTCACGGAGCTTCGAAAGCGCCTGTTGATCCGAGGGGTCGACCTCTACAGCCTTGCGATAGTGCGAATCGGCCAGTTCGAGCAGGCCCTGAGCCTCGTAGACATTCGCCAGGCACCAGAAAGCGACCGACCGCTCAGGCAAGAGCTCCGCGGCTCGCGAGAACCACTCGACGGCCGCCCCGTGATTCCCCTGGGACCATTGCCAGTTTCCCAGGTACAGGTGAGTCCACTCGTCTCGCGATGCGATCGCGAGGGCTCTCTCATAGGCCGCCTTCGCTTCTTCGGTCCGTCCTCGCTCCTGATATTTTCTTCCCAGGATCTGGAACAGCTCTGCGTCTTCTGGCTTGAGGCGAGTCCTTCTCAGGATTTCGGTGAGATCCGGTTCCACGTCCCCGATTACCGCGTACGTGGGAGGGTTGTGAATAGGGTCAGGGTGATCTTACGTTTCTGCCCAGAGCCGCTGGCACCATTCCATCGCGAATTCCTGGGCTTTGGTCTCCATCGCGAACTTGCGCCGATGGGACTTCGCCTCGTAGTCCACGACCTGAAGGTGGCCCAGTTCGTGCAGGGAGACGTCGTAGAGCAGGAAACGCCGGACGGCCAATGCTGGCCACTGGTAACCCCGTCTGGCCCCGAACTGCTCGGGGGGTCTGCCCTCGAACCAGGAACCGGGTCAGACTCATCGAAGGGGGTAGCGCGCAGCGAGCGATCTCACGTCGCCCCCGATTCACATACCCGAGGCATCGCGCCCCGCGGCTCCGATCGTTGAAGTGCACACTCCGCAGGCGGCTCCAGGTCTCCATCGGAAGGCGGCCCAGAATCACGCGAACGTCCTCCTCGGATACATGGTGCACCCGGCCCAACACCGGTGTCACCGAGAATTTCACAGCCTGTCCCACGGCCTGGACGCTCCGAACAGGATGATGGAATCGACGCCCCAACCTCCGCCCGACTCGACCTTTGGGTTGATCCCGAGCAACCTGGCAGGTCTTTGCCGGAACGATCTCCCCATCAGACAGCCCACACTCAGCTCGGTTCGGCAGGCACGCGAGGGACCTGCTCCCACAGCGTGGCCCAGCACCGCCGCCACCCGGCGGTACGATTCCCGCCAGTTGGGGTCGAGCTGCTGACAGAGCACCTGTTGCACCAAAGGCGCCACACGCGCGATAGCCTCCAGAGTGCTGGCCGGGTCACCGCCCCGGCGCTCGCTGCCGACGCAGCCACCACAGGCGCACCAAGGCGACGAGCAACGCCTCGGCCACCGCCAGTTGACCCAGGGCGCCGTTGCAGCCGATCCAGGAACGTGAACGACTCCTCGGCTTGGAGGAACCCACGGACCTTGGACCAGTCGGAACCCGAGAGCCCCGGCAGACGCCGCAGCGACCTCCGCCTGGGCCCACGACCGATCGTTGAGTTGACCATCGGGGCGAAACAGGCTCAGGGCCCCCTCGGCGCAGTCCCAGGCCGCCTTCCCTTGCTCATACTGTCGAAACGCCGTCTCCACCTTCTTCCAGGCCGCACGGGCCCGCTGGGCCGGGCCCCTGCGGGCATCGCAGGCCCTCGAGTTGGGCCCGCTCGACGGCTCGGCTGGCCGTCTCGGCCTGCTCCCAGGTCCGTTCCACCCGACTCCAGAGGACCTCAAGACCCGGTGGGCCTCCTGCTTGGTGTGAAAGACGTCCAGGCCCCTCTCCAGCGGAACTCCGTCGGTCTGGCGGCGGTGCTGTTGCACCTGGTCGATACCGGCCTGGAGCCCCGTGCCCGCGTCCGAGACCACGTAGCCAAGCGCCATCCAGGGCTGCAAGGCGGCCGACCAGGTCGAGCCCTTGCGATCGGCGGCCTTGGTCCCCAGGAACCAGACCATGCTCCGGGGTTCGACCCCCACCAGGACCGGCCGGCGGCGGAAGAAGATCTCGTCGAGGCAACCGACCAGGACCAAGGTCCTGGCCGCCTGGTCCAGCCGCTTGAGGACCGACGCCGGCGGCGGTGCCGGCAGCCTGGACCGCAGCGATGCACCGTCGAGCGACCGGGAGCGGCGGCGGTGCCCAAGAGGAGGGCCAACAAGACCAGGATCTGGGTCAGCACCTTCGGCAATTGGTCAGATGCACTGGATTCGGACGGGATGAAGGCGGTGACGGCTGCTGGAATCGTCGACACGACGACTCCGAACAGGAAAAGTGGTTGACGATGGTAGGTCCGTGGGACACCCAATCTGAACTCGTTCCCCCGTAAGCTGGCAGGCGTTTGCCGGATCTTTCCGTGTCAACCGAGCATTTTCATGCTCCAACTCTGTTCGACCACGCGAGCGGAGCAGGCTCCCAATCCCCATCTCGCGAACAACGCGGACTTTATGAATAATCCGCAAATCCGCGATTCTCCCGCGGTCTCTCTCGGAAGACCCAGAAAAATCGATCGCGCGCCCCAGTCGGGCACGATAAGACGTATAGATAGAAGAAGAGTTCGTTACGGCCGGTGACGGCCGTTGCTTCCCGCCCATTCGACCGTGGGGTCGTGACTACGTTCCAGTATGAATTCCCGTCCTCGGGGATTGTTTTCTCGTTCGCGCGTGCAATAATTGTTGAACCATTGCACAACTACGAGAGGATCTCGTCGAACAAGGGGATGCCGCGATGTTGAACATCCTCGGGTCAGAGCGCAGAGGTTATTGTGACGGCGTGACGCGCCGCGACTTCCTGAAGATCGGGGGATTGGCGTTGGGAGGCCTGTCATTCCCCGGCTTGTTGCGCGGAGGTGAAAGCGGGGATCAGACGGTCCAACAAGGCGGTGATCATGATCTTCCTTGCGGGAGGTCCGCCCCACCAGGACATGTTCGACCTCAAGCCTGATGCGGCCGACGGCATTCGCGGGGAATTCCGCCCAATCCCGACGAATGTACCGGGATTGGAGATCTGCGAGCACATGCCCCGGCTGGCGCAGGTGATGGATAAGTTCGTGGTGATCCGCTCGCTGGTCGGTGCCGGTGGGGATCACTCGGCCGGCCAGTGTCTGACCGGTTACAAGGACATCGTGAGCAAGGCGCAGGGCGGGCGCCCCAGCCTGGGTGCGGTCGTCTCGCGACTCCAGGGACCCGTTCACCCCGACATTCCCGCGTTCGTAGGGCTGTCGCCGCGGACAGGCGAGCCGCGCTGGGGGAACCCGGGCGACCCAGGCTACCTGGGACTGGCACATGCGCCCTTCACGCCGTTCCGCAACGAGTTCGAACTCGGGGCAAGGCGGGTCCTGGTGGGGCTGGCCTGAGCCTGGATCCGGCCGCGATCACCTCGACCCGACTCTCCAGCCGCCGCTCCCTCCTGGGGCAGCTCGACGGGTTTCGCCGTGCATTCGATCACGACGAATCGGTCCGAGGGATGGACAGCTTTACTCAGAGAGCCTTCGAGGTGCTGGCGTCGCGCAAGGTTTATGAAGCCCTTGACGTCACGAAGGAGGATCCCCGCGTCCGTTCCCGGTACGGAGTGGGGAGTATGACCAACGAGCAGGACGGTCCCCCCTGCTGTATGGACCATTTCCTCATGGCTCGTCGACTCGTCGAGGCCGGTGCTCGCGTGGTGACGATCTCATTCGGCCGATGGGATACGCACTCCAACAACTTTCGCACCAACCGCGTTCGCATCCCCAAACTCGACATGGCGCTCTCCGCCCTGGTCGAGGACCTTTACCAGCGCGGACTGGAGAAAGACGTCTCGGTCGTGGTCTGGGGCGAGTTCGGGCGAACGCCGACCATTAACAAGAAGGCAGGTCGGGACCACTGGCCCGCGGTCAATTTCGCCTTGCTGGCCGGCGGCGGCATGCGGACCGGCCAGGTGATCGGCTCGACGGACCAGCAAGCGGCCTACGTCAAGGACCGGCCGGTTTCCTTTCAGAATGTGTTCGCCACGCTCTACCACAACCTCGGCATCGACCCCGCCACTGTCGTCTCGGATCGCAGCGGACGGCCGATGACCCTTCTCGACCATCGCGAGCCGATCCGTGAGATCATCTGAGCCACGGACTGGGATCGGCCAGTCGGCGAACATTCAGAGGAAGGGAATCGCCAGGAGGCCGCGATGGGCCCGAGAGAGTTGATTTTGCGGCTAGGAACTGCCGCTGTTCTGGGGAGTCTGATCGGGCTGGACCGACAGCGGCTCGACAAATCGGCGGGACTCCGCACCCACATGCTCGTCAGCGTCGGTTCGGCGCTGGTGATGATCGTCTCGGCTTATGGCTTCGAAGGGGTCCTTAACCCGGGTCGGGTGGTCCTGGATCCCTCGCGGGTCGCGGCCCAGGTCGTCAGTGGGATCGGCTTCCTGGGCGCCGGCGCGATTCTGAGGAAGAACCAGACCGTGCACGGCCTGACCACGGCGGCCAGCATCTGGACGGTCGCTGCGGTTGGCCTCGCGGCTGGCGGGGGCCTCTACCTGGCCGCGACTTCGGCCACCATTCTTATCCTCGTCATCCTCGCGGCCATCAAGCCGCTGGAGGACCGTCTCCTGGGCCACGATCGGAAGCGGATCCTCACCATCATCGCCGGCGATCAGCTCACGCTGACCGAGATCGAGACTCGCTTTCGCACGACCGGAGTTGAACTGCTCGGGCTACGCCTTCGACACCGGAAAAAGCCCAGTATACGGCAACTAGACGTTACATGTTCTCATGCCTCTCCCGCGGAACTGGCAAGACTCGTTGACGCCCTCAAGAACGCCGAGGGCGTTCACGAAGTCCAGATCGGTTACGAGTGACTCGGCGGACCGATCAGGAAACGATCGGCCCGGAGTCCAGAAGGCGAGTCGAGGAATCCCGAATCTCGAGCCTGAACGCTCGAATCCTGATGCGTTTCCACTGCTTCAGGTTGAGGAACCCCCCGCACGCGGTTGCCCGGCGGTACCCCCGGTCGGCTTGGACGCAGGCTGATATCGGCGAATCCCGATCTCCTCGAGCGGCGTCAGCCGATGGCAAGGCTTCCCGGACCGATACCGTTCGAGACAGGACTGATAGTATCGTTTGGACGAATCCTCCTCCAGGGTGAGCTCGATGGCCTTCTGTTGCCATCTGACAGCGCTCTGGAAATCCCCACTCTCGGCGTAGCCGGCGGCCAGGGCGGCCAGCGGGCGTGCCTTCTTCCATTGCGTCAACTCGCAGGCTCGAGTCGCCGATGCCACGGCTTTCGATCCGTCCCGCAGTTTCGGCTCCGGACAGGTCGCGAGCATCCAGGCCCGTGTCAGATGGGCGTCGACATCATTCGGCGTCAGCCGGAGTGCGGTTTCCAGGTCGGCCAATGCCTGGTACCATTCTCCCATCTGAGAATAGACGGCTCCGCGATTACGAAGATACTCCGGCTGGCCCGGGTCGATCCGGATGGCGTTATTCAAATCCTGTAACGCCCTTCGGTGTTCACCCATCGCGAGGTAGGCGGCCGCCCGACCGCCATACGCCGACCCTTTCTCCGCATCGATCTCGATGGCGTGACCGAAGCTCGAGACTGCTTCGGTGCGCTGAGATCGCATCAACTGGATCGAGCCGATGGCGACGTGGGCGTCCGCGATCTTGGGGTCGATCTGGAGCGCACGTTTGAACTGGGCCTCCGCATCGTCCAGTTCTTTCTGTTGCAGAAGAATCATTCCCTTGGTCATGGGCACGGAGACCGATCGCGATCCCAGTTTCTCGGCTTGCTCGAAGTCGCTGAACGCTTGCCCGAACTCCTTCAGGCAATAGCGGAAGACCCCGCGTTCCACCAATGCCTCGCTGGATCGAGGGTCGATCTGGATCGCCTGGTTGACGTCGGCCAGGGCCAGATCCATCCGATTCCGGAGTTGCCACAGGAACGCGCGTTCAATCCGCGCGGAAACAGAGCGAGGATCCAGTCGGATCGACTCCATCCAGGTCTTCGAACGCTTGGTCCTGACGATCGTTATCCTGGCAGACGATCGCCCTCATCAGGTGAGCGAAGGAACTTCCCGGTTCGAGATCGAGCTTCCTGGTAAAGAAGCCTTCCGCCTGATGATACGGGATTACCGCATCGCGCGGCACCCAGCCCAGCAAGCCCTGGCTCGGCATCGAGATCAACAACAGATTTCCTTCCGCTCGCTCGATTCGATAGAGGAAACCGGCTCGGCTGGGAACGATCGTGGCATTCCCGTTCCTGATGACGAAGTTCGGCGTCTTCTGGACAATCTCCCGGGTGTGAACCATTTTGTTGTACGGCCTCGGACGGACCCGGTAGTTGACCTGGATATCAGCGATCGGCTCCGAGGCGCGGAGGGAGAAGCAAGCCGTGAACCCGATGACCACGGCGACAATCCAACATCGGGAAATCGACAGCATCTCCAGACTCCTTTTCAAGACAGCCGAATTGCGGGATCGTCGGTCGCTCACGTCGACTCGGGCCGAACTCAGCCCGGCCTCGGGTCGCCCGTCCCGCTCGCCGACGAGTGGGCCTTCCATCCCACCTCTTCGAGCAAGCTGAGCGAGTGATAGGGCTCGTTCGCCCGGTAGCGCGCAGTTGAACAGGACCTTCTCGTAAAGGCCACGGTTGAGGTCGAGCACAGCCCGATTGCCGTATGCCTCGGAATTCCGGAAGTAACCCCGCATCAGATGTTCCGAGGCCAGCCCGAGGTATCCATCATGGCGCTTCGGGGCGACCTGCTAGGCATGTCCGACTTGCCGGTCAATATGGCGAGGGACGTCCGAATGGGCAAGGCGAGAATCCTCAGAAGTGGCAAATGGCCAGTGAATCGATAACCACTTCGAAACGATCTCGGATTCGGCGAGCAGGTCCGCGGACTCGTCCGGTGTGGTCACGGCCTTCTTTGCTTATCGTTGTCAGAGTAGCTCCGCCGCGGAGAGTGGATCATCAATGAGCTCTTCGACAGGCGGCTTTTCGGCCAAGCGGGGAGTCTCGGCTTCCGCCGGACGCACAAGACCGGCCAGCCAGAGGCTGAGCAGCGTTGCGCCCACGGCGATCATTCCGACCTTGTCGAAATTGTGGAGCGTGCCATCGGGGGCTTTCACGAGGATGATCCCGCCGATAAAGGAGCCCAATCCGGTCGAGAGGTGCTGGACGGCCGAATTGGCGCTCATGAAACCGCCTCGGCGACGCGACTCCACACTGCCAGTGATCATGGACAGGGCCGCGACCATTCGCCCGGCGTTGCTGAGCATCAGCAGCCCAACCACGGTCATGGCGACTCCCAGGGAGACCGGTGGCAAGTTCGTGACCATGATCATCAAGAGGGCCGAGAGGATCGCCACCACGCGATAAACCTTCAGCTTGCCGTACTGATCCGCCAGCCATCCGATGCCTGGCCCTCCCACCAGAGTCAGAATCCCACCGGCGACGTAGAGAAACGGGAGTCGTTTCTCGGGCACAACCCCGTTGGAAACCAGGTAGGCGGCGATGTAAGGGATCACGGCAAAGCCACCCAGCATCAGCGTTACGGTTAACGCGAAGGCCCGCAGGTGGTTGGGATGGCTGAAGGTCTCGCGGATCTTAAGTAAAGGATGTGGGTGTGGCCCGTGGTGGACGTGGTCGCGGAGCGTCGGTAACGTGCCGAGGCCGCCGAACAAAACGGGGACGCCCAGTCCGGCCAGGATCAAGAACGGGACGTTCCAGCCATACTTAGTGCCCAGATAGAGCCCGATCGGCACGCCAAGGACCGATGCGGCGGCGAACGCCGACATCAGGATGCCGGTCGCGCGACCCCGGCGTTCCTCCGGGAATACATCGCCGATGATCGCCAGTGCCATCCCGCTCAGGATGCCACCGAAAGCCCCCGTGACCACACGCGCCCCCAGCAATGAGTGATAGGTGTGCGCCAGGCCGCACAGGAGCGTCCCGACCAGGAAGCCCGTATAGAGCGTCAAGAACGCGGCCTTGCGGCCGAATCGATCCATGAACGAGGAGGCCAGGAACCCGGAGATCCCGGCACTGATCGTGTACGATGAGACAATCAGGCCGAACTGCGCGGGATTGATCTTGAGGATCCGCATCAACTGAGGCCCCAGCGGCATCACCACCATGAAATCCACGATGCTCGTGAATTGGACCGACGCCAGCATGAGCAGAAGCATCGCCTCGCGTCGCCGGCCGATCGATGTAGACTTCGGTTCCGGCGGCACCTGACCTGCTGAATCGAGCTCGCTGTCCCACAATTCGCTCATGGACTCGCCTCCTCGGCGTCTCGACGGAATGGACAGGCTTTTTCGCTCATTTTATCCGACTGGGCAACTCCGGCTCGATCAGACTTCGGGAGTGGTCTATTTCAGGACCGATTGCGCACCGGGACAGGCAATCCGGCAGCGTTCCTACCACCTCGGCGTCCCCGATGTGTTATAATTCGTGGTGAACGGGGAGACCGGCTCTGGTCGCTCTCGGTTTCGGACCGGCGAGAGCAGGCACGATCCCACGTGGATCGAGCTTGCGTTTTGTCGTGCCCGCTTTGATAGGGATGTAACTACCTAGAATGGCAACGACGGAGCGGCGCGCGGGATCTTTTTGTGGTCGCAACCATGAGCCAGCCTCTCCGGATTGACGACAGATGCCGGGTTCCCTCCCATTGAACGGGAATCGCGTTGTCCCACCCCAGGGAACGGTCCGGGTTCGGCTCAGCCGGTATCGCGACGACAGGCTTTCGCGCGACGCTCCCAAGCGGGAGGATCGTCGTCCATGCGTCGTCTGCTTTCACCGGGCTTGGCGGCCATCTTCCTGGCCTGGGCGATCGGATCGGCGGGATATGCCGCGTGGCCCGAGCCACCGACCGCCCACTCGGCCGACGCTCCCTCGTCCTCCACTGCGGGTGCGAACGACGACCCCGGCGTCCTCCTCGAGCGGGGCCTCGACAAGGAGCGGGCGCGGAACTGGTCCGGCGCCATGGAGATCTATCGCGGTGCACTGGAGCATTGGCCCAGCCGCGTCGAGTTCAGTCGCCGCCTCCGCCTGTGTGAGATTCACTTCAAGCTGCTTCGCCGGTATGCGGATACCAGCTTCCGACATGTCCTCCTCAACCTGCCCCAGGATCAGGCCACCGAGCTCTACGACGAGGTCCTCGAGCGCATCGAGAATAACTATGTTGAACACCGTGCCGTTCGAACCCCTTGTCCGTCACGGGCTGGACAACCTCGAGGTCGCGCTCCGGGATCCGGTCTTCCTGAAAACGAACGCTCCCGAGGCCCCCGCCGACCGCGTGACCTGGCTCCGCGACGCGCTCCGCCAGTATCGGGCGAACCTGGTCATCCCGGACCGGACGGCCGCGATCCGCATGGCCCAGACGTGCGGCGATCTGGGCCGCCAGGCGATCGGACTGACGTCAACCCCCGTCCTGATGGAATTCACCTATGGTGCCTGCGACGCGCTCGACGATTTCACCAGCTACTTGACACCCGACAAGCTCGAAGACCTCTACGCCATGATCGATGGCAACTTCGTGGGCTTGGGGATTGAGCTCAAGCTCGACAAAGAGGGGCTGCGCCTCATCGGTGTCATCAGAGGCGGGCCAGCCTGGGAGGCGGGCCTCAAACCGGGCGATCAGATCGTCCGAGTGGGTAATACCTCCCTCAAGGGGATGGGGCTGGATGAGGCCGCGAACCGGCTTCAGGGGACCGAGGGGAGTACGGTCGAGCTTGGCGTACGGAAGCGCGACGGGAGCCTTCAGACCTACCGCCTGGTCAGACGTCACGTGGAAGTCGAGAGCGTCGCTAATGCGAAGATCGTCGAACCCGCCGCCAAGATCGGCTATCTCCGACTTTCGGGCTTCCAGAAGACCTCGGTCGAGGAGCTCGATCGGGCGATCGCCTCGCTCAACCAGCAGGGGATGCGGATCCTGGTGATGGATCTTCGGGGTAACCCGGGCGGTCTCTTGAATGTAGCCGTCGAGATGGGTGGGCGATTCGTTGACTCGGGTCTTATCGTCTCAACCCGCGGGCGGGCCCATGGCCAGACCCAGATGCTCTCAGCCAGTGGCCGGGCCCTGTGGCGGATGCCGCTCTACATCCTGGTGGATCACGACAGCGCCAGCGCCAGTGAGATTCTCGCCGGTGCGCTGCAAGATCACCAGCGGGCGACCATCGTCGGATCGCGAACGTACGGCAAGGGTTCCGTGCAGAGCATCTTCTCACTTCGATCCGCCCCAGCCGGCCTGAAACTCACGACAGCCAAGTTCTACTCTCCCAAGAACCGGCCCTACAGCGAGCAGGGGGTTCAGCCCGACGTCCCGATCCTCGCCCGCTCCTCGGCCAAGCCCGTCGACGATGCCGCTCAGATCCGCGAGGAAGCCAACATGGGAGACCCTGCCGTCGATCCCGTGCTCGCCGCGGCCATCCGCTCCGCGAAGAACCACCTGGAAAGCAGCCGATAAACTCGGAACCCGGCGAACGTTCCGCGCGAGACGACCCAGACCCCGCCTGCTGGGCTGCCCCCGTGTTCGCGAATCGGGGTCACCAGAGTCGGTCGGAGAGTGTAGAGTCGAACCGGACAATCACTTGTGGTACCATCCGGATTGGATGGAGGACCTTGGTACCGCTTCACATCTCGGGGAAGCGATCGCCCGTAACCATCGAAGAGCTCCGTAGAGAGGCGACGACCGACGGCTCTTCCACCAACCGCCGAGATGCTTGACGGACGCCAAGGAGATCGAGGCAGAACGATCGATGAGTGACAAGGCCGGTCGCACGTTCAACACGAATTGACCCCGAGAATGCCTGGACGGTGGTGACCGACTCGCCACTCAAAGGGCTCGTTCTGGCGCGTGAGGCAGGCACGATCCTCGCCTGGGACGAGGGAAACCAGCTTTATCTCCTGGACATCCATGGAGAATCACTCTCGTCCTCGCGAGTGCCGCACAAGGTCCTCGCCGGCGCGATCAGCGACGAAGGAAGCCTGATCGCCTTGCTAGTCGACGCGGAGGATACCGGGCTACTCCTCCTCAACGCCGACTTTGGCGTGGAACAGGAGCGGCCCGCACCGTCGGAGGCCGCATTCATCTCAATCGACCCCCACGGTCGTTACGTGGCAATCGGCACACGCCACAGCGTGCTGCATCTGATCGATCGATTCGGCCGGCCAGCCGGACGACTGGAGACCCTGGAGCCCCTCTCCCACTTCCAGTTCTTGGCCGACCAACCAATGGCGATAGGAGCTGCGGCATTCGGGATGCTGGTGGGCGTGGAGTTGGAGTCAACACGAGGTGCTGAACGGCTCGAGATCGAGATCCTCTGGCATGACCGATTGATGTCCAATGTGGGCCGACTGGCAACGACCGGCGACGGGGCCATGATCCTGGCCAGTTGCTACACGCTCGGCATCCAGCGCTTTGATCTTCGGGGCCGGAACGAGGGGTCCTATCACCTCGGTGGCACGGTCACTCACGCGATTCCCGACTTCCCCGGCCGAACGATTGCGGCAGCGACCCTCGAGGGCGAATTGGCCGTGATGAACTCGGCCGGTAACGTGCGCTGCGCGCACCCAGCTCGCGCGACCGATGATCGCTCTGGAGATGGACCCCCTGGGCCGTTACGTGATTTACGGCCACGCCACAGGCGAAATCGTCCGCCTGGACCTGTTTGGAGGCGGCTCGAATCGCCAGGCCGCCCGCAACGTGCGGAGCCGTACGACAGCGACAGGCTCTGGGCCCGGTACAACCGCCAGTTCAGTGCGGACGCCGGACTGGATCATTCCCGTCGTCGAGAACGATCAACAGGCGGAAACCGCGGTGATCGCCGTCCACGACGATCCACCACTGGTCGCACTCTTCACCAGCCCGCGCCGGCTTCAGTTGTTCGACCTCACAGGGCGGCTCCTGGGTCAAGCTCCTGACCTTCTGGGCACGGGCCGGATGCTTCATCAGGCGCCGGGCTGGCTCGCCGCCGCCACGGACCGTCAGATCCTCCTCTCCAATCTTCGGCAATTGAATCATCAAGTGCTCGATGTGAGCCTGGTCCAACTCACGCATCTGGCCATCCGCCCGGACGACTTCGGTCTGGCCCTGGTCCAGGAACGCGATCGCATCGGCCGGTTGACTCCGGCCAGCCGATGGGTCTGGAAGCGAGAACTGCGCGAGCCAATCGAAGAGCTGGCCATTGGCCCCTATGGGTTCGTAGCGGTGACCTCTCATAGCGGCCAGTTACTCGTCTTCGACCCTGCGGGTGAGTCCACCAGCAGCTTCACGTTCGAACCGAGCGATCCACCGTTGATCATCGAGGCCCCCGACGAATCTCCCCCTTTAGTCGCCTGGGTGAGCTTGTCCCGGCGATCGCAGGTCCTACGCGGACATGACTTGCGCGGCAAGGTCCTCTGGGAGCGGCCCATCCCCTGGGAAGGCTGGGCTCTTCACCGGTTGGGGTCCATCGTGCTCGCCACCGCAGCTGACGGCCGTGCCCTCGCATGCCTCGGGTCGGGCGAACTCCATTCGCCTTCCGGCGCCACGGGCGATCCCAACGATGCGTTTTCACTCGACCGGTCAGGTGTACCCCTCCGGGTTTCCCGACGAGGTGCCCACCTCATCTGCTCGACGCTCGATGCCCGCGTCCGGTGGCGAGCCATCGTCGATCAGCCCATCGGGCCACTGGCCGCGGGGGTATCAGGTGTGGGAGTCATGATCGGCAGATCGCTTGCCTGGTTCCAGAACTCGCGGCTCAAGGAGAATTAGGGATTTACGCGTTACTGGGTAAGCAACCGAACCGCTGCGATTGCGCACCGCACCAAATCACCCACACATCCAATCGAGGTTGCTTTTTCGGCAATGAACTTGAAATGTTCGTGGTTCGGAGCTACACTGAACGAATTGCAGGTATACGAAACGCGATTGAGACCATGTTGGCGACATCCTTCGACAAACCCCAGTGAGGCACACGCGGTGCTGTTCCGTCGCTCGAGCTGAGTTCCTGGAGGTGTGATCGCATCTCTTTTTCGTCGCGTCCGAGATCCTCTCCACGAACCAAAGGAGTGGTTCCGCATCTCAGCTTGGAGGTCTCGATGGTTGATTGTAATTCGACCCCGATCTTCCACCTCGGCACCGAAAGCCGGATGAGTTTGCACGAGTGTGGGGAGCAGGAGGCTCGGCGCTTCAAGTGGATCGAGAGCGAGAAGGCGGGCCGCGACCTCGGTGAGACGGCGATCCGCACCTGGATCGGCCGGCACTGGAACGGATTCTTGCGACACCGCTGGCTGGAACATCTCCAGGGTATGACGTTTTGGATCGAGTTGGATCAAGGGGATTTCGGCCTGTTGCGGTCGGCGTTCCTGGGGTCGCCCCTGATTGATCCGATCCTGGAACACTTCAAGCACGGTCGCGAGAACCTCGATATCATCCTGTGGGCGATCAAGAATCGCCTGCCCATGAACGAGGTCATCGAGATCCTCGAGGCGCTCGACGTGAACAGCCGTCGCATCGAGTGCCGATTCGATCCCCGTCGGAACCGCGTCTGAATCGCGGCCAGATCGGGTCATCGGGACAGTTCGCACTGAGCCGGGTCAAGCGTTCGCGTCGGAACCCTGGCTCTTCGCCAGGTTTTCGACCAGTTGGACGAGCGTCCTGACAAAGCAGCCCGTGGCGCCCGCGTCGTGAGTGGAGCTGTCCGAGTCAGACCAGCTCGGCCCGGCGATATCGAGGTGGATCCACGGCGTCGAGCCGATGAAATGCTCGAGGAACTTGGCGGCCGTGATAGCGCCGCCCCATTTGGTACCCACGTTCTTCAGATCGGCCACATGGCTCTTGAGCTGCTCCTTGTAGTCCTCGTCGAGAGGGAGACGCCAGACCCGTTCCCCGGTCTGACGGCTGGCCGCGAGGAACTCTCCAGCGAAAGGGTCATCGTTGCTGAAAAGCCCGGCGACTCTGGATCCGAGGGCGACCATGCACGAGCCGGTCAGGGTGGCGAGATCGAGCAGGCGATGTGGCCGTCGCTCCGCGGCATAACTGAGGGCATCGGCAAGGATCAGACGGCCCTCGGCATCGGTATTCATGATCTCGACGGTCATACCATTGCGGATGGTCAGGACATCGCCGAGCTTCATGGCCCGGCCCCCGGTCATATTCTCCGTCAAGGCAAGGTATCCGGTGAGATTCACGGGCAAGCCGAGGCTCGCGATGGCCTGCATCGCGGCGGCCACGACGGCCGCGCCGGTCATGTCGGCCTTCATGTCCTCCATGGACGCGGCTGGCTTGAGGCAGAGACCGCCCGAGTCGAACGTGACACCCTTCCCCACGAGCGCCAGGGTGGGTGAGTCGTCGCCACGTCGGTAATCGAGGATCAGGAACCGAGGTGGCTCTTCAGAGCCGGCGGCCACGCCCATCAGTCCACCAAACCGCTCTTGCGCGATCCGGTGCTCGTCCCAAGTCTCGACGGCGATCCCCGCGTCGGACGCGACGAGCCCGATGCGTTCGGCCAACTGGATCGGTGACTTCTCCGCGGGCGGCGTGTTCACCAGATCGTGCGCGAGGTTGACCGCCGCGCCCACGATCTGACCACGCCGCACACTGGACTGGAGATCCGCTGAACCACTCGACGGGATGACGAGGCCGAGCGTACCGAACGCGTGACGATTCGGCTCGGTCTTTCGGACCCCTGAACTCCGGGTGCCAGCAACAGCGCCTTCGATCATGGCAGACGCCACGCTTCGTGGGTCTTTCGAATCCGGGAGGACCATCGCGACGCTCTCCCGGCCCTTTCCCGCCAGCCGCTTGGAAGCCGTAAACCCAGCCGTGAACGCGGCCCCGGCGTCAAACCGGTCCCGTGGCCCGAGTCCGACCAGCACGATCGCGCCGGCCTCGAGTCCCTGCGGCTCGTGCAACACGGTCAGTTCGCCAAGCGTGCCGGTCACGTCTTTGTCAGAGCGAAGCCGCTCGACGGTCTTGCCCGCACCCGTGCCGACCAGTTCAGGTACGAATATGGTCTCATTCTCGAAGACGCCCAGGACGAGCCATCCGGTCTTGACGCTCGCGATCGGTTGCTGGATTTGTGTGATGTTCATCGTGTCGGAATCAATTGCAGGCTGGCAGGAGTTAATAACCGACGATCGGCGACTCGGCATGGAGTCTCACGGGAGGAACGATTGTGCCCACGCCACGACGGTTTCGGCGATTCGGAGCGCATTCTGAAACTCGGCCTGGGTTTGTGGTGACGAGGGGCCGGGTTATCGGGCCTGAACGGCGAAGGGAGTAAGGTTCTCTGAGTCTCATACCTCGTCGGGGATCTTCAAGCCCTGACGTTCCAGTCCCTCAAGCAGGTCGCCCAGATCATGGACAAAGGGAAAAATCCAGCCATGCACCTGGTAGATCGACTTGATCGCCAACTCGGCTCCTTGCTGACACAAGAAGCACAGATCTTCCCAGAAGGCTCCTGGTGGAAGCGGCTCGCGGGCGAGCGCAAGTTTCCCCTGAGCTCGGCTCAACCATTCTCGCGCCGTGCCGGGTGCGGGACTAGGAGGCGGCATGATACAGTTCCTTTCCCTCTGACAGCGCTGTGTGGATAATGAGGTACGGGTTATCGCCATACTGCTCGACATCCGATTGACGAACCACGACGATGTCCTTGGCACATCCCAGCCCGCGAAGTCGGCGAATCAAGGTCTTGGTGACTTCGAGACGATCACATTCGCCCGGCATCACGACCAGAGTATCCAGATCGCTGTTCGGCCCCATCTCCCCGCGAGCGGCCGAACCAAAGAGGACGATCCTCAGGGGATGGACGGTCTCCACGATGCGTCGAACCAGTTCGTCCAGGATTGACGGGATCCGGGTTCATAGCGGGCTCTCAATCGATCGCCTACACGGCGCGGAAGCCTGTCATAACATGGCTCTTACCATCATAATCCAGGACGGGTCAGTATGGCAGTGGTTTCGGCGACGCGCCAAGCCGACTTGCCCTGTCTCCGATGCGTCGATACAATCCCGCTCGTTCCCGTCGATCCGGACTCATTGGCGGATCGCGCTGGGCCTGCTGAGTCGAGGCCCTGAAGATCAAGCGCTCGGACCGGCAGGAGGCCGGATCCCTGACCAGCAGCCGGCAGATCGTGCCCCTTCGGTCCGGCTGAGGGTTCGTGTCACTCGTTGGTAGCACGCGCAGGTGCTGGGAGAGCCATGGATGGTGAATTCCCACTCCACAAGCCGCTGCCTGGCGGCCTTGCTTCTCTTGCCCAGCATCGCCCTTTTCTCGGGTTGCGTCGTTCGTCGATACACCGTGCGCACCGATCCGCCGGGCGCGCCTGGTCATCGTGAATGACGAGGCGCTCGGTCCCTCACCGGCTTCACGCCAGTTTGAGTATTACGGAGATCGGCGGATCACCCTGGTCCTGGACGGCTACGAGACGCAGACCATCATTCAGCCGGTTAACGCCCCCTGGTGGGACAATTATGCGACCGAGTTCTTCAGCGAGAACCTGATCCCGTGGGTGATTCGCGACGAGCAAGAGTTCACCTACAAGATGGCTCCGTTCAAGTCGCCGACGGCAGAGGCCGTGAAAAACCGCGCCGAGTCGATGCGGAGCGAGGCTCAGGTCCTTCCCAGGCCGCGACGCGGGGGAATCCTCGGATGGTTCGGATTCTAGGCACGATCTGAAGGGAACGTGTCATCACGCAATTCCGTCGGATCGCGTGGAAATCGCCCTGGTGGAGCGTGCGGCGAGAAATCCCGGACATCGGCTTGATCCGGCGAGAGCCTAGAGCCGATGGATGAGACACGGGCTCCCAAAGGATCGGTCAACCGAACGAGGTGAACGGCCGTGAAGATCGTTGTGGCTGCCGTCCAGATGACCTCGGATCCTCTCGACGTCTCGGCGAACTTGCACCGGGCCGACGAGTTCCTGCGCTCGGCTCATGGCGACGGCGTCGAGTTGGCGGTGCTTCCCGAGCTGTTCAATACGGGCTACAGTCTCCGTCCGGACTATGGGCCGTTCAGCGAGTCGGTCGAGGGCCCGACGATCCGGCATCTCAGCCGAAGGTGCCGCCGGTGGGGAATGGCGATCGCCGCGGGGTTCGTCGAGCGCGAGGGGCGGCACCTCTATGATTCGGTGGTCTACTGTGGGCCCGACGGTGAGATCCAGGTCTACCGCAAGCGCAACCTGGTCTTCTGGGAGCGGTTCCGTTTCCGGCCCGGCCGATCGCCACTGATCGTGTCGACGCCCTGGGGACGCGTTGGGTTCGCGATTTGCGCCGACATGATCTACCAGAAAGTCTGGAACGACTACCGAGGCCGGATCGACCTGGCCATCGTCTCGGCGGCGTGGCCGGAATTCGCCGATCGCGACTCCGGCCGCCGTCACTGGCTGCTCGGGCACGTCGGCCCACTCTCGGAGGCGATTCCGGCGAAGGTCGCGGCGGATCTGGGAGTGCCGGTGATCTTCGCCAACCAGTGCGGCGCGACCCACACCACGATCCCCGTCCTGGGCACCCGGATCAAGGATCGGTTCGCCGGCCAGAGCAGTATCTGCGACGGCCATCACGGGGCACCGGTACGAGCCGGTAAGGAGCCGTCGCTCCTCGTCGCCCCCATCACACTTCACCATCAGCGAGGGCTGAAATCGTGGCGTTCTATGTCCCCCTCGGTCCCCGCGGTGTCCTGCTCCGGATCGGTACTTTCGTGATTGGCATCTGGGGCGGTCTGGTCTATCGATGGGCCTGCCGCCGACGCGCGCTGACCTCGCCCAACCCGCAACCCTTGACCCTACCCCTATCCGACTGATACCACCACAGGGATCAGTCCGTGTACGAATCGATGCGCCGGACCGGTCAACCCGCGGACGCGGAGCTTCTGACTGGTGGTCGTCTCGACAGACCGCATCACGCGATCGTCCGCAGCCGGTCGATCGTCCACCCCTGGTTTCATCAGCCGAGGACTCCGCATGTGTGGCATCGCAGGCGCCATCGACTTGAGAGGAACACGCGAGTTTTCCTGGCAACGCGTCCAGGCAATGACCGGGGCCATCGCTCATCGCGGTCCGGATGACGAGCAGTTCCACATCGAGCCCGGCGTTGCCCTGGGCGCGCGCCGGCTTTCCATTATCGATCTGTCCGGCGGTCGTCAACCGCTCAGCAACGAG
Source organism: uncultured Isosphaeraceae bacterium (assembly GCA_963845695.1). Classification (GTDB taxonomy): domain Bacteria; phylum Planctomycetota; class Planctomycetia; order Isosphaerales; family Isosphaeraceae; genus CAWJTV01. Next base: position 12,866 of record CAWJTQ010000026.1, on the reverse strand, counting down.
GACGGTTCGGTCTGGGTCGCATTCAACGGCGAACTCTTCGAATATCCCGAACTGCGCGCCGGACCTGCTCAGCCGCGGCCATCGCCTGTCGACACGATGCGACACCGAAGCGTGGGTCCATCTTTATGAAGATCTCGGCGCGGCGATGTTCGAGAAGGCCCGAGGCCAGTTCGCGGTCTCGCTCTGGGACCGGAACACCCGGACGTTGATCCTTGGCCGTGACCGGGTGGGAATCTGTCCCTTGTATTACACGGAGGTTGACGGCTGGCTGCTCTGGGGCTCCGAGATCAAAGCCCTGCTGGCCTCGGGGTTGGTGGCGGCCCGACCGGATCCCCGCGGGGTGGACCATCTCTTCACGTTCTTCTGCGCCGGGAACCACCCGGACCTTCTTCGAGGGGATCTCCTCGCTGCCGCCCGGCCATTTCCTGAAAGTCCAGGACGGGCGCGTCGACAAACACCGATACTGGGACCTTGACTTCCCCGACGCCGGTGAGGAGCGCCGGCTCGACGACCCCACCCCACTAGTCGAAGAGCTCGAGGCGCTCCTGACGCAATCCGTGGAGCGTCGGCTGCGGAGCGACGTGCCGGTGGTCAGCTACATCAGCGGCGGCCTGGATTCGACCGTCGTTCTCGGAACGTGCAGCCGTCACCGGGGCGGGACGATCCCGTCGTTCACAATCGGATTCGACAAGGCCGGTCCGGACGAGCGTGCGCATGCGACCGAAGCGGCCGAGGTGCTGGGCTCGCCGTTGACGACGGTCACGATGGATCGTTCGGGGCTGGCCCAGACGTTCCCCGAACTGATCCGGGCCGCCGAGGGCCCGGTTCTCGATACCTCGTGCGCCGCGCTCTTGCGACTGGCCCAGGCCGTGCACCAGCAGGGTTACAAGGTCGCGCTGACCGGAGAGGGAGCCGACGAGGCACTCGCTGGCTACGTCTGGTACAAGACCCAGATGGTCCGCGACCAGGTCACTCGTTGGATCGGTCCCGCTGTACCCCGACTCTTCCGCAAGCTCCTCATGGGCGCGGTAGCCGGCGGGCGTCCTCACCTGCCGCCCGAAATGGCGATGGGCGGTGTGAGACCGGCTCAGCAGGACCTCTACGAATTGATCTCCCAAGCCAAGCCGACGGTCTACTCGGACGACATGTGGCAACGATTGGGCGATCACAGCCCCTTTGACGACCTGGATCTGACCAACGCTCGTATCGGCCGCTGGCACCCGCTCAACCAGTCGCTTTACGTGGGATACAAGGTCATGCTGGCCGGCCTCCTGATGATCTGCAAAGGGGACCGCATCGCCATGAACGCCTCGGTCGAGACCCGCTATCCCTTCCTCGACGACGACGTGATTGCGTTCTGCGCCGGGATCGCGCCGGAATACAAACTCCGAGGGCGGACCGAGAAGTGGATCCTCCGCCAGGTTGCGGCCCGGATCCTGCCGGAACGGATCGCACGACGACCGAAAACGATGTTCCGGGCCTGCATGTCGGGGACCTTCCTCGGTCCAGATCGGCCGTCGTGGGTTAACCAGTTGCTCAGCCCCGAATCGCTGCGAGCCACGGGCTATTTCGATGTCGACGCCGTGGCCCGGCAGCGTGCCTGGCAGGTCCGGATCCCGCGGATCACGCCCACCCGGTTCGTCTACGACGTCGGGTTGACCTGCGTGGTCTCGACTCAACTCTGGCACCACATCTTCTGCGGAGGGAAGCTCTGCGACCTACCCGTCTGGCAGCCGCCGGCGCGTCGGCATGCCATGAGCGAGGTGTCGACGGCAACGATCTGATGCCAGCAGCTCGCGGCGACCGGCGGGATCGCATCCACCCCGCGGAATCCGTGACACAACATCTCTCGCGGGTCGCATCGAGTAGGCTTCAGCGGACGGGCCGGAATAACCGATACAATCCTCGTAGTTTCGTCAACGACGACGCGTGATCGATCTCGATCTCGTCCAGAATAGTGAACCAATCATCACTATCGAGGACCGAAAGGTCGAGCACGTCCGCGACGGACCCGTCTCGGTCGTCTCCCGCCTCGAGGTCGGGGTCCGTTCGGGCAGTCGATGGGTGGAGGAGTCGATGCCCCGGCGACCCGCGGACTCCGAATGACCGTGACTTTCACGGCGGGGCTCACGCTGATGGTGATCAGCAGCGGGTGTGCCTTCGGCCCCAAGGTGCTCGAGCGGACTCACTCGCGATGACGCCGCTCGTCTCGGAGCCGCTGAGCCGGAGCCAGGCTTCCTGCACGGCGTCGTCCGCCTCGCTCAGCGAGCCGAGCATCCGGTAGGCCACCGCCCGCAGGTGAGTGCGGTTGGCCTCGAATCGCTCCGCCATCCATTCGTCTCCGCTCATCGGTCACACTCCCTCTCCGCGTTTCGTCATCGTGGTGACGAACGAAACCCGGCCGATGTGACAAGGAGATCACATTCCGGTGGAAACGCACGCCGTGGAGCGCGATGGCCGTCATGGATGCAACGCCAGAGTCCACGTCGAGACCGGGATGTCCCGAATTTGGGTTTAGCGAGGATACTCCAAGACCCTCGGAGGAGAGAAATCATGAAAGCACGAATGAACAATTCGGCGATGGTCATTCCCGACGCGATGCAGGCCCTGCGCGCCTGGGGGCGTGCGCGGAGAAGGACGGCGTGCCGCCGGCGACGCTCGGCCTTGTCCACCTGCGCGCGAGCCAGATCAATGGTTGCAGCGCCTTCCTCTCCATGCACCCTCTCCTCGCGAAGAAGGCGGGAGAGACGGACGAGCGGCTCTTCACGGTGGCGGCCTGGCGGGACGCGCCCTATTTCGACGACGCCGAGCGCGCCGCGCTCGCGCTCGACCGAGGCCGTCACCCGCCTCAGCGACCGGGCTGACCCTGTTCCCGACGAGGTGTGGTTGGAGGCCGCCCGGCACTACGACGAGCCGGCGCTCGCGGCCCTGCTCATCGCCATCGCCACGGTCAACGTGTGGAACCGCCTCAACGTCGCCACCAGGGGGGTCGCGGGCGAGTGGGCGAAGTCGGCAGAGGCGCGGGCATGGTTGGAAAGCCACTCGGGAACGCGCTGAACGCTGGGGGTCGGTCAGCCGCGCGATCGTGCAGCGGTGGCTTCGCCGCGAGGCGAAGTATTGCGTCGCGTCCCGCGCTAGCCTCGCACTCCCCAATTCCGATCCCCATTTTCGTGGTGCGGTACTAAGGACATGGTGCTCGCCAGGCACTGCTTCCCCGAACACATCCTCCTCGACATCAAGCTCCCGCGGATGGATGGCTACGAGGTCGCCTCCCCAGTCCAGCGGATTGTCGCGTCGCGGCTCATCGGAAGAATTCCGACCCATAAAAAATCTCGATGTAATATTCCGGGGGGTTTGTCAGTATTGTAAGACATCGTAAACCTATACCAGCATCGGCGACGCTGCCTGAACGGGGACTGCGCCCATGGTCCTCGAGCCCTGCCCCTCCGTCGAAGAACTCCGTCGCCTCATCGAGGAGCGCCTCGGGCCGGTCCGCGAGTCCGAGATCGAGTCCCACGTCGAGGACTGCCCGGCCTGCCAGGACCAGCTCGAGCGGCTGACGGCCCGCTCGACCCTGGGAGGATCGGGACACGCAAGCGGCGACGGGGGCGCATGACGGCATCGCTGGACCGTCCCCGACCTCGGTGGACGACGGGACGACCTGTCCCGAGGGGGCCACCGCGGAGTCGGACGCGACGGCGAGCCTCGCCCCGGGCGACGGCGTCCCGAACGCGCCCCGGGACCGTCCGCGGGCCTCCGTGCGCTCCGGCTGGCCGGCGATCGCCGGCTACGCGATCCGGGAGAAGATCGGCGAGGGCGGCATGGGCGTCGTCTACCTGGCGCATCAGATCGGCCTGAACCGCCCGGTCGCGATCAAGATGATCCGCGGCGGCGACCAGGCGCGGCCCGAGCAGTTCGCCCGGTTCCGGATCGAGGCCGAGGCAGTCGCCCGCCTCGGGCATCCCCACATCCTCCAGATCTACGACATCGGCGAGGCCGGCGGCCTGCCCTACGTGGCGCTCGAGCTGCTCGAGGGCGGCGGCCTGGACGCGCGCCTCAATGGCACGCCCCGGCCGGGGGGCGAGGCCGTCGAGCTGATGATCGCCCTGGCCGAGGCCCTCCAGGTCGCCCACGACGCGGGGATCGTCCACCGCGACCTCAAGCCGTCGAACATCCTGTTCACCCGCGACGGCATCCCCAAGGTCACCGACTTCGGCCTGGCCAAGCGGATGGAATCGGACAGCAAGCAGACCGAGAGCGGCGCCATCCTGGGGACGCCCAGCTACATGGCCCCCGAGCAGGCCCGGGGGCACGTCCGGGACGTCGGCCCGGCGGCGGACATCTACGCGATGGGGGCCATCCTCTACGAGCTGCTCACCGGCCGCCCGCCCTTCAAGGGGGAGACGCCGATCGAGACGATCCGCCAGGTCGTCGAGACCGAGGCGGTGCCGCCGTCCCGACTCGTCCCGAAGGTCGCGCGCGACCTGGAGACCATCTGCCTGAAGTGCCTGAGCAAGGAGCCGGCGCGGCGCTACGCCTCGGCGCGGGCCCTGGCCGAGGACCTGGCGCGGTTCCGCGACGGCGAGACGATCCACGCGCGCCGCGCCTCGGCGCTGGAGCGGGGCTCGAAGTGGGCCCGCCGCCGCCCGGCCGTCGCCGCCCTGTGGGCGCTGGGCGTCGCCGCGTTCCTGGGGACGACGATCGGAGGCGCCCTGTATCTGGTCGGGCGGAGCCAGCGGGCCGTGACGAGGCTCGTCCAGAGGGACCGCCTGCGGGACGCCGTTCGCGACGCGGCCACGACCGAGGACCTGACCCGGGTCCATGGTGAGATCTCCAATTTCCTCGGCACTCTCAAGCATGAAGACAAGTCGCTGATCCCGGATCTGGAGGGCCGGATGACCGCATCCCTCGAAGAGGTCGAGGCGAAGCTCAGAGAGGCGAGGGATCGCCAGGCCCACGAGGAGCTGGTGCGCACCGAGCGGGAGCAGTTCGACCGGTTCGTCGGCCTGCGGGCCCAGGCCCAGCTCGGCGCCGCCGAGTACGAGCTGAACCCGGCCGAGGGCCACGCCCGGTTCCGCGACGCGGTCCGCGAGGCGCTGTCGGTCTACGCGCGAGACGGCCGATGGACCGACGAGGGCTGGGCCCTGGCCGGCGAACTGCCCGATTCCCTGACGGACGTCGAGAAGCGGACGATCGTCGAGGGGTGTTACGACCTGCTGCTGATCCTCTCCCGGGCCGTCGAGCCGGCCGCGGGGCTGAAGATCCTCGACCGTGCGGCGCGGCTGCGCCCCGATGATCCGACCGCCGCCTACCACCTGCGCCGCGCCGCGCTCCTGGCCCGGCTCGGCGACGCCGACGGCCGGGCGCGGGAGGAGGGGCTGGCCGCCCGCCGGCCCCCGGTCACGGCCCTGGACCACTTCCTGATCGGCCGCGAGCGGCTCATCGAGCGCCGATGGGACGAGGCCATCGACGCGCTGGAGGAGGCCATCCGGCTCGACGCCAGCCTGACGGCGGCCCACCTCCTGCTGGCCGTCTGCCACTACCAGGTGCAGCCCCGGCGGCTGGCGGAGGCGCTGGGCAGCGTCAACACCTGCCTGCGGGCCCATCGCGACCTCATCGGGCTGTACCTCCTGCGCGCCCTGATCCACGGCGAGCAGGGGAACCACCTCATGGGGATGATCCGCGAGCACGCCGCCGAGGCCCCGGCACTCCGCGAGAAGGCCGCCCGGGCCTTCGACGCCGCCCTGGCCGACTACCGGGCCGCGATGGAGCGTCGCCCGAACGACGAGCTGCGTTACGTCCTGCTGGTGAACCGCGGGGGGATGTACCTCCAGGCGGGCCGGGCGGCCGATTCGCTCGCCGACCTGGAGGCGGCGATCCGGCTCAATCCGGCGCCCTACGAGGCGTACGCCACGCTGGGCCAGCTCTACCAGGGGCAGGGGCGGCTGGACGAATCGTCCCGGGCCTTCGCGCAGGCCATCGAGCGGGCGCCCGACCCGTCGAAGCGTGCCGAGCTGCACCGGACGCGCGCCCGGCTGCGTTCCGGCCGGCGCGATGCGACGCCCGAGCAGCGCACCGCCGCCCTGCGCGACCTCGACGAGGCCATCCGGCTGGATCCCGCCGACCGATCGCGGGTGGCCGACGACCACGTCGAGCGCGCCCGGCTGCTCTTCGCCGGGGGCCAGCCGGAGGCGGCCCTGGCGGCCTGCGCCGAGGCGATGCGGCGCGTCCCCGACCATGCCGGGGCCCACCGGCTGCGGATCTCGTCGCTCCTGGCCCTGAAGCGTCACGACGAGGTGCTCGGCTCGTGCGACGCCTACCTCGCCCGCGAGGAGCCCACGGTCGAGGTCCTGGAGATCCGCGGCCTGGCCCGGGTCGCCCGCGAGGACCTCCCGGGCGCGATCGCCGACTACACCCGGGCGATCGAGCTGCGGCCCGACACCGAGCCGACGATCCGGGCCCGGCTGCTCAACCATCGCGGCTGGGCCTACCACCTCGCCGACGCCCCCCGCCTGGCGCTGGGCGATTTTGAAGCGTCGCTGAAGCAGATCGAAGACCAGGCGGAGGCCCACGCCGGCCGCGGGCTGGCCCGGGTCCGGCTGGGCGACTGGGAGAAAGCCGTGGCCGACGCCGACGCCGCCGTCCGCCTGGCGAGCGCCGTGCGACCGACGAGTCCGGCCCCGGGACCGGCCGCCAGGCCCGGCTCAACGCGGCCCGGATCTATGCCCAGGCCGGCGAGTACGCCGCGGCCGGCGTCGGCCGCCAGGGCGAGCGCGCCGTCCGGCTCTATCGCGGCTACCGCGCCCGCGCCCTCGAGCTGCTCCGGCAGGTCCTCGAGGAGACGCCCGCGCCGGATCGCGCCGCCGTCCTGGCCGACCCCGCGCTTCGGCCACTGCGCCCCGGCCGCGGGGCGGGGTAACGGGGACTCTTGTAGGGTGGGTGAAACCCACCGGCTTCCAGGGCATTACGATCAGGGCGTAACCTCGACACTCCTCGTCGAACACCACCCGGTTCAAGGACCTACGAGCGGGATTCCATGGCAATCCTTACGCCGAAGGCGTTACAGAGAAAAGCCCAGGGTCGCCGCAGGCGCAGGCCTGGGCCTCGAATCCTTACGCCGAAGGCGTTGCACAGCAAAGCCCAGGGTCGCCGCAGGCGCACCCTGGGCCTCGAATTCCCTCATCGCCTGTACCCCAACGGGGTTTCACAATTCGCTCCCCAGCCGAACCGTTGCGGCGGGATGGGGAACCCCGTTGGGGTGCGCCGGAGAAGAAGGAAAACGGAACGGCGAGGCGACCCGGCGTTCCCAGGGTGCGCTGCGCGACCCTGGGCTTTGTTGTGTAACGCCTTCGGCGTACGGAAATCGGTCGAACCGAGGTAGTAATGAGCGAGGAGTCTCGTAACATCGGTGGGTTTCACCCACCCTACAAAAGCTTCATCCGGGAGACGACCGTGCGACCCCCTGCGTCGTCGGGAGGATTCGATTCCATGAACCTCGCGATCCCCATCCCGCACCGCAGCAACCGCCGTCGCCATCAGCGACGCGTCGCCGCGCTCCGGTCGCCCGTCCTGGCCCGCCGCAACCGGCCTCGCTGCGAATGGCTGGAAGACCGGACCGTGCTCTCGACGTTCCTGGTCACCAACACCGACGACAGCGGCCCCGGCTCGCTCCGACAGGCCATCCTCGATTCCGACGCCGCAACGGGAACGACGAATACCATCGACTTCGCCATCCCGGCGACCGCGGTGCAAACGATCGCCCCGCTCTCCTCCCTTCCGACGATCACCAACCCCGCCCTGATCGACGGCGAATCCCAACCCGGCTTCTCGGGCATGCCGCTGATCGAGCTGAGCGGAACCCAGGCCGGTGGAGGCGACGGGCTTCAGATCACCGCGCCGAATGTCACCGTCCGCGGCCTGGATATCGACAGCTTCAGCCAGGGCGCCGGCATCCACCTCACGGGCACCGGCGCCACGGGCGATTGGATCTACGGCAACTTCCTCGGCACCGATCCGACCGGTACGCAGGCTCTGCCAAATAATTTCGGGGTCGAGATCGACGGGGGAGCTGCCAACAACTTGATCGGCACCAACGGCGATGGCGCGAATGACGCGGCCGAGCGGAACCTGCTCAGCGCCAATGCCGTGGCAGGCGTCTGGATCTCGGGTCAAGGCACGGACGGCAACGTCGTCGCGGGCAACTTCATCGGCACCGACGTCACCGGCACAAGCGCGCTCGGGAACGGCGGCACATTCTACTCTGATTCCGAGGGCAATAACGTCAACGACGACGTGGTGATCTCCGGCGGCGCCTCCGGCAACCGCATCGGCACCGACGGCGCGGGAGTCGAACGACGCTGGTGAGCGCAATGTTATCTCAGGAAGCACGTTTGGTTCTGGTGTTGCCATCGAGGAAATCGGGACGGACCGGAATATCGTCGCGGGCAACTTCATCGGGACCGACGTCACGGGCGACGTCGCTTTGGGTAACTTCTTCTACGGCATTTATATCGGCAGGGACGCCTCATCGAATTGGATCGGAGTCTACCCGAATAGCGGCACTGCCCTCGGCGACGAAGGGAATGTGATCTCCGGCAACGCCTTTGGCGGCGTCGCGCTCGGCTCCGGGGCGAACGAAAACGTTGTCGCCGGGAACAAGATCGGGACGGATGCCATGGGGGCTGGCCTCCTCGGAAACGGCTCTCACGGTGTCCAAGTCAACGATGGGGCCGTCGATAATACAATCGGCGGGATGGTCGCCAGCTCGGGCAACTTGATCGCGTATAACGGAGGGGACGGTGTCTACATCGGTCAGACCTCGCCATCTACTTCCACTGGAAACCAGATCACCGCCAACCGCATCTACGACAATACGGGACAGGCCATCGACCTCGGGAACGACGGGGTCACTTACAACTCCTCCTCTCCGCGCAGGGACCCAACAACCTCCAGAACTTCCCGATCATCTTCACCGCCGCCGACGGTCAGCTCGAGGGGGGGCTGTGGGGCAGCTTGCCCGACACGACCTTCCGTATCGATCTCTTCGCCAGTGCCGCTTACAACGCCGATGGGTCCGGCGAGGCCGAAGATTATCTCGGCTCGCTGCAAGTGACGACCGACCCGAGCGGACAGGTCGTTTTCGCCGTCCCATTCACGGCGCCGGCCGGGCTACCGATCGTCACGGCCACGGCCACCGACCCCTACGGCAACACCTCCGAGGTCTCGGCCCTGCGCCGGGCCATCCTCCAGGCGCCTTCGCATTCCCTTCGTATGGCGGCCAACCAGCCTCTGACCTTGGCAACCATGTCCGGCGATGGCATCGCGATCCAGGACCTCGATACCGGGCCCTTCAACCCGACGTGGAAACTGACGATTTCGGTCTCGGCCGGGACCCTGACGCTGTCAACTACCGCGGGCCTGTCAGGCTCCGGCGACGGGACAGGTACGCTGTCCTACAGTGGTTCGCTTCCCGCGCTCGACACGGCGCTGGAGGGCCTGACCTACACGCCGCCCGCTGGACGCCATGTCTTCGCCACCCTCACGGTCAACGCCCAGTCATCCGGCGCGCCGCCGCTTGAGGCCCAGCTCGTGCTCACAGACGGCGTCTTCGTGGTCACGACCACGGCCGACAGCGGCCCCGGCTCGCTCCGCCAGGCGATCCTGGATGCCAATACCGTGACCGACGGACCGGTCACGATCGATTTCGCCATCCCCGGCGCCGGCGTCCAGACCATCGAACCCGTCGCTCCCCTTCCCCCGATCACGACCTCGGTGCTCATCGACGGCACCACTCAGCCAGGCTTTGCCGGCACGCCGCTGATTGCATTCAGCGGCCTGTCGCCGGGGAGCCCTGGCTCCCTCATCATCTCCGGCGGGAATGACACCGTCCGTGGTCTGGCGCTCGCGAGCGTCACGATCGACGCAACCGTGGGCCAGCGGCTGATCGCCGTCGTGGCGGCCCAAGGCGCCGCAAGCCAACTTTCCCTGGTGGACGCTCAAGGCCACGTCCTCGTTCAGAGCGATGGCGTTTCGCCCGACGATCCCGATGCCGCAATCGACCAGTATCTCACGGCCGGCGATTATTCGCTCGCAGTGGACAGCCGAGGCGGCCAAGGTGCCTACACCTGGACGACCATGCTCACGCCGGCCGCCGCCGCGCCGTTCGAGCCGATCCCGGTGGGGTCGTCCCCATTCTCCATCGTGGCGGGGGACTTCAACGGCGATGGTCGCCTCGACTTGGCTGTGGCGGACTCCAGCTACAACTCCGTCACCAACACCGATGTGGGCGAAGTCTCAGTGCTCTTGGGCAACGGCGACGGCACCTTCCAGCCCGCAGTCCAGTACGCGGTCGGGATGAACCCAGGCCCCATCGTGGCGGGAGACTTCACCGGCGATGGTCGCCTCGACCTGGCCGTGGCGACCTCCAGCTACGACTCCGTCACCTACACCGATGTGGGCGAAGTCTCAGTGCTCTTGGGCAACGGCGACGGCACCTTCCAGCCCGCGGTCCAGTACGCGGTCGGGATTAACCCACTCTCCATCGTGGCGGGGGACTTCACCGGCGACGGCAAACTCGACCTCGCCGTCGCCTGTCAAGGGGATGTGTCCTTCTTTGGAAGTCAGGGAACCGACCCAGGCGGCGTGTACGTGCTGCTGGGCAACGCGGATGGCACCTTCCAGCCCGCGGTCCAGTACGCGGCTGGAAGCCATCCGGGCTACCTGGTCGTCGGGGACTTTAACGGCGACGGCAGGCTCGACCTCACTGTGACCTATATCGGCAATTATTCCACGTCCCAAGCCGGTGTGAGTGTGTTGCTGGGCAACGGGGATGGCACCTTCCAGCCCGCGAAGACAGTCGCGACGGGAATCTACGGTCCACTGGTGGCCGGCGACTTCACCGGCGACGGCCACCTCGACCTCGCCTTCCTCAACATCTTCGACAACGACGTGTCGGTCTTGCTGGGCAACGGCGACGGCACGTTCCAGCCCGCGGTCCAGTACGCGGCGGGGATCGCCCCAGATGCCATCGTGGCGGGCGATTTCACCGGCGACGGCCGGGTTGACCTCGCTGTAACAAATAGCCCCGGCGGCAGCGGCTACTCCCCCGGCACGGTCTCGGTGTTGCTGGGCAATGGCGACGGCACGTTCCAGCACCAAGTCACCTACGGGGTGGGAGAGTTTCCAAGCTCCATCGTGGCGGGCGACTTCACCGGCGGAGGCCGGCTCGACCTCGCCGTCGCCAACCTTGGGGACAACACAGTCTCGGTGTTGATGGGCAACGGCGACGGCTCGTTTCAGGCACAGGCCCAGCGCAGAACGCGGCGGGGGCGGAACCAAGTGCCATCGTGGCGGCGGACTTCAACGGCGACGGCCGGCTCGACCTGGCCGTCGCCGACGATGGCTCGAACGATGTCTCGATCCTGCTGGCCAATGGCGATGGCACGTTCCAGCCCGCGGTCCAGTACGCTGTCGGGTCGTACCCGGGTGCCATCGTGGCGGGCGACTTCAATGGCGACGGACGGCTCGACCTCGCCGTGGTCTACAACATTTTAGGCACGGACCAAGGCGGTGTCAGTATCCTGCTGGGCAACGGCGACGGGACGTTCCAACCCGCAGTCGATTACACGGTCGGATACAATCCTGAATCGTTGGTGGCCGGAGATTTCACCGGCGACGGACGGCTCGACCTCGCTGTGTCAGGATCCGTCTATGACCTCGTAAACAACACGACTATGGGCGAAGTCTCGGTGCTGCGAGGCAATGGCGACGGGACCTTTCAGTCCGCCAAACAGTACGCGGTGGGGGATGATTCGGCGCCATTCTCCATCGTGGCGGGGGACTTCACGGGCGACGGCCGGACCGACCTGGCCGTCGCGGATTTCTCTGACGAGGGAGCCGTCGCTGTGTTGCTGGGCAACGGCGACGGCACCTTCCAACCACCGGTGACCTTCATGGTAGGTAAGGCCCCAAGGTTCATCGTGGCGGGGGACTTCACCGGAAACGGCCATCTCGACCTGGCCACTGCCAACTCCGATGACAATACGGTCTCGGTTCTGCTGGGTAACGGCGACGGCACGTTCCAACCCGCCGTCGATTACCGGGTCGGATACTCACCTGAAGCGATCGTGTCGGGGGATTTCACCGGCGACGGTCGGCTCGACCTCGCCGTCGCCAATACAGGCGACAACACCATTTCGGTTCTGCTGGGCAACGGCGATGGCACCTTTCAGCCCGCTGTCCAGTACGCGGCCGGGGCGACTCCGATCGCCATCGTGGCGGGGGACTTCACCGGCAGCGACCGGCTCGGCCTCGCCACCGCCAACACAAATTCCAACAATATCTCCATCCTGCTGAGCAACGGCGACGGCACGTTCGTAGACCCCAGCCGGTTGGCCATAACTCCTTACGCCAATCCCCTCGTCGCCGACGTCAACGGCGACGGCACCGACGACGTCCTGGTCGTTGATGGGCACGGCAACATTCTCTATCGCCAGGGCATCCCCGGCCAACCCGGCAGCTTCGAGCCGCCGGTTCCGGTCCAGAAGCTCGATCCCTCAACAGGGGCCGTGGAATTCCCCTCGCGCGACATCGCCTGGGTGCCCAACACCATGGACGGACCACTGCTGGCCAGCGTCGATGCCCAGGATAACGCAATCTCGCTCTTTGCCTTCCGCGACGGCAGCTTCGTCCGGGTCGGGATCCTTGACCACCGGCCAACTCCCGGCGCAGATCGCCGCGGCCGACCTCAATGGCAGCGGCTGGGACGACTTGATCGTCCGCAATGCTGGCGACGGGTCTCTGACCGTCTACTTCAACAACCGGCTCGGCAGCTTCCTCACCGGCTTCGACCAGCCGTTCTTACCACC
>CAWJTQ010000025.1:0-253371 GCA_963845695.1 uncultured Isosphaeraceae bacterium | reverse complement strand
TGGCTCACTCCAAGCTCGGTCGGGTCCTGGCCGACAAAGGCCACCTTAACGAGGCGGCCGCCGCTTGGCGGCGCCCCAGCCAGTTGAAGCCGGATGATGGCGACGCCTACTATAACCTCGGCACTTCACTGATGAACATGGGTCGCGTCGACGAGGCACTGGCCCCCCTTCGCCGGGCCATCGACCTGATGCCCGATCATGCCGAGAGTCACTGTAACCTCGGCCACGCGCTCTGGAAACAAGGGGAGTATACCCAGGCTCTCATCGCCCTGGAGCGTGGGCACGAACTGGGCTCCCGACGCAAGGATTGGCGCTATCCGTCGGCTCGGTGGGTGAGACAATGCCGGAGGAGGATCGAGCTCGATGGCCGGCTGGCCGCCGTCCTCCGGGGTGAAGCGCAACCTGCGGATGCTGACGAGCGGGACGCGTATGCCCATCTCTGCTACGAAAAGAAGCGCTATGTCGCCGCCGCCCGCTTCTTCTCCCAAGTTCTGACCGCCGACCCGAAAACGACTGGCGACCTCGAATGTAGCCATCGCTACCAAGCCGCGTGCGCAGCGGCCCTGGCCGGCTGCGGCCGGGGGGACGACGCAGGCCAACTGGATGGCCCGGAACGGGTCCGCTGGCGAAAGCAGGCTCTAGAGTGGCTGCGGGCCGAGCTGAAAGCGTACGGCGAGCTGCTGTCTGTGGGCAGTCCAAAGGAGCGCCAGCGGCTTCAGGAATGGCTCGGGCGTTGGCAGTCCGAACGAGCATTGGCCGGCCTGCGCGATGCGACTACGGTCGCCCGCTTGCCGGCCGCGGAGCAGGAATCGTTCAAGCAGCTTTGGGCGGAGGTCCAGGCCTTGCTCGCCAAATAGCCAATCGCCCTTCCATCCTACTTCTGACGACCGATTCTTGAAGAGGGCAACGCCCGGGCGCTCGGTCTCGCGCCCACGGCGAATCCGTTGTCATCATGACGCAGACCGCACCTACCTGGGAGATCCAGACCATGTTGTTGAAACCGTTTCAGGAGTGGCGGGGCGAGTCCTCGCGCGACCGGCGTTCTCGAGCCCGCCGAAAGCCGGCACCCCAACGGCGATTCCGCGCCTTGACGTTCTTGAGGACCGGACTTTGCTCAGCACGCTGGTCGTCAAGAGCGCCCTTGACGACGGCTCTGCCGGCACCCTGCGCACTGTGCTGGCCGCGGCCAAGAACGGCGACACCATCCAGTTCGCCCGCGCGCTCGATGGCCAAACCATCACCTTGACTCAGGGCCAGCTCGTGGTCAACCAGAGCGTGACCATCGCCGGCCCCGGCGCGAGCGAGCTGGCCATCAGTGGCAATGCGGCGAGCCGGCTGTTCGAGATCGGCAGTGGCGCGAAAGTGACGATTTCCGGTCTGACGCTCACGGATGGCGTCGCCACCGACGGGGCCGCCGCCCTCAATGCGGGGAACCTGACGCTGACCCAGGACGTGCTCGGCGCCGACGTGGCGCAGGGGGTGGCGGGAGGCGGCCTGTTCGGCGACGGGGCCGGCCGGGGCGGCGGCGTGGAGAACGAGGCGGGGGCGACACTGACTGTCTCGCGAAGCACCTTCACGGGTGATCTGGCTCTCGGGGGCACCGGCGGCGGCAATGCGTTCGGCGGCGCCATCGACGACGAAGCCGGCACGGTCACGATTGACCATAGCACGTTCACCGGCGACCAGGCCGTGGCCGCCAATGGTGGTGCGGTGAGCGTGGCCGTGACGCTCCCAGGTGGCCTCAGCGCCAGCCTGCTTGGCGTGGCAGGCGGCGGTGGTGTCTGGAACGATGGCGGAGGGCTGACCGTCACCAACAGCACGCTGACGAACGACCTGGCGCAGGGCGGCAGCGACGGTAACGCCAGCTCCAGCACGGCGGCGCTCGTTGTGGTCGGCACGGCAATGGGCGGCGCCATCGGCGAGGGCGCCTTCTTCACGGCGGCAACGCCAGGCCTCGTCGTGGGCAACAGCACGTTCACGGGAAACCAATCCCTGGGTGGCTCCGACCTCCTGTATGCGGCCTCGAATTTCACCTTTCCGCTCCAACCCTTGGTTGATCCCGGCTCCGGCCGAGGCGGCGCGCTAGGGGCCGTCGCGGGCAACGTCTCCATCGCGCAGAGCACGCTCACCGGCAACACGGCCCAGGGCGGCAGCCTCGCCACCGATGTCGTGCACGGGGTTACGGTCCTCATACTGGGCTCGAACGGTTACGGGGGCGGCATCGACGATGAGTTCGATTTCGGCGTTGCGCCGCCTCCCGCGGCCACCGCGCTCGCGATCGCTGGAACGACGATCAAGTCGAACGCAGCCCTGGGCAGCGGCCCCTCCGGGCCCGGATACGGCGGCGGTGTCGCGAGCGCGCAAGTGAACGCGAGCGTGAGCAACTGCATCGTAGAAGACAATCACGCGACGGGGAGTTTCGGCGGCGGCTTCACCGGATCCACGTCAGGGACTTTTGCGTACACCTACGGGGGAGGGTCGGCTGACGGCGGTGGGCTGTACTGCACATCCGGCGCGTTGACCATCAGCAACGGCGCCGTGGACGACAATCTCGCGCAAGGCGGCCCGGGCAGTGCCACCCTCGGCGGCGGGGGCGGCGGCGGGGGCGGCGTCAACTCCTCTGCGCCGCTGGTCCTGTCCAACGTGACCCTGGCCGGGAATCGGGCGGTCGGCGGCACGTCGACGGCTCCGCTGGACAGCGGTGCAGGCGCCGGCGGTGCAGGTGCAGGCGGGCTCTCCTGCGATTCGGCGACGATCACCAACACCGTTTTCACGGATAACCTCGCTATCGGCGGCGCGGATGGCGCCGGCGTGGGTGGCGGCGCGGCCAGCGGTGGCGCATCCACCGGAGGCGCTGGACATGAGCAACTGCACGTTCACCGGCAACCAGGCTTTGGGGGGCGCAGGCTTTTTCGGAGGTATCGCGGAGGCCGGCGGATTGGGCGTCGGTTCCAATGGACCCAACGTCGAGGTGAGTAACACCAATTTCATTGGGAACAGCGCCATCGGCGGCGGCTCGATCATCGCCAACGAGAACACTGGGGGCGGCAATGAGGGCATTGGGGGCGGCGTATCCGTTGTCCTTTTCACACCGTACTCGGGCGCGACGGCCACATTCACCAACTGCAATTTCCAGCAGGACGTCGCGGTCGGCGGGGCGGGTGCGGATGGTGCCGATGGTGAAGGTGGCGGCATGTTCGTGAGCGGCGAGAGTACCATGGCGCTCAGTGATTGCAATTTCACGCAATGCGAGGCCCAGGGCGGAGCCAGTGGTTTCAGCGACCCATTTGACCCATTTGGCGGCTTCGCCAACGGCGGCGGACTCGACGTCGATTACTTGAGTACCGTCGTCGTGTCGAACACCACGTTCACGCACGACCAGGCCATCGGAGGCGCCGGCGGTGCGGGCACCAGTGGCAGCGCGGGTGTGGCAGGGGCGTATGCCCAGGGCGGTGGGATGAATGTTGACGGCGGCTCCAGCGCCACGGTCAACGGCTGCTCTTTCGTGCATGACGTGGCCTCCGGCGGTGCCGGCGGCGCAGGGGCAGCCGGTGCTAGTGGTGGCGCAGGGGGTGCTGGCCAAGGCGGGGGCCTGTCCAACACCACGTCTTCCACCACCAGCGTGAGCAATAGCCTCTTCATCTCGAACGTGGCACAGGGGGGCGCCGGCGGTGCTGGAGGAACAGGGGCCACCGGCGGTGTGGGCGGCGCGGGCCAGGGCGGCGGGCTGTGCACGGCTCAAACCTACAATGCCACCTCGCTGACCGTGACCAACAGTACCATTGCGCTGAACCAGGCAATCGGTGGTGTCGGCGGCGCAGCCGGCGGCACGGGCGGGGCGGGTGAGGGGGGTGGGCTCTTCAACTCCCCTGACCCTTACAGTGCCCCCGCCACGCTTTCGATCAGCAACTCCGCGATCCTTGCGAACGCGGCCGAAGGCGGCGCCGGTGGCACCGGTGGCAGTGGCGGAGACGGTCTAGGCGGTGGCATCTTCAACGACCAGGGAGCCACGGCCACGGTGACGGCGAGCGTCATCAGCGCCAACCTCGCTCTGGGTGGGCTGGCCGGCTCCGGCGGAAGCGTAGGCCAGGGCATCGGGGGAGGCATCTATAATCTCGGCACGTTTTCCCTCGATACTCTCTCCGTGGTCCTGGGCAACTATGCCTCCACGAGCAACGATAATAAGTTCGGGGTCTAGAGCGCCTAACAGTTCGATTGCGCACGCCCGGGGCCGATGTGAAGACCCCCCCCGACGCCTACCGGCGTCGCCCCCCCTTCGTCAGGGGGGGATCATTCAGGCGAACCGTCCCGTTCTTGTCCCCCCCTTGCGAGAGACTGCTGAAAAAGTCTCGTCCAAGGGTCATGGAGTCACGGGGATGAGTTCCGTTTGTTTTCTCCGGTTGTGATCCCGTTTCGAGGCCCCCATGGGACGGTTTGTCTATCCTACGCAGCCCGCGCCGTTTCTGGATCGACCGCCCGGCTGCGCGCCGACTTTCGCCCCCGACTCACACACCCCTCAGGCCGGCGCGCACTGTCCCTGCAGGGGCCGCTCCGGCACTTTCCATCAACTTCAACATCCGTTTGACATTTACGACAAATCCTATCAGCAATTCTTGAATCAATACCTTCGCTCGGCCCCAATACCGCGCCTGCCGGCCGTCGTGCCACCGGGCCAGTTCCCCCAGCTTCCGCTCGACCCGCGGGTGCTGCGCACGCACCTCCCGGTACCGCGGGGTCTGCGCCTTCGCCCGCGCGGCCCGGTAGGTCGCCTCGTGGTCATTCTTGATCACCGTCCGGCCGCCGGTGGTCGTCTCCGGCTTGGCCAGGCACTGCGCCCGCAACGGACAACCCGCACACTGCCCGGCGCTGAACCGGTATTTCCAGCCGGTGTCCTTCTGGTTCCGCGTCCGCGACTGGGTCGTCTGGCCCGCCGGGCAGGTCAGGGTCGGCCCGGCCGCGTCGAGCGTGAACGCCTCCGGCGGAAACCCCCCCGCGGGGGCCGGCTCCGTCGGCGGCACGATCACTTCCAGATTCAACCCCTCGGGATCACTCCACGGGTCGATCAGATCACCGCGGAAGCCGATCCCATCGATCGACAGCGTTTCGATGTCATTGCCCTGGGCCTGCTCTTCTTGCTCGATCAGGTGGATCGCGTTGGCCGCCTCATCGCCGTTGGCCGGCAGCACGTCGATGGCCGTGATCATCTCGCTATCGGCGTCCATACTGATGTCCAGCGAATAACCCGTGAACCACTGATGATGCCACCCCTTGCGCGCCTCCGGGTCGTGCACGCTGACGACCTTATCCGGGGCCTCGACATGGTCGCGATCGTGAAGGATCTTGTGGGCCAAGTCCAGGGCCTGTCGCAGTCGTGGCAGCACCGGGTTTCCCGCGGGGGCGACCCGCTGTGCCGTCGCGAGCAGTTCGTCGGCCCAGGCCACTACCGTACTCAGGTGGGTCACGCGGTGCACCAACCGCTCAGGGTCCGGCAAGTGGGCGGTGGCGGCGTGCAGGCGTTGGGCCTCGTCGCGTTCCTGGGCGACCCGTTCCGGGTCCAAGAGGTCGGCCGCCTCCAGGAGTTGGGCGCGCGCCTCCGCGACCAAGGTCAAGGTCGAGGGGACCGCGATGTTGGCCAAGACGTGGGTCGCATCCTTGAGCCGGACGCGGTCCTTGATCAACCCCTTTTCCCGTGCTTGGGCGGTCAGATCCTGGAAAATCTGCTGATGGGTCTCGGGTCCCAACCGCTGGCGGAAGTAGCACAGGAGGCTGGGGTCAGGCAGAGGACTGCGCAGGCTGAGGTCGAGGAAGAACCGGCAGGCCATGTTGACTTGGCTTTGCTGGATGACCTCGCGGTCGGACCAGCCGTACTCGTACTGGAGGAATTCCAATTTCAGGAGCAACAGCGGCTCAATCGGTGGCCGCCCCAGGTTGGGATCGTACTGGGCCGCCAGGATCGGAGACAATCGGTCGAAATCGACCTTCTCCTTGAACCGGCGCAGGAAATGGTCGGGGGGAACGATGGCGTCGAAGATCTCGCGATCCAACTCGGTGAGCCGGACGTACCGCGATTCAGCCTTCAGCATGGCGGGCTCCCGTGTGACCAGGCCCCAGAACGTGGCTTCCCATGATTGATACCATCACGAGGCGACTTTGTCAGCACTCTCTGCGAAGGGGGGGTTAGGGGGGGTTCTGTGGGAGAGGACTTCGTGCGTGTGCAAGCCAAGTGTTAAGCGCTCTAGGTTCGGCTAAAGGCAGCACGCCCTGAATGACTCCTTCCGCCTGGCCCTGGAGAAACATCAACAGGGTTTCCTGGACCAGGCGGCTCAATTCTACTTGAAAGTGAAGAGCCTCTTGTCTTTGCCGGTCTTCACCGGTAAGTACAAGAATTCATGGGTGTACGCGATCGACCTGGTCGCTTGCACCACCCGATTCAATGCGGAATCGAGAGCATCGATGCGGCAACGAATGGCGCCGTCGATTATGCTGAGGTGTGTCCGTCGGCACGAACCGCTATTCGCGACCCAGGAGATGCTCCCATGAGTCGAGTCCAGTTTCGGACGTTCGTCGTCCTGATGGCCGGTATGGCCATCGGAACCCCCTTTGTCGACGCCGATGAGCCGGCATACGACCGCAAAGAGGACGTGATTTACGGGCGCAAGTTCGGCACCGCCTTGACCATGGACGTCTTCACACCCAGGAAGGACACCAAAGGGATCGGCGTGGTCCTGGTCGTCAGTGGCGGGTTCTTCTCCTCACACGAGTCCATCCAACCGGCTTTTGTCCGACCGCTGACCGACCGTGGGTACACCGTCTTCACCGTGGTCCACGGCAGCCAGCCGCGCTTTACCGTACCCGAGATCATCCAGGACATGAATCGAGCCGTCCGGTTCATCCGCCATCACAGCAAGGAGTACGGCATCGATCCCGCGCGCCTCGGGGTCTGCGGTGCGTCGGCGGGTGGTCACCTCTCGCTCATGCTGGGAACGGCCGGAGAACCGGGAAAGCCGGATGCCAAGGACCTGGTGGATCGGGAATCCAGCCGGGTGCAGGCGGTCGCCTGCTTCTTCCCGCCCACCGACTTTCTCAACTACGGCAAGACGGGCAATCGGAAAATCCACGCGATCGACCACGACCCGCCGTACCGGGCCGCCTTCGACTACCGCGAGCTGGACAAGCAGAGCCGGCTCTGGCTGCCGATCACCGACGAGGCTCGACTCGAGGAGATCACCCGGCAGATTTCTCCGGTGTACCACGTCACGCCGGACGACCCACCCACCTTCATCATCCATGGCGATCAAGATCGGCTGGTCCCGCTCCAGCAGTCGGAGTTGATCGTCGAGAAGCTCAAGCAGGCCGGCGTTGAGGCGAAGCTGGTGGTCAAGAAGGGCGCAGGTCACGGCTGGCTCACCATCGGCGCGGACGCCTCGCGGTGTGTCGACTGGTTCGATCAGCACCTCCGGGAGCCGAAAGAGACCGTGCGAACGGGAAAAACCGCCCTGGACCCCGAGAAACCCGCCCCACGGAACTGACGAGAAAACCTCGGTTGCCCGGTCAGAACTCGCGAGCGTATCCTGCCGTCCAGCCACCATCGACGGTCAGCATGTGGCCGTTCATGTAGCTGTTCTCCGGGTCGGCCAGGAACAGCGCGGCGACCGCGATCTCCCGGGTCTCGGCGGGCCGGCCGAGCGGGATATGGGCGATCATCTGCTTGACCGACTCGTGGAACAGGCCGCCCTCGCTGTAGAACAACTTGCGGGTGCCCTCAGTCAGGGTCGAGCCGGGGGCGATCCCGTTGACAAGGATTCCGTGGGGACCGAGCTCCAGGGCCATGGCCTTGGTCAGGTTGACCACGCCGGCCTTGGCCGCGACGAAGGCGCATTGGAGACGCAGCGGCACCAGGCCGACGATCGAGGCGATGTTGATGATTCGCCCTGAGCCTTGCGCCCGCATCACCCGCGCCGCGAATCGGCTGACCTCGTAGAGGCCCGTGATATCGACGGACAGAATGCGGTCCCACTCCTCGCGTGGAAACTGGTCGATGGTCACGCGGTGGGCCAGGGTGTTGACGCCCGCGTTGTTGACCAACACGTCCAGCCGACCACAGGTCGCGACGATCCAATCGATGGTCTGCTCGATGTCCTCGGTGCGGGTCACATCCAGCTTTCGCCCGAGGGCGCCGGGCACGCCCGACGCGGCTTCGAGGGCACCCGCCTCGTCGATGTCAGTGTACACGACCTGGCTGCCGTTGGCCGCGAAGGCGTCGGCGATCGACCGGCCGATCCCACGGGCCGCGCCAGTGACCAGACTGACTTTACCAGACAGGTCGCAACGCATGGACCGGCCTCCCTCAAGGAATCAACCACGGGCCTGGGTTCTCGATCAGGCGGACGAGGGACTGGAGGAAACGGGCGGCGGGCGCGCCATCGACGATGCGATGGTCGAACGTCAGGCTCAGGCCCATCCGCTCCCGCGCGACGATCTGGTCCCCATTCATGACAGGCTCGCGAACGATCCGGCCGATTCCCAGAACGGCGCACTCGGGCGGGTTGATGATCGGCGTAAAGGTCTCGACTCCGAAGGAGCCCAGGTTCGTGATCGTGAACGTGCCGCCTTGCATCTCCTCCGACTGGAGCCGGCGCTCGCGAGCGCGCCCGACCAGGTCCCGCGCGCGGGCGACGATCGCTCCGAGCCCGAGGCCCGCCGCGCCTCGGATCACTGGGACGACGAGCCCCTCGTCGGTATCGACGGCGATTCCAATGTGTGGCTCATCGGGGATCACGAGGCGATCGCCGCTCCAGCGGGCGTGCAGCATCGGGTGGTCCCTCAGCGCCATCGCCGTCAGCTTGACGAGGAAGTCCGTATAGCCGGGTAGCTCGCGTCCGGGTGGTGATGCGGTCTTGAACTGAGTCCTGAGGTTTACCAGGTTGGTCGCGTCCGCCGTGGTGTTCAGTGTCACGGGCGCCGTCGAGCTACGGCTTTCGACCATTCGCGCGGCGATCGTCCGGCGCGTCGGCCCGATGGGTACCGACCGGCCTGAGATCACGACGTTGTCGAGGAGGGGTTCATGTTCCGCCCGAGCCCGTGCGGCTGCGACGATGTCGACCTTGCGAATCCGCCCCGTGCAGCCGCTGCCGCGCAGCCGCGTCCAGTTAACACTCAGCTCGCGCGCGATCCGACGGGCCAGCGGCGAGATCCGTGGCCGATCGCGACGATTGGAGGACTTGCCAATCTCGGTCACCACGACCGTCTCCAAGACGTCGGCCGACTCACGCTCGGCGCCATTCTCGGCTACTGGCGAGTGACTTAAAGGCTCGGCCTCGCCTGGGGCGAGGAGGTAGCCGATCATCGTGCCGACGGCGACCGTATCGCCGGCGCTGGGGGCCGTGGAAGGGATCCGCAGGATTCCGGCATCGCTCGCCTCGATGTCCTGAGTGGCTTTCTCACCCTCCAAGGTAAACAGCGGATCGCCTGGGCGGACGGTCTCGCCTTCCTGCTTGAGCCAGCCGATGAAGACTCCCTGGTCCATGTTCCAGCCAAGCCGGGGAATGGTGATGGTGATGGCCATGACGTCGGGCTTACTCCCGGATGAGGTCGCGGATAGCGAGGGTGATGGCCGCCACATCGGGGACGACGGCCGCCTCCAGAGGCGGGCTGTAAGGCGTCGGGGTGTGCGCTCCGTTGATCCGACGGATCGGTGCGTCGAGGTCGTCGAAACCGACGTCCGCCATCCGGGCCGCGATCTCGGCGCCGACGCCGAACGGCGCGAAGTCCTCGTTGACGACCAGCAAGCGACCGGTCTTGCGGACCGATTCGTGAATCGTGTCGAAGTCCAGCGGCGCGATGGTACGCGGGTCGATCAGCTCGATCGAGATGCCTTCGCGCTCGAGAGCCTCACTCCCCTTCAAGACCTCGTGGACCATCTTCGCCAGCGCGACGACTGTGACGTCGGTCCCTTCACGGACGACGGCCGCTCGGCCGAACTCGATCTCGTACTCCTCCTCCGGCACGGGTCCTTTGACGCCGAGGATCTCGCGGTGCTCGAAGAAAAGGACAGGATCGCGGCAGTTGAGCGCCCGCTTGAGCAAGCCCTTGGCGTCGTAGGGCGTCGAGGGGACGACCACGCGCAGGCCCGGGAAATGGCCGTACATCGCGTAGTAGTTGCCGGAGTGATGAGTGGCGGCCGAGTGCCCGATCCCGACGCAGCCTCTCAGGAGCACAGGCATCGGGATCCGGCCATGGCTCATATACTGGATCTTGGCGATCTGGTTGAGGACTTCGCCGACCGAGTCCAGGACGAAATCGGCGAACATGAAGTCGATCACCGGGTGGGTCCCGGTCATCGCCGCGCCGCCGGCCAGCCCGACGAACCCGCGCTCGCAGATCGGCGTGTCGCAGAGGCGGACCGGTCCGTATCGGTCGAACAGGCCGGACGTCGTGGCGAAGTTGCCGCCGCGCTGGCCGATCCCCTCGCCCATGACGAAGATCCGCGGGTTCTTCGCCATCTCTTCCGTGAGCGCCTCGAGCGTCGCCTTCATGAAGGTGAGCTCACGCCCACCGGACCTCGGAGGCGTGTTCCGGATCGGCGCTTTCGACCTCGGTTCACCGGTTGGATCGGCGTAGACATGTTCGGCGGCCGACTCGGGCTTCGGCCACGCGCTCGATTCGGCGAACTGCAAGGCCGCGACGATCTCCGCCTCGACCTCCTCATCAATAGACTGGAGCTCGGCCTCTCCGGCGAGCGATTCCTCGATAAGGATCCGACGGAGCCGCTGGATCGGACAGCGGGTCTTCCAGAGCTCGACGTCCTCGCGAGTCCGGTAGGAGTAGTCGCCCATGCCCTCGGCGTGTGGTCGAGTCCGGTAGGTCTTGCACTCGATCAACGTCGCGCCCGCGCCGTGGCGGGCGCGCGTGACTGCCTCGCGCGCGGCCTCGGAGACGGCCAGCACATCGTTGCCGTCGACCGCGATGCCGGGCAGGCCGTAGGAATCCGCCCGGCTGGCGACACTGGGATTCCCGGCAGAGTAGTGGAACGGCACTTCCGTGGCGAACTCGTTGTTCTCGCAGACGAAGAGGACCGGCAGCTTCCAGATGCCGGCCATGTTCAAGCCCTCATGGAAGGCGCCGTTATTGACGGCACCGTCGCCGAAGAAGGCCACGGCGACCTGGTCGGATTCCATGAGCTTGAAGCTGTAGCCGGCTCCGGCCGCCTGGAGGATGCACGGGCCGACGATCCCACTGGTGCCCATCATGCCGACCTCGGGGGCGAAGAGGTGCATGCTGCCGCCGCGGCCAAACGAGCAGCCGGTCTGGCGTCCCATCAGCTCGGCGGCCAGCGCGCGGCGACACCCCTTTGGCCAGGGCGTGGCCGTGTCCCCGATGCGTGCTGAAGACCACGTCGTCGGTGCGGAGCTGCGCAAACCCCGACCGCGATCGCCTCCTCACCGACATACGTGTGGCAGGCCCCGTGCACCAGCCCGCGTTGATGCGCACGCGCCAGATGCTCCTCGCACCGCCGGATCGTCTGCATCTGCCGGTACAGGCCGAGCAGTCGCTCGGTCTTCAGTCCCGCACGCGAAGTCACGGTTGGCATCCGTCGGTCATCCCTGGCTATGGCCCATTCGCCGCTCGCTCTCGATGGAAAAGGCCAGCTCAGTGTGGCCGGCTCACGTCACGCATCTGGGCTTCCATTGTACAGGCCGGGTCGCGACATGCCAGGCGATCGGGGATCGAATCCTTGGTTCGGTCCACTCCCGACGATTCCGCAAACCGAGTTTTTGAGGGGTGTTGGATCGCTCCACGGATGAGTTGCGCACACTACGTTGCTCGTGTGGCGCGTGCACGACCCGAGCGTGAACCGCTCGAGGACTGTGCACCTGCAAACAGGTGGAGGAACAGGTGTGTCGAGAGAATCCTCGATTCATCGGCGACAATGCATCTAATATTATATTAGATAATCCATATATATTTTAATCTAAATTAATATGATTCGTAAGCCACTGTAACTTTCCGCCGGTCTTCCGGTTACCGCGCTTTGCTGGCGAGTGATGGACTCGAGGACGACCTTCTCCCCAAGGGGCGAGGTGGAGAAGACCGGCGCACCCTCCATCGCCCTCGCCTCAACGGGGAGCTGGTTGGGTTGAGGGCGTTTGCGCGGTCGTCTTCGGCGAGTCGTGTCGAAAATGGCGGAGTCCCTGAGATGTCTTCAGGCTCTATGCCACCGCTAGGCTGTCACGGTAAGGTCAAGGTGAGACCCGGCTACTTTTGCAGGAGAGAATCGCCATGGGCGCACGAAACGCACTCTTCGGTCACGCCTGGCTCGTCGTTGCCCTGCTGCTGGCCCTGAGCGATGCGGCAACCCCCTCCCCAGGCCCGCCTGTCCTGACGGGGCAAGTCGAAGGCAAGGCGACGCAACCCCCGACAGATCGGGATGGCAAGGACGCCAAGGCGGTCTCCGAAGAGATCGCCGCGGCGATCGCCGCCCTGCGGAACACGGATATCGGTAACTCCAAGGGCTGGGCGACAGCCGCCCGCAGGCTCGCCCAGATCGGCAAGCCGGCCGTTCCGGCACTGATCGAAGAACTCGATCGAACCACCGAGAATCGCCCAATGCGGACGCTCGGCTTCACCCTCCGGGCGATCGGGGATCCGAGAGCGGTGCCGGCACTCATCCGCGCGATCCCGCGCACCCTCGTCCCGGCCGGCAGCGACTTCGGACTGAGGATGGACGACCCCGAGCTGCTGGCATTCCTGCAACAGCATGACCTGCATAAAGGGGCAGACGGCCGAACCTTCACATTGGGCATGCCGTACCGGGAGATTACCGGCGCCCTGCATGCGATCACGGGCCAGCGCTTCAACGAGGACGAGCTCCATTTCATCAACCTCCAGGGAACGCCGAAGCAGCGCTGGCTCCAGCGTTGGCTGTTCCACGGCCTCGCCGCGCGCTGGACGGTCTGGTGGAAACAGAACTGGAGGAAGTTCACCGACGACCCGGCGTACTCGAAGGTCAGCCTGCCCCAGCTCCCCGACGCGCCCCCCGTTGCCGCCGCGACGGCCGAACAGCCGTTCCCGACCGGAGATCAGGTCCGGGCTTCGAGCGGATGGGAGCAAGTGATCATCGGGCCGCCGCAGCCTCTAGAATACTACCGGACGTTCAAGGACCTCGATACCGGTCGGGAGACCAAGTGGCCGGGGGAGCTGCCGGATCCGACGAAAGCCAAGGCCGATGAGGTTGCGGCATATGCGGCGAAGGAGGGCTTCGACATACGCGGGATCGACTACACCCCGCCGGGTTCGAGCCGGTCCTATTACGCCATCCAGGGTCTGGGCCTTCGCGCCTGGCAGGTCGACAACCGCTATTACGACACGATCGAGAACGACCTCAAACAGACCAAGCTCCCCCCTCTCGACCGGCCGACGACTCTGCTGATGGACCTCGACCCCAAGACCAAGACCTATCACCCGGAGAACGAGGCGACTTTCCTCTTCGTCACCCGCGAGGGAACGACCGGTATCCTCCAGGTCACCAACCTCGTGACCGAACTTCTCCGTCCGGACGACTTCGGCAAGCCGGTCCAACCCAAACTTCCCCGCGGCTTCTATCGCGGCGTGAAATTCCGGTATAAGTTTCTGATCGAAGACGGGAACGGGAGCGAGTGAGTCGATATCCCCTGTCCTTCGGGAGTGGATCGATCTCACGTGCGGTTCGCCCGTTCAACTCTGGTGCGACGGAAGTCGCGGCGCGGTATCTTTGGAATCTGGCGAGCATCCGAATCGTGGAAGTCTGCAAACTACCAGATGGCCGACTTACAAATGTCCGCTGTGTAAAAGGTGAATATCCCTATCGCATCGACGAAATCCGAGACGTCGTTTAAGGACTTACGTCAAATTGCCGGTGTAAAGCCTCGTTTAGAGATCAGGGTTTCCAGACGTGTAGGATCGGAAGCATGGGATTGCCTCGTTTCTCCGTTGCCACCGGGATGCTTGCGGTGGTCCTGGTATCGCTCAACCTTGGAGTGGTCCGGTATTTATTTCGTTATTATTTAGATATTATAATAATAAGCATGCCTAACGCCATCGCACTCGAGATCGCATCGCTCGCCTGCCTCAACCGCCGAGCCCAGGTCCGTACTTTCTGTGCGGGCTTTCTGGCCGGCGGCTCCCCTGCGGCCCTATTCTTCTTCTGCGGGACGTTCTTCAAGGAATCAAGATTGGGCGGTGTCGTAGGCCGTTACTGGGTGGTCTCCTCAGAACTCTTGAGGAATTGGTTGCCCTTTACGAAGTGGTTGTTCTATGACCGAGTGCATTTCGTGATCCAGGGCGTCCCGATTCGCTTGGGGGCGCTGACCGAAATGGCCATCCTGTTTTGCATCCCTCAGCCCCTCTCGGCTCTCGTCGCAGGAGGGTTGGCCCTTATGCTCATCCGGCGGCCCCAAACGCCTGCCGAGTCGGCCGTAAACGGTGATCCATAATGTAGTGGTGAGAGGTCAAGCGGCCTCGATCGCACGTTTCGTTGAAGACCTCCGCAGTGCTCTGTACGTAACGGACCCATTTCAGACAGGCGACGAGCATGCCGAGGACGAGGGCCACAACCGCAACGGCGACTATCATCTGCCGCACCGTGAACCGCACGCGGGGCCATCTCACAACCAGGGCCTTCTGCCAAGTCTGACCTCTAGACCACCCGTTCCAGATCCCGGCATCGTCCTGCGCCCACCTGTCCGCGTCAACTATGGTTCAGACGTGACGGCTTCCTCTGTCCCGGCGGCTCGATTACGCCTGACGGCATAGGAGTATCCCAGGATGGCCCCCATCGCGGCGAAGCCCAGAGTCAGCACCGAATGGCTCGACTGGCGGTATCGGTGCAACCCGGCCACATAACCTGGCCACATTTCCGTCACATTCCGAATACCCCATGACTTCAAGTCTGCCTGGAGGTGTGTATTTTTTGATCTCCGAACCCAACTCCGGGTTGATGTAAGGGATCGCATCCTCGAACATGGCCGTCGTGCGCGGCGGGCCTAGACGCTCATTCGCTACGGGCCCAAATCCCAGGATGAAGCACGGCCACCCGAATACGGCGCAACCGATCCAAGCCAGACGGCTCGGTCCGCTCTCGGCAAAGGACATGAAGATTGCGCTACACAGCAGGGCAAGGGTCGTGAGCAGGATGATTCCGCCGCAGAAAACCGAGTTGATTCGGAGCGCGGCGAAGCTCAAGGCGATGATGAGGATGGCCGCCATTATCGACGCGATACTGAATCGGAAGCGCATCACAAGACCCTCCGTTGTTTCGCTCGCCGTGAGTCCGTAACGGGTGGATTCTAACCCACAGCTTACATCGGCCTCGTTCCGCAATCTATGCCCCTGCCTGGATCTCTGTCGCGTGGTACAGTTCCGACGAGTGATCCCGGTGCGGTGGGTGGGCATAGCCTGGACGTCCCCACGGACGAGGCGTTACGCTGCTGGGATGCGGACCTCCACGTCAGGGGTCGGCCTTCGTCCGCCGCCGGCCCCTGCGGTCGTCGTCCTCCGCGAGGTGATTCCTTCGGCTTGGCGGTGGCTCAACCCGCCCTATCCCCTGATCGACGCGAGGTCTCCATGAGCCGAGATCTTTCTTTCACGGCGGTCTTCCTGGGTATCGCAACGTTCGCCTCGAACCCCTGTTCGGCGCAGAACGGCGCAACCGCGACGGGAGCACCTCGGAACAAACAGCCGGTCGTGTTCACGACAACGCAAGATCGTCAGAATATGCTCGATCAATTGGGCATTACCAAGCTTCGCCCCGGTCGGGACAGCAATCCGAACGCGCCGAATGCGGCGAACTATGACCAGGCGAAGGCCAATCCCTACCCGAAGTTGCCCGAGATTCTTGAGACGAAGGACGGCAGGAAGGTCACGACCCCCGAGCAATGGTGGAACGAACGACGACCGGAAATCGTCGAGATGCTGGAACGCGAAGTCTACGGTCGGATTCCTCAGAACGTCCCCAAGGTCAAATGGGAAGTTCGGGAGACCCGGGAGTTCGAAGCCGGTGGCAAGCCGGCCATCCAGAGGCACATTGTCGGCGTGGTTGACAACTCGGAATGTCCGGCGATCGAAGTCCGCATTTCCCTGTCGCTGACGCTGCCGAAGAAAGCCGATGGACCCGTGCCGGTGCTGATGAGCTTCGGGTGGACTCCGTTCGAACCGTCGCCGTTCCGCTTCCGAGGTCGAGTTGGCGGTCCCGCGGCTCCGTCCAAGGAGGACACGCTCATCAAGGGCGGCTGGGGATGCGCGACGCTGAACCCCACGACCGTCCAGGACGACGCCGGCGGGTGGCAGCCAAGTCGCTTTGGCCCCGGCGCCGATCCGAATGCGAAACCGACCGGTGCCGGCTTGACGCGCGGAATCATCGGACTGACCAACCATGGTCAACCGCGCAAGCCCGACCAGTGGGGAGCGTTGCGTGCCTGGGCCTGGGGAGCGTCGAGGGGTCTCGACTACCTGGAAACCGTGCCCGAAGTTGCTTGGAGCGTCCAGTGCGAGTTGCTGGTCGATGAGGTGCCACTCGTTACCCCGCCGTGAGCCGGACCGAAGGCCTCCTGAACGGAACGGCCCGCCAGTGCGGGCCCGCTCAGGACACGGTTGGGAGGCAGGGTGGGCGCGCGGAGCCGCCGGCCGGAGACAGATCGAATCGGAAGGGTCCTCGGGGGCACGATCGCTCCGTCTCTTTCAGCCCCAGCCACGGAACCCGAGGATGCAAAGAGTCCCTCAAAAAAGGGGCACAGGCACCTCGAAGACTCGGAGCCAGTCCCCCTTTTTTGAGGGGCTCAAAGCATCGCGATACCTCGGCGAGCGCCGGACGCTCAACTTGCGTCGGGTCACTTCCGACGCAAGCCGAGGCCCTTTCGGTTACTTTGAAGCAGCAACCGTTTTCGCTTTGACCGCAGCACCGGCCTTTGACTTCTCCTTCTCGAATTCCGCTTCGATCTCGACCAATGTCTTGCCTGGCTCGAACGTCTTGCCGGCGAACGCAGGGTGGTTCAGCGGGTATCGCGTGGCTCGGAATAGCGTATTGCCCGCCTTGGGTCGTGCGCCGCCTCCAGTAGCCGCGGCAAGTTGACTTTTCTTGAAGTCCGCGATCAGGGACTTTTGTGCGTCGGTCATGATCTTTGCAATCTTGAGACTGAACTCCTTCTGGAGAGCCTGCAATTCTTTCTTCTGAGCGTCCGTGACCTTTGGTGCACTCCTGTCGAACACGGTGAGGTACTCGCCCGGAGGTCGCTTGGCGAGAACATCGTTGTCGCTCGGGTTCGGCTCGGCGAAGCTCTTGATTTGTTCGGCGGTTAGCATTTTGTCGAGCTTCGCGATCAACTCGTTGTCGAGCTCGTCGAGTTTTTTGCGCTGATCCTCCTTCATACCCAGCGCGTCGCGGCTGGCGCTAGCGATCGCCTCGAAGCGCTTTGATGCTCCAGCGGGAGCCGCCATGGGTTGCCCGGGCACAGCGTTCTTGAACGGGTTGGAGAACCTCCAAACAGTTTCTCCTTCAGGGGTCACTTCAAAGACAATGCCGACTGCGCCCGCGTTGATCAAAGTGTTTCCGTTCGGAAGGCGCTGGGCTCCCGAGATGAACCACGAATAGAAGTCTTTCTTGTTGGGCGCGGTGTAGCTCCAGATCGGCTTGGCCGGGCCAAATGGTCCGCGTTTCGGGCGGATGTAATGGCCGTCCTTGTCAGTTGGCGGAACAAACTCATCGACCGAGGAATATTCGACGGGCTTACGACCGCCACCGTTATTGAAGACGAGCAAGTGGCCTTCGCCGCTCAATCCCCTGGGGATCCATTGGATGTTATGTTGACCGAAGAGGCGCTGATCGAGCTTGGTGCCGTTGCGGTAGGCTCGTGGGTTGCCCCATCTGTAGAGGATATCGCCCCCTTTGCCCCAGCGACCGCCCGCGTGGCCCTTGGCTTCTTCCGTGGTGGTGCTGTGGTCGATGATCCAGATCTCGTGGAAGGAGGGACTGCTGAGCGCGATCTGATCGAGCTCGGCGTTGTACGCCACCGCGTTGACGTGCATCCAGTCGGGATTCTTGCGAGGAGCGGGAGTTTGGCCTTTCTTCTGACCGTCCTTGGATCGGGCTTTCGATGTGTCATCCGGATCGGCGTCTTTCTTTTCCGCGTCTTTCTTCGGCGAATCCTTCTTAGCGTCAGCCGGAGCTGCGGGAGCGCTGCCGACGTAACCCAGGCTACGGAGCTTGTCGCGGCCGTCCTTGGTCGCCATCATTTTCGAGACTTGGTCTTCCTCGCCGTGAATGTAGTTCACATCGAACAGCTCGGGATGTTCGGTAACGATGCCGTAATGGGGCTTGGTTTTGTCGCGGTCCTGGATCAGGTGATCCCAGCTTCGCCATTCCCAGACGACCTCGCCCGTCTTCTTGCCCGTGGGCTTGATCTCGACCAGGCAATCGGGCTGGAGGTGAGAATCCTTCACGGTCTCGGGTCGGCGGCCCGCCGCGATGGCTTCTTTTTCATCGATCCTCTCCCAACAGATCGCCAGAACGTTCCCGTTGGGAAGTTTGATCGCGTCATGGTGAGGCAAACGCTTTTCGCTGTGATACTCAAAATCCCAAACGAGATTGCCATCCCAGTCGAATTCTTGAAACCGACCGCTCGCGGCGGGGCCTTGGAAGACCGGCTTGCGATTGACGACCTCGGAGGGACGGAACAAATGGCCGTTATCGAGCAAGTAAACCGCGGCTCCGCTCGAATGTTCGCTTGTCCAAGAGTGAACGACGCGACCTTCGTTGTCAAAGAGGTACGTCTGCTTGCGACCAGGATTAATCAGGTTGTAGCCGGGCAATGCGCGCGATTCATGGATCAGGACGCCGAATTTTTCGGGCTTCGGGCGCCTCACCCTTCTTGGCGGAGTCAGCTTTCGCATCGGTCTTTTTCGCGACGTCTTTCGCGACGTCGGCGTCACCCGCTGTTGTCAGAACAACCGCGAACGTCAGGGCGATCGCGATGACGGCCGTCACTCGCGTTCGTGTGCTCATGATCGCGGACCGAGACATTCGAGGCAGCATGTTGAGGACTCCTCCGGAGAATCGAGAGGGTGAAGAACACCTGGCGAACGACCTGAGAAACCGAACACGGCTTTTCTTGGAAGGTTGCTCGCGAATTCGTGTCACGATTATCCAGTCGAGCGCAAGCGCAAGGGCGAAACCGGGGATAGCTGGTCGGATCAGAGCACGATCGGTGTCAGGATGGTCGGTCTCCGATCATATTACGGTTCACCACCCACGTCTAGCTGCTTCCTTACCGCAGTCCGATCGACCGATCGAGGGCCAGAGGTGTGCCGTCTCGGAGGATCGCATGGCAAACCAGACGATGAAGCACGCGGCGAAGGGGAGGGTCAGGACCAGGAGGGTCTCGAGGACGTCCATCCACCAGCCGTTCATCATTGCGGAACGAGAGCTGGATCCAGGCCGAAAGAACCACGAAGGTTCCTGTTGCCGCCAGTCCAAATCGAGAGCTCTGATGATCGCCTGTCGGAGGTGGGTATGACTGGGAGCGTCCTGTCTCGTCGGTGGCCTGGTCGTGCTCGGAGCGGCACCACCGCGCGGCGAGCACGCCAAGGATCAGAGCGGCCGAGCAATTACTGAGCCGGACCGTTCTCCTTCCATCCCGGACCGCCGCTGAAGACGCGGTTGGTCCCGGCCAGGGGAAGTCCGGTGATCAGCGACGCCTCGAGGGTCAGGGCGCGGAGGTCTTCGGGCTCGAGGTGATGGACGTCGCTCTTGCCGCAGGCGCGGGCCAGGATCTGGATCTCGGAGGTCAGCGCATGGAAGAAGTTGGCCACCCGCTCGGCAGCGGGGTCGATCTCCAGCCGGGCGTTCAGCTCGGGGTCCTGGGTCGTGATCCCGACCGGGCATCGGCCGGTGTGGCAATGGTGACACGAATAGGGAGCCGCACCGATCTTGTGGTAATCCTCGACGTAGATCGGCTTGTTGCAGTTCAGGGCGATGAGGAGCGCCGTGCCGAGGTAGCAGGCGTCGGCCCCGAGGGCCAGGGCTTTGGCACAGTCCGAGCCGTGTCGCAGTCCGCCGGCGATGATGAGCTGCACCTGTCCGTACAGGCCGATGTCTTCGAGGGCCGCCCGCGCCTCGCAGACGGCGGCCAGCGTGGGGATACCGGTATGCTCCTGGAGCAGCTCGGGCGAGGCCGCCGTGCCTCCTTCCATGCCGTCGACGACGATCACGTCGGCGCCCGCCTTGGCGGCCAGCCGGACGTCGTCGAAGACGCGTGATGCGCCCATCTTGACGAAGATCGGCACCCGGTAATCGGTGGCCTCCCGAAGCTCCTCGATCTTGATGACGAGGTCATCCGGACCGAGGAAATCGGGATGCCGGCAGGGTGAGCGCTGGTCGACACCGGGAGGAAGATCGCGGAGCCGGGCGATCTCTTCGGAGACCTTGGAACCCAATAGCAAGCCTCCCGTACCGGGCTTGGCGCCCTGGCCGATGGTCAGCTCGATGGCGTCGGCCTGCCGAAGGTGGCGCACATCGATCCCGTACCGGCTCGGCAAGACTTCGTAAACCATGACGCGGGACTCGGTGCGCTCGACGTCGAGCATGCCGCCGTCGCCGGTTGTCGTCGACGTGCCCGCCATCCGAGCCCCACGCGACAGGGCTGTCTTGGCGTTGCGCGACAGGGCCCCGTAGCTCATCCCCGTCACCATCAAGGGGATTTCCAGCTCGATTGGCCGGGAGGCGAACCGGGTGCCGAGCACGGTCCGGGTCGAGCACGCCTCGCGGTAGCCTTCTAACGGGATGCGGGTGAGCGTCGCCGGGATGAAGGTCAGGTCGTCGAACGTGGCCCAGGTCCGTGGCCGGAGCGACCCGAACCCGCGGATCCGATACCGCGCCAGCTCGGCCTTGATCTGGATGTCTTCGATGACCGCCGGCGTGAATGTGCCCGAGGCTTCCGCCGGCGAGGGGTCGCCGCCGATCCGCTCGGTCCCTTCGGCCGCTGAGATCGGTCCTTCGTCCATGGCCTCTGGTCCCTTGTCATTGGTCCTTTGTTGTCTCGTGCCGGGCATTATCCGCGCTTCGCGGGCGGTTTTCGAGAGCCTCGCTTCTCAGCCCAGGTCATCTCGGCCCGCGTCAGCGAGCCCAAGACGAATGACCAACGACCCAGATCATAGATTGTAATCCGAGATCTTGGGCCTGGGCAGGGTCGGCAAATCCGGCGCACCGTTGGCGCCCGGGGCCGGGAGGGGACGGACGGATTCGGGCGGGGGTTCCAGCCGGCAAAGATAGTCCTTGGCGGGTTCGGCAAAGTCGGAATGATTGGTCAACTTCAGGACCCGATGGAAGTCGTCGACGGCGTCCTGGACTTGCCCTTTCTTGAACAGGCAGATCCCCCGGTTGAGGTACAACTCCGGATCGGTGGCGCGGAGATTCAAGAGTTGCTGGAAATCCTCGAGTGCTCCGTCGAGGTCGCCGGTCTCTGTACGAATCTTGGCCCGGTGGATGTAGGCCGCGGCCAGCCGGGGATCGTGCTCGATGGCCCGGTCGAAATCGGCCAGGGCGTTTGCGATGTCGCCGATCGCCTGGTAGACGCTGCCTCGCCCGTAATAGGCTTCCGCCAGGTAGGGTGCGATCTGGATCGCCTCATTGAATTTGGCCAGAGCCGGGTCGTACTCCTTCTGAAACAGATGAGCGCGGCCGGCCTTGAGTAAATGAGGAACCCGCTGCCGCCGGCGCCGGTGCGACACGGCCAACACCGTCGCGGTGACGAGCACGATCACCACCGGCGTTCCGATCATGGTGCCGCGGGCGAGGGCCCGCGGACGATCGGCATACTTCGGCCGGGTCACCGTGATGCTCTCGCTTTCCCGAGTGGTGACCGTCTGGAGCTGCACGAGGGACAGCACGAACATCGGCGCCGCGATCGCCAGGCCGCCGAGGACCAGGGAGATCCACTTCCATCTCCTGGCGGCGAGCAACCGCAGGCGATCAGGAGCAGCGCGACCGATACGGCCCCGGCAACGACGAGGCCCATCGGGCTGGGGCCGTTGATGATGCGCTGGAGAGCTTCGTCGGCTGTCATATCTGCGATCCTCTCTCTCAGCGGAGAGTGTCCGTCGCTCGGGTGACCGTACCGCGTTGTACTGTCGTCCTCACGTCTCCGATGCCGACAACTGCTCCATCGCCCGTTTCCCGGACCAGGTGCTAAGGAATTCGTATCAGTGGTCGTTGTTAGGGCGGACTGGGGTCGATCGGCGAGGCGGGGAGGGCTCTTACAGTCCCTTCAATCTACGCATGGGCGGAGCCGCTGTCAATCAACTGTCCGTCTCGATCCGCGATTTCCGCCCGCATTTGGCGTCATTTGATTATAACGCTGACTTCCATAGGTGTCGGTCAGTACGCTGGAAGTTCCAGAGCCGGCGGCCCGCAACCAGCTTCCGGAATCCCGACGCCGGGCCGGTGACTTTCCACCGTTCCAGCGCCGAGCCTATGAGCTCGCGATCCTCGTTGGTGACCTCTTCAACGACCGCATCGGCTCCCAGCTCGCCGTGTCGACCGCCCAGGAAGACGGTCCCAGCGTACAGGCTATCCGCCACCCCATCGGCTGCGTCGCCACAGACGATCATCGACCCTTTCTGCATCATGAACCCCGCCATCGGACCCACATTACCGGCCACCACCAGCAGTCCACCTTTCATCGCGATGCCCGCTCGCGTCGACGCATTCCCACGGACCACCACCGTCCCCGACCGGATCGAGGCCGCCACCGCATTCCCCACATCACCGTCGACGATCACTGTGCCATCACGCATGCTCTCGGCGGCTCCCCAGCCGGCTCCGCCGTGGACCAGGACCGTCGCGCCGTCATTCAGGCCGGCGACATAATACCCGGCGCTGCCTTCGATGATCAGTTCGATACCTTCCGGCAGGGCCACGCCGAGGTTGTGGCGAGCGGCCGGTCGGAGCAGGCGGATCCGGGTTGCACCCGTGGCCATCGCCGCGCGGACCGCCTGGTTGATCTCGCGGGTGGAATGGTCGCCGCAATCCAGGTCGACCGTCTCCTGGTCGGTCGCAGTCGTTGTCACCAGGGTGGAATCGACATTCGACACGATCTGGTCCTCTCGTGGTCATTGGAGCGGCTAACGCTTGGGTTGCAGACGCCTGATACGAGCCCGAAGCGCCAGCGAGTGGATTCCGGCCGATATGATCCATTCACTCGCTGGCGCTTCGGGCTCGTATCGGATCCCTGCGGTCATTGCGTGCGCAACCCATCAGTTAGGTGCTCTAGACACCAGTTGGTAGGTAGTGAATACGAGCTGATCTGACTTTTCTCCCTACGACCCTACTGCCTGCTACCTACTGACGACTGATAGAACAACACCGCTCCCGGCGGCGGCTCGGTAACCTGGTACTCGAGAGGGAACGCGCGTCGCAGGGCGATCTCCTCGGTTGCCACGGCGACGAAGTCCGGCGTCTCGGTCAACATCAGCGGTTTGAAGCCGAACCGATCCCGGACGATGCCCAGCCCTTCCGGCGCGGCGACCAGGTAGCTGTAGGCTCCATCGAGCTCCCTGACCGAGTCGGCCATGGCCTCGACGAGGCTGCGGCCCTTCTCCAGTCGCGAGCGGAGGTAGACGCCGATCACCTCGGAATCGTTGTCCGTGTAAAACGTCACGCCCTTCTCCTCGAAGCGTCGGCGGAGCTGATGATAATTGGTCACGTGACCGTTGTGGACCGTTGCAAGATCGGGCACCCCGTGCACCCAGAACGGTTGGGAGTGGCTCAGGTCGATCCGGCTCTCGGTGGACATCCGGGTATGGCCGATGGCGAGTGGGCCGCTCCAGGTCGACAGACCATACGCCGCTTCCAGTCCGGACGGCGGACCCACTCGCTTGATCAGGTCAAGCCTGCGGCCCAGGCTCAAGACCTCCAGACCACCCCGACGCGCACCGAGAGCCCGTTCCAAATCATCGGCCGTGACTCCGGGCCCCGGCCGGAAATCGAAGCGCAGGGTACCCCCGCGCCGCTCCCCCGGGCCGACCACATCGCCCAGCCCGCCGAGCTCGGCCAACGGCCCCTCGGGATCGGGGGCGACCCGGACCGACCAGAGGCTGTCCGGGGACGTCCTGGCACGGCCGACCACGGCCGCCCCGACGCTGTCCGGCCCACGGCATGCCAGGGCCTCGAGCATCGTCAAGACCGTCCGGCCCATTCCGTCCTCAAGAGAATCGCGCCTGGCTACAACTCCGAAGATGCCGCACATCGTTAGTCCGTCGTCCGTTGTTCGTTGTCTCTGAATCGCAAGCCGACCGAAAACCGATATCCGATGGCACAGAAGTCTCGAATACTCGCGCGAATCACAACCGGGGGCACAGCGCGATTCGTTCGAACGAAGTACAAAGCGGACCTGGCTCGTGTTGGGAAAAATGGTGGTGCCCTGCGCTGGTCGCAGGTCTCGTGACCCCGCCCAGGTGCGATACTGTAGGTCTGCTCCTCTCTCACTAGATTCGCTACATGGGCCCACCCCCGAGGAAGACACTTCACCCGCCCTTCAGGCACTCTCTGCCCGAGGGGCGGGGAAAAGACACCGCGCTTCAAAATCAGAATAGCGCTCAGGCAGGTCAAGGCCAACTTTTCGTCGCGCTGGTGACGCCCCTCGATCGGCTCAAGTGGATTCTCTGAAGGCGTGCATTCATGCTGGGACTGGGTTCGTTTCGTCAGATTGGACGGGGCTGTTGCAGAGTGGAAGCAATCCACCGTTCGAAATGGGGTTATGGTGGGTCGCACCCACCCTACACCGAAGATCCTCACCAATCTCGGCCTTTGAGCCGTTTTTCTTGGCTCTCTGAGAACGTCCACGGTCACATGCATCCTGGAGAGTCTAAGAGGGTGTAGAAGAAGCCGGTTGTCGGGTGGGTCGAATGCCGCAACGGGGCGTGAGGCCCGACGAACCCCGCTCTGGTGGGCCTCGCTACGAGCAATCGCGGCTCGACCCACTCTACACGCTTCTCGTACGCCCTTTAGAGTGTCGCGGTTCTAGTCTCACGGAGAGCCGATCGGTGTCCATGCGAGGTTTTCCCGTCTTCTGGGAGAGGATTGTGAGAGTGAAGGACGAGTCCTGGGGGAAGCTGGCTGAGGTGCACGGGCCGCTGGGTCCGATCATCGCGAGGATCGGCCGGACAGAAAGCGATATCCGACGTCCGAAAGTCCCCTCGTGTCGAGTCGTCGTGATCCTCTCACTATTAGGATGCCTCAGGTTTTCCAAAAGCGTAACGCACAACGGCGTCGAGGCGCGAATTCTTGGACCGAAGTCCAAATGCCGTTGGGTGATAAAAATTGAGAGTCCTCGGCGATCCACCGCACCGTTTGGGGGCGGTGGCTTTGACCCCTTCCGAGAGTCCCTACTCAGGACCGGCGGGATGTCCGGATCCGGCGTGGGTTCTGGGCGGGGCCGGCTGTGAGGTGGGCCTGACTTGCCGAGAATTGTGGCACAATTTGGCACTCGTTGTCAACTTTTGGCCGCGGCTCCCTCTCCGATCCCCATGGCCCCCAGCGAGTTCGGGCCGAGTCCCGAAATCGCTGTGCCGGGCCCGGCCGCAGGCGGCACAGCTCCGTGGCTCGCAGCCGGGGTTTCCTGTTGGTGAGGGTCGCACATGGTCCATATTATTCAGTATGCCACAGGTTTGATGATCCGTTAATGCACCTATCGCGGAATCCGGGGCGATTGGCTCCGGAACTCTCGGTCACAGAGGGAGATAAAAAAATCCAAGAAAAAGGAAGACTGGGTTACTCGAATGACCAATTTGGCCCGAACTGAGGGGGAAGCGGCGCGGGTCGGATCGTCGCACTCCCCAGGTTTGCCGCACCCGCCGCGCTGAGATCGGTGGTGATCGACGAGGAGTCTCGAAACTTTCAGGGCGGCGATCGCGCTCGCCGGTGACCGTTGGGTGGTCATCCGGTCTGGCGGTCGCGGACCCATGGGTGAGGATTTGACGGAAGGCCTGTGGCGAATTCAGGGCGAGAAGCGATCCGGAGTGAGCGGCCCTGCGGTGAGCCGTCCCAAGGTCTCCCGCATCCGCTGGACCTGCGCCTGGGAGCTCGGAGCGGTCGCGAGGTCGTGTTGTTCCCGTGCGTCCGCGCAGATGGAAGAGCTGCTCGTGCACGTCGCCTTCGCGTCGGATGTAGCTCCAATCGCCGTCGGCCAGGGCGGCCAGCGGCCAGCGCGGGGCGTGAGGAGTCGAGGGGCCAGGGAGGAGGGTCTCGTTGGGGACAACCTCCGCCAGCGCGGCCTCGGGCTCGACGGTTGCCGCCGTTGCCGGTGTGAAGGAAGGGTCCCAGAATCGGGCCAGCGATGCTCCGGGGAAGGGAGAGTCGGTTCCCTGACCCGCCAGGTGGACGATCGTCGCCGCGAGATCGCGGAGGCTCGCGGTCTCGGGGACCACGAGTTTCCGCGCGAGCCCTGGAGGCGGAATGATCACGAGAGGGACATGTAACTCGGTCTGGTAAAGACTCGCGCCATGGCAGAACACGCCGGAATGCTCGCCGAAGCTCTCGCCATGGTCCGACACGAGGATCACCCAGGTCCGATCGAGGGCCTTGCGGTGATCGAGCTCGTCGAACAGCCGGCCGACCTGTTCGTCGAGAGCCGCGACACAGTCATCGTAGGCGTCGTACGCGAACGAGAGTTCCTGAGGGGAGAGCTGGCTCTTGTCCATGTCCCACCAGTCCCGGATCAGCAGGCGTTCACGGCCGTCGGTCGGCTTGACTCCGAACCGGTGGATCCGCCGGGGCGGAAGCTGGTACGGGCTGTGGGCGTCGAAGTAATTCAGGAAGGCGAAGTACGGACGCGCGGGCTCAGGACGTCGGGCCAGCCAGTCGAGGAATTCGCGATTGACGATTGCCGCGTCCTTGCGGTCCGTCTCGAACCACTCGCGGAAACGCCTCACTTCGCCGCCCAGCACGACCAGATCGAGCTGGTTGACCAGGAAATCCCCGACGTCTGGGCACCATCGAGCGTTGGCCGAACCAGGGACGCCATTTTGAAGGGAGAGAGGGCGCGGAAGCGATAATCCCGGTACTCGGTAAAGCCCCGGCCCAGTCCGGAATCAGCGGCACAATACAGGGTGTTGGCGATGAAGCCCGCCGTGGCGAAGCCCCGGGCTCCCAGGAACTCGGCCACCGTCGGGCCGGGTCGCATCGAGAGGAGTGCGCCATCCTACGGAGAGCTCATGAGGCCATCTTCCAGTGAACATGCTCGCGTGGGATGGCAGCGTCCACGACGAGGACGAACGGGCCGCATCGAAGCGGATCCGCGCCGGCCAGTTGGGCGATTGCCGGGCTGGTGGGCGCTGGTACCCGTAGAGGCTCAGGTGATCGGCGGCGACGGTATCCATCACGATCAGCAGGACGTTCGGTGTGCCTGGCGGGGGCGAGGGGCGCGCCCGCTCGCGCCACTCCCCGAGCCGGTCGAACCCCCAGAGCGATCCCGTCAGGATCAAGACGAGTCCGGCGACCCCTGGAAGGCTGAGCCGAACCAGCCGCCGAACACCGACGGCATGGCGCTCCAGGGTCGGGACCAGCCGCGCCGCGATGCCGAGCGTCACGATCAACCAGGCCAGACGATAGATCTGAGGAAACGCCACCAGGACCATCGGCAGCCAGGTCAGGGCACAGAGCAGCCGGGCGACGAGGCCGCGACCGCGACGGGGCCAAACCCAAATCAACAGGCCCCCGGCGATGCCCAAGGCCAGCAAGACGCCCAGGTTCGTGACCGGGATCAGCCACACGAAATGGCGGCTCATCTGGTAGAGCTGGTTCGCGTCGATCGTGCGTTTGCGCAGGATGAGCGTTCCGACCTCGAGCAGTCCCGCCACGAGACCACACCAGGCGGACAGGAGCAGAAGTGCAAGAGGGCCCAGTCGTTGAGCGACGCGATCCTGGGACAGCGAGTCCGCCGTGCCAGCTTCCTCGAACACGATCTCCCCGACAGGTGGGTTGGCAGGCGAAACGCCTGCATCTTGGGGATCCTCAACCACGGATTTCGTCCCATGAGCCGCGAAGACTTTGCGATAGCAACGGGGAGGCCCTCCGGCCACTGGTGGCGAGGCATTCGACCTCAGGACGCTTGACTTCTCGGCGCCATGCGAATTAATCCAACGATAGGACCGTCGAGAGGGCCCAATTCTGATGATAGGAATGGTAGTCAAGAGTATCGCGTTCATCGTCAGGAGCCGGAAACGATGGGGGTCGGTGCTGGTGCTGGCCGTTGTCGGTGTGGGCGTGCTCTGTTGACGGCGGCCTTCTCGCAGGGGATGATGCACGCCGCGCTAAGCTTGACTTTTGCCCTTTTACAGATGTCTTCGACGGTTCTTCACCAATCAGTTTCCGCAAGCCCAATTAACACAGGGATTTACGAAAATCGGTGTTCTTGCGATCACTGTCTCCGCAAGTCTCTGGTCTCAAAAGAGTTACGGAA
Source organism: uncultured Isosphaeraceae bacterium (assembly GCA_963845695.1). Classification (GTDB taxonomy): domain Bacteria; phylum Planctomycetota; class Planctomycetia; order Isosphaerales; family Isosphaeraceae; genus CAWJTV01. The sequence goes on along the minus strand of CAWJTQ010000025.1, from coordinate 224,887 downwards.
AAGGGCAGAAGACAAGCTCAGAGTCTGTTCCAGAAGCCATTTGAGCCCCCGAATGGGGGCATCAGCACGTAGCCAGGGGCGTCAGCCCTGGACCGGTCCAGGCCACCAAACCCACCGCGGCGCCCGACCCAAGTCCGGGCGATCGCCCGGACTTGGGTCGGGGCGCCGCGGTGAAAAAGGCGGAGGTTGTTTTGGCGATTCTCACCCCAGGGGCTGACGCCCCTGGCTACGTGCTGACGCCCCTCCGGGGCTTCTGGGACGGACTCTGAGCTGAACGGGCCGACGTGCGCCCACGCGATCCTCACCACGGCCGAACTGATCTCGGCACTGAAGGCTGGCCCGACGGCGGCGGATTCATATCGGAGGGGTGAAACCATGGTAGAGAGCGACAACCTTCGCTATACGAGGATAGCCCTCAACAATGGATCCGGTGCGATCCCCGCCCTCGGCTTTGGCACACTGATTCCCGACCCCGTGGCAACCAGAACCGCGACCCAGGCGGCGCTGGAGGTGGGATTTCGCCAGCTCGACGCTGCGGAACGCTACCGAAATGAAACGGAGGTCGGCGAAGCGATGCAGGAGGTGTTCACGGCGGGGAAGATCAAGCGGGAGGACGTGTTTGTCGCCACGAAACTCTGGAATAACAATCATCGTCCTGAACGCGTCAAACCCGCCTTCGAGGCCAGTCTCAAGAAACTCCAACTCGACTACGCCGATCTCTATCTCATCCACACCCCCTTTGCCTTCCAACCTGGAGACGAGCAAGACCCGAGGGATGCGAACGGCAATGTGATCTATGATAAAGAAGTTACATTGCTGGATACATGGAGGGCGTTGGAGGGTCTAGTGGACGAGGGCAAGTGCAAGGCCATCGGATTATCCAACGTCAGCCTGGCCCAGGCGAAAGAGATCTTTGAAGCGGGGAGGATCAAGCCCGCAGTTGTTCACGTCGAATCCCATCCGTATCTCCCGCAATGGGACCTTTTGGACTATTGCAGAAAGAATGGCATCGTGTTCCAAGCGTTCGCAGCGCTGGGGCATAGCAGCGAGCCCAAATTGCTGGAAGATCCTGTCATTACCGCTATCGCCAAGCGAGTCAACAAGACCCCCGCGCAAGTCTTGCTCGCGTGGGCTATCCAGCGCGGGACGGCCCTCCTGACCACCTCGAAGACCCCCAGCCGGATCAAGGAGAACTTTGAAGTCTCCACCCTTCCTGAAGAGGCCGTGCGGGAGATTAGCGAAGGAATCCAGTTGCGGGTCAGGTTAAATTCCGTTGTGGAGACCGGTGTTCCCGGGTTCATTCCGAGAGGATAGGGAGCTTGAGACAGTAATCGCTCCAAGGGGGATGTCTTGGGCGAAGAGTCGGTCTCTTCGCGCCTCGTCATCGGCGTAGCGAGCCTTCCGTTCGGTTCGCCAGTCGAACTGGAGGTCATTTTGGAAGTGCGCGGGTAAATGACGGACCCCCCTCGGGACTCGTCCCTATGAATCGGAAAGTGCCCACCCCGTGGAAACCCACCAAAGCCCAGCTCCTCGCCGCGCACGACAAGCTCGTCCCGGATCTCGTCGCCAAGAACCTCATTGTCCTTTTCGCCGGCATCAACCCCGGCCTCTACACCGCCGCCATCGGCCACCACTTCGGCCGCCCCGGCAACCGCTTCTGGCCCGCCCTCCACGGCGGCGGCTTCACCCCGCGCCTCTTCTCACCCTTTGAAGGATTCCTCCTTCTCGACCTCAAATTCGGCATCACCAACATCGTCGAGCGCGCCACCGCCCGCGCCGATGAACTCACCGACGACGAAATTCGCGCCGGCGGCCAGCGACTCCAAGCCAAAGTCAAACGCTGGCGCCCCACGGTCGTCGCCTTCGTCGGCATCGGCCCCTACCGCATCGTCTCCGGCATCAAAGACGCCCGCGTCGGCCTCCAAAAGGCCCCCTTCGGCGGCAGCCACGCCTGGGTCCTCCCCAACCCCAGCGGCCTCAACGCCCACTACCAGCCCGCCGCCCTCGCACAACTCTTCGGAGATCTCCGCCTCTGGGCCATCGCACAGCACGGGCGTCGATGAAATGCCTGTTGGTCATCGTCGCATTCACTGCGCTCGTTATCGAGGTTCGCCGGTCGGACTGGAAGTCATCGTGGGAGTGCAATCCTGACTCAGCCGACGACAGGAAATGCTGAGGGTGCAAAGATGAAACTCAATTCTTGGTAATTCAAGGCTGGCTTCTCCGACAGAGTAAGTGCGGATGTTCAGAAGATGAGATTCCGACGTCTGTAGACGAGTTCCTCATGCCCGACTGGGAATCGATCGTTCGCATGCACGGGCCGATGGCATTCGACACGGCCTGGCGGTTACTCGGCAATGCGGCTGATGCCGAGGAGGTCGTTCAGGATGCGCTGATGGATGCCTTTCGATTGCATGCGCAGCACACTGTTACCAATTGGGGAGGACTCTTGCGCCATCTGGCCGTTCGTCGGGCGATTGACCGATTGCGCACGCGGCCATCAGTGCAGCCGCTCGCGTGTGAGCCTGTGGCGGCGGAATCCGATGGGCCGGAAGCAGCGGCGGTCGAGCGAGAATTGGCAGAACGGCTGCGCTGGGCCATCACCAAACTTCCCGATCGCGAGGCGGGTGTGCTCTCGTTGCGGTACCTGAGCGGGATGACCAACGCCGAGATCGCTAGCACGTTGGGGATCACCGCCGGCGCAGTGGGCGTGGCGCTTCACAAGGCGAGGGCGAAACTGAGAGAGCTCCTGACTGCTGAACCGATGGCTCGAAGGAGAACACCGGAATGAAAACCGAACATGAATCACTTCGCGATCCGGCGGGCGACCTGTTGGATCGAGCCCTTCAAGCGGTGCTCGCTCAACCGGCGCCACAGGATGTCCGGCAACGCGTGATTGAAACGGCTGTCGCGTGGAAGCAGGATTCGACCGCCCTCTGTCCGCCACAACATGGCCGCCCATCCCTTCCGGCCAGACTCATGTCTGGACATTCTCAAACCGCTCGTACGGTTCGAGCGGCTCTGTCGAATTCTTGTGGCGCGGCCGCCTGGGGTTGGCTGCTGTCGCCGCATGCGTCGCTGCCGTGGCGGCGGTATTGTGGTTGTTGCATCCAAACGAAAGCTGGGCGCAGGTCGCGGAGGCGCTCCGGAACAAGCCGTGGTGCCTTGGCAAATACACGACCCCGGACGGAGAACTCCATGAAGACTGGATGTCGTTCTCCAGCGATGTCAGCGCCACAGCGCGACGGGGATTCTGTACGGTTTTCCGATCATCGTCTGAATGTGACGTATGTATACGATTCAAAAGAGCGGACGCTGACACGGCACTTGGATCCCGAGGCCGGTGGGAAGAAGGGGGCAGACCGCTGGCTTCAGGAGGTTTTTCAGCAGATCGTCCGTGGGGCTGACAAGCTCGATGTCGCGATGCCGGGCATCGAGCTCGTCGAACAGAAGGGAGGGCTTGTCGCGAAGCACGGGCGGACATGGCGGAGCTACGAGCTGGCAATCCGTGGCGTCGATGCGAACGTGGTCGCTCAGAAGCCCATCGTTCGACTTACGTTTCTTGTCAACCCGCAGACGCGCAATAAGCGACTCCCGAGCTATCTCGTGCTGAGCGAACCGAGCATGAATCCGCCGTCGATCGAGATGGAACTCAGCTATCCGGAGACGGGCCCCATCGACATCTACGACCTGGGAGTCCCCCGGGACGCCAGGCTGGTCGATCTCGTGCCGAAAAACGACCTCAGAGGGGTGCTCTCCGAGATCAAGTCGGCCGCGGAGCGATTCGAAAAGCATCTGGCACTCAATGTCGTGAGCGATGCCGGGTCGCCCTGGTATGTCGGCACTCCCTACGCCGTCTGGCAGAAGGGAACGAGTTATCGCTTGGCTTTCGGTCTGGTCAGCGCGGCCTCGGCACCGCCGAAAACTCCCGCGTCGGATGCGGACCAGCGACGATGGTGGAAAAATCGCTGGACCGAGCTGTTCCAGGTTCCCCAGCAGGTCTGCGACGGATCGACCTATTGGGGTAACGAAGCACGGCCCGGAGGCTGGGAGAGCCAACCGAACAAGCCGAATCCTCTCACGACGAGCGGAGCGACATGGCCTCAGCCGAAATGGACGAGTCGTCCGGCGCGCAACCCGTGGCCGGCCGACACCGCGCCGCTATTTGTCGCGTATCCCCAGAACCTGGTCAACTTCCTTGCGTTGAACTGGGAACCGGTACTGGACCTCGACCCGGCGGATGGCCCCTTGGACACTGTCAAAGTCCTACTTCGCACGGGAGTCCGTGGTTCATCGTCAGGAGAAGAGCGATACTGGATCGACACCCAGCGCAGTCACATGGTCGTGCGCCACGAGTCGATGACGCGGGATGCAACGAAGACTCCGCCGGTGGAAGTCATCAACCATTCGGAGGTCGTCGAAACGGCCGATCGGTCTCCGAACGGGATCTGGTACCCGACTCTCATCCGTCATATCTTCGTCATCGAGTACGAAGGTAAAAAGCACCGTATCGAAACGGTCACCCGCCATTACCTCGACTTCGACGTGAGATTCTCCGATGACCTGTTCAAGCCAGTCAAACGTCCTGGCGAGCCGCTGGAATGATGTTTCGCGGTGTCGCGATTGGAGATAGGGGATGATACAAAAGCTGAGTTGGGGCCTGAGAAGAAGACGCCTGATGCAGCGAATGCCAAACCAGACGTCGTACCCGGCCGAGGCCGCCGTCCTGGTTTCGCGCGGCGCCAATGTGTTGCCGGTGGCCCCGACGGATGAGCTTTCCCGCTCGGCAGCGCGCTTCGGTCGGATCGACGAATGCGGCTCGTTTTTCGAATCGGCCCCAGATCGTCAAGTGGCTTCGCCTTCCCGATCGAATGTGGCTCTGATTTCGCGATCGGTATCATTCAACGGTATTGGCTCTAACGGGCCCGCGACCGCCAGTTGTCGAGGACGGTCGAAACCTGGTGGTGCACGCTGTCCCGTGCCGATTGGCGGTCGCCGAAATCGCCCAGTAATTCATCGTAGTGGGTGTGAACGTGCCTGACGTGTGCGGTCACGGCCAGGCGGATGGCCTCCGGGTCGAATTCCTTGGCGGCGGCGGTGCGGCCGACGCGATTGCTGTACTTACGGCACGCGTGTCGGGCGATCTCGGTCTCCTCGCCGGCCGGGCAGCCGGGGAATTGCGCGCGGATGGCGCGGGCGAATCCAGCCACGAACTCCTGATCTTCCAGCGTCCGGCGATCGGCGGCGCGGGCCTGCCGGCGCCGCCGAACCTCGGCGTCGGCCAGCGACTCTTCCTCGGCCCGAGTAATCGCCCCTGGCTCGGCGAGGATTCCCTGCCGTTCATATCGTTTGCGCGTGCGGGACCAGCGCACCACCACGGCGCGGAGCTTGGAGTACTTGCTGGCCCGTCGGGTCACGGCCGTGTCGCCGCTGAGCAAGAACTCCAGGTGGTCGAGATCGGCGCACTCCAGGCACAGGGCTTTTTCCTGTTCCAACCGCAACAGGCCGTCCTTGGGCAACTCCGAGCCGCATTCGCTGCACTGACTCGGTCGAACGACCCAGAAGACGACGATCTCGTCGTCGCGCCGGCTCTTGACGTTTTTGTTCTGTGCTTTCATGGACTCATTCCACCCCGTGAGATGAGTCGGATGACCGCTGCCTGGAACGGGCTTACTTCGTCCGCTAGATTAGACTATATCACTCTGCAAGACAACGAAGGAGGATCGATCACCATGCGTTTCATGGCGAGCAGCATCTCGGCTTTCGTCGTCCTCATCCTGGTCATGCATGACGAGCCATCGGCCAGGCGCAGGGCCAGCGTGGGCGATCGCCCCGAGGGCTCGTCCGGAGCCTGGGGACCACGGGCTACCGGCACCCTGGGGCGTTCCAGTACGCGAGCCTGGATCGGACCGGACGCACGCTCTTCACGTTGTCCGAAAAAGGTGTCTATTCCTGGGACCTGGAGACGGGTGGGTCGCATCTCCTCTTCGGCGGTGACCGGGTGCGGAATGCCTTGTCTCTCTCGCCGGATGGTCATTTGCTGGCCTCGATCGCCGGAGATGGCGTCGCGCTCTGGGACGCGAAGACGGGCCGCTTGGTCCAGGAATTCGATGAGAGTTTTTCGGCAAGCACGGTCGCCTTTCAGCCGGGCGGCCAAGGTGTGATCGTTTTTCGGGAGAAGTCGATCGAAAGTCGATCGCTCGATGGGAAGACGACCAGGATCGTTGGCGAGTCACCGCCGTTTCACAAGCCAGCATTCGCCGCCAACGGCAAGTGGTTTGCCACATCGGCCCCTGACAAACCCGCAGGGGAAATCCTGATCTACGATGCACAGAGTTTGCGGAAAAAAGCCGCTCTTCGCGTCGGCCCGGCGGTCCTGGGTCAGGCACCAAATACCTTGCCCATGCTGCGGGCTGGATTTTCCGCCGATGGCCGCCGTCTCGCAGTTCCCGGCGCGTTCGGGTCGATTGCAATCTGGGACGTCGGCACCGGGAAAGTCGTGCAATTGTTGAAGCCGGCGGCAGAGAAGCGACGGCCCGAGGAAAACGACTGCCGCTATCTCTTATTCACACAGGACGCCCGGCAACTCTTCGCGGGCACAGCCGCGGGGACGATTCGCCGCTGGGACATGGCGACCGGCAAGGAGCTTGCTCCACTGCGTGGTCACCGAGATGCCGTCCGATCGTTGCATCTGACCCGCGGCGATACCCGACTCGTGTCCACATCCGCGGACGGGATGATCCGTCGCTGGGACGTCGCCATGGGAAAGGAGTTCGAGCCGCCGGACGGCTACAGCGGCGGATCGCTCCACGCCCACCTCAGTCCGAAAGGGGAATCGGTCCTGCTCCTCGACTCCGCGGGGCGAATGGACATCTGGGACCTGAGCAAGGGCCGGCTTCGTACGCCGATCCGGGCGCCGGGCGACGCGAAGCTGGATACACCCTGGGTCGAACCGCTCTTCGGATTCACGCCCGACGGAAACCGGGTGTTTCTCGCGGAGAGGAACGGGAAGATCAGCACCTACGATGCACGCAGCGGCCAACCGGCGGGTTCCCTGGCGCTCTCAGGCTATGGCGACCAGCTTACGGCTCTGCGTTTCTGCATCAGCACGCCCGATGGACAGGCGTTCGTCATCAATCGGGGGATGCGACGCCTCCGCCTGATCCGAGCCTCGAACGGCAACGACATCTGGGAATCGCCCGATGTGGCTCCGCGTGGCATCGGATTCCCCCCCGTCATCTCGGGGGACGGAAAGAGCATCCTCCAGGCCGTGACGACCCTGGAGGACAAACCCTACACGGAACTCCGAGGCAAGCTGGAGTTGGTGCGGCTCGATCTCGCCAGCGGCAAGGTGGTTGCGCGACACGGAGCTCAAGACCAATTCGGGGGGCGACACGACCTTCTTCGACCAACCTCGCCTCAGTCCGGACGGCCGATTCCTGCTCATGTCCTATGGCTTCACGGAGGCCTATGTTGCCGATGCCGTCACGAACAAGGTTCTGCATCATCACGACTTGTTTCTCAACAGTCCGGCTCTCTCGGCTGATGGCAAACGGATCATCGGCGTCTTCCTTCAAGATATCGTCGCTTACGAGGCTGCGAGCGGAAAGAAGCTGTTCCAGTTGCCGATCGGCCAGCAAACCGTGCAGTCGCTCCACGTCTTACCGGATGGACGACATGTGTTGACTTCGGGCAGCGGCGGTCACGCCTGTCTCTGGGACCTGAAGGCGGCGCTGCCTGCATCGGACGGACCTGAGTGATTTCGCAGGATGACAACGATCCAGAATCCCCCTGTATCCTCCCGCAAGGGGAACGGATAGGAAGCCGTGTCCGTTCCAGAGCGCACTCACGCGTGGGTTGCGCAGACCAGCTCGAAGCGCCAGGCGAGTGAACGGATGATACCCGCCCGAATTCACGCGCTGACGCTTCGGGCTCGTATCGATTCGATGCCGCCTTAGCTGATTCGGGGGCAGGCGGTAGAGAACCGAATTCTCAAACCTCGAACTGCCGCCGCGCTCCTTCGCTCGACACGGTGCGTCTTGTGTGCGAGTGCTCACCGATGTCCGCCAGGTGGCATGATGAACGCACGGCCCGGGCCGGCCTGCGCGCGAGGATGGATGGGCCGGGCAATCCCCGTGGGCCCGATACGTCGATTTGGTCAATGACCGAAATTTCGCGCTCGGTCGGGATCGGTTATTTCGTGTATCTCATCAGGACGACCGACCATACGCACGATCGTGGGGCAATCGTCTCCGGTTCGTGGCGCTCGACCGGAATCGGCGTTCTTGTCCTTCGGAAGTCATCGCGACTGCCGGACATCCCTGGCCCCTTTGCGGCACTCGATCCATCACCACGACCACGGAGAAGACTCGATGCTGGTCCTGAGCCGAAAGATCGACGAGTCGATCATCATTGGTGGGAGCATCCGGATTACCATCAAGGAGATCCGTGGCCGACAGGTCCGGATTGCGATCGAGGCACCCGAGAACATCACGATTATCCGAGACGAACTCCTTCAAGGACCCGTCCCGAGTCACGCTCAGGCCGGCGATCGGCGACGGTCCTTGCGAGCCCGTTTCCCGGTCTTGCCCGACGATGCCTGAGGAACCACCCCGAGAGAACCATGAGACATCATCCGATCCAGAGACTCTTCAGCCTGTTGAAACCGATCCGACTGCGACGGCCACCGGGTGACAGTGCGACCGGCCGATATCGCCCTGCGGAGATTCCGCTGATCGACTACCTTCTGGGCGTCAACTCCTCGACGACGGAACCGAGCACGGCCGATGTCCTCTCGCCCTCCTTCCCCAAATGAGGACGGACGCCCGGCGGCTACGTGTCGTGGACCGGGCCATTTCGGAGATCATCAAGCACCGTCGGTCGAGGTGATGGGCTGCTGTGGCGGGAAATCTGAGGACCGGTGTCGGCGGGTCCCTGATTCAGAGCTCGACCGTATGTCCCGCATTCCGCAATGCATCGACGGCCCCATCGAGCTTGACGCCCTTGACCAGGAGGTAATCGGTGTCGAACGTTAACACGACGAACACAGGGATGCCGGCCCTGGCCATCGGCTCGATCAGTGAGTCCAGGATGCCGACTGCGCCGAAGTCGATCGGTCCCGCGATGCGCAGACATCGCCAGCCTCGCTCCGATTTCACATCAGGGGGCACTTGCTGCTCGCGGCAAACGACGGATAATTCGACCGGAGTGCGGGTGATCGAGAGGAATGGGCCGCCCTTGGCCCATTTCGGGAGCGGATCGTCAGCGGACAGCCTGGATACGGCGTACGTCGCCTCCAGTACGACGAGAGTCGAGGCGGCCATGGACTTCTCCCGTGAAGGCGTCGAGCGAGTCGGACGGATCAGCATTCACTCAAAGTGGATCGGTTTCGGCCATCCATCATTCTGGTGTGATGACTCGGAGATCATCCCCGATGGGGATCAGTTCGTGGTGATCTCGAGGAACCGGATGCCTGATCCTTCAGGGGACAAGGAGCATAAGCCCGACGAGAAGCCATGGGTCGCCGTGTCGGCAGCTCTCGTGGATCGACTTCGGCTGGCCATCGATAAACCTCCCCTCGAGCATCCCAGCCTCGAGAACCTGGGACTCGATTCGCAGGCCCTCCGGCCCTATGCCCGGCTCCTGGCCAGTGATCATTCTCTCGTGGGGGCCGACGACCAGCGGCGACTTCGGCGGGTGGGGTTCTCGGACGAACAAATCGTCGATCTTCTCTGCGACGCCGACGCACTGCCGCACGTGGTGGAGTCGGTCTACCGAACCCAGTGGACGGATGACAATCCGGAGATGGAGGTCCGTCTCAGGATGACCGGTGGGACGGAGATCGTCCTGGAATCGAAGTCCCAAAAGCACTTCATGCTCCCCTGGTGGATTCGACGAACCGATACCCAAGCGCGGTTCCGCACGTTCGATGCCGATATCAGCCGCGCCTTGGCAGCCATCTTACCCAGGGTTTATCTCAACAGGAGAGTGCTCCTCGGTGAGGCCGGTCTTGGCGAAGTCCTCGCAGACTGGGTCGTCACGCACCGCCTTCGGGAACTGGGTCGGCAGTACAAGCTACCCGGGCGGCTGGAGAGGTTTGTCAACCGGTTGATTCGATGGAATCGCCGGTGAGAGGAACCGAATCCCGTCGGCCTGAGACATGGATCAGGAAGGGAACGGGGCGGCACAGGCGTGCCGCCCCTCGAGGCGATTCCTCGCGCTCAGGCCCCGTGTCGCGGCGGCGAGCGGGGGCGCCAGCGCGCTGGACGTGATCGGTTCGACCGGAGGCGCGACGGGCTGCCTGTCGCAGGCGGACGTCCGTTTCGGACGAGCACCGGACGGCGGTCCGCGGTCCGGGGCGGGTCCCCACACGGCGTCGCGAGGACGCCGCAAGGGAACCGAGGCCCCGGGACACGTTGGCGACCCCCCGTGGGAGGAACGTCATTCGCGCCCACGATCGTTGCCGTCGCGACCCGAGTTGTCCCGGGTTCGCACCAGGGCTCGGCGGAGGACCGCCGAATTCCGTGGTTCGGCCGGGATTGGCCATCGGGAGGACGGGCTGATCCGAGACGCCATGGACCAGGCTCTGGCTCGAGAGAGAATCCTCGGTTTCCGGGCCGAAGGCAGAGGGTGCGATACCGTACTCTTCGGCGGCCGGTTCCAGAGGGTTCTCGCCGGTTGACGGATTCATCCGCTCGCCATCCGGAGGTGACTCCAGCGGGTCGAGAGGGATAGGATCCGCCGATTCCTCAAGGGGTGGCGCCGTGGGCGTGGTCGATGGGACGGTTGTGAGACCGTCGATCATCGGGTTCGCGTCCGGGACATCCTCAGGAGCCGGAGTCAGCGACGGAGGCGGATCCGTTGCCGGATTAGCCTCCGGGGCGACCTCGGGGTCCGGAGTCACTGATGGGAGCGCATCCGTTGCCGGATTTGCTTCCGGGGCGACTTCGTCGGCCGTTGCCTGGGTGGGAACCGGGATCTTGGCGTCGGCCCGGACGAACTGGCCGGGGCCCACGCGGATCCAGGTGACCGGGGACGAGTCCGGGGCGGGCTCGGCGGTCGCTTTGGCCGCCTTGCGAGACCGGGCTCGGCTCCGTTTGGGCTTGGCGATGGTCGGGCCAGCCGGATCGACTCGGGTCGTCGAACGATTCCGCCGCTTCGCCGGTCAGGATGTCCGGGCTCGGCTCGGGAACAGCATGGGTTTGTCCCATCCCGTCCGCGCGATCCGCTCCCATCTGCTGGCCGGACGGGGCGACGTCCGTGTCGAACGATCCCTCCGTCGATGCTTTGGCCGGCGACTTCACTCGCCCAGCCCCGGGCGCGGCGAAGATCAAGATCATGAGCAACAGATAAGCTGGCACCAGCCAGATCGAGACGGAGGCCACCGCCCAGGTGGTCAGGCCCATCAGCGTGGCGAGTCCCAGCCCCAGCAGGACGGTCGGAAGCCACCGCCCGTCGGCGGCAGCTCGCGGAGTCGAACCTGGGGGTTGGGGGACGCCGGCGCGGGCCCATCGGGCCGCGGGCCTGGGCCGTGTGTTCGGTTTGCCCGATGTCGCAATCAAAGGAGGGGCCGTCCTGTTTGCCGCTCGCCGGGCCGTTTCCACCGGTCAGCTCCGCCGAGATTACCCCGACAACCTGACCGGCAAGCCGGCCCCAGGATGAAAATCTTCGCCTCGAAAAACGACGACGCTTGGCAGCGACGTGACGTCTTCCTCACTTGGATATCGGCTGGAGCGGCCCGTCGACTTGGACACCACGGTCGGATCGCGTGAAGCTGTGCCACAGGTCCGGGTGGTCGGGTGGGACTGGTCCCGATTCCGTCTACTCGAACACAACGGTGCGAACGCCATCCACCAGGACGCGATCGTCGAGGTGCCAGCGCACGGCTTGCGCCAGGACCCGGCGCTCGACCTCCCGGCCGATCCGGATCATGTCCTCGACGCCATCCCGGTGAGTGATGTGCGCGACGTCCTGGTGGAGAATCGGGCCGGCGTCGAGCTCCGCCGTGACGTAATGGGCCGTCGCGCCGATGATCTTCACACCGCGAGCATACGCCTGGTGATACGGGCTGGCCCCGATGAACGCCGGCAGGAATGAGTGGTGAATATTGATGATCGGCCGGGTATACGACTTCAGTAACTCGGGCGAGAGGATCTGCATGTAACGGGCCAGCACCACCACATCGATTTGATGCTCGTGCAAGAGCTTCACCACCTGCGCTTCCTGCTCGGCTTTGGCTCCTTTCGTCACGGGCAGGTGATGAAAGGGGATACCGTGCGCCTGGACTTTGCCGGCCAGGTCGGGATGGTTGGAGATCACCAGGGGGATCTCGGCATCCAGCTCACCGGCCTCCCAGCGCCAGAGCAGGTCCAGCAGGCAATGCGCGTACTTCGAGACGAGGATGGCCATGCGCTGGGGACGGTCGGTGAAGCTGACCCGCCAGTTCATTCCGTGCTGACGCGCCAGCGGGGCGAACGCGGCGTCGAACTCATCCCGGCCCAGGCCGAAGCCCTGGCTCTCGATCTCCATCCTCATGAAGAACTTGCCGCTCGGCGGCTCGCCCACATACTGGTCGGCCGCGAGGATATTCCCTTGATGCAGGGCGATGAAGCTGGAAACCGCCGCGATGATGCCTCGGTGGTCGGGGCAGTCGATCAGCAGTCGGATGTTGTAGCTCATGGCCAGACCATCCTCCGAACCCGGGGGATTCCCAGGACCGTTATACACCACGCGTGGCTTGGCCCCATCGCAAAATCTCGCTCCGGTGCCAGATGGCGAGCGTTTCGGTGTTCCCGGATTGATTTCGTTGCCGGCTAAAGACGGTGGTCCAGAGAGGCACCACCATCTCCCCGGCCGGTCGATCTTCTCTCCACGTCTTCTGAAACGCGCGATCCTCTCTTGATTTTTAAGTCAAGAGGCCGTATTCTAGCTCGCCTAGCCAAGGGAATTGGAATCCCTAGGGGCAGAGGCCAAGGACCAAGAATGTTCGAGGATGCCCTGATCGCCTGGGACGATGAGGATGACCCAAGTGGGAACGTCCAGCACCTCGCCCAGAACGGCGTGTCGATGGAAGAGTTCGAGTTGATCCTGACCGACTACGACTCGCGACGAGGCCGGAGTCGTTCGAGTGGCCGGAACACGGCATGGGGCGGATTGCCCGATGGCCGCGAAATCGTCATTGTCTACGATATCGAGTCCACCAACCCCTTGGTCATCCGCCCTGTAACCGCGTACGAACACGAGGATTGATGCCATGACACTCAAACGAATCAAGGCCCGGCCTCGGACGGCCGAGGAGATCGCCGACGAGGAGCGGGCCCGGGAACTCTTCCGAGATCGGCCCTCGACCCAGACTCTGATCGAGCGCGGTGAGATCGACCCCGATCGGATCATGACCCTGACCGCCGAGGAGTCCTTGCTCAAGGGGCTCATCGAATCGAGGGAGGCGCGGCAACCGCGGGGGCTCAGTCTCTCGGAACTCTCCCGCCGATCCGGGATCGATCTGGCCTCGTTGAGCCGGCTGGAGGGAGGGAAGAACCCGAACCCGACGTTCGAGACGCTGAGTCGTTATGCCCAGGCCTTGGGGCTTCGACTCGAGCTATCCCTGGTCGAGAACGATCTTACCGTTTCCCGCGCGTAGGTGCGTCGAAATGAAGCGATTCGTCGCGAAGTTCACCAGATGGCTCGACCCTCCCGGTGAGCTCCGCACGAGGAGTTGAGGTTCAACTCCGATCACTCTACACGACCGAAATGCCCTACCGCTTCCGCAGTTTTTCGATGGGATCACGATCAGAGGGATCTTTCGAGAGTTTCCCGAAGTCCTGCAAATCCAATGTGAACCGATCGGCTGAAATGACGGAGCGCTTCTGGAGGCCCCCAAATTCCACGTCTCCGTCGGCCGCGATGACGGAACCCTTTCTGACTTCCACCTTCCCTGCGCAGCCAGAAGTCCCCCTCGCCGATCACGAGCCGGTCGCGGATACGACGACAGGTCATCTCCTTTTCGCGCGACAGAAGGGTGACTCGCAATCGTCGGCCGTCGAGGTCCATCACATCGGTCACCAGCCGTGATGCCTCGATCAAGGTCTCGACAGCGTCGGGCGGACCGGCACGTCCGACGCGATTCACCTTCACGACCACCTTGCCCTGATCGACCTCGATCCACTCCGGACACCCCGGCCGGGTCAGGACGATTCCTCCCTGCCAGAACTGCAAGCTGACGAGCCCCGCGCGATCGTCCAGCAGGGCCTGGGCGGGTGCCTGTCGAGCCGCTCGTCCCGGTGCTGCCGCTTGGTCACGTGGAATCCTCTCACGCCCGATCTGGTACGTCAGACGGATGCCCTCGGCATGCTTGGGATCGTCGCGATCCATCCTGAGTTCCAGAATGCCGAGGCTTCCCTCACGAGTGAGGAACGGCAAGACGAACGGTGGGGCGTCCTTCCGAAACGTGCGAGCGAACCGGGGCCATTTCTCGAGATTGAGGCGCCGGGGCTGATCGGGGAATGGTTCGATCGACCTGAGGACGTCGGCCGGTGCCAGGGACGGCCAGACGTTGGGGTTCGGCACGGGCTGGCCGTCCTCCATCTCCAGTCCGAGCAAGGTGATGGTGCGTCCGTCGGTCTGGACGACCGCGTCGACTCCCTGGCGGCGGACCCATTCCTTGAGTTTCTCCGGGAACGCCAGATTGGGCAGGGCCACTGGGAGACCGTGATCGGCGGGCTCCAGGTCGAACGGCGGACTCAGGAAATGGCCGGTATCGAGGTCAACAAACAGCGGCTCGTCCTTCCCTCCCCGCAAGATCGGATGGTGTAACCCGTCGTCGAACTTTGCGGGGAGAGCGCGATTCCGTGGACGACGAGTCGGCGGGTCCGCGGGCGGCTTGCGCTTCATCACGAACAAGGTGGGGGACGTCCCCGGAGGCTCGGACTTGATGTCGAAGCCGTGGGGCGGCTCAGGCAGCGGGATGAGCTCGGTTCCTCGATTGCGGCCTAGGCAGATCTTCAGGTCGTCTCCATCGAGCTCATAAATCGCGATCGCGACCACTCGTCCATGGGGATCATCGGGTTTGCTCCAGAGCATCTGCCTGGGCGTTTTCGAAGGATCCAGGCGATAGCTCGTCGCGCTCTGGTCGACGTCGAACGTGAGCCGGTCGGCCGTGATGGTGATGGTGAACCGGCCCGCCTTCAAGTAGGATTTCTCTTCATCGCTCCGCTGATGATGGACTTCTTCGATCGCTGTGACCATCCAGATCCCCTGGATTGCCTCGGCATCGGTTCGGGACGGCGATTTTGTGAAAGCCGCTCGGCGAGCCCCGGGCGCCTCTTCGGCCATCGCGAACATGCCGGCCGGGCTCCTGCCGATGAACAGCGATGCTCCGACGGCCAGGCCGATCACCAACGTGAACGCCGCGGCCGTCTTGAATGTGCTCAAGGTCATGGTCCGCAACGTGGCAGTGAGCAGCGCGGCTGCGGTCGTGGAACCGACCGCGGTGGAGATCCCCTGCCCCGCCGCGAGGTTGAGCCCCGCGCGGACGGTCGCTTTCCGCAACGGCTCCGGGACCGCCGCGGCCAATGAATCGCTGCCAATCCGCACAGAGGCCACCAGACCGGCCGGCAAGGCCACTCCTCTCCGAATCAGCCGGCGTCGGAGTAAGTCTCGGGCTCGAGACAGACGACCATGCACGGTGCCGATTGGACAGTGCAGCATCTGGGCGGCCGCCTCGTGCGTCAGCTCCTCGAGGTGGCAAAGGATCACCGGCGCGCGGTACTTCTCGGGAAGCCGGTCGATCTCCTGGTGAAGCATCGGGATCAGGTCCGGCTCGGGGCGCCCCGTGGTACGGTCCTCGCGCTCCCGAACATCGGTAGCCTGGCACTCCAGTCGCCGACGGCGCTCAGAGTCGGCCCTGGCCTGGACGGCGATCCGGATCGCAATCTGGTAGAGCCAGCTCGCCAGCGAGCCTTTGACCCAGAGCGATCGCGCCTTGCGGGCGAGCACGAGGAAGGTTGCCTGGAAGGCATCCTCGGCATCGTGCGGGTTATGGAGTACGCCCCGGCAGGCACCCATCACCATCGGACCGTGCCGCGTTACCAGCATCTCGAACGCCGACTCGTCGCGATGGCCGGCGAACCGCTCCAGGAGTTGGGCATCCGACAGCCCGGTGGCCGTCCCCTCGCCAAAGACACGCTGGATCTGCCGCAGGGCGGTCAACTGCAAGAGCTTGGGCATGGCCGGGGTCCCTCGGGAGTTTGCCGTCTGTCTACCGAATAAGAAGGGTCCCCGCGAGGATTCCCATACACAGTTTTCTCAGAATCCTCGACCGATGGGAACAGCGACGGGTGCTATGGCGAGCGCACGGTGATGGTCACCTCGCGCTTTTCCGGTTCAACGGCAATACCCCTGGTGGGTCGGAAGGGTGGCTTGAAAACATTGAGGAGGACCGTCTCGGTCGTCGGGGCATCGTACCAGACGAATCGGCCGTGGTCGTCGGTCTCGGCATCCCAGTCCAGCAGGCCGTTGAAGGCGTACGGGCTGGACACCACGGCGGCTCCCGCCACGGGTTGGGCCTGAGAATCGACGACGCGGCCCGCGATCGGCCGGCGACGGGTCAGTTGGATGACCTGCGGCGGGGTCTCCGGCATCACGATGATCTCACGTGCAGCCGTGGCCAGGCCGGAGGACTGGACAATCAGGACCGCCTTGGGGTGCAACGGATCGATGCATCGGCCGGTGCGGAACTGGCCGTCCCGATCCGTCGCGAGCCGCAAGTACATCCCCTCCCAGGGCCGCAGTCCGGCCCACGGTTGCACTCCGACCACGACCGTCGCCCCCGCGACCGGGCGGCCGAACGGGCTCAAGACCTGGCCGGCGACGGATCGGCCCGTTTTCATCACCTGCTCGCTCGAGGACGCGCGGGCCTTCTCGACTGTCGTGCCGAACTCGGCATTGATGTGATCGGGGTGTGTCACCAGCACCCTGACCCGCGTTTCCGGTCGCGTGTCAGTCGGCAGAGCGTTGGACTGCCAGCGCCCCTGGGCATCGGTCGTCGCGATGGCGACCTCGCTGTTCGGGCTGGTGTACATCTCCGGCCAGATGATCGCGAATGGATAACTCGTGGCGAACACCCGAGCGCCCTCGATCGGGCGGCCATGCTCGTCGCGCACCGTGCCGCCGATCGTATTTGCCGGCTCGAGCGCCAGGGTGTGGTTTGTTACACCGACGCTCGATCGAAGACCACCGAGTGCGTAACCAGCGGAGGCGATCGAGATGTCGAAACCGCCGGTCGCCGCAGTGGGCGCGACGACCGTGTAGCGTCCCTCGCCGTCGGTCGTGCCCTCCCAGGTGTGAACCCTACCACCCTGGGTACGCACCCAGACGGTGGCTCCCGGCAAGGAGGACTTATCCGCTTTGCTGACGACCGTGAGTTTCAAAGCGCGGACCGGCTTCGGCTCCTCGGCCGGTTGTTGCTGGACGGCCGGAGCATCGGCAGGCAGAACCGGGTCGTCCGAGTCAGTATCGCGTGCCGCCAGACCCCGCCGAGCGCCATCGAAACGGCCGCGAAAGCCAGCACAATTCTTTGTAACATCGACATGATCCTGCTCCTCGCCAAGGAACACGACTGCTTTCGAGGTCGTGTCGAACACTCGTGTTGATCCATATCAACGTCTCTGAGCCCCTGAATGGGGCGGCGGAGTGTCGCCTGGAGCCTGAGGCCCAAGAACTCGCGAGTCCATCAGCGGGACGGGGGTTTCCGCCACAACCACGATCAATACAACGGGTTGTGTCAGGAGATCCGGCGTGAACAGAGACGAGGTTGATCCGATGATCCGCGAGCTCGGGCCTTGCGCCAGGCTCGCGCGCCCACCCCTTCCCGGCTCTCCGCGAAGCCTCGAAGATTGGGCTCACCCCCTTGAAGATTCTAGGGTTTCGGGGGATGATAAGCTAGATCGTGTACGTCGAGCGGTGCATTGGTTCGAGCGACGTGCCTGGGTGGATTCTTCAGGGCTCCTGGGTGATCAATGATGAGAATCTCCACACTCCTCGTCACGACGGGCATCATCGGCGGCTTGACCATTGCGAGCGCGAGCGCTCAAACCAAGAGCACCACTTTGCCCCCCAAGTCGTCAACGACGACTCACGCCGGGAGCGGGTCGGCCAGCAGCAAGTTGACCTCGAAGGTTCATGCCAAGAGCGGGTCGGCCCACAGCCAGCCCCCGGCGATTCCGGGTCTGACGCCGGGGCGGACAAGTTCTCGCAAAGTGACGACTGGGAAAACCCCACCGCCTCCTCCGCCGTTGATCTTCTCCAAGGGGCGTTCTCGCCGATCGTCCTCCCGTAAGTCGGGTTCCGCGACCCAGATGTTTGCCGGTGATCCCACTGGAAGGAAGGATCTGGCTGGTCGTTCGGTTGGATTCTATCCATCCACCCGAGGACTTCCTAAGAAGGGCGAACACCAGTCTCCGCTGAAACCTCCCAAGGAGAACCCGCTCAAGGAGAACCCGCAGAAGCAGAAGGATCGATAGACCGGATCGCGTATCGAGCGGGCTGGGGGGAATTCCTTCCCTCAGCGGCTCGGGAAGGAGGGTACGCCCGCCAGCCACGTCTCGGCACGATCGCCCTCCCGAAAACGAGCCTTTACGTCCCCGAGTTTGTCCTCAAGCACAGTAAGCTCCGGAGCGAACACGATCGACCCATTGGGCGTTGGCCTGGTACCAGGCCACGGTGGAAGCCAAGCCCTCCCCGAACGGGACAGTCGGGTACCAGCCGAGCTCGGCTTTGGCCTTGGCCCAGTTGACAGCGTAGCGGCGATCGTGGCCCGGCCGATCCGTGACGTGACGGATCAGGGTCTCGGATTTACCGCAGTGCTGTAGGATCTCGCGGGTCACGTCGATATTGTATCGCTCGCTTTGTCCGCCGAAGTTGTAGACCTCTCCGGCGCGGCCCCGCCGCATCGCCACATCCACCCCCCGACAATGGTCGAGCACGTGGATCCAGTCCCGCACCTGCCGGCCGTCCCCATAGACCGGCACAGGGATGTCCGATCAGCGCATTCGTGATGAACAGCGGGATGAGCTTCTCGGGGAACTGGTAGGGGCCGTAGTTGTTCGAGCATCGCGTGATGATGGTGTCGAGCCCGAATGTGTGGTGAGCAGCGCGAACCAGGAGATCGGCCCCGGCTTTGCTGGCGGCATACGGGCTGTTGGGAGTCAGCGGAGTTGTCTCGCAGAATGGCGGGTCGTTGGGCGCCAGAGTGCCATAAACTTCGTCGGTGGAGACCTGAACGTAGCGCGGGACCTTCACCGCTCGGGCCGAGTCCAGCAGACACTGGGTCCCGACCACATTGGTGCGCAAGAACGGTGTGGCATCGTCGATCGAGCGGTCGACGTGGCTCTCGGCGGCGAAGTTCACGATCGCATCGAAGCCACCCGCCAGTACCAGCGGCATCACTACCGATCGGTCGGCGATGTCCCCACGTACGAAGCGGTAGCGCGGCTGAGCTTCAAGTCCGGCCAGGTTGTCGGGGTTGCCGGCGTAGGTCAGCGCATCGAGATTGGTAACCTCGAGGGAGGGGTCGGTTTGCAGCTCATATCGCACGAAGTTCGCGCCGAATGAATCCACATCCTCCGGTCACCAGAATCCGTCGGATCGGAATGACTGAGTCCATATGTCCAAACCTGTTGAACCAAAGGGCAACTCGCGTCAGGGCTTGTAAGATACCCCGTAGCCATCGCCCCGGACAAGCGGTGTTGCCGGTGGTAAACGTCGCTTGCCTTAGCCAGGCCGTCGCCGAGGACCTGCGGATCGGGTTGCGGCGGCCGATCTTGAACTCGAGGGCGAACCTGTCCTATGATTTCTGCAATCCCGCTGGCCTGCGCGTCAACGCACGCATGGGTGGGCTGGGGCTACAGTCCCGGGCTCGACAGACCGATCCGGTGTCCGGCTCGGTGATCGATGGTGATGCGCATGATCCAAACGTCGAGAATCCGCCGAGGTTGAGCATATGTTTCACAAAGGCATCATCCTGGCCGGCGGCTCGGGGACACGGCTCTATCCGATCACCCGGGCGGTCAGCAAACAATTGCTGCCGGTCTACGACAAGCCGATGATCTACTATCCGCTGTTGACGCTGATGCTCGCCGGAATCCGCGAGATCCTGCTGATCTCGACGCCGGACGACATCGGCGGATTCGAGCGGTTGCTGGGGGATGGCAGCCAGGTGGGGATCTCGATCACCTATGCCGTGCAGCCCCACCCCGGCGGCCTGGCTCAAGCCTTCCTGATCGGCGCGTCGTTCGTCGGCGGCGACCGAGTGGCGCTGATCCTCGGCGACAACATCTTCTACGGCCAGGGGTTCCAGGGGATGCTCCAACGAGCCCGCCGCGAGGACGGGGCGACGGTCTTCGCCTATCCGGTCAAGGACCCCGAGCGCTATGGCGTTGTTGAGTTCGACGCCGCAGGGGCAAGTCCTCTCGATCGAGGAAAAACCGGCGCGGCCCAAGTCCCATTACGCGGTCACAGGGCTGTACTTCTACGACAATCACGTGGTGGAGATCGCCAGGGGGCTAAAGCCCTCGCCGCGGGGCGAGCTGGAGATCACCGACGTGAATCGAGCCTACTTGAGCCTCGGCCAGCTCCACGTCGAGACCTTCAGCCGTGGGTTCGCCTGGCTCGACACGGGCACGACCGAGTCGCTGATCCAGGCGGCCAATTACGTTGAGGCCATCGAATCGCGTCAGGGACTCAAGGTCGCCTGCATCGAGGAAGTGGCCTACCGCATGAGGTTTATCACGGCCGAGCAAGTGGAGAGACTGGCCGACAAGATCCCCAACGACTACGGCGCTTACCTCCGGGAAATCGCGCGGGAAGCGACGTGATTGGTCCGTCCTGAAAGGGTGTGCGACAAGGTCGTAGGGTGGGCCGAACGCCTCGTTGTGGCGTGAGGCCCACCGGAATCCTCCACCCACGAATCTGGTGGGCCTCGCCTCGATGAATCGAGGCTCGACCCACCCTACAACTACAACTCTGACGTCGGGGAAGTGACGTGATTGGTCCAAGCGAGGGACATCGAGCGGACGTCAGGACTTGCGAGCATTCGACCGGACCGGTGTAGATCGTGAAGTCGTGCTTGACCGGGTCCCAGCCGATCTCGACGGTGTCCCCCTCGGCGACCTTCTGCTCGAGCAGGGCGGTGGCCAGGGGATTGGCCAGGCGTTGCTGGATGATGCGCTTCAGCGGCCGGGCGCCGTAGGCCGGGTCGAAGCCCTCTTCGGCCAGCCGCTTCTTGGCCTCGTCGGTGATTCGGAGGGTCAACCCGGCCTCGGCAAGCTGAGCTTCGAGCCGCCGGAGCTGGATGTCGACGATCTGGGTCAGCTCCTTCATCCCGAGCGGGTGGAAGATGATCGTGTCGTCGACCCGGTTGAGGAACTCGGGGAGGAAGGCTGTCTTGAGGACGTTCTGGATCTCGCGGCGGATCCGCGCCTCGTCGCCGGACGCGGCCAGCTCGGCGATGATCTGGCTGCCCAGGTTGGAGGTCATGATGATGACCGTGTTGCGGAAGTCGACCGTCCGTCCCTGGCCATCGGTCAACCGGCCGTCGTCCAGGACCTGGAGCAGGACGTTGAAGACGTCGCGGTGGGCCTTCTCGATCTCGTCGAGGAGGACGACCGAATAGGGCCGGCGGCGGACCGCCTCGGTGAGCCGGCCGCCTTCCTCGTAGCCGACGTAGCCCGGCGGTGCGCCGATCAGCCGGGCGACGTTATGGCGCTCGCCGTATTCGCTCATGTCCAGGCGGACCATGGCCGTCTCGCTGTCGAAGAGGAACTCGGCGAGGGCCTTGGCCAGCTCGGTCTTGCCGACCCCGGTCGGCCCCAGGAACAGGAACGAGCCGATCGGCCGGTTCGGGTCCTGCAAGCCGGCTCGGCTGCGTCGGACGGCGTCGGCCACGGCGTGGACGGCCGCCTCCTGGTTCACCAGCCGGAGGTGGATCTGGTCCTCGAGCTTCAGGAGCTTCTCGCGCTCGGTGGTGAGCATCCGCGATACGGGAATCCCGGTCCACTGGCTGACGACCTCGGCGATCTCCTCGGAGTCGACCTCCTTCTTGAGGAGCCGATGCCCACTCCCCTTGACCGGCCCGTCGCCCAGGGCCTCGGCCTCGGCGATCCGCTTCTCCAGGGCCTTGCGTTCGGCGTCGAGGGCGGCCAGGGCCTGGAACTGCTTCTCCTCGGGCCGCTCGCCCCGCTGCTGCATGTGCCGGATTTCGTCCCAGGCCCGGCTGTACTCGACCTTCACCGCCTCGAGCCGCTCGCGGACTTTCTGGATGTCGCCCAGCCCGGACTTCTCCATCTCCCACTGGCCGCGCAGGTCCTGGAGCTGCTTCTCGATCTGCTGGATCTCCAGCTCGACCTCGGCGAGCCGCTCCCGGGCGTGCTCCTCCTCCTCGCTGCGGAGCATCCGCTCGGCCAACTGGAGCTGGAGCAGCCGGCGCTGGAGGACGTCGATCTCCGTCGGGACCGACTGGAGCTCCATCGACAGCCGGCTCGCGGCCTCGTCCACCAGGTCGATCGCCTTGTCGGGGAGGAATCGATCGGTGATGTACCGCGCCGCGAGCTTGGCGGCGGTGACCAGGGCCGAGTCCCGGATCTTGACCTTGTGGTGGACCTCGTAGCGCTCCTTCAAGCCGCGGAGGATGGCGATCGTGTCCTCGACCGTGGGCTCGCCGACGAAGACCGGCTGGAACCGACGCTCCAGGGCCGGGTCCTTCTCGATGTGCTCGCGGAACTCGTCGAGGGTCGTGGCGCCGATGCAACGGAGCTCGCCGCGGGCCAGGGCCGGCTTGAGCAGGTTGGCCGCGTCCATCGAGCCCTCGGCCTTGCCCGCG
Source organism: uncultured Isosphaeraceae bacterium (assembly GCA_963845695.1). GTDB lineage: Bacteria > Planctomycetota > Planctomycetia > Isosphaerales > Isosphaeraceae > CAWJTV01. The sequence continues at coordinate 202,014 of CAWJTQ010000025.1, read as the reverse complement.
CCGACGACCAGGTGCAGCTCGTCGATGAAGAGGATGATCCGGCCCTCCGACTGGGTCACCTCCTTGAGGACCGCCTTGAGCCGCTCCTCGAACTCGCCGCGGAACTTGGTTCCGGCGACCAGCGCGCCCATGTCCAGCGCGATCAGCCGGCGCTGCTGCAGGCTCTCGGGGACGTCGCCGGAGACGATCCGCTGGGCCAGCCCCTCGACGATCGCCGTCTTGCCCACGCCCGGCTCGCCGATCAGGACCGGGTTGTTCTTGGTCCGCCGGCTCAGGACCTGGACGACGCGGCGGATCTCCGAATCCCGGCCGATGACCGGGTCGATCTTTCCCTGGCGCGCCAGCTCGACCAGGTCCCGGCCGTAACGCTCCAGGGCCTGGTACTTGTCCTCGGGGTTCTGATCGGTCACCCGCTGGCCGCCGCGGACCTTTTGCAGGGCCTGGAGCACTTCCTTCTCGGTGATCCCCAGGGCCCCGAGCAGGGTCTGCACCCGGCTCTTGACCTTCACCAGGGCCAGCAGCAGGTGCTCGACCGAGACGTACTGGTCCTTGAGGCGCTCGGCCTCGGCGGCGGAGGCATCGAAGACCTGGTTCAGCTCGGGGCTGATGGTCTGCTCGCCGCCGGTGACCTTGGGCAGGGCATTGAGGCCCTCCTCGGCGGCCTTGAGGATCTGGGCCGGATTGACGCCCAGTTGGCTCAGGAGCGAGCGGACGACCTGCTGGTCGGGGTGTAACAGGGCCGCCAGCAAGTGCATCGGCTCCAGCCGCTGATGGCCGCGCTCGCGGGCCAGCGACTGGGCCTGCTGGACGGCTTCCTGGCTCTTCAGGGTGAGTTGGTCGAATCGAAAGGCCATGGGATAGTAGTCAGTGACGAACAAAGAGACCGCCACCTGTGACCAGGCACGTGACTGCGTGGGTCGGACGGGTGCCAGCCCCCAACCTCGGGCCCGTCCGATCCACGGGCTCAAGCCCGTGGTCACAGTCGTGACTACCGCAACTGGGTCCTACTTCTTCTCCTCGAACTCGACGTCGATGACGTCCTCGGGCTTGCGCCGGACCGCCATCGTGGCCGGCGCCAGGGTGGTGTCCGTCACCGGGGCCCGGTCCATGGCCGGGTCCAGCACCGCCCGGGCCGGCGGCTCCCGAGCCGGCGGAGTAGAGGTGCTCGGCCATGGCCTGGCTGGCGCGCTGAAGGTCATCGATCGCCCGGTTGATGGCGGCGGCATCCTCGCCCTTCTTGGCCTCGTTGACCTTCTCCATGGCCGCCTGGAGGGCCGTCGGTCGGACTCGCTGAGCTTGTCCTTGGACTCCTCCAGCAGCTTCTCGAGCTGATAGACCCGCTGTTCGGCGGTATTGCGGGCCTCGGCCAGGTCGCGGCGCTTCTTGTCCTCGGTGGCGTGCGTCGGCGTCGCGCTTCATCCGCTCGATCTCATCCTTGTCCAGCCCGCCGGAGGACTGGATCTTGATGGTCTGTTCCTTGCCGGTCCCCTTGTCGCGGGCGGTGACGTTGAGGATGCCGTTGGCGTCGATATTGAACGCCACTTCGATCTGGGGCACGCCCATGCGGGCCGGGGGGATGCCTTCGAGGTTGAACTCGCCCAGCAGCCGGTTATCCGGCGCCATGGGCCGCTCGCCCTGGTAGACCTTGATCGTGACGGCCGTCTGGTTGTCGTCGGCGGTGGTGAAGGTCTCCTTCTTCTCGGTGGGGATCGTGGTGTTCTTGGGCACGAGGACGGTCATCACGCCCCCCTTGGTCTCCAGGCCCAGCGACAGCGGGGTGACGTCCAGGAGCAGGACTTCCTTGACCTCGCCGGTCAGCACGGCGCCCTGGATGGCCGCGCCGACGGCGACGACCTCGTCCGGGTTGACGCCCTTGTGCGGGTCCTTGCCGAAGATGTCCTTGACGATCTGCTGGACGCGCGGCATCCGCGTCGAGCCGCCGACCAGGACGACCTCATCGATGTCCGACGGCTTGAGCTTGGCGTCCTTCATCGCCGTGAGGACCGGCTGCCGGCACCGTTCGAACAGGCTGTCGGTGAGCTTCTCGAACTGGGCGCGGCTGATGGTCATCGCCAGGTGCTTGGGCCCGGCGGCATCCGCCGTGATGAACGGCAGGTTGATGTCCGCCTGGGCCTGGAACGACAGGTCCTTCTTGGCCTTCTCGGCGGCTTCCTTGAGCCGCTGCAAGGCCATCTGGTCCTTGCGGAGGTCGATGCCCTGTTCCTTCTTGAACTCGTCGGCGATGTAGTTGATCAGCGCCTCGTCCCAGTCGTCGCCGCCCAGGTGGGTATCGCCGTTGGTCGAGAGGACCTCGAAGACGCCGTCGGCGACGTCGAGGATCGAGATGTCGAACGTGCCGCCGCCCAGGTCGAAGACGGCGATCTTCTCGTTCTTCTTCTTCTCCAGGCCGTAGGCCAGCGCGGCGGCGGTCGGCTCGTTGATGATCCGCGCGACCTCCAGCCCGGCGATCTGGCCGGCGTCCTTGGTGGCCTGCCGCTGGCTGTCGTTGAAGTAGGCCGGGACCGTGATCACGGCCTTGCGGACCTTGTGGCCCAGGTAGCTCTCGGCGGCCTCCTTGAGCTTCCGGAGGATCATCGCCGAGATCTCCGACGGCGTGTACTCCTTGCCGCTGACCCGCACCTTGACGAAGTCGTTGGGGCCGCCGACCACCTCGTAGGGGATCATCTTCTCCTCGGTCTTCACCTCTTCATGCCGGCGCCCCATGAACCGCTTGATCGAGTAGACCGTCCCGCGGGGATTGGTGATCGCCTGCCGCTTCGCCGGGTCCCCGACCAGGATGTCGCCCTTGGTCGAGAAGGCGACGACCGACGGCGTCAGCCGACTCCCCTCCTGGTTGGGGATGACCGTCACATCGTTCCCCTCCATCACCGCGACGACGCTATTGGTCGTACCCAAGTCGATCCCGATGATCTTTTCGCCTTCTGACACGACGTGTCTCCTTTTCGACGGTGTGCGGTGACGAGCCGAAGTTCCCAGCCCTCAATCCCAGTCCCACGTCCCAACCGAATGGAAATCCTACCCCACACTATATGGCCGCGGCGATCGTGGAAAAACCCGGGGCCCGCTCCCGTGATTCGCGCGCTCTGACCGCCTCGTCATGGATACTCTCATGACCATCCACCGAGAGCAAGGGCCGTGCCAATCTGCCATCGCAATCACGTTTTTGTCAGAAAACCCAAACCGCAAATCGTTTAGGATTTTCCGGATGACGTTGGCCCAACGGACAAACTGGCGGCTTCCTGCCAAAACGACAGCGGAAGTTTTGGGGGTGTTGGCTGACTGCAAAAATGGCAGTTGGGTTGCGGAGTGGGGAGAATGATGTGGGTCACGGATCGGTAACGCCGCGCTTTCGAAATCCGGGAACAACGCTCAAGCGGGTCAAGCCCAACGATCCACCGCGCCAGAGTCGCACATGGGGGAGCAAATGCGAAGCGGACTCGGACCTCCTCCCGATTCGACCGGTTCAGAGACGATCCGGAAAGCCCCGGAGGAGCGGCAGGACGTAGCCAGGGTGCGTGCAGCCCTGGACGATCAACTGGTGCCCTCACCATCGTTCTTCGAGCCCCGGAGACGCCTTGCGGCTCGTCGAGAAGAGGTCGTCTCACCCAGGCCCAATAGAGCGCCGACGGCTGCTGAGATTCGTCGCCGAGCCTGGTGGCGCGGGCGTGCAGGGTGGAAAGCTCAGCGACTGTCCCAGAAGGTCTTGGTAAGGTGCTCTGTGTGCACCGATCCAACGTACTTTGTCAAATTCGGTGCTCACAGAGCACCCTACAAGACGGCTATCGAGGGTTCCGGGACAGACTCTCAAGCCATTGCCTCCGGCCATGCGCGATCCCGGAACTCTCACCCCCGGCCGCCACGCTGCCTCATGGCAACAGTGCGGCAATCCGTCGCAGGATTAGCCCGGAGATCTCCCGAGCGACGGCGCTTCGAATCGGTGGAGACAGGACATAAGCGACCGCCGCGTGGCGTTCTTGTCCTTCACTCTTCAATAAGGCATCCCACCATCGGCCCGGTAGTGATACTCTGGGAAGCGGTTCGCTGCCGAGGCCAGACGGGGCGGATGACACTCCCGTCCGAGGTCATCAGGGACCGAGATGCCCGTGAGGAAACCGTGGACCCGACCTCGCGCATGATGCGAGAAAGCAATGACGTGACGAACGTAGTACCGAGCTCCCCGACAAGGACTCGAACCTTGAACCTAGCGGTTAACAGCCGCTCGCTCTACCGATTGAGCTATCGGGGAATCCACTCCCCCGAGCATAACCTGGCCACCGGCCCGACTCAAGGGGACTCGATCCGCCGGAAATGCGATGAGGGAGCGAGACGTTGCGGAACGGGGTCGAATGGTGAGGGGCCAGCGGAATGAAGATCAATCCGCTGGCCGTTCGGGCACGGCTCGCGCCGGTCCGACTCCATCCATCTCGATTACTCCTTATGCCCCGATTTCTCGTGGTGCTCAATGGCCTTCTCAAGGATGCCAACGATCAATGCATTGAGCGACGCTTTGTCCTCTTTGGCCCAGCTCGCCAATTGCTCGTGAAGCACGGGAGGCATGCGGATCTGGAAGTGGACCACGGTTTCAGGCATGGGAACATCTCCTCGATTCAAAAAGGAACCCGCCCCGGAAGCAAGCTGTCGGGTACCAATCCCCCATGCGCCGGATTCTGCACAGGCGGATCGGGGCATGCATTGGTATTCTACCCGAAAATGGGCGACGACTTTCATCATTTTCTTCGAAATACGTGCGTTTGACCGTATCCCGATTGTGTGGCTGCGTACAGAATACCGTGAAACGGCCGAGATTGAAAGGGGGCAGTCACGCATGGGACTATGGATGTTCTGGTTTATGCTCTCCTGCGAGGAATGATTCCTGGTTTGTAGGATGAGCGCACGGGCGATGGACTGAGTCAGGGCCTCGTTCTGGGTCTCGGTATCGGATCGATAGACCCCGTAACTGCACCATTCAGGACGTCGGACTATACTCTATGGAGAAATCGTCGTTTCCCTCGCCGAGCGACAGACCCCGCTTGTCGCCCGAGGCCGAGCAGCTCATCCAGCAGTTCGTCGAGCACTGGGGCCTGATGGCTCGAGCCTGGGGCATCAACTCGTCAATGGGCGAGCTCTTCGCCCTGTTGTATATTTCCGGAACTGATTGGTGTGCCGAGGACTTGCGTCATCGGCTCGGCGTGTCGCGGGGCAACGTCAGCATGAACCTGCGCGAGCTGCTGTCCTGGGGCGTCGTTCACAAAGTCCACCGCCCCGGAGAACGCCGCGAACTGTTCCGGTCCGAGACCGATGTCTGGACCCTGTTTCGCAAGATTCTCGCCGAACGCAAGCGCCGCGAGCTCGACCCGAGCTTACGTGTACTCGACCGTGCATTTAACCTTGTGCAGGCACATCCTGACTTCCATGATCTTAGGGCTCGGATCGAACCCCTCCATCGCTTTTTCAAGACCATTGATGCATTGGCGGTCCAACTCCTGTCGTTGCCCTCGAGCAACATGGCCGAAATCAGCCACCTGCTGGGATCGATACCTCACACGGGCGAAATGGATCCTTTTGGGGAGGGTGAGGTGAAAAATGGGGTTTGACTCATTGAAAGTGCCTCGGTTGATCGCTCGGGTTCTGGTGCGCCCTGAGGATGACCCCTCACGCCGTCCATCCGGTCCTTCCCCTCCAAAAAGGCGAGGGGAAGACCACTCGCCCCTCGAATCCCGGATGAGAGGGAGAGGAGGGTCGAGGCCAACTCGGTCATCCCGCCCGACTCGCCTTCTCAGAGCCTGCTGCACGGTCTGTGGCGACGCCGAAGTGGGTGGCAAGGTCCTCGGCATCGGCCACACTCCCGATGATCGGACCGACCCCGCGCCCCGGCCGGAGCAGGTTTCTGTCCCGCCGCGCCGAGAATCGGCGCAGGGTCATGGAAGACGCGAGTCGATTCGTCTAGACTAGGATCAAACGGGAGGCAAGGCACCTCATCGCCCGATGCCGGCAGCCAACGGTATCCCAGCGGCCCACGGCCCGGGCGAGTCAAGGCGAGCGAGGCCGGAGCCTTCGGGGTTTGCCGCTCGCCTCTCGACAGGGATCGCACAAGACTCACCCTGCCGCTACGGCTGACCGGACCGGTCCCGATCCTGTCCCCTCACGGGGGAGCGGATCCCAGACGTTAAGCCCGTCCCTGCCGCCTCAGGTGTTCCTGTCGTGGCATGGGGCGGACCGTACTGACCCCTTGATCCCGTATAGTGCGGAGCTCGTCCATGAGTGGTGTGTCGGCGAACGAGTATCATCCCGGGCTGGAAGGTGTCATTGCCAGCGAGACAGCGATTGCCAACATCGAGGGACAAGACGGGGACGGAGGCCTCGAGTACCGCGGATACCGGATCGAGGATCTCGCGGGCCATGTGTCCTACGAGCAGACGGCATTTCTCCTGCTACATGGCGATCTTCCCAGTCGCAATCAGCTTCGCGAGTTCGACGCCCGCCTGCGACGGTCGGCGCCCCATCCCCGAACCTCTGGTCGCGCTGCTCCGGGAGATCCCGGCGCACATTCATCCCATGGACGCGTTGCGCAGCTCAGTGAGCGTGCTGTCCCATTTCGATCCCGAGGTCAACGCACCGCCCACCGATCATGCTGCCAACGTCCGCAAGGCCGAGCGGATGATCGCCCAGATGGCCACGGCGGTAGCCTACCGCCGTCGCATCAGCCATGGGCTGCCTCTGGTCCCGCCCCGCGATGACCTGGACCACTCGGCGAACTTCCTGAACATGGTCCACGACCAGGTCCCCTCCCGGACCATGCGCGACGCCTTCGACATCTCGCTCGTCCTGTACACCGAGCACGAGCTCAACGCCTCCACCTTCTCCGCGCGGGTGACCGTGTTGACCCTCTCGGACATCTACTCCGGCATCGTGGCGGCGGTCGGGACCCTTAAAGGTCCTCTCCATGGGGGTGCCAATGAGGAGGCCTGGAAGGTCCTCGAGCAAGTCGGCGCCCCCGAGAACGCAGCCGCCTGGATCGAGGGAGCCCTGGCCCGAAAGGAGCGGATCATGGGATTCGGCCATCGCGTCTACAAGACCGGCGACCCCCGCGCCCGCATACTCAAGGAGCACTGCATTGCCCTGGCCAAGGAAGTGGGCGACGATCGCTGGGAGCGGATCGCCGAGCCGATCGAGCAGGCCGTCACCTCCCAGAAGAAACTGCCGCCCAACGTCGATTGGCCCAGTGCGCGGCTCTATCACTACATGGGATTGGAGATCGATCTCTATACCCCGATCTTCGCCATGGCTCGGGTCGCCGGCTGGGCCGCCCACGTCATCGAACAACTCGACCACAACCGCCTGATGAGGCCCCGCGCCCGCTACACCGGACCGCCACACCGCCAGGTCCTGCCAATCGACCAGCGCTGATTCTTCTGGCTCATTCGTTGATGGTCATTGGTCATAAGTTCGCTATCGCGGACTGAGAAGCCTCGGCTCGCAGAGATCGGCACTCGTAATCGGCCCGGACCGAACGATGGGCCTGCCGCCACACAGCCCATGACCAATGACCAATTCAAGACCAGGATCCATGCCGATCCACCCAACGGATTGACAGGCAGTAGCCGATCGCACCGAGGACCAGGATCCCGCCGATGAGCCATCGTCCATCCTTGGCCACGGCTGCGTAGGCGACCGAGACCAGAGCCAGGGCCAGGCAAAGGCAGGCGCAGGCCCAGACGGATGAACGGGTCACGAGGCCCCAGAGAATGACCTTGACCCACCAGGGACGTGGTCGGCCCTTGGGGCCGGCGCCCATCGGATTGCCTCCAGGCCACCGGGGCCGGTCAACGACGACGCGAGCAAGTGAAAGCAACAACCCCCGCGAGATCCCGGGGTTGGGAAGGCGCGGGGGAAGTCTGCCGGTTCGGGACGGTCCGAGCGTCACTTGGGGTCGCCGGCATCCTCATTGTCGTCCGCCTTCTTGGCGGGCTGGTTCTTGGATTTGGGCTTGGGCTTTTCGTCCTTCATCTCATCGGCGTCATCCGCCTTGGGTGTTGCGTCGGGCTTGGGCGCGAGTGCGTTCTGCTTCAGGCGGGGGGCTGTTAGCCGGCGGATGGCTTTATCGTTCACGCTCTCGGCACGGCCGATCACGGGAGTGTTGATGTCGTATCCGAGGAAGCTCAGAAGCCGGCCGATCGGCATCGGACGAATCCCCGCCAGACGAGCCTCCTTCTGTATCTCGCCAACTCGTTGCGCCAGCTTGGTCTCGCGCGCAGGGAGGCGTCGGACTGCTTCTCGCCATAGACTTGACGGAACGGCATCCGCTCATCGACGACGTACCAATCGATCCGGGGCGTGATCTTGCCCGTCTCATTGCCGATCTCCAGCGGCGGCAGGTCGAAATCAACCACGCCGCCAGCCTCGTGGATCATTCGCTTGAGTTCCTCGCGATCGTCCTTGCCGTCGCGGTTGACGTCCATCTTGCCGACCAGGGCGAACCGCGTCGGGTTGTTGGGCGACCAGGCGGGCGTGTAGATAATGTCGCCGGTCCGGAGCGGATCGATCGGGCTGATGGTCTTGGTGATGCGGGCGATGCTGAACAGGTCACCGACCTTGGTCAGCTCGATGGTCCCCTTGGGCTTCTCCGTAGGGATTCCCGGCGCATTGGCGTCGAAAACCGACATCGCCATCTGCGGACGGGCGCCCATGCCCCGGTTGATGTTCACCTGGACCTCGCCCCGCTCGTAATCGACGAACGTAATGTAGCCATCGGGGTGATCCAGGATGGTATCGACCTTCTCGGCCCGATCACGAAGCTCGCGGATGATCGTCGTGAGCTGGTCTTTCTCGTGGGAATACTCATCCTGTATCCGTTTGACATCCGCCTGCAAGTTGGCAATCTGGGTCACCTTCTTGTCGATGTCGGTCTGTTGCTCCGTGACCTTGTTCACGAGGATCAGCCGCTCCTCATCGTGCTTCTTGTGCTCGCCATCCAGGTCGGATCGTGCAGCTTCGGAGGTCTTGATCTGGACGTCCACCTGCTGCTTGGCTACGTTGGTCGCCGCTTCGAGCTTCTCCCTCAGGTCCTTGTAGTTGAGCGACAGCTCCGTGCTCAACAGCGAGAGAGACTCCATCAGCTCGGTGATCCGGTCGAGCGAGGAGATGTAAGTCTTCGAGGGTTCGCTGCGGTACGATTGGACGATCTGCTGGATCTTGTCCCGCATCTCTTGCAGTTCCGGCCCAGCACCGGCGGCCTGAGCTTTCTGGATGGCGGCATTGGCCGCTTCGACGAGCCTGTCAAACCGCTCGTTGATCTTCTTGAACTGGTTGGCGATCTCCTCCTTGACGGGGTCGGCATCCGAGGCTTTGGTCCCGACTTTCGCCTTGATGTCGTCGTACTGGTTCTGGAGCTCTCGCTGGACCGTCCTGGACTTGTTCAGCTCCTCCGTGTTGGAGATGAGCTTGGCATCGGCCGATGCATAGGCCGAGTAGAGGAAATACGATGCGACGGACAAGATGACCGAGAGGGCGATGAACGCCGCCACGGCGATCTTGAGTCCTTGCGACTCGTTACTGGCTGCGGCCATGGGTGATTACTCCCTCCGAGCGGAGCGGTCGCGACCTGCTCATGCAATCCGCCGGTTTGCTGATAATATGTCACATCTGAGGGGAGACGCACGATCTCCGGGAGGAATTCCCCCGATCCGATCCGACCGGGTCCGCTTTACCGGGAAAACTCGCCGGATTGATTCGATTGTAAGAATCGCCAGTGTGCCGGTCAAACCGGGACACGCTCCGCGCGGCATCCGCCAGGCTCCTGGCCCGCACTGCCCGCCTTCGAGGCCGTCCCGGTTGATTCCGTCGGGGAGATCCTCACATGACCTTGGATGCGCAAGCCGTGCTTTTCGTTCCTTCCATCGGAATTCACCTTCTCGGCGCGGTCGATCTTCGGGGGATTGATCTCGTAGCCAAGGAAGCTCAGGAGCCGGCCGATCGGCATGGGACGGATCCCGTCGAGCCGCGCCTCCTTCACCACTTCGCCAACCCGTTGCGCCAGTTTGACCTGAAGTAACAGAGAGGGTTGGAGTTTCTTCTCGCCGATGCCTCCACGAAACGGAACTCGTTCAACGATTCGGTCATCGATGACATACCAATCGATCCGGGGCGTGATCTGGCCCGTCTCCTTGCCGATCTCCAGCGGGGGCAGGTCGAAGTCGATCACGCCACCGGCCTCCTGGATCATCTTCTTGAGCTCCTCGCGGTCGTCCTTGTCGTCGCGGTTGATGTCGATCTTGCCGACCAGGGCGAACCGCGTCGGATTGTTGGGCGACCAGGCGGGCGTGTAGATAATGTCGCCGGTCCGAAGCGGATCGATCGGGCTGACGGTCTTGGTGATGCGGGCGATGCTGAACTGGTCACCGACCTTGGTCAGCTCGATGGTCCCCTTGGGCTTCTCAGTGGAGATAATCGCGGTGCCGGCGTCGAAGACCGACAACTTCATCTTGGGACGGGCACCCATACCTCGATTGATGCTCACCCGGACCTCGCCTGACTCGGCATTGACGAACGTGATGGAGCCGTCGGGACGATCGAGAATCGTACCGAGGTGCCTCTCGCTTGGATCGCGCAGCTTGCGGATGATCGTTGTAAGCTGCTCCTTTTCATTGGAGCCTTGATCCTGGATCCGTTTGACCTCCGCGTTCAAGCCGGCGATCTCGTTCATGCTGTGGTGGTAGCCGGTGTCGAGGAAATACGCTGAGACGGATGCGATCACCAATAGGGCGATGAACGCTGCGAGGGCGATCTTGAGTCCAGGTGATTTGTCAGGAGTTTCGTCCATGGGTGATGACTCCCTCCGATTGGTGCGGTCGCAACCGGCTCATGCGGTCCGCCGGTTTGCCGATGGTATGGTAGACGTGGCGCACGACGCAGGATGTGCCGGAGGAACCCCTCCCATCCGGTGGGGCCCGCTCGATCGGGAGAACTCACCGGATTCCTTCCGATTGTAAGAATCGCCACGATCGCGGTCAAACTGGACGTATTCGGTGGGCCGACACCTTACTTTGCGATACACGGAACACGGGACCATGGAGCGCCACGATATGACCTCGGATGCGCAAAGCCTGTTTTCATTCCTTCAATCCGAGGGTCCGGTAGAATCCGGTCGGCCGGAGGGTGATCCTGCCCCGTCGGAGGAACGTCCGCGCTTCTACATCCTGGACGCCTATTCGCTGATCTTTCAAGTGTTCCACGCCATCCCCGAGATGGCGGGCCCGGCCGGGCAGCCCACGCAGGCTGTCTTCGGGATCTTCCGGGATCTGCTCAACCTGTTGAAGGCCCAGAAGCCCGACTACCTGGCGGCAGCCTTCGACGGCGAAGGCCCGGTCTTCCGCTCCGAGATCGATCCCCAGTACAAGGCGAACCGCACGGAGATGCCGGCGGACCTGGTCCCGCAGATCCCCGTGATCCGGCGCGTGTTCGAGGGGTTCCGCGTCCCCGTCCTGATCGAGCCGGAGATGGAAGCCGACGATGTGATCGCCACCATGGCCCGCCGTGCCGAGGAGCGCGGGCTCGACGTGTTCATCGTCACGAACGACAAGGACGCCCGGCAGTTGATCGGCGATCATGTCCGCATCCTCAACCTGCGGACCAAGAAGGTGATGGACGCAGAAGCACTCGAGAAGGATTGGGGCATCCGGCCTGGCCAGGTCGTCGACTTCCTCGCCCTGACTGGGGACTCGGTCGACAACGTCCCGGGCGTGCCGCTGATCGGCCAGGTCAACGCCTCGGCCCTGATCAAGGAGTTCGGCACACTCGATCAACTCCTCGCGAATGTCGATCGCGTCAAGGGCCCAAAGAAACAGCAGAGTCTTCGAGACCACGCCGAGACCGCCCGGCGCGCGCGGCGGCTGGTCACGCTCCGCGAGGACCTCCCGATGGCTCTCGACTGGGACGCTCTCAAGACCCAGCCGTTGGACCGGGAAGCCCTGCTGGCGATCTGCACGGAATGCGGATTCCACGGGTTCCGCGACGAGCTGGCAACCCTCGCCCCGGCGGGCGAACCAGCCGAGCCCCGCCCGGCCTGGGTGGCCGAGTATCGGCTGGTCGATACGCCAGAGCGGTTCGCGGCGTTCCTCGACCAGCTCAGCCAGCAGTCCAAGTTCTGCGTCGATACCGAGACCACCGCGCTCGACCCGCTCAAGGCGGACCTGGTCGGGCTGTCGTTCTGCTGGAAGGCCGGTGAGGCACATTACCTGCCGGTGCGCGGGCCGGTCTGGACGCGGGTGCTCGACCCAGCGACGACGCTCGCCGCCCTGCGGCCGATCCTGGCCGACCCCGCCGTCGAGAAGGTCGGTCAGAACCTCAAGTACGACATGCTGGCCCTCGCGCGGGCAGGCGTCGAGCTGGCAGGCCCCGTGACCGACACCATGATCCTCAGCTACCTGCTGGAGAGTGGCGAGCGGAACCACAACCTCGACCAGCTCTCGCAACGTCTCCTGGGCCACGAAATGATCCCGATCACCGACCTGATCGGCAGCAAAGGGAAGAACCAGCTCCGCATGGACGAGGTCGCCGTGCCGAAAGTCGCCGAATACGCGGGCGAAGACGCCGACGCGACCTGGCGCATCGAGGAGATCCTCGCGCCCAAGGTACGTTCCGAGGGGCTCTGGAACCTCTACGCCGATCTGGAGCGACCGCTGATCTCGGTCCTGGCGCGGATGGAGCGGATCGGCGTGGCGGTTGACGTCGATCGGCTGCGACAGCTCTCGGCGGAGTTCGCCGAGCAGTTGGCAACGATCGAGTCGGAGATCTACCAGCAGGCTGGGCGGCCGTTCAACATCAACTCGACCAAGCAACTCCGCCAGGTACTCTTCGAAGAGCTGAAGCTGCCATCGCTCCAGAAAACACCAGGTGGCGAGCCGAGCACGGAGCAAGAGGTCCTGGAGGAGCTGGCCCTGAAGCATCCGTTGCCCGCCCTGCTCTTGCAGCACCGCAGGCTCGCCAAGCTCAAGGGCACCTACCTCGATGCGCTGCCCGACCTGGTGCATCCCGAGGACGGTCGGATCCACGCCTCGTTCAACCAGGGGGTCGCCGCGACCGGCCGGCTCAGCTCGAGCGACCCGAACCTCCAGAATATCCCGGTGCGGACCGAGGAAGGCCGGCAGATCCGCCAGGCGTTCGTCGCCGGCCGGCCGGACTGGCGACTCCTGACGGCCGACTACTCGCAAATCGAGCTGCGGATCCTCGCCCATTATTCCGACGACCCCGCACTGAAGCGGGCGTTCGACGAGGACCGAGACATCCACCAGTCCGTCGCCGCGCGGATCTTCCACGTCGAGGAGTCAGCGGTTGACGAGACGATGCGGCGGGTCGCCAAGACGGTCAACTTCGGCGTCATCTACGGCTTGAGCCCGTTCGGCCTGGCCGCCCGGTTGGGGATCACCCAGACGGAGGCCGCCGCATTCATCGACGCCTATTTCCAGGAATACGCCGGGGTCGACCGGTTCATCACCCAGGCGCTGGAGGCCGCGCAGGCGCAAGGGCGGGTCGAAACGATCCTGGGCCGCCGCCGACCGATCAGCGGGATCAAGTCAACAACCGGACGCGTGCGTAACCTGTCCGAGCGCACCGCAGTCAACACCATCATCCAGGGCTCGGCCGCCGACCTGATCAAGCGGGCCATGATCCGGATCGATCCGGCGCTGCGGGATCAGGGCTTCCGCGCCCGGATGCTGCTCCAGATCCACGACGAGCTGGTCTTCGAGGCTCCGGAGGAGGAGATCCCGCGTCTCGCCGAGATGGTCCGGCGCGAGATGACCGGGGCGCTCGACCTGAAAGTCCCGCTCAAGGTTGACCTGTCGATCGGTGTCAACTGGCTGGATGTCGAGCTTGTCACGTAGTCAGGGTTTCCAGCCCGACGGCTCTGGGGAAATCAGGCTTCCCGGCCTGTGCGAACTTGACGTCAGGCTGGAAACCCTGACCTACGGGACAGTTAGCGAACGAGCCGACTGATCCCACATTATTTGGCACTTTTGACCCACGAGGTGGTTGACACCACGTGACGGCAGCGATAGATTGCCGCAATCGAGCCCATCACCCGAACCTGGATCTGTGCTTCGAGCCCTGACTAGCACCTCGCACACAAACAAGAGGCATCCGTGAATTTCGAAGACCCCCCCCCTGCGTAAGTCGCGACGGTTTCGCCCTGTGACGGCCGCTCTCGAAGGCCGCTCTCCGGTTTCTTCGCTCATCCCGGGAGTCTCTCCGGCCTCGGCAGCCGTTCCCCAGCGAGTCGACTCGCCCGACCACGGCGGGGTCGCTGCGGAATTCCAGGCCAGGGAACTGAAGCCGGCGGCTGTTCAGCCTGTCGCGCCATTCCCATCGATCGGCGCTCCTGTCAGGCTCACCACCCAGGGCGGAGGGGACCGATCCAGCTCACCGGTGACGGGAACGATGGACTCTCAATCAGCCGCATCGTCGGACCCGAACGACATGGCCATGGATCCGATCTTCGCGATGTCGGGGTCCGGGGCTGGCTCGCCGTCGAAGGAGGGGCCAGTTCTGTCGGCACCGGCTTCTCAGCCTCGAGCCCGTGCGGGAGCCGTCAACAATCACTCGAATCCTTCTGCTCTCACGCAACCGCCTCAGCCGGCCACGCCGAACTCCAATGCGGGCGCGATCCGCCCACTGACCATGGCGCCGCCGAATCCCGCCGCGACATCGGCCCTGACGACTGCCGTCGCATCTGCGGCCAGCGCCGAGCAGGGAAACCATGTGGTCCTCGTGAAAGCTACCTCCGTGTCGTTTGGCTCCCCCGCTCCCATTGGGAAGAACGATCCAGGCACATCGAATGCATCGGGCGGGAAAAGTTTCAATGTCTCGCCATTGGTCAATTCAGCCGCAAGCGGTAATGCGCCGAGCCTTGCTTACTCCGACGGTCAGGGTACGAGCGCGATGGCAACGGCCACCACATCAACCTCCTTTACTGACCTGATCGGTGACAGCGTCGAAGTCGTTGCCACCGTGCCGGGCGGGAGATCGATCCAGTCCGCGACTTGGAGTGTCCAGGGCGGCACCATCGGTTCACAAACCATGGGTGCCCGGGCCGGGATCACCAATACACCCCTCAACATCCCCGATAACACCACGACGACCGCCTTTACATCCACATTGACGCTAAACTGGGACCAGACCACCGGTGCGCAGCACCATCTCGGTGACCCTCACTTACGTGCCCGCGTCTGGGGGCGGGAATGAAGGGGGGAATGCCGTTTCAGGGAATGTCGTCGCCCCGACCGGGAACATGATAAACTTCTCCGCGGCCACCGAAGGCATCTCCACTGTCCAAGATGCCAATAACTGTTATCAATTGACGACGTTGACAACGGCGCTCGCCAACAAGGCGCCCCCCGGGGTTGCATACCAAGCCTACGTTGACCCCTCATCCCTGGCCGGTTACTCCGGCGGTGCGTACTGCGTCGTCCAGGTGGCCAACCCCTTTTCGGCCACATACACGTTAGTAGGCGGGACGCAGACTTATTCCGGCGCCGTCCTGAATGCCACGCCGCCCCCGACACTGCCCAGGCCTCTCGTCGACACCGACAATGCCACGGGAGACATTTATCCAACGGCCTATACGGATAAGAATGGCAATCCCATCTATATACAAGAGGTTCTTCCAACTACTACGCTTGCGCAGGCGACTAACCTCTACACTGATACTCCTTATATGGAGCTTCAATTTAATGATTACAATTATAGTTATATATCAACATTTACAGATACTCTGATGTGGTTAGGCGGGGGAGTCTGGGTCCCTTTGGGCAATTGGACCTGGTCCATCAACATGGGGGCGGGTTACAACACAGTCACGGGTAAATGGGGATCGACTTACACCCCGATCACTACCCCATCGTATACCCCAACCACCACCTACCCGAATTGGGTTGACAATCTAGACTACCTCAAAACTACGTATAAATATGTGGAAACATCCTCCTGATTCTCGCGACGCACCGAGGCCGGCGTGGGCGCGTCAGCTCAGGATCTCCACGGTGATGATCGCCATCGCCGCGGCCGCGGCTCTCATCGCATCGCCGACCCGGGGAAACGAAACACTTTTCGACCTGTGCCTGCTGACTTGCGAATTCCTCTTCCCGGCTTGGCTCTTGCTGCGCTCGGGCCGAGCCAGGTCGGAGGTCGAAATCATCGGCATCGCATTCGCATTGGGGTATATGACATGGGGTGGTCTACTCCTTTTCCACCCCCATTATCGCCTGACGGAATTCTTGGAGAGTTTTCCCGTCCGACTCCTCAGAGAAGCGGAAGGGGTGTACGGTGTTGCCTCTCATCGTGCGTGCCCTTGCAATGCGTTGGAACGGTACCTGGGTCCGGCGGTAGACGCGTTCGGTGCCGTCTTTCATCCGGGCGCTCGATCGCGCTATCGGTTTGTCTGGTGGCTGGTACGCCGATGGAATTGGGGTCTGCTCGCACTGTTCTATGCCATACTGCTAGCCGAGGCGTTCATGGTACGCGCGACTTCCAGGGGTGCTGCCGACCCGGCCGCATCGGCAGCTTCCCCACGAATTGCGCGAAGGATCATGAACCTTGTGATCTTGTCTGTGGTGGGCATGGCGTTCGGACTGCTCCTATCGTGGGGATACTACGTCTTCACACCGTCACGAATCCAGATCGACCACATTCCGCCAGGCAGCGCGGGCGAACCCTGGAATTACTATGCCTTCGCCGTTTCCGTAAGCTTCATACTCCTCGTGACGATGATCTCTCTTCATGGGTGTCGGACCGCCCGTCGCTACCTCCCGGCCGCATCGGCTATTTACTGGGGCTTGGCGGTTTCGGTGCAACTTGTCGAAACCCCTTTTATTTCAGTTCAAAGCCGCATCATCGTCCGGACCATCAAGCCAGTTCTGCCGCCAAGCATCGCCCGCCCCCCGACGGCCAGCCACTCCATGGCCGAATACGCGAAACAGAAGGGTGTCCTGCCGCCAAGCATCGCCTGCCCCCCGACGGGCAGCCCCAACAAAAACGGCGTTCTTCGCTCCATGACATCGGAACCGTAACACACGACGTCGATCACTTTAGTCTGATTTCGTACCATTTGCACAGAGAGATCATGCAGGCGAGGGACCGGGGGATGAGATCCTCTCCGGCCTGCCTCCCTGTCCACTGGGTCTTGAAGAGATGGGGCGTGACCGCCGAGAGGCCGATAACGGAAGTGCCGAGACTCGGCCTTGAAGACTCCGCCGCGGCAGCTTAAGCGGCTTTGTCAGCGATGAATCTCACTCTGGCCGCGGGAGGAACCATCTCATCAGACGCGTTCTTTTCGCGATATTTCAGTCCTATTTCGACGATTCCAACGGCGCCGCCATCGCCAGCCGGGCGATGATGGAGGCATTGGGGCGGCTTGGGTTCTCAGTCGAAGCTTTCACGGGGACCGTGCTCGAACTGGGACAAGAAATCGACCCAGACACCTGGCTAGCGAGCCGCGGGGTGCCTTTCGAGACGTGCGGTAGCGATGCGTGGTCATTAGAAGCCTGCGGGCTCAGGGCCGACGTGCCGGCCCATTACCGCATGTGCGTGCGGAATGTGCCCGTCACCCTCCATCGCAGTGTCGCCTCGCGGCCTCATGCGCCCTCTGACTCGGAGCAAGAAGACTTCTTGAAGCTTTATGAGAGCGTTCTGAAGCGGTTTCAGCCCGACGTTCTGGTCAATTATGGGGGCGATCTCCTGGCGCAGGAAGTACGGGTCCGTGCCCGGGAGAAGGGAGCGGCAGTCCTCTTCGCACTCCACAATTTCAATTACCCCACTCGCGACCCATTTGCGACCGTCGATTCGATTTTCGTTCCCTCCCGCTTCGCCTCCGAGTACTACCGTAAGGCACTCGGGTTGGAGTGTTCGGTCTTACCAAATCTGCTGAACCTCGAACGTGCACGGGCGAGGAACCATGAGCGTCGCTATCTGACCTTCGTCAATCCGTCCATCGAGAAGGGGGTCTTCGCCTTCGCCCGGATCGCCGACGAGCTAGGCCGCCACCGGCCCGACATCCCGCTCTTGATCGTCGAGAGCCGGGGTACGGAGGCCACGCTCGTCGCCTGTGGAATCGACCTCCGCGTTCATGGCAACGTCTTCCTCATGACCCAAACCCCCGACCCGCAGGACTTCTGGGGCGTGACGAAACTGTGCCTGATGCCTTCGCTCTGGTGGGAGAATCAGCCCCTAGTGGCCATCGAGGCGATGGTCAACGGCGTTCCGGTCATCGGGTCCAATCGAGGAGGCATTCCCGAGACCCTGGGTGCCGCGGGCATGGTTCTCCCGCTCCCTGAGCGGCTGACGCCCGCCACGCAGTTGTTGCCGACCCCCGAGGAAGTGGCCCCGTGGGTCGAGGCGATCGTCCGTCTCTGGGACGACGAGGAACTTTACGCCGAGCACGAACGCCGGGCCATGGCGGAGTCTCGCCGATGGGCGCCGGAGATCCTGGAGCCGCGTTACATCGAGTTCTTCAGCAGTCTCCAGCCCGGCGCGAAGTCCGTCCTGGGAGTTCCGTCGGCTGGAGACAATGCCGTCGCTCTTGTGCCGGATGTCGATGGAGTCAGTTGGGAATGCGAACGAGCACTTCAGCGATTGAAGGAAGCCGGCGTGTGGGTGACTCAGCGCCACGCGGACTCGGATTGGGACGCGACCCGCAATGTCCTCCTCTCCGACGCGCTCCACGACGGTTTCGAAGCGATCTTGCTCATCGATCCCAATACGGGCTTCGACCCTCTGGCCGCGCTCCGGCTCCTGGCTCGCCCCGAACCCGTTATCGTCGGTATCGGAACGGCACTTGGTGGCGATCGGGAGGACGTGGTTTTCGCGCCCGGGATTACGACAGTCCACGTCGGGCCGGGCGCCCTGGGAATGTACCCCGTGGAACGCGCCGGAGCCGCATTCGTCCGCATTCGGGCCGAGGCGCTTCAAACGGCTGATCGCCGCGCTCGACCTGCCGCTTTGCAACAAGAATCGAGGGCGGGGAATCTGGCCGTTCTTTCAGGCGACGGTGGTTCCAGGGGTCGAGGGTGAATTTCGCTACCAAGGGGGTGTTGAGTCGTTCTATGACTTGCTTCGCCGGGCGGGAGTCACGCCCTTGGTCGATACGACGGTCGTCCTGAGTCCCGCCGGCTGGGCGTCTCCCTGGGCGCGCGCCGCCACGTCCTGGGACCAGGTTCCCGGCATGTTCGACTTCGCGGCGGTTTACGACGCGGCGGTTGCCGCCGCGTCCGACGGAGCGGTCTTCGTGGAAGTGGGCTGCCTGGTCGGGCGCTCGACCTGCTACCTGGCGGCCAAGATCCGAGAATCGGGCAAGGCCATCACCCTGTACGCGGTCGATACGGGCCGGGGCTCGGCGTCCGACACAACCGGTCAAACGATCGCCCCATCGCTGGGAGGCTCGCTCGCGGGCGTGTTGCACCGCAACCTCATCGGCTGCGGCGTGGACGAGATCGTCGTTCCGATCCTCACGACCTCGATCCAAGCGGCTGGTCTCTTCCAGCCCTCCAGTGTCGATTTCTGCTTCATAGATGCCGATCACACCTATGCGAGCGTCCTGGCGGATCTGCATGCCTGGTGGCCCAAAGTCAAACCGGGAGGCACGCTCGCGGGCCACGATTACCGGCAGTCCGCTTCTTGGCTCGTCGGTGTCACACCGGCGGTTCACGAGTTCTTTCGAGTCCAGGACGCCGCTCACTCCCTATGCCCCTCTTGCTGGTCGGCGCGCAAGCCCGTGGGTGGTTCGTGAGGAACCCAACACCATCATCCAGGGTTCGGCCGCCGACCTGATCAAGCGGGCCATGATCCGGATCGATCCGGCGCTGCGGGATCAGGGCTTCCGCGCCCGGATGCTGCTCCAGATCCACGACGAGCTGGTCTTCGAGGCTCCGGAGGAGGAGATCCCGCGTCTCGCCGAGATGGTCCGGCGCGAGATGACCGGGGCGCTCGACCTGAAAGTCCCGCTCAAGGTTGACCTGTCGATCGGTGTCAACTGGCTGGATGTCGAGCCCATTTGATCATCTCCTCTTGTCCCGGGTTCGTTGTTGGGCTACCGGGGGCATCCTGCCATAGGCGTTAACTTAAGGGCCCCATCCGAGAGACAAACGCCATTTTCCCGCGGAAATCCTACGGAAATTAGGAGACTCCGCGTCGACCACCACCGATCTCCGCGCGGCGGGTGCGGGATACCTGGGGAGTGCGACGATCCCACCCTCGCGGCTTCCCCCTCCGTTCGGGCCAACTCCGTCGGTCTCATTGCAAAACTTTCCGATTTTTTGGATTTTCTCAACTCCCTCTGTGGTCAAGAGTTCAGAAGCCAATCGCCCCGGAATCCGCGATAGGTGCATTAACGGATTATCAAACCTGTGGCATACTGAATAATAAGGACCATGTGTGACCGTCACCGCCAGGAAACCCACGCTGCGCGCAACGGGGCTGTGCCGCCGGCGGCCGGGCCCGTCCCCGCGATTTCGGGACTTGGCCCGAACTCGCTTGGGGCCATGGGGATCGGAGAGGGAGCCGCGGCCAAAAGTATTCAACGAGTGCCAACCCGTGCCACGATTCTCGGCAAGTCAGGCCCCCCTCCAAGCCGGCCCCGCCCAGAACCCACGCCGGATCAGAACGTCCCGCAGGTTCTGAATAGGGACTCCCTCTTCCTTCGTTTCCTTGGTTACCTTCTGTTCTGGATCAGGACGTCCCGCCGGTCAGGAGTAGGGACTCTCGGAATGGGTCAAAGCCACCGCCCCAGACGGTGCGGTGGTGATCGCCGAGGACTCTCGAAATTAGGCGGTTCTTCACAGGACCCGGTCGTTAAGTTAACGCCTATGGGGCATCCTGCCCATGATCGAACGATCCCCTCGGAACGATCGAAGAATCGGATCACCGATTTCGATCTACCATTTTTTTCGTTGAAACGGCGGAAACCCATTGCAGACGCCGCCGGGATGGCGTATAAATGCATAACGATCGTCACCGATCCGCTCCAACATGACATTACCCTTCGGCTCATCTCGCCGATCTTCCTCTCCTCCGGCGCCTCCCCGCTTCGAGAAGCCCTGGACGAGCGACTTCGGCAAGAATACCTTCAGGGACCCCACCTGCTTGTAAACCAAGTGATTTCTGTTCGTTGATCCCGTCCCATGCCACCGGGACCCTTTTCCACCCCGAGAATCACCTCCGGCTCGTCTCAGGGTCGTTGACCCGGCGACTCGCCACGCGATCATCTTCTCGCGGCCAGAGGTGGGGTTGTCTGTCGTGCGGGAACCCGGTGGAAAGGTCATGGTACGGCCCGAGCCGAGCGTCTTGATCCCGCGGCCGCTGCTAGTCCAAGGTCCGCTTTCGGATGCCGGGAGCCCCCGTCGATGACTCCTTCCCACCGCCCTCAAGAGCCGTGTCCGCACGGCCGATGGAAACACGGCGCGATCCCGGTCATCGGCTTGATCGGGGGGATCGGCAGCGGCAAAAGCCAGGTCGCGAGCCGGCTGGCCGCCCGCGGAGCGGCGGTGATCCATGCCGATGCCGTGGGGCACGAAGTTCTGGGAGAGCCTGAGATTCGCGCGCAGATCATCACGCGGTTCGGAACGGGCGTGCTGGAGGAGCCTCCCGAAGACGGAGCCGGCATTCCGCGAATCAATCGGCGCGCCTTCGGCGCGATCGTCTTCGCCGATCCCGAGGCCCTCCATGCACTGGAGGCCGTGGTGCACCCCGCAATGCGCACCCGCTTCCTCCAGACAATCGATCAGCGGACCCGACAGGACGGAACCGATCTCATCGTGCTGGATGCCGCCATCCTGCTCGAGGCTGGCTGGGATGACCTCTGCGATCGGATCGTGTTCGTGGATGCACCTCGTCTCGAACGGCTGCGGCGCGTGGTTCAGACCCGGGGCTGGTCAGAGCAGGCTTTCGAGTCCCGTGAACGCGCGCAAGGGCCCTTGGATGAGAAGCGTCGCCGCGCCGACTGGATCGTGATCAATGATTCCGGCACCGATCACTTGCAGGAGGAAGTGGATCGGCTCGTCTTCCAGTTCTGTCATTCGACAGCCTCGTCCCAAGGATCCGTTCCGCCCCGGCTAGGACCTCGAGCTCGCCCCGTGCTCGACTCGATCCCGGGCAAGTTGACCCTCAACGTTCACAGTCACACCCCCGCGGGCAGGATGTCGTAGCTCCGCTCGCGCCGGTCGAACCCCGCTCGCTCCGTTGGTTCACCATTGAATCGCTTCCATGATCGACCCCATCACCATGAACGATCTTTGCCGTCCCATGGTCCCCGCTCTGACCCCCAGGCCCCGGCCAGGGGATCCGCGAAACGCCACGGAATCCGCCGCGATTGCCTGGAAAGATGCCTGCCTGGTTGGCCGCGCTCGGGGCTCGGTCGTTTTCCGGGGGCTGGACGAGATCACGATTTCGGTTTGAACAGGAGAATGGAACCCCATGGCCAATGAGACTCGCCCCCGCCGGGAAACGACGGGCACATCACGGATTCGCAAGACCAGCACGACGGCGGCCGCCGCCAGTCCGGAAGAAACCGATGGGACGACCCCCGGACCCGCGTCGGCGATGCCGTACGGTGCGGTCCCTGTCGATGCCGCCGGCGCCGGTGGAGGTTCCGCGGGACCGCAAGGACCGCGAGCCTTATCGCGAAGAGGGCCCCGCGGACCGGGAACCGATCCGATACATACGCGACCGCGCCGAGCGGGAACGCCCCGAGCGCGAGCCGGTGCGGGAACGCCCCGAGCGCGAGCCGGCACGGGAACGCCCCGAGCGCGAGCCGGGACTCTCGGTGCGAGAGCGGCTGGCGCGCGACCGGGCCGAACGCGATGGCGGCCCCGCGCATCACGATGGGATCCCCCTGGTCCGGGATCGCGATCGGGATCGCGACCGCGACCGGGACCGCGAGTCGTCGCCGGTGCCCGTTTCGCGCGAGCGGAGCCGCGACCACGAGCCGATCCCGTCGTATCGCGAGCGCCCCGAGCGCGAAGCGCCGTACCCTGCCCGGGACCGCGACAGGGACCGGGACCGCGAGTTCGGGCCACCGGTCCGGCCCGAGCGGCCGGCGCCGGCCAGCTACGCGGATGTGCCCGTCGATTACCCCGACGACGAGGAGGATATCTTCGGCGATGCCGCGCTCCACGACCGCTATGAGGACATCAAACGCGGCGAGATCCACCTGACCGAGCTTCAGAAGATGACGATGCCCCAGCTCATCCGCACCGCCAAGACCGAGGGCATCGCCGACTATATGGGCCTGAAGAAGCAGGACCTGATCTTCAAGATCCTCAAGGAACGGGTCAAGCAGAACGGTTTGATGTACGGCGAGGGGACGCTCGAGGTCCTGCCCGACGGCTTTGGCTTCCTGCGGAGCCCGGATTACAATTACCTCCCCTGCCCTGACGACATTTATGTCTCACCCAGCCAGATTCGCCGGTTCGGGCTCAAGACTGGCGCGATCGTCTCGGGCCAGATCCGCCCGCCCAAGGAGAACGAGCGCTACTTCGCCCTGTTGCGGGTCGAGGCGATCAACTTCGAGGATCCGGACAAGCTCAGCGAGAAGGTCAATTTCGACGATCTGACTCCGTTGCACCCCCAGGGACGGATCCGGCTCGAGACCACCGGCGACGAGATCAACATGCGGGTCGTCGACCTGGTCACGCCCATCGGTTTCGGCCAGCGCGGGGTGATCGTTGCGCCGCCCCGGACCGGCAAGACCATCCTCCTCCAGAAGATCGCCAACAGCATCCTCACGAACCACCCCGATTCCTACGTCATGGTCCTGCTGATCGACGAGCGCCCCGAGGAAGTGACCGACATGGAGCGCTCGGTCAAGGGACCGACGGCCGAGGTGATCAGCTCGACCTTCGATGAGCCGGCCTCGCGGCACATCCAGGTTGCCGAGATGGTCATCGAGAAGGCCAAGCGGATGGTCGAGTACGGCAAGGACGTGGTGATTCTGCTCGATTCGATCACCCGGCTGGCCCGCGCCTATAACACTGAGGCGCCTCATTCGGGCAAGATCCTCACCGGCGGCATCGACGCCTCCGCCTTGCAGAAGCCCAAACGGTTCTTCGGCGCCGCGCAAGATCGAGGAGGCCGGCAGCCTCACGATCCTGGCCACCGCCCTGGTCGATACCGGCAGCCGCATGGACGACGTCATCTTCGAGGAGTTCAAGGGCACCGGCAACATGGAGCTCCACCTCGAGCGCCGGTTGGTTGACAAGCGGATCTGGCCGGCCATCGACGTCAACAAGTCCGGCACCCGCCGCGAAGAACTGCTCATGGACGCCGAGGAATTGCGACGCGTCTGGATCCTCCGTCGCGTCCTCAACGACATGAACCCCGTCGAGGCGATGGAGCTGCTCACCGGCCGTATGAAGAAGGCCAAGACCAACGCCGAGTTCCTGATGAGTATGAATTTGTCCTGACGTGGCAGTGCGGCGTCCCCTGTCGTTTTCAAGCGGATTTCACGCGGAGACGCGGAGGACGCGGAGAAATCCATCATCGAGGGAAATCCGATTCAGGGCCGTCTGTGTCTGCCTCCGCGTCTCCGCGTGAGACTCTTCGATCCCGGACCTGTGCGCATGGCGCCGAGATTCGACGGAGGTAGACTCAAAGTGGCAACTGGAGAGCCATGGCGGAATACGTCGGCGATTATTCGACTCCAACCGGCCGGTTTGCAATCGTCGCGGCGCGGTTCAATGCGCTGGTGACCGAGCCGCTGCTGGCCGGCTGCCGTGACGCGTTGGTCCGGCACGGCGTGGCCGAGGACCGGATCGACGTGGCCTGGGTGCCCGGTTCCTTCGAGATCCCGCTGGTCGCCCGCAAACTGGCCGGGAGCGGGCGGTATGCGGCGGTCGTGTGCCTGGGCTGCGTGATCCGTGGCGAGACCTCGCATTACGATCACGTCGCCGGTCAGGCGGCGGCCGGGGTGATGCAGGCCGGATTATCGACAGGCGTACCGGTCATTTTTGGAATCCTCACCACCGAGTCGGTCGAGCAAGCATTGAATCGCGCCGGCTTGAAATCTGGCAACAAGGGGGCCGACGCCGCGATGGCGGCCATCGAGATGGTCAACCTGCTGGCTCGTCTGGAGCCGTGAGCGAAATCCGCCCAAGATTTCGCGAGCTCCCTCGAATGAACATTCGGTCGAAACGAATCGGCCGTGTGTGCCGGCACTGACGAACGAACCGCGAGCGAGCGGTGGGAGCGTTTTATGTGGTGGGACTCGCAACGCGCCAACGCCGTGACCGGCGGGATCTGGCTGATCGGTCTGGGCGTGTTGATGGCAACCCGGTTCTGGTTCCCGGGGATCCTGTTCCTCGCGGGGATCACGGCGATTGTTCAGGGCTCGGCACGTGGGGCGGGATGGCAACCCATCCATGGCGGGCTCTGGCTCCTGCTTATTGCCGCTTGGGCCATGATGCGGTTCAGCCCGGTCGTGCTCTTCGTCGGAATGGGGGTCTACGTGATCATCGCCGCTCTGATGAAGCCGAGCCCGTTCCAGAAGCCCTATGTGGATCAGACTTTGGAGTAAGGCCGCCCGAGTCGGGGGGCGAGGGAGCGCACCATCATGACCAAGGCGTTGTTGCCGCAAGCGTTCTGGTTCCGGATCGCGGCGTCCTGCCCCCGGCTGGAGGAGATCCCGCGGCCCGATGATCGGCAACGGCTGCTGGATTTGCCGGATTCCTGTGCCCTACCGGACTGGGGCGAACTGGAAGGGCGCACGTCCTGGGCGGAGATCCGCCTCGCGTGGAACCCGCGCGGACTGGGGATCGCCGTGCGCGCCGAGGGGCTATCGGATTTGCAGCTCGCGCCCGATCGGCCAGAGGGGTTCGCTGACATCCATTTCTGGGTGGATACGCGCGACACGCGCGACATCAGTCGGGCGAGTCGGTTCTGTCATCGCTTCACAGCCTCGCTCCGGCTGCGGATGCCCGGGCGAAAACTGGATGTGGAGGTCGTTCAGCGGCCGATCGCGCGCGCCGTCGCCGACGCGCCCCTGAGTCGGCCCGGTCTGATTGCGTCCCGCGCCGAGCTCTCTCGGGCTGGATGGTCGGTCGAGGTCTTCTTGCCAGCCCAGGCCCTCAACGGCTTCGACCCCGAGACGAATCGCCGGCTCGGGTTCGCCTATCAGGTCTCTGACCACGCCCGCGAGGACCAGTTCCTGGGTGTGGGCCGGGATTTCCCCATCGGCGAGAATCCCAGCCTCTGGGCGACTCTCGAGCTCCGCGACTGAACGGTGCCGGAGAAGCGAATCTGGTGGGCCTCGACCCACCCTACGACTGAAAGTGAATCCGGTGGGCCTCGCCTCGATGAATCGAGGCTCGACCCACCCTACGACTCAACTGACTCAACTGACGCCGGGTCTTCAGGGAGAATCCGGGGAACAAAACTCCGCGCCGTCCCTCTATTACTCTGGTGATCCACCTGAGGGCGACCGTCGCGGAGCATGGTCTTTCGATCGGTCATGACCTGCGGCGGCGGATGGGGGACTCGTCCGTCGTGTTGCGTCATCTCCAGACACTTTATGGCGTCGGCACCCTGACCGGCCTGACGGACCGAGAACTCCTCGATCGCTTCCAGTCCGCCAGCCAGGACGGGGACCACGAGGGGGCCGAGGTCGTCCTTGCCGCGTTGATCGAGCGACATGCCGAGATGGTCTGGGGTGTCTGCCGGGCGCTGATCCGCGATCCTCACGACGCCGAGGATGCGTTTCAAGCCACATTCCTCATCCTGGTCCGCAAAGCGGGTGCCCTCCGTATTCGAGAGACACTCGGCTCCTGGCTTTATGTCGTCGCCTACCGGACGGGACTGAGCATCCGATCCGCAGTAGCCCGGCAGCGGTCGATCGATCGGGCGGCGGCTGGATTTCGGAGCGAGACCACCGATAGGACCGGTCAGGACCAATGGGAGGATCGCGATGAGGACATCCTCGCAATCATCCATTCCGAGATCATGAGATTGCCCCGTGCTTCGCGGGCGGTCGTGGTGCTGTGCGACCTCGAGGGCCTCAGCTATCGCGAAGCGGCCCGGCGTTTGAATCTGCCGCTGGGCACGATTCAGAGTCGTCTGGCCCGGGCGCGCGCACGTCTGCGACGACGCCTGATTCAACAGGGAATCCGCACGCCGAACTCATCTGAGTCTCCGGACGCGACCATTGGGGTGGTTCTCTCGGTCGGGCTTCCTCAATCGCTGGCTTGGAGGATCAGCCGACTCTGCGTCACCGTTGCCTCCGACCCGTCCTGCATGGGCACGGTCCTCACCAGCTCGGTCCAGACTTTGATCCAAGGAGGTCTGCGATCCATGTTCTTCAGCAATTTGAAGCGATTCCTCTTGAGTTTGGCCAGTGGAGTTCTCGTCTGTGGAACCCTCTGGCATCCGATTGCCCAATCGGGCCAGCCCGCCCAGGACCAACCGCACCCGCCGTTGCGGGCGGAACGCAAGCAGACCCCAGAGGATCCGATTCGGAAGAAGTTCGAGATCCCGGCCCCTCGCCAGGTGAAAGTCTCGGCTGGTCAGGGCAAGATTCTGATGTACGTCCGGGACAAGGACGGCGAACGGGTTCGTGTGCAGGTCAAGAAACAGAATCGAATCGACACCTCCTTCATGGAAGAAGTGCGGGATGTTCGATGGGCCGCGGTCACGGGTATCATCGATCACCGCAAGGTTCAGTGGTGGTACCGCGAAGGGGCTCGACACGTCCTGAAGCCAGCGGTCCAAATTTACTGTCGCGTCGAGCTGCAACGAAAAACGCTCCAGAAGGACGGAACCTGCTCGGAGTGGAAAGCGGTCGAACGCGCAGGCCAATCTGGATATTCTCGACAACGTGCCCGAGGTGGAAGAGGAACGGACCCCGGAAGATGTTCGCCCGGTAAGCCTGGTCGATCCTCTGCCTTTTCTCAAGTCGGGGAGGTGGAGCGGGGTCGACGTGGAGCACTTCCTTCCAACTCAGGAGAAAACGGTCGTAAATCCGCAGCTCGGGCTGATGGGGGCGCGAGGGCAGTCACGTCGAACCAATATGGCGCCCGAGGACGAGTCCCCGGTCATGATGGTGCGCACGCTGGACTTCACCGTCGAATCCGGCCGGACCTACCGCTATCGTTCCCGCGTGGTGCTATGGAACCCCGATTTCGAGCGAGCGGGAAGGCGGCAGAAATGGATCTTCGGACCCTGGAGTGAAGCCACCGAGATCGTCACGGTTCCCTGAGGTGCTGCGTGCCGGCCCGATCTCTCAATGAAACGCCATGATATCTTCGGGCTGTGCGGCGTGGCCGACGGCGACCGCGACGCGGTGCCACGACCGCCAGGCGCGGTCGAGCTCGCGGACGCCGGCCAGTTGGTAGTGAGCTCGAGTCGCCGAGTCCCAGCCGTCCTTCAGGCCGTCGCGGACGAATGCCAGGAAGCGCGGTCGTCCACCCATCTCGATGAGGAACCTCGAGATGGAGTAACCCTGGCCATAGAAGCCCATCAGGTCCTTGGGGTAGTTCTCCACGAGGAAGAGGCGAGCGAGTGGGATTTCGCCGTGTCGGTTGAACAGATCGATGGCGATCTGGTCGTGGCGCCGGCGTTCGAACAGGTCCTCGCTGAGGAGGGATGCACCCTCGTCGGCCCATCGGGGCATCGGGCCGCCGAAATACGCGGCGAAGATGGTGTGGGTGATCTCGTGGGGGAGCGCCGAGGCCAGGATCCGGTCGAGCCGCCCCTCCACGGTCATGCTCTGATCGGTGACCCGTCCCTGGTGGAAGCCGAACGAGGTCAGACCGCCGGCCTCGCCCATGGTCAGCTTGACCCGGATCGGGCAGGGTGTCCTCCAGTTGGACATCTCATGCCCAAGCCAGGCCCGAGCGATCGTGGTGCGGCACAGCTCGGCATGCTCGGCAACACGACGGGCCGTTTCACGGGTCGCCGCCTCGACGACGAAGTTGGTCGAGCGATAGGAAGCGGACGCCCCGCCCAGGAACGGGAGAATCATCCCCAACCCGAGCGGAGCCAGTCGCGCGAATAAACGCGCACGACGATCCTCATCACGACGAGCATCCATGCTCCGTGCTCCTCCTGGCCGTCAATCTCTTCTGAGCCGGCCGGGGAATCTACCAGAACCCGCCGCGGCTGTCGCCCCTTCTTTCGCGAATCACCAATCGTGCCACCCGGTCATCGGTAGCTCACCCGAGGTGAGCCGCTTCCTCACTGAGCGGCTATCCAGAAAGCCCCCCCGAGGGCCTCGCCTCAACCCCGGGCGATGACCGGGGTTGGGGCGAGGCCCTCGGGGCGGGTTTTGTCACGGCACCAGGTCCAGGGGCTCACGCACCCTGGCTAAGTCCTGACGCCCCATTCGGGGGCTCCGACTCGTTTTCGGATCGCCTCTGAGTTGCGGCTCCGCCGAGTCACGTATGACCCCGAGCGTACCGCAGGAGAGGAAATCCCGGCCCGGGTCCTGCCCTGCACGGATCGAGCAGGCAGACCTCAGGCCGTTCGCGAGAGCCGGCGACGACCGGCAACCAACAGGCCTCCTGCCACCGCCAAGCTACCCAACATCAGCGAGGAAGGCTCGGGGACAGCGGCAGCGGTGAACTGGAAATTGGGCCCAAAGTATCCGGTGGTGGTCGGGTCAAACGTATCCGGATAACTCAGACTCGTACCGCCGTTTTGAATGTATGCTGACTGCACAAAGCTGATGCTGGGGTCGGTGCTGAACGACGTCGGGTTGAATGTGTAAGGGTCATTGACGCCTGATGTCCCCATGATCACATAATCCTGTCCCGCGGTCAGCGTCACAGACGAGATCGCGTTGTAGGCGAAGTTGCCGTTCACCGTGCTGGCGCTGGTCACGGTGGTTGAAGCCAGGAGGGTCATGGTGGTCGCGTCGTACAGACCCACGTCATGGGACTCGGTCAAACCGGTGTAGTCAAAGTAACCCAACTGGGTAACCGTGATGTTGGAGTTCGCCAGGAATTCGTATCCCAGCGAGTAGCCAAAACCATTATTGAAGGTGGAAGCAGGGTCAGGCGTGATGGTGACGGCAACCGAGTCGGCCCGCGCGTGAGCGCCCAGGGCCAAGGTCAGCACGGCAACCAGGGAGATCGACCCAAACAATCTTCGTTTGTGCGCAATCATGGCTTGAGTTCCTCTCGGATGTAAGAACAGGTTAGCTCCATACCAGGGAGCCGGATGAAAATCGACCTCGTTGAAGTCTTCCTCCGCAGCATCTGCACGCGGTGCGCGCATTTACGGAATCCCCATTCTCTATCTCAAGACCCCGGATTCCCGATGGAACGGATTCCGGAATCTTGAATCTCTCTTGGATTGCAGTCGAAGGAAGGCCGCGTCAGGACTTCCGCGTCCTGCGGGCATCGTTTCGGGTGAGCGGAATCGAGGTTCCCGATTCCTCCATTGTGAAGGAATCCAGAACCTCGATTCTCTTGCGGTTCCGCCGTGTCAGGAAAGGTCGGGCACCCCCCAGCAGAAGCTAGAGCGCTCAACGGTAGGCTTGCACACGTTCGAAGTCCTCTACCGAAGCCCCCCCCTTCGTAAGGGGGGGGAAAGGAAACCGGCCAGTTCTCCTGATTCTCCCTCCTTACGAAGGGGGGTCAGGGGGAGTATTCACATTGGCTCCGTGCCGTGCCGTGCTCCACTCAATCGTTAGCCGCTCTCGGAGCTTGGACCTGTACTCGGTGTCCGTTGTCCGACGCCGTGCGTCGCTGCACACCTTTCGGGTCCTATGGGCCGCCTGACACGGATCCCACCCTCGGCCCGTTCTCGAACAAGCCCTGCCTCGAGGAGTGGTCAATGGTCCGTATTCAGTCGTCAGCAGGTAAGCGGATCTCGCTTTACTGACGACTGACCACAAACCAATCACTACTTCTCAAAGCGGCTCCTCCAAGGCAGAAGTGTTTGGGGCTCTTGTTCTCGGATCGGCCGACCTCTTACGGAGGGCCTGTTCCTTCCAACACAGCATCCACCCTGCCCAGCGCCCGTTCGAGCAGGGATTAGGATACCGAGGTTTACATCCGATTTCCAGATTCGTTCATTTTTATCAACATCCGGGGTTGTGAACCGGCCCGTCGATCTACTGGCTGCCGGAGCCTTCAGCGGTCGTCCGTGGCGCTGCGGGAACAACGACTCTGGTGGGTAGGGAGAGTTTGATCATGTGCGGTCATGCTAGAGCGCCTCACGGTTGGGTTGCACAAAGTCGAGGTTCACTCCCGAAGAACCCCTCCTTCGTAAGGGGGGAGAATTGAGCCGGCCTGGCCCATTTCCTTTCCCCCCCAACGAAGGGGGGGGTAGGGGGAGTTCTTCGGTAGCGGACTTCGCGCGTGTGCAAGCCAACCGTTGAGCGCTCTAGATCACTCACCTGGTACGAATGACGGTGTGACCGCCGGCATCGTTCCAGTGGACATCCGGCGATTATGCGGGGAGCTTCTTGTTGCCGGCCGTATCGAGCTGGCTCAGAGCCTCGTCGATCAAGTTGGCTGGCGTCGTGGTGCCGCTGGACTGGGCTCCCTGGTTGTAAACCACGTGAACGGCACTCGCCGCGGTGACGCCGCCGATCGTGACTGTCGTCGGCGAGGCGTTGCCGGTTGTCGAAGAGGTATTGGACTGGGTCGGCGTCTCGATCGTGGGCGTGGTGCCCAGGCCGGTCGAGTTGACACTTCTCGAGCCAGAGCTCGAGGCATGCACGGCTGGCGGATCGGGAACGATCAGGATGCCTTGCGCGTCCACGTAGTGGCCGCTGGCTTTATTGGTCAGCAGGACCTCCAGGGTGCCGCTAGCGATCGAATACGTCCCCAGCTCGAGCCAGCCGGACCCGCCGAAGCTCCCCTGGTTCAGTCCTCCCTGGCTCTGGGTCACCAGGATCGACTCGTTGAGGTCGGACGTACCCAGGGAGGTCCCGCCGTCATAGACGGTAAACGGGGCCGCCGTCGAGTACATGCTCTTGCCCGCGTAGGTGACGTAGACCTCGTAGGAGCCAACGGGTATACCGCTGAAGGTCCACGAGGCCGTGGCGGTGGGGGAACTTCCGGTGGTGGTACTGGCGATGCGGCTGGTGCCGTTGAACCCTCCCGCGACCGTGCTCCAGCTCCCGGTCTCCGCATAGCCGGGCTGGCCGTTGCTGATGACGGCCACGGGATTCAAGGCCGGCGAAGCATGGTCGCCGAAGACGAGAGCGTTCAGGGTCACGCCGCTCTGGCTGGTGAACGTGTAGACCGTCGGATAGAACGGCTGCGTCTGCACCCAGTTGGTCGGGACAACCTGCGCGACCTCGTACGTCCCACCCCCAACGCCGGTGAACGAGTAATTGCCGTTACTGTCGGTGAGCGCCGATGCCAGCACGTTGCCACTCGAATCCTCCAGGTCCACGGTCCAACCAGCCAGGCCCGGCTCGCCCGCACCGCGCAGGCCATTACCGTCCTGGTCGTTGTACACGCTCCCGTTGACGGTGACCAGGTGGAAGTTACCGAAATTGAGGCCCGAGACGACGGCACCACTCTCCGCCGTGACGGTGTAGGTTCCCGGAGGATTGGTCGGCTGGGTGATGTACCAGCCGGGCATGACGTCTTCCACGATCGTGTAGACTCCGGCGCCCACATCGGTGAAGGTGTACCGGCCCTTGGCGTTGCTCGTGGTGGTGGCGACCAGGTCGCCCGACTGATCGAACAGGTCGATCGTCCAGTTCGCCAGGTCGGGATCCATCGGCGAGGGGATGCCGGTTCCCTTCAGGTCGTTGTAGACGATGCCCGTGAAGGTTGCCGATGAGAAGTTGCCGAAGTTCAGCCCGGTCTCGTTCAGACCGCTCTGGGTCGTGAACGTGTAGTAGTCGGGATTGACCGGCTGCGTCTGGGTCCAGCCTGACATCACGATCTCGGCGACCGTGAACGTGCCGGGGAACAGGTTGTCGAACTCGTAATTCCCGTTGGCATCGCTGGTGGTCGAGGCCACCATGTTGCCCGCGGCGTTGAACAGCTCGACCGTCCAGCCCTGCAAGCCCGGCTCGCCCGGATCGAGGTTGCCGTTGTCATTCAAGTCGTTGTAAACGTTGCCCGTGACGGTGACGAGCTGGAAGTTGCCGAAGTTGAGACCGGACTGGCTCGAGCCGCTGGTCGCGGTGACCGTGTAGGAGAAGGGCTGCGCGGGCTCGGTCTGGTACCAGCCGGGGTTCGTGATCTCCTCGATCGTGTAGACGCCATAGCTGAGATCGGCGAACGAGTAACTGCCGTCGGCGGCGCTGGTGGTTGTAGCAATGACGTTGCCATTCGCGAGCAGCTCGACCGTCCAGCCCTGCAAGCCGGGATCGCCCGGATCGAGCGTACCGTTGCCAGTGAGGTCGTTGTACACGGTGCCGGAGTAAGTGACGAGCTGGTAGTTGCCGAAGTCCAGTCCGGCGGCGTCCTGACCGCTCGTCGCCGCGACCGTGTAGGTGCCTGGAGGTGCGGGTTCGGTGAGGATCCAGCCGGCCGGCACTTCTTCCTCCACCGTGTAGGTGCCCGGGCCGAGATCGGCAAAGCTATAGTCGCCGTTGGCATCCGTCGTGGTGGTCGCGAGCAGGTCGCCGTAGGGATCGTACAGATCGACGGTCCAGCCCGGCAGCGGCGGCTCGCCCGGGTCCTCGGTCCCATTGCCGTTGAGGTCGTTGTACGCCTGACCGCTGAGGGTGATGTTCTGGAAGTTGCCGAAGTCGAGGCCCGTGACCGTTGAGCCGGCGGTCACGCCGATGGTGAATGTGAACGACGGAGGTGCCGTCTGAGTCCAGCCGGGCTGCACGTCCTCGACCACGGTATAAGTGCCGGGGTCGAGACCCTGGAAGTCGAAATCGCCATTGGCGTCGGTCAACTGCGAGGCGATGAAGTTGTTGTTGGAGTCGTACAGATCGACTTCCCAGCCGGTCAGGCCAGGCTCGCCGGGATCGAGGCTGCCGTTACCGTTCAGGTCGTTGTAGACTTCGCCCGAAGCGCCGCCCGACGGGTAGGACGCCGTATTCACCGAGAGGTAGTACTCACCGTATCCACCCGGATCTTCGGTGACCTCGATAGAGTACTGGCCGGAGACCGGGGCGTTGAAGAAGAGGGCCTCGTTGCGACCGTCGGCGAGCTTGGTGCCGACGGCCACCAGGTTGCCGTAGGTGTCGAAGAGCTCGATCTCCAGCGAGGCGGTGTTGGGGAACTGGCCGCCCTGATCCGACGGGGTCGAGCTTTGCAGGTACAGCGATTGTCCGGCCTGGACATTGACCGAGTACCAGTCGGCCGGGGCCGCGCCACCCAGGCCGTCGCCGCCCAGGCCGGCGACGTAACCCTCGGTGTTGACCGGCAGGCGCTGGATGAAGGCCAGCGTGTTCGGATCGTAGGAATCGAGGAAGTTCTCTCCAGCCCCGAAACCGTAGGTGTCGGAGACGATCAACTGGCCATTGGCATAGGCGAGGTCCTGCTCGTAGGCGCCCTGAGAGTTATCGGGCGCCGAATTGATGATGGCCCCGGTCGTCGGATTGATCTCGTAGATGGACCCGGGATTGATGTACGCCTGTGACACGGCAAAGAGCACGCCCAGGTCCGGGTCACCCGCCAGGCCCACAACGATGTCGTTGGAACTGAGGCCGGTTGGAATGGTGTTGACGAGCTGGAAGGTGCTGGGATCGATCACGTAAAGGTTGGTGTTCTCGATCGCGACTCCATAGAGCTCGCCGTTGAAATAGGCGAGACCGGACAGCAGAGGAACTCCGGAAGGAATCCCCGAGGCGATGACATCGCCCGTGGTCGGATCGATCTTGTAGATCGTGTTGTCGCCGAGTTCGTCGCCGTTATTGTAATAGAGGTACGTCCCGTCGTACGCCAGGTTCTGGCCGAACGGATTGTTGTCGTTGCTGCCGGGGGCATCGATCGGACTGCCGATAAACGCTCCGGTCGTCGGATCGGTCGCCCAGATCGGATTCTGAGCATTGCCAAAAAGGCCCTCCTGGTCATCCAGGGTGAAGAGCGGCGCGGTGGGCTTGGCGAGGTCGCCCAGGACACCATTGGTCCCGGTGAGATTCTCCGCCGTGGAGATCGAGTTGTGGGGCTGGAGGGTGAACGTCGCGCCCCGGGTGACCGCCAGGCTGTACTGGGCACCCGGTCCGGTGATTTCGACGTAGTAGGTGCCGCTATACGGGGCGACGAAGTCCGAGATCGACTCGCTGACGTTGGTGGCCCCGCCCACGCCGGTGGCCAGGACATCGCCGTTGCCGTCGACCAGAGTGATCTGCAAGCCGGCGCCGTTGAGGCTGTCGGCCACGATCGTCGCGCTCTGGCCCGCGGAAAGGCTGAAGGAGTAGTAATCCTGCGTGTCCTGGGGAGGCGCGTTCGGGTTGTCCACGCCCCAGATGGTCAGGCCGATCGCCCCGGGCACGTAGGTCGCCGTCACTTGGTTTTCGTACTGGTCAAACTGGAACAGCTCCCAGTAGCCGAGATTGGCGGTCCAGACGTTGCCATTCTCATCGGTCTGGGCCTGGTTCGTCCCGTAGTAGCCGGTCTGCTCAATGTTGTTGCCGTTATAGTCGGAGAGGATGGCACCCGCCTCGAAATCACCGCTCCAGATGCCGGCGCCGTTCGGGGCCGTCGAGGTGAGGTCGGGTTCAGGCGAGAAACTGTGGTAGCTGACGACGCCGGTGGTCGTGTTGAGCTCGTAGATATTGGAGCCGTTGGGGCCGTTCAGGCCGGTGAAATACACGTTGCCATCGGTGCCGATCGATGCGCTCTCGGGAGTGATGCCCGCCGTCGAATAGCTGCCAATCTCGTTATAGCTCGGATCCAGGTGGATGATGTTCTCGCTATTCGGCTGCGCGATCCAGAAACTGCCGTCGGGAGCGATGCTGAAACCGTACGGGTAGTACCAGTAGTAGTTGGAGTTATCGACGGGCAACGTGATGGTGGCCACCTGCTGGCCGGTGATCGGGTTGAACTCGAGCAACTCGCCGTTGACCGAACCGGAGCCGGGGCCGCCATAGCCGTTGAAGCTGGTCGTCACGGCGGCGTACAACATGTTGTTGGCGGGATCCAGCTCCACTCCGGCCAGCGAGAGGTACGGATCGTAAGAAATCGGGATCACCTGTACGATCTGGCCTTCGGCGTTGACCCGGAGGATATCCGAAGGGGCCGGGGCCGATTCATAGTAACCATAGTAGCGGCCCGACACGTAGACATCGCCCACGTTGAGGACATTGGCCGGCAGGCTGCCGACCACTGCCAGCCGATCGGCATCGCCAGAGCCGAGCAAGTAGGAGCTGCCGGAAATGTCCTGGGCCGTGGCGATCGTGTCGTTCGACGTGCCTTGCTTGACGTAGCTGTTGAGGTAGGCCTGGATCGAGTACAGGCCCAGGTTGCCGTTGGCATCGCTGATCGCGATCGTGTAAGTCCCGGTCGACGTGACCGGCGCGGTCTCGATGACGGCATTGGCGCCCTGGCCGGGAGCCGTCGCCGAAGCGATCGCGTTATTGCTGGGATCCAACACCGTGATCGTGAGCTGGAGGCTGGGTGTCGTCGGAGTGCCGATCAGGGTCAGCGTCTCGCCGGCATTGAGGCTCACGGTCAGGTAATCGACGTCGGTCGGGGTGACCAGCACGTGGCTGTCCGATCCCGTGTAGATCAGGGAGCCCGCGGGAGCGACCGGTGTGAACGTCCCCCCGAACGGCCGCCGTGCCCACCGCGACCGCGAAGTTGGCGGTGTAATCACTGGCCAGCGGGATGCCGACAGTGTTCTCGAACCCACTGGCGAACAAGGTCAGCGTGTAGGTGTCGTCGGGCAGGCCGCTGTAGTTGATCGTCAAGATCGTGTCGGTCGGATCCCAGCTAAACGAGGCAGCGGCGTAAAAGACGTTGCGGTAGTTGCCATAAAGCTCGAAGCTGGAGGCCGTCGTGAACGACGTGTCCATCGGCTGGCTGAACGTGACGACCTCGGTCACATTCGCCGGAGCCGGTGAGAAGACCTGGCCGTCGATCGACGAGCTAACGATGTACGGAGCCACGTTGGTGGTAAAGAAGGTGTAGCTGTAGGGCGTCAGCGTCTGGCCGCTGACGTTCGTGATCTGGTCGCCGTAGGCGTCGGCACCGATAGTCACGACGTTCGGCAGGTCGATGCCCGTTGCGTAGGAGGAGGGATCGATGGTCCAGGTCACCGTGTTGCCGTTCACGTCGGTGACCGCCGTGGCCGCGACGCCGTTGACCTCCAGCTCACCCGGGGTCAGTGAAGGCAGATAGACCGGGTCATTGAAGGAGACCGTGATGGTCGATGGCGGCTGGACCAGCGCACCCGGCAAGGGCGAGGTGGACGTCACGTCGAAGGGGGACAGGGCACCGGTCGCGCCGGTGACCAGCAGGCCGTACTCGCCCTGGGTGGGCAGCGGCGTATTTGGTGACGGGGTGACTTCGATGACCCAGGTGCCGGCGTCGCCAGCGGGCACGGTGAAATCGATCACCGAGTTCCGGCCGTCGGCGGCGTTGCCGGCGGCGACGGCGACCAGGTTGCCGTTGGGGTCGTAGAGCAAGAGCTCGGGGTAGAGGCCGTTGTTGAACGCCTCGGGACCGCCGGACGGCGTCGTGGTGGTGAAGGCTAGGTTGTCGCCGGCGTTGGCATCGACGGAATAGTAATCCGTTCCGATCGTCTGCTGGACGGTGAACGACGTCACCCAGGTATTCCAGATATTGTTGATGTCGGGGCCGTAGTACTGGTTGATCGCCCAGAACGTCAGATCGTCGCTGGGGTCGAGCGCGATGCCGCTGTAATCGCCGGTCCGGAAGCTCTCCGGCTGGGAAAGGCTGCCCGCCTGGACCAGGACGCCCGGCGACATGGTTCCCAGCGGCGCGCCGGGGACCTGGCCGGTGACATACATCGAGACGTACTGATTGATCGACGACTGCATGTAGGTCACGCCCAGGGCGCCGTCTTCGTTGATGGCGATCTGGCCATTGTACGTGGCGATGCCGGGGCCGGGGTCGATCGTTCCTTGCTGCACCAGGGAGGGCGTTCCGCCATCCGGGACCGCGATCTCGTACCAGCGAACCTTGTCGGTCGTGTAACCGTCGGCGGGCGTGGTGACCGTCTGGGTGGCGACCAGCATTCCATTGAGGATCTGGGCCCGGGAGAACGTGGTATCGATCGATTGGACCGAGCCCGGGGCCCCGGGCTGGTCGGAATAGGTCGTCTCGCCATACGGGTCGACCGGGATGACGGTATAGACCCAGTCGGGCGTGTTGCTCAGGGCATCGGTCAGGGTGTCGACCTGGGCCGCCTGGCCGTTGCCGTAACCGTCCTCCTGGATGAAGTACATCGGCTCGCCGGGCGTGGCATCGTCCATCTGGGCCGGTACCGTGGAGCGGAAGTTCTGGGGATATCCCGGCACGTAGTACTGGTAGTCGACGAAGTTGCCCGCAAGGAGCTGGGACTTGTCGATGGCGGCGAAGACGGTGTATTCCGGATCGCTCGCGTCCACGAAGTCATTGGCTTCCAGCATCACCGTGTCGAAGTTGAACCCGATCTTCGGGAAGTCGAGATCGTCGTTGTCGGTGATGGTGTAGTGGATATCTTCCTTGATATCGAAGCCGTCGGTGGGGTTGCTGTCGTTCGAGACGGCGAACAGCATATCCAGGTGTGAGCCATCCGGGCCGCCGAGCATCGTCACATAGAACCGCCCCGCAAGGGGGTCATAGACGACATAGGGGTCGGAGATGAAGCTGCTGGTCGTGATCCCCAATGGTGCCCAGAAGTCGGAGAAATTCTCCTGCATGAGCGTATTGCCGGCCTTGTCGGTGATCCGGAAGACCGTGTTGACTGCATCCATGACCTCGGTCGGCCCGACCGCAACAATGTCGTTGGGCGGCAAGCAGTTGCACGGCGAATCGTCGAAGCTCAGGCCCTCGAAGTTGGTTCCGAGCTGGGCACCACTGGGGTTCTGGAGGTCGCCCACGGCCCCGCCGAGCTTGTTGTCGCCCGACTGCTGGGTCGCGGTGATGTCCTGGGCGGTCGAGATGGTGCTGTGCGGCTGGGTGGTGAAGTCGGCGCCCTTGGTCAGGACCAGGTTGAACTGAACTCCCGAAGCACCTGAGACCTGAATGTAGTAGGTTCCGTCCGCCGGCGAGACGAAGTTGTTGAGGCCGGCGGTGTAGTTGGTCGCGCCGGGGCTGCTCACGGCCAGCAGATCGCCTTCGTCGTCATAGAGAGAGAACGACACGTTGATGCCGTTGAGGCTGTCAACCGCGATGGTGGCACTCACGCCCTGGTCGAGCGAGAAGGAATAGACCGGGTTTCCGCTGGAGGGAGGAACCGGAGCATCGACCCCCAAGACCGTCAGACCGACCGGACCGCCGGGGATGTAGGTGGCAAGCTGTTCAAACGTACCGGTGGGATCGTACTGGTAGAGGTAACCGTAGTCCGCGTTCGAGTTCCAGATGTTCCCGGAGGGATCATTCTGAGTTTGAATGGTCCCGCCGAAGCCCACCTCCTGGAGGAAGTTTCCGTTGTTGTCGAACCGAAGACCACCGTCGTCAATGTCGCCGATCCAGTTGCCGCCGGACCCGGCGGGATTGATCATATAGGGGGCCGGTGTCGAGGCGAAGAACGAGACACTGCCGCTGCTGGGATCGAGGACCTGCACTTCGCTGGAATAGGACTGGCTGACCAGGATCTCACCATCGGAGCGAATCCCGACGGCTTCGGGGATTCCACCTACGAAATAGCTGGCGATCAGACTACCCGTGGGACTGACGTGAACGACGTTGCCGCTGTTGGGCTGGGCGACCCAGAAAGAGCCATCGGACGCCACGCCAAAGCCGTAGGGATAGTAGTAGAAGTTCTCAGCCGGATCGTTCGGCAACTGGACCGATCCCAGCGGCTTTCCAGTCAGGCTGTACTCGAGCAGCTCGCCGGAGACGCTATCGCTGTTGAAGCTCGTGGTGATCCCCGCGTAGAGGACCCCGTTGGGTCCCAGCTCGACGCCCCTCAACGACTCGTAGACGTCGCCTGAGACCGGGATCTCGTAGAGGATCGCGCCTGTGGTATCGCTGACGGCGTCGATCGTCGCATTGCCAGGCGCGGCCACAAAGGCGGTGCCCGCTGGAACCGGCGAACCAGTAATGCTGCCCAGGACCGCGGTCTCGGTGTCGTTGCCGGCGACCTTGTTGGCGTAGGGGTCGATGGGCAGGGCCGTCGCGATCGAGCTATGGGCGCACCCCCGTAGGCCGCTGTGTCGATCAGGGCGTTGAGCGTGGGCGTGATCGTGTATTCACCCGGTCCGCCGGAGACCTCGATCTGATACGTGCCTCCCTTGGAGCTCTCAAGACCCGGGAAGATGACCGGGGCGCCGGGGCTGGACGACGTCGCCGAGCCGAGCACCATGCCCGTGGGTGAGATCAAGGTGACGGTCAACGACATGGTCGAGGAGGTCGGGGTCGCCACCACCGCGAGGGTTTGACCGGGATTGATCGAGAGGTCGTAGGTATCGACGTCGCTCGAAGACAGCAGCAGATTGTCGATCGTGGTTTGATAGACGAGGCTGCCCAGCGGCTGGACCGGCTGCCAACCGGTGACGGTGCTGGTGCCGCCGGGGATCGTGAAGTTGATCACAAAGTTGTTCTGGAGCGGCACGCCCGCCGTGCTCAAGAAGTTGGCCGGACCCGCTAGCAGCGCGAACTGGTAGTCGTCGGTGGGCAGGCTCGAATAGGTGATCGTCAGGATGGTGTCGGTCGGATCGAAGCTGATCGACGACGGGGTGTACGAGATGCCCCGGACCTCTCCGTAGAGCGAGATGTCCGACGTGCTAACCGAGGAGGGTTGAATCGGCTCGTTGAACGTGATGACTTCGGTCAGAGGACCGGGCGAGAGCACCGCCCCGTCCGCGATTGAGCTGGATACGACGACTGGAGCCACGTCGTCAGTCTGGAAGGTGAAGTTGTCGGGCGCCATGGTGGTACCCTGGAGGCTTTCCACGCCGCTAATCGACACGCTGTGAATGCCGTTGGCGGTTGTCGGGAAGCTGAAGCTCACCGTGTTGCCGTTGACGGCGGTCACACCGGTGGCCTCATTGCCATCGATCGTGAAGTCGCTGGGGCTCGCGGACGAGAACAGCACGTTGCTGTTGAAGCTGACGGTCATCGTCGAGACCTGGTAGCCGATATCCGATCCGGCGGCCGGGTTGGTCGAGGTCACGCTGAAGGGAGAAACGCCGCCCGTGGCACCCTGGATGCTGATCGTGTACTCGCCCAGGTTGGTCGAGCTGGAACCCAGGATCTGCACCCGATAGCTGCCCGCTGTGAGGGCTGTCCAGTCGATGACGTCATTGAGGCCATCGGACGCATTGCCGGTCGCGGTCGCGACCAGGTTACCGTCGGCGTCGTAGACGTTGAGCGTGGGATGGAGATCGTTGGCGAACTGCCCGCCGTCGCCGCTGGTATCACCGGGCGTGGTGGTCGTGATGACCAGGTTGTCGCCGGCATTGACGTTGAACTGATACCAGTCCCCACTCCCACCGGAGAGACCATCGCCGGCCAGGCCCGAAGCGGACCCAACATAGGGAGGGGCCACGCTCTGGACGAATGCCAGTGTGGTGGGATCGTACTCGGCGAGGAGGTTGTTGCCCGCGCCGGTGCCGATCGTCTCGGAGACGATCAGCAAGCCATCGGCATAGGCCATGTCCTGCTCATACATGCCCTGATCGTTGTCCGGGGCTTCGTTGAGGACCGCGCCGGTTGCTGGATCGATCTCATAGAGATCGCCCGACCCAAGAGCGACTTGGCCCACCGCATAGAGCATGCCCGTGTCCGGGTCGCCGGCCAGGCCGGTGAGGCTCGAGTCGGTGATGCCGGTCTGAAGCGTCGTGACGTACGCGAAGGTGGTGGCGTTGAAGACGTCGATACTGGCCCCAAAGATGTTGGCTGCGTACAGGTCGCCGTCGAGATAGGCGAGGCCGGAGTAGTCGGGACCGTTGGGCGGCGTGAACGAGCCAACCACGGCGCCGGTGTTATCCAGCTTGAAGATCGTTCCACTACCGCCGTAACCATCGCTGTAGTAAGTATACGTCCCGTCGCTGGCCATGTTCTGGCCGAACAAATAGAAACCCGCCGGAATGGGCGAGAGAATCGAACTTCCGAAGTCGCCGGTCGCCGGATCGGTTGCGTAAATCGGGGAGACCGTGCCGCTGATGTCGTCGAGCGATTGCAGGGCCGGCAGGCCCGGGACGATAGCACCCAGGACGGTGTCCACGCCGTCGAGCGGCTGGGCTTTGGCGAACGAATTGCCATGGAGCGTGAAGTCGGCGTTCTGAGTCACGACCAGGCTGTAGGTGGTCCCGGGGGCGCCGGCGATCTCGGCGTAATACCAGCCCGAGGTGGGGGCGACGAAGTTGTTGATGGATTTCGAACGAGGCGGTGCCGATCGTCGCCTGAGACGGCGTATAGGTCCAGTTGAGGATGGCTGGGATGGACGTCAGTCCGCCGTCGCCGCCGGTGAAACCAACGTACGCGGTCGAACCGCCCACGATCGAGGGGATGTTCACGCTGTAGGACTGCGAGGCCGAGGCGAAGGTATCCAGGTCCGTGATGGTGACGTTCAGCGTTGAGCCGCTATAGCTCATCGTGACGTTCATCGGGTCACCGCTGCTGAGATTCACGCCGGTCCCCGTCAGATCGATGGCGGGGACGTAGGGATCCTGACCATCGGTGAACAGGCCCGTCGAATCGGTCCCTTCACCGGCATTGTCATAGTAGTCGAACTTAATGCAGACGCTGTTGCCGATCCCCCCGTAGCCGAGATCGCCGCCACCGTTCCCCAAAGCCGTCGGACCGTTCCCCTGGATCGTGAACGTGAATCCATCGGCCAGCGGGTTGGTGTAGGTCGGCAACACTTGGAAATCGAAGCTCGTCTGGAAAGAGCTGACATCCATCGCGTTGTTGATGAAGGCGCTGCCTGCCTCGCTATAGCTCCCGTTCGTCAAATCGAGATCCGACCCATTGAGATTGGCATCTCCGTTGAGAGTCAACAGGCTGGTGGTGCCTCCGAAACCTCCAGTCAGATTGACGCCATCACTATAGCTGGCCCCGGTGGGCAGCGCGAGGAGATTTCCGGACGCGTCCAGAAGGCCCAGCGAGACGTCTCCGCTGAGTCCCTGCGCGGCCAACGTCGTGGATTGGCCCGCGTTGAGATAGAATCCGTAATAGTCGGAGTCGGCGGCAGAATCGATGGTCCCCAGCACTCCGGCGCGGTCGGAGGAGGGGGTCGTTCCCAGGCTGGCGAATGCACCACTCAGGTCATAGGCCGAGGCGATCGAGTTGTTCGTGCCGGTGGCCGGCTTGTACACCGCGTTCAGGATCGCCTGGAGGGTGTAATTCCCGGTCGTGCCGCCGGCGCCGCCGACGACCAGTGAGTAGGTCCCCGCGGTCGTGATCGGAGCGGTCTCGAGCACGGCGTCGAGCCCTGGCCCAGCCCCAGTCGCACTGGCGATGGCCGTCCCGTCGGGACCGAGCAGCGTGACCACGCCGATCAGGTTGGGGTCGGTCGACATCACCATCGTGAGCGTCTGGCCAGCAGCCAGGTCCAGCGTGTAGGTGTCGGTATCGCCGACGAACCCGATCGAGCCAGTGACCGACGGGTCGTAGATCAAGCTGCCCGCCGGCTTCTCGCCCTGGAGCGGGACCGGATAGGGCTCCGATACGATGTCCGTGATGTAAGTGCCACTGAAAGCGGCGCTGGGAACCCCATACTGGTCCAGGAATGCCCCGGCGGGAATGGTCAGCGTGAGCGTGCCATCTTGAGTCACTCCGGAGAGGGTCAGGTCGATCGTACTCGGCGTGAGCGGCACGGCACTCACGACCGTGCCCTGGCTGAGCTGGAAGGCGCTCGTGGTGATGCTGTAGGGATTGACCGCCTCGTTGAACTGGACGACCAGGTCGGTCACCGGGATGGTCAGGACCGATCCCACCGGGGGGCTGGTGGCCGTAACTTGAAGCTGCTGGACAACGTAATAGAAGTTCCCGGAGAACGCGGTCAGGTTGTACTGCCCGTCCAGTTGGCCGATGACGCTGTCGGCCGGGAGATACATGCTCTCGGAGCCTTGCTGCGTGACGGGCGAGGTGTCGAACACGTAAGTGATCGTCGTGTCGTCGGGGCTGAGATAATCCGAATCGGCCGGAATCCCATTGACGGAGAAATCGCTGGCGATGACCGAGTTGGGATCAACCGGCTCGCTGAACGTCAGCGAGAACGTGCTCGGGGGGGTATTCCCGGTCAC
Source organism: uncultured Isosphaeraceae bacterium (assembly GCA_963845695.1). Taxonomy (GTDB): domain Bacteria; phylum Planctomycetota; class Planctomycetia; order Isosphaerales; family Isosphaeraceae; genus CAWJTV01. Next base: position 157,736 of record CAWJTQ010000025.1, on the reverse strand, counting down.
GACCTGTCCGGTCGCCGGGTGCTCGACACGACCGCGGGGCCGAGATCATAGAGGACGAGGTCGGGGATCAAGCCGTTGGCCTGGGGCGAGCCGATGCCGGTATCCAGGTCGTATCCCGGCCCGGTGGGGTAGCCGTTGTTGCCCTCACCATTATAATCTTGGGTGATATCGTGGTAATTCGTATTGTAATCGATGCTGGAATAGAGGCCGGGGAGCGTCTGGTTGGGGCCGTTCAGGGGCTGGCCGCCCAGCAAGGTCCGGCCCTGATCGGCGATCGCGATCTCACCGGCGAGGGTGGGCGACGATACGCTCGTACCGCCCACGAGGAACCAGCCGCCGTATTCGGGGTCGTAGACGGAGACGCCGGTTTCGAGATTGGCATCGGAGGAGATGTCGGGACTGGTCCGCTGGCTGTAACCCGTCACGGCCTGCTGGTAGGCTGGTGCGGAATAGTTCGTGCTGATCCCACCGCCACCATCCGCCCAGGAATACTCGGCGGTCCAGGTGTTGCCGGTGGCGACCAAGGACGTGCCGCCGGCACTGACAACGTTGGGCGAGATCGAGGGGTACAAGGGGCCATTGAAGGCACCACCATCGCCCGAGGAGGCGAGGAACGTCACCCCGGGGTTGGCCGCGAGCGCGGGATCCAGGTAGGCTTGGTCGAGGTAGGTCTCCTCGGCCCCGTCACCCGCGGCTTCCAGGTAGTAACCCCAGCTATTCGAGATGACATCGGCACCAAGCTGGGTAGCCGCCGTCAAGTTGGCGGTCATCAGGTCATCGAGTGAGGAGCTATACCCCTCCATCAGGATGATATTGGCGGCGGGGGCCATCGCGTGAGCCCACTCGACGTCCAGCGCGATCTCGATGCTCCAGCCCGGTACCTCGGTCCCCGTTCCACCCACGTTGCCGTACTCGTCGTACTTCTGGAAGCTGGGCGGATCGGGCAGACCGAATTCCTGGTCGAAGATGTGCAGTGCGCTGGCATTGAAGTTGGGATCGGACGTGCTCACGAAGCCGAAATTGTCGCCAGCCTCGATCACGGCGATGGTCTGGCCGGCTCCGTCGCCATTGATGCCCTGAAATGAGATGTTGTCGTTATAGGCATTTCCATCACTAACGCCGTACGCTCCCTGAATTTGAAGCGGAGTGTACCCGCCACCAGGGCCTTCGCCCCCATCGGACACGGACTGGCTCGCGGATGGCATGAGCAGGTACTGCGGCTGGACGTCGATCGACTTGGCCAACGCCGCCAGGGCGGCCTGGGATGCCTGGTCGGGGTTATACTGGCCGGGGTTGGAGGTCGATGTCTGGGTGGTCGTCGGAAGGGAAGTCGGCTGGGGCCCCATGAAGTTGGTGGGCTGGCCGGTGTAGATGTGGGGATTGACGGCGTTGGTCGAGGCCGGGTTGGTACTGGCGGTGCTGGACGGGCCAACCACGACCGTTGCGATCGTGTGGGCGTCCTGAACGGATGCGGCCAGAGCCGCCGCCTGGTTGTCGGCGGAGGCTCCTTGCGAGACCGTCGTGACGATGGTGGTACCCGCCGAACCCCCTGTCGTCTGCCCCACGGCGCTGGCGCCCGTCGTGGTCTGGTTCAAGTCGAGAGTGGCGGACGCGTCGGGCAGAGCCGAAAGCAGCGTCCGTTCCTCCAGCGATTCCAGCATCAGCAGAGCGCCTCGCCGCCGAACCTGGGCGGACGGACGGGTCATCGACTTGCCATGGCGACGGCGAACCGTGGGAATGCTCGACTTGGTTGACTTCATCAGCGGTGCCCTTTCAAGCGTGAAAACGAACGCTTCGGCGTTCGTTATGGAGCGCCTCAAGTCCTCGAAAATGCGTGGAAAGTTCCTGCCGTGTTTGATCTCGATGAGCGCAAAGCGAGCGCAGACTCCCACTCACGATCCCCTAGAAGAGAGCCTCGCTTCGTCATAAGTCGGCTGTCAGGCAAAATCGATCAAGGCCGACCGCGGCGACGAAAGCCGACCGCGGCCCGTTCGGTTCCTCCGAGCGTCCCTGAGAAACACACGCACATCACATAAATACATAACGTTTTCAGTGTTGAAAATGCTTCGATCGGACACCACAGCATCGACTAGGCAACCGGAGGTCGATAACAAGAGACTTCCATGGTGAGGGTCAATGGGTTTCGCGACGGACCGGCCTTTGTGCTTTCGCGGGCTCCCCGACCGACGGCATCGACGCACCGATTGCGAGGCGCTCAACGGTGAGTCCCGCAAATTATCGGGGAAAACGCACGCTGCGCAGATCGAAATACTGAGATTGCTCGAGCGATTCCTGGCGAGGTTCTCAACAGATCAAGGAGGCCAGAATTGCTGCCTGACTTCTGCAAGCAGGTCGCGATACCAGCTCTCATTCCCTGAAGTGATCCAGCGTCGGATATTTGATCCTCCGGTCATGGCGATACGCCACCGCCTCGCGACTTCTCACATCCTTTGTGGCTTCCTCGCAAGCTTCCTTCTACGAGGTTAAGAGGTAGATTAGAAAGTGCGCGCTGGGAAATCAAGACCCCTGTTACACTCAAAAAAGGAAATCAAGACCCCTGTTACACTCAACAACCTCGATGTTTCAAAAAAGAGACAAAATCCTCTTTGACCGTATCGGGTGCGGCAAAGGTTTGTTATCACTTCATTTTAAACCTAAAATAGAAACTATTGATTTGCTATAGACGTGGTAAGACGCGTTGCGATCGGATTTGTGAGAGAGCCCATCTCGCCCGACGCCATGTGATTTTCCAAGGAGCTGGTCGCTCCAGAGTCACCCGGATCGATGTCTCTTTCGATGCCCGACAGCTCAATTCCAGGCAGAGCTGACAACCAATCACCAATGAATGCATTCGTCCGTTATAGCCTCTCGCCTTCGGGAATCGCGCATTACCTTGTCCGAATCATGGTCTTACGACCGGTGGTCACAAGGGTGGAGTTCGCGAGTCGTGTCCAAGAATCACGAGAGCCATGGGTCCGGCCTTGACCCCGTGTCGGTTGCCTCGAACCCGATCTGAGCCTCCGAATGGGGGTGTGGTCCGTATTCAGGGGATTCAGCACCTGGATATGATACAATTAAAAACATTTGCATTCATAATGAGTCGCCGCCGACCAGGCAAAACGCCGGAGGGCGGCGACTCAGGCGGGAAGGTTCGGGAATTGTTCACGTCACGCATTCCAGGGGCTGAAGCCCGTTCCTGGCTAGGCGTCTGTCCCGGAAGCCTCGATGGCCGTCGCGTCGCACCGGATTCGGGAAAGTCCGCCCGATTGGTGCTCACAGAGCACCCCATAAAGACCTTTCGAAACAGTCACTGAGTACCGACGCCCTTCCGGGGCTTTGGGAACCGACCTTTCGAGTGCCTCGACCGCTCACCGCTCGGGCAGACCCTTCGCCACAATGATTCAAAAGAAGCCCTCGATCGCTTATGATGTGATACGGGCCATGACGCTCCGCACGAGTGGAGCTCCTTTTCCGAGATCGCCGACTCACGAGGAACCCTGAATGAAGACCAGTCTCTACACCGTGTCCTACGCGGGCATCTGGTACGACGGCCCGGCGCTGAGCTTCGAGGAGATCGTCCGGCGGGCCAAGGACTACGGATACGACGGCATCGAGCTCGACGGCAAGCGCCCGCACGGCAATCCGATGGACCTCGATCCCAAGGCCCGCGAGCGGATGCGGTCCCTCACAGACCGCCAGGGGCTGGAGATCTCATGCGTGGCGGCAAACAACGACTTCTCGAGCCCGATCCCGGAGCATCGGGAGTGCCAGCTCCTGATGGTGAGGGAGCTGGCGCGGTTGGCCGCGGACCTGGGTGCACCGGTGGTCCGTCTCTTCGCCGCCTGGCCGGGAGTGGTGATCCGCGCGGGACAGGCGACGTACGAGCTCTTGCGTGCCCCCTCACTCCCTTACGAGGCGCAGTACCCTTTCCTCACGCGGCTGGATCGGTGGAACTTCGTGAAGGGCTGCCTCACGGAGGCCGCGGCTTTTGGGGAAGAGTTCGGCGTGGTGATGGCGCTCCAGAACCATCCGCCGTTCATCCGGCACTGGAAGGATATCTACGACCTCGTCCGCGAAGTCAACTCCCCCTGGCTCAAGGTCTGCCTTGACCTGCCCATGATGACCCGTTTCGACAAGGACTTCGTGAAGCAGGCGGCGCTGACCGTGGGCAAACTCCAGACTTACTCGCATTTCGGCGGGGAGTACGACCGCGATGCCGATGGCCGCGTCCAGCCGCGTTCCATCGACTTCGAGAAACCGATCCCGGATTATGCCAGTTTCCTCAGCCTGATGAGGGAGATCGGTTACGACGGTTACTTCGGCTATGAGCTCTGCCATCCGTTCCTGGACGAGAATCACGAACTTCGTGGCATCGAGCAAGTCCACGAGCAGGTGAAGCTGGCTCGGGAATACCTGGCTGGATTGATCAAGACAAGCTCGTCCCGTTGAGGAAGGCGTCCTCCGGGATTGTCGGGTGGACTCTCGGAGGGCGACCGGCTCTGTCGCCGAGGTTCGGTCCATGACCAATCGTACCCCCTGGCCGATTTTGATCGTACAATGACAGAGGTGAGGGACGGCGGTGTACGACGGAGTCAACCGGGGCCGAATCTGATGGCGACCGCTTCGAAGATCGGAACCAGCGCAGGGCCTGATGACGGGACCGCTTCGGGCATCCCGGATCGTCCGGCCAAGAACCCGACGGCCGTGGGCGGTGCTGATGGCGGCTGGTCCGAGGCCCTCGAGCCTCGGACCCAGCAGATCGGGCGAGAGCTGTTCGACGGGATCGATCGCGGGCGTCCCTGGGAGCGCGGCTGGTGGGACGATCGGTTCATGGCCGCGACGCTCGACGAACCCCTGGTGCGCGTTCAGCTTTTTCGATTCATCGATGCCTTGCCGGCCCTGACGAATTCGGATTCGATCCGGCGGCACCTGGCCGAGTATCTGGCCGAGGCGGGGGACACGGTTCCCTGGTGGTTGAGACTCGGTCTGCGGCTGGCGCCCGAGGGTTCAATCCGCGCGGAATGGCTCGCCAGCACAGCACGGTTGGCCGCCGGGGTGATGGCCCAGAAGTTCATCGCCGGGGCCACGCCCGACGAGGCGCTCCAAACCGTGCTGGGGCTCCGGCGGCGCAAGCTGGCCTTCACGGCCGATTTGCTTGGCGAGGCCGTCATCAGCGAGGTCGAGGCCGACGCGTACCAGCAGACCTGCCTCGACATGATCCACGGGCTATCCGGTCGGTTGCAGTCTGCCCCTGAGGTGCCGCTGATCGATCGCGACCGGCACGGCCCGATCCCTCGGGTCAACCTGTCGCTCAAGCTGTCGAGCCTGACGGCCCAGTTCGAGCCGATCCACGCCGAGGCGTCGATCGATCGCGCCGCCGGACGACTGCGACCGATCCTCCGCGCGGCTCGCGAGCGGGGTGCCTACGTTCACGTGGATATGGAGCAGTACAGCTACCGGGCTCTGACGTATGAGTTGTTCCGCCGGGTCCTGTCGGAGCCGGAATTCCGGGATTGGCCCGATGTCGGGATCGTGGTCCAGGCTTACCACGACCAGGCCGAGGCTGAGCTCCGGATGCTCCTGGAATGGGTCGAAGGCCGCGGGGCTCCGATCACCATCCGGCTGGTCAAAGGGGCCTACTGGGACTATGAGGTGTTGAGTGCGCGGCGGCTGGGCTGGCCGGAGCCTGTTTACCTCGAGAAGTGGCAGAGCGACGCGTCGTTCGAGCGTTGCACCCGGTTCCTCCTGCGACATCATGACCGGCTGCGCCCGGCCTTTGGCAGTCATAACGTCCGGAGCCTGGCCCACGCCATGGCCGCGGCCGAGGCGATGGCGCTGCCGCCGTCGGCTTACGAGCTCCAGACCCTGTATGGCATGGGCGACGCGATCCAGCGGGCGCTGGTCAACCGCGGCCATCGAGTGCGCGTCTACACCCCGTACGGTGCTCTGCTGCCGGGCATGGCCTACCTGGTCCGTCGGCTGCTGGAGAACACGGCGAACGAGTCGTTCCTCAGATTGAGTTCCACCCCCCGCGCGAGGTCGACGACCTGTTGCGCAACCCCGAGGAGATCGGAGCGATGTTGACCCGGACGCGACGTCCCCGGGCGGAGGGCGCGGCGGTCTCCGGTGAGCTGCCGCCGTTTCGCAACGAGCCGCCGACCGACTTCGCGCGAGTCGAGGACCGGGACGCGATGCGACGAGCGCTCGATGAGGTCCGGACCCAGCTCGGCCGGCACTATCCGCTGATCATCGGCGGCGAGGACGTCGATACCGGATCGCGCCGGCTCTTCTCGCCCAACCCGAGCCATCGCTCGCGCATCGTCGGCGAGACGGCACAGGCCGGTGCCGACCACGCCCATCGGGCTGTCGCCACGGCGCGAACGGCATTCCCGCGCTGGGCCTCGACGCCGGCGCGCGACCGCGCCGCGGTCCTGGTCCGCGCCGCCGCGATCATGCGAGAACGCCGGTTCGAGCTGGCCGCCTGGGAGGTCTACGAGTGTGGCAAGCCCTGGGCCGAGGCCGACGGCGATATTGCCGAGGCGATCGACTTCTGCGAGTTCTACGCCCGCGAGATGATCCGACTGTCCGAACCCCGGCGCCGGGATGTCCCGGGCGAAACGAACTTCGCCGAGCATCTGTCGCGCGGCGTGACGGTCGTCATCCCTCCCTGGAACTTCCCACTGGCCATCCCCACCGGCATGACGGTCGCTGCGCTGGTCGCGGGCAACCCGGTGATCCTCAAGCCGTCCGAGCAGGCGCCCGTGATGTCGTGGCACCTGGCCCGAATCCTCCACGAGGCCGGCTTGCCCCCGGGCGTGCTGAATTACCTCCCGGGCCTGGGCGAGGAGGTCGGCCAGGCGCTGGTGAATCATCCCGAGATCGCCGTCATTGCCTTCACGGGCTCGCGCGATGTGGGGCTGCTCATCTACCGCCAGGCAGCCGACACCCGGCCCGGCCAGGACCACGTCAAGCGGGTGATCGCCGAGATGGGTGGGAAGAACGCGATCATCATCGATGACGACGCAGACCTTGATGAGGCGGTCGTGGCCGTCATCCACAGCGCCTTTGGCTACGCCGGCCAGAAGTGCTCGGCGTGCTCGCGTGTCATCGCCCTGGAGGGGATTCACGACGCGTTCCTGGTCCGGCTGGTCGAAGCCGCCCGCGCGGTCAAGGTGGGCCCGGCGGACGATCCTGAAACACTCGTCGGCCCGGTGATCGATGCGGACGCGCACCGGCGCATCCTCGACTATCAACGGATCGCCGTCGCGGAGGGCCGCGTGGTTTTCCAGTCGGATCCTGGCCCGATCGCCGACCAGGGATACTTCGTGGGCCCGATGATCGTCGCCGACGTCGAGCCCGAGGCCCGGATCGCCCAGGAGGAGATCTTCGGCCCCGTGCTGGCCGTCCTCAAGGCCCGCGACCTGGACGACGCCCTGCGGATCGCCAACGGCACTCAATATGCGCTGACGGGCGGAGTCTATTCGCGAAGTCCGGCGAATATCGAGAAGGTCCGCCGCGCGTTCTCCGTGGGGAACCTCTACATCAACCGGGGGATCACCGGAGCCCAGGTTGACCGCCAGCCGTTCGGTGGCTTCAAGCTCTCCGGGATCGGCACCAAGGCCGGAGGGCCCGACTACTTGCTCGAATTCCTGCTCACCCGATCGGTGACCGAGAACACGATGCGCCGAGGGTTCGCCCCCGAGGATGCCGTGACGGGTGCCTGATCGAACTCACGACCGAGCAGGTTTGATCAAAAGGAATTGTGACACAGCGCGAGACAACCCGGCTTCCCTGGTACGTCCCGTCGTCCTGCGGAAGAGATCCCTCGGACTCGCCGGCCGTTCAACCCGCCCGTCGGTCGGCTGGAGAAAGGGTCGGAACGGCCCGCCTGGGGGCGATCGGCGCGGCGAACAAACCGACAACAGGCTCTTCGATCGCGACGTAATCGCTGGCCCGCATCCGCAGGCCCTCATGCCGGGTGTTGCCCCCAAAGACCAGCTCGTCCACATCGGCCAAACTCGAATCGAAGACCGTCTCGAGGTCATAAAGGCGTCCGAACGGCGGGACCACCCCGGGCTCACAGTCGGTGAAGAGCCCGATCAGGTCGTCGGTTGTCGCCAGGCGCACATCCGTATCGGACAATCCGAGCATCTCACCCAACCGCGCCAGGTTGACCCGGCAGGTCGACGGCAGCACGGCCAGCACGAATCGATCGCCGGCCTCGACCAGCACGGTCTTCGCTACGCGTCGGCCCGGGACGTGCACGCTATGGGCCCGTTTGGTCGATGACGACGCCGGGCTGTAAAGCATCTCCTCGAACCAGACACGACGGCTCCGTAGGAAATCAACGGTGTACATCGCGGGTCCCCTCGCTTAAGAAGTTAGTCTGTATGAAGGGAATTATAGAATGCCTGGGGAAAATAGGGGGTTCACAACGAAGAAATGACGGTCGTAGAACCTGCAAAAACGTCAAGATTGTGAGGTACCGGGTCCGAACGTGGTCAATTTGACTCAGGGACGAGCCGGGGCGGTCGTCCGGGGCGCTGCGAGTGTGGTTTGGGAAGCGGTGGTGTTGCGAGCCGTCACCAGGCTCTTGCAACCGGGCACGGAAGTCGCTACGGTGCCAAGAGTTCGTCACGGGAGCGCCGTGGAGAGACGCCACGATGCCAGCGAACCTACCCCCGCAGTATCTCAAGGTCGAAGAGGAGTATCGCAAGGCGACCGCTCCGGAGAAACGGCTGGAGACGCTTCGCGAGTTGTTCCGTCTCCTGCCCAAGCACAAGGGCACAGAGAAGCTTCAGTCGGATCTGAAGCAAAAAATGAGCCAGCTCCGCGAGGAATTGGAGCGGGGCAAAGCGAGTGGGAAGAAAGGAGGATTGAGTCATCACGTGCCGCGGGACGGGGCGGGCCAGGTGGTGCTCGTGGGACCGCCGAATGCGGGCAAGAGTAGCCTGCTGGCGGCTCTGACCAACGCCCGGCCTGAGATTGCTCCCTATCCGTTCACGACGCGGGCGCCGCAACCTGGGATCATGCTCTGGCAGGACGTGCCGGTCCAGTTGGTCGACCTGCCGCCGATCTCGCCCGAGTTCTTCGAGACCTGGGTGCCCAACGTGATCCGGTCGGCGGATGCCGCCCTTCTGGTCGTGGACCTGGGCAGCGATGATCTGGCGGAATCGGCCCTGGCGTTACTCGACCGGCTCGCCGAAGCTCATACCGAGCTAGTCGGCGAGCTGCCCTTCGACGTGGAGGACGAACGGATCCGGCACGTCAAGTCATTGATGGTGGCCACCAAGCTCGATGCGGATGGGGCGCGCGACCGGTTGGAGATCGTGCAAGAATGGCTGGGAGCCCGATTTCCCATCGTCGCGGTCTCGGCCCAAACGGGCGAAGGTCTGGAAACCCTGAGGACGGCAGCATACGATTTATTGGGGGTGCTCCGGGTCTACACGAAAGTCCCTGGCAAACCCGCTGATCGGACCAGACCCTTCACGCTCCCCATCGGCAGCACCGTGCTGGATCTGGCCAGGGAAGTTCATCGGGACTTCGAGCACTCGCTCAAGTCGGCTCGGATCTGGGGCTCGGGCGTCTTCGACGGCCAGGCCGTCAAGCGCGACCACGAGCTGCACGATGCCGACATCGTCGAGTTGCATGGTTCGTGAGCCGTCGCGTGGGTCCCGCCGCCGGGGGTCGGGGCTGGGAGATCGGTGAATTTCGCCGCGGTGGCCAGCCTGAAGGCGCGAGGCCAAGCCGGGGAGACCGCGAGGAAACGGATGATGGCAACGGCTCTGATCGTGGAGGACCACCCGGAACAGGCGGACCTGGTCGCCAGTATCCTTCGCCTGCGCGATTACGAGCCGATCCTCGCGGACAATGGCGAGGCCGGGTTGCGGCTGGCCCGGGAGTGTGCCCCCGATGTGATGCTCCTGGACCTGATGCTGCCGGACATCAACGGATTCGACGTCTGCCGGCGGCTCCGCACTGACCCGGTGACCATGCTGATCCCCGTGGTCATGCTCACGGCACTCAATGACGCTCAGCATCGCGTCCACGGGTTTCGCGTCGGCGCCAACGCCTATCTCACCAAGCCCTACGGGGTCGAAGACCTGTTCGAGGCGATCTCCGCCGCCCAGGCCTGGCGTGTGAGCATGGAGCAACGCGCCGTCCAAGGCGAAATCCACGTCGAGCTCAACAGCGAGATCACCCTCCTGAAGGACCTCAACGACTTCCTCATGCTGATCTGCCAATCGACTCCCTTGCAGCACGAGCAGGTGATGCAATTGCGGCAAGCCGTCATGGAGATGGCGCATAACGCTATCGAATGGGGTAACCTCCACGAGTCCGATCGCCTGGTGAAGATCACCTACCGGGTCTACGACGATCGCCTCGAGATCGTGGTGCGCGATCAGGGCTCGGGGTTCGACCGGAACCGGCTGCCGCACGCAGCGGTCGCTGACGATCCGTTCACGCACCTGGACGTCCGCGAGAAGCTGGGGCTCCGCGCCGGCGGCTTCGGGCTCTTGATCTGCCAGGGCATGGTCGATGAAATGCAGTACAATGATACGGGCAACGAGGTGACGCTGATCAAGCGATTCACCGCGGAGGACCGGGCGACCCTGGGTCGGAGTGAATCGAGCTCCACCGATCCGGGCCCCGGCAAGGAAACGAGCTGACGTTGGATCCCAAAACCCGAACCTCATCCCCTCCATCAGGTACCGCCGCGGTTCCCTCGGCGCCTTCATCGACATTGGCCGATGCGGCCGGCGCTTCCGCCTTCGACATCGGGGAAGACCGGATTCATCGCGCCCGCCCGAGCTTGCTCGTGGTCAACGATGAGCCGGAGGTCTTGCACTCCGTCCACGACCTCCTCCGAATGGACTATCAGGTCATCACTTGCGAGACCGGCTCCCGCGCGCTGGAGGTCCTTCGATCCGAGGAGCCGATCCACGTTATCATGTCCGACCAGCGGATGCCCGAGATGACCGGAGTGGAACTGCTCCGGCACTCCAAGGCCATTCGACCCGAGACCACGCGCCTGCTGTTCACGGCCTACGCCGATATTCGAAACCGTCATTGAAGCGATCAACCAGGGGCATGTCTTCCGGTACCTTGCCAAGCCCTGGGACCCGGAAGAGCTGGAAGCCGTGGTGCGTCAGGCAGTCGAACACTACAACCTCATCGTCGAGAAGAACCGGCTGGTGACCGCACTCCAGGCCACCAACACCAAGCTGACGGAAGCCAACCGACTCAAGGGTGCATTCATCGAGGTCGCCAGCCATGAGCTCAATACGCCGGTGAGCGTGGTTTTGGGGATGATCGAGTTGTGGAAGATGACCCTTGCTCCCGACGCGGCGCTCCGGGAACGGCAGTGGGTCGACCGCATCGGCGCAGCGGCCCAGCGGCTGGCCCGGACGGTCGAGCGGATGCTCAAACTGGTGCGAAGCGGGGAGTTCGGCCGCTCCCTCGAACGAGAACCCGTCGCGATCGAGCCCCTCTTGCGACGTACGATCGACGAGCTGGCCCCTTATCTGGAGCTCCGCGGGCAAACGGTGGTCCTGGACGTCGAGCCCAACCTGGGCCCGATCGAAGCCGATCGGGACAAGCTCGCTGACGCGCTGGTGAACCTCCTGGCGAACGCCATCAAGTTCACGCCCGACGGCGGTACGATCCGGATCGGCGCCGCCGCCGAGCCAGACTGGATCCGGGTGCACGTCCGCGACGAGGGAGTTGGAGTCCCTCCCGCGGATCAGCAATACCTTTTCGAGCCGTTCTTCACCGGTTTCGACACACTTCGCCATTCCTCGGGTGATTATCAGTTCCGCAAACGTGGCATCGGCCTGGGACTCTGGCTGGTCAAGACGTTCGTGGAGCTGCACGGCGGCCGCGTCGAGGTCACCAGTACGCCCGGTCAGGGCTCGACCTTCTCGCTCCTCTTGCCGCGGTCCTCTGCGATCACCGCCGGCTCGGTTATCGCTCCATTGGACACTCCGGATCGTTAAGCCGGTATCATTCTGTCCATGGTCTCATGACGCGGGTCTGGCGGCCCCTCGATGGCCAATTCAGTCAGATCGATGATGTCCGCAACCCGCCGCTTGATCAGATCGTCGTCCACAACCGCGCTTCGCAATGCCGGGATGTGAGTCCACTGCGACGACGACGTGCACCCCCTCAAGTCATTGGCCACCGCCGGGCGCATCCGGCCCGTTTGCGGGCCGATCCTCCCGGCTGGAAGACGATCCGTCATCCCTCCGGCTCTCAATGTAATCGCGGAGGTATCGGAGGAAGGTCGGCAGGCCGGCCTCGTCCCACTCCCGTTCGATCGCTTCCTTGAGGCGTTGGTTCTCGACTTGCAGGTCGCGGAAAGCCTGGGCATCTCCGTCGTTGAGGGTGACTCCCGTGACCTGATCGTGGGTGTTGACCGACAGCATGAAGCCCGCGTCGTTGGGCCAGGGCTGGATCTGGAGCTTCATGTGGGGATAGCGGTGATTCCCCAGTCGCAGGGCGTAGATGGGCGTCTGACGCCCGGCGCTTGCCGGTCTGCTCGAACGGAGGCCCGTTCAGAAGGTCGTCGGCTGCGCAGTCCTCGCGCCAGTTGAGCCGGCGCCGGACGGCATCGGGGACCACCCCGGCGGCATACGCCAGCTCGAGGTAGATTTCGACCGCGCACCGCAACAGGTCGAGTCGCAACCCATGCAGGTCGCCAGGCCCTCCCGCCAAGGTGGGCTCCATGAGCAATTCCTTGGTTGCCATCGTTGAGTTTGTCCCTGATCTCCGTCCCGACTGACGCCTCGCGGTCGAAGACTCGAGCCGATCTCAGCTCGATCGATAGCGAAGCCCGTGCCAAATCATCACTCTCTCTAATACATAGACGCGGCTGGTCCCTGAAATGATGACGCCGTCCCCGAAAAACCGTGACGGATCTCTTGTATCGGCGACCCAATCTCTTATCGGATTTTCTTTTAAAGAGATTCGGCATCGAGACGGAAAACCGAACCCATGCCCTCCTTGACGACACGGTGATCGTAGCAGAGAGGAATCTCTGATCCTCGCAAGATCTTGGCAGCACAATACGGCCTATTCTGGCGTGTCTCCCGGTATTCTTAACAAGGCAATCTGAAGCGGATCGACGTCGGGCGAGCGCTTGCACTCGGACGATGTTGAGATCAGAATTGGAGGCAGCCGCACGACCGGTGCGGGAGCCCAGAAATCCGAATGATGACGGTGGACTTTCTCACTCGAGGACTCATCGCCAACGCGTCCCTCGCTCGAGGAGATGGAGGTCGCATTTGCGAGTGATCGGTGCGCCGGTGTTGACGGGATTCGCCAGCGACCTGCTGGTTGCCGCGGGTGTGCCGCGCGACGAGTCCTCGGTGGTCGCGACCAGTCTGGTCGGGGCTAACCTACGGGGTCACGATTCGCACGGAGTGATGCGGATTCCGCAATATGTGGACTTTGTCGAGCGCGGTGAATACCGTTGCGGTGTGGGTCTGGAAGTCGTGCAGGAGACGCCCGCGCTGGTGGTCTGCGACGGCCAATGGGGCCTGGGGCAGGTCCAGGCGCACCGGCTACTGGACCTGGTGGTCCCGAAAGCCCAGGTGCTGGGGGTCGCAGCCGGTACGGCCCGGGACTGCGGGCATATCGGCCGGTTGGGCGAGTATGCCGAGCGCACCGCCAGCGTGGGACTCCTGCTGCTGGCAACGGTCAACAACGGTGGTGCCGCCCGGCGCATCGCCCCGCCGGGAGGCCTCGAGCCCCGGCTCAGCACGAACCCCTTCTGCGCGGGTGTGCCGACCTCGGATCCCGACGCGCCGATCGTTGCCGACTTCGGGACCAGCGTGGTCGCCGAGGGCAAGGTCCGAGGCTACTACATCAGTAAGCGTCCCGTTCCGGACGGATGGCTCCTGGACCACCGCGGCGCGCCGACGACCGATCCAGCCGTCCTGTACGAGCCGCCGCTTGGGACGATCTTGCCCCTCGGTGGCGCCCAGGCTTACAAGGGTTTCGCCCTGAGTTTGATTCTGGATCTCTGGGCGGGGGACTCTCCGGCGGCCCTTGCAGTCACGCGCAGGATCGGCGGGTCCCCGGCAACAATGTCTTCTTTCTGATCATGGATCCGGCGCGTTTCGCCGGGTGCGACTACCTGGCCGACCAGGCTTCCGGATTGGCCGAATCGATCCGTGGGACAACCCGGCGCACGGCAACGATGCCATCCTCCTTCCCGGAGACCCCGAGCGCCAGACCCTCGAAGAACGTAACGCCCACGGAATTCCGATGGACGACCAACATTGGGCCAAGCTGGTCGAGCTCGCCGGACGGCGCCGAGTCAAGATCCCTGATTGACACCTGTTTCTTCGCCTCCTCCCCGATTTCGCCTCCTCAACAGCGTCTGAGCCCACACCTTGCAATCCCTGCGTCGCCACGCGACCCGATTCATTCCGCTTTCATGAGCCATACGAAAATCGTGACCACCTTGATGGACGGTTGCCACGACGCTAGAATACGCTTTCCTAAGCTCAAGGAACACTGTTTGCGGTCCGTTTCATCTTTGACGAATTCATGGGAGTGGCTGGCGGCTTCGATCCGTAGCGATCGGAGTTTGCGGATGACCGATTCCCGAAATCCCATCAGGATCGAAGGCAAGGTCGATCGCTTGCTTGCTGGACTGGCTGTGTTCGTTGCTCGGAATAAATGGAAAATCGGCCTGTTTTGCCGTGTCACATCGTGGCGGGAGCCGAGTAAGGGTGGCGGCCGTCATGTCGCGATCGCGAATACAGCAGTGGTTTATGGCGTTCCGAACTATCTCTTCCGGTGAACGAGGATCACGATTCATTCCCCCAAGATTTTCTTCTCCAAGATCCCTTGACCTCTGATTCTTGCCTGCTATGATGGATGTGTTCGATCAACGAAGAGACGAGGTTGAAATGCATACCCGGGTTGGCAAGAAACCGGTTCGTGATGAGGAGAGTATCAGGATGGAATCCGAGATGGTCGTCACGGGTGCGATCGTGGACTCATGGGTAGAATCGTCGACCCCGGCCTCGCTGGGAGGTCGCCTGGTCTTGCAGGTCGCTCCGCGCGGGCGTCCGAAGGATCTGGTGATTGTGGAGGCGGAGCCATCGCTGGTTCCCGACCGGATCTGGTTGGAGGATCTGAGCGAGAATTTGTGCCATGGCAGCCCGGTTCTGGCTGTGGGCCGGCGGTCGTACAACGGATACGTGGCCGCCACGCGCCTGCAACTGGCCCGGTAACGGAGTCGATGGGCTCTTCCCTCAGAGTCGGTCGAGCCCATCGAGGGTGGGCTATTCTGCGCGGTGACCGCAATCACGGTGACCCGCGATCGAACTCATTTCTCGTGGACAATCCTTCGCCGACGAAAACACTCGCCGCGCGCAGAGCCCTCATTTCTCGTCATCCCGGGCTCATTTGGCCGAGTGGAATTGACGGCGCCGGAACCGCGGCTTTCGACTGCTGCGCATCCTTCGCTCCGCTCTCCCCTTGATTCCGCACTTTTTTCGAGACGCCTCGTCGAACAGCACCGATCTCAGCGCGGCGGCTGCGGGATACCTGGGGAGTGCGACGATCCGACCCGCGCCGCTTCCCCCTCAGTTCGGGCCAAATTGGTCATTCGAGTAACCCAGTCTTCCTTTTTTTTGGATTTTTTTATCTCCCTCTGTGACCGAGAGTTCCGGAGCCAATCGCCCCGGAATCCGCGATAGGTGCATTAACGGATCATCAAACCTGTGGCATACTGAATAATATGGACCATGTGCGACCGTCACCGACCGGAAACCCAGGCTGCGAGCCACGGGGCTGTGCCGCGTGCGGCCGGGCCCGGCACAGCGATTTCGGGACTCGGCCCGAACTCGCTGGGGGCCATGGGGATCGGAGAGGGAGCCGCGGCCAAAAGTGATCACCGAGTGCCAACTTGTGCCACAATTCTCAGGAAGTCAGGCCCGGCTCAGAGCCGGCCCCGCCCAGAACCCACGCCGGATCCGGACGTCCCGCCGGTCCGGAGTCGGGACTCTCGGAATGGGTCAAAGCCACCGCCTCCAAACGGTGCGGTGGTGATCGCCGGGGACTCTCCTTTTTTCCCTCCACAAAGGCTCAGGCATACCGAGCTGAGCTTGGCTGTGCTCAACCCACCCGGTGGAGCGATTCGGATCGCTGGGTGCGAGACGTCGGTTTGATGGAGGGCCCGCTCCGACACCTCCCTCAAGGAGGAATGGGTTCCTGGTGCCGTGCCTGCAACGCCATCGTGCCGATGGCTCCATCCGGTACCCTCCCCGATCGATCTCCGTCATCCCTAGGATCCCGATGCGATGTCGCGATCATCGACGCTCTGGAGTCCGCGCGTTTATAACCGCGGCACCTGGTCCCGTTTCATCGAAGGCCTGCGCTATGGCGGAGGCGTCGGCGAGTGGGCCTGGCTGCTTCACCGCGTGACGGGGCTCGGGATCCTGCTTTTCCTGATCATTCACATCATCGATACGTTCCTGGGGGTGGCTTTCCCCGCCGAGTACGATTTCACGGTGGACATTTACGGCGGGGTCTTCGCCGGGACCTATTACTGGCCACTCCGGTGGAGCTTTCGCGCCGCCGAGCTCGGCCTGATCGCCTGCGTGTTATTCCACGCCGTCAATGGCGTGCGGATCGTGCTCTTCGACTTCTGGCCCAAGACGGCGAACAACCAGAGGCAGGCGTTCTGGGTCGTGCGGTGCGTGTTCGCTGCGATCATGCTCCCCGTCACCTATGTCGTGTTGTCCGCGCTGTAGTTCGGCTCTCCGGGGCACCTGGCCCATTAACTCCTTTGAGAGTAGACGTTTAGCATACGGGACGACGCTCCTCGTGGGACATCCGACACGACAGAGGACAGAAGGTCGACGACGATGACAAGGCATCTCAAGCCCGCGGGCGGTTTCGAAATTGGCGGCGTGGTTCTTCATGCGGATCTCGGGTTTGTTCCTCGTATTCCTGGCTCTGGTCACCTGTTCATCACCCACATCCTCAACACTGTGGAGACCATCAATGACGAGTTCGTGGCTGGCCGGTGGGGCGACCCGCGCACAGGCGTTTTCTGGCGGCTCTGGGACCTGACGATGATCAACCTGGCGGTCCTGCATGGGGGCAACGGCTTGCGCCAGGTGCTGGATGAGTATGTGATCCGCCGCGGCCGCCGGAAGCTGATGCGCACCTTGATCTGGTGCGGGGCAATCTTCCTGATGAGGATCGGCACTGTCCATGGCCAGATCCTCCGCGACGTCGCCGGCTCGGTCGTACCGGGCCTCGACTCGGCGGGCGAGAGCGCCTGCGTGAGCGTCCATGGAGCCAACCGTCTGGGCACCAATAGCTTGGTCAACCTCGTGGTCTACGGCCGTCGCACCGGCCGAGCGATGGCCGAGTATGCACGCCAGCGCGAATTCGAGCACCTCCCGCCCCATCCCGAAGCCGCCGCCAAGGCCGAGATCGACGGCCTGCTTTCCCGTCCGAAGACGGAGCCCTGGGCCAAGATTCGCGACGAGATGCAGACGACCATGATAGACAACTGCGGCGTCTACCGCTCCGCCGAGACCCTGACCCGCGCCCGCGATGACATCGCCGCCTTGAAGGACCGATACCGGAATCTCGGCGTGCAGGATAAGGGCTCGGTCTTCAACACCAACTTGCTGGAGGTCCTCGAGCTGGGTAATCTCCTCGACTTGTCCGAGGCCACCGTGGCCGCCGCGCTGGCTCGGACGGAAAGCCGTGGTGCCCACTCCCGCGAGGATTTCCCCAACCGCAACGACGTGGACTTCTTCAAGCACTCCCTCGTCAACACGGCGGGCGTCAACCAGACCAGTGTGGTTTATAAGGATGTTGATGTCATCATAGCAGAGAAGGACGGCCAGCGCGTTCCCAAGTATCCGCTGGAGGTGCGGAAATACTGATCTTCCGCGATTCCCCGCTCTTCGAAAACCCATGGACATCGGATATTGGCATGGATGGCATCATCGCCACGCTTGAAAACCGATTCGATGCCAATCTCGATCGGGTCAGAAGCCTGGTCGTCCTGTACGACCGGGTGACCGGCTCGTCCTCGGGACGGCCCAGCGTCCAGGAGTCGGAACTCTTGCGTGCCGCGGTCATCTTACTCCACGCTGCTCTCGAAGAGCTGCTCCGGGACTTGGCCGAGTGGAGGCTGCCCGCGGCGAGCACCGAGGTTTTGTCTCAAATCCCCTTTGTCGGCGGAGAGGGACGAAGGACGACCCTGACCCTGGGAGACTTGATGGCGTTTCGAGGGCGCCCGGTCGAGGACGTCATCTCCAGATCGGTGGTCGCGTATCTCGGCCGGTCGAGTTACAATAATCCCGAGGACATCGCCAAGCTGCTGGGACAGATCGGGCTGTCACAGACGTCGAGGGGACAATTGATGGACTCCCCTGCACGGGGGTTAAAAGCACTCATGTCCCGACGACACCAGATCGCCCACCGTCTGGACCGGAACGACGCGACCGGTCGGGGTCATCATGCCGCTCTTTCGATCGGTAAGATGATCGTCGAAAAGTGGATCGGCTACGTCCGCCAGTTCGGAAAAGAATGATTGGCTGAGGTTCGGAAACTCCCCACGATTTGAGAGGACGGCCGTGACCGAGCGCGAACGCTACAAGGAAATGCTGACACGAAGTATGGCGGGACATCTGGAATCCCCTCAGATCGACGTAATCGAGAGCGATCCTTACCGGTACCCGGGGATCATCGTCTCCCCAACATTCGACGGGATGGAGGACTGGGAGCGGCAAGAGCGGGTCTGGGACCGGGTGTACAAGACCTTCGACGAGGAAGACCGCCCCTGGCTCGACTTCATCTTCACCAACAGTCCGTCGGAGATGGCGGCATACGCCGAAGCGAATGAACCCAGGGCGGAAAAGGCTAGCCATCCCTCATGAGCCCAGCAATGACCGACCATGCGTTGCGGAACCTGACGGTCCGGATCAAGCGGTATGATTCCGTGCGCGACGCCCCGCCGCGCTGGCAGGAATTCAAGCTCTCCGCCGATCCGATGGACCGCGTCCTCGACGTGCTCTTGAAGATCAAGGACAGCCAGGACGATTCTCTGGGCCTGCGGCGGTCGTCGCGCGCACGGCGTCTGTGGCTCAGACGCCATGCGGATCAACGGCAAGAACATGCTGGCCTGCAAGACCCTGGTGCGTTCGCTGGCTTCCGACCTCATGACCATCGAGCCGATCCTCGGCCTGCCAGTGATCAAGGACCTGATCGTCAACATGAAGCCGTTCTTCGATCATTACAAGTCAGTCATGCCCTATCTGGTCAACAACGATCCGCCGCCGACCACCGAACGACTCCAGTCTCCCGAGCAACGCGCGCGGTTCGACGACACCACCAAGTGCATCCTCTGCGCCTGCTGCACGACCGCCTGCCCGCCGTTCTGGGGGAACGAGCGCTACGTCGGACCGGCCGCGATCGTCAACGCACACCGCTTCATCTTCGACTCGCGCGATCAGGCCGCCGCCGATCGGCTCGAGATCCTCAACGACGCCGAGGGTGTCTGGCGCTGCCGCACCGTCTTCAACTGCACCAGCGCCGGCCCCCGCCAGATCCACGTGACCAGGGCGATTCAGGAAGTCAAGCACGCCATGCTCACCGGTAGCCTCGATTCCGAAGGGCCTTCCTAAAGCGGCGAGCATGCCCATCGACAGAAGACTCGATAGTGCAAGAGAACGCATGATCTGGTATTTGGAATCAGGAATCTGGAATCCGGAATTGGGAATCCCCGATGGACCACCAATATCGACGCGAGACTTGGGTTGGGAGTCATACCCGCCGGATTCGGCTGGGTGGGATCCTGGCGCTCGGTTGGTGCGTCACGCTGGGCGTGCCGCTCCGAGGGAGCGAGCCATCGTCCTCCTCGGCCCATGAGTCCCTGTCGCACCGTATCCAAGCGGTCCTCGAGACCCCGGGCTATCAGGAGGGACACTGGGGCATCCTGGTCGTCGACGGCAAGACGGGTGAGGCGGTCTACGAGCGCAATGCCGACCAGCTCTTCGCGCCGGCGTCGGTCACGAAGCTGTTCAGCACGGCCTCCGCGCTGGTCGAGCTGGGGCCGAATCACCGGTTCCAGACGCCGCTGGTCCGCCACGGCGAAGTCGATGTCACGGGAACGCTCCATGGGGACATGATCCTGATCGCGCAAGGCGACCTGTGCCTCGGTGGCCGGACCGGTCCAGATGGATCGCTCGTCTTCAAGGATGAGGACCACACCTACGCCGGTGGCAACCTTCGAAGCGAGATCGTGCCGACGGATCCTCTTGCAGGCCTGGAGCACCTCGCTCGCGAGGTCCAGGCCGCGGGCGTCAAGGAGATCACCGGCGACGTGATCGTGGACGACCGGCTGTTCGCTCCGGCGTTCGCAACCGGCAGTGGTCCCCGGCGGATCAGCCCGATCCTGGTTAATGACAACGTGATCGACGTTCTGGCCGAACCGGCCGCGAAAGCCGGGGAACCGGCGCGGGTGACGTCCGTGCCGGCGACGGTGTTCGCGACGATGGATGCCCAGGTCGAGACGGTCGCGGCGGACCAGACCGCAGAGCTGCACGTTCGCGCGGCGGGATCTCGGCGATTCACGGGTGCGCGGAAAGCTGCCGGTCGGCCACGCCCGGGTGGTGAAGATCTACGAGGTCGAGGAGCCGTCCTCGTTCGCGCGAGCGCTGTTGATCGAGGCGATGCGACGGCGTGGTATCCGGGTCGCGGCTTCGCCACTGGGCGCGAACACCACTGGGGGCCTACCGAGTCGCAGTGATATCGCCAAGTTGCCCAAGCTGGCCGAATACACATCGCCTCCGTTCCGCGAGAACATCCGGGTCATCCTGAAAGTCAGTCACAACCTCCACGCCAGCACCTTACCCTTGCTGCTGGCAGCACGACATGGCGAGCGGACCCTGGAGGCGGGCCTGAAGCGGCAGGGCGCGGTGCTCAAGAGTTTGGGCATCTCGCCGCGAGCGGTCTCCTTCGGTGGCGGCGCGGGCGGCGATCGTGCCGACCTGGCCACGCCGCGCGCGACCGTGACTTTGCTCCGCGCCATGGCGGCGCGGCCCGAGTTCTCCGCCTACGAAGCGGCGCTGCCGATCCTGGGCCGAGACGGCACCCTGGCCAAGGCCGTCGCCCCCGACAGCTCCGCCCGCGGACACGCGCGCGCCAAGACGGGAACCTACTCTGTCGAGAACGGACTCGACGGGACCGTTGTGCTGACCAGCAAAGCTTTGGCCGGCTACCTGGAAACCGCCTCAGGTCGCCCGCTGGTCTTCGCCGCATTCGTCAACAACGTGCCACTCGACTCTCCGCGCGCAGGACGATCCCTCTCCGAAGCCACCACCGAGGCCGGTCGCGTCCTTGGCAAGCTTTGCGAGGTCTTTTACGACGACTCCAAGGAGCCCCCCCCTGCCCCGCCTGCTTCAACCTCGAAACCGAATGTCGGCGGCAACGGCCCGAAGTGAGCTTTCAAACTCCAGTCCCAGCACGATCGGCCAGGGTGGATTTCCTCTCGAATTGCAGAAAACCACCCCACTTCGTTCACGCCAGCAACTGCCCGATCGGCCGCCCTGCACTGAGCTTGATTGGTCGGCCGGTCGCCGGCGCGGTGTTCTCCTGGGATGGTTTGAGGCCGAGGGCCGTCAGCACCGTCGCGTGGACATCTTCGATCGTGGTCGGCCGGATGGGTTCCTTGACCGCTTCGGGATCGGTCTGACCGATGGTCACTCCGCCGCGGATTCCACCCCCGGCCATCGCCAGACTGAAGCCACCCGGCCAGTGGTCGCGGCCACCGAGCGCGTTGACCTTGGGCGTTCGGCCGAACTCGCCGCAGCACAGGACGATGGTTCGGTTAAGGAGTTGTCTTCGCGACAGGTCACGCAGCAAGGCGGCGAACGCCGGGTCAAGAACCTGGGCCCGCGCCTTGTGGATTTCGTGATTGTTGACGTGAGCGTCCCAGCCGCTCAGGGTGACCTCAACGCAGCGCACGCCCACTTCGATCAGACGGCGTGCGGCCAAACAGCCGCGGCCGAACGGGGTGTCGCCGTACTCGGCGAGCAAGCTGGCGGGCTCCTGCGAGACGTCGAACGCCCTGAGCTGTTCGGAGGACATCATCACCCGGGCGCGGGACATCGTCTCGCGGTGCAAGGTTGACTCGACGCGCCCCCGGCGCCCGCGGGCAAAGGCCCGTTCCACGACGTC
Source organism: uncultured Isosphaeraceae bacterium (assembly GCA_963845695.1). Lineage (GTDB taxonomy): Bacteria > Planctomycetota > Planctomycetia > Isosphaerales > Isosphaeraceae > CAWJTV01. The sequence continues at coordinate 135,515 of CAWJTQ010000025.1, read as the reverse complement.
CAGATCCTGCACCCGCGTCCGATCGCGCGGGGCGGGCACCGGAGAGATCACATCAGGCAGTTTCCCCTTCGGATCGCCGACCTGGAATGCGTCGAACTCGCCTCCCAGGAACCCGCCTCGGCTCGGCCATCTCTCGGTCAGGATCGAGATGTGCCGGGGAATATCGGTCCGGCCGACGGGCAGCTCGTGGCAGCAGATCGCGCCGATCGAGGGATGCTCGACCGTCGGGTCGGGCCGATAGCCCGTCTTCATGAAGTACGTCCCGCGCTCGTGGTCCCCCTCCTTGCTCACCATCGACCGGATCAATGCAACCGAGCCCATCTGATCGGCGAGTTGCTCGTAGCCTTGTGCGAGCTGGATGTCCTTGACGGCGGTCGCGATCGCCTTGGTACCACTGGCGATCTTGGTGTCGGGGTGCGGGTCGAACGTCTCGAGCTGGCTTGGCCCGCCATCGAGCCACAAGAGGATGATCGATTGCGCTGGCTGCCGGGTCCGCTCGGCCTGGTCGGCCAGCAACTGCCCGACCGGTGTCAGCCAGCTCAGCCCGGCCAGCTTGAGGAAGTGGCGGCGGTCGAAGGTTGGTGCGGTCGGGAAGATCATTGAGTACCTCGTGCGATCTTTGAAAGGAGTGGGGTCGGGTGACTGACCTGCCTTCTGTAGTTCAAAGCGAACCAAACTCAATGCGTGATCTCATAAACCGCCCAGGGCAGATCCGCGGTGAAGGTCAGGCCGCACGCGTCCAATTCAGAGGCTAGCATGAGACGGAGTGGTTTTCCTGGCACCGGCTCGCAGTAGTCGTTCGTGTTCGAGGTGCAGAAAACTCGCCTCCTCATAAAAGCGGAGGAATGAAGCTTTTGACAAACAGCTAAATACTCTTCGAGGACCGCGCAGTCATTATCATCCCCTCCTTTTTGCGCAGGCGGTCTTTTGTCCCTGAACCTCTTGGCAGATCTGTTCATGCTTTCGAGGTCTTCGTCGAGTCGAATCGCCCAGTCCAGGAGTTGCTCAGAAAGATCGCGCAACTTCTCGGGTAATCCCCACTGAGCGTAGTCGGCCCGTCCGAATCCCACGGCGATGCCCAGGGCTTCGCAAGCGTCGTGGGAATGCGTTGCGTGCTCCTCCATTGTCTTACAATGCTTGACGATTTCGTCGGTTACCTTCTGGACCTGCGTATTCCATTCACGGGGGACAATCGATGAAATGACGATGAGGCAGGCTGGCAGCGTCAGAGAGGCGAGCCTCAACAATTCCGAGGCCGTCATGACACAATTCTTGAGGCAGCGGTTTGGCGACCGGATAATGTCCAGCAGGATGCACGTATCCAAGAAGAGAACCGGAACATCGGCGCTCGCGATTTGTCCGGCCGCTTCAGCGATGCTGGGCATCGTGATCAGACTCCGACCTGCTCGGTGAAGCTGAGAAGCTTCTCCCCGAAGGCGAATTCGCCGGCAAGGCGTTCGGCGGTCTCAGGGGCCCAATCCCCGATCTCGATCAGCCAACGTCGGAGCATGGTCGCATCGAGTTGGCTCCCTTCACGGTGTGCCGTGACAATGAAATCGAGCCAGCGCTGCCGGTCGATAGGAAGCGCCGCACCGGTGTTCCGACTCGCTGTCGTCGAGAACGTTCGAAGCTTCTCGACCGACGTATTCGACAACCAGTCCCTCAGGTCTGCATGGCATGACGTCAATTCGACGCGCACCCCGCGATTCTCAGCGCATGGCCGAACAATATCGCTGAAAACCTCCAGGATGGGGTTGTACTCGTCGTACGAGAGTTGGCGTTTATTGTGGGGCCGAATGTTCGACACGAGGAGACTTCCAGGCTCCTTCTCGTCGAGATAAATCGAAGCAGAAGGAAGCGAGTCCTCCTGAGAGTGCTCGAAGCAGTCAACTGATCCCGTCTCTATGAAAGACGAGAGGCGTATATCGTCTCCCCACTTGTTACGCCTCCAACCACGTGGAAGGGACTTCTCGACTTCGTCCATGAGCGCGGCGAGTTGCTCGGAATCGTCGCCATGGATGCTCATCTCCCGAAAAACTTCCATCTCAGCACCTCAAAACTCGACGAAGCCGTCGAAGCCTTCGGTCATCGTACCAGAGTGACTCGAAGGTCATCTCCTCATTATGGCCTTTCAGAGCGTGTTTGAGGAAGCCGACCAGGGCCTTCCTGGCCGTGCCATTATCCAGCGGATGTGATCAATGATTCCAAGAAAACTCCGTCGTATTGAGCAACGTCCAGTAGAGGTCGCTCAGCCGTTGTTTTCGATCGTCGCCGGATGTTCCCGCGAGCCGGGCCGCGAAATGAGCCGATTCCTCGGGAGTCGGACGACGGGTCAGGACGGTGAGATAGGCGGCCTCGACGGCCGTGGGGTCGTCCCGTGCCAGGCCGGCGATGCTCGACGGGGCGGAGAAGAGACCCTCCTTGATCTGCTCGCGGACGACGTCGCCGTTCATCAGCAAGAGTCGCTGGGGGATCGTCCCGCTCCGGGCATCGAACTCGTCCTCGCCCATATCGCCATAGCGGCGGACGAAGTCGTTGCGCCCGGTGTAGGCGACCAGCCGGGCGAACCAGTGGGACTGGGGGCCGAGGGTCGTCAGCGAGGCGGCCTGAAAGATCGCCCCGGCCACCTGTTCGGGCCTCAGGCGAGTCATCGGGAAGACGGCCCAGGACGCTTCGTGCGTCTCGCCGGCATCCTCATCGGCACTTTCGAGTCGGAACGCCTCGGTGGCGGCGATGACGCGGATCAGGCGGTGAAGGCCGTAGCTGTGGGCGGCGAAGTCGTCGGCCAGGTCGATGAGAGCCGGGTGGATCTCGCTGGCGGCGGCCAGGTCGTCGACCGGCTCGACCATCGAGCGGCCGAAGAGGAGCGCCCAGACGCGATTGACCGTCGCGCGGGCGAGGTTCGGGTTCCTCGGGTCGGTGACCCAGACGGCGAGCCGATGGCGCGGACCGCCCGAATCCGGCAGCAGCTCGGGATGGAACGGCACGCACGGCTCGACCAACTTGGGCTCCTGTCCCTTGCGATCGAGCGGCTTGTAGTCGTTCTCGGTGTCGCGGATCCCCCGCAGGTCGGAGTGGACCGCCCCGAAGAAAGCGGCCAGACCGCGGAAGTCCGATTGTTTCCAGGGCTGGAACGGGTGGTCGTGGCACTGGGCGCAGTCGAGCCGGATCCCCAGGAACGCCCGCGAAACCCGCGCCGCCAGCCGATCGGGAGTCGGGCGCTCGGTCTGCTCGTCAATCGTGACCGCAAGGAAGTTCACCGCCGGGTGATCGGTCCACAGGCCATCGTCGGCGATCAGGTCGCGGACGATCGCGTCATAGGGCCGATTCTCGAGGATCGCGTCGCTGAGCCAGGCCACGAATCGCCGGCGGCGGAACTTGAGGAACGGGCCGCCCTCGGTACCGACGAACGCTCGAGCGAACCGTTCGGCCAGATAATCGGCGCAACGGCGGTCGTGGAACAAGTCGTCGAGCCAGGCATCGATTCGACCCGGCTGAGGCCGCGCCTCGAACCGGCGAATCTCCTCGAGCGACGGGATCGTACCGCAGAGCGCCAGCGAGAGCCGCCGCATCACCGCCAGCTCGGGTGCCGTTGCGGCCGGCGTCAGCCCCTGCTCGGCCCATCGTTGCCGGAAAGTGGTATCAACCTGGCCAACGTTCGGTCCAGGTGCCGGAGCAGCCACAACCGGCCGCACCGAGGCCCGCGCTAGTGGGCGAAGCAGGCCCACGGCCAGGGCCGCTGCCCCGCCCATGACCGCGATCAGGAATACCAGGTCTCGTAGTCGCGCCCGCATGGCCACCCTCCTGTCGAGCCGGATCGCTCCTACATGATACCAGCCCGCAAGGCCCGTGGTTTCATGCTGGCCCCGGATTTCGACGATCTCGATGCTCAAGTGCGATCCGGGGGTTCTTCACGATAACCTGAAGGTGGCAATAGACTTAAGCTCGTTCCCACGCTCCGCGTGGGAATGCCGTCTGGGACGCTCTGCGTCCTCCGGGGGTACGATCGCGGGCCGACGACGCGGAGCGCCGCAGACGGCATTCCCACGGAGAACCGTGGGAACGAGAGGGGGAGCCTCCGGCGGTGGTGATCAGCGAGAAGTCTCTTATTTTGTAGCCGCGTCCTCGCTTTCGCGCCTACGGAGTCAGTGACAGTCGGCGGCGGCGTAATACGGCGACGAAGGGAGAACCGGCCATGACAGCAATGACGAGTAGTGCTGCCGAAGACGGTTCGGGAACCGAAGCAGTGAGGAAAGCGATACCCTCGGGATGATTGAGGTTTGTGGCGGTGAAGGTGCCCAGGAACGCCCCCGACGGGCTGTATTCGTCGATCGTATTGCCCAGGTAATCCGAGACGTAGAGATTCCCATCCGGACCGATCGCCAGGCCGGTCGGGTCGCTCAAGGTCAGGTACGCCAGAGTACCAATCAGTGTCCCATTGGGGGCGAATTCAATGAGCGTATTCGCGTATTCTCCCTGAAGGGCATAAGTGGCCATGATCGCGTAGAGGTCGCCCTTGGCGTCGAATGCGATGCCCGCCACTCCCGGCACGTAGGCTCCCAGTGCGCCCTCGACCGCGCCGGTGGGCGAGATCTTCTCGATGACCCCGCCGTGGGAGTCCGCGATATAAAGATTTCCTTGGGAATCCAGGGCACTGTAGTCTGCCCGCTGGAGGCCCGGGTTACTGAAGATCCCAAGGTACTGGCCCGTGGAGGAGTATTCTAGAACATCGCCTCCATAATAGGAGTTAACCAGCAGGTTGCCGTTCGTACCGAGCTGGATCTGGCCGAGCGTGAAACTCGTCGGGACCGACAAGAGCAGTGATCCACTCGGCGAGTATTCCCTGAACCCATCGACGGTCGTTACGAGGACGTCGCCCGCGGCATCGACGGTCAGCAGGCCGGGGCCGTCCATTCCGGAGGCAAACACGCCAAGATAGGTACCTGATTGCGAATACTCGGTAATCGTTCCGCCGTAGAGGTTGGCCACGAGGAGCACGGCCTGGCCCGCGTATCCATGCGGCGCCATACCGCCCACGACCGCCATTGTGAGCGCCAGCAGCAGAAGACTTCCTGGCTTGATGCGCATTTGATTGCTCCTGTTGTACGTGATGAGATGGAGATCTGCGAACGAGGGACTTCCTTGCAAACCCAGTCATGACTAATATCATTGGGTTCGAGCGATCGTTCGGAATGTGCCTCTATAAGGGACTACGAAACCATTCCGCGCGGTTCTTGAAGTCGTCTCCCATGCGCCGGAAATCTTACCTGGTCTCGCGACGCCCCTGATTCCAGGAATATGAAGCGATGGTGCATGCGAGTGATGGCTCGACGAGTCCGACGTTGCTCCGGTCGGTTGCCGACTGGCAGGACCATTCGGCCTGGTTGCGGTTCCAGCGGCGCGATGACCCGATGCTCCGGAATTGGTGCCGCGGCTACGGTCTGGATGGCGAATCGGTCGATGAGCTATGCCAGCAAATCTGGATCGAGCTGGCGGGGCGGATGAGAACCTTCTGCTACGATCCGACAGCCCGGTTTCGAGGACTGCTCCGGAACGTCTGTCACTGGCGGGCCATCGATTTCCTGAGGCGCCGGCGCGCCGAGTGGGCCAGTGAGGTCAACCTCATTGACGCGGACGATCCGGCGCGCCATATCGCCGATCTCGTACCGGTGGATGACCAGTCGCCCGCCGATGAGTTGCAGTTTTTCCGGGTCGATGAAGCGGCCCGGATCCAGCAGGTCGTGCGAGCTCGGGTTTCGCATCGAAGCTGGGAGGCATTCTGGCTCGTGGCGGTGCAGGACTGGACGGTCGATCAAACGGCGTCCTCGCTGGGGATGTCCCATACGGCCGTTTACGCCGCCAGGGCCCGCGTCGCCCGTATGCTGGCAGAAGCAGGAAAGCGAACTGCGGACCCGTGCGAGGTCGAGGGTTGACCCGTGTTCGATGGGCATAACGAGATCGATCGCCATGGCCACTTGCCCCTGGGAAGCGAAGCTGCCCTTCCTCGACAGCGACACCCTCGATCTGGCCGAATTCGAGTCGATCGAGCAGCATGTCGAAGCGTGTGCGACGTGCCAGCAATCGCTGGAAACGCGGGCTCGCATGTGGGGCGACGGCTCCCCGACGATGGGGCCGCCGATGTTGCTGGCCCTCGGCCGGTTTCCGCGGATTCCGGGACTCGAAATCGATCGCGAGCTCGGGCGCGGCGCGATGGGGGTGATCTACCTGGCGACCCAGACGGGGCTGGATCGCCAGGTGGCGGTCAAGGTTCTGCCGGGCGCGATGGCGGCCGAGTCCCAGCCAATCGCGCAACGGCGGTGGCAGCGCGAGGCGAGGGCGGCCTCAAAGGTCCGGCATCCCAACGTCGTGCCTCTTTACAGCTTCGGAGAGGGAGACGGATGGTTCTATCTCGTCTTTGAGTACATTCCGGGGGGAACCCTCAAGGCGCGGCTGACCGAGCCGATTCCCCCGCGTGCCGCGGCAAGACTCATCGGTGCGATCGCGCAGGCGGTGGCGCAAACTGCACGAACACGGGGTATTGCACCTGGACCTGAAGCCGTCGAACATCCTTCTGGACGGAGCGGAGCACGGATCCTGGGATCTCGTCACGCCCCGGGTGTCCGACTTCGGACTGGCCCTGCTGGTCGGTCCGAACGCGTCTGATCCCACCTTGACCGGCCTGCGCGGCACGCCCGCCTACATGGCTCCCGAGCAGACGACGGCACGCCCTTCCGCGATCGGGCCGGCGGCCGATATTTACGCGATGGGGACGATCCTGTTTGAGCTGCTGACGGGCCGATCGCCGTTTCAGGGAGCGTCGACGATCGAGACGATCGACCTGGTTCGGAACCAGGAGCCCGTGATGCCGCGCAGGCTCAATGCGGCCATCCCGCGCGATCTCGAAGTGATCTGTCTGAAGTGCCTGGAAAAAGATCCGGGGCGACGGTATCCCTCGGCCGCGGCCATGGCGTCCGACCTTCAGGCGTTCCTGGATGTGCGCCCCATCGCGGCGCGCCCCGTATCGTCCTTCGAAAGGGGATGGAGATGGTGCCGCCGGCATCCCTCGGTCGCGGCCCTGGCCATCGCGCTGATGATGTCGCTTTCGCTGGGCTTTCTGAGCGTCGTCGTGCTGTGGAGACGCGCCGAATCCGAGCGCACTCGGGCTGAGGCGGATTTCCGCACGGCCACCGAGGTGCTGCATCAATTCGTCGAGTTCACAACGGAGATCACGGTACCGAAAGTCTTCGATGCTCGTAGTTTGATACCGCTGTTCGAAAACACGCGCGGACGCCTGCTGGACATCGTTCGGAAGCGGCCCGGCTCGGATCGGATCCTGCGTGAACTGGCACGCCTCGATCTGCGGCTGGGCGACTGCCTGGGTCAGGAAGGCCGATGGGATGAGGCGCTGACGATCCTGGAAGAGTCATTCGAGCGTCTGGGCGAGTTGAGTCGGAGAGTGCCTCTCGATCGCTCGGCGTGGGTGGACTATCTCTGGGCATGCAGGGCGTGTGCGGATGTGGCCGAGCACCAGAAGCGACCCGAGGTCAGCTTGTTTTATCTGCAACGTGCCGTGGAAGTCGGCGGGGCGATCGCTCGGCGCTGGCCGGCGGGCGAGGCGCTGGATGAGCTGGCCCGCATGCGAAGTGACCTCGCGAGGCCACTGGCCCGCCGCGGCGACCGCGCGGCCGCACTCGCGTTGCTCCAGGCCAATGTCCGCATGTTCGCACCGCGCCCGGGCCAGACGGTCGATCATCCCGGAGTGGCCGCCTGTTGCATCATGGCCGCCATCGAGATCCATCGCCATCGGTCGAGGTTTGCCGATGGAACCACGGATTCCCTCGCTGCACCGACGGAAACGGCCAGCTCGTCGGATCCGCTGGCTGTCATGAGCTCTCCCGCCACGGACGCCCTGCCGGCGCCGAGTGGGCCGGCGTCGCACTCGATGCTTTGCGGATCGCGCCCTAACCAGGCGCGCGGGCGTTTCACGAGGCGGAAGCCGGATGCCGGTTGAGCCTACTCCTGGGCACCATCGCGGCCGAGGATCGCAATCATGGCAGGCTGGACGACTCGCGACGGACCTCCGAGCGAATGGTCGAGATCGGAAAAGCCCTCGTTGCCCGATATCCGAACCACTGTGCGTCGTTTCTGGCGCTGAGCCGGGGCTACCTGAATCTGCACAAGATCGCCTGGAAGACGCTGGATTATCCGGCAATCGAGCGGAACCTGATGCAGTCGGTTCAACGCGGCACGGCAAGCCGTGGCGCTCGCTCCCGCCAGCCAGGACGCACGCTACTCGCTGAGTCGTTGCCAGCGCCGACTCGACGACTTCCTGGCGGGGCGGAAGGTCGCCTCCCAGGTACCTTGACCTGTGTGAAACCATTGTTGCCCGCCTCGGGTAACCCCCCGTATGGAAAACACGACCGCCCTCCTCGAAGACGTCTGGGAAGCCGCTGAGGTCGAGTCCTCGCCCGAGGTTCCGCCGCGCCGCCGTCGCCTGGCCCCGCTCTGGCGTCTGATCGGACGGATCGCTCGGGCACTGGCTTCGGTGGCCGAATGGCTCTTCGGTGTTGGTTCTCTACTCGTCGGATTGTCGACCCTGGCAGCCTTACCGCTGCTTCAGTTTCTGAGTCTGGGCTATCTCCTGGAAGCCTCGGCGCGGGTGGCGCGGAGTGGACGGTTACGGGATGGGTTCATCGGTGTGCCCCGCGCTGCGCGCGTTGGCGGGCTGGCGACCGGAATCTGGCTGGCCACGGTTCCCGCCTGGCTGGTCGGAACATTCGCTCGATCGGCCGCGCTGGTTCAACCCGGGCAGCCCGGCGGCCCGAGTGTGGCGCGTGCTGCTCGTGATCATCGCCGGGCTGACAATCTTCCACGTGGCGATCGCCTGCGCCCGCGGCGGCCGGCTGCGTCACTTCCTCTGGCCCTTCGGCCATCCCTTCTGGCTGGTGCGCAGGTCGGCGCGAGGGCGGGCTGTATTCCGAGTCACGTGACCAGTTCTGGACGTTCTTCACGGCACTGCGCCCCTGGTACTACTTCCGCCTGGGGTTCGTCGGGTTCCTTGGCACACTCGCCTGGCTGATCGGACCGGCGATCCTGATCTCAGCGGGCGGCCGAGTGCCGGCGCTGGGCGTGCTCGGCGTCCTGCTGCTCGCGATCGTGGTTCCATTCCTGCCGTTCCTCCAGGTGCGTTATGCCGTCGAGGGCAGGATCTCCGCGCTCTTTTCCCGACGAGCAATCCGCGAACGATTTCGCCGGGCCCCCTGGGCGTTCGCTTTCTCGCTGATGGTGCTCCTCGTGGCCGCGATCCCTCTATACCTCCTCAAGATCGAGATGATCGCCCGCGAAGCCGCCTGGCTGCCGAGCCTCGTCTTCGTCCTCTTCCTCGCCCCGGCGCGGCTGCTGATCGGCTGGGCCTACGCGCGGTCCGACCGTCGCGATCGCCCCAGCCACTGGTTCTTCCGCGTCCTGGGACGGCTCCCCATCGTCCCTGTCGCTGCCTTCTACGTCCTGATCGTCTTCTTCTCTCAGTACACCTCGTGGGGTGGCGTCACCTCCCTCTACGAACAGCACGCGTTCCTGCTCCCGGTCCCGTTCCTGGGCATGTAACCTCGGATCGTCTCTTGCTTGCTGGGCACACCCGCCGTTAGGCTGAAACGCACGTTTGAGGATGCACCCTAACGATAAGATGGCTCACGAGTTACGCGTCGGATGTTCAGAGGCGCAAGTCTGAACACGCAACCGATTCCCGATGATCCGCCAACGGAGCCGCAGGGCACCCTATTGCCCTGGTCCTGGCCGACCGGTGCACGGATGTTGTTGGCCGTGCTGGCGCTGGCCGTTGGACTGGGGCTGATGAGAGCGAGTTGGGACGTGTGCTCATCGTCGGAGCCGATCACGGTCGCACCGAAACTGGTGCTGGACGCAAACACAGCACCGCCGCAGATCCTGGCTGCCTTGCCGCACATCGGTCCGGCGCTTGCGAACCGCCTCGTCGAAGCTCGGAACGCGCGGCCGTTCGCATCGCTGAATGACCTCGGAGATCGGGTCCGCGGCGTGGGGCCGGTGACGCTCGCGCGGATCGCGCCCTATCTTCATTTCGAGACCGCGTTCGGCTCTCTAACAAAACCGCTCGCCGGCGTCGATGACGTGCCGCTCAGCGTGAAGCCGAAGTCGTCGCGGAATAGAACGACCCGCACGAAGAGACCGGCAACCGGAATGATTCCCCAGCGTCTCACGGCGATGACTCCCTCATCGCAGCCCCAGTAAGCGGCGGTCGGGAAAGCCCTGGGAAGGGCGAGAGCGTAGCCTGAGGCGAGAGCCCCCAGGCGGATCCCGAGCCCCTCACGGCCGTCCTTCGAGCCCCGGACGGGCGACAGAAAGCCCAAGAGCCCCAGGGCGTCTGTCGCCCCTCTGGGTCTTTCCGGACCGTCTTTCATTCGGGAAAAAAGGGGGACCGACCTGTCCTGAGGCTTGCTCAGTATCAATATGCGGCTTAGGTTCAAAACGGTAACCACTCTGAAGTGAGGTGCATGCAAGCCGCCAGAGTTCCAGGGCGGCAAGTGGGTTACACCCCATGTGCGGCACACTTGGCGGGGCGTGCGCCGATTTAGACCCATGAGTCCAAGTCAAGAATCGCAGTCTGGTGAAGAAGCTCCGGCGTTGCTCTCGGACCACCTACCCCGAAGGCTGCAACGCCTCACTCGCCTTTCCTGTCACGTCTTCTGCGCTCTCGACGCCCACCCAAACCGAACCGACGGCCCTCGTCGCACACGCGCTCTCCACCTGTGGAGAGGCGAGCGAACGGGAGATCGAGCCTTCCTTCCCAAGCCCCTCCTCCCATGAGGAGTGAGGTCTGTGGGGAGGGCACCAGTGCACGTCCCTCACCATCACGCCTACGGAGGGACCTGTCGGAGCAGGACGAGGGCTCGAAGAAAAAACTCATCTCCTTGGCCCTTCGGCCTCGTGGCTCTCGCTGGGCAGGGTGAAGAGGGTCGGAACGAACGGCCGGCCCGGTCAGTCAGTCGAACGATCAACCTGACGCCCACCTTGAAGGAGAGCCGCCATGTCCGCCAAGCGCCGCCCCAAGTTCCGACCCGGCTTCGACGCCCTCGACGCCCGCATCCTGCTCTCCGCCAATCCGCTGGCGCCGGCTCATGTCAGACACAGACATGTTCATCGAGGGCATGAGCTTCAGAAGGCCCAGCAGCCGGTCAGCGGCATCTCGCCGACGCAGATCCGACAAGCCTACGCCGAGACCTTCAACTTCAAAGTCAACGGCCTGTCGTACACGGCCAACGGCGCCGGCCAGACCATTGCGATTGTCATCGGCGGTCTCGATCCTTACATTTCCAACGACTTGAGCACCTTCGACAGTAAGTACGGGCTCGCCCCCCCGCCGAACTTCCAGAACGTCTATTTCCCGGGCGCCCAGAACGGCGAATCGGCCGACAATATCATGGAAACGTCGCTGGACGTGGAGTGGGCGCACGCTGTCGCCCCCGGCGCCAACATCCTGCTGGTCCAGGCCTCGTCGATGAATACTCCGGACCTCGTGACCGCCGTGAACTGGGCGCGGCAACAGCCTGGCGTCTCGGTGGTGTCGATGAGCTGGGGCGGGGCCGAGTCCCCGGCGGACCACCAGTACGACTCGATCTTCACGACTCCCGCCGGGCATACCGGTGTGACGTTCGTGGCCTCGGCAGGCGATGACGGTGCATGGACCAACCCCCAGAAGACCCAGGCCGGCGTCGAGTGGCCGGCCGCCGATCCGGACGTGCTCTCCGTGGGTGGCACCAGCCTATCGATCAACTCCAGCGGCACCTACCTGGGTGAATCCGCCTGGAACGACGGCGGCGGTGGCTACAGCAAGGTCTACGCCGAGCCCTATTACCAGTACGGCGCGCAGAACACGGGTGTCCGCACTGTCCCGGACGTCTCCTACGACGGCGACCCCAACACGGGTTTCTCGCTCTATGACAGCCTCGCCGGGGGATGGACAATTGTGGCCGGGACCAGCGCCGGTGCCCCCCAGTGGGCCGGGTTGATCGCCCTGGCCAATCAGGGCCGAGCCCTGGATGGCCTGCTCCCCCTGGACGGCTACAGCCAAACTCTGCCGGCTCTTTATGAGTTCTCCTCGGCGTTCCGCGACGTGACCAGTGGCTCGAATGGTTTCTCGGCCACTCCGGGTTACGACGTGGCCACCGGCCTGGGCACTCCGATTGCGATCGATCTCGTCGGCGACCTGGCTTTCCATGTCAACACGAATTATGATCCCTCATCCGACGACTCCGTGGCGATCGCTTCGTCCCATGCCATGCCGGCTGCCAGCCAGTCCAGCTTTGTGACAGCGACGCCTCTGGTCGTGGTAGGAACTTCGGTACAAGCCCGGCCCGGAATTGACGCGATGGTCGACACGGGCGCGGCCGATTCCTCGACCCAGCAGCCGATCGCGATCGGGCTGGCCCCGACGACTCCGCCCGGCCAGCTCCAGTCGATCGGCCGCCGGCACGATCACCTGGACCGCGCCCTCGAGTCGCTGATGGACGATGAACTGGCGTTCTCGAGATCCTGATGCAAGGCCGGTGATCCGACGCGGCGGGCCGAGGTGAGCAGGACTCGCCTCGGCCTTCTGGCCTTGGATCGCGGACGCTCATCTTGCAAACGGATCGGCCGGGAAGCCGCGGTCGAATAATTCCGCCAGCAGGCGGCGGAAGTCGTCGCGGTCGCTGAGGGGGGCGAGGCCGGGATCGCGGCTGGTATACAAGGCGTTGTCCCAACCGGCGGCGATGGCCTCCTTCAGATCCTGGACGGCTTCCGCGGCGAGGGCTTGCCCTTGCTCAGTGCCCTGAATCGTCGGCACCCTCGAGGCCAGCTCACGAGCGCCGACATACAGTTCGACGGGATCGTTCGCGCACAGAGCGCGGCGTGTTCGCGCAATCTGAGCGGCTTCGTCCCCCCGGCTGAGTGCTCTCAGGCACTGGGATAGCCGAGAATAGCTTTCTCTCAAGAATCGCCGATTGTCGATCACCTGCGGTGTTCGGTCAAACGAGATTCGCTGGTGCTCGATGGCCTGACGAAACGCCTGTTCCGCTTCGTGGAATCGCTCTTGGGCTTGGAGGAGGGTGCCAAGATTATTCAGGGCTCGTCCCAGCATGAATCGAGAGTTGGAAATATCCGGAGCGGCACCGACCAGCTCTGTTCCGATCGCAATGGCAAGGCGATAGGATACCGCCGCGCCGGCCAGATCCCCTGAAGCCCATTTCGCGTTTCCCAGGTTGGTTTGGCTTACAACCATCCGATCACGGTCTCTGAGGTTCTTCGGGTCAACGGTCAATAGCTTAGAGAGAATGGCGATCGCCCGACGGTACCACTCCGCTGCACCTCGATAGTCCTGGCTATACCAGAGCCCGTTGCCGAAGCTGTCATAATTCGCGGCCAGATCGCTCTGGTACTGGGTGTCGGTAGGGTTATCGCGGGCCAACCGCTCCAGGATCGCCAACGCCCTCCGGTACGAGTCCAGCGCCTCGGTGGGCCGGCCTGACAGGTTTAGTCCAGATCCGATGCTGTTGTGGCACGTTGACAGAAAACGGAGGTCTTCGGTAACGGTTGGATTTTCTCGTACCAACCGCTCCTGGACCGACAACGCTCGTCTCAACGACTCCAGCGCCTCGATGGGTCGTCCCGCGGCGGCGAGCATGGTGCCCATGCTGTAGTGGCTCGCGACCAGATCGCGCTGGTAATGAGCGACGGCCGGATGGTTGCTCGCCAACCGCTCCCGAATGGCCAGCGCCTCGGAATACGAGCGAATCGCGTCGGGGATGCTTCCGATCTCCGCCGTGGTATAAGCCAGGGCATAGTTCGCATCGGCGAGTTTCGCCAGGGCCTCAGGGCGGGTATCCCTGTCGGCCTGGAGCTGATCCCGCAGCCTACGGAAGAACTCCAGCGGCTCCTTCAGGATCGCCTTGCGCAGCGCATCCAGCTTGGCGTCGTTCTTCAGCATCGGGTTGTCCTGGACCGCGTCACGGAACTTCCTGACCGCCTCGATCGCCAGGTTCTCACGCTCCTCGACCCGCTGACGCTGCCTGTCCAGCTCTTGATTCTTGTTGTCGAGTTCCACGTTATTGGCATCCAGCTCCCGGTTCTTATTCGCCAGAGCCACGTTCTTGGCATCCAGCTCCCGGTTCTTACCCGCCAAGATGGTCGCGAAGGCCGCCAGCACCGCCAGGCCAAACACGAGCACGACCGCTGTACTGGTCACCAGCGATCGGTGCCGCCGCACCCACCGCCGCGCACGAACCGTCACGGGCTCGGCGTAAGCGGTTACCGGCTCGTCGGCCAGCCAGCGCCGGACGTCCGCCGCCAGGTCCAGCGCCGTCGCGTAGCGATCCTCCGGTTTCTTCGCCATCGCCTTGAGGCAGACCGCCTCCAAGGCCCGCGACACGCGCGGCCTGACCTGGCGCGGCGCCGGATATTCACACCGCTTCACCTTCTCCAGAACCTCCCGAATCGAGCGGCCCTGGTACGGCGGCCGGCCGGTCAGAATGGCGTAGAGGATCGCTGCCAACCCGAAGATATCGCTGGCCGGGCCGACGATGTCCCACTGCGCCTCGGCCTGCTCCGGGCTCATGTAGGCCGGCGTCCCTACCACACCCACCGTCGGCGTGTCCGACCCGTTCCCCTCGGAACCCGAGCGGGGCATCAAGGTCTCCTCGCCGACCGCACGCGCTGCCTCATCCCGGTCGAACGGCTTGGCCAAGCCCCAGTCCACCACCAAGGTCTCATCGAATTTCCCAAGCATCACGTTCCGCGGCTTCAAGTCCCGGTGAAGGATGCCCCGGCTGTGTGCATAAGCCATCGTGCTGCAAATCGACACGAACCTGCTCAGGAGCTCGCGGAGGGCCAGCGACCGCTCTGAGGGGTCGCGCGCCGGGTTTGTCGGCGACGTGGAAGGCGTCGATGGGATCCTGAAGCGTCTCGCCCCGGATGAACCGCATCGCATAACAGGGGGCACCCGATCCATCGATCCCCAAGGCGTAGATGGGCACCACGCCGGGGTGTTCCAGCCGCCCGGTGACCTCGGCCTCCTGGAGGAAGCGGCGCAGGCTCTCCGGGTCGTGCGACCGCTCGGCCTTGAGGAACTTCAAGGCCACCTCGCGGTTGAGCTCGGCGTTGCGGGCCATGAAGACCTCGCCGAGTCCGCCCGCGGCGTGGAAACGGAGATCGCGGAAGTCGGCACGCGCTGAGGCCGATTGCCGACTCGAGTCGCCAGCTGCCGCGGGTCGTGCTGAGTCGCCGGCAGTAGCCGTGGCGTCGGCCAAGACGGGATCGAGCTGACGCAACAGCGCGATGCGGCGACCCAATTCCTGGGCCAGCTCGGGACATGGCAAACAGAGCTCGTCGGCGGAAATGCTCCGTCCTTCGTCGTGCAGCTCCTCCCAGCGGAGCAACAACTCAGCCAACCGGGGATCGTCGCCGTCGGTGTTCGCGATCATGAGTCATCCTCTCCGTCGAGGTCGGGCTCGGAGGCCCAGCATCTTCCCACCGAGGGTCTGGACCAACCGTAGCCGCGCCCACTGCCAGCGGCGCTGGAAGGTTCTCTCCACAAATCCCCGGTGGGTTTCCGCCTTAAGTGCTCCTGGGAAAACCATCGTGTCCCGCGATCCCGATGGATTTGATGGATGCTAACCGATTGGGACCGGGCTTTCCAGATCAGCGATATCAGCGATTTCGGCACCTCTGGCTCAACTCCACATGCCGGGAGGTGGGGGAGACCCGAAAGATTGGTCTTCATCTTGCTGGCCTCTCTCGGTTTTTTTTCACCACCTTGGCCCCTCGGCCTCGTGGCTCTCGCTGGGCAGGGTGAAGAGGGTCGGAACGACCGGCCGGCCCGGACAGTCAGACGAACGATCAACCTGACGCCCACCCTGAAGGAGAGCCGCCATGTCCGCCAAGCGCCGCCCCAAGTTCCGACCCGGTTTCGACGCCCTCGACGCCCGCATCTTGCTCTCAGCCAGCCCACTGTTACACTCCCAGACCAAAGAACACCACGTTCTACGACACATCGAGACGGCCAAACCGGAACGATCTGTCCCGTCGCACCGCCATATCAAACACAAACTCGCTCATCGAGGGCAACCGGCTCAGCCTTCAACGCCCACACTGACGCCCACTCCCACACCGACGCCCACTCCCACACCGACGCCCACTCCCACGCCACCGAACCCCTCGCAGACGGTCGGGACCCTCTCGCCGGCGCAGATCAAACAAGCCTACGCCGAGAACTTCAACTTCAAAGTCAACGGCCAGTCGTACACGGCCAATGGCGCCGGCCAGACGATCGCGATCGTCATCGGCGGTCTCGATCCTTACATCTCCAACGACTTGAGCGCCTTCGACCAGAGGTACGGGCTCGCTGCGCCGAGCTTCCAGAATGTCAGCTTCCCAGGCGCCCAGAACAACGAGTCCACGAGCGCGGAGAAGGAGACGGCGGCGGACGTGGAATGGTCGCACGCGATCGCTCCCGGGGCCAACATCTTGCTGGTCCAGGCCGCGTCGATGTCGATGGACGACCTCATGAACGCCGTCAACTGGGCCCGGCAACAGCCTGGCGTCTCGGTGGTCTCGATGAGCTGGGGCAGCGTCGAATCGTCGGCCGATCACCAGTTCGACTCGATCTTGACGACTCCCGCGGGCCACACCGGCGTGACGTTCGTGGCAGCATCTGGTGATGATGGAGCCTGGATCAACAGCCAGAAGACCCAGGTCGGTGTCTCGTGGCCGGCCTCCGATCCCAACGTCCTCTCGGTGGGGGGCACGAACCTGTCCGTCGCGTCGAACGGTACCTATGAAGGCGAGACGGCCTGGTCGAACAGCGGCGGCGGTTACAGCCAGCTTTACAGTGAGCCGACCTACCAGTACGGCGTGCAGAGCTCCAACGTCAGAACGGTCCCCGACGTCGCCTACAACGCCGACTCCACCGACGGCGCGGGCGTGTGGGTCTACGACACGGCCGCCGGGGGTTGGAGCAGTTTCCACGGCACCAGCGAAGGTGCCCCGCAATGGGCGGGCCTGATCGCCCTGGCCGATCAGGGACGAGCGCTGGTCGGTCTGAATCCACTCGATGGTGCCAGCCAGACGCTGCCGGCCCTCTACCAGTTCTCCTCGGCGTTCCGCGACGTGACCAGCGGCTCAAACGGTTTCTCGGCCGGACCGGGTTACGACCTGGTGACGGGCCTGGGCACGCCGATCGCGTCCACACTGGTCGGCGACCTGGCATTCCACGTTCCCGGTAATTACAGTCCCTCGACCTCGACGGCCGCAGTGACTTCCCCCGCGCGGCTGGAGGGTGGTCAATCCACCTTCGCGATGACGCCACTTCTGACCGTGGCAGGAACTTCGGTGCAGTCCCAGCCCGGAATGGACGCGACGGTCGACACGGGCACGGCCGATTCCTTGACCCAGCAGCCGATCGCGATCGGGCTGGCCCCGACGACTCCGCCCGGCCAGCTCCAGTCGATCGGCTTCCCGCACGATCACCTGGACCGCGCCCTTGGGTCGCTGATGGACGATGATCTGGCGTTCTGATGGTCCGGATGCGACGCCGAGAATCCGACGAGGAGGGCCGAGGTGAGCAGGACTCGCCTCGGCCCTTCTACTTGGGATCCGGGACGCTCACTTCGCGAACGGGTCGGCCGGGAAGCCACGGTCGAATAATTCGGCCAGCAGCCAGCGGAAGTCGTCGCGGTCGCGGAGCGGAGCCAGATCGGGATCGCGGCTGGTGTGCAGGGCGTTGCTCCAGCCAGCGGCGATGGCCTGTTTCAGTGTCAGGACGGCCTCGACCGCCAGGTCCTCTCCTTCCTCGACATCCTGAACAACTGGCACGCACAGGGCCAGTTCACAGGCGACGTTGTAGAGTTCGTTGGGATTCTTCACCCACAACGACTTGCGCGTTCGCGCGATCTGAGCAGCTTCGTCGGTCCGACGGAGCGATCGGAATACGCTCGCCAGGTGGGAATAAGAGTCGGCCAATTCTCTCTGGTATTGGACAACCTGCGGGGCACGCCCGACGACCACGGTTTTATTCTCGATCGCTCGGCGGAAGGCCCCTTCGGCGTCTCGAAGATTACCCTGCGCTCGGAGGACCGTCCCCAATGCATCAAGGGCTCGTCCCAGGGCACTCCTGTAGCCGAGCGACTCAGGGAGAACGGAGACCAACTCTGTCCAGCGTGCGAGGGACTGGCGGAACGATTCGGCCGCGGAAGAATTCTGTCCGAGAGACCGTTGAAGATTGGCAATATTATCATAATTTACTGCGAGTAACTCCCGGTATTTCGAGTGCGTCGGATGCGCCGCGACCATTTCCGCTCGAATCACACTCGACTCACGATACAGTTCCAGCGCCGCGAGCGGCTCTTTCTCCTGTTTGAGTATCGCGAGATTGCTGTAAACACTGGCAAGCCCGTACTGGAAGCCCGTGTCCCCCGGTCGTGTGGTCACCAGGTTGGACCAGAGAGACTTGGCCTGAAGATAGGATCCCGCCGCGCCTTGCATGTCCCCCAGAGCCCTCTGAATGTTGCCGAGGTCAATGTAGCCCGTAGCCAGTCCACCCTGGTAATCCAAGGCATCCGGCTTCTTCGTCGCGAGCTCAGTGAAGATCGCGATCGCCCGGCGCTGGGATTCCAACGCATCCCCGAGGAGTCCCAGGGACCATTGCGCGACCGAGAGGTTGTTGTATTCATCCCCCAAGGCTTTCTGATACTCCAACACATCGGGCCGGGCCGCCACCAATTGCCGGTTCAACCGAATCGTCTCCTCGAATTGTCGTCTGGCCTCGTCATATCGCCCGACCTGCCAGGAGATCGAGCCCAGACTTTGACGGCCGCGAGTGAGTAAACGGATCGTCCGTTCGTCGGGCACTCGCGACGCCTCGAGCTCGCGGGTGAGCCGCTCGTAGTAGCGACGCGGCAACTCGAGGAGATGCGCCGTCATGGCCTGAGGTCCCACGTGGCCGAGCAAGACCTCCCTTGCGGTACCGGTATAATACCCTTCCATCGCCTCGAGCATCTGATCGAGACGCTGATCGGACTCGGCCTTGGCCTTCGTGGCCCGGGCGTTGGCCTCCACGAGCTCCGCATTGGTCACGATGAGCTGGCGATTTGCGTCATCGAACCGGCGATTGGACGTCTTTAGCTCCTCGCTGATCTTCGACTCGCGCGTGTACGCGATTGCCAGTGCGACCAGCGCCACTAGCACGGCCATCGCCATCGCCGTTACCAGCGTCCGGTGTCGACGCGTCCACCGACGCGCGCGGCACGGTCACCGGCTCGGCGTAAGACATTACCGGCTCGTCCGCCAGCCAGCGCCGGATCTCAGCCGCCAAGTCGAGCGCCGTCGCGTACCGATCCTCCGGCCGCTTGGCCATCGCCTTGAGGCAGATCGCCTCGAGCGCACGCGGCACACCCGGCCTGACCTGCCGTGGCGCGGGAAACCCGCACTGCTTGACCTTCTCCAGGACCTCCCCAATCGTGCGACCCTGGTAGGGCGGTTGACCGGTCAGGATCGCGTAGAGAATCCCGCCGAGGCCGAACTGGTCGCTGGCGGGGCCGACGAGGTCCCAACGTGCCTCGGCCTGCTCCGGACTCATGTACGCCGGAGTCCCCACCACGCCCACCGTTGACGTGTCCGATCCACTCCCCGAGCTCGACCTGGGCATCAGTGTCTCCTCGCCCACCGCGCGTGCCGCGTCGTCCCGGTCGAAGGGCTTGGCCAGACCCCAGTCCACGACGAGAGTCTCGTCGTATTTCCCCAGCATCACGTTCCGCGGCTTCAAGTCCCGATGGAGAATCCCACGGCTGTGGGCATAGGCCATCGTGCTGCAGATCGACACGAAGCGGGTCAACAACTCGCGCAACGCCAACGAACGCTCCGACGGGTCCCGGCCGGGCTTCTCGGCGGCGTGAAAGGCGTCGATGGGGTCCTGGAGCGTCGCGCCCCGGATGAACCGCATCGCATAGCAGGGCGCGCCGGTAGCATCGGTCCCCAAGGCGTAAATCGGCACGACGCCGGGGTGTTCCAGCCGACCGGTGACCTCCGCCTCTTGGAGGAAGCGGCGCAGACTGTCCGGTATCGCGGGACCGCTCGGTCTTGAGGAATTTCAACGCCACATCGCGATTGAGCTCGGCGTTGCGGGCCATGAAGACTTCGCCGAGTGCGCCCGCGGCGTGGAAGCGGAGGTCGCGGTAATCGGCCCGCGCGGTGGCGGACTCCCGGCTCGAGCCGCCGGCCGGTATAGCGGGGGGCCGGTCGCCGGAAGCGGTCTTCGTTTCGTCCAGGAGAGGATCCATCTTGCGGAGTAATGCGATGCGGCGGGCGAGCTCTCCGGCCAGCTCGGGGCAGGTCGAGCAAAGCTTCTCGGCCGAGAGGCTCTGGCCCTGCTCGTGGAGCTCCTCCCAGCGCAGCAATAACTCGTCCAGTCGGGGGTCATCGCCATCGGTGTTCGCGATCATGGGTCTTCCTATTCGACGCAATGACGCTCAGAAGCCGGGCATCCTGCCTCCCAGGGTCTGGACCAACCGCAGCCGCGCCGATTGCCATCGGCCGCTTGATCGTCCGCTCGGAGACATCCAGCAAGACGGCCGCCTCGGCCTGCGAGAGTCCCTGATAAAACAGCAGGTCGAACGCCTCGCGATCCTCCAGGGGAAGCGCCTCGACCTCGCGATGGAAGTCGGTCCAGGCAGCGAGGCGATCGGGATCGTGGGTGGTGTCCGGTGGGGTGGGGCCCCGCCTCAGCCTCTGGCCCCTTCCCCACTCCGGCGATACTGGCGTGATGGGCTCCCAGCCCCTCGGCACCGGAGTATCGTCGGGCCAGGTCGAGCAATTCGCGGCGGATCTGCGCCGCCGCCAGCCGGAAGAAGTCGGCGGCCGTCGGCGGCTGGACCTCGCCCAGCGCACGGCAGAGTCGCAAGGCGGCGTTCTGGAGCACGTCGTCAGTCTGCTCCCAACGGTGGACGCCCGGAAAGTCCCGGAGCATTTTCCGCGTCAGGCGGGTCAGCCGATCCGCGGCGTGGGCCAGCAACTCATCGCGCGCCGACGCGTCGCCCGACCGCATCCGGTCGATGCAGCCCTGAATCTGCGTGGAATGATCGCTCTCGGACATCAGCGCGTCTCCCCAGAGGCGGGACTACCGATCCTGGATTCGAGTACGTCACCGCGATCTGATTGGAATTGATGCATGCTAGTCGGTTTGACAGGCGGTTTCCAGTCATCGATTCGTGTGACATTCGCTCCGCCTTGCCCCTCAGCGACCCGGATTACGCTCACTTGAGGAGCGTCGACACGTTCATCAGGGCGCGCGACGGTATGATAGTTGGCCTTCCAGGGGTTGGCCTTGGAACCGTCGCCGATCAGGGAGCCGTCTCGGGTCGTCTCGGCGAACCAGCCGCCATGGAGCGGATCGATCATGTGCTTCTCGATGAAATCCCACTGCTTGCGGAAGGCTTTCGCGTAGCGGTCGGTGTGCCCGCCGAATTTCCGATGCATCACCAGCAGGGCGTTGAGTCCCTCCGCCTCAGTCCACCAGACTTTCCTCCGGTCCCAGGCGGGCGAGGCGAAGGAGTCGCCCTTGTCGTAAAAACCACCATGGTCGTCGTCCCAGCCCCAGTCGAGGGCATGATCGACCAGGCGTCGCGCCACCTCCCAGGTCCGACCCTCGTCGGGAATCTCCAGGGCCTCGGCTGCTTCCACCAGGAGATACGCGGTTTCGACATCGTGGCCAAAGGAATCGTGCGCGGGGATCGCCCGCCAGTCAGGCGTCAGATACAGGTTCAGCGCGCCCGGCTCGACGGCGATACGGTCGCGGACGATCGCGTGAAGCTCGCGCAGCCGTTCTTTCACCAGCGGCCGATGGTCCACCCGGGACAGGGCAGTGATCGCCTCCAGCAGATGGATGTGGACGTTCATCGTCTTGTAGCCGTAGTAGATGCCGAGCCGGTCCGTCCGACGGGCGATCGGCGCACCCTCGTCCCAACCGAGAATCGGGGTCCCGTCCCGCCGCAGCGCCTCGAAGTAGCCGCCATGCTTCGCGTCGTGTGCGTGCTGGTCCAGCCAGTCGAAGGTGTCCCGGGCCAGTGCGAGCGCCTGCTCGTCGCCGGTCACCTCTCGAACGGTGCTCGCGGCGTAGATTGCGAACGCGATCCCATAAACGTGTTTCTCATCGCCGAGCCTGGAGTCGAGCCGACCCTTTGCATCGAGGGCCCAGTGCAGACCGCCGAACTCCTTGTCTCTCATGACCCGGTCCAGGAACGCGACCCCATGGCGGGCGTATCGGGCAAACTCGTCGCGGTGCGCCGGCGAATACCGGGCGAACGCCGCCGCCGTCCAGGTCATCCGCGCCTGGTACACGAGGAACGTGTCACGATCGGGCAAAGCCGTCCAGTCCCGGGCGAACGTCTGGTGGAATCCACCACGCTCCCGGTCCACGGCCCGTGGATACCAATCGTGGGTCAACTCCACACGAAGAAGCTCGTCGATCTTCCCGCGGAGGGCGGTCAGGTCGTCGTCGGCAAAGGACAGCCCACTCCGCCAAGTACCGGCGAAAAGGAGCACGAAGGGCGCGATAACCCTGCCCAGAGAGAGGTACGACATTTCGATCGCCTTCCAGGAAATAGCGAGTCCATGAATTGCGGCCCGAGGCCGTGAGATTACCGCACCTGCGATGCATCGCTCAAGCGTGCAGCCGTCTTTCGTGGACTGTGCCGAGTTGCCGACCGGCCTGTCCGACTTGATCCCCTGGACGGTCGGCCTACGAAAATCGAGATGGGTCGAGGCGGTTGGCGACGAATGACGAGGTCGTCGAACGGATGGGATCGGATCAAGACAAGGGGCCTCCGCATGACGTCTCGCCGACTGGGTTCCGCTGGTGAGGGCCTGCAAGTCTCCGCCCTGGGTTTGGGCTACATGGGGACCTGAATCTCGATCCTTCCGATGGAAATTGACCCGGTTGACGAAACGGAGTATCGTACGGTCTCGGCTTAGTGGGGAACGTTCTCGAAGGCCTCAAGGTTGGCCATTATGCCGAAACAATTCCGCATACGAACACTCATGTTCTTGATCCTGACACTGGCCATTCCATTGGTGGTGGTGGCTCCCGATCTGTACGAAGCACGATGTAGGGCGAGTCGATGTTATGTGCTAGGCGATGTGGTCCATCCCGGCGCCCTGGAAACGTTCGGACGGAAGTTGAGCGTCAGAGCGCCCGTGTGGCGCTGCTTCCTCCGTGGGCTCGGATTCCTCGCGGTTGCGCTCCTGGGGGGATCCAGTCCTGGCGCGATGCCGGGCTTCCCCTCGTCGCCCTTCCGCCGCCAGTGAAGAACGGCGCGGGGGACGATCAAGCCGAGCTGGCCGAAACCCCAGCCCATGCCTGACTTCGCGACGACGGGAGATTACTGCGCGCGGCTTCTTGCAAGGCGTCCCGGCGGGGCGCGGATGCCTCGAGGAAGATCATGTGCAGAAAGACACTGCGAATCGCCGATCTTACGGGTTAGATCGATTATGTGGAAATGATCGCCGGATCGCGTCGAGATGCGATGCCAGGCGTCGCGGGATTCCATGATGGGAGGGCGAGCCATGGCCAAAGTGGTGCTCGGCGGGTTCCTGGCGGGGATCGTCGTGTTCTTCTGGGGGGCGTTCGCACATATGGTACTTCCTCTCGGGAAGATGGGCGTTGGCCAGATCTCCAACGAAGAACCGGTGCTCGAAGCGGTGCGCAGCACGGTCCATGAACCCGGCTTCTACTTCTTTCCCGGCAAGGATATGAGCAAGCAAGCCTCAGAATCCGAAGAGCAGGCCTGGCTGGAGAAGGTGAAGAAAGGCCCGGTGGGCGTGCTCGTCGTCCAACCGTCGGGCGGTGAAGCGATATCTCCCCGCCAGTTAGGTACCGAGCTGGCAACCAACGTCGTCTCGGCCTTGCTGGCGGCGTTCTTGCTGACCATGGTCCGGTCGGGCTACTGGGGACGGGTGTTGTTCGTCACCTTGCTCGGTCTGTTCGGATTCCTGACCGTCAGCGTTCCGTACTGGAACTGGTACGGATTCCCGGCCAATTTCACCGCGGCCGAAGCCATCGACCAGGTCGTCGGCTGGCTCCTCGCGGGACTCGTCCTGGCAGGAATCGTCCGCTGCCGACCGGTTACGGTGCCGGCGGAATGATCTTCGGCGACGTTGGATCGCTTCGATCCGCTGGAACAAGCTGATGACGTCTCCCGTTCCGGCGGGACGAGCCGGGCCTACTGGCTCGCCGGCCTCGATTCCTCGGCCGAGGTGTGGTCGTGTACGATTTTCCACCCCTCGGGAAGCTTGCGAAAAATGACCGTGAAGAGCCCGCCGGGCTTGGTGCCGTCGGGCATCGTCAACCTCCAACGCCCCCGGGCCAATACCGCCTCAGGGCCGAGCGGCTCGATGTCGAGCGCCGAGAACGCGAGCCGGCCCATCGCCCGGCCCTCCGCCTGGTATCGGCGCCGATACCGATCCCGCATCGCCTCCCAACCGTCGTACCGCTGACCTCCCGACTGAAACACCACCTTCGGCGACTTCCAGTAACCGCCGAGGAACCCGTCCAGGTCTCCCTTGTTCCAGTCGACGACCTGGCGATCCAGGACCGCGCGGACCGCACCGGCCGAGTCCTCGCGATCGGGCTGCCCCTGGCCCTGGGCTACCTTCGAAATCGACAGAACCACAAAACAGAGCGTCCAGGTTTCAATCCACCGATGACCGTTGAACATGTTGTGTATCCCCCATCCACGCAACCGACCTTGACTCGGTTTCCAGGAATTATTGAACACGAAATACACGAAATACACAAAAAAAACCACAATCGGGACAACCAGTTCACCACGCGGATTCGCATCTTGAAGGTGGGTCAGGTGCACTCTGTTCTTCTAAAGTGAGACGAGACCATCGAGACGATCCAGAAGTATGCCCAGATTCCTTGTCTTTTTTCGTGTATTTCGTGTATTTCGTGTTCAAAAGAATCTTTCCTCTGCGAGCGTCGCCGACTGCGGGGACCCTCACTCGCCACCCGCTCTTGGCAAAAGGATCATTTTCGCCATGATGTAGGATTGGCGGCGATCTTGCAAAGTCAAGGTGGCACGGATTGCAGAACCATGTGCCTGGTCTTCATCGCTTATCAGATCAAGGGTTGCATCCCAGTGATGATCGGCGTCAATCGCGAGGAATCGCGGCGTCGGCCGGTGACGTCGCCGGTCTGTTGCCGGGTCCGGTCGCTGCGATGCTTGCTGGCCGGCGCCGACCACGGACCGGACGGCACCTTTCCGCAGATGGGAACCTGGCTGGGAGTCAACGAAGCGGGGATGGCTGTTGCCGTCACTAACCGCCATGACGGCGACCTTGCCTGGGAAGATCAAACGCGTTCAAAGGGGCTGCTGGCCGTCAACCTGCTCGGGTTCGACCAACCCGCTCGAGCTTCACGATACGCCCGAGCCGAGCTCGTACGCGGAGGCTTCGGCGGCTGCAACTACCTGATTGCCGGCGCGGAGGCCGCCTTCGTCGTCCAGGCCCCGGGCGCCACGCGGGTCGCGGTTACGGACCTGACCCCGGGAATCCACGCCATGACGAATCTGGACCTCGACGACCCCCAAGACCCGAGGATCCAGCTCGTCGCCGCCAATCTGGAACCGCGCGACTTCCCGGCCTCGGCGGGCCGCATTTGCCGCGATGATCGGATCGTCATCGCCGGCACCGACCGCGGCACGGTCTCCTCGAGCGTGGCGCTGTGTCGACAAACCGATCATGCTGGAACATCTCCTTGGCGACCCTCGCGGACGTCAATCCCAGAGGTTCTGCCTGCCGGATGGGCCCGGGTGTTGAGATGACCATCATCATTCTCAGGGAACCCATTGCGTGAAAACGAAATCCGAGATCGTGAAGGATTGGCTGCCCCGATACACCGGGCGCCCGCTCGACGGATTCGGCAAGTACATCCTATTGAGCAACTTCCACAACTATGTGGACATGTTCGCCGAGCGCTTCGGTGTCGAGGTGCTGGGCCGGTCCCATCCAATGCAGTCGGCGACGGCCGAGAACCTGACGATCCTCAACTTCGGCATGGGCAGCGCGATGGCCGCGACGGTGATGGACCTGCTCGCCGCTGTCGAGCCCAAGGCCGTCTTGTTCCTGGGCAAGTGCGGGGGCCTGAAGAAGACGAGGGTCGGCGATTTCATCCTGCCCATCGCCGCCATTCGCGGTGAGGGGACCAGCAACGATTACATGCCGCCCGAGATTCCGGCTCTGCCGTCGTTCCGCCTCCAGAAGGCCGTCTCGGCCATGATTGTCAAGCACGGGCTCGAGTACGCCACTGGCACGGTCTACACCACCAACCGCCGCGTCTGGGAGCACGACGATTCGTTCCGGGACTATCTCCGGAGGATCCGGGCACAGGGGATCGACATGGAGACGGCCACGATCTTCATCGTCGGGTTCGTCAACCACATCCCCAAGGGTGCGCTCCTGCTCGTCTCCGACAGCCCGATGACGCCCGAGGGGGTCAAGTCCAGTCGTAGCGACAAGCGAGTTACCGAGAAATACGTGCAGCAGCACCTGGAGATCGGCATCGATTCCCTGATCGAGCTCCGCGATTCGGGCCAGTCGGTGATGCATCTGCGGTTCGAATGAGAGAGACGACGCCCGAGCGATTGTCGGACGGTGCGGATCGGGTCCTCGCCGGCCGATCCGAGACGGTTCGTCGAAGTGAAGCCCTCGGGAATCCATTGGCTTGTCGCGAGATCTCGGGCGCGAGATCATGGGGTGGATTGGTTCCTGAATCGCGTTGCGTGTCATGGCTTCCCCGGGCCACAAGACCATCAGGACAGTCCCGTGCACCAGCCCCAACGCCTCGCCCTCGACCTGGTGTTCCCGTCTCGTCTCGCGAGCTGGACGGTCGCCTTCTTTTGGGTCCTCGCCTCGGGATTCGCGCCGGTCCCCCGGGCTTGGGCGCAGGCCCCGTCTCCCTCGGGAACTGTGACCACACGGTTGGACCTCAATCTCAAAGAGCTCGAGGAAGGGCTCGGCGCCGACCAACGTCGTGAGTTGACCAGAGCCGGCAAGTTGATTCTTGAAGGGAAGCTCGTCGAGGCCGATCAGTTGCTCGACAAGGTCCTGGCCGTCTTCGACGAACGGATGAAGGACGCCCAGCTCGACTATGTGAGCGTCGCCAACCGCGAGCAGCTCAACCGCTACCGGACGGAACACGCGAGCACTCGCAAGTTGATCTGGATCGACTGGGGGTACGGCCAGGCGCTGCTCAAGAAGGGCGTGATCGCCGCGAGCGGGAAGCGCTGGAAGGAAGCCGAAACCTGGCTCGAGAAGGCTGTGCGAATGCGGCCCTACTCGGCCGAAACCTTTGTTGAGAGGGGGTTCGTCCTCAACAAGCTGGGCCGGTCAGACGAAGCCGCCAAATCCTACGACACGGCCCTGAGCCTTGCTCGGACCTATCCCATGGAGAAGGTGGTCGAGCCGGCGGCTCTCCGGGGACTGGGCTTCACTCGCATCGAGCTGAAGGATCTGCCTGGGGCTCGTCAGGCGTTCCAGGAATCGCTGCGCGTCGAGCCCAAGAACCGTCTCGCGCTGAACGAGCTGAGATACATCCGCGACCAGGAGCGACGACGGGTCATGCAACGGGTCGGCGACCTCTTTCAAAACGGGCGCTGGACCGATCTGGCATCAAGACTAGGCCAACAGGTCACGGCCGAGCCCGCGAATGCATTCGGGCGGTTCCTCCGCGCTTACGCGCGGGCGGAACTCGGGCAATGGCAGCAGGCCGTCGAGGACTTCGAGGCCGCGATCACGCTCGACGATACTGACCCGGGGACCTGGTACTACTTGACCATCGCTCAACTGGGGGCCGGCCAGGACAAGGAGTGCCGGCGCACCTGCGAGCGGATGTTCCAGCGGTTCGGCATCGACTATGGGGCGTCGATCTTCATGGTCCGCGCCTACCGAGGGGTTCCGAACGCACTGACTGACCACACCACCGTTCTGGCCATGGCCGAAGCACTCCAGAAGTCCCTGCCCCGCGTGGCCGATGCGCTCAGTGACCTGGGTGGTGTCCTCTATCGCGCCGGCCGATTCCGCGAGGCGGTGCAGCCGTTGGAAGAGGCCCTCAAGCTACGTAAGCCCGGAGAAGTCTCAACCTACTTTGACCTGATCTTCCTGGCCATGGCCCACCAGCGACTCGAACACCAGGATGAGGCCCGACGTTACCTGTCGGATGCTCGGAAAGTGCTCGTGCAGACTGAGACACCCGGTGCCAAACCACTCCCCTGGTACGTACGCGTCACGACGAAACGGCTCGGTGCGGAGGCTGAGGCGCTCCTGAACCCCAAACCCGCCAGATCCAAGCCCTGAGTCGGGAGATAATAAGACGACGCTCGGGTGGATGAAGCGCGCGTTCGATCGTCCTCGCCGAAACCATCGGGATCAGAGGCATCGGTGGAAGTCTCTTCCGCGATCAGTGGGCGGGCCTCAGCCCAAGATACCGGCTGAACCCGTCCTTGGTCGAGGCGCTCTCGGACCTCCTGATCCCAGGCCGTCTCCACATCATCATCGTCCGGGACTGGATCGAGGCTGTCGATCAGTCGCGCTACCAAATCTCCGCGATCTTCATCCGACAAACGCAGCGCCTGTTCAAGGAGCTGAGAAGTGGCATGCGACATGCGTATCCTCAGCGACGTGAATCGGGCTTACAACCACCTCTATCTTACAGCTCCTGGGGTGAGTATGCGAGGTTTCGTTATATGATTCGTGTCGTTTTCACCAGAAGCGAAGGAATGGCACAACCAAGATGAAGAACTCTGCGAAACCCGGCTATTTGGGCTTCGAAGTCATCGGCATCCTCAAGCTGGTCAGCGGCGTGATGGCGCTGGCTGTCGGGATCGGGGTCTTCCGCTTTCTCGACCACGACCCAGGCCCGGCGGCCGAGCGGATCATCACTCACCTGGGTCTCGATCCCCAGAACCACGTCATTCACGCGATGCTCTCCGAGATCACCGGCATCGATAAGACTCATCTTCGAGCCCTTGAGGCGGGCACGTTCTTCTATGCCCTGCTCCACATGATCGAGGGAACCGGCCTGATATTCCGAAAAGACTGGGCAGGGTACCTCGTCATCGTCGCCACCAGCTCGCTCGTCCCCTTCGAGATCTACGAAATCGCCCGCAAGGTCAGCCTCCTCAGGATCGTGGTCCTCCTCGTGAACATCGGAATCGTCATCTATCTGATCGTCACCTTGCGGAAGGAGCACCAGGCCCGGATCGAGCAGACCGCTTGATTTCATCTCCGAGTTATGATAGACATACGATCAGTTTCGATGTCGAGAATCGGTGTCCGATGGCCCGGAGGGTGTGCGATGAAGAAGCTGACGCCGGTATTCGTGGTCGACCGGATTGAAGCGTGCCTGGATTTCTGGATCGGTAAGCTGGGTTTCGAGAAGACTGTGGAGATCCCTGAAGGAGATTCTCTCGGGTTCGTGATCCTTTCGCGGGGCAACGTCGAGATTATGTATCAGAGCCGCGAGAGCGTCCAGAAAGACATCCCCGCGCTCGCGGAGGCGGTCTCGGGATCGACGTCTCCCAATGCCATGTACCTCGAGGTCACGGACATCGACGACGTGGAGCGACGATTGATGGGCTGGGATGTGGTTGTTCCGAGGCGGACGACCTTCTACGGTGCGACCGAGATCGGTGTACGAGAGCCAGCGGGTAACCTCATCGTGTTTGCCCAGCACGCGCAGGGCGGTGAGACCACGAGCTGATGGAGATCGCCCATGGATCGATGTGCACCCAAGGATCGCTTTCACGGTGTACTGGACGACTGGCTGAAACGGCTGGCGACTCCGGAGGGCAAACCGTTCGTCGTGGCCTTCGAGCACGGTTCGCTGTCGGTCGAGCTCTACGCTCCGCGCGGCGTCGACGCTCAGCAGCCGCACACCCGGGACGAGGTTTATGTGGTCGTCCGTGGCGAGGGATCGTTCGTCAATGGGCCGGACCGGCATCGTTTCGGACCAGGTGATGTGCTGTTCGTCCCGGCCGGGATCGGGCATCGCTTCGAGGAGTTCACGGACGATCTTGCGGTCTGGGTCTTTTTCTATGGACCCGAAGGGGGCGAAGTCGCTGAAATTGAAGGAGCCGGAACATCCCAGGAACCCCAATGAGCCCTGTCCTCGGCGAGCATCGCCGCAAGAGAGGAGAAGCCGTGATTCCAGCCACTTCGCAGCCCGACCCCAGCGTGATTCTCGATCTTCTTGAAGCGTTCCGGCGTTCCAAGACGATGTTCGCCGCGGTCTCGCTGGGTATCTTCGACACCCTGGAAGAAAGGCCGAAGTCACTGGCCGAGCTGGCCGGGTCGCTCGACCTCAACCCCGACGCGCTGGAGCGCCTCCTCGACGCTTGCATCGGCCTGCAACTGCTCGATCGTCAAGGGGACGCTTATCAGAACACTCCTGTTGCCTCGACCTACCTCTGCAAGCGGAGCCCTTCTCGGCTGACCGGCTACATCGGCTATTCTAACGACGTGATGTGGAAGCTTTGGGCCAACCTCGAGGGCGCGATCCGGGAGGGGACGCACCGCTGGCAGCAGACGTTCGGCTGGGATGGGCCGATCTTCTCTCATTTCTTCCGGACCGAGGATGCCCTGCGCGAATTCTTGATGGGGATGCACGGCTACGGGCTGATCAGCTCGCCACAGGTCGTATCGGCCTTTGACCTGGGCCGGTTCCATCGGCTGGCCGACCTCGGCGGCGCGACCGGCCACCTGGCGATCGCCGCTTGCCAGCGATACCCGAACCTGCGCGCCATCGTCTTCGATCTCCCCGGCGCCGTCCCCCTGGCCCAAGAGATCATCGGCGCCTCGACGGCCGCGGATCGGATCGAGGTCATGGCGGGTGACTTCTTCGCGGATCCCCTGCCCGAGGCGGATCTCTTTGCCCTCGGCCGCATCCTTCACGACTGGTCCGAGCCCAAGGTCCTCAACCTCTTGAAGCGCATCTTCGACCGGCTGCCGACGGGTGGGGCTTTGCTGATCGCGGAGAAGCTGCTCGATGACGACAAGCGCGGGCCCCGCTGGGCCCAGATGCAAAGCTTGAACATGTTGACCTGCACCGAAGGTAAGGAGCGGACTCTCTCCGAGTACGAAGCGTTGCTCAAACAGGTCGGTTTCTCTCAGGTGGTGGGGACAAAGACCCCGTCTCCGCTCGATGCCGTCCTCGCGGTCAAGGGGTAGGGTTCCGTGGCGAGTGGCGAGCCGATCAACGGGACAGCCCGGGCAGCGCCTCGAACCTGGCTGCCCATTTCCTACTGCCTACTGCCTGCTGCGCGTCGCTATCATTAGGTAGCGACCGAGGTGTTGCTGATCGCAGCTGTTCGTGCATGCTCTCTCGCAGACATGGCTCGACGTGCGATTGATCGGCATCTGCGGAGGACGGACGCACCGCACAACATGCGCTGTGCCGCGTTCCCGGAGGAAATCCCTCGCGAGATCGCGGGCCACAAACACGATCACCGGAAGCCCTAGCCGGGGGACCACGGCATTTTGTTCGAGCCGCTCAAGCCCGAGCCGCGTCTGGTTGGAAATCCCTGAGAATACCTTCCTCTTCAACAGGACAATCCTCATGCCCGAAGTCCAGGAACTGCGGATCAACGGCAAACCGGTCCGGGTTGAGGCCGAGCGTGAACGCTCGCTGCTGGGCGTGCTCCGTGACGACCTTGGCTTGACCGGCGCCAAATACGGTTGCGGCGAAGGACGCTGCGGCGCCTGCACGGTGCTGATCGACGGCACCCCGACCCGCTCGTGCATCACCAAGCTCGGCGCGGTCGCCTCGCGCGAGATCACCACCATCGAGGGCCTGGAGAAGGACGGCCGGCTTCATCCGCTCCAGCAAGCCTTCCTCGACGCCGGCGCCATGCAATGCGCCTATTGCACCTGCGGCATGATCATGACCGGCGTTGCGCTGTTGCGCGAGAAACCCAACCCGACTCGCCAGGAGATCGTCGAGTACATGGATGGGAATATCTGCCGATGTGGGACGTATCCGCGGATCATCGCCGCCCTTCGAATGGCCGCGCAGGCGGTGAAGGAGGTCAGTCGATGAACGAGCGAACTGTCATCACTTCCGAACGCGAGTTCGACATCGACATCGAACCCGAGCGCTACGAGTTCTTCGAGGGTCCGGCGTACCGCTTCGACCTGGACCGTCGCGGCTTCTTGAAAGCGATGGGCGGCGGCATCCTCGTGCTATGCCTGCTGGATCGAGATGCCGACGACGCGGAGGCGCAGCCTCCCGGCGGTGGACGTCGTCGCGGTGGGGGTTTCGGCGGAGGCCAGTCCGCGCCCCAGGACCTCGGCGCCTGGCTGCACATCGGCGAGGACGGGAAGGTCGCGGTCTACACGGGAAAGGCGGAAGTGGGCCAGAACATCCGGACGTCCCTGAGCCAGATCGTCGCCGAAGAGCTGCATGTCCCCCTCCAGTCGATCCACATGATCATGGCGGACACGCAACTGACCCCCTACGATATGGGCACTTTCGGCAGCCGGACCACTCCGACCATGTCGCCTCAGCTCCGGCGCGCGGCCGCCGCGGCCCGCGAGCTACTCATCGACCTCGCAGGCGAGACCTGGAAGGTCGACCGAGCCGAGCTGACTGTTGCCGATGGGGCCGTCGTCCGCACGAAGACGAAGGAAACCCTCCCTTACGGCAAGCTCACCCATGGCAGGAAGCTCACGAAGACCGTCTCCAACCAGGCCCCATCGACCCCCGCCGATCAATCGACCATCGCCGGCCACTCCGTGGCGAAGGTTGACGGCCGCGCGTTCGTCACGGGGAAGCACGAGTACGCCTCGGACGTCCGGCTCCCCGGCATGTGGCACGGCAAGGTGTTGCGCCCACCATCGTACGGCGCTGAGCTGACGGCGCTCGACGCCACCGCCGCCAAGGCCATGAAGGACGTGATTGTCGTCCGCGATGGGGACTTCGTGGGCATCGCCGCGCCCAGCGAAGTCATGGCGTCTCGCGCACTCGCCGCGCTCAAGGCCGAATGGAAGCCCGGTCCGCCCCTATCGGGCAAGGACCTCTTCACGGTCCTGAAGCAGCCCGCGCGACAGGGTCAGGGCGGGCGCGGAGGTGGCGGAGGTGGCGGCTTCGGCGGTTCGAACGGTCAGAGGGGATCCATCGAGGCCGGCCTCAAGGCCGCGGATGTCCAGCTCAAGCAGTCGTACAACATTGCCTACATCGCCCATGCCCCGCTCGAGCCCCGGGCGGCAGTCGCGAAATGGGAGGACGGTAAGCTCACGGTGTGGACCGGCTCGCAGGGACCGTTCCGGGTGCGCGGTGAGTTGACCGGCGCCTTCGGGCTATCCGACAACGCCGTGCGCGTCATCGTGCCGGATACCGGTTCCGGCTACGGAGGCAAGCACACCGTGGAGGCGGCCGTCGAGGCGGCGCGGCTGGCGCGCGAGGCCGGCCGGCCGGTCAAGGTCGTCTGGACGCGTGAAGAAGAGTTCACCTGGGCCTACTTCCGCCCCGCGGGGGTCATCGACGTCCTCAGCGGTGTCCGGAAGGATGGGACGATGACTGCCTGGGAGTTCCACAACTACAACTCCGGCCGGTCGGCGATCGACACGCCTTATGCTGTGCCGAATCAGGTCACCGCGTTCCACGCGTCGAATGCCCCATTGCGGCAGGGATCCTATCGTGCCTTGGCGGCCACGGCGAACCACTTCGCCCGCGAGTCGCACATGGACGAGCTGGCCCATGCGATCCAGCTCGACCCTCTGGACTTCCGCTTGAAGAACCTCAGCAACAGCGAGCAGGGCGAGCGCCTCCGGGCCGTGCTCGAGGCCGCGGCCAAGGCGTTCGCCTGGGGCCGGAAGACCGGTACAGACCGGGGGGTCGGCATCGCGGTCGGGCTGGATAAGGGCGGCTACGTCGCCACCTGCGCCGAGGTATCCGTGGATCGCTCCACCGGTCATGTGCAGGTCGTCCGTGCCGTCAGCGCGTTTGATTGCGGCGCTGTCATCAACCCGGACCATCTCAAGAACCAAGTCGAAGGGCGCTGATCATGGGGCTCGGCGGCGCGATGACCGAGGCCATCGCCTTCGAGGACGGCAAGATCCTCAATCCGAAGTTCTCCAAGTACCGCGTGCCACGGTTCCGCGACGCGCCCGAAATCGAGGTCGTCCTGCTCAACCGTAAAGACCGGCCCTCGGCCGGCGCGGGCGAGACCCCGATCGTCGGCATCGCCCCGGCAGTCGGCAACGCCATCTTCGACGCCGTCGGCGTTCGGCTTCGCTCGATGCCCATGGTGCCCCAGGGGCTCAAGTTGTGAGTTATCGCGAGTCCGGCTTCGACTATCGGCTATTCCCGATTCGAGATGCCAGATTCCAGATATAATGATGATACTGAATCTTATTCTGGAATCTGGAATTCCGAATTCTTTTGCACCAGAGGTAATCAAGGTAAGTGACTCATCGCGACGCGCGACCAGATCCGCGACGCGATGCACCGGCAACCGTTCCTCGGTCTCACGGTGGAGACGTTCGTAACGAAACCGGGTGATCGGCCTGATTCGGGGCTGTGCCCAGGCTCTCCTGGGGGCGTCGGCCCTCCCGGCCGCCAACCCTAGCCACCCCGGCACCGGCGCGGCCTGGAAGGGGGGTGGCTGGGGTCGGGGCCGGCTTCAACCGGCGGAGCCCCCAGGGGCCAGCTCTTCAGTGACCGCGGGAGTCCGCCCGGTTTCTACGCGACAGACTCGGCGTTCGGCCGGTTATTTGTGAGAGAAGAGCTTGGCGACTGCGCCGAGGAGTCGCCGGGGTCCGGCGTGCTCCGGTTCCTCCTCGGGAATACTCAGGCGGAACAGTTCCTCCAGGCTGCGGCGGAAGCCCCAGTCTCTGGTGAGCTCGCTAAGCCGGTCAAATTCGCCCTTGCTCATGTAGCCTCGGAATACCAGCTTGTGAGCTTCCGGGTCGAAGTAGATGCGATCCTGGAGATCGGGCGGAAACTGATAGCCGTCCGGCAGCTTGTCGAGCTTGACGAAGTGATCCATGGGACCCCCCATCAATATCCAAGACAGATCGTCGACATCCATCCTCAAATTGAAAAACACAGCCGAGCCCGTCCCATCCTTGCGGACAGTCAGCCCTGAGCCGAATCGGCCGATTGCGGCGCGATCGACAAATCCGAATCGAGCGATCTTAAGAGTTAGAGCGTCGGAATCCAGGGACCGGTCCGGTGATCCCGCCAAAGTACGCGAGGGAGAGGACGTATCGGCAATCGGCTGTTATTGCTATTCGCAAATGCGGCTCATCCACCGTCGGATTATCTCAGTCCAACTCACCTTCGTCCAGCATATTGTGCGTGGGATGCGGGTCGGGTCGACTTGCGGGCCTGGTGTTACTCGATGCAGAATAGCGGTCCGACGGGATGTGGTGGAAAGCCCGAGTGGGAAGGGACTGGCGGATGGACACGCTGGCGATCGGCTGGGAGCACCATCGGGCGGGCCGAGATGCGGAAGCGGATCAAATCTGTCGCCGTGTCCTCCAGTCGGATCCCGAGAATCCCCATGCATGGCACCTCCTGGGCGTGATCGATTTCCATCGGGGACGCCTCAAGGAGGCGGAATCGTGTTATCGGCGAGCCCTGGCCGCACGGTCGAACTTTGTCGAGGCGCAGGTTGACCTGGGGGCGGTGCTGGCCATTCAAGGTCGTCTCGACGAGGCCGTCGGATTGTTGCGGCGCGCCGTGACTCTGGCCCCTGGCCTGTCCGACGCTCACCATCATCTCGGCGGGATCCTCTTCCGGCTCGGGCACGGGGAGGAATCGGTCGCGTGCCTCCGGGAAGCCGTCCGCTGCAATCCCGACCATCCGATGGCCCCGTCGGCCCTGGGGTACCTCCTCTCCATGCAGGGGAAGTACGCCGAGATGGCGGATGTGTTTGGACGGCTGGCACACCTGCGGCCGGATCACCTGGTAGCCCATCTCCGGCTGGCCGAGGCACTGGTCAACCTCGGGCGGCTCGACGAGTCTCGGAGTCGCTTCGAAGTCGCGGTTGGACTGGCCCCCGACTCGCCCGAGGCGCAGCTTGGCCTTGGCATGGTTCTGCTCGATCTCGGTCAATCGGAAGCGTCGCTCCCCAGCCTCCGACGGGCCGTCGAGCTGGCCCCGGACCGGCCCGAGGCGCATACGATGCTGGCCAGGGCCCTCCGCGCCCTCGACCAGTTCGACGAGGCGCTCGACTTCGCCGAGCGGGCGCTGCGGCTCGCACCCGATGACCCGCAAATGCACCGTGACCGCGGCCTCCTTCTCGACGACCTGCGCCGTTGCGAGGAGGCGATCGCCAGTTACGATCAGGCCATCCACCGGGATCCGAAACACGCCGAGACGCATCATAACCGGGGCGTCGCCCTGGTGAAGCTGGCCCGTCATGCCGAGGCGATTACCGCGTTCGACGCAGCCCTGCGCTGGCAGCCGGACTACTACGAGGCCCGGGGAAACCGCGCCCAGGCCCTGCTGGCCCTAGGCGATTTCGGGCGCGGGTGCAGGCGTTCGAAGAGCAAGTGCGACATCGCGACCACAACGCCCCCTGGCGGCCTCAGCAGCTCTGGATGGGTGAGCCACTCGAGGGACGAACCATCCTCCTCCACCCCGATCAGGGCCTGGGCGACACGATTCAATTCCTTCGATATGCTCCGATAGTCCGGCGCGGGCCGGGCGCGTGATCGTCGCCTGTCAGACGCCCCTGTTCCGCCTGGCGGAGACCTGCCCGGGAGTCGATCAGGCCATCGCGCCGGGAGACCCGTTGCCGGAGTTCGACGTCCACTCGACTCTCACGAGGCTCATGTGCCTGTTTACCCAGACTGTGGCGGCGATCCCCGCCTCGATTCCTTATCTCCGGGCTGAGCCCGCGCGCGTTAACCGATGGCGTGCCCGTCTTGCCGCCTGGCCCGGCTTCAAGGTCGGAATCGCCTGGCAAGGGAACCCCAAACATAGCCGGGATCGCGATCGGTCCTTCCCGCTGTCCCGGTTCGAGAGGCTGGCCGAGATCGAGGGTGTCCGGCTGATCAGCCTTCAGAGAGGCGAAGGAACTGAGCAGCTTCGCGAGCTGGGTGGACGATTCCCCGTCATCGACTTCGGCGACGCGGTTGACCCGGCCCTGGCGATGATGGAAGATACACCGGCCATCATGATGGGTCTGGATCTCGTGATCGCCCCCGATACCGCCCTGGCCCACCTCGCCGGGGCCCTGGGCGTTCCGATCTGGGTGGCACTCCCGATGGGGCCCGACTGGCGATGGATGCTCGACCGAGAAGATAGCCCCTGGTACCCCACCGCCCGCTTGTTCCGACAGACCGAGCTCGGCCGCTGGGACACCGTCTTCGACCGCATCGCGGCGGCCCTGACCGAACGCGTACAGGCCGACGCGGTCTGACCTTCGCCCACCAGGCGAGGATTCACCGTCATGCAGCGCCCCGAGGCCGTTGGGGTTTCAAGACCTCTGGCCCGACTGCGAAGCCGAGGTATCGGGCGAATCGCCACTGGCGATATCGCGCGTACCATCCCTGTCGTGCACGGTCGCGTGTTCGTCTCGCCCGCGTTGCATCCATTGGATTCACCTCGCTTTCCGACTGTTCCATTTTCTACGTCCGTCCGGCGAGAAAGGGGCGCGCGGGATGTCGGTTTGTGGGCACAATTCCCCCCCTGGCCGACTCTTCTCCCGGCAGACCGCGCTCGGATTCGCCCGCGATCGGATGCCATACTATAAGAGATATGTCGTTTCGGGGGCCGATGCGGACAAATCTCATCAGAATCTTAGAGCAAAATCCGTTCCAGCGGCTCGGTGCGGGCGCGGTACCGGGCAGAGACTGGCGAATGGGGAGGCCCGTCGTTACCATCACGTCGAGCGGCTCACGAGGGTCGCGTCCCCATGCCGGTGCTTCGAAAACTCGGGAAGGTGCGGCGATGAATCGACGAATGACCAGGTGGCTTCTCACCTCGGCGGCGATGGGTTTGGTCGTGGCCTTCGCGCTCGGCCTGGGTCAAGCCCAGGAGCCACGGAAGGTCGGTTTCAAGGACACGCCGATGTTGCCAGGCGGCCGTTGGCACGTGCACGACAGCGACCGACCGCTGCCGAAGGTGATCGCCCCGGGGACGTGCAGCACCCAGGAGGAGCCCGGGCATCCCCCATCCGACGCGATCGTCCTGTTCGACGGCAAGGATCTCTCTCACTGGCAGGCTCGTCGGGATCGGCCGGCCGGCTGGACGGTCGAGGGAGGTGCGATGGTCATCAAGCCGGGGGCCGGCGAGATCCGGACCCGCGACGAGTTCGGCGACTGCCAGCTTCATCTGGAGTTCGCCTCGCCGGTCCCTCCGCGCAGCAACGATCAGGGCCGTGGCAACAGCGGTGTGATGTTCTTCGGCCGCTACGAGATTCAAGTGCTCGACTGCTTCGACAACGCGACCTATGCCGACGGTCATGCCGCGGCCATCTACGGCCAGTATCCGCCGCTGGTCAACGCCTCACGCCCACCCGGTCAGTGGCAGACTTACGACATCATCTTCACCGCACCTCGGTTCAAGGCGGACCGCACCCTGGAATCACCCGCCTACGTCACAATGCTCCACAACGGCGTTCTGGTGCACAACCATACCGCCCCGATCGGTGCGATGGCCTATCGCGCCGTCGGCAAGTACACGCCTCACGGGCCCAAAGGCCCGATCGTCCTCCAGGATCACGGCAACCCGGTGCGGTTCCGCAATATCTGGGTCCGGCCGATCGAGGGTTATGACGAACCGTAGAGTCTACGCTTTCTTCATTAGGACCCGCGCCGGGAAAGTGTGGTGGCTTGCAGGACAGCGAGCCCGGGGAGACCTTTGGTCCGGCGTCGGGCGGCGTCAGGAGACTCGCACCCAACATAGACGGGCGATTTCCGGGTCGCGCGCGAGGAATTCCCCGCGTGAAGGCCGCTTCCCGGCCTCGAGCTCCGCCAGATATGACTCGATGGCAGAAGCCACCCTCGGGTCGTCCGCTGAGGTCGATGGGATGGCGGTCGGCTCCTGGGCGATGAACGAGGCTTTCCGGTGCGGGATCCATTCCACTCACTACGACCTGACCAGGAGAAACTCAGCAACCTGGGCCGGTCGGCGACGCGATGCCGCTGATTCCTGTAGGGAAATGGTTGCTGCCCTTGCGCGAACGCCCTGCGCCAGCCTCGAGCCCACCCGCTATCATCGAAATCGCGAGCAAGGTATAATCTTTGTTTAAAATCGGGACGATCCACCGAGATAGGGCTTGTGTTGTCAGGTCGAATGGTGGCCGTTCGATGATGCGGCTCATGGATGCATGCTGGCTTTTGAGGAGTTGGCGATTGATTCTTGGTATGTCTGTACAGATTGCATGGTCGCTCGGCCCTCGGCGCTGGTCGAGGGTTGTCGTCGCCGTATTGCTGTTAACTTTTGCGCCTCTTGGCTTTGGGGAAGACACTCCGGCCGTGGCGCGGTTTCAGGATCAGGTCCAGCCGCTCTTGATCGATTATTGCTACCGGTGTCACGGGGAAGGGATGAAGAAAGGCGGGGTGGCGTTCGATGGATTCGACTCCGGCGCCGCGATGGTGAAGAACCGCGACCTCTGGTGGGCCGTACTCAAGAACGTCCGGGCGGGGATCATGCCCCCGGCGGACAAGCCGCATCCCGATCCGAAAGAGATCCAGGTCCTGGCCAACTGGATCAAGCGCGATGTCTTCGGCCTCGATCCTAACCAGCCGGATCCGGGTCGGGTGACCATCCGGCGTCTCAATCGGGTCGAATACCGGAACACGATCAAGGACTTGATGGGTATCGAATTCAAGGCGGAAGAGGAATTCCCGCCCGACGACACGGGGTATGGGTTCGACAACATCGGCGACGTGCTGACGGTGTCCCCACTCCTGCTCGAGAAGTATTTCCAGGCTGCCGAGACAATCGTCAAGACCGCCGTGCCAACCGTCTCGAAGCGCATCCCCGAGCGGACCTATCGAGGCGTCGAGTTCCGCGGTGACGAGCGTGGACTCAACGGCGACCGGCTGGCGTTCTCGAAACCCGCGAAGGTCTCCCGCTCCTTCAGCGCCGATCCCTCGGGAGATTACAGACTTACGCTCGAAGTCGCCGTTCAGAGCGGCCCCAAGACTGATACCGGCCGCGGCACGGTCGTCTTCAAGGTCGGTGATCGTGAGCTGCTCCACGAGTCCTATGGTTCGAACGAGAACAAGACCTTCCACTACACGTTCGACCAGCACTTCTCGGGCGACCATCGGTTGAGCTTCGAGATCACCCCGCAGACACCCGAGGCGGGAAAGTCCCCTCAGACCGGTGCGGATGCCAAGACAAAGGCTGGTGCCGCAAGCGATACGAAAACGGCGGCGGCGTTCCGGATCGTCTCCCTCCACGTCCAGGGGCCGATGGACCCGCGTCACCGGGTGCGACCTTCCAGCTACGGGCGATTCTTCCCCAAGGACGAGCCGCCCGCCGCCGATCCCGCGCGCCGGCAGTACGCCCGGGAGGTCCTCGACCGGTTCGTGAGGAAGGCGTTCCGGCGCCCTGTCGACGATCGGACCATCAATCGCTTGATCGCCATTGCCGAGAAGGTGTACCAGCTCCCGGGCAAGCGATTCGAGGAGGGGATCGCGCAGGCGATGGTAGCCGTCCTGGCCTCGCCCCGTTTCGTCTTCCGCATCGAGGCCGTCGAGCCCGGACCATCGACGAACGCGCCGGCCTTACTGGATGAATACGCGCTCGCGTCACGACTTTCCTATTTCCTCTGGTCGACCATGCCGGATGACGAGCTGTTCGACCTGGCGGCGCGGGGGAAGCTGCGGGCGGAGTTGACGCGTCAGGTCAAGAGGATGGTGGGGGATCCTCGCGGCCATGCGCTGACGCAGAATTTCGTCGGTCAATGGCTACAGGTGCGGGACCTGGATGGGATGTACTTCAACGAGCGGGCGATCCTCCGGCGCGAGGGGATTCGGCTCCGGGGCGCCGACACCGAGCGCAACGTGCTGGTTCGCGAGGTGCGGCGGGCGATGAAGAGCGAGACAGAGCTGGCTTTCGAATCGGTGGCGCGGGAAGACGGCAGCGTGCTGGACTGGATCGACTGCGATTACACGTTCCTCAACGCGAGGCTGGCCAAGCACTACGGAATTCCCGGAGTGGAGGGGAGCGAGATGCGCCGGGTTACGCTTCCCAAGGACAGCCCGCGGGGTGGCGTCCTGACGCACGGGACGGTCCTGGCGGTGAC
Source organism: uncultured Isosphaeraceae bacterium (assembly GCA_963845695.1). Lineage (GTDB taxonomy): Bacteria > Planctomycetota > Planctomycetia > Isosphaerales > Isosphaeraceae > CAWJTV01. The sequence goes on along the minus strand of CAWJTQ010000025.1, from coordinate 94,191 downwards.
CTCGAATCCATCACGGACCTCGCCAGTGAAGCGGGGCCAGTTCATCCTCGACAACATCCTGGGGACACCAGCACCGCCTCCGCCACCCGACATCCCGGCCCTCGAGGCCTCGAAGAAGGAGTTCAAGGATCGCGAGCCGACGACCCGGGAGCTCATGGCTCTGCATCGCAGCAAGCCGATGTGCAACGCCTGTCATTCCCGGATGGATCCTCTGGGTCTGGCATTGGATCATTTCAATCCACTGGGCATGTGGCGCGAGGCCGAGAGCGGGCAGAAGATCGACGCTTCGGGCAAGCTGATCACCGGGGAATCCTTCCAGGACATCCGGGACCTGAAGCGGACCCTCAAGGAGCGGCATCGTCGAGATTTCTACCGATGCCTGACCGAGAAGCTCCTGACCTATGCCCTGGGGCGCGGGCTCGAGTATTATGATGTGGAAACGGTGGACCAGATCGTCGAGCGCCTGGATCGAGAGAACGGGCGATTCTCGGCCCTGTTGATGGGAGTCATCGAATCGGCGCCGTTCCAGAAGCGGCGAAGCGTTTCTTCCACGGCCTCCGGATCGACGGCGTCTTCCGGATAACCTCACCTGACACGGTTGAACGAACCCATGAAACCAGACCATCCGCACGATGAAACGGCCCTGGCCCAGAGATACGCGAGCCTGAGCCGTCGCCATCTCCTCCGAGGGCTGGGTGTTTCGCTGGCCCTCCCCGCGCTGGATTCCCTGCTTTCGAGGGGTGCGGTCGCGGCCCCCTCGGCATCCGGTCTGCCAGCGACCACCGCGACGGGGGCCCCGATCCGGATGGCCTTCGTGTACGTTCCCAATGGCGTCAACCAGAAGTGCTGGTGGCCGAAGACGGAAGGGAAAGACTTCGACCTGACCCCCACCCTCCAGCCGCTGGAACGGCTGAAGACCCAGGTCCAGGTCTTCTCCGGGCTGGACCAGATCAACGCCACGGGAGGCAAGGACGGGCCGGGCGACCATGCGCGTGCGTGCGCGACGTTCCTGACCGGTCTGCGGGCCAAGAAGACTGCGGGTGCCGATATTCACGTTGGAGTCTCGATCGACCAGGTCGCGGCGCGGCGGGTCGGGCACCTTACCCGGTTCCCCTCGCTGGAACTGGCCTGCGACGCCGCGCGGAAGTCCGGGAACTGTGACTCCGGCTACTCGTGTGCCTATCAGTTCAACCTCTCCTGGGCGGCTCCGTCGCTGCCAATGACGCCCGAGCCCAATCCCCGTTTCGCGTTCGAGCGGCTCTTCGGCGCCGGCTCGCCGGGAGAGCGTGGTAAGAACTTGCAGCTCCGCCAGGAACAGCAGCGGTCGATCCTGGATTTCGTCCTCGAAGATACGCGCGCCTTGCAGCACGAGCTGGGCTATCGCGATCAGCAGAAGCTTGATGAGTACCTGAACAGCGTCCGGGAGATCGAGCGCCGCATCCAGGCGGCCGAGCGGTTCCACGACGTGCCCAATCCCCACGCGGAGACCCCAACCGGCATCCCGGCCAGTTTCCTCGAGCACGTCCAGATCATGTACGACTTGCTCTTCCTGGCCTTCCAGACCGACTCGACACGGGTCGCGACCTTCCTGCTGGCCTACGAGTCGAGCAACCGGACCTTCCCCGATATCGGCATCACCGACGGTCATCACAACCTGTCGCATCACCAAGGCAAGAAAGCCAACCTGGAGAAGATCGCCCAGATCGACCTGTGGTACATGCAGCAGTTCGCCCGCTTCCTGACGCGACTGGAGGCGGCCAAGGACGTCGACGGGAATTCGATGCTCCACAATTCGATGATCGTTTATGGAAGCGGCAACGGCGACGGCAACCGCCACAATCACAACAACCTCCCGTTCATCCTGGCAGGACGTGGCGGCGGCAGCCTCTCGTCGGGTCGGTATCACAAGCTTAAGGCCCAGCCGATGAGCAACCTGTACCTGGGCATGCTCGACCGTATGGGAATCCACGACGTCAATCGCCACGGCGATTCGACGGGGCGATTCGAGGGAATCTGAATAGATCTCGTGCCACCGGTCGAGCCAGGATGAAATGGATGCGGCCCGTGGAGTTTCGACATGCCGGTTCATGACCGGACTCGAGCCGCGGCCGGTGATTTTCACGATTTTCATCAGTGCTGGATGGTGAGGATCGCGGATGCCCGGAACCGCGGGGCGCTGCCGCCAGGCTACATGGCGAGGTTGGAACGGACGGGCGAGCATCGAATACCGGATGGCGTCACCGTTCAGGGCCGCGATTCGAAGGAAGCGACCGAAGGCGGGATCGTCAGGATCGAGAGTCTCAACGACGCGAAACGGGTCAACCGCGTCGTCATTCGACCTGGACGCGGCAAGGTGATTTTGACAGCAATGCTGGGCTGAGAAGGAGCCCAGAGGGCTGTCGTCACACCGCCTCGATCTTAGCTGATCGCGGAATCGTGCAATCCGTCTTTCTCGAACGTCGCGACATCGATTTCGGCCCGCGAGCCGGAATGCACTTGGGGCTCGGCCACAAACCCCGGGGGGAGTTGCTTGTGCAACTGCTGAACGATGAGCATCGGCCAACCGCCGTCGAAACCCTCCCTGGAGGCGATTGTGTCGAGTGGCGGCCGAAATTGATCGTGTAAAGGCATCTGCAAGACTCCTTGGATTACATTTTAGTTAGCTGGCACCGCCTCGCCACCTCTCACGGGTCTTCTCAACCCAGTCTTTGTGCCACTCGAACGGCCAACCATGCACATCGCAGAGGGCCTGGGCTGCCCTGAGCGAGACCCCTGGGGCGAACCCTCGGTTATGATGAATATCCGGGTCATCGAGCATCTGGACAAGGTATTCGATGGCCGTCCGGTCTCCGAGCTTCGCCAGGCCCCAGGCTGCGATCACACGGTGCTCCTTTTCACTCGCGGCATTGTGAAACGTCGCCACCAGGAACGGGCGGCAACTCTCTTCCGCGAATTCCTTGAGCGCCCAAAGAATGAAGTGACGCAAATCGGCTGGGTTCTCCTTCGCCATAGTCAACAGGGCTTGCAGATTCTTCTCGGACTTCAGGGAACCAGCCGCGTGAATGGCCACCATCCTGATGAATCGGTCCGGATCGCTCAGGATCAGCTCGTTCAGGGGGTCGGCGAACTGGACGAGTCGTTTCAGGCCGACGATCTGGACGACCAAGTTTCGCCACTCGGGATCGGGATCGTGTAAGGACTGTCCGATCCGGTTGATCGCTTCATCGACATCGGTTAGCTGGGTGAGGAGGTAGACTGATACCTTCCTGCGGCGCTTGCTGGACCCGACTGCCCGGTCTAACGCCTTGATGATGCCGTCCCGCGGCAAGGCGGCTACGGCATCGGCTACCTCATGTTTGATAACCTCACGTTCGTCATTCGAGCGCCGTTCGGACCTTACCAACCGGTCCAGCAACTCCCGGATCGTGCTGACCAGCGTCGTATTGGCGGACACAGACCACCTCCTCGCACTCTGGCTCGCCCTGGGTATTCTGGTGGGCAACAAAGAGGACATCAATGAATCTTGTCGTCTGCTGGAAAGTCTGGAGAGCCTCATAAACGGCGTTCTAGAGCCCACCAATTACTTTCTCCCAGAAATCCCTCGATCGCAACTTCGAGCCGACAGGATTTGAACCCGCGACCTCGAGGATCCGAGCCATGCGGCTGCGGACGAGGATCTCCGATCTGATGGTGGCCATCCTTTGAAGTCGGCTCATTCAGCCTGGCGGGGTCCAGCCTGAGGCGCGTTTCGAAAGATGGGTCTGGGTTTCGCGATCTTCGGCCTCACCGACTTCGCAGCAAATCGCGATTTCACTGACTACAATATGAAATGCACACTTTTATATCGTGGGCTGCGATCTCAACATTCGTCAAAGGCAGGCGGACCGGATGGAGCCGGTCAGCGATTCGCACGGCGCCTCGCCGACGTTGTGAGCACGCGTCGAGAAACCAGGACTCCCACAGTCGAGAACCCACCTCTCTTCCATTCCCGCCCGCGGGAATCGGCGAGTCCCGCCTGCGACGCAAAGAAGACGATTGAGTGCATGGCTGTCGATGTCCACCTTCCGTCTCGAAACGGTCTTGGAAGGTGATTCCAGGATTGGAGATTCGACATGACTGAGGTGCGACCACGAGGAAATCGCTGGATTCTCAGTCCGTGGAGGTTGAAACCGGTCCAAGAGTTGCTAAGGTATGTGCCAACCCGACTGGGCCTCGAGGACAGGACGTCTCCACGCCAGGAGAGCGTATCGAGCGGAGAAAGCGATCGTGCAGGTCTTCCACCCGAGTGCCAACACGCTGTCACGACTGACGATCTACGGCTCGGTCGTGATGGTCCTGGGCCCCGTGGTTCTCACTTACCTGGTCCTGCGTTCTCCCTACCAGACGAAGGTCGGCGTGATCCAACCGCAGCCGGTTCCGTTCTCGCACGAGCACCACGTGCAGCGGCCTGGGACTCGATTGCCGGTATTGCCACACCACGGTCGAAACCTCCGTCGTTCGCTGGGCTGCCGCCAACCCACACGTGCATGACGTGTCACTCGCAGATCTGGTCTACGGCCGAGATGCTGGAACCGGTTCGTACCAGCCTGGCTCAGAAAAAGCCACTCGTGTGGACGCGGGTCCATAACCTGCCCGATTTCGTCTACTTCAATCACAGCATTCATGTGAACAAGGGCGTGGGCTGTGCAAGTTGCCACGGCCGGGTTGACCAGATGCCCATCCTCTGGAAGGCCGAGCCCATGACCATGGAATGGTGCCTCAATTGTCATCGGAGCCCGGAGCTCCACTTGCGCGAGCAACGCGACATCTTCAACATGGAGTACGCCCCGACGGAACGACAGCAGCTCGAGATCGGGCGTGACCTGGTGAAGCGGAATCATATTGAAGTGGACCGATTGATCAATTGCTCGGTGTGCCATCGATGAGCCAACTACCCGACCAGGATCCGAAGACGCCCGATGCCTCCCCTGCGAGGATCGAGCTGCCGATTCTGTCGAGCAGCCCGATCTTCTGGCGTAGCCTGGACGAATTGTCCGATGCTCTCGCCGGGTCTGATCCGCAGGCGCAGGCTCGTGAGGTCGATTCCTTTCAAGCAGCTCGTGGAACTTTCGGCTCTTGGGGCGGACCCTTCCAGCCGTCGCGAGTTCCTGCGATTGATGGCGGCCTCGATGGCCCTGGGCGGCCTGAGTGGCCTGAGCGGCTGTGCGATCCAGCCGACGGAATCGATCGTGCCGTATGTCGAGGCTCCCGAGCAGATCGTGCCGGGTAAGCCGCTCTTCTTCACCACGGCGATCGCCGATGGATGGATTCGCCTGCGGCGTGCTGGTCGAGAGCAATATGGGTCGGCCCACCAAGATCGAGGGAAACCCCGACCATCCAGCCAGCCTGGGCGCGACCGACGCCTTCGCCCAGGCCACCATCCTCTCGTTGTACGACCCGGACCGTTCCCAGGTGGTGACGCACGACTCCCGCGTGGATACCTGGGAGCACGTCCAGGCCAGCTCCTGTCAGTTCGGGAACAGAAGAAGGCGACGCAGGGCGCCGGTCTGCGGTTCCTCACCCAGGTGTTGACCTCGCCCACGCTGACCGACCAGCTCCGTCGGCTGCAAGCGGAGTTCCCTCAGGCGAAGTGGCATTCCTACGAACCGGTCACGCGCGACGCCGTAGCGGCCGGTTGCCGGCTCGTCTTCGGCGAGGATCTGGAGCCGGTCTACCATCTCGACAAGGCCGACGTGATCGTCGCCCTTGACGCCGACTTCCTGACCTGGGGACCGGGAAGGCTCAAAGACGCGCGGGCCTTCGCGGCTCGTCGCGAGACCGAGAAAGACTCGAAGGCGTTCATCACGGGTCGCGCGGAGGCGGACATTCCCCTCGAATCCGCGACGATGAACCGGCTGTACGCCATCGAGTGCACGCCGACGATCACGGGGGCCTCGGCCGATCACCGGCTGCCGGTGGCGGCGCGGGACGTCGCCGCCATCGCGCGGGCCATCGCTGGAGCGATCGGCGTCGGCGAGTCGCCAGGTCCAGTCGAGCGCAGCCTTCCGGATGGTCTGAAATCGCACGCCCGGTGGATCGACGCGATGGCGCGCGACCTCAAGGCCGCCGGCGCCAAAGGGCTGGTCATCGCCGGTAACACCCAGCCGACGGAAGTCCACGCGCTGGCGCACCTGATCAATCACAAGCTGGGTGCCGTGGGCCAGACTGTGGAGTTTCTCGAGCGCGTGGACGTGGGGCCGAACGACCGGCTCACCTCGATCCGCGAGCTTGCGGCCGACATCAATGCGAGTGCGGTGGACACGCTGATCATCCTGGGCGGCAATCCGGCGTACGACGCCCCGTCGGAGCTGGATTTCGCCGACTTGCTGCTTTCGGGCAAGGTCAGTCAACTTATCCACCTCGGTCCATACGACGACGAGACGGCCCGCCTCTGCCACTGGCACATCCCGGAGGCGCACGCCCTGGAGTCTTGGGGCGACCTGCGCGCGTTCGACGGCTCGGCGACGATTCAGCAACCGCTGATCGCACCGCTCTACGGCGGCAAGTCCGCGATCGAGATCCTGGCGCTATTCCTGGGCGAGCCGGGACGGTCGGGCCTGGAGATCGTGCGCGACTACTGGCGTCGCCAGAACCTCCCGGGCGACTTCGAAACGGTCTGGCGGCAGGCACTCAAGAAAGGGGTCGTCGCCGAAACGGCTCGGAAGCCGAAGTCCGTGACGCCGAAGATCCAGGACGTGCCGGCCGGGACGGCTCCGCCAGCCGGTGCCCCGGGCCTGGAACTGGTCTTCCGACCCGATCCGGCGGCCTGGGATGGCCGGTTCGCCAACAACGCCTGGCTCCAGGAATGGCCCAGGCCGTTGACGCGTTTGACCTGGGACAATGCCGCGCTCATCAGTCCGGCTCTCGCCGAGCGGTTGGGGATCGAGGAGGGCCAGACCGTCGAGCTGCGTTATCGCGGCAAGGGCGTGGAGGTCCCGGCCTTGATCATGCCGGGCCAGGCCGAAGAGACCGTTACGGTCACCCTGGGATACGGCCGCGGTCGCGCCGGCCGGGTCGGCAACGGGGTCGGCGTCGATCTGTATCCGATGCGAACGGCCGATGCGCCGTGGTTCGGCCAGGGCCTGGAGGTCGTCAAGACGGGTCGGGAATATCGACTGGCGGCCACCCAGCACCATCACCGGATGGACGGTCGCGACATGGTCCGGGTGGGTAACCTCGAGACTTACCGCAAAGACTCCCATTTCGCCCAGATCCACGAGCAGGACCGCGAGTTCCACGGGCCGAGCCTGATCGACGATCCCGCCCCGCAAGAAGAGCACGAGGCCGGTGAGGGCAACGCCTGGGGCATGGTGATCAACCTTAACGCCTGCATCGGCTGCGGGGCCTGCGTGACCGCCTGCCAGGCCGAGAACAACATCGCCGTCGTCGGCCGCGAGCAGGTGCTGGCCTCGCGCGAGATGCACTGGATTCGCATCGACCGCTACTTTGAAGGCGAGGACACGCACAATCCGCCGATCGACTTCCAGCCAGTGGCCTGCGTGCACTGCGAGAAGGCCCCGTGCGAGGTTGTCTGTCCCGTCGGTGCGACGACCCATAGCGCCGAGGGACTCAACGAGATGACGTACAACCGTTGCGTCGGCACGCGGTACTGCTCGAACAACTGCCCGTACAAGGTCCGCCGGTTCAATTTCTTCCAGTATTCCGACGAGGTGACGCCCAGTCTGAAGCTGATGAGGAACCCGGAGGTGACCGTGCGGCCGCGCGGGGTGATGGAGAAATGTACGTACTGCGTCCAGCGGATCAATCGGCGCGGATCACGGCGGACATCGAGAATCGCGCAGTCGGCGGCGACGAGGTCGTGACGGCCTGTCAGGCCGCCTGCCCGACCCGGGCGATCGTCTTCGGCAATCTCAATGACAAGAATAGCGCGGTGACCAAGGCCAAGGCCAGCCCGCGCAATTATGGACTGCTGGCCGAGCTGAACACCCGGCCGCGCACGACGTACCTGGCCCGGCTCCGCAACCCCAACCCCGAAATCGAGGCGATCGCGCGCGATGGCTCCCAGTGATCCTGAGACTCCCAGCGATCCTGAATCGGCCGGCCAGCCGGAGGTCGTCCCGGTCCTTGCGCCGGGCACACCTACGCTACGGTGACCGACAAGATCAGCTCGTTGGTGCTGGTCCGGCCCTACAACTGGCGATGGTTCCTCGGCATGGGCATCGGGTTCTCCCTGACGATGCTGCTGTTCGTGGCCATCACCTGGCTGCTGGTCCGCGGCGTCGGGGTCTGGGGGATCGACGTCCCAGTGATGTGGGGGTTCGCGATCGTCAATTTCGTCTGGTGGATCGGGATCGGCCACGCCGGCACCCTGATCTCGGCGATCCTCCTGCTACTGAAACAGGATTGGCGGACGTCGATCAACCGGTTCGCCGAGGCGATGACCCTCTTCGCTGTAGCCTGCGCCGGGCTGTTCCCGCTCTTGCACCTGGGCCGGCCGTGGGTCTTCTACTGGCTGATCCCGTATCCCAATACGATGAACCTCTGGCCGCAGTGGCGGAGTCCCTTGATCTGGGACGTCTTCGCCGTCTCCACCTACGGAACCGTGTCGCTGCTGTTCTGGTATGTCGGGCTGATCCCCGACCTGGCCACCTTGAGGGACCGGGCGAAGAACCGTTGGGCGCGTTATATCTATGCGTTCCTCGCCATGGGTTGGCGGGGCTCCGCTCGGCACTGGCATCGCTACCGGACCGCTTACCTGCTGCTGGCGGGTCTGGCCACACCGCTGGTCGTGTCGGTCCACTCGGTGGTGGCGCTGGACTTCACCGTCGCGATCTTGCCCGGCTGGCACTCGACGATCTTCCCGCCCTACTTCGTCGCCGGTGCGATCTTCTCCGGGTTCGCGATGGTGGTGACCATCGCCGTCCCGCTCCGCGCGGCGTTCGGCCTCAAGGACTTCATCACGCTCCGGCACATGGAGAATATGGCCAAGGTCCTTCTGGCCACCGGGATGATCGTGGCTTATGGCTACTTCATTGAAGCCTTCACAGCCTGGTACAGCCAGAACCCGTACGAGATGTTCGTTCAACTGAAGAACCGTCCGACGGGACCTTATGCTCACACCTACTGGATGATGATCACTTGCAACGTGTTCATCCCACAGCTCCTCTGGATCCGCTGGTTCCGGACAAACGTGATCGCTCTGTGGATCCTCTCGATCTTCGTGAACATCGGGATGTGGCTGGAGCGGTACGTGATCGTCGTCACCAGCCTGCACCGCGACTTCGTGCCGTCGTCGTGGAGCATGTACCATGGGACGTTCTGGGACTATGCCACGTTCTATGGCACGCTGGGGATGTTCCTGGCGTTGATGTTCCTGTTCATCCGCTTCCTGCCGGTGATCTCGATCACCGAGATGCGCGAGCTGGTCCACGAGACGCAGCGAGAAGAGCGAGACGGGAACGCGGCGCCGTCGGCACACGGGGGGACGGCGTCATGAGAGTCGCACAGGAGCCGATGGGTCCGTACGGACTGATCGCCGAGTTCGACCGGACCGAAGACGTGGTCGAGGCGACCCGGCGCGCCTATGAGCACGGCTACCGGATGATGGAGGCGTATACGCCGTTCCCGGTCGATGGCCTGGCCGAGGCGCTGGGGTTCCAGAAGAACCGGGTCGCGGCGTGCGTCCTGATCGGCGGAGTGACGGGCGGGCTACTCGGGTTCTTCATGCAGTGGTATTCCGCCACCCTGAGCTACCCCCTGGACATCGGCGGGCGGCCGCTGAACAGTTGGCCCGCATTCATCCCGATCACATTCGAGATGACCGTGCTGTTCGCGGCGCTCTCGGCGGTCTTCGGCATGCTCGGGCTCAACGGACTGCCCCGGCCGCATCATCCAGTGTTCAACGCGCCCAACTTCGTCCTGGCGTCGCGCAATCGATTCTTCCTCTGCCTCCAGGCGCGCGACCCCCTGTTCGACGAGGTGGAGTCGCGGATGTTCCTCGAGAAGTTCCATCCGAAGTCCATCAACGTGGTCCCATATTGATAGTTCCTCAATGAATCCTCGCCATTGGGAAAGTGAACGTGTGATGTGGGTACGATTTCGCGGCGGATCATTGCCCCGAAGGGGCCAAACAGATCAGCCCGGGGCAACGCCCCGGGACCGCGTCGACCACCCCAAGCCCAGCCCTGAAAGGGCGACAGAAATCGGGCCGGGGTCTTTCCTCGTGCCGCCCTTACAGGGCTCTTCTGTAGTAGGGGGAACTTCGGTCCCCGGGGCGATGCCCCGGGCTAATTTGTTTCGGCCCCTTCGGGGCAAGGTCCCCAATGCGCAGCTTCAAACCGGGCGCGTGCGGTTGGTATTCGCTTGTGGACTCGCGGCACTGATGCTCACCGGCTGCCGTAGCGAGATGTACGAGCAGCCCCGGTATGAGCCTCTGGAGCCCAGCACGTTCTTCGAGGACGGCTCGTCGGCGCGGCCGCTGGTCGCCGGTACGGTCCCGCGCGATGACCCGCGCGGCGCGCCGCCCGCCGGGACGTCGGAGGATGTGTTTTATACGGGATGGTCGCAAGGGAAGCTCGCCGAGACGGTGCCGTTTCCGGTCGATCGTGCGGTCCTCGAGCGCGGGCAACAGCGATACCGGATCTACTGCATCCCCTGCCACGGCGAGGCGGGCGACGGCCGCGGAATGATCGTCCGCCGGGGGTTCAATCCGCCCCCACCGTATTACAGCGAGGAGCTGCGCAAGCAGCCGATCGGCCACTTCTTCGACGTGATGACGCGCGGCTATGGGACCATGTACTCCTACGCGTCCCGGATCCCGCCGCGGGACCGATGGGCCATCGCAGCGTACATCCGGGCGCTCCAGTTGAGCCAGCATGCCGAGGCCGCCAGCTTGCCGGAGGAGGACCGCAGCCGGCTCCCCGCCGAGGATGAGAATGCCCCCCGGAGGGACCAGCCATGAATGCTGATGCGAATCGGATCGACGACTCGCTACGATCCCGGCTGGAGTTCATCCAGTCGCGGGCGTGGGTCGCGGCCGGAGCGGGCCTGGCGATCAGCCTGATCGGCTGTTTGATCTGGCCGAATCGGCTACTCCCCGCCTACCTGGTCGGCTATGTCTTCTGGGTGGGGATCGGTCTGGGCTGCCTGGGCTTGACGATGCTTCACCACCTGGTGGGCGGCTCGTGGGGACTGGTGGTGCGCCGACCCATGGAGGCCGGCGGATTGATCCTTCTGCCTCTGTCTGTGCTCTTCCTGCCGATGGCGCTGGGCCTGGCGTGGCTCTATCCCTGGGCGCAGACCGGGTTCGTGGAGGATGAAGCGACCCGGATGAAGGCTCATTACCTCAATCCCAGCTTCTTCCTGATCCGGACCGCCCTGTACTTCGCAATCTGGATCGGCTTCGCGTTCTGGCTCCGGCGACTTTCTGTCGATCAGGACCGGCGGAGCGACCATGGGCCCAGCGGCTGGCTCCAGCGGATCAGTGGGCCGGGCCTAGCCCTCCTGTTCCTGGCCGGCACTTTCGCGGCGATCGACTGGATGATGTCGCTCGAGCCGCATTGGTCCTCGACGATCTATGGGGCATTGGTGTGCGTCGGTGAGGCGCTGGCGACCTTGGCCATGATGGTCGCCGTGGTGATCGGGCTGTCCCGCGCCAGGCCAATGGACGAGGCCGCGACCGCCGACCGGCTTCACGACCTGGGCAACCTCATGCTGGCCTTCACCATGCTCTGGGCGTACATGTCGTTCGCCCAGTACCTGATCATCTGGGCCGGCAACCTGCCGGAAGAGATCCCCTGGTACCTGCGCCGGACGCGCGGCGGCTGGCAGTGGGTCGCCCTGGCCCTGGCCCTCTTCCATTTTTTCTTGCCGTTCTTCGTGCTGCTGTTCCGCGAGAGCAAGCGGCAATCGCGGCTCCTCCTGAGAGTGGCCTTCCTGGTCCTGGGAATGCACTGGCTCGACCTGGTCTGGTTGATCGTCCCGGCTTCGTCCGACCCGGCCAGTCCGCGATTCCCCTGGGTGGAGTTGCCGATGAGCCTGGTGGCGATCGTGGGAGTGGGGGGCGTCTGCGCGGCGGTCTTCATCGGACACTTGAAGAGCGCAGCCCTTGATCCCGCTCAACGACCCGAGTCTGAACGCGGCCATGGAACACGCCGGAGGGTGACGAACAGTGGAAGACGCAATGCCACAAGGTATGCCGGTCTCCGGCGCCAGCCCCGGGCATGAAGGCAACCGGATCCGGCTGCGGGGCCTCCTCATCTTCACGTTCGCCCTGATCGTCACCATCGTCCTGGTCCAGGGCGTGCTCGGCCTGGTGATGGAGAGACTGCAACCGGCCGAAGGAACGACCCGATGCACTCTATCCTGGCCATCGCGAGATCGAGGTCGCCCAGTTCCCGAATCCCCGGCTCCAGCAGAATCCCGCGATCGACCTGGCCCGGATGAAAGAGGAGGAACAGCAGCGTATCGCGAGCTATGGATGGGTCGATCGCAAGGCTGGGATTGCCCGAATCCCCGTCGATCGGGCCATGGACATCCTTGCCAAATCGGGCCTGCCCAAGGTCGCCGCGCCGGCGCCCGTCCCGGGTGCCCCTCCGAACACCTCGATCCCACCGGGGACCAAGCGTGACGAAACGCGGCCGGAAACGAAGCAGAGTGGAAAGCCATGAAAACGACGCATGCTTTCAATCTGTTGACGGCATTCGTCCTCTCGCTCGTTGAGAGCTTCCCTGTCCCTGCGCATGCGCAACAGCAGTTGAAAACGCCCGGCGGCAGCATCGTGAGCGACGTGGGCTTCGACCAGAAGCTGGGCATCCGGTTGCCGCTGGACCTCCGCTTCCGGGACGACTCGGGCCGTGACCTGGCCCTGGGCGAGCTCTTCGGGCCTCGGCCCGTGATCCTGGCGCCGGTCTATTATCGATGCCCGCTGCTCTGCAACCAGCTCTTGAACGGGCTGACCCGCAGCCTGAAGCCGCTTGTCGCTCGATGCCTGGCAAGGATTTCGACGTCGTGGCGTTCAGCATCGATCCGGTGGAGACGTCCGAGCTGGCGGGCAAGAAGAAGGCGAGTTACCTGGAGCGTTACGACCGGACCGGGACCGAATCGGGCTGGCACTTCCTCACGGGCGACGCATCGTCGATCGAGACGCTGACCCGGGCGATCGGGTTCCGATACACGTACAACCCCCAGACCAAGCTGTACGCCCACGCCGCGGGAATTATCATCGTGACACCCGACGGCCGGACCGCCCGCTACTTCTTCGGCATCGATTACCCGGCCAAGGAGCTCCAGTACGAGCTCGAGCGGGCGCGCGCAGGGAAAGGTCAGCTCGCCGATCAACCGGCTGCTCCTGCTCTGCTACGACTACGACGCGGCCACGGGCAAATATACGCTGTCGATCCTGCGCCTGATTCGCGTCCTTGGGACTGCGACGGTCGTGGCGCTGGGCAGTTTCTTATTCATCATGTTCCGTCGCGAGCGCCAGAGAGCCCAGGCGTCGCGACGCGGGGATGCGGATGAGGAAGATGGACCCGGGCCAGAGACTGGATTTCGATCGCCTGGAATCTGGAATCGATTGACGTCACCGCAGGCATAGGCAAAGACGATGTGGAATTTCCCGCTATTTCCCGATCAGGCCTCGTCCAACGCGTGGCACGTGGATGCGCTCTCGTTCTTCGAGTTCGCGATCGCGGCGTTTTTCACGACGTTGATCTTCATCCTGATCGTGAGCTTCGCTTATCGATACCGGCGCGGGTTCGAAGGTGGACCGATCCAATCCGCCGACCGCGAACTTCTGGATGGAAGTCTTCTGGTTCGGCGTGCCGCTGGCGATCGGGATGGTGATGTTCATCTGGGGCGGCGATCGTCTTCTACCGGCTGTACGACCCACCATCGGGCGCGCTGGAGGTCTTCGTCGTCGGCAAGCAGTGGATGTGGAAGGTACAGCATTCCGAGGGTCGGGCCGAGATCAATGCACTGCACGTCCCCCTCGGTCGGCCGGTCAAGCTGACGATGACCTCGGAAGACGTGATCCACAGCTTCTATATCCCCGCGTTCCGGGTGAAGCAGGATGTTCTGCCGGGCCGGAATACCTCGATGTGGTTCGAGCCGACACAGGTCGGGCGGTATCACCTCTTCTGTGCGGAATACTGCGGGACGAATCACTCGACCATGGGCGGCTGGGTCGAGGTCATGGAGCCGACCGAGTTCCAGCAACTGGCTCTCCCAGACGGGTGCCGGCCCGTCGATGGCCGATCAGGGCGAGCGGCTGTTCGTCCAGTACCATTGCGCCGGCTGCCACCGGGGCAGCCAGATCGTCAATGCACCACGGCTGGAAGGCGTCTACGGGCGGCCGGTCCCGATCCAGCAAGGGAACGAGGTCCGGTTCACCCTGGCCGACGACCGTTATATCCGCGACTCGATCCTCCGCCCCAAGAAGGAAGTCGTGGCCGGCTACCAGCCGCTGATGCCTTCCTTCGAGGGCCAGATCAACGAGTCCGATCTCTTCAAGATTATCGCCTATATTAAATCGATCGGGGCAAAGGAGGCGACTCGATGAGCGCGCCGGCCGTCGAATTCCTGGAAAAAGATGATTACCTCCAGGCCTATACGCTGAAGTCGTGGCTCTTGACGACCGACCACAAGCGGATCGGCCTGCTGTACATGGCGGCGATCACGCTCTTCTTCTTCGTGGGGGGCGCCGCGGCCACGGTGATGCGGCTGGAGCTGATGACGCCCAAGGGCGACGTCCTGTTCTCGCCGGACGCCTATAACCGCCTCTTCACGATGCACGGCGTGGTGATGATCTTCTTCTTCCTGGTGCCGTCGATCCCGGCGGTGCTGGGCAACTTCCTGATCCCGATCATGATCGGCGCCCGCGACCTGGCCTTCCCGATCTTGAACCTGGTGAGCTGGTACATCTTGATGATCGGCGGCTCGATCGCGCTGTGGATCCTCATCTTCGGCGGGCGTCGATACGGGATGGACGTTTTACACGCCGTTCTCGACGATGTTCTCGAACACGATGGTGGTGCCGGCGGCGACGGCGGTGTTCATCACGGGGTTTTCGTCGATCCTGACGGGCCTGAACTTCATCGTGACGGTCCACACGATGCGGGCGCCGGGGATGACGTGGTTCCGGCTGCCGCTGTTCGTCTGGGCCCTGTATGCCACCAGCCTGATCATGGTGCTGGGGACGCCGGTGCTGGCCATCGCCGTGGCGCTGGTGGCCGTCGAGCGGTTGCTGCATGTCGGGATCTTCGACCCGGCGCTGGGGGGCGACCCGATCTTGTTCCAGCACCTGTTCTGGTTCTACTCGCACCCGGCGGTCTACATCATGGTGCTGCCGGGCATGGGCGTCGTCGCCGAGATCGTCCCGTGCTTCTCGCGGCGGCCGATCTTCGGCTACAAGCTGATCGCGTTCTCGAGCATGGCCATCGCGGTCCTCGGGTTCCTGGTCTGGGGCCACCACATGTTCGTCTCGGGCCAGTCGATGTACGCGGGGATGATCTTCTCGATCCTCAGCTTCCTGGTGGCGGTGCCCGTCGGCGATCAAGGTCTTCAACTGGACGGCCACCATGTACAAGGGGTCGATCCGGCTGGACACGCCGATGCTCTACGCCCTGGGGTTCATCGGGCTGTTCACCCTGGGCGGCCTGACGGGCCTGATGCTCGCCACCCTGGGAATCGACGTCCACGTCCACGACACCTATTTCGTGGTGGCCCACTTCCACTACATCATGGTCGGCGGCGCCGTGATGGCGTACCTCGGGGGCATCCACTTCTGGTGGCCCAAGATGAGCGGCCGGATGTACCCCGAGCTGCTGGGCAAGCTCTCGGCACTCACGGTGTTCGTCGGCTTCAACCTGACCTTCTTCCCCCAGTTCGTGCTGGGCTACCTGGGGATGCCGCGGCGTTATTACGAGTATCCGCCGGAGTATCAGGTCTTGAACGTGATGTCGACGGCCGGCGCATCGATCCTGGCGGTCGGCTACGTGCTGCCGCTGGCCTACCTGCTGCTCTCGTTGCGGAATCCGCCGAACGCCGGCCCCAATCCGTGGGGCGCGACGGGCCTGGAGTGGCAGACCAGCTCGCCGCCGCCGGTGCACAACTTCGACGAGCCCGTCATCGTGACCGAAGGACCCTACGCCTATTCTCCCGAAGCACGCCGAGGCCATCGATGGAAACGGCAGCGACGCCATCGCGGTGAGGGACGCGCCGCGCACTCCTCATCCGAGCGACGAGGCGATCCTGGAGGTGCAGTTCGACGACCTCGAGCAGCAGCACGAGGCCTCCACGCTCGGCATGTGGCTGTTCCTGGCGACCGAGGTCATGTTCTTCGGCGGCCTGATCACGGCTTATGCGGTCTACCGGTCGACCTCCACCCGCGAGTTCGCCCTGGCCAGCGAGCACATGAACGTCTGGCTGGGGTTCTGGAATACCGTGATCCTCCTGGGCAGCAGCCTGACGATGGCCCTGGCCGTCCGGGCCGCCCAGTTGCGCGCCCACCGCGAGCTGCTCATCTACCTCGGGCTGACCATGGTCCTGGGCTCGGCCTTCCTCGGCGTCAAGGCGAAGGAGTACACCTCGGAGTACCACGAGCATCTGATCCCCGGCTGGAACTTCCAGGTCCCGGAGGAGAATCGGGACGAAGTTCGAGCACGGAAGGATTGAACCCGAGGCCGATTCGAGATGTTCTTCGTCCTCTACTTCTTCATGACGGGCCTGCACGCGATCCACCTGATCGTCGGCATCGGCCTGGTGGGCGTGATGACCTATCTCTCCTGGCGGCACTGGTTCTCCGGCGGCGGTGCGACGCAGATCGAGGTGACCGGGCTGTACTGGCACTTCATCGATATCGTCTGGGTGTTCCTGTATCCGATGCTCTATTTGATTGAGGTACACTCATGAGCCAGCACATCACGCCCGTCCGGACCTATGTCGCGGTGTTCATCGCGCTCTTGCTCCTCCTGGTCGCGACGGTCGGGGCCGCCTTCCTCCCGCTGGGCGACTTGCACTTCCCGATCGCCATGATCGATCGCGGCGGCCAAGGCCGTGCTGATCGTGCTGTTCTTCATGCATGTCCTCCACAGCCACCGGCTCACGATGATCGTCGCCGTTGCCGGGTTCCTCTGGCTGGGGATCATGCTCGCCCTGACCTCGAGCGATTACCTGGCCGTTCCGGGACTGGCTGGGAGTCGTTCAACATCCCGGGCAAGTGAGAGGCGGCCCGAGCAGTCTCTAGGGGGATGGCCTCGCACGAATCGGTTGCGAGCGGTAAGATCCGCGTGCATCAGGCCGGACGGGAACCATGCGGAAGGCGCGGGGGCGTCGCATCTTTTCGCCAGGAGGCGGCCAAACTCCGCGACTGACGACGGAGAACAACAGCCGTTGCGAGGATACCGAAGATGAGGAGCGTCCCGGGTTCCGGAGCGGTCACCGGCTCGGGGCCAGGCGGGATGTAACCCGGCGATGGCAGATTACTCGGTGTTAGCAAGAAACCAGTAAATTGATCTTGACTATTGAGCGTGTACCCGATGATCTGACCCAGATTGTTGATACCTGTCGCGACCACCGAGGTGTAGCTCGGCAGGTTTTTTATAAATGAATTCAAATCATAAATCGTTCCGTTCTGCCACAGGACGGCATGGGTACCGGAGTCGCCGACGATCTGCGAGCTATCGTTGATGGCGTTTCCTTCGCTGAAGGTCGTACCGGGGAGCGTCCCCAGGTCCATCATCTTTCCATCACTGTAGAGAAAGGCATGCTGGACGAAATTCGGTCCGGCGAGCGATGAACTGCCGACGACCTGGCCCTGATCGTTAATCCCACCGGCGAGGCTTTGAGTCCCGCCGAGTGTCCCGAGATCGATCATCTTGCCATCTTGGTAGAGGAACGCGTGCGGAGGAGATTCATTCGTCGGATTCGAAGTACCGGCGATTTGACCCGCACGATTGATCGCCGACGCGTCCGCGTAAGCGCTGCCCAATGTACCGAGATCCGTAAGCTGGCCTCCCTGATAGACGAATGCATGGTACCCCGATCCATTCAACGAGATAGAGTAGCCGACCACGACGCCGGACGCATTCGCCGCCATCGGGATCATGCTCGAATAGCCGGGAGACGATCCGAGGTAGGTCACTTGCCCCCCGCTCGAGATAATACCTTGCCAGGTACTTCCAGTGGTCATTTGACCCAAGACTTCTCCCGAATCGGTTATCGCCGTGAGGACAAGT
Organism: uncultured Isosphaeraceae bacterium; assembly: GCA_963845695.1. Lineage (GTDB taxonomy): Bacteria > Planctomycetota > Planctomycetia > Isosphaerales > Isosphaeraceae > CAWJTV01. The sequence goes on along the minus strand of CAWJTQ010000025.1, from coordinate 75,958 downwards.
TGGGGTCCATTAGCGGTGGATCCCCCAAGTCCATAAGCACTTGGTGGCGTGATCTGGCCTGCGCTGGGACCATAAGAATGATAGACCCCGGTATAGTTCCCCGGTCCTTGGAGCACGACATCGCCTGCGGAGTTGATGCTCTGCGGAACGGCAGAGCCGAAGTTGAGGTACGTATATACGGGGTCTGCTTGCACTCGGGGAGCAGCAAGAGAGAAGGCAACCACGGCCAACAAGAGAGCTGGCTTTCTCGATGGAGTGTGCCGAGATCGCATTTTCAACATCCTTGTGAGATTCGATTCCCCGTCCGCGATGGGGCTTCCGTGCCCACGGTGGATGGCATTCTTCTCAATTCCGGAACTTGCGTCAACCACAAATGAATCAACCGACCGTGACCGGTGGCTGGTCCTCTGCTCTCATCGCGGTCACTCATGGAATCGAGGGTCGAACCTATTCCTTCAACGGCAGGAGCTCCACCTTGCGGAACTCGATCGGGTGGCTCTCGGCCTGGAGCGAGATGCTGCCGCCGCTGAGCATTTTATCCCCGTTCTTGATCAGCCGGCGGCGTCGGCCTCGCTGTCATCGAGCTGGGCCTTCTCGTATTCGAGGACCGTCTCGCCGTTCACGATGTGCTTGATGACGCCGTTGCCGTGGACCTCCGCTTCCACGGTGACCCACTGGTCGCCGTGATAGGTCTTCGCCTTCGAGTCGGTGCAGTGCTGAGTGATCAGCTTGCCGCCCATCACGATGTTCGTGCCGGGCGTGCAGACGTTCGCCGTCGATCGCGTGTCGCGGCCGTTGCCCCCGAGGAACTGGACCTCGATCGACATCGGGAACTCCTGGTCTTTTCTCATACTCTCGGCCGGTTGTCCGTGAATCATCACGCCGCTGTTGCGGAACGCCCAGCTCGGCCCGCCGCGGCACTGGTCGCCGACGAACCGATACTCGATTCGCAGCCGGTAGTGGGAGAACGGTGTCTTGTAGAAGAGGTGTCCGAACTTGTTGCTGAACTTGGGGTACTTGTCATAGGCGACTTTCAAAACCCCGTTCTCCACGCGGAACGTGTCGGCGTAGTTCTCGCCGAGCGGATAGCCCGTGATCTTGGGCGTCCAGCCGTCGAGGTCCTTGCCGTTGAAGAGCGCGATCCAGCCCTCCTCGGAAGTTTTGTCCTGCCCCCGAGCGTCGATCGCGGCCATGACGATGACGAGCAGGGTTGCGAGAGTGCTGAGCGCAAATCCGAGCGTCCGGAGAGTGGGTCGATTCGGGTTCATGGCGATCATGGTGTCGTCCTCCTTCTTCGGGTCACAGGTGGGGTGTCGGGGGCTTGATCGGTGTCTGGTAGGCGTTCGCGCCTTTCACCTTCACTTTGCGCTTGTAAACGCGATCGCCGCAGGTGGCGAACAGGGTGTCAAACTCCGGGCCGCCGAAGCAGAGGTTGGCGATCCGGCCGTTGGGCGTGGGGATGATGGCGTTGACCCGACCGGGCTGGTCGCAGACTTGAATGCCCATCTGAGTGGTCACGTAGAGCCGGCCGGCGCGGTCCACACGAATCCCATCGGCGCCGGCGTAATCTGCGGTATCGGGCACGTGGAGATGGAAGTATTTCTGCTTGTGGGCCAGTGACCCGTCAGGCTGGACCTGGTAGCTGTAGACCCAGTGCGACCGGCTGTCGGCGACGTAGAGCAGCGACTGGTCGGGAGAGAGTGTGATGCCATTGGGGAACGAGGGGTTGTTCCATCCCTTGTCGTCCACTACCCGCTTTTCACCAGTCGGGCTGATGTACCAGATCTTGCTCGGCTCGGTGCCACGGACGGGGTTCGTCGCATAAATTGCCCCCTGGTGGTTGACCACCAGGTCGTTACCGTGGAATCCATCCGCGATCACGGTCGGAGTGCCGTCGGAGTTGTACGCGAGCACTTGATCCTCAGTGACCGCGTAAAGCCGGCCATCCGGCCCGAACGCTTGACCGTTGGCATGCCTCGAGTCGGCTACGAACACACTGACCTTGCCGTCCAGTCCAATCTTATAAGTCTTGCTGTTGGGGATATCGTTGAAGAACACCTCGCCCTGGGCATTGACGGCCGGTCCTTCAGTGAACCGATAGCCATCGGCGACGAGCGTCCAGCCCTCGCCCGGGATGAGGATCTCCTGGAGCTGCTGAGACCCGGCTCCAGCCTTCACGGGCTTCGGCCAGTCTTTCCAGAGCCAGCGCATGGCGTCGGGGAAGATCCGCGTGGCGTGCTGGCCGCTGTGTCCGCCGGTGCCCCAGTCGTGATTGACCTCGTAGCCGGCGAAGCGGAGGGCGCGCTCCATCTCCTGGTTGGCCATCCACCAATCGCCGCCGTAGATGTTCAGGTCCGAGCTGCCATCCTGGAGGAACATGCGGATCGGCTTCGGTTCATACTTGCGGATCAGAGAGGGGTACACGTTGCCGCCGCGCAGTCCGACATAGGTGCCGATCGAGCTGAAGACGCGGCGGAACGAGTCGGGACGCTCCCACGCTGCCGTGAACGCGCAGATCGCCCCGCTGCTGGAGCCGGCGATGCAGCGATCGTTGCCGTCGTTTGACAGCCGGATTGGCCGTCCGTCCGGCGCGGTTTTCGTTTCGACCGCGGGCAGCAACTCCTCGAGCAGGAACCGCACGTAGTTGTCGCCCAGTCCATCGTACTCGAAGCTGCGATTGAACCGGTCCATCGCTTGATTCGTGGGTGCCTTCACCCGTCCGGGCGTGACGAACACGCCGATCACGACCGGCATCGCCTTCTTGTAAATCAACTCATCGAAAACTTTGGGCGCGTTATACTGGATGCCGTCCTGGTTGACGTAGAGACACGCAGGTTTGGCCGGGTCGTACTGCTTCGGCACGTAGATCCAGTAATCCCGCACCGTGCCCGGGAAGATCTTGCTGTGGTCGAACGTGTAGTGGGTGACCTCACCCTTCGGGGGTGCGGCGGTCGACTTTGGTTCGTCGCCGCGGAGAAAGCCCCGGTGCAGGAATCCGGAGAGTGTCGATAGCAAGAAGGCGATTCGAAGGATGGGTCGTCGCATGAGGAAATCCCTGACAAGTCGTCTCAGGCATAGGTCATCCGGTAGCGCAGGAAACGATTCTAGCCCAGGCGAACCGCGACTGACAGATCGTACCGCCCCTTCAGCGCTCTCGACACCCTATCTCATTCTCTCTCATCTGGATTCGTTGCGGTGGGACCCTCTAGCTCGCTCATTCGGACAGGTACCACGGCACGTTGACGACGATGACGCGCCGGAGGCCGCTGAAGAGCAGGTACGCCTTGATGACGGCCGCCGTCTGGTTATGCAGGATATAATGATACCACTTGGTCCGGACCAGCTCGGGCACGATCACGGCGAGATCGCGGCCAGGATGAGCCCTCTGAAGGTCCGCGACCACCTGCATGAGCGGACCGTAAAGCTGTCGGAACGGTGAGAAGATGACGATCAACCGGGGCGCGGGGACTCCGGCCGCCTGGGCCGGCTGACGGACGCGTTGCGACCAGGTGTCCTCCAGGTCGAGGACTGTCTGCTCGTCACCGGCAATGTGCAGGACGTAGACCTCGGGGGAAATCTTCATCGCGATCCGCAGCGCCTTGCGGGTGATGGCACTCCAACCTCGGATGGGCAACAGGGCGATGGGCGGCTCCAGACCGGAGGCGTCCAGGGGAGCGTCGGTGACGACCTCGCGGGCCACGGTCCGATAATGGAAGTGGACTCCGACGAACATCAACAGCAGTGTGGGAACCAAGAGGACGGTGATCCAGGCCCCCTCGGCGAACTTCGAGACCAACACGACCGCAAGGGTCACGGCCGTACAGACCGCCCCGAGCCCGTTGATTGCCATCGACCGGCCGGAACCCGGCCCGCCGACTTTGCGCCAGTGCTCGACCATCCCAGCTTGCGAGAACGTAAAAGCGAGGAATGCTCCGACGGCAAACAACGGGATCAGACTGTCGGTGATCCCCCGGAAAAGGACGAGCAGCGCACCTGAAAGACCCGCCAGCACGAGGATGCCCTGGGAGTAGACCAGCCGTCGGCCCCGATGGGCGAACGCGCTGGGCAGATAGCCGTCCTGGGCGATCACCCGGCAGAGCCGGGGGAAATCCGCAAACCCGGTGTTGGCCGACAGGGCCAGCACAGCCAGGATCGACCCGATGGTGACGTAATAGATCACACCCTTGCCGACGACGGCCGCAACGAGCTGCGACAAGACGCTCTCATAACCGGGCTTGCCGGGCTCGGTGGCGCCGATACCGTAGGCCCGGCACAGGAAGGCAATGCCGGCCAGCAGGATGCCCAGCAGCGCGATGATCGCCGTCAGGGTGCGCCGAGCGTGGTCGACCGCCGGCTCGCGAAACGCGCTGACGCCATTGCTGACCGCCTCGACGCCCGTCATGGCCGTGCAGCCGCTGGCAAACGACCGCATCAGGATCCACAAGGTCGCCCCCGCCTCGATATGAGGCAGCGCCGGCGGCGGGACCACCGGCTCAGGATGTCCGCCCGTCGCGACTGTCTTGATGAGCCCGATGGCCAGCACGCCCAGGAGCGAACCGACGAACAGGTACGTCGGCAGCATGAACGCCACGCCCGACTCCCGCACGCCGCGCAGGTTCACGATCGTGATCATTGCCAGGATGGCCAGACACAGCGCCATCGTGTGCGGCTGGAGCACCGGCACGGCCGAGACCAGTGCCCCCACACCCGCCGAGACGCCGACGGCCACCACCAGAACGTAATCGAGCATCAGAGCCGCCGCGGCCAGCAGACCCGCGCCGATGCCGAGGTTCTCCTTGGCTACGGTGTACGAGCCGCCGCCGTGCGGATAAGCCGCGATCGTCTGCCGGTAAGAGAAGTACACCACCGCGAGCAACACGATAATCAGCGTCGTGATCGGCCCGATATGCGAGACTCCGCCGATACCCAGCGGGATCAGCAACGTCAGTGCGGCCTCGGGCCCATAGGCCGCCGAGGCCAGCGCATCCAGCCCCAGCATCGGGATGCCGGCCAGCACGCCCACTCGCTGCTGTTCCTCTTCGAGTGTCGCCAGCCTGCGGCCGAAGAGCCAGTCGGATAGTCCCATCAGATCTCCTTCATTGACCGCCCGTCCGCCCTCCCGGCCCGACGGCGGGCCAGCGCACCCTCGGACCAGCGGATTGGAGCCCGGGCTCAGCCGCCGGTTGCGCCGCGATACTCGAGGATTCATCGGGAGCGTCTTACTTTACCCGTGAGAATGGTTATGAGGGAAGGCAGGCCGTAAGCGGTCGAGTGTCGCATCGCGGACTGAGCCCCACCCTCCCGAAAGCCGTCCCACCGGGGTAAACTAAGAATCTCCTGGTGAACTTGCCAGATCGATCGACGAAGCGTAGCGTACGACTCAACGATCGGTGATCTCGAAGCCGAGCCGGGATTGCGACAAACGGCGGTCCGGAGCGTTCGGACGTGGCCGTTGATGGGTCCGGCCTCCCGAGAAAAAGTTATTGAATTGGCAAAATTCAATAAATATCATAATTTGAGCTGAAACTCGATGGAACAGCCAACCACCGATCAATCCCAGAGCGATGAGGGCCTCACGGCCCTGGTCTCGATCGTCAACCGGTTCGAGGAAGCGTGGCAGCGTGGATTGACGCCCGAGATCGAGCAGTATCTCCCGGCGGCCGGAAGCTCACTTTGGCGAAGGACCCTGGTCGAGCTGATCCAGATCGATCTGGAGTACCGCCTCAAGGCGGAGCGGGATACGAGGGTCAAGGACTACCTAGGACGGTATCCGGATCTGACTCCCAGAGAACTCGATCGCTCGCCGAGCGTGGACCGTGGGCACAGCCGCACCCAGGCCGGTTCGGTGGAGTGGAACACGAATCCGGCGGCAGGCGGCTCTCCTGGCTGGGTTGAGCGGACGCAGATTCATCCGGTACCGACGCAGGCCGATTGTCATCCGGCCGTCGGACGGAGATCCGCCTCGGCCGGGCCCGAGCCGGCCGATGGCTGGAATCGTTATGCCCTGATCCGGATGCATGCGGAGGGTGGGATCGGCCAGGTCTGGATCGCCCACGATCACGACCTGGACCGTGAAGTGGCACTCAAGCGACTCCAGCCGGCTGGGGCCGAGAGCGCGGCGGCCCAGGCGCGGTTCCTGAGAGAAGCCCGCGTGACCGGGCAACTCCAGCATCCTGGCATCGTGCCGGTCTACGAGCTCTGCCAGGCGCGTGAGCGGGCTGATCCCTTCTATACCATGCGGCTCATCAAGGGCCGGACGCTCACGCAGGCCATCCAGGCTAACCACCAGAACCGGAAGGATGGCCGGGCGGGCCGGCTCGACCTGCGCGAGCTGATCGGTGCCTACCTCAGTGTCTGCCAGACCATCGCCTATGCGCATAGTCGCGGAGTGATCCATCGCGACATCAAGGGGGATAATATCGTATTGGGCGGTTTCGGCGAGGTGATGGTGGTCGATTGGGGGCTGGCAAAAGTCGTCGGCGAGCCCGATCCTCAGCCGTCCCAAGACCGCGAGGCGTCCAGTCAGCCGATGGGCCGTCCCGAAGACCGCGCGCGGGCCGCGACTGTCGAAGGGTCGATCCTGGGAACGCCCAGCTACATGTCCCCCGAGCAGGCCGCGGGCCGAATCGAGCTGATCGAGCCCCGGACTGATGTGTATGGACTCGGGGCGATTCTCTACGAGATCCTGACCGCTGAACCGCCGTTCCGGGGCAACCTCCGGGACGTACTGCGGCGGGTTGTCGAGGAGACGCCGGTCCCGCCCCGCCGGCTCGCAGCCGACATCTCGCCGGCACTCGAATGCATCTGCCTGAAGTGCCTCGCCAAGGCCCCAGGCGATCGCTATGCCTCCGCGGCCGAGCTGGCCAAGGACGTGCAACGCTACCTGGCCGATGAGCCGGTCAGCGCCTTCGCGGAGCCCTGGACGTTCAAGGTCCGGCGCTGGGTTGGCCGGCATCGCACCCTCGCCACCGCGACCGCGGCCACCCTGATCGTGGCCACGGCCATACTGAGCGTCACCACCCTCGTCCTAGAGCGCGCCAATGAACGAGAGGCCCTGACCCGGTCCAAAGAGGAGGCACACTACCAGCTCGCCAGCCTGGCCGTGGATCGGTTCTTCACCAAGGTCAGCGAGAATCCCCGATTGAAGGCTTACGGCCTGGAGACGTTGCGTCGCGACCTGCTGCGAGAGGCTCGGGGATTCTTCGAGCGCCTGGCCCGAGAGCGAGACGGCGACCCGCGGGTCGAGGCCGATCGCGCGCGGAACTTCCTGCGGCTTGCCAGGATTACCGAGGAGCTCGGCGAACCGGGCGAGGCCACCGCCTGCTCCTTGCAGGGCCAATCGATCTTCACGGAGCTGACGCAACGTTACCCGAGATCTTCGGAGTACCGAGAAGGCCTCGCCATGGCATTCGAGTCCCTGGGCCGGAGCTACGGAGCAGATCTTCAATTGGACAAGGCGAGGACCGCCTTCCTGGACGCCAATTCGGTATGGGAGCAGCTCGTTCGAGACCATCTCAAGGAACCCCGTTATCGCTATCGGAATGCCGTCACCCTGAACCAATTGGGGAGGCTTCTCTGCGTCAAGCTCCGGGAGCTCTCCGCGAGCGAGAACGTCTTGAATGCAAGCCTGTCCCTTTGCCGACAACTGGTCGAAGAGGATCCCGACAGTTTGGAATACCGGAACCAACTGGCCGAGGCCCTGCTCATGATCGGGGTCGCCCGGAGCGATCGCGAGTTCGATCAGGTCAAGGGGCTGCTCGACGAAGCACTTGAGATCCGGGAGAAACGCGTCGTCGACCATCCGGACGTGCCGGAGTTTCAGGCCGACCTCGTGGACGCGTGCGTCTTGATCGCGTCGTCCTATTCGAATGCCCGCATGCCGGAACGCGTTCAAGAGATTTATGAGAGAATCCGCCGGATCAGTGATGATCTGGCCCGCAAGCACCCCGACGTGCCGGTGTTCGTCGAGAACCGCTGCTTGATCGAGATCCTCTCCTCGATCCCGGCGCTCTCGATCTCCAGGGACCACGCCCGCGCCACGGCCGCAGCCGAGGCGGCAGTCGCCGGAGCCCCCCGTTCGGGGCTGGTGATGCTGTATGCCGCATGCTGCTTTTCCCTGGCCTCGGAGTCCGCCCGAGCCGACCAGCACCTCCCGGCGTCGGAACGGGACCACCGTGCCGAGCAATATCAGATCCAGGCCATGAATCTCCTGAGCGCAGCCAGGGCGAAGAAGCTGTTCGATCAGCCCTGGTACCGCTCCGGACTCGAGGCCGACCCCGACCTCCAACCACTCCGAGGCCGGCCCGACTTCCAGAAACTCGTCCGCGAGGTCAATGCCGAGGCTGCCCGCCCGCGTTGAACCCACCCGGCGGGAGCTCCCGCTCCCCACGACAGACCCTCCAGCCGGATCGGGCCGATCAGGGCTTGCGCAGGCCGCGGCCGGGGTGGCTTACCCGGTGTTTTCGGAGGTGCCGGCATGACCTGAGGCAGGGGTCGTGCCCATCGGACGATCAACTCCCGCTTCCCCTTGGAAAGGTCCCGGGTGACCGGCATGTAAAGCGTCGAGTGCCAGAGATCCGGATCCGTTCGGCGCACAATCTCGTGGGCCGCCGCCTCCATGCGCTTTTGATTGTTGAACGGGATGATCTTCGACATCCCCGGGAAAATGACGTAGTAGTATCGAAACACGGTGTGGTACATGAACTCCCAGGTCAGTTCCTCGTCCGGGACGTGATCGTAATCGTCGTCGGGCAGGACCCGGACGCCGATGAAGGAGGATGCAAACAGCGGGAAGTCCGCCCCGGGAGGCTGACCGTTGAGCGTGAATGCCAGGATGAGCGGTCCCGTCGCGATCGCCGTGATCGGGACCTCGATCGCCTCTTTCCGGTGCTTGGGAAACGTGACGGTCTCTGGGAAGTCGAGCCGATGACCCAGGGGCGAGCCCGGCGCGACGAGCGTGAGGGCCGAGCTGGCGCGCTGCTGATTGCCGGCTGGAAGCAGGACGAATTGATACTCCCACAGGGAGATCGTGACATCCTCGCTGGGCGGCCTGCCTCGCTCCCGGACGAGAAGGAAGATCGCATCCTGGGCTTCCTCATTGTCTTCGCCCTGCTCATCGAAATAGATCGCGCCATCGTCGGTCACGACGGTCCGGGTCGAGAACGCTTCCGTCAGGATCGGCTGTTGCGAATACAGGTCGGACAGCACCACGAGCGTACCGTGTTCCAGTTGATCGGCGGTCACCTGAGCCGGATCGTAGGGAACGTTGACGATGCCCCCATTCTTCAGATAACTGGCGTTGTCGTAGTCGAAGTGCGGGCTGATGGGGATGGGCGAGTGTCCACCCGGTGGGACCAGGCCGAGCCGGATGTGCCCCAGATTGGCCTTGCTCGTCGGAGGCCGATCGTAGTTGGCTTCCGGAACCGCCGTGATCAGGTTGAGGGAAACCACATGTCGGTCCAGGTGCACTCGCGCAGCAGCCGGCCCGAGATAGAAGTTCGGGGATGTCGGAGTGAGAGGCGGCATCAGGAGGACGCGACCGTCGGGGACGGTGCGGGGTTCGCCTTCGTTCCAGACTCCGATGGTACCGACCATGAAGGCTTCCGCGGGATTGCATGGCTCGAACCCCGCCTGGAACATCGCGGCCAGCGCCGTGTCGGAGATCAGCGGCTTCGTCAGATAAAAGCAGAACTGAACCTGGATCCCCCGATGGGGGGCTGTAGCGACCTCGGCGAGCTCGGCCAGTACCGGCGAGTCTCCCAGGCCTTGGTAGCACACGTCCTGGCCCGGAATGGAGAATTGCCAGGTGGCGCCGGCACCCACGAAATTCTGTTGCCCTTGATAGATTTCGACATTCCGCCATACGATCCAACGGCAAAATACGCGCGTGTCGTGCAGAGCGGTCAGGCCCAGCGAATCGCACCCCAGCGACAACCCGCCGATGAAGATCTGCACGGCAGCCACGCCCGTCGGATCCACGTCGCAGATCACCGGCCAGGTGCCTTTGCTCCCCAGGAGCTGAATCTCTTGACCGACGATCGGGTCGCTGGTGTTCTGCTCCCCGTCGTCCGTGACGACCGACGTGACCTCGACGCCAAGGAAGCGCACAGACGCCTCACCGAAGTAATTCCAGCCGGATCTCACATAGGTGTGGAGCTTCTGATTGATCGGGCTGATCGCCCGGTAGGTCTTCATGAGCCAGGAGCGGGCCTCGTCAGACTCCATGCCGGCCAGGCCGGGCAGCAACTTCACTCTCACTGTGTCGATCTGGTCGACGTCGGCGTCGTTGTCGGCCGTGGGGGGGTTGATCAAGCATCGTCCCTGGAAGTGGATTCTCGGATAGCTGAGCACGCTCATGGGTGGTCTCTCCGAAAACGGACAGGCTGACCGCTAGAGACAACGCGCCGGCGTGCCGGCCGGCTCGGCTGGTCTGGTGTTGGTTTGAACCAGGTTCACGAGGATCGGGTCAGCAACGCGATCCCTCGCGGGAGGTATGTAGAGCGTCGACATCACGAGCGGCGGCAGACTCCGCCAGGGCCTCGATCGTCGTCTTCTGGATCAGAGGCTCGGAACCGGGATAGACGCCCGCCTGGTAGAGATAGCAAGCATGGTCGGGAGGATAAAGCCGGCAGAGGCGCTCCACCAGCCAGGGAAGCGCCGAGAGCTCGGACCCTTCCTGGTGAGACGTTGACTCGCCGATCACGCCGATCTGCCACAAGATAAGGGCCGCGCTCAGTTCGATGGTCCTTGGGTGGACCAGGAAGTCGGTCGCATCGTAAGACTGGCAGCCCTGTGTTGCCGGATCGATTTCCAGGTCGGCGAACAGGCAATCCTCGGCCGAGATGGCGGGGAGCATCCGGGCGGGAAAACCCTCGGCGCGCGCCCGCCGGATCGCCTCGTGGGACGGGTCGGCAAACACCCCGGGGTGCCCATAGACGGCCAGGCAGGTCAACATCCCCGCACGGACGGATTCCAGGACCCGGTCGACGATCTCATGGTAGGTCACCCTGCGAGGCTTCCCATCGGCATAGTAGCGCGACAGGGACTCGGCGCCCTTCGGATTCATTTGCTCGATCGTCTCAGCCGCCAGGCGATCATCCACCAGGTACAGAAGTCGCTCGGCGCGCTTCATCCAGGCGATCGACTCCATCGTGAGCTGACCGAGGATGCGGATTCCCGTACCGACCACGATCAACGAGCCCTGCTGGACGCCAGGTTGCTCCGTCATGTTCGTGATCCCCGGTGGGTGGCGACGCCCCGTGTCGTCGCTGATCGCCATTGACCCCTAATGAGTCAGCCTGCGCACGCTCTGCGCTTCACTCGCCTGATCTTTCGCGGAAGGCTCGGTCCCCTCCTCGCCAGTTGACACGCCCGCGGAATGCGCCCGAACAGACGCTTGCCGCTCGGCCTGCCCCATGATGACCAGATGGGTAACCGTGGGGATGCGAACGCCTGTGTCGTAAACCGGCCAGGTAGGAACCTGGGTGATGACCTGGGCGGGGCCCCCCAACTCGGCGGATACGGAGATGGCCACCTGGACCGTTGGCATGGGAACCAGCGAGTCGAGCCGGGCCACCACTGTGGAACGGTCGCCACTTCGAAGCGCGGCGACATCCTCCTGGGGTAGACCCGCTTCGCGAATCACCTTGTCTTTATCGCGCAGGTATTCGGCTAGCAGGTCGGGGTCCGTCGCAATCGCCGCGAGGAATCGCGTCAAGGGCGTGGACACAGGTACCTCCGTTCGATCGGTGGTTGTCACCATCATCCAGACACTCTCCGACCGCGCGAGTCGCACGGTGCCACACATGATGGAGCATGCGATCGGCGAGTGCAAGACGTTGCCACCGTGTCTGGAACCGAAGATCGGTCGAAATCGTCGGATCCAACGAACTCCGGGACCGTCGCGCGAATCGGAATCCCGGGGATCTCTTCATCCGTCGTCTTGCCGGCACATTCGGTCATGACGCTTATCATAGTCTCATCAAGAGAAGACGGTTTTCCCCGAAGTGTTCGCGGACGCAAAACGCTGCGATGGGTCCGCACGATTGTCATGATGAGCTTCAAGCACTAGGATCAGGAACTGTCTGGACTGCTCGATTCGACCGGCCGGAGCACCGCCGATGGACTTCGCCATCCCCGAACACCTGCAAGAAGTCCTGGCGACGATCCGTGACCTGGTGGCGCAGAAGGTCTATCCCCTCGAATCAGCGTTGCTATCGCGGCCGTTCGGGGAGTTAGTGCCGGCCCTGGCGGCCGTCCGTCGAGAAGTCCAGGCGCGCGGACTCTGGGCGCCGCAGCTCCCGAAGTCGTGCGGCGGGATGGGCCTGAGCCTGCGGGAATTCGCCCTGGTTGGCGAGGAGCTCGGCAAGAGCCCGCTGGGCCACTACGTATTCAACTGCCAGGCACCGGACGCCGGCAACTTGGAATTGCTCCGGGAGTTCGGCACCGAGGCTCAGCAGGCGCGATGGCTGATGCCCCTGGCGCGGGGTGAGCTGAGGAGCTGCTTCGCCATGACCGAGCCGGACTTCCCCGGCTCCAACCCGGTCTGGATGGGAACGCGGGCCGTCCGCGATGGCGACAGCTACGTTATCGACGGTCGCAAATGGTTCGCCTCGGCGGCCGATGGAGCGGCCTTCGCCATCGTGATGGCGGTGACCGACCCCGAAGCCGAGCCACACCGACGTGCTAGCATGATCGTCGTCCCGATCGACTCCCCAGGCTTTCGCCGCGTGCGCAACATCTCGTGCATGGGACACGCCGGAGATGGCTGGGCGAGCCACGCCGAGCTGGCCTTCGAGGGATGCCGGGTCCCGATCGAGAACCGGCTCGGGGAGGAAGGCGGCGGATTCACCATGGCGCAGCGCGACTCGGTCCCGGGCGGATCCATCACGCAATGCGCTGGATCGGCGTCTGCCGCCGCGCCTTCGACCTGATGTGTCGCCGGGCAGCCACCCGCCCGCTCGCCCCGGCAGACCCGCTCGGCAGCCGTCAGGCCGTGCAAGGCTGGATCGCCGAGAGCCTGGCCGAGATCGAGGCCGCTCGACTCCTGGTCCTGCACGCCGCCTGGACGATCGACGCCCACGGCATCGACGCGGCGCGCGAGGCGATCTCGCTCGTCAAGTTCCACGTCGCCGGCGTGATGCAGCAGGTCGTCGACCGGGCGATCCAGGTGCACGGCGCGCTCGGCATCAGCGACGATACCGTGCTGTCCTGGTTCTATCGACAGGAGCGGGCGGCCCGCATCTACGACGGGCCCGACGAGGTCCACAAGGCCGTCGTGGCCAAACGCATGTTGAAGCGATACGGGCTTGCGAGGTGAGCGCCTGACTCGAGGAGGGCAACGATGAGCTGCGCGATCGATCAGGCCGGTCCGGTCCGGGACGGCGAGCAACTGGATGTCGAACGACTTGGGTCCTACCTGGCGGACCAACTGCCGGGCACCAGCGGTCCGGTAGTGGTCGAGCAGTTCCCCCATGGGCATTCGAATCTCACCTACCTGATCCGCCGGGGCGATCGGGAGCTGGTCCTGCGTCGGCCGCCGTTCGGCAATCGGGTCAAATCGGCGCACGACATGGGTCGCGAGTATCGCATCCTGTCTCGCCTCTGCAAGGTGTATGAGCCGGCACCGTGCCCCGTGCTCTCCTGCGACGACGAGAGCATCCTGGGAGCTCCGTTCTACCTGATGGAGCGAAGGCAGGGGATCATTCTCAGACGTCCGCCCCCGGCCGATCAGCCGCTCGCTCCCGAAATCGTCCGCCGGCTCGGAGAGGCGATGGTGGACAACCTGGCCCGGTTACACGAGCTGGATTATGCGGCGGACGGCCTGGGAGACATCGGCAAGCCTACGGGCTACGTGGAGCGGCAAGTCACCGGCTGGACACGCCGCTACCGCGATGCGCAGACGGATGACCTTCCGGGCCTCGAGCGGACCGCGGCCTGGCTGGATCAGAACCGGCCGGGCGAGTCGGGGGCGGCGCTGGTCCACAACGATTACAAGTTCGATAATCTGGTGCTCGATCCCGAAGACTTGACCCGGATTGTCGCCGTGCTCGACTGGGAAATGGCCACGATCGGCGACCCGCTGATGGACCTGGGAACGACCCTGGGCTACTGGATCGAGCCGGGCGACCTGGAGCCGCTCCGCCGCTTCCTGGTCGGCCCGACGACATTGTCCGGCAGCCTGACCCGGCACGAGGTCGCCGAGCGTTACGGACAGGTAACTGGCCGCGACGTCTCGAATATGCTCTTCTACTACGCCTTCGGCCTGTTCAAGATCGCCGTGATCGCCCAGCAGATCTACGCGCGGTACGTTCGCGGTGCGACCCGGGACCCACGGTTCGCCATGCTCGGGACCGTCGTCCAATCGCTGGGGGAACAAGCCGCCCGAGCCATCGACTCGGGGCGGTACTGATTTCCGAGATTCGTGACCTTAAATTATTAATATCTATGTAATTATTGAATCTTGAATCTTGAATCTTGAATTTGGAATCCCCCATTCGATTCATCAAGAGGATCCGAGCGGATCCGGCCAGTCGTTCCGAGTGGAGGCCCGATGCAAGACAACCGGGTGGACACGCATCAAAAGGCCGTCCAGATCAACCTGGACAATACGAAGTACGGCACCTTCGCCGAGATCGGCGCGGGGCAGGAGGTGACGCGCTGGTTCTTCCGGGTCGGCGGCGCGGCGGGCACGATCGCCAAGAGCATCTCGGCCTACGACATGACCGTTTCCGATGCCATCTATGGCGCCGCGGGCCGCTATGTCAGCCGCCAGCGTCTCGAGACGATGCTCGACCATGAATTCAGCCTCATGACCAAGCGCCTGGCCGAGAAGCGCGGCGAGAACACACGATTCTTCGTCTTTGCCGATACCATCGCCGCCAAGAGCTACACCCGCAAGGACAACTGGCACGGCTGGATGGGGATCCGGTTCCAGAACCGTCCCGGCGCACCGCCGTCTCAGATCCTCCTTCACGTCAGCCTGCTGGATCGCGAGACGACGTTGCAGCAGGAGGCCGTGGGCATCCTGGGAGTCAACCTGGTCCACGCCGCCCTCTACGAGGCCGATCCGGTGTCCCTCGTGAAGCACCTGCTCGACAGCCTGTCCTCCGAGCGCATCGAGGTTGACCTGATCGAGTTCTCCGGTCCGGCCTTCGCGCGGGTGGACAATCGTCTGATGAGCCTCGAGCTGGTGCACTGCGGCCTGACCGATGCGGCGATGTTCACAGCCGAAGGGAAGGTGGTCCAGCCGGCCGACGCGTTCTATAAGCGGCCGATCCTGGTCCTCCGCGGCCGGTTCCGGCCGGTGACCAACCACACGGTGGACATGCTCCACTGCGCCCTGAGCCAGTTCAAGCAGGAGCCGGCCAATGAGGGCGAGGACGTCCTGGTCGTCGCCGAGATGACCCTTCGCCACCTCCAGCAAGGAGACGTCATCGACGACCAGGACTACCTCGATCGCGTTGACCTGCTCCGGACGCTCGGCCGGGACGTGATGATCACCAACTTCGGCGAGTTCTACCGCCTGGCCAACTACCTTCAGCGCCACACCAGCAAGCTCATCGGCCTGGTGCTGGGCGTGCCCACTCTCCGCGAAATCTTCGAGGAGAAGTATTACACGCACCTGGCCGGCGGCATCCTCGAGTCGTTCGGCAGGATGTTCAAGAATGACTTGAAGCTCTACATCTATCCGCTTCTGGACCCGAACGCTGGACTGGCGGCGACCGTGGCGGATTTCCGCGTGGCGCCGAGACTCCAGCACCTCTACAACTTCCTGCTCGAAAACGGCCACATCCAGCCCATCGACTGCTACAGGCCGGAATTCCTGGGTATCTCCTCGCGCGACGTCTACCGCAAGCTCAAGGAGGGAGATCCGACCTGGGTCGACGACGTGCCGCCCAACGTGGCTCTCTTGATCTGTCAGCGCCATCTTCTAGGCTACGATCCCGGGAAGTTCGACTGATGACCTCCGGGCGATGCCCACCCTACTGGAAAGAGAGTTGAACTCGTGACGATGAGGACGACGATGATGTTGCGAAGGTCCGCGGCCTCCGCCTGGACGATCGCCGTAGTATGGTTCTTGATCCAGCCTGTTGCCGCGGCGCCCGCCGAGGTTCCGGGTTTCGAGACGACCGAGGCGATGGTCCCGATGCGCGACGGAGTCAAGCTGCATACCCTGGTTTTCACGCCCAGGAACGCGCAAGGCGCCCTGCCGATCCTGTTCCTGCGAACTCCTTATGGCATCGACAACCGCACTTCGATGTTCCAGACGAGCCTCAAGGAGCTCGCGGACGACAGCTATATCTTCGCCTTCCAGGACATCCGGGGGAAGTTCCGGTCGGAGGGGGAGTTCGCCATGATCCGTGCCCCTCGCGACCCGGCCGACCCGAAGGCGATCGATGAGGGGAGCGACGCCTTCGACACGATCGACTGGCTGATCGAGAACGTCCGGGGTCACAACGGTCGCGTCGGTATGCTGGGCGTCTCATACGACGGCTGGCTGACCGTCATGGCCTTGCTCGACCCGCACCCCGCGCTCAAGGCCGCCTCGCCCCAGGCCTCGCCGGCCGACATGTACCTCGGCGACGATTTCCACCACAACGGCGCCTTCCGGTTCAGCTATGGGTTCGAGTACGTCGCGCGGATGGAGAGCGTGCGCGGCATGCAGTTCTTCCAGTTCGACCGCCACGATACTTATGAGTGGTTCTTGAACATGGGACCACTCTCCGCCGCCAATGTCCGTTATTTCCACGAAAAACTGCCGACCTGGAACGATTTCGCCCATCACCCGAATTACGATGACTTCTGGAAGAAACAGGCGGTGGCACGGTTCCTGACCCGCCCCAAGGTCCCGACTCTCAACGTCGCCGGCTGGTGGGACCAGGAGGATTTCTACGGCCCGCTCAAGATCTATGAGACCTGGGAGAAGCAGGATTCCAATCGGGTGAGCACTCTGGTGGTCGGGCCCTGGAACCATGGGGGCTGGAGTAATGGCGTCGGCGACCACCTCGGGCCGATCCGGTTCGGTGCGCCCACGGCCTGGCAGTATCGCGAGAAGATTCAGGTCCCCTTCTTCGCTCACTACCTCAAGGATCGGTCGATCGTTCTCGACAAGGAGGTGGGCGGGAGACCAACAAAGGACAAGGGCGAGTTCCCCGAGGTGATCAGCTTCCGGACCGGCGCCAATGCCTGGGAGTCGTACGATCAATGGCCACCCCGAGGTACTGCGATGCGACGTCTCTCCGTTCGCGAGGCAGGCCGGTTGGCATTCGATCCCCCATCAGACACGGAGCCGGGATTCGATGAGTACGTCTCCGACCCGGCCCGGCCCGTGCCGTATTATCCCCGGCCGATCGCGCCGTTGTATTCGAATCGCCAGTGGACCGAATGGCTCGTCCAGGATCAGCGGTTCGTCCACCTGCGGCCGGACGTGCTCAGCTACGAGACCGAGCCCCTGGCGCATGACGTTAACGTCGTCGGCCCGGTCCTCGCCCACGTCTTCGCCTCGACTAGCGGGACCGACGGCGACTGGATCGTCAAGCTGATCGACGTTTATCCCGAGGATCGCAACGAGCCACTCGCCGGCTACCAGCTCATCATCGCCGACGAGGTCTTCCGCGCACGGTTCCGCAAGAGCTTCGAGCATCCCGAGCCCCTCGACGCGGGGAAGGTGGAACACTATCCCATCGACCTTCACTGGACCGATCACCGATTCAAGAAGGGGCACAAGATCATGGTTCAGATTCAGAGCACCTGGTTCCCCTTGATCGATCGCAATCCTCAGACGTTCGTCCCCAACATCTTCGAGGCGAAGGCATCGGACTACGTCGCCGCGACTCAGCGGGTCTATCGTGGCCCGGCACGCGCGACGCACCTCGAGCTCTCGGTCTTGCCTTGACGCGCGAGATGGCGACGATGATCATCAGGGGTGTTGAATCCCAGGAAGGTCCAGGAACGTCTGAGAGTCCCTCAAAAAACGGGGACTGGCTCCGAGTCTTCGAGGTGCCTGTCCCCGTTCTTTGAGGGACTCTTAGCCGCAACGGGCGACTCGATCATGTCCAACCACCTTGCCCTCTTCTTGGTCGCTTTCCTCGATATTGTGGCCGTCGACGCCGACCTCCAACAGGAGATCGCCGCCCTGCGGCCGAAGGACGTCACGGGCCAGGAGGCGGCACTGCTGGACGACCTGGAAGAGCGCACCGCCGTGCCCTGGCGGCCATCCCCCGAGCGCGCCGACCGCCAGGAAGCCGACACGGCTCGACCAGCACTCCGACGGAGGCTGGTGCACTCGCTCGGGCTCCAGCACCTGCCCTGGCCGCCCGACTTGCGGCCGACGATCGTGGGCACGCTTGCTCGAGACGGGTACCGCGTGGAAAAAATCGTCTACCAGACGCTGTCCGATGTGATGGTCCCGGCGCATCTCTACATCCCGAACGGCCTGACGCGGCTCGCGCCGGCCGTGTTGTTCTATCCTGGTCACTGGTGGGCCGATAGCAAGACCCGGCCCGATTTCCAGACGTTCTGCGTCAACATGGCACGGCTGGGCTTCGTCGTGCTGAGCTTCGATCCGTTCGGCCAGGGAGAGCGCGGGGTCTCCTCGCGCGACCATCGCCGCACTGAAGCGCTCCTGGTGGGGGTCGCCCAGCAAGGGATTGCCGAGTACGAGACGCGCTGCGCGATCGAGTACCTCCTGTCGCGGAAAGAGGTAGACCCGCATCGGCTCGGGATCACGGGGGCCTCGGGCGGCGGCTACAACACGTGGATCACCGCGGCGCTCGATGATCGGATCGCGGCAGCCGTCCCGGTGGTCGGCACGAGCGACTTCGCCGAGCAGATCCACGTCTGCCGGCCGCTCGATTGGTACCAGGCCGCCGAGCACTGCCACTTCGTCCCGGGCCTGATCCGATACGCCAATAACCACGAGCTGCTGGCGATGGCGGCCCCGAAGCCGATCTTGATCATCGCCGCCGAGCAGGACCAGAGCTTCCCACTCGAAGGCGTGAAGGCCGTCGCCGATTACGGCCGCGCACTTTATGAATCCTACGGCGCCGGCGACCGGATCGGCCTGGTCGTCAACTCATTCGAAGGGCACGGTTACCAGCGAAAGAAGCGCGAGGCGGCCTATGGCTGGTTCCTCCGCTGGCTGATGGACCGCGGCGACGGCCGTCCGTTCCCGGAGCCGCCGACCGAGACACCCCCTTTCGACGCGACTGAGCTCCGCTGCTTCCCCCCGGGCCAGAACCAGCCGGCCGGCCCGGCAATCATCGCCATGGTTCAGCGCCTCGCCCGTAACCTGCCGCCGGAATCGCCAGACCGGAAGCTCGACCTGGAATCGGTTTTGGGCCCCTGGCCAGCACCGCAACCGTCCCGACTCCGGATCGAGCCCGTCCGGCTCCAACGGCTCTTGATCCCGACCGAGCCGGGGATCACGGTCCCGGCGTTCCTGTTCCGCCCACCAGGAGAGGTCCGAGGCGTGGTCGTGGCCGTCGACGACCGCGGCAAGGAAGCCTTGGCCTCGGTTCCAGTCGTCGCCGAGGCATTCGAACGAGGCTGGGCGGTCTGCGGCGTTAACCCACGCGGCATCGGCGAATCGGCAAGCGGCAAGACCGGCTGGATCTTCGCCGTCAGCCTCCTGCTGGGCGAGAACTTCGTGGGCCGCCAGGCGTACGACGTGGGCCGCGTGATCCAGGAGCTGGGCACTGCCGGCGCATTCCCCGGCAAGCCGATCGGCCTCTACGCCCGTGGTCAAAATGCGTCTCTCCTGGCCGTCTACGCGATCGCTCGCGACGGACGTGGCGAGCCCGGACCACCGCGACTCGCGTGGTATCTCCTCCGCGACGGATTCCTCAGATACCGCGCGTTCTTCGAGCGGCCCGACGCGCTCCGCGAGTCGTTCCGGCTCGTGCCGGCCGACGGCAACCGGATCACGTCGTTCGACCGCGAGATCCCGGCCTCGTTCTTTGTGTTCGATGTGTTACATCATTGGGACCTGCCACAACTACTGGCCTTGTCTCGAGCTCAAGGAGTCATCGTCAACGCGATCGATGGCGATGGGAATCGGCTCTCGGAGCACGAGGCCCAGAAGCTCCTGCCGCGCAGGATTCGAGTCCTTTCCAGTGAGAGGCCGGACAGGACCGTGAGGGGATTCCTCCAGTCCATGCTCGCAGAGTGAGGAGGTGTCCAATCAAGCGAGACGGTTCACATACACCAGCCCGCACCCGGCTCGTCAACCGGTGTCTGGGACCGCGAGATCGACGGCTGAACCTGGCCGGAAGGAGATTCCCCTGAGGGTGAACCGTGCACAACGTCCTCGTCTGACGCTGTCGATGCGTCAGATCAGAGAAGCACCTCGATTCCTGGGAAGTTGTCCCGTCCGAACCCTTTTCCACCAGTGCAGCATCAAGACCGGTCGGATCCCACAGGGACGCATATTCATGAAGTGGTTCAAAGCTTTATCGGTTGTGATGCTCTCGGCGGTCGGCGTGCCGATGGGCAGTCCCGTCGCCTCGGCGCAAGATTCCGGGCTGCGCGAAGTGCGAGAGATCGCCAGCGGTTGGCGGTTCCAGGTTAACGTCCGCGACGTGGGCGAGCAAGAGCACTGGTACGACGCCGGCTTCGACCGATCTGGTTGGCGCGAGGCCGAGGTGCCCAGAGCGTGGGATCTTTACGACGAGGCCATGCACGGCTATGAGGGGATCGGCTGGTATGTCGTGACCCTCGACGGCTCATGGGCCCGCGAGCACAGAGTTCAGCACCTGACGTTCGGCCGGGTGATGTACCACGCCAAGGTCTGGCTCAACGGCGAGCGACTCGGCGAGCATATCGACGGCTATCTCCCTTTCCAGTTCGACGTCACGGGCAAGCTCAAGGACTCTGCCAACCACCTCGTGCTCCGAGTCGAACAATCAGCCTCGGATCGAGCAGCCCCCGGCGGCCAAGCAGATCGAGTGGGTGCAGTACGGAGGAATCCTCCAGCCCGTCTGCGTCGAGAGCAAGGCGTTGATCTCCATCGCGAACCTGACGATCCGGGCCGTGCCAGTGGGCGACGGAGCATCCGTCGCCTGCACGGTCGACCTCAACGGCCGCGCGGACCCCGAGGATCTGGTCTTACGTCTGGCCGTGCTCGGCAACGAGGCATCGACACAAACGCTATCGATTGCAACTCGCAAGGGCACGACCTCTCGACACGAGTTGACCTTGAAGCTCGCGCAGGCCAGGACCTGGTCGCCCGAGTCACCGGCCCTGAACACCCTCGTCGCGGCCCTGAAGCGGGGCGAGACGGTGATCGATCGGATCTCGACATCGTTCGGGATCCGAACGATCGCCGCGCGCGGCCGACAGATCCTCCTCAATGGCAAGCCCCTGAAGATCAAGGGGGTCAATCGCTACGACGAGTTCGGCCGCTTCGGCCCGAATCCGCCCAGGAAGCTCGTCGAGGACGAGCTGCGGTTGATGAAGAAGACCGGCATCAACCTGATCCGCACCCACTACCCGCAATCGCCTGAATTCCTCGCACTCTGCGATCGCCTGGGCATCCTGTTCCTGGAAGAGCTGCCGATCAACTGGTGGGGTGTGGAATGGTTCGGCAAGGAAGGCGTGGTGCAGGACGAGCGCATCTTGGATCGCGCCCTGCCGATGCTCGAAACGATGATCCGCCGCGACAAGAACCACCCGTGCCTCATCATCTGGAGCATGGCCAACGAGTCGAGGACCAACAACGCGGTTGGCATCAAGGTCATGCGCACCCTGATCGGCCGGACGAAGGAACTCGACCCGACGCGCCTGGTCACGTTCGTGACGGCCCCTGGCTCGGTCCGCGAGCACCGCGCCTATGAAGACGCCGACCTGGTGGCGACCAACATGTACTACGGCTCGATCGGCGGTACCATCGCCGTCCATCGCAATCAGCTCGACGAACGCGCACGAAGACCGTCCGAGCAGCACCTGCGTCGTCAGATCGAAGCATTCCCGGACAAGCCGCTCTTGGTCGCGGAGTTCGGGGCGATCGGCATTCCCGGGATGCACGGGGACGTCGCGTCAACCGAGGATTTCCAGGCCGCTTACATCCGATCGGCCTGGGAGGCGATCTCGGCTGTGCCCGAAGTCTCGGGTGGCGTCCTGTGGTCCTGGGCCGATTACTACCACCGGAGGCATTTCCAGTCCAACGGCCCGTTCGGAGCCTTCGGCGCGGTCACGATCGACCGCCGCCCCAAGGCGGCGCTGAAGGCTCTCGCGACGATGTATGGTGGCGAACTTGAGTGAGGATAAGTGCCTCGATCGTCCTTGGAGAACGCATCGAGGTTACTAGTTCCCGATCGAGGGAACGAGAGACGAAGCGACGCCTGATACGGTCGGTTTTCTGGCGCCATCCTCATCGAATGAGGCTCGTGTCGCTAACTCGACGGCTCACCCCGGCCGGTGCGTGTTCCACCTTCTCGTGCAAGAACGGCTCGACCCTCGGCTCGTGCGGAAAGAGCCGGCTCTCGGTCTTGGAAGTCCCCTCTGGAAAAGCGTTGAGACGCATCGACAGGTCCCTCCCTCCCACGCCGGCTATTCGACCTGCTCGTTTCTCTCGTTCGATAAGTAGCTCTGGGCGGCGGGACGAAAGCCGGATGTCCATTCCGCGGGCCTCATCAGCCTGGAGACCGGGATACGGGAAACTCCCGGACACCGTCGAGCCTTGGCCAAGTTTGACGACTTGTTTTCCTTTTCTACGAAACGCTCAGATATGAGGAAATGGGTTGGGGGTACCCGTCAAACGGAATCAGCCCCTGGCCGTTTGTCTCCACGGTTCCAACCCCCCACCCCTTTATATTGACCACATTTGAGTTATGTTGATTTTTTTCAACATTGTTGAAATTTAAGTTCTGTCGATTCTTCCCAACATTATTGAACTTCGCATTGCATCGAACGAAGATATGAGACTCCCTCGCAGAGAATGCGATTTAGCTCATCTACGGTAGATGACTAGAACTCAGCGCGAATGCGAGGGTCTGGTAGGAGATATGCACAATGATGAGGATCGCAATGATGCGGTTCGCCATGGCTGTCGCGACGTTCTGTCTCGTGGGGGGAACGGCGGGGCAGGCAACGGCGGGGTTGCTCGTCGAGACGAATTCTTCGACCTTCAACGCAGCAGGGACCATCGCCTTTGACTCGAATTTCAATGATTTCGGGTCCGGGTTCGGCTTTCCTGGTGATCCATTCACCCGGGGCGGAGTGACCTACACTTCGGATCAGAACTTAGTCACCGGAACGGGGACGGGTTACGATCCGATCGTAAATCTGATGACAAATAACTACTGGTCGCCCGTGACCGGGACGGTTGAACGCGTCGGCACAATACAACATGTTTGGATTTGACATTGGCGTGCTGGCTCGTCAGGACCAGATTCAGATCGAGATCGATACCAACTTGACTAGCTACATCTTACCCTATCAAACGTATGCCAATGGAACTCAGTCCCTGAGCTTCCTGGGTTTCCTCACGACTACCGCGGGCGAGTACATCACCGCATTCACCCTGACGGCCCAGAACGGCCCCGGAAGTCTTCCAGGGGTCACGAATGTCGAGGTTGGTTACCAGGGTGCCGTGCCCGAACCATCGAGCATCGTCTCGGGCAGCATCGCGATTCTGGTGGGCTTGGGCTATTCCTTCAGGCGACGCATGCGGTCGTCCAACTGACTCCCGACCGAAATTGGGCCGGACCACCCACAGCGGTTTCCCACCTTGTCTTCCTATAGATCCGGACGTGCCCAATTAAGCACGAAAAGGATCGAGCGCCGTTCAATGAGGAAACGGGTTGGGAGTCTTCGTGAACCGGAATCGGCTCCCAACCCGATTTTCACACGAAATTCTCTGATTCGAAGGACCTGAGTGAGCCGGTGCGGGGGATCCGGACTCACGCGAGGATTTCTTTGACCACCCGCGCCGGGCGGCCGTCGACGAGTCGTTGTTCGCGGCCGTTGACGTGATAGACGAGCCGGTTGTGGTCCAGGCCGAGGAGCTGGAGGAGAGTGGCTTGAAAGTCGTTCGGCGTGACGACGTCCTGAACCGCGCGGTGGCCGACCTCATCAGTCGCGCCGAAGGTCATGCCGCCCTTGATCCCACCACCGGCCAGCCAGATCGAGAACCCCTGGCCGTTGTGATCGCGGCCGGCGTTGCCGTCGAGGTTGCCTTCGCTAACAGGAAGCCTTCCAATCTCGCCGCCCCAATGGACGATCGTCGTGTCGAGCAACCCACGCTGCTTCAAGTCCTTCACCAGCGCCGCCGCCGGGACGTCGGTTCGCCGGCAAATGCCAGGTAGCGACGTGTGAATCGATTGATGGTTGTCCCAGGGCTGGCCGCCGAGGAAGAGTTGGACGAACCGGACTCCGCGCTCGACCAGCCGCCGGGCGATCAGGCAGCGCGTGCCGTATTCACGGGTCTGGTCCTGGTCGAGTCCGTAGAGCCGGCGGATCGACTCGGGCTCGCTCGAGACGTCGAGCGCCTCCTTGGCCGAGGTCTGCATCGACGCGGCCAGCTCGTAGCTCTGGATCCGGGCCTCCAGGTCGGACTCACCCGGATGATGTTCCTGGTGCCGACGATTGAGCCGGTCGAGGAACGCCAGGTTCTGCTCTTGCAACCGCCCGCGCAGATGCGGCGGCGGGTCGAGGTTCAAGATCCGGGGCTCCTCGGGACGGAGCACTGTGCCTTGATACAGCGGTGGCATGAACCCGCTCGACCAGTTGATCGTGCCATCGACCGGCGGGCCACCGGGATCCGAGAGGACCATGTAAGCCGGCAGCTCGTGCGACGGGCTGCCCAGCCCATAAACGATCCAGCTTCCCATCGTCGGCCGGCCCGCGATGCCGGCCATCCCGCCGTGGAAGTATCGGATCGAGACCTCGTGCCCGTTGTGCCCCGTGTGCATCGAGCGGATCACGCAGATGTCATCGACGATCCCTGCCGTCGCAGGGAGCAATTGCGAGACCTCCGTGCCGCACTGACCGTGCCGGGCGAACTTGAAGGGGCTGCCGAAGAGCTTCTTGTTCGCTCGGTTGACGAAGCTGTAAACGACGTCGCCACCGTATTCGGTCCCGTGATGCTTGGTCAGCTCGGGCTTGGGGTCGAGCAAGTCGACGTGCGACGGTCCACCGTGCATGAACATCGAGATCATCGCCGTCGCCTTCGGAGCGAAGTGCGGGCGCCTTCGGCTTCAGATCCAGCGGCAGGTTCTCGCCGGGCTTCTTGGGCGTCTCGGCTAGCAACCCTTCCTGACGCAGCAGGTGCGCCAGGGCGAACGCCCCGACTCCGAACGAAGTATTCGCCAGGAAGGCACGACGGGTTGAATAGGGCGTATCAGTGCACATAAAGGCCATCCGAAGTTGTTTGTATGCAATTGTACTGTGGGTGAAACCCACCAATGTCATGCTCCACTGGCCACGCGCTGGGCGTGGGTCTCCCGACCCCGCCTGGGTGCCCGATCTCGCGCTGGGCGCGGGTCTCCTGACCCCGCCCAGGTGCCCGACCGAAGGTCTCCTCCCCTCGCCTTCCACCAGTTTCCCCGCATGCGCCACGTCCTAATCCCTTGTTTCGGTGGGTTACACCCACCCTGCTAATCCACATACAGAAACTCATTGGATGTCAAAATCTGTTGACAAAGATCCGTGAGCACGACGAGCTCCCGATCGCCACTCGCGTTGGCCTTCGCCAGCACCTCGAGCTGCCCCGCGACGAAGGCGCACGCGCCCATTCGCGTTCCTCATCCGAGATCGGCCGATCGTAGACGAGCTGCCAGGCGTGGGCGATCATCCGGGACAGGTCGGGCTTGCCGATCACTTCCGACCGCAGGCGCTTCGCCAGGGCCTGCGCATGGTTCAGGACGAACTCGCTGTTCATGAGCATGAGCGACTGGGGTGCCGAGGTGCTGGTCATCCGCCGATCGCAGTTCACGGCCATGATCGGCGCATCGAACGCGGCCAGCAGCGAGACGGGCTTCGTCCGGCGGACTTCCAGATAGATGCTGCGCCGGGACGAGTCATTGGCTGGTAGCACCTGGCCGACCGTGTCCTCGATCACGGGGACCGACCGACCGAACAGACTTCGATCCAGCCGTCCACTGACAAAGAGCATCCGGTCGCGCAGGGTCTCGGCGTCGAGACGCCGGAGCGGGTAATGACCATACCAGGCATCATCGTTGTCGGCCGTCCCACCCGACGGGTCCCGGCGCGACGATTGGCGGTAGGCCGTTGAACGTCATGATCAGCCGGTGTATCTGCTTGAGGCTCCAGCCCTGGCGGACGAGTTCATCCGCCAGCCAGTCGAGGAGTTCGGGATGGGTCGGCCGGTTTCCGAGCACACCGAAATCGCCGGGCGTCTCGACCAGCCCGCGACCGAAGTGATGCAGCCAGATCCGGTTGGCCAGCACCCGGCCGACCAACGGATGTCGGCCATCGACAAGGTGGCGCGCATAGGCCAACCGACGGCCCGACGTCGGAAGCTTGGGTTCCTTCCCGACAACCTCGAACCGCCCGCCACTCGTCAACGCGATCGTCAGATCTCCCGGCTTGACCGGTTGCGTGGGCTGGCGATGGTCACCTCGGTGGAAGATGCGCGTCTCGGGCACCACGCCGGGAACCTCGTCGAGCACGCTCAC
This sequence comes from uncultured Isosphaeraceae bacterium, assembly GCA_963845695.1. Taxonomy (GTDB): domain Bacteria; phylum Planctomycetota; class Planctomycetia; order Isosphaerales; family Isosphaeraceae; genus CAWJTV01. The sequence continues at coordinate 49,322 of CAWJTQ010000025.1, read as the reverse complement.
GAAGTCCTCGACCGGCTTCTTGGCGCGCTCAGCATCAACCCGCGCCTGGTCTTTCTTCAGCTCATCGGCCGCAGCCGGGTTGTATTGATACAGGACGCCCGGAGTAATGTTCACGCTCGGATGGGAGGCCAGCAGCCGCTTCTGCTCGGCCGACCGCTGGCTTTCGGGCTTCTTTATCGCATCACGGAGCTTGTCGCCAAGGTCCTTCGGGAACTTCGCCAACTCCTTCTCGATCGCCTCGGCCACGTACTTCTGAGTCTTGACCTCGAGCGCTTTCGCCAGCTTCTGGGCTTCGGCCTCAATGGCTGCGGCCCTGGCACGATCGGCGTCGGTGTAAAGCGACACCAGCCGGCCCGAGGGACGTCGCCACTGCCCAGGATTGAGCGCCGGCTCGAACACGGCGCGGAGGCGGTAATAGTCGGACTGAGGAATCGGGTCATACCGATGGTCGTGGCATTGGGCGCAGCCGACGGTCAGTCCCAGAAAGGTCGAACCGACGATCTTGAGCGTATCGGCGACGACCTGATTGGCGGCGAGCGGTTCGTCGGGCGCACCGGTCGAACGTCCCATCCACGGCCGTGCGGAGGAAGCCCGTGGCGGCCAGCGTCTCGACCTGGTCCGGCTTCAGGTTGTTCCAGGGACGTGGGACCAGCTCGTCGCCGGCCAGTTGCTCGACGATGAACCCATCGAGCGGCTGGTCCTTGTTGAACGAGCGGATCACGTAATCCCGATACTTGTACGCATAAGAACGCGGCGTGTCGTCATTACCATTGCCGTCGGAGTCGGCATATCCGGCGACATCCAGCCAGTGGCGTGCCCAGCGTTCGCCGTAGTGAGGTGAATCGAGCAAATGATCGATCATCCGCTCGTAGGCATCGGGAGCGGTGTCGGTGAGAAAAGCATCGACCTCCGTAGGCGACGGTGGCAGCCCGGTAAGATCGAACGCAGCCCGCCGCAGGATCGTGAGCTTGTCCGCCTCGGGAGCAAACGTGGCCTCGCGTTCCCGGAGCTTCGCCACCAGGAAGGCGTCAATCGGCGTCCGGCATCGGGCCTGGTCCTTCGGTTTGAGTGCCGGCGGATCGGGTCGGCGAATCGGTTGAAACGCCCAGTAGGCGCGTTCCTCGGGCGTGATGTCGATCCCCGGCGGCAAACTCTCGGGCTCATCGCGGATCGTCCGGGCCCCCGACGTGATCCAGCGCTCGATCACGGCGACCTGATCCGGCGGCACTTTCTTCTCCGTCGGCGGCATCTCGCCAGCCTGGAGGCGATCCAGGAGCAGGCTCTCCGCGGGCTGTCCCGCAACGACCGCCAGCCCGCTCTTCCCTCCCCGCCGAGCCGTTCGCGCCAGCCGCAGGTCGAGCTTCCCCTTGAGCTCTGGACTTCCACCGTGGCAGTCGAGGCAATACGCCTTGAAGATCGGCCGGACGTCCCGCTCAAACGTCGGTGAGGTCTCCTTCGTGTCGCCGGCCCGTGCCAAACTCGTCAGACCCAAGCTGATTGCGATGGCCGCGAAGAGTGGCGGGCGAAGCGTGTGCATGGCGATCTCATCCGTCGTGTCGCAGAACTTCCGTCTCCCACGGTTAAATTATTGTTAAAGAATCGTGCGCTCACAAGACCGAACACTAGGCGAGCCGTCCTGAGGGGTCCCCCTTCCACTGCGTTGAACATCGTCGGGGTCAGGGAATGCCGGGTCTTTACGCCGAGGGCGCACCCTGGGGACAAGGCTTTGTCAGGTTCGGTTCTGGGAATCCGTCTCCCGGCATTTCCGATTCGTGACCCCCAAGCTTGGATTCACGTAATGCTTAAGTCGCTACAGGCTTGCTCGTAGCTCGATTCCAGATTGAGCGGGACCACGAGGTCTGTGCTTAACCAGAGCGGCAACGTCGGCAGCGGTTCTTCCAGGGTCAGAACGCGGGACCACGCTTCCAAAAGCGTTCGTTTCCCTTGCCGGGTCCACCGACACGAGGCGGCGTAGAGGTCCGGAGGCGGATCACCCAACGTCGGGTCGGCATGGCCGATCATGGCCAACAGTTCGAAGTAAAGGTTGAAGTGCTTAACCGTCACCAGATCGACGATGCTGACCGACACGCCTTTCTGGAGCAGCGCCGCACACTGGGCGACAAAGACATATCGATGTTCCGGTCGATCCTTGTTCGCCGGACTGACGATCTCGATGGCCGCGACCAGGTGCCGCCGGCACTCACATCGAAGATCCGGACCTCGTACTCGTCGTAATCAGGTAAAGTCGTTTCCACGGCCACGCTGGGCTGACCCGGGGCCCAGACGGTGGTCGGCACCCCTCCATTCACTTCGCTCATCCTGGACAACGGCGGAGCATCGTCTCTCTCGAACGCCGCAAAACGCACTCGTCGGTAAGAGATCGTTGATCATTTATCCGTTTCGTTTTTCGCGGCGATTCGGTGCCGCTGAAGCGATCGATTCGACTGGCCACCCTCACGGAGGGAAGAACCGCGTCGGCTCTTGACCGATCACGGCTCGCCAGGTGTCGGTACAGACCCAGCCCTTGACCAATCGCCATCCCGCTTTGGGCGTCACCCCGCAATCGAACTCGTCCATGAACGCATACATTTGCTCGTTCTTCGGGCAAGACCGATAGGTCCGGCAGTGGTAGACCCAGAGACAATAACCCGGCCTGCCTCCTTGGGCCGGCATCCTGTATTGCTCCTGGCCCAGGGCCCACTCACCCCGGGAGACCTGGAACAAAGACGCCAAGACCCAGCGACGGGCCGCCGAGGGTCTTCGTATCGCTTGAGCACCAGGCACTCGACCACCATCAAGGGGCGATCATCTTCACGCCGCCCTCCACGCCAGAACCGCGATGTCTGTGGTGGGGAAGAGGCCCGGCTCGCCCTCGGGGAAGGGTACGGCCTGTGAGATCGCATCGAGTCGCCACCCCTTCGGGAGGCACCGGCTCACGTTGGCGGTTATCGCCCCGGCGACTCCCCGGTCCGCCTCGGGGAGCCTCACCGACGGTTGGCAGGCCGTGGCGACCAGCGACGCCACTACGAGGAGCCGGCAAGTGTGCGTTCGTGCGGTACGCATCTGGGATTGATCGGTCCAACCGAGCGGACCGGCCCTTGGAAAAAGAGAGGGAAACTCCCGCGAATCTTGTGACTTGCCGACGACGAATGACGAGGCTCACCAAATGGATCAGGATGCGGATAGAACCTCCGGACGGCCGAATCGGATTACGCACATGTTACCAGACACAACTGAAGCAGCCAGTAGTTCGATCGAACCTCTCTGTCGATCACCTCGAGAGGCCGGTACAGAACCTGGCAAGAGCGGTCGCAGACGAGGTACTTTGACCGAATCTGATCGTAGGTCCGGGCGAAGGTACCACCGGATGGGTCTTGTTCGATCAGGAACGCGTAACTCGCGACGTAACACCCCAGGAGAACGAGGGGGCCGAGGCGACGCAGTCTCACGGAGACCACGGCGACAACCACGATCACGAACGCGGAAACGCCGGCCGCTCCCCACCACCTCGCAGCGGCGAAGCAAACAGCGGAGGCCAACGGCACGAGAAGGAGACGCCCCAGACCGAACAGGAAAACAAACGGACGCAATCCTCCCCGTGTTTGGGTTACCACGATTCGATCCCTCGTCGGCGAAGCGGTCAACCATGACTTCGGAATCACCCGTTCCACATCCCCGCATCGTCCGCCCGACTCTCCGCGCAACTCTACTCGAGACGTATCAACGATTCCGGGGGCTCTACAACCCCATCAACTCGGCGAATGTCCGAATGTTCGGGGCGATCTCAACCCAGCGGGTCTGATGGCTTCTCGTGTAATCCAGCGTCAGGACTCGGGGCTGGTCCATCGACAACCGGTAGTCCAGAGCAATCGGCTGATCGGACCCGTGGCCCAGGTCTCCGACCAGCACCGAGAGTTTCGGGTCGATGTCGCCCGGCGGGTGGTCATCGTCCGGCGCGCCGAGGAACATCGGGTCTCGCTCATTCAACCAGTGTTGATTCTCAAAAGGCATGTAATCGAGGGAATAGAGGGTGGGTTCCAACCGTACTCCGGGTTCTGATGGGAACAGCCGATCGACCCGCCACCGATCCGTCGGTCGCTTCCACCGCCCGGCCCTGTTCAGGGCAATCAGGTCAGCCGGAAGAGGCAGGCCGTTGATCGCAGTGATTGATTCCGTCTGAGGGCCCCGTCGGGAACAGAGCCGAAGGTTCGGCCGGTAGGAAGATACAAGGTGAAGGACATAGAAGCCAACGCACGCGATGAAGAAGGCCATGCCGGCCTTGGGGTAGCCGGCCCGGCACACTTCAGCGCCCACGAAGACGGATGCTGGCATCATCAAAAGGGAGAAGAAAGAAAGTCTCACGATGTCCACGCCGACAATCGTCTTACCGGCGCCCCTCCAGACTCACCCCGTGAACTTGACAACGCTCGTCACTAATCCAGGCTTCACACCGCAGACTTGACTTAATTCCTTGCTCGACTTATCAGGTTTTGTTGATTCGATGGGGATATTGACTATTTAGACATCAGACCCTCGAAAGGCATCTTCTCTGCGTCATCAGCCGTTCCACGTCTCCGCGCTGATAGCCGTCCTAAAGGATCGACGGCCAGACGTTCGTTGCACCTGACCATCGCGGGACACCAGTAACCTGGTCCGACCCGAATGGCACGTTGGGACTTGAGCACGGACTGGGGAAACGGCGTTCGTGAGGCCATAGCACCACCACGAGCCTTCGCCATCGCTACCAGACGGGGGTTCGAGTCTTCGTTCGCCCGGGTTCTTGTTTAGCCCTTCCGCTCCGGCTCAGTGCGGGTCGGCTCCGCTCCGACCCCGTCGCGGCCTACACTCCAGGGCACTGGCCTAAACAGATCTCATACTTGCTTGACCCTATTCCTGGGCTGCGGCCACGCGGAACCCGAGGGAGTTGGTCCGGAACTCCGGCAAGTTCCTGTTGCGGGTCGCCGGGCGGCAGTACCAGGGGTCGAAGTACCAGCTACCGCCCCGGAACACACGGGACGAGGCCTCCACGGGGCCGCGGGATCCTCTTTCGGCGACGACTGATAGAACTTCGGGTCATACCCGTCGTCGCACCATTCCCAGACGTTGCCGATCATATCGTACAAGTGCCAGGCGTTGGGCTCGAACGAGCCCACCGGTGCCGTGTACACAAACCCATCGTCCCCCCGAATGCATGTTGAATTCGGGAACTGCTTCTTGTACGACGCATCAGCGACGTTGGCGATGCGAACCAGGCTTTCGGGGTCGTCGCTACCCCCGTAAATGCCCCCCGTGCCGGCCCGGCAAGCATACTCCCACTCCGCCTCGGTCGGCAAGCAGTAGCCGCGCTTTTTCTCCGTTTCCTGCTCGTTGAGCCAGCCGAGGAACGCCAAGGCGTCGTTGTAACTCACGCAGACGACCGGGTGATCATTCCCCTGAGCGAATCCCGGGGTCTTCCAGTTTATCTTGGGGTCGAGCTTCCACTCTTTTCCGTCCCAGCCATAGCTTCCGCGATCTCCTTGCTCCGCTTCGGTCTTGTAACCACTACTCTCAACGAACCGGCGGAACTGTCCCACCGTGACGGCATGCGCTGCCAGGTAGAACGGCCGCGTGATCTTGACCGGATGCTGCGGCTGCTCGGCGTCGAGCCACCCGCCCTCGGAACCGGGAAACTGCTTCACCAGCGTGTCGATCTGGGCCTTGGTCGAGCCCATGAGGAACTCGCCGGGCTCGATGCGTTGCATCGTCATGCCCAGGGTGTTGGTGAATCGGTCCGATGGAGGTGGGGGCGGCGGAGGAGGTGGAGGCGGTTTCTTGTTGGGCTTCAACCGTTCAAGCACAGCGGCGAAGTCCCTGGGACGCGAGCCGATCTCCAGATCGCAGCAATCGTCCAGCAGGTCGGGCCAAGGTTCCGGCAGGGCTCGGATGGATTTGGCGCGGGGCTGTGTTGTCTTGAAAAGCGCGAACAGACATGTCCGCCCGAAGCCGAAGACATCGGAATGCGGACCGACTTCCTTCCACCGAAGCGGATCCAGTTGCTCGGGGGCTGCGTAGTGGAGCGTGCCCGCGACGGCGCTGCCGACCATCGACCGGCCCTGGCTGGCCGCCCGAGCCTGCGAGGCCTGGACGAGGCTCCGGCGCAGCGACAGGCCGAAGTCGATGACCTTGACCTCCCAGCCGCGCGGCGTCTTGCGGATGAGCAAGTTGCCCGGCTTCACGTCGCGGTGGAGCACGCCCGCTTCCTGTGCCGCCTTGAGAGCTTCCGCCATCGGGATAGCGACCAGCAGAAGGTCGTCCACGGTGAGCGGTCCGTGCCGGTGGACGTGATCTTCCAGGGTAAGGCTGTCGGAGAAGTGCTCGATCTCGAGGTAGGGGCGCTGCTTCCCTCTTTCATCGACGTACCCGCAGCCGAGCAGGCGAATGATCCCGGGATGTTGCAAGCTGTCCAGGATCTGGGCTTCCTGAAAAATCGTGACGGGATCCCTGTCGATACCGGCGGGTTCGAACGTCTTGATGACGACCCGGCGCTTCACGTAGGTGTCATGGCAGAGAAACGCGACTCCGAACGCTCCGGCGCCCAGGATCCGCTCGACCTGGTACCGGGTCGAGGGCCAGACGGCGAACCGGCCGTCAGCGGTCACCGCATGTTGCAACTCATCGAGGGCCTCATCCCAGGACTTCAACTCGAGCGCGGCCCGGTAGGCGGCATGGTGGGCCTCGGCCTTTGATGCCGGCTCGGCGAGGTGCTGGGCCGCCAAGCGGGCCTCGCCGAGGGCGTCTTCGAAATCGCCCGCCACGATCTCCAGGCGGCTCAGGTCGAGCCCGAGCTGGGGGAATCGCCGCCGCTGGTCGTCACTCAGCGCGGATATCGCCGCTTGACGGCCTCGATCAGCTCCCGCTCGTGCTCGTCGCGATAGGAGACGCTGTGGCCGGACGTCAGCTCCCGGCGCAGCAGCTTGAACTGATCCGTCAGCCCGCGCATGTCCTCATGCAGCTTCAACACGGCGTTGCGGGTCTCAATGGCAGCGACTTCCCGACGGGCCAGACCTTCCAGGACTTCCTCCAAGACCCGGACGTTCCGCTCCTGGACCACGGCCAGGAATGCGAATCCCTCCTGGACGCGCCGGTCGATCCCGACCATCTTGGCCCAGCTCAGTTCCCGGGCCAGGACCGGGTCTTCGCCCACGGCGCGGCGGAAGTAATACTGGACGGCCATCGCCAGCAGGGGCTGGCCTCGCGTGGGCGTTACCGCCAGCAGCCGCCCGAGGTGGCGATAGCCCAATCGCTGGAACTCACGGGCGACCTCCTCGACCACGGCGCACTCGGCGGCCAGTAATGCCTCGGGATCGTCGAATCGGGCAAAAGGTCCGACTTCCTCGGCCAAGCTCTCCGGCCGGAACTCGTCGCTCACCGTCAGGTGACCTTTTGCCCTGGCCTGGCGCAACTCCTTCAGACAGGTGGTCAAGAAGTCCGCATCGTCTTCCGCCAGGGCGGATTCGAGGAACGCCTTCACCTGATCGCGGAGGGCCTTGTCCTCGGCCGACGCGAACCGGTCCCAGAACCCCTGCCTGCCCAGGGCGATCTCGATCGTCTTCCACGCCCTCTCGTTGGACAGCGCGAGGGCTTCGGTCAATCGCTCGCTATGGTCGGTGAAGCGGCTCCGAACGTTCTCGGCCACCTTCTTGACTCAGTCGCCCGCGATCTTGCTGCCGGCCTCCTCGGCGAAACGACCCATGGCTCTGGCGCCATCCTTGATGACCACCTCGGCCATGGTGCCCATGACGTGCGGATCAATCACATGCCGCACGGCCAGCGTCGAGGTTTTCTTGTAGATCAGCATCGCTCGTTCGCTCAAGCAGGGGACCCGATCGGGACGACCTCCATAATCCGTGGCGCGGTCGGAGGCACTGGGGGAATTCAGATTGCATTATGGACCAGCAAGCCATTCGTTACGAGAGGGTCGTTTATTCGACCGCGGCGGAGCACCTCATCCGAGCGATTGTCGGCAATCGCCATCTCCAGCAAGACATTCAGATAGGGGCTCGGCGCCGAGCCATAACCGCCGCCCCGATCCAGGAGTGGAATCAGGTCGTCGGGTGTGGGCCATTTCTGAGCGGACGGATGAACCCGGGGAAACCCGGGGTGAACGAGGAGGCGATGCCCTCGGTCACCGAACTCGACCTGAGGACGTATCACCCCGATCTGGCATCGAACCTCGATCGGGCTCTCTGTGAAGCCGCTGCGCTGGACTTCCAGCGTATCCGCAATGACCAGCTCGAGCCGATTCGGTTCCCGGGTGAGGCGTCCGGCGCGCGGAAGTCCCATCCCCTGGACACGGGCGGTCGCGCGATCGGCCGGCTGATCCGGGACCTTCAGGAACAGACGGGCCGGCCCGCCTCTGAAATGGCGGCGCTGCTGGCCCCGCTGGTCCATCGCCATATCGAGGACAGCCACGAACCCGGCACCTGCGCCAGTACGTTCAGGCTCTGGAATACCTCTGGTCGCGGATCAGAACACCTTCGTGAACAGCAGCCGCTCGGGACCGCTCAGGCTCGAACGCGCGACGGCCTCGAACACGACCGGCAGGCAACGGCTCAGCTCGCCCGCCAATTCGTCTACGTCTTCGGATTCTCCGAGCTGCCGCAGCCCGTGCTCGAGGACCTCGCGCCCCAGAGAAACGACATCGTCAGCCTGCCCTAGCTCGAGGATGCGATCGAGGCGATGGCGGATCCGGCTGTAGTTCGGGGTAGAGTCTCCACCGCTCCAGGCGCCACGCCACGCCCGCTCGGACGTGACCTTCCGGATCTCGTCGCGCGCTTCCGCGACCAGACGGTCGACATCCCCCTCTCGCAGAGCGATCCGTTCGCGGAACTCCTGATAAACCTCGGGGAACCGTTGCGTCATCGACCAGACCAGATCGGCGAGTTCCTCGCGGGACTTCTTCCGGATCTCCTGCTCGATTTTCCGGTTCCAGTTCACCGAAGCCGTCGCTCCGGGCTTTGTCGCGGATTTCCTGGCGGTGCTCGGTTTATTGACGGACGCCTCATCGGATTCGTCGTCATCCGACTCGTCGTCATCGACCTCCTCGTCATCTCCATCGTGGTCAGATTCCGCGGCGATCTCGCTGAACTTCGCCCACCGCCGATCCTCATCGGCGGCCACGGGAATCTCTCGCCCGTCGGCGATGACCTGGAGATACTCGGCCACGGCGGCCACGGCGTGTTTGCATCCGTTGTGGCCTACGGGACAAGTACAGCTCGATCTGAGAGGTGCACGTGGACTCTCCGGCGTGTGCGTGACCCGGACCGTAGAGCGGTCGCCGCCGACCACCGTCGCCAGCAGCTCCCCGGCTTTCGAGATCCGGAGGTCTTTCACCCGGCCCTGCCGCTGATACGATCGCCCACGGGTGACGCTCCGGACCCCCGCCCAGCTCTCCAGATCGCCCCTCGTCAACTTGGTCCATGCGAGCTCAGAGGAGCGCCCTGGTTTTGCTGAGGCGGCGTCTCGTCGTGATTGTGCCGCCATAGGGTTCTCCGCGAAATCGAGCGAGATGTGTTCGTCAGGGGACCTCAATCGCCCGAGCCCAGGTCATTATGGTTGGAGACGCCGCCCTGGGCAAGTTGGGACCACACCAAGGGGAGATCCCCAGCGCCCGATCGGCGGCGTGTTGGAGATGACCCAGTTGGGGATTCAGTCTTACGAATTACCGGGATACACTGCCGAGGCCGTCCCAAACGTCCGGTTCGCGACTCAATCGAGAGCCGCAGCCTGCCACAATCCGAGCGACTCGGCCAGCGGAAGAGAGGAGAGAACAACGGTCGTGACGATCACACGCACCACAACGCTCCACGATACGGCCGCTCCTCCGACGGAATTGTCCCCCTTCCTGATCGGCCCGGCGACGGCGTTCGGCAAACCGGTCTGCCGGCTCGGGCTGGCTTCGCGGGGCGACCGATCCGGGCTTGCGCCTGACGACGTGATCCACGCCATCGAGCGAGGCGTGAACTTCCTGAACTGGCCCGGCGAAGCCGACACTCCTGGTGGCGCTGACGCGATCAGCGACACCATCGCTGCACTGGGCTCGCGGCGCGAATCGATCGTCGTCTGCGTCCAGTTCGGCGCCCGCACCGCGGCCGACGCGGCCGAAGAGCTCCGATCGATCCTGGCCACACTCGGCACCGATTACATCGACGTCTTGACGTTCTATTACGTGGAACGGGCGGCGGAATGGCGAGCCCTGACCGCACCGGGAGGAGCTTTGACTTATTGCCAGGCCGCGAAGCAGGATGGAATCGTCCGATCGCTTGGGGTCACGAGCCATCAGCGGGCCCTCGCGGCCGAGATGGCGCGGAGCGGACTCCTCGACACTCTGATGATCCGATACAACGCGGCCCACCGCGGCGCCGAGCGCGAAGTCTTCCCTGTTACCGATGCGATCGGCATCCCGGTGATCGCCTACACGGCGTTGCGATGGGGTGCCCTGCTCCAGCCGACGCCCGACGACCCGCCCGAGTTTCGCGTCCCGAGCGCACCCGACTGGTACCGATTCGTGCTCCAGTCGGCCTCGGTCGCCGTGGCTCTGGCGGCTCCCTCCAGTCGGGCCGAATTGGATGAAGACCTCAAGGTCCTGCAAGCAAGTGGGCCGCTGGCCGCTTCCGAATATACTCTACTGGCCGAGCACGGTGAGCGCGTCCGCTGTTATGCTGGCAGGTTCCCCTGATGCAGCTTGCGCCGGAACCGGATTCCTTATTCCAGGTTCCGGATTCGAGATTCCGCTCGTGTCGCAGGCGCATGGGACGGGGCTCGATGTGACGAAACGTCGGTTCCGATCCAAATCGTCTTCGGCAGCGCCGGATCAGCGCAAATCATGACTACGCAACCACGCCTATCGTCCCGTGGCGACGCGGCCAGTATAGCCAGCCTGATCCACCCGGAGGACGCCGACCTCCCGGCAGTGGCGGCGAACGCGTGGCTGGCGATCGGTTTCGACAGTCAGGACATGGCGCACATTCATGAGCGGGCCACCAAGAACCAGGACGACGCTCTGACGACAGCCGAGAAGGCGGATCTGGAAAGCGATCTCCGCGTCAGCTCGCTCCTGGACCTGATGCACGCCAAGCCCCGACGTTCTTCGAAGAAACACGCCGAGAATTCCTGGCATGGACGCTGACCTGACACGTCTGGCGTGGCACGGCGGAGCAGGTCGATGTGAGTATTGCCAATTGCTGCAGGGCGCTTCCGGAGGGCCTTTCGAGATCAATGAGATCATCGCGCTCATGGCTGCCTCTCAAACAACGAACTTGTCCGGAATCCTGAAGAATCGCCCTGGGTGCTCCAGGCCCTGCAAAGCGAAGTGTTTTTGCTGCGGTGCGGTGAGCGTGAACGATGTCTTGCCACTGGACACCCAAATGAACGCCTTTCGCAACGTGTTGAGCTTTGGCCCTCGGTCGCGTAGCCACGTCTTGAGGAATTGTAGCTTTCCGAGAACAACCTTGATTTCGCCGTCATTGGCCGGATGAACCTCAACCCAGTAAACGACTTCTTCTGTGCCGAGATTCGTCGGGTGGAAACCAACCGCGTAATCCCATTGCCGCTGGTCCTGGTGAATCGGTTTCAGAGAACTCTCGACGTCCACGCTCCCCTTGATGCGTCGCGTATCCTGGGCGTCGACGTGATTCCGATCGGCTTCGCGCAGGGCCTTGAGGCCTTTCTGCCAAGCCCCCTTGAGATCAGGGGTTTGCTCGACGGCTTCCTGGAAAGTCAGGGGTGCGCCTCCCGATCCGCGTTGGCCACCGCCCTGGCCACCGCCACGTTCGCCCGGCCGCTGAACTCGGTCAATCCGCCCCATCCGCCTTCTCCCGCCTCTTCGCTCTCGGGTTCCAGTCCGGAGATGTCCTTGGTTCGACCCTCCGCCGGATCGAAGTAATACACCTTGACATTCTTAGCCATGACGTTTTCCGCGAGCTTCCGCATGGGTGTGGTGTCGGAAGCTTCGAAGATTCCGAGCAAGTCCCGTGGTGAAGCCCGGTTTTCCTTCAAGTGTCGCAGTGCCCAGACAGTTTCGAGCACCTGGGGAGAGTGCGTCGAAAGGCAGACCCGATACCCGCGCGCCACCAGCTCCAGCACCATCAAGAGTAATACACTGATTGCACGCGGGTGAAGACCCATCTCCAACTCTTCCAGCACCACCCATTCAATCGTCCCTCGCCGAGCCACTTTCGCGGGCGGCATCAGCCAGTACAACCCGAGCAGAAGTGGCACGAACTCGCGCTGGCCGGCCGACCACACCATGAAGGGCAGCGGGTGGTCTTCGGCGCCGAGGACGAGCCGTCTCTGGGCGCCGACCTTATCAACGCGGAGCCGAAAGTTGGCGAAGAGGCTCCGCTCCAGCATGGCACGGAACTCCTTCTTCAGCCGCCGTTCCTGGGGAAACAGGCTCTCGCTCGTACCGAACTCCCGCTCGACGAGCCCGCGAACTTTTCGCTGAACTCGCGAACAACGAACGGATCCCCCGGCTTGTAGTCGGTGAACGGCCTCGGCCAGCCGTCACGGAGAGTGAGCACCCGTTGAGCCGGGATGTAGAACAGGGATTCGACTTTCGTCCTCCGCGTGTGACCGATCCACTGCGGCAGATTGATGTTCCGGCCCTCCCACGACACCGCTCGCTCCGTTCCGCCATAGACCTCGCATCCCTTCCCCGAAGTAGGCGTCGAGGAACTCCGAAGACTGTCCGGACCAGTCCAGCCCGTATCGCTTCATTTCTTGCTGGACAGAGCCCATGTCGACGACCAGTTTTAGGAATTGGAGCGCGATGCTCTTTCCTGTAGCCTGCGGTCCGACAAATACGGTGAGATCGCCGAATCGGATATCGGCCCTGGCAATCTGCCCGATTTCATTGAGTTGGAGATGCATCCCTGTCGCCTTCGCCTTCCCGTTTGCCTTTTTCCCCAAGCCGTAGATCCAAAGCGATCTTCTCAGGGTCTGTACAGATTACTCGCCGTTCGTGATAGAGCAATCGAACGTAACATCCTGGAATTCTGACGGCTTCATGACCTTCATCTGGTCGATGACCCGCTTTCGCATCTCGAGCGCGAAGTCCAGTAACGGCTCCATGACGGACCTCGGCACATCCCCGGCGGGGAATTGGGGATACAGGAGCTTCAGCATCCCGGCGGCCGTTTTCTTGATGGAGTCCTGGTTCCGCTGATTCATGCCGGGAAAGGAGACCTGTGCCGAGACGTGGGTCATGTAATTTCGGCGCCGGATCTCGGCGAAGATCTCCGCCAGGTAATCGCTCATGAGCCCGTAGCCCGTCGCGTAGTTTTCCGGGTTGATGACGGGCATTTCCCACCCTGGCAGATAGGCGTGCAGCCGATCCAGGAACGCCGTGTCCTGCAAGGGTTCGGGGAGAACGGAGAAGAGATGGTCATAGCGGCCGGAGGGACGCTTGGCCTTAAGGTCCACTTCAATGTTCCCGCCCAGGACAATGGATGCCGAAGCGCGGAACTCCTGACCCATCCGGGTGAATACACCAGTTTGCATGTAGTCCTTGAACACGCTGATGCTGGCATCGGCGTCGTCGAACTTGGTCTTCGAGATCTCGTCGAAGTAGACGACGTGCTTGGTGCCCACAACGCCGAGTCGCTTGGCCGCGCCATGGTAAAAGAGGGTCGCTGGCGTGGCTTTGCCTCCGCTCACCACGAAGGCGCGGCTCGATGTGTTACGGAACGTGTAAGTCTTCCCCGTCTGCTGAGGGCCCAACTCGATGAGGTTGTAGTTCGGTTCCACGAACGGGACCAGCCGAAGCATCATGAGCCACTTCGTCCGCCGGTCGAAATGGACCGGATTGAAGCCGATGCTCTGGACCAGCAAGTCGAGCCACTCCTCATCCGAGAATTGGCCGCGGCGCCCGACGTAATCATCAAGATCCAGTCGTGTCACCTGGAAGGGCGTGAAATCTTTGATGTAAAAGGGGTACTTCCTGCCCTTGATCTCGTAGGTCGCATCGTACTCGACCGCCATCGTGCCCCAGGCTCCGCTCGTCAACAGAACCTCACCATATTCCTTGAGGACCCCCTGACTGACGCGGACGGTGTTCTCCCCGAGGGCCGGGACATCGGCCCAGTAGTGGTCGCGCCCGGCCTCCAGGCGAACGGTCAGTTGCCCGAGCAGCGTGTACTCGCCTTTCTCCCGGATGGACGACTTGATCAGCTCCTTCTTCGACGATTCCGTGTAGTGCTCGTTCAGGATGCGGTCGATTTTCCGCTGGCCGTCGATCGGTTCGTCGGGATTGACGTACCGTGCCACGAGGTACTCAAGGACAAAACGAGGAAATTCCTTGTAGGCTTCGTTCCATCGCGTCAGCGGCTTGAGGATCACCAACCCTTCTAGCTCGTGCCGGATCTTCTCGTTCAACCGGCGGTTACGGACCTCCGCCTCGTGAGAGAACGCGGAATCGGACGGGAGCGGCGCGATCACTCGGTCTTTCGGTTCCATCGGCGACTCCCCTCCTAGAGCTCGTCGAACGCCTTCAGTGCGTCGGTATCGATCTTCGTCGGTTTTGGCTTTACGGTCACGCGAACGGTTTCCCGCCCATAGTTCTGCCAGACCATCTTCCCATCCAATCCCGCGTGGCCAAGTTGGACGGTCAACGCGGTGAGAGTCTTGTCCCGGATGGGCTCCCGGTTCAAGTCCGTCTCATACGCTCCCAAAACCTTGCAGGAGAAGGCTTCACGCTTACCCGGGGCGATCTCGCCGTTCCGGTCCAGGATGACCTTCGAGATTCGACCAAACGGACAAGGCGTACGCGGTCGCCACGTTGCCCTGGTTGGTAATCTCGAAGGCCAGGGTTTCCTCCTCATCTTCCCTGACGGCGAACTCCGTGGGCAAGCCGAGGAGTTCGACACGCGCCGCCTTCTGCTGGATCGGCTGCATGAGGACACCAGGAATGACCATCTCGGCCAGCGAGACGCCCCCGTGGGCGAACCGTGCGGCTTGCCCTTCTCCCTCTGATACCAAACGGCACCGACCGGCAAGGTGAAGTGGGTCACTTGTTTCTTGCCCCTGCCCTGCTCCTCCCAAGGTAAGCTGACGAACTCTCCGATCGCCCAGTCCGCGGTCGCTTCGAATCGGATATGGCGGTACGCGACGTCGTCCTCCGACCGGCCCAGCCCGTAAAGCTTGGCGGCGGAAATCGTCACATGGTCCTCGGGGAAGAGTTCCTGGAAACCATGATCGGAGGTAATGAGCACGAGGTCGGTCGGCTGGACCCGTCGTCGCAGGTCGTTGACGATTCCTCGCATCCCCTGCTGAGAGACGAGCTGCTACTGGACCTTCTCGTTGAGGGCGGCCAGAGTATCGTTGTGGTAATGCCCCAGGTCATCGCTGATCGGATAAATCAGGATATTGATATCGCGCAGGTCGTCCTGGCTGTATCCCAGTTTGTGCGGAGCCTCGCTTGTCTCGGCATCGGTGACGAACCGGACCTTCCCGTCGCATTCGTGCTTGGCGACGCCCAGTAGCGCCAGCCGCCAGGATCCTTTCATCTTTGGTCGGATAGCCCGAAAGGTTCTTCCAGTCTTTGCCGAGAGCCGCGGCGAGCAGGCCCCGACGCGCACGTCCGTCTTACTCGGCAGCAGGCTGAAGTAAGTTCGGTCCTGTCCCGAGACCACCTGGAAATGCTCGGTGAGCAGGGGGCGGACCACGGCATCCCAGGTGTCGTAGTCCATCCCATCCATGACCAGGTTCCACACCCGCTTTCCAACCAGTGCCGGCCGGTTGGCACCAGGTCTGGCAGGATACGACCGGTGCTTCGCTTGCCGTATTCCAAGGCGTGGAGGTCCGAACGGATGAACTGGGCCAAGTGCCGTTCCAGCTGATCGGCGTACCGTCGGACCCGGTAGCGCAGCGCATCCGGTGCTTTCATGATGAACTGGTGAGCCGCCTCATGCAACGCGGGAGTCGTCTACGGATTCCAGCAGGCGAAAGCCTCGGCGACCTGGAATTCCAGCATGTGGCGCCTCTGGGCCACGTACCAATCCAGGAGCGCTTCGGCCGAATCGAATTCGGGCACCTCTTCGGCCAGGGCCGTTTCCACACCCGAGAGATGGGCCGTCGCCGCCCTTTGAGCGGCACATACTCGTTCGGACGGTTCTGTGCATTGACCCCGACGTAAGCGGGCGACGCTGGGGTGACGGTCGAGCCCCCGCGCCCAGGCCGGCCAGCTTTCGGCCTGCCCGTTGAAGCGATCGAGCAAGGTCCGGCGGATCAGGAAGGCGCAGACCGTCTGCGGAGCCGACTCCGATTCCACCATCCGGGCCAAGGTCTCCGGCTCCGAGGGCAGGAGGTCGGCGACCTTCGCGAGTCGCCCCAGCGTCAGGAAGGACTCCGCCCGGCGACGCAGGTCCGCCCACCGCCCTGAGTCCTTGATCGCACCGATCACCTGGGGCACAGATCCGCCCAGCGCCCTCGGGATCGAAGGTCGTGAGTGGCAGTTTGACCCGCAGCAAGGTGTCGAGATGCGAGGGCGTGGGCGAAGGCCCGAGGTCCCGGAGGACCAGATACGCCGCGACCTCGTCCCGAACGCCTCGCAGATCGGTTTCCCCGACAGAGAGCCACGTCACCGCCTCACTCGATGGCGCGTGTCGGGCCGACTCCCAGATCACCTCGGTGATCGCCGGCAGGTCGTCCGGCCTGACGTCCGGGTGACACAGGAGTCCGATGGCGTGAGCCGCGAAGGCCGGAGTCGAGTCCTCGTTGCACCAGAGGTCATCCAGATCCCAGCTCGGGAACCGGGACATCAGCAGGATGACCAGGAACTGGCCCCGGGTCCAGGAATCGGGTTCTCGCCATTGGTCCTTGCAGCGCGGGTACGCCTTGACGATCTCCTCTATCTGTTCGACGAACGCATGCCGTGTTCGAATATGCTGCGGCGGGCGGATTGACCCGGGGAAGACACTGTGGAAATACCCCAGGATCGACAGGTCGATCGGGGCTCCCTCCGCGCGCCGATCAGGTCGGCGACCCCGCTCGCCTCCAGGGGCGAGTCATCCCCCTCAGGACGGGTCAACAGGAGCAGGATTGCGTCCGACCCCGAACGGGCATGCGCCCAGGCCCGCCGCGTCGCGACGTCGTCGCCACGATACGGGACTACCTCCCAGCTACGCCCCGTCTCATCAAGGAGCGTGCGACCCAGCTCGACCAGCCGGTCCGGGTCGAGCGCCAGCGCGGCACTGGTTCCCCTGCGGCCGTGTGCCGAGCTGGCGACGCACCAGGTCATCGGGATGTCCGGGACGCTTGGGGCTCATGGGGCATGGCTCCTTTTCGAATCGTCCTCCGTGGAATTCCTCTGTCGTGCGTGAACCGGATTGTCACACCTCTGTTCCCCAACGGGGATACACAACAGAGCCCAGGGTCGCCGAAGCGCACCCTGGGGACCGAACACGGTGCCCTAGCCATGTACCCTGAAGGAGTTCCACATCGTGTTGGTGGTCGTCTTGTGGAACCCCGTTGGGGTACGATGGACGATTACGGAGGATCGACGCGTTCCCAGAGTGCGCTGCTTGACCCTGGGCTCTGTTGTGTAACGCCTTTGGCGTAAACACAAGGCGTTTCGTCACAATCCGCGTCAGCGGTACTTCTGGATGAGTCAAGAACGTTCTCCGTGGCCATCGCCGGCTTCGGACTGCCGTCTCGACGCCCGATCAGTCGAAAAGCCGACCCTGTCGAGCCCCGGACGCACCGTGACCGTCGGCCTCATCCGAGCGGGCATCATGCTCCTCGACCTTACGGGCCGCCGTCCGGCACTGGCGGCTCGCACGAGTGTAGGACGACGCATCCACGTTTTCCTTCAAGACGCTCTGAAGCAGCCGGGCCATCATCCGGTAGTATCCGACCGCCTCCTCGGGCAATACCGGCTGCTCCCCAGGATCGACCAGACCCTCGGCCTCCTCTTCCAGCCGGCCGGCGGCGTCATAGAGCCGCTCGATCCAGCCGAGGACCTCGACATCCGTCGGCGGTGGGGAGAGTTTCCCTTCCAGAAAGCGCTCGGCGTCGTGACAGGCACGCTGGCGCTCGTGGTCGTTGAGCTCGGCCAGTTCCTCGGCGGTGGGAATCCGCCAGCGTCGTGTCGAGCGATCGGGCCAGAAGTTCTCGCGAAGGAACCGCTCGAGTTGGGTTGACAGGTCGCCGGTGAGCCGGACGGTGGCCTTCATCCAGTGGGGGCGTAGTTCGCCGATCCGCATCGGGGTCTTGGCGAGAGCTTGGCGCAGCCAAGCGATGGCGCTGGTCTCGTCCTGGATGACAGGGACCTCATCCGACGTCGGAAAGAGGAAGCCTTTCTTGCCGTTGGACGCCTGATCGCCGACGGCTTCGTCCCGCAGATACCAGCGGCCGTCCACCTTGCGGAAGTACCGGCCGCAGATCCGTTCGATGAACGGCAGATTCAACCG
Source organism: uncultured Isosphaeraceae bacterium (assembly GCA_963845695.1). Taxonomy (GTDB): domain Bacteria; phylum Planctomycetota; class Planctomycetia; order Isosphaerales; family Isosphaeraceae; genus CAWJTV01. Next base: position 30,876 of record CAWJTQ010000025.1, on the reverse strand, counting down.
CGACACGTCCACTCCGCGCGGAATCAAGGCATTCATCAGCATCGTGTTGAGGAACGGCGTCGTGCGGTGTTCGTCGTTGTAAGTGTTCGGGTCTTTCTGGATGCTTTGTGGCAAGTCGAGCAGGTGTTCCCGCACCGTGGCCGCTACGATGTCTTCCAGCTCGTGAACAGAACTATTCAGGCCGATCCTCGTGGGGTCCATCTTCGACTCGCAATCTCTAGGTGGCTTTCCAAGGTTGAAGATCACGTCGTGGCCGGCAACGTCTTCCTCTCCCTTGTCGCCCTTTTTTTGTTTAAAGGTTTTGTGGACTTTGTCGAGAAAAACCATGTTCTCGATTACAAAGCCAGCGTCTCGGGCGGCATTCTTAATTGTTTGAAATACATGTCCGTCCTTGTTGTTGAACTCAACGGTCAGGAAGCGGCCGGGCTTGAGGAGCCGAAACATTTGCTTAAAAGCCTCGGTCATCAGGCTACCATAATCGGCGAGAGTTTTAGTTCCTCCGTCCGCTTTCCGATGAACAACGGCCTCAAGTCCGCGATCCATCCTCTTGCCCAGCCATATATCGAACAGACAGCTAGCCTCGGAGTAGTAGATATTTGAACCAAACGGAGGATCGGTAAAAATGTAGTCGATGCACTCCGATGCCTCTGGTAGGAGAGATGTGGCGGACTGGCACATGACCAGAGGGCTGGTCTGAGTCGAGTCGTTGGATCTCCCAAGGGCAAGTACATCCTTGCGTTTCGCGAAGAAAGCCGAGAATACATTCATTTCCTGAAAGAAACTTGGGAAATAGAGAGAAGCTTTGAGGTAGCTTCCCTTTCTACTATCCCGAAATATGTACATTCGTGACATGGATGGACTGATCGCTGTTAAACAGAACATGAGCGAGGTCTGGAGCCGTGGCGGTGCGAGAATGATCTGCCGGTAAAGCAGAGAGAGCCCAGCGTGGTTTCTGTCAGTAAAGAAGTCGGCAGCGGTTTCGAATGTTTCTACCACGAAGAGCGTTCCGCCGATATTGTGGACCATCGGTCCACATTTGGAATGACCGAAGGAGAGAGAAGTCACCAATGATCCTTCCACATTCAGCGATGCGGTTCTTTTCGAAGCTATTTACCGGTCGCTCTGTACGGTAACCGGCGTCTCCGACAACGGTGCTTTTTCCTTTCTTCCTCAGCTTGAGCCCACGATACGAATAGTTTGTCACCACGGGGACAAGCCCCGATCGTTTTAGCTGTGTCTTTACCCACATCTGTTGACATCTAGGACATGCAAACCGTTGTTGCACTTCGCCTGTCGTGCTGTTGAAGGCAACATCCCAGAGAGAAAAAACTAGTCCGCAACCTCTCGAACCACGGACCTTCTTCACACTTGGTAAGCCCGTTGACTTGCTAACTCGTCCCGTCGGTTCTTCGATGGTGATCACACCGCCGCATATGTATAGATCGCTCCAAATGGTATAATGGATCGTGGCGGGAATTGAGACAAAACGCTCGACATTGTCGGGCAGCGGTCGTTGGTTGAGGGCCCTTGTGCCCATGCGATGTTCGACTTCGGCTCGGTCGAGCAATTCCCAGGAGCGGTCTACCACGGACAGCAAGCTGTCTTGGGACGCGTCTGGTGGAGGGTTCTTCAGCCGACAAGCCACGTCAGTATTCGTCGGTTCATAGAGGCCGACCGCTGGCTCGTAGTGCTCTGTCTCATAAAGCCAGTCAAACTCATCTTTGACAGCAGTCTGTGATCCGTTTGAATTCAGCATCATAGCGCCTTGACATCGACTGATCGTGCAATAGTTATAAGCGATGTGACAAGCCGCCGGTGACAGGTCGTTCAGGATCGCTCGTCTTGCGCCTCTCTTGCGCCCGGTACGGACTGAAGGATGTCATCGGGAGGGTTTTGGCACATGAGCGAGGCAACGCCCGTCATTCCGCTACCGCAGAACGGATCCAGGATGATGTCGCCAGGTTCCGTGTAATGGAGGATGTATGGGATGATTGCCCGCGGAGGCACCTTCGTATGATACAATGGGTGTATCGTATATCGGGGTTGTTCTTCCCCTCTCGGATATCGGCGATGAACGGTTCTTGGTGGTAGATCATCGGTTTCCGGATCGTGGAGCTTCCCGTGGCGCGCGATGAAAGCGGCGACCTCTTCGTCACTGGCGACCGGCACGGGGTACTGACGTGGCTCGTCCACTGGGCCTCCTGACTCATTGAAGCATGAACCGGATCCGCTTCCTGCTCTCGGTTGACCGCTTCGCCTCGTCGAACTGCTTGCGGAGCCGCTCGCGGAGTCGCTTGAGCAGGTCGTCGATCTGGTCTTCCTCCAAGACCCCGTAGTCCTCGACCAGGTTGGCGAGTGCCAGGGTCCGGGTCACCACGTTGGCCGAGGCCAGGATCTCGCGCAACTGGGCCACCATCTCCGGGGTCAGGACCTTGGCCAGTTCGGAGACCCGCGACGCGGTGACCATGTCGAGCAAGGTTTGGATTCTGGGCTCTCCACTCGTTTCGAGGATCTTGCGGATCGTCTCCTGGGCGACGCGCTTGCAGAGGTCCCCGGCCGCCTCGGCCGACTGGTTCCGAAGCGCCTCGGCCTCCGCCTCGGGGGGCTTGGTCTGACCGTCCCAGTGGCACTCGTGGCATCGGGCCTCGTCGAACGGCTGCGCCGCGTCCTTGAGGGCGCACGGGATGCACCCGATCTGCGAGCGCCCGGACCTCGCCCGCAAGCCGCTCCCCGACCCGACCACCCAGTTCGAGCCCGTTGAGCCGTTCGATGACGGTCAACTTGTCCTCCAGCCCGGCGAGTGATTTCTCGATCGTTTCCTGGGCCTCATGGTAGGACCGGTGCGCCTTGCGATAGGCGAGGCCGTAACTGTCACGGAAACGGCGGAACTGCTCGAAGATCGACGAGACCTTGGATTCGTCGGCGGTCCACAGAGCGAGGAAAAGGTTAACTGGGCCTTGAGCATTTGCGCCTGGCCGGCCAGGCTCGATTCCCCCAGGTTGGCAAGTCGTCCAGATAGTCCCGGGTGGACTGGAGGTCGGCGTAGCGGTCGGTGAGCCGTCGGGCGCGGTCGAAGACCTTGTGGGCTTCCTGGAATCCTTCGGGACGTGGGTAGCTTTCCCGAACGACGGCGTGGAACTCCTGGAAGTCGCCCGTCGCCGCGATTGCCTTCAGACGCTGGAAGGTTTCGGCGGTCGCATCGTCCACCTGGCCGTCCAGCTTCTTGGCGAGCCTCTTCAGGGTTTCATGGGTCTTCTCGAGATCCTCAGCGAATGCCTTGAGCCGGGCGACCAGCTCCTGATTACGGTCGGCTTCGTCGTCCACGCTGTGGGCCGGCGTGATGGACGGGTCGAGGACCCGGGCATAAGCCAGGACCTCGTTGAATGACTTCTCGTCGCTCAGCTTGACCCTGGCCCCGGGAGGGCCTTCTCCAGCTTGAGCGACCATTCCACCTGGCCGATCTGCTTGCCGGTGAGCCGCTTGCCCGGCGGCTCCTTGTCGTTCGCCAGCTTAAAGCCGGCCGAGGGATTCAGTTCTGCGATCAGGAGCGGGGGGTTCCAGCGCGCACTGCGCAGAGCAATGCCAGCTGGGCCAGGTCTTCGGTCAGGCCGTGCGGCGGCTGGCAAAGCTCCTTGACCAACTCGGCGACCGACAGGTCCTTGGCGGCCTGGACACGATCGAGCACCCGTCGCACGGCCGAACCCGGCTGGGGGGCAAACTGGGTTGGGTCTTTCTTGGCGACGAGGAGGAGTCCGGCGGCGAAGTTGTCGCGGGCGCTGGTATCGGCGCCGCTCCGACTCTTGGCGAAGAGACCGTGGAAGATCTTGCGCGCGTCCGCGTCGGTGAGTGCCTTCTTGAGTTCGCTCGGGCTGAAGAGCGGAGCGTCGTAGGCTTTCTCGAGGAGCTTCGCGGCGAGCGATTCCTCGCGCCTCGCGCGGTCCTTCTGAAGGGTGACGGTCGAATCGTCCTTCTTCTTCCCCGCCGGCTTCCCGACGGGCAGGAAATACTCGGTCGCGGGAAGGCCGAGCTCCTTTTGGGTCACGATGATCCCCCGGCGATACTCGGAGACCTGGGCGGAAAGTAGCGCGATCCGAGACTCACGGCGGCGTGCCTTCGCCCACTCGCGGAACTCACCCTTGCCGGGATGGTCGCGGTCGTTGTAGTGATTGAGCATCGCGTTGGCGGCTACGCACTCCGCGAGCGCTTCACGCGTGTCCTCGGAGAGAGCCGACGGGACACAGACGGCGATCCGGGGATCCTGCAACTCCGACTTGGGGACGACCGCCTCGGACGCGAGGTAGACGATCCGGTAATGGACCTCGGGCTTGTTGGGCCAGGGCTCTCCGAACAAGCCCTCCCATCGGTCGGCTACGATGACCTCTCCTCCATACTGCAGCTTGAGACCGGGGGGCGTGGCCTTCACCAAGCTGGTGTGCGGGAGCTGAAGGATGCCGTCCTTGTCACGACTCCCATAACTGTCAAAGAGCCCGCCATCCGCAACGCCCTCGATCGCCTTGAAATCCCAGAACAGCCCTTCCCGCCAGGCCGCATCCTGATCGCCGACGTTTGTCTTGGCCCTCTTCTTGAAGGTTCCGAACGCCCGGCTCGGCTGGTCGTCGGTCACTCCCTCGCCGGCCTCGAACCGAGCCCCCTTCTCCTTGTCGTACTTGATCTGGGGGACGTCCGACTTGAGCCGGTTGAGTAGGTCCAGCACCGCATCCTTGGGGTGGAGACCTTCGAGCTCGGCGAGCGTCGCCTCCGCCAGGTCGTCGACCGGCATGAAACGCCCGGGGTCGGCGTTAACGAGTCCCCAGAGGTAAAGAGTGCCGATGATGCGGCGGCCGAGCGCCTTCTCCTCATCGTCGAGCGGGAGTTGGTCAAGATCCTCGACGACGTTCGTGTACGCCTCATAGCTCGACTTGAATTGCTCCGATCTCAGCCCTTTTTCGAGCGTCTCGCTCTGGAGGAGGTCGCTCGGAACCGCCAGGCGCTTGCTCGACAATAGCCCGTTGTAAGTGATCGCCTCATAGGCGATGTGAATTCCGGAGCGTGCCGCGGGGAGCCCGTAGCGTTCGTAGCTCTGCGTGATCCGTCTGAGGATGTCGAAGCACTGGGGCTGGAACGGAAAGATCGCCTTGAAGTATTCCTTCTTCGCGCCTTTGAGGAACTTGAACGTCTTACGGCAGTGCTGGTCGTACTCCTCGACGTCCATCTCCTTGCCGGGGCGAATGTCGCGGGTCCGGAAACAGACGATCTCGCCGTAGTCGGTCTGCTCCTTGAGCAGGTCGCGAACGATGAAGCGATCCCCCGCGCCGAGCCCATGAGCTTCTGCGGGCAATCGCCCTGGCTGGCGACGACGAGCAGTATGTTCTTGTGCTCCTCGACCGGGAGGTAATAGGCCAGCGTCTCGAGGAGCTGGACGCCTTCCTCATAAGAAGGCTGCCCTTCGTGCCGGTCCTGCCAGGAACGAAACTCGTTGACGACCAGAAGGAGGCCATCATAGCCGCCGAGCTGCGTGATCCGGTCGTAAAGATAGCCGAACCGCTCCCGGAACGACCCCTTGAGATCGACGGCGAATTTCTCGCGATCGGCCACTCTGAGGATCTCGGCGCCCAGCCTCCGCTTCCCTTCCTTCGAACGATACTCCTCGGGTGTTGTGTGATGGACCTTATTGAAATGCGCCGCGATGGCCGCCTTGATCAGGTCGCCCGCCTGGTGCTCGAACCATTCGACCGCCAGTTCCTCGTTGAGGACCGGTATTTTGGCACGCAATTCGTCCGGGAGTGCGTCGCGGATCTCCCGCTCGAACCGACGAACCAGGCTATCTTTCGCGTCGGCTTCACCCGTCCCGAGCAGGCTGAACGTGACGGGGAAGAGTTTCAGCTTACTCATCGGCGCCTGATACTCGACTCGTAGCGAATCATCGCGCAGGGCCGACCAGACGGCGGCATCGCGATTGGTTAAGAGGACCGTCAGAGCCGCGATGAAATGCGTCTTGCCCGCGCCGTACTCCGCCCGGATCCAGTAGCCCTGGCCTTTGCGATGCACGGCCTTGTCGAGAAGTTCCTTCAGCAAAGCGCGAAGGGACGGAGTGACCTTGTAGGTGTCGATCGTCTCCAGCGGCTGATCCAACGCTTCGCGCAACGAGGGCGTGGTCTTGGGCTCCGACGGCTTGGGCTCGAAGATCTGGCCGAGAGCTTTCAGGGTACCTGCCATCGACTCACCTAGATTTCGACGCAAAGATGTTCGGGATGGTTCAGCCAACCTCGGAAGCGGTTGGCCAACCAGTCGAAGTCCACAAGAATCGTGCCGGCCACGGAGTCGGGGAGTCGAACCGGTTTGACCGGATCGACTTCCAGGATCGTCATGGTGTTCGACCCGGCGAACCAATCGAAAAACGGTCCCAAACCGGTTCCTAACTTGGCCAGCAACGCGGCGTTGCGAACTCGTAAGATGATGCGGTCGGGACCGGACGGACGCAAGGCTTTCACCGCAACATCCAGCCGGCGACGAAGCCAGTCGGACCGGTCGTCGGGATCCGCCGGCCAGCTCTCGTCTTCGGGAATCAGGTTGAGGACGTCGATCACCCGCTGGTGCTTGCTCGAAGAGAGAAGCTGGTCCAGGCCGGCGCGCTCACCGATCCAGACGATGACCTGCTTACTCCACAGCGGCTGGACGACCAGCTCCCTGAGTTGTTCCGGACTCATGGGCGCATCCGTCCCTCTACGAACTCGCGGAAGGAGAACCGTAAGCTGACCGACTCGATCCGGTCGGCGACCACGTATTTTGCAACCAGCCCCCGATCGAAACCTTCCCGAAGGATACTCCTCAACCGATCTTCGCTTTTAAAGCCAAGATACTTCCAGAATGGGTCGGATGCCAGGGTCCGGAATTCGATTCCTCCCGGGGAGTCGTGAGCGAAGCGGAAGTGCAGCAGGATGAGGAATGCGGTCGCCGAGGGCGAGACGGCGCGGAGCGAGTCGCGATGTCCTTTGGCGAATGCGAGAAACCCCAACTTGCGTAAGTTCGCCTTGAGACGTTCGACGGACTTCGCGGGGATTTCCGGGCCGAATCGGTCCTCGATGAACCGGTTGATGTACGATTCGGGAATCACAGCGTTCTCGCTGATCGGGAAGAGAGCATCGGCCACGACCGTACCCGCCAGAGGCTCGGCCTGGAGGTAGAGGTACCGAAGGATCTCCTCGGACAGAACGGGATCCTGGTATTTTTTCCAGACCTGTGCGGCCAGACCCTGCATGCCGTCGGGATAAAACCACCGTATCAGAGTCTGGGCATACCGGTCACGAGTGGAAAGGCTGTTCTGCGGAAGGTGCTCGCAGATATAGGCTTGGAATTCCCTCGCGTCATCGAAACGCTCCGACCACGGCAGGCTCAGAATAGCCTCTTTCCAGATCAGGTCTTGGATGGCTCGTATCAAATCGCGGGACGGCTCCACACGACGTGGCGGGCTCGTCGCGGCGCCCAGGGGTTTGGTCGGCTCGTCCGTCGGCGCTGCCGTCTCGGAATGCTCCTCGAGGCGCTCGATCTCGGCCCGCTCGCGAAAAAGCGGGAGGCTCGTCTGTGCGGGTTGGGTTTGGCTCCCAGCGACGTGGATCGGCAGACGCGGATCACGGTGCAACAATCGCAAGCGATTGACCAGCTTGAGCAACACAATGACCGCTTCACCAACCCCGTTGATGCGGCGTAACTCCCGCGGCGATGCCGAGAGCACCGTCGCCAGGGATCCGAACCGCCGGATCAGTTCGGTAGCCAGGTGCTGAACGTCGCGGCGGTGCAGAGCACTCCCCAAGAGAAGTTCGAGGAGTTCTTCGTCCGTCAACTCCCCATCTGGCCCGGTGAGCAGGTGCTCCCGCAGGCGGTCATGTCTTCGTCCCGTAACGGACAGGGTCATCGCCACGCTCGATCCGTCGGGCTTAACTAGATCGGGAAATAATAACATCCTGCAAGCCCACCGAAGACGATGTCTAGATAGAGGACTCTTGTCCAGTTTAGCTCGCGGAGTTGTCCGGGTCGATGAGCTTGGCTCCCATGTTTGCTGGCTCAGCCAAGAAGTTGGAATCCTTCTCAACTCATAGGGTGATCGGCGGTTTCTTTGGATGGACTTAAACGATTTTCTACAATGGCTTTGAGGTTCCGGAGTAGTCGCTTCCCGAGTGCGCTGTCGCGTTGACCGCCAAGGTCGGGAATTCCTGTCTCGACATGCCGGGCCGTCAGGGTCAGACCAGTTTTCGGGATGGCCTGGTCGAGCCGCTCCGCGGCCGTGATCCGCTTGTGCCACGACTCGACGTTGTTCCGGATGGCATCCCCCTCGGGAATGCCCTGGAACTCACGCCCGCGCCAATCCCAGAGCGCCACCGGCGGATGGCCTTGTTGGGTCGGACTGCTCGGCGCGGGCGAGCTCGCCGACGAGATCGACCACGGCTTTGGCCGTCCGGCTCTGGGATAAGATTGCCGGGTCGAGCCTATCGTCGAGCAGCCCAGGGCGGTACGCCCCAACGGTCTCCCGGAGCCGGCCGCCGTGCACCTTCTCTTCCCGCAACTGGGCACATTCCACGCGCTCGAACGCCTTGCGGACCTTCGGCGCCAGGTCGGCCGAGAACGTCTCGGAGGCGTACGTCGGGCTCGTCGCCAGCTTGGGGATTTGCTACCAGTCGCCCGCCCTGATGATCTCGCGGAGTGGCCCGAAGATGTCGGTATCAATGGGAGAAATCGCATCGAACGGGCCATCGATCAACTCCGGCCACAGTGTCCAGCGATCCGGCTCCTTGATGTCCTTCTCCGTGATGAGCAGGGATTCTTCTCCGCGGGAACCGATCATCCGGCTCCAGAGTGATGGCTCGTCGGCCACCGCCTTCAGCGAGATCAGGATCACCCAGACCGAGAAATGATCGAGGTCGGGAGACAGGGGCCGACCGGCGCAGCCGGGGTGCTTGTAAGGGGGCAGGCCGTTCTCCCGGGCGACCCGGTCCTTCTCAAAGCCGGTGTCCATCGTGGGTACGAACACCTCGTCATAGTCGACCAGCACCAGCCGGTTTCCCACGACCATGATCTTGCCGTGCTGGTGATCGCCGTGCGCGATCTGACGTGCACACAGCTCGCCCACGACTTTGATCCACTCGTGGGCCATCTGCCGGATTGCCGGTCTCGTGGTATTGCCCCACCGCCTCACGGAAAAGGACGCCGAGCGACTGCCCCGCCCCCAAAAACGGCGAAACCGGACGTTCCGTGCTCCCGTGACACGATCGAGACTCCGGATTCATCCCGCTTGAGAATCGGGAATCATGAATTCAGTCATCAGATGGATGTACGCAAGGCGCAGAGATCTCGAGCAGTTCACGAACGGAGTGCACAGAGCTACATAACTCTGAATATCTAAAAATATATTATTTATTTTATTGGCGACGATGCATGTAGTGCACCGATGATCCATCTGTTCTTCACCTATTCCTTTGTACATTATCCACCTGTTCCTTCACCTGTTCTCAGGCGCAAGGCAAGGCGCGTCGAGCGCTTTTTACTCGGATCCTGCCCAAGCCACACCAGCTCCGTGGTGTGAAACTCATTCGTGAAGCACTTCAAGGCGGTTCGTGCCCCGACGGGATTCGCCCTCGGAGATCCTAGGCTGCCTCACGCCGGCCCCTGGCCGTAGAGGTGCTGAATGGGCGTCTTGTGGCCCCAGGCAACCTGGTCGCGATTCAGCCCGAAGGCCGCGGCAATCCGGTCGCGCTCCTGGGGACTCGGGGTCCAACGGCCCAGCACGATCGCCAGGACCCGCTGCTCGTCCACACCGGAGCGTTCGGCCAACTGCCGGGCGTCGATCCCGTGCTCGACGCAAAGCTGCTCGATCGTCTGGATGTTCTCTGCCATGATCGTTCGCCCCTTTTGCGATCTGCCAGCGACCGAAAAAACTCAGGGACTCCGGCCGAACTGCGGGCCATGGCCGTAGACGTGCTCGACCGCCGCCAGATGACCCCAGGCGATCTGCTCCGGGTCGACCCCCAGCGCGGCGGAAAGTCGCTGGCGCTGCTGCGGGCTGGGCGTGTAACGGCACTGGGCAATCGCCTCGACGACCCGCGATTCCAACCCCGAGGCCGCGACCAGCTCGGACACGCCAATGCCGCGTTCGGCCATCCATTCGGCGAGCGTCTTCACTTCGGCCATGACGACTGCCCCCAGAGATTCCGGCCACGTGGGCTCATTAACGATTCGCAAACCAGGCCTGTACGGTGCGCTGCGCACGCCCCTGCTCTCCTTCGAGAATCCGCTCGTCATCCGGTCCGAACTGGATGACAAGTCGCTCGCTGGGCTGTATCGCGTCGTAGAGTTGGAGAGCCAAGAAGTTTTCCGGGTCCGCGACCTTCTCAACGACGAGGGGAAGGATCTCCGGGCCCAGGGCGATCAAGGCATCGTATTCCCTCCCTATCGCCCTCGAATTCGGATTGGAATCGATGGCGAGACCACCCCTGAACCACGTCTCTTTCCAGGCGCTGAAGGCGTCCTCGAACGACTTCCTCAGTTCTGCGGGGACTTTCTCACGCTCCGCGCAGCCACTTCTTCTGAGAGGCAGAAAGATAAGTTTTTACCTCTTTCTCTCTCATGACCTCCTCCACCAGAGCGTCGTTGACAGCCGAAAAGGTGCGACTTCTCGTATAGATTGCCACAACACGACCGTAGCCACTCCCAGTCAATTCTCCGAGCGCGTGCTGAATTCGAAGGTCGCTCCCGCATTTCGACTCCCATCGGGGACCGTGCTCCGGACCAGAGACGGAGCCGTGGGTCATGTTCGAAGGGGATCGTCCCCATGCGGCGATCTCTCCGTTACTGGATCGGTGGTATCTGAAGCCTTGGTAGAATATATCAAATTGAGCCAGCGTGTTCCCAGGCCATGGCCAGCGGTTCTTAACACCTACCGTCCAGGCTATGCAATTGTACGCGGCGGACGACTCCCCCGTCACCAGGGCTCGATCCACGTCGAGATTTGGAAAATAGCTGCGGAACCGTTGCTTCTCCGCCACAGTCATCGCGCGAGCCATGGTACCTCGGAATCCTGGGGCTACCGCGAGAGAATGCCAGGACCCTCCGCGGCGGACTGTGTCCTGACGAGTGCAGAGAGAGAACCCGGCACGGCCGTCCACTCGGTCGCCTAAATCAACGTCTCCAACAGCAGCTTGAGCTTGCGGACCTCGACTTCGCGGTCGAAGGGGTTCTCGATCCGGTCGATGATGGCGACGGTCAGCGAGCGCTTGTAATCGTACCGCTGGAGCATGGTGACGATCCGGGCGTAATCGACTTGCCCCTGACCGACGCGGACCTGAAACTCGCCGGGCGCCTGGCCCGTATCGCGGAGGTGGACGTTCTGAACGTAGGGGAATACGGCGTCGAAGTCGGGATACGGTTGAGCGCCCTGGAGGAAATGGCTCGGGTCGAGCGTCAGTCTCAGACCGGGGATGGTCTCACACAGTTCGACGGCGACACGAGGATCGCCGGTCACGGTGTCGGAATGAGTGAGCAGGGCCAGGACCAGTCCCTCGCGCATCGCGGTGCTCAGGATCTGGGTGAGCCGTTTGATCTCGTCGTCCAGCGGCGTGCCGGCCGGGGCGGCATGCATGGTCAATACGGCGACGCTCAACGACTTGGCCAGCCGGCAAAGGCCGTCGAATCGGCGTCGAGTCACGGGGTCGGACCAGTCCACCGGTCCGAAGTCGATGTGGATCGCCGAGGGGATCAGGCTCGGCCCGCATCGAAGGCGTTGCAGCACCGCCTCGGGGTTGTCGCCCACCTCGGACGGCCGCAAATGAGACCCGTCCTCGACCAGGGCCAGCTCGAACTTGTCGAACTCCAGTTCGGCGATCCGGCGGAGGGCCCCCTCCAGCGGCTCCCGTGCGAAGCAGAGTGTGCTACAGGAGACGAACACCCGATTCCTCCTTGTTCCAGTCGGTCCCATCCTCCTCTGGCGCGAAGACGGACAGGAGGGCGAGTTTACCGCAGCTTGCGGTCCGACGATAGGGCAGATGCCGCGGCGTCGGGCGCGCGGCCGGTCCTCGTCGCGGCGTCGGAGCCCCTGGCCAGCCGGGCGTAGGCCGAGATCCCTGACTGGCGGACCCAGTGCGATGCAGCCAGCCGCGCGAAGTCGGCGTACCGCTGCTCCCGGTAGGCCTGAAGGGCCGCCAGCAACGCGCGCCGGGCGTTGAGCCGGACCGATTTCGATGTGGTATCGCCCAGGATGTGCAGGTCGTCGATCCAGAGGACGCCGGGCGTCATCAGCTCGAACCGCAGCCGGGCCGAGTCGAGCCCCCCCAGCGGCAGGTCCGAGGCACGTACGGCCCGCCCCTCCCAACGGGTTGTGACGCTCAGCTCGGAGCGCCGGACATAAGGCTGACCCCCCGATTCCCCCTCGATCCAGAGGCGGATCACTGCGTCGGCTGGCGCCGATCGGAAGAAGGCCTGGATCGTCAGGCTGGAGAGGGCATCGGGCACGAACGGATCGCTCAGGACCGAAGCGGCACCAGCGGCCGAAGAGAGTCGCAGGCTTCCCGCACCGGCGTGGGGGTCCTTGCGGTCGATCGTCACCCTGGCCGCGCCGGCCTCCGGCCCGGGCTTGCCACCCTCGAGTTGCCAGCCGCAGGAGGGAGGGGCGGAGTTCCCGGCGGCGCCTGCGGGCTCGAGCGCAGGATCCATGTCATCAGGGAGGGGCGGCATGCCGTCCACCGGCTTGGTCTGGCGCTCGGCTCTTGCGATCCGTCTGATACCGGGTTCGAAGCCCGGATTGGAGGGCTCGGCCGCCCCGCCGGCCAACCCGCGATTGAGACGCCCCAGCAGGGCCGACAGCTCGCGGGATCGCGCCTCCATGCTGGTCAATACAGCTTCGGAAGGATAGGGCGTCACCGAGGCAACCTGGACGCCCGGTGCGCCGATCCGGATCGCCGAGACTCCGAAGGGGAGGAAGTCCAGGACCAGGTTGCGACCGCCATTTTCGGGCGTCGGCGCCAGGCGGAGACCGCGCCCAAGGTCGTTGACTGCTGCGGAGACCGGCGCCTCGAGCAGGCAGGCCAACCGGATCGGATAGGGCGAATCGTTGGCGATCTCCAGGTAGGTCTGCTCGGCATCGCCGATCTTGCGGATGGCGACACCAAAGGGCAGCAAGTGCGGGTCGACCGAAGACCCCAGAGGGCCGACCGGCGAGGCGGGAAGGGCTCGGAAGACCCCCGCGAACTGCCGGAGCCGCTCCTCGTGGCCTGCGACGGCCCTGGCCGAGAGGAACACCCATTGGGCATCGAGGGCGGCCAGAGCATGACCCAGCGGCTCGTCGGCTTCGGGGCCATCGCCCATCGGCAGGGCCGACAACCAGATCGTCGACCCACGCGCGGCCATGCCGCGATCGGCTCCCGGCACCCCCGATCCATCGGGGCTCGGACCCTGCGATGAGGCCGTGGGTCGCTGCTCCGGGGCGCCATGGTCGATCGTCAGGAGCACGCCGCGATGGGCTCGGCCTGCGACGATCGCGTCGAGATCGGGGCTGGTCGCCAGATCGTGAGCCAGGGCGTCGGTCGACAAGGACACTCCACGGAGCAGCACCGGGCCCATCGGGCTGCTCGGCCAGCCTTGCAGGTCCAGACCGACGCTCCTCCAGGCCTCGCCGGGAGCCAGCCCCGCCAGGTCGACTCGCCGGGCTTCACGACCCGCCGGGCCGCTATCCAGGCCAGGCGTCACGATGGCCAGCACGGTACCGGGCGACGACTCGTGCGCCGCGACGGACAGCTCCGCGTACAGCGCCGCCATGGCACGCGCGCGCCAGGTCAACCAGGGCATCCGGCCCACACCGGCGAGATATCGCAAGCGCACGGCGAACCGCTCGGGGTCGGCGGTCCCCGATCCGGGAATGCCCCGGGCGGTCTCCGCGGCGAAAGTCTCGCGGACGAAGCGTTCGTAAGTGATGTCGTCGATTCCGGTGTCGGGTGTCCCCAGCAGCGTGGGACCAGGACCGAGCCGGATGACCAAACCCGTCGTCGACTGCCTGCCCGGTGCACCCGCATCGGCCGCAGGCCGACTCCGCGTGAGCGTATCGACGACCCGGCGCTTCATGGCCGCGCGGACTTCGGGGTTGAGCGGATGATAGGAGGGGCCCTCGGCATGTCCCTGACCGTCCAGGCGCACCAGGCCGCGACGAATCGCCTCCTCCGAATCCGGTCGAGGCAGGCCCGGAAGAGCGCCGGAGCCGTCGAAGGACAACTCCTGCCAGAGGGAGCAGCCCTGGCGATCCAGAACCCGACGCAGGACCTCCAGGCGGTCGGGCCCGATCGAATCCTCCTCGACCTGGCCGCTCAGTGCCCGGCGACGGGATCGATCGGAAAGTTCCTCGGGCACGACCACGGCCGTGGCGCCGCAAAAGGCCATGTACTTCGCCAGGTTCCGTGCGGCGGCCAGTGCATTGCTGGGTCCCGAATCGCCCCGGAACAGGTCCAGGGCATGTGTCCCTCTGAGATACAGGCCCAGGGTCCGCGCCGGTGGTCTCTCCGGTTCGCGAACGACAGGCGGGGCCGGGACGTCATCGAGTTCGGTGAGCGTGACCGTCCCCAGCCGGACCGCTGCCTCGGTGTCGCGGTTGACCAGAACCAGGACGGCCTCGGTCGAGCCGGGCCATACCAGCCACGAGAAGGCCAGCGGTGGCCCGCTCTCCAGGATCGGTGGGCCGGAGACACAGGCGTCGAGCAGCAGGCGAGGTTGGCGGTCAGGGCGTTCGTCGCCGGGTTCGATCAGGGCCACTCCCAGCGCCGCCGGCTCACCCTCCTTGACCTTGAGCGTCAGACGATGAGGCCGATCGGGATGCGCGACCTTGAGCCCGACGGCCGACCAGGCCAGCCCTGACCCATCGGCGTGATCCAGCTTGGCCGCCTCGGCGCCGGTGCGAAGGAACCAGCCGCGCCACCGTTCGCGACGGGACGGCTCAATGAGGGCCTCGGCCGGCACACCCCACGACGAGCGGCCAGGTTTGGCCAGGGGTGATCGGCCCGAGGCCAGTGGCCGGAGACTCCGCGACCGCGTCAGGTCGACGGAGTCGACCTCGGACTCACCCTTGCGCCCCTCGCGAGCCGTAGGTCTCCCCGTCATCGCAGTCGGCACAGCCGTCGGTCCGAGGACCGTCAGGGCGAGCCGGCGGGACGATGCGTTCGCGACCGCCGCCGACTTGCGACGACGTATCATCCGACCCAGCCGCGAGCCGTCCCGGCCCACCGACTCCCAGGTTGCGTGAACCTCCACAGCGTACGTTCCCTCACCCCGGGGAGCCCGCAGCCTCAAGACTCGCACCGCCGGCTGGGAACGATTCGTCGGCAACGTCGCTTGCTGATCGTCTCGGGAGAATTCCTCTGATACGTCACCGCCCTCCGCAGCCCGCAGGACGGCCCAGTAGCGGACGGCCACCTCCGCGGATTCGGGCCAGAGGATGTTGAAGGCCACCGAGATAGGGACCTCCGCCCCAGGGGCGACGATGCCGTCCCCCGCCGTTGAACCCAGGTCGACGGCCAGCGAATCCCACGCAAGCCGCTCCACCGAAACGGTCAACGGCGCCGACGCCGGAGTCCGATAGGCCCGCTCCAGGATCGCCGCGAGGGGAACCCTTACCACCTGGTCCCCACCCCTCACTGTTAAGCTTGCTTCCAGGGCCGTCTCCAGTCGGACGCGCACACGTCCCTCCCGCGCTCTCCCTAACCGCCAGCTCCCTTCCGCACCCGGTCCCATCGACGAGCCGCCCGATCCCTCGCCCCATTCACCCGGAGGCCATGCGATCGCCTCGACCACACGCCCTTCCGACAACTCCAGTAGCACGTCCGGGACGGATTCCCCGTCTTCAATGCCCACTCCACCAACAGCCACTTCCCTCGAAAGGCCCCAGCTTAACTCGATCGTCAAGTGCACCGGTTCGCCACTAGATCCCCGACTTTCTCGCTTCCCATCTTGCGGCGCAGGCCGCTAGGGATGTCCCCATCAGGAACAGCCCCCATAAACCCAGGACTTCGCGCCATCCCTTCGCGCATGAGCCCCAAGACACCCCCAACGCGTTCCTCACCCGATCGCTCGACACGCATCCTTGCGGGACGAGTCGCCAGGAAAGACAATCGACATGAACGAAAACTCACCCCATCTCGGGCCATCCCGAGACCTTCTTCCGAAGGTCCATCGGCTAATACATTCCCTAACTTCACGGAATTATCAGAAGAACAGGTAAAATCCGGAAGGTCATTGAGACTAACGCAACCACAAGAGTTCCCTTCAAATTACCCAGACCACGAGCGCGGGAGACGAATGGTGATCATGAGCGCGCAGAAAACCCAGCGAGCACGGAACTGCCGAGACGAGGTCTCCTTACATAACAGGAAATGATGGGCAGAGGAGGAGCAGCTTCACGATTTTACCCATCCGGCGCGACTGGTCGATCGATCGGGAATGATTCCACCGGAGAAACGTTCAAAATCAATAGAGCCGGTGAAAGCGGTCGATTTAAGGATTGAGGATTGGTGGCCCGAGCGGTTCGACACCCGCTCAGGAGAGATGAGGAGTAGGCCAGGCGATGAGACGGATTCACGGATTGCCGTCATGCTGGGTCTAATCATCGGGCGAGCGCCGAGAGCGGTCCTGGGGGAAGACTTGAGGCAGGCGTGGGATCTCGCGATCCGAGCCAATGCACAACTGCAAGCCCAGCAAGCGGAATCGATGGCCGCGGGGTTGAACCTCAAAGCGGCAAGATTGGATCGGTTGCCCTCGGTACGGAGTTTCACCTTCAACGCATTCCTGACGGCTACACCGTCAGCCAACACCAGCTCGTTCTTCGGTTCTTCCGCCGGAGGATCTCGAAGCGGAACCGGTGGATCCGGTTTGCTGAGCGGGTTGCCGTCCACGATCCAGTTTCTCGGTACGGGGCAGAGGGATCTTCCGGTCTCGCTCACCTTCGCAAACCTCCCACTTTACACAGGCGGCCGGCTCTTACGGAACATCGATTATGCCGGCGCTCAACTCGGCGCTCGAGCAGAGCGAGGAGTTCCGCACGGCCCTGGATTTGAAGCTCACCGTCGGTGAGGCGTACGTCGGCGTCCTGCGCAGCGCGGAAGAACCTGGAAGTCGCGCGGAGCAACGTCGAGCAGTTGACCTCATTCGCCAAGGATGTGACCAACCGTCGCGAGCAGGGTCTGGCGATCCGGAGCGACGAGCTGGCCGCGGAGGTCTCGCTGGCTAATGCTCGACTGGCCGAGATCCAGTCGCGGACCGCGCTTGAGTCGGCGTGGGCGACGTACAACCGATACCTCTGCCGCCCTCTCACGCAGGTCGTCCCGCTCGACGAATTGACCATGCTCCCCGCGACTACGGACTGGAGAGCGATGGCCGAGCAGGCAATCAAGGATGCCGAAACGTCCACAATGGCCAACGAGAACGAAGTCGAGGAGCTGACTGCTCAGGCAATCCGCGCTCGTCCCGAACTGGCCGGGCTGACTGAACAGGCGCGGGGTCTGGGCGCCCAGTCTCAGGCGACTCTCGCGGGCATCAAGCCGCAGGTCGGTTTCGCGATGGGATTAGTCTACCTGGGGAGCAACAACCTGGTCCCGCAGGGGATCGGGGCTGCGACCTTCTATGCGGACTGGACGATCACCGACTGCGGTGCCACCCGCCGCCGGGCCGCGGCCATTCAGCAGCAGGAACGCGCTGCACTGCGGCGCCGGGCCGACACCGCGGCCGACATCGCCCTCCAGGTCCGCACCCGATGGCTCGACCTCCAGCAGTCCCGCCGCAAGGTCCCCGTCGCCCGGCTGGCCATCATCCAGGCCGAGGAGAACACTCATGTCATCACCGACCGCTACCGCCAGCAGTTGAGTACCTACACCGAAGTCCTTGATGCCGAAACCCGTCGTGTCCAGTCGTTGAGCAATCTCTACAACGCGATCTACGACGAGAACCTGGCCGTGCTCCGTCTCCGCCGTGCTGTCGGCGACCTGTAAGCCCGGGATGCGGATGCTCGCATCGAGTCCCTCAAAAAACGGGGACTCGCTCCGAGTCTTCGAGGTGCCTGTCCCCTTTTTTGAGGGACTCGCCAGACGCTTTCATCGTCCTGAGCGTCCCGGGAGGCCCTGGAATTCTGATGCGGTCCGAATGACCGGCCTTGACCCGGACCGACCGGTGTCGTAAGGTTCGCCGGATTATCGGGTTCACGAACGAGCGGGTCCCAGGGAAGGGACAAGGTCCATTTCATGAGGCGCCGGGCGGTCATCGCCGCGTGGAGGCTGTTGATCGGGCTGTCGCTCGCGTCATCCGCGGGTTGCACCTGGCTGCGGGTGCGCAGACCGTGACGAGCGCATGCCGCTCGATCCCCAGAAGCTCGAGCGGATCCAGCAGATCAGCGAACGCGCCAGGCGGCCCTGGACCGCGGCGAGTATGAGTCGGCACGGGTCGATCTCTTGCACCTCGTCAAGGAGGAGCCGGACTCGGCCGAGGCTCACCAGCGACTGGGCACCGTCTTGATGCGCGAGGGCCGATACTCCGAGGCGGAGTCGTGTTATCGCGCCGCCTTGACCCGCGACCACGACTATGTCGAGGCCCTGATTGGCCTGGGGGATGTCGAGGCCCAGCGCGGCGACGCGGCATCGGCCCTCAAGCGGTTCGAGTCCGCGATCGAGATCGATCCGCATCGATCCAAGGCTCACCTCTCGATGGGCCGCATGCTCGAAGCCATGGGTCAGACCGACCAGGCGCTCGCCGCCTATTTCCGCGCGCTGGAATTCGACGCGAACAACAGCGAGGTGATCCTCCGAATTGCGGCCATCCAGCTCGTGCGCAATCAGCCCGATCAAGCCCTCTGTCGTCTGGACCAGGTGGTCGAGCTCTCCCCGATCGATGGCGAAGCCCGAGACCTCCGCGGCCTCGCCCACTGGAAGCTTCACCATCTCCCGGAGGCGATCGCCGACTTCCGGCCGCCACCCAGCGTTTACCCGGTCGTGCCGATGTCTTCTACCACCTGGCCCTCGCGCTCGAGGCCGACAACAAGCGAACCGATGCCCTCCGCGCCGTCGAGCAAGCCGTCCGCCTGGCACCCAGCGACGCCACCGTACGTGGACTCTCCGAAAGATTGAGGCGTTAGTGCGGCCCGGGTTGGAACGCGTAAGCGGTAAGATCCCCAACGCGCAGCGTTCAGGACATCTCCGACGCAAGATTGAAAATAAGAACTGATACGGAGATTTTGAATTTGGAATCTGGAATTCGGAATGATGAGACGCGCACGTCGCAGGAATCCTGCGGAGGAACACCCTACTCCACTAGATCCGAAATGACTATCCACCAGAACAGGAAGCTGCCGGCTCTCTGGGGGTCTGGTTCTCACGATACCTGAATTTTTTCGTGTATTTCGTGTTCAATTCTCTCGTCTCCGGACCGCTTCCGTGGTCCCGTCGATCGGCGAGCGGTGAACTCGTGCGGCCCATGAGCCTCGTTTGTGATTTCGTGGACTACTGCCGATAAGCCCAGATACCCAGGCTCGCGAGGGCCAACAGGCCGGCCAGCGAGACGTAGGCACCGATCCAGACCGAAGCGGGCTCATACCGATAGACCAGGGTATGCCGGCCGGCAGGTACGGCCGCGCCCCGCATCAGGAGATTGCGCGCAAGACCTCAGCGGCGAACCCGTCAATCGCGAGCCGCCAACCCGGGTCGCACGCATCGGCCAGAACGACGATCCCGGGTCGATCGAGACGGACCTCGATCACCACGCGCGTCGGAGACTCGTACGCGCACGGTCACGGATTCGGTCGAGCTGGCCAGGCCGCCGGCCCCGCTCAGATGAAGACGCAGTGCCCCCGGATCATCCGTTTCGACGAGCGCGGTTGTCCTGAGATCCTCCGCGGAACGAAGCCGAGTCAGAAGCGTGTCGCGAGAGACCCGTTCGGGCACGTCCATTGGGTGGATCAACCAGCCGTTGTGAAAAGTCCGCGCCCTGTGGACGATCCAGGCACGAGGGAATGCCGCTCGGTTTCGCCGGACCTGCACGTCCCGGGCGAGCAGCCAATGCCGTCGATCCGCGATGCGGTCGGCGCCCTCCATCGCGGCCGTGTCGGGGTAGATCAGGTCGGTCTGTTCGAGGAATGCGGCATAGCTGCGATTGTCTCGCGTCCAGTCGCCCGGGTAAGCCGGGATGATGAAGTAGCGGGCACCCCAGAGGTCGAACGCGCTCTCTCGGGTGGTCGAGCACTCGCCGGCCCGGTTCCACACTCAGCACGGCCGCGGTCTCGGGATCGGCGACCCTGTACGTTGGCCGGAACAGGCTCTTGAACTCAGCGCGCCCGGTCTGACTCTGGTCGTCGTACACATACTGGATGCCGTGGAGAAGCCCGAAACCCGGCTGGAGAGTATCGATCTCCCAGTCGACCAGATCGCGGAGCCGATGAGTCCGACGCCTCCTGGCCCCATCCGATCGGGACCCACGACGGAAGCCGCTGGACCCGGAACGGCCCCGGGCTCGGGTCGGCGCGTTCGGCGTCGCCGATCACGCGGACGATCTCGGACTCCCGCTCGAAATCGGCCTGGGGGATCGCGACCACCAGCCGGGCGTTGGCGATGGCCAGGTCGGCGGTCACGACCGCCAGCGCGGCCACGCCGATTCGGCGACCTGCCCCGGCGATGACGATCAGACTCGCCACTAGCGCGATCCCACCATGGATCAAGCCGCGCACGATCTCGCCAACCGCCGCGGACGCATCGAGTGGACCGTAGACGCCATGCGTCGTCGCTCGAGCCGCGATCGTCGCAACCAGCCGGTCTCGCAACCCCGCCGAGACCGCCAGCGCGATCGCGGTCAGCGCGAGCAACCCGATCACGCCGAAGAGCACGCGACGGCGACCGACGCCCCCGGTGATCCGGTCCCAGCCGAGCCCCGCCAGCGCCGACAAGGCCAGGGTCGTGAAGATGAGTAGCTTGAACGGCAGACGGAACAAGCGGAATCCCGGCAGGAACGCTGCGAGCATTCCGTAGAAGCTGTCGTCACCCGTCGTGGCCGACGGCTCCACGACCGACCAGCGCGGTGGGCCCTGCGAACTCGCCGAGGGCTGCCCAGAAACTCAACAGGGCGACTCGCCGTCATCCAGGACCGCCAGGCAGGACCGTTGCGGAACCCGGCTGTGCCCAGCGCCAGCACCATCGGGAGCGCTCCCGAAATAGAGCGACATCGGCGAGGGTCGTGCGCCTCCGACCGGAGGAAGCAAAGGCATCCAGTAATGGTTTCCGGCTGTGAACGTGCCGAAGACATTCGGCCAGAGCCATTCGACGATGCGATACGGCAACAGGCTGGAGTCATAGACGTCTTCCAGCCCGGCTCCTTCCCACCGGACGCTCGCCGCGACGTGCTCGAGAACCGGAAGCACCTGGACCGCCGAAAGCGTCAAAGCCAGGAGACAGGACGCCAGCAGTCCCAGGAGCATCGCCAGCAGCCGGTCACCCGGTCCGCGGCGCCGCCTTGCCACGTAGACCGCGAGGCCGACGGCCCAGACCGTCGCCACGATCGGCTGAGCCCACGATCCGCCCGTATTCTGGATTCGTGGCACCACGATCTGGTCCCGCCCAGATCCAACCGATGGCCACGACAACCACGCTCAGTCCCCACGCTGACAGGCCGGGCTGGCGAACCACTTCGAGACTTCGATAGACCGATCGCATAACCGAAGGCACAGAGCACCGTGAGGTAGGCCGCCTCCGGGTCGCCCCCCAGAACCTGCATCGCCAGCACCACCGCGAGCCCTACCAGGCCGGAGCGATGGCCCAGCGCAGCCATCGGTCGGCGGCCCGGAAACCCAGCGGCAACCACGCGGCTCCCACCAGGTAGATCACATTGAAATAATCCGAGAGCACGACCCCGCCGAACGCGTAGGACAGGCCGGCGAGGGCTGCACCAATCCAGCTCACCCTCCAGGACCGCATCAAGGCCACCATCGCCCAGAAGGCCAGCACCTCGTGCCCGACCGTGTAGAGCCGCAACCCCCAAGCATAAGGGACCAGCGCGAACAGGATCTTACCGGGATAAAGGACCGCCGCCATCGGGCTGCCGAGCAGCGGAGTCCCACCGTTCTCGCCCGGCTCCCAGAGCGGCAGCCGGCCCGCTGACCACTCCTGCTGCACGCGCCAGTAGAGCGGATAATAGAAATGCGCCGCGTCCCGGAAGCCGAACTGCCGCCCGCCGAAGAGCACGCCACCGTAGCAAGCGATGACGACAGCCGAGAGACAGAGCAGACTCAGAGCCGGGCCCCGACGAAGCCAGGCCGTCGCCCCGTGCAACCGACCAGCCGATGGTTCTGGCATGCCCCGCGCCTCTCTCCAGCTCGATCGATGCACCGCCGGCCCTTCGGGCAAAACGCCTGGCTACTCCTCGTCCCAGATGACCGAAACCAAATCCAAATTGATCCAACCCTTGGTCGGCTTCGCCGTATTGAGGAAATCCACACAGACCCATTTGTCGCGGGGCGACTTCGACGACTTTGCAGCGTGTATCCGTACGAGGACCCAAGAAATGGTAGGTCTTGCCGACCTCCACAAGCCGCCTCTGCGCCACCGCGGCAGCCTCCTGGGCCGAAGTCCCGCTTCTGCCGGTCACCACCAGCAACAAGGCCAGGATCATCAGAGCCAGACACACAGCCGCGATCCTTCGTCTCATGGCAAGAACTCCTCTCAGAGGGCAACCCTCGAAGCCACTCGTCCACCTGACCACTCGGATGGTAATGCCACCGGAGGTCTTGAGGCAACACTGGGGCCTGTCATCATGCGGTGAGGTCAACCGCAATCCGCGAGTCCACTTCAGCCTGAGCGAGGCCCAAGCCGTTGATCTCCTGGAAATCGGAATCCCCTTGGAACGGCGAGCCTGGCGCGAGGAAAAGTTGGAGTTGACGCCCCTGAGCGTTCATCCCGTTTCCGTAGCGCGGCTGACCTCCCTCTCGCCCCGCGGCAGCGGAGAGAGAGTGCCCGAAGGGCGGGTGAGGGGTCGGATTCCCAGCGCAACAGAAGGCGAAAGAGCGACCGAGGTCAGTAACCCCGGAACGATCCGATGTTGTTGAGCCAGCGAGGGATCGCCAGGAAGCCTTGCCACATCTACTTGAGGAATTCACCATAAGCATGGGTCGTGTAGAAGTGCTGGCGGCGGATCGGGTCGAAGAAGCGGTAGAGAGGCACGGTCCCCGGCTTGGGGTCGTGGTAGACGTAGCAGGTAACCCCGCGGGGCCGATACCCCAGGCGACTGGCTTGCTCGCCGTCGGGTGCGATCGTGTACAGGTGATCGTGCGCGTTGGTCCAGCGATAGAGTGGGACGGTGTCGGCGACGCGGTGGTCCAGGACGTAGCAAGAGATTCCCTCAGAGACCGATCGGGGCCGATCCGGCGCGCCGGGGCGGAGCGTGTAATAGTGCGAGCGGTCGCCCGGGTGAAGCCATCGGTAGAGGGGGACGGTCCCCGGCTGCGGTTCAGTGAAGACGTAGCCGGCGACCCCCTCGGACCGAAGCCGGGTCAGGTCGAAATGGAGGACCAGCTCGGCCTGAGAGTACTCGATCCCGTAGAATACCCCATATTCCTTGAACACCGCGACGTGGCGGACGATCTCGGCGTTGAGATGATCGCTCAGGCGCGCCGCCCGGCCGTTGGCGAGCTGGGTGACCAGCTCATCGAAGAACTGGCCCAGCACCTTGGCGATGATCCCGCTGAAGCCGTCGAGCTCCCGCCTCTTGACCTCATCGATCCCGATCCGGAACCGCGGGGCCGCGTCGCCGCCCGGCTCGATGTTGACCCGCGCCCGGACGTCGAAGCTGAACTTCCGCCAACCCTCCGGCATCTGCCGGCTCCGAGCGATCCGGTCCGTGATCGGGCCATTGACCGGGGCACGAAAGGCTCCCTCGATTTTGCAGGCGACCAGGATTTGCCGTGTACGGGCCTCGATCGCGATGAGCCGGAAGTCGTGGACCATCCCGCGAAGCTGCCCCTGCGTCTCAAACGCGACAGGCGGCAGCTTTTCGATGATCCCGGCCAGGAAGCCCTTGTCGATCCGGACGTCCGCGGACGCCTCCGCCGCATGGCCTTGCCAGAGCGACGCACAGCCCAGTACGACCATGACGATCCGCGCCCGCCAACCCGACATCGGCACCCATCCTCCTGATCCGGACCGTCGGTGGTCGCAGGGGCGACGCTCTGGTCTCCGCTGGCTGACGGACCATGCCATGCCTGGATCGCTCCCCTTCAGGAAGGTCGCACGGAGTTCTACCCGCTATCGGCCGCGCTGACCAGAGGAATTGGCTCTGGGTCATGGGTCATCGGTGCATCACACGGAACCCTGGCTTCACCACGATACTCGCGCCATCGCGAGGCTTGCGGGAGCGAAAGTTGCCCTTGACACGCCTGGGCGATCAATAGGATTCCATGGCGCCAGTTCGTTCCGCCCTCCAGGTTGGATTCGATTGGGGCAGACCCCATCACTACCCCGATACTCCGAAGCTCGTCCACCAGATCCGAAATGACCATCTACCCGAACAGGAAACCGCTGGCTCACTCGGGTCTGGTTCTCACCATACCTGAGTTTTTTCGTGGATTTCGTGAATCTCGTGTTCCAATCTCTGGTCTCCGATCCGCTTCTGTGGTCCTGTCGATCGGCGAGCGGTGAACTTGTGCGGTCCATGGACGGTGGTTTGCGACTTCGTGGACGAGTCACAACTCATGACTCACGACCGAGAGCATCGCGGCCAGCGGCTCCGGGTCGGCCAGACGATGGTCGTTCCCGACCACGACCAGGGCCGAATCCGGCAGTCCACTCCGTGCGAGCAACTCGCGGCTATCGGCAATCGGGATCACGTCGTCGGCCTCGGAATGGAGGATCACGGTGCCGGGTTTGACGGTCGTCACCGCTCCCCATTTCTTCCACGCCGGGCAGAGCAGAACCAGCGCCGCGCCGGTCGAGTCAATGTTCATCGCCACGGCGCCGCCCCGCGACGAGCCGACAACCACACCCGGCCGATGCCGGTCGAACGACTCCTGGGCGATCCGGACGGCTTCATTGAAGTCCTCGTCGGGCAGAGCCGGATTGATCACGACCTGGCCGTGCTCGGCAAGGTAGGTCGGCTTGACACCCCCCGTCTTCGAATTCCACCCGTGGAGAAACAGCACCGTGGCCATCGAGCTTTCCTTTCGTTCCGTCGATCATCCCCTCGAGAGCGGAGATGATCCCGAGTGGGAGGGCGAAGCGGGTGCGATGAAACGTCGCCCTTGACACACCGCGGCACTCCTCTCGCAATCGAGGCACGTGGTGCTTCCCCCTCGCCTCGCCAGGCAGAGAGAGGGTGCCAGGGCGGCGAGCGAGGTGCGTTGGTCAAGGCGCAACGACAGCCGGAAGATTACGTGAGGCGAGGTAGACCAGTCAAATCGACTTGTCATCACCCCAGCCAGTCGGGTGCTCTGCGAGCACCAATCCCCGTGTCCGGGCCGCTTGGAGTCCCTCAAAAAACGGGGACTGGCTCCGAGCCTTCGAGGTGCCTGTCCCCCTTTTTTGAGGGACTCTTAACCGTTGTCTGGCACACCCTCGAGGCCCTCGCCCTAAGCCCCCCTTCTCAAGGGGGGAAAAGAAAGAGACTTCTCGCCCAACACCACCGGACTGGGGCTTGGCCTCGGGCGGATCTTTGCCCCGAAGGGGCCGCAACAAACCAGCCCGGGGCAACGCCCCGGGACTCGGTCGCCCACCCCACCTCGAGCCCTGAAGGGGCGACACAGGGCTGGCCGTTGGACCCATTCGTGTGCCGCCCTTTCAGGGCATTTTCTGGGGGTTTCCTCGGTTCCCGGGGCGTTGCCCCGGGCTGGTTTGTTGCGCCCCTTCGGGGCAGATCTTGGTGGCGTCCGGCGAGGAGTCTCAAAAGAAATGGGGCGATCCGCATCAATTCATCCCCCCCTTGCGAAGGGGGGGCCAGGGGGGTTGAGCATCGGCCTCCGCACTCGTGCTCGGCGCGGTCTCCCGACCCCGCCGTCCGCCCGGACCGGAGGTCTCCCGGACCTCGTCCCCCGTCCGAACCCGCGTCAACGCGATGAGCTGATCGAGCCGCCCATCGGTGACCACCGATAAGAAAAAGGGGGACATAGCACATATCGACAGATGTCATAAGACGACCATCGGCATCGGACAGTTGTCGATTCGCGCTATGTCCCCCTTGTATGGTCGATTCCGGCCAGTTTGCGATACTGGCTCTAGTGTCGTGGGGAGAGCTGTATGTCCCCTGAGGCTTTGACCTCTTGGAAAAGATTGCTCCCTCCGGCTTGGGCTTAAGGTATTGGTACATCTTGCGGCTCGACCGCTCATCACAAGGATCGCCTGGCCCAAGAGTCCCGGGGGAGTCTCACGCCTACTCCTCAGACACATGTCGTACGTGATTCCTTCTGTCTCTGGGGAGAATTCCTATGACGATCACCACACCCCTCGACCGTATTGGCGTTGGAATCGACACCGCTCGATATGGTCATCGCGTCTCGTTCCTCAGACCCGATCTCCTGCCGGCGGCCAAGCCGCTGACGGTCACCGAGAACCACGCCGGATACCAGGCCTTGCGGGATCGCTTGGAGCAATTGCGCCGACTTCATCCACAGGTTCACTTCCAGGTCCGCATCGATGCGGCCGGACCGTACGCCGCCAATCTCGAGCAGTTCCTCCGCGGACTCGCTTGGCCCATGACCATCTCCATCGGCGAGCCCAAGCGCAACAAAGACTACCACAGGGCTCACTTTCCCAAGTCCATCACCGACGACACCGAAAGCCGGGCCATGGCCCGCTTCGCGTTGGTCGAGCGCCCCGCTGCCTCGCCCGCGCCCAAGCCCGCCATGACCCTGCTCCGCGAGATCGTCGGCCGCTTGCAAGGGCAGGTCAAGCAGACCACCCGGGTCACCAACCAGCTCCATAACCTCCTGGCGCGCACCTTTCCCGAGCTGGCCACCCTCGCCGACGACATC
Organism: uncultured Isosphaeraceae bacterium; assembly: GCA_963845695.1. Lineage (GTDB taxonomy): Bacteria > Planctomycetota > Planctomycetia > Isosphaerales > Isosphaeraceae > CAWJTV01. Next base: position 3,869 of record CAWJTQ010000025.1, on the reverse strand, counting down.
ACCGCCGGTTGGGTGCTGCGGCTGCTCGAGAAATACCCCACCGCCGAGCGCATCGCCGCGGCCCGGCTGTCGTCGCTGGAGAAGATCCCCCATCTGGACAGCGATCAAGCCCGAGCCCTTCAGCAGGCCGCTGCCCAGTCGGTGGCCTCGCTCCGCGGCGCTGCGGCCGAGTCGTTGGTCCGCAACCTCGTCGACCAGGTCGCTGGCAACCAGAAGGCCGCAGCGGGATCTGAAGCAGCTCCTGAGGGAGACCTGGGACGCCCTGCCCCCCTCGCCCCACGTCCAGGTCTTGACCATTCATGGCATCGGTCAGTCCACGGCCGCGATCCTGGTGGCCAAGATCGTGGACATCGACCGGTTCGCGACGCCGGATAGCCTGGTCAACTATTTCGGCGTCTTCCCCGAAGAGGAAAGTTCGGGGGTGGACAAGCAGGGGCGACCTCGACCCCCGGGCTCGATGCACATGTCGCGCAAGGGTAACGACCTGGCCCGCGCCGCCCTGTGGAACGCCGCGCGCACAGCCATCCGCCACAACCCCGCCGTCCGGGCCCAGTATTGCCGGCTGCGGGCCAAGGGGACGCGCGGCGACGTCGCGATAGGGCACGGCATGTGCAAACTGGTGCACCTGGTCTTTGCGGTCTGGAAGACCGATCGTCCCTTCGACCCGAAGCATTACGCGTGGGAGCCGGCGGACGAGAAAGCCACAACTACCGTGGCGGGCGAGAAGGCCACGACCACCGCGGCGGGCGCGAAAGCCGCGGCGGGCACGCCGACGGCCGGCACCGCCAACGAAAACGCCGTGGGCCACAAGCGGGACAAGCCCACGGAGAAAGTGGTCACCACGGCGACTTCCACAGTAGCGCCGATTCCCTCGGCTGTCAATCCGGTGTCTCCATCGATCCGGGTGGCTCGACCGCGGGTGGACTACGCATTCTTGCGCGAACAGATCACCATGGAACAGGTACTCGCGCATCTGGACCTGGTGGCGCAGCTTCGCGGCCGGGGTCAGCAACGTCGCGGCCCGTGCCCGCTGCACAGCCACGCCGGGGCGGCGGAACGCACGTTCTCGGTCAATTTGAGCAAGAATATCTTCAAATGTTTTCATGCTGAATGCGGAGTCCAGGGCAACGTGCTGGATCTGTGGGGAGCCGTGCATCGCTTGCCGCTGTACGAGGCCGCGTTGCATCTGGCGGAGACGTTCGGACTGGCTCGGAAGAGAGAAGAGGAACCCGTAACAGGAACCCGTCGTCCCCAGTGACGTGAGGTGCCGGAATCGCCATTGAGGCGGTTGGAGCAGGAACCTCAACGCGATCCTAAGTATTCCCGGCCTCGATCAGAGTGGGCACAATGGGTGACCGTGCCTCATTGGCCCAGGCGTCCCCCGTCCGTATCCTGGCGCCCGACGACTTCCGCCGTCATCACGGTCAACGGCACTTGACTTTCAACGGTACATCTTTTCCGCCCGAGTGCGCCGAGGCGAACAGGACTTTCCGCGCATGGTGAGGCAGGACGGGTTTCGGGCCGAGTTCGGACGACTGTGCGCTCACGTGAGCGGTAGCGAAAGCTGGCCTGGTCATGCCGTTTCCCGAAGGGTCTCTGCGATCGTGACACCTCATCCCCAGATTCCGCAATCGGCACAGATCCCCCAAACCCCGTCCAGATTTAGGGATGTCCCCTTTGCTCCCCCTCCCCTTTGCTCCCCCCCTTTTCTTCCCGCCTACCCCTTTTTCTACCCTCCCCGCTTATTCTCCCGGAAATAGGGGGAGGACGTGACCCGCTCCCCCCCTGGTGATGGACAACCAAGGACGGTCCTTCGTCAATTGCTCGAGCGCTCCTTCGCTCAGCGCGGAAGCCCCAGTAATGTCTAACTCTTGCAGGTGACTCAATCCGCGAAGGTGATCAAGCCCCACGTCTGTCACCGCGACCCCCGCCCCGAGTCTTATAGCCCGGAGCTGTTGCATGCCAGCCAGCCGGGCGAGCCCGAAGTCAGTGAATCGAGGACCGAAGAGATGCAACTCATCCAGCCTGTCCCACTTCGATAAGGATGTCAGAGCCGTGTCCGTCATGCGCGGCCCCCCGATCATCAGTACTCTGAGTTTGGGAAAATGGCACAGGCGCGATAACCCTGAGTCACTAACTTTCGTCTGACGCAGGTCCAGTATTTCAAGTTTCGGGAGAAACTCTAGGGCCCCCAAGCCGGCGTCGGTAACATTGGTACCGGCGAGTCTTAGACACCGAAGTCGGGTCAGCGGTTTGAGTGCTTTAAGCCAGAGTCCGTGACTGCTGTGAAGGAGAGATTAAGATTCTCCAGACTTTGAAGGTGCCTGAGGTGGACGAGACCTGAGTCCCCTATGGCGGGCATCCCCAGCGCTAACGTACGAAGTCGGGTCAATCCGTCAATGTGGGCCAGGTCTGCATCTTCGATATTACAATCTGCGACAACCAGAGTCTCCAGCTCATCGAAGCTCTCAACCACGTGAAAGTCCGATGGTTTATCGAATTTATGTGTAAGTTGAAGGTATAAGACATTTTCAAAAGCATCACGACCAATCAGCTCCTTGACCCACTCCGGCCATAGATCGTGCGCGGGGCGACCCTCGCGCGAGACCTGGGGCTCAATAAGCGAGACATGGCGTTCACTAACAAAAACGAACCCAGCTCCTTTGAGTGCGCGAATGGCGGAGCGTCGATCCTCGATCCAGCGACGCCACCGAACCATACATCCCAAGGCCACTCCTGCCATCAGGACAAGTAAGACTAAGACCCGTACACTGAACCGGACACGTAGTATCTCTGGTTGCGACAGGAGCCTTGGCCAAGGAGTCATAGGTGGCCCTCCACGAAGCGACAATCCGCAAAATAGAGCCGGATCGAGGGTCAGATCACGATCCTGGTAATCTCCTGTGCTCGGGGCCAAACCCAATGTCCGCCCCTCAAGCAGCAACAGGCCGCATCATTTGTCAATTCCAACGTATCCCGGTAACCGCCGGGTCCTGTCTGCTAGGTGCGCAACAGTAGGCTAGGACCGGCTAAATGGGCCACGGACCTAAGCCCCAGGATCCCCGCTTGTTCCGCCGCCCGGCGTCCCATAACCGCCACCAGGCGACGCGCCCCCTCCGCCAGCTCCGCCCCCGCCGACAGTCCCACCTCCGCCGCCCCCGCCCCCTCCGCCAGTCCCACCTCCGCCGCCCCCGCCCCCTCCGCCAGTCCCACCTCCGCCGCCCCCGCCACCCCCCGCGCCGGAGGAAGTCACACCTTTCCACGAGCCGGTCGCAACCGGATACCACTCTAAAAGGTACATATCAGCCGGCGAGTGAAATACTGTTGAAGACCAGGCAACTACATCCACGAACACCTTCTTAGGCTTGGCTGACGACAAAGGTATGGTTACAGTAAACCCGACCATATTGTAGCGGTTAGGGTCTGGAGCCGCCGGGATGTTTCGGGGGTCTCCGTTCTGTTCATCAGCAAGCGTCTTTGTGCCGACAACCTTGCCGATGGGCACGAGTCCCATATCAGGGACATATTGATAATAGTTTAACTTGGGTGGGCTACCGTAATCTATGCCGACTTTCAGCCTGAAGAATTGGATAGGCCGTTCTCCAGGGCTCCACTGGCCTCGTGCCCTTATCACGAGGTAGTAATAATACCCTCCGATTCCGAAGTTTGCTTTTGTCCTGCCAAGAGCAGCAGGTAGGACGGTTACGCTATAGAGGCCGCTCGGATCCGTGGCGTTGGTCGGCCCATTCCCGACATAGCGGTAGAGGTCCGCATCACCCGCCTGGAACCCCATCGGGTCCTGCCTCGTGAACCTCCCGATCGCCTCGTCGTAGTACCGCGCCCGGTCGTAGTACTGCCCGACGGTCGCA
>CAWJTQ010000024.1:0-115797 GCA_963845695.1 uncultured Isosphaeraceae bacterium | reverse complement strand
GAGGGCCCGTCATGGTCAACGCCGATCCCGTCCGCTGCCCGTCGTGCGGTGCCGAGCGGCCCGCCGACGCCCCTGGGGGCCTCTGTCCGCGCTGTGTGCTCCGGCACGCGATGGAGTCCGGATCAGCGCCACGGGCGACACTCCGGCGGCCGAGCCGTGCTGCCTCGGACCGGTTCTGGAGGCGCTGACACCGACCGGCGGCTCGGTTCCCCGGAACCCGACTTTTCGACGGCGGGACGACGGCCCGCGAAGGCGATGACGAGCCCGATCTGGGCGTGCGACTGGGTTCGTCCGGGATACCGGCCGCACCGGGCGACGCCGTCCACCTCGAGCTCCTGGGCGAGATCGCCCGCGGCGGCATGGGGGCTGTACTCAAGGGTCGAGATCCCGACCTTGGTCGCGACCTGGCCGTCAAGGTCCTGCTCGAAGCGCACAAAGACAAGCCCGACCTGCTCCGCCGGTTCATGGAGGAGGCGCAGATCGCCGGCCAGCTCCAGCATCCGGGAGTGGTCCCGGTCTATGAGCTGGGTGCCTTCGCCGATCACCGGCCTTACTTCAGCATGAAGCTGGTCAAGGGCCTCACGCTCGCCAGCTTGCTCAAGGCGGCGGCGCCGGCGCGGTCTCCCGACCCCGCCCCATTTCCGGAGGACCTGCCCCGGTTCCTGTCGATCTTCGAGCAGGTCTGCCGGACGATGGCCTATGCCCATTCGCGCGGGGTGATCCACCGCGACCTGAAGCCGTCGAACATCATGGTGGGCGGCTTCGGCGAGGTGCAGGTGATGGACTGGGGCCGGCCAAAGTGCTGGCCTCTGGCGGCGTGGCTGACCAGTCGCGGGCCGTCGAGCGGCATGAACAGCTCAGTGTCGTCCGTACGCTCCGGACCGGCTCCGATGCCGACGCCTCGCAGGCCGGCAGCGTGATGGGCACGCCGGCCTACATGCCTCCTGAGCAGGCCGGCGGTGACATCGAGGCGCTCGACGAGCGGGCCGACGTCTTCGGCCTAGGCGCGATCCTCTGCGAGGTGCTGACCGGTGCTCCGCCGTACACCGGTCCGGACGGCAAAGCGGTCTTTCGCAAGGCCTTCTGTGGCGACCTGGCCGACGCGTTCGCCCGGCTCGACGCTTGCGGGGCCGAGTCCGCGTTGATCGACCTAGCGAAGTCCTGCCTGGCGCCGGAGCTGCTCGACCGGCCACGGGACGCACGGATCGTGGCCGAACGGCTAACCGATTACCTGGCCGGCGTCCAGGAGCGGCTGCGCACCGCCGAGCTCGGTCGCGCGGCCGAGTCGGCCCGGGCGCTGGAGGCGGTCCGCACGGCGCGGGCCGAGCGGCGGGCACGACGGCTGACGGCCGGACTGGCCGCGGCCATCTTCGCCGCGATCGCCCTGGGCGGCGGCGGGACGGCCTGGGTCGTATCGGCTCGCAACGCCCAGCGCGCCGCCGCTGCCCACGAGACCGCCGAGATCCTCGACCGCGTGATCGTGCTGAGGGCCAGGGCTGCGCCGCCCCGCCCGGCTCCATCATCCCCTGGAACGAGGCGCTGGCCGAGGCCAACCGCGCCGCCGAGCAGTCCCGCAAACTGGCTGACCCGGCGCTGAAGGACCGCATCGACCGCGAGATCGTCGAGCTGGATCAAGGCCGCCGGGATGCCGAGACCCAGGCCGCTCGGCTCGTGGTTGACCGCAAGCTCTTCTCGGACCTGGAATCGGTGCGCGGCGATCGCGCCGAGCATAACGACCCGAAGCGCACCGATGCCGACTACGCCGCCGCCTTCCGACAGGCCGGGCTCGACCTGGACAGGTCCGTCCCCGAGGCAGCCGGCGCCTGGATCGCCGGCCACAGCGCGCCGATCGAGCTGGCCTCATTCCTCGACGACTGGGCGAAGGTGCGCAGCGAGGCCGGCGGCGATGAGGAAGCCGTTGGCCACCTGGTCGGGGCCGCCCGCGCCGCCGACGCCGACCCCTGGCGCGACGCCCTTCGCGCCGGCTTGGGGACCAAGGCCGCCACGGCCCTGGAGGCCCTCCACAAATTGGCCGGGGACGAGAAGGCCCTGGAGGCCCAGCCGGCTGAGAGCCTGCGGCTGCTGGCCAAGCGGCTGAAGGCGGCCGGCGACCGGGATGGTGCGACGCGGCTCTTGGCCGGGTCTGGCGGCTGCGACCGGACGACTTCTGGGTCAACTTCGAGCTGGCCCTATCGCCGGGAGCTGAGAGCGAGACGATCGAAGAGGTGTACCCGCGGCCGGAGGAGGCGGTGCGGCACCTGACAGCCGCCGTCGCGGTCCGGCCCGGCAGCCACATCGCCCACAACATCCTCGGCGGCGCGCTGCACAGACAGGGGAGGCACGATGAAGCGATCGCCGAGTACCGCATCGCCATCCGTCTCAAGCCCGACTACGCCACGGCCCACATCAACCTCGGCAACGCCCTGCGCGTCCACAGGAAGTACGATGAGGCGATCGCCGAGTACCGCATCGCCATCCGCCTCCAGCCCAACTGCGCCGGGGCCCATGCTAACCTCGGCTTCGCACTCGATTCCGCCGGCCAGAGGGCTGCGGCAATCGCCGCCTGGCGGGAGTCGGTCCGCCTCAGGCCCGAGAAGGCCAATGTCCATTACTGGATCGGCCTCGCATTGCTTCTGGAGGAACGCACCCAGGAGGCAGTCGAGGCATTCCGGCAGGTACTCGCCCTCTATCCTGCCGGCTCGCAGCAAGCCCTGGAGGCCAGGCAGGTCCTGTCGGGGTCCAATCCGTATGCGCGGCTCTGGGGCATTGTGAAGGGCACGGACCATCCCAAGGATGCCGAAGAGGCCATCCTCTTCGCCAACATGGCCAGAATGGTCGCCCACTACAGCACCGCGGCCCGGCTCCTGGCCGAGGCCCTGACGGCCGACCCGAGGCTCGGCGACGATCGTCAGACCTGGCATCGTTACAACACCGCATCCGCCGCCGCGCTGGCCGGTTGCGGCAAAGGGAAGGACGAGCCGCCGCCCGACGAGACCGCGCGGGCCAGGTTGCGCAGTCTGGCGCTCGACTCGCTCAAGGCCGAGTTGACGGCCTGGGGCAAAGTCGTTCACAGGAGCGACCCGAGTGCGCTGGCGGTCGTGACGCAGACCCTCCAACACTGGAAGGTTGACACCGACCTGACCGGCATCCGCGACGGCGCGGCACTCAACAAACTCCCCGAGGCGGAACGAAAAGCGTGGCAGTCGCTCTGGGCCGATGTCGATCGCGTGCTCCGGCGAGCCGAAGGAGGCAAGCCATGAACGAGCCGAGCCGAGCCGAGGCCACTCGCGACCACGGAGGCGGAGCGACCGCCCCGAAGACCGCCGACCCGGCCAGCGTCTGGGACAGCCTGGCCACCAGTCTCGGCGGCCTGCCGCACGTGCTGCTCCGCGATACCGACGCCGATGGCGAGGCGCCCTCCGAGCCGCCCTCCCGGCCTGGTTCGGCCGAGATGCCCTGCGCCCGGCAAGGGGCCAGAGCGGCTCCAGCTCCTGGGCGAGATCGCTCGTGGCGGCATGGGCGCCGTGCTCAAGGGTCGCGACCCCGACCTCTGCCGCGACCTGGCCGTCAAGGTCCTGCTGGACAAGCACCGCGACGACCCGGGCCTGCTCCGCCGCTTCGTCGAGGAGGCGCAGATCGCCGGCCAGCTCCAGCATCCCGGGATCGTCCCGGTCTACCGGCTCGGTACCTTCCCCGACCAGCGCCCGTACTTCACCATGAAGCTGGTCAAGGGCCGCACGCTGGCGGCGCTGCTGGCCGAGCGAGGGGACCGCGCCGGGCGCGGGTCTCCTGACCCCGCCCACGGACTGACCGAAGGTCTCCAGCCTCCCGGAGAGTTGCCCCGGTTCCTGTCGATCTTCGAGCAGATCTGCCGGACGATGGCCTATGCCCATTCGCGCGGGGTGATCCACCGCGACCTGAAGCCGTCGAACATCATGGTGGGCGGCTTCGGCGAGGTGCAGGTGATGGACTGGGGGCTGGCCAAGGTGCTGGCCCGCGGCGAGGCGGCTTGGCGGTCGAGCGAACCATCCCAGCCGGACGAGACTGTGATCGCCACGGCGCGGAGCGGCCCGGCGGGCTCGGATCTCTCCAGCATCGGGTCGGTCATCGGCACGCCGGCCTACATGGCGCCAGAGCAGGCCCGCGGTGAAATCGTGCGCGTCGATACGCGGGCCGACGTCTTCGCGCTGGGCGCGATCCTTTGCGAGGTCCTGGCGGGCCGGCCGCCTTATGTCGGCCGCGTGCCCGGCGAGGTCCAGCGCAAGGCGTCGCGCGGCGACCTGGCCGAGGCCCTGGCGGATCTGGGTTCGTGCGGGGCGGATGAGGAGCTGATCGCCATCGCGCGCGACTGCCTGGCCGCGGAGCCGGTGGACCGGCCCGGCGATGCGGGCATCGTGGCGGATCGCATCGGCGGCTACTTGGCCGGTGTGGGCCAGCGGTTGCGAGAGGCGGAAGTCGAGCGGACGGCGGCGGCCGCGCGGGCCGAGGCGGCCGAGGCCGCTGCGGCGGTGGAGCGGTGCGCCCGTCGGCTGACACTGGGACTGGCCGCGACCGTGCTGCTCCTGATCGGTGCCGCGGGCGGCCGATATACCTGGCTGGAGTCGGAGCGCGCCGTCCGCCGGGCCGCCACCGAGCGGGCGGTCGTCGCGGCCCTGGACCAGGCCGCCGAGCTGTGCGCGACGGCGCTGGCGGCTCCGCCCGACCAGCCCGGCCCGTGGGTCGAGGCGCTGGCCGCGGCGCATTGCGCCGAGGACGAGATCCGCCGCGGCGAGGCCGACGAGCCATTGCGGCAGCGGGTGAAGAACGAGGTTGCGGCCATCGAGAAAGGCCGCCGTGAGGCGGACGATCGGGCCGCCCGGCTCGCGGCCGATCGCCAGCTTTTATCCGAGCTGGAATCGATCCGCGGCGACCTCGCCGAGCATTTCGACCCGAAGCGCACCGACGCCGAATACGGCGCTGCCTTCCGCAACGCCGGTCTCGACCTGGACGCGAAAGACCCCAAGCAAGCCGGCGCCTGGATCGCCGAACGGACTGTACCGATCGAACTGGCCGCGTTCCTCGACGACTGGACCATGGTTCGTCACAAGGCCGGCGCCGATGAGAAGGCGGCGGCCCGACTGGTGGAAGCGGCCCGTGCCGCCGACCCCGACCCCTGGCGCGACGCCCTCCGTGCCGGCATCGCGGCCAGAGGCACCGCGGCGGTCGAGGCCCTCCACAAGTTGGCCGGTGATGACAAGGCGCTGGACGCTCAGCCGGCCGAGAGCCTGCTGCTGCTGGCCCTGCGGCTCAAGGCAGCCGGCGACCGGGATGATGCGGCTCGGGTGCTGCGCCGGGCTTGGCGACTGCGGCCGGATGACTTCTGGGTCAACTATGAACTGGCCCGCTCACAAGGGACAGAGACCGGGTCCATCACCGAGATGTTTCCGTGTCCCCAGGAAGCGTTACGGCACATGACGGCGGCGATCGCGGTCCGGCCGGGTAGCCCCATGGCCCACAACAACCTCGGCGGCATCCTCTGGGAGGTCTTACACGACTCCGAGGCGGCTGTCGCCGAACTCCGGACCGCGATCCAACTCAAGCCCGACCACGCCAAGGCCCACCTCAACCTCAGCATTGCCCTGTACGCTCAGGGAAAGTGGGATGAGGCGATCGCCGAATGCCGCACTACCATTCGACTCCGGCCCGAGCTCGCCGTGGCCCACGGCAACCTCGGCAACGTCCTGTCCGCTCAGGGAAAATGGGATGAGGCAATCGTTGAATACCGCACCGCCATTCGACTCCAGCCCGACGTCGCCGTGGCCCACGGCAACCTCGGGTGGTGCTGGTCAGGCAGGGGAAGCTGGATGAGGCGATCGCCGAATGCCGCGAGGCGATTCGCCTCAAGCCCGACCTCGCCGAGGCCCATCACAACCTTGGCAATTCCTTGCAGTCCCAGGGGAAGCTGGATGAGGCGATCGCTGAATACCGCACTGCCATCCGCCTCAAGCCCGAAGTCGCCAATGCCCATCACGACCTCGGGCTCGCCCTGGTGGGCCTGGGGAAGCTGGATGAGACGATCACTGAATATCGCACCGCCATTCGCCTCAAGCCCGACTTCGCCATCGCCCACCAGAACCTCGGCGTCGCCCTGCGCACCAGGGGAAGTGGGATGAGGCGATCACCGAATTCCACACCGCCATCCGCCTCGAGCCCGACCTCGCCCTGGCCCACGCCAATCTCGGCGACGCCCTGAAGCAGCAAGAGCGTTATGAAGAATCGCTCCGCGAGTACAAGACGGGACATGAACTGGGCTCGAAGCAGCCCGGATGGCGCTATCCCTCGGCTGAGTGGGTACGCCAAGCCGAGCGGTTGGTTGGTCTGGCCAGTCGCCTGCCCGCCATTCTCAAGGACCAGGACCGGCCCACCAGCCCGGCTGAGGGAATCGAGTTCGCCATGCTGTGCTACAAACAGGGCAGGCATGCGGTCTCCGCGCGGCTGTACGACGAGGCCCTGACGGCCGAGCCGAAGCTCGGCGACGATCGCCGTAGTCGCCGCTTCTATCACGCCGCCTGCGCCGCCGCCCTGGCCGGCTGCGGCAAAGGCAAAGATGATCCCGCGCCCGACGCAGCCGAGCGGGCCAAGCTCCGCGGCAAGGTGCTCGACTGGCTCAAGGCCGAGCTGGCGGCCTGGGGCCGGATCCTTGACAGGGGCGACACGAAGGCGCGGGAGGACGTCGTGCAGATTGTCAAACACTGGAGAGTCGATGCTAATCTGGCCGGGGTCCGCGATCCCGATGCCTTGAGCAAGCTGCCCGAGGCCGAACGGAAAGCCTGGCAGGCCCTCTGGTCCGACGTCGATCGCTGCTCCAGCGAGCGGTAGAGTCTGCCTTCGTACGATCTCTGCGCCGAGTGCGCATGTGTCGTGAGGGAAGAGTCTCACGCGGAGACGTGGAGGAACGCGGAGTCCGAATCCGATGGCCGAGAATCGGCTTGGGATCGATGAGGGATCTCTCCGCGTCTCCGCGTGGAATCCGGTTTGGGACGACGGCGGTTGCGGCCCGGCCGCGTTAGGAGGGAAGCCATGAAACCCGCTCAATCAGTCCACGAAAGAAGGAAGGCGAGGACTGAGACACTGGGATCGGGAAATGCTTCGCCGCGCCCCGAAGGGTCACAACAGATCAGCCCGGGCGTTGCCCCAGGACCGGGTTGACCACACCAAGCCAAGCTCTGAATGGGCGACACAAGGCTAGAGCGATTCACGCTTGGGTTGCAGACGCTTCATTTCAGCTCGAAGTGGCACCGGGTGAATGGATCGTCCTGGCCGGAATCCACGCGCTGACGCTTCGGGCTTGTACCAGATCTCTGCGGTCATCGCGTGGGCAACCCATCAGGTAGCGCACTAGCCGGACCCTGGACTTGTGGCGCCCCTTCAGGGTCCGCGGAGACGCCGATCGCGATCCCAGGATTTCGTCCCTCACTTTCCCGCTGGCGTAGACTTACTCAGCGCTCCTTTGAGCCTAAGGAGCCACGAGCGACTTCAGGAAGAGCAGCAGACCGAGCCGCTGCTCGGGACGGAGTCTGAAGTAGCGGCTCCTGACCGACTCTGCCTGGCCGCCGTGGAGGACGATGGCCTGCTCGAGCGTCTGGCGCGGCCGTCGTGCATGTAGGGCGCCGAGTCGCGGAGGCCCCACAACGGCGGAGTACGCCACTCCCGTCTCAAAGGCGGTCGGGCCCGCGGAGGTCCTCCGGCGAACGCATCGGCGGCTCCTCCGACCCCGCCCTGATTATGGCAGGCCGTGCTGGACGTGTCGTTGTAGACCGGTCCGAGTCCATCACCGGAATGGCTCCCAGGATCGCCAGGGAGCCACTCCCGGGTGAACAGGTCTCGGCCTCGAGCCTGCGTTTGTTGAGAGGCGTCGGCTCCTGCCGCGGCTGTGGCATTGCTCGAGACGACAAAGGCCGCCAGACCAATGACCATTCAACCGCTCAGGCCGCACTCGTGCAAGCTGATTCGGGACCGCATATCATGCCCCCTTTCGATCGGAGTGGCTGTCCGGGAAGCCGGGTCTTCCGGCCCGCAGGGTGAGTGGAGGCGGGCACCGCCCGCCGCAACCCACCGACGCAAGGCTCGCTCGACTGGTGGATTGCGCTGAGCCGTGCTCAGCTCCACCCATCCGACGAATACGGCTTTCCGGCCAGCCTCTCAGTGGCGAGATGTGCATCGGCGCGTTCAATACGTTCATAGCTGTCGCGATTTTAACGCGGCCCAGGTGAGAGGTTGACGGCCTCCTCCGCCAGGACCGGGCCGACGACGACGTCATCTTGTGCCAGGGGCGCGGTCTCGTACCTGAACCGGAAAGCCCCGTTGTGATGGAAATCGTCGCCGAGGTACATCAGACCCCTTTCGGAATTGACCTTTGGGGACACGGTCGCCAGAAGTCCCCGCGGTCACCAAGAGGTTCATCGCAGTGGTCTCCAGACTTCGCTCATCCCCGGAGCGAAGGTCTCCCGATCCGCGCCGAGCCATCAGTTGTTCAAGGTTTCGTAACGACCTCGATCCATCGAGGCCGCGAGACGACGGTTCGGTAATTCGACTCATTGCAGTCGGGGTTGCGAACTGGTGCATAGAGGCGCGTGTCAGCGAAGGGCTGGTCCTGGGTGTAGATCCAGACGCGTTCCTGGTCCCAGAGGATGACCTCGTCGCGGGCATCGCCGGTCACGTCGGCCACGTTGGCGGTCAGGTCGGGGTGACCGTCGTCGGGGAACATCACGACGCGTCGCAGATGACCGTCGATCATGCCGCCCTCGCGGGCATTCCCGGAGAGCAGGACGAACTCCTGGCCATCGCCGCGCCAGTTCACGGGCAGCATGGGGCTGCCCGAGTGGATGGGCTCTTCCTGGGCCAGGAGGTGGCCGTCGGCATCGAACAAAGTGACGATCCCCGGATTCTTCCAGAAATTGACGCACATGAGCTGGAGTCCCGGCAGGTCGGGGCGGTATTTGCCCACGCTGGCACTCTGGGCGTGGCCGATGCGTTCATGCTTGAGGATCGTCCCACGTCGGTCGAAGATGAGGAAGCCTTCGTCGCTCCCCCAGGCGTAGACTCGCGGCTCGGCCTTCGGGTCGGCGCCGAAGGACCCGACCGCGAGGCCGTCGGCGTGGTCGCGCAGCTCCGCGTCCCGGCTCCAGAGCTGATGGCCGGTGTGGTCCCAGATGGCATAGCCGATCGCGAGCTCCTCGCGGCCGTCGCCGTCGATGTCGAAGGGATACGGATAGTGGCCGGTCTGGCCCTGGCCCTGCCAGAGCCGTTCCAGGCGATTGCTGTAGACCCAGAAGTTTGTGTAGCGATCCTTGACCAGAACATCCTGGCGCTTCCCCTGTCCCGTGAGGTCGAGGAAGGCCAGAGCGTCGCCGTTGGTCAGCGTGTACGGCTTCAGGCGATTGTCGACCAGCGCAGGGGGCATCGCAACGGACTGCCGCAGCCGACCCGTGGCGCCCTCACGGATCTGGAGCTGGAAGTCCTTCACCATGACGACCTCGTTCCGGCCGTCGCCGTCGATGTCGTGGATCTGAAACGGGGTATCGGCGGTCAGGAGCCCGTTGCGAGGGTCCGGTCGGCCGAGTTGCCAGAGTACCTTGCCATCGAACGTCAACGCGGTCAGGCAACTGATCTGGATGAAGTTGTCGCCGATTCGGGGGATGTTCTGGGCGATGAGCATCTCGGGCACGCCATCGCCGTCGAGGTCGCCGAACCGCGCATTACGCCCGGCGCCGAATCGCGGGGTGTGAAACGACTTCCAGAGTTTGGGCTGTGGATTCTTTGCGCGGAGCCGGGTCAGCTCTGCCTCGCGCCGGGCGATTCGGTCGCGGATCTCCTTCTGGACCACGTCCGGGGCCGTGATGCGGAAGTCCCGGAACCGCGCCGGGATATTGGCGGTGACGCCCGCCTTGCCGCGGAGGAGCTCGCCGTCGTCCGCGGTCAGCACGAGTTTCCCATCGACCGACGCCTTGATCGCCGACCCGATGTTTTCGACCGTCAGCCGGTGGTACCTGGTCGTGTCGTACGGGAAGGAAATGCGGCCGAGTTCGCGCCACTCCGCCACTCGGAACGTCTTCTCCAGCGGGAGCCGCACGGCCAGCCGGGCCGTCGTTCCCCCGTTGAGTGCGAAGAGGTAATAGTGGCGATTGGTGTGATAGCGAAAGACGACGCCGGCCATGTCCTCGAGCGACAGCGGCTTCACCTGGACGTCGACCGTGTAGTCCGCCCACTCGGGATCGCCGGTGATGAAGAGCGGATTCATGATCGCTGACTGCTCGTTGACCGTGTGCTGCTCCAGGTAGGGTGTGCCGTCCTCGTCGCCGACGGCCCAGGCGTCGAGGTGACAGATCGCGTTGGCCCACGGCCCGAGAGGCACGCCCCGGTGCGGGAGGTAGTGGTACTCCTGGATCGCGCCGTTGAGCTGTCCGAGGGGCCGGGTCAGCCAACCGGGTGGATATCGGGAGAAGTCGTCACGGAAGAGGTCGGCCCCCTGACAGGGCCATCCCAGCAATGTGACAAGGAGAGACCCGGTCAGGGCCCTTGAGTGCCTTATCTTTCTCGGCGAGTTGACCATGAGCGGTTCCTTGTCGCTTCCTGACTGATGAGAGATTCGGGAGTTCTCGGCCGGTTTCGCCATTTTATGGGATCTATGGCCCGGTCCGCCGCAGTAATCATGGTAGAAGAGGTGCTGCACAGCGAACCATCGGGAGTCAGTATAATGGCGAGCAGGAGTCACGGCGCGGCCTTGCGGCAGATCCATCGGGTCTTCGATGGGGGGACGCTTGCCGGGCTGAGCGAGGGACAGCTCCTGGAGCGATTCGCGGTCCGGCTCGACGAGGTCGCGTTCGAGGCGATCCTGCGCGATACGGTCCGATGGTCCTGGGCGTTTGCCGGCGGTTCCTGCGGCACTCGCACGACATCGAGGACGCCTTTCAAGCCACGTTCCTCATCCTGGTCCGGCGTGCGAAGTCGTTGCGGGATCGTGAGCTGCTGGGTCACTGGCTCTATGGCGTGGCCTATCGAGTCGCGGTCAGGGCACGGGCCAAGGCCGCCCTTCGACGCGTACGGGAAGGCTCGGCGGTCGAAGAGGTCGCCATCATTGCCGACCCCGCTCGCGTGTCCGACTGGCATGAGGTGAATCCTCTCCTCGACGCCGAGATCAACCGCCTCCCCGATCGGTATCGTGCGCCGATTGTGCTCTGCCTGATCGAGGATCGTACGCATGAGGAAGCCGCCCGCGCGCTGGGCTGGCCGGTGGGAACGGTCAAGAGCCGGTTGGCGCGGGGCGCGAGCGGCTGCGGTCGCGATTGGCCCGGCTGGGTCTGGCACCCTCAGCCGCGCTCCTGGGTTTCGCCGTGGCTCCCGATCCGGTCCGCGCGGCGGTTCCCCCGACTTTGACCCAGGCTACTCTCCAGGTCGCGCGACGGGTCGCCGCCGGACGCGTCCTGCTCGGGGCCGCTCCAGCCGTCACGCTGGCGCGGGGCGTGCTCCGGTCGCTGGCACTGGCCCAATCCGGCGGCGCCGCACTGGTCCTCGTCGCGGTCGCGGTTGCGGTGATAGGCGTGGGCGGAATGATCCGCGACACGCCAGGTTCCGGGCCAACCACCGACCGGTCCACTGCCGCCGCTTCAGCGGCTGATCAGGCACTGCCTCCTCGATCCGATGCTCGGACCCTGGATCTCCGCGTCATCGCTCGCCGGGTGCGTCAACCCGTTTCCGGAGCGACCGTGTTCGTCGATCGCAAAGACTCGACGCGCTCCATCACCGATGCCCAGGGGCGTTGCCGGATCGCGCTTCCGGAAGACATCCCCCCGCGGCAAGAGGTCGCCATCCTCGTCAGGAAAGACGGATTTGGCCCGCTCAGCATTCGATGTACCCATGACGACCTGCTCGATGACAACTTCAAGAGCTATACGGCCGTGCTCGATCCGGCGGAGGTGATGGGCGGGTTGGTGCAGGACGAGCAGGGGCATCCCATCGCCGGGGCCAAGGTCCGGATCTGGCTGAAACAGACTTCGGCCAAGCCTCACAACTCGAGGGATTCGGTCGATATCGGCGTTTCCGACCCGATCACGACCGATGCGTCGGGCCGGTGGCGGTTGGCGATGTTGCCCCTGACCTTCAACGCCAGCGACCATCTTGTGATCAAGCTGTCCCATCCGGACTATGTGTCGGACATCGATCGGCCCGCGCGGCCGAATCCTGCGATGAAGGATCTGCGAACGCAATCGGCGGTCCTGGTCATGACGAAAGGCATCCCGGTTCGCGGGACCGTGGTTGACCCGGCGGGGAATCCGGTCGCGAGTGCGCCGGTCAGTCTGGTCATGGCCGGGGTCGGGACGTATGCGTTCGAAAGGCGCAACACCCGGACCGACGCCGCCGGCCGGTTCGCGTTCGAGCACGCCCGACCCGGAGACCAGGCGATCTGCGTCCAGGCCGATCGATTCGCGCCGTTCTTCGCGGACATCCTCGCCGGGCCAGACCTGAAGCCGATGACGATCCATCTCCAGCCCGGGCAGGTCATCCGGGGCCGCGTGGTCGACCCTCACGATCAGCCGGTCGATGGGGTGAATCTCAGCATTGCGGAATGGCGGAGTCGCGACGTCCTCGACTGGCACGCCACGACCGACGCCCAGGGCCGCTTCCGCTGGGAGGGCGCACCGACGGATCACCACGTCACCTTGAACGTCCGCTGGAAAGGCGGAGCGACGACGGTCTCGGCCGGTCCGGACCCGGCCGAGATCGTGATCGTCGCGAAACCCCCGCTGAAACTCGCAGGGACCGTGGTCGACGCGGTGACCGGCCGGCCGGTGCCTCGGCTCCGCGTAGTTCCCGGTCTGACCGGAGTCTCCACCGATGTCCTTCGGCCCAGGCTTCCGGATGGCCGCGAACGTCCGCAATGGCAGTACGACGGCGCAAGGACCTTCGACGACGGTCGCTTCGAGATCGATTTCGGCCAGTACGATTTCGTCCCTTCGTCCGCACAGTTCGCCAGGGTGGAGGCTGAGGGCTATCTGCCGGCGATCTCGCGAGCGTTCGAGCCCGATGCCGGCCGTCAGACCTGGGACGTGCGGCTGGAGCCCGGGCCGGGTGTCTCGGGGACGGTCCGTCTCGCCGATGGCTCTCCGTCGGAGGGTGCGGATGTGGTCCTGGTGACGCCGTCGGAGGAGGCGACGGTCCGCAATGGACGCCTCGACCCTGGCGCTCGCACGCCGACCGGCTGCCGGACCGGACCCGACGGGGGGTTCTGGTTCGCGCGGCCGGCCGAGCCGTTCCTGGTGGTCGTGCTGTCGGATCGGGGGTTCGCCATCCGGCCGCCCGAGGAGATGTCCGCCAGTCCGGAGGTGACACTCCAACCTTGGGCGCGTATCGAGGGTACATCGCGGACCGGCGCACAGCCCGCGGCCGGCGATGAGGTCTCGTCGTTCGTCCTCCTCGGCAGGTCGAGCGTCTCTCGCCTGATCTTCATGAATGACGCGAGGACCGACGACCGGGGGCACTTCGTGCTCGACCGCGTGTATCCGGGCGGGCTCACCCTCAGCCGGAAGGTCGGTTCTCCGGACGGCCTGTGTCCGAACAGCCATCTGGCGTATGTCGAGGCGCGACCGGGCGCGACGATCTCATTGACCCTCAGCGCGATCGGGCGGCCGGTCGTGGGGCGCGTGGCCTTGCCGCCGGATGAGGGTCCGCTCGTCGGGTTCGCCACAGGTTGGTGCATGATGACCCGGCAGTTGCCGCCGCCTTATCCCAAGGAGCTCCTCACCTGGGAGGCCGATCGCAAGTTCGACTGGTGGGGGCGGTTCAGAGAGACCGAGGCGGGCCGGGCGTACGCCAGGCAAGTGCGGATCTACGCCGCCCGCGTTGCCGACGACGGAACCTTCCGGATCGAGAACGTCGAGCCCG
The DNA here is from genome assembly GCA_963845695.1 of uncultured Isosphaeraceae bacterium. Lineage (GTDB taxonomy): Bacteria > Planctomycetota > Planctomycetia > Isosphaerales > Isosphaeraceae > CAWJTV01. Next base: position 101,877 of record CAWJTQ010000024.1, on the reverse strand, counting down.
GTTCCTACGAATTGAACTTCACCGTCCCGCACATCCAGGTCGGAAGGCAGGGGAGGGTCTGGGACACGCTGTCCGGGCACTCGAAGCGCGTGGTCGTCGTGCCCGAGATCCCTGGCGGTCGCAACGAGGATCCCCTCGACCTGGGCCGTGTCGAGCTGACGATCACGACCGATCGTACGCTGAATGTGGGCGAGATGGCCCCGCCGTTCGCGATCAAGACGCTCGACGGGAAATCGCTCCGTCTGCTCGACTACCGCGGGAAGTATGTGTTGCTCGACTTCTGGGCGACCTGGTGCGGCCCCTGCGTGACCGAGATGCGTCATCTGAAGGACGTCCATGACATCTTCGGCTCGGACCCGCGATTCGCGATGATCGGCCTGTGCCTCGATGAGGACGCCGATGTCCCGAGGCAGTTTGTGACGGCCAAGGGCTTGAAGTGGGCGCAGGGCATCTGCATCGCGGAGACTTACCGGCCGATTACGGCGTCAAGTCGATTCCGCAGATCCTGCTGATCGGCCCCGATGGGCGAGTGATCGTCAGAAACCTGGGTGGCGACCGGATCAAGCAGGCCGTCGCCAAGGCCCTCAAGCGGGAACCGGCAGGGGAGCGCCGCGATTGAGGCGATGCGAGTCATCGTCCTCATGCGCAGGATCACTTCGCCTTCCGTATCGCGAGGTAACGCTTCCACAGTTTGCGGATCTGTCGCAAGATGGCTCATGTGGTCGTTTCCTTCGGTCCCGGCGAAGCCGAGGACGACGAAGTGTCCCTTCGAGAAGGCGCGGGTCTGAGTCCAGCCTTCGGACCAGTCGACGTTCACTGGATCGGCTTTACCACCGACGGCGTCGATCAGGAAGTCGGCGGTCTCGGCCGTGCTCGCGTAGCCCTCGGGTCTGAGGGCCGAGTGGGTGACGAGAAACACCTTGCGGCCGACGGCGGCCTCGAGGGCGAAGCGGCGGAACCCGTCCATCAGACCAGGATCGACCTTGTGCTCCTTCGGGTCGCCGGTGTAGCCGCAATAGATCGAGTCGGCCATGATCAGGCCGTCGATCCGAGCGAAGTGCTCGGGGACCTTGAGCAAGGCGCGTACTCCTCCAAATCCCGCGCTGAAGGAGCTGACCACCACCCGGCCGATCTTCGGCTCGTTCGCCACCTTCTCGTCCTTGAGGCGCGGATCGGACCGCGTCGAGCAATCGGGTGAAGAACGTCGCGTCTGAGAACGGCTCGGCGTAGACCCGCGAGAGTCCTTTGCGGTTGAACGCGATCAGCACGCCCGGCCATCGTGCGCTCGCCAGCGCCGGCTCGAGTACCGAAGGCGCGCCGTGCAGATGCAGGACCAAATCGACCGCCTCATCCGCGCCGGGCCGGAATCCTTCGGGGATGAACAGCGTCGCGCCCTCGATGCCGAGTCGCGATGCGACGGCCCGGCGTCGCTTGATCGGGTCCCTGGCCCGGTAAGACCAGGATCGCCCCGACGGTCATGCAGAGGATTGTCATCACGGAAGGATGAAGGCTGAAGGATGAATCATGCCAAGGACCGCCACCGAAAAGGAACTTCTCAAGGGTCGAAAGACCATCATAGTCGTGCGGGACCGCTGGCGGACAGACTCGATCTCCATTTGGAGCGTCGGCGAGCGTCTCGGCCCGCCGGGCACGTTGAGTTCTTTGCGCAAGGCTCAGTAAGATAGTGCGGAAACGCCTCGTCCTCTCCGAGACAGGGAGTCGCCCCGTGCCTGATCCGTCTTCCAAGCCGTCCTCAAAGTCACCCGGGTCCCAGTCGGCGTCGCGGTCGCCTTCACCGTCCCAGGGGCCGAAAGCGCCCGCGGCGCCCTCCGCTCCGCCGCGGTCCGCGACGGTCCGCCCCGCCGCAACGTACCCCGTGAATACCCCGGGCGATCTCCCAGATCAGCGTGGCCATCGCGGCGGGTTCGGGCGATGCCAGCACGGTCACCGCGGGAAGGCCGGCGGCCTGCGCGACATGGCCCTGGAGGTCAGCCCCCGGAAAGCCGGAGTCAAGGCCGCGCTGCAACACCTGGCCAAGGCGGTCAACATCGCCTTTCAGACCGATTTCGGCGAGAACTACCTCGAATCCGTCTACCAGGCGGCGATCGTCCGCCGGGGCGAGGTTCACATCATCCACAAGGAATATTTCGGTTTTGGCGATAACTGGTTCAGCCAGTTCGGCCGGCTGATCCGTTCGTTGCAACTGACTCTGGAAGGACCGGACCCCGCCTCTCCCGAGGGACAGAAACAGATCGTCGAGAAAGGACCCTCGACGATCCGTGGCATCTTCAATCTGATCGGCCGCAAACTGGACCTGGTCGCGGAGTATGAAGACCGCGTCCCGGCCTATGTCGAACAGATGTTCGACCGGCTCGAAGCTTCGGGCATCATCCTCGGCTGGGATCGCAATGATTGGGAGATCTGGACGACCCAGATTGGCCTCGATATCCGGATCGCTCCCAAGGCGGAGGTCGCAGCCGAACTCTCATAGGGAGCTTTACGAGCACCTCATCCGCGTGCCGACAACGATTGGTGCTCGCAGAGCACCCTACAACGGATAGCCGATGGCCGATACACGATCCTCGACCACGCACCAGCTTCGGCATGCAAACCCGGCTTCGGTCGCGGTCGTCCTCAGTCTGCTCGGCGGCCTCGCGGCCTAGGCTTCCGAGCCGGTCCGGCTCACGCGGGATGGTGCTCGGAAGATGGCCCCGACGTTCGTCGACGGCGACAGCGTGGTCTTCGCGACGCACGAGCGACCGAACCTGGTCGCACTCGTGCAGGTTTCGTGTCGTGATGGGGCACGAGAGCGCGTTCTCCCCAAGGTCGTCAACCACCAGTTCGACCCGGCCTTCTCGGCGGATGGTCGCTACCTCGCGTACTCCCGGGCGGGGCTCAGTCCTCAGAGCGAGCTGGTCATTCGCGACCGTCGCGAACAACGGGACGTGACGTTCCGTCCCCGCGATTCGCGGGCGACGGTGCGTTATCCCAGCTTCGCGCCGGACGGCTCGCGCGTGGTCTTCAGCGTCTCCGATGTCGGCGGTCAACAGGTCGCGACCGTCGACCGGAAGGGCCAGGGGTTCACGGTCCTCGCTCCCTCGGGCGGAATCAGTGGCTGGCCAGCTTATTCCCCCGACGGGAAAGCGATCGCGTTCGCCTCCAGTCGAGACGGCGACCTCGAACTCTACGTGATGGATGCCGATGGCAACCACCTCCGGCGCCTCACCCGCAGCCCCGGCCGCGACGTCCGCCCTGCGTGGTCGCCCGATGGGAAGCGGATCGCGTTCACCAGCAGCCGCGACGACGACGAGGAGATCTACCTCATCGACGCCGATGGGTCGAATCCGCGAAACCTGACCCATCATCCCGGTCGCGATACAGACCCGGCCTGGCACCCCGATGGACGTCGGATCGCCTTCGTGTCCGATCGCGATGGGCAGTCCGATCTCTATCTGATCGAGGTTGCGCCGGCTCGGCCAGGAACATCCCACTCGCCGTGAGAGGGTGCACGAAGGTCGTCGGCGAGACGTCGTAGGGTGGGTCGAACCTCCATTGATCGAGTGCTGGCCCACCAGGGAGGCGGATCACGATCGAAATCAGCAAATGACGGAGGGGATGATGGAGGGTCAGATCGTCCGCATGCTGGAACACGAGATCGAAGCGGCCATCAGAGAAATCATCGCCCGCCACCGGAAACCGCCAGGCCTGCCACTCCTGCCTTCGCAACGAACGATCCACTTGATGGCCAAGACGGCCGTCGCCGTATACGAATGCGCGTTCGAGAACCAGAGCGAGCGACAGGGCGGAAATGAGGAGTGAGCCCGGCCTGATCGAGCCGATTGAGGCGGTCGTCTCAGATCGGTCCCACGGGAATCGATCCGGGTTCGGCGATGGCCGACGATTGGCCGGATCACTCCGCCGGATCGACCAGTGATTTACCAGAAGCCGTGGAGGCAGTAGCATCGAAGGGGAGGCCGTTTGGCAAGCGGCTGCCGAATCGAGTCCCCAATCGACCCGGATCGCGAGTCGGGAAATGGTCGGAGTGACCCCGGAACAGACCCGTGATTTCTACCGGGCGGCGGCGAACTTCCATCGCCAGGCCCCGTGGCGATCCGTGACTCAGAGTGAGACGATCAAAGTGGATTGTGTGCAACTGGGAGCGGTCCCTGGTATGCGGTCGTCCTGGGCAAGGAGAGCCGGCTCAGGGGGTTGATGCTTTTCGACGACCAGGAGAGCCGTGTTTTGATGGGACGAGCCGACGATGAGGCGATCGCCGATCGGCTTCAGAATATCGGTGTCCATTTCGAAGATCGGAACCAGATCCGTCCGGACGAGCTGGCGGCGATCCGGCGGCACGGGTTCGAGGTGGCCGGTCCCAGTGCCTACCCGCAGTCGTTTCGCATGGAACGGAGCCGACGATTCCGATCGCCGGTCGCCTGGGAGCTGGAATTGCTCGAGGCATGCCTCTGGGCCATCCCCGACTTCCTCGAGCGGGCCAAGGACCGCGCGCCGGATGTCCTGGAATATGCCTTCGAGGGGATGATTGGAAGGATGACGTTCGATCTCTCGTGGGTCTCTCGGAAGGCGGAAGGTTGAAGGAGGAGAGCGCGTCATGGCCGAGAAACGGTCGATGTGGATTGAGGTCGAGGGGGGGAAGGTTCACTATCGGGTGGCGGGCGAAGAGGGCGGCCGGCCGGTTGTCCTGCTCCACGGAGCCAGTTTCTCGTCGGCGACCTGGGATCAGATCGGCACCCTGGATGCGCTGGCCCAGGCCGGTTATCGCGCCATGGCCGTGGACCTGCCGGGCTTCGGCCAGTCGTCGCCATCGCATGGGTCGGCCCGCACCTGGCTGCGGATCCTGCTGGACCTGCTGAACATCGAGCGCCCCGTGATCGTCTCGCCGTCGATGAGCGGGCGGTACTCGCTGCCCCTGGTGACCGAAGACCCGGAACGTGTCTCGGGTTTCGTGGCGGTCGCACCGGTAGGAATCCCGAGCTTCGAGCATCAGCTCGGCAAGATCTCCGTGCCAGTGCTGGCGGTCTGGGGTCAGAACGATACACTCATCCCCCAGGAACACGCCGATCTGCTGGTGCGCTCCGTCCGGATCGGTCGCAAGGTCGTCATTCCCGGCGGAAGCCATGCACCTTATATGAGCGACCCTCAGACTTTCCACGCGGAATTGCTCGAGTTTCTGGGCGGATTGACCTGAGGGGTCAGCCAACCCGATTCCGGCTGGTGCTCCACTCATTGACCATTGATCCGATCGACGGTCTTGACCGTCTCACCCGGTCGTCCAAAACTGAAGATGGTGTCTGAGCCTCTCGAATTGCCAACCTCATGCGCTCTGGGAGCGGTAAGAGATCGCTATGCAGCCACTATGGGTCGTGACGGCCGGGTCGCTGAGCCTCATTGTCGGGATGGGCTCGATCGGCGACGAGCAGGAGATCAAGTTCTCCGACTGTCCCGCCGCTGTGAGGAAGACGTTCGAATCGGAGGGGCACGGGGCGAAGATCGCGATCGTCATGAAGGAGACGGATGACGATAACGAGACGATCTACTGGGCGGATGTGACCGTCAAAGGCAAGATGTACGCGGTCGGCGTCCTGCAGGACGGCACGCTCACCGAGATGAACCTGGCTCTCGACGCAGAGGAGATCCCGTTCGATCGCTGCCCAGCTGCCGTCCAGGCGACGCTCCGTCATGAGGCGTTCGGTCAGAAGGTGAGCGAGGTCGGCAAGGACATCAAGTACGGCATGACGATCTTCGAGACCGTCATCGTCCACAGAGGCAAGAAGTACGAGATCGTCGTGGGCGAGGACGGGACTCTGGTAGAAAAGGTCTTGATCATCGAGGACGAGGAGGTCGAGCTGGCCAAGTGTCCCGCCGCCGTGCAGGCCACTCTGCGCGCCCACTCCGAGGGCGGAACGATCGGCGAGATCACCCGCGCCTCCGGGATCGGCCGGCCCACGTTCGAGGCCGAGATCAAGATCAAGACCCGGATCTACCTGGTCGAGATCGCCGAGTCGGGAACGTTGATCTCCAAGTCGCTCGAGGCTGGCGAAGAGTGAGCCCGCGAGGCACTGCACTCGCCCTCAGCGAATCATCAGCGCAACATTCAACTCGTGGATTGCATGCTGAATGTGTCCACCCACTCGGGCGTGAGCGGGCGTGTACGTTCCCTGACCGTTGAACTGCATGTTGACTCCCTGCAAGGTGCGCAGGGCCTGACTCATCCGGGTGTCGGATTGGGCCTGGGTCATGTTCATGAGTTGAGATCGGCGGCCGCCGGTACCCAATCCCGCTTGCCGCATCCCCATGCCCTGGCCATTGTTCCCCATGCCCCGACCGTTGATCCCCATGCCCTGTCCGTTGTTCATGCCGGTCGCCATGCCCATGCCATTAGAGGCCATCGACCGATACGAAAGTTGGCGGATGGCCATCGAGATCGCCTGCATCGCTCGGACTCGGTGTCCCTGGTAGTCGTGATCGATCCGTGCGAGGCTCATGTGCACGGATCGTAGCCGGCTGACCAGGGCGCGGTTGTAGCCCTGGGACCTGCCGTACCCGTAGCCCCTTCCATACGAACGGTTGCGGTAACCGGAACCATAGCCATAGGCACGATAGCCGCGGGCGCTGTTCCCCGTGCCGTAGGTGTAGCGGTTTGGAACGTGACTGGCGGACAGGGTGCCCGTCGTTCCTGAGATACCGGTCGTGCTTGCATTGAGGGCAGCTCGTGGTCGCCTGCCGCCTCGCCGCCGCCGTCGCGAGGTTGGCGCGGGTCTGTGAGTAGTTGCGCGCGTCTGCGCATTGGTCGCGCGGGCTTGCCCGTTGTTCGCGCGGGCTCGCGCGTTGTAGGTGCGGGCCTGCCCGTTGCTGGCACTCGTTTGTGACCGTGCGACGTTCGCCCGCGCGGGGCCGTCGCGTGAGGCATCCGCGGTGCCCGGAACGTTTGCCGGGGTGCGGAGACGTGCGGCGCCCGTGCCCCCCCGCCGCCCGAATGGCCGCCCCGCCTCTGGGCGTTCGCCTCGGGCACGGCCAGCAGGCCAACCAGCGAAACCACCAGCAACGCTCCACCCATCCTGCTCGATCGTGTGTTCATGGGAATCGTCCCGACCCTGTGCGACGCCCAAACGGTCCCGGATGATCTCCGTCAGACATCGCCGCCTCAGCCCGGGTATGCGCTCATGCCAGCTCCTGATCCGAAGCGGCACCTGAGATATCTAACCCTCGATCGAGGCGGAAGTCTCGCGGAAGCCCGTGACAGGGTGCCCGAATGAGCCGGACTTTCGGCTGCGTATCCCGACGGTTGTTATTCCGCGCCGGCAATCGTCTTCAAACCTTCTCGAACTTCTTCCACTTCCGGCCGGGCCAGTTGGTGGACGACCTGACCATCGAGAAGGAAGACCAGGTTGGGCCAGAGCTTCACCCGAAAGGATCGCCCGAGCGGCCGGCCGGGGCCGTCCTCGATCCGGATGTGGCGGACCCCTGGATAATCGCGAAGGAGCCCAGACACCTTGGGTGCCATCGCCTGGCAGAAGGGGCACCAGCTTGCGCCGAACTCCAGTAGTACGGGCCCCTCGGTCCGGTCGATCTCTTCGCGGGTGGGTTCTGGTTCTGTTGGGTCTTCATCGGGCATGGTCGTCCTCCACGGTACATTTCAATATTGATCCTGGCCCAGTCGCCCTACAAAATCAATGCCCAACGCCGCGCTCACGGCGAGTCTTCCAGCGCTCGCGACGATCAGTGCAGTCTGGTAGCATCTTCCTCCGTGGAATCTCCACGCCCTACACCCATCCTGGGTATTCCAGATTCCGGATTCCAGACTCCAGATGGGGAATCTTCCGCAATCTGGAATTGCGAATCCTGTTGCGGCTTCGCCGCGTGAGGAGCACGTCGATGATGCCAGCCAGCCCACTGATCGCCGCCCTGGCGACCGTCGTGGCCGGTGCCGTTCCCTCGGCTTCCAATCCGCCGAGAACAGCGCGGCCGAACATCGTTGTGATCCTCGCCGACGACCTGGGATACTCCGACCTGGGTTGCTATGGCGGCGAGATCCGGACGCCTCACCTGGATGGTCTGGCGGCCCGCGGACTGCGGTTCACTCAGTTCTACAACACCGCGCGGTGCTGGCCGTCGCGAGCGGCCATCCTTACAGGTTACTACGCGCAGGAAGTCCGGCGCGACACGGTACCGGGGGTCACCAGCGGCGGCAACGGCCGGCGTCCGCGATGGGCGAAGTTGATGCCGGAGCGGCTCCGGCCGCTCGGTTATCGGTCGTACCACTCGGGTAAGTGGCACGTGGACGGCATGCCGTTGGTCAACGGCTTCGATCGCTCGTACTACGTGGAGGATCTCGGCCGCAACTTCCACCCGCGCATCCATTACGAGGACGACCAGAAGCTCCCACCGGTCAAGCCGGGGAGCGGATACTACACGACGACTGCCGTCGCCCAGCACGCGATCGCATACCTCCGAGACCATGCCGCCCAACACCAGGCCCAGCCGTTCTTCCTCTATCTTGCCTTCTCCGTACCGCATTTCCCTCTTCAGGCACCCCCGGAGGATATCGCCCGTTACCTCGATCGATATCGGGCCGGCTGGGAAGACGTCCGCGCCGAGCGCTGGAAGCAGATCCAGGAGCTGGGACTCGTCCGCGGCCGACTCTCGGATGTGGAGCGCGATGTCGGTCCCCCCTACCCCTTCCCGAGTGCTCTCAAGACGCTCGGCCCTAACGAGGTCAACCGGCCCGTGCCCTGGGCCGATCTCACCGAGGCGCAGCGCGCGTTCCAGGCGACGAAGATGGCGATTCACGCCGCGATGGTCGACCGGATGGATCAGGAGATCGGCCGTGTGCTGGATCAGCTCCGCGCGATGGGTGTCTGGGAGGACACGTTGATTTTTTTCCTCTCCGACAATGGGGCGAGCGCGGAGATCATGGTCCGCGATGACGGCCACGACCCGACGGCACCGCCGGGTTCGGCCAAGTCGCACCTTTGCCTCGGACCGGGCTGGTTGACCGTCGCCAATACGCCGTTCCGCCGTCACAAGACCTGGGTGCACGAAGGGGGTATTGCGACTCCCCTGATCGTCCACTGGCCCAACGGGATCGCCGCTCGCGGCGAGCTCCGCCACAATCCGGGCCACGTCATCGACTTCTTGCCAACGATCCTGGACGTCGCCGGGGGACCGCGCCTCGATAGCAGCGATGGCCCGGAGATTCCTACACGGCCCGGCAAGAGCCTCGTGCCGGCCTTCGCCCGCGACGGCACCGTCCGGCACGACGCGCTCTGGTGGGCCCACGAAGGAAACCGCGCGATCCGCGTGGACGACTGGAAACTCGTGGCGGCCCGGCAGGACGGGCCATGGGAACTCTACGACCTCGCCACGGACCGCACCGAGACACTCAACCTGGCGGGGGAGCACCCCGAGAAGGTCCACGAGCTGGCCCAGCACTGGAAGCGGCTCTGGGACGAGTTCGCCGCGATCGCCCTCAAATAGCAAGCCCCGCACTATGGCAACGCGTGCAAGAATTGTTTAACATTCGCGGAGGCGTCTCAGGTTGACGTCGAGCCCTCGGCGGCTCGTTCCTGGCGATCGCAATTCCAGTCGTGCGAGGGAGAGTCTGGGATGAACGATGACGCGACATCTCGGTCGGCGCGTGTGGATCGCCGGACCTTCCTCGTGGCCTCGACTACTGGACTTGCGGGGCTGCGGCTGGTCCCGATCGCCGAGGCGGCCGAGCCCGTCACCGCGACGGCACGGTCGACGATCCTGTTTTTTCTCTGTGGCGGGGCGTCGCACATCGACACGTGGGACCTCAAACCGGACGCACCGGCCGAGTACCGCGGGCCGTTCTGGCCGATCGCCACGACGGCGCCGGGGGTTCGGCTCTGCGAGCACCTGCCTCTTCTGGCCCGCCAGGCCCATCATCTGGCCGTGGTCAACTCGGTGGGTGCCACGGTGAATACGAACGACCACCATGCCGGCTACTACTACAACCTGACGGGTCATGTCCCGGACGCCAGCTTCCGGACGCTCGCCAACGACCGCACGCCGCGTCCCGACGACTGGCCTTACATGGGCTGCGTCGTGGCCTCGCGGCGCCCGCCGCATCCCCACTTGCCCAATGCGATCACCCTGCCGCATCGGCCGAGCAAAGCGCCCTACACGCGGCCCGGCCAGTTCGCTGCGCGGCTGGGGATCGAGCATGACCCGCTCTACGTCCACGGTGACGTCGGCCAGCCCCTCCACTTTCAGGCGCCGGCCTTGACCCTGGGCGGTGACATCACCGCTCAGAGGCTCCAGGACCGCCGCGGACTGCTCGCGGCCGTCGACGCAGCGCGGCGGGACCTCGATCGCGGCTCTCGGAATCGCGACCTGGTCGACCCTTCAGGAGCGGGCCTGGGGCCTGCTGGCCTCGTCGCGGACGACCTCGGCGTTCGACGTTGCCTCCGAGCCGGACCTGGTCCGCGAGCGTTATGGCTCGACGATCAACGGCATGAGCCTGCTCCTGGCCCGGCGGCTGGTCGAGGTCGGCGTCCCCTTCGTGACGGTCTTCTGGAAGGAGAACGAGGCGATCGCCAACAAGTGCAAGAGCGCCGGCGGGTGGGACACTCACGGCAACAACTTCAACTGTCTGAAGGACAATCTCCTGCCGGAGTTCGACCGGGCTTTTTCCGCCCTCATCGAGGACCTGGCCTGTCGCGGGTTGCTCGACCAAACGCTGCTGCTGGTCACCAGCGAGATGGGCCGCACACCGAGGATCGGTGACCCGCGGTCTGGGGGCAGCTCGGGTGCGGGCCGAGACCACTGGACCCATTGTCTGAGCGTCCTCCTTGCGGGTGGTGGCATCCAGGGCGGCCGGGTTTACGGATCGAGCGATCGCCGCGGCGAGTATCCCGCCCATAAGCCCGTCACGCCCGCCCATATCGCCAGGACGGTTTATCATGCGATGGGAATCCACGACCTCACGGCCACGGCCAATGACGGACAGGTCTATCATCTGCTCGAGGATGGTGAGGTGTTGCAGGAGCTGTTCTGAATCCACGAGGCAAGCGATTGGCAGAACCGTTGACACTTCATCGGTAGAATCGAATCCTCTCCGATAAGCAATCTCCCTACCCAGCTCGAGCGAGCGTGTCAAAGTCCAAGCCGTGTTAGAAATCGGTCGGAGAATTCGATATAATCAGGGCGTAGGTTGTGTGGGAATGGAAGGTCTCGACCTGATGACAGGGCGGAAAGACCCACGGCATGAGCGAGAAAGTCTGGTCACGGTTCTCGGGGCGATCGATAAACTGGAGCAGTATGTCGAGTCAGTTCGCGATGAGAACCGTGACACGTGCGACGACCGGTCGCAAATCAATGGACATAGAGGAATCCGATGGAAATCTTTCAAGAAGGTGACGCCAGGTATGAGATCAATCTGGACGAGTTCCTAAAAGCGAACGAATCCCGCATCCGCTGGCATGTTGATTCGCTCGTCCGAGAGCGAGCTGCCCAGGCGATCGGCCGCGAGAACCTGGCTAAGGTCACTCTGACTCTCTGGGGAGACAGTCTTGACGATCTGGCCGTTCAGGTTGAGGGCCCTGACGAGCTCAAAGCGAAGATCGAGCAAGCATTCCGCAACAACTAACCGGGAATCTGCCGCCCGACGGACCCTCGCTGCCCATCTCTGCCGACCGGGATTTGAGGTCGAACGCTGGGTAGTCCACACTCACCCCCGGTTGACTGCCCTACGAGCGCCGACCGATGGCTCGGTCGGAAACTTTCTTGCTTCCCCGAACATTACCGGAGATTCTGACTCCGATGCCCAGTATTGCTGACGTTGTCGTGCAAATCCAGGCGTCGAAGCTTCCGGTCCTGTTTGCGGATACTTGCATCCTACTGGACGTGATCCGTGCCCCGCTACGTCTGAACGAATTGCCGGGTTGCCTCCAGGCAGCACAGGAGTTGTACCGGCTGATCACATCTTCTCCCGTCCGCTGCACCTTGATTGTCGCCTCGTTCGTGCCGGATGAATGGCTAAGACACGCCGCGTCTGAAGCTGATAATCTCCGTACTCATCTGAGCTGGATCGATGATCAGGCCGTATCCTTGCTCGAATTCAGCAGCCTCGTTGGGATCACATCGCCATTCCCGATGCCGGAGTATCGGCGGCTTCCCCTCGCGGATCGGTTACACGATCTCTCCCGAGAGTTGCTGGGGTCCGCGTTACGCCTTGACCCGGATCACGATTGCATCCTTCGAGCCCACGCTCGCTCAAGCAGCTACCGACCTCCTTCGCTGAAGGGCGGGGAGGTCAGAGACTCAACCATCATCGAGGAATGTCTGGAGGTGAGCCGACGTCTCCAGTCGGACGGATTCTCGCCAAAGAGGATCTTCTGTACGTCCAACAAGAACGACTATTGTGAGAAAGGGTCGTCGCGCCTCCATCCGACTTTGGCCGTCGATTTTGGGTCGGTCGGCCTCGCGTTCGCTACCAGCTTGCCCTGGGCCGTCAATGAGATCAAGAAAGTTTGAGCTCGCTTGCCATTGTCTGATCGTTGAATTTCGACACAGCGGCGGATGATGGAGAGCTCGAGCCGAGCATCGCGTTCCAGCTCTCACCAAAACTTGTGGCAGGAGTCCTCGCGATGATCTCGATCGGCCAGTTCACGGAGCGGACGTGTCAGGGACTGACGCGCCGGGCCTTCCTCCAGATGGGTGCGTCGGTGCCGTTCGCCCTGGGGCTGCCCGCGAAAGCGACCAGCGCCGCGACGGAGCCGGGGCGGGCGCGATCGGTCCTGTTGATCTGGCTGGGCGGCGGGCCGAGCCACCTGGACCTCTTCGATCCCAAACCGAAGGCGCCGGCCGAGTATCGCGGGCCATTCGCGACGATCGCGACCAGGACGCCAGGAGTCCGGTTCACCGAGCTGGTGCCCCGGCTGGCGGCGCGGAGCGACCAGTTCGCCCTGGTCCGCTCGAACGTCAACTTTGACGCCGCGCACCGCGAGGCCGGCTCGATCGCCCTGACCGGGGCTGCCGGTGCCGCGAAGTCGAGGGTCTACCCGCCCAATTTCGGCTCGATCGTGGCCCGGCAACGCACCGGAGGTGATTTGCCCCCGTTCATCTCCCTGACCCGCGGGCCGATCCGTGACGGCGACGGCCTGGTCTACGGCGCCGGCGGCGGGACCTGGGGCAAGGGTTATGATCCCTTCTTGATCGGTTGCTCGGAGGCCGGCGACGCTGAATATCCCCAGCCTGCGGCTGGCGGAAGACCTGACCCCGGAGCGGATGGCCGATCGTCGCGCCGTCTTGCTGGAGCTGGACCGTGCCCGACGCGCCATGGACGCCCAGGCTCCCTCCGGCGGAGGGCCTAGCTGGGATGACCTGCATCAGAAGGCCTACGCCCTGTTGTCGTCGCCGGCCACTCATGCCGCACTGGACCTGTCGCGCGAGCCGGCGGCCATGCCGCGCTGCGTACGGTCGCACGTCGTTCGGCCAGAGCTGCCTGCTCGGCCGCCGGCTCGTCGAGGCCGGTGTGCCCTACGTCCAGGTGAACTGGAGCCAGTACGTCGAGGTCTACTACACCTTCTCCGACTATGGCTGGGACACACATGCCGATAACTTCGGGCTGCTCGCCGACTGGCACGGACCGCTGCTCGACCAGGTGCTGTTGACCCTTCTGGACGACCTCGGCCGGCGCGGGTTGCTCGCGACGACCCTGGTTCTCTGCATGGGCGAGTTCGGCCGTACCCCGCGGATCAACTCGATCGGTTCGCGCGACCACTGGCAACATTGCTATTCCTCCATCTGGGCCGGCGCCGGGGTGAAAGCCGGGCAGGTCGTCGGCGAGAGCGACGCCCGCGGCGAGCATCCCGCTTCCGAGCCGATCACACCCGTCATGGTCGGCACCACGATCCTCGATCGCCTGGGGATCCGTTCGGCGGAACGGGCGGAGCTCCGGGTCCTCCAGGAAGGACGGGTGATCGATGAGCTGGGATAACCGTAGCCAAGACCTCGACTCTTCAGTTCCGTAGCGTGCTCTGTGAGCACACGAGGCGTATGCCGAGACCGATCGGTGCTCGCAGAGTACCCTACAAAAACGGGTTCTCAGCCCGGCTTGCTGCGTTTGACAAACCGGGGAATGAGCCGTGACGAAGCCCGGGAGATACAGTAGAGCAAGGGGACGGTCACCCAGGTTGGCTGGATCTCGGCCGGTCGGATGGCGGGGAGTCCCGAGACGGGGTCGAGCTGGATGTTCGGGCCCAGCGAGCTCACCGCCACGTAGGTGATATCGCGCGCGAAGCTTTCGGCGGCCGCCACGGTTTCGGGGCAGTAGTGGAGGAGGATTCGCCGCAGCAGCTCCGAGAGGTGCTCGATCCGGTCCATGTTGACGCCTGCCACATGGTCGACGGTCCGCCAGGGGTCGCCTTTGGCCTCGGTGTCGAGCAGGTGGTTCCATTCGTCGAGCTTCGAGAGGACGACGACCAGCGGCCGATCGAAGGGTGCGGTATGCGGCAGCCCGGCATGGCGGCGGATCCGCGCCGCGGCCTCGTTGAGGATGGTCTCCTGGCGGCTGAGCCGCCCGGCCGATGGCGCCGCGCCCCCATGGCCCGAAGCGGCGCCGCGGCAGGCGGAGCGGAACCGCGGGTCCTGCGTCGGGTCGAAGAGAAAGAGCACTGCCCGCGACCGGGCCAGGTGGCGCGTCACCGGGCTCGACGCCGTGTCCTGGCCGGGCTGGAAGTGCTCCCCGGCGTTGTCGTACAGGCAGAGCATCCGCGCCAGCTTCGCCGAGTCGTTCCGCGAGTGGCCCTCCCGCGGCTGCATCGTGAACAGGAGCGGACGCGGATAGCTCACCGTCTGCTGGCCATAAGCCACCGTGTCATACAGCTCGCCTTGCAGCTCCGTCTTGCGGATCAGGTTGCCCAGGGGGACCAGCTTCGTCTCGTCGGGGTTGAGGAACAGCGACTCTTCGCAGGCGTTGAGCACCCGGTTGGCCGTCGGGTCGGCGTCGGTGAACGCGACATGGAAGTGCATGGGCAAGACCTGGCGCAGTTGCCAGGTCATGGTCGTCAGGAAATACGACTTGCCGCTGGCCGGACTACCCAGGATCGAGTAGAACAGCGGCTCCATCTCGAGCATGGCGCGGGGAACTGGCAAGTGGCAGTGCGGGCAGGCCAGGTCCCGGCAGGTCATCCCCTTGGCGTTGACGGCGTCGCCTTCGACCGTGAATCGGCTGGGGAGGAACCGTTGCTGCCGTTCCGGGCCGAGCATCGGGTCTCCGAGCAATTCGACGTGCTCCGAGATCCACAAGACCTGTTCCGGCGGGAACGTTTCCCAGCAGTGCGGGCACGTCACTCGCGTCAGCAACCGGATCGGCTCCACGTCGATGGTTCGTGAATCGTCGTCCATCAGGTTCATCCTCACATCCCCTCCACTGAGTCCCGGCGCTCAGGCGGGGCGGGCCGTGTCGCTTCGCCGAAACACGAGCCAGTCGCGAGGGCCTTTGCGAAGGAAGCGAACCAGGGCATAGGTCCCATTCAGCCGGCGACCGTGCAGGATGAAACCGATGGCGCCGTCGCTCCATTCCAGCAAGTCGTAGGTGCCGTCATCCCAGATCTCGACGGTCCCCGCCCCGTACTGGCCCTCCGGGATGGTTCCCTCGAACGATCCGTACGAGAGCGGATGGTCGGGCACCTGCACGGCCAGCCGGCGGGTTCCCACGGTTTCCGGGATCCCTTTGGGCACGGCCCAACTCTTGAAGACCCCGTCCTTCTCGAGCCGGAAATCGTAATGCAACGTTCTGGCACGATGCTTCTGAACGACGAACCTACCGCTTGCATTCCGGCTCTGATCCATTGGTTACCTCGCCGAAATCCGACCCCGAGGTGCCCGCCTCGCGGCTACTGTCGTCTCCGGTTCATTGTAGCAGGTCCACGATCGAGCGAACCTGAGTTCCTCACCGCGGAGACGGAGTCGAGCATCCGACAAGAGATTCTGCCGCGGTCTTCGGGTATCGGAGTAACCTGGTGTTCGACCGCGGATCCGTAGTGCAGTTCTGGGACGTGGAGGCTGCCTTACGGCAAGGGGTGAAGCTGCCCTGAGAAATGGGGGAAATCGGCGCGATGCTGGCGGAATGACGACCGGTTCCGTCATTCTCAAGGATTGCGGCCCATCTTGGCCTGGACGCGGTCTCGCTCGGCCGAGACGATCCTGGCGCAAGAGGTCTGGCCGGGCTGAGCGGCCAGCTCGGCAACAGCCTTGTGGAGGCGATCGAGCCAGGGTCGCATGCGATGGGAGGCATCGGCCTGGGCCAGCGCGGTGACTCGTGCGGTGAGCTGTGCGGGAAACTCCGAGTTGGCCGGCCAGGAGAAGCGGATGACTTCGTCCCAGACGCCAAGGGCTCGCGCGAAACCCTGGACCGGATCCCCATCCTGAGCCAGCCGCGCGAGCCGGGCCATCGCCCCGGTCTCGAGCGCCTGCCAGACCCGAGGACGCCGCTCGCCTGGAGGTATCTGCTCTAGCCGCGAATGCATCTCGTCGAACGCGCCGAACTCGCGTAAGGCGTCGATTAACAGGTCCTCGTAGACCGGACGGAGGGCCCGGTCCAGTCGATCGCGACGGATCCGTCTCAGGACCGATCGCCAGTCGTCTCGTCGTGAGTCGGTGGGTGAGGCGCTGCGGCCCTCCGGTGGACGGCTCGCGATGAGTTCGCCGATCGCGGCATCCCGGCACCACTTCAACAGCGCATCGTCGGCGACGTCGTGAGCCGGATGGGGACTCGACCCCGCCAATGCGACCTCGACAGCCGACCAATGCGCGTACGAAGGCGAGAGGGTTTCCCAGTCGTGAGGGCTGAGCCGATCGGCCGCCCCGCGAGCGTCCCAGACCCGGTAGAGCGGATCGCCCAGATAGATGAGGCGCCAGGGGCGTCCGAACGGTTCGAGCTCGCCCTGTCGCAGCGCGGCGGCGAGTGGCACGTCCTCGGCCATTAGCTCGGCGACCAGGCCGGGCTGTCGAAATGCCAGGAGATAGGGCTCATTCACCGAGCCGTAGTACACGAACGCGCCTTGGGCCAGCCAGCGGGCGGCGATTGTCTGGGGATCGGCCGGGTCGGCGGCCGAGAAACTGTGGATCATCACCACGGCGGCAGGGAATCCGCCGGGCAGATCGCTCGGTCGGCCCGGACCGCCGGAAATCGCGAACTCCCGCGGCGCGCCCGAGGTGTTGATCCAGACGAAGCCGAACCGATGGCGCGGATCGACGGTCCGGTGCCAGCTCACCAGGTCGGCGTGACGACCCGAGCGGAGGAAGACGCCGCCCGAGTCGGTCAGCGAGCGGCCGAGCCAATTGGAAGCCGGGACCAGGCTATAGGACGACCAGGGAGGCTCAGCTTGGTAAGTGTCCCAGAGCAAGGCCGAAGAGGGATGGAGGAACAAGGCCCCCATAGCGCGGGCGACGCTCGCGGCCGGGTCGCCCAGCAGCCGGCCGGCGTAGGCCCACCGCCGCCGGGAGCCATTGAGCCCCTGGGCATCCGAGTTTCCTGGCAGCTCGCGGCCGATGAGATCGTCCAGCGCCAGGATGCCGCGCGCGGGGCCTCGCTCGGCGTCATTGTCGTAGCGATAGGGCCAATCGCCGGCGATTGTCAGGAAATCGCAGTCGTCGCCGAGCCGATCGTAATGGGACGTCACGGAGGCAACCCGGCCCTCGAGCCGTCGCGCGAACTGCCACGCCTGCGCGAGTGTCAAGACATCACCAAACCGATACGACCGGCCGGGGTCTTGCGGCTCGTTCAAGGTCCAGATGCTGGGTTCGAGGCGGACCAACGGCTGGAACCGGCCGGCGGCCAGCGCCACGGCCCCGGCCAGCATCGGGCTGTCGGGCGCGGAGAGCACCAGACCCGGGGGAGTCGCTCCCAGCCCGCGAGGCGGTGAGCCGCCGGGAGGGAACTTGCCGTCCGGTGGGGATGGCTCCGACCAGCCGCGCGCCACGGCATCGATCGCCACTTGCCAGAGGGCCAATCGGTCCGCCGGGGAACTTGGGCTCCGCAAACGGCTCAACGGCGTGGTCCGGCCCTCGACTCGGGCGGCGTACCGGATCACCCGTTCGGGGCGGAAGGCTCGGAGGAACGGCAATGTCCAGGCTGGCTCGTCGATCAGGATCGGGAAAAAGTGACCCCTGTCCCACGCGGCGATCGCCTCGAAGAACGACGGCACGTCGGGGACCAGACAAACCTGATCGATCACTAACCGCGATGGTCCTGTCGACCGACGCCATGTCAGGATCGCTCGCTGGAACTGCTCCCAGGACGACGTTCCGGCCACGGTCGGCCCGTTCCTCCCCGCGCGGGATTCCTGAAAAGTCCCCACCATGCCATCGTGGCGTCCCCGAGTTGGATCGGATTGCGCTGTACGCCCGTCAAGACCGGGCACCGTCCGGACTGATCGCCCGGCTGTCGGATACGGGCCTCGGCTCAACCATCGTCCGAACAGTCCCGTGAAACCCAGGAGCCCCAGTGTGAGCATCACCGCCAGGAACAGGGTCAGCCCAGCGGGCCGGGAACCGCGATCGAACATCGAATCTCCTGGGCAGAATCCCGCGAGGCTGGTCCCTCCGCGGTCGGTTGCGATGGGACCGCGGCGCGATGGTCTCCACCGTGGCGGGCCCGCAGGCTTCTCGCGTCGAGCGACATTGGGTGGAGCGAAACCACGATAATCGTTATACTCGAAAGGGTCTACGAACCCGCAACCCCCGATCTTCAGGCAGCGTCGCCCGGACGCGGAATCGTCTCGCGTCGCCGGAATCGACGGATCTCCCCCAGGGCAGGACCCGTCGCGGGCAGGCGTGTTGCTTGGCTCGTTAAGGATCAGTCCGATGAAAAAGGGCGGCATCCTCAACCCAGCGATCTGCTCCCTCCTGGCCGAGCTCGGGCAATCCGACGAACTGCTGATCGTCGATGCCGCCTACCCCCTGCCGACGGACGGCCACGTCATCGATTTGACCCTCACGCCCGGGATTCCCCGCCTGCTCGATGTCCTCCGCGCCGTGACCGAGGAACTCGTCATCGACTCCATCGCCGTCCCCGCGGAGATCAAGGAGTACAGCACGCGCATCTACCAGGAAATCCTCAAGATCGTCGGTGACACCGATGTCGACGAAATCCCCTTCCATGAGTTCAAGGAACAGGCGCTCGACGTCAAGGGGATCATCCGCTCGGCCGAGTTCAGCCCGTATGCCAGCATCCGCATCGTGGCAGGAAGTGCGTTCTAACGCGATGCTGGTGAAGGCGTTAATGGGACTGTAGGCTGGGTGGAGGCGGGCACCGCCCGCCGCAACCCACCGACGCAAGGCTCGCTCGACTGGTGGGTTGCGCTGAGCAGAGCTCCGCGCAACCCACCCTACAATAACGGCGTTCCGGATAGCCTCTGAAACGTCGGTGGTTTGCACCCATCTTAGGAAGTGGAGGAGAGAAAGGAGTTCATGGCGGGCGGCGTAAGCCGGATTCTGTCGAGGCCCTGACTGGACGCATTCACGCACAGTCGGAGCCCGGATGATCATTTATCTGGGACGCCGGTTGCCCGACGCCTCGAGCGACCTACCCGAGAGTCGTGACGGATCGGGCCGATCCGTGAGCGGAAGACGTGGGAAGCTCATGGTTTAACCCGTGAGCCTCGTCGCGGCTATCCGCTCTGCCCCCTTATTTGGTCTTGCTCCCGATGGGGTTTACCGAGCCAGGCCGGTCACCCGGCCTGCTGGTGGGCTCTTACCCCGCCGTTTCACCCTTACCGCGGTCGCGACGCCGTGAAGCGGCGCGGCCGAGGCGGTCTGTTTTCTGTGGCACTGTCCCTATCCAGACCACTTTCGCGGACTGGACGGTGGGCGTTACCCACCATCGCGCCCTGTGGAGTCCGGACTTTCCTCCGTGGCACGTCCCTGGACCTCAGCCGTCGAGCCGTTGCCGGCCCGGAAGCTTCAGCCCAGGCGCCGCGGCGATCATCGCGCCCGCCACGAACTCTGATCCTATCATACGGGCCGAGGTTCGCTCTTGGACAGTGTTCGGTTTTCCGTGTTCCGATTTCAGTACGAGTGGGGAAGGCGGCTTGTGGAGTTTTCGTACGTCAGGGCTCATCGAGGAGTCGCCGCCTTGCCTTGCCCTTTCTTGGCAATGGCTCGCTTTCGGATGGCGGCCTTCATCGGTGCATTGAGCTTCGCGCGTTGCTCGTCGGTCAGCAAGGGAAGTGGATCGACGATCACGGCTTCGCCGCTCTGAAGTCCCTGCTTCACCTCCACGCGTGCATCATTGGTGAACCCGCCGACCCCCAACTGAACTCGCCGCCACTCGAATCCTCCGCCGGGCTTCTTCACGGCGATCTGATACGCGCCGTCGAGGCTGACCACGGACTTGATCGGGACGCTGAGGACATCGTCCAGCTCAGCGACCAGGATATCGGCCTGGGCCGTCATGCCCGGCCGCAAGCCCGTTAGCGGGTCCTGGATCTTGATATGAGTCGTGTAGACCTTGATGTTGGAGGAGACAGAGTTCACCGGGTCGGGCAGGGGAGCCACATCCAGCACGGTGCCATCGAGGACCTGATCGGCGAAGGCATCGACGCGGACCTTGACCTTCATCCCCGGCATGATCTTGTCGACCACGGCCTCACGCACCTTGGTGTTGACCTGCATCCTGGCGAGATCGGGGATACTCAAGATCTTCTGCCGCTCGCGGACCGTGGAGCCTTCCTCGATCTCCGGCCGAGTGCTCCCGAAGCCCCGTCTCGGGTCGTTGGCGTAGACGACCAATCCGGTGCCGGGGGCCGTCAGCGTACAGGCGGCGATCTGCCGCTCCAGCTTCAGCTCCTTGCCTTTCTCCAGCTCCCAGGTCGCCTGTTTGGCAAGCTCATCGGATCTGGCCTTTTCCACTTCGCTCACGAGTTGCTTGATGGTCTTGCCCTTGGTGTACTTCGTCAGCACCTTCCTCTTGTTCTCGGCCTTCTCAAGTGAGATTCTCGCGTGCGTGAGTTTCTGTTCAGTGTCGTCGATGCGGTCATCCAGATCGAGGTCGGCAACGATCTCGGAGACAGCCTTCGCACCCCCTTTCGGAGCCAGGGCGTCGTTGAGTCGCTGGCGGGCGCGGCGCGTGCGTTCCAGCCGGCTCTCGGCCTTCTGAATCACGGACTCGGCCAGCCGGATTTCTCCCACGGTGGTGGCGAGGTTCTGGTGGTAGATGCCCTCCGTGTATTCGGTCACGGCGATCTCGGCCACCTCGCGGGTGAGCTTGGCATTCTGGTAGTTCGCCTTGGCGCTCTCGGTCGCGATCCGCTGATTGACCAGAGCGTCCTTGAGGGCCGCCGAGTCGAGCTCGCAGATCACCTCTCCCGCCTTCACGCGCGTCCCCTCGGGGACGATCCGGATGATCGTGGTCGAACCCTCGACCCGGCAGTACACATCCTGGTTCGAAGACGACTCCAGACTGCCTCGCTCGACGAGGTTGATGATCAGCTTGCCGGGTTTCACTTCCAAGGTCACGACATCGGCGGCAGCCGCCGCCTGGGTTTTTTCCGCAGGGGGGGCCTGGGCGCCGAAGTTCCGCCCTGCACGAATACGCCGACGCCGGCAATCGTCGTGCTGGCGACGAGCAGGACTGAAGCTGCTTTCAACCATTGCATGATGGACATGGATCGAAGGACTCCCTGGGCTAGTGAGGCAGCAGATCCGTGGACGAAGCTCTGGACCGTGAGGAATCGGGCCGCGGCGCCGGCGGTGGAATCCACCAGGGCCGATGAGATCGACGCCAACGAGGCATCAAACTTCAGCGCGGCGGCGATGAGCCCGGGGTCCGGAGAAAGACCGCGACGGAGGAGCCGGCCGCGGAGACGTTCCCGGCCCCGCGATAGCCGGCTTTTGACCGTGCCGATCGGCCAGCCGAGCTGCCGCGCCGCTTGCTCGTGGGACTGTCCCTCCAGGTCGCAGAGGACCACCGGCGCTCGGAATCGTTCAGGGAGCCGGTTGATCTCCTCGTGGAGAGTCTTCTCCAGCTCGTCGGACGGTTCGCATCGGGTCTTGGCTTCCTCGGACCGCGCCGCCAGCCGTTCGTGCCGATGGCGGCGGGCGGCCGCCGTCCGGGCAGATGACGCCGTGCGGAAGGCCACCTGATGGAGCCAGGGACCCAAGGAATCCCGCACCCAGAGCGCACGGGCCTTCCGCACAAGGACCAGGAACGTGGCCTGGAAAGCATCCTGGGTGTCGTGCGCATCGCCTAGCACCCCCCGGCAGACGCGCATCACCATGGGTCCATGCCGCTCAACCAGGACCGCGAAGGCCAGTTCGGCCACCTCGCCCCGATCGGTCGCGAACTGCTCGAGGAGTTGACCGTCGGTCAGGTCCCGGACCGTCCCCACGTTGAAGAGCGTGCGGAGTTGTCTGAGGACCGCCCCATCTTTGCCGATCGCCATGACTGGAAGTCTCCGCCGTCGGCCCGTCCGTTCCTGCTTGAGATATGAGTAATGTAACGGCGGGAGGCGGTGGTTCCAGACTTTTGAAGGAATCCGGTGTTTCTTGGGTGATCCCTCACCTGGAGCGGCGTCAGATCGCGGACCCCGCAGAGCTGACGTAGCACCCCGGTGCATGGGGTGGGCATTGGAGCCTCCGAAAAAGGGAAATCCGCGCGGTTTTCGGCGTTCGCGCGGGAGACCGAAATCCTGGCCGTAAGAGTCCCTCAAAAAGCAGGGACTGGCTCCGAGTCTTCGAGGTGCCTGTCCCCCTTTTTTGAGGGACTCTCAGGCTGATACGGGAGGGTACGCGTTGGGGAGGGAGAGGGGGCGGGCTAGTGAGTCGGTTGGACTCAGGGCGGGGTGGGATCCGGGCTAATGCAGATCGATGTTCAGGTAATTCCAATCCGAAGCGACGTCGATCTCCAGGCCGGAAGTCTGGGAATCCTTGTATCTGGCGGGGACGACCGGGGCGTTCACGAAGGGATACAGGTGTGCGCGATACCGGCCCGGGCAGGCGCCGTCCTCGCCATAGCTGATGAGTCGGAACGACCCGTCGTTTCCCAGGGTGCCGAGAGCCGAGTGGCCCTCATCTGAGTCGAAACAAATGTACATGTGGTTCATGGGGTGGCCGGAATAAGTGACTCGGCCGGTGACGGTGGACAGTTGCCGTTGCCGGTGCGGAGCTGGTGCTTCGAGGCAGAAGAGGAATGGGGTCAAGGTCGCGATGCCAAGTCCACAGGCCACAAGCCTTCGTGCCAAATGCAGATCGACGGACATTCAGTTCACTCCTCGGGGCAGTCTTCGCCCACTTGCGTTGAATCAGGAATGTGTGAGGCGGGGTCGATCATCTCGATGAGGAGAACGGATCTCCGCGATGTCGACTCCCGGTGGGACCGGGGAGAGATTCGGTCTTTCGTCACACGGAAGAGGGCCGCAGTCGAACCGAAGCCGGCTGGAATCTCGATTCCAGAGCGACCCTCCATCACAATTATCACACAGACGTCAAGTCATGTTACCGCGCCGCCTCGTTTTTTGAGAAGAGCGGATCCCTCGGCTGACTCATCCGGCGGCTGTTCTCGAAGAGTAGTACACCCACGCGAGCGGTTCAACCCTTCCCCGTGCATCACGGTCATCCAGGGGCCTTGGTCGCCCCTCCCGGCGAATTTCGCTGCCGAATTCTCAGAGCAAAGACCGCAGAGGTTACAGAGACGGTCGACTCGGGATTGGGGGATTTTTCCTTCCAACCGACCCTCCAAGTTGAATGCGACCAACCAATCACGAGTCGGTCCTCGGCCAATCCGACCCCGTGGACCGTTTCGGACGACCTGCAAGAGCGTCGGCCGGGCCGCCCGCAGACGGCCCCGCGCCTGCGCTCGAGTCCCTTTGTGCCGCCCACTGGTTCCCACGAACCGAAAGTTTTGCGACAATTACGACCGACGTGGCGGTGCTCCCACTCGGGCCTCGGCATTGTGCCTGATCGATCCGGGACGACGCCGTACCCCAGGATTCTCCTCATGGCCGCCGATGCGAACCGATGCCCGCGATGCGGTGCGGAACGGCCCGCGAATGCTCCGGAGGGCCCCTGCTCCGACTGCCTGACGCGCCAGACGATGACACGCGATGCGCTCGTCCCGGCCGATATCGACGCCACAATCGATGCCGGCGCCACGGGCTCAGGCCACTGGTCCGAGCCTACGCAGGCCGACGCCGACCCGCAGGCCACCTGGCCCCGGGAGACTCCCGACGAATTGGACAAGCTGCCGCTCGACCTGGGCGAGAATGCAGACTGTATCAGTGTTGATCGGTTTGTGCGAGCCGCCGCCGACCTCGGCTTGATGGACGGGGCCGAAGCTGTGGCATTACTGGCGAGAAATGCAGAGGCACCATCGCCGAGTACCAGTCGGCAACTCGGACGCGAGCTCGTGGCGGCGGGGCAGTTGACGAGCTATCAAGCCGTCGCGATTAGCCAGGGGAAGGCGAAGGGCCTCGTCATCGGTCGCTATATCGTGCTGGATAAGCTCGGCGCTGGCGGCATGGGCATGGTCTTCAAGGCCCGACATCGTCGACTCAAGCAGGTGGTCGCCCTCAAGATCTTGCCGCCCTCTCTCACAAGGAACCCGGAGCTGGTCCAGCGATTTCACCGAGAGGCCGAGACGGCGGCGAAGCTGAATCACTGCAACCTCGTCCGCGCGATCGACGCCGACGAGGCCGGCGGGATGCATTTTCTCGTCATGGAATTCGTGGACGGAACCAACCTGAGCAAGCTTGTGAAAACGCGAGGAGTTCAGTCGCCCGCCAAGGCGCTCGACACGATCATTCAGGCCGCGCAGGGGCTCGCGGTTGCCCACGACGAGGGCATCGTGCACCGCGACATCAAACCCTCGAACTTGATGATCGACGCCTCCGGGGTAGTGAAGATTCTCGACCTGGGGCTAGCTCGGCTGGACAACGAGCAGTCGTCCGATGGCGGCGCGATTACGCTTTCGGGCACCTTGATGGGAACAGTCGATTATATGTCGCCCGAACAAGCATTCGACCCTCGCCTCGCCAACGCCCGGTCCGACATGTACAGCCTCGGCTGCACCCTCCATTTCCTGCTTACGGCCAGCGCGGTTTATGACGGGGCGAGCCTCATGCAGCGGTTGCTCGCTCATCGCGACCAGCCCGTGCCGAGCTTGCGAATGCGTCGCCCCGACGTCTCGGTCGCCCTCGACGAATTGTTTCAGAAGATGGTGGCGAAAGATCCGAACGATCGTCCCAGCTCGATGATTGAACTCATCGACCGACTCGAGGCCTGCAAGGCCACCGCGGGATCTTCCTCGGCGCGAACTCCCCGACCGCTCATGATCTTCGACGACCGCAGGCGCATCGATCCACCGACAACACCGTTCGCTGCGGACGCCGATGCGTCCGGAGTGCACGTCGATCCAATCCCTTTGCCACGTCTCGTCACCGCAGACTTCGACAATCCGCGGAGCGGCTCGGGCATCCGTCTCGAAGATAAAAACCAGAATATTTACACGATTTATGATGCAGATATGCTTGGATTTCGATCTTGGGTGGAGTTCGTCCGTATCCGCGATGCCATGCCCACGGGCATCAGTGTCTTCGATGATGGGGAACGCCCCATGTTCGCCGCCATCGCCTTGCCCAATCGCAAGCGCGTGGCATGGGAGCTGACGATTCATTCCGAAATGTATCAATTCAATATATACTCTAATACAATGACATCGCGCGATTTCAAGCTCTCGCTCTTCGACGCGTATCGGGTTGGCTCTCGAAGCGGAATCATCAGCCACTTTCGCCAGACGGACGACACCATCGACCAGGCCCTTGGTATCGATCTCCCCGCCGTTCGCACGAGCCTGGAAAAGATCAAAAGGTCGGCATACCGCCTGACCTACCTGGCGGGATATCCCACCCCGGAGGGGCGACGATTCGTGGTCCTCTCCTCGAGTTCGTGTCTGCGTCCCCAGCGCTATGCGTATGAACTCACGTTCGACGCCCTCAAGGCCTTCGCCTCCCGTGCTCTGGTCGATGGCTATGTGCCGATTTCACTCACAGCGTCTCCTGTCGGCGAGACGTCGTGTTTCTCGATCATCCTCGAAAGAGTCGCCGACCGCGTCTGCGAGATGAGTTTCGGTCTGACACCAGAGACACTCGCGAGTGAATTCGACCGGCGTATCAAGCGCGGATTTTCTCCGATCGTCCTCTGCGGCTTTATCCACGCGCAGTCCGTCCTTTACAACGTCGGCTGGATTCAAGGACGTCTGCCGAAGGGCTTGTAAATGGCAGGAGAACGAACTAATATTTTAATATTTTATTCGCCATCTTGGTGATGATGAATCGAGGGTCCGGTTGACACACCTGTTCCTTCACCTGTTCTGAGCAGCACGGCCCTCGAGCGCTTCACGCTCAGGCCGTGCACCCGCCACACCAGCGACGTGGTGTGCTCATCCCATTCGTGACGCGCTTGAGCGTCACAGCCGCGCGAGGCGAGTGTCGGCGTCACCGAACCGATCCTGCTTCACACCCATGCGGTCCATGATCGAAAGGTACAGGCTGCACAGCTTGCGGTTCTCGTCGCCGCTCTTGGTGTAATCGAGGACGCGACCGGTCTCGAGCGTCCCACCCAGCCCGCCGGCGAGGAGGACGGGGACCTTGGTCGAGTCGTGCTTGCTGCCCGACCACAGGTTCGAGACGAACATGATACAGGAGTGATCGAGAACGGTGCGATCTCCTTCGGGCATCGCGGCGAGCCTTCCGGCGAGATAGGCAAGCTGGCTGACGTAGTAGCGCGACACGCGCTCATAGGCGTCGGACCGGTCGCTGTGCGAAGCGGGATGGTGCGCCATCCGGACGTCAAGGAACGGATAGAACAATCCCGAGAGGTCGCGACAGAGCAACAGCGTGGCGACCCGCGTTTTATCGGTCTGGAACGCCATGGCGATGATGTCGCACATCAACCGCATGTGCTCGCGGAGATCTTCGGGCAGCCCGTTGTCGGGCCGGGGCATCGTGATGGCGGGGCGCCCGCGGTTCTGGGCTCGGTCGTCGGCCCGGTCCTTCATCGCACGGGTGCGCTCGACCCGCTTTTCCACCTCCCGGACGCTGGTGAGATACTCGTCGAGCTTGGCCCGATCGGCGTGGCTGACCTGACGGCCGAGCTCGGCGGCGTGCGCCTTCACGCGGTCCAGGATGCTCAGCGTCCGTTTGCTCCCCTGGTTGTCGAACAGGCTGTCGAAGGCCAGCGACGGATAGACCTCCATCGGCACTGGGGAAAGCGCGTCCTGCCAGGAGATGTGCGAACTATACGCCATCGAGAAGTTGGTCTCGTGGTAGCCGGTGAGCGGCTGCTCGCAGCCCAGGACGAGGCTGGGCTGAGGTGTCTCCTCGCCCAGTCGGGCGGCGAGCACCTGGTCCATGCTCACGCCCCCCTTGAGCACCGCTCCCTTCTGGAGCGCCGCCGCCCGAGAGGATGTTCCCCGTCTGGCCCGGATGGATGCCGACCCCGGTGGCATGCTTGTTGAACAGGCCCGTGATCACGTTCAACCGGGTCTTGAGCGGCTCCAGGGGCTGGAGGCTCTTGCTCAGCTCCATGTTCGAGCCCGAGCCCTTGGCCCACCAGTGGTCCGGGTTGATCCCGTTGCCCATGAACAGCGCGGCGAACCGGCGCGGGAAGCTCTGCGCCGCACCATCAGCCGCCGGCTCGTCGCCCCACACGGGGATCGATTCGAGCCAGGGTAGCGCCATCGCGACGCCCGCGCCGCGGAGCACCGTGCGCCGGTTGATTCGGGGGTGGTCAGACGTCATGGCTTGGTTCTCACGGTCAGGGACAGGAAACACGCTCCACCATTGTCCGCTATCGACAACCGGCTGCCTACGGATTCCCACCCCTCTTGTTGAGGAACTGTGGGCTGGTCACGATCGACTCAACCAGGCCGCTGAAGCGGTGTCCGTCGGCGGAAAGCCTCGTCCGCATCGCCTTGATGGTCAACTGATCCGACGGGATCAGGCTTCGGCCCAGGGCGTATGCGAGCAACTTGCGGCAGAGGTTCTCGACGAATTCCTCCCGACGCCGCTCGGTGAGATACCGCCGGAGGCCGTCGAGACCGTCTCCTTCGCTGCCATCGGGGAAGCTAGCATGGGTAATGACCGGATGGCCGCCCAGGTCGCGCTCGCGGCGTTCTCCGATCGGCCCGTATCCCTCGAACGCCAGCCCGATCGAATCGAACCGCCGGTGGCACCCCGCGCACTCCTTGGCCTCGCGATGCCTGGCCAGGAGTTGCGGCAACGTCAGCTCGCCCAGTTTCGCCTCATCCTTGGGCAGTTCGGGGACGCCCGGCGGCGGAGGCGGAATCACCTCGCCCAGCATCCGACGGACCACCCAGTAACCCCGCTTGACGGGACTGGTCCGCAGGCCCGGTGAGTTGCTCGTCAGAAACACCGACATCGGCAAGAGCCCGCCGCGTCCGTAGGGCCGCACGCCGTCAACGCGGACCCAGTCGCCCGACGGTACGCGACTCATCGGGATGCCGTAATGTTTCGCCAGGATCGGGTTGACGAAGGTGTGATCCGCGTCGAGAAACTCGAGTACTGACCCATCCCGCTGCACCACGTCGAGGAAGAAGCGGATGGGTTCCTCGTACATCGCCTCGCGCAGTGTATTCGTGAAACTCGGAAACCGCTGACGATCGACGCCGTTGTGCTCCTCGAAGCGGCGGAACGCCAGCCAGTTGCCGGCGAACTCCGTGGCCAGGCCGCGGGCCCGGCCGTCGCGAAGCATCCGCCGCGCCTGCGCGATCAGATCCTCTAGCTTGTGGAGATCGCCCGCGCCGGCGCGGGCCATCAGCTCCTCATCGGGCATGCTCGACCACAGGAAGTAGCTCAGCCGGCTGGCCAGGGCGTGGTCGGACAGCGGCTGGACGGACGAACCGCCCGGGACCGCCTCGATCCGGAAACAGAACTGGGGCGACAAGAGGACGCTGGCGAGGGCATCGCGAATCGCCTCCTCGTGGCTCAGCCCTTCCGATCGACGTGACTCCCGATAGAATGACAGCAGTTCGTCCCGCTCCGATCGCGACAGCGGCCGGCGATAGGCGCGCTCGGCGAACTTCGCGAGCGCTTCCAGGTGGTTCGGCTCCGCGGCAATCCGGTCACGCTCGACCCGACGGATCCGGGCGGACATCGTCGCGAAATAGTCCTGGATCGCCTTCGAGGCGCGGTCGTCGGCCCCGACCTTGCGGGCCTTCTCCAGGTACACCGCGACGAGTCGCGTCATCTTGGCCTCGCTCGTGGAGTCCTTGTCCTCGACGCGGGCGAAGTCGAATCGGGCCTCCTGCATGAACCGCGGCGGCTCGGCGCGTTCGAAGAAGATGAAGTCGCGATACTGCCGCATGGGGACCGAGGCGACGAAGTCGAGCTCGTACCAGAGCGCATCGAGCGCGCGGCGGTCTGTATCATCGAGCACCAGGTCGCAGAGGGGCTCATCGTCCCGGAAGTAGCCTTGCATCAGGTGGAACCCGGCCGTCAAGAGCCGCCCCGAGGGGGCCGACTTCGGCTCGAAATAGGGCGGGCGATCGGTGACGAAGAACG
Source organism: uncultured Isosphaeraceae bacterium (assembly GCA_963845695.1). Lineage (GTDB taxonomy): Bacteria > Planctomycetota > Planctomycetia > Isosphaerales > Isosphaeraceae > CAWJTV01. Next base: position 72,310 of record CAWJTQ010000024.1, on the reverse strand, counting down.
TGTTCGGAAACACGCTACAGAATCGCTCAAGGTCGGGCGAGCCGTCGCCCTTGTCACCGCCCGGATAGCGCATCCGCTGCGCTGCGAGCTGTCGGTTGTTCCACAGCACGAACGGCTGGCTCCCGTTCGAGATTCTCCGCACTTGCATGATCTCCACGCGCGGTGCGATCGCCTTTCGCGCGCGGACGACCTGATCGCGCATCCGTTCGCAATCGCGCCGCGCTTCACGTGTCTTCGAGGCGTCGGACGGCAGCTTGCCCCAGAGATCCCGCAATTCACCGAGCGGGCCGGATGGAGCACCGGGCTCGGTCAGGACCGCCCAGATCGTGGCCAGATACCTGGGGCTGAGGCGCTGGGCGCGGGTCTCCTGACCTCGCCCAGACGTCGAACCGAAGGTCTCCCAAGAGCCGTGGCGCTGCGGCGGAGCCTCGAGAGCGAAGTCACTCAAGGACGCCCGCGGCTTTCCTAGCTCGGCGCGATGCTGGTAACGCCAGGCGGCCAGGAAGTAATCGGCGTACTCGACCTCGTGCCGCTGGTAGAAGTCGATGATCCGATGGACGCAGAACTTGTCGCGGTCGGTATCCGCGACCGCGGGATGAGGCGCGAAGACGAAGCCGTCCGGCATCAGGACCAGGTGGTCGGCGACCCATCGAGCTGCCGCCAGGTATTTCTTGACCAGCGCCGGCGACATCGCCAGCGACTCGCCCGAATTGTCGAACCCTGCCTCGTTCGCCGGATCCACGGGGAACTCTCGCGTCGGCCGGAGGTCGACGCCGGTCAGGTCGCGGATCGTGTTGTCGAACTCCGCGTTGCTCAGCCGGTGCGCCAGGACCGGTCCCGGGTCGCCTGCATTCCGCCGCGCCTCCCGCTCGCGCAGCCCCGTGATCCACTCGATCACCACCCGGCGTTCGTGCGGTTTGGGATGCGGCTTCGCCTCTTCCGGCGGCATCTCACCCGCCTCGAGCCGTTCCGCCACCAGCTCCCAGACCTGTTGCGCCTTGACCACATCCGCCGCGGACGAATAGCCGCTCAGATCCAGCTTGGCTTCCTTCTTCCGCTCGCCGTGACAGCCGAGGCAGTACTGGCTCAAGAACGGCCTCACCCCATCCGTGAATCGACGTTCCAAAGACGGTTCGTCCGCGCGTGCCGTGACTGGTGCCAGCACGCCCAGCAAGAACACCCCTGTGAGAAACCTTCTCAGCCGCACAGTATCGGCCCTCGTCGCCGCTCAAATATTTGTCAAACATTCGGCAATTGACTGTAAGCCAGGCAGCTCGCTTCGTCAACTTCTGATCCTCTGTGCCGTCTCGGATAAAGCCATCATCGGCCATTCTCCGGAGCTTCCACTGGCGGGCAGAACAGCCCTTCGTCTTCGCTGGCCCACCAGTCACGCGAGCCCCACGGGGTGAATGTGTAGCGAGACAGTTGGGCGCGAAGGTATCGGGGTGGCCGCTCCGGGAATGGGTTCTCGCGGAGCAGTGCGAGGACTTCGGGAGAACCCGTGAGGAGGCGTTCTTCGAACCGGAGGAACCACGGTGCGGCGCGGCAATCGCCGGCCAGCGCGGCGAACCACATCTGCCAGTCGAGACGGGGCATGTGCGGCGTCGCGAACCGCGGCCGGCCGTCGAGCTCGCCGGGCTTCCATCGGAATCGGTACGGCTTCCAGTTCACACCGTCGTCGCTCCCCTCGACGGTGATCTCGGGCCGCTCCCGAGTCATTACCCGGAACAGACCATAGGGATTGGCACTTCGCAACGGGTCGAGCCACTCGCCGAGCATCTGGATCGGAACCGGTATGACCACTCGGACCGGTATGACTACCCATGGCCAGACCGGTTCCAGCGTCTCCAGCGTCTGATCGGCCGTCACCGCGATGAGGATTCCGCCCACGATGCCGGCGATGACCCGTCTCACGAGGCTCGAGTCACGCGGTGCAGGCTGAGCGAGAACAACCGTTCTTCCCACGACCCGCCACAAGCTACCCGTGACCCAAAGCCAATCCCGGTCGTCGAGCAATGAGAAGCAGAGGACCACGGACAGGAGATTGAAGAACCCGTAGTTGCCGGTCGCTCCGATCAACATTTGCAGCAGCACGACGCTGACGAACCCGATGCGACGGAGGATCCTCGGCCCGAAGACGAAGAACGGCGCGACGAGCTCGGCGTAGAACATGAACGCCATCGACAGCATCTGGAACCATGCCGGCATCTGATGGATATACCAGCTCGTCCAGGTTGGCAGCGGCTGCGTCCAGTAGTGATAGTCGAGGGCCGTCCAGTTCCGCCACGTGAGGTCGCCGCTGGTCAGCTTGACCAAGCCGGATTGGAACATCAGGCGGAAGACCAGCCAGCGGAACAGGAAGATCGCGACCGGCCAGGGCCTGTCGCCGGCGCGGTCGAGACGGAAGCCCCACGGCGTCAGGAGCAAGGCCAGCAGCCCGGACTCGAGGAGCAGCGAGTCCCACTGATACCCTAGGAACACCTGACCCGCCACGGTCAACGACAAGTAGAATAGCCAGAGCATTGTCAGGCACGGACCGGGCAGGATCCCAACGATCAGCAGAACGCTGAGTCCCACGCCACCCCAGCAGATGCCATGCAGGGCGCGGTCCGAGACATCAAGCCAGAACAGGGTCGGAACCCGCCAGTAAGTCGCTGGACCCTTGCCAAGCACCTGGCCGACGCGGTCAAGGTACTCGGCCGCCGGCAGGATCCCGCGCGACCCGATCAACCCGTCGAGCTGCACGGCGAGCGAGCCGAATGCGGAGAGGTAGACCACGCCCAACCCGCGCAACAGCACCGACCGAGTCAGCCGATAACCCGGGTGCTCCAAAACCGCCGTGTCCAGCATCTCGCCTTGGGCTCCATCCGACGCCGTCACGTTGGTTCCCCACTCACTCACTCGACGAGATCCCCAGTTTCCGGACGGCTCCCAGGACGAGACCGTGCAGCCGGCCGTTGGTGACGATGACGCCCCGGTTGACGACCAGTTCCCGGCCATGGTGGAACTCGAGCGGTCGGCCGTCGATATCGGAGACGGTCCCGCCCGCCTCGGCGACGATCAGGGCACCCGCCGCGTGATCCCAGATCTTCTCGCGATAGTCCGCCCGGGTGGGCAGCCGGAGGTAGATATCCGCCTTGCCGCGCGCGACGACGGCATACTTCGCCTGACTGTCCATTCGCAACGGTGGTGCGGTCATACCCAGCCGGCTGGCGATCGCCGCCGCGTCCCCATGCGCGCTGTGACCCGACTCGACCGATTCGCAGAACCGGACAGCCGACGGATCGTCACGATCGCTGACACGTATCGGGATCGGCGTCGGATCCGCCGACGCATCCCCAGCCGCGACGAACGCCCCCTGCCCTTTCACCGCAAAGAAGATGGATCCTCCAGCCTGGAGTGCAGGATCCTCTCCACCGGCGACCAGGTTCGGGCACGACAGCGCCGCCACCACGACCTCTCCCCGGACGACGAGTGCCAGCGCGACGGCGTATTGCTCGCGACGGAGGAACCCCTTGGTACCGTCGATCGGATCGAGCGTCCAGAACCGGTCGCGGTACTGACTCGTACCTCCGCGGTCGATCCATTGGCAAACCTCGGCGGCGTCAAGCCCGTGTCCGCCGTCGGCCCGGACGGCCCGCACATGCAAAGCCACCTGATCGAGGATAGCCATGTTCTCAGGCTGCCTCAGCTCGGCCGCGTCTTCCTCGGCGATGATGGGATCCTCCGGGAACGCCTCGCCCAGCGCGCGGCAGATCAGAGCCTGGCTGCCGTAATCGGCGACGGTCACCGGGCTCTTGTCCTTCTTCGCCAGGACCTCCGGCGAGATCTCCGCAGCCACGGCCTGGCACAACCGTGCCGCCTCTCGCACAGCATGAGCCGCCACCTCGCGCTCGCTCTCATACAGTCGATTCATCCTGGTGTCCTGTGTCCTCTCTGACGTTAAGGAGACGAGTGAACCTCACCCGACGAACTTTTCAGGTGTCAGTCTATCGCCAGGAGGGAATTCGCGTCGATTCCTGTTCCCGCCGTCCGCAAGAACGACGAACAGACCTCGCCCTCGCGACGTAACAACTTTCATCACCCCGGCCGATCCAGGCCCCGTAACCTGGGACCGGCCCCGACTTGCGGACTGACTCGTTGACTCCAGGGAAGGGTTCGAATCATGGACCGCCATAACCGCCCGCATGGGCAGAACCGCTACCACCGTTTCGCTCCTTCTGTCGAGGGATTGGAAACCCGGCAACTCCTGAGCAGCTACAATCCGTTCTCGACCGACTCCCTCTGGCCCTACTCGACATCGTATCAGCAATTCAACTCGCGTATCGTCTTCGTCCGCCACGAGTACGACCAGTACGTGAGCGATCTGAAATCGCTCGAGTTGAAGTCGCAGGCCACTCCGGAGGAATTGCTCGCCTTGCGCGACGACGCCCGCGCGATCTCCGCGGCGGCATCTTCGGCAAATCTGCCCCAACCGGCCGCGCACAATACGGCCGTGGCGGTGTCGCTCCAGCTCGATCGGTCGCCTCTCTACGGCGCGGCCCAGGACTCGGGATGGGGCGTGGTGACGGCTCGACTGACGGCGAATCTCGACAACCTCGACGTTCCCCAACCGCTCATCGACCAGACGCTCGCCGACATGAAAACCCTCGCGAGCTCGGCCGGCGTCAGCGCGGGCGAGTTCCAGACGTTCACCAACGACTTCTACGCGCTCCGGAACGCCGAGTCGTCGCTACCTCCGAATACGTATTACCACTTCGAGGACCCCGGCCTGTACTACACGCAGCATCTGCGCGGATTCTTCCGCGGTTGGGGCGTGCAGAAGGTCGCCGCCCAGGCGAAGCTGCAACGCGACCTGCGGACCGTCCAGACCGAGAACCAGGCCGGCGCGGCCGGCGGCGCCGTATTGCATCGCGATGCTCAGCTCCTGGAGGGCCTCGGCGCGGCGGTACCGAGCGCGACGAATCAGCAATTGGACGAGGCCTACCTCGCGGCCTTCGCCGCGGGTGTGCCGACCCCGCAGATCCTCTCGCAGCTCCAGTCGAACCTCGTGACGATCCTCGGACCCGCCGCCACCGCGCCGCGCATCACGGCGGTCGATCGACTGGTCGCGGATGCCCCGGCCTTCGCCCGCGCGACGGGTGCGCCCTCGTCCAGCGTCCAGACCATTGTTGACGACGTCGAGACGCTCGTCGATGCCGGCGGCGGCCAGACGCTCAATCCCTTCAAAGTGACGGTCCAGCGCCTCGAACCGGTCGAATCCGACCGGGTGAAACCGAGGATGCACCGCAGCAGGCCGGGAAACACACGCTCCAGATCGGGTCGAATCGACACGAAGCAGCGGGTCCCTTCCTTCCGATGATTGATCACCCCGGCCAGCCGTAAGACCTGCATGTGATGGCTGAGCGTCGAGGCCCCCACGGCGACGTCGAAATCGCTCCAGGCCCGTTCGCCTCCGGTTTCGGCCAGCTTCGAAACGATCAAGAGCCGAACGGGATCGCTGAGGGCCGCGAGCACGTCGGTCAGCATGATCTCCTCGACCTGGGGATGCCGCAGTTGCCGCATGGACCGCATCCGCCTAGAATGTTCGATATTCGTCGAACGTCGAAGATACCAGGCGGAGCCATTCCGCCCAGCATCGCGTTATCCGAGGAGCCAACCTCAGCCCCACCTGCCCCAGCATGGATTCTATTCATCGAGGCGGGCGCAGGGAATTCGATTCGTCGTGTCAACCGGTGAGGACGCCGAGGCGGAAGCGATTGATCCTTGCCCCTTTGGGAAAAGCACGGTTCAATCGACTCACGGGTCTCTCTCCTTCGCTCTGTCGGCCCGATGGGCCATTCTATCGGACGGCCCGAGAGTTGCCATGTCTTGATAGACGGCCCAACGATGTGCACCATCCGTACAGAGGAGGACTCTTTGATGCCCGGCCTGCTGGATCCGATCACCGTCGGCGATCTGACCTTGCCGAACCGCATCTTGATGGCGCCTTTGACTCGCTGTCGGGCTGTCGGGGGCCAGCGCGTTCCCAACACGCTCATGGCCGAGTACTACGGCCAGCGCGCCTCGGCCGGGCTGATCTTGTCCGAGGCGACCTCGGTCGATCCGATGGGGGTTGGCTATCCCGACACGCCCGGAGTCTGGACGCCGCAGCAGGTTGAGGGCTGGAAACTCGTGACCCGGGCCGTCCATGACCGGGGCGGGCGGATGTTCCTCCAGCTCTGGCACGTCGGGCGGATCTCCCACCCGATCTACCTGGACGGCAAGTTGCCGATCGCCCCGAGCGCCATCCGCCCCGAGGGACACGTGAGCCTGCTCCGCCCCAAGCAACCGTTCGTCATGCCCCGCGCTGGACCTGAGCGAGATCCCCGACATCATCGAAGCCTATCGCAAGGCCGCTGAGAACGCCCGGATCGCCGGCTTCGACGGCGTCGAGATCCACGGCGCCAACGGCTACCTGCCGGACCAGTTCCTCCAGGACAGTACGAACCATCGGACGGACGAGTACGGCGGCCCGGTCGAGAACCGCGCCCGCTTCCTGCTCGAAGTGACCGACGCTGCCATCTCGGTATGGGGGCCGGACCGCGTTGGCGTGCACCTGGCGCCCCGATGCGACATGCATTCCATGGGCGACTCCAACCCGCCCGCCACCTTCGGCTATGTCGCCCGCGAGCTGGGCAAACGCCGGATCGCGTTCCTCTGCGCCCGCGAGGCGCTTGGCGAGAACCGGCTGGGACCTCGCTTGAAGGACGCGTTCGGCGGCGTCTATATCGCCAACGAACGATTCACCCGCCAGACCGGCGAGCAGGTGCTCGAGGCGGGTGAGGCCGACGCCGTCGCGTTCGGCATCCAGTTCATCGCCAATCCCGACCTACCGCGCCGCTTCGCGCTCGATGCCCCCCTCAACGAGCCCAACCCAGCCACGTTCTACTCGTCCGGACCGGAAGGCTACATCGATGATCCACCGCTCGAGATTCAGAACCTCTAGCAACGAAGAAAGGACTGACGATCATGGAATACCGGCAGCTCGGCGGCTCGGGGTTCAAGGTCCCCGCATTGAGCCTGGGAACCGGCACCTTCGGCGGCGGCAGCGAGTTCTTCAAGGCGTGGGGCGCCAGCGATGTCGCGGAGGCCACGCGGCTGGTCGACGTCTGCCTCGACGCCGGGCTCAACATGTTCGACTCGGCCGACATCTACTCGAACGGGATGGCTGAGGAGATCCTGGGCCAGGCGATCAAGGGGCGTCGCGATCAGGTGATCGTGTTCGACCAAGGGAACCTTCCGCGCCGGCCCGGGTCCCAACGACGTCGGTTCCTCCCGCCACCACCTGATCCGGGCGGTCGAGGCGTCCCTGCGACGGCTGAGTTCCGACTACATCGATCTCTATCAACTCCACGCCTTCGACGCACTGACACCCGTGGAGGAAGTGCTGGGCACCCTCGACGACCTGGTGCGTGCGGGCAAGATCCGCTACATCGGCTGCTCGAACTTCTCCGGATGGCACCTGATGAAATCGCTGGCAGTTTCGGAGAAATACGGCTTCTCCCGATACGTCGCCCATCAGGCGTATTACTCGCTGATCGGCCGCGATTACGAATGGGAGCTCATGCCGCTGGCGCTCGACCAGAAGGTCGGCGCGGTCGTCTGGAGCCCGCTGGGCTGGGGCCGGCTGACCGGTAAGGTCCGTCGCGGCCAGCCATTGCCGGCGACCAGCCGGCTCCAGAGCAAGCTCGTGACCGACATCGGACCGCCGGTCGACGATGAGTATGTGTACGGGGTCGTCGACGCCCTCGATGACGTGGCCCGAGAGACCGGCAAGACCGTACCGCAGATTGCCCTGAACTGGCTGCTCCAGCGGCCGAGCGTGGCGAACGTGATCATCGGCGCGCGCAACGAGGAGCAATTGCGCCAGAACCTCGGCGCCGTCGGCTGGAACCTTACGCCGGCCCAGGTCGCCAAGCTCGATGCCGCCAGCACCACGACGCCGGCTTACCCGTACTGGCACCAGCGGCCTTTCGCCGAGCGGAACCCGCCGCCGGTCTGATCGAGTGCCTGAGCAGACTCGTTGAGATCCCGAACACGAGTACCGCTTCGCATTTCGCGAAATCTCGATTGGTTCTCTTACGGAGTGCGAGGTACAATGAGCCGTGGATGGGCCGGATGCTCAGGAGCGGCGAGTTCATGCACGTGATCTCCCTCAGACCTCTTCGTGATTTCTGGGCCGAGTACCCTGAGGCGGAAAAGCCGCTCCTCGCGTGGCACACGGAGGCGGAGAACGCAGAATGGGAAAGCTTCGCAGATGTCCGCGCGGCCTATCCCCATGCCGATAAGGTGGGTAAATTTATTGTGTTCAACGTCGGCGGAAACAAGTACCGGCTGATCACGGTGATCCATTTCAATCGGGGCAAATTTTACGTCCGACACGTGTTGACTCATAAGGAATACGACCTCGGGAATTGGAAGGAGGATTAAATCGTGGCCTCTCCTCGCATGAAGTCCGCGGTGAATCGCCCGTCCGAGTCCGAGGTCAAACCACGTGATCGCACTCAGGCGCCATGCGCCCGACGAGCTCCCGGCGAGGCGTACTTCGCGCTGGTCCATCGATTCCCGCTGAGGACAATCGAATCCGATGGTGAGCTCGAACGGGCGAGGGCCATTCTCAATGAATTGCTCGATCGCCACTCGCTCGGTCGCGACCGAGAGGACTATCTCGACGTCCTCGGCGGCTTGATCGACCAGTATGAGCGGAATCGGCATCCGCTGCCGCCGGTCTCCGATCTGGACATGCTCAAACACTTCCTCGACACTCGAGGCGTGACCTGCACCGAAGCTGCCCGAGGCGCTGGCATCGCTGTCTCAACTCTATCCTCCATACTCATGGGCAAGCGGAAGATGAACCGGACGCACATCGAATCCCTTGCTCGCTATTTTCGCGTCAAACCCGCGGTTTTCCTCGGATCCACCACCGACCCCGCTGGAATAGCAATCTGGCGAAGGTGATGACTCTCCAGGCCTAACTCTCTCTCCACATTTAGGTACGGGTGACTCACTCGCCCGGCGCCGATGAACCCCGGACAGCGCCTTCAGGTCAATTTCGCATTTGGCTGGCACGACCGCCGGGCAGACGGTGCGCTTGTCGCCACGGGCCCCCTCGTGCTTCAGCCTTCCGTCGCTGCCGGCTTCGGGTCGCCTTGCGGATGCTCCCGGTAACGCTCACCAAATCCTCGCCCAGCGCCTCGATCAGCTTGGCGAGGCGAGCCTCGGGTGGCACTTTCTCGTCGAACTCATAGGCCCGGATGTTGCCGATGCTGATTCCCATTCGGCTGGAAAGTTCGTGCTGTGGCAGCGATGCGGCCCATCGGAACGTGCGGATACGCCGTCCCAAACTGGCTGACTTACGTTTGACCAAACAGTTCGTGCACCAGAGTCGCTCATGCTTTGGAATCACGCCATTGGGAGCCACGATTTCCGTCCTGCACGTCTCGCAGCGCCGTATCCCAAGAACCTCGTCGAGATGCCGATCGACCGGTTCCAGTTCACGCTGCCTTTGCTTGGAGGTGGGAACGGGAATCCGCTGGGAGGGCGTCGATTCATGATTCGGTGTGAGGCGATCACTGAAGCGTTGGATGGCTTCCGCGCTGGTGCGCCAGCGACCCTCGACTTTTGCCGCTTCCAATCGGACGCCCTTTGACCCTTGCGCGATCCACCTGTAGATCGTGGCCGTTGAGACGAGCAGCCGCTCGCCGGCTTGATCGAGGGTCAAGAGGGTTTCGACAGCCAAGTCGATCACGTCTTGCTCCCCAAGTTGGTCCTACTCTTGCGTGAATGATCACATCGCCTTGAGCGAAGAGGATTTCTGTGTGCCTCTTGACTGAACTCACCCGCTCCAGCCTCGTGGGTCTATCCGACTCCCAACTGGGCGGCGATCTGTGCAATTCGCCTCATCGCCTCGTTACGGGAGACCCCTTGCGTCTCCCGCAAGAAACGGATCGCCTGCTCACGCTCGCCTGACCGGACCAGTCCGTACAGCCGCATCTCGGATCGGGAATCGACCCCAGGGACGGCAGCGGGCAACCACTCGACGTGAATCTTCCTCTCGGGGATGCCGCACGTGAGGATGCGCCGCAAGTCGTCTGGGTAATGCTCTTGCTTGTACCGCACGAGTTCGTCGATCATGGCGCTGATGTCCGTTGACTTCAGCTCATTCCAGAAGACGGGATTGGCGTCCTCAAATGTCTCCCAGACGCTGCGAAAGCCTTCTCGGGGATAATCGAGCCCAACGCATTCGTTCCAGGCGACGTTGGCGAAGAAAAGCGCAGCGTGCATCGCCTCCGAGGTGGGAACCTTGGAAGGCTCCCGCAGCAGGACTTGGGCCATCTCCAGCATGATGTCGGACATCTTGCCGGCCTTTGTAGCCATCGTCAGTCACCTCCTCGTCAGTAACTGGGCCGGGTCCGGTTTCGCCCGGCGTAGATGTGAACCCGTTTCTCCGTCGAATCGGACAGGATGGGACGAATCATGGTCAATTTTCCGCGGGACGATCCTCAAGATTTCGACCTCGACGATACCGTGCCCACGGCGAAGACGCGATGGCACGGCAGCCGTGTCGAGGTCACGGCGCGGCTCGTCCCTCGCTATCTCTGGACGACCGCATCTATCGACGTGTATCTGGACGGACTGTGCATCCTCCGGACGGGCGGCCAGATGAAGATCATCGGCTCAAGCTCTGCCGAGTTCCACCACGACGGCTCGGCGCATCCGGTGGATCTTTGCTGGGGTGTTGCGTTCCACAACCGTTTCCCCTACGAACTGCGGATCGATGGTGCCAAGGTCGCCGTGTCGGAAGTCGCCGTCGAGAATGCGTGGTTGGTCGTCGTTCCGTTGTTGGCCCTGGCTTCTCCGATTCTGTTGCTGCTAATGCGATCCCTTCTTTGAGACCGCGACCGGCCTCCAGGCAGGATTGCCTTCAGGCCAGGGAAGAAAGCGACCGACGCCAGTAGTCCGGGTGCGTATTTCGACCGCGTACCGAAACCCCTCTGGCAAGGATCCGAGGAACGGATCAGGCCGCGCCCTGAAATCGCCGGGAGTGGGGAACGTGGTCTTATGGAACGTCACGAACTCGACGATCAGCGGACCGTGCCGATCCTGGTAAGGCTCCAGCGGCTTCGCGAAGAACCTCCCGAAGGTCCTGGCATCGACGAAGTGTTCATTGTCCAGGCCCGCACGCTTGCCGTACCGGGCATGTGTCGGCCAGAGGGGAACCGTGATTCGAACGATGGGAATTGCGTCATCGCCGTGTCTCCTCGGACCGTACGCTGCTCTCGCGGGTCGTATACACGGACCTCCATCCCTGGCAAACTGGACCGGGCCGGCAAGACGACTACGTGGGAGTGTCTTCCGGGCCGGCCTGCGGAGGGATCGGGAGCCGATCAACCTTCCCCGAAGAGGACGAACGATGAGGAATCTGATTTATCCCCTGATCCTGGCCGTCGCCTCTCCCCTCAGCGCCGCAGATTATCCCGCCCCGACCGGCGGGGACTTCGTCCTCCGCGACTTCCGCTTTGCCTCGGGGGAGCTCCTCCCCGAACTTCGAATCCACTACCGCACCCTCGGCGCGGTGAAGAAGGACCAGCGTGGCATGGTCCGCAACGCGGTCCTCATCCTGCACGGGACCACGGGCAGCGGCGCGAGCTTCCTCCGACCCGAATTCGCGGGAGAACTCTTCGGCAAGGATCAGCCTCTCGACGCCGCCCAAACCTTCATCATCCTGCCCGACGGCATCGGTCACGGCGGATCGAGCAAACCCAGCGATGGCCTCCGCACCCGCTTCCCGAGATATGGCTACAAGGACATGATCGAGGCGCAACACCGGCTTCTGACCGAGGGGCTCAAGGTCGATCACCTGCGACTGGTCCTGGGCACCTCGATGGGCGGTATGCAGACCTGGCTGTGGGGGCAGACCTATCCGGGATTCATGGACGCCCTCGTGCCGTTAGCGTCCTTGCCAGCCCAGATTTCGGGGCGGAACCGGGTCTGGCGGCGGATCGTCGCCGACGCGATTCGCAACGACCCCGCGTGGGACCACGGCGATTACCGGACCCAGCCTCCCGCGCTGCGGACTGCGGCCGAAATGCTCTTCTTCATGTCGAACAATCCGGTCGAGCGGCAGAAAGCGGCACCGACCCGCGAGCGGGCAGACCGGGGCCTGGATGACTACGTGACCCGGACGATCCGGATGATGGACGCCAACGACGTGCTGTACGCGATCGAGAGTTCGGCGGACTACGACCCCGGGCCGGGGCTGGAGCGGATCACGGCGCCGCTGGTGGCAATTAACTTCGAGGACGACCTGATCAACCCGCCCGAGCTGGGCATCCTGGAGCGCGAGATCAAGCGAGTCCCGAAGGGGCAGGCGTTCGTCGTCCGGCGGAGTGACCGGACGAGGGGGCACGGCACGCACACGCTCGCCGCCGTCTGGAAGGACCACCTGATCCGGCTGCTGCACGAAACAAATCCCGGAGATCCGGGCCAGGGCGGTTGACCGATCTCGCCCTGAGTCTATACCCCGCGCGAGGAGAAATGTGACGTTCTCGGAAGGGAGGGCGAGCCTCCGTGCGAGCCGGCATGAGTCGAAGGAGGCTCGTAGAACCGAGGCACGTGGACTTGGTATCGCGGTCGCATTGTGTGCGGGATTCGATAGAATCGACGGACGGGATCCCGTGAGCCGCTTCGAGGAGCCATCGATGGCAATTACCTACGAGGAAGCAGTGGCGAAGTTGCACGAGTGGACCGACAGCCTGGCGCTGCGGAACCATGCACGCGGCGTGGAGGCCGCGATGCGGCGGGCGGCGCATCGTTATGGCGCCGGCGCGGCCGACGAGCCGCGGTGGGCGCTCACCGGGCTGCTCCACGACGCCGACTACGATCGATGGCCCGAGGAGCACCCGCGGTTGATCGTCGCCTGGCTCCGCGAGCAGGGTGAGCCCGAGATCGCCCAGGCCGTCGTCGCCCACTTCAACCCCGCCGAGATCCCCGAGCTGACGATGCTCGACAAGGCTCTCCTGGCCTGCGACGAGCTGACCGGCTTCGTCATGGCGTGTTGTCTGGTTCGCCCCGACGGTATCCGCTCGCTCGCTCCCTCAAGCGTCAAGAAGAAATTGAAAGACAAGAGTTTCGCGGCGAAGGTCAGCCGCTCGGATGTCTACTCCGGCGCCGAGCGGCTCGCCGTTCCCCTCGACGAGCACATTCAGCTTGTGATCGACGCTTTGGTCCCGCATGCCGAGGCACTCGGCCTCGCCGGCACCGATCGGTCGTGATACACTCAGACGCCATGATCATCCCAGAAAGGAAAAGTCGATGACGACAGCTCCGGACGACTGGTGGCGGACGTTTTTCTCGGGCATGGCCGTGGAGTCCTGGCTGAAAGCCACGACGGCCGAACAAACCCGGCAGGAAGCGCAGTTCCTCGTCGAGGCGCTTCAGGTCGCGCCGCCGGCCCGGCTCCTCGACGTCCCGTGTGGCGGAGGGCGTCATTGCCACGCCCTGGCCGAGCTCGGCTACGACATGACGGGCGTTCAACCTCTCGCCGGAGTTCCTCGAAACGGCCGGCGCTGATTCGGCGGAACGTCCCGGCACCATCGCCTGGGAACGTCGCGAGATGCGGGACCTCCCCTGGCCTGCGGCCTTCCAGGGCGCCTTTAGCCTCGGCAACAGCTTCGGCTATCTCGATGACGAGGGCAATGCCGCGTTCCTCAAGTCCGTGGCCAACGCACTGAAGCCGGGGGCTCGGTTCGTCCTCGAAACGGGGTACGTTGCCGAGACCCTCCTCCCCATCTTGCAAGAACGGGGCTGGTACCCCATCGGCGACATGCTCATCCTGTCGAACCGGCGGTATGACCCCGTCGAAGGCCGGCTTCACGTCGAATACACCCACATCCGCAATGGGCAAACGGACCGTCGAACGATGTCGGCCCGAATCCACACCTGCCGCGAGATCTTTCGGCTCCTCGAGGGCGCCGGATTCTCCGACTTGCAGGCATACGGGTCCATCGCGAAAGAGCCATTCCGGCTCGGGTCGAACCGGCTGCTGATGGTCGCGACCAAGTCGTGAAAACACCGCCCCAGGCTCAATCGGCCTTTGCCGCGGCCGGCTGATCCTCCGCCACCGCGCAGGCCGCCATGGGCGACTCGGTCTGCTGGGGGAACAGGCCGTAAATGATCGCCTGGAATCGGTTTCTCAGGGCATCCACCTCCGCATTCGGCAGGCCCCAGGTCACCAGCGAGAGATAGAGGAAGTGGCCCCGGCCAGGGACGGTCGTCATCTCGATGATCATAATCGCCTTGTTCAGGCTCTCGACCATCGCCGCGAACGTCTTCCCCTCCACGTAGTTCCGGACGACGCCCGCCAGGACATCGCCCTGGCTGGTCACGAACCGGAACGGCGCACCGAGGACGAGATCGCCCGAGGTTCCCTCCTTGACCAGACCGTCCGGACCCATCAGCCGCACCCAGGCTTCGGCTGGCGGGATGGCGAGGACGGCGTAGATCACGACGTTCCCCGCAGACTGGCCGCGATGATGCTCGAGGTAGTGCTTCATCGTCTTGTGAAAGAGGTCCCACCCGTAATAGGTCCCTTCGTACTCATGGTCCCATTCCGGCCCCTCGCCGAACCCGGAGGCGACCATGCGGACGCGGGTGACTCCCCCATCGTGCTCGAGGTACCAGTCGATGGCGTAAGGCTCGGCCGGGTCAGACATCGTAGGCTGACCGAGCTCCGGCCTGACGGGCTCGGTGCGGAGGTGAGCGCCTGGCTCCCAGATGGTGACGACCGAGGTCCCCTTGGCTCCGCCACCCCAGTCGATCTGGTGCTGACCGCCCACGCCGGGCTCGCAGGTCGCCTCCTTGCAGAACCAGCGCGTGAGTTCTTCACCTTCGGTGATCGCCTTCCAGACGGCTTCCAAGGGAGCCGTCACTTCGAACGTCTTCTCATACGACCGGCCCTTCGTCGCGCTCATGGTCTGGACTCCTCGCTCGGAGGTGGAAGCGTCGCCGACGACGAGGTCGACTCCATCGCGGCCTCCTCGTCGGTCTTGGTGATCGCCGGGTACGCACCCAGCACGAATCGGAACAGCCGCCCCCGCGGCGCCTGCTCGTCGTGATACTTCACCGCCAGTTCCGCCACTTTTGTTGACAGCTCACGCGTGAACGCGTCGCGATCGCCAGCCGAGCCGAAGCGGATCTCGGTCTCGAGCGTGTACGTCGCTAATCGCTTGCCGGCTCGGTCGGCACGAACCCTCAAGATCCCCAGGTCGCGCACCACCTTCGCCGCCGCGGCGACCAGGTAAGCCCACGAGAATCGGTCCCGGAGCCGCACCGGGTCGGGCTCGACAGCCCCCATCGCCTCCGGACTGATCACATACGACCGCGCCGTCGCCCGCATCACGCGCTCCTTCATCCCTCCCCGCGGCCGCTCCTCGACGAACTCCACCACCCCCGCCCCCTCCAGCGCTCGAAGGTGATAGTTCACCACCTGCCTCGGTACCCCCAGACGACGCGCCAGGCCCGCCGCCGAATCCGGCTCGACAAGCTGCTCCAGGACCTTCAGCCTCAGCGGATGACCGAGCAGGCTCGCCGCCTGTTCGGTCCCACGCACCACATCCACCGCCAACGCCGTCGTCATCACGCGCCTCTCCTCATCGCCGGTGTCCGAATAAATCGAGTATGGCCTTGAAAAAATAATTTGTCAAGAGGCGGCCGAAGAATCCGATTCGGACCGATCACGGGGTTTGCGAAGAGCTGGGATCGAGGTCCTGTCGCTCGGTCATCTTTCCTGTTACCGTGAAGGTCCAGGTCCTTCGACCTGGCCGAGGTTCGATCCGGGTCGAGGCGCAGGGCACCGACGGGGCGAAAGGGTCTCACGGGCGATTCGCGAGGGATTTCCAGACATGGCACCAGCGAAGGGTATTTATTCCCGGCTCGGGGTCAAGACCCTGATCAACGCGGAGGGGACGGTCACAGTGGTGGGCGGCTCGCTCATGCCGACGGAGGTCGTGCAGGCGATGGCCGAAGCGGCCGGGGCGTTCGTCTCGATCCCCGAGTTGCAAGAGAAAGTGGGAGCGCGGATCGCGGAGCTCCTCGGCGTCCCGGCCGCGATGGTCACGGCCGGTGCCGCCTCGGCGATCACGGTCGGCACGGCCGCCTGCATGACGTGGGACCACCTCCCGGCGATCGACCGCTTACCCGAGACCGAGGGGTTGAGGAATGAAGTGATCCTTCAGAAGGGCCATAAGAGTCGGTACGAGGCCCAGATGGCGTTGACGGGAGCGAAGGTCGTCTGGGTGGAGACCCGTCAGGAGCTCGACCGGGTGATCAACCCGCGCACCGCGATGATGTTCTTCCTCAACCGGTTCGGGCCGTTGGGTTCGGTCAAACGGGAGGAATGGATCAAGGTCGCCAAGGAGCGCGGGGTCTTGACGTTCCTCGACGCCGCAGCGGATGTCCCGCCGGTCTCCCGGTTCTCCGAGTACATCCACGAGGGGTTCGACCTGGTGACCTTCTCCGGCGGCAAGGCGATCCGCGGGCCGCAAGCCTCGGGGTTGTTACTCGGCCGGCCCGACCTGATTGCAGCCGGCCGCCACGCGATCAGCCCCAGCATGGGGCTCGGCCGCGGCATGAAAGTCGGCAAGGAGGAGATCGTCGGCCTGCTCGTCGCGCTGGAGCGCTATCTCAAGCTCGACCACGACGCGGAATGGCGCACCTGGGAAGCCCGAACCTCGGAGATCATCGATCAGCTCACCCAGGTCCCGGGAATGAGCGCGCGGCGCGAGGTCGCCGAGATCGCCAATCATGTCCCCCAGGTCGTCGTCGAATGGAGCCAGTGGCACTCCCCTCTCACGGCGCGAGAGGTCGTCCGCAAGCTCTGGGACGGCGATCCCCGGATCGCCGTCCTGGCCGAAGGCGAGCGCGGATTGCGAATCATGGTCTGGACGTTGCAAGGCGACGAACACCGCATCGTCGCCCAGGCCATCCGGCAGATCTTTCACAATCCGTAACGCGGTTGAGCCGCATCCCAACCGCGAATCAAGATCCTCAGCGCTTCTTGGCCCCCTGGAAGCTGACGGAGACCCAGACATCATCGCCGAGCATCGGCGAGAACTTGGTGATCCCGAATTCCGAGCGCTTGATCGCGAACTCCGCGGAGTAGCCGGTCTTCTGCGTACCCTTGAAACTGGCCGTCTTCCCCCCCTTGAGGTTGAACGTAATGGGCTTGGTCTGACCGTGCATCTTGAAGTCGCCGGTCACCTCGAAGCCGCCCTCGATCGGCTTGACCGACGTGCTCGTAAAGCTCATGTCCGGGTACTGCTTGGT
Organism: uncultured Isosphaeraceae bacterium; assembly: GCA_963845695.1. Taxonomy (GTDB): domain Bacteria; phylum Planctomycetota; class Planctomycetia; order Isosphaerales; family Isosphaeraceae; genus CAWJTV01. Next base: position 54,943 of record CAWJTQ010000024.1, on the reverse strand, counting down.
GTTGAAGAAATCGGGGCTGCGGAGATGGCCGTCGCGCTTGGCTTGATTGGTGTCCACGCTATCCGGCTTGATCTTCACCGTGAACGACGACTTCGACGGGTCGCTGGGATCGATCGTGAATTCGCCCGAGAACTCGTTGAACCGGCCGTAGATCCAGTTCAAGTCGGAATGAGAGATCTTGAACACGACCCCCGAATGCGCAGTGTCGATGGTGTAATCGTCGCCGGCAGCGGCCATGCCGAGCACCAGCAGGACGGACGCCGCCAACGCCATGGCGCAGAGGTTTCTTCGCATCGGTCGACTCCCTTTCAATCAATGGAACGGAAACGTCATCCCGGGACCGAAGACGCGCGTCCCCGCCCGCTCCGTCCCGGGGTCCTTCATGTTGGTTTAGTTCTAAACAATCTGCCCGCGATGTCAAGGGGGTGGCGAGTCTCCTGACCTCTCCGAAGTCTGAGGGGGGGAACCTTCCTGACTCCTCGCCGGCTTCCTACAATCAGGGTGCTGTGCGCGACCCACCCGTTAGGCGAGTTGCCGCCTGTACGAGAAACACACACCCAGACCGGGGAGATTCACCGCGATGACCGTCACGATCCGCGAACGAGAGTCGGGCACCGCCCTGGCCGAGGCCGAGCCGGGTCCGAGCCTGGCCAGGTATGAGGGCCACTGGTACTTCGATCCCTCCACTGTGCACGCCGACGTCTTGCGCATCACCGAGCGCGCTTACACCTGTCCCTACAAGGGGACGTGCCAGTGGGTTCGACTACGTCGGCCCCGATGGCCGCACGGTCCGCGACGTGGCCTGGATCTATCCCCAGGTCAAGGCCGGTCACGAGTTGATCCAGGGCCGCTACGGGTTCTACGCTGGCTCCCGGGGCGGGACCATCGAAGGGACTTGAACGGACGGCCCAACCTGGCTCAGCGCGGGCGAGGCACCGAGGAACGCCATGCAGTCCTCGTAGGCTTCCTGCGCACGCTCGAGGAGTTCGGCCGGGATCGAGATCTCCTCGGGATCCTGGCGATGGCGGTCCCTGACGATTCGCCCCGTGTGGATCGTCGCCGAGGTGTCGCCGAAGTTGGGCTTGCCGGTCCTCTCGAAGATCGCGTACTCCTCGCTGAGGGGTTCGCTCAGGCCCAGTTCGCGTTCAAGGAAGCGGAAGGTCCCGGCCGTGTCGTCCACCAGGCATTCGGCGGGCAAGAAGATACCCCGGCGCCCCAGGCTCTCGACGCGGGTACACAGGGTTCGCAAGGAGTCGAGGCGCTTCACGTAGTACCCCGCGGCCGACCGCACCGCCGCCTGCCGATCCGTCCCCTCGGGCCATTCCTGCAACCCCTGCTCATGCTCGTGGAGCCGGATGCGTGTCAGGCTCGTGATCGTCGGCTCAGGCTCCCGGACCACAAAGATCGGGATGATCCGGGGCAGGCGCAGCACCTTATCCGACACGGTGAGCGAGTCGTATAGCAGCTTGTCGAGGACGTATTCACAATCCTTCCGATAATTGCCGGCCTCGCACGCCAGGGCGTTCAACCGGTAGAGGTTGACGGCCGTCTCATACGAAAACATCGTCTCGGTATATCCGGAGATCTGCCGGTGGCTCCCGAGGATATGGCACAGCAGCGTTGTGTAACTCCTGGCATGACCAAATATAAAAATATATTGATGCAACTGGAACAAGGACGGGTCCATCAGCAGGATCTCCTTGCCCCGGCCCCGCCTCACGAGCACTGTGTCCATCGCCTGCTCCTCCCTGAGTCATCATCCCGCCGCCATCTGCGACGCCCGATCCGAGAGAGCTCTCATGCCCGGGGCATATCCCCAGAACCCGGCAACCCGCCCAATGACCCGAGAAAAATACCATGAAGTCGAATTGTGAGAAGGTCAATTCTCATCGATCGACGTACGTCAACCTGGGATGATGAAGACGCGATGCGTGAAGCGACGTGACAGGTGGGTTTGACCTGGAACTCTGCGGTTGTGAGCCAGCACCGATTCATGGGACGCATCTGGCCAACGGCGCGGAGACGCGGAGCGATCCCTCATTGATCCCAAGTAGATTCTCAGCCATCGGATTTGGACTCCGCGTTCCTCCGCGCCTCCGCGTGAGACTTTTCCCTCCCGATCCATGCGCGACGCGGCAGAGTTCGTACGGAGGTAGACTCGACTCACGCGTCTGCGCACCGATGGACCTGAGCGTCCGTCACCGCCCGCTTGAATGGCTCGGAATCACCCCCCAAATCTCCTACGGAAGATCCCCTCACGCCGCAAATGGTCGTAGCGCAAACGATCTCCCGCGAGCCGTGCCGGAGGATGGGTCAGGAGTATCCGGGACGCAGATCAAGGTGAGGCAATCGATCCGCCAGCAGGTTACCACTTCGTCTTGCATCTCATCAACCAGCAATTCGAACGGATTCCGATTTCGGGATCCTTCCTCGGTCCCTGATTAACAATGCAGTGGCCAGACGCCGATCTCGCTATAATGCGTCTTGGCGGTCTGGGCGTCCGGAGTGGGAATCGTCGAACGACGACCGTGTGTCATCAAGTCACTGAGTGGGACGGGAGGATCAAAGATGGAACGACAGAGAAACTGTCATGTGGCCGCTCGGATCCGAGACGTCCGGCGAGAGTTATACGGTGAGCAGGGCGCACCGAGGCTGGCCGACGACCTGGGGCTGCCCACCCGCACCTGGCTGCATTACGAGTCAGGCGTGACCATCCCCGCCACGGTGATTCTCCGCTTCATCGACCTCACGGGAGCCGACCCGCACTGGCTTCTGACTGGCCAGGGAAACCGCTATGCGACGGCACCTCGCGATGAAGATTCGGCGTCCCGCAGCGCCCCTATGCCGGGAAGCCGCAGCATGAGTTCTTCGGCTTCGTCGATGAGGAACCAGCTACCGCACTCCGTGCAGGTGCCGAGCAGGTGGTCAGGCGACTGCTCGTCGGGTTGAGAGATCACGAGGAAGTCCTCGCAGATCGGGCATTCGATCTCCGAGTGATCAGCGAGACCGGAACGCAGCCGGATCAGATCCAAACCCAGTAGTATCGAGGTCATCGGCGAGCCCCGTATGGATTAAACTGGCGACTTGGCCAACCAAAGCGAATACGTCGCGCATAATATAAGCGACAAATCGCGGCGATGGGTCTACAAAATCGTCGCGGGTTTGCAGATTTTCCATACAATCCACCCTGCTCGCCATCGCGCATGCCACAAGTCACGTGTGGACCGGCTTTTAGGAAAAGTCTAACCCTGCTGGAAGTCGCCCAAGAATAAGACGGGTGAACCTCAGGGCCAGCGCACACTATCCCTCGCGCGGTCCGAATCGAGCCATTTGGGAGAGCGAGGCTCTGTCCGAGCCTCCCTTGGCCCATGCGGCTCGCACGGAGGCTCGCCCTCCCGCGAACGACGTCGCTCTTGGGATCGTCCCAAATCCCTGTCGGGCGACTTGACACTTTACGCGACAAAGCGCCGAGATTTCGGCGCCGACCACTGGGAAAAGGCCCAAACGGCGGGGAAGAGGGTTAGGGGAGTGTCAACCTGCACCTGCCCCGAATCCTGGTAATTTGGGACGACCCCTTGAACTTAACCCAGGTTGCCCAGTCTAGCCCTGGCTGTTTCCCGGATCGCCAAGGGGGTTTCCGCCGCCCGTTGAATGGCCTCTTCGTGGCTGATCCCGGTCCCCTCGCCGCTTTCTTAGGGATGAAGGCTAACGCGTCTTGACCGGCGCCGGCCGCGGAGCGGCGGACTTCTCGAAGCGCAGGAAGAAGTTCTCCTTCAGCGGCGGGGGCTTGAGGGATTTGATCGCGGTAAACCCAGCGGTCTCGATCTCCTTGCGGAAGACCGCCTGGCTGGCGCACACGTGCTTGAGCACGAATGCCGAGCTCCGACCCTCCACCCGGTCGAACTCGATCACGACCAACCGGCCGCCGGGCCGCAGCGCCCGGTGAATCGAGGCGAGCGTCTTTTCGGGCTTCTCGAAATGATGATACACGTCGCTGAGAAAGACCAGGTTGACCGACTCGCGGGGCAGGTTGGTCGAGTCCTGGTTTCCCAGGATGGTGACCACCTGGCTCTGCCCATGCTTCTTGGCCTCGGCGGTAATGTGTTCGAGGAACCGGGGCGCGATATCGACGGCATAGACCTTGCCCCTGGGTCCGACCTTCTCGGCGAACAGCCGGGTGAAGAACCCGGTGCCGGCGCCGACGTCGGCCACGGCCATGCCCGGCGTCAATTCGAGCGCGGCGACGATCTCATGCCGATGCGCGTAGTTCTCGCGTGTCTCCGATTCGAACTTCTTGAGGTAGTCCCGGACGTTCGGCTTCTTGAACGCGTCGTTGATCTTCGGGTCGACCTTGGTCTTGGGCGCGGATGTCTCCGGCTGGGCCGGGGTCTGGGTCCATCCCCCCGTAGCGGCCAGGACGACGACGCCCGCGCCCATGGCCAGGGCGAGTCCCACACGATGGATGTGCACGCTTGGCATGGAAGTCACGCCTCCACAAGCTCAGGTATCTCGGGAACCCACGATGCTGGTCCGATGGATGACGGACCGGGCTCTGATTATACGCTTCACGTGGTGAATGGCGAGGTTTTCCACGCGCGAGCGAGGCTGGCGATAGCGGCCCGATCGATCGCAGTCGTACTCGTGGTCGTGGAGGTCTGCCACGCGAGTGGATGCAACGGAGGTCGTCCTCAGCGCGATGTCGTGACGAGCGGCCCAACCGTGCGACTGCGGTGGCGTGGTGAGGCCGAGGTGCGCTTGCCGGGTCGCCCGCAGAGATTCCGTGGCCGAATCCTCGATTCCGTTCGCTGCATCAAGAAGATCAGGCTTAGAGCGCCTAAAATGTGGCAGGAATCGGGAGGGTGAGGCTTCGTCCGAGCCGCGTTTTCCCCGCGTTTTTCCCGGCTCGGACGGAGCCTCGCTCTCCCGGACATCTCGTTGTTATAGGGACGCTGACTGCCCTTTCCAAGTCGCGTCCAGGAATTCAATCACGTCGGGCACCAGCTCGGAATAATGCGTCGGGAAGTCGAGCCCGTGGCCGCCGTGGACCAGCAATAGCTCGTTCGACACCCCGGCCGCCGTGAGTGTGGCCTGCATTTCCTCCGACTGGCTCACGGGAATCACGCTATCTTGCCGGCCCTGGATCAGAAGCGTCGGCGGGTCACCGGGCGCCACATGATCGATCGGCGATGCCGCGATGTAGTTGGCGGGAACCCGCTGGGGAGAGCCCCCCAGGAACTCCGCGGCGGCTGAGCCCGCGTAGGCTTTCTCGTGGTAAAGGGTCGTCAGATCGGTCGGAGTCGAAACCGCGATCACGGCGTCAACGGCCGAGGAAACCTCGCCGCCGCCAGTAGTCTGCGGAGAATAAACCCCCAGCAATGCGGCCAGATTGGCTCCCGCCGATTCGCCTTCGGCAACGATCTCGTTGGGGTTGAAGTCCATCGTGCCGGCCTGGCTCCGCACCCAGCGCACGGCGGACTGCACGTCCTCAAAATTCAACGGCCAGGTCGGTTTGCCGGGTGCGGCCAGCACGTAGTTGGGCGCGACCACCACGTAACCCGCCTGCGTGAAGGCGTTGGCGTACCGCAGGCCAAACGCCCCCTTGTCCAGACTTCGCCAGCCCCCGCCGTGAATCGTGACCATGACCGGGTAGCCCCCGGCGGGTGCGGGGGTATCCGGCGTGTAGACGTCGAGCCGCTCGAACTGGCCATCCACCGTGGGAAAGGACACATTGTGAAGCTCGGTCCACGACGGAGTGGTCTCGGAATGATCGCGACCGGCATGCGGGCTTGTCGATGGAGAGACCGCTTTCCAGGAGCGGGACGCGAATGTTGAGAGCAATGCTCGTTCTTCCAAGCAGACAACAGGCTGCGGCTGAAAGACCCGTATGGGCCGCCGGTTCGCGCCGGTTGTGACGCGATGCGTTGCCAGAAAGCCTTGCCTGGGTCGTTCGACACAGCTTGGCATGGATGCACACTCATTTACGAGCGCTTCGCTCTGGAGAACGATGCGAATCGTTGCCGGAAGGTAGACGTGGTGGACACATCGAGAACACGCGTCAGACTGCCGTTTCCCATTCGCGCGCGAATTCAGCTTGGCGGCCCAGGAGATAATATTCCATACGGTTACCCGCCACGCAAGAAATTCGAGCGGAGTTCCACACGAGGCCGGAATCGATCCCTTCTGGGATGGCGAGGCTGGCCCAGTGGAACGTCGGAGTTGATTGGTCGAGATGGCCTCGGGGGATCTATTCCTCCCGAGCGAGGTCTATTCATGAGGGTCGGGCGAGAATACCACGGCTCCTGTTTTTTCGACCAGAGGAGCCAGGAACCGCTGGAACGACGCGCTTTCTGGTAAGATCGAGGCGATCTCCCTAGATTCCCGCGCATTGCGCGGATCTTCAGTGATTCCAGATTCCGGATTCCAGATCTCGGAAACATTGCCATTGGTTTGCGGTAGCGCCGCGTCAGGGCGATTTTGCACACCATGTGGAGGGCGGTTCGATGACGACACTTCTGGGTCCGCTGCTGGCGGCGATGGTTCTCGCCCAGGCGCCCGAATGATCGGACAGTCCCGGGCGAGGTGATCGACGATCAGGGCAAGCCGGTCGCGGAGGTCCCGGTGGTCTTCTATGTCGCTCCCAACGTGTCGGGCAAGGAATACCAGGCTGAGGCCCGGACTACGACCGATGCGGCGGGCCAGTTCCGCATGAAGCTCCCACCACTGGGGCGGATATTCGTCAACGGCATCAACTTCCTGGCCTAACGGTCCGGTTCGGCCATCACGGCGAAATCGATTGGTCTTGCGGAAGCCGGAGCCGCGGACCATCCAGATCAAGGGCTTCGACGGCCAGCCGATCGCCGGAGTGCGGATAGCCCCGCTCATCTTCGACGTCTTCAGCGGGGCCACCGCGGAGATCCCCGGGTCGATGGCCGGTCCCCTGGCTGTCACCACCGGGCCGGATGGACGGGCGACGTTGAACGACCTGGCAGCCGGCGATCAACTGGTCGCCGTGCGGGTCACGGCTGACCCGATTGGCACCCAGGACTTTTTGCTGGTCGAGCGGCCTGGCCGTAGCTCCGTGGAGCCGGTCATCACGATCCAGCTCAAGAAGACCAGCCGGCTCATCGGCCGGATCGTGGATGGAAGCCGTCAGCCCGTGGCCGGTCAAGTGGTCGAGATCTGGTCGAAGGGCGGCGGGGGTTGGCTGCGGCCCAATGCGGTCGAGCTGCGCGGAGGACCGTTGAAAACGGCGGCTGACGGACGCTTCCAGACCCCGGACAACCTCCTGGTCGGCTCGACGTATCGCGTCGTGGTCCGGGGCTCGGGCAAAGACCCGATCCTTTCCGATTGGGTCGCGATCGGCGAAGCGCCAAGGATGCTTCTTCCCATGCGCCTGCGGCCGTTGCGGACCGTCCGCGGACGGGTCGTCGATCGCCAGGGGAAGCCGGTCGCGAATATCGAGGTCTTCCAGTCGGGAGACGGCCCCGAACAGACGTCAACGAAGACCGGCCCCGCGAGGTCACGGTCGAGCTGACTCGGCTCACCGAGCGGCCGGCGCGGGCGATGCGGATGCTCCCCGAATTGATCTCGGTGGAGGAATCGCGAGCGATGGCGCGTCGGCTGATCGACCCGGTGTGGAAGGTGGTTGTCGAGAAGGGGGACGATCGCGCCAAGTTCAACACCTTGAACGCCCTGGTCCATGCTGATCCTGCTGGAGTCCTGGAGAAACTGGAATCGGCGAAGTTCCTGAACAAAGTGTGGGAGATCCGGATCCAGGCCGCGGTCGCCGAGGCGCTCGCCGGCACCGACCCGGAAGAGGCCGGCTCGATCGCCGAGTCGATTGCCGACCCCGCCCGGCGCGCCGGGGTATTCCCCGAGCGACTTGATCCAGCACGTCGCCTGGTACGACCGCGAGGTGGCCGCCGCGCTGTTCGAGCCGAGTCGTGACCGGATCGAGCGCACCAACGACCGCGAACTCGCGAGCTGGTCCTCCGAATTCGAGGCCTGGGCGTCATTTGACCCCCGTGCCGCGGTCGCTCGGCTCGAGAAACTACCAGTCGGTCCAGACGCGAGCCCGAATGACGCCAGGATCCGCGTGGCCAGCTTGCTCAGCCTATCTCACGAACAGCACGCGCGATCGATGTGGTCTGACTGAGAGATCATCCCTCATCAGTCACGGAATCCCTGGAATCGGCATTTCCTCCCAAGATTGGCTCAGCGGTTTTGGTATACTCCGCCGGCTCGCTGGGGAGGGTGTAGCGTCGTTCGACGGCCTCTCGGATGGCGGCGCGCGAGTCCTGCGGATTGATCCCCGACTGCTGCTCGATCCGCTCCGCCTCCCCGGCGAGGTCGGCATCCTTGATCTTATCGCGGAACCATTGCGAATAGTCACCCTGGCGGAGGTGATGCATCCAGGTCGCGTCGTCAACACCGTCGGCGATCTGGAGGAACAGGTTCAAGTTCTCGGCGCGGAGGTTGAGCTTCCCTTCCGGGCCGCGGAAGTGGAAACTCCGGTCGGGTCCCAGGTTTCCCTCGGCGTATTTACGGGAATGGCGGCGGCGCTCCGAGCGCGGGGAGAAGTGGCGGACCCGGATCGGTAATTCGTTCGAGCGGCGCCACCAGGCCAGGACCGCGCGCGGCTCGAGCCGTGTCGGCGCAACTGCGGGCGGAGTTTCCCCCACGGCCTTGCAGAAGGCCCGGATGGTCTGCTCGGGCGATTCGCCCACGGCCAGGACCAGGTCAACTGCGTTCAACATGGCCTCGGCGATGCTCTCGGGATGGACGGTGATGAGCAGCATCCCCTCCAGGCGGTGGGGAAGGGTCAGGGGGGTCGGGTGCCAGGCGGTGGGCATGAGGTGGTGGGTCTCGTCAACGACGATCCAGTGGGGCCGGCCGGTCCGGGTCCTCAGCTCCTGGAGACGCGGCAGCAGCCCGTCGAAGAAAGCAGGCCGGTGCTCGATCGGGATGCCGACCAGGTTGATGACGACATTCTGTCGAGGCCCAGCCAGGAGATCGAGGACCCCCTCGACAGTGGGAGCCTGCTGCGGCTCGCCCAGAACGACCGCCCCTTCGAGCGTCGAGTAATCCCCCTCGGGATCGACGACCGCGAACTGGTAGCCAGCCTCGGCCAGGTGTTCCAGCAGCCCGGTGGTGAGCGTCGACTTGCCGCTGCCGGATGTCCCCGCGACCAGGACGTTCAGCCCGTAGCAGTCGATGCGGACCTCGGTCTCATCGTCGCGCTTGCCGAGGGGAATCGCATGCCGCGTCATGCACCGAGAGAGCGCCTTCAATTCGTCGGCGAGGATGTGCTCGATGAGCTCCACGACCCCCGCGCCGCGATTCTGCTCGGTGACGAAATCGGCCCGCTCCTTGAGCGTCGGCAACGCGTTGGCCACGGCCGCCGAGAACTCGCACAGACTCAGGAACGCGTGGTCGTTCTCGGCGTCGCCCACGCCGACGACGTTGTGCGGCGAGAGGGCCAGCTCGTCCAGCGCAACGGCCAGGCCGGTCGCCTTGTTGACGCCCGGGGGGAGCACCATGACGGATCCCTTGTTGAAGATGACCTGCCACTCCAGACCCAGCTCGCGGATGGCATCGAGGACGGCGCCCTGATGCGGTTCCAGCGTGGCGATGATCGCACGCCCGACGGATAACGGGGCGATGCCCCGTTTTCGGATGGCCTCGATCAGGGCGGCCGGAGGCGGTTCGCCCAGCACCTTCTCCTCGTGGCTGTCGGGCCGGTAGAGCAACGCGCCGTTCTCGGCCACGACGCGATCGAAGAGGTCGATCTGCGGGAAGACCTCCCGGAGCTCGTCGAGCTCCCGCCCCGTGACCAGGATCAGCCGCCGGCCCGACTCACGGAATCGCTCAACAGCCGCCAGGGTCGATTCGTCAACATGGCCGTCGTGGGCCAGAGTCCCGTCATAGTCCGTGGCCAGCGCCAGGTATCGCATCAGGTACTGCCTCCGTTGGAATCGTATCGCCGTGCGTGCATCTGGGGAATTCTCGATGAATATCGGATGCTCGAGTCCCCATTGAGAAACCTCAACCGCAAAGCCCGTTCCCGGTCGAGGGGCGTCGTGATGGGACGATCGTGATGACAGATCGTCGCTCGCGACCGACAAGTTAACACGGTCGCGAACGTCGGCGGTGCGGCATTTGCAACGCGAGTTTCCTCGGGATGGTCAGGTATCGAGGCTCGTGGGAACAGAGAAGCTCGGTCTTGGCCGTCCCCAACTCCTTCCGCTGCGGGATCGGCTGCGGATTGACTGCCCAGGGGCATGATAATCCCTGGAACGCCGCGAGTGCAGGCCACTCAGGACCCGGCCGACGCCGGCATGGCATTTGCTCCGCCGGAGTTGGAGATTTGTCACCGTCGTTCTGGAGCATACCATGGCCAACTCAGCGACCGCATCCTCGGGGACGAAGACCGTCTCCCGCGAGCAGTTGATCGAGCTGCTCAACCAGGACCTCTCCCGTGAATACCAGGCGATCATCGCCTACGTGGTGTATTCGCAGACCCTCAAGGGCGCACAGTACATGAAGATCGCCGACGAACTGGAGCTGCACGCCAAGGAGGAGCTGCAACACGCGCTGACGATCGCCAAGCAGATCGATTACCTCGGCGGCATGCCGACGGTGACGCCCAAGCCGGTCAAGACCTCGGAGAAGCCGGAGGAGATGCTCCGCTTCGATCTGGCGAATGAGAACGAGACGATCCGGAATTATCGCGAGCGCGTGCGGCAATGCGAGGCGCTGGGGGAATACGCTCTGGCCGAGCAGCTCCGCAGCATCCTGGTCAACGAGCAGGAGCACCAGATCGACCTGGCCACCGCGTTGGGGGTGGACGTGCCGGATGTCTCCAAGCCCGAGGAGCGGGCGTGAGAGGAAATCGATGTGGACTCTCTGAAATCCCTTTTGCGATAATCAAATGGGACTTCGGGGACTTCCTATAAATCAGGACGAAAGCTGGAAGATCGCCGCCTGGGCCTGGGATAAGCGAGGCCAGATCCTGGGCCTCCTCTCCGAGCTGCGCGATTGGTTCAGCGGCGGGAAGAAAGGCGCAAAAGGAGAGCGACCGGGCATCCTGATCCTGGGGGCCGGCGGTTCTGGGAAGTCGACACTCGGCAGGATCTTATCCGGAGAGTTCGACCTGCTGCTCGACCCACCCGCCGAATACAAGGAGAGCATCTCGACCGAGGAATACGAGCTTCAGGGGGATCCAAAGACCGAGATCCTGGTGCTTCCGGGGCAGTCGCATCGCCGTGATGCCACCTGGCCCGAATTGCTCGCGGATCTGGCGGCGGGGAAGTTTCGTGGGATTATCCTGATCAGCGCGTATGGGTACCATACCATTGGCGAGGCAAGGTATCAAGACACCATCATTTATAGGGAAAAAGCGAAGGGGAAGGGAAAGGGAAAGGCCGGTTTTCTTTCCGCCTACATCGAAGACCGGTGCGCGGAGGAGTTGGCGATTCTGCGCCGGGTGTCTGAGGCGATCCGGCCGGTCGCCGGGAGAGTCTGGATGCTCTCCCTCGTCACCAAGCAAGACCTGTGGTGGCCACAACGTGCCAAGGTCGAGTCACACTATCGAGAGGGCGAATACGCTGCCACAATTCAGGGTGTGCTCGACCGTGTCGGGCGACTGAGCTTTCGTCACGAATATGTATTTGTATCCCTGGTTATCAGCAATTTTACGACAGGCATGAAAGACACTCTCAAGCCGAATGCCGAAGGATACGACCAGAACCTCCAGGTTGCATCCTTGCGGCGGCTATTCGAAACGATCGCGGCCCTCAAAGACTGGGAGGAAGACCGGTGAGTGCGACGAAGTCCGCCAATGGTAACACCGAAGTGGCAGCCGCCCTCGAACTCCTCGCCGAATACACGGAAAAGCTGCGCGAATACAGGGAAAAAATCGCACCTCATACACTTAAGGCCCCATCGTATGGATCTTCATTAGTCGCGGAGTGGAAGAAATTCATAACGACTCATATTAATTTGTTTGAAGATTTAGATAGGAATGTTTCTCAAAGCATCGAGTTCAAGCCCCTCCATCCGCTGGATAAGATCAACTTGACCTTGAAATTGCATGAGTTCGAGCGAGAACTCGAGAAAGCCCGTCAGTTCGCGATGCAGTAGAATTGCACGAACGCGGGGTAACGCTTGGAGGAGTCTCGGCGAGAATCTTTGCGGTGGGAGTCGCCTCACGTTCCCGGTTTCGTCGGCGGGGTTTCCGGTTCGGCGTCCGCGCCCGCGGGGATCTCGAGGATGCGGAAGGGCTGCGATTCCGGGGAAGTCTTGCGGAGCAGGGGCAGCGAGACGTTGTACACGGGGACCCCGGCGCTGGTCCGGCCCGCTGGGCAGCCGTTGTGCGCATGCCCGTGGAACACGGCTGTGACGGGATAGCGGTTGAGCGGGTCCTCCAGGCGACTGCATCCCAGGAAGGGGAAGATCTCGATCGGCTCGTTTTCGACCGTGGCCCGGATCGGTGCATAATGCAGCACGGCGATGCGGCGGTCAGTGCGTAGTCGCGCAAGCGCCGACTCGAGCTTCATGGCTTCGTTGACCGCTTCTTGAACGAACACCTTGACGGCTGGCTCGCCCCAGGCCCCGAGCGTGCCACGACCGAAGCCGCCCGCGAAACCCTTCGCACCCGCGAAGCCGATCCCGCGCACCTCGACGGCATCGCCATCGAGCATGATGATGCCCGCATCGACGAGGATCTGCCGGACCTCCGCCTCTCGCCCCGACTCGAAGTCGTGGTTGCCCAGAACGGCGATCGTCGGCAGCTTGGCGGGGCCGGCCATCTCCCGGACCAGGATCTCGGCCTCCTCGGGTAAGCCATAATCCGTCAAGTCGCCGCAGAGCACGAGGATGTCGGCCTGCTGAGCCGTCGCCGTGAATAACGCCTGGAACTGCCCCTGCGATTTCTTGCCGCAATGCAGGTCCCCCACCGCAGCCAGACGCACCAGGTTTTCCGAGTCGAGCATGTCCGCCCCCGTACCCGTCCGCGCGCATTACGCAATCCACTTTTTCGAGACTTCTCGCCCAACACCACCGGACTGGGGCTTGGCCTCGGGCGGATCTTTGCCCCGAAGGGGCCGCAACAAACCAGCCCGGGGCAACGCCCCGGGACTCGGTCGCCCACCCCACCTCGAGCCCTGAAGGGGCGACACAGGGCTGGCCGTTGGACCCATTCGTGTGCCGCCCTTTCAGGGCATTTTCTGGGGGTTTCCTCGGTTCCCGGGGCGTTGCCCCGGGCTGGTTTGTTGCGCCCCTTCGGGGCAGATCTTGGTGGCGTCCGGCGAGGAGTCTCCTTTTTCAAATGCAAAGCCGGTGCCGGTTCGGCACGCTCCGTGCCTGCTCTGGATTGGAAGAGTTGGCAGGATTGAAGAGGTCACGTATTGAGTACTCGAACGGTGGGGGAAGACTCGTGCAGTCGGGACACGCGGAGCTCGATCAGGGGACGCGCGATTTCTATGTTCGCACGCTCACTGTACTGAATGAAACCGGCGTGCCATATCTCGTCGGCGGTGCGTATTCCCTGGCGACGCTCGCCGGGATCGAGCGGCATACGAAGGACATCGACGTCTTCGTGCTCCAGAGCGACCTCGATCGAGTCCTCCATGCTTTCGAGGCGGCCGGCTATCGGACCGAGAAGACCTTCCCCCATTGGCTGGCCAAGGCCTGGATCGTCGAGCGGTTCGTCGACGTCATCTACCGCTCAGGAAACGGTGTGTGTGCGGTCGACGACGATTGGTTCGTGCACGCGATCCCCGCCGAGTTGCTCGGCATCCCGGTGCAGCTCTGTCCCCCCGAGGAGATCATCTGGTCGAAGGGATATATCATGGAGCGCGAGCGGTTCGACGGAGCCGACATCGCCCACATCATTCGCCGGAGCGGTCGGGAGTTCGATTGGCACCGGCTGCTCCGCCGTTTCGGCCGGGATTGGCGCATCCTCTTCGCCCACCTCGTGATGTTTGGATTCATCTATCCCGGAGAGCGCGACACGATCCCATCCTGGGTCATGAACGAGCTGTCGGACCGACTGCGGCGGGAGTCGGAGCACCCCGAGCCCGCGGGAAAGGCCTGCCAGGGGACGTTGCTGTCACGGGAGCAATACCTGGTCGACATCGGGATGTGGGGCTACGCGGACGCCCGGTCGAAGCCCCTCGGCTGCATGACCGCCGACGAGATCACCCACTGGACCGCGGCGATCGCGAAGAAGTAGATGCGGAATACTCGGTACACCCCACTCACGACTTGCCGCGGATTGCATCAATGACCCAGCATCCCCGAAAATGCGGATTCTGCGATCGGCAGTGGTCAAGGATGTCCAGTTTGTCGCAGCCCGCTTCTTCCAGGGCATCGCCGAGAACACGCATGCGGTCGAAGGCTCGTTCGTGATAGATGCTCTGGGCGAGCGTGATCACGCTTGGTGTAAGCCAATCCGGGTCGATGACGGCGGGGCGGCAGGGGTTACCGAAGATGTCACGTAGAATGTCTGCTTCTGCCCACAACTCCGCCCTCCACTCGTCATCCGCCAGCTCGCCGCCACCTGATACAATTTTCCTTGTGTTCATGACATCGATCATTTCCCGAGCCGCATGCTTCGCCGCTTCCACAGGAGAGGATTGGTCAGGAGAAAAGTGACAACAGACCACCGGGGCTCTCCCATCACCCTCCCTACCGGCATCGACGGCCTCCTCCCCTGCATCCTCCAGTTCTTGCGGTGTGGCTTGACCATCAGCGAACCGCTCCGCAACGAGAACTGCGTTGCGACTCGGTTTTTCGTTCAGGAGATGCCAGTAGTGCCGACAGCACGCACAGGCGAACAGCCTCAGCTTCCGGTCGCTGGCCCTGCCCTGAAGATCATCCAGCATCGCAAAGGGATCAGCGCACGTCAGCCATTCCGGTGCGGTCACAAATGCCTCCTGAATGTTATAAGAGTCCCTATAACAACGAGATGTCCGGGAGAGCGAGGCTCCGTCCGAGCCGGGAAAAACGCGGCTCGGACTCCCAATCCCTGCCAAATTTTAGGCGCTCTAAGTTCCTCGGTCCACATCATCGGGATCGTAAGCCCGTGTTCAAGGGCTCGCGAATTCGCCGATGCGAGGGGGACATTCTCTTGACATTCCTGCCGCCCGCAATCTGGGGTCAAATCGTCTACAACGTCAGGATGTCGTGAGGCCCACCGAGATGACTGGGAGCTTCGGTGGGCGTCGCTACACCTTCTCGGACACCCTCTCATCGCTGCAACCGCGGGGCCTGGAGCCGACGGATCAGCGTCCAGAAGAATCGCCGCCCGGGACCGTAATCGGCGGCCAACCGTCGGACAGCTCGGCGATAGGTCCGGAGGACCGCGCCGTAGTCTTCCGCGGGAATCGATGTCTTCTGGTTGAGCGCGCTGAACTCACGGCTGGCGGATTTCCGGACGTGGGAGCGGTCGACCGGCTCGGCCTGACGTCGTTTCCGCAGGAGCTCGGCCAGCGTGAAGAGGTACTGGTTGGTCGCGTCGAACGAGGACCGGTCGAGGCCGTCGAGCCGGTCGACGAACTCTCGGCCGTTGCCGTCGAGGAGGTCGTCAAGGGCCAGCCAGGTCACGTGATAGGGCGTGGTGTAGTCGGGAGGGAGCTCCATCGCGCGGCGGCTGACGCGGTTGGCCTCATCGAGACGTCCGAGCGCGCGGAGCGACAGGACGAGGTTGATCAACATCCAGGGCTGGGCGTCGCCACGGTCGGACCAGTCGGCGAGCCAGCCGGCCGCGGCGCGATGCCTCAGGACCGAGGTCAGGGCGTAGCCGACGGCCCCCCAGCAGGGCGTGTGCTCGAGGATCACGCCATAGTATCGGCGGAGGCAGGCGGCGATCCGCCTCCCGGCCTTGGCTCGGGCCAGGGCCGCGAGGTAGTCGGACAGGGCACGACGGCCGATGTCGCCCCGGGACACCAGGCTGTCGATCCGGCGGATACATCGCCAGTGGCGCCGGCCGACACAATGCTCGACCCAGAGACCGGCTACCTGGGGAAGGACCTCGGGGTTGTCGAGGGCTGCCGCGAAGACCGACTCGGCCTGACGATCCCAGCCGGCTTCGTGGAACGCGCGGTTCGCCGCCGTGAGCGGCCACTCCGAATCTCCCGGCGGCATGATGCAGAGCCGCGCGAGCGCCTCGATGGCCGTCGATCGGTCGCCACGGGATTGGGCCAACTGGACTTCGCGAGCCACGACGTATGGGCCGCCAACGTGGACCTTCAGAGACTCGAGCACCCGGGCGGCGGCGTCGAGGTCCTCGTCTTCCCGTTCCAGATCGAAGAGCCGTAGCCCGTTGTAAGCGTGATCGGGCGCCCCGGTGAAGCCGCGGCGGAATTCGTCCTTGGCGCCGGCGCGGTCGCCCAGTCGGTGCCGGGCGTCGGCGCGATATCCGGCGGCGGCCGGGTCATCGCTGGCCACTCGGACCATTCCCTCGGCGGCTTCGAGGTATTCTGCGGCCGTGGCGGCCTCGGCGGCCCACTCGGTGAGTTTGAGCCAGCCCCAGTAATAGTCGGGGTCTTCCCCGAGGACGGCACGCATCCGGGCCATGGCGTCGCGGAGGTTGCCGCGGCGTGCCAGGATCCAGGCGGATCGGCCACGCAGGTAGATCGGCGGCCGATCGCCCCACGCCGCGGGCTGGCAGGCCGCCTCGGCCTCATCCCATCGGCAGGCCTCCGCCAGGAGCCGAGCCTTCAGGTCATGGGCCGAATGGTCGCGGGGTTCCAGGGCGATGGCGCGATCCAGGGCGGCGAGCCGTTCCTCGCGATGATCGGGATCGTCGAGGAAGCGGGCCAGGGCCAGCCAGTTCCGGGCCTCGCCGCCCCGGAGCTGGGTGAGCTCGCGGGCCAGGTTGACCGGCAGCTCCGGCCGATCGAGCTGGGCGCCCAATCGCTCAACGCGTTCCAGGCCCAGTCGTAGTCCGGGTCCAGCCGCAGGGCGTGCAGGAGTCGCTCCAGCGCGGGTTCTTTCTCACCGAGGCGCCACAGGGCATCGGCGAGAAAGCCGTGGTTGTAGACGTCTAGCGGGGCGTGGGCGACGGCGCAGTTCCAGCACGGCGCGCGACTCCGCGTAGTTCCCCTCCTTCTCGAACGCCGCCGCGCGCTGGCGGACCGCGGCACCCCAGCCGGGGCTGATCCGCACGGCGCGGTCCAGCGCCTCGAGCTCGCCGACGCGGTCCCCACTCGCCCGGCAGACGGAGGCCAGATCGAGCCAGATCCCGGCGAGCATGGGGAACCGTTCGGTTGCCCGCCGCGCCAGGTCCAGCGCCTCGTCGAACTGGTCGCGCTCGACCAGCTCATGGACCACGGCCGACCAGGACTGCCAGAGGTCGGGCCGGGCCGCCAGGGCTTTGCGGAGCGTCGCCAGCAGGAGGTCGGGATCCAGCGTCCCCCGGCGCGCTGTGCGAACGCGAGCAGGCCCTCGCCGAAGAGGACCTGGCGCACGAGCTCTTCCTCGATGAAAGCGAGGGCCTCAACCCGCTCGGCCCGGGAGTCGCAGTTCTCGATCAAGCGGCCGATGGCGAAGCTGTTGTCGGCCGATCGTCGAATCGACTCGCGATACGCCTCCTGGGCCTCGGCGCGCTGGCCGGCAAGTTCGAGCACCTGTCCGCGCACCGACGCCTCGTTGGTGCTGGCCGGCTCGAGCAGGGTGGCGAGCTGGAGCTCACCGGCCGCTTCCTCGTGCCGGCTCTGCCGGGCCACGACCAGGGCCAGCTCACGCCGCGCCCAGGCGTCGTCGGGGTGGTTCGCCAGGAGCCGGCGCACGGCCGGCTCGGCGGCGGCCGGCCCGTCCTCGCGGAGCCATTCGATCCGTGCCTGGTGGAGCGGGAAGTTGTAAGGGGACCGGTCGCAGGCCTGCGCGAGGTGCTCGAGCGCGACGGCACGGCCTTCCGTCTCGGCCAGTCGCTTGGCCACGGCGAGGTTGGCATCGAGGGCGACGGGCTCCGCCTGGAGCACCTGCCGCCAGAGGTCCAGCGAGCCGGCCAGGTCGCCCCGGACCGCCGCGAGGTAGGCCGCCGACCGCAGCCAATCGCCGCGACGACAGTGGCCCTGCGCGGCGTCGAGCCGTTCAGCGGCGCGGTCGAACTCGCCGTGTGCGGCGTGGCCCTCGGCCACGAACATCAGCAGGTCCCCGTCGTCGGGCCGCAGTCGCAGTGCCTCCTCCAGGACCGCGAAGGCTTCGGGCTTCCGCTCGAGTTCGGCCAGGGCCCAGCACAGCGTCCGGGCCGGCCACGACGAGCGGGTCCCGTATCGGCGAAACCGGCCTTCCAGGAATCGCAGAGCCTCGTCCTCGCGGTGGAGATACCGCACGGTCTGGAAGTAGGTCCGGGCCAGTCCTTCGTCCTTGTCGTCGAGGCAGGCCGCGAACCGGTACAGCTCGACGGCCTCGGCGAGTCGTCGGCCGTCGCGGGCGACCTCCGCCAGCGCCGCCAGGCCCGGCGGATCGAGCGGCCGGACGCGGAGCGCGCGGCCGAGCAGACGCACCACGGTAGGATGCTCGCGCGCATCGACGAGAAGCTCCTGAGCATACTGACGGCGGAGCAGCGGGTCGGCGGCGGGGCGGTCGCAGAGCTCGCGATAGACCGCCAGCCGCTCGTCACGGCGGCCGAGTAACCGGAGACAGCTCAACTGGCTCAGCCGCAGATTGACGTCGTTGGGAAACAGCTCGAGCTGAGCCTCGACGCCCGCGAGCAACTCCGCCGTGTCAGCGTCATAGTGCGCCAGCACGCAACGGGCGTGGAGCACCAGGCGATGGCCCGGCCCGGCCGCGCACAAGGCGTCGTAGGCCGCCGCGGCCCGGCCGCGGTCGTGCTCGTGCAGGGCGACTTGCAGGTGATGGAGGTGGTCGTAGAGCGGCGCCTCGGGCAAATCGAGGCCCTCGAGCAAGTCGGCCCGGTCGGCGGGGACCATCGCCATGCCGCGCGGACCGACCGATCGGTAGCGCTCCAGCAGCGCCTCGGCCAGCGCCTCGCCCGAGTAGGGGAGGGTCGGGTCGCGGATCAGGAGCGTGCCCCGCCGCGCGTCGTAGCCGATGACGGCCTGGAGGTGCGCGCTCTGGGTCTCGACGGTCGCCAGGGTGAACGGCACCCCGCGGTCGAGCAGGGCGCGGGCCGAGTCCCAGGTGACCGTGAACTCGCGGGGGAGCCAGCCGTTCCGCTCGGCCCAGCAGCGCTGACGATGGTCGGGCGTGCCGTCGTAGCAGATCGCCTCGGCGACTTCCAGGTGCTCGCCTGGCTGTTCCCAGAACCGGGCGAGCGCCGCGATCGTCGCCCGGGCGCAGGTCTGGTGGTGCTGGCGGACGAAGCCGACGTCGAGCAGGACGCGGCGGGCGGCGGCGGCGGGCGCCTCCAACCGGGGTGCCAGCGCGAGGAAGAAGGGCTCGCCGCACTCGCGCGCGCAGGGCCGCCGCCTCGGCGATCTCGCCGCATTCATAGGCCGCATCCGAGCGCCGGCCCGCCAGCCATTTCCGGGTCGGCTTGTCGAGCAGCGGAGCCGTCTCGACAAATCGTTCCCAGGTCCGCCGCGCTTCGGCGTGCCGTTTCATCTCCGCCTGGAGGACACCGAGCTGCGCCACGACTGCGCAGCTCTCGATCCGGTCCACGGCCTCGGCGAGCAGCGCGACGGATTCCTCGTCGCGGTCGCGGAGTTGCAGGAGATGCGCCACCTGCTGCACGGCCGGCCGGTACCAGGGCGCCGGGCCAAGGCTTCCCGGGATGTGGCCAGCGCGTCGTCATAGCGGTCCTCCGTCTCGAACAGGCTCGACCGCTGGACCAGCAGCCAGGCGTGCTCCGGCGCGGCCTCCTCGGCTCGGGCCAGCCAGGTCTCGGCGGCGTCGAAGTCCCGGAGGTAGCCCAGGACAGTCGCGTGCATCGACAGCCAGAAGCCGCGGATCCGGTCCGGCGCCTCCGGCAGCGGGCCGACCTTCTTGAGAAAGTCCCAGGTGCGGAGCGGGCCGCGGCGCGACAGCAACGCACAGGTGTAATAGAAGCACGCCTCGGGGTCCCTCGCGTCGTCGCGGTAGGCGCGGACGTGCAGCGCAGTCCCCAGCCGGGGTGCGCCCAGGTGCGCCGCCAACCCACCCGCCATCAGGCGAGCCGCCGTCCCTCCCCAGGAGTCCAGAGGGCCAAAGGTTTGGCCCAGCTCATAGGCGCGGAGGCACTGGCCCTCCTCATAGAGGGCACGCACCCGGCCCAGGTCTTCCGGTGCGAGGATCGTCCGTTCCCGTTCGGCAGTCATCAACATGCTGCAACCGCTCCCGAACTCCGCGAAAGCTGGTCGGGAGGTTCCCGACGTTCCTTCCGATCCGCTCGCTCTCTCGAAGGGAGACCCACACAGGATTCGACACACCCATCGCTCGCCAGGTTCCCGGGCGATCGGCGATCCGGACCCGGACGCAGCCTGTTGGCCGGAACGGGATTCCAGATTACGGATTCCAGCTTCGGTATTACGGATTCCAGATCACGGATGACGATCCTGCCACACGGTGATTGAACAAGAAACAGGGCGCCGCGATTTCGAGACTCCGCGTCGAACACCACCGATCTCAGCGCGGCGAGTGCGGCAAACCTGGGGAGTGCGACGATCCGACCCGCGCCGCTTCCCCCTCCGTTCGGGCCAATTTGGCCATTCGAGCAACCCAGTCTTCCGATTTTTTGGATTTTTTTATCTCCCTCTGGGGTCGAGAGTTCCGGAGCCAATCTCCCCGGAATCCGTGATAGGTGCATTAACGGATCATCAAACCTGCGGTATCCTATAATAGTAGAGACCATGTGCGACCGTCACCGACCGGAAACCCAGGCAGCGAGCAACGGGGCTGTGCCGCGTGCGGCCGGGCCCGGCACAGCGATTTCGGGACTCGGCCCGAACTCGCTGGGGGCCATGGGGATCGGAGAGGGCGCCGCGGCCAAAAGTGATCACCGAGTGCCACTTTGTGCCACAATTCTCGGCAAGTCCGGCCCGGCTCAGAGCCGGCCCCGCCCAGAACCCACGCCGGATCCGGACGTCCCGCCGGTCCGGAGTCGGGACTCTCGGAAGGGGTCAAAGCCACCGCCCCCAGACGGTGCGGTGGTGATCGCCGAGGTCTCTCGAGATTTCGGTGAAGATCAATCCGCAAGCACTAGGAAACGCGAGTCATCCTTCCCTCTGTGCTGCTCCGTGTTTTCCGTGGATGAACCCCGGATTTCGACCCAGGACTTGCGCGCTTGGCCCTGGGTTTCGCGCTGCTCCTGCGCTGATGATCGAGTCTTTTGCTGCGTGATAGTCAAAAAGAAAATCGACGGGATTGTGGACAACGGACAGCGGTTCCCGGATAGGTATTCAGGGAGCCCAACGATGTCCGATCCGGCAGTGAACGATGACCAGGTCCTCATCGAGCGCGCCTTGGCCGGCGACGAGTCGGCGCTGGCTGCGCTCTTCGACGGCTATCGCGATCGGCTGCGGCGGATGATCCGCCTGCGGCTCGACCGCCGGCTCTCCGGCCGCGTCGATTCGTCCGACGTCCTCCAGGAGGCGTATCTCGACGTCGGCAAACGGCTTGGGGAATACGCCCGCGATCCTGCGGCCATGCCGTTTCACCTCTGGCTCCGGCTGATCGCCGGCCAGAGGCTGACCGATGTCCATCGCTACCACCTGGGCTCCCAGATGCGCGACGCCGGGATGGAGGTCTCGCTGCATCGCGGGCCGTTCCCCCAGGCGGACTCGGTCTCGCTGGCCGCCCAGCTCCTGGGCAAGATGACCAGTGCCAGCAAGGCCGCCATCCGCGCCGAGCACAAGCTGATCGTCCAGGAGGCGCTCAACGGCATGGACCCGATCGACCGCGAGATCCTGGCCTTGCGGCACTTCGAGCACCTCTCCAACGATGAGACGGCCCAGGTGCTCGGCCTGAGCAAGTCAGCCGCCAGCAACCGTTACATCCGAGCCCTGAAGCGGCTCAAGGATATCCTGTCGTCGATTCCCGGCCTGCGCGAGCAACTGTAGGGTACTCTGCGAGCACCAAGCGATCGTAGGTGCGCTGCGAGCACCGATCGCTCTCCGGACTCAGACTCGTTGCTCAAAGAGCACGTTAATGAGGCGTCCCCGATGGCGTCCCCGAATCTCTCGTAGACGAGGAGTACGTCGATGAATACCTCCAGCGACGAGCGCAACCCGGTCGAGCTCCTGGCCGAGGAGTTTCTCGGCCGCAAGCGACGCGGCGAGCAACCGACGCTCCGCGAATACCTCGAGGGGCACCCCGAGCTGGCCGCCGAGATCCGCGACCTGTTCCCGGCACTGTTGATGATGGAGGACCTGGGCGAGAGCTCCGGCGACATGACCGGCTCGCTGGCGGCCGACAATGGCGCGCCCGTGGGCGTCCGGCTCCAGCGGCTGGGCGACTACCGGATCCTCCGCGAGATCGGTCGCGGCGGTATGGGGATCGTCTACGAGGCCGAGCAAGAGTCGCTGAGCCGCCGCGTGGCGCTGAAGGTCCTCTCGGCCGTCTCGCTGCTGGACCCCAAGCAGGTGCGGCGGTTCGAACGCGAGGCCAAGGCCGCCGCCAGGCTACACCACACCAATATCGTGCCGGTCTTCGGTGTGGGCCGGCAGGACAGTCACTATTATCTCGTCATGCAGTACATCGTCGGGCTGGGACTCGATGTCGTCCTCGAAGACCTGCGCCAGCTCCGATGGGCGAAGGCCGAGGCGGGTCCGGCCTCGGGGTCCGCGCCGGCGGCGCGCGACGCTGCCGCGCTGACGGCCGACGTGGTCGCCCGCTCGCTGATCACCGGCCGGTTCGCCGCGGATGGCTCCATCACCGAGTCCTTTGGCGACCCAGCACCGGCTGCTGCTCCGGTGGTCCCTGCGAACGCTCCCCTGGCCGACCCTGGCTCGTCCCCGGCGAGGCTACCCGGCTCCTCCGATCTGGCGGCACTTTCCGACTCCGACCGCCGATTCTACCAGAGCGTGGCCCGCATCGGCGCGCAGGTGGCCGAAGCCCTGGAGTACGCCAACCGCCAGGGCATCCTCCATCGCGATATCAAACCCTCGAACCTGCTGCTGGACAACCGCGGCAACGTGTGGGTGGCCGACTTCGGCCTGGCCAAGACGGCCGAGGCCGACGACCTCACCCACACCGGCGATATCCTGGGCACGATCCGATACATGGCACCGGAGCGGTTCCAGGGAACGTGCGACGCACGGGCGGATGTCTATAGCCTGGGGTTGACACTCTACGAGCTGGTCGCGCTGCAACCTGCGTTCCAGAGTGCCGACCGGCACGCGCTGATCGAGCGGGTGCTGCACGAGGAGCCGGTGCGACTGAAGAAGCTGGCGCCGGGCGTGCCGCGGGACCTGGAGACGATCATTGCCAAGGCGATTGCTCGTGACCCCGCCGTCCGGTATGCCACAGCCGCCGCGATGGCGGAGGACTTGCAGCGTTTCGCGGAGGACCGGCCGATCCGGGCGCGGCGGGTGTCGGCGGCGGAGCGGTTGGTCCGGTGGTGCCGGCGCAACCCATGGATCGCGGCCGCGGCCGGGCTGGCGGCGGTGGCCCTGGTGGTCGTCGCCGTGCTGGCCCTGCTCTATGCCGGCGAGCAGACGCGGCTGGCGGAGGCCCGACAGCTCTATGCCAACCAACAGATCGATCACGCCAACGAGCAGACCCAGGCGGCGGCGAGACTCCAGGAGGCCCTCGCCCAATCCAACCGTCGCCTGGCCATGCTCCACTTCGAGCGCGGGCGAGTTGCCTGCGAGCAGGGGCAGATCGGTCCCGGATTGATCTGGTTGATCGAGAGCCTGCGCCTGCCACCGGCGCGGGAGACCCGGCCTGGAGGAATGCCGCCCTGGCCAGTCTCTCCGACTGGTGGCGATACAACACCGGTCTGAAAGGTGTCTTCACACATGAGGGCGAAGTCGCCACCGTCGCGGTGAGCCCCGACGGTAAAACCATCCTTACCGGGAGCTGGGATAAGACCGCGCGGCTCTGGGACGCCGACACCGGGCTACCCATCGGAACGCCGCTCTTGCACGGAAATCGCGTCGTGGCCGGGGCATTCCACCCCGACGGTAAGACTGTCCTCACCGGCAGCTGGGATAAGACCGCGCAGCTCTGGGACGCCGACACCGGGCTACCCATCGGAACGCCTCTTCCACACCAGGGTGAGGTCCTGGCCGTGGCGTTCAGCCCCGATGGCAAAGCCATCCTCACCGGGTGTTGGGACCAGACGGCGCGGCTCTGGGACACCGCCAGCGGTCAACCCATCGGAACGCCGCTCCCGCATCAAGGCGGGGTCGCGGCCGTGGCGTTCAGCCCCGACGGCACGTCCATCCTCACCGGCTGTCAAGACAGGACGGCGCGGCTCTGGGACGTCGCGACCGGTCGGTCCGTGGGTCAGCCCATGGAGCATCCGGACGGGGTTGTGGCCGTGGCGTTCAGCCCCGACGGCAAGACCATCCTCACGGGTTGTCAGGACCAGAAGGCGCGGCTCTGGGATGCCGACTCCGGTCAGCCCATCGCGAAACCCCTGGAGCATCGCGGCACGGTCATGGCCGTAGCCTTTAGCCCCGACGGCAAGACCATCCTCACCGGTGCGGGGAGGTACGACACCCAAGGCAGCGACGGGTCAACACGGCTCTGGGACGCCGCCTCGGGGCTCCCCATCGCCAAACCTCTGGAGCATCCTGGCGGGGTTCATGCTGTGGCCTTCAGTCCCGATGGCAAGAGCATCCTCGTGGGAAGCTCTGACGGGAGAGCACGGCTCTGGGACGCCACCATCAGTTTTCCCATCGGACGGCCTCTGGAGCACCGAGACATGGTCTTTGACGTGACCTTCAGCCCGGATGGCCAGACGATCCTCACCGGTTGCCGGGACGGCAGAGCGCGGCTCTGGGACGCCGTTACCGGTCGCCCCGTCGGTCAGCCCATGGAGCATTCGGACTGGGTGATCAAGGTGGTGTTCAGCCCCGATGGCCAGACCATCCTCACCGGCAGCGACGATAAGACGGCGCGGCTGTGGGACGCCGCCACGGGCCGGCCCGTGGGGCGACCCATGGTGCATGCGCCACGCTGATGTCCATGGCGTTCAGTCCCGACGGCAAGACGATCCTTACTGTGGACGATGAAAGGACGACGCGGTTGTGGGACGCCGCCACGAGCCTCCCGATCGGAAAGCCTCTGGCGCATACCGACGAGACCGGTATCGTGACGTTCAGTCCGGACCGCAAGACCATCCTCACCGTCGCCGAGGATGGGACGGTACGTCTCTGGAACGCGACCACGGGCCTCCCTATCGGAACACCCATGGTACATCCCAGCGCGGTCCGGTCTGTGGTGTTCAGCCCGGATGGCAAGACCATCCTCACCGGCAGCGTGGACAAGATGGCGCGGCTGTGGGACGTCGCGACCTGCCGGCCACTCGGCCTACCACTCCGGCATCCTGACATGGTCCTGTCGGTGGCGTTCAGCCCCGATAGCAAGACCATCCTCACAGGAAGCGAGGACAGGACGGCGCGGCTGTGGGACGCCACCACCCGTCAGCCCATTGCCAAACCCCTGGAGCATCCCCGCTTGATCGTGACCGTGGCGTTCAGCCCCGACGGCAAGACCATCCTCACTGCCGACAAGACCATCGTCACCAGCAGCCCGACGGGGACTGTGCGACTGTGGGAATACCCGGCGCTGCTCCCCGACGATCTCCCGCGCCTCGCGGCCTGGGTGGAGACCCTCACCGGCCTGGAGCTGGACGAGCAAGGGGCGCTCCGGGTTCTCGACGGTGCCGCCTGGTGGCAGCGCCACGCCCGGCTCCGCCAACTCGGCGGCCCGCCGCCGACGGGTTCCACGCGGTCGCTCGACCCAATCCTCTTCGGAGTCGCACCCGACGGCCCGCGCCAGCGCTGGATCCAGCGCAACCGCTGGGCGGAGGCCGAGGCCGCCCTCGACGAGGCCGTCGGCGCGCCGACCGCTCAACCCCGACGTCCGGACCGAGCGCGGCCGGTTCTACCTGGCCCGTCTCCAGCCGGAAAAAGCCACTGCCAACTTCGCCGAGGCCGTCTTGCTCGATCCGACCGACCTCGGCGCCCGCCATGACCTGATCCTGGCGCTGTTGGCCGCCGGCGATCGCGACGGGGTACGGCGGGCCGTCGCCGACCTGCTCGACCGGTTCGGCAGAACGATCGACCCAGAAGAAGCCATCACGGTTGCCTGGTGCTGCGTCCTGGCGCCCGATGCGGTCGCCGACCGTGAGGCCCTGGTGCGACTGGCCCAGAATGCCCTGAAGACTCTCGGCGCTGCCCTGTTCCGGGCCGGTCGGTTCGACGAGGCGATCCGCCGGCTGGAGGAAGGCATTCCGCTCCGGAACGGAACGAACGTGCCTCAGGCCTGGGCTTTCCTCGCCATAGCTCACTTCCGGCTCGGTCACCGCAACGCGGCCCACCACTGGCTCGAACGGCTACGGCATCACGAGCCGAGCCGGGATCCCAACCAGTTCTGGCACGAGCTCGAAATCCGCCTCCTCCGCGGCGAAGCCGAGGCGGTGATTCTCTACGACCCGGTCTTTCCCGACGACCCGTTCGCCCACTGAGATTCGAGCGACTCACGAAGGGGTTGCGCACCCCACGCCGCTGGTATGGCGCGGGCATGACTTTAGCGTGAATCGCCCGAGGGTCGTGCTGCTGAGAACAGGTGGAGGAACAGGTGGAGCGACCGGACCCTCGATTCACCGTCGTCAATATAATAAAAATGATATTTAAATATCAATATCTATACCGATACAACCCGTCCGTGAACCGCTTTAACGCCCGTCCCTCAAGCGATCGGAGATCGCTCGCGGCGCGCGGCGAAGAACCGACCTGCGAAGGCACCGATGATGCCGAAGAGCATCGCGCCGAGGGAATGGCCGGTCTGCTTGTAAACGGTGATGTCCACGTCCTTGTATCCTCCGGGTGGCGCCGACCCTGGAATCCCCGATCTCCTCCGAAATCCAGACATCATCTTATAATAATCAAAGTATATCTCGTGAGTTCGGTATGGCGTTTTGCCATCGGATATCATATATTCTTGGAAGTGGTCCAGAAGACAGGAAGGCAGCAACGGAGGCGGAACGATCGAATTCCCTGGCCAGGGGCCGAAGCTGATAATGAGGTAGATCCATCCGAAGAGGGCCATGCCCGCCCACGAAAACCGTGGGACGCCGTGATGGACCATCGCACCAATGACGGACGCCGCGAAGAGGGTTACGGCGGCGGTAAAGATCGTGCTCGCCCAGAGTGGGGTTGGGTTGCGAAGCGCAGCCATGCCGATCGCTAGTACCAGGATAGCCGCCATCAAGCCCGCAACCGAGAATCGAAACCGTCTCATGAGAGTTCTCCCTGGGATTTGTGCCCGGCCGATGCCTCACCCACCGCCGGCCACCGGCAACGGCACCTGCGCCGGATGAGCGAGATAACCGATCAGGTCGCGGATCTCATCCGGCTTCAGAGTGTCGAGCAGGCCGTCGGGCATCAGGGATGAAGAAGAGGGCTTGATCGCCTCGATTTCGGAACGGTCCAGGACCATGGCCTCGGTCTGGGTCTGGAGGGTCAGCGTGCGTGCCGTGCGGGCCTTGACCAAGCCATTGAGGACGCGGCCGTCGTTCATCGCGACCACGACCATGCGGAAGTCGACAGTGACCGTGGCGGCGGGGTCGACGATGTTCTCAAGCAAGTAATCGAGGTTCTCCCGGCCAGCGCCGGTCAGGTCGGGACCGATCGCGCCGCCCTCGCCGTGGAGCCGGTGGCAACTGGCGCAGACGCGGATGAACAGCGCGCGCCCGCGACTCCGGTCGGCCTGAGCGAGGGTGGCGGGGGCCAGCCGATTCTTGAGGTCGGCGATCCGAGCGCGACGGTCGGCCGACGAGCTGTGCAGCTCGCCCCAGACTTCGGAGAGTCGCTTCGTCAAGGCCGGGTCATTGAGGCT
Organism: uncultured Isosphaeraceae bacterium; assembly: GCA_963845695.1. Lineage (GTDB taxonomy): Bacteria > Planctomycetota > Planctomycetia > Isosphaerales > Isosphaeraceae > CAWJTV01. The sequence goes on along the minus strand of CAWJTQ010000024.1, from coordinate 26,989 downwards.
GAGGATCTGTCGTGCATGGAAGGGAGTGAGATCGTTACGCGCGATCTTGCCGGCAGCGACCTGGTCGAGCAGGGCGCGCGCGAAGGCCGGGCGGGAGACCAGAGTCTCCAGCGCCGCGGGACGTTCCGAGGGGTGGAATGCGCGGTAGTTCTGAGCCAGCGCCTTGCCGATGGCCGGGTCGTCGAAGAGGGCGAGCCCCCGCACGGCGACGGCATTCACGTAACGGACCCGGACCAGCCGCTCGCAGATCGAACGGAGGTCCGGTGGCCGGCTCTCGATCAAGGTGCGGAGCGCGGTCTTCCGCTCCTCGGGCTCGGCCTTGTCGTCCAGGGCCAGCCGACGAACCTCGTCCAGGGCGCGGCCGTCGCCAAAGAGGACCTCCAGCTCGCGGGACCGGGCGCGGAGAACCGGGTCTGTCGTCGCGGTGAGCTTGCCCTGGAACGCATCCCAGGCCGAGGGCTTCCGCGCCTTGCGCCAGCCGGCCAGGGCCGCCGCCAGGCCCGATACGACTTGCGACTGGAATTCGATGGGCCGGGTCGCGGCGACGTTGAGCAGGGCGTTGACCGCGACGGGCCGGGACTCGATGTCCTCTCCCAGTCGCCGGGCGATCAAGCCCACCACGTCCGGGATCCGGCAGTCGGCCGCCAGGGCCGCGAGCGATTCGGGATCGGTCTCCGCGACAGGGATGAGTCCGGTCCAGATCAGGGACGGCAGGTTGTGGTCGTGGGCGTCCTCGGCACGAGCGAGCAGCGCGCGGGCCAGGGGAACGCGCCGGTTGACCGGCAGCCGTTGCAGTGTCGAAGCCAGCACCAGCCGCACCAGGCCCGAGGAATCGTCGCGGGCCATCGCGGTGAGCTTCGCGAGCAGGTCGGAAGCTGGGTCCACTTCCGGACCGATTCGCTGGCTGAAGATGGTGTCGAGCGTCAGGTCGTCGGTAAGCAGCCGGATGGCCCAGGCTCGCACCGATTCGTGCCCGTGATCCAGGAGGCTGCGGAGGAATCGTTCGTCGGCCGCGCCGATGACGTACAACGACCAGAGCGCCCTGAGCTTACACACCGGGTCAGGGTCTTCGTCGAAGAGGGCGCGGAGGGCCTTGCGAGCTTCGTGGAGAGGTTCCTTCTGCGCCGCACGATCGGCCAGCACGCGCCGGGCCTGGCGGACGAACCATTCATTGGGATGCCAGTGCAGGGCGACCAGGTGGCCCTCGTCGAGTCTCGACAGGTCGCCGACCGGCGTGGGTTCGGGCTTCCCGTAGGTGACTTTGTAGATCCGGCCCGAGGTGCGGTGAACGCCTTCGTGATCGTGGCATTCGCCGGTATCGCTCCAGTCGAGCAGGAAGACGCCGCCGTCGGGCCCGTAGCCCAGGTCGATCCCGCGGAACCAGGGATCCGCGGCGAAGAGGATGTCCGGCTCGTGCCGGCCGACGTAGCCGCTGCCGGCTCGCTCGAGCCGCTCGACATTCGCGCGACGGCCGTGGAAGTTCAGGGTCAGGAGCTTGTCGCGATAGGACTCCGGCCATTGATCGGCCAGGTAGATCATCAGTCCGCTATGAGCATGACCACCGCCGCGACGGCCGTCGTCGGGACCAACTTTGCTGCCGTAGGTGAGCGGCCGGGAGTTGTCCCAGTGCCAGTGGTCGGCGTGCTGGTCGATCAGCGCGTAGGCCCTGGGGTTGGGCTCGATCGTGTGCGGGCGGACCAGGTGCGAGCCGGGGATCAGATGCCAGAGGTGTCCGTTGACCGTGTTGATGAAGAACGCCTCGCCCAGCGCGTTCCAGTCGTGTCCCCAGGGGTTGGTCGTGCCGTGGGCGAGGACCTCGAACCGCTTGCGAAGGGGATGATAGCGCCAGACCCCGCCCCGGAGGGGGATTCGCAGAGCGTCGGGCGTGCCGGGAATCCCGACCTGTCCCGGGGAGGATGCCCCGCAACGTCCATAGAGCCAGCCGTCCGGCCCCCACTTCAGGCCGTTGGCGAACGTATGATGGTTCTCGACCACGACGGAGAAGCCGTCGAGCACGACCTCGGCGGGACCGTCGGGGACGTCGTCTTCATTGCGGTCGGGGATGAACAATAACCGCGGCGGGCACAGCAGCCAGGCGCCGCCGAAACCGAGCTCGACGCTGGCGAGCATCTGCACGTCGTCGGTGAAGACGATGCGCCGGTCGAACCGGCCGTCGGAGTCGGCATCCTCGAAGATCAGCACGCGGTCGCGATGACGGAGGTCGAACCGGTCGGTCGTGTCGGAATAGGTGTAGTTCTCGGCGATCCAGAGCCGCCCGCGTCGATCCCAGGCCATGGCGATCGGGTTCTGCACGTCGGGCTCGGAAGCAAAGACCGAGACGCGAAAGCCCGGTGGGGCTCGGAAACCGGCCGCGGCCTCGGCCGGCGGAAGCGCTCGGGTGGTCGAGGGCTCGGTGTTGCGGGGGGCTGGGAAATCGTCGCCGGCTCTTGCGGCCATCGTAAGGATCGCGATGGCCAGGAGCACGCGGTACGAGAGGGTGGATCGGTTCATGGGTCGCCTGGGAGTCGTTGGCGGGATTGGGGGAAATCGGCTAGAATTAGCATATCGGGCCACGCCCCGGCCGTCACGGATGATCTGACCTCACAGCGATTTCGGGGAGTGTCATCCCGGGCCGGATTGACGCGAAACGAAGGAAGGGAAGTAAATCATGTCCCCGATCGCACCGACCCAATCGACGACGATCCCGGCACCCTCATCGGCCGAGCCGGGTCCGGATCCGGCGGACCCGGAACTCTACCGGTTCACGGTCGATCAATACCTACGGATGGGCGATGCGGGGATTCTTACTGAGGACGACCGGGTTGAACTGGTGGAGGGGTTGATCTACCGCAAACCGATGAGGAAAGGGCCCCAATCGATCGCGTGTCGGGAGGCGTTCAAGCACCTCGACCGACTCGTCCCGGCCAATGCCTATTTCGTGACCTGCGAGGATCCGGTCACGGTCCCCGGCTGGGAAAGCACGCCCGAGCCGGACATCTCGATCGTGCGGGGCGCTCTCGCGACTACACCGACCAGCCCGGCGCCGGAGACGTTTCTCTCATCGTCGAGGTCGCCGCCACCCGGCGCCGGCTCGCTTATGACCGGGGCGAGAAACGGACGGCCTATCTCAACGGCCGGATCCCCGTGTACTGGATCGTCAACCTGATCGACCGCCAGGTGAAGGTTTATTCCAACCCCGGCCCTACGGGATACGCCGCGTTCGAGGTCCTCGCGCCTGGGCATGTGTTGTCGGTGGTGCTCGATAGTGTCGAGGTCGGGCAAATTGCCGTTGACGACATCTTGCCGTGACATTTCGGCATCCGGGAGGCGCAATCGCAAGGATCCGGGCCGGGCTTGAATCAGGGACACGATCGTAGCAGGCCCTCACAGAATCGGATCTGTGGGAGGGTGAGGCTCCGTCCGAGCCGCATTTTTCAGGCTCGGACGGAGCCTCGCCCTCCCGACATTCTCAACAATGTTAGGGCCGTTAGAGTCGACCTCCGTAGAATCTCTGCGCCGTGCGCGCATGTTTGAGAGGGAAGAGTTTCACGCGGAGGCGCGGAGAACGCGGAGAGGCACACCCTCAATCGAAGTCCGATCTGAGCCGCCATGACCCGACTCCGCTTTCTCCGCGCCTCCGTGTGAAACTCCGGGGCATTTCCCCGCGGAATCTGCTCAGGGACGACGTGGGCCGCGGCTCGGCCGCATTAGGCGTGCTAACCGGCTGGCGGGCCAAGGTCGACCTGAAGCGGTGGGAGAGGGAGGGCCGAGGAGTCGGCCGGGTCGTCGTCGGGATACGCCGGCTCGTCCCAGTCGAGGTTCATCGCGGCCAGGCGGCGGCGGATAGCCCGGAGGTCCCAGACGTGCACGGCCGGGCCGTCCCGGGTGACCACCACCAGGCGCGCGCCGTCGGGGCTGAAGGTCATCCAGCTCGCGGTGCATGAGTCGGGACTCTCGAGGCGAGCGACTCTGCGGCCTGAATCGGTCTTGAGGAGGAGAATCGCCTTGTCCGCATCCGTGACGACGGTCAAACGGCCGTCGGGAGAAAAGCAGCGCCCCTGACCGCCAATTTGTCGCTCCTCCCACGTGCCGACGGCCCAGAGCCGGCACGGGGATGGGCTGGTCATCAACCATTTCCCATCGGGGCTGAAGGCGACCCGTGTGATACCGTCAACCCGCAGATCACGGACGTGCGACCCGTCGCGGATGCGCCAGACCTGGGCGCCGGTCGTTTCGTGATTGCCGGTGGCCAACCATTCCCCGTCCGGGCTGACGGCGACGTAACGGCAGTCTTTCAACGGGCCCACCGTTATCGTCCGCTCCGGAGTTGCGACCGAGGCATAACCACGATCGGCCCTGGCCACGATCCGGCCCGACCGGTCGGCGGCGATCCCGGAATCGGTCCCCGGGCCCCAGGACTGACCCGGCGGGCCGATGCGGAATTCACCCCGCTCCGGGTCGAGCCGAACCGGCCATTGTCGCACGCCGCCCGGCCCGCTGGCGATCAGGTCGCCCGATGCCTCGAACAGGATATGCCGGCAAAGCCCGATCGGCAGGAACGTCAACTCGGTGCCGCGAGCCAGGTCCCAGAGCGCCACGCCTCGGTCCGTGCCCACCGCCAGAACCCGGCCGTCGGGGCGGATCGACGGGATTTCATAATGGACCAGTCTATCAATAAAAACATGAACAAATGCTCGATACTCTAGGGCATGATCGACCTGGTACGTGGTCAATCGGTCGTCTTGCGCAACGACGATTCGGCCGTCCACGCTGAACTCGTGCAATCGAAAGCCGCTGGTCAAGTTCAGTACGGGCCGGACCATGACCGGGTCCCAGAGCCTCAGCCGCGATTCCCAGCCGTTGCTGGCCAGCAGCGTGCCGGTGGGATGGAAGGCCGGCGCAGGCCGTCGTTGGTCGCGCCTTGAAGGGTGCCCTTCGGGATGCCGGTATCGGCGTCCCAGAGATAAATCTTGTAATCCCGGCATGTTGTCGCCAGCGTCGTGCCATCCGGGCTCCAGGCGACGTTGTCTATCCTGGACGGCATCGGGATCGACCGGACCAGGCGGCCTGTCCCGGATTCCAGGACCCGGCAGGTGTCGCCCGATTGCTCAATGTAGAGAGTCGCGATCCGGGCCCCATCCGGACGGAAGGCCAGGTCTTTGGCCGACGCCGGGCCGGCCCAGGACCCGCTTTGTCGCCCGGTCGCCAGCTCGTAGATGCGGGCCGTTCCATCTTGACGGTACAGGGCAATACTCCGGCTATCCGGAGTGAATCGTACTGCGGTCAACGCGATGGGCCCCGGGTCGTCGAGCGCGACCGTGCGCCGGTTAACGTCCCGGACCGTCAGGGCCAATCCGGGAGAATGTGTGGTCGCCAGGTAGCGACCGTTAGGGCTGAACCAGAACACGATGATGCTTCGATCGCCGCGGGCCTGGAAGCGGTCGATCTCCGCATCATCGGCGACCCGACAGACCGTGACGGTCCCATCCTTGAACCGCAGCGCGTAACGGGTCAGGGTGGAATCGAAGGCCACCAGGAGCACTCCCGGCGGACGATGAATGACCCGGCCGGTCGCTTTCAGGTCCGGGTGGGTCAGGCAGGCGATCACCTCATCGCGGAGCCGGTCGAGGTGGTCGGCTGTGAGTTTCAGCTTCCCGGCGATCGTGGCTGCCTGTTCGAGGGCGTCCAGACTGTCAAACCGTTGGCCAATCTGTCCGCTGAATCGCTTGGCCATGGCCGCGTTGAGCCTGGAGTGAAATCCATCGAGTGCCCGAAACTGGGCTTCCCGCTCGGCATCCGCCTTGGCGAGGAGGGCCTCCTGGGTCTTTCCTCTCTCGACGCGGAGCGCTTCGAGCTGCTCGCGAACAGTCCAGGCCACGATGATCGAACCGATGAGGAGGGTCGTGGCCAGCAAGGCTGCCCCGATGCTGGCCGCCGCCAGGCCCGGGCTGCGCTTGCACCACCGCCAGAGCCGCTCCGCCGGCCCAACCGGCCGCGACTGGATCGGGCGGCTCTCCAGATAGCGCCGCAGCTCTTCGCCCAACGTCGCGGCCGTCGCAAACCGATCCCTGGGGTCCTTGGCCAGTGCCTTGAGAACCAGCGTCTCCAGGTCCCGAGGGATGCGATGGTCGTGCCGCCGCAAGGGCGCCGGAGGCTCGTGAGCGATCTGGTCGATGATCCGGGCCTGGTCCCGCTCGGCGAAGGCCGGTTTCAGCGTCAGCAGCTCGTAGAGCGTCGCGCCGAGAGAATAGACGTCGCCCAGCAGGTCGGAGATGCCCCGGAACCGCTCGGGCGCGATGAACCGCAAGGTCCCGACCACATCGTGCGACTGCGACAGGTCGTCCCCCGTGACAACCTTGGCCAGTCCGAAGTCGGTGACCCAGACATTCCCCTGGCTGTCGAGCAGGAGGTTCGAGGGCTTGATGTCGCGGTGGATGACCCCCTAACGATGGGCGTACTCGAGTGCGTCGGCAACCTGGGCGCCGATGCGGGCAACCTCGCGGAAGTAAATCGACTCGGGCTGGCCGGCGAACGAGTTGCGAGCCGAATCGGCCTCGCCGCCGGAGGGGGTGGGAACCCATCCGTCGGACTCGGGTTCGGCGGCGGAGATCGCGACCGAGGTTCGGCCGTCGATCGTCCGGATGGCCCGCGAGTCGGACCCGACGACGAGGGACGCCGTTGGGGTGTCCGCGAACCGTCCGGTCAGCAAGCCGCGGGAGAGGGCCAGAGGCTGACTCGGACCGTCGCCGAGCACCGTCGCTGGGCCACCGTCTCCGGTCATGGTGCCGGTGGCACGGTCGGCCCCGCCCCGGAGGCGGCGGACGTCGTCGAGCACCCGATCGAGGCCGACGCCCACGATGCATTGCATCGCGTAGTAGCAGACGCCCTCCTGCTCGCCATAGTCGAAGACCGGCACGATGTTGGTGTGGTGCAACTTCGCTGCCGATCGCGCCTCGGTTTGGAATCGCCGCAGGTAGTCGGGGTCGGCACGGATCCTCGGGTGCATGACTTTCAGCGCCATCCGGCTCCTGAGCGACTCGTGCTCGGCTTCGTAAATGATGCCCATGCCGCCGCGGCCCAGCTCACGGAGGAGGGTGTAATCGCCCAGCCGCCGCGGGCGGTCGCCGCCTTGGGTCCGCGTGCCGTCGCTGGCGTCGTCCGCTCCCGAGGAGTCAGAATCCTCGTCCGCCGGCGACTTGAGCCCCTCGAGCAGCTCCAGGGCGGGGAAGAATTTGAGTATCCGCGCGGCATGCTCGGGATACCGCGCGGCGTACTCGGCGGGTGTGGGGCCCTCGCCGCGTCGGCGACGACGGAGAAACTCGTCGGCGAGTGGCTCGACCGGGTCGGGGCCCGATCCGGTTGCGTCGCTGTCCATGGTCCCTCCCCAGGCAAGGCGGCTCGCGTTCGGAAGGGGGCTCGTCGCCCCGTCGCACTGACGCGGCGGAGCCGCGAGTCGGCAGTCGTCGGTAGAAATCAAGACGAAGAGTTTCAAATCAGGGCGCACTGTCGCGCGGACTCTGTGAAGTGTAACTCTCGAGCGCTTCACAGTTGAGTCGCACGCGCTCGAAGTCCTCGCCCACAGACCCCCCCTACCGTCGCTCCGCTCCGGCCCCCCCTTCGTAGGGGGGGCGACGCCGACAGGCGTCGGGGGGTTCTTCACATCGGCCCCGGCGCGGGCTCCATTCGACTGTTACGTCGCTCTAGACGTCGAGAAATCCGGGCATACCCTGGAGCCGCTCCCTGAGCCGCTCGAGGGCACGCATGTAGCGGTTGCTCGCCGCGGTCTTGGTCAGGTTCAGCACCTGCGCAACCTCGCCATTGCTGAGCTCCTCGAAATGACGCAAGGCCAGGACTTCGCGATCGAGGGGCTCCATGGCGTTAAGGATCTCCTGGACCTTCGTTCGCATCTCGGCGCGACGGGCAGCGAGGGTTGGCGAAGTCAGCCGGCCCAGGAGCATCTCCGCCAGGGACACGGAATTCGCCTGGGGCGTCGCACGCTCACCGAGTGACACTTCCTGGCCGGCGTCTCGCTTGTGGACGTTCAGGTGATGGCGGTGCAGGGCCTGAAGCGTCTGGCCGGTCATGAGGCGGAGCCAGAGGAACGGCGGCATGGTCGCCTGGGCCTGGTATTCCCGCGCCCGACGAGCGATCTCGAGATAGGCGTCCTGAAGGACATCGGACAGGTCGATGCGCCCTGGAGCCGCCGGTCGAGGCGGAGCCGGATCATCCGCCGGAGCCGCTTGCGGTGCCGGGTGAACAGCTCGGTCAGGGCTCCAGCGTCTCCCCCTTCCAGGCGGCGCAACAGGTCGTCATCGGCTCGCGGGTTCTCCTCGCTCATGGCTGTCCCCACTTTCGCATATCTGAGCGCCGTCTCTGATTGTCTCCAAGATAGAGCCTTTTTGCAAACCGCTTTCGCGGCTTCCCTCGTACTCATCCGCGATTCTCGAGGCGGCTTTCGGAAAAGGTCGCACCGGCGTGTGGACGATTGGCCCCGAATATCAGATCACCCTGATAGGGGTTTCGACCGAAGCGATCAGCCTCGACGACACATCGGAATGATCCGAGGAGTTTACCATGCTCGCATACCGCACGCACCATCCTGCAATCCTTGCGACTTTCGCGGCCCTGGTCCTAGCCGGCGTCCTGTGGCTGGTTCCCACGGTGGCCAGGGCACAACTCGGGTATGCCCAGAAACCTGCACCTTGGGGGCTGGCAGCCGTGATCCGGAACGATCCCGCTCAACCGTTGGATCCCAAGCCCTTTCGCAATCCGCACATTCGCGGCGTCGTCCTGCAAATCCACTGGAGCGACATCGAGCCGGCCGAAGGAAAGACCAATTGGGCCCGACTCGACGAGTTGTTTGCAGCCGCACAGACGTCACATAAGTGGGTGCACCTCCTCATCTTCCCCGGCTTCTGGTCGCCTCCCTGGGCACTGCAACGTGCGGAGATCGCTACGTTTAACGTCCAATATGGGCCCGGCAAGGGCCAACCCAAGCCCCTTCCGATGCCCTGGGACCCGGCGTACCTCGGCAACTGGTTTGCCTTCCTGACCCGCGTCGGTGCCGCGGTATGGAGATCGCCCCGAATTCCTGATGATCGGCGCCGCTGGGCCGACATCGGTCTCGGAGGAATTCACGGAGCCAGATACATATCCTAAAGATATCGCCATATGACTTTCTAACCATTATACATCGACGAAGTACATCGAGGCCTGGCAACGGACTTTTCAGACCTATGCCAAATTATTTCCAAATCAGTATATTTCTCTTTCACATGGGAACGGTGTATCCATCAATGCTGACGGATTCTATGACCGCCAGGAGCCATCGCGCACGGTACCGGAGGTCGTCGGCGAGGCATGGAGTACCCTGGGAACGCAGTTTGTGTTCCAGAGCAGCTCTCTCACCGGAAACCCGAATTACCACGCAGCAGCCCACAATGATGTGATTAGTTTCAACGGGCGCGCCGTCACCGGATTTCAACTGGCGAGCTTGCGAAGACGCCCCCACGAAGATGGGCGCCGCCGGGAACCCACCGCTGGCCTTGATGAGATCCATCACGAATGGCATGCGCCTCAATGACCTGGGTAAGCATATCGATTATATCGAGATTCACTCGGACGATGTCGATGCCGCCGATTTGCAGCCGGTCCTGCGTTGGGGTGCGTCCCTGTTTCAGTGACGGCTTGTTAGAGCGCGTAGCAGTCGAATGGAGCACGCGTCGGGGCCGATGTGAAGAACCCTCCCCGACGTCCGTCGGCGTCGCCCCCCCCTTCGTAGAGACTGCTGAAAAAGTCTCGTCCAAGGGTCATGGAGTCACGGGGATGAGTTCCGTTTGTTTTCTCCGGTTGTGATCCCGTTTCGAGGCCCCCATGGGACGGTTTGTCTATCCTACGCAGCCCGCGCCGTTTCTGGATCGACCGCCCGGCTGCGCGCCGACTTTCGCCCCCGACTCACACACCCCTCAGGCCGGCGCGCACTGTCCCTGCAGGGGCCGCTCCGGCACTTTCCATCAACTTCAACATCCGTTTGACATTTACGACAAATCCTATCAGCAATTCTTGAATCAATACCTTCGCTCGGCCCCAATACCGCGCCTGCCGGCCGTCGTGCCACCGGGCCAGTTCCCCCAGCTTCCGCTCGACCCGCGGGTGCTGCGCACGCACCTCCCGGTACCGCGGGGTCTGCGCCTTCGCCCGCGCGGCCCGGTAGGTCGCCTCGTGGTCATTCTTGATCACCGTCCGGCCGCCGGTGGTCGTCTCCGGCTTGGCCAGGCACTGCGCCCGCAACGGACAACCCGCACACTGCCCGGCGCTGAACCGGTATTTCCAGCCGGTGTCCTTCTGGTTCCGCGTCCGCGACTGGGTCGTCTGGCCCGCCGGGCAGGTCAGGGTCGGCCCGGCCGCGTCGAGCGTGAACGCCTCCGGCGGAAACCCCCCCGCGGGGGCCGGCTCCGTCGGCGGCACGATCACTTCCAGATTCAACCCCTCGGGATCACTCCACGGGTCGATCAGATCACCGCGGAAGCCGATCCCATCGATCGACAGCGTTTCGATGTCATTGCCCTGGGCCTGCTCTTCTTGCTCGATCAGGTGGGTCGCGTTGGCCGCCTCATCGCCGTTGGCCGGCAGCACGTCGATGGCCGTGATCAGCTCGCTATCGGCGTCCATACTGATGTCCAGCGAATAACCCGTGAACCACTGATGATGCCACCCCTTGCGCGCCTCCGGGTCGTGCACGCTGACGACCTTATCCGGGGCCTCGACATGGTCGCGATCGTGAAGGATCTTGTGGGCCAAGTCCAGGGCCTGTCGCAGTCGTGGCAGCACCGGGTTTCCCGCGGGGGCGACCCGCTGTGCCGTCGCGAGCAGTTCGTCGGCCCAGGCCACTACCGTACTCAGGTGGGTCACGCGGTGCACCAACCGCTCAGGGTCCGGCAAGTGGGCGGTGGCGGCGTGCAGGCGTTGGGCCTCGTCGCGTTCCTGGGCGACCCGTTCCGGGTCCAAGAGGTCGGCCGCCTCCAGGAGTTGGGCGCGCGCCTCCGCGACCAAGGTCAAGGTCGAGGGGACCGCGATGTTGGCCAAGACGTGGGTCGCATCCTTGAGCCGGACGCGGTCCTTGATCAACCCCTTTTCCCGTGCTTGGGCGGTCAGATCCTGGAAAATCTGCTGATGGGTCTCGGGTCCCAACCGCTGGCGGAAGTAGCACAGGAGGCTGGGGTCAGGCAGAGGACTGCGCAGGCTGAGGTCGAGGAAGAACCGGCAGGCCATGTTGACTTGGCTTTGCTGGATGACCTCGCGGTCGGACCAGCCGTACTCGTACTGGAGGAATTCCAATTTCAGGAGCAACAGCGGCTCAATCGGTGGCCGCCCCAGGTTGGGATCGTACTGGGCCGCCAGGATCGGAGACAATCGGTCGAAATCGACCTTCTCCTTGAACCGGCGCAGGAAATGGTCGGGGGGAACGATGGCGTCGAAGATCTCGCGATCCAACTCGGTGAGCCGGACGTACCGCGATTCAGCCTTCAGCATGGCGGGCTCCCGTGTGACCAGGCCCCAGAACGTGGCTTCCCATGATTGATACCATCACGAGGCGACTTTGTCAGCACTCTCTACGAAGGGGGGGCCGGAGCGGAGCGACGGTAGGGGGTTCTGGGGCGAGGACTTCGAGCGTATGCAACCCAACTGTTCAGCGCTCTCACAGTGACCGTTCACCTGAACTGAGGAGCTCTTGAGTCATGTTACTCTCCCAATTCCCGGCAGTGCTCGGCACGAAGGTCGCTCACGAAGGCCAAGGCATCCGGAGGAGGCATCGGCGCGGCAGGCTGTCCCGGCATCGGGTCGGGCCGATGGTCACGCTGCTCGACCAGCGGACCTTGCTCGCGACCGCGACCATCACCACGCTGAGTCTTGCGAGCTCCTCGTTGACGTACGGCCAGAAGGAGGTCCTCACGGCCACGGTGACCACCGATCCGTCCAGCAGCACGACGCCGACCGGTGGCGTGGTGAGCTTCATGGAGGAGACCCTGACACTCGGCACCGGTACGCTTGCGTCAGGGACGGCCACGCTCAGCACCCAAAGACTCTCGGCCGGTAATGACACGGTGACGGCGATCTATCGCGGCACGAGCGCGTTCGCCGGCAGCGCCAGCGCGGCGATCATCAGCACCGTGGCAGGCGGCGGCGATCCCGCCACCCGACAGGGTCTGTACACCACGTTGAGCGACCCCGAGGCCGTGGCCGTGAACAGTTCCGGGGACCTGTTCATCGCCGATTCCAACGAGAATGTGATCAAGGAGGTCAGCAATTCCCGGCGTGGGGTTTTCCCTTTGACAGGTCGCTCCGTTTGGATTCTCATTTCGTAAAGCCCGTTCGCCCATTGCTTCCCTGGATTCTCTATCTTGCCATTTACGCTACGGAGTGGCTTCCATGGCACCGCCTCTTGGCAAAGCTCACAAGGATCTCTCCGCGGACGCCCTCTTCTCACGGCTTCGCTCCGGTTTCGACTCGCTCCTGGATCCACGTCCGCGAGCCGGCGAGGTCCAGATCTCTCTGAGCGACGCCTTGATGTCGGCCTTCGCCATGTTCTCCTTAAAAGACCCTTCCTTGCTCGCCTTCGATCATCGCCGTCGCGACCCTCTCGACAATTTCCGCTCCATTTATGGCATCCGCAACGTCCCCTGCGACTCACAGATGCGGGACATCCTCGATCCGCTGGATCCCAACGACCTGCGGCCCGCCTTCACCGATGTGTTCCGCCGCCTCCAGCGCGGCAAGGTCCTCGAACGCTTCGCCTACCTCGACGGCCATTATCTCCTGTCGCTCGATGGCACGACTTACTTCTCCTCCGCCAAGATCCATTGTCCCTCGTGCCTGGAGAAGCACCATCGTGGCGGTGGGGTCACCTATTCCCATCAACTCTTCGGCACCACCCTGGTCCATCCCGACCTCAAGGAAGTCATCCCGTTGGCTCCGGAGCCGATTATCCAGCAGGACGGCCAGACCAAGAACGACTGCGAGCGCAATGCCACCCGCCGCTGGCTCAAACAGTTCCGGCACGCGCATCCCCATCTGCCGGTCATCGTCGTCGAAGACGCCCTGGCCGCCAATGCCCCTCACTTGAAGGACCTGCGCGAGGCCCTTGCGCATTTCATCATCGGCGTCAAGCCGGGCGACCACGCCTTTCTGTTTGAGCACTTGCAGGCCCGGGACGAGGCGGGTCAGATGACGATCCGGACCTGGGTCGATCCGGCGACAGGTGTCCTGCATCATTTTCGGTTCTGCAATGCGGCGCCGCTCAACGAGTCGCACGCCGACGAGTTGGTCAACGTGCTGGAATACTGGGAGATCCATCCCGACGGCACGGTGCAGCATTTCAGTTGGATCACCGACTTTCTCCTGACTCCGGCGAACGTCTGGGACATCATGCGCGGCGGCCGAGCTCGCTGGAAGATCGAGAATGAGACCTTCAACACCTTGAAAAACCAAGGCTATCACCTGGAACACAATTACGGACACGGGGAGCAGAACCTGTCGGTGGTGCTGGCCCTGTTGATGATGCTGGCGTTCCTGGTGGACCAAGTGCAGCAGTTGTGTTGTCCGTTGTTCCAAGCGGCCTGGCAAAAGCTGAGGACCAAGTGCCATCTCTGGGAAGAGATTCGCCACCATTTTCGCACGCTACGGTTGGATTCGATGGCCGAGTTGCTCAGGGCGTTAGTGTGTGGGATCGTCCCGCAGAAGCCGGTGTTGCAGAACACGTCGTAGTCCGGCGTCGTGTTCGGGGAACGGTCGGGTGGTTGAGTGAGGCGCTGAGGCTGCGTCGGGATCGGGGTACGTGGTCAAGGCGGAATTGGGTCCGACAGGGCCCGGCAAGGTGGGTCAGACCACGGCGATCGGGCGACGGAAAAGGCCGCACTGCGCTCCTCGAACTTCCATCGAGAGGACACGACCTGGAATGGATGTTAAAATGGGAAGAATCGGTTGAGTCGTGCTCGCGACGCCGGGAATTGCTGTCAAGGAGGTCAACGGAACAACCGGAGCGGTCACGGTCGTGGCGGGAAACGGCACTGCGGGTTACGTGGGCGACGGTGGAGAGGCCACTAACGCCGAGCTGGACTTCCCCGAGGGCCCCGCCTCGACGGCAAGGGTGATCTCTTCATCGCCGATACCTTCAACAACGTGGTCCCCGAGCTCAATCTCACAACGGGCATCATCACAACCTACGCCGGCAACTACTCCAGCAGCCAAGCAAGTTTGAACGACAAGAAGGGAAGCTACAGCGGCGGTAACGGTCCCGCAACGACCGCCGAGCTGTACGTCCCCATCGGCCGTGGCGGTGGACTCCTCGGGCGACCTCTACATCGCCGACTCGGAGAACAACGTGGTCCGCGAGGTCACGCCGGGGGGCGTGGGGCAAACGGTCACGGTGGCAAAGGCGTCTCTGACGATCACTGCCGCCTACAGCCCGTTCAAGGTCTACGGAGACTCGGTGACCTTTGATGGCACTGAGTTCACCACCTCCGGGCTGGTGAAAGCCAATGGAGACACGGTCGCGGGCGTAGATCTGACCAGCGCCGGGGCGGCCCAGTCGGCGGCGGTGGGAGTCTATTCTATCGTGCCCAGCGGCGCGGGGGGCCAGGGGCTTTCGAACTACAATATCACCTATCAAAACGGCACGCTGTACGTCACCACAGCTCTGTTGAAGATCACACTGGACAACGTGAGCAAGACCTACGGAACTGTGGCGTCCCTGCCCGGTACGGGGTTCAGCGAAACTGGTCTCGTGACAGCCAATCGCGACAAACTCACGAGCGTGACCCTGACCAGCACCGGAGCACCGGCGACGGCGGCGGTGGGGACTTATTCCATCGTGCCCACCGACCCGGTGGGCACGGGTCTCTCGAACTACACGATCGAATTCATCGACGGCAGTCTCACCGTCAATGCCGCACCGGCGACCGTCGAGAGCATCACGATCGAAAAGGTCAAGACCGGCAAGCATAAGACGACTCAGGACATCGTGGTTCAATTCAGCGAGGCGATCGCCATGGGGACCGCGCAGGATCTCGACTATTACAGCCTCGTCACGGTCCCCAAGTCGAAGAAGCAGAAGGGCAAGACGGTACCGCTGGCCAGCGCGACCTACAGCACGAGCGCGTTCACGGTGACACTGAGAACGAGCAAGGCCCTCGTGCTGAGCCCCCCGCTCAAACTTACGATCCTCGGCGCGGGGCCGTACGGTCTCATGGGCCTCCCGCTGGCCTCGAATGTCGTGGCGACGCTCAGCACGAGCGGCGTCAGCATCAACAAAGCCGTGCCGCTCGTCGTAACGAGCGGCCGATCCGCGCACCTCGTTGATGCCCTGTTGCGCGCGGGATTCCGTCCGAGGACGCGTCACTCGAGGCCATGACTCTGGGCCCGATGGTCTCGGAGTCGTCGGGCGCCCGGCGCGGCGTGGACCCGGTCCGCAGGGCGCCGCCTTGGGCCGGTCGGTCGGGTCCCTTCGGGGCAGAATCCGAAAATGCGCCACTTCAAGACGCGCCAGCGAGATTCCTCGCTATGATCATGTGGATTTCGGCCGTCTCCGGCCGTACAATCGAGCCAGTGCTCGATCTCATTCATCAGTTGTGATTTGAGAGTTCACACCACTTCGGATCGAGGTTGAGGGTCGGTTCGCCCCGGTCATGCCGGCAGGGACCATCACGCGGTCCGTCTTGTTGGAGGGGTTGCCGATGGACGACCACGAGCTTCTCGGCCGGCTCACGATCGCGACACCCTGCCCCATGGACTGGGACAGGATGTCGGGAGACGACCGCGCGCGATTGTACGGCATGTGGTAAACATGTTCATGATTTTGCGAGGATGACGTCCGCCGAGACGGGCGCCCTGCTCTGCGACCGCGACTTCGACGTGTGCGGCCGGATCTCGACGCGGCCCGACGGCACCCCGATGACGGCCGATCCGCCGATCGCGGTCGGGTCGGCGTCGCGGCCCTGGCAGTTCCACATCCGGTCCCTGATGGGCGTGATTGCGGGGGTTGCGGCGACTCTGGGGATCTCCCGGTTGTTCGCCGAGGATCCCTCAAAGCCGCCGCGAATTCCGGTCACGCCCGTGGTGAGAGTGCGGTCGTACATGGGCAAGGTTGCGTTGCGACCCGCTCGGTCGCCCCAGCCTCCGGCGAACTCAGGTCCGTCGAGTCCTGTTCCGGGAAAGTGACCTGACCACGGGGGCTCGGCCGGATTCTCCGGTCAGTCCAGCGACGGATCGGGCGGGGGCGGGGGCTCTTCGCCGCCGGGCGGAGGTCCGCCACCCGGCGGAGGTCCGAAACCATCGGGCGGGGGTCCGCCGCCAGGCGGAGGTCCGAAACCGCCGGGGCCACGCTGACGCATCTGCTGAAGCTGTTGCTTCTGCTCGACCGTGAGGATCCTGGCCAGCTTCGCGTCAACCTCCTTCTGGAGGGCGTCAACTTGCTGCTCCTGCTCCGGCGTCAGCTCCAGACGTTGGCGGAGCATCGGCGAGAGGACCTGACCCGGCTGGGGTGGCCCGCCGAATCCAGGACCACCGAACCCAGGACCACCACCAGGACCACCGGGTCCGCCGAAACCGGGTCTGCCACCGGGACCACCGAACCCGCGGCCACCGTTGCCCCGCCCAGCGGCACCGGCCGTTTTCCTTCGGGCCGTCGCGCGTTCCCGGACGAGCAGCGCGTTCAACTCGTTACGAGTGACGGTCTTGTCCTTGTTAGTATCGGCACGATCGAACAGGCCCAGAAGCCTCTGATCGGTCACCTCGGACCGAGTCAGCTTGCCGTCCTCGTTGGCATCGAATGCCATCATGCGGTCCACCAGATCATTGGTGACCGCGGTTTTCGTGGTTGTGCTTCGGCCCTGGCCCGGCGGCTGTGCCATCAAGGTCGAAGCCGCGGCCAGGGCCGTGCCGCACAGGATCGAACCCAATACAATGCGCATCGGTCTCCTCGATTCGGTTAAGAGTCTCTGTCGCGCCCCGAATGAAAACCCGCTGACCCGCCCTTCGGGCACCTTCTCCCCAACGGAGGCGAGGGAAAGAAAACGCAGGGCTTTCGAAATCGGGATCAGCACTCGTCCTGACTCGAAGAACGTGCGTCGAGGACCCTCGGAGACAGGCCCTGCGGCGGAATCGTCACGCAGCCGTCAGGACTTCCGGAGAAACGCATCCGCTTCGGCGAAGACGCGGCGGATCTTGCTGTGATAGAGCAGAGCGCTGACCTGCTCGAACGTGCCCCAGTGGTGCCAGTGGCCGGAAGGGTCTTCCATGTGCTCGGGAGAGCGGGCCAGCGGCGCGGGGTCCCGGACCTCGACGAGGTAGTAGGTCACCGTCTTGACGACCTTGTGCCCGCGGCGGATGTAGGTGTAGGAAAGGTTCCGCTGGAACCCGGCGTGGAACGACCAGTCGACCAAGGCGGTCTCCTCCTGGAATTCGCGCGCGGCGGCAGCCCGGATCGATTCGCCCGGCTCGACCCCGCCCTTGGGGAATTCCCACTTGGCGCGGGGGTTGCGAACCGTAGCGGAATGGAGGACCAGGTATATCGGACCCTGATCGTCTCCCCGGCGGTAAGGGATCACGCCGGCGGAGTACTCGTGAAACGTCGTCATGTCGTGGGGCGACGAGGCCGGGGATCGTGACGGCCTCGACCGGTCGGACCGCCGCGCCCGTGGTCGTGGTCGCCCGTCGGCCCGGACGCGTCCTCCTCCTCCGCGACCAGACCGAGAACCGACCCCGGCTCGACGCGATCGTCTTCCCGGCCATGGATCTCGGCCAGGTGTCCGGTCACCGGCGAAGGGACGTCGAAGGTCGCGGGACCGGCCAGCACTTCCACCAGCCGTTCCCCTTCCCAGACGCACTGCCCCCGCGCCGCGAACCAGTGACTCACGACGATCGGTACGTCCGGACCAGTTCCCAGGTCGGGCAGGATCACGGGCGACAAACGCATGGTGAACCCCGCCTCGTCAGGTTCGTCCGTCAATCTCGATCGAGGCGCCCGCCGATCAGCACGCCTCGATCACTTCGATTCCAGCTTATCTCGACCTATCCCCGTTCGCCAGATCGTTGTCGAGTCGTTCCGGAAAGTTGCCGATAGGGCTCGATCGCTCCGCTCGAGTCGCCCGAGGCCAACCCATCGGTCCATCGCCCGGAACTCCCTGTCGCAAAAGAGGATCCGCCACGGGATCCCCCCCCGCGATGACGCGAGTCACTCGCGCTTCGTTCGATTCCATTCGAAGGTGTTCACCACGGGCCACGACTCGACATCCATGTTTGGTCCTGGCTTGCCGACGACCCCGGCCGGGTATTAAGATAGTAGGCGAAACCCGGTGACGATCCTGAGGGTCTTACCCGATGAGAGCCGGTTCCCCGCCTCGAATGGAATGGGTGCGTCCACAATGTCGTGGCGGCCGACACCTTCGAGGAGTCATCGCGGTCCCATCCCAAGGAGTTGGCATGTTGAGTCCTAGCGTCCGCAGCCGATGGGTGACGGCCGTGCTGGCCGTCGCGTGGCTGGTTGTTCTGGTCTCTTCGTCGCAACGCGAGGCACTGGCGGGCCCGACGGATACACGGTCCAGCTTGCCGCTCGATCGGGGAGTCAATCAGCGCGTCGCCGATTTCACCCTCAAGGACGTGGCCACGGATCGGTCCATCTCGCTGTATAGCTTCGTGGGGAAGAAGGCGATCGTGCTGGTCTTCCTGGGGACGGACTGCCCGGTGGGCAACCTCTACATTCCCCGGTTGATCGAGCTGAATGACGCCTATCGCGGCAAGGGCGTGGTGTTCCTCGGTATCAACTCCAATGCCCACGAGACGGACAAGGACGTCGCCAAGCTCGTGCGCGAGACCGGCATCGACTTCCCGGTCCTGAAGGACCTCCAGAACCAGGTCAGCGATTCGCTCCTGGTCGAGCGAACTTGCGAGGCCCTCGTGCTCGATGGCTTCGCGCGGGTCCGCTATCGAGGCGCAATCGACGATCAGTATGGACAGGGCGGCAAGGTGAAGCCCAGCCCTCAGAAGACCTATCTGCGCAACGCGCTGGAGGGGGTGTTGACCGGTAAGCCGATCAAACCCACGGCCACTCCGGTGATCGGCTGCCTGCTGGACCGGATCGAGCCCAAGCCGATTGCCTCGTCGACGGCGTCGCGGATCCGGACCCCCTCCGCGGAGATGAACGCGGCGGTCGAGGCCCGCGATCGCGACCATCCGATCCAGGTCGGGGCGGTGACGTATGCCAAGGACGTCTCGCGAGTCATCCAGAACAAATGCGAGGGCTGTCACCGGCCTCACCAGGTTGGGCCGTTCTCGCTGTTGAGTTATGACGACGTGCGCAAGCATTCGGCGATGATCCGCGAGGTGGTCGATGAGCGGCGCATGCCGCCCTGGCACGCCGACCCGCGCGTATGGTCACTACCGCAATGACCGCAGCCTCTCCGCCAGGGAGCGGGCGACCCTGCTGGCCTGGGTCGATCAGGGGAGCCCGCTGGGCGAGCTCAAGGACCTTCCCACGCCCCGGACCTATGCGGAAGGCTGGTCGATCGGCAAGCCGGACGTCGTCTTCGAGATGCCCGAGACGTATTACGTCCCGGCTCAGGGGGTGGTGGCCTACGTCTATTTCCGGATCCCCACGAACTTCAAGGAGGATCGCTGGATCCAAGCGGCCCAGGCCGTTCCGGGTGATCCGTCGGTCGTCCATCACATCGTCGTCTACCTCATGGATCCCAACCGAGGGAGGGATCGTGGGCGTGGGCCCGGGGAGCACTTCTGCGGTTATGCACCGGGCGACTTGCCCACGATCCTCCCGGAAGGTACGGCCAAGAAGATCCCCGCCGGCGCCGAGCTCATCCTTCAGGTCCATTACACGCCGAATGGCCGCGTGCGGTCCGACCGCTCCAAGGTCGGGTTCGTCTTCGCCAAGACGCCGCCGACCCGGCAGGCCTACACGATCGGAATCGCCAACCCCGACCTGATGATCCCGGCGGAACGGGACAACGTCGCCGTCTCCTCCGCGATCGTCCTGCCCCGAGAGATGCGGCTGGTGAGCTTCATGCCCCACATGCATCTCCGCGGCAAGGACTTCCGGTACACAGTCACCAAACCTGGCGAGGCGCCGCAGACGGTCCTGTCCGTCCCGGCTTATGACTTCGGCTGGCAGACCTATTACGTCCTCGACCAGCCGATGGTCCTGCCCAAGGGCACGCGCATCGACTGCCTGGCCCACTTCGACAACTCGTCGAACAACCCGTACAATCCCGACCCGAAGAAGTTTGTCCGGTGGGGCGAGCAAACCTTCGAGGAAATGATGATCGGCTACGTCGACCTCGACGTACCGGTGGGCTCTCCGCCCATCGACGGCTCGGACCTGCGCCCGGTGGCGATCCGGGCTACCCAGACCGCGATCCAGGCGGTCCGTCGCCTGGGCGGCGGACGAGACACCGGGTCGAACGCACCGAGATCGCCCAACCGCTGAACGAGTGAGGGAATCGGCCATGAATCGTACGGCTTTGATCGTGTCGTTATCGGCTGCGATGGCGATGCTCGCGATGGTGGGCCCTCGCGCGGGCGCGGGGCTTACGACCCCGCCCAGACCGTGCCGGCCGACGATTCTCCGGGCCGCGATATCCCCGCGGCCTTCGCGCCGTTCGAATACCTCGTGGGCCGCTGGAAGGGTCAAGGGGTGCCCAAGGATGATTCGGCCCAGAAGTTCCGCGGCTGGACCGAGACGCATGCCTGGGCCTGGATCTTCATCAAGGGGAAGCCGACCGGCCTGTCGATCGCGATCGAGGGAGGTAAGTTCCTGGCCACCGGAAAGCTGACCTACATGGCGGATCGGAAGCGCTACCATCTGGAAGGAACCGAGCCGAAGCCCGGCGCTGGCCCGATCGTGTTGGAAGGCGCGCTCGACCGATCGGGCAAGAAGCTGGTCCTCGACGAAGTCGCGCATGCGTCCGGCGCGAGGCCAGACCGCGGCGTGCTGCGCCTCTCGTTGTGGCCCAACGCCAACTTCATCCGGTACACGATGTCGCTGGATCGAAAAGAGCCCGGCGAAGTCCAGTTCAGCCACGCGTCCGAGGTCAGCCTGACCAAGGAGGGGGAATCGTTCGCTGCGGGCTCGACCAGCGGCGCCGATCGCCCCAAGTGCATCGTGACCGGCGGCGCAGCCACCATGACCTTGAGCTATCAGGGTCGCACGTTCCCGATCTGCTGCACCGGCTGCCGCGACGAGTTCAACGAGAACCCCGAGAAATACCTCAAGAAGATCAGCCTGATGGCCCAGACTCCGGCGCGAAGTCCAAGACGAATCAGCCAGCGACCTCGCGCGTCAGCCGGTTCGAAGACGCCTTCGCCGGTGACGTTGTCGATGAGCCCGCGTTGAAGGGAAAACGCTCGACAACTGCCCGAACCGCCAAGTCCAAGGCCAAGACCGCCAAGTCCGAACCCGCTTCGGATTCGGATGCCGATGAGGACAAGGCGCCCGGCACGAGCAAGACCACATCCCGGAAAGGCACCGACAAACCGGCCACATCCCAGCCGTTCGCTCGCGCGGCCAGCTTGCTCCGGATCGGTCAGAATCTCGAGAAATCCGGCAAGCCCGACGCTGCGCTCGGTTACTACAAGCGGATCGTCAAGGACTATGCCGACACCCCGGCCGCCAAGACCGCCAAACAGCGGATCAAGGTGCTGGAGAAGTCGTGAAGAGGCTTCCCGAGGTGGCGAAAGCCGCTAGGAGAGCTGACATGTCTTAGAGCCCCTAAAACAACGAGACTCCGGGAGAGTCCGAGCCGCGTGTTTCCAGGCTCGGACGGAGCCTCGCTCTGCCGATCGCTGCCAAACTTTAGGGACTCTAACGATCAGCATCCACCCAAACCGCCCTCGCCCGAAGAGATCTCCGAGATGCTCAAGCGCGCCCTGAGCGCGAACTCGGCTGCCGGCCGATCGACCCGCGACCTGTTGGATCGGATGAAGGCCGGCAATGAGAACGGAGTGAGAGAGTTCATCATTTCACGCGGAGACGCGGAGGGCGCGGAGTGAAACTCATGAAGAAAGACATCGATGAAATTACGGGAGAAATCGTGGATGCGTCAGTGAAGGTGCACAGAATTCTTGGGCCGGGGCTGCTGGAATCGGTTTACGAGGCCGCACTGGCGCGGGAGTTGGAGCGGCGCGGCCTGCATGTCGAGCGGCAAGCGGCTGTGTCGTTCGACTTCGACGATATGCACTTCGACGAGGGCTTTCGTGCCGATCTCTTGGTCGAAGGCATCGTGATCGTGGAACTGAAGTCTATCGAAAAGCTCGCCCCAGTCCATTCGAAGCAACTTCTAACGTATCTGTGGCTGTTGAAACTCCCTGTCGGTCTGCTTATCAACTTCGGTGGCGCTACCCTCAAGGAAGGTTTGCATTGGATCGTCAACAGTTACGAGCCTCCTCCCTCCGCGTCTCCGCGTCTCCGCGTGAATGGGACTCAACCTGAGCATGCTCCGTCGGTTTGCAGCGGCGGCCTTTCCGATTGAGTTATCGGGCATTTCACGCGAATGCGCGGAGAGATATCCACGATTTCCAGCGTCAGTCCATCTATGCTCTTATCCATGAATTTCTCTCCGCGCCTCCGCGTGAAAAACGTGCATTTCTCTCCGCTCCTTCCGCGTCTCCGCGTGAATGAATGAGCTTCAACCGCCATTTGATCAGGTGCCAGCGATCCTTGATGCCCCAATACGTCGTCTCTAAGTCTCTCTGGGCAATTCTGCTCCTGGCGCTGTTGCTGAGAGTGGCGGTGATGGTTCGCGGCTCCGAGCGGTTCGACGACCCGGACAATTATCTGCCGATGGCACGGTCGTTGGCGTCGGGGGAGGGATTTGCGCTGCGGGGACGCTCGACGGCCTACCGTCCGCCGCTGTATCCCTTGATGCTGGCTCTGCTGGCCGCCGGGCGGGACGAGTGGCTCCCCTGGGGGATCGCGCTGTTGCATCTCGGGCTGGGTGCCGGCACGGTCGCACTGACGGCGGTCGCGGCCGAGCGGTTCGGCCTGTCGCGGACGCGGGCGATGGCCGCCGCCCTGATCGTGGCCTGCGACCCGGTGCTCATCGTGCAGAGCCGGTCGGTGATGACCGAGACGCCGGCCGCGTTCCTGGTCGCCGCGACCCTGGCGGGGCTGGCCTCCGGAGGACTTCGGGGCGCCGTCCTGGGCGGTCTCGGGTTCGGCCTGGCCGGGCTCTGCCGGCCCAGCCTGCTCGCCGGCGCCGGGCTGACCGTGCTCGCCAGCCTGATCGTGACGCCGGGAGATCTGAGGCCACGCGTCGTGCGGAGTATTGGGCTCGCCCTGATCGTCGGCCTAGTGCTCCTGCCCTGGATGATCCGGAACCTCGCGGTCTTCGGCGAGCCGATTTGGACGACGACTCACGGCGGCTACACGCTGGCGCTGGCGAACAATCCCGTGTATTACCGCGATGTCCTCAACGGCGAGCCCGGCCGGGTCTGGACCGGGCACGATCAGTGGGTCTGGTGGGATTCGGTCAACCGCGAGAAACACGGCATGAGCGAGCCCCAGGCCGATCGCTACCTGAAGGCGCAGGTCTGGCGGTTGGCGCGGGAGCGGCCGGGCGATTTCGGCCGGGCCACGCTGGCCCGGCTCGGTCACTTCTGGAGCGTGGCGCCGGCCGCTGCGGTGTATCCCTCGCGTGTGCGCTGGGCCACGATCGCCTGGACCCTGCCGCTGTGGGTCGCGCTGGGGCTGGGGCTGTCGAGGAGGTCCCTCTGGCATTGGCCACAGATCGTCGCGCCGATGATCGTGATCGGGCTGACGCTCGTCCACGCCTTCTTCTGGACCGACCTGCGGATGCGGGCTCCGATCGTGCCGGCCATCGCCTTGATCGCCGCAGGGGCCGCACTTCCCTGCATCGGAGCCGACCGCACCCGCGCCGGTTCGGTACCGAGACCCACGAGCGGCCCGAGCGCCTCAGATTACGGTTGAGGGATGCCCGATCGGAGGTTGGGTCGGCAGAGAAGCTGTCGGGTGGTGGTCGACCCGGCGTGCGAAGACGATCCACCGCGACATGGAGAAGCTGATCCCCGTCGCCACGACGATGCCCACCGCGGCTGCGGCGAGCTTGTGCTGGGCGAAGAACCCGACCCACATCGGCAGAGACAGGCGGAGCGTGAAGC
The DNA here is from genome assembly GCA_963845695.1 of uncultured Isosphaeraceae bacterium. GTDB lineage: Bacteria > Planctomycetota > Planctomycetia > Isosphaerales > Isosphaeraceae > CAWJTV01. The sequence continues at coordinate 2,809 of CAWJTQ010000024.1, read as the reverse complement.
TCACCGCGATCGCCACCGCGTTACTCAGGGCATAGGTCAAGAACTGGCGAGACCAGGACCCGCGGCGGGCATCGTTGAAGGTCAGACGCCGGTTCAGGCTGAAGTTCCAGAGCAGGGCGATCGCGATCGACAGGGCCGCGGAGATCGCCAGGTGCCAGGAAAATCCGAAGTGCTTCGAGGTCTGGGAGACCAGCCACGTCTTGGCCAGCAGCCACTGGAACAGGGCGTAGAACGACAGGTCGACCACCATGCCCGAGGCGCCCACGGCACAGAACTGGATGAGCCGGGAGTAATTCCCATATCGACCGTCGAGCACATGCTTCAGCGGGCGCAGGTCCCTGAGCCCCAGCCGTTGCGAACGGAACTGGGAGTTCACGGGGACGGGCACGTCAACAGGGCAGGCGGGGCGTCGCAGCAGCAGTTCGAGGACCAGGCTGGAACCGCTGGCCGAGATGGTTCGGCCCCCCTGCTCCCAGAATGAGCGCCGGACCGCGAACAGGCCCGAGAACACATCAGAAGAGCCCAGCAACAGCCGGCTGAACAGGCCGAGTCCGACCCGCGGATGCCACCACCGCGACACGCCCGATGGCCCCGGAGTGGGCACCGCAACCGCCAGGTCGGAGACGCCAGTCTGGATCGAGCCGATCACCCTGAGCAAGGATTCCGGCGCGTAATGTCGCTCGACATCCAGTACGACGAGATGCTCACCGGTCGCCGTGGCCAGGCCCGCCCGCGCCGAGGCACTCCAGTCGCCACCACCCATCTCGACATGCGTGGAGCCAGTCCACGTCGCAACGTCGGTCCGGTAGCCGTCGGGCTCCGGATCCCCGACGGACTCGTCGCACGTGCCCACGGTGATGACCTCGATCGACTCGAAGGCCACTTTCTGTTCCAGGATGCGCCGATACTCAGCGACGACCTGCCCGCTGAGGGCCCGTCCCCGGTTAAGCGGCAGGATGAGACTGAGTCTCCCTGCGGAGGCTGGGGATTCGGGACGCTCGCTAATCCGCATCGGGGACGAATCTCCTTCGACACTCTGACGGGTTGTTCGCGGGTTGACAATCAAGTTGGCACGGAAAACCAATTGCAGAAAGGAATTCCGGCGACCTCCCGGACCAGGCGATTCCGAGCCGGCCATGGGGATCGGTGGACGAAACAGACGGGGATGCCAACCGACCCCGTTTCCTCAGGTATGCCCAGCGCACCGCCTCCGGCATTGGGCCAGGACGGCGTTGGACCGGCGTGACCGATCGCTTTCATGAGTATGTTAGTTCAAACCGCGACGCGTAGCAAGGCATGCTGGATGCGCAGCCGTTGCCATTGGATTGGGGATGTGGGCTGACCCTCCGGCTCGATCCGCCCGACCTCCGATTGCCAAGGAACGGGGCTGGATTGTATCGTGGGCTAGAATTCGGATGAAAAGGTCGCATCAGACCGGGAATCCGATCCAGCACGAGACGTCAGGAGTGCCAACGTTGAGAACAGTCATCACTGGGGGAGCGGGATTCATCGGGTCGCATCTGTGCGAGCGGTTCCTCAGCGACGGCCACGAGGTGATCTGCGTCGATAATCTCCTGACCGGGAACCCTCGCAATATCGAGCATCTGCTGAAGCTGCCTCGGTTTCGGTTCGTCGAGCATAATGTCTCCGAGCCGATCGAGATCGACGGTCCTGTGGATCATGTGCTGCATTTCGCCAGCCCGGCCAGCCCTGTCGATTACCTGACTCATCCCATTCCGACGCTCAAGGTCGGCTCGCTGGGCACCCATAACGCCCTGGGCCTGGCCAAGGCCAAGGATGCCCGGTTCCTGCTGGCCAGCACGTCGGAGGTCTACGGCGATCCCGAGGTCCATCCCCAGCGCGAGGATTACTGGGGCCACGTCAACCCGATCGGTCCGCGGGGATGCTACGATGAGGCCAAGCGGTTCGCCGAGGCGATTACCATGGCCTATCATCGCTACCACGGGGTGAAGACCCGGATCGTCCGGATCTTCAACACGTACGGCCCGCGGATGCGGCTCAACGACGGCCGCGTGCTCCCCAACTTCATGGGGCAAGCCCTCCGCGGCGAGCCGATCACCGTCTACGGACGCGGCGAACAGACCAGAAGCTTCTGCTTCGTCACCGACCTGGTCGAGGGGATCGTCCGGCTGCTGAACACTGAGTTCCCGGAGCCCGTCAACATCGGCAACCCCGCCGAGATCACCGTCTTGCAGCTCGCCCAGGAGATCATCGCCCTGGTCGAAGGGACCAAAAGCACGATCATCTACGAAGACCTTCCCCAGGACGACCCGAAACGGCGGAAGCCCGATATCACCCGCGCCCAGAACCTGCTGGGCTGGCAGCCGACCGTCGAGCGCTCCGAGGGCCTGAAGCGCTCCCTGGAATACTTCCGGGGGATCGTCTGATCCATTGGAGAGGCCCGAACGACGAGGGTCTCCTGATATCCCCGAGATCGCGCAGCCGGATAGGCCGGCTGGAGCGAAGGGCTCATCTATTGCAACGTCTGAGCCACGCGGAGCAAATCCTCCACGAGGAGTTTCAAGTAGGGGCACTTGTGGATCGCCACCTGCGGATCGACTCTTGGAAAGACGCTCATCGCGGTGGTTGTTTTCTTGTAACGTCCGCCGAGAATCCGCTTCAGGAACTTGGCCGGAGGCTCGTTGAAGTTCACCTGCTTAGCGGGCAACGCACGCACGCGCTCGATGTCTACTTCCGAATAGATGAAAGGCCCATGATTCACGGGGAAAATGTGGGCGACCTTCTTGTGCCTGGGTGAGGAGGCCATGTCGTCGCTCATATCAAGTCC
>CAWJTQ010000023.1:0-331246 GCA_963845695.1 uncultured Isosphaeraceae bacterium | reverse complement strand
GCAGGGCCAGCGCCCACTAACTTGTTGCTCCAGTAAGGACTTCCAGCATGAAGTCGTCGCTCCACCCGCAACTGCGGCGTTTCATAGCTACACTTTCGCGGCCAGGATGTTGCTTCAGCAGTGACAGTGTGAGGCGTCTCAGCCAAGCAAAGTTCTCCCGCATCTGCTTATCACGGATCCGCGACTCATCCTCCCGATAAGTGATATCCAGACTCCAGTGGCAAGTATTTTCGATCCCCCAATGACTGCGGACCGCATGGGCGAATCGCTTCACGGACACCGCAAGGCTGCTCACGTAATAGCGGACTTCGATCGTCTCCTTACCGTCACGAAGGCAATGCGACGTCACGATCCCGATCGACTTCAGCCCTTTCCACATCGCGAACCCCGGTAATTCCTCGGGGGCCGGCAGCTGGAGATAAGTTCGCGTCTCCTGACGGCCATGACCCTTCTCGGTGGTCACATGCTCCTGAATGTTCAGCATGTCTCCATCAAGTTTCTCGTCGATGTGATCGATGACCGCTTGATGCAACGTCTCGTGGTTTCCTTCAGCACCAGCAGATAATCCGCTTCGCCATCGATGATCGTCTCGGCGATCGCTTTTGGGTCCCCATGGCGTCGATCGTGATGAGGGCGCCTTTGATGTCCACCAGCTTCAGGACCTCGGGAATCGCCGTGATCTCGTTGGATTTCTCGGCGCAGGCCCTTGCCCGAGCGACAGCCCGAATTCGCTGGCCCAGACGCTCACCGAATGCAAAGCACCCAGGCCCTTGCCGCGATCGTGGCTTCGCCGTGCCGTCTTGCCATCGACCGCCAAGATCGGTTGGGTCACGCCAGCGGCCTCCGCGGCCGTCGCCGCAACGATTGCAGCCAGTTGGCGAAACAGGCTTGAAAGGCGGCCGGCTTGAGCTAGACCAAGACGCGACGAAAGACGTCCTTGCGCGGGATTCCGTTGGGCAAGTCGAGCACCTCCAAGAGGAACTCTTCTTTCAAGCCGCCCACTTGGCAATCGCGGTCGGGCCGTCAGCCCCGGCCAAGACCGCCATCAGAGCGATGACCACGACACTGACCAGAGGATGCCGTCGATTGACGGTGCAACGGGAATTCTCCAACTCCTCAAAGTGCCGCGCCACCTCGTCCAAACCGATGCGATGAGTTTCGGCCATCGTTCACTCTCCATGCGGTGCCTCAGATGAAACAACACAGAGAATGGTATAAAAGATAGGCCCAGGGCCAAGGCCTCATAGATTACCAGGATTGCCTAGGTTCACGCACCAGCCCTGCCCATCTCCACCGTCTTCCAAGGATTTACAACCATGGGTCGTGCTTTGTGTCCGCCACGTCGCCTGCGGGCATCCTTCGAGGTTCTGGAACCCCGAGTGATCCTTTCTACCGTCCCCTACACGTGCACGGTGGTCACTTACCCCAGCGATTATGTGGGACCGCTGCCCACTGGCACCAGTCGATCACTTTTTCCCGACACAGGTGCGGCCGACGTGCCCCCTTATGGTGGTTACAGCGGCTTGGCTTTGAACTCAATCGGCGGGGCAATCATCTCAGACATTAACGCCGGTGGCGATTCCGTCATGTCCGACGTGACTTATACGATCACTGGCAGTGGTGCGGGCATCTCGTCGCAGACCTTCAGTACCAGTCAGGCCACATATATCCGTACTGACGGCGTAGACCACAATTTCAAGCCCAACGGGGCCGTCAGCGATACCTGGAACTTCTTCTGGGATGAAGTCCCAGGCACAAAAGGCGTGTCGGGCGCTGGTCACCTATACCGATGGTACACAGTATACTCTCTCTGCTAGCTCCACGGTGTTGGCCCCCACTGTTAGTAATTTCGTGGTTACGGTGCCCAAGGCTGCTTTTGGTACCGGCCCCACCGGTAACTTCGGGGTCTACAATAAGACCGTGACCTACTCGGCCACCGTTGCTCCTGGTGCGATCCAGGGAGGCGCTAGCGGCCTTGTCCAATTGGCTAACCTCAATTGGTACTGGCAAGATTTCGCCGGCAACACGATGGGTATCAAGTTTCCAGTTGGCCCAGATGGAGATACCTTATACGCGCTGGATCAGCCCAATAACGCACCCACGCCTTACTATAGTCAATATTTCGTTCCCACTCCGGGCTATGCCGTCACCACGATAGGTGGTACCATCGGGGCGAAGTCTGCTGCAGTTGATCGACCAGGATTGGACTTGGCGATTCCCGCTCAGGGTTGGCTCACGGACGTCGCGAGCTACACCATGAAATTCCAGACTTTCGCCAACTTCCAGGCCGGAGGGGGAGGTCTGCATATCGAATTGGCAGAGGTGGATTGGACGATCACGGCGTGGGTCAACTGGACCGATTCCGTTTACTCAGGCACAGTACACCAATGTTGCCAACTGGAATTGGGTGGCCAACAACGTGACCGTGGAGAACATCAGTTCTCCATTTTCCAATATGGGATATGAACGTTCAAACCGCCCAGAACACGTACGCCTTCCCCAATCCCGATGGCCCAGAAGGCGGAGGAGATCTCTGACGGCGGCAGCCTCGCAGCCGTCCAGTATGGGGCCTGTGTTCCTGGGGCTTCCCTTGCCCCAGTGCCGATCTGGAACTTAGTCTCATCCACAGCTCCTTGATCTAGTGTTCTAGTTCATACAGAACCGTGCCGAGTGATTGCACCTTATTGGGCCTGCCGTGCAGTGCGTAGCTGTCTGAGGTACCGCTGTGCCTCGCGCCGACTCCACCCACCAGCGTACGGGCAGCTGCAGCAGTACCCTCTAACAGTAGCAGCAGCAATTGCCGACCGCGGGGGCATTGCAGCTCTAGAATACACTGCAAGTCGTCGCGAACAGGCCCGATCCCGCGGCTATTATCTCCTGCTCGGCGGCGGGTGCAATCGCGCCGGTGCCAGCGATTATGCGGCCTTTGAGGTCTTTCCTTTCGCTGTAGTCCCTGAGTCCGCATTTCGAGTGTTCCTTCGATCCCAGGTAGGATTGATACAGCTCGTTCCAGACCCCGCTCAAGTGGATCACCCGCAGGTCAACGATCCATTGACCGCCTTCACCTTCCAGGTCATCCCCGACTGCTTCAGCCGCTGGGTGAATACCGTCTTGCACGCCGCTTCCGTCACGCCGCTTCCGATCGGCAGATGGTCCCGGCGGTAGCGGACATAATCCAGCCACCGCATCCGCTTCCGCAGGTAGGCGTAGGCACTGCGGTACTGCTCCCGCTTCGCCGCCGACACGATGATTCGTCGCCGCCGGATCGCCACCGCCGAGTGCAACACCCGGTAGATCCCCCGCGGCTTCTCCCTCAGCCACCGGCACATCTTCACCAACTCGACCCCGCCCTCACCGGAGAACAATGCCTCGGGGACCGGAAACGGGGACGCAGCTAGTTTTGGCCAGCCTGGATGAGGCTTAAAACTAGCTGCGTCCCCGTTTCCGGTCCCCCGTTTCCGGTCCCAGCTGCGTCCCCGTTTCCGGTCCCACAACGTGACGAACCGGGTGCATTTAACGTGCACGCCCGGATCTGTGGGGGGCCTGGTGGCAACCACCCAGGTCTACCCGGCCCAGGACCCACCTGGAATTCTAGCCGTTCCTCAGGTCGTTGTTGTTTATAAGCGCAATAACAACCCCAGCCATGGGGCTGGGGTGGGTGCGAGTGTCCATGGATCCTATTGTCCGGTGGCTCTCCTTCCCGAATCGATTTTGTTTCACCGGTAGTCAGTCGACCGTCACCACACGGGTAGCCTCGGCGACCACGCCAGGGCTGGTAGAACCGTCCTGATTGCGGATCGCGACATTCGGATAGGCGGCGCGGAATCTGATGCGGTAAGTCCCCGAGGGCAGCTCGAACTTCTCAGTGACGTTGCGCCTGTATTCTTCTGTGGGAACTGCCACGAGGCTACCGTGGTCGCGCGCATCCAACGCATCCCCGGTGAACGCGTCTTCGACCAGAACGCTAATGGCGATCTCCTCGCGTACCCTGCCGCGGTCCGGGTTGATTTCCAGCCTCCCCTTGACGACGAATTGGCCACTTCGCGTCCTTTCAGGGAAGTCCACGATCCATTGCGCCGAGTCGCAATCACTTGCTGCCCCGGTTGAGGCTTAGCACGTGAAATCTCGGTGACCGTCTCGAATAAATCTAGGTTGGCTGCAACCGGTTGGTGAACCGCAGCGGATTCTTTGGCGGTCAACCGCGACAACAGCAGCGCCATAGGGACCGAAATGGCCAGGAAGGCGAACGCAACCGCGATTCTGAGCCTCATAATCGAGAGTCCTTCCAAAATGCACTGGGCCAATTGAGAACATTCGCACATCGCCCGAATGGGAGATGGGCTACGGTGTGATTACATTGGATTGGATCGTATTTGAACCTGACCACCCGGTGACCACGTACCAAGTCCCATAGTAGACCGTATGACTAACGTAGTACGGCGTCCCGACAGTGGCCAGACAGCCAGAAGTGCTATGTTGAAATGATGCAACGAGGGGTGAATTGGCCCCGGTGCCATTGCAGGCGAGGTTACAAGCGTATCCATTCCCATTGTTGGGAATGTTCTAGAGCTGCCCTGTAAAGACTGCCTGCTTGGTTGAATTATCGATAATGACCCATTGATGGGCGGCCGCGGCGGTGTCGGAGCCTGTACCTGACCCGGAGGCAAGTGTCTGACTGCAATCGATCTGGAGGTTTGCTGTCACGTAACTGCCGCCGTCATTCTTCTGGCAACCGGTGTAGACGGCCAAGAAATTCGTGAGCGTATGCGTCCCACTACACAGCGAACTGGTGCACCAGCAGAGGGCTGGGCTGGCGACCGTTGCCGCGAGCGAAACCAGCATGACGCCGATCTTCCTCATTTTGCACCTCCTACCGTTGATGTGGTCAGTGATAGTCGGAGGCTCGAACCTCCATCACTCTATCGCCCCCCCCCTTTTGCGTCAATCGGCCTTCTATGAAGGCGCCGACGTCAAGCCCCGCGATTGGGGACCGGAAACGGGGACGCAGCTAGTTTTGGCCAGCCTGGATGAGGCTTAAAACTAGCTGCGTCCCCGTTTCCGGTCCAAAACACGACGCGGGAGACAAGAAAAAGGCGTGTGCGTGTCTGGTTGGATGCAAATGACGTTCAGCGGACACAAGCTTTCTGGAACGTAGCAGTTGAGAAGATAAGGGGCTTCTCTTGTTCCCGAGGAGGAGACATCGACGGCGACTGCTATGTTGGCGGCGATGATCCCCGCCTCGTCATTGGTCTTCTGAAAGGAGTCCAGGTATGAAAAGTGACACATCCAAGGCGTGGATACAGCCTCTCTTCCCTTTCCTCATGACCCCGCTCGCGTTTGCCGCCGTAACATTCGCCCTTTGTTACATGCTGCCGTCGCTGGCTGGATGTTGGCAGGATCCCAACAAACTGAAGGATGTGATTGTCAGAATCCAGAAGATCGGAGGCCGTACCGTCCCCGCGGATCTCGACGGCGGATATTCTGTTTCGGAGGTCCGTCTCGATTCTACTAAGGCTGCGGACGCGGACTTGGCCATTCTGAAGGCACTGCCTGGGATACGTGAGCTGTACCTCGGATCCACATGGATCACCGATGCGGGGCTCGCGAGTCTAAAGGATCTGCCACGCCTCACTCATCTTTCGCTCTCTAACACGACAGTGGGCGATGCCGGCTTGGTTCACCTAAGGAACTTCGCCGGGCTCAGGTGTCTGTGGCTCGATGAAACGAGAATCAGCGACGCCGGCTTGGCGAGCCTCGCGAACCTCAGGAATCTCGAGTTGCTTTCGCTGGACGACACCCACGTCGCAGGCAAGGGACTGTCCCATCTGGTCAGATTAGTTAATCTCGAGAATCTGTCTCTCTCGCGGACACGTGTTGCCGATGCCGATCTCGCTAGTCTCAAAGGATTGGCGCATTTGCGGTCCCTGTCTCTCGCTGGCACTGGGGTGTCCGATAGTGGGATGACTCATCTTGCAGCTCTCGACGAACTTTGGGAACTCGACCTAGCTTCCACAAGAGTTGGAGACATCGGAGTCGCGCATCTAAGAAGGATGACCAAGCTCTCAGTTTTGAACCTCGCTTACAACTTGGTCACCAACGCCGCACTTGCGGATCTCGCGGGGTTCCCTAATCTGACGTGCTTGTCCCTCACGGGCGCCAAGGGGATCACTGGTGAAGGGATAGCCCATCTTAAGGGGACGAACCTTCAGATGCTGTTCCTCGACTTCGCAGGGGTCGGGGATGCCGATCTGGTTCATCTTGAGGGTCTAACCGAACTCAAGCAGCTTTATTTGGTAGGAACACGAGTCACAGATGACGGATTGCATCATCTAAAGAAACTCACTCATCTCAGATTCTTGGATCTCTCGGCCACCAAGGTCACTGCGGCTGGGGCGACCGAGTTGCGAAAGCTGCTGCCTAATCTGAGCATCTCTTACCCGGGGTCCCGGAAAAACATCTTGGATGCTCTGCGAGGGAGGGGGGAAAAGGGGGGGTGAAGGGAGGCAGGAAAGACACGGCCTAGGGGGGGGGAAAAAGAGGGATAAATGGTGTCAGTTCTGAATGCCGCGAAGTTAGTGCACAAACCCCGCCCTCTGAACACTTTGTAGCATCTTGAGCACAGGAGGGCCCTCGGGCAATCTGGTGGTAGTCCACGATCATCCGGACCCCCAACGAGCCCTCCCGTGCTGCCACGTATCGTCACCATCCTGGGCCGCCTCAAGCCAGACCTCGCGGCCGAACTTTCTCCCGATGCCATCGAGCGGGCATGCCAGGAGGAGAAATACTCCGGCGCAAGCGGCTGCTCGATCCCATGACCACGCTCTACCGGTTCATCCTCCAGATCCTCCACGGCAACACCGCCTGCTCGCACACCGTCCATTTCGGCCGATGGAACTTCACCGACTCCGCCTACTGTGCGGCGCGGAAGCGGCTCCCCCTGGGGGTCATTCGCCGCCTCGCCGCGCGGATCGCCGACCGCGTCCGCACGTCCACGACGGCCGCGGCGACCTGGCACAACCACCGGGTCTGGCTCCTCGACGGCTCGAGCTTCTCGATGCCCGACGAGCCCGAATTGCAGGCGGCCTTCGGCCAGCCCGGCGGCCCGCGCAAAGGATGCGGCTTCCCGGTCGCCAAGTTCCTGGCGCTGTTCGACCTGGCCACCGGCATGCTCCTGCGCGTCGAGCCGGCGCCGTTGCGGTCGCACGAGATGTCGCGATCGGCCGTCGCCACCGCCGGCCTACTCCCCGGCGACATCGTGCTCGGCGACCGCGGCTTCTGCTCCTTCGCCCACATCGCCACCCTCCTTAACCGCCGGCTGCACGGGGTCTTCCGCGCCCATCAGCGGCGGATCCTCGACTTCACCCCGGGCCGACCCGGGGCGGCGCGGGGGAAGGCGAAGGGGCCGCACGAGGCGACGATCCGGCCGCACTCGCGATGGGTGAGGTCGCAGGGCCAATCGGATCAAGTGGTGATCTGGCATAAGCCCAAGCGCAGGCCGATGTGGATGTCTCAGGAGGAGTACGATGCGCTGCCCGAGGAGATCACGGTGCGCGAGCTGCGGTACAAGGTCCACACGCCGGGATATCGGGTGGGCGAGGTGACGCTGGTGACGACGCTGCTGGACGCGTCGGTGTACCCGGCGGAGGCGCTGGCGGACCTGTACTTCCGGCGGTGGCAGGTGGAGGTTTATCTGAGAGACTTGAAGATTACATTGAAGATGGATGTGTTGAAGTGCAAGACGGTGGACGGTGTGCTGAAGGAGCTGGCGGTGTTCGCGCTGGTGTACAACCTGGTGCGGTCGGTGGCGTGCGAGGCGGCCGAGGCCAAGGGTGTGGCGGCGGACCGGATGAGCGTGACGGACACGGTGCGGTGGCTGGTGGGAGCGGAAGGGGACGAGGACCTGTCGGTGATCTTGGCGGTGCCCAAGCGGAAGGGACGTGTCGAGCCCCGAGTGAAGAAGCGCCGGCCGAAGCAGTACCCTCGGATGACCAAGCCGCGCAGGGAACTACGTAACCAGTTGCTGGACAAGAACGTTGCGGCCTAACTTCGTGGCATTCGTGTCAGTTCTATTTTCCGGGATAAAGAGGGATAAATGGGGGATAAAGACCAGGAGGAGAAATTGGTGTCAGTTCGTTTTTCCAGGAGAAATTGAGGAGAAATTGGAGGAGAAATTGGTGTCAGTTCGTTTTTCCAGGAAGACCGGAAACGGGGACGCAGCTAGTTTTGGCCAGCCTGGATGAGGCTTAAAACTGAAGACCGGAAACGGGGACGCAGCTAGTTTTGGCCAGCCTGGATGAGGCTTAAAACTAGCTGCGTCCCGTTTCCGGTCCCCGTCCCCGTTTCCGGTCCCCCTCACCGTAGGGTTCCCACATCGGGGTGGGTCAGGGAACTGCACGGTTACGGATTCATCGTCTCACCGCGAGCTGAGGAGATTCTTCAAGAATATGACGGATTGAGAATCGAGCCAATGAGGACACCGTCGGATACTCATGCTCCCGGCGTTGTGGTTTTCGATCCATTGAAAGAGGCCGAAGTCGATCGAGTGGCAGACTGGCAGGAACAGATCGGAATGGCATTGACTCCGATAGGCCAATTCGCTGGACAGTCTTGTCTCGTGGTTGCAGAAGACGGATCGATTTACACCATGTGGGATCGATTTCTATGGAAAGCTGGCGACATGCTGTTTGATGCGCTGGAGAATACGCTTGTATTCGGGCGACGGTTACCGGTTGAAGTATTGCGTCGATGACTTTTGCGGTCGGGAGGTCGGGGTCATAGCGTCAGGCAAGCTCGGGGGGAAAAAGAAGGAGGGGGGGGAAACGGGGACGCAGCTGGGGGGGGGAAACGGGGACCGAACGACCGGAAACGGGGACGCAGCTAGTTTTGGCCAGCCTGGATGAGGCTTAAAACTAGCTGCGTCCCCGTTTCCGGTCAGTTCGTCCCCGTTTCCGGTCTCATATGTGCAGACGTATGTATTTTCCTTGTTTTCTCTCAGGGCTTGAAAAACTAGCGGAGTGGGATTGAGATACTTCCTTACGATTTACGCCTTCGTCGATGTTCAACTTGGGGTCCCTGCGATGGACAATGCTTCGGTGCGTCGCGAGGAGCAGAAGATTAACAACGTGGATTCGTCTTCCCGAGGCAACTCATCGGATTGCTTCGCCAGCGACCTCGAGCGGGTCTTTCGGCTTCTTGCCGACGCGAGGGCCGTCTTTACATCTGAGGATGATCCCCAGAACCGGGCGAGGGTTAATATGGAAATGGGATCGCTTAGTCTTTTGAGAAAGGAGGGTGGAAGGAAAGCGAACTTGGAGGCCGCGGTCGCCTACTTTACTGATGCGTTGAAGGTGTATCGGCGCGAATCGAGTCCCCTGGGATGGGCGCGATCTCAGCGTGGGCTCGGCCAAGCTTTTCGGCTTCTCTACGACCTCTTTGATGTCTGTACAAAGGAACAATCTCTATATCATTATAATTTATGTCTGAATATTGTGAGCGAGATAACGTATTTTGAATTATGGCATTCTGTTCATTTGGAATTGGCAATGTTATATTTAAAAAGTGCTCAGAGTACAGACAGCGAAGCGGACCTAGGTCTCGCTGACGTTCACTATCAACTTGCAAAAGGGTTTGATAGATCGAAAGATCCTGCTTTTTATGATACAATTTTATGCACATATTCACTATATAATAAGATCGTCGATCTTCGGAGGCAGAAAAGAGGCAGAAAAGGGGACACAGAAAAGGAAAGCAAAAAGGGGAATAGTGTCACCTGGCACGGGGAATAAATCAGGGGAGTCGGGGTCAGGGGAGTCGGGGTCACAGGGGAGTCGGGGTCACAGCAGCAGTCGGAGCAGGGAATAAATTGGTGTCAGGGAAGGAAATTGGTGTCAGTTCGGAATGCCACGAAGTTAGGCCGCAACGTTCTTGTCCAGCAACTGGTTACGTAGTTCCCTGCGCGGCTTGGTCATCCGAGGGTACTGCTTCGGCCGGCGCTTCTTCACTCGGGGCTCGACACGTCCCTTCCGCTTGGGCACCGCCAAGATCACCGACAGGTCCTCGTCCCCTTCCGCTCCCACCAGCCACCGCACCGTGTCCGTCACGCTCATCCGGTCCGCCGCCACACCCTTGGCCTCGGCCGCCTCGCACGCCACCGACCGCACCAGGTTGTACACCAGCGCGAACACCGCCAGCTCCTTCAGCACACCGTCCACCGTCTTGCACTTCAACACATCCATCTTCAATGTAATCTTCAAGTCTCTCAGATAAACCTCCACCTGCCACCGCCGGAAGTACAGGTCCGCCAGCGCCTCCGCCGGGTACACCGACGCGTCCAGCAGCGTCGTCACCAGCGTCACCTCGCCCACCCGATATCCCGGCGTGTGGACCTTGTACCGCAGCTCGCGCACCGTGATCTCCTCGGGCAGCGCATCGTACTCCTCCTGAGACATCCACATCGGCCTGCGCTTGGGCTTATGCCAGATCACCACTTGATCCGATTGGCCCTGCGACCTCACCCATCGCGAGTGCGGCCGGATCGTCGCCTCGTGCGGCCCCTTCGCCTTCCCCCGCGCCGCCCCGGGTCGGCCCGGGGTGAAGTCGAGGATCCGCCGCTGATGAGCGCGGAAGACCCCGTGCAGCCGGCGGTTAAGGAGGGTGGCGATGTGGGCGAAGGAGCAGAAGCCGCGGTCGCCGAGCACGATGTCGCCGGGGAGTAGGCCGGCGGTGGCGACGGCCGATCGCGACATCTCGTGCGACCGCAACGGCGCCGGCTCGACGCGCAGGAGCATGCCGGTGGCCAGGTCGAACAGCGCCAGGAACTTGGCGACCGGGAAGCCGCATCCTTTGCGCGGGCCGCCGGGCTGGCCGAAGGCCGCCTGCAATTCGGGCTCGTCGGGCATCGAGAAGCTCGAGCCGTCGAGGAGCCAGACCCGGTGGTTGTGCCAGGTCGCCGCGGCCGTCGTGGACGTGCGGACGCGGTCGGCGATCCGCGCGGCGAGGCGGCGAATGACCCCCAGGGGGAGCCGCTTCCGCGCCGCACAGTAGGCGGAGTCGGTGAAGTTCCATCGGCCGAAATGGACGGTGTGCGAGCAGGCGGTGTTGCCGTGGAGGATCTGGAGGATGAACCGGTAGAGCGTGGTCATGGGATCGAGCAGCCGCTTGCGCCCGGAGTATTTCTCCTCCTGGCATGCCCGCTCGATGGCATCGGGAGAAAGTTCGGCCGCGAGGTCTGGCTTGAGGCGGCCCAGGATGGTGACGATACGTGGCAGCACGGGAGGGCTCGTTGGGGGTCCGGATGATCGTGGACTACCACCAGATTGCCCGAGGGCCCTCCTGTGCTCAAGATGCTACAAAGTGTTCAGAGGGCGGGGTTTGTGCACTAACTTCGCGGCATTCGGAACTGACACCAATTTCTCACAAGGTGGAAAAAGGACCCGACACCAATTTCTCAGGAGCGGATGGCTCTTTTCCGGCCCGTGGCTTCGGCTCGGGGCAGGTGAGCGATCGTGGAGAGTTGCGCAGCTCGATTCCGGAACCCGCGATCCTCGCGTGGAACGGGTGGGCCCTCGCGTCCTTCAGTGTAGCGGGAGTGTCGAAGACGAACCCGTGCTGACCGTCGCCCTTGTGATCCCGGAGAAGGTCTCGGCGCAAACGATTGGCCGTCACGGTTGCCAGGAGGGTCTCTCCGTCGTAGAGGTTGACGGCGATCGGCGTCTCGGGCTGCTGAGGATCCCAGGCCCAACCTTCGATCCGCTCGCAGTTGACGCGATCGAGGTTGCCGGCGGCCATGGGCGAGACGGGCGTCCCCGCGGCCAGGGCGTCGGCAAACCGGGCTCTCGCACCGCGGCGGCCGGTCGCGATCGGCGAGATGGGCGGCGGGGGTGGATTCGGCGGCGAAACGGCCGGCGCGGGAACGACCGGGGCCGCCGGCGTCCTGAACAGGGCGCGGTAGGGCTTGCTGACGACGATGGACCGCGACAACTCGCTGTCCGACCAGTCCCAGAGCCGCTGTTTGAATTGTTCGCCCTCCTCCTGGGCATGGTCTTCCCACCCGCTCGGATACATGGCGGCGCCCAGGCACTGGACGCCGATGGAGACCAGAATCAAGATGAGAGAGATCGCGAAGAGGGGCCAGCAGCGGGCCCGCGCCGAGGCCAGCGCCAGGCCCAGAACGATCGCGAGCAAGGGGATAACCTCGGTCCAGTACCGCGGGCCGAAACAGAGCCCGGCCCACCAGCACGAGAAGGTCGAAATCAAAAGGGCGTGGGCTCCCAGGGTCGCGAGCAACCAGGGAAGGAGCCTTGTGGGGCGAAGCTGGAAGAAGGCGAACGGCAGATAGGCGAACGCGATCAGCGTCCAGGGAGAGAAGATGAACAGCCCGCGGCTCGGACTCAGCAACGTCCCCAGGAATCCTTCCTGCCACGGGGTCCCAAACGTCGCGGCATCGAACGTCGAATAGTACCCACCGGCAGCGCCGAGATACGCGCGGTTGTAGCCGATGAGCGCGGCCCCGACCACCATCGCGGCGGGAAGGAACCAGACCAATTGCCGTGGATGCCGGAGCATGACCCATAACGCGGTCATGACCGCGAACGCGAGATCGATCGGTCGCGAGCAGACCAGCAGTGCCGCGGTGAACCCGGCCACGATGAACCGCCAGCGCGAGGGAGATTCGGGCAAGAGCAGCAGCACCAGCAGCATCAACGTCAACGCGGCGGGCCCGTGCTGCCAGAGGCTCTGGCTGGCCGTGCACCATAAGTTCGAGCCCAAGGCCGCGGCGAGTGCCGCCAGCCAGGCCTCTCGCCCCAGGCCCAACTTCCGCAACACGACCAGAAGCGCCAGCGCCGTCAGGGTCGTGATGGCGGCCGCTGATCGCTTGGCGATCGTGTCAAACCAAAGCGGGTCGCTCGTCTCCCAGCCCGGATCGGCCCAGTCCAGGAAGAGCATCCGCGGCCACGTGAACGGAAACGCCACCAAGGCCTGGCCGATCGGATAGCGCGAGACGTAATGCCCATCAACCACGGTCACGTAGTACGGCATCGTGGGGTAAGGCCACCACTTCAGGACCTCCGTACGGTAACGGTCCAGGAAGAACCCGTCCCCGCGGACGATCGCGCAGGTGAGGTATTTCGCCGGGACGGAGTCGCCCGACCAGATCTCGCGGCCATTGGCCAGGTAGATGGCGAACACGCATGCGGACCAGACCAGCGCCATCACCGTCGTCCGCCATGTCCAGGGCGCAGGCAAGGCCGGGGTCTCTACGTGAATGTCCGGGTTCACGGTTTCTCGCCCTCGGCGGAAGGAGTGGGGCCGTCGGGAATAATGCGGTCGGTGAAGAGCCGGTATTGCTGGTTCGGGTACCTCCCCAGGGTGTCTCCGCGGGTTGAATCGGTCGCGAAGACCTCTGTCCCCTTGTACCGCACCGACAGGTCCAGATCGGTGAAGCGGGCGAACGCATGGTGCCAGACCGGCATGCCGCCGCCGGGAGGCCGTCGCGCCTCGATGACCAGGAGCACTTCGGGGTCAGTGCCGGCTGAGGTCACGAACGCGAAAAGTGCTCCGTCGAGAACATCAGGGTCCGTGCTCTCATAGCGGTAGAGGGGCTGCGAGAGGAGGCGGAGGTCCCAGCGATGGTCCTGGGCATCGCGCGTGGACGCGGAGAACACGCGGGCCATTGCGCGCGATCTGCCGCCAGCCGCGGCGCGGCCGAGCCGGCCGGGGATGGGGCTCCTTCGATGGGCGTCAGTTCGATGCCGGCGGCCCTGGGCTTCCACAGGTGCTCATGCGTCCCCCGGCGGGTGATGTCGAGTGTCGAAAGCGACAGCGAATGGAACTCGTGGTTCACGCCCCGTTTCCCACCCGCGGCGGACGAGAAAATCGTGCCGATCGCTTCGGGACGCCCCCGGCTCGTCCAGATGAACACCACGCCGTCCTGCTGCGAGGTGCGGACCGGATTGGTCCAGACGTAGACCGGCTCCTTCCGAAAATCGAGCTTCTCCTTCTGGCTCACGTCGCGATACATCGTGTACTCCAGCGCATCGCCGAGATGAAGTCGGAAGAGCCGCTCGCGCTGCGCCCCTGCGGTTTCGGGCTCGTCTCCAGCAAGGGCAATCAGGAGCGTCAGGATCATTGTCACGTTCATCGCAGCACCCGGTGTCAAGGCTCGGAGGACCGTTAACACCGGCTTCCGAGCAGGTTACGAATGACGTCGCGCGCCTACAAGTATCATCGAAAAGACCGTTCCACGTCAACGAGGTTGGAGGGCCAAAGGGGACGGGGTTCACGCTGGCTGTGGCGCACGATCTGTTTATTCGTCACTTCGGCAGCCGGACGTTCGCGAGCAACGGCATCGACGCCTCGGCCCTGCTGGAGGAGAACTGCGCGGCGAATCGCTGACAAGTGGGGGCAGAACATGCCCCGCGAGCGGCGGGTGGCGCTGCGGACGTGGCCGCATTCGATTCCCGATCCCAAATCTCAGATTCCAGACAGCGAATGCGAGATTCCCGATTCGGGAGCGTCCTCGACCGGCGGATCTTGGTCCCTTGATTCCGGGGCTCCGCCTCGGGGCCAGGCCGCGTCACAGCGGACAACGGAGAACCGACAACGGACCAGGATCAGCTTGACCATGATCGTCCGCGACGAGGAGAAGAACCTTTCCCACTATCTGGAATCGGTACGCGGGGTCTTCGACGAGGTCGTGGTCGTCGATACGGGATCCAGCGATCGGACGGTCGAGATCGCCCAGGAGTTCGGAGCTCGCGTGTTCCAGTTCACCTGGATCGACGACTTCGCCGCGGCGCGGAATGAGGCGCTGGCCCACGCCACCGGCGTTTACGCCGTCTGGCTCGATGCCGACGATGTGGTCGACCCGCCCGAGCGGGAGAAACTCCAGAAACTCCTCGCGGGATTGAGGCCGGACCAGCCGGCGGGATACGTCGTGCGATGTGCCTGCGATCCCAGCCCCGACGGCAGCGGAGGCGAGACGGTCGTCGACCATGTCCGGCTGTTCCCGATCCGCGACAACATTCGCTGGACCTATCGCGTGCACGAGCAGATCATGCCTGCCCTCCGCCGGGCCGGGATTCCCGTCCGATGGACGGACCTGGTCGTCCGGCACACGGGCTACGTCAACCTCGCCCTGCGAGCCCGAAAGCGGTACGCCCTGATCGCCCGGTCGCACCAGATGGTGGGCGAGTCGGCCGAGGCGATCCGGACCTGTTTCGGAAGAATTCAGCGCTCGACGATCAGGACGCCGAACTCTGGTTCCGCAAGGCGGCCGTGCATCGGCAGCGGGGCGAATCGGCCGAGGCCGAAGCGTCCTGGCGGCGAATCCTGGGATTGCGCCATCCCGAACAGTTCGCCAGCCTGGACATGGGCATCTACGGCCATCTCACCCGGCGCCATCTCGCCGTGCTGGCCCGAGAACGCGGCGACGCGGTCGAGGCCGCCGAACTCGGGCTGCGCCGGGCTCGCCGAATGCCCCGGCGACCGCGAGGTCCGCGCCAGGGTCGAACGGTTCGCGCAGGTCACCCCTGAGCAGGCGCCCACCCGCGTCTGAGGGAACCCCGCCCGAAGTCCAGCGAGCAACCCACATCTCCGGTTCGGGGACAGTCGCACGACTTTTTTTGTAAGATTTTTTATGTCTCAGTCGCGTCCAGGGTTGCGCCGAGAAAAAGCGCCAATTCCCCAATAGGTGCATTAACGGACTTCAAAAGCTGAGGCATCCTATAAGTAAGGATCGCGCGCGGGAGCGGCCCGGGGCCGCTCGCCGCAGTGTTCCCGTCCCACGCAGGCCCTCCTCCCATCGTCACGGACCACGGATCACTGTTCCAGTGCCGGCCGATCCGCTGCGGGTCGAGAACCGTGAACCCGGCGCGGCAGCCGGGCCGAAAAGATGCCAAAAAGTGCCATGCCTTGCCACCGGTTTTCCTCCGGAAGTCGATTCATAAAAAGACGTTACGTCAATATTGGAGGACCCGGCCGACGCGTCCAGGTTGCCACGCCATGGCATCAAGGCCGTCAAGGCCGCTTGTCGGAGGTGAACACGCCCGCATATCGGCCGGTGCGTGGTTCGAACGCCCGCAGGGCCGGTGCGTCGAACGGCCGGAACGGCGGGCGATCGCGGCGTTCTGGTTGACCTCATCCGGACTGGAGCAGCCGATGATGACGGTCGAGACGCCGGCCAGGCTCAGGACATACCCCATGGCCTCGGCCGGCGCCAGGCCATTGGCGCCGTTGAGGCGAACGATTTCGGCGCTCGGTGCATTCACGTTTTGGTTCATGCTGGTAAAGTGGTGGTGCCCTGTGCTGGGCGCGGGTCTCCTGACCCCGCCTGGGTGCCAGACCGAAGGTCTCCTCCCCGCCCCGCCCACCAGATTCCCGACATGAGCCACCACCGTTTTCGTTCGGTGCCAGCATGGCCGGGCCAACGATTGAGCCGGATGGCTGATTTCCATGGAATCCTCGCCAAGCCGCACGGCGGAACGACGACCGGTCGCCCGCTGATGGCGAAACCGGCAGTCAAGAAACGGCGCAAGCGAGCGAACCGAGAGATGCTGTTTCCTGCATTGTCTTTCAAATGAGAATCGCGGGCCAGCCCTGCATTTCGCATCATCCCGTCCACCGCGATTAGCCGATCAATCGTTAGGACCCGGCTCATCGGGAGCGGCCGATATCGTGTTTGCGCCACGGGACCCGTCTAGGGAGGGGAGTGTGTAGCATGAAACGATCCGCCTCGCCAGTGATCTTCATCTTGGCGTTGCTGCTTTTCGGGGTGGAGCCCGCACCGTCCGGGGCTCAGCCGCCGACCCCTAGCTTGCCGGCGCCGACCCCGCCGGGCCGATCGTCCGGGCCGGCGCGGACGACACCGCCGACCGGGCCGATCCCCGCTCAACCGCCGGGCGCACCGACCGGGCCGACGGCTTCGGCCCTGGCGCCCGGGGCGGGTGACCTGTCCTTGAGGCTCAAGACCCCGCCACTGGAATCGACCGACCTCCGCTTCCCGATCAACCTGGCCACCGCCTTGAGACTCTCCGACGCCCGGCCGCTGATCGTGGCCGCCGCCCAGGCCAGTGTCTGGGTGGCCGAGGCGCAACTCACACGGGCCAAGGTCCTCTGGGTGCCTCAGTTGAATATCGGTGCCGATTATATCCGGCACGACGGCGGCGGCCCGGACTTCAATAAGGGCATCATGACCGCGCCCAGCGTGAACTTCTTCTACGGCGGTGGCGGTCTGACGGAGAACGTCGCCATGACCGATGCCATCTTCCAGCCCCTGGTCGCCCGGCGGGTCTTGAATTCCCGTCAATGGGACATCCAGGCCGCCAAGAATGACGCCCTGCTCATGACCGCCACGGCCTACTTCAACGTCCACCAGCACCGGGGATTGTATGCCGGTTCCCTCTACTGCGTCGAGCGGGGCCGCGACCTGGTTGAGCGGATCTCCCAATTGAGCCGTGAGCTGATCCCCGCAGTCGAAGTCGATCGGGCCAGGAACATGCTCGCCGACCTCGAGCAGCAATCGGTCTACTCGCGTCAACAGTGGCGAGTCTTCAGCGCCGACCTCACCCAGGTGCTCCGGCTCGACCCCCGCGCAGTGGTCGTCCCGCTGGAGTCCGATCACCTTCAGCTCACCTTGATCGAGCCCGCACGGGAGCTTCCCGACCTGCATGTGATCGCCCTATCCAACCGCCCCGAGCTCGCCTCCTACCAGGCGATGGTTCAGGCGGCTGTGGCGCGGATCCGTCGCGAGAGGGGGCGGATGCTCATGCCCAGCATCCTCATCAACGGCTTCCAGACTCCCAACGAAATGCTGCAAGCCGGCATCTTCGGCCTCGGCCCCAACAGCAGGATGAACCAATGGGAAGGTCGTGACGATGTGAGCCTCCAGCCCCTCTGGGAGCTCGAAGGCATGGGCATTGGCAACTTGGCGCGGATCAAGGAGCAGCGCGGTTATCAGTCGCTGGCCACGATCGATTTCTACAAGATTCAGGACCAGGTGGCGGCCGACGTGACCCGAGCCCAGGCGCGGCTCCAGTCGGCGTCGCTCCGGGTCGAACAGGCCGATCGCGCCCTCCGCACCGCCATCATCACCTTTAACGGAAACTTCGAGGGCCTGCGCCATACCACCCGATTCGGCGACATCCTGGTCCTGGTCAACCGGCCGCAGGAAGTGGTCTTCGCACTCCAATTGATGAAGATCGCCTTCGACGAATACTTCAACACAGTCGCCGAATACAACAAGGCGCAGTTCGAACTGTTCCACGCGCTGGGATACCCCGCCCAGGAAATCACCTACCTCCGGCCCCCGGGCGATGTCCAGCCGGTGGATACGACGCGGCCGACCTATCTGCCCGTCGTGGGCAACGGGCCGCCTCCGGCAACGCGCTGATAGAGTGTTCAGTTTTCCGTGTTCAGCGCAGACAGTCACGATCGCGGTCCCTGACTGATCACTGAACACGGAAAACTGGAGCGCAGCGACCTGCTAAGCTCTGGCGATTATCGCGATTGGAATCGAGCCCACCAGCCAGTCCTCGAAGCCGTTCACGAGACCAGGAAAAGCAACTGCTCCCTCGCGTTACGGCGATCGTCCTCAGCGCGGGGCCGCTCGAGAGGCTCCGCCAAAGTGGCTCACTCCTCGACCGTTGCTGACAGGACCCCATCCGACCTGCGATTCGTAGGTTAGAATTGAAGGATCATCCCGCGGCCCGACATGACGATCGGGCGGGGGCCTCGAACGGAGAAGACGCCGAGGCCCACGCGGATGCAAAACCTTCATAGGGGCACGGCCATGGTGTCGCGGGTGCACGGCGGTGGCAGATTCGGTTGGACGGCGCTGATCCTGGCATCGGGGATCTGCGGGGCCTTGGGTTCACGGTCTTGGGCCAACGACGGCGGACAGCCGGGCGGTGAGGTCCACGCCACACCCCTGGCCGTGTCCGGGATTCCGGTCGCCTTGCAGAACAGTCCGGCGAACTGGCTGGGCTACTGGGGCCCATACGGACCCAGCTACCACGGCCAAGGCGGCCAGGGCAATAGCGTCATCCACGAGTGGCTTTGGGAGCAAGGGCTGGCATTTCGCACCAATGGCCACAATGGCCTGGGCTACGGCACCCTGGGTTGGGCTCCTGGCGTCCACCTGGGATTTTACGGCTTCGGGATGGGGTTTCATCCGGGTTACGGCTACGGCGGTGACGGTCTGGGCGTTGGCGCCGACGGCGGCTATCCGTTCTACGGCGGACCCGGCTATCCCTGCGGCGGGCAGCCTTATGACGGCGGACCCGGCTATACCGGCCAGCCCAGTCCCTTGATGCGTCCGACCTATGCCTACACCGGCGATCCCGGCAATCCCGAGGATCCCAACGCCGGTATGGACGCCACCTACCGCGCCCGCGCTGCTGTCGTGGTGGGTCCCGGCAATCCTTATTACGGATACGAGAGTGGCGAAGGCTCTGGCCCCCCCGGCGGTTACCGGGGCGGATTCGGTCTGTTCACTGGAGCATCTTCCTATCCGTTCACCCATCCCAGTTATACCGCCGAGGCCGCAGCGACCGGAACGGTTTTTGACCCATTCAGCGGGGCGGGGACTTCTGCCGCCCACACGACCACCACGATCCCCACTCCGGCGATGGGATTTGGCTACTCTCTGGCCGAACGCACTCCCGTCACGATTGGCGTCCTCCCGTTGCCGGTTCGAGGCCGCTATCTCGGGATCGACGAGGAGCCGGTCGTCAACGCCAACGGGACGGGGGGCATCAAAGTGACCAAGGTCCACCCCGGGACGGCTGCCGAGAAGGCCGGTCTTCATGTCGGCGACATCATCTACTCGGTCAACGGATACCTCACCACGCAAAGAGGCAACCTGGCCTGGATCATCGCGAAAGCGGCACCCGGAAACATCCTGAACATGAAGGTCCGTACCGCGACCGACGGCAAAGAGCAGACGATCAAGGCACAACTCCCTGTCGTGCCCGTAGACACCTCCCGGCCGCCCTACCTGCCCCCCGTGGGCAACGGACCGCCCCCGGCAAGCCGCTAGGCTCACAAAGCTCTCACAAACAAGGGGGACTGGCTCCAAGTCTTCGACGAGCCGGGCCGTCCCCACTTTTGTCAGAGCTTCCAGGGCGCCCGGCTTCCTTGAGACTGGCCACAGCCAGGCTCGGTTTGAAGACCGGAGAACGGCAGGAGGGTGGAGGTTCCTGGAACCATTGGAGGGAGTTTGACTCATGCGCCAACGCCGGGTCATGAGATTCCATCCGGGTCTCGAGCGATTTGAGGAAAGGCAACTCCTCAGTGCCGGTCCGCTAACGACTCGCGCCATGAACTCGACTCACGGCTCACGCGTCCTGGCTCTCGATTCGGCCGAGACGTCGGCGGCCCACGGGGCGGCCGGCGCGAGCACCGACAGCGGCGCGAGCGGATCGGCATACCCACATCGACGCGGGACCGCGGGCATTGGGTACATCGCGTACCGCCTCACCAACCCGACCTATCGTATTGTCCACCTGATTCCCCCCTTCCAGCAGGTCCTGGTCCAGAATGCCCAACCGGTTCCCGGTAAGACTTACAACGTGCTCTTCGTTGCCGTGAGGAATGGGACGGCGAAGACTTTTACGGCCAGCGACGGTCTCACCGTACGAATCCCCGGCAATAGCGGAACCCACCGCGTGAGCGAAAAGGGATTTCCGGTCCTGACCGGCAATGAGGTCTGGAAGCCGAATCAATGGATCGTCTTCTACATTCTGGGCAAGCAGTACTACCCGTTGTCGCCCCAGGTTGCAGCGGGTTTCCAACTCCAAGCGGGCGGACGGTCATCGACGATGGTGCCGGGACCATCGGGAATCTTCCTCAGACTCAAGTATGACCCCGCCACCTTCGCCAGGACTCTCAACTGGATCGTGGCCTATGGCCAGGGTGCGCAGCTCGGCGTGGGTTCGAAAGTGGGCATGCCCGACACGGCCATCAACGTACTCGTATCGGCAGGGACCAACCGGCTTGACTTCGCCGGCCACTTCTGATCGACCTCCACGGCAGCCACTGGATTTCCACGGCCCGACGCCAGGCGACCGCTCCCGCCTTGGGTCGGGTCGTTGTCTTGTTCGGAAGCGCGGATCATGCTGCGGAAGTCGCAGCGATCCTCTTGAGCCGCAGCGGGCGGCAGTCGCCCGATCGATCGAGGGACGGACGAACACCCGAGCGAAGCCGGCGGCGTGAAACGGCGCAAGGGAACGAACCGGGGGATGCCGTTTCTCGCATTGTCTACCAGTTGAGAATCGTGGGACGGGTCCCGACTTTCGAATCATCCTGTCGGCGCCATTATGTCGATGAAGCCACAAGATCCAGGTTTCGATCAGCGCCTGGAACAGATGACCTTATCGGCCTGGAAGGATTGATCGAACCCGGCCGAATTGCCGACCTATAGGAACGGTAGGGGCTCGAGGGATCTCGAACCAGGCAGGAGGCTTGATTCATGCGCCAACGCCGGGTCATGAAATTCCATCCTGGGCTCGAGCGCTTTGAGGAAAGGCGACTGCTCAGTGCCAGTGCGGTAGCGACTCACGCCATGACCTTGAGCCACGGCTCAGCCCGGACGTCGACCGCGCACGGGGCGGCCGGCGCGAATACGGACAGTGGCCAGAGCGGAACGACACGACGCGGAACCGCTGGTATTGGGTACCTCGCGTACCGCATCACCAACCCCACCTATCGACTCGTCCACCTGAAACCCCCCTTCCAGCAGGTCCTGGTCCAGAATGCCCAACCGGTTCCTGGCCACACTTACAACGTGCTCTTTATCGCCGTGAGGAACGGCACGGGGAAGACCTTTACGGCCAGCGACGGTTTCACCGTGCGAATCCCCGGCAATAGTGGAGGCCACGCCGTGAAGGAAAAAGGATTTCCGGTCCTGACGGGCAATGAGGTGTGGAAGCCGAATACATGGATCGTCTTCTACGTACTGAGCAAGAAGTACTATCCCTTGTCACCCCAGGTTGCGGCGAGTTTCGAGCTCCAGGCGGGCGGCCGGTCATCAACGCTGGTCGCGGGGCCATCGGGGATCTTCCTCAGGCTCAAGTATAATCCCGCCACCTTCGCCAGTACTCTCAACTGGATCGTGGCCTATGGCCAGGGTGCGGCAGATTGGCAACGGTTCGGCAGTGGGTATGCCCGACACGGCCATCAACGTGCTCGTCTCGGCAGGGACCAGCCGGATTGATTTTGGCGGCCACTTCTGATCGGCCTCCACGGCAACAGCAGGAATTCCACGGCCCGACGCCAGGCGACCATTCCCGCCTGGCGTCGGGCCGTTGTCTTCTTGGCGAAGCTGGAAATCGTCTGGTCCCGAATGCAGAGTCGTTACCGAGCGTTGCATGGAAAACTTAAGACCGTTCGGCGCGGTCGGCTGACCCCCGCCGCGGGCTGGACCGAAGGTCTCCCGGTTCCCGTCTCCAGAGGAGACCTTCGGTCCGAAAGGTGGCAAGGTCGAGAGACCTTGCCACAACTAAAGTGTCGTGAAACGGCGCAATCGAGCAAACGAGGGGATGACTTTCCCCGCATTGTCTATCAGTTGAGAATCCTGGGACGAGTCCCGGATTTCGAATCATCCTGCCCACGACGTTTTGTCGATGAATCCCCAAGATCCGGCTTGACCGGAGCGGCCGATATGGTCATCGCGCCGCGGTGCCTGTGATGGAGAGGGGTGTGTAATGCTAGAACGATCCACCTGGCCAATGACCCTCGTCGTGGCCTTGCTGGTATCCTGGGTCGAGCCCGCGCCCTGTCCGGCCCAGTCGCAGCCCTTGCCGTTGCCGACGTTGACGCAACCGAGTCGATCGAGCTCGTCGACGTCCACGACGCCCCGAGTCTCCTTACCGCCGCCGCGTCACTTCTCCGAATCGGCCGGGTCGGCGGCTCCGACGTCGCCGGCATCCCGGACTTCCGGGCCCACGACGCACCGCGTGCTTTTGGCGAGCGGGTTGACGACGACAGAGCTCTCGGCGACCCAGCCAGGCACGATCCGGGGTCAAGAAACGAGCGAGGCGACTTCGGTCCTCGCGCCCGTGCAGGGCGAGTTGGCTTTGAGGCTCAAGCCCGCGCCGCTGGAGATGACCGACCTCCGCTTTCCGATCAACCTGGCCACCGCCTTGAGACTTTCCGACGCCCGGCCCCTGATCGTGGCCGCCGCCCAGGCCAGTGTCTGGGTGGCCGAGGCGCAGCTCACACGGGCCAAGGTCCTCTGGGTGCCGATGCTCGCCGTTGGCGGCGATTATATCCGGCACGACGGCGGCGGCCCGGACATCAATAAGGGCATCATGACCGCGCCCAGCGTGAACTTCTTCTACGGTGGTGCCGGCTTGGACCAGTACGTCGCTGTGACCGATGCCATCTTCCAGCCCCTGGTCCAGCGGCAGATTCTCAATGCGAAGCAATGGGACATCCAGACCGCCAAGAACGACGCCCTGCTCATGACCGCCACCGCCTACTTCAATGTTCACCAGTATAGGGGCATGTATGCGGGGGCCCTTTATTGCGTCGCACGAGGGCACGACCTGGTCGAGCGGATTGCGCACTTGAGTGGGGAGCTGATCCCCACGGTCGAGGTCGATCGGGCCCGGAACATGGTGGCCGATCTCGAGCAGGAAGCCATCTCCGCGCGGGAATCCTGCGCGTGCACAGCGCCGACCTCACGCAGGTCCTGCGGCTCGACCCCCGCGCAGTGGTCGTCCCGCTCGAGCACGATCACCTCCAGCTCACCTTGATCGACCCCGCCGTCCCGCTGCCCGAAATGCAGCAGATCGCACTGCTCAACCGTCCGGAACTCGCATCGATGAAGGCGCTCATCCAGGCGGCGGAGATCAAGATTCGCCGGGAGAAGAATCGGCCACTCCTGCCCATTGTCATGATCAACGGCTTTCAGAGTGCCGGCATGTTGATCCAGGCAGGAATCTTCGGCCTCGGCCCCAACAGCAGCCTCAACCAGTGGACCGGCCGTGTGGATACGAGTTTTCAGCTCATCTGGCAGTTCGATGCCTTCGGAATTGGGAACCTGGCACGAATCAAGGAGCAACGCGGCGAGGAGTCGCAGGCCATCATCGATCTCTTCAGAACCCAGGACAAGGTTGCGGCGGAAGTGTTGCGGGACCAGGCGCGGCTCCAGTCGGCGTCACTCCGGGTCGAACAGGCCGATCGCGCCCTCCGCACCGCCATCATCACCTTCAACGGAAACTTCGAGGGCCTGCGCCATACCACCCGATTCGGCGACGTCCTGGTCCTGGTCAACCGGCCGCAGGAAGCCGTTTACGCACTCGAGCTGCTGAAGCTGTCCTTCGACGACTACTTCCGCACGGTCGCCGAATACAACAAGGTGCAGTTCCAGCTCTTCCACTCACTGGGCTACCCCGCACGCGAAATCGCCTATGTCCGGGCCCCTGGCGACATCCTGCCCGTGGACACGACACGGCCGAACTACTTGCCCCCGGTGGGCAATGGGCCACCCCCGGCCATACGCTGAAACCTCGATCGTCTCTCCTCTCCTGACGGCCCGGATCGCAAGGACGAACCCTCGGCGCGGAACAAGGACAGACCCCTCAACTCGGAACCCCTGCGCGAACCACGCCAAGGGTTTCGACGAATACAGTGGAGGGGTTTCCCTTTTCTCCACCTGAGGCTTCATCAATGTGTCGGCGCCCGATGTTGAAATTCCGTCCAGGTCTTGAGCAATTGGATCAAAAGCAGCTCCTTAGCGCCGGCGGGTTGACGAGCCTCGCTGACGGCTCGAGAGCCTCGGCCCTCCACTCAGTCGATCGAGCGCGTCTCCATGAGAAAGTCGCCGATCTCAGCCGTGAGCGCTCTCACTCTGCCCACGGGGTTCCTCGCGTTCCGGATCACCAATCCGTCGCATCAGCTCCCTGTGAACCTGGTTCCCCCGTTTCAACAAGTTCTGGTCCAATCGCACCAGCCGGTCCTCGGCCACGTTTACAACGTGCTGTATGTCGCCGTGAAGAACGGGACCTCCCAGACTTTCAGCGCCAGCAACGACTTTACTGTCAGGATGACGAATCAACCCCACTCTGTCGCCTTCCCGATTCTCACGGGTACACAACAGTGGAAGCCGAATCAATGGATGGTGTTTTACGTGCTGACCCAGAAGTATTACCCGGTCTCACCCGTGGCCGGAGGTTTCCAGCTCGACGCCGGCGGCCGATCATCGACCATGGTGCCGGGACCGTCGGGGATCTTTCTGCGGGTGACCTATAATCCCTCTACGTTCGCCCAGACCCTCAACTGGATCGTCGCCTATGGCCCGGGCGCGGAGTCGGGCGCGGGTCCGAAAGTGGGCCTGCCAGACACGGCCATCAACGAGCTCGTCGCCGCAAGGACCCACCGCATCGATTACGCCGGGCATTTCTGAGCGATCCAACCGACATCCATCGGCCGCAGGATCGCGGTTTCGCGATCCAATGAGATCACCGCATCGAATCGATACGAGCCCGAAGCGCCAGCGAGTGGATTACGGCGAGAGTGATCCACTCACTCGCTAGTGCTTCGGGCTCGTATGCGCAACCCAACCGTGAGGCGCTCCAGGCCGGCGTGGAAACGGCCGGCCCAGTCGCTCAACTCACTCGGAGGAGGGTCAAGGAGCGTGTACCGGGGCTACGGCAACCGGGCCGGCCTTCTCCGGGGCAGTCGTCGGAGTAGCGGTCTTCTCAGTCGCAACTTTCGTCTCGTTCTTCGCTTGAGCGACCTCCACGGCGGACCCATCAGTGAGAATCGAGAGGTCGCCGAGGATCATCTGCTCCGTCCCGGTCATCGGCGTCCAGTGCTCCCCGCCGCCGACCACCGACGCGGGCTGGTAATTCGTGACCTCGATCCACTGGCCCTTGGTGTCGGTGACGCCCGTCTGCACCTCGATCCGCTTCGCCTTGCCGTCTTCGTACATCCAGCAGAAGGTCTTCTCGCCGACATTCATCAGCGCCGACACCTTGGCATGGACACGATTACAGACACGCAGCTCGCAGATGGTGTTGTCGTTACGTGCATGGGCGCCGCGATGGGAAGCGCGTGCACCCCTGGCCGGTCGATGATCACCTTGGCGTAGGCGTACATCCCGGGCAAGAGATGGCTCTCCGGATTGGTCAGGTCGATCTCGGCGCGGAGCGTGCGGCTCTTGACGTTCAGCGCCCAGGAGGTGCGGCGTGACATTGCCCGAGATCGGCTGGTCGCGGTACGCCCGGGCCAGGACGGTCGCCTTGGTGCCGATTTGCACGTAGTTGGCGTCCTGTTCGGGGATGTCCACGAAGATGCGGACGACGTCGGTGCGGTTGACCACGTAGATCGGCGCGGCGGCGCCGCTGGGTGAAAGGTTGGGGACTTGGGCGTCGGCCGAGGGATCGCCGGTGGTGGGCAGGACGAAATCGAAGGTGTTGGCGTTGCGCGCCACGATCACGCCGTCATACGGCGCGGGGAGTACGAGGTAGCCCACCCAGGCCTGGAGCCGTTTTTCTTCGCTCTCGGCCACTTTCAGGTCGGCCCTGGCGACCCGGACGTTCACCTCGGCCTTGGCCAGCGCCGCCCGACGCGAGAGCAGCTCGGCTTCCGCCTTCATGACGGTCGCCTTCGACGCATCACGCGCCGCAGTGCTCGCCTTGAGCCGATTGGTTGACTGGAGCAGGGTCTGAGGATCGACCACGCCGCGCCTGACCTCGTCCTCGAGTCGCTTGACCTCCGAGTCCCAGCGCTCGACCTCGGCCCGGTAGCTGGCGAGTTCCGCCCGCGCCTCGTCGAGGCGAGCCACAGCCGCCTGGACGTCAGCCTGGGCCACGTCCACCACCTTGAGAGCGAGCTCGATCCGTTCTTCATCGAGCTTGACCGTCGCCCCTTTCGTCAAGTGGTCCTCGACCAGTTCGGGCACGAACAGGGTGGCGAGCGTCTGGCCTTTCTTCACCGTGTCGCCGATGTCGACCTTCCACTCCTGGATGTAGGCGTTCATCTTCGGATAGACCGATGAGCGCTCGAAGCTCTCGATGAAGCTCGGCTGTCCGACGACCCGGACGATGTTCCGAACCTCCGGATGGATCAACTGCACGACTGGAGGCTTCGCCACACTCTTATAGCGGGTCTCCTCTTCGTGATGGCACCCTGGCGCTGCCAGGGCCGCCAGCAGACCGAACAGGGCGCAGAACGCCGGCCGACGGAAACTGGCCAGTCGTTCGCAGATGGCGGCTAAGATGACACGACGCATCACGGATCTCCCGTCAAGGTAGGCACTTTGCCAGGCGCAAAGAATCGAGAAACCGGAGATCGCCCGGCGACAGGCGCGTGCTTGGCTCCATATCACAACCCCCGGGAGACCTGGAATGACAAGAAAGCACCATCGACATATACCGTATTATTGCCATTGACACCGAGTGTCCATCGCCGCGCGAGGACAGCTTCTTTCTCACCAGAGGCGCTCTTGATCTCTTCTCGCGCCGGACGTCTCGGTCGAAGGCTGGAGAGGCCGGACTCATCCCGAGAGGGCCTCTCGAAACCGCGCCGCAGCGAACGAGCCTCACCGAGCCGGGGATACATTCGGATTCACCACGCCGCCGGCTCATAGACCTCAAGATGCTCCGGCGTGTGGGGATCGAGCAAGCTCCGGGCACGTGCGACGACCTCGGGGACGCCCCGAACCACGACGATGAACTTGCCTCCCTGGATCTGCGTCTCGTACTTGAGGGCCCGCTCCTTCGGGATTCCCCAGCCGACCAGCGCCCGGCCAGGCTGCCCAGCGCCGTCCCCGCGATCGCCCCTTCCACCCCCGCCAGCAGCGCCGCCGCCAGCGGGCCGGCGACAATCACGGGCCCCACTCCAGGTATGAGCACGACCGCCGCGCCGACGAGCAGGCCGAACAGGCCTCCGAACGACGCGCCTGTCGCTGCCCCGGCCTTGGCGTAGTCGCCGGGGCTGATGAAGCCGACCGGCTCCTCTCTCAATTGAAAGTCGCGGCCGATGATCGAGAGGTCGCACTTGGCGAAGCCAGCCTCGTGAAGCTGCTGAATCGCCTTCTCGGCCGCAGCGTGGTCGGGATAGACCGCCACGATGCTCGAACCAACCGGAGTTTCCGCCTGACTCATGCTGGCTTCCTCCGACGAGAGCTTGGCTGTTCCGTGAGAGTCCAACATTTCATCTTACGACCGCGTTTTTGCAAAGGCTAGCTCCCCATGCCACTTACGTACTGAACTCGACCAGACAGGACGGTGTGCCTCCGAACGCTCCTTCGATACAACAAGCCTCCACCGGAGGACGCGGCGGCTCGCTGCACGACGACGAGAGCACTCCCCACGGATCACGACTGTTATTCAACCCAGAAGGCTGCTTGACAACCGGTCAGTCTCAGTTCGAGGGCCAGCCGTTGTGCTCAACCTCGGCCGCACCTCCCGAGAGATTCCGGGCTGGGCTGAACACGACGCGTGTCACCCGCTCGCCGGCCGTGTTTGCCGAGGAGTCTCACAATTTATTCCCTCCCTTCCGGCCAGAGCCATTCAATGCCTCAACCGGACCCGATGCCGCGGGGGCGACGTTCGTCGGACCGCCTCCAGAGTGCGCGGAATTGGTAGAGACCGGGTTGAGGGCAGGGTCTGGGGCAGAGGGTTGGGACGCGGCGGCACTCGCCAGTTTCGTCTCCTCGGTTTCCGGGGCGGCCTCGATCGGGGCGCCCTCGGCGAGGAGCGAGAAGTCGCCTACGATCACCTGCTCCGACCCATCGATCGGCACCCAGGGATCGGTGCCATCGGCCGTCTGAGAGAGCTGGCGATTGGTGACTTCGATCCAGTCGCCGTCACTGACCCCCGTCTGCACTTCGGTTCGCACCGCGACCCCGTTCTCGCGCGTCCAGCAGTAGGCTTTCTCGCCGCTGTAGGTCAGCGCCGACTCTGGCAGCGCGCGCACGTTGGGACGTTCGATGATCACCTTGACGTAGGCGTACATCCCAGGCAAGAGCTGGCTGCCGGGGTTGTCCAGGTCGATCTCGGCGCGGAGCGTGCGGCTCTTCATGTTCAGTGCCCAGGAGGTGCGGGTGACCTTCGCCGGGATCGGCTCATCGCGGTACGCCCGGGCCAGTACGCTGGCCTTGGTGCCGATTTGCACGTAGTTGGCGTCCTGCTCGGGGACGTCCACAAAGATGCGGACGATGTCGGTGCGGTTGACCACGTAGATCGGCGCCGCGGCTCCGTTGGGAGAGAGGTGGGGGAGCGCGACTGTTGGCCGTGGGGTCCCCGGAGGTGGGCAGGACGAAGTCGAAAGTGTTGGCGTTACGGGCCGTGATCACGCCGGCAAAGGGAGCGGTGAGCGTGAGGTAGTCCACCCAGGCCTTCGCGTATTTTTCCCAGCTCTCGGCCACTTTCAGGTCGGCTTCGGCGACCCGGACATCGACCTCGGCCTTCGACAGTGCCGCCTTGCGGGAGAGCAGCTCAGCCTTCGTCCGCTCGATGGTCGCCTTCGCTCGTTCGCGCGCCGCGATGCTCGACTTGAGCTGATGGGTTGACTCCTGGAGGATATCGGGATCGACCACACCCTTCTTGACCTCGTTGTCGAGCCGCTTCACCTCCGAGTCCCACCGATCGACTTCGGCCTGATACTTGTCCAGGATCTCCTCGGCCTCTTGGAGGCTGGCCTGGGCCGCTTTCACATCGGCCTCGGACACCTCCACCACTTTGAGGGCCAGCGCGATCCGCTCCTGGTCGAGAACGACGTTCGCCTGCTTCTTGCCATGCTCCTCGACCAGCTCCGGCGCGAAGAGGTGGGCGAGCACTTCGCCCTTCTTCACCTTGTCGCCGATGTCCACGATCCACTTCTGAATGTAGGCCGTCGGCTTGGGATAGATCGGCGTGCGCTCGTAGCTCTCGATGAAGCTGGGCTGGCCCACGATCCGGACGATCTTCCGGACCGGTGGGTGGATCAACTGCATGGCTGGGGGCTTCGTGTCGTTCGCGAAATTGATCTTGACCTCGTGGCTGCAGCCCGGAACGGCCAGGGCCACCAGGAGTCCAAACCAGGGCCAGCGGCGGCCGACAATACGATCGGAATCCGAGTGCCGAAAGACGCGGCGCATCAGGGACCTCCAGTTAACAGGGCGGTGCTTCACGGTGCCCGCCCCTGAAGTCTTTCCGAGTTCAAGGTCCATCACCATTCTCCGGGACAAGTAAGCTGAGTTATACGGGCGCATTGGGAGCAGCTCCTGGCGTATGGCCGATATCCGGATCGAGTCCGTTCTCGTCGGCGTACGGATCGGCCGGGCTCGCCCCATGCTCGGACGCGTGCCCGGGATGATCCTGGTTGGCGTAGACGTTGGGGTCGTAGTGCGCAGCTCTCGGGGTCGTCCGGGTAGATCGACGGCGACCGAGACACTTTCTTGCCAATCACGACTGCGAAGATCGACGGGACCACCAGCAGAGTGGCGAACGTTGACATCACCAGCCCGCCGATGACCGCCAGCCCCAGTGGGGCCTGCATCTGGCTCCCCCGCTCCAGCGCCAGCGCCATCGGCACCATGCCCACGGTCATCGCACAGGCGGTCATCAAGATCGGCCGCAGCCGCTCGCTGGCACCCAGAATGGCCGCCTCGACCGAGGGCACCCCGCGCTTCCAGTGCTCGTCGATGAACGTCACAAGCATGACCGAGTTCGACACCGACACACCCAGACACATGATCGACCCCATGAACGACTCGATGTTGAGCGAGGTGTTCGTGGAATAGAGGATGACCGCAATGCCCGCGAGCACACCCGGGACCGCACCGACGGCGATCAGCGACAACCGCGGCGACTGGAAATAGGCGGTCAAGAGCACGAAGATCACGAACACCGCGACCCCCAGCCCGATCCCCAGCGACTTGAACATCTCCCTCATCGGCGGGATCTGGCCCATGGGCTCCACCCGCACACCGCGGGGTGGTTCCCCAGCGGCCTGGATCGCCTGCTCGACCTGGGCCGAGGCCCGGCCCATGTCCTCACCCTCGACGTTGGCTGTCAAGGTCAGGTACGCGCTGCGACATGTCGCGGTCCAGCTCCCCGGGCCGCACGCCCCGGCGAACCGTGGCCACGTCCCGGATCATCAGGTTGACCAGGGGGTTGACCGACTCGATCGGCAAGGTCTCGACGTCTTCCGGCTTCTCCATCCGCAGGGGCGGTACCTGGAGCTGCACCAGGTAGTCGAACCCCGTCTTGACGTCGACCCAGTAATTGAGGTTGGCGAACCGGGTTGACGCGGTAGCCATCACCAGCGCAGTGCGCCACGTCCTGGATCGTGGCACCGCTCAACCCCGCCTTCTCGCGGTCGATGGTCACTTCCACAGAGGGGTAGTCGAGCGTCTGCACGAACGAGATATCGCGGAGGAACTTGATCCGTCTCATCCCGCTGGCGATCTTCTCCGCGTGCTGCCGGACCAGCTTCAGGTCGGTGCCGACGACGCGGACCGCGATCGGCGTCGCCGAGCCAAAGCTCATGACCGAGGTCACGATATCGCCGGGCTCGAATCCGAAGGTCGACAGCTTGGCTTGCCGTTCCGCCTCCGCTGGTGCCAGGCCCCCCTGCTCTAGCCGTTTGGCCATCCAAGGAATCACGTTCTTGGGCAGAACCTCACGGAGCCGCTCCCGGAACTTGTCGAGCTTGATCCCACTGTCTTCCGTCAGTGCGACGCGCAACTGGCCATCGTCGGGCCCGCGCATGAACAGCACCATGTTGTCGATGCCGAAGTTCGGGGCCACCTGGCCGACGTAACCCATCGTGATCGCGATGTGATCGGCCGTCGCCTCGTGCTCGATCTCCTCGAGGCACTTGATCGCCATCTGCCGCGTCAGCTCGAAGCCGGAGCCGGGCGGCGGCCGGAACCGGAGTACGAATTGACCGGAATCGATCTGCGGGAACAACTCGTTGCCGACCTGCGTCCCCAGCACCCAGAGGACCAGCCCGCACGCCCCGAGATAGCTGGGTACCATCAGCCAACGCAAGTGGACGAACCAGTGGACCAGCTTGCCGTAAACCTTGAGGAACCGGTCAAACAGACCCGGCTTCCCCTCGCCATGCCCATGCCCCATGTGCTTGAGCAAGGCCACGCACAGGATCGGCACGAATGTGCTCGACAGCAGGTATGACGAGATCATCGCGAATCCAACACCCAGAGTCAGCGGCATGAACAGCGACCGGAGCGGGTCGCCCATGATGAATGCCGGAATGAACACCGAGAGGATGCAGAGCAACGCCAAAAGCCGCGGCACCGCCGTCGCATTGCTGGCGTGCAGCACTGCCGTTGCAACGTTCTGGGTGTGCCCCATCTGCACGTGCACGTTCTCGATCGTCACCGTCGCCTCGTCCACGAGGATGCCGATCGCCAGCGCCATGCCGCCCAGCGACATGATGTTGATTGTATTGCCCGTGATCCATAGCCCCACCAACGACCCCAGCAAGGCCAGCGGGATGTTCGACACGACCACGATCACGCTCCGCGGGTCCTGGAGGAACAACAGGATCATCAAGCCGGTCAAGCCCGCCCCGATCATCCCCTCGGTCGCCACGCTCTCGACCGCCGCCACCACCGTCGGCGACTCGTCGAACTCGAAGTTGATCGAGACGTCCTTCGGGACCGCGTCGCGGAACATCTGCATATGGTTGTGAACGTCCGACACGACCGTCAGCGTCGAGCCCGTGTCCTTCTTGATGATCGGCAGATAGACCGACTTCTTGCCATTGACCAGCGCATAGCCGTATGTGATGTCCACGTCGTCCTGGATCGTCGCCACGTCGCGGAGGTAGACGTTCTTCTCCAACCTCAGCGGGATGTTGCCCATCTCCTTGGGGTTGACCACCGTCGCGTTATTCGAGACCACCGGCATCGCGTCCTTGATGTAGACGTTCCCCGCCGGGATGATCGTGTTCCCCTTTGCCAGGGCATCGATGATCATCTGTGGCGTCAGGTTGTAGTCCAGCATCTTGTGCGGGTCGACGTTGATGACGATCGACCGCATATTCGGCCCAAACGGCGAGATCGCCACCGTGCCGGGCACGAACTTCTGTACCAGCGGCCGGATGATGTTCTGGGCCAGGTCGCCCATCGCACCCAGCGAGGTCACCTCGCTCTCGAACACGAGGTAGCCCACCGGGACGCTTCCCGCATCCATCCGCATGATCATCGGCGGTAAGGTGCCCTTGGGCATCCACGACATGGCCCGGTCCGACATCGCCACCACCTGGGCCATCGCCTGGCCCATGTCGGTGCCCGGAAAGAACGAGAGCTCGGTCAAGGCGACCTGCTGGATGTTTCGCGTATTGATATCTTGAATGCCGTCCACGTACTGGAAGTACAGCTCGAGCTGGTTGACGATGAACCCCTCCATCTGGTCGGGGCTCATGCCGATGTAATCGAGGAACACGTAGATCTTCGGCACGTTCAGCGCGGGGAAGATATCCACACGCATGCGGGTGTAAGCCAGCGCGCCGCCGCTGACCAGGGCCACAACTAGCATCATGGTCGTGACGGGGCGGCGCATCGCGAAGACGGTCGGATTCATGGCATGGACTCCCGGCCGAGTCGAGGCAGGCCCGGCATCGAAGCTTTACGTGTCCTATTGCATTTCATGTCAAGAACATTCTTGATACGGTTGACGTGAATGTCAACCGAAATCCCTTGACCACAAACGTGAACATAATAGCAGATAGATGCTGCGCGAAAGTGGCGCGAGGTCGACGGAGAATCTGACCGGTCCGCGACTCGACGCGGCCGAAGGCGGGCCGGTAGAGAGAAGGAGAGTGTTAAGACGTATCCGTAACGAACGAGTCGGTCGGCCCTTCCTCCCAAACGAGGACGGTCTGGTCCCGAACGGCTCGAACCCACGGAGACCGCCCGAGATCACCGGCGCGGTCGACGCCCGTGTCAGCGACACGCAGCGCCCCAGGCGACATCACGACCGCGATGCCCAGGACACCGCGACGATACCATCCGCGCGGACTGGCGTCCGCCGGCGCTATGTCGGACGCGGGACTCAACAACGAAGCGGGTGGAACACCAGATCGAAGCCGGAGGCGGTAAGGATCCACTCAGACTTGAAAGCGACGGCGGGAGGCTGATCGAGACCGAACCAAACCGGACCAGTTGTCCGGTTCAACTCCTCCTCGCTCTCAGCGGGAAGAGCCTTGACCAAGAGCGGTTGTGAACCGAACCAGGTCGCCGATATGCGGGACGAAACCGTCCTGGGAAGGGCAAGGTTGTCAGAGTGGAAACGAGGGGAGGGAACGCCAGCAACCAGCCTCGACGGCCGGAGCGGCGAGGTCATCACCCCCGCCAGCAGCGCCAGCACGGATGCGATTCGGATACCGTGGTTCAGGATGCTTCGGTTGGCCATCACCCTATGAATCCGTGCCTAACGTTAAGAATCCAAATCAATTTGTAGTTTAGAAGAGAAGCGTTGTCAAGTGCTGCCGCTGGGCCTTCTCCATCCTCTTGACCCAGTCGCGACTCAGAAGAGGACCCAACTCCGCCTCACGGAGGTAGCGTCGCACCTGGGATGCCGAGATCGACGCGACGATGCCTCTTCTGACGACTTCGACGGCCAGTTCATGGGCCGTCCAGTCTCCGCTCTCCTGATCGCGATTCGGGGGGGGCTCGCGGGCCACGGCCAGAATTTGCGTAATCTGCTCGACCGAGAACTTGGGCCGCGCACCGGTCCGTGGTTCGTCCCTGAGGATCTCATCGATCGCCGCTGTCAGATCAGTTTTGGTCTTGCCACACTCGATTTCCACCAGACTGTTCCACGCCTTGGCCCAGCGGCGCCGCCATCGCCCCACGAATCGTTGCCCAAGGCCAACTTCCGTCGCGATCTCGTTGTTGCGCAAGCCTTCGAAGGCCAGGAGAATGATCGTGGCACGTTGTCGCAGATGCGGGGACTCCCCGGCGGAGTCGCGGAGCGTCAGGAGGATCTCTCGTTGACCTTCGGTCAGGGTGATCTTAGCCGCCTTACCCGGCATGAAAAAAAGCCCTCCTGATGACTGGAAGTCTGGCGAAGACAGACAGTTTGAGCGCGCCTTTCGAGTTCATGGGCCTCCAACTACGGATTCTCACTTTCACGCACCAGGATAATAGCATCAATTGAATCACGCTCGCACAAGTGAGCATATACCAATCACAGCGGCGATGATTGTGAGGGTTTTGCACCTTTCCGCTCCGGGCCATGGCTCAGTCGGGCCGAGACGGCCCTCGCCCGCCATTCCTCGGGTGGGCTTCGATCGATTGGGGAACATCCGTCTTCGAACGCCGAATTGGGATAGCCCCTTGCAATCGAAGGAAGCGCCCTGGTTGGAGAACCCCAGCGTTTCCCTCGCCCCATCAAAGCTCGGCGCAAGCGGCAACTCAAACGCTCGTCAGCTTGTAGAACGCGAGCGAGGCCCTTGCACGGCGGCGTGAGGAATCCGGGTCGGCGGTCGGAGACGGCTTCGACCGTTGTCGCCCCACCGTTGCACGGGCGTGGGGTCCCCTTGGCGTGACCAAGAGACCCTGTGGATCCCTCAACAACGCAGGGGCAAGTGTCTTGGTAAGCGATTCGGAGCGTCCGGATCCGGAACGGGAGAGAACTCGTGAGCGGAAAAACCAGAGCCCGTCGACTTCGGCCAGCGCGCCTCATGCTGACGAGTGCCCGACGCGAGACGGATCATCAACTGATGGCGGGACATCAGATCGGACTGCGGAATAGCCCGGACCCGCGCGACGGGACAGGTGGCGAAATTCCTGCGGAGATAATTCGGGATTGCGGTTCCCGTCACGGGCGATCGGATCGGAGAGGTGAAGACCGACACCCAGAGAACCAGGGCCAAGGCGACGCGAGACCACAGATCGATCTTCATGTTTGATCGCATCGACTGGCCCCATATCCTGACCCGCAAAGCTCCACTCCCTCTCACAATACTGCAATACGTTTGAAAAGTCAAATCCTTGTTCTCCGATCCGAGATATTGCCGACTGGCGCTTGCGACATCGCTTTCCATCCACCTCGGGATCGGCGAATCGGAGTTCATCGATCGGGTCGATTCCGCGAATGG
The DNA here is from genome assembly GCA_963845695.1 of uncultured Isosphaeraceae bacterium. Classification (GTDB taxonomy): domain Bacteria; phylum Planctomycetota; class Planctomycetia; order Isosphaerales; family Isosphaeraceae; genus CAWJTV01. Next base: position 295,186 of record CAWJTQ010000023.1, on the reverse strand, counting down.
GGATCTCGATCCGGTCGCCGATGACGCTGGATTCAGGGGGACTTGCGCGCGACTTTCTCCTCTCCCGAGGCAGGGGCGATCCGAACCGGTTCACCATCGGCGAGGAGCGAGAGGTCGCCCGCGATCATCTGCTCCGACCCATCGATCGGCACCCAGGGATCATCGTCGGTGGATGCCGCCTTGGAGCTGGGGACGCGGCGATTGGTGACCTCGATCCACTCGCCGTCGCTGACTCCTGTCTGGATTTCCGTCCGCAAGGACCGGCCGTTGCTGTAGGTCCAGCAGAAGGTCTGGTCACCGTTATAGATCAGGGCGTCGTAGGGCAGCGCCTGGATGTTGGGATGTTCGATGAGCACCTTCACGTCAGCGTACATCCCGGGCAAGAGCTGGCCGCCCGGGTTGGGCAGGTCGACCTCAGTGCGGAGCGTGCGGCTCTTGACGTTCAGCGCCCAGGAGGTGCGGGTGACCTTCGCCGAGATCGGCTCGTCGCGGTACGCCCGGGCCAGCACGCTGGCCTTGGTCCCGATGTGGATGTAGTTGGCGTCCTGCTCGGGGACGTCCACGAAAACGCGGACGATGTCGGTGCGTTCGACCACGTAGATCGGCGCCGCGGCGCCGTTGGGAGAGAGGTCCGGGGCGCGGGTGTTGGCCGAGGGATCGCCGGAGCTGGGCAGCACGAAGTCGAAGGTGTTGGCGTTACGGGCCGTGATCACGCCGGGAAAAGGAGCGGTGAGCGTGAGGTAGTCCACCCAGGCCTTCGCGTATTTCGCCTCGCTCACGGCCACTTTCAGGTCAGCTTCTTTGACGCGGACATCGACCTCAGCACGAGCCAGCACCGCTCGCCGCGAGAGCAGCTCCGCTTTCGCACGCTCGATGGACGCCTTCGCCGCGTCACGCGCCGCGATGCTCGACTTGAGCTGATGGGTCAACTCCCGGAGGATATCGGGATCAACGACGCCCTTCTTGACCTCGTTGTCGAGCCGCTTCACCTCCGAGTCCCAGCGCTCGACTTCGGCCTGATACTTGTCCAGGATCTCCTCGGCCTCCTGGAGGGTGGCCTGGGCCGCCTTCACGTCGGCCTCGGACACCTCCACCACCATGAGGGCCAGCGCGATCCGCTCCTGGTCGAGTACGACCATCGCCTTCTTCTTGCCATACTCCTCGACCAGCTCAGGCGCGAAAAGGTTGGCGAGCACGTCACCTTTCTTCACCTTATCGCCAATGTCCACGATCCACTTCTGGATGTAGGCGGTCGGCTTGGGAAAGATCGACGTGCGCTCGTAGCTCTCGATGAAGCTGGGCTGCTCGACGCCCCGGACGATCTTCCGGACCTGGGGCCGGATCAGCCGCAGGTCCGGAGGCTTCGTGTCGCTCGTGAAATCGATCTTGTCCTCGTGGCCGCAGCCCGGCGTCGCGAGCGCGGTCAGGAGCCACAACACGCGCCGACGATAGCCGGCGCATCGATCGGAAACCGTGGGCCTGGGAGCTTGTCGCATGACCGACCTCCGGGCCAGGAGAAAGCCTGGATAGGCACCCCAAAAAGTCGTTTGGTCTCAGCGAAATGTCCGGGCCTATCCTACACTGGCGAGCCGAATAAAATCTACGTTCGTCGCTTCTTCCTTACGTGGAATCTCTGCGACGTGCGCGCACCCTTGGGTCGGGGATGACACCTACGCGAGACCTCGTCCCGCCTTGCGAAACGGGGAACCGGGGTTTTGGACCCACGCGGTGCGGCTCCGGCGGATCCCCGTTGGCGACCTGCATCGCTTGACCGGCTTGCGCAGGCCCGGCCTAAGATGATCGGATGTTGAGCGAACCCCGCCGGAGATTCGCGAAAAATAGCCGGGGCCGTCCCGGGTGGATCGAGAGTGTGATGGGGCCTTTTCATGCGCATCGTGGTCGATTTCCAGGATGACGACCTGGAGTTCGAGCTGCCCGAGGAGCGATGGGTCGCCTCCTGGAACGGCCCGAGAGGGCTGGATCCCTCCCAGGAGGCTGCGGTCATTGGTGAGGCGCTGGAGAACCCTCGGGATTTTCCGCCGATACGCCAGATGCTGGTGCCGGGCGACCAGATCGTCGTGGCCTGCGACCCGACGATTCCCCGGCCCGGATTGGTCCTCGATGCCCTCGGTCACCTGTTCGAACAGGCAGGCATCGAGCCCGGGAGCCTGACGGTCCTTTCGCCTCCGGGCGCCGTGGGGATTGGGGAAGTCTTGCCGGTCGGCAACCGGCGGATCCAGGTTCATGATCCGGACGATCGGGCTCAACTGGCTTACCTGGCGAGCACGAAACAAGGGCGACGGGTCTATCTGGGTCGATCGTTGACCGATGCCGATGTGGTCGTGCCGGTGGGTCGACTCGGGTTTGACCCGGACCTGGGCTATCAAGGGCCGTGGAGCGTCGTCTTCCCGGGCCTGAGCGACCGGGCCACCCTGCGGGCGTTCCGCGACGGGCGGTCCGACCCGGCCAGGGGCGGCGCCCGTGGCACGGATCCTTCCGGACTCGATGAATCGCTCGAAGTGAGCTGGCTGCTGGGGACGCAGTTCCACATCGGGCTCTTGCCGGGAGCTGACGGTCTGCTCGAGGTCGTCGCCGGGCGCGACACGACGGTGCGCGATCGGGGAATCGAGTCCCTGGAACGCCACTGGACCTTCCGGGCCCCGTCGCGCGCCGAGCTCGTCGTGGCCGGCGTCGGCCGTCCGGGTGCTCCCACCACGCTCGAGGATCTCGCCGACGCATCGGCGACCGCGGCCCGACTGGTCCAGCATGGAGGCAAGATCATCCTCCTGTCTCGAGCCTCGGGAACGGTCGGCCCGGCTCTACGGCAACTGATGGACCTCGAAGACCCCAAGACGGCCCTCAGCGGCGACTCCGAGGACAGGAGAACGCCGAAGACTATCGGATTGCCCGCCAACTGGCCCGCGCGATGGCCTGGGCCGATCTTTTCGTGTACAGCGCCCTCGATCCCCAGATCGTCGAAGACCTCTCCATGGTCGCCCTGGAGCGGCCCGAACACGCCCGGCGGCTCGTCGCCAAGAGCGGGTCCGCCTCCTTCGTCAGTCGGGCCGAAATGACCCGCGTGGAAGTCGACTCGGAACCCGATTTCTGATCGATTCTACATATCATTGCGAATCCAGTCGATCTTGACTGTCCGGCTCGATCGGGCCATAATAATTCAAGGATCTATGCCTGCCATAACGATTGCTAGTTCAGGAGCCTCTTGCCACACGCAGGAAGCCCGGGACGTGCAATCGCTCATGCCTGGAAAAAAACGGCTCGTGTCCGAGAGGCCGCGGCGCTTGTCGGGGTACGATCGTTCCCCGCGCATATCGCGCCGATCCAGGTGAGGCAAGCCTCGACAATCCGTTCAGCCAAACGGGATTCCTGACGTCGATCAGGCATGAGGAGAATCATGATCATCCATGCTGTGACGAACGCGGTGGGGCGGCTCGTGGCGCTGGCGGTGGCCCTTGGCCTGCCGGCACAACAGGGTGCCGTCAGTCCGCATGAGGCTGCAGGAGTCGGTGCTGAGGGGACGATTGGGCGGGGCACGATCCCCGAAGAGCGGCCCGCCGTTTCGAACCCCGTGCTTTCCGCCTCCCCCACGTATTCGACCTACAATCGCCCGGCACCGGTACTGGCCTCTCCGATCAGCGCCCCCGCGATCCCAGCTCGGCCCGTCAGTCCAGCCGGTATCGACAATCGCCCTCGAATCAAGCCCGTCGAACTGACCGCGAACGAGCCGGCCTTGGTCCGGACCAATCCCTACCGGAGTTATCATCGCGGGTGGTTGCATGGTTACTGGAACGTCCATCACTCTGGTTCGCCGACGTGGCGATCCGCCGGCGATGGGTCGGGATTCAGGTCGGGTGGCGGCCTCACCCAGGAGGGGACCGGCTCACGCGGCGGCGGCCTCGTTCCGATCCTGTTGTCTCGCCCGGGGATGGGACAGGGCTGGGGACTGCCTGCCTGGCTCATCGGTCCGATGGCTTATGACTGGGGATACTTCGACTTCGGCAATCCCTTCGAAGCCGACGACGCCCCGAACGAGCCGGGTCGGGGAGACCCCTGGGATGATTCCCACCCGCTAAACGTCGTGGCGTCACCGCCGAACGAGACCCTGCTCCACGACGCTCTCGAACGCTTCCGTGCGGCGCGCGAGGCGTTCCGGCGAGAAGACTTCACCCAGGCCCTGAAACTGACCGATGCGTCGTTGCGGATCATGCCCAACGATCCCGCGTTACATCAGTTCCGAGCCCTGACCCTGATGACGCTCCATCGCTATCGCGAGGCAGCCTCGACCCTCAATTCCGTGATCGCGGTCGTACCCGGCTGGGACTGGACGACCTTGACACATCTCTACGACCACCTGGAAACCTACACGCGACAGCTCCGGATCCTCGAGACCTTCGCCGACGAGAATCCCCGGTCGGCATCGGCCCGCTTCCTGCTCGCTTGCCAGTACTTCACCACCGGGTACGCTGATGCCGCGCTCGGCCAACTGAAGATCGTCGCGGCGCTCCAACCCGACAACTTGCTGGTCGCCCAGTTGATCCAGGAGTTCCAGCCGTCGAAACCGAGTAGTCCCACGCCCGCGGCCTCCCCAGGCGGGCAGCCAGGGAACCTCGAAGGGACCTGGATTTCCCATCCCCGGAAAGACACGACCATCACCGTGACCTTCCAACCTCGCGGACACCTGATCTGGGAGGTGAACCGCGCGGGACACCTCCGCAAATACGAGGGGGACTGCGCCTCTGAGGACGGAACCTTGACGCTCAGTCCGGACCAGGTCAATTCCATGGTGGGCGACATCATCTGGCGAGGCGACCGCGAGTTTACCTTCAAGATCCTGGAGAGCCAGCCGGCGGATCCGGGCCTCTCGTTTGCGAAATCCTCGTGAATGGATGGTCGAGACCACGATCCCCCGCTAAACTAGAAGGGAGTTTCCCTCCGCGACCGATCAGGCTGTCTTGCAGAACCCCACCCCAATCGGGATTGGCCCCGCGGAGACACAGTGCCAGCCCCTTTTCCGGTCGGGGTTCTTATTATTTGAACAGATTTTTATGCTCCATTCTGATCCTGCCGAAGCTACGCTGGTCTCTGTCGGTCTGACCGACCGCTCAGACCGTTGCCGGATCGAGGTCACGGGTCCGGATCGGGCCAAGTTCCTGCACAACCTCACGACCAACGAGGTCAAACGCCTGGCTGCCGGGCGAGGTTGCGAAGCGTTTGTCACCAGCACTCAGGGCAAGACCATCGGCTATGTGATCATCCTGACCGCCGAGGACGGGATCGTAGTCCGTTCCGATCCCGGTGGCATGGAGCTGGCCTTGCCTCATTTCCAGAAGTACGGGATCTTCGACGACGTCACGATCGTCGACCGCACAGGGGAGACGTTCGAGCTCCATCTGATCGGCGCCCGGGCTGATCAGCTGGTCCGTCGCATCGGCGGTCCCGTACACGAACCCACGGAATACGCACATGCATCGGCCGAAGTGGGTGGGTGCACCTTTCGGGTCATTCGCGAATCGCCGACCGGTTTACCGGGTCTGACATTGATCGGCGATCGCTTGAACTCCGCGGTTCTCATCGAGGCCCTGAAGGCCGCCGGTCAACCCGGGGAATTGACCGAGCTCGACCCATCGAGGTTCGAAGCCCTTCGGATCGAGGCCGGGACTCCGGTCTTCGGTAAGGAGATCACCGAAAAGAACCTCCCGCAGGAGATCGGCCGGGACGCCCGGGCGATCAGCTTCGTCAAGGGATGCTACCTGGGACAGGAGACGGTTGCGCGAATCGATGCGCTGGGGCACGTCAACCAGATCCTCAAGGGGCTGGCGTTCGATCCCGGATCGGCGTGTCCGGTTTCCGGTTCGGCCCTGGAAGCCGACGGGAAGCGCGTGGGCACGATCACCTCGGCCGCGGTCTCGCCGGCCCGGGGACGTCCCCTGGCCCTGGCCCTGATCCGCACCAGTCATGCACGGGCCGGGACACCCCTTCGGGTCGAGATCGCGCCGGGGTCCGAGCCCGTCGTCGCGACCGTCAGCGATCTCCCCTTCCCGACTCCCGCTTGATACGACGCACATGCAGGTTTTCCTGGCCGGATCACCAATCTCAGACCGCTCCGCCGAACACCGAGGAATCATCTCAGGTATGCACCATCCCCGCTACGTCTGCATCCACGGCCATTTCTACCAGCCGCCGCGCGAGAATCCCTGGCTGAATGTGGTGGAAGTCGAGGACTCCGCCGCCCCATTCCACGATTGGAATGAGCGGATCACGCGCGAGTGCTACGCGCCGAATACGCGTTCGCGGCTCCTCGACGGCCAGGGGCGGATCACTCACTTGTTGAACAATTATGCGTGGATCAGCTTCAATTTCGGCCCGACGCTCCTCCAGTGGATGGCCGAGGGCGCGCCCGAAGCCTATCAGGGGATCATCGAAGCCGACCGGCTGAGCCGGGAGCGTCGGGGAGGTCACGGTAATGCCCTGGCACAAAACTTCAATCATACGATCATGCCGCTGGCCGGACGCCACGACAAGGAGACGCAGGTCGCCTGGGGGATCGCCGACTTCCGCCGTCGGTTCGAGCGCAATCCGGAAGGGATGTGGCTGGCGGAGACGGCCGTGGACCTCGAAACCCTCGAGGTGCTGGCGGAGGCGGGGATCCGGTTCACGGTCCTGGCGCCTCGCCAGGCCAAACGGTGGCGAAAGCTAGGTACGAAGACCTGGGAGGAGATCCCCGACGGCATCGATCCGTCGCGTGCCTACCTCTGCCGCCTCCCCTCCGGGCGATCGATCGTGCTCTTCTTCTATGACGGCATCGTCTCGCGCCACGTCGCCTTCGAGCGGCTGCTCGACAGCGGCGAACGGTTTCTCGATCGGCTGTTCCAGGGTTTCGACGACCGACGCGAGCACGCCCAGTTGATGCACATCGCGACCGACGGCGAATCCTACGGCCATCATCATCCCCACGGGGATATGGCACTGGCCTATGCGCTGGATCGCCTGGCGCAGCACCCCGAAGTCCGGCTGACGAATTACGGTGAATTCCTGGAACTCCACCCGCCGGAATGGGAAGTGTTGATCCACGAGAACAGTTCCTGGAGCTGCGCTCATGGCGTCGAGCGCTGGCGGTCCGATTGCGGATGCCGGTTCCGCGGCGACTGGCGGCAAAAATGGCGCGGGCCGCTCCGGCGCGCACTCGACGGGCTCAAGACGCAGCTCGATCACCTCTTCAGCACGCGCGGTCGTGAGTGCTTTCCCAACCCATGGGCGGCTCGCAACGCCTACATCCGGGTCATCCTCGACAGCGACCGCGACGGAGCGATCCCCATCTTCCTGGCGGAGCATGGCCATCCCGACCTGGATGCGGTCCAGATCACCGACGCCTTGCGACTGCTCGAGATGCAGCAAGACTCAATGCTGATGTTCACATCATGCGGATGGTTTCACGACGAGCTCAGCGGGATCGAGACGGTCCAGTGTCTGCAATATGCCGCCAGGGCGATCCACCTGGCCAAGCAGTTCCACCGCGACTTCGAGCCCGAGTTCGTCGCGGCGCTTCAGGAGGCGCCGAGCAACGTGGCGCGGTATCGGGACGGGCGCGGCGTCTGGGAGCAGCTCGTCCGGCCGGGTGTCGTCGACCTCGACCGCGTCCTGGCGCACCACGCCATCAGCCTGGTCTACGGACTTCACGGCGAGGAGCGCCGGCAGCGCGTGTATTCCTTCGACCTCGAGACGATCCAGCACGAGGTCCGCCGACGCGGGCCGGGCCACCTGGCCGTCGGCAGCCTGCGCGTCCGCTCCCGACGGACCTGGAACCAGGCCGAGGCTCGGTTCGTGGTCCTCCACTTCGGTGGGCTGGACTTCCATGCCATCCTCAGACAGGGGCCCGAGGCCGACTCGGCCGACACCTTCGAGGCGTTCCAGGTGGAATTGCTCGAGACTTACCGGTCCGGCTCGATGGCCGACGTCACCGACCTGGTGGGGCGGCAATTCCCGGGCCGTGCGCACCGGCTCGACGACCTGTTCCGCGACGAGCAGCGCCGGATTATCGGCATCATTCTGGAGGATCGGTTTGCGGACTATCAACGGACATTCGAACGGCTGGCCAACCAGGACGAGGAGATGCTCAATCGGCTCGGGCAGTTGAGCTACCCGATTCCCAAGCCGCTTTACGCGGCCGCCTCGTCCCATCTCGACGCGTGCCTCCGCGACGAGATCGCCCGCCTGGTCCGGGGCGAGGTGGCCTCGCTCGACGCCATCGAACGCCTCTGCGAGCGCGGTCGAGCCTGGGGATATCAGCCCGAGCGGGACTTGCTCGAAAAGACGCTCTCCGAATCGCTGCTCCGGACCCTCGAGGAGATTCACCCTGGCGCCGATCTCACCGGCATCACCACGCGCGCCGAACAGCTCCTCTCCGCCGCCGGATTGCTGGGACTCGAGCCGGACTTCTGGCAGGTTCAGAACCGTCTGCTCAACGCGTTTGCCCGGCTCACCGAATCCCAGGCGATGGATGCTCCGCTCCATGCCGCCTTCGACAAGCTCGCCGACGGACTCAAGGTCAGCCAGGATCTCCTGGGGTGGAGGCCGTGAACAAAAAACATGAGAGTCCCTCAAAAAAAGGGGACTGGCTCCGAGTCTTCGAGGTGCCAGTCCCCTTTTTTGAGGGACTCTAATCCCAGTCTCACTTCGCCCTGGAACGGAGCGACCTGTCACGAGCTTCCAGAGCCTCCGCTTCAGCCGATCGGCCGTTGCTCCGTAGCAGCGCCGTGTAATTCTCGAGAATCCCGGCCAGGTCGGGAGGCACGGCCGGTAACATCTTCTCGCGAATTGCCAGGGCTCGCCGATAATGCGCTTCGGCCTTCGCAATCTCTCCCTGACCCTGGAAGGCGTATGCCAGGCAGGAAAGCGTGCAGGCCACCCTCGGGTGCTCGGAACCCAACGCTTTTTCTTCGATCGCCAGAACCTGTCGGTACATCTGTTCAGATTCGACGTAGCGGCCTCGGGAGTAGGCCAGATTGCCCAGGTCGGTCAGACTCGTGGCCACGAACGGGTGAGCGGACCCGAGTGCCTTCTCGCGGATCGCAAGGGCCCGTCGATACAGAGGCTCGGCGAGGTCATACTTCCGCTGGCAGTAGTACAGATCGGCCAGACCTTTGAGACTCATCGCCACATCGGGATGATCGGGACCGAGGACCTTCTCACGAATGCCCAGAGCCCGCCGATCCAGCGGTTCAGACTCGGCGAAACGTCCGAGTCTTTGGAGGACCTGTGATCGGCTGGTGAGGCCGAAGGCCAGGTCGAGACTCTCGGGGCCGAGCGTTTTCTCCCAGATCGCAATGGCCCGTTGAAGGAGCGGTTCGGCCTCGTCGTAACGACCGAGAGTGATGTAAAGGGCTGCCAAGCTGTTAAGGCTGACAGCCACATCCGCATGCTCCTTCCCCCGGGTCCTTTCAAAGATCGCGATCGACCGCTTCCGAAGGGCCTCCGCTTCGGCGTAACGTGCCTGTGCGTGATAGATGACGGCGAGGGCGTCGAGAGCCTCGGCCAACTCCGGATGCCACTCGCCCGGTGCCGACGCCTCTCGGATCGCCAAGGCTTGCCTCGCAACTGGCTCAGCCTCCGAGTAACGGCCCTGGTAGTAGAGAGTCCAAGCCAGATCCGTTGCGCTCTGGCCGAGCCTCGGATCGCGCTCGCCGAAAGCCCTGGCCGCCTCCATCGCCGCGCGAAAATGCACTTCGGCAGCGGTATAATCGCCCTTTTTCCGTGACTTCCAGCCGCGTTCGTTATGATCTTCCCACGTGGTGTCGCCCGCACATGCACCTGTCAGGAAAAATGCGAGCCCCACAACCAACGGAAGTTCGATACCTCGCGAGTTGCCCATCATTGTGGACCTCCTTATCACGACGAAGTCGAAATCGACTACTCGACACCCGAGAGCCCACCGTCGGGAATACTGGCGATCTGGACGAACGAGGCGGGCCCTCGGGTCAGACCCGGCTGTTCGAGGACGAGGACTCCGTAGGGCGAGTTGGGGTTGCGGCGACCGGTCGCCCCCCCGGCGACACGGCCCCGCACCACATAGGCACCCACGACGACCTGAACGAGCGGCCGATCCGTTCCCTGGCGGCGCCGGATCTCATCGAGGATTGCTTGAAACTGGTGGTACGTCATCACAAACCCTTCCTGGGTTATGGCTTGCGCTGGTATCAGGCCCCCTCGGCCCGTCGCCAAGATCGGACTCGGACGACAGCCAGAACTTCAATCGGCTTCGGGTTCGTCCCCATCAAGGTATCGATGGTGAAACCCTAACCCTGCTCGCCGGCGGGGAAGATCCGTCCCTATTCTCGGTGAGGAAGCCCTCGGGTCAAGACGGCCTGCGCGGCCTCATGATGATCGGCGTTGACCCTTCGCCGGATTTATGCCAAAACTCGCGAGCCGTTGCGGCCGATCTGATGGAAGAGTGGTATCGGGTCGGGTCAGCCCCGCCCGGAGGGGATGGTCGCGGCGGGTATTCGCCGACGCGATCCCCGGTTGGGAATCCGCGCGAGGTGTGTCGTCGAGACGTGCCGCGCGGCGTCAGAGGCTCTTGCGTCACGAGGAGTCGGTCATGGGCGAGGTGCGGCCTCAGTCGGAGACGATGCGCGCCGGGCTGATTCCTCATCGCTGGACACGGGTGGACGACCCTGACTCGATCGCCGTCGTTGACGCCTATGCAGCGATCATCGGCGGAGGCGGACCCGCTGGCCTGACCGCCGCCTACGAGTTGAGCAAGCACGGCCGGCCGTGCGTCGTCCTGGAATCGGACCCTCGGATGGTCGGAGGCATCAGCCGGACCGATCAGTACAAAGGCTACCGGTTCGACATCGGCGGCCATCGGTTCTTCTCCAAGAGCGACGAGGTCAACCAGCTCTGGCATGAGATCCTGGGCGAGGAGTTCCTCACCCGCAATCGCCTCAGCCGCATCTACTACAACCGCAAGTTCTTCCATTATCCGCTCAAGCCCCTCGACGCACTCTGGAAGCTCGGATTTCTCCGCTCCTGCCGCATCGTGGCGAGCTACTTCAAGGCTCGGCTGACCCCGATCAAGCCCGAGCGCAGCGTCGAGGATTGGGTCGTCAACCGCTTCGGACGCGAACTCTTCGAAATCTTCTTCAAGTCGTACACCGAGAAAGTCTGGGGGATGCCGACGAGCACGATCCGGGCAGACTGGGCGGCGCAGCGGATCAAGGACTTGAGCCTGGTCCGGGCGGTCACCTCGGCCCTTTTCGGCCGTTGGTCCTCCAAACGCGGCGAGGTGATCAAGACTCTGATCGATCGCTTCCACTATCCACGGCTCGGGCCGGGCCAGATGTGGGAGGTCGCCCGGGATCGGATCCGCGACCAGGGTGGTACGGTCCAGCTCGATCGCCGTGTGGTGCGGGTCGAGCATGACGGGTCGTCGGTCACCGCATTCCTGACCCGTGATTCCAACGGCCGCCTGACGCGCTACCTCAGCCGCCATTTCTTGTCGACTCTACCGATCCGCGAGTTGATCCGGGCCATGAGCCCGCCGCCGCCGGCCGAGGTGATCCAGGCTGCCGAATCGCTCAAGTACCGCGACTTCCTCACCGTCGTCCTGATCATCGACCGCGCCGAGACCTTTCCCGACAACTGGATCTATATCCATGAGCCCGGCGTGAAGTTGGGCCGCGTCCAGAACTTCAAGAACTGGTCCCCGGACCTCGTTCCCGACCCTACCAAGACCAGCCTGGGCCTGGAATACTTCTGCTTCGAGGGCGACGACTTGTGGACCATGCCTGACGCCGACCTGGTCGCGCTGGGCCGTCGGGAAATCGACACGATCGGCCTCGCCTCGGCCTCCGACGTGATCGACGGCTGCGTGGTGCGGATGCCCAAGGCGTATCCGGTCTACGACGATCAGTATCAGGCCCACGTTGCGGTCATTCGCGACTGGCTCAGGACCCTCTCCAATCTCGAGCTGGCCGGCCGCAACGGGATGCACAAGTACAACAACCAGGATCACTCGATGATGACTGCGCTGCTGGCCGCCAGGAACATCCTGGGGCTCGGGTCCTTCGACACCTGGAAGGTCAACACCGACGCCGAGTATCACGAGGGAGCGGCCGAGGAACAGGCTCCGGATCGGGGCCGTGCCGTGCCGCAACGCGTCAGCGCGTAGCCCCTGAGTTCTCGCCTCCGTGTCTCCAGGTGATGCGAACCTCCCTGCACGATCAGAACTTCTTCAAGGCCGAGGTCTCGTCCGGATGGATCTCGAAGATCTTGTCGAAGTGGCTGACCTTGAAAGCATCCATGATCACAGGGCGTAGCCCGCACAGTTTGATGCGACCCTTGGCGTCCTGGATCTTGCGATGGAGTTTCACCAGGTGCGCCAGCATGGCGCTGGAGATGAAGTGCGCGTTGCCGAGGTTCAGGAGGATCTTGGGTTCCTTCCGGGACTCGACGAGGTCGATCAGCTCCTTGCCGACGGCCTGCACCTTGTCCCCCTCGAACATGGCCATGGTCTCACGGAAGCTGACCACGGCGACGCCGTCGACATACTTGACAGTGATGTATTCGTACTCGGAAAGGGCCATGGAATCGGCTCCTGATGCCGGCCATCACTCGGGACCTCTCGGGGATCAGCGTCGTTCCCTTGTCGGCCGGTGCGGACTTCGCCGGGACGGAATCTCCCACCTCGAATCACGGTCTCCAGGATGGGTCACTTGATCATAGAGGAAACGGGATGCCTTTCCCATCCCTTTCTGGGATCGCCGGGTGCGTCCGTCAACGCGACTCGGCGCCCAGCGGCCGGCAGCCGGCGAGGTTGATCCCATGCCCCTGCCCTTCGTGGTAGAAAGCCTGGTCTCGACCCAGGTCCAGAACGCCGGTCAGTCCGGCTTCGGCGAACCAGCCTGCCACTTCGTCGGCGGTATGGCGGGTCAAGTACTTCGGCGCGTACCAGTCGAGGGTGTCGCAGACCCGAACTTCCGGGTCCGGATGCATCGAGACGCCGATTGTCGCCAGGTGGACAGCCACGCCCAGCCGCTGAATCAGCCATCGTCGGCTCGACATCAGCCGCCACTTCACCGCACCGATCGGGGCAAAAACCCGGCATAACGGCTCCAGCACGCCCAGCGGCAGCCGCTTGGTGAGTGCTCGCTGAGCATTCATGATCCATTCCACGATAGTCCGCTCGCGAGAATAGACCCAGATCGCGATCCGGCCGCCGGGCTTCAAGAGCCGGGCCAGAGCGAGGAACGACGCGCGGGGGTCAGGGGTGTGATCAATCACGCCCAGGGAGTAGATCAGGTCGAAGCTGCCCGGCGCGAATGGGAGCCGGAGGAGGTCGCCGCGGATGACCGAGATGTGGGGAAGATCCCGAGTCAGGTCGCGCGCGGCCAGCACCGCTTCGCTCAAGTTGACTCCCACGATCCGCTTCGCCGACGATTCACCCGCGATCCTCAGGTAACGGCCCATCCCGCAACCCGCGTCCAGGACGATCTTGCCAGCAAGGTCCTCCGGGTTCAGCCGTGTCCGGTTCCGAAAGGTGGCGCGATCCTCGTCCTCCCGGATGATCCGGAACCGATTCCATTGCAGGCCGTAGGCCGCCTGGGTTCGAGTCTGATCTTTCGACGGCCCCTGAGCCCTTGAGTCCTTGAGTCCTTGGTTGTGTGGTATCGAGCTCATACTTCGTCTCTTCGCCGAGTGTGAGGGTTCGCTTCCCCGAGTCTGCCGTCCGCCTGACCAAAGCGACGAAGGACTCAGGGACGTACAGACCTAACAAATTGATCCTCGGCGGCGCTGCGGCGAAGGTACGACGGTTCCAGCAGCCAGGGATCTTCGCGGCGGCTGCTGGCCCAGAGTTCTCGGGCCAGCTCGGCCAGGCGCCCTCCCTGGGGATCGTTCTGCGCCGGATCGGTCGTGACTAGCTCGACTGGGATCGCGTCTCGGATGCGTGGCACCGAGAGGGCTGGCCCAAGCACCAGGACTCCTGGCTCCTGGCGGGCGAGCCAGTCGGTGAGTGACTCGATGACTGTGTTGCCGGAAGGCAACAGTGGGGTGCCGGGAGTGGTCCGGGACAAATCGGCCACGTAGACTTCTCCGCGCTGGGCGTCGGCGAGGACGGAGACCCGCAGGACTTCCGCCGGTGCGTTGCGGCCGATGGCATGGAGGCTATTGAAGCCGATCAGCCCCGCACCCGACGCGTAGGCCAGGGTCTTGGCCGCTGTGACACCCACCCGAAGCCCAGTGTACGATCCAGGCCCGAGGCCGACCGCCACTCCGTGGAGATCCTTGGCACGAAGTCCGGCTTCCTTCATCAGGGACGCGATCTGTGGGATCAAGTCGCGCCGTGCTGGCGCACTGTCTCCGTCGCCGACACATACAAACCCCCTCTATCGGTTGCCAGGGCGATCGCCGCCCGCTCCGTCGAGGTATCCATCACCAGGATGGTCATTGGTCCATCGTCTCTTGCCCAACAGCGTGATCCGTGAAAGTCCTCGAAGGCTCCGGGATCTCGGAGATGGCTTCTCAGTTCGTGTACGAGCCAATGACCAATGACCGATGACCAATCACTAAATTGCAATTCTGACCGGAACCATGACCGCGTGGACTTGACCCTCCCCGACCATTCGCTCTATCCTTTATTGGACGTTAATACTAGACTAATCGTAGGAGCCTGGGACGGTCGAGATCCCAGCCCATTTTCCGGTCCGGTCCCTCTTCGTGGTCCGGCCCACGGTCGGAGGTTCCCCTTCGGTGCGTCGCGCTCTGATCAGTGACATTCATGGGAACCTGGAAGCCCTGGAGGTGGTGCTGGACGACATCCAGTCGCACGGGATCACCGAGATCTTCTGCCTGGGCGACATCATTGGATATGGCCCGAACCCGCGCGAGTGCATCGATCGGGTGATGGAAACCTGTAAAATGACCCTGCTGGGCAACCACGACCAGGGGGCGATGTTCGATCCGGATGGGTTCAATATCGGGGCGGAACGAGCCATCTTCTGGACGCGCGAGCAGCTCGAGAACCCCCACGATCGTGATAATAATGAGCGCCGCTGGGGATTCCTGGGCGATCTGCCCCGATCGCATCGGGTCGGCCCCTACCTGTTCGTCCACGGATCGCCCCGCAACCCATTGAGCGAATACATCTTCCCGGAGGATATTTACAACCATCGCAAGATGGAGCGGCTCTTCCAGCTCGTGGGTCAGTATTGTTTCCAGGGCCACACCCATGTTCCGGGAATCTTCACCGAGAACTTCCAATTCTTCTCCCCCGAGGAGATCGACCAGGAATACACGCTCGGGGAAGGAAAGGTGATGATCAATGTCGGCTCGGTGGGCCAGCCGCGCGACGGCGACAACCGGGCGTGCTACGTCCTCTTCGAGGACGGCCTCGGGGAAGACGGGTCGGAAAGCGAGTCAGGCACGGCCAACCTGGTCCAGACCCCCACGATCGCGTTCCGTCGCCTCCCCTATGACTTCGAGACCACGATTCGCAAGATTTACTCCATCCCCGAGCTCGAGCCGTTCCTGGGCGACCGACTCCGGCAAGGACGATAGGCTCGTGGGTTCTTCCGGTTTGGCGCAACGGCCGATCGATCGAGATGCCCTCCTCCCGTTATGGGTCACTGCGCCGATGTTACCCGCCTCCTCCACCTTTGCAGGCGGGTCGGATCCGGCGACGCGAGGTCGTTCTCCTCGATGTGTCCCCGGTTCAGAGCGGTGGGCGGACAGGACGAGATTCCGGCGACCCGCTGTCCGGTTGCCAGCGTGCGGGCCGTGAGCCCAGCTCTCTTCGCTCCGGTGCCAGGATTGCCTCAACATGAGTATGAGTAACGAGAAACGCTTCGTCCTTTGCATGGTCCTTATGGTCCTCTGGATGCTGGCATGGCCCTACCTGGCGCGGCGGATGGGGCTGATGTCGGAGCCCAAGAAGCCCCCGGTCGATGCGGTCCTCGCCAAGGATGCCGAAAAGAAGGAGGAGCCGGCGGCCAAGGCGGAAGGCGCAGCCAAGCCGGAAACCCCCAAAGTCCAGGAACCGGCCAAGGCGCTCGCCCAGGCGGCCGAGACGCCCCCCAAGAAACCGGAGGTCGAGCTCGTTCAACGAGTCCGAGCTCGTGCTCGGGGCGGTGAACGATCATGACCCCAGTGGATATCGCCTCGAAGCCTGGCTCATCCAAAAAGGGGCCGGTATCGATGTCCTCACATCCTCCCGGTTCGATGACGAGTTTGAGAACGGGGTGGCGATCAAGCGGCCGCTGAAATTGATCCAGCGCGACACGACCTGGCCTCCGTCGCTCTCTCTGACGCTCAATAATGCCGACGTGGGCGCGGCCCTTCCCGTTCCGCCCGAGGGCGATGACGCGGTCCCCTCCGCGCGCGCGGCCGAGGACTGGCTGGACTCGGTGATCTGGGAAGTTGTGAAGGATGACCAGGGCCGGATCCGCCGTCCCGTATCGATGATCGACCCGGCCAGCCTGTCGAACGTCGAGGGCCGGGCCATCGTCTTTCGCACCAAGGCGCCGTCCGGGGTGATCGTGACCAAGACCTTCCGGCTCGGGAAGAACATCGACGGCTTGGAAGTCGCGCTCGAGTTCGAGAGTCCGGATCGCGAACGCAAGGTCGTCTATAACGTGCTGGGGCCGCATGGCATCAAGATCGAAGGCGAATGGTATACCGGCACCTTCCGCGACCTGGTCTTCGGCCAGCTCAACGGGAACAAGGTCGAGGTCATCACGCACTCGGCCTACGACATCGCCAAGGCCGGTGACAACCCGCCTGACAACACGGCCCTGCCGCTGCGGTTCGCGGGCGTCGAGAACCAGTATTTCGCCACGTTGATCGAGCCCGAACCGCCTCCGACCGGCCAGGACGATCGCCGGGATAACCGGACGGTTGCCATCGTGCACCGGAATGAGAAGGAGTTGCAGAAATCCGACGTGGCCGTCCGGATCACCTCACGGCCGATCGCGGTCGGCCCGAATCAGTCCGTGGTCCACACCTACCGGATCTTCGCGGGGCCCAAGATCGCCGAGGCGCTACGTCCCTACGGGGCCGACGAGCTGGCCTCGTACCGGAAGAATCAGTGGATACCGCTGGCACCCTATCTGGCTCGCGCCGTGATCACGCCGACGCTGGGGTTCACCTACGAGGTGACCGCCCGGATCTCCCGGTTCTTCGGCGGAACCCGGGGGAACTACGGCATCGCGATCATCCTTCTGACGATCCTGGTCCGTGCCCTGATGTTCCCGCTCGGCCGCAAGCAGGCGCTCGCCGCCAAGAAGATGCAGGAGCTTCAGCCTCTGCTCAAGGAGATCCAGCAGAAGTACAAGGACGACAAGGAAAAACAGACAAAGGAAACGTTCGCGCTCTACAAGAAGCACGGCGTCAACCCGGTCGGCGGCTGCCTCCCGGCCCTAATCCAGTTGCCGATCTTCGTCGGGCTTTGGCAGGCGCTGAACTCGAGCGTGGCACTCCGGCACGCGACGTTCCTGGATTTCGGTCGATTCACGTTTATCCGCGACCTCGCGGCGCCCGACATGCTGTTCCGCTTCCCCTTCGAGATCCCGTTCCTGGGCTGGTGGTTCAACGGGCTGCCGCTGGTGGTCGTGGCGCTGATGCTGGTTCAGACCAAGCTGTTCTCGCCGCCGGCCACGACCCCCGAGGCCGAGGCGCAGCAGAAGATGATGAAGTACATGATGGTCTTCATGGGGGTGATGTTCTACAAAGTCCCCTCCGGCCTGGGGCTCTATTTCATCACGAGCAGTCTCTGGGCAATCGGCGAGCGACTGCTCCTGCCCAAGGTGACCCACACCCATACGCTCACGCCGGAGCTGAGCGACGCCGACGCGGGCGATGACAAAGCGGCGGCAGCTCGCGGCGGTAAGCCCGGACCGGGCGGGAACGGCGCCCCGGCAAAGGCCAAGCCGCCCGGCCGGATCGCCCAGTTCTGGGAACGCGTCCTCGAGGAGGCGCGTAAGGATCCGACCTACCGAAAGGTGGCCGAAGAACGCGAGGATAAGGGTCGGGAACGCGACAAGGGCGATCCCAGGGCCAGGCCGCGGAGACGTTGAACCGGGTCGCCTCCGCTCGCTCGGAGGACTTCGGCGCGAGAGATGTCCATCTCCCTCGACCCCAACGACACGATCGCGGCCGTAGCCAGCCCACCCGGGCCGGCGGCACGGGGGATCGTCCGGCTCTCGGGCCCCGCGGCCTGGTCGATAGTGCTGGTCACGTTCCTCCCCGATCACGAAGAACCGCCGCCGCGATGTCCCGAGCTGCGCTCGGGCTCGCTGCGCGTGGACGGCTTGAGGCCGCTCCTACCCGTGATGCTGGCACTCTGGCCGGCTCCCAAGACCTACACGGGTCAGGATGTGGCCGAGATTCATCTGGTCGGGTCGCCGCCGCTGGTCAGTCAGGTCCTGGCCCATTGCCTGGGCCGAGGTGCGCGTCATGCCGAGCCGGGCGAGTTCACGCTCCGGGCGTTCCTCTCAGGGCGGATCGACCTGACCCGCGCCGAGGCCGTGCTGGGCGTCATCGACGCCGTGAATCCGGCTCAGCTCGACGCCGCGCTCCAACAACTGGCCGGCGGCCTGTCGGGTCCCATTATGGCTTTGCGCGACCATCTGCTGGATGTGGTCGCTCATCTGGAAGCGAACCTGGATTTCAACGAAGAGCCCGACGTCGATCCTCTGGGCCGTGCGGCACTGGCGGAGGAGCTCGACCGCTCGGCCAGCGAGCTCCAGGCCCTGGCCCATCGGCTCGACGAGCGCGACCGGCCCGAAGGCTATCCGCCGCGTGGTTCTGGTCGGACCACCGAACGCCGGCAAGAGCCGGCTCTTCAACGCCCTCCTAGGACGGGACCAGGCGATCGTCTCGCCCCAAGCCGGCACCACCCGCGACTACCTCACAGCCCTCTGCGACTGCGAGGGTCTCACCGTCGAGCTGGTGGACACGGCCGGAGTCGAAACGGCCGACGATGCCATCGCAACCCAGGCCCAGGCTCATCGTGTCGATCAGACCGACCGCGCCGATATATTGCTCGACTGCCGATCCACAGAGGAGGGTGATCCGACCCCGGCGGCGTTTCCAACCGATCGTCGTGTCATTGAAGTATGGACCAAGTGCGATCTCGTGCTCTCAGCTTGCGAAAGAGACAACCCCGATCGGCTCCAGACCAGTGCCATGGCCGGTGAGGGCATCGCGGAGTTGCGGTCGGTCATCGCGCGGCGGATCCGGGGCCAGGCGGGCGAGGGTAACCTGCCCTCGGGTACCGCCGCGCGTTGCCGGGGGAGCATCCTCCGCGCCGAGGCGGCCTTGCGTTCGGCCGCCGAGGCGCTGATCACCGGAGGTGGTGACGAGCTGGTCGCCTTCGACCTCCGGCTGGCCGTCGAAGAGCTGGGCAAGGTGGTCGGTACCGTGGTCACCGACGACATCCTCGACCGGATCTTCCGACGATTCTGCATCGGCAAGTGACGATCGAGGTTGGCTTTGCTTCCCAGCGAAGACGCCCTAAAATGTTGACATAGTGGCGATCATCGTCCAGGTGTCTCGACCTGACCCGGAGGACCCATGCGATCGCCGATCCCCCTCTTTCGCTGGATCGCCAGGGCTGTGATCGATGCGGTCGCGGACGGGCTACCTCTGGGAGAATCGCTCGTTGAGGAGGTCCCCGGGATCAGCCGGCATGTCTGGGAGGGCTGGTCGACCTCGGTTAACGAGACCTTGCGGCAGTCTCAGATCGAGGCTGTGGCCTTGATCCTGGATAGCGAGGCCCCCTTGCTCGCGGCGGAAGTCGTTGCCGAAATGGCCGCTGACCAGCCGGAGGCGGTTCACCGGTTCGTCCGTGGCTACCTCACGAGGGTGCCGGCCTCGGCTCGCGCTGCGCTCCGGCGGCAATCGGATCCATGCGGGATGTTCGTCCCGCCGGACCTGGTCCCAGGCTCGGCCGACGAATTGGCCCGCTTTCTGCCGTCGCGGCTGCCCCGTTTCGAGGCTGGCGACCGGCCTGCCGGTCTGGGCTGGGAGCTCGTGCGATTCCTGGGTGTGGGTGGATTCGGCGAGGTCTGGAAGGCCCGACACCTTTCCGAGCAAGGTCAGCCGCCGGTGGCCATCACGTTTTGCACCGAGCCGACCGCCGCGCACGGGCTTCGCAACGAGTCGAGCCTCCTCGACCGCCTCCAACGAGTGGACGTGTACCCGGGAATCGTTCGCCTGCTCGACACCCACCTGGACACGGAACCGTGCTGCCTCATCTACGAGTATGTCGAACAGGGCGACCTCACTGGTCTGATCCGGTCCTGGCACCGCAAAGGTCGGAGGCCCGCCCCTGCCGAGGCCGCTCGCTTGGTCCGCCAGATCGCCGAGGCCATCGGCACGACCCACCGACTCGACCCGCCGATTGTCCACCGCGACCTGAAACCGGCGAACGTCCTGGTGGGGCAGGCCGACGACGGTTCTGCTCGGATCAAGATCACCGACTTCGGCATCGGTGGACTTGCCACGCATGAAGCACACCAGCATGACTTCTGGGGTCGCACGCCGGGCCAAATCCTGGTGAGGGTCCCCAGGGGCTCCTTCACACCGCTCTACGCGTCTCCAGAGCAAGTAGGCGGAGCGGATCCTGACCCTCGCGACGACGTCTTCGCACTCGGCGTGATCTGGTTTCAGCTCATCACCGGCCAACTCGGCGAGGGCCGGCCCATCAGCCGATCCTGGCCCGAGCGGTTACAGGAGCGCGGGATGTCACCGCAGATGATCGACCTCCTGATCGCCTGTGTGGAAGACGAGCGCGAGGATCGTCCCGCCGATGCTCAGTCGTTGTCCGAGGAGATTGCAGCCCTGCTCGACCCGGCGGCCCTCCCGGGCACGGCGCGAGGATCGCTTTCCCGTTGCAACAGGCCGAAGACGGCTCCTGCCTACGTGAACCGCGGCCTCGCCTGCTACGAGCGCAAGGACTATACTACCGCCCTCGCCGACTACGATCAGGCGATCCGGCTCAATCCCAACTTGTCCCTCGCCTCTAACAACCGTGGCCTCGTCCGCTATGTCCGAAGGCAATATGCCGCCGCCGTCGCGGACGCCGACCAGGCCGTACGGCTCGACCCCGGATCCGACTTTGCTTACCGCAACCGGGGCAATGCTCGGATGGCCCTCGGCGACCTGGACGGAGTCCTGAGGGACTACGACCAGGCCATCCGTCTCGACCCCGAGTCCGCCATCAGCTACTACGACCGCGGCCTCGCCCGCAAGCTCAAGGGTGATATCGACGGAGCCTTGAACGATTTCATCAACGCCGCTCAACGGAATCCGGGTGACTCAGGGTATCGCAAACAGGTCCAGGCGATCCGGTGGCTCAAGAAGTGGCGTGGACTCTGGCGGCTGGCCGGGGGTTAGTCTTCCCGACCGCGGCTCACATCATCCCGGGTGGGCGCGGCAGAGTTTCGGTCTGAGCGCCGTTGTCAGGCGTCGAGACGGCTCGAGGTCGGACGACGTGGTGCGTCCGAGGCATCGCAATGTTATCCTGAAGAGACTGGAAACCGACTCTTCCCGGGAAAAACCACAACGACGAAACCATGACACCCCACATTCGCATCGAGACGGACACCATGGGCGGGATGGAAGTCCCCGCCGACCGGCTCTGGGCGCGCAGACCCAGGCGCTCGCTCGAGAACTTCAAGATCGGCGAGGACCGGATGCCGATGGCTTTAATCCACGCCCTGGCGCAGGTCAAGCGCGCGGCAGCCCGGGTCAATCTCGACCTCGGAAAGTTCAAGGACCCCGCGCTCGCCCGCGCGATCATCGACGCCGCTGACGAAGTCATCGCCGGTCGCCACAATGCCGAGTTCCCCCTGGTCGTCTGGCAAACCGGGAGCGGCACCCAGACGAACATGAACGTCAACGAGGTCATCGCCAACCGGGCCAGCGAGCTCCTGGGCGGCGAGCGCGGGATGAGCCGGAAGGTCCACCCCAACGATCAGGTCAACATGGGCCAGTCGTCCAACGACGTCTTCCCCACGGCCATGCACGTGGCCGCCGTTGAGGCGCTCCGCAACTCTTTGATCCCCTCCGTGCGGAAGCTCCGCGACACGCTGGCCCGCAAGGCCGAGGCGTTCCAGGACCTCGTCAAGATCGGCCGGACTCACCTGATGGACGCGACTCCGCTCACGCTCGGCCAGGAAATCTCGGGCTGGGTGCAGCTCCTCGATAACGGCATCATGCACGTCGAGGAAGCGATCCCCCACCTCTGCGAGTTGGCACTCGGTGGGACGGCCGTCGGCACCGGGTTGAACGCACACCCCGAGTTCGCCGTCCGGGTGGCGGCCGAACTGGCGAAGCTCACCGGGCACCCGTTCGTCACGGCGCCCAACAAGTTCGAGGCGCTCTCGGGACACGATGCGATCCTCTTCGCCCACGGCGCTCTCAAGACGCTGGCCGCCTCGCTCATGAAGATCGCCAACGACGTCCGCTGGATGGCCTCGGGCCCGCGCAGTGGGCTGGGCGAAATCCTCATCCCCGAGAACGAGCCAGGCAGCTCGATTATGCCGGGGAAGGTCAACCCGACCCAGAGCGAGGCCATGACGATGGTCGCCTCCCAGGTCATGGGCAATGACGTCGCCATCAACATGGGCGGTGCGCTCGGCAACTTCGAGCTCAACGTCATGAAGCCACTGATCATTCACAACTTCCTGGGCAGCGTCCGGCTGCTGGCCGATGCCTGCGTCAGCTTCAACGACCATTGCGCGGCCGGCATCGAGCCCAACCGCGAGCGGGTCCACGATCTCCTCAACCGCTCGCTGATGCTCGTCACCGCGCTCAATCCGCACATCGGCTACGACAACGCCGCCAAGATCGCCAAGAACGCCCATGCCAAGGGGATCACTCTCCGCGAATCGGCCCTCGAGTCCGGCCTGCTGACTTCCGAGCAGTTCGATCAGTGGGTGAAGGCGGAGGACATGGTGGGGCGGAGAGGGGGCTGAGCGAGGATCGACCGGGAGCCGTCCACCTGGTAACAGGTGAATTAACAGGTGAAGGCGATCCAAACCAGCAAGATGTCTCCGCAAACCGTTATGGATTAAAGAGTTGTGTCAATATCGCGACAATTGACGCAACTCATTACCCTGCAAGAGTTTCGGGACGATTTTCACCTTTAGGTTCTCCGGATCGCCTCCGATGTTCAACCGGGTGCCGGGTCTCCCGACATGCCTCCGATGCATAAATAGTGAACAGATTAACAGAATCAACGAAATCGGGGACATTCTGTAGGAGTTACGTCAATCCTTCGGTGTCACCTGTGGGCCAGGATCGAGAATTGACCGTTTGGACACTCCTCGCCGAACACCACCGAGTGGATGATGGTGAAGCGCGGCCTTCGGCGGTAGCTCCCTCATCCGGGCTTGGGCCGACCTCTCCCCAAGGGTCGAGGTTGAGAAGACCGGAGCCGTTTCACAGTGCCATTCCTGGCCCACCCGTGATCGCCTTCGCCCCAACGGCGAGAGGGTTGGGATGAGCGCGTTTTCGAGGTGGTCTCGCTCTTTGAAGAGAATAACACCGCGTACATGGTGATGGAGTTCCTCAAGGGCAGGACTCTGCTCAGGATGGTCGAAGAGTCCGGTCCCGTGGAAGAGCGATTCCTCGTGCCGCTCATCGAGCAGGTCGCGGGCGCCATGACGGTGGTGCACCAGGCGAACGTGATTCATCGCGATATCAAGCCCGAGAACATCATCGTCACGCCGGATCACCGGGCGGTGCTCGTCGATTTCGGAACGGCCCGGGAGTTTGCCGCGGGGAAGACTCGCAGGATGACGACGATGCTGACTCCGGGCTACGCCCCCCTCGAGCAGTACAGCCAGCACGCCCGGTTCGGAGTGTTCTCCGATATCTACGCCCTCGGGGCATCTAGCTACCACTTGCTCACCGGGCAGCTTCCCACCCAGGCCACGGACCGGGCGGCGGGGGTTGATCTTGTGGCGCCGAGGCGCCTCAACAACCGGATTTCCAGGCTCGGACGGGCTCTGTCCGAGCCGCTTCCCTCCGGCGTGATACTCTTGCCTCCGTTGGAGATCGCGAACACCGTGGCCCCGCGCGACGGGCCGGTCAAAGCCGGCAAGATCGTGATCCGGCCACCGGTCGGGAACGTCTCCTTGCTCCGGAACTCGAGCGTGACCGCGTTGCCGCTCGCGCTGTACTGGACGGTGAAGTCCGTGATCGGGTGCAGGACTTGCTCGACCGTCTTCTCCACCTTCTTCGTTGAGATGGCATTGACCTCGAAATTGGCCGGGTTCGAGGCGGCCGAGGGATCGCTGCCGGCGGCGCCGATGAGGATCCGGCGGCGGGGGACCCGGACCGGAGCGACGAGCCGAGCCGGCTCGCTGCCTGGACCGAATCTCACCGACAGGCCGCGGCCCTGCCCGAGGAGCACCGAGAGGTCGTCGACTTGCTCTGGTATCAAGGGCTGACTCAGTCCGAGGCGGCGGCGGTCCTCGGCGTCTCCGAGCCGACCATCAGCCGGAGGTGGTTCTCCGCGCGATCCCGGCTCCAGGACTTCCTGGCGGATTCGTTGCTTGAATGATTCGGCCCGGGGAGACAGGTCGAGCCGCACGCAACGCGGAGATAGTGCACGAGACGTCCACTGGATGAGTGGGTGTGAATAATCTGGGCTCACGGTCGCTGATCAGCCACGGACCCCGAGGCGAGGAAATCGGTCTGACCCCAAGGCCCCAAGGCCACCATGAGGCCACCCGCTCCATTGTCGAAAATAGTGAACGTTACTTGAACTCTCCCGCAAGCTCGCTACAGAATGCTCGATGCGTCGCCGCCCCAGAGCACTCGGGCGTAACCAACCGGAGAGAGTTGGGCGGAGACTCACCAGCCACGCCGTGATGACGTTGAATAACCCCGCCCTCGGGGGGCGGCTGGCTTGGACGAAGTCAGTGGGACGTAACGTAGTCGGGGAAAGGCATGCGTGACCCAAGAAGCTCCCGCGTTCACGAGGGGGAGTAGTCACCTTAGATTGATGTGCTATGATTGGGACCTGGTATGTCAGGCGCGCTCTGGCGCGATCGAAGCGCTGCTTGGCTGCTGGCGCCTCGCGAGACATCAAGTAGCCGCCGATTCATTGAATACCTTTACCCCTCAGCCGATAGCTTATTTATCAGGTGAGGGCCGACGCGTATCGTTATGGTGTCGTTGACGGCTCTCATCGCTGAGCCAAGCTCGATTTCGACGACCTTATGACGGAAACCAAATACAACACTAAACTACTTCATTATTGGATCACTGGAGCAGAGCCAGATGCAGGTACTTCAGAGGTGCGACCTACGATTGGTGTCCTCGGTTAACGACGTGAGTGGCATCCCGACAATGGGCAAGAGTCTGATCATCGTGGCCGTCGTGGATCATGTGCTATACTTCCGCATCTTCGACGACGATGGCAGGATGGTCGTGAACTCTCATGAGATATATATGAGAGGACAAGCCCGACAGATCGAAGCTCTCAGGAAGCATCTCGAGAGCTTGTGGCCTCCCCATGAGCTTACGGAGAACGAGAAGGTCCGGGTCATCGCCGCTGTCGCATCGATCTTCGGTCGCGGCTTACTTCAGAAGCTCATCAGATTCGCGCGAAAATCCCCGCGCGAACAATTTGCGAGGGTCCAGTCCCGCTTGGTAGATTGGGGTTTTATCGTCCCACGTGTGGGGAACGACAGAACAGCCTATTTTATTGGACTGTTCGGCACCGGACGTGTGTATCTCAATGAACTGATACTGGAGAACATTGGAGAAAGAGCGAACTATCTTCGGAATTGGATTCCGCATTCATCCAAGTCCGACATCGATGATCTACAGCGGGCATGCCACAATGAGGCATGCTTCCGGCGGTCAGGACTCGCCAGCCGTAACGAGCCGTATATTGGAAGCGGTCGGATCGAGATTCGCCGATTTGATTTTTCTCTATCGTCATCCCCTCGATTCGTTGCTGACAAATTGGATTTGGTGGCGGCCAAGACTTGGTCGCGTCAAGACGAAAGCGTCGTTTTTGTATCTCAGAGGCTTATAAGAACACAGACGATCTATGTGCCGACTTGGATCAGAATTTTTGTGAATTCAAGGCCTTTGCCGAAGGCGACCCTGATTTTTTAGCGGCCGCACGAGGCTCGCGATTTTTGTCTTTCCGGGAATTTGTTGAGGAAACTGAGCTTTTTCTCCAATCCGCCACGCTCACGTTGCGGCTTGAGGACTTCATGATCGATCCGCTCAAGGAGTTTTCTAAGATCGTTGAAGTCATGTCGGTTGATCTTGATTTGAGCCGTTTACGTGTCGCCCCTCCGAGAACCAAGCCTTATCGCTATTTGGCTGTTAAAGAAAAAGTTCCTCGATTCAGAAACTTTATCGATGAGCTGGATGCGGAGACAAGAAGACGGATTGAGAGAATCGGCTATGATGTGTGAGGGTCTAACTTGAGTATATTTTGGATTACTGGACTATGTGGCCTATGCGCGCCGCGCCGCCCAGGCGCGAGTCACATAGGTTGTCTCGATCGCCGTCAGACCCGCGATGCGCTTCTCTGTGAAATCCAGGAACTTCCGGAAAAGTTCCGGACCTAATTGCACCTGCAGATCGTTCACCGAGCGCCACGCGCCGATATACTGCTCTGGCGTTTGGTGCAGGGAATGCCTGCCTTCGAGGTACAGCACCTCGGCGAATTGCGGCTTGGCGCTCAACATGTCGGTCAGCCGCTCGGTGATGCCAGAGCGGCCGGACGATACGCGCCGGATGTCAGGCTTGAGCTGCGTGATCTGCGCCTCGATTTCGACGAGCAGCGGGTTCGCCTCGATGAAGCGCGGATTCCACAAGGCAACGAAGACGCCGCCCGGCCGCAGGATGCGGTGGAACTCGTCGCACGCCTTGTCGAAATCGGCCCAGTGGAATGACGAGGCCATGCTGACAAGATCGGCTGAGCCGTCCGGCAATCCAGTGGCTTCGGCCGAACCTTTGTGCCAGACAATGTCCGTGCCGCGCGAGGTCTCGATTCCTTGCGCGCGCATGTCGTCATTCGGTTCCACGGCGACGACGGAATGCAGGCCGCGGGCCGCGAGCGTGCGTGTCCAAATGCCAGTGCCGGCGCCGATGTCGGCGGCATCGACGCTGGCCGCATCGCGTCCCACATAACTCAGGATCGCGGTCGCGACCTGCGGCGCATAGCCCGGTCGGAACCTCGCGTAGTCGCCAGCCAACCCCGTAAAATCTCCGTGTTTCATCATGACTGACAGCCCCCGGCCCTCCCATCGCGGTTTCGATCAATGCAAAGTTCAGGATGACCCCACCCGTCGCGCGGATCGATCGCCGTCATCCTGCCGTCAGCTCTCTGCTGGATAGCGCATCCTCGAGCAGGAGCTCCCCTTCCCTTACCATCTTCTGGTACAGCGCCACGTCCTCCGGATTGTCGATTTCGCCCCATTGGCCATCGGTGCCGAAAGTGCCGATGGGGAGCTCTTTTCCGGCTAGCAGTCGGCGCAGCAATCCGGTCATGTCGAGGCGATCGCGGATCGGTGCGTCGAGTGTACTGAGTAGCGCCTCGACGGCACTCCATGCCGGTGGCGTGAATTTCAAGAGGCCCATATATTGCCCTTCGATATCTTCGATCCGCGTCGTCTTGCCGCCGATCTCCAGCAATTGGCCCGCGGCATCGATCCGGAAGGTTTCGGCGTCGGCCAAAGGATCGGCGAAACGCCGAGTCCACAGGCGGCGCCAGGCCCGGTCGTAACTGACGACCAACTGGCCGGGTGCACCGGCCAGACCGCGCACCAACTCGCTGCGGTAGAAGATGTCGGCATAGCTGACGATGACCGGCCCCGAGCGCAGCCAAGGAGCGGCCGCGGCGAGTGACATCACCATATTGGTTTCGGCCCATCGTTCGTTGGCGAAATAGGAGAGGCCGGGAAAATCGATCATCTCGGCGCGATAGCCGCGGACGACCCCGATCTCGTCCACGCCACCACGCCGCAGCGCCGCGATCTGGCGCTCGATCAACGGCTTGCCTTCGAGCTCGACCAAGCATTTCGGGCGGTCGTCGCCGAGATGCCCCATGCGGCTGCCGCGACCGGCGGCGAGAATCACTGCGCGCATCATTCGACCCCGAAGACTTGACGGAACAGTAGCACGTCGGCAGGTGAGAACGGAGCGGACCGCTCAGGGTGCCACATAATCCCCGTTATCGGCTGGGCCGAATGGCGAACCGCTTTGACGACGCCGTCGTCGGCGACCGCCCAGACATCGAGCGGCGGCCGCGAGTCGAAGGCGGCAAAGTGATGATAGCTGTTGACCTCTTTGGGTTCGCCGTCGATTCGGATGACCTGACGTTGCGCCACATGGCCTTCGACGCGGCGTAACGGAATAGCGAAACGCTGCTGAATCACTTGCATGCCGCGACAAACGCCCAAGACCGGCAGCCCGCGCCGCTCTGCCAAATCGAGCAGGGCATTTTCAACGGCGTCGCGTTCCGGGGCATCGCCGCCCAATACCGCAAGATCGTTACCGCCGGTCAACACCAAGCCGGCGATGCCGGCCCCTTCGCATAAGGCAAGAGCGGCCTCAGTGACGTTGGGGAGCAACACGGGAAGCAGCCCGCAGGCCGCCAGGAACTTAGTCCATGCTTGATCCAGGCAATCCCGGCGCTCGCCATAGGCCGGAACGACCGATACCCGCTGGGTGATGGCGACTGCTTTCATGCGATGAGCAAGACCTTCTGGTTCGTGCAATCGAGGCACAGCTTGCGCGCCGTCTGCCATCGCCGGAACAGGACTTCGCCGGCGCCGATTACCGCGGGTATGCCGAGTTCGCTGGCGCGGATCGCCATGTGCGAATTGGCGCCGCCGAACTGCGTGACGAATCCGCTGATACCACGAGTGAAGATCCAGTCGAAGCCGGGGTCCGCGCTCGGCACGAAAAGAATCCGTCCTGCGAAGCTCTCCGGCGGGTCGCCGACTGAGGCGACCGGTGCGGTGACGCTTTTTCGCGTAATGAAATTAGGCTGGCTCGGGGGAAGGTGAAATGCGAACACCTCGTCGGGCGACGCGATGATCGGCGGAAGCACGAGATTGCGCGTGAGCGCGTGACGCTCTCTGCCATGCGCGACACTCTCCAGCAACACCTCGCGCACCGAAGCGCTCTCGCTATAGAGCGTGCGGATGGCGTCGTAGTTCAGAAATGCACAATCCTCCGCCGAAAGACCATGATCCTCGCCCAGCTGCCCGATCAGCGACAGAGCGTCGCTCAGGCTTCGCGTGAACACGAACTTCGCATATTCGCGGCCCTCAATGCCGGCCTTGATGAACTCGATCAAACTCAAGACGTCGATGTCGAGGTCATGTTCCTTGAGTAGCTGCTCGATGCGGCGCAACTGCTCGATCGAGAGCGCGAAGCGCGGCGGCGCAGGCGCCGCCGGTCGGGCACTCGACCAGTCGAAATAGAGATCGGGCGCCTCGTCGTAGCGCGGCGACAGGATATCGTAGGTCCCCGGCCGGAGGTGGCCGTAGCGCGCGAGGAAGTCTGCCTTCGGAAGTTGCGCGAAATCTTGCCCGATGCGCGACCCGACGGTATCGACACTCGCCATGAATGTCGCAGCCTCTTCGGCATTGAGAACGCCCACCTCGACGAAGGACTGGAGCAGCTGAAC
The DNA here is from genome assembly GCA_963845695.1 of uncultured Isosphaeraceae bacterium. Taxonomy (GTDB): domain Bacteria; phylum Planctomycetota; class Planctomycetia; order Isosphaerales; family Isosphaeraceae; genus CAWJTV01. Next base: position 265,503 of record CAWJTQ010000023.1, on the reverse strand, counting down.
CGCGATGAAGCCCGCCCGCGCGAGACCGGCGAACGGCAGTGTGCCGTATCGCTTGCAGTCCTCGATCAGCCAGTAAATGCGGCTGATCTTGTCGATCTCCGCGTTGCAGATTGTCGGAAACCGCCGTTCCAGCAGGTCGATCTTCGCGCGGTCGTGCCGCCACAGCGCGGTCTCGCCATGCATGATGCGATTGGTGAGGCGCCGTAAGGCGCCCGAAAGTTCGGCAAGGTCTTCTGGAGAAAATCCGTGCTCGGCGAGCCTGCCCATCCGCTTCGGCAAATCGAGGGTGTAGCAAGAGAAGATGATCTCAAATTCGACCTTGTCATGGAGATGCGGCTCGGCGAGGAGGCGATCGATATAGTAATTCACGAGACGCCCGGCGAGATCGTCGGGGACGTCGCGCGGTATGAAGGAGTTGAAGCTGACACGCACGTCGATGTAGGGCAGTCCGTGAAAGCTGACCAGCAGCGGAAAACTGCGAAGATTTTGGTACCCGTAATTGTCCCGCTGATAGGCCCAGATCGCGTCGGTGATGAGTTCGCGATAGAGCGACAACGAGAGTGGCCAGGGCCGCACCCCAATGATCTCGGCCGGGTTCCAGTCCGGCATGACGCCGAATATCGCCCGGCTGCCGTGCAGGTAGGGATGCGGGCGGCTGAGCAGCTCGACCTTGCGCGCGACATCGGCGAGCGCGGTGTCGACCTTCGCGTCCGCTGCCCGACACTGGTGGTCGACGGTGAGCGGGCGGACTTGCAGAAGGTAGAGCTGCCCGTCGTCGCCGACGGCGAATTCCACGTCGATTGCATCACACGCTAGAAGGGTTTCGAGCTCGCTGACGAGAGCGATGACCGGTGCCAGCGACGGTGGGCAGGCATGAGGCCGCGACTTGAGGCAAAGAAAAGTCTTGAGATTGTCGCCGACACCGGCGGTCACGCGATCGGTTAGGCCGGAACGGTCGTCGTAATTGATCACGAAATAGGGGCCGCCGCTGGGATTGCGCGAGAAGACCACCCCGGCCATCGCCACGCGGTCAAGCATGGGCTGCACGAAGATCTGGTCGTCATCGCTTCCGTCATTGGCAAACGAGTCAATCACCCGTTCGATAGCCTGTGCCACGGCTGCGATGCCGACGACACCGAGTACGGAATCGTACCTCCCGGCCTGGGAGCCCGAAGCGCCGTCCTCGCCCCGCGCACTGCTACGCACGATGACCCGATCTGAACCCCAGGGCGCAGCAGTGATGGCTGCCAGTACGCGAGCCGCGGCCGAGCGCCAATCGCCAACCGAGAATCGGACCTGCGGCAGGACACGCCCATTGCGCAGCAGCGGCGCCAGCGTTTCCAGAGTTTCCGCCTTCGATTTGAAGGCGACGAGTCGCGCCGGCTGCGCCACACCCGCGCCATCCGGCGTGGCGCATGCTGCCAAGATGCGGTCGACCGCCGTGGCAACGTCGAGCGCCCCATAATTATCGAGGACCAGGTCCGGCGCCTCGGGAGCCTCCGCCGGCAAGTCAAGGCCAACGACGTCGTTCACATCGCCGCGCTGAGCCCCCGCGTAGATGCCCTTGCAATCCCGACGCCGAAGCTCGTCGATCGGGACCCGAAGGTAGATCTCGCGATAACCGGGGATGTTCTCACGGTTCCAACGCTGCACGTCGTGAAACAGCGAGATGGTCGCGCAGACGACATCGCTGCGCTGCCCAGCCAGCAACTGACACAACTTCGCATTGCGCATCGCCGATCGCCGCCGGTCGCCTGCGCTGTGGCCAAGATCTTCGGCGATCGCCGCACGGAGCGCGTCGCCATCGAGCAAGGTGACCGGACGACCAGCGGCACGCAGCCGGCTGCACAATTCTCGACTCACGGTGGTCTTGCCGGAGCCGGATAACCCGGTAATCCAGTAGACGCACCCCCGTGAGGCTTCACGTCCGGTTTCAGGTGGGTGTCCTGACTTTTCGAAGTGCTTCAAACCCTGGAGTCCTCGAAAACGAGGGGATTTTCAATGGGCAATAACTGAAAACGCCGATTTTACGATTGTCAGACGATCGCGAACCCCTTGGATTTCAGCGCCCCGACCTGTGAGCGCGTACGCCTTTTCTATCTTGGTCTTCGTCAATTTTTAACTGATAAACCGCGAAATCTTCACATTCCCGAGCTGTGAACGGGTATGCCTTTTCTGACTTTGTCAATTTTTAACTGATAAACCACGAAATCTTCACACCCCCGACCCGTGAGGCGCGTACGCCTTTCCTAAGCTTTGTCAGCACATGGACCAGAATTTGGTCGTGTCCTAGGCGTATGGAATGTCGTCAGTCTTTCGCGAGTTGTGCCCTAAGCACATCGCACAGAGGGAAATGCGATCCATTCACGCATGGTCCAGACATAGTCGGTCCGCCATCGCGGGCGATCGTTGCCGAGCCCGGCCATGCTCGTCTCGACACGTCAATGTCCGTACATGCAATGAGAAGTTGTAGCTCTAAGAGGGAACGTCAGAGACCACCATCTTGTGATCCGCATCGTAGGATTACCTCGCAAATCCCACGATAAACCTTCCCGTCATCTTAGCCCTCCAACTCCTATACGAATTTACGGGAGAGTTCTAGAGGCGTCCACTATTTTCAACATCACGTTTACTATTTTCGACATTTGACGCGGGCAACCTCGTCGTGGCCTTGTGCCCGGCCAAATCAGGCCGGCCGACTACCTTATTCTGGCAGACGACATGTTGCCGGTGGGCCTGTGGTTTACCGCCGATGCCTCGAACGCCGTGGGCTATTTGCCGCACACCCCGTTCTGGGTGGACTACATCGCGCGAACTTCACCGATCGATCAGTGCCTGCGACTTCTTCTGGGCGGTGTTCGGCATTGCCGCGGCCGCCGGCCCATTCGTAAGGCGAACGGCAGGAATTCTCTTACCCACGACGAGGGTCGTGGCCATCCGAGCCCGACGCCGCGCGAGTGCATGGAGGATTCCCGTGGGAATTCACTCGCTGGCACTGCGGGCTCGTTAGGATTCGGTCGCCGGGTTGCAGGTGTTTTCGGGTGAGTTTCCGCCCGCCAGTCGCCTAACAGGAGCCGTGGCCGACCACTTCGGGTTTTCGAGGATGCTCTTCCTAGGGTTTCTCTTGAATTGGGGTTTGATGACTTTTTCCTTCGCGGCCTCTCAGTTCCCCGAGCCGGAGAACCGCTGCTCGGCCGCCTTCTTGAACACCGAGAAGCTCTGGTCGCCGCCTTGAGGGAAGCCGGCGTGCTGCACCATGAACACGTAGATCAGGCCTCGACCGGGTTCGATGCTCATATTCGTGGAATAAGCCCCGCCGTGGCCGAAGCCGCCACTATGCGTCGAGAGTCCGAGGCCGTAACTGTCCTTGATCCCATCGCCCGTCTGCTTTTTCGTCATTTCTTCCACCGCCGCGTCCGAGAGGTAGCGCCGGCCCTCGAATCGCCCCTTGTTGAGTAACATCTGGCAGAATCGCGCCACGTCCGTCGCCGTCGAGAAGAGGCCGCCCGCCGGCATCGGGTACCGCCTGCGGCGATCATCGAGCGGATAGCGGAGCTGAGTGATGGTCGTCGCCTCGAGGTCGGACTTCGCCGCGTTCGGCTTGTAGGAATGGGCTAACTTCTTGAGCTGATCCTCGCCCGGCCAGAAGGTGGTGTCGTCCATCCGGAGCGGGCCGAACAACCGGCGGTTCAGGAACTCCTCGTAGGGCATTCCGGAGACGACCTCGATGATCCGGCCCGCCGTGTTGATGCCGGCGTTGGAGTACTGGTACTTCGTCCCCGGCTCGAACTGCAACGGCGTCATGGCATAGCTCCGGACCGCGTCGCGAAGGGGCATCGTATCGAGCGTGGGGCGTTCCATGGCCGACGTGAAGTGCATGCCGCTGGTGTGCCGGAGCAGGTCGCGCACGCCGACCGGACGCGCCGGGCGCTTCAGCAGGATGTGGTCCTTGTCCTTCTCGACGGCGAGCCACATCTCGTGGAATTCCGGGAGGTACCTGGCCACAGGATCGTCGAGTTTGACCTTCCCCTCGTCCACAAGCATCATGAGCGCGGCCGCCGTGATCGCCTTCGACTGCGAGGCGATCCAGAACAGGGCATCCGTGGCCATCGGCTTGCGGGCCGTGACGTCGGCGAACCCGACGCTTTCGAGGCTGAGGACCTTGTCGCGGTCGGCCACGAGTGTCACTGCGCCCGCGAGCGAGTGATTCTCGACAAACGGCCGGAGCGACGCGGCGATCCCCTGCGACTCGGCGGATTCCTGGCCGCGTGTCGTCGGGAGCATGAGGGCGAAGACGGCCAGCAACCAGCCGGTGCCACGAAGGTGTTGGAAGTGAGACAGTCGCATCGTTGGACCCTATTCGAGGTCGTGGTTCGAGGGGCCGGGATCCTCGCGCCCGACGCGCGACGATCGATTCCTTCGAGATTGTAACGGGCCGTCGAGGCGGATTCGAGCCCGGCGACGATGGGGCGCTTTCGGTCGTTCCCTCCTTCCACCGTGCTGCCACAAGTCTTCGGTCCGGTTATGATCGACACGATCGTCGGAGGAAGGCTCGCAATGACTCGACCCTCGTGCACGAAAGGACCCGCTCATGGACCTGTCGTCTCCAGTCTCTCGCAGGGGATTCGTCCGCCTCGCGGCTTCATCCGCGGCGATCTTGCCCATCGCGGGGCTCTCCCCGCGGGCCGATGCCCAGGCGTCGCGGTCCGCCGCCGACCCCTGGCTCGGGTTGAAGGTGGGCGTGGCCTCGTACAGCTACTCCAAGCTGCCGCTCGAAGCGGCCATTCAGGGCGTCCGACGGGTCGGAGTCAACTACGTCTCGATCAAAGAGGCTCATCTGCCGCTCAAGAGCTCGACCGAACAGCGCAAGGCGGTCGTCAAGAAGTTTCGCGATGCGGGCATCACGCCCCTGAGCTGCGGCGTAGTCGGCATGAGCGATGACGAGTCCGAGCTTCGCAACGCGTTCGAATACGCGCGCGACGCGGGCATCCCGACCATCGTCTGCAAGCCGACGCACCAATCGCTGCCGGTCCTCGATAAGCTGGTCAAGGAGTTCGACCTCAAGCTGGCCATCCACAACCACGGCCCGGAAGATAAGGTCTGGCCCTCGCCGATGGACGTCTGGGAGGCGATCCAGAAGTACGATGCGCGGATCGGCGTGTGCGTCGACGTGGGGCATACCGCTGCGCTGCGGCGTGGAACCCGCCCAGGCGTTCCGCACCTGCGCCGCACGTCTGTACGACGTGCATTTCAAGGACCTGTCCAGCCGGGAGGGCCGGTCTCGGCCGGTCGAAGTGGGGCGCGGCGTCCTCGACATCCGCAGGATGCTTCGAACGCTGCTGGACCTTGGCTACACCTACCACGTCGGCCTCGAGTACGAGAAGGACATGGGTGATCCGATCCCGGGCGTGGCCGAGAGCATCGGGTACATCCGCGGCACCGTGGCGGCGATGCGGGAGCATTGAGTGACGCGGAGGGAGCGGTCACTGCACCTTGATTGCGATGCCCAGTTCATGAGCCAGTTCCGCTACGCTGAGCCAGGCATCCGTCGGCAGGAGGATCCCTTCCGCAAGGGCCTTCTGCCGGCGCTCCCATTCGATCTCTCCAGGCATGTAAATTCGGTCCGAGCCTTCCGCCCTGGGTGCCTGGCGAATCTCCCGGGCCATCGCGTCGACTCGCCGCTTGAAGTCGTCGATCGGCATCATGGCGCCGATGTCGATGGCGAGGAAGGCCGCTCCGTGGCCTGTGGGAACCGAGAGGTCACCGACGACCCAGGGCACAACTTGCCGGGTGACCGCCGCACCGGTGAGGACTGCGGACAGAACCTCGATCAGGATCGCCAGACCATAGCCCTTGTGGCCGGCCATCGGCGTCAAGGCGCCTCCGGCAAGGAAGGCCCCGGGATCGGTGGTGGGGTGGCCCTCGACGTCGATGACCCAGCCCTCGGGTATGAGCTTGCCCAGCGCATGGGCCGCGGAAACCTTTCCCCCTGCGACGGTGCTCGTCGCCATGTCGAGCAAGATCGGCATGCCTGATCCGGTGGGCACGGCATAGGCGAGCGGATTGCTGCCGGTGACCCGGCCGCGCGCCCCGGCGCCGTCACGCTCGGCGTGTCGTTGGCCATCGCCAGGCCGATCATGTCCTGCTGGGCGGCCATCGCGGCATAGTAGCCCGCGGCGCCGAAGTGACAGCTATTGAAGACGCCCGCATAGCCGATCCCACAGGTCCTCGCCTTATCGATCGCCGCTCGCATGGCAAAGGTCGAGGCCACCATGCCCAGGCCGGAGTCGCCATCGACGATCGCCCAGCCCGAGCCCTCCGATGCGACCCGGGGACGGGCATCGGCCCGGAGCCCGCCCGCGCAGGATCCGCCGGATGTAATTCCCCAGGCTCTTCACACCGTGAGTGAACACGCCCCACGTGTCGGTTGTCACCAGGACGTCCGCCGTGGTTTGCGCATCCTCCTGGCCGACTCCGACCTTGACGAGGGCCTCGATGCAAAACGCCCGCAGGTCGTTCGGGGAGACCGTTCGGTTCATCGGGGGGTCGTCTGGCATTCTTCCGTAATCCTCGACCGAGAGCGATGAGCCGTCCAAAGAAAAGGGGACAGGCACCTCGAAGACTCGGAGCCAGTCCCCGTTTCTTCGGACCGCTCAGTCAGGAATGCACTCCATTGACCACGTTCGGCAGCGACTCGCCGCGCAAGGCCCTGGCCGCGGTCTCGGCGGCGCTGGTGCGCAGCTTCGCAACCGCCGGGACGCTTGCGGAGGCGACGTGAGGTGTCAGGATGACCTGGTCCATCGTCAGGAGCGGACTATCCGTCGGGATCGGCTCGGGGTCGCAGACGTCCAGCCCCGCACCGCCGAGTCGACCGGACTGGAGGGCGTTGATCAGGGCCACGGTATCGACCAGGTCGCCGCGGGCCACATTGATGAAAAGCGCGCCGGGTTTGACTTTCTCGAGCGTCTCACGATCGATCATCCCGCGCGTGGTCGGAGTGGACGGGCAGTGCAGCGTGATGACGTCGGCGTTCCGCACCAACCGGTCGAACGTGACCGGCATGCAACCGCTCTGCTCGACTTCCTCCTGAGTGACCAGAGGGTCGAAGACGATCGTCATGCAACGGAAGGCGCGTAACCGGTCGGCCACGGCCCGGCCGATGCGGCCGAAGCCGACAATGCCGACCGTCAGATTCTTGAGCGCGTGCATCGCATTCAACGGGGCTCCCGAACCCCACCGGCCACTCCGGACGCGGTCGCGATGGGGGATGAACTGGCGGCTCAAGGCCAGGATCAGGCCGAGCGTATGGTCGGCGACCTCGTCGATGCAGTAATCCGGGACGTTGCAGACCGGGATGCCCCGGGCTCGGGCCGCGTCGAGGTCCACGTTATCGACACCGATGCCGTAACGGACGATGGCCCGGGCGCGGCCCATCGAGCCGATGACCTGGGCATCCACCGGGGCGAACTGGGTGAGGACGCAGTCGGCGTCGGAGACCAGGGCCAGAAGGGAATCGGGCCCGTCCTTGGCGTAGGGCCCGACGACCTCACAGCCCATCGGCTCGAGGATCGCTCGTTCCACGTCGAGTGCGTCGAAGGTGTAATCCGTCACGGCAACTTTCATGCGTTGTGTTCCTCCGGTTTTACCGATCCGTATTGATCGTCTCTGCTCGCTCGGCCGCGGGATCGTGCCGGATGCAAAGCGCCAGCATACTGCCCGCGACGAGGGTCAGGGCCAACATGTACTGCCCCGTTGTGAAACTCCCCGTGACCGTCTTCAGCCAACCCATGAGGTAAGGCGAGAGGACTCCGCCGGCATTGGCAATCGTGTTGATCAAGGCGATCCCGCCGGCCGCCGCCGTCCCGCTCAAGAATGAGGTCGCGAGCGACCAATAGGGACCCATCATGCTCATCATGCCCAGGAACGCCAGGGTGAGCGCCATCAGGACGAGCCAGGGAGGTTGGAGGTAAGCACTCAGGGCCCAGCCGGTCGCGCCCAGGAATGAGGCTCCGGCCAGATGCCAGCGCCGCTCGCCGCTCCGGTCGGAGTGCCGGCTCACGAAGATCATGCCAATCGCCGCGGCGAGGCTCGGGATGGCATAGAGGAGGCCGATCTGGTCGGGGCCTCGATTGGGAAAATGCGCGTTGATGATCGTCGGCGCGTAGAAGCCATAGCCGTTGGTGCCCATGGCGATCGTGAAGTAGAGCAGGATGAGCAGGCCGACCTGGGGATTCCCGAGCGCTCGGAACCGGCTCAGGCCATGACGGGCCTCCCGGCTCTTCTCCTCTTGCGCCATCCGGGCGGCGAGCCATTTGCGCTCATCCGGCTCCAGCCATCGGGCCTCTTCCGGCCGGTCGGTGAGGAACGACCAGGTCACGAATCCGAGGATGACCGCCGGAATCCCCTCGATCAGGAAGAGCCATTGCCAGCCTGCCAGGCCCAACGTGTGATTCGTGTATTTGAGGAGCGCGCCGGAGATCGGCCCGTTGACGACTCCGGAGAGCGGGGACGCCATCATGAACCAGGCCACGGCGCGCGCCCGCTCGCGAGCCGGGAACCAGTAGCTCATGTAAAAGATGATTCCCGGGAAGAACCCGGCCTCGGCCACTCCCAGGAGAATCCGGAGCAAGTAGAAACTCCAGTCATTCTTCACGAACAGCGTACACGCCGACACGATTCCCCAACTGACCATGATGCGGCTGATCCACCGTCTGGCCCCGACCCGATGCAGGATCAAGTTGCTTGGCACCTCGAAGAGCATGTACCCCACGTAAAACATCCCGGCGCCGAGCCCGTAGACCTTTTCGCTCAGATCGAGGTCGTCGAGCATCTGCAACTTCGCGAAGCCGACGTTCATCCGATCCACGATGTTCACGATGTACAGCAAGAACAAGAACGGCAGGAGGCGCAGGGCGACCTTCCGAAGTACGACCGCCGCCTGGACACCCTCGGGCGGACCATCGATCGCCGGCTCGGGAACGATCGGTTCGTCAAGGCTGCCGGGCATCATGCGCTCCCCTCGGTCGAGGATTCCGACCGCGCTGTTCGTCGAACTCGCACGCGACGGTTTCAGCGTAGGGGCAGCGACGGGGAGATGCAACACTTGGTCCACTAAGCAACCGCTTTTCTCAATTCTCAGCCAGTCTCTCGTCGTTTTTGTTGCTAGCGCTGGATTTCCTTCGCGTGCCGCTGAAAGAATTCCAGCCAGCCGCGCGTCATGGCGTCCGCGATCGTCTTCGACGCGCGCAATTCCTCCAGCGGTTTTCCCCAGTAGAACCCGATCCAGCCCGAGGCCACGTCCCGCGAGCCCTCGATAAACTTCTCGAAATCCGCCATCGAGCACGACAGCGGGAAGGTTTCCTCGATCACCACCGGCTTGCCGACATCGTACACTTTCAACGCGGCGAGATCGCTGTCGACCTTGCCGGCCTTCGGGTAGAAGTGCACGCTGACGAAATCCAACGGCCCGCGGACCTCCGGGGCGTAGAACAGCGGCTTGGCCCCCTTGAAGACCTGGGCCCAGGGGATCACACCCACGGTGATCAGGTGGCGTTGGTCAACCGAACGAATGGCCGACGTCAACCGCTCGACCCAGGTCTTGGCGACCTCCCGCTCGGTGCGGCCTCGGAGGTCGAGCGTGATCCGCTGCACGAAGTACTTCCCGCCCAGCGGTTCGCCGGGCAGCCAGTCTTTCTTCCCCTCGCCGCCGCCAACGATCGGCTCGTTCATCAAATCGTAGCAGAACACTGCGGGACTCGCGGCACAGCGCCGGGCGACCGCCTGCCAGAAGCGGGCCTGCACGGCCCACCGCTCGGATTCCGAGAGCGCATCGTACCACGCGGGCACATCCTTCTTGTGGTAGCAGCCCAGGCCGGTCAGGTCGAGATACAGATTCAGCCGCTCGGCCAAGGCCACCAGCCGGCCCAGCCGTTGCAGGCTCTCTTCGTTCGGACGTTTCGCATCGATCATGATCTTGCCGAGCTGGAGGTGGACCCGGACGACGTTCGCGCCCAGGTCTTTCATCTCGCGAAAGTCCTCCTCAATCGTGGGCCACTCCTTCTCCCAGTAGTCTTCGATCAATCGGCCCTGATCGTCGCGATCGTAGTTGAACCCCCAGGGCAGGAAACGCCGGGCCGACGACTCGTACACGAACGAGCGCCGATCCTCCGAGACCCGCACCCATTCCATGGCCTGGGCCCGGACCTGGAGGAGTCCACTGGCGAGGAGCACCAGCGTAATGATCATGACTCGGCGTTCGAGCGAATGTTGTCTTCGATGAGGGGCTGGCGGTGAGACGTTCATGACGAGGACTCCGGACCCGATTCGGCCATACCGCGCGTTCAGATCACGATGGCCAGCAAGATGCCGAGGATCTTTCCAACCTGGTGCAAATAATACTCGGGTAAATCAATAAGGACGCGATCGCCTTCCAGCTTCAAGAATCGCCAGATGCTTCCCGTGGTCACGGCGCCGTGGATCACGGTGCCGGGCAGACCTTCGCGCTCGTTGAATGCCCGGGCACCGACCATGGCCGCCACACACTGGCCCAGCCCACTGGGAATGTCCTCCCGCTTCGCTTCGACCACTGCGACCACGGGATGACTCAGAAAGAACCGCTCGGGAGACAGGGCCAGCAAGTAGTCGCAAACACCACTGAGGCCACGGTCCTTGTCCACATCGAGCGAGAGACCGGAGAACAGGTTGAAGCGATGACCCGAAGCTTCGACCGCTTCCATCAGGATCGGAGCGATGATCATCTCGGACCGAGCCTTCTCGGTGTTCATCGCCACGGCCGCGGGGCTCCACTTCCCGAGGAACCCACGGAGCCAGGGACTCACCTCAACCTCGGCGATTGCGCCGTAAAGATCGGTGTCCTCACGCAGGCTGAGGCCGAACTTTTCACGGGCCGTTCGCAAGCTGAAATCGCTGTAAGCCATCTCTCTGAGTCTCACGATCGCTAGGAGCCGGCTGAGGCTCTGTTGAGGTCATCGCTTGTCGTTGTGTTCGAGGGCACGGCCCCGTGATTATACCATGCGACCTCTCTCGTCTCCTCGAGGTCGTCGCTTGTCGTTAGGGTGAGGGTCGATTCCGAAAACGATTCGAACCCTGACAATCGTAGAACTTGTCAAGGGTCAATAATCCCTCGTTATCGATGAGACCCGTCGCGTAGAATCAGGACTCCCGTGGAATTCGCACGGGAAAGGCCACGTCTTACCGATTTGCGAGGCTTCGTCGTGGGGAGGAATCATGGGAGCGACGATCTACGCCTTCATCGAGTATGACGACAGCCCGCTGTATTATCCGGCCGACTCAGTGCCCCCGCCATTCGCCCAAGAAACCGATCGCGTCATCGACCTGACCACGAATGTTGGCCTCTCCCATGCCAAGGACGACCTGTTCATGGGGGCGATCGGAGGGCCGAGGAACCCACGCGGCATCACGCCCCTGATCCGGCGGCGCGGGCTGCCCGCGAACGTGAATTGGAGGATCGCCGAGGAGTTCGATCGCGACGATCCGATGGTCGGCTGGTTGACCCTCCCGGAGGTCGAGGCGGCAATGTCTCACGCGCGGCTCGACCGGGACGAGTTGAGCTATGGCGTGCAGGTCACTCTTGGGATCATGAGCCTCCTCCAGGCTCGGTTGGGTTCCGACCGAGTCCGTCTCGTGTTCGAGATGAGCGATTGATATTCCTGCTACAACCGCAAAGGTTCAACTATGATTCATCCGTATCAATCCGAACTCGCTCGAAAAGGAAGAACAAGTCGTTGAAATGGCCTGATCCATAAATATTGATGATCAGCTTGTAGTCGTCTGGAAGGAGAGTCCCAAGGGCTCGTTCGACTTTATCCCACTCACTCGGCGAGCCGGCATTGATCCGCCACTCGGGAGGTGGTGCCAGATTGATCAGGTCATCCACGCGAAATCGAGAGGCCATGGTGGTCTCGGTCTTGTTACACCTGAAACACACCCGTCGTCAGCGGCACCGCCTCGCGGTTGCGTACCGCGACGTCCAGGGCCATGCTCAAGACCTCGCGCGTTTTGGCCGGGTCGATGATGGCATCGACCCACAGTCTGGCGGCGGCGTACCGGATGTCGGTCTCGCGATCGTATCGGGCGCGCAGCTCATCGGCGATGGCGGCGAGCTCGGCGTCGTCAACCTTCTTGCCCTGGCGTTTGAGGGCGCCGACATTGACATCCAGCATGGTCTTCGCAGCCTGTTGTGCGCCCATGACGGCGTATCGGGCCGATGGCCAAGCGAAGAGGAATCGCGGATCGAAGGCGCGGCCGCAGAGGGCATAATGCCCCGCGCCGAAGGAGTGCCCAACGATCAGGGTCAGCTTCGGCACCGTGCTGTTGCTCACCGCGCTGACCAGCTTGGCCCCGCGGCGGATGATTCCGCTGCGCTCGGCGTCGCGACCGACGTCGAATCCGTTGACGTCCTGGATGAACAGGATCGGCAGCCGGCTCTGGTTGCACTCGAGCACGAACCGCGCGGCCTTGTCCGCACTGTCGCCGTAGATCACGCCGCCGAACTGGAACGGGCCGCCTCCTTCGGGCCGGAACCGGAGCCGTTGAGTCGCCACGACCCCCAACCCGAGACCGCCCATCCGGCCGAAGCCACAGACGAGCGTGCGACCGAACTCGGCGCGGTACTCGTCGAGCCGGCCGCCGTCGAGGATCGCCGCGAGCAGGTCGCGGACGTCGTACTGGAGCGACGGGTCGGAGCGGACGATCGTGTACAGATCATCCGAGGGCCGCGACGGCGGCTCGATCGCGATTCGGCCGGAGACCGCCTCGGGGTCGGGAGGCAAGAGCGCGATCAGTCGGCGCAATCGCGCCAGGCAGGCATCGTCGTCCGGCTCGCGATAATCGACCGTCCCGCTGATCGCCGTGTGGACGTGGGCGCCTCCCAGGTCTTCGTGGGAGATCTCCTGGCCAATCGCCGCTTTCACCAGCGCCGGGCCGGCCAGGTAGAGACCGGAGCCCTCGGTCATCAGCACCGTGTCGCACAGGACTGGCAGATAGGCGCCGCCCGCCACACAGTTCCCCATGATCGCGGCGAGCTGCGGGATCCCCGCGCCGAGAGCACCGCATTGTTGCGAAAGATCCGGCCGAAATCGTCCTCGTCGGGGAAGACCTCGTCCTGCATCGGCAGGAAGACGCCTGAGGAGTTGACCAGATAGACCAGTGGCAGCCGATTCTGACCGGCGATTGTTTGGGCCCGCAGGATCTTCTTGATCGTCAACGGGAAGCAGGCACCCGCCTTGACGGTGGCGTCGTTGGCCACGATCATCACGCGGCGGCCGTGGACCGACCCGATCACCGTGACGACCCCCGCGCCGGGGCGCCGCCCCACTCATCATAGACCTGGTATCCGGCCCACAGGCCCAGCTCGAGGGTGGGCGCGCCGGCATCGAGGAGGGCCTCGATCCGCTCGCGCGGTCTTCCGGCCCTTGGCGTGCTGTCGCTCGATGGCTTCCGGGCCGCCCCCGAGGCGGAGACGGGCCTCTTCTTCCAGGAACGAGGCGGTCAGGGCCCGCAGGTCGCGGTCGGTCCCCCGAGCGGGCTGGGCTCGTGGATCGGTTGGCGTCACGATTCCTCCTCAGTCGTCAGGGCATCGTCATTCTACAGCGAAAGAACTTCGCGGGGCGTGTCGTTTCTCCCTGGAAACGCTCGGGATCCCCCAGTGTTGGAGGGACGGCTCGGGAGAGCCATCCCTCCGATGCGCCGTTGGTCAGGTAGGACGGCTCTCCTGAGCCGTACCAGAGTTGGAGAGACGGCTCGGGAGAGCCATATCCCTCCGATGCGCCGTTGGTCAGGTAAGACGGCTCTCCTGAGCCGTACCAGAGTTGGAGAGACGGCTCGGGAGAGCCGTCCCACAAACTTCCACGAACTTCAGACCTTCAGGGACGGCCTTCAGTCGGTGCATCGAATCTCCATCCGAGTTCAACCCAATGGGGTCTGATCCACAAGGGACAGCTCTCACGAGGGAGCCGAGCCCTATCGGGATTGACACCGACATATTGAATCGCGCGCCACAGGTGTTCTTCATCCCGAAGGATGCGGTCGTAACTTTCGTCCTGCCACAAGACCCCCGCTTGCTTCAGAGCATGATTGATTCGCCGCGCGCTGTACTTCTTCCAACTACCAAGAATGGTTTCGAGGGGGTGCACCTCCGGTATCAAGGGCCGCACGATCACGTGGGCGTGATTGGGCATGATCACATAGCAATCCAGTTCGTAGCGGTCCCCATCGAAATGATGCATCGCAGACGCCAGAAAGCCGGCGAGAGAAGCTTCCTTCAACACACAACTGCCCATTCCTTGGTCTAGCCAGCGTTCGATCCGCTCTTGAACTCGGCGAGCCAGTTGTTCCAGGGCCGCGTCCCATTCCGTGGGGCGCGTGCGAGGCATGGGATGGCTCGACCTCCTGGGACGGCCCTCCCCAGCCGTCTCGGGCACCCGTGTGCGACGGTTCGGGAGGGCCGTCCCCCGAGAGAGGAGCGTCCCCCATTGTGGGTGTCGCCGCTCCCACTCTGCTTTCAGGTCTGCCAGTTCATCCAGCTTGCTTTGGGGTAGAGAGTCGGCCAAACGGAAGGTGACGAAGTAAGTCGCCCCATCCTGCCGCCAATGTGGGAGATGGCGCTGGTATACCGTTACAGGCTTGTCCGGATGAAGCCCTTGAAAGCCTGGCGGGGGCGGAAGATTCCACATGAGAGTGCTCTTAATGCGGCCTTTCTTTGGGGTAATAAGTCCTGGTAGCAAAACCGCCGTGGGACGGCTCTCCTGAGCCGTCGGAGCCGGACCAGAGTTCGCGGGACGGCTCGGGAGAGCCCACGGCCTTTAGCCGACGGCTCGGGAGAGCCGTCCCACGGTTTGCCTTTCAATGCCTTCCGTGGTTCCTGTCTTACCAATCTTCGCACCCTCCGATTAATGCAACCGCGGATCGGTCGCCGCGATGATCGCGCTGACGGCTTGCTGATTGAAGCCTTTGTAACCCTCGCGACGTTCGAGGTTCTCGAGGTGGCTTCCAATCGTCCCGTCCCGGAGGAACTTCTCACGTTGATCGGCACTGATCCAGCCGAGCTGGAGTGCCCGGTCGGCGCGGTGTTGGGAGATCGGCCAGCGTTCGCCGGCGGTGAAGGCTTGCCGGAGGAACGGGAAATTCGAGAACGGCGCCATGGTTTCGATGCCCGCCTCGGCCTTGAGCCCTTCGCGCAAATCGTCGAAGTCGAACTGGGCCTCCAGGTGGTGCATGCCGGCTTCGAGGATCGACTCGCCGTGGAGGGCGACCCAGAGGCCGACGGTGCCCGGTCGGGGGAGCTCGGGCAGCACCTGGTGGGCGAAGTCCTCGGTGGCCTCTTCGGGGGCGAGATCGAGATCGGCGAAAATCACGATGCCCGTGACCGGATGCTCCAGGACCTGGGCACCCCAGCCCGCGTGCTCGCCGGCATGGAACCGCTCACGGAGCTGGAAGCCCAGCCGGGTGAAGAGGCCCATGAGGCGCGGGAAGAATCGTCGCGAGCTGCGGAAGGTATGATGGTCGTGGTTGGCCCAGCCGAGCCCGAGCCGGTCCTGCCGGGCCTTCTGGACCCGCGCGGTGGTGTTGCGCGACTGCCAGTATTCGCGCTCGGCCTCGAAGACGAGATGGCAAGCCAGGTCGGTCGAGCCCGCGAGCTCGATGACCCGTTCCAGGGTCGACTCGGTCGCGGTGAACCCGTCGGCGTCGTCATCGAACCGACGCCGGCGCGCCCGCCAGAGGTCGAGCGCCGCCAGGGCGTCGCGGGCCGCTTGCGGCTTCATCCGGCCTTGGCGCGCCAGGTCGCCGGGAAATGGTTCGAACCCCAGATAGCCGCGACGCTCGACCGCCGCCAGCGTCGTCCGCTCGCCCGGCACACGGCCGATCCGGTAGGGGCCCATCGCGTAGCCAACGATCTCCAGACCCAGGTCGTGGGCCCGCGAGAACGCCGCGGCCGAATCCACCTTGATCGCGACTTCCCGCACGCCGTCCGAATCGCCGACGGCCAGCGCGATCCGGGGAAAGATCCCGCCCGGATGGGCGAAGACCGGCACGCCGACCGCGTACTGGATCGGCGTGCGCTCATAACCCAGGACTCGGAGCCGATCCGACAGGTTCGGTCCGCCGTTCACGACCAGGTGATCGACCCAGATCGCCAACCGCGTCCCGGTCTCGCGCGGCAAGCGGTCGGCCAGCTCGCGGGCGAAGGCATTGCCCTCCAGGGCTGTCGCGATCAGCTCGTCGACGAGGGCCTCGGTCTCCGGCCATCGCTTCCAGTCCCATTCCAACCGAGGGGGCGCGGCTGTCGTCGTCATCAGCGCCATGGTGATTCTCCCGTTTTGCGCCTTCCAAATCCTCTGCACAACCGATCATCGCGGAGACGCCACGGTGGGCGTTCAGAGGCCGACCGGAAAGTCTCGAAGAGACGAGATCGTATAGCTCGGGGTGCCAGCCCCGAGACGGCGGGGCTTGCGCCCGGAGCTTTACGATACCGCCCCCTTCGGGGCTGAGAACAGCCTTTCCGGACAGCCGCTCAGCTGGGGTCCGGAGTGATTTCCTCGAGCACACGGCCAGCGTCCTTCATGGTCGGTTCGTTGATCGCTTCGACGGCCGCCGTCATCGCGGCTTCGACCAGCTCGAGCCCGATCGCGACCTGACGCTTCGTCAAGCACAAGGGCGGACAGAACCGGACGGTGCTCGGCCCACAGGGGAGCAGGAGCAGGCCGCGATGAAAGGCCATGTCGATGATGGAATCGCGCAGACCCGGATTCGGGTTGCCATCGAAACCCTGGATCTCCATGCCGATCATCAAGCCGAGTCCCCGGACGTCGCGAACGATCGAGAAGCGATTGGCCAGGTTCTCCAGGCCCGCTCTCAGCTCCCGGCCGCGCCGGACGGCGTTGGCCCGGTATCGGCTCTTGACCAGTCGCAGGGTTGCCAGTGACGCCGCACAGGCGACCGGGTTGCCACCGAATGTCGAGGCGTGGCTCCCGCTCGGCCAGTCCATCACCGACGCCCTGGCCACGATCGCACCCAACGGAAGACCGTTGGCGATCCCCTTGGCCAGGCAGACGATGTCCCCGGCCACGCCCCAGTGCTCGGACGCGAACATCTTGCCGGTCCGTCCGATGCCGCTCTGGATTTCGTCCAGCACCAGCAGGACGCCATGCTCGTCGCAGAGCCGGCGCAGGCCCGGCAGGAATTCGTCGGGCGGGACGATGTATCCCCCCTCCCCCTGAATGGGCTCGACGAAGATCGCCGCCAACTCTTCCGCCGGGCAGATGGTCTTCAGCAGGGCTTTGACGCTGTCGAGGTCGCCGTACCGCGCGTGATGGATGTCGGGGACCAGAGGCGAGAACCCGCGGCGCTGAAGGGGCTTCGAACCACTCAAGGACAGGCGCCGATAAGTCCGTCCGTGGAAGGCGTTCATGAACGCCAGCGCGCGGTTGCGGCCGGTGTGATGCCGCGCCAGCTTCAAGGCGGCCTCGATCGCCTCGGCCCCGCTGTTGGTGAAGAAGACCCGCTTCGGCTCCGGACCGGGCGCCAGCGCGGCCAATCGCTCACCCAGCCGGACCTGCGGCGCATAATAGAAATCGGTCCCCGACATGTGGATCAGTCGCCGCGATTGTTTCCGGATCGCCGCCACCACCCGCGGATGCGAATGCCCCACGTTGGTCACGGCAATCCCCGCCGTGAAGTCGAGGAACCGGTTGCCGTCCACGTCCTCGACCATCGCCCCGAACGCCCGACGCACCACCAGCGGATACGTCCGCGTGTACGACGGCGACATCACCCGATGGTCGCGCTCCAGCCACGCCGCAGCTCTCGGCCCAGGCAACGGCCCGTCGATCCGCGGTTCATCACGGCCCAGAGGAATCATCCTTGCCTCCCATCCTCGTAGGTCAGGCTTTCCAGCCTGACCAACATTGATTAAATCCACGCATTTTGATTAATAGGCCCGATGAATCGTTGAATGGCCTTAACCAGAGTATTATTAGGAATTTCCGCATTCTGGTCAAATCGTTCCGACTCCGGCTTCTGCGCCGCCATCGGCTTTGGGGGCTTTTGGGTTGGGGTTTGGAAGAACCGGTTGATCCTGGAGTATGATAGTGCTCCATCCAAAACGTCATCGCGACACTGTGGGTTCGAGCTGCGCAGGAGATCCGACATGATCCCAACCGTCGTCGTCGGCCACGGTCTGGCGGGCCGTTCATTCCACTGTCCCTTGATTCGTCGACAGCCGGGGTTGACTTTGCACGGCGTCGTCGCGCGCGATCCGGCCGTTCGTGCCGAGGCCCTGGCGCTCTGGGGTGAGGGCGTTCGAGGCTATGCCTCCCTGGACGAAGCGCTGGCCGATCCCGCGGTCGCACTGGTGGTGATCGCGACGCCGCACGACTCGCACGCCGAGCTAGCCGTCCGGACGCTGGAAGCGTCGCGGAATTGCGTGGTGGACAAGGTGATGGCGCTTTCGACCGCCGACGCCGACCGCATGATCGCCGCGCGCGATCGATCGGGCTGCATGCTGTCGGTCTTTCACAACCGGCGATGGGATTGGGACTTCGCGACGGTGAAGGATGTCCTCGCCCGGGGCGAGATCGGCCAGCCGTTACTCATCGAGAGCGCCGTCTGCCGGTTCGCCGCGCCGCGCGGCTGGCGTCGCGATGCCGCGACGGCCGGCACGATCTTGTACGACTGGGGCGCGCACCTCGTCGACCAGGCCCTCCAGTTCAACCTCGGACCGTGCCGACGGCTCTTCGCCTGGCTGAGTCCCAGCCCCTGGGAAGGCGTCGACAGCGGCGGGCACGGCCGGATCGTCATGGAGTTCGACGACACGCTCTTCCAGGTGGAGAACAGCCGGGTCTGCCGCATCGACCGGCCCCGCTGGTGGATCGTCGGCAGCGACGGCGGATTCGTCAAGTACGGCATCGACCCGCAGGAGGACGCCCTCCGCGCCGGCGACATCGCCCGCGCCGCCGAGCCGCCTCACCATGAAGGGATCCTCCGCCGATCGGGTGAATCGGGCGAAATCGTCGAGAGCCGCGTGGCGACCGTCCGCGATCACTGGGACGGCTATTATCGCAACATCGCCGATCATCTGACCACGGGGACGCCCCTGGCAGTCACGGCCGAAGAGGCCCGCGAGGTCGTCCGCGTGCTCGAGGCCGCCACCCAGTCGTCGAACGAGCATCGAGTCATCGAAGGCCCATGGGGCCGCTCGTGATCGGACCGCCGTTCACTCTGGCGATTTTGGCGTGGTCACCGTCTCCGGCTGGAGCTTCATGGCAGTGAAAACCCTGACTCCGCCCTTCGTCCAGTAGGTGCGACTTGCGCGGAACGCAGTCGATGCCAGAACGCCACAACAAAAAGGAGCCCGCCAGCCTGTGTACGCCATCACGGGGATGGCATTCCGTACCATCCAGGGGTCCAACGGAACGAGGATGAGACCCGTCCAAGCCCTCAACGCGAGGAGTCGGTCGTAATCGGCAATCCGAGGGACATGAGGCGGGTCGATCACCTGGACCATTGTGCCCGTGGTGCCGACCGGCCGGAGCACGGCGAAATGCCCGCCCTTGGCGCTCTTGAAGAACGCGATCGCGGACCGATGAAGTCGCCTTGTCGCCCTCGGCAAACTGGACCCCCTCTCATTCGAGGCCGAGCGACCTCGCCGCCCTTGCCAATTCGGCCATCGAATACCCCTGCGGTTGCCGAGGAGGCAATACAGAGTCCATGCGATCAAGACTGATGGGATAGCCTTCGAGACGGAGTAGGATGAAGAGCGAGTTGGCGCCGCAATCGAGCTTCGTGGTGTCCGGCGGCCCGGCCCCCTCGACCCTCGAGGCGTGCAAGATCAGCAAGATCAAGCCAAGCCTGACCAGACGAGAACCAACCCGCCATGACGCCGCATCGACACTCATGACGACATCTCCTGGTTCCTTCGGTCGCACCTCAACGTTCTCAATCCGACTGGTGTAGGTCGGGATTTCCAGGCAGACGACCGCAGTTCATCGGGCTGGAAATCCCGACCTATGCTATCTTCCTATCAGCGCCCGCGCCTCTGGAACCAAAGCATGAGCGATGAGATCAGGACGAGGGCGCCGAATCCCCAAGCCATCCATGATGTCCAATCGAAGCCCTCGGAGGAAGAGGCGACGATCAGCGTTGTCTTCTGCTCCTCCGCTTGGGCGAGCTGCTCACGGAGCATCTGTTCCGCGTCCGACTTTGTCGGCTTCAATCCAATCTTCTGCTGGCCGAACTCGAACTGTAGCTTTCGAAGATTGTCCGAGATCGGCGTGCCAGGTTTGGAGTTGATCGTGAACACTTCGCGGCCGGGTCGGCTGTTAAAATCGATTGTGCACCCAACGACATAGATTTTGGTGATCGAAGTTGGCTCCTTGGTGATAACCGGCTTTTTGCCGTCAAGTGCTGCATACCCTACCTGTTCCCCGGACACGGGCATCCAGACTTCAGTGCCATCGATCTTGAATGGCGCAAGCTTGATGTCAAGACGGGAGTTCATGACTTTCCCGGGTGCGGAGTATGATTCTACTCGCACGACGTGCCCATTCCTCTGTAGGTCGATCCAGTAGCGGCTGACCAACGAGTCGGGAACACCTTTTATCCCGAGGTTGAGTACCTTGAGCGTCCTGCCATCGATCGGATCATCGTAGACGGAGGGTTCCATATACTCGTGGGCTACATCACGTTTGATCGTATCGATCAGGAAAATGAATCCCAAGCAGCTAGGGGTCCAGGAATTGGCTCCCTTCGGACTCTGGATGATCGCGCGACCCAGAGGGGCGTCGTTGAGCCGGTTATACTGCTCCGCTTGATTCTGGCGCATCCGCACGACCAAGCTCCTTCGTTCAATCCGGCCGCTGGGCGACATGCGGTGCAGGCTCTCACTGTGAGTATCCCCGCCCCTCTTCCAGATGAAGACTCCGCCGAACGACTCGTGCAGACCACCCTCACCGATTGGCGTGTACTCCGCAATCTTCCCTTTCAAGCGAATGGTACCCTCGAATTCACACCGAAAGTCCTCGACCGGATGCTGGAGCGACTCGATAGTCTCAATGAGCAACCGGGCGTCATTCCTCCCGGTGTCATCGAGAACGAGCAAGGCCGCCAGAGTTATCGGGACGATCATCGGCAGCATGGGCTCCTCCCCAGATGATCCAACGCAGGCAAGGAAAAAGCCGGGGTTCAAACAGTCGGCCCGTGAGTAGCCACGGAACCGTTATCTGGTCAAACACCTAAACTGTTCCATGGCTACCGACGGCACGACTACCGGAGTGTTCGAGAACCCCGGCGGTCCCTCGTTTGGCAGATGAGATCTAACCCCGAGCTGACGGGCCAGCTATTGCTCGATCGGTGGAGCAGGGGGTTTTCGGCACACACCGAGTTGCGTAGCGCCTGCAATACAGTCGAAGGCGGGGTCACAAGTGCCGAGGTTGTTCGTCCCGCAAGTCCCGCCATTGGCCTGGCCCGGATCGTAGAAGCCATTCCCATTTCCTATATCCTGATATGTAAAATTTGTACATGTTGCGCATGGGTTGCCCACCACTGCGCAAGCAGTGTTCATTTGAAGCGCGTTGCAGTTTTTGTCAACCTGATTAAAATCCAGGTCACCGCCGCGCGACAGGTCGATCACGTCCGAGGGGAGGCGGCCGCGCTCCTCGGCGCAAAACGCGACGATCGACGATGACAAGAGCAACATTGCCCCGAGGACGGGCAACCAGGACGCTCAGACGGAGAACGTTCGGCAGAGCATGGGACCAACCTCCTTTTTCTCTCCTTCACCTCGAAACGTCCGATCCCGACATCAGGACCGGTTAGTCAAGTATGATCGCTGCATCACGGAATCACTCGACGAGTTCGTCGCCGTTCCTCGTGCCGAGGCCGCGCCAAACTTCCCGGGCAGTTGAGCTCTTGAAAAACCGCACCGAGCCATCGCCCATCAGGCCGTTCGCGCCGCCGGGATGGAGACTCCGGGCCGTGGCGATGCCGACCCACCCACTACTCGAGATCGCGTCGGGAATACGGCCGTTCGGCTCCTGCGCGTGATTGTATGCCGTGCATTCGAAGTCACCGTAGAACCAGGTGAACCCGGCCATTCGGTAGGCGGGAAAACCAATCGTCGAGGCCAGTTGGCAGCATTGCAGTGCGTAGTCTGCGTTACGTACGGTGCAGTAGATCGTCACATTGATCTCGCCGAAGTCCCGCGCCGGGGCCTGGCCGCCACTTTCGCCCGTTCCGCGGAGGCGCTCGCTGTAGGCGACTGTGTGAGAAAGGCCGTCGGGGTAGGATTGTAATCCCAGAACCCCTGGGAACGTATAGAAGCCGTTGCCGCTGTCATATGCCCCCTGGGTCGTGCCTGGCTTCGGGCCGATACCGTGATTACCTCGATAATTGCAGCCAAATGTGGTCGGGCTCGATGCTCCATCCGAGGGGCAGAGGTAGATGGCAAGATTCGTCCTATGGGCAGTCAGGTTCTGCGGGTAGGGGAAATTGGACCCCCTGAAGGTCGGAAAGGTTTCGACGTTGAAGTTGATCGAGGCGTACAAGGGCTGCTGATCGAGGTAAGGAAGCAACCGCGTCAGGGCGGAGTAAGGCCGCTCGCCGATGCCCCAGCCAGGACCGCGGGTCGGGTCGGGCCTGTCAGGCGCCCAGTTGAGAGGGAAAGACCGGTTTGCGGATTCATAATTGTGCAGGGCCAGTCCGATCTCCTTCAGATTGTTCGAGCACTGGGCGCGTTGCGCCGCTTCTCGGGAGGATTGCAATGCGGGCAGGGTCAGCGTGATCAGCAATCCAATCATCGAGACGACGACAAGCGACTCGATCAGGGTGAAGCCCGTCGGATTTCGAGCGTCTATCTTTCGCGTTTGTCCTCTGCAAAACCTCGCCAAGGTTGTCTCCTTCTCACGGACGCTTCGTCATTCGAGCAAAACAAAAGAGAGATCCACTTTCCCCTGAGCCGGGTGATCGGTGAAAACCGAAATCACCCCTCGCCGGCTTGTCAACGGAGAAACGCCCTCGCTCTCGATCTCGACAGTCTGGGTGAGGGCAGGGGCGGTTCCCGATGTCCGCCGTCTCTTACGGTATTGCCTCAGCCTGAAGCTTCAGGCCCGTGAAAACCTTGAGCCCGCCCCGGGTCCAGTAGGTGCGACCGGACCGGAAACCCGCAGCCGAGGCGTAGGCGGCGTATACGACATCGGAGTCCAGTTCCTTGGGGGTCCGGAATCGGCCCTCTGCGTCCGTCACCAGGATCGATCCACCCTCGAAATCGATTGCCTCGCTGCCAATGATCGGGCCATCAGGAACGTTGCGTCGTGGGGAGCGGAGATGCACATCGGCTCCGGCGACCGGCCGGCCGGCGCGATCGAGAACGCGGCCTTCCAGGCTCACACCGTTCTCGAGTGTGAGCCGGAGGATCGACGCCTCACCGACACGAGCCGCTCTGGGCGCTTCCGTCTGAAAGCCGCGGTGATGCGCCGACAACAAGACCTCGACGCCTTCGGGTACGCGATCCACAACGAATCGGCCATCCGGGCCGGTACGGGCGGTCAGGCGATGCGGACCTCCCCACGGTCGGTCCGCGTCCAGATTCCAGGATGCCTCCACCTCCGCTCCGGCGACCGGCCGGGCGTGCTCATCGACCACAAGGCCGCGCAGCTCGCCCGCTCGAATCAACTCGAGAGTGTCCATCGTGAACGCGATGGCACCTTCGAGTAACCTCTCCTGGGGAAGGCTATAGATTGGCATGGCATAGCCTGTGGGGACCGACCAAGGTCTCAGCAAGGTGGCCTCCGGCGGAACATAGCCCTCGTAGCGACCGTCCGGACCGGTGGTCATGGGGGACGTCTCGGCCATCGCGACGCCGACCCGCACGCCCACAATTGGCTTATCGGAGCCTCTCTCGCGCACCACCCCCTGAACCCGGATCGCGCGTTTCAAAGGGACCTCGACCTCGGTGGTTTGACCCGGCTTGACATCCATGGGCCCCTCCGAAAACGCGTACCAGGGGAAATCGGACCGTGGAATCGTCTTGACCACATGAGGGCCGACGGGGGTCGCGGGGATGTCAAACCGTCCGTCATCATCGGTCGTGATGTCCTGATCGGACATCCAATGATCCAGTTCGCCAGGTCGAGAGAAACCGAGCACCTCGAGCGGTTGACGGCGGACAGCGTCCCGATCGCCGACCAGGCGCCCTTTGAGACGTCCCACGGGGTGGAGCGACAGAACGCGTGGTTCCGGGATCAGCTCCTGAAACGGGAAGCGGAATTCTTGCTGGCCGTATTCCTCGGACATGACGCGTACCGACACGATCTCTTCGGCATCGAACGCGGTCATCACGGCGCGGCCGCGTGCGTCGGTGACGGTGTCGGACCCAATGATCGACGCAAGGACATCCGGTACGCTGGCGTGGTGACTGCTGAGCGAGCGCGGTTCGATCCTGGCGCCGATAACCGGTTTGCGGTCAGGACCGGTGACTTCGAAGACCGCTCGGGCCGGCGGCCCCAGCATGAGCCTCTGGGGCAATCCCGGTGGAAGGGCTCCGCGATAAATCGGAACGAACGCGACGAGCGATCCCGGTCGATAAGCCCAGAGCGTTCCCGTTCCAATCCACCCGGGCATCGCCACCTCCACAGGGGGGATCTCCAGCGAGAACCGACCTTCTGCGTCGGCGCTCGTCTCGGCGCGGAGTTGTCCGTTACTGTAGGCGTGGTCAACCACGGAGACGAACACCCGCGCGCCATCAACGGGTGTACCATCCTGAAGAACGATCGTGCCTGAGACGGGCATCTTCCCAGGCGCTGTCTGGCGCGGTTTGTCGCCGCTTGGGCCGGCGAATCGGCTTGGAAGGCGAGTGCCGCCTCGCTGTGCGTCGCCTCGAGCCGGGTTCTCCACATAACCAGAGCCAGACTCACCGGCGCGACTGCCGCCAGAACGAACACGACCGCGACGGTCTTTAGCTTTGCAAGCATCATGGCTCGGATCACTCCTCGCGCGAGAACCGCACTTCCCAGTGAGGCCAATCTCGTCGAATTCATCGTGCCGGCGGGAGACGTGGTGATGAGCTGAGTGGTCTTCCGGATCCAGGGAGCAAGAACGTCTCCATGCGCCATGTATCGCGCAGGAGCGATTGGCACGAATCCACCCACTTCGGCATGACCGCGCCGGATGAGGCGTTCGCGTAACAGGTCGCGGGCCCGTGCGAGTCGGCCGGCGACCGTGCCGGGCGGCCAGCCGAGCTGGTGTGCGGCTTCGTCGCGGGTTAGTTCTTCCAGGTCACAAAGGATGATCGGGGTACGGTACTTCTCCGGTAGTCGGTCGATTTCTTCGTGGAGCGCTTGCGGAAGAGTCCCCCAAGAAGTGGATGCATCCGACCACGCTGGGTTGACGTCCAGGCCGGTCTTCTCGACGGCCCGTCGCCGGGCCTTTTGCCGATTCGCCTCAACAGCGACCCGGCGAGCTACGCGATGCAACCAGGCGGCCAGGGAGTTTCCCACCCAGAGCGATCCTGCCTTTCGAGCCAGGATGAGGAACGTGGCCTGGAAGGCATCCTCGGCGTCATGGGGATCGCGCAAGACATCACGGCAGACCGCCTGAACCGAGCGACCGTGCCGGGTGACCAGGGCTTCGAAGGCCCGCTCGTCGCTCCCGGCCACAAACCGTTCCAGGAGCTCGGCATCGCTCGAGCCGACGAGAGTCCCCTCGTCGAACAGTCGGTAGATCGGTCGAAGGACCGCGCTGCGGCTCACGCTGGACATAAAGCCTGCTCAAAGTGGAGGGCGGAGTCCAATCCCTTTGTATGAGTAAAGGGATGAGCCGGGCGAATTGATACAGGATATCTGGAAAACGGAGAGTCGTCGGCGATCACCACCGCACCGTCTGGGGACGGTGGCTTTGACCCATTCCGAGAGTCCCTACTCGTGACCGGCGGGACGTCCGGATCCGGCGTGGGTTCGGGGCGGGGCCGGCTCTGAGCAGGGCCGGACTTGCCGAGAATTGTGGCACAGATTGGCACTCGGTGACCACTTTTGGCCGCGGCGCCCTCTCCGATCCCCATGGCCCCCAGCGAGTTCGGGCCGAGTCCCCAAATCGCTGTGCCGGGCCCGGCCGCACGCGGCACAGCCCCGTGGCTCGCTGCCTGGGTTTCCGGTCGGTGACGGTCGCACATGGTCCATATTATTCAGTATGCCACAGGTTTTATGATCCGTT
Organism: uncultured Isosphaeraceae bacterium; assembly: GCA_963845695.1. Taxonomy (GTDB): domain Bacteria; phylum Planctomycetota; class Planctomycetia; order Isosphaerales; family Isosphaeraceae; genus CAWJTV01. Next base: position 239,262 of record CAWJTQ010000023.1, on the reverse strand, counting down.
AATGCACCTATCGCGGAATCCGGGGCGATTGGCTCCGGAACTCTCGACCACAGAGGGAGATAAAAAAATCCAAAAATTCGGAAAGGTGGGCCACTCGAATGACCAATTTGGCCCGAACTGAGGGGGAAGGGGCGATGGTCGGATCGTCGCACTCCCCAGGTTTCCCGCACCCGCCGCGCTGAGATCGGTGGTGTTCGACGAGGAGTCTCGGAAAAAGTCGTCGATCGTTGTCACTCAGATCGTGCTCAATGTCGTGGTGAGGTCGCTAGGCCCCTCCGCCCTCCAGTTCCTTCAGGATTCCGACGAGCAGCGCCGGGTCTCGCTTCTGGAGCAGATGCGCAATCCGCGTCTCGGGGAATTCGAGCTTTCGGAGGCTCTCCTCCACCTGATTCCAGATCCGATCGCGCTTCTTTCCCTCGGCGAGGTAGAGCTCGGTCGCCAGCTCGGAGAGCCGCTGGAACTTGATGGCGTCGTAGTTCTGATAATAGCGCTTGATGATCTTCTGCTGGTACGGCGTGTAGTCCGCCATGGGTGTCGTCTCCCCGGCAATCGCAAGACGTGTCGTGACTCATTGTTGTGGAAGCCCATCGGGCCGAGCGAGCCCCGCCCCGAACACTGACGATGAGAACCGCTCGGCCCCCGGCCGGTCAAGCCGAGACTCGTCGGGAGCGCCGCTATTTCGGGGTAAGGCGCCTCCCGGGGCCTGAGCGGCTCACGGGCGGGAATCGAGCGATCAGGCGTGGTGCAGATACTCGCTCATGCTGTGACGCAGCAGCGTGGGGAGCTTCGAGGCTGTGTCCGACGACGTGGCCTCGTGCGGGGGATCTTGACCACAGTTCGGGCCTTCTCGGCCCGCGCTGCCTTGGTGGCGGAGGTCGAGGCCGCGGAGACGACGGGCGCGTAGCTCACCTTGAGCTTGGCCAGACCGTGGGGAGCGGGATTGTTCGAGACGCTCACCGCCGTGGCGTTGCTAGAGGGGATGGCCACCGAGCCGGGGTGCTTCGCCTCGATCTTGGAGAGGGCCTTATATATCGTCCCACCGCCCATGTAGCGATGCAATGGCCCGGAAACCCGCGCCGCGTTGGGGATATTCAGGACCGCCTTGGAGGATGTGAAGGCTTCGCCGTCGTTCAGAGTTCCCGAGATCGTGACGTTATTGAGTCCCGGAGGCAGATGCAACTGGTCGGCCACGAAGACGTAGGTGGCGAAGGGGAACTCATCCCGCCGGACCTTCCGCGTGATGTGAGCGATCGCGTGGACGCCGTCCAGGGTCACGGTCGAGGGGTTGATGTCTCTGACATTGAACCCGGAGGTTCCCACGATCGTGACGCGGATCAGGTCGCGATGGAGCGTGTCGATGATTCGGTGTTCATGAGGATTCACATAGATGGTCGGCGATTGCGGAGGACAGGTGGAGGGGAGGGTCGCGGCGCTGATGGTGAACGCCTGGCCGGGGATCAACGTGTCGCTGATGAAGTCGGGGGCGGCCGAGCCCCCCTGGGCGCCGATGTAGACCACGCTGCTGGAGGTCATCGGCTTACCGGTCTCCATCTGATAGAGCTGGGAGAAGTGCGTGATGGAGAACTCCAGGTTGGGAGTGCTGGGGGAGTTCTGCAAGAACACGCTTCCGGTGAACTGCGGCAGCGCTGTGCCGAATTGCGGCAGGGTGACGGGATCAGCGACAGCGACTTCATAGGGCTTGGGCGGGAGGTTGGGCAGAGGATTCGTGGGCGAATTGCCGACCGGACTCACTTCCGAATAGCCGGCGACGATCTGCGGCGTCCCCGACCCGTTGAAGTTGAGGACGATCCCCATGTACTTCGACCCCTGCATATCGGGATCGTCCGTAAAAAACGGATCGATCGCCAGTACGGCGGGGTTGACAGTCGCGGAGTTTCCGTTATCGTCCTGATCTGTCGCGATGACCTCGCCCTGGTTGGGGAGCCCGCTGGAAGGCTGGTCGATACCAAAGTACATGGTGTCGGTAGATGCGTCATACGAGACGCGGAGGTCGGCGATCGCGAAGCCCGACACAGGGATGTAGGGTTGCAGGCTTGGTGGGACGGTCGCCTGGAGGCTGCCGGACGGTGGCGTGAGGACCACAACGCCTGGGCTTTGTGTAGCGGGAAAATCGACCGGGACGTTTCCAGTGAAGTTAACGCTCAGGAGTTGCCGATGATCCAGTTGTTCCACCGTGACGCCTGTGCGCCGGGTTGGCTGCTGAGCCCGGCGGGAACGCCACGATCGGACAGCTTGGAGGACCTTGGTGAACAGGGACATCGCGTATCGTCCTTTCTTTCGTGGCCCTTCCGCCAGGAAGGTGTCCGACATGATGCGTCGTTCGAACCGATGGAGGAGCCATCCTGGTTCGGGACGATCCGGGGGTGCGACTCAATCCGCGATCCGGATCACAAACGTGGAGGCGCAAGCGACGTCCATCGCTTGCCTGAGCGTTGATTTCGAAAGCTCGATCCTGCTCCTCGACGACCGAGACCTCATTGACTTGCGGTCCGGTTCGGGGCGAGGTCAACCATAACGTGGAAGGAGACTCGTCATGGTTCGCGTCCGCGATGTCGTTTGGGCCTTGGCGGCGGCTGCCGTCACGCTGGCCGGTTCTCGTCCCGCCCTGGCGGATCCGATCGCACTGACGGGCAATGTCGCTACCGACTTCACGACATCCAACGGCAGCATCGAGGTCCCCGTCAACCTGGGTCCCGGGATGATCGCCGGCCCTGACGGCAGCACCGCCAACCAGTTGGTCTCTGGGGTCGATATCAAGGACATCTGGCTGAACTACAACTCCAGCACCGACACCATGTCCGTGGGCATCGGGGGCTACAAGAACGTCGCGGGCCAGGCGGAGATCTTCGGCAACGACTCGGGGACCCTGAATCCCAACCCCAACACGAATGAGTTCACTGGACTCAGTTCGTTCGCGATTACCTTCGCGGCGGTGACCCACAACGCGGCCGGTCAGAACGTGGCGGGCACGCCTCTCATCATCGCCGGCATCCCTCAAGACAAATCGCTGGCGGGCAGCGGCACGACCGACGGCTTCACCGTCTCGCAGTACAGCGCCAATGCCGCGGGGCTCCCGTTCAGCTTCGGCCAGCAGTTGGCCAACGCGGGAAACATGGCCTTCAATCCTTCGGCTGCCCACCCCGACGCGGAATTCACCATCAATAATTTCAGCAAGATCTCGGGGATCAATCTGGTGAACGGCTTGTACCTCCAGGCGTACTCCGGTACGCCGGGTAATGCGGATGGGAAACTCCAGACCTCCTGGATCTTCTCGCCGGAGCCCCAGGCGCTGCCCGAGCCGACCACCTGGGTGCTGTGGGCTGCGCTGGCGGGAGGGGCCGCCTTGCGATTCCGCCGGTCTCGGCGGGCATGCCCCTGATGTTCGGTCCTTCGAACTCATCCACATAATCGCATCCCTGCGCAAGACGGCGGCCGTTCCTTCAGATCGCCGTCTTGTTCATCGGCCTGGACCGGGCGCAAAGTCCGGCCGATTTGCTCCTCCCCTTCTCCCGTTTCCCCTCCCTGCCCGAACTCCCCGACCAACTCCTGCGAACACTCCGACCCTCATCCCCTTCTGGAGCGTCTTGAAGGAGTTGCGCACAGGACCCTATCCCTCCGCGTGCGCGGGATCTGGCGAAGGTGGCGGCACACCGGGTCGTCCCGATGATCCCGATCCCCGGCGAGGTGCCGCTTGCGGATTCGGCGACGGTCCGCTAATCCTCGCCTAATGTTCTCGGCGAATCGACACGGCCGGGACCGGTCATCGCACAGCGCATCTTCCCCGGGTATCCGCAAATGCGTACGAGCAAGGGGCTGGCCGTCGCGGTGGGAGCGTGGTTCGGTCTCGGCGTCGCCCTGGGTCTGGGCCCGGGCCCCGGCAGGTTCGCCACCGGCCAGGCGAATCAAACGTCGGACGGCCGGAAATCGCTGGCTCGCCGGATCTTCCGGATGACGGAGGGCATCGTCTGCCGCTCCATCGAGGGCTATGAAGACTACGAGCCGCTACCGGGCGCGGCCATGACCGCCGACGAGAAGCTGCTGATCTACTATCGGCCCCTCAACTATCGCTCGACCTTGGAGAACGGCTGGTACCAGGCGCATCTCACCCAGGACGGTGAGATCCGGAAACGGGGAGCCAAGAAGTTCGTGCGGCAGAAGCTCAAGGTCCTGGATTACACCACTCCCAAGACGGAGACGCCCCCTGAGCTGATCTATCTGCGGAATACGATCTCCCTCAAAGGGCTCGAACCGGGTGAGTACGATTTCGTCATCACCCTCCGCGACGAGGTCGCCAAGGGAGGCGCCGGCAAGGCAGGTCGTGAAGTTCCGGGTCATCCCCGCAGACGATCCTGGAGACCAGGACCCGGAGAAACCGGGGAAATCCCGCTCGGCCGGCGATCGGACGCAAAAGACCCCCCCGAAGACCAAGGCCAAGGCCAAGCAAACAGCGGAACCCGGTCCGGCCGGGGATCAGACCACTCCGCCCTGATCCGCTCGAGGTGCGGTCGAACGATCTCGAACCCCGTGCGATCACTCCGCTCTACCACTTCAACTGCGCCTGAAAAACCACACCTTGATTGTCGAAAGAACCAAATGTGGTTTCGGGCGAACTACGCGTCATCGTTTGCCACCAGAACTCGTACAGGTAGCCCAGGTAGAGCGAGATGTTGGGATTACGCGGGGGCTGCCAGCCCAGACCGACTTGAAAGTTCAAGATCGGGACCTCCTGCCAGAAGTTCGAAGTGGTCGCGCCGCGCGTTGGTACACCGGCAGGAGTCAAGGTCGTGGTTGCCGCGGAGTAGAGCTGTCGTTCCCGCGTGAAGGTATCGGCGATGTCGAGCCTGGTGATGAACGTGAACCCCGACGGGAGATCCAGGCGATTCACCTCGATCCCGAAGTGCGGACCGGCCCCTACCGTGTAGTTGCTGGCCCCGGCCGAGAGGACGCCCGTGCCCGCGGCGGCCTTGGCAAACGACTCATAGACCTGGCTGTCGTACCAGGTTTCGGCCAGCCTGACGCCCCCACGCCATTTCAGGGTCCAGTTCGCCCGGGGCGTATTCCACGGAGTAAACTCGTGGCTGATGTAGTCCCAGTCCGAGTAATTGACGCCGAGCCGGCTGGTCCGCGTTGTCGAGCCAGCCGGTCCGACGAACGGTCCGGTCCCGGAGCTGCTGAAGAACCGATCGGAGAACGAGAACCCGCCGAAACCGGACGGCAGCCAGTAACCAATCTCGAGCCGCGGAGACACCGTCCAGTTTTGCTGTGCGGCGCCCGGATGCACTCTCACCCCCCTGACACCCGGGACCGGCACCAAGGCTTGCATCCTTCCGGCAAAGATGTGGGGGTGAATCAACCCGATTTGCACGTCGGTGAACCAGCCGGGCTGCTGCCGCAACAGCGGTGTATCGAGGATAGGGTCCACCTCGAAGTAGCGTTCCAGGTTCGGCGGCGGCGGACCGGGCGGGGGAGCCTGCTGGAACAACGAGCGGGGCTGGTCCGGCGGCTGGGGCAGGAACTGCAATAACTGGGGCTCCCAGCCGCCTGCCGTGGTCGGCGTGGCGGAGGAGGGCAGCGGATCCGGAACGTCCTCAAGAAGCTGGGCGAGGTTGCGCCGGATCGGCTGGGCCGATGACGCGGCGACGGGCTGCGGAGCCGGGGCCGACGTCGCGGCGACGGGCTGTGGAGCCGGGGCCTGGGCACGGGCCGCCGGCATCGCCAGCACCAATCCCAGGACCGCCACGGTCAGCAATCGTCGAGCCGAACGGGCCATGATCGCGTCCTTGCTTGGCCGTGTTTCCGCCGCCATCTTCTGACTCCGGCACATCAGTCGGTCAGGCTTTCCAGCCTGACGAATGGTCGCCGTCGGGCTAGAAATTCTGACCGTCATGATTCTTCTCCTCGCCGAAGGAAGACTTCATCAGCGCGGCCGGATCGATGAGTGTGGCCCGCCAGCGTTCCAACCAGGCGGTCACGTCACTCTCCGGATCGCTCGGGGTTACCGGCGACCGGTCCACTGGCCTGGCGAGTCGAGGCGTCGAGGGCGGCTGGACCACTTGAGATGGAGGTGCTGACGCGCCGCCGGCGCTCGCCTGGAAGTTCGTCTCCATCCCCTGTGGTGGAGGAGGGTTGGGGTGTGAGGGGGAAATCGGATCACCCCCATCCTTGATCGTTCCCGCATCCCGTGGTGGGGTAGCTCTCCCGGCGAGCCCAACCGGCACTCCACCAGCCGGCCGGGAGGGGGGCAGGCCCGCGCTCGGGGCCGCGGCTCTCGGACCACTCGCCCCGCTGCCGCTCGCACCCGATGCCGCCAGGGTGTCGTGGCCACAAGCCCATTGCTGCGGGAGTTGCTTGAAGTCGGGCAACTCTGGCAGCGCATGCGGCTTCGCCATCTGGTACAAGTCGTCGGTCTGCAAGAAATCCGCCACGCCCACGACAGACATCCACAGCGATTGGAGGATGCCCAGATAAGCCTGGACGTTCGTGGACAAGTACTGCTGGGCGAACACCAGATCACCAAAGGCTGAGCTCGGGTCGATCTGGCGGCGCGCGTAGACGCCGCGGTAGTAGCGGACCAGGTCAGGCAAGATGTAGCGGCGGTAATACTCCATCGCGTACAGGTTATTCCTGTAGTTGCCGTAGGCCGTGGCCAGGTCGTTGGTCAGGGTGACCTCGACGCGGTGCGATTCCTCACTGGCTCGGATCAGCGCGCCCTGGGCGGCGATGATGTTCCCCTTGTTCTGGTCCCAGACGGGCAGAGGGAAGCCGAGCGCAAACTGGGAGTAGGTCCCGTACGGAGCCACTGTGAAGTCTTTCGCCAGCCGGTAATTGACGTCGAGATTGGGGAAGATCGGGGTGACCTGGGCCAGCTTCAAGAAGTACTGTGACTTCTTGACAATGTTGCGGGCCGTCAGCACGTCGGTGTGATAGTGCAGGACGTAAGCGCGAACCTCATCGTAATCGTAGTACGGGATGAACCGGTCGACCTGGCCGGCGATTTCCGAAAGCGGTAGCTGCGGCAAGCCGAGTGTCGCCACGAGGGCTTTCCAGTCCATGATGTAGGACTGGATCGCCTGCCGGTACGCAAGGCGGTTCATCTGAGTTTGCGCCTCAGGGCAGTCGGCTCATAAGGAGCCGCCATGGTGCCCTTCAACATCCCGGTCTGAAGCCGATAGATATCGTCGCTGAACTGCACCAGCGCCCGGGTCACGATCAAGGTCTCGATGTCGACCAGCACCGTGAAATACGCGTTGCGCACCGCGGTGGCCAGGTCCATGCGAGCGCGCTTCAGGGCCAGAACCGCGTTGTCGACGTCCTTCTGGGCCGCGGCCACCCCGAGCTTCATCTTGCCACCCGTGATGATGGGCTGGTCGATGGAACCGCCTTCGACACCGGCCGTGGCATTATTGTTGGTAGGGTCCACGAAGTAGGAGACAACGGGGTTCGGGTAGGTCTTCGCCTGAATCAGGTTGCCCTTGGCCGCTTCGACATCCGCGACCGCCTGACGCAACGTCGGGCTGTTGGCGACGGCCAGGCGCTGGAAGTCGGCCAACGTGAGGGGCGTTCCCTCCGGCCCCGGCTGCGCCACGGGCTCGACCGGCAGCGGCGGTAACTCCGGATAAATGCGCTCGAGCTCTTGCTCCGTCGCGGCGCCCCTGGGCAGCACGATCCGCGGCGCCTCGGACCCCGGAAGCCGCGGCGAAATCTCCAGGTCGAGCTTTCGCTGAGTGGCTCCTGGGCCAGTCGGCCCCGGCTGCGGTTGCGTCCAGGCCGCAATCACCACCTGGTCATCCTTCAAGGGTGTGTCCGGTCGCGGGGGGTCTCGATGCGATTCCAACAAGGCGGTGGTCTGCACGTCGGTCGCAATTTCCGGTACGCGTGCGGTCGTTTCGACCGATCGCGAGCGTGAGGACGCGCTGGCCAATAGCACGGCACGTGCGCGTGGATCCGCCGCGGTCGTTTCACTCGATCGCGAGATCGAGGAAGTGCTGTCCCTCATCGGAGTCACCGAGGGCGATTTCCGGGCATCGGTTGTGCTCTGAGGGGCGATATCGAACGGCTGTTCGACCAGGTCGCGCACCGTCTGGTCGGTTTCATGGCGCACGGCCCAGGCACAGCCGCTCACGGGGAGTAATAAGACGGAGAGCAGGAGTAGCTGCTTTGACACGGTCTCCGCCCTCAAGAGTTAATGCCACCCTGGGCGTGAAGAAATTGTGCGAACGTGGGTTAGCTCAGTCACTTCGATCGAGAGGATTCCCCGGTCGCGGGCTCTGCTCCGGGGAGGGGAAGTGGCCGCAATCCGTCGTCTCAGCCCGCTCAGGGCGGATTCGCGTCCGCAACGGCGGGGAGCTGCCAGCGGCTCAGGTAAGCCGCAAGAACTTCCTCCGCGATGGCTGATTGAGAGATCCGCCGCATTGCCGACTCGACGCCGAGACGCTGAGCCGTCTCAACGGTGAGATGGAGAGTGACCTTGACAGTGATCGGACTGGCAGCCGAAGCACCGTTCTGGTCTGACGTATTACCTTGTCGCCGTCCCGCCGTATTTCGTCCCATTCGTCTTGCCTCCTTGCCGTCGTGACTACTCCTCCCGATCGGCAATTCAGGCTGGCCGCTTTAGGGATTCTGATTAAACCTTGCGGCCTGGCGCGGTCGTGCCCCTTCGGGGCGAGGAGCGGAGTCAAGGTCGCACCGATATCAGGCTGGCTCGTGCCCGAGTTGTTGCAGGACCTGGCCGAGGAACTGTTCCACACGATCCCCGATCCCCGGCTCCTCTTCCTCGCGATTGCCGGCCACGTTCAACGTCCCGATCTGGTTTTCAACCAACCACGTCGCGACGTGCGACGGCTCGAACGATGCGCCTGGATAGACCGGCATGCACGGTTTGCCGAACCGGTGACACGCCCCGACGGTCACCTGAGCGTCCAAGGTCGTTGTCTCGCCGAACCAGAGGGTCGCGTCGGAGTCCTGGACGTTCTGCTCGATCCGAGCGAGCTCATTCTCCGTGGGCAACTCCGCCACGCCGTATCGTTCGGCGAACTCGGGCTGTGGCCCGTCTTCAGTGAGAAATCCTTTGGGCATCCAACCGCCGGTTGTGACGCCGAATGACTTCGCGGCCCGCAAGCCGGCTTGGTCTGCACCGGTCTGGCCGCCACTGATCATCTTAGCGAGCATGATTGAAGATCCGTTGATGAAGAACCAGCCCGTTACTGTCTCGGGATGAGGGTTGTCAACAGGAGGAGAGCATCCTCGATGCCTTTGATGATGGAGGGCTCGCCTGCCGGTAGAACCAGGAGCTTCCCGGCTTCGAGCACATCGGTCTTCTCCTGGGCAGTGAAGGCCACCCGTCCCTCCAGGCAATACACGATGATTTCCCCCTTGCTCGTGTACCGGGGGATCTCTTGACGTGCGCGGACGACCAGCCGAACGACTTCCACCGCATCTGAGCGCACCAACGTCCGCGTATGATCCGTGGCCAGCGTGGGACTCAGGGGCCGCACGTCGACGAGTTCACCTGGGTTCGCAGTCGTCTCCGCCTCCACATCAGGCGTTGCCCGGAGCGGAGTCTTGACGACCAGCACAGGGCAGACCGCCTTGCGCAACACCGCCTCCGCCACGCTGCCGGTCAAGAACCGTCCCAGCCCCGTCCTCCCATGAGTGCCCATCACGACAAGGTCGCAGTGCAGCAGTTCGGACAAGCGAAGAATCTCGTCCGCGGGGTCTCCCTCGGCTATCCGATGATCCACACGAATCTGCGGGTCCGACGGTTGAGGCCAGGGCAATGCCGCCAGGGATTCCTGGGTTTCGGCGGGCCGGAGCGGATCGGGTAGCGGCCCCTGCATCAGCGGAGACACAGAGGGCATCAGGACGTGGAGCAACAGCAACGTCGCATGATTGTCCCGGGCCAAAGCGCAGGCTGTCTGGAATGCATACCGGGAGTTCTCGGAGAAATCGGTCGGATGCAGGATCGTCTGGATGTGAGGCATGGTGCGGTCCTCTCGGTACGGCCGGTCAACTGGCTGGGTGGCTGGGACTGCTTGGTCGAGACCGTTTCAATCGAACCACTCTTCGCGATCCTGGAAGGGTGAGGAAGTGTCCGAGCCGAACTGGGCGGACGGCTCACCAGAGAATTCGTCCTTCTCGAATCGTGCAAGGCGTTTTGCGGCGAAGTAGTTCAGGACGGTCACGCAACTGCGCCTTGCCGCCTCGAACACCGCCGGGATGAGCCTGAGCAGCGGCTGATCTTCTTCCAGGGCCATCCAATCGCAGGGTAATGTCATGTCCACGGTGATGAGTTCCTGTAGAAACCGGATCTCTCCGGCGATGCCTGGCTCAAGGACTCGAGGACGTAAGGACGAAGATCAATGGGCCATTCCGCCACCCCCGGCGGGCGGCTCGCGGTGGCCGTAGAAGCTGTAAAGCACCGGCATGAGGTAGCGGTCGAGGAAGAGCGTCACGGTCATGCCGCCGACCACGACGATGGCCAAGGGCTGCGCCGTTTGGGCACCCATCTTCGTCGACACGGCCGCCGGCAAGAGTCCCAGGATGGCCGTCATCGCGGTGATCATCACCGGCCGCACCCGCTTGAGTGAGCCCTGGATGATGGCCTCCTGCAACGGGAGCCCCTGGGCGCGCAGGGCGTTGAAATACGAGATCAGCAGCAGGCCCTCCATGATGGCGATCCCGAAGAGCGAGACGAAGCCGACGGATGCCGAGACGCTGAAGTTGGTCCCGGTCAGATACAAGGACCAGATGCCGCCGACCGCCACGTCGAAGACGTTGCTGAAGATCACGATCGTGTCCAGGAACGAGTGGAACGCCACGTACAGCAGGATGAAGATCAGGCCGAGCGACAAGGGGATGATCCACAAGAGCCGGCCGTTGGCTTCCTCCATCTGCTCGAACTCGCCGCTCCAGACTGCGATGGTAGGGGACCTGGAAGAGGTCCTTGGTCTTCTCCCTGGCCTCGTCCACGGCGCTGCCCAGGTCGCGGCCGCGGACGCTGAACTTGATGGCGATCATGCGGTGGCCGTTCTCGCGGTAGATGGTCGCGGCGCCGGCGTCGATGAACGAGCCGTTGGGCTCCGGGTCGAGGTTCTTGTCCACCGGCGTGACCAGGTCGCGGAGCCGAAGTCGCGGGGTGTTGCTGATCGGGTTGGAGGTGTCGGCCAGGCTGCCATGCGGCGTGGGGTCGGCAAGGCATGCCCGCTCGCGGTGGGCGTGAAGCTCGAGCCCTGCGGCAGGACCACCTGGTTGTTGATGATGTCCACCGGGATGTCGAGGATCGACGTCTCGTCGTTTCGCCGCCACTTGGGCCAGCGGATGGCGATGTCGAACCGCTTCTCGCCTTCGACCATGGTGGTCTGGGGCTGGGCGGCCATGGCGGTGGTGACGACGTTGTTGACGTCCGCCGTCGTCACGCCCCACTTCTGGCACTTCAGCGGATCGACGCGGAACTGAAGGTGCGTCGCGCCGCGGACGTGGAAGACGCCCACGTTGGCGACGCCCCGGATGCCTTGCAAGATGTACTTGGCCTTGTCGGCCAGCAGCTCCAGCTTGTCGATGTCCGGACCGAAGATCTTGAGGGAATTGTCGCCTTTGACCCCGGACATCGCTTCCAGCACATTGTCGCGGATGTTCTGCGAGAAGTTCCACGTCACACCCGGAATGTCGCGCTCCAGGTCGGCGCTCATCGCATTGACGAGCTCGCGTTTCGTCCGCGCGCGCAGGGGACCATAAACCCACCGCCGCCAGCCGGTCGCCGGCACCACCTTGGGCCAGTCCTCCTGATGCCTCAGAGGCACGAAGTACTCGCCGCTGTAATAGCCCTCGGTGTCCGTGCCGTCGTCGGGCCGGCCGCTCTGGGTGATGATCGACTCGACCTCGGGGTAGCTGGCCATGATGGCCCGCGCCTGCTTGGCGATCTCCACCGAGTGCTCCAGGTTCATGTTGAGCTCGCCGATGCCGCGGAGCCATAAGTTCCCCTCCTCCAGCTCCGGCATGAATTCGCGCCCGATCTGCGGGATCAAGCAAAACGTGCCGCCGATCAGGAAGGCCATCACGGCACAGGTGGTCTTGGGATACCTGAGGCAGAGCTTGAGCTTCGCCAAGTAGCGGAATTTCAAGGCCCGGACGAGGAAGTTCTCCCGGACCGGCTTGAAATTCTTGAAGAACATCATGCACAGCACCGGCGACAGCGTCATGGACAGCACCAGCGCGCCGGCCAGGGAGAACGCGTAGGTCTGCGCCATGGGCCGGAAGAGCTGTCCCTCCGCGCCGGACATGGCAAACAGCGGCACGAAGGCGCACACCATGATCAGGATGGAAAACAGCAGCGCGTGGTCGATCTCGTGCACGAAGAGCTTGATCCGCTCCTTGAGAGGCAGGCCGGGGTGGTTGCCCGAGGCCAGGTTGCGGTAGATGTTCTCGACCACCACCACGGAGGAATCGACGATGATGCCGAAATCGACCGCCCCGATCGAGAGCAGGTTCGCCGACTTGCCGCGCAGGAACAGCACCGTGAAGGCGAACAGGAGCGCCAGGGGGATGTTGATGGCGACAATGATCGCGGTCCGGATATTGTTCACGAACATGAACAGGATCGCGACGACCAGCACGACGCCGAGGCACAGGTTCTCGGTCACGGTCTCGGTGGTGAGGTGGAGCAAGTCGGTGCGGTCGTAGTAGGGCTCGATTTTCGTCCCGGGCAACAACCGGCCGGATGCGGGGTCGTTGATCTCCGCGACCTTGGCCTTGATGTCTTTGAGGGCGGGCATCGTATCCGCGTCCTTCCACATGAGCACGATGCACTGCACCCGGTCGTCATCGTCGTGACCGACATCCTTGAGGGTCAGGGTCGATCCCGAGGGCCGCTCGTGGTCGGCATGGTAATAACCGATCCGCCCCAATCGCGTCAGGTTGCTGACGACCACGCCCTGTTCGCCGGGCAACTGCCCCGGTGAGAAGCCGTCCCCCCTCGACCACGTCCTCGATGCGGATCGGCTGGTTGTTGACCGAGGTGATGACCAGGCTGCGGATTTCTTGGATCCGGCGCAGTTCCTCCGCGCGGAGGATGGCGGCGGCGGCGGACGGGCTCTTCATCCCCAGCACCTTGTTCACCGGGTCCAGGCCGCCGCCAAACAGGCCGATACTCCGCGCCGTCATGGCAACCTGGCCCTGGGTGATGTAGTCGCCGCCCACGGTGGCGTTGGCGTTGGTCAGCGTCGCCTGAAGCTGGGCCAGCGTGATGCCGTAGCGGCGGAGGCGGTCGGGGTCGGGCTGAACCTCGTAGCGCCGCACCGTGCCGCCGAAGCTGGTGAGGTCCACGACCCGCGGCACCCTCCGCAGCTCGCGCTCCAGCACCCAGTCCTGCAACGCCTTGATATCGTTCAGCGTGTAGATCTCTTTGCCGGAAGCATCCTTGGGGACTTTCAAGATATAGCGGAAGATTTCCCCCGTGGGCGACTCCGGCGAGATGGCCGGGGTCACGTTGGGCGGCAGCGGCTGGGCAATCGTGGCGATGCGGTTGATCACTTCCTGCCGGGCCGTATAGTAGGTGTACTCGCTGCCGTAGTGCCAGGTCATCTTGAGGTCGCTCAGGCCGAACAGCGACTTGCTGTTGATCTTCTTCAGGCCGGGCATGCCGGAGAACGTCACTTCCAGGGGGATGGTGACCTGCCGCTCGACCTCCTCGGCCGACGCGCCGGGGAACAGCGCGATCACTTCGACGATCGCCGGCGCCGGGTCGGGGTAGGCTTCGACGTTGACGTGCTTGAAGCGAATAGAAGCCGACCATCGCCAGGAAGAGGGCCCCCAGGATGACGGCGACCGGATTATCGAGCGCCCCGGCGATGAGCTTGCGAACCATTGTCCGCCTCAGTATTCGGAGTTGAGAGGGCTTTCCAGTGCTCTATGAGCCCTTACGGGCCTGCCTTCGGATTGGTGCTCGCAGAGCACCCGACGCGCTAGCCCTGGTCGATTTCTGTTTCGGCTCTCGCCTCGACTCGAGATCCGGTCGGCCGATTTCTCCTGGGTCGCGACTCGAGGTCGATCACAACCCGTTTGAGTTCCACCGACCCGGCCGTGAGGACGCGCTCGCCCGGCCGCAGGGGCTCTTTCGGCAAGAGGCCCTCTTCCGCCTCCGTGGGCCGTCAATTGCTCTTCCTTGGGGATCGGCGTGTTCCGCACGAACACCGTGCGGTCGAACCGATGCGTCACGTGGACGCGCCGCATCGTAAACTGGTGCTTGGCCGCATCGGGCTGCACGAACACCAAGCTCTGCCTGCCGTCGTCGACCAGGGCATCGACGGGGATCTCGACCACGTCGTCCGGCGGCGGGATGTTCACGGTGGCGGTGACGTATTGCCCCGCCCGTATGCGCTGTCCGGGGTTCTCGACATACCCCTTGATGATCGCCGTGTGCTGATTGGGGTCGATGATGTAGCTGATCTCGTCGATGGTTCCCGGAAAGTCCCGTGGACGACTTTGTGCCCACGGTTCGCACGGTCCACCGCCGTTGTCGTTGTCGGAGGGCCTCCAAGGTCGGCAAGTCATCCTCGGGGCAGTTGGCGATGACCAGGAGCCGGCTCACGTCGGCGATCTGGAACAGGTTGACCGTGTTGTCCACCACCATCTCGTCCACGTGGAGGTTCTGTTCGACGATGACGCCGTCGAAGGCGCGCGCAAGGTCACCCGGCCCCAGGGTCTTCTTCTTCTTCTGCCTGGCCGGATCAAACTTGCCGGTCTTTGCGCCAGGTTTCTCGCCTTTGACCCACCGGCCCTCCGGGGTCTGGAACCATGCATTCTTGTCGGCACTGATCTTCTTGGCCTCGGCATGAAGCGCGTCGATCTCGTCCTGGGGGATGTCCCACGACCTTGAGGTTGTTGAGGGCCCGGTTGATCTCGGTGCGGTCCCCTTGCACGGCGCGCTTCTGCGTGAGGTAGGTCACCTTGGGGACCGCAAACTGGTTGTCCTCGAACTTGTCCAGGATCTTCTGGTCCAGCTCGAGTTGCACCAGGGCCTGCAAGAGATCGTTCTTCTTGGACCCCACGTCCACACTGTAGAAGACCCCCAGGAGATCGCCCTCCGCGACCGCGTCACCCTGCCTCAGCTCGCGGAATTGCGTCTGCCCGTCCTTGCGGTCGTGAACCATCGACCTGGGCGATCTCGACCACATCGGGCCGGAGCGAATCGAGCGCGGATGCGGGCACAGGCGCGAGGGATCGAACGCCGTGGAACCGGGAAGCACGAGCGGCCGCATCATGGTCGGCGGTTGTGCGACCGCGACCGAGTCCTGATCGCCCTTGCGGACTCCCAAGGTGGCGGCGACCTCGTCGGAGACCTCCACCGTGTGAGCTGGGCCCGATACCAGCGAGATGCTGGAGGGGACGGATCGGCGTCGACGGCGTCTTTGTCGTCCTTGCGTGGACGCGAGCAAATGCAGGGGAATGCCCGAGAAGTAGCTGTAAAACGCCGCCAGCGGCGGGACCAGGACCACTGTCAAGAGTATTGCGACGACTGCTCTCTGCCCCCAACCCATTTTGAGCCGCGCACGCGCCGCCCGTTCCATCTCGTGGTCGATCTCGTGGTCCACGGGGGAGTGGTTGTGGCCATCGGTTGGAGGCGCTGTTACCGTGTTCATCACTTGGCTCTCCAAGGCGTTTTTGTACGATCGATCCCGTCTGGACGATGAAGGGGAGTTAGGTTTGGTTCAGGTCATGGGTGCCGGCTGAGTTCTCGAGGCATTATTGGTGATGCGCCTGGCTCTGCCCGTTGCTGGTGGGCGACAAGAAACGGCTGGACCGGGCCAGTGCGCCGTCAAACTTTTTAGTGACGGCTGAATGACCGGGAGACCTGCGGTCGGTTCCGGGGCGAGGTCACGCGTAGTCGTCAAATGAAGAAAGTGGCAGATGTCTTGTAAAGACAAGTGCATTTCTTCACTTGATACTTGCCAGTTGCCGATCCCGAGATCGACGGAGCCGTGGTGTGACGGAAGTGAACCGGCACTTCGCGTCGGTCAAGTCGGGAATGCCGGTGCTGCCGAGGTCGTCGAGCCCGGGCGTACTGTCCCGTGCGCAACACCCGCGCTCATGAGTTGGACGGTCTGTCAGCGCGGGGTGAGCCCGTCAGGGCTCAACAAAGGAGCCGTTGCAGCGTCAGGAAGGGTGAAGCGGGTGGGGCAATCCGTGTTACGGGAGCGCATTCGCAGGGGATCGCGCAGGGAGCCATCTCCTCGAGCCAGCCGGTGATCGGCGCATCCGTATCGTTGAAACCGTTGAGGAATTTCGACGTTTCGTCATCGTCGTCCTCGTCGGGCTCGCCGGATGTCGTGTCGTCGTTGGGGTCGAATGCGTGGATAATCTTAGGAACCGCAGGGAGACGTGGGTGTGACCGGTGGCTCGAACCACTCCGCAACCGAGCGCCATGGTCAGGAACGCCGGAATCGGCCCGCACGGCCGTCGCGGCGCCGTCAGAAGGGGAAGCCTCTTCTCGCGCCGCAAGACTCCTGGAGATCGACGCCAGCCCCAGGATCAGAGCACACAACAAACCGACCAAACGGAGGGAACGCAACGTCAGGTAGGGCGAACCTAGACGGATCCACGCGGCCGGATCTCCATCAGGACCGGCGAGCGGTTGGGCGGGGTCGTCGCCCAGGAAGACCTCACTCAGAGGTGGCAGACTCTGGTCCATAAGCCTGTGTGTCCGATCGCACACGATCACCGCAATACGAATGCTAATGCCGTGAAGGAGTCCGGGAAGGGAGCAGCGTCAGCTTTCTCTTCCGAATGTATACGGAACCGGGTCGGGGAGTCAACAGCGAGTAAGATTGAAAAAACCCGCTTTCGTGGTTCTATGGTGGTTTCCCCTGCACGTAAGTCAGAACGCCCTAACCTCGATCCGAGCGCAACGAGGTCGGACTCTTGTTCTCGCGCTCCTCACCCGGTCTTCTTCAAAGGGAAGCGGGGTTTCTCGACCGTCAATCTCGAGGTGACTGGCCTGCGAGGGCGGGGTGGCCTTGAGGTAGACATCCATCTGCTGGCCGACATAGACATCCACCGAACGCTCCTCGGGGAGCTCATAGATGACCTGGAGGACACGTGTGTCAACCCGTTCCGAGTTGTATCCGGTCAGACTTTGCTTGGGGATCACGTAGGGTTCCACGTAGACGAACTTGAGCGGGAAGCGGACCTGGGGACGCCCCTTGAGTGTGGCAATCGCCTCCGCGCCTCGCGTGAAATAGGGCAGGTCGTTCTCATCGATGTTGACCCGGACGTGGAGCCGGTGGATATCACCGAGCACGATCATCGGTTCCTTCCAGGCAAACGCCGCGTATTGCCCGAGCCGGATGTTGAGCTGGAGGATCTCGCCATCCATCGGGGCGCGGACGATCAGCCGCTCGAGGCTGATCTTGATGGACTCGACCTGGCTCTGGGCGAGCCGGACGGCGGCCCGGGCCACCTCGATGTCCTCCTTCCAGGTGCCGGCGAGGACGCGTTCCAATTCGGCCTTGGCCTTGGCGTAGGTCGCCTTGGCGGCGAGGAACGCGTAGCGATCCTTGTCATAATCGCTGGCCGGGATCGCATTCCGCTGAAACAGCCGCTCGGTGCGCGCCATGGCGGCCTCGGCATCGTTCATCCGGGCCTCGGCCTCGTCGGCGGAGGCACGGGCCGGCGGGATATCCTCGGGCCGGGGCGCGGAGACCAGTTTGTGGAGCTGAGCCCTCGCCGAGTCCAGCTCGGCCAACCGCACTTCGAGTTGGGCCTTGAAGTCGCGGTCGTCGGTCCGGAACAGCGGGGCTCCGGCCTTGACCTTCTCCCCCTTCTTGACGAAGACATCGATGACCACACCCGGGATGTTGATGCCGATCGGGATGTTCTCTCGGCGCGCCTCGACCAGCCCGGATCCGGCGATCATCGTGATGCGATCGGGCCGCGTCGGCGGCTCGACGATCGGCTGGGCCGGCGGTGGCACCTGCTGGGCCTGAATGACCGTGTAGACCGAGAAGACTACCCCGGCCACGGCCAGGACCGGCAAAACGTACTTCGTGACCATGACTGATCGATCTCCGCCCGGAGAATGAGAGTGGACTTCGAAGACGAGAGCGAAACCGAAGTGCTATTCAACCGTGATGGATTGCTGGTCGACGGCGACGATCAGGCCGTCGTCCATCCGCGCAATCCGCTCACCGAACTGGAAGACGCGGTTGTCGTGGGTCACCACGATAACGGCCCGGTCGGGCCGGACGGCCGCCTTGCGAAGTAGCTCCATCACCGTGATGCCCGTCTCGTGGTCGAGTGCGGCCGTCGGCTCGTCGCAGACCAGGAGCCGCGGCTCGTGCACCAGGGCCCGAGCAATGGCCACCCGCTGCATCTGGCCGCCCGAGAGCTGGCCGGGAAGACTGCGGAGCTTCTTCCCCATGCCCAGCGCATCGAGCACCTCGCCGGCGCGTCGGACGGCCCGCTCCCGCGTCCAGCCGGCGATCACCAGCGGAATCGCTGCGTTCTCGGCGGCGGTCAGGGCCGGCAGGAGGTTGTATTGCTGGAACACGAACCCGATATTCCGGGCCCGGAAGCTCGTGCGCGACCGGTCGCTCATCGCCATGAGTGAGTGGCCGAAGACCTCAACCTCGCCCGCATCACCGTCGAGGATCCCGGCGATGACCGACAACAGCGTCGTCTTGCCGCAACCCGACGGTCCGACGATCAGGGTCATCTGGCCGGTGTAGACGTCCCAGTCCACGCCGCGCAACGCCTGGACCCGCTGCTCTCCACTACCGAAATGCTTGGTCAGCCCGCGAACCTGTACCGCGACCGACGGGACCAAAGCGGAACCATCTTCTTG
Organism: uncultured Isosphaeraceae bacterium; assembly: GCA_963845695.1. Classification (GTDB taxonomy): domain Bacteria; phylum Planctomycetota; class Planctomycetia; order Isosphaerales; family Isosphaeraceae; genus CAWJTV01. The sequence goes on along the minus strand of CAWJTQ010000023.1, from coordinate 220,406 downwards.
CACCAAGCGATCGACTGTCGCCACCGAAGGAGCGGCCATCATCACAACACCCCTTGAACGTGGTACGACGGTTTGCCCTGGCGACAAGGAACCTCACGGAGATCGGGCTTTCCAGCCTGACTCCTCGAACAGGTTGGGAGGAAAAGCCTGACCTGCTGGAATCAACGAAAGACGATCGCGGGCTCCAGCCGGATCACGCGCTGTACGCTGACCAGGCTGGACAACACGCAGATGAGGATGATCGCCCCGGCGGTAATCGGCAAGAGTTGCCAAGGCGTGAAGAAGGCCAGCTCGCTCCCCCGGATGGACCAGCCGAAGAGGGCCGCCAGGCCGACACCGATCCCATAGCCGAGCATGCCGACGATCAGGGCCTGGAGCAGGATCATGCCGATGATCCGGACGTTCGTGGTCCCCATCGCTTTCAACGCGCCGAACTGCTTGATGTTCTCGATGGTGAAGTTATAGAAGGTCTGTCCGGCGATCGCAGTGCCGACCAGGAAACCCAGGAGCGCCGTGATCCCGAAGTTGAACGGGATCCCGGTATAGAGTAGGTAGTAATTGATCGTCATCCAGGTGAACTGGTGGCTAGTCTTGGCGCCCAGGCCGGTGGTGGAGGTGATCCGTCGGGCGACTGCATCGGAGGTCAGTCCGGGTTCGGTCTTCGCCAGGATATACGAGAGGATCTTCCGCTCCTGGGGAGCGAAGGTCTTGGCCCGGCTGTAGGTCGTGTACACCACCGGATTGGTCTGGAAGGTCCGGGTGGCCTCGCAGATACCGACGATGATCGCGCGATGATCGTTCATCTCCAACTGGCGGCGGAGGAACCGGTGGTAGAAATCCTTGCCAAGCCGCTTGAGGTCCGCCCAGTTTTCATCGGGGTAGAGCTTCGGCAAGCGGTCGCTGTCGACGAGGATCGCGTCGGGGATGCGGAGATCGCGGAGACTGCCGGCCAGGATCTTGTCAGAGGGCGGAGCCCCCACCAGCGTCGCGTCATCGAGCCCCAGCAGGATGACCTGCTCGATCACAGTCGCCTGGTTGCCTCGGGAGACGCGAGGGTTGACCTTGACGCGCGCCTGACCCTTGTAGAGCGGGACGGCCCAGCGGACCCCCTCGACCCCGCGCACCCGGTACAGGCTGTTTTCGAGCATGGGCTTGACGTCGTCGATGTACCGCACACTGGGGTCCATGACCCACAGGTCGGCCCCCGTGATGTCGGTGACCTGTCCACACGTCCGGAGCATCAGACCGCAGAAGATCGAACCCTGCTGCGTGATCAAGAGCGCGGAGAACGTGAGCCCCAGGACGATGCCGAAGAACTTCGCCCGGTCTCCGACCAGCATCTTGAGCGCGATCCATCCCATCGTCGGCCCCTTCGTTCGATCAGAGCGCGGACTGCGCGCCCGTCCAGACCGTCTCTCCCTCCGAGTTCAGCGGAGGCAGACAACCCAGCGCTGCCAGGCAGAAGGACGTGATATGGTCCGTCAGGTAATCCAGGTCGAGCGTCCGGAGCGCCTCGGGTCCAATCAATCGCTCGGTACATGCTCGTGCCATCTTGTAATGCAGGCACTGCCCGATCACGCTCAAGGACAGGGCATGAACCTTCCGGTCATCCGCGTCCGGACAGAACTTTCGGATGATCTGCGCCAATCGCTCGAACTTGGGCCGGATCGCCTCGCGGATCAAGACATCCGACGCCGAAGTCGGATGCAACAGCTCCCGTAACAAGACGCGATGCCGCCAATCGTCAGGATGATGGATGGACAGGACCCGGCACAGAAAATGATGGATGAATTCCCGGAGTTGCTCGGACGGACTCCCTCCCTCGCTCAGACCCTCGTCCTCGGCATCGATGCCGCAACGGTGCGCCTCCAGCACCACCTGGACGTAAAGCTGCTCCTTGTCGCCGAAGTGATAGTTCACCGCCGCCACGTTGGCCCCGGCGCGCTCACAGATCGTGCGGACTCTCGCCACCTCGAATCCCTTCTCAGCAAACTCCTCACCCGCCGCCTCGATCAACCGGTCCTTTGTCGTATCCTGGATTTCCATCGCCTCCAACCGTTCCAAACACCTGTTTCAAACAATTGTTTCAATCAACTGTAGTCATCTTCGGCGGCGGGTCAAGTGGGCTTTAGAGGAATCGGGTGGGACGCGATAATTTGCTGGGAATCGTGGTGGAACGCTTCGGGGGCACTTCATGCACGCATTAGATTGGATCCGTGACCCCAGCCAGCAGTCGACCTGGCCGGTTTACGCCGTCTTCGGGACGGACACCTACTTGATCCGCGAGTCGATCAACGGGGTGGCGCGGGCCGTATTCCCGGAGGCGGACGACGAGGCGGCGATCAGTCGATCCCCGGGGCCACAGACCGATCTCTCGGACGTGCTGGATGAACTCTTTACGCTCCCGTTCTTCAGCCGCAAGCGACTCGTCATCGTCGAGGACGCCGATACATTCGTCACCAAGCACCGGAAGGACCTGGAATCCTACGTTCAGAAGCCCAGCGCTTCGGGAATCCTGCTCCTTCAGGTGAAGCAATGGACGTCATCCACGAACCTGGCCAAGCTCGTGAATCAACTGGGGCTGGCCATCGAATGCAGCGCCCTGCGCGACAAGGACATGGCGAAGATCGTCGCCTGGCTGATCGAGTACGCCCAGGCCCGTTGCAACGCTCATCTCGATAAAGGGGCGGCGAACCTGCTGGTTAACCTGGCGGGTCTGGAAGTGGGGATCCTCACATCCGAAGTCGAGAAGCTGGCGGTCTATGCGGGCACCTCCAAGAAGATCGAGCGCGGAGATGTTGCCAAGATGGTCGGAGCCGGCCGGGTTGAGACCATCTGGAAGGCGCTCGACGCGGCCACCACGGGCCAGGGCGGTGCGGCACTGGAGCTCATTGACAATCTGGTGGCGGCCGGTGAGATCCCGCTCGTGATGCTCGCAGCCATGACTGCTTCGTTGATCAAGGTCCATCATGCCGGTCGGCTCCGTGCCGCGCGATTGAGTCTGGACGAGGCATGCCGGATCGCGGGCATTCCCCCGTTCGCGATCGAGAAAACCGGGAGGCAGCACGCGCATCTGGGACCTCAGCGAGTCGATCGGCTGCCGGCGACGCTCCTGCGAGCCGACCTCGATATCAAGGGGGGCTCGCTCCTTGACCCGCGCGTTGTCCTGGAACTGCTGCTGGCTGGCCTTTCGCGACCGCGAACGGATTGAAGGCGCCAGATTTGCTTTTGGTTCTCAATTGGTGGCGATCTGTTCTATGTTGGTCAGGGACAGTTGGTTCCGAACTCGCATGCACGCGCGGTCCCAGCCGATCGCGCATATTCTTACCGAATCGGGAATCCACTCGCTTGCATTCTATGGAGGAGGGGGTAGCATAAACTGCGAGTTACGAGAGGGCCACTGGAAATCGGGGCGTGGAAATAAGCTTTATTACACATCTTTGCTGAGTGATATCATGGCTTTAGAAGTTCCTATCGCCGGGCCAAGCCTGGCGGAACGGATCGAATCGAAGGTTCGCCAGCTCACCCACGGACGGATCCGCAATCTGGTGGTTCAAGAGATCCAGGGACAGGTTGTCGTCAGCGGGCAAGCCCAGTCGAGGCACACGAAACAGCTCGCCATGCACGGAGCGCTGGAACTGTTGCCGGCTGATCGATTCGCGGAAAACATCACCATCGGCTGATTCGATCGCGACTCCTCTCCTCGCCGTCCTTCTCCCGATCCTTGACGATCTGGGGCTTCGTTCAATCTCGCTCACGGTCTGGAATCATCCGAACCGAACGACGTTTTGCCCAGATGCCGGCACTCCCTGTGCGCGGTAGGGGTATGAACCGTGACGGAAGCTTGCCCCCTGTCGGCCGTTCTCGCTATGATGCGATCGGCATGAGTCGAGCCCTGGCGCTGATCCCCTCTCAAACCAACCGATTGGGTGAGCTGGCTGGCGCATGCCGGGAGCATCGGCCACATGTCGCAGAGTTGGCAGAAGCTCCGGTTGTGGTGCTGGCTCGGCCTGAGTCTGTTGGTGTTGACCGTGGGGATCGGATGGCATCAGGCGCGGCGCAAGGTCTCGGCGTGTGGAGTTGTCGCTCGCCCGGGAGGCCATGAACGCGGGGCGCTATGGCCTGTGCAGGGGCGACTCTCCCGATTGGCGGAGCACTGGACCAACGAAGGCGAAGTGCTTCTGCTCCTGGGCGAATGTGAGTTGCATCGCGGGCGACGTCAGGAGGCCCTGGCGGCCTGGGCCAAGGTTCCCCCCACAGCGCCGTCCTTCGCCCAGGCCGCCCGGTTCCGGGCGTCGAACTTGATCCAGATGGGGAGGTACTCGCCGGCCGAAGAGACCTTGCTCCAGGCCTTGGCCAATCCCGGAGAGCGCGGTTCGGACGACCTGGATCGGGAGCTGGTTCAACTCTACCGGTCCGAAGGGCGGTTCGACGACCTGCGTCGCTTGCTGCGAGCCGCGTGGTGCCGATCCACCGACCCCGCGGGTGTGCTGAAAGAACTTTGGATGCTCGATCATTCGGCGATCCCGATCCAGGTCTGGCAGTTCGCGCTCGATCACGCGGACAATGACGATGACCGGGTCTGGCTGGGGCGAGCCCATCACGCCATCCTGGTCGGCCGGTTCAGCAGCGCCGCCAAATGGATCGAGGCCTGTCTGAGGCAACGTCCCGATGACCCCGCGGTCTGGCGTGCCCGACTCGATCTGGCCCTGGCAACCGACGATGTTGCCGGTTTCTGGACCGCCGTGGCGCACGTGCCGGCCGACCGGTTGGACGCAACCGCGATCCAGGAGCTACGGGTCTGGCTGGTGGCCCATCATGGCAATCCAGCGGTCGAACAACGGGAGCTGACCGCCCTGGTCAGGGATGCCCCGGGAAACACCCAGGCCCTCGAGCGGCTCGCCGTTCTCGCAACACAGGCCGGGCAGGTCCCTGAGGCGGCGCAATTCCGGCACCGCAAGGCCGAGGTTGACCATACGCAGCACCAACTCGATCTCATCCTCCGGAACAGAGGCATCGACTCAAGCCAGGCGGAGATCTTGGCCAGGCTCGCGGCCACGCTCGGACGCACGTTCGACGCCCGAGCCTGGGCGATCGTCGCCGAGGCGAAGCGTTCGGCCTCCGATCCGGCCGGAGGGGGGGATCTGGGTCCGGGAGCCCATCGTCCCTTCCCCACAACGTGATGGTGGAGGCCGAGGCGTTGTCGTCGCCGTTCAGGATTCACCCCGGACACGGCTCGCGCGACAGCCCCACGCTTGGCGATCGCCTCGCGGCCCTCCGCACCACCGCCGAGTCCCGGCGCGACACCACAGGCCTGGGCGAGCCGCAGGTCACCCGAACCACGGGCGAGCCGTTGAGTCCCGCCCCGGAATTCGTCGACGACGCTGAGGTATCCGGCCTGCGTTTTGCCTTCGATAACGGCCAAACTCCTCAGCGACTGTTGCCCGAGACGCTCTCGGGAGGCGTGGGGTTGATCGACTTCGACGGGGACGGCTGGCTCGACGTCTACTGCGTCCAGGGCGGAGACCTGCATGCGGGGGACGGCCGTCTACGAGAGGCCGATACGATTCCGGGCGACCGCCTCTTTCGCAACCGCGGTGACGGCACGTTTCAGGACGTGACGGAGCCATCCGGGATCGCCGCGATCGCCTGGGGACGAGGGTACGGCCAGGGCGTGACTGTGGGCGACTACGATAACGACGGGCATCCCGACCTGTTCGTGACCCGGTTGCAGACCTACGCACTCTACCACAACCGCGGCGATGGAACCTTCGAGGACGTCACCGCGCGTGCGGGGTTGACCGGAACGCGCGACATGCCCACCTCGGCGGCGTTTGCCGATCTCGACAACGACGGTGACCTCGACCTGTATGTCTGCCACTACATGCTTTGGGACCCGGAGAATCCCCGGCTTTGCCGGAACAACCACGGCGATCCCATCTACTGTGATCCGAGGGGGGTCGAGCCCGCCCCAGATCATGTCTTTCGCAACGACGGCGGTCGGTTCGTGGATGTCACAGCGACCGCCGGTTTCGCCGAGGTCGAGGGGCGTGGCCTCGGGCTCGTCGCGGCCGATCTTGACGATGACAATCGCATCGACCTCTACGTCGCGAACGACACCACAGCCAATTACCTGTTCCGCAACCAAGGGAATTTTCACTTCGAGGAAGTTGGGCATGAAGCCGGGGTGGCCGGGAACGCCGCGGGGGGCTACCAGGCGGGCATGGGCGTGGCTTGCGATGACCTCGACGGCGACGGCCTGCCCGACCTCATGGTCACCAACTTCTACGGGGAGAGCACCACGCTCTACAAGAATCTGGGCCGCGGGCTTTTCGCCGATCAGAGCGCGGCCGCCGGTTTCGGGCTCGCCACCCGCTACCTCCTGGGCTTCGGCATCGCCTCCGCCGACGTTGACAACGACGGATGGCCCGACGTCATGATCGCGAATGGCCATGTCAACGGCCCCGCGCCGACCTTTCGGTACCCCATGCCTACCCGGCTCTACAAAGGCCGATCCGACGGTCGATTTGTTGACGTCTCACACCAGGCCAGGTCCCCTTGGGACGTGCCGCGAGTCGGTCGCGGCCTGGCCGCTGGCGACCTCGACAATGATGGGCGCTGCGATGTTCTGATCGTCGCTCAAGACCAGCCTCTGGGCTATTTTCACAACCGCACTCGCCACTCCGGCCGCTTCGTGACGCTCCGGCTTGAAGGGACAACCTCCAACCGCGACGGTGTTGGGGCCCTTGTCACCGTCACGGCCGGTGGCAGACGGCAGGTCTGCGCAGCGTGTCGGTGGCGGGAGCTACCTGTCCGCCAACGACTCTCGCCTCCACTTCGGACTCGGCCCAAACGATCGCGTCGAAAAAGTCGAGGTCCGATGGCCATCGGGCAAGACCGACCGCTGGTTGTCTCTCCCCGCCGGGACCGGGTATTTCTTGCGCGAAGGTGATCCGAAGCCTCGGCCCTTGGCCGGATTTGCTCGGAGCAGCGGAGCTTGAACGACATCGAGTTCCGTAATCTGCCAGACCCGATCGACCGAGAAAACCACGAACCACTTTTCTTTGGGACGGATCGCTTTTCGAGAGACCGCCTGCTCGAGCCGCAATGGTTCTGGCAGCTCATTGTGCTGAACTGGTCGTTCCCTTGGCCTGCATGACCCAAGCGGGATCGCCGTAAACGCCCGCCTTGGAGGTGTCGAACGGGACGAAGCCGATCTGTCTGGTGGGGGAATCCCCCTTCAATCGGAAATCGTAGTGGGTCGGGTCCTGGAAGCGCGGATCGGCGACCAGGGAGCCGGCGTCATGGCCTTTCCCCCGCCACTGCTCGAGGTCGGTCCTGGGAGCCTTGGACAGGTCGGCGATCATGGCATCGATATCCTTCCCCTGCCAGCTCAGGCTGATTGGTGTGAAGTTGACAGCCTGGCCGGAAGCGTCCCAGAAGAGGTTTTTTTCGAGCAACACCTGGGCTTTATCGAAGGGGCCGCCGTACAGTCCCCCCTGGCTCCAATAGACGATATTGTTCGAAAAGGTGAAGGAACGATGGGCCTCGGGCCGGCTCAACTGGACCTGCCATTGCAGGCTGTAGGCGAAGATATTGTTGCGGATCACATTGTCCCGCCCGTAATGCTGGTGGAAGCCCCCGGTCTTGGTATTGTAGACCAGGTTATCACGCATGGTGACGCCCGTACTCCCCTCGTCGGTATAGAGCCCCCATCCCCCGTAAGTCGTGGAGTAAATATCGTGGACGACGTTTCCGGTAAGAGTGGTCCCCTCGGAAGGCCCCAGGGAATAGAATCCACCCAAATCGCTCAACAGGCCCTGGCCCAGGTGGTGGATGTGGTTGTGCTCGATGCGGTTGTTCTTGGCGAGATTATTGGAGTAGCCCCAGGTCCACCCTGTGGAGATCCCGGTATAATAATGGTCCGATATCTCGTTATGAGAGATCGTGTTATCCCCGCTCTGGCCGATCCATACCGCTACTGCGTCGGGAAAGATGCGGCCCCCGCGACGAATAATGTTGTTGTCGATCGTGTTCCCACCGGTGAGTTCGGCTGAATTAGCGGCGATCCGCGTTTCCCCGATCCGCACTCCTCCTGCGCCCAGATCTTCGATCAAATTGTGCTCCAGGCGGACACCGCGGCAGCCGCCCCGGAACCACAATCCGTATCGGCCCACGTGCGATATCTCGCAATGAGACAGAGAGATGTCGCGGGCGCCGTCAGCCATGATGGCGGCGTCTACGCTGGTGGCCGCCTGGGAGGGATTCACACCGTCCGGCGGAGTCAGCCATTGGCCGTGCTGGAACGACAGGCCGTGGAACTGGATGTTCTCGACGAATCGCTGGGATTCGGGCTGGCCCTGGATGAGGACCAGCTTGTCCAGTCGGGGAGCGAAGACCGCGACCTTAGTGGGGTCCTGCCCTGGCAAGGGTTTGTAGAGGAGGGTGCCGTCGCGATCCAGGAACCATTCTCCCGCGGCATCCAAGGCCGCCCTGAAATTCTCCAGGTGAAACAGACCGTCCGCCCTCCAGGGATTCCAGGGTGCCCACTTGTTTCCCTGAACTGTCAGAGACTGCAAGTCAAGGTCCAGCCTATTGAGGAATCGGCGGGTCGTGTCCCAACCGTGGTAGACGATCACGTTGACGTCCTTCACCTGGGCGGGGGTCAATCCGGCCAGTCGATCCAAAGCACCGGGTGCGGCGGTGATCGTTTGGGTGAACCGGTCCCCGCCCTCCCCGGTTTGCGAAACGGCCTTCATGGTATGGAAGGATTTGGCGAGGTCCTGCTTGATTTGAGTGACCGAGGTCCGGACATCGGCCGAGGGATCCAGGGCCAGGTTGGGATCGCGGGCGCGGATGGCCCGCCGGTTATCCACAAAGAGCTGCTCGAAATACCATTTGCCGTTGGCGACGTCCGGGATCCGCACGCGCCAGAGCCCGTCGGCCCCGGTCTGGAAGCCGGCGATCGCGCTGCCTCCCGAGAAGATGGGGCGTTCGCCCGGCAAGGCTTCGTAGATCACCGGGTACCCGGCAGAACCGCTGTCGGCTGGAGTGAAGGTCACGGGTGCGGCCAGGACATAAAGGCCACCGGCGATCTTCACGCGGACAGTGCTTGTGAGTGGGCCTTTCGCCTTCAAGGCGCGCACGGCATCCCGGGCACCGGCCAGGGAGGCTTTGGGACCGTCGGTGCCGTCGGCGTTGGGCGCGGCAAGTTTCCCGGACCAGTCGTCGTTGCCCTTCGGCGCGACGTAATACGTCTCGGGGGCGTTGTCCGACGCCAAGGCGGGTGCAACGACGTGGGATACGAGCAGGAGCAACGCCGCGGCGGCGGCTCGGACGATGTTCGCGATGCGACAGTTTCGAGTCATCGAGGCTTCTCCCCTTGGAAGGTCGGCCTGGTGAGCCCATGCGGCGGTCGAGTGCGAGAAAGCCGACTCATCCTCGCCTCAGGGCTCAACATTCGTGCGGAAGTTGACGTCTCTCTGGCCCGATTGCTTCTGTCGCTCATACCACTGCTGCCAGATCTCACGGCTGGCGGGGTAAGAGCGAATGAGCGTCTGGAACTCGGCGTCGGCTTTCTCGCGCTCGTTGGCCCGCAGGTAAGACTCGACGAGGAGCGACCGCGCGTCGGACGAATCCGGATTGAGCCGGATCGCCTCGCGGCAAGCCGCGATGGCCCCGGGCCCATCCCCGGCCTGGGCGCAGATCTGAGCCAACACCAGGCGATAATCTGAGCGCCAGGGATTGACCGCGATCGTCTTTTGCAAGACCGCGCGAGCCAGGTCGGGCCGTTGGAGGCTGGCCAGGAGACGACCGGAGTCCCGGAGGGCCAACTCGTCAGCCGGATCAATACGAAGGACCCCTTCAAAGGCGCGAATCGCCTCCTCCCGACGTCCCAGAATCTCCAGGGCGACTCCAAGCGAATCGCCCGCGGACAGGTCGTCGGGACGGTCGCGGAGGGCCGATTCGAGCAAAGGAAGGGCCTGTGCCGCAGCGGTCCTGGCCAGCCTTGGCGCGGCAGCCATGCGTTGGGCCATCCAGGCCGAGGCTACGCCCAGGTCACGCCTGGCATCCTGCCGCTCCTCTTCGGTCATCATCCCCCAGTGGTAGTCCAGCAGGGGGATTTCTCCAGGCTGACTTGGTGCGGCTCGCGGTAGCTCCTGGGCCGATTCCGTCACGCCGCGGGAAATGCGATGATCGGTCGCCGCCGTGTGGGCAACGTTCGCGATATCCAGGCGTGGCATATGGCATGCGACGCAGTCCTCGCCCTGCCCCCGCGATTGTCTCTCGGCCAACGGCAGAACACAGCCCCTGCGTTCGTGGCATGAGATGCAACGGTCGCGGTAGTAGGCGGCTTTCGTGGACGGCTCCGGCAAGCGGTGCGGGTCATGGCAGGAGATGCAACCCATCTGTCCCCCACTCTCGCGGAAACAGCGACTCGATTCGATCTGCTCGACGTGGCCGACCGCCTCAAATGAGTCGTGGTCTCCCTTCTTCATCTGGAAGACCGCCCAGAACCGGTGAATGGGGAGGCCCGGGCGGAAGTCAAACGGGCCGCGGCCCGCTCGCGTGGTGCGGTACGCTCCCTGGAGATGGCATTGCTGACAGACCGAATCTCGCAGCGCAGGGGGCAATTCGGCCGGGTTGACGATGGTCAGGTCGGACTCGGCCGACCGCCCGTCCCGATTCACGTGCAACGCACCCGGTCCGTGACAGCGCTCGCACCCGATCGAATGGCCTCGGAAGATTGGCGTCTCGTAGCGATTCAATGGCCCCGCCACAGGGCGGACCTGGTTGGTGTGGCAGAATAGGCAATTGGGATAGATCGCGCGCTCGAAGTTCGTCTGTCCGGCGTGCTCCTCGTATCCAGGGGATACATCCCAGCGCCCTGGCTGCGCGAACCAGGCGATTGGTGACAGAAAGAGGAAACCGTCTCGCTCGATCAGGAAGTTGATGCCGCGCCTCCCCGAGCCGAGCGCGAAGCGGACCTCCGCCTCGATCTCGGAGAGCACGTCCCCGGCCGTGTCGTGCCGCGTCGCCTTGTGGAACACGCGGCCGTCGCGACGCTCGACCGTGTACCGTAAGCCCTTCGCCTCGAGCGGAAGTCCCGTCGCAGGGCCGATCGGCGGACCCTCTTCGGGGCCACCGACCGGCGCCAGCGATCGGCCCATCGGATGGGAGCGATAGGTCTCAGCGATCTCCCGGTGGCAGCGTATGCAGGCCGCGTCGCCGACATACTCGACTCCGGGTCGCGCGTTCAGATAAGGCGAGTCGGCGTCCACATCGCGTGAGCGGAGGGACCTCACCGCCGAACTCGACCGGAATCCGCCGATCATCCGCAGCGATGTCCAGACGGCGCCGACAATCCCAGCGAGGACCAACGCCACGACCAGAAAGGCGGACCCCCGTGGGAGGGTGTGCCGGGGCGACGGGAGAGGGCGCGGGTCGTTCACGACTCATTCCCTATCGACAAGAGCACCGATTTCCCCTCATGAGCCAGCAACGAATATCACGATTCAAGCTCTTGGCTTACGGAGCTCGAGATGGCTCCCTTCACCTGGTCGAAGACAGTCATCGCAATACCCGCGGAGGCAAGGGTCGTCACCGCAAGCCGGGCGAAGAGGCGCGTGCTCCCCGTCGCGGAGATCGGGTTGGAGGTTTCATCGAGCGGGAATGCGATGGCGCCGACCATCTGATAGACCAACGCCCCGGCGATGGCACCCCCTAGTCCGCCGAGAGCGGCGCGGACCGCGTGGCTCCGATCACCAAACCCGATTCCGAATGCCCCTCCCGCCACGGCGCCAATGGCCGACGAGATCACGAGTTGGACCATGATCCCGAGGATCAGATCATTGGTGTCCGGATTGAAGAACCGGTAGTAGATCGGCAGGATCATCTGGGAGACCGCGGCTCCGACGCTGCCTCCGAGAATCGATCCGACGATCGCCGCTCGCAACGCCCCTCGGACTGACCCGCGGGCGGATCCCCCAGCCAAACCGAGGGCCAAGCCCAGAATCGCGCCTAGCGATCCGAAGGTGAGGTTCGCCTCCAACATCTGGCCGGCCCTCTTGGCCGTGCCGCGTTTTTGAATCTCCGCGCTATCGAGGAAACCACCTGTGGAGGCAGCGATGACGACGAGCTTTGGTGGGCCGTACCGGCTATGGATCGCCTCCCCGATCAGCCAGGAGACGAATCCCGCGATCAAGCCGGCCATCAGGGCCAGAACCCCGACTCGGATCGGAGAAAACTGCCGGCGCATCGCCAGCCCTCCGGCAGGCGTTGCACCGGGCGGCGGATCGACTTCGATGGGTGACATCGGTCAGGCACTCCTCGCGTCACGACAGACGCCGGTCCCTTGCCGGACAGGCAGAGGACCGGCATCCGGCGGGATCATCCACCCCTGTCCTTATTTGCAGCACAGCGAGACCCGGGCCGAATTCAATAGGAATCGGAACTGAGGACCTCTCCGTTGGCTCGGGTGCCCAAGGCCCACCACGTCATCATATTGATGGTACTCTTGATAAACCGCACGCTCCCGTCGGCCATCCCCGTGTTCGCGCCTCCGGGGTGGTTGCTAGTGGCATTGTGGTATCCCGTATAGACGGCGCCGCAAGCCGAACCGCAATCCATTCGGCAGTCCGCCCACTGATAGGTCGTCGAACTCGGCGGGACAAGCGTCTGGAACAGTGAGTCGCCGGGATCGCCAACGCCCCAACGAAACCCATGTGCGCAGGCCACGGTGGGGTAATTGGTTTTCTGATTCCACCATGTCGAACAGGTTTGCAGGTCCGCAAGGACTGCGGGGATATTCATGTTGGCATCTAAGAGCGTATATCCGGCGCCATAGCCGCTAGCGGTTGAGAGGTCGTCACGCCATCGAGTGCCGTTCAGAGAATCGCTGACGAGCCCCTCGGAGAACGCGATCGTGCTCGAGGTGCCGTCGGTGACGTTCGCAATGCTGTAAGTCATGAGGTGGGCGAAGATCCCCGTGGAACCGCCCTGACAATTGGAGCCGCCAAGATTGCAGGCGTTCGGAAAGCCTGGAGTCGTGCCGACGGAACCGAAGTAATTGTTGTTATTGTATTGACCCGTCAGCCCATCAGACGGACAGATGAACGCCTGAAGGTTCATGTTCCAGATGGTCGAGTTGATCGGATAACCGACGTCGTACCAGTTCGTCCAATCGAAGTTGATCGCGTTGTAAGCCGGCGTCTGCTCGAGGTAGGGCAGCATCAATGACTGAGCGCTCCAAGTTCCCCAGTTCGTTAGCACTCCAGGGTCGGAGTAGGCGGTCGTGGAGCCCATCGGGAACGACCCGATGGCGCTATGGTAGTTGTGCAAGGCCAAGCCAAGTTGCTTGAGGTTGTTGGTGCATTGCGCCCGCCTCGCGGCCTCGCGGGCAGCCTGGACCGCGGGCAGCAGCAGCGCGATCAATACCGCGATGATCGCGATGACGACCAGCAACTCGATCAGGGTAAAGCCTTGACGATAGGTTCGATTCATCTCAGACTCCTCTCAATGGAAATCAGGCCAGGGTAGTACGAAGACTCGTCGTATGATGGCTTCCCAGGAATGAGTTCAGCCTCCTTCATCCGTTTTCGCGTCATCCGAGCAATTGATCAGAGTCGCAGTCTGAACCTCCGAGAAAAACGGCCGGATCGAAACGGAACGTCTGCGGGTCTCGTCTCGGTAAGCGGCGTGGATCCGGGACAGATCGAGCTGAGGAGACAATGTCGGTGAGGAAGCCGACTCGATCATCGTCCGGGTGCTCGGCGGTGGGAACGTACGGCTGGTGGATGTACAGTTCCGACGTCGAGGGACGATAGGCTTGGCCGCTCGTGTTGTTCATGACTGGCCTCGAATGCGGTTCGGAGAGATCAAGGAGGTGCGAACCAGCATCCCAAGGTCGCCCGATCAGCAAGACCACCCTGATCCTCGGGATCGGCCGACCGACCGAGACACAGCCTCCAGACTGGGGGGTGCGCCACCTCACATCATTTCTTTGCCTTCGCTCCCGGTCCGCCAGGGCCGGCCATGTTCTTCATCATGTTTTCCCTCATGGCATCCTGTCTCGCCTTGTCCGACTCCGGGCTGAACGTGGCCGTGGTTCCCTCCTGGGAAGATCCGCCACAACCACCGGTGAGAGCGACGAAGCCGATCGAAACTCCAAGCAAGAAGATCGTGAACCCAGTGGCGGCTTTTGTGCGCACGGAACAGTCCTTTCTGAGGCGCGGCCGGAGTCCCCGGTCCGCTGGAGAGATGAAAAACGCATGAACTCTCAGAGGATCCTTTGGGGAGCCGATCCGTCTGGCCAATCCTTTACCCGTCGTGTCTTTCCAGTGGCTCAGCAGGAACATGCTCTCTTCGATTCGTGTGCTGGAGCCAGCCACGACCATGCGCAAGACCGACACGGCACCGCGAACGCTCCGGACCGGTACGACCCGGACCTCGCACGTCGATCCCACGCACGCGACCAATGGTCAGAGGGAGATCATTCGTCCACTGTCACTCGCCCCCGCCTGGGGCTGACCCGCAAGTATGGACACGAGGGAAGTGCTCAACGCGGTCCTCCACGTTCCGCATACCGGATGTGCCGGAAACCTGCTGCCCCAGGACTTCCCCATTTCTCCAAACCGTCGAGCTATGACATATGGGTTTACACCAGGAGGCTTACAGAAGCAAGATTCTCCATCCGATGGAAAATGTTAAGCTGCTGTAACTGTCACTTACAGTCCGCGAGGAGCACCGTGATGGGAAAGATCCAGGCTCATCGTTACAAGGAACTGCGACTGGGTCAGCTTCGGGCTTTCTGTGAATGTGTCCGCCATCGATCCTTTACAGAGGCAGCGAAAGCCCTGGGGGTATCGCATGCCTCGGTCTGGCAACAGATCCGGGCCCTCGAGCGCGAATACGGCGTGGCGCTGCTCCAGAAGCACGGACGAGAGATGACGCCGACCGATGACGGTCACCTCCTTCTGGAAATGGCGAGCACGGTCGTCAGCTCTGTGGACTCGCTGAAGCTCGCCTTCGAGGAACGCCGCGGGAAGGTGCGGCGATTGCTAACCGTGATCGGCACCCCCGGGACGATAGCCGAGGAGCTCTCGGAACCCGTCGTCGCGTTCTATCGACGTTACCCCAACATCAAAGTCCAATTGAGTGCGCATTCCAAGATTCCTCCAATCTTTGACTCGCTCGCATCCGGCGATGCGGATCTGGCAGTCCTGCCTCTGGACGAGGTCGAGTTGGCCTCCAGCGATCATGTCGTCGAGGTCGAGCGTCTGTGCGTCCGCCGCGCGTCCCTGATCGTTCCGCAGTCCCACCCGCTGGCGACCCGGCGTCGCATCACCCTCGCGGATATCGTGCGCTACCCCTTGATCCTTCCAGAGCCGAAGGTCTATTGGCGTTTGAAAGTCGAAGAAGTCCTGCGGGTTGCCGGGCTGCTCGATCGGCTTCAGGTTCTCATGGAGGTCACCCTGACTCTGGCAGCCCGCCGGTTCGTCAGCCTGGGACTGGGAGCTGCCTTGCTCCCACTGCCTCAGACCGGCTTGGCTTATCCCGATGTTCGAGTTTTCCACCTGGACCGGTTGTTCCCCGCCGAGACAATCGCGATCGTCTGGCGGCGCGGTGCGATCCTGCGGCCGCAAGCTCGACTCTTCATCGACTGCCTCCGAGAGCAGATGCCGCGTCCTCCCGTCGAAAGATCGAAAGTGCCATCGGGACGAGTGGAATTGTTCCCCTCGCCTTGAACGACGATGGGAGCCGTGATGGATTATGCGGGCTCAAGTTGAACTTGAGAGCTGGGCGACTTTCGTTCATATTGTGAAGGAGCACCCGACGGCTTTCGTCTCAATTCGATGAGGGACGGGTCGCCGCCCTTTGGGGCAGCCGGACCGGGCGGACCGCGGTCTCGTTACCTGGAAACTACCGGTCTGGAAAGGGCTTCCCCAAATGACTCGGAGAGATCCCTGGTCGAATTCCGCGGTGAAGATGGCCGCGCTGGCGCTCGCGGCACTTCTCGGATGTGCCCGCGCCCAGGCTCAGGAGTCCTGGGATGCGGTCTATCTCGGAGGAGCCAAGATCGGCTACGTCCACACCTACGTGGAGAAGGTCAAAGATCGGGGCCGCGATTTCCTCCGAGTCCGGATCGACATCCAGGAGAGCCTGAAGCGGGGCGACGATACGGTGGTCATCAAGCTGATGTACGGCACGATCGAGACCCTCGATGGTCAAGTCCTGAAGCTCGACACGCGCACCAAGGCCGGCGAGGTCCAGGATCTACGCGTTCATGGCGATGTGATCGGCGGCCGGATGAAGTTGATCATCGAGGGCGCCGGCGATCCCCAGAGCAAAGTGATCCCCTGGGGGCGCGAGGTCCGCGGGCCTTATGGTCCCGAGCAAAGCATGGCCCGCAAACCCATGAGCGAGAACGAGGAGCGCGCGCTGAAGATCTTCATGCCGGAGCTGAACAAGGTGTGTGACATCACGCTCCATGCGCGGAAGATCGAGCCGGTCTCACTGGGGGATGGTTCCCAGCGGCCGTTGCTCCGCATCGACCAGACCACAAAGGTCGAACGGCAAGCCGGCGCCGGAATATGACGCCCGGATCTTCGTCGACTCCGAGGGCCAGATCCTCAAATCGGAGCAGGATGTCCTGGGCGGCATCGTGGCGTATCGGACGACCGAGAGGGCCGCGAAGGCTCCCGGCGGTCCCGTCCAGTTCGACCTGATCCTCAATACCGTCGTTAAGACCGCCCACAAGATCCCGGACGCCGAAAATACCCGGCACGTCAAGTATCGGATCACGCTCAAGGATTCCGACCCGGCCCTGGCCATCCCGAACGATCCGCGCCAGACCCTCAAGCCGGAGACGAGTCAAGGAACCGATCCGCTCGCGATCAAGGTCGCCAGTCCGTCGTCGGCCATCCTCGAGGTCAAGACCTCGAGCCTTCTGGACGGAGCCCCCGCCACGGACGAGCCTGCCGCGGAGTATCTCCGGTCCAACAACCTGGTAACCAGCGATGATGCCCGAGTCCGAAGCCTGGCCCGACAGGCGACGCAAGGAGTCTCCGACCCCTGGGAGAAGGCCACCGCGATCAACCGCTGGGTCTTCCAAAACGTCCGGAACAAGAATTTCAAAATCGCCTTTGCCGCCGCCGCTGGCGTCGCTCGAGACCGATCCGGTGACTGCACCGAACACTCGGTCCTGGCCGCGGCCATGTCCCGCGCCGTGGGTATCCCCGCTCGCATCGCGATCGGCCTGATTTACGTTGACCGTCTCGAAGGCTTCGGCTATCACATGTGGCATGAAGTATTCGTCAACCATCGATGGGTTGCACTCGATAGTTCGTGGGACCAGACCGAGGTCGATGCGGTCCACATCAAGCTCTCGGATTCCAGCCTCGACGGCGTCGCTCCGTTCGAGGCATTCATGCCCCTGGTCCGCGTGATGGGCAAGCTGAGCATCGAGCCGATCGAGCTGCGATAGGGACGAGACCCTCGTCCCTCTGAAGAAATTCGGCCAGGAGTGGTGTGGAGCACTCTTGTCGGCACGATGGCCCCTCCGTAGACTGCGCTATAGGAGGGGTGTCGCCAGCAATTCGCGCCTCGCCCCTCTCCATCCAGGAGGGGACCACGATGATCCGGCAGCGGTGGGTGTTCCGGTCGTCATTCGGCGCGCTGGCCATCCTGGCCGCCGCAACTTCGTTCGCCTGGGGCCAGTACGCTCCAGGTCCATCGGCGAGGCCCCAGCAAGCCGGCAATGGCCAACCGCCGGGCTTAGCCGTCCCGAACGGACCTCGTGCGGACGTCCAAACCGCCGTCTTGGGACGGCCCGAGTGGATCGTCCAGAATGCTCTGCGGGCCAATCCGTTGACCGCGCCTTATCCGATCGCGGCGACCTGGCGCCACGACCGCGTCGTGCTGGTGGGACGCGTGGGAACCAAGCAGGTCCATGATGTTGCGGTGCAAATGGCGATCGCTTGCGGATACCCGTTCCGCGATGATCTGGTCATCGACACGGCCGAGACCTTCCGGGTGGCGATGAGCTCCACCCCATCGATGACCGGCTACGGGGCACTGGCGCCGAACCTGTCGGCATCGTATTACGTCTACCCCCAGCCCCTCTTCGGACGTCTGGATGATCCCTTCTTCGGCATGGAGCCTCCGCTGCTAAGCTTCGCTCCCTGGTGGGGCAATCGGTTGGAAGTCCCCATGGGCGGTCCCAACGGCGGTGGACAGCCGGGCGCGAACCGATTTCCTGCTCCGAACGGCCCTGGGCCAGCCGCCTCGAACCCCCAGGCGGTCGGCAACGGTGGCGGCGGACCGGCGGTTCCGAACCCGGGCGCCGTGCCCTTTCCTGGTCCCGATGCGGCGGGCAACGTCCCGGGAGTCGCCGGGAACCCTCCGGTCGCCCCGGAGAATCCGTTCCAGCCGCCGCCCGCCAAAGGCGACGTGGAACTCACCGTCGACGCGTCCGGTCAAGTCTTCCTCAGAGGCGTGGTCGCCAGCGAGGAGATCGCTCGAGAGATCGAGCAGACCGCCTGGAGCGTGCCAGGAGTCACCCGGGTCGTCACCCAGTTTCAGGTCAAGCCTCCCCGCGCCGCCGCGGTCGGGCAAGATGCGCCTCCCCCCTTGCCCCAGCCGGTCGTGGCACCGGCCGCGGAACCGCTTCAGGTCAAGCCGCGACGGGTTGACGAGCCCGCACCCGGCGCAGTTCCACCGCCACCGGCCGAGGTACCCAAAGCGGACCAGCCCGTGCAGCCCCCCGCAGCAATTCCGGCTCTGGAGCCCCCGGCCATCAGCGTGACCGCCCTCGATAACCAGCGGTTATCACGTCGGGTCGTTGACTCATTGCGGAAGCGCCCCGCCGTGGCTGGTCAGCCGATCAAGGTCCGCTCCACCGGCGATGCCGTGATGCTTTCCGGGCAGATCCCTACCGCCTACGAGGCCATGGTCGCCTATCGAGCGGCCCAGCAGACACCCGGCGTCCGCGACGTCGTCGATCGCCTCGAGTTCCTCGTCCCCGATGAAAACCGTCCCAACCCGTTGATCCAGAAGGGGCGCCCCGAGGACATCGAACCTTATCTGATCGCCCAGATGGCCCGGCACGTCGGCGACCTCGCCCACATCGACAGCGTCAAGGCTCAAGGCAACCACCTCGAGATCCGGGGGTCGCTGCTCGATGCCGCCGACCGCGACCGGGTCCTGGCCATCCTCCGGTCGATCCCGGTGCTCCATGGGTTCCGACTCGAGCCGACCCTGACGACCGATTGAAACCCTCACAACCTGCCCTCGTCTCACGCATGAGCTCGGGACCCGCTCGGTCGTCCCCAGCCTGCGGGACCACGCTCCCGCTCTGCTCCATCCGCGCGCTTTCGACGGCTGCCCGCAAAATAGGCAAATTTTAACGGCGTCTGGGGACGCCATCTCGCCGATTTGTCCCAAGATCCTGGCGAAGTTTGATCTTGATCGAATCTGCATGACGCACGTAGGATGTGCACCGCTCGCAGCCTTACGCGGATTTTTTCGACGTGCCATTCCCCGTTTCTCGACGTCGCGGGGTCTGATCAGCAATCCCGAATCTAGGGAGAGGGCCGGGAACCGATGATCGCCAACACGGACGAGGGCGTCTCCCCGCAGTCCTGGAAATGGATGGGCTCGCGCCGCCCCTCACGCTGGAGGGCCGCACCCTCGGACGGCCTGCAATCGGTCCTGGAGCGGACCCGGGACTGGCTGCTGGCGCGGCAGGAGCCCGAGGGATACTGGGTCGCAGAGCTCGAGGGGGATACCATCCTCGAGTCCGAATATATTTTGCTGATGACGTTCCTGGGCCGCGAGTCGGATGACGTCTGCATCCGATGTGCGCGATATATCCAGGACCATCAGCTTCCCGACGGGGGATGGTCGATCTATCCCGGCGGTCCGACCGACGTGAGCGCGTCGGTGAAGGCCTATTTCGCGCTGAAGCTGACAGGGCATTCGCCGGAGGAGCCGGCGATGGTGCAGGCTCGACGGGCGATCCTGGAGGCCGGTGGGGCGCACGAGTGTAACAGCTTCACGCGGTTCTACCTGGCGTTGCTCGGTCAGATCGCCTACGAGGAATGCCCGTGCGTACCGCCGGAGCTGGTCCTGATTCCGTCGCGGTGGAGCTTCAGCCTGAGCGCCATGTCCGCCTGGACGCGGACGATCGTCGTGCCGCTGTCGATCATGTCGTATTTCAAGCCGGTCCGGTTGCTGGGGTCGGATCGAGGGATCGCGGAGCTGTTCCATGAGGACGGGCGGCGTCCGCCCCGTCGCACGGCCCGGCTATTCTCCTGGACGAACTTCTTCCTCGGTCTCGACCGGGTGCTGAAGTGGCTCGACCGGCGCGTGCCGGATTCGTGGCGACGGCCGGCGATCAAGGCGGCCCACCGCTGGATGATGGAGCACTGCGACGAGACCGACGGCCTGGGCGCGATCTTCCCGCCGATGGTGTATTCGATCATCGCGCTGCGGAGCCTGGGGTACGAGCCGGATTCGCCGGCCGTGACGTGGGCCATGCAGCAGCTCGAAGACCTTCAGATCGCCGAGGACGATCGGGTCCGGGTCCAGCCGTGCCTCTCGCCGGTCTGGGACACGGCGATCGCCACCATCGCACTGGCCGACGCCGAACTTCCGACCGGGCACCCGGCCTGGGCTCGCGCCGTCAACTGGCTGCTCGAGAAGGAGGTCCGTGGTCCGGGCGACTGGTCGATCCGCGGCCCGCGCGTCGAGCCGACCGGCTGGCACTTCCAGTTCCGCAACCAGTTCTACCCCGACCTTGACGACACGGCGATGGTGGTCCTCGCACTGCGGCGATCGCCGATGGCCGATGACCCGGCCGCCGATGCGGCGGCCCGCCGCGGCGTCGACTGGCTGCTCTCGATGCAGAATCGCGACGGGGGCTGGGCCGCTTACGACGTCGATATCGACAACCAGGTCCTCACGAAGCTCCCCTTCGCCGACCACAACGCGATGCTCGACCCGAGCTGCGCCGACATCACCGCCCGCGTGCTGGAGCTGCTCGGCACCGTGGGCTATCGCGACGACCACCCCTCGATCCGCCGCGCCCTGGACTACCTGTGGAGCACCCAGGAGCCGGAGGGCTGCTGGTATGGACGCTGGGGGGTCAATTACATCTACGGGACCTGGCAAGTCTTGCAAGGCCTGGCCGCTCTCGGGTTCCCCATGGACCATCCGCGGATCCTCAGGGCCGTGGCCTGGCTGGAGTCGACCCAGCAGCCTTCGGGCGCCTGGGGAGAGACCTGCCAGAGCTATGATGACCCGGCGCTCAAGGGCACGGGAGAGCCCACTCCGTCGCAGACCGCCTGGGCCACGCTCGGCCTCGTGGCCGCAGGCCGCGCCCGCGGTGCCGCCGTGCGCCGCGGGATCGATTACCTCCTGGAAGCTCAGCAGCCCGACGGCTCCTGGGACGAAGCGCCGTTCACCGGCACCGGATTCCCTCGCGTTTTCTATCTCCGTTACCATTACTATCGGGTGTATTTCCCTCTGATGGCGATCGCACGGTACAAGGCGGCCATCGAGCGCGACCGCAGCCAGACCTCCCCGGCGCTGGCGAGCCGGATTCCGGCGCAGCCGTGGCCGCTGGATTCCTGAGACATCGAGCGCACCTCGGCGGGCAGGGACGCTCGCCCCTCTGGGACAAGACTTCAAGCCTCTGAGTGAGGCGGGTGTCCCTGCCTGACACTTACCGAGAGACCGGATGCCAAGGAGGCGAGCCTCATGCTCTTCCCACTGCCGATGACGACTCGGATCGCCGGTTACGTCGCTCGCAAGCGACTGGCTGGCGCCGAGAAATTCCCGATGGTCCTGATGCTCGAGCCGCTGCACGCCTGCAACCTGACGTGCACCGGCTGCGGTCGGATCCGGGAATACGAATCGACGATCAAGCAGAAGCTCAGCATCGACGAATGCCTGGCGGCGGTCGACGAGTGCGGCGCCCCGGTTGTTTCGATCTGCGGGGGTGAACCAACGATCTATCCGGGAATCGGCGAGCTGGTCGCCCGGATCCAGGAGCGAAAGAAGGTGGTCATCCTGTGCACCCATGGGATGTTCCTCCGGAAGAAGCTCGAGCAATTCCGGCCGAGCCGGACCTTCTTCTTCAACGTTCACCTGGACGGAATGCGGCAGAATCACGACCTGGCCGTCGAGCGTGAAGGCGTCTTTGACGCCGCGATCGACGGTATCAAGGCAGCCAAGGAAGGTGGTTTCCTCGTCTGCACGAATACGACAATCTACAAGGAAACCGACATGGCGGAGATCGACTCGCTTTTCGCCTTCCTGACGACGATGGGCGTCGACGGCTTTATCATCTCGCCGGCCTACAGCTACGCGGCCGTCGACTCCAAGGACATCTTCATGACCCGCGAGGACATCCGGACGAAGTTCCGCGATGCCGAGTCCATGTTCCGCAAGTACCGCTTCCACTCCTCGCCGATCTACCAGGAATTCCTCCAGGGCAAGCGCGAGATGCAGTGCACCGCCTGGGCCAGCCCGACCCGGAACATCAAGGGCTGGAAGGGCCCCTGCTACCTGATCACCGACACCCACCACGAGAGCTTCTCGGACCTCTTGAACAAGACCGCCTGGGAGGATTATGGTTACGGGAAGGATCCCCGGTGCGAGAACTGCATGGTGCACGTCGGCTACGAGACGGGAGCCGCCGTGGGCGTGAACAGCCGCCTGGGCGACACCTTGAAGATGATCAAGTGGCAATTGGGGTAATATGAGCCCAGGCTCGACTGAGGGAGTCCATTCGGCGAGGCGGGACGCGCGGGTCGTGGCGCCGGCGCCAGTCCCGGCGGACGTGGGGATCGTCGCAGCCTTGCCTTTGGAGGTCGGCGACCTGATCGACAGCTTGAAGCGCGTCCGGAAATACCAGACCGCGTCGTTGTCGGTGATCGAGGGGGAGCACCGGGGTAAGATCGTCGCCATCGCGGTGGGCGGCGCGGGTCGTCCCGCGGCACGGCGCGCGGCCGAGCTGCTCGTCGCCGGCCATCGACCTTCGTGGATCATCTCCGCCGGCTTCGCGGGAGCCCTGAATCCCACACTGGATCGCAACGACCTGGTCCTACCCGGTGAAGTGATCGATCCGGAGGGCCGGCGATTCGCCGTCTGTCCGCCGGAATCGCTCGTCGCCGGCGTCCCTCACCACCAGGGCCGGTTACTCACCGTTGACCGGATCATCCTCGATTCCACCGAGAAGGCGGAACTCCATCGTTCGTCCCTCGCGGATCTGGTGGATATGGAATCCTCGGCGGTCGCGGCCCTCTGCGACGAGAAGCTCGTCCGGTTCCTCGCGCTGCGCGTGATTAGCGATGATGCCCGGGGCGACTTGCCGCGCGAGGTCGCCACGCTCTTGAGCCGGTCGGGAAGCTACCGCGTCGGGGCGGCGATCCGGGCGATCTGGAACCGCCCCTCCAGCCTCAAGGACTTCTGGACGCTCCACGAGCGGGCTGTCGAGGCCGCCGATCGGCTCGCGAAGTTCGTCATCCGATGTCTTGAGGACCTCCCGAGCTGAATGGGCCCAGGCCGGTCCTTCACCGATCATGGGCGAGGCAGCCCCAACCTCGTCGACAGGCGAGGCCGGCCTCCGAAGAATTCGGGCGAGGCCTTCGGTCTCTCGTCACCTAAACGGATTGTGAGGGGTAGCGGTCCTTCGTGCGGGGGCTGGGAACGGGTTCATGGCGGGAAAAGGCGTGATGGCGAGACAACGTGTCATGTCAGGAAAAGCGGTAGACTGTTGACGCCTTTTCTGACACGTATCGCGATTTAACAAACACACACAGCTTCCTACATCTGATGTAGGCGCTCGGCCGGTCCGAATGACCCTGGACCACCTGGCTCGTGGTAAGGCTGAAATTCTTTGAGAGTTTCTCGTGTTTTTGTTTGCGTTGTGCCCGGACAGTCTCCACAATAACTACCGATTGGCTAACCGAGACAGGTTCGCGCGGGTTCGTCGGCAGGAACCCTGTTCAAAGTAGAACGCATTTACCGATCGATTCGAGCACATCCGATTCGATCGGGTCGAGAGAGGCACACCATGATGAAGTGGCAACAGACCGCGTCGCGGACGACTTGCGGAATTCGCCCGCTTTCCATCAATCGGAAGCGCCGGCAGCTCACAACCAAGGCGGACCACCGGCGACGGGCCACGGCCGTGGAGGTCGAGACGCTGGAGGTTCGGACCCTCCTCTCCAGCGCGACAGCCCAGTTGATCAAGGACGTGAATGCTGTCCCAACCTTTCCTTCCAGCTTGACTCCCGCGGGCTCGAATCTGTTCTACCTGGTCGAGGACAGCACGGACAGCGGGGTCGACCTGGAGGTGACCAATCCGGGTGGCAATCAGCTCCTGATGGACTTCCCAAAGAACGCCTCGGGAGCCTCGGGCACGCCGAGTGAGTTGACGTCAGTCGGCAACGATCTGTTCTTCACCACCAGTAGCTCCGGCCCCGCCACCCTCTGGACGAGCGACGGGACCTCTGCTGGAACCGTTCAGGTGTCCATCCCGAATCCATCCGTCGACTACATCACGTCCCTCTCAGACGTGGGGAATACCCTGGTCTTTGCGACCGAGTCCGACACGAGCAGCACCGACTACCAGTTGTGGGCGATCGCCCCGGGCAGCTCCACCCCGACGATGCTCACCGATTCGAAGGGGTCTTACCCGTCGCCGATCGACACGGCGGGTAGCACCCTGTATCTGTCGGTGGGCGGTAATCTCTGGACGACCGATGGAACCGCCGCCAATACCCAGGAGGTCATGGACTCGCACGGGAACCCGGTCGCGGCACCTGCGGATGTGTTCGACTTCAATAGCCACACGTACGCGTTCGTTGACTCCCAGAGCCAGACGACGATCAGTGTCCTGGGAAGTTCGGGCCTGACGCCGGTCTTCACCCTCGCAACCAGGGCAACCGCGCCCGTGGTGATCGGGTCGAAGTTCTACTTCGCAGGCGGCGGCTCGGGGAGCAGCTCCGATTCTCAGCTCTGGATGTCCGACGGCACTCTCGCCGGGACGAAGATGCTGGAGGACATCGGGGCGATCTCGGATAAGGCCGTCCCGTCGAACCTCATCGACGCCGACGGGACGCTCTTCTTCACAATCACCGGCAGTGATGGGCTGAGCGAGCTGTGGAAGTCCAACGGAACCAGCCAGGGAACGACGCTCGTGAAAGACCTGGGCTTGAGCCCCAACTTCGCCGAGCACTCGTCCGGGTACAGCTATTATGGATACGGCTCGACTTCCACCTACTCGAGCGCGATGGCGGCCGTCGGTAGCAACCTCTTCTTCACCGCGGACGACGGCACGCATGGTGCCGAACTCTGGGTGGACAACGTCGCCACGGGGACGACACAGCTCGTCAAGGACATCAACCCGGGCTCGACCGGCTCCGACCCGAACGACTTCGTGGCATTCAACGGTCTCCTCTACTTCGCCGCCTACAACGGCTCGACCCCCGAGACGAACCAACTCTGGTCGTCCGACGGCACCGCGGCGAACACCACGATGGTCGCCTCCTTCTCGCCCGCTGTGACTCAGGGCGCCTCGGTCTTCTACGGATCGACCAGCGACGACATCCTTATCGGATCGGATCTGTTGCTCCCGCTGAACGATGGCGTCCACGGCACCACTCTCTGGAGCACCGACGGAACCGCGGCCGGCACGACGTTGCTGGCGCTGGTCGATCCCAGCACCTTCGCCAGTCGCGATGGCACCGCGTATTTCCTGGGCACCAATTCCACTTCCCAGTTAGGGCTCTGGTCAACCAACGGGACGGCCGCAGGCACCTCGGAAGTGAAGGATCTCTCCAGCTTCGGCTCTTCTTCGTACTACTACGGCAGTGCGAGCCAGCTCGTTGCCACCAGTGGCAAGCTCTACTTTACCACGAGCGACGGCAACGGGGGTACCGACCTGTGGGCCAGCAATGGGACCCCAGGTGGCACGTCGATCGTCAAGGATTTCGCGGTGCCGTCCGTCAGTACGGGTAACAGAGTCTCGGTATCGGAGCTGACCGCGTTCGGCAGCGATCTCGCCTTCATCGCCAATGACGGCACTCACGGCTCTCAACTCTGGATCAGCGACGGCACCCAAAACGGGACCCAGATGTTGACGCATGTTAACGCGACAGCGAGTACCGGTTCCACTGATGTGAACGGGGCTGACCCCGGCTCACTCACCGTGGTCGGGAGTAAGCTTTATTTTATCGCCGATACGCCCGGCAGCTCGACGAGCACGACGCAGGGCCTGTGGGTCAGCAACGGCACACCGGGCGGCACAACCGAATTCGCAACGATCCCCAGCCTGACCGTCCCCAACCAGACTCTCACTGCGACAGGTTCTCTGTCCAATCTGACCGCTGTGGGGAACGAACTCTTCTTTTCCATCTCCTACAGTTACTACAACAGTAGTACGAGCACGGATACTGAAGTCGCTCAGCTCTGGTCCAGTGACGGCACGGACGCCCATACCGCCCAGCTCGACGTGCCTGGTGACGGCTCGACGTTCACCAGTCTCTCGCACTTCAAAGCGGTCGGCAACCAACTGTTGTTCACCGCGGTTGAAGGCTCCAGCGGCACCGAGCTCTGGGCTAGTGACGGGACCGCCTCGGGCACCACGCTCCTGAAAGTTATTGATCCCTCGAATTCATCGTATAATTATAATTACAATTACTACTACGGAAACTCGGGCGTCGGCGCCAGCCTCGTCGCCAACGGCGTCCTTTACTTCGCTTCTGACGACGGCACCCACGGCCAGGAGCTCTGGGAGAGCAACGGGACAGGAGCGGGAACCTACCTGGTCGATGATATCAATCCTGGTCCGTCGGGATCGGATCCGATCCCCTTGGGAGTCTTGAACGGTCAGGTCGTTCTGATCGCCAACGACGGCATCCACGGCAGCGAGCTGATGACACTCTCGTCGAGCTCTCAGACGGCGGTACCGGGACTCTTAACGATCCCCGCGCAAGACGTCACGGTCGGTGAGAGTCTTCAGCTCGATATCAGCGATTACGCCTATGACTCCAACAACCCGGGCCTGCCGTTGACCTACACCCTGGGCACCGGCGCACCTTCGGGAGCGACCATCGACCCGACTACGGGCGTCTTGAGCTGGACGACGACGGCGGACCAGTTCGACCGGACCGATCTCGATCACGGTCGTCGTCTCCGACAACAGCTCGCCGCCGTTGATGACCTCGCAGACCTTCACGGTCAATGTCGATTCAGTCGAGTCGCCATACCTGGGGACGATCCCGACGCAATATGTGGGTGTCGGCCACACTCTCCAGTTTGACGTCGGTGCTTATGCATCGGACCCGAATGATCCGCCCTTGCCGCTGACCTACTCCATGAGCGCGTCGCCATCGGGGGCGACCATCGACCCGACCACCGGCGTCATCACCTGGCCCGTCGCATCGAACCAGACGACCGGCACCTCCTCCTTCACGGTGACCGTCTCGGATGACAGCACGCCGGCTCTGACCGACACCGAGACCTTCTCGGTGCAGGTGGACACCGTCTCTCCGCCGGACATCGAGACGATCCCCGCCCAGGGTATCGACATCGGGCAGACCCTCACATTCAACGTCAGCCGATACGTTTACGACCCGAATGACCCCGTGCTGCCGCTGACGTACAGCCTGGGCGCGAATGCACCGTCGGGCGCGAGCATCAACGCGACGACCGGCATCTTGACCTGGACTCCTGCCGCGAATCAAGCGATCGGCACGACGTCGATTCCGTTCACCGTCTCGGATAACAGTTCGCCGCCCAATACGGCGTCGGGGACCATCAGCGTGCAGGTCGCCGCCGCCGGCACCATTCTCCCTCCCATCTTCGCCCCACTCAGCTCGACGAGACTCCTCATCGGCCAGTCGTTGAACTACAGCGTCAGCTCCGAGGCATCGGACCCGAACTCGCCGGCCTTACCGCTGACCTATAGCCTGGGCGCGGTGCGCGCCGTCCGGCGCCACCATCAACGCGACGTCCGGCCTGATCACCTGGACTCCAGCGGCCAATCAAGCGATCGGACCGTACGTGTTCCCGGTGATCGTGTCGGATAACAGCACACCCGCTCTCACCGCCACTCAGACACTCACGGTGGACCTGGTGCCCAGCTCGATCCAGGGACCGAGCGTGAAGCCACTCCCCATTGAGGACGCCGTCATCGGCTCGACGCTCCAGTTGAACGTCAGCCAGTACGTCTCGGACCCCAACGTGCCGCCTCTGAAATTGACTTACGCCCTGGGCTCGAATCCGCCCGCCGGTGCGAGTATCGACCCGAATACCGGGATCCTCACCTTCACTCCTACCGCGGATCAACCGATCGGCAACACATCAATCGAATTGACCGTTTCGGACAATCTCTCGCCGCCGGACACCTCCTACGCATACCTGGAAGTGCAGGTTTTCGCAGCCGGCACCATCCCCTCTCCCATCATCCAGTCGATCCCCACGCAGAATGTGGTTGCCGGCCAGGAGCTGCAACTCAACGTCAGCCAGTACGCTTCGGACCCGGACTCGCTGCCCTTGACCTACAGCCTGCAATTTGGGCCGCCCTCGGGGGCGACGATCGACCCGAACACCGGGATCCTGACCTGGACTCCGACGATCGGTCAAACCGGGGCGAACACGATCTGGGTTGAGGTGGAGGATAATCAATCGCCGCCTGCGACTACCTTGCAGACCGTCACTGTCGATGTCTTCCTGTACAGCCCGCCGGTCCTTCAGACGATCCCCACCCAGAGCCGCAACCACCGGCACGACTTATAGCCTGAATGTCAGCCAGTTCACCTCGGATCCCAACAGCGCAGCCTTGCCACTGACCTACAGTTTGGGCTTCGGTGCACCGTCGGGCATGACCATCAGCTCGAGTGGCGGGCTGTTGAGCTGGAGCCCGTCCTCGTATCAAGATGGAACCTACTCGATCACGGTCACCGTCACGGACAGCCAGTCGCCGACGCCTCGGCATCGGAGACCTTCACGCTCGGTGTCACAGGACAGCCGGCGACCCTCAGGACGATCCCGGACCAAAGTGCGACCATCGGCCAGTTGCTCGAGTTCAGCCTGAGCCAGTACGCCACGGATCCCAACAGTCCACCCGAGGGTTTGACGTATCGCCTGGGCACCGGCGCACCCTCGGGTGCCAGCATCAGCTCGGGCGGGGAGTTCACCTGGACCCCCGGTGCGTCGCAGGCGGTCGGCTCGACGCCGATCACGGTCATCGTGTCCGACGTGGAGGCGCCGTTGCAGACGGTCTCGCAGACGTTCAACGTGAACGTCTCCGCGGCCCCGATCGTCGCCCCGGCGATCAGCTCGATCCCGCTGGCGATCACGAACCCGGGCAAGTCATTCACCCTGGACGTCAGCCAGTATGCCTCGGACCCCAATACGACTCCATTCCCCTTGACCTACAGCCTGGGTGCCGGCGCACCCGCGGGTGCCAGCATCAACCAGGACACCGGCCACTTCACGTGGACACCGGCGGCAGGTCAAGCGACCGGGTCTTACGCCTTCACGGTTGACGTCTCCGACAACGAATCGCCTCCGCTCACAACTTTGGCGGGCTTCACCGTTGTCCTCTCCACGGCGACGATCAATCCTCCGGTCCTCCAACCGATCCCCAATCAAAGCGCGACCGTCGGCACGCCGTTCAGCCTGAACGTCAGCCCGTACGCGTCGGACCCCAATACACCCGTCTTGCCACTGACCTACAGCCTGACCGGCACAGTGCCCGCCGGCGCCAGCATCGACCCGAATACCGGGCTATTGACCTGGACACCGGGGGCGGATCAACCGGCCGGGGCGACCTCCATCACGGTCGTCGTCTCCGACGACAGTTCACCGCCTCTGACCGCGTCGCGAACCATCACGATAGACGTCTTCTCCAGCGTCGTCCGCCCGCCCATCCTCCATGCGCCTCCCACCCAGCAGGCGAACATTGGCTCGGCATTCAGCCTGAACTTGAGCCAGTTCGCCTCGGATCCCAACTCCCCGGCCTTGTCGCTGACTTACAGTCTGACCGGTACCGTGCCCTCGGGCGCGAGCATCAACAAGAACTCTGGCGTCTTCACCTGGACACCGGCGTCGAACCAGCCGACGGGGGCGACCTCCATCACGGTCGTCGTCTCGGACACCAACTCGCCGCCACTGACCGCCTCGGCGACATTGACCATCGACGTCTCCGCGGCTGTTATCAAAGCGCCACAGCTCGCCACGATCCCCACCCAGACGGTCAATGTCGGCTCGAGCTTCCAGCTCAACCTGAGTAGCTTCGCCTCCGATCCCAACATCCCAGCCTTGCCCCTGACCTTCAGCCTGGGCTCAGGTGCACCCTCGGGGGCTAGCATTGATCCGAGCTCGGGTGTCCTGACATGGACCCTGGGAGCCAACCAGACCATCGGGACGTACTCCTTCACAGTGCAGGTCTCCGACAACGGCTCGCCCGCGGAGTGCCTCGGAGACATTCAACGTCAACGTGGTCGACTCCGGGCCAGCGCCGATGATCTCGGTGGCCAAAGTCAGCACGAAGAAAGGCTTCACGATCACCCTGACGTTCAGTGAACCCGTGAATCCGTCCACGGCGGCCAATCCCAGTAACTACATCCTGACGGCTCCGGGCAAGAAGCCCAAGGGGAAGCATAAGCCGACGCCTCCACCCACCCGGATCGGCCTGAGCGTCAGCTACAGCCAGTCGGCCAACCAGGTGGTCCTCAAGGCTGCCAAGAAGCCGAAAACCAGCCCGGCTCTCACCTTGACGGTGATCGGAACGGGGACAACCGGGATCGCCAAGCTGGACGGCTTGCAACTGGCCGGCAGCGGCGGACAGCCGGGCACGAACTACGTGGCCAGCGTGACCGGCAAGGCCGTCACCCGCACCTCCGCGGTCACGAGCAACACGATTGTGGTGCGGACGGCCGCGCGATCGGCTGGCGGCCAGACCCGCGTCAATCCGGTGGCAAGGCCCTTGTTAATCCGACGCGGTTCGGCTCCGCCTCATTCCGTCACAGTCACATCGGCGCGACCGGCCGGTCCGATGGCTCTGGTCCGGACGCCGGCAGTCCCTGACGTCGTGCTCGGGGTCATCCCGACGGAGACGTATAGGGCGTCGCGCACCGGTCCGGTTGAGAGGTGAGCGGCCTTTTCAACCCCTTGCCGACGAGAAATAGCGATCTCGCCAACCATCCAGTGACAGCGCCGCAGAATCCGAGTGGGTGAACGAAAAGCCGTTTGAGCCGCCATTTCGGCTGCTCGAACGGCTTTCATTGTCACATCAATGACTCCGTCCGCATGCCCGGCTCCGCCGCCCCGCGAAAAACGCGAATCCAACTCTTGACATCTACGGGACGTCCCGTACTATAGCGGACGTTGCTACGTGTCTTCCAGTAGGAGTGGATCATGGCTGATGGGGTACCGACCTCGCGTGAGCTGGAGGCGCTGAAGGTCCTGTGGCGCCGGGGGCGCGGACTGTGCGCGACATTTACGGCGAGCTCAAGCCCCGCGACGGCGAGCTGGCGTACACGACGGCGCTCTCCCTGCTCCAGACCATGGAGCAGAAGGGACTGGTCGGTCACGAGTCGGCCGGCAAGGCCTACGCCTACTACGCCAAGGTCCGGCGCGACAGCGTGTTCCGCAAGCTCGCGGGGGGCTTCCTGGACCAGGTGTTCGACGGCGCGATGGGCGAGTACGTGGCCCGTGCCCTCCAGTCACGCCGGCCGAGCCTGGAAGAGCTGGAGGAGCTGGAGGTGATGATCGCCGAGGCGAAGAAACGTGCCCGGGAGCGGGCCGACCAGGAAGGGGGGAAGTGATGAGACCCTGGTCAGGAACGATGAGCGACTGGCTCGTGGACTATTACGCCCTCGCGACGGTGGTCCTGGTCGCGGCGGTCGTGGTCATGGGCCGGCTACGGCAACCGGCCCGTCGCCTCACCGTAGCCCGGTCGGCTGTCGTCGGGCTGGTGATACTCGCGGTCCTGGCGGCATTACCCGGCTGGCCCCGCGCGAGCTGGCGCAGCCGGCCCGGGCAAACGCCGTCCGATCGGCCGACCGTCGCCGCGGCGTCGGTGCCGGATTCCGGGATCACGGCGCCCTCTCAATTCGGGACCCGGTTGGCGCCCCGGGACGCGACGCCGACGGGTTCGTCCCTGCCGGCCGGGCGTGCGGAGAGCATCCGGGCCGGCGGCGCATCGGCTCAACCGGGCGTCGGTCCATCGGTCCGGATACCGACGGTCGAAGGGACGTCCGATTGGCCGGACCTCGCCGGCCGGGCGTTCGTGGCTGGCGGGACTTTGGCGCTGGCCTGGCTCGGGATCGGCTTGTGGCCGACGACCGTTCTCCGGCGCCAATCGCGACCCGCGCCGCGATGGTCGCGAGATGTACTGGCAGACATCGTCGGCGACGGTCGGCCCGCGCCGGACCTGCTCGTCTCCGACCGGCTGGCCCAGCCCGTCGCGGTCGGTCTGCTGCGCCCAACTATCATTCTCCCCGATCGGTTCGTGAAGGACGAACCGCGATGCCGGCTCGAGGCCGCGCTGCGCACGAACGGGCGCACATCCGCAACCGGGACCTCTGGTGGATCGCCCTCTCGGGTCTGTTGATGCCGGTCCTCTTCGCCCATCCCATTTACTGGTGGCTCCGCCAGCGGACCCGCGACGATCAGGAATTGCTGGCCGACGCGGCGGCGGCGGACGGGCGGGTCGACTATGCCGAGACTTTGCTGTCCTGGGCTAGAGGGGCGCCCGACCGGCCGCGGCGTGCAGTCGCTGGCTCGCTGGCACTATGGGAACGCCCTTCGCAACTCAAGAGGAGGATCGTCATGCTGCTCGATCGCGATTTCCGCGTGGAGCCGACCTGTCCGAGGCGCTGGGGCCTGGGCGTCCGGGCCGGGACGGCGCTGGCCGTCCTGGCGCTCTCCTTCACGACGTTCCGTCCGTCCGTCGTCGGGGCCGATCCGCCCGGGTCGACCGCCGCCCCGCAGGCCGGCCAGAAACCCGACCCGAAGGCGAGCCAAGGGACCGAATCCGGCGCGACGGTCCGGGTCCTCGATCCCGACGGCCAGCCCGCCGCGGGAGCCCGCGTGTACCGTGAGCCGGGCGCCGCTGTCCCGCTGACCCAGACCGGCCCCGACGGCTCGTTTCGGCTGTCTCCGGACGACGTGAAGGCCGCCCGGGAAGGCGATGCCCGGTTTGTGGTCATGGCCGAGGGATGTGGGCCGGCGTTCGTGGACCGATCGGTCGTCGACGGCGAGAAGGTGCTCCGCCTTGTCAAAGACGACGTGCCGATTCGGGGCCACGTCATCGACACCCAGGGCAGGCCCGTCGCCGGGGCCACGGTCCAGCTCGTCAGCATCCTCTGGTCTCCAGTCGGCAAGCTCGACGATTGGCTCGATGTCTTGAAGAGGGAGAAGGTCGCCTACCCCGTCCAGTACCGGATGCTCCGCGTGTGGCCGAGTGACGACATCCGGTCGCTCTTCCCTGCTGTCACGACCGATCCCAAGGGACTGTTTACACTCAAGGGCGTCGGTCGCGAGCGGATCGCGGCGCTCCTCATCAGCGGTCCGGGCGTCGAGACTCGTTTCGAGTTCGTCGCGACCCGAGAAATGCCCGCGGTGACGGTCGCCGACTTCGATCGGCTGCCTCCCCAAAGCAATGTCACTTATCACGGTGCCGCGTTCGACCTCGTGGCCGGCCCCGGCCTGGAGATCGTCGGGACCGTCCGCGACAAGGATACCGGCAAGCCACTCACCGGCGCCACCGTGCAGACGAGGACGACCTGGGGCCATCCGCTCAGCTTCCTCGAGACGACCACCGATGCCGAAGGTCGTTACCGGCTCGCGGGCGTGCCTCGGATCTCTTCCCGCGACCAACAAGTCGTCCTCGCCACGGTGAAGGACGGGCCGCCCTACCTGCCGTCGGCTCAGCACGTGGGGGACGGGCGCGAGTCCGGCCCGATCCGCAAGGACTTCGCGCTCAAGCGTGGGGTGCTGGCGCGCGGGCGGGTCACCGATCAGTCCACAGGCAAGCCGATCCGGGCGACCCTCTCCTACTACATCCTCCAGGACAATCCACATCTGAAGGACTACCCGGGGTACAGCATGGTCCAGCGCCAGAGGTGGTTCTTTACCAACGAGAACGGCGATTTCCAGATCGCCGTCATCCCCGGCCGGGGAATCCTGGGCGCCCGGGCCGGCAACGACTCGTACCGGCTGGGCGTCGGCATCGACAAGATCAAGGGGCTGAAAAGGGAGCCGTCCAAATCGGTCCCCGCACTGCCCCACGACCTCATACCAGGGAACTACAACACCCTCGTCGAGATCGACCCGAAAGCCGAGGATGAGTCCGTCAGGGCCGACATCGAGCTCGACCCCGGCCGGACGCTCAAGGGAAAGCTCGTCGGCCCCGATGGCGAGCCGGTGGCCGGCGCCCTGGTGATGGGCGCCGAGGATTTCTTCCAGACCTGGTCGGGCCAACCACTGCCCTCGGCTGATTTCGAGGTGCACTCGCTCGGGACCAGGGACAAGCGCGGGCTGCTCTTCTATCACGAGGGGAAGCAGCTCGCCGGTGCGTACGTCGTCAAGCCCGACGAGAAGAGCCCGGTGACCGTCCAGCTCGAACGGTGCGGGGCCCTGACCGGCCGGCTCGTCGATGGCGGCAGCCGGTCCCGGGCGGGGGCTCAGATGACCTGCAACCGCCCTCTTGTGAGTGAGGATTCCCGGTTCAAAGAGGGTTCGCTCCCGTCGCCGATTCCGATCGACAAGGACGGACGGTTCCGGGTCTCCGGACTGGTCCCCGGCCTGAAGTATTCCCTGACGCTCTGGAAGGGCCGCAGCAGCCGCATGATCGACGGCGACGTGGCCAAGGACGTGATCATCAAGGCGGGCGAAACCAGGGACCTGGGAGACATCAAGGTGGGCGAGTGAGCCTCCGCCCGGTGCGTGGATCACGACCAGCTTTGATGACAGCCTCGGAGGCCACGGGGTTCCTTATCGGCCGACGCCCGGATTGATCTGGGACTTCTGCCGCGATCACGTGTTTCGCAAGCTCGCGAGGGGCTTCCTGGACCAAATCTTCGACGGCGCCCTGGGCGAGGATCGCCTAGGCCAAGAAGCGCGCTCAGGAGCGGGACAACGAGAAAGGGGGGAAGCGATGAGATTCTGGTCCGAGACGGTGTGCGACTGGCTGGTGGACTATTACGCCCTCACGACGGTGGTCCTGGTCGCGGCCGTTGCGGCCATGGTCGCGCTGAGACAACCGGCCCGTCGCTTGCTGGTCGCGCGGTCGGGCGTCGCCGGGCTGGCGATGCTCGCGATTCTCGCCGCCTTCCCCGGCTGGCCCCGGGCGACCTGGCGCGTCCGGCCCGCCCGGTCTCAACCGGTCCGACGGCCCATCGCGCCCTCGGCGAACGAATCGGAACTCGCGACGTCCCTTCCGCTCGCGGCCCGGATCGAACCTCCTCGAGAGGCGCCGCCCGGTCAGCCCCTGCCGTCCGCACGCGGGGAGGAAACCCGAGCCGAGGGCACATCCAGCCAGCCGGCCGTTCGCTCATCGGCGGTCGATCCCATGCCCGATTGGCCCGCTCTCGCCGGCCGGGCATTCGTGGCCGGCGGGGGCCTGGTGCTGGCCTGGCTCGGGATCGGCTTGTGGCAGACGGCCGTCCTCCGGCGCCGATCGCGACCCGCGCCGCGATGGTCGCGAGATGTGCTGGCAGAGATCGTCGGTGACGGCCGGGCCGCGCCGGACCTGCTCGTCTCCGGCCGGCTGGCCCAGCCCGTCGCGGTCGGCCTGCTGCGTCCGGCCATCATCCTCCCCGAGCGGTTCGTCGAGGACGAGCCGCGATGCCGGCTCGAGGCCGCGCTGGCGCACGAATGGGCGCACGTCCGCAACCGGGACCTCTGGTGGATCGCCCTCTCGGGGCTCCTGATGCCGCTTCTTTTCGCGCATCCGGTCTACTGGTGGCTCCGCCGCCGGACCCGCGAGGATCAGGAGCTACTGGCCGACGCGGCGGCGGCCGACGGGCGGGTCGATTATGCCGAGGCGTTGCTGTCGTGGGCCCAGCAGACGCCCGACCGGCCGCGGCTCGCCGCGGCGGGCTCGCTGGCCCTGTGGGAGCGTCCCTCTCAGCTCAAGAGGAGGATCATCATGCTGCTCGATCGCGATTTCCGCGTGGAGCCGACCTGTCCGAGGCGCTGGGGCCTGGGCGTCCGCGGCGCGATGGCGCTGGCCATCCTGGCGCTCTCCGTCCTGACCTTCCGACCGGCCGCTGTCGGGGCCGACCCGCCCGGATCGCCTGTCGCTCCGCAAGCCGGCCAGAAACCCGACCCGAAGGCGAGCCACGGGACCGAATCCGGCGCGACGGTCCGGGTCCTCGACCCGGACGGTAAGCCCGCCGCGGGGGCTGTCGTGTACAAATTCGACATCGCCTTCCATTCCCTCGCTCATGAGACTAAGCCGAAGCCCCCGGTCCTGCTAACCCGGACCGGCTCCGACGGCTCGTTTCGGCTCGCGCCGGATGACGCGAAAGCTGCCCTGGAACACGATGCCCAGTTCGTGATCACGGCCGAGGGATACGGGCCGGCTTTCGTGGACCCATCGGTCGGCGATGGCATGAAGGTGCTTCACCTCGTCAAGGACGACGTGCCGATCCGGGGGCGGGTGATCGACATCCAGGGCCGGCCCGTCGCCGGGGCCACGGTCCAGCTCGTCAGGCTCCTCTGGTACCCCTTCGGCAACCTCGACGAATGGCTCGAGTCCCTGAAGAGGGAGAAGTTCGCCTACAACGAACAGTACCACATGTTCCGTTCCTGGTCGAACGACGAGTTCCCGTTGCTCTTCGCCGCGGTCACGGCCGACCGCGAGGGACGGTTCACGCTCAAGGGCGTCGGCCGCGAGCGGATCGTCTCGCTGCTCATCAGTGGGCCGGGTGTCGAGACCCGGTTCGAGTTCGTCGCGACCCGCGACATGCCGACGATAAAGGTCGCCGACTTCGACGCGCGATATCACGGACGCGACATCGTCTATCACGGCGCCACGTTCGACCTCGTGGCCGGCCCCGATCTGGAGATCGTCGGAACGGTCCGCGACAAGGATACCGGCAGGCCGCTGGCCGGCGTCACTGTGCAGACCACGGCGCTGTTCGGCAACCCCGGCCGCTTCCTCAAGACGACCACCGACGCCCAGGGCCGTTACCGGATCTTGGGGATCCCACCGAAGACCAAATTCGGCGACGAGCAAGACGTCCTCGCCTCGCTGAAAGATGGGCCAGCCTACCTGCCATCGGTTCAGCACGTGGGGGACAGCAAAGGGCCCGGCCCGATCCGCAAGGACTTCGCCCTGAAGCGTGGGGCCTGGGCGCACGGGAGGGTTACCGATAAGTCCACCGGCAAGCCGGTCCTGGCGAACCTCGACTATTACATCCTCGAGGACAATCCTCACCTGAAGGACTACCCGGGGTACGGCACAGTCCGGGTCGGGATGCCGTTCCATGCCGACGAGAACGGCGAATTCCAGATCGCCGTCATTCCTGGTCGGGGTATCGTCGGCGCCCGGTCCGGCAGCGACACGTACCGGCTGGGCGTCGGCTTCGACAAGATCAAGGGGCTGAAGGAGGTGTTGCCCGGAATGTTCCGCGCTCGCCCCCATTCCCTCTACCCGGGGAACCACAACACCCTCGTCGAGATCAACCCGAAAGCCGGGGATGAGTCCGTCACGGCCGACATCGAGCTCGACCGCGGCCGGACGCTCACCGGGAAGCTCGTCGGCCCCGACGGCGAGCCGGTGGCCGGCGCCCTGATGATGGGCGGGGCGGATCACTTCCAGACCTGGTCGCACCAACCCCTCCCTTCAGCCGATTTCGAGGTGCACGCGCTCGGGTCGAGGGACAAGCGCGGGTTACTCTTCTATCACGAGGCGAAGCAGCTCGCCGGGGCGTATGTGGTCGAGCCCGACGAGAAGGGCCCCGTGACCATCAGGCTGCAACGGTGCGGGACCTTGACCGGCCGGCTCGTCGATGACGGCGGCTTGCCTCAGGCCGGAGCCCAGATGTCCTGTGATCGTCCTTATGAAGGGAGGGATTCGCGATTCGAGAAGGGCTCGCTCCCGACATCGATCAAGACTGACAAGGACGGACGGTTCCGCGTCTCCGGCCTGGTCCCCGGTCTGAAGTACTCCCTGAGAGTCTGGGCCAGCCGCCAGATCCTCGGCGAGGCGGCCAAGGACGTGATCATCAAGGCGGGCGAGACCAAGAACCTGGGAGACGTCAAGGTGGGCGACTAACCTCACGCCGGGAGTGTTTCTGATGACCGACCCTGATCAGGGCCGGCGGGTCCACTGGGCCCCATATCGGCCCACGGCTGTATCGCCCTGGGACCTCCGCCGCGTCGTCCACTTCCACCGCCGGGCGGGATTCCTATCGATGCCCTGCGATCAGGGCCATGATCACCGAAGAACAGAGGCTTTTTGCAAGATAGCCCTTTTTCTGCCCGAAGAGAGCGACGGTCCCACGGTCAGTTCAGGTACTCGTCGGCTTGACACGCCCGTGCAGATTTAAGTCCTGTCTTCGGCATTTCCATCGCGAGACATCTTGAGTCAACTCTTGTCAGATTAAAGACTTAGAGCAAGCTCTCAGTGATCAGCGGAGTTGCTCCATGCGCATCAACTTGGCCATGCTAGAACATCGTGAGCCACTTTGGGCCGGTCCGTAGTTCCACTCACACTCCAAAATGATCGTCGAAAAAAGACCGTGCCATTCTGGCCGTCGCCGGCAACATCATGGGCAGTGCGGCTTGTTGGCGCACCGAGGACTCATTGGCGATGGCCATTTCAAGACTTCAAGACCGCCCTGGGGCATCTCGACCGGCTGTTCACCGCGGGCTCGTTCGTCGGCCTGGCGGACGGCCAACTGCTGGAGCGATTCCTCTCACACCGGGACGAGGACGCCTTCGCGATGTTGGTCGAGCGGCACGCGCCGATGGTGTTGGCGGTCTGCCGCCGGTCGCTCAAGAATCCCGGCGAGGTCGATGACGCGTTCCAGGCCACGTTCCTGATCCTCGCCCGGCGGCCCGGGTCGGTCCGGGGGCGCGACTCCTTAGCGGGGTGGCTTTACGGCGTGGCGCGTCGGGTCTGTCTCCTCGCCAACCGCGCGGCAGCTCGCAGGAGAAGGCACGAACGGAGGGCAGCCGAGTTGAGGGCGGTCGAGGCCGTTATCGATATGGCTCACGACGACCGATGGCCAGAGATCTATGATGAGATCGACCGGCTCCCAGCGACCTATCGTCTGCCG
Organism: uncultured Isosphaeraceae bacterium; assembly: GCA_963845695.1. Lineage (GTDB taxonomy): Bacteria > Planctomycetota > Planctomycetia > Isosphaerales > Isosphaeraceae > CAWJTV01. The sequence continues at coordinate 181,095 of CAWJTQ010000023.1, read as the reverse complement.
GTCGTGCTTTGCGTGCTGGAGGGGCGGACCAGGGCGGAAGCCGCGGCCCAGCTCGGCTGGACCGAGGGCTCAGTTCGCGGGCGACTGGGGCGCGCCAAGGAGCTGCTCCGCTCCAGGCTCGTCCGTCGCGGATTCGAGCCGGCTGTCGCATTGGCGGCGCTACTCCACGAACGCGCCTCTGCGGAGATGGTACCGAGGGCTTTGATTGAGCGGACGGCTTACTCCGCATCGCGGGCGGCGGCGGGGATGGTCTCGGCATCGACGGCCGCCCTCTGCCGGGAGGTGCTCAGGACGATGCTCATGACCAAGTTGAAGCTGGGAGCGGTTGCGTTGTTGGCTGCCGGGGGAATCGGCTGGGGTATTGCCGGCGTGACGGCCACCCAAGACCAACAGCCGATGAAGCGTTCCTCGCCGGTGGCCGGAGGGCGGCCAGCGGAATCCCGGCTACCTCCGGCCACGCAGACGCCGGTGCAGCCGAACTCCGGCGCGACGGTGACCGTCCGGGTCCTCGACCCCGACGGCAAGCCCGTCGCGGGGGCGACCGTGTACCGGTGCTACCCCGAGCCCGATCCCGTCAATAACTTCCGCAAGCGATACGCCCCCGGGACGAAGGGCGCAGTCCTGCTGACCCGCACGGGCCCCGACGGCTCGTTCCGCCTGTCGCCGGGGGACGTGAAGGCCGCCCGGGACGGATCGGCCCAGCTCGTGGTCATGGCCGAGGGATACGGGCCGGCGTTCCTGGAGCCGGCGGGCGGCGACGCCGCGCCGGTGCTCCGCCTCGCCAGGGACGACGTGCCGATCCGAGGGCGGGTGATCGACATCCAGGGCCGGCCCGTCGCCGGGGCCACGATCCAGCTCGTCGGCATCCTCCGGCCCATCTCCGGCACGCTCGACGAGTGGCTCGATGCCCTGAAGAAGGAGAGAGCCGCCTACCCGGCCCAGTCCAGGACGCTCCGATCCTGGTCCGGCGACGACATCCCGGCGCTGTTCCCCGCGGTCGTGGCCGACCGCGAGGGACGGTTCACGCTCAAGGGGGTCGGCCGCGAGCGGATCGCCGCGTTGCTCGTCGGCGGTCCGGGCATCGAGACGCTCTTCGAGTATGCCGCGACCCGGGACATGCCGGCGGTGAAGGTCCCGCCCCTGGAGCGGGACAACGTGCCCAAACGCGACGTCGTGTTTCACGGCGCAGCGCCCGAGCTCGCGGCCGGCCCCGGCCTCGAGATCGTCGGGACGGTCCGCGACAAGGACAACGGCCGGCCGCTGGCCGGCATCACCGTGCAGACGACGAGGCCCTTCGGCAATCCGTTCCGCTACTTCAAGACGACCACCGACGCGCGGGGCGATTACCGGCTCTCGGGGTTACCCCCGAAGGACGACTTCGGCAAGGACCAGGAGCTCCTGGCCGTCGCGAAGGAGGGGCCGCCCTACGTCCCGTCGCTCCAGCACGTCGGCGACGCACCCGGGCCGGCCTCGGTCCGCAAGGACTTCGCCCTGAGGCGCGGCACCTCGGCGCGCGGGCGGGTCATCGATCGCTCGACCGGCAGGCCGGTTTCTGCGGAACTCAATTACTTCATCCTCGAGGACAATCCGCACGCTGAAGGACTACCCGGGGTACGGCACGACTCCGGTTCCTGAGGCCGTTCCGAACCGACGAGAACGGGGAATTCCAGATCGCGGTCATCCCCGGCCGGGGCATCCTGGGCGCCTGGGCCCCCGGGCCCTACCGGATGGGAGCCGGGCTCGAAAACATCAAGGGACGGGACCCGCGGGGGCTCGAGGTCGTCAATGCGCTCCCCAACCAGATCATCCCGGCGAACTTCAACACCCTCATCGAGATCGATCCCAGGCCAGGGGAAGAGTCGGTCACGGTCGACATCGGGCTCGACCGCGGCCGGACGCTCAAGGGCAAGCTCGTCGGCCCCGACGGCGAGCCGGTGGCCGGCGCCCTGATGTTGGGCGCGGAGGACTACTACCAGAGATGGTCCGAGCGACCGCTTCCCACGGCCGAGTTCGAGGTGCACGCGCTCGGGACCCAGCGGAAGCGCGGGCTGCTCTTCTATCACGAGGCGAAGCACCTCGCCGGGGCCTATGTGATCAAGCCCGATGAGGCGGGCCCCCTGACCGTCAGGCTCGAGCCGTGCGGGACCCTGTCCGGCCGGCTCGTCGATCGCGGCGGCCTGCCGCAGGCCGGGGCCCTGTTGACCTGCGACCGCCCGATCCTCTTCGGGGAGGACGGCGCGAAGTTCGACAAGGGGGCCCTCCCGTCGTCCATCAGGACCGACAAGGACGGGCGGTTCCGGGTCTCCGGCCTGGTCCCCGGCCTGAAATACACCCTGACCGCCTGGAAGGACGGCCGGTTCGCCGGCCGGGCGGCCGCGGACGTGATCATCCGGGCGGGCGAAGTCAAGGAGCTGGGCGACATCAAGGCGGAGGATTGAACTGACGACCGGAGCGTGGACCATGAGTCATCCCGATAACAGCCCCCCGGGGGGCTACTGGGCCCCTTACCGGCCGACGCCCGAATCGCCCTGGGACCTCCGCCGCGTCGTCCACCTCCACCGCCGGGCGGGGTTCGCCGCGACCGGCGAGGAGCTGCGGCGCGACCTGGAAGATGGCCCGGAGGCGAGCGTCGACCGGCTCCTGGCCGGCCGGATGCTCCCCGCCGGGGCCGCGGCCGAGTTCGAACGGGCCTCGGCGGCGATCGCCGAGGCGGCGGTCGCGACGGGCGATCCGGACCGCCTCAAGGCGTGGTGGATCTTCCGCATGCTGCTCGGCCCCGACCCGCTGGGCGAGCGGCTCTCGCTGATGTGGCACAACCACTTCGCCACCGGCAACCAGAAGGTCAACGACCTGGCCGCCATGCGGCGGCAGAACGATCTCTTTCGCAGATACGCCCGGGCCCCGTTCGGCGAGCTCCTGGACGCCGCGATGCGCGACCCGGCCCTGTTGAACTGGCTCGACGCCCCGGCCAATCGCAAGGGGCACCCCAACGAGAATCTCGCCCGCGAGCTGATGGAGCTGTTCACCCTCGGGATCGGCCACTATTCCGAGGGCGACGTGAAGGAGGCCGCGCGGGCGCTCACCGGCTGGACCGTGGCCGACGGCGCGTTCCTCGAATACGCCGCGAACCATGACCCGGGCGAGAAGACGATCCTCGGCGCAGTCCGGGAAGTGGGCCGGCTCCGACCTCATCCGGCTGCTGCTGGAGCATCCGGCCACGGCGCGGCGGCTGGCCGGCCGGCTCTGCGAGACGTTCATGGGCGAGGGGAGCGTCCGCTCGCAGGACGTGGACGAGCTGGCCGAGGGCCTGCGCGCGCATCACCTCGATATCGGCTGGGGCGTCGCGACGATCCTGCGATCGCGCGCCTTCTTCGCGGCGGCGAACCTCGGCACGCGGGTCGTGGGACCGGTCGAGTTCGTCGTCGGCGCGGTGCGGGCGCTGGGTTGCATCGACCCGGCGCCGAACCCCGTGGTGCTGGCCGGCTGGGCGACCCGGATGGGCCAGGACCTGTTCTACCCCCCGAACGTCGGCGGCTGGGCCGGGGGACGCTCCTGGCTCAGCTCGCGCGGGATGATCGCCCGGATGAATTTCGCGACCGCCCTGGCCTCCGGACGCGAGCTCGGCCTGGCCGAGCCCCCCGACGCACTCCGCCTGGCCGGGCCGGCCGGCGGCGCGTCGAGCCTCGATCGGGTCGTCGGATCGCTGGCGGAAATCCTGCTGGGGGCCGACCCCGGCGCGGGCTGGCGCGATCGGATCACCAGGCTCGCCGGAACCGGCTCGCCGTCTCTCGCCGATTCCGCGCGGCGGGCGGTCGCACTGATCCTGTCGTCGCCCGAAGCTCAACTCGCTTGACCCTGATCCATCCTCGGACGAAAGGAGCCGTTTCATGCTCTCGCGTCGCGACTTCGTGAAGACCTCACTGCGTGGCGCCTCGCTCTTCGCGATGGCGCCGGCCGTACCCGGGTTCCTCGCCGCGACGGCACGGGCCGCCGCGCCGTTGCAGGACGGCCGCGTCCTGGTCGTCGTCCAGCTCGACGGCGGCAACGACGGCATCAACACGGTCGTCCCCTACAAGGACGAGGGCTACGCCAGGAGCCGCAAGGCCCTCCGCCTGTCCGCCGATAAGCTGCACAAGGTCAACGATGCGGTCGGCCTCCACCCGAGCCTCACCGGCGCCGCCAAGCTGCTCGAGCGGGGCGAGCTCGCGATCGTGCAGGGGGTCGGCTATCCCAACCCGAGCCGGTCGCACTTCCGGAGCATGGCGATCTGGCAGACCGCGCGCCGCGACCCGGAAGAGCACGGCGGGCCCGGTTGGCTGGGGCGTGCGTTCGACGAGCGGCTCGAGGCGGGAGACGCCTCGGGCACCACCTTCGTGGGCACGGGCCAGCCGCCCGCCGCGCTGATCGGGCGGCGCAGCATCCCGGCGACGCTCGAGCGCCTCGACGACCTCGCCCTCAAGGGAGGGCCCGGCGCGCGAGGGGTGATCGGCGAAGCTCCGGCAGGGAGACGACGTCGGCGCGTTCGTCCGCCGGACGGCGCTCGACGCCTACACCGCCGCCGACAGCGTGGCCGAGATGATCCGCGCCGGAGGTCGGGAGGATGGGGGATCGGGCAATGACCTCCGCGGACGGCTGTCGCTCATCGCCCGGCTGATGAAGTCCGGCGCCCGGGCGCGCGTCTATTACACCCAGCACGGCGGCTACGACACGCACGCCGGTCAACTTCGAACGCACGCGAGCCTGCTGTTCGAGCTCTCCGAGGCGCTGCGGCGATTCCAGGAGAACCTGGATGCGTCCGGCCTGGCGGACCGCGTGCTGGTCCTGTGCTTCAGCGAGTTCGGGCGGCGAGTGCACGAGAACGGCTCGGGCGGGACGGACCACGGCACGGCCGGGCCCGTCTTCCTCGTCGGGAAGCATGTGCGGGCCGGCCTGGTCGGTGAGACCCCGAGCCTCCTCGACCTCGAGGACGGCGACCTGAAGATGGCCGTCGACTTCCGGCGGATCTACGCCGCCGTGCTCCAGGACTGGCTGGCGCTGCCGGCGGCCGGCGCGCTCGGCGGGCGGTTCGACCCGCTTCCCGTGATCCGGACGTAGCGGCCCGCTCGACGGCTCACCATCGATTATCGTGATCGGAAGTAGGTCAACGATCGTGACCACTCTCACGTGGCTGGTCGAGGCTTCGCGAAGCCGCTTCCCAATCTTGGTAATCGCGATCGCAAGTATCAACGACAATCAGTGCAGCTTGTGTCTTCCCACTGGAGCCTCCCAGACGGATATCCCCAGGTTTTTGAAGTGGAAAGCGGGGACTGACAGAAATGCGATGGCGGGCATGACCTCGTCATCGGTCAGCAGACCCAGAGCCCGCCCGTGTGTCCGAAGAGGGCGAGCGCAACCAACCATCCACTCTAAGGCAGCAATCGGTTGCGGTCACCCGCCCTGATCAGTCGCCTTCGATCTGGGCCGAAGAACCTTCGAGGACTCTGGTCGTTCGCTTACGAGGCTACTCCCAGCGTTCGGCCAACGCTTTATGGACTTCCACATCCGCGTTGGTGGTCGCCTCGGTCACCTCGTATTCGGCATCGACCGGATGCCAGCTCACCACGAAAGAGGTGGTGTGTGCCTCCGGTGCCGAGGCTTCGGCCGGTATCTCACTCTGGGGATGGATATGATGCTGCCGGACGAGATCCCAGAGGCTGGGCGGACCGTCCGGATCGCCGGACTCCGCCGCGCTAATGACCATCTCCACGACGGCCGCTTCTCCCGGTTCCACGGACACCGCGATCCGCGGAGTCCCCTGGTGATGCATCTCGATCCGACCCGGGTCGAACCCCGCCTGGATGAGCCATCGATGCGCGCGATCGAGAGTCTCAGGATGAGAAAACTCATGAGTGATGTACCGCACGGCCAGTTCCCCTTTCGTAACATCGTGTGGGGCGATTTGCATCGGATTCGACGGAGGTGAGAGTCCAGCCCATCCCGGGGTCACGGAAACCACGGCATCGCCCGCCCCCTCATGCATCATAAGCGACGACTCATGGAAAAGGCACGGTCCTCCTCGATGGGATCTGTGCCTGTCCTCGTGGTGTGTTCCTGATACGCGGCCCGAGCCCGATTGGTCCGATGTCCTCGATCACGGCGACTTGGGTTTCGCGTCCGGCGTGGTCGTGCCGGCGCCGCCGCCTCCGGTCGGTGTGACCGACTGCCGGACTGGCTGGCCGGAAACGGTGGCCCGCTCCACTTGCGGGGCAGCGGCCGTCTTGGTCAGCACGCTGTCCACGCCCATCGTCGCAAGTCCTGTGACCAGGAGCATGGTCGCGATTCCCAGGCCCAAGGCATGCCAGGGATGGAACTGGAAGATCAGCGTGAAGACACCGAACCACACCAGCGCCTGGAGTACGGTCCAGATGATGTTCGAGGTGAACATCGAATCGTACGAGGCGGGAGTGCCCATCCACCTCAGCCAGGTCAGCAAGATGGCGATCAGCAACGAACCGCCGATCACCTTCAGGCCGGCGTGCGGCGTGATCTCGTCGTAAAGCTGATCGTGGCCGACCTCGACCACGATGAAGCAAGAGACGAACAGGACGAGCCAGTAAATCAGCAGCGGCCAGATCAATGTCGACATCGCCGAACAACCAGGAACCACAGGATGGCGGATTCGGGTCGATAGGTCCCGACGGACTACCTTGTATCCTACCCTCCCCGAGCCCGACCGGCCACCAGCGACTGGCGGTTTTCCCACGATCTGTTATCATGTCCCCAACTTCAGCCCTAGCTCACGATCCGGCTTCCGGGAAGCGATCGATGATCCGCATCAGTGCCTTCGCCGATGAGATCTCCCAGGATCCTCAAGAACAGCTCGATGTCCTGTCCCAGCATGGCATCAAGTTCATCGAGTTCCGCGCCATCCATGGCACGAACGTCCTCGACCTGTCCGACGCCCAGCATGCCGAATTTCGCGACGGGCTCGTCTCGCGCGGGTTCGGGCTCAGCGCGATCGGCTCGCCGATCGGTAAGATCCGGATCACCGAGCCCTTCGACGAGCACCTCCATCGCTTCGATCGGGCGATGGAACTGGCCGAGTTCTACCAGGCGCCTCGGATCCGCGTCTTCAGCTTCTACATCCCGCCTGGCGACGATCCCGCTTCGCATCGCGAGGCGGTCCTCAGCCGGATGACCGAGCTGTCCGCGCGTGCCGCCGGTCGTGGAATCACTCTGTTCCTCGAGAACGAAAAAGGAATCTACGGCGATACGGCAGCCCGCGTCGCCGATCTCCTCGAGACCGTCGATTCCCCGGCGCTCCAGCATGCCTTCGACCCCGCGAATTACGTGGAAGTCGGGCAGCCGATCGAGGAGGCATGGGCCCGGCTGCGGCCGTTTGTCAAACACTTCCACGTCAAGGACTACGACGCGAAACGGGAACGCAACGTGCCCGCCGGGGCCGGCGACGGCCTGATCCCCCGCCTGCTCCAGGACGCCGTGAACCGCGGATACGAGGGCTTCTGCGTCCTCGAGCCGCACCTCGTCATCGCCGAGCTATCGCACGGCTTCACCGGCCCCGAACGCTTCGCCGACGCCGTGGCGGCCCTCAAGGGAATCCTTGACGAGCAGAAGATCGCCTACGAGTGAGTTTTGGATCCCGGACGACATTCTTGGGAGACGACTTTGATGAATGACGCGCGCTTCAATCGCCGGATGTTCCTGGAAGGAGCGATCGCCGGTGGGGCTCTCTTGAGCCTCGGCACCCGTGGACTCCTGGCCGCCGAGCCGACCGGCAAGCCCGAGGCCGGCAAGATCGGCGACTTCAAGATCTCGCTGGCCGAGTGGTCGCTGCACAAGTGGCTCTATTCCGACCCACTCAAGATGCCGAACGGAACCTCGATTTCCCCAAGATCGCCCGCGAGGAGTACGGGATCGAGGGGGTCGAGTTCGTCAACCAGTTCTTCAAGGACCAAGGCCCATGACTCGGAATACCTCAAGGATCTGAAGAAGCGGGCCAACGACGTGGGCGTCACGTGCGTCCTGATCATGATCGACGGCGAGGGGGACCTGAGCGCCACGGATCAGAAGCGGCGAGACCAGGCCGTGGACAACCACAAGAAGTGGGTCGACGCCGCGGCCGCGCTGGGTTGCCACGCGATCCGGGTCAACACCGGCGAGCACTACAGCCCCACCGACGTCGGCGGCGTCGCCGAGGCCTGCGGCAAGCTCACCGAGTACGGCGAGCAGCACCAGATCGAGATCATCTGCGAGAATCACGGCGGCCCGTCGAGCAACCCGGACGCCTTGCTGGCCCTCATGAAGGCCGTGAACAAGCCGACGTTCGGCACCTTGCCCGACTTCGGCAACTTCCCGCAGGACCGGCAGCGGAAATACACGATCGACGTCTATGACGCCATCGCCCGGATGATGCCCTATGCCAAGGGCGTTTCGGCCAAGAGCTACGATTTCGATGACTCCGGCAAGGAGACCAAGCTCGACTTCGCGCGGATCATGAAGATCGTCACCGACGCCGGCTATCACGGCTTCGTGGGCATCGAGTACGAAGGCGGCCGGCTCAGCGAGCCCGACGGGATCCGCGCCACCAAGAAGCTGCTGGAATCGCTGCGGGGCAGCATGTATCAGCCGAGTGCGTGATGGAGCCCCGATCGATCCCGGTCGCCGCGGTGATCACAGTCTGGCGGCACAACAGTCATGCCGAGGTGATCCTCGGCCGGCTGCTCGAGCCCGAGGCGTGGGGCCACAAGGCCCCGTTCGCCTTGAGGCTGGTCTCGCGTTTACGCCGACCAGTTCCCGGCGGACGGCGATCTCTGCCGCGCGATCTGCCGCAAGCACGACGTGCCGATCTTCCCGACCATCCGGGAGGCGATCGGGCTCGGCACGCGGCGGATGGCGGTCCGGGGCGTCCTGATCATCGGCGAGCATGGTGCCTATCCGATCAACGCGCGGGGGCAATGGCTCTACCCCCGCCGCCGTCTCTTCGAAGGTGTGATCGAGGCCTTCCGCTCGCTCGGAGGTCGCGTCCCGATCTTCTCGGATAAGCACCTGTCTTACGAGTGGTTGTTCGCCCGCTGGATGTACGACGTGGCCCGCCACGAGGGAATCCCGCTCATGGCCGGCTCATCGCTGCCGGTCACCTGGCGCGCCCCGAGCTGAGCCTGCCGATCGGCTCCGATCTGGAGGGTGCGGTCGCCATGGGTTACTCCGACCTCGACGCCTACGGCTTCCACGCCTTGGAGACGCTCCAGTGCATGGTGGAGCGCCGGCGGGGCGGCGAGACCGGGGTTGCTGCCGTGCGTTGCATCTGGCGGGATGAGGTCTGGAAGACGTTCCAGGCCGATCCGCAGACGCGCGGGCTCTTCGAAGCGCTCCTGCGACTCCGCCGCGGGCCCGCCACCACGATCGAGCCCCGGACGATCACGCCCGACGACGCCCTCTTCCAGATCGAGTATCGCGACGGGCTCAAGGCGACTGTCGGCATGCTCAACGGCTTTGGCGAGATCTTCGGTTTCGCCGCGCATCGGCCGTCGTCCAGAGGCGTCACGACGGAATCGGCCGTCTTCGCGCTCCAGGATGAGAAGGAGTTTGGCCATTTCGGCTACCTTCTCCGCGCAGTTCAGCGCATGATCACGTCCGGCCAGTCCACCTATCCGGTCGAGCGGACCCTGTTGACCGGCGGTGTCCTCTCAGCCCTGCTGCAAAGTCGAGCCGAAGGAGGGCGGAGGATTCCCACACCCCATCTTGCCCAGTTGAGCTATCTACCGGTGGATTACCCATTTGCCCGCGGGCCGGTCGGCACGCCCGCCTGAGTCGCACCCGCCCTCATCCGATCGATCGCCGCCGGGGTTGACCGCAAACGGGTTGCACCGTATGGTATGCACCGAATCGAGGCCGACCTTTGCGCCTCGATCGGGGGATGTTGTCTCGTCCTTCCCAGCTCAAGCCTTGACAGGATGTCACATTCCGGCGCGAGGGATGGAGCCCTTGACGATCGATCGGACTCACATTCTCGTCCTCAATTTCAACGGCCGAGGCTGGCTCGAAGAGTGCCTGCCGACGATCCTGGAGGCGGCCGGGCGGGCGCCGGTCCCCTGCCCCGTGACCGTCGTGGACAACGGCTCGACCGACGACTCGTGCGACTGGCTGGCCGGCCGATGGCCGGCCGTGGGCCTGGTCCGCGAGCCGAACCTGGGGCTGGCCTCGTTCAACCGCGTGCTGGAGCGATTGGACGAGCCGGTCGTCCTGCTGTTGAACAACGATATCAAGCTCGACCCGGACGCGGTCGGTCCTCTGCTCCAGGTCTTTGAACGCCACGACGATGCCCTCTTCTCCGCCCCGATGTGCTGGACGTTCGACGGCCGGACCTACGAGGGGATGAGGACGCGGGTCCGCATGCGGTACGGCCTCGTTCAGGGGATGTGCCGGGTGCCGGGATTCGAGAAGGCCGTGGGGACGGCCGACCAGACCGCCGCGGCCGGTCCGGTGCTGGCGGTCGACCGCCTCCGGTTCCTGGGCCTCGGCGGATACGACCCGATCTACTTCCCCGGCCGGATCGAGGACCTTGACCTGGGATTCCGGGGCTGGATGGCCGGGTATCGGGGCTATTACGTGCCCGAGTCGGTCGCCTATCACTGGGGATTCGGCACGTTCGAGTCCGAGCTGGGCATGGCGCGGTCTCAATGGCTGGCGAGCCGGAATACCTTGATCTTCATGTGGAAGAACACGGCGGGAGCCCGGCTGCTGGCCCACTGGCTCTGGCTGCCGATTCGCCTCGTGGCCGCGCTGGTGCGGGGCCGTCCGGGTTTCGCCCTGGCCGTGTTCTCCGCTCTCCGGCAGGTCCGCGCGATCCTGGCTTCACGTCGCGAGCGGGACGTGGGCGGAGCAACCTGGACCGAAAGACAAGAGGCGTTCTATCGAAGGTTTTCATGGTAGGCATTTTCGGTTTTCAGTGTTCAGTGTTCAGTCAATAAATGATTTACTAACTGAAAACTGAAAACGACGCAGGGAGGCGTTTGGATGTCTTCTCGGGAGCTCCATGTGGCGATTGATGCCCGCCCGCGCGGGCCTCGGGGCCTGATGGCCGCCGAGGTCGTGCTGGGACGGAGCATGCTCGGCCATGTGCTCGACCTGGCCGAGGAGCTGGCGCCCGCGGGCGAGCCTGTGCTGGTCCACGCCCGTCCGGAAGAGCACCGCGAACTCCGCGAGCTGGCCGGCGATCGGTCCGGGGCCGTCTGGTGTTCGTGAGCGGCGCGCCGCGAGCGGATGCCCTGGTCCTCCGGACGGATCGCTTCTACGACGCGGCCGGGTTGCGCCGTCGCCTGCGACGCGGCCAATCACCGGAATCGGCCGTGCTGTGGCGGCTCGACCGCCCCGAGGCGCTCTTCTCGGCCGACGAGGAGCTGACTCGCCGCCTGACCTATCAGCCGATCGGCAAATACTGGGCGTTTCCCCTGGCCCGGCGGCTGGCCGAAGGGCTCCGCTCGACCCCGGTCCGGCCCAACATGGTGACCCTGGCGTCGGCGGCCTTGATGCTCGCGGCCGCCGGACTGGTCGCCGCCGGCGCGGCCGGCTGGACCGGACGCGCGGTCGTGGCGATCGCGATGGCCCTGGCCCTGGTCCTCGACACCGCCGACGGACGCCTCGCCCGATTGCAAGGCACCAGCTCGGCGTTCGGCCGCTGGCTCGACCAGTTCCTCGATGAGATGACCGACCTGGCCCTGCACGCCGCGATCGCCTGGTGGGCCTTCTGTCGAGACGGAGTGCCGCTCTGGCTTCTCGTGGGGATCCTCTACGCCTCGGGGAAATACCTCTTCCTCGTCCAGTCGACGCTGGGAGATGAACTCGAGCGGCGATCGAGTCTCGCGGGACCGATCTCCCGATCGGACGGCTCGCCGCGCGGACCGGTCCGCCATCCCCGCGGGATCGCCGGCATCGTGCATCTGGTCGGCCATGCCGACGTCCGCTGGCATCTCTGGATCATCCTGGCGGCCGTCGGCCGTCTGGACATCGCGCTCGCGGCGTACGCGGTTATTTCCCGGTGCGGGCCTTGGCCGGTGCGATCCGGAAGGGGGCTCGCTATGCCTGAGCCTCGAATCACGGTGCTGGTGGTGGCCAAGGATGAGGCGCACAACCTCGCCGATTGCCTCGCGGCGGCGGCGTGGGCCGACGAGCGCGTCGTGGTGGTGGACGCGACCAGCCGCGACGCCACCGTGGAGATCGCCCGGCGCGATGCGGACGTCGTGGCGGTCCGGGTCTTCGACGACTTCGCCGGCCAGCGGAACGCCGCGCTGGCCCTGGCTTCGGGCGACTGGGTGTTGTCCGTGGATGCCGACGAGCGCATCACCCCCGCGCTGGCGCTCGAGATCCGCCGGGTCATCGCCGATCCCGATGCCCCGTACCAGGGATACCGCGTGCCGATTCGTAGCGAGATCCTCGGCCGCCGCTTCGGCTTCTCCGGAACGCAGCACGATCTTCCGCTCCGCCTGTTCCGGCGCGATTGCGGGCGATGGGTTGGGCTGGTGCACGAGACCGTCGCGCTTCGCGGCGCCGTCGGAGCCGTCCGCAATCCCCTACGTCACCGGACGATCCCCACCATGGGGATCTTTCTCGAGAAGATCAACACGTATACCACGCTCGAGGCCGCGGGATTGGCCGCCGCGCGCCGGGCCTATCGGACGACCGACCTGGCGCTGCGTCCGTTCTGGACGTTCTTCAAGCTTTATGTGCTCAAGCAAGGGTTCCGCGACGGCGTCGAGGGGTTCATGTTCTGCCTGTTCTCGGGCGTGTCGGCGGCGGTGCGGGCCTGGAAGCACCGCGAGCTGACCCTGGCGGGGAGGACACCATGATCGCGGAATACGAAGCGGCCGTGGCCGCGCGGTTCGACGCCCTGCACGGGCGGTTCAAGTGCGAGGTGGCCCAGGACGACCCGCGGCTCCTGGGGATCGTCGCGAGCCTGCGGCCGCTCGACGGCCGGCGGGTCCTGGACCTGGGGTGCGGCAAGGGCCGGTTCGCCCGGGCGCTGGGCGATCGCGGGGCGCGCGTGGTCGGGCTGGATGTGTCCGCGGCGATGCTCGCCGGGGCGGACGGGGCGGGATTGGATCGCGTGCGTGCGTCCGCGCGCCGGCTCCCCTTCGGACCGTCGAGCTTCGATGCCGCGATTGCCGTCGAGGTGTTGGAACACCTCGCTCCCTGCGCGATCGACGAGGTCTGTGCCGAGGTGCGGCGCGTGCTCCGGCCGGGGGGGACGTTCGTCGTGGTCGACAAGAATGTGTATTCGTTGAGCGCGCAGCGTCGATGGCTGCCCAGCGTGGTGGTGAAGTGGATCGACCAACGGCGCGGCCGATGGATGTACCCCCATCGCGGGCCGGTCCGGGAGCGTTGGTTCCGGCCGGGCGGCCTGCGTCGGCGACTGGAGCGCTGGTTCGCCGAGGTCCGGGTCGTCCACCTGCTCTCGGTGGCCGAGGCGGGCCGGTTCCCGTTCCAGCAAGTACCGGCCGCACGACTCTTCGCGGCGTGGACGGCACGGAAAGCGGGAGGACTCGCATGAACCCACGCTACTCACTCGATTCCCGCATCGCTGCCACTGCTTGCTCTGGCGCACGCCCCCCAGCCTGGAGCTCGTGCTCGCCCAGGAAGGGGTGCCGTTCGAGACGGTCAAGGATGCCCACCCCCTCTCGTTCCGCGGCGGTCGCTTCGTCCTGTTCGACGGGCGCACGACGCCTCGGGGCTCGCTGGCCGGCCTCCTGACGCCGGAGCAGATCCGCGATCGACGTTGACGGCCTTCGTCAGGGCGAGCCGTACGACCCATTCCTCGCTCTGGCCAGCCACCGATCGGCGCGCGCCTCGTGGGCCGTGGGCGGCGCAGCGGCTCCGCGAACGGGTCTCGCGACATCCCAAGGCGTGGATCCGCCGCCGCCTGATCGACCGGCTGCGCGAGGCGGTGACCCTGGCCGGCGGTGTGTGGATCCGGCTGGCCTCCTTCCCGTATCCCTATCGCTCGGCCTTCAGTTTTCGGGCCGATCTCGACGAGACCCTGCCCGAGGACTACCACCGCTTCGCCGCCGCCCGGAAACCCCTGGCCGACTGCTGCACCCATTTCGTGAGCACACACGCTTACGCCCATCATCCGTCGGTCCTCCGCGACTTGCGGGATTGCGACACGCAATCGCACGGACATTTCCATCACGTCTACCGTGAGCCAGAGGCCAACCGGCTCAACCTGGAGCGTGCCCACCGGATCCTCCGGAGCTTCGGCTTCGAGCCGAGCGGTTTCGCCGGACCGCACGGCCGATGGAGCCCCGGCCTCGACGACGCCCTGGAGGACTTCGGCTACCTCTACTCGTCGGACTTCCAGCTCGGCTACGACGACCTCCCGTTCTTCCCCTGGAAGGGCGACCGATTCTCGCGAATCCTCCAGATCCCCGTGCATCCGGTCTGCGAGGGGTTGTTCCTCGAGGCAGGCATCGCCGACCCCCGCGTCATCGGCGAGTACCTCGGCCAGGTCATCGGCTCGCGGCTGGATGCCGGGGAGCTGGCCGTCGCCTACGGACATCCCGAGCGCCGGCTCGGCCGGATGCCCGAGGTCTTGCGGATCCTCGCGCAGGTGGTCAGCAATCCGGCCGCTGGTCTGGCGGGCGACGTTCTCGGACCTGGCGCGGTGGTGGCGATGGCGTGCCGAGCGAAGGTGGCTGGTCATCCCTCGCGAGGGGAATCGGCTGGACATCCAGTTCGACGAGTGGGATGGCGAATACCCGTTCGCCCTGGAGATCCATCGCGGGAACTTCCACTGCGCGTTGCCCGTGACGGGACCGCGGATGTCGCTGAGCCTCGCCGGACTGGTCTACCAGCGGACCGCCGCACCCGCGCCGATCCCCGACCCGCCCGAGGTCGACCGCGGGTCGTTGAGCCTGAAGCGCGCGGTGCAGACCGCGATCGACTGGGAGACGGTGACGCCCCTCGCGGAGATCCCTCGCTCGTCGCTGCCGAACCGGGTCAAGCGCGGGCTGAGGTGGTGGAAGCTCAAGCGAGCGGGGATCGGCCGATGAGGCGAAACCAACAACACATTCCAAGGACCGCTCTGGCGACGACGGAGTCGTGGCTGGCGTCGCGGAACCGGCGCGAGTGCCCGGCGGGTGCGGTCTTCCTGCACGCGCCGGCCGTCGCGTTCCAGGCGCCCGGCGGCGGCGAGAATCAACTGGTGCAGACCGCGCGGCACCTCGAGTCGCTGGACGTTCCGGTCCGCCTGTTCTCGCCCTGGATCGATCGTCTCGAATCGGCCCGGCTGCTCCACCTCTTCGGGATGTCGCGCGAGGGCCTTGAGCTGGCCCGACTGGCCCAGACCCGCGGTGTCCCGGTGGTCCTCTCGCCGATCTGCTGGTATGAACCGCGCGCGCTGGCCGCGCTCGAGACGCATCTCGCACGAAAGGCCGTGGGCCTGGCGGCCTGGTGCTTGCGACGTCTCACCCACCGGATCCCGTCCTGGCGGCGCGAGCTGCTCCACCTGGCTGATGCGATCTTGCCCAACTCGCGGGCCGAAGCCGACCAGTTGGCGAGGCTCTTCGGCGTCGCCCGCGAGCGCCTCCACGTCGTGCCCAACGGCGTGCTCCCAGCGTTCGGCACGGCCTCACCGGAGCCGTTCCGCGAGCGATGGGGGCAGGATCCCTTTGTGCTCTCGGTCGGGCGAATCGAACCCCGCAAGAACACGCTGGGCCTGGTCCAGGCCATCCGACGGCTGGAGCTGCCCCTGGTCGTCATCGGCGAGGCGGCACCCGGGCACCGGGGATATGCCCAGAAGTGCCGGCAGGCCGGAGAGGGCCTCGTGGCCTGGCTGGGCCGGCTCGACCACCACGACCCTGTCCTGGCGTCGGCCTACTCCGCGGCGCGGGTCTTCGCCCTGCCGAGCTGGTTCGAGACCCCTGGACTGGCGGCGTTGGAAGCAGCCCTGGCGGGTTGCTCCGTGGTCATCACACCCTACGGGTCGACGCGGGATTACTTCGGCGGCCTGGTCGTCGTACGCCCGACCCGACCGTCCCGAGGAAGTCAGGCGCAGTCTCAAGGCATGCTGGGATGATGGCCCCGACCCTCGGCTGGCGCCCTGGGTCGCAACTCACTATCTCTGGCCGAACGTGGCCCAGATCACGGCGGAGGTCTATGACCAAGTCGCTCGCGACTAAGCCTAAGCCCGTGCAGGTCGGGAGGTACCGCTACAGCAAGCTTCGCTGGCGGCTGCTGGTCCGCGCGCTCGACTCGCTGGGTACGATGGCCGTGGCGATCTTGCGGCGATTCCGGCCAGGCCGGCCGGTGACCGCGCCGCGGCGGATCCTGGTCGTGCAACTCGACCACCTTGGCGACGCGGTGCTCAGCACGCCCCTGATCGCGGAGCTGCGTGCCGCCTATCCCGAAGCGTCGATCGACGTGCTAGCCTCTCCGAGCAATCACGAGGTCTTCGAGGCCGATCCGAACGTCGACAGCGTCTGGGTCGCCGAGCGGACCTGGTTCGAGCGTCGGCCGGACCGCTGGGCCCTGGCCACGGCGGTCTGGAGCCTTGGCCGATCGCTCCGGGGCATGGGTTACGACCTGGGCATCGACGTGAGGGGCGACGTCCTCAGCGTGATCGTGCTGGCGCTGGCGGGAGTCCGCCGCCGCGTTGGCTGGTCGATGGGCGGCGGGGCTTTCCTGCTGACCGACGTTGCCGGCTGGATCCCCGGCCGGCACGAGGTCCGCTCGCGGCTGGCCCTGTTGACCCAGTTGGGAATCACGCCGGACGAATCAGCGCGGGTCGATGTCCACGTGACCGACGAGGACCGAGTCGTCGTCGCCCGACGGCTCGCGGAAGCCTGGCCGCGCCGAAGTACCGGCACCCGACGGCTCGAGGTCCCTGCCCGGGCACGTCGCGGCAGGCACCCCGACGATCGAGAATCCCGCCCCTCCGTCCCCGTGCCGCAGGCGGTCCGCGACGAGCCCGACTGGCTCCATGCCGGTCGCTTCTCACCACGACCGCCACTCCTGGCCGTCCATCTCGGCGCCGGCAACGCGGCCAAGCGTTGGCCAACGACCTCCTGGAAAGTCCTGATCGCGCGCTTCCTCGACGACGGATGGCGGGTCATTGTCGTCGGTGGGATCGACGATCTCCCTCTTTCCGAAGGTTTCACCCCGCACGACCGCCTCCGCGACTGGGCCGGGGCCTTGACGGTCACCCAGACATCGGCGCTCCTGGAGCGGGCCGATCTCTTCATCGGAGCCGATTCCGGACCGGCCCACCTGGCGGCTTCCGCCGGCACGCTCTCGGTCATCCTCTTCAGCGGAACCAACCAGCCCCGACAGTGGCGGCCCTGGTCGCGACACTCTCTGACCATCCGCCGCCGCGTCCCCTGCCAGCCGTGCCACCAGAAGGTTTGCCCCCTCGCTGACCACCCCTGCATGTCGGGCTTGAATCCCGACCGGGTGTACCGCAGCGCCATGCGCTGGTGGTCCCGCACCCACCGCGCGGAGTCGCCCCACGCGCCGATCTGACGTCTCTCCGTCTCGGCCCACAACCCGATGGAATGATGGATGGCACAAAGGCATGCAA
The DNA here is from genome assembly GCA_963845695.1 of uncultured Isosphaeraceae bacterium. GTDB lineage: Bacteria > Planctomycetota > Planctomycetia > Isosphaerales > Isosphaeraceae > CAWJTV01. Next base: position 163,526 of record CAWJTQ010000023.1, on the reverse strand, counting down.
AACCGGCTCCGCCTCAAAACCGCCTGGACTGGCGCGGCTGGATCGCGCTGGCATGGGTGCTGGCCTGGGGATGGGCCTATGCCCTTATGGCTATCCAGGCGAGGGCGCCACAGGTGCTCGCCTGGGTTCGGACGTGGACAACTCGCCACTGATCACCCTACCCCAGATGTCTACGGAGAGCCCGCCAAGACTGCCGATATGGCAGGTGGCTTCGTTCTCAAGTTTCTTGATCGAGCCCGAAGAACTGTCAATATGGCAGATGGCTTCGTTTCGCAGATCTCTAATCGTTCCTTGCCATCTCTCTCACCATCGAGTTTGGCTTCGTTTCATTCGTTTTCGAAGCGACTTCTTGGCTGTCAGCACCATGGATGATGGCATCGTCGCAGAGGTTTGCGATTCGGTTAGGCCGCCATCTTGGCGGTTGGGTTGGTTTCTCGAGTTTTCGCAAGATTCTCGTTCTACTCCAACGACCAGCTCCTTCTGCACGATTTCAAACCACGCCGGACCGGCGCGTTTGGCGCCGGTACCTTGTTCGTGCCACATCTGTCCAACAAGCTCCCTCACAGGATTTCGAGCGCTTCACGCTGGGGGTGACCGTGCGGGAATCAGAATGAGGATACCCGGCCCATGGGCGCTTGGCCCGAGATCGACGCGGCCCTCGGGGCCGGGGCCACTCCACTTCTTCTTTTGCCGTATGCCCCGCCGGCGATAACGTGTGAGAACCTATCACAATGTCCGCCACTGGGATCGCTACCGGGCAAACCCGTGCTTCCGACTCAATCCGCGCACTCCCCATCTATTAGGATACCGCAGCTTTGCAATTCCGTTAACGCACCTACTCGTCGAAACGGATTTTTTCGTCCCCTAAGTCATTATCGAATAGGCATTTAAAATATTTTTGAGTTAATTCCACGATGGGAGACTCGAAGGACCGGATCGTCATCGAGACTCTCGGAATGAGGGTGGAAAGTCGCGAGACACACGAAAGGATCGAGTTTGAGGATCCTTCTTTATTTTCGAGATTTTCCTTGAAATCAGTCAAATGCAGGGTTACTGTTTCGACTTGATCCCGTCTTTCTGGTCCTGTGCGCTGAAGCGATTCCGCTTTTTCTCTGGGTCGAGAACAGATCGAAACCGTACGTCGCATGGAGGATGCGTCGCCAGCATCGATGTCCGGATGCTCTAGGATCTCGTCATGCTTCCCGGAAGGCGCCCGGTATTCGTTGGCTCTCAACTCTCAACCGCACTCATTCCGTGCGGACATGCTCGGCGAATCGGTTTGTCGGACGTACGGTCCATCGGCGCCGGTCTCGTTCGAGTTCAGAACACTGTCCTATCGTCGCGCCGTGCGCGGAAAAGAGCCCCGAGGCGGGATGTTCATCCTCAGATAGAGGCTTTTGAACGCCAAGGTCATGCGGGCGTTCCGATGAACATTCTGTCAGGTGTGCTCGGCGGCGTCGGGATCGCAGTCGCGGGCCAGGTACTGGCGATCATCGGTTCTTCGGGACAGGCGAATGGTGAAATGGCTCTGCCTGGCTCCCCGCGGCAGGATTCACCTGCGGTTCCATCGGACAACGGACCGTTCTGGTCGGCCGGGCTCAACGAGGGGGATCCGCCGGGCACCTCCCTGGCGGGTCTGTCTGGTCAGGGAGGCCAATGGGCCACGACTTTATCGTCCGACGGCGACGGTCAGGGAAGCGGCGCGGACGCATCCTCCGCGCGGAGTTCGTCAGCCGAGGTTCCACTCGAGGGGAATGACCTCGCTGCGCCTCCATCGAGAAAAGGCGGCAGTGGCGGTGCGGCACGGAGGAACGGGTCTTCCGCGACGCGAGCAACTCCCCAGTCCATGGGGGGAACCCCGGCAGCCGCCGCACAGCCGAACGGAGCCGGTTACGTCGGGTTCTCCTTGGGGGGAACGAGCCCGGCCTCATCGGGTCTTCCGACGGCTCTGACTCCTGCTCTGGCATCTCCGGGGCCGAATTTGCCCGGTGCTCTCCCCACGGTCGCCTCTTCGGCCCAGGCAGCGGGTTCGCCGGGATCGCAGGCATCCAGTCCAGCCCCACCCGCCGATGCAACGACCTCTCCGGCGAAGTCGGCTGGCGCTGCGGCCGCCAGTCCAACTTCACCCACAGGTGGAACGACCTCTCCCGCGACCCAGGCGTCCGCCGGTTCGAGCAGTCCAGCCTCACCCGCCGGCGCAACGCCAGCCAACGGTGTGACCAGTGAACCCACGGCGGCGAGTGGCCAGTCCGGCGGCACGGTCGCCACTCAGGTCCCGCCGGTCAGCGCGACGACGCCTCAGCAAACGCTCGACCAGGTGCCCTTGAGTTTTGAGGTCAACCAGGGGCAGGCCGCTCCCCAGGTGCAGTTCCTGGCCCATGCCGGCGGCTACGACCTGGACCTGTCCGGCGCAGGCGCCACGATGGTGCTCAGCCAGCCACAGGCCGCGACCGAGTCCACGAACGCGGCTTCCTCAGTCGATCCTCGGCTGTCGTTGAGTCTCGGCGGACCGAACCTGATTGCTCCGACGACGACCACCTTGGGCATGACCTTCGTCGGCGCCAATCCCGCGGTCCAGGCCCAAGGAGTCGATCTGCTGCCGGGCACGGTGAACTACCTGATCGGCAACAATCCCAGCCAGTGGCATACCGACATCCCCACAGATGGCCAAGTGGAGTATGCCAATCTCTACCCGGGGATCGACCTGGTCTATTACGGCAACCAGGGGCAAGTGGAGTACGATTGGCAGGTCGCTCCCGGGGCCAATCCCGGCCTCATCCAGATTGCGTTCCAGGGCGCTAGCCAGATCACGACCGACGGTTCGGGCAACCTGCTCATCACCCAGGGCGGGGCCACCGTGACCATGGACGCCCCGGCGCTCTACCAGCAGGTTGACGGGACCCGGCAGCCGGTGAGCGGCCATTACGTGCTGGAGGGGAACAACCAGGTCGGCCTGGCTGTCGGTGAGTATAACCCCACGCAGCCGTTGGTGATCGACCCGGTCCTCGGCTACTCCACTTACGACGGCTCCAACAATCTCGGCTTCAGCATCGCCGCGGACAGCACGGGTAGCGCCTATGTGACGGGCTACACCGCGTCAGGCGGATCGTATGACGCCTTCGTGACCAAGTTGAATCCCGCCGGGACGGCGGTCGACTACACGACCTACATCGGGGGCAGCTCCATCAACCTCGGACTCGGCATCGCTGTGGATGCCTCCGGCAGTGCCTACGTGACGGGCTACACGTCGTCGACGAACTTCCCCACGACCGCGGGAGCCTATCAGGCCAGCGACCCAGGAGGCGTCAACGCCTTCGTGACCAAGTTGACGCCGGCCGGCACGGGCATGGTCTATTCCACGTACCTGGGCGGCAACTCAAGCGATGAGGGCCTGGGCATTGCGCTGGACAGCTCCGACGATGCCTATGTGACAGGATTCAGCGATTCGACCAATTTCCCCCAGGTCCACGGGTTGCCGGCCACGGCCAACGGCGCACCGAAAGCGTTTGCCACCGAGGTCAATCCGGCGGGCTCGGGCGTCGTTTACTCCACCCTACTCGGCGGCAGCGGCACGGGCGACGGCACGAGCATTGCGGTGGACGGGTCCGGCAACGCTTATGTCGCCGGCATGAACACCACCAGCGGCACGCACGCGTTCGTGACCAAGCTCTCCTTTGCCTCGGGCACGTTGACGCAGGACTACATGACGTCCCTGGCGGGCAGCGATACGGACGTGGCCGAGGCCATCGCCGTTGACAGCTCCGGCCAGGCCTACGTGACCGGCTACACCACGTCCGCCGACTTCCCGACGGTCAACGCCATCCAGCCCACGTTCAACGGTACCGCGGGCAGCAATACGCATGCCTTCGTCACCCGGCTCACGGCTACGGGGAGCATCGGTTACTCGACGTTCCTGGAAGGCAGCGGTGCCGACTACGGCGTCGGTATCGCGCTGGATTGCTCCGATGATGTCTACGTCGTCGGCAAGACGACGTCCACGAACTTCCCAACCGTCGACCCCATCCAGGCGACCTACGGCGGCGGGATCAGCGACGCATTCCTGACCGAAGTGAACACGGCTGGTACGGCATACGCATTCTCCACCTACCTGGGCGGGAGTAAAGCCGACTTCGGCGAGGCCGTCGCGTTCCAGCTCGGCAACCTGTACCTCGCCGGCTACACCTATGGGAATTTCCCCACGACGCCGGGGGCCTACCAGACCAGCTTCGGCGGCAGCACGACCGATGCCTTTGTCGCGGAAATCGGCCTGATGGCGGCTCAAGGTGCGGCGCTGGCGACGATCGAGGGCCAGACGTTTACCGGCACCGTGGCGACGTTCACGGACCCGAGCGATCCTTCCGGGCCCTTCAGTGCGACGATCGAGTGGGGCGACGGCACGACCAGTAGCGGCACGGTCACCGGTTCCAATGGCACGTTCAGCGTGACGGGCAGCCACACTTACGCCGATGAAGGTTCCTACCCCATCGCCGTGCAAATCGTCGAGCTCACCTGTACCGGCTCGATCGTGGTCGGCGGCCTGGCCGTCGTGGTCAGCCCCGGCAACGATCCCAGCCTGGTGACGGTCACCAGCGACGATCTCACGTATTCCTCGACCGTCCAGCAGACCGGCCCGACCGGACCCGGGACGTTTGCCCTCACGGTGACCGGCTCGATCACCTTCACGTTCAGCGAGTCGGGCCGCGACATTTACGGCGGCTTCACGTACAGCCAGGGTGCTTCCCTGACGTTCAACCTCCAGGAAAACGGCACAACCGACCCGAACAGCTTCGCGCTGGAAACGTTCAGCCTCAGCGAGAACGACACGAATAACACGGATACGACGGAGCAAGGTTTCACCCGGTTCGGGAGCTTCAGCCAGTCCGAGATGGGAACCGGCAGCTACGGCATGACCGAGACCGGCGACCTGATCACGGGCGACTACACTGTATCGGAAAGCGACACGTCGAACACGATCGTGAGCGAGTCCGGCACCAGCGTAACCGGGAGCTACACTTGGGAGGACACCAGCAAGGATCAATCGACGCTGCAAAAGACCGGCAATGACTACTCGACGAGTGATAGCCTGACCGAGACCAACAAAGACACGACGACCCATTCGGAGAGCGGCACGATCGTGCAGTTCCCCGATGAGATCAGCGGCACGACGACGGACAAGGCGTACTGGGCGGATCCCGATACTCTCATGGAGATGAACTTCTCGGGGACGCCATTGCCAAACTACGCGAATGATCCCCTGAACCCGGGCCAAGGCGCGATCATGCCGCAGGACGCAGCCAGCGGCATGGCGGCCAGTTACAGTATGACCGAAACGGCCACGACCGGCTCGAACATGTCCGAGACCGGCAACGAAAGCGTGGGGAACTACAGCCTGAGCGAGGCCGGGTCGGAGAGCTATGAAACGGCGGAGACCGGCACCTACCTGAACGTCGGCGGCTTCAGCCTCACCCAGACCGGCAGCCCGAGTTCCACCCTGACGCAGACCGGCAACGACCTGAACGGCGCCATCACGACGACCGACACCACCACGAACCCAGCCACGCAGAGCGAGTCGGGGAGCAATCAGGGCTCGAGCTACACTCTGCAAGAGCCGATGGGGGGCGGCACCACCCTGCAGGGTACGGCCAACAACCTGACGGGCGATTATTCCCTGACGGTCACCAGCGGCCTGTCGATGACCCCGACCGAGACGACCAAGAACCTGACCGACACCACCACCCAGACGGGGACGAACACCAGCACCGATGCGGTGACGGAAACGGGCAACTACCTCGGCGGCGCCACGAGCCTGACGGAGACCGGCTCCGACACCAACACCTGGCAGGACACCGACACCAACACGCCGTTCGGGTCGGGCCTGACGACTACGGCGACGCCGACGACGACCCTGACGGAGACCGGGAATGACCTCTCCGGCAGTTACGCGCTGACGGTGACCCAGACGCAGGGCCTGAGCACGACCAGCACGAGTCAAGACGTCACCCAATTCACCACCAACACGGTCAACGGCAGCACCACGACGACCAGTCAGGAAACCTTCGATGCCCCCGCGGGCACCTATACGACGACGCAGACCAGCACGGATTCGGCGACCGACGCAGAATCGGAGAGGAATCAGTCCGACACCGATACGAGCACCGACCTCGACACCACCACCGACACCACCACCGACCAGGGCAACCTGATCACCGGCTCCTACACCACCACCGACACATCCGTCAACGGGAGCACCCTCACCGACACCGACACCAATCAATCCAATACCGACAGAAGCACGGACACAGACACCACCGCAGCCACCACCACCGACCAGGGCAACCTGATCACCGGCTCCTTCACCACCACCGACACCACCACCGACCGGAGCACCCTATCGGATTCGGACGACAACCAGTCCGACACCGACATCACAACGGACGCCGACACGACGACGGACACCACCACCGACCAGGGCAACTTGATCACGGGCTCCTTCACCACCACGGAGACCTCGGTTGACCGCGGGACGCTCACCGATTCGGACACGAACCAATCCGACACCGACGTCAGCACGGAGACCGACACGACGACGGACACCACCACCGACCAGGGCGACCTGATCACCGGTTCCTTCACCACCACCGAGACGTCGGTCGATCGGGGCACGACCACTGAGGACGACACCAATCAGTCCGAGACCGACAGCAGCACGGAGACCGACACCACCACCGACTCCGCCACCGAGCAGGGCAACGAGATCTCGGCCACTTACACCCTCACCGATACTTCGGTTGACCGGAGTACGCTCACCGATTCGGACCAGAACCAATCCAGCACCGACAGCGGCACCGACTCCGACACCACCACCGACACCCACACCGAGCAGGGCAACCTGATCGCCGGCACGTACACGGCCACCGATACCTCGGTCGACCGGAGCACGACCACCGACACCGACACCAACCAGTCCGACACCGACAGCAGCACCGACACCGAGACCACCACCGACTCCGCCACCGAGCAGGGGAACGCGATCAACGGGTCGTTCACCACCACCGAGACCTCGGTCGATCAGGACACCCTGAGCGACCGGGATACCAATCAGTCGAATACGGATGCCAGCACCGATACCGACACGACGACCGACACCGACGTCGAGCGGGGCAACCTGGTCACCGGCTCGTTCACCGCCACGGACACCTCGGTCGACCGGAGCACGACCACCGACACCGACACCGATCAGTCCGACACCGACACCGGCGCCGACACCGACACGACGACGGAAACGACGGTTGACCAAGGCAACCTGATCACGGGCTCCTTCACGACCACCGATACCTCGGTCGACAGCGGCACCCTCTCCCATACCGACACGAATCAGTCCGACACCGACAGCAGCACGGACACCGACACCACCACCGACACCACCACCGACCAGGGCAACCTGATCACCGGCTCCTACACCACGACCGACACCTCGGTCGACCGGAGCACGGACACCGACACCGACACCAATCAGTCGGACACCGAAGGCGGCACGGACACCGACACGACGACCGAGTTGACCGTCAACCAGGGCAACCTGATCACCGGCTCCTATACCACGACCGACACCTCGGTCAACCGGAGCACGGCCTCCGATACGGATACCAATCAATCCAATACCGACATCGGTACAGACACCGATACCACGACCGACACCACCGTCGACCAGGGCAACCTGATCACCGGCTCCTACACCACGACCGACACCTCGGTCGACCGGAGCACTGCCACCGACACCGATACCAATCAGTCGAACACCGACAGCAGCACGGACACCGACACCACCACCGACACCACCACCGACCAGGGCAACGAGATCACGGGCACCTACACCGAGACCGACGCCTCGGTCAACCGGAGCACCCTCACCGACGTCGATACCGACCAGTCCGACACCGACAGCAGTACGGATACCGACACCACCACCGACACCACTACCGACCAGGGCAACCTGATCACCGGCTCCTTCACCAGCACCGACACCTCGGTCAACCGGAGCACCCTCACCGATTCCGACACGAATCAGTCGGACACCGACATCAGCACCGACAGCGACACCACCACCGACTCGACTACCGACCAGGGCAACCTGATCAGTGGCTCCTTCACCAGCACCGACGCCTCGGTCAACCGGAGCACCCTCACCGATTCCGACACGAATCAGTCGGACACCGACATCAGCACCGACAGCGACACGACGACGGACACCACCACCGACGAGGGCAACCTGGTCACCGGCTCATTCACGATCACCGACACTTCGGTCGACCAGAGCACGACCGCCGACTCCGACACCGATCAGTCCAACACGGACCTCAGCAGGGACGCCGATACCACCACCGACACCACCACCGACCAGGGCGACCTGATCACCGGGTCCTTCACCACCACCGACACCTCGGTCAACCAGAACACGCTCACCGACACCGACACCAATCAGTCCGACAGCAATAGCACTGCGGATACCCAGACGACCACCGACACCGCCACCGACCACGGCAATGAGATCACCGGCTCGTACACCATCACCGACGGCTCCGTCAACCGGAGCACCCTCACCGACACCGATACCGATCGGTCCGCCACCGACAGCAGCACGGACACCGACACCACCACCGACACCACCACCGACCAGGGCGATCTGGTCACGGGGACCTTCACCACGACCGAGACCTCGGTTGACCGGAGCACGACCACCGACACCGACACCAATCAATCCGCCACCGACAGCAGCACGGACGCCGACACCACCACCGACACCACCACCGACCAGGGCAACCTGATCACCGGCTCCTTCACCGGCACCGAGACCTCGGTCAACGCGTACACCCTCTCCGACAGGGACGCTAATCAATCCGACACCGACATCAGCACCGACAGCGATACCACGACCGACACGACGACCGACCAGGGCAACCTCGTCACCGGCTCCTTCACGACCACCGACACCTCGGTCGACCGGAGCACCCTCTCGGATAGCGACACCAATCAATCCGCCACCGACACCAGCACGGACAGCGACACCACCACCGACTCGACTACCGACCAGGGCGACCTGATCACCGGCTCCTTCACGACCACCGACGCCTCGGTCGACCGGAGCACGACGACCGACAGCGACGCGGATCAATCGAACACGGACAGCAACACGGACTCCGACACCACGTCCGACACCACCGCCGAGCAGGGCAACCTGATCACCGGCTCCTCTACCAGCACCGAGACGTCGGTCGATCAGAACTCCTTCACTAATACGGAGACCAATCAGTCCGACACGGCCAGCGGGACGGACAGCAGCACGACGACCGGCAGCCTCGTCGACCAGGGCAACATGATCACGGGCTCCTTCACCACCACCGAGACCTCGGTCAACCGCAGCACCGCGTCCGAGACAGAGACCAATCAGTCCGAGACCGACCGCGAGACGGACGCCGATACGATCACCGACACCACCACCGACCAGGGCAACCTGATCACCGGCTCCTTCACCACGACCGACACGACGGTCAACCGGAGCACGCTGACCGATACGGAGACGGATCAGTCTAACACCGACGTCAGCACCGACAGCGACACCACCACGGACACGACGACCGACCAGGGCAACCTCCTCACCGGCTCTTATACCACGACCGTCACGACGGTCGATCGGAGCACGCTCACCGACTCCGACACCAATCAGTCCGACACCGACAGCACGACGGACAGCGAGACGACCACCGACACCGGCACCGAGCAGGGCAACGTGATCACCGGCTCGTTCACGAGCACCGACACCACCGTCGACAGCAGCACCGTGACCGACACGGACACCAATCAGTCCGACACCGACTCCAGCACGGACCGCGACACCACCACCGACACCGACGCCGATCAGGGCAACCTGATCACCGGCTCCTTCACCAGCACGGACACCTCGGTCGACCAGAGCATACTCAACGACACCAACATCAATCAGTCCGACACCGACATCAGTACGGACAGCGACATCACCACCGACACCGACACCGACCAGGGCAACCTGATCACCGGATCCTTCGCCAGCACCGCGACGTCGGTCAACCGGACGACCCTGACCGATACCGACACCAATCAGTCCGACACCGAGAGCGGGACGGACGTTGACACCACCACGGACACGACCACCGACCAGGGCAACCTCATCACGGGGTCGTTCACTGTCACCGACACGTCGGTTAACCGGGGCACGCTCACCGACACGGACACCGATCAATCCGACACCGACGTCAGCACGGACAGCGAGACCACGACCGACAGCTCCACCGACCAGGGGAGCCTTATCACCGGCTCGTTCACCACCACGGACGCCTCCGTCAACCAGAGCACGTTCACGGACACGGACACCAATCAGTCCGACACCGACGTCAGCACGGACAGCGAGACCACGACCGACAGCTCCACCGACCAGGGCAATCTCATCACGGGCTCGTACACCGAGACCGACACGTCGGTTAACCGCAGCACGCTCACCAGTGTCGACACCGATCAATCGAGCACCGACGCGAGCACCGACGCCGACACGACGACCGACTCCGCCACCGCCCAGGGGAACCTGGTCACCGGGGCATTCACGACCACCGATACCTCCGTCGATCAGAGCACGCTCGCGGACACGGACACCGATCAGTCCGACACGGAGCGGGGCACGGATACCGAGACGACGACCGACACCACCACTGACCAGGGCAACCTGGTGACCGGGTCGTTCTCGAGCACAGACACCTCGGTCGATCGGAGCACGCTGACGGAATCCGACTCGAACCAGTCCGAAAGCGACGGCACGAGGGATACGGAGACGACCACCGATACCGATACCGAGTCCGGCGACCTGATCACCGGCCAGATGACCATCACCGCCACCGAGACGAGCGGGAGCACCCAGACAGACAGCGACGTCAACGAGTCCACGGACGATACGGTGACCGACACCGTCAACGCCAGCTCCTCGACGTCCGCGACCGAGGATGAGTTGACCGGCAACCTGACGTCAACCGTGATCGACTCATCGACGACGTCGGTCCAGGGCACCGGCGTCAACGCCGGCGGCACATTCACCGAGTCCGGCAGCAGCACGACCGCGTCCACCACCACCGAGATCGCGGACGTGATCACGGGGTCCGACACGGTCACTCAAGACTCGACCATGACATCGAGCGTGACGCAGTCGGGGGGAGACAGCTCGACCAGCTACAGCCAGACCGTCGCGGACTCGCAGAATACGACGATGCAGAGCACCGGAGATCTCGTGACCGGGACCATGACCGTGACTACGGTCACCGCGGATCATTCCACCCTGCAGGAGACCGGCGAATACCTTACCACGGCTACCGGTTACTCCCTGACGACGACCGAGTCCAGCACGACGACCACGGGGGAGACCTCCGACGGCGAGACCGGCTCCTATACCGTCACGTCCACCGAGTCGGATAGCAGCACGACCCTCGAATCGGGGAGCGACGCGAGCGGCAGCTATTCGCTGACCAGCACCGTCTCCTCGACCGAGACCGACACGCAGTCCGGCGACTCGATCACCGGCGGCTACACGCTGACCGGGAGCGTGACGGACAGCACGCTCACCGAGGAGACCAGCACGAACGGGGCGGGCCAGTCCTCCACCTACACCGAGACCGACGCCGACGCTTACAGCCTGACCGGCACGGGCAACTCGATCACGAGCGATTTCACCCAGACCGCCTCCGGGACGAGCAGCTCGACGCTGACCGACTCGGGCACGGATGGGGACGGCAGCTTCAGCATCTCGGAGACGACCTCGGACACGTACACCTGGACCAAGTCGGGGGATGCCATCACCGGCAACTTCAGCCTGACCGATACCGACACGAACAACTACAGCCTGGCGGAGAGCAGCGAAGGGACGACCGGTTTCACCCTGACCGAATCCGGCGTCGATTCGTACGTCAAGGCCGAGATGGGTAACACGGTGACCGGCACCTACACCCTGACCCAGGCCGGCAGCGACACCGTGACCTTGATTGAGACCGGGACCGACGTCGGCGGCGCCTTCACGGAGACGGTCTCCGGCTCGCAGACGTATGACATGACGGAGACCGGGAACCTCCAGACGGGGACGTTCACGCGGACGGAGACCGGGAACGGCACGTACAATCGCCAGGATTCGGGCCCGGGCGCCACGATGCCGGATGGTGTCTTCTCCATCAGCTATACGATCAACGAGTCGGGCGATACCCTCGCCGGTCGCCTCAATCTGACCAAGACCGGCCAGGATCCCTACGACCTGCTCCAATTCTTCAACGACGTTTCGGATACCGGCGGCTCCAGCGGCCCCGGGAACCTGGACTTCCTCCCCTTCGGCGCCCCCTTCGTCGACCCGAACGGCAATTTCAACCCGTACGCGACGACCTGGCATCACCTGTTCCCGCAGGAGTTGAAGGACTTCATCTCGAACCGATTCGGCGAGGGCTTCATCCACTCGCCCGAGAACGGCTGGTACCTGCTGAACGAGCACCATGCGCAGCTCCACTCGAAGCTCCAGCGTAGCGACGGGAACGTGCGTGAGTGGAACGACGACTGGAAGACGTGGAGCGAGTCCAAGGAGATCAAGGGACTGAAAGGCGAGAAGTTCAAGGAGGCCTTCGACGCCAAGATGAAGGAGATGAAGCAGACGTACGGCCTCACCGAAGCGAATGGGAACATCCTCAAGGGAGGTCCGACGAAGTCGAACGAGATGGGCTTCGAGACCTGGAAATCCGAGACCGCGCGTAAGAAGTTGCAGAAAGAGAAAGGGACCTGGAACGCTTCGAAGGCGGAGAAGCAGCGGGCCTATAACGAGTCGGTCGAGCATGGCCGCGTGAAGAAGGGAGGAAAGCACTGGAAGGGCAAGGTCATCGGGGCCGCCACGACGGCCTTGGTCCTCTACATGATGCTCGGCGGCTCTTCGGCCCAGGCGGCCGAGAAGCCCCAAGAGGGTGGGCCTCACAACGACGGGCCCGACGACGGTGGGCCCGTCAACCTCGGGCCCGACGAGGGTGGGCCCGACGAGGGCGGGGGAGAACCGCCTGAACCGTGGGGGCTGGACGACGCCCTGGGCGCCTTGAACACGGTCAACGACTGGGTCAACGACATCGCCGTGGGCGCCGACGTGCTCAGCATGAGCTCCGGCACGGCCGGCTGGCTGGCGAATGCGACCGGGTTCGCCAAGCTGGGTAAGGGCCTGGGGCTCCTCGGGCGCCTCGCCAGCGCCGGCGCGGGTGCGCTGGGGACCGTGGCGACCTATGCGGGCCCGGCCATCGGCCTCGTCGAGTTCGTCGACCGCTTCCGGAAGGGAGACCTCCCCGCCTATTATGAGGAACAGGGCGAGAACCTCGTCGGCCTCTTCGACGAGAACAAGTGGCGCGAGAACTGGATGGGCCAGGTCGGCACGGCCGTCGGCCAGTTCTTCAACCCGGTCGGCACGCTGGTCGGCACCGGGCGCAACCTGGGGGTGACGATCCAGGTGGCCAGCGAGCTCCCGGCCGCCTTCCGGGACGCGCAGGAGAGCAGCGAGCGGGCGGCACGCATGGAGGAGAGGTACCAGGCCGAGATCAAGCCGAGGATCGAGGCGCAGATGGAACGCGAGAGCCAGAAGATGGCCGCCACCAACCGGGAGGGCACGATGCAGACCCTCGCCTCCCTCCGCACGCGGAAGGCCCAGGAGGAAGCGATGCTGGCGGACCTGCGCCGGCAGAGGCAGGAGAAGTGGTTCTGGCAGAGCACATCCGAGCTCGATAGCTCGATCCAATCGATGGAGCGGGGTATCGCCGAGCGCGAGCAGGCCGTCGCCCGGCTGGAACGCGCCCTGCAGCAGACGGGAGGCCCTCCACCTTGAGCGGGAAGCACGCGAGCCCCGGGACGGGGGACCAGCCGGTCGAGCGCTGGGGGTACATCAACCGCGACGGCGACGTGGTCATTCCGCCGCAGTTCGACCGCGCCGACCCGTTCTCGGAGGGGCTGGCGTCGGCCTGTCGAGGGAATCTCGAGGGATGCATCGACCCGACGGGCCGCTGGGTCATCGAGCCGGCGTTCCAGGAGATCGGCCCGTTCGAGGACGGCCTGGCCTACGCGATCCGCGGCGGCCAGTGGGGCTGCATCGACCGGTCCGGGACGTTCGTGATCCCGCCGACGTTCCAGTACCTCGGCTCATTCCGCGACGGGCTGGCCCGGATCAAGCGTGGCGGGTTGAACGGCTATGTCGATCGTTCGGGTCGCCTGGTCATATCGCCGCGATTCGCGGTTGCGGGGGACTTCTGCGAGTGCCTCGCGAGCGTCGGCCCGACCGGCCACCTCGAGAAATACTTCGTCAACCCGACAGGGGAGCTGGTACTCGGGCCGTTCCGCAGCGCGAAGGACTTCTCGGAGGGATGGGCGGTGGTCGTGGATGCGGAAGGACCGTGCTTCATCGACGCTAAGGGAGAGGTCACGCTGCGCCTCCAGGGGCCAGCGCAGGCGGAGAGATTCCGCGACGGCCTGGCCTCCGCCAAGACGTTCTCGTGCGATGCGGATCCTTTCCGCTATGGTTACATCGACCGCCATGGCCGATGGGTGATCGCGCCGACCTTCGACTTCGCGGGGGACTTCGAGGACGGCATCGCCAGGGTCGAACTCGAAGGGAAGTGGGGCATGATCGACCGGGAGGGCCGTTACGTCATTCCGCCCCGCTTCGAGACCCTGGAGCACCTGTTCGAAAGCCGCGCCGTGTTCTCGCGCGAGGGGCTCGAAGGCTACGTGGACGGGGCCGGGGACGTCGTGATCGATGCCTCGTATGTCCAGGCGAAACCCTTTCGCGAGGGCCTGGCGGCGGTATGCCTGAGGGCCGGGCCCGGGGAATCGTGATGGCGAAGGGGCGCTTCGAGCCCCAGAAGTGAGGAATTTTGAGTATCCGTGCCATGAGCGAATCCGGTTCGACCCGCGGGCCCTCCGTCGAGGTAGCGTCGCCGGATGGTCCGGGTGCCGCCGCCCTGTTGCCGGACATCGCCCGACCGAACGGCGAGAGCACGGCCGGCGAGCTGGGCCTGGCGGCCCTGCGGGAAGGGAAGCTCGACGCGGCCGTCTTCTACTTGCAAGAGGGCCTTCGCTCGCCTCCGGAGTCACCCGTCCTCCTCCACTATCTGGGGGAGGCCTTCCACCGCCAGAAGAAGCGCGACCAGGCCGTGGACTGCTGGCGGCGGGCCCTGGCGATCCAGGTGGACCTGCCCGACACGTGGCTCTGCCTGGGGCATGCCCGGCGGGAGGCGGGGAACATGGAGGAGGCGGCCGCGCATTATCGAGAGGTCGTGCGGCTTCGGCCCAAGGCGCCGGAAGGCCACTTTCACCTGGGCGATGTGCTGCGGCACCTGGGCCTGTGGGCTGACGCCGCCGCGAGCTACCAGGAATGTCTGCGGCTCCAGCCCGACTTCGTCGAGGCGCACCATAACCTCGGCCTGGCGTTTCGCTATCAGGACAAGCGGAAAGAGGCGGAAGCCAGCTATCGCGAAGCGCTGCGGCTTCAGCCCACGCATGCTTCCGCCCTCAATAACCTGGGCGTGCTCCTCAAGGACCGGGACCAGCTCGATGAAGCGATCCGCTGCCTGCGGAAAGCGATCGAGCTCAACCCCAAGGGCCCGCAACCCTTGAGCAACCTGGGCGTGACGCTGGCCCATCAGAAAAAGCTGGAGGAGGCGATCGAATGTTACCGCAAAGCGCTCAGCTTGAAGCCGGACTACGCGGATGCCCACAGCAACCTCGGCAATGCGCTCCGGGACCTTGGCAAACACGAGGAAGCCGTCAGCCACTTCGAGGAGGCCCTGCGGATCCAGCCTGAGTTCGCCGAGGCCCATAACAATCTGGGTATCGCTCGCGGTCAGCAGGGAGACCTCGCGCAGGCGGTCGCCTGCTATGGCCGTGCCCTTCAGTATAAGCCAGACTATCCCGACGCACGGTTGAACCGATCGCTGGCGTGGCTGGCCATGGGGGATTTCGAGCAAGGCTGGCCGGAGTATGAGTACCGCTGGCAAGGCAAGACCAAGCGCCCGCGGAACTTCAAGCAGCCGCTCTGGGACGGTTCCAACCTGAACGGTCGCACGATCTTGCTTTATCCCGAACAGGGCCTCGGAGACACACTCCAATTCATCCGCTATGCTCTGCTGGTCAAGCAGCGTGATGGCCGGGTTTTGTTCGAGTGTCCCAAGGTCCTGGTCCGCCTCCTGTCTGGTTGCCCGGGCATCGACCAGGTGATCCCCGAAGGGTCTGCATTGCCGGAGTTCGATGTCCAGGCTCCTTTGCTCAGCCTGCCGGGGCGTTTCCGGACCAACCTGGAGACGATCCCTGCCACCGTGCCCTACATCTTTCCTGACCCCGACCTCCTGAAGCACTGGCGCGAGGCGATGAAGCACCTCGGCGGCTTCAAGATCGGCATTGCCTGGCAGGGGAGTACCACGCACAAGATGGACCGGCACCGCTCGATCCCGCTGCGGCAGTTCGCTCCGCTGGCGCGCGTGCCGGGCGTCCGCCTCATCGGGCTTCAGATCGGCGCCGGGACCGAGCAGCTCGATGAGGGGACCTGTGGGTTCCCGGTTCAGGATCTGGGCCGCTTCGTGGATGCGCGGGGAGCCTTTACGGACAAGGCCGCCCTGATGAAGCAACTCGACCTGGTGATCGCCTGCGACACTTCGCTCGCCCATCTGGCCGGCGCCCTGCGGGTCCCGGTCTGGATCGCCGTGTCGTTCGCGCCCGACTGGCGATGGCTGCGGGACCGTGAGGACAGTCCCTGGTATCCCACGTTGCGGATCTTCCGCCAGAAGGAGTGGGGGAACTGGGAGGAGGTCTTCGCCCGCATGGCTGCCGAACTGACGCGCCTCGTCCCGGGGTCGGCGTCCCGGCCGTCGGCGTTCGTGAAGGAAGCGGCCGCCCTGGAAAAGCAAGCCCAGGACCACATGGCCGAAGGGAAGCTGGACGCGGCGGCGACCGGCTTCAGCGACGCTCTCCGGCTACGGCCCGAATCGGCGGACCTGCATCGCGGGCTGGGCGTGGCGCTGGCGATGCAAGGAAAGAAAGACGCGGCCGTGGCGGCGTTTCAGCAAGCGCTGCACTGGCGGCCTGACTCGGCCGGACTACATAACGACCTCGGGCTGGCCTATTTGCAGCAGGGGCGCCCGGTCGAACGCCGAGCGGCATTTCCAGCGGGCCACTCATTTGAAGCCGGATTCGGCCGAGATGCGCAACAATCTCGGTGTCGCGCTGGCTCGGCAGAAGAAGCACGAGGAGGCCGCGACGTGTTTCCGGCAGGCGGTGCGGCTGGATCCGCTCTACGTCGAGGCGCACACCAACCGGGGATTCGTCCTGCGCGACCTGGGACAGCTCGATGAGGCTCTGGCCAGTTGCCGGGAGGCGGTGCGGCTCAAACCCGATCTCGCCGAAGCCCACAACAACCTGGGAATCGTGCTGGCCCGTCACGGGGAACCGGAACAGGCCGAGGCGTGCTATCGACGCGCAATCGAGATCAAGCCGGATTTTGCCAACGCGTACAACAACCTGGGAATCATCCTGGGCCACCTCAACCGGCACGCGGAGGCGCTCGCCGCATTCGGTGAAGCCCTGGGTCACAACCCCCAACACGCCGAGGCAGGATATAACCGATCGCTAACCTGGCTGGGCCTGGGGAGGTGGGAAGACGGGTGGCCTGGATTCGAATCCCACGACTCACTGCGGCAGCGATCTTTCCGTCAGCCTCGATGGGATGGCACTCCCCTGGTCGGACGGACAATCCTGCTCCACACCGAAGAAGGCATGGGCGACACCTTCCAGTTCGTACGGTTCGCCGAATTGGTGAAACCACAGGCCAAGACTGTCCTGCTGGAATGCCCCCCTTCCCTGGTGCCACTCTTGAAGGGTTGTCGGGGCATCGACCAGATCGTCGCAAAAGGCACGCGGTTACCGCCGTTCGACGTGTATGCCTCGTTGCTCAGCCTGCCGGCGCTCTTGAAGACGACCCTGGCCACCCTGCCCGCGAAGGTACCGTACCTGTTCGCCGATCTGGGACTCGTCGAAGTCTGGGGTCGCGCCCTGGACCACATCCAGGCGTTCCGGATCGGCATCGCCTGGCAGAGCAACGCAACGTCCGGCGGTGACCGGTTCCGTTCTGTACCGCTGGTCGAATTCGGTCCGATGGCTGCGATCGATGGCGTCCAGCTCATCAGCCTTCAGAAGGAACACAACGAGCAGCTCACCGACGTGGCGGACCGGTTCGTGGTCATGGACCTGTCGCGCCAACTGGATGGGGGGACTGGCGCGTTCATGGGCACGGCCGCGGCCATGAGCCATCTCGACCTGGTCGTCACGTGCGACACGGCCATCGCTCATATGGCCGGCGCGTGGGCGTGCCAGCCTGGGTGGTGCTGCCCTATGCCGCGGACTGGCGCTGGCTCCTGGATCGGGACGACAGCCCGTGGTATCCGACTCTTCGGCTCTTCCGGCAGAGGCAGCGCGGGGATTGGCAGGAGGTGTTCGGCCGAGTCGCCGAGGAGATCCAGAAGGTTGTGAGCGTGCGAACGGTGTCCCACCTACCATGACGCACACGGTGTGCCAGTCCCTGTGAACCGAACCTGTTTTCCTTGACGCACGTCACTTGAACCGTTAGCCTGACATGAACCCTTGCTGTTCGTAAACAATTATACGGAACAACTGAGCGATGGAGTGCGCCGGATCAGCCACTCGCTGGCTGCACACGTGCTCCGGGTGCCGATGGCCGGGCTGTGCCGCGTGGGAGTCCATCATTCCCCGCCGGTGCGAAGCTCTCTGCCCGAAGGAAGGTTGGACGATGAGGCGTTCCCATTTCTGCTGGGTCGCGGCTCTCGCCACGGCGCTCTGGATGACGGGTGAAGCCCGAGCGGGGTCGCTTGTGGCATCATTGGACGGCTCGCAGGAGGTTCCGCCCACGCCGTCAACGGGAACCGGCTCGGCCACAGTTGTCCTGGATCTCTCTCAGGACACCATCACGGTGAATATGAGTTTCGCCAATCTTCTGGCACTGAAACGAATGCGACGATCGACGGCCCGGCACCGCCGGGTGTTGAGTCCTCGATGAATCTATATACCCTCGATGTCCAGGTACCAGGCGATTTCTCGGGCATTGTGGACAACCAGGTCATCACCTTGACGGATCTGGGCAGTTACACGGTGGCACAGCAGATCTCGGATCTGGAGTCGGGACTCTGGTACATCAACGTGCAATCCACCCTCTTCTTTGAGGGTGAAATCCGCGGTCAAATCGTACCCGAGCCGTCTACCCTGGTGCTGGCGTCCCTCGCCCTGATCGGATTATTCGCGGGCCGAACTCGTCTCCATAGGAAGTGAACATGTCCTTCTAGAGAATCCCGATACCCAGGCGGGAAACAATCGTCGGTTCTCAGGTGCACAGCACGTCTATAATGCGCAGTTGTGCAATCAGAGCTCGGGACAAGCGGTCGAACGCATCCATGGAGTGGTGAGTGCTGGCAGCGCCTGGAAATTCTTACAGTTGGCAGGAACGTCATTAACGATCGATGTGCCTGAGTACTACATCGACAACCTGCCCAAGGTGATGGGAATCCTGCGTCAGACCGTGGAAACGTCCTGAGCCGGCGTGGCTCAGTTCGGCTCGCCCGCGTGAGAATCCGGCATCGCATTCGCAGGCAATAAAGCCCTGAAGTCGCTGTCAATCGTCCGCGCGATCTCATCGAGACATCCTCACTTCCATATGCGATTCCCTGCATGAGAGGAGGCATCTCCATGGCTGACGCCAGGGAACAGAACGTGCCCGGACACGCTCCCATCGATCCGATCTTTGAAGATCGCGGTCAGGTTGGCCCCGGAAGCGGGGATGCACGATCCGTCAAGGTGGACATGGGACAAGGTTTGCCGCCTGTCCGGAGACCGCCGGCGCGCTCCGGGAGTGGGAGCGTGGCTGTCGTCGTGGTTTCCGCCGCACTGGCGTTGGTCTGCGGTGGCGCCGGCGCGTGGGCATACGAGCGGTACCTCGCGCAGTCGAGGGCCGAGAAGGCGGCGGGCGCTCGACGACGCAGGCCCAGGATTCGGAGCTTTCCAAGAGCCTGGCTCACATGGATGGTCGTATCAAGAGCCTCTCCGACCAATGCAACAACCTTTCCGACCGGTACAAGCAACTTCAAGCCCGGCTGGAGGCGACGCCCAAACCGTCATCCGCTTCCGACCTGGCGCCGATCGAGGAGAAGGTCGCCCGGGTCGACCAGCTCTCGCAGCAGGTTGAGGCGATGGGGAAGAAGTTCGACCACCTGCCTGAGCAACTCGTGCAGTATGAGAAGAAGGTCACGGAGCTCGACGGGAAGCTGGACGAGATCCGCAAGGAAGTGTCCGCCGTGCACGCTCGCGCCGGCCGACCGGAGTCGAGAGGGCTCGTCGCCCGGCGCCGATCGTTCTTCAACGGGCGAGGGCGCACCGCCTTCGTCCGAGAAGGGCGAGTCGTCGGCGGACGCGGCCCTCGAATCCGGAGCGAGCCAATTCCGCGAACGGCGATACGGGGAGGCCTATGCCACCTTCCGGAGGATCTTGCCGTCGCATCGGGACGATGCACGGTTCTGGTATTATGCCGCGCTCTCGTACGGTCTGAGCACGAAGGATTGGGGCAAGATGACCCAATCGATGGCCGAGGAGGGTGTGTCCCGCGAGAAGGCGGGTCAGCCGCAGAAGTCCGCGATCGACTCCGCTTTCGCCGGGCTGACCAAGGAGACCGGTAAGGATTGGCTGGATTTCTTTCGACGACGCGCCCGGTGACACCGCGGGATGACGGACGTCCCGAGCAAGCCGGCGTTTTCGAGACTCCGGAGAGGCTGGGGCTCTTCACTCAGCCTCAAGGCTTGACCGACGAATCTCTTGCCAGGTCTTCGAGACCCATCCGCCGCGGCCTTTTCGATCGTGAGCTCGTCGATCGTCCGAGCGTCCTCGGTCCAGGCTCGATAGGTGAGGCGGTGGGATTCCGGGTCGATCTCGATCGTCTGGTACGTCGAGACGCGGGCGAACCCGACCTCGACGTACTCGCGCGGGGCCAGGTCCACGTACTTGTCTCCGGAGACGGCGATCACGTAAACCGTCCCCTGATCGGCCCGGTCGACGCGATGGTGCGCCGCGGAGCGGATAGGTCCTCTGATAGGCGTGGTCGTGTCCCTGGAGGACCAGGTTGACGTGGTGCTTGTCGAAGATCGGAACCCAGTACTGGCGCAGGGCGGGCATATCGCGCCAGGGATGTGAGGGATAGACCGGGTGGTGGAACATCACGAGCTTCCACGCCGCCTGGGTTCGCGCGAACGTCTGGTCGAGCCACTCGGCTTGTCGGCGTGCGGCGGACGGGTTCCAGACGGCGAGCGTGCTGTCGAGGACGGCGAAGCACGCGTCCCCGATCTCGAACGAATACACCAGGTCCGGCGCGATGCCCCGCGGGCCATTGTGCGGCAGGTCGAAAACGGCCCGATACAGGCGAGGGCCGACATCGAGATACTCGTGATTGCCCACGCAGGGCATCACCGGCACGCCGTCGAAGACCGGCGCGGCGCGCAGGAAGAGGTGGTCCCAGTTGGTCCGCTCGTTTCCACGGTCGACCAGATCGCCGGCCAGCATGAGGAAATCGAGGTCGGGGTGTGCGCGCGCTGCCGTCTCCAGGAGATGTCCCCAGCGCTCGAGCCCCGTCTGGGCATCGCCCAGATAGAGGAACCGGACCGGACGGGCCCGCCCGGGCGCGGTCTTCACCGTCTTCCAGGGCCCCCATCCCCGCGGTGTCCCGTCTCCCAGGGAGTATTCGTAGACCGTGTCCGGCTCCAGGCCGGATACCCTGACTCGGTGCCGGCGGACCACGGGATCGTTCAGCACATTGGGGACTTCGATGCAGGTCGAGTCTCCGGCGACGATCCGGACCTCGTCCCGGCGCGGTTCCCATCCCGCCGGCCTGATCCGGCCTGATCCAGCCGGAGTCCGCACAATCCGCACGGCCGTCGCTTCGACGTCCGGTGACGTCCGCCAGGTCCACACCAACTCGCGCGCAGGATCGGGGCCGAAGGCGATGGCGACCTGATCGGGCCGTGGGCTGGAAACGACGTGGGTCTTCCAGACGCGGCCCGTGGCCAGCAGGGTCGAGTGCCGGCGGTCGTGTGATGCCTGGAGCATCACGGCACCGTTCAGCTCGCTCCGGTAGCGTCTCGAAGGGCTTCCAGGCGTCGAACGCCGCGCTCACTCCGGGGCGGGCGATGGCCAACCTCCAGCTCCGCTCCTGTCCTTCGTCGAGCGTGACGACCGGCCGGTCACCGATCGCCAGGTCCTTCCCGATCGGCCTGATGAAGACCACATAGTGGGCCACAGGGGTCCGATCGAGTCCGTTGACTCCCAGTTCGATGCACCCCTGTTTGAAGGTGCGTCGATAGAGCCGCCAGGCCGAGTCGGGATTGAGCAGTTCCCCGCTCGTCGCGCGGAAGCCGCGATCTGCCAGCCAGAACGGGATCGAGCCGGTCGGGACGGCCAC
The DNA here is from genome assembly GCA_963845695.1 of uncultured Isosphaeraceae bacterium. Taxonomy (GTDB): domain Bacteria; phylum Planctomycetota; class Planctomycetia; order Isosphaerales; family Isosphaeraceae; genus CAWJTV01. The sequence goes on along the minus strand of CAWJTQ010000023.1, from coordinate 140,947 downwards.
ATCCAGGAGGACCGGACGGTCCACGTGCAGCCGGAGGTAGCCCCGCCCCAAGGCGGCCCGCTCACCGGGTTGCAGCCGGTCCCAGATCGCCTCGCCGCGCGCCGCGATCGCCGTCAACTCGCGCTCAGACCACAATTGGCTCAGGCGGCGTCCTATCGACTGGAGGGTCTCATGAGCGGGAGCAGAGGGCCCCACCATCGGATCGGTCCGGCGTTCGACCAAGGCGCCGACGACAGCGATCAGTACCAACTTCCTCCGCCAAATCGTGGCATCCATGACCGCGATCCACGCCTCCTGCCATCGAGCCGCTACGTGCCCCCGGCATCCCCAGATCGCCGCAGCGCGATTCTGCCGGGACGGATGGAAAAAAACCATGGCCTCCGTCCGCATCCTGCGGGAGGCCATGGTCGTTGGAGGTTCGTATTCCCTCGGATCCGATCAGTTCGACTCGACCGGCCGATGGACCGAAGACATTCGATTGACGAGATCGGCAGCATCAGTGGCCCGTCTCAGATCGGAGTACTTGGCCAGTGGCGCTGAACACGTTTCGTCCGCGTAAACCCCGACAACGGTGTATAAACCGTTCATCTCGCCGATCGCTGCCTTGGAAAAGAGACCCGACCGGATCAGCGAAGCGAGGTTCTGCTGCCACAGTTGGGTTTCTGCCAATTTTGCCGTCATGGTGTGCCCCTTCAGCAGGAAAAAAAGAGGCCATCCGTTGGTTATTCGAGGCACGGTACGTAATCTTGCCCTCACCCACCGCAAAACCGCCGGTTCTCGATCCTCGTATCAGGCAATTCGCATGTCATTCGTCCTGAAATGAACCCTCGGCTTTCGGATTATCCTCGATCAGGCACTAATCGTATAGACGAACTTGGAATCGATTTGGTTCAAGTATCCCGGAAGCAACGGCCCGTCAGGAAGCCTGACCTCCGAACGAGCGGTCTTGCCTAGAACTTAGGCTGGCCCAAGGACTTTTCCAGGCTCCTACCTCGGACATGGGCAAAAGCAGCGCCGACCCGACACTTTCCGTTTTTTTTTCGATACACGTTGCCAACACACCTCATCGAGCCCTCCCAGAATGATCCACGGCCTTCCTCCACCCCAGGTCGGAGAGCCTCGGGAGCGTGAAGCCGACGGACGAGTCTCGCAACGATCGGGCTGCCGACGATCGAGCCGCCATGGTTCGGAAAGGACATCCCCCGTTCACCTGTCGCCGCGACCTTCGACTCCCCGCGATTCGGCATTCGGAGAATCTCCTCCGGCTCAATGCCCATACCGAGATTATTGAACACGGCTCTGGCAATGGCCATCTCGACCCATCGATTATCCTGAGCAGAATGATCGCCGGACGGAGCGGCATTCCTCTAACTTCTCTTGGCGTCCAAGGTTAGATGAAAATTGCTCTCGAGGGCCTGCGTCGAGTCTTGTGAGGAAAAAATGAAGACACCTACCCAAGTATGTATGCTTGGTTCCACTCTTGTCAAGGATGCGGAATGGCGGGTCGTCCGGGTTAGGGGTCAAGACCGGTGTTCGGTCGCTCTCGCAGGACGCGTGTTGACGATTCTCAACAAGTTCGGTTCCTGATGGCATCGTGTGCCAGGGCGAGGGCCCCATGGACGACGACTTCCTCACCCAGGCCGGCTGGAACGATCTCGAAGCCGCCGCGAAAGGGGGGGAAGACATCCTGTTCGACGAGGCGACGAATCGGGTCAAACCACTCCGCCTCGCCGATCAGGGAGACGCCCCCGCCGATGACGATTCGCCGGGGTGCAATCAGCGTGATCGCTTGCACGAGGGCGAAGGCGATCGCCGCGTGCGCGCGGGCCAGGATCGTCTTCGATTCGGGATCTCCCTCTCGGGCGGCCTGAGCGACGAAAACGGTGGTGATTCGGCTGGGATCGCCGGAGGCTCGATCCAGGACGACCCAGTCGCCCCGCTCTTCGATTACCCTGCGTGCATGGTCCTGGGCCGCCCGGGCGATTGCCCAACCGGAGGCGACCTGCTCCAGCTCGGCCAGCGGCGCACCTGGACGTGCGGCATCGACCACGCCCAGGTGTCCGATCTCGCCCGCACCCTTGCCGAATCCGCGATAGATCCGATCGTGAAGGATCAGGGCGCCGCCGATCCCGCTGCCCACAGTCATGTACAGCAAGGGAGAATGGCCCCGTCCCGCTCCGAACCGGGCTTCGCCCAGACCGGCCGTATCAGCGTCATTATGGACGACGACCCGGGGAACCTCCAGATGCTCGCGAATCCAGGCCGCGAGCGGGAAGTCGTCCCAGCCGGCGATCTGGTAAGACTTTTCGATGACTCCATGCTCGCTGTCGACTGGCCCACCGAAACCGATGCCCACGGCCTGGATTTGCGCACTGTCCAGCTTGGCATTCCGGAGCAGGATCGGGAACGCGTACCGGATCTGGTCGAGGATGCCGGCTGCATGCCGGGACGGCTCCACGCTGAGTCGTTCCAGCACGACGAGGTCGCCATGGCCCTGGCCGATCCCGAGTTGCAGCTTGGTCCCACCGATCTCGATCCCCAGGACCCAGGCATCTTCAGCCATGCGATCAGCTCGCTCCAGCACCCGCGTGGACGAGCTCCTTGGCAGAGAATCGGCGGTAGAGGTCGTCGATGATCCAGTGGAAGACCACCTGGTGCAACGATTCGACGATCCCCATATCATCGATCGCCGCGTGGAGGTTATGGTGGGCCAGGTCTTTGAGCTTGCCTCCCGAGAAGCCGGTGATCCCCACCGTGGTCAGTCCATGCTCGTTGGCCCAGGAGACCGCCTTGAGGATATTCGGACTGTTGCCCGAACCCGAGATCGCCAGCAGCAGGTCCCCCGGCGAGGCCAGGGTCTTCAGTTGCTCCAGGAAGATCCGGTCGTAACCCTCATCGTTGGCCCATGCCATGATCCCGGCTGTGTTGTCCGTCAGGCTCAAGACCTTGAGGCGCTTCTGCGACTCGAAGTCGCGGAGCGTGCATTTGGCCAGGTCCTCGCAAAGATGCGAGGCATTGGCACCCGAGCCGCCATTGCCAATAATGAATACGAACCGACCGTCGTCGTAGGCGGCCTCGACCAGCTCGCTCACGGTCTCGATCTGAGCCGGATCCAGGTTCTGGATCTCCTCGCAGACCCGGGTGAGGTAATCCGAAATCCCCAACTTCGCACCAATCATCGTGTTCTTGCCCCAATGGGTGAGATCGATCGGCCGTCCCGGAGGCCCGGTTTTCACGGCTCGTCTACGAGCTGATCAGGTGGTTGCGCCGTTCGATCCCATCTCGTTGCCTGACCTCACGGCGCAATGGTCCACCGCGAGTGACTTCCTCTACAAAACGATCATACTCCAGACCGGCGCCGAGCGTAAAGACGCGCGTCGGAGCCGCCGAGAGGGTGTTGCCCGATCTCCACACACGATTCGAGAAAACGGCCGGTGAGCCACCGAGATCCACTTCAACGACCAGGTCCGGTTTTCAACGATCCAGCGCCAGATCGATACCCCATTCGTGCTCCACGAGCTCGGGGATGAATCCGAGACTCGCCCGCCCGTCGGCCCACTGGATCATCTCGCGTTTCCTCGCCGCTTCCGTGCCAAGGTACCTGGGATGCGGGGTGATGCCCACCCGTCCGAGATCCAGCCGGTCGGCGTCCCAGCAGGTCTGGATCGTGATGTCCGGATGAGTCCGTTCGTGAGTGTGACCCGCGCAAGCTCGGTACAGAAGCTCGAACTCGGCATCAGGCAACTCAAAGAGGCGGCCTCGAAGCTTGCGGGCGAACAGGGCCCCACGCGGTCCGTGATCGGGATCCGTGAACTCATTGACCCGGCGAGAGTCATGGAACACGGCGAAGAGCTGGACGACTTCGACATGGGCGCCGGTCTCGCCGGCCAGGCGGAGACCGTTCTCCAATACCCGGGCCCAGTGGGCGACTCCGTGATCGCTATCCCAGGGAAGGCGGAATTCTTCGAGCACTGTGGGGATGATGCGGAGGATGTTCACAGTCATCCGAGAAAACTCCTGGCCGACTCACGTCATGCCCTGACTCCCATGATATCACCTCTCCCAAACTTGCTGGCAAGCCCTCACGACGAGTCCGTGAGACGCATCGGTCGTGACAGGGATATTCGGGCGCGTCCGGCGAATAGCCTGAGAGATACGAGCGATTGAGAAGATCTCCATTCGAGGAATCCTTATGCAAGTCGAGACGCCGAAGTCTGAGGCCCTGGTCGATTGGCGAAAGGTTCATGCCTTAGGTCTACCGTCGGGCAGTATCCGGGCCCTGCTCGCGATCCTGATTTTCGCGACAGTCTGGGGCCTGCTGTTGATCCAGCCGAGCGAGGAAGTCCCGGAGTACCTTAGCGGCCTGCTCTTCATCATCATGGGGCATTATTTCGCCGCGCGACGACGCGCCCCTGAGGCTGAGGAGCCTGGCCCTCCACCATTGTTTCTCCCGCGGGGCAGCGTGCGGTTTCTCCTCCTGGGCGGGTCGGTCGCGGTGGCCGTGGTCCTCTTCGAGCATGGACAAATGACCTCGCTCGACCAGAACCGGGGAGTTGTCACCCTCCTTCTCGTGGGTGGCTTTCTGCTGGGGGTGGCGTTGAACACGTTGACGGCTTGGTGGAAGGACCGCGGCCACCAACCCCCGCGCATCATCGAAGACGTTCGTGCGATGGTCTCTCTGGCCGCCGGGGGAATTCTGGTGTTCCTGGTCGTGAATCGCATTTTCCTGATCGTTCCCCCAACCGAGATTGACGCGATTCTTCAAACCCTGGGTCCATGTCGGGCGTTTCGGCCCGGAGCATATCCTTGCGGCGTTCGTCGGGTTCTACTTCGGCTCGCGATCCTGAATGACCCGATCCAACAGAGAAACCTTGAGGTTTCACCTGGGCTGAGCTCCGCCGGCCCTTTGGGCCGAGGGAAACGGGCCGGCCCGGCTGGGGCGGCCTGAAGGGCCGCGGGAACCCAGTGCACCGGGCCTCCCCGAAACCTGTGTCGTCCAGAAAAAAGGAGAGTCGTCGGCGATCACCACCGCACCGTCTGGGGGCGGTGGCTTTGACCCCTTCCGAGAGGCCCTACTCCGGACTGGCGGGACGTCCGGATCCGGCCTGGGTTCTGGGCGGGGCCGGCTCTGAGCCGGGCCGGACTTGCCGAGAATTGTGGCACAAAGTGGCACTCGGTGATCACTTTTGGCCGCGGCGCCCTCTCCGATCCCCATGGCCCCCAGCGAGTTCGGGCCGAGTCCCGAAATCGCTGTGCCGGGCCCGGCCGCAGACGGCACAGCCCCGTTGCTCATAGCCTGGTTTTCCGGTCGGTGACGGTTACACATGGTCTCTATTATTCAGTATACCGCAGGTTTGAGGATTCGTTAATGCACCTATCGCGGATTCCGGGGCGATTGGCTCCGGAACTCTCGACCCCAGAGGGAGATGAAAAAATCCAAAAATTCGGAAGACTGGGTTACTCGAATGACCAAATTGGCCCGAACGGAGGGGGAAGCGGCGCGGGTCGGATCGTCGCACTCCCCAGGTTTGCCGCACCCGCCGCGCTGAGATCGGTGGTGGTCGACGAGGAGTCTCGAAAAATCGGGACCTTTTGTCGCCGCGTTTGCCTCTCTAGAAGTAGGATCGGGCAAAAGGGTTGGATACCGGGAACGGACGAACGGGCTCATGGCAAACCAGATGTCGACGATCACAATCGGCAAGCAGATTCGCACGCTCTTTGACGTGGGGGCGCTGGGTGCAATGCCGGACCGCGGCTTGCTCGATCAGTTCGTCCGCGGTGGTGAGACGTCCGAGGCGGCATTCGCGACCCTGGTCGAGCGTCACGGAGCCATGGTGCTGCGCGTCTGTCGCCATCTGCTGGCCGACGGTCATCTGGCCGAGGATGCGTTCCAGGTGACGTTCCTGCTGCTGGCCCGCCGGGCGCGCTCGATTCACAATCCCGAGGCGCTGGCGGGTTGGCTCCATCGAGTAGCCCGGCGCGGTCGCGCTCTGCGCCCTGGGTAAGACCCGCTATCGCAACGACCGTGAACGTCCCGAGGCCATCGAGATCGCCGTGGCGTCCGACAATCCCCTGGAACGGGACGAGCTCTGTACCATCGTCCATGAGGAGATCGACCGGCTGAGCGACGTCCAGCGCTTGCCGATCGTGCTCTGTGCCCTCGAAGGACTCTCGCATGAAGAAGCGGCACAGCGACTGCGGTGGCCGGTCGGGACCCTCAAGAGCCGGCTGGTCCGGGGCCGCCGCCGGTTGGAAGGCCGGCTGGCGCGGCGGGGCCTGGCCCCCGCACTCGCACTGGTCTCGGGCGTGGTCGCGAAGCCCGCCGCCGCGGCTCGCATGCCCCTGGCTCTCGCGATGACCACAACCCGGGCCGCCTTTCAAGCCGCTGTGGTCACCACGAGGACGGCCGCGCCGCTCTCGGCGTCGGTCTCCCCATCGATCGCCCTGCTTTTCCAGAAGGAGCTGAGCGCCCTTTTCCTCGCCAAGCTCGAGTGCGCGGCGTTCCTGGCCCTGGTCGCCTGCGTGTCGGCCGTGATCATCGTGATGACGTTGGCCGGCCAGCCCGCCCGGCGCACCCAGGGGATTGGGCCGCCATCCCATCAGGCACCCGCGATCGAGGCCAAAGCGCCGATCGTTCCCAGGACGGATGACACGATCGTCCTCAAGACCGATCCCGGCATTCCCGACAGGCCGCCGGAGATTTCCGATGGAAAACCGGAAAACCCGATTGTGGCGGCTCCGGAGCGTCGTCGATCGGAGCTTGGGGAACAAGTTGACCGCGCCATCCACGATGGGGTTCGGTTTCTCAAGGCTCAGCAGCAACCCGACGGCTCCTGGACCGAGGTCGAGAAGTCGGCCAACACCGGGACGACCAGCCTGGTCACATTGGCGCTGCTGTCGGCCGGCGAGGCGCCCGACTCACCGGCGGTCCGCAAGGCGCTGGCGTACCTCCGCCATTTCGGCCCTGATGACTTGCGCAACACTTACGCGATCTCATTGCAAACCCAGGTCTTCGCCGCCGCCGAGCCGCAGCGCGACCGGTTGCGGATCGCGGCCAATGTCGAGTGGCTGGAAGCCGCGCAGATCAAGCCCGGCGACCGGATGGTCTGGCCGGGGACCTGGACGTATTCCGACAACAAAGTTCAGGCCGGCGACAACTCCAATACCCAGTACGCGCTGCTGGGTTTGCATGCTGCCAGCGAAGTGGGCATCGCGGTTGACCCCAAGGTCTGGGTGCTGTCCCGCCAGTATTTCGAGACGTTCCAGAATCGGGATGGCGGCTGGGCCTACACGCCCCGTCCCACCCCATCGACCGGAAGCATGACCTGCTCCGGGGTCTCCAGCCTGATCATCACGGGCTCGAAGAAGTACCAAGGACTCGAGTACCTCGAAGGAGAAATGATCCACGACTGCGGCAAGGGCGGATTCAACCCCAACCTGCTCCGCGGCCTCGATTGGCTGGCGAGCCACTTCCAGGTGGGTCAGAACTTCGGTCACGGCCAGGTCTGGAAGTACTATTATCTCTACGCGCTGGAGCGGGCCGGCCGGCTCTCGGGCGTGCGATTCTTCGGCTCGCACGACTGGTACCGCGAGGGAGCTCAGGAGCTGGTCCACGACCAGAACCCGCTGTCGGGATTCTGCGCGGGGCCAACCAGGAGAACGAACGGATCGCGACGAGTTTCGCGCTGCTGTTCCTGGCCAAGGGCCGGGCCCCGGTCCTCATCAACAAGCTCTATCACCCGCCGGTCAACGATTGGAACCAGGATCCCGATGACATCCGGAATATCGTCGGGATCATCTCCCGCGACTGGAAAAGCCTCCTGACCTGGCAGGTGGTCGAACCCGGCCACCGCGAGTGTCCAGGACCTGCTCCAGGCTCCGATCCTCTTCGTCAATGGCCACCGCGTTCCCGAGTTCTCCGACGCGGCCAAGGGAAGGATCCGCGAGTATGTCGAGCAGGGTGGCTTCCTCCTGGCCGACGCCTGTTGCGGCAAGAGAGAATTCGATCAGGGATTCCGGCTGTTGATGAAAGAACTCTTCCCCGAGGAGGGCTACGAGCTCCGCCCGCTCCCGCCCGAACATCCGGTCTGGCGGGCCAGGCACCTGCTCTCGCCCGAGGTCAACCCGCTCTGGGGCATCGAGCACGGCTGCCGGACGATGGTCATCTACTCACCGCAAGACCTGTCGTGCTACTGGAACCAGTCCGAGCACAAGCCGGACAACATCGCCGTCGTCCGGGCGATCAAGGTCGGCCAGAACGTCATCGACTACGCGACCGGGCGCGAGATGCCCGCCGACAAGCTGGCCGTCCGCGAGGTCCGCGACCTCAAGAAGGAGGCGTCCATACGAGGCGCCTTGCGGATCGCCCGGCTCAAGCACGCCGGCGATTGGAACATCGCACCCCAGGCCATCCCAAACCTCATGGACGCACTCCGAAAGCCCCCGTTCCGCTTCAACATCGTCCTGACCCAGAAGGACTTGTTCCCGCGCGATCCGAACCTCATCTACTACCCGCTGATCTACATCCACGGGCGCGGCGGGATCTCCCTCCCCAAAGACGACCTGGAGGCTCTGGGGCGACACCTCAACCCAGGGGGCGGAACGTTGTTTGCCGATGCTGCCTGCGGCGGCGCCGCATTCGACGCCTCCTTCCGGCAGCTCGTCACGGGGCTGGTTCCCAACAACCGGCTGGTGCCAATTCCGCAGAATGACGACCTGTACACCAAGAAGTTGGGATTGGACCTGTCAAAATCGCAGTACACCAAGGCGGCCGGAGGCGGCAACGGATTCCCACAACTGGAGGGTGTGAAAATCAACGGCCACTGGGCCATCATTTATTCGAGGTTCGACATCGGCTGCGCCTGGAACGGCATAAGGGAATCGATTGCAAGGGCTACACCTACGACAGCGCCCTGAAGATCTTCGCCAATATCGTGATCTACTCAAGCCTACCCTAAGAGCGTCTATCCGTATCCGGGGCGGCCTTGATGGTCGCGCGTTGTGTCGTCGCGGAGACGAAACACGAGATACCACGCGTTCGGCGAACTTCGAGACAGACGCCAAGAAGAACGTGATTCTCCTTGGCGTCTGTCTCAGCGGGCCCCGGCGCCCTCGCGCGAAAGACGCTTACTCCGCGTTGCACAGTTGCCCGCCGAACATAGCGGCCATCCGCTCCTGCATTTGCTCGGGCGTGGGGTCCTCCTGGTGGGTCGCGATCGCCCAGTGGTGCCCGAACGGGTCCACGAGCTTCCCATAACGGTCGCCCCAGAACATGTCGGCCGGCGGCATGATCGCGGTTGCCCCCGCCTCCACGGCCTGGCCGAACACGGCATCGGCGTCGGTCACATAGAGGTGGATCGTCACGGGCGAACTGCCATTCGGTCCAGTCACGCCGCGCTCGGGAAACTCATCCGCCAGGAACAGCCGCGAGTCGCCGACTTGCAACTCCGCGTGTCCCACCTTCATTTGGCCGTCCGGCCCGGGCATGGGCATCCGGCAGATCTCCTCCGCGCCGAACGCCCGCTTGTAATACTCGATCGCCTCGCTCGCTCCCTTGACCACCAGGTGCGGGGTGATCGCGTGATACCCCTCTGGAATCGGTCGCGCCATGCTACCCTCCCCCTCGTCAGTGATCCCGGCTCCCTCTGTCCACATGAACAGACATCGTGCCGGCTTTGTGATTGAAACGAGGTATCGACCGTTTGTCAACACCCGTACAGTGAATTTGGTAAGAAGATCGCATTTTCCACATGACGGCATGCAGACTTGGCGGATGAAAGCGTGCGTCGGCCTCATGAAGGGGGGTGACCGAGGGATCGCGGAGACCGAGGGAGAGGTCGTCACTTGGACGCCCATTTCAATGCTGGTGATACCGATCGGGAATTCAGCGCCAATTTCGATCGTCAGGGGAGAGCCACCCGAGCTGTCGTCGATCCTCGAGTCTCCTTCCGAAGCGCTTTTCTCAAGCCGTTTCGTCCTTTGTCTGGTTCCACCGAAAATCCATGCGGGCATGGATCTCGTTCCCCGTTTCGATCGCGTTGGGGGCGTGAAACGGGGACGGGGGCGTGAAACGGGGGCGGGGCGTGAAACGGGCGTGAAACGGGGACGGGGCGTGAAACGGGGACGCAGCTAGCGGGCGTGAAACGGGCGTGAAACGGGGACGCAGCTAGCGGGCGTGAAACGGGGACGCAGCTAGAATTGGGGGCGTGAAACGGGGGACGCAGCTAGAATTGAAAACTAGCTGCGTCCCCGTTTCACGTCCCTTTCGTTGCAGGGCGCGCACGAGCGTCGCAGAGGTTGGGAGCGTGAAACGGGCGTGCCGGGGCGTGAAACGGGGACGCGTAGCGGCTGAACGGCGTGAAACGGGGACGCAGCTAGGGGCGTGAACGGGGACGCAGCTAGAATTGGGGGCGTTAAACGGGGGACGCAGCTAGAATTGAAAACTAGCTGCGTCCCCGTTTCAGCGGCCAGTTTCACGTCCGCTTCAGGATCAGATACCGCAGCCTGCGGATAGCTTCGCCCGTTCCTCGGCGATCCATTCGTCTGACGGCTTTTCGGCTGTCGGCTTGTCCTCTGGCCTCACCGGGATCTCGGATGTCGTGCCGGCGGCCTGAATTACGTTGCGCGGCATACCGAAGCGTTTGCTTGATGTTAGGGGCGTGAAACGGGGACGCAGCTAGGGGCGTGAAAACGGGGACGCAGCTAGAATTGAAAACTAGCTGCGTCCCCGTTTTCACGTCCCGTTCTTGCGCATACCGAAGCGTTTGCTTGATGTTAGGGGCGTGAAACGGGGACGCAGCTAGGGGCGTGAAACGGGGACGCAGCTAGAATTGAAAACTAGCTGCGTCCCCGTTTCACGTCCCCGTTTCACGTCCCGTTTCACGTCCGACGGTGCAATTGGTCAGCGTGGCCGTGCTTTCGCCATTGACATACAGGCCACCGCCTTCTGGGGCGGAGTTGCCGCTGACGGTGCAATTGCGAAGCTTGGTTGTGCCAACGCCGTGGATGTACAGGCCACCACCGCCGCCAATGCCGACCGAGTTGCCGCTGATGGTGCAATTGGTCAGCGTGGCTATGCTGAAGTTGTCCATGCCGCCCCCTTCCCCATTGACGAAGTTGCCGTTGACGCTGCAATTGGTCAGCGTGGCCGTGCCGGAGTTTATCAGGCCGCCGCCTTCGCTGTTGGCGGAGTTGCCGCTGATCGTGCAGTTGGTCAGCTTGGCAATGCCCGTGTAGTTGTTGAGACCGCCGCCGTTACCGTTCGCGCACGAGTTGCCGCTGATCGTGCAGTTGGTCAACGCGACCGTGCCAGAGAGGTTATACACCCCGCCGCCGTTACCGCCTGAGGAGTTGCCGCTGACCGTGCAGTTGGTCAACGCGACCGTTCCAAGGTCGTTATCCACCCCGCCGCCGACCCAGGAGCTGCCGCCGGTGATCGTCAGTCCCGAGATCGACGCCTTGACACCCGGGTCGATCGCGAACACCCCGCTCAGGCCACCGCCGTTGACGGTAACGCCCGCTTTGGGACCCGTGATCGTCTCCGTCCCGGTCGTGTCGCTCAGCTCGAGCCGGCTGCCGTTCAGGTCGATGGTCTGTGCGGTCTTGAACACCGTTTCGTCAAAAGTGATCGTCTCGGCGCCCCCGTTCAAATTCGCCTGGCCGACCGCCCAAGCCAACGAGCCGGTGCCGCTGCTGGCGGTGTTGGTCACGACGATGTTGGACAGCAGCCGCCTGTCCTCCAGCGCCAGCAACGTCGGCTGCATCCGCCGCCGTTTCCGTGCCTCGATCGTTGCCAGCCCGCTCCTCCGCCGATCGTTCCCTCTCGTGGAAAACATGGTTCTGGTGCTCCCTTGATGTTAAACACTCTCGATCGATGAACAGCCTGTCTCACGCTCTCACGAACGCTAACGCAGTCTCCGATGCACTGATTGGGCAAGTGCCCCCGTGCGCAGGCCGAGCGCAGGGCTTTGCCGATCCGGTCAAGCCCCTGCGCGGCGGTGAGGCTCACCGGCCGCGTTTTTGTTGACTTGTTCAGGTCGTCGTCGGAACGCTATGCCTTGGCGTTGCCGGTTTTTTTCAGCAATTCCGGAGACTGTAGCATCGATACCGGCATCATTGTCCGTCGCCCCGCAGGGCAGCTACAAATCAGCCCAGGGCAACGCCCTGGGATTGGGTCGGATGTCGATACCTGAGCCCTGAAAGGGTGAACATCGCCGTGCCCGTGTCCCGCCCTTTCAGGGCTTGGTGTCGGTTGGACTTCCAGTCCCAGGGCGTTGCCCTGGGCTGGTATGTCCGGCCCCTTCGGGGCAGAATCCCCATGCCCGGTGTCCGTGTTACAATCTCCTATTCCGCCGTCTTTTTTGCGATGCGGTCCGCGAACGATTGACCGAGCACTGGATGTCAAGAACCATCCGTGCTCAGGCTGCCCGTGATCGAGCTGAAGAGCGTGCCCGTGATCGATGCCTTACCTTTCTTTTGTGGAACTAGCCCGCCGAAGGGATCCGTTCCGATGTCCGCGGCCGTGTCATTCGCGTTCAGGTTGGCCGTGCTGTCGTTGCTCGTGAGGTTGACCGCGCCGGCATCGCCGCTGTCGGTGGTGCCGACGGCATTCGGACCGTTGGCGGTGAGTGTTCGAGATGCGCCGGCGCCAGTGGAGGAACGCAAACCGCCGATCCGCACAGCCGGTAGGGCATCAGCCCCTGACAGCTCAAAAACCGTTCCCGAGCCGGCGGTGCCTGCTCCAAAAAGAGTCGTGCCGTAGAGATTGCCGCTGCTGTCCATGATCAGGCCGCCAAGCGGGTTTTCACCGTCACCGTTGCTGTCGTTGAATAAAGCCAGGGCGGTGATCGTGCCGCTGTTGTGGGCCAGCTTGAAAACCGTGCCCCAGGAGAGGCCTCCCCCAGACGTTGTGCCGTACAGATTGCCACTGCTGTCCATGATCAGACTGGCATACGGACCTAGACCGTCGGCGCTGTTGAACGAAGCCAGCGTCGTGACCGTGCCGCTGCCATGGGCCAGCTCGAAAACGGTCCCGTCGCCGGTGGCACCTCCACTGTACGCCGTGCCGTACAGGTTGCCGCCGCTGTCCATGATCAGCCCGGCAAGCGGTGTTGACCCGTTGGTGCCGTTGAACGAAGCCAGCGTCGTGATCGTGCCGCTGCCATGGGCCAGCTCGAAAACCGTGCCGTCGTTGGAGGTGCCTCCTTCAGATGTTGTGCTGTACAGATTGCCGCTGCTGTCCATGATCAGGGCCCCATCGGGGGCTTCGCCGTCGGTGCCGTTGAACGAAGCCAGAGTGGTGATCGTGCCGCTACCCTGGGGCAATTCGAACACGGTGCCGTCTCCGAAACCCGAGACGCCGAAAGTGGCGCCTCCTTGAGATGTTGTGCCGTACAGGTTGCCTTTGCTGTCCATGATCAGGCTGGCAGACGGGGTCATACCGTTGGTGCCGTTGAACGTAGCCAGCGTGGTGATCGTGCCACTCCCGTGGGCCAACTCGAAAACCGTGCCGCCGTTGAAGGCTCCTCCACACGTTGTGCCGTACAGGTTGCCGCTGCTGTCCATGATCAGGCCGGCCTCCGGATCTGCGCCGTCGGAGCCGTTGAACGAAGCCAGGGTGGTGATCGTGCCGCTGCCCTGAGCCATCTCGAAAACCGTGCCATAACCACCAGAGCTGGCACCGAAGGCGCCTCCATCACGCGTTGTGCCGTACAGATTGCCGCTGTTGTCCATGATCAAGGTGTCTGCCGGGTGTGCACCGATGCCAATGGCGCCGGTGAACGAAGCCAACGTGGTGATCGTGCTGCTGTACGCGCTGCCGACCTTGGCGAGCTCGAAAACCGTGCCCTCGCCCGAGGCGCCTCCACCAGCGGTTGTGCCGTACAGATCGCCGCTGCTGTCCATGATCAGAGCGTCTTTCGGAGCTGCGCCATTGGTGCCGTTGAACGAGACCAGCGTGGTGATGGTGCCGCTGCCCTGGGCCAGCTCGAAAACGGTGCCGTCGCCGGAGGCGCCTCCCTCCCACGTTGTGCCGTACAAATCGCCGCTGCTGTCCATGATCAGGCTGGCGTACGGATCTCTGCCGTCGGTGCCGTTGAACGACGCCAGGGCAGTGGGCTTGTGGCTGCCGTGGGCCAACTCGAAAACCGTGCCGTCTTGGTAGGCGCCTCCTTCCGCCGCTGTGCCGTACAGATTGCCGCTGCTGTCCATGATCAGGCTGTCATACGGGTCTGCGCCGATGGGTTTGTTGAGCTCGGCCAGCTCGGTGGTCTCGCGGCTGCCGTGGGCCAGCTCGAAAATTATGGCGTCGATACCTCCCGTCCCTGTGCCGTAGAGATTACCGCTGCTGTCCATGACCACGCCGCCCTGCGGGACTTCGCCAACGGTGAGGTTGACCGAGGTGATCGTGCCGGTGCCGTGGGCCAACTCGAAAACCTCGCCGTAGCCTCCGCGGCTTTCCTCCGTTGTGCCGTAGAGATTACCGCCGCTGTCCATGACCACGCCGCCACGCGGGTACGCACCGTTGCCATTGGCGCCGGTGAACGAAACCAGCGTGGTGATCGTGCCGCTCCCCTTCGCCACCTCGAAAACCGTGCCATAACCGTCATTGGTCGTTCCGTTCCACGAGGTGCCTCCATAGAACGTGGTGCCGTACAGATCGCCGCTGCTGTCCATGATCAGGCTGGCCTGTGGATTGGCTCCGTTGGTGCCGTTGAACGACGCCAGGGGGGTGATGGTGCTGCCGCCCTGGGCGAGCTCGAAAACGGTGCCTTGTTTGTCAGCGCCTCCATACTCGGTCGTGCCATAGAGATTGCCACTGCTGTCCATGATCACGCCGCCGATCGGACTTTCACCACCGTTGCCGACGAACGTAGCCAGCGTGGTCAGGCTCAATGTGAGCCGGATCTCGAGTCCTTCCAGACTGGGCCGGAAGGCGTGCCGGCGGTGGGACGACGCTGTCGCCGGGCCAGGGCGCTTGGCGCGCCGGGCCTGGCTGTGCGAAGAACTCCTCGAAAGCCAAGTGGAAAGAGACATGGTGAAGCTCCTTGTTTCGATGCAGTCCGCAATGGAATGACTGAGCAAGCGGGCCCTGGCGCGAAACCGAGCGCCAGGGCTTGCCGGGCCCCTGAGACTTCTTGCTTGACGGCGAGGGCCTCTCCCGCCGCCTTTCCTTTCCCGTTCACCTGGTTCTCAAACTGAGCCCGGCACCCCCTGCACGGACCTGAGAGCGCCTAAAATCTGGCAGGGATCGGGAGGGCGAGGCTCCGTCCGAGCCGCGTTTTTCCAGGCTCGGACGGAGCCTCGCTCTCCCGGACATCTCGTTGTTATAGGGACTCTTACCCCCTGCATGAGGTTCTACGGACGTGCCGAGAGAAAACCAGGAGGACAAGTGTGCCAGTGCAAAGGAGGGTGATCGTGCCAGGTTCCGGTACGCTGCCACCCAGCGTGTCGAGGGTGTATCCCGTCGGCAGGCCGGACACTGTGCCGATCTCGGTCGCCACGCCTGTTGTCGTGTTGATCGTAAAGATCGACGGCGTGGAGGGGATGAAGGTGTCGATTCCATAGAGCGTTGATCCGACGGAGACCAGCGCCAGAGGGTCGGACGAACCCAGGCCAGAACCTACCGCGGTCGCGGCCCCGGTCGTGGTATTCACCTGGTAGAGAGTGGCGACTTCGCTCGACGTGGGCCAGACGTCGAAGTAGAGGTTCCCGTTCGGTCCGAAAGCGAGGTTGCCGCTGTTGAAACTCCAAAACGATGGACTCAGGGTCCCCACAACGCTCGAGCTATTGCCGTCGGCGGAAATGTGCTCGAGGGTTGCTGAGAATGGCCCGGGTAACGAACCGATCTGGTAAATGGCGTAGAAACCCGCCGCTCCCGCCGAGGCGAGCCCGGTGAATCCAAAGGAATTGCT
Source organism: uncultured Isosphaeraceae bacterium (assembly GCA_963845695.1). GTDB lineage: Bacteria > Planctomycetota > Planctomycetia > Isosphaerales > Isosphaeraceae > CAWJTV01. The sequence goes on along the minus strand of CAWJTQ010000023.1, from coordinate 125,036 downwards.
GGGCGCCGTGACCGTGCCGAACTGGGACGGCACGCCGGAGGGACTGATCGTGGCGAGGTTGTAGTTGAGGTTGCCCTCCCCGCCGTAGAGGGTTCCACCCGCACCGACGGTGATGGAGCCGAACAATGGGGTCGTCGTCGAAATCTGGGTGAACTGACCTGTCGTCAGGTCCATCGTGCCGAACAGGTTCGTCGTACCGTTGTCCGCGGTGGCGTACACCACGGTGTCCGCCCTCGTCTCCGCTGCCGCACCAAGCGTGAGGAGCAAGGTCGCCACCATCCCGAGAAACCACCATCTCTTCGCCAGGTTTGTCATGGATCATCTCCTCGTTGTTATGGAGTTGACCTTCTCGACGGCGCAGGCGGCAACCTCCTCAGGAAGGATCGCGCTGGGGATTCCCTGATGAGGGCCGACCCGACCGCCAGACCGGTTCGTTCCGCCAGATCGCGTCACGATTGCGTTGCGCACACGCCAGGGTCGCTGCGAATTCACCCCCCTGTATCCCCCCTTCGTAAGGGGGGAGGATTGAGACGGAGCGACCCGGTTCCTTTCCCGCCCTTAACGAAGGGGGGTATCGGGGGGTTCCTCGGGAGTGAGCGTCGAGCGTATGCAACACAACCGTGAATCGCGGTAACTCGCCCGAACAATGAGCGAGTCGGCGATCAGGGCCGAGACGCTGCTCGCGTTGTAGGTCGTCAGCAGCGCACGACCTCTGGGCGTCCCTCCACTCTTAACCGCGCGACATGCCCACAGCGGTACAACAAAAAGTTACGAATCTTGAAAACTTGCGGATCTTCTCGATATGATGCGTGAGTGAGCCATAAGAAAGATCCATTTTCCTGGAGACTGTCGCAAAAGAACCGGGTTCTGCTCAGAGGAGATTTCGGTGGGCCCATAGGATCCTCGTTCCCACGCTCCCGCGTGGGAACGTCCGCTCGCGAAGCTCCGCGTCGTCCGGTCCCGCAGGCCGCAGAGCGGCCAGAAGAGCCGTTCCCACGCGGGAGCGTGGGAACGAGATCACCCGGTGTTCTCGCAACAGTGACTTTTCCTGTCCCCTTTTGATCCTCTGGCTGCGCTTTACTCTGAGAGGGGTTCGGCGCGATCTTGCGGTCGGCCTCGGATGCGCGGGCCCCTGGTTGCGGCGTGAACCACTCTCGGCACGGTGCCTTTGTCGGAGGGGGCTTGTCACGCGACAGGCTCCGTCCCCCGATCTTCGGCTACGTCTGGGTCGGGTGCGACACCTTCGGCCGGGTCGGGTCGAGCACCAGGTTGCGCCAGGTGAGCGGAGCGCGGTAGTTGCTGTCCGCTGACCCGCGATTCGCTCCGTCGAGCAACTGGCCCTTGGTGTTGGTCAAGCCGCGCGGGGCCGTGCCGTTGACGATCAGCTTGTAAGGGTGGTGGATGCTGATCCGTTCCACCGGCAGCAGGGTGACCGTCAGAGCGGCCGGGTCGTACACCGCCTTCCTGATGGCGATGGTCCGGCCCGCGGGCCCGATGATGCGGTAATCTTTGACGTCCTCGGCCGTGACCGCATCGAGCGCCTGGTCGAAGGTCAGCACGATGCGCGTCGGCATCATGTGATAGCCGAAGCGCTTCATCGAGGCGATCCGCGGGCCGTCCGTGTCGACGGGTCCAGAAGTCGTGGTTCCCGAGCCGGTGGTGGGCGTCGTCGCGGTGCTCGTGGCTGAAACCACCTGAATCTGCCCGCTCGAGCGGCTCGGCGAATCATCGGCGTCGCCACCATAGGACGCGACGACCGTGTGACGGCCCGCCGCCAGGGTCGAGACGCTCAGGGTCGCTCGAGCCACGCCGTTGACCACCGAGAGCGGGACCGGGGGTTCCGCCTGGCCGTCGATCGTGAATACCACGCTCCCGGTCGGGGCGGCTGTGCCCGAGCCGGTGACGTCCGCCGTGAACGTGACGGTCTGGCCGACCGTCGAGGACGCGGAGGACGACGTGACCTGCGTCGCGGTCGCCAGGAGCGGCGGTGCGTTGACCGTCCCCGTCAAGGGCGTCGCCGAGCTGGAAGCGAATGCGGTATCGCCGCCGTAGGCCGCGCCGATGGCGTTGGGGCCGAGCACCAGCGAGGACGTCGTGAATGTCGCCTGATCCACGCCGTTGACCACGGCCAGGTTCACGGGCGGCTCAGCCTGGCCATCGATCGTGAACGTCACGGCCCCGGTCGGATTGCCGGAGGCGGTACTCGCAACGACGGCCGTGAACGTGACGTTGTGGCCGAGGGCCGAAGGGTTGGCCGATGAGGTCACGGCCGTGGTCGTGGCCGCGAGGGTCGGAGTGACGGACGGCGTGAGCACGACGGCGTCGCCGCCGTCGGCGGCATAGTTGACCGTGAAGGGAACCCCGCCGATCGTCACCGAGGCGCCCTGGGGCAGTCCCTGAAAGGTGCCGACGATCGGGGCGGTGCTCTTGATGATCGTGAAAGTTTCCCCGCTGATGGGCGTGAAGCCGAGCGAGCCCGTGAGCGTGCTCCCGCCCAGGTTGACCGAACCGCTTGCGTTGAGCTGGTCGTAACCGGTGCCCGCGGTCGCACCGTTCAAGGCGACATTCAACGTCGATCTGGAATCGAGCGTGACGTTGCCGTTCGCGGTCAAGGTACCGGTGATGGTGGCGCCATCGCCGGGACTGATCGTGCCGTCAGCCGAGGTGATGGGACCGACTGTCCCCGTTCCACTCAGGGTGGGGGTGCCGAAAAAGGTGGTGCCTTCGTTGTCGTTCGGATTCACATCCACCGCACTCGAAGGCTGAGAGCCATCGACCTGGAGTGTGCCGGCGCCGATCGTCGTAGGGCCGGTCAGCGTGCTGGTGCCGGCGAGGATCGCCGTGCTCTGGTAATCCGAAACGTTGAGACTACCAGCGCCACTGAGCGTCGTGCCGGTGCCAAACGTGTAAGAAGGATCGGAGGAGCCCACGCCGACTTCGAGGGTCGCCCCGGAATCGATGGTGAACGATCCGGTTGTGCTGGAACCGCCGCCGTCGAGGACGAGCGTTCCCGCTTGCACCTCGACTGTCCCACCCTCATTGTTGAAGGGAAGGCCGCTGAATCCGACGGTGTCTACGGTTTCCGGATCGTCGGCGTCAACGATGAAACTGCCCTCATTGTTGAATGAAGGCCGTGCGCCCGAGTTCACCGATCCTTGGAATAGCTCGGACTCCGAGAGCGTGTCAGTGCCATAGTTATTGAAGACGGCGCCATTGGCGAGATCGAGAAGATCCAGGTTGCCGGAAACCGTTTGACCAATCGGATTGTTGACCGTACATCCATCATCCAGAACGATGTAGGTCCCAGTCATACCGCCATCGGCGTTCACGGTGCACGATCCGGAGAACGTGCCGTTCTCGGTCGTCAGCAGGCCGCCGACCGTGATGGTCCCCGTCCCGGTCAGCGTGCCATCGAAGCTCGTCAGCGTGGTGGCATTCAGATCGTTGGCCCCGAGGTTGACCATTCCTCCGTAAGACACGGTCCCGATCGTGTCGGCGGTTCCGGCCAAGGGCGTATTGAAGTTGACCGTGCCGCCAACCGACAGAGTCGCGCCGAGTGAGTTGACCGGCCCATCAAAATTGACCGTGGCAGGGTCGGCGATCTCCGCGATACCATCTTCCGTGACGCCGCTGACATCGTAGGTACCATTTATCGTGATCGTGGTGTTGGATCCACCCTCGAAGGCGACGGTGCCGGCCCCGCCGATGGAGCTACTGGTGTCGAACATCCAGGCCTCGCCGGGTGTGGCACCGAAGGCGAGCTCGGTGTCCGATTCGGCCGTGAAGGTGCCTCCGGTGCTGGTTCCTCCGCCCACGAGACTCAAGGTCCCGCTGCCGTTCTTCACGTTGACCGTCCCGCCGGTCGAGTCGAACGCGACGGCGAAGCCATAGCGGTCGTCCAACGCCTCCGAGGCCGAGTCGATGAGGGTGCCGGAGTTATTGAAAGACGCTGGAGCCCCCGCGCCTTGAACCCACTCTCCGCCGTTCGGGAATTGGGTAGAGCCGGAGTTCGAGTACGGAATGCTGAATGTACCGAGGTTGTTGAAGACGGCGCCGTTCTCCTCGGTGACTGTGCCATACGTCCAGGTGGCCGTCTGACCGGCGGCGTTGTTGAGTGTAGTGCCGTCGAGGGTCACCTCTTCAAGGGAGGTGTAGGCGGTGGGCTCCAGGATGGTGATGCCCCCATCGGCGTTGACCGTGCCCGTGCCTGACAAGGTCACGCCCCCTAGCGCCTGCGTGTTGTCACCGAGCGTCAGCATGCCGCCGATCGTCGCCGCCGAGGCAATCGTCAGCGTGCCGGCACTGATCGTCAGCGGGCCGGTTGTCGTCAGGCTGTTGATCGCGTCCGTGACGTCGGCGGAGTGGACGACGGTTGCGGTGGTGTCGATCGTGACGTCGTCGCCCGAGCCGGGAACGCTGTCCGTGCTCCAGTTGTCCGGCGTGTCCCAGTTGTCATCGCCGGCGTCGCCCGTCCAGGTGACGGCCGACAGCAGCATCCTGCTCTCCATCAGTTCCACGCGAGGCCGGCGGGACCTGGTCCGCAGTCCTCCGCCACGTCGTTCTTTTCGCGAGATGTCGATACGCATCGCCATCGCCTCCCCCGAATCGAAGGATCATGCCATCGGCGGTTGTTGACGGCCCACGCGGGTCTCATCGTCTTCGAACCGCGGATGGCAAGGGAAATCGTTGAGACGCTCACAGGCCGGTCACGATCTGCGAAAGTGCCGCGCCGTCGGCTCCGACCAGCCCCACGATGGTGACCTGGCCGGCCTTGTTGGACTTGAATCCACCGACCGCGATTGTGACGGTGTTGTGGCTGTAGCTCGCGGAAGAGACCGAGAGCGTTTTGACCTTTTTCCCGTTCTTCTGGGTCACCTGATAATTGCCAGTCGATTGGACGTCACCTGCATTGAGCGCACCGTTGAATAAGAATTCAAATCCGACCAGCTTCCTATGCTTTCCCTTGGCCGAAAAGACCCGGTTCTCGCTAACGAACACGGGAGGCACCGGGGACGGAGTGGGTGTCGGCGTCGATGTCGGCTCGGTGATGGTCAACATGTTGACGGACGGACTGCCGAGGGCGGAGTCCGCCGTGGGTGTGCCCAGGGTGAAGGTCAGCGTCTGGCTGGGGCCGGGGTCGGACAGTAGCTTGCCGGTGATAGACTCGCTGGTCTGCCCGGCCCCGAACGTCAGCGTGCCGGCCGTGACGCCGCTGAAGGCGGTCCCCGACACCGCGGTCCCGCCGAGCGTGAACGGCACGGTCACACTTTCGCTGACCTGGCTCACCGTGCCGTTGCCCTCGTTGGCGACGTAGAGGTTGCCGGCGTGGAAGGCCAGGGCGGCGGGACTGGAGAATCCGGAGGTGAAGGTGCTGACCACCCCCGCGGGTGTCACCTTGCTCACCGTGCCGGTGCTCTCATTGGCGACGTAGAGGTTGCCGGCGGCGTCGAAGGCCAGGCCGTCGGGACTGGAGAACCCGGAGGCGAACTTGCTGACCACCCCCGCGGGCGTCACCTCGCTCACCGTTCCGTTGCTCTCGTTGGCGACGTAGAGGTTGCTGGCGGCGTCGAAGGCCAGGGCGGTCGGACCGTTGAACCCGGAGGCGAAGGTGCTGACCACCCCGGCCGGCGTCACCTCGCTCACCGTGTTGCCGAAGTAGCTGGCGACGTAGAGGTTGCCGGCGTCGAAGGCCAGGCCGGCGGGAACGACGATCGCTTGCGCGAAGGGGCTGACGACCCCCGCGGGCGTCACCTTGCTCACCGTGTTGCCGAGGTAGTCGGCAACGTAGAGGTTGCCGGTGGCGTCGAAGGCCAGGGCGTTGGGACCGGGAAACCTGGGGGCGAAGGTGCTGACGACCCCTGTCGGCGTCACCTTGCTCACCGCGTTGGTGCCGGCGTAGTTGGCGACGTAGAGGTTGCCGGCGGCGTCGAAGGCCAGGCCGTCGGGAGCGTTGAACCCGGAGGCGAAGGTGGAGACCGTGGGGGCGCCCGAGAGCATGACCGGAATGCTGAACGTGCCGGCGGTCTCGTTGACCGTCTCGCTGCCCGTGCTGAAACTCACCGACGACAACATGCAGCGGTCTTCCAACGCTTCAAGAAACGCACTCCGATCGAATACGTGTAAGCGGTTGCGGCGACCGCCGTTCTGGGCCTGCCGGCGACGGGAGCGCTTCAAGGAGGAGAACCAGGATGCGAGCGTCATGGGGGCGGTCCTCTGTGGTTGAGCCGGATCGGCAAGTCGCTGAGTTGAGTGGATCGACGCACCGGTCAGCCAGCAGCGCCTGACCTTCGAGCGGCCGCAGGACAAGGCGGGCCGTTTTCGGCCGCTACGCCGGGTTGCGACGCGGGCCGCGCCGGGCATCGCTGATCGAAAAGCGCCAGGAACGCCACGATGAACGGGACATGATCAGCCTCTTTGCTGTCGGAATACGGTCCGCGATACCACGACGGAGCCACTGTCCCCGGCCGCGCACCTCTCGCTGGGCAGCCCGCCTTGTGGGACGTCTGCTGGGCATCCCTAAGCCCTTAACCGCGCGACCTGCCCCCAACGATACGATAAAAACTCGCGAATCTTTGAAAACTTGCGGATCTTCTCGATATGATGCGTGAGGGAGTCACTAAAAAAATCCATTTTCCTGTCCCATTTTGATCCTCTTGCGCGGTTTACTCTTAGTGACTGTCTCGGAAGGTCCTTGTCGGGTGCTCTGTGAGCACCGATCCGGCGGACGTTGCCCAGTTTGGTGCTCACAGAGCACCCTACGAGACGGCCGTTGAGGCTTCCGGGACAGACTCTTAGTTCGACTTTTGCCGTTTTTCGGCGGCTGATTCTCGAGTAGAGGCCAAAAACAAGGGGTTTTCGAAAGTTGCCGGTCCACGAGGCGTGCGCCGGAGTTGCCAAAATCCTTCGCCATCTCAGAAAACCCCTGGATTTCAGCGTTTTCGATCGCTGAAAAACGGCAAAAGTCGAACTTAGAGGGGTTCGCGCGCGATCTTGCCGTCGGCCTCGGATGCGCGGGCCCTTGATGGCGATGGGAACCACTCTCGGCACGGTGATTTCGATGACCAGCAACTCGGATGCGACCAACCACTTGCTCGAGCAGGCGGCCCGCGGTGATCCGCAGGCTTTGGGGGCCCTGCTGACACGGCACGGCGATCGGCTCCGGCGATGGTTGCGCTGAGGATGGACCGGCGGTTGCAGGGGCGGATCGACGCGTCGGACGTCATCCAGGAAGCGTATCTGGAAGCATCCGTTCGATTGACCGAGTACCTGGGCGATCCGTCGATGCCGTTCTTTTTATGGCTCCGGTTCCTCACCGGCCAGAAGCTGGTGACCTTGCATCGGCATCATCTGGGCGTCCAGATGCGCGCCGCCGGCCAGGAGGTGGCGTTGTGCCGGGGACCGTTGCCAGAAGCGTCCTCGGCCGCGCTGGCCGCCCAGCTCCTGGGGCATGACACGCGGCCGAGCGAGGCGGCGGTCCGTGCCGAGCTCAGGATTCGCGTGCAGGACGGACTCAACACCATGGACCCACTCGACCGCGAGGTGCTGGCCTTGCGCCACTTCGAGCAATTGAGCCGCGCCGAGATTGCCCAGGTGTTGGGACTTTCGGAGGGCGCCGCCGGCAAGCGGTACATCCGGGCCCTGGAACGGCTGAAACGGATCCTGGGGCACTCGCCGGGTGGACTGGGAGGACTGAGGCCATGAGCGAGCCTTCTTGTGAATTCGACCCGATCGACGATCTGGCCGACGCCTTCCTCGAGCGATACCGCCGGGGCGAGCGGCCCTCGCTCAGCGAATACACCGCCAAGCATCCCGAGCTCGCCGAACGGCTTCGCGCCGTCTTTCCCGCTCTGCTTGCCCTGGAAGAGGTCGGCCCTGAGAAGAGCCAGGGGCCCGGCCTCGACGTGGGGCCGCTCGGCTCGGCGGCCCCGGAGCCGCGGCGTCTGGGTGAGTTCGTCCTGCTTCGTCGCATCGGCGCCGGCGGTATGGGGATCGTGTACGAGGCCGAGCACGAATCGCTCAAGAGCCGCATGGCGCTCAAGGTCATGCACGCACGGTTCCGCGCCGATCGGGAGTACGTGCGGCGCTTCCAGACCGAGGCGCGGTCGGCGGCGAAGCTGCACCACACCAACATCGTGCCGGTCTTCGACTACGGCCAGCAGGACGGCGTCTTCTATTACGCGATGCAATACATCGCCGGTGTCGGCCTGGAGCGGGTGCTGGACGACGTCCGCCGCCTCCGCGCTGCGGCCGAGCGCGACGCCGGGACCGAGGCGATCGGTGCGGGGCAGGAGATGGTGACCGCCGCAGGTGCGGACCCGCTCACGGCGATCTCCCGCGGCCTGCTGACCGGCCGGTTCGCCGAGGCACCGATGGCTCCCCTTGCCGCCGAGTCGGTCTCGACGGCGATCGTGACGACCGGCGACACGACCGCCGACGGCGGAGTTGGTCAGGCCAACAGCTCGATTCTCGGTCAGTCCGAGTCGGTCTATTTCCGCGAGGTCGCGCGCCTCGGCGCCCAGGTCGCCGACGCGCTGGACTACGCCCACAAACAGCGGGTGATCCACCGCGACATCAAGCCCTCGAACCTCCTGCTCGACGCCCAGGGCAACGTCTGGGTCACCGACTTCGGCCTGGCGAAGCTGGTCGAGGGGGACGACCTCTCGCACTCGCAGGACCTGGTCGGGACCCTGCGGTTCATGGCTCCGGAGCGGTTTCGGGGCGTCACCGACGCGCGGGGCGACGTCTACTCGCTGGGCGCGACGCTCTACGAGCTCCTGACCCTGAAACCGGCCTTCGATGAGCGGGACCAGGCCCGGCTCATGGACCGGATCAGGCACGAACCGCCGACCGCGTTGCGGCAGCACGATCGTCGCATCCCTCGGGATCTGGAGACGCTGGTACTCAAGGCGCTGGCCAAGGACCCCAAGGATCGGTTCGCATCGGCGGGAGAGCTGGGCGACGAGCTGCGTCGATACCTCGAGAGCCGGCCGATCCGCTCGCGCCCGATCCTGGCCTCCGAGCGGCTCTGGCGGTGGTGCAAGCGCAGCCCGGGGCTGGCGGCGGCCTGCATCGCCACAGTGGGCCTGCTGGTGTTCGTGACGGCGGGCTCCATCATGTCGGCCTGGAGATTCCATCAGGATGGCCTGCGAATCCAGAATGCGGAGCGCGAAATGCGCAGCAACCTGCTCGACTCGCGCAAGAACCTGTACGACTCGCTGGTCGCCCAGGCGCAAGCCCGGCGGTTCGGCCGCCGGGTCGGGCAGCGATTCGAGAGCCTGCATGCCCTGGAACGGGCGGTCGCGATCGCGCAGGACTTGAAGCTGCCGCCCGACCAGTTCGACCGGCTCCGCGATGAGGTGATCGCCTGCCTGGCCCTCCCCGACCTCAAGGAGACCGGCCCGATCATCCGCCGGCCGCCGGCCGTCCTCAAGGCCACGTTCGACTCGACCATGACCCGCTATGCCATGCGGTTCAAGGATGGGACGATTCAGGTCCGCCGCGTCGCCGACGACGCGGAGGTCGCCCGCTTCCAGGGCCGGGGTGACCGTGACATCAATGTCTTCAGCCTCAGCCCTGATGGCCGCTACCTGGCGACGACCCATTTTCCGGGATTTGCCCTGACGGTCTGGGACATCGACAAGAACCGGGTCGCCGTGAGCGATCCAGGCCCTGTCGCGGGGGGGGCCGTTCAGTTCAGCCAGGACAGCCAACGGATGGCCCGGTCTCATTCGGATGGAGACCTCGTCGTCTACCACCTGGCGGACCGGCGGCAGATCGGGCGCTGGCGTATGCCGTATCCGGGGCACATCGCCTTCCGCGCCGACGGGGCCCAGATGGCGATCCTGCAAGACGACCCACGGATCTCGACGTGCCGGATCGTGGAGGCCGAGTCGGGCCGGGTCATCCGGTCGCTCCCACTGCCCAAGCTGCCCCACATCCAAGTTGTTTGGAGTCCCGACGGCACCACGCTGGCAACGGCGAGTGACGCTCGAAAGATCTACCTCTGGGACGCCGCCACCGGCACCCGCCGGGCGACCCTCGAAGGACATACCAATGCCGGTCTGTCTGTCGCGTTTCACCCCGCGGGCACGTTGCTGGCCAGCAACGGATGGGAGCACCGTCTTCGGCTGTGGGACGCGGTCCTGGGCCGGCCCGTGCTGAGCTTGAGCGCCGATAACCACTATTTTGCTGCGGGATTCAGCCGGGATGGACGCATTGTCGTTTCGGTCGAGGACCAATTGATCACATATCAGGTTGATCCGGCCCTCGAGTATCGGACCTTTGGCCGTGCTTTCGCGGAGCCGACCAGTTATTATCGGCCATCGATCCGCCCCGACGGCCGGGTCCTGGCGCTGGGGACGGACCGGGGCGTGGTGCTCTGGGACCTGGCCAGCGGCGTGGAACTCTCGTTCCTGCCGATCGGATGCACCTATTACGCGTTGTTCGACGCCTCGGGCGACTTGCTCACGCTCACCGGCGGTTCGCTCGGCGTCCAGCGGTGGCCGGTTCAGCTCGATCGGAGCCAGGGACAATTCCGCATCGGCCCACCGCGTCGGCTGCCGTTGCCGGTAGGGGGTCATGGGGGATTAGCCGTGGACAGGTCAGGGCGAATCGTAGCCGGGGCGGAGTTTAGGGTCACCCATGTCCTGGCGCCAGATCGGGCGTTCCAGGTGGGGCCACTGGACGACTGCCGCTATGTGGCGGTCAACCCGGACGGACAATGGTTGGCGACCGGCAGCCACGGCCAGAACGGCGCCCAGGTCTGGCGGATCGCCGACGGCAAGCGGGTCGCCGATCTCAAGGTCGAGGGGCTGGTCGGGCTCGCGTTCAGCCCCGATGGGAAATGGTTGATGACGAGTCCGTCCCCATGCCGGCTCTGGTCCGTCGGCACCTGGAACGAGGCGCTGCGGATCAGCGGCGAAGGGTACACTTTCTCCCCCGACGGCCGCCATCTGCTGGTTCAAGGGGCTAACAAGGTCCTTCGCCTGGTCGAGACCGAGACGGGCCGCACGGTCGCGCGGCTCGAGACCCCAGATTCGTGCGCTCTGACGCAGGGGGGCGCCACATTCAGCCCCGATGGCTCGCGGCTGGTCGTGGTTACCAATGATGGCCCGGCCGTGCATGTCTGGAACCTGCGGGCGATCCGCAGACATCTGGTCCGGATGGGCCTCGACTGGGATGCGCCCGCCTTTCCCGACGCCGAGCCGGACGTACGGCCCCTACCTCCGCTCCAGGTCAACCTCGGCCCACTGGATGGTCATATCGAGAAGCTCGGCCAGTCGCCGACTCGTTGACCGAGTCGTATACCGTGCTCATCCGGAAGGATTCGGACGGCTTCAATTCTCGAATCGCGAATCCAGGATTCCCCAGATGCGCGGCACGGCGCAGAGATCCTACGGAGGTAGACGCTAGGTGAGGTTCCTCGCCCGATCGAAACGAGGAACAGGGTTCGAGACTCCGTCGCTCCTCAGTTGGAACGAAACAAAGAACGAGGGCGTTTTGCACGCCTTCGATGGGGAGAGACCAAGGAAGGAGACGCTGTTGGTGGTGTTCGCCTGACGATCGAAAATGGCGCAGCTGAATTCCCGATCCGTATCAGACCTTGAAACGGACGCGGGCGTGAAACGGGGCGTGAAACGGGCGTGAAACGGGGACGCAGCTAGAATTGCGGCGTGAACGGGGACGCAGCTGATCGGGCGTGAAACGGGGACGCAGCTAGAATGAAACGGGGACGCAGCTAGAATTGCATGAAACTGGGCGCGTGAAACGGGGACGCAGCTAGAATTGAAAACTAGCTGCGTCCCCGTTTCACGTCTCCCCGTTTCACGTCGCCACGTCCGGTAGTGCGCGTGAAACGGGGACGCAGCTAGAATTGAAAACTAGCTGCGTCCCCGTTTCACGTCGGCGTCGCCGTTTCAGCGTCGCCGTTTCAGCGTAAACTGGGCCGGAATTGAAAACTAGCTGCGTCCCCGTTTCACGTCCGTTTCACGTCACGTCCGTCCCCGTTTCACGTCATCCCCGTTTCACGTCGTTTCACGTCCAGGCGATGAAAGTCCGCGAATATTCAATAGATGAAAAACGGCTGATCGAAGTGGCTCGCATCTTGTATCGTGCAAGCACGCCGCCTAGAATGAGCGATCTGTCCCGAAGAACCGGACGAACCCCCATGTTGGAGGTAGACCATGAAACTTGGAAAGCTCGCGTGCGCGCTCGCCCTGATGGCGATCCTTGGGACATTCGGACCTCTCCCGGCGACGATGGCGCAGACGGACCAAGTCGTCGTCCTGGTCCCGGCGTATTTCTACCCGTCGTACTTGGGTTCCCCCTGGGACGACCTAAACACTGCCGCCGCTTGCGTCCCCGTCGAGGCGATCATGAACCCGGACAGCGGCCCCGGAACCGGCCCGAACAGCGATTACACCACCGCCGTCCAAAATCTCCAGGCCGCCGGCGGCACGGTCATCGGCTACGTGGCGACCTCCTATGGCGCGCGCGATTCGGCAGACATCCTGACCGACGTCTCCAATTATGTGACATGGTATGGCGTCAATGGGATCTTCCTCGACGAGATGGGCAACGAGGATGGTACGCTCGACTACGTGGCGCTCTACCAGTCCATCAAGCAATTAGCGTCCGAGATGAACATCGAGTTGCACGTCGTTGGCAATCCGGGGCAACCATTCTCCGAGGCGTACATCACCGCCGCGGATACGCTAGTCATCTTCGAGGGACCCTATTCCAATTCCGACCCGACCGGCCCCAGCTACGTGGATTTCCCCAAGAAAGGCCCCTATACCGGTCTGACGCCCTGGTGGCAGAGCTACAGTCCGTCTCAGATCGCGAACATCGTCTACTCCGACCCGAACGATTTCGACCTCCTCAAGTCGGTTGTCAAGGCGGTCAGCCAGAATGCCGGTTACATCTACATCACGGATGGCGCCTGCCCAATCCGTATGGCGCTTTGCCGAGCTACTGGGACTTGGAGGTCACTTTGATCGAGATCATCAACGACCTCCTGTAACCGGCGGGCGCCGTCCGGATCGAGTCCGACCCGGTTTCGCATGAAGAAAAAAGCGACCTTGTTCGGAGTCAAGGCTCGGTGGCCCGTCTGATCGCAGGGACGGGAAACGGGGACGCGATTAGTCAGCCGCCAAAGCCTTCTGTCTTGGACCCTCGGGTCGAGCTCTCCGGTTCGGCGGCCCGGTCCCGCGGGCCCTCCGGCCGGTCCCGGCCGTTCGGGGCAGAAGAAGGGGGGCAGGAACCGGAAGTCATCCCTCGCTCGATGTCAACGCTCCTGCGATAAGCCGGAGAAGTCGTCCGGGGTATAGGGAAAAACCGGGACGGGAGGGAAAAATCGGGACGTAGCGCAGGTCGCCCCGCGATCCCCATCGCTCCGCCGGCCCGGCCGGTCCGCCCCGGCCGCCGGTCGGATCGCCGGGACCTTCCGCCGTGAAGGGCGGAGTCCGTCCGTCGGTGGCTCGGTCGCGGTACGGGTTCGGGCAGCCCGGGGCCGTCGGTCCGCCGGGGTGCAACGCCGACCGAGCCGGCCGGAATGAGACCGAGCCGGGGCGCCTCCCGCCGCGGCGGACCGGCCCATCGTCGGGGCCGGAGCCGGTGTCGTTGCGCGCGTCGGTCGATCCGGCCGAAGCAGGATTTCCGAGAGGTGATCCTGGACGGCGATAGTCGGACTGATCGGCGTTACCTCGAAATCCGTGCGTCTTCGTACGCAGAGCGCGGCACAACGGAACTGGAGATCAGAAGTGATCGTCTATCTCGCTACATTGCCTATCACAATGCTTTGTGCCCAGGCGCCTTGGCGTTATGCTGAATCGAAGAACTTCCTGATCGGCATCGCGCACTCGTGGAGTTGGGCCATCGGCTCATCAACCCGCGCGGCCCAGCGATCGTTCGATGGGGTCGTGAGCCGTCGGTAAGCCCGGCCGTTCGCGTCGATCGCGGAATCGGGGCTTCCGGAGAACGGCCGACCCTCCCCGAGGGGAACGGCGCTGTGGACCGGGTCTGGTTCGATGGGCTGAGGAACGACGAGCAGCGCGTCTTCGTAAAGGAGCGAGCGATGTGAGGCGATTGAAGCATTTCCGATTCGCCCAGCGCGTGACCCATCGCGGCGCGTCAACGACCTGAGCGGGTGTTCCCGTTGCAGTGAGCGGCATTCGGCGCAGGGAGCCGGGATGTCCGGCCCACCCTTGAGCCAGCCGAGCCCGAGTGCGGAGCGGTCCAGGCGGCCGGTTCCTTGAGGTGCGGGCTCAGGTAGGCCCCAGGCCCTGATCCCGAATCCGCGAGCGGCGCGCCGTGAAGAGCTTCGTCTGGGCGGCCTGGTCATCCTGTGGTGGCCCGTGGCGGTCCGTAGCCAGTGCATTGGCGGTGGCCCTGTCCAGTGCGCCCCGGCTCACCAAGCTCGAACGCCTGGCCGGCCCGTCCACGCCATGCTCGTCACGCCACATGATGTGACCAATCTCACTCCGGGCCTGTCACCGCGTGCCGAGCAGCATGAGGGTATGCGCCTCGTTTTTCGAATCGGCCCCAGATCCTCAAGCGGCTCCGCCTTCCCGATCGAAAGTGGTTCTGATTTCGCGATCGGCATCAACTGGGCCCTTACCTTGAAGCGAGCCCCCGCTGTCGCTATAGTCGGCTCTGTTCAACAACTGTTTTTCACACCATTGGCCCCTTTCTCGCAAAGAGGTCCCCATGCTCCGTCTGCTCGGACCTGGCTTGCGTCTCTGCGATGGCTGGAACCGACGTGAGGTGATGCGCATCGGCGGCCTGGGGTTCCTCGGTGCGGGGTTGAACCTGACGGACCTGCTCCGGACGGCAGCCGTGGCTGACAGTCCGAAGACGAGCCTCTCCTCGTTCGGCCGGGCCAAGTCGTGCATTCTCTTGTTCTTGATGGGCGGACCGCCCCAGCACTCGACCTGGGATCCCAAGCCGGATGCACCCGCAGAAGTGCGGGGTGAGTTCGGCCCGATCGCCACGACGGTCCCCGGCCTGTCGATCTCCGAGCTGTTCCCTCGTACCGCCCTCGTTGCCGACAAGCTCTGTCTCCTGCGGGCCGTCTCGACGGGCGACAATGCCCACTCTTCCAGCGGCTACTATATGCTCACGGGTCGGCCTCATCAGCCGATGAACTTCGAGAACGCCAATCCAGGAGCACCGAATGACGCTCCCTGCCTCGGCGCGACGCTCGGGCGAATCCTCAACGCTCGCGATGGGTTGCCGCCTTCGGTCACGCTCCCGCACCGGATCTTCAACACCGATGGGAGCGTTTGGCCGGGGCAGGATGCGGGGTTTCTGGGGCGAACCTCCGACCCCTGGCTCCTGAACGCCCGACTGACTCCCGAGGGATACACGATCCAGGAATTCAACCTACCCGCTGACATTGACCACGTTCGACTGGGGCGTCGGAGAGACCTCCTGGGCGGACTCCAGCGCGCACTCGACATCCTCGATCGCGATCCGTTGGCCACGACGTTCGATGAGCAGGCGCGCCAGGCGTTCGATCTTCTGGGTTCCACGGGAGCCCGGCAGGCATTCCGCCTGGAGGACGAACCCGAGACGAATCGGGATCGCTATGGAGCGACCCCGTTCGGCCAGAGTGTGCTCCTGGCGCACCGGTTGGTGGAGGCCGGGGTCCGTCTGGTGCAAGTCAACTGGTATCGAGGCGCCGACGAACCCCCGGCCAATCCCTGCTGGGACAGCCACGTCAAGGAATCCTCGCGCCTCAAGGAAGTCCTGACCCCGCCGACGGATCGGGCCTACTCGGCCCTGATCGAGGACCTGGACCGTCGTGGGCTCCTGGACGAGACGCTGGTCGTGTGCATGGCCGAGTTCGGTCGCACCCCTCGCCTGGACGGCAACGGAGGTCGCAACCATTGGGGCTCGGTCTTCTCCGTCACGATGGCGGGTGGGGGCGTCCAGGGCGGCCAGGTCTACGGTTCGTCGGACCGGATCGGGGCGTACCCCGTTGACGGACGAGTGCGGCCCGAGGACCTGTCGGCGACCATCTTTCACTGCCTCGGCTATCCCCCTGAGACGGAATTCCAGGACCCGCTGGGCCGGCCTCACCCGATCAGCCGGGGCGAAATCCTCCACGCCATCTTCTGAATAATTAACACGTCTCGATTCAGCTTACGAATTGGAGCCCCAACGTCTCGGGAGGTGTACGAGAAGCCCTGCGGTTGTTTGTAGGGTGAGTCGAGCCTCGAATCATCGAGCCGAGGCCCACCAGAGGATTTCGGTGGGCCTCTCGCCGCGGTGCGGCGTTCGACCCACCCTACGACCCTTCTTTTACACCTTATCAGCGGTCAATCAGCTCAGGATTGGCTGGAGCACATGCCCATCGACATCGGTGAGGCGGAAGGATTTCGGTGGGCCTCTCGCCGCGGTGCGGCGTTCGACCCACCCTACGACCCTTCTTTTACACCTTATCAGCGGTCAATCAGCTCAGGATTGGCTGGAGCACATGCCCATCGACACCGGTGATGATTTCGGTGGGCCTCTCGCCGCGGTGCGGCGTTCGACCCACCCTACGACCCTTCTTTTACACCTTATCAGCGGTCAATCAGCTCAGGATTGGCTGGAGCACATGCCCATCGACATCGGTGAGGCGGAAGTCACGACCGGCGTATCGGTAGACCAGTCGGGTGTGATCGATCCCCATGAGGTGGAGGATCGTCGCGTGGTAGTCGTGGACGTGGACCGGGTTTGCCGTGATGGTCATTCCGAACTCGTCGGTCTCGCCGAACGCCATTCCGCCTCGGACCCCCGCGCCGGCCAGGAGCGCCGTGAACGCGTTGGCATAATGGTTGCGCCCTTGCTCTGGGTCGTATCGGTCCAGGGGGTCCGGCCGAACTCGGTGCAGATCGCCACCAAGGTCTGGCTCAGAAGGCCCCGCTGCTTCAGATCTTTCAGCAAGACGGCGATCGCGCGATCCACGCGCAGAGCCTTGGGTCGATGCTCCTCCATGTTGCCATGGGCGTCCCAGTTATTGTTCGAACCGGTGTCGATCAGCTCGACGACGCGGACCCCGCGCTCGATCAGCCGGCGAGCCATGAGGCACTGGTGGCCGAACGAGGACGTGTCTCTCTCGGAGATCCCGTAGGCAGCAAGGGTCGACTTCGACTCCCGGCGGATGTCGAGGGCCTCGGGCGCCTCGTGCATCATGCCCCTGGCGACGTCGAAGGTAGCAGATCGCGCGCGGAGGTCGGTATCGCCTCGGCGTCGCTCGGCGTGAAGCTCGTTCACGTCACGGAGCATGACCTGCTCCAGCTCCTCGAGAGTGGCCGGTCGAGCCGGTGGTCTGAGGTCGGGGATCGGCTCCGGGCCCGGCACGATCCTCACCCCCTGGTGAAGCGGCGGCAGGAAGCTGCTGTCCCACACCTGGGTGCCCGCATACGGCAAGTGCTGGCAGAGCACCACGTAGGCGGGCAAGTTGCGGTTGAAGGTCCCCAGCCCATAACTGAGCCAGGCGCCGAGACTCGGCATCGGGACGGTCGCCGAGCCAGTGTGCATGGCCAGCACCGCCTGGAAATGCTCGACGATGTCCGTGTGCAACGATCGGATCACGCACAGCTCATCGGCCATGCTTCCCAGGTTGGGGAATAGCTCGCTGATCATCAGGCCCGACTCGCCGCACGCCCGGAACCGGAAAGGAGAGCCCAGCAACGGGCGGTCGTGCGTCTCGTCGGGCCGCAGCCCGAATGAAGGGACCGATTTCCCGTGGTAGCGAACGAGTGCCGGCTTGTAGTCGAACGTGTCGACATGCGAGAACCCACCGGTCAGGAAAATGACCAGCAGGTTCTTGGCCTTCGCTTCGTGATGAGTGGGCAACGGCGCCAGCAACCCGCCGCCACCCCGTTCCGCCGCCAGAGCCAAACGGGAGTACAAACCCGGACCGGCCGCTACGGCCACGGTTGACTTCAAGAACGTCCGGCGTCCCACCCTCGTCGCGTCGCTCATGATCACCTCACCACTCCGCGAGCCATCGGCGGATTCGCATCAGAACTTGAGAAAGAATCGGATTGCAGATTCCGTATTCCCAATTCCAGAATCATAAACCCTTTACTGATCAGGATTAATATTTATTTGGCATCTTGAATTTGTTATTTGGTAGCATTTCTTTCACAGCCTCAGTCGATGTAGAGGAATTCATTGGCCGTCAGGAGGATCTTGGCGAGGCTGATCCACACCTCGTGATCCGTAGTCTCTTCAGACGCGCTGGAGGCATGCAGATTCGAGGTCGCCTCGCGGACGAAGCGAAGCGCACGATCGAGCTCGGGCTCGCTGGGTGGCCTTCCCCAGGCCAGCAGATAACCCCGGGTGATTCGCGTCTGGGGGTCGGTGGAGGCGCTGGTCATCCGATGGGCGAGTCCCGAGGCGTATTCCAGAACGAGCGGGTTGTTCAGGAAGTAGAGGGCCTGGAGCGGGACGGTAGACTGGCTGCGGACGTCAGTCGAGTAGTTGGTATCGGGGCCGTCGAAGATCGCCAGGAAGGGATGCTTGATCAGGCGCTGGGTCATGAGGTAGACGCTACGATGGTCGGAGGGATAGACCGTCTTGAAGGCGTCGTGCTGGGTCCAGTGCCATGCCTCGATCGGGGGGAACGGATGGCGGCCCGGCCTACTGGGATCGAGGCGGTCCGAGACGGCCAGCATGGCGTCGCGAATCGACTCCGCGTCGAGGCGACGTCGTGGATAACGCCACAGCCAACGGTTTCCGGGATCGAGTGTGGCATCCCGATCGTCGAAGTCGCTCGAGAGCTGATAGGTCTCGGACAGAACGATCTCGCGATGGATCGCCTTGACCGACCAGCCACTGGCGACGAATCGGGCCGCGAGCCAGTCGAGCAGCGCGGGATAGCTGGGCGGCTCGCCGCGCAGTCCGAAATTCGACGGTGTGGCGACGATCCCCCGGCCGAAGTGATGTTGCCAGATCCGGTTGACCATCACACGTGCCGTCAGGGGATGCTCGGGGCGAGTCAACCATTGCGCCAGCTCAGATCGGCCGCTGCTCCCCGGCGCCAGGGGCGGCGGTGGATCGCCGGCCAGAAACGCGAATCGGGGCACGCCGTGCGCGACGACCGGCCCGGAACTACCCGGATCACCGCGGCGCTGGAGGGGCACATCCGTCGGCTTCCCCTCAGTCACGGCATAGCTGCCGGGCAGGTCCAGAGGAAGGGCTGTCCTCTGGAGCCGGGTTTTCTCAGTCTCGAGCACGGCCAGACGTGTTCGGACTTTGGGATCTTTCGAGGTCTTCAGAGCGGGGATCATCCGCTCTAGCTCCGTGAGTCGCTGGCGATAGGCTTTCAGCTTCGGCTCGGCACGCGAAGGTTCCAGCAGGGGCACGAAATTCATGCGCGGGAAGCCCTTCGACTGCGTCTCCTCGGAGCCAGCCCAGGGAAAGCTCGTGCTGGCGAACATGCCGTAGAGGGCGTAATAGTCGGTCTGGGCGACGGGGTCGAACTTGTGGTCGTGGCATCGGGCGCACCGGAGCGTCAGTCCCAGGAAGGCGCGTCCGGTCGTCTCGATCGTGTCCTCCAAAGTCAGGTGCCAGAGCTCGAAGGGACCGGTCCCGTATCGCCGCGACAGGGCGAGGAACCCGGTCGCTGCGATCGACTCCGCATAATCCGCTCCCGATTGGTCCCGGGCGAGGATGTCGCCGGCCAGTTGCTCGCGGACGAACTGGTCGTACGGCTTGTCTCGGTTGAACGAGTCGATGATGTAATCACGGTAGCGCACCACTTCGGGCACGGGATAGTCGGCGTTGTCGCCGGCAGTGTCGGCGTAATGAGCCACATCCATCCAGTGGCGGCCCCAGCGCTCGCCGTAGTGGGGCGAGGCGAGCAGGCGGTCGACGACCCTGGTGAACGCGCCCGGGCTCGGGTCGCCGAGGAACTCGGTGAACTCCTCCGGCGTGGGCGGCAATCCGATCAGATCGAATGTGACGCGGCGCAGGAGCGTGCCCTTGTCGGCGCGTCGCACGGGTCGAAGGCCGGCCGATCGGTGCCTGGCGGCGATGAACCGATCGACGGGCCCGTCGGACCAGCCGGTGGGGTCCGTCGGTGGCTGGACGGGTTTGACCCGCTCGAAGGCCCAGTGCCGCGCTAAGGCGGAGCCTTTGCCGGCAAGGGGCTGGCTTTTGCCCTCCGGCCAGGTCGCCCCGCCCGCTATCCACTTTGCGAAGTCCGCGATGGTTTCCTCGGGCAACCGCCGCTTGGGCGGCATCTGGACTTCGTCGTGGGTGTGACGGATCGCCTGGATCAACAGGCTGCTCTCCGGGTTGCCAGCCGCGATCGCCGGCCCACGGTCTCCCCCTTTGATCAGAGCTTCCCGCGAGTCAACCTTCAGACCACTACTGGTCTTCTTGCCGCCATGGCAGGGCAGGCAATCCTTGGCCAGCACGGGACGGATCTTCAGCTCGAAGAACGTCTCGGAGGAGTCATCGGCCTGGACCAGGCCAGCCAAGGCGAGGAAGGCCAGCAACTCCAAGGCAAAGAGTCGAGGCATTGCGTCAACTCCTGGGGGTGGGATGGTCCGCCACAGGGGCGGGGAGCACAATCGCCGCTCACCAAAGGGTTAGACTGTTGAACTCACATTACACAAAGTTTGATCGCCTGACAATCATCCTGGCGAGCTTCCTCACCCGGGCTGGCTACCGTCCGTCGATCCATGCATCCCCGAAGATGGATGAAAGTCCGACGATTCGGTCGAGAAAAAACGATTGATCGCTGTCGAGCGGGCAGTATGAAAGAGGATGATGGAACCGTGGAACCGTGTCCGGTGGTTAGAGAGGGAGGCACACGGTCATGGCAACAAGCCAACGAGCTGGTCTCGTGCTGGGTCAGATTCAGCGGCTGTTCGGTCACGGGACGGTCACGGGCTTGTCGGAAGGTCAGCTCCTGGCCCGGTTCGTGGGAGATCGGGATGAGGTGGCGTTCGAGGCGATCGTGTCGCGGCATGGGCCGATGGTGCTGGGAATCTGCCGACGGCTGCTCGACGATCCACACGACGTGGAGGACGCCTTTCAGGCGACGTTCCTCGTGCTGGTCAAGAAGGCACGAGCGATCCGCGACCGGGACCTGCTGGCGAATTGGCTCTACGGGGTCGCCCTCCAGGTTGCCAGGCGGTCGCGACGAGACCGGACGCGCCGGCGCTCTCGCGAACGATGCGACTTGCAGGACGATGTCCTGGCCACGTCCAGCGAAGCCGACCTGGGCGAGCTTCGGGTCGAGCTGGATGCGGAGGTCGCCCGGCTGCCGGTCCGGTTCCGGACGCCGATCGTGCTCTGCTACTTCGAGGGGCTGACTCACGACCAGGCCGCCGAGCGATTGGGCTGCCCGGTTGGAACGGTCCGGAGCCGGATGGCCAAGGGGCGCGAGTTGCTGCGTTCTCGCCTGACCCGTCGCGGGCTGGCCCCGACCTCGGCCGTCCTGGTCGTGCCGGCGATTTCCGAGATGGCTCCCAGCATCCCCCCTGCTCTGCTGACCCGGACGATCACCGCCGCGATGCGACTCGCGACCGGCCAGTCCTTGACCGCGGCCGTCGCCTCGACGTCGGTAATGACACTCATACAAGGAGTCTTGAGAACCATGTCGCTGACGCGCTGGATGACCTTTGCGGCCGTGTTGGTGTGCCTCGGCGGTGTCGGCGGCGTCGGTGTGGCCGCGCGGCAGCTCGGCGCCGGGCCGGCTGATCAGAAGTCCAAAGCCGAGGCGCTACCGTCGCAGTCTTCGGAGAACACGGTCCGGAAGGCCGTCAAGGACATTCAGGACGTGATCCGTGAGTACAAGGAAAAGCTCAAGACGGCAACAGCCAAGATGGAGGTGCAGAGCATAGAAATCCTGGAGCTGAAGGGCCGGATTCGCAAGCTCGAGGCGCAGCTCAGAGCCGAATCCCCCAAGGGGGCAGCATCCGGCGGTGGCTTTGCCCTCGGAGCGCCCGGCCACGAAGCATCCGGCGTGGCCAACGGAGCGCCCGGCCACGAAGCTTCCCCTCCCGACTACATCACCACGACCCCGCGATTGATCGTCTCACAATCCGCCGCGAACGACCGGGTCGTGATCTACGCGACCGAGACCGGCAAGGCTCGGAGCTATCGGCCACCGCACGGCATGAATGTGTATTCCGCCTCGGCCTGGCAAGACACGGTCCTCATTACGGCCATGGGTCCGAAGACAACTCAATTGGCCATGTACCGTCTCGATCCCGATCGGTGGGACATTCGGGACTTGTGCATGGGAACCAAGGACGCCTTCATCTTACCTTTTGTTAACAACTCACAATCAGTTGTGGCTTCGTCCTTCGGAAGATCGGGCCATCCTGATCAAGACTTCAACGTGACTCAGCTTGCGGTCTACGATTCCGAACATGCTCGCTGGTCGGTCCTGGACCTGGACGAACCGTTCCGCGAACAAGGCGTTTCACCAATCGTCCAAGGGCACGTTGGCGGTTTACGTGCTCGGCCGGCACGTCTATGCCTACAGCGCCGGGCCGGACGCTGGGACACCTTGATCCTGGACAAACCTCTGGCGAACGCCCCGGGGATGATCTGGTCTCCCCTGGTGACGATGGTGCACGGCGATTCGGCCGCGGTCTCTCAAGGAGGACACCTCCACGTCTTCACTGCGAAGACCGGCCGCTGGCAGACGATCGACACGAAGGATTGACCTGCTTGAGTTTTACCCCGCCTAGAGGTCAAATGGATGCGTTGGACGCAGGCAACTCTCTCACGGTCAACGGCGAGGTTCAACGTGGTGGGCAAGGAGGATCGCTGTGGGTGTCGATGACGGCTTGGGGTCGGCCGGGAAGAGGCAGCCTCCTTGCGACGACGTGTCGTGCCTGCGGCGTCGGATCCGCGTTGCACTCGGCCAGGAGCCGGGCGATCTGCTGATCGCAGGTGGGCGGGTCCTCAACGTCTTCAATCGTCGTGTCGAGCCGGCCGATGTGGTGGTCGCCGATGGCCACATTGCTGGCGTGGGCTGTTATGAGTGGCGGGCCAGCCGCACGATCCCGGCTTCGGGCCGGGTGGTCTTGCCCGGTCTGATCGATGCGCACATGCACCTGGAGAGTACGCTGCTGACTCCCGCCGAACTGGCTCGGCTGATCGTGCCGATGGGGACCACCGCGATGATCTCGGACTCGCACGAGGTGGCCAATGTCCTGGGTGTCCGGGGGATCGATATGCTTGTCGAGGCGAGCGAGGGGCTGCCGCTCGACCTGTTCTTCATGGCGTCGTCCTGCGTGCCGGCGACGCAATGGGAAGACGCCGGCGCCGTACTGGGTGGTTCCGAGGTCCGCGATCTGCTAGCACGGCCCCGGGTTCTCGGCCTGGCCGAAGTGATGGACATCCCCGCCCTGCTCGGGGCCGAGCGTGGTATCCTGGAAAAGGTGCAGGCCGCCCTGATGACCCGGACCGTGGCAGACGGTCATGCCCCGGCGCTCGCCGGTCGAGAGCTGATGGCGTACGCCAGCGCTGGCATCCGCTCCGATCACGAATCGACGACCGTGGAAGAGGCACGCGCCAAGGCCGCGCTCGGCATGCTGGTTCAGGTCCGCGAGGGTTCGAGCGCCAGAACCTCGATGCGCTGCTCCCCATCCTGGCCAGCGGCGAGATCGACGAGTCGTGGTGCCTCGCCACCGACGACATCTTTCCCAACGACCTGCGCCGACATGGCCACCTCGACGGGTTGCTCCGTCGCCTGGTGGCCGGCGGTGTCCAACCGGCCGTCGCGGTCCGGCATGCCGCCTACGTGCCGGCCCGGCACTATGGTCTCACCGATCGCGGTGCGCTGGCCCCGGGCTATCGAGCCGACATGATCCTCGTTGAGGACCTCAAAGACTTCCGGGTGTCCACTGTGATCAAGGACGGCCGGCTCGTGGTGGACGAACACCGGTACCTGGACCACGGCTCCGCACCGCGGCTCCCTCAGGAGAACACGGTCCACTTGCCCCCCCTGGATGAGAGCACGTTCCGCCTGCCACTGGCCGCTGAGACCTGTCCCGTGATCGAGATCGTCCCCGACCAGATCATCACCCGGCGCACGTTTCGGAGCGTCCGCCGGATCGAAGGCCGCTGGGCATTCGACCCGGAGCGCGACGTGGTGCTGATCGCCAGCATCGAGCGACACCGAGCCTCTGGCCGGATCGGCCTGGGGCTGGTGAGCGGCTTCGGGCTGACACGCGACGGCGCCCTGGGTTCGTCAGTCGCCCACGATTCCCACAACCTGATCGTCGCGGGGACGAACGCCCGCGACATGCTCACCTGCGCCCGGGCCCTCGCTGAACACGGCGGCGGGTTCGTCGCCGCCTCGGGAGGGGCCGTGCAGGCCCTCCTTCCCCTCCCGGTTGCCGGGCTGCTCTCCCTCGCGGATGCCGATACCATCTGTCGCCAGCTCGACGAAGTGAATCAGGCCGCCCATGCGCTGGGCTGTCCGCTGGATGCGCCGTTCGGCACGCTCTCATTTCTGGCCCTGCCGGTCATACCAGAGTTGCGGATCACCACTCAGGGCGTCTTCGACGTCCACGAGCAACGGTTCCTCAACCTTTAAGGCGGGCGCAAGCGGTTTGTCCTGTAACGCATGAACGGCTTGAGCCCTCGGATGGTGCCCCACGGCTCCGATCTTACGCCCTCATGGCATTGCGCAACGAGGGCGGTCCGAAATCGTTGATACACAAGAGGAAAGAATTCACATGAGGAACCGGATTGCATTCGGGCATCGAGTACGGTAGGTTTGTGTGGATCATTTTTTGCCCCCGGCGACAGTCTCTCTCCCCCGATTGGCTCCGCTGTCTCCCGGGAACCGCCTGACGGTATCGGTTTTTCCGATTTTCTCATCAATCCGTGTTGTGCTTCCGATGTTGAATCGGGAATACCTCGGACGCGGTAAAACCACACACTCTCCCACCCTCGACCGACCCCGCACTCTGAGGAGCCCAATCTCATGACAGCCCGGTCTGGCTTACGATCGACTCGAGGATTCACGCTGATCGAGCTACTGGTCGTCATCGCGATCATCGCTGTGCTGATCGCCCTGCTGTTGCCTGCCGTTCAGGCGGCCCGTGAAGCCGCGCACCGCGCCCAATGCACCAACAACCTCAAGCAAATCGCCCTGGCCGCCAACAACTACGAGTCCTCGAATGGCTGCTTCCCCGGCGGCTCCTATTCGGGCACGCTTTTCAACCCCCCGCACGTCAGTACCTACCCGGAGAATTTCAGCGTCTTCGTCCGCATGCTGCCGTTCTTCGAACAGTCGGCGATGTACAACGCGGTCAACTTCAACCTCACCTCGTCGGACCCGGCGAACATGACGATCTGCGGGGTCCAGATCAATTCGCTGGTCTGTCCCAGTGATGCCCAGAATCAGAGTGTCCAGATCTCATCCCTATACTCGCTTGGCACCCCCACCGCCCCGGGCTGGAGCTTCAACGAGATTACCTTGCCACCCGGCATTTGGATGCAGGCGTTCACCAGCTACGCCGGCAACGCGGGCACGTTCACGTTCGGTTTCTCCAACCTGATGTCGTCCACAGTCCTTGCCCAGTTCAACGGCACGATCTACAACGACAGCAGCGTCAGGATTGCCGCGGTCACGGACGGAACGAGCAACACGTTCATCTTCGGCGAACACTCCAAGGGGGAACTGTTCCTCCTCGATCCGACTTACGCCGTCTCGGACGGTTCATGGAACTCGGGCCGCTGGTATGACACGCTCTTCGCCACGCTCTATCCGCTCAACCTGGCGACTGGCAATAACGTCGCTTTCGGTGGAGGTACAAACCCCGGCTACTACTCTCCGACAATCGCGGGGAGCCACCACCCAGGGGGGGCGAATTTCGCTTTCTGCGACGGCTCGGTCCACTTTGTCAAGAACTCGATCAGCTCCTGGTCGTTCAGCGCGGGGAATGCTGACAGCTATCAGGACGCCATGCCCAACGGCACGGTCTATACGAGCGTGCCCTATTCGGCTCCCTACACGAAGACGGGCTACTATTTGCTGAATAGTGGAGCGCAGCTCGGCGTCTATCAGCAGCTTTCCACCCGTGCCGGCGGCGAGGTGGTTAGCTCCGACTCGTACTGATGATTGCGATCCTCGAAGCCGACGAATCTCGACGCTCCCGGGACGGAGTGAAAGGTGTACGAGAAGTGTGTCGGGTGGGTCGAGCCGCGATTCCTCGCGGCGAGGCCCACCAAAGCCGCGGTGTTCGGTGGGCCTCACGCCGCGTTGCGGCGTTCGACCCACCCTACAACAAGGTTCTCGTACACCCTGTGAGACGCCTCCGTCCCCGAGGGCGTTCCGGTTCTCAACATCCTACAGGCTTCCCACCGAAACGGTTTCACTCGCTCCCGACTGTGAGAGGATTTCCTCCATGTTCCGGATCGCGCGCACGGGTTGTCTCGTGGTTCTCGGAGTTCTCGCCGGTTGCGGTGGGGGTGCTCCCTCGACGCTAGATCCCGGAACCCCGCCGCCCCACAAAGGGAACCTGATCACGATTCCAGGTGGTAAGGGATTCGTTGAAATCGTCCAGAAGGAGGTGTCGGGGAAATCTCCGGTCAGCGCCGAGGTCTCCTTCTACTTCCTGAAGGAGGATGGCACGACACCCATTTCCCCGTCCCCCGGTGCCGGAACCCTCACAGTCGGCAAGAAAAAGGTGGATCTCAAGGCCGAAGGCGATGGTTTGGTGACACCGAATGGGCCACCCCTTTTCCCCAAGGGGGGGATGGATGGCGTCCTGAGTGTCGAACTGGATGGCAAGTCGGTGAACATTCCCTTGGGCGTCCGTTGAAAGGCTCCAGGCGGTCTTCACCGTCCGGCAGGTTCGTCGCGCTCGGCGCCGTCCTAGTCCACGAAATCACAAACAACCGCTCATGGGCCGCACGAGTTCACCGCTCGCCGATCGACAGGACCACGGAAGCGGTCCTGAGACCAGAGAATGGAACACGAAATCCACGAAATACACGAAAAAAATCACGTACCGTGACAACAAGACCCGAGGGAGCCGGCAGCTTCCTCTTCTGGTGGATGGTCATTTCGGATCTGGTGGACTAGGGGGATGCCTCGAGCGCGGATCGAGCCGTTCCCGGATCGTGTTCGATGATGTGGGAGGATGTCAAAGTTGGAGGCCATCGATCATCCGGCAGCCTGGCCACCGCTGGCGACCATCCCCGAGTTGGACCCGTTCGAGGAATCGTTTCACGGCAACTCCGACCTCGCTCCCACCACGAAGGACCAGCGGCGGTGGGGCCTGAAGGACATCGCGGCGCTGTGGGTCTCGATGTCGGCCTGCATCCCGACGTATATGCTGGCCTCTTCCCTGATCGCCGAGGGGATGAACTGGTGGCAGGCGGTCCTCACGATCGTCCTGGGTAATACCATCGTGCTGATCCCCATGGTCCTGAACGCACACGCGGGGACCAAGTACGGCATCCCGTTCCCGATCTATTGCCGGTCGTCCTTCGGGATTCTCGGGGCCAACGTTCCGGCACTGCTGCGCGCCCTCGTCGCCTGCGGGTGGTTCGGCATCCAGACCTGGATCGGCGGCGAGGCCATCTACAAAATCCTGGCCATTTACTTTCCGGCCTGGACTGAACTGCCTACGATCGCCGGACTGGGTATCAATCGCGCCCAACTGGCCTGCTTCCTGGCGTTCTGGACCGTCAACATCGTCGTCATCTACCTGGGGATCGAGTCGATCCGCTTCCTGTTGAACATCAAGGCGCCGCTTCTCATTGCTCTGGGGCTTGCCTTGCTGGGTTGGGCCTACGTGCAGGCCAATGGGTTTGGGCCAATGCTGTCGCAGCCCTCGCAGTTCGAGCCGGCAGGGCCAAAGGCCGGCCAGTTCTGGGTGTTCTTCTTCCCGGCCCTGACGGGGATGATCGGGTTCTGGGCCACACTCTCGCTCAATATTCCGGATTTCACGCGGTATGCACGGTCGCAGCGCGACCAGGTCCTGGGCCAGATCCTCGGACTACCCACGACCATGGCGCTCTACTCATTCATCGGCGTGGCCGTCACCTCGGCGACGATCGTGATCTACGGGAAGACGATCTGGGATCCCATCGACCTCCTGTCCCGATTCCGCAATCCGCTGGTGCTGTCGGTGGCGATGGTCTCACTCTGCCTGGCAACCCTGGCAACCAACATCGCCGCCAACGTGGTCGGCCCGGCGAACGATTTCTCACACGTCTGGCCGCGGGTGATCTCGTTCCGGACCGGCGGCTTGATCACGGGCATCCTGGGAATCCTGATGCAGCCCTGGAAGCTGATCGCCGACCCCTCGGGCTACATTTTCAAATGGCTGGTTGCTTATTCCTCGTTGCTCGGGGCCGTCGGGGGCGTCCTCATCGTCAACTACTACGTCATCCGCCGGACCAAGCTCGACCTCAAAGGTCTCTATCAGAGCGCAGGGCCTTACTGGTACCGCAATGGCTTCAACCCGGCGGCACTGATCGCCCTGGCGGTCGGGATCGGTCCTTGTGTGCCCGGGTTCCTGGGCACTATCGGTGCTCTCGAGGTCGCACCGGTCTGGATCTCGATGTACAACTATGCGTGGTTCATCAGCTTCGCACTCTCGGCGATGAGCTACCTCGTGCTGATGAAGGTTGCAGGGCCGGAGCAATCGGTTGGAAGGGTGGACTCGATCGGGAACGGTTGAGATTGGGTCGAGGCGGTATTGCAGCGAATCCGAAGATCCGATACTGTTCTTTTATTCAGAGAAAGCTTCGGCCACACTTGGCAGGAGACAAGGATCATGGCGGAAATCCCGTGCGAAGTGGGCCCAGGCCTGCGTGATTCCGAGAGGACCGTCACTGTCAAGGATGTTTTTAACCGCAGGCCATCACCTCCGCGTGGAAGAGGGTTTCATCACGACGGAGGGAGAGCGGCATTATCTGCCGATCGGAGTCGTCGGCATCGATTACGACAAGGGCCTCGCCTTGGTCGAGTTCCCGCATGAATCCGACGCGGGAATCAGTCGCCTTTGGGTGCGACGATCCGAGTTTCGGGAACTCACCGGGACGGTGGCATGATCCTTTCTGATCGCGAGATTCTCGCTGCATTGAGGCGGCAGTTCATCAGGATCACTCCCGAACCGGACCCGTCAAATCCTGATGTCTGGTCGTCCACGGCCATTGACTTGATGCTGGATGCAAAGCTGGAAGTGTGGAAGTCATCGGCAGGACAAGCGGCCCAAACCACGATCGATCCTTCGGATCCCGGATTCAAAGTAGCACCCTTCGCAAGTGCTCTCGCCACGACCGCCGATTGCTCACAGGGGTTCGAGATCGAGCCGGGCCTGTGCCTCCTGGGTTGGACGATCGAGAAGATCCAACTTCCCCAGACTTCGCGGATCGCGGCACGGGTCGAAGGGAAGAGCAGCCTCGCGAGGATCGGGATCGGCGTCCACGTGACGGCACCGACGATCCATGCGGGCTTCGGATATCGCCCCAACGATCCGACGTTCCTCGGCAATCCGATCCAACTCGAGATCTGGAACACCGGTCCGTTCAAGTCCGTCTGGTTGAGGGGTTGCTGATTTGCCAATTGATCTTCGAGGAAGTGCATGGGACACCGAGCAAGGGCTATGATGGTCGCTTCTCCATCCAGGGACCGGACATTTCACCAGTGACATGACCAGTCTCTTTCCCGGTTGAGACGGCCGAATCCTCACCCTTTGCCCGTCTTCCACACCGGGTCATGGTGCGAATCCCGCGGTGATTCGAACCAACGGGTCATGGTCATTTTCTGCTGGGTGTAGAACTGGATCGACTCGGTTCCCTGGATGTGCAGGTCGCCGAAGAACGATCGGTTCCAGCCGGTGAACGGGAACCAGGCCATGGGGGCGGGCACGCCGACGTTGATCCCGATCATCCCGGCGTTGAAGTGTTGCTTGAATTGCCGTGCCGCCCAGCCGCTCCGGGTGAAGATCGACGCACCGTTGCCATAAGGGCACTCGCGGCCGATCGCCAGCGCCTGGTCGAGATCGTCCGCACGGATGACCGAGAGGACCGGTCCGAAGATCTCTTCGCGCGCAACCCTCATGCCGGGCTCGACGCGGTCGAGCACGCTGGGACCGATCAGGAAGCCGCCGTTGTCGCGCACGGCGGACCGGCCGTCGAGGGCGATGTCGGCCCCTTCGCGGCGGCCGATGTCGAGATATCCGGCCACGCGCTCGAGGTGCTCGCGGGTGATGACCGGTCCCATGTCGACGTCGGCGCCTCCGTCGGTCGGCCCGACTTTCAGCCGGCTTGCGCCCTGACAGAGCCGCTCGACCAGAGAGTCGGCGACCCGGCCCACGGGCATCGCGATGCTGCCGGCCATGCAGCGCTCGCCGGCACAGCCAAACGCCGAGAGCTGGAGCGCACCGACGGCCTGGTCGAGGTCGGCATCCGGCATGATGATCAGATGGTTCTTCGCCCCGCCGGCCGCCTGCACCCGTTTGCCATTCCGCGTCCCGGTTTCGTACACATGCCGGGCCACCTCGGTCGAGCCGACGAACGAGACCGCGCGGACCAGGGGATGAGTCAAGAGCGCATCGACGGCCTCGCGGTCGCCGTGCACGATGTTGAAGACTCCCTCGGGCAACCCCGACTCCATGAGCAGCTCGCCCATCCGGACCGCCGAGAGCGGCACTTTCTCCGAGGGCTTGAGCACGAACGTGTTGCCGCAGGTGATCGCGATCGGGAACATCCAGAGCGGGACCATCGCCGGGAAGTTGAACGGCGTGATCCCCGCGCAGACGCCGACCGGATGGCGGATCGTCTCGCAGTCGACCTGCCTGGCGATGTTCGCCAGCGACTGGCCCATCATCAGGCTGGGCACCCCGCAGGCGAACTCGACGACTTCGATCCCGCGCTGGACCGACGCCCGCGCCTCGGCGAGCGTCTTGCCGTGCTCGCGCGTGACCAGGTTCGCGAGCTCCTCGGCCTGTGCGGCCAGGCGCTCGCGGAACCGGAACATCACCCGCGCCCGCTCGACGACCGGCGTCTCCGCCCAGTACGGTAGCGACGTGGCGGCCGATCGCACGGCGCGATCGACCTCGTCCGCCGTGCAGAACGGGACCGTGGCGATCACGCTGCCGTTCGACGGGTTATACACCGGGCCGGAACGCGGTGATCGGCTCGCCTCCCAGCGGCCTCCGACGAGCATGTTGACACGATCGCGGGATTCGAGCTCGGGCTGGGTCGTTACCATGGGAGAGTCTCCGTGGAAGGGATTCAAACCGACATCTTATCATGGGAGGACAGGCCGCGAGTAGACGCGAGCTCCGTAATCAGCCTACGCGTGTCTGTCCTGACTGGAATCATTGGCATCCTTCCTGTAGCATCGTCACCATCTCGAATGTCAACATGGAATGAGGAATCATCATGTCGCGAATGGTCCGAGGCGGTCTGATCCAGGCCACGCTCTGCGAGCCTGCCACCTCGCCTGTTGCCATCGTCAAGAAGGCAATGATCGAAAAGCACGTCGGAGCTGATCGCCAAGGCCGCCGACCGCGGGGCCCAGATCGTCTGCTTGCAGGAGCTCTTCTACGGCCCCTATTTCTGCGCCGAGCAGCAATCGCGGTGGTACGAGCTGACCGAGCCGGTCCCGGACGGGCCCACAACCCGGCTGATGGCCGACCTCGCCAAACGGCACGAAATCGTGCTGATCGTGCCGGTTTACGAAGAAGACCTGACCGGGGTCTACTACAACACGGCGGCGGTGATCGACGCGGACGGCCGCTACCTCGGAAAATTCCGCAAGATGCACATCCCGCACTGCCCGCCCGGCTTCTGGGAGAAGTTCTACTTCCGGCCCGGTAACCTCGGATACCCGGTCTTCGAGACCCGGGTTGGGAAAGTCGGGGTCTACATCTGCTACGACCGCCATTTCCCGGAAGGGGCGCGCTGCCTGGGCCTCAACGGCGCCGAGATCGTCTTCAATCCCTCGGCGACGGTGGCCGGCCTCTCCGAGTACCTCTGGAAGCTCGAGCAGCCGGCGCACGCCGTGGCCAACGGCTACTTCATCGGCGCCATCAACCGGCCCGGCTTCGAGGAGCCCTGGCGGATCGGCGAGTTCTACGGCCAGAGCTATTTCTGCGATCCGCGCGGGCAGATGCTCGCCGTCGGCTGCCGCGACGCCGATGACATCGTGATCGCCGACCTGGACCTCGACCTGATCCGCGAGGTCCGCAACACCTGGCAGTTCTTCCGCGACCGCAGGCCCGAGACCTACGGGGCGATCGTTCAGCTTTGAAGTGATCGCGCTGGTATATCAAAGGATTCCTGCATGAAGACCACGACGAAGCCGATCACGTCGGCACCGGCACCGCTGCCCATCTCGTCTCACACGCCCGCTCCTTATGACGGCCCGTCGCGCAGCGAAGTGCTCGCGATGCGCCGCGAGTACCTCACGCCGGGCTTGATCACGTATTATCGCGAGCCCTTGCTGATCGCCGAAGGCCACATGCAGTACGTCTGGGACGAGACCGGCAAGCAATACCTCGACGCCTTCGCCGGGATCGTCACGGTCTCGGTCGGCCACTGCCATCCCAAGGTCGTCGAGAAGGTCCGCGAGCAGGTCGGCCGGCTCCAGCACACGACCACGATCTACCTCCATCCCACGATCGCCCTGTTCGGCAAGAAGCTGGCCGAGCACATGCCCGAGGGGAGCGGCCTGTCGGTCAGCTACTTCACGAATTCCGGCAGCGAGGCCAACGAGATCGCCATCCTCTCGTCGCGAGAGTTCACCGGCAACACCGATGTCATCAGCCTCCGCAACGGCTACCACGGCGGGACGCAGGCGGCCATGGCTCTGACCGCACACGGGACGTGGAAGTTCAAGTCGAACCCGACGATCGGCGTGAAGCACGCGACGCCCGGCTACTGCTATCGATGCCCGTTCGGCCTGGAGTATCCGAGCTGCGACCTGAAGTGTGCGCGGGACGTCGAGGACCTGATCCGGTACGAGACGCCCGGCGAGGTCGCCTGCTTCATCGCCGAGCCGATTCAGGGCGTCGGCGGGACGGTCACGCCGCCTCGCGAATACTTCGAGATCGTCTACGAGATCGTCCGCAAGCACGGCGGGTCTGTGCATTGCCGACGAGGTCCAGACCGGCTTCGGCCGGACCGGCACGGCCTTCTGGGGCTTCGAGAACTGGGGCGTCACGCCCGACCTCGTCACCATGGCCAAGGGGATCGGCAACGGGGCGCCTCTGGCGCGTGCGTCACCCGGCCGGAGATCGCCCGCGTCATGAAGAACCGCGTCCATTTCAACACGTTCGGCGGTAATCCGATCTCGATGACGCAAGGGCTGGCGACGCTCGAAGTCATCGACAGCGAGGGCATTCAGCAGAACGCCCTGACTGTCGGGACGCACCTGAAGGATCGGCTCCTGGAGCTCCAGGAACGCCAGCCGATGATCGGTGAGGTCCGCGGCATGGGGCTGATGCTGGGCGTCGAGCTGGTGCGCGACCGCCAGTCGAAGGAACCCGCCACGACCGAGACGGCCGACCTGCTGGAACTGTGCAAGGAGCGCGGCCTGCTCATCGGCAAGGGGGGCCTGGCCGGCAACACGCTCCGGATCAAGCCCCCGATGTGCCTGACCCGCGACGATGCGGACTTCCTGGTCGATTGCCTGGACGAGGTGCTGACCGCGATCTCCTCGCGAGGATGAGGGCGTTCCCTCGCCTCGACGGCTGCGTTGAGCGAGTGTCACGCAAGCTCGTTGCGCCGTATAATGGAAGGGTGCTTGAGGCCAGGGTGAACGACATCTCGGCCACGTGTACTCGAACACGGCGGCCAAGAGCAGAGGACGACGATGAGCATACTGGAACGACCTCACTACGTCCTCAAGCCAGCCGAGTTGGCGAAGTGGCTGGACAGGAGCCAGATAACTGGTGGATCGTCGACGGAGACCCCCTCCTCACGGGAGTGGTCGATTTCCCCTGTCCCAGTGACGAATTAACCGAGGTTCTGCGCCGTTCCAAGAGAGAGCTCTTCCTCTACCCCGTCGTGCCGATCTCGACTGGACCAGAACCGGCCGGACAAACCATCAAGTGGCAAAGTCTCGATGAGCTTGCGGATCGGGATAATCCTAAAGAGGAGGACGTTCTTGTTTTCCTGGTCGGATCGTGAGGACGAATGGCTCCTCGTCGAATATCCCTCGTGGAAAATCTCGGAACTCAATCGCTGAGGAGGACCGTCGTGGCGAAGAAGCGAGGCCGTCCCCCCATCGACCTTCGCGAGCGAGATCCGCGAGCATTCTCTCGCATACCGAGCCATTGGGTCCCGAGTCGCAGAGCCCGATCACTCACTATCGACGAGCCGTGAACACAAATTTTGGCTTGATCGATTATATCGAGGACCACATCAGTGAAGGTTCCTATTATCCAGCGATCAAAGCGAAACACATGGGGCATCTGCGTCGTCTTGTCCTGGCGAACCTCATCGAGACCTTCGAGCGGTTCATCAAGGAGCTCGCGGCCGTCTGCATCGACCAGCTCTCAGGCTTCGTGACCGATGATCGCTATAACGAGTTCACCGCGAAGGGAAATGAGGTGATCGCGCACTTTGAAGCGGGCTCGATCGGGAGAGCGCTCTGCGAGTCCGACACGTGGCTCAGCAACGACGTGATCAATAAGCGATTCCGAAAGCTCCTCGCACCCGTCCGATAAGGACTTCTGGGATGAGTTCCTCCTGCCGGCGAAGAACCAGGGAAAAGGGCCTTCGAAGGAGGACCAGGAGAAACGAGCAGCGACGCTCGCGATCCTCTGGCAACTCCGGCACAACCTCACCCATAACTCGGGAGTGCTGACCGGCTCCGATTCGATGAAGCTCAAAGTCCTGACGAGGCGTCCGGTGGAGAAGGGCCGAATCCTGGTCCCAACCGAGGAGGATCTTCGTTATGTCAAGCGGTTTTTCACCGAGACCGCGGACGATATCAACAGCCGAGTGGGGATTCAACTCGCAGGACCTCTCACCGCCGTTCACAAGGAATCCGCCGCGCTGGTCGATCCGCAGACCAAGGCCGACGAGCTGGCAAACATCTTCGCCATGACCCTGATCTGTCGCTGGTGCTCAGGGCAAGCCCACCGATACTTCGTGAATGAGCTCAGACGTGCTGCGGCGGCTGAATCGGAGCGACCTCGCCCGTGGCCAGCTTCGCCTGGTATTCGTTCCAGCTCATCGGCGGCCGGCCCGTGTCCACCTCTTGCATCGTGATGCAACCCTCGACCGGACAGACCAGGCTGCACATGTTGCAGCCGACGCAAGTGTCCTCCTTGATCGAGAACACGTTGATCGTGCCGTCGCCGGCTCCGGGTAAGACCTCGTACCCTCCCGATCGGATCGCACCGTTGCGCGAACCCTGGGCCGCCAGGTAGTCGGCCGTCGCGACGCGATCCCATCGAATCGATTGGTGGCAGCCGTCCTCGCAGGCGATGTAGCAGAGCCCGCAGTGGATGCATTTCTCCTGGTCGATCCGGGCGACGATCTTGTAGTTCAAGTCGAGCTCGCCCCAGGACTTGATCCTGGGCACGGAACGGCCGACGAAGTCGGCGATCGTCCGGTATCCCTTCTCGCGCATCCAGCCTTCCATCCCACTCTTCAGATGCTCGATGATCCGGAACCCGTAATGCATGACGGCCGTGCAGACCTGCACCGAACTGGCGCCGAGCAAGAGGAACTCGACGGCGTCCTGCCATGCCTGAATGCCGCCGATGCCGCTGATCGGGACCCTGATGGCGGGATCGGCCGCGACGGACGGCGACCATGTTGAGCGCGACGGGCTTGACGGCGGGCCCGCAATAGCCGCCGTGACTGCCGTAACCGCGCACCGCCGGCTTGGGTGCGAGGGTATCGAGGTCCACACCCATGATGGAGTTGATCGTGTTGATCAGAGAGATCGCGTCGGCCCCGCCCCGGACCGCCGCGCGGCCGATGGCGGCCACGTCGCCGACGTTCGGCGTGAGCTTGACCATCACGGGGACCGTCGCGACCTCCTTGACCCATTCGGTGATCATGCAGGTGTAGTCGGGCACCTGGCCGACCGCCGAGCCCATGCCGCGCTCGCTCATGCCATGCGGACAGCCGAAGTTCAGCTCGATGCCGTCCGCACCGGCGTCCTGCGTCTGCTGGGTGATCTCGTGCCAGGCTTCGCGGGTCGACTCGACCATCAGCGAGACGAAGAGCGCCCGATCGGGATGGGCCTTCTTGACCCTCGCGATCTCCTTGAGATTCACCTCGAGCGTGCGATCGGTGATCAGTTCGATATTATTGAGTCCCATCACTTTTCGTCCGTCGTAATCGACGGCGCCGTAGCGCGACGAGACGTTGACGATCGGCTCGCCCGCCAGCGTCTTCCAGACCGCGCCACCCCAGCCGGCGTCGAACGCGCGACGGACCTGGTATTCGGAGTTGGTCGGCGGACCGGATGCCAGCCAGAACGGGTTCGGCGCCTTGACGCCGCAGAATTCGATCGACAGGTCGGGCATTGGTCGCTGCCCTCCGTTTTTCAGTTTTTCAGATAAATAATATTTAATCTGTCATATACTGGGAACTAGAAGATCGAGTTATGGATGCCGCGCGCCGCGATCTTGCCATCCTGGACCGCATCGACGACCTCGCCCCCGCTTCGCAAGCAGTCGCCGCCGGCAAAGAGCCCGGGCACGCTCGTCGCTCCCGTGGCTCGATCGACCAGGATCCGGCCTTGTTCGCAACGCAATTCGGGCAGGGCCGCGAGCAGGTCCAGCAGCGGTTCCTGACCGAGCGCCTTGACGACCATGTCGGCGGGGAGGACGAAATTCGATCCGGGCAACGACCGCACGCGGCCGGACCGCGAACGCGGGTCCTCGAGCTCGGTGCGGAGGAACTCGACGCCCGTGCCCTTCGCCCTTCGCCGAGTGACGCGGATCGGCTGGGCGAACCACTCGAAGCGGACGCCATCCGACTTCGCGAGCTGATACTCGTAGGCGAATGCGGGGATCAGCGCCTCGGAGCGTCGGTAGGCGATCGTGACCGTCTCGGCCCCGAGCCGCCTGGCCGCGGTGGCCACGTCGATCGCCGTGTTGCCGGCACCGATCACCAGGACGTTCGTGCCCACGACGCACTCGGTGAACGGCCGCGTGTGGGTCTGGAAGATGAAGTCGAGCGCCTCCCAGACTCCCTCCAGGTCTTCGCCCTCGATCGACAGCGGCGCGGTCCGGCCCAGCCCGATGCCCAGGAACACGGCGTCGAACGTCTCGAGCATCTTCCGGATCTCATCGCCGGTGACGCGGTGGCCGAGCTCGATCGCGATCCCGATCTCGCGAATGCGTTCGATCTCGGCCAGTGCGAACTCGGTCGAGATCTTGTAAGCGGCGATGCCGAGCGTATCGAGGCCGCCGGGAACGTTCCGGGCCTCGAAGACGACCACGTCGTGCCCGAGCCGGCGCAGCTCGTGGGCGCAGCTCAGTCCGGCCGGTCCCGAGCCGACCACGGCCACCCGTTTCCCCGTGGGAAGGGCCGGCCTCGAAGAACGGGACGTCTCGCTCCGCGGCGGTGTCGCAGGCGAACCGCTGAAGCCGGCCGATCTGCACCGGTGCTTTCATCAGCATCTGATCGACGCAGGCGCCTTCGCAGAGGACCTCGGTGGGACATGCGCAGGCGCAACTGCCGCCGAAGATGTTGGCCTCGAGGATCGTCCGGGCCGCACCGATCTCGTCGCGATGGAGGACCTGACGGATGAACCGAGGGACGTCGATGTGCGTCG
Source organism: uncultured Isosphaeraceae bacterium (assembly GCA_963845695.1). Classification (GTDB taxonomy): domain Bacteria; phylum Planctomycetota; class Planctomycetia; order Isosphaerales; family Isosphaeraceae; genus CAWJTV01. The sequence goes on along the minus strand of CAWJTQ010000023.1, from coordinate 87,298 downwards.
GGCAGGCCCGCGTACACGGGGCGTCGAAACAGAACAGACAGCGCGCGGCCTCGACCCGAGCCTCGTCGACCGCCAGTGGCGGTGGAACGTCGGCGAACCGCTCGTTCAAGACCTCGAGGGATTGCCTTTCACCGGCCCGGAACATGGGCGACTCCTCGCGGTAGACCGGGGTCAGTACGCAGTAGGCGATCGAGAGAGCCGACGTGTTGGGCTAGAGGGAGACATCGGCGGCGGTCGCGCCGATCGTCAGGAGCGATCCCGCCTGTTCGCGGGGCAGCCAGCGGCCCCAGCCGCTCTCGCCGACGAACGTGTAGTCCGAGACGATCTTGCGGCCACGAGAGAAGGTCGTCTCGGCGAAGCCGGCCAGCGACCAACCCTGGTAGGGGCTCCAGTCGGCGTTGGTCTCCATCGTTCGATGATCGACTGCGATTCGCTTCTTGGGATCGATGATCGCGAGGTCGGCATCGCTCCCCACGGCGATGACACCCTTGCGCGGATAGAGGCCCATGAGCTTGGCCGGGTTGGTGCAGCACTTGGCGACGAACTCCGCCGTGGTGAGCCGGCCTTCGAGCACGCCGTGAGTGTAGACGATCGGCAACAGTGTCTCCAGGCCCGGCAACCCCATCGGGATCTTCGTCCAGTCTCCTCCCCAGCGTGCCTTCTGTGCCCGGCTGAACGTGCAAGTGTCGGTCGAGACGACCGAGACCTCGCCGTCGTGCAAGCCCTTCCAGAGCCGCTCCTCGTCCTTCTTCTTCTTGACCTGGGGGCAGCAAGCGAACAGGTGGCCGTCCGGGCCTTCGAACACGGAATCGTCGAGCACGAGGTATTGCGCACAGGTCTCGGCATACACGTCGACTCCGCGGGCACGGGCGGCCTTGACGAGATCGGCTCCCTCTCCCGTTGAACATGTGGACGACGTAGAGACGCCCGCCGGTCACCTCGGCCCAGGTCATCGCGCGCTGGATCGCCTCGGCCTCGATGAAGTTGGGACGGGTCATCGGATGCAGCCGTGCGCCGTAGCGTGTGCATCAGCTCGGGTGTGTGATGGCGCGCGATCAACTCATCGAGCACGCGGCTCGATTCGGCGTGCACCAGCAGCATCCCACCCAGGTCGCGGCACCGCTCGAGCGTGTTGTAGATCGCCCGGTCGTCGGATTGCCAGCCCTCGGAAGCATAGATCATGAATTCCTTGAACGTCGGGCAGCCCATCCCGACGAGTTTTTCCATTTCGGGACCATGACGATCCCAGTCCGTGATGGCCATATGGAAGCAGTAATCGACGCAAGCCTTCGGCTCGCCCGGGCCATCCAGTTGTGGTATGCGTCGAGCAGGGTCTCCTTGCCATAGGGAATGGCGAAGTCGATCACGGTTGTCACGCCGCCCCGCCGCCGGCGCGTGTGCCGGTGTTCCAGTCGTCGCTGGAGACCGTTCCGCAGAAGGGAAGCTCGAGATGCACGTGCACATCGACTCCGCCCGGGATGACCTGGCGGCCCTTCGCGTCGATGATCTCCCCGCCGTCACGGATTCCCGCAGCGAGCCCCGGGCCCACGGCCGCGATCGTCTCGCCGCGAATCGCCACATCCGCCCGCGTTTCTCCCTCGGCACTGAGGAGAACACCATTGGTGATCACCACGTCGTATTCCATGGCGATGGATTCCTCTCCGAACATGAGATCCCAGGGAACGGGCGGAGCGACGTTTGGCCGACAAATCGGCGATGCGGGATGGGAAGCGAGCCCAATACTCCGACGCCCTCGCGAAAAGATCTCATTCTAGTTCGGCCAGAGACGGAGAACAAGTCGCCGTTCCATCGCTGCACAGTAGACGGCTTGCTATACCCCGAAAAGCGTGAAATAGTCTCAGCATGCGGAATCCGTTCAGACGCATCCGTGACTTCTTCCGCAAGCCCGCGATGATCGGTACGCCGCCCTCTGCGCGGCCCATGTGGCACGACCCGGCGGCGCATGCGAGAGATTTCGCCGAGCGGTATGCGTCGGAATTGGATTTGGCCGTGGCCGAGCGGATGGGCCAGTTGGGCATCCCTGAGAATCAGATCGGCATGCCAGACGATGATCGTGGCCTCCGGTGGGCAGCTTTCCATCCCCTCGGCAGACAAGGTGGATACAACTCGCCTGACGGCAGGCTGGTCGTGGAGTCCGGGTGGTTCAACTTCGATCGGCTCAAGAAGGATTACGGCGAGGAAGCGGCCAAGCTGTTCGCCACATCGGACGCGACCTCAAGGCTGGATTCGATCATCGCGCAGGAGTACGAGGAATGGCGACCATGGGGGAAGCCATGTGGAGGCGTTGAAGCACTCGCCCGTTACCGAACTGCCAATCACTGACAGGGCGAGGGAAATCGGCCGTGCCATGCGGAAGGGATGGAGAGGACGGTAGTCGGCAGCCGCCTGTTTCCGCAGCCTTCGCGAATCTCATCACGGAACGTCCTTTGCGCAATCCATTTCCGCAAACTCGAACCGTCGTCTCCAACCCCAGTATGTAAAGCGGAAGTGACACTCGTCACCCTGGGTGAACGACCCCATGGGAATCATGATCCGTGCTTTCACTAGCTCGCGGTAGGCGGGGCGGTTGGTTTCATCGCCATCCGGATAACCCTTGACGATGCAAGCGCGGAGCAATTCCCTGGCCGCTTCCGAGAGATGACTCGCATCCGGCGGCTCATAGCGCTCTCGCTCGATGCGATCTTCCTCCTCGGCGAGGATTTCCTCGCGTCGTTCCCAACCATCTTCGGTGAATCGGAAATCCTCCCGGTCCGGCTCCATGATCCCGGCGGCGACTAGCTCCTGGAACGCCGCACGATTTCGATCATTCACCTTCCACCGCCATCCCTTGACGCGGAAGCGGAGCACGGCGACGGCGGATTCGGACAGCGTAACGGTCTGCATGACGGTTCCCTCCCGAAGGCATTCTACCGGGCATCGGAATCGGGCGGAATGCGAATTGCCCTATGCCCGTGCGAGCACCGTGGAAGGTTCACACGGAGCGGTTTCCCCCGCACGACATTCTGCACCGCATACCCTGTAATCCAAAAGCATATAATATTTCATAATAAATTATATTTAATTATATGGATATTATCAAAAAAAGAACTGACACCGATTTTCGTTCTTCAAAAAAAGAACTGACACCGATTTTCGTTCATATTATCAAAAAAAGAACTTACACCGATTTTCGTTCCATGGATATTTCAAAAAAAGAACTGACACCGCATTTTCTGTTCCAAAAGCTAAATTTTAAAAGAACTGACACCGATTTTCGTTCTTATCAAAAAAAGAACTGACACCGATTTTCGTTTGCGATCATTCCCAGGGCTCGTCCTTGACATCAGTCTGAACGATGGACGACCAAGCCTCGCTCTTCGAATGGGTTCCCCTGCCGCTCGTGGCCCGTCATACTGGCTAGCGATCGAGCGGACCCGAGAAACCTCTTACGATGCGAGGCGGAATCATGAGCGAACGGATTGTCATGCGAACAGGTGAGGCGCTGGTGGAAGGTTCGGAGGACTATCTCTGTGCCGAACCGGAGGTCGTGATCGGCGAGCTGGACGGTCCGGTCGGGCACGCCCTGGCGAATCTGATCGGCGACCAGGTCAAGGGCCACTCCCGTGTCTTCGCAATCCTGAGCAGCGACGTCCAGGTCCGGCCGGCAACGGTGATGGTGAGCAAAGTGACTGTCAAGAACAGTAAGTACACGAATATCTTGATGGGAACCGTCCAGGCAGCGATCGCCCACGGCGTGCTGGATGCCGTCCGCGCCGGCGATATCCCCAAGGAGAGGGTCAACGACCTGGGGATCATCTACTCGGTCTGGCTGGACCCGGCCGTGACCGATGAAGACGACCTGGACCACAAGGAACTCTTCAACGTCCACCGCGAGGCGACCGCCAAAGCCATCCGCAAGGCGATGCGCCAGGAGCCCACCATCGACTGGCTGCTCGAGAACCAGGACCAAGTGCAGCACTATTTCCACGAGTTGGGCATCAAGGGGGAATTGTGATTCGATCGGTCTTCAGAGCCAACGTCGTTCGGGCCCACCCACGCCCGCGCGATCCTCGCGTGTGAGGCTGAAGCTGGCTAGCTCGCCCCAGGGATCCCTCCTCTCCGGATTGCGCCAGCTCAAACTGATCCGGGCCAAGTCGTCGAGGCGGCTGACCGCCAGTTGATCGAGTTCTGCGAAGAACGCGGAGACTTGCTCGGCGGTCTGGCAGCTACTGAGGAAGATGTGCCGGCTCTGGTTCCGCCCGATCGCGCCGAGCCGGCCCATCACTTCGTGGAACGGCTCCGGATCGTCCGGGGGTACCAGGGTCAGGAAGACGGTATCGACCGGCTGACCGTCCGCCGCGTCGAACGGAATCCCCTGCGGGAGGAGACCCACTACGCCGACAAACCGATCGAGCGATCGCCACCGGCAGTGAGGGAACGCGATGCCGTGTCCCGGAGCCGTCGAGCCGAGACTTTCCCGCTCCAGGATCGCCTCGACGATCGCCCCTTCGGCTCTCCGCGGAAGATGTCCGACGTCGACCGCATCGTGGACGAGCTCGGCGATCACCTGGGACTTCGCGTGCGGCTCCAGTCCGATATGGATCGCCTCGGGCGGAAACAGATCGGCCAACCTCACTGATGCACTGTTGATATATGCAGTATTCATGATAGTTTCGATCGACGTCATCAATGGACCTCGATCTGGCTCCTCTCTTCTTGAAGCATAGGAGGAGACCATGTCGAAGTCAAACGTGACCGGATCTGTGAATCTCGATTGCACCACCACAATCGATCGGGACATGTTCCGTGCCGAAGGCGGCATCCGGAGCCGTGATCGGTCGCAAGTCCTGGCCTTTCCATGAGATCGAGCGCCGGATTGGCACGAGCGGCCATCGCAGCCGCCGCTGGGGACTCGCGGGGGCTGCAAGAACTTGCAGAGGGAGACACGGTCGTGGCGTTGTAGCCGATCCCTGCGGGATGGTGCGACTCACGGTGACGTCTCCGCATGATTCACGGCGTGCAAAGCGTCGGGCCCGTCCAGGTCGTGGCGCGCGGCATCGCCCCCGGGAGCAACTCCGGGGCCAGTCGGAGGCGTGACGACCGTTCCGGACTCCGCCAGGCTCGCGATCGATCGGGGCGAACGCCAGTCCAGCGACATCAGCTCGGCCCATCGATTCAGCTCGGGGACGGTCTGGAAGACCACCTTCAGGCTGACGGTGATCGGCATGGCCAGCACCAGGCCGACGAGGCCCCAGAGGTAGCCCCAGAACAGGCAGGCGATCAGGACGGTCGTTCCGTTGAGATCCAGCGAACGGCCCATGACCAGCGGCGTGATCACATACTCCTCGACTCCGAGGACGGCGAGGTACATGGCCGCCACGATCAAGGCGTCGCTGATCGAGCCGCTCTGTCCCAGTGCGATCGCGGTGGGCAGGGCGCCGCCGGCCATCTGGCCGATGTAGGGGACGAAATTGGTCAGGGCCGCCACGATTCCCAGGATGAATGCGAAGTGAACGTTGAGTGCCCAGAGTCCCAGGGCCAGGACGACGCCCAGGCCCGCGTTGAGCAGCGTTCGAGCGATCAAGTACGCCCGGATCTTTTGCGTGATCTGGGCGAGCACTTCATCGGCGGCGCGGACCTCGGAGGGTGTCTTGGCGAAGAACCGCACCACCTTGACGGTCAACATCTCGCTCTCGATCAGCAGGAAGATCGTCAGCACGAGCACGATGAATCCCTCGATCACCCAGGTGGTGAAGTCGCTCAGGCCGTAGCTCAGTTGATCGATCAGCAGCGCCCGGTTGGTGTCGCCGAGCCGGTCGATGGTCCCGGGTTCGGGCAGGACGGCGCGGAGGTACGGCTTGTCGCGGATCAGCTTCGGTGATCCGCCCGCTCACCTGGCCGGCGATCCGCTCGATCTCCGTGGGGAGGGTGTAGGTCGCCCGCACCAGGCTCTCGGCCGTCAAGCTCGCGACGTAGAGGCCCCCCACGACCAGCAGGAGGAACACGGCCAGGAACCCCAGCGGCCCGTAGCGGAGGTGCCGGCGGACGAACCGGGCCAGTCGGCGAGAGGATGCAGGTCAAGACCAGCGCCACGGCAACCGGGATCAGGATCGTCTTGAGCAAGGCCAGCGCCGCGATCACGGCCAGTACGGCCAGTACGACCAGAGCCCGCGAGGCGTCGTCCGGCCATCGATCCACGAAATCCGAGCCTCCACATCGAGTCAACCACGACCGGACTGATCGTTCCGGATCCGAACGTCCCCACCTTGTCTATGATCGTGCCGCATCGTCCGGATCGCAAGACGTCGTGGCCGGGGACGATCCCAGGACCTCGTCAAGTCGCTCGCCCTGGACGAAGCGCCGGATCAGGCCCCGGAAGGTGGCCTCCGCCTCGGAAGGATCCGCGATCGCGACTGGCTCGACGTCCGAACCGGCTGCGGCCGGGACCAGCCCGAACCAGTTCAGGCGAATGGGCCAGCCCTTCAGCTCGGCGATGCGATTGAATCGGTCCTGGATGCGGATGGCCCAGACGACGCCCCAGAGGTCGCGGAACCAGAACCAGAGTCGCTCGAGCCGCGTGCGGGCCGCCGGTGCACGGTGGGTTGCCGGAGTGCGCCGCCGAGACGCTGGCGGCCAGCGTCCAAGCGACCCAGGACCAGAGCGCTGCTCGACGCTCCACCGGCCACTCGTTGCGCGTCAGCCCCAGATACTCGAGGATGAATCCCAACGCCAGCCAACTGGCCGAGGCACCGAACCGTGTCGGAAGGTAGTTCGTGACCCCGACGAGCACCAGGAACCCGTAGAAGATCGTCCAGGGCGCGTCGAGGTGGAGCAGCTCCAGCCCGTGCGCCCGCCGAAGTCGCCACGGGCCTTCCAGCCAGGGGATCAGGAAGACCACGACCAGCACGACCATCAAGCCGGCCCACACTCGCCCCCCCGGAGCGCGGGCGTTGAGCACGGAGGTCAACGCCGCCAGGGCCGCCAGCACGGCGAGATAGGTCAGCCGGCCCGTCCACGGCCGGCCGGATGAGATCGGCTCGGCCAGGGCCGCGGACTGAGCGAGGGTCGACATGACGAGCGCCAGGGCCACCCACACCAGGACCGGCCGGAGCGCGGTCCCTCGCGTGAAGATCCAGGCACCATACCAGGGCCGAAGGGTCAGGGACAGGACGGGGATCAACATCAGTGGGGCATGAGCCGGGACGAACCCGATCATCAGCGCGGACAGGGCCAAGAGCAGGCCGGTCACGGCATGGTCCTCACAACGGCCTCGGCCGCCTGCGCGGTTTCACTTCGAGAAGCTCAGCCCCGGGTCTTCGGGGCCGTCGCCGGCGATCCGGAACGTCATGTGACTCGCGTCCTTCCAGCTCACTCGGCCGACCATGGCGGGGCCCTTGTCCTGGACCAGCGTGAGCAGGCCGTCGCCGTAGGTCGAGGCGCCGGAGAACTGCTGCTTCTGACCCTTTCGCGTGACCTCCCAGGTGAACGGGCCGCCGGGCTGGATCGTCAGGGAGATCGCCGTGTCGGCCGACGGCTGGGCGCTCCAGGTCCCGGCGATCGTCGCGCCCTCCGGCGGCGTCGTGTCGGTCGGCGTGGGAGCCGCCGACTCGGCGCCGTGGTCGTGGTGGTCGCGACCGTGGCTGTCTTCTCCTGCGAGGGATCGAGCTGCCGGAGCAGCCTCGCCGACAGGCTGTCGTTGGGCTTGAGCGCGACCACCTGCTTGAGGATGTCGACCGCCGGATCGGTCTGACCCGCGGTCAGATAGAGATAGGCGAGGACGAAGCGGCCGGTGGCCGAGTCCCGGTGCACCGTGCAATATTCTTCAAGTGCACGGAGTTGATTTGTATAGATATCAACACCTGGATAGAGGCTGATCAGAGTCGTCCAGTCCCAGCCGGGCCCGACCGAGAGGACGGCATAAAGGGTCGCGGCGGCCTCATCGTACCGCCCCAGGGCGAACAGGCACAGCGCGCGGAATTCATGGAGGGTCGTGTCGTTGGGGAGTTTCGTCAGGGCCTCGTTGGTCTTCTGGAGGGCATCGGCGTAGTTTCCCTCGTGGAATGAGGCGCGGGCGGCGTCGAACAACGCCATCGCCGGATTGGTCACCGACTCTGAAGCGGCCGCGCTCATGGTGTCGATCGGCTGCGAGTAGTCGTAAGGCACGGCCATGATCGGTTGATCCACGACCACGGTGCCGGCCCCGTAATAGTAGGGATTGTAGTAGGGCATGTAGCCCATCCCGTAGAGGGCCGATCCGTATCCCCAGAACGGCAGGCCCCAGCCCAGGCCCATTCCCAATCCCATTCCCATCCCGAAGCCCCAGCCCATGCCGCCCCAACCCCCGCCGCCCCAGTAAGGACCGCGCCAGCCCCAGATCGCATTGTTGTGGCCGTTCCAGTAACCGTGGACCCAGCCTGAGTGATACGCCCCGTAGTTGGAGTAACCGTACGGGTGGTAGCCCGCGGCGCCGTAAGACCGCCCCGCGACGGCGGCTCCTCCCGTGCCGGCGGCCGCAAATCCGCGCGATCCTGCGACGGCCGTGCCGCGGGGTCCTGAGACGGCGCCGAGGTTCGCCCGACCGGCCACGGCATTCCCACCAGGTCCGACGGCGCCGCCCGCGCGGCCGACGTCCGCGAAGGAACGGCCACCAGCCGTCGTTCCCTCGACGCCATAAACGCCGCGGCCGGCTGCCCCACCTCCGGGTCCCCGGGCGCCGTATCCGGCGGCGCCGTAGTTGATCGTCCCTCCCCGCGCCGTGTTGTAGGAACCCGAGCGGGAGCCATAGTCGATCCGGCCACCGTACATGCCCTCGGACACACCACGGCTTCCATAGCTCATACCCGAGCCAGAGCGACCGTAGGAGCTGAACGACGGAGTCCGGCTGAACGACGACATGCCCCCGTAGCCGCCTCGCATACCGCCGTAACCGCCGCGCATGCCGCCGAAGCCACCTCCGCCGTAACCGCCGAAGCCTCCGCGCATGCCGCCGCCGCCACCGAAGCCTCCGCGTCCCCCGCCACCGCCGAAGCCGTGGGCGGAGACGTCATGCCGAGGGAGGACGATGGTCAGGGACGCAATCAGGACGGCGATCCAGAGTTTGCGGGTCATCGCGGGCTCCTCGTGGTGTTCGGGGATGGAGACGGCGTCGCCTGGGCCTTCGACCGCGAACGCGGTGGAGGCGGGACACGAACCAGTACGTAGGTTTCCTCGTTGGGGACCGGTTCGTCTCCGAGGATGCGGTCGGTCGAGGTCCATCGCACCAGGTCGGGGCGCTCCCTCCACATCGTGTTGGTGGAAGAGGCGGTCGTGCCTTCGGGACGCACGCCCGTGTGCTTGATGATCCAGCGGTCGCCGTCACGGCTCCATCGCCCTTCGCCGAAGCCGCCTTCAGAGTCGAATTCCCAGGACCGGATCTGCCGGGCCAGCGGGTCCCATCCGATGCGCTGCGAGACCGTCATGACCGGCTTGCCTTGCCGCTTCACCGTGAACGTGCGGATCAGGTAGTTGGTGTCGTCCGACCATCGGCAGTCGACCCGGACCTCGGAATCGATCCCTTCGTCAATCCACTCGCCGATCATCCATTCCAGGTCCTTGAGTCGTTCGTGCGGCCGGACCAGGGGGTCGGCCTCCTCGCGGATGCTTGAGATCAGCCAGCGCGCGTCGCGCTTGACGAAGAGGACCGTATAGATTCGGTAGACCGGTGCCCCCTTGGCCGGTGTCATGAGCGTGCGGCCCTCCTCCTTGGCGGTATCCGGGTTCAGGAATCGGATCCCTTCGATTTCGAGGGCAATCTTCACGCCTGGGCTGGTTTCAAACGTTTCGACGAACCGCTGCTCGATCAGGTTGCGACCCTGAAGGCGTTCGCCATCGGCTGCGATGACCTCGGCGTCTTCGGTGAAATAGGCAGCCAGGGCCTTGCTGTCGCCCTTGTTGTAGTCGCGAACGAACGCCTCATCGACCGCGCGGAGGGCTGTCTCGGCCGATGAGGGACCTTGGCGCTTCGTCTCGGCCGTCGTGGGCTGCGACTCCGCCGCTCTCGGGGACTGGGCTCCGGCATGAATCGGACTCGCGGCGACGACGATCGCCCCTAGGATTACGACCACGTACTTCATCTGGCTGTCTCTCCCTGGGGAACTGGCCGGAGGAGTGGATTCACGCCCGGTTGCCATTGATCGCGACCGAGTGGTCCTGGTGGGCCTCGCCTCGATGTTCGAGGTTCGACGCCACCCTACAACGGTCCGTTGATCGTCTTCATGGTGCTGCGAGCCAGCCGGCTGTTCGAGGCGGCTGGCTTCTCGTCTTCCTTCGGAGAGAGCCGGCAATCGGAAGACTCCGAGAATGCTCAACGATGCGACGACGAGGATCACCACGAGGGCGACCGGAGTCAGCGGGGTCAGAGCCACGGTGATCACGACGAGGACGACCGTCAGCCCCATCAACCGACGCTTCGACGACCCGCTCAAGGCATGGTGTTGCTCCCACTCGGTGAGGATCGGCCCGAAGAACGCCGTCCGCCGGAGCATCCGATCCAGCCGGGGCGACGAGCGTGCGAGGTAATAGCTGGTCGCAAGCAGGCAGGGGACAGTGGGCAGCCCCGGGATGACCAGCGCCGCGACGGTCATCGCGAAGGAGCCGCCCGCAAGGGCCAGGTACCGGAATCGCTTCCAGCCGGTGGCGACCTGGACCACCTCGCCATTGGCGGAAGGGTTTGCCAGGCGCCGTGGATCCGCGCCGTGATGTCCCGGCGGCCAGTGCGTCTTCCAGGGCCTGCTCCAGCACGTCGGGGAAGCGGGCCGCGACCGGGCTATCGGGACGGAAGTCGACGACGATGGTGCGAGACCAGAACGACGCACGGCACCCCCGAACGTCCTCGAGACCGGCCAGCGAGTCGGCGAGCTGAGCGAGCGGGACCGAATCGCCCGCGAGCCTCTGATGACGGAGGCGAATTCGACCGGGCTTGACCTGCTGGGTTTCCCAGAGAGAGACGTCGCCGGCGAGCGGGTAGGCGGTCAGAACCGACCAGCCGGGTGAGGGACGCCGCCAGGATCCACGGTCCGCACGCGGGGAGGCCGAGGCGGCCTCGCGAACCGACTCCGCGAACGCGACGGCCATGGCCTGGGACATACCCGGCCCCGGTCCGAAGTCGATCCGGCATGAGGTCGACGCCAGGTCGACCTCCGCCTTTCGAACCCCACGCCGACCGCGCCATGGCCTCGATCAGCCGACGGCAGAACGGACGCCGGCCGGCGTGGAAGACCCGAGGATCGTAGACCCGGACCGAGCCCTCAATCTCATCGATTTCGATGTCCAGGCAATAAGGACCGGCCTCGCCTCCCGACTGCCCAGATCGTGACGTGTCGCAGGTCCCATCGAGCGAGTTCGGTGTCACGGTGTCCCTCCTGGAGGAGTCTAGAATACGGAACGGCTACGCTGCTGGCCATTCTCGGAACCATGACGGGTTACGCCGAGCACCAAGAGCCGCGATCAAGGCGTTGCGGGAGCGGGCGTCGCCATGGCGCCCGACGGTTGGAACGTCGTTTCGCGGAGCTCGTCGACCTTGTGGATCGCTGCCTCGGCGCCATCGATCAGGCCCTGGACCGCGGCGTTGTTCTTGGGGATCGCATGGGCCAGGAACACTGTGGGAAAGACCAAGCCGTACGAGAGCGTGTAGCAGGTCGTGTAGACGAGCCGCGACACGAACGAACTGGTCGCAGTGTAGACGCGCTCCGCCGCCTCGCGAGCATCCGCAGCCCCGTGCCTCGCCGCCCCCGTAACGAGCGCCAACGTACCGGTCTGGGGGAGGACAGAGGTGTGGTTCGCTTCGGCCTGTGTGTTGGACATCATGTTACCTCGGCGATCAGGGGATCCGGAAACGGCAAACCTGAATTGAGTTCGGTCAATTTCGCTATTGTATCGACTCAAGGACCCGACTCTACCAGAAAGTTCCTTCCGATCCTGTAGGCTTATCACGGACGGCCGGCGAACCGGGAGGCCCGCCCCACGGGCCATCGAGCGGTCGGCCCGTGGAGCGGGCGTCTCGGCCCGCCGGAAACGTCGATACTCGGCCATGCAACCATCATCTCGGCGCGATGGTGCCACCGAGGGACTCGCCCATGGATGCGTCACCGCTGCCTTCGTGGGTGCGCGTGCTGATCGGGTGCGCGACACTCCATCGATTCGATACCATCGACAAACTTTTCCCAGGCCCCGCAATTGTGGCTTCGTTTCGTCGCGAAGGTTTTTGACGCGCGGTGTTGGTGGCTTCGTTTCGTTGCCAAGGTTTCCGGCGCTCGCCGCGTGCTCGGCTGCCCGATTCTCGTTCGTTGCTCATCCCCCCACCCCGCTGTCTTTACCGATTCGCGCACCCCGAACGCCGCCGGGACGTCCCGACATCCTTGATTATAGAAACTTTTGTGGGATTAGCCTCTCGGATGAGGAAAAACCCGAGATGGGACCGGCCGCCGGGGACGACGATTCGCCCCGACTGCCGGGAGGCCGCCGAGGGAGGCGCGGACTCCTCGGGGTGAACCTCCGTCACGTTGAGCACGATCAGAGCGATCACCTTCTTATTCAGGATCAGGTCGGGAATCACTTCCCAATTCTGTTCGTCGCGGGTCTCCCGACTCCGTCGTCTGCTGGACCAAAGGTCTCCCGGCGGGAGTGACAACCGGAGACCTTCGGTCGGCCGGGTGTGGTAACTGCCATCTTCGTCAGGAGGTCCGGACGATCGCGGTGGAGTGTGCGTGGTCAAAGTCAGAGCGATAGGACGGGGAGAGAATGAAAAACTAGCTGCGTTTGGTCTGCTCCCCGTTTCAGGTCCCCGTTTCAGGTCCGCTCGCTTGACAGGCCGTCCCGCATGCGGTATTTGACTTTATAGGAAATTTCCTATAGCATAGGGGAGTGCGTAACGTTGGCAGACGAGGACGAGGCGGAGGAACTTGAAACGCCGGTGCTGCGACCGCTGGTGTGGCTGGGCACCTCGCTGCGGAACCTGCGGGCTTTTCCCGACGAGGCGAAGAAGATCATCGGCGACGAGCTGCAACTGATCCAGTTCGGCGGCATGCCCAAGGACGCCAAACCGTTCAAGGGCGTCGGCAGCGGCGTGTTTGAGATCGCCCTGCGGCACGACGGCGAGGCATACCGCACGGTGCTCGCCGTGCAGCTCGGCAGGAACATCTACGTGCTGCATGCCTTTCAGAAGAAGTCGAAGAAGGGCATCGCCACGCCAAAACCGGATGTGGATTTGATTAAACAGCGATACAAAGAGGCGAGGGAGCTGGCAGAACATGAGCAAGACAAACGATAACGGCCACGGGGCAATCGACCACGAGGAAGGCTCCGGCAACGTCTTCGCCGATCTGGCCCTGCCCGACGCCGACGAGCGGCTGGCCCGGTCGAAGCTGGGCTTTCACGTCTATAAGCTGCTCGCTGACAAGGGGCTCACGCAGCGGGAGATTGCCGCCTTGCTCGGCATCAAGCAGCCGGAGGTCTCCCACCTGATGAACGGGCATTTCAACCGCTTCACCACCGACAAGCTGCTCGGCTTCCTCAAGCGCCTGGATCGCAAGGTGACGATCCAGATCAGCCCGCACCACCCCGGCGAACCCTATCAGGAGGTAGGCTTCGGCCTGTGAATGTCGTGTGCGTCAGCCCATTGGCTGGGTGACGCCTCTCATGGGTGAAGCAAAGCCCATCCTTGATCATAGAAACTTTTCCTTCTCCTAACGGAATGTCCCCTTCTCCTACCCCGGGGAAGGCCCGTGAAGTCCGGGACGACGGGCGATCTTAGCAGGCCGAGCCGATGCTCATCCAGGAGCAGGCGGCCCGGCCGGCAGCCTGGCGGGCGGAATATCGAACCTTGGCGGACCGGGTCCGTGCTTCAATGGGCGACCACCCTCAGACTGGCAGCGCCGCTGCTGGCGAAGGGGAAACGGAAACGGGGACGGAGCTAGTTTTGACGAAACGGAAACGGGGACGGAGCTAGTTTTGACGAAACGGAAACGGGGACGGAGCTAGTTTTGACGGGCGTGAGAAGTAGAGTCGAGGTGTGGCGCGGTGGCTCTGTCTCATCGACCGGGCTCCGTTTCCACACCCCGCTCATCAAACTGGACGGGCGGTTTTCCCGCATCCAGTTTTCGTTACAAGGCGTTTCTCATCAATGAGTTCACACTTTCGCTCACGAAACGGGGAAACGGAAACGGGGACGGAGCTAGTTTTGACGGGCGTGAGAAACTAGCTGCGTCCCCGTTTCCTGCCCCCCGTTTCCTGCCCCTTTCCTGCCCTGAACTCGGTTCCCCAGGCGAAGACCGGCAGAGGTCAGAACGGAGGAAACGGGGAGGAAACGGAAACGGGGACGGAGCTAGTTTTGACGGGCGTGAGAAACTAGCTGCGTCCCCGTTTCCTGCCCCGTTTCCTGCCCGTCCCCGTTTCCTGCCCCCGTTTCCTGCCCCGTTTCCTGCCCTCCCGTTTCCTGCCCTGAACTCGGTTCCCCAGGCGAAGACCGGCAGAGGTCAGGGCCGCTGAGCGGTTCAGGCCGTGGTCCTACCCCATCTAAGGCCCGTTCGCTCGTTGGCCTCCCGATCCCTTCCCCAACACCCCCCATCGATTCGCCCCGCAACCACTTCGCCGGTGCCCGCTGGGCTCACAAAGTGGTACCCATCCTGATTGGAATCGACATCCCCGAAGCCTGCGCGCACCCTGAGCACGAACACACGTCGCTCTCGCACGCACCGCTACTCCCATGGGATCATCGACCAGTATCGAGAAGAAGCGGACGAGATCCTCGTTGTTGCGATCGCCCATCCCGTCGTAAAGTCAGGCATTCGTCACTCCTGGCGTATCCTTTGAGGCGTTCGTTCCAGGATGGTCCTGCGACGACCGATAAACAAGAGGGGGTCGGATGAATCGATTGCAGAGGATTGACCGGCCTATGGCCGGCCCGCGCGGGAACCTCGATCCCCTGTCGAGCCGGGTCGGTGTCGTTCACTCCCAGGAAACCGGCCACTGACGATCCGAAGGCCGAAGTCTGCCGTTTCTCGAGAGGATGATCCCATGCCCGATTCGATCGAAGTCGAACGCACGATCTCGCCGAACGACCAGATGTTCGTTAACAACTACGACGTTCCGCACTATTTCCGAGCAGGATCGTCCGGCCTGAACGGTATCCGGCGCGGCACTCGACGCGCGTGGATCTGATGCAGGCGAACCCGCCAAGATCCTGGACTTTCCCTGCGGACACGGCCGCGTCCTTCGGCATATCCGGGCCGCTTTCCCGGAGAGCGCGATCACGGCGTGCGATCTTGTGCGTGACGGCGTCGATTTCTGCGCGGCCCAGTTCGGCGCCATCCCGGTTTACTCCCACGTCGATACCTCCCGGATCCCGCTGCCACGCGACTCCTTTGATCTGATCTGGGTCGGATCGCTCCTCACTCACTTCGACGCCCCGCGCTGGATCGAGTTCCTGACGTTCTTCCGTTCCCTGTTGAAGCCGGGAGGCGTTCTGGTCTTCTCGGCCCACGGCCGCCGTGCCCACGAGTGGATCGTCAACCGTCAGAACCTTCACGGGCTCGTTGACACACAATGCCTTGAGATCTGTCAGACTTTCGAGTCGACTGGGTTTGCGTACCTGGATTATCGGAAGACAGCCGGCTATGGCGTCTCACTCTCGGATCCGGCCTGGGTCTGCCAATTACTCATGAGCCTGGCCGAATTCCGTCTGGTGAGTTTCGGCGAGAAGGCCTGGAGCGATCATCACGACGTCTACGCGTGCGTTCGCGAGCCCGGATGGAAGGTCCATCTGACGACCGCTCCGGGCCTACCGCCGCGTTCGAGAACCCTGGGAGCTTCGAGTTCCCAACTCAAGCCGCTCCTCAAGAGGATCCTCGGGAGGGAACGAGCGACGCACCGTCCGGTCGGTTCGCTCGGTCCGCGCTAGGAAACCGTCCGAGAACGGTGACGAAGGTTGAAACGAGTTGCGTCCCGTTTCCTCTGCCAGCGCATCGCGTGAGTCTGCGCCAGCCAGCGGAAGTCGTCTGTCACCTCCCCATCGGCTCGCGGCCAGACGACGAAGTGCCAGTGGTTGGACAGAACGCAGTCGGAGAGGATCCGGATCGAAATCGGCCTGCTGGAATCCGCGAGTCTGATGCCGGCTCAAGCGGGGAAGCACACGACTCAGGTCCGCGCCTCCCGACTCAGAGTCTGTCCCAGAAGCCCCGGAGGGGGCGTCAGCACGTAGCCAGGGGCGTGACCGGAAATGGCATTGGTCTCGTCAATCGCTCAGCGACAAAGAGTTTCGGCCTGTGAAACGGGTCCAACTCGTCCCCGCGGCCGTAAGCCCCGTCGGCGCCAAAACATCCGTCGGGACTACAGACCTTCATGTTTCGCTGGGATAGAGACTTACGACACAAATGCAATTTCCTGGTGAGCCCCTGGACCGGTCTGCGGGACATCATCGAGAAGGCGATTCGAGCATCCTACGCGTTGCAGACCAGAGACGACGACTTGCCGTTCAGCGCCTCGGACATGGCGTCCGACATCATCGATGCCTTGCGGCAGTCCGGTGGGAAGGCCGCCACGTGACCCGCCGACGCGTCCCTGCCGGCCTAGAGGTGGTCGTATGGCTCGCATTCGCGAATGCGACCAGCCTGCGAAATAGAGAAGGTGTTTAGGAGGCAGGAGGATCCGTGACCTGGTCTTCCGCGCGCAATGCGCCAGATCATCAGGCGCGACGTGCTCCTTCCAGAACTCGAAGAACCACATCGGCCGTTCCCGCGCGCTTGCCAGCTTCGTGGCCATGGCCTGCTCGCGGGTAGTGCCCGGCGGAAAGGGCATCTTGCTGGTAATCGCGTTGCAGACAGGGCAGGCTGTGACCTTGTTGTCGTCATCGTCCGGACCGCGCGCACTCGTCGGGACAATAGGGTCGATCGTCATCTGAAGCCAGTTGGGGAATGGCCTTCCCTCGAATCCGCAATGGGCGCATAAGAAAGTGTTGCGGACGTGGACCGGGTGCCCACGACGCCCGAGTCCTCCAATCCAAACTCAACTCTCGAGGCGAGCGGCTCGTTCCTCCCTCGCCTGGTAGCTCCGGGCGATGACCATCCCCAGCAGCCCGGCCAGCTGGGCGAACAGGCAGTGCCCGACGACGCTGAAGGCGTCGTAGTTCGCCGCGCCCGGCAGCATCGCCTTCCAGCGCGCGGAGGTGCTGCTGCTTGTCACGCCCGCCATAGTGAACTGCGAAGTTGTCGTCGTCGTGACCGTGTTCGGTAGCGGACCAGGACTGACATTGCTCGTCAAGACCGTGCCCAGGCCAGTCTGGCCGGTCCCGACTCCGGTGAACGTGAGCGTGCCGGTTAACGTCAGCGGCGCCGCGACCCGCTGGTGGACGTAGGCCAGCAGCCAGGTCGTCGGCAGCTTGGCCAGGTTCTGGTCTGAAAGTCCGAGGAACGCCAGGGCGAAATAGCCGCCAGCGAAGACCGCGAACCCGAGCCGTCCGGCGCGCCGCCGGCCCGAATGGTAGGCGGCGCCCAGCGTGGCCACGCCGATGAGCAGGGCCGTGGCCAGCATCAACCCGCCCGCCCAGTAGTCGTCGGCGTTCCTCAGGGCCGCGATGGCGACGGCCAGGCCGAGGATAAGCGCCATGAGGCCGAGGATCGTGAAGCGTCGCATGGGTGCACCTCCGACTGGCCATGATACCATCGGAGGCTAAGGAATCGGAGGGTCCGGCTCGATGGCGAGCCCGGGATCACGCGCCGACCTCCGCCAGTTCGGGAGACGGGATCGTCCCAAACCGAGAGATTGACGAGCTCTCCGGCCTGACACGACCGAACGGGTCCGATACCCGCCCGAAGCGCCAGCGAGGGTTGCCGCAAATCCTGGCCGCAGAATGGGAAACCCTCGCTGGCGCTTCGGGCTGGTCTCCATCGGCGGGCTGCGGAGTCCCGCGCCGACTGTCAACCCGGCGATGGGCATTTGGAGACGATGCCCGTTGAATGACGTGGGGGATGCGGTGAAATCGTGGATGGGATTCAACGACAGATCGACGAGATTGCCCCGGGGGGCGGTGGATTCAGAGGCGGCGGGCCGCCAAACGGTGTCACGGAATTGCCCGCCTGGAAAGTGAGATCGCCGCCGATCGCGGGCTTAGGCATCGGCATCGTGCTGATCGGTATAACCGAGCAAGGTATCCCTCGCGCGGTCAGAATCGAGCCATTGGGGAGGGCCAGGCTCCGTCCGAGCCTCCCTTGGCCCATGCGGCTCGCACGGAGGCTCGCCCTCCCGCGATAGACGTCGCTCTTCACCCCGCGCGGAGTAGAAAAGCTTGGAGCATGAGCCGTGAGTCCGCCTCGGCGGACCGTGGTGGGCGTCCCATGACAAGGCATCATCGACACGTCCATACCATTCAGCGTGGCCTACTGCTTGACCAGCGTGGCCACGGCGATGTGTGGCCAGTTGATCCCCAGGAAGTTGAGTATCACGGTCTGCGTGTATTGGAGTTGCATGAATATGCTACCGTCCGACTGTTTCACGGTCTCGATCCAGAAGGTGGCGTCGAGTTGAATCGCATTGGCATTCGAGATCACGAACGGGATGTTGACGATCCCACCGATGGGGTTCGTTGAGATCACCAGAACCACCGTTTCGATGATGGTCTGTCCTTGGATCGCTGCCAGGAGGGCCAGGTTCGGATTCTGCACCCATGGAAGTAGAACGCCTGGAGGCAACGGTGGGTTGGCGAAAGGTGTCAGGTAGCCAGGAGTAATACCCGGCCCGGTGGGCGTCGAGCTGACGTCCTTGATGGTCGGGCCCGTCGCCACTGTCGTCACGAGAGTGCTCTGAGCCAGCAGCGAATCACCGTGGGGAATCGTGCCCATGCGGACCACGGTGGCCGGCTGGATCGGTAACACGGTTGTAGCCGGCACGTTAATCCACATGCCCGTCTCGATGTGGAGCGCCTCATTCGTCACCAGGTCGCTGACGCGCTGAAGGTAAGTCAATCCGAAGAGGTTGATATCGGTCTGTCCGGTGTTGTTGCCGAGATCCGTCACAACTCCGCGATTCGGAATGGCCCCACCGATCGGGGTGAATTCAAGGATCTCCCGCGTGGCATTGAGCTTCAGCCGGAAGTCCTTCGGCCCCGTACTCGGAGGAGTGGAGTCAAAATCCGGTAGCGAGATCAGATTGAATCCACCTCCGACCCAGGTCCCGGCCAGGTCGGCGAGTGGTCCAAGCGTGGACGCCTCCCCGGCTAATGGTCGGCCCGGACGAGTATTGAGAGGCAGCATGGGAGGCGCTGGCATGTGATCTCCGCCTCATCCCAGGAAGTTGCACGCGACGATCGTCACCACAATAACTGACAACAGCATCCCTGTTGATGAGGGGCATGTCAACGGCCGGCATCTTTGAAGTTGGGGACACTTAGAAAATGCACTCACGCGCCCACAAGACGGTGAAAAGGGGAGAATGGCACTCGGATTTTTGCAAAGCGTTTCAGAGCGGCTACTTTCGTCGATTGCCGCCGCATTTGTTCGGAGTTCCCCTCGGGATCGGCTCTCACGATTCCCGGGGATTCCTGGAGCGGCCCAACGGGAGGGACAACGAATGAAATCGGATAAGGCCGACACAACCGATTGAGACGTAAGAGGTTGCAAAAATCCGAGTGCCATTCGTGAAAAGGGGACGTCTCTTGGACCTATGGGACCGCCTCCGTGCGGTGCACGTCGGCCGCGATATCGGGTGAGATGAGTAGGACGATCGCGACGAGTTTGATCCGAATCTGAGCGCATCCGTCGATGAACGAGAAGGGGGGTACCGCGTTGAGAGCCATTCACGCGATCTGGAAAAACGGCCAGATCGTCCCGACGCATCGAAGGGAGGTGGGGGATCCTTTCGCATCGGCCTCGGCGCGTGCGCAACCCGATCGTGAGGCACTCTCGTCCACCCGATCCGAACTGACCATCCACCCGAACAGGAAGCTGCTGGCTCACTCGGGTCTGGTTCTCACGATCCCCGAGTTTTTTCGTGGGTTTCGTGGATTTCGTGTTCCAATGTCTGGTCTCCGATCCGCTTCCGTGGTCCTCTCGATCGGCGAGCGGTGAACGGGTGCGGCCCATGGGCGGTTGTTGGCGATTTCGTGGACTAGATCGGCTAACGAATGGCTTGCGCACAGGCCAGTAGGGTGCTCTGCGAGCACCAATCCCCGTGTCCGGGCCGCTCCGGTGCTCACAGAGCACCCTACGGACCTCGCACTCGTGCGCAATCCAAGCGTTAAGCACGCTAGATCGGCTAACGAATGGCTTGCGGACGGTCCCAGGGCCCCGTGAAGAGGGAGCAGGACGTGGCGGCCTGAAGGGCCGCAGGAACACAGCCCCGGGCAAAACCCGGGGTCTGCGGCACCCCACCCGTCCTCAGCGGCCTGAAGGGCCGCGGGAACACCACAGCGGATGATACCCGGAAGCCGCGGGCGACTGGGGCGATGATCGTGACCGACGCACGGAGTGTGGGGGCAGCTCATAGGTTAAGCGCTCTTGTGACGACTCAGGCGAGCACATGAACGACCTCGTGTGTCTTGAGGACGGACGGGTCGAGCAAGATCGCGGGACTGCTCTCATCGATTGCTTTGAGAATCTCATTCAAATCATGACAAAGGACGGCTGCATCGCCGCGACCGACGAAAAACCGGCACAACTCTGTTGACGGGTCCGAGAGCATCCAGGTCGTCCCTTTCGTGTCGACGTTGACGGGCTCGCCCCCGCTCAGACTTGCGGAGGCGAGCTGCTCGAATAACGGCTCACCCGGGGACAAGAACTCATGGCTCTCGAAATGATCGTCGAACACCTCAGCCTGAGTGGTCACGCGAACCGCCTCATCCATTCCAGGTAGCCGCAAGGCATACGAACCCGCGTCCAACCGCCGCCATTCAACGCCTGGCGGGAGGATCCCGGCGTGATTCAGGGCCTGGTCAAGGCTCGCCAGCGACCAGGCCGGGGCTGGAAGAGACGGCATTTCCAGGGCCTCGGCGGCGACCTCGTCGATGTCGAACGTCGTCTGCCCCGCCTCACGCGCGGTCTGGTCCAGGTCGGCAACCAGACGATGACGGGCGGCCTCACGGTTCTCCTTCTTCTCGAGGATGACCTCCTCGAACTGCCTGGGTAGCCGGGAGAGGATCGGCTGGCGACGGCCCACCCGGCCCTCGAAGAGGTTGATCCGCTGGCCCAGCGCGAAGTAGACATCGGCCTCGACCGTGTCCTGATAGGCCAGGTTGACCACCCGGATCTTCGGGTATCGCTGGCCGATTCGGTCGATGCGGCCGATCCGCTGCTCAACCTTCATGGGGTTCCAGGGCAGGTCATAATTGACGAGCAAGCCACAGAACTGGAAGTTGAGGCCCTCCGCCGCGGCATCGGTGCAGACGAGGAACTTGATGGCCTGGGCCTTGAGACGCTGCTTGATCTGTGCCTTGGAGCACTCCGTCCAGAAGCCGGCCTTGTCGCGGACCTTTCCCCCGGCCCCGGAGTAACAGGCCACGATTTCTCCCGGGAACTCCTCGGCCAGGAAGTCCTTCAGGAAGTCCATGGTGTTTGTGTATTGTGTGAAAACGATGGCGGAGTCGTAGACGTCCGTGAAGGCAGTCTCCAGCTCGGTCTTCAGCGTGCGGGCCTTGGTGTTGGTGCCGATCTTGGCAATCGCCTTGAGGAGGTCGCGGAGGGTTGTCCGTTCCTCGGCGGCCAGGGACTCCCGGGCGAGCGCCTCGGCCTCTTCGGGATCCATCAGCTCGTCGGCCGTCTCATCCTGGGAGAGGTCTTCGTCGGTGATCCCTCCCAGGTTCGACAGGCGCTTGGTCAGGGTTTGCTGCAATGCGTGGAACGAACTCGCCAGTCGTCGCTGGTAGATCGTCAGGACGAAGCCGACCGCGGAACGTTTCTCCGGAGAGGCGTTGTTGTACGTCTGATCGATGTAGTCACCGAGGGCGTCGTACAGGGCCCTCTCGGCGGGGGTCATGTCGAAGGCGATATCCCGGACCTCCCGGGTCGCGATTGGCGTGTCGATCTCAGCCTGAAGGAGGTCGGCCGCCCGGTCGGCTCGACGCATGAGCTGGCTGGAGGCGAGCACGAACGGCTCCTTGTGCCACTCCTGCCGGTTGACCTTACGTTCGGTCGGGCCTTGCCACCCGTGGGTCCGCTTCCAGACGAGCTTCTGGCCGTCGTAGATCGGCACGTTGAGGTTGAACTTTTCGTAGAGCTCGCTCTGCCACTGGGTCAACAACGATCGGGGCATGAGGATGAGGATTCGCCTGGCCCGTCCCGACAACCACGCCTGGCGGATGAAGAGACCCGCCGTGATCGTCTTGCCGAGGCCCACCTCATCGGCGATGAGCATCTGGCAGGGCCAGGATTCGATCAGCCGCAGGTATGTCCGCACTTGATGGGGCCAGGGGGTGACGGTCGACGTGACCTCGCCCACACGGGAACCGTTCCAGGCCCGAGCCGCGTTCCGGATGTAGGTCCAGACGACCCGGCGCTTTTCGTCGGGGAGCAGGAGATGGGGAGGAGGAATCACCGCGAGTGGCTCAGGTTCCGGTTCCTTGACCTTGGGAAGTCGTGGCGGGGTGACGAACCGGTCGTCCCTGGGCAAGAACTCGAGGAGCTGGGACTTGCCGGCTTCCGGAAAGTCGAGGACCCGAACGCTCCACGCCTTCCCGTCCCAGAGCTTCTCGAAGGCTTCGACTTCGTCCTGGACGTGCTTGAAGTCTCGTCCCCCCTCCCACGAGAGGTGAACGTGAAAGCTCTCGCGGTTGCTGATCCAGCCGGCCCCGGTCTCGTTGATGCTGCCACTGAACGAGAGGCGGTTCCCCTCGCGGTCGGTGATGATTCCCACTTTCTCGTGGTAGATCCCGCGGAGCACGATCGGCTCGCCCTGGGCGTCGGTCGGAATCGCGACCTTGGCGTCTAGACACCCGTTTGCCACCATCCAGGCGAGGGCTTCCAGGCCGTACCGATCGCGCGGGTCGGGCGGCGTCAGATCGATCGAAGCCAGCTTCTTGGCAACCAGCTCGCGGAGGTCGTAGCCCCGGTCGATGGCCTCGATCTCATCCACATCCAGGGTGCAGCCGACGATGAGCCGCATCTTGCCGCCATTCGCGATCAGCCGTTCAATACCCCGGGCTGCCAGGACCAGGGCATCCGCCGAGAAGTAGCCGGTCGTCCGGTCATACTGGACGGCGCACGACAGGGCCGGGACGTAAAACAGGCGAATGAGGTCCCCATCCTCGTGGCGGTAGCTGGTCTCCCAGGTATGAGCCGGTAACAAGGGGATGTCGTCGGTGTCAATGGCAACGCCTCCACGTCGTCGTTCATTCTCCAGCGCTTAACCGAGGGATTGCCCACGTAGCGACAGCATTGATCCGATACGAGCCCGAAGCGCCAGCGAGTGAATTCCGGCAGAGACCATCTCTCCACTCACTCGCTGGCGCTTCGGGCTCGTATGAGGCATCCGCAACGCAAGCGTCAGGCGCTCCACCCGTCATCATCACCCTCCTCGTCGCCGTCATCCCCGACGATCGGGAGCAAGAGCTGCCTGGCAGGCTCGGGCACTTGTTCGGCGAACGCGAGTCTTCGGAGCTTCTCCAGCGCGTCGAAGTCACTCGAGGCCGCGGCCAAGTGAGCCTCCAGCTTGGGGGCTTTTTCCGGGTTGGCCACGGCGGGCAGGACGTTGAGGAGGGCTTCCAGGGTTGTCAGCAGCGTGGCATCATCGAGGAGTCCGTTGTCCTCGATGGCCTTCCGGGAGGCCCCGGTGTTCCTCTCACGGACGATCGAGGCGGCCTGGTGGAGCGTGTTGAGCATGCAGGTGTCGCCCATCGGGCCGAGCTTGCCCTTGGCCTTGCGGACCGCGCTGTCCCAGAGGACCACGTCGCTCGACTTGACCTCCCCGACGACGTTCTTGATGTCCTGGTCGAAGTCGAGGCCGACGACCCGGGCCAGCTTGAGGGCCTCGTCCACCGGGAACCGGGGGGCCTTGAAGGCGTCCCAGGCGAGGATGTACCACTCGGTGAGCGGGTCGAGGTGGTGCTTGCGCTTGAAGGTGGCGAGCTGCTCCATGCGCCATCGTTTGACCTCGCGGCGCGCGGCGTCGAGGGCATCCTCGGGCCAGACGGCGTAGGGGTCGAAATTCTCATCCGGAAAGAGCGCGAGCTCCCGCGCCATCCGGCCATCGAACTCGAGCTGGAAGGCGTTGATGCCCTCCTGCTTGATGTCCGCCTCGAAGCGGCAGTTGACCTCAGCCTCCTTGAGCGTGGCCATCGCCTGGTGAACCCTCCAGGTCGCCGACGCCTCGAAGAAGCGAATGACCAGCTTTTCGACGGCGGGGACCTTGGCCTGCCGGGCCTTCTCGAAGAGTTGCGTGAGGGCATCGCCAGCGGGCCTTCCGACGAAAGCTGAGTTCGGACCGGCCTATCCACTGTGACCTGCACCGATGAAGCGGCTGTTGCACCCGAGCTGTCGGTGACTTCGACCGAGTAGGTCGTCGTCTCGGTCGGCTGAGCGGGGAAGTCGTGGACCGTCTCCGAGCGTGTGCCGAGGTTGAGCCAGTCCACAGGGCTCGCGATCGTGAACGGCCCCTTCCCCCCGTAGATGCTCAGGCTGATCTTCGTTGCCTTGCCGAGCATCACCGAGGGCGGGTTGGCCAGGAGCCGGACCGCCAGCTTGCCGGTCTCGATGACCGTGACACGAGTCGTCGCCGTCGCCCTTTGTCCCCGGCTGTCCTTCACCTCCACTTGAAACGTTTCGCTCTGGTCGGGAGAGACCGCGCATTGCAAGAGGGTCTGGCTCTTGTTTTCCAGGTTCAGGCCGGGATCGCTCCCACTATTAGGTATAAGGCCCCACGCCACCAGAAACGGCCACGGTCAGATCCGTCGTCTGGCCCAGCTCGACCTGGGACGGTGACGCCGAGAAGCTCAGGACGAGCGGCTCCGCCCGGGGCCAGAGGTGCTTCTTGCGGGCATCCTCCATGGTGTGGACGAAGGCGTCGTCGGTGATGTGGATCACCGGCGCGGGGTCTCCCTTGCCCCAGACCTGTTTGCTTTCTCGATAGATAAAGACCTCGGAATCGATCCCCTGGCGGATGCACGCGATCAGCGGACCGTTCGACGCCAGCATGGAGAGCTTCGGCGCCCGCCGGTATTCGTTCCGGAGCTCCAGGGTCGAGAGCTCCCCTTTTTGCTTGAGCGGGTCTGGTCGCGCACGAAGCTGGGCGCTTCGGGGCTGTCGCCATCGCTGAGGAGCTTGTGGTGCTCTCTGAGCACGCGGGCGACGTGCAACTGACCGTTGCCGGGGCTGTCGCTGGCATTGGGAACTTCGATCGCCGCGTGAGCGATCGGCTCGGCGGAGCCGGCCATCGGCACGTTGTAGGGGAAGAACAGGTGCCGGTAACAGTGCAGGATCGCCTCGGCGCACTGGAGGGAGCTCTTCTGGTACTCCTCCTTGACCTTCTCTTGCTGATGAGCGGCCAGTTGATGGATGCGATCCGTGCCCTTGAGCTTCGCGAGGGCCAGGCGGCGGCGGACGCGATCCTTCATGTTCTTGACCTGTCGCTCGTCGGCCGCGACGAAGACCAGGTTGTTCCGGAACTCCCGCAGTCGCTGGTCGGTCCCCTTGTGCTTGACGACATCCTCGATGAGCGGCGGCAGGCCCTGGGGGTCGGCGTTGATCGCGAAGGCGTCGTGGTGTAGCAAGACGAGGTTGGGCCGGCCATCGCCCACGACGTCGTCAACCTCGTAGGCCCCGGCCGGGAATGGCACCAGGTTGAACGATCCGCCCGAGGCCCCGAAGAGGTTCCGGGTCCGCTCGTTGAGTTCGGTCCGGAGGTCATTGGCCTCGACCTCGTCCATCTGGCGACGGATGACCTGGGTCAGGTTCGGCTCGACCATGAACCGCAGCAACGAGCCGGGACGGTCGTCGAGGAAGAGGGATTCGGTGATGAACCGGGTGCGGGCCTGTTCAACGAAGCTTGGTTCCACCATCGGGGAGCAGATACTGACCTTGAGGTGGTCGGTGGCGATCCCCTTGGCCGCATCCCCGAAGGCCAGGGTATTCAGGAAAATGGTTCGGGCCAGGTAGGCATGGATCGGGAGCTGGCCGGGGTAGTATTTCAGGTCCAGTTCCTGGGCGATGGCTGGGTCATCGCCAGGGACCACGGCGACGTCGGCCTTGAGCGCCGGGGTGTATTCGCCCTGTCCCAGCCGGGTGGTGATCTCCTCGCGAATCCGGCCGAAGCTCGGGTCGATGTGATGCGGATGGATGGCCAGGGCGTCGGACGGCCGGTCTCGCCAGAGAACGTGCACCGTGCGGGCCAGGAGTTGCAGCATGCCGCGGGTTCGCTGAAAGGTGCTCAGCGACGAGAGTTTCTCCGTGAGGACCGTGAGCGTTTCGGGATGGAGGGGGTAGCCGCGACGAAACAGGTCCCGCATCTCGGAGCGGGTCGCACCCAGAGGGAGTTCGCTCTGATTCCGGTTCCAGACGTCGGCGTAGGCGGCAACGACAGCCTCAGCCGCGGTGCGGTCGACCTCGTCGAACAGCCGACGCCGCAGAACGTCCGCCGTCTCATCTTCTTCCGTCGGGTTGAGCTGAGTGGCCTTCCGGGAAGCGACCATCTCGACTTCGGCCAGGGAGGCCAGTGCGCGCTCATGCTCCTCGCGGTAGGCGTCCTTGGCCTCGGTGTCCTTGCCGACCGCGAGGGTGAAAACGAGCGAGACGTTCGGGGACGTCTCAACGGCCTTGAACAGGGCGTGAAGGAACGCGGTGAATGGTCCGCTGGCTCCCGGGTAGGCCCGCTCCACCTTGCGGAAGTAGACGGAGACCTCGTCGATCATGATGAGGGTAGGCTGGCCGCCGAACAGTTCCCGGAGGGTCTCCGCCCCGGGGGCGACGTGCCTCTGGTCGCTTTCCTGCACGCGGTGGTAGCCTTCGGCTCCCGCGAGCCGTCAAGCCAGCTCGCCCCAGAGGGTCTTGGCCCGCAATCCGGGTTCGAGGGTGAGGCCATCCGCCGGGTCGCTATTCTCGCCATCCAGAGCGGCGACGCGGACCGGCCCCTGGGGAAGCAGGGCAGGGTCCACGAATTCCTCGACGCCGGGGACCCCTGTCACCCCACGGATTGCATGCACCAGCGCGATCAGGCTGTGGGTCTTGCCGCCTCCGTACTGGGTGTGCAGGCGAATGATGGATGCAATCTCACCCCCGCGACCCGAGAGCCGGGTCAGAACGGCCTTGAGCAACTCCCGCATGCCCCGGGTTGGATAGCTCTGTCGGAAGAAGACCGCCGGGTCTGCGTATTCCTTGGGGGCCGTTCGATTCACGACTTGGGCCAGGTCGGCGGCGAACTGCTCGTCCTGGGTGGTACCTGCCTCGACATCGGCTCGGGGACGACAGGTCTCGAAGATGGTTCGCAATGACATTCCGATGCTCCTCCAGGTCCCTTTGCGCTCGCGTCTCGAACGTGATACGCAGGACCCAGGTTATTTGCGCGATTTCGGGCTCACAGTTCGGCGGCGCGACGTCCCCGTCCGAGGGCTCACGGCTAGCCAATCGCAAAGTGCCGTCGATAGCCTCAGAAGCCTGTCGATCTTCGAATCCGGCCAGGCCCGTGAGCAGCTCAAACAACAGCATGGTGTAGTTGTCGTATTCCTCCGAATCGGGAACGAACTGGCAGACCGGCTGACCGTTCGCCAGCTCCTCGGTGGGTCCCTGGAATGCCAGGAATCGTGGGCGGTCCGGGGGCAATGGCTTCCAACCGTGCTCGAGGAGGTAGGCCATCACGTCCGCCAGCCGCAATCGCTCGCACGTAACCTCGGGATAAGGCCTCCTGACGCAGATTCCGGGGCAGCATCAATTCCGCCTCCTTGCCTCACGTCGCGTGGTCGTCTGCTGCCGCCACTTGCCACCGGCCTCGCTGCGCCACCATGTATCCTACCACACTGACATCTTCCCGGGGCACCCGCTTCGACGCTGGATCCTGGATCGTCAACACTTCCCGTCGCCGATGAAGACCGACTGCTTACGAACGACCAGGGCCGATCGTCGTCCCCAACACGCGAACCCATCACAGGAATTTCCTCATCCGAGGCGTCAATCCCACAAAAGTTTCTATAATTAACGATATCGGGACATTCCCTGGGCGTTCGAGGTGCGCGAGGAGACAAAGAAAGCGGGTGGCAGAATGCGTGTGCGAGTGGAATCAGGCATCAAAGCACTCAGTGACCGTCCGAACCAAAATCGACGAAACGAACCCAACCGCACCTGAGCGGCGGGCGGGGAGTCTCGGGACAACGGCCAATGCGGAATCGATCAAACGAACCCAGACATCCGGTTCAACCACCGCCAAATTGATCAAACGAACCCACCAACGGCCGCGAACCACCCCGAAATCGGCAAAACGAAGCCAAAAATGAGCGGACTGGGAAAACTTTATCGATTATGTCAGATCGGCCAAGCCATGCCGGCCACCGGGATCGGTGCAACACGACGGATGCGACAATGCACCCATGACTGGGTTCCTCCTCGCGGCTCTGCACCGGAGATGATGGTTGCACGGACGAGTGGCGTGTCCCATGAGAATCGACAGCTTCGACGAACGGCTTCCACCAGTCGGTTCCTCCGCAAGGCGGGAGTGCAACCCGTCGATCGGAGGTTGACCGAACACGAGCCGGATGGTCCGGACGTCCCTGGCGCGGGTCGCCGTGGTTGTTGCGAGCCGTTGCCATTCGGGGTAACTTCAGAGCGACGGGTGACTCGCCTCTCCTGGAGTGACGATGCGTTCCGGCTTCCCCGATCATCGGAGCCGCCCATGATCGACATGCCCCCGACCCCCGCGCTGACCGCCGCGCTGGACGAATTGCAGGCCGGTCGTGGTGCCTCGGCGGAAGCGACTGTTGCGCAGGCGGCCCGGGACGCCGAGGCGCGCCACGGTCGTTCCAGTTTCGAGCACGCCGCGGCCCTCTTCGACATCGGGCGGTTCTACACCGCCGTCGGCGACTTCCACCGCGCCGCCGAGGTCATCCGCCGCGCCGCTGACCTGGACCTCCCTGGCGACAAGGGCAAGACGGACCGCCTGACGTACCTCCGCAACGTCGGCGAGATGCTCCGCTATGCCGGCGACCTCCAGGGCGCCGAGGCGGTCCTTCGTGAAGGCCTCGACCACCGGCGTACCTTCTACGGTCCCGAGCACTCCGGTTACGCCTTCGGCCTTGAACCGCTCGCCGAGGTCGTCTGGCTGGCGGGAAAGCCCCGCGAGGCGGTGCCGATGATCCAGCAGGCCGTCGAGATCCTCTGGCGGGACGAAAACTCACAGGTCCTCTCATCGATCGGGCTGCGAACCTTCATCCATCATGCCGCGACCCTCGAGCTGGGTGCCTTCGACGACCTTCCCCGACTGGCCGACCAGGACGTGGACGCCATCATCGAGGATATCCTGGCTCGGACTGATCACGTCGCGGACAAGGGGCTTTGCGTCACGGTGCTCGACGACCTCCGGCGCTGGGTCGCGAGCTTTCGGGGCCAGACCGATGCCACCCTGATCGGGACCGTGGCGAAGATCGCCGAATGCCAACGGCTGGTCGAAGACCACGAGGGGAGGAAGCAGACGCTCGAAGACCTGGTGGAGATCTGCCAGATCCACGGCGACCTCAACCAGGCAATCAAGGGGATGCAGGCCCTCGCACTCGCCCACGATGCCGCTGGGCAGGAATCGGAGAGCGAGCAGTGCTACCGGCAGGCGATCGCCTGGGCCAGAGACTACGGCGACCATCAGCGGCTCTCCAGCGCCCTGCGCAACTACGGGCTGTACGTCAAAGGCCAGGAACGGCTCGAGGAGGCCGAGTCGCTGTTGAGGGAGGCCGTCGCCGAAGGGAAAGCGGGCCTCGACCCCGATGCCCAGGGGCGTGCACTGATCGCGCTGGGGATCCTGATCCAGCACGGGGGCCGGCTCGACGAGGCCCGTGAACTGCTCGAAGACGCGCTCCGCCTCCTGCCCCCCGCGCATTCCGATACCCTCTACGCCCGCAGCCATCTCAACGCGATCGAAACCGGCGGCTCCTGCGGCTGCGGAGACATGGGTGCCGCGATATCGGACGCACTCCGGGCGCTGGTCCTGCCCTCATTGCCGCCGGACCTCCTGAAGGACCTGCGCGTGGAGCCGGGCGGGGGCGTGCAGGTCGACCTGGCGAGAGAACCGGCGCCGGACGAACTGGAATGGCTCCAGCGGGTCATGGACCACGCAATGCGGGCCTTGCGGAAGAACTACGATCAATCGGGATACTCATGAACGAAGCAGGCAGGCCCTTCACTCTCGACGGGCCGAGCGCGCCAGGACGATGATCACCTTGAACGAGGAGGACATGACATGCGGGTTATCAAGCGGTGGGGGTTCGCGGGTCTGGCTTTGGTGCTGGCGGCTGGCTGGTCGTATCGCGAGGTGGCACTGGCCCTCGACGAGAGCCATCAAGCCACGTCCGGGACGATCAACCTCGATCAGGTCAAGATGAGTGGCTTCTCTGACAAGGGAGAAGCCGTGGGTCAGAACGGCGTCTACATCGCGGGCGACACGCCGGCCTCGACCAAGTTCGTCACGGGCCGGTTCGTGTTGCAGCCCGGCAAGTCGCCGCATGCGCCCCACACCCACGCCGAGGAGGAGGTCATGATCATCGAGAGCGGTCACGGCGAGATCTTCTGCGACGGCAAGACCACGAAGATCGGACCGGGCTCGGTGATGTACACGACCCCGAACGTCTCGCACGGCATCACCAACACCGGCAGCGAGCCGATCGTCTTCTACTACGTCAAGTGGGAAAGCAAGAAGTGAAGTGTTCAGTGTTTCCGTCATAAACTTTTTATATGATGAACACTGATCACGGGAGTCGATCATGGCCGAGACCGAAAAGCCGGAACCTCGTCCTCATCCTCATCCAGGGTTCTTCCTGGTCCTGGATGGTCCGGATGGAGGCGGGAAGACGACGCAGGCGGCCCGACTGGCGGACTGGCTCCGCGACCAGGGGCTGGACGTCGTCACGTGCCGCGACCCTGGCGGCACGGCCCTGGGCGATCGGCTTCGAAGCATCCTGCTGGACCGCGACTCCGTGTCGATCTCGCTCCGCTCCGAGATGCTGCTGTACATGGCCAGCCGGGCGCAGATGGTCGAAGAGGTCATCCGGCCGGCGCTGGAGGCAGGTCGGGTCGTGATCTGCGACCGGTTCGTGCTGGCGAATCTGATCTATCAAGGGTACGCGGGCGGGTTGCCGGTCGAGCAGATCACGGTGGTCGGCGACGTGGCTACGGGCCGTCTTCGACCGGACCTGACCGTGATTCTCGACGTTGACGTAGAGGTCGCCCGCGCGGGTCGGCGGGGCGCGGGACCGGATCGAGGACCGGCCCGCGGATTACCAGGCACGCGTGCGCCAGGGCTATCGCGAGGCGACGCAGAGCACGGGTCGGCGCTCGGCCCTGTCGCTGTGTTATCGCGCGCCGATCGTCCTGATCGATGCGTCAGCGGATCCGGAAACCGTCTTTCAGCAAATCCAGAGTGAGGTGGGCCGTGTCCTGGCATTCGATCCGCGGTCATGACCGAGTCGTGGCGGAGCTGCGCCGGAGTCTCCAGCAGGGGCGATTCCCGCACGCGCTGCTGTTCGTCGGCCCCGAGGGGATCGGCAAGCGGACCTTCGCGCGCAAGCTCGCCCAGGCCCTGCTCTGCGAAACCCGGCCCGCTTCGCAGCTCGACCCGTGCGAGGCATGCCCCGGTTGCCTCCAGGTCGAGGCCGCAACCCACCCCGATTTCCTCGAAGCCGGCCGGCCCGAGGACAAGCACGAGCTGACCATCCAGGTGATCCGGGACCTCTGTAACCAGTTCGGGCTCAAGCCGGCCCGCGGCCTGCGCAAGGTCGCGATCCTCGACGACGCCGACGACCTCAACGACGAGGCGGCCAACGCCTTCTTGAAGACCCTGGAGGAACCGCCCCCGGGGGCCGTGCTGATCCTGATTGGGACCTCGGCCGAGGTTCAGATCCCGACGGTCGTCTCGCGGTGCCAGGTCGTTCGGTTCGACCCTTTGCCCGACGCCGACATCGCGGCGATACTCCGGGCGCAGGGCGTGGCGCGAGACGCCGACGAAGCCGCCAGGCTGGCCGCGCTCGGCGAGGGCAGCCTCCGCCGGGCCATCGGTCTGGCCGACAGCGAGCTTGAACGGTTCCGCCGCAGCCTGATCGACGAACTGGCCGCCGACCATGGCTTCGACCCCCCCGCGATGGCCCATCGCGTGCTCGGTCACGTCAAGGAGGCGGGCAAGGAATCGGTCGACCAGCGCCGGCGCGCCAGCCTGCTGGTCGGCGAGCTGTCCCGGTTCTTCCGCGGCGTCCTCTGGGAGACCGCCGGCTTGGCCCCCCCGTGCCCCGACACCGCCGACCGTCGCGCCGCCGAGCTGCTGGCCGGCCGCCTCGAGCCCGAGGACGTCCTCGTCCTGGCGGACCGATGCCTTGAAGCCGAGTACCAGATCCAGCGCAAGCTCGCCCTGAACCTGACCCTCGAGTCCCTCACTCACGACATGGGCAAACTGATCAATCTCCGACCCGCGATCCGCGGAGAGGTGACCGTTGTCCGCGATCTCACGCACAACCGAGAGCAGCCGATCAATGTCCAGGGCTGAGCGGCTTGTCAATGACGCCCAGTCCGAGCCGATCGTGGTGGGCCGCCCCGGCCGAGCCCGTGATGGCCAGCGGGATGTCGTGGAGACAGGCATAGGCCAGCCCGAACCGCAAACCCGTGCCGCACGCGGTAATCGCCGGCGCCCCCAGTGCGTCCATCAACGCCACCAGGGTCGCCAGGCCCAGTTGATGGCCCAGAGGATCTTTCAGTTCGTGGGAGATCGCCGACAGCGCAGACTCTCCGGGTTGGGTCTTTCCCAGCAATTGATTCCGCCATCGCTCCAGGTCAGCACGCGATACGGACAGGCCGTTGACCTCCCTCGACTTGTACGTACCCAGCGACCTCCCGGACAAGAGCCAGGCTGCGTCAGTCACCGTCGCCCCCAGTGCGACGACCGAGACCTTTTCCGAGACTCTTGGCCGTGCTCCCCAGGGGTGGCGAAACGCGGCGAATTCGGCAGGATGCCGGTCGAGTTCGGCATCGAGATACCTGCGAAGCCTTTCCTCTGGGTCCACCGTATCCGCGACGTGCAACCAGGCCTCCCGGACCGCCAGGGTCCCCATGCTCCCCAGGGAAACACTCGCCAGCGCGAGTGGGGGATTGCCCTGGAAACCGACGACGACTTCCAGGCTGCCGCCGCCCAGGTCGATCACCACGACCTGACCGCCGGTGAGCCCCTCCTCGCGGAGCCCCCAGCAAGCCGCCAGGAACGAGCCGACCGCTTCTTCCTCCGGTGTCAGAACGACCAGCGACAAGGGCTCGGGCACCAGCGCCCGAAACTGGTCCACGTTGCGGGCACAGCGGAAGACGTGCGTACCGACCAGGAGGATTCGATCCGAGCCCAGCGCCTGAGCCATCCTCAGGAACCGCCGCACCTGGTCCAGGTTGGCCTCGATGATGTCCGGGTGAATGCGGCCGGTGCTCTTGTCCAGACCCTCGCCGAGGTTGCCCAGCTCACCCCGGCTCTGGAGGATTTCCATGGCTTCGGGAGGGTCGCGGCGTTCGACGACCAGGAGACGGATTCCCCGGGTGCCGACCTCGATGACGGCCAGCCGATCGAGCTCGCTCATGCCACGCCTACCTCCGACTTGGGTCTCCCTGGGGAACGGGGCACCGCGGCGTTCGAAACCGGCAACGATCCGACGTGGCGCTTCTGCTACGAATGGCCTTTTCGGATCGAGGACCCCAAGTTATCATCTCCAGTCAGGTATCCAGAACAAGACCCCATTCGCGAAACGAGGCAACCTCCAATCTCCTTGGTCCACACCGAGGAGACGGGCGACACCCGCATCTCGGAGCGACCACGGGAGTCGCCACGGACGGTCGTGCCTCATCCCGGATTCCACTCCAACCCAATCGTGCAAGGCATGTCCTACGCCACCAATCGGGTCGACGACCCCTGCCGCCGCTGGATCGCCGAGAACCTCATGGTCGGTGCGTCCCCTCAGAGCATTCTGGGCACCATGGTAGCGGGTGGCTACTCACCCCAGGAAGCCAACTATGAGATCAATGTCGCCCTGCAAAGCCCCTACTTTCTGGCCTCGGAGCGGCTGATGAACCGCCTCCGAAAACGCGATTGGATCCTCGCGAACTATCGCAAGCTCAATCGCATGCACCCCAAGTCGAGCGAGGTCGAACGCCGGCACACGCTCTCACGCGACGAGTTCCTCGCGGAATACTACAGTCCCAATCGGCCCGTGATCATCACTGGCATGATGGACGATTGGCCGGCCATACGGAAGTGGAACCTCGAGTACTTCTCGGAGCAGTTCGGGGACCGCGAGGTTGAAGTGCAGATGGGCCGGAATTCCAGCCCCAACTACGAGACTCAGTCCGATAACTTCAAGCGGCGGATTCGATTCGGCGAATTCGTCGAGAAAGTGCGCAACGCCGGAGAGACCAATGACTACTATCTGACAGCCACCAACGACTCCTTGAACCGGAAAGCCCTGGTCGAGCTGTGGGATGATATCGTGCAAATCCCGGAGTATCTCCGACAGGACCAGCCCGGCGGCTTCTTCTGGATGGGCCCTGCCGGCACGCTCACGCCGTTCCATCACGACCTCACGAACAATTTCATGGCCCAGGTGATCGGCCGCAAGGGCGTCCGAATCGCGCCGTCGTGGGATCTGCCCCTGATGAACAATTACCTGCATTGCTTTTCCCAAGTCGACGGACGAACACTACCCCCCTCGGCTCAGCCCGTGTTCGAACAACCGCAGGTCCTCGACTGCATTCTCCACGCGGGCGAGATCCTCTTCCTGCCAATCGGGTGCCTCCACTTCGTTCATGGGCTCGACATCACGGTGACCGTCTCGTTCACCAACTTCGTATTCGACAACGACTTCCACAGCAACTACACCAACTACGGACCGGTCTGAGTCTGTGGGATCGCTGGACAGAGCCCGCTCCGACAAGTCGGGCCTCATCGCGAGGCTCTCGGACGGCCAGGAGATTCCGACTCCCGCTCGAGAATGGCTTACAATGATCAGAGAGGGACCGGACGCTTCCGGACGCTTCGTCGTATCAAAGTGTAGGAGCGGTCGATGGAGTCGGCACTCTTCGCCTATGGCACCCTGATGCCCAGGGATCCGGAATCGGCCGCTGAGCAGGGGTGGGAGCCCGATGCCGTACGAGGACGGCTCTTTGACCTCGGGCCGTATCCGGCCCTGGTTGACGTGGGAGATCCCGCAGCCGGCTGGGTGGAGGGTTATGTCCGAAGTGGGGTCTCCACCGAGATGATGCGTCAATTGGATGCCTACGAGGAGACGGACAGCGGCCTTTACCGCCGCGTTGGGACAATGTCAAGAAGTGGCAACGCGGTCTGGGTTTACGTCTATAGCGGTCCGCTACCTCGCGAAGCTCGTGGACCGCTGGACCGCTGGGAGGGCACCCTGCGGGCCTGGCCGTGATCACCTTGCGGTTCCCGGTAAGGAGGTTCTTGATGTCAAGCCATTCTGCGGCGGTCGTCACCCGTGATGCAACCGCGGCGACCGCTCCAGCCGTATCAACCGTCGGCCAGTACCTCGTGGACCGCCTCGGCGCGCTGGGTGTGGAGCACGTCTTCGGGATCCCGGGCGATTACATCCTCGGGCTCTACAAGCTGATCGAGGAGAGCCCCATCGAGCTGGTCGGGATGACGCGCGAGGACAATGCGGGCTTCGCGGCGGATGCATATGCCCGGATCCACGGTCTGGGCTGTATTTGCGTGACGTATTGCGTCGGTGGTCTGAGCACCTGCAATAGCATCGCGGGTGCCTACGCGGAGAAATCGCCGGTGATCGTGATCGGCGGCTCGCCGGGTCTCTCCGAGCGAGCGCACAACCCGTTGTTGCACCACAAGGTCAAGGGTTTCGAGACCCAGTTCGAGGTCTTCGAGAAGATCACGGTGGCCTCGGCCGTACTGGACCACCCCGAGACGGCCCTCGGGGAGATCGACCGGGTGCTCGAAGCGGCTGTGCGGTACAAGCGGCCGGTATATCTCGAGGTCCCTCGGGACCAGGTTCACGCCCGGCAGGTCAAGCCGCATCGTCCGCCCGAAGGTCTCCCTCCCAGCGACCCCGATGCGCTGCGAGAAGCGCTCGATGAAGCGATGGCGCTGCTCACCGCGGCCCGCAATCCCATGATCCTGGCCGATGTCGAGATCCACCGCTTCGGCCTCCAGGATGAGCTGCTGGCCCTGGCCGAATCGACGGGAATGCCCATCGCCACCACGATCCTGGGCAAGAGCGTGATCTCCGAAGCCCACCCCCTGTTCGCCGGCGTCTACGAAGGGGGCATGGGCCGTGCTGAGGTCACCGAGTTGGTCGAGTCGGCCGACTGCCTGTTGATGCTCGGTTGCTTCTTGACCGACATCAACCTGGGCATCTGGACGGCCAAGCTCGACCCATCGAAGTGCATCGATGCGACCAGCGAGGACTTGAGGATCCGCCATCACCACTATCGCGATGTCCGGCTCGATGACTTCATCCGGGGCCTGATCGCGCGCCGACCATGCGTGGCGCAAACTCCCATTCCGAAGCGATCCAACCCGTTCGCCGGTGCAGCGGCCGCGACCCCGGAATCCTCGATGACCTCGCTCAATCTCTTCGGACGGCTTAACCGGATGCTCGCCGAGTACACCGACATGACCGTGATCGCCGACATCGGCGATTCCCTCTTCGGCGCGGCCGATCTCGAGATGCACCGTCACACCGAATTCCTTAGTCCGGCATACTATACGTCAATGGGTTTCGGCCTTCCGGCGGCCGTCGGAGCCAGCATGGCCAACCCGGAGGCGCGAATCCTCGTCGTCGTGGGGGATGGCGCCTTCCAGATGACCGGCATGGAGCTCTCGACCATCGCCCAGCATGGTTTGAACCCCATCGTGGTGATCCTCAATAACCACGGCTACACGACCGAACGTTTCCTCCTGGAAGGGAGCTTCAACGACATCCGCGACTGGGCCTATCACAAGATCCCCGAGGTGATTGGCGGCGGTCTGGGAATCGAGGTCCGGACCGTCGGAGAGCTCGAGGCGGCCTTGCACACGGCCATCAACAATACGTCCGGATACAGCCTGCTGAACGTCCACCTCGATCCCTACGACCGCAGCCCGGCCCTTGAGAGGCTCGCCTACCGCCTGTCCCAGATCGTGACCTCGCGTCCTTCTTGAGTCATCGCGTCCTTCTGAAAACCTTGCCGGCGCGGAAGCGCCGGCCCAGGACGTCAGGACTCATGGACCCCAAGGACGAAGCAGGGATCAGCTATTTCCGAGAAATGGGATTCCCGGTCGGGCGTCCGGATTTCGAGCCGATGTCCCGATTCGAATCCGTATAGACAGCGCCTGGCGTGTTGGCGACGTTAGAAGTCGTCAACTGGGTTGGGACCACCCCGGTGTAGATGCTGTCCGTCTTCGGCGCCTTGTGGGTGTACTCATACGACTTCCCGGGGTGGAAACGACTCCGGTCATACACCTTTTGGTTGATCGTGTAACGAGGCACCTTCTCACCCCAGATACCGGTGGCGTACACGGACGGCCCGCGGATCGTTGTGAGGTTCTTCAGGTGCTTACCCGGGTGGCTATTCGCGTAGAGTCGTTCGGCGAAGCCGAGGGTCGGCTGGTACTGCTGGAGTGCCACCGACAGCGGGATCGGAGCGTAATTGAACGACGAGAGCTGGGCGATGCTCGGTGTGTACTGAGTGGCGCCGAAAGGCGAGTTGTAGGTCGTCTCCAGGAGTGGGCCCGTCGGTACGGCCTTGATTTCGGTCGATGTGGGCGTCGGCGTGGGAGTCGGGGTCGGGGTGGGCGTCGGCGTGGGGGTCGGGGTCGGGGTGGGCGTCGGGACCGGGATCAGGCCGCCTTCGACGATCGGCGCGCCACCGGCCATCAGGAGCGTGCCGTTCTGGAGAATGTCATAGCCCGGGGCACCGATGATGAAGTCCCCCTTGTTGTCTTGATCAGCCGTGTTGGTCGTGGTTTGCAGCCGGCCCGACACCGAGGCCCCAAAGCGGTTCGGCGTCCCCGAGGGGGAACTCGGCGTGGAGAGCACGAACTGGAGCCCCTGGAACGTCCCCGCGAAGTCGCCCAGGGTGAAAGTCCCGGTGAGGCCGGACGCTCCGGTGATCAGGTAGGCAGCGCCGGCGCTGGAATTGAATCCGGGGGCGCCGACGAGGATCTCATTGGGCTGGCCGCTATTGATGACGCCGACGTCCGAGAGGGAGAAGCCCGCCTGATCGCCGGCATCGGCTCCGACCAGGTTGACCGGCGTGATGCCCGTCGGCGGAGTGGCCAGGTTGATCGTCCCTGTGAGATAGCCGGTGGTCCCGCTCTTGGCCCCGTAGATCAAGGTGGCTAAGCCCTGGCCGAGGAGCGTCGAACTGCTGCCAAAATTGGGAGACCCGATCAGGATGTCGCCGAACCCGTCGCTGTTGAAATCGCCGGCCGAGGAGACCGCGGAGCCTGTGTTGCTTCCGACCGAGGGGCCGACGAAGATCGCGCCCGGGACCGCGCCGGTGCCGGTTCCTCCGACATTGGCCAGGTTGATATAGCGAATCGTACCCGTGGGAGTGGGCGTGGGAGTGGAGAGGTTGGCCAACGTGCTCCCGCCGTACACCAGATAGGCCTGGCCGGTGTTGGACCCCGCGTTGGGGGAGCCGATCAGGAGATCGTCGATGTTGTTGCTGCCGGAAGTCACTCCGTTGACGTCCCCGGCATCGGCGACCGAAGAGCCGGCTTTCTCGCCGGCAGTGGCTCCCGCCAAGACCACGCTATTGGTTCCACTCTGTCCGATCGTATTGACGTTGACTGTCGTGGACGAGCCGGGCAACAACGCGGTCGAGATCACAAACACCACGCCCAGGTTGGCCGTGTTGGCGATGCCGGAGAGGGGGGCGCCCATGATAATGTTGCCGTTGTTGTCGCCCAGGATGTTGAAGCCTCCAGCGACCGACTCGCCGAGTTGACCGCTGATGCCCTGGCTTGCAGTGCTCACATAAGTGACGATCGTCAGGCCCGAGTAAGCCGAGGGGTTGTCAACATTGATCGTCGTGTCCATATAGTTCTGGAAGTTGCCGTAGACGACATAAACGCGGCCGGTACCGGGGTTGGCGTTGTTGCCGTCGGTGGCACCGGGATCCCCGATGATCAGGGCGTACTTCCCGCTGCTGAGCTTGACTCCAGCAACCGAAGTGCCGAAGCCCGTCGGATTGTTCGAGGCCTCGAGGGTGACGCCAGCGTACGGGAAATCCAGCGGAGCGCTGTTGACCGGGTTGGTCTGGCTCGTTGCGCCGAGCTGACCCAGGGAGCCGACGCGGTCGTTAGCGGTATAAACGAAAGAACCATTCAAAGAGCCGATCCAGTTCGAGAGCAACAATCCGCCCGTCGAAGTGACTTGCTGCGAGCCGAAAGCCACGTAGACTTCGCCGGGCACCGAACTGGTTCCCGGAGCCCCGATCGCGAAATCCTCGTATGTGTTACCGAGGAGGTCGCCGACATCGGCCACGCTGGAGCCAGCCGACTGGTTCAGAGTGGCCCCGCCGAGATCGATACCGTAAGGTGCCGTCGCGATGATGGGATTGGCCGTCGGCGAGGTCCCCCCCAGATCGATGGACAGGAGGATCTTGGCTTCCAGACGTTCGCCCTGGGGGCGATAGCCATCGTGGCCGCGACGCCGCGAGTCCACGATCCGAGGTTGACGCTTGCCGAAGAGCATTGGAGACTCCCTCCTCCCGGGTCAATAGTCGCGTCCGCCCTACGGACGACGAATTCCTCGCCCGTGCGGCGAGCTTCCCTCGGAAGAACGATCTCACGGGAAGGCCACCAGGCAGGGGCCCACTCGGACCGGTCCGGCGCAAGTTCGCCGCCAAGGGTGTGCTCTTACCTCAGCAATTTCGGCCCGAGACCCCCGCCGACTCCACCCAATTCCAAACTGGTGGATTCGTCATCGTGAGCTCAACCCGGGCTTTGGGTTCAACTCATTCAAGCTGCAGACCCGATATACTTCGCTGAACCCTACCTCCGGCTCCGGGATGCCTCGGGATCACGCCTGCCGCACTGTGCGAGATTCCGGGGGCAGCGGACGAGCGGACTCGCCGTAATCTCCCTGCCTGTGAAGGAGATGAGTGATCCGGCGAGCCTCGCCGAGCGGGTTCGCCACAACGGTCGGTCGCACGGGGCTGCTGGACTGTGCCCTCGAATCGATGGGGCATCGGGGGATCCAGGGCGGTGCGATCACTCCTCTCGGAGCGCGATGTCCGAGACGGAGGTGGAACCGATCGGCTGCGACACGAGACGGATGGAAGCCAACCACAACCTGGTTCGTTCGCGGGCCGGGACGTCATAAGTAAACTACCAATTGCCGTGCGAACCGACCCCCTCGGGGCCGGCCGCGCGACCAGACCATTATGGGGTCGAGGCGAGATCCATGAGAACACGGAGGAGTCCGAGATCCAACGGCGCCGTGCTCCCGCTCGGATGGAGGGCGATCCTGGTCGCCTTCCTGGTCGCGGCCCAGAGCGGCTGCACCCGCGAATTCTACCGGGAGTGGGCCAACCAGGACGTGTCGGAAGCGGTCTTCGAGAAGAGTCGCGACCCGCGATGGCGGCTGGACATCTTCTCCATCGAGCCGCCGGCCCTGTCACGGTTCGCCGAACCCTACGACCCGGATGCCCCCCCGGCCCCGCCAGACGATGTCGCGGCCGAGGCCCTATCGCCGGTGCCCCAGTGGCCGAGCAACCGACTGCTCGTCCCCGTGGAGGGGACCGGGTATCGGGACCTCCTCGAATACTGGCAACGCCAGGATTTGGCGGCCAAGGGCGTACCTCCCGAGAGGACTCCTTCCGATCCGGCCGTCACCGGACTCCCACCGAACATGGGATTTGGAGGCCAGCCCTGGTCACCCAGCTCCGACCCGGCGTCGCGCCCGGGTGAACCGTTCCGGCCATTTCCTGGGATGGCCAACCCCTTCGCTCCCGGCACAGTGATTGGGCCGGACACGACCAGTGCGCCCCAGCCTGGGACGCCCCAGCCGTCCACATCCGGCTCTGGGACCCCGCCGGGGGGTAGGACCCGCGGTGGGCAAGGTGCGTCGAGCTCGAGTGCACCGCGGATTAGCCCCGGCTCGCCCAACATGATCACGCCCTCCCTGAGCCCCGGCTCACCCCCAAGCGCACCGACGCGGGTGAGTCCCGGTTCGCCCACCCCCGGAGGACCGTCCAGTCCGGGCGGACCGGGCGCTTCGGCGGTCGGCCGTCCGAGCGATCCGACCAAACCCGCGAAGCCCTTCGTTCGGATTGTGCGACTCCAGGATGAGCCGTTGCCCAGCGCGATCAGCACGGAGAAGCGTCCCATGAGCATCCCCCCACCCCGGATCATGAATTTCGGGACCAACCGACCCGTTTCGACGCCCATATCTCTATCGAACGGGGAACCCAAGGCCACAAGACCGCTGATCCCGCCTCCGAGGTCCTTCTCGAGCCGGATCGCTGTTGAACCGGGTGGGGCCAGAGGCGTGAAGGACCGATCGGCGGCGCAGGTCGCGTTTCAGGAGGCCATGCCGCCGTCGAGCGGCGCGGCCGCCACAACGGGCCCAGCCGCCACAGCCCAGCCCCCCGCTGCCGCGGGCCAACCCGCTGTCGGGCCTCAGATCCCAAGCGCGCCGGGCAGCCGGGTACCCTCGATCCGAATCTCCAGGCAATCCCGGGCCAGTCGGCGATCGACCGCCGGGTCATCGATCAGGCGGGCAAGCTGAAGCCCGCCGAGGCCAAAGGACTCGCCGAGGTTCTTGTCGCGAGCGTGCCGAAGATGAACGAATCCGAGGCCGCCGGTCTTCCCAAAGACTTCCAGGCGTATAAAATCGATATGCAGAAGGCGTGGTTGCTGGCACTGATGAATGGTCGATTCTACCAGTATCAACTGGAACAGCTCTACCTCGCCGCCTTGCCGGTGACGTTGCAGCGGTTCGCCTTCGAGCCCCAGTTCTATGCGGGTATGTCGCCTCTGACGGGCGTGCCCCAGACCGGAGGAGCCGGCTCCTCTGGTTTGTCGATTGGCGGTGGTGCTTTTGCCGGAGGGGTCAATTATCCCAACTCATACTCCTACGCCACGCGGTTTTCGCCAACCGGCCAGGTCTCGACGCTCAACCTGGGCACCGTCGCCGGGGTTGGCAAGTTGTTCAACACGGGTGGCCAG
This sequence comes from uncultured Isosphaeraceae bacterium, assembly GCA_963845695.1. Classification (GTDB taxonomy): domain Bacteria; phylum Planctomycetota; class Planctomycetia; order Isosphaerales; family Isosphaeraceae; genus CAWJTV01. The sequence continues at coordinate 44,953 of CAWJTQ010000023.1, read as the reverse complement.
CTCCTGATGGGATTCGCCAGCGAACTGGTCTTCAATTTCGCCGGCAAGAACCCCCAGCAACCCACAGTGCTCTCGGCGCTGCCGATCAGCTTCGTCCAGCCCTTGCTGCGGGGCGGCGGTCGCGCCGTGATCCTCGAACCCCTGACCGAGCAGGAACGAACCCTTCTCTACACCGTTCGCGCCTTCACTCAGTTCCGCCAGCAGTTCTTTGTCGTGACTTTGACCGGCGGTCAGATCCAGAACTACGGCCAGACTTTCAACCTGGCCGGCTTCACCGGCGCGGGCAACACCGACCCGACCGTCGGTTTCATTCCGGCCGCCTTCAACGTCGTGCAGGTCGAAATCGACCGAAGGAATGTGGCGTTCTACGAGAATGTGGTTAGACTGTATCAGGAATTAATTCAGGGCGAGGCATCGGGGTTGTCCCAACTCCAGGTCGATCAGTCGATGTCGTCATTGATTGGGGCCCGCTCGCAGTTGTTCACGGACAAGGTGACCTACCGGCTCTCACTCGAGCAGTTCAAGATGCAGATGGGCCTACCGCCGGATCTGCCGATCGTCATGGACCAGAGCTTCTTGGGTGTCCCGTTCTACAATGTCTTCGATGCCGTGGACGCCTGGCAGAAACGGTCGGAGCGGACTCTGGGCGAGCTCCCCGAAATCATCGGCAACCTTCCTGAACTCCAGGACATCGATCTCGATGGCCGGTCGGTCCTGGGGATCTACCGGAACTATCAGTCCACCCGGGTGGCCGGCGGGTTCAAGGGTGAGAATGAAGACGGACTGGAGGACTTGCTCCAGGCGGCGGTCCGGATCGCCCTGGAATACCGGCTGGACCTGATGAACGCCCGGGCCACCCTGTACGATTCCTGGCGTCAGATCCGCATCGTGGCCAATACTCTGAAAGGCTACTTGAACGTCCAGTTAACGAATAATGTGTACACCGGTCCCTATTCGACCAACCCGTTCGCCTTCATGAGCCAGGCCAAGAATTTCAGCCTGGTGCTCAATGCCGAGCTCCCGTTGGTCCGGATGACAGAGCGGAATAACTTCCGCAGCGCCCTGATTAGCTGGGAGCGAGCGCGACGCACCCTCCAGAACGTGGAAGACAACCTGAAAATCCAGTTGAGGGCCGACTTGCGTAACGTGCATTCCTCCTACATCCAGTACGAGATCAACAAGCGTACATATGAGCTGAACGTGCGGCTCAAGGACCAGGCGTTCGAGCAGATCGTCGCCCCGCCCCAGGGAGGCACGCAGAGTCTCGCCCAGTCGGCCAACGCGGCCACCCAGACCATCAACCTGCTGAGTTTTCAAGGTACTTCTTACCGCTCGCAGATCGGCTTGATCACCCAGTTTGAGCAATACCAGACAAACCGTTTGATCTTTTATCGCGACATTGGCACCCTGCCTTACGACGAATGGGAGGCCTTCTGTGAACTTTTCCCTGCACAATACTACGGGCCCCTCATCGGCCACGCCGACGGCCGCGAGGGAGTTACCCCCGGTCCAGCGGCCCCGGCGCCGGCGGTTTTCGGCCGGTAAGGTGATCGCGCTGACCATGGTCGGCCTGGCCGTGGTCGGCGCGGTGACGGTCTTCAGCGTGCCGGGCATGAGCCAGCCCATCAAGCGCTACTTCGCCAGCGGCAACACCGACATCATCACGTTTCCGGTGCGACTCGGAGCGCTCCCGATCACGGTGGTTGAGAAGGGCAGCCTGGAAAGCTCCAGCAACCAGGACGTGTACTGTCGCGTCGAGGGCCAGACCACGATCATCCGGATCGTCCCCGAGGGGACGCGCGTCAAGAAAGACGATGTGATCTGCGAGCTCGACTCGGCCGCCCTCAAGGACTCCCTCGTCAACCAGCGGATCACGACCGAGAGCGCCAAGGCCAATTACCAGAACGCCAAGCTCACCCGCGAGGTGGCTGAGATCGCCGTGACCGAATACACCGAGGGCATCTTCAAACAGGATCTCGCCACCGTCGAGGGGGAAATCAAGCTGGCCGAGGCCGACATGACCCGATCCGAGGACCGGCTCGAGTGGGCCCGCCGGATGTTCGACAAGGGCTATGTCTCGAAGGCTACTGCGATCTCGGAGGAGTTGACCTTCAAGAAGTCCCAGTTCGCTCTCGAGCAGGCCGAGAGCAAGCTGAATGTGCTGGTAAAATACACCAAGGGCAAGACCATCAAGGAGCTGGTGAGCGAGGTCGAAAAGTCCAAATCCGACGAGCTCGCCAAGCAAGCGACCTGGGAGCTGGAGAAAGGCAAGGAGCTGAAGCTGGAGAAGCAAATCGCCGCCTGCACGCTGACCGCCCCGATCGACGGCCTGGTCGTGTACGCCAACGATCCCGGACGCGGCTTCGGCAGCACCCAGCCGCAAATCGAGGAAGGCGCCACGGTCCGCGAGCGCCAGAAGATCATCAGCATCCCCGATATCACCAAGATGCAAGTCAACGCCAAGGTCCACGAGTCGCAGATCGACAAGGTCGCGGCCCAGATGAAGTCGCTGATCCGCGTCGATGCCTTCGCCGACCAGGTCCTCAACGGCACGGTGCTGGATCTCGCCCCACTGCCCGACCCGGGGAACTTCTTCAGCTCCGATATCAAGGTGTACACGACCCACATCAAGATCGACGACTCGCTCCAGGGCCTCAGGCCGGGCATGACGGCTCAGGTGGAAATCCTGGTCAACCGCCTGGAGAATGTCTTGAGCGTTCCCGTCCAGGCGATTCTCCAGTACAATGGCAAGGACCACGTGACCAAGAAGATCGGGGACCGATTCGAGCGCGTGGAAGTGGAGTTGGGTCAGACCAACGAGAAATTCGTTCAGGTCACCAAGGGCCTCAGCGACGGTGACATCGTGGTGCTCAATCCGATGTTGCTCATGACCGAGGAGGAGAAACGCGAGGCGTTCCGCAGCGCATCCAAGGAAACCAAGAAGGAATGGGGACCCGGCGGACCGGGTGAAGCGGCCAAGGGCGGACCGGCGGCAGCCACCAAGGGCGGAGCACCCGGCAAGGGTGGCGACCCAGCCAAGGGCAAGGGCAAGGGCACCGGCAAGGCCAAAGGTAAGGGAGGACGGGGCGGAGGCAACCCGATTTTCCAGAAGATGGCACCGGAGGATCGGCAGAAGTTCTTCAGAGCTACCGATGAGGAGAAATCGGCCATCCTGAAGAAGGCGGGACTGCCCGACGACCAGATTGAGCAAATGCTCGAACGGATGAAGAACTTCCAAGGCGGTGGCGGCGGTGGATTCGGCGGCGGCGGCGGCCGAGGCCGCCAAGGTGGCGGGCCTCCGGGAGGGGGAGACCAGTGATTCAGCAAGAAAGCTCGGCCAAGTCGAACAGCAAGCCGATTGTCAAGCTGGTCGACGTGGTCAAGACCTACGTGATGGGACACCCCGGTGGCGGCGGCGGATTGCTCCGCCGTCGCCGCACCGACAATGTGGCGACCGTCACCGTCCACGCCCTCCGAGGGGTCTCCGTCAACTTCTACCCGGGCGAATACATCGCCATCATGGGGGCATCCGGCTCGGGCAAGAGCACCATGCTCAACCTGCTAGGATGCCTCGACCGCCCCACTAGCGGCGAATACTTCCTGGGAGGGCGGGACATCGCCGGCCTGGATGACGACGAGCTCTCCGAGGTCCGCAGTCGCTACCTGGGTTTCGTCTTCCAGTCGTACAACCTCATCCAGCAATACACCGTGCTGGAGAACATCCAGCTCCCCTTGACCTACCAGGGGACCGGCGAGATCAGCCCGGAAGCCGAGGAACGCTCGGTCGAGGTGGCCGGTCTTGTCGGTCTGGGCGACCGCCTTGACCACCGGCCCTCGCAGCTCTCCGGCGGTCAGCAGCAGCGCGTCGCCATCGCACGCTCCCTCATCAACGACCCCTACATCATCCTCGCCGACGAGGCCACCGGTAACCTCGATACCAAGACCAGCCATGAAATCATGGAAATGTTGGGCAAATTGAACGATGCGGGGAAAACCATCATCCTCGTCACTCACGAGGACGACATCGCCGCGAATGCCAAACGCATCATCCGAATGCGGGACGGCCTGATCATCGACGACGGCCCCAGCCCTCGGATGCTGGCCGCCCAGACCGCCCTGATCGGAACGGCCCACCTGGACGGCGTGGACGGTGACGGCGCCCAGTGGAAGGCTGACGACGCCGTGCCCCAGTCCTTCAGTCCTTGAGTCCTCGAGTCCCTGATGTAGCCTGCATTTGACCGTCGCCTCCGACGATGGACCCAGAGATTTGAGTCACGAGACCACCAACGGGATCCACGACAGACCGGGCAGCCTCACTGTTCAAGCACCTAGAGTCTGTTTCAGAAACCACTTGAGCCCCCGAATGGGGGCGTCAGGACGTAGCCAGGGGCGTCAGCCTACCCCTTTTAAGGTGAAAACATGTGGAATCCAGGAGTCGATCTCCTAAATCCTTGTAAGGACGGAACTTGCAGTGCGATCCAGGTTCTTATCCCAGGCATATTTGCCCAGCTTACCGGAAGAAAGTCCAGCTTACCCATCTTACGCATTGCAATCCCAAGGCGCTATTGGACTTATGGCTTCCCATCCCCACCTGGAAAGGGGTAGGCGTCAGCCCCTGGACCGTTACAGACCGCCAAATCCGTCGCGGCGCTCCGACCCAAGTCCGGGCGATGCCCGGGCTTGGGTCGGAGCGCCGCGATGAAAAAGCAGGGGTTCTTATGGCAATTCTCACTCCAAGGGCTGATGCCCCTGGCTACGTCCTGACGCCCCTCCGGGGCTTTTGGAACAGGCTCTTAAGGACCCAAAGACTCAAGGACTAAAAGGACAGCGGACTCATGGGACGCATCTGGCGCGCGTTGAAGCTGGGCATGAAGAGCTTGCTGCTCCACAAGCTGCGGTCGGGCTTGACCGTGCTGGGCATCGTCTTCGGCGTGGCGGCGGTGATCTCGATGCTCTCAATCGCGGAGGGGAGCAGCCGGGAAGCCCGGGAGAAGATCCGCGCCCTGGGGGCCACCAACATTATCATCCGCTCGGCAAAACCGAGCGACGAGGCTCAGGCCACGGGCGGCCGGCCGTCGCGCGTGCTCAATTATGGGCTGAAGTACAGCGACTTCGACCGGATGGTCGAGACGATCCCGACAATCCGCAAAGTCTTGCCCATTCGAGAGATCCGCAAGCAGATCCGGCGCGGGGCTCTCTACCTGGACGGTCGCGTGGTCGCCACCACGCATGAGTATGCCGATTTCAACCTGCTTCAGCTCGAGCGGGGACGATTCCTGACCGCTTCGGATAATGAGAGGTACGAGAATTTCGCCGTGCTCGCCCACGAGACGGCGAAGCGGCTCTTCCCCTACGAAAACCCGCTCAAACAGTCGGTCAAGCTCGGCACGGACTACTATACGGTCGTCGGCGTGACGGCGGAGTGCGCCAGCTCAGCCGGGATCGGCGGCAGCCTGGCGGCACAAGACTTCAACAAGGACGTGTACATCCCGATCAATACCGGCAAGCTGCGATTCGGAGAAAAGATCGTCGACAACCGCTCCGGCTCGTCACAGGCCGAAGAGACCCAGCTCACCCAGATCACCATCCAGGTCAACTCGATCGACATGGTGCGCCCCACAGTCCCCCTGATCGAAGCCTGCTACAAACCGTATCATCCCAAGAACGACGTGGAGATGACGGTCCCCTACGACCTGCTTCTGGAGGCCGAGCGGCAGGCTCGCCAGTTCAGCATCATCCTGGGCACGATTGCGGCGATCTCGCTGCTGGTCGGCGGCATCGGGATCATGAACATCATGCTCGCGACCGTTACCGAACGGACGAGAGAGATCGGCATCCGACGAGCCCTCGGCGCCAAGCGACGGGATATCACCCAGCAGTTCCTGATCGAGACGGTCGTCCTCTCGGGGGTTGGAGGCTTGCTCGGCGTCGCAGTGGGCTTCACGATCCCCCAGGTGATCATTTATTTCATCCCCGACCAGAAAGCCATCGTGACCGGTGCGTCGGTGATGCTGGCGTTCAGCATCTCGGTCGCCATCGGGATCCTCTTCGGCATCTACCCCGCTCGTCGGGCCGCCCTGATGGACCCGATCGAGGCACTGAGGCACGAGTGAGGTCGCTCCGCTCCCGTTTTCAGTGTTCAGTTTTCAGTGTTCAGTAACCGGAAGAAAGCTGAGCTTCACCAGCCCTCAAGGAATCCATCAAAAGGCGCGATGCTCCTCGTTCGCACTGAACGCTGAAAACTGAACACTGAAAACTGAACACGGGAGCGAGCGGTGCACGACCGGGATTGTAATTGTCGGATCTACATAGCAGAGCGGTAGCAGCGTCGCCCAGTCGCCCCCGCTTCCCGATCTTTCCAGAATGTCTCCATGGGCTCGGTCTCGCTCCAGTAGTCGGCCCGGAGCTGGAGGACCGCCTCGGCTCCCTCCTCGGACCAGAACTTCTCCGTCCCCTTCACGCGGCGGTTGAACTGCTTGACCGTTGACTCCACATGACTGGAGGTCATCGGCAGACCCAGCCGACGATACTCGTCGTAGTGCATCTGATCCTGATGATTTCTCAGGCACCTCAACCCCTCGGCCACCACGCGCCTGGGGCTACTCTCGGATTCGTCGGCTCCCGGTAGACCTAACGCCTGCTGCCGCGGCCCCAACTCCGTGATCACCTCCGCCACGCGCCCTTGCCAGACCCAACTGATCCAGCGCACATACACCTCCCAGCCTGCCGCGAAGCTCCGCCCCGCCATCGCCACAGCGAAAACATACGATAACACGTGGATGAAATCCAGAATCGCCACGAAATCGCTGAACCACCGCTTTTGGACCGTCGCGTTGGCTTCGGCTCCATCGCTCAGGAACGCCTTGCGCCGCGCCGCGTAGAACCCTCGCGCAAAGGCCGCCGCCGCCAAGATCGCTCCGAACGCTTGGATCGCTTGCCGCGTGGCCACCATCGACTTGACGCGTACCGCCGGTGGAGTGTACTCCGGGCACGGCAAGGGGTTTTCCTCCTCCGCCTCCGGCGGGTCGGCCACGGCATCCTCACCCGCTGGGCAGCCCTTCGCAGCTCGCGGACCAGTTTGAGGATTCGCAACGGCTTGACGAAGTGCTGGGGAATTGTGGGACAGGGATCCACCGTGGATTCCTCGCGGGTCATCGTCATCAACAGGCCGATCTTGTCTTCCCGCCAGTGACCACTTCGGACCTGGGACAGGGGCGGCGCTGATTCGGCGGGCCGGACCTCCAGCGCCGGTTCGGTGACCGCTGGCGACTCGGCGGGCCGGACCTCCAGCGCCGGTTCGGCCTTGGCCAGCAACTGGCTGCGCCGGGCCTGGATCGCGGCCTCTGCTCCCGGCAGCGACCGAGCATACTGGGCCAGGCTCACGGGCTCTGCTCTGGGCATCGATGCGGTGGGCCGGGGCTCCCCGGGCGGTTCAGCCGCTACGGCCGGGCTGGCCACAGCCGCAGCCGTCGCGGCGCTGGCAGACTCCCGGGCCGCGCCGCTTTTAGCCGCCGCACTCGAGGGCCAGTCGCGGATCTGAAGCCGTCCCCCATCCATCGACACCACCGCCAAGTCCGGGGGATGAGCCACCGGGGTGGCGAACTGCTCCATCATCGGTAAGTCGAGGAAGGCTTGGACCTGTTTCGCACGCTGATCCACCCGCTCCTGGCCAATCCGCTCGCTCACGCGCTCCACCTGCTTCTCGGAGATCTTCAGGCGGGCCAGGTTCAGCAAATCCTTGCGGCCAGCGGCAAACGACGTGTTGTGCACCCCCGCGTAGACGATCTGCTTCTGGACATGAGGGCTGTAGCGGCCCTGGTCAATCCCCAAACTCCGGGACTGAGGGAAAAAAAGCGGCCCGACATTTGGGGCAGTAGCGTTGCGGCTCGATCCAGTGAACCGTCCCCACAGTGGTGGTGACGGCCCGGGGTTGGCCCGGAGGCCCCGCGCGCACAGGGGAGCCGCAAACCCCACAGGTTTGGGCTGCGGCCGGGACGGCTTGGGCCTGGCCAGCGAGGGCCTAGTCCATCATGCCGCGGGAGACCGCCTGGCCAATCTGGACGGCCAATTCCTCCAAGTTCGAGAACTGGGTGCCCCAGGGCATGCCCTCGGCACCGAAGAGCTTCTGGAGGAAAGGTTTTGCGACCCCCTGAATCAGATTCTCCTGATCGACGACGACGGCGGCCGGATCGGCTGTATGAGCCATCCCTAGGCGATCGCGGGAAAATAAAACTCGCGCTGAAAATCTGTATAATGCCAGCCTGCCCGAAGCGGAGGTGGCAAAATGGACCTGACTGATGCGATGGCCGCCCTGTTGCAGAAGACGGCTGATTCATTCCATGGTGCCCAGCGGCGGCGCTACATGGCGGAAGCGGTCGAGGCGTTCGACCTGAGCCAACGTCAGGCCGAACGTCATCTGGGCTGGGCTCACAACACGGTTCGCAAGGCGCTGCATGAGTTACACTCCGGCATCACTTGCGTGGACAACTTCTCCGCTCGTGGTCGCAAGCCCTGCGAATTCCACTTGCCCCGGCTCTCTCAGGACATCCGTGATCTCGTCGCCGACTCGCTCCAGACTGATCCCACGTTCCAGACCACCCAGTTGTATTGCCGGCTGTCGGCACCCGAAGTCCGCAAGCAACTCATCGAATGCAAGGGATACACGGCCAAGCAATTGCCTACCGTACAAACCATCGGTGCGAAGCTCAACGACCTCGGCTTCCGCCTGCGCACCGTCGTCAAGAATCGCCCCCAAAAAAAGTGAAGGAGACCGACGCCATCTTTGGGAACCTCCGGCAAGTGCACCAGCGAGCCGCCCTCTCGGAGACCACCCTCCGTACGTCGATCGACGCCAAGGCCCCAGTCCTGATCGGTCCGTTTTCACGTGGCCGCAAGAGCCGTCTCGGCAAGAAAGGGGCCGATCATGATTTCCGGCCGTGGGGCAAGTTGACCCCCTTCGGGATCTTTCTGCCGGATTCCAAGGATCTGAGTTTGTACTTTACCCCCTCGAAGGTGACCAGCGACTTCATCGTGGATCGGCTGGAGCAGTGGTGGCAAGAGAAACGGGTCCGATCCCAAAAAGCGGCGACAGAATGTACTGAACTTGGCTAAGATAGCCAGAGACATCCACGAGGAGCCACACGGACCGGGGTCTCACCTGGAAGGGGCCAGCGATGGAAGTGCACCTGGATTTGGACGAGTTGACCCTGGCACCAAACCAGGGAACGGGGAAGCGGCGACGTCCCGCCGGTCGCCTGGCGCCGTCGCCGGCGGAGGTCGCCGACCAAACGGGACGTTTGCTGACCGAGCGCGAGCCCGAGTGGCTGGGGCGGCTGACCGCCGACCCGGCCAGCTTCGCCGCCGTGGAACGCGAGGTGCATGAGCAGGCGCGGCGGCAAGCCGACCTCTACGTCGCCGGGCTCTTGGCCAAGGCCAGTGAGCGTCCGGAAACGGTTGACCACATCGACACGGTCATCGCCGCGGCCGAGGTCCCGTTGCGCCCGGTTGAAAAAAAAGGCGCCCCCTGATCGTGCGGCTCCTTGGGGGTCTGGCCATCACGGTGATGACCCTGTATTGTTCGCCGCGCGGCCGGACCGGCAAGGGCCGCGGTCCCGAAGGCGGTGGGCTTTACCCGGAATTGGCGGCTTACCGGTTCAGCGAGGGTTGCAGTCCCAACGTGCAGGCGGAAGTCGGCCGGCAGGTCGGTCTGTTGCCGATCGAACAGGCGCGGGCGGAGTTGGCTCGTCGCGGCCTGGAATTCGACGAGAAAGCCATCGGCGGATCGCGGCCGAGTTGGGGGCCCAGATGCTGGCGACCCGCACGCGGGATCTGCTCGCTTCCGTCGCGGCGAACTCCCGGCCGGCAGCGAGTTCGCGGGCCAGAGTATCGGGGTCGGGATCGACGGCGGCCGGGTCCGTGTGCGAACGGTGGTCGAGACGGTGAAAGTCAGCGGCAAACGGAAACGGAAGAAGTTCCGGATCGAGTGGCGCGAGCCCAAAGTCGTGATCCTCTTTGAACTCGATAGAAGGGGCGCATGGTCAAGGGGAGCCGACCCGTCATCGACGGCACCCTCCAGGGACCCGATGCCCTGATCGAATTGGTCGCGTTTCATTTGCACCGCCTGGGCGCCGCCCGGGCCAACGTGGTGACCTTCGTGGCCGACGGCACCCCGTGGATCTGGGCGCGATTGGATTGGGTGATCGCCCAGGTCAAGCTGGCTCCGTTCCGGGTGGTCGAGGTGCTCGACTGGTGTCACGGCGTGCATCATCTGAGCCTGGCGTTGGCGGCGTTGGATCTGGTCGAGGAGCGGCGCGGGGAGCTTTACAGCCGACTTCGGCGACTTCTCAAGGCGGGCAAGAGTCGCGACGTCATCGCCGAACTGGAGGTGTTGTCGGCGGGCCAGCCGGAGGATTCGGCCGTGTGGCGCGAGTTCGGCTATCTGACCAGGCACTCCGAGGCGGGACGATTGCGCTACAAATGTTTCCGGTGCCGTGGCGTACCTCTGGGAAGCGGCGCGATCGAGAGCACGATCCGACGAGTCATCAACCTTCGTCTCAAGGGCACGAGTATTTACTGGACGAAGAGAATGCGGAAGCGGTGTTCCAGCTCCGGGCCGCAGTGGTTTCGGGTCGGTGGGAAGAGATCGTGGACCACACGCGCGAGGCGATGGCGAGAGACCGGCGAACCGACTGGCGTTGGTCGCCCCTGGAGTGCCTGGCCGACTTGAAGGCGATGGAAGACGAGGACGAGGAATCGACGCAACCATCAACGAAGAAACACTCTAAGCGTACTGCCGCATGACCGCATTTTGGGATCACGCCCCTTTGCTCATCCGCTGTTGCTTCGGCGTCTTGGCGAAGTGCTCCGCCAGGAGCCGTTGCAGTCCATCCAGGGTCCGGTTCGCCAGCGCGGGTGAAGCGATCCCGCCTTGAGGTGTCCCTTCCGTGGTGGCGAACCAGGCATGCTTCTCCAGGAAACCCGCTCTCAACCATCTCCCCAGCACCTGCCGGTCCATCGGGACGTGCGTCAGGAGCCATTCGTGGCTAATTTTATCAAAGCAAGCTCTGATATCACCTTCGAGAATCCATTCGGGGCCATGCCGATGGCTCAACAGGATATGGGTCTGTGCCAAGGCATCCGCGCAGCGGCGCTCCCGCCGAAAGCCATAGGAATGGCCGTCGGCTTGGGATTCCGCGATGGGATCGAGGCCGAGCAGATAGAGGGCCTGCATCGCCCGATCGGCCATGGTGGGGATCCCGAGGCCGCGCCGTTTGCCGTTGCTCTTGGAGATGGACACCCGGCGGAGCGGTTGCGGTCGATAACCGTGCCGGCGCAGGGTGGCGAAAGCGGCCGACTTGGACTCCGGTGTGTTCCAGAGGACTCCGTCCACACCGGGAGTCTTCGCACCCGAATTGTTGACCACTCGTAAGATGGCCAGAGCCCGGCCAGCGAACGAGTGCGTGAGCAGATAGACCAGGACTTTGACTTTATTCCATCTGCCCTCCGCGGCGGCCTTCACGATACGCGCCTGGAGCCGACGGGCCGTCCGCCAGACCTTCTTCCAGTCGATGGAGTGCCAGTCGGGCGCATGGCCGGGAGCCGCACCAGCGGGCATTTCTGCCGCCGACATATCTGCTTGTCTCCCCGAGTCGGTTGGCCGAGGCTCTCTCGTGACGGAACACCCGAGGGAAGTCAGCCCGCTTTCGCGGCGGGGCGATGTCGTCCGTGGGCGGACTCATCCCCTATCCGACCCATTACAGGCCGGCGTTCGCTTCCTCCCTCATCCCTTCCCCGCTGCCTCATCAGCCTCCTTTGCAGTCGGCCTTCCCTCGCGGGGAGGCGACGGGGTTACTTCGTTCACCTGCTCGATCGCTCCGGGGTGAGGTCGTGCCTTTGGGCCGGTGGTGCGCCATCCGCGCCAGGGGAGTCTGCAGCCCCTGGACTTGACCACGTACCGTTTTGGTCCGAGCCTGACAGCATCTTTGGCTCGCCTTTGTTTACGACCCTGATCGGCACTTCACCTGGGTTGACCTGACCCGGACTGCTGGCCCCCGACCGCCCTGATGCTGGCAGTCGCCGTGTCGGCTCGCGCGTCCCACGGCCGATCCTGAGATCGCGGTTACGTTGTCCCCCGGGCTTCGGACCTCGCCGTTGCCAGCGACGCCCGCCGGGGTAGCAGACCGATGGCGGAACATCGGGTAATGTCAGAATCCCTCCTTTGCATAACGCATTACAGATCGAGAAGATGCGACGAATCGCACGCAGATATACAACAAGGGCGTACGCCGGAGCAAGGACGAGATGAAGAGCCTGGAGCAGCGACTGGTGCGCGCTGGAGGGCTTGCCCAAGTGGTTCGTTACCATCGCACCACCCAAGGCGGGCGAGATCATTCTCCCTGCTGGAGTCCCGCATCGCCCCCTCCTGAGCCTGCCTTGAAAGCCTTTGAACACTTGTCCAGAGTGGTTTTAATTTTCCCGTGGTCGCCCTAACTGCTCCTTCCAGTTGTGACTCGGCGGGACGAGACGTTTCCAACGCCCACTGTAAGCGAACAGGTTTTCCGATGCAAAGTGTGTCGTGCGCCCGTTCTTGCCCGAGTTCTGCAAATCACCCACCGGCCTGGCCTTGTACGTGCTCTCATGGAGGGGATGGAGGCGAGGGCCGCCGGTCGGTCCGTTCTGGATAGGGAGGTCCCCTTCAACCCTCAAGAGGCATCCGATGGCCAAGAAGAAGTCGAAGGGCGTCCTGGAGAAGATCGGCGAGGCCGTGGCCGCTGGGGCCGAAGTCGTGGTCGACGCGGGAGCGAAAGTGGTCCACTCGGTCGGCGAGATGATGCCGACGGGGAAAACGCCGCCGAAACGCGCTAAGGCCGCGACCAAGAAGGCCAAAGCGGCTCCGAAAGCGGCTCCCAAGAAGACGGCCAAGGCGAAAACGACCAAACCCGAGGCGAAAACGGCGGCTGTGAAGGTCGCGACGAAAGCCGCGAAATCGGCAAAGACGCCCGGCGCCGCAAAGAAAAAGAAGGCGGTAAGCAAGAAGGGTTGAATGCGGTCTACCTCAAAGGCAATTGAAAGGTGAGAGTTCGCCTTATACAATCCGGTAGGGCGCGAAACTTGCCTTGACACAGGATGCACCTCTGACGCACCCCGAGAATCGGTTCTGACTTCTTTACGTCGCCTGACACGTCAGGCTAACCGTGCGGCCTCCAGGGCCGGCCATGGGGAGGATACCATGCGCGCCTGGGTTTTTCGACTCGCTCTGCTCGCCATACTCACATCGGGGTGCGCCACGACCCAGTCCGTGCGTTATGTCTATCAGGACAGGGATTTCGGCGTGATCGGCATGCCCGAGAACACGAACCGGTGGCCGACCTACTTCCATCGCAAGGCCGAGAAGATGATGGGCGAACATTTCCCCGAGGGTTACGAAATCGTTCGTGCGGAAGAGGTTACGGAGGGGTCTCGCACGCTCAAGATCGAGGGGTCGAAGACCGCCGAAATCGGTCCTCAAGTTCCCGCAGAATTATTAAAGATCGCGAGGTTCGGGCGCTCTACCAGCCGGAGTCAGGCGGACGTCGTCAAAATCAAGGAGTGCCGCATGATTTATCGGCGCGCTGACCAATCCAAGGAAAATGCTTTTTCACCCGATGTCGAGTGCACGCCGACCCGCTATCTCGATCCGAACGAGAAGGAGCGAAAGAAGCCGGACTCCCCTGCGGCGCCCATCGCAAAAGCCGAAAAACCGAAGGTGGGGTGATGCGGCGGTCGAAAAAGCAAAACGATCTGTAATATTTTTAATTTTTCGGAAATCCTGAGCCGACACTCTGGTTTCGTTCTTGAGTCATGGACGCGTGCAATGATCCGGCGGCGGAGACGACCCTACGATCGAGAGGGCGTCCGCGAATCGACCGGCTGACTCCGTCGCGGGTCGGCAGTCGTCCCGAGAAGCTGGCTTTCGTGTCCGGCGCTGATCGGACGGAAGTGGAACGGATGCAAGGCGACGTACGCGATGCCCAATCCTGAGCCTTGGCGGATTGAACAGAAGGTAACAAAGGGAACGAAGATGCAAGGCGACGTACGCGATGCCCAATCCTGAGACGGCGCGATCTTTGCGTGTAGCCATCTGGATTCGCTTCTGGTCGCCAAACTGCCTAGACGCAGCCGGATTCTCCAATTTAGCAAGACACGGCAGAACCCGGAAAAATGAGAGGCCGGGTGCTATGCGAGCCCGTTGAGGGGTGACTATAATCCGCGCTGTGCTGAGTTTCTCCCGGCCTCGGAACTGGGAGCGGAATTGAGAAGGGGGCCCATCGCAGACAGGAGGATCGTTGCCCCAGGATGGGGGCCATAGGAGTTTCTCCCGGCCGATGCGCCGGGAGCGGCATGAACAAGGAGAACCCGACCATGCGTACCATCTTGGGATTCTGTGTCGTCGTGGCGGTCGCCACTTTGACCGGCACGGTGAACATGGCGTATGCCTTCCAGACGCCTGCGGCCAAGGGCACGGCTCCGTCGGCCGCCTCGAGCGCGGCGACGGCCGCCGAGAACGCGGTCCAGCAGAACCTGGCGCCGACCGGCACGACCACGACACCGACACCGACGACGCCCAGTCCGGCTAGTGGCATTCCGACACCCGCGACGCCGGGGACGGTCACTGCGGCTCCGGGCGCCGCGACGTCAGTCCCCGCAACCGTCACCCAGACGCCCCCCATTCCGGGGACCGTGACCACCAATCCGGCAGCCGGGGCGGTGACCAGCCCGGGGACCCTGGCTCCGACTACCGGCACCACCGGAATCCCGAACACCCAGACCTATTCCTCGAACTACGTGCCCGGTACCCAGCCTGCGTATAGTACCGTCAATCCGATGGGCACGACCATGGCTCCTGGTACCGTCTATCAAGGGGCCGGCGCAGGGACCTACTGGACGACGCCGACGACCACGTACTCCTCCATGTACGTGACTCCCGGATACACCAACCCCAACCAGACCTACTACACCGCGCCGACCCAGATGTACCCGGTGCGACAGCGTCGCGGCCTGTTCGGTGGGCTCTTCCGGCGCCGCAATCGCCAGGTCTATTCCACCGTGCCTTCCACCTACACGTACGGCACGGCTCCGGGTACGTACACCTATGGTACGGTCCCGGGTACGTACACTTATGCCCCGGCCCCGTATTGATCGGCGGCCGGACGACGTCAAAACCCGAGAGACCCTCGACCCCAGGAGTCCTTGGGCCGAGGGTCTCTGGGAATCCGGGTACGCGCCGAGTCGCGGTCTTGGTGGGCCTCGCCGCGAGGAATCGCGGCTCGACCCACCCTACACGCTTCGCGTACACCCTTTTCAGATGAACGAGGCGATGAAGTCGTTGTTGAACTCCGTGCCACAGGTCCGGACGTAAGTTGCCTCGTTCTGGTCAAGGCTGGCGAGAACGCAGTAGATCAACGAACCGGCGGCCACGCGACCCAACGCGAAGAAGGGGAGAGACTCGGCGGTGGTCGGGTTGTCGAGGGCTTCGTGCCCCGGCCATCCGTGGGCGACGTCTTTCTTCTTGTTTTTCTCGTCCCAGATGTGGACATCGTCGATCACTCCCGAGCCCAGCCGGCGCTGGACATGCCCCGGGGCGTACGAATCCTCAATGGTATGCAGCGCCTTGGCCAGGTGGGAGCAGCCGGCGTCGAAGTCGTCAATCGAGGTATCATTGATAAAATCATACCATTTTGGCTTGTGGAAGACGCCCTTTTTCATGTTGTACCAGGCGTAGTACAAGTGATCCCAGATATACTCTCGTGATTTCATGTAGGCCTCGCGACGTGTCGTCTCCTCGGTGCTACGCATGAAATGGCGAATCTGCGCATCCTTCGCGATCGGCTTGCCGATGATCGGGACCTTGCCGATGTTGGGAATGTTGCCGATGTGGAGGTCTTCTTCCTGGACCATGGTCGGGAGGCCGTCGAACAATCGGATGAGGTTCTGCTGCATGACGTTGGGGGCCTGGCCTTCGACGCGTTTGAGGTAATCCGTGACCTGGTTTTCGGTCGGCCGATACCCTGCGGAACCGAGGGCCGCGGTTTCGATGGCCGTCCGCAAGGCCGCGAACTCGTTGAGCCGCTTCATCACATAGGTCTTGCCCATCGGGACGAGTCGCGCGATCGCAAACGCAAGCACCCCACAGGTCAGTTGGCCATGCCCCTCCCAGGACCAAGCAAAGAAAACCGGCAACATGAAATCAGGAAACATGAGTGTGACTCCCGAATCCGATGGGTCCCCTTCGACTTGACTTGATCCTGCCCATGATACTCGGTCACGGGGTCGAGTCAACAGGGCGGGCGACGGAGCGGCACTTCTCCTGGATGGCCCAGGCCACGGCCATGATTCGCAAGCTCCCCTGGTGTGGGAAAGCGGAGACTTTACTGGACCGCCTGGAGGAGAGACTCGGCCGTGCGGCGCCAGGGGAACGCCTTGGCCGTGGCGATTCCCGAATCGTTGCGGATCAGCGTCCCCTGCTGCTTCAGTCGGTGGACCTCGCGCAGGTGATGGACCATCTGCTCCATCTGGAACGCGCCGAGCTTGGCCCAGCCTCCCTGACCCGGGAACCAATGGACATCGTGAGCCGGCTCGGTCTCGTCGACGTGGACCAAACGGCAGTTCGCCGCCGTCGCGAATTCGGAGTGGCCTGAGTAGTCCGTCGCGATGACGTTGAGCCCGACCGACATGCACTCGAGCAGGCCCAGGTTCCACCCCTCGGCGCGGGAGGGGAAGACGCCGCAGTCGCACCCGGCGATCAGGTCGGCCACCTCTTGCTGGCTCGGGAGTCGCGGCACCAACTGCACCTTCGAGCCCACGGCCGAGTAGAGGAACGTCCGCGCCCAGTCCTCGTTGTGTTGCTGGGCGAGCGTATAATTGTGACTCAACAGCTTGATCAGGACATCATCGCGGGGCGTGAACGCATTGCAGAGGGCCTGGAGGAGGAAGTCGTGCCCCTTGCGCCGTTCCCACTTGCCGGTGTTGACGAAGACGGTGGGTCCCGGTCTGCGTCCTCGTTCGCCCGCGCCGATCGGCTCGTGGAAGACGGAGCGGTCGACGCCGAGCGGGACGATCGATGTAGGAACCTTCAGATCGTGGGCCGCGACGACGCCGGCCGCCCATCGCGACGCCACCAGGATCCGATCCAACTGGCTGAGGTGGTGGACCGCCCCGACCTCGAGGTGGTCGAGCTCGAAGAACGGGAAGCCGACATGCTTGCCCCGGCCGACATGCTCCGCCTGCATCATCGCGGGACAGATCCGGACACTCGGCGCCTCGGGATCGTACTTTGTGGCGTTGGCGAGGCCGAGCCCGACCGGGTCCTGCTGGTTCGGGTGGAGGGACCCGGAATCGCCAACCGGGAAGAGGGCGACGTGGACTCCGGCCCTGGTCAGTTCGTGCAGGATGTACCGGCCGACGTAGCCGTATCCCATCAGACCGAGTGGAGTCAGCAGGTTGAGATTCATCGTGGGTGCGGACGGGGGTCGCGCCGTGGGCTCGCCAGATCGGGCCGCCCTCCGAGCGGACGGCCTCGTTATGGATCGTATTCTATGACTCCGACTCGCCACTCGCTACGGGGGGCGAATGGGTATCGGGGGCGAATGGATGTCACTTCACTTTTACCGCCACCATTGTCAACGGGTATTCTTGATCCTGCGAGGCCGCGGCTCTCCGCTCGCTCGTGGCAACCGTCGCGGTTCACCCGGGATGAAGTATAATAGGATACGGGCAGCCGCGACGAATGGTCCGGAGCCGCTCGTCGGTTTCTTCCGGGAATCTTCACGGATCACCGCTTCCGAGGATTTCGGTGGGCTACAGGTCTTCGGTGGGCCTCACTACAGGTCTTCGGTGGGCCTCACGCCGTGCGGCGTTCCGACCCACCCTACAGGTCTCGGTGGGCCTCACGCCGCAGTGCGGCGTTCCGACCCACCCCACAGGTCTTCGGTGGGCCTCACGCCGCAGTGCGGCGTTCCGACCCACCCTACGAACGTTTCCGTACACGCTTTCCGATCCGACGAGATCGTCGAGGGGACATCAATGAGTCGGCGCGGCGTTTCAGCTCATCGACGGCACGTCCCGGAAGTTCTGGTCCATCGAGCTGGACGGTACGGCGCACGCGGTCCAGTTCGGCCGGATCGGCACGGCCGGGCAGTCTCAGCGCAAGGAGTTCCCGACCGCGGCCGCGGCGAAGGCGTCGTACGACAAGCTGATCGCCGAGAAGGTCAAGAAGGGCTATATCGAGACCTCCGGCACGACCCCGACCCCGGCGCCACCGGCGGCGGCGGCCAAGCCGGCTCGCGCGAAGACGGCGGCCAAAGCCAAGGAGGCGGCCGCGCCCCCCGTCGAGCCGATGTCGACGGTCCGCTCGATCGACCTCGATCCCGAGGACTGGTTCTGGGCGACCTGGCGGCCGCGCTCGCCCTTGCCCAAGCCCGAGCCGGCGCCCTTCGACCTGGACGACTGCCTGGAGCGGTTCAGCAAGATCACCAAGGGCCCTTACTCCTGGAGCTGGAGCTGGAACCGCGCCCGGCTGGCCCCGATCATGTCCCGCGAGGAGGCCCATTTCTGGCTGGTGGCCCTCACCGATGTCATCAAGGCGAAACAGGAACCCAGGTCGTACGTGCCGACGCTGCGGGCCAAGCGAAAGACGTTTGACGGTCGTCTCACGTTCGGGCAAGCGGCCAAGACGCTTTCTGAAGAGCCGTATCCCCCGCAGCAGCACTTGCTCCTCCTGTCAAGCTTCCTCGAGGCCCGCGATGTGATCCCACTGTTGAAGAAGGTTCATGGCTACGCGGAGAAAAGGCTCTTCGAGGAGTGGGTGCTCAAGTGCTTCCGGCGGTCTGTCCTTCCGTACCTGACGGACGCCGAATACCGACAGATGCAGGACGACGTGCGGGCGATGCTCGGCGCACCCGCGATCCCATCGGACCATTTCGAAGGCTTCCCCCCGGAAGTCCACCTCGCGGCGGCACTCGGACTCCATGCCGAGGTCAGTCGCCTCGTGCAGAGCATCCCCGACGATCACTATGACCCGGAGGTCTTGTGCGATTACGAACAGTGCCCTCAGCTTCTCGTGCTCGGGCTCGGCGACCCGCGCGGTCGTGTCGGAAATGCGCCGGTTGAAGCTGACTCTGAAGGAGCCCAATTACGTTCGGGGCTGGATCGCTCACACCGAGGACTCGGCGCTCGATGATGTCCGAGACAGCATCCTGGCCATCAAGCGGAAAGACGAAAGCGAGGTCCTGATCGAGGTCCTCGCGAGGGTCGGCTCCCCTCGGGCCGCTGCGCCGATGCTCGAGCTGATGCTGAGTTCGAAGGCCCCCGCATTGGCACGCAACTGGCTCGAGCACCGGGTCGGCCACGCCATCGCCGGCCTCATCCCGGTCGCCGCCGGCAAGGGGAAGCTGGCCGACGCCGCGCTGGAATACCTTCGCACCCAGAGGAGGAAAGGGCACGAAGCATTCATCCGCGAGTGCCTCGCGTCCGCTCCCCCCGAGACCGCCGAGAAGGTCGGGCGCGAGGTGCTGGAACGCGTCAAGGTGGCCATTCCGGCCTTCGATCCCAACGCGACGCCCGGATGGCTGCGGACGGCCCTCGACGGTGCGGCGAAGCTCCAGAGCCCCTCATGGGTCGGGCGCGAGCTGCCCACGGTCGTCGCCGGCGACCGTGCGCTGAGCGAGCCGCAGGTCGATCAACTGCTCGGCGCCCTGGCCAAGAGCACGCTCGGCGGTCCGCATCCCCTTGTGGCCGCCATCCGAGCCCACGCCGATCGCCGGTCGCTCGACGCGTTTGCCTGGGCACTATTCGAGCGCTGGCTCGCGGAGGGCGCGCCTTCGAAGGAGAAATGGGCCATGGGCGCGCTCGGGCTGCTGGGCTCCGATTCCGCCGCCCTGAAACTGACTCCGATGGTCCGTGTCTGGCCCGGCGAGAGCCAGCATCAGCGTGCGGTCTTCGGCCTGGAATGCCTGCGGGCGATCGGCTCCGACGTCGCGCTGATGCAGCTCAGCGGCATCGCCCAGAAGCTGTCGTTCAAGGGACTCAAGACCAAGGCCGCCGAGATGATGGAGGCGATCGCCCAGGACCGCGGCCTCTCCCGCGCCGAGCTCGAGGACCGGATCGTCCCCGACTGCGACCTGGACGAGCGCGGCAGCCGCCTCTTCGACTTCGGTCCGCGCCAGTTCCGGTTCTCTCTCGGACCTGAGATGAAGCCGATGGTCCGCGACGAGGCCGGCAAGCTGAAGGACGAGCTGCCCAAGCCCGGCGCCAAGGACGATGCGACCAGGGCCGCCGCCGCGGTCGAGGACTGGAAGCGGCTCAAGAAGCAGATCCGCGAGGTGGCCAAGGTCCAGGCCGAGCGGCTGGAGCAGGCCATGGTCACCGGCCGTCGATGGTCACCCGGGGACTTCGAATCCCTGCTGGTCCGACATCCTCTGATGATCAACCTCGTCCGGCTCGTCCTGTGGGGCGGCTACGACGCGAAGGGCCGGCTGGTTTCGAGCTTCCGGGTTACCGAGGAGCGAGACTATGCCGATATCCAGGAGTCGAGCTATCGACTGGATGGGATCGCGACGGTGGGGGTTGTCCACCCGCTCCACCTGACCGACAAGCAGCGCTCGGCCTGGGGCGAGATCTTCAGTGATTACGAGATCATTCCCCCATTCTCGCAGCTTGGCCGCACGGTGCACCGACTCGAGCCGGGCCAGGAGACAGACAGGGACCTGATCAAGGGCCGGACGATCACGATCCCCTCGGTGACACTAGTGGGGATCCTCGAGCGGCACGGCTGGAACCGCGGCATTCCGACGGACGCCGGTATCTTCCGTGAGCACTCGAAGCCGTTCGAGGGAGCCAATGTGACGGCCGTCATCGAATATCCTGGCATCTCGGTCGGTTCCATGCTCGACTGGGACGATCAGACTTTAGACAAATGTTTCTTCGTGCCGGACGTCTACACGCCGACGAGCTACCCCGATCACCGGGACGTTCTGCCGCTGGGCGCCGTGGACCCGGTGGTCATCAGCGAGGTGCTGGGGACACTGGGTGCGATCGCTTCGAAGGGGAGATGACGCGCATGGCTCGAGTGAAGAAGACCACGAAGGATCGTCCAGCCACCGAGTCCGAGGTTCCGGTCCCGGTCCCGGTCGACCTGTTGACGGTGCGGTCGATCGACCTCGATCCCGAGGACTGGCTGTGGGCGACCTGGCGGCCGCGCACGCCGAGGCCCCGTCCCGAGCTGCCGCCGTTCGACATCGAGTCCTGCCTGGACCGATTCGTCACGGTGACGCGCCATCGCCAGACTTCGAACTGGACCTGGAACAAGATCCAGCTCGCGCCGACCATGACCCGCGCGGAGGCCCACTTCTGGCTCTTCGCGATCTCCGAGGTGATGAGACGGGACCTGCAACCGGGCTTCTTCGTGCAGGAGCTCCGAGACCAGAGGAAGACCTTCGATGGCGGGATCACGGTCGAGGCCGCGGCCAAGTGCACGCGAACGATCTCGCAAAACGGTTGGGATCACCTGCTGGTCCTTCTGACGCACCTGTTCGCTCCCCCCGATCTGATCACGCTGTCGCAAGCGAACTCGAGCCTGAGTTCTCACCGGCATCCCACGATCGAGACCTGGCTGCTCGACGGCGTCCGGCGACGGGTCTTACCCTACCTCTCCGACGCGGAATACCGGACGATGCAGGACGACCTGCGGGCGGTGCTACCCCCGCCTGCGCTCCCGCCGAACCATTACGCCGCCTTTCCTTTCGCCTTCTACCTGGCCGCCCTGCTGGGTCTTCATGAGGAGGTCGGTCGCCTCGTCCGGAGCATCCCCGACGACCACTATGCCGCGGAGGACTGGAACGATTATTACCAGCGCCCGCAGCTCCTCATTTTCGGACTGGCTGACCCGCAATCGGTCGAGTCGGAGATGCGGCGGTTGAAGCTGGTCCTCAAGAAGCCGGATTACATTCGGGGCTGGATCGCCCATACCGAGGACTCGGCGCTCGACGACGTCCGCGACAGCATCCTGACCATCAAGAGCAAGGACGACTGCGCGGCGCTCATCGAAGTCTTCGTGAGAGTCGTTTCTCCGGGGGCCGCCGCGCCGATGCTCGAGCTGATGCTGGCTTCGAAGGCCCCCAGGCCGGCGCGCGATTGGCTCGAGGTCCGGGCCGGCCACGCCATCGCCGGGCTGATTCCCATCGCCGCCGGCAAGGGGAAGCTGGCCGATGCCGCTCTGGATTACCTCCGGGCCCAGAAGCGGAGCGGTCACGAGGCGTTCCTCCGCGATTGTCTCGCCTCCGCTGACCCGGAGGCCGCCGAGAAGGTCCGTCGCGAGGTGCTGGAGCGCGTCGAGGTCGTTATCCCGACGTTTGATCCGAACACGACGCCCGAATGGCTGCGGTCGGCCCTCGACGCGGCGGCGAAGCTCCACGGCCCATCGTGGATCGGGCCGGGCGACCTGCCCACGATCGTCGTCGGCGACCGTGCGCTGAGCGAGCCGCAGGTCGATCGACTGCTCGGCGCCCTGGCCAAGAGCACGCTCGGCGATCCGCATCCCCTTGTGGCCGCCATCCGAGCCCACGCCGATCGCCGGTCGCTCGACGTGTTTGCCTGGGCACTGTTCGAGCGCTGGCTCGCGGAGGCGGCGCCTTCGAAGGAGAAATGGGCCATGGGCGCGCTCGGGCTGCTGGGCTCCGATTCCGCCGCCCTGAAACTGACTCCGATGGTCCGTGTCTGGCCCGGCGAGAGCCAGCATCAGCGTGCGGTCTTCGGCCTGGAATGCCTGCGGGCGATCGGCTCCGACGTCGCGCTGATGCAGCTCAGCGGCGTCGCCCAGAAGCTGTCGTTCAAGGGGCTCAAGGCCAAGGCCGCCGAGATGATGGAGGCGATCGCCCAGGACCGCGGCCTCTCCCGCGCCGAGCTCGAGGACCGGATCGTCCCCGACTGCGACCTCGACGAGCGCGGCGGCCGGCTCTTCGACTTCGGTCCGCGGCAGTTCCGGTTCGTCCTTGGGAACGAGATGAAGCCGATGGTCCGCGACGAGGCCGGCAAGCTCAAGGACGACCTGCCCAAGCCTGGCGCCAAGGACGACGCGGCCAAGGCCGCCGCCGCAGTCGAGGACTGGAAGCGGCTCAAGAAGCAGATCCGCGAGGTGGCCAAGATCCAGGCCGAGCGGCTGGAGCAAGCGATGGTCACTGGCCGGCGCTGGGATCCGGCCGACTTCGAATCGCTGCTGGTCCGACATCCCTTGATGATCAACCTCGTCCGGCTCGTCCTCTGGGGCGGCTACGACGACAAGGGGCAGCTCGTCTCGACCTTCCGGATTACCGAGGAACGCGACTTCGCCGACGTCAAGGAGTCGAGCTATCGGCTGGACGGGATCGCCAAGGTGGGGATCGTGCACCCGCTGGACCTGACCGACGAGCAGCGTTCCGCCTGGGGCGAGATCTTCGGTGATTACGAGATCATTCCCCCATTCCCGCAGCTCGGCCGCACGGTGCGCCGGCTCGAGCCGGGCCAGGAGACAGACAAGGACCTGATCAAGGGCGAGACGATCACGGTCCCGGCGGTGACCCTGGTGGGCATCCTCGAGCGGCACGGCTGGAACCGCGGCATCCCGGAGGACGCCGGGGTCTTCTCCGAGCACTGCAAGCCGTTCGTGGGAGCCAACGTGACGGCTGTCATCCAGTACCCTGGCATCCCGGTCGGTTACATGGTCGACTGGCACGATCAGAAACTGGGGAAATGCTTCTTCGTGCCGGGCATCTACACGCCGACGAGCTACCCCGAGCACAAGAATGCCCTGCCACTGGGCGCCGTGGACCCGGTGGTCATCAGCGAGGTGCTGGGTACGCTGGGCGCGGTCGCATCGAAGGGGAAATGAGGCACATGGCTCGGGTGAAGACTACCGCGAAGGACGAGCCAGCGACGGAAGTCGTCCTGTCAACGGTGCGCTCCATCGATCTGGATACCGACGATTGGTTGTGGGCGACCTGGCGGCCGCGCACGCCGAGGCCGCGGCCCGAACCCGCGCCGTTCGATCTGGAAGCCTGCCTGAAGCGATTCGCCAAGGTGAAACAGGGGCCCCAGCCCTGGAATTGCAGTTGGAGCAAGCTCCAGCTCAGTCCTCACATCACGCGCGAGGAGGCCCGTTTCTGGTTCGCGGCCATGATCGAGTCGCAGAAGAAAGTCGTACCTCCGGCCACCCTCGTGGATGAGCTCCGGGCCGCGGCCGGCTCGTACCGGGAAGATCCCACTCCCGATGAATTCACGCGGAAGCTCCGTGAGCGATCGGAAAATTGGATCACTCACCTCTGGCAGCCCAGCACGATCCTCCTGCTTCATTTCTTCTCCCTCCCCGACCTGATTGCCCTGTCGCGAGAAGGCTATGGGTTTGGCTCGCGTCAACAATACTATCACCCGTTGATCGACCACGCCCTGATCGATGGCTTCCGCCGGCACGTCCTGCCATACCTCACCGACGCCGAATCCGCTACGATGCGAGACCAGCTCCGGCCGGAGATCGGCATCCCTTCCGACCCGCAGTCCTCGTCCACCCACTTTCCCCTGGCAATCCATCTGGCCGCTGTGCTGGGGATGCACGAAGAGGTTCATCGGTACGTTGCCAGCATCCCCGACGACCGGTACGTCGGGAAGAGTCATCACGCGAGCGGGGACCGACCGCAACAGCTCGTGCTGGGCCTGGGAAGCCCGTCGGCGGTGGTGTCGGAGATGCGCCGGCTCAAGTTGCGGCTCAGGACGCCGGATGAGGTCCGGGGCTGGCTCGCCCATACCGAGGACTCCGCACTCGATGACGTCCGCTACTGCATCCTGACCAACACGAACAAGGACGAGTGCGCTCGTTTCCTCGAGGTTCTTGCCCGGGTAAAATCCCCCATAGCCGCTGTCCCGATGCTCGGGCTGATGCTCTCCACGAAGGTACCCGCGGCCGCCCGACGCTGGCTCGACGAGAACCCCGGCCACGCGATCCCCGGCCTGATCCCCATCACCATCGCGAAGGGAAAGCTGGCCGAGGCGGCCGTGGAGTACCTCCGTGCTCAGAGGCGGAAGGGACACGAGGCGTTTCTCCGCGAGTGCCTCGCGACCGCTCCGCCGGAGGCTGCCGAGAAGGTCCGGCGCATGGTCCTGGATCGCGCCAGCGATGCGATCACCACCCTCGACGCCGAGACGTCTCCCGAATGGCTCCGCTCGGCCTGCGAGCAGACCCGGGGTTTAAAGCCTCCCCGATGGGTCGGGCCGGGCGATCTGCCGCCGATCCTGATCGATGGCCGCAAGCTGGAATCGGAGCAGGAGCAGACCGTGCTGGCGGCCCTGGCCGGGAGCACGCTCGACTCGCCCCACCCGATGGTTGTGGGCCTCCGCGCCCATGCCGATCGCCGCTCGATTGCCGCCTTCGCCTGGTCACTCTACGAGCGCTGGATCAAACATGAGGCCCCGCCCAAGGAGCGGTGGGCGCTGGAAGCGCTGGGGCTACTCGGCTGCGACGACACGGCCCACGACCTGGCCGCCCTGATCCGCCCCTGGGCCGGTCAGGCCCGGCACTCCCGCGCCGTCATCGCCCTGGGATGCCTGCGCCGATCGGCTCCGATCTGGCGCTCTTGCACCTCAACCAGATCGCCCGGGAGTTGCCCGTCCGTCGGCTCGGAGCGAGCGCGGGCGAGGTCATGGACGCGATCGCCCGCAAGCGCGGCGTTTCCCGCGCTAAGCTGGAGGACCAGATCGTCCCCACCTTCGGACTCGGCGATCCCGTCGGCCCCGTCTTCGACTTCGGCCCGCGGCAGTTTCGGTTTACCCTTGGCCCCGAGATGATGCCGATGGTCCGCGACCAGGACGACAAACCGCGGGGCAAGCTGCCCAGTGCGAACGTCCGGGACGACCCGGCCAAGGTCGCACTCGCGACCGAGCGCTGGAATCGGCTGAAAACGCAAGTGCTCTGGGCGGTCAAGGCGCAGGCCGACCGGCTCGAGCGCGCGATGGTCGCGGGCCGGCGATGGAGCCCGGCCGAGTTCGAGGCCCGGTTGGTCCACCACCCCTTCTTGATCCACCTGGTTCGCCGGATCCTCTGGGGTCAGTTCGATGAATCGGGCAGCCTGGTCTCGACATTCCGCGTCAGCGAGGAACGCGATTACTCCGATGTCCATGAGGCCGGGTATCGATTGGATGGGGACGCCAAGGTGGGGATCGTCCACCCGGTGCAGCTCTCCGACGGGGAGATCTCAGCCTGGAGTCAGGCGTTCGCGGAGCACGAGATCCTACCGCCGTTCTCGCAGCTCGGCCGCGAGTTCTTCCGGCTCACTCCGGATCAACGGGATGCCCGGGAGCTGGTGCGGATCAAGGGCGTGCAACTCCCCGAGAAGACCCTGAGCGCAGTGCTCCGTCGAGATGGCTGGACGTCCTACGTCCGCCGGACGGACGTCTACGAACAGTCCAGGCTGTTCGGAGGCTCCGGCGTGATGGCCGTGATCCTGGCCGGTAACGTCAAGAAGGCTGGCGGGACGATCGACTGGAATCAACGAGAAATCCTGACGTGCTTCTTCGTGCCGGCGACGTCCGGGACCATCACGGATTCCGAGTATCACCCACTGCCGCTGGGCGCTGTGGACCCGGTCGTCCTCAGTGAGGTATTGACGACTCTGGAAGAATTGGCATCGAAGGGGAACTGACTCGTATGGCCCGCGCGAAGAACACCAAGACTCATGCTCCCAACCCCGCGGCCCCGGCCGCCCTCGACGCGATCCAGCGCCCGTCGGCCGAGGTGCTCTACGCCGACGAGCTCGAACGTCTGGCTCGCGACGACGCCGCCGCGCAACGGCCCCAGGGCTGGCGGCTCACACCGCGATCCGTGCTGACCTTCGTACTGGGCGACGAGACGAAGGGGATCGCCCCCAAGTTCGTCGGCCGTCGGGCCTTCTTGGAGCGCTGCATCGTCGCGCTGGCGACCAATCGCGGCTTGATGCTGATCGGCGAGCCCGGCACGGCCAAGAGCTACCTGAGCGAGCTGCTGGCCGCCGCCGTCAGCGCCGACTCGACCCTGACCATCCAGGGTAGCGCGGGGACCACCGAGGATAACATCAAGTATTCGTGGAATTATGCCTTGCTCTTGGCCGAGGGGCCGAGTGAGAAGTCGCTCGTCCCGGCGCCGTTGCATCGCGGGATGAGCGAGGGGAAGGTGGTTCGGTTCGAGGAGATCACGCGATGCCCGCTCGAGATCCAGGACGTGCTCCTGTCGATCCTGAGCGATCGCGTGATGAGCATCCCCGAGCTGGGCGGTCCTGGGCGGACCCTCTATGCCCGCGCGGGCTTCAACGTGGTCGCCACGGCCAACATGCGCGACCGGGGAATCAATGAGATGAGCGCGGCGCTGAAACGCCGGTTCAACTTCGAGACGGTCCACCCGATCGCCGACCTCGCCGAGGAGATGGCGCTGGTGCAGCGCGAGTCGGACCGACTGCTCCATCATGCCGAGGTGCCGGTCTCGCTCCGCCCCGAGATCACCGAGCTGCTGGTCACGACGTTCCGCGAGCTCCGCGCCGGCAAGACGGCCGACGGCAGTGCGCTCGAGCCCTTGACCACCGCCCTGAGCACGGCCGAGGCGGTCTCCGCCGGCTTCGCCGCGGGGCTCCATGCGCATTACTACGGTCAGGGTGAGGTCGAGCCGGGACATCTGGTCCAGCACCTCGTCGGCTCGGCGCTGAAGGACGCGCCTGATGATTTGAAGAAGCTGCGACATTACTTCAACCACGTCGTCAAAGGCCGCTCCGGCGCCGCGTGGAAGGCGTATTATGAAGCCCGGAGTCACCTGTTATGAAACCCAGTGTCGGGGCCGATGTCCGGGCCGACTCCCCGGCAATCGATGACCGGGTCGTGTTCTTCCCGGTGCGGCATCATAGCCCGTTGTGTGCGCGGATGGTCGTCGAGCTGGCCGAGCGGATGCGGCCTGATGCCGTGCTGATCGAGGGACCGTCGGACTATAACGACCGGTTCGATGAGCTCTACCTGGGCCATCACCTGCCGATCGCGATTTACAGCTATGTGCGGCTCGCCGACGGCTCGCGACGGGGGGCGTATTATCCGTTCTGCGTCTTCTCGCCGGAGTGGCAGGCGCTGCAAGTCGGGCGGAAGCTGGGCGCGACGGTGCGGTTCATCGACCTGCCCTGGGCCGATGTCGCGGGCGACGACCGTCTGAGCCACCGATACGCCGACGCCGAGATGCGCGGGGGCGATTATATCGCCACGCTCTGCCGTCGGCTCGGTGTGGACGACTTCGATGCACTCTGGGATGAGATGTTCGAGGTCGAGTCGTCGATGGGCGTGGACGAGTATCTCCGCCGTGGCCATGCGTTCTGCGAGCACCTGCGACGGCTCGACGGCGAGCCGAGGAAAGTCGACGTGCGCCGGGAGGCGTTCATGGCCGCGGAGATCCGCCGCGCGATGGAGGAACACCGCGGCCCGCTGCTCGTGGTCACGGGCGGATTCCACAGCTCGGCGCTTCGTGGACTGTTGAAGAGGACCGAAACGACGGCCTGCCCCCCCTCTTCCGCGGTCGCCGATGTGACGGAGCGCGGGTTGGCGCTCACGCCGTACTCGTACGAGCGGCTCGACGGCCTCAAGGGATATGAGTCGGGCATGCCCAACCCGGGCTTCTATCACCAGGCCTGGGAGGACGGGAGCGCGGGATTGGCCCAGACGCATCGCCGGCTGCTGGCGCGCGTGGCCAAGGTCTTGCGCGACCGCGGTCAGCCGATCAGCGCGGCCGACTTGATCGCCGCCCAGGCGACGGCCCGAGGGCTGGCGGCACTCCGCGGCCACGCGGCCGTCTGGCGGCGCGACCTGGTCGACGGTATCGCCGCGGCGCTGGTCAAGGACGAATCGGTCGAAGGCCGGGTTCACCCGCTGCTCGACGCCGTGCACGAGGTCTTCCGAGGCGGCGAGCGAGGGCGCCTGGCGGAAGGGACCGCGCTGCCGCCATTGGTCCACGACCTCAAGCGCCGGCTAGCCGAGAACGGCTGGGAGCCCGACAACCGGCCCCGCGAATTCGAGCTCGATCTCGATGCGGAGAGCGACCGATCGAAGAGCCGTGTGTTGCATCAAGTGGCCCTGCTGGGGATCGCCGGGTTCGCCCGGCTGGGCGGGACCGACTTCGCCCGTCGCGAGGACCTGGTCCGGTGCTGGGAGCGATGGCGGATCACCTGGACGCCCGACCTGGAGGCGACCGCCATCGAGTCGTCACGGTACGGCCCGACGCTCGCCGAGGCGGCCGCCGCTCGGTTGCTCGAGTCCGCCGCACGGGTCGAGCGCGACGCCGGAGCCGCCGCCCGGCTGCTGCTCGACGCCGTACTCGCCGGACTGGACTCGATCGCCGGCGAATTGCAAGATCGCCTCGCCGCCTTGATCCGTCAGGACGGCGACTTCCTGGCGGTGACCGGCGCCCTGGGCCATTTGCTTTATCTCGACCGTCACGACGCGACGCTCGGCAGCCGCGGGCGCCCGGACGTCGCCTCGCTGCTGGTCGAGGCGTTTCGCGCGCGGCTTGTGGCTCCTCGAGGGTCTAGGACAGGTCACCGGCCATGATGCCGAGCTGATCGACGGTGTCGGCGCGTTGCTGCACACGTTCGAGCAATGCGCCGCGGAGAACCGGCTCGATCGCACCGAGTTCCTCGAGGTCCTCGCGCGGGTCGGCGACGAGCCGGGCCAGACGCCGGTCGTCCGAGGCGCGGCGTATGGAGCCATGTGGACACTCGGCGCGGCCGACCCCGATCGGGTCCGGGCCGAGCTGAAGCTCTTCGCCGACCCTAGCAAGCTGGGCGACTTCCTCGCCGGATTATTCGGACTGGCGCGCGAGGCCGTCCAGCGGCAGATCGGCCTGATCCTCGGTATCGACGAACTGCTCGCGGGCTACTCGGCCGAGTCGTTCCTGGAAGCGTTGCCTTCGCTCCGGCTGGCCTTCACCTATTTCACTCCGCGGGAGAAACATCACATGGCGCTGACGTTGCTCCAGGCGCTGGGGATCAAGCCGCCCGAGTGGTCGATGGCCGCGCTGGAGGTCAGCCCCGAGACCGCCGCGCGGGCGATGGCGTTCGAGTCCCGGCTGTTTCGGTCCGCCGAGCGGTTCGGCATTCGGGGGGCACGCTGATGAACGACGATGAGCACGAACGGCTGGTCCGATGGCGGCTGGTCCTCGGCCAGGGGGCGGAGGACGCGCTGGGCTGCCCGCTCGACGGGCTCGCCGCCGAGCAGGAGCGAGCCCTGGGGTATCTCTACGATCGCGAGTACGGCGCCGGGCGGAATGTCCGCAGCGGCGCCGGGCAAGGCGGCGGGCTGGGCGATTCCCAGCTCACCGTGCCCGAGTGGATCAATGCCGTCCATACCCTCTTTCCCAAGAAGACCATCGAGCGGATCGAGAAAGATGCGCTCGAGCGTTACCAGCTCGACGAGATGGTCACGAACCCCGATCTGCTCCGCCGCGCCCGGCCCAGCACGACGCTGCTCAAGGCCGTGCTGCACACCAAGCACCTGATGAATCAAGAGGTGCTCGCCCTGGCGCGGGAACACGTCCGGAAGGTTGTCGATGAGCTGATGGAGAAACTCGCGCGACCGATCGAAGCGGCGTTCCTGGGCGCCGTCAACCGACAGCGCCGGAGCCGGGTCAAGGTCGCCAAGAACTTCGACGCCGAGACGACCGTCCGCCGCAACCTGGGCCATTACGACCCGAAGACGAAACGGCTCTCCATCGAGACCCCGTTCTTCTTCTCGCGCATCCGCCGTCAGGCCGATAAGTGGCAGGTGATCATCCTGGTTGACGAGTCGGGCAGCATGGCCGACAGCGTGATCCATGCCGCCGTCACCGCCGCCATCTTCTTCGGCATCAAGGCCCTGCGCACCCACCTCTGCCTCTTCGACACGAATGTCGTCGATGTGACCGATCAATGCAACGACCCGGTGGAGACGATCATGAAGGTCCAGCTCGGGGGCGGCACCGATATCGGCGGTGCGCTGGCCTATGCGTCCGGCCTGGTCGAGTATCCGCGGCGGACGATCGTCGTGCTGATCACGGACTTCTATGAAGGTGCGCCGGTCGGCCGCCTGTTCGGTGTCGCTCGATCGCTCATCGAGAGCGGGGTGACCTTGCTCGGACTGGCGGCCCTGGACGAGCGTGCCGAGCCGAATTACGATCGAGCCACCGCCCAGCAGCTCGTCGGCCTGGGTGCGCACGTCGCGGCCATGACGCCGGGCGAGCTGGCGGAATGGGTGGCCCAGAAGGTTCGATAGCGTCGGATCATAAATTGAATTTCAAGATTAAATATTCAATATTCAAGATTTAAAATCATATTATATTATTTTAATTATTATATCCATTGAATCTGGAATCTAGAATTGGGAATTACGTGTCGAGACGCCGCTCCCTCTTGCCTCGCGTGAGCGATGATCCATGCCCCGACCCGACTTGATGGCCCTCTCGCCGGACGACCTGGCGGTCCTGACCAACCGCGGGACGGTCAAGCGCGCCCAGCGAGAGCTCGAATCTAGCGAGGTTCAGGGCGAGCTGGATGAGTCGGCCGACGGCGAGATCTCGGCCCGATGGTCCGATGGCGTCGAATGCCGGCTGCCGCCGGGCAAGGTCATTGGCCAGGGGCGGTGTAGCTGCGCGTCGACCGAGCTGTGCCGGCACCTGGTGCGCACCGTGCTGGCCTATCAGCGGCGACGCCGCGATGGTTGCGAGCCCGGACCAGGAAACCGCCGGCACACTGGAGCCCGCCAATCCGTGGGACCCCGGTCAGATCGGCGACGACGTCCTGGCCGCCGCGTTCAAGACAGCGGCACTGACCCGAGCTCGCGGGGAGTTCCAGCAGGGGCTTCTCGTCGAGCTGGTCCGCGGGGCGAAGCCGAGCGCGCGGTTTCACGTCCCGCCGCACACCATGCGGTTCCTCGTGCCGGGCGATCTGCGCTATACGCATTGTGACTGTGCCGAGCCGGCGCCTTGCCGGCATGTCCCGCTCGCCGTCTGGGCGTTCCGGATGCTCGAGCCCGCCGCGACGGCCGGCCTGGTCTCGACCCAGACGGCGGCGTTGCCGATTCCCGCGACGCTGCTCGACGACATGGAAGAGACGCTCCAGGAATGGCTCGAGCACGGGATTTCCGGCGCCCCGCCTGCCTGGGTCGACCGGCTGGCGCGGCTGGAGGCGCGCTGCCGGTCTGAAGACCTCGTCTGGCCGGCCGAGCTGATCGGGGAGCTCGCGCGCGACGTCGAGCGGTACCGGGCACACGACGCCCTGTTCGAGCCCAGCCGGACCGCCGAGCGGATCGGCGAGCTGGTGATCCGGTCCGACGCGATCCGCAACGACACGAAGACCGTGCCGCAGCTCTTGATCCGCGGGACCCGGTCCGACCAGCCGGTAGAGATCGACCGGGCGCGTTATGTCGGCTTGGGCTGTGGAGTTCGCGTGGCCCGACGGTCCGTGGAGCTGCTGG
Source organism: uncultured Isosphaeraceae bacterium (assembly GCA_963845695.1). Taxonomy (GTDB): domain Bacteria; phylum Planctomycetota; class Planctomycetia; order Isosphaerales; family Isosphaeraceae; genus CAWJTV01. The sequence goes on along the minus strand of CAWJTQ010000023.1, from coordinate 12,448 downwards.
CCTATCTGCAAGACGTCGATACCGGGACGATCGTCGTCGTGGGGCGTGAGTTCGCCGACCCGCCGGAAGGGGCGACGGAACCCGCGCGCGACTTCGTCAAGCTGGCTCAGACCGTGGTCGTCAAGGGGACCTCGCTGGCAACCCTGTCCGCGGGCCAGTTGCTGATCCAGGGGGCGAAGCGGTCGCCGAGCCATCGCCTGGTGATCGGCCGGGCCCGGGCGGTCGTCAACCCGCAGGCGTTCAGGTGGGAGCAGCTCCGCGCCCCGGTCCTGGCCGAGGACTTCGACGAGCTCCGCGCCCGGCTCGGCGTCTTGCCTCCCTCTTCGCTCCGACCGCGTCGCGTGGCCGAGGATTTCCATGTCGTCGCGGTCGCCGCGGTGAAGGAATTCGGGTTCGATACCGCTGCGCAGGTCATCCGGGCGACCGTCCTCGACGCGCGCGGAGGGCTCGCGGTGCTGGAGCATCCCTACCACAACCGAGGCCGGGAAGGGGTCGAAGCCCTCCTCGCACGACTGGCAAGTGGCCCATCGGAATCGCTCCGGTTCGTCGCCGGGCCGGCGCGGCTGGGCCCGCGCGGGCTCGTGATCGCGCCCACGGCGCTCGTCTTCCAGGACGGAGCCGCCCGCGAGATCCTCCAGCCCTGGATCGACCGCTCACCGGGAGACACCGGGGCCGCCCGCCCATCGCGCGGCGTGACCGGCCAGACGATCGACCCGATTGACGACTATCCGCACCAGCTCCTGAGCGCCCTGGGTGAGCTGCTCCTGCTGGGCCTCCAGCGGGCGGATGCCCACACCGCCCGGAGCTGGCGCGAGCTCGCGCGGTTCGGCGCGGCGATCGGCCTCGATCGCCTCACCCGCCGCGTGGCCATACTCGCCGACGCGCTCGAGCTGAAGAGCGAGACGCCCCGCTGGGACATGCGCCCCGCCGCGCGGATCGCAATCGAGTTATCGGCACTCGGCCGGCTGGCCCTGGACGTGGGGCGTTGACATTTCCCTCCCTCGCCCACGCCGGCACGACTGTCCTTGACAAACCTCGACACATCTCTTACGCTTGTAGTTGGGCCGTGGGTCCCTGGATTCACGATCGCCTTCCCGCCTCTGAGGAGACTGTGATGACGTCGTCTTCCACCGAGCGGCATCCGTGCCGCGCGCTTCACGCTGATCGAGCTCCTGGTCGTGATCGCCATCATCGGCTTGCTGATCGCCCTGCTCTTGCCGGCCGCGCAGGCCGCGCGCGAGGCGGCGCGACGGTCGCAATGCGTCAACAACCTCAAACAGCTCGGGCTGGCGACCCAGGGTTACGTCGACGCTCACGGCGCGCTGCCGCCCGCGGCGGCCACAGGCCCCGAATGGTCGAACAACTTCTCCATGAAGGCGCGGCTCCTTCCGTTCTTGGATCAGGCCGCGCTGTTCAATTCGTTGAACATGTCTTTTTTTCAACTATCAGATCCGAACGCGACTAACCTGACGACACTGGTCGGCGCGTTCCTCTGCCCGTCGGATGCGAATGTGCCGTGCGGGACCTATGCGGTCAGCGGGGTTGGTGCGCGCCAGATCGGCTATACCAGCTATCCCAACAACCTGGGCACGACGCCCGCCAACAACGGAGGGCGATACGACGGCCCGGCCTATTTCATGGGAGCCGACGCCTCGGCCAGTCTGGCTCCACTGGCGATGACCGTCACCCTGGCGGCCATCACCGATGGGACGTCCGGCACCGTCCTCTGGAGCGAGATGATCCGGGGGAAGAACGGGACGTCGATTCCCGGGCCGAATCAGGTCTACCTCATGGCGATGCTGTCGCCGTCGATGAATGTGTATGTGCCCCTCCTCACGTATGAGACCGCCTGCGAGAGCGCGACGACGCTCGCCGGGTTCGACTCCAAGGGTGAGATCTGGGGGACCGATTTCGCGGCCCAGGGGGGCGGCTACTCGCACATCATGACGCCGAATCGCAAGGCCTGTCTCTTCCAGGGCGAGACCCAGCCCGTGGAGTGGCGGACGGTGTGCGTCGGCGCCAGCTCGTTCCATCCGGGCGGCGTAAACGCCGGTTTCCTCGACGGCTCGGTCCGGTTCGTCAAGGACAGCGTCAGCCCGCAAGCCTGGTGGGCCATCGCGACGAAGGCCGGCGGTGAGGTGATTGACGCCGCTAGCCTTTGACACTCCTCACGGCGGAAGCTCGGGTTCCTCGGTTCAACGATCACATCGGGGGTAGATCGTGCTGGACGACGACCTGTCGGATGTCTCTTTGGCCCCGAAGCGACCGAGAGGGGTTCGACCCGAATCGGGTTGATCGCGCACGGCATCGCCTGGGGGCTCTTGCTGGTGCTCCTCGCCTTCGTCGTGCCGAGGATGGAAGCCAAGTTCACGGATTTCGGCATCCCGCTGCCGCAGCTCACGATCCGGGTGATTCGGGTCTCGCATCAGGTCCTCGCGCTCACGGCGCTGATACTCGGCGTGCTCGTTGCGGACGGATTGATGTGGAACGCTCAATCGGCGCGGGGTGAGTCCGAGTGGTCCCGGGCCTGGTCCTTGCTGATGCTCGTTGCCCCATTGCTCGGGATCGCCCTGACGCTGGTGGCGTTGGCGCTGCCGTTCGCCACGATCATGCCCCGCCTCAGCGGGTGAACGGGAGTGTATCCGGTGGGCTCCAACTCACGCCGTGGGGTGGGTCGAACGCCGCTCCGTGGCGTGAGGCCCACCGAAATCCTCGGTGAATCCCGTGGACCTCTCCAACCCTCCGCGCGTGAATCCGGTGGGCCTCGCCGCGATGAATCGCGGCTCGACCCACCCTACTCCAACCCGCGCGGTGAATCCGGTGGGCCTCGCCGCGATGAATCGCGGCTCGACCCACCCTACTCCAACCAGTACACCCGCTCAACCGATCAGCACGGTCGGGCAGCCGAGGACGATCGTTCCGCCGTGTTCGCAGAGATCGCCCTCGCGGGCCGCGGGCTGGTTGCCGATCATCGTGGTGACCGAGCCCATCGCGATGGTGTCGGGCGGACCGACGCAGATGGCCATGTCGCCGACCCGCGCTGCGGGCATGCCGCTGATCAACACGGTCGGACAGCCGGGCGGCAAGATCGGACCGCCGACGTGGGGGATCGGCGGGACGTCGGGGGTGACCATCGGGCAGACGTGCATGTCACCGGCGCGCGCAGGCGGGCATTCCCATATGCGGCCCCTCTTTCTTTCTCGGTCGTTTCCTTGGCAGCCTCGGGCCAGGCTTGCTGACCCGATGCGATCTCCAGTCCGATCTGGAGGAACGACGCGTGCTTCTCGGCGGCCTTTTCCGGTTCCTTGATGACGGCGGCGAGCGTCAGGGCGCTGGCGGCCAGGTGGGCGGTGAGGTGCTCGGCCGGGGCGACCGCGGGTAGATTGGCCGGGGCCAGGCTGCCGCCGCTGAAATAGGCCGCCGCCGCGGTGCAGCCGGCCGGCGTGCCGAGATCGGCCGCCTCGGCCGCCGGGAACGTCGCGCGCCGCTTCTCATCCTTCGGGTCGATCACCCACGCACGTGCCGCATCAAGGGCCGCAGTCGCGGCGGGAGCCGGCTCCGGACCCAGGACCTGAACCGCACATAGGCAGGCCCACCAGACCGCCTCGCGCTTGGGCAGAGCATGAGCCAGGAACTGCACGGCGTCCGCGTCCAGGTGCCGCTCGACCAGTTGGTCCAGATACTGCCGGCAGGTCATGCCCTCGGCCAGCAGGGCGCGCGCCTCCTCGCCCAGGCGGGCACGCACGGAAACCTCCGCAGCGCTCTTGGCGGTGATCTTATCGACAACTTTCGCTGGCTCGCTCTGATCCATTGCGTGAGGACCGATCGGTTGAGGATTACGGACTCGAGATTCCAGATTCGAGATTCCCGATGAGCAAACTCAGTTGATCATCGTGATTCCCCCCTTGATCTGCGTCATGGCATCGCCGCTGATCTGGACCATCGCCCCCTGGACCTGTGTCTGGACCTGGCCCTGGACCTTGATCATCATCCCCTGGAGCGTGATTCCGGTCTGATCGATCTTGATGCTGTTCTGCCCGACTGTCAGCTCGATCGACTGCATGGCCTCGGTCGAGCTGGAGCCGAGGTTGAGCTTGGTGGTCTGGTTGCCCATCTTGATGGTCAGGGTGTCGTTGCCCATGTCGATGGTGACCTCACGGTTGCCCTGGCTGATCTCATGCGTGTCGTTGCCCTGGCTTGACGGTGACGCTACGGTTCCCTTGCGCGATGGTGACCGATTCGTTGCCGGTCTTGACGGTCTCGGTGCGATCCTTGTAGACAGTGATCGTCTGGCTTCCGCTCTTGGCGCTGCTGTCGCCGACGGTCAGCGTCTGGTTGTTGAAGACGGTGATGGTCTGGCTGCCGTCGTCGGCGTTGGTGGTGCCGGCGCCGACGCTGAGCGATTGGTTGTTGAAGACCTGGATCGTCTGGTCGCCCTTGTCCTTCTTGTCGAAGCCGACCTGGAGGGTGTCGTTGTTCTCGACGACGCGGTTGAAGTCCTTCTCGGCGTGGAAGTAGATTTCCTCCGAGTCCATCTTGTCCTCGAAGCGGAGCTGGTTGAAATTGTCGGAGGTCCCGCTCTTGGAACTGCGGCCGAGGTAACCGCTCTGGGTCATGTTGTCCGGAAGCGTGTAGGGGGGCATCTCGCTGGCGTTGTAGACGCTGCCGACGACGATCGGCCGGTCGGGGTCTCCTTCCTCGAAGGCGACGACGACCTCCTGGCCAACGCGGGGGATATGGACCATGCCCCACTGGGTGCCGCCCCATGGGGTCGCGACGCGGATCCAGCACGAGCTGTCGGCGTTGTTCTGGCCCTGCCGGTCCCAGGGGAACTGGACCTTGATCCGCCCGTACTTGTCGGTGAAGATCTCGTCCCCCGAATTGCCGACGACGACGGCGGTCTGGGTCCCGTCGATCCGGGGTCGCGGGATCGTCCGCTCGGGCCGGAACGGCAGCGCGGCGGGGATGCACTGGAACGTATTGGTGTACGGCGGCGAGTCCTCGTTCCCCAGGGTATAAGCGTCGCCCGCGGTGGCAAGGTGCTGCACCCGGGTCAGGACGTAGGCGCCGTTGCCGTTGAAGTGCCGGTCGAGGGTGAACTTGCAGCCGGCGCCGAGCTGCCGGCAGGTGCTCGCGCCGGTCGAGGAGCATCGACGCGGCCGTCTCCTCCTGCATCCGGATGCCGACCGTGCGCGTGTTGTCCTGGAAGATGTTCTGGATGTCGGAGGACTGGTCGCCGCCGCTAGGAGTCACGCCATCGAATCGCTGGGCGTAGCCGCCCGGGTAGTCGTAGATTTCGAGGTTCTCATTGCTGGTGACCTTCAGCTTGTGGGTGACCGTGCCGACCTGGACCGAGTCGAGGGTCGGCTTGACGGCCTCCAGGTTCTTGCCGGGCAGCTCGAAGCAATAATCCCAGAGGCGATACTTCCCGGACCGGAGGACCTGGGACTTCTCCCAGCGGTGGACGCGATCCTCGGTCCGCGTGCCTCCCTCCATCGTCTCGTAGATCAACGTGGTCGGACCCGGGACGTCGGGCTGGCTCTGGGGCGTGTCGGCGACCACCATCTGGTGAGCGCCATTGCTGTGCGTGAAGAAATAAAAGATCCCCTCTTCCTCCATGAGCCGGCTGGCGAAGGCGAAATCCGACTCGCGGTACTGAACGCAGTAGTCGCGGGAGAGATAGGTGCCCTGAAGCTGATAGGTTACGGTCAAGCCGGTGAGGACCTGTTTGAGGATGTCGGGGACGGCGAGCTGCTGGAAGATCCGGCTCTGGTAATTCCGCGTGAGCATCCAGAGCTGGGGAACCACCTCCGCGCGATAGGAGGTCAACGTACCGCCCCCCTGGGCCGAGGGGATCTGCTGACCCTGGGTAAACCGGCTCACGATCCCGTTGAAGTAGCGCGAGGTGCCGTCGGGCATCACCAGGGTGACGGTGACGGACTGGCCGAGAATCGCGTCGAACGCGATCGTGGTGGTGGAATCGGCCAGCAGCTCAAGCTCGAAGCGGAACAGCTTCGAGTAAGCCTCCTCGCCGGAGAACTGCTGGAGGAGCAGGACATCCGTCCCGAGCGGCGTCGTCACGGCCAGGAGCCGATTCGCCTGACTGTACTTCGGCATGGTTTTCTCACTCGCGTCGCCGCAGAGTTGCTCGGGACCCGGCGGCGGTCGAAGCTCGTCCGGCACCGGGTCGCCAAGAGCGATATTTAGGGATTGATTGTACCGCGCCCAAGGCGCTTAGCAAACCTCCACACCGGGCCCTTTGAGTCGGTTACGCGGTGCGTAAGAGACTGTCCAAGGGCCCAGTCGGGCGAGGGAAACCCACCGAAAATCGGCCCGATCCTGGTGGGTTTCACCCATCCTACAATGGACGGCAGGCACCGTGACGCTTTCCTGGAAGAAACTCCACTTTTCCCGGTACTGTCTCGTGAATCCCGGTTTTTCCCGATTCCTCGACCCAACCGGCCCCGCCGCGCCCTGTGTCCGGCAACCTGCCCGTCCAGTCCGATTGTGCGGAGGATCCGGGCGGCTCCGGCCGTTCCGTGTCGAATGGGGGTGTTCGCGGGCGAAGGAGTCGGCGTCCGGCCGCCGATATCCACACGGCGATCCTGCAAACCGCTCGCCCCGTTGGGGACGGTTGAAGGGATAGCATCGTCGCGACGGGAACCGGCCGGCGCAGGACGGAGCTGACCGAGCCGGGAGGGGAGGGATCACCCCGTGTCACCGCAGGTCAACCGGCGTGAACTTCTGGGCGCAGGCGGCGCGGCGGGGGCTGTGGCTGCGGCCGTCGGCTGGGGACCGCCCGCGACGGCGCGGGCCGGCCCTGTCGAGCTGGGCCGGTTCGTGAAGCGATCGGGCGTTCAGGGCAAGATGACCGGTGCCCAGGCGGTCGCCGCGGCGCTGGCGTGCGAGGGCGTCCCCTGCGTCTTCGGCATCCCCGGCGCTCAGAACAACGAGCTGTGGGACGCGCTCAAGGCCCGCCGGGTCCCTTATCTCCTCGTCGCGCACGAATTCTCGGCCAGCATCATGGCCGACGCGGCCTCGCGCGCCACCGGAGCGGTGGGTGCCTTCGCGGTCGTCCCCGGGCCCGGGCTGACCAACGCCATGACCGGGATCGGCGAGGCGCTCTACGATAGCGTCCCGGTCGTCGGCATCATCACCGACATCGACCGCTCGGCCCACGCACCCGTCGGCCAGGTGCACGGGCTGGCCAATGCCGCCATCATCCGACCCGGTTGTCAAAGGGCTGATCGAGGTCCGGCACCAGGCCGAGATCCCCGGCGCGCTCTTTCAGGCGTTCCGGCTGGCCCGGTCCGGCGAGCCGGGACCGGCCGCGGTGATCATCCCGTACCCCCTTTATCAGGAAGTCTGGGACTACAATCAGCCGGTCCCGCCCCCCTACCCCGTGCCGTTCGACGAGGCCGCCTACGGCCGGGTGCTCGCCCATCTGGCCGACCGCCGGCGCCGGGTCGGGATCTACGCCGGGCTGGGCTGCATCGAGGCCGCCCCCGCGCTGGCCGCGGTGGCCGAGCTGCTCCAGGCCCCGGTGGCCACGTCGGTCAGCGGCAAGGGGTGTATCCCCGACGCCCACCCCCTGGCCGTCGGCTGGGGATATGGCCGGCAAGGAACCCGCGCCGCCGAGGCGGCTTTCAAAGACGTGGACCTCGTGCTGGCCGTCGGCGTCCGTTACAGCGAGGTCTCGACGGCCAACTACGCCATCCCTCAGCCCGGCACCTTGATCCACGTCGACATCAATCCCCAGAACCTCGGCCGGAACGTCCCGACGCACGTTTGCCTCTGCGCCGATGCCCGGGTCTTCCTCGACCGGCTCCTGGCCGACGGCGGCGCGATCCGACGCCCCCCCTGCCCTAAGCTCTGGCAGGATATCCACAAGTGGCGGCAGGTCGATCGTTGCGAGGCGGTCACGGTCCGGGTCGAGCCGTGCGTGGATCCGATGTTCTTCCTGGGGAACCTGCGGGCCGTGCTGGGTCCCGAGGAGCTGGTCTTCGTCGACGTGACCGCATCCACCCACTGGGCCTCCGAAGCGATCGAGGTCCAGGCCCCGCGCCGTTATTTCACGCCGGCGAACAACCAGAGCATGGGCTGGGCGATCCCGGCGGCCATCGGCGCCCAGCGGGTCCGCCCCGATCGTCAGGTCGTCTGCGTCACCGGCGACGGCTGCTTCCTGATGTCGGCCATCGAGATGTCCACCGCGGCCCGGGCCGGCCTGCCGGTCAAGTTCTTCGTGTTCGACGACGGCGGCTACCACTACATGCAGATGCTCCAGGAGCCCGTCTACCGACGCACCACCGCCACCGACATCGCCCGCATCGATTACGCCGCGTTCGCCCAGTCGCGTCGGCTTGACCTTCAACCAGATCGCCAGCAATGCCGATGTACTCCTGGGTCTCCAGCGCGCCCTGGCTTGCCCAGGTCCCGTACTCACCCAGGTCATTGTGAGCTATGAGGGGCGGGAGATGCGATGGCTGGGCGCGTTGCGATCGCAGTACATCAAGAAGCTGCCCGGCGGTCAGAAGATCCGCCTGGCGACCCGGATCGGCGTCCGAACCGTGTCGCGGCAGGCCGATAATGATTGATCGAGGGAGGCGTCCGCCGATCGCGCGGGTTGACCTTCCGTGAAGCCGGCCTTGTCCGTAAGATGCCTCGCCGTCGCGGCCAGGATCGGGACGAATCCCGATCGGGATCGGCGGCATGGAGGGGATCCTTTCCGACATGGATGTTCGCACGAGCCCCGGTGCCAAGGTCCCGCACGCGGAGTTCTTTCCGCCGCCGCCGACGCCGCGCGGGCCGAGCCTCTGGAAGGCTCGGCTGGCCGAGGACCGCGTTCAGCTCGTGCGGTTCTGGCCGGTCGTTCAGAACATGGTCGTCCAGGAGCTGCGGGTCCGCTATCAGCGATCCATCCTGGGCTTCCTCTGGACGCTGCTCAACCCGCTCTTGATGCTGGCAACCCTCTGCCTGGTCTTCCGGCACCTGTTCAAGCAGGTTGAGAACTATCCGCTTATTCCTGCTGGCCGGAATGGTCCCCTGGAGCTTCCTGAGCACCGCCTTGAACGACAGCGCGATGTGCATCATCGCCAACGAGGGCCTGATCCGGAAGATCTACCTGCCGAAGCTGGTCTTCCCGCTGTCGCGGGTGCTTGATCGGCCTGGTGACCTTCGTGTTCTCGCTGGGGGCGATGTTTGTGCTGCTCTGGCCACTGGGGGCCCGGCCGTCGTGGTCGATGCTGTTCTTGCCGGTGGCGATCGCGCCTGTTCACGGTCTTCACGCTCGGCCTGAGCTTGATCATCGCCACGGCGAACACCTTCTATCGCGACTGCGGCCACCTGGTCTCGGTGTTCTTGCAGGCGTGGTATTTCGTCACGCCGATCCTCTATCCGGTCGATGGGGACACCTTTCCGGAAAGTGCGCGGTGGATGTTCCGGCTCAATCCGGCGTTCTATTTCATCGAGCTGTTTCACGATGTCCTGTTCTCGGGGCAATGGCCTCGATTCGGCCTGGTAGCGGCGGCGGCTGTGATTGCGGTGACCAGCCTGGGAGTCGGCTATGCCATATTCAAGTCGCACGAAGACAAGATGGTCTTCCGACTCTGATCGGCGCGGGGAGCCGGAGCGCACATCCCGTGCGCCGCGCCCTCCGGTGATCGAGCTGACCGATGTCTCGCTCCGCTTCGTCAACTACGCGGACAAGCAGTATTCGCTCAAGCGAGCCGTGCTCGACCTGGTCCTGCGCCGCGAGTCCCTGGCACCCCGGTCCGAGTTCTGGGCGCTGCGCGACATCAACCTGAAGATCGAGAAGGGGGAGCGCGTCGCGCGTGATCGGCGGCAACGGCGCCGGCAAGAGCACGCTGCTGCGTCTGCTGGCACGGATCTATCCGCCCACGTCCGGCCGGGTGTCGATCCGGGGGAACGTCGCCCCCCTGATCGAGATGGGCGCCGGCTTCAATCCGGAGCTCTCCGGTGCCGACAACATCGTGTTCAACGGCGCCATGCTCGGCTTCAGCCGGAGTGAAATGCTCGCCAAGGCGGCCGGGATCTACGAGTTCACCGGGCTGCGCGAGTTCGCCGAGATGCCCCTGAAATATTACTCCAGCGGGATGTATATGCGGCTGGCCTTCGCCATCGCCACCGAGGTCCATCCCGACATCCTGCTGATTGACGAGGCGCTGGGCGTCGGCGACGCCGCGTTCCTGGATAAGGCCCGCGCCCGGCTCCATGACCTCGTCCAGCGATCCAACGCCCTGGTCCTCGTCTCCCACGACCTGAACGCACTCCGCGCGTTCTGTACGCGAGGCCTCTGGATCCAGCACGGCCATCTCGTCGCCGACGGACCGATCGAGGGCGTGATCGACCAGTACCTCGCCTGGACGGCCGCCCAGACCGCCGCCCCGGCCTGAAGCGCCACGACCTGAGAGACATCGATTCGCCCGTCGCTTGATCGTCGGCGATCGAGCTGAAGAGAACCAGCCACAGCGACCGCCGCCCCGCCGCTGACGCCTCGCGCAGGCCCAACCCGAACTCCTGCACGGCCTGCAACGCTCGCTGGAAACTCAGCCGACGCGGATCACGTTGGTGCGCCCAGGTCGCCTTCACGATCAAGGCCCGGATCACGTGGTAACTTGAGCCGTGAGAGACCTCGTTGCGCGTGGTGGGTTTTCGGACGCATCGCTGACCGACACCGGGCCTGATAACGATCGCTGACGTTCTGCGAAGAATTCTCCGAGCATGCTCGTCAATCGGCAGGACGGGATCCGGCACGTGCCGAACCTATCTGCCCTTCGCTGCCAGGGTGACATCCGCCTCGTGGCCGTTCAACCCAGCCAGTTTCTCCGGATCGACCACCCTGCCGCAATCGACATCAGCGAGCAGGCAGCCGGTCTCCTGGTTCATGCGCAGCGCAAACTCCTCCGCCACGTTGTTCGTCTTTCCGCCCATCCAAAGACATGATACAGCAGCGTTATGGAATCGGACCTTGCAGCCGCCGAGCGTCACATTGCCCTCCGCGTCCTTTTCACCCAGCTCATCTAGCAGCCGGTGTACGACATCCATCTCCAGCGCCTTGGTGGGGACGGTCTGACGACGCTGCACGGCGGCGGGGTCCAGATGGCCGATGGTCACAGGGCCAGCGCTGACTAACGTACTATCCCGGTAAGGACTTCCATCAAGAACTTGTCGGACCATCCGCAGGCCCGGCGTTTCTTGGCGATGCGCCCCTTGCCTGGATGCTGCTTCAGCAGCGACAGCGTCAGCCGATTCAGCCACGCGAAGTTCTCCCGCAACGACTGCTCGCGGATCCGCGACTCGTCCTCGCGATCGGTCACATCGAGGGTCCAGTGACACGTGTTCTCGATGCCCCAGTGCGATCGCACGGCGTGAGCGAATCGCTTCACTTCGACGGTCAGGCTGCTGATGTCATAGCGCACCTCGACGCTCGCCTTGCCGTCGCGAAGGCCCGCGCGATGTCACCACGCCGATCGACTTCAGATCCTTCCATTGCGACTTCCCCGGCAGATCCTCGGGAACCGGCAGTTGCAGGTAGGTCCGCTCCTCCTCGCGGCCGTGGCCCTTCTCTCGGACGACCAACGCGGTGGTGCCGATGTCGTCTCCCTCGAGCCGTTCGTCGATGTGGTCGATGACGGCCTGATGCAGCGTCTCCTGGTTGCCCTTCAGCGCCAGCACGTAGTCGGCCTTGCCGCGGATGATCTCCTCGGCGATCGCCTTCTGCGCCCCCATGGCGTCGATCGTGATGATCGCCCCCTTGATGTCCACCAGCCGCAGCAACTCGGGGATCGCCGTGATCTCGTTGGACTTCTCGGCACAGGCCACCTGGCCGAGCGTCAGGCCGTATTCGCTGGCCCAGATGCTCACCGAGTGCAAGGCGCCCAGGCCGTTCTTGCGGTCGTGGCTGCGGCGCAGCGTCTTGCCATCGACGGCCAGAACCGGCTGCTCGACGCCGCTGGCCTCGGCGGCTGCGGCGCGGAGCGACTCGAGCCATCCGATGAAGCACTTCTGGAAGGCGGCCGGCTGAAGCGCCATGAGGACGCGGCGGAAGACATCCTTGCCGGGAACACCGGCGGGCAGCCCCAGCGCCGCGACGAGAACCTCTTCCTTGATCGCCGCCCACTCGGCGATCCCCGTCGGGCCGGAGGCTCCGGCGAGCACGCCCAGCACGGCGATGACGATGACCGCGACGAACGGATGACGACGGTTGATGCTGGAGCGAGGATCCTCCAGGTCCTGGAAGTGGGCCACGATCTCAGCGAGCGAAATACCCCGGGAGCTCGCCATCGTTCGGTCCTCCGCGCGTCACCTGATTTCGGATCACGTGGAGGCCATTGTACGAATCCAGCGATCGGGCGCAAGCATTACAAATTACCAAGATTGCCCAGAGTGCGCTAGCCCTGACCTCTCCGTGCGGCATACGGGATATTCC
>CAWJTQ010000022.1:0-21511 GCA_963845695.1 uncultured Isosphaeraceae bacterium | reverse complement strand
GGAGTATCCGGTATGCCGCACGGTGAGATCGGTCCAGCGGACGGGGATTCCGGCCCGACGGAGAGACGGTAGGATCTGTTCGTGAACGCGATAGGTCCAGCGGATTCCTTCTCGGAGCGGAAACAGCCGGATGTGGTCAACCACGGTCTCACCGCCGCTGCCATCCTCGCCGGGGTCGCAGGCACATCGGACGACGTAGGCGACATCGTCACCGAGACTCTTCAGGATCGCCCGCAGCTTCTCCCGTTCGGGCGGTTCGATGACGTCGTCGGCATCGAGCCAGAACGCGAAATCGCCGGTGGCCCGCGCCAGGGCGGCGTTGCGGGCGGCGGCGAAGTCATCGACCCAGACGAAGTCAAAGACCCGGGCACCGAACTCGCGGGCGATCTCGGCCGTCCGGTGAACGCTGCCAGTATCGACGACGACGATCTCATCGAAGATCCCCCGCACCGATTCCAGGCAATGGGGCAGGTTCTTCTCCTCGTTGCGGACGATCATCGTCAGGCTTACCTTCGGCCTACGACTGGAGTGATTCTGGTTCCAGGATGTGCCAACGCCGGGCCGTTGACTGCGATCGATCGAATTAGGATCGATCGGTTGGTCCGGAACTCCGAATGCGCCTCCTCCTAACTTCGTGGAATTGGGAATCGGTGATCGGAAGTTCTCGCCGGCGCCGTTCTGCCTCGCTTGCGGCGGATTCTCATTTCCGATCCCTTCCTGCCCGACAGGCGGCCGATCGGAATGCGGCCAGGCGCGCAGGTCGACTCGGCGGCCAACCGGCACGTCCTTGCCCCATTTGGCCGCAAACCGTCGCGCATTCTCCTCCAGCAGGCTCTCGGCATCGATGCCATTCCCGGCGAACGTCCGGCTGCCAAAATGGTGGACGAAGAGATCGTGAGCCACTGCCAGCTCAAATCCAGCCCTCCGCCCCGCTCGGCGAGGTCGTCATCGTCGAATAAGCCCAGGCCGAATTGCTCGTCGAGCCCACCGATCGCCTCGTACAAAGTACGCTTCATGAGTAGGCAGAAACCGGAGAGCTTCGACGTGGTGAACCACTCTCCCCGATGTTCGTCGCGCCACCGCCAGGCAAAGGATTCCATTTCCTGAAGGTCGCGATAGGGCACTTCCTCGATCCACTGCGGAGGCGAGGCATAATTTGACATGGGGCCGACCAGGCCGATTCCTTTCGTACTCCGGGTCGCGACTCGATCGGCTTCATCACGGGAAGACGGGCCAGTCTCCATCTCTGCTAGACCGATCAACTGATTGAGCCATCCGTCGTTGACCACCGCATCGTTGTTCAAGAGAACAAGGTACTTACCCCTCGCGGTCTGCAAACCCTGATTGACCCCGGCCGGGAATCCCAGGTTCTGCGCGTTGCGGATGATCGTGACCGGAACCGGAGCGGCAACCTGGACTCCCGCGAGGTACGGCGCGGTGTCGTCCGTCGAGCCGTTATCGACGACGATCAGCTCCCACGGCCCCCGCGTGTGGCGGAACAGGGCTCGGAGACACAATTCGCTGAAGAGTCGTTGATTGAAACAAGGGATGATGATCGAGGCCAGTCCGAGCCCGGTATTCAAGCTCATGGTTGCGACTCGCCATGTGAAGCGCGATCGATCAACGCTTCACGAAAGAGGTCAAAGGTGACAATTCCGGTCAAGAAATCCGTGCAACCCGGATCGGACACTCGAATCGCCGGCGGAGACAGGGAGCTCGATCGGGACCGCACTTCCCATACCGCGGATCGACCTGGCTTCTCGGTCATGTCGGGATTTTGGGAACGTACGGTCCACCTGACTGAGGGCGGAGTGTGCGGAAAAACTCTCGATAAAGCGGCACGAGCCGATCGGGGTGCCAGCGTTGTGCCTCATGAGTGGCCTCCACGCTGAGCTGCCGATACAAGTCGGGGTTGTCCCACAATTCCAGGACGGCACCAACCCAGGCCTCCAGATGATCAGCTCCGAGCGATTGGAACAACGAGATCGGTTGTCCGCCTACCGCATCCTGCTCGATGAGGCGGCCTGCCTTTCCCAGGATCTCGGACATGGCGCCATTGTCATTGGCAATGATGGGAATTCCATTGATCAGTGCCCCCACGGCCGCGACGCTCGAAGCCCTCGGTACCGGCGATGAAACGACGAGCAGTTTCGTCACCGCGTAGGCCGAGCGAAAGTCAGTCATATTCTCCAGCCCCATGAGGAAGCTGGACAGATCGGGATCCAGACCTGGGGTCGCTTGGAGTGCGGACGGGTCGGGTCTGCCCACGAGTAGAAGCGGGATATCCGGTCGGTGATGGGCAATGGTGCGGGCCAATCGAGCGAACGTTGGGATCGCGTCGCTCTGACCTGAGCCGACGAAACAGGTCAGGCAACGTGGTACACGACGCTCGGCACGGAGACGATCCCAGTCGAGAGCCGTTGGCAGAGTATGGCAGGCCAGCCCCATGTAGTCCCAATAATACGCGCGGGTGAACTCCGTAGGAACGAGACAGTAATCAACGTGCCAGAAGACCGAGGCCGGGTCAGGAACAATCTGATCTAACCAAAGAATAACAGGAGTATCTCTCCGCTTGGCGAGCAAGGCGATCGAATGAGCGAGAGGGTCGGTGCTATCGACTACGACAGCGTCAGCGCGATAGACATCGAGGAATTTACTTAAGAATGCCACATGTGTCGGTATGAACTCAACTCCGAAGTCCTCCGGTCGTTGAGGCCGAACTTCCAGGAGTGTGATCGGGACACGGCCTCTCCGAGTCAGGATGAGGCGTCCAGAGTGTGATTCGCATGTTGCGTCTCGGATCTGAAAGGGAAGTCCGAGCTCGGTCAGGCATCGTTGTTCATTGCCGCTGGAAGGCTGGGCTGAATGGACGCTACAGAATGCTTGACATTCGAATCCGGCCCTCGAAACCAGATCGAGCGTGTACGCCCGCGCGTCCGTTTCCAGGCTGCTCACGTCGATGAGCGAATCTCGAGACGCGAAGGCGATGCGCTCGGTGTGTCGCAGCGCGTCGTCGGGAAGGGCGATACCGCGATAAGCCGTGCTTGCCCTCATATTCTCATCGAGGAGGATGCGCTGCGCTCGAGAGTCTGAGGGCTGTGCGAAAGACTGTCCCCGCGCACATGATAGATTCCACTCTTGATAGGCAGATAGAGGAACTCCGCACCGGACCGGGCCAGGCGCCGCCAGTAATCCCAGTCCTCCGTGACCCAGACGTTCTCGTTGAAGCCTCCAACTCGAGTCAGCAGCTCGCGGCGATGAGCAACTCCTAATGGTGTGGTAATATTTATTTCGAAGAAATGGTAAAGATATGTCAATGGAAACCAGGGAGTCATACCTAGACCCATTGAGCTACTGTCGCGGTCGTAGCCGAACACCAGAACATCGGCTTTTACGATGAACCGCCTAACATTGGACAGAAAGTCGGGGTAGTACTCATCGTCGCAGTCAAGATAGGAGATCGCCTCCCCACGCGCTTGCTCGAGTCCGACATTCCGGGTTCGGCTCGGTCCAGCATTCGCGTCGGTCCGGAAGACGCGAATCCGTTGATCGATCCGTCCCCAGTGCAAGAGCTCCTCATAGGTGTCGTCGGTGGAGCAGTCGTCGATCGTTAATAGCTCCCAATCCGCCTCGGATTGATGGAGGACCGAGTGAATGGCGCGATCGATCGTCTCCTGCCCATTGTACGCGGGCATGATGATCGAGTAGCGAGGATGAGACATGGAACTCAAGGTCTCCAGAGCGAGTGGATACGATCTCGCTGGATCATAGACCGATAACGTGTTGAGTTTCAAGTAAGCGGTCCGTCGCGAACGTGAATCCACACGATATCCGAACGGGTCACGCGGGATCGAGGCCCTCACAACCTCGGGAGGCCTCGGTGCCAGGAGATGGGCTCCGGATGCGACCGGAGCCCACCCTGGAGGCAACTGCGCGACTGGCAGATAGCCGATCTCTGTCAGAAGCTCGAGCCATCGTCGGTTCGTCAGGGATTACCGTGGGCTGGGCTGGGGCCCGTTGAGATTCGGGTTGTTCTGGAGAACGTATCGAGGGTCGGAATTGACTTGACCGTTGACCAGAGGACCATATCCTGGTTCATAAGGTTGCCAGACGATAATGGGTGGACCGCCGGTTGGCGGATAGAAGTAATAAGGTCCGCCCCCGATCGGACCGAATATGTTGATGGGGATGTTGCCAACCCACGTCGTCGGAGGAGGATAAGGTCCCGGGATGACCTGTACCGGATAGACAATGATGACGATCGGAGGCGGCGGGGATTGGGGAGTCGGCGGTTGTGGAAGACTATGACTGAGGCCATTATACGGAGGAGATTGCTCGAGGTAGGGTAATATCTGTTGAGCAGGCGTCGGAGGAGGTGACTGAGGAGTTATGACGATGATGATCGGACCGGGCTGCATCGGGCCAGGCTGCGGCTGCGGCGTCGGCTTGGGTGCGGGGCCGGGCGCGGGCGATTGCTGATTGTGGCTCGGAGTCATTCCTTGAGCGGGCCCGTCCGATTGTGGCTCCATGCCCGTCGGATTCCACCAGATTGCCGGGATTATTCCCTACATATCGATAGAGATTCGGATCGTGTGCTGAGAATCCCTTGGGATCCTGGATATCGAATCGCCCCGTAGCCGGGTTATAATACCGCGCCCGGTAGTAATACTGCCCCGTTATCGAGTCGTATTCCTGCCCGGTGAACTTGAACCGGTCGCCGTTGGCCGCATTGCTCTCGCTGACGATGTTGCCGAAGCTATCGTAGACGATGTGGTCCAGCTCCGTGCCTGAGGAGCTGACCAGGTCCCGCACCGAGCCCAGCTTGTCCGTCAGGTACCACGCCGTGCTACCCCCCGAACTGGTCCGCGCCAGCAACTCGTCCACCACCGTCCCGTTGACCATCCCCGGGCCGGACACATACCGCTCGGTCAGCGTCCCCGAGCCGTTGAAGTCGGCATACGGATTCGTACCGTCGTAGACGGTCCACGTCTGCGCCCCTTGTTGTCGTCGATACCGATCCGCCGGTTGAGGGCGTCGTAGGTGTAGGTCGCGATGACCGTGCCGCCCGCCGTGACCTCGGTGAGCCGGTTCCGATAGTCGTAGGTAAAGCTGGTGACCACATGAGTCGAGGTGTTGGTCTCGGCGATCAGGTTCCCGGCATTGTCATACGTATAGGTGTAGCCGGGCGAGGCGGTCACCTCGTTGTCGGTGCCGGTCGTGTAGCCGGTCCCGGTCCGGTTGCCGTTGAGGTCGTAGCTGTAGGTCCCCACCGGCGAGCCGTTCTCGGTCACGCCCGTCAGCTCGTCGGCGTTGTCGTAGGTGTAGGTGTAGGTCCCCTCGGCGTCGGTCTCGGTCTGGACGAGGCTAGCTTTGTCGTACGAATACACATAGGTCGAGAGGGGAGTCGTCGAGCCCCCGCTGCCCGGAGTGTAGTCCTCGTTTGTGATGGTGGTCTCGCGCTCGGCTGCATCGTAACTGAAGCTGGTGATCACCTCGAGGCCGCTGCCGCCGATCGTCCGCGACTCGGAGGCGATCTGGCCGCCGGAATCGTAGGTGATCGCGATCTGGGGGCCGGCCGTGCCGCCGTAGGACGCCGCGATGTTGTCCACGCGCTCGTCGCCATCGTAGGTGAAGGTCGTGATCCCCTGGTTGGAGAGGTTATCAGTGATCTGGGTCACGTTGCCGGACGGGTCGTACTGGAGCGACAGTGTCACGCTCGGCTGGCCGGTGCCGGGCCGGAAGTCGCCGACGAGATCTGATTGCCGCCCGAATCGTAGGTGAACGTCAAGGTCGCGTACTTGTCCGCGGCGCCGGTGATCTCGCGGTCGGCGTCGTAGGTGTAGGTGATCACGTCCGCCGCACCGCCGGAACTTGTCAACCAGGTCTGGCCTGTGTTCTCGTAGTTGGCGTTGTAGGAATAGGTCGTTTGCCGACCGTCCTGGTCGGTCATAGCAGTCTCTTCGTTATCGGCGTCGTAGGTGTAGGTCACCGTGCCGCCGTTGGGGTCGAACTCCTCGGTCACCTTGTCGTCGGCGTTATAGGTCCAGCTCGTGACGTTCCCATCCGGATCCGTGAGGCTAGTCTCGCGGCCGGCGGCGTCGTAGGTGGTCGTGGTGATGCCGCCCACGGCGCTGATCTGGGTCGTGACGCGGCCGTCGGCATCGTACAGTGTCGTGGTCGTGTGGCCCAGGCCGTCGGTCACGGTGATCTGTTCGCCGTCGGCGTTGTAGCCGTAGACCGTGGTGTCGCCCAGCGCGTCGGTCACGGTGGTCAGTTGGTTTCGCGAATCGTACGCATAACTTGTCGTATTTCCGTTGGGGTCTGTCACCGCGATCCGATTGCCGACGCCGTCGTACTGGTATTTTGTAATCGCTCCGGTGGGCTCGGTTTCCTGGGTGAGCAGGCCGTCCTGGTTGTACTGTAAGGTGTACGGCTCCGAGGTCCCGCCACTGCCGCCGCCACCGCCACCGCTGCCGGCCGGGTTGTCAAACCCCGTGAGATTGCCCACGTTATCGTACGAGTATGTTGTGGCGAATCCCAGCGGGCTGATTTCGGTGCCGACCCAGCCGCGGACGTTGTAGGTCATGGTTGTGATCCGGCCCAACGGGTCGGTCACCGTCAGCACTTCGCTGTCCGCGTCGTAGGTCGTGGTCGTCAATCCGGCCATCGAATTCTTGACCACAACCGGACGATTGAGGGCGTCGTAGGTCGTGGTCGTGATCCGGCCCATCGGATCCTTTACGGACGTGACGTTCCCGTCTCCATCATAGGTGTAGACAGTCTTGTTCCCCAGCGGGTCGGTGACCGTCGTCAGCCGGTTCATCGAATCGTAGGCAGAATTCGTCGTCCGGGCGGTCTGGCCGGCCGGGGTGGGGGCCTGGTCAACTGAAGCAGGTTGCCGCCCGAGTCGTAGACATACGTCGTGCGATTGCCCAGCGGATCCGTCGATCCCGTCTCGCGGTTCAGGGCGTCGTAGCTGTAAGTCGTCGCGGCGCCCAGCTCGTCGGTGGACTTGGTCACTTCGCCCTGGCCGTTGTACGCGTAGAGCACCGTCGTGTTATCGGGGTTGATGATCGGTGGTAAGCCGATCCTGGCTGTCGTACTGATACGTGGTCTTGTGGTCGTTAGCATCGGTACCGTCTGCACCTGTCCGGTGGCCGGTATAGGTCATGGTCGTCAGGTTGCTGACGGGATCCTGGATGACGGTCAGATTGCCGTGGCTGTCGTAGCTGTAGTTGTAGGTGTACCCGTCGGCATTCTTGAAGGTCAACGGCTCAGCGAAGCTATTGTAGGTATACGACTCGGTGGAACCGTCCGGAAGGATCACGCCAGTCGTGTTGCCGTGGGTATCGTAAGTGTACTGGGAGATTCGATTGAGGGGATCGATGGAGGTGATGGGCAGTCCGTTGGAATTGATGTCGATGGTAGAGACGTCGCCTAGGGCGTCTACGCCGACGACCGGTGTACCCAGGCCGTACCAATCCGGGCGGATGGTGGAGGTGTTGCCGTTGGGATTGGTGTACGAACCGACCGCGGCGGCGAAGAGCGTCGCCGGCGCCGGGCTGCCCGAGGTGCCGCTGTTGGTCCAGCCCTGCTCCTGGAAGGCGCCGAACTCCTCGGTGGCCAGGTCGGGCGAGGTGATCGTGCCCACGCGGCCGGCGCTGTCGTAGACGACCGAGACCACGTTCGAGAGTGGGTCCTTGACCTCGGTAATCTGGCCTTCGAGGAGCCGTAGGTGTACGTCACGCGGGAGTCGTCGGCCTGCTCCACGGCCTGGAGGTTGCCGCCCGAGATCGGTGACGTGGTCAGGCGGTCGGCGGGATCCTCGATGGTCTGGAGGGCACCGCCGCTGGAACCATAGGTGAAGGTCGTGTACCTGCCGTAGGGATCCTCGACCGAGGTGAGCTGATGGTAGGATTGTACGAGTAGGTGGTGTGGAGGCCGTTGCGGTCGATGGAGGCCGTTTCATAGCCGCCCGAGTTGAAGGTGAGCTCAGTCCCATCGGTCAGGGTGCGGGTCCAGCCGCCGCCGGCCGGGATCGGGGCCAAGGTGGAGAAATCGCCGGGAGGGCTGGTATAGCCGCCGCCGCTGGCGGCGAACCAGAGCGTGCTCGACCCGTCGCCCGCGTTGAGGATGACTCCGCCGCTGGCCGAGGTGATCTGCTCCAGGCCGTTGGAGCGACCAGCCGTCGCCGAGCGAGCTGGTCGACTCGTTGAGCACCGTGGCCGTGCCGGTGTAGGTCGTCGTCGTCAGGGTCGAGCCGTGGTCCACGACCTGCACCGAGTAGTCATACCGGCCGGTGGAGAGCGAGGAGGCGTTGGCCTGGAGACCGATCTGCTGGATATCGCCCGGATTCAGCGTGCTGGTGTTGTAGTAGTAGGTCGTCCCGGCCGTGCCGTTGAAGGTCAGGGTGGCGCTGACCTGGGATGGGACGGTGCCCGAGCCGCTGAGCGGGTTCTCGGTGAGGATGATGGGGTTGGGATCGGCGGCCTGGGAGTTGTAGGTCAGGGCCAGGGCCGGGACGTTGGGATTGTAGCTCGGTAGGTGATCGACGTGTTCAGGGCGCCCGAGAGGGCATTGACGCTGACACCGTCGCTCTGCCACTGTGGGGCATTCGGGCTGACGGTGTTGGGGGCATAGGTCGACGGCCAAGTGATGTTGCCGCCGGAGCCACCGCCGCCCGATCCGCCCGATCCGCCCGATCCGCCCGAGCTGCCGCCGCCGGAGCTGCCGCCGCCGGAGCCGCTGCCGCCGCTGGCCACGGGGATCTGGAAGTCGTAGGTATAGGTCTCGATCTGGCTGCTGGTGTCGGTGACCGAGAGCGTGATGGCATCGATGTGGGCGGTCGCGTTCGTGCTATTCCACTGGAATGTGAGCTGGTACGTGCTGCCGCCCGAGATCGCGGTGGCTCGCTGGAAATGCCGGAGGTGTTCCAGTTGTAGGAGGAGACCGTGGTGCCGGAGACCTGGGCGTCGAGGATGACCGAGCCGCCCAGCTTGACCAGTTGGGTCACGCCGGGGAAGAGCACGACGCCATCGTTCATATCCCCGACGTAGAGGGAGAAATAGGGGAATTGCCCCTGGGAGGGCCCGCCCGAGCCGCCGGTAGTGAGCGGGCTGACGGGGGGGTGTGAGGGCGAGCCGGCGGATTGGGTGATCGCAGCAGCGGTGGCGGCCGTTGGCGGCGTGGGCGAACGACAGCCGTTCGCGCCACTGGGAGCGGCGACGAGCGGAGTGGCGCGAAGGATTGCTGGCCGCTGGCACTGGCGACGGCGGCCAGTAAGGCCGCCGAGGCGGCCCCCCCGGCGGCGGCACTGCCGGCTTGCTGCGGAGCCGGCACGTGGAGCGCAGCCACCTGGCCGCGCACGAGGGCGATCGTGGCCGCCTGGGCTCCGTTGCCCGACCCGCCCCGCGGTGCCATCGCCGCCCCGCCGCCCTTCGGCTGCGCGGGTTGCCAGGGGGTGCTGATGCCGGATTGGGCCGAATCCGCACTCGACGAGGGAGACAGGTCCAGCCAGTCGTTGGCCGGGTTCGCGCTGCCGGACGGCGGAATCGAACCGGTGAGTTCCGCATCCACGGCCCCGCCGTGGCCGCCGGTGGTCGTCGCCGCCGGCTCGATCGTGATCGCCAGGGAATCGCCGGTGGAAGTCGGCAACCTGAGTGGGGCCGCACTGGCCAGCCGCTGTCCTGCCTCCAGGTCATTCGAGGGAGCCGCGGTCGTTCCGCCACCGATGCGCGGGACGCCCAGCAATGACAGGCCCCGGAACATGCTCATCAAGCTCATGGCCATGAACGAGATCGGTTCCGTGATCGTGGTCCGCGGCTCGAGTTGTTCCAATCGATCTCCGACCTGCTTCGCTAGTCGGGCCCGTCGACGCTCCGTGAATGTGAGGCGGAACTCGGCCATGATGAGGATCCCTCGGATGCTGAGCCATTCCAGCGCGAATGTAGAAACCCGACGGGCAGGGCGCCGGCACGAGAAGATTGAACGCTCTGGCGCGAATGCAGGAGCCGATCCGTGTAGGCGCGGAGAACCTGATACCCCGAGCCATGCGGTGTGACGCGCAAGGGCGAACCGCGAACGGCCAGAGGAGATTCGGCGAGCCGATGATGATGGAGAGAGTCAGCTTGTTGGCGATTGAGCTGCGGGTATCGAACGGCGCCCCCACGCACAAAACCCCAAATCGAGCCCGCATGGGCCGATCAACGCAAGGTTAGCAACAGGGCTCGTGGACTGATGTCAAACAGAATGAGGCCAGCGAAAAGCCCACACCGCGCTGTCGGGATTCCTGGGCCGCCTGGGCTTTTTGACGTAGGAAGGTGAGATTTCATCCTTCCTAATAATTCTCTATCGAAAAAAGGCGTCTGAACCCTTCACGTGTCCGCGATTTTCTCGGATGCTTCACAAGTCCCCGATTTTCTCGATGCGCGCCCGCGCAGCAAACCGCTCGTCTCCGGACCGGAGTGGGTTCCTTCGTTCCCGGGCCGGAGTGGACTTCTCACGTGATGATCCGTCTCACGAACGCGATCGTCCGGAGCCGGGATGCGGGTCTCCGTTTCGCTGGAGCTCGGTGGCGAATCCCCACCAGATCGATCGAATAGAGCGGCGGCCGCGTTCCACAGTCGAGAGCGATACGCCAAGCTCGGCGGCGATCTCCTCGTTGGTAATGTCCCGCATCGACAGGGTCGCGATCCTTCGGAGGGAGGGATCACGCCGATCCAGAAGCGTCAGCATCCGTTCGACCTCCTCGTCGGCAATGACCTGAGCCTCGGGCCGGCAAGAGTCCGATGCGATCGCGTCGAGATCGGCAACCACGCGCACTGGGAGAGGGCGTTGACCCTCCTCAACCGTCCGCGAGTTGCCGCGCTTCCCGCGCGTCCTGCCGTTTCCTCTCGTCCTGGATGAACCGTTTCAGCATCGTTCGGAACGCCTTCAAGAAGTCGTCGCGGGTGTCGATCTCCTGGATTGTGTCGGCCGCCAGGGCCTGGCAGAGTTTGATCAGTGCGCCGTTGACCGCACCCTCGGGATCGACGCCGAGCCCGTCGATGTGATATTGCCACAACAAGTGTTTCGCGATGAACACCATCTCGGTGTGGTACATGCGTACGAGACGGTCGATCACCTGCTTCTGCGCAGGCGCCAGTCGCGGTGTCAATGGGGCACCGTCGTGGCGCGAGGCGTTGATGTTCATGAACGATGGATTCCTCCCGGAAGATCGCTCATCTCCCGCGCTCCCGCCGAGAGTTGAGAGGTCGGTTGGAGACCCCCGCATCCATTGCAGGCCATTACGCAAGGGCGCCCCGCCAGGCCACCCAGCTTTCCGATAAGCCTTGGCGGTGCCTGATCGCCTGAGCCTCGGCGGCACGAAACCCCGGCTGCGAGTCCACTCCTTCCGAGTCAGACTGGCAGTGGTCCACGGCGCAGTTCTTCCGCGCCGCTAGAGACTTGATCGATGATGTTGGGCACGATAAGGCAGTCAAGTCGGTCGTGATCCGGAGGAATCCAGACCGTTGATTACCACAACGAGACTGGGGCGATCTGGATTCAACTCCCACACGGAAGAGAGGGGCTTCGTGAGATCGGAATGTGGTTTGTAATGACTGGCGCGGCGGATTGCAAGTAAGTGCTCTTTGAAATAGCGAAAAAATTTTTCCCGAGACGTGTCGCGAATTACCGCAGTCATTCGACGGAAGTCGTTCCCAGCCAATGGGATGGATTCTGATCGGTCGGCCGAGATCAGACTCAATGCCTGCGACCCCATTTGGTATTGTTTGGCACGGGTTGACCGCGCAAGGTCTGAAGGAATAAGGAGAGCGTAGATCGAGATTGGTCGATCACTTATGAGGATTCCATCGCAGTATAAAAATATATATATTATATATTGCGTAGAAATTTGACCTCTCAGTCGGAACTCGCTCTTTGTGGATCTGGGCGGGTTACCGGAAACGGAATAAGTGGCAGGAGATGTCGCATGTCGGTCGTCAGCGATCCTGAGTCCAGATTCCGCGACCCAAGGAATCGGGCCCGAAACGAGCTACACGCCCTCGTGTGGCAGCGGCTACGCGACTCCGGCCGCTCGAGACCCGAAGTTTCGTGAGTGGAACGGGGACCAAGAAGGGGATGGGGACCCCAAAGAGGGTACGCGGCGAATTCATCATGATCCGGAAGACCCATGCTCCCGCACGACCGGGACGCTAGAATCGAGGCGAAGCCGGACAATCCTGGCCGACATCGCGGAGCTGCCATGGGCAATTTCTACGTGAACCACCAGGTCCGAGCCGACTCCGCGGAGCCCGTCGTGGCGATGGCCCGGCGCGCCTGCTGCGGGCTGGCCTATGTTGCCCCGAGTCGGGACGGCTGGGTCGCCGTCTACGACGAGGCGGCCGATACCCAGGACGGGGCCATGCTCCGCCAGCTCTGCCACGACTTTTCGGCGGGACTGGCCACCGCCGTGTTCGCTTTCCTGGTCCATGACAGCGATGTCCTTTTGTACCTCCTCTACGAGAGCGGCCGGCTTGTCGCCGAGTTCGACTCCTGGCCGGATTACCATCGGAGCGGTGGCCCGCCGGACGAGGGCGACACTCCGGGCACGGGGCCCCAATCCCATCCGGATCAGCTCCTGCTCTTCGACGTCGGCGAGGGCCGGGAAGCCCCGACGCCCGGCAATCCCGAGGCCATCCTGCGCCATTGTGTACGGGGGACGACGTTGAGACAGGTCGTCGACTTGCTGGGACCGGATAGCTGGGCTGCGCGTGAGGCCGCGTGGAATGAGGGTCGCGAGGAATGGCTCGATGCGTTTTCCCGACATGCCAGGCTCGCCCGGTTGCTGGGCATCGACGAGGAGCTGGCATGTCTGGGATTTCGCCATATCGAGGAACGACTCGACGAGGAAGGACGCGACGCTTTGCCGGGGGTCCGGAAGGTCCGGGGCAAGGGGACCAGGCGGCTCCTGGAGGGCGTCGCCACACCGCGGACGCTCGCCCAGGCGGTGTCGGCAGGGGACACTGACTCCGTCCGACGGTTCCTGGCCGAGGGCTCCGACCCGAACGGGCCTGGTCGAGACAGACGTTCCGTTCTGGACATTGCGATCGGGGATGGTCATTTCGAGATTGCCCTGGCCCTGCTGGCATCGGGGGCCCAGCCGTCGAGAGCGAGCGTCCTGTTGATGAGGGCCGTGTCCCTCGGGCGGTCCGACATCCTGCCGGCCCTGATCGCTTCCAGCGCGGCCGACGCCGCGGCGGTCAGCGACGCGCTCTTGATGGCCGTGCACGCCTCCTCGTCGGACCGGCCCACTGCTGCGCAGATCGAGGCTCTGG
This sequence comes from uncultured Isosphaeraceae bacterium, assembly GCA_963845695.1. Classification (GTDB taxonomy): domain Bacteria; phylum Planctomycetota; class Planctomycetia; order Isosphaerales; family Isosphaeraceae; genus CAWJTV01. Next base: position 8,195 of record CAWJTQ010000022.1, on the reverse strand, counting down.
AGACGTTGATCCGGGCTGGTGCGGATATCAATGCGCGGGGCTGGCAAGGGAGGACTCCCTTGACGCAGGCGGCCCAGTCGGGACCTCGGCAGTACGTCGAGGTGTTACTCCAGGCCGGCGCGGCCCTTGACATGCCCGGCGAGTGGGGCCGCACGGCGCTGATCTGGGCCGTATTTCGGGAGGCCCGGTCGCGGAATCGCCGCATCGTCCGACTGCTGTTGGAAGCAGGGGCCGATCCCGATGTGCGGGACGTCCAGGGGATGACGGCCCTGATGTATGCCGTCGCGCACCCGATCGACCAGAGGCGGGCTGCGAAGCTCGTCACGGAACTCATCCAGGCCGGCGCCGACGTCAATCTCAGGACCGAGTCGGGCGATACGGCCCTGTCGGTGGCGTTGGGTTGGGGCCGAGATTCGACCGTGGAGCTGCTCCGGGCCGCGGGAGCGAAATAGGTGCCGACTCGCCGAGGACGATCGGGCCAAACCTCGCATCAGTCCACTACCCGTTGGAGCGAGGCCCATGCAGCGTGCACCGGTCCTCTCCATTTCGCCCTTGGAGGAGAGGTCGGCCGAAGGCTGAGTGAGGAGGCAGATGGGAGAAGATTCGGCTCATGGGCCCAGCTTGGTGAACTCGAACGTTTCTCTCTGGCCCAGCACCCGGGCTGGTACGAGCCCGAAGCGCCAGCGAGTGGATTCCGACCGAGACCATCCATTCACTCGCTGGCGCTTCGGGCTTGTAAGAGATTGGCGTGGCCACTTCCCCATCTGGGCCCATGAGCTGAAAGACCATCCATTCACTCGCTGGCGCTTCGGGCTTGTAAGAGATTGGCGTGGCCATTTCCCCATCTGGGCCCATGAGCCGAAAGACCATCCATTCACTCGCTGGCGCTTTGGGCTTGTAAGAGATTGGCGTGGCCATTTCCCAATCTGGGCCCATGAGCCGAAGATTCTTCCCAGGGTCTCTCGATCAGATCAACCGCCAGGACACCAAGGAATCCGAATGGAACGAGTCGGCCCGATTGAAGTGGAGACAAGGCAAGCCGCTCAGATGCGTTTGGGAGGATTCGTCACGGCCGGACCTCTATCCGACTGCCAACAGTCCGCCGTTGCGATCGCGAGAGACCAGGATGCAGTGGCCGTCAGGCAACTCCGGCACGTGAATCGAATCTTCTCGGATGAAGGCGTAGTTGCAACCAACGTCATAATCCGCTGAACCAATGGTCGGATCAATCCAGATGCCGCGTACGGACAGCCTCTCGCCTACCTGACCCGCTTCGTCTTGAGCCCTCCAATATTCGGGGAGCTGTGCGCGCGATTTCTGTTCGGCTGCCGACACGACTTGGGGAACAGCCCGCCGGACCTCTTCGAAAAATCCGTTCGCCCGTTCCAGCCAGATCGCGCGGCTGCCGTAAGGCGGGATCTTCACCTAAATGATGACACGTTCCACCTGAAACTCCTCGCGGTCCACGTAGGTGCCAAGCCTGTTCGAGGCGTTCAACCACGTCATGTTGGCCTCGAAGTCGTTCACCAATCCCTGCGGTCATCGTTGGCCGAGGTGGGTGGGGGCTCGTCGGGGAGCCGACGGCTCTGGGCGGCGCGGATGTTCTCGAGAGCGTTGTCGAGCCGATCCTCGGGCGACTCGCCGGATGGGGATGGGGGCGTCGAGCGGCCCCCGCCGGCGCCGCCCATGCGACGGCGGCTCCTCGGCGGCCGATCGCGGCCAGTCGCCTTGTCGGCGTCATCCTCCGGGCCAGTGCCACCGGCCGACGGGCCGGTTTCCGGCTCGTCCCCGGCGCCCGGGTTATCGCCGCCATCGCGCTTGTCGGGTGATTTTCGACGGTCGGGTTTATGGGACGCCGACGGGTCGTCGGACCCCTGGCCCTGCGGAACCGAGGGCGACTGCGCCTGGCGGTAAGCAAAGGCGCGGTTGATCGCGGCGTCACTCCGGACGATGTCCAGGGCTGCGCCGCGGGCCGTCGAGGCGATGCAATCATCGTAAGAGTGGATCGCGTCGGGGACGTTGCCCAGGGCCAGCGACGTGTTGCCCAGGGCGTAGTCGATCTTGGTTTGTAAGGAGGAATCGGCGAACCGTCGGGCCTCGAGATACCGCTGACGGGCCTCGTGGTAGCGCCCGAGCTGGAAGAGCACGGCCGCGGCATCGTAGTGAGGTATCGCGGTGTTCGGAGCGAGCCGCGCCGCCGCTTCGAAGTGGGTCAGGGCCTCGTCGAATCCCTTGGCCGCATACGCGGCCCGGCCCCGCGCCACGAAGTCGGCCGCCGATTCCGATGGTGAGAGACTCGAGGGCGAGGCTCCACTCGCCCCGGAACCCGCTGGCCCGGAGGCTCGCCGCCCTGGGAGGGCCCCGGTCGCGGTTCGTCTTGCGGCGACGGATCGGCCCCGATGACCGCTACGGCCAGGGCGATCGCGAGCGAGACGCGTCCCAGGACCTTGACTCGCCTCCGCCAGAACCAGCCACCCCGCCAGAACCAGCCCCCACCCCACGACCAGCCGCGCCCCGGCGGCCAGCAGCCGGCCATCAGGCACGTCAACGCGGCGACGAGGAACAGAGGGAACTGTTCGGCCAGGTCGGCGATTCGTGGGATCTCCGCGCGCCGGCGGACCGCTGGCTCGATCCGAGTCCGGTACAACAAGCCCAGGTCCCCCGCGGTCAATCCCAGTGGGACGACGGCTCCGCCCGTCTCCCGGGCAATTGCCTCCAGCGCGGCATCGGATCGTTTGGAGAGGACCGGCTCGCCATGATAGACCAGCGGCTTATCGCTCGTCCCGGAAGGCACAGGATGACCCTTGTCGGGGTCGCCGATGGTGACCGCGTGGACCACCACGTTCTGCTCGCGCAGCCGATCCAATCGGGAACGCCAACGCTTGGCGAGATCCTCGCCGTCGGAGAAGACCACGATGGCCTGCCCCTCGGCGTGCTCTTCCGTGCCGAAAGCCTCGAGGGCGGCATCCAGGCCGGCGCCGAGGTCGGTCCCGCCGGGGCGGAGCGCACCGGGCTGCAAGCGGCGCAGTGCGTCGATCACGGCGCCGAAGTTCTCCGTCAACGGACAGCGCAGCACCCCGCGACCCGCGAAGGCAACGACGGCCACCCGGTTGGCCGGCTCCCGCCCCAGGGCGTTGACCAACCCCTCCGCCGCCTCGACCGCGACCGCTAACCGGGAAGGCACGGCATCCTCGGCTCCCATGCTCCGGCTGACGTCAACCACAAGAATAGCGTCGTGGCCAGGCGGACGCGGCGAACCGAGCCGTCCCCATTTCGGTTGCGCGATGGCAACGATCAGGAAAGCGACCGTAATCAGCCACCACAGAGCGCCCTCACGCGGCGCGCGGCCGCGCTGCCAGCGCCTCCCAGGCGCGGCGACGGCTCAGCCGAGCCCGGATCGCCCACAGGATCAGGACCGGCAGGATCGTCAGGAACCAGAGTCTCTCAGGATGAACGAAGATCATTCGCAGTCGTCAGTCATCAGTGGTCGGGGGGGGCCGAAAGAAGGAGGAGCTTTCTCTGTACGATGTCCGCGCCGTGGGGGCATCTGGGGGATTCCAGATCCACGATTCCAAATTCCAAATCACTGAATCAGTCCCCAATCTTGGATACGCCATTTCGAACCTTGGATCCCTATTTGGTTACGACGGCTACTTCCAACTCAGAAAGCCCAGCGAGAGCGCTGAACGCTTGGGTTGCAGACGCCTGATGCGAGCCCGAAGCGTCCGCGAGTGAATAGATCGTCTCGGTTAGAATCCACTCGCTGGCGCTTCGGGCTCGTATCGGATCCCTGCGGTCATTGCGTGCGCAATGCAAGTGTTAGGCGCTCTAGGGCAATCGCCGTAGCCGTCCCTGCGCCAGCAGCCGGTCCAGGACGAGCAAGGCCAGCGCGAATCCGGCCCAGGGGGCATAGTGTTCATCATAACGCGTCAGGATGCGGCCGCGTATGGGGCTCTTCTCTAGCTCGTCGATCCGCTTGAAGACATCGGCCAGCGCATCGGCATCGGCGGCGACGAAGTCGCTTCCGCCGGTCGTCTCGGCTAGTTGCTTCAAGAGCGGGAGATTGGGCCCTGCGACCTCGGTGATGGCTGGCTGCTGAGTCTTGCGATCGATGCCATGGCGGACCCCGCCAGCGCGGCCGATCGCGATCGTGTGCAGGACCACGCCCCAGACGCGGGTCAGGTCGGCTGCCTCCACCGGATCGAACGGTTTGGACACGGCCGGCTCGTTGTTGCCGTCGGTCAAGAGCACCAGAACCTTCTTCTTGGGAGCGGTCTGGAGCACGGCATCGAGCCCCACGATGATCGCGTCGCCGATGTTGGTCCCATCATCGCCCGGCCGTGCCGGAAGTACGGCCTCGACGGTCTCGATCAGGAAGGGGTGGTTGGGCGTGGGCGGGCAGGCCAGGCCGGGATAGTTGGCGAAGGCGACCAGGCCGATCAGGTCGTCGGGCCGGCCGTTCGACGAACTTCCGGAACGTCGTCTTGGCCGCATCGAGCCGCGAGATCATCCGCGTACCGCGGTCCGCCGGGAAATCCACGGCTTTCATGCTCGAGCTCTGGTCCAACATCACGACGATCGCGACCCCTTGCCCAGCGATCCGTGTCACGCCGCCGATGGTCTGGGGCCGCGCACCGCCACGGCCAGCCCCGCAATGGCCAGCCCGCGCAGCCAGGCGGGCAAACCCCCGAGCCAGATCCAACCGATCCGCCGCCGCTTCGGGAACCCTTCGAAGCCCGGCCAGGTGATCCGGGGCCGCGATCGCTCCAGGAGCCAGGGAAGCGGCATCAGGGTCATCAGCCAGAGCCAGGCGGGATGGGCAAATTGCATGGCGCTCGCTCCGCTCGCTTAGTTTTCCGTGTTCCGTGTTCAGTTTACACCGCCGCCGGATGGCCAACGTCCCGGTTGTACTCGGCGCTGAGACGAAGCCGCGCCTCGAGCACGCGATCGAGTGCAGTCTGGGGATCGGGGTCGAGCACGGTCAGGTGGCCCATCTTCCGTCCGGGAGCGGGCGTTCGTTTGCCATAGAGGTGCAGCGAGACGTCCGGGTCGGCTCGCAGGGCGGCATCCCATCGCGGTTGGCCGTCGGCCTGGGCCCACAGGTCGCCGAGTAGGTTGACCATCGCCGCGGGCATGACCAGATCCGTCGCGCCCAGCGGCAGCCCACAGAGTGCGCGGACCTGCTGCTCGAACTGGCTGGTGAAGGCCGCCTCGATAGTCAAATGCCCGGAATTGTGAGGGCGTGGGGCGATCTCGTTGACGAGTAGCCGGCCGTCGGCGGTGAGGAAGAACTCGACGGTGAGCACGCCGATGGTGCCCAGCGCCTGGGCCGCGCTCAGGGCCAGGTTGCGGGCTTCCAGGGCGACGATCGGACCGACCGGGGCCGGCATGAGGGTGCTGTCGAGGATATGCCGCTCATGTCGATTCAGGCCGACGGGATAGCACACGGCTCGCCCGTCATGGGCGCGGGCCACGACGACCGAGACCTCGGCGGCGAAGTCGACCCAGGCCTCGGCGACACACGGAGCCCGTCCCAGTCCGTCCCACGCGCCGGGTGCCTGGTCCGCCCGATCGATACGGATCTGCCCCTTGCCGTCGTAACCCGAGGCGGCCGTCTTGAGGATAATCGGCAGACCGAGCGACCGAATGGCCTCATCGAGCTCGAACCCGGACCGGACCGGGCGCCACGGCGCATGGGGGATGCCGTTCCGAGCCAGGAAGCTCTTTTCGCGCAGCCGGTTCTGGGCAACCCGAAGAGTCCGCCAGCCCGGGCGTACCGGTCGGCGGCGGGCCAGCCACCGCAGCGCCGGGGCGGAGACGTTCTCGAATTCGACGGTGACCGCCTCGGCCCGATCAGCGAACGCTCGCAGGGCGTGCACGTCGTCGTCGCGGCCGATGACCGTCCAGTGGGCCACCTGCGCAGCGGGCCTGTCTTCCGCGTCGCTGAAGACCCCGGCGCGATAGCCCATTCGCTGCGCGGCCTGGATGAACATCCGGCCCAGTTGGCCGCTGCCGATCACTCCCAGCGATGCCGGGGGGACCAGGGGGACCGTCTCGTTGAGATGCGATCGATCCGGACGCATGCTCATACCGGCGATTCTCCCACGGCCTCGGTCTGAGCCTGGCGGAGCTGGGCAACGGCCGCACGGATCGCGGGATACTTCCTTGCCAGGATCGCCGCGGCCAGTATGGCGGCGTTGGCCGCTCCCGAGCTGCCGATGGCCAACGTGCCGACCGGTACGCCCCGCGGCATCTGCACAATTGACAAGAGCGAATCAACCCCGCGCAGAATTTTACTCTCGACCGGCACGCCGAGCACGGGCAGCATCGAGATCGCCGCCAGCATCCCCGGCAGGTGCGCGGCACCACCGGCCCCGGCGATCAAGACCTCCAGTCCACGTCCTTCCGCCTCATGACCGTAGTGGAACAGCCGTTCCGGAGTCCGGTGTGCCGAGACCACCTTCGCCTCGTAGGGGATGCCCAGCTCGCTCAGGACCTCGCAAGCGTGGCGCATCGTGTCCCAGTCCGACTTGCTGCCCATCACCACCCCGACGATCGGTGTTTCGGGAATCTCGTTGGCCATGTCGTTCCCGGGAAAGATGCCTCGTGGATCGCCGGCTGAAACCGGTTCCTACCCCATCAATTCGACTGTCCGGGTTTCTTTGACTTACGCCGCTGCTTCGCCCAGAGATCGGCGAAGGACAGGATCCGGGCGACATCGAGCTCGAAGCCGGGGAAGCAAGGGGGAAGTGTACTTCTGGCCCTCCGGGATGAGGTGCTCCTCGTCCTTATCACCGCCGCAGACGTAGACGGTCAACGAACGGCGGAACCGGTCGATGACCCAGTACGCCTTCACGCTGATCTCCCGATACTCCGCTCGCTTGGCGATGTAGTCACGCTCCTGGTTGACCTTGCCCTCCGAGACGAACTCGACGACGATCGTCGGCGCTTCCCTTTCCGCCGGCAGACGACCCAGGCCCGCCCAAATCGCACGGTCCACTCGCCGCCGCTGTTTCTTGGTCTGGATGTCCTCCTCGGCCAGGGTTAAGTCCAGCGACGAGCCGTGGGTATGGCCTTCCTGGTACTGCCTGAGCCAGTAGCCCAATTGTTCGTTGGGATGACGCTCCTGGCGAGATGGTGTGGGAGACACAATCAACACTCCGTTAATCAGTTCGTAACGCCAGCCTTCCTGGAAGCGAGCGCGGTCGAATTCCTTCGCGGTGAGCAAAAGCCCGGCCGATTGTGGGCCCAGTTGAAGCCGACGGGTCTTTGCGGCGACTGTGGACATGCGAATCCCTCGATACCTGGATCATGCGACTTCGAGCGAGTACCGTGACTCTTCCTTATTCTACCCCAATCTCGGCAACAGCACGACCCGACTTGTACGGGCCGAATTGACCGCCGCGGGGCCAGGGGACACAATGGAGCAGTTGACCTCTGTACCTACGGAGCGAGCCGATGCCTTCCCCGTTTCCCGGAATGGACCCGTACCTTGAACACCCTGCTGGTTTCACGGGTTCCATAACAAACTGATCACGCACATCGAGGAGCAGCTCCAGCCCCTGCTCCCGGATACGTATTACGCGGATTCCGGCCAAAGGGTCTGGTTGGGAGTGACGCGGTGCGCCGTCGAACCCGATGTCAAGGTGATGCGAAAGGCCGAGGCGCCGGGCCGAAGTCGAGATCAAGGGGCGGTGGCGGTTGCCGAGCCCGTGGTGCGGACCAGCCCGAAGCCAGCAGCCGGTGCTCATCGCCGTCGAGGACGTCGGCGGCGATGAGCACATCGAAACATTTGTGGAGATCCGCGATCGGGAGCGGGCAAGATCGACTGGTGGCCACCATCGAGGTCGTCAGCCTGTCCAACAAGACCCCGAGCCACTCGCGCTTCGATAAGTATCGTAAGAAGCAACGACGACTCCTTGCGGGCCAAGTCCAGCTCATCGAGATTGATTTGTTGCGCAGGGACGCACGTCACTGCGGTTCCCTGTCAAATCGCGCAGAAGGCCGGGCCATTCGACTATCACGTCTCGGTCCACCGCTTCGACCGGCCCAAGGACTATTTCGTCTATCCGATCCGACTGGACCAGCGGCTGCCGGCGATCCTGATTCCTTGTTGCCGGAGGATCCCGAACTCCTCCTGGATTTGCAGGCGGTCTTCAACCAGACCTACGACCTGGGAGCCTATCGCAAGGTGA
>CAWJTQ010000021.1:0-472878 GCA_963845695.1 uncultured Isosphaeraceae bacterium | reverse complement strand
CCGGCCGACCCCCCGCGCCGCGGGTCGAGAACCGCGAGGGCGGCGCGAGGACGCGATGTATGCCGTTCCCGAACCGCGAGACTCAGTTCAAACCCGGCCTGTCCGGCAATCCCGGAGGTCGGCCCAGGGGAACCTCGCTGACGAAGTTGATCGCTGGAGTGCTGGAACAGGAGTAGTCTGACCGATGTGGACTTGGAAGGCGCCTCGAAGGTCGCCGATGCGCTGGCCAACACCATCGTGAAGAAGGCCGTCGAGGGAGACTACCGGTTCGCCGAACTCGTGGTGAACCGCATCGACGGTAAAGTCCCTAACCAGATTGCGATCGATACCCATGACACCACCGAACTCGTCAGAAGCTACCTGCTCGGAGCGACGGACGCGATTGATCCGACTGGCTGAGGCCTATGGCGTCCAGATCGCCGGGGCCGGCGTGTGCCGGGGCCACTCGGCGCCGGCCGACTTCCTCGAGTCGTGGGTCTTCGATCGGCCGCCGCTGTCGCTGGTCCACGGTCCGCGCGGCGGCGGCAAGAGCTATCTTGTCGCCTTCGCCACCCATCTGTCTTCGATCCTGCACGACGGGCACGGGACCAAGATCCTGGGCGGGTCGGAGGCGCAGTTGGCGCAGGTCTTCCAGGCACTCCAGGACTTCCGCCACTGCGACGCGCTGGGTGGGTATAACCCGTTCACGGACTTCGCCGCGACGTCGGCCCGGTACGAGACCGGCTCCGAGGTGTCGTACATCCCGGCGAGCGCAAAGCGCGTGCGCGGTCCGCACGTGCCGACCTTGCGGCTGGACGAGGTCGACGAGATCGACCCGGAGATCCGGGAGGCGGCCGTCGGCATGGCCATGGAGCGGCATGGCGTGCCCTCCTCCATCACGATGACCTCCACCTGGCATCGCGTCGCCGGGCCCATGGCCGAGCTGGTGGATCGGGGACAGGCCGGCGCGTTCCCGACGCACCAGTTCTGTGTCTTCGAAGTGTTGGAGCGCTGTCCGGAGGAGCGGAGCGGCCCGAACCTGGAAAAGTGTCCAGAGTGCCCGATCCGGAAATGGTGCCACGCCGACCTGGGCAGCCACCCGTCCGGCCTGCCCAAGGCCAAGCGGTCCCAGGGGCATTATCGCATCAACGACCTGATCGCTAAGACGGCCGCGGTCAGTCTGCCGGTGTTCGAGAGCGACTACCTCTGCCTCAGACCCAAAGCGTCCGGGGTCTGGTTCACCATGTTCGACGAAGCGGTCCATGTGACCGAGAACGCCGAGTATCGGCAAGATCTCCCGGTCCACGTGGCGGTCGATCCGGGCGTCCATACCGGCGCCGTCTGGCTCCAGGTCCGGCGCGCGCTCGATGGCTCGCCGCACGCCATCAACGTCTTCGGCGACTTCTACTCGTTCGACGCCGGGCCGGAGGCCAATGCTCGGGCCGTGATGCGACAGACCCAGTCGCTGTGCGGGATCGGGCTTCCCCTCTGCCGGTTCTCGATGGACTCCTCATCCAAGCAACGCACGGCGGTCGGTGTGGTCGTGCTGGGCGAATATGAGCGCGTGGGATGCCGGGGCCGGGGCGGGATCGAGATGTGGCCCGTGACGCTCAAAGTGGATGAGCTGGCGCTGGTGGAGGCGCTGCTGCGATCGGCCGACGACAAGGTGCGGTTGACCATCCATCCCCGGTGCCGGCACTTGATCCGAGCGCTCCAGACGTACCAGCGGGCCAAGCGCGGAACCGTGCTCCTGGACCGGCCCAAGGACGAACAGCATGAGTACGGCGAGGACCTGATCGACCCGCTCGCCGGCGCGCTCAAGCTGGAATTCCCGGTGGGTCGCAAGCCGGCTCCTCAGTTTCGGGCGTATCGTATGGGCGGGTGATGAGGTTTTCGGTGGGCCTCACGCCGCCGAGCGGCGTTCGACCCACCCTACGGGCTCTCGGCCCGATCAGGTTTTCGGTGGGCCTCACGCCGCCGAGCGGCGTTCGACCCACCCTACGGGCTCTCGGCCCGATCAGGTTTTCGGTGGGCCTCACGCCGCCGAGCGGCGTTCGACCCACCCTACGGGCTCTCGGCCCGATGAGTTTTCGGTGGGCCTCACGCCGCCGAGCGGCGTTCGACCCACCCTACATCGACCAGTTTTCGGTGGGCCTCACGCCGCCGAGCGGCGTTCGACCCACCCTACATCGACCAGTCTCAGATTTCGGTGGGCCTCACGCCGCCGAGCGGCGTTCGACCCACCCTACATCGACCACTCTCAGATCCCGAGCACGCGATCGCGGGCGGTGACCTCCCATTGATCGACGAGCTGGCCGTCCTCGATCACGTAGGCGCGGCGGTGGAGTGCGACGGTCGGGCAGATGTGCGTGGGCATGGCGAGGATCGTCGTCCCGATCGGGAGGGCGTCGGCCTGAGACGTTTCGATCACGAGGTGCTCTTCGCTATGGACGACGGGCCGGGCGTCGTCGAGATCCAGCAACCGGAACCGCGTGCCGCCCGGGTCGGCGGCCACGGCCTTGTGACCGAGGTCGAGGCAGACTCGTCCGGGTTGCGGATGACTGACCACTCGGGTCAGGAGCAAGGCGGCCGGCGTGAAGGCGAGGTCCGGGTATCGCGTCGAGTACCCATGATCGTTCAGCACACACGTTCCAGGTGAACATTCGATTCCGGGTATGTCGAGCTCGGCGTGGATCGGGAACGTCGGCGTCCCACCGACGACCATCCTGGGGACGGCCATGCCTCGTTTGAGGAGACGGTCGCGTAAGGCCAGCGTGCGTTCCATCCCAGGCTGAGCCGATCGTCGCCGTTCCTCCCGATCGCTGTCATGAACCTGTCCGTCGTAGGCGTGCAAGCCATCGGCGACCAGGTGAGGGAGCCGGTCGAACCAGCGCATAGAGCTCGGCGGCCGCCTCGCCCGGTTCGATACCGGTCCGGCCCATCCCGATCTCCAGGTCGAGCAGGACCGGGATCGAGCGGTCGAGCCCCGTGACGGCGTCCGATAGCGCCGCGCCGAGTCGGGATGATCGACAGTCGCGCGAAATAGGGTGTGACGGTAACCACGGACCAGGTGGGCGAACCGTTTCAGGTTGGGACCGACGAGCGGATACGACAGGAGGATATCAGTCCCACCGGCCGCGGCCACCATCTCTGCCTCGGCAATCGTCGCGCACTTGTGCTTGCGGATCCCCATCGATTCGGCCATCCGGACGATCTCGGCCATCTTGTGCGTCTTGACGTGCGGACGAAGTCGATCCGCACCGCGGGCCATCGCGATCATGTCCTGGAGGTTCTGGCGGACCAGATTGCGATAGATCAACAGTCCCGGGCTCAGGAGCTCGGACGCGTCACGAAGCGCATAGCGCGAATTCATCATGGGATGCATACTCCGTTGAGTGGCACGCCGTTTCGGTATCGGATAGCTTACAAAAGAACGGCGGCGGCGACGAGTCGATTCGGCGACGGCAGGGGTGCTCACTCGAGACCAGAGATGGGCGTACAAGGGCTCAATGGTCGGCGGGAACGGTTGGTCAATCCATGATCTCCTCGTTACGATGAGGTCGTCGCTATCCATTTATCCCCTGAATCCCACGATTTTGCTCCTGCTTTGGGAAGAGGTCGCATCATACTGGAGGGACAAGGACATGGGGCTAACGAACTCGGTCTTTACGATCAAGCGGAAAATCATGGCAAAGCACGATGATTGGATCGATGAACGTTTGCCGGCCCTCGCCACGATGTTCTTGACGCGGAGGGAGGACCTCTCTCTGAAGCGCGGGGATCGGGCTGAGTCGATCGATATGGTCGTCGGTATTCTCGCGCACGATGGGGATGGGCGAGAGCCGGGGAGAAGAACGTTCGGTGTCGAGTTGAGAGGGGCCATGTCTCCGGTCACGATCGTACGCGCAAACAAGACGCTGGGGGCTGTGCTCCATCGCCGGGTCCAGCCCGCAAAGGTTCCCTATCCCGTCTGTCTCCTCTTCTTCACGATGGAGGATGATGCGGGTTATTACACGTGGGTGTTAGAGCCTCTCATTCGCGACGGTCTGGCAAAATTGCGGCGGCGGCATGAGGCCGATTGTCAACAGTTCGATCGGGCAGGTCTCGATGAGGTCGTATGCAAGGTGAACGAGTGGTATGATGTCTTCTATAGCACCGCCCTGGTTTGACAGAGTGGGGCGCCGGCATTTGGAATGAGGATCTCAACGTTGCGGCGGTAGGAGCCTGACAACCGCGGCGGTCATGGCCCGGATTCCGGTCGCGATGCTGGGCCTCGGGTCGGGGTGGTACCTGGACGAGTGCAAGGCGGGCAAGTCCTCGTGCTTCGCTCGCGACGCGTCGAGGCGAGGCGCGTCGATCGTGCCGATCCAGAACATGCAGATGGGTACGCCGCCTTCGCTGAACAGGGCGAAGTCCTCGGCGCCCATGACAGGGGCAGCCCGCTTGACGTTCGCCGCGCCGAGGGTCTCGACGAATGCCGGTACGACGCGATCGACCAGGGCCGGCGTGTTGATCGTCGGCATGGTCAACTCTTCGACCGTGACGGTCGGTTCGGGCGCCTGGTGAGCCTGGGCCAGCGCGGCGACTCGCCGCTTGATCCCGGCGATGAGCTGCTGTCGGACGGGTTCGGAGAAGCTCCGAAGGGTCAGTTGGAGCTTGACCTCGTCGGGAATGATGTTGTGCTTGGTGCCGCCGTGGATCGAGCCGACGGTTACGACCGCCGGCTCGGTGGGATCGATCTCGCGGCTGACGATCGTCTGAAGGTCGACGACGACCAGCGCGGCCAGGACGATCGGGTTGACGGTCCGATGCGGCCAGGCACCGTGTCCGCCTTTCCCACGGATGGTGATCGCGACTGAAGTCGAGCTTGCGAGCATGGGGCCCGGACAGTAGTACACGCTTCCGACGGGCTCCTGGGCGCTACAGTGCAGCGCCAGGGCGTAATCCGGCTTGGGGAAGCGCGTATACAGACCGTCGTCCAGCATGATGCGGGCACCTCCGACGGCCTCCTCGGCGGGCTGAGCCACCATCACGACGGTCCCCGACCAGCGATCCTTGTGATCCGCCAGCCATCGCGCCGTGCCGATGAAAGACGTCATATGTACGTCGTGACCGCAGGCGTGCATGACGCCGACGGAACGACCCGTCTTGTCAGTCGCCTTGGCCTTGCTGGCATACGAGAGTCCGGTTTCCTCGACGACGGGCAGCGCAGTCCATGTCGGTTCGGACCAGGACCACCGGACCGGGACCGTTCTTCAACACGCCGACCACGCCGAGCTTCCCCACGCCGGGGGTCACTTCGGCGCCGGCCTGCTGCAACTCGGCGGCGATGCGCTTCGCGGTCTCGTGCTCCTGAAACGACAGCTCGGGATGAGTGTGCAGGTGCTGGTACAGGCCGACCAGGCCGTCCAGGTGCTGGGCGATCCAGGGATCGCCCGAGGGCGGCTCGGCGACGGCCCTCGTCGGTCTCGTGAGCAGACTCGTACTCACGCAGAGGAGAAGGACCGCGATCGGGAAACGGACGATCGCGGAGGACCGTCCGGGATTGAGCCAAGTGTGCATGATCAACCTCATGAACCACGGTCTCGAACGTTTGGCGATTGGATTGCATCAAGAATGACCGCATCGAATCGACACGAGCCCGAAGCGCCAGCGAGTGAATTCTGGTGGGGATCCTCAATCCACTCGCTGGCGCTTCGGGCTCGTATAAGCCCTTTGCAACCCAAGCGTTAGACGCTCTGGCACGCAGGATGACCTGAGCCGCTCACTCGAAGCCCATCTGCTTTTGCCAGGCCACGGCCTTGGCATGCTCGGCCTCGGGAATCCGGCCGCAGCGCTGGTAGATGACCGAGAGTGCCGTGTAGCTGAAGGCGTCGTCAGGCTCCAGCTCGGCGACTTTCTTGGCGTGCTCGATCGCCTTATCGGCTTCGGCCAGATCGGCGTAGAGCTTGGCGAGCAGACCGTGGCCCAGGGCGAACCCGGGATCCAGGGCGATCGCCTCCTCGAGCTTCGCGATCGCACCGGGCTTATCTCCCTGGTCGCGCCGATCGGTGGCCTCGTCATAGAGTTGGTTGGGGGTTGACATCGCTACGGGTCCTATCCTCAGATTGTGTCGTAACCAGTGGGAACCATTCTAGAGGTTGGTTTCCCCGTCCGCCAGTGTTCGCGTACGCTCTTCAAAGCGGCCGTGCCCCCGATGGTGAGGGCGGGACAGCCGCCATCGTCCGTCGGGACCCGAGCGCGGCATGCGGTTTGCGAAAGTCCTGATGAGTCGGGCGTGGGTCCCGGCTCGATTGCGGGCCTGGGATTCTTTATACTGCTGTCGGATCGAGTTCGAGCGTTCCGGATCCGAACGTGTCGGGTCATCGGCTGCGAAACACAGCAGGATTTCGGTCGAGAGCCCGTGTTCGTGAGATTCATCAGGGCCGAGGGTGGCGCAGCGAATGCCGTCCGTCCGATGGGTCTCGATGATGCACTTGATCGAATCGCGAGCTGCGCCGACAGTTTGGGAGAACTCCGATGCGACTGGCGTTTCTTGATGAGGGCCCCGGTCCGGTCGTTGTCCTGCTTCATGGCTTTCCCCTCAGCAGCGCGATGTGGAAGGAGCAACTGACCGGGGTTGGCTCGACCTACCGGATCATCGCACCGGACTTGCGGGGACATGGCGATTCGCCGGCACCGGAAGGTGTCTACACGATCGATGAGATGGCCGATGATGTGATCGAGCTCCTCGATACGTTGAGCCTGAAAGTCCCGGTGGTGATCGGTGGGCTGTCGATGGGGGGCTACGTGGCGTTGTCGCTGGTGGTGCGATATCCCGCGCGGGTGCGCGGACTGATGTTGATGGATACCCGCGCCGGGGCGGATACTCCGGATGCGGCTCAGAAGCGGGAAGAGACCGCCCGGGAGGTCATCGCCACAGGGAATGTCACCGCGGTGGTCGACTCGATGATCCCGCGACTCTTTGCCAAGAAGACGATCGACGAACGTGCGGAACGGGTGGCTTTCCTCCGCGAGGCGATGGAACAGAACAGTCCGCGGGGGATCGCCGGGGCGCTGCGGGCCATGGCCATTCGACCCGATCGCCGTGAGGACCTCGCCATGATCCAGGTTCCAACCGTCGTCATGGTCGGGGAGGAGGATGCGATCACGCCGCCGACCGAGGCCCTGGCCCTGGCCGACGCGATCGAAGGCGCTCGCCTCGAAGTCATCGCGAATGCCGGGCACATGGCCGCCGTACGAGAACGCCTCGGTGGCCAACGCGGTGATTTTGAGGTTCCTCGAGAGCCTGGATCGCTAGGGCGTCTGTCGGGACGAAGACGGTCGAACACGACGCTGTTGGAATCCAGAAACCTTGTCAACTGGGAGGGCTCGTCCTCGTAGGACGAAGGGAAACGTTTCCCGACAATGGCTCGATCGAAGGAGATCCGCAACCGATGGCGCCTGGGACTGGTGAGTCACTCATTACCACATCGCAGCAACTCCAAGGGCTGATCGACCACTTACGGGCGATCGGCCGGTTCGCGTTTGATACGGAGTTCGTCTCCGAGGATACTTTTGAACCGATCCTCTGCTTGATCCAGGTGGCGACGCGCGAGCGGCTGGCGCTGGTCGATCCCCTGGCGGTCCGCGACGTGTCGGCGTTCTGGGAGGTCGTCTGCGACCCCAACATTGAGGTCGTGATGCACGCGGCCGGCGAAGACCTGAGGATCGGCCTGATCAAGACCGGGAAACTTCCGCGACGCGTCTTCGACGTCCAACTGGCGGCGGGTCTGGTCGGCCTGAGCTACCCGCTTTCCCTGGTAAACCTCGTCGGCCAGGTCTTGGGCGTGAACCTCGGCGGAGGTGAGACGCGCACCGATTGGCGGCGGCGGCCCCTGACCACCGCCCAGCTCGACTATGCCCTGGACGACGTGCGGCATTTGCTCGATCTCGCCGATGGTTTCATCGCACGCCTCGCGGAGCTCGGGCGAACGGAGTGGGCCGAGGAAGAATTCGTGGATTTCGTGGACACGATCGCGCGGCGCGGCGACGAGGAGCGATGGCGGCGCCATCTCGGGTCTGAATCAACTGAGTCGTCGCGGATTGGAGATGGCCCGACGCCTGGCCGAGTGGCGCGAGGATGAAGCACGACGTCAGAACCGGCCACTGCGTCAGGTGATGCGGGACGATTTGCTCGTGGCCATCGCCAAGCGACAGCCATCGAACCGGCGCGGGCTCGAAGCCCTCCGTGATTTCAACCGCCCCGCGCTCATGAACCGCAGTGACGAAATCCTGCAAGCCCTGGACGAAGCTCGTCGCCTGCCCGAGGACCAGCTCCCCGAGTTATCGTTACGTCTCGATGAGCCGCCGGGCCTCTCGATCGTCGCGAAACTGCTCTCGTCGGCACTGGCGCAGTGCTGCACGCAGAATCAGATCGCGGCATCGCTGGTGGCGAACGACGCCGATGTGAAGCATCTCGTCCGCTGGCATCTCGACGGCGCCCCGGAAGCACACCGCCCTGCCCTACTCCAGGGATGGCGGAAGGAGCTCTTTGGGAGCGTGTTGCTCGATGTGCTCCAAGGCCGCGTGGCCCTTCGCGTCACTGATGCCGGGAGTGAATTCCCCGTGCAAATGGAACCGGTGCAAAGGCCCGGCGCGAACGGGACTCCTTGACCGTAGTTTCTATGGGGAAAGCGTCGATGAGAGCGAATTGTGAGCTGTTTCACGAACAGCTATGGAGCCGCCGGTGTCTGGACGGCGGTCGAACGCATCCGACAGACGGGCATCGACCATCTGGAGCTGGCCTTGCGAGGTCACAACTTCGGTGGACTGGTGATTCCCGAATCGGCGGTGATCACCGAGAAGGCGACGGATTCCGAGGCCCAGGCGTTCTGCGATCACCTCGCTCGACACGGTGTCACGATCAGCGGGTGCAACGTGGGAGGGGCCGATATCCGCACGCGGGACGGCCTCGAATTGACCCAGCGGCGGATCCGCTTCGCCGCGCGATGGTTCGGAGTGGCCGTTTGCGTCTCGGGAGCCGGCCAGCCGGTGGATGCCGCCGAACGGCGCACGGTCATCGAACACCTCCGGCTGATGGGGGATACCGCGGGCGAGCTCGGCGTGACGCTCGCGCTGGAAACCCACAAAGGGCCGACCCAGAACGCCTCGGCGATGCTCTCGTTGATGGACGACGTCAACCACCCCGACGTGCGGTTGAACTTCGATACGGGAAACATCGCGTATTACAATCAAGGCGCCGATCCGTGCGCGGAGCTGGAACAGGTCAAGCACCTGGTCCGGAACGTCCACCTGAAAGACAATCGCGGCGGCTTCGAGGACTGGTATTTTCCGGCCCTCGGCGATGGAGGCAGCGTGGACTTCCGCCGCGTTCGGGAGATCCTCGATGGAGCAGGCTTCACCGGCAGCTACACGATCGAGATCGAAGGCATCGGCGGCGAGCCGGAGCCGGGGCTCGAAGGCCGGCACGAACGCGTTCGACGGAGTGTCGACCACCTACGCGCGTGCGGTTACTTCGACTGAACCCTCGGCACTGCATGGAGGTGGCGGAAGCGCATGGGAATCGAACCCACCAGGAGCCTGTTTCCAGACCCCTCACTGGTTTTGAAGACCAGGGCAAGCACCAGCTATACACGCGCTTCCGACGGTAACGATTCAGGACCTCCGGATCGTCGCCGCAACCAAGGTCCCATGTCAACCCTGATGCTCCGCTCTTGTGACAAAGCGATCCCTCGAATGGAGGAGACGCGGAATCAGCGGAGCTTCGCCTCGATCGCAAGCTTGAACCTGCCGATCGATCCATTCTCACCGACGGCCCAGCCTGCCTCCGGCTCGGCGGCACCGACGGCGTGAGCCCCCGAGTCACTCAGTGGGGACCAACTGCGGCCGTCGTCGACAGACACATCCGATCCTGTCGGCCCCACGGCCACCAGAGTCGGCCTAGGCGCAGTCGGCAGATAAGTCACGCCCGATCGGAAGCCTCGCGGTCCTCTTCCCTCGCCAGACATCCAGGTTCGACCTCCGTCCGCGGTGCGCGCGACGACGCGATCCGCACGTGGCGTTTGTTGATAATCTCCGCCAATTGCAACGCCATGATTCGCGTCGCGAAACGCCAGCGAAAAGACCCCCGAAGTGGCGTTCCCGGCCACGATCGGCACCTCGTGGGCCGTCCAGGTTCGACCGCGATCGGTCGATCGGAATACCCGAGAAACCTGGGCACCGCCGGTCGCGAACCAGGCGTCCCGCTCACCTTGGACGATCAGACAGGTCCCGCTGGCGGCGAAGGCACCCTCGCCCGACAGCGACGGCGGCATCCCCTCGTCGGGCAGTCGCGTCCAATGGGATCCCCCGTCGTCGGTCGCCAGGATCAGGAATCGGCCCCCGATCGGATCGCCCAGGGCCAGACCATGATCGGGATCCCAGAACGCAATCGCGTCGAGGAACCCTTTGGCGTCGTGAAGGGTCAGTTGCAACGTCCAGCTCTCGCCGCTGTCGGTCGTTCTGTAGATCCGTGACTTCTCCCCTTCGCCGATCGATAGCAGAGAGACCACCTGGTCGTCGACAGCGTGAACGTCCCGGAAATCCAGTCCCGACGCGCCGGGCACCACCTTCAGGTGCCAGGTCGTTCCCGCATCGGTCGTCCGGAGGACCGTCCCATGGTTCCCGCTCGCCCAGGCGACCCGGGAGTTCACGACGCTCAGACCACGGAGTCGCTCTTTCGTCGGGCTCGACTGCGCCACCCATTGTGCCGGGACATTGGCGCTGCATACGAGGAGGATCGTGCCACAGACGAAAGTCGCGGGGGGGAAAACACGTCCGCTGGTATTCATGATGACATTCACCTTCTGCCTGTCTTCGTTCAGTCGACAGTTGCATTCGCGGACTTCGGGCCGACGCGAACGGCGGAGATCCCGGCATCGCGGATCATCCGGACTGCCCGATGGACCCTTTCGAAGGGAGTGGATTCCGGGACACGCAGAACGACACCGACGGCCGGCTGGGTCTTGACGGCTGCCGCCAGCGCCGTGCCGAGCTCGGCCGCGGACTTCGAGACACCGTCGAGGGTGTACCGATCGGCGCCGTCCTCGAGAGTGACGACCCGGTTCGTGGTGCCGCGAGCGATCGAAACGGGCAGCGTCCGGTCGAGATCGATGGTGTCAGCGGCCAGTTGGGTTCCTTCGCGAATGGCGAAGAAGCTGAAGGGATGATCGAGGATCTGGACGGTTCCCGCGAACGCGTTTTTTTCTTCGGTCCAGAGCAGACCCTCGTAGGCTTGCTGACTCCGAGGGAACTGGATCGTGAACTCGATCTTGCGGGACAGATCCGCGGCGACCTTGCCGGTCACGGGGTAGACGGCCCCGTTGCGATCGGACCGAAACTGGCCGGAGACCATGCCGTCGGGGTTAACGGACAGGTCGAGGGTTCCCGACATCTGGCCGTTGGCCATGAGGCTGTATCGGCCACTGAAATCCGTCGGCAGGACGGCCCGACCGCTCGAGGGGCGGCCCGGGGAAGTCGGGGCCACCGGCAGAGGCTTCTCGAACGTGTAGAGCTTGTTCGCGCCGAGGGCCGACAATTCCGGTCCGTCCGCCCCACCGTGGGAGAGTCGGATATCTCCGCCGAATCCCACCGGAACGACTTGCCCGGAATCGAGGTCGAACTCGAAGCCTTCGAACAGGATGGTGTCACGGCCGCGTGCCTTCCACGAGATCCGATCGCCGGCGTCAATCGTCTCGAATCGATCCACGATCAGCACCGGAGTCAGGACCTCCTTGCCGCCATCGCCGATTCGTTTGCGGAGGCCGGCCGAGAGGAGCAGCTTCGCCATGTTTCCCTCGTCGGTGGTCACGATGACCAGGGCGGCTCGCTCGCCGCGGAGCACTTCGGGCAACGCCTCCAGGGCCCTGACGCTGAGCTGGCTCTGGCCGTGAGCATTCGGCTGCTGTGGGATGTCGAACAAGGGCGGCCCGAGCAACCGGCCGAACTCATCAGCTCGCCCCGGTGTGGGAACGACCAACAGCCCCATGGCCAGTCCGACGATCGTCACGGTCCAGAGCGATAACGATCGTTGACGAGAACGGCTCGTTGCGGGCACGGGTTTTCCTCTCCATCAGGTGAAGATCCGAATGCGGACGGGTGCCTCCTTCGGCCGTCGATCCGCGAATGTCTCCGGAAATCATCGTCTCCGGCTTCTCCTCAAGTTTCAACACACGGAGAACCGAATCCAGCGATACGGCGAGGATTTTCCGCGAAGAAATCGTGGCGGCCAACGAATCTTCGAAAAAGGCACCGTGCCGCAACGCGGGGAGGAAACTGATCATGGGTCTGGACGTTGCGTTGGGCGTGATCGTCCTGGTCGCCGCCATCCGTGGCTGGCTTCAGGGTTTCGTGTACCAGGCTATTCGAATTGCGGGCTTGGTTGCGTGCGTCTATCTAGCCACTCCGGTCCGCGATCATGCGAAGTCCTATGTCCTTCCCTACTTGCCGACGATCGAGCGGGATCTGGTGGACCGGCTGTTGTGGTGGGTTTCGGCTTCCGTGACATACGTGCTCCTGGTTGGCCTCACGACACTGGTGATCAAGATGACGCGGCGGCCCGAGATTCCCGGGATGCCCCAATCGACCCGCAACGACCAGTTTGCCGGGTTCTTGATGGGCATTGCCAAGGGGGTGCTGGTCGCGGCATTCCTGACGGCGGGGATTCAGAACTACGCTCTGGATCAGATTGCGACGGTCGCCTGGGCCGACCAGCAGGTCAAGACCTCGATGGCCCTCCGCTGGAATGAGGAGTATCGGCCGGCGGCGAAGATCTGGTCGTCGGTACCCGTGCGGCAATTCGTCAACCATATCCATCGGATGGGCTTGCAGAACCCGGCTGACGGTCGCGCCCACCCCGACGAGAAGCCGGGCGAGCATCCGGTCGTTCAAACCGCGAGCCGGACGCCGGAATGGGATCTCACGTCGGCGCCGAAGTCGCCGACCGCCGCACCAACCCCACCGGCCAGTTCCCCCGCGAAACCGGCCGGGAAATCGGGCGGTGATCCCGAAGTTGACAAGGCCGTTGAGGAAGCCAAGGCGATCCTCGATGCGACGGCCAAACCGTCGAATTGAGGTTGACCGCCTGGCGACTCACCGGCACACTTCCCCGTCGCGAAGCGTGTAACCGAGGCCCATCTGGGGGACTTACGACACGTCCGGCAGGGCGAGGCTCCGTCCGAGCCACGGGGAGGGCGAGGCTCCGCCACGGGAGGGAGCCCGTGCGGATCGTTCCATATGGTGAGCGGGAAGCGGATGGGGAGCGTCGTGTTCCTGCGTGGTTCGTTCACGCGCTTATGCTGGGGCTGTATCTGACCGCTCGCGGCTACCACAGCTTCGACGGCGACCAGGCCTACCGGCTTCCGTTGCTGCTCCATCAACAGGATCCCAGCCGCTATGAAGAGGATCCCTTCGTCCGATCGTTCGACACGTTCAACCCCCATCGCGGTTCGCTAATCGTCCTGGATGTCGTCACCCGGGGGCTCGGCCTACCCGCCGGTCTCTTCGTCCTGTTCGTGCTGACATTCCTCCTCACCTGCCGGGCGGTGGAGCGATTAGGCCGTGCGGTCTGGCCGGACTCCGGACCGAATGTTGGCTGGATCGCCGTGACTTTGCTGCTGGCGGCCAAGGCCGGCAACATCGGGACCAACCATCTCTTCGAAGCGATGGTTCTCGATCGTCTCCTCGCGCTGGCCCTGGGCTGGCAAGCTCTCGCCATGGCGATCAGCAGCCCGGAACACGGCTGGTGGCGGTCCTCAGCCGCGATTGGTCTGGCCACGTGGATCCATCCCTCGGCGGGTCTCCAGCTTGCGATGGTGCTCGGGGCGAGTTGGTTGGCCTGGTCGCTCCTGGGGCGCTGGATGGAAGTGAATCCCGGGACGGCGATCCGGTCGCTGGCGGCGTTGATGCTCGCGGTGTTGCCCGGTCTGGCGGTGAACGTGCCGCGAGGGGAGTCGCTGCTGGGCGCCTTGCCGGAGAACGTGTTCTGGCTCCTGAGTGTCGAGCTTCAAAGTCCGCAGCACATGCTGCCTCACCTCTGGCGAATGCCGCAATGGCTGTCCTGGTCCTGCTACCTGACATTGGCGGCGCTCCAGCTCGGCAGTGGCGGATTTACGAGAGCGCTTCAGGATCGCGTTGCGTACGTGCGCGGAACCCCCCCTAACACACCCCTTACAAAGGCGGGGCCGGGGGGTGTGTATTCGCGATGCCCTCCGGCTCGTCGCCGGCTGGCCGTTTCGCTCGGGGTCATCCTGGTGGGGTTGGGGGTCGCGTGGTTCGCCATCGAAGTCTTGCATCAGGTCCGCGTGACGATCTTCCAGCCATTCCGGATGGCCACGCTGGCCAGAGGCATGGCGCTGATCTTGATCGCGGGCCGGCTGGTCGCGCTCTGGCGATCGGGAGATGCGCTGAAGTCGCGTTCGAGCGATCGTGCTGGCCACCGGCTTCCTCGGAGATTGGCTGCTGGTGGTCGTGACTTTGGCTGAGGTCGCCGTCTCGATCGCGGATACGGTCACCACCCAGTTCGAGTTCAGGGCTGTCAAGCTCGCTGTGTTCGTCGGGGAGATCGGATGGGGCCTCAACTTTCTGGGGCACCACGACACCGAATCGGGCCACATTCCCCTGATGGCGGCTCTGGGTGTCGGGTTGGTGGTCGCGATTGGAAGCCAAAGGAGAAGTCCGGAGCGGGCTCGCGTGGCGCGGGCGTGGGTGATCCGGCCGGCCTGGTGTCTTGCCGGGGTCATGGCGGCGGCCTGGCTCATACCAATGGCCGGGCTGTTGGCGGGTGTGTGGGCGATGAATCATCCGGAGGAGCGTTATCCTCTTGGGAGGGGATTGATCGACCGTTGCCGGTTCGTCCCGGTGCCTCTGGACGATATCGAGCGCCTGGCTCTCTGGTGCCGCGAACACACCCCTCGCACGGCCCGGTTCATCGGACCGCCGGGTCCGAAGACCTTCCGGCTCTGGTCGGGGCGGAGCCTGGCCTTCAATCGGGCGGCCAGCCCTTACCACGCATCGGGGCTATCGGACTGGTTCGCCCGGTTCCAGGAGCACGTCAACTTTCACGGCACGCCGGCCGAGTTTGTGCGCGCCTATCTGGCCGACCGTCATCGCTTCGAGGCGCGGTATCAAGCCCTGAGCGATGCCCAGCGGGCCGACCTGGCCGTCCGACAGGGAGCGTCGTATGTCATTGCCGCGGCCCCGAAGGCCGACGCAGGTTCTTGCGACTCGAAATGGTGTACCGCTCCCCTCGAACTGGTGCACGTCGAGGGGCGGTTCGCCCTCTATCATGTCCGAACGGCCGAAGGGACCCAGCGCCAACGGTAGCGCAGGCGGTGGGTGAAGGTCCCCGGCACGATCGCCGCGAGTATCTGGACGCGCGTCGCCTTTCTGCCCGCCTCGGCCAGGACGAGCGACGAAGGCGATTCGGCGCGCAGTTCGATTGAGTCGAATCCCGAGTCGACCACGTTCCAGGCGATCCGCCCGGGGTCCGCATCGACCAGTGCGCCGCTATCGAGCCCAATCAGGTAGGTCGCGGCCAGGCACTCGATCGGAGCGCGACAGCGATCGGCCACATCGAAATCGAGCTCGAGGAATCCCGGCTGACCCGGCTCCTTCCGTAGCGTCACGGCCGCCGAGAAGTGATGCTGAAATAACTTGCCGGTCAGGAGGAGGCAGAGGGCAGGTCCATCGGCCGGCTCGTGCCGATGGACCTCTTGATAGACGGGATTGGCGATGTGGCGCTCATCCTCACCGACGGACAGGTCGTCGGCCCTGGCGACACTCGCGCCATTTCCAGTGCATGCCAGACCATGAGTCCAGCGGTCACCGAACCGCGTGAAACGGAGGCTCAGCCCTGGAGCGGAGCCGATCACATGGTCATCGCCAACCAAGCAGGAGATCTCGGGCTCGCTGTGATGCTGCACGGCTCAGGCTTTCGCCAGGTCGGCGCTCCCTTTGGCCAGCTTCATTCGCAGATACGACTCGATGAATCCATCGATGTCGCCGTCAAGTACCGCGCGGGGGTTGCCGACCTCGTGGCTGGTTCGAAGGTCCTTGACGATCTGATACGGCTGGAGCACGTAGGAGCGGATCTGGTTGCCGAAGCTGACATCCCCCTTCTCGTCGTACTTCTTGGCGAATTCGGCCTCACGTTTCTCTTCCTCGCGGCGGATCAGCTTGGCTTTGAGCAGCGCCATGGCGTTGGCGCTGTTCTTGTGCTGGGAGCGTTCGCTCCGGGATTCGGCGGCGATTCCTGTCGGGAGGTGTGTAAATCGCACGCCCGACTCGGTCTTGTTTTGATGCTGGCCCCCGGGACCACCGCAACGGAAGACGTCTCGCTTGATCTCATCGTCGCGCAAGACGATATCGATGGTCTCATCGACTTCGGGGAGGATGTCCACCGAGGCGAACGAGGTGTGCCGGCGTGAGGCGGAGTCGAACGGGCTGATCCGGACGAGGCGGTGGACTCCCGTCTCACCGCGAAGATAGCCGTAGGCATATTCTCCCTTGATATGGACGGTCGCTTCCTGAATCCCCGCGGCGCCGCCATCCTCACGATCGGTGATCTCGGTCTTGAACCCCTTGGACTCGGCCCACATGAGATACATGCGGAGGAGCATCTCGGCCCAGTCGCAGGCCTCGGTCCCTCCGGCCCCCGCGTGGATCGTGACGAACGCGTTGCAGTGGTCGTTCGGCCCGCCGAGCATGGAGCGGAACTCGAAAGACGAGAAGTCGGACTCGGCCCGCTTGCAGGCCGACTGGACCTCGTCGTCGAACTCGTGCGTGCCAGCTTCCTCGGCGAGCTCGATCGAGGCCTCGAGGTTATCCGCCTGGCGGACCAGGTTCTCGAACGGTTTGAGGACCGAGTTGAGTGCCTTGACCTCCTGGATGATCTGCTTGGCCTTGTCCTGGTCGTTCCAGAACGTCGAGGTGGTCATCTCCTGCTCGAGGGAGTCACGGCGTGCTTGCTTTTCGCCCAAGTCAAAGAGAGTCTCGGAGTTGGAGGATCCGGTCGATGACACCTTTGGCGGTTCGTTTCAGCTCGGGGTCCACGGAAATGACTCCTGACTCGGGAGGGAAAACCAGTCTCAGTTTTCAGCGTTCAGTGTTCAGTGAATGCATGTGTTTGCTGGGGCTGAACGCTGAGGCGAAGTACATTAGACTCGATTCTCCCGCCGGGGACCAGTCGAACCTCGCCGGGAGGTCACGCCGTGGGAGTCCGACCACGATGACGAAACTCGCAACACCCCATTCACCCAGCCCGGTCGCGGTCGGACGGCTGGCCCCCTCACCGACGGGTGGGCTGCACCTGGGACACGCCCGAACATTCCTGATCGCCTGGTTGGCTGCGCGTCAGGGCGGCGGTCGCGTCGTCCTCCGGATTGAGGATCTCGACACGTCCCGGGTTCGCGCCGAGGCCCGCCTCTCCACGCTTCAGGATCTCCGCTGGCTGGGATTGGACTGGGACGAAGGCCCCGACATCGGCGGCCCATCGGCTCCCTACATCCAATCGGAGCGCCTGCCGCTCTATCGCGCCGCGCTCGATCGTTTGAAGGCGGCGGAACTGGTGTATCCCTGCACCTGCTCGCGGGCCGACATCGAGCGCGCCGCCAGCGCACCGCATCCCGATGAAGAAGGGCCGAGTTACCCGGGCACCTGCTCGAACCGGGGTGCCAGCGATGCCGAACGGCTCGGCGATCGTCCATTCGCCTGGCGGTTCCGTGTGCCCCGAGGGCCAATCTTCTGGGATGATCTTTTTCTGGGCCGGATGGAGATCGATCCGAGCCAATCCGGTGGCGATTTCCTGGTCGCGCGGCATACCGTCGGCCCGTCGTACCAGCTTGCCGTGGTGGTGGACGATGCCGCGATGGGGATCAACCAGGTTGTCCGAGGCGCCGACCTGGCGAGGAGCACGCCACGTCAGATCCTGCTTTATCGAAGTCTCGGATGGCCCGAACCAACGTTCGGCCACGTCCCGCTGGCCGTGACCACCGACGGCCGCCGCCTAGCCAAACGCGACGGGTCGCTCAAGCTGACTACGCTGCGAGAGGCCGGGGTCGATCGGCGCAGTCCTCGTCGGCGATCTCGTCGAGTCTTGCGGATGGTCCGAACAGGTCATCCCGACCGTACCGAGGGAGGCCATCCATCGTTTCAATTGGTTACAGCTTCCCGGTGATCCCTGGGTTGTGACCGAATCGTGGTTGACCAGGCTGAAGGACCAATCGGCCTTCTGAATGATCCGCTACATACAGATCGGCCGGCCAGCGCCACCCCCGGTTCGCCAGATGCTGGCAAACCAGGGCGGAACATCGGGTTGCAGGATAAATGGCCGCGATCGAGCAGGTTTCAGGCTGCGACGTTCACACGGCCTCATTGCACGTACCCCACACAGAAGACACCCGCCAAGCCGATTCCCATCAGCACCAGGGAAGCGGGCTCGGGCACCGAAGCCGTGCGACGAAACCCTGAAAAACCCCACCGGCGCCCGAATAGAACCCAGTGATCTCACCCGAGTTATTGATTCCCGTGATCTGGGTGATCTCGACGCCGTTTGTGTACGTCGCGCTGGGATTGTCCAGGAAGGTGCACTGCCCGTTGGTGGTGTTGTAGAGGAACCCGTGCTGACTGCCCGGGGAGTCCTGGAAGTAACCCACCGCCATGCCGCTGTCGTTGACCCCGAGGATCTGAGAGAACACGAACGTGCCGCCCTTCTCATACGGGTCATTCGAGATCGTTGGGTCTGCGACGGCTGTGCCCGTGAGGATACCGTGGCTGGCGTCGCTGGTCTTCGCGATGAAGCCATGGTCCTCGTCGTCGTTGCCGACGTAGAAGCCTACCAGCAAGCCATTGTTGTTGATGCCCTGGACATTGACGATATTCCCAATTGTTGTGCCGGTTGGCGCAGTTCACGGTCGTGACCGAGCTACCGTTCAGGATGAAACCGGGTGTCGAGCCATTGCTGGTCGTATACTGGCCGACGATCGTGCCGTGGTCGTTGATCCCGAAGGCCAGCGCTGACGTGCCACCATCGGGGATGAATGTGGTCGGCAGTCCGCCGTTAGGGAGGAAGAACGCGTTCCCATTCTCGTCAGTCCCCACGACGGTCCCGGCCGAATTGATCCCGAACCTCATGGCGGCTGTCGAGTTGATGTTCAAGATGGTGGCCGTCGGGGAAACCAGTGAGTTGGCGGTGAAATTCGTGAAGTTCACATTGTCGGACGTCGTGAACCCCACGACGGTTCCCCAATTGGAAATCCCGTTCGAGTTGGTCCCAGTACCCATGGTCGTGGCCGAATTCTGATCGTACGACCTTCGCGTCTCCACACAAGGCAAATGGTCAACGCTCGCCGGACCGGACAAAAAGACGTGTGATTTCATCGAAAGAACTTCGCGTGAAGCCGAAAGCAGGTCGTCTCGAACGTCGTGGTTCGATTCGCATCATCTTGGAGTCATGCCAGTTCGGGATCGAAAAGACGGCTCCGTTCGCGTCGAGCTCCGCTCGGGGATCGAGTTTCGTTCGAACTGCATGCATTTCGCGAACGATCGATGAATCGATGACAGACGGCTCCGACACGCGGCTTGAGGAAGGATTGACGAAGAGGATGATTGAGGGCGTACAGTTTGCACGCCCTCTTGGGGGCTGCGTCGGTTGAAGCCGGGTCCGACCTCAGCCACCGCCCCTCCGGTAGGGTTCGGCGGCGGGGTGGCTGGGGTCGGCGCACGAAGGGCGGAGCCCTGAGGAGGGTCGGCGCGACCGTCTTGAGGATCAGAGCCGGACGAAGCCGGTCCCGATCGCGAGCGCAATTCCGAACAGGGCGACGCCGATCGTCAGCCAGGCGACATAATCGCCGACCTTTCCGCTATGCAACGCGTGAAGCGGGATCATCGCGGGCCGGCCCAACCGCGACGCGCGATCTCGCCATGCCGGTGTGAGCCGATCTGCGAATAGGGAGCCCGCGGCGATCGCCACGGCACAGGCGGCGGTGAAGAGTCCGCTGATCATCCCATTTGATTCAGGGGCCGGCGATGCCGAGCACTTCGCGCCGATCTCGCGGTTGTCGAGCACCGCAGCCTGGTAGGCGTCGGTATTGACGAACCGCCGGGCGGCCGCGATCGACTCGAGTGCCAGGTCGGGGAATAGGCCCGAGACCAGGGCTGCCACCACGAGGCCAATGATCGGCGCGAGCATGACCCACGGGACGTCACGGCCAGCCGGGCGCGTCTCTCGATCCTCTTCACGTTGGATCCGACCGGACTCCTCGTGATCGCGCCGGCCCCAGCCAAGGAAGACTCGGCCCGCGACCCGGAGCACGGCTCCGGCGGTGAGGGCTGAGGCCGCGATCAGGACCAAGGCGATCCAGCTCCGATTCGACTGGCTCGCCGACCCTTCGATCAGTGACTTACCCAGCGCAGTGCCAAAAGGGGGCAAGCCCGCCAACCCGAGTCCTGCCAGCGTGAACATCACGCCGGTGAGCGGGAGACTCTTGCCGAATCCTCTCAGTTCGTGCTCGTCCAGCGAGGACCCACGATGGAGCAACACGCCGGCCGACAGGAATAGGGCTCCCTTGATCAGTCCGTGCCCGAGCACATAGACGGACGCACCTGCCAGCGCACGCGGCGTCAACAGGCCCACAGCGATCAGGAGCATGCCCATGTGGCTGATCGTCGAGAAGGCCAGAAGTCGCTTGATGTGCCTTTGGCCGGCGCACATGATGGCCCCGAGCAGGGCCGATACCGTCCCCGCCACCACGAAGACCGTCCCGATCGCCTCGGAGTGAGGGGCGAAGGGCACCGCGTAGATGGTCCAGAAGATGCGGGCGACGCCGTAAAGTCCGAGCTCGACCATCACTCCCGAAAAGAGCACGCAAACCGGTGTCGGCGCGACAGCATGGGCGTCCGCCAGCCAGAAGTGGAAGGGAACGAGGGCGCCTTTCACGCAAAGACCCGAGACGATCGCCACGAACGAGACCAGAACCAGGCCGTCCGGCGGCCTGACGGTCAGCTCTCGCCCGATCTGGGCGAGGTTCAACGCCCCCGTGCGACCATAAAGCAGCGCGATGCCGATCAGGATCAAGAAGGCCCCGATGCTGTTCACCACGGCGAAGTTCAGCGCACCTTCCAGCGACTTCTCTTCCTCGATCTTGTAGCCGGTCAACGCGTAGGCCGCGACACTCATCAGTTCGAAGAAGACGAACATGTTGAACAGATCGCCGGTAAGGCAGAACCCGACCATCCCTCCGAGAAACACCAGCATCAGCGCATGGTACAGCGCCACCGGTCGCCTTGAAGTAATACCAGGAGTACGAGAGCGAGGCGGTCATGAGGAAGGCGACCAGGCCGGCGAGTCGGGCCCCGAGCGGATCGATCACGAAAGCGACTCCCAGAGCGACGCCGGACCGCGGCGGCCAGCCGCCGGCCCAGGTGATGATCGGTCGTTCCGAGGCTCCCCAGGCGAGCACCAGGCAGACAGTCAGCACGGTGGCTGCGGTCAGGATCCCCACGGTATCGATGACGCGGCGGTGCCAGAGCGGTTGACCGCCCATCAGCACGGCCGCGGCCAGCAGGGGGATTGCCACGGGCAGGATGGAGAGGTCCGACACTTCAGCCTCGCATCGAACGGAGCCGCTCGGGATCCAGCGAACCCTTCCGCTTGTGGATCTGAACGGCCAGGGCCAGCAACAGCGCCGTGACTGTGGCTCCGACGACGATATCCGTCAGCACCAGCGCCTGTACCACCGGGTCAACCGCCGGAGTACCCGGCGGTACGTCGTAAAAGATGGGCGGCCCCGCTCCGCGTCGATAGCCGATGCTCAAGAGGAGGACATAGGTCGCCGACTGTACGACCGAGAGGCAGATGACCAGGTGGATCAGGTTCCGGCTAGTCGTGATCCCGTACAGGCCCACCAGAAAGAGCCAGACGACAATAAGATATGGTAACGCGATCATGATCGACCCCGTGTCAGTTCTTGCCGCGTCTCTTCGAGGAACTCGGCGAAGAGGAGTGCGAAACCCGCCGTTACTTCCAGGCCGACGAAGAAGTTGATGACGGGGACCGTCCCCGCCGAGAGTAACGACCCGGTCTTCCCCAGCGGCAGCAGGTTCTGGAGGAAGACACCACCCGCCACTATCGACCCGAGCCCGACGAGCGCATAGCCCCCGGCGCCGATCGCCTCGGCCAGGTCCATCCAGGGTTTTGGGACGGCTCGTCGATAGGTCCGATAGCTGGAGGCGAGGTACACGAGGAGCGAGCCGGTCCCCAGGATCACGCCTCCCTGGAATCCTCCGCCAGGGGTCAATTGGGCATGAAGCACGACATACATCCCGAACAGGTTGACCAGTCCGATCATCCAGCGGCCCAACCAGCGCACGGCCTCGCTACGATGGCGATGGACGCGTTCGGGGTCGCCCTCGGGTCGATCCTTCTCCGACTCGCCGCGCCGTTCGCGGAGCAACAGCGCGACCCCGGCAACGGATGCGAACAGGATGTACTCCTCACCGAGCGTGTCGAGGCCTCGGTAGTCGAAGTTCACGGCCGAGACGACGTTGGTCAGGTGCCGCTCGGGGGGTGCCACACGGTTGAGCCAGTCGCCCACGGTGCGGTCCGCGGGTGAGGAAGCCTGGCCCGTCGGAGCGAGCCCTCGCATCCCAAGCCACAAGACCGAGCCAAGACCAGCGACGCCGACGAGGAAGACCCAGAGGCGGACGGGTGGGCTCATGAGGATGGTCCTTCCGCGTTCGGGCCAGCCAGCGCATCGGGTTGCTCACGATCCTCACGGATGTTCGCCAGGGCCACCAGGATCATGAGAGGCAGTGCCGCCGCCCCGACGGCGACCTCCGAGAGGGCCACATCCGGCGCCTGGAGCACCACGAAAAGCACGGTCAGGATCATCCCGTACACGCTCTGGACGAGCGCCTGGCGCTTGGGGTTCCGGGTCAGGACCACAGTCGTACCCCCGACGGCCACCAGCAGGTAGCAGAGCGCCTCAAGGCACCTCATGACCTTCCTCCAAGTCGTCGAGCACGAAATCCGAGGTCCCCTCCAGACGCAGGAACTCCGCCCGCGCCGTCGCGTGGGCCAGGACGCCGCTCGTCGGGATCAGGATCGCCGCGATCAACCCGGCGCGGATAATCGTGCCGTCCCCAGCTTCGGTGATTGAGAAGGCGACCGCCAGGGCGATGGACCCTAACAGTGCGGCCGGACCTGGGAAATGCAATCGATCAAACGCATTGCGGCTCCGGACCAGGCCGAGCACGCAGAGCCAGACGACCATGACGCCGACTATCAGCACAATCGCAACCGTGAGAGTCGAGCCGTTCATAGCCAGCGCTCCAGGAAGTGGGCGAACAGGATGCACGACGGGAACGAGAGCACCGCCAGAGCTAGCGGGATGTCTGCAACAATCGCGTGGTGGAGTCCGACCGCAAGTAGCAGCAGGACCAGAATCGTGACGGTTCCCGCGAGTTGAAAGGCAGCCAAGCCGGACGCCATTCTGCCTCGGAGGATCACGACGAGACACGGCATCAATGCCAGCAGTAGGCTCATCGCCGCCACCAGCCACAGATTCAGATCGGCCATAGTCGATCCCCGTTTCCCGGAGACTTCTCGGTCGGGACCAGTTGGTGGGTCACCAGGCGATGATGTTTGGAATCGATGGTCACGACGAACGTATTGGGTGCGAGGGAAGCCGCGGCGGTCACCAGCGCCCTTCGCGAGCCTGATACCGAATCGCTTCCCCCGAGTTTCGAACGGAACGCACCGAATTGCACCGGCGAGCCTTCGCTCGGTGACAACCGCCCAGGTCACTCGCAACGTATCCGTCAGAACCTTTTGGGGGAGTCGTTGGAGCAAGAGGAGCCACCAACCTGATCGCATACGACCCAGGTGTTCCGGGTTCCCCGAGACGATGACGGCCATCGTCGCCAATAGCGCCGAGAGCCCTCCCGCCACCAACTCCGCCCAGCTCGAACTGCCCGCCAAGGCCCAGTAAAGACCGGCAAGCCCGAGCCAGCACGCGATCCACAAGACCGGTCGCGGCTCACCTCCGTCCCGATCGTACACCAACATCGATGAGAGCTCCGGATGATGCGTTTCGGAATGGCCCTGACAACGATTGTGAGCAAATCGTGTTCCGACCTTGTTTCCGCAAGGCGATCGGAATGGTTTGCTCCCTCGATCGTTCCTCTCTCGTGATTGTTGCATTCATCGAAGCGGGCATCAGTGTGGACGTGAAGGGCTTGCCAGACCGGTAATAATGACAGCACGTTGGCAGCGATTCTGCTACATTGTGTCGTCTTCGCACCCTTTTCCTCGGCCCGTGATATAAGGCTACCCGTGATGTCTGTGGGCTTGCAGGACGGCGACCCTCTCCTCGAAGCGATCGCAATCGAACCCTGTTCGTCTCGCGGATCGTTGGGACGGCGATACCGCGAGATCCGGTCGATGACGGAGCGTCTCGCCCGGCCACTCAGCGCGGAGGATTGCCAGATCCAATCGATGACCGACGCCAGTCCGGTCAAATGGCACCTGGCGCACACGACCTGGTTCTTCGAAACCTTCCTGCTGGTACCCCATTTACCGGGTTATGAGCTTTTTCATCCTTCATTTGGGTATCTGTTCAATTCCTATTACAATGCCGTCGGCCGCCGGATCCTCCGTTCCGAACGTGGCCTGATCGCGCGGCCCGGCTTGGACGAAGTCTACGCCTACCGCGCGGCCGTTGACGCTGCAGTGGGCCTGTTCGTCGAGTCGGCCGGAGTGGGCCTGACGCCGGTCCTTTCCGCTGTGATCGAGCTGGGGCTCAATCACGAGCAGCAACATCAAGAGTTGATCCTCACGGACATCAAGCACTGCGCTGGCGCGGAACCCGTTGCATCCGGCCTATCGCTCGGATGTGGCGCAGGCTGCGGACGTTGTGGTGCCGCCCCTCGGTTGGATGACCGTTCCCGCCGGCCTTTACGAGGTCGGCCATGATGGGACCGGGTTTGCCTTCGACAATGAAGGCCCGCGCCACCGTGTCTATCTCGATGGGTTCGAGATCGGATCGCGACCGGTCACCAACGGCGAATTCCTCGGCTTCATGGAGGATGGCGGTTATTCTCGCCCAGACCTGTGGCTGTCCGATGGCTGGAATTACGCCACCTCGCAGCACTGGGAGGCACCCCTTTACTGGGAACGCGTCGATGAATCGTGGTGGACGATGACCCTGGGCGGGTTTCGCCCCGTCTCCGGTTGCGAACCGGTTTGCCACGTCAGCTACTATGAGGCCGATGCCTATGCCCGATGGGCCGGGTCCCGCCTACCGACCGAGGCCGAATGGGAGAGGGCGGCTCGGTCCGAGGAGCCGAACGGGACGTTCCTCGAAGACGAGCGATTCCAGCCCGGTGCTGCGGAGTGCGGCACGCGAGTTGCTAAGTGGTTCGGCGACGTCTGGGAATGGACGCAAAGTCCTTACACCGCCTTCCCTGGCATGCGACCCGCGGCGGGAGCTCTCGGCGAATACAACGCGAAGTTCATGTGCAACCAGTTGGTGCTGCGCGGAGGGTCGTGTGCGACTCCCCGGTCGCACATCCGGGCGACCTACCGAAATTTCTTCCCCCCTGAGGCTCGCTGGCAATTCAGCGGAATTCGGCTGGCGAGGAGCTGATGACTTCATCAAGAACGACGATCGATCGCCATCACGGGACATTCTCGGAACTTTCTCAATTCCGCAGTGACGTGATCCGTGGCCTGAGCAGTTCGCGCAAGGTCATCCCCTGCAAGTATCTCTATGACGACCGCGGCTCCGCGCTCTTCGACGAGATCTGTGATCTGGAGGAATACTATCTGACCCGGACGGAGCTGAGCATCCTCGACGCTCACCTTGACGAGATGGCTGAGAGCATCGGCGAGGACTGCGAGCTGATCGAGCTGGGCAGCGGGAGCGGCCTGAAGACCCGGCTGTTGCTCGACCACCTGCGCGCGCCGCGCGCGTATCTCCCGGTCGACATCTCGTCGGCGCCACTCTTCCGTTCGGCCTCCGAGCTGGCCGCGCGCTTCCCCGGACTCGAGATCATCCCGGTCTGCGCCGACTTCACGGGCCCCGTTTCGCTTCCCGAGACCGGTGCCCCGAGGGCCCGCCGCGTGGTCTTTTTCCCGGGCTCGACGATCGGCAACTTCCGCCCGCGAGGGGCCTTGCACCTGCTCACTTCGATTGCCCAGCTTGTTGGCGAGGGGGGCGGTCTCCTGATCGGATTCGACCTCGACAAGGACGAGTCGATCGTCTGGCCGGCTTACAACGACCGACGTGGCATCAGCGCGGCGTTCAACCTCAACCTGCTGGTGCGGATCAACCGCGAGCTCGGTGCCGATTTCGACCTCGGCGCCTTCGCCCATCGGGCCGATTATGAACGGGACAGGGAACGTATGGTGATGCATCTGGTGAGCCTCGATGACCAGGCTGTCCGGGTCGACGGACAAGAATTCGCGTTCCAGAACGGCGAGATGATCCACACCGAGGACTCTTACAAGTATTCGCTGGAGCACTTCGGCCGCCTGACGTCCCGGGCGGGATTCGCGGTAGATCGGCAGTGGTTCGATGTTAATCGATATTTTTGTATTCAATATTTGATCGCAAATTAGAGACGCAGGCCCTTGGGCACGAGGAACCGCTCGGCGAGGTCGAACGCTCCCTGGACGGCCAGCGCGAGCAGCGCCGCGGGGATAGCCCCTTCGAACAGGATCATGGCCCGGTCGTCGCGGCGGAGCCCGGTGAGGATCGGCTGGCCGAAGCCGCCGGCGCCGATCAGGGCGCCGATCGTGGCGGTGCCCACATTGATGACCGCGGCCGTCTTGATTCCGGCGAGGATGGTGCGCGAAGCCATCGGCAGCTCGATCCGGATCAATCGCGCGAACGGCGGCAGGCCCAGTGCCTCGGCCGACTCGCGGAGCGACGGCGGGATGTCTTGAAGCCCCGTGGCCGTATTCCGGATGATCGGCAGTAGGCTGTAGAGGAACAAGGCGACCAGCGCCGGCTTCGCTCCGATCCCCAGCCAGGGGATCATGAACACCAGGATCGCCAGCGATGGGATCGTTTGAATCACACCGGCCCCGGCCAGGATGAACCCACCCAATCGAGGACGACGGGCCGCCACGATGCCTAGCGGGATCGCGACCAGGATCGCCGCCGTCAATGAGATCCCGACCAGCGTGAGGTGCTCTCTCAGCCAACGGATCAGCCGCTCGGTTCGGCTCTCAGCCACGACCTTGGAGTCGATCCCGAACTCCGCAGCCAGGAAGTCTGCGGCGACCCGGGCTTCGGGCCGACGATCGATCTTCGCCGCGGCGTTCATGCCGGCCATCGTGTCGGTGCTGATCCGTCCTTCCAGCCGTCGAATCGCCGCGAATGCGTCCGGCGAACGGGTCGGCAAGTCGGATCGATATAGCCACACGCATTCATACGATGGGAAGAAGTGGAGGTCGTCGTCGAGCACGCGGAGCTGGTAAGCCTTGATCTCGGCGTCCGTCGAGTAGAGCTCGGTGGCCTGGATCTCCCCGCTGGCCAGGGCGCGATAAGCCAGGTCATGATCGAGCCCGCGCACATCACGCTGGGGCAGACCGTACCGATCGCGTACGCCCGGCCAGCCGTCGGCGCGTTCCATGAACTCATTGCTGAATCCGAATCGCAGCTCGGGATGACTTCTCAGATCGGTCATCGTGCGAATGCCCAGCCGGGCGGCAACCTCTTCGCGCATGCCGATCGCATAGGTGTCGTTGAATCCCACAGGGCGGCTCATGCCGATGCCGCGCCCGGCCAGGGCTTGCCGCAGCGCGGGCTCGCCGTGAATGTTCTTCCCCGCCAGAATCTCGCCCGAGATCGTGCCCGTGTACTCGGCGTAGAGGTCCAGCTCGTCGGCCTCGAGCGCGTGGAAGAGAACCTGAGTACCGCCCAACTCGCGACGGTGGACGACCGGCGAACCCGCCTCCTGGATCAACTGCTCGGCGATATCGCCAAGGATCACCGACTCGGTGAAGGTCTTCGACCCGACCCGGACGATCGCCGCAGGCTCATCGCCCGAGAATCCGAGGGCCAGGAGGACGAGGAAAGTCGGACTCATGCATCACCTCCATCGGAGTTCCCGTGCACCGAACGCTGAGCGCTGACGAACTGGGTCACGAATGGCTCGGCCGGTTCGTCGAGCAGGGCCTGGATGGTACCGCGCTGGACGATCCGGCCGTCGCGCATCAGGAAAATCTCATCGCCGAACCAGCCGGCCTCGGCGAGGTCGTGGGTGACCATCACGACCGTCTTCTCGAGCGCGCGGAAGATGGATCGCAGGTCGGCCTGAAGGTCGGCACGAACCATCGGGTCGAGGGCCCCCATCGGCTCGTCCAGCAGGATGATCGGCGGGTCGAGCATCAGGGCGCGCATCAGGCTGGCACGCTGCCGCTGACCACCGGAGAGTTGACCAGGGAATCGGTCGAGCCCCTCGCTGGGAAACCGCGTCAGGTCAGTCAGCTCCGCGAGCCGTCGGTCGATGCGGTGTCGGTCCCACCCGAGGTAGCGGGCCATCAAGACGACATTGCCCCGGGCGGTCAGATGAGGGAACAGGCCGCCGTCTTGGGTGACGTATCCCAGCCCTCGGCGAACCTCCAGCGCTGTCGAGGGAGTCAGCTCTTGACCCTCGATCAGGATTGCGCCCGAGTCTGGCCGAGCCAGGCCAATCATCAAGCGGAGCAGCGTGGACTTTCCGCACCCGCTCGGTCCGATCAAGACCGTCGTCCGTCCCGGTGCGATCGACAGGTCCACCTTCGGAACCACTTCGAGCGCACCATAAACTTTCGAAACCCCCTTTAGCTCGATCATGCCGATGGCCTCTCATCTTGAAGGACCCGATCCTCGGTAAACATTGTACGATCCTTCCGAATGTGGCGGAGCCGCAACCGAGCAGGGATTTCAGATGGTCGTAGGGTGGGTCGAGCCTCGATTCATCGAGGCGAGGCCCACCAGCTTCGCCGAGGATTTCGGTGGGCCTCACGCCGGGGTACGGCGTTCGACCCACCCTACGAGGATTTGCCTGCGGGGTGGGCCTCAGCGCCGCGGGTACGGCGTTCGACCCACCCTACGAGGATTTCGGTGGGCCTCACGCCGGGGTACGGCGTTCGACCCACCCTACGAGGATTTCGGTGGGCCTCACGCCGGAGTACGGCGTTCGACCCACCCTACGAGGATTTCGGTGGGCCTCACGCCGGAGTACGGCGTTCGACCCACCCTACGAGCCGTTTCGTACACCTTTTCTCACTCGGAATTCCAGACGATAGACGGAATGGGAGATCCGGAATCCCGATCAGAGCATCTGGCGCCGGGCCAAGTCGCGGAATGGTCCCGGCTCGGCCAGGAGCTGGTCATAGCGCCCGGACTGGACGATCCGGCCGTCCTTCAGGACGTAGATGCGATCGGCCTTGACGATCCCGTCGAGGCGGTGGGCGATCACGATCCGGGTGATGCCTTTGAGCTGATGAGTGAGGCTCTCGCTGACAATGCTCTGGGTGACGTTGTCGAGCGCGCTGGTTGCCTCGTCAAGTAGGAGGATCTTGGGTCGGCGCACGATCGCCCGGGCGATGAGGAGCCGCTGGCGCTGGCCGCTCGACAGATTGCCCCCTCCCTCACCAACGAGGGTGTGCATGCCCATGGGCATCATGCGGATATCGTCTTCCAGGCCCGCGAGCCGGGCGGCGTACCAGGCGTCGTCCAGCCCCAGGGACGGGGCGAACCCCACGATATTGCTGTAGATGTCGCTCGGCATGAGCTGAGCATGCTGGAGGACCACGCCGATCTGGCGGCGGACATCTCGCAAGTCGAGAGTGGCGAGCTCGCGGCCATCATAGGTGACGGTGCCCGAGTCCGGGGTCTCGAATCCGAGGAGGAGCCTCATCAAGGTCGATTTCCCCGAACCCGAGGGACCGACGATCGCCACGAATTCACCGGGCCGCGCCTGGACGCTCACCTCGTCGAGCACCCGCGTTCCCTGATCCTGGCCCGGATACCGGAACGAGACCCGATTCAGCGCCAGCGATCCGGCGATCCGCAGGGGTTCGATCACCGCGGCCGGGAACTCAGGACTCTCTTCGAGGATCGGCCGGATCCGCGTGCACATTGGCAGTAGGTCGAGCAGTCCGACCGCGGTGTAGCAACCCGCCAGCACCGCCGCGACCAGATTCGCGAAGGCCATGTTGAACGCCAGGAAGCTCCCTGCCTTCATCAATCCGGGGTTGACGTGCACGGCGCCGGTGTAGACCACGAGCGCGGTGAGGATCGGATAGACCGCCAGCCATTGTCGAATGGTATTCGTGAACCGTCGGGACTGGATCGCCTGCACGAGCCGTTCGCCGTAGCGACGCGCCCATCGTGCCAGGGCGCGACCCTCGGCCCCCGCGCTTCGGAGCGTGATGATCCCACCGAAGAATTCCAGCAGCAGGCCGGAAAGAGCCCCGTCGAGCCGGCGGATCGCCACTTCATGGCGAAGGCGGCCGGCCAGCAGCAAGACTGTGACCAGGAGCATGATCGCCACGAGCAAGCTGGTGCAGAGCGGCCAGTTTCCAACTGTAGGCGAAGAGCAGGCCCAGGTTGAACAGCGAGAAAAGTCCGGTCACGATGCTGGTGACCACTGCTCCGGAGGCCCGCTGGAAGACCTCGCTGAGCCCCATGGCTCGCAGGGCCAGGTCACCCGAGGAGTATCCGGCAAAGAACCGACTGGGCAGACGGAGGAGCCGATCCCACACCGCCGGGATCAAGGTGGCCGAGACCCGCCCCCCGATGCGCAGGACCAGGAACCCCTGAATCGCCTGGAAAACCGCCGATGCGATCGCAAGCACGCCCAGGAACCCGCACATCACGACCAGCCCGGACAGATCAGCCTCGGGGATCACCCGGTCGATGAGGATCCCCGAGGCGATCGGGATCGACAGCCCGAGCAGGGCGCCGAAGAAAGCCACGATCGAGATGGTTCTCAGTTCGTGCGCCAGCCCCTTGAGACCCCGGCAGAACTGAAGGAGGTCGCGGAATCCGAGCGAGTCGTCCGGGAGCGGTCGATAGAGCGTCCAGGCCGTGGGCCCAATCCGGCTGGCGACCTGGTCGTCGAACGGGATGTCTGCGGCCTTGCGGATCGCGCAGCTCATAAGCCGGCCCCCGCCGGGAGGTGGGCCGGTTCACCGGCAGCAAGGCCACGGGAGGCCGGCCGTCGTCGTTGAGCTGGCCGAGCAACGGCTCCCCGCCGCGGCGCCACCAGCCCTCGGGCAGGCTGACCGGCCGTAAGTGAAAACCGGAGGAGCGGGCGAGGTCGCCAAGAGGATCGCACGGCGCTTCGGGATCCGGGTCCGCGGCCGGCGGCGCATCGCGGACCACGATTCCCATCGCATCGCACAGGGCGCGGCAGGAGGACGCCAGCGCCTCGCCGCCCGCCGAATCGGCCGTCGCGACATCGGTCGCACCGGCCGCCGCCGCCAACTCCGTGGAGACCGACTCGATGAGAGCTGCCTCATGGGCCAGCGACCTCCGCACCTCCAGCCATCGGCCGCGAGCCTCCTGCTCCTGGATCAACGCCAGGAGGTCGAGAGCCGTCCGGTGGAAGTCGTCGAGACCTGCCCACGGATCACCGGAAGCAATCATCTCCGTCGTACGGCATATCGTGACCTGGCAGCCCGTCTCCGCCGTCAACCAGAGATGTTCGGTCACCGGGAACCGTGCCTGGAGTTCGGTGATCGGGAGCGGCACCTGGTCGAGCAACGACGAGCAGCCGCACAGATGACGGACCCAGGCTACCCCGGCACGGATTCCGTACCGAGTGCCCGGCTCGAACGTGGCGGTAGCCTCTCGAGCAAGCTCCTGGCTGGGCCGGGTGGCGACGCCCCGTTGAACCGCCATGCCAACACGGAGCAGCCAGTCGTCGATCAGCACGGCGACCTGTTCGGAAAGTCCCTCCTCGAAGCTCAGCCGGATCAGGTCTCCGCGCGAGAATTTGAGCAGCTCGGCCGCCCCCGCCCCCACGGCCAGCAGGCCCCCGCCCGATTGCCCCCGCACCCCGCTGACCGCGAAGATCGAGCCTCCCTCCTCGACGCGGCACAGGTGCCGGCGCCGACCTTCGATTGTGCCCGGCTCGAGCTGTGTGTAGAACACGTTGACCCCGCCCGCGGTCACGAGCCAGACGGCTTCCTCATCATCGAGCGGCAGCGGGCGATTGGCGGCCGTCTGCTCCCGCTGGCTATACGGCAGGAGTTCCTCGACGATGAATCGGGGCGGTTCGGTTTCCCCGTTGAGAGCGGAGAACCGTGACGGCCGCTCGGCTGTTGACTCGCTCAACGGCGATCCGTTCGGATCGCCCCGATGCGCCACCAGCGCCTCGGCCGGCACCTCCGTGCGATTCCGCTGCGAGGCCCGAGGGATGAGCCGCCGTCCCGGCAGGACCTGGTGCGAAACCAGTCGGGCGTACTCACCCTGGACATCGGCGATCAGGTCGTCGTGGGTCCCGCGCTGAACGACGTGGCCGCCACTCAGGACGATGATCTCGTCGCAATCGCGGATCGTGGTCAGCCGGTGGGCGATGATCAGGCAGGTGCAGCCTCGCCGACGCAGATTGTCATCGACGACGCGCTCGGTCCTCGGGTCCAGCGCGCTCGAGGCCTCATCGAGGATCACCAGGCTGGGGTCGCGCGCAGGGCGCGGGCGATCTGGAGCCGCTGACGCTGGCCGCCCGAGAAATTCCGCGCCTGCTCGGCCACGGCCGCGCTGTAGCCGCCGCGCCGCGACAGCAGATCGCGGTGGATCGCCGCATCCACGGCTGCCTGAATCAATCGGTCCATCGGGATCAGCTCGTCCCAGAGGCTGAGGTTGTCCCGAACCGTTCCCTCGAACAGGCAGATCTCCGCGTCCACCAGCGCAACGGAGCTCACGAATACCTCACGGGGGATCTCCGCAATGGGCAGGCCATCGTAGAGGATCTCGCCACTCCACGGCTGGTAGAGTCCCGCCAGCAGCCGGCCGATGGTGGATTTCCCGCTCCCCGAGCTGCCGACCAGGGCGATGCGCTGCCCCGGCCGGGCGACCATGGAGAACTCCTTGATCAACGGTTCCTCGACCGTCCGGTTGTAACCGAAGGAGATCCTGCGGAACTCGATGTGCCCGCTCAGCCGGCGCAGATCGGCCGCCCTGGGGGCTCGCACGGTCGCGGATGAGTTGAAGACCGGGTCGATTGGCCGGTTGCGGACGTCGTCAATCCGATCGAGGTCGGCGCGGAGCTCCTGGACGTCGGTACCCAGGCGGGCCATGTCCCCGAACGGCTGGTTGAAGCCCGTCAGCAACGATTGGAACGCGACCAGCGCGCCGATGGTCAAGGTCCCGACCACAACCTGGTAGCCGCCGAAGCCGAGGACCAGGATGGTCGTCAACCCGGCCAGCAAGGGGGGCAATGCGACCAGGAGCGCATCGCAGGAGCCCAGCTCCTGCTCAGCATTGATCATCCGCGCCTGGTCGCCGGTCCACCGGACGAGCAGGTCCGACTCCGAGCCGGTCGCCTTGATGCTTTCGATGATCTGGATGGCCCACATCACTCCCGCCATCAGCCGGCCTCGGAGCTGTTCGATCGTCCGATTGCGGTCAACCCGCCATCGGCCGACCAGCCGGAGTGCCACCAGGTTCAGGCTGCTGATCGCGACTCCGACGACCGTGAGCATCGGGTCGTAGGGGAGCATCACGGCGACATACACGACGAGCGTGAGCAGGCTGACGGTCGTGGTCGCGAGTTCGCCCGAGATCAGCTCCGCCACGCGCACCGTCTGGTGCGCCCGAGTCACGAGATCGCCGGTGAATCGGCGCTGGAAGAAGGTCACCGGGAGTCGCAGCGCGTGTCGCATGAAGCCTAGTGACTCGGCGAGCATCAACCGAACTTCCAGGCGCATCAGGTAGACGAGCTGGAGCCCGGACGCCGCCAGTCGCATCACGGCCATCGCCGCGATGGCCAGGAGCAGCGGACGGAGCCAGTCGCGATGTCCCTCGATGAGGATGCTGTCGAGGAAGAACTGCTGGAACGCAGCCGCGCCGAGGTTGGGGATCACCAGGGCCAGACCGGCGAGGATCACGAAGGCCATCGCGGCGCGGAACCGGGACAGCCGCTGGACCAGTCCGCGCAACGCACTGGGCCGACCTCCTTGTTTGACGAACCGAGGTCCCAGCTCGAACGTGAACGCAATTCCGCTATAACTCCGCCGGAACTCGTCCAGACTGACCGTCCTGCGGCCGACCGCCGGGTCGTTCAGGTAGACCTTCCGCCGGCCGAACCCCTCGACGACGAGGAAATGGTTCGACTCCCAGAAGACCAGGAACGGCGTCCGTCGATTGAACAGGCCCTCAGCCGGCTTGCGAAACGCCTTGACCTCCAGCCCGTGCCGCTTGGCCGTCTCCTTGATGTAGAGCGCGTTGCTACCGTCACGAGAGACGCCGCATTCCTCTCGCAGCACGTCCAGCGGGACATATCGCCCGTGGTATTCCAGGATGATCCCCAGCGCGGCGGCGCCGCACTCGGCCGCCTCCATCTGGAGGACGGTCGGCGTCTTGACCGGGCGGTATCTCCTGTCGTCTGAGCTCGACATGCCTCACCGCCTCGTGAGTGGACAAGTTACGAGGACAAGCCAATACTCGACGCACATTTCCTCCACGACATTTGCAGCGTCGCCGAGCGCAGGCCCAAGATCAAGTATGCCTCAAGATTATCGAACCCGCTGTTCGGATAGCGAGCCGCCCGTTCCGAAGGACAGGCGCCAGCCGACGCTTTGGGACCGCAAGGGTCTATCGATTATGATGGCGAGGAGGAGGCTCGTACCATGCCGTTACGCGATCACTTTCACCCACCCCTGGCCGGCCGCAGGTCATGGCAGGGTTTGCACGGCCTGTGGCCAGGTATGATTGTCAT
This sequence comes from uncultured Isosphaeraceae bacterium, assembly GCA_963845695.1. Classification (GTDB taxonomy): domain Bacteria; phylum Planctomycetota; class Planctomycetia; order Isosphaerales; family Isosphaeraceae; genus CAWJTV01. Next base: position 437,922 of record CAWJTQ010000021.1, on the reverse strand, counting down.
TGCCCTCAACCGGAAACTGCCACGGCGCTACTTCGCGGAGCCGCAAGTGCATCTGGGCTCGTCGATCGAGATCGACGTGGCGGCCTACGAGGAGGACGACGCCGGCTCCCTGGCCGTCGGCGGGAGGGACAACGGCGGTGGGGTTGCCACCGCGGTCTGGGCCCCGCCGATGCCCACGCTCACCATCGCTTCCGACCTGCTCGAGCTGGACGAGTACGAGGTCCGCGTTTACGACGAGGAATCAGGCCGCCGGCTGGTTGCCGCCGTCGAGATCGTCAACCCGGCCAACAAGGACCGTCCCGGACACCGCCGCGCCTTCGTCGCCAAGTGCTCCGCCTTGCTCCAGAATCACGTCTGCGTTGCCATCGTGGATCTGGTCACGAGTCGAACGTCCAACCTGTACAGCGACCTCATGGAATTCCTCGGTCATTCTGAGATCTGGCCGGCAGACGGATCTCCTGCCCTCTACGCCGTCTCCAGTCGCCTGGCCAGCAAGGAAGGGAAGGGGCGGCTGGAGACCTGGATGTATCCTTTGGCGATCGGTCAGCAACTGCCGACATTGCCGCTCTGGCTTGCTGAGGATCTCTCGGTCCCACTCGAGCTGGATCCGACTTACGAGGAGACATGTCGCAGCCTTCGCATTCCGTAGGAGTTCTTTCCGCTCCTGGGGACTCCTTCACTCATTGCGGTTCCGGTGGATCATCTTCGACGGGCATCCAAGGACGACTCGCGGCGCCTCGGTATTTCTCTCCTAACAGGATGTGCCATCGGATTCTCTCGCTGGACCACTTTCTCACGTCCTCGCCATGGTCATTGGTTGCGCTGTAGGAGGATGGGCTGCAAGCCCACGTGACCGAAGAGCTGGCTTCGTGGTAGTCGGCCAGGGCCGAGAATCGATCGTGGCGATGTTGCAACTCGATACAGGCACCGAAGATGGTCCCGGTACCCGCCACGGCGATCATCATCCACCGGATCGTGAATCGAACGCGAGGGAGTCGCATGGCTCGCTCCAGGACATTCTTGATTCCGGATCAACCTTTCCACGTTTACACATCATCCCGCACTCGACCGTCACTGCCAACGAAAGACCCGACGCCGCGAGCCAAGCAGAAGTTCAACCCGTGATGAGCAGCCTGCGACCGATCTCCGGTCCGACGGGGTAGACTCGCTCGGGCGGCAGATGCCGATTGACCTTGCTCGCCTGCCCCGCTTGAAGCAGACCGTAGATCTTTCGGACGCGGGGCGTGAGGTCTTCGATGCCGACGATCCACTCCTCGACATACTCCGTGATGATGTGCCGGCTCAGGCCGATCTGGATGCTGAAGTAAGCCAGTCCCGCCCCTCGTAATGATCGCTCCGTGTCCCACTGCGCGTGGACGATCGCCTGACGGAACTGCTCCGCCCATCCCCGAGCGGAGCGAAAGACGGACTTCTCGAACGAGGTCAAGACGGCCAGCGAAAGCGATTTTTCCCATCCGGACCGCTTGATCCTCACGGCCAGGATCCGCTCCTGCCCGCTCTTGAGTCCCCAGTTGCTACGGTTCATCAGCCACAGAAAGGAGGGCTTGATCCAGGTCATGCGCTGGAAGGAGAACGGGGGCACGAACCGCCGCGCAGCCAGGGCAGCGTCGGCGATGGCCGCGGGGTAAGCCTGATAGATGACGATCGTCTCCCGGTCAAAGTCGGCCCGGATCTCGTGTTCGGCCGGCATGGCAGCCTCCGTGGCGCGTCTCAACCGGCTCCGACGAGCTTCTTGGTCCAGGGGAGGATGAGATTGATCAGCCTGCGCCGCTCGACCACGATCGCGGCCTGGCACATCGTGCCGGTCTTGAGGGGTCGATCGGGTCCGGAAGACGAAGACCATCGAAAGGGATTATGCCGGCCGGGATCGCCCTTCTCGAGCCTGATGTGGACCCGGAGCAACACGCCCGGCGCATATCGCTTGAGGAACGCGTTAACGAGTTCCGGATGTTCGAGCGCTGCCTCCATGGCCAGCTTGGTGGCCGGCAGTTCGGAGACCTCGACGACCCGACCGCGGATGAAACCGTGTTCCTCGCGTTTGATCGTCGCGGGCATGACCTCCACGGGATTGTTCGGCTCGATCTTCTTCCCTTCGCCGGCCGGCACGAAGACGATCGACTCGTACGACGGTCCCGTATCGTCGGCCCCCTGCCCCGCTTTCGGAGCGTGGAGCAGGAGGATCGGCGAACCCTCGTGAACCAGATCTCCGTCGGCGTGGAGCACCTGCGCGACCTGTCCCTTGGCCGGGCTGATCAACCGCGAGGTGCGTTTCATCTTCTCGAGGTCCAGTTTCAGTTTGGTTTCCAACTGTCGGATCTTCAGCGTGCGCTCCAGCCGCGCGCGGCCGCGCACCGTCTCCGCAGTGACCCGATCCAGATCTAGCTCCGCCAGTCGCGACCGGCCTTTGTTCAGCTCGTCCCGGATTTCGTAGAACTTCTCGTGAGATTCCAGGAGCTCGAGATCGCCCAGATGCTTGTTCTCCCGCAATCGGTCCGCGCCGGTGACCATGCGACGAGCGATCCTGAGCTTCTCCAGTGCGTCCTCCTGGGCGAGGTCGACGGCCTTCTTCAACTGCTGCATGGCCGTCTCTTTTCGTGCCCGCTCCCTCTCTTCGAACTCGGTGAACTGCCGGTCCTCGCGCTGGAGGTCGTCGAGTTTGGCTTCGGCCTCGTCGATCGCATCCTTCAGGTCGTCCTGGGCGATCTGGCCGAGATCCTGCTTGGGGCAGACCGGATCGCCGAGCTTGACGTTCAGAGACACCAGCCGGCCGGTCGCCCGGCCGCGCACCTGGACGAGCCGGTCTTGATCGATCAGGAGGATGCCGTCGCCGTTCACTTTCGTCGGCACTTTGTAGAGGATTGCGAACCCGAGCGCCGCCGCACCCACGGCGAACAGCGTGGCCAGGTAGACCCACGCCTGCACCGTGGTCACGCGGACCAAGGTATCCAACTGGTCGAACGCGTTGCGACTCGCGCCGGCGTCGAGCTGGATGTCGGGGCTTGTGCGTTATCCATCGGCGGAAGCCTGATCGAGTCCCGAACGAGACGTGATCACAGCGATCGGTTGCACGAAAAAACCCCGCGACGTCTTTCGGCGGCGGGGGCTTCCGTTCCAGAGACTTGGACGCTATCGGTCCAGCCCGCAGAAAGAACCGGAGCGAGCGATCTCTCGGTTGGCCAGTCGAACAATGCTCAGGATTAATTGGCGCCGACCAACCCTTTTGGTGTAGGATTGGGAGAGCCAGGCGACGTGCCCGTTGGCGGGCCGGATGAGGTGACCCCGCCGCCGGCGATAGCACGGAGCTCCTCAGCGGTGAGGAGCACGGTCTCGGGTTGCTTCTTGTCCGAGTCGTTCTTGGACTTGCTGGGGTCGAGCGGCTGATCGGCCATGTTGAGGTCCCCGGGCAAAGGGTGTGTTGAGTGTTTCCTATCCTTGATACCGAAACCCACCCTTAGATATAACACGTTTTCCGGATTCCTTGCAAATGGAATCATGGCGAAGCGCTCGCAAGCTCGCAAGGGCGAAGATCGTATCGCGCTTGGCCTACTTCCTTTCTGGGGCGATCGGACCGAACGGCTGGTCGGGGAACTCCAGTCCGTTCATCAGGAGTCGGATGTCGGCCCGGGAATCGAGCAGCCACCAGTTGGGATCGGCGCGAAGCTGGCCGGGGTCGTGGAATCCCAGCGAGACGGCCATCCGGAGATTCTCTGCCGCCTGATGGAGATCGATTTGACGGACGTCACCTGCCGATTTGCTGATCGCCGTCTTCCCATAGCCGATCAGGGCGGCTCGGGTGGTTTCCTGAAGGGCCAGCTTGATCAGATCGGCGGGTGGATGCTCCTTCCACAGGACCTGGCGATCGGAGTCGAGCCGTTCCGCTTCGGCCGAGGGCCCGGCCGCTCGGAGGAGACGGGCGAGTTCCCAGAGCGACTCGCTCAGCCATCCCCGGGATTCCGGATGTTCCGTCGCCGACACGACAAGCGGCTTCAAGATCGCCACGGCCCGTCGGAGGATCGGGATCGCCTCGGTACTTCGGCCCTGGTCAGCCAGGGCCAGAGCTTCGCCGGTGAAGATTTCGCCGAGCCGGCCCTGGAGAGGGGAATCGTCCGGTGCTGCGACCGCAAGGGGTTCGATGGCCGCTCGAGCCCGGTCGTACCACTTGAAGGCCGATGCAGGGTCGCCGGCGTGTCGCTGGAGCGACCCCAACTTCGAGCACCCCTCTGCCAGTTTGAGCCCGATGGCGCTGTCTCCCGGGTGGGCGGACGCGAGTTTCTCGTGAAGCTCAATCATCCGATTGTAGTAAGGCAACCCGTTGTCAACGTTCCCTTGGTCGACGTACTGCTCGCCGAGGTTATCGAGCTCGCCGTACAATTCGACCTGGTACTCCTCCACGTTCGGCGTGGCCGTGACGGCTTGCACCTGCTCATCGATCGCCCGCGTGAATAGTGGGATGGCCCGTGCGTTGTCCCTCTCCTCGTCGTAGAGGTGGCCCAGGATATTGTAGCTTCGCCCCAGCTCATGGTGGAACCGGGGCTGATCCGGCTCGGCACGGACCAGCTTCTCCAGGATCTCAATCGACTTCCGGCTCGAGGCGAGCGCCTTGTCATGACGGCCGGCCCGGTGTTCGAGATGGGCGATTTCGCCGAGGCTCACGCCGAGCTTCTCCTGGAAGGCGGTCACTGAGGGATGCGCCTCGACGAGCGCTGAGCGGTAGTGGAGCGATTGTTCATAGGCGTCGAGGGCCGCGTCGCGGTGGACTTGTTCGTACAAGACGGTCCCGATGTTGTAGTGGCCGTTCGCCAGCAAGTAGAGGAGCAGGACGGGTTTCGGGTCGGACGAGATGCCTGCGAGCAAGGATTCGCAAATATGCTGCACCTCCTGGAACGCGTGGAGTGCCTCCGAATAATTCCGCTGCTTGAAGTAGACCCATCCCTGGGCGTTGATCATGTCGGCCAGTTTCTTGCGGTTGGCGGCTTCATCCTTCGGGAATCGATCGATCAATTGCCTCTGAATCCACACGGCCGTGGCGAGCGACTCCAGGCCCTGATCCAGGGATTCGAGCCCCGCCTGGGCGATGCCCATCTCCTTGTAGCCATCGGCGAGGTCCGACTGAAAGGAGGCCTCATCGGGATATCGGGTCGTGAGCGGCTCGAGGATGGCCAGCGCTTGTCGGAGCGGGCTTACGGCATCTGAGAACATCTGGTCGAAGGTGAAGCGTTCGCCGATCGACAGGTGGCACCTGGCCAGGTGGCCTTGAATCACCGGATCGTTGGGGGCCTCCACGGCGAGCTTTTCCCAGACCGCTCGAGCGGCCTCGAACGATTGGACCACCTCGTCGGTCGTCCCGATCTCACTGGCGATCTCCCCGAGGTGGAAATGGGCCTCGGCCAGCTCCTGGCGGAGCTGCGGGTCGTCGCTCCGCTGCTTGACGAATTCCTGGTAATACGTCAGCGCAGTCTCCAGAAGCTCCCGGCGCAAGCCGGCGGTTATCGAGGGTGTCCTGTTCCTTCAGAAGCGTATTCTGGCTGACGCTCGTCAGGTAATCGCGGACAGCCCGGTTGGCCATCTGGAAATTCGTCTGCGCCAGCTCACGGGCCTCGGCCTCGCGGCGCCGGCCTCGCTCGACCACCACCACGCCGATGGTCGCGGCCAGGGAGATGCCGATCAGCGCGGCGCCGGCGGCGTAGGTCCAGGTGCGGTGCTGGCGGAGCCAGCGGGCCAGCCGCTCCAGCCGGCCGTTCAGGATAGGCCGCGACCGGCTCGTCGGCCAGCCAGTGCTCGAGGTCCTGGGCCATCGCACGCACGGAGTGGTAGCGCTGATCGGGCTCGAGGGCCATCGCCTTCAAGCAGATGGCCTCCAGCGGGGCAGGCAGTGAGCGCAGGACCGTCCGGGGTGGTCGCGAACTCCCCCTTGATGACCCGGTCGATCACGTCGGCGGTCTTCTCACCGGGGAACGCGACCCGGCCCGTGAGCAGCTCGTAGAGTGTCGCGCCCAGGCTGTACACGTCGCTGGCCGGACCCAATTCGTCGATGCAACCGCGGGCCTGCTCGGAGCTCATGTAAGTCGGCGTGCCGATCGTGGTTCCCGGCAGTGTGTCGCTGGACAAGGTCCGAGTCCCCGACGCCTCCGCAAGGCTCGGCTCGAAATCCCCCTCCGGCCGGTGCCGGGATGATGTCGGCCTTGCCGATCACCTTGGCCAGGCCCCAGTCGACGACCAGGGTCTCCCCGTAACGGCCCAGCATGATGTTCGCCGGCTTCAGGTCCCGATGCAACACGCCACGGCTGTGCGCGTAATCGATCGCGTCGCAGACGTCGAGGAACCGGCCGAGCAACTGTCGGAATTCGATCCCCCACATCGACCGTCCGCGACCCCCACCCGCCCGTTGGCATTTCAGGTGGAACACCCGGATCGCCGACGAGAGACTCTCCCCCCGGATGAACCGCATCGCATAGAACGGCCGTCCCTCCGCGTTCCGACCCAGACTGTAGACCGGGACGATTCCCGGATGCTCCAGGTTGCCCGTGATCTCCGCCTCCAGCAGGAACCGCGCGGCGCTGATCCTCCCGCTCGGCAAAGCGGGGCTGGATCACCTTCAACGCCACCTCCCGCTGGAGTTCGCAATCCCGAGCCACCCAGACCTGGCCGATCCCGCCCTTCGCATGGGGCCGGATCGGCAGGAAACGCTCTCCCTGGGTGAATCGCGGCGGCTCCGCCGAGCCCGGGGACGCCGAAGCGCCGTCCATCGGCTGCGTTTCCGCACCCTCCGGGGTCGTTTGGTCGAGTGGCAAGGTCGTGGGCCGGATCATCGTGATCCCCAGTGTCGACATCAGTGAATCGTCACCGATCTCCGTCAGAACCTCCTGAGTCAGCCCCTGAGCGTTCCATGCATCCAAGCAGAATCGCAGGTTGTTGTCATGCTGACGGAGGTGGGAAGACGCCAGGCACTCCAGGGCGTGGAGGCGTTCTCTGTCCAGACACCCCTCGCGCATGAGGAATTCGGCCAGCGACTGCTCGCGGTCTCGGCTCCAGGCGTTGAGGGCCGCGGTGAGAGCGGGGCGCGGAATCGCGTCGGTCAGCAGCGCCAGCACGGCTACGAGCAGCTCATGATTCAACTCGTCCACGACCATCCCCTTCGACGACCCACCGGTCTGGTCGACCGGAATGCCCCGGTTTCTTTTCGACCGGCCCACCGGTCCATCTATCATAAATGAGCCGGGCGGAGTTTGCGCTCGGCCCGGAATCAATTCGCAGGGATCGCGCGATCACAGTTCGGGATCCATCGGGAGCGCGAATAGGCGCGTCAACCCTGCACCCCCCGCGGGCTCGTCGCCCAGGTCCGCCAGTCGAAAGGAGGGATCACTCGCACTCGGTCGCGCCGAGTTGCCTTGAAGGCTGGGCCTTCCGAACCCATAATGAGATCTTTCGCCACGCCGGTCGGCGGTCACTGATCGGTCACGAGGGCCGAACCCCAGGAGACGACGGGACCCATGAAGTCCAAGACGCGACATCGCAAGAGTTACAAATGGCGCAAGAAGGCCGACAGCTCGCCTGTGGCCAAGGGCCGACGCCCCAAGATCAACGGGGCTCGTAACCCAAATAAGACCAAGCATTTAGGAGGTCGCGGCCTTTGAGTGCTTGAAGGGTGCTCTGTGAGCACCAATCCGGCTAGATGCCTCCCAAGACCTTGGCCCGTCCGACCCGGGAGATCGCCTTCATGAATGCTGCGGTGCGGAGGGTGACTCCCTTACGCTGAGCGAGGTCGTACATCTCGCGGAACGCATCGACCAGCCGGCGCTCCTCTTCGCGCTGGATCTGCTCGAGCGGCCAGCGGAAATGCTGGAGGTTCTGAACCCACTCGAAATAGCTGACGACGACACCGCCGGCATTGGCCAAGACGTCGGGCACAACAGGGATTCCGCGCGCGACGAATACCTCGTCAGCCTCGGGCCAGGTGGGGCCGTTCGCGCCCTCGACGATGACCTGGGCCTGGACGGCGTTGGCCATGTCTCGGTCGAAGACGCCCCCGAGTGCGGCGGGGATCAGGACGTCCACCGGCATGGTCAGGAGTTGCTCGTTGGTGATGGCATCCCCCCCTTTGAAGCCCACGATCTTGTGGGAGACGGCGATGTGCCGGTCGAGCTCGGCGATGTCGAGCCCCTCGCGATTGACGACGGCTCCGTAAGCGTCGGAGACGCCCACGATCTTGCCCCCCATCTGGGCGAGACAACGGGCCGTGTGGCTGCCGACGTTGCCATACCCCTGGATGCCGAACGTCGTCCCGGCGATTGTGCGCTGCAAACGGCCGAGGAACTCGCGGGTAATAATCGCAAGTCCGAAGCCCGTGGCCGCCTCTCGCCCTGCGGAACCATGGAATTCGACCGGCTTGCCCGTCACGCAGGCCGGGTGGAACCCTTCATACTTGGCGTATTCGTTCATGATCCAGGCCATCACCTGCGCGTCTGTTCCCATGTCCGGCGCGGGGATGTCCTTGTGCGGCCCGATCATATCGTGGATCTTCTCGATGAATTTCCGTGTCACCCGCTCCAGCTCGCCGCGGGAGAGCTTGTTGGGATCACAGTTGATGCCCCCCTTGGCACCACCGAACGGCAGGTTGACGCTCGCCGTCTTCCAGGTCATCAGGCTCGCCAGCGAACGGGCCTCGTCCTGATCGACCGCCGGGTGATAGCGCGAATCCCCCTTTGTACGGTCCACGGGCATTGTCGTGCTGCACGCGATAGCCGATGAAGTTGCCGATCTTCCCCGAGTCGAGCTCGATTGCGACCTCAACCCGGACCTCGCGATCGGGAGTGATCAGCAGCGTGCGGACATTCTCGGTCAGGTCGAGGCGTTTCGCCGCTTGATTGAAGTAGTAATTCGTGGCCTCGAAGGCTTGCATCAGACCGCCGTTCTCTGGATAACTGGACCCATGGAGAGTGCTGCGAATCGTCCTGATCCGCATCCGCATCCGCTGTGTCCCAGGGGGAGTTTCCAGTCCCAGATTCGAGATTGCCGACCCCGGCGTCCCGACCCATCCTCTTGGCGACCTGGAACTTGGGATCCGGACTCTGAAATCTGGAAACTCGAATCCGTTAGCTCAAACCTTGCACACGGCGCGGACGACCTATGGAGGTAAATCTAACGGACCGACCCACCCCCCCGCAATGGCTCTGGCCCGGTCAGTCAGATCCGCTGCAGCGTCGGGCCGTCGCCGTCAAAGCTCACGACCAACCCGCAATGGCTCTGGCCCGGTCAGTCAGATCCGCTGCCCGGGTGGTGTAGGGTCGCTGGAAGGCCAGGTCGAGATTCCTGCCGACTCTCCTTTCATTGATCATTGCACTCATTCACGTAATGGCTCTCGTTCTTGCGGAAGACGTCAACGATGGATCCATGGCGGCTGGCCGAGCTCACGTATGGACAGATCAAGGGAGAGGCGCCGTTCGAGGTCGCGGTGTTGCCGCTGGGCGCAACGGAGCCCCACAACCTGCACCTTCCGTACGGCACGGATACGTTTCAGGTGGAGGTGATCGCCGGGCAAGCCTGTGCCTGGGCCCAGCGACAAGGCGCGCGGGTTGTCCAGCTCCCGGCGTTACCCTATGGGACCGAGACCAACCAGATGAAGTTCCCGATGGCGATGAACGTGAACCCGTCGACGCTAGCGCGGGTGATCGCCGACCTGATGGAGTCGCTGGAGGCGCACGGCATCGACCGATGCCTCCTCCTCAATGGCCACGGCGGCAACGACCTGAAGTGGGTGCTACGGGAGCTGCACCGATCGACCCGAGTTCACCTTTTCCTGTGCAATTGGTATAAAGTGGCTTCGGATGTCTACGCCACCATCTTTCGGGAAAAAGACGACCACGCCGGGGAGATGGAGACGAGCATGGGTCTGGCACACTTTTCCGGTCTGGTCTCGCTGGAGCAAGCCGACTCCGGTGCCGTGAGGCCGACGCGTTTCGAGGCGATCAACCGTGGGTGGGTCGAGATCACACGGCCGTGGCACTTGCTGACGACGAACTCGGGGTCCGGCGATCCGCGCGCGGCCACGGCCGAGAAGGGGGAAGCCCTTACGGCTCTGGTCGTGGAGCGAATTGGGCGATTCCTCCAGGAACTGGCCGCTAGCCCGGTCGACGAGTCGTTCCCCTTTTGAGCGGCTGCGAAGAATCGATTCGTAATCACGGATTCAAAATCGAAGGTGGATGTAAGTCGTCTCGGAGTAGGGCTTTGAACTCATTGAGTCTTGGATCTTGTCAAGTTGAGTCTTTTTTCCGATTCGTTCACAATCTTTGAGCCGAGACCACGCACGATGCGGATGCTGACCCTGATCGACGAGTCCGCAACATTCCCCGCCTGGTCCCGGGGTCTTGCCGAACGATTCGGACTCCTGTTCGTGACGGCCTGGCTCGCCGTCGGCTGCCATGGCAGAGACTCCGCCGAAACAACTTCCGCTCCGCGCCAGGCTTCACACCGGCGGGCTGTCGCGAAGCCGGCCGCGCCGGCGGTGTCGAACTACACTCTCCAAGGGGTCGTCCGGTCGCTCGGCCCGAAACCGGGTGAGGTCTTGATCAAGCACCGGGCGATCCCGGGATTCATGCCCGCGATGACCATGGTTTTCAAGCCGGTCAACCGCGAGGTCCTCGAGACGCTCCAAGCCGGCGACGCGGTGGAGGGGGTCTTGCGGGTCGAAAAGGAAGACGGGGCCGTCAAGGATTACCAGCTCCTCGACCTGAAGGTGACCAGGCCGGCCGAAGCACCGGCCAAGGTCCTCGATGTCTCGAAAGGGAAGGTTCAGGTTCGTCAACAGTTACCTCGCCTCCATGTGGGCGATCCAGTACCCGACTTCACGATGATTGGACAGGACGGCGATCCATTCAAACTTTCCGATTTGCGAGGCAAGGTCATTGTTCTAACGTTCATTTATACACGTTGTCCCATGCCGGACTTCTGCCCGCTAATGGATCGCAAGTTCTCGGATCTGTCACAACACCTTGCCGCATACCCTAACCGTGCCAAGGAAATGCGACTGATTTCGTTGTCCTTCGATCCAGAGCACGACACGCCCGAAGTGTTGCGCAAGCATGCACAGATCCGCGGTGCTGTCCCACCATTGTGGTCCTTCGCGGTTGCGTCGCATCCCGAACTGGCGAAGATCGCGGCACCTCTGGGACTCTTCTTCGGGCCTGACGGCAGCGATATCGCCCATAATCTCGCCACGGCCGTGATCGATCCCCGGGGAAACCTGGCCCGGCTCGAGGTGGGGACGCAGGCGAATCGCTGGGAGACGGCCGATTTCCTCAAGACGATTTATTCTTTGCTTCCCGCAGCGGCCCGTTGAGCCACGACGCCGTGAACCCACCCACTCGCTGCAACGCTCATCTCGGCACATGCTTGTGATATGAGGACACGCCTGTCCGGAATGGGCGTCGTCGCTGGGAAGGGACTGGGTCGAACACGTGTGCCGAATCAAAGAAGGATAAAACTTGCAGGTTACCGTTGACAGTCGTTGGAATAACTTTAAGATGTCGATAAGCACCCACGTTGAGATACGTACGCGCAAGATGGTGATGGAGCCGTTTTCGTGTGCCGCGGGCTTGCGCAATTGGCGAGCGATCCAGCCGCTTCTATCTGAGGGGTATTGAGTTACGTCACGCGGCCACCGACTGAGCCGGAAGGGGGAATCCCTTGAGTGAGGCTATAGGCCGCGCAGCCCCCCACTTGCAAGGGATCCCACCGAGAGAGGCTGGGGTGCAGACTGATTCGGGATAACAATCGAGACTGATTCATGGAGAGGAGATCATTCAGATGCCGCCAGCAGCCAAGTCCAGTGTCAAGACCGCGACGACGACCAAGACCGTCGCCACCAAGTCCAAGGCCGTTCGTGGAGCCGAGCAGAGGTTTCACCAGGCGCGCCGCGCGTCGATCCTGCTCAAGCATGTCAGCGACCCGACCCGCCTCCAGGTGATCCTCATCCTCGCCGAAGGTGAGCGGCACGTCGGTGCCCTCTGCTCCCAGTTGAGCCAGAGCCAGCCCGCTGTGAGCCATCACCTCGCCCTGCTCCGCCACGGCGGCATCATCGCCCCGCGCCGGCAGGGCAAGAATAACTTCTACAGCTTGACCGAAACGGGCTCTGATCTGGCCCGCGTCGTCAAGAATCTGATTAATTGATCACCTACCCGATCGTGTCGTGGACCGACTCCCCGCCGATCCACCGATGAGCCGTTTATCCGCTCGATGGGTCGTCACGAGCGGCTTCCTTCCAGGGGGCTACAGGTCGTGGCCGGAGGCTCGAACGCGAGCCTCCGCCCGGCTTCGTTCATGATCTCGCTCACGGCATGATCCTCTGCCCGACTGCCGTATTGAGCTGGAGCATGGCCTTGCGATGCCGCACGGCCGAGTCGAGATACGACTTGACGTGGTCGTTGTACTTGCGCTCGGCGTCAAAGAACGTGAACACGCTCGCCTCCCCCTCCTCGAACAGCCTCGACCGCGCCTGCACAGCACGTTTCAGAACGGGATCGACCTGTGTTCGAAGGAGCCGCACGAGATTCCCGCTGACGCGGTACTCGTTCACGGCTTGCTGGACTTGAGTGATCACCCGACGTTCCAGCGATGCCAGTTGGACCTGGGATTGGTAGATATTGATCCTCGCTCGTTCGATATTCCCCTGGTTCCGATTATAGACCGGCAAGGGCAGGGTCATGCCAATCGCCCACGACGGCAGGCTTTCCTTACCGTAGGGCGCATTATTCTGATAGGTGAACGGCTGAAAGAGCAGGTACGCGTCCTGAAATCGGTTGGCCAGTTGGAGCTTGAGACCGGCCTCTGCCGCCTGCACCCCCAGCCGGTAAGCCGCCACGTCGGGGCGAGAATCCAGGGCGAGCCGGATGAGTGTCTCGTCGGGTGGCGGGGGCGGGCCGATGTCTTCGAGAGTCCCTTGCACCTTCAGCCCTTCGGCCTGTTCCGGCGGAATGTTGAGTAGCTCCGCCAGGATTCGGTTCGCCCTGTGAAAGTTTTCCTCGGCGTCGAGCAATCCGGCGGCAGCGATGTCCAGCATATACAGCGTTTCATCGACGTCGGCACTGGTGTGGCCCGCCTCTTTCTTCATGGCCTGCATGGCCTTAAGCAGCTTATCGAGACCCTCGACCGTGACCTGGGAGTAGCGGGCCGTCTGTCGAGCCGCCAGCACATCCACGTAGGCAAGGTAAACATTGTTGAGTCCCAGGCGAACCACGTCCTGGTACTGGTTCTCCATGACCCGTAGACTCGATTCCGCGAAGATCGTCCGGGCCTGTCGCTTGTGGGAAAAATCGATCGGGTGCGAGATATTCAGGTCGTACTGGGTCGGGCCAGCCGGCCGGCGCGGGCTGAAACTGCCGTACGGAATCAACTGGCTGTCCGCGTACAAGATCGGATTGGCGCGAAGGCTGGCCGTAAGGACGTCGGCGCGTGCCTGGGGTATCTCCAGATACTGGGATCGCAGCTCGAGGTTCTCATGAACGTATTGATCGAGAGCCTGGTCGATGGTCAAGCCGTCGGGTGGACCATCGCTCTGGGGACCACTCGGTAGCTCGAATCGTCCGTAAGCCGGAGGCCTCGGCGCGGGGAGTGGCTGAGGCGCGGTGATCCCCCGGCCTTGTGGGGGGCCCTGATAGGCCCCGCCCGGCATCGTGATCGAGGTTGGTACCCGAGGTACCGACGGTCCCAGTCGGCCTAGCAACATCTCGTCCCGACCCGGCTGAATCGCCTGGAGCCCTCCACCGCCGCCCGGAAGTGGACCCAGAAGCGACTGATTCGATCCGGGCGTAATGGAGCCGATTCCGCCCAGCATCTGACCGGTCTGCTCGATCGTCGGCGCCTGGGCCCTGGCCAGATCGGACCATGCCGCACTCACGGCCAGCCCGGCCGCGCTCACCAATAGGCCCCACTGGACTCTCGCCATGGTGTCCTGACCCTCCTTGGCAGACCTATCACAATTCAGCGCTTCTATCGGCTCGAAGAGTAGGCCAGATGAAATCGATTCTACCGAGCTCGCGTAGCTTCGCTAGATTCGGGCTAATCGCTACAATCGATAGACTCGCATTTCGAGCGCGGAGCGGCAAGCCGCGCGGTTCGAGCCGCGGTCTTTGTGGAAGTCCGAGAGGGGCCTGTTGTGCCAGAATCCTGAGTGTTACGATACTCCCGGTCGCAAACGGAAGGGGTGATGCCATGCTCACGCTTGACCAGGGCCACGCGCGAACTCGCACGGAGGTGACCCGTCGCGATTTCTTGCGAGCGGGAGGAATCGGGTTCGGGGTCTGGGGCCTCTCACTCAGCGGTCGGAACGCCCTCTCGGCGGCCGAATCCCCACCCGAAAGATCGGTGATCCTGCTCCTGATGGTGGGCGGTCCCAGCCAGCTCGAAACGTTCGACCCCAAGCCGGACGCCCCGTCGGAGATCCGTGGCCCATTCGGCTCGATTGCAACCCGATGCCCCGGCGTCCGGATCTCGGAGCACCTCCCGCGGATGGCGTCCCTCTTCGACCGCGTCGCGTTGATCCGGTCCGTGTCTCACGACGACGCGCCGATCCACGAAACCGGCCACCAGTTGCTTCAGACCGGCTCTCTTTGCCGGGCTGGCGAAGAAGCTCCCCACCTGGGTTCCGTGGTGGCCCGAGTCGATCGGACGAAACGATCCGTGCCACCGTCCATGGTTCTGCCGATGCCCATTGCGAGCACGGGAGTGGACATCCCCCACGGCCAATCGGCCGGTTGGTTAGGCTCGGCGTTCGACCCGTTCCACCTGGCAACCGATCCGGCTGCCGACGATTACGACCCTCGGCGAGCCCTCGATCGAGCTTGTGCTTTCCTCGCGGGCGCCGATCCGATCCCGAGCGCAACAGCACGGAGAGCGTTCGACCTGGCCGGGGAACCCGATTCGGTCCGCGACGCCTATGGGCGGACGACCTTTGGCCAGAGTTGTCTCCTCGCCCGCCGACTGGTCGAGTCCGGAGTCCGTGTCGTCACGGTCAACATGTTCGAGACCGTGTTCAACCGAGTGACCTGGGACTGCCACGGCTCGGCGCCGTTCAGCACGCTCCACGATTATGCCAGCGATCTGCTTCCGACCTTCGACCGCGCCTTCGTTGCGCTCCTCGACGACCTGGAACGATCTGGACGACTCGCTTCCACGCTCGTGGTCGCGGCGGGCGAGTTCGGCCGCACCCCCCGCATCAACGCCAATGGCGGCCGCGACCACTGGCCCGGAGTCTGGAGCGTGGCGATGGCCGGCGGTGGCGTCCGCGGCGGTCAGGTCATCGGCGCCAGTGACGCCCACGCCGCCGAACCGGCCGATCGACCGGTCACTCTGCCCGAAATCCTGGCCACGATGTACCACAGCCTCGGCATCGACACATCACAATACCTCACAGGACCCGACGGCGAATCCCGCGCGATCCTCAAGCATGCCGAACCGATCCGAGAACTCTTCGTATGAGCGATCGATAGCAAATCAAGGGGTCAGATCCGGAGAGTCTCTTTTGTAGGGAAAGAAGAAAAGTTTGAACACGAAATACACGAAATACACGAAAGGTACAATGATCCAAATTCATGAGCTTGTGCAATTGATACCACCCATCGGTGATTAGAAGGCGGGGAAGCGGTTCAATCCAAGGAGCCAGCGAGGAAGTCCAACACCCAGCCTCTTCTTTCTTTGGCTTTTTTCGTGTATTTCGTGTATTTCGTGTTCAATCAGTTTTCCTGAATTCCCATCACCGCGCCGCCGCCGTGGTCGTGCCCGGCTTGTAGCCCGGCGCGGCGAAGAAGTTCCGGATGAGCTTGCCGTCGGCGAAGTTCCAGAGGCGGACGTCGCCGTCCCAGCTCCCCGACACGATCGTCTTGCCGTCGCGTGAGATCGCCAGCGAATAGATCCAGTCCTGGTGGCCATTCAATTTGCGGATCGACGTCCCCGACGGCTTGAGAATGTGCACGACCTTATCAGCGCTACAAGCGACAAGAGCCTGGCCGTCGGGCGTGTAGCGGAGCCGGAATACGGTGCCGCCGAAGCCGCCGATGTTTCGGACCTGCCGGCCGTCCTTGTCGGGGTCCCAGACTCGGATCTGGTTGTCCTCGCCGCCGGTCGCGACGTGTTTTCCGTCGGGCGTGAATGAGACCGTGTAGACCGGCTGGGCGTGCCCGGGGAACGTCACCAGGGACTCTTTCTTCTCAATATCGAACACCTTGCTGGTCTTGTCCCGGCTGGCGCTGGCGAGGCGTTTGCCGTCGGGGCTGAAGGCGACGGCGAAGATCCAGTCGGCATGGTCCTCGATCTGGACGAGCATCTTGCCGGTCTCGACCTCGAACACTCGGATCGTGCGATCCGCGCCGGCCTCGGCCACTTTCTTGCCATCGGAACTGAAAACCACCGAGAAAACCACGTCCTGAGTCTCGACGAGCTCGCGCACGGGCTTGACCGACCCGTTGGGCTCGACGGACCACAGTTTGGCCACGCCGTAGATTCCGGGGTCGCCGCTGGCGGTCGCCATCCACTTGCCGTCCGGACTGTAGGCAACATCGTAGACCCGCTCGGCCAGGCCGCCGAGCCGGTGGTCCAGCGACCCGTCCTTCGTCCTCCAGAACGTGACTTCATGATAGCCCGATGCGGCGACAGCCGCCCCGTCCCGGCTGAACTCCAGCGCCGTGATCGGGACGGTCACTGGGTAGGCGGTCGGGACTGTCGCCTGCTGTGTCTTGCGGAGCACGATCGTCCAGTCCTCGGTCGGCGAGCTCCCGTCGTACTTGGCGCCCTGGGTCACCCAGCGCTCGAGGGTTGCGATCTTCTCCGGAGCGAGTGGGTCTTGCTTGTAGGGCATGCGCGGCTGGCCGTCGAGACGAATCAGCTCGATGAGGCGACTATCGTCGGGCTTACCCGGCTCGAGCGTGATCCCTTCCCCATCCTGGCCGCCCTTGGCGAGCTGGGCGAACGTCGTCATCACGTACTTACTTTCCGACTTCCGGGGGTTGTGGCAAGCAATGCAGTTCTCGACCAGAATCGGCGCGACGTCGTGGATGAAGCTGACCGCTTTCACTCCAGCCGCCGGAGCCGGAGCTTTGGGCTTGGGATTCTCCGCCGGAACTGGGGCTTTGGCCGTTTCCGCCGGCGCCTTCGGCGCCTGGTTCTTTGTAGCGGCCGACGCCGGTGCCGTCGGCGCCTCCTTCTTGGCCGCATCCTTGACATCGTCGCCGCGGGTCATCGCGAGGGACGACAGCATCAGGCCGAGGAACATGATGAGAGTCGATGCGATACGATCGAGGGTCCGGGACATCGTGGCGTTTCTCCCTGGGCCGTTCTGTCGAGGCGACGGATCCGAATACTACTTGGCAGGAAGGACCTTCACAGCCAGTGGCGTTGGCGGGACCGAATAGTCTTTCTTCTCGACCTGAAACGCCATGGCGACCTGTACGCCGGTCGAGGCCGCGGCGGCCTTCGGCTCGGCAACCACTTTCAGAATAAAGCTGCTGGCCCCAGGCGCGACCGTGACGGCGTCGGCCTTGAGACCGGCTGGCAGCCCGTTGAGCTTGAGGGTCACCGGTTCGTTGAACGTTCCTTTCCGAACGACTTTTCCCTTGAGTTCGACCGTGGTGCCGGCCTTCACCTCGAGGGCTGTCGCCGCGAGCTCGAGCGCAGCCGGCCGCACGATGGCCAGGGTCACGGCCGGAACAGCGATCGTCTGATCGTGGTTGGCGATCTTGCCTTTGGCCTGAAGGGCGATCGTGGTGGTCCCGAGTGCCGCGGCCAGTGCGGCCTGGACGCGAACAGTCCCCTCTGTGGCCTTGGCGGCGATCTTGTCGCCGGGGACGGTCAGGCCCGGAGGCAACGGCAGGGCCATCGTGATCGCCAGCTCCCCATCGGTCCCCTTGGGGCGAGCGACCTTGACCGGAATCGTCGCGCCGAATCCCTGCGCAACCTCGATCGCGGTGGAGGGACTATCGAGCGTCACGGGTGTTGCCAGGGCGGGCGCCACGACGAGGCCATACTGGTTCATTGTACTCGTGGGCAGATTCTCCTGGCGGACGAAGACGATCGGCTCGACCGCGAGCCGTTCCGGCGGCGGGCTCGATCCCTCGCCTCGGCCGACGAGCTTGATGGGGGCGGCAACAAAGTGAGCATCGGCGGACGCGTTGAAGGACAGGACGCCCGCAGTCTGGCCGGCGGCGATGACGCCCGGGCGTACGGTCAAGCCGGAGGGCGGGTCGGCCACTGTGATCTGGATCGGGCCACTGTACCCCTTGCGCTTGACGGTCACACCGACGGCGGCGGTCCCACCCTGAGGGATGCTCACCTGCGCGTCGTTCGCCTGGAGCTCGAACTCGGGCGTCAGGGGCTCGGCCACGATCCGGTACGGGAAGCCCACGCCGCCGCGGCGCTCGAGATCCCGGATCACGACCGTGATCTCATTCGTCCCGCCGGGCACGGTCATCTCGAGCGTGGGGTCGGGCAGGATCAGCGACTGGGGCTGGTTATTCTTGGGCGGGAGCCGGATCGTGGTATCGTCGGCGTTCGCGATCGACGCCCCCCGGTTGCCTTCGACGCGCAGGACGGCGTCGAGCGCCGAGCCGAGCTCGTAAGCATGGACCGCGATCCGCACCCGGGAGCCAGGAGTCACGACCAGGGAAAACCGATCTTCATCGCCGGGCGGATCGATGCGTCCGTTGAACACCACCGGCGCGACGGTTCGAACCGGGGAAGCGGCCGGCTCGACCGACTCGCGCAGCTCGGGGTAGTCGGAGACCACCAGCGGCGGTACCGATTCCAGGTCGAGGTTCTTCCCGCTTTTCATCGGCAGGTTGATCATGCACTCATTCACCCGCGGCTGGAAGACCTCCGTCCCGAACGGTGCATTCAGCATGGCGGCGGCGGCATTGACTCCTCCGAGCGTCCCTCCGCGCAGCTCCAATCCGATCGTCTCTCCCAACCGTCCACCCAGCGGGTAGACTTCCTCGGCCATGGGAATCGCACCGATGACCAGGCGATACACCGGCCGGCTCGCCCCTTGATAGCGCGAGTCCGAAATCTCGACGACGTAGTCGCCATCCTCAGGAAGCACGGCCGTGAGCCGGGCGTCCGTCAGCAGTCCTGGCGTGTCATCCGCTGATGCGACGTAGCTTCGGCTCGGCCCCGCGGACGTCAGGCGGATGGTCGGATCCAACCCTGAGCCGATCCGCGCGCATTGGGCGTCGACGAGGATGTGCTCTCCTTTCCGCCCGTGGAACCGGAAATAATCGACGTCGTTGCCCGAAACGCCCCCTTCGACGATCAGCGGCGGCTCCGGGATCGGTTGAGCCAACTCGAACGTGCTGTTCTCCTCCTTCTCCGCGACCTGCGCGAGCTGGCCAACCGCGATCGGGAACGGGTTGGAGATCCCGTCGTCGGTCTGGACCCGGATCGGGTAGACCCCGACGGCGACATCAGCGTTGACGACGACGTTCAACTTCCAGGTCGAAGCGTCACTTTTCGGCGCAGGGTCCTTGTGGTGAAACCCGAACGGCGCGATCAATCGGGGGTTCCCTGTGAGATTGGCGCCGGCGATCGACACCTCCCTGGCCACGCCCCGCTGCACTCCGGATGGAGCAATGTCCTTGATCTGCGGAGGTGCGGCCAGGGCCGCCGATCCCATGCAGAGAGCCGACACCAGGGCTAATCCGATGATCTCGCGTCTCATGGGGATCTCCTGCGATCCGATCGCGGGCCGGCGCGACGGGGGCCGAATGAGGGTAGGCAGGTTCCAGTCGGCAGGCTCTACTCTTCTCGATGCGTCCGGGTGGATTCAACAACTGTTAAGCGTCGTCGGAGTCTCGTGGTTTGTCAAGCGGGCTTCCATCGACCTCAGCCAGGGAAATGCGCTACCACATCGGAATGCTTCATCGCTTCAAGGAGCGAGGTCTTCCGAAGCTTTGCCAACTCGATAAGCAACCCGGGGCGGTACGCGTGGCGAATCTCGAGTTGATCAGACATTCGGATCAGTTCCTTAGGCTCGGGCCCGTCCGGAACCAACGTTGCCTCCGGGAGCTTCGCCCGCAACTGCCGATAACGCTGCCAAAACTTTGGGGAGAATTCGTCGCTGACAAGGTTAATCTGGCGGACAAGGTCTCGCTCGCGAGCGACTTCCGCCGCGGGCCTGTCCACCATCTTGGGCGAGACGATGAATCCGCTCGCGCCCATAACAACCAGGCAACCATCACGGACCAGGCTACGATTGACGAAATCATGTCCAAGATCTCCCTGACGACCACGGACACCCTGTTGATTCGAGGGTGAACCGTGGCGCGTTGAATACCACCATGGATTATAATCGTGGCGTACTCGGTCCAACAATTCGGTTTCGGGATCGTTCATTCCCGACTGCATCGACCTTGAGAAGGATTTCGAACATCGTGCCGACGATCGAACACGACTCCGCACCGACTGTGGTCAAGAACGTCTGCCACCTCGATTGCCCGGATACGTGCAGCATGCTCGTTACGGTCAAAGACGGCGTGGCGGTCGAGTTGCGAGGCGACCCCGATCATCCCTTCACCCGCGGGTTCCTCTGCCAGAAGATGGCCCGATATCTCGAGCGGGTCTACAGTCCTGATCGCCTGCTCCATCCGATGAAGCGAGTCGGCAGGAAAGGTGAGGGACAATTCGAGCGCATGACCTGGGACGAGGCGCTCCAGACCATAGCGCAGCGGTTTGCGGCGATCGCCCGATCGGCCGATGGTCCTGAGGCCATTCTTCCCTACAGCTATTGCGGGACGATGGGCAAGCTCCAATCGAGCAGCCTCGATCGCCGGTTCTTCCACCGTCTGGGGGCTTCCCGCCTGGACCGGACCATCTGCGCCACAGCCGGTGCCCTCGGCTATGAATACACGATGGGACGCGGCCGGCTCGGGGCTGACCCGATGGCCGTCCCGCGGTGCAAATTCATCGTCAACTGGGGCTCGAATACGGCCAACACCAACAGCCACCTCTGGAGCCTGATGATCGAGGCGCGCAAGGCGGGTGCGACGATCGTCACGATCGATCCCTATCGGAGCCCGACGGCTCGGCGGTCTGACTGGCACATCCAGCCCCGGCCCGGCACCGACGCCGCCCTGGCGCTCGGAATCATGCACGTCCTCTGGCGCGACGGACTCGAGGACGACGATTACCTCCAGCGCGCCACCCTCGGCGCCGATCAGCTCCGTCAGCGCGTTCTTGACCGAGTATCCTCCAGAGAAAGTCGCAGCGATCACGAGCGTGGATGTCGATGCGATCACGGGATTCGCGCACCGGCTGGCCCGCGAGCAGCCGTCGCTGATCCGGCTCAACTACGGGATGCAGCGCCACCATGGAGGCGGGATGGCGGTCCGCACGATCGCCTGCCTGCCGGCGATCGTCGGGTCGTGGCGGCACCACGGCGGCGGGGCGATGCTCTCGACGAGCGGCGCCTACGACTTCGCCATGGACAAGCTCACCCGCCCCCTGCTCTCACCGAATTCCCGGATCATCAATATGAACCAGCTCGGAGAGGCTCTGGCCGGCGAGTTACCGGGGCCGCCAGTCCGCGCACTCTACGTCTACAACGCCAACCCAGCCGCCGTCACCCCCGACCAGGCGAGAGTCCTCGAAGGCCTGCGTCGCGAGGACGTGTTCGTCGTCGTCCACGAGCTATTCGCGACGGACACCGTCGATTTCGCCGACATCGTCCTGCCGGCCACCTCGCAGCTCGAACACGAAGACATCCACGGCTCCTATGGCCACTTCGACGTGATGTACAACCCGCCGGCGATCGCGCCGCGCGGCGAGTGCCGATCGAACAACGACGTATTCCGCGGCCTGGCGAGCCGGCTGGGTTTCGAACCGGAACTCTTCCCCGACGACGAGACCTTGATCCGCGAGGTCCTCGACGGCGGCTCGAGCATTCGGGGCATTACGCTCGACCGCCTCAAAGCCGAGGGACCAGCTCGGCTGAATATCCCCGAGGCGTTCGCCCCGTTCGCCGAAGGATTATTCCCCACCCCTTCGGGCAAGTGCGAGTTCTACTCCGAGCGAATGAAAACCGACGGCTTCGACCCGTTGCCGGCTTACACACCGCCGCTGGAGGACCCGCTCACCCGCCCCGACCTTGCCGCGCGGTATCCGCTCCAGTTGCTCAGCCCGCCGCGGCCACAGTTCCTCAACTCAACGTTCGCCAACTCTCCGCATCACCGCGCCGCGGCCGGCGAACCAACAATCGAGCTCGCCGACGAGGACGCCCGGACCCGCGGCCTCAGCGACGGCGATTGGGTCAAAGTCTTCAACGATCGGGGACAATTCCAGGCGCGGGTCGCCCTGACCCGTGCCGTCCGTCCCGGAGTGGCCGTCGCCACCGGCATCTACTGGAACAAGCTCGTACCCGGCGGCTCCAACGTCAATAACACCTCCTCATCCGCCCTGGCCGACATGGGCGGCGGCGCGACGTTCTTCGACAACCTGGTCGAGGTGCGGAGGATCCTGAATGGGTCGAATTAATCAATAACAAATCCACCGCCTCTGGCGGTGAGACTCCTAAAGGCTCTGCCGTTCCCAGCGTGTGTTCGAGTCACCGAGACGCCTCGCTCATGAAAGGGATGTCGCGTGGTCGAAGCTCGTGGGATTCTGGATATCGCGGCGAGGTGATCCGGCTGGCTCCGAAGCTCCACTGGTGGCGTATCCAGGAATCGAAGACGTCCAGGTGGCTGAAGACCGAGGTCAGGCGATGGTCGATTTGACCCAACGGCCCCTTCAAGGGGCCTTCCTCATACCACCGGTTCTACCGGTGGTGCTGATTCTTTAGGCCCGCAGGATGGGCCTGGAGCGCCAAGGATCGGGCCCGTACAATCCGCTGCTGATAAGACAGAGGGCATCACGTGTGTCGAGGACTTGCCATCACCACTCGTGGAGCAACGGTCGCGCAGGTTCCGCGGACGTCTCTGTCCGCGTTGCGCAAGGTCATCGTATCGTCACGTATTTATCATGCTGATGCAATCTTCAGAGCTCCACGTCCTCCCCGTTTGTTGAAGAACCGGTCGCCCCGGTCAAGCCGAGCGGTGGCTCGATGGCATGCGCCGAGGCCGGTCCACGGCCGCGTCGAACCCGCAAGTCGCGGCCCGGGAAAGGATCCCCAGGATGATCGCCGCACTCGACAGACGAGACGCCAGCAGCCCGGGGAGTGTCCGGCGCGACCGCTCCTCGGCCACGGTTCCGGCCACCAGCGCCGGCACGAGCGCCAGCACAACGAGCCGCCTGGCCCACGGCCAGCCATTCGAATGCCGCCGCGGCAAACTCGGCCAACTCCTTCGTGGAGAGCGGCCGGCCGGCCAACCAACCCTCGTGGTTTAGGTGGAAAATCCACAAGAACGCGAGGAGCAGCGCACCGTACACAGCGCGGGCCTGGAAGGTCGGCCATCGTCGTGCCGACATGCGGGCTTCCGCATTGAACATGGGGAAATCGATCATATTGGCACCGACCGTGTTCACGGTGTGGTGTGCGGCAGAAGTGGAATGGGATTGTACCAATGAGTAAGCCGCTCATCCAGGATCTGAGTTGAGGGGAGATGCAGGCACCGGCGAGCTGGCCTCTCGATCAAAAGGCAGTTAGGGGATACGCTGGCGGCAGTAGCAGGCTCTCAGGCCGCGTGGTAGTTACCGGAGATCGCGGAAAAGCGGTCTATCGCCGGCTCCCATCCAGGCGATACCATGGACGGAGACCGAGGACATGTTCCGGATTGCCTTTTAGGCCCAGTTGAACATGGCGTACGTCTTCACAATTGCTATCGCCGTCGTCAGTCTTGTCGCCGTCGCGCGGCGGCTCCGCCCCGACCGCCCGATCACCGCGTTCTGCCTCGCCTTGCTCACCGGGGCCTGGATCTGGGCGAACCTTCGGAATTCCGGATGGCAGGAAGTGTGGGGCGGGGACATTCCTGAAGAGTTAGACCCAGTTACAAAAGCCATGTTCTATCGCGGTTGGCCCCTCGCTCCCTTCATGGTCTGCATCATTTACTTTAACAGATTCCGACCCGGTGGCCTCGAAGGATTGGTGCTGGTCTTCGACTGGCTCGTTCTTATCGCCGCCCTCTCTCTCGCGAGATTTGTGTGCGAACGATGCTGTCACCGGCGCGACGGCCATACGCGGCCTGCGGACACCTTGCTCCCTCTAGCGATCAATCGGAAAGAAGGCGATCAAAGCATCTGAACGGACAGATTGACCACCGCGAGACAGGATCAATCCGCCACCGGATACTCGTTCCTTGTGGGAAGCATCGCCGGTTCGGGTTAGAGCGCCTAACCTGTGGGTTGCGCATGACGAAAGGCCCCTGACGAACCCCTGTAGGAGCCGGCTCGGGCCGCCGATCTTCGGCCGGTGTGGTCGCGGGACGGAGGCTCCTCCCCCAGCCAGGTCATTTACCGCCTTCGCTGAGGAGATTAGGATGCAGGGGTCGCTCATAGGAAAATCACGATGCATCCTCCTAGGTTAACCATCGGCAGCCTCCTCTTCATCGTCGCGGCTTTCAGCATCGGGATCGCGGCCATGAAGGAAAACGACCTCAAGGGCATCGGCCTGTCCATGCTGATGATCATCGGGCTCCTGGCGCCGCCTTCGGGGCCTGTTCCGACGCGGGCGCCGGCCGACGGCGTCGCGCTGGCATGGAGCGTGCGCAATCCAATAGATAGGCGCTCTAGAACAGACATCCGCCACCCTAGACGGTCTCAAGTGGGTGGTGAGCCGCTCGGTGTTCCGGAAGCCATGGAACTTGTCAGCGGGACGAAGCGTCAAAAAGGACAGAAGGCCAGATCTGGTCAAGTATCCCCGTGACTGCATTCGGGTGGAAAGTCGAGTACCGCGCTGGGCGGTGGGGCACCGACATGAACGGCGCCTCAGATCGGGTGACCTTGGGGCCGAATATCTACCCTCCACAAATTCGAGGAACGGCGAGGTGGCAGGAGCGATCGATCAAGGGGGACGAAGAGAGGTGAAACCACGAGCCGATACGCCTCGAGCGTCTACGGCTTGGTCGATACCGGAGATCCGGGTCGTCAAGGACGATCAGGGACGCTTGCGGATCGACCAAGCCGACCCCGCCACGTACGGCGCGTACACCGCCCGCCAATTGCTGGCGACCGCCGAAGCCGACCCGAAGTATAGGGACGGAATGACCAAACGTCCCTCAACGCCCTCGATCAAGATCACCTATGTCAACGACGTGGGCGAGCCTCAGGAGATCGGCGTCCGAGAGATCTTCTGCCGGATGGACGGGGATGCGCTCGTCCTGACCCAATTCAAGAACGCAGATGGTGAGAAGGTAAAGGACCTGCCCATTTCAATCCCCCGCCTCGGCGACCTGGACCCCGATGTGGACGACGCGGATCGGCTCCATGAGATCGCCCTGGCCGAGCTCGGTGACGTGCCGTTACCGCCCGCCGAGATTGAACCGGAGTATGAGTCGGCCCGGCCGGCGCCGGCTCGGGAGCGGCGGCTCCCATCCGGGCCACTTCGGCAATATGACGAGGCGGCTGATCCGGCTCCGGCAGCGGGCACTCTCAAGACCCCACCGGCCCATGAGCCGGCGCCGCGCGGCCCAGCAGTTATGCCGCCTGTCACAAAGGCGACGAGAGCGGCCACCGAACCAACGGCCGGTCTGACGGTGCGGGCGCTCGACGACGGCGAGGCGGCCTCACTGCGTACACTGATCGAAGCCAAGGCGGGACAGACGCGGTGGGCCAGCGGGATCCTCATGCAGGCAGCGGAACGCCACCCGAGCGATCGGAGGCTGCAAAACGAGCACCTCGCGAACCTCTTGAAGGTCTCTCTCGATCTGTCACGGGCCGAGTGCCGCACGCCGCTCGCCGCCGCATTGCGTGGTGTCCTCGAGGAGGTGCGCACATACAAGGCAAGCGTGTTGGACCGCGACCCCCTCAAAGCGGAGAAGCTCGCACTTCAGCCCTTCGCGCGTACGGTGCTCGACCCGACACCGGCGGACGACGGCCAGATGAAGATTGTTTCCGGCACTGCTCAGAGAACCCCGGCTCAGATTCTGGCGAAGCTCGAAGATCCGAAGCTCGCCCGGGCCACCCGCGTGAAGTTTCTCCTCGAAATCGTCCCCGAGCTGATCGAGACCTGGCGACCGGACAAGGAGAGCGGCCGTAGCGAGGCGGCCAACGAAAGCAGCCCCGCGATCGTGCGCAGGCTGTTCACGGTGGCGAACGAGCAGCGTCAGCAGCGGAAGTTCATCGACGACGGCTCAGCCTTCAAGAAGGCGACCGAGAGGTACGCGGGACTCGAACGTAAGTTACCGAAAGACTCGGCTACTAACGAATCGTAGGATGCTTCGAAAACGTGAGGCGCGTCGGTTCGCGATGCCGAAGCATCTGAATGAGATGATTCGCCAGTGGAGAAGTGAATTCATCTGATACGTCATACCATGACTCGTTTCGTTGAAGAGTCTGAACGGATAGGGCAAGCGAACCGCCGAACGGCAGACCTAAGTGGCGGGATTACCGAGTGAACCGTGACCACTCTCGCGCTGGAACGGGCCGGGTCCTCTTCAGCGTCATGTTAAGGGTCGGCCTCAACGTCGGCCGCTCGCTTCTGACCTCGACCAGGCGATGTGCTGCTGCCGACTTCGGGATGGCGGACCCGGAACTCGGACTCGCTGATCGATTGTCCGATGTCGGGAGATTCGACACCGAGATGACGACGTCACGGCTTTGCCCCTCCGACTTGCTGAATGGCCCGCCACAGTTCGTCGGCGATGGCGGCCATGCCTTTATCGCCGGGATGGCCGGCAACACCCGCATGTTCTATGTGACGTTCCGACCGGGCGGAGTTCGCCGGGTCGAGCCCCAGTTTGCCGAGGTCGACGAAGATCCCTCTTGCGTCATCGCAGGCCTTCTTCAGGAGCCGGTCCTTCTCAGCATCCGACCAGAACTGGCTCCGAACAAAGATCTTGGGATTCCCATGTTGGCCAAGCTGGGCGAGCAGAGACCCTACAGCACCAGCGAATCGCTTACGGGCGTCGTCCGTCTTCGGCGACGCGGCATTTTCGCCAATGGCGAGAATGACCACATCGGCCTCGAAGGCCAGCTCTTCCTTCAAGGATTCTCGGATGTTGTATTCGGTCAGCTTCCGCTCGAAGTCGGCGATATTGCGGATCATCACCTTCGGAGCACCGCCGGCCTGCTTGAAGATCCGATCCAGCAGCTGATGGACGTAGTCCTTCTCACGAGCACTTGCGGCCATGCCCCAGTTGCCGGTCCAACCGATCTCCGGCGCCGGCCCATGCAACGTGATGCTGTTGCCCAGGAACAGGATCTTCTCGACGCGCAAGGTTCCGATCTTCAGCCCGTCCTCCGCCGAGGGAATTTGACCCATCACAGGCTGGCATGCGATCATCAGACCTAAGAAAGTCGCCGTTGTACCGAGCCGAGTTGGAAAGGCTCTCAAGCTTCGCTCCTGAAAGGGGACAGAAAAGGGGGCCTCTCGATAAATGGGCAGTTGGGGGATACGCAGGCGTCAATTAGCTCGTGTAATCACTCGGCGGAAGCCAACGATACGTCGCGAACCCCGGATCTGACAAGCAGTCGACCTGGTGCCCCGGCAAGGCTGGCGAGGGGAGAACGCCTGGTGACAACGGCTTGGTCCGCGACATGTCTGCATCTCGACGCCACCTGGGGGACGGGAACGGTCCCCCGGGCTCGGCGGCGTACGCCGGGTTTCGCCTCTGCTCACCACGCCTTCATAAACCAGAAGATCATGCCGAGGTCGCCGATTCGCTGACTGGTCACCGGCGTCGGTAGACCGGCCAGGAAATACCAGTCGCGGCCCAGGTGCGTACGCATGCCGGGGGTCAGTGTCACGCCGGTATGTTGACCGTCGCGAAGCGGGGTGTTCACCACCGTCGAGACGTACCAGGTGAAGTCGCCGAACAGCGGCACGTCATGATCGGTCAAGGTCTGACCGATGGCGAGGTGGCTGATCAGAGAGTCGCTCCCACCGCCACCGAGCGGGATGCCTGGGCGTCCATGCCCGACAAGGCGAGAGATCGTGTCGCCCTCGCAGATCATGGCCTTGATGAGGATGGCCGATGTGGTGTCGATCTTCCAGCCCGGCTTCGGCATCGCGGCAACTCGATGATCGCCGGGGGAGCGTCACGAGAACCGGGGGCCATGGCCCAGCCTCCCGGATCTCTTTTCAGAAATAAATAAGTAATATCTAAGAAGAAAGAGAGCTTGGCTTGACGAGAGTTTTCCGACCTCGGTATATTACTCTGTGTCTATACATGTTGGATGTTCGTGAGGGGTCGTTCGACGAACCGGCGATGACGGCCCAGCCGTGCGTCTCTGCGTGGGTGGGTTTTTGATTCGCCTACTCATCTGACGCCCGGACATCCACGATGATCGCCCGACGTGATGTTCCATTCTCTGCGGTAATGGCTGCCGCAACGCAAAGTCTCATGGGTCTCTCGTCGGCCACGGGGGGCGGCGGCTGGTTCGGCCTGAAGACCCGTAAGGGGATTGCGACCCGCCTCGCACCCTCTCACTCTCGCAGCAAAACCTCAGGTCAGCATCCGGGATGGTCACCAGGGCTAGGGCCCAGACGCCGGGAGGACGACCGCCACGATGATGGCAATCCGCTCGATCTCCCTGGAGGGACGTCCTGAAAGTATGGACATTCCTCGCGTTGACCTGAGCCCGAGTCGATCTCTTCCGTGAGGATCCCGCCGATGAGTATCGATGTTGAACCTCATCCCCTCCTCACGGCGCTGCGCCGAGAGCTGCGCCACGAGCTTGGATGCTCTGCGGGGCAACTGGTTCTGGTTCGGCATCCTGGGCGCCTCGTTGGTCGTCCTGGGCACCGTGGTCCTGGGCTCCGCGGTGATCGCCTCGCTGGCCGCGGCCGCGGCAATCGGCGTGCTGCTCCTGCTTGGGGGCGCGGCCGAAGCCGTGGGAGCGTTCTGGTGCCGGGGCTGGAACGGCTTCTTCCTGGAGCTGCTCTCGGGCGTGCTGTCGATCGTCGTCGGGCTGTCGTTCCTGCGGGCGCCGGTCGGCGCGCCGGCGGCCCTGATGCTGCTATCGGCGTGCTTCCTGATGGTCGGCGGGATCTTCAAGATTGTGGCCGCCGTGAGCTATCGATTCGCCGCAAGGGGCTGGTCATTGGCCGGCGGGATCATCGACGTGCTCCGCGGGTTGATGATGAGGCAGGAATGGCCCGCGTCGGGGCTGTGGGTGATCGACCTGTTCGTGGGGATCAACCTGCTGTTCCGCGGTGTCAACTGGATCGCCCTCGGGCTGGCGCTGCGCTCGCTACCCGGCCCGGAGGCGGTCTAAGTGCCTCCCATGAGAGGCACTCCGACCAGAGTAAGGGCATTCGCAAGCGGGGTCTTCATCCGCGTCGAAGGCCGCTGAACCTTGGGATCGTTTTGGTTCCAATATCAACCTCTCGAGCACCCCTTCGGCGGCTGCGTCGATGCGGGTTCGATGCACGGAGGTCTCCCCCGGTCGTGTTCGACCTTTGGGACGGTGCAGGACGCTCTGGCCCGAGTTATCCAACATGCGTCCGGAGGCTGACCGTGTTCTGGTTCTGTTGCTGGATGATCGCGTTCTGGAACGATGAGCGGGGGCTGGAGGAAAGGTCCGACTGGACGAGACCGGCCGCCTGGTCGGGTCGTTTCTGGGGTCCGGCCGCGAGCCGGGCCCGGTCGGCCGGGGAGCTCCTCCCACTGCCGATGGACCCGGAGATGGCCCGGTGGAACCGCTGGGGCCGGGACGTGCTCCGAGACGGTGACATCGTCTTCCGGCTCGGCGATGCCAGGGCCATGCGCGGGATCTTCGCCCTGAGCTGGTTCATCGCCAGGGCGACGGATAGCCCGTTCTCGCACACTGGGATCGTCGCCATCGAGGACGGGTCGCCCATGGTCTACGACTGCTCGTCGGACGGGATTCGGCTCATGCCGTTCGAGGTCTGGATGCTCGACTGCGTCGGACCCATGGGCGTGAAGCGGCTGAAGCCCGAGCACCGCCGCCACATCCCCGGCGTGATGAGCTACTGCCGTACGATCTTCGAGCAGCAAATGCCATTCGACTTCGAGTTCCGCCTGGACGATTCCGCGCTCTACTGCCTCGAGATGACCGAGAAGGCCTTCCGATCCCAGGGGCTGGCCCTCTCCGAGCCGGTCCCGATCGGCGACTGGGAGCATCTGACCCGTTATCCCATCACCGCACTCGCGATCCCTTTCGGCACGCGGCTGGCGCTGGGACGGCCGATCACACTCGAGCAGCCCGTCTACCTGCCCGGGAACGATCACCAGGGAATGTGGGCCTCGCCCTTGCTGGAGTCGGTCTTCGGCCCCGAGCCGAAGAGGGACCGTGGAGCGGGTCGGGGACAGCCGGGCGGCATTAGCTTGCAGGGGATGTCGAGCTGATCGTCTTTGCTGCGGGCGAGTTGCGGCGATCTTACTCGGAGCTGCCCGTTCGATGGATAAGCGATGTCGCCCTGCACCCACGAGTCCGGGGGCTTCTGGTGGCCCGCGGTCCTGATGCAGGCGGAGGCGGCCCGGAAGACTAGTGCACCAGTGACTATCTACCAGAACAGGAAGCGCTGGCTCACGCGGGTCTGGTTCTCACGATCCTGAGTTATGTTGTGGGTTTCGTGGATTTCGTGTTCCAATGTCTGGTCCTCTCCGTGGTCCTCTCGAACGGCGAGCAGAACTTTGCGGATGGGCGGTTGTTGGCGATTTCCGTGGAGCCCCGGGGTTTGGGTAGCGGCCCGGGTCCTTAAGGAGGTCCAAACGAGAGCCGGACGAAGTCCGCCAGCCTCTGCTGGACCGCGCCATGATCGCCCACGAGCGGGCGCATTCTTGCGCCATAAAGCAATGGCGCCCGATACGCTGCCGTGGTCCCATTCCAAGGTGCCCAGCCGAGAAGGTGAATTGTGGAAGAGGCACTCAGACGCGTATGGGAGAATCTCATCGGTCGTTCGGACGGGCCGATGACTTTCCGGCTGATCCTCCAACCGGCCATGGCCATCCTCCTTGCGATCCGGGCGGGATTGCACGATGCACGGGAAGGCCAGCCCCCCTTCTTGTGGACCGTTTTCTCCCATCCAGGCCGCCGGCACGAGTTGTTGCGACAGTCGTGGGACGATATCGGGAACGTCTTTATCCTTGCGCTGGTCCTGGACTCGATCTACCAGGTCATCGTGCATTCCGGCATTTACACATTGGAATTGCTTCTCACGGCAACGATTCTGGCCCTCGTCCCGTATGTGATCGTTCGAGGTCTTGTCACCCGCCTCGCGAGACGACTATCGGCCGTGAGTCGACCCGATGGACGACACGGAAATCAAGCTACACGGGTCGAAGACCCGCAACAAGAAAGGCAGGAAGACTGACATGCAACACGACTGGACGAAGCCCGCCGCCAAGGCGATCCCGAAGGAGGGATTCTTCGAGGAGGAACAGGGACGATACGGCCCGATCTTCCCCAGGACACCTGCCTGCTATGGCTTCACGATCATCGCGAAGATCAAGCCCGGCACGGAGCAGACCATCCGCTCGTACGGGAAGAAGATCGAGGAGACCATCGCCGGCCTGCCCGACGCCCTTGAGGTGCTCAAGTTGCACTACCTGCGCTGGGTGCTCTTCGACATCGGTACGGAGACCTATTTCATGTATCAGGGCATCTTCGACACCGACTTCGATAAGTACACCGAGGACGCCGTGGCGCTCTTCTCGAAATACGGAATCAACACGGTCTTCGAGAACCTCGAAGGGTTCCCCGAAGATTGGAAGTCGAACCCTGCGGCCTTCGTCAAATTCGTCCGGGAGCACCAGTGCCCGAGCTTCCTCGAATACGGGGAGTATCCCTACGTGAGCGCCGACGAGATCAAGAAGGCGCTCAAGCTCAAGGCGGCGTTCTCCACGATGCTCGACCAGATGCAGTAATCCGCCAGGACGATGCAACATGCTGGACCTTGACGACATTCAGCACATCCTGCTCACCCGTGCGCCGGCGCTAGCGGCACGCTATGAGTTTCTGTCCATTCACAACCCCTCTGCTGGAAGGAGGTGGCTCGCCGGTATCCTGCCGACGGTGCAGTCGGCCGCCGAGGCTCGCGCCTCGGTGGACGAGGACAGGCGCTGGGTGACCGTGGGCTTCACCTGGAGCGGTTTGCGGCGCTGGGGGTGGATGCAGCATCGCTGGACACGTTCCCCGAAGAGTTCAAGCAGGGCATGGTTGCCCGCGCGGAAGTCCTTGGCGACACGGGCGCGAATCACCCCGACCATTGGTTGGGAGGCCTGGCCAGACCGGACCTCCACGCCATCGCCATCCTCTTCACCCGCGATCGGGCGGAGCGCGAGCGTTGCCAGTCCGAGCATCGAGAACTCGTCGCGCGATGCGAGGGAGTGGAGGTACTCTCCTCGCTCGACCTCGACGCCACCCCGCCGTTCGACTACGCGCACGACCACTTCGGTTACCGTGACCGGCTCTCGCAGCCGATCGTCGAGGGCTCGGGCGACGAGCCGACGCCCGGCTCGGGCGGTCCGTTGAAGGCGGGCGAATTCATCCTCGGATACCCCGACGAAGACGGCAACCTGGCCAGCCAACC
Source organism: uncultured Isosphaeraceae bacterium (assembly GCA_963845695.1). Lineage (GTDB taxonomy): Bacteria > Planctomycetota > Planctomycetia > Isosphaerales > Isosphaeraceae > CAWJTV01. Next base: position 405,281 of record CAWJTQ010000021.1, on the reverse strand, counting down.
CGAGCCGGAAATCCTCCGCCGCAACGGCACCTATGCGGCCTACCGCCGCCTGGAGGAGCACGTGGGAGCGTTCCGAGACTTCCTACACGAGCACGGCCAGACGCCGGAGGAACAGGAACTCGTCGCCGCCAAGCTCATGGGCCGCTGGCGAAGCGGCGCCCCGCTCGTGCTGGCGCCGGAAAAGGACGATCCTGCCCTCGGGGCTGATCCGCAGCGGAACAACGACTTCAATTACAAGGAATCGGACCCTCACGGGTACGCTGTGCCGCTGGGGTCGCACATGCGCCGCATGAACCCGCGCGACACGGCCGCGAACATGAACCGGCGCCGCATGATCCGACGCGGCGCCACCTATGGGCCGCATCTGCCGGAAGACGCACCGGAGGATGGCCAGGAGCGGCGGGATCGCGGCCTTCGTGATCTGCGGGAGCCTGATCCGCCAGTTCGAGTTCGCGCAAAACGTGTGGGCCAATGACAAGAACTTCCACGAACTGGCCAACGAGCGCGATCCGATCATCGGCAACCAGGACGGCACGCTGGAATTCAAGATCCCCAAGCGACCGATCCGGAAGAAGATCACCAGGCTACCGGCCTTCACCACCGTCCGAGGTGGGGCTTATTTCTTCCTGCCCGGCCTGAGCGCGCTCCGATACCTCGCGGCGCTGTCCGATGGCCGCCCGAATCCGCACTGAAAACTTAAACAGCAAAAGGAGATAGGAATGGGAGCAACGAACCAAACCGGTCGAACTTATAACCAGAAACACGTACTCGCGGCCGTACACGCCGGGGCGACGACGTTTCAGCATCTACTGGACGTGGAGCTATCCGTGGGAAGCGAACCGGGACCCGACCAACCTGGACAATCGTTTCTCGACCATGACCGAGGTTCGCCGGGTCGGCTGGCCGAGTTTTGAGGGGTCCGAGTGGGATAAGATGAACTTCCTCCAGGGGATCGCAGGCACCCTAGAGTTATTCCACCGCTCCACCGTCGCTTTCCAGCAGATTGTGGGTGAGACGACCGATCATCCAGTGGCCGTTTACCAACGCATCGACCAGGCAGGGTACAAGCTCCCGATCGACGAGAGAGTCCTTGCGGACACGGACACTTTGATGGTTTTCGGCCTGGACCACCTCGTCTCCGAGCAGGAAGCCGAGGCGGGGGAAATCGACGCCATCCGAGAGTGGCTCGATCGGGAAGGCACGTGCCTGGTCCTGGCGCCGCATCACGATGTCGGCTTCACCAGCGACATGCAGCAGCGCCAGATGGAGTACAAGCATCACGGCGACAAGCTCGTGCCGCGCCAGCAGCGCTTCGGCCAGTACACGCGCTCGCTGATGAAAGGACTCGAAGTGCCCGTACTCAATCAGTTCGGGCTCCGGCCTGCCGTCGTGCAGGGAACCGATCAGATCGCGCCTCTGACCATCAACAAGGATCTCGACAAGCTGGGTTTGCTGGATGGAGTGACCACGTTCAACTTCCATTTGCATCTGCCGCACTATGCGCTGACAACAGAAGATTCGACGTCCATTCATGTTTTGGCCAGGCAGCCGATCGACGAGTCCCGGCCGCATCCATTCACCGCCGCGGGGAATCGCGAGTTTAATTCGTTCATCTGGATGCCGCCGAAAGGGACACGCGGCGGCGACATCCTGCTCGCCGACTCGACAATCTTCACCACCTTGTTCGGAGGCACGGAGAGCCTGGAGCGCTTTTGGTCGAACATGGCGAAGCTGCGTTGAGGATACGCATGCGTGTTCGGCGGCCGGAACGAGGTTCATCGTACGAGAGCCCCTGCACCCTGGCGTCGGGTCTGATTCCAAGTATCCTATTCGTGACGGACTCCTCCGTATCGGCTCGGGGAAGCCCTGATGAACGACGAAACTGCATGAGAGGAGTTTCGGATGCATCATTCGCGGCTTCGACTTGCTCACCGTTGGTTGCTTTCGGTCGTGGTGTTGGTCGTGACGATGGGATCGGCCTCGGCGAACTATTATGAGCTGCTCCGGCGAGTTCCCGATTCGGCCAATACGCTCATCATGATCGACGTGGAAAAGATGCTCATGAGCCCTATCGCCATGAAGGAGAAATGGCGCGACAAGGGGAACTCGCCCGAGGCGGGGACGCTCCACTTCCCGATCAACTCGGAGCGCTACATGCTCGCGGCGAAGCTCAACTTTGTCTCAAATGCCGCGGATGTCTGGGACGTCGCGATGATCGAGTCGACCAGCGACCTTTCGCTGCCGTACCTGGCCAAGACGGAAGGGGGCTATCTCGATACGGTGGAGGGCCAGCAGGTCGCCTTCTCGCCCCGCGACGCCTTCTTCGTTCTATTCGAGCCCACCATCTTGGGCGTGTACTTCCCGGCCAACCGGCAGGACCTAGGACGCTGGCTGCGGACGCTCAAGCGTCTCAACGACCCGCAGGTGTCGGAGTATCTCCGGAATGCGGTCGCGCTCGCGCATGGCAATCACATGGTTGTCGCGTTTGACCTCCAAGACTTGTTCACGAGCCGGATGGTTCGCGACCGACTGCATCGAGCCGAGAGTCTCGCGGGCAAGGAGATCGATCTCGACGCGCTAACCAAGGTGCTCACATCGCTGAAAGGCGTGACCCTCAGCATGCAAGCGACCGACCGACTGAACGGCAAGCTCCGGCTTGATTTCGGCGAGTCGCCCGCCCCGATGAAGCAGGTCGCCAAGGCTCTGATATTCGAGGTGCTCGAGAATGAGGGCATGATGCTCAACGAGATCAAGGAATGGAGACTTCTCGTCGAGGCCAAGGCGATCGTGCTCGAGGGTCGGATGACCGCCAAGGGGCTGCGGACGCTGACCGACCTGATCCCCATCCCCGAGGAGACCCTGGACCTACAGAAGACCGAGCCAAAAGCCGGAGGGACTGCTCCCGGGTCCGCCGGGTCCTCCTCGACCCCAGACGTGAAGGTCACAACGTCGAAGAAGTATTTCCAGCACATCAGCCTGCTCTTGGACCAGCTCCGTACCGATCTCAAAGATCCCATTATGTCGCCGAAGATCGCGCAAAGGCTGGTCAACAAGGCGGCGCTGGAGGTCGATCGCCTGCCGGTGCTCAACGTTGACGAGGAGCTCATCGCCTACGGCACCGGGGTAAGCGAGACCTTCCGCAACATGAGCAATCTCTCGAAGAACGCGAGCCTCGACGCGAGCTACCGCCAGGCATCGATGGCGGGCAATCAGGGGTACGGCTATGGGGGTTTCTACGGCGGAACGTCCCTTTCCGGCTCCGTGTCGGTGATGCGAAAACAGGAGACAGCCGTGCTCAAGTCGAACCAGCTCGCGGTCGTCACCATGCTCGAGGAAAAGACGGCGGAGATCCGCAAGAAAATGACGCTCAAGTATCAGGTCGAGTTCTGATCGCGCCGGCTGTGACTCTCGATTCCGCCCGCGCATGAGGAGGAGACATCCGACAGCTTATCCGCGAGACTCGTCGGATGTCCCCCGTTTCAGCGGTTCGCCCCTCGGTTCACACTAGGCAAGGCGCTTACCGGGTTCTCGAAGTGTCGAATGAGATGGTCAGGTGGCGTCTGTCATCCAAAAGACATGACACCAGGGCGCGAGGCGGCTCATTCCGTCGTCCACGTGCACTCGCACTCGTGAACGTAGCCCACTTCCGCGTTGACGATCGATCAGGCGATGATCGAGCCGTAGGGGCGGTCGATCGTGAACTGCGTGTCGATCTTCTGGAACTTGGAGGGGTCGGTCATCGCGTGGCGGATGAGGCGGTAGTCCTTGTACGGCCGAGATTCCGGGAAATGCACCCACACAACGCAGCCTTCCGCTCTCCATCCGTGCAGGACGGGCGTTGTGCCTTTCGGGGCACAGTTCATGCAGGTGAGGAAATTTGCGCCAAAGCGAGTTCGGTTTTCGCAAATTTTTGCTATAACTGGCGTTAGGTCAAATCGGGTTCCTTAAGCTACGCGCCATTCGTGTCGTCGGACCGATGCGCGCGAACCGCTCGTTGGTATCTGCCAGCGGGAGCAGGGCGCCGAGGCCGCCACCGGCCAGCCCTTGGACGTGCTGGCCCGACTCGTAGTGGATGTCGGAGGCGGTGATCATCGGGTCTTCGCGCTCGGGTGCGGGGCGATCCGCGATGCGGTCGAGGAGTCTTCGCGGCCATCATCACACGTGTCTCCGGTTGTGGTCGCGGACCTTGACGCGCTTGCGTCGCGTCGCTTCGGGCGGGACAATGGCCATCTCTCGAAACCCTCTATCGCCAGGAAGAATGCGGATTTGAATCAAAGGACATTCTCACGAGATGTCGGTCGTGTTTTCGCGTATGACCCGTCCTGCTGACCCGGGACGCCCATGAATCACGCGTGTTTTGGTGCGAGCTTATGAATTGGGACGACTCGTTGTCCGGTCTCCTGGACCTCTTGGTCCGCAATTACCCAGACCCCGCGAGCGCCCGTGTCGTCGCGGAGAAGGCCGGCCTCTCGACCGGATTCCTCTCCCGCGCCGGCGACATACGTGACGTCTGGATGAGCATCCTCCGCGACGCCTGTCAGTCCAAGACCGGGCTCCGGGATCTCGCTCGGGTGGCCCGGATGGACCGTCCGGATACCGATTTCCTGACCCTCGTCCGGCCGATCGACGACGGTGTCGACGAGGTCTCCTCTTCGCACGAGCACAGACTTGCGGCCGGCCTTGGACTTGGCCTCGAGCCGACGGCGGGGGCTGACCGCCTCGCTTCTCTCCATGAGGGGATCGTCCATCCGCTCCCACCGGCTCCCTTGTTCGTGGGGCGGGTCGAGGAGCTCGACGCCGTGCGGGTCTTCTGGCGGGGTGCGGCGGATGGCCATGTCCTGGCGCTGATCGGGCTGGGGGGGGCAGGCAAGACCGCGATCGCCTCGGCCTTCGTGTTGGGACTCCTGGATCCCGCGGCCGGATCGGACCGGCCCGACGGACTATTCGTCTGGAGTTTCTACGTCGACCAGGATGTGAACAATTTCCTGCGGCACGCGTACCGCTACTTCAGTCGCGGGCTGAAGCCTGAATCGTCTGGCGCCGGGTTGCTCTACCGACTCACTGAGATGCTGGACGACGGCGGGAGGAATCTCCTCGTCCTGGACGGCCTGGAGCGGGTCCAACGGCCGCCCGGCGACCTCAAGCGGGGCTTCGGCGAGCTGGAGGATCCGCTGCTCCGGCAGGCCGTCACCCGGCTGGCCGCGGGGGCTGGGCGGACCAGATGCCTGATCACCACCCGGTTCCCCGTCCCCGACCTCCACCGCTGGGAGGGCTGCGGTTACGCCCGCCGGGAAGTCGACCAGCTCGACCGTCAGGCGGCGCGGCAGCTCCTGCGACGGCACGGGGTCCGGGGGGACGATCGGGCGCTCGAGGCGGTGCTCGACGAGTACGGGTCGCATGCCCTGACCCTCGACCACGTGGGGGCCTACCTCGCGGCGTTCTGCGATGGCGAACCCGCCGCGGCCGCCGGGCTGGAGGAGCCCCGGCTCGACTCCGACACCCTCGAGGAGCGCAAGCTCGCCCGCGTCCTCCGTGCCTACGAGAAGTCCCTCTCCTCCCGGGAGCTCGATCTGCTGGTGCGGTTCTGCCTCTTCCGCACGGGTGCGTCCAGCGAGGCCCTCCACTCCATCTTCTCCCGGACCGACGTGCCCGCTCTCTGCGGTGACCTGTCGGGTTGCACCGAGGCCGAGTTCGCGCGGCTCGCCACGCGGCTCGCCCGGCTGCACTTGCTGCTCCCCGAGCCGGGCGGCGGTTACACCGCCCACCCGGCCGTCCGCGATCACTTCTACCGGATCTTCACGGACGCCTCAGCCTGCGCACCGCGTCGTCGGCAAGAAGCTGATGTTCGACTGCGGCCTGGACATAGCCCAGGAGTGGGAGAAGGTGTCAGACGTCGAGGTCATGCATCTCCAGGGTTTTTTCCTGCGAGAATTCCATGCATGTCACTTCAAAGTCGAATGTTTTAACCTTTCCGACTTTTCGGGACGTCTCCGCGGGTTCCTGTCGCGTCATGGGCAGCGGCTGTCGCGGGCGTGCGCGGGAAGGATCGACGGCTGTATCCGGGACCTGGAAGACGGGTCCGAGGCAATCCCTCTACCCGATCTGGAGTTGAGCGACGGCCAGTCCTACACCAACGACGACTTGCGGGTTTCGTGGCAGCAATGGCAGCACCTATCCGCTCTCAGCCCGAGCGACGGCGAATCGGACGCGTGCGAGGGCGATACGCCTCTGTCCTACCGGCACTTTCAGTGTTGCTCCTCCAGCCGCGGGAGAGGGCCGAGGCGACCGCACGTCGAGAGGCTGTCCTGGTCGAGCATCGGCGACGCGGGATCGAGGCAACCGCACGAGGATTGGCTATTGTTACTCGACTACGAGGTCGTTCTCGGCGCCCGGAAGAAAATGATCGACCAGCTCCGCGGGTTCCTATCGCGGCATCAGCAGCGGCTGTCGCGGGCGAGCGTGGGGCGGATCGACGACTGTATCCGGGCCCTCGAAGACGGGTCCGAAGATTTTGAGCTCCCGGACCTCGAGCCGAACACGCCCGGGGTGACCCTCCGTTTCCGCCCGGGATCGGCCAATCCGGAGGACCCGGCTGTCCTCGATGCCCTGGAGGAAGTGATCTACCACACCGTCCATTCGGGGAACGAGGCGGAGGCCTATGGGCTCTACTCGATGCGGATGGGCGGCCGGGAATACCTCGGCAAGGTGCTCGGGGAGTTCGCGCGAGGGGCGCGGATTCTCCGGTACTTCCGGGCGTGCCCGAACGACCTCGACCTGGCCTGGTACCTGCGGGGAGTCGGCGATCTCCGCGCGAGTTTCGACCTCCTCTCGAAGGTCCGGCCGATCTGGTCGGGGGCGGTCCTCTGCCTCCGGGGATTCCTGCCTCGGGTCGTGCGCGACAAGGTCGGCTGGCAGCACTCGCAGGCGATCGCGGCCTTCCTCATGGGGCGGCCGGATGCCCTCGATGTTCCGTTCGACCTGGGTTGGGGGGAGGCCCTGGTCAACGCGGATCTGCCGCTGATGAAGGGGGAATTCGCCCGAGCCCGGGCGGTGGCCGCGGCCGACCTGGAGGGTTTCAAGGGCGCCTTGCGGCACGTCCCCGAGCAGGTCCGGACGCGGCTCGTCCTGGCCGAGGTCGATCGACGGGAGGGGCATGCCGAGCGGGCCCTGGCCGGCCTCGAACGCGAGGCGCCCTGGATCCTGCGATCGGGGTCGGTGGAGCACCTGTGCCTGTATCACCTGATCCGCTCGCGGGCGATGACCGATCGGGGGCAGTACGAGGCGGCCGATTCGGAGTCCCGCGAGGGCCTGATCCTGGCCCGGCAATGCGGGCTCGGCCTGGCCCATGTGGACTTCCTCAACCTGCGGTCCCGCCTCGCCCTGTTCCGGGCCCATTCGATCCCCGACCGAGGCTCCCCGCAGAGAAGGGCCTTCCTGGAGGCCGCCGAGCGGTCGGCACTCGGGGCTTTAAATGGGATCCTGACGGAGGACGGTGCCCCGGCCTCTCGGCCGGACATGCCTCTCGGCGAACTGGTCGCCCCCGGTGCGCAGCACCCGGAGTGCGAGTACGCCTGGGGGGCGGCCGATGCCCTCGTGCTGCTCGGAGAGGTCCTCATCGAGCAGGGTCGGTTCTCTCTCGCCCGGCACGCGCTCCGACGAGCCTGCGACCTTCAGTCCACACTACAGCGCCCCGAGCTCGCCAGGACCGAAGAGCGATTGAGTCAGCTCGAGCCCTAGGAATGATCGTCCACGAGTGGGCTTCCCGGAATGACATCCGGTCAGCCCCGATCCGCCTGGCCGGGCGGCGACCGGGCCCTGACGGTCAAGTGCGCGCACCGTGCTCGCGGAGCTTTGATCCGGCATGAGCGGCATGACAGTCCCATGGCTCAGTTGGTGACGTAAGCCTGGGCGCTCACGGCCCTTTGCCGGTGTTCCGGTCGAGTTCGGGAAATTCGTCGATCAACCGGTCACGGATCAGCGCATAGGTATTGTCCGGATTTTCGAAGACTCCCGTAGCAGGATCCCGGAGCGACGTCCAGACGTCCTTCCCCTTGTATTGTACGTACAGGCTTGAGATCGAGAAACGGACGCTCCGGTAGCGCCAGGTTGCCTTCTCTCCGGTCTTCACGGCCTCCAAGACCAAGAGGATTTCGGGATCGGTCCCCGCGTCGCTGACGAAGGCGAAGAGGGCCCCGTCGATCACGTCGCTCTCGGGCTTCTCATACCGAAAAAGCGGACGGGATAACAGTCGCAGTTGCCAGCGCACTCCGACATCATCAACCGTATGAGCGGTGAATTCTCGGGCAATGTCCCGCATCTGGATCGCTCGCTTCTTGGCGGTCTCCGCGGCGACCGGCGCGTCGGGAAGCGGGTGCAAAGGCACGCCCGCCCCCGGGAGCCACTGATGATTCGAATCGTTGAGCGGCGCGGCGATCCGAAGCGGCCCGAGGGCATGAAACTCGTGCATGATGACACGACGGCCCGCCTCCGGATTTGAGAAGACCCCCCCGAGCGCAACGGGACGCCCCTCGAACGTCCAGACGAACATCGCTCCGGTCTGACCGTTCGCGCGGGAGGCGTTCGTCCATCGATAGACCGGCTCAGACACAAACATGGCTTTCTTCGTCCGCATCGCGTCGACGAAGATGTCCCACCGCCTCGCCTCGTCGCGGTGAAGCTTCAACAATCTGGCGGCCATCTTCTCGGGAGCCGGTTCGTCCGCGGCCAGTGCGGCCCCGGTCAATAGCACCATTCCCATCAACGCTGTACCGGTACGATTCACCCTGGTCTCCCCGCAGGTCCGCAGGCCCACTCGAGTTCTTCGGTCTCACCGAACGATTTCGTTGACGCTGGGTCTTCCTTCGATGATAATTGTAGTCGTGCGAAGTCATCTGTACCCCAGCCGAAAGCGGTTGTCAAATGGAATACTCGTCACCTGCGCCCTGGACGTGGCGGACGACCGGGATGGCACTCGTCTGGTGCGCCGGGGTGTATGCCATCTATCTGGCCAACGGCCGCGAGATCGGGTCGGGCGATTCCGTGCCGGCGAAGTACCTGAGCTGCGCCCTGGTGCGTGGACACGGCTTCTACCTGGATCGTTATCAGCGTGATGTGCTGAAATGGTGGCCTCACGAGACGATGCCCTACTACGTGACGCTCGTCGATGGGCACTATGTCTCGCGTTATCCCATCGGCCCGGCATTGTTGGCGCTTCCGTTCACCATCCCGCAGATGCTCGTGCTCGACCGAACGCATCCCGGCTGGGAGACGAGCGAACCGGATTGGTTCGACACGATCTGCAAGCGTTCCGCCGCCGCGATCACGACGTTGGCGGCGTTGGCGCTCTTGGCCGTCCTGAGGAAACTCGGTCTGGGGCGCGTCGCGTGGCTGGCCGCGACGGCCGCGGCCCTGGGCTCGGCCTTATGGAGCACCGCCAGCCAGACCCTCTGGCAGCACGGGCCCGCGGCGTTGATGTTGACGTCGCTGATCCTCCTCCTGTGGCCCGAGAACCCCTCGCGCTGGCGGTTCTTCGCGGCCGGGGTGACCGCCGCGATGCTGGTCTGCTGTCGTCCGATCGATCTCGCGTTCGCCGTCGTGACCGCCTTCTGGGTCACGATCCGGCATCCGCGCGGCCTGATCTGGTTCCTGCCCCCGGCGGTGGCGATCGGTGCCGCGCTCATCGGCTACAACCGCGCCTATCTCGGAGCCGCCGGAGGATATTACTCGACCTTCGACTCCGCCACGTTTGGAACCCCGTGGTACGAAGGGCTCCAGGGAACGTTACTGAGCCCCAGCCACGGTCTGTTCGTATTTTCTCCCTGGACGCTCGTCGCGTTCGCCTATTTGCCGTTCGCCTTTTTTCAGCTCCGCCGCGCGATGCTCTTACCCTGGCTGCTCGCAACCCTGGGAGCCCACGCGCTTTTGATCTCGACCTTCTCGTGTTGGTGGGCCGGACTCTGTTTCGGCCCGCGGTATTGGACGGAAGTCATCCCCCTGCTGGCCGTCGTTTTGGGCATGGCTCTCCATTGGGCGAAGGGCCGCTGCAAGGCGGTCTTCGTCTTATCTCTGATCTTGATCGTGATCTCCATCGGCGTCGAGATCCTGGGCACCTTCGTCTACCCGAGCAGTTGGCAAGACCCTCCTCCAGACTTCGACGGAACAACACACCGTTTTTGGGACTGGTCGGATAACGAATTGACACGGTGCCTCGTCGAAAACCGGGCTTTCCGCGCACTGTTCGGGCCGGGCAAGTCGATCCCGGAGAAGCTGCGGCAGAAGGTGGTCTTGCTGCCGACCGCCGAGAAGAATCAGCCCCCGACATGGCTCTACACGACGGTCGAACCCGGCCCTGGGTGGAATGCCCGACAATTCAACACGGAAGGGTGGTCCGTCGGGAAAACGGGGTTTTGCAGCGAAGGGATGCCGACAATACCGAGGAACACCCCCTGGAATACACCGGCGATCTGGATGAGGACCTCGTTCGAAGTCCCACATCTCTTACCCGACCACGTATACGTACTACGCGTCGCACATGATGATGACCTCACCGTTTATCTCAACGGGGTGAGAATCTATCGACGAGAGGGAGTGAGCCTCTCCTACGGCGGTTATCGCGACGTCGTCCTCGATGAGGCGCAGGCCGATCTGATCCGCGAGGGTGCGAATACGTTGGCGGTCAAATGCATCGATGTCGGGGGGGACTGCGGAGTCGATGTTGGGTTCTCGACCTTACCGAAGTAATGACTCGATTTCGTTTTCCCACGCGGCTCAGATTCCGGAAGTGCGTCCTTCGGGGTAGAACTCGCAGGCTTGAACTGCCGCCCACCATCGCGTGTCGGATTTCGTTTGCGCCCTGAGGAGGCCCTTACCGAGCCTCTTGCGCCCTGAGGGCCTGCCGGGCGAAAATTGGTGTCAGTTCAGTTTTCCCCTCGAAAATTGAACTGACACCAGTCAGCACCACCACCGGTAGAACCGGTGGTATGAGGAAGGCCCCTTGAAGGGGCCGTTGGATCGCATCGACGTTCGCCTTACCTTGAGCTTCAGCCCGCTGGAGCTCCTCGACACTGGGATACAGGACCGGAGCGGCTTCTCAACCAGCCCGACAGCGCTGACGCGATGTCCCGAATCCTACGAGCTTCGATCGATCAGGGTCCCTTTGACGGGCGGGAGATCTCGGTGAGTCGGATACACGCCGGGGACGGCAGAGCCGCTAGGACTCTCACCGCCAGAGGCGGTGGATTTGTTATTGATTAAATTCTTGCACCCACCCGCCACATCTCTCCGAGTTCGGCTTCACCGACTCGGCGAACTGCGACGCCCGGTCCCGGCTGCGGCTGGCCGTCCTCCGGGCCCCTGCTACGGGCCGAGGGCTTCCAGATCCCGAGGAGCGTGTCGAGCGCCTGGCGCCGTGAGGCGGACGGAACGGACGGAACAGGAACATTCCTCAATCAGCCTGCGGACGGAACGGGGACATTCCTCAATCAGCTTGGCGGCTGGGCAATCTGGGGAACGCTCAAGCGGGCTGGGTCGTTCAAACGCAGTGGGACCGTGAACGGGGACGCAGCTCGATTTGACCACCTCCCACGTCCCGCCCGGCGCGGGACCGTGGACGGGGATTCAGCCCTACGTTCTGCTCGTTGGGTCCGGTGCACGGCGGGCGGCTTACGCCATCGCTTGAATTCCGCTAACCGCCGGTTCGAAACCGGGACCACTGCAACTCGTGCGAACATGGGCGGGGAGGCTCGGGGCGTGGCTTGATTCAGGGGATCGCGGCGTGACTCGCGTGGCATTCCGTCGAGCCTTGGATTCAGCAGCACGAGCACAGTAGCCGATGCCGTGCTTCACTCAAGGCTGCACAGATCTGTGCCTTTCGCGCCCATTTGTGATAGATTGGATCCTCAGTCTTGAGGGCCACACGTCGCGTCCGGCTCGTCCGGGGCTGCCTCTCTCGTCCGATGTCCCGGAATCCTGGCGGCAAGAGTGCGCGAAAACCCCTGGAACTTTGCTCCGGTGCTGACATGGGCGCCGTCCACGACCCGACCTCCGGCAACCGCCTCTTCATCTCGTGCGTCTCGGGCGAGTTCGAGAAGCCCGAGGCACGATTTCCCGGCTTTCGCTCCTCGCTCCGGAAGTACCTCACCGCTGCCGATTGCGAGGTGAAAGTCCAGGAGGACTTCTGCCAGGAGGGCCAGGTCCTCACCGTCGCGAAGCTCGACGGCTACATCCGCCGCTGTGCCGCAGTGATCCATCTCGTGGGCACGAAGCCTGGCGCGACGGCCGATGCCAGGGCAGTCGCCGAGTACCTCCAGGCCGAGCCGAAGTTCCTGGAGAAGTACCCCGACCTCCGCGCCAAGCTCGGCGACTTCTCCGACCTCACCTACACGCAGTGGGAGGCCTTCCTCGCGCTCCATCACGGCGTGAACCTCTTCGTGTATGACACCGAAGACGCGGCGACCGGCCAGCAGGCCCATCTCGATCGCCTGCGGAGCGTCTCCAGGTACCCCTCCCGATTCGCCGACGCCGCCGACCTGCTCGGTCAGCTCATCGGGGATCTGCGCAAGATCATCCCCGCCTTTCCCGGGGCCGTGCAGACGATCTCTCCGCCCCGCTTCCTGCACCACGCCGCCGAGTTCTTCCTGGGCCGCGAGGCGGAACTCGCCCGGCTCGACGCGGCCTGGGCCGACGGGACGAACGTCCTGTCGCTGGTCGCCTGGGGCGGCGTGGGGAAGACGGCGCTCCTGTCCCAGTGGATCCAGACCCGCTTCATCGACACGCAGTGGCAGGGCGCCGACGGCCGGCCCGCCCTGCTCGCGTACTTCGACTGGAGCTTCTACGACCAGGGCACGCGCGCCCTCGGCGAGGGCGAGACCGTCCGCACCGGCAGCGTCGGCGACTTCTTCGAGCAGGCGCTGACGTTCTTCGGCGAGAAGCCGGAAGACCTCGGCAAGCCCGGCAAGGGCGGCACGCCTGGCCCACCTCGTCCGCCAGCAGCGCACGCTGCTGATCCTCGACGGCCTCGAGCCGCTCCAGTATCCGATCGGCAGCCCGATGGCGGGCCGCCTGCTCGACCCCGACCTCCGCGACCTGATCCTCGGGCTGGCCCAATCCAACCCCGGCCTCTGCGTGCTGAGCAGCCGCCAGGCCCTCGCCGACCTCGACGGCCTGGGCGGCCTCGCCGCGCGACGGGAAGACCTCGACGACCTACCCAGGGCGATCGCCGTCCGCCTGCTGCGCCGGCTCCAGATCGCGGGCACCGACCAGGAGCTGGAAGACGCCTGCGAGACGTTCGGCTGCCACGCGCTGAGCCTCACGCTGCTGGGCCGGTTCCTCTTCGACGCCCACCTTGGCGACATCCGCCGCATCGATCGCATCCGCGACCTGGAAAAGGCCGACCGGCTGACGCGGGAGGAGCGGCACCGCACCGCATGGAAAGTGCTGGAAGCGTACGAGGCGTGGCTGTCCCGCGCCCGGGCCGACGGCGATCCCGCGACGCTGGCCGTGCTCCGCCTGACGGGCCTGTTCGACCGCGTGGCCACCGCCGATTGCCTCGACGCCTTGCGGGCCGACCCGGTCATCCCGGGGCTCACGGAGGCCGTCCACGCGATGGACCGGGACGAATGGAACATCCTGCTGCGGCGTCTCGAGCGCGCCCACCTGATCAAGCTGCGCGTCGCACGCCGACGACGGCGAGGCCCTGGCCATCGACGCCCACCCGCTGGTCCGCGAGTACTTCGCCCGGCAGCTCCGCGACCAGCGGCCCGAGGCGTTCCGCGCCGCGCATTCGCGGCTGTTCGATCACCTGTGCGCGACCACGCCGTATCGGCCCGACACCCTCGCCGGCCTCCAGCCCCTCTACCAGGCCGTCACCCACGGCTGCCTCGCTGGGCGACACCAGGAGGCGTGCGATCAGGTCTATTTCGACCGCATCCTGCGCGGCACCGGCACCGGCGGCCACTACAGCACGTTCAAGCTCGGGGCGATCGGCGCGGACCTGGGGGCGGTGGCGGCGTTCTTCGAGGAGCCGTGGCGCCGGCCGGCGCCGAACCTCAGCGCGCCGTACCAGGCCTGGCTGCTCAACGAGGCCGCCTTCCGCCTGCGCGCTCTGGGACGCCTCACCGAAGCCGTCGAGCCGATGCGGGAGGGTATGGATCGCCGCATCGAAGAAGAGGACTGGATGAACGCCGCCATCTGTGCCAGCAACCTCAGCGAGCTGGAGGTGACGCTGGGCCGGCTGGGCGAGGCAGTGGCCGACGGCCGCCGTGCCATCGACTTCGCCGACCGCAGCGGGGATGCCTTTCAAAAGATTGGTCAATCGCACCACCGCCGCCGACGCCCTGCATCAGGCCGGGGAGCGGGCAGAGGCCGGGGCGCTGTTCGCCGAGGCGGAGCGGATGCAGGCGGACGATCAGCCGCAGCTCCCGCGGCTCTATTCCTTGCAGGGCTTCCGGTATGCCGATTGGCTGCTGTCCCCCGCCGAGCGTGCGGCATGGGGTTGCGTGCTGCCGCCGTCGGGCGGCGCTGGCCGCTCCCCGCTCCCAGCGCCGCCGGAAGCGGGGACTCCGCACGCGGCCGCCCTCGACGCCTGCGCCGAGGCCGAGGGGCGGGCGACGCAGACGCTCGAAGGGGCCACGACCTACGGTGGCAGCCTCCTCGACATCGCCCTCGACCACCTCACGCTGGCCCGCGCCGCGCTCTACCGCGCCCTGGTGGGCCCCCCGGCCGATTCCGCCCCGGCCACCACACCGCTCGGGCCGCGGGTCGCCACCGCCCTCGCCAGGCTCCGCCAGGCCAACCAGGTCGACTACCTCCCCAAGGCCCTGCTCACCGCCGCGCTGTACCACGGGACGCTGGGCGCCGATCCGAGAGGAGGCCCGCCGGCTGCTGGCCGAGGCGCAGCAGATCGCCGAGCGGGGCCCGATGCCGCTGCACCTGGCCGACGTCTCCCTGCACCGCGCCCGCCTCTTCCGCGACCGTCCCGCGCTGGCCGAGGCCCGCGCCCTCATCGACCGCCACGGCTACGGCCGCCGCCGCGACGAGCTCGCCGATGCCGAGGCCGCCGTCGCGCACTGGTGAGCATGCTCCCGCAGGCCGGACGGACACCGAGGTACGTCCGGCGGAAGCCGCGACGTCGGGTCCACGAATGCCGATTCGGCGTGCGCCCTGGAGAGTGAACCGGTTTCTCCCAGACCGACGCCGATGGCTGTCCTATTGCCATCCCGAGGCCGAGTTGCCCGGAGCGTGGTGCGAGGTTTGGGGCCAGATCGTTGAGGGTTGACACCCAGTGATGTTCCGTGATCAACGAGGTCTGAGCGATGTCAATGGTGCGTTCCCCGTTCCGCCGCCCGGAGAGAGCAGGGAACGGAAGGACCATCCGGAGTCGAGAGCAGAGGCCACCGCTACTTCGGCCGTGTGCAAACCACGGCTTCCCTCGATTATCGTGATCGGACGTGGGTCAATCATCGTGACCACACTCAGCGCGCGGCGTTTGCTCGATGGGCTAAGAGTTCTGTGCGGATTTCGGGATAGGAGTCTGGTAAAATGCAGCCTCGTATGCAGCCCGACGGTCAGGCGATCGCCGTCAAGCGGTCAAGGAGGTGACATCGCGTTGCTGGCGCCGGCGCAGACCCTGGCAACCAAGCCGATTCACTTTGAAGACGAGAAGGGAGAGATGAAATGTCAACCGGAGGAGCGACCCCACCAGCACCACAATTGAGCCATGGAGTGAACATTGAGTACAAGGCGTTCAAGCGCACTTTTCTCTCGAACACCACGGATGGCGTGCTCTTCTTGATGGCCACGTGCGTCTATCCAAATAACGGCTTCTCGATCTTCTTCCAAGAGGACTCAGGGAAATACAACCTGATGGAGCAGCCACCAAGTGGTGTCTTTCTCAACTTGGACACGTTTTGCGTTGCCGTATGGCCCGCAAAAAACGTCTCCGTGGAAAGCCCAGTGCCGTCGCACGTCACGATCGTCGAACGCGCAAGGCGAACATCGGGTCCATGTCGAACACTGGAAATGAAGAGCCGGAGTTTCCGGCCGAAAGAAACACGCCAAGACCTGTCGATGAGGATCGCCGCATGTTGGAGGCGTCTCATGGCGCATAAACCGGACATGGTGCGCCAGTCGGTCGGTCTCGTCTCGATAGTCGTGCACCAATATGACGAGGCGATTGCCTTCTATGTCGGTCTCCTGGGCTTTCGCCTCGTTCAGGACAGATGTTGTTTCGTAACTACACAAGCGCTGGATCGTCGTTGCTCCGCAAGGCGCCACCCAATCAAGGGCGCTTCTCGCCCGCGCGATGTCCTTGACGCTCGCGAGATTGCCGAAGACTCCTGGATGTGCACCCAATCACGCCGCGCGGACCGATCTGCGGGCGGCCCGAATCCGAGAACGACTGTTTCATCCAGAACCATTGGAGATCGCATGCTGAACTCTACAGCGCGACCGGGCGGTCGCAAACGGCTGTGAGGCAAGTCAGGAGGAATCGAGAGGTGAGCCGGCTCGCTTTTCTTGTTGGCGACTTTCAGGTCAACGTCTTCTCATCCGTGTCCGCATCCAGGATTCCCAGGCTTGACAATTGCACGATGCGGATTGTCCCGCTCCCAGGCGATCGTCCGTTCGAGAGCATCGTGCAGCATCACGGGCTCGGTGAATCCCAGCTCCTCCCGGATCCGGTGCGAGTCTGTATCCAGGTCTTGGTCGAAGTGATAGGGCATAGGGATCCGTCCTTCGGGGACGGTTGCAATCTCGCCGTTCCATCGGGCCACGTCGGCAATCCTCCGCACCCAATCGGCCTCGCTGAAGGATAGCGGATCGGAGATGTTGTAAACCCGGCCCTCAGCCCGATCGTCTTCGACCGCCAGGACGATCGCCGCGGCCACGTTCTCGACATACCCGCGCGGGGTCTTCCAGCGCGCCAGGCCCGCGTCGAGGTGGATCGCCGGGCGTCCGTCGTCCATGCGCTTCAGGTAGGGCGAGCAACGGCCATAGGAGTCGCCGGGACCATACGTCATGGGTAGACGCAGGACGGTGCCGGGCAGCTCGGGATCGGCCTGCACCATCTGCTCGACCGGGATCTTGTCATAGGAATGAAGGAAATCGTCCGATCCCTGGGCCTTGTCGCGATACGGGTACAACCTCGAACGGAGCGGCGCGTCCTCCGCGAGCGGCGTCGGCTCGACGGGCCCTGACTCTGTCCCGAGGAACCGCCCATAGGCCCGGTAGACATCGGCGCTGGAGATTACGACGATTCTCCGGGCCAGACTGCGGAACGTGTTGACGAGTCCTTGCGCATCGTTCTCGGTGTAGGCGATCATATCCACGACGACCTCGGGACCGAACTGGCGGAAGGCGTCTCGGTGATCGGTCAGTCGGTGCCGATCCCCGGGGAGGTGTTGCACCGAGCCCGGTAGATCGGCCTGAGTCGGTTCCCGGTGGAACACGGCGACCTCATGGCGGTAATCGACCAACCGTCGCACCACGACCGGGCCAATGAAACTCGTGCCTCCGATGACCAGAATTCGCATGGGCGCTCCGTTGGCATGTCACCTCTTGCCGAAGACCACCGGACTCCGCGACTTGCGGGCGGAACCGACGAAGTAGGAAGCTCCGGCTATGGACCCTTGCCATTCCCTTCGGGTCCGCAGGAAGATTGCGCGGTTTCACAACTTTTTTTTCTGAGATTGTTGCATCTGCTGTTGACTTAGAGAGTTCGGAGGGCTCGGGGCTCAATTCCGCGACTAGGTGCATTAACTTTTTCGAAAAGTTGCGGCATACTAATAGTATGACCCACGAGCGCCATCACTCCGAAGGCGGGCCGTCGAAGCGTCCTGACCGATTCGCGGGCCCGCCGCAACCCGATTCCAGCCAGAGACATCGGGGATGGCGACCTGCCAAAAAGATGTCAAAAAGTGCCAACCAGCGCCGCGTTCCTCACGCGCAAGACCCCCTGCGAACCGATCGAGCCGTGATGAGCCTGGCACCTGGGGATGGTACAATCCCAGGGACCGATGACCGACCGGTTCGACAGGAGTCGTCGGCGAGATTCCGGATCGCCGCTCCGCCGACCCGGAGCGGAGGGCCGAGTCATCCTGTGACCGACAGTGAAGAAAGCCAGAACTCCATGATCGACCCCCGGGTTGCCAGCGGACTGAGAGACCTTCCTCCCGCCGTGATGATCCCTCGCGAGCGGATGCTCGAAGCCTTTCGGCGCACCTTCGCCGGCTTTGGATTCGTGCCGATCGAGACACCCCATATCGAGCGGATGGAGGTTCTGACGGGCAAGGGCGCCGGGTCAGACGAGGTGCTCCGGCAGATCTTCGACGTGACCAACAAGGGAGGCACGCCCGGCGAGCTCGCACTTCGGTTCGACCTGACCGTGCCCCTGGCCCGGTTCGTCGCCAAGCACATCGATGAGTTGGGCACTCCCTTCAAGCGGTATGCGATCGGTTCGGTGTTCCGCGGCGAGCGGCCGGCCAAGGGTCGGTTTCGCGAATTCGTCCAGTGCGACTTCGATACGATCGGCACCGAAAGTCCGATGGCCGATGCCGAGATCGCTCAGGTGATCTTCGCGTCGCTCTCCGCGGCGGGCGTCCCCGCGTTCACGATCACGCTCAATAATCGCAAGATCCTCGACGGCTTCCTCGAATCCCAGGGGCTCAGCGGACTGAGCGGCTCGGTACTCCGCGCACTCGATAAGCTGGCGAAGATCGGGCGTGAGGCCGTTCTGGGCGAGCTTCAGAAAGCTCCCGATCAGGGTGGGCCGGCCCTGACCGAGGATCTCGCCCGACGGGTGCTCGACTTTGCCGAGACCGGCCGCGGTGGTTTGGAGGTCTTGCAGAACGCCGAGACGGCGCTGGGGTCGAATCTCTCCGTCGCGCACGGGATCGCCAATCTGCGGCGGGTCCTCGACCTGCTGGGAGCGGCCAGCGTGCCGTCGGAGCGAATCGCGATCGACCTGGGCCTGGCGCGCGGGCTCGACTATTACACCGGGATCGTGTTCGAGACGACGGTCAATGGCTGGGAGAAGTTCGGCAGTGTCGCCTCGGGCGGTCGTTACGACAATTTGGCCAGCCTGTTCACGCCGCGGCGGCTCCCCGGCGTCGGGGCCTCGATCGGCCTGGACCGACTCCTCGCGCTCATGGACGAAGCCGGCTGGCTCGGCTCGTCGGCAACGACGGCTCCGGTCCTGGTGGCCCAGTTCCCCGGCACCGATCCGTCCGTGCCGTTCCAGATGGCCGCACGGCTGCGGGCTGTAGGCATCGGCGCCGAAGTGTTTCCCGACCCGATCCCGATCGGTAAACAGATGGGCTACGGCTCGTCACGCGGGCACAAACTGGCCGTGATCGTTGGCCCGGACGAGCAAGCCAACCAGGTCTTCAACCTCCGCAACCTCGCGAACCGCCAGGAAGATAAGGGGCTCGCCTGGTCCGTGCTGGAGGATTCGGTCGAGAGCGCGCTGGAGATTCTGAAGCAAGACTCGAAGCCCTCATGAGCGTCCCTTCGGCGCGGAGCTCGCCTCGAGTTGCAACAGGCCAGCCCGTTGCCGATGGTGGCCAGAACCAAACCCTACCCCGCAAGTCATCGAACGATGAGCGACTCGATCACCCCGCGTGACAGCAATCCGCTTCCGGAGCCCTCATGGATTCCGGCTGAGGACCGTTCGAACGACCAGACCCTGAGCGAGACCTGGTTGTTCCGCCTGCGCCGGGAGCGGTTCCGCTCACGGGCCAGCGGTAAGACGCACGATTTCTTCGTCGTTCACCTGGCTGACGGAGTCCACGTCATCGCCGTGACGCCCGACCAGCAGGTGGTCCTAGTCCGCCAGTTCCGCGCCGGGGCCGGCCGCGATAGCCTGGAGACGCCGGGCGGACTTCTCGAAATCGGCGAGGATCCTTGCGTTGCCGGTGCCAGGGAACTTCTCGAGGAGACCGGCTATGCGGGCGATCCGCCTGAACGACTCGGAACCCTCCGGCCCAACCCGGCTCTCCTCTCCATGGCCATCACGACGATCGTCATCCGCAACGCCCGGCGCGTCGAGGAGCCCCACCCCGACCCAAACGAGGAACTAGTCATCGAACTGGCACCCGTCCGCGAGATCCCGTCAATGATCGGGGACGGACGGATCGATCACGCGGTCTGCGTCGCGGGCCTGCTCGAGTGGTTGAGGCTCGATCGGTGTAACTAGGCGAGGTCGTCCCGCGTGTCTCGTCGCATTCAACGACGCTCCAGGGGCTTTGCGCCGAGCCCCTCAGAGGCACCAGCCCGCCGGGGCTGGTCCAGCTCGTTTGACTCGCGGGGTACCAAGTCGTCGGTCTTGATGTCACAAGCCCGCAGCGCGAGCGTTGCGAATGCCGTGCCGGCGTTGGCGATATAGTGGAAATCGTCGTCGTTGACCGAACGAGTGAACCAACCGCCGGAGGTCCGCTGATGGGACAGGAGCCACTCGACGCCGCGCTTCACGGCCGCGTCGCTCGCCGGTACCCCGGTCTGTCGAAGGACGAAGACGACCAGGCCCGTACCGTAACCGTCGCTCGGACCTTGGGGATCGTTCGGCGTGCCATCGCGCCGCTTCCAGCTACCCAGCGATGGGAGATTCCAGCCGCCGTCGGGCCGCTGGATTGCACGGAGCCGTGCAAGAGTCTTCTTGCGTTGTTCGACAGTCATCACGCCGTCGAGACGCGTCGAGGCCCAGAGGAGCATCGTCGCATGGTGGAGGTCAGGAGGAGGATTGTGGGCGAAGTAGTCGCGGAGCCGCGCCAGCCCCGTTTGCGCCGAGGGGGACCGGGCGTAGCCGTCAGGGGCGTGCCCTGCACCAAGGGCCGCGGCGATCGCGCCGAAATAGTCATCGTGCTCGTAAGGAGGCCAGTCGCACTTCAGCCAGTCGAAGCCACCGTCGGGCTTCTGGACTTTCCAGACCCGGTCGAGCGCCTGCCGGGTCAACGGGTGGAGTTTGTGTGTCATCGCCGCGTCGTTCATGGCCAGCGCCGCGGCCGTGGAGACCACTTCGGCATCCCAACGCGGTTTGGCACCCTTGGCCGTGTCATCCCAGTGAGCGACCCTCCCCTCGAAGAACCCGCGCACCTCGGCCAGAGCCGGGGAGGTGTGTTCCTTCAGAGCGGGGCGAGCAACAAGGTAGGGGTAGTTGGTATGACAGGAACCGCACTTGCGTTCGCGGGTCCACGCGAGCGACCGCTCATCGAGATACCGGGCCGCTCGGGCCAGCGAGACGACCGGCGCGATGGGCTCCGTCGACGTGACCGTCCCTTTTCCCGGCGCCGGCTCCGCCGCTTCTACACCGACCCCAATCGAGTGGACGAGCGCCGCGTGACTGGCGACGGCGACCAAGAGCAACCCGGCACCGATCCGACGCGATCGAACGACCTGAACCATCACAGTCTCCTCCGAACCTTCAAGTCTCTCTGATGTAGATCAAACGATTGCCCGATTTTCCCACGACGCGAGCGGCCCCCGTCAGCCGCAGGCAGTAGGCGACCCGTTGTGCGAACCAGAGCGGCCTTCCGAGTATTTGGGCCAGGTCGTGGGTGGTGAAAGGTTGCCGTCCGTGACAACCGTCCGGCAACAGAGCCCAGAGGTCCCCGGCCTGTACCAGCGAACTCGTCTCCAGGATCGCACCAAGGCGGCGATCGGTAACAAGATAACCTGGCCGCCGCCGACGTGGCACCCGCACTTCGTCGATGGTAACACCCAGGATCTCAATCTCCAGATTGACGTTCGGAAAGACGCGGACGATGCCCATCAGATCGTCAAAGACGTCATGGATCACGCCGCGACTGGGACTGCACCGCGACGAGAGGTCTGGACCATCGCGCCAGGTCCTCCGGACGATCCGTCGCCGCAATGGGACCGGCTTGACGATCCGAATTCGGTGATCCGGCAACAGCCGCCGAAGTTTTCCTTGCAAAGGGCCCAGTGGACCTGACTGCACCTCGACCAAGCGTCCCTCATCGTCGACCGCGTCGACGCGGTAGCCCCGGATGACGACCTCGGGACGCCGATCCCCGCCGGTCGCATATCGCTCCTTCAGTTCGCGATGAAGGCTCGATTCCATGGGTTACTGATCCGTTGCGATCGACTCCGACCCACTTGGCGAGACACCCAGATCGCGGATGGTCAGAAGCGAATGGAATGGGAGATTCCGAGCGGCGAAGGCCGCTCCGGCACCTTCGAGGCGGTCGAGCATGGCGATCACGATGGCAACTTTGCAACCGAGGGCCTCAACCGCGTTCAACGGCCTGGAGTGATGAGCCGCCGGTGGTGGCGACGTCATCGACGATGGCGACCGTGGAGCCGGGCTCCAGCGGGCCCTCGACCCGGCTGCCTGTCCCGTGGGACTTCGCCTCCTTGCGGACCAGGAAACCGCGGAGTTGGCCCAGCCCGGCGCCACCGGCCAGGGCTAAGGTGGCACCCACGATCGGGTCGGCACCCAGGGTCAAACCGCCCACCGCCTGGACTTCAGGATGGCTGGCGAGGCACTCCAGCACCCCGGCACCGATCAGGGCCGATCCTTCGGCGGAGAGTGTCACCTTGCGGCCATCAATGTAATAGTGCGAGGTACGACCGCTTGCGAGGGTGAATGTCCCCAGCTTCAACGCCTCGCGCTGAAGCAATTCAATCAGCCGCTCGCGTCCTGACTTGGCTGCGATCGAGCTCATGGCCGACCTCTCCTTCGTCCTTGGTCCCACTATCTTCTGTCATGACGCCCGGCCGGATCCGTTCGTCGCGGCCGGCTCATATCCCATAATCCCCCAACCGGCTGTTTGATGGATCACCAACCTACCAAACCCGTCGATTCGGTCCAAGTCTTCGAACAACCCACGAGATCTCGGTCAGTCCGCTCGGGACGGTACGCGAGACCATCACTTCCCAAAATCGCTCAAATCGTTCATCACGGTTGAGTGTGCATGTGTCCAGAATCGTGAGGCGAGTTCACTTCTGATCAGGTGGGGCGAAGGCTGCAATCATCGTGGGCGGACCAGCCCTGACTCCGGAACTGCGCTCCCGCCTGGTCTATGCCGTCTTTGGCGACCGGATGGCGCATCTCGAGGAATTCGCGCACCGGTTATCGTCCCCTGCGGAAGGTTCGGGGGCGATCGGAGATGAGGCCGCTTCGTGATCGGAATCGTCTGACGAACTGGGATGCCTTGGAGAACGAGAACACCATGAAAAGCCAGCGCCCTCCCCTGAAGACCGATTGGTTGGTGAGGTTCGACCATGTTCAAACCGAGGTCCTTACGCCCGAGGTCGAGCGGGGACTGCTCCCTGCGAGCAGCAAGTCCTGGCGCTCCACTTTGGGCTCCGCGGGGGTGAGCGGTTCTACCTCAGCCAGGTGGGCCGGATGCTGGCCGTCTCCAAGGAGCGCGTCCGCCAGATCGAGGACAAAGCCCTCCAGACACTCCGCGCCCTCGCGCAGGAGTATAGTCTGACGGAATGACTCGCTGCGGCCGATCGATCCCGACGGACTCGACGAGATTCACCAATGCCTCGCCTTGGCTTTGATCAAGCTCGTCCAGATTCCCGCCGATGCTACCTGGAATCACTGACGACGTTCGCGATCCGAAATCCATGCGAGAAACGCCACGATGGCCGCAACACCGTCACGATCAGCACGGGACAGCGATCCGATCGGACCTTTCCTACATTACCTGATGGCCGAATGTGGGGTCTCATCGCATACCCTGGCGGCCTACCGCTCCGACCTCATGCGGTTCATCCGCTGGCGTCGGGCCACCGCCCCCGGCCCGCTGGCTGGCCTGGATGTCGTGACCTTGACGGCGTATGTCGAGACTCTCAACGAATCGGGGCTTGCACCCAGCAGCGTGTGCCGGCATCTCGCGAGTCTGTCCACTTTCTTCCGGTTCCTGGTTTTCGATGGCAGGCTCACCGACAATGTCGCCAAACTACTGGTGGCACCGGCCGTCTGGGATCGGCTGCCAACCGTGCTCAGCCCGACGTCCGTGGCCCGGCTGCTCGAAGCCCCCAGTGGGGAGACATGCCTGGGCCGACGGGATCGTGCTGCACTGGAGACACTGTACGCGACCGGCTGTCGCGCCTCGGAAGTGGCCGGACTTCGCCCGTCCGATGTGGACCTGGTCTCCGGCATGGCGCGTTGTGTCGGCAAAGGAAACAAGGAGCGACGCGTCCCTCTCGGCTCCAGAGCGATCGCGGCGCTGGTCGAGTACCTCCAACGCGACCGTCCCCGCCTGGTGACCCGTCGGCCGTTGACCACCAACCTGTTCGTGTCGAAGTCAGGCCGCCCGCTCTCCCGGATTGCACTCTGGTCGATCGTCAAGCGATATGCACTCGAGGCGGCGCTCTCGTGCGACGTCAGTCCGCACACTCTCCGTCACAGCTTCGCGACCCATCTGCTCGCCGGTGGCGCGGACCTCCGAGTCGTCCAGGAGATGCTCGGTCACGCCTCGATATCCACGACCCAGATCTATACCCGCGTCGAGCTGAGCCGGCTCCGCACCGTTCATGCCCAGTTCCATCCGAGATCCCGAGGGCCCGGATCGGCCGAATCTTCCCATTGACCGGTCAGACCGCTGCTGTGACGGGAGCCGGCTCCCCTCCGAACCGATCGTTCAGCTTCCCCTGAATCACAGACCGATAGCCCGCAGGGTCGGTCCCCTTGGGACTGGCGATACCGATTCCCTGGCATTCGTGGACGGGCATGATCCGGACGATCTTCCGATCCTGATCGGCCAGGAGGGCGACACGGGTTGTCCCGACAAGGGCCGTGTCGTCCCAGTGGCAGCGGTAGGCCGACCCGTCCGACAGATAGAGCATAACCTCCGGCATGCCGGCCTCGCTCAACCCAGCCCAGATTTCCGTGATCAGGTCCGTCATTGAGATCGACTCCAGGGCGGGCCGACGGCGACACGGACCGAGGGTTCGGACCGTATCCATGCGACCGTACCAAACCTAGGACAGATTTGGCACGAAGTCGAGTCGATCCCAGATCGGATCGAGCCGTCCGCCGAAGCGGCTCTTACGGTTCATGCGGGGCCGGCGAACTGGCGGCTGGGGCCGGGCGACTGGTGTCAGGATCCGGCTGGACGCGAGGCCCACCTTTGTTCACTTCCAGCCGCTGCTCAAGTTTCGCCGCTCTCTCCTTGAAGACAGGCAAGTTAGGGAAATGTTCAGGTAGAATGGTCGTCTTCAAGTCTTGCCCGATTTCGTCGAAGGTCTCCAGGGCGATCTGGAAGTGCTCGGTCGCCTCGCGAATCATCCCCAGATCAGTCTCAATCTCGCTCAGGGTCAGGAAGGCAGGCGCCTTGTTCCCTAAGACATAGAACCTTCTGAAGTTATCATTATGATGTGTGGTTACGTATTCCTCGCTCTTTCTCAGGTCCTCGACGGCTTGTTGCATCAGTTTCAGAGCCTTCCCGATGGTCTGGGGATCGCTGCGGAGCTCGCCGGCCCATTGGGTGGCAATCCGTCCGCGCACGATGTTGGAGGCAAAGAGTTCCTTCTGGTCGGGACCCCGAACCTTGCCTGCGTCGATCGATGGCGAGATCCGCTCGAAGGCCGCCTGATACTGTCCGTCGTTTTCCTCGATAATGGCGAGGAGACGGGGAACTCTCAAAGACTTCGGATCGAGTACTGCGGCAATCTCAAGGGCCGGCTGCGCTTCCTTGAAGAGCACCTTCCTATCCGCAGCAAGCGTAGTTGTGTCGTAGTTTTTGTCCCTTGAGCGTCGCTCGGCGCGATCGAAGCGCGCCTTGGCGAAGGCCTCCAGTTGGAGGGCGAGTTTCGGATGATGCTGACCCCAGGCGATCAAGGAACGGCGGACGTCCGGGAGCTTCAGAGCTTGGCGAAAGAGCTCGTCGGCATTCAACTCCCGTTTGCCTGAAAAGACTTCGGGGGAGATCTTCGTGTTGTGTCCAATCTCGGCCGGTTTCTTCCACCCATCCAGGGCGAAGCTCAGATAGAGCTTGGGCAGGAAGGAGTCGGGATACTCAGCCGCATACTTGCGGAGGAGCGGCTCGGCTTTTGCAAAGTCGGCATTGTCGATATCCCTCACTGCATCCAGAAAGCCCGAAACCGTCTCGACCCGCGGTTTGCTCCATTCCTTGACTCGATCCACCACTCCGAAACCCAGGCCAGCGATCAAGAGGAGATATGCGGTGTTAGTGGCCAGTGCCCATCGTCGACGTTTCGCCCAGTTGCCCAACCGTTCCGGACGCGACGGATTGTTCGTGTGGACCAAGGGCATGAGTTTGAGGAACCGATCGAGGTCCTCAGCCAGCGCCTGGGCATCCGAGTAGCGGTCTTCGGCGCGACGGCCAGGCACTTCGCGACGATGGCTTCGAGCGCGTGAGGGATCGCCGGGTTGGCCCGCCGTACCGAGACGTCGAGCAACGGCCTGCGATCCAGGAGCACACGCAACGCCCGTGGCGGCGAGAGCGTCTGGGCCGGCAAGTCGGGCGCCTGTCCGGTGAGCAGTTCGCGCAGGACCAGCCCCAGCGAGTAGAGATCGGCCTTCGCTCCAACCTTGTCCCACAGCTCAGGATTGAGGAACGCCTCGAGCTGCTCGGGCGCCATGTATGGGAGCGTTCCGCCGTGCATGGCCGCCTCAGCCTGACAGGCCGAATGCGGGGATTCGGCCAGGTTGAAGTCCAGCAATTGCGGTCCATGGTGGAGCGTCAGAAGCACATTGGCAGGCTTGACATCACGGTGGTAGGTCCGCATGCGGTGGGCGTAGTTCAGCGCCCGTGCCAGGATCATCACGATCCAGGCGACACCTTCTGCGTAGGTTCCCCGGACGGGGAAGCCGTCCCAGCCGTCGCCGCGGGGCACCTCGGCTCGGCCTTCGGCAACCAGGTCAACCGGATCGATCCCTTCGTTCGCGGATGTGGTCGCGGGGACTCTCGTACCTTCGACCAACGCGCGCCATAGCGACAAGGCTCGGATGGGCTTCGAGGCCGGGTCGACTCTCTTGATGACCTCATCGAGCGGCAAACCTGGCCGGAACGGCATCGAGAGCCCGCGCATCTGTCGGTCGTCGAAGACGACCGAGTACACAGGCACGATATGCGGGTGATCCAGTGCCCCCTGAGCTTTCGGCTCCTGGCCTCGGTCGAGCGAGACCTTCAGCACGACTTGCTTTCCCCCCAGCGAGAGGTCCCGCGCCAGGAACACCCGCGACGTCCCTCCCTTGCCCAGCATCGAGACGAGTTGGAAGATCTCAAAGGTATCGCCGGGTTCCGGGAAGGGCGGGGGCTCGACATGCGGTCCAGCCGCATGGCTGAACAAACGATGATACTGGAGCTGCGAGACCAGCGAGTCCTTCCAACGGGGATAGCGGTTGCAGAACGAATCGACATCGATCGTGGCACCGCGTTCTTCGGCGAGGCAGAACTCCTCGTAAATGAGGCTCAATACCCGCGTGTCAGCGCCTCCCAGATCCGGAAATCGCTCGAGATAGGCGGCTACCGTGGGGGACTGGCCCCGCGCGTAACGGCACCGAAGATCGGTTCGGATCAACTCCGTCAGGAGCACCATCGAATCATCAGGATCAACCGCCAGGACACGCTTTTGCTCCATCCATAAGCGCTCTAATTCGACATCACCATGCTTCCGCCACTCGTCCTCGAGGAATTGCACGGCGTGGTCGACGCGATCGAGCCCGCCGCTGAAGCGGACCGAGGCGAGGAGCGACTTCATCCTCATTCTCCCGAGTCGTTCACGGAATCCAGGAGGTCTTTCAAGAATCGCTGGACCTTGCGGATATTCCAGCCGGTCCGGTCCGCGATGTCCGCCGTCGAGTACCCTTGCCGCTTCAACTCGATGATCAAACGCTCCGTTTCATCGCGATGCGCCAGGAGACGCTCCTGGAACTCGTTGGCCTGGGCTAGCTCGCTGGCCGAGGGATCGTCTGAGGGAACCTGCACCGGCCCGGTGTCCGGGCCTCCGGCCAAGATTGGCCTCTCCCGCGTGATGTCGCGCTTCAACGTGTGACGGCGCCGATACTCGTCGATCACCTTCTGCTCGGCGACGTGCGCCAAAAAGGCCAGCAACGAATCGATCGAAGCAAACTGCAACTGGCCCATGTTCGCCGCCAAACTCTTCATGACATCGCTGGCGAAGTCGGTCGAATCATACAGCGAACGCATCGACCGATTCAGCTTTCTTCGGACGACACGTCGCACCTTGGGATAGCATGCACGAAACAGAGTCTCCCAAGCGGCCGGATCACCCCGGTGAGCTTCCTGCAACGCCTTCGTGAGGTCTGGCCCTATCTCCTCATAATACGTCATCGTCATGGCGAAACACCTCCCCTGGGACGAACCGACCTGCGCTGTACGGCTGGAGCCGAAGATTCAGCATAGAGGTTTGGCCGCCGCCCGACAATTTCACCATGGGCGATATTGTAACCTCGCTGCATTCGAGGAGGAAAGAGACTCGACTTAAAAAAAGGTCGTTGAGCTTTAATTTTCCTGATTCGTGATCGAAAATGGCAGGAGATCCACGGAGGAACGCAATCCGGATTCCTTAATCGACCATCCTCTTCCCCACGTGAAGGAAGGGGTCGAATCGATGAAACTTCTTGGTCAATCCAGGTTTATGGGAGACAGACCTAGTGTCTCTATGGGGTTGGTTCGCTCCAGCACCGCGACTCCTCCCCAAAAAACCACATCCGTGTTGGATTGCTGGAGAATTCAATTCCCAGATGGAAAGAGTCGGAGATCTTGGTCCTGATGAATCGCCGCTCACGGTGAACGTGGCAACACATGAAGGGTTCGTCGGAGGGGTGGAATCACGTCTTCGTGACCACGCTTTGTCAGAATTGGCTCGTCGCGGCGCTTGCCGAAAAGGCTCAGGAGTTTCACTAAGACCGGGGCGAGGATGCCGCGGGAAATCAACACCTATGGCGGAAGCGCCGGCTTCCGGTTGACAAACAGTTTGTAAATCGTGACTATCCTTGATGTCTCTCCAAGACACTCCGGGCGGAGAGCGATCGTCATCACCGGGCCTCTGAACACGCCGAAAGGGGTCCAGTAGCCGCCTGGATCAAACGCTACCTTGAGATCAACCGAATAGATGGGCGCAGAACAGGGAAACTCGATGGCCGGAACTCAAATCCACAGGGCTTCGGTCTTCCGGGATTCTTACTGGCCGGTCGGGGGGTCCGATGGGCTGGTTGGGTCCACGATCGGCAGGATCGGATCCGTAGGAGGATCAGTTGGATCTGTTGGGTCGGTTTCGCAAGTGAGGGGATGGAACGAGCCGACACTCACACTCTGCACCGGATTCGCTGGCAAAGCGACGAGCGTCTGTCCGATCGCACCGCTGGAAGGGGCGATGCGGGTGGGCATCCAGTCGACAGTCGGCTGAAAACGTCGAAGAGTACGCATGGACAGTCTCCTAAGCTTGGGGGAGGAAAGATTCAATGATCCGACAATCAGTCTGAGGAACGGAGGGGCGACCAGAGCGCGGACCGAGAAACTCCGCGGTCTTCGTGGTACGGGCAACGGACTACCAGAATCACGCCGGCTCTTGCGGGCCGGTCGCGCGGAGTGAGAGACCGAGCCGCATTGTCGGGATGCCGACCGGTGGCCGGGTAATCGACAACCACGGATTGTGTTTCGGCTCGGAAGGCGGGCGGCTTCAAACACGGCCCACAAATGCCAGAGATCAAGGTCTCGCGGACATGAGAGTGTTCATAAGCCTCGCAGACCAGAGAGACCTTCGCGATGTCCGGGATTTGTTCAGTTCAATACCGTGAGCTTCTTCGGTGTGGAGACTCCAGCCTCGGCGTCCCGCGTGACGGTTGATCCAGTCACGGGATAGAGATCGGCTGGAAGTAGGGGAATGCTGGCCGATTGATAGAGCGGACAGGAAGAATGTTGTCGGGCCGCAGCTGCGGTGAAGCGCTCAGCCAATTCGGTCAGGCCAGCGCGCTGGGCGGCGATGTAGCAGCCCAGCGGAGAAAGCCTGCCGTTGGTGGAGAGGGATGAGGCGCGGATTCCGTCATCCTCAAGGATTCTCCGCTCAGCCAGCCGAACTTCTCGTCTCAACTCGGAGCGGAGCTGTCGAATGATCCAGAGCACCCGAGAACGGTAACGGATGGCCGCCTCCGGCTGTGCCAGCTCCGACCATGGATCGCTTAGCGCGGGAGTAATCGTCTGTGAGGCGACATACAACTCGCAATCAAGGGGCAACCGGGAGTCGTCCAGATGGGCTTGCCACAAGCGGAGGGCCGCCGCCGACCAGACTCGCCGCGTCGAGCAACCGCGACACCATCGCGGTCGCCGGAGGATATAGGCTCGCTCGATCCGGTCTGACAGATGGTCGATCAGCTCTTGAGTTGGCAGCACTTGCGTGACCTCGATAGCGCCCTTATCATCTTCACCAGTCAGCCATCGTGGCTGATCTCATCGACTCTGACCTCCTTCACCGAAATCCGTTCCAGGTCGCGACATGCCGGTCACTTTTTTTTGGGAATTCGGTAAGGCACGCTCCAAGTGTCGGGATCGAACCCGCGAACATCGCACGAGCTTCCGACAATTCGTTCACCATCGCTCCGTCGGTTCCAGTCTTCGGGTCTTTCCACGCCTCCTCTCAAACAGCAATGCCGATTGATGAGAAGGACGGTCTCTTGGTTCGGGACGCGGAGGGAATGGACTCGTTCAGGAAAGCTCTTGACCAATCGGCGCCACTCCTCCAACCACTCCTAAACACGCCAAATTAGGAGTGACCGAGGAGAAGGCGAAAGGCCACGATTCCGCCGCCGCCACCAGAGACTCGGAGGAGGGTCTCAACATCCCAAAGGAACGTTCCTCAGTGCCTTGCGAGCTATAGTGTTGAATGTTGCGAGAGGAAAGATTAAACTCACAATTCTGTTGGCATGACCGCCCGAAGCCGGGAGGCCCCTTTGCTGAGGATGGCGACTTCTCCATGGAACAACCTTTTCACAGCTCCGATTGGCAGACTCTCAAAATGGGCCTAGCTGAGCGGATTCGTGAGATCCGCATCGATCTTTATGGGATAAATGGAGGCCCGCTCCTGGCGGAGGCCCTGGAGATCCCGTTCCGTACGCTGCATAACTACGAGAGTGGATGCACGATACCGGCGCAGACGATCCTCCGTTTCATCGAGTTGACTGGCGCCGACCCGCATTGGCTGTTGACCGGGCGGGGTGAGCGTTTTCTGGATCGCGACTCGCCTCGGCGAGGTTGAACGCGATCGCACCGCCACATCCGCTTCTTCGATGCTTTGACTGCATCAAGCGTGCGGCATGAACGGGCCCGATGACGGGTCGCTTGCACTCCGGGTGACTGGTTAACTTTGTGACCTGTACCTCCGCCCGAGCCAGTGGTTCTCAAGGTCCGGCTGGGAGGGCGATTGGCGTATCGGGGCCGATCCCCAGATCGTCTGGCAAGGGATCGCGGGTATGGATGTCCAGAGTCGGGTCGAGGGGTAGCTCCCCCGTATTGGCACCGAAGAGGCAGAGGCCCCCCGCCTGCGGAGCGTCGTTGGGTACAGCCAGGCGGACGATGAGCGGCTGACCAGCGGCCAGGTGGGCACGATCGCTGTCGTTGAGCGTGACAAGTCCGTTGACCAGTTCGCCGTGACTTCCAGGTTCGACCCCGCCAAGGTGTGAGAGAACACCTCGGGCGTCGGCCGGGTCGTCGGGCAATGAGAGCCTCTCGATCAGTTGACCGTTGAACGACACGGCCAGGGTCGAGCTCCAGGGACGAGCCGCGTCCGTCTGAGGGTAATCCTGCCGGTTGACGCGCTGGGGCCAGTCCACTCGTTCGCGTCGGGCCTTGGAGGACGCCTCGAACAAGTAGTAGATCGACTCGGGATGAGCTTTCGCAACCACGGCCGGGATCTGGAGCTCGTACTCGTAATAGCCCTTTCCATATCCGTAAACCTTGCCCGCCGGGGCCTTGACGGCCTCGGACCATCGCTGACGTGCGAACTCACCGGGCGCGAACCGGACCACGACATCCTTGTGGCCGCGCCGCTGGATCCGCGGCAGGGGCTTCTCGGGCTTGACCACCAGGTTCACGAAATTGCCCGCGAATCGCTGGTTGCTCGGCTCGCGGAGCGTCAGCATCAGCGCGCCGACGAACGGGTACGAAGGGAGCCTGACCCGGATCGGCTCCAGATCCACCACATCATAGGGTTTCCATGTGATCGGGATGCTTCGGGGTTCGACGATGGTCCGGATGTCGGCACGCGCGTCGTAACCGCTGACCCACCACCTCAGCTTGGGCTGAAACGTACGGTCCGAGAAATGGCTGACGAAGATGGGGACCGTGATCGTCTCGCCAGGCTTGCCAACGATCGCCGGGGGGGCATCGTAGCCTATGAAATCGGCTCCGAGCAGCTCATTCGGCCGCATGTCGGGAAGCCAGGTGTCGTAGCCGAACAACTTCGGGGTCCGGTCGTAATTCACCAGACCGTTATGTTCCCACTCGATGTCGGTTAATTCCGTGTAGACGAATCCCTGGATCTTGCGATGCCGGCGCAACTGCGTGGTCAGATCGCGGAGGCCCCAAGAAATGTCACGGTCGCCACCTCCGGCCGAGACCGCGCCATATTCGGAGTTGATCAAAGGGAGGCTCGATTGCGCGAGGCCCGGACAGTAGTTGAATCCGCTACCCGGCCGAGTCTGGTCGACCACGTGCAAGATGTGTTCCCGCGCCTTTTCGTGGTTGTCGATATAGAAGTGCCAGCTATTGAGGTCCGTGCTGACGATATGGTCGTAATTGCACGGTGAGTTGTCCTCGACCAGACGCTCGTGACCGTCCAGGTCGCGGATCGTCTCGACCATCCGGGCGACCCATTGCTGGGTATCTCGGTCCTTCTTGTAATCCTCAGGTTTGCCAAGGCCCCAGGTTTCGTTGAAGGCGACCCAGGCGACGATCGCGGGGTGGTTGCGGTCCCGGGCCATTGCCTCGCGCATCGTCTTTTCCCACCCGATCCGCGCCTCTGGCATTCTGCTGCCAGGTGTTGGGCATGTCCTCCAGGATCAAGACGCCGTAACGATCGGCCCAGAACAACCGGCGCGGTTCGTCGGGCTTGATGTGGATCCGCAACCCATTGAGCCCCATGGTCTTGGCGGTCTCCATGTCGCGCTTCAAGAATTCGTCGTCGGGCGCGGTGTAGAGCCCCTTGGGGTTGAACGACTGGTCGAGTGCTGCACGAAGATAGAGGGGCTTGCCGTTCAGGAGGATACGCTCGAACGGATCGTCGCCGTACTTGCCATGACCGATGGTACGCAGGCCGAAATAAGTCTGAATCGAATCGACAACCTTGCCAGCTGCTTCCTGGAGCTGGAGGGTCACATCGTAGAGGTGAGGTGATTCCGGGGTCCATAGCTTCGCATCAGGTACCTCGAGGGTGAAATCGAACGAGGGCCGGGCGTCCCGGACTTTCACCGCCTTCGTCGCGTGGAACTCCTGACCTCCTTGAAAGTAACGTGCTTCGGCTCGAACCTGGAAATCGCCTCCCTCGGGCAAGCCCGTTGCCGTGACGAGGAACCTGATCCGGGCCGGCGCGAGTGCGGGAATCATGCGGAAATCGGAGATGTAACTCTTGGGCTTCGCCTCCAGCCAGACCGTCTGCCAGATGCCCGAGCTGGGCGTATACCAGTGGACTTGCTTGCCCGTCGGCAGGCCCGGATCGGTCGGGTCGATCACGCGGACGACTAGCGAATTCTCGCTCGTGCGGCTGGATGGCGTCAGTGATATCGAGCATAAAGGGGGTATATCCGCCTTCGTGAGCGCCGGCTTTTTTGCCGTTGACCCAGACGTCAGCTTGCCAGTCGACTGCCTCGAAGCGGAGCCATACTCGCTGATCGGCCGGAAACTCCGTGGGCACGGTGAATCGTCGCCGATACCAGCCGACCTTCGGCGCGCCCTTGGGCTGATGAATTCCCGACAGCTCGCTTTCCCAAGGGAACGGGACCACGATCGTCCGATCAAAGCCCGGTGCATCGGGCTTTTCCCAACCCTCACGGAGGCCCTGGTCCTGGGCATCGAAACGGAAGTCCCAACGTCCATTGAGGTTGGCCCAGAGAGACCGCATGGCGTCGGGGCGGGGATGCTCGGGCCTGGGAATCGTGGGGTCGGCTGCGTCGACGCAGCGAGTCAGCACCATCAGAACAAACCCGAAGCAAACCAGGGTCGCACGGATCATGAGGCCGGCTCCAAGGGGTAGCGGCAAGATGAGCGGGAGAGGCGAGTGTCGAATCCGAGGGATCGATTCCACGCTCTTGTCCGAGACTACTCGATCGGGTCGCACGAGGGGAGACCTTTCTCCTTGCAATCGCCCAACACACGGGGTTCAAGAGGCTCAAACCCGCTTCAAGCCGAAGACCTTGGCATAGACGTCGACTTTCTGGCCTAGCGATAGTCGTGGGGATGCGGCGGCGTTGTGGTGGATGAGGATCAGGGTGACGTCGTCCTCAGCGGGACGATGTTCCCGATAACGAGCGACCTCGTCCAGTACGCGCCGGGCCAATCGTGGCGGGGTTGGGGTCAGACAGATCGAGTCGTGCGCGGCTTCCAGAAGTCCGGATTCGCCGAGCAGGCGACCCTGGTCATTCGCGGCCTCGGTGAGGGCATCCGTGTAGAACACGAGGAGATCCCCCCGTCCCAGTCCGAGCTCGAACAGACGGTAACGGGTCGTTTCGTCGAGACCCAGGGGTAGGTTCGTGACGCCGACGTCATCCTCAGTGTCTGGTGCGAGCAGCGACCAGGTGCGATCGGCTGCCCGATAGAACAAAGGGTGGGGATGGCCTGCGTTGCAGACGGAGATCCGATCGGTGGAAGCCAGGTAGGTCGCCACCAGTGCCGTGGCGAACCGGCGGAGCTCGGCCATCTCCGCGAACTGCCGGTTGAGGTGTTCGACGAGTCGTCTTTGACTCTTCTGATTGATGTTCTTGCGAAGGAGCGCCCGGAGGGCCAGCGAGAACTCAGCGACCGACGAGCCATGTCCCGAGACGTCGGCGACAACGATCCGTGTGATCAGTCCGCCGCCGCAAAGCGTCAGATAGTAGACGTCTCCCCCCTGCTCGTCCCCCTGGAACGGCTGACTGAAGATCCAGGCGTCGAGTCCCGGCGTCGTGACGGTCCGCCTCATCGGCTCGATCCCTCCCCAGATCTCCATACATTGCAGGTGGTTCCCATCCGATACAGCCTGACTCTTCATGTTTGTCGATCTCACGCACGGGTTCGAAGATCAGACACCAGCGCAGCAGCGATCAGATCCTGTCAGGGAATCGATTTCCCCGTCCCCTGAACGAGACGGAGGCGACCCTGCACCGGCAATTCGGGTCGGGTCCAGACTTCCGATGGTCCCCACGGCCAGTTCGACTTCGACGCGTCCGACGCTCTTGGCCTCGCCGAGCCCGAAGCACACGTTCGGCTCGGATGCGGCAAGATAGCTGCCTCCCGCGACGAGCTGGCCGACCTGGATCCGTCCGCCGGCCGTGACGCGCACTCTGGCCCCGACGGCCGGGCGGCCGTGGCGATCGACCAGCTCGAGATTCACGAATCGTCCCCCCTTCGAGATGTTCTGAAGCAGTGCCGCGGGAGCGTCGAGGGCAGTGGCCACCACGTCGGAGAGTCCGTCGCCGTCCAGGTCGCCGGTTGCCAGGCCGCGTCCCAGAATGGGCCGGTCGAACCAGGGACCGACGGTGGGGGAGACATCCTGGAGCGGGGGTACACCTGTGTTGCGGAGCAACTTTGGACGCATCGCGAAAGGAGTACCCAGGCGTAGGCGATCGAGCACGTGACCGTTGGTTTGCATCAAGTCAACACGTCCGTCGCCATCGAAGTCCGCCAGCGCCAGGCCGAACCCGAGGACGTGTCTCGTGGCGGCAGTGAGTCCGAGCCAGCTCGACGCATCGCGATAGACACCGCGCGGCCGGCCCTGGGCACGAAAGACAATCGTAGATCGTTCATAGAAGTTGGTGACGGCCAGGTCGCAGAGGCCGTCACTATCCAGGTCAGCCAGGGCCACGCCCATTCCCGAGAGGATCTCGCCGTGACCGTCCCGGGCCACGCCGGCCTCTTCGCCGATCTCCTCGAAGCGCAAGTCACCCCGGTTGGCGAACAGCCAGCAGGGAGAGGAGTCGTTCGCAACGTAAAGGTCGGGTCGATGATCGTCTGTCAACTCGGCCACGAGGACTCCCAGTCCCCTGCCTTCTGGCAGGTTGATCCCGGCCGTTTGCGAGACGTCCGTAAACGTCCCATCGCCGTTGTTGCGATAGAGCCGATCGGCCTGGGCTGGAAAATCCTCGGGACCGCAATAGTCGCGCTGGCCATCGGGCGCCGCGCAGTACGGAGCCGATCTGGGATCGAATTCGACGTAATTGGCGACGAACAGGTCAAGATCACCGTCGCCATCCAGGTCGGCGAACGCAGTCGAGGTGCTCCAGAGGTCCGAGATCAATCCGGCCGATCGAGTGACGTCCGCAAACCGCCCGCCTCCGAGGTTGCGGTACAGGCGCTGATCCCGCCAGCCGGTGACGAACAGGTCAACCCGCCCATCGCCGTCATAATCTCCGGCCGCCACGCCCATCGCATAGCTCGGCCCGGCGCCCCGGCCTGCTTGGTAACATCCTCGAACTGCCACGTGCCCGTGTTCCGGTAGAGCCGGCATGAGGGATCGGGTTTGCCCGGAGCCGCGTCGATGGGACCGCCGTTACATAGGTAGACATCCAGCCGCCCATCGCCATCGGCATCGAAGATTGCCACACCCCCTCCCATGATCTCGGGGAGGTCGTGTTTGCCCCGCGTGCCGGTCTCGAACCGGAACGAGATCCCAGCGGTTACGGCGACGTCGCGGAAGATGATAGGACCGGCGGTCTTCCGATCCGGTCCCGGATCGTCGTCAGCCCGCGGTGACGCCCATTCGCCCCACACGATCAGTGCAGCCGCCGCAAGGCTCAGGGCCAGGCCCATCGCAAGCAACTTGCGGCCAAGAATGTGCATCTTTACCGATCCGATACAATTGATAGACAAAACGCGACGCCCTGGTCCAGGAGTTGATTATAACAACCTCAAGATTCGCCCGCAGGTCTCTAACCCGCCTGAAAACTCCCCGCGAAAGGTCAATGCAGCCATGCAAAACCCTCCACACGAGATCGACTCTCAAACTCAACGTACCCAGTCTGTCTTGCGCCTGTTCGGCACTCTGATGATGGGTCTCGGTGTCATCCTGACCGGGATTGGGATGGTCAGCTACTTCTCGTCGCGCAACAAGTTTCAGCCGCCGAGTAACTTGTGGGGGGTCATGGTGGGCTTGCCCCTGATCGGCATCGGGGCGAGCCTCACCAACCTCGGCCAACACGACGAGATTCTCCGGAATCTCACGGAAGAGGTTTCACCCGTGCGGAGGGAGTCCGTCAAGGCAATGTCCCAGGATACGGGATATGGCGTCGTGACCATGGCTCAATCCGTGGGACGCGGAATGAACTCTGCGACGAATGGAGACGGCCTGTTCGCGTCGGTGACCCTGCTCTGCAAGCGTTGTGATGCCTCCAACCCCACCGACGCCAGGTTCTGCAACCAATGTGGCACGTCCCTCCTGAACCAGAACTGCCCAGAATGTGGTGCGATCATCACTCCAACCTCGCGCTTTTGCAATCAGTGTGGCAAGCTGGTCGGCTAACGCGGTGGTATGGTCCACTTGCGTGATCCTGGGCAAATTTGCAGGCCAACGCACCTCATCTTCAACGATCCGATGACGAGTTCCAGTCAAACCACTGGCACTCACTCCCGGAACGGGTAGTGACCGCTACAAGATTCCTTCGCTGGGGCCGAACTACATGGATCCCCGACCAAGAGCGGAACCAGCGCCATGTCGTCGAGGGCTCCGTCCCTTTGGTGTGAGGGGTTCTTGGTCCTGGGGAATCATTTTTGAGGCCATGCGCCCATGCAGAAGTTCCCGTCCGTGATCGATTCTCGTCATGGCAAGGTCCGGGCGATCTTGCGCCTGTTAGGTCCTCTGGTGGTGGTCTTGGGTGTCGTGCTGACTGCGATCGGGCTGATCAGCTTCTTCTCGGCGTTCGGGACGTTTCAACCACCGAGATACTTCTGGGCCGCGATCCTGGGCTTGCCCCTGATCGGCGTTGGACTGGGCCTTTCCCGTCTGGGCTATCTCGGCGACATCTTCCGATACGTATCGGGAGAAGTCACGCCTGTGGCGAGAGACACGTTCAACACCATGGCCGGGGGAACACGCCAGGGGGTCGAAACCATAGCTCACGCCGTGGGACGCGGACTGAGATCGGCGATGAGGGGAGGCAGCCCGTCCGAGCCGCGAACCGTTCTCTGCATTCATTGTGAGACCTCCAACCCCGCGGACGCCCGGTTCTGCAACCAATGTGGGGCGGGACTTCAGGACCAGACTTGCCCGGGATGTGGTGCGAGCCTCACCCCGACCGCGCGCTACTGCAACCATTGCGGCAAGCCGGTCGGCTAACGCATCGGTACAGACCGGCACGAGTCTCTAGGAGTTTGTTCTCAGAGCGCGACGCCACGGGGACGCCCGCCTCGAAGATCGACGAGGGTATTCCCGCGCTGGTCGACCATGAGCGGCGCCCGACTCAGCCGTTGAAATCCGTGTCTCAGATCCTTGCGGTCGGGGTCTTCCGAGATCTCCAGAGTCAGAATGACTCGGGCCTTGAATACGCGGCCGAGCTGCTCGGCCAGGTGGGCCAGCTCCACCGCGTCGCGAATCGGTTGTTTGCGCTCGTGGAGTGTCTCGGAGCGATCTCGCAGCCGATCGATCTCGGCCTTTTTCAGGAGAGTCCTCTGCGATCATCACCGCACCGTCTGGGGGCGGTGGCTTTGACCCATTCCCAGAGTCCCTACTCAGGACCGGCGGGACTTCCGGATCCGGCGTGGGTTCTGGGCGGGGCCGGCTGTGAGCCGGGCCGGACTTGCCGAGAATTGTGGCACGAATTGGCACTCGGTGACCACGTTTGGCCGCGGCGCCCTCTCTGATCCCCATCGCCCCCAGCGAGTTCGGGCCGAGTCCCGAAATCGCGGGGACGGGCCCGGCCGCGGGCGGCACAGCCCCGTTCCTCTTAGCCTGGATTTCCGGTCGGTGACGGTTACACATGGTCTCTCTCTCTATAGGATACCGCAGGTTTGAGAATCCGTTAAAGCACCTATCGCGGATTCCGGGTCGATTGGCTCCGGAACTCTCGACCACAGAGGGAGATGAGAAAATCCAAAAATTCGGAAGACTGGGTTACGAGAACGACCAAATTGGCCCGAAGTGAGGGGGAAGCGGCGCGGGTCGGATCGTCGCACTCCCCAGGTATCCCGCACCCGCCGCGCTGAGATCGGTGGTGGTCGACGAGGAGTCTCGTTTTCAGGCGATACCCGGCGGCTCGAGTCGGCTGTCGATCCTTGTCGGCCGGGTGGGCGAGTCGGTCAAGGGTCGTCCCATCGTCCCAGTCGATTCTGGACAGGCGTTCAAGATCCTGTCGCTCGGTGTCAACATCACTCCGGTTGACGGCAAGCCAGGCCTTCAGTCGATGTGTCTGAGACGGACGAGTGGTCGTAAATCCGCCGTGAGGGCGACGGCCGCGAGGAACTCTTCCATTTACGGGAAGACCCCAGAGAGCAGCACGATCTGGCCCGCGATCCGGTTGCCCAGGTGAGGCTTCAACAGATACGCGCGCCAGTGCATCGACTGACCGGGGGGTCTCTCTTGCCCGAGCGGTTCAGTCGTTGACAATCGCGACCTGGCAGGATCGATTGAAATCGCCCGTGTGAGGTCCAAGACGAGGACCACTGTCGATGGATTTCGCTTTCTTCTGGCTGGGAACAATACCGCGGGATTCTCCAGCCGAAGTCGTCGTACGACCATGGGATCCCGACAAATAGACGGAACACGGCGCATCCGTCTGAACTTGATGCGCCGTGTCCCGAAACTGGGGTTTCTGGCCCGGACCAGCCGTTAGAAATGGGAGAGGGCGTAGCTGATACGGCATAGGGACCGGACGGGGGGAAGTCAATAACTGCTGGCGTCGATCACCTCGTTGTTGGAGCGAGTGCCCAGCGCAAACCACGTGCGGAGAGCGACCGAAGTCTTGATGAACGAAACGCTCCCGTCGGCCTTGAGGGCGTTGACGCCGCCCGGGTGCCAGCTCGACGCCGGGAGGTAGTGAGAGGATTGGGCCTGGTCGCAGCAGGACACCCGGCAGTTGTTCCAGGGGTACTGGCCGCCGCCGTTGGGCGGCACCACTGTGTTGAACAGGGAGTAACCCATGATACCCGCTGCCCAGCGATAGCCGCGATCGTTGGCCAGGTACAAGGTCTGGAAGGAAAGCGTGCACGCCTGAAAATCGGTCGTGAGGCTGGTCAACGGTAAGCCGCTGACATCGAGCACGTTGGCCGCCAGGCCCGAGTTGGACGGGCCGGTACCATTGCCCCTAATTGGTCCGCCGGTGTTGGAATTGCCGGTCATGGCCTCGGCGTATGCGATGGTGTTGGATGTGCCGTCAGTAACGCTGGCGATCGAGTAGGCTTGCTGCATCGCGAACACGCCTGTGCTAATACCCTGGGAGTAGCCTAAATCCGTGGCGCCGATGAAGAAGGTTAACGTGCCGATGCTGGCATGATAGTTGTTGTTGTCCGGGTTGCCCGCATTCGGGTCGGAGGGGCAGAGGAAGGCCGCGAGCTTCGTGCCGTAGACCGTCGCGTTGACGTAGCCGCCCAGGCTGGCGTAGCCGGCGTCTTGTGGTGTGGGTTCCGGTGCCGGCTCCGGCGCCAAACTGAAATTGGCCGCGTTGTAGAGAGGAGCCTGCTCGAGGTAGGGGAGCATCAGGGCGTTCGCGCCCAATTATTCCAGGTCCAGGTGTCCTGCGCCGTGTCGAGGGGTGCCTTTGACGCCCCCAGCGGGAACGAGTTGGTCGCCGCGTGGTAATTGTGCAATGCCAGACCGATCTGCTTCAGGTTATTGACGCACTGGGCCCGTCGGGCGGCCTCACGCGCCGCCTGGACTGCGGGGAGCAAGAGCGCGATCAGCACGGCGATGATGGCGATGACGACCAAGAGTTCGATCAGAGTGAAGGCGTGCCGCAATTTGGGCTGCATGACGATTCTCCTGTAACCTCTGAAGATGAGAGAAAAGATGTGCGGGTCTTCCGACCAAGATACGACGAATCCGTCAGGTCGAGCAGACGACTGAGACCTCGATGGAACGACTTCATCACGGGACACGATTACCCATTCGGAAACGCGCCGCCAGGTCTTCGCCGGTTCCCTTTTGTGACAGCTTGCCAACGACCTTCGCTTCTCGCAAACCATCCCCAAACCGAGACCCGACGTTGAGGTTCGAATCGATTCGTGTCGAGGGGCGATCACATTAGAGGAGGCGACCGCGTGACCACCGCTCCGACTTTCTCACGGTGTCCCGGAGTCCTTCGTTGCCTCGGAGTCCTTCGTTGCCTTGGAGTCCTTCGTTGCCTTGGAGTCCTTGGGAGCTTTCACTTTCCCCTTCTCCTTCATGAAGTTGTACATCTCATTCTGACGCTTGATTGCCTCCTTGGGAGGAGGGGTCGTACTGCCTGCCGGAGTATCGTCGCCGCATCCCGGCAAGACCAAACAGGTGCTGAGGATAAGGGCGAGGGAAAGTCCGATTCCCCGGCGACGAACGAACGAATCACTGAGCATCGAGTCACTCCTCTCAAGGGTCCCAAACTTGCATGAAGTCGGTGAATGCGAGCCTCGATACGTCACGGTTCAGGGATCCCGAAATTCCCGTGATCGTCTCGAGGTAGAAAATATTATGACGTCTCAATTAAATAATACGAGATCACTGGTAAGATTCGATATCCGGTACCGACTCTCAGTACTCTCATCGGAGAAGACACGCATGGCTGCGGACCGGCGTTGATGGGGTCATGACTTCTCCGTGATCGAAACGACTCAATGACAACTGTCAGTGCGACGGGGGCAAGACCCCATGGGAAAGCCGGAGAATGCCGTGAAGCGTCACCCGGACGGCAGGGGCAGGCCGCGTTGCGGAACCGAACCCTCTGAACACCGGCTTGACTTGCACTCTTCGTCCGTAGGAGGCTAAAAAAGCAGCTCTTGTCTGGATTGAGAGTGTCGGATGAAGCCTCTCATAAGCGCACCTATACGTGGAGGGCTATTTTCCGGCTATACCTCGAGCATACGTAAGCTCAGTGAAAACCAATCTTGAGGCGGCCCCGACCACGGTCTAGGCGAATGAAGCGTCATCGGTACGCCAATTGGCCCGTGAAATTGCGTCAAAATTCAAAGATTCTAATCAACAAAGATAGGTTGACCGATCGGAAAGGGATTATGGCCAGTGTCGCCACAAATTGCAAGATCGTTGATTTCGAAAATTCGCAAGAACGCAAAGTTCATCTCCGAACGTCCGGTCGCGACGTCTTCCACGGAGTCGTTTGCAAGCCAACGCGTCTTTCTCTCCTCTTAGAAAAGAGATCATACTGAGCGTCGTCTAGGGGAACGAGCGAGGGTTTGCCAATGGATCCCGTTCAGGCCGGGCTCGTCAGGTTGTTCGCATCGGGTACATTGACGGGCCTGTCGGATCTCGAATTGCTGGAGCGGATGGCGTCGGGGGGCGATCGGACGGCGTTCGAAGTGCTGGTGCGACGGCATGCTTCCTTGGTCGCGAATGTGTGTCAAAGCTTGCTAACCGACCCGAATGATGCGGATGATGCATTCCAGGCCACGTTCCTGGTGCTGGCTCGGAAGGCGGGCTCGATCCGCGCCGGTGACTCGCTCGCGGGCTGGCTGTGCCGGGTCGCCTATCGAATCGCCGTCCGCGCGGGCATCGAATCCACACGGCGGCGCCAGGTGGAACGCCGAGGCGCGGAGTTTTCTGTCGGGAGGACCGGATCCGAAACGACGGACCGCCCCGGGCGCGACGAGATCGTCATCCTTCTGGATGAGATCGACCGGCTCCCCGAGCGCTACCGGGTTCCGCTCGTGCTCTGCCACCTGGAGGGCCTGTTCAACCGGCGCGGTGGCGGAGCGGTTGGGTTGTCCGGTC
The DNA here is from genome assembly GCA_963845695.1 of uncultured Isosphaeraceae bacterium. Classification (GTDB taxonomy): domain Bacteria; phylum Planctomycetota; class Planctomycetia; order Isosphaerales; family Isosphaeraceae; genus CAWJTV01. The sequence goes on along the minus strand of CAWJTQ010000021.1, from coordinate 362,237 downwards.
GGGACGATCTGGGCGCGGCTCTCGCGAGCCCGGGCCCGACTGCGGTCTCGCCTGGTGCGGCGCGGCGTCACGCTGTCGATGGCCGCGGTCGCCGCGGAGGTCTTCCCGACGGTGACCCGGGCCGCGGTTTCGCGGGAACTTCTCCAGACGACCATCCACAGCTCAATGAGATACCTCGCGCTCGACGCCCTCGCCGCCGGAGCGAGTTCGGCCCGCGCACTCGCCTGGACCGACGCAGCGCTCCGGGCCATGCTCCAGGCCAGGCTCCGGACGGCCGCGATGATCCTCCTGACCGTCGGGGCCCTCGCCACCATCGGCGCGGGGGTCTTCGCCCAGGGTCGACCGCGATCGCGGCCGCTGACGAGACCCGTCGCCCAACGCGACGAGCCCGTCGCCCGAACGATCCGCTTCCCGAACGACCGCGCCCTGGGAATCCTTTACGTTCACGATGTGGAGGAATTCGACCGCGGCCTCGGCGATCGTACCGATCTGGGACGACGCATCGGCGAGGCCCGGGGCGTCGTGCAACTCCCGGTCAAGGGATCGATCCGACTCGACCTGAGCAAGGCCGCCATCGTCGACCTCTCGGCGCTCGATCGACTTGCGCCTGATGCGATCCAATCGCTGCGGTTCGACCATCTGGGCGCGCACGACAACGACCTGCGTCATGTGGTGCACTTGAAGGGTTTGAAAGAGATCGTGCTCAGCGGCAACTTCATCACGGATGAAGGTCTCAAACAACTCGCCGGGCTCGAACGGCTCGAGTCGATCGACCTCCACGACAGCCTGATCGGAGCCGAGGGACTCCGCCACCTCGCGGGCCTGCGGCAGCTCCGCAGCCTCGGCCTGTTCCGCTCCAGGGTCGCGGACGAGGCGCTCCGGTCCGTGGGGACCATGACGTCCCTTGTGAGCCTGAGCCTCGGCATGACGGCCGTCACCGACCGGGGGATCAGTTACCTCAAGGACCTCAAGAAACTCGAGTGGCTGGATTACAGTTATACGAAGGCGACCAATGCCAGCCTGGAGGTCATCGCTGGGCTGAGCGAACTCCAGAGCCTGGGGTTCGGCCACGCCGACGACACCGGCCTGGCACACTTAACAGGATTGAAGAAGCTCAAATGGATCAATGCCGGCGGCTCGTTCACCGACGCCGGACTGGCTCACCTCGCCCAATTGCCGGCCCTCGAGAGTCTGAATGTGAGGTCCGGTCCGTTCTCGGATGCCGGCCTGGCCTGCCTGGCCGGAGTGAGAACGCTCAAGCAACTGCACCTCAGTAGCGGCACCTACGGCGACGACGGCCTGGCCCCGCTCGCCAGGCTGCCGGTCCTCGAGAACCTCGAGTTGGCAAGCTCGAGCGGAACCATCACGCGGAGGGGCATGCTTTCGTTGAGCCGCATCAAGACGTTGAAGCGGCTCCGCCTGTGGGGAAGCGCGCTCGGCGGCGCCGGACTCGCCGCCCTGAGCCAGGCACCCTCCCTGCAATCGCTCACCTTCAGCGATGAAACCCTGACCTTCAACGACCTGATCCAACTCGACAAGTTTCCGAATCTCAAGGAGCTTCACCTCTACCAGATCTCGCCGAAGCCCGGCCGACCGACCCTCCGGCCCTTCCGGAACCTCAAGTCCCTCACCCGGCTGGAACTGCCCTACAAGCCGGAGCCGCACGGCCCGCGCGGCGGCATCGATTTCGAGCCGGCGGAGTTCGCCTATCTCTCCGGCCTGACCAGGCTGGAGAATCTCGAGTACTCCGGCCGGATCACCGACGAAGGTCTCAAACACATGGCTCCGCTGACGGCGATGACCCTGCTGAGATTCCGGAACCCTCAACTGACCGATGAGGGGCTCAAAGCCCTATCCGGCATGAAGCGCCTGGATTTCCTCGTGATCGGTGGTCGGATCACCGACGAAGGCTTGCGACACCTGGAGGCGCTGACATCGTTGAGGATGCTGGGCCTGGAGACACGGACGGTTTCCGTCGAGGCCATCCGGCGACTGAGATCGAAGTTGCCGGCGCTGCACACGATCCAACCGTTCGATCAGATCAGTGAACTGTACCAAGGCGCGAAACTCTCGTACGCGAAAGTCGGCCAGCGGCGCTCCCGAGTTCGCCGTCACGTTGCGCGATGGAAAGCCGTTCGCCCTGGCCGATCAACGGGGCCAGGTTGTGCTGGTGCATTTCTGGGGGCCGAAGTGCGGTCCGTGCCTCCGGGCATTGCCGGCGCTGAAAACGCTCCATCAGGAGCTTTCCCGGCGCAACGGCCGCTTCGCCATGATCTCTCTCGCGAGCGGGATGGATGACGCGGACTGGCGCGCGTTTCTGGACAGTCACAGCATGGACTGGCCGCAGGCGCGTCTCGCCGATGGGAACGAGAAGGTCTGGGACGCCTTTCATGTCGGTTTCATTCCGGACTACGCCGTGATTGGTGCCGATGGCAAGATCGTCGCCGATGGTGAATCGACCGGGCTCGACGTCGAGAAGCTCAGGGCCGCGATCATCGATGCCCTCGAAGGTCGGACGCAAGAGTAGGTCAGGCTTCCAGTCTGACGCTTCAGAAACGTCAGGCTGGAAAGCCTGACCTACTTCAAAAAGACATTGGACTTCCTCAAGGCGGTCGGTCAACATGGGCGGGTCGTCGTTGACTCGGCCCACCTCGTCCCGACCCTGCGGGAGGCTTGCTCCATGACCCGTCGGCTCACGTTGCTTTCCATTGGGATACTCGCGGTTCTGACGGTGGCCCTGTCCTTTGCGACGGCGCCCATGGCCCAGGAGGCACCGCGCGTATGCGGGACCGACCGATCAGGGATTCCTCCTGCCCAATGGCTGGAAACTGAAGCCGGCGGGACAGCAGATCCCCCTCGCCGATTTGCCGTTGAACATCATCCCGATGGCCGATAACCGCCACGTGCTGGCCGCGACCAGCGGTTACAACGCGCACGAACTGTCGATCATCGACCTCCAGGAGAAGACGGTCATCGCTCGTCAGTCGGTCGAGCAAAGCTGGTTCGGCCTGGCGGTCACTCCCGCGGCGGATCGGATCTGGTGGTCGGGCGGCGGCGCGGACATGCTGCACGATTTCCGCCTGGCCGATCGTCGGTTGTCCCGGACCGTTGCCGCCGAGCTGGTGAAACGTCAGTCAAAAGCGACAAGGAGCGGCCATTTCCGTAGCGGGCTGGCGCTGGGCCATCAGGGAAAGGTGCTCTACTCGCTGGACATGGACGCCGGGAAGATCATCGCGATCGATCTCGCGACGGAGAAGGAGATCCGATCCGCGTCGGCCGGTACTCGGCCTTATGACGTGGCCATCGCCCGCAACGGCACCCGGCTCTATGTCTCCGACTGGGCCGGCCGGGTCGTCCGCGTCCTCGATCCGGACGATCTGCATACCGTCGCCAGAATCAGCGTCGGCGAGCACCCCAATCAGATCGCCGTCCATCCCAAGGACGATCGGATCTTCGTGGCCTGCGCGTCGAGCAATTGCGTCTCGGTCATCGACACCCGGCGCGGGATTGTCGTGGAGACGATCCACACCGCCCTCTTCCCCCGGGCTCCCGAGGGGAGCACGTCCGATGCCCTGGCGATCGCGCCGGACGGCCAGACCCTCTTCGTCGCCAACGCGGACAACAATTGCATCGTTGTGATCGACGTCACCACGCCGAGCCGTAGCCAGGTCAAGGGCTTCATTCCCACCGGCTGGTATCCGACGGCCGTGGCGGTCACGCCCGACGGCAAGTCCCTGCTGGTCGGCGTCGGCAAGGGGAACCAGACCAAGGCCAACCCGATCGAGCCGGAGAAGGTTGCTTCGCCGACGAAATTGGGGTCCGACGCAGTCGCCAAGCCGCGAAGTCGTCCCTTCCCTTACATCGGCACAACGCTCTCGGGGTCGCTGTCGATCGTTCCGGTTCCCGACGACAAGGCGCTGGCCCAGTACACCGAGACCGTCTACCAGAACTGCCCGTACTCGGATCAGCTCATCACCAGCGCTCCGCACCCGGAGAAGACGGCGATCCCGACCAGAGTGGGCGATCCGTCGCCGATCAAGCATGTGCTCTACATCATCAAGGAGAACCGGACCTACGATCAGGTCTTCGGCGACATGACGCGGGGCAACGGCGACCCGTCGCTGGTGATGTTCGGCGCGAGGTGTCGCCGAACCACCACAAGCTGGCCGAGGAGTTCGTACTCCTGGATAACCTCTATTGCAACGGACACGTCTCGGCCGACGGCCATCCGTGGTCGACGATGGCCTACAATACCGACTACGTCGCGCGGAACTGGGCCTTGACGTACTCGGGCCGGACAGGAATCCGTGACGACGATGACGGCGACCTCTCGAATGCTCCCTCGGGTTATCTCTGGGACGCCTGTTCCCGCGCGGGATTGAGCTATCGCAGTTATGGCGAGTACGGCCGTCGCGTCAGTCAGCCGGACGGTTCACTTCGCGTCGAAGGGGCCGTGCCGGGACTGGTGGGTCACATGTGCCCCGATTATGGCGTCGGCAAGACCCGTGGCGGCCGTGTCCGCGATACCGACAATGCCGAGACCTTCCTCCGGGAATTCCGCCAGTTCGAGAAGAACGGCAACCTGCCGCGGTTCATGGTCATGAGCCTGGGTGAAGATCATACCACCGGTACGCGTCCGGGCACGTTCACGCCCCGCGCCTGCGTCGCCAGCAATGACCTGGCACTGGGACGGATGGTCGACGCGATCACACGCAGCAAGTACTGGCCCGAGATCGCGATCTTCGTCATCGAGGACGATGCCCAGAACGGCCCCGACCACGTTGACGCCCATCGTACTGTCGGCCTGGTCATCAGTGCATATACGAAGCGGAAGCATCTCGATAGCAGCCAGTACAGCACGGTGAGCATGCTCCGGACGATCGAGCTCATCCTGGGCCTGCCGCCGCTCTCCCAGTACGACGCGTCGGCCCGGCCGATGTTCGCCTCATTCACCGACAAGCCCGATGTGACGCCGTATACCCACGAAGAGGCGCGGATTGATCTGAACGAGGTCAACTCTCCGACCGCCTACGGCGCCGAGCGGTCGCTCAAGATGGATTTCGACGAGTACGACCGGATCGATGATTTCGAGCTCAATGAGATCCTGTGGAAGTCGATCAAGGGGAAGAATGCGCCCGTGCCACCTGCGGTGCGGCGGGCGATCGCGTACCGAGGGAAATGATCGGCATCAGCCTCGGTCTCGGTCGGCGGCGTCTGGAGGCAATTCGTCGTCGGGCGAGGGTCCATCGCCCCAGGATCGCCTCCTGGGTCGCGCCGGCGTGAACCCAGGCTGCCGGAACTCCGCCGTCGTGGTATCATGGCGCGTTGATTCGGACCCGAACGGATGGCCGGTGATTCGTCCGTTCCCGTCATCGTGCTGGGTTCCACGGAGGGAGATTCCATCAATGCCCCAGTCCGACGCTTCCGATCACGACCAGCGCCTCAAGGTGTTGCTCAAGGAATTCTTCGAGGGCTTCATCCGCTGCTTCTTCCCCGACTGGGCGGATCGGTTCGACTATGGCGACATCGACTGGCTGGACAAGGAGCTGTTCCTGGCCCCGCCGCAGGGGGAGAAGCGGCAGCTCGACCTGGTGGCCAAGCTGAGGCTGCGGCCCGGCGCGCCGCCGGTCCGCTCGGGCGTGGCCGACCTGGTGGCGCTGGTCCATGTCGAGGTGGAGTCGCGCGAGAGCACCGTGGTCTTCCGGCCGCGGATGTTCGACTATTACGTCCAACTGCGCCGAGACACCGGGCTACCCGTATTCCCCATCGCGCTGTTCCTGCGGGTTGGGAAGGAGGGGATCGGCTGGGACGCCTATGAGGAACACTTCTGGGAAGAGCAGGTCATCCGGTTCCGATATGCCTTCATCGGCCTGCCGCGCGTGCCGGGCCTGCCGTACGCGACGGGTGAGAACCTGCTGGGCGTGGCGCTGAGCCGCCTTGATGGAGCTCCCGGACGACCGGCGGGCCGAACTGTACGCCGAGGGGTTGAAACGGATCGCCGCTTCGAGCGAGAATGACCAGCGGAAGTTCCTCCTGGCCGAATGCCTGGAGGCGTACTCGGTGCTGGACGAGTCGCAGAAGGAGCGGCTGCAAGCGTTGATGCACGCTGAGCCGTATCACGAGGCCGAAACCCTCATGAAGACCACCTACGAACGCGGGATCGAACAGGGCATGGCACGCGGGATCGAACAGGGCATGGCACGCGGCATCGAACAGGGTATGGTGCAGGGCGAGCGACGATCAGCCCTGCGGCAGATGGAAGCCAAGTTCGGCCCGTTGTCTCCCCAGGTCAAGCAACAGGTCGAGGCATTGTCGGAGGAAGCGCTCGCCCAACTCCAAATCACTCTTCTCGCGGCCCAGACTCTCGATGAGCTCCACCTGGACGGTTGAAGGCCGGGTGGATAGCCGACATCGCGAGGAACGGAACCCTCATCGTGCGCGGAGCGGGACGATGCCCAGAAGGAACGGGTGCAGGCGCTGCGAGGCCGGTTCGTCCGTATCCCTCCAGAACCTCGGGCAATTCGGGATGGTCCAGCACTGTTGTCGAACGGAACGCCCAACTCGCTGGCCGGGCGGTACGGGCGGAAACCTGAAATCGGGAAAACCCGGATGACGCGCGCAGCGATTGGGATGCTAGCCTTTGCAATCGGGCGCGGCGGTCCCTGATGAGGATCGTGCGCCTCATCATTCTCGGGATCGCGCGCCCCGCGCGGATCGCCGCGGTAAGGGCTTCGCGTTCCCACCTGATCGCGGATTCACCGGGCACGCGATAGCCGTTTTTCGCTTTCTGAACGTATCCTTCGCTCAGGAACATGTAGGTAGCTGCCTGGTCCGGATACGATTGCGTGAGGCGCCTGGCCAGAGCGAGCCATCGATCGACGCCCTGCTGGGCCTCGGCGAGCTTGCCGGCTTTTCTGAGCCGCGAGAGTGTGGGCGCGGCGTACAGCCTCATCCCCCACCAGGCCGCGGGAATCCGCTCCTGATCGGTTTCTCGGTTCCTGGGGCGTTGCCCAGGCTGATTTGTCTCGCCCCCTTCGGGGCAAATCCCGGTGGTGTTCGGTGAGAAGTCTCATGTAACCCGCCGGATTGTCCTCGGGGCATTCTTGAAAAACGAGGAGATGTAGCGCACGCGCTCACCGATCCGGAAGTCGCGCCGAGTGCCCGGCATCGGGACATTGTGAGCGTCCCTGGGTCGCGCCGAGAACGACTGGATGCAAACCATCTGTCCGCCGGGTGCCGTCTCGGTGATCGCGATCATGATCTCCGCCCGCGGCACAAGAGTTGTCCGGACCGTTCGAAGACGTGTCACTGACCACGACGGCCACGATCAGGCTCCTACTTGATCCAGCGCGGCGAGTTCTTCAGCCAGATCGCGGGGATCTGGCCGATCTCGGGGAATCCCGCGGGCGAACAACCCCTGCTCAAACTCAATCCGGTTCAACCCCGCGAGCTTCGCGGCCGACCAGAGAGTGAGCGTCTCGGCCTCGAACAGACGGCAGGCAAACTCCACGAGTGCGTCGCCTTCGCTGAGACCCGCCTCTCGCAGTGCCTCATCAGGAACAACTAGGGCATGGTGAATTCCTCGCCTCGTGACGATCGGTCCGCGGCCCGTTGCGTTTCTTGCATTCTACCCGAATGGAACGATCTTGGCGGGTCACATTGTCCGATCCACAGCCTCGGCGATCCGCCGACACTGATCGACCATCTGCTTGAACGCCGCCGGGGTGATCGTCTGGGCGCCGTCGCTGGCGGCGTGCTCGGGGTCGTCGTGGACTTCGACCATGAGCGCATCGGCCCCGGCTGCGACAGCGGCCTTGGCCATCGGCGCGACGAGCCTCGCTTTGCCGGTGCCATGCGAGGGGTTGACGACCACCGGAAGGTGGCTCTTGTCGTGCAGGTAGGGGACCGTCGCCAGGGGCAGGGTGAATCTCGTGTGGTCCTCATAGGTGCGGATGCCGCGCTCGCAGAGCATGACGTTCGGGTTGCCCCGGTCGAGGATGTACTCAGCGGCCAGGAGGAACTCCTCCACCGTGGCGCTCATCCCGCGCTTCAAGAGAGCGGGCTTTCCCGAGTCGCCGACGGCTTGAAGTAACTGATAGTTCTGCATGTTGCGGGCGCCGATCTGAAGGACGTCGGCGTATTCCGCGACCATCGGGACGTGCTCGGGCGCCATGACCTCCGTGACGATGGCCAGCCCCGTCTCGGCCCGCGCCGTGGCGAGCATCTTGAGTCCCAGCTCCTTGTGACCCTGGAAGCTATAGGGACTGGTCCGCGGCTTGAACGCACCGCCTCGCAATCCGGTGGCGCCGAGGCTCTTGAGCTTCTTCGCCAGCGAGACGATCTGCTCCTCATCCTCGACCGAGCACGGGCCGGCGATCACCGTCACGCGTGTCCCGCCGACCTCCAGCCCGCGCGCCTTGACCACCGTCCGTTCGCGCTTCAGCTCGGACGACGCGCGCTTGTACGGCGCCATGATCGGCAGGACCTTCTCCACGCCCTCGCCGGGCTCCAGCGCCTCGGTCAGGCCGGGCCGCTCCTCACCCAGGGCCGCGATGACCGTCTGGTGAGTCCCGTGAATCACCTGGGGTTTGAACCCCAGCGAGGCAATGTGATCCGCCATGTGTTCGATTTGCGCCGGTGTTGCGTCCGCTTTCATGACCACGATCACGGTCGACCGCCCTCCCAAGTTTGGAATCTGAAGTAGGTCAGGCTTTCCAGCCTGACAGGACGGGGCGTCAGGCTGGAAAGCCTGACCTACCGAAGCATTCGCCAGTCTGCACCCATGCCCGGAGAATCCGAAATCACCAACAAAAAAGCCCCAGGACCTTGAAACAGGTCCCGGGGCTGGAAGTGTAAGCTTCGATAAGTTGAGTCGGGAGTTATGGGAATACTCCGTCCTCGGCCCGGCGACCTGTCGTGGAGCTGGTAAACGCCCAGGACCACCACCAGCCACGGTCAAAGAACAGACCGTACTCACTCACGTCGGTCGGGACCAATGGAGCACGTCTCCCGTTCAGCAAATCCCAGAGGCAAGAAGATCTCACAGTACACAGGACCGGGCCAGGCCCGAAGCCCGGAGGCCCGAACCTGGCCGATCCCAACCGTAAGGTTATGGTCAAACATGCGGCTGCCCGACGGGCAACCCGTCGGCTGCCGTTAGGCGAGCCGCTCCTGGTTATCACTACACACGCGATCACCTCCTTTCGTTCTAGCCTCCCCGGTCCGGCCAGAGACCAGCCTCGAGCCGGAGCGGGCTCTAGTCCGTCGCGCCGTCGCGCGACCCACACGAAAGTCGGCCGATGTGGTGTGTCATGTCTCGACCGACAACTCAAATGTATCCGCCCGACCGCTGGCGATCAACAGTCAATCCCGAAAACTTTTTGGAGGCTTCGACGGGGTCTTTCCCTCGCAGGGCTTGGGTCGGACAATCGTATCCGGACCGGACGGCACGGGGTTGGCGCACTGCCTTGCCGCCGGGAAACTGAGCGGATTGATCGAGATTCGATGATGCGGCGATCCCGGGGGGCATAGCCATGTTCCGATCCGTGTGCGTTCGAGGCTCGGTTCAATCGCTCGCGAGAACGGCGATGTTGTCCGCTCTGCTGGCCATCAGCCGGCCGATCTTGGGTGCGATGGACGACGCCGGAACCGGCAAGGGCGTCACGTTCTTGGGCCGCGTGGTTGATCTGGAGAACGGCAAGCCCGTGGAAGGCGCCCTGGTCGTGACCGTGCGATCGATCACGGGCCTCGACTCTCGGGCGCTCCCGCCTTGGGCGGGCGAGAGCACGATCCAGACCGATGCCGACGGCCGCTTCCGGCTGACCTTTCCCGCCGAGCAGGTCGCCGAACGGCGGCTTTCAATCGTCCTCCTCATCGCTCATCCCGGGTTCGTCCCTCGGAAATCCCGGAACGTTTTGCTTGCCGAGATGCTTCGCGGACAAGGACCTGGGCGACAAACCCTTCTTCGAGACGATCTCGCTCGAGAAGGGAGTGGAGTACACGGGCCAGATCGTCACGCCCGTTGGCAAACCAGCCGTCGGCGTGCCCTATCACTTCAGTAACTGGGCCAGGGGGAATCGATCGCCCCATTTCTTTAATGAGTTTGAAGGGCGGACAGATGCCGAGGGTCGGTTCCGCTTGCGAATGCCGAAATCTCAGGCGGTGGCCCTCTATGTCACTCCTCCTCAACCGGCCAGAGCCAGTTTTCCCTATGCGCCGTATCAACACTTCTGGGGTACGGACCGGTCCAGCGAGCATGCGGATGTCTGGGCTCCGACCGATTTCGGCCGGATCGTGCTCTCGCAGGGCGTTCGGCTCTCGGGACGAGTCGTCGACACCGAGGGACGCCCGATCGCCGGTCAGACGATCAACGCCCTCGGGCTGCGGGGCCGCGACAAGCACTCGGCCACGACCGAAAACGATGGTACTTTCTCGCTGGGGCCGCTCCGTGCCGCGAATTACGTCATCTTCAGGGAAGGGCAGTATGCGGGCGGTTTGACTCCGGATGCTCCCCCACTCTCGAAGCCGATCCGGGTCATCCGGCCGGTTCAGGTGTACCTGAAGGAGGATGTCCTTCCTCCGCCCGTGGTGCTGCGCGAGCTACCCACGGTTCGGGTCGAAGTCCGGTTCGTCGATTCTCAGGGAAAGCCCGCAGCCGGCAGCGCGGCCACAGTCGGGGGCATCATTCCGACCGAACCGGGCGAGGCCGATGCCGTGGAACCCAACGCGGTGAGAAAGGGGGCCTCCAGGATCAATGATCCCGAGCCGAAAGATGCCAGAGATCGTATCGACTGGGGCGTGCAGGACACGCCCGACGCCCAGGGCCGGATCGTTTTCCTGGCACCGAAGGGCTTACAAGAAGCGGATCTTTATACCCACCCATTCGACGAGACGGTCGCCTACAAGACTCGTCTCGAAGAAAACGGGCCGCTGAGGTACTGGGGCGGCGGCCAGCTCGGGACGCTCGACCGGGACCGCACGATCACCATCGTCTGCTACCGAGCACCAACGGTCCTCGTCACCGTCCGAACCGTTGACGAAGCGGACCCGGGAACGGTTGAGGTGAGTGCGGGCTTCAACATCAATGGGGGCGATCACGGCGAGGGGTTCCTCCGGCAGGCCGATGGCCGGTATCGCAGCGGTAGCTTCATGCCCGACCACGAGTATGAGGTCTCCGCCTGGTCCAAGGATGGCGCGTACGTCCCCCAGAGGATCCAACGGCTGAAGCTTCCCGAGGGCGCTCTTAAAGAGTTGACTCTGATCCTTCGGAAGCGGCCGAAACCGCTCGAGGCCGGCATGCCGGCGCCGCCGTTCTCGGTCAAGACGCTCGATGGCCGCGAGCTGAGCCTTGCCGGCTTGCGCGGCAAGACGGTCCTGATCCACGTCTGGGCCCCGTTTCGCGGCCTTCAAGGACTCCCATCCCTCAAGAGGATCCACGACCGGTTCGGCAAGGACGAGCGGTTCGCGATGATCGGCCTGTGCCTGGCCAACAACCCCACAGACGGCGAACGCGTCATCAAGGCCAATGGCGTCACCTGGCCGCAGGCCGTACTCCGCGACCGTGGCGCTGACCCGTTCGTGCTCGACTACGCCGTGCGGCCGCCGTACGTGCCGTTCTTGATCGGCCCGGATGGCATGCTGATCGCCAAGGGCCTCCAGGACAAACCTCTGGAGAACGCCGTGGCCGCGGCGCTGGGCCGAAAGTAGGGCCGGTGGGTCGATCGGGGACGAGCAGGCTGCACTCACGACCCCGGCTCCTCGTCCTTCGGTCTGCTCTTGAATGAAAAGCAGGACCCCGTTGACACCGATCGTCTACTCCAGTAAATTTACCGTGATAGACGACACTCCGGTTCGGGAGGCGATGGCGATGGGTGAGACGCAACTCGGGCGGATGCAGTTCCGGATCATGCAGGTGCTCTGGGATCTCGGGCGCGCCAATGCCCGCGAGATCACGGACGCTCTGAATGAGTCCGAGCCCGTGGCGCATAGCACGGTTCAAACGCTCTTGAGGCAGCTCGAAGCGAAGGAGGCCGTGGGACACGACTCGGCTGACCGGACCTTCGTGTTTTTCCCCCTATTGAAAGAGGACAAGGTCAAGCGGACGGCCGCCCGCGAGATGCTGGACCGCGTATTCGGCGGCAACGTGGGCAGCCTGGTCGCCCACCTGCTCAAGGGCGAGCGATTGTCCCGGGACGAACTCGAGGAACTGCACCGGCTGATCGACCAACATCGGAAGGCTTGAGGGAGGTGCGGCGATGGCATGGCAATTCCTCGCGGCCAGTTCGTGGAACGTGGCCGAACTGATCCTCACCGGGTTGATCCAGTCGACGGTGCTGCTGGCCGTCGGCCTCTTCGCCGGGCGGTTGGTGCGGAGTCGAGGTCCGGCTATCCAGTCGGCGCTGTATCGCACCACGCTCACGGCTGTCGTTCTCTGCCCTGTCGCATCGATGGTGATGGCGGCGATGGGCTTCAACGGCCTGATGCTCCAACTGCCTGCTCCCGTGGTAAGCGCCGAGACCGTGATTGCGAATGTGCCCTCCGACCCAGGATCACGACCATCCACAGACGGCGACGAACCGACCGCCGCGCATCGCGTCGATGACCCGAAGTTGGAAACGAGGCAGACTTTCGATTCTCCAACGTTGCCGGTCATCCCGCCCGGTCCGGCCAGTGAATCGTCGGCTGCCTCACCGACGGTCCCGATCACCGCAATGCCGGTGAAGCGGGCCGCTTCGTCTCGCTGGACTCACCTGGTCGGCTGGGGGAGCATGCTGGTCCTGGCAGCGTGGCTGCTGGGAGCCAGTGTGCTGGGTGCGCGTCTCGGGATCGGCCACCGCCGGATGATGAGATTACGTTCTTCCGCGATCGATGCCGAGCCTGATGTGCTCTCCCTCTGCCGCAATCTCGCCCGACTGATGCGCCTGAGTCCGCCGGCCGTTCTGTGCACCCCGTTCCTGTCCAGCCCCTGCCTGGATGGACTCCGCAGGCCCGCCATCCTGCTCCCAGAGGATTCCGAGGAGCATCTCCGCGAGACGTTCATCCACGAACTGGCCCACCTCGCTCGCCGGGACGGGTTGTGGAACCTGTTGCGGCAGAGTGCGACCGCCCTCTTCTGGATTCAACCCTTGCTCTGGAACCTGTCGAAGCGGCTGGAGGTGACGGCCGAGGAGGTCTGCGACGATTATGTGGTGCAGTTCGGTGCTGACCGTGGCCGATATGCCGGCCACCTCCTCAAGCTGGCCGAGCGTCGGTTGCCGCCCCTGGCACCGTCGGGTGTGGGGATGATCTCGCTCCGGTCGTTGCTGGCTCGTCGGATCGCGCGGATCCTCGACGCGACGCGACCGATATCGACGCGGGCCGGGAGCCGGGCCATCCTTACGACGTTGGCCGCCGGCCTGGCAGGGACGCTCCTCGTGGGTCTGCTGGGCGTCGGGGCGGTGGCGCGCAAGGCGGAGGCCCAGCACCCGCCAAAGGGCACCGAGGCGCACGCTCCACCCGAGATCAGGACGATTCGAGGGCAAGTCGTCGGACCGGACGGCAAGCCTTTTCCCGGCGCGACGGTGATCGCGGCACGAGGTCATCGCGTGCCGAACGCGATCGGCGATGATGGTAATCCGGACTTTCGATGTGAGATCCTGATGCGGAAGCCCGCGGACGATCAGGGCCGGTTCGAGCTCCGGCTCGGTCAGATGGGGTTCCCGGTCCTCGCGACGGCTCCCGGCCTCGGCGTGGGCTACTACCGGGAAGGCCAACCGATCCGACTCAGGCCCGGCGACCTACCGATCAACGGCCGGCTGATCGACCTCGAAGGCCGCCCCGTGGCCGGCGGAAGGTCCGTCTCCGTCAGATCTGGGTTCCCATGGGGCAGAAGACTCAGGAGGCCGTCCCTCCGAATCAGGAGGACCCGATGGCGGGAAAACTGGGACTGAACGCCGAGCCGCTCTTGCCGGACGGAATCCTGACCGACGCCGACGGCCGGTTCCAGATCGCGGGATTGGGCCGCGACGTGCTGGCGGACCTCAGGGTCTCGGGCCCTACCATCGTGCCCAAGAGTGTGAAGGTCCTCACCCGATCGATGGACCGCGTCGCCGGCGAGACGCGCGATGCCGCCGTTCGAGGGTTGGACGATCCGAGGATCTACGGCGCCGATTGTACGATCGTGGTCGAAACGACCCGGCCCATCGAAGGGATCGTCCACGACGCCGAGACGAACGAACCGATCCCCGGGGCGGTCGTGACCGCCGCGGCACTCTCGGGCTCGACCCTGTCGATTGATGGATCGATCACGACCGAGACCGATGCCCACGGCCAGTACCGGCTCCTCGGGCTCCCCAAGGAGGGGGCGACAGGGCACAAGCTCTCGGTTTACCCGCCGCTCAATCGCCCTTACTTCATCACCAGGCACATCCAAGTCCCGGCCAAACCGGGATTCGAACCGTTGAAGTTCGACATCGCGCTGAAGCGCGGCATCTGGATCACGGGCAAGGTCACCGATCTGCGCTCCGGGAAGCCCGTTCCCGCAGCGGTCGACTACTTCCCGTTCCTTTCGAACACGCATGCCAAGGATTACCCCAATTTCGACCCGAACACCAGCATGTCGATCGCCATCAAGAAGCGGTACCAGACCGATCGCGAGGGCCGCTTCCGGATCCCCGGCCTGCCCGGTGGCGGCGTGGTCACGGCGCATACCGAGGACAAGTCGTACCAGGTCGGAGTGGGGGCAGAATCGATCAAAGGGCGAACGGGACGGGATCAACTGTTGACCTATGACCACATCCTCCCAGCTCTCTACCAAGGCTTGAAGGAGGTTGGCGTGTCCGACGGGATTGATCGATGGACGTGCGACCTCGTACTCGACCCGGGTCGATCGGTCCTCGTCCGCCTCGTTCGACACGGCCGTGGCGCCGGTGATCAATTCCACGGTTCAGGGCCGGTTCCCGGAGTTGCAGGACGAAGGGGACACCAACCTGCACGGTGAGAGCGTCATGCGAATCGTCGGGCTGGTTGAGGGTCAGGTGCGGACGGTTCTGATCCAGCACGGCGAACGGAAGATCGGCGCCCTGCTGAGCGTCTCCGCGGATGGGGTGAAGGACGGCGCGGAGCTGACCGTGACGTTACGTCCCTACGCGACGGTGACCGGCCGGCTCGTCGATGCGAATGGCAAGCCGGCGAGCGGCGGCGTCCGCGTCGGACTGATGCCACCGACGGAAGGGCTGCCCCGCTGGATCCCCGTCGACGAGGCGAAACTGGACGCCGAGGGTCGTTTTCGATGCGACAACATCCCGGCGGGCGGCCCGTACCATGTCTCCGCGACCAACCGCCTGTATTACGGCCTCGGTCGCCGCATGGAGCCAGAGGCGTTCAAGCCGTTCGATCTGAGCAAGGACTTGAAGGTCGAGTCCGGACAGGTTGTGGATTTTGGGGTAGTTGACGTGACCAAGGCCAGTCGCATCGAGGACAAGCCAATGACGAAATCCAAATCCACCGAGGTGCCGATCACCGGTCGGATCGTCGACCTCGAAGGCCGGCCCGTCGCCGGAGTCGCGATTGAGGTCACATCCATCATGAAGGCCAAAGGCAACGACCTGACCCCCTGTATCGAAGCGGTCAAACGGGGTGAGCCGTCGTGGACCGCTTTCCAGCATCTGGAGTCGGCTGAGACGACACGGACGGACAGCAAGCGCCAAACGACGACCAACCCGGAGGGCCGATTCCGATTCGAGGGCATCGAGGCCGAGAGGGTCGTGCACCTGACGGTGCAAGGGTCAACGATTGGTTATGCGAAGCTGGATGTCATCACGCGGCCGATCGAGCCGATTCACGCGAAGGGATCTCCTTCGAACTACGGATCGGAGGCTCAACGAGTCTACGGGGCCGATTTCACCTATACCGCCGCTCCGGGGCGCCCGGTCGAAGGGATCGTCCGCGACGCCAAGACCTACCAACTCCTGGCGGGAGTGCTCGTGCGCAGCGAGCATTTCGCCGGGGCGGCCGTCTGGGGGATCACGGATCTTCAGACGACCACGGACGCCCACGGACGCTTCCGGCTGGTGGGCTTTCCCAAAGGTCACGGGAACACGCTCCTGATCGCCCCGACCGACGATCAGCCGTATTTCCTGAAAAACGTCACAGTGCCCGACCCGTCGGGCATCGCTCCGGTGCCGGTCGAGATCGGCCTGGACCGAGGAATCTGGATCGAAGGAAGAGTCACCGACAAGGAGACCGGCGAGCCGGTTCCTGGAGCCTGGCTGCACTACCTCCCCTTCCTCGAAAACACGTACGCCCAGGCGTCCTCGGTGTTCGACAAGGATGGCAACGCGGACGGTACTAGCTATCAGGACCGATACCAGACCAAGGCGGACGGCAGTTACCGCCTCGTCGGCTTACCGGGGCGTGCGATCGTCGGAGTGACGGCTTGGACCGGGAAGCCCTATCTCCAGGGTGCCGGCTCGGATTCGATCACAGGTATGAATCCATATGGTCACTTCCCAACCTATCGAAACCCGGCCAACCCCGGCAAGAACTGGCCCACTTCGATGAAGGAGATCAACCCGCGCGTGGGGACGAAAGCCGTCCACCTGGATTTCCAGCTCGATGCCGGGGCGAAGGTTCGCCTTCGCGTGGTCGATGCCCAGGGCAAGCCGGTGACGGGCCAGAAGCTGGCTGGTCGGACCCTGCGCGGCCGCCACGAACCTGATGCCAAACCGGAGGCCGAGTTCGACGTGGTGACCCTGGCCCCCGGCGAGGACCGTATGGTCTTGGTCCGTCACGAGGAGCGAAAGCTCAGCAAGGTCATCCATGTTCATGAAGGAGACGACAAGAACGGTCCGGTGGTCGTGACGCTCGAACCGTCGGCAACGATCACCGGACGCGTCACAGACGCCGACGGCAACCCCGTCTCGGCAGTCATGATCCGGACGGCTCCCCAGCCCCTCGGTGATTTCAGTCTCCACCTGGATCAGGTCGTATCGGGCAGCGACGGCCGGTTCGTCGTCCCCGACGTGCCGATCGGCTGCAAGTACGCCGTCGTGGCAGAGAGCGGATTCACGGCCAAGGACCGGCGAGCTGCCTTTTTTGAGGACGCGACTGTACGGCCTGGCGAAACCACCGATGTGGGCGACGGCCGGCTCAGGCCCGAGTAAGGGAGTCGCGGCCAACCTGAGATTCGAGACGCACGGGTTCGTCTACCTCGCCCCGCGGAGTGAGGAGAGGGTGCCCGAAGGGCGAGTGAGGGGTCTTCCGCAGAGGACAACAACCCAGAGAGAGAGGCGCGGCGATGATAGGGCGAATGATCACAGCCGGGACCGTGGCCCCGATCGATTACGTCTTGACCTGGCTAATCCAGTCGACCGTGCTCCTGGCTTTCGGCCTCGTGGCCGGTCGATCCCTGAGGCGATGGGGTCCGGCTGTGCAATCGGCGTGGTATCGCACCACCCTCGTTGCGGTCTTGCTCTGCCCGATCGCATCGATGGCGATGGCAGCAATGGGATTCCACGGCCTGTTGATCCGAGTCCCCGTTTCGAGCGAAGGCACTGAGACGGGAGTCCCTGTCGCCGATCGACTCGTCGCGATCGCCGATCGCGTGGCGACCGCGCTTCCGGTCGGATCGGAACCCATGGCCCGCACGCCGGCAGCCGAGTTCATACGGGTTGCGGATCGCACGGAAGGAACCAACGGCCCGGCGCCGATCATCGAGCGCGCGGGTGGCGTTGCAACGGCGATGCCTCCTCCGGCCGCGACGCCGCCAGCCGTTCCGGAATCCAACGGCTGGGCGAGTCGCTTCGTGCTGGCCCTCTGGCTGCTCGGTGCGACCGCGCTCGGTGCGCGGCTGCTGGTCGGCCACCGCCGCATGGCGCGGTTGCGCTCGTCCGCGATCCCGGCCGAGCCCGACGCCGCGATCCTCTGTCAGGATCTGGCCCGGGGCATGCACCTCGCTCCCCCCGCGGTCCTGCGATCCCCGTTCCTGTTCAGCCCCTGCCTGGATGGACTCCGCAGGCCGGCCATCCTGCTGCCCGAAGACGCCGAAGCGAACCTCCGCGAGACCTTCATCCACGAGCTGGCCCACCTGGCGCGACGGGATGGGTTGTGGAACCTCCTGCGGCAGAGCGCGACCGCCGTCTGCTGGATGCAGCCGTTGCTGTGGATCCTGTCGAAGCGGCTGGAGGTGACGGCCGAGGAGGTCTGCGACGATTACGTGGTGGCCTTCGGCGCCGACCGCGGCCGATATGCCGGCCACTTGCTCGAGCTGGCCGAACGGCAGTTGCCGCCGCTGGCGCCGTCGGTCGTGGGGATGATCTCGCTCCGGTCGTTGCTGGCCCGGCGGATCGCGCGGATCCTCGACTCGACCCGGACGTCATCCACCCGCGTGGGCCGCCGGGCCATCGTCGCGACGCTGCTCGCGGGCCTGGCCGGCACGCTCCTGGTGGGGTTGCTCGGCGTCGGCAGCGGCAATCGTGAGGTCCTTGGGGACGAGCCGAAGGTCGAGACCTCGACGAAGACCAGCGATGTCTCATCGACGAGGTCCCATTCGTCTCAAGGAGCGGAGCGGAAGACCGTGAAGAGCCGCGTCGTCGACCCGGATGGCAAGCCGGTCGCCGGCGCGATTGTGACCGTCGCCCGCTACCGGTCGAGCGAATTCGGCCGCTACCTTGTGGATCAGGAGCGGCAGGAGATCGGCCGCGCGGTGGCTGACGCCGACGGCCGATTCACGTTGACCTACGAGGGTCTGGATCCGTTGATGCTGTCCCAGGGCCCGGACAGTCCGGACCGCTGGAAGGATGCCCTGCTGGTCGCCTCGGCACCGGGCTACGGTCCGGCCTGGGTCCAGGAGAGTTCGATCGCCAGAGACGCGACCGCGGACAAACCGCTAAGATTGGTGCGCGACGACGCACCGATCCACGCGCGGCTGGTTGACCTGGAAGGCCATCCGGTTGTCGGGGCGTCGGTCCGTGTGTTCATGGTCTGGAAGGCGCCGAGTGCTGAGGCCGTCGATCAGTGGCTGAAGGCGGTTGACCAGCCGCCGTCATCGACCGGTGGAGGCAAGACGCAATCCCGCTACTTCCCGACCGAGAGCTATCTCCCGGGGAATGAGCCCGCGGTGCCGGCGCCAGTGACCACCGACGCCGAAGGCCGGTTCCGGCTGACCGGCCTGGGCCGCGACCGCGTGGCGACGCTGAAGATCTCCGGACCGACGATCGCATTCCGGCGTTTCCAGGTTCTCACCCGGCGGATGAAACACGTCGAAAGCCCCGGTCCGGGAGGGCGCCGACTCTTCGACCACGGCTATTACGGCGCCGACGGCACGCTGGTGGCCGAGCCGGGCCGGCCGATCGAGGGCGTCGTCCGCGACGCGGATACGAAGGCCCCGATTCCCGGTGCGCTCGTCAACGCCATGCTTCTCGCTGGCTCGACCGCGAGCATCGAGGGGCTGATCACGGCGACGACCGACGCCGAGGGACGCTACCGGCTCATCGGCCTGCCCAAGGCGAGCGGCCACCGGTTGAGCGTGTATCCCCCACTGGACCGGCCCTATTTCATCACCGAGTTCCTGAACGTTCCTGCCGGACCGGGTCTCGGACCCGTGCGGTACGACATTCCGCTGAAGCGGGGCATCTGGATCAGCGGCCGACTCACCGACGCCAGGAACCACCAGCCCGTCCAGGCGGCCATTCATTATTACCCATTCCTGGCTAACGATCGCGCCAAGGATTATCGGAACTTCGATCCGAACCGCATGTCCTTGTTCTGGACCGGCAGTCGCTACCGTACCGACGCCGACGGCCGCTTCCGGGTCGTCGGCCTACCGGGCCGGGGGATCGTCGCCGCCAAGACCTTCGACCGATCGTATCGCCTGGGTATCGGTGCCGACACGTTCCCGGAGCAGCCGAAACAGCGCGGGGATCGGGAGGAGGGCCTGCCGACCTATAATCAAATCCACCCGCTCCAGTTCCAGGCACTCGCCGCGATCGATCCGCCCGCCGGTGTCCAGGAGCTCCATCGCGACCTGGTCGTCGAGCCTTCCTCATCGCTGACCGTTCGGCTCGTGGACCCGGAAGGCCGACCGCTCACCCACGTGGAAGCTGAGGGACGGTTCCCCGACCCCGACCGACATGGGCGACCTCAACCTCTACGAGCAGAGCCGCACCCAGATCGTCGGGCTCGACCCGAAGACCTCGCGGACGGTCGTCTTCCAGCACGACGGGCGCAAGCTCGGCGCCGTGCTGGTCATCAAGCCCGAAGACGCGAACAAGGGAGGGGAATTGACCGTGATGCTCCGCCCCTGCGCGACGGTCACGGGCCGGCTCGTGGACGCGGACGGCAAGCCGGTCAGCGGCGGCGTCGAACCCCACCTGATCCCAGAGGACGGCGAACGGCCGGCAGAAACCGTGCTCTTCCCCATACCCATCGACGCCAGCGGCCGGTTCCGGATCGACAACGTGATTCCCGGGGCCGAGTACACCCTTCACGTCAGGGACCGGCTGGCTTACGGCCTTGATGCCCGCGGCAGGATGGAACCGCAGCGATTCAAGCCGTTCGAGCTGGCCCGCAACCTGAAGGCTGAGTCGGGACAAGTCCTCGATCTGGGCACCTTCAACTCCACGACCGGCCAGCGCATCAAAGAGCCGGAGAAGCCGGCCGCAGGAGATGATCCAGGCAAGGCCGCAATTCGCACGACTCCCATCACCGGACGGATCGTCGACCTCGAAGGCCGGCCGGTCGCTGGGGTCACGCTGCACGTGACACAGATCATGAAGCCCAAGGGCGAGAACCTGGACCCCTGGATCGAGGCGGTCCAGCGGGGTGAGCCACCCTGGACGGCCTCTAACCATCTGAGCTACGAACCACCGATCTCGCCGGAGGAGAAGCGTCCCAGTGCGACGACCGACGCCCAGGGCCGATTTCGATTCGATGGACTCGAAGCGGAGAGAGTTGTCAATCTCACCGTCCAGGGTCCGACCATTGGTTACAACGCGCTGAAGGTGGTCACGCGACGAAGCCAGCCGATCCCCGCGACGGGATTTCCGTCGGACTTTGGTTCGGAGGCCCAGATGGTGCTCGGGGCGGATCTCACCTATACCGCTGCCCCCGGCCGG
Source organism: uncultured Isosphaeraceae bacterium (assembly GCA_963845695.1). Classification (GTDB taxonomy): domain Bacteria; phylum Planctomycetota; class Planctomycetia; order Isosphaerales; family Isosphaeraceae; genus CAWJTV01. Next base: position 341,145 of record CAWJTQ010000021.1, on the reverse strand, counting down.
CCGGTCGAAGGGATCGTCCGCGACGCCAGGACGGGCCAGCCTCTGGGCGGAGCGCTGTACGCAGTGACCATTTTGCCGGGGCGGTCATGTCCGGGATCAGGAACCTCAAGACGACGACCGATGCGCAGGGTCGATTCCGGCTGGTCGGCTTCCCTAAAGGACGCGGGAACCAACTCCTGGTCGCTCCCAATGACGATCAGCCCTATTTCCTGAAAGAAGTCTCGGTCCCCGACCCGCCGGGGATCGCGCCGGTGAGCGTGGAGATCGGCATGGACCAGGGGATCTGGATCGAAGGCAAGGTCACGGACAAGGAGACCGGCAAGCCGGTTCCCGGGGCCTGGCTGCACTACCTTCCCTTCCTGGAGAACACGTTCGCTCAGGCAACCTCGGTGTTCGACAGGAATGGCAACACGAACGGTGTCACCTACCAGGACCGTTACCAGACCAAGGCGGACGGGACGTACCGTCTGGTGGGCTTGCCGGGACGAGCGATCGTCGGCGTGGTTTCTCACTCGGACAAGCCCTATCTCCGGGGTAAGGGTTCCGAGTCGATCAAAGGCATGGACAAGCACGGACATTTCCCGACCTACCGCAACCCGGTCAACCCTGGTAAGTACTGGCCGACGGTCATGAAGGAGATCAATCCAGCGGAGGGGACCGAGGCCGTCCATCTCGATTTCGATCTCGTTCCCGGGGCAAAAGTTCGCACCCGGGTCGTCGATCCTCAAGGCAAGCCCGTGACGGGTCTGAAGCTCGGTGGACGGACCCAGCGCGGCCGCCACGAATGGAATGTCAAGCACGGGGCTGAGTTCGACGTGGTGACCCTCGCCCCCGATGAGGATCGGATGATCCTGGTCATTCAGGAGGAGCGAAAGCTCGGTAAGATCTTCCACGTCAAGCCTGGAGACGACCAGAACGGCCCGGTGACCGTGACCCTCGAGCCCCTGGCGACCATCGCCGGACGCGTGACCGACGCCGATGGCAATCCGGTCTCGGGAGCCACGATCCGGACCGATCCCCAGCCTGGCGGTGATTTCAGCCTGCACCTGACGGCCCGCCTGAGTTCGGACGCCGCGGGCAAATTCGCCGTGACCGATGTGCCGATCGGCTGCCAGTACGCCCTTGTGGTCGAGAGTGGAATCGGACCCCAGAAAAGACGAGTCGCGTTCTCCCAGAACGCGACCGTGCGGCCGGGCGAAACGACCGACGTCGGCGACATCCGGTTCAAGAACGACTGAGGACCCGGGCGGGAACCACTTCCCGTTTCGAGTTGGTGACCGTTCGGCGCGGGTCTCCAGACCCGACCGTGAGCCGGACCGCAGGTCTCCCAACTGGAGAACTTCGGTCCGACGGGTGGCAAGGTCGGGAGACCTTGCCACAAAGGTGCCTGGGTTGCGACCATTCCGGGATCGTGTTTCCCGCCCATTCCTGAGAGGACGGGCACGCAGACTTCTGAGGAGCGCGAGTCCATGACCTTATCACCCTGGTCTCCCTATCGACCGAGCCCGGCGTCCCCATGGAACCTGTCCCGGGCCTGGACCCTCCGCCGCCGGGCCGGCTTCGCCGCCACCTGGGCCGAATTGGAGCGCGACCTGGCCGATGGTCCCGAACTTGCCATCAGCCGGGTGCTGGTCGGCAAATGCCGCACCGAAGGCATCCCCGCTGAGTTCGGATCAACGGCTGACCTCCTCGGCGATGCAGCCGCCGGCGCCAGCGATGCCCACCGCCTCCAGGCCTGGTGGCTGTACCGGATGCTCTTCACCCCCGACCCGCTGACCGAGCGACTCACGCTGCTCTGGCACAACCACTTCGCCACCAGCCAGCTCAAGGTCGACGATGTTGGCGGCGATGAAGCGACAGAACGACACCTTCCGCCGCCACGCCCGCGGGCCGTTCCGCGACCTCTTGAAAGCGATGCTTTGCGATCCCGCCTTGCTGGCCTGGCTCGACGCCCCGTCGAATCGGAAGGGCAAACCCAATGAGAACCTCGCCCGCGAGCTGATGGAGCTGTTCACCCTCGGCGTCGGCCATTACTCCGAGCGCGACGTCAAGGAAGCCGCGCGAGCCTTGACCGGACGAGCCGTCACTCAAGGACGTTATGCCTTCCGCCCGGACTGGCACGACGACGGAGCCAAGACGATCCTGGGAACGTCAGGCCGCTTTGACGGCGACCAGCTCGCGGAGATCCTCCTGAACCAACCCGCCACGGCGCAACGGCTGGCGTGGCGACTCTGCCATTCGTTCCTCGGCGAGCACGTCGCCGAGGATTCCACCGTCGCGAAGCTGGCCGAGCAATTACAGCGCGACGACCTGCACATCGGCCGGGCGGTCGAGGTGATCCTCCGCTCGGAGCTGTTCTTCTCCGCGAGGAACCTGCACGCCCAGGTCTCGGAGCCGGTCGCGTTTGCCATCGGCACGGTGCGGAGCCTCGAGCTCTTCGACCCGCCACCGAGCACGCTCCTGCTCGCCGAGTGGACTCGCCGGCTGGGCCAGGAACTGTTTTTCCCACCCAACGTCGGCGGCTGGCCGGGCGGACGGAGCTGGCTATCCGGCCGGACGGTCGTGGCGCGGGCCAACTTCGCCGCCGCGCTGGTCGAAGGACACTTACTCGCGGGATCGAGCGGCGATCTTCCGGATCTCCAGGGACTGGCTGCACGGCACGGTCGAAACCACGATCCACTCTCCTTCTTCGGCGAGTTGCTCATCGGACGGCGATTCGGCCCGGAGGCCTGCGAAGGGATCCTCAAGGATTCGGCCGCGACCGGCGGAACCCCGGCGGAACGCTTCAATCGAGCCGTGGCCCTCCTGCTCTCCCAGCCGCATGCCCAGTTGGCCTGAAGAGGAAACGCGAAATGCATTTGAACACGAAATACACGATATACACGAAAAAAGAATTTATGGAAGGCTTGGCAGGCAACGACCGCGTGCATATCCCTTGCGGATCCTTCAATGCCGATTCCTCGCCAGAACTCTCCAGTCGCGGGAGTACGACGTCGAGCTTCCCCGGTCGCTTTTTCGTGTATTTCGTGTTCAATGATTATATTTAATTATTGATATACTTTCCCATGAATTCGTGGTTTCTCCGAGCCCGGATTCCTCCCATGGAGCCTTGACCATGCTCACGCGTCGCGACCTCCTGAAGCGTTCGACCCTGCTCTCGCTCGCCCCGACGATGCCGGCCTTCCTCTGCCGGACGGCGATGTCGGCGCCGGCGGACCGCGACGGCCGCGTGCTGGTCGTGGTCCAGCTCGATGGCGGCAACGACGGAATCAACACCGTCGTTCCCTACCGCGATGAGGAATACGCCCGGCATCGCCGGGAATTGCGACTCCCCGCCGATCAGCTTTGCAAGCTGACGGACCACGTGGGACTTCATCCTTCGATGCGCCGGGCGGCGGACCTGGTCGACGACGGCCGGCTGGCGATCGTCCAGGGCGTGGGGTATCCGAACCCCAATCGCTCGCATTTCCGCAGCATGGCGATCTGGCAGACCGCACGGCTCGATCAACTGGGCCCCGAAGTCCATGGCTGGCTGGGGCGTGCCCTCGACGACACGGGCGTCGCGAACGGGCCTTCCGCGGTGTTCGTCGGCGACCGCGACTTGCCGCGCGCCTGCGCGGGCGTCGAACCATCACGGCGTCGTTCTCCGATCCCTCCGACTTGTCGCTGGCGATCCCCGTCGTGGCAGGTGTGGTCCCCGGTCCCTCGGCCGGGGATGATCTGTCCGCGTTCGTCAATCGCACGGTCGCGAGCGCTTATGCGACCGCCGAGGAACTGTCCGCCGCCGCGGGACGAAGGAGCGAATCAGCCGTTCGTTACCCCGATTCCGGGCTGGGCCAGCACCTGGAGCTGGTCGCTCGCTCGATCAAGGCGGGCGCGGCGGCACGGGTCTATTATACGATCCAGTCGGGGTACGACACGCACGCTGTGCAGTTGCCCGCGCAGTCCCAGTTACTCAGGGATTTCTCCCGGGCCATCCGGGCATTCCTCGATGACCTGGCGGCGGCAAGACGGGCCGATGACGTGCTCTTGCTGGCCTTCAGCGAGTTTGGCAGGCGCCCCGCCGAAAATGGTTCACTCGGCACCGATCATGGGACGGCCGGCCCCGTGTTCCTCGCGGGGCCGAAGGTGAAGGCCGGCCTGGTCGGCCAGACGCCCCGGCTCGGCGAGCTGGTCGAGGGCGATTTGAAATGGTCGATCGACTTCCGACGGGTCTACGCCACGCTCCTCGAACATTGGCTCGGATTGCCGGCAGAAACGGTGCTCGGGCAGCGCTTCGAGCCGCTGCCGCTCCTGGAGGCGTGACCTCGGCTATTCGCGCGACTCGATCCGGGCCAGCACCGCGCGGCAGGAGTCCGCAAGGGCCTCGACACGGCGATCCGCCACGTCGCAGGCGTCAATCGTCGCCTGGTAATACCAGAGGACTTGCGATCTCTCGGCGTTGAACAGCGACCAGACCGGCCGCCCTTCTTCCAGGTCGAGCTCGATTGAGATGAGGTTGTGGAGCTTGTCGGCCAGGATGACGGCCCAGGTCGACGTCGGCGCACCACCCAGGGCCGCCAGATGGTCCCGTTTGCGATCGATCCAGGGCCGCTTCTGGCCTTCCGCGTCGTGCTTGACCTCCGAGCACTGCCGAACGATCTCGCAAACCAATGGGCCGAACCGCGCGGCCACTTCCTCGAAGGTAGCCGCCGTGTCTTCGACCACATCGTGGAGTAACCCGGCGATGACCACGTCTTCCTCGAACCCGGCGCGGTCCAGGATCAGGGCCACGGCCGCGGCGTGCTCGAAGTAGGGAGTTCCGCTCCCTTTCCGGGTCTGCCCTTGATGGCAAACCGCGGACCATCGCAACGCCTGTTCCAGCCGAGGTGTCATCCAGGCAGTCTGCATCGTTCCTCGCGCCGGTCGCTCCTCGTCCGGGTTTACACAAAGCGAGTCTGTCATCAGACTGTCGCGTTGACGCGCGCCAGGTGCTTCCGCACGCTCCGTACGACCTCCGCGCGATGGGTCAGGAAGCCAAGGTGTCCAGCGTCTTCGACAAGTTCGAACTGAGCTCCCGAGATCGCTTCCGCGAGGGTGCGCTGTCGCACGGCGGGGACCACGACGTCACGGCTACCGGCAACGACCAGCGTCGGCACGTCGATCCTCCAGAGCCGATCCGTTACGTCGAACGTTTCCAGTTGTGCCAGCCGCCGGGCCATGACGCTCTGGTCGGTCTCCCAGATCCGCTCGACGACAAAATCAACTAGGGGCCCGGGTTCGGGCTTCTTGCCGTAGAGCAGGTGGAAGAACTGATTCACAAAACGACTGTCGCTGGGCAGCGGGAAACGTTCGAGGACGCGCCGGGCGATCGATGAACCGATCGTCGGGTGAAAGCGAGACTCCGCACCGTGGATCGCCAAGGCGCCCAAACTCTGAGGGTGCGCCGATGCGAGCTCGAGCGCGATCGCGCCGCCGAAGGAGATCCCCAGGACCGAGGGACTCGAGAGCCCCAGTTGATCGATCAGGGTCGACAGATCGTCCGCGTAATCACTCATCTGAAAGGCCCGACCCGACTCACCGTCGAATACAGTCCAGGGATGGCGATCGCCACGCAACCCATACACAAAAACCTCGAAATGCCGAGCCAGATCGCGTGCCAACGGCCAGAGGAGTTTCCAACTACCCGCCAATCCCGGCACGATGACGAGCGGATCTCCTCGGCCAATCCGCATAACATCCACCCATTCTCCACTAACTCGGACCGACTCGACGCGCCCTGGATCGAGTCCACTCTCCCACTTCCACGAACCTTGCCACTTCGCTGCTAAACGCATGGTGTCTCCTCAGTGGCCCGCCTACTCCCTCGGCAAGGCCTCTCGGCTCACGATCCAAATCACGGATCCCACTCTCAGATGCCGTCAGGCCAAGGTGCTCACAGCTCAGTTGATTTGACCTGGTTCTCACCCCTTCCTAAGCATGCATCGTGCCCGATCCAATTTGCCGTCAGCGATTGCTCAGCGCGACATCGCCCCTGCTGCCCAACTGGGTCGAGCATCGAGGAAACTAACGAAGACTCGGCGCCGAAAACTCGACACCCCCTCGTCACCGCGTCATTCAGATTGCCTCGTCGGATAAGTCAACTCAACTTACTCATATTTACAGTGCGTTGGTCTTGTTGAGGGGCCTAATGGTGAAGGCTATTGAAGATTGCGAAGACTAGGTAAAAGGCAGGAAGTTGTTGGAAAATGTCACCACAAGCCACACCAGAGGATCAACTGTCGAAATTTCGCTAGCGAAGTGTTTGCGAATCGGCGCCGAAACGGTAGGGTGGAAGGGGATGTCGCTGTGGAGGAAGTTGAGGTATGGGGTCGAGGCGACCTCGAGATCGCAAAGCCATGGATGCGATCGCCCATCATGTTTTGCACCAGGACTGAGTGTGGCTACTTTGAATGGACCCAACGGCAATTCCTGGGACCAAGTCGTTTCGCCTGCCGCCTCATCTTTGGCAGCGAAGCGGGGTCGGCGCTCGCGTCTGACGCGAGTCCTCTGGATGGGGTGTTCTCTGACGGTCATTGTCTATTCGATCGCGGTGCTATGTCATGTTGCGTGGATGGACACGATCGGTGTTCGATGCATGTTCGAGACGAAAGTTGAGGAGGAGATCCCGGCGGATTACATCTGGCACGATGAACGGCCACGGGTGGGGGACGAATTGCTCTCCATCGGCCGGTGGCAGATTACGCCCGGCATCTACGCTGATTACATCCAGGCGCTGCGCGGTTTGCGCGGGCAGATCGGCAAGACCGTCGAAGCGCAGTGGCGCGATAAGCAGACTCGGGAGGTCCATTCAGCCCAGGCCGTCGTGCGATATCCGCCGGCGTCGACCTATTTCTGGTCATGTGTGTGGTTCGTTCAGGAGCTCCTGATCCTCGGCATCGGCGCACGGGTTTTCTGGAAGCGTCCCAAGGACGAGTCGGCGCAGCTCTTCTTCGTACTCTGCATCGTCACGGCTGGGGCCTTCATGGGAGGTTACCACTGGACGGAGATCGTCGTCGAGCCGCCGCTGATCTATCTGTTTGCGAGCTTTGCCATCTTCGTGCCGGTCGTGATGCTGCATTTCTACCTGGTGTTTCCGCGTGCCAATCCGTTCTTCTTGAGGCACCGCCGGGGAGTCTTGCGATGGCTCTACGGGGCGTCAACGGCGTATCTGACCGCGTTGATGGTGGTGATGCTCACAGGCCGTTGGTTTGTGTGGCATGAGGACCGCCTTCGGACGGCGATGGCCTTCGCGACCGTCCGCTGGCTGGCCCTCGTCTACATTGGTTTGGCGGTCGCGATCTTTGGCGTTTGCATTCTTTGCCTGATCTCGAGTTATCGACGCGCAGAGACCCGCGCCGAACGCAATCAGGCCCGGTGGTGTTTGCTCGCCGCGGTGCCCGCCGCGCTCCTGATCGCCTATCTGATGATCCTGGCCTGGAATGATCCGGCGACACTGGGACGCGACAATGCCGCCTGGCCCATGTTCGGCGTCTCGCTCCTGTTCACGGTGGCCCATGCCTTCAGCATCACGCGATACAAGTGGATGCAGGTCGAGGACATCATCAACCGGAGCGTCGTGCACCTCGCGTTCAGCCGTATCGGAGGCCTGGTCTATTCCGGGTTGCTCCTGGTCGGCGGCAAGTTGATCGGCGACCGCATGTTCTCCACGCACCAGTCGATTCGGGGGGCGGTTGCGGCGGTCATCTCGGTGGTCGCCATCCTGATTCTCCTGGAAGTTGCCAAGGCCCGGTTTCAGCGGCAACTTGACCGGCAGTTCTTTCGCGAGAAGTACAAGTTCGATGAGGCGATGCAGAAGATGCGGCTGGCGGTGGGGAGTCTCATCGACCGGGTGACTCTGGGCCGACGGTTGCTGGAGGCAGCGGGCGAGGTTCTCCGCCTGGAGTGGGGCGCTCTCTATCTCATCGAAGCTTCGGGTCAGACGTTTCAACTTGTCGCCAGCCACGGTCCGACGCCTGACGACCAGTCGCTGGCCTCGGAGAATCCACTGGTCGTCCGGCTGAGGCAGGCGCCGACCGTCCGGCTCTCGCTTGCCACGGCGCTGAACGACGGGGCGGACCCGGTCAGCGACGCCATGATCGCGCTGGGCGGCGAGGCGGCCACGGCCCTGGGCGGCGACGGCGCGCTCGCCGGGCTCCTGGTACTCGGGCCCAAGCGGAGCGGCATGCCCTATGAAAACGAGGAGATGGCCTTCCTCGGCGCGCTCAGTTCCGTCGCCACCATGGTTCTCCATTCCGCCGACATCCAGGAGACGCTGGAGAGCCTCAACCAGGACTTGCGTGGCAAGGTCGACAAGATCGCCGAGCAGCAGCGGCGCATCCTGATCCTCCAGGACCAGCTCCGGGACCGAGCCGGTCGGGAGCGGGAAGCGGCCGGGCACTCCGACGAGCCAGACGGGGCTCGGTCGCTGGTCGAGACCGAAGATGGACCGGCCGTCTTCGGTGCGATCAAGGGGTCGAGCGCGGCTGTCCGGAAGATGATCGGAATGGCCCGGAAGGTCGCGGCCAGCCCTTCGGCCGTCTTGATCCGCGGCGAGAGCGGCACCGGTAAGGAGTTGTTGGCCGTAGCGATCCACCAGGCGAGCCCGCGGGGATCGCGGGCGTTCGTGAAAGTCCATTGTGCGGCCCTCTCTCAGAGCCTGCTGGAAAGCGAGCTGTTCGGTCACGTCAAGGGCGCGTTCACAGGAGCGGACCGCGACCGCGTGGGACGGTTCGAACAGGCCAACGGTGGTACGCTCTTCCTCGACGAGATTGGCGACATCAATCTCGAGGTCCAGACCAAGCTGCTCCGCGTGCTCCAGGAGATGTCGTTCGAACGTGTCGGCAGCTCGCAGCCGACCAATGTGGACGTCCGGATCCTGGCCGCAACCCACCAGGACCTGGAGTCTCTGATCCGCGGCGGTCGATTCCGTGAGGATCTGTACTATCGGCTCAACGTGATCTGCCTGCACTTACCGTCCCTGCGCGAGCGCCGCGAAGATATCTTCGAGCTGGCCGTCTATTTCCTCAACCTCCACGCCCAGCGCACCGGGAAGCCGGTCACTCACCTGGAGCCCGAGGCCGTCGAAGCTCTGGCCGCCTACGACTGGCCGGGCAACATCCGTGAGCTGGAGAATGTCCTGGAGCGAGCCGTGGTCCTGGCCGATGGTCCCGGCGTCACGGTCGGCGACCTACCTCCCGAGTTGAGGAAGACCGGGCGCCGCGGACCGCGTCCGCGTCTGCCGGCGAGCCTCGCCGTTGCGGGATCGGCCCGCGATCCTGGCGAACACACTGGTGGTCTGGCGGCCAGTTCGGTCCCGGCTCCATCGAGTCTATCGGGTCGCGTGGCCTCGGAATGGGCCGCGACCGATTCGCGGTCGGCACCGGCGGAGGACTGGGATTCGGAATTCCACTCGTACGAGCGCCAGCGCCTGATCGACTGCCTGAACGAGGCCCAGGGGAACAAGAGCGTCGCGGCACGCTTGCTCGGCATGCCGCGGAGCACGTTCGTCAGCAAGCTCAAGAAGCACGGGATCGCCTGAGAGGTCCGCCACCAGCCATTCAGCGGCCGATCCCTGGCCCGCTGGGCCGTCAGAGCCACCGGGTTACGGCACCAGGGTCATCGACGAGGTCGTCTCGGTCGTCTGCTCCAGAGCTGGACCATTCGCCTGACTCAAGGTCATGTCGATCTTCTGCGTCATGCGGAAGTTGGCGATGCGACCGCCCCGGGAGTCGATCGTCATGCTCCCCTTTCCTTCTTGCTTCCGGACCGTGGTCGTCACGCCAGCGACGGGCTCGAGGGCCACCTTGGTATCGATGCCGACCAGCAAGAGATGGGGCATCTTTGGATCGGGGCCCTGAAATGTGAACGTCTTTTCCATGACCATGATCGCAACCGGAGTCGGGATGCGCTCCTGTTTTCCCTTCCAGGTCTTGCCCGGCTCTAGCTCGCCATCGGGGAAAGTCGGCGGACTGGACTGGAGGATCATCTCCTTCACGGCCTTCTCGGCAACATCCTTCTCCGGTTGCTCGCGCGGGGCCGCTTCGCGAATCGTCTTGAGGGTCCGCTCGGGGATCTTGATATCCCCGATCTCTCCCGTGGGTCGGATCGTGAAGGTGAACTCGAGACCGACCATGGACTTGATCTGTTTCGCCTCCTCTTCAAAGCCGGACGCAACACTTTTGGTGCTGCTCGTATCCAGGTCCAACGGCATGTACGGCGGCTGATCGACCCTCATCCTGACGCGATCGATCCGCTCGGTGATTTCCGCTTCTCCCCCGGACCCGACGCTCAGGACTGTCCAGGTCACATCCATTATATGTGAACGGCTTGACTTGAGCTCGCGCTCCGGACTCTTGGCAATCATCTGGATCTTCATGTCGATTGAATAGTGCAGCACCTGTCCGGCCTTGAACTTCCAGCGCAAGAGTTCGGCCGAGGCCGAAGTGGACAGCAGGCCGCTCAGGAGCCAGGCGACGACCACAAGGATCATCGTCGGGGAGTCGCAGGCCTTCCGGGGGCGAGAGGGCCGTACGCACGGGTTTCGGTTCACGATCGTCACCATCCTGTTTGACCTTTCGCGAAGAAGATTTCGACTCACCTCGGTCCCGACGAGCCTCGCCCTCTCCCTGGAAGGCAATACCAGCTCCCCCCGGGCGAGCAGCCAGGCTCGGTGCACCGACCGGACGTCAGCCGATCCCGAGGCACCGGTGCCAAATGGGCGTGACCGGTTTCACGGGCCCATCCGGCAGACCTGGTTGACCGTCAGCATAGCCGACAGATCCGGCAAAATCATCACGAGTTGTCATGACGTCAGGGCGACACGAGTTCGGACCTCGACTCTTGACCCCGTGCCAGGGTTACTCCGTTTCCCGTTGGTGGTCTTTCCAGTGCTGGAGCCGGATGAGATAACCCAGGGCCGCGAAATCATAGAGCGCATGAGTCACCATGACCGTCAGCAGATTGCCGTTGACGATCCAGATCGCGCCGAGATAGAAGCCCAGAAGTGAGGCGAACAGGATGTACGAGACGGTAATGGGATGCAAGAGACCGAAGAGCAGGCTGGCCAACCCCAGGCCCCAGGCCAGACCGAGCCAATGAGTCAACGAGGCCTGGATCACGCCGCGGAAGAGCATCTCCTCGAACACACCAGCAGACAGCGAGATCAAGGCCAGCTCGGACCAGTAACTCTGGTCAAAGAGCGGTACGACCTCTTCCTCACAGAACCGCTTGACTCGCGACAGTGGGCCGATTGGCCAGGTGAACATCGTCAGGAACACCACGATCAAGGGAACCGCAGCCGCCGCTCCCCAGAGCGCGTCGCTCAAGCTCCAGACAAACCCTTGCAACGGGGGATGCCCCGTCAACCAGCCGAGGAAGATTGAGATGGGACCGAGGCCTGCCTCGAAGAAAACGGCGAAAATGATGATCACATCCCTGCCGGGGCGATCGTACTCGGGTCCCTGTGGGAGGTCTTCCTCCATGACAGTATCCTGGCTGATCTTCGCCTCGGTCATCAGGTTGAATATCCCCGGCCACACCGATCCATCGGGCTCCGAACGCTCGACGGCGCACTCAATCAAGCTAGCGGTTCGACTCGATTGTGTCGATGCCTCTGTGAAAACGTGGCCCGATTTCGAAATCGCGCGCGTTCGACGAGGGTGAGTTCTCGAGGACTCTGTTGTGTTTTTCCTCGGTGCGATCCAGCCGAGTGATCTCCTCGCCCGCCGAGAGATCGAGGACCATCGCTTTCGTGAACTTCGGGGTCAGGCCTCGAGGTCGAGCCCAGACCGGCGCCACAAATGATTCGAGCCACGGTCTCTCGTCTCAACCCTTGGCAGAGCCGTAGGTTAAGACGGGAGACCGAGGCTCTTATCTCGGCGACAGGAATCGTTTCCCGAGGAAGGTCGATCAACGATTCAAGGCGGATTGCGTTACCGAAGTGGCGAGGCTGATTCGGCGCGGCTGGATTCCATTTTTCCGGACCACATAGAACAAGGCGCTCTGCGTCTGGACGGTCTCGGGCTGTCGGAGCACGTACAGGATGTTGTCGGGCCAGATCGTCTCCCAGTGCCGGCTGCCCACGTTCATCCCCACCAGGATGTCCCCTTTCTGGATGGCCGCTTCGGCAGCGAGGCTTCCCGGCGACACGGCCTGGACATAGAGTCCGCCGCGGAGCTTGGACGAGACCGCCGAGACGTATTCCGGCGGGACATGGACCGTCTTGAGCCCTAGAAGTCGCCAGACGACGTCGTCCGTGGTGCTGGCGGCGTTCGCCAATGGATTGGGGACCGGGCGGACGTCCAGGGCCACGGAGCTCTCGGCGCCGCTGCGCCGGATGGTCACATTCGCCGGGCGGCCCGGTCGCACCTCCAGCAACCCTCGCTCCACATCCATGCTGTTGGAGATCGCCATGTCGCCCACCCGCACCAGCTCATCACCGGGCCGGAACCCGGACGATTCCGCCGGACTTCCCGGTTGAACCTCGGCGACGACGACGCCCCGCTTCGCCCCCCGTCGCTGGTCGGAGGTGACCAGACCATGCCACGTCGCCGCCAGTCGTCGGGTGCTCATCAGCTCGGTGGCGACCCGCTTGACCTCGTCGATAGGCAAGGCGAAACCAATCCCCTGCGCACGGCCCGAACCGCAACGTTGATCCCGATCAGTTCGCCCTCGATGTTGATCAGCGGTCCACCCGAGTTGCCGGGATTGATGCAGGCATCGGTCTGAATGAGATTGCGATACACCTGTTCGTCCGAGAGCGTCACGTCTCGATGCAGGGCACTGATGATGCCCACGGAGACCGTATTCTCGTAACCGAACGCATTACCGATGGTGATCACTGTCTCCCCGACCATCAGGTCGGAGGATGTGCCCAGGTGGATCGCCGACAGGGGTCGCGGGGCGTCCACTTTCAGCACGGCCAGATCCATGACCGCGTCGTACTGGAGCAGCCGGGCTGGATACGTCGTTCCGTCGAACAGTTGCACCACGATCCCCTGGACCTTGTCCACGACATGATGGTTGGTCAAGATGTAGCCCCGTCGATCGATCAGGACTCCACTACCCATCCCATTGACGCGTGGCCGCTGATTCTCTTCCGCGGAGAACGGCCACCGGCTGTGAGACTCGGCCTTCTTTTCACTCGAGATACTGACCACGCACTGGTGAACCCTCCCAATGGCCTCCACGACGGCGGTCCGACGCGTTTCCGAAGCGGCCTGGACCCAGCCCGTTATCGGCGTCAGCGCGACCACCATCACTAGACTCAGTGCGATCTTCCCAAGGAATCCGTCACCTCGACTCGTCAACGGCGTTGGCACGGCGGTCGTCCCCTCAGCGATAGACCGAAGCTGCACTCGTTTCAACCCGATCCCGTCCCATCCGGCTTCCGAATCCGTTGGCTCCAGTTGTCTCTGCCTGCTTGGTTTTGGATCGGTTACCCCGTTTCCCAGCTTGAGGCTGGAGCCGCCGATGTTCCCTAGCTTTCCCTGCTTTCGTAATGATCCGCAATGTCCTCCTGGATTACCCGGATTCTCCACCGAAGACCGGATATCCCATCGTCCCTGAACCCATCTGGAGTAACTGCGGTCCTGCTCTCGGGTTCCAGATCTTTCTGCTTGCGATTCCTGGCCCGATTTCGGGTCGCTCATGCGGGTTCCTGATCAGAGAATCAATCGGGAGCTCCTGTCCGAAACGATCGGCTCCTACTGATTCGGAGTCACGATCGGGAGACGTGTTCCGTATTCCTTAAGGGCTTGCATTGACAGTGAGCCCCGAGGACCGCTAGCCTGACTCGCAGGGACGGAGAGGACCTGTGGTAGGCCGTCGGAGACGGTTGTCTGACGGCTTGGGGATCGGCGGCGGACGGACCGATGCCGGTCTATTTGGAATCGAGACTTTGCGAGCCCTTGAACGGACCGAGTCAGTCCATGACGGAGAAATCACCCCGACGGATGATGCTGGAAGCGAGCCTGGCCGAGGATCCGATCGACCCGTTTCTGCGGTACGGTTTGGCCATGCAGTGCCTGCGGGAGGGTGACCTGGAAGAGGGGCGACAACGACTCCATTCCCTGATCGCCGACGATCCCGATCGCCAGGTGGCCGCTTACCAGCAACTGGGTCAGTCGTATGCGGAGACCGGTGACCTTCAAGCCGCTCGGACAATCCTTGAGGCCGGGGTGGCCAAAGCGCAATCCGCAGGCAACTGGCATGCGGCGTCGGAGATGGACCAGTTGATCGCCTCACTGGGTGGGACGGACCTCGGGACTTGATGCGAAGACAGTGCCCCTGTTGGTGATCCGTTCGTCCGGGCCAGGCCGTATGGGTCTCAAGACGTTGCTGGCCCTCGAGATCGGCAATGACAATCGCTCGCTGTCAAGTCGTCACAGCCGGACGAGCCAATTGACGGCTCTTGACGGCCAGGGAGAGTGCATCTTGACGACGCCTTCGGCCCTCGTGACGCCGCGAACTCCCCGTGATCCCGCCTCTTCCGTGGAGGAGGCTCGTCGCGATCGGCCGTTTTCTTCCGGCGGGCCGCCCGGACGTTCGATCTCGACGTTCACATTTCCGAATCGCATCCTCTTCGGTTCGGGTGCACGGGATCTGCTGGCGAGCGAGCTGAGCCGTCTGGGGGTCGCTCGCCCCTTAGTGGTGACCGACCCTGGCGTTGTGGCAATCGGGTTAGTCGGGCAAGTCATCGCCCCACTAGGAAAGTCGGCGCTCGTTTACGGTGACGTCCAGGCGAATCCGGCGGAGGAGGATGTGCTGGCCGGCCTGACCCTCTATCGCGAGTCGCAGTGCGATGGAATCATCGGCCTGGGCGGAGGCAGCTCGATCGATGCCGCCAAGGCGATCCGGCTGCTGGTCACCCACCCGGGTCGACTCGCCGACTACGACCTGACCCGTGGCGGACAGGACCGGATCGGACCCGATTTGCCGGCCATGGTGGCGATACCCACTACGGCCGGGACCGGCAGTGAGGCCGGGCGCGGGGCCTTGATCCAGTTACCCCAGACGGGTCGAAAGACGATCGTCCTGAGTCGCCCATCTACTGCCGACCGTCGCGATCTGCGATCCGGAATTGACGAGCGACCTGCCGCCGGAATTAACCGCCGGGACGGGGATGGATGCGTTCACCCATTGCGTGGAAAGCTACCTTTCGACCACCTTCCACCCGATCTGTGACGGAATCGCGCTGGAGGGTTTGAGGTCGATCTTCAAAGGGTTGGAGACCGCCGTGCGCGACGGATCGAACGTCGAAGCGCGACACGGCGATGATGATGGGTGCACTGCTCGGCGGCATCAGTTTCCACAAAGGGCTGGGCGTCGTCCACTCGCTGTCGCACGCGCTCGGTTCGGAGGGTCGAGCCCATCATGGAACGCTCAACGCGATCCTGTTGCCCCACGCCTTGCGGTTCAACCGCGGGGCCGCCACCGCCAGGATGGTCGAGCTGGCCGGGCGACTGGGCCTGGGCCGCAGCGGTGATGCCGAGGGACACTTGATCACCATGACCGAGCTGGTGCTCGCTCGCCTCCCCCTGCCCCGCCGATTGGCACATCTCGACGGCTTGCGGCGCGACCGGATCCCCGAATACGCGCGACTCGCTCTCCTGGACCATTGTCACCGCACCAACCCCCGCCCCTGCACTCAGGCCGACCTCGAAGACCTTCTCGAACGAGCCTGGTGATTTGCACGGTCCAGTAGGGTGCTCTGCGAGCACCAATCCCCGTGGCCGGCCCGCTCCGTTGCTCACAGGCCACCCTACGGACCTCGCACTCGCGCGAAACCCGAGCGTCAAGCGCTCTACGTCCTGTCGTCCCCACTCATGGGCTCAAGTGGCTTCGAGATCAGACTCTCACCTCTTCTCGTCGCGCCAATGCTGGATCGACTCGGCGTCGAGTCGCGCATCCTGTTCGTACTGTTCGCCCATGATCTTCTGTTTGTCCGGCGGGGCAATGTCAAAAAAACGCCGGGTTGTCAGCGGCGGATCGGTTCGTTGCAATCGTCCATCGACGACAGCCGCCAGGTAGACGGTTCGATCGCCCGAGTCCAGGCGTGCTTCCACCTGGCAGTCGAACCAGGCCAACGCTTCGGGCAGCAATGGGCTTCCGGTCGCTCCGGTTTGGAACCGCAGGCCGACAAACTTGTCGAACGTCGTGGCCTGATTGCAGTCCAAACCGCCAAACCAGCTCGAGCTGTGTTTCGTCGATCAGGTGCAGGGCGAATGCACCGCTGCCTTCGATCAACCCGTGGGTGTTGTGCCGTTTGTCGATCGTGATGATCTGTCGCGGCATTTCACTCACGATCGATGCCTGGGTCACCGTGGTGGCGATCAGGCCGCCACGTCGGCCGCCATCTGCCGCGGTCACCAGCCACAACGGCGGGTCCAGTTGAGCATAGATTTTTCCGATTTGCGCGAAGTCCATGATTCATTTGCTCCAATCTTGCACGACTTTCAAAGCTTCCGCCGCCAGAACGCCACCCACGAGCTCGACGTTGATGAACGCCGTTTTGATGATGGCTTCGGAAGATGTGTCGATTTGGGGTTGGCCGACGGCGATCAATTGTTGGATCGAGGCGCCGAATACGACTCGGGAAAGGCCGGCCCAGATTGAAGCGCCGGTGCACATGGGGCAAGACTCGCTGGATGTATAGAGCGTGTATCCTTTCAAAGACAATTCGGGAATGACCTTGAGCGCCGCTCGGATCACGTTGACTTCGGCATGAGCGGTCGGATCCCGGTCACGGGTTGCGGTATTGAACCCCTTGACGACGATGACGCCATCCCTGACGATAACCGCGCCGTAAGGCCAGTCGCCCTTTTTCGATTCCTCGATGGCGATCCGCATGAACTCCAAGTCATTCATACGATTCCTCCGTTACGTTCCCAGATTGTGGAGCCGGTTGGGTTCGTCCAGGCGGGCGAGGATCGGATGTGAACTGTGGGCGCATCCTGACATCTTCCTCGTGGTGTTGCAAATTGATTTCTTGCGACCATGGGAGAATTGCCGCGGATGAGCTCGTGGATGCAGGTTCGAACGGGCCAGACGCGTGCAGGGCTGTGGTTGCTTCTTCGATAACTGGGCCGGCGTGGCGTTCTACCGGCGCACGCATCGGCGTCGCGTTCCACTGGCACGACCGCGGACGGACCTCGGCCGTCCGGCCCGCGCACCGCCGTGCGCCGTAATGGGCTTCATGCGGCCTGCCGTTTGCCGTGCGGTCGCTGGGGGCAGATCCCGTAGTAGGCCATGTCGAGCTGCTTGGCCGGGATGAGAACCCGTCGTTGGATATCACTGCGGCACGAGCTCGAGCTGGTCCGACACCATTTGCAACTGCTTCAGGTCGTCTTTCGTGAGTTTCAGATATTGCGTCATGTTCCCGTCGCCTGCAAATTCCTCATCGACCGTGAGGAATTTGTAAATGACAGGAACCCCGTGAACCGCGTTCTTTGCGGCGTTTTCACCGATGGCCTCGGTGAGAATCTGGTTGACGAACTCGCGAACGCTGCCGATGCGCGTGTGGCCGACCATCCAAAAGTGGCAGCCTTCGGCAAACCGGCCGATCGGCTGAGTTCTCAGCCGATCGGAATCGTTGCCCGGATCGAGGATGACCACTCCGTCGTCAAAGTAAAGGTCGTAGGCGGATTTTAATTCCGGAGTCACGTCCGCGAGCTGCATGCCGAGCACGGCGTACTTCTTCAGGTCGGCGGGCAACGGAATGGGTTTCAGTCGGACTTGAAGGTCGTTTTGATCGCCGTTGTCAGCAATCCGCATCTGGACCGTCTGCTTGATATCCAGGGCGCGGGCATAAAGCATCGTCACGCCTTTGCTTAGGCCGCGCAAGGCGAACTTGCCGTTCGCGTCGGTCATGGTCGCTTTGTTGCTCAAGTTCCCATCTTCGCGAGCGACTTTGACCAGCGCATTGGGAACCGGTCTGCCGGTCACATCAATCACCGTGCCCGTCACGATGTGACCCCTCTCCAGGACAATCCGCAAAGCTTCGCGCTTATCCGGCGCGAGCGCGTAAATATCTTCAATTCCTTGGACCGACGTAATCGGGATGGGAGAAACCGACGAGTCCCCTGGTCTTTTCGTTTTGAATAACGCGCAGGCTTCACCGGATAGTTGAAGAGTTCGAACGACCCATCCGAACGGCTCGCGGTGCTCTCGACCCCGGCCCCGGCGGTGCCGCAGGCTTCATTGGCCCAAATCTCGACCCCCGGGATCGGCTTCCCGTGCTCGTCCACCACGATGCCGGCAAGATGGAGTGCGGGCTTGAGGATCAGGGAGGCTTCTGCCGCCTTGCCTGGCGCGACCTCGACGTCCCTCGGATCGCCTCCGGACATGAACAGTTCCCGCTAACCGGCGATAGCCGGGCTTCATCGCGTCGATCGAGACCAGCGTGCCGCGCTGCGATCCCGGGGATCTCCAGGCGGTAGTCGCCTCCGGCGTCGGACCTGGCTTCCAGCAGCTTGTGCAGCTTGTGATCCCTTGGACCCTTTACGAATCCCCGCTCCGAGCCGGCGTCGACGAAGCGCATATCCGTGGCGGGAATGGCCACGCGCACGCGGACGCCGGCCAGGGGCGCGCCGGCCTCGTTGGTCACGCGACCGCGGAGCACCGCGGTATGTGCGCCGGCCGATGGCTGGCCCTTGGGGGCCGGCTGGCTCGCCTGTTGGGGATCGACGGCGAAGGCCATGGCCAGCGGAAGGGCGACAAGTCCGGCGACGAGCGTGGCGCTCAGGAGACTCAACCGATTCGGTCGCCTCTGGGTCAACAGGAAGATCCTCCTGGACAATGAGCCGGCGGGATCGATCGCCGTGCGCAAGGGGACGAGATGACGCGGTTGCTCGGAAAGGAATTCCAGGGTGTCCACCAGGGCCGCGGCGTACGTTCGCGGTTGATCGGGGACCAGTTCGAGGACGCGGCCGTCGCAGCACTGCTCTTCGAGCTGGCGCAACTGCCGGCTGGCCCACCACACGACGGGATGCCACCAGAAGACCGTCTTCGCCGCGAGCTCGAGGAGCCGGACGAGATCATCGCCGCGCCGGATATGGAAGAGTTCGTGGGCGAGGATGGTGCGTTGAGCGTCGGGACTCAGGCGGGCAAACAGTTCGGAAGGCAGAATCACGCGCGGGAAGAGTCCGAGCGACCAGACCAGCGGCGGCAGGGCACGCGACGTCATCAGCACGTCGGGCACGCGCCTCAGGCCCAGCCGGCTCGAGAGCTCGGTGACCATCGTGCGAATGGTCGCCGGCGCCGCCTCGGACTCGCGGATGACCGTGGCAAAACAGCGAATGCGGACGGCATGGGCCAGACCCGTGCAGCAGGCGCCACCAATCCAGATTGCGGCGAGAACGGCGGAGAACGACCACGGCTCGAGGCCGGCTGTCTCGGTGGACCGATTCCCGAGCGCGGGCTGCGGGTTGCCCGCGGCGATGGCGCCGCGAGAATCCGTCATGGCCACGGGAGCGGCTGGTTGCACCTCGTCGCGTACGGGCGAGCTCAAGGTCGTTATTCGCGAGTCGGCGCCCTCCGCGGGCGGCACCAAGCGGAAAGCGAATGGAAGCTCTGTGGTGATCAGGGGTGGTGTGAACAGTTTCAGCAGCACGACGACCCAGAGCGCATGAACCGCGGCGGCGTTCTTCCAGATGCGGCTCAGCAGCATGACGCCGATTGCCAGGATCGTCGCGACCACGGCATTACTGGCAATGATTTCCCAGAAGGCGTACATGGGATGCCTCTCGAATGGAGTGAATGTCGAGGATCACTGATCTGCCGGCCAGAGCTCGTCGATGAGCTGGCGGAGTTGTTCGCCATGCTTCCGGGAAAGTCCCTTCTTCGATCGAAGCAGTGTGGTCACCAGCGGCACGATCGCTCCGTCGCAAAGCCGATCGGCCAGCCCTTGCAGGCGATGCCGCAGGAACTCTTCCCGATTCACTCGCGCCTGGAAGCGATGGGCCCGTTCGCGGCGATCGCGGCTCACGTAGCCCTTGGTTTCCAGCCGCTCGAGCAGTTTTTGCACCGAGGCCATCTTGGAATCGGAAACCTTTTCGTAGAGGACGGCCGTGATCTCGCGGCTGGTGGGACTGCCCTGCTCCCAGATGACTTTCAGGATCGAGAGTTCCCCCTCGGTGACCGGTTCCTTCTTCACGAGGGTGCCTCTCCAACTTTTGATAACCACAGACAGACAGACTGTCTGTATTATGTTCGTGGACCTAGGATTGTCAATAGGGTGAAGCTTATGAGCTTAGTAGGAAGTCGAGGTGAGGTGGTCCTGGCGCTTTGCTGATCCTTCGCGTTCAGGGAGGTAGTATGGACAAGCTATCTCGATTTGCGATTTCCATACCGCTCTTGTTGACGCAGTCAGTCGTCAAACGAGTGCTCGAATCGCATTCTCCGCGTCGGCCCGTTTCGTGCTCATCGGTCGATTCGACGCGATGTCACTGCCGTCATTCGAGATTCCGTCGAGTCGCTCTTCGCCTGCGTTTTTTCTCTGGTTCGCGGGCTTCGCGAGCGTCTCGAGCCACGGTTCGAGCTCGGCGAACGACATCTTGCCCGCGCAGGAAGCCGGGGCAGATTCAAACACCATTTCGCCGATGTGCTGACCGAGCGCGCGGTAGGACTCGAATTGATCCTCGTCAAAGAACTGGTCGGCCGTCGTCTGGTGTGGGAAATCCGGGTTGCGGTGCCGGTACCCTTGGATCACTTCGTCCTCGTCGCCGGAGCAAGACGATTTCAGGTAGAGCAAGAAGCCGTATTCCTTCTTGTAGCCATTGTCCTCGTGAGGAGGATACGTGATCTTGCCGATAGCCCAGTGCTCGCGGCAAAGATTCGCCGTACCTTTGTCGGCGGCCTCCTTGCTCGTGTCGAAGCGGATCGAGACGGGGTGGACGTCGATATCGATGCCCAGATCGATGCGGGCGAAGCGGATCAGCCTTGCTAGCCCGTCGAAGCTGTGATTCGGATCGGCCTCCCCGTCGCCAATGATGATGAACTTGCAGCGCCGATGTAGGAGCTCGATGCCCGCCAGATTCTCAATATGGCCACCATCCGAGAGATTGACCCATTTGTAGGTCTCATCGAGCTTCATCATCATCTCGCGCACCAGGGCCCACGGGCGCACCCGCCAGCGGAAACGGTCCCAGAGCGAGTTATGACGCCGGATCAGCGCTCCGCCTGCCGTGACCACTCCACCGTCCTTTACGGCTATTGAGGGCGCGTCGTACTTCGAATAACGATACTCGCGCGTCTCACCCGCCTCATTTGTCTTCCGGGCCGAGCTTCTCGTAACCCAGGCCAGCAACCGTGCGAAATAGCCCGGTGGAGCGCTCCCGCCGGTAACCGTCACGATCTTTTCGCCGGTGTCCTCATTCGACTCGATCCGCACGGTCCCGGCAATCTCGCTCCAGCCCCTGGGACCAGTAGGCTTGACCAGCCGCTGCCCGGCCTTCACCTGAGCATGGGATATGGCTTTTTCGTCGAGCTCGGCGTACGCCGCGTATCGATACTCGCGTTCCGTGTCCGAAACTCGCGCGATCTTCTCACCCCGAGCATTGGTACCGAGACTCACGACACCATCGATCTCGCTGTGGATCAGGGAGCCGGGTCCCTTGACCAGCCGCTGGCCTGTCTTGACCCGATCACCGTCGCTGACCTCCAGCACGGACCCATTCGAATACCGATACTCGCGCACCTCCGGCTTGTTCCTCGAAACCCGCACAATCTTCTCGCCCGTGCCATTCACGTTGACATTCAGCTTCCCCGCCACCTCACTGACGGTCTTCGTCCGGCAACGCATCAAGGCGCTGATGCTCGAACCCAGATATCCACCGCCCGAGACCGTCAACATGTAGTTGACATGGTCGAAAACCCCATGCTCGTGGAGCGATTGGACGATCCCCAGGTTGATCGTTGCCGAGCGAATGCCTCCGCCGGAAAAACCGATGCCCACGAGACCATGCGCCGTGGTGGGTATCGTGGTGGGTTTGCCATTCGTCATCTGGAGCTGGCGCTGACCTGAACCATTCCCGTAGACGTTGTCCCAGCGTCTCTGGATTTCGACCAGCTCTTGCTCGAAGACCTCTTCAAAGGTTAATCCCGGGGCCTGCTTCTTTGCCTTTCTTTCGGTTCGGATCCGCTTCAACGAACGGCCGTCCAGCGTCTCCTCCAGAAGACCCGGATTCGGAAGCCAGTAGCCCAGCCGGATGTTGAGCAGCACCATGAACGGGACGAGCAACGGGTTAGTACCCCGGCCCATGTTGGGCGACGCCGCGGCCGCTGAGATCGCCATGGCAGTCGCCAGGTCCAGCTCCGGATGGACTTGTTCGATCGTTTCGGT
This sequence comes from uncultured Isosphaeraceae bacterium, assembly GCA_963845695.1. Lineage (GTDB taxonomy): Bacteria > Planctomycetota > Planctomycetia > Isosphaerales > Isosphaeraceae > CAWJTV01. Next base: position 318,785 of record CAWJTQ010000021.1, on the reverse strand, counting down.
CCGACAGTAGCCGGTGCGAAGGCCGCCGACGAACCGCTTGCTGAAGATGAAGAAGTCGCTCTTGCGGTCGCGGATGCCGATATCCTTGCTGCCCTGGAGGTTCAGCGCCACGTTGACCAGGTGATAGGGAGCCGTGGATCCCGCCCCGTGACAACAGATCTCCCCAAGTTTGATGTCTTGCTCGATGTTGACGTCGCCTCGCGTGTCGAGCCCCACCAGGTAGGCGGAAGCCAGCCGGTCGCGGTACAAGCCATGGAGGGAGGTCCGATTGACGTTCACAGCCAGCCGGCAATACAGCCAGAGCTCGAACGCCAGGATCAGGATCAAGAGCGCCTTCGAGTACTGGGCGTGATGGGCTTGCGCGATACGGTCCCGTCCAGGAGAAAGGAGGTGAGTCCGCCAGTGGTCCGATAATGAGTCGAGCCTGCTGGGGCGTTGGCGCGCCCCTTGAGTTGGTTGGCGGCGTCTTGTAGCCCCTTGAGGAAGGCCTCCGCGAGTTCGCTCGGCCTTCGTTTCTCGAACGGGAGCAGGAAGAAGAAAGAATCGCCCGCCATCCGAGCCTCGAACGAGTACCATGAGTAAAGTGGGTCTACCGAGGAATCACGAGATAGGCAATCCGCCAAGTAGGAAAGTTCCAGGTCTTTGGTTTGATCCAGTCCCAGACGGTCTGGCTGAGGAAGATCGTGGAATCTGTCAGCGAGCACTTTGAAGAATGGCCGTACGAGGGTGTTCGCGAGAATCTGGCGTTGAGCAGCATCCAGATTGCGAACTTCGGCAGCCAGGCCATCTTTCGTGTCGCTCGATTGATCGAGTTCCACGTTCAGTTGGGCGAGTTTCTCCGGCGTGAGGGTGCCCAGCTCCTTCGCGAGTTCTTCGACTGGTCTCGATGCTGGCTCTTTGCTGATGGGCGGGCTCGATTCCGCGTGCTTCTCCAGCCAACGAATCAGGCGGAGTTGATTCTCATGCAGTTCCTCGAACTGCGTGGGCGAGGCCAGGCGTTCGAGTTCGTCTTGCTGTCTCTTGACCTCAGCCAGTGCGGCGGCACTCGCCAGTGGCCTTCCTCGGTGATCCGGCCATTTGTCGAGAGTCTGCTCCACCATTTCGGCGAATTTTGAAGCCTCTCTCCAGCGCCTCTTCCTCGGGTACCTTGAGGAATCGACCAGCCAATCCGGCGAGTCCTGCCTGAAGTTTGTCGGGTTTAGAAGCCGAACTGGCGCCCTCGTCAGGATGCAGTCTGGCGAGCCCATAAGCGAGTTTGACGAGTCTTCTCGATTGTGACCCGGTCTCCGTCTGATAGAGAAGGCTCCACCAAAAGCCCAACCCCCACGCCACAAGCACCGCGGCGAACAGCGTCACAAACACAGCGAACAGTCCAGACAATCGTATGCGTTCTTTCAGAGTGATCCCCCCTTTCAGGCTCATCAGGATGAGGATCGGGATCACGACAGTGCCGAGAAGGGGAAAAAACAAGGAGTACCCCCAGATCTCGGGGCGGGCCGGCGGCCCGAAGACCAGGAACTCCGTCACGTAAAGGATGACCAGGAGCGGAACGAGCAGACCCAGGAGGCCGATGAGCAACATCGCCAGTTTCTTCTTCGCACCGCCGAGGACCGACAGCAGTTTGCCGGCAGCGCCCATGACGGCCACCGACACGCCGGCCAGCCAGGTGAAGATTGTGTCCCAATTCCGGCTCGAGCTGGTCCGGTGCCCCTGGAACTCATGGAACTCGTAAACGAGGGCTGGCAGTGCCTCGAACAGGGCGACAGCGAGGATCACGAGCAAGGCGAAGCCAAAGGTCCGCTCGAACTTGTCGCGACGCTTTACTGAGCTATCGCTTCCCGCCCGCTCCATGCTTTTCTTCTGGCCGGAGATCTGGCTGAATCGGATCAGTATCGGCGAGAACACAATCCATACCAGAGCGAGCACTGAGACACGAGCGGTCAAGGCGAACGGTTCCGGCATGGTCGGTGAGATGACCCAGGCGTACGGCGATCCCTGGTCCTCTGCCGGGGGCAAGCCCACAGCCCCGACCGTGGGCGAACCCTCGAGCGCGGCCGTGGGCGAACCCTCGAGCGCGACTGTAGCTTGAGCCGTGGTTCGCGCATCCCTCGACAGCAACTCCGTGCGATAGAGGTAGGCGACCACCAAAGAGACCATCAGGAGTAAGGACATCAAGATCAAGAAGTTGATGAGAATACCCCGCACCAGCACGCCGACGGCCCTGAGATAGTCCAGGAACCCCCGTGTGGCCATGTAGTTCGAGTGATTGCGCAACCACGTGAGATACCGCGACTCTTCCGGTCCGTTTGTCAGCGGGAACGGAAAGTCGCCAGGGTTGACCTTCGTCGGCATCGCTGGATGGGTTTCCTCGGCCATGGCATTTCCCCCTCCTCGGTTTCAAGGACCGAGGGTGTCAGAGTGTGTACGGGAACGGCGACGGAAGGTCGTAGTCGTAGGGTGGGTCGAGCCTCGATTGGTCGAGGCGAGGCTCACCGAATTCGCCGGGTAACTCGGTGGGCCTCACTCCGCAGCGCGGAGCTCGACCCACACTACAACCCTTTTCGTATTCGCTTTCAGCCGCTACAGCGGCGGAGCCGAGGCGCCGGCGTGCGAACCTTCCAGCAATGCACGCAGAAAGTCGTTAGAGAAGCGGCCGTTCGGATCGAGGCCCTTGCGGTAGGCGTTGAAGGCCTCCAGGCGTGGGCCCCGGCGCCGGCGGAGGTCGGCCAGGAAGTTCGCGTTGAACGGCGCCGTATGGGTGCCTTTGGCCGCGGTCGGGTCATAGAAACCGTACATCTTGCCGTTATGGGGGAAACCGTGCATTTCGACCCACTTCCGCTCGACGTCGGCGAAGAACTGCAACAGCTTGGCGGGGTAATCGGCCGGCTTTTGATCCTTCTCCACGAAGCCGATCAGGTCCAGATTGACGAACCAGGTGTGTTCGGGATCCTCTGTGAACGTCCCCGACATGGCCGTGTCGCCACCCTTGACGAAGCGGAACTCCATCGGTGCCGCGATGTGGAAGTTGCCGTCTTGCGTGACGATCTGGGAGACGACATCCAGACCGTCCCACACGATGCTGAGCCCTGCCTCGTCGAGTCCGGGCAGCGGAATGTAATACGACATGAAAATCACGCGAACGGCACCGGTCAGCCACAGCTCCGAATGCGACTTGTTGGCCTTTTGAACTTCCGGATCGATCACCTTGAACGTGATTGCCGCGATCACAGCGGGACCCGTGGGAGGAGTCGAGCGCAAATCTGATGTACTGTCCCCGTTGTGCCAATTCCGCACCGAGTTGGGGGCCAAATCCCTCCAGATAAGGCGCGCCGTATTCGGGTGGCGTCTTGCCCGCAAGGACACACGCATTTGCGGGATCAGGTTTCGGTGGCTCGTTCGGTATCTTCGGAGATGGATCTTTTACCACATCCCACCAGAGGGCGAGGAAGTTCGAGAAACCCGCCCATACAGCGCCAGTGGCGTAAGGGGTGAAGAACGTCTCCAACCGAGAGTGGTCCTTCAATAGCCCCATGAATTTCTTCACGAAGGCCGACTTGTCAGCGAGCCCCAACCACTCTGTGCCCCCCTGAAGCGTCGTCGCACACGGCCGATCCATGACATCGATCGTGACCGACGTCACGATGCCCAGACCGCCCAACGAGACCCGAGCGAACTGCAAGGGCGACCATTCGCCGACAGCCGGCGACTTCGAGTCGATCGTCAGCTCCGAGCCGTCGGCACGCACAATCGTGAACGCCGACACCGTCTCGGCGAAGATCGGCGCGTCCATCGTGGCGCCATGCACGTCAACTGCGGTCATGCCCCCGAGACTGAAGAACCCCCCAGCCGTGACGGTCTTCAGCATCAGGTTATGAACGGTCAGGAACGCATCCAGCTCGTCCTCGCGCACGCCGGTATTCACCGTGACCTGTCTGGCTCCCGGTCCCAGCACGATGTGTTCGGTCCGGCCGTCTCCCAGGTCCGCATAGCAGGCCAGGTCGACGAGCCAGGTCTTCGTCGTCGCAGGCGACCCGCCGCGATTGTCGTTCACGACCAGCGGCGGTTGGGAATGCCGCTGTCCGGATACTCGTACGATCACGCCCTGTTTCGCGGCTTCCTCGAGCACGGTCTTCAACTCAGCCAGGTTTCTGGGCCCGTAGTAGTAGGTCTCCCCATGGATCGAATGGTGGACGAGGTTCCCGCTCCAGTTCTTCCACTCGGGCGAGCTGTGGGGGACGCTTGTGATCGGAGCATTCGCCATGTTGGCAGTCTCCTGATTGGATCGAGTTGTGTCCGCGCTAGGGGGTGGAAATGGGGAGATTCCTGATTGCTGACGCAGATCGGGAAATCCGGGAAAGATATTCTTGTCTAGACTATGTTTCTTTCCGAAACATTTAGCAATATCACCTTAACCGCGCCCCTTTACGCGCCCCCGCCATCATCGCGAGTCGAAACGTCTCGTCCAGTCGCGTCGTCATGGATCCTCCTCTTGGTTTTCGGACACGAGTCAAGTTCAACGGCGGCCACACGCGACTCGCCAGTATAACCGGCTGCGCCGCCGTTGGCGAAACACTTTGCCGCCACGCGGAATCCAGCTTACCCCCTGCCGGCCGGCCCGGCAACGACAAGTGTCAGAATATCAAGGGATTCGAGACGTGCCAATCGTTCCCAATGTTCCCCAGGTGGCTTATGATTGAGTTGGGGACGGCCTTCACGCTGCACGAGGATTCGCCAATGGATACAAATAATGATACATGAATCTCAATGTCTCGATTCGAGGATACGGTTCGATCCTGGAGCAGGAGCGTCTGCTCGAGAATCGCAAAGCGCGGCTCCGGGAGGGCATCACGGCCGAGATGAAACGGCAGGAGCTCCGGTTCCTGCGCAGCCTGTCGGGCACTGCCCGGCGGGTCTCGCGGTTCAAGCTTCAGTAGAGCACCTGGAAACTGAGCTCCGAGACCTGCGCGGAGAGTTCGGCGAGCACACGCTTCACCCGGGCCCGACTCGAGAGACATTCGCAGGCGGCGACCGGCCCGGGGCGGGGTCCACGAGACCGGCCCCCTCATCCAGTTCTACGAAGAGGCGACGGCGGCGCCGGAGTATGTTCAACGCCCGGTTCCGAGACACGGTGATTAGCCAGGTCGAGAGGCGGGCCTCGGATCGTAGGGGAGATCCGCCAGGTGGGCGACGACCTCGCTCCAGACCTCCTGGAGGCGATCCTCCCGGTCGGCCTCCAGCAGACCCGATCGGCCGAGAGACCCCCGGATCCGAGGCGTGTAGAAGTCGTAGAAGTGATCCCACGCCTCGGCGAGCGCTGGGGGAGTATCGACGTTCCGGGAGCGCCATCCCAGATAGGCTTGGAGCTTGTTGCACAAATCCACGTCCCTATCCAAGGGGATTCCAGACACTTGCCCAGGCGATCCGGGTTGCAGTTCACGTCGGCGGAGACTTCAGGGTGTATCATTTGAGGTCAGCCTCGGAAGCAAAGCCCGGCGCACCTTGAGAGGAGCCGAGCCGTATGCACCGCGGATTCTTCAGGTCCCAGATCCGGACCACGGCGTCGCTACCGACGAACGCGAGCCGGGCGCCGTCGGGTGAAAACGAGATCGACTTGACCCAACCGACATCATCCGTCCGGCAGGCCGTTTCGGTCCCCGTCGCCGGATCCCATATCCGGATGCTATGGTCCATTCCGGCGCTGGCCAGCATGCGGCCATCCGGCGAAAAGGCCAGGGCGTTGGTCCCGTGATGCTGGCCGGTCAACCGAGCGCGAACCACGCCGGTTTCCACGTCGAACCGGGTGATGTCTTGCGGGCTCCCGGAGGATTGACCCACGGCGACGGTACGACCGTCCGGAGAGAAAGCTCCAAACCGAGCCGGTTTGGAACCCGGTTCCCCGAGACTGTGTCGATGCGCGTCCAGACGGTCGCCGGGAATGGATCGGGCGAGCCGGGCCGCTTCGGTTGCAAAGCTTCCGAGCCGGCTTTCCTGAGATCTGGAGCACCCATGACGAACCTCCCTTACACGAGAACTCCTCGTAGAACTTCCGGACACCCTCGGCCAGCTACACCTTGACCATCGCCGGGAATAGCTCGCGGATCTCCTCGGCCAGTTCCGGGTAGCGATCGGTGTATTCCTTGAGCGCCGGGCGTTGACCGCGCCGGAAGCGGTCGGCGAATTCCTCGGCCAGTCGATCGAGAAGGTCATACGGTTCTGAATCCGAGATCGACATGGATCACGGTCCTTCCAAGCCACCAGGCATCGTCGCCAGGATCGCCTTGAGCTTCTTGACGGCCCGGAGGTAACGCATCGCTCCAGCCTCCTCGGTGATGCCCACCACCACCGCGGTCTCGGCTCGGCTGAGCTGCTCGAAATGGCGCAAGCGCCACGATTTTCCGATCGAGGGGATCGAGCGAGTTGACCGCCTCCTGGACCTGGAGGATCTGCTCGGCCCGGATCGCCGCTTTGGAGGACGAGGTCAGCCTCCCCAGGAGCATCGCGGCCAGGGCCGCCGAGCTCGCCTGGGGCAAGGGATCGCGATAGAGCGAGACCTCCTGCGAGACGTCCCGCATCCGCGTCCCCAGGTGGTGACGGTGGATCATCGCCAGCCGATCGCGGACAACCAGTCGCATCCCGAGAAACGCCGGCAGGTTGGGATCGCTCAGATAGCTGTCCACCCGCTTCGCTAGGTCGAGGAAGCCGTCCTGAAGCACGTCGGAGGCGTCGATCCGACCCTGGAGTCGCGCGTCCATGCCGAGCTCGACCATCCTCCGCAGGCGATCCCGGTGCTGCTGGAACAACTCGGCGAGCGCGCGGCGATCTCCGGCCCGGAGCCGCTCGATCAGAAGGTCCGTCTCGCTGGGTGGATCATTCATGTCATGGCCCATACCTTATAACAGGCGCACCACGACAGGTTCGGGACACGAAAAATGGAGATTTCCCGACGATGTCGTGTCAAGGTCCGGGAAGTCGAGCCCGAATTGCGCTTCGACGTGCCGAACGAGGCGACCGAGAGACCGTCCGAAACCCCTACTCCTGAACGAGTTGTGTGGAATCTGCTATCCCTTGCCCCGAGTCATGACGTTCTCCAGGACGGTCTGAAACGCGTCGGCAGAAATGCTGAACTCGCCACGGAAGGGATTATCCATCGCCGCAGTCAGGAAGACCAGAAGTCCGATGAAGATTGCGAGCATGCCGACCAGAATGGCGTGGATGCTGAGGTTTTCCACCCAGAAGAGATAAGTGAGGAGGATATTGAGCAAAGCACCCACCAGCACGACCGACCAGAGGGCTGCCGGCAGACCGGTCGGGACCGCCTGGAGTCGCAGCCGGCGCTGTTCCTGAACCGTGTCGAGCGATCGCAGGACCTCCGCCTGGACGATCTTCTCGCGCTCCTTGGTCGGGTCGAAGTTCATCACCTCGTCCTCGATCTCGTCAAGCTTGACATCGCCGTCCTCGAGGGCTTCGCCTTTCTTGTGGGCCGGCCATTCCTTCTCGATCACGAGCCGGGTATAGTCGCGCATCATCGATTCCAGCCGGCCCCGCATGGGCTGAGGGTATCCATCCAGGTCGCGGTACAGGCTGGCGAGCGCCGCCGACTCGGTCGAGACCACGCCGTCGATATCCGAGTAGTTCTCCCACGTCGCCACCGCGATCAAACCCAGGGCCAGTCCATAAAACACCCCGATCCCCGCGAAGAAGTAGCTGACCACGTCGTTGCAGTTGCCAGTGGGACCCAGAAGCCTCCGCACGATCGGACGAGTCGCAAACAGTCCGATCAGCGAAGTCACCACGAAAAACGAGATGATCAGGACGCCCAGCGCCCAGTTATGCAGATCGTAGATCCAGTACATCGTCATGGTGGGGACCTCCTTGATGTCCGTTCCCAGAGCCCCGAGCGGGGCATTGCCGTTCCTCCAAAAGGCAACGAGCCGGGCCGGCTCCGCGAGCTCAGGTCGATTCGCCCGTCGCGCGGGATAACCAGTCCCGGAGCCAATCCCCTACGGCGTGGACATTGACCAGATGCTCATCACCTTGTTCGACCAACCTCCGGAGTTGCTCCCGAACTTCCTGGGCTTCTTTGTGCTGGCTGTAGGCGAGACCGTCCATCGCATTAGTGTGGCCGAGCAGTTGGTCGATGAAGTCGCGGACCGTGACTTGTCCGAGCTCGACTCGGTCGGCGAGCATCGCGAGTCGGTCGGCGATCCGGGCGTTCGACATCCCACATACCTCACGGCCCGTAACGATCGATGGACCGGACCATCGTGCGTTGTTTCTCACGCGCGGACGGGCGTATAATCTCCATCCGTAGCCGGAACCTACCCATTATGGAATCGATCGAGAAGAGAATCCACAGTCAAACTCGATGAATCTGACGAGCCGCGGGAAAATGACGGCCAGTGGGCGGGCTGGTTTCGACGACCGCCGAGCCCGGTCAACCGCAATTCAGGAGTAAGCGTTTGACGACCCCCATCGAGTCGGCGACTTCGAGTCAACCGGCGTCCAGCGAGGGCGCGCTCACCCCTCCGCGGAAACCGAAGGAACGCCCGGTGGAGACCCGCCCCGCCTTGCCGAAGCCGTCCCCACCCGTTTCTCCGATCGGGGCTCACCTCGCCGACGCCGGCCTGATCGTCCTGTTCCTGGCGCTGACGTTCCTTCTGGGGGTCTTTCCGCTCAAGGATACCGATATCTACTGGCACCTCCGGACGGGTGCCTGGATTCGTCAGACGGGTCAGGTGCCACGCACCGATCTGTTCACCTTCACGAGAGTGGGGGTCCCCTGGATCGATCTCCACTGGATCTTCCAGGTCGGTGTCAGTTGGCTGCACGAGTGGGGAGGGGTCGTCGCGCTCAACCTGGCCAAGTGCGTCGTGACCTGCGTGGCCGTGCTGCTGCTGGTGACGGCGCGGCGGCGCGAATGGCCGGTCTGGGTGATGCTGGTCGTCTGGCTCCCCGCGATCCTGGTCCTGGGAGGACGCATCTACGTCCGGCCCGAGACGCTGACACTGCTCTATCTCTCGATCTTCCTGGCCGTCGTCACGCGATGGGACCGGCATCCCGCACTGGCAGCCCTCTTGCCGATCGTCCAGGTCGCCTGGGTCAACTCGCAAGGGCTCTTCGTGCTCGGTCCGATCATCCTGGTCTGTGCGCTGATCGATGCCGCGTTTCGTCGTGGGGCCTTCGCGCTTGAGCAGCGACGCTGGTGGCGAATTGTCGGTATCGCCGGCCTGGCGACGTTCGCGGCCTGTCTGTTCAACCCATACGGCATTACCGGAGCCCTCTTTCCGATTCAACTTGCCGGGACCATGAGCAACCCGGTGTTCTCCAAGTACATCGCGGAGCTGATCCCGATACCCTCAGTTCATCGAGCAGGCCGGATTGCAGAATCTCCCCTTGCAGCTCCATCTCGTGACCATGGCTCTGGGAGCGATCAGCTTCCTGTTGCCGATGATCTGGCTGATCGGGGTTGGACTCTTCGGGACTCGCGCACCGATCCCCAACGCGCCGGTGGATGGGAAGGCCAGCTCGACCGGTCGGGGCAAGGGGAAAGGCGAGCGCCGTTCCAAGGGCGTCCGAAAGAAGGCCGCGAGGACCAAGGGCTCGATAGCGGGACCCGACGAGACCGTTGTCGGCTGGCGGCTCAGCCCGATGCGGCTCCTCCTCTTCACGGCATTCAGCCTGCTCAGCCTCCAGGCGACGCGCAATCAGCCACCAGTTCGCCGCCGTAGTCGGTTCGGTCACGGCGTGGAACTTCGGCGAGTGGGCCGCGGCGATCCGCCGCCGTCGCGTGGGCCTATCGAGCTCCGAGTCACGATCGGCTCTCGCCTCGCACGCCACCAGCTTCGCGCCGCGGATCGTCGCCGGGGTCGCCATCTCCCTGGTACTGGTGTGGGTCGGCTCGGGCTGGTTTTACCAGATGACCGGAGAAAAGCGCACGATCGGACTCGGCGAGGAGCCCCTCTGGTTCCCTCATGAGGCCGCTCGATTCGCCGGCCAGCCCGAGATGCCCGAGCGGTTCCTCAGCTTTCACAACGGTCACGCCTCGCTCTTCGAGTATTACCACGGGCCGGAGCGCAAGGTCTACACCGACCCCCGGCTGGAGGTCACCGGGCCTGAGCTCTTCAAGCGTTACCGAGATCTTGAAGACGACCTGAAGTCCAATACTCCGGGCTGGCAGCCCAATCTGGACGGTCTCGGCCGCCCGGTCATCCTGGTCAACCACGAGTACAACTGGGGCGTGGGCGCGACCTTGCTCCTATCTGATCACTGGCGATGCGTCTGGTTCGACCCAATCGCCGCGGTGTTCGTCCACGACTCGGCCAAAGAAGCAGTCCAGCAACACGCCGTCAACTTCGCCGCGCGGCACTTTCGGCCTGAGCTTACCGCAAAACCGCTTGGCATCCCCGAGCGGATGGCGTCCGCCAAGGCGCTCGGCAAATATGCTGGCGCGATGCCCTCTCACCGGGTCGAATTGATCCGCCCGCTCGTCTGGCTTGGTCTGGACGACGCTCGGAGGATCCTTCGCGACCGACCCGCCTCTGTCGTGGCGTGGAGTATGGTCGGCCAGATCGAGCTGTGCCGCGAGCCGGGGGGACTGCCCAGCCCGCGCTATCGGCTTTCCTATGACCCGGTCGTCGATCTCACGGTCGTCCGCTCGACCTACGCATTGCGGCATGCGATGGAACTCGGTGCGGGTGATTTCACCACGCTTCTCAGTCTCAGCCTGTCCTACGAAAACCGACTGATGATCGAGGCTCAATTGCTGATCTGGGACCGGATCCTGGCGAGTTTTCCGATCAACCCGCTCCAGCGCAAAGTCCAGGACGAGATCGCCTCGAAACGAAACCAGTATGTCGAGAAGCTCGGTACGGCTCCGATGATGAAATGGCGTAATCTGAACGAGCTCGGACAAGTCGTCGAGGCGATGCTGGCCGATGGCCGGGCCGAGAGCGCCGCGGAACTGCTCGAGCAAGGCTACCCGCCGGCCCGGGCACCGTGGGAAGTGCTCGACCGGCTGGCGACCTTGCGGCTGCACCTCGGCGAGCCCGCCCGGGCCCGCGCGCTCTGGCAGAACGCTGTCTCGACACCCCAATCGGCCGTCGCGATGTCCCGAGTCGGCGCAACCTATCTCGCCGAGGAGGATTTCGAGTCAGCGCACGGGCCTATCGCGAGGCACTCCAGGCCAAGCCCGACCTGTTCGAGGCGTGCTACAGCCTGGCCGTCCTTGAAGGGGACGCGGGTGACGCACCGGCGTCCTACGAACTCGCGCTCAAGGCCGTCGAGAAGGCCCCGAGTGAGTTGTCTCGGGAAGCCGCTCGACGTCTCGCCGCCGGGGTCAAGCCTTTCGCGACAAAGCCATCGGCTGCGGAAACCGAACCTCGGATCGCTCTGCCCCCAGCCGATTCGCAATCGGGGCCGGCGCACTCAGACTGAGACCTTGGCCGCGCGGACCGGCTTGGCGCGGGCGGCCTTCCAGTCGTTATACAGCGACTTCAGCTCGTCAACCGTCACCCCGCCGTGGTCTTCGCCCGAGTCCCAGGCGCTGCATGAGGACCTTGAGCCGGTCGCGAAGTGGTCCCTTGGGCAGAAACTTGCCGTGGAATTTCTTGAGCACCTTGAGGCGGGGATCGGCCGGAGGCCGCGGTACAGGCTTGGGCTTCTCCGGCGGTGGGGCCTTCTCCGCGGCCGCATCCGGCGTTGCGGCGGGCTTCGCCTTGGCCTTCTTGGCCTTGTCGTCACCCGCTTGGGGCGGCTTGGCCTTCGGTTTCTCTTTCGATTTGTCTTTGCCTTTATCAGCCGCTTGCTTTGCCATCGAGTTGACCTTGGTCTGACTTCCGACGAAACGAACCACTCCGGCCGGCGCACCCCTTGGGGGCGAGACGGTCGAACCAGTCTAATCGGGAATAGCGGTTACTAGCTAGTGGTCATTGGTGAGTGCGGTCGGTTCGATCCTGGTCTTGCCTGCCGACTCTTCCATGCCGATTCGGAATGCGAAGACGCGCGTCACCGGCGCATCGCGCGGACCCGGATCGCCCGGAGGGATCTCGGCGATGGCGCAGGCGCGTTCGATCCAGTGTTCGAGGTTCAAGCCGGTATGAGGGACTCCTCCTTGGTCTCGCGCCGCGGCGAAGCACTCGGCGGCCCGGCGGGCGTGGGTGCGTACACCATGCTCCTGGCGCTCGCGGACCTTGACGCCCGCGGCGGCCAACTTGATCAGCCCCTTGAGCAGGTCGGCCGCGGCCCCCCTGCGGCCCTCCGAGTGCCAGAGCCCTTCCCAGACTTCGTGCGATTCCCAATAATAACCGGCGTCGAACAGTTCGATCCCACGACGAAATCGCGCCGACCACTCGGCACTCGCCGGGACGCTCGGGCCGTCGCGGCGTCCGTACGAGTGCCCTGCGGGCGATCGGATTGGATGGGGCCAAGGGCCGCCCGGGACATACGAATACGGCGGCAATGCCTCGGTCGATTCTTGGTGCAAGATTGGTGTCCTCCTAGCAGTCTCGGTGGGCCATGCGGCGCAACCCAGCCCATCTCATCGGAAGCGATCTACCCTCTATCAAACGTCACAGCCGATGGAACTGCAACCGCTGATCCTGATCAATGCCGTCGGCTTGACCCGAAAACTGCTCGAGCACGCGCCGCGACTGAGGCAATTGGCGAGCGCGGGGTGGGTCCGGTCGCTCGCGGAAGTCGTGCCGGCGGTGACCTGCACGGCCCAGGCGACCATCCTGACCGGTCGGTCTCCCCAGCAGCACGGCATCGTCGGCAACGGCTGGCTGTTCCGTGAGACGGGAGAGATCCGGTTCTGGCAGCAGTCGAACGCCTTGTTGCAGGCGGAACCGATCTACGTCACGGCCAAGCGTCAGGCGATCGAGCGCGGCCGGTCGTTCCGTGCAGCCAAGCTGTTCTGGTGGTTCAACCAGGGGGCCGACGTCGCGATCAGCGTGACGCCCAAGCCCTATTATGGCTGCGACGGTAACAAGGTCTTCGGCATCACCGGGACGCCGGACGGACTGTGCGAGCGCCTCGAGGCGACCCTGGACCGGTTCCCGTTCCACACCTTCTGGGGCCCCGGCGCCGGTCTTCCGTGTACCGAATGGATCGCGCGCACGGCGGCCGAGGTGGTTGCGTGGGAGCGGCCCGACCTGACCCTGGTCTACCTGCCCCACCTCGACTACGATCCCCAGCGGTTTGGTCCGTCTCGTTGCGATATGCCCCGTTTGGTCGGCGAGCTGGACGACGCGTGCGCCCCTCTTCTCGATGCGGCCCAGGCGGCCGGGGCGCGCGTCTGGGTGATCAGCGAATACGGTCATGTCGACGTCTCCCGGCCGATCCTCCTCAACCGCGTCTTGCGTGAGGCGGGCCTGCTGGCGGTTCGGCCGGGTCCCTTCGGTGAGACGCTCGACACGTTCGGCAGCCGGGCCTTCGCCGTCTGTGATCACCAGCTCGCCCACGTTTTCGCCGCCCTGGACGAAGATCGTGCCCGCGCTCGCGACGTCATCGCGACAATTCCCGGCGTGAGCCAGATCCGGGAAATGGCCGAGAGAGCCGAGATCGGCCTCGATCATCCCCGCGCCGGCGATCTGGTCGTCCTGGCGCAGCGAGGACTCGTGGTTCGCCTATCCGTACTGGCTCGACGATCGCATGGCTCCCGATTTCGCCCGGACCGTCGACATCCATCGCAAGCCGGGTTACGACCCGTGCGAACTGTTCTTCGACCCCCGGCTGTTCTGGCCCAAGGGGCGAACGATCGCCCGGCTCATCCAGAAAAAACTCGGTTTTCGGACTCGGTTCGACGTGATCCCACTCAATCCGGCGATGGTAGGGGGCAGTCATGGCGTCCCCGCCGCACATGCCAATGACCAGCCGATCCTGATCGGCGACGGCCAGCCGCCGGCCGCGGAGGGAGCGATACCGATGGGACAGAGTCACGAACTCCTGCGAGATGCGCTGGGAATCGATGAGCACGCACCAAGGACCGCGGTCGCCGATGGTCAACGGCCGCGGTCCTCCAGGTGATATCGGGATTGCTGGATTCGCACCTCGCGACTGGCACTACCCCGTCAGCACCCACAAGGTGGCGCCGGGGGCCGTGAAGTCAAGCGAAGTGCCGCTGACCGCGAAGTTCGCGGGAATGTTGTCGTCGCCGGTCTTGAGGCTGGTTTCTTTCTCGGTCCCGGCCGATGTCCCGTTCGTCTGCCAGACCTGCCAGCCCGTCGCGCTGGTCCAGGCGGTGAAGAACAGCGTGTCGCCGATCGGCATCAGGTTCGTGACGTCGGCCGTCGTGGTGCCGTTGATGTCGGCGACCATGGTTGTCCCGGCGGCCGTACCGTTGCTCCGCCATAACTGGGTGCCATCGGTCCCGTCGTCCCCCGCGAAGTAGAGCGTGCCGTTCATGACCGTCGGGTCCGAGACGAGGATGCCCCCCTTGCTGGCGTTGAGATCCGTGATCATGGTGGTGCTGGCGGTCGTGCCGCCGCTCTTCCACAATTGGTTGCCATGCGTCCCATCGTTGGCGGTGAAGAAGAGAGTATTGCCCACTGCCGTCAGGTTCGAGGGATTGAGGCCGCCGTTCTTGGCGTTGCCGCTGGTGATCCGGACCGCCTTGCCGGGCGTGCCGTTGGACTCCCAGAGCTGGAAGGCGTTGGTGGCATCGAAGCCGACAAAGTAGAGGGTGTTGCCCACCGAGGTCAGCTCGGCGGGATACAAGCCGCCGATGGCGGGGTCGTTGGTGGTGACCCGGACGGTGCCGCTGGGGGTGCCGTTGGTCTTCCAGAGCTGGGAGCCATACGTGTTGTCGTAGGCCGTGAAGTAGAGGGTGCCGCCGCTGGTCGGGGTCAGGTCGGCTGGAGAAGCGCCGTAGGTGCCGTTGATGTCGGCGACCCGGACGGTGCCGCTGGCGGTGCCGTTGCTCTTGAAAAGTTGATTGCCGTCGTTGGGGTCGTAGGCGACGAAGTAGAGGGTGCCGTTCTCGTTGGTGAGGTCAGAGGGGAAGAAGCCGCCCCATTGGGGCGTGATGTCGGTGACCATGACGGTGCCGCTGGCGGTGCCGTTGCTCTTCCAGAGCTGGTCGCCGTGGGTGCCGTCGTTGGCGGTGAAGTAGAGGGTGTTGCCGACAGCGGTCAGGTCCTGAGCATCCGGGCCGCCATTCTTGACATTGACATCGGTGAGGATGTGGGTGCCACTGGCGGTGCCGTTGCTCTCCCAGAGCTGGGTGCCGTGCGTGGAGTCCTTGGCGGTGAAGTAGAGCGTGCCGCCGATGGCCACGGGCGTCAACTCGATCGTGGCGCCGAAATTGACGGCGGTGAGCGTCAACAGGGCCCGATCCTCCAGGCCCTCCAGACAGAATCGACGGGCAACCTTCCGTCGATGGGCCTTCGATGCGGAGAAGCGGCGCTTGAGTAGCGTGAACATAAAATCACCTCTTGATGTTTAATGGGGAGCATGGAATCGAATCTGCCGGACCTCACGTGGCCCCGGCGCCCGGATGGTGGGGGCTCGCTCTTGTCGATGAGCCCTTGATCCATCGAGGAGTTAACAATCAACGATTCCCAGTCACTCAGTCATGAGACATCGACCGTTTTCCTGCCGGTCAGAAGTTCTTCGGCACCGCCCGGCAGAGCCGAGGCGTGCAAGTCATCCCTGGATAGCCCGGGGCCGTCTCGGTCCACGGGGGGACATCGATCAGGTCAACAACGACTCGGAATTCGAGTCACGAGAGAGCGGTCATGTGTGGCTGTTGGTGGACGACATCGTGATCGAACCGGGGATACAACGTCCCAAGAGATCTCTCGGGTCGCCAAACACCCATCAATCCTTGATTCCGAACAATGATCAAGTGAAAAGCTGAGGTTACGTGATACGGCATCCCGGCGTTCGCGTCTTGACCCGGCAATTCCAGGTTCCAGACCTCGTACAGACCCGGGAGGAACGACGTCTCGAGAGTCGGTCAGTCAGAGCGGAGGCTCAATACTGCCGCACGGAGACCGCGATGTCAAGAACCCAGAAAGAAATTCTTGGAAAAGCATCTCCCCAATCGAGCACCTCTGGTCCTCCTCACTGTTAATCGTATTTGCCTTGGATCACCCGACGTTTTCAGAACTTCTCCGATCGACGGGAATTATCCGGGTCACACCACCGACCTCAGCCGTATGCGGCGAGATCTCGGAAAACCAGTTCGAGCCCCGGGTTCTCCACGGCTCTCGACTTGGGTCCGCGGTGTCACGGATGACGCCATTCTCAGAGCGGTCGCTGAACCCAGATCTCCATGGTTCTGAGACACCACCGAGCCTTGCATGCTGGCTGACTCATGAATGAATTGCATTAAGTAGTGAGATGACGACGCAAATCGCGCTTGACCTAGTGGCTGCTTCCTTTGTCTCATGCACCACAAGTTGCGATGGGTCATCGAGTCAACGCTGTGGGAGTCCCCTGAGTCGGTCGCTCTCAACCCCTCGCCCCTGGTGGGAACGCCGGCCAACCCGGGTCGCGGGTTGAGCGCCACCCGTGGGCTCCTGGAGACGGAGACGCGTCAGAAGGTAACCGCCGAGTGCCGATGTAAGCGGCGCGGGCCAACAACCGTGAGGCCCGAATGCCGGCCTCGCCCGCGCGATCGTCCTTGGCGCAATCGGGCCGTCAATGTCCCCGATCCTGGCGAGGGAGCGTGGAAGTTGCGCCGGAAACCCTTGTCGAAGGCCGTGTTGAGGCGATTAATCGCATCAACTGAAGGCGATGCGTTCGCCACGGAATCGCGAGACGCTTGCCTTCGATCGGCCGCGCCGGCTTGCCGAAACGCTCCGTTTGACGTCAAAATCAATGTTGAGAGGATGTGCGCGGCTGCTCCATCCCCGGCCCATCCCGACTTGAGGGCTCGCCCATGTCCCGCACTTCGATGCCTCGCTGCTGGATCGGTCTGGTCGTGCTCGCGATCCTCTTCGGGCCGGACCTCGGCCAGGCCACAGCCCGAGGAGGCGTGACGAGCGAGCAAGTCGAGCGCGCGATTCGCGATGGCGTTCGGTTCCTCAAGGCGCAGCAGCGTGCCGACGGCTCCTGGCCCGAGATCGAGGAAAAGGCCAACACCGGGACAACTAGCCTGGTGACCCTGGCCCTCTTGACGGCTGGCGAGCGCCGCGACGCGCCGCCGATCGTTGCGGCGCTCGAGTACCTCCGCAACTTTGGGCCCCAGCAGCTTCGCAACACCTATGCGATCTCGTTACAGACCATGGTCTTCGCCGCCGGTGACCCCGACCGCGATCGCCTCCGGCTCCTGGCCAATGTCGAATGGCTGGAAGAGGCGCAAATCAAGCCCGGCGACCGGATGGTCTGGCCTGGTACCTGGACCTATTCCGACAACAAGTTCCAGGCTGGCGACAACTCCAATACCCAATACGCTCTGCTCGGTCTCAATGCGGCCAGCGAGGTCGGCGTTGCGGTTGACCCCAATGTCTGGTTGCTGTCTCGCCAGTATTTCGAGAGGTTCCAGAATCGGGATGGCGGCTGGGCCTACACGCCCCGCCACACCCCATCGACCGGAAGCATGACCTGCGCCGGGGTCTCCAGCCTGATCATCACGGGCTCGAAGAAATACGAGGGTCTCGAATACCTCGAAGGTGGAATCATCTGTGATTGCGGCAAGGGAGGTTTCAACTCCAACCTCCTCCACGGGCTCGATTGGCTGGCGAGCCACTTCCAGGTGGGCCAGAACTTCGGTCACGGCCAGGTCTGGAAGTACTATTATCTCTACGCGCTCGAACGAGCCGGCCGGCTCTCCGGCGTCCGATTCTTCGGCCAAAACGACTGGTACCGTCTGGGGGCCGAGGAACTGGTCCACGACCAGAACCCGCTCTCGGGATTCTGGCGCGGGGCCAACCAGGAGAACGAACTGATCGCGACGAGTTTCGCGCTGCTGTTCCTGGCCAAGGGCCGGGCCCCGGTCCTCATCAACAAGCTCTATCACCCGCCGGTCAACGATTGGAACCAGGACCCCGATGACATCCGGAACCTCGTCGGGATCATCTCCCGCGACTGGAAAAGCCTCCTGACCTGGCAGGTGGTCGACCCGGCCACCGCGACGGTTCAGGACCTGCTTCAGGCTCCGATCCTCTTCTTCAATGGCCACCGGGTACCCGAGTTCGGCCCGGCGGCGAAGCAGAATCTTCGCGAGTATGTCGAGCAGGGCGGCTTCCTCCTGGCCGATGCGTGCTGCGGCAAGAGCGAATTCGACCAGGCATTCCGGCGCTTGATGAAGGAGATCTTCCCCGAGGACGGATATCAGCTCCGCCCGCTCCCGCCCGAACATCCCGTGTGGCGGGCCCGGCATTTGCTCTCGCCGGAGGTCTACCCGCTCTGGGGCATCGAGCACGGCTGCCGGACGGTGGTCATCTACTCACCGCAAGATCTGTCGTGCTACTGGAACCAGTCCGAGCACTCCCCGGAGAACATCGCCGTCATCCGGGCGATCAAGGTTGGCCAGAACGTGATCGATTACGCCACCGGCCGCGAGATGCCCGCTGACAAGCTGGTCGTCCGGGAGATGCACAACCTCAAGAGGGACTCGCCCAGGCGGGTGCGCTGCGGATCGCCAAGCTCAAGCACGCCGGCGACTGGAACATCGCTCCCCAGGCGATACCCAACCTCATGGACGCACTCCGCAAGCCCCCCTTCAGCTTCGACGTGGTCATCACTCAGAAAGACCTGTTCCCGCGCGATCCGAACCTCATCTACTACCCGCTGATCTACATCCACGGCCGCGGCGCGATCGCATTCCCCAAGGAAGACCTCGAAGCTCTACAGCGGCACCTCGAACCGGGCGGGGGGACGCTCTTTGCCGACGCCGCCTGTGGCAGCGCGGCGTTCGATGCCACCTTTCGACGGTTCGTTGCCGAACTCGTGCCCGACGGCCGATTGGAGCCGATCCCGCGGGACGACGAGCTCTACTCGAAGAAGGTAGGGTTCGACTTGTCGAAGTCGCAGTACACCAAGGGGGCAGGTGGTGGCAAGGACTATCCCCAGCTCGAAGGGGTCAAGATCAACGGCCACTGGGCGATCATCTACTCGAGATTTGACATCGGCTGCGCGCTCGAGCGGCACACGGGGATCGAGTGCAAGGGCTATACCTACGACAGCGCCCTGAGGATCGCCGGGAACATCGTCAACTACTCCACGTTGCCGTGAGTCCTCCCTCGACGGAGACGATCAGCACCTGACGGTTGGGGCGAGCGGCGCGCTGGCAGTGCCGGAAGCGACTCCGCCGGTTCCCCCTCGGCCGGATCGGAACGAGGCCCGGTCGGATCACCATCCCTCGGGCCTTCGCGGTTCTCGTTTCTTGTCAGCACCCGCCGGGTGTCCGGGCGATCTCACGGCTGGACATGATACGACGTACTCGATTCACAACGATCCAGGTCCTGACTCCCTGAACATCGAATCGCTCTGGACCAGTCCCTTGGCAATCCCTGCCCGTGGTTGACCATTCGTACACCATTCGACCTCCACGTTGACCAGTTGACTGTGAGTGCGCTGTAGAAGGAAGCGGGCTGGCCAAATCCATCCCTCAGGAAAAATATCGCCATTTCTCGCTTTTTTGTTTGCCTTGCCGTTCCGGTATGCGCATTCTGACGCTATCTGATTCGTAGGCACAATTCGGAGAATGACCCAGTAACGTAGCATATGTGCACTTCCCGCGTTGGGGATTGCCGGCTTGTGGCCTATTCCGTTTCGTCACATCTCATCGAACTCGGGGGATTCCATGCGCCGACCTCAAGTCCGTGGTTTCACGTTGATCGAGTTGCTGGTAGTCATCGCGATCATCGCCGTGCTGATCGCCCTGCTGCTACCCGCGGTGCAGGCCGCCCGCGAGGCGGCCCGACGCGCTCAGTGCACCAACAACATGAAACAGTTGGGGCTCGCCTGTCACAACTACGTTGACGTCAACCAAAGCTTCCCATCGCAGATCGCCGGCTACAACTACAGCGGTACCTGCCAGTGGTTCCTGAACTCGGATTACCGGACAGGCTGGATCGTGGAGATCCTGCCCCAGATGGATCAAACGCCCATGTTCAACGCCTACAATTTTACAGGCGACCGGGCGGAATACTCCTGGAACAACACCACCATCATCGCGACCCAGCTCAATGCCGTCTTGTGCCCGAGCTACCCTGGCCTCATGCTCCAGCAGGGTCAATCCGACTGGAACAGCTACGCCGGGACAGAAACCTCAGGGCTGGCGCTGTGGTGGGTCGCTGGCACATGCTACAAGGGCAACCTCGGTGATAACACGACAGGGCCGTTCCCCGGCTCGAACAACGGATATGGCGATTGCAACGGAAACCAGCCGACGGCGACGGGTATGTTCTGGCGAGCTCAGATGCTCGTCACGCCTCAAAGTATCACCGATGGGCTCAGCAACACGATGTTGACCGGCGAGGCCATGCCCAACATGTGCTGGTGGAACGCTTGGTCGGAGAGCAACTCTTCAGTGGCCACCACCTCGATCCCCATGAATCAGATGGTCAACCTGGACAAGACCAACCCGGGATACTGTTACGGTTTTCGAAGCCAGCACCCTGGAGGCATGAATGCCGGCTTCGCGGATGGCTCCGTTCGGTTCCTCAAGCTGACGATCAACCAGTTCATCTACCGAGCTATCAGTACGCGTGCGATGGGAGAGGTCGTTAGCAGCGATGCGTACTGAGCCGGCCCCGGCAGCTTACTTGGAAGGGAGATTCCGTTGATGTTGACCCACAGGCTTGTCGGCATGAAGCTTTCCTTTCAGTTTCGCGGCACGTGGTTGGTGGCCGCTGCGGTCGGCCTCCTCATCGGCGCGATCTCGGGGTGTACCGAGTCTGTCGAACGCCCCAAGACCTTTCCGGTCGGTGGCAAGGTGACCTACAAAGGGCAGCCCGTTCCCAAGGGAACGGTCACGTTCCAGCCAGACGAGGGCCATCCCGCCGTCGGTGAGATCCAGAGCGACGGGACTTACCAGCTCAGCACGTTCGCTCAGGGGGATGGCGCACTTCCCGGTCATCACAAGGTGTTCATCATCGCGAACACCGCCGATCCCACCAAGATCCCCGGCTCGACTCCTGGGTGGACTCCACCCAAGGACCTCGTCCCCAAGAAGTACAATACCGCGGCGACTTCGGGCCTGGAGGCGACAATCTCCCAAGACCAGAAGACCATCGATTTCGACCTGAAATGACCGCCGATCCTCACTGGTATGGGAGTGCGAGCTGTCTCTGATCGGCGTGCAGTGCTCGCGTTCAGAGACGAACGATGATAGGCTATCATAACCTGGGCGTCCCAGACGCCCGGGTCATCGAGGCCTACCGCAAAGTTCGGATTGCTCGACGACTCCCCATTCCGCAATAACAACATTCGGAGGCGGTACCCTTTGGGAAGACGTACCCTCCCCATGATCCTGGCATTCGGCTGGGCGATATCCTGGCTCGCCATCGGACAAGAGACGCCTAGCGCGGGCCCGGCGGCGGATCATCAGGTCGGCTTCAACCGGGACGTTCGACCGATCCTCGCCCGGCATTGTTTCAAGTGCCATGGCCCGGACGACAAGTCGCGCAAGGCGAAACTCCGGCTGGACCGGCGCGATGACGCCCTGAAAACAGCCGGCTCGGGAATGAGTCCCATCGTCCCTGGCAGGCCCGACGAGAGCGAATTGGTGAGCCGGATCTTCTCCGAGGAAGACAGCGAGCGGATGCCCCCGCCGCAAGCCAAGCTCCCGCTCTCGGATCATGATCAGCAGCTCCTGAAGAATTGGATCGCCGAGGGGGCGAAGTATGAGATGCACTGGGCATTCCAGCGGCCGAACCGGCCAACGATGCCCGTGGTCAAGGACGTAGGCTGGACTCGCAACGAGATCGATGCCTACGTGCTGGCCCGGCTGGAACGGGAAGGATTGCGGCCGTCGCCGGAAGCCGATCGGATCGCGCTGATCCGCCGCGTCTCTCTCGACCTGGTGGGACTGCCCCCCATGCCCGCGGAGGTGGATGCGTTCGTCGGAGATGATTCCCCGGATGCTTACGAAAAGCTGGTCGACCGGCTGCTCGCCTCACCCCATTACGGCGAACGTTGGGCACGCCGGTGGCTCGACCTCGCCCGCTACGCGGACACCAACGGCTACGAAAAAGACCGTCCTCGCTCGATCTGGCCGTACCGAGACTGGGTGATCCGCGCCTTGAACGCCGACCTGTCCTTCCGTCAATTCACCATCGACCAGCTTGCCGGCGACCTGCTTCCCGGCGCGACACGCGACCAGCGGATCGCGACCGGGTTCCACCGCAATACCATGCTGAACGAGGAAGGGGGCATCGATCCGCTGGAATTCCGCTTCTACGCCATGACGGACCGCGTGGCCACAACGGGAACCGTCTGGTTGGGACTGACGATGGGATGTGCTCAGTGTCACACGCACAAGTTCGACCCCATACCCCATCGCGAGTACTACCAGTTCATGGCGTTGCTGAACAACGCCGAGGAGCCCGAGATCGCGGTCCCATCTCCCGAGATCGCGGGACGTCGTCGCGCGATCGAAGAGCAGATCGCCGCGCGGATTTCCGGGCTTCCCGATCGATTCCCCGTCGGAGACATCAAGGCGGGGTCTGAATCGGAGCGCCGGAAAGCGAACCTCGAGGCCCGATTCCGCCAGTGGCTCGATCGGGAGGCGAAGGAGGCCGTCCGCTGGGTCCCGCTCGCTCCTTTCAAGGCCCGTTCCAACCTGCCGCATCTGAGCATCGAGGCCGAAGGCTCCGTCTTCGTCAGTGGCGACCAGAGCAAGCGAGACCTCTACAAGGTCGAGTTTCGAGACGGACTGGCGGGAGTCCGTGCGATCCGCCTCGAGACGCTGCCGGACGAGCGACTGCCGAATCATGGGCCCGGGCGCGTTTTCTACGAGGGATCGCCTGGGGATTTCTTCCTCAGTGAGGTCCGAGTATTGGCCGATGACAAGCCCATCCCGATCGCTGGAGTGACATCGAGTTACCCGAAGGCCGAGTCGGCGTCGGTGACAATCGACGGTGATCCCCAGTCGGGCTGGTCCATCAACGGCGGGCAGGGACAGGCCCATTCGGCGGTCTTTCGCCTCGGTGCGCCTTTGGGAAACCCGGGTGAGGTGGTCGTGGAGCTGCTCTTCGAGCGGTATCATGCCGCGGGGCTGGGCCGGTTCCGGGTCTCGGTGACCACCGACTCGCGGCCGGTCGTGGCCCGGCAGACTCCACCTGAGATCGAGCGACTGCTCTTGATGGCCCCGGAGAAGCGGACCGCCAATCACGTCGAGCAACTTCGGCGGTATTACCTCACAGTCGCGCCCGAGTTGGCCAGTGAGCATGCGGCGATCAAGCAACTCGAGAAGGAGCTGCCCCGATATCCCTCGACCCTGGTCATGACCGAGCGCCGAGCGGACAACCCGCGCCCGACGTTCATCCACAATCGCGGCGAATTCCTTCAGCCCACCGAGCACGTCCAGCCGGGTGTTCCTTCGTTCCTGCCCCCCTTGTCCGCGGGGTCGCGGGGGACGCGGTTGGAGCTGGCACGCTGGCTGGTCTCGTCCGAGAACCCCCTGACCGGCCGCGTGACCGTGAACCGGCAATGGGCCGCGTTCTTCGGCAAGGGCCTGGTGCGGACGGTGGAGGATTTCGGGTACCAGGGTGAGCCGCCCAGCCATCCCGAGCTACTCGACTGGCTGGCGATCCGGCTGGTGAAGTCGGGCTGGTCGATCAAGGCGTTGCATCGTCTAATCGTCACGAGTGCGACCTATCGGCAATCGTCGCGGGTCACACCCGAGCTGCTGGCGAAAGACCCGGAGAATCGTCTGCTCGCCCGCGGCCCTCGAGTCCGGCTGGAGGCGGAGGTGATCCGAGATTCCGCGCTGCGGGCTAGCGGCCTGCTCTCGGAAAAGATCGGTGGCCCGAGCGTCTTCCCGCCTCAGCCGCCGGGCGTCACGACCGAGGGAGCCTACGGCAGCCTGGCGTGGAAAGTCAGCACCGGGGGCGACGCCTACCGCAGGGGCCTCTATACCTTCAGCAAACGAACGACCCCCTACGCGATGTTCACGACTTTCGACGCGCCGAGCGGTGAGGTCTGCGTCGCGCGCCGTGAGGTCTCGAACTCACCGCTCCAGGCACTGACCTTGCTCAACGACCCGGTCTTCGAAGAGGCCGCACAAGCCCTTGGGCGGATGATGGCTGGATGTGGCGGATCGATCGAGGACCGAGCCCACCTCTTGTTCCGGCGATGTGTGACACGGCCTCCGGATCCTGTCGAGCTTTCCATACTCGTCCGGTTCTATAGAGCCCAGAAGGCCCGTCTCGAGCGCAAGGAGCTGGATGCACTCAGGATCGCCGGGCCAGGAGAAGGTGATGCGGTCGCGCGCGCGGCCTGGACGATACTGGCACGTGGGCTGTTGAACGCCGACGAGGCCGTGACGAAAGGGTGAACCCGTGAATCCCGAGAGATTGGCTGCCGTAACAGGGACTCGCCGCCATTTCTTCGAAGAATGCGGCATCGGCGTTGGCAAGATTGCGCTCGCGGCGATGTTAGGTGATGCGTTCGTTCCCGGGGGCTTGTCCGCCAGGGCTTCGGGAGCGTCGCCCGAATCGTCGGACCCATTGGCACCCAAACCACCGCACTTCGCACCCAAAGCGAAGCGTGTGATTCACCTCTTCATGGCCGGCGCGCCGAGCCAGCTTGACCTCTTCGACTTCAAGCCCGAGCTGGCCAGACTCGAGGGACGGCCGCTGCCTCCGTCGGTGATCGGTGGACAACGTTATGCCTTCATTCGTCCCGATGCGGCCGTGCTCGGCCCCCGGTTCCGATTCGCCAGGCATGGACAGTGCGGAGCTGAGCTCTCGACGATGCTGCCGCACCTGGCCGAGGTCGTGGATGAGATTTGCCTCGTCAAGTCGGTCCAGACGGATCAGTTCAACCACGCCCCTGCGCAGATCTTCTTCAACACCGGGTTTTCCCAGCCCGGGCGTCCCAGCCTCGGGTCATGGGTCCTCTATGGGCTCGGATCGGAGGCTCAGGACCTGCCCGCATTCATCGTGATGTCCACCGGCAGCGGGATCAGTGGAGGCGCGGCGAACTGGTCCAGCGGATTCCTACCCACCATCTATACCGGCACCCGTTTGCGCAACCAGGGTGATCCCATCCTCGACGTCTCTAGCCCACCGGGTGTCGATTCACGCCTGCAACGCGATTCGCTCGATCTGATCGGGTCGCTGAACCGGCGGCGGCTCCAGGTTGTGGGCGATCCCGAGATCGCCACGCGCATCGCCGCCTACGAGATGGCGTTCCGGCTTCAGACCTCCGCACCCGAACTCATGGATCTCCGGAACGAACGCAAGGAGACCCTGGAGCTTTATGGCGTCGATCCGAACAAGCCCTCGTTCGCCCGGGCTTGCCTGCTGGCGCGACGAATGATCGAGCGTGGAGTGCGATTCGTAAACATCTACCACGAGGGTTGGGACGCGCACTCCGACGTGGCGGGGAACCTCAAGACCAACTGCGGTGCGACCGATCGCGCCGCCGCCGCACTGATCATGGATCTCAAGCGCCGTGGTCTGCTCGACGACACTCTGGTGATCTGGGGTGGTGAGTTCGGACGGACCCCCATGGTGGAAACCAACCGCGCCCTGGGCCGAAGCCTGGGTCGCGACCACCATCCCCAGGCCTTTACCATCTGGATGGCCGGAGGTGGCATCAAACCTGGCCTGACTTATGGAGCCACCGACGATCTCGGCTTCCACATCGCCGACAACCCCGTGCATGTCCACGACCTTCAGGCGACGATCCTTCACCTGCTCGGCTTCGACCACGAAAAACTCACCTTCCATCACGCCGGCCGCGATTTTCGTCTTACCGACGTGCATGGTAAGGTCGTGAAGCCGCTATTGGCCTGATGGTGCCGATCGATCCTCAGTTCCTTGTCAATCTTTCGTGGATGACGCGACTCGCCCGGCGGAGCCTTGGAGGGCCAGCCTCCAGGCCGAGCGATTGAGCCTCGTATCGGGACGCCCGCCTTCTTCCTACCCCGCCCTCAGGAAATTCCTGACCTCGTCGATGAAATTGAAAACCTGAGGCATCCTCTAAGATAGGACAATCTCGTCGCACCGCAGCCTGCCGCACTGGAACTTCACGATCCAGCTAGTCATCATGCAACCAGCGACAATGGGTGTCGTGAACGCACAAATCGGGATGAACCGGGGCCCGGGGCGGTGGAGTTTCCACAACCATGCTACGGGGAACGTGATGGGAGGAATGCCCGCCGCTGATTCGGACTCGAAGGAATCGTCAAAACGAACCCACGACTTTGCGGCTTATGCCGGTTGTTCATGCGCGCGACGCACCGACTCGAACTCGTCAAAACGAACCCATGGCTTCGTGGATTGGACTTGTTGCAAGATACCTCCCTGCCACAGACCGGCCGGTGACGGTCGGGGAATCGCGAAAACGATCCCACGGCTTTGCGGATGGTATGGGTCGGAGGATGCTTCCCGCAGGAGCAAGGCGGTCGACGATCCCGAAATCGCGAAAACGAACCCACGACTTTGCGGGTTCCACCGGTTGCAGGGTGCATCTCAATGCAAGTAATCCGTGGCCCATCACCCCATGAAGAAAAACGAACCCGCTCAGTTCAGGAGACGCTCAAACTCAACCTGCAAGCATCGAGGCGGGTGAGATTGAGACCCTCATGGGACATCCGCGATTGCGAGCAATCGAGATAAGGTGTGCGTTTGCACGAATGCCGTGGCCGTCGGTGTGGACTGTCGTTTGTAGGCGTGGTCTCGTCTTGCCAAGCTTCTGACGTTAAAATCGGATGAAGAACGTCTCACTCGACCCAGGCCTCGCGAAAGCACGCCTCCGGCCGAAGCGTTTGGGATAGGAGTCGCCATCCCACCCCACCTCGGGGGCGAGTGTATGGTCAGACTCCGCGGGTCGTGCAGACAGTCCCATCGGGACAAGCCAGTCGAGGCGTCACGGGCGCAGGATGAGCAGGTCGAGATGCGAGGGCCGATCCTTGGAGCAACAGGGTACGGTGGCGATCATTGGTGTCGGACTGATCGGGGGCTCGATCGGCCTGACGCTCCGGTCGCGGAAGATCGCATCCGAAGTGATCGGAGTGGGGCGCGACCCGGCGACCCTCGACGAGGCGGCACGGCTTGGTGCCATCGACCGGGGCACGACCGACATTCGAGAAGGAGTGGCTTCAGCCGATATCGTCGTCGTGTGCACGCCGGTCAACCGGGTCGCGGAAGATGTTCGTCGCTCTGCGGAAATCGCCCCGGCCGAGGTACTGGTCATGGACGTCGGGAGTACGAAACGACAGATCGTGGAAACCGTGGAACGCCAGGCAGGTACGGGCTCGGTCTTCGTGGGAGCCCACCCGATCGCCGGTTCGGAGCGCCGAGGTGTGGCCCATGCCCGCGCCGACCTGTTCGACAACCGTCCTTGTGTCTTGACGCCCACCCTGCGCACCCGCGCCGACCGGCTGGGGCGCGCCCGGAACTTCTGGACGGCCGTCGGCTGCCGGGTCCTGGAGATCGGCCCGGCCGAGCACGACGAGATCCTGGCCTATACCAGTCACCTCCCTCACGCGGTCGCCGCCTCGCTGGCATCTTCCGTGCCAGTCGAGTGGCTCCCACTGGCTGCGGGGGCTTTCCGAGACGGCACACGGGTGGCGGCCGCCGACACCGGCCTCTGGACGGCCATCTTTCGGGAGAATCGGGGGCCATTGTTGAAGG
This sequence comes from uncultured Isosphaeraceae bacterium, assembly GCA_963845695.1. GTDB lineage: Bacteria > Planctomycetota > Planctomycetia > Isosphaerales > Isosphaeraceae > CAWJTV01. The sequence continues at coordinate 291,033 of CAWJTQ010000021.1, read as the reverse complement.
CCCTCGATTCTCTTCAGGATCAGCCTGGCCCACTTCAAGTACGCCTTGATGACCGATGATGAAGAATCGATCCGCCGTTGGTGGGAACAGGCCAAGCATCGTCGAGACGCGTTTGACTCCTCGAATCCTTGAGTCCCTGAGTCCCCTCGGCCCGTCTGTGCGAGGGGAACCCGAAGGTGCTCCTGACCGAGGACTCAAGGACTTAAGGACCCGAGAGTCAATCGCCATGCTCTGGCATATCGAGATCCAACCGGTTGACGGGCATTCTGATCATGTGGGCGAGCGTCTGGCCATCGAGGCCCAGGAGCTCGGCCTCCGCGGGCCATGGACCATTCGGGCCAGCCGGGGCTTCCTGGTCGAGGGAGGAGTCTCGGAACACGCGCTTCGCCGCGCGGCATCAGAGATCCTCAGCGACCCCGTTGTGGAGTCCGCGACGCTCCGACCGATCCCATCGCCGGTCGATGGAGCCTGCCCCGTGGTGCACGTATTGCCCAAGCCCGGCGTGACGGATCCCGAAGCGGAGAGTGCCCTGGCGCTCTTGAAAGACCTGGGCTACGCTGTGACAAACGTCCGAACCATTCGGACTTACCGGGTTGAAGGGCCCGCGAACGCCCTGCCCCGCCTGATCGTGCGCCTCCTGGCCAACGACGCCGTCGAGCAAGCGGTCGTCGGCGAGCTCACTTTCGATCATCTCGGCCAGGGGCAGCCTTATCCCTTTCGGCGGGAAGAGGTGCCCATCCGCGGGCTCGACGACGTCGCGCTTTGGGAGCTGAGCCGGTCGGGACAGCTCTCGCTGAGCCTCGCCGAGATGAAAGCCATCCAGCAACACTTCGCAGGTATCGGACGCGACCCCACCGACTGCGAGCTCGAAACACTCGCCCAGACCTGGAGCGAGCATTGTTCGCACAAGACCTTGAAGGGCCGGATCGCGTTCGAGGGCCGCAGGATCGACAACCTCTTGAAGGAGACGATCTTCCGCGCAACGCAGGAGCTGGCCTGCGACTGGCTGGTGAGCGTCTTCAGCGACAACGCCGGGATTATCCGGTTCGACGAAGAATACGACGTCTGCTTCAAGGTTGAGACCCACAACCACCCCTCGGCCATCGACCCCTACGGCGGTTCCAACACGGGATTGGGCGGTGTGATCCGCGACGCGCTCGGGACCGGACTCGGTGCAAAGCCGATCTGCAATACGGATGTGTTCTGCGTGGCCTCGCCCGAGCTGGATCCGGATCACGTTCCCGCAGGGGTGCTTCACCCCAAGCGCGTGCTCAAGGGGGTGGTTGCTGGGGTGCGCGACTACGGTAACCGCATGGGAATCCCGACGGTGAACGGAGCACTCGCCGTGGATCCCGGCTATCTGTCCAACCCATTGGTCTTCTGCGGGACCGTCGGGGTCCTACCCCGCGACAAGGCGACGAAGCGTGTCGAGCCGGGCGACCGGATCATTGCCCTGGGTGGGCGCACGGGCCGAGACGGTATTCACGGAGCCACGTTCAGCTCCGCCGAGCTGACCGCTCACAGCGAGAGTGTCTCGGGCGGAGCGGTCCAGATCGGTAACGCCATCACCGAGAAGATGGTCCTCGACGTCGTCGTGCAGGCGCGCGACCAGGGCTTGTTTCACGCGATTACCGACTGCGGTGCCGGGGGCTTCAGCTCGGCTATCGGCGAGATGGGTGCCGATCTCGGCGCAGACGTCGAGCTGAGTCGAGCCCCCCTCAAGTATCAGGGGCTCTCCTATACCGAGATCTGGATCTCCGAAGCCCAGGAACGAATGGTCCTGGCCGTCCCCGATGACCGATGGCCGGCGCTCGAGGACTTGTGCCAGCGTGAAGGTGTGGAGGCGACCGACCTGGGCCGGTTCGTCGAGACCGGCCACCTGACCCTCCGGTACCAGGGCGAGGTTGTCGGCGACCTCTCGATGCAGTTCCTCCACGACGGTCGGCCGACCGTCGTCCGCGAGGCGTCTTGGACGCCGCCCGAGGATCGTGCCCTCGAGCCACCCAGCGCACACGATTTCACGGCCGACCTGATCGCGATCCTCCAGCACTGGGACGTTTGTAGCAAGGAATGGATCGTCCGGCAATATGACCACGAGGTTCAGGCACGGACGGTCGTCAAGCCGCTCGTGGGCTCGTGCGATGATGGGCCCGGCGACGCGGCCGTCGTCCTGCCCGTGCGCGGGACGACTCGCGGACTGGCCGTCGGATGTGGGATCAACCCGCGGTACGGTAAGATCGATCCCTACGCGATGGCGGGCTGCGTCATCGACGAGGCCATCCGCAACTGCACGGCCGTGGGCGCCGATCCGTCGCGCATCGCGATCCTGGACAACTTCTGCTGGGGCAATACTGAGCGACCCGAGACTCTCGGCTCACTGGTCCGAGCCGCGCAGGCGTGTCACGACGTTTCGCTGGCGTATGGCACTCCATTCATCTCGGGCAAGGACAGTCTCAACAATGAGTTCTCACACGAAGGTCGGAGTCTGGCGATCCCTCCGACGCTTCTGATCAGCGCCATCGGGATCGTGCCCGACGTTCGCTCCTGCGTGACAATGGACCTCAAGGAAGAAGGGAATCTCCTGTATCTCCTGGGGATGACGCATCGCGAGCTCGGCGGCTCGCTCTGGTCGGAACTCCATCAACGACCAGGCGGCCGCGTGCCCAGTGTCGATACCGGTCATGGCCCGCGCCTCTTCCTCGCCCTCCACGCAGCGATGTCGACGGGACTCATCCGGAGCTGCCACGACCTGAGCGAGGGCGGTCTGGCGGTCGCTCTCGCGGAGATGGCCCTTGCCGGCGAGCTCGGTGCCTGGATCTCACTGGAAGAAGCGCCCCGTGCGGACGACGCTTCCGACAATTTCGTGCTTCTGTTCTCGGAGTCGCCCACGCGCTTCCTCCTGGAAGTGCGGCCCGAGAATGCCGGAGTGCTCGAGAGCCAACTCGCCGGCCTGCCACTGGGCCGGCTCGGCACCGTCACCCAGGTGGACTCCGGTGCGGGAATGCCCGCGCCGCGTATGATTATCGAGGGGCTCGAGGGTGACGACGATCGTCGACGCTTCGGTAGATGACCTGAAGGCCGCCTGGAAACGGCCGTTGCACTGGCCATGACCCGGCGCCGGTCGAGTGCCGCGGGATGGACCCGGCCGGAGAGAGGAGATCGGTCGGAACTATGGTTTGTGGAGACTTACGATCATTCTAATGAAGGACCCGACTATGCTTCGTTTCGTGACATTTGTTGACGGCTCGAATCTGGATGGCGTACTTAAGCATTTGAATCTGCGCGTTGATGATTATGGCGCGTTCTATCGCCATGTGTTCGAGCAGAGCGTGCATTACTGGGGCCGGACGTTCGCCGAAGGGTGCCCGTTGGCCTACCGCCCAGCATTCCCGGATCTACTGGTACGTCGTGGGTAAGATGGACGAATGGGACTTGAATGATCCCAAGGCGGAGGCGCGGCTCAGGGCCCGTTTCGAGATGAACCCCCGGCTCCGCGATGCCTACATCGAGGATGCGAGCCGACGAACTCCCGATCTGCCCATGGACCGACGGATCGACGAGGCGTGGAATCTCTGCTTCAACGAGACGCGCGATTGGTATGAGGGCAAGCGGCGTGCCCTCGAGCGAAAGAAGCGGTTCTATCACGGAGTCCAGGCCGCTACCGACTTCGTTGAGATCCGGCAAGAAGGACACTGGAAGGTCAACCTGCTCCACCACACCGTCAACGAGAAGGGGCTTGACACCAGTCTGGCCGTCGACATGGTCGCCCTCCAGGAGACCTACGACATCGCCCTGCTGATCTCGGGGGACGCCGACGGCATCCCCGGAATCAATTACGTCAAGAGCCGGTCGAAGCATGTCGGAGTGGCGGAATTCCGCCGTGGCTCGCCAGCCGACTTCCCCGCCAAGGGGACCTCCTCGCGGCTCAAGATCGCCGCCGACTTCGTCGTCCAGGTCTACGAGTCGGAGCTATTGAGGCGGAACCTTGCCTACCGTTCCGAGTCCGATTTCGGATCCCAGTTCGGTCCCAGTGAGTCGCCTTACTGACGCTCAAGTTGTAGTCAGTAGTTAATCAGACAGGAAGTCAGGCACATGTCCTGACCCTAGTTTCCTGGACTCCTGGCTACGAACCACTGACCACAGGACAAACATGGCTCGACCACGCGCGATCGTCCTGCGAGCACCTGGTACCAACTGTGACGAGGAGACGGCCTCCGCCTGGGAGCGGGCTGGGGCCGTCGTCGAGACCTGGCATGTCAACCGTCTGATCGAGTCGCCGACTGCGCTCGAACTCTTTCAGATCTTGACCATACCGGGGGGATTCTCGTACGGCGACGATCTGGGCGCCGGCCGGATCCTGGCAACTCGTCTCCATACCGCGCTGGGAGAGGCGTTGCGCGCGTTTCACGACGGTGGTGGATTGATCCTGGGAATCTGCAACGGGTTCCAGGTACTGGTCCGGAGCGGGCTGCTCCCGGGAGGCGTCTCCCCGTGTCCTGCGACCCTTGCTCGGAATGAGTCGGGACGATTCGAGTCGCGTTGGGTGAGCCTCGCATTGCGGACGGGAAGATCCCCGTTTCTCTCGTCGCGGCTCGGCCCGACGATCGAGCTCCCTGTGGCGCACGGCGAAGGGCGCTTCGTGACAAGTCGACTGGCCGACCTCGACGCTCTGGAACATGCCGGTCAGATCATCATGGAGTACGCCGACCAGGCGGGTCGGCCCACCGATGATTATCCGGCCAACCCGAACGGCTCGGTCCGTGCCGTTGCCGGCATTTGCGACCCCACCGGCCGGATCTTCGGCTTGATGCCACACCCGGAACGTTTCATCGATCCCTGGCACCATCCTCGGTGGACCCGGCGCAGTGGCGCGATTCCAACCCACGGTGACGGTCTCGCCATCTTCGCCGGCGCCGTGGAAGCGCTGCGCAATTGACAGAGACCCCGGCAAGAATAAAGAAACCGCCGAAGCCGTGAAAGCTTGGTGGGTGGAAGCGCTGCGCAGTTGACAGAGACCCCGGCAAGAGGGACGCCGGTCGATTCTTTTGGAAAGTTGGACTTGGAAGAGTCACCCAATCCGGGTTTACTGCGGGCATTCTGCCAAGAGGCTTTGGAGGTGATCCATGGAAGGGGTCTTGGACGGTGCGATGACCACCGCGACAGCGAGCCGTGGGCGGTCGCAGGTTGCAAATCAGGATCTGGCAACAACCTACTACAACCACGCCGCGCTGTTCTTGAGGCGTCGGCAGTATTCCGAGGCGGAGCCCCTCTTGCAAGAGGCGTTCCAGCTTCGGCCGGACGATGCCGACATCATGAATAAGCTCGGTACGGCACTCTGGGAGCTGGGCCGTCCCGAGGAGGCCGAACCTCTGTTCAGCCGTGCGCACGACCTTCGGCCTGACGATGCGGAGATTATGAACAACCTGGGCCTGGCGCGATGGGACATCGGAAGGCCCGCCGATGCGGCGGAATGTTATCGCAAGGCGATACAGATCCAGCCCGAATCGATCGATGCACAGATGAATCTTGGGGTCGTGCTGTCCGACCTGGGACAGTTCGACGAGGCGCTGGAATGGCTTGGCGGTGTGGTTGAGCGGCGGCCGGACCTGGCCGATGGATTGCAGAACTATGGGATGACGCTCGCCCGACTGGGGCGGTGGAACGAGGCATTGGAGTACTACGACCGGGCACTGAGCTTCAGTCCTCATTACGCGGAAATCCACCGCAATCGGGCTTACGCCTGGCTATATCTTGGTGATTTCGACCGTGGATGGCCCGAGCACGAATGGCGATTGAAATGCCGGAGGCATCGCGGTTTTCGCGTCGATCGGCCGATGTGGCGCGGGGAAAGTCTGCCTGGAAAGATCATCGTGCTGCATTTCGAGCAAGGCTACGGGGATACGCTCCAGTTCATCCGGTTCGCCCCGATGGTCAAGCAGCGCGTCGGCTTGGTCGTCGTGCTCTGTCAGACTCGAGTGCTCCGTCTCGTCTCCCGCGTCCCGGGAGTCGACCTGGCGTTCGATGGATCGACCGACTCACCAAATTGCCATGTCCATGCGTCGCTCATGAGTCTTCCGGCCATCCTCCGCATGACCATGGCTACGGTCCCGGCCCGGATTCCGTACCTCTTCAACGATCCGGTTGTGCTCGAACGCTGGGAATCCGTACTGGCTGACGTGATCAGAACTACCGAGAGCTATCCGGATGGTTCCTCCGGGATCTCTGGTAGAGGGCGTCCGAACCGTCCCTTTCTGATCGGGGTTGCCTGGCAGGGGAGCCCAAGCCATGTGAACGATCACTGGCGATCGTTCCCACTCGCGAAGTTGGCCCCCCTGGCCGACCTACCGGGGGTTCGGCTCGTCAGCTTACAGGCCGACCACGGCCTGGATCAACTTCGCTCATTCCCCGGGCGGTCGCCGATCATCGAGCTGAAGAGTCATCGCCCCCGCGACTTCCTGGACACGGCGGCCATCGTGAGTCTGCTCGACCTGGTGATCACGCCCGATAGCGCCGTCGCCCATCTCGCGGGCGGCCTGGGTGTGCCTGTCTGGTCGGCGCTCTCAACCGTGGCGGAGTGGCGGTGGATGATCGACCGAGAGGATAGTCCGTGGTATCCCACGATGCGGCTGTTCCGTCAGACCAAGCTCGGTGACTGGGACCCCGTCTTCGCTCGGATGGCCGATGCTCTCAGAGTGGAGCTGAAGAAGCATGCGGCGACTGGAGCGTGAGTCGTGATGAGGCAGAGACGCTGCCCCACTGCGGGAACATGGGTTTCCCAGTGGGGCCGTCTTTCATGCCCGCCAACCTGGAGCTTGAGCCTTGAAGCGAGGAACCTTCGCTGCGCCACTACGGTAATGCCGGCAAGAATTCGTCGAGGAACTTCACGACGGCCTTGTCGATTTCCTTCCCGCCGACTTGATAGAAATCGTTGTGATCGGCCCCATCAATCCAGAGCGTCATGACAGGAACTTTGTGCGCTGCCGTGGCCAGTCGCTGCCCCATCTCGAACGGGACGATCTGGTCCCGACGGCCGTGCCCGATCAGGATGGGACACTTGATCCGTGAGATCTTGCGCAAGTTGTCGAAGCGATGTCGCAGCAGCAGTGAGACGGGGAGGAAGGGGGCCAGGCGACGTCCCATCTCGACGCCGCTGGTGAACGCGGAAAACATGATCAAGCCCCCGACCGGCTTGCGGTCGGCCAGGTTGACCGCCACAGCGCCACCCAGAGACCAGCCGCCCGCCACAATCCGCGATGGCGGGACACGGCGCTGCGAAACCAGGTAATCATAGGCGGCCTCGGCCGTCTCCTGGCATCCCTTCTCCGAAGGACTGCCCCCGCTCATTCCGTATCCAACGTACTCGGGGATGAGGACGTTGAGCCCCAGTCGCCGATAGCGCTCGAAGTCCTCGATCGCATAATTCAGACACATGCCGTTGCCATAGAAATAGATCAGAGTTGGACGGCGAGCGGCATCGGGATCAGGCTGCCCATCCGGGGTCAGCGCCGGCCCGTACAGGGCGACGATCGGCTCACCATGTCGGGTCTCAAGGTGGACGAGCTCGGAGCCCATCCGCTGCCGAACCTGGGCGAACTCCTGCCCTTGGGTCTCGTGGCCCGGGAAGATCAATCGCGTCTGGAGCGAGTAGAGCACTGTGAGATAACCCAGATAAGCCAGGACGAGAGGACGAATGATCCTCATGATCCGGTTCCTCCGTCGAGAAGGGACAGGGCGAGGTGTCGCGCCGTCGTGCGGTACAGTTTCCCCGGGGATCGGTATTGGGTGTGTCGTGTGCGGAGTTGCTCATGGTGGGACGTTCGCAGGAGGCGCAGGGATCGACCCGGCGCGGGCGGGTCCGCTGGCGCGCCGGGTCGGGTCGGGGAGAAGCCTGTAGCCCTAGCGTCGATACCTCGGGATGAGATGACTCCGGATGCGTCCCGATGAAGATCAAACTTGGGAAGACGGGATCTTGTGAGGACCGACCGACACGACGATGGGATCAGAGGCCGCTCCCGAAGGGAGACGAATCGCCGCGATGATGATGATCGGCCCCGACCCCCTCGGGCGCCGACTCCTTTCGGGCCGAGAGATGGGGCCCCCGAAGCACGGACTGGCCGCCGCGGGCATGATGGGTGTGGCCCCGTAAGGGCCCGCGCCGCAACGGCGGCTCGCCGGAGGCAGAGACCGGTGGGGCAGCATGCGGGTCGTAGTGCAACTCGAAGTCGTCGGTCTCATACTCATCATACCGCGACACGTAGCCGGGCATCTTGGAGCGTTCGAGCTCATCGGCGTAGGAGGCCAGGACGGCCCCCTGGATCTTCTCGCGACACATCGAGTTGATCGGATGGGCGATGTCGGCATGGAGCTTGGCCCGCCCGTCAGCGTCACGCAGGGCACGGTTCTCGTCGAGTCGGCAACCACATTGGTTGCAGAATCGGCTGCGAAGGTGGTTCTTCGTGCCACAGTTGTGGCAGCGATCCGTGAGCTTTCGCGACGGCATCGCCACGAAGAATCCCTTGGCGCCTTCGATGATTTTCAAGTCGCGGATGACGAACATGTCGTCAAACGTGATACTGCAAAAGGCTTGCAACCGTTCGTTGCTGCCCGAGTTGTCTTCCATGAGCTTGATGCGGACTTCAGTGATCTCCACAGCCGGGTACTCCTTTACGAGGCGTTCGCTGCTCAGGGGCCGCAGGTCACGACCCGGACCCATCCTAGTCCGAGGGGTTGAAGGATCTTCGCGGCGTGTTCGGCCGCGACCAGGTCACGGCACAGCCCGAAATAGGCCGAGCCGCTGCCACTCATCGAGGACCCGTCGAGCAACGGGCCCAGGTCCGCCAGGGCCGTTCGGACCCGAATCAGTTCGGGCCGAAGCGCCTCGGCAAACGGTTGGAGCCGGTTGAACAGGCGTGGTCCCAGGTCGGCTGATCCACCGCTCGCCAGGGTCTCCAGAACGCGTCTGGCCGACTGCGGCGGGTTGGGGGGAACCACCTGACCGTAGACTTCGGCCGTGCTCACGCCGACCGCTGGGCATACCAGGACAAAGTGATAGTGATTGTTGAGCGGCACCGCCTCCACCTGCTCGCCCCTGCCACGGCAGACCGCAGCGGGGACGTGGTTGAAGAAGGAGACATCGCTCCCGACCTCCGCCGCCAGGGCATCCAACTGCGGCCCGGAGACTCTCAGGTCCCAGAGCCGATCGAGTCCGGCCAGAGTGGCTGCCGCGTCGCTCGAGCCGCCAGCCAACCCGGCCTGAGCCGGGATCGCTTTGGTCAACTCGATCTGAGCCCCGCGCTGACAGTCCGTTGCTGTCCTCAACCGATTGGCCGCCTGGATCACCAGATTCTCGCCCCCGACCGGCAAGGTCGGATCGCTGCACCGCAGGCGGATCTCGCCCGACGGGTCGTCCCGGATGGTCAAGGTATCGTACAGGTTCACGGCGACCATCACGGTCTCGATCTCATGATAGCCGTCGCACCTCCTTCCCAGGACCTCCAGGAACAGGTTTAGCTTCGCCGGTGCGAGGACTTCCACGCCGCCAGCGATCGTACAGATGATCATAAGACCCAGGCCTCGAGCCGGCTCGACCGCGGCCGGCAACCCCATGTCCCCGCGGAACGACTCGAGAATAACACGGACACTTCCATCCTGAAACCCGTGCAGATCGACGTTCGGCTTCCTTTCCGTCGGCACAAGAACAGCGGACGTGAGTGCCAGGACATTCCTCCGGCTTGTGGGTCTCGTTCTGCGGCCGTTCTATCCCGATCAGCCGATCCCCGCAAGTCCGAAAAATCTTCAAAATCGAAAAAGCTTCTCACGTCCCGCCACGGTTTTTCCGCGGCTCGGAAAGTCTTCCTTCCCAACCAGTCCCGTGAAATCACGACCCAGCCGCCGAGAGTCGATCGCGGAGGGCGCGCAGGCTCCGGTAATCGTCCGTCCGTCCCAGTGCTTCCAGGCATTTCAGCAATCCTTCGATGGCGTCGTAAAAGGGGCGATTGGCCCCCCGTTCCGGCGGCAATCTCCCTGGAAATTGCTGAGGCAGCGCCTTACGGCCGAGATCAACCGCATACCCGAAATGGCCTCGGGCGAGCGTGGGATCTCGAAATTCTTCCAGTGCGATCCGGCCGAGGGCGACATGAATCCAGAGATTGTCGTGGCAGGCTGATAAAGCGTAGCGCAGGGCGTCTCGAGCGGCCTCCGGATCGCCAGCTCTCCAGATCTCCAGACCCTCCTCGTAGTCGGGCTGGGTCTCGTGAACCCCTCTGGGGTGAACCAGCTCGAAGTCGTTGCCGGCGACCCGCGCCAGACGAATCACGCCGGACTTCTGTGCCGGTCGCCGGAAAAGTGGTCGGCTCTCTCGCCGATGCCTTCCTTCGCGGCGCGGCTGGTCATCGTCCTTCTCCGCCTTTCCTTTCATTTCAGGCCAGTCCGTCCACAGTATGTGAGTCTCAGAAGCTAGCAGCCACGTTCTCCTTGACCCTATCCGGCTTCGTCCAGGCCTGCAAGCGATTTGCGATACGACCCTCGGACGCATATCGTACCGCGACTGTCCGGGGCGGGATCATGGCGTCTCTGCGGGGAGTCCTTCCCCCGGACGGATCCGGTTATGATAACCCAAACCCTACTGAACCCATCCTTTGCGGAAGTTCGCTCCTCGATCGAGGTTCACACGGGGCGATCGCCGACTCATTCGATTCCAAACGTCGCCTCTCCGAAAACTTTGGTATTGCTCACCTGATCAACCTTGAGGATCTCGTCACCACCTTTGTGGAACGTGATGCCATCGGCGAACTCGTGGGTGCCTTGATCGGCGGTCGTGAAGGTGTATTGCTTGGGCAGGAGCTTGGCTGCATGGTCCGTGGGGCTGGAGAGGGCAACCGTGCCCGTGTAATCGGTCACAGGCTGACCCGCTCGATCGAGGGCGGTCACGGAGAACGTCAGCGGGGTTCCGGGGGCACCGAAGTATCGGGGCGCGGTAATCCGGAAGGAGGTCGCAGTGGCCGGTGCCACCGAGATTCTGATGCTGGCGGAGCTCCGGGCGATGACTTGCTGAGTAGGGATGAACTCAGCTTGGATTTCATAGGTGTCCCCACCCTGGAGCCGCCTGGTCGTGAGTCGCGCCTCACCATGCTGGTTGAGATGCGACGAGCCCAGCACTTCGGTGGTCGGTGAGACGATGGAGAACCGCACGCGGCCCGAGGTCACGAGGCGACCGTGAGGCTCTGCGTTCACAGTCGCAACCAGGGTCACGCTTTGGCCAGCCGCGGTAGTCTTGGTCGAAGACTCGACCGAGGTGGTCGTCGGGCGTTGACCGGGAAGGGCTTCGATGTGGGCCGGAGGTGATAACGCTGTCGAGCGGGTTGCACTACTGAGCAAGACCCGCCCCTCCAAGCTTTCCACAGACCAGTTCGACATCGTACGGCGATGCATCCCCATGCGACCGCGCCCTTCTCCCATCCCGTGTGCCATCGTGGCCTCCCGGGCCGAATCGCAACCGGTCTCTGAATTAGAGTCGGTCATGAAAGCGAACGCGCTTTCGCGCTCGCCGATCCACCCTCGATCGATCACCGAACCATCCGCTATTTTGTTATTGTTCCGAGAAGTGGCATTAGGCCGACGGGGCGAAATGGAGTTGAAGTCGCCCTCATCAGCGCAGGGAGACTACCACGAAAGTCTGTTTTCAGGCAAGCTCCATCGAAATCCAAGGAAACGCCAATACGAGCTACCGCGGATCATCCAACTCTTGAGCTTCAACTCAACTACCGCACTCGCTTGAGACTGCCGATCGGTCCAACGTGGCATCGTGCACATCGCAAGATCCCATCGTGGCAACTTGCACGAAGCAGCAGCGTTTTCGAGGTTCAGCTCCAGGAAGTCCGTTCCTAAAGCCTGAAGCTATGGTGATTTAGATAACGAGATACGCAGTCTGGCACAGGGCTTGCGTGCCGCGTTCCCCACCGATGTGGGCCCGACCCCGTTTACGATCTTCGCAGTCAGCAACGTGCAACCTCGATAGGTGGGATCGATCGTAACAATGCGGCGCCGATTGCCACCTCAACCAGGTTTCCGTTCTGACGCGACGATCATAACGGGTCGGCCCACTCTGGGATCGCGCACGGCCGCCGCTATCTCTTTATCTAATCCATCTTCTCTTTCACACTTCCTCACCTCCCTTCTCTCTCCCACACCCCAATCATCATCCTCTCAGCACTATCTCTCCCCTCTCTTCATCCTCTTTCCTCCCCCCCCCCCCCCCCCCCCCCCCTCCGAGACTGCCGATCGGTCCAACGTGGCATCGTGCACATCGCAAGATCCCATCGTGGCAACTTGCACGAAGCAGCAGCGTTTTCGAGGTTCAGCTCCAGGAAGTCCGTTCCTAAAGCCTGAAGCCATGGTGATTTAGATAACGAGATACGCAGTCTGGCACAGGGCTTGCGTGCCGCGTTCCCCACCGATGTGGGCCCGACCCCGTTTACGATCTTCGCAGTCAGCAACGTGCAACCTCGATAGGTGGGATCGATCGTAACAATGCGGCGCCGATTGCCACCTCAACCAGGTTTCCGTTCTTTCAATCGGATTTGTCGGGCTCCGGCCGAGAGCCGAACAAGACGGACGCGTGTCGAGAGCAGGGAGAATGTTCAAGCGCGTGGTTCGTCGTGGGACGTGACTCGGCCGGGGCCCGACGGACTCCGTGTCCCCAGCCGCTTCACCCCAAGAGATGGGATCGATCGAAGTAACCCCTTTTTTTGAGACTCTTCGTCGAACACCACCGATCTCACCGCGGCGGGTGCGGGAAACCTGGTGAGTGCGACGATCCGACCCGCGCGGCTTCCCCCTCAGTTCGGGCCAAATTGGTCATTCGAGTGGCCCAGTCTTCCGAATTTTTGGATTTTTTTATCTCCCTCTGTGGTCGAGAGTTCGGGAGCCAATCGCCCCGAAATCCGCGTTAGGTGCATTAACGAAATCTCAAACCTGCGGTATACTCAATAATAGAGACCATGTGTAACCGTCACCGACCGGAAACCCAGGCTGCGAACAACGGGGCTGTGCCGCGTGCGGCCGAGCTCGGCACAGCGATTTCGGGACTCGGCCCGAACTCGCTGGGGGCCATGGGGATCGGAGAGGGCGCCGCGGCCAAAAGTGATCACCGAGTGCCACTTTGTGCCACAATTCTCGGCAAGTCAGGCCCTCCTCACATCCGGCCCCGCCCAGAACTCCCGCCGGATCCGGACGTCCCGCCGGTCCGGAGTCGAGACTCTCGGAATGGGTCAAAGCCACCACCTCCAGACGGTGCGATGGTGATCGCCGAGCACTCTCCTATTTTTTCCTGCAATCGATAATGTTGACCTGATCCTTCAAGTCCATCGAATTGAGTTGACGATCGATAAAGAGAGCTCTCCCTGCTCTCGACGCTGTGGCACCGATTCTCGGTGATCGTGCCGACCCGACCGAAATCACCTCGTGTCCTCCGGAGTAGTCAGGGATGATGGATCGATTGGCCGCCGGAGGATTGGGCCGGATCGTCCTGGCCCTCTACTTGGCGACGATGGCCATGGCAGCACGCGCCACAGGAGGTGCAAGACGACGAGGGTCAACCAAGAACGACGGTCAGGAGCCGAGAGCAACGGCGCGCTCGAGCGCGCTGCCAGCCCAGAAGCTAGACGTTCCGGTCCAGGTAATCCAACCGACTTCCCGATGGGAGCGCCTCAGGAATTCCCTTTGGCCATTCCGGTCAAGGCGGAGTAGTAACGATTCACGGCGTTCTCACCGAGAAACGTCCGAGGCGAGTGGCGATCGCGAGCAAGAGCGCCGGCGCTGGCTCATCGAGCGAAACGTTCGGTTTGCCCCGAGTGACGACTCGGTCTCCACCCCGTACACGGAGGGGTGGGCCGATCCGTTCGCCACACAGGCTTCATTCGAGACGGTACAAGGACCAAGTGAATCGAGCTCGCTCCCAGGCTCTCCGGCTCTGGATCCTGCGGCCCAGACCAACCCTGGCCGTGTCAGTAACGGAGGGGATACCCGAAGCCTTCTCCCTTCTCTGGATCCATTACCGCCTCCATCCGGCGATTCGACCGGAATCACTACCGGTGTTCCGAATCCCGCAGCCTCTTCGCCGGGGCCAATACCGAGAGCGCCTTCGGCGACGCCACCGGCATCGGACCAACCCGAAACGTCAGGAGCGGGTGCTGAGTCATATGAGTCCATACTCGCAGATCTGACGGGTCAGAGCGAGCAGGAATCTTACAGTCTGTGCAAGCGGTTTTTCCGTGGATATCCAACCCTCGTCCTGTGGTTTCCAAAGCATCTCGGACCACCCCGGAAGCTGGCGAAGGAAGTCGAGCAGGGTCCGGAGGGAGAGGAAGAGGAGCCGACACGCGCGGGTGAACGGTCTGGTGGGGGCGGATATGACTCGGGGGCCCCCCGGCGGTCACCGCCCAGTCCGTGGGACTCGCCACCGTTTCCGACTTCGGAGTATCAAGGGTATCCCTTGATCGGGACTCCCACGAATCCGACCATAGACCCGTTGTTACAGGCCCTCTATCTCGGCCCTCACGGGCAAGAAATCAAGGATAGCCGCATCGAGGTACACGGATGGGCGACTGCGGGGGGAAACTGGAGTAACGCCAGTCGGTCGAACTTGCCGACCGCCTACTGGATCGTACCCAACTCGTTACAGCTCGACCAGTTGGTCGTCAAGCTCGAACGCGAGATCGACTGGGTACAGACCGATCATATCGACTGGGGATTCCGTTCCACGCAATTGTTCGGCATCGATTACCGTTACACCACGGCAGGCGGCTGGCTCAGCCAGCAACTGCTCTATCACAACAATCTGTACGGGTACGACCCGGTCGAAACGTGGTTCGAGCTGTACGTTCCGCGGATCTGGGAGGGGATGGTGATTAGAGTAGGGCGCTGGATCGCGTGTCCGGATATCGAAGCACAATATGCCCCAGACAACTACCTGGCCAGCCACTCGCTCCTGTTCACCTACGACACCTATACGCAAACCGGAGCCATGGCTAGCTTCCAGCTCAATCAACGAAACATGGTTCAAGGTGCGATCCAGTCGGGAACGGACATGGCCCCCTGGTATGTTGGTGCTCTGCCCACGGGATTCTTCGGGTGGCGGTGGGTGTCCCAGAGCAACAATGACGCTTTCTATACCTGTTTGAACAATATCAATGATGCGAAGTTCCGGTACTTCTATGCCGACGGCCACAAAGCAGGGCACGACAACTTCAATTATATCGTGACCACCTGGGAGCACCGGTTCAGCAAGAAGGCCCATACCAAGACCGAGGCGTACTTCATGTGGCAGTTCGACGCCGTGGTCGGCGGAACACCCAGTCTCGGTCCGTCAATGTCCTTCGGTGGCGGCGGTGGTCTTGGCAAGTATATCCCAGGTGCGTCGCTGACCTATGGCGTCTTGAATTACACGATGTTCCAGCTTTCCGGACGAGACTACTTCACCGTTCGCAACGAATGGTGGGATGATCAGCAAGGCGAGCGCTCGGGATTCGCCACCAACTACTCCAGCCACACCATCGGTCTCAGCCACCAGTTCAACGATCTCCTCATGATCCGGCCCGAGATTGGTTTCTATCACTCGTACAATGTGCCGGCATTCGATCTGGGAAAGAGCAAAAATTTGCTAATGTATGGTTTTGATCTGACACTCCGGTTTTGACGTGGGAGCTCGATTTCGCCTCAAGGCCCCTTGAGCGTTCGACACAGGCGCCTATAACATGCTCTGACTGGACGGCGAGTGGTCGTCCTGACAGTGCGAGTGCCCCCAGGTCAGGGTTCCACCCATGACGAGCGACTATGATGCGATCTTGATCGTGGGATTCGGCGGCCCCGAGCGGCCCGAGGACGTCATGCCGTTCCTGGAGAACGTCACGCGAGGCCGGAACGTACCTCGAGAGCGTCTGCTGGAAGTCGCCGAGCACTACCATCATTTCGGCGGGACCAGCCCGATCAACGGCCAGGTCCGGGAGTTGATTGGGCTCTTGAGGTTGGAACTCGACCGGTCCGTCATCTCGCTGCCAATCTACTGGGGTAACCGGAACTGGCATCCGATGCTTGCCGACACGCTCATGGAGATGACCGCGTCGGGATTGGAGCAGGCCTTAGCAGTGGTTCTGGCGGCATATAGTTCGTACTCGAGTTGCCGCCAATATCGAGAAGACATCGAGGGCGCCCGTCTCATGGCCGGCCCACGCGCACCCCGAGTCGATAAGGTACGTGTCTTCTACAATCACCCCAGCTTCGTCTCGGCGAACGCGGAGCGTGTCCGCGAGGCGATGGGCTCGATCCCCGGGAACCGGCAGGGAGCGGCGCACCTCGTCTTCACGGCGCACAGCATCCCGGTCTCCATGTCCAGGAACTGCGACTATGAGCGACAACTCCGCGAGACGTGCCGGCTGGTTGCGGAGGAAGTGGGAATCGAACCCGATCGGTGGACGACCGCGTACCAGAGTCGGAGCGGCCGGCCCGGCGACCCCTGGCTGGAGCCGGATATCCTGGAACACCTCAAGGACTTACAACGACAGGGTGTCAAGGATGTCCTGATTCATCCCATCGGATTCCTGTCCGATCACGTCGAGGTGCTTTATGACCTGGACGAGGAAGCGCGACACTTGTGTGATCAGCTCGGCTTGAGGATGGTTCGGAGTCGGAGCGTGGGCACCCATCCCCTTTTCGTGGCCATGCTTCGTGAGCTCATCGAGGAGAGAGTACGAGGCGCCCTCCAGACTGAACACAGAGCGATCGGTCAGTATGGTCCCAGCCACGATCTCTGTTCGGAGCTATGCTGCCTTCCACCAGCGCGGCCGCCTGTCGCGCTGGGTTGAGGATCTGGGTCATGTATCTGGAGGAACAGGGGCCACGCAGTCAGATTTCACGTTCCACGGGTTCCGGTTTCGACGTGTTGGCGCACCAGGAGCCGGTGCGGAGAACACCGGACGGGTCGGTCGAGTCCCAAGGCAAAGCGCAGGACTTCTTCGCTGATTCAGGAAACCGGAGCCGAGCACCCGGTACCCATTCGTTCTCCGACATCTCACTGCCCACATAATGGACGAAGTAACGATCGCCCTCGCGCTTCAGGATCAAGCCCGGATGCCATTCCTCATCTCCCTCGATCACGACCTCACTGGCACACGGATAGTTGATGCTGCCTGTGGCCGACTCGGGCCCGCTCAAGACGCTCAGGATCTCCTCTGCCGACATTCCACGCTCCAGCATCTGCTGCTTGAGGGCCGTCTCCATCCGGAGCTTGCTGAGGTTCGCCCAGGTTGGGACGATGATCCCAGCCAGGGAGACGAGGACGAGGAATCCCACGCCCATACCGACGATGGCCAAGGCCACGACTTGCGACGAGCTGAACTCGGCGAGGAATGGGAGAAACTGGCTGGTCATGATCGTTCTCCTTGCGGGAGAGGGCTCGAGTTTTCGAGGTGAGTCCCGGGTTGCGAGTGATAACCGGAATTCGGATGGCGAGGGGTTTTATTGTGGATGAGACTCGATTGAGTGACATGCGAGCACTACCGGACGGCTCAACGGCCCTAGACAGCCAGCCCCGCCAGTACGTATCGTGATACCTGGTCCAGAGAAACAAATGGGGAAACGAGCCGTCTCTTGCGACGATTCCGACTGCGTCCAGCGAGGCGAAAGTCGAAGAGGAGAAAGGGTCGATGGCATCGGGCCGCGTCTTGCTGGTCGAAGACAGTTCCACCATGCGTCGGATGCTTTCGATGAAGCTCGTGGAGGAAGGGTACGAGGTCTCCACGGCCAACGACGGCGTGCAGGGTCTGGCGAGAGCCCGCGAGGAGCCACGTCCAGAGCTGATCCTGACCGACTACGAGATGCCGGAGATGGACGGTGCGGGACTCTGCAAGGCCCTCAAAGCGGACAAGGAGTTGCGCTCGATACCCGTCCTGATGCTGACGACCCTCGCCGAAACCGACAACAAGATCGCCGGGCTGGAAGCCGGAGCGGACGATTATATCCTCAAACCGAAGAGCCCCGACGACTTCCGCGAAATGTTCGCGCGGATCCGGGCCCACTTCCGGATCGCCGAGTTGAACCGCGACACTGGCGGAACGGAACCGGATGTTGGAAGCCGCACACAAGAAGCTGACGTTCGAGCTGGAGCTGGCCCAAAAGGTCCAGCTTGCGCTGATGCCGCGCCCACCCAAGCCACGGGGGGTACTGCGACTGGCGGTCCGCTACAAGCCGGCCAACCAGTTGGGTGGAGACGTGTACGACATCTATCGGCTGGAGAACAACCGTCTCGGAATCCTGGTGGCGGACGTCTCCGGCCATGGCGTCAATTCCGCGATGCTCTCGGGCATGGTCAAAGCCCTGGCGGCTCCACTGACCATCGCCGTCCTCGAACCTGGTGAATTGCTCGCCGGGCTGGACGTGGCGACGGAGCAGTATTTCCCCGAGGGCTATTTCTGCACGGGATTCTACTTGATTGCCGATGAGGAGACGGGATTGATCCGGTACGCGGGTGTAGGGCACCCCCCAGCGATTGTCGTCGGGCCCAACGGACCCCGCACGCTACCGTCCAACCCCGGGATGCTGGGAATCGGCATGGTCGATGGCACCGCGGGTGGCACCGATCGCCTTCTGCCGGGGGAATCTCTCGTTATCTACACCGACGGCCTGACCGACGCCATGGACCCTTCGGACGCGCTTTTCGGCGAGGAGCGTCTCAAGACCGTGCTCCAATCTCACTATGGCGCCGATCCCAGCGAGATCCTTAACCAGGTTGAAGCGGCGCTGGACCGCCATACGTCGCCCGGCTCGACCGGCGGACGATATCAATATCATCGTTCTCCAACATCCCTCGGAGTAACGTTGCATCGAGGATGTACGTCCGCCCCGCGACACTCCTCATCTTTCCTCTTGACGCTCCCCAAGCCTCTTGCTGCATGTTAAACTCTTGAGGGTGGACAGGATGGTCTCTGAAGGACGATCCTGCCTTTCCGGCTCCTGAAGAGACCCGATTCGGATCCAGGGACTTCCTCGGTAAGCGGGCGGCTCTTCCCGATGACAGTCGGGCGGAATGGCTCGCCGTCGAGAGTGGATGAGCACGAAGCATCTGGTGAGGAACGGTCTTCGGTTGTGTGAGTCGGTGGGTTGTCGCCCTATGCCGCCGGCCCTCCACACCTAGGTGGAGAAGCTGTGCTCATCAGGGGATCCTCGGTTCGTTGGCTAGTAGTCTGACGAAGGGACCTACGGGTCGGGATATCGCAACATGGCGATCGAACCGATAGATACCACCCTCCTGCTGACTGGTCCGGTCACAGTCTACGAGGTAGGGACGATCCGGGAGACCTTGCGGACCGCTCTGGCCGAAGGGATGACTGTTCGAATCGACTTATCGGATTCGGGGCCGTGGGACGTCGCCGGTCTCCAGCTCCTGATTTCCTGCGTGAAGTCCGGACAGGAACGGAGTCAGGCGGTGCAGTTGGTGAACACTCCGCGGGTCTGCTCCGAACTGGCCGAGCGATCTGGCTTATCGGAATGGCTCCGCTCTGTAGAGGGCTGAGTCTGCCGTCCGTTGGACCAGGTCCTTTGTTCGTTTTTCCCTGATGCCGGCTGACGAGTCCTCGGCGGAGTGTCAGGGCACTGGAAGGTGGCCTCGGACAAAGCGACTGGGCACTGGGCCACTCAACAACGCACGGCGGAGGGGGACGACGGGCGACGGACAAATGAGCAAGACCATCGTTCATGCGGATGACAGCGCCTCGGTGCGGCTGTGGGTGGCCGAACAGCTCAGCGACATGGACGTGAAGATCGTCTCGGTCGCCGACGGAGCGGCTGCTCTACAGGTCCTCAGGGAATCACCTTGCGATCTTCTCCTGACTGATCTCGAGATGCCCAACCTCGATGGCCTGGGGCTGGTGGCGGCCGTCCGGGACCTCCCGATGCATCGTTTCCTACCGGTCATCGTCCTGTCCTGTCGGCATCCGAGCGAATTCGAACCCCAACACCGCCAGGGAGTCACCGGCTGGCTCGTCAAACCGGTTGCCCCGGAAAACCTGCGTCGGTGGGTCCGCCGGGCTCTGCCCCGCTGAAGATGTCTCGACGACTTTATGACCGATTTCGGGAATCGCGGTAGAATAGGGATGATCGTGGCGAGATTGTGACGAGTTTGGAGAATGATGGGGACCGTACGCCGGAAGACTGGAACGCGCGGCAGGTGCGCGGGGACCTTTGCATGCTCGATTGGGGGGCAGGTCAGTTGAGGACGAGGGCTTTTCCAGTTCAAGGGATACTCCCAAGGACAGACGCCATTGACTGATAGTTCGGACGACCGGTTCCGCGAGATGTTTTTTGAGGAAGCGCGCGAACTCCTGATTGGCCTCGAAGAAGGGCTGATGGATCTGGAGCGGCGTCAAGGGGACCGTGCGCACCTCGATAGGACGTTCCGGGCGGCCCACAGCCTCAAGGGCGCGGCAGGAATGGTGGGCTTGATGGCCCTCTCCGAGTTCACGCATGGTATCGAGGCCGTTCTGGACCGGATCCGCGCCGGTTCGCTGGGAATTGATTCCGACATCATAACAACCCTACTCGAGGCCCGTGATCATCTGGCGGCGATGGTGGAAGCCGAGGCAGCCAAATCACCCATTCCGCCCTCAACCGAGCTGTCGCAGCGGCTAGGTAGCTTGCTGCGCGGGATGTCCCAGCCACCGAAGTCCGCGGGTGGAGGCGGAGTCCGGCAGCCCAGACGCCCCCGAGATTTCCTCCCGGCCCTGCGCCTCCATTAACATCGGGAGCACCCTCTGGTCCCTCCGAATCGGCGACCGGGGAAACCCAATCTCGGTCCGGTGCCGCGTCCATCCCCCCCGCGTCAATCCCTGTGGATGCGCCACCTCCTGTGGGATCGGGCAAGTCGACCGGTCGGAAGGCCCCCAAGCCGGTGGAGGTGACTCGGCATCGAAGACGCGACCGCCGCGCGGAAAGACTCAAAAGCTCAGTCGAGCCGCCGGCTCACCACCGTCCTCCTCCCTGGTCATGCCAGGCGGGGCCAAGGGCGACACAGAGGAGCTTGAGGAGTATCGCATCTCGCTCGCTCCCGGCCCCGATATTCTCCGTCGTGGCATCAATCCGCTCGGTGTCTTCGACGAACTCCGCGAGCTAGGGGCGACAACGGTCAGTACGGATTTCGATCTAGTTCCTCCACTCGAGCAGATCGACCCGGAGCGGTGTTATCTGACATGGACGATCCATGTTCGCACCAACGTGGAACCTGACCGGATCAAAGAGGTGTTCCTGTTCTTCACGGAGGATAGTTCGGTCCTCATCGAACAGCAAGCCGAGGATGGCCGTTGGCTGCGCGTCCGGATGGATGATCTGGCCGCTCCGGCATCGCCGGTTTCTCCACGGGGCGTCCAGCTCCGGAAGGAGCAGCGGAAGTCGCAACGCAGTGGCGCGCACCGACGAAACGTCTGCCGTGGCGGCAGTGGTGACGTCGCAGCCATCGCCGGTGGCTGTCTCGGTCGCCGGCACCTCTCACACCTTCCGTGTCACCGCCGCCATCGAATGGCTCAGCCCCCCCTCGTGCCCTCCCGCGCACTGCACTCCCGCATCCGGGTCGACGCCGCTCAACTCGATGACCTGGTTGGCCTCGCCGGGGAACTCGCAGTCCTCTCGGACAACCTCATGGGCTTGCGCGAAATCCAAGGCGTGGAACCCTGGCTGCATGCACTCGAGTCATTGCAACGTGTCAGCCGAGAGATCCGGGACACGACTCTCGACTTGAGGATGGTCCCGGTCGACGAGTTATTCTCAAGGTTCCCGCGCGTTGTCCGGGACCTGGCGGACCGTTCGGGAAAGGAGATCGAGCTTCGGATCGTCGGACAGGAGACGCGACTCGACCGGACGATCGTGGAACGTCTCAGCGATCCGATGGTACACCTGATCCGGAACGCCGTGGACCACGCGCTGGAGCATCCCAAGGACCGCACGGAGCGAGGGAAGTCGCGGGTTGGCCGGATCACGCTCTGGGCTGGTCACGAAGGCGATCGTGTGGCAATCCGCGTCGAGGACGATGGCCGGGGGCTGGACTGCGAGAAGATCGTCCGCAAAGGGATTGCTCTGGGGATGATCGCTCCGGGGACGCGCCGCTGAGGACCCGCGTGTCGTCAGTCTGATCTTTGAGCCCGGCTTCTCCACGCGCGACACAGTGAGTGAGCTGTCGGGCCGCGGGGTCGGTCTCGATGTGGTCCGCGACGCGGTCCGGGCACTGCGAGGCACTGTGGCGGTCGAGAGTACGCCCGGTAAAGGGACCGCTTTTATCTTCAGGTTACCATTGACCCTGGCCTTGATCGACGGGCTGCTCGTCGAGACCGCCGGTGGAAAATACGTCGTTCCCCTTGCCCAGGTCGAAGAATGCGTGGCGCTCAACGGAACGCGATCGGCCCTGGCGGAAGGTCGGCCGTGTGTGTCGGTCCGCGGCGACCTGGTCCCGATGGTGTCGCTTCGCACACTGTTCCATACCGATGGCCCTTCGCCCGTACGGCAAGAACTCCTACTCACGCGACATGCCGGCCAGAGGGTCGGCATCGCTGTTGACCGGCTTCTGGGGCGCGTCCAGGCAGTCATACAGTCCCTGGGCGAGGGCCTTCGTGGCATCAACCGCTTCTCCGGAGCCACGATCCTGGGCGACGGCTCCGTATCGCTCATCCTCGATTTGTCGGCCCTGGTGTCCGAATCACGATTCGCCGAGCAGAGCGCCACGTTTCACGCCCTCGGTCGGTGGCAGGGCGGAGGGTTTCCGATGAGAATCACATTGCGTAAGCAGATCACGACCGCATTCGTTTTGTTCGGAGTCGTCCCCGCGCTGATTGTGGCCTCTTTCACCTACAAGTCGCTCGAGGATTCTAAAGGGAAGCAGCAGCTCCTTTTCCGTCTTGCCGCCCGCGATATCAGCGAGCGCGCCGTCCCCTTGATCGAGCGGATCCTCGAGAAGAGTCCCTCTGGTGTGTTCAAACTCGGCGACTCGGACGATAGAGAGCTCAAAAAGATCGTGGCGGATGTGGTCGATCGATTTAACCTCCGATCGAGCCAGGTCTATATTGTTGATCCAGAGCAGAAGCTCTTGCTCAAGCTGCGGGGGAATACCAATTTCGACCCGAACCCGGAGAACACCGGCTTCGATGCCCGTTACACGAATGTGGCGAAAGACGCCAACGAGATGGACGTGACGAAAGAGATCGGCGATCCGTCCGAGTCGCTTCTTCCCAGTCTTTTCGCCACATCGACCAATACGCCAGAAGTCGTCGGAGCCGCGCCGATCCACGTGAAGAACGTCAAGAAAGGATTCTCCGGGCACGGTTACGTCACCCTGGTGGCCGCACCATGCAAAGAGGCTTACGCGTCGATTTATAACAACCAGAGCATCATGGTATACATTCTAGCTTTTTCCTTCTGCCTGACGCTGTTCCTGGGCTGGTTTTTCGGCCGCTGGTTCGTCCGCCCTCTGCTCGATATTATCCAGGTGACCCGGCAACTTCACGAGGGGCAGCTCTACACCCGCACCAGCGTCAAGCGGGGAGATGAGCTCGGCGATCTGGCCACACAGGTGAATTCGGCGGTTGACACGTTTGCGGAGGTCATCAGCCAGATCCGGACGATGACCGCCTCCGTGACAACCGCGAGCAATGAGTTGAATTCCAGCGCGCACCAGTTGGCGCAAGGCTCGTCCGAACAGGCCGCGACCCTCCAACAGATCGCGGGCAGCCTCCAGTCTGTGGACGCTTCGGTCGGCCGAAATGCCCAGCACGCGCGGGACACCGCACGCATGGCCAACGAGGCAAGCGGCCAGGCGGAGAAAGGGGGCGAGGCTGTCCGTGAAACCGTTGTGGCCATGCGCGAGATTACCCAGAAAATCCTGATCGTGGATGATATCGCGTATCAGACGAACCTTTTGGCTTTGAACGCGGCGATCGAGGCGGCACGGGCTGGGGCGCATGGCAAAGGGTTCGCCGTTGTCGCGGGTGAGGTCAGAAAGCTCGCCGAGCGCAGCCAAGCGGCTGCCCAGCAAATCAGCGATCTTGCCAAGAAAAGCGTCGCAGTTGCCGAGAATGCTGGCATGTTGCTCGATCGGACGGTCCCCCAGATCCGCGATACGTCTCACTTGATCCAGGAGATTGCTGCGGCATCTCAGGAGCAGATGTCGGCTATCCGGGAGATCAATTTGGGTGTCAGCCAATTGGAGGAAGTCGTGCAGCAGAATGCCGCGGCAAGCCATGAACTCTCGGGAACCTCCAACGATCTGGCGGCCCATTCCACCAGCCTGCAACAGAAAGTCAACTTTTTTCAACTTGATACCTCTGGGAACGGATACCTCGGGGCGGGCCCCACAGCACGGTCCCCGCTAGTTCAGGGTCCTCGGACGCCTGCACCGGCGCCCCGAAGGCTCGTCGCGCCGCGGCAGCGGCCAAACTCCGGCTCCGGGATGGATGGCCAGCGCAGCGGTTTCCACTCGACCACGCCCATCCAGGTGACACCTCCAGCGTTGTCGCAGAACACCGGATCGCCGACTGGTACAGCCAACTCCTCTAATAACATGGGGACGCCACAACGGGGCGGTGTCATTCTGAATCTGGAAGACGACGACAACTTCGAGCGATTCTCATAGTAGGCGGCCTCAGAATCTCGACAAAGTCGCTGATCCATTGCAGGGGACCATCGTAAGACAAAGGTACCGATGGAGGAGCCGAGGGATTCCCATCCCTCGGTCGACGGAAACGTGAAGGTGGGATGATGGTTGATGTCCTCATGGAGACTGGCGTGGACTCGGAACGGGACCATGCACAATCGTTCGTCGTCTTCCGTCTGGGGGGAGAAGGTTATGCGCTGGAAGTCATGCGTGTTCAGGAAGTCCTGGACATGCAAGCATTGACAGAAGTGCCGGGCGGCCCGAGATTCATGTTAGGAGTGATTAACCTCCGCGGCCGCGTGGTCCCGGTGTACGATTTGCGAATGCCATTCGGATTGGCCCGGGATTCCCAATTGACACGGGCCCCGTGTGTTCTCATCGTCGAATCCAACTCAGGCGGCGATGTCCTGATTACTGGACTGCTGGTTGACCGGGTTTCCGACGTCCTGGAGTTTTCTCCTGACGAGGTGCAACCTCCTCCCCAGTTGGGACTTGGGAAAGCGACTCCTTTCGTTCGCGGCTTGATCCGTCACCAGGATGGCTTCTTGCTCGTATTGGATGTGGATCGTGTCTTTTCGACCCTCGGGTCGTTGAACGGTGAGGGAGTGTGACGTGGCAACATCCGGCCTGCCGCCACTCCCGCCGGACTTCGAAGCTTGGTCCGAGAAGGACTTCGCTCCGATCATGACGTTCCTGCGTAACCAGATTGGGATTACGCTAGAGAGTCATCGGATGGGGTTGATGCAAGCACGGTTGCGATCACGCCTGCAAATCAAGAATTTCAACAGCTTCACTCAGTTCCACGAACAGGTTCTCAAGGTCGACCCGACAGGATGGGGCACTCAGCTTCTGATCGACCTGAGCACGGTGAATCATACCGCGTTCTTTCGGGAGCCGGCTCATTTCTCGTTCATGGCCGAGAAGGTCTCGGCCTGGCTCAAGGAGTCGCCGAACACGCCGATCCGGATCTGGTCGGCTGGGTGTTCGTCCGGCCAAGAGCCGTACAGCATGGCCATGGTCCTGGCCGAAACGGTCCCTGCTCCCGCGTTACAAAAGATGGAAATCTGGGCCAGTGACTTGTCACTGGAGATGCTCAAGGTGGCCGCCGGCGCCATCTACACGTCGCGAGACGTTCAGGGGGTGTCACCCCAACGGTTGCGGCGTTTTTTCCTGCTGGGCCGAGGGCCTCGAGAGGGCTCTTTCCGGATCGTCCCCGAGATCCGGGACCTCGTGAAGTTCCGACACGTTCAACCTACGGAACTCGGCCTGGCCGGTTCCCAACGATTTCCCTCTGATCTTCTGCCGGAATGTGTCCATCTACTTTGCCGAGGACGAGCGGATGGCGCTGATGAATCACCTGTCGCAGCACCTCCGTCCCGGAGGATGGCTGGCGATGGGCAACGGCGAGATCCTCCCGGGAGTTACACCGTCACTTCGTAAGCACTCCCCATCGTTATTCCAGAAGGAGGGTTGACCGGCCATGGTTCATCGCGAACGCCCGGCGCCGGTGCATCCTTTGGGAGATGCCGACCAGATCGAGGTGCTGATCGTCGATGACAGCGCCGTGATCCGGCAGCGGCTCAAGGCGATTATTGAATCGGACCCACGGTTCCGGGTGGTCCTGGCGGCCGATCCGTACGAAGCGGCGGAGCGGCTCAAGAGATCGGTCCCGGGTGTAATCGTGCTCGACGTCGAGATGCCGAGGATGGACGGACTGACCTTTCTGCGCAAGCTGATGCGGCAACATCCGATGCCTGTGGTACTCTGTACGACACAGGCGGAGCGGGCCGTCACCGCGCTGGAGATGGGCGCCCTCGAAGTCATCGCCAAGCCCGACTGGAGCCAGGCAGGTCGGATGGCAGACTGGTCTCAGAACCTGCTGGAAAGTATCCGCAACGCCGCCCACGCCGGTCATCTGCCGCTCCGCGAGGAACGCCCCTCCGGAATGGCCGAGCAGGGTCGCTATTCAGCGGACGCGGTCCTGGCCCGTCATCCCTATACGCGTCACGCCGGGGTCAGCGAGCGGATCATTGCCGTGGGCATCAGTACCGGAGGTGTGCAGGCCCTCCAGCAGATGCTCCCCTGTTTTCCCGTGACCACGCCGGGCATTGTGATTGTGCAGCATATGCCTTCGGACTTCATCCCGGCGTTCACCCAGCGCCTGGACAAGGATCCGAGGATCGAGCTGGAAGTGGTCGTGGCGCGACAGCACGAGCCGATCCGAGCGGGCCGGGCCCTGGTGGTTCCCGGAGACAAGCACGGCGTGATTCGACGAGCCGGGACCGGCTACCGTGTCGAACTGGTGGATGGTCCCCCCGTCTGCCGGCACCGTCCAAGTGTCGATGTGCTGTTCCGCTCGGTGGCCCAGGCGGCCGGCCCGTTCGCGGCCGGGGCGATCATGACGGGCATGCGCGATGACGGCGCCGAGGGTCTGCTCGAGATGCGCGAGGCCGGATCACTCACGATCGCCCAGAACGAGGCGACCTGCCAAGTCTTCGGCATGCCTCGCGAGGCCATTCGCCGGGGAGCAGCCAAGGTTGTCGTGCCTCTCGATTCGATCGCCGCCACGATCATGGCCTGGGTTGCGAGCGGTAGCGGGGAGTGGCAAGTCGCAAGACCGTGAGCAGGTCTTGCGAGCAAAGTCAACCCCAGCCTCAGGCCCCGGTCATTTTCCCGTGTTCAGTCATCAGTGGAACAGGCTCATTTCCAGAGCGACTGAACACGGGAACCGAACTTCGGTCAGTAGGCATCCGAGCTGATGACCTCTCCGCCATTGATGGACCCGAGCTGGACCCAGGTCTGCGGGCTGATCGTGTTCTTCATGAAATGCACCGAGCCGTCGCCGAAGAGGGTGTTGACTCCACCGGGATGCCGGCTTCGGCTGCCGGCATACTCGCCGCCCTCGGTCCCCTGGTCGTTACACCTCAAGCCTTGAACCGGCTGGCTGTCGCAGAGCGAGGCGGGATTGGGTGGGCTGCTGCCGACCATCGAACCGCCGAACGCGGCGATGTTGTCTGCGAAGTCCAGCGCCACCGCGACTGGAGGGTGCCGACGACGCCCAAGGTTGTAACAGCGGGACATAGTCCTGGAAGCCGTTGGGACGGAACCGAGTCATATACGATCCCGCGCCGGGGTTGTCAACCCAGATGGTCCCGCGGATGTCATCAGCAGCCCCCTGCAACAGCTCCGAAACGACCTGAGTATTGCTGGTCCCGTCTGTGATCGAGGCGATACGGATCAAGATCGGTCCCGTGCCCGACGTATTAACACCGAACGGAGCTTGGAGAAACAGGTTCCGGAGTCCCGAAAAATTACCGAAGACCCCCTGACCGTAATCCAGGTTTCCCCAGTTGACCCCATAGTTCCCCTTCGTGGCCGACCAGGGGAGGGGCGGAAGCGGGACGCTGTTAGCCACCGCGGCCGCATAGCTGAAGACCTGGGGAATATCGCTGGGACACTGGAACGAGTTGATCCGGGTGACAAATACCGTGCTATTGATGATGAATCCCGCCGGATATCCCGGCGTCATGGTCCCTTCTGCGCCGATCGAGAAATTGAAGGAGTTGTAGAGCGGCCCCTGATCGATATACGAAAGCATCAAGATGAACCACGGCGTGTTTTGGCAACCGTTGCCGAAGCCGGGACTCGTACACGGG
Organism: uncultured Isosphaeraceae bacterium; assembly: GCA_963845695.1. Classification (GTDB taxonomy): domain Bacteria; phylum Planctomycetota; class Planctomycetia; order Isosphaerales; family Isosphaeraceae; genus CAWJTV01. Next base: position 262,695 of record CAWJTQ010000021.1, on the reverse strand, counting down.
GGGTATCCGACTCCAAAGACGGAACCGATGGGCAGGCTGTTGTTGGCCGACTCGTAATTCGCGATGGCCAGCCCGAGTTGCTTGAGGTTGTTGGTGCACTGGGCACGTCGTGCCGCCTCCCGGGCGGCCTGGACGGCGGGTAACAGCAAGGCGATCAAGACGGCGATGATCGCAATCACGACTAGAAGCTCGATCAATGTGAAACCGCGGCGTCGTTCTGACATGGTTTGACCCACCCTTGAAGTCGGTCGGTGAATTCTGGATGAGAACGGGCGAACTCCCGCCCTGGGCACGAGAAAGGGTAGCGACGTTCAGCCGGTCTCCCATCGACCGATCCGCCGCCACTATCACACTAACATGACTCTACGCAGTTTGCGAGAGGGTCCCCCGAGAATCAGGGATTTCCCATCGATTCCAGGAATAAGATGCTCCGACACACCAGCGATTTCAAGGACTCTCTGGGAATGACATTCAACCTTCACGTGCTGGCCCGTGCCTTGCAGCGCGTCAACCCACGTTTTCGCGAAGACTTGTGAGCGGGCGGCCCAGCATCCTAAAGTCGAAGTTGCTCGGCGAGGATCTGGATAGGGTGCCATGCATTGATCTCCGCCAGACCGTGGACCTGGCTGCGGCATGAGAAGCCTGGCGCGACCAGGCGAGCTGTGGGCTCGGCCCGGGCGGCGGGGATCAGAACGCGGTTGGCCAGAGCCTCGCTCACGTCATAATGGCCCAGCTCGTAGCCAAACGAGCCGGCCATGCCGCAGCAACCCGAGTCGAGCTCCTTCACTTCGAGTTCGGGAATTCGTCGCAACGCCGCGACGGTACCAGAGGTGCCCAGTAACGCCTTCTGTTGACAGTGACCGTGGACGAGTACGTGTCCTGGCCGGGGTGCCAGCGGCAATTCGGGCACTCGCGATGGATCGGCGACGAATGCGTCGACCAGGTGGGCGGCCTGGGCAACTTCTTCGGCCCCGGCGCCCAGACGAAACTCCCGGTATTCGTCGATCAGGGTCACCAGGCAGCTCGGCTCGCAGCCGATGATCGGAATCCCGGCGTGCACCGAGCTCAGCAGCTTCCGGACGTTCGTGGCGGCGAGCTCGCGCGCCAGGGGGAGCAGTCCCTTGGAGATCGCCGGCCGGCCGCAGCATGCCAGACCCGCCAGGTCAACGTGGTATCCCGAAGCCTCCAAGACCTGCACCGCCGCGATGCCCACTTCGGGATTGTTGTAGGTCGTGAAGCAGTCGTCCAGCAAAAGAACCGTGCCGCGCGTTCCAGCTCGCGAGTCCGCCCGATGGCGCCGGAACCATTTGCGGAAGTGGTCGCTGGCGAAGGTCGGTAGGGTGCGCCTGCGGTCGATACCGCCAACCTTTTCCAGCAGCCACTTGAAGGCGGGATTGCGGAGCATCGCGTTGGTCAGGGGGGCGGTCGCGGCAGCCAGCGGATTGAGACGGAAGATCTGGCCCAGGAGGAGATGTCCGAGTGGACGCGCGCGGCCCTGATAATGCTGGTGGAGCACCTCGGCCTTGAGCTTGGCCATGTCGACTTTGGATGGGCACTCGGTCTTGCACGCCTTGCACTGGAGACACAGGTCGAGCGCCTCGTGCAGAGTCTCGTTGTCGAGCCCGCCGTTCTGGCTGGGCAGCTCGCCGGTCATGGCCAGGCGGAGTAAGTTGGCGCGACCGCGGGTCGTGTGCATCTCGTCCCGGGTGACCATATAGCTGGGGCACATCGTCCCGCCGTTGGTCTTGCGACAGGCACCGACGCCTGAGCACATCTCCACCGCGCCGGCGAACCCCCCCTGCCCCGAGAAATCCAGGATCGTAGGAGCGGGTTCGTGGGGGTGATAGTACGGGCCGATGCGAAGGTTATCGGCGGGGTCGGCGTCCCCCAGAACCTTGCCGGGGTTGAGTCGGTTCTCGGGATCAAAGGCGTTCTTGATCGTTTCGAACGCCGCGTACACCTCGGGTCCGAACAGCTTACGGTTCCACAAGCTGCGGGCCAGGCCGTCACCATGCTCGCCGCTCATCGAGCCGCCGAACTCGACGACCAAGTCGGAGACCTCCCGGGCGATCAACCGGAGCGTGTCGAGACCTTCCCAGGTCTTGACGTTGATGATCGGCCGGATGTGCAAGCAACCGACGTCGGCATGTCCATAACAAGCGGCTGCGACCTCTTGACGAGAGACGATGGCGCGGAAACGGTCGTAGAACTCGGGCAGTCGACCGGGGGCGACGGCCGTGTCCTCGACGAACGCGATCGGCTTGGCATCGCCGACCATCCCCATCAGCAGCGAGAATCCGGCCTTGCGGATTTTCCAGAAGTCGTCCTTGTCGGCGTTGACCAGGCTGCTTCGGACTCCGAGAACACCTGGCCGTCCTTCGAATCGCCGGGCGAGCGCCTCGGTGCGCGTGGCCAGAATGTCGGTGGAATCGGCGTAGAACTGGGCGGCCAAGACGGCCGCGGGCCGCCCCTCGGTGAAGTTCAAGTGCTTGGCGAACAGGGGGTTCTCCGCGGCCAGGTCCAGGATCATCCGGTCGAGCATCTCGACGGCCACCGGACCGGTATCGACGATCTCAGCCAGCCGATCGAGCGCGGCGGGAATCGTGGCGAAGGACAGGACGACCAGGCCCTGAGCGACCGGAAGCGGGACCAGTTTCAGCTCTGCCGCCGCGACGACGGCGAGCGTCCCTTCCGCCGCCCACGATCAGCCTCGCGAGATTGAACTGCCAGGGCTCATCGTGCCAGCCGGTGGGCCGGACCGGCAGTCCGGGCACGAATTCGTCGAGGTTATACCCACTGACGCGCCGCAGAATATGAGGGAACCGCGCGCGGATCGCCGACTCGTCCTGGGCGACCACGTCGCGTACCACACGATGCAAAGTGCCGACGGAGTCGGTTCTCGCGCAGATCCCATCGAGCTGATCGGCCGGGACGGGGCCGAACCGGGTTGGAGTGCCGTCGGCCAGGACGACCTCAACCGCGAGGACGTGGTCTACCGTCTTGCCATAGCGCAGCGACCGCGCCCCGGCCGAGTTATTGCCGATCATCCCGCCGATCGTCGCACGATCGCTCGTCGAGACGTCTGGCCCGAACATCATGCCTAACGGCTTGAGGTGGGCGTTGAGCTGGTCGAGTACCACGCCCGACTCAACCCGGACCGTCATGGAATCTCGGTCCACGATGCCAATCCGATTCAAGTATTTCGAGAAGTCGATGACGATGCCCTTGCCGACGGTCTGGCCCGAGAGACTGGTCGCCGCCCCGCGCGCGATGATTGGAACGTGCTCCTCGGCGGCAATCGAGACCGTGGCCGTCACATCCTCGGCCGTTCGCGGTACCACGACCCCGATGGGTTCGATCTGGTAGAGGCTGGCGTCGGTCGCATAGAGCCCGCGCATACCAGTGTCGAAATAGACCTCGGCGCGAGTCTCACGGCGCAGACGATCCGAGAGATGGTTCAGAGCGGATGAAGGCATCGGAGTCTGGGTGGGGTTAAACATCGCGCTCATTCCGTCTCGGGCTCGTCTTCGAAAAGAGCTGCTACAGGCAGGCGAAAACCGGGTAAGAGATCGCCCCCGTCGAGCTCGTCGCCTAGCTGAGAGACCTGGATCTGCTTCGTCGAGGAATAGACGTAGATCTCGCTTCGTTTCGGATAGACCACCCAGACCTGACTCGAACCGGCTTCGAAGTACTCGCGCATCTTGTCGTTCACCGCGTCGGCCGAGTTGCTGAGACTAACGACCTCGATTGCCAGGTCGGGGACCAAGTCCCAGACAGGCACATCAGGTACGCGGCGGCGAAAAGGCCAGCGCACGTCGGAGATGAACGCCGCGTCGGGCCGACGCTGAAGGTCCTTGGCTGGATCGATCCGGAAGATCATTTCAGTGATTGCGTGTCCCAATCGCTTGGGCTCGGCGAACGACTCGATACGATAAGCCAGCATGAACGCGATTTGAACTTGCTTAGCACCCACGGGCTTCTCCAGGATCTGGCCCTCGACGATTTCATAGAGCATGTTATCGGGCACGACAACCTCTGCCCCAGCCGGGCCATTCTTGCCAGCAATCCCAACGGATTGGGCCAGGTTCGTAGCGTCACTCATTGTTTCAACTCCTCACTGCGGGCTCGAATTCCGGCCAAGCGACTCGTGCATTCTACCATAGACCTTCTCTTATCGACTCGGCCTGATGGCGTGAAGCGACGCCGGCCATCTCCTGGACAGGCTCTCAATAATCGGCGGCCAGCCGCGAATACCGGATAGTGCAAACTCGGCTCGACCATTGATGCTCGGTGTGAAGCCAAAGCCTGCGTGCGAGGAGCGGCCCCATGGCGTTGCATTATCAAACAGAATACCGCCTCGGCAATCGCGGACGGATCTGCCGCTCGTACACGGGTTTTCAGGCATTGCTCGCGATCGTCTTTGACCTGGTCTTCGGTCTCGCCTTCGAGCTGGTCACGATGGTGTTTTCCCTCGCGGTTCGCCTGGTGATCCTGACTGCGCATCTCGTGGTTCACGTCTTGACGGTCAACTGGAAGATCCTGGTTGCCGCAATGACCTGGCTCGTGTATCTCCTCACTCTTCCATTTGCAGTGTTGCACAACGCGGTTCATCGACTTCGGTCGGGGGACGAGATCGATCGCAACGATCGCGATGCCTACCCAGCCTCGAGCCTCAAGCCAAGCTGGGCCTTGAGCCGTGAGGTGTGAGAACCGGCCGGACCTCGCGAATTGAGGGGCTCCTATCCCGATCGATCATGACCCAGGAACGAACGGATGGAAGCTTTCGCTTTTGTGGGGTTCATCGTCCTCGACGTACTCGTCTTTACGCTGCTCCGCTTGAAGCTTGCGTCAAACCGTTCGGAGAAGCGACAAGTAAAAGGTCTGAAGCCTGTTCCCTTGCAGGCCAAGGATTCGGAGACTGAATCCGCGCTAGTGTCAGTCGTCCGGTTCGCGTCGCTCTTGACGCTCGCAATCGTCATCGCATGCCTCTTCTTCGGGACTCTCTGGATCTTCTCACGAGACTCGGGATCCCTCCCTTCCCCCAGAACGGATCCGTTCCTTCTCATGGCTCTCACAGGGCTGGGTGTCGTGCTGACCCTCCTCTGTTGGGCCGGTGCGCTGATCGTCGCCACACCCATCATGATGGTTCGGAGCATTGTGGAATTCTGCGCGCGGCCTCAGCGAGACATCCGAGGATACCATCGGGTAATGGCGGCGTGGCGGATGAGTGGCTCGACGGTCCATGACCCAACGTCGTCACGACAGGGCATCGGCTTTCTGCCTGGTCAGGTCGACAAAGGTCTCGGTGGCTTCGTCGATCACGCGGCTGGTGCGTCCCCGCGCCGGATGGACGTAAATTGACCTCGGATCGATCACGTCGTGCGGGGGAGGCGGGGGCGCCATCTCGTAGCGGACGGGCTGTTGATGGTCGTTGATCTGGAGCTGAGGGTTGTAGACACTGTTGAACTTCCAGAGCATCTTGAGCGTGTTGGTCTGACCACGAGCCAGGTTGTTCGCCAGGATTCCCGCCAACGCCTTGACCGCCGACCAGCCCAGGTGCTTGCGGTTGAGGACCTGCTGGGTATTGACCAGCTCTCGGTAGAACTCCGGTAGAGGAAGCCGCGTGGGCAGGACGGCATGCTGGATGTCGAAGAGCCGATAGTCGCGCGAGGTGATCCGTCGCGACTCGGTCAGCCAGCTCTCGGTGCCGGGATATGGGGTGTTCACGCTGATGTTGACGATCTCGGGGATCTCCAGGCACCACTGGCGGATCACCTCGAACTGACGGGAGTCCCAGTCCGGGTCAGCGATGATGTTGATCGCGACCATGATGCCCAGCGACCGGGCGAACTCGATCGCTTCGAAGTTCTTCGAGAGGGTCACCCGCTTGCGGAACCGCTTCAGGCCCTCCTCGTCGATCGCTTCGACGCCGAGGAACATATACTGAAGGCCTAGTGTCTTCCAGAAGCGGAAAACGTCCTTGTTCCGCAGCAGGACGTCGCCGCGGGTCTCGAGGTAATACTGCTTGCGGATCCCTCGGCGAGCAATGGCCTCGCCGATGGCCATGCCGTGCTCGCCCTGGATGAAGGCCACGTCGTCTACGATGAAGACCCCAGGCTCGCGGATCTGGGCCAGCTCGTCAGCGGCCGCCTCGGCGCTCTTGATGCGATAGCTTCGACCATAGAACGTCCAGGCACTACAGAACGAGCAATCCCAGGGACAACCCCGGCTGAACTCGATCGAGGCACACGGGTCGAGGACCCCGATGAAGTACTTGCGGCGATGGCGCAGCAGGTCGCGCGCGGGGAGTAAGTCCTCGAGATGTTTGATGAAGCCGGGCGCTGGTCCCTGGCCCTCCGACGTCACCACGCCGGGCACTTCGAGCAAGGCTTGGGCATCGCCATCGGCGACCGCTTCCAGGAGCGGCCCGATGGAAGCCTCGCCCTCCCCCTTGAGGACGCAGTCGATCGCCCCGCCGGCATGATCGAGCAGTTCCCGAGCGACGAACGACGCGCTATGACCGCCGACGAAGACGAATGCCTGAGGTCGAATCGCCTTGGCCTTCTTCGCGAGGTCGATGACTTCGGGCACGTTGGCCAGGTAGTTGTTCGAGATCGCGATGGCGTCCGGATGCCACTCCCGAACCCATCGCTCGTAGCCCTCGGCCGTCTCAACCTGGAGGTCGATCAATCGCACCGAATGTCCCGCGCACGAGCCGACGCCGCGATCAACTCGATCCCCAGCGGCTCCAACCGCAGGAAGATCTTCGTGTACATCAGGGGACTGGGATGGACGGCGAGGATTCTCATAGTGATTTGGTGGCGCGTGGTTGATGTTGAGGGGACTCGGACCACGTCAACTCTCTCGGCCATTCCTTGGCCGGAGCCCAGAACGCGATCCTTCCGGAAGCGAGCTTGTATCACGAAATCGCCAGGCCGACTATAAGAAGCTGGCGTCTGTCACCGACTTTCCTTCGGACCCGGCCGGTTTTCGCAAGGCGAACGCCGTCAAGGTCTTCCTATCTTTCGAAGGTTCTCGCCGATCAGCTTTCTGACCGAGGGGTGGTGCGGTGACCGGTTTTGAGAACCCGAGTCCTCAGCAGGGATGGTCAGGGACGACACACGATCGGGTCGTGGGACGCGAAAAGGGCAGCACCCACCGCGGATCGTGGCATGGGTTGGCACTCGTTGGCAACCATTTGACGAGCCGCCATCGCCGATCTCTTTGGCCCCAAGCGAGTTCGGGACGAACGGGTCGCGACGTGGGTCAGTCCGGGTTTCTGACCAGCGGTATTGGGGTGGTGCGATGTTCAGGATTTCCTTCTTCAACGGTCTCTCACGGCCTCAGGCGACGATTCGAGGTGGTCTTGCGTGGTGCTCTATTATCAGTATGCCTCAAGATAGAAAATCCGTTAATGCATCGGGTCGGAATTCCGGCGTTTTGGGCTCCCGAACTCTTGACCGCAACAGAGGATACGAAAATCGAAAAGAAAAAATCATGCGGACTCGGCCTGGTTCAAACAGGGTGGCACTTGGCGGCGTAAAGTACCTGGTAGCATGGCCCGAAGTCCTGATTCCGGCAGTAGTTACGGACGGGAAAGCAGGCCGCGCATCCCGAAAAAGTGTTACCTCGGCTCCGTACGAACTGAACCAGGCCCGAATCTAGCTGCGTCCCCGTTCCCGTCCGCTGATCGACCGCGCGCTGGCCTTGATGATCGGCGATCCGAGCTGGGCCTGGGCCCGGTCCGGCGGGGCGATGGCGGCCCGGCCCGGCCAACTGCCCCGGGCGTTCAAAGACCGCAACGACCTCATCGGCTCCCTGGCGATCTCGGCTGTCCCGCTGGCCCTTCTCGATCCCGACGCGGCCCGGACCGTGCTTGAGCGAGCCGAATCGCTGGGCGGGATCGACCTCGTCAGCCTTCCGGAGGTCCGCGAGTCCTGGCTGACCGCGTGGGCCCTGGTCAACCTCGCGAAGGCCGCGGCCATCTTCGAGTCCGAGTTGGCGTCACTCGATCAGGGAAGGAGGTCCAGAGTACGGCGAACCGACTTCTTCGAGATGATCGAGTTGCTTGTCGCCCCGGCCGACCGCCGTGAAGATGTCCTCCGGAGAAGATCCAGCGGGGCAGTCTGGCCACCGGCAGGGCCCTGAGAGATTGGCCTGGCGACCGGGATCTTACCGACGCTCATCCCCTGCCGTCGGTGCGAGCGTTACCGCGAATCCGTCTGGAAGAAACTCCGCCGATATTGAGAGACTCCTCGCTCAACACCACCGGAGTCGGGGCCAGGCGCGGCGAATTCCCGCCCCAAAGGGGCCGAAACAGACCAGCCCGGGGCAACGCCCCGGGAGAGCTTGGATCGGTTGGAGTACCGCCTCGAGGCGGACGTGGGCGAGGCCAAAGCCGGAGCGGAGGCCGAATGACCTCCAGGCGCGGTTTTCAGACGGACGTGTGCTCTGGTAAGATCGGAATGAGATGAGGGGACACGGGAGCCAGGGCGCTCGCTCGTCCTGGCTCGATGACATTGAGAGACTGGCCGGGAAGCTGGAGTTTCTGGCCGGTGGCGTGGGTGGAGGCGGGCTCCGCCTGCTGCAACCTACCGACGGAAAGCTCAATGAATCGGTGGGTTGCGCTGAGCCGAGCTCAGCTCCACCCACCCTACGAATACGGCTTTCCGGTTCGTCGCTGAGAGCCGGGCTGGGTTTCCCGCCGAAAAGTGGTCAGCCTCAACCCCTTGAGACATCCTTGCCAGGGAACCGTGACGATGGCCGATCCTGCCGAACCGCCCCCTACGAAGAAAAAGCTCTACATCGAGACGGTCGGCTGCCAGATGAACCTGCTGGACAGCGAGCTCGTCGTCGCCAAGCTGCGCCATGAGGGCTATGAGCTGACTGACGACATCAAGCAGGCGGATGCTATCCTTTATAATACTTGCTCGGTCCGGCAACACGCGGAGGACAAGATCTACAGCGCCCTGGGGCGGATCAAGCGGATCAAAGAGAAGAAGCCGGACGTCGCGATCGGTGTGCTCGGTTGCATGGCACAGAAGGACCAGGAAGACATTTTCCGCGCACGCACCCATGTCAACATCGTCGTGGGCCCGGGACAGCTCGGCCGGGTACCGGAGTTGTTAGCGAAGGCAAAGGACGAAGATGCTACAAAGCTGGCCGTGAGCCGAGCCCGGCACGACGGTTCGCTGGAAGCGGTCACGGCGAGCTTCGAGACCTACGATCCCGATCGCGAGCCGGCGATGCGCCCGACCCCGTTCCAGGCTTTCGTGCGGGTCATGATGGGCTGCGACAAGTTCTGCACTTACTGCATCGTCCCCTCGGTTCGGGGCCCCGAGCAGGGTCGCCCCCCCGACGCGATCCTGGCCGAGGCCCGGCTGCTGGCCGATCAGGGCGTCAAGGAAATCACGTTGCTGGGTCAGACCGTCAACAGCTACCAGTTCCGCCACCCCGACGGCCGAACTTGGCGGCTCTCCGATCTGCTGGAACGGATTCACGACGTCAACGGCATCGAGCGGATCAAGTTCATCACCAACTTCCCCAATGACATGACCGACGACCTGCTTCAGGCGGTCCGGGACTTGCCCAAAGTCTCGCGATACCTGCATGTCCCCGCTCAGAGCGGCTGCGACGAGATCCTCAAGCGGATGAAGCGGATGTACACGGTCGCATCGTACGAGGAGATGCTGGCACGGACCCGCGCGACGATTCCGGACGTGGCCGTCTCGAGCGACTTCATCGTCGGGTTCTGCGGCGAGACCGAGGCATCCTTCGAACGATCGGCGGACCTGGTCAAACGGTCCCGGTTCAAGAATAGCTTTATCTTCAAGTACAGTGCCCGGCAGGGGACCAAGGCCGATCTGCTCCATGCGGATGATGTGCCCGAGGCGGTCAAGAAGCGGCGCAACAACGAGCTACTGGCACTCCAGACAGCGATCAGCCTGGAGGACAACCGGCGGTGGATCGGCCGGACCGTGGACATCCTCGTCGAGGGAGTGAGCCGCTCGACCACCCGCCGGGACGGCTGGGACGGCATCGATCAGCTCACGGGTCGGACGGCCTGCGACCGGATCGCGGTCTTCGCGGGACCTGAGCGATTGATCGGCCGGATCGTGCGAGTGGTTGTGGAGGATGCCAGTGCCGTGACACTCTTCGGCCGCGTGGAAACGACCGAGAGTGTTGCCACTCTGGCATGAAGGGGAGAGTCGATGGCCGTCCCGCTTCGGGAGCTGGTGAGGTGCTGGATGGCCTGGGGGGGGGGCGACGCCCGCCTGGCTCCCGATCCGGCCGTATTGGAGTCGGGGTTCCCGGACGGCCGGGCTGCCTGCCGACCCGGAGCCGATCCCCAGTCGATCGCCGCCTGGGAAGAGCGGCATGGCTATGGACTGCCGACGGGGCTCCGCGCCTGGCTCATGCTCTCCAATGGTCTCTATCGCTCCGGACCGCTGATCCACCCCATCTCCGCCATCGGGCCCATGATCCCGTTTGCCCGTGTGCCCGGGATGATTGTGCAGCCCGAGAGCTGGTTCGAGCTGGGGAATCCCAATCTCCAAACCGTCTGTATCGATCTGGCCTACCAGCTTCCCGGCGCCGGTCATCCCATCTTCACCTCGGGTGACGACGCGCTCGGTAGCCCGCCCCGGATCATCGCGCGGAGCTTCGAGGAATGGTTCCTCGAGCTGCTCCGGAATGGCGGCCGGGAATACTGGTTCGATCCGGACTTCCAGGACTTCGGTGCTCCCTGGCCATCGCATCGCCGGTACGCGCCGAGCCCGGCGCTTTGCGAATGGCTCCAGCCCTTCGCCGAGCGGGTCGGGCCCTTACTCGGCACCGGGACCGATGAACGCGACATCGCCGCTCGGCTGGGATTGAGCTGGCCGGATGTCGAGCTGATCTTCCGGCATCTTCAGCATGTCGGTGCGGTGCCGGTGGCACCAGAGGAGCGGGCTCAGGACTGACACTGCACCCTGCGCACATCTTGGGAAAATCTCGATTCCACATTCGAGATTCCACATTCAAGATTCCACATTCGAGATTCCACATTCAAGATTCCACATTCGAGATTCGACATCCAAGATTTAAGATGGAGACGATCCGATTCGTTGAATCTTGAATTCCTGTTTGGTCGCGGGCGAAGACGGCGTCTGGCAAGGCCGTGACACGGCAAGAGCGAGGGTGCGGATGAACGCGGGTTGGTTCTCGACCTATCACGAGGTCCCCGAGCTGGTCCAGAGCTGGCTGGCCACCCTCGGCGTTCGCGATCCGGAACGGGGCGCGCCGCGATCTTGCAGACGTGACCCGCCGGGCTGGCCCGGCGCATCGGGACGAAGTTCGACCGGATCGCCGTTCAGCTCGACGCGGTCCTGCCGGGATGTCCCGACCCCGGCATGGCCCTGACCAATCTCGAGCGGTTCCTCGCCGCCGTTCCCCAGCTCGGTCAGACGCTGGCGGAGCTTGCCGGCGACCCGCGAACGACGGAGATCCTGCTCCAGGTCTTCAGCACAAGCCAGTATTACAGCGAGGTCCTGATTCGCGATCCCGAGCTGTTCGACTGGCTTCAGGCGGGTGCCGAGCTTCGGGACCGCTCCATGCTCATCGAGCAGCTCTGGGAGACTCTGTCCGCATTGCCTTCCGAAGAGGAACAGAAGCTGGCCCTGCGCCGGTTCCGACAGCGCGAGAGCCTCCGGATCGGCTACAACGACATCGTTAGGGGCTTCCCGCTCGAGGTGATTACACAGGACCTCTCCCACCTGGCGGATGCCTGCGTGGACGGTGCGGTCCGGCTGGCTCGTGCTCGTGCCGAGGCGCGGTTCGGTGTGCCGACGACGCCGCGGGGTTCCCCGGCCCGGTTCGTCGTACTCGGGCTGGGAAAGCTGGGAGGTGAGGAGCTTAACTACAGCTCGGACATCGACCTGGTCTTCCTCTACGACGAAGATGGTCAGAGCACGGGGCCCAAGGTCGTTTCCAACGCCGAGTTATTCGCGCGGATGGGCAGCGAGGTGGTCCGCCTGCTGGCCGAGCACACGGCGCTGGGCATGGCCTACCGGGTCGATATGCGGCTCCGTCCGGATGGGGAACAGGGCGCGATGGCGCGCTCGTTCAATTCGACGGTCGGCTATTACGTAACCCGAGGGCGGACCTGGGAGCGTCAGGCACTGCTCAAATGCCGGCCCGTGGCCGGCGACATGGCACTGGGACGGACGTTCCAGGAGGCGATCACCCCATTCGTTTATCGCCGATACCTCGCGGCCACGGAGATCGCCGAGATCAAGGCCCTCAAGCGGCGGATCGAGCAGCGCACCGTCTCGGCCGGGACGGCGGAGGTCGAGGTCAAGACGGGACGGGGTGGGATCCGCGACGTCGAGTTCGTCGTCCAGTTCCTCCAGCTCCTCCATGGCGGCGAGTACCCCGACGTGCGCGGCGGCAACACCCTCCACGCCATCGCGCAGCTCGAGCGGGTGGGCTGCCTGAGTGCCGAGGAACGGTATATCATGGACGACACGTATCGATTCCTACGGAGGGTCGAGCACCGGCTCCAGATCGTCTTCGACCGGCAGACCCACGAGATGCCTCGTGAGATGGAGTCGGTGCGCACGCTGGCCCTCCGGATGGGCTACGCGCCGGCCAGTGCCTGGGAAGAGCGGACGGGCCCGGCGGTCCGGTTCCTGAGCGACTACCGCAGCAAGACGGAGCTGAACCGGCGGATCCTCAATCACCTGCTGCACGACGCCTTCAGCGGCGATCACGGTGAGGCGGCCGATCCGATCGTCAACCTCGTACTCGACCCCGACCCCGATCCCGAGCTCATCGCCGAGGTCTTGGCGAGGTACCCGTTTCGCGACCGGTTAACGGCCCATCAGAACCTCCTGGCGCTGGCTCGCGAGGACTTCCCGTTCCTGTCCCAGGCGCAGTTGCCGCCACTTCCTGGCCGCGATCGCGCCCCGGTTGCTCGAAGCGGTCGGCCGTACGCCCGATCCGGACATGACATTGACGAATCTGGAGAAGGTGTCGGGGTCACTGGGGGCCAAGGCGGTGCTCTGGGAGCTGTTCAATTTCAATCCGCCGAGTCTGCGCTTGTACGTCGAGCTGTGCGCCACCAGCCAGTTCCTCTCCGAGATCCTGATCAACAACCCGGGGATGATCGACGACCTGGTCAACTCGCTGGTCGTGGACCGCCCTTCACCAGGATCGGCGATCAAGGCGGAGCTGGCCGAGCTGTGCGCGGGGGCGGAGGATCCGGCCCCGATTCTCTGGAGCTTCCGGAATAAGGAATGGGTGCGAATCGGCACGCGCGACATCCTGGGCCGAGAACCGGTTCGGGAGCTGACGCGCGAGCTGGCGGACGTCGCCGAGGCGGTCGTCACTCAGGTAGCGCGCGACCAGTGGCATCGTCGTGCGGAGCGCTACGGTACGCCGCAGTGCGCAGGCCAGCGGCCGTCCCGACCGCTGGGCGATCGTGGGGTTGGGAAAATTCGGCGGACGCGAGCTGAATTACCACAGTGACCTGGACCTGATCTTCCTCCACGAGACTGACGGGATGACTGTCGGCGGTCCCGCGTCGGTTTCGAACGACCAGTTCGTGACCGAAGTCGTGCATCGGGTGCTCAAAGCCCTGGGATGCGGATCCGATGCAGGCCCGCTGTACGTCGTGGATGCCCGGCTCCGGCCCCACGGTGCCTCCGGGCCGCTGGTCCTGACCCTCGATGCCTTTCGCGAGTACCTCGAGCACTCGACGCAGCCCTGGGAGCGGATGGCGTTCAACCGGGCACGGGTTGTCTTTGCCACCGGCGGATTCGGACGGAAGGTGACTGGCGCCATCCAGGCGATGCTGGCGGCTCCGACCGATCCCGTCCAACTGGCCGTACAAGCCCTGGCAATGCGCCGGAGGCTCGAAGCCTCGCGACCGCGTCTGCATCTCAAGCGTGGATTCGGAGGGGTCGCGGACATCGAGTTCATTGTCCAGTATCTTCAACTGGTCCATGCCGCGACCCTGCCGACCGTGCTCCGCCCCAATCTCTGGGACGCGCTCGATGCGCTGAAGCGCCATCGACTGATCGACACCCAGACCCACGCGGAGCTGCGCGACGCCTACAACTTCCTTCGTGCGGTCGAGGGCCGGCTCCGGCTGATCCAGAATCGCAATGTGGGATCGCTCCCCGAGCTGCCCGACGAGCTGGAGCGCCTCGCTCGCCGGCTCAACGACGACGATCCCGCCCGCTCGGTCGCGTCGTTCCTTGGCGATGTCGAACGCGCAGACCCATCGAACCCGAGCGATCTTCGACCAGATCATCACCTCTCAAGCCCAGGGGGCCCGACCGTCCGCCTCGAGCACAGGGTGACGCGGATCAAGCCGTCGGGGATTCAGGTCTGTACGGGAATTCGAGCGATCGGCTCGCTCGATAGAGCACGTGACGCCGGAGTGGATGGCCTTCGGGGAGGGCCGGATGATCGAAGTCGTCGGAGGGTGAGTGTGTCATGCCGATTCGCTCCATGACGCGCCGCGATCGCAGGTTCGCCGGAACGGTGAACGAGACGATCTCACCGAGGCCGAATTGTCGGAATCCGACGTCGAGAACGGTACGAGCCGCCTCGGTGGCGTATCCACGACCCCAGTGCTCGCGGGCAAGCCGCCAACCGATTTCCACACACGGCGAGAAGTGCGCATCGAACGTCGGCACGGCTAGACCGACGAATCCGATGAAGTCGGCGACCCCTGGCACCTCCACGGCCCAGAGACCGAATCCATGGCGGGCGAAGTGGTCGCGGATCCGGGTCGCCAGGGCATCGCTCTCAGCGCGGTCGAGTGGCCTCGGAAAGAACTCCATGACGCGCGGGTCGGCGTTCATCGCTGCAAAGGACGGGAGGTCTTCCTCGCACCAGAGGCGGAGATGGAGGCGGGATGTGAGGAGTGTCGCGGGGTTTGTCATGAGTCGAACGGTTCCCGGCTTCTACCGTCGGGCGGGTTTCCGCCCCGGAGTTGATTACGGATTGGTGAACTGCTTTATTGGAGAGACCGACGCGCTGGGTGAGGAGCCGATACTGGGTCGGGGGGCGATCCGGATCGACCGCGGGATCGGTCCTCGTTCAGCCGGAAGGTCCTCGACAGACCGGCTGTCTACGTTGCCTTCCTCCGAGCCATCCAAGGGGGATCGCCATGTCCAACCCGACGTCTTCTCGAGCCGCGAAGTCGGGCACCTCGAATAAAGGGAGACCTCCCGCTCGGAATCTCATCGGCCTGGTCCTCCTCGTCGTCGTGGTGGCTGTCGGCTGGCTTCAGTACTCGGCCCTGGGCGGATACAATTCGGCCGTGAAGTCGCTGGATTCTCGAACGAAAGCCGAAGATCAGAGCCTCATGACCCTCGAGGAGACTGAGAAGCTGATTGGGCGTTCGCCTGATGGTCCCGGCACCACTTCCAAAGAACGAGATCGCACCATCATCAAGAAGACGTACACCTGGCCAGGAATGCTCAAATCCTACAAATTGACGGTTTTCTATATGAAGTTGTCGGATATCCGACTCCTTCGGTACGAGACCGAGGTCGCGAAAAACGGAGCAGCCGCCGAGTGATGAGGGACCGTGAAGCTGAGGTGCCGTCAACCTTCGATTGACGGGTCGGACACAAGGGAGACCTTCGGTCGGGCTCCAGGTCGGGGTCAGGAGACCCGCGCCCAACGAACCGGCTCCAGGTCGGGGTCAGGAGACCCGCGCCCAACGAGCCGTCAATCGAAAGTGCAGCGATTCACGATTGGTCTGCGCACGCACGGACCCCTCTAACCCATCCCTCTGTCGTAAGGCCGAGGGCGACCGCTGGGTGCCGCCGTGGCGGTCCTTCGTCTTGGCGAGGCCATCCCCATCGACAAGAACCTGCTACGGATTCCCACCCGGCGGTCGCAGACCCCGGAAGATCGGCACGATCCCCTTGTCCACGACCGTCCCGACACTGCTGGGTATCATCAGGTGGAACTCGTAGCCCACCGGCGGCCGGGGGGTGAGGGACGCGCCCACGAAGGCGGGTTCCTTGGGCAGGTCGTCGCCGACCTTCAGGTCCGGATTCTTGAGCATCGCCGCCAACAGGCCGCCATACCACCTGATGAGGCTCTGGCTCTCGATCATCACGAGCAGGCTGGCCTTCTCGGGTAACTCGGAGCGAACGGTCTTGAAGCCCGCGGTCGCTCCGACGCCGGCCTCGCCCTTCAGGTAGCCGTCAACCTGCGTCTTGACGGAATCCCAGGTCGGTCCCATCATCTGGAACAGACGCTTGCCGTCGGTCCCATACCAGTAGGTGATGGTCTCTCCGCCATACATCGATTTCATCATCGATTTCATGGCCTCAACCTGGACCGGATTGTTTCCCGCGAACTGGGTGAACTTTTCGAGGTCGATTGTGGCGACGATGCGCGTAAACTTCAGTCCGTGGAAAGTCTCAACGTCGCGATCGATCTTGACCTGTTTGTAGAGGTTCAAGCCGCCGGTGCCACCTTTCATGGCCTGGAGCATGGCCTCCTGAGCGGCCACGTATTTCTTGGGGTCGGACACGGTGATCTCACTGAGCATGCTCATCCCATTGGCGAAGGAAACGCTGGCCAGTGACTCGATCCGGCCCAGGCCGTGGAATTCCGCCATGGCCTTCTCCAATTCGGGTGAAGGCTTGCCTGAGTTGATCATGCGGAGGCTCATTCCCTGAAGTCGTTCAAGGGTCCGGGCTTCCAAGTCCATGTAGAGGTAAGCCATTGCGCCGGTAGGAAAGTTGCCCACGGTGGTGGCCGGACCGGTGTGGATCTCACTCATCGATTTGGCGGCGGGCGCATCGGGTTTGACATTCAACACGCCGGTCAGGTGTAAGCCCTTCTCGGCAACATCGAGATTCAGGATCAACGCGTTCGCATTCTTGATCGAGTCGAAGAGGCCACCGTAAAACTCCTTGATGGCTTTGATCATGGCCTCGCTACCCGGCTGCTGGGCGGCCTGGTCCATGGCGCCCATGAAAGTCTGACGGCCCTGCTCGATCTGATCGGCGTAACGGACGGTCAGTGCGGCCGCGTTGACGTACACGCCAAGATCGCCGGACAGGAACGGCCTGGTGGCTGAGTCGTTGAGGACCTTGTCGAGGGTCTTGCCGCCCGGCTTGGCGATCGAGGCGATGAGCGCCTTCGACGGCCCGAAGGCGACGAGTCCCGGCCCCTTCGTCGCATACCACGTCCCCTGCCCTTCAGGTCCGTCGAAGGCGTCGTAAGCGCCGTCCTGGTGCTTGAGCTCGGGATCCTTGCCGCCGACAAGTTCCTTGAGCACCTCCAGGTAGAGATTCGATCCGACGATGATGGCAAAGGGCATGCCCCCTTCGGCCGCTCCGTCCTCCAGTCGAATCAGGCCGATCCATGGGCTCTTCACGGCATGCTCGCCGTGCTTCTGGCGGATTTCTCCCAGAGGGGCCGCCAGCCCGTCCTCGGCCATTTTCCCCCAGGCTGGGTTCATCGCGTTGAGCATGGCGACAAAGTCGTGGCTCGTCGCCTCGAGTCCGCGCGTGCGGATCGCCACGTCCACGTCGGCCGGGATGACTTTCAACCATGCCGCTTCCTGGGCGCCTGACTCAAGGTCGCGATCAGAATCCAGTGCGATAGCTGGGCCAGCATCTCCGGTCCTCCCTCATCGGAACAAGGTGATGACGATTCGCCCCGCCTCTCGGCAACGAGAAGCCTCCCTGGCGATTGCAGCCTCAGGTGCCAACTTATAGAAAGTCGCCCGACACTGCAAGGAATCGGTTTTCTCGTCCGGTGAGATGGTCGCCCGTTCTCGCCGAGATGCCGGCGAAGGATCCGGCGCTGATGCCTTCGTCGGCGATCCGGTTCGTCGCAGACCCGAGCACTGGCGACTGGACCGCAATCATCACCCTCCTTGCGGCGTGGCCGACCCCTTGTGATCCAGGCTCATCGGCCCCGGCCCGTTGGCGACCAAGAGGAGCATGGCCCCCATCAAGCCCAGGTTCTTCAGGAACTGGATCATCTGCTCTTGCTTCACTTTCGGGTCGCTGATGTCCCAGAAGTTGTGGAAAAAGTAAGTGGCCAGGACCAGGAACACCAGGAGGAGAGTCGCTCCGATCCGCGCCTGGTAACCCAGGATGATCGAGAGGCTGCCGGCGATCAGAAAGATGATCGCCCCGACGAGCATCACTTTGGGGTAGGGTATGCCCACATCGCCCATGGTCTCGGCAACCTTATTGAAGTTCGGGATCTTATTCCCCACGGCCGAGAGCAGGAAGATCGTGGAGACCATCAGCCGTCCCAGGACGGCCAGGACGCCTTGAATCATCCGAGGCATGGTCAGTCTCCTTAGGCCAGTTCGAACAACAGGACTTCCGAGGGATTCTCAGCCCGGACTTTCAATCCGGACTCGCCGGTCAGCGCAGCTCCGTCACCGCCTTCGAGGACGTTTCCATTCAGCGTGATCGCTCCGCGCAGGACCTGGAGCCAGGCATGGCGATGCGGATCCAGACTGTGCGCGATCTCGTGACCCGCCTCAAAGGAGCCCAGGAGAAGTCGAGCGTCCTGGCGGATGGTCAACGATCCGTCCTCCCCACCCGGGGAAGCCACCAGGCGCAGTCGATTCAGGCGCTCCTGCGCCGGGTACGCCTTCTGTTCGTAAGACGGCTTCAGGCCCTCCCGCTCCGGCAAGAGCCAGATCTGGTACAGATGAACCGGCTCGGTCTCGGAGGCATTGAACTCGCTGTGGGTGATTCCCGACCCGGCCGTCATCCTCTGGAGCTCGCCAGGCCCGATCACTCCGCCGGACCCCAGGCTGTCCCGGTGGGCCACGGCCCCCTCCAGCACATACGTCACGATCTCCATATCGCGATGACCATGGGTACCAAACCCCTGACCGGGCGCAATCCGATCCTCGTTGATCACCCGAAGGGCTCGGAAGCCCATGTGCTCTGGATCGTAATAGCGACTGAACGAAAACGTGTGGTACGTGTCGAGCCAGCCATGGTCGAAATGGCCCCGCTCGACCGCTCTGCGAACCCGAATCACTGCTGTCTCCTTGGTTTTCACCTAAAAGGTTGATGTGTCAAGTATCTGACCAGAGAATCGTTGATGGGGCCCTGCTCCGAGCCCCTCCCTTACATTCCGCAGCAAGTGCCTGACGTGGTCTTGTGGCGGATCGTCGATCTGTCAAGGATCTCGCTGGGAGAGATTCATCGGCACATCGATAGTTTACACGTCAACTATATCCGGGTCAAGTGATCGCGGCTCAGGAATTCGCTTGCGTCGCCTCGGAGAGCCCGTTCCAAAAGCCTCGGAGGGGCGGCCGGACGTAGCCAGCGGCGTCAGACCCTGGGTTGAGAATGGCTGCGATTCTTCACTGCGGCTCCCCGACCCAAATCCGGGCGATGCCCGGATTTGGGTCGGGGAGCCGCGGTGGGTTTGGCGGTTTGGTCCGGTCCAGGGGCTGACGCCTCCGGCTACGTTCTGACGCCCCCATTCGGGGGCTCAGACCGGTCCAGGGGTGACGCCCTTGGCTAGGTTCTGACGCCCCATTCGGGGGCTCAAATGGCTTCTCGAACCGACTCGGAGCGAGAGGATCACCCGTTTCGCTGGAAAAGGAAGGCCGGCTATAATCAACCTGCATGCACGATGAGAGTCGATGACGTGGGAATGTCGAGTTGGGATTGGCTGAGGACGATTGCATCAATGGAGGCCGCCCTTTCATGGCAGCACTGCGAATGATCGAAGGCGATCGACCCGGCACGGTGTATCGCCTGGAGAAAGACGAGACCGTCATCGGCAAGGCCGTCGATTGCGATATTCCGCTCTCCGACGCGCACGTTTCGAAGGTGCACGCGAAGATCGTCCGGCAAGCCGACGGCTACTATCTCGTGGACCTCGACAGCACGAACCATACGAAGCTCGAGGGAGAGCGCTTGCCTGCCTTGAAGCCTCGCCGTCTCCTTGACGGTGATACAATCAAAATATGTAGATTCACTTTTGTGTATGGTCTTGGCGAGCTGACCGGGGAGACAGCGCCACGATCCTGGAGACGATCGACGTCTTATCAACCAGTGGCCGGCCGGTCGCCCGAGCCAAGGCGGAGGAAAAGCTGAGGGTCGTTATCGAGATCGTCAGGGTACTGGTCGGGGTCCTGGAACTCTCGGCGGTACTCGAAAAGGTGCTGGAGGCCCTGTTTCAGATCTTTCCTCAGGCCGAGCGCGGGTTCGTGCTGTTCCTGGCGGCGGAGACCGATGAGTTGGAGGTCCGGGCGAGTAAGTTCCGGCATCCCCAGACCGAGCGATCGGCGCCCAGCCGTACGGTCTACGATCACGTCACCAGAGAGGGACAGGCGATCCTGTGCGAGGACGTCCCGGCCGACAGCCGGTTCGGTTCGACCCGGAGCCTCGAGATGTACCATGTCCGGACGATGTTGTGCGTACCGCTCTGGAATCACCAGCACCGGGCGATCGGTGCACTTCAGGTGGATACACGCGATGGGCGGAGCCGGTTTACTCAGGATGACCTCGATTTCGTCGTCGCGCTGGCCAGCACGATCAGCATGGCCGTCGAGAACGCCCAGTTGCATGAATGGGACGTCATCATGGAGCGGCGCAGGCAAGAGGCACGGGATGCTCGGGCGGTGCAGATGTCATTGATTCCGGTTCGTGCGCCGGACCTGCCGGGCTATGCGTTCTGGCACGACTACGAGCCGGCCGAATTCGTGGGCGGCGATTACTTCGACTACCAGCCGATGCCCGGCCCGGATGCCTCTGCGCCGTCGAAACGCTGGGCCATTGCTGTTGGCGATGTCGCAGGTAAGGGAATGCCAGCCGCGCTGTTGATGGCCCGGCTTTCCGCCGAGGTGCGTCTCCTCGTCCAGGCGGAGCCCGATCCCATTCGGCTCGTGAGCCGGCTGAACCGGAACCTGTGTGAGGTTGGGGCCGAGAAATTCGTCACGTTTCTCCTGGTGGTGGCGGACGGGGATCGTCACGAGCTGACGGTGATCAACGCCGGTCACCCGTCGCCGATAATCCGCCGGGCTGATGGACGCCTCGAGGTCGTGAGCGCGACCAATGCCTCGATGCCACTCGGGGTGAGGGACAACGAGACTTACCAGGCCGCCACAACCCCTCTCGGTCACGGTGATGTCGTCGTGCTGTTCACCGACGGTGTCGAGACCATGAGTCTGAACGGCGAACTACTCGGCATGGACCGCCTGAGACGGACGATCGCGGAAGCGGCTCCAGGTGTTGTCTGTGTCGGCGAGGCCATCCGGGACCTTGTCCGAGTCCATTCCGCCGGGCGAAGTCAGTTTGACGACATCACCATCCTCTGCTTCGGGCGGGTTTGAATTCGTACTCGGAGAGCGGCGAACACCCAATGCGAGAGCGCCTCACTCATGGGTTGCCCGCCAATGTCCGCAGGGACCCGATACGAGCCCGAAGCGCCAGCGAGTGAATTCCGGCGGGGATCCTCAATCGACTCGCTGGCGCTTCGGGCTCGTATCAGGCGTCTTCAACCCATCCGTTAGTCGCTCTATGCCTCGCTGTCCGAGAGCGGTTGCCGGGCCTTTTCCAGCAAACGGCTCAAGTCGCGAAGCTCATCGCGGGAAAGGTGGCCGATCAACTGCTTGTGGAGGCTTTCCAGCGGCTGGTCGATCTTGGCAAGGAGTTCGAGCACCGATCGGTGATCGCCACAAAGACGATGCGACGATCCTCCGTCGAACGGCGTCGAGCGATCAGCTCCAGGCGCTCCAATCGATCGATCAGCCCGGTGATCGCCGGTACGACCGCGATGAGCCGGTCGGCGATCTCCAGGCACGGCAACGGTTTTCCTTCACCGCGAGAATGCGCAAGACATTGTACTGCGAGGGGGTCAGACCATATTGCCGGAAGAAGCGGGTCATCCGGATCTGGAACTGGTCGGTGGTCCGAAAGAGGTTCAGCAAGGCCTCCTGCTCCGGAGTTTCGAACGGTCGCCTCTTTTTCAGTTCACGCTGCAATCGCCCTTCCGGCATCGATCCCATCCTTTCTCGGAGAATCCCTCGTTGTACCGATAGTTTACGCATCAACAAAACCACGTCAAGGTTGCTCGTGAGCGAGGGGCCGGTCCCGTTGACGGAGGAGCAGGGCGAACGTGAGAGGCGCTCCCTCGGGAAACTCCGACCAACCCGGGACGCTACGACGACAGCC
This sequence comes from uncultured Isosphaeraceae bacterium, assembly GCA_963845695.1. Classification (GTDB taxonomy): domain Bacteria; phylum Planctomycetota; class Planctomycetia; order Isosphaerales; family Isosphaeraceae; genus CAWJTV01. The sequence continues at coordinate 240,517 of CAWJTQ010000021.1, read as the reverse complement.
ATCGGGTATAATCGGCCGGCCGGGTCATCGCCGAGATTCGACGTTTCGTGTGACAGTCCGCACCTGCCGGCCGCTCTGGCACCTGTGTTGATTGGATGGCCGGACCAGGCCCCTACGATCGGTGGCAGGATCAACGGATCTCGGAGCCGCCCCTGTGGGGGCCTTACTGATCGAGGAGACTCATCTGTGAAGATCGCCCTTCCGCTCGTGCTGCTGGTGCTCCCTGTCATGGGGGCGCCCCTGCGGGCCGCGGACACGAGCCCGCCTCTGCCCAAGCTGGTCACGCGTTTGGCATTCCCGAACCTGTCGTTCGACCGTCCGGTGGCGATGGCCTATCCCGATGACGGCACCCATCGTCTGTTCGTGGTCGAGCAGCACGCAGCCCGGATCTGGTCGTTCCTCGACCGCCGCGACACGCGATCGAAGCGACAGTTCCTCCAGCTTCGTGCGCCCATCCATCGGGGCAATGAAGAGGGCCTGCTGGGACTGGCCTTTCACCCCAGGTTCAAGGAGAACAAGCACTTCTTCGTCTACTATTCGGCCGACGACCGAGGAGTCCGACGATCGGTGGTCTCGCGATTCTCACTGGCGCGTTCGGACGACCGGCTTGCCGACCCATCGAGCGAACAGCGGATCTGGGTCTCGGACAAGGACCCGTTCGAGAACCACAACGGGGGCACGATCGCCTTTGGTCCCGACGGGTACCTCTACATCACGCTCGGCGATAGCGGAGCCGCGGATGATCCGCTGTTGAGCGGTCAGAATGCACGCGACTGGTTCGCCTCGATCCTGCGGATTGACGTCGATCATCCCGAAGGAGGCAAAGCCTACGGTATCCCCAGGGACAACCCGTCGCGACGCGACGCCAAGCACGCCCATTGGGCGCCCGAGGTGTATTGCATCGGCCTGAGAAACGTCTGGAAATTCAGCTTCGATCGCAAGACGGGAGAGTTGTGGGCGGGCGACGTCGGCCAGAACTCCTGGGAGATGGTCCACCGGATCGAGAGCGGCGGGAACTACGGGTGGAGCATCATGGAAGGGTTTCACAAGTTCCATCCCGAACGGCGTCAACGCACGGATCCGGCCGGACCCATCCGGCCGCCGATCGTTGAGTATCCGCACGCACCATCGCGCGACCGCCGCGACAGCGGGTTGAGCATCACGGGCGGTTATGTCTACCGGGGTAAGCGAATCCCCGGGCTGGCGGGCGTCTACGTGTACGGCGACTTCGATAGCGGTCGAATCTGGGGACTGCGTTACGAAAATGGCAAGGTGGTCGCCAACGAGGAGTTGATCGACGTCACGCGCAGCGGGAAGCTCAACATTGCCTCGTTCGGCGAGGACTCGGAGGGAGAGCTCTACATCCTGGCCTTCGACGGCAAGATTCACGAGCTGGCGCCTCGGGAAAGCCGAGGCCGGTTGCGCGGTGGATCTTGAGTCCTCAGTTCCGATCGAGGGCATCGAGCGTCCCGAGGAATTCCCGACAGAGGTCGGCCGGATCCTCCAGGCCCACCGAGATCCGAACCGTCCCTTCCGTGAGTCCCTGGCGCGCCAGCATTGCGGGGTCCTGGCCGCGATGACTGGTGGTCGCCGGATGGCTGAGCGTCGTCTGGACGTCACCCAGGCTCGGAGCGAACGGGATCGACCCGGCGAGGCCACGGATCAATGCCTCGGCCTTGGCCCGGGTGAGCAGGTCGATCGTCACGATCGTGCCGCCGCCGTCCTTGAGCAGACGCGCGGCCAGTCCGGAATTGGGGTGCGAAGGCAGAAGCGGGTAGTACACGCGATCGACCTGGGCGTGCGACTCGAAGCAGCGGGCGAGTTCGAGCGCCGTGGCACAGGCCCGGGTCATCCGGAGGCTGAGGGTCGAGAGACCGCGAAGGGCCAGCCAGCTTTCAAAGGGATTGCCAGTCTGTCCCAGTGTGGACGCGACGGTCCGGGCCTCCGTGATGTAACGGCGGTGGCCGATGAGCGCTCCCAGGGTCAGGTCGCTGTGGCCCCCGATCATCTTTGTCACCGAGTGCGCCACGAGGCTCGCTCCGTGCTCGAGTGGCCGGCAGATCACCGGAGCGAAGGTGTTGTCGAACGACCAACGGGATCTCGGCCTCCCGGGCGATTGCCGCCAGCCCTGGGAGGTCGGCGACCCGGAGCAACGGATTGGAGATCGTCTCGACGAAGATCAGACGGGTCCGTGGATTCACGAGCGATTTCGCCTCGAGCGGGCTCGTTGGGTCGAAAATGCTGTGCGTGATCCCCCACCGCGTCAGCCTGCCGGGTGACCAGAGCGTTCGTCCGACCATAGAGGCCCTCCGAGATCAGTGCATGGTCGCCCTGGCTCAGGACGGTCAGTAATGACGCGGCGATCGCCCCCATGCCCGAGGCGCAGATCAAGGCGTCTTCACCGCCCTCGAGGTGCGCCAGTTTCCCCGCGAGCTGGGTCGCGTTGGGGTGACCGTCGCGTGCATAGATGAACCCCTGGGCGGAGCCATTGGAAAGGGCGTCAACATGATCTAGATCGTCCGGACAGTAAACAACGCTCAAATCAATGGGGGGAACCAGAGGGCGGCTGGTCGAACTCGGCGGCTCCAGGGGCGCGTGCGCAGAAGGTTGCGGGATGGGGCTCAGGTGGTGTCGTAGACATTGCGGGCTCGCTCCGTTTCGGGGTTTGCCGAACGCGGGAACCAGGTTGCTGGGGCCGACGTTTGATGTCCGGGAACCGCCTTCGGGGAGGTTCGCCGTCTCGACAATGTGGAGCAGACTAGCGTCTGTAGACTGAAGGCGGAACTCGGGACGGTGATTGTGGGAGCGAAGCGACTCAGGTCGGCACGCCCTTCCGGTGGAACCGCGCACCCAGACCCAGCAGAGAAATGATCTCGCCGACCTTGCGGAGCGCCACCCACGCGTTCTTCGCAGCACGGGCATCGGCTTCCTGGCGCCGGAGGCTGGCCAGCAAGGTCCAGTCGATCGCCCAGGCCTGTTCGATCGCTTGCTCCTGCGCCGTCCGGGTCAGATCGTGAAGCCGGCCGATCATGTCCTCGTCGATGGGGCATTCCGCCGTCCGATAAGGATGGTCCTCGACGACCTGCGTCGCGCTGGACCGACGTCCTTTGAAGAGCCCCTGGAATCGCTTACGCCAGCCCACGGCATCACGACCGTCGTGTTCGGTCTTCTGTCCGGGCTGTTGCTGAACCTCGGTGGAATCCGGATCGATCCAGGCACCGATCCGGACGATGAGGACGGTGATATTGTCGAGACCGCCTCGCAGGTTGGCCAGGTTGACGAGGTATCGGCAGGCGTCTCGAGGATGGAAGTTTCCGGCGAAGGCGCCCAGCTCGTTATCCTCGACGGGGCCCGAAAGGCCGTCGGAACAGAGCAAGAAGACGTCGCCCAGTTCGATCGCCAGTGGGCCCTCGACGTCAACCTCGATCTCGACCTCCGGGCCCAGACTGCGCGTAATGACGTTCTTGGGGACCGACACGCTGGCCTGTTCCGAGGTCAGATGGTTGCGGCGGACCAGCTCCCAGACGAGGCTGTGGTCGAACGAAAGCTGATCGATCCGGGGTCGTCGGATGCGATAGACCCGGGAATCGCCGACATGGGCAATCAACGCGCCTTCCGGCAGCAAGAGGAGGGCCGAGCAGGTCGTTCCCATCCCCTGGAAGTCGCGATTGGCCGACGCCCGGCTATGGATCAAGGCGCTGACGTCACGGAAGGTCTTGACGATGGCCTCGGACGGCGTCCCGGCCCGCGTCTTCATGTAATTGTGCGGAATCAAGTCGCAGGCCATTTTGCTGGCCAGCTCCCCGACGGCGTGCGCACCCATTCCGTCCGCGACCAGGAAGACATGCCCGCGTTGCCGCCACGCCTCCCCATGAGGCGCCCGGACGATCGTGTAGCTATCTTGATTATTGGAGCGACGCATTCCGGTGTCCGTCGCGGCTGCGTCGATGATCACGTCGTCCCAGTTCACGATCCGACCCTGCTCTCGTGTGTCAGCGGCTGCACGATGCCCCAGATCCTCCCGCGCCCGCGCCGACCTTACCACGGAATCCTATGATCGGGCTTGACCTGCCCGGACTCAAGAGCATTCCCCCCGGCAGCATGCCCTTGACGAATCCCAAGGTCTGAACGTGGGCCAGAATCCCTCGTCGTATCGAGCTCCTACCTTGATTGTATCGTTAGTCCTTCCCAAGCAAGAGCACCCCGTCTATTCTTCCTCGGTCGGGATTGCTGAGCCGTGTGCGGATCGCTTGTATGACTCGGTTTGAGAGTCCCCGAGGAGGGTGACTCTGGAGTCCGGAATCGGGAATCCCTTGCGACGCCGTCGCAATCGGGATGGCACGAAGCTGCGATCTGGCCAATCTGATTCCTGGACCGTCCTTCTCTCGACTCGAATCCCGCGCGGAGATCCTCACAAAAAGAAAATGGCCTCGCGAATCGGGCTCGTATCTCATCATACTGAAACGCCCGAACTCGTGTGACGAGGACTCGGTTGACCAAATTCCTCTTCCGACTGCTTCTCCATGATCGACTCGACCCACCTGGACGCGTTGCGGTTTACCAAGACGACCCTGAGGAATGGCCTCGACGTCGTCGTTCGCCACCAGCCAAAACTCCCGATCGTGGCCATAAACCTTTGGTACCACGTGGGTTCCAAGAACGAGGAACGCAACCAGCGCGGATTTACCCACCTCTTCGAGCACTTGATGTTCGAGGGATCCGAACACTACCCCGGCGATTTTTTCAAGCATCTGCAACCTCTGGGCGGCAACATCAACGGCTCGACGTCTTCCGACCGCACCAATTACTTCGTCGACCTACCGACAGCCCATGCCGAGCTCGCCCTGGCCATGGAGTCGGATCGTATGGCCCATCTTCTGGGTGCACTCGACGACAAGAAACTCAGAATTCAGAAGGACGTCGTCAAGAATGAATACCGGCAGAACTACGCCAACCGGCCTTACGGCAAGGTGTGGTCCATTCTGGCCGAGGCTCTTTATCCTCCACTGCATCCCTATAGCTGGCTGACGATCGGGATCATGGAGGATATCGAACAGGCGACGATGAGTGACGTCTCGGCATTCTTCGAGAAGTTTTATGTCCCGAGCAACGCGAGTCTGGCGGTCGTGGGCGATCTGGAGGAATCCCAGGCGATCGAGCTGGCGGAACGTTACTTCGGCCCGATCCCCGGCGGAACGCCAGCACTTCGACCCTGGGCGCCTGCTCCGCTTCTGGAGGAAAGCCGAGCCATCGTCGTCCATGATCGCGTCGAGCTCGACCGCCTCTACCTGGCCTGGCCGACAGTCCCTCATTTTCACGACGACGACGCCCCGTTGATCCTGCTTGGCGACGTCCTGACCCGAGGGCGATCGAGCAGGCTCTATCGAAAGTTGGTGGTCGAGGAGCAGATCGCCCAGGATGTCACCGCCTACCAATCGGGACGGGAGCTGGCCGGATCCTTCGGTGTCGTCGTAACCTTGCGGCCCTCGAGGTCGGTTCGCGAGGTCCGGGATCTGGTCGATGACGAGCTCGGTCGGATAGGGTCCTCAGAGGTTAGCGAGGACGAGCTACGGCGGGTCCAGAATCTTCGGATTTCCAGCTTTATCTTCGCGCTCGAGCACATCGGTGGGTTCGGAGGGGTTGCCGATCGCCTCAATGCCTACAATGTCTTTCGCGGCGATCCTGGACTGATCGGGACCGATGTGCGCCGGTTCCGGGCGGTCACGGCCGTTCAATTGCGTGAGGTTGCAACGCGGTATGTCACCGGACGTCCGCGCGTCAGTCTCTCGGTGCTCGGCCAAAAGGAGACGGTCAGGAGTACACCGCTCGATCGCACGGTTGCGCCGCCGCGTTCCGTATCGACCGGCTACCGGGCGCCCGTTCCGCAGATCCTGCGGCTGCGGTGCGGACTGCCCCTCTGGGTCTTTCCGCAGCGAGAACTGCCGACGGTCGCGGGATCGATCGTCATCGCGGGGGGAGCCAGTCTCCAGCCTCTGGCGCTGCCCGGCTTGAGCCAGGTGACTGCCGACATGCTCGACGAGGGAACCACGACGCGATCGGCGGCACAGATCGCGATGACCGTCGAGGAGATGGGGGCCTCGCTCTCGGCAAGCTGCGGATGGGACGGTGCTTACGTCGGGTTCAAATGCCTGACGGACGATCTGGGGACGACCCTGGACCTGGCCGCCGACATCCTGCTCAATCCCGCTTTTCCCACGGTGGAATGGGAGCGGGTGCATGGACAGACCCTCGCGGCGCTTCGTGCCGAGCGAGACAGTGCCGAATCGCGCGCCTACCGGGCACTGCTCCAGGCCCTCTATGCCTCAGACCATCCCTATCAGTTCCCTCTGGCGGGGACCGAGGCGAGCGTTCGCGCGATCGCTTTGGAGGACTTGAGAGCGTTCCACGCTGCGCTGCACGGCACCGGCACAGGCCGCGATCGTCGTCGCCGGTGACGTCGAGCCGGATGCTCTGGCCGATCAGTTGGACCGTCGGCTGTCGGATTGGCGGGGGCTAGCCACGACCCTGCCGCAAATCCCCGTAGCGGTCCACGAGTCCCAGCCCCGGATCCTGGTGCTGGACCGCCCCGGCGCTCCCCAGGCGGTTGTGCGTGCGGGACATGTGGGGATCCCTCGGCTCGATCCGGAGTTCGACCGGACGCTCCTCTTCAACCAGATCCTGGGCGGACAGTTCACGTCCCGACTCAACACCAAGCTGCGTGAGGAACGCGGGTTTACCTATGGTGCTCGGAGTTCGTTCGAGTGTCGCCGGAGCGCCGGTCCGTTCTCGATCAGCGCTTCCTTTCAGAGCGATCGGCTCGCCGAGGCGCTCGACGACATTCGACACGAGCTTGCGGCATTCGTGACGGGGCGGCCTCCGACCCAGGAGGAACTGGACGACGCACGGCGTGCGCTGGTCGAAGGCCAGCCGCGGTACTTCGAGACCCCCTCGGCGCTGGTGAGCCGATATGCCAACCTCCTGATCCATGGCTTGCCCGCCGATCACGAGGCCGGGTTCGCGGAGCGGATCGGTCGGATCGATCGCGAATCCCTGGTTGACTCGGCCCGCGCTGTGATTCATCCGGACGCCCTGGTCGTCGTGGTGGTGGCCGACGCTGGTAAAGTCATGGGCAGCTTGAAGCGGCTGGACTGGGCCGAGCCGGTGCTCATCGAGCCATAGCAAGGGCGGATGCATCCAAGGGCAGACCATGGGTGTGGACCAGGGCGATCAACTCCAGGTTGGTCGCTGAAGAGTATTGCGTGTCGATCCAGCCCAGGACCCGATCGCAGAAAAATCTCGTCTTCGAATGTCGGCGCAGCTGGCGGATCGGCTCCGCGTTGACTTATAATGGGAACGAATTCGTTCTTCTGGACGGCGACCGCTGTCGATCACCTCTGAATGAGGGTCTGCCGATGGCTACTGGCTGGCCGGTCAGCTCACTGAGCCAAGGAATCCGCAACCGTTTGGACCAGCTACGCCAGGGCGAATACGATTCAGGAACCCTTCGATCAGTCCCTTCCTGGGGACTCAGCGTGCTCATGCACGCGCTCTTTCTGTTGATCCTGGCGCTGATCATCCAGTGGGGGCGTGGAGGTGCCCGTCCTGCGCCGATCGAAGGGGCGGTCGTGGACACCCAACTGGGCGACGTGACTTCGCTGGTCCCGGCTGATCGCGCCGGCGACCCGTTCACCACGACGGACAGTCCCGATCCACCGTCGCTGGGTGTGGGACCGGAGGATCCGGACCTGAAGCTTGTCGGTCAGCCGGAAATCGCCTCGCTGAGCCACTACGCACCAGTCCTCGCCGGACCCACACCGATCGCCGATGTCAAGAGTGCATCGATTGTGCCGGTACGACTGCCGGCGTTATCGGTATCGGTGTCGGCGCCCTTCTCGGGCCGGCAAGGCTTGACCCGCGCCAAGCTCGTGCAACGCGAAGGCGGGACTGCTCGCTCCGAGAAATCGGTCGAGGACGGGATCGACTGGCTGATCCGGCATCAGCGGGCCGATGGGTCATGGAGCCTGAACTACGCCGAACAGTGCCAGGCGGGAGGATGCTCCCATCGACAGGTCATGGACTCGGACACCGCTGCGACGGGTTTGGCCCTATTGCCCCTACTCGGCGCAGGGTACATCCATACCGTCAAGAGCCGGCATCAAGATGCCGTCCGCCGCGGGATCGCCTGGCTGGTCGATCATCAGGATCCCGACGGCAACCTGTACATCGGACCGCGCGGTATCGCCTTCATGTACAGCCACGCGATCGGAACGATGGCACTCTGTGAAGCCTATGGGCTCTCTCAAGATCCGCGGCTGAAGAAACCGGCTCAGTCGGCCATCCAGTTTGTGATCAACGCCCAGAGTCCGAATACGGGCGGCTGGCGTTATTCCCCGGGCCAGGACGGGGATACGTCGGTCTTCGGCTGGCAGATCTTTGCCCTGCGCAGCGCCCACATCGCCCGGCTCACCGTGCCGAAGCACATCCTCAAATCGTGCTCCCGATACCTCGACCTGGCCGCCGTCGATCAGCATCGGATCGGCTACTCCTACCAACCCGGTCGCGGATTCTCCTATGTCATGACGGCCGAAGGCTTGCTGAGCCGGCAAATGCTGGGCTGGCCGCGGAACTATCCTCCGCTGGTCAAGGGGGCCGCGCAGATCGCGGCCCACCTCGAGACGTTCAATGAGCGGAACATCTATTACTGGTACTATGCGACCCAGCTCCTCCACAACATGAAGAACAAGGACTGGGAGAGCTGGAATCCCAAGGTGCGCGAAGCCCTGATCAGCATGCAGGTCAAGCAGGATGGCTGCGCCTTGGGAAGCTGGGACCCCGACTTTCCCGCCGCCGACCACTGGGGCCAAACGGCGGGACGACTGTATGTCACGTCCCTGTCTATCCTGACGCTCGAGGTCTACTATCGATATCTCCCGCTGTACCGGGGATATGATGACGATCAGGGGAACGACGATCCCATGCTGAAAAGCGATCCTCTGTTGAAGGACGAGGACGCCAAGAATCAGACTCCACCCAAGCGAGCTCGTAAAGCGAGTTGAGCCCGCTGACGCGGATCGGTCAACTCTCGGCGCACCCGTCGCGGATGAGTGCTGATCGGCCGGAAGAGGGACGGGGTCCGTCACAAGGAAAAGACCTCTGCCGAGCCAATCGCTCGACGACATCGCGGCGCCGGCCAAGCCGGCTTCAGCGCGCCGGATGAACTGCCGGAACGGGATCGTCTTGTAGAGGACGAATTGGGAGAGGACCAAACCTCTCGGCGTGATCGCTTGCGGCATCAGAAAGGCGTGATCGCCCTTCCGGATGTAGGCGACATCCCCGCGCGTCACCTGGCTCACCGTGTAGCCTTCACCCATGGGGGGAACGACCGTCGCGAGGTTATTGCCAGGGACGCCGAGCTGGAGTGGAGAGCGGTTGACCGGGCTGCCAACGACATGAATGCGGGTTGGAATATCGGCGGTCAGGCTGGCACCGGTGGGGTAGGCCCAACCATAGAGCATGTTCAGGCCGCCGCCGAAATGCCAGGGGCTGTAATACTGGTTGAAGCTGGGGTCGATGATTGACGCCATCGCGTTATTGGCGAAGATGGTGTTATAAGTAGGGGAAACGAGCGTCTGATCGGCCCCTTCGAAGACGTCGATGTGATCGGTCTGAACGATGTTGTTGCCCAGATGTCGCCCCACCGCTTCGACGAGCGACTGGTTACCCAGAGCATCCACGCTGCTGGGCCATCGGACCAGGAATTCGCCCAGGTCGTTGACTGAGATCGGGTACTGCTGGCCGGAGTGATTCTGGATGACGACCCAACGCGAGGTGACGTTGATGACCTCGCCCCAGGCTCCCTGAGGGGGAAGATGAGGGAGCCCGCGTGGGTTCCCAACGACCTGATTGAAGGCCGGGTCCAACTGCTGGGCAAGCGTCGCCATCGCCGGGATGAACGCACAGGAGATACCCAGCACCAGGAATCGGGGCCATAACTTGCGTGATTGACGCATCACCGGCCTCCGCCAAGTATGGAAGGAGTCGTCGTGTGATCGGCAACGATTGACGATTTCCCGCCGACGCGGTTCTCGCTACTCTCGCCGTAACCACCCTGGTCAAGAATCGCGCGGAAGGACCACCGACCCTCGAGGTCCCGACCTACTCATTTACGATACCTCGTCAGCTCTGCCGGAGACAATGTCGTCCCTCGCATTTTTCGCGTTCTCCTCGCCCGAAGATGATAGGATGGTTGCCTCGCTGGGTTGACTGTACTCGCGAATCGATTCCGGATTCCCACAAAGCGTCGGCTCGCGATGAGATCTTCTCCGCTTGGTTGTGATCCATCCTGCTCCCAAGAGCGTATCAAATTCGCAGCGCGCTACTTTGCCATTTGCCGACGATTTGCGATTTCCGTAGACTATTGTAGAAGTCGCGAGGTCGCAGTCCCGACGCCGAGTCACACAGCCCTCTTGCCGTTGCAGGCGGATCGAGACCATGAACCAAGTTGACCCGCAAGCTTTGAACGAAGAGGACAGCCTCGCCTGGGTGATCGAAGGCAATCGGGTGTCACTCGGGGACCTGACCGGGAGGACTCTCGGGGATTTCCAGGTCGAGCGCCTGCTGACGCGCGGAGGAATGGGCGAAGTTTACATGGCGACCCAGATCAGCTTGAACCGAGCGGTCGCGCTCAAAGTGCTCCGGCCCGATTACCTGACCAAAGGCGCTTATCTAAGCCGATTTCATGCGGAAGCCACAGCAATTGCCCGACTCAATCACCCCAACATCGTCCATGTCTATGCGATCGGGAACATCGACCAGGCTCATTACATCGCGATGGAGTACGTCGAGGGGACGAATCTGCGGGATTACATCCGGAAGAAGGGAGCCCTGGATCTTCCGTTGGCCCTTTCGATCATGAAGCAGACGGCACAAGCGATTGGGGCAGCCGGGGAGGAGGGCCTGATCCACAGGGACGTGAAGCCCGAGAACATCCTGATCACCAAGCGGGGTCGGGTGAAGGTGGCGGATTTCGGCCTCTGTCGCTTCGAGGGCGAGGACGCACTCAACCTCACTCAGTCGGGTGTCACCATGGGTACGCCACTTTACATGAGCCCCGAGCAGGCTCAGGGGCACCCACTGGACCACCGGAGCGACCTCTATTCGTTGGGGGTGACGTACTATTTCATGCTGGCCGCCGAGCCGCCGTTTCGCGCCGATTCGGCGGTGGCGCTGGCTCTCAAGCACGTGCGGGAAATCCCGAGGAGCTTGCTGAGCCATCGTCCCGACCTGCCGCTGGAGATCGACCGGCTGGTGATGAAGCTGATGGCGAAGGATCCGGCGGATCGCTACCAATCCGCTGCGATGATGTTAGCCGACCTCGCCAAGGTCCGTGATGTTGTCCAGGGAGGGGTGACGGAGAGGCTTCCGGAACACTTTGAGGCAGCCCTATCGCGTACCGAGGAAGTGTCCCCACCTGCTTCGCCGAACCCGTTGGCGGTCCGGGAGCCCGAAGCGGCACTCCCCGTCGTCGCGCCCCCTCGACCGAGCCGTCCCGCGCGGGTCCGAGCTGTTCCGGTCGCCGAACGGCCCGAGGAATCTGGAAACCCTGAGGCGTTGCCCGATCGAGGAGGATTCAATAACCTCCTGGCTACGGCGGCTGTAGTGGTTGGCTTGTTCGCAGGCGCTCTGGCTGGCTGGTCGTCCCGTGCGCCGGATGTTCTCACCATCCCGATGGAGTCCGCACACCCCCTACCGGGACTGTGGGTGGACTCTGGCTGGACCAGTATTCCCAAGAAGAACAGCCCGGAAGAACAACTGAGGTACGCCCTCCTCGAGGCTCCGCGCGACGAATGGGTCACCGCGTGGCTCGCCGTGCCGGGTTATTTTCATCATTCGCACGAATCCGTGTCCAAGGCCTATACGCAGCTCGCGCGGATCTGGTACCGCTTGAATGATCTGGACGCACTGGAAGTCTTACGGTCGGAACTGACTAACTGGAAGGACGCGCAGACGCGCGACCATGAGCTGGTGAGCGTCATTCAGGCCGCCATCAACTTGAAGAAGGGTGATCTCGACGGGGTCGCTCAGGGATTCGAGAAACGTGCGCAAGCCGGTGTGACGGATTTGCACGATCCGGCGCTGGTGGCCTTGAGCCTCGAGGTATGCACCGATGCGCTGCGGATCGTGCAGAAGTCCGGGCCCGCGACCATGGCGGATCCGCTCCGCCAGGTCATCCGGGCCCTGCTCCGGCAGCTCAACCGGATCGAAGTGGTCGATCCGGTCTCGGGCGGATCAGGACGGCCGAATGCGGCCGCCAGAGCTGCGGCCCGTTCGAGTCGGTAGGATCGAATCGAGGATAGGTTGGCCTGGCTTGAGTTGGGCTGCGTGGGCTTGGGGGTCGATGGGCATGGCATTCTTGAAGCGCGCGAACGGCGAGACCGCCGGTCAGATCATCGAGCTGAAGCCGGATCGGGTCGTGATCGGCCGGTCTCCTGAGCATTGCCATATCGTGCTGGACCCCAACGGCGTCAGTCGCAGGCATGCCGAGATCTACCGCAAGGGGGAAGAGTTCTTCCTGGCGGACCTGAACTCGCGAAACATGACCAAGTGCAACAACACCAAGGTCCTGCCAGGGGTCGACCATCGCCTTGCGCCGGGGGACCGGATCAATATCTGCGACGTCGAGTTCTTGTTCTATCCCCGACTCCCGTCCGACGGCCACGGCAAGGATGGCGGGGATATCATGATCGTGAACGAGGGTGAGAGCCAGGACTCGCCCCAGCTCCACACGCTCGACGCCTCGCGCTCCAGTGCCCTGGCCAGCCTGGTCAAGCCCGAGATCAAACTCAAGGCCATCCTGGAGATCACCCGCAATCTCTCGACCGAGCTGAAGATCGACACCGTCGCCCCCAAGATTCTCGATTCCCTGATGGAACTGTTCCCCCAGGCGGAGCGGCTCTTCCTGGTCCTCGTCGACCCGGAGACCAAGCGCTTGATCCGCAAGGCGTTCAAGTACCGTCCCACCCGGCGAGCCCAGTTCACGACGAGCATACCGGCCGACGAGATTCCGATGAGTATCAGCCGGTCGATCGTCAACCACGTCCTGGGCCAGCGGAAGGCGGTGCTGAGTCAGGACGCGAGTTCCGACCAGAACCTACCCACCAGCGCGTCGATCGCCGACTTGAAGATCCGGTCGGTGATGTGCGTGCCCTTGCTCGCACCGGACCGCGAAGCCCTGGGGATCATCCAGCTCGACACCAGCGATCGTAAGCAATTCCTTCAGGAGGACCTGGACGTCCTGGCGGCGGTGGCCAGCCAGGCGGCAATCGCGATCCAGAACGCGGCGATGCATGAGTCGCTCCTGGAACGGGAGCGGCTCAACCGCGACTTGAAACTGGCCGAGCAGGTGCAGAAGCGATTCCTACCCCAATCGGTCCCCACGATTCCGGGCTTCGAGTTCTTCGCCCACTATGACCCGGCCTACGAAGTGGGCGGCGACTACTACGACTTCGTGCCGCTTCCCAACGACCGGCTGGCCGTCGCCGTGGGCGACGTCTCGGGCAAGGGCGTGGCCGCCGCTCTGATGATGGCCAAGTTCTCGGGCGACACCCGTTACTGCATCCTGACCGAGGATTCTCCTTCGGCCGCCGCCAACGAGCTGAACAGCCTACTCTTTTCCGCGGGAATCGAGGAGAAATTCATCACGCTCAGTCTGAGTGTGCTCGACATCGCGAAGCGTACCTTGACGCTGACCTCGGCCGGACACCTACCGGTCCTGATCCGCCGGGCCAACGGGACCATCGACGAGATCGGGGAAGAGATCGCGGGGTTCCCGCTGGGGATCATCCCGGAGTCGGACTACAAGCAGACCGAGGTGAAGCTGTACCCTGGCGACGTCGTTGCGGTCTTCTCCGATGGGGTGACCGATGCCCGCAACCTTCGCGAGGAGCTCTACGAGTCGCGAGAGAATCGCAGGCTGCTCCGTCGGCTGGCCGAGACCCAGGGAGGGGCGGAAGCGGTCGGTCGCGCCATCTTGCAGGACATCCGTGAATTCTCCGCAAACCACGTCCAGGTTAACGACATCACCCTGCTCTGCTTCGGCCCCCTGGCGCGATGAATCTCGGGTCCGATGCAGGGAGCATCGCGAATCGGGGAAGACCGATCGCCTATCCCGATTCTCGCTTTTCGATCTCGAATCTGGTATCCGGAGTTGATCTCCGTCCATGTCAATCCGCATTGCCAATATCCGTCTGGAGCTGGGTGAACCTGAGCAGGACCTTCCGAGTAAGATCGCGGACCGGCTCGGGTTAGGGACCGACGCGATCGCGACCTGTCGGATCCTCCGCAAGAGTCTCGACGCCCGCCGCCACGACGATCTCCATTTCACCTATTCGGCCGAAGTCCGGCTCGCGGAGGGAGTCAGGTCACCGATCGAGCCCGGCGCGTTCCCGGGCATTCAGCCGTACACTCCGGAGCGGTTCGAGTGGCCTGGGCCCGGCACGCAACCGCTCCGGCATCGTCCGGTGATCGTCGGATCGGGGCCGGCCGGCCTGCTCGCCGGATATCTCCTTGCCGAATCGGGATTCCGGCCGCTGATCCTCGAGCGGGGCCGTGCCGTCAAGGATCGGGTCGCCGACGTGCGCCGGTTCGACGAGAATGGGCCGCTGGACCCCGAGAGCAACTACCTCTTCGGCGAGGGCGGGGCCGGCACGTTCAGCGACGGCAAGCTCACCTCTCGCGGTACCGGGCCGGACGTTTATCGCGTTCTGGAGATCCTGGCGGATTGCCACGGTGGTCCGTCCATCCTCTACGAACACCGGCCTCACCTGGGCTCCAACCGGCTGCCCCTGGTGGTCCGGACTCTCCGTCGCAAGATCGAATCGCTTGGCGGCGAGGTTCAGTTTTCCTGTCTCGTTGAGGACCTCGACATCGCCGATGGCCGGCTCCGCGGACTCTCGACGTCAACCGGTTACATCCCCGCGGACCTGGGAATCCTGGCGATCGGCCATAGCGCGCGCGACACCTACGACATGCTGCTGCGGCGCGGCGTCCCGATCGAGGCCAAGCCGTTCCAGCTCGGGGTGCGCATCGAGCAGCCACAGGCCGCCATCGATCGAGCCCAGTACGGGCATCATGCCGGCCATCCGGCACTCGGTGCGGCCGATTACGTGGCCACGGTCCGCACCGGCCAGCGCGACCTGTTCACCTTCTGCATGTGCGCCGGGGGTTACGTGATGCCCAGCGTCAGCGATCCGGGATACTTCTGCACCAACGGGATGAGCGAGAGCCGCCACGACTCGCCGTTCGCCAATAGCGGACTGGTTGTCACGATCGAGCCGTCGGAGACCGGCAGCACCCATCCCCTGGCCGGCGTTCATTATCAGCAGCGGATCGAGAGGCTGGCCTATCTCGCAGGGGGTCTCACCTACGCCGCGCCGCTTCAGGGGGCGCGCGACTTCCTTGCAGGGCGCCCGAGCCGAGGGACACTCCCGACCAGTTATCGACGTGGCGGCAAGACCGCAGACCTGCGCCGCTTCCTTCCCGACGCGGTCGTCGAAGCTCTCGAAGGCGGCTTGCCGAGGATGGACCGGCGGTTCGGAGGCCATTTCCTTCGCGATGCGACGCTCACCGGCCCCGAGTCTCGCGGCAGCTCGCCCGTCCGCATCACGCGCGACCCCGCAACTCGCGAGAGCCCCGGGGTCGTCGGCCTTTATCCCTGTGGCGAAGGTGCCGGCTATGCCGGCGGAATCATCAGCGCGGCCGTGGATGGCTTGCGGACTGCACGGGTTATCGTTGCAACCTATGTGAATTCGTTCTGATCGATAGGAACCTGGGATGGGTTGCCCATTAGGCCGGCATCCCGGAGCGCCTGCACGTAGTCTTCCAGGCCATTCAAGTTCCGGATCGTCCCGAGAGTCGGGTTGACACCTCGCATCTCGGCTTCGATTATGGTCCGGGATCTGACTACATCGACAATGGCTGCGAGCCGCAATCGCTCCCGGCTCAAGAGAACCTGGATCGCGGATAATGCGGCGTGTTTACGATAGAGGGCAGCCAGGGGATGGTAACGCGTCGCCGATGTAGGGAATGGCCAGGTCATGATCGCCGATCAGCTCGGCGAGCCGGGTCATCCATCGGGGCTCGAGGAAAGGGACATCCGTCGCTGTGGCATAGACTAGGTCGACAGAATATGGAAGGCGCGGCGAACCCGGCCGCGAGCCCTTGCATCGGTCCCCGGCCGGGGATGGGATCGCGGACAATCGTGATCTCGGCGGCCAGAGGCGGGAGCTCCTGATCGAGAGCAGCGACGACCACGATGGGACTCGCCACTTCGACGACGAGCCGGACCACGCGCTGGAGCATCCGCTCGGGACCGAACGGCAGCCACGCTTTGGATGTGCCCATCCGGGAACTCTCGCCGCCACAAAGGACCACTGCGCCCAGGTTCATGGTTGACATCTTTCCTCGTGTTCGAATTCGGACTCTGCGGGCTGCCATCGAGCCTCGATATCATGGCCATCTGTCAACGATTTGCAATCTGGAGCGAGGTGATTACAATCGCGAGGGCCGGCCGGCCTGGGCCCGAGCCCAGCTGCGCCCCCCATATGTTCGAAATCCAGGATCATGTGCATCCCAAGACAGGGAGAAGGAGTTCCCATGCCCACGTTCTCCACAGCCCGCCGGATCTTCTGGATCGCCACTTCCGCCAGTTGCTTCGTGGTTTCCTGGTTCATGGTGACAACCAGCCTGGCGGCCGATCCGAAACCCATCTCGCAACGTTTCATCCCCGCCCAGGGACTCGTCGCGTACGTCGAGTACGACGGTCTCGACGCCCACACCGAAGCCTGGAAAGCCACCGCGGCCAATGCCATGCTCACCATGACGCCCGCAGGTGAGATGATGAGCGAGCTGGTCAAGCAGGTCATCGACCGGCTACTCCAGTATGAGCCCGAGATCAAGGTGACCGGTGCCGACCTCCTGGCCCTTCAACACCACTTGATCCATCGAGGCTTCGTCATGGCCCTCCATGGCCCTCCCGATGGCCCGGAGACTTTGACCCTGATCCTCAATGGCGTGGGGCAGAAACCGGGCGCGACCGATTCGAAAGGCTGCTCCGCCTCATGCTCGCCCCGCCGGGAGACGCCGAGCTTTCGAAACCGGCTCGGATTCGGGGCCGAAATGTGTTTCAAGTCATGAATCAGCCCGTAAAGCCGGGAGATTCGAATCTTGCTCGAACGGCTGTGGCGCCAGCAGGTGAACCGGCCGCCTCCCCAGGTCCCTGGCTGTCCTGGTGGTTCGAGGCGAACGATCTGGTCCTGATCTCGGGCCCTTCCGCCGAGCAGGGCACCCCGGTGGATGCAGGGAAGCCGAAGGCGGTGTCCAACCTCCACGGGGCTCATGTCACCGCCGTGCTTGACTGTATCGAGGCGAAGCAGAAGAACGTCACGACTCATCCCGGGTTTGCCGCCGCGGTCGCGGAGGGTCAGGACATCAAGGGCTTCGAGTCCGACGGATTGTTCTTCATCGAACTCGGCGGGCAAGGAGGTCTGTTCGGGGGCTTGTTCGAGGGCCCTTTCACTCCTCATCCACCCGGCCTGGGCCTCGGGGCCCTGTCGGAGTTGACGGGGCGGATCGTGCCATCAGCCAAGGTTCCTGGTACTGGCCTCGCGTTACCGGAACCGACGGTTGTGACGGTTCAACCCATCGCCGCGGGTCCGGTGTCGGCGAGCCCCGTCGGTTTGGCAGCCGGCTCTCCTCCTGTCCCCAGCTTTCGCCGCCCCGACTCGCTCTACCGCCATCGGTCGACCAGGAAAAACCGTCCGCTCCCGTTTCGGTAGAGGCCAAGTCAGATCCGCAGCCATCGAAACCGACCGGCAAGGCCGAGCCGGCGAAGGTCGAGCCGAACCCCGCGGAGATCCTCGGCCTGGGCGGAATGAAGCGGGTCGTTGGCCGCTGGGGATTCCAGGGGAAGGCTCTTCTGACCGACGTCCGCATCGAGGCACCCAGCCCACGGAAAGGCGTGCTCGCCTGGCTGGATCAGCCAACCTTTGCCAAGGATCATCTGCCGTCGGTCCCTCGGGGCACACGTTCCTTCGTTCTCGACTCGTTCGACCCTAATGCGAGCTACCGCAAATTCGTGGAATTGCTCCAGGCGATCGAGCCGGGTCAGGGTGACGAGATCAGCCAGATGGAACGGGCGCTCCGGGGACGCGACCGGCTTCCGCCTCCGCGAGGACCTCCTGGCCCACCTGGGACCGATGTGGTCTGTTTTCCCCCTTCCTTCGAGAGATCGTGACGGCGGCGTGCACTCGGAGAGCAGCTTCACCGAGTACGCCCTGGTCGTGAGCGTGGATGACATCAAGGCGTTTGCCAAGGTCCTCGAGTCCGCCGCATCCGGGGTCAACCACTATCTTCGCGATCTGGAGAAGCCCAACGACCCCGCGGCCGCCAAGCCGGACACGCCCGACCTGCCGGTCCTCACACTCGAGCGCTTGCCGGCACCCGACCGAGGCTATCGGCTGACGTCGCCGTCGCAGCTCGTGTTCTGGCTGGACGACAACTTGCAGCCGACGCTCCTGATCGGCAAGTCTCATATCGCTCTGGCTTCCAATCTGGATCGAGCCAAGGAAGCGTTGGGCTCCGAGCAGCAAGATGGGCGGGCATGGCAGCCAGTCGGCGAACTGAGCAACGCATTCGCATGTCTGCCCGAAAATTTGTCCTTTCTGATGGTGGGCGATACGCGCGACTCGATCGTGCCGGACGGGATCGCCAAACTGCCCAAGACGGTCCAACTCCTGAGCACGGTCTTTGGCGGTTTCACCGACCCGGCAGCCCCCGGGGGCGCCAACCTCCTCGCGGCCGTTGGTATTCCGGGGCCCGGCAGCTTCCGGTTGCGAATCGATCCATCCAAGATTCCGAAGGCTGATGCGTTACGGGGTTACTTGTTCCCCAGCGTGCTGGCCACCTCGGTGGACGCCCAAGGGGTTCGCCTGATCTCCCGTGAAGCCTTCCCTCTGGCTTGTGTTGACGACAACGCGTCTCTCAAGTCCTCCATGAAACGGGGCAACGCCTTGGGTTTCATGCGGGGTCTCAATCTCGGCTTCGGCAACTGATCCATCGATCTCCTTCACCGCTCGATGCGCACATGGAGCCGCGCGGTCGCCTTTCGCCCGCGACGGTCGGTGCGCTCGACGCGGGGAAGGTAGTCCCCCGGTTTGGTGAAACGATGGGTGGTCACGGCGTAGCCGTCGGGGGCGAGTTCCTTGACGTTTCCATCGGAATGCACGTCGACCGTCGGGCTGCCGTCGCCGAAGTCCCAGGTCTCACTCCCGTCGGTCGTGTCGAAGGTGCGCACCTTGAAGGTGATCGGGTCACCGGCGTGAAGGTTCTGGGTCGGGGCATAGGCGGCGTGGATCCCGTGTGGGATCGGGCTGGGGTTGTTGGGGTCGAGCACCTGAACGATGGCGAAGTCGTACGCGACGTTCCCCCTTTCGTCGGTCACCGCGAGGATCTCACTGAATTCGCCGGGGCGATCATAGACTCGCTGGACTGTCGGAGCGGACGCAGTCGTGCCATCCGAGAAGGTCCAGTCGTAGCGCGCGATGCTGCCGGATCGACTCCATGAGCGCGATCCATCGAGCGCGACCCGATCGTGGACCCAGGTCAGGTGGTGCGGTCGGGCGACGGCGATCACGGCGGGATGTTGCTCGCGAACCGCGGCCTCCCAGAGGAACGCATACCCCTCTTGCGTCCCCCAGCGACCTGATGGCTGTCGGCTGACGATCTCGAAGTGGAGGTGCGACCAGCCGCCGCTACCCCCTTCCTTGCCCAGGATTCCGATCTTCTGCCCCATCGCGACCGTTATCCCGGGCTTGATCGCCGGATCGAACGATTGAAGATGACTGTAGCGGTAGTACCAACCGCGATTGTCGAGCACATAAACGACGTCGTATCGCGGGTCAACCGGAGTCCCCTCGTAACCGGGCCGCACAGTCTTGCCGGCGGAGACGACCAGGCCCGCACTCGCGGCGATCACGTCCACCATCCCCTCGGCGCCACCGATGTCGAGCCCGCTGTGGTAGTAGATCTTTCGTCGAGATGGTTGCTCGACGCCATCGACATAAGTCGGCTCGTTCGCCATTTGGGTTGCTGAGGCGAACCAGCGCTGGCGGACCGGATAGACGAACGTACCCGGCTCGATCCAGGGCGCGCTGGCCGGCCAGAGCCGCAGCCGGGCGGCCTTGGTCAGGCCCCAGTGGTCGTGGTCGGTGTTCGTCAAATAGCCTCGGGTGATCGGGCAATCCACCTGGACCCCGGCGACTGTCGTCGGGAGACGGTAGGTCGCTGAGGTCAGGTCGATGATCCGGCCGTTGACCTCGACCTGCACGACAGCCCGCCGAACGGCGTCACGGATGGGGTCGCTGAACTCCTCCAGCACGAGCAGTTTGACCTGGACTCTGGTCTTATCGCAGAGCTCGACCGTTTGCGATTCGCCGATATCGAGATCGACAACTCGGACGCGGGCAGTCTGCGTCGGAGACGGCGGACCATCGGCCCGGACGCCGCCTCCCCAAACCACGATCAGGCCGACGACCAGGGCGGAATGGCGCATCGTTTCGGTTCTCCGGCTCACACCCTTCGAATGTATCTGAGAAGGAATAATAAGATCACGGCGCCCACCGTGGCGGAGATCAGCGATCCCACCAGGCCGCCGGTGTTTACTCCGAGCAGTCCGAAGAGGAAACCACCGATCAAGGCACCGATGACGCCGATGATCAGGTCCTCGACCCAGCCTGAACCGCGACGCTTGACCAACTGCCCGGCCAGCCAACCCGCGGCCAAACCGATTAACAGGAACAAAACGATATCCACGTCCGAGTCTCCGGCTGAGGTCAGGTCCGAGACGCGATCGTGCCGGACGACGATCCGATTCCCACAACGCATCCGGATCGGTTGAAAGCCGAAGCTGAGTTTCCCGCAGACCGGCCGGCTATGCAACCAGTCGCCGTCCTTGAGGAGTGCTTTCTTTCGACCCATCCTGCGGGAAGCCAGACCGGACAGGATCCCTGTTCCGGAGAGAATTGGCATTCGACCGAGACCGGCCATCTCCCGGATTCCGAAGAATCGGGAAAGACGTTCAACTTTTCCCGCGGGGAAGCCGAAAGAAAGAGGTAGATCAAAGCTTCCAGAACTGACAGCCGATGGCACTCGTTACGACGAGGACCCGGTTGCGGCCCTTGCTGGCTCTCCGAGCCAGCGTGGTCGGACGCGGTGTCTCTGTGCCAGAGGGTTGGCCACATTCCCGGCGGGACATCTCGAGCAGGCCAGCCATGGCCAGCCGTTCCCTCAACCTCGGCGTGGGGAAACCCCGGCGCGGTTGGACGGTGGCATCGTGGCTCCGCGCTCTGAGCGGTGCAACCATGATCTGCGAACTCCTCGTGAAGTGTGTGGCGCTCATCACCGTCATCCATGGTCTTCGGGCCGTGTGTCGACGGATCGGACCTCGCGCCAGCGGGTTGATCCTCGGCCTTCCCAGTTCCACGGGCCTCATCTTGTTCCTTTGTGGACGGGAGCGAGGGCACACCGCTGCGGCCGAAATGGCCGAGGCTAGTCTCCTCGGACTGGTCGCGGCGGTCTCCTTGCCTCTGGCTTATGCTCAGGCGGTCCAACGAGGCTGGCGACTTCCAGGGGCCATTACCGCGTCCATCGCCGCCTACTTCATCGTGGCGTCGGGACTCGGGTCCCTGCATCCCGGCGGCCCCTTCGAGTGCCTGGGAATCGCCCTCGGCGCGATCTTGCTCACCTCGTTTCTGGTCGCACGGCTCGACATTCCGAACGCATCGGTCAGAACGTTCACCCGATCATCGCGCTGGTCGTCTCTCGTGCGTACCGCGGTACCGGCGCTTTACGTTGTCGTGGTGGGAATTGCCAGCGGGGCGGCCAGTCCGAGATGGGCGGGCCTGGTCGGCACCTTTCCGAGCATGTCCACGGTCCTTCTGATCGTCACTCATCTGGAGGAGGGGCCTGCCGAGGCTAGCCGGATCGCCCGGGCCCTGCCTTGGGCCAACCTCAGCACGGCGGCGTTCCTGGCGGCTTTCCGGTTCGGTTGCCCGTTTCTCGGTCCTGACTGGGCGACCCTCCTGGGATATGCCGCCGCACTGACGAACCTGGCGGCGACGGAACTGGCCAGTGCGTGTGTCGACCTGGCGAAGCTGTTCCGAACCGTGACCCGGCAATCGGACCAGAGACCCGCGATCCGACCCCTGCGGCCGCTCCGGATGGGGATTCGCACTCACATCCGATCGGCACCGAGGTATCTCGGGCGGCACGCGCCGGGCCGTCGAAAACACTTTGCCCCACGTCTCGAGGCGCTTCCTTGTTGAGAATCCTGAAGCGCGAAATCGGGAACTTGCCGCGTAGGTCCCGATCCAACCCACGGAGCCGGGAACCCGGGAATCTGGTCGGGGCGCCCGGGTGTGTTCTAATCATCAGGGTCCACCCGCGACGGATGTCTCGCCTTTGTCCCATGACCACCAGGGTCTGAACCTGATGCAGAACACGACCGCGGAACGGCAGGACCCGAGCATGCCTCGCCCGGAGGCCGAACCAGACTCCTCCATCGACCTCAACTGGCTCTCGGAGAAGATCCCCTATCGCCGGTACCAGGAATGCGTTCACTGCGGTCTCTGTACGGCGAGCTGCCCGACCTACGTGGAGACCTGCAACGAGAACGATAGCCCGCGGGGGCGGATTTACTTGATGCGCGCCGTCGCCGATGGCCGGCTGGAGATGGGGCCGGGCGTGCGCAGAGCACCTCGAGCTGTGCCTGGACTGTCGGGCGTGCGAGACCGCCTGCCCGTCGGGGGTCCAGTACGGCCGGATGATCGAGCCGTTCAAGATCGCGCTCCAGAAGTCCGCCCTGCCTGGCGAGAAGTCCAGCCTGCTCCAGCGCTTGATCCTCCATCATTTGTTCCCCTATCGAAACCGGGTCAAGCTGGCGCTGGCACCCGCGCGGCTGTTGCAACGGATGGGAGTCCTGGACTGGGCGGAACGCGTGGGATTGATGCGTCTGCTTCCACCCACCTTGCGCCGGATGCAAGCGATGCTCCCGGAACTGACCAGGAGCTCGGGGCGATTGCCTCGTGTCCTGCCTCCGATCGGCCCGAAACGCGCGCGGGTCGCCCTCTTCCTCGGTTGCGTCGCCGATGCCATGTTTCCCGAAACCAACTCCGCGACCGCTCGGGTTCTCCAGCAGAACGGCTGCGAAGTGGTGATCCCCTCCGAGCAGGTTTGCTGCGGCGCGATTCACTACCACTCGGGCGTCGAGGGGCCGGCGCTGGCGCTGGCTCGTGAAAACATGGCCGCGTTTCCGGTCGACCAGTTCGACGCGATCATCGTCAATGCCGCGGGTTGCGGCGCGATGCTGAAAGACTACACCCACATCCTGCCCGACGCTGAGCATGAGGCCGCGACAGGATTCACCGCGAAGGTCAAGGACATCTCCGAATTCCTGATGGCACTGGGCCCGATCCCGCCTCGGAATTCGCTACCGATGAAGGTCGTCTATCACGATGCCTGTCACCTCTGCCATGCCCAGCAGATCCGCAGCCAGCCGCGTGCGCTGCTGGCCATGATCCCGGGCCTTCAACTCGTGCCGCTTGAGGAAAGCGAGATCTGCTGTGGTGCCGCCGGGACGTATAATCTCACCCAGCCGGAGATGTCGGAGCGTCTCGGCAAGCGCAAGATGGACCACATCGAGGCCACGGGTGCCGAGATGGTCGTGACGGGGAACGTCGGTTGTATCCTCCAGATCGCCCGCAAGATCAAGGAGCGCGGTCGCACGATGAAGATCGCCCACCCGGTCGAACTTGCTGGATCGGGCCTACAGCAACACCTGAGTTCCAGACGGGGTGGCCCGGCTACGGCTTTTTTCGAATCGTCGCGCTGGAGCAGATTATGGGTGATCCGCTGGACTCGTTCATCGGGCCCATGGGGCCGCGACCAGTGCGACCAGGGGAGCGTGTGCCCGGGAGGTGATGAGAGGCCCTGCGACCAGAAGATGGTGGACGCGTTGAACACGAAGTTTCCCTTGGGCCCCGGATAGATCGTCGCGGTCCACTTCTGCGGCGTCTGGCCACCGACCCAGGCGGTGCCTGTCGCGACGACTTCGAGGCCGGGGAGGTTGGGCGGGTCGCCGTGGTATTCCCAGCCGATCAGACCGGGGATGCGATCGCCTTTCTTCACTCCGGTCCCTTCGAAGATCCAGTGCTCGGGCTTGACGACGACCCAGTCTCCACCGCCGTTGACCGGCTCGATGTTCCGCGCGCCCATGAGCAGGCCCTCGTCGGGTCCGTGCTCTGGAAACGGACCGTGTTCCTTCTCACGGCGCGACGCGTAATCGTTGTCCGCACCGTACGGGCCGCCGCGAAAGATGATCCGGTTGGGACGGCCCGTGCTGCCGTCGCGATACGGTGTGACCCAGCAGATCGCATTGCCCGAGAGGAACAGCAGACTGACGCCGGCATCGCGCATTCGCTCGACGCTCCGGAACTGGCGGATGTCCCAGTATTCGTCGTGGCCGACGCTGACGAACGCCTTGCATCGGAGGCCCCGGTCGGGCGTGAGCATGTCGCTGTTCGAGCAATAGCTCACGTCGTACCCGTGCTGCTCCAGCCAGTAGGCCAGCGGGAATTCCAGCGGCAGGAATTCGCCGGACCCGAACGTGAGGGGGTCGTTGACGACGGCGGCATGCTGCGCCTCGCGGCCATAGGGCCGATCGAAGCTGACGTCTGCCCAGGGCCCTTGCTGTCCTCGGGGATGGGTGTAGAGCGAATAGCGGTTTGGCCAGCGGTTATAAGCCTGCCAGGTGTTATCGGAACACTGGAACAGGATGTCGGCCGGTCGATCGTCCCGGACGATGAAGATCACGTAACTCTGCCAGTAAGGCTCGGAGTCCCCATCGACCACGGTCGTGAGCCGGCCCAGGTAGACGCCGCTGATCCAGTCCGGCGGGATGGTGAGCCGAACCGTGGGCTCCCACTGGCATTCGTGAAGGTTCTTGGCACCGAGAGTGGGTACCGGTTGAGTCTTGCTGGCCAGAGGGCCCCTTGTCATGACCAGCCTGGCTCCTCGGCCGCCGTAATACCCCATGCGGAAGATCTCGATGAGGACACGTCTCGGCGGATCGGTTGAGACCATGATGTCGATAGCCTCGCCGGCCATCACGCTCTGGCTCGAGACGTATCCTTCGACCCACGGCGACCGGAAACCGTCTCCGTCGGCGCGGACACGGGTCAACTGCCAGTCGGTCGAGCCCGGCTTGCGGTTCTCGGTTGGGATCAGGTTGCGAGGGTGAGGGTCGGTCGGCGGCGTCTCCGAGCCCTCCGCCGCGGGAATGGAGTTGGGAAGCCAGGACAGCCCACACCCTCCAATCATTCGCGAGAGGAACACGCGCCGACTCCCGCCGGGACCATCGCCATCGGTTCTCTTGTGGTTTCATCGTAGAACCCTCGAGGGGATCGTCATGGAGACGGTCACATTTGACCGGGCAATCCGTCCCGCGGACCGACCAGCTCTGGATGCTCCTCATCTCAAACCGGGCCGAATGGGCGTTCATCGTTGGCCAACTTAGCCGAAAGATTCCAGACTGAGCAACAGGAAAGCCCTCGTCAGTCCAGGTGGTGATCGCGGGGAGCCGACTCGGATCCCTCCGCATTGCGGATGGCCGGCTCGACCCTCCCCGGATGAGGACCAAGCCATCGCGGGACGAGAACCGACGTCAGATCCGTAATTCTTTGAACAGCAGGGAGCGCAGATCCGTAAATCCGATAGATGGTCAGGACATCGGCAGGGAAGTCGAGAAAATGATTTCAGTGGGTGCACGAGTTCGGAGTCGTTGCCATGATTCCCACGCTTCTGATCTGCGCCGGACTGCTCGTCGCGGATGCCCCGAACCCTCCATCGAATGTCGGAAGCTATCAGGCGGCGAAGGCCCACGCCGGCCACGATCCTCGAGCTCAGATCAAGCTGGCGCTCTGGTGCCGGGCGCACGGGATGGAAGCCGAGCGGATCGAGCATCTGGCGATGGCGGTCCTCGCCGATCCCCAGAACGCTACCGCGGCGGACTCCTCGGTCTCGTCGCATACGGCGGACAGTGGCTTACCCCCACGACCGTGAGTGAGAGGGTGAGATCGGATGAGGCGCTCACCGCGAAACTCGCCGAGTACAACGTCAAACGCCAGCAAATCCCGGATAACGCCGATGGCCATTGGGAGCTGGCACTGTGGTGCGAGAAGAAGGGATTGAAGGCGGAGGCGACGGCTCATCTGATCGCGGTCACTCAGTTCGACCCGAAGCGCGACGAGGCCTGGGAGCATCTGGGTTGCCGTTTGTACGAAGGGCGGTGGCTGAACCCCAAGGAGATCGCCGCCGAGGTCGCCGAGTACGCCGCTCAGGACAAGGCCGATGCGCACTGGGAGCCTTTTCTGGCGAAATGGTGGAGGGAGTGGAATTGTGGCGATAGCCAGCGTGAGGCTGCGGATCGCGCCTTCGCCAGCGTGACCGATCCCCGCGCTGTGCCGGCCATCCGTCGCGTGCTCTGTACAGGCGACGCGTCCCAACAACAGCTAGCCGTCCAGCTCCTGGGACAGATCGACAGCGCACGGTCCTCCCAAACGCTCGCGGCGCTGGTCTTGAATCATCGGTCGGCCGCGGTCCGCGACGCCGCACTCCTCCGATTGAAGAGCTGCCATCCCCGGGATTTCATGGACGGACTCATTGGATCCCTGAGACCAAGGATCGCTTATCGGGTTCAACCGGTCGGCCAGAACGGCGGGCCGGGTAAGTTGGTCATGGAAGGCGGAGGCGTTCGGCGAACACTGGTCTACAACAGTCCGCCGGCGCTCCACTCGAGTTTCCCGCGGAGCAGCTCGATGGCTTACGATGGGTTTGGCAATCCGGCCGGGTATGCAGGGAGCCTGCTCCCGAACCCCTGGCGGAGCACTTTCCAGGCGCCTTTCCCAGTCATGCCGTATCGTACCGGTCGCATCGAGCAAGCGATCGGGGAAGCCCGCTCCAACGCTGTGGGGGCTCTCACGCGGGATGTCTTCCAGCTCGATCGGTTCAATCGTGAGGTCGATTCCGAAAACGAACCGCTCACCGAGGCACTCGAGACGATTACGGGGCGATCGCTCGGAAATGATCCCGAATCGTGGCGGGAGTGGTGGTTTGACCAGGTAGGCTACCAGTATGATCCGCCTGCGCCAGTCTCTACTCATCGAAGTTGTACACCGTGCGCCTCCCCGTCGTCAGTCTGAGACGACGGTGCTGTTTGGCCGCGGGGACGCCGGTATTGACTCTGTCCGGTTCCCGACCCATCGAATCGCTTCAGGTTGGCGACATGGTGCTCAGCCAGAATGAGACGACCGGTGCCCTCGGTTACGATCCGATTGTTGCCCTGTACGAGAATCCGCCCGCGGTGACCTTGAACATCCGTCTGGAGGGAGAAACGCTGGTCACCACCGCCTATCACCGCTTCTGGCGGCCCGGGGACGGATGGGTCATGGCGCGCGACCTCAAGGCGGGCGATCGACTGGGGATACCTGGAGGAGAACTCGAGGTTTCTGCCATGACTGGCGGCGGCGTTCAGAAAGTCTTCAACCTCGACGTCGCCGGGAATCATTCGTTCTTCGTCGGCGGGCACAATATCCTGCCTGCGCGATAACACCCTCCCGCCCCCCAGATACATGCCCTTTGATGCCGAGCCTTCGCTGACCTCGATTCATGACGGAGACCCGGCGAGGGCGAATGAGAAACCGGATGTCCGGGATGTCAAGAGATCTGCGGAGGTCCCGGCGGCCGAGGATCCGGAGACCCGCCCCGGGCCAGCGCGTCACTCGATCCTGGGGCCGAGGTGAGAGGGGCAGAGCGAAGTCCACACCGCCGCCTCCAGGTACCGGTAACGCGTTCTCAAAGATGATATGATGCCATCCAGAGACGCAAAACGACATCCTCGAGGCCGCGAAGATGAGGCACTTCGATTGCGCGGTGATTGGCACAGGACCCGCCGGGCAGAAAGCCGCCATTCAAGCGGCCAAGCTGGGCAAGAAGACTGTCGTCATCGAGAAAAACAGCGTCCTGGGCGGCGCCTCGATCAACACAGGCACGATCCCGTCCAAGGCACTTCGCGAAGCGGTCCTGCATCTGACCGGGGCCAGCTATCGGGGTCTTTTTGGCGAGAGCTATCGGGTCAAGCGCAACATCACGGTGGCCGACCTGATCTTCGTCAGCGAGCAGGTCATCCGCCACGAGCTGGAGCTCATCCGCAGCCACTTCGATCGCAACAACATCGAGCTGGTCTGGGGAGAGGCCCACTTCGTTTCGCCCAACTTGCTGGAAGTGATACGCCCGGATGACTCCGAGCGACTCAGCGCGGAAGTATTTGTGATCGCCACGGGCAGCCGTCCCGCTCGTCCTGACGGCGTGCCGTTCGATGACGATTCCGTCTTCTGTTCCGACAGCCTGCTGAAACTCGCACGACTACCGAAGACCATGATCGTGGTCGGCGGCGGCGTCATCGGCACCGAGTACGCCTGCATGCTGGCTACGCTCGGTGTCAAGGTGACGCTCGTCGAGGGCCGTCATGAGGTCCTCGGCTTCCTCGATCGCGAAATCACCGAGGCGTTCCAGTACCATATGCGACGGATGGGCATGACCCTGCGGCTGGGTGAGAAGGTCTCCAGGATCGAGCAGATCACCTCGGGGACCTATGACGGGCCTCATGTGCAGGCGACGCTCGAGTCGGGCAAGGCCCTCCGCGCCCAGTGCTTGCTCTACGCCGTCGGACGCCAGGGCACAACGATGTCGCTTCAGCTCGAGAATGTCAATCTCGCCGCTGACGACCGCCAGCGACTCAAAGTCAATGCGCAATACCAGACCGAGGCCGAGCACATCTATGCCGTCGGCGATGTGATCGGCTTTCCCGCTCTCGCCAGCACGGCCATGGAGCAAGGCCGGCTGGCCGTCTGTCACGCTTTCGGCGAGCCGACCTGCTCCATGCCGGAGCTGTTCCCCTACGGGATCTACGCCATCCCCGAGATCTCGATGGTGGGCAAGACCGAGGACCAGCTCACCGTGTCGGGAATCCCTTATGAGGCTGGAATCGCTCAATACAAGGAGCTGGCCCGCGGCCAGCTTCTCGGCGACGACACCGGCATGCTCAAGCTGCTGATCCACCAGGACACTCACCAGATCCTCGGCGTGCACGCCATCGGGACCAACGCCACCGAACTGATCCATATCGGTCAGGCCGTCATGGCCTTCAACGGCACCGTGGACTACTTCATCAACAACGTGTTCAACTTTCCCACTCTCGCCGAAGCCTATAAGGTCGCGGCCCTGAACGGCCTGAACAAGTTGCGGCACATTTGAGTCGAATGGCGAACGGAGGGCAGGCATCTCATCGCGGGATGGTGCACGGGTAGCAACCCTGGTTTACTCATGCGATTCAATTTAGCGGAAATGTGTGGTATCACCGACTCCTCTGCGGCTGTCCGTTGCGACGTCCAGTGAGATTCTGAGGGAATCCGACGAACTAACAACGGGTAGGCGGAGTTGTCGTGGCACTGGGGGGGAAGCCAGCCGTGCTCACTCGTGCGGAGATTGACATCGTTCTGGAGCAGATCGCCCGGGGCAACCGGGACGCGTTTCGGCTGATCGTACGCGCGTTCAGCCTGCCGCTCCGTTGCTATGTCGCCAGCCAGATCCACCACCCGAACGATGTCGAGGACATCACCCAGGAAGTCTTCCTCGCGGCCTATCGGCAACTGGGGACATTTCGACGAGAGGACGACTTTGGGGCCTGGCTCCGCGGGATCGCCCGCAACAAGTTGCACGACCACTTCCGAACTTCGTCCCGGCGCGACAAGGCCCTGGGTCGGTTCCGCGAGGAGGTCGCCCGGGTCGTCCAGCAGGATCTCGAGCGAGCCACATCCCGTGACGACTCGGAATCGATCGAAGTCCTCTTGAGGTGCATCGCCAGGCTTCCCGAGAAGTTGCGACGAGTTGTCCGCGCCGGGCTCGACGGCGATAAGCCATCAGACCTGGCGGAAGAATTCGTCACGACCCTGGGAGCCATCTATAACATGCACTACCGGGCTAACCGATTACTCCGCGATTGCGTCCAGAAGGAACTTGGGTGATGGAATCGGATCTGTATGACATCCTGTCTGCGTGGTTGGGTCGAGAGATCGATCCGGCTCGTCGTGAGGAGCTTCTCGAGCGATTGCGCCAGGACGAGGCCTTTCGCGGTGAGTTCGTGGACGAGATCCGGATGCTTGGGATGCTCAAGATCGTGCAGTCTCCGGAACCTCGTTGGCTGCGTCTGGAGGATGAGTTAGGGTGGAGCGCCGCCGATTTGTCGCCACCGGAGGCGTTGGAGGATCGGATTGTCCACCGGCTGGACGACCCACCCGAAATGCGGCCATCCCATCGGCGATGGTGGTGGTTTGCTGCCGCGGCGGCCGCCTCGCTGGCGGCCATCTCGCTCGCGACCTTCTGGCCCACAGAGCCCGTTAAGTCCCCGAATGTCGGAGTCCGGCCCTATCCCAGGGTCGACACCGCGACGGGCCTGGCCATGGTCGTGAGTTTGGAAGGGGTGTCCTGGGAGCCGGGTGTTGAGCCACACCCGGTCGAAGGGGATGTGCTGGCGGCGGGACGCATCGGCTTCCCGTCAGGACGGATGAGAGTGTCCATGCTCACTGGAGTGGTCCTGGATATCGAGGGACCGGCGGATATCGAGCTGATCGACACCGATCGCGTTCTCTGCCGGCGCGGTCGGATCCGTGCCCGGGTCCCGGCGGGAGCCGAAGGTTTTCGGGTGATGGGCGCGAGTGCGGCGGTGGTCGATCTGGGGACGGAGTTCGGGCTGAATGTCGGTACCGACGGCAAGATGCGTGGACAGGTCTTCAAGGGCAAACTCGAGGCCGCGTTACTCAGCGCGGCGGGGACGCCCCAGCGCAGTTTTTTCCTGGATGCGGCGCGGGCCAATGCCAGCAAGGCGTTCGAGATCGACTCCAGGGCCGGTCATATCGAGCCCGTCGCGGTTTCGGAAGACTTTGTCGTAGCCTCGCACCCGGTCGCACCGCCCTTGATCCTGGCTGGCGACTACGCTGCGGCGGTCCGGCGGTCGCGTCCGTGGGGTTACTGGCGGTTCGAGTCCACGGACCGGGGATCGATTCCGAACGAAGTCCGTGGGCGTCCGCCACTTCAGGTGACGGGTCCGATCCGCATCGGGACCGCGGCGGGCGACAACCACTGGGCGGAGTTTCCCGCGGCGGAGGTCCCCCAGTTCCTGACGATGCGCGAGTCGTGGCACCCGCCGTGGCAAACCGGGTATGCGGTCGAGTTCTGGTGCCTGGCGGAGTCCATCGGCCACGTGTCGCTGGTCAGCCTCGTGTCGCCCAGGGATACCGATCATCACGTCTTCCTGATGGAGTTGACCTCGCGGAACCGGTTGACGATCCACAGGCCAGCCACCGTCCGACTGCTGCACCGCTCTCCCCCCGGCTGGGAAGGTGGAGACAATACGTACTCGCAAGATCCCTACGTCCCCTATCGCTGGCACCACATCGTGGGACAGGTCAACAGTAACCGCATCGAGTTGTACCTGGACGGCCAGCGCTCCTCGTCCCTCTCGATCACTCCCGACCACGCGGACTTACCCTGCCAATTCGTCCTGGGTCGACTGACCGTGCTCCCCGGCAGCGGACTCTCGATCGATCGGCCGTTCGTCGGCCGGCTCGACGAGGTCGCTCTTTACGACCACGCACTCACGGCAGAGGAGATTCGGGATCATCAACGGCTCGGATCCGGGGCCATTCCGCCGAGGTGAGACCGAACCGGGGTGGTTGTCGCCAAGGGCGATTCTCCGAGAGCCTCCCGGGTCCTAGGGGCCGGATCACGGAATGTCGCAGCTCCTGTGTGAGATTTGTGGGAATCCGGCAAATAAATCTCAAGAGGTCGGCACCTCAGGTCGTTCGTCGGCCGGAGGTCGTTCCCCATTCTTGAATCAAGTCCCGTGAAATTCGCTGCTCGACTCGGGCCACTCGGTCCGGGATGTTGCGCGTGCGCGCCCCGGGCCAATTCGTTCAAGTGATCTCCGCACGGTGCGGATCACCCAGAGATTCCCCCGGGCATCAGCGCGCAAGCGATCCTTCCGGGACGCCCAACGATTCGCGGGCGGGGTGACGATTGACCGGGAGCGGGGCGACCAGTCCCGCCCGGGCGGTGCTTGGCTGGCGACCGCGGGGAGAGCCCGCGCGGTCGGAATTACGCCGCGTCCCATCTCATTGCGAGGGCCCGGAGGCCCAGAGAGGTTCACCATGCGTCGACGAGGCTTCACACTGATCGAGTTGCTGGTCGTCATCGCGATCATTGCCGTTCTCATCGCCCTCCTCTTACCGGCTGTCCAGGCGGCTCGCGAGGCCGCCCGCCGCGTGCAGTGCACCAACAATCTCAAGCAGATCGGCCTGGCACTGCTGAACTATGAGAGCGCTGTCGGCGCCTTCCCCTGGGGCGAAACGCCTCACAATTACGCTGGGACCCTCAACGTCCCCTCGTGCCTCTGCTTGATGCTCGGACAGATCGAGCAGCAGAACCTGTACAATGCGTACAATTTCACGAGTGGTCCCAGTAGCGCGGGGGCCTGGAACTATATCCCGCTCAACTTGGTAAACTCCACAGTTCAATCCACCAAGATCAACGCATTTCTCTGCCCGTCCGACTTCGGTCGGATCGATCTGACCTCCCGTGGCGCGACGGTCAATCCCGGAAACACCAACTACCAGAGCAACGCTGGCGCCGATGCCTACGCCTTCCTGACGGGCACCACAAGCCCCGGCGGCCCAGGGACCACGAATACCTTCAGCGGCGTCTTCCCCTCCTACAACGTGTGCGTCAAGATCGCAAGAATTACCGACGGTACGTCCAACACCGTCGCCTTCAGCGAGCTCGTTACGGGCCAGGGGGCGTATGCGGGCGGCTTCGATGGACTGAAGCCCTCTTCATCATTCGTCAACTCCAGTGTCGCCGCATCGGGAGCCAACGGTGGCGTTGCGAGCCCTATGGTCGATTACACCAACTGTCTATCGTCCGGCGGTGTGACGCCGGTCAACGTGCTTTGCGCCACGTGTGGCGACTGGCCGATCGGTGCGGCCTGGTGGTGGGCTCGGTCGGGACAGACCCGCTACAACCACGTCATGACGCCCAACACATTCAACTGCTCCTTCGGCGGCGACAACGGCGATAGCGACGACGATGCTGTGACGGCCGGCAGTCGCCACCCGGGCGGCGTGAATACGGGGTTCTGCGACGGTTCCGTCCGGTTCGTCAAGAATTCGATCAGTCCGAACACCTGGTGGGCCCTCAGCACCATGGGCGGAGGTGAGGTGGTCAGCTCCGACTCGTACTGAGCGGCCCTTGCCGTCGGTTCCACACGATCCGGGCATCACGAGGGAACGGAGGATTTCGGGAAAAAGGGCAACTCTCGGAGGATTGCCGTTTCTTTCAGCCCCGGCCGACAAAGGGCATCTGCGTGGCCATGACGGTGAGAAACAGGACGTTCGCGTCCAGCGGAAGGCTCGCCATGTAGAGGACGGCCCGGGCCACGTGTCCGACATCCATGGTCGGCTCGACGGCCATCCTCCCGCCCGGTTGAAGTACACCGTCTTTCATCCGGGCGGTCATCTCGGTCCCGGCGTTTCCGATGTCGATCTGACCGCAGGCGATGTCGTACTCCCGACCGTCCAGGGCGGTCGACTTGGTCAAACCCGTGATCGCGTGCTTGGTGGCCGTGTAGGGTGCCGACTTCGGGCGGGGGGTGTGGGCCGAGATCGAACCATTGTTGATGATCCGGCCGCCCCTCGGGTCCTGGTTTTTCATGATCCGGAACGCCGCCTGGGTGCAGAGGAACGAGCCGGTCAGGTTCACGTCCACGACGTGCTTCCACTGCTCGATCGGCAGGTCTTCGAGGGGGACACTCGGTGCGCCCGTGCCGGCATTATTGAATAGCAGGTCCAGGCGACCGAATGCCGTCTTGGTCGCTTCGAATAGCGCAGAAACGGCTGCGGGATCGGTCAGGTCCGTCGGGACGACGAGAACCCGAGCCCCGGCCGGTCCAGCCTCGGCGAGGGTCTCTTCAAGGGACTCGCGGCGCCGGCCCGCCAGGACAACGGAATACCCGTCATCCAGCAGGGCCAGTGCAACAGCCCGGCCGATCCCGGATCCTGCGCCCGTGACCATCGCGATCTTGCTCATGAGTTGGTGGTGGGCCGTTGAAGACGGAACGAAGGAGAGCTGAGCGGGATTCAATGGCTCCAGGCATCGGACGATATTCTTTGGAGAACCGTCCGCAGGCCAGGCCTCAGTATCGCCTTCCGACCGCTACTCGTGGCGAAGCGCCTCGATTGGGTCCATCATCGCAGCGCGACGGGCCGGATAGATACCAAACAGGATACCGATGCCGACCGAGATCGTGAAGGCGACTGCGACCGACTGCATGGTGATGATCGTCCGTTGATCAGGGATGAAGTAGACGATGAGCCAGGGAATGAGGACTCCCACCATCACGCCGGTCAGGCCGCCGACGCCGGAGAGGACTACGGTTTCGATCAGGAACTGCTGGATGATGTCGCGGCGCTTGCGCGCCGATGGCCCGGCGGATGCCGATCTCGCGAGTCCGCTCGGTGACGGTCGCCAGCATGATGTTCATGATGCCGATGCCACCGACCAGCAGGGAGATGGACGCGATCGTGCCGAGGATGATGCTGAACTGGCGGGCCGTCTTGCGGGCCTGCTCCAACAGGTCGTAGGGGACCGTCAAGTCGACGTCCTTCTTGGGATGGTACGGTTCGTACGCCCCCTTGATGACCGAGACGGTGGGACTTACCTCGTCGATGCTGCGGACCTGCATGGTGATCTGGGAGAGCTCGGTCTCCTCAGCGGAGAACTGGCCCGAGCGCGCGTCCAGGATTTTCTCGCCGAAGCGGACCCGGCAGGTGTTCAAGGGGATGTAGACGTCCTTGTTGTAGTCCATCGCCGACAGGCTGGCGCCGACCCCCGCAGACTGGGCACGCTCCGCTGTCACACCGATGACGATATAATAATCCGATCCAAGTTTGATCTTCTCACCGATCGGATCTTCGAGCGGAAAGAGGGTTCGGGCGGTTTCCGCGGCGAGCACGGCGTAGTTCTTGAACTTCTCGTTGTCCGCGGGCTGAAGGAATCGGCCTTTGGCGATCTCAAGGTGGTTGAACTCGGCATACTCATGGGTTGTGCCCACGACTCGCCCATCGAACGCTCGATTGAGGTAACGGATCTGCTTGCTGCGGATCTCGCGGATCGGCAGGACCCTCTTGATCGTCGGCACCGTTTCGAGGATGCGCTCGTAATCCTGGTAGGTCAGACCGTACTTGAGCACGAGCCTGGGGCGCCCGCCCTGGCTCTGTTCCGCTTCCTCGCTAGGCTTGACCGAACGGATGATGATGTTCGTTGCTCCGAGGAGCTCGATCCGCTCCTGAGCGTCCCGGCTGGAGCCCTCGCCCACCGCGAGCATCGAGATCACCGCCGCGACGCCGAATACGATCCCGAGGGCCGTCAGGCCCGAACGGAGCTTGTGCAACATCAAGCTCTTCAACCCGAGTCTCAGCGCACGCCAGAGGCGTCCCATGAATCACAGCACCTTCGGAAGGGAAGGACGGTCGCGGTAGGCGATCTGCGTCAGGCCGGTTGGTATGAGAACGAATGGACGAGCCGTGCCAAATTCGCCGATCCCGCGGCTCGTTCGGGACCGGCCTGAACACCAGCGCGCATGAGACTGCTGGCCCGTGAGGAACCGAGGCCCAAAGCTCTCCCAGACGTTACGGCACCAGTATCCACGATCGACTCGATACTCGTTAACGAAAGCCCAGGTTTCGACGAACCGAACGGTTCCCATGCCCTGTGCTTCCCGGCCCGGGACTCCGGGAGCGATCAGGCAAGAATCTCCGATCGCCCGCTGCGAGCGATCTTCCGGAAGAGGAGCAGGAAGCTCGCCTGCTCCTCTTCTGTCAATGATTCGAGCATCCGTCGAAAAAACCGGGCCTTACCGGCGGCGATCTCCTCGTAGGCGCTCTCGCCCATTTCTGTCAATCCCACCCGGATCACACGACGATCCTCATCCGACCGGTGGCGATTGACGAATCCCTTTCGCTCCAGATGATCCACCAGGGCCGTCACGGAGTTCACGGCCAATTTCAGGTATTCCGCCAGCTCGCGCATCATTCGAGGCCCGACCATTCCGAGATGCTCGACGACGCGGAACTCCTGCATGCTCAGCTCCATTGAAGTTCGGCAGGCGGCACCTGCGTTCAGACTCCGGAACTGCTCTGAGATTTCCCGCATCAATTCGCCAAGATCGGTGGCCCTCCGGTCGAGCGAGTCGATTAGATCGAGCATAGAATAGTTCCATGAAAGAACTAATTGTACCGGCAGCCCGCCCGCCCGGTCAAGGACAAGTGTCCCGCGACCTGGTCGGCGGGGTGATCGTCAACCTCTCAGATGGCCCCCAGCAGATCCGACACAGCCGACCTCTCGTGCTCCAACTCGGCGATGTTGAGAGCGAGAGCGGCGCGGGCATCCTCGTCCAGGTAGTAATTCGGGACGATCGACCACGTCTTGCCGTCCGCGGTAATCAGGGGGAAACCGAATACCAGGCCGTGGGGAACCTCATAACTGCCGTCAGAGACCACTCCGGCGTTGAACCAGTGTTCGAAGCGTGTCGGAGTTACGATTGACCGAACGGTGCTAAGGATCGCTTGCGCGATCGAACCGGCGGGCATGTTTCCCTTCAATCGGAAGATCTCGTCGGGACGATTGGCGAGTGTGGGCGCCAGCACCTTCTTGACCCAAAGCTCGTCGTTGATCACCTTGAGCGCCGGCTGATCGCCAATCCGGGCGGGCCTCAGGTCGAGGAAGGCGTTTTCGCTATTGTTCCCCCAGACCCCAACCCGTGAGACCTGGGAAGGCGGGATTCCCACTTTCTCCGAGATCAGGCCCACGGCTCGCATCCGGATGACCTGGCTCAGGGCGAACCAGTGTTGCTCGGGGACGTGTGGTGCCTGAGATCGCGCGACCATGCAGTTGGCGTTGCTGGGACTGGTTACCACGAGGATCCGAGCAGTCGGGGCGACCTGGTTGATGGCCCGGCCATGATCGACCATGATCGGGGCATTCTCTCGGAGCAATTCCAGGCGATTGCGAACGTCCGGACGGATCGGCTTGCCGCCCAGGAGGATAATCCAATCGGCACCCTCGAATGCGATGCGCGGATCCACAGTGCTCTTCAATTCGGTCAGGAGGGCGGATGCGCAGTCTCTCAGCTCCAGTTCGCAGCCCTGTAGTTGCGATTGCGCTTCGTCCCGTTCGAGGAGCCGGAGGGCCACCGGCTGATTGGGGCCGAACATCCCACCCGCCGCGATGCGAAAGACCAGCGAATAGGCGATCCGGCCGGCTGCGCCGGAGACCGCGACTCGAATGGGTTGAACATCAGCCATGGGACCCTCGTACGGTTTCGCGGGGAATAGGAAAAGGTCATGGTGTGGACGGGAAGCACGACCGAGGAATGATCGGGACCCGATGGCGCTCGGGAGTCAGCAGCCCACGGATTCGCGCAGGGGTAGCCTCACCCAACTCTCCAGAATGATACCGATTTGAATCGGGTAAGGCACAGACCAGCCGGTCCTGCGGTCCGACATCACTCATTACGCCCCGTATCCATCATTGTTCGCGGATCGCTTCGTTTCGCTCTCGACGGACAGCCGTATAATGGATCGGTTAGGCATCGGAACGGTGACCAGCGATTCCGCGGTTCGCGTCAACAACCGGCCGATCGCTGCGTGATGATTTCCCACAGGGCGAGGAGGATCCGGAATGGAACGATGGACTTGCGAGGGTGGCTGCTGTGTCATGTTGAGCCCATGACAAAGGTTGCGATTCTGGGTGCGGGAGGAATGGGGACGGCGCTTGCGATCCGGTTCGCCAAGTCGGTCGGTGAGGTATGGATCTGGTCGCGCGATCCCGGACATGCGCGGGACTTCGCACGAACGCGAATGAATGAGAGGCATCTTCCCGGAATTGCGATCCCGGATTTGGTTCGGATCACCTGCGATGGGTCTGACGCAGCCGTCGGGGCTGAGCTGATCGTGGCTGCGATCCCTACCTCGTTTCTTCGGAGCACGCTGGGGCGGCTCGCGGCCGAGATTCCCCCCTGGGTCCCCGTCCTGAGCGTGGTCAAGGGGATTGAGTACGGGACCTTCGCGCGGCCGAGCCAGATCATCCTGGAGGCGCTGGGCGCACGACCCGTCGCCGTGCTGAGCGGGCCAAGTCATGCCGAAGAGCTGGCCCGGGGGCTTCCGACCTCCGTCGTCGTCTCCGGTACCGATGGTCAACACAACGAGCAAATCCGCGACGTACTCAGCCATGAGACGTTCCGTGTCTACACCAGCACAGACGCTCTCGGTGTCGAGTTGGCCGGTGCCCTCAAGAACATCCTGGGGATTGCCGCAGGAATCTGCGACGGCCTGGGTTTCGGTGATAATGCCAAGGCCGCCCTCTTGACCCGAGGTCTCGTGGAGATCGCCCGGCTGGGAGTCGATCTCGGTGCCCGGATCGAGACCTTCTACGGGTTGGCCGGAGTGGGAGACGTCGTGACGACCTGCTATAGCCCGTATGGTCGCAACCGAGCCGTCGGCGAGCGGATCGGCAGAGGGCAGAGCCTGGATCAAGTTCTTGCCGAGATGATCAACGTTGCGGAAGGTGTACCGACGACCCGTAGCGTTGATGCGCTCGCAGGGGAGCGTGGTGTGGAGATGCCAATCACCAGAGAACTTTACCAGATCCTGTTCGAAGGGAAGTCTCCCCGGGCAGCCGTGACCGACTTGATGGTTCGACTCCCGAAACAGGAATGGGAATGACCCAGTGGCCATGCAAACCGGATCGTGTGCCGTAGCGTTCAAGGAATGGGCGGGCGTCTGTCACGCGTTGGAGCAGGGAGTCCAATCGATCATCCTACGTAAGGGGGGAATCCGCGAAGGCCCCGGACCCGGCGTTTTTGTGCCCGACCATGCCGAATTCTGGCTCTATCCCACCACGGTCCATCAGGCCCAGCAGGGACTGCGGATCGCCGGCACCATGTCGCCCTCTCCTACGGACGGCGCGGGCGGGTCCGTTCCGATCCGTGCGCTGGCGCGTGTCGAGATCATCGGCTACGTGCGAGATGAGACCCTCTTACCAGCGCTCGAGGAATTCCACGTCCTCACCGAAGAGACCGTGCGCCATCGGTTCCACTACCGGACGCGGGGTCTCTGGGTTCTGGGAGTCCGGATCTGGCGGCGCGACCCGGGGTATGCGATCATCGCGACACCGGATCATGCCGGGTGCAAGACGTGGGTCCCGCTCGACACTGCGTTGTCCACCTCCGATCTCTCGCCCGTGCTGGACGATCGCGACTGGTCGGACCGTCTCCGGCGGTTGACGGGCCTTCTCGACGATGACTCTCGATGTCGTTCTCCGTCCTGACATGAAATCGTCCCGACTTGATGCCCGGAGCGGGTTTCCGAGCGATCTCCTCCTGTTCCACCATCCAGCACCCTGTTCCGCGCCTACTTGCGTGCTACCACGCTGTTGACCATCCGGGAGTAAGCATGACGGCTCGTCAGTTGGCCCGAGAGATCCGCGATTTCCCCGCCACGGTATTCCTCTGCGTGATCTGGATCGCCCTCTTCGCCATCATGACCTACACCGCGTATACTGACGGTAATCCCTCCTGACCGGCTGGCGATGGCTCGTGATCGGCTTCGCCGGTGGCGACCGCTTCGGCGACCTGACCCTGAAGGACCTCCACCATGCCCAGTACTGGCGGCTCCTTACTTGTACATTTGTTCATTATAGCTTGCTCCATGTCGCACTGAATGTCCTGGCGATGTACCAGCTCGGTACGATGATCGAGTCCTGGTATGGGTCAGCGCAGCTCGTGGTTATCTACGGCCTGACCGGCGGCGTGGGGAACCTGGTCTCGACACTGATCCGTGAGGGCCTCGGATCGGACCCTTCGGTGCATTCGGCAGGGGGATCGGTGGTGATCATGGGGCTGGTTGGGTTGTCTGCCGTCGCGGGCTGGCGATCGAGGCGGCGAATGGGACGATTGCTGGCCCGCCAGATGATTCTCGTCTTGTTACTGACGGCGATCCTGGGGCTCGCACTTCCGAACTACATCGACAACTGGGGCCACGCCGGAGGCGCCCTCGTGGGCGGAGTCATCGGATTCGCCCATCAGTGGTTGGTGGCCAGGCAGTCGAAGCCCTCGACCTGGGGAGCCGGCCTGATCATGTGGTTGATCATCACCGGCTGCGGTGCGGCGCAGCTCATCGACAACCGGCGACACGCCCCCGATCTCCTGGAGAGGAGGCTGGTCGCACTGGCGAAGCTCGAAGCCACCTTGAAAATGGTGGGCCGGATGGCATCGGGGCGGGCTAACGTGACGATGGTTCAGGAGATGCTCTTCTTCAATGAGCAATTTCTCATCTCCGATGAACGATTTCTCAATGGACCTGTCTATATCGAGATCAACAAGGTCCGTCGATTGATGGTGATGACGACCACTCGTGCTCTCTCCCTGGCCGAGCAGGCGGAGCTTCACAAGCTCACCATCAGCGCGACCTCCCTGCTCCTCAAATGGTATGGGGATGTGCTGACGAATCACGTTGGGGGTGCGATCGAGGGTCTTCGTCCGCTCACCGAGGCGGTGCTAAGTCGGCCGTTGTCAGAACCGGAACGGCTGGTGTTCAAGGAGCGACTTGCGCAGGCCCTACGCGAGATCCTGCGCGAGTACCGATTGGGCCAGAACCAGCTCCAGCAGATCCGTCGAAGCCGGAAGTCGTCCCCAGGCGGTCGTCAACGGACACCGGAGAGTCGGATCCTGCGTTCGCCCTGATCCATCCCCTGTGGTCGCGAGTCCTAAGTTCCCCGCACGGAAGGTTACGAGGAGACCGGCCCGCTGGCGAGTCGGGCCCCGGCGTGGTGCCGCGGCCGGCCGCGGCGGTCTCTCAGCGCCGCGACGAAGTCCTGGATCGACTCGATCGGTCGATCGAACTCGGTGAAGTAGCAGCCCAGGGTATGGATCTCGTGGGCATCGCTGGACCCGGTGGTCCCCATCGGATGAGTTCGGAGAAGCCTTTCCGTTCGGGATCGTGTGTCGGGTGTGACGTTCTTGCTGACAAGCTCCAGGGCGTCAAAAACCGGTCCATGTGCGGCCACGATCGCGTCGAAGGGTTGGTCCCAGCGAAAGGGGTGTGCGGCGACAATCGCCCCGGCACAACGTCGGACCACGCGAAGGAGCTCGGCGAGCTCGACGCCCGGCGGAACCTCGTCGAGGTTGGGAAGGCCGTAGACCAGGAAGTGGCCCTCGCGCGCCGAGATCTCAGCACCGGAAAAGACCCGCAATGGGGCGGCTCGGCCAGCCAAATCGGAGAGCTCATCCGGCTCCCACTGATAGTCGTGTTCGGTGATCACCACACCGTCCAGGCCGATCGCGCGGGCGCGCTCGATGAGTTCGAGAGGGTCGATCTCGCTGTCGGGGGAATGGCGGGCGGTGTGCAAGTGATGATCAAATTTCATCGAGCTCGGTCTCAACGGGTCTGGGACGAACGGCAGGGCGAGGCGGACGAGCCTGGCTCTTCGACACGCTCCCTATCGGAGAGGAGGTGGAAGTTCGCTCCCCGTTCGTCAATGGTCAGGTAACTGGTCTGGCGTTGCCAACCCCCCAGAACCAAGAGCCGAGGGTCGGCTTCGGTTTCATCGACCCGCCGATGGACATGGCCGAAGACGACGAGATCCGCCACGTTCCGGCAGGCCGCGGCGTAAGCCCGGTAGATACCAAGATGCCGCGCCTCATCCTCGAGGAGTCCACGGTCGTTCTTCCAGGCCAGGATGCGATCGAGTCGGGCTTGCGATCGGGCGGGGGATGCGGCCGAAAGCCCGGAAGAACGCTCGGCTCTCCATCGCGGTTTTCCACAACCGCTGGCGCTCCGTGGTGGTGACCGTGAACCAGCCGGACACGGAGGCCGTAAACGGTCATGTCATAAGGCTCGTCGATGATCTGGCGCACCCAGTGCTCGCGCGTAGAATGGGCAAAGCCAGGCGTCGTGATTGCCCGCCAGGATCTCCAGCGAACCACCCCGCCGTGTGAATTCCTCCAGGGCCCGGAGGCTCGGGTAACTGGCCAGTTGATCCTCGGTGCACCGGGCACTCATCCAGAAGTCGCACAGGTCGCCGACGATCACCAGGGTATCGGCCGGCGTCAGATCGCGGACCCACGCGCGGAACCGTTGGTCGCGATCCGGACGGTCTTCGCGCAAATGGATGTCGCTGGCGAAGTAATGAGCCACAGTCAA
The DNA here is from genome assembly GCA_963845695.1 of uncultured Isosphaeraceae bacterium. Classification (GTDB taxonomy): domain Bacteria; phylum Planctomycetota; class Planctomycetia; order Isosphaerales; family Isosphaeraceae; genus CAWJTV01. The sequence continues at coordinate 198,038 of CAWJTQ010000021.1, read as the reverse complement.
GAAGTCCTCACGGTGTCGTCGCTCTGGTCGCGATCCCAGTCGATCCAGCCGGCCAGGACCGGCGAATTCTCGAAACTGGCGCGCCGCGATCGGGCGGTTGGCCTCCGCAGGTCAGCGGCACCGCGTGAATAGGACGACCTCCGGCCTGGCGTAATCCACAGATTGGGATGGGCCGGGTTCTGTTGAGCGGCATGGATGGCGGCCTGTCGGCCTGCGGCGGCCAGAGCATTTCGAGCCGCTTCGAGGGCCAGGACGGGTCGGTTGCACTGCTCGCTCAGGTGGAGGAGCACAAGATGGCGCAAGGCCCCTCGTCCTGATCGCGCGAGCACGGCCTCCACAAACTCAGCGCCCTGCCGGTTCGAGAGATGGCCCTGATCACCCAGATTTCGCGCGATCAACTGCGCGGGATCGGCCCGAAGATCTCTGCATCGCCACGTCGTGATTGAATTCGACCCCCAGCACGTCCACGTCGGCCACGACTTTCGGCCATCGACTCCGACCAACTTCCCGTATCCGCGAGATACCCGATGCTCACCGGGCGGCCCCGTCGCTCGACCGAGACCTCGATCCGGAAGCCGAAAGTCGGACCTGCGTCATGACGCAGCGGAATCGGCTCCAGCCTCAATCCCGATGAGGTCAGGAACGGCCGATCGTCGTAACACGACACCAGTCCCGCCTCTTCGAGTCGCTGGAACCCCGGATCGCCAGCCAGGTGCGCCCGATGCTCCTCATGACAGTGTACGGACATGCGCCGTTTCGCCAATTCCGGCGAATGTCCCGGAGTCCACATGATCACCATGGGTGTGGGTCAGGACCACACCGGCCACGGCCCACCAACCGGCTCCGACGCTATCCAGCCGGCCTGCCAAGGCTCTTGGTCCGATGCCGACATCGATCAGCAAGCCAGCACCCCGCCCGCGGATCAAGGTCGAGTTCCCCCGCGATCCGCTCGCAAGCACCGCAAACTGAACCGGCATGGTCGTTCGTCCCTCGTTCTACGTGCGCCGTCCTGTGCGAGCCAGAACCACTCCGGGGATCTGGCCTCGAGCCGAACTTCTCTCAGCTCACTCGCGACCCGAAGGCACGAGGAATTCCGGGCAACGGGCCGGGACGGTGATAAGCTCAGTGTAGGGTGGAGGTGCCGTCTTGATCAAGACGAGCCCTGGTGGTCGTCCGATCATGCCTTGCCTGAAAATCGGGAAGCCTGCTGCCCCACGACCGCCGGTCGTGTACGATCTCCGCAGCCGTACCTGGTCAGTCCACCGTGAAGGACTTGAAGAGGAGCGTCCCGTGCCGTCGGTCGTGATTTCCTCCCATCCCATTGTGCAACATAAGCTTGCGGAGCTTCGCGACGTGCGGACGCCTCCGCCGGTCTTCCGCCAGTTGGTTCGCTCGCTGGCGATCTTGCTGGCCCAGGAGGCGACGGCGGACTTGAAGACGATTGCCGGCGAAGTGAATACGCCGCTGGGCCGGACGTCCACGCGCACGCTTGGTCGATGTCGTAGGGATTGTCCCGATCTTACGGGCGGGACTGGGAATGGCCGACGGAGTGCTCGACCTGATCCCGGAGGCCGAGGTCTGGCATATCGGGTTGTATCGGGATGAAGCGACGCTGACGACCGACCGAGTATTACAACAAGCTCCCGGCCCGACCCCGGGTGACGGTCGCCCTCCTGGTCGACCCGATGCTGGCGACGGGCGGCTCGGCGGTGCGGGCCTGCGAGATCCTCAAGGGCGCCGGTGTCCCGAGACTGAAGCTGCTTGTCGCTGATCGCGTCGCCCGAAGGGATCGCTCGGATGAATGAGGTGATGCCCGACGTGCCGATCCACGTGGGGGCGGTCGACGAACGGCTCAACGAGGTTGGGTTCATCTATCCTGGGCTCGGCGACGCCGGGGACCGCCAGTTTGCGACGGGTCAGGCGGCCGATGGACATCAAAGCCATCTCGGGAAAACCACGGTCTCACCCATTGGCGTGATTCATCATGCGAGCTGTCGATATCATCCGCAAGAAACGTGATGGCCAGTCACTCGAGCCGTCGGAGATCGCGGCGATGGTCGCGGGGATCGCGACCGGCGAGGTTGCCGATTATCAGTGGGCGGCGCTGTTGATGGCCATCCTCTGGCGCGGGATGGATGCCGCCGAGACCGCCGCGCTGACCGATGCGATGATCCGCTCGGGAACGGTGGTCGACCTGTCGGCGATACCCGGGCGGAAGATCGACAAGCACAGCACGGGAGGAGTCGGCGACAAGACTTCGCTGATCCTGGCTCCGATCGTGGCGGCGGCCGGAGTCCCCGTGCCGATGGTCTCCGGCCGAGGGCTGGGACATACCGGCGGCACGCTCGACAAGCTCGAGTCGATCCCCGGGTTCCGGGTCGACCTGGATCTGCGACGATACCAGGAGGTCCTCGCGTCGTGCGGGCTGGTGATGATCGGGCAGACCGCCGAGATCGCGCCGGCGGACAAGTTTCTGTATGCGTTGCGGGACGCGACGGCGACCGTGGAATCGATCCCGCTGATCGCGGCATCGATCATGTCGAAGAAGCTGGCCGAGGGGATCGACGGCCTGGTGCTGGACGTGAAGACCGGGAACGGAGCGTTCATGGTCCGGCTCGAGGACTCGATGGCTCTGGCCCGGGCGATGTGCGAGATCGGCTGGGGCCTGGGCAAGCCGATCGTCGCGTTGATCACGCGAATGGATCAACCGCTGGGCCGCTCCGTGGGCAATGCGCTGGAGGTGGCGGAGTGCGTGGAGTGCCTGCGAGGCCAAGGCCCCGCCGACCTGGTCGATCTGTCGATCGAGCTGGCGGCCGAGATGGTGGTGATGGGCGGCCGGGCGGGCTCGCTCGACGAGGCGGAGGCGATGTGCCGATCGGCGATCGCCGACGGATCGGCCCTGGACCGATTCGGCCGGATGGTGGGAGCCCAGGGCGGCAATCGCCGGGTGATCGACGACCTGAGGCTCCTGCCGGTCGCACGGCGGCAGGTCGTGCTGAAGTCGCCGGCTACCGGATACGTCCAGGCACTGGCGGCACGGCCCATCGGGCACGCGACCATGCTGCTCGGAGCCGGCCGGGCGCGGATGGATAGCCCCGTGGATCATGCCGTCGGCGTGGTCCTGCACAAGAAGATCGGCGAGTCCGTCGCGCGCGACGAACCGCTTGTGCACCATTTTTGTAAACGATGAATCCCGGCTCGCCGAGGCGGAGACACTGATCCGAGAGGCCTATACAATAGCCCCCGAGCCGGCCGTCGCGGCGCCGCTGATCGTCGAGCGGATCGCACGTCGTCGGGAGTTCGCCTCCTCCGCAGTGAGATACGCAAGCAAGAAGGCTGATGGGATGAAATTGCCGTATCTGGCTGGGATCGTCGTCCTCGCCCTGGGGTTGGTCATGCTGACGGTCGGGATCGCCGAGTCCGCCGACGACCAGTCCGGAGCGGGACCCTCGAGCTCGGCCGTCCAGTCGCCCGACGATCGATCGCCCGAGTCCTCGGACCGGCGACGCGCGCCAGAGTGGTCGCCAGACCGGTCGAGGTGCGGCGGATCTACCAGGTCTCGCTGGGCCCATGGACCTGGCGATTCTCGGCTCCTGAGTCGCTCGACCTGCTCGACATCGCCGACCGGATTCGTGGTCTGTTCGGGATGCTGGCCATCCTGGGAGTCGCGGTCTTCCTGTCGGACAACCGCCGCGCGATCTCGGGGCGGGTCGTCTTCTGGGGACTCGTGCTGCAATGGGGATTTGCGCTGCTGGTGTTGCGAGTCCCCGCCGGAGTCGAGTTCTTGAGGAAGGCCGGATCGGCCGTCGAGTCGATCCTGGGTTGCGCGCTGGCGGGGGCTCGGTTCGTCTTCGGCGAAGCCTTGGTGGACGATAAGGGGCCGGCGGCGTTCGTCTTCGCCTTCCGCGTCCTGCCGACGGTCATCTTCGTCGCGGCGTTGTTCGCCGTCCTGTATCACCTCGGCGTGATGCAGTGGATCGTGCGCGGTTTCGCCGTGGTGATGGCCTGGCTGATGGGGACCAGCGGGGCGGAGTCGCTGAACGTCGCCGCCTCGCTCTTCCTCGGGCAGACCGAGGCCCCGTTGACCATCCGCCCGTACCTTGCCCAGGCTGACCAACTCCGAGCTGCTGACGGTCATGACCTCGGGCATGGCGCATGTCTCGGGGGGAGTGATGGCCGCGTATTTCGCATTCGGCGTCGAGCCGCGTCACATCCTCACGGCCGTGATCATGACGGCCCCCGGCGCGATCATGATCTCGAAGATCCTCGTGCCTGAGACCGAGAAGCCCGAGACCCTTGGCACCGTGCATGCACGTGGAGCGTTCCACGGATGCCAACCTCCTCGATGCGGCATCGCGCGGCACCCGCGACGGCCTGCACCTGGCCCTCAACATCGCCGCCATGCTGATCGCCTTCCTGGGACTGATCGCGCTGGTCAACAAGGGGCTGCGCCCTGGTCCACTACGTCGCTCCAGGACATCCTCGGCTGGGCGATGGCCCCGGTGGCCTACCTGCTGGGTGTGCCGTGGCAGGATGTCCGTCCCGGTCGGCCAGTTGCTGGGAACTCGTACCGTGCTCAACGAGCTGATCGCCTTCGGCGAGCTGGGAGAGCTCAAGCTCAAAGAAGTGCTCATGGACCGATCGTTCGTGATCGCCAGCTTCGCCCTCTGCGGCTTTGCGAATATCAGCTCGATCGGCATCCAGCTCGGCGGGATCGGCGCCCTGGCGCCGGAACGCCGGCATGACCTGGCACGTCTGGGCGTCAAGGCGCTGCTCGCCGGAACTCTCGCCAACTACCTGTCGGCCTGCATCGCGGGAATCCTCTTATGAAGCCCCCCCTGCCCTCGCCATCTCCGGACCTCCTCACACGAGCCGAGGAGGCCGCCGTCGGTGATTCTCGCCGCGTGCTCCGAGGCACCCCGGATCGCCGTGGTGCTCGGTTCCGGACTCAATGAGCTGGCCGACGAGCTGACCGACCGGACGATCGTGCCTTACCAGCAGATTCCCCACTTCCCCGTCACCACGGTCGCCGGTCATGAAGGGAAGGCGATCGTCGGCAAGCTCCAGGGCGACCCGGTTCTGATGCTCCAGGGACGATTCCATTACTACGAAGGACATGACCTGGAGACCGTGACGTTCCCGATCCGTGTGCTCCAGCGGCTGGGGGTCGGCACGCTCATCCTCACCGCGGCCACGGGAGGCATCCGCACCGACCTCCGCCCCGGGAACCTGGTCGTCCTGTCGGACCACCTCAACCTGATCGGCGCCAATCCGCTCCGTGGCCTGAACGACGAGCGGCTCGGCACACGATTTCCCGATATGACCGAGGTCTACTCTTCTCGCCTGCGGGCGATCGCCATCGAAGTCGGAAAAGGCCTGGGAATCGATCTGGTGCCCGGAGTCTACGCCTGTGTACCAGGACCGAGCTACGAGACGCCGGCCGAGATCCGGATGCTCCGGACGCTCGGTGCGGACGTCGTGGGGATGTCAACCGTGCCCGAGGCGATCGTGGCGCGGCACGCCGGGATGGAAGTGCTCGCGTTCGCCCTGGTATCGAACGCCGCGGCCGGAGTGGTCGGCACGCCGATCACGCATGAGGAAGTCCTGGAGGCCGGCCGCCAGGCCGGGCCGATGCTGGCTCGATTGATCGAGCGCATCGTGGCACGGCTGGTGGGCAGTGAAGGCGATCCGTGGTGATTTTCAGCCTGAACCGCGAGGCTCATCGCGACGCCTTCATCTGGATATTCTTGAACCAGCAATCGCCCTTGAGATTCTGGAGCCCGAGATAACCGCTTCGAGGTAAACTGGCGATGGCGATGCTCTGGAACGGATGATCGGTGCCGTCTGGCCGCTTCCCCGGCACCGACCATTCATCGAGATTGATCCGCGAGACGTCGGTGCCGTTCAACGACACCACCAGCACGGGTCCCACCGCGGTGATCGTCAGATGGTTCCATAGGCCAGCTGGCTTTTGAGCGTTCTTGGAGGATGCCACCAGGCCGCTAATCGCCCCGGAATCGCCGGGGCCAGAACCGGTCGGGTCGTCCAGCGCCACCTTGATGCCGGTATGCACCGGATCGTTCAGGTCCCCGACGCGGAGAAATACTCCCGAGTTACACCCTTCGCTCAGCTTGTAGTCGCAATCGAGCACAAAATCCCCGAATTTTCGCTCGTAGACGATCAGGTAGCTGTTCGTGCGATGGGGATTCAAGCCATCGGTCTGGAGGCTTTCGGGCGGCAACGGTTTTCGGTCGGTGAGCATCCAGCCCCTGGTGGTTCTCCCGTCGAAGATCGTCTGGACCGTTTGCTGTGTCGAACGGATGGAGGGCACCTCTTCGAGGCGCTCTGGGTTGTCACCCGAATTGGGCAGGATGCTCTTCGAGCCGGCCATCGCAATCGAACGCTTGTTCGGGTCGGCTGCGGGAGACTCCGAATAGACGACGAACCGGAGGTACGCCGCAACCAACAGGCCCACCGCCCCGATCGCGCAGAGGCTCGCGGCCCGGCTGATCGGGCGGAGAGGCCTCGAGCCCGGCAGAATCGGACGCGCGTGCCGTGGCGCCCGAGGCTTGACCGCTCGCGGGATGCTCGGCGCCGGTAGCGTCGGGAGCGAGAGCTCCGAGCGGACATCCAGATTGAGGTCGTCAAGGCTGAAATCCGAGCCGTATGGCTCGCCAGACTCATCGAGGCGCTGGGCGACGGTCGACGACTTCCGCCCCGCCTTGGCTGACCTGGACCGCGTCCTCGTCGCGTCGTCGAGACCCTTCGAACTGCTCGACGATTTCCGCGATTCCACGGCCGGCGCGGATGGTTCGGCCGCCGCCGTCTTGCACGTCTCCAGGAGTGCGATGACCGCCGTCATCGACTCGGGCCGGTCCTCCGGACGCTTGGTCATCATCTTCTGGAACGCGTGCTCCAGGGCGGACGGCGCATCGGGACGCAGGGCGCAGGATCGGCGCGGGCTGCTGCTGGTGGGCCATGATTCGCTTCAGTACGGTATCTCCGACGAACGGCTCACGACCCGTCATGAGGTAGTACAGCGTGCAGCCCAGGCTGTAGACGTCCGCTCGTTGATCGATCCGGCGCGAATTCTCCGCCAGTTCCGGCGCCCTGTAATCGACTGTCCCCGAAATCCCGCTCTCACTCGGTCGGCCTCCGTCGGTCCTCAACGACCGGGTTCGACGAGTCCAGGATGCGTGCCGAGCCGAGGTCCAGCACTCGAACGACCCCTTCGCTGTCGAGCATCAGGTTCGACGGCTTGATGTTGCCGTGGACGATCCCAAGCGTATGTGCCGCTTCCAGGCCACGAGCCGCCTGAATGAGGAAGTCGATCGTCTCTCCGACCGGCAGCGGGCCATGATCGCGGACCCGTTGATCAAGGTCGCGCCCCTCGACGTACTCCATCACCAGGAAGGGGATGCCACGGTCCACATCGGCCTCGAGTGCCGCGACGATGTTGGGGTGCTTCAGCCCGGCGACGATCTCGATCACGCGCTGGAGCCGCGGTCACGGCCGTACGATCCCGAGCGACCGACGCGGGAAGAACCTTCAGGACGACGACGGATCCCAGCCGACGATGACGGGCCTTGAAGCCCATGCCCTCGTTCCCAGCGCCGAGTCTGTCGAGGATCACGCAATGGCCGATCTCCCTTCCGCGACAATCGCCCGAGGAGAGATCCTCGTCCTGAGTCCACTCGGTTTCGTGGATGGGACGATCAGCCTCGGGCGGACTCGGATTCCCAACCGCCCTATGGGGTTCGGGCCGCTCGCGGGTGGACAACTCTCCATCAGGCTGGTTTCCACTCGACATGTGGCAATCTCTCGGTTCGAAGGTCTTGTCCCCGTCGCGCAACGGCGTCCCTCCAATCGTACACGGAATTCCCAATCGGCAAGAAAAACCGGAAAATGCGATTGGTCGAGGTCCCCCGTGACATTACTCCCTGGAGATCACGCGATTCAACCGGATTCTGCTCATGCCAAAGAGTGGATGGGGCAATGTGCTCCGTCGTGTCCATACACTGCTGGACGAGGGTGTGGTCGGCGGCTTGTCGGATCGAGAGTTGCTGGAGCGCTATGCGTCTCGGGCTGGCGAATCGGCTGAACGGGCCTTTGCTGTCCTGGTCGAGCGGCATGGCGCGATGGTGCTCCGCGTCTGCCGGTCGGTCTTGCGCGATGAGCATGAGGCGCAGGACGCCTTCCAGGCAACGTTCCTGATCCTGGCCCGCAAGGCGAGCTCGTTGTGGGTGCGAGATTCACTGGGACCCTGGCTCCATGGGGTCGCTTACCGAACGTCCTCGTGTTCTCGGTCCGCAATGCTCCGACGTCGAACCCACGAGCGGAGGGCGGCGGAGATGTCGAACCGGGCGATCGCGGAACCCGGAGTGGACGATCTGGGCCCGATCCTCCACGAGGAGGTGAATCGGCTACCCGAGCGGTTCCGCGCGGCGGTCGTCCTGTGTTACCTCGAGGGCTTCACTCACGAGCAGGCTGCGGAACGCTTGTCCTGTCCGGTCGGAACCGTACGCAGCCGGCTCTCGACGGGCCGAGAACGGTTGCGGGGCCGACTGGAACGCCGAGGGTTCGCCTCCACGGATGACGCGATGGCCTCTGCGCTCGGCTCCGCCGCAACGGTTGGGTCACCGGTCCCTCCTGCGCTGACGGAATCGGCAGTCCGAATCGGACTCGGTTTGGCGTCGGCAATGTCCTCGAACGAGATGGTCCCGGCGTCGGTTGTCACTCTTGCGGAAAGGGGATTGAAGATGATGTGGTCCCCACGGTTGACGGTCCTGTCTCTCACTTTACTGGCGATCGGTGGAGGTACGATCGGGGCGCTCGCCCTGGCCCAGCGCGGACCGGGAGCGCCAGCGCCAGCCGCCCGAGCGAAATCGGTTCCCGATTCGTCCGGCGGGCGGGGCGCTGCAATCCCGTCCGCTGTGGCTGCGAAGAATCAAGCACGGAGGAGATTGCTCGAAGCGCGGATCGAGACGGTCGAGGCCATCCTCAAACAGGACATGGAACGAATCAAAACCCTCATCGGAGATGTCAGCAAGGACGCCTTGGCCAACATGCCCGATTGGACCCGCCGGCTCATGCAGGATCGACTGGCGCTGGCCGCGACGCCCGCCGAGCGTCTGGCTGCGCTCCGGGAATACCGGGAACGGATGCTCTTCCTGGAGCACCTCTTGCGCAGATATGCCGAGACCGGCCAGGGCACGATCGCGAACGCTTTGAAAGGGAAGTACTATCGCCTGGAGGCCGACCAACTCCTGGTCGAGGAGGGCGTCGATCCGAGCCAGGAGGCCGTGAAGCCGGAACCCGAACCCGCTCCGGGACCACCGCCGCCGCTTCCGCCCGCGCCGCGTTGAGCCGATGGCTAATGAGTTCCGCTCTGCAATCTCCTCACGTGCTACGCGCCGAAGTCATCGAGTCGCTGCGCCCCATCACACTTGGCCCGAACATTACATCAGCTCGTGCTCTTGGGTTGATATATAGAATGAGGCGCGCCAAACGGAATCCAGAAGATCGGGTACGAGCGGACGATCTGCTGGCCATACGGGTCGATGATCAGGAAATTCGTGGTATTGACACCCTGGCTATTGGTCGCGCTGAGGGAGAAGAATCCCCTGCTATCCGTCGCAATGGCCTTATCGGGGGGTTTCAGGTTGGCCAGCTCGATCTCCAGGACGATGCTACCGGGCATGGTGTAGCCATTGATCTGGACGTGCCTCTTCATGGTCGAACCCCCCGAGTTCTTGGGGGCGGCGTAATTCGCCTGGTCCGACGGCGCCAGGTTGATGGAGGCATTCAGAGGAGCATTCGGAGCCAGGGGCGGCATGTTGCGTTCCACGGCCTTGGCGTCATACAAGTTAATGATGCCGTTCTGGTTGAAGTCGGCGGCGGCGTTGTAACCGGTCCAGGCCGGCTTTGTCCCGTAAGCCTTGGTGAACGGAACCAGGTCGGCCAGATTGACTTGACCGTCCCCATTCACGTCGCCAGGCAAGGTCGTTTCCACCGTGTAGGAACCGGTCGTGTGCCTCTGGCCAGCGACCTGCACGGTCACCGGACCCGACTGCCCCGTCTCGAAGAAGGCTACAGCCTGGTTGGTGGGCTTCCCGACGTTGCGCGGGCTGTAGGAGCGACCAAACTGGATTGGGAGCATCCTCCCGTCTTGTTCCACGCCGACGATCCGTGGCAGAACACCGCTGCCCGACTCGGGCTGGACGAACAGCGCGAACTCGGTCGAAGCCTTGTTGGGTGTAATATTCTGAGGTTCGATCGTGACGGTCGTGGAACCGAGGCTGCCAGGTGCTGAGATCTCACCCAGGCTGATGCCGATCGCATTGGCCGGTGGGGTGAGGCCGAACGTGTTCGTGGATGGAGAGATGCTCAGTTGCAGACGCGGCTCGAGTCGATCGAAGTACGGTCGGCGGTTGCGCCGAGGGATCCTCGACATGATTGACCCTCCCTGACCACGGACCAGCGAGTGGAGCGCACTCCTTCCCGACATGCCTTACTCATCGGCAAGAGTCCGCTCTGAACTGCATTCGCTCCGCATTGTGTTGTGTGGTCCGTGCAGGTCAGGCGCGATTACTCCTGGGATTTCTTGGCGGCAGGGTCCGGTTGGGAACGGGTGGCCGGCGCCGGGCTTGATGTGGATTCGACTTGCACGTTCGTGCCATCGGCAATCGACGCATCAGGCTGGACGATCACCAAAGAATCGGCAGTCAGGCCTTTGACGATCTCAGCACGGATACCGTCATCCCTGCCAATCTGTACAGTCTGCTTGTAGATCTTGCCATCCTTGACCACCTGGATCGCACCTTCGCCTTTACGGTTCTTTTCGAGGACGCAGGAGGAGGGCACCGTCAAGTTCGAGGTATCCTTCTCGAGGATAATCTCCCCACGGCCGAACATCCCGTCGCGGAGCACGTGATCGGGATTCGGGAGGTCGACCTCGATACGCATCGTTCGATCCTGGCGATCCTCGGACTCGGCGATGCGGCTGACCTTACCCTTGAACTCCCGATCACCCATGGCGTCGATGCGAATGATGGCGGGGTCGCCGACATCGCAATAGGGGACATCTCGGTCCGGAATCGGAATGATCGTCCGCATGACGTCATCGAAGGCCACGGTGAGCATCGGTTCCTTCGCCCCTTTGTCCGGGGATTGGATGAACGAGCCGGGATGCACGGCTTCACCGCGGAAGATGACCACACCCGTGTAGGGCGAGGCGATGTTGGTGTATTCGTAGAGCGCCTGTTCCTTATCGAGGTTCGCCTCGCTGACCTTCACGTCCGCTCGAGCCCCTTCCAGGTCGGCGTTGGCCTGGGCGAGCATGGCCTGCGCCTCGGCCACTTCCGCCCGCGCGTGAGCCACTGCGGCATTAGCGGCGTGCTCCTTGGAGAGGGCGACATGATAGTGGTCGAGTTCCTCGTCCCGGAGTCGTTCCTCGACGGCATGCCGTTTCACCAGATCATCGATCCGGTTGTATTGCTTGTTGCGGTATTCCCGCTCGGCTTCGGCCGCACGCACATCGGCTTCGGCCTCCTCTTGCGCCGCCTCCTTTGCCTTGATCATCATCCGGGCACTGGTGACCCGCGCGATCGCCTGATCGACGGCCGCCTTCGCCCGGATCACCGCCGCCTTGGCTTGCTCCACCGTTGCTTTCAGCTCGGGTACGTAGAGTTTCGCCAGAGGATCGCCTTTCTTGACCCGGCTTCCACGGTTGACGTTCAGTTTCTCCAGATAACCGGAGATCTTCGCATACAGCTCGGCGAACTCGAACGCATTGATGGTCCCCGGCTGGCTCGTGATCCGTTCCATTCCCCCTCGATGGGGCTTGACGACCTCAACCTTGGGGTCCGAGGTCTCAGGTTCTCCTTCCCGTCCTCCAGCCGTCGCCACCTGACTCGCGGACTCTCCGGTGTTCTTCTCTCCGGAAGTCGCCACATAGACGCCGCCGATCCCTCCGGCGATGACAATCAACAGCACCAGCAGGCGCAACCCCCATCGAGGCCTGGCCGGAGCCGGTCGGAGTGGACTTTTTTGAGGTCGGGAAGTCGCAGGGGGTTCCGACTCGACCGCGATTTGATCAGCCAACATGCGATCACTCCTCATTTACGAATACACACCGAAGACTCGGACGATCGAGTCGTCGGCGCTGGAGCTTGACGATCACAAGGTCTTGAAGAACCCCTGGCAGCCACCGCCTGGGACTTTGGCGTGTGATGATCGGCGGTATGTTGACCACCGTACGGGAAGGCAGGGTCGACACGCCGCTCAGGAAGGATGGAACCGTCCACCGGAAGACCAGGATGGTCCCCGACCGGAACCCGAATTGGATGGAAAATCGCGTCACGAGGGACTTCAGATACGTGATTGAGCGGTGTCGATCAAATCCTACTGATGTTAAAGAGTAGGGACCGACTCGTCAATCGGGGAAGAAGCCTCAATGGGCTTCTCGTAGGGTGCTGTGAGCACCGAATTGGGCAAAGCCCGCCGGATTGGTGCTCACAGAGCACCCTAGAAAGAGATTCCGAGACCAACACTCAGTGGTGTCCAATCCGGAGCGACTCGATCCTTTTCAAGTCCTCCTCCGCCAACAACTCAATGGCCCGAGACTGCCATTTGACCGCTTCGGCGACATTTCCCGTCTCGGCATACACCGCGGCCAGACCGCTCAGATCATGCGATGCGTGCCAGTTGGTCAACTCGCAGGCTCGAGTTGCCGACTCGATCGCTTTCTTCGGGTCGCGTAACTTCCTATCGGGACAGGAAGCCAGCAGCCAGGCTCGGCCGAGATAAACCTCGTCGTAATTCGGATCCAGGTGGATCGCCTCGTCGAAATCGGCGATGGCCCGACGGTAATCCTTCCGCTCGACCCAGGCGAGCGCCCGCTCGTAATACGCCTTGGCATTCGTGGGTGAAAGCCGGATGGCCTGGTCGAAATCCGCTATGGCCGTGTCGTATTCCTTCTTCACAGTCCTGGCCAAGCCCCGATGGAAATAGGCCGGCGCCGAATGGGGGCTCAGCTCGATCGCTTTGTTAAAATCCGCAATCGCCTCGTTGTTTTCCAGCTTGTGCTCCCAGGCGACGCCACGGTTGAAATAGCCGCCCGCATCCCTCGGATCGAGCCGCACGACCGTGCTGAAGTCCGCGATCGCGCTATCGTAGTCACCCTTGTCAAAGTGAGCGAGCCCGCGGTTATAATAAGCGTAAATGTACTCCGGATCCAGTCGGATCGCCTCGTTGAAATCCGCGATGGCCGACCCGTAGACCTTCTTCTTCCACCAGATCTTTCCTCGATTGTTGTAAGAGCTGGCGTTGTGGGGCTCAAGCTGGATGGCCTGGGTGCAATCGGCGATGGCTCGATCAAAATCGCCGGTTTCGATCCACAAGAAGGCTCGGTCATTGTAAACCCAGGCATCGTTAGGACTGAGACGGATGGCTTCTCCAAAGTCGCTCAGCGCCTTCTGACGCTCCTTCTTGTCCTCCCAGAGGGTGCCCCGCATCATGAAGGAGAATACGTCTCCCGGGTTTTGACGGATCTGATTGGTGAAGAAATCGATCCCTTCCTCGACGGGAACCAGCTCGTCAGCCGTGGCCCACCCGCTAAATCCATTACCCTCGGCCCGGATCCAGAGCCAAGGGCCATTGGTCTGTTCGACCCTGTAAAAATGGATAACCCGTTTGCGGTCGATGACGCGGTCTTCAATGCGGAGGGTCAGGTCATTGAACCGCTGAACCACTCGTCGGCCGACCCAGCTCTTGGGGATCGGTTGCTGCGCCATCACCGTCCTGGGAACGAGAAGCCTCAAGACCACCACCAAGAGGAAAACCGCCAGTCGAACCGACTGGCGTGTCTGGGCGAATGTTTCGTCCCCGTCACTTGGCGTGTTCGACAACGGCTGTCCTCGGCGGAACGCCGATTTCGCCTCAGTCCCATCCATCGCTCGGCCCTCCCTATCTCAACAGTACAACATCTTTGGAAGGTTCTTCATTCAGTACGTTATCAGTGCGTGCGTTCTCATCCACGGAGCCTTTGTCGCAGGATACCAAATCCAATTATTATAACCGCATTCCCTTCTCTCGAAAAGCCCGCGACGATGGTTCTCACGGAAAAGAAGTCTGAGGACGATGGGTGTCACAGTCTCAAACCCTGCCCGCCGTGGAAGTTAATGTTAGCAGAATTACGCGCTAGCGACTCCCAAGAGCCTCTTGAGAGTTTGGGATCCCAGGAGACTGAATCCGATTCTTGCGTTCGCGTTCCAAGATCGATTGACAGGCAGGCGACCACTACCACCTCAAAAGGGCATACGTGACGAACACGATACCGGTTCGGCCTGGGCCCCCGATAAACGACCGTGTTTCGAATCACGAGGAGTTTCTGTGAGATTGGGCGATTGGCGTGTCTTAGAGAAAAAACCCTGGCTCGAATTCAACCTCCTCAAAACCGCAGAAACCGAAAAATCGACCTAACCAGAAAATTCGGTCGAGTCGAGTCAAAGACGATGCCGATCATGAGCCGATAGAGACGGAATCAATTCGCGATCACGAGTGATATCGTGCGTGCACGTCGAGTCCTTCTCGCGAGCAAATCGGTTGCCGGCCCCATCGATCCCCGAGAGGCTGACCGGATGAATTGGGAGCGACATTTCACCGTTTGTCGTCAACTGAGAATCGGTCTTCTAATCGGTCTCATACTGGGCTGGGCCGCGTTCGTGTCCGCGCAAAGTCCGCCCACGACCGAACCGTCGCCATTCAAGATCTCTCCGTCCTTGTCGCAAGCAGCCTCTAAGAATGCCAAATCTCAATCGGCTAATGCGCGACCGGCGCCGGGAACGACCCAGCCTCAAGAGAAGGCGACGGCTCCGAAACCCAAAAACGCTGCACCGGATCGACGGATACTCTCGAGCTCGACTCCAGGGCAACCGCAATCCGCGCCGGCCGGTTCGAAGCCCGGTTCGTCCCCGGAGACCAGCCTCGAGGACCGGTTGCGTCGCATGGAAGAAGCCTATCTCAGAATGGAAGCGAATCATCGCGAGATCCAGAGCCAGTACAGCACGCTTCTGCGAAAGTACGACGATCTTTCGCGGAAGATGTCGGCGACACGGACGGCACAGGGATCAGCCGCGTCCCGGCGGGCGCAAACCGTCAGTCGGAGCACGCTGAACGGCAATACCGCGAACGCGACCCGGGATACTCAGGGCGAGGCCGATCCTGGCGCCGACTTACTCGGGTGCGCTCGGTCTGAATGTCAACGAAGGTGGCGAGACAGCAGCCCTGCCGCCCTTCGACGCCAATGAGGCCCAACTCCCCGCAGGTGCGGAGGGGACTGGTGGCCGTACCAGCCCGCGACAGCAGCCCGCCGTACCCCCCCCAGGCGGAGAGGGCGAAATCGGCCGAGGTAGCCTTCCCTCCATACCGTCAATCGCGCCGATCGAGGAGAGCGGCTCGATGATGTCCCGCATGGACCGAATCGGAGCGGGCGCGGAAGGAACCGGCGGTCGAACCAGTCCGACCCAACAACCAACCATCACCGCAGGTACGGCGCGACCCGCGGCCGCCGACGGCAAGGAAGGCGAGGCCGAGGGGACGTCCCTGGTGAATCAGGGGCCGAAGCGACATAAGGGCACGATCGCCTTCGGCGAGGGCCTCGAGTTCACATCCGACGACAACGAATTCCGGCTCCAGTTTCACAACCTGACCCAGGCCGAATTCCGAGGATTCGACACCCGAGACCTGGGTGTCCTTCAAGACCAGTTCTACATCCCGCGCCAACGTTGGTATTTCGTGGGTAACCTCACCAAGAACATGGGTTTCTACACCGTGATCAACCGGGGGTACGGCTCCCTCGACTTACTCGACGCCTTTATCACCCTCAGGTTCAGTGATAAGGTTCGCTTTCGTATTGGTCGCATGAAAACACCATATCTCTATGAGTACTTCTCCATCGCCGAAGGTGACCTCATCGCCCCCGAGCGATCGCTTTTCGCGGGAAACCTGGCCTTGAATCGTCAGATGGGGTTCATGTTTCTGGGAGAGCTCTTCAAATCTCGACTCAGTTATGCGACCGGCGTTTATAATGGACCGCGCCGCTCCTTCCAGAATCTCAACAGCGCGGTCGACATGATTGGCAACGTCACGTTCCGGCCCTTCTTGACCTCAGAGCGGTTCAAGGCCCTCAACTATTTCAATATCGGCGGGTCGTGGGACTACGGGTATGAGGATAACAATCCTCCTCAGCCGGTTTACTTCGAGACCGCGAACGACCAGACGCCGAATAATGCCGCCAGCCTCTCGCCCACCTTTCTGCACTTGAACAACAACGTGATCGAGCTCGGCGAGCGCGTGCAATGGGCCGCTCACATGGCCTGGTATTACAAGAGCTTGTTCCTCATGGCCGAGTATGGTGGAGGGCGAGCGGGCTATGGCTTCGCCAACGGGAATTCGTCGGTGCCGGTGAACTTTAATGGATACCATGTCACGGCTTCGTACTTCCTCACGGGCGAGCAGGTCACGCGCCGGGTTAACATGGTCAAGCCGCTCCGCGACTTCAACTTCGATTTCCTGACGGGGAAGGGCCCGTTCAGCCCTGGGGCGGTCGAAGCGTTTGCCCGCTACAGCACCCTGGACATCGGTCGCAACATCTTCACCTCAGGTTTCGCCGACCCCAACCTCTGGACCAACCATGTGTGGGCAACCGATGTGGGCCTGAACTGGTACCTCAACTTCTATTTGCGAGTCTACCTCGACTGGCAGCATGCCGAGTTTGGGAATCCCGTCTCGGTGGCGCCCGGCAAGTTCTCCCAGAACACAGATCTCTATTGGCTGCGATTCCAGGTGTTCTTCTGAAGCAAGGCTGTGAAAGAATGGATTCCCAATAACGTATTCAAGATTCCAAATGAATGTTAGGCCTGATCCACCAAGGGTTTATGATTCTTGAATTTGGAATTCGGAATCTGCAATCCGATTCTTTCACATGCTCTGAGATGAGGAATCGCGGTGCTCCGGACGGCGGAACCTCATCGATCACAACTGGCTGGACCGAGCCACCTCCATTCGGCAGTGGGTAGACCCAGGCGCGGTGAAAAGTTGGTCTTGACTGAGGTTCTCGAGCGCCCGGCTGAGTCATCTTTTGTGGCGCCGGACCGAGCCGAATTCGTCCCCCCCTTGCGAAGGGGGGGCCGGAGCGGAGCGACGGTGGGGGGGTTCCGAGGGAGTCGCCGCGCCCAGCCACGCCGACCACCCCCCCACTGACGCCGGACGGCGTCGCCCCCCTTCGCAATGGGGGAACGAAGAGGCGCAAGGAAACGCGGATGAGCGCTCAGCTCTGTCAATCCCAGCGTTTCACCGCGCCAGGTAGACCCCGCCGCGCCGAGGCCCGCACCCTCGCGATTGCGGCTCCATGTCCGGTTGCGGCCGCTAGTCCGCGCTGCGACCACCGAGTTCGATGGAGCACCCCGGGTCGGCTCTCAGCCAGCACCCTGCCAAGGCTTTCCTCGACGCACTTTCAAGAATGGTCATCGAGCAGAGGCGAGCTCCCATCCACTCGCTGTGGGCTCGATCGCGTTCCCGAAAGCTCGCGATCGAGCCCAATGCAAAGTGAACCAACGTCTCGCAGCCTCGGAGCGATTCCGCGTTTGTCCGGAGCCGTCGATCGTACTCACGAGACCGAGGAAGTGGCTGAGAGTTTGTGTAATTGCGGTTTTCCGTCTCGTCAGGTGTTCTTCAAGGTTTGAGGTAATCGGGTACCGCCGCTTGTCCGGGCGAGGACGTGTCCACCAGGGGTGGTGGAGATCCGAGTGCGACCCAGAGGCGGAACTGGGCCTGATCGAAGCGGATCAACGCGTCGATCAGGTTCGCTCGAGAACCGGCGAGAAGGTTCAGGCTGTTGATGACCTCGATGGGCCGTCCGAGGTTATCCCGGCTGCGGGTCAAGTCCTCGTGGAAGCCTTCGTGTGCGGAAAGCAGTTCGCGGCGTGCGACTTCGATCTGATTGCGCGCGGCCTTGGCATCGGCCTGGGCGGCAATGACCTCGCTTCGGACCCGGTTGATCGTCCGGGCCTGCTCGGCCACAGCCACACCGACCTGCGCCTGGCGCCCATGGATCAAGGCCATATTGCCGGCTCCCAGGTTTAATAACGTCCAGTAGAGCCGGACATCGAAGTCGGTACGGCCTCCGAAGTTTCCGAGTAGAGGTGGTGCGAGGTTGCTACCGCCGCCAAAGGCACCGGCGCTGAAGCCCAGCCAGAGGGTCGGCAGGAAGGGGCGTCCGATCTCCTGCCTCACGTGGGCCTCGGCTTCACCGATCTGCGCGGCTCGAGCCCCCAAGTCGGGCCGCTGACGCAGCGCCGTCTGGATGAGCATCTCCGGGGGCGCGTCGATATCGACCAGGCTGAGCGGAACCACGGGACCGCCCGCTGGCTGAAGCCGGACCGAAGGGTCGAGATTCAGCCGCTGGGCGAGGCGGGCCACTGCGACAGCCATACCCTCCTCGGCCTCGATGACATCGGCGCGCCGGTATCTCCATTCGGCTTTGGCCCGATCGTAGTCCGCTTGCCGGCCCTGACCGGTGACCGCGTACTGGCCGACGGCCTGAACGATCTGGTAGGCCTGCGACTCCGACAGGCGATGGGTCTCCAGGAGGGTATAGTGGCGAATCAATTCCAGGTGAAGGACCGCCACCTCCATGAGGATCTCGTTCTCCGTGGCTTTGACGAGGAACCGGCTCGCGGCGACCCGTTGCCTTGCGGCCAACGGCTCGAACCAGGCGTCTGTCAGGGGAGTCAAGATATTCACCATGGGGATTCGCAGGGTCTCTGCCGCCACCGTGAAGGCACCACCGCCGAGATAAAGGGATTGCTCGGAGAGCAGCAGCATCTTGCCCGAGGAGCGCTGGAGGACGCCGTTCTGGCCGTGATAGCTGACGCCGCCGTTGAGCGAGGGAACCAGCAAGGTTCGGGCGGTGAGTTGTTGGGCCAGGGCTTCGAGGACCACGGTCCGCGCCTTGCCGATAGTCGGGTTGGCGACGTCGGCCAATCGCAAAGCCGTCGCCAGGTCGATCGGATACTCACCGGAAGGCGGGGGGATCACAAGGGGAGCCGGTACCTTCGTGGCCGTGGTCGGGTCCAGTTCGCGGAGGTTTCGAGCGTCGAGGTCTGTCGCGGGTGCGGGTGTGGGCTGGCCGGGCTGGGTCGCTACGGCCGCGTGAGCGGAGGCGACCAGGACTTTCCGGTCAGCCACGGCAGCCGGTCTCGAAGGGCCGGCGGCCGGCCGCGTCGTGACGGTGGCCGCCTGGGCCGAAGCGGGAGCCGCATGCGCCGTTGTGCCAGGACCGATCGGGGTTGCCGCAAACGGAACGAGCGGTGCCGTGCCAGGTCTCCGTCCGGCTGTCGAAGTAGACGGGCTCGGCGGTGCGGCTGGAGTCTGCGCCACCGGAGCCCTGATCTGAGCCAGCGCGACCTCACCTTCGATCGCCCGGGGAGTCGGTTGCACCACGCAGCCCGAGGCCAGGCCGAGCATGGCGGGGACCATCAGTTGCGTGAGTCGCAAACTACCCCGGCTGCTGCGTGCGTTCGCATTGTCATGCGGAGAATGCATCGAAGCGCCCTTTGAGATGAGGGGAAGCGACCCGGACCTCATTGGCCCGCCGGTTCTGGTCGATTCGCAGAATTCACCGGCGGTGGTATGGTCGGACGGACACTCACCGGACGGACCACATCGCGGCGTGCTGCGCCCGGCTGGCGCCGGAGCGCGCGACACGCGGGGCGGGCGCTGGCTGGCCTCGGGAGTTGCGGGTATCGGCAGTGGAGAGATCGTGCCGGGTGGGATCGTTCCCGGCGGGAGGTTGCGGGGAACCACCCCTTCGGTCGGCACGGGATGGGCCAAGGCGTCCGCAGGCGGTTGACCCAGAGCGACATACATGGAGAACTGCGCTTCGTTGTAATCAATGATCGCGTCGATGTAATCCAGCCGAGCGTCCGCGAGGAGCTCGAAGCTATTCAACAACTCGATGGGTAGCACGTCACGAAACGCCTCCCCGACCGCTCCGACCCCCAGTTTGGTGCGATCCATGTCCTGGTGAAAGGAAAGGTAGCCGGATCGGACGGCATCCTCATAGGTGCCGATCTGGGCATAGCGGGCATGGCTGCGAGCATAGGCCTCGGCGATCTCGGCCCGAACCATGTTGAGGAGCTCGACCTGCTGGAACTGGTTCATCTGAAGTCGAGCATCGGCTCCGCGGATCAGAGCGACGTTTCCCAGTCCGAGGTTCTGGATCGTCCAGTACATGACCACGTCGAGATCCTCGCGGCCACTGAAGCCGCCGAAGATCGGACGAACCAGGTTGCTGCCGCCGCCTTCGCCACCAGCACTGAAGCCCAGCAGGAAGGTGGGCGAGAATGGCATGATCTTCATCCCACCGAGAGTCAGGAAGGCTGCCTCGATCGCGGCCCGCTGGGCCGCCAGCTCAGGCCGACGGAGCAGGCCCAGCGCGATGAGTTCCGACAACGGCATCGGATCCGGCACGATCGGCTGGGGGACCAGAACGGCGTCCGTCGGATGCAGGCGGATCGAAGGATCGACATTCAGGATTTGGCAGAGTCGCGCGGAGGCTGTGAGGATCGCGGCCTCGGAGGCCTGGATATCGGCCTCCCAACGGGCCAGCACCGTCGCGGCACGATTGGCGTCGGCCACCCGACCCTGCCCGATGCGGGCGAACGCGGCCGTGACCCGCGCGATCTCCCTCGCTTCATCGCGCGCCTGGATCCGTGCCGCCCGCCGGCCCTCGGCCCGCAACAGCTCGCTATACGCAACGGCCACCTGGAGCAGCATCTGGTTGCGGACCGCGATCGTCTGGCTCTCACGTTCTCTGACCACCTGCCTGCTGGCCAGATAGGCGTAGATCCCCACTCCCACGTTTCCGTAATAGTACACGCCGGGGATGCTCACCGTACCGGCGGCGACGGCATTGGAACCGGCACCCACATACACGGACGATCGATCCACCGAGAGGATATTGCCGTTGGACTGCTGGAGCACGCCGGTGTGCGAGTCATAGCTCATGCCTGGATTGATTGATGGCAAGAAATAGGCCGCAGCCAGTTGTCGCAGTGCGGCCGCCTCGAGGATTCGGCGTCGGGCCACATTCAGTTCGGGGTTCTGGACATTGGCCAGGCGCAATGCGGTGTTGAGATCGATGGGCTGGACTTCAGAGCCCAGAATCGAAGGCGGTGTGCGTGGGGGGGTTACGATGGCGTTGTTGTCCATGGCACCCCGGCCGACCTGGTCCCGATCCGGCAGCGCGTCGAGGAGGCGCGGCGGTCGTCCTTGGGAGGGAGGAGGCTGGGTGGATTGAGCCCACAGGACGCCGGACGTCAGCCAAAAGACCGACAGAATCATCCAGCCAGATCCGCGGCCGATGGTCTTGATCCGCTCCATGTTTGCCTCCATGCCTGAACCGAATGGGGTCCCATCCCGTTTCCGTCAAGCCGTTCTCGCCACCAATCACAGCCTGGTTCGGGCCATGCCGGGTTCGCGCGACTCGGGGATGAAGGAGCGCAGCTTATTCCACAAGTCAGAGTCAATGTACTCCATCGTCAGGAAACCGAACTGGACTTGACGAGAATGCTGGTTCGAGCGGAACGGTGGTTTATACTCACCTTATCTGCAATTCCTTGCATAACGATCGCACGGGTCCGATTGAGGCGCACAAGTCCGACTGGGAAAGAGGGTTCGTCGAGCGTGTGAACGGGTTGGTAAGCCCGTCCGCAGACAGATGGGTCCGAGATCCGTCGAGGCAGAGCGAGATTGAATCAACCATGCGGAATCTGAAGGATAGGTCGTGGTTGACAGCACGTCGAACGCGGTTAGCATGGAACAGGAGTTGGCTTCCTCCTTCCGTTCATCAACCTTCCGGTGCTGATCAATGCGCCTGCCTCATCACCGAGCGGCGATGATCATCATTCTGGGGCTTTGCCTCGGCAAGATCCCGGAACGGACTCCCTACGCCACGTCGCCATCGTTCAGCACTCTGCGGGGCCCTTCCTCGTATATGCCACGGAAGCAACAGCGCGTCAGGGTCATGCACGCGCGGGGGTTTTCCTCTCCCATCCGCCGGACATCTACGGGTGGGCATGGCCTGGCAATCGTAGACGCCCTCCTGCGAGACCAGTTCCCCGTTCCCAATCGGTCCTTCCGAACCGACGTGCTGCCGGCTGTCCAGATTCCGCGATGGTCTCATCCGCTCCGCTGCTAGGTCGCCGAGTCGCACCGTCGCGTTCTTTCCCAAGATCATCCCTCCGCATCGGAAGTTCCCCAATTGCGCCGTTCCGCGCCATATGAACTTCCGCACACCCTCTCTCCTCGAACTGAAGGGCTTCTCCCATGAATGGATTGATACGTGCATCTCTCGGGAATCCCCACGCCGTCACGGTCATGTCGCTGACGATGATTGTGATGGGCTTTGTGAGTTTAGGTCGGATTCCGTTCGATATCTTGCCGACGTTCCAGAGCCCGGCGGTCCAGTCGTTGACGTTCTACGGCGGGATGTCGGCCAACAGCATCGCCAACGATATCACCAACCGGATGGAGCGATGGACCGGGCAAGCCAACGGGACCAAGCGACAGGAATCACGCTCGATCATCGGCGCCAGCATCGTGCGCAATTACTTCTTCGACGACGTCGATCCCAACGGGGCATTGACACAGGTCAACTCGCTAGCACTGGGCGTGATCCCGAACCTGCCGCCGGGCACTCTGCCGCCGGTCGTGCTGCCCTTCGACCCGACGGCGACGACGCCCGTGTGCGTGGTGGCCGTGGACAGCGAAGATCCCAAGAATGACGAGTCGGTGCTCTACGACCTGGGGCGCTACGAGGTCCGCAACCACATCATGGGCATCCCGGGCGCCGTGGCGCCGGTGGTGTTCGGCGGCAAGGTCCGGACCGTGCTGATGTACCTCGACCGGCAGAAGATGCAGGCGAGGAACATGTCGCCCATCGACGTGATGCAGGCGCTGGACCAGTCCAACGTGTTCCTGCCCAGCACCGACGGCAAGTTCGGCAAGCAGGATTTCATCATCGACTCCAACTCGATGTATGAGAATATCAGTGACATGGCGGACATTCCCCTGCGGTATGAGTCAGGGCACACGCTTTACATGGGCGACATCGCCAGGCCCGCGGACGCCTATTACATTCAAACCAACATCGTGAGGGTCAATGGGAAGAAGGAAGTTTACATCCCCGTCTATCGCCAGCTCGGGGCCAGCACGCTGGCTGTGGTCCAGAATCTGAAGGACCATCTCAAGGAATTCGAGGGGCGACTGACTAAGACGGGGATCAATCTGAGGCTGGCCATGGACCAGTCGGTCTATGTGAGGAAATCCATCGAGGCGCTGGTGCAGGAAGGGGTGCTGGGGGCGATTCTCTGCTCGCTGACGATCTTGATGTTCCTGGGCGAGATCCGGATGACGGCGATCGCGATCATGACGCTGCCGATCTCGATCATGGCCTCGTCGGCGGCCCTGTTCTTCTGCGGACAGTCGATCAACGTCATGACCCTGGCTGGCATGACGTTGGCGATCGGGCCAATGATCGACAGCGCCATCATCTGCCTGGAGAACACCCACCGGCACCTGGGACTGGGCGCGACGACCCACGAGGCTGCGTTCTTGGGGGCCAGCGAGGTCGCCATGCCGGAGTTGGTCTCGACGCTCTGCACGTTCCTGGTGCTCTCACCGCTGGTTATGACGCCGGGCCTGGGGCAATTCCTGTTCAAGCCGATGGCGATGGCCGTGGCGTTCTCGATGATCGCGGCCTATTTCCTGTCGCGGACGCTGGTGCCGGCTTGCTCGGCGTACTGGCTCAAAGGACACGGCGGTCACGGCCACGGCGGACACGGCGCCGAGGGTGACCATCCTGCCGAGCCCGAGACGTTCACGATCAACGGCAACGGTCACGGTGGCGGCGGCTTGTTTGGTCCGATCAAGCGGGCGTTCGCGCGATGGGAGCAGATGATTGAGACAGGAATCGGCTACTACGTCCGTGGTCTCGACGGCGCGTTGCACCATCGCTTCTTGACGATCGTCATCGGCTACGGCTTGCTGGTCGGGACCCTCGTCATCTTCTGGCCGATCATCCGCCGCGACTTCTTCCCCGAAGTTGATGCCGGCGCGTTCGAGATGTATGTCCGTGCCCACCCCGGCACCCGCATCGAGGAGACCGAAAAGAAGATCGCCGAGGTTGAAAAGTTCGTCAGGACGGTTATCGACGAGGAGGACTTGCAGCTCATCCTCTCGGAGATCGGCGTCACCCCCGACTGGTCGGCCGCTTACACGCCCAACGCTGGCACGATGGACGCCGTTGTCAAGATCCAGCTCCACGGCGAACGGAAGCACTCGGCACAGGAGTATGTCACGATGCTCCGCGAGAAGTTCGCCGCGGACCCGAAGTTCCGCGAGCTGGAGTTCGCCTTCGATGCTGGCGGCATGGTCCGCGCGGCCATGAACGAAGGGAAATCCACGCCGATCAGCATCCGCGTCACCGGCAAGAACTCGAAAGTGGCGCACGAGATTGCCACGTCGATCAAGAACGAGGTGAACAAGATCAAGGGAGTCGTTGACGCGCGGGTCATCCAGCGACTCAACTATCCGCAGTTCGTCCTCAGGATCGACCGCATGAAGGCGGCCGAACTGGGTCTGACCCAGGCGGTCATCATGCAGAACGTCGTCGCCGCGTTCACCTCGAGCATCCAGTTCAACAAGCACAACTTCTGGATCGATCCCAAGAACAAGAACCAGTATTTCGTGGGCGTCCAGTATCCCGAGAAGGACATCGTCTCGATCGAATCCCTGATGAACATCCCGATCACCAGCCAGCTTCCCGGCTTCAAGAAGACTCCGGTCCCGCTCAGCGTCGTCGCGACCTATGAGCGGGTCCCCGCGCCTACGGAGGTCACACACTACAACATCCAGCCCACCATCGAGTTGACGCTGGGCGTGGCCGAGCGTGACCTCGGGCATGTCTCCGACGATGTCATCGAAGATCCTCGACAAGTTCGGCCACCCCGACGAGAAGGAGAGCGGCCACCTGGATCCCTGGGACCCCGATCACACCGCGACTCATCTCCAAGAGCTGGCGGCCAAGCACCAACCCAAGGCCAAGGGTACTTCGATCTGGCAACCCGACAGCAACGAACATTACCTGCTGACCGGCTCGAAGATCGTCTTGAGCGGTGAGTATCTCCGCATGAAAGATACGTTCAACAGCCTGGCTTACGGTCTGGTTCTGGCCTCGCTGTTGATTTACTTCCTGATGGTCGGGTCTGGACAAATCGTTCGTGGTGCC
The DNA here is from genome assembly GCA_963845695.1 of uncultured Isosphaeraceae bacterium. GTDB lineage: Bacteria > Planctomycetota > Planctomycetia > Isosphaerales > Isosphaeraceae > CAWJTV01. The sequence goes on along the minus strand of CAWJTQ010000021.1, from coordinate 172,687 downwards.
GCTGTCGGTGATGTCGATCGTCCCACTCTGCCTGATCGGCATCATCCCGATGCTCTACGTGACCGGATCGGCGGTGAACGTGCAGTCGCTGCTGGGCTTCATCTTCATCGTTGGCATCAAGGTGGCTAACTCGGTGCTGATGACCGATTACGCGCAGGAGCTGCGCCGTCATGAAGGGCTGACGCCCTTCCAGGCGATCCGCAAGGCAGCCAGCGTCCGGGTCCGGCCGATCACCATGACGGCTTTGGCGGCGTTCTTCGCCCTCGTCCCCGGCGCCATGGCCCTGGAACGTGGCAGCGAATCCAACGCTCCGCTGGCTCGCGCGATCCTCGGCGGCCTCCTGGCGGGCGAGCCCGCGACCTTGTTCGTGCTCCCGGTGATCTACACTTTGATCGTCAAGGAGTCCGCCAAGGAAGTCGCCGAACGCCTCGCTCGCCACGCCGGCGCCGGTGGCCAAGAGCACGAGGGCGAACATGCCAGCGCCGGGCCGCCGCTTCCGGAGGGCGGCTGGGAGCCTGATCCCGATGGCGGCGAACGGGTCTGATCCGATCGTCCTGCCGACCGCACTCGTCATCGTCTCCAGCGATGACAGACCGATAACCCGGATCACGAACCGGTGGCATCGCACCAACCCGTTGTGCGATGCCACCCCGTTCGGGCTGAAGAGAAACTCGCGTACACCCTGCCAGCGGCATCCTCACCCCGAACCAGAAACCTCTCCAGCCGTGAAAGTGTCCCCCAGGCGGTCGGGTCCTGACTCAGTGAAGACCCGATAACCGACGGATCTGCTCGGTAACAAAGTCGGAGAGACACGACCCATCTTCCCAGGGTCCTGTGTAAGTACAAGCCTGGCCGCGAGTTCGACACGAACCTTCTGTCGAGAGTGGTCGTGTTTGCACGGAAGCACGCCGTCCGCTTGGCTCAGCAGGCAAGGTGATGAGTCGAGCCCGTTCGCACCGCAGCCGTCGGAGCGAGCCCTGTTTCCTCAGGGAGTTCGACTCGAGCACCGCCAGAACCACCAGAGGTGCCACACAGACTGTGAACGTCAAGACCAGGAATTCGGCCATGGATGTCTCCTCTCCCGCGAAGCAGGAGGGTTCAGCCGATCGCGAACTGTCCTGGGATTCATCCATGCCTTCGCCAACGGACTTCGGTTCCGCGTTCGGTGCAGGCTCGGCTTGGATAGTGGACGCATCCAACGAAGAACTCGCTCGGGATCGTCCCCTTGGCAGTCAATGATCCGTCACCATGCAATTCGGCCGGGGTCGTCCAGTCGGTTTCAACCTGGTGAGGGATGACCCAGCAAGGCACCACAAGGCGGCCGGCCTTGTCAAATTCGACGGCAACTGCGTAGACCGGAGCGTTGTCACCGGCATGCGCGATTGCGGCATCTCGCGAGGGATAGAGGCGAACCCTGTCAGCCTCGTGGTGAGGAGGTATTAGCACGTAGAACATCGTCGAGCCTCTTCAATCTGAGTGCAATTCATCAGTATGCTCCACTTTCGAGATCTGGAATCTGGAAGGACGAGGCGACAGGAGTGATGCCATCGCCCAACAGCTACTGGGTAGGAGACCCAAGGTAGGCGAAAAGACGAGTCGTTTCCGATTCGACGACGTATCAACACCACGGGCTCACTGGCACGTGAAGTTGAGGTCGAGAATCATCGATGCGCCGCACAGGCTCGGCTCGAAGACAGGCTAACAACGGAGTGGAGTGTGTGGCTGATTGGATAGGAGGATCACCGGAGTGGGGGCGCAGGGAATAGCTCGCATCCACTCTATGGGCCCGAACAGATCGGGCGGGAGATCGCCCCGCGGTGGGCCAGCTTCGTTCTTCATCCGTGAATCGACAGGATGACCTATCGGGTCGAACGAGGTTCGCGACCGCCCTCGGGCGTGGCAGACGTGGCGTTTCTGGAAAAAATCCGATCGATCGGAACAGCGCGCACGCGTACGGGCTGAGTGCTGGTGCTCCGAAAACCACACCCGCGAGCAAGATCATGGCGATTGCTCGCAACCCAGTCAGTAGCACGGATTGATCCCCCAGACGAGTGAATCGAACTTTATTCAAGACAAACGGAAGGGACTCTGTCAATCCCACGTACTGGGGCGAGAACGGCGAGGCCCGTCTTAACGAAGGCGTTCCGTAGGGATTTCGAGACGCCTCGTCGATCACCACCGATCTCAGCGCGGCGGGTGCGGCATACCTGGGGAGTGCGACGATCCGACCCGCGCCGCTTCCCCCTCCGTTCGGGCCAATTTGGTCATTCGAGTAACCCAGTCTTCCTTTTTTTTGGATTTTTTTATCTCCCTCTGTGGTCGAGAGTTCCGGAGCCAATCGCCCCGAAATCCGCGATAGGTGCATTAACGGATCATCAAACCTGTGGCATACTGAATAATATGGACCATGTGCGACCGTCACCGACCGGAAACCCAGGCTGCGAGCCACGGGGCTGTGCCGCCCGCGGCCGGGCCCGGCACAGCGATTTGGGGACTCGGCCCGAACTCGCTGGGGGCCAAGGGGATCGGAGAGGGCGCCGCGGCCAAAAGTGATCACCGAGTGCCAATTCGTGCCACAATTCTCGGCAAGTCCGGCCCTGCTCAGAGCCAGCCCCGCCCAGAACCCACGCCGGATCCGGACGTCCCGCCGGTCCGGAGTAGGGACTCCCCTCTTCCTTCGTGTCCTTCTGTAAGGGTTCCGGACGTCCCGCCGGTCCGGAGTCGGGACTCTGGGAATGGGTCAAAGCCACCATCCCCAGACGGTGCGGTGCTGATCGCCGAGAACTCTCGGAATTCCCGTGTTGATGGGCGCTCAGTGAGGTCGCTATCCGATACCTACCCGCGGGATGGCGAGCACCGAAGACCTGCACGTCTCGTCCAGCCAAGCTTGACCGCTCTCCGATTCAGAGCCAGTTCGAGTTCGCGCGAGGGGTCGAGACCGAGTATTATCTGAGGAACGCACAAGCTGGCCGACGAAGCGAGCCGGAGAGTTTCTGGACGGGTGTCCACACCCACTCCGCCTGTCGGAAGCAAGCCGATTTCGAATCCGTTCCTCGTTCTGAGGTCCTACAATTCAGGAGGGGACAGCGCGACGCCAAGCATGCAGGGCGTTCTCGCGGTCCAGAGAGCCCAAGGCGCCGTTGCCGTCACGGTGGGGGGCGCGTCATCCGGGAGAAACCGGCGAATCCCGACCGCTCTTCGCACTCTGAGTCTACTCGCCAAGGAGGTCTCGATGGCCATCGGCCTGGAATCACGCTCGGAAGAGATCATCATCGGTGATGCCGAGGTGTTGCGGAACACTCCGCCGGCGCGGCTCTATGAGCTCGCAATCGCTCACGAAAATGCCGCCATCCTGTCCGGTGGTGCCCTGGCCACCTTTTCCGGGGAGAAGACCGGCCGAAGTCCGAAGGACAAGCGGATCGTCGAGAGCCCTGAGAGCTCTGATCACGTTTGGTGGGGATCGGTCAATATCCCCGCCCCCGTGAACAGTTTCCTTTCCTGCCGACGCCAGGCCCTCGACTTCCTGGGCGCGCAGCCCATGGCGTACGTCGTGGACGGCTATGCCGGTTGGGACCCGGAATACCAGATCAAGGTTCGCGTCATTTGCTCCCGGGCCTACCACGCGTTGTTCATGCGCAACCTGTTAATCCGGCCGGTTCCGGATGAGCTCGATGGGTTCGGCGAACCGGATTTCGTCATCTTCAACGCGGGCGATCAGGCCGCTGATCGCCGGATTCCCGGCGTCAACTCCTCCACGAGCGTGATGCTCGACCTGGAGCGACGGGAGATGGTCATCCTCGGGACCAACTACGCCGGAGAGATGAAGAAGGGCGTCTTCACAGCGATGAATTACGGGATGCCCAGGCGCGGCGTGCTCTCGATGCATTGCAGCGCCAACGAGGGACCCACAGGCGACGTCAGCCTCTTCTTCGGTCTGTCGGGAACGGGCAAGACGACGCTGTCCTCCGACCCGCGGCGGCGACTGATTGGCGATGACGAACATTGCTGGAGCGACCGCGGGATCTTCAACATCGAGGGGGGATGCTACGCCAAGTGCGTGGGCCTCAGCGAGCCGCAGGAACCCCAGATCTTCCGAGCCGTTCGGTTTGGTGCCGTCCTGGAGAATGTCGTCTATGACCCCGAGACCCGTGTCGCCGATTACGACGATCGTTCGATCACCGAGAACACTCGTGCATGTTATCCGATCGAGCACATCGACAATGCACTCGTCCCCTGCCTCGGAGGACACCCTCGCAATATCATCTTCTTGACCTGCGACGCCTTCGGAGTCTTGCCACCGGTTAGCCGGCTAACCCCAGCCCAGACGATGTACCATTATCTGAGTGGTTACACTGCCAAGGTCGCGGGGACCGAGGTTGGGATCATGGAGCCCCAAGTCACTTTTTCCGCATGCTTCGGCGCGGCCTTTCTGGTCCTCCACCCGGCGCGCTATGCCGAGATGCTCGCCGATCGCATGGAACGGCACCAGACGCGCGCCTGGCTGGTCAATACGGGATGGACTGGTGGGCCCTATGGCGTCGGGACGCGGATCAAATTGAGCCAGACACGTGCAATCATTGATGCTATTCACGATGGGTCGTTGGCTGGGGTTCACACGTTTGAGGATTCCCTCTTCGGCCTACGAATTCCGGGGTCGTGTCCGCACGTGCCGTCGGCCCTCCTGAACGCGAGAGACACCTGGACTGACCCGGCCGCCTACGACCGAACAGCTCGCACGCTGGCCGTTCAGTTCCGGGATAACTTTTCTCAGTATGCCGACGAGGTGGCTGACGAGGTGCGTCAGGCGGGCCCGAGAATCTGAAGGTCACAATCTCACGCCGGGGTTGAATCGAGGCGGCGCCGGCTCTACGATCGACCAGCGAAGCAAAGAGTTCCGGGTGATGTTTTGGGCGTGGTCTTGAACTCGAGCCCTCCCTCCGGTCGAGGTGGAGACCCATCGACGTGCAGCTTCCTGTTTATCTTGATAATCATGCAACCACCGGGACCGATCCGCGAGTCGTCGAGGCCATGCTCCCGTTCTTCACGGAGCGCTATGGCAATGCAGCGAGTGTGTCCCATCGCTTTGGATGGGAGGCCGAGGAAGCGGTCGAGCACGCCCGGGAACAGATCGCGCAGTCGATCGGCGCCGAGCCGAGAGAGATCATTTTCACGTCGGGAGCGACTGAATCGAATAACCTGGCCATCAAAGGTCTTGCGCACACCGCAACTCGACGGGGCAACCACCTGGTGACCGCCGCATCCGAGCACAAAGCCGTTCTAGACCCTGTGAAGCGGATGGCCCGTGAGGGTTGGGACGTCACGATCGTCGACTGTGATGAGTACGGAGGAGTCTCGACCGCAGCGGTGGCCGAGGCGCTGACGGATCGGACCGTTCTGGTCTCCGTGATGGCGGCGAACAACGAAGTTGGCACGATCAACCCGATCGACGAGATCGGGCGGCTCTGCCACGATCGGGGGATCGTCTTTCACACCGACGCGGCCCAGGCCATCGGCAAGATTCCGCTGGATGTCCAGCGCGACGCGATCGACCTGCTGAGTATTTCAGGGCATAAGTTTCACGGGCCAAAGGGGATCGGCGCCTGCTACGTCCGCCGTCGCGATCCCCAGGTACGGATCCAGCCCCTCTTCGACGGCGGCGGCCACGAACGCGGATTCCGAAGCGGAACGGTTCCGGTCCCGCTCGTTGTGGGGCTTGGGCTAGCCGTCGAGTTGGCCGTCGGGCGACTTTCCGAGGAATCTCAGCGACTCCACGACCTACGCGATCGGCTTTGCGAAGGTCTCATGAGTCGCGTGCCCGGCATCCGGCTCAATGGCCATCCCATCAACCGCCTCTCAGGGAACCTGAACATCAGCTTCAGGGATGTCGATGGCGAGGCCCTGATGATGGCGATGCGCGACGTGGCCGTCAGCTCGGGTTCGGCGTGCTCCGCCGCCGATCCCGAGCCGAGCCACGTTCTCTTAGCGATGGGGCTGAGCGAGGAACTGGCTCGGTCGAGCCTCCGATTCGGCCTGAGCCGGTTCACGACTGCCGAAGAGGTCGAGTTTGCCATCGGCGCCGTGGCCACGGCCGTTGAGCGACTCCGAAGCCATGGTGTCGCATGGACCCAGGGCTGACGAAAGATTTGACCACCTGGTATGATTGAGTAAGGCCAGCGTGTGCTGAGAAAACCGAGAATCTCTCTCGCAGAGGAGTTCGTTCGATGGGTGTGACCCTCACTGAGAAAGCTGCCAACGAAGTCAAGAAGATCATGGACAAAATGGTCGAGGACCAGGGCGTTCCCGATGGCGGCGAGCTCGTCCTGCGCGTGGGCGTGCAAGGCGGCGGATGCAGCGGCTTCTCATACAGCCTGGGATTCGACACAGCCACCTCCGAGCGTGACCGTGTCATCGACGTGTACGGCGTCCGCCTCGCTGTGGACAAGAAGTTCGATCCCTACCTCGACGGCACCGTGGTCGATTATTACGACGGTCTGGAGAAGCGTGGCTTCGTATTCAATAACCCCAACGTGGTCAAGTCCTGCGGCTGCGGCAGCTCGTTCCAGGTCTGACCCGAACCCGATTGAAGCCCACGATTCGGAAACAAGAGCCTACACAGGTTCCTCGTTCCCAGACCGCTGGGAACGAGGGAACCACGGGGCTCGCCCGCAGGACGTCCTGGGACGAGAGTCGGCCAGAGAATCCTGTAATGTGTTCTCCGAGGGATTTCGGACTGGCCCCCTACCATTCCCACCCATCTCGAAGCTCCGAGTTGACGACGCAGTCCGCCGGCCATCGGTTGCGGGAGAGCTCGACGATCGTCGTCGCGGCGAGTTCAGCCATTTCGCGCATCGACTCGATATCCGTTCCCGCGATATGTGGGCAAAGAATGACGTTGGGGAGACCGAGGAGCGGGTTGCCCGGCTCGGGTGGCTCGTGGTTGAGCACGTCCAGCCCGGCCCCGGCGAGATGACCAGAAACCAGAGCTTCGCGCAGGTCGGACTCCACGACGAGGCCGCCTCGGGAGGTGTTGACCAGATAGGAGCCGGGACGCATTCGCGACAAGAAGTCTTTGTTGACCATGCCGCGTGTGGCATTGGTCAATGGCACGTGAAGGCTGACCATGTCCGAGCACGGCCACCAGCTCATCGAGCGGCAGCCGTTGGATGCCATGCCGACTGTCGAACTCGGCATCGAGAACGCTGTCGAAGGCGACGATTCGCATGCGAAATGCCTGGGCGCGCACCGCCACCGCCCGGCCGATCCGTCCCATGCCGATCAATCCCAGAGTCTTGCCTCGGACCGGATTCACCAGCGCGTCGATCCCATCCGCCGGCATGAATGATCCGGTCATTGGCGACGATCCTTCGGGCCAGAGCCAGGATGAGGGCGAACGTCTGTTCGGCGACGCTTTCCTGGTTGGTCCCTGGAGTGATCGTGACCGCGACCCGGTGTTCCGTGGCGGCGGGCACGTCGATCAGATCGTACCCTACGCCCGCGCGTGCGATGGCTCGCAGTCGCGGCGCCATCGCGAACAGATCGCTCGTCATGCGCTCTCCGCCGGCGATCATGGCGTCGATCTCTGGTAAGTAAGGGATGATCTCGTCACGGGATAGGGCGAATCCCCCTTCCGGATCGATCGGCTCGAAGCCGGCTTCGGTCAAGATGTCGCGGAACCGGCCGGGCGCGTTGCGGAGTAAGTAAGGACCGATCAGAACGCTTGGCATGGTCAGCTCGACCTCTCCAAAGGTATCATCGAATAGAGGGATCGGTGGGGCCGATCTCTACGGCGATTTCCCGAGGCGGACACCCGCCTCCGGCTTGCGGAGACTCGTTGCCCAACTTATTCTCATCAGGCCGATTCGGCAACCTCGACCTGCCGGCAAGTGAGCGTCCAGTGCCCTCCGCAGATCGACCAAGAGGTGATTTGTCAACGCCGGCCGAGTCGCGCTCGGCCCGATCAGGGTCGCGGCCAGGGACTGGTCGAGCGGGAGACCGAGCGTCAGATCAGGCGACCTTACGATCTCGAGGATAGCGACGGAATCGGACGAAGTGATCAGCAGAGGCGCGGATCGCTCGCAGTCGTTCTGGATTTCATCGCTTCGAGCGGTCTCAACCCGTTTCGCGGAAAGCGTACCATGGGGGTCATGAAGTTTCGCCTGCCCTCCGATGAGCTCGTGCGGAGGCTCCCGGATTACCGCAAGGCGTATATCACCGGCCTTGATCGAACTCCGGCGCGAGTCGGGGTGGAGCTTCGCAACGGACTGATGACCTGCCTCCGCGACACGACGGAGAGCGGCCGCCTCTTCGTTCCGTGGCCGATCGACGGATATGGCACGCCGATCGTCGGTACGGCGACGCTCGCCGAACGTCCTACCCCCTACGTGCTCGCGGTGGAGCTGGCGCGGGGGAAATTGAACGACGTACGCAACCAGTTGGCCGACTGGACTCAGATGGGTCTGCGGTCCACGCCCGAGTTGGCCCAGGCGCTGGAAGAAGCCCAGCACGAGTTCATCCGCGCCGCCACTTCGGCTGACCAGCCGGAGACCAGCTTTGCCGCAGCCCAATCCTCGCTCCGCTCCGCCTCGCTCGCCGGCGACCTGCTCATGGAAGCCTACACGAGCCAGGTCCTTCAGAGCCGATTGGTTGCCACTTCCCGGCTGCCCACTCATCTGGGCTGTGTATTGAGCTTACGACCCCCACAAGCTGCCCCCAGCCCTGGAATGGCCGCGCACGTTCAATGCGTGCCAACTCGGCGTCTCCTGGCGACAGTTGGCACCCACGGAGGGACAGTACCGGTGGGATCTCTTCGATGCCCAGTTGGCCTGGTGTCGCCGGAATAAGCTGGCGATCGAGGCCGGTCCACTCGATCGAATTTCGCAAGGAAGCACTGCCCGACTGGCTCTGGCTGTGGGAGGGGGACTTCGAGACCATCAGCGGTTTGGCCGCCGATTTCGTGCGGCAGGTCGTCGCGCGCTATCGAGGCAAGATCCCGATCTGGCACGTGGTGCATCGAGCGGCCAGCGGGGAGATGCTGGGCTTGACGCGAAGACGAACAAGTGCGGATTGCCGCGCGCGTCATTCAGATCGCCAGGCAGTCCGACCCCTCGGCTCAATTGACCATCGGGGTCGATCGTCCCTGGGCGGAGTGGTTGGGCTCCAGCCACTTCCAACTCGGGCCACTCCATCTCTGCGACTACTTGCTCCGGGCCGAGCTGGGCATCTCCGGAGTGGCGATCGAGATCGCGCCGGGCTATTCCCAGCCCGGGAGCCACCTGCGCGACCTGTTCGAGCTGTCGAGGTTGCTTGACCTCTATTCCCTCCTGAACGTCCCCCTACATCTCTGGATGGTACTCCCGTCGGGAGACGGGGCCGACCCCAACGCGGAGGCCGGGATCCGCGTCGAGACCCCTCAATGGCCGTCCGCCCCGAACCCGGCATCCCAGGCAGAATGGGGGGAAAAGTGGATCGCGCTGGCCGTCGCAAAGCCGTTTGTCCGCACGGTGAGCTGGCTCCAGGCCAGCGATGCCCTGCCTCACATCTTCCCGCACGGTGGCCTCGTCGGCGCCGATCAAGCCGCTAAGCCCCTGGTTGGTTGGCTTCGATCGCTCCGTACCGACACCCTCGCCTGAGAACGCGTTGCTCCGGGCCGCGTCTCATATTATAATCAGTGGTTCGTCCCTCAAGGTTGCTGGGTGTCCATTCGGTCATGTTCGACGATCTTCAAAAACGGCTGAGTTCCGCTTTCCGTCGTTTCCGCGTCAGCGGCGTCTTGACTGAAGCGAATATGCGGGAGGGCCTGCGCGAGGTCCGCACGGCGCTCCTGGAGGCCGACGTCAATTACAACGTCGTCCAGGAGGTCATGGCGCGGATCACCGAGAAGGCCGTCGGGACCGAGGTGATCAAGAAGATCCGTCCCGAGCAGCAGATCGTCAAGATCGTGCAGGACGAGCTGATCGAGCTGATGGGGCCGGTCGACCCGTCGATCCGGTTCGAGAAGACCGGCCTGACGGTCCTGATGTTGTGCGGACTTCAGGGCTCGGGCAAGACGACCACCTGCGGCAAGCTCGCGAGGCTCCTGGCCGCGCAGAATCGAAAGCCGATGCTGGTCGCCGCCGACCTCCAGCGCCCCGCGGCCGTCGAGCAGCTCAAGGTCATCGGCACCCAGGTAAACGTTCCGGTGTTCAGCCAGGCCGGCATCGGATCCGGTCGCGGTCTGCCAGCAGGCCCTGATCGAGGCCAATCGTGCCGGCTGCGACACCCTGATCCTCGACACCGCCGGCCGGCTGCACGTGGACGATCAATTGATGGCCGAGCTGTCCCAGATCGAAAGGAAGGTCAAGCCGCATCAGGTCTTCTTCGTCTGCGACGCGATGACCGGCCAGGATGCCGTCGCCTCGGCCGACGCCTTCAACAAGGCGCTGGAGCTCGACGCGGTCATCCTGACCAAGCTCGATGGCGACGCCCGCGGCGGAGCCGCGCTGTCGGTCCGGAAAGTCACCGGCGTGCCCGTCAAGTTCGTCGGCAAGGGAGAGAAGCTGGACCGGCTCGAGCCGTTCGACCCCGAGCGGCTGGTCGGCGAAATGCTGGGCATGGGGGACATCGTCGGACTCGTCGAGGCGGGCCCAGTCCGCCGTTGACGCCGAGGAAGCCCAGCGCCAGCAGGAGAAGCTCGCCAAGGGGAAGTTCGATCTCGAAGACTTCCGCCAGCAGATCGTCAACATGAAGAAGATGGGCTCGGTTCAGCGAGCTCATGAGCAAGATCCCCGGCCTGAGCCAGATGCCCGAGGAGTTGGAGGGACTCGACGCCGACGAGGAGATCAAGCGAATCCAGGGGATGATCGACAGCATGACGGCCGCGGAGCGCAGCAACCCCGGAGTTGATCGACATCTCGCGGCGACGGCGGATCGCCGCGGGCAGCGGCGTCGAACCGTCCGAAGTGTCGGACATGGTCAAGCAGTTCGATGCGATGGCGGCCTTCGTCAAGCAGATGGCCCAGATGACCATGTTCGACCGGATCCGGACCTTGACCGGGCTTGGGCCGGGCCGCCGCTGCCAACCCCATGGCTCGGATCGTGCCTCCCAAGGTGGGGACCGGGAAGCGGCTCTCCCCCAAGGAGCGGGCGAAGCTCCAGAAACAACGCGAGAAGGACGAGCGCAAGCGCCGTCGCGAGGAGCGGAATCGATCCGGGTGATCGCTCCGAATCAGCGCGATCGCTCGATCTGACACGCTCGACAAGGGTTTTCCACGATGCGCCGGCGCCCGCGGCGAGTGCCTTCTGTATCTCAAGAGTTTCGTGTGGGCATACTGGGTGAGGAATCGACTACTTGCATCGGAATCCGGGATCTGGAATTTGGGATTGAGAATCTGGAATCTGGAATCCCTGGTGACTTGGTTTCGAGAGGAGCACGTGCGTGGTTCGACTTCGTATGAAAGCGATGGGACGTCGCCATCGCCCCTTCTTCCGCATCTGCGCCATGGACTCGCGAAAGCCGCGCGACGGGCGTCCGATCGAGGAGCTCGGGCACTATGATCCGATGTCGCGGAATCCCGAGACACAAACCGTGCTGGATGTCAGCCGGATCCGCTACTGGCTGTCGGTCGGGGCCCAGCCCTCTCACAAGGTCCAGGTCCTGCTCAACAAGCAAAACGTGAAGAAACCGGCGCCGGGCGAGCCCTGGCAGGTCCCCGAGTGCCGGCGCCCCGGCGGCTCCGGCTCAGGAGTCAACCCAGGCGCAGCCGGCCACCCCATGACCGGAGGACGGATCATCGTCGCCGCCATGGCTGGTACGCCGCCGCATCGCATCGACGTACTGACGCTTTTCCCGCCCCTATTCGACGGTTTCTTGAGCCAGAGCATCGTCCATCGGGCGATGAGCAAAGGGCTGGTTGCGATCGAGCGGTGGGACATCCGTTCCTGGGCCGAGGGAAAGCACAAGCCGGTTGACGATCGCCCATTCGGCGGCGGTCCTGGAATGATCTTGATGGCTCCTCCGGTGGTGGCGGCGGCCGAGGCGGTTGCGGCCCTGGCCGAGCCGCCCGGGCGCCTGATCGTGCTCTCGCCCCAGGGACGACGGCTCGATCAGGAATGGGCCGCCGAGCTGGCTCGGGAACCGCGACTGATCTTGATCTGTGGACGCTACGAGGGCTTCGATGAACGCGTCATCGAGATCCTCCGTCCCGAATTACTCTCGGTGGGCGACTTCATCCTCTCCGGAGGCGAGGTCGCCGCGATGGTCGTGATCGACTGCGGTCGTGCGGCTGATTCCGGGCGTCCTCGGGGATGCCCAGAGCGCGATCGACGAATCCTTCGGGCCGGACGGCGGCCTTGAATACCCACAGTACACTCGGCCTCGCGTCTTTCGCGGTCTGGACGTCCCGGAGGTCCTCCTGAGCGGGGACCACGCCGCGATCGCTCGCTGGCGGCAGCAGCATCGGCGGTGAGAGTCGCCTCGAAACCGGGCCGATCGATCCAAGTCCGCCACAGCAAGCGTAGCTTGACCGGACGAGACCATCGACCTGGATATGTCTCAACGATACCTGCGAATTGATTCTTCATTCGATGTGAGACCGGCCGGATCCGATTGGCCGATCGCTGATGGAAGCGAAAGGATGGGACGATGCAAAACCGACTCATGAGCGTCGTGGAAGAATCCACGATGAAAACAACGATCCCCTCGTTCGACATCGGGGACACCGTCGATGTGCACGTGCGCATCCTCGAAGGCGATAAAGAGCGCATCCAGATCTTCAACGGCGTGGTGATCGGCCGGTCCGGGAGCGGACCGCGCGAGATGGTCATCGTCCGTCGGATCGTCCAGGGTGAAGGCGTCGAACGGAAAATCCCGCTGCATTCGCCGCGGATCGCCGACATCGTAGTCAAGCGCTCGGGCAAGGTCCGCCGCGCCAAGCTCTACTACCTGCGGCAGCGCTCGGGCAAGGCGGTTCGACTCAAGGAGCGGTTCTCGAGCACGGCTGGGTCGGCGGAGGCCAAGGCCGCCAAGGCCGAACGGCGCGCCGCCCGGATCGCCAAGAAGGAAGCCAAGGCCAAGGCCAAGGCCGCGACGTGATTCCCTTTCCTGGGCACTCGGATTCGTCGCAGTCAGCCTCCCTCGTGCCGATTTGGTCTTCATCCTACCCAGGAGAAAGAGGCGACAAAGGCAGCGATCTTGTCCCCCAGAGCTCCTTGATCGTGTCTTCGGTGTTGAAACCCTGGGGGCAGGCATCACTTCGCGTGTTGGCCCAGTACCACCGTGGCGCATCGGGCTTGCCGGGTGTCATGATGCGGCTGCCCGGCATTTGCAGGTGGCCGTTGGGGTCGGTCTGCTTCACCCATTTCCAGGCGTAGCGGAGCCAGAGGTTGCGTTCGGCCTCGGGCTGGAGGGCGAACCAGGTGATCTCGTCCCATCCCCAGATGAACGGCGACTTGCTCGGCTTTCCCGGGTTGCTTCGACCGAAGTTGTCGAACTCGACCAGGTATGGCAGGTGCTCGCAGGACCAGCCGCTCGGGGTGACGCCGCCGCGACTCTTCAAGAAGATGGCGTCCGCATACCCAACCCGGAGGACTCCCTGATGAGGATGATCCCGGACCTCGACGATCCGCAAGGGAAACGAGTGGAAGTCGAAGAGGAGCTTGCCATCTTCCACGTACCCACCCGTCGGCGTGTGGGCGTCGCACAGCAGGAAATGTCTCCGGGCGTGCTTGCGGGCGTAAGCTCGGACCCGGTTGAGCATGTCGATCCAGTGGGTGTGCCCCGGGTCATTCTTGTCCATCAGGCCCACCTGGCCGAAGTGGATGGCCTCGATCCCGACGTCGATGTAGCGGCTGGCCAGGAAATAGAACCACATCCGCGTCTCGAGCCGGCTCATGTCCGGGACCGAGCCACGGCCCCCCCAGTGGTTCACGAAACGCCCGCCGGCATAGAGCATCTCCGGATACCGGAAATTGCGGTTTTCGATCGGGCAGACCGAACTCGACGAAGACGTGCTCCGGGATGGCGATGGATTCCACCCCTCGGGTCACGATCTCGAACGCGGCGGCCTGCAAGATGATCTCGGGGTCGGCCTTGTGAAGCGCCTCGGCGTAGGGTCTCGCCGTCTGGAGAAAGGCGGCGAGCTCCTTCTCCCGCCCCCAGACCATGAGCGCCCGCCCCACGAACTTGGCCCTCGACGAGAGGATCAGCCGCACGTTGTCGCGGGGATCGACGCCCCGGTGGTTACGCGGTTGACTCAGATCGTCGTGGAGAAGCTCGGTGAACGAGATCGACCGATCGAGATAGTTCTCCAGCACGGGTCGTGACATCGACGAATCGAACCGAAAATCTTGGGCGAATGCCGGCGTCGCCCACAGGAGGACGGCCGAGAGAAGACCAACGACCCTGAGACCGTCGGTGCAATTCGTGCGCTCGTGCATCATGATGTTGCTCATTTGCTGATGGAAAGACCGGTTCTCGCGCACTCCGTGCGACGCGGCCGGACTCCCTTGTCAGAGCGAGGCGCCCGGCGCGTCCACCAGGCGTTCGCACGGAACGATGGAGGCTACCCCCGAGTTGCCCACTCCGACCGAGTCCGGCCATGAGATCATCGCATCTCAACCCCAGTCCGAGCCAGTGGTTCGACCGGCAAGGTCTCTATGCAACGCTCAGTCATTCCAGATCGAGCCGAGTGCCTTCTGTCCTGGTCCGAAGAGCGACGCGATAGGCTGCAAGCGCGAGCTCGCCCACGAATCCGTCAAGCAGACGGTCTCGATCGGCGGGAGTCCTCGAATCTCGATTCATGCGTACCTGGCATCGATGATTGTTTGTGCAAAGACCGGTCAACTCCTTCCATCGCCGAGCCCATGGCGCGACCTCAAGTCAAGGCTTGCGTATTCGGCTTTACCATTGTTCGCATGGAACGCGCCCGGCGTCGCCCAGGCTGGGCCTTCCGGGACCATCACGGCTGGTGCCACGCCGGCCCCGTGCGTGAGCGCTTGCTTGACCGCCTTCCGGTCGGTGAGCCGGCGCACCACGGAGTAGAAGACCGGCGTCAGGAAGATGCCGAACAGAGTCACTCCGAAGGCACCCCAGAGGACGGCGGTGCCCAGCGAGCGGCGCATCTCGGCGCCGGCGCCGGAGGCAAAGTACGGTGGCACCATGTGAATGAAGCACGCCGAGGTCATGAGGATCGGCCGCAGCCGCACCCGGGCGGCCTCCGCCACAGCGTCGAACCGGGACGCGCCTTCTTGCTGGCGGTCGCGGGCGAACTCGACGATCAAGATGGCGTTCTTACATGCGAGGCCGATCAGCACGACGAAGCCAACCTGGGTGAAGATATTATTGTCCATGCCGCGGACCGCGACGCCGGTGATGGCGCATAGCACGCACATCGGCACGACCAGGATCACTGCCAGTGGCAGCGACCAGCTCTCGTACAGGCCGGCCAGCACGAAGAAGACCAGCATGGCCCCGAGCACGAACGCGCTGAACGGGTTCTGCCGCAGGTCTCGGAACTGCTCGACCTTGCTGGACTGTTTCTGCAAGTAGCTCAGCTCGGTCCACTCATAGGTCATGGAGCGCGGCAACTCCTTGTCCGAAAGCCGTTCCATCGTCCGGAGGACGTCGCCGGTGCTGACTCCCGGCTGCCAAGAGCCGGTGATCGTCGCCGCGGGGAACATGTTATATCGCGTGATCGTCACAGGGCCGGCGGATTCGCGGATGTCCACCACGGCGCCCAGCGGCACCATGTCGCCGTCGGCGTTGCGGACCTTGAGCTGCTTGACGGTCTCCGCGTCCACGCGGAAGGGGGCGTCGGCCTGGACGTTCACCTGCCAGGTGCGGCCGAAGCGGTTGAAGTCGTTGACGTAGTAGCTGCCCAGGTACGCCTGGAGCGCATCGAAGACATCCGTGAGCGCCACTCCCATCGTTCGGACCTTGGTCCGATCGATCTCTGCGTAGAGTTGAGGCGTCCGGGCGGAAGCCGTTGAACAGGCCGACGAGGCCCGGCTGCTGGTTCCCCTTGGCGGCCAGGTCGTCGGCCCGGGCCTGGAGCGCGTCGAAGTTGGGTTCGCCGATCGCTTCCACCATCAGCTTGAAGCCGCCGGCGTTGCCGAGGCCCCGCACCGCTGGTGCCCCGAAGGCGAGCACGCGCGCCTCTGGGACATCCCGCTGCAAGCGTGCGCGGAGATGGGCCACGATGGCCTCGCCGCGGAGCGAGGAGTCACGCCGTTCGTGGAACGGCTTGAGGATGACGAACATGTTGCCATAGTTCGAGCTGTTGGCGTTCAGGACGAACGACAAGCCCGGGACGGCCACCGTGTGGGCCACGCCGGGCGTATCGAGGGCAATCTTCTCGACCGCCTCGGTCACTTCGACCGTGCGCTCCAGCGAGGCGGAGTCGGGCAACTGGATGTTCACCACGAGGTAGCCCTTGTCCTGGATGGGGACAAATCCGCTGGGGACGCGGGCGAAACCGAAGCCCGTCAAACCGATCAGGCCGACGTAGACGAGGAGCACGATGACGCTGAGGCGGAGGCACCAGCCCACGATCTTGCCGTAGGCGTGCGTCGTCCGCTCGAAGATCCCGTTGAAGCCGCGGAAGAAATGATCCAGTGCCCGGTTCACCGGGCGGATCAAGAACCAGCCCAGTGTCCCGCCCGCGACCGCGCCCGGAAGGAAAAGGATGCAGGAGACTCCCCACGTGAGCAAGGTGGCTTGTAGGCCACCGGGCGCCGGCTCGCCATCCCCCTCGCCCGCCGGCAGGCCCAGCCAGGCGCCGAGGCTCGGCGCCAGCAGCCACGCGGTCGCCAGGCCGCCGAACAGGGCGAAGCTCCACCACGGCAGCGCCTCTTTGAGAGGATGAGGGATGAAGGATGAAGGATGAATGGAGCCCTGTTCCCTGTCATCCTTCATCCTTCCGCCTTCATCCTTCCGCGAACGGCCGGCAAAAATCCAGGCAGCCCGGGCGGGCGTCATGGTCATGGCGTTGATCGCCGAGATGATCATCGACACCGAGATGGTGAGGGCGAACTGGCGGAAGAACTGGCCGGTGATGCCGCCGAGGAAGGCGCTGGGCAGCAGCACCGAGCTGAGCACCAGCGTCATGGCGAGGATCGGCCCGGTGATCTCGTTCATGGCCTCGATCGTGGCTTCGCGCACGGGCAAGCCCTTCTCCAGCCAGCGCTCGATGTTCTCCAGCACGACGATGGAATCGTCTACGACGAGGCCGATGGCCAGCACCAGACCGAACAGCGTCAGGTTGTTCAAGCTGAAACCCATCAGGCTCATGACGGCGAAGGTCCCGACCAGCGAGACGGCCATGTCGATCACGGGCAGGAGCAGGGCTTTCCAGTCTTGCAAGAACAGCAGGATGACGAGGGCAACCAGGATGACGGAGTCGCGCAGCGTGTGGAACACCTCACTGACGGATTCGCGGATGAACGGGGTGGTGTCGTAACCGATGAGGTAACGCAGCCCCTTGGGGAAGCGGGTTTCCAACTCCTGCATCTTGGCCTTGATACCGTCGGCGGTGTCCAGGGCGTTCGCGCCGGGCAACAGAAAGACGACGACCGCCGGCGACGGTCGGCCGTCCAGACGGCAGAGGGTGTCCTGGTTCCGGGCCCCCAGTTCGGTCCGGCTGACATCCCGCAGGTAGGTGACTTCCCCGTCCTGGCCGGTACTGAGGATGATCTCCGCGAACTGATCGGCCTCGACCAGCCGGCCGAGGGTGCTCAGGGTGTACTGGAAGTCCTGGCCCGTGGGGACCGGCGGCTGACCGATCCGGCCGGCCGCCACCTGCACGTTCTGCTCGCGCAAGACCCGGATCACGTCGTTGACCGTCAGATTGCGCGACTGGAGCTTGTCCGGGTCCAGCCAGACGCGCATGCTGTAGTCTTGCTGACCGAGGATGACCACGTCGCCGACGCCCTCCACCCGGGCCACGGCGTCTTTGACGTTGATCGCGGCATAATTGCTCAGGTAGAGGGAATCATGATACGGCCGGCCGGTCTCCGGGTCGTCCTCGGAATAGAGGCTGATCCCCAGCAAGACGTCTGGGGTCCGTTTCTTGGTGCTCACGCCGATGGTCCGGACCACGTCGGGGAGCGTCGGCTCGGCGATGGCGACGCGGTTCTGCACCAGCACCTGGGCCATGTTCACGTTAGTGCCCAGCTCGAAGGTCACGTCCAGGGTGTACGAGCCGTCGTAGTTGCTGTTCGACGACATGTACATCATCCCTTCGACGCCAACGACCTGCTGCTCGATGGGCGCGGCCACCGTGTCGGCCACGACCTGGGCATTGGCCCCGGGGTAACTGGCGGTCACCCGGACGGTCGGCGGTGTGATCTCCGGATACTCGGCGACCGGCAGGAGAGCCGCGGCGATGCCGCCGAGCAAGACGATGACGATCGAGATGACCCACGCCAGGACCGGGCGGTCAATAAAAAAACGTGCCAGCATGAGAGTCTTCCTTCTCCTCGGTCGGCAGTCAGGATCTGGTGGCCGGCAATCAGTGCGTGGCGCTCGCGATGCGTGCGGTGCCGTTGTGGTCCCTGACTCTTGAGGTGAGCATGTCCACGAGCTTCGGCTCGACCGTGACGCCCGGCCGCACCTGTTGCAGGCCGTTGACGATCACCCGCTCGCCCGTGTTCAGGCCGTAGGCGACTTCACGTAGGCCCTGGTGGAGCGCCCCCAGCCGGATAGCGCGAGCGACCACCTCGTTCTTCTCATTGACGACGTAGAGGACCTTCTGGCCCTGGTCGGTGTCGATGGCGCGGTCAGTCACCAGCAGGGCGCGGTGGGCTTGACCGATGGGCACTCGGACGCGGGCGAAGAATCCGGGGGAGAGCGCCTCGTCTTTGTTGGGGAACACGCCCCGGACGCGCAGCGTGCCGGTTCTCGGATTGACCTGGTTGTCCTCGAAATTGATCGTGCCCTGATGGGGAAATCCCTCCTCGGTGGCCAGGCCCAACGAAACCGGCCACTCGGTCTCGCGGTCCGAAGTGGCCTTGCCTTCGCGGATCAACTGCCGGACGCGCAGCACGGTGCGCTCGTCCATGTCGAAGTAGACGTACATCGGGTCCACCGACACGATGGTGGTGAGGACGGTGCCGCCGTTCTGGTCCCCCGACTGGATCAGGTTGCCCACCGTGACGACGTATCGGCTGACGCGCCCGCTGACCGGCGCCGTGACCCGCGTGTAGTCCAGGTTCAGCGCCGCGAGGTCGCGGTTGGCCTTGGCGACATCAAGGCTGGCCGCCGCCTCCCGGTAATCCCCCTCGTACCGGTCATACTCCTCCTGGCCGACCGCCCCGCGCGCGAGCAGGTTCTTGACGCGCCGGTAATCGCGCTCCAGTCGGTGCACGCGGGCCTCATATCTGCGCCACGGTCCCCAGGGCCCGCTCGAGGTCGGCCCGGTACTGCCGGGGGTCGATCTCGAAGAGCTGGTCGTCCTTCTTGACCAGCGCCCCTTCCTTGAAGTTGACCTTGTCGAGATAACCCGGGACGCGCGCCCGCACCTCGACGGAATCCACCGCGGCGGTCCGGCCGGTGAAGTCCGCGTAGTCGATCACGTCTCGCTCGACCGGGCGGCTGACCGTGACCGGTGTGGGCGCGGCCGCCGGCGGCTCCGAGGACACCTTGGCGCAGCCGGCCAGGCCGAGACCAAGACCAAGAAGTAGAATTCGCATCGCTCACCTCCCTCCTGGCTAAAACCCAAGTTCGCGGCGCATCACGGCGACCATGACCATCCCATACAACGCGAGGCCGCAGGCCATCAGGGCGAACAGGGAGTCGATTCCCCAGCCGAGGACGCCCAGCCCCAGGGCGCCCAGCGCCCCGGCGACCAGCAGCCGGGTCAGGGTGGCCAGCAGAGGCTGAGCCGTCCGCCCCCGCCCCTGCGCGGCGAAATACAGGGCCAGCCCCAGCCCGAGGAAGGCGTAGGCCGGGCCGACCCGGACCAGGTACGCCCCGCCGAACCCCGCTACCGCGGGGTCCGAGGTGAACAACCCCATCCAAGCCCACGGGAACAGAGCAGCGGTACCCCCCACCAGTCCGCACCCCCCCGCGCCCGCGCTGCGCCGGCGCGGGTCAGTCTGCGGACGCGGACGAAGTCCCCCGCCCCGTCGCTGGCGGCAACCAGGGGGACCAGCGCCGAGCCGACGCCGAAAACGATGGGGATCAGCAGGTACTCCAGACGCCCCCCGGCACCGTACCCAGCGATCGCCTCCGCCCCGAACGGCGCGACCAGGGCCGTCAGGATGATGAACGTGAGGTTGGTCACCAACGTGCTGGCCGCGCTCGGGACCGCGATGCGCAGGATCTCCGAAGCGTAACGCCACCGCGGCAGGAGCGAACGGAAGCTTGGCCTGGTCGGCGAGCCGGTCGCCCAGACCGCCCGCAAGAGCACGGCCGCCATCGCCAGGTTGTAGCCGACAACGGCCCAGGCCGCCCCGGCGACCCCGAACCCGGCTACCGGGCCCGCTCCGAAGATGACGAGCGGGGAGGCCGCCAGCGTGACCACTCCCCCGGCAGCGCCCGCGGCGGCCGGGTACGCCGTGTTGCCGCCCCCGCGCAGGACACTGGCAGCGGCGTTGAACACCCAGAACGGGACGGCCCCGAGGAAGAACACCTCGGAGTAGAGGATCGCGGCTTCCAGGGCCGGGCCGGTCGCCCCCAGCACCGCGTAGAAGGCCCGCCCGAAGAGCACCATGGCGGCAGTCGAGGCCAATCCCAGGATGGCGGACATCCCCAAGGCGGTCCCCGCGAGTCGCGCTGGCGTCATCGGACCTCCCGGCACCCAGCGCCCGCGCAACGCCCGAGGCGACACCGCCACCGTAAGCCCCGGCCGACAGGGTGGTCATCAGCATCACCATCGGGAAACTCAGGGACACACCGGCCAGGGCATAGGAACCCAGCCGCCCGACGTAGGCCGCCTCGCCGGCAGCGATCACGCCCTGGAGCAGCATCAGCGCCACCGTGGGGGCGGCCATCCTCATGAGCGTCGACAGGACCGGCCCCTCCAGCAGGCGGCGGGCCTGCGGCGTCAAGGTAACCGCCCCGTGCGGGCTCCCGCCCGCCTGCATCACGTCTTCAAACTGAGTGACCATGTCTCCTCCGAGTCATTAAGCCGCGAGCCTCTGACCGCGGCAAAAACCTGTATATGCATCTATTTGGGCAAAAAAATCAGGCCCCGGCCGTGAGTCTGGCGATCTCCGAGAGGGTCGTCAGGAGGCCCTGCCGTGTCTCCTCCGGTACCAACGTCTGCATTCGCGCCTGCGCCCGCTCCCACGCGGGTCGGGCTTGTTCGACCTTCGCCACCCCGCCATCGGTGATCTTGAACCACTTCTCGCGGCGGTCGTCCCCGGTCCGGACGGCGACCCAGCCGGCATCCACGAGCGGACGGAGGTTGCGGGTCAGCGTCGTCTCCTCGTGCAGCGTCAACTCGGCGAGGTCCCGCTGCCGGACTTCGCCGGACCGGCGAAGCAACTGGAGCAAGGAATACTGGGTCGTGCGGAGCCCGACACCGCGTAACTCCTCGTCATAGAGCCGGCTGATGGCCCGCGACGCCTGCCGCAGGGCATTGCACAGGCACGCGGACGCAGTTGGTTTGTGTCGCTCGGTTTTCATATTGCATGTATACGCAGGCAATCGAGAGTTGTCAAGGGGCCCGCGCAGCCTCGAGTGAGGCCAGGCGGCGACGATGTTCACCGCAGTGGTCGGGAGTCGCCACCGTCGCCGGTCTTGCGGGGAAATGAGGAGATACCTCGTGTACACACGAAACATATTCAATTATTGGAGTCCCGCGCCGCGGCGCGGCCAACAGATTGGGACTGTCGATCACTATGGGCGGTTGACACCGAACGCGGTCGATCGGTCGGCTGGGTGGAGACGAAGGACGGACTCAGGCCAGGCACCCCCGAAACGACGCTGATCTCAGTGTCATGGAGTCTCAACAATGATCTTGCCCTCGATCTGGAGGACCCTCCCGTGAGGTCACTCGCCCTGGCCGGTCTTGCATCCGGTCGCGCGGGACGTTCAGCCCTGCGGTTGACGCCTTGATCGAGACGCTCGTGAAGGAAGCCGAGGGGCGCTCGGGTACGCAGGCATCCTCAGCGACTGGAGAACCCCGTTGACTCTCCCCTTACGGGAGGCCCTATCCTACCATCGGGCCCCAATCCAGGGCTCGTCTCGGCGGTGGGAGGGCGCATGTGTTCACGATCGGCGATTTCTCCAAGATCACCGGATTGACGGTCAAGACGCTCCGCTTCTATCACGAGCAGGGGCTCTTGATCCCTTCGCACGTCGACCCGGAAACCGGTTATCGCTACTACGACCGCTCGAAGATCGAGACGGCTCGGGTCATCACCCATCTACGAAGTCTGGAACTCACTGTCGACGAGATCGGCGAGATCCTCCAGACGGCCGCCGATGACGCCGACCTTCGCGACATGATGGAACGCCAGAAGAGCACCATCGAGACCAGGATTCGCCGCTACCGCGAAATCGTGCGTTCGTTGGATCAATTCCTGAAACACGAGCAAGAAACGAGGCAGCTCATGGCACAGACGACCTTTCAAATCGAGGAAAAGTCGACGGGGCCGGTCTTGATTGCGGGCATTCGCATGAAGGGCCGATACGCCGACTGCGGCCAGGCGTTCGGCCGGATCGGCAGGCAGTTCGGCCGCCACGTCTGCGGAAAGCCATTCCTCCTCCAATACGACGCGGAGTTCCGCGAGGACGACGCGGAGTTCGAGGTGTGCATGCCCATCCGGGCCGGCAAGGCGACCGACGGGGTCTCCGTGCGAGAATTGCCCGCAGGTCGGTGTGTGTCCTTGATGCACCAAGGCCCCTACGATCAACTGGGCCAGTCCTACGCCAGGATCCTCGAGTACGTCCGGGCGAAAGGCTACGAGATCGACATGCCGACCCGGGAAGTCTACCACAAGGGGCCGGGCATGATCTTCCGCGGGAATCCTCAGAAGTACCTGACGGAGATCCAGGTGCCGATTCAGGTTGGTCCGGCCTCGACAACGGTTGCCCCGGCTTGAGCTTCCGAATCGGGCGACCTCCCGTAGACCTCGATGCGCGCCAGCTTGTCTGGATTGCGGACAATGAAGCAGGTGGCGATCCGGCCATCGACGATGTCGAACGTCATGAGCTGGATGACCTGCCCATCGACGATCGCGAGCAGCCCCGGCTGGCCGTTCACCCGTACCCACCGTACTTCCAGAGTCGGCGGAGCCTTCTTCATGATGCCCACGAACAATCGCGCGATGGGGCCCGCTCCACGAATCGGGACGAGGGCCGCCGGCACCTTGCCGCCGCTGTCGCTGTAAAGCACCGCGTCGCTCGCCAGCAGGCTCACGAGCCCCTCGAGGTCTCCCGTCGCGCAAGCCTGGAAGAACGCACCCGTGAGCCGTCTGGCTTCGGCGGGTTCGGCCTCGTATCGAGGCCGGCGATCGTGGATTCGTTTCTCCGCCCGGCTGACGAGCTGTCGACAATTCGCCTCGGACTGATCGAGGATTCGGGCTATGTCCTCATAGCCATAATCGAAGATCCGGCGAAGGAGATACGCGGCTCGCTCGACTGGCGAGAGGCTCTCGAGCACGATTAGCAGGGCCATCGAGACGGATTCCGCGGCCTCCAACCGGCCGCCCGGGTCCGTCTCGCCGGGCTCGACGATCGGCTCGGGGAGCCAGGGGCCCACGTAGGTCACCTTGCGCATCCACCGTCGAACGCTGATCGATGCAGAGCCGCGTCACGATCGATGTGAGATACGCGCGTGGGGACTTGACCGTCGTCCGGTCCTCACGCGTCCAGCGCAGGTAAGCTTCCTGAACGAGGTCATCCGCATCCGCCATCGACCCGAGCATCCGATAGGCCAGTCTTGCCAGCGCGGGGCGGTGCTCCTCGAAGACGGCGTCATCTTGGCCCATACGTGAGACTCCCTTCACGGGTCATCCGGGTGCTCGACAGGGCCGCGAGGACGCGGGCCGCCGCTTCCGAGGCACTGGCGGCCGATGCGTCGGCAAGGAGGCCTTCCGGACCGACCCAATCGCCAGCGAGGACAATGTTGGGCATGCCTGGAACCCCGACCTCGGGCCGGCCCCGTAGGCCGCCCTCCTCCGCGCGGGGAAGGCTGTGAGCGACCGTCATCCCGGGCAGGAATCGCCGAGCGACCACAAGCGCCCGCCAACCAGGCTGAAGCCGGTCCAGGAGCTCCTCCAACTCGGCCCCGATCTCGCTGGGAGGGGTCAACGTCTCCTTCCGAAGATACTTCATCACATGCAGGACCGCCACGTTCGGCGGGGCCAGCGCGGCCGAGGCCGAGTGTACTGAGTAGTAATAGGGACGGTCCAGTCCGAACGCCACACGCCGCTCGGGGTGCGGCAACCTGCTTAGGGCCACGTCGAGACAAGCTGCGCGGACCGGGGTGCATTCCGCCGACCAACGGACGAGGGACGCCTCCGGGGGCAGGTCGAGAAGCTGACAAGCCGTCTGGGGATCAACCGCCAGTACCACCGCGCGTGTTCGCAGCTCGTCACCGCTCGCAAGTCGTAGCGACACGCCTTCGTTGTCGCTCTGCACCGAGCTAACTCGCGCCCCGGTTCGTAGTGTGGCGCCCCGTTCGAGGGCGCTTTTCTTAGCCCGTCCACAAGAGTCTGCCAGCCCGTGTCGAGATACCAGACGTTCCCCTTCAATGCGAGTTTGAGCTGGTCCAGTGCGGCGCCCGCGGACATTCGATCGGCGTCATCGCTGTATGTGGCCACCCGGAAGAGCGTCAGGAAGAACAGCGCCAGATGGCTGTGACCGGCCATCTGCTCCACCCATTCCCGTAGGGGGACGCCATCGAGTCCGCGCGTCTCCAATCGGCCGAGGCTCCCCAGGATCTTGATGGCGGTCAGCTTCTCCGGGAGCGAAAACCGTCGCGAGAAGAGGAGTTCCCTCAAACCGCGGGGCAGCGGATACGTCGCGTCATCGGCGATCAATAGCCCGCCTCGCGTTGTGGGGAATCTCCCTGAAAAGGGAATCTCGAGTTCCCGGAAGAGTCGAAATGCGCGACCGGAGCAATACAGGGCGTGCGGGCCGAGGTTGAAATGGATGCCCTGCTCCACCTGGGTCACGGCCCGCCCGCCAAGGGCGCTCGAGCGTTCGAGCAGGATGGCGCGGCGGCCGGCTCGAGCGACCAGGTTGGCGGCGATCAGGCCGGCCAACCCACCACCCACGATGATCACATCCGATGGAAAGGCGATATCGATTGCGTCTCGCATGATCGACTGCTCCTCGAGTCAGGAAATACTCGTCATCCCAGGAGACAGACCACGTACGAGATTTGTGACAACTCGCGCGGGATCTCTGGCTCGTCCGGATCGGGCGGCGACCTAAGCTGCGAATGCGTGATGATCTGGGTCGATTCCGGGTTGCGGAAACTGCCGGCATTCGTTAAAGACACACGATTGCCAGGGAGCCGCAATGAGTCCTCACTCATCGGAGGAAACTCCGGCTCGTCAGCGGACGGCAAGGAGGCGACATCGTGAGTTACGACAAGGAACAGGCGGCCGAGGAGTTCACCCGATGGAGTGAGAGCTATGATCGTTGCATCCTTCAATGGCTGCTCTTCGGACCATCCCACCGGGTCCTGATCCGTCGAATCCGCGAGGTGGTGGGCGACCGGCCGGCCCGGATTCTGGATGTCGGCTGTGGCACGGGTGTGTTCGCCTCCGGCATTCGTGCAGCGCTCCCTCAGGTCGAGGTTTGTGGCGTGGACCTGGTGTCCGAAATGCTCGATAAAGGCCAACCTCGCTGGCGGTTGCATCGCGGGCACGTCTTGCCCGTCCAGGGAGATAGCGAACGACTCCCATTTGCTTCGGGAACGTTCGACATCGTGACCTGTGCCAACAGCTTCCACCACTACCCGCGACAGGAGCGCGCCATCACCGAGATGGCGCGCGTCCTCCGCACGGGAGGCCGGCTGATGGTCATCGATGGGTATCGCGACAGAATCTGGGGTTGGTTCATCTTTGACGTGTGCGTTTCGAGCGTCGAAGGGGGGGTCCACCACGCCTCGGCCCGTCGGTTCCGCGAACTGATGACCGGGGCCGGGCTTCAAGCGATCGCGCAGCGCCCTTACCGTGGCCTGGCCCCGTTCCTGATGAGCGAGGGAATCGCGGCGGAACCCGTGCCGGTGATCCCACCGCCCCATTTTCGCCTTCAACATGCCCCGCATCGCAAGCACTCACACACAAGTTGACCCGGTTTCAGACCACGAGTCGGATCCAGGAATCGAGCCGCCTCGCATGCGGGAGCGGGGGCCTCGGCTGTCCCAATAGGATTGAGCCGCTCTTCGACTCGACGACCCCGGCCAAGAGAGGCACTGGACTGGACTCAATCCGGGCCTGTCTCAGCGCATGGGGCCATGGCTAGATGATTTCATGATGTAAGTTGGCTGCATACGACAGCTCGGACAACCGTTACTTCATCCACGGCGATACGCCCGATTGATTGGCAGCACGGGGAGCAACACCAGTGGTTCTGGTCTCGAACGACAATGAGGTCTGGGAGGAAGCACTGGGGCGGGTCGGGAAGTCGTTTCTCGTGGTCAGGCGTGCCGGCCGTTACCAGGTGATGGTCGAGTCTCCAGGAGTCCGGCAGGACCACGGGGAAATCGCCGCGCAGGTTCCCGCGTGCCGGCTGGAGCACCTGGGAGACGCCGGCTTCGCGGCGGATCATCGGCTCCGGTATCCGTGCATGTCCGGCGCGATGGCCAATGGGATCGGGTCTGTCGAGATCGTCGAGGCGATGGCTCGGAAAGGTTTCCTGGGGGTATTCGGCTCGGCGGGTCTCTCACCGTCGGTTGTCCAGGGGGCGATTTACCGGCTACAGAGTGAACTTGGCGAGGCAACGCCCTTTGCCGTGAACCTGATCCATAGCCCGGGTGAACCTGAACTTGAATCGGCGATCGTTTCGCTCTATCTCGAGCGGAAGATCCGCCTGGTGGAGGCATCCGCGTTCCTGAACTTGACCCTGCCTCTGGTCCGGTACCGGGTTGCGGGAATTCGCCTGGATGACGCGGGACGTGTGGTCGCCCCGAACCGGATCATCGCCAAGATCTCACGAGTCGAAGTGGCCTCGAAATTCATGGCTCCGCCGCCAGCCAAATTCCTCCGAGAGCTGGTCGGGAGGGGCGAGATCCGCGAGGACCAGGCGGAATGGGCCGGACGGATCCCCATGGCCGAAGATGTCACTGCCGAGGCTGACTCGGGAGGCCACACGGATAATCAGCCAGCCATCGTCCTTTTGCCGACGATGCTGGCGTTGCGTAATCAAATGCAGGCTCAGTACGGCTACGACCGTCCCTTGCGGGTCGGGGCTGCCGGCGGTATCTCGACGCCCTGGGCCGCTGCGGCGGCGCTCGCCATGGGCGCGGCGTACCTCGTGACCGGTTCAGTCAATCAGTCTTGCGTGGAGGCGGGCACCTCTGATGCGGTCCGTCAGATGCTCGCTCAGGCCCAGCAGGCCGACGTCGCGATGGCGCCCGCGGCGGACATGTTCGAGATGGGGGTGAAGGTTCAGGTGCTGAAACGGGGCACGTTATTCGCAATGCGAGCCGCCAAGCTTTATGAACTGTACCGCAGCCATGAGGGGCTAGATCAGCTCTCGGCGACCGACCGGGCCTCGCTGGAGAAGACGATCTTCCGGGCCCCGATCGACACGATCTGGGAGCAGACCAAAAACTATTTCGGTCAGCGCGACCCGACGCGGATCGAGCAGGCACAACGGGACCCTAAACAGAAGATGGCATTGGTTTTCCGATGGTACCTCGGCATGTCTTCGCGGTGGGCCAACATCGGCGACGCCGGTCGGACCGTCGACTACCAGATCTGGTGTGGTCCGGCGATGGCCGCTTTCAACGACTGGGTGCGCGGCTCATTTCTGGAACGACCGGAGAATCGGCGGGTCGCGACCGTCGCGTTGAACATCCTTTACGGTGCCGCCGTGCTCCAGCGCGCCCGAGTCCTGAATGCTCAGGGAGTCGCCGTCGCGCCGGGAATCCCTCGACTGGCCCCGCTGGAATCATTCGAGATTGAGAAGCGGCTTCATTAGGTTGTGGCGAGCCGAACTGGTAGAGGGACGCCTCGTCACGCTCGACTCCATCCCGCCTCCTGTTCATCCCAGACCGCCCTTCCGACCTGAAACCTGGCATCCGGTGCGTCGGATGAGCTAATCTCTTACACTGCCTACTGCCTCACGATTACTGCCTACTGTCGAAAGGGCAAAGACTTGAATCCGTCCGACCCGTCGCCGCAGGTCCCGGTGGCCATCATCGGCATGGGCTGCTTGTTTCCCCAGGCGGAGGACCCCGCGCGCTACTGGGCCAATATTCGCAAGGGAGTGGACGCGATCACCGATGTGCCCGAGTCCCACTGGTCGGTTGCCGACTACTTCTCGAGCGATCCCAAGGCGCCCGACCGGACCTACGCTCGACGCGGCGGCTTTCTGACGCCCGTGGAATTCCCGGCTCTGGACTTCGGGATCGCCCCGCAGACGATCGAGGCCACCGACACGACCCAACTGCTGGGCCTTCTGGTCGCCCGCCAGGCGCTCGAGGACGCCGGGTACGGTGCCGGTCGACGATTCGACCGCGACCGGGTGAGCGTCATCCTGGGCGTCACCGGCACCCTGGAGCTCGTGATTCCCCTGGGCGCCCGACTCGGCCACCCGATCTGGCGCCGCGCACTCCAGGAGGCTGGTGTCGACGAACGGACCACCGAGGACGTCGTCCGCCGCATCGCCGACTCCTATGTGGGTTGGCAGGAGAACTCGTTCCCCGGCCTCCTGGGGAACGTCGCCGCCGGCCGGATCGCCAACCGCCTGGACCTCCGCGGCACCAACTGCGTCGTCGACGCGGCCTGCGCCAGCTCGCTCGGGGCCGTCAACCTCGCCATCCTCGAGCTCGCGGCCGGCCGTTGCGACCTCGCCGTGACCGGCGGACTCGATACGTTCAACGACGTTTTTATGTATATGTGCTTTAGCAAGACTCCGGCGTTGTCGCCGACGGGCGAGGCGCGGCCATTCGACGCGGAGGCTGACGGGACGATCCTGGGAGAAGGGCTGGGGGTGGTGGTGCTGAAGCGTCTGGCGGACGCGAGGCGGGACGGCGACCATGTGTACGCGGTCATCCGCTCGGTCGGGACCTCGAGCGATGGTAAGGGCCAGGCGGTCTATGCACCGAGCGCCGCGGGCCAGGCGCAGGCGTTGCGACGCGCCTACGCGATGGCGGGGATCTCCCCCGGGACGGTCGAGATGGTCGAGGCCCACGGGACGGGGACGCGGGTCGGGGATGCGACCGAGCTGTCGGCCCTGGAGGAGGTGTTCCAGGGCGAGCGGTCCGGGAGTGCCTGGTGTGCTCTGGGATCGGTCAAGTCGCAAGTCGGCCACACCAAGGCCGCCGCGGGTGCGGCCGGCTTGATCAAGGCCGCGCTGGCGCTGCATCACAAGGTGCTGCCCCCGACCTTGAAGGTCCGACAACCCATCGAGTCGCTGGTCGGGGGTCACTCGCCTTTCTACGTGAACACCGAGGCTCGACCCTGGTTGCCGAATCACGATGGCCCGCGGCGCGCGGGCGTCAGCGCCTTCGGATTCGGTGGCAGCAACTATCACTGCGTGCTCGAGGAAGCCGGCCCGGAAAAGCCCGGTGTGGACTGGGACGGCGACGTGCAGATCCTCGCCTTCTCGGCCGATGATCCGGCCGAAGTCGCGCAGGCGCTGCACGCTCTTCAGGGTCTTACCGACTGGCCAGAGATTCGCGCTGGCGCTGCCGAGAGCCGGGCACGGTTCTGCTCGGATCATCGTTATCGCCTGGTACTGGTCGCGTCGCGCAGACCCCAGGAAGACTCGGGTCGGAAGTCTGAAGGCTGAGTGTTCCGGCATTCCAAATTCAGCGTGCCACCTTCCGGTTTCAGCCTTCAGTGAAAGCCTTCAACCTTTTTTCGATGCCTTTTCGCTTCAGCTTTCAGCCTTCAGCCTTCAGCCTTTCCTGGGGACGGGTCCACGTCCGGGTGCTCTCGCCTTCCTGTTTCCGGGTCAGGGGTCGCAATACGTCGGTATGCAGCGCGAGCTGGCATGCGACTTTCCCCGGATGCAAGACACCCTTGCGCGGATGAACCGCATTGCCGGCGATGTGCCATGCCCGCTGTCCGACCGCATTTATCCTCCCGCCACGTTTGATGAAGAATCTCGTCGCGCCCGGGAGGTCGTCCTGCGGGATACTCGGCTCGCCCAGCCGGCGATTGGGGCCGTCAGCCTGGGTTTACTGCGAATCCTCGAGGATTTCGGCGTTCGCCCCGATCTCGTTGGTGGCCACAGTTTCGGCGAGTTGACGGCCCTTCGCGCGGCCGGTCGCATCGATGACCAGACCCTGGCGACGCTGGCCGATCGCCGCGGGGCGCTCATGGCGCGTTGCACCGTGGAAGGCTCGGGGGCCATGCTCGCCGTGTTCGCCCCGATCGGCACGGTCTCGGAACTGATCCGCACGCATGAACTGGATGTGATCATCGCCAACAAGAATGCCCCCCAGCAGTGCGTGCTGTCCGGACCGGACTCGGAGATCGAACGCTGCCGGAGAGTCCTCTCTGATCATCGGGTCGCCACACGCGCGGTCCCGGTCTCGGCCGCCTTCCACAGCCGGTACGTTGCCGGCGCCGAGGGTCCGTTCCGGGTCGCCCTGGACGCGGTGGACTTCCAGCCCTCGACGATCCCCGTCTTTGCGAACACAACCGCCGAACCCTATCCTGATGACGCGGTCTCGGCGCGAGACCTGCTCGCGAGGCAGCTCGCTCGTCCGGTCGAGTTCGTCGCTCAGGTCGAGGCGATGTACCAAATAGGTGCCCGGACCTTTCTGGAAGTGGGTCCCCACACGAAGCTTACTGGCCTGGTTGGCTCGATCCTGGAGGGGCGCGCGCACCTCGCGATCGCCCTCGATGCCTCGCTCGGGTCCGGAGGCAACATCCATGATCTGGCCTGCTCGCTCGCAACCTTGGCCGCTCTGGGTTATGCTGTCAACCTGAATCGTTGGGATGAAGGGGGTTTTGGACGGGCAGTCCCGGCTCAGAAACCGGGTCTGACCGTGCGTATTTCGGGCGCGAACGCCCGGCCGAAGGAGCGATCCTCCAGGGGACCGGAAGGGAAATCCGGGGCGGGCCCGTCGATGCCGGCTCGGTCCGGGCAACGTGTGACGGTCAACCCGACGCCACGCTTCACCCTGACGGAGGCCCTGGACCCCACGATGTCCCAACCCCAGCCAAGACCTCACGCCGAGAACCATCGAACGATGAATCCACCGGACCGGACCCCGTCGCATCACTCGAACGGCCAGGCCTCTTCGCACGCTCTGCATCCCTCCCAGATCCTCGACGAACACGAGCCGCAGGCGCCGTCCCGACCGCACCAAACGGATGACCCCGCGCCGATCAGCGTGGCGTCGGCGTTCCTGGTCGCTCAGGAGAACCTCGCCTCGCTCCAGCGGCTGGCCCAGCAGACCGCCGAACTCCATCGCCAGTTCCTCGAGGGACAGGAAAGGACCCAGCAGACCTTCCTCAAGCTGCTCGAGCATCAACAGGGCATGGTCCGTTGGTTGCCCGATCGGGGCGAGATGGCTCCCACTCCCACGACCGAACCGGGACTCGAGTCCTCTACGATCTCTCCCGTACGGGTCCTGTCGCCGGAGCACTCGGTTTTCCCGACGCCGGAGAAAACCGATGACTCGCAATTCCCCGTTGTCTCGAAAGAGCCGGCGACGACGGCCTTGATCGATGTGGTTTCTGAGAAGACGGGCTACCCTCCCGAGGCGCTCGATCTCGACATGCAGCTCGACGCCGACCTCGGTATCGACTCGATCAAGCGAGTCGAGATCCTCTCCGCGCTTCAAGAGCGGCATCCCGAACTCCCTGCCCCCAAGCCGGAGCAGCTCGGCTCCTTCCGGACCCTCCGGGCGATCGCGGAATTCATGGGACGACATCCTGTTGAGCAACCATCCGGACGGTGGATACCTCCCGCCGAAGACCGGACCGGACCGTTGGGCGATACTCATCCCCTGACGGACCCATCGGAGGATCTGGCCCAGTGCCTGCTGGAAACGGTGGCCGAGAAGACGGGATATCCGGTCGAGATGCTCGAAATCGAGATGAGGCTCGACGCCGACCTCGGCATCGACTCGATCAAGCGAGTCGAGATCCTCTCGGCGCTTCAGGATCGATTCCCTGGGCTTCCCCCCGTGGGTCCCGAGCAAATCGGCACCCTGGGGACCTTGCGCGACATCGTCGCGTTCCTGGGTGAGGCGGCTCGGCCACAGCCTGGCGCATCCCGAGGCCACACGGACGCCGTCACGACCCCCCACCGAAACCCCCGTGCAACTGTTATTGGAGGCCGTCGCGGAGAAGACCGGTTATCCCATCGAGATGCTCGAGCTCGACATGCGGCTCGACGCCGACCTTGGCATCGACTCGATCAAGCGGGTCGAGATCCTCTCGGCGGTCCAGGATCGACTTCCCGAGATCCGCGCGATCGGGCCCGAGCACACCGCGGCGCTTCAGACGCTCCGACAGATCGCCGAATTCCTGTCCACTCCGCTCGCACCGGCCCCGACCCATTCGCCGTCGATCGAGAATGGCACACCTCTCGTGAACGGTCACCATGGTCGGACCCTCCGGACGGTTAACCATCCTGCGACCGGTGAGCCATCGAGGAACGGGCACGGGGATCACCACGGTCAGACCATCGCATTGAGACGCATCACGGCGCGTGTGGTGCCGATGCCTGCAACGGAACAGCGTGAGGCCCTGATTCTTCCGGCCGGGGGAACGCTCTGGATCACCGATGACGGCTCCGCCTTGACCCATGCCTTGCGCTCCCTGTTGATCGACCGGGGCTATCGTCCTCGAGTCATCTCTCTGCCGGTCGATGGGATCGATGCTCCTGAGCCGGACGATCGCCTCTGCGGCTTGATCGTTCTGGCGCCGGTCGATTACCAGGGAACGGACTTTGTCTCGGCGGCCTTCCGGACGATCCGGGCTGCCGGTCCGAGCCTGGAACGGTCGGGCGAACGAGGAGGAGCCGCACTCCTGTCGGTTTCGAGGCTCGATGGTCGATTCGGGTTCGACGGTCTGGCACCGGAGATCAATCCAGCCTCCGGCGCACTCGCGGGCCTGGCCAAGACGGCAGGGCGAGAGTGGCCGGGGGTCCATTGCAAGGCCGTCGATCTGGATGTCGCCTTTCCTGCTCCCGAAAAAGCAGCGGCCGGGATCATCGAAGAAATGCTGACGCGCGGCCCGGCGGAGGTCGGATTGAGCCGGGCCGGACGCGTCGTGCTCGAGATGGGGCCTGCTCCAGAGACCGTCGGCCCCCGGGGGCGTACGCTCCCGCTGGGGCGCGGCGACCTCGTGATTATCACGGGGGGCGCAAGGGGGATCACGGCCGAGGCCGCCGTCGCCCTCTCTGAATCGTTCCAACCGCGATTGGTCGTGCTCGGGCGCAGCCCCGCGCCGGAAGGAGACGACGATCCCTTCGCCGATTGCCACGACGAAATCGAGGTGAAACGACTCTTGATGGCGCGCTCGGACCGAAACGGGTCGCCGCGCGCGATCGCGGAGCAGGCTCGCCAGGTCATCGCCCAGCGAGAGATTCGTCGCAACCTCGCCCGCATCGCCGCGGCCGGCCCGACACCCTTCTATCGTTCGGTCGACGTGCGAGACAAGGCTGCGGTGCGACGGACCATCGCCTGGGCGCGCGACGAGTTCGGCCCAGTCCGGGGGCTGATCCACGGCGCCGGAGTCCTGGCCGACCGGCGCATCGCCGATCAAACCGATTCCCAGTTCCAGCAGGTTTTCGACACCAAGGTCGAGGGCCTGCTCAATCTGTTCGAGGCGATCGACCCGGAGACGCTCCGGTTTCTGGCTCTCTTTTCGTCGTCCACAGCGCGGTTTGGTCGCGCCGGTCAAGTGGCCTATGCAGCCGCGAACGAGTCTCTCAACAAGTGGGCTCAGCAGGCGTCGATTCGCCTGCCGCGTTGCCGAGTCGTCTCGTTCAACTGGGGACCTTGGGCCGGGGGAATGGTGACCGATACGCTCCGGCCGATGTTCGAGAAGGAGGGGCTCACGCTGATCCCTCCCGGGTCCGGAGCGAGGCTGGTTGTCGACGAGATCGGCGGCTCGTTCCACGGTCGCGGGCCAGTGGAGATTGTCGTCCTGGCCGAGCCTTCGGCACCAGTTGAGGCGTCGCCGGTTTCGATGTCGATGTCGATGTCGAGTCGTGTCGCATCGCCAGCCCCACGAAAACCGCCGTTGGCATTCCGTCGTACGATCGACCTGAGGACGTTCCCGTTCCTCGCCGATCACGTCATCGACGGGCACGCGGTACTGCCGATGGCCTTGATCCTTGAATGGGTGGCCGAGGGCGCGCTCCATCGAAACCCGGGCCTGGTCGTGTGCGGGGTCGAGGAGCTTCGCTTGTTCAAGGGCGTGATCCTGAGCGGGCTCGAGTCGGCGACGGTCGACATCCTGGCCTCGAAGAGTGTCGCCAGAGGAGCGGAGTTCGTCGTCCCGGTCGAGCTGCGGGGGACGCTGGACAACGGCCGTGAGATCGTTCATGCGCGGGCCGACGTGATCCTCGCCGAGCACTACGCCGCGGGACCCGACGGCTGGGCGATCAGGCCGAGTCGCGCCATTCGCTATCGCGCGAAGATATCTACAGCGACGTGTTGTTCCACGGTCCGGCGATGCAGGGAATCGAATGGGTCGAAGGATGCGACAATCGAGGGATCGCGGGCTGGGTTTCGACCTCCCCGCCACCGTCGGAGTGGTGGAATCGACCGATGAGGTCCCATTGGCTGACGGATCCTCTGGCCATCGATTGTGCGTTCCAGCTTGTGGTGCTCTGGACCCGCGAACATCTCGGGGCGAACTCGTTGCCGACCGCGGTGGGGCAGTATCGCCAGTTCCGCCCTGGATTCGGGGAGAAGGCCGTGCGCATCGTGGCCGGGATCCGTCAAGCCGGTGATGCGCGTGCGGTGGCCGACATCGAGATCCTCGACGCTCGCGGCGAACTGATCGCCCGGATCGACTCGTACGAGTGCGTCGTTGACCTCTCACTCAACCAGGCGTTCCGTCGCAACCAGTTGATCGCCCCTTCCCCCGTTGTGGCGAGTTGAGCGATGGCGGTCGAGCCCATGTCGGAACCAGAAGTCGCAATCGCCATCGTGGGTATCGGGGGTTGCTTCGCCGGTGCCAACTCCGCCGACGAGCTCTGGTCGATCCTCCTCGACGGGAAGGACGCCACGAGCGAGGTCCCCGACGGCCGTTGGCTCATCGATCCTGTCGAGGCCCTCGACCCACGGATCGCCCTCGCGGATCACGTCTATACCACCCGTGGCGGATTCGTGGACGGTCCGCGATTCGACCCCGCGGGGACCGGGCTGGATCCCGCGTTGCTGGATCGGCTGGATCCCGTCTTTCACCTGGCGTTGCTGGCGGCCAGTCAGGCGTGGCATGACGCGCGGACCGAGCCGATCGATCGACGTCGTGCCGGTGTGGTATTCGGCAACATCGTGTTGCCCACGGAGACGGCCTCCGCGCTTTCCCGTGAGGTTCTGGGGAGTGCTTTCGAACAGGAATTGACCGCGGTCGTCCGCACGGAGAACGAACACGAGCCCCTCGGTGCGATCGAGCCGATGAACGCGTTCCCGGCCGGGTTGCCTGCCGCCGTGGTCGCTGAGGCCCTGGGGCTGGGGGGCGTGGCTTTCACGCTCGACGCCGCTTGCGGTTCCTCGCTCTACGCAATCAAGCTGGCCGTCGATGAGCTCCGGTCCGGA
This sequence comes from uncultured Isosphaeraceae bacterium, assembly GCA_963845695.1. Classification (GTDB taxonomy): domain Bacteria; phylum Planctomycetota; class Planctomycetia; order Isosphaerales; family Isosphaeraceae; genus CAWJTV01. The sequence continues at coordinate 136,850 of CAWJTQ010000021.1, read as the reverse complement.
CGCGCCGATGCCATGATCTGCGGCGGGGTGTCTCGCCCCGATGCCCTCTATACTCAGATGGGGTTCTCTCAGCTCCGGGCTCTCTCGCCGCGCGGTAAAGCGGCTCCTCTGGACCACCGCGGCGACGGTCTCATCGTCGGCGAGGGGGCCGGAATGTTCGTCCTCAAGCGCCTGGATGATGCCGTGAGCCACACGGACCGCATCTATGGGATCGTGGCCGGAATTGGCCTGTCCAACGACGTTCATGGCGACCTGCTGGCCCCGGACTCCGAAGGACAGCTCCGCGCCATGAGATCCGCTTACGAACGTGCGGGCTGGAACCCAGGCGACGTGGAGTTGATCGAATGCCATGCCACGGGAACTCCGCGCGGCGACGCCGTCGAGGTCCAGAGCCTGAGGTCGCTCTGGGGTCAGACCGGTTGGCGGAATGGTCAATGCGTCCTTGGATCGGTCAAGGGGAACATCGGCCACGCACTGACGGCCGCCGGCGCAGGCCGGGTTGCTCAAGGTCCTGCTGGCCTTGAAGCATGGCGTGCTTCCGCCGACGGCGAACTTTGAGCGGCCCGTCCCAACGTTGGGATTGGAGCAGAGCCCATTCCGAATCTTGAAACAGGCCGAGCCCTGGCTGTCCCGAGTCCCGGGCCGGCCCCGGCGCGCCGCGGTCAGCGGATTCGGCTTCGGCGGTATCAACGCCCATGTGCTGATCGAAGAATGGTGTGGGCTACGCGATCGTGCGGCGTCTCGTCGGCTGAAGGGAGACTCGCACCGAGCGATCGATGCCCCTATCGCCATTGTCGGCATCGCCGCGCAGGTGGGCCCGAACTTTGGCAAGGAGGCGTTCCGTGAACTTGTACTGGGTGAGGACTCGCCCCGAATCGAATCCCAGAAACCTGGCGGGAAGTCCCGTTTGGCGTCGCTAGAGTTCCGGGTCGATGCGTTCCGTATTCCGCCCAAAGAACTTGGTGAGATGCTACCCCAGCAGTTGCTGATGCTCCGCGTTGCGGCCGAGGCAATCCAAGATTCCGGTTGGGACTCGCGCCTGGCCCTCCGAACGGGCGTGCTCATCGGCATCGGGCTGGACCTGAATACCACCAACTTTCACCTGCGATGGTCGATGCCCGAGCGGGCTCGGGAATGGAAGCGGAGGCTTGGTCTCGATCTATCTTCCGAGTCACTCGCCCAATGGATCGACGATCTACGTAAGGCGGCTGGGCCGGCCCTGACGGCCAACCGAACCATGGGGTCGCTCGGCGGACTCGTGGCCAGCCGGATTGCGCGCGAGTTCCGGATCGGTGGGCCGAGCTTCACCGTGTCCTGCGACGAGACCTCGGGAAACCAGGCCCTGGCCATCGCCGTCGAGTGGCTCCGGCGCGGAGAACTCGACGCGGCGGTCGTCGGCGCGGTCGACCTCGCCATGGATTCTCGAGCGGTCCTGGCGCGTCAGCATCTTGGACTCGGATCGCCTGATGGGAGAGGCGACCTGGCCGTCTCGTTCGTGGTCAAGCGACTCGATGACGCGCAACGGGACGGCGATCGGGTCTATGCCGTGGTTCGTGATTTCACTGCAAACCGTAGGGTGCTCTCTGAGCACCGCGACCAGCAAGTTCCGCGCACGTCTTCGGTGCTGATAGAGCACCCTACACCAGACGAGGGCTCGCTCCGGGCGCCAATCGGGGAGGCCGGTGCAGCGGCCGGGCTGGCTTCGGTCGCCAAGGCCGCGCTGTGTCTTCATCACCGGATCCTGCCCGGTATACGTGAGGGCCGACTCGCGACGCTTCCGTTCATCCCCGTCACAGCCCAGTTCTGGCCGATCAACCGTGACGAGGCTCCGCGGCGGGTTGGAGCCCGTGTATCGAGTCTCGGCGGCAACTGTCACCAGGTCGTCCTCGAAGAGTCCCCGAACCGAGAGGACCGGTCACTGGAATGCGCGCAACCGTTGGTGGCCCGCCGGTTCGGTCTGTTCGCGATCGAGGCCGACGACACCATCGGGCTGTCCGATCGGATCCGAGAACTGGCGGATATGGCGCGGGAGTCTCACGCCGAGCCCATCGATTGCGTAGCACGGAAGTGGTGGCAGCGACATCCGAATCAGCCGAAGCTTGGTCGAGGCGTGGCAATCGTCGCTGACGGAATCGAGTCGCTGGAACGTCGATTGGAACGCCTGCGCACGGCGATCTCACGGAAAACACACGGGACACGGGGGCAGGATCCGAACCGGGATCCCAGATCGGAGTGGCATTCGACCACTCGACACGAATTCCGAGACGCGTGGCCTTCGTTTATCCTGGCTTGGGGAATGACTTCGAGGGGATGGGTCGGGAACTGTCCATCCACTGGCCTGAAGTCTTGCGGAGGCTGGAGTCGGAGAACCGATACTTCCGGGACCAGCTCGCGCCCGAGGTCTGGTGGAATGGGGTGCCGTCGAGAACCTTCACGGATCACCGAATCCCCATTCTGGGACAGGTGTCTGTCGGCAGTCTCGTGACGGATATCCTGCGCAGCCTGGGGGTGAACCCGAACGCCGCGATCGGTTACAGCATGGGCGAATCGGCAGCCCTCGTGTCTTTGAGAGCCTGGCGGGATCGCGATGAGATGTTGGTCCGTCTGCGAACGTCGCCGCTCTTCGAATCCGAACTTGCCGGTCCCTTTCATGCCGCCCGCCGAGTCTGGGGAATCGCACCGACGGATCCGGTCGAGTGGGTGGCGGGGATCGTGCCAACATCGGCCGAAGAGGTCCGTCGAGCCATCCATCGCGTGAGGACCGATCGTGTCTACATCCTGATCAAGAACACACTGGAGGAAACGGTGGTCGGCGGATCTCGACCGGACGTCGCCGAAGTCGTCGCAGCCTTGCGATGTTCGTTCGTCGAGCTGACGACGGTCAGCACCGTCCACTGCGAGATTGGACGCGCCGTCGAAGCGGAATATCGTGCGTTGCACGAAATCGAGACGATCGCGCCGACGAACCTCACGTTTTACAGTGGCGTCTCGGGCCGACCGTATGACCTGGACGGTCGTTCGGCCGCCGATGCCATCGCAGCCCAGGCGTCGCAGACCATTGACTTCCCAGCGTTGATCGAACGAGCTTACGCGGACGATGTTGGCGTCTTCCTCGAAGTTGGCCCTGGAAGTTCCTGTACCCGGCTCATCGATCGAATCCTGGGCTCTCGACCTCACGTGGCTTGCTCGGCTTGCCGGCCGGATCGTGACCCGCTCGCCGCCGTTCTGGACGTCCTCAGCCAATGCATCGCCTATCGACTCCCCGTCGATCTGGGTGGTCTGTACGGCCAGACCGAGGAGCCGGTCATGGGCTGGGGTGCTCACCGAGCGGATTCCCCCGAGACCCGGACTCGCACGGTCCGACTCGAAGTCGGGCTCAGGCCGTTCCAGGTTCCTCCCCTCCCCTGCCCTCCCAGAGCTCGAACCAACGAAATGGTCTTGCCGATGCTCATGGAATTCGACTCGCCAACCAAGCTGGATACGAGCCGATCCTCCCGGGTCGCCGCAACCGGAGGAAATGGTATGGATTCGCCCGGCCTCGCGAGCGGGTCGCCGATTCCCCGGTCGCCCACCGACTCCGGGACCCTGTTCCGCTCCCTCCACGATGCGGAACAGGCCCGTCTGCAAGCCCATGCGGCATACTTGCGTGTCGCCCACGGTGCCACGAATCTGATCGGAAAGCACCTGGCGGTTCAATTCGGTCTGATCGAGGAATGGAGGGAGATCCCCGCGACCCCGTCCACGGAAGTTCCCGGGCCAGTCGCCGACGAGGCTGTACGATTCGGCCGCCGGCAGTGCCTGGAACTCGCAGTGGGCTCGGTGGCGTCGGTCTTCGGTCCCGACTTCGCGGAGGTGGATCGCTTGCCGGTGCGGGTCCGCCTGCCTGATGAGCCCTTGATGCTCGTCGATCGAATCCTGAGTATCGAGGGCACCCCGCGCTCGATGCAAGGCGGACGGATCGTGACCGACCATCTGATCCGGCCGGGAGCGTGGTACCTGGACAACGACCGGATCGCGCCCTGCATTGCGATGGAGGCCGGCCAGGCCGACCTGGTCCTCTCCGGCTACCTGGGCGTGGACTTCGAGACCCGGGGCCAGGCCATGTATCGGCTGCTCGACGCCACGGTCACTTTCCACCGCGGGCTGCCGGGCGTCGGCGAGGTGATTCGCTACGACATCCGGATCACCCGTTTCTTCCGACAAGGAATGACGATCCTTTTCCGTTTCGAGTTCGATGCAACCCTGGCCGGCGAGCCGATCCTGACCATGCGCGATGGCTGCGCCGGCTTCTTCACACCCGAGGAGCTGGCGTCGGGCAAGGGCATCGTCGCCCCCGGCGTTCCATTGCCATCGCCGTCGATTCCTCAGTCCGGTCATGATGAGCTGATCTCGATCACGCCGCGCGGACTGGAATCGTGGCAGGTCGAAGCCTTGCGGCAGGGCGACCTGGCGACCGCGTTCGGAGTACCATTCGATCGGCTGTCTCTGTCCGATCCGATCGCGTTGCCGGGCGGCCTGATGAGCCTGATACACCGCGTGGAGACTCTCGATCCGTCGGGCGGACCCGCCAGGCTGGGCATGATCCGCGCGGCGGCCGATATCCATCCGGGTGATTGGTTCATGGCCTGCCACTTCATTGATGATCGCGTCATGCCGGGCACGTTGATGTATGAATGCTGCCTTCATACGCTCCGCATCTTCATGATGCGGCTGGGTTGGATCGGCCGGCGCGGGGAGGTCGCGTTCGAGCCTGTGCCGGGCGTTGCCAATCGGCTCCGGTGCCGTGGGCAGGTTACGGAATCGACGCGAATGGCCGCGTTCGAGATCACGATCAAGGCGCGGGGTTACCGGCCCGAACCGTATGCCATCGCCGACGCGATGATCATCGCCGACGGCAAGCCGATCGTCTCAGTGACCGACCTGGCACTCCAGCTCTCGGGTACGAGCCGGAGTGAGCTGGAGAGGCTCTGGAAGGGCCGGAGAGAGCTGCCATGAACTATACGAAAGTTTACATAGACGCGATCGGATATGAGATCGCACCGGTCGTCGTTTCATCGCTGGAGATCGAGCGGCGCCTCAGGGAGGTCTACTCCTCGCTCCACCTGGCCGAAGGGCAACTCGAAGCCTTGACGGGGATCGTCGAGCGTCGATGGTGGGAAGAGGGCTATCGTCTCTCGGACGGGGCCATCGCGGCGGCTCAACGGGCACTGGAAGCCTCGAATGTTCGAGCCGAGGATCTTCGGCGCTGATTTACGGTGCGGTCTGTCGCGAGTATTTCGAGCCGGCGACGGCCTGCCGTGTGGCCTCCGGCATCGGGGTCGGTCCGGAGGCCGCGGTCTACGATGTCAGCAACGCCTGTCTGGGTGTGCTCAATGGTATGGTGGAGATCGCCAATCGCATCGAGTCCGGCCAGATCCGCGCCGGGATGGTCGTGGCCTGCGAAGCGTCGCGCGAGATTAATGAAATCGTGATCGAACAACTGCTCCAGAATCGGAGCATGGACTTCTTCAAGCTGTCACTCGCCACGCTGACCGGTGGTTCGGGTGCCGTCGCCGTGATTCTCACCGATGGTTCTTTTTCCACGTTCAAGGGGCGCAAGCTGCTGGGAAGCGTCTGGCGGACGGCTCCTCAGTTTCACGGGCTCTGCCGGTGGGGAATCGAGGCCGGACAAGCCGGTGACCTTCATCAATTCCGCCAGTTCACAGCGACGGACTCGGCGGCCGTGCTGACTCACGGGGTCGAGCTGGGCGTTCAGACCTGGAGGGCGTTCCTGCAAGGGCTCGATTGGTCCGCGGATGAGGTGGATAAAGTCATATGCCACCAGGTCGGCTCGTCGCATCGCGACTCGATCCTGAAGCGGCTCGGCATCCCAGGCACGAAAGACTTCCCGTCTTATCCGTACCTCGGAAACATGGGCACCGTCTCGCTGCCCTTAACCGCCGGCCTCGCCGAGGACCGTGGATTCCTCGAACCGGGCGACCGCGTCGGATTCCTCGGGATCGGCAGCGGCTTGAACTGCATGATGCTGGGGTTGGAATGGTAGTTGAACCACCGGAGCCATCGTGACGATGAACCCCGTATTGCAGCAGTTCCTGTCGGATCACCCAGGGCTGGATCTCGATCGCGGCGGCCTGCGCTTGCATTACCTCGACGAGGGTTCGGGCGATCCGGTCGTCATGCTCCACGGCAATCCGACCTGGTCCTTCTATTATCGGCACCTCATCGAGGACCTGCGGGATTCGTATCGGGTCATCGTGCCCGATCACATCGGTTGCGGGCTCTCCGACAAGCCCGACGATACGCGTTATGATTACACGCTGGCCGGCCGGGTCGATGATCTCGAGCTTCTGCTCGACCAACTCGGCCTCGATCGCGATCTGACCCTGGTCATGCACGACTGGGGCGGCATTATCGGTACGACCTTCGCGGCACGTCATCCGGAGCGGATCGCGCGGTTGGTTGTCTGCAACACTGCGGCGTTTCACAAGCCGGCGGCCAAGTCTTTCCCCTGGGCCTTGTCGCTGTTCCGCGACACGTCGTTGGGCAGTGGCCTGGTCCGCGGTCTCAACCTGTTCGTCAGGGGCACGACCTGGATCGGATGCAAGAACCGTCGGCTGTCTCAAGGTGTGAGCGACGCATATGCGGCACCATACGATTCGTGGGCTCATCGAATCGCCATCCATCGGTTCGTCCAGGATATCCCCTTGCGACCGGTCAACCGCAGCTACGAGCTGATTTCGTGGGTCGAGTCACGCCTGCCCCTGTTGGAGTCGATCCCGATGATGATTGTATGGGGGATGAAGGATTTCGTCTTTGATGCCCCGATTCTCGATGAGTGGGTGCGCCGGTTTCCCCGTGCTGAGGTGCATCGCTTTGCCCGCGCGGGGCACTTGCTCTTCGAGGACGAACGCGAGGCGACGAGCCGCCTGTTACAGGCGTTCCTCATGGCCCACCCCTTGATTCGGGAGCCTGTCGGTTGAGTTCCGCCCCCACAGTCTCCCAACCTTCGAATATCGCTAGCTATCTGAGAGCGATGGCCCGGCAGCAACCTTACACGCTGGCGGTCGCGGTGCCGGCTGGGCGGGATCGGTCGGGGCGTGTGCGTTACACGCACCTGACCTATTGTCAGCTCGATCGGGATAGCGACGCGATCGCATCCGGGCTCGGAGCGATCGGTATTGCGCCTGGTACTCGAGCGGTCGTGATGGTGCGGCCGGGCTTGGATTTCTTCTCGCTCGTCTTCGCCGTGTTCAAGGCGGGCGTGATACCGGTCCTGATCGATCCGGGTATCGGCTTGCGCAGCCTGGCCCAGTGTTGTCGCGAGGCGGAACCCGAAGTGTTCATCGGGATTCCGAAAGCCGTGTGGGCGCGACGAATCTTCGGCTGGGGACGGGAGACGGTGCGGGAGATCATCCTCGTGGCACCCGGCCGGACGCGACGTGGCTGGCTTGCCGTGAAGACCCTCGATGATCTCCGGATCGCGGGAAAAGAGACGCTTGAAACCGGACACGATTTGACACGCGTCAATGAACCACCTGATCCGGATGGGCCGGCGGCGATCCTCTTCACCAGCGGAAGCACCGGGCCGCCCAAGGGTGCCGTGTACACTCACAGAATCCTCAACGCGCAGGTGGAAGGAATCCGGAAACTCTTCGCGATCGAGCCGGGCGAGATCGATCTCTGCACGTTTCCACTCTTCGCCTTGTTTGCCCCCGCGCTGGGGATGACAGCCATCGTTCCTGACCTGGACCCGACGCGTCCCGCGCGGGCCAATCCTGCCAAGATTGTCGAGGCGATCGAAGACTTCGGCGCGAGCAATCTGTTTGGCTCGCCGGCCCTACTCAGGCAACTCGTGCGCGAACAAGACTCATTCCTGAAGAAGCTGCCGACATTGAAGCGAGTCGTCTCCGCGGGAGCGCCGGTCTCCTTCACCGTCCTTGAGCGAATGGCTGCCCGTCTCGAACCTCCGGCTCAGATCTACACGACTTATGGTGCGACCGAGGCTCTGCCGGTCGCGACGATAGGAACCGATGAGATCCTCGGTGAGACTCGTCACCAGACCGACGTGGGCAAAGGGGTATGTGTTGGGCGGCCGGTCGAAGGAATCGACGCTCGAATCATCGGCATTTCCGACGAGCCGATCCTCGTCTGGTCTGAGGACCTGCTGATTCCCGACGGCGCCATCGGCGAGATCGTCGTGTCGGGTCCGGTCGTGACGCGCGAATACTTCAACCGTCCCGAAGCCACGGCGCTGGCCAAGATCGCCGACCCCAAGCGGTCCATCTTGTATCACCGCATGGGAGATGTGGGCTACCGCGATGACCGGGGCCGGCTCTGGTTCTGCGGGCGCAAGGCACACCGCGTGATCCTACCCGAGGAAACGCTGTTCACCATCCCCTGCGAGGCAATCTTCAACACCCACCCCGAGGTCTTTCGCTCTGCGCTGGTCGGCATCGAGCCGCCGTGAAGAAATGATTCCCGTGATCTGTGTCGAGCTGGTCCGACGAGTGTCCCCAGAGAACGAGGAACGCATTCGTCGCGAGCTGCTGGAACGCGGCGCGAGGTTCGCCCACACGCAGAGGATTCGTACGATTCTGTTTCATCCCTCATTTCCCGTGGACATCCGTCACAATTCCAAGATCTTCCGCGAGAAGCTTGCCGTGTGGGCAGCCAGGAGAGTGTCGTGAACCATCTGGATTTGGGCCGCGTGCTGGTGACGGGTGGCGGCGGGTTCCTGGGCACCGCGCTGGTGCGTTCGTTGCGCGATCGGGGTCTCGCCGTACGCAGCCTGACCCGGAGGGATTACCCTCACCTCCGCGAGCTAGGTGTCGAACAGGTTCAAGGTGATATCGCCGATCCATCGGTCGTTTCGCGCGCCGTCGAGGGTTGCCAGACGGTGTACCACACCGCGGCGAAGGCCGGTATCTGGGGGCCCGAGCGGGAGTATTACCGGGCCAACGTCGAGGGGACGCGGAACGTGATCGCGGCCTGCCGTGCCGCCGGTTCGCGACGTCTCATCTACACAAGCTCGCCCAGTGTCGTGTTCAATGGCCTGGACCTGGAAGGCGTGGACGAGTCCGCGCCGTATTCGAGCCGATTCGAAGCCGCCTATCCGGCGACGAAGGCACGCGCCGAGCAGATGGTCCTCGAGGCCAACTCGGCCGATCTGGCCACGGTTTCCCTCCGGCCGCACCTGATCTGGGGACCGGGCGACAACAACCTCCTGCCCCGGATCATCTCCCGCGCCCGGTCGGGCCGGCTGCGGCGGATCGGTCGGGGCCGCCCGCTGATCGACCCCATCTATATCGATAACGCCGCCGAGGCCCACCTGCTGGCCGCCGATCGGCTCGAGCCCGGCTCGCCCATCGCCGGCAAGTCGTACTTCGTCACGCAAGGCGAGACGATCGCACTCTGGGAGATGATCGACAACCTGTTGGGGGCCGCGGGCATGGGTCCGGTCCGTCGGACGATCTCCCGCCCGCTCGCCCTGGCCGCCGCTGGCTTGCTGGAAGCCACTTATCGACTTTCCGGTCGTCGCGATGAGCCTCCCATGACCCGCTTCCTGGCACGGCAGCTCTCGACCACGCACTGGTTCAGTATCCAGGCCGCCCGCCGCGACCTGGGCTACGAGCCCCGAGTGAGCATCGCCGAAGGACTGCGGCGTCTCGAAGGATGGCTCAAGCGGAACTTGGTTGCTTGAGACCTCACGTCGAGTTGTTCGTGGGGTTCTCTCGATCCGATCCGATCAGGTAAGAGGATCAACTTCATGCCAGAACCCGCTCCGAATGTGGTCGTGCTCGCGGGCCCCAACGGCGCGGGGAAGTCGACCTCGGCTCCGAAACTTCTGAAAGGCGTGCTGGGGATCTACGAATTCGTCAACGCGGACATTATCGCTCACGGCCTGTCCGGTTTCCGGCCCGACCAGGCGGGGCTCGCCGCCGGTCGGATCATGCTGGACCGGCTTCGCGAGCTCGCTCGACAGAGGAGCAGCTTTGCCTTCGAGACCACGCTGGCCAGTCGGACATTCGCTCCCTGGATCGCGGATCTGCTCCGAACAGGTTATCAGTTCCACCTGGTGTTTCTGTGGCTCCCGACTGCCGATCTGGCCGTGGCCCGAGTTGCGGCGCGGGTGCAAGCGGGCGGACACGATGTCCCCGAGGAGACGATTCGTCGCCGTTATGAGGCGGGATTGTTGAATTTCTTCCGGCTCTATCGGCCGATGACGACCACCTGGCAACTGTGCGATAATTCAGTGTCCGACAATCCCAAATTGATCGCTTCCGGCGAAGCGGCCCTCACCCGCTTCGTCGTGGACTCGTCGGCATGGGAGCCGATCAAGAGGAGGCACGGTTGATGACCTCAGATAAACCCCAGGACGTGCGGGCGATCATGCTCGAAACCGACCTGATCGAGAAAGCTCTCCGCGAAGCGGTCACCGAGGCATTGATCCGGCATCAGCGGCTGGGAACCCCCATCGTGGTCTGGCGCGACGGAAAAGTCGTTTGGATTCCGGCCGAGGAGATCGAGGTTCCCGGGGCAGACACCGCATGCACACGACTACGTAGCGTTCCGAATCCGCTCGAGGGTTGAATCATCGTTCGGTCGGTCCTCGCCCTCGCCAGAATGGAGACGAACCGGCGCGACCTGAAGTAACGGGCCGAGCTCCTGCGGACGTTCTTTGGAGAAGCTCGAAGCGCCATCTCGTGTCACCTCGAATTCGTCACGGCCGTTGACTCCCTTTCCGAACGGGGCAGCGGATCGGTCTTTGATACGATCCGGAGTCTTGACGCGAGGCTGGATGAGTTTACGCACCGCGTCGAGGCCGGTACCATACTCGTGGACAACTGACCGATCCATCCCTTGGTCGTGGACGCGGCGGTTGAGGTCATGAAATTGGGGCTTCATGATGAGCCGATCCGTCTACGCCGTCGCTACAATGGACACAAAGGGACACGAACTGGAGTACGTGGCCGACCGGCTCCGCGCCGTCGGTGTCTCGGTCGTGACGGTTGACGTCGGGACCCTGGAGCCACCGGTCGTCCACCCGGACGTGGATCAGGCCACTGTCGCCGAGTGTCATCTCACGACCACCGGCCGGGACCTGGCCCGTGCGGATCGAGCCGACCGCGGCCAGATGGTCACCGCCATGGGCGAGGCGCTGAAAGCCTACCTTCGCCGAGAGCACGACGCCGGACGGGTTGCCGGCGTGATCGGGATCGGCGGCAGTGGCGGTACGGTGCTGATCACCCAGGCGATGCGGGCCCTGCCGATCGGTTTGCCCAAGCTGATGGTCTCGACCGTCGCCAGCGGGAATGTCGCCCCTTATGTGGGATCGAGCGACATCACGATGATGTACTCGGTCGTCGACATCGCCGGCTTGAACGCGGTCTCGCGCCGTGTGCTCGGCAACGCCGCGCATGCGATGGTCGGCATGGTCCAGCACTCGATCCCGCCATCCCACGACAGGCCGACGCTGGGCATGACGATGTTCGGCGTCACGACGCCTTGCGTGACCGCGGTCCGCGAGGCACTGGAAGGCGAGGGGTTCGACTGCCTCGTCTTCCACGCGACGGGGACCGGTGGACGTTCCATGGAAAAGCTCGTGGAAGCCGGCTTGATCTGCGGAGTGCTGGACCTCACGACGACCGAGGTGGCCGACGAGGTGGTCGGCGGCATTCTTCCGGGCGGTCCGCACCGCTTCGAAGCGATCATCGCGGCCAAGGTCCCTTTCGTGCTCAGCCTGGGTGCACTCGACATGGTCAACTTCGGCGCCCGGGCGACCGTTCCCGAACGATTCCAGAATCGTCGGCTGCACGTCCACAATGCCCAGGTGACCCTCATGCGGACCACTCCCGAGGAGAATCGCCAGATCGCGCGCTGGATCGCGACCAAGTTGAACCGCGCCGATGCGCCGTTCCGTATCCTCATCCCGGAAGGAGGCGTGTCCACCATCGATGCGCCAGGTCAGCCTTTTTATGACCCGGAAGCGGATGCCGCACTCTTCGACGAGCTGGAGTCATCAATCCATCCCGTGCCCGGCCGTGCGATCCGGCGTATGCCGCTCCACATCAACGATCCGGCTTTCGCCCGAGCCCTGGTCAACGAATACCTCAGCCTGGCCCAGACCCGACTGGAGAACCACCGCAATGCCTGAATCGCGTGCAACGATCATGGAGCGGCTTCGCAAGAAGGCAGTCGCCGGTCTGCCGGTCATCGGCGGCGGTGCCGGGACGGGCATTAGCGCCAAGTGCGAGGAAGCCGGCGGGATCGACCTGATCGTCATCTACAACTCGGGCCGGTTCCGCATGGCCGGTCGCGGCTCGATGGCCGGCTTGATGCCGTATGGTAACGCCAACGCGATCGTCAAGGAGATGGCCCACGAGGTGCTGACGGCGGTCCGGCACACGCCCGTGCTCGCCGGGGTCTGCGCCAGCGATCCGTTCCTGATCCGCGATCACTTCCTCCGAGAACTCCAGGCTATGGGGTTCGCCGGAATCCAGAACTTCCCAACGGTCGGGTTAATCGACGGCATGTTCCGAGCCAACCTTGAGGAAACCGGGATGGGGTTCGCGCTGGAGATCGATTGCATCGCCGCGGCCCATCAGCTCGATCTCCTGACCACGCCCTATGCCTTCGACAGGGACCAGGCACGCCTGCTGGCGGAAGCCGGCGCCGACATCATCGTGGTCCATATGGGACTCACTACCAAGGGGTCGATCGGCGCCAGGACGGCCAGGACCCTCGACGATTGCGTGCGTGAGGTCGCCGAGATCGCCGAGGCGGCCAAGCTCGTCCGTGACGACCTGCTGGTGCTCTGCCACGGCGGTCCGATCGCCATGCCCGAAGATGCGCAGTTCATACTCGATCGTGTGCCATCCGTGGACGGCTTTTATGGAGCCAGCTCGATGGAACGGCTCCCCACGGAGATCGCCATCGCTCAGCAGGTCCGCGACTTCGTCGGGTTGAGGTTGCAGCGAGGACGCCCTGCTTGATCCCAGAGCGATTAGCGGCCTGTGGGGACCGACAGGCCCGGCCATACATCAGCCGACGAGCCATTCATCTGTCCCCCGTTACCGGGATCTGCCGCCGATTCAGGGCGCGCGGGACGTTCAAAGCCGTGCCGACCCAGTAATTGTGCAAGGTTGCGACGAGCTCGCAGTAGCGATCGAACTCGGCGGGCTTGGTGATGTACGTATTGGCTCCGGCCTGATAGGTCTGGAGGATGTCCTCGTCGCGCTGCGAGGTTGTGAGGACGATCACAGGGATGATGCGCAAATAGGGATCACTCTTGATCTGGGTGAGAACCTGGCAGCCGTTGATCCCGGGCAGGTTCAGGTCGAGAAGGATCAAGTCGGGCTCGCCCCCGGATGGCGCCGACTCGTCGCGCAGGCCGAAGAGGTAGTCGAGTGCGTGGCGCCCGTCGGGGATGACCGTGAGGCGGTGGGAGATTTCGCCCTCACGCAAGGCGCGCTCGATAATCTTGGCATCGGCGCGACTATCTTCGATCAGCAGGATGTGGAACTCAGACAGCGTCGTGTTCATCCAAGGCCGCCTCGGTGATCCGCGTTGACAACTCGGAGTCGTCGGGCGACAACGAAGTCGCCGATTCAGAAGCCTTGGGACGTGGGAGCTGGATGAAGAACGTCGCCCCCTCGCCAGGCGTACTTTCGACCCAGATCCGACCTCCATGGGCCTGGACAATCTTCTGGGAGATGGCCAGTCCCGCCCCCGTGCCTTCGTACTCTTCCTGAGTGTGCAACCGTCGAAAGAGCTGAAAGATCGTCTTGTGGAACTGGGGCTCGATGCCGATTCCATTATCCTTCACTCGGATCATGGCGTCCTCGCCAGGATCGACTCCGATGTCCCCGTTCGCCGAACGTGGTTCGTCCGGCGAGACTGACCCGATCTCGATCCAAGGGCTTCGGCTCTGATTGTATTTTAGCCCATTGACGATCAGATTTGCCAGCAGTTGTCGGATCCGGTCGTGGTCGCCCCAGACCGTGGGCAGTGGGCCGGCGATCCGAACCTCGGCGCCCTTACTCCGGATCAACTCGCCGAGGTCGGTCCTGACGATGGTGAGCAATTCCTTCAAATCGACAACCTGAAACTCGCCGATCACTTTGCCGGCGCGGGACAGGTTCAACATGCCGTGGATCATCTCCCGCATCCGCCGCGACGCCTCGACCAGGTACCGCACGAACTCCTGCCCCTCGGCCTCAAGGCGATCGCCGTAATCCTTCCGAAGGAAGTCGGAAAATGCGATCAAGGTGCGCAGCGGCTCCTGAAGGTCGTGCGAGACGACATAGACGAACTCATCCAGCTCCCGGTTCTTCCGCGAGAGCTCTTCATTGGTTTGGGCCAGGCGCTGGTTCTTCTCCTGAAGCTCGGACTCGAGCCGGCGTCGGGCCGTCACATCCTGGGCCACGAAACGGGCATGGGTCACTGAGTTCTTCGGACCTCGAACCGCTTTGCCGAGGATCCAGACGTCGATCGCTTCACCGTCGGACTTGAGCCAGCACCGCTCGATCTCGACCGAGCCTCGCTCGAGGAAATTCGCGAAACCCACTCGAAACGTGTCCCACGAGGACTCGTGTAGCAGACTTTGGTAGGGACGTCCGATGACCTCGCTCCGCGTGCGGTTGAGCGTCGACAGCATCGTCTGGTTGCATTCGATCACGCAGCCTGCGGGGTCCAGGCTGAAATACATGGCCGGCGCGTTCTCGTACAGGTCCGTATAGCGATCCTTGAGGTCCTCCAGCTCGCGGTTGATTCGTCGCAACTGTTCGTTGACTCGAGTCAGTTCGAGCGTCCGGAGCTGGAGCTGGCGCTCGGCTCGAACCTTCTCGGTCACGTCAGTCAGATGGCAGCGAAGGTGCGTGACCTTCTGGTTCGTGCCATAGCGGGCGCCGACGTTGACTTCGATGGCCCTCGACTTTCCCTGTGCCGTCCGGATGCGAACGATCAAGCCGAGTGCCTCGCCCCGCTCCAGGGCTTGCTGGAACGTGCTCTCGACAGAGCCGCGGTCCTCGGGATAGACGATGTCGAGGAACGACTTTTTCTTCAGGTCCTCGAGGGTCCAGCCGAGGAATAGCTGTTCCGCCGTACTGGACTCGATCCAATGCCAGCCGATCGGTTCGAGGCGATTGACCATGTCGATCGTCGAATAATCGCCCGACAACTGGGGATCGTCCGGACCGCCGATGCCGATCGGCGGGGCATCGAAGAGCCCGCTGCGCGTCATCGAACCACCGGCTGGCGGGGGTTGAGACCCGGCCTGAGCGGACGTGAGCGAGGGACGCAGCCCCGCCGCGCGTCTTCGGGCCGCCTTGAGCAAGGCCACGACCTCGTGCGCAAGCGGCATCAGGTCGGTCGGGAGATCACCAGGTGCACGCGCCGCCTCACCGCGAGACACGGTCCGGACGAACTGCGTGAGTTGCTGGATCGGTTTTCTCCAACGCGCCCGATCGCTCCAGATTGTGACTGTGAACGTAATCGCCGCTGCCGCAAAACCGGAAGCAGCCACGACGATCGCATCCGACTGTCGCAACTTCCGGACAGCCATCGCGATCACGACCAGCCAGGCGAGACAAACCCAGGATGCGGTCGTCCAGGGTCTGGGCCGCCAGGCACTGTTCCGATGGGGCTGGATTGGTCGGCTCGTCTCGTTCACTTGGCCCTTGGTTCCTGGTCATGGCTAGCCCGGCCCAGACACGGCACGGGCGATCCGCTCCGTGTAATCCGCTCAAATCGCCGACGAAGGACCGAGCAAAAACTAAAGCGTCTAACGCTTGCGTTGCGGACGACTGATACGAGCCCGAAGCGCCAGCGAATGGATTAAGGATCCCCGCCGAAATTCACGCGCTGGCGCTTCGGGCTCGTATCGATTCGATGCGGTTATTGGAGACTCCTCGTCAACCACCACCGATCTCAGCGCGGCGGGTGCGGGATACCTGGGGAGTGCGACGATCCGACCCGCGCCTCTTCCCCCTCCGTTCGGGCCAATTTGGTCATTCGAGTAACCCAGTCTTCCGAATTTTTGGATTTTTTTATCTCCCTCTGTGACCGAGAGTTCCGGAGCCAATCGCCCCGGAATCCGCGATAGGTGCATTAACGAAATCTCAAACCTGCGGTATACTCAATAATAGAGACCATGTGCGACCGTCACCGACCGGAAACTATGGCAGCGAGCAACGGGGCTGTGCCGCGTGCGGCCGGGCCCGGCACAGCGATTTCGGGACTCGGCCCGAACTCGCTGGGGGCCATGGAGATCGGAGAGGGCGCCGCGGCCAAAAGTGATCACCGAGTGCCAATTCGTGCCACAATTCTCGGCAAGTCCGGCCCTGCTCAGAGCCGGCCCCGCCCAGAACCCACGCCGGATCCGGACGTCCCGCCGGTCAGGAGTAGGGACGCTCGGAATGGGTCCAAGCCACCGCCCCCAGACGGTGCGGTGGTGATCGTCGACGACTCTCGGTTATTGTATGCAACGGCGATTGGAAATCACTTGGCCGATTATAGAGGATCATCAATGTCTTCTGTAAAACAGCCGTCCTCGGTGGTTTCTCGCCACGACAGCGGAGGGCGGCTGTCCCACATCAGCCTCACTTCGGCCAAGTTATCTCCTGACAGCACCTTAGGCGCTCAAGCCCGGAAACTCGGCTTCTTTAAGCTGAATTCGACCTTCGCTGGCATTTCCGGCGTCGGGATCAGCCTCGGGCAGCCAGATCGAAAACGTCGCGCCGCCTTCCGGATTATTGCGGACCATGATCCGGCCCGACTGTTCCTTCAGGATCGCGGCGGCCAGGTAGAGGCCATAACCGGACCCCTCCTCGCGGGTGGTGAAGAACGGTTCAAAGATGCGATCGAGATACGATTCCGGCACGCCAGGACCGTCGTCCGAGACGTCGATCGTGACCCACGACCGACCCTCGGCCTGGGCTGTGCGGGCGCTCACGAAGATCCGGCCCTTGCCATGGGCGCGTGCGATGGCCTCGTAGCCGTTATTCAGCAGGTTGAGCAGGACTTGCATCAGCCGGCCGGGATCGACTCGGACGCTGGGGACGATCGCGTCCAGCGCGGCCTCGATTCGCACCGGCTGCTCGCCCGGCGGCAACCCTTTGACAAAGAGGTCGATGGATTCCAAGATCAGAGCCGACAAGTCGATGACCTGGACTTCCGTGGAGCCGTTCCGTACCGCGGCCATCAGGTGATCGAGCCGGACCTGGAGGATCCGGGAACTCCTGACGATCGAGTCGATCCATTTTTCCTCGTCATCGCCCGGGAGTGCCGTCAATCGCAAGAGCTCGGCGTTGCCCCGGATCACGGCGAGCGGCCCGCGGATCTCGTGGACGATCCCGGTCAGCAACCGCCCCACCTGGGCGAGCTGCTGGTTGAGCATCGCCAGGCCCGACATTTGACGGAACTCGATCAGGCGACGCAACCGGCCGAGGATCAGCGCCGGGGCGGCATCCTTGGCGACGTAATCGTCGGCCCCAGCCTCCATCCCCGCGAGGACATCCGTATCGTCATGCCGTACAGTCAGCATCAAGACGGGGATCGCAGAGGTCTCAGGGTTGGCACGAAGAGACCGGCAGACTTCGAGCCCAGACATGTCTGGGAGGTTGACATCGAGTATGACGACGTGCGGCCGAATTTCGCGACCCTGCCGTAACGCATCGTTCCCTTTGGCCACTTCATAGACCGAATATCCGGCACGGGCGAGGATCGTTCGCAAGAGGGCGCGATCCGCTGCGTTATCATCCACGATCAAGATGGCACCGCTCATAACCATACGCTCCCCGGCCTCAAGATACCCTGGCCTTGAAAATCGTCATCGATTCATCCATTCCGAGGCCCATCCCGTTCCTTCTCCACACATGGGAGACGAGATGGGTCTTGCGCAGAGTGAAACTCCTCGCCTCTCGGCTCAAAGGTATAATACGAGGGAAATCCAGGACCGGGACACTCAACGACGATCGCCTCCCTGCAACCGGCGGGGATTTGTGTCGTCCCCGCCGTCCCGAACGTTGCGTTGAGGACCAACGTAAGGTAGTCAATCCCCGCGGGCTCTCTTCCCGCCGAGTTGGCGATTTCCCGCCCTCGAGAATCCACACCCCGACGGAGTTGATCTGACACTGTGATGACCACAACGACCCTTGCACCGAGCGTAGCCGGCCTGGCTCCGTTAGGATTTGATCCGTACCGGGACAGTTCGGAGTCCGAGCTGGGCGAGCGAATCCTCAAGGTCAAGCGCCGGTTGGGCGATTCGCTGCTGATCCTGGGGCATCATTACCAGCAGGATGAAGTGATCCGTTACGCGGATCTCCGGGGCGACAGTTACAAGCTCAGTCAGTTGGCCGCGGAGAGCCGTAGCTGCCGCGCGATCGTGTACTGTGGGGTTCATTTCATGGCCGAAACGGCCGACATCCTCTCCCGTGATGAGGTCGCCGTATATCTCCCTGATCTGAGCGCCGGTTGCAGCATGGCCGACATGGCCGACCTCGAATCGGTCGAGGCCGCGTGGGATGATCTCTCCGAATGGATCGATACCGACGACGTGACGCCAGTCACCTACATCAATTCGTCGGCCGACCTGAAGGCTTTTTGCGGTCGGCATGGCGGTATCGTGTGCACCAGCTCCAACGCACGCGCCGTGCTGGAATGGTCGTTCGCGCGACGCCGTCGCGTGCTCTTCTTCCCCGATCAACACCTGGGCCGGAACACCGCGCGCGCCATGGGAGTCGCGCTCGAGCAGATGCCCGTGTGGGACCCCCGCCAACCACTTGGAGGAAATACGCCCGAGCGGATCACCGCCAGTCGCGTCCTGCTCTGGAGAGGGCATTGTTCGGTCCACCAGATGTTCAAGCCCGAGCACGTTGGGCTCTTCCGACGAAGGTTCCCCGGCAGCCGGATCCTGGTTCACCCCGAATGCATGATGCAAGTTGTCAACACGGCCGATCTCGTCGGGTCCACGGAATTCATCATCAAGACGATCGAACAAGCCCCCATGGGCTCGAGCTGGGGCATCGGAACCGAACTCCACCTGGTCAATCGTCTGGCCCAGGAGCATCCCGACAAAACGATCCATTTTCTCTCCCCCATGGTTTGCATGTGCGCGACCATGTACCGTATCGATCTGCCGCACTTGGCGTGGTGCCTGGAAAACCTGGCGCGTGGCACGCCCGTGAATCGGATTCAGGTGGGCTCGGAGACCGCGGAGTGGGGGCGGAAGGCCCTGGAGCGGATGCTGGAAGTCAAGTAGGCCTACCACAAACCCAGACAATCGTTCGAGACAGCGACACCACAGCGAGTCAACCATCATGCCCGTGAAGACAATGCCGGTCCCCTCCACGTCGGTGGGCGATGCCGATCTGATCGTTCATGGCGATCACTGGGACCCCTACTCGATCCTGGGCTTGCATGAGCTGTCATCGGCAGCCGGCGCCTTGAAGACGTGGGTGATCCGCGCGTTCCTTCCGGAAGCCCGCACCGCCTGGGTTATAGACCTCAGTCGCGGCGAGCCGGGCGAACGGATCGCGATGGAGCGAATCCACCCCGACGGATTCTTCGAGGCGGTCTTCCGTGATCGTACTTCGGGGTTCCCCTACCGGTTCCGGGTGGAGAATCATGAAGGACATTCGTGGGAGTTCGTTCAACCCGTATTCATTCGGGCCGGTCCTGACCGACTTCGATCTGCATTTGCTCGGCGAGGGGACGCATTACCGGAATTACGAGCGGCTCGGCGCCCATCTCCGGACGCACGAGGGCTTCCGCGGCGTTCATTTCGCGGTCTGGGCGCCCAACGCTCAGCGGGTGAGCGTGACCGGGAATTTCAATCATTGGGACGGCCGGCGACATCCGATGGGCAACCGAGGCGCGACCGGCATCTGGGAGATGTTCATCCCGGACCTCACCCAGGGTGAGGTCTATAAATTCGAGATCAAGAGCCGGCACAACGGCTACCTCGTCCAGAAATCCGACCCCTACGGCTTCGCAGCGGAAGTGCGACCCAAGACGGCCTCGATCGTCTGGGATATCACCGACTTCGAGTGGGGTGACGAGGACTGGCTGGCGCATCGAACCGAGCGTCAGGGGTTGGACAAGCCGATGGCGATCTACGAGGTCCATCTCGGCTCCTGGAAGCGGAAAGTCGAGCAAGGCGATGGGTTCCTCAACTATCGTGAGCTGGCCGAGCAGTTGGTCTCTCACCTCGACCACACTCATTTCACCCACGTCGAGCTGCTGCCAATCACCGAACATCCCTTCGACGGAAGCTGGGGATATCAGCCGGTCGGCTACTATGCACCCACGTCGCGACACGGCACGCCGGATGATTTCGTCTACTTCGTCGATTACCTGCACCGGCACGGCTACGGAGTGATCCTCGACTGGGTGCCCGCTCACTTTCCCAACGATGCCCACGGCCTGGGCTACTTCGACGGTACGCATTTGTACGAGCATTCCGACCCCAGGCTGGGCGAACACCGCGACTGGGGCACGAAGATCTTTAACTACGGGCGGGCTGAGGTCCGGAACTTCTTGTTCGGCAATGCGCTGTTCTGGCTCGACCGTTACCATCTCGACGGGCTGCGGGTCGACGCGGTCGCCTCGATGCTCTATCTCGACTACTCTCGCAAGGCTGGCGAATGGGTTCCCAACGTCTTTGGCGGCAACGAGAACCTTGAGGCGATCGACTTCCTCAAACGACTCAACGAGCTCTGCCACAAGGAGCATCCGGGCATCTTGACCATCGCCGAGGAATCGACGAGCTGGTCCGGCGTCTCCCGGCCCACGTATCTCGGGGGACTCGGCTTCAGCCTGAAGTGGAATATGGGCTGGATGAACGATACGCTCCGTTTCATGTCCAAGGATCCGGTCTATCGGAAGTACGAGCACGGCTCTTTGACATTCAGCATGATCTACGCGTTCACCGAGAATTTCATCCTGCCGCTGTCGCACGACGAGGTCGTCCACGGGAAAGGGTCGCTGCTCCACAAGATGCCGGGCGACCTCTGGCAGAAGGTGGCGAACCTCCGGCTCCTGTACGGCTACATGTACGGACATCCCGGAAAGAAGCTCCTGTTCATGGGAAGTGAGATCGCGCAGTGGCGCGAGTGGAGTCACGACGTCAGCCTGGACTGGCACCTGCTCCAGTGGCGGGATCACCAAGGGATCCTCCAGCTCATCCGCGACCTCAATGGGCTTTACCGATCACAGCCGGCGCTTCACCAGGTCGACTTCGACTGGCAAGGCTACGAGTGGCTAGAGCTACACGACTGGGAGAACAGCGTCGTCGCCTTCCTGCGGCGGGCCCGCGACCCGGCCGACGCGGTCGTGGTGGCCTGCAACTTCACGCCGGTCATCCGCGAGAACTACCGGATCGGCGTGCCATCCGGAGGATACTACCGGGAAATCCTCAACACCGACTCGGATATCTACGGCGGGTCGAACGTCGGCAATCAGGGCGGCGCTTGGGGAATCCCCGAACCTCACGCCGGTCGACCGTACCACCTGAACCTCCGCCTGCCACCGCTGAGCGTGGTTTTCTTAAGGGTGCCGACAGGCTCGTGAGGCGGATCGGACGGTGACCTTCGCGGCTGGTTGGTCCTCCCAAGTTGGGTTCCCGGAAACTCGCGTTAACTGGCCGTGATCCGAGAACCGCCAGTGCTTCGCGGGAAGTACTGGCCGCGATACTGGTACGCTGCCGCGGGCGAAAAACCGCGCGGTTCTTGTCGAATTCGCGAAAGTCCGAGGTCGGAGTCCCTGTTCACGAGGATGGAACAACCCGCATTTGTCGTCTTCCTTGAATCCATCACTCCGCGTCGAATTCGTCCAGGGGGATGGCGGTGCGTGGCGAGGGGCTCTTGGATGTGGGAATTGAAGCAGATGGCGTGCGATTGGTCTGGGGGATGAGCTCGTCGATCGCGACGTTCCAGGTGACGTGTCCGATCGCGACGACGGCCGTCTTCTTGCGCGGGTCCAGCTTGACGATCCGGCCGGGACGGTCGTACCCCAGGCGCGGGACGACGACCCGATCACCAGGCTGGAGGCGTGCCCGTGCTTCGGCGATGGTGTCGGCTTGACGGGTCTCGTCCTGGAGCTCGGCCAGACGTCGGGCGAGCGCCTCGCGGGTCCGTTCGGCCTCGGCTTGGGCCTGGAGAGCGGCTTGTCGAGCCGCTTCCGCCTCCTTGCGGAGCTGCTGGAGGATCTCCCAGTCCGGAACGACGCCGCCACGGCGCTCCGAGAGGTACGACTCCGCACGTGCGACGACATGTTCGGGGAGCTGCAAGTGTCGGGCGATCTTGAGTCCATTCGATTGCCCGATATCGCCAATGTGCAGCCGGTAGCGGGGCTGGAGGGTTTCATCGTCGAATTCGACAGCGGCGTTCTCCGCGCCTGGAGTCGACAGCGCGTAGATCTTCAGGTCGCCGATGTGGGTCGTCACGATCGATCGGCTCCCGACGCCCGTCAACTCGTCGAGAATGGAGCGTCCCAGAGCGGCGCCGTCGGCGGGATCCGTTCCGGCGCCCATCTCGTCGAGCAGGACCAACGAGAGCGCAGTCGCCTTGCCCAGGATCTCGCTGATGCGACGGACATGTGAGGAGAAGGTCGAGAGTGACTGCTCCAGGCTCTGCTCGTCACCGATATCGGCCAGAACATCGTCGAATACCGGAAACTCAGAGCCTTCCGCGGCGGGGACGTGCAGCCCGGCCTGTGCCATGATGGCCAACAGGCCGACTGTCTTGAGAGCCACCGTTTTCCCGCCGGTGTTGGGACCGGTCACCACGAGGACGTGGAAGCGGGCTCCGAGGTTCACGTCGATTGGCACCACGGTCCTGGGTTCCGCTGGGGGAGACGGGACAGAAGAGCCCGGTCCAGGGCCGACCGGCTCGTCGGTCGGTGGTCCACTCGAAAGGGTGGGAGGCATCACCTTCATGTCGGGATTCGCGCCGCTTCCACCCTGAGTCTCAGGCATCCGGGTCATCGCCGGATCGCCCTGGAAGAGTGCCTCGAGCAGAGGATGCCGGGCTGCGCAAGACCAGACGTCCCTCTTGGTTGAAGCGCGGGGCGGTCATCCGGTAATCGATGCTGAGCCGCGCCTGGGCGTGGATCCGGTCGATCTCACCCATGGTCTCCAGCGTACCGAGCAGACTCTCCGACACCATCCCGACCTGGGCACTGAGCCATCGCAGGATGCGTCGAACTTCCTTGGCTTCACGAGCCCGGAGGAAGGATAGCTGGGCTGACCGCTCGCCGATCGCCGCCGGCTCGATGTAGACCGTCTCATTGCTCGCGCTGGTGCGGAGTACCGAGCCTTGGACCTCGCCCCGATGGTCCTTGGAGACTGGCAGGACGTAGTGGTGGCCGACCATGGTGAAACTCGGGAAGCGGAGTACCTTGCGAACCTCGGGCGAACGGAGAAGATGTCGGAGCGTCTCCTGGATGCGTTCTTCCACTTGAGCGATCTCGCGACGCAGCACGGAGAGCCGGCGGCTGGCGGTATCGAGGACTTTGCCCCGATTGTCCAGACACCCATCGATCGCCACGGCAACTCCCGTGAATTCGCCGACATTCTGTCGGAGCCCGCCCAGTCGAGGGAACTGGTCGCCGACCCGGGCGAGCCAGCGGTCGAGATCGCCGATGGCCCGTAAGGTCTCGACTGTCTCGGCCAGCTCCTCGGCCTCGAGGATCCCACCGACCTGTGCACGCCGTACCAGCGGGCGGATGTCGTGCAAGCCGCCGAATGACGGCTTCAGACCCGCGAGCAGGGCCTCCACCATCTCTGTGGTCAGCGACTGCCGTTGATGAATCTCGCCGGGATCCGTAGTCGGCTCGATCGTTCCGGCGGCAGACCGACCCAACGAACACGCGGCCCGCGCGGCCACGAGCGCTCGCATCCGGTCGAATTCCAGGAGCTCCAGCGTGTGGCTGTCCATGTCATCCCGCGACCCGAAGGGGACCGATGCGACCGGAGGGGAACGAACCGCTCACGCTCCAGCCACGACCCTGATCGACACCAGAGGATCGCGGTCGGTTCGCTCCGGAACCGATACATTATCGCAAGGCCGATGCCGACGAGGCCATGGTGATCCGCGACCGTTCATCCGGTTGCTGGAGATCTCCTTGCTCCGATGGACGATCGCCGGACTGGCGCATTCACCGCGAGATCGCTCTCTTCGTAGGCTGGCTCGCAGGAGACGCGCCGGGTTTCGGTGCGGAGGCGGTCTGGGGCTCGAGCTCATGACGCCAGCCATCCGGCCGGTTGCCCAGGTCCTTGCCGGTTATCTGTTTGAGCGCGCGATAGCACCCAAGCCGGATCGCCGGGTCCTCGTGGTCCATCCCGTCGATGAGCACGTGATAAATCCGGGGATCGTGCGTTTTCAGTGAACCAATCCCCTCGATGGCGGCGATCCTGCAATCCTCCAGGGGATCGACGGTCATGATCCGGACGAGAGTCGTGGCATCCTCGGTGCGGCCCACTCGACCCAAGGCGCGACAGGCTTCGGTACGTACCACGCCCTCAGGATCATTGACCGATCGGGCGACGACGTCCCGGTGCGCGGATCACCCAGTTCACCCAGGCTCCGGACGATGATCGCTCGGATCGCCAGCGGCTCCTTCCCTTCCTGGAGCTTGGTGACAAGTGTACTGACCGCCTCTGTCTTCTCGGCCGCTGTGTCGTAAAGGTCGGGGGAGCCGAGTTTGCCGTAGGCGATGAAGCGAATATTCGGGTCGGGATTGGAACGGACGACTTTGAGGAAGCTCTTGGAAGTGGTACCGATATACGTGGAACAACCGGAGAGGATCGCGAATACGACCATGGCCAGCGAGGCGGGCATCCTGAGCGATCGGCGATTGCTGGGAGACGCGACATCCATGCCCGTCTGACCTCACGCGGCTGAGCCGCAACTGGTTTCCAGAGTCCAGAGTCCCAATTTCCGAGATACCTGGCCCTGCACCGGGAAATCGGAATCAGCTATCCGAAGCTGGGCTCATGGCGCGGAGTCATCGAGAGCAATGCACGATCCTTCTCGTGCAGAACAGCGGTCACCTGCCCGCGCGGCTCGCAGTCAAGGATCCGATTGTCGGTCATCCCGATTCAGACCCAGTGCGCTCGAAGCGGCCGACCTTCGGAGATGAGACGGCGACACAAGAGGGGATCTTAGCGAGAAGGCCGGGATCCGCCAAGGCGAGGTCGTGAGGTCGTTGAAGAGGTGATGCGGCCGAAGCATGCGGAGTCGTTTGCCGTGGCCAGCCTGGCGAGGCGCATAAAAATGGACGCCGGCTCGTGGGATTCGTGCCGACGTCCCTGAGTCTGTGTGGGTCGGAGGCCCCCGAAGGCGGAGGTCCACCGGCAGATTGCGGCCGAGGGGCCGTCAGGCCGTGGCCGCAGGCGACGGCGACGCCTCGGGCGCGGCGCTGGGCACGGGTGCCGGGATACTCGCGGAGACCGGGGCGGGGACGCACTTCGACCCGGCTTTGGTCACCAGGTATCGGGCAGCGCCGCCAGCCTCTTTCTTCCCCTTCTTGATCAGCTTTTTCTTGAGCAGGGAGTCCAGGATCCGGCCCTCGGCCTTTGTCCCGACATACCCCGCTTCACTCGTCTGCGAGACCGCGCTGAGGACTCGCCCTTGCGCGTCGCTCAGCTTGATCGCCGGTGCTTTCTTCTTGACGGCGCCCTTCGGGGCGCCCGCCGGCTTGGACTTGGCGTCCGCCGGCTTGGTGGACTTCTTGGGTGCCGTCTTCTTGGGAGCCGACTTTTTGGGAGCCGACTTCTTCGGGGCGGCCTTCGGGGGAGTTGCGGGTTTCGACGGGCTGCTCGTCTTCTTCTTCACCGCCATCGGTCTGACCTCGCTCCAAGACATACTCGCTTGAGTCCGACCGGCATGAATCGACCGGTCCCTGCGTCAATTCATACCAAATTCTTCAACTTATGGAAGACGAGGCTTGCGGGAATTGGTGAAAAAACTGAACGGTTGGCGCGAATTCACGGAACCGGTTCGACGCTGAGCACCCTCCGCGAGAGAAGAATCTCGATGCTCATAGTTGATTTATAATTTTGTCGATATCAGGATATTGAGTGTCCAACGACTCACTTTCCCCGTCTTTTTGCGGGTCTTCGTCTTCGTGGCACCGGTCTACGTGCGGCATTCTCGCCGCGGCTCGGCCATTGCCCCCCGGTCGCTCGACCGATCACGCCACCCGGCGGCCACGCGAAGCCGTTGGGACGATCGGCCCCTGAGAATTCGGTTGGATGAAGTCGGCCAGCTTAACCCAGGATCTTCCGGGGAACCTCGGGCGGGAAGAAGGGCGTTGACACAGGTCTCCAAGATGTCATCATCCGGCTCGATCGACTTCCATTCCGGAGCGATCCCTCCGCTGACGGAGGAAGCAGACGCCGATCTGCTACCACGCCAGCGGAGATCTTGGCGTATCAGCTCGACTCGCGGATGTCGGGAATTTCGACTTGAAACGAGTCGGCTGATGGGGCAGAATATCTGAACAAAGTATCACGGTCCATCAAGGGCCATTGGGAACAGAAAGGTTGATGCGGTGCTGACGAAAGTGCGAGGCATCGTCGAGGCGGTGAGTGAGGAGACGGTGACGCTCCGGGTCGATCCGTTCGAGATCGAGGTGCTGATCCCCGAGCACACCCGGCGGACGATCCAGTCCAAGCGCGGGGAGCCGCTCGAGCTGCATACGATCTTCTACATCGAAGGCGGCCCGATGGTCGGCCGCATGGTCCCGAGGCTGATCGGCTTCCTTTCGGCCATCGACCGTGAGTTCTTCGACATCTTCTGCTCGGTTGACGGCGTCGGGGTAAAAAAGGCACTGCGGGCGATGGTCCGCCCGGTCCGGGAGCTCGCGCGAATGATCCAGGACCAGGACGTGAAGCTGCTGGCGACCTTTCCTGGCATCGGTGAGGCGACCGGCGAGCGGATCGTCGCCAAGCTGAGGCGGAAGGTCGGCAAGTTCGCCTTGATCGTCGGCGCCGAGCCCGGCGGCGTGGCCACTGCGGCCGAATCGAACGGATCCGTCGACAATGCTGAGCCCGACGTGATCCGCGACACCTACGCGGCGTTGCTCTCGGTGGGGCATTCCGAGAGCCAGGCCCGCCAGGCCATCGACCGAGTCCTGGCCGGGAAGAAGAAGTTCAAGTCCGTGGCCGATATGATCGAAGCGATCTACGTGCAGAGTCGATGAGGGTCGCTCGATCGAGAGCACCTAACTGCTTGAGGATACCCAGGGACGAGGACCGATCGATGCGCGAGGCCATTATTAAGGGGACGCCGGAGAGCGGTGACGACGGCAGCCGGCTCCGCGAGTCCACATCGGATCGGACGGCCGAGGTTCGACCGGTCGACCCGGTTGACGAGAAGCTCCGTCCCCAACGACTTTCGGAAGTAATCGGTCAGCGCGCCGTGGCCGAACGGCTGAGCGTGAGCCTGGCCGCGGCGAAGAAGCGGGGCGAGCCCCTTCCTCACATCCTCTTCGATGGGCCGCCAGGGCTGGGCAAGACGACTTTCGCCATGGTCTTGCACAACGAGCTGGGAGTCGAGCTGAATATCACCAGCGGGGCGGCACTCGACAAGAAGATGGACGTGATGCCCTATCTCACGAATGCGACGGAAGGCTCGATCCTCTTCATTGACGAGATCCATCGACTGCCCAGCGCCGTCGAGGAGTTCATCTATCCGGTCATGGAAGATTTCCGGGTCGACGTCGTCCTGGGCGAGGGGATGTCCGCGCGAACGATCAATCTCCATCTGAAGAAGTTCACGATCATCGGGGCGACGACGCGGAGCGGGATGCTGTCCGGCCCGCTTCGCGAGCGGTTCGGCATCCACGAGCACCTGGAGTTCTACGAACCGGAAGACCTCGCCGGATCATCACCGTCAATGCCGCCAAGCTCCGATCCACGATTATGCCCGAAGCGGCCAGCGAACTGGCGGCGCGAAGCCGGGGAACTCCCCGGATCGCCAACGCACGACTGCGATGGGTCCGCGATTACTCCTTGGCCCGCGCCGACGGGCACATCAGCCTCTCGGTTGCGCGCGACGCGCTCGACATGCAGGAAGTGGACACCGAGGGACTCGACAAACAGGACCGCCGCTATCTCGAGACCTTGATTCGCGTCTTCCGCGGAGGACCGACGGGCGTCGAAGCCCTCTCCGCAACCATGAACGTGGCGCTCGATACCTTGAGGGATGAGGTCGAGCCCTACCTGTTGCGCCGGGAGTTCGTGATCCGGACGCCTCGGGGACGAGTGGCAACCACGGCAGCCTATCTCCACCTGGGATTGCCCGAGCCACCCCCGCCCGAGCCCGATTTCTCCGTGTTCGATCCCCAGCGCCGGTTGTTCGATTGAGCTGCGAGCCCTCAGTGGGACCCGATCACGGGCTCTCAACAAGCGGTCGGGTCGCACGCAGGAGACGATCGCGGCACGGCCAACCACTCGGGCCGGTCCGGCGGCATGATCACCACGATGGCGCGGATGTCGAGGGCATCGCAGCGATGCAGCACATCATAGAGGAGTCGTGCAGCGATCGCAGGGGACTCCAGCCGGAACTCCCGGACGGTCCGAAGATCGTGGGGGAGAGGCCGTTCGTTGAACGAAACGACGGCGATCCTCTCGGCCCAAGGAATGCCGGTCAGGTCGTCGAGAGAATTCGCACGAAAGGAAGGGGTCTGGGGTGAATAATGGACGGGCAACTGTCCGGGACTTGACGGCCTTTCGGCTGATTGCCCGGCCGAGGGCGTGACTACGGGATCTCCCAGGAGCACTGAGTCGATCTGCGAAATGGTGACAGGTCCAGGGCGAAGCAGTCGCGGGGGCTCGCCCGTGATGTCGAGGACCGTGGATTCCAGGCCGACGGCCGTCGGCCCGCTGTCGAGCACGAGGTCAACGAGACCGTCGAGGTCGGCGAGGACGTGCTCGGCTCGGGTGGGCGAGAGCCGGTTCGACCGGTTCGCGCTGGGCGCCGCGACCGGCTCGGCGGTTTCGGCGATTAATTGACGTGCCAACGTTCCCGACGGTACGCGCAGACCAACGGTGGACTTCCCGGCGGAGACGATGTCCGGGATCCGCCGACCTCGGTTCAGGACGAGTGTCAATGGTCCGGGCCAGAATCGATCGGCCAGGAGATCGGCAATGGCGGGCCAGTCGGCGGCGCAGGCTCGGGCCTGATCGATCCCCGCCGCGTGGACTATCAGGGGATTGAGGGCTGGCCGCCCCTTGACCGCGTAGATCCGCGCTACGGCTCGCTCATCGGTGGCCACGGCCCCGAGTCCGTAGACGGTCTCGGTGGCGAAGGCAACAAGGCCCCCGCGCCGCAGAATCCGAGCCGCCTGTTCGAGGGCGGCCGGGTCGGGTTCCTCGGGGTCAACCATCAGGACAACCGTGGATAACCGCTCGGACACGTGGGCACCAGCCTATCGAGAACGAAGAGATCCACTCAGCTCGACCGCTTCCCGGTCGCAGGATGGGACGAGCCCTCGCGGAGTCGCGCTTCATAGGCCGTCCGGAGCACCTCGTAGTCACGGCTCCGTTGCTGATACAACCGGCGAAGTGGCCTCGGGACATGCCGAGCCAGGGCATAAGCTGTCAATAGCGGCAGAGCGATGGTTGAATCGGTGTAACACGTCACGGAGTCGGGAAGCGTCTCGGGATCGACTTTGCCCCAGGTCATCGCCTCGCTGGCCGTCGCGCCAGAAAGTCCGCCGGTGTCGGGCCGAGCATCGGTAATCTGAAGGAAATAATCATGCCCACTCTCGCTGAGTCCGAGGACTTCCTGGATTTGGGGCTCAGTCTGGAGGATGAAGTTCTTGGGGCTTCCTCCACCGAGGATCAGGACGCCCGATTTCCCTCCTTGTCCCTTGGCGGCGTAGACGATGGCCGCGGTTTCGTTGACGTCGCGAAGAGTATCGATCTGGAGCCGGCCGCCCTGAAGGCTCAGAGCTGCCAGGTTCATGCCGATCGAGCTGTCTCCCGGGCTCGACGTGAAGATCGGCACATCCGCTTCGAACGCTGCGCTCAGCAAGCTCGGTGATGGCTGTCCGAGGGCCAGGGCACGTCCCTGGAGGTAGCGGCCCACTTCGTGGTGAAACTCGGCGGTCCCCATCGGCCGGGCGAAGGCCTCGTCCTGGATCAGCTCGCGATAGAAAGCGTCGGTGTCGAGTAGGGTCTTGTAGTCGAAGACGATGTCGTAGATCCGGATGACGTCGTTCTGACGTAGCGTGAAGTCATCGAGGTTGGGCCGACTCTGATGGAGCGGCAGGCCGAGGGCGTAATGCGTGTCGTGATAAAGGTTGGCACCCGTCGAGACGATCCAGTCCACGAAACCGGCCCTGATCAAGGGGATTAGACAGCTCATCCCTAGCCCTGCGGGCGTCAGAGCGCCGGAGAGCGTCAGGCCGACCGTGCAATCCGGCTGGAGGAGCTTGTCGGTGAACACGCGACAGACCTCGCGCAGCCGCCCCGCGTTATAGCTGGAGAAGGCGCGGTCGATCAGCTCGGCGACCGTCTCGGTTCCCGAGACCTCCGGAGGCGCGATGCGATGGAGGCTGATCGATTCCAGGAACCCCATGTCGGTTCACCCCCACACGTGTGACTTTTCTCTCACGGCAGAAGGATGGCCGCGGCCACCACGGTGGTCCACAAGCCGTCCTTGTGTCCGACGGCGGTTTGCGTGACCTCCTTGGTCTTGTAAAAGACGTCCGCGATCTTCCAGATTTCGCGTTTTTCATCCCAGGAGCTGTCGGGGTTAAACTCGACGCCCAGCACGGTGGCGAGCATCTCGGCGGCGAGGTCTTCGGCGTAGTCCGCGGCGGTCTTGGCGGTCTGGCCGTAAGCGTGGTGTTCGGAAAGATAGCCGAAGAGGCTCCGATCCCGGGGGATGGCGACACCGACGCTCGCGGCCACCAACCGATTCGGCTCGGCCGTGGCGCTTTCGCTCATGACGACATGGACGATCTGGCCGGGCTCGAGTTTCTTCAACCCCTCGTCGATCGAGATTTCTTTACAGTTCGGCGGGAAGATACTCGAGACGCGAACGAGGTTGTAGCAGGCGATGCGGGCGTCCCGAAGGGCCAGCTCGAAGCTCGTCAACTTCTCGCGGTGAGTCCCTACGCCCTTCGTGAAGAACAGCTTGGTGGGTACGTACATCTCTGCGCCTGACACCTCCTGGACCGGCCGAGCGATGATCGGGCCGGGTCTTGGTCCCACACCGGATAGTCGTTGCGTCGCCCCCGCGCGCCGCCCGAAACAGAGAGAATTATTATGGTATTCGGGCGCTTCCATCAAGGCCACCCGGGATGGACACTTGGTCGAAGTGGGACGGAATGTGGGTCGCAAGCCAGATTCCGGCCGCCGTTCCGTTCAAACAAGGCGCCCGGGGATTCTCGACGCCCCCACAGCCAATCCAGAAGAAGGTGCCTGGTGGACGCGACGCAACGGAGAATCGCTCTGTTCTGGTCTAACTGTTCGGCTCGTCCCGGTCGCGCCGGATGGCCTCCTCCATCCTTCGCATGGGCTCGGGCGGGACATGGCCGATGGCATCGATCACCTCGGCGGCGGTGACGGTGACGAACCAACGAGAGACAGCGGCATTCGGCTGTTGGAATCGACGTGGGGAAAGGAGCGAGAACCCGCTCCATCCGGTAAGACCGATATCGAACTCAGCAGGAAATGATATTCAGCGAGGATGACGGGGCTCGAACCCGCAACCTCCGGCGTGACAGGCCGGTGCTCTAACCAATTGAGCTACATCCCCAGGTATTACCAGCTAAGGACTTACGGCGATTTTGGCCCTCTCTCGGTTTCCACGTTTTCGGCCCTTCTCTGACCAAATAGCGTGATTTCTCTGACAACTCTGACCAACGACAGGTCGATTGTACCCGAGCACCGGCGTTGCCTTCAAGTGCTCCGCTGGGCGGAGGGAGTCGCTTTCGCTGCTCGCAAGTGCTACGCAGATAAGATGTCACGCACTACCTCTTCGGGCCGATCCCCCAAATTCTCCCCGGATTTCCCGCACTTTGCATCGCAATGACGATTTTCTGACGATTTTTCGACCACGGCGCCAACGCCGCGGGGATTTATTGCGTAGTAAATGGTGTGGACATCCTCTTCGCTCTTTTCCCCTCAGAAATCCCAGGTCTCCTCCCATGATGATCCTCCACCCGGCCAAGCCGCTCTTCGATTGGGAATCGCTCGAAGACAGCCCCTCCCTGCAAACCATCAAGGATCTGCTCGCGGCCCTGCCCGATGCCCAGCTGCTCGACTCGCTCCGCCGGGCTCGGGGCAACGGCCGCAATGACTACGCGGTGCATGTTCTCTGGGGCGTCGTCGTCTTGAGGGTCGTCCTGCGGCACGTCACCACCGAGGCCATGCTCGCCGAACTCCGCCGCAACGAAGGGTTGCGCCGAGCTCATCGGCATCGAGTCGGAAGCCGGCGTGCCCAAGCCGTGGAACATCTCGCGGTTCGAGGAGGTGCTCGGCCAAGAGCCCCATCGCTCGCTCCTCAAAGAGGTCTTCAATGTCTTGATCCAACGCCTGGGACCTGCGGTCGCCGACCTGGGCAAAGACACCGCCGGTGACTCCACCGGCCTGTCGGCGCGGCGCAAGCCGGAAGCGGCCGCCCAGGAGGAGATCGACGAGGGGTTGCCGCAGGCCAGCGGCGGCCGCAAGGAATACCAGGATGCCGAGGGGAATGTGACCAAGGTGGTCGAGTGGTTCGGGTTCAAGCTCCATTTGTTGGTGGACGTGAAACACGAGGTCGTGCTGTCCTACGAGATCACCGACACCAAGGCCGGCGACGGCGAGATGCTGCCGGTGATCCTGGAGCAGGGCGAGGCGAACCTGCCTGCGGATCGGATCGAGACCTTGGCCTATGATAAGGCGGCCGATAGCGACGGCGTCCACGAGGTCCTCTCCGGCAAAGGGATCACGCCCCTGATCCAGATGCGGGGCCTGTGGAAGGCGGATGCCGAGCGGATGCTGCCGGGCCACGATGGCTCCTCGAACGTGGTGTACACGGAAGACGGGACGATCTATTGTTATGATAAAGTGAGCGATCCACCGGTGCGACATAAGATGTCCTACATCGGGCATGAGCCGGAGCGCGAGACGCTGAAGTACCGCTGTCCGGCGAAGCACGAGGACTGGGAGTGCCCGATGTCGGGGATCTGCAACGCGGGCAAGTCGTACGGCAAGACGGTGCGGGTGCCGCGCGAGGTAGACCCGAGGCGGTTCCCGTCGTTGCCGCGGGCCACGAAGAAGTTCGAGCGGATGTATAAGGGTCGGACGGCGGTGGAGCGAATCAACGCCCGGTTGAAGGTGTTCTGGGGTGTGGATGATGGCAATCTGAGGGGATCGCGACGGTTCTTCGCGCAGGTGGGTGTGGTGCTGGCGGTGCACGCGGTGTTCGCGACGCTGTTGGCCGCGGCGCCGCGGCGTGAGGGGACGCTGGGCAAGATCAGCCTGAGCCCGATCGCCGAGGCGCTCTGCGCCGCGCCGCAAGGCGAAGCCGTCGCAGTCTGAGAAGCCGCTGTCGTCCTGGGGGCAGGCGTCGCGATCGCGGTGCGCGCCGATCGGCTGGGCCGACCGAGCCGAGCCGAGGCCATCGCGGATGCGGACCCGGACCAACGCGGAAATCGGTGTCACCGACGCTGGTGCAATGTTGGATGCTCCACGGAATTGCCAACTTCAACGCAACCGCCTCGGGCGATTTTCTGCCTGGACACCTAGGCTAGCGAGAATCTCTTGCCCCTGGCCGACGAATGGCGCTTTGGTGGCCTAGCATCCCCTTCCCTTGCCCGAATGGTGGTGCGCCTTGAAGCTGATTACCGGGCTTCTCGCGCTTGGCCGAGCCCGGTGCTTCCACCGCGCCCAGGTTCCTCATCCCGGCCCACCGAGTAGGGCTCTCGGGTGAGCGAGTCCGGGAGGAGATGATATCCACGTCACACGTCTTTGCATCGTGTACCCTGAAATGGTTCCTTCCTTTAAATAAGATGCGCCATTTCCAGTGCCGCACCTTCGGCCTCTCGGTCACCTCTCCGAATGTCTTAACTGCTTGGCCTGCTTGTCTTTGCGCCTCCTGTTTTCTGCTAACTTTTCCACTGTTTCAGCCCTGCTAGCCGGCGTGCTAACTTTCGGTCGGCTGAACACGCGGCATCGCTGCTAACCGGGCTCAGCGTCCGCCCGGCCATAGTATCGCGCAAGGGGTATCCGTGGCAACCGCTCGCGGAGAGCTTCATCTGCGATCCCGATGAAGGCCCGCTGGAAAGCAGGAAGTCGGCGATTTCCCGCCGGACACTTGGTCGTCACGGCCTGAAGTCTCAACCGGGCGCGGCCTCGGGCTTCGGTTTCCAGCTCTGCTCCTCCGCCCAAGCCGTGTAGCGGTCCTTGTCGTAGTGGACGCTCCGCAGCAGGTTGCCGCACTTATCGATCATCTTCGGCGCAGGGCCGGTTCGTCGAACAGCTTCCTGTCGATCTCCACGATGTCGCTGACGGCGGCAATGAGATCAATCGCGGCGGGTCCTGATGCGCCTTCTGCTCATAATATACAGGTTTATGATCATATCTATAATTAAAAAATATGATCAATTCTTTGGACGGATAGGTGTCCGGATCGAGCAGGCTGGTGATCAACACGTGCTCCTCGCCGTGGCCGACCCGTTGCGGGTTGTTCAGCGCGTAGCGGAGCACCTGCACTATCACCCCGTCGCGATCCGCCTGACGGTCGTAGGGGCTGGGGTAGACCTTGACCAGGTAGGAGCCGTCGGACAGCTCGCGGATCGGTCCGAGGGTCAGAGTGCTCTTAGCCCGCGCAGGATCTCGACCCCCGCCCCGCCACGTCCCTCCAGGTCGAATGGCTGAAGAAGTTGAGGTCCCACACCCGTAGCATGCCGACGTCGAGGTGGCCGAGCAGCGCGCCGCCTCTCGCCACAGGCGGCCTCGAATGATCCCGAGTCGGAATCCGCTTACAAATCTTCTTTCCGGATCGTCGGCAACATGACGCCTGAACTGCCGACGAACGAGGGCCGACAACGTCTTTCGCCTTGGCCGCAATAAAATGTGAATGCCAATGACTCGACGTAGGGACGCGCTGCCTTATCGCCAATCCCGTCGGCACGCACGCCGCCGACTAAGGCCAGGGCGGCGCCATGACCGGCGCCAGGCCCATGTCTCGGCGATGGGGCGGACGCTGGCATAGCTGTCAAGCCGCCGGGCGTTGCTGGTCCGCGACGACGACCATGACGAGAGATTCCTCAGCCTGATCTGTGGAATCCTGCGGTGCCACCCACTCCCGATACTTAACGTCTGTCCCGAAAGGCGAGCGGGGAGCGTCAGCCCTCGCGCTGCGGCGCAAGCATACCGTTCATCCGTACACAAAAATCGTAGGTCCGGGGGCTGGCTGGAGTCGCGCCTCATGCGTGACTGTGGACCATTGGCTCATAACTCCTGGATACCAATAGACTTGCGGTCTGCGTAAGACGACAAGGGCGTCAGCCCCCTGTCCGATCGGCGAGAAGACAGGGGGGCTGACGCCCCCGCTCGGCGTGGGACCGGCCTTCCGGGACACGCTCTTAACGTCGCATGGTGGTTCTCCCGCATGTCGGTATTGGGATAGTCCCTCACCCCACCGACTCTATCATGTTCTAGGCTACTGGCATACGAGCTTCTCCGGGGCCAAAAAGCAACCCCGGTCGATCGGCCGACGCGCCAGGACTGTATGAGCCCCCGCTTGCATGCGTCCGGTCGCCAAATGCCAAGGAAAGACATACCAATGAAGAACCGGGACGTTGCTTCTCCAATTCGTTCCTTCAGATCCGCGACGCGAAAGCTAAAGAGACGCCATCGGCAGATCTTGTTTGATATCTCTTCGGCGCGGCTGGAATCCCGCTTCATGCCCGCCGTGATCACGCCATTCGCGCCTCGATTCAGCGCCAACGCCAATGGCAACATCGTCTTCGTTGCCAATACTTTAATGACGGCGCCGGCCAGCTCCCCAAACGCGGCGAACGCCCAGGCGGGAATCGGGGCCTACGTCAATAATAATGACTTCTCGATGGTCTACGTGGACGTGGACTCAAATCCGTTGACGTTCGACTCGAGCTCGGCGAGCCTGTCGCTGCCGACCGGCGGGTCGGTGTTGTTCGCCGGGCTGTACTGGGGTGCCGAGTCGGACTCGTCGAGTCGCGACAAAGTCCTCTTCCAGACTCCCGGGTCATCGTCTTATACGACCATCACAGGCACGGTGATCGGCGAGGACAGCTCCCACAACTATAGCGGTTTCGCCGACGTGACGAGTCTGGTCCAGGCGGCGGGGAGCGGGAATTACACCGTTGCGAACGTCCAGGCGACAACAGGCACCAACGAGGAGGCCGGGTGGACGCTGGTGGTGGCCTACGGCGACCCGACCGATCCACCACGCAATCTCACCGTCTTCGACGGATTCGCTCTGGTGGACAGCCAGACGCCGTAATGTGACGATCCCGATCAGCGGATTCAAAGCTCCGCTCAGTGGCACGGTCAACGCCAGCCTCGGATTCGTCTCCTATGAGGGCGACCTCGGCTTCACCGGCGATGGCGCGAGTTTCGACGGTACGACCCTCACCGACGCGGCAAACCCGGCGAACAACTTTTTCAACAGCACGATCAGCAATCACGGCACGCTCGTCACGACCAAGACGCCGAACTACGTCAACCAGATGGGGCTCGACGCCGACATCGTCTCGGGGAATGGCCTAATTAACGACGGGGCGACGTCGGCCTCGATCGACCTGACCACGGTCGGCGACACCTACTATCCGGCGGTGGTGACGACCGCCATCGACCTGTATGTCGCCGGTGGTCTCGGTGAATAAGTCAGTCAGCGACGTCAGCAGCGGCAGCAGCACGGTGCAGCCGGGGGACACCCTGAAGTATACCGACACCGTCACGGTCAGCTCGGGCGAGGCGGCCACCAAGTTCGCGCTGACCGACCTCATACCGGCCAACACAACGTACGTCCCAGGCTCGCTCCAGATCGTCTCGGGTGCGAACGCCGGGGCGATGACCGACGCGTCCGGCGACGACGAGGCCGAGTATATTGCCACCGGCCCGGGGGTGCAGTTCCAACTCGGCACTGGCGCGACGTCGTCGGCTGGCGGCACCCTAGCCGTGGGCCAAACGACCACGGTCTCGTTCGAGGTGACCGTCAATGCTTCGACGGCCGACCAGACGGTCATCACCAGCCAGGCGTTCACGACGTTCGTCGGACAGACGACCGGGGCCAACCTGTCGGCGACGAGCAACGCCGCCTCGGTGACCGTCAGCCGCGAGGAGGACCTCGCGATCGCCCAGACGGCGAGCAATGCCACGCCCAACGTCGGCGACATCATCACGCTGACCATCTCGGTGAGCAGCGGCGACGGCTTCGGCGCCACGGGCGTGGCCGTCAGCGACCTGTTGCCGTCGGGGCTACAGTACGTCTCGTCGACGCCGTCGACGGGGACCTACAACGCCACGACCGGCGCCTGGGCCCTGGGCACGCTCGGTGAGAGTCCGGCGACGCTGACGGTCCAGGCCAAGGTGCTGGCGACCTCGGCGGTGGCGAACGTCGCCTCGATCACCGCGGCGGACCAGCCCGACCCGAACACCTCGAACAACACCAGCTCGCTGACGGTCAATCCGCTCGTCGCAGACTTACGTCTCGCCAAGACCGTGAGCGACGCCACGCCCAATGTCGGCGACACCATCACCTTCACCACGACGCTCACCAATGCCGGGCCGAGCGCCGCCGCCGGGGTCGTGGTGTCGGACATCCTCCCGGCGGGCTTCACCTTCGTCTCGGCGTCCGCCAGCCAGGGCACCTATAGCCAGGGCACCGGGGTCTGGTCGGTCGGATCGGTCCCGGTCGGCACGGCCGAGCTCACGATCACGGCGCAGGTCACCTCGCCGTCGTCCTCGACGGCGACGGCGACGGTTACCTCGTCGTTGACCTACGACCCCGTGGCGTCGAACAACAGCGCCTCGGTCACGATCTCCCCCCAGCAGGTTGACCTCGCGATCTCCAAGACGGTGGACGTCGCGACGCCGAACGTCGGCCAGACCGTGGTACTGACGACCCGGATCACCAACGCCGGGCCGTCAACGGCGACGGGAATCCAGGTCTTGTCGGCAGCCGGCGCCGGGCTGACGATCCTGTCCTATCAGGCTGGCCAGGGGACCTTCAACTCGACGACCGGCGTATGGACGGTGGGGAGCCTGGCGGCCTCCGGCCAGGCGGTGCTCCAGGTCACGGCGAAGGTCACGTCGCCATCGTCGATCGTGAGCTCGGCGAGCCTCGCGGCCCACGACCAGTATGACACCGCGTCGTCCAACAACAGCGCGTCGGTTACCCTGACGCCGCAGCAGGCCGACCTCTCGACGTCGCTGACCGTGAGCGACGCCACGCCGGTCGCCGACCAGGACGTCACGTTCACCGTGGCGCTCTGCAACTCCGGGCCGAACGCGGCGACGAACGTGGCGGTGGGGGACACCTTGCCCGCCGGCTATGTGTACGTGTCGTCGACGGCGTCGCAGGGTTCGTACTCGCCGGCCTCCAGTACATGGACGGTCGGGACCGTCGCCTCCGGGGCCGCCCCGACCCTGTCGATCGTGGCCGAGGTTACGGAGGCGGGCGGGGCCACCGACACCGCCGCGGTCACCGCGGCGGACCAGTACGACCCGAATCCGGCGAACAACTCGGCCTCGGTGACGAGCAACCCGGAGTCCGTCGACCTGGCGCTGGGAGCGGCATTCAGCTCGCTGCATCCCAACGTCGGCGACGCGATCACCTACACGGTGACGCTGACGGCCGGCGGGTCCGTCCCGGCCACCGGCGTCGTGGTCTCGGCCCCGCTCCCGGCCGGGCTGACGTTCGTCTCGGCGTCGGCGGGCGCCGGCACGTATTCTTCGGACGAGGGGACGTGGGACGTCGGCTCGGTCACGCCCGGCACTCCGGTGACGCTCACGATCACGGCCCGGGTGGCCTCGGCCTCGGCGGCCTCGGCCTCGGCGAGCCTCACTGACAGCGACCAGTTCGACCCGAACTCGGACAATAACACCGCGACGCCGCCTACACGCCGCAGCAGGCCGACCTGGGCCTCGCCGCCACCATCAGCGACGCGACGCCCAACGTCGGCGAGACGGTGACGATCGACCTGACCGTCAGCAACGCCGGGCCGAACGCCGCCACCGACGTCGTCGTGCAGGGCTCGCTTGCCGAGGGGCTGACCTACGCGGGCTCGCAGGGCCCCGGGACCTTCGACCCGCTCAGCCAGGTCTGGACGGTGGGCACGGTCGGCGCGGGCCAGACCCAGACCCTCGTCATCACCGGCCAGGTCAACTCGTCGGATGCGGAGACCGCCACCGCCTCGATCTCCGGGACCGACCAGTATGACCCGGTCGCGGGCAACAATTCCGCGTCCGTCAGCTTCACGCCGCAGCAGGCCGGTGTCACGCTCTCGACGTCGGTCGACGACCCGACCCCCAACGTGGGCGATACGGTGACGTTCACGGTCGAAGTCTCCAATGAGGGGCCCGACGCGGCGACCGGCCTGACCGTCCTGGGCCTGCTGCCAGCCGGCCTGGCGTTCCAGTCGGCCACCGCCTCGCAGGGGGGCTACTCGTCGTCGAACGGCGATTGGGTGGTCGGCGGGCTGGATTCCGACGGGACGGCCGCGCTCACGATCACGGCGACCGTTGTCTCGCCCGACGCGTCGTCCTTCAACGCCTCGGTGGCGGATCTGGACCAGTACGACCCCGACTCGGACCTCGAGACCGGCTCGGTGATCATCACCCCGCAGCAATCGGACCTCTCCGTCATCGGCAACATCGGCGACGCGACCTACAACGTCGGCAATAACGTCCCGGTGACCTTCGAGGTTGACAACTCCGGGGCCTCCGATGCCACGAATGTCGCCCTCGCGATCACGATCCCCGCCGGGCTGACCCTCGAGGGCACCGACTACGACTCGGGGAGCTACGACTCGACCACCGGACTCTGGACGATCGGCACCCTCCCGTCAGGCGACTCGCTCAAGATCACGCTGGACCTGACGGTGGTGTCGTCGTCCGCCTCGTCGGTCGTCGCCACGGTCCAGGATGACCAGTACGACCCGACCGCCGCCGATCGGACCTCGACGATGACGTTGACCCCTCAGCAGGCCGACCTGTCGGTCTCCGCCTCGGTGAGCGACCCGACGCCGATCTCGGGCGAAGAGGTCGAATTCACGATCACTCTCGCGGACGTCGGTCCCGACGATGCGACGTCGGCGGTCGTCTCGGTCCCGCTGCCGTCCGGCTACGAATACGTGGACGACAGCGAGAGTGCCGGCACCTACAACTCGGAGACCGGCGAATGGGACGTCGGCGAGGTGGACCTGGGGACGCCGGCGAACTTGACGCTCTATGCCGAGGTCACGTCCGTCGATCCCGGCCCGGTCGCGGCCAGCATCGTCTCGGCGGACCAGTATGACCCGACGACGGCGAATAACACGGCTTCGGCGACGGTCCGCCCGCAGGAGGTCGACCTGGCGATCGGCAAGGTGGTGAGCAACCCCACCCCCAACGTGGGCGACACGATCACCTACACGATCAGCCTCATCAACTCCGGGCCGGATACGGCGACGGGCGTCACCGTGGGGGATACACTGCCATCCGGCATCACCTACGTCTCGTCGACGGGCGACGAGGGTCTACGACTCCGCGACCGGCGTGTGGACCGTCGGCTCCCTGGCCCCCGGCGCGGAGGCCGACCTGGTCCTGACCGCAACGGTCACCAGCCCCGACGAGACGGTGAACCAGGCGGAGATCACCGGGGTCGACCAGTTCAACATCGACTCGGCGAACAGTTCTGCGCAGACCTCGGTCCAGCCGCAGCAGGCCGAGCTGCGGCTGACGAGCCAGGTCAACAACATGATCCCACTGGTCGGCGACACGATCACCGACACGTTCACGCTCAAGGACCTGGGCTTCGACGATACCGACTCGGTCGTGGTCGCGGTCGTGCTGCCGGCGGGCCTGTCGCTGGCGAACGTCACTCCGAGCCAGGGGACGTACGACTCCACCACGGGGCTGTGGACGGTCGGCACCGTCGCCGACGAGGCGACGGCGACACTGACGATACAGGCCACGGTCACCTCGTCCGATCCCTCCACGATCTCGGCCGACATCGATTCGGCCGAACAATACGACCCGGACACCAACGACAACAGCACGCAGGTCGAGGTGCAGCCCCAGACCGCGGATCTCGGCCTGTCGTTCTCGATCGACAACGCGACCCCGAACGTCGGCGACGCGATCACGCTCACGGTGACGCTGGCGGATACCGGCCCCGATGACGGCACCGGGGTGACCGTTGACGTCCCCTTGCCGTCGGGCCTCTCGTACGTCTCCGGCACCCCCGGCATCGGCACGTACGATCCGGGGACGGGCGTGTGGGACGTTGGCACGATCGCGTCGGGGGCCTCGACCCAACTGGTCCTCCAGTTGGAGGTCACCTCGGGCGATCCGATCACGGCGACGGCGTCGGTCGCCACCCTGGACCAGACCGACCCCGACCCCGACGACAACAACATCGCGGCGGAGATCGTGCCGCAGCAGGCGGATCTCTCGGTCGTGACGTCCGTGAACAATGCGACGCCGAATGCCGGAGACGTAGTCACCTTCACGGTCGATCTGACGAATGAAGGCCCGTCCGTCGCCACGGATATCCAGATCGCCGACTCGTTGCCGGCGGGGCTGACGTTCATCTCGGCGAAGGCCGCCCAGGGGATCTTCGACCCGGTATCCACCACCTGGGAGGCGGGCCAGCTCGCCTCCGGGGCGTCCGCAACCCTGACGATCCGGGCCCGGGTCGTCTCGCCGTTCGACGCAGACCGACACGGCCTCGGTCGCGTCGGCCGATCAGTACGATCCCGACGCCTCCAACAATTCGAGTTCCGCCTCGGTGACTCCGGAGCAGGCCGCCCTGGCCGTGCAACTGGGCGTGGACAATGCCAGCCCGAACGTCGGCGACACGGTGACATTCACCCTGACGGTGACGAACTCCGGCCCCGACGAAGCGGACGGCCTCGTGATCCTCAACGCCCTCCCCACGGGCCTGACCGTGACCGGCTCGACGGCCGGGCAAGGGACGTTCTCCGCCCAGACCGGCCTGTGGTCGGTGGGCACGCTCGCCGACGGCCAGACGAGTACGCTGACCTTCACCGCGACGGTCGGGACGGCGACCCCCCTCACCGACTCGGCGAGCGTCCACGCGGTGGACGAATACGACCCGGATACGTCCGACGCCTCCGCATCTACCCTGATCACACCGCAGATCGCCGACCTGGCCCTGACGGCCGCGGCCGACTCGGCGGAGCCGAACGTCGGCGACGAGGTGACGCTCACGGTCACCGTCAACGACGAGGGCCCCGACGCCGCGACGGACGTGTCGATCAACGCGGCCCTGCCCGCGGGGCTCACCTTCGTCTCGGCCGAACCGAGCGTCGGGACCTACGACTCGCTGTCCGGCGTCTGGAGCGTCGGCACGGTCGGCACCAGCTCGCCGGAGGTCTTGCAGATCGTCGCCACGGTCGACTCTCCGGTCGCCGCGACCTTCTCCACCTCGATCGCCCACTCCGATCAGGCGGACACCATCCCCGCCAACGAAGAGGCGAGCGTCACGGAGACGCCCCAAGAGTCGAACCTGGAGATGTTGACGAGCGTCGACAACACCAGGCCGAACGTCGGCGACGACGTGACCTTCACGATCACGCTGTCCAACTCCGGCCCGGACGACGCCACGGGCGTGCAGCTCTCGATCCCGCTGCCGTCGGGGCTGACATTCGTCTCCTCGGACCCCGACGCCGGGACCTATGATTCCACGACCGGAATCTGGACCGTCGGCGCGGTCTCCGCCGGCACGCCCATCGAGCTCCAGATTGTGGCGCTCGTCTCGGGCGATGGGGCCAACACCGTCACGGCGACGTTGACCCACTCGGATCAGTATAACCCGGCGACCAACGGCGTCCTGTCCGGTGCCACGGTCACGCCGCAGCAATCGGACCTGGCGCTTTCCTCGACGGTCAGCGACGCCACGCCGACGATGGGTGAGCAGGAGACGCTGACGTTCACGCTGAGCGATGGCGGCCCGGACGCGGCCACGGG
Source organism: uncultured Isosphaeraceae bacterium (assembly GCA_963845695.1). Lineage (GTDB taxonomy): Bacteria > Planctomycetota > Planctomycetia > Isosphaerales > Isosphaeraceae > CAWJTV01. Next base: position 93,676 of record CAWJTQ010000021.1, on the reverse strand, counting down.
CGTGGAGGTATCCGTCTCGCTGCCGACCGGGATGACGTACGTCTCCTCCGACCCGAGTGTCGGGACCTATGACGCGACGACGGGCATCTGGACGGTGGGCGACGTCGACACGGACGTCGCCGGTGACGCTGACGCTCGTGGCGGAGGTCTCCGCCGTCGGCGCCGAGACGACCACGGCCTCGATCGCCCATTCCGACCAGTATGACCCGGGCACGGCGAACGACGAGGCATCGGCGACCGTCTCCCCCGTTTACGTCGAGCTCGGCCTGTCGCAGACGGTGGACGACGCGACGCCCGAGGCGGGCCGGGAGGTGACGTTCACCGTGACGGTGACCAATGCTGGCCCGGACGCGGCCACCGGGGTGTCGATCCTCGACCCGGTCCCGGCCGGGCTGTCGCTCGTGTCCGACGACGCCGGGGCCGGCAGCTACGACGCGGCGACGGGGGAATGGCAGGTCGGGACGATCGCGGCGGGAGGCTCGGCGACGCTCACTCTGGCGGTGGAGGTGGGCGGCCCGTCGGCGTTCGCCAACACGGCGACCCTCCAGGGTGTTAACCAGTACGACGATGCCGAGTCGGCCCCGACCTCGGTGACCGTGACGCCCCAGTCGTCCGACCTGTCGATCACCGAGACGGTCGACGACGCGAGGCCGGAGGCCCAGCAAGTCGAGACGTTCACGATTACCGTCGCGAATTCCGGCCCGGACGACGCGACCGGCGTGGCCGTCTCCGTCCCGTTGCCGGCCGGGCTGACGTACGTCTCCTCCAGCGCGGAGGACGGGAGCTATGATGAGGCCACGGGGCTCTGGGGCGTCGGCACGCTCGGGGCGAGCGGGTCCGAGACGCTGACGATCCTCGCGCGGGCGACCTCGGCCGCATTGAGTGAGGTGACCGCGACGATCACCGGGCTCGACCAGTACGATCCGACGGATGACGACGACACGACGACCGTCTCGGTGAGCCCGATGGGCGCCGACATCTCGGTGAGCATCGACGGGATGCCGACCTCCGGGACGGTGGGGCAGTCGTTCGACGTCCGGATCACCGTGTCCAACGGCGGTCCGGACGCCTCGGCGGGAGTCTCGCTGCCGATCTCGGTGCCGCCCGGCTTCCAGCTCATCTCCGCCGACCCGGGTCAGGGGACGTTCGATCCGACGACGGGCCTCTGGGACGTGGGGACCGTCGGAGCGGACGGTTCGAGCGTCCTGGAGCTGGAGCTCGTCCCGATCGCCAGCGGCCCGGCCGAGCTCTCGGCCGGCCCGCGCAGGGCGAGGCGTTCGAGCTGTCCGACTCCGGCGCGACGGCGACGGCCGAGTCGATGATCGCCGCGGCCCGGTCAACCGCGCCGGAGGCGACCGGCGTCCTGGCCGGCACGGTTTCCATCTCCGGGAGTTCGGGCCAGACGGTCCTGGCCGGCACGGTCGTGATCCTGTCGGGCGTCGATGCCGATGGCAACGCCGTCCGGATCGAGGTGACGACGGGGGCCGACGGCAGCTACCGCCTCACCGGCCTGGCCGCCGGGACCTACTCGCTGATCGTGCCGGCGGCCTCCAACGCCGCGGGGATCGCGGGGAACCTGGGCGGACAGGGAGAGGCCGGTGAGATCACGGACATCCCCGTGTCCAACGGGGCCGACGGTGAGGGTTACGACTTCGCCGTCCCTGCGGAGTCGGCGCCGATCCGACGACCGGGCAGATCGCGGGCGTTGTCTATTGGGATCGCAATCGCAATGGCCGATACAATCCGAGGGTTGATCTGGGGATCGCGACGTTGCGAGTGGTCCTCGTCGGGACCGACGACTCGGGCCACCGGGTGCGCGAGGTCGTACGCACCTCGGCGGCCGGCACGTATCGTTTCAACCTCGTGCCCCCGGGGAAGTACTCCGTCCGGGTACCGGCCTCGGCCTACTTCCGTGCGGACCGGGTCACCCTCGGGACGTCCGGCGGCACTCGGGTCGGTCATGGCGTCCGACAGATCTTGACCTGCGCGGGCTCTTCCGCCCAGGCGGTCGACTTCGGGGAATTGCCCATGCCGACATGTCGGCTCGACGCCTTGATGGGGCCGACGGGCCTCGGGCGCTCCATGCCTCGGGGCCCGCTCCTGGGACGTTATTTCCCGGCTGCGGCCGGCGCCCGCCGCTGATTGGCGGTGCCCGCCTGGCGAGGGCACTTCGCGGGGTGCAGTCTGCCCGCGGGAGACGGCCATCGTCCGCGCGGCCTCGGCCCTCGGGATGAACAGAGGCATCTCGCTCGACGCTCCCCGCAGGCGAGGGGCTGTTCATCCCGGCCGCGAATCGCAAACAACGTGTCCTATGCTGGAACGACAGCCCGATCGCGAGCCGGATCGGGGATGAAGGACTTACCCGGCACGGCCACTTCTGTCGGGTCGCACGGCCGGTCGGACCGGCTAGATCGCCTGGCGGTTGAGTCGCGCACGACGGCGCCATTGGATGACCGGGCCCTCGAGATCCTCAATGTCGGCGTGAGCGACGGCCGTGCTTGCAAGGGATCGTCAGACTTTACCATCCCGAAGGTTCACACCAGGATTCATCCGATGCCATTTGAGAGAACCATGCCCCGCCTTCTTCGTTCGAATCGGCCCTGTCGCACCCGCAAGCCCAACCGGAATCGGCTTCGCCCGACCCTGGCTGCCCTGGAAGTCCGGAACTTGCTGACGACGGGCATCTCGGCGCTCAGCACCTACCAGTCGTTCGCCGTGGGCGTTGACAGGGGCCCGGTGCAGCTCGCGACCTTCACCGACTCCGAGCCCGCGTTCGACGGGTATTCGGTCTCGATCAACTGGGGAGACGGCACGTCCTCGGCGGGCCTCATCGTGGCCGATCCTAATGTCTCCGGTCAGATGGACGTGACGGCCTCGCACACCTACGCCGCACAGGGTATGAATCTCGTCTCGGTCACGATCGGCAATGTGGACGCCGGGACGACCCGGACGGTCTCCTCGATCGACCCGGCGCTGATCCCGACGCCGGTGGTGACCACGACCGCGCCGACCGGCCTGTCGGTGGGCGCCACGGTGGCCAGCGTGCCGGTCGCGACGTTCACGGACGCCGACCCGGATCTCACTTCAGGCAGCTTCTCCGCCACGGTCAGTTGGGGCGACGGGTTGACCTCGCCCGCCACGATCACGGCCGACCCGGATATCCCCGGCCAGTTCGACGTGACCGCGAGCAAGCCCGGCGCCTATGCGCATGCGGGCGACCTGACCTTCGGCGTGAGCGTGAGCGTCCCCGGCAACTCGCCCTCGCAGGGCTGGGTCCAGCTCGCGGGGATGCCCCAGGCGCTCGGCAGCGTCGTCCCGACCTTCGACGGCGGGATGGTCTACCAGATCGGCGGCACCAACGGGCAGAGCTCGCAGACCGTCAACGCGTATGACCCGTCCACCAACGCCTGGACGCAGGAAGCCAGCCTGCCCGGGCAGGACCAGGCCCTCGCCTCGACGCTCGGGCCCGACGGCGATATTTACGTGGCGGCCTACGATCCCGTCGATTCGTATACCCGAATGGACATCTACGACCCGACGGCCAATACCTGGACGAGCTCCGGGGCCATCTCCGTCGCATCGAGCAATTTCTCGATGACGACCGGCCCGGACGGCCTCATCTACATGGTCGGCGGCGTCATCTCGGGTGTGGCGACGTCGGACGTCTTCACCTACGACCCGGGTACCGGTGACGTGTCCACCGTCGCCAGCCTGCCGACGGCCCGGTTGATGTGGGCGCCGTCACGGGCACGGACGGCAAGATCTATGCCCTCGGCGGCGACACCGGCGGCAGCACGACTTCGGAGGTCGATGTCTTTGACACGACGACGGGGGCCTGGACTCAGCTCGCCGACATGAGCCTCCCGCGTGCCGATATGGTCGCCGCCACCGGGCCCGACGGCATGATCTACGCGATCGCGGGATATACAACCGCGGGCGGTTGGCAGATGTCGGGCGAGGTCTACAACACAACCTCGGACACCTGGTCGTCGATCGCCTCGATGCTCTCGTGGCGCCTGTACGAGGGCGGGACGATCGGCCCGGACGGCCGGATCTACGAGATGGGTAACGCCGGCCCCGGCAACGAGATGGATGCCTATAATCCGATCGACACGACGGGGAGCGACTCGGTCTCGCTCAGCATCGCCAAGGGGACGCCGGCGATCACCTGGGCGGACCCGGCCGACATCGTCTCGGGGACGGCCCTGGGCGCTGCGCAGCTCGATGCCACGGCCTCGATCTCGGGCACCTTCACCTATACACCGGCGGCGGGCGACGTGCTGTCCCCCGGCCTCGGTCAGACGCTCTCGGTCTCGTTCACCCCCGACGACATCGCTGACTACGATCCGACGACCGCCACGGCCACGATCGGCGTCCTGGCCCCGCCGACGATCACCATCGGGTCGCCCACGGCGGTCGTCGGCCAGGCGCTCGACGACCTCCCGGTGGCCACGTTCACCGATTCCACCTTCCCCGACGCGACCGCCGACGACTTCTCGGCCACCATCATCTGGGCCGGCGGCTCGACCTCGGCCGGCACGATCACGGCCGACCCGGATGTCCCCGGACAGTTCGACGTGACCGTGAGCGGGGCTAGCCCCTCCACGGTTGCCGGCGGCGAGTCGTTCCGGGTGTCCGTCTCGGCGGTCGGCCAGGGCACACCGGGGAGCTGGTCCTCCGTCGGCGACCTCGGCAGCGACCTCGGTGAGCTGGCGGCGGCATCGTCCGGCGGCGTGGTCTATGCCATCGGCGGCTATTCTGACGACGGCGACTCGGCCGTGGTCGAGGCATACGATCCGACCAGCCAAACGGTGACCACGGTCGCCTCTTTGCCTGATGCGGTCGAGGACCTCGCGGCGGCGACTGGCCCCGACGGGACCATCTACGCAATCGGTGGCGACGACGAATCCTCGTCCGCGCTGGACACCGTCTACGCCTATTCGCCGGCCACGGACACCTGGACCCAGGTCGCCTCGCTGCCGATCGGCCGCAGTGGTGTCGCCGCGGCGGCGGGGCCCGACGGTAAGATCTACGCCATCGGCGGCTACGACGGTGATGAAGACACGGACGAGGTTGACGCTTACGATCCGGCGACCGACACGTGGACGACCGTCGCCCCGCTGCCCGACGCCCTCGAGGGCGCCGCGGCAACGATGGGCCCCGACGGCCGGATCTATGTCATCGGCGGACAGGATGACAGCGGCTACTCCGACCAGGTCTTCGCCTACGACACCACGACGAATACCTGGGCACAGGTCGCCGACCTGCCCGACGCCGTCGCCTACCTCGCGGCCGCGACGGCATCCGACGGCACGATCTACGCCATCGGCGGCGACGACTCCGGCGGCAACGAGTTGGCGACTGTCTACGCCTACGACGTCGCGACCGATACCTGGAGCCAGGCCGCCAGTCTGCCGGACGGCCTGGAAGAGCTCGCGGCGGCGATGGGCGGCGACGGCGAGGTCTACGCCGTGGGCGGCTATACCCAGAGCGGCAACGCCTCCGGCTTCGTCGCGCTCAGCAACCCCGTCGTCCCGGTGGCGACGACCGAAGGCGTAATCACCCTCGCCCCGGGCGAGGCGACGTCCTTTACCATCACCGGCGGGACGAACGGGACCGCGGGCGGGGGCCAGACGATCACCGTCACGGCCTACGACCAGTATGGCAACGTCGCCACCGGCTACGACGGCACGGTCGCCTTCAGCAGCACCGATCACCAGGCCGTCCTCCCGGCCGACGCCATGCTCGCCAACGGCGTCGGCACCTTCCCGGTCACTCTCGACACCGCGGGAGCCCAGTCGATCACCGCGACCGACACCCTGACGCCGAGCCTCACCGGGACCGAGTCGGGGCTGGACATCACGCCCGGCGAGGCGACTCATCTGGGCTTCTCCGGCGCCACCGGCTCGACGGCGGGCTCGGCGGGGTCGATCACGGTCACAGCCTACGACGCCTACGGCAACGTGGCGACGGGCTACGACGGCACCCTCCAGCTCACGAGCACCGATCCCGGCGCGACACTCCCCGCGAATGTCATGCTCAGCGGCGGCGTCGCGACCTTCTCGGCTACCTTCGATACGGCGGGCGCCAGTCGATCACGGCGACGGACTCCGAAGACCCCAACCTCGCGACCACCGATTTCGGGCTGTCGATCGCGCCGAGTACCGCGACGCACCTCGTCATCTCCGGTCCGTCCGGTCCCGCGGCGGGCTCGTCGGCGACATTCACGGTGTCGGCCGTGGACGCCTACGGGAACCTGGCGACCGGGTACGCCGGCACGGTCAACCTCTCCAGCAGCGACACCGATGCGACCCTGCCCGCCGAGGTCTCGCTGACTCGGGGTGTCGGGACCTTCGTCGCGACCTTCCGGTCGGTGGGCGCGGGATCCCTCACGGCAACGGATGCCTCGACCGGCGACCTCGCCGGCTCGGAATCCCTGGCCATCGCCAAGGCCGAGACGGTCGCCGGCGCGGTGGTCGCGTCGCCCTCCCAGCCGTATTACGGGCAGCCCGTGACCCTCACGGCCACCTATTCGTCGGGCAACGGCATGGCGGCCCCGACCGGTACGGTCGCCTTCTACGACGGCGACATCTACCTGGGGTCCGCCGAGCTGGTGCCGACGGGCACCTCCGGCTCGGCGACGGCCCAGCTCGCGATCCCGTCGCTGTCGCCCGGAGGCCACGCCTTCCGCTCCGTCTATTCGGGAGATGCCGACGATGTGTCGGTGGCCTCCCAGACCTCGGCCCCGGTGCAGGTGCTCGCGGCGACGACGAGCACCACGCTCGCCGCCACCACGACCGCCCAGGGTACGACTCTCACCGCCACCGTCGCCGCGACGTCGCCGGGTAACCCGGCGATCACCGGCACGGTGACTTTCTACGACGGAAACACCGTCATTGGAACCGCGCCGGTCATCAACGGGGTGGCGACGCTGCCCATCGGGGTGATCACCGCGGGGTCACATTCCTTCCACACCACCTTCTCCGGCGGGGGAAGTTCCTCGACGAGCGAGGCATCGATCACGATCGACTCGGACGGCCCGAAGATTGTCGGCCTGAGTCGGTACGGCATACGGGCCCACCGGACGGCCCTGGTGCTGACGTTCGACAGCGCCCTCGACCCGGCCACCGCTGAAAACCGGGCAAACTACCGGATCGTCCGCAGGAACGGCCATCGCGTCGCGATCCGGCGGGCGATGTACAACGCGACCACCAACACGGTGACGCTCATCCCGGCGAGGCGCCTCGGGATTCTCCGGACCTACAAGCTGATCGTCAACGGTCGGGCGTCGAACGGCCTCTCCGGGAGCACCGGTATGCCGCTCGATGGCTCGGGGACGGGGCATCCGGGCACGAGGTTCGTCGCGAAGCTCCGCTGGACAGCCCTCTCCGTGCCGGGCCGCTCGCCGGCCGTGACCTTCGTGGACGGCCAGGCCCGGGCCTATACCGCGGGCTTCCGGAAGTACGTGAGGACCGTGCTCGGCACATCGCTGGCGGCGTTGCGTTCCCTGCGAGGCCCATCCATGAGCCAGGACTAATCGTCGAAGGTCTCGAAGGGCAGGTCGGGGCGAGGGAGGCGACTCCTACCCCGACCTGCCCCGTCGGATCGTCCGTCTTCGACTTTCCGATGCGCGTGTCGCGGAACTCCATGCAGGTTCTACGTCCGTTGCCTTCGACTCGCGAGCGGTTGCCCCGGGGCTCCGTCCAGGATTCGGCAGAGCAGCCACTCCAGGGCCTCGAAAAACGGTTCATCCGGCCGAAGCTGCGCGCGGGGCTTGAACAAAGTGGACATGCTGACTCCACTTGGAGTTGTGTCAAAGCACTCCAAACCGGGAGGTCAGCATGTCCACGAGTGTGGTGAGTTGGAAATTCGCTCGCAAACCCGTGGGACTCGATTCAAGATCAGTTCCGCGTCGGCGGTCCACACGAACGGCCGGGGATTCTCGTTGTAGTCGGCCAGGTAGTCCATGATGGCCTTCTCCAAGGCCGGCACGCTCCGGAAGACCCCGCGCCGGATCGCCTTCTCGGTGATCTTGCCGAAGAACCGCTCCACCTGGTTCAGCCATGAGCCGCTGGTCGGCGTGAAATGGAGGTGATACTCGGGATGACGCTCGAACCACCGCTTCACGCTCGGCACCTTGTGCGTCCCATCATTGTCCAGGATCAGAGGGATCTCCACACCCGGCTCCCGGGCGAGCCCCGCATCGATCTCGTTGAGGAACGTGAGGAACTCCTGCTGCCGATGCCGCCGGTAGCACTTGCCGATGACCTGGCCCGTGGCCACGTTCAGCGCGGCGAAGAGCGAGGTCGTCCCATTGCGGGCATAATCCGGCGTCCGGCGCTCCGCCTGGCCGGGGGTCATCGGCAGCAGGGGCTGCGTGCGGTCCAGGGCCTGGACCTGGCTCTTCTCGTCGACCGACAGGACGATGGCATTCTCCGGCGGGCTCCTGTACAGGCCGACGACGTCGCGGACCTTCTCGACGAAGTAGGGATCGGTGGAGAGTTTGAAGGTCTCCTGGAGATGGGGCTTGAGGCCGAAGGCGCGCCAGACGCGGCTGACGGCCGTCTGGGACAAGCCGACGGCCTTGGCCATGTCGCGGGTACTCCAATGGGTGGCCGCCTTGGGCTTCTCCTCCAGGGTCTTGGTGATGACCCGCTCGACCATCGCGTCGGTGATCGTGCGCAGGGCGCCGGGCGCGGCTCGTCAGCCAGCCCCTCGAGCCGATCGGCGAGGAAGCGCTTCCGCCACTTGCCCACCGTCACCGTATTGATGCGGAGGCGGTCCGCGACGTCGGTGTGGTCCAGGCCCTCGGCGCAAGCCAGGATGACCCGGGCGCGGGTGGCGAGCCGTTGCGTGCTCTTGGGCCGGGCGGCCCAGGTCTCCAGCTTCTGTCGCTCGTCATCGCTCAAGATGAGCGGGGCTTTGGGTCGGCCGCCTTTGTTCATCGCGAGTCTCATTTAGGAGATTATATGATGAACTCATCGATAGATCAAGGTTCTATGGCGATTTTCTAACTCACCACACTAGATTGTTCGTAGAGGGGAGACTTATCGCTCCCAGGACACCAACCGGACTTGGTCTGGACGGACTACAATGCCAGTTCTCTGGGACGCTCTGTCGGGGAAGTTCTATCGCTGGAACAGGACGAAGAACGAGGCATTCGCAAGTTTTCTTGCGAACATGCGGCTCCTCCAGGCTAACGCCGAAGCGAACTGTCCCGAAGGCATGCCATCGTTCCTGCGGCTGCGCGATTTCGAGATGGCGTATTACTCAGCCTGGCAAACATCATTCTCCAACATGATGAATGAATACGACTTTCAATTTCGAGAGAACTTTTATACGCTCAACAGTCGCGGTATGAATCTGCTAATCGCTTCGTTTAACTTTCATTTCAACTTTATGAGGTATGGCAGCTCCGACGAGAGAGCATGGTTTAGGGGTCTGGCCTACCTGATGAAACACTTGTTTGAGAAATCCGACTCGTACTTCGACGGTTGGGTTCAGACGTTTGCCTGGCACGACGAGTTGGGCGACAACGGAGCCCTGGCGGCTCGGTACAACCACAAGCTTTACGAGGAGATTGCCCCATTGCTAGGGCTTCCCGCCGACACAAGGAGCCTCCTGATAAATGGGGTGTACTGGGGTGGGATGTCCATTACCATCGCGAAAGTCGCCACGTACGCGGTTGTGCAACCGGGTTGGCGGAAGTCGGTCGAGGACTGGATGGCAGGCCGTCGCTAAGATGCCTGCTCCAGTCGTTTCTGGCCGTGATCTTTTCCATGTCGGTGTCAACCAATTGGTCTGCCATCTCAATGGGATTGTCTCTATCCCGCGAGGCGAGAAGAGGATGTTCCGTCCCGGCGATTGATCTGTGATCGGTCCTGCACTGAGCACCGGGTTTCGGTCCACAATCGTCGCCGGCAGGTCACCCCGAAACGTACTGGAAGCAAATCAGATCAAGGCCCTCCCGGCTCAGACGCTTGAGAGGTGTATTATCCGCCAGCACGGTTGATGCGATTCTCCAGGTCGGCCAACGTCGCGAGAATGTCGTCGAAGCTGGCCGGCTCGGTGAGATACATGTCCCGCATTGTCTGGTAATCACGCCGCAGCGCAAGCTGTCGCTCGGCTGGAGGTACGAGGCGAAAAGTACCGGGCTTCGCCTGGCCATAGTTTGCCCACGAACTGCCGAAGAACTGACTCTTCCATTCCACGACCTGGTTGCGGAGGTCATGTAGGTCGATGGCTCTGCTCGCGGTCGGGTGTTTTGCCAGCGCCGCCGTATCTGCGTAATGCCTGGAGAACCTGTCCGGGGTTGGTTTCTCGGCTGAGCGGTGATATTCGGTGTGAAGGATCGTTGCCTTCTCCCAGAAGCTGCGCTCCACTTCCAAGGCAACGACTTCGCAACGCCAGTCGGGGAACGCATCCAGCAGGACTTCGGCAACCCAGGGCCGGATCTGGTGCCGGCCGACCGGTTGCTGGTCGGTGAGAGAGCCGAATTCCAGCTTCACCGAGCGTTTGAGGTAGTCGAACCCGGCGGGCTGCGACGACGGGTAGCGAAAGAGGAGCACCGGAGAGTTGGTGTTGGAGTCCGTCAGGAATTCAAGCCATCCCTGTTCGCTCCGCCCTAGCACTGCTGCCACCGCCGATTCCATCGCGGGTCCGATCTGGCTTTGGACAGCGGGTCCGCAGGCTGCTTCGGCCCTCGTCATCCACTTGTTCGCCTGATTCCGGCTAGTGCCCGCTTCGGGGAGTCTCAGAAAGGCGGGCGACAGCGACAGGTCGATGTCTTCCGAGAACCGCTCGATCACCCCGAACACCTTCGACAGCGAGGTTCCGCCTTTGAACACCAAGCTCTCCGCGAACTCCGACTCGAACATGATGCCGAGCAACCAGCACACTCAGAAGTCCTTTTCCAGGACCACCGGGGATACGTTCCGCCGGAGCGCAGCCTGCTCGATGTACAGGCGGCGTTCATCAGGCGGCAGTTCGAGGAAGCCGAGCCTCATGCTTTCTCCTCGGCGAGTTCGCGGAAGATGGGGTGCATCCAGGCCGGGGCAAGCCGGATGTCCTTGATGAGTTCCTGCCGCTTTTGGGCCGGGAGGGTGCGCTTCAGATGCGCGCGCCGCTCCGGGGTCACGTGCTCCTTGCCCAGTTCGCGAAGGGCCTGGATCACAAGACCGCTCAGCCGTCCCGCCGCCGCCATGTTCTTTGCGGTGGTCCGGCGGAGCTGAATGGTCATCGGGCCGATCTTCACGGTCCGGCTCGGACCGTCCGTCAGGAACACGGCTTTGGCCGGCACCTGCTCGGAAAGACCCAGGGCATTGGCCGCATACGCTCCCGCCGGTTGCAGGCGCGTGCGGTCGCGGCCCGCCAGGGCCTTGGCTACGGCTTCGGCGGATGGCTGGAGCGGCCCGAGCACCGGGTGCTCTTTCGGGAAGTCATACACGCCGCGGGCGAGGCGGCGAATCGTTCCCTTCTGGGCGAGCCGGTGCAGGGCGATATCGACGGCCTGGCGGCTGCCAAGCTCCAGGAAGTCCGCCGGGAACAACACGGAACCACGACCGCAGCCGTGAATTGCCGCAAGTATCCTAGAATCAATGCTTTGCGTCGATCTATCCCTGTGCTTCATGAAAGAAAAGATAGCCTATTTTTCTTACAAGGTCAAGGGCGATCCGAGTGCCTTTTCCGCGGCAAGAGAGGCTAACCGGAGGTCCAGAGGCGGCAATCGAGCGCCCCCGGTCGCAGGCATGGAAGCGGCGAAATCCTGGATGGATGCAGCAGCCTGGGGTATTTTGAATAACGCCCCGGAAAGGTATAGTTTGGATAAGAATCAGTTAATGTGTGGGGATGATGTGACGGGAAACAGGTGTTTTCCGTGACGGGCTGTGGCGACCGAACAGCGCCGACGTATTTCCTTCGCTCGTCTAACCGCCGCGATCACGAAAACCATTGACGGATACTGATGGATGTGATTTATCACGGAAACAACCTGATTGGACGGTTTCCGTGAAATGCTCGTGGGCTATGTAAGAATCTCGACCTCCGATGATCGGCAAAGCACCGACCTGCAACGCGATGCATTGCTGTCTGCCGGGGTCGATGAACGAAACATCCATGAGGATAAGGCATCGGGAGCCCGTGACGACCGGCCGGGGCTCAAGGTATGCCTGGAGTTCCTCCGCCCTGGCGATGTCCTGATCGTATGGAAGCTCGATCGCCTCGGGCGTTCCCTGCCGCACCTGATCGAGATCGTGGGTGGTCTGCGTGCGCGCGGTGTCGGATTCCGCTCCCTTACAGAGTCCATCGATACGACGACGGCGATGGGGGAGTTCCTGTTTCACGTCTTCGGAGCCCTGGCCCAGTATGAGCGTTCGCTCATCCGGGAGCGGGTGCTGGCGGGCCTGGAGGCGGCAAAACGCAGGGGGAGGGTAGGCGGCCGCCCCAGGAAGCTCGATGCCGAGCGGATCGACGCGGCTCGGTCGCTGATGACAAATGGCCTGACGGTCTCCGCGGCGGCTCGCTCGGTGGGCGTGCCGCGCTCGACTTTGGTCGATTCGTTGCGGCGGAACCCTCCGGAGCAAGGCGATGCAGAATCCGAGAGCGGTAGCGAACAGGAAAATAGGAAATTTAGCGAAAAGGGAGAGACCATGGATAATCTTCTGACCGTCGCCTTCGAGGCCCACAACAGCGAGCTGAACCATCACCGCCGCTACCAGATCACGGTTGGCCGCGACCTGCTCGACGACTGGACGGTCTCGATCTGCTACGGGCGGTCCGGCCAAGGCGGCCAGATGAAACGTTTCGCCAGCCCGCAGGCCGACGAGGTGCGGGCGATCATCCGCGACCGGCTGCGCCGACGGCTGAGCGCCCCGAAGCGGATCGGCTGCCCCTACCGGCTGACCATGCTCAACTCAGCCCCTGGCTTCGATGCTTCGGCCTGGCTTCCAGGCGAGGTCATGGCACGGTTTTTCGCCTAGGAGGCTGTCCGAGAATCAAGTGAAGCCAGATAAGGACTTACGACGAATGGCCGACGCAGCGATTTTCGAATTCTCGGGAAAAAAGACAGTTTGCCATATTAACTAATGGCGTAAGCTATTGCTGTTAATCGATTTAATTCTCGGACAGGCTCCTAGACGGGTGCAGATGTCCCTTTCCATTCCGTCCATGGTTCATTGCCATCATGCTACTTGCAACGCTACGTGCTAACCGGATTTATCATGCGCCGTCAAGTTCGGCGTCAGAAGGAAGGATGCGTGGATGTGTTGGGGGGTCTTCTTCTGAAAGTCCGGGGCATGCTGTCTTTGCCGGAGGGCATTCCTTTTCCGGTCTTGCCATTTGTCAGAAATTCGAGTACACTTTTCTGACAGGAGAGACAGAGCCATGAGCACCATACAGGACGACATTCTGGACCGGATTCGCGGGCAAGACCGGGGAAAGGTCTTCACGCCGAAGGACTTTCTCGACCTGGGCAGCCGCGATGCCGCCGACCAGTCGCTCTCCCGCCTGGTCAAGAGCGGCGAGATTCAGCGGCTCGGGCGAGGTCTCTACCACTATCCCCGCGTGAACGAGCGGCTCGGCATCCCCATCGGCCCCGACCCCGACGAAATCGCCGAGGCGCTGGGCCGGCAGACGGGCAGCCGGGTGCTCCCTTCCGGCGCGGTGGCGGCCAACCGGCTAGGGTTATCGACCCAGGTGCCGGCCAAGCCGGTGTACCTGACCGACGGGCGGACCCGCCAGGTGCGGATCGGTGGCATGGTGTTCCAGATTCGGCACGCGGCCCCGAAGGAGCTGTCGGCGGCGAGCCGGACCAGCGCGATGGTGTTCCAGGCGCTGCGGCATCTCGGGGCGACGGCTGTGGACGAGCAGGTGATCGCGCGCCTGCGGCGTGCGCTGTCAGCGGAGCAGCGGCAGGAGCTTCTCCGGGATGCGCGGTACACGACGGACTGGATCGCGGACGTCGTGCGCCAAGTCGCTCAGGACAAGAAGGAGTTGGTGGGTCATGGATGATATCGCCCGTTTACCCCTTGCTGACCGCACCGACCTGTTCGCGGCGACCGCCAGCCGTCGCGCGCTGATCGCCCGCAATCATCGAGAAGGATTTTTGGGTCTGCTGGACGCTCAAGCGGATCTTTACTCTACCCGACCCGCCCGCGGGATTGCTCTTCAAGGGCGGCACGTCGCTCTCCAAGGTGTTCGGAGTCATCGAGCGGTTTTCGGAAGACGTGGACCTGTCCTTCGACCGCGCGGGACTGGGGTTCGGCGGCGAAAGCGATCCGCTCAACGCCACTACGGGCAAGCAGCGGAAGCAGGGGCTCGAAGCACTGACTGAGACGTGCCAGCGCGCCATCCAGGAGCGGCTTCTGCCTCAACTCGTGGCCGCTTTCGGCGATGCGCTTGGGCGAGCCGCCCTCGGTGACGTGGGGTCTGGAACTGGACGAAGATGACCCGGCCGGTCAGACGCTGCTGTTTCGCTACCCGGCAGAAACCCGCTCCCGTGCTGCCGACGAGCCGGCCTATATCCGGCCCGTCGTGAGGCTGGAGATCGGGGCACGCTCCGACCACTGGCCAGTCGTCGAAGCGATGGTTACATCCTATGCGGCCGACGCGTTCCCCGGTGTCTTCAAAGAGGCCGGAGGCAAGGTCCGTGTCCTGGCCGCCGAGCGGACATTCTGGGAGAAGGCAACGGTGCTCCACATGTGGCACCATGCGCCGGCGGAGAAGAAGTTCCGGGATCGGCAGTCGCGGCACTATTACGACGTGGTGCGGCTCTACGAGCACGAGCTGGGCAAAGCTGCCGTCAAGGACACGGAACTGTTGCTGAAGGTCGCCCGGCACAAGGAAGTGTTCTTCCCGGCGGCCTGGCGCGTTACGCCGAGGCCAAGCCGGGCACGCTCCGACTCGTGCCGCCGGATGTCCGCCTTCCCGAGTTGGAGCAGGACTACCGCAATATGCAGGAGATGATCTTCGGTGAGCCACCGACGTTCGAGCGCCTCCTCGACTTGCTGCGACAAATCGAGCGACATATCAACGGATAGCGCAACTTGCCGTGATACTCGCCGGTCCGTCGCGCCCAGACCTGAGTCTCGCTTCACGCAGCATTGATGTCCTATACGCTCTCGTCGCGACGGACCGGCGTGTATTCTTCCTCGATCTCGTCGGCGGTTTCCCGGAGAAGCCGCGCAATGGCAATGCAGTCCGCCGGCTTGGGATAGATGTTGGGAGGGTGGAACGTGTAACCGCGCTCCCAATCACTCGTGCCGAGAACAGGTCCGATGCCAGCAATTCCCGGCGTCGCGAGCATGACTCGACCTGATTTCTCCATTTTAACATCCATTTCGCCGTCGTGTTCTCTCGAAGGAAATTCGAGGAGGCGCAGCGAGGTCTTTTCCGTCGCCTGATCGCAGTGGTCTGACCCAGCTTGCCGGGCCTTGTCGGACCCCATTCCGCCCTGAGCACGTACCCCGAACCCGACGCAGCCTCAGCGCCTCGCTCGACCACGCGACCGTTCCCCGAACACGACGCCGACTACGACGTGTTCTGCAACACCGGCTTCTGCGGGACGATCCCACACACTAACGCCCTGAGCAACTCGGCCATCGAAGAAGACCGTAGCATGCGAAAATGGTGGCGAATCTCTTCCCAGAGATGGCACTTGGTCCTCAGCTTCTGCCAAGCCGCTTGGAACAATGGACAACGCAACTGCTGCACTTGGTCCACCAGGAACGCCAGCATCATCAACAGGGCTAGCACCACCGACAGGTTCTGCTCCCCGTGTCCGTAATTGTGTTTCAGATGATAGTCTTGGTTTTTCAAGGTGTTGAAGGTCTCATTCTCGATCTTCCAGCGCGCTCGGCCGCCGCGCATGATGTCCCAAACGTCGCCGGAGTCAGGAGAAAGTCGGTGATCCAACTGAAATACTGCACCGTCCCGTCGGGATGGATCTCCCAGTATTCCAGCACGTTGACCAACTCGTCGGCATGCGACTCGTTGAGCGGCACCGCATTGCAGAACCGAAAATGATGCAGGACACCTGTCGCCGGATCGACCCAGGTCCGGATCGTCATCTGACCCGCCTCGTCCCGGGCCTGCAGGTGCTCGAACAGAAAGGCGTGGTAGCCCGGCTTGACGCCGATGATGAAATGCGCACGGGCCTCGCGCAGATCCTTCAGGTGAGGGGCGTTGGCGGCCAGGGCGTCTTCGACGACGATGACCGGCAGATGGGGATACTCGCGACGGAACTGCTTGAGCCAGCGGCGGGTGGCGTTGCGATCGCAGTCGTTCTTGGTCTGGCCGTCCTGCTGGATAATCGGCTCCGGAGCCAACGGGATGACTTCCTTGAGGTCGGGATGGACCAGGGTAGCGCCGAAGAGTTGATGGGAATAGGTGACCCCGCCGCCACGATGGTGCTTCTCCAGGCACGAGGGACAATGGATCTTGGCGGAGGAGAAGTAAGTCGTGCCATCGAGCGACAGGAGATAATGGCCGTCGAGGTAGGTGAAGCGTTCGAGGACCTTGCCGCGCTGGAGGCGGCGGAACACATCGGTGAAGCCGGGCCGCAGGTCGTCGGGATCCAGCGGATCGAGGATGTCCCGCATCTGTGAGTCGCAGGGGACGTTGCGGATGCCATAGATGGAGCGGAAATTGTCGAGGGGGTCGCGACGGCGATGATCGAAGGCGAGCAAGGAGGGGTCTTTTAAGGAGAACATGGCGAAGGCCGACATCAGGGCGTCGCTCAGAGAGATCTGGATCTCGCACGGCTCGCGGACATAGGTACAGGAGCGAGTCGAAACCGGAGCGAAGCGGTGAGAAGAGGGAGTCGGCGGAGAGATCCTTGTGAGCTTTGCCAAGGGGCGGTGCCATGGAGGCCACTCCGTAGCGTGAATGGCAAGATAGAGAATCCAGGGAAGCACTGGGCGAACGGGCTTTACGAAATGAGAATCCAAACGGAGCGACCTGTCAAAGAGAAAACCCCAGGCCGGGAATTGCTGGTCGATGCGAAGTTCAAAGAGAGGCGTGAATTTGCCATCCATCGCATTCCCCCAGATCGAAAGAGAATCCGCAGCCAACGCGTTTGATGTCGCGAAGCCGACGGCGCAGGATACCCAGAGAATTCTAAGCCACGTTTTCGGGCTCGATGTGCGCAAAGGGTGGGCCTGGGGGACACCGGTCAATTCGCACTGGGTCCGGAGGTTGGATCTCCTCGAAAGCCAGTTCCCAACTCATGTGTTCTCTGAGGAACACTGGTTGATCGGATGTGCCTGCCACCACTCGGCGGCCACTGACTCGGTCCATAGGTCAGCGCAAAGGCAGGTGGCCAAAGCTTCATTCAAACTCATGACGTCAGGAAAGCGATCGGCCGGATCTTTCTCCAGGCACCGTCGAATGACCGCCTCGAGATCGCGAGGAATCTCCCGTCCGTGAACTCGCAATGGCGGGACCGGCTGTTCCAGGTGGGCGACCATCACGTGGTGAGGTGTCTCGCCCTCGAATGGGGGACGCCCGGCCAGCAGGAAATATCCTAACCACCAAGGCTGTAGATGTCGCTACGAGCGTCTACCTCCATCGGCAGGCCGCCTGCTCGGGTGAGACATAAGCGGGCGTGGCCTGCGATGAATCCCTGAAAGCTCAGCTTCTCCCAGCCCGGCTCTCGCGGGGCACCGCGGACCAGCCCAAAATCGAGTATCTTGAGCACATCCGGAACGCCTCCCAGCTCGCAAGTAATGAGATTGCTGGGCTTCAAGTCGCGGTGGATGAGACCCGCCCATGGGCCTCTCGGAGAGCCGAGCAGGCCCGTCTGAGGAAGTAGACCACGCGGTCCGGAGACAGCGGGCCGAACTCTCTAGCCAGCTTCTGCAATGTTAAGCCGGGCAGGTACTCCATCGTGTAGTAGAACGTCCCGTCGTCGGCGATTCCGTAATCATAAATGCGGACCGTGATCGGGTGCGCAAGCATGGCAGTCGTCTGCACCTCGCGCTGGAACCGGGACAAAGTGACTGGGTCACCGACCAGCTCCTCCCGGATCAGCTTGATGGTGAGGGTCGCTTGAGAAACTGATGCTCGGCCAGCCAGACCTCCCCCATCCCCCCAGAGCCGAGCCGGTGCTTCAATCGGTACTGGCCCAGCTTGCGGGCTTCGAACGCCTCCCGGCGCAATTGCGAAATCTTATGCGATCCGTACACCGCCATCGCCCAGCCCAGACCCGACCAGATGCTCATCTCCAGGAGAATGTCCTGAAACTGGCGCAGGGTGCCTTGCCAGAGTCCGACTCCCGCCGCGACCCGCGACGGGTGGGCGTCTTTAAAGTGGGTAGGAGATCTACGCCCCCTTGCGGCGGTTGGCCCAGAACGCCTCCCATTGGCCCTTCTCGCTCAAGAGCAGGGCTCGCAGATGGCTGACTGCGTCGGCTCCTCCATGCCCCCACCGCATCCCCGAGCCTTTCATCCTCTGACCGATGACCGTCTTGCAAGCCGCCTCCACCGGACCGGAGCCGATCTGCCAACCCTGGGCTCGATAGCTCGGATAGTCCATCCGATGGTGCTGGTTCCGGAAGTAAGTCACGAGGTTCTCCCAGGCCGACTGCGCTCGAGGATTTTCCGCGATATCCAGGCCCTCAAGCCATTCCAGGATCACGTCACCGCCCTCGTGTTTGAGCCGGTGGGCCCACTCCGTATGCTTCGCCTGGGCTGCCTCGGCGTCGCCACCGCACCACACCTTGGCGAAGTCCCCCAGGTGTTCCGAGGCGTGGTAGAAGTCCAGGATCACCACCTCGACCCGGCCGAAGTGGACCCGCAGCAACTCCTCCAGACCCGCGCCCCCGTCGCTGATGGCGATCCACCGCTGCGCCTGGCCCATGCCGACCTGGCCGGCCTGGTGACGCAAGGGCTCGGCCACGGCCTCTTGGCCCTCCAGACTGGCCACGTATCGGGCTTGCCAAGGCGGCCGCGGGCCCTTCGGTTTGGCCCACCGCAATCGATCCTCCGGGACGGGGTTGTAGACCATCCCCACCGCGACCATCTCCCCCTCGGCGGCCGCGGCGCCCGGCCCTTGCTTGGCGACTCCGGTCGAGTCGATCGACACGTAGGCGCAGGTCTGGCCTTGGGCGTCGTGGTGCCAGTCCCACGGTCGGGCCTCACCGAAGACGACTTTCGCCTCCATGGCTTGGCCTAGTTCGCAGCCGATCGCTTCGGTCGTCCGCTCCACAGTCGATTCGGCGATCGCCAATCCGCTCATCTTGGGCAAGACCACGTCGGCGGCGCGGGCGAAGTTGTCCAAGGTTCCGGCCAAGCTGGTCAACTCGGCCGCACCGGAGGTCAAATCACCGAGGTCCAAGCCGAAGGCATCGTCGCCGGGGCAGTGGCCTTGGTGACAGTGGCAACAATGGTAATAGGCGCGTTCGATGGTCAAAGGCCCCAAGGTCGAAAGCAGGCCCTTGGGGCGATAGCCCTTGAATCGCGCCGGTTCCTGGCAGTGAGGGCAGGTCACGCTGGAACCGCGGTACCCCCTTTTTTCCGCTGGTCGGCAGCGGTTTGAAGAGCTTGGGCGCCGAGGCGATGGACCAGATCGCGGAGTTGGAACTCGGTCTGGCCGAAGAGTTGATCGTCGGGTTGGCTGGCCAGTAATTCGGCAATGGCTTGGAGGTCGTGTTCGGCGGATGCCTTGAGGGATTCGAGCAACTGCTCGGCTCGGCGCGCCTGATATTCGGGAAGATGGGCAAAGGACATGGGAACCCTCCGTGAACAAAGGACTACTGAATCGGAGACGATACATCAAAGACCTCCGTTCTACGAAATTTTCCACCCACTTTCGAGACGCCCACCCACCCGCGAAGCCGCGACGGCAATTGGACAGATGGCGACGCCCCCGCCAACCAAGGCACATCGTCCCCAGGTGTTGGGTACGAAGAAGCCGTAAAAGACCAGGAATACGCCCCATCGCAGTAGGCAGCTATCGCTCTCCAAGTCGAGCACCTCCGCTTCGTGCCCCGTGGCGGCCAGGGCTGCCCAATGGTCCCGGCGAAGCTCGTCGACTTGATAAAGGGCGAAGAAGACCGTGATCAGTAGCATGAGGACCAGCTCCAAGGCGCGATAACCACGGAGGGACACGCGCAGTCGCCCCCAGGGGACCGGGGCCATGAGCGCCGCCGCAACGACAATGGCCGCGTGCCGCCCAGAGGACCGGGCGCCGCGCAATGTCGACGTAGTGGTTGTCCCAAAACACATTCTTGATGAGAAAACCACCGAAGCCGACCAGGATGATCAGAATGCCGGCGCATCCGGCTGCTGTAAAGGCTTTCGACAGCGCTTGCTTGGTGCTGACCCGACCCAACAACCAAGCTGACTGCGACGTCGCCGTTGAGTCCGGACTCTGTTCGACCCTGGCTCTCGTCCATGCCTGTGGAGTGAGTTGTTCCCGCGAGGCGAGTGGCAGACCGGTGTTTCACTTGATCAAGGAAACCCTCGCGGCTCGCCTGCTCGTCCGCAGCCCGCAGCTCGCGCACCTCGGCGCGCAGCGATGCGTCGCCTGCGGTCTCCCGGTCCAGGAATGCCTGCCGTTGTGAGCGTCCGGAAACGGTCGACCACGTCGACACGGTCATCGCCGCGGCCGAGGTCCCGTTGCGCCCGGTTGAAAAAAAAGGCGCCCCCTGATCGTGCGGCTCCTGGGGGGCCTGGCGATCACGGTGATGACCCTGTATTGCTCGCCGCGGGGACGGACCGGCAAGGGACGCGGTTGCGAAGGCGGTGGGCTTTACCCGGAATTGGCGGCTTACCGGTTCAGCGAAGGTTGCAGTCCCAACGTGCAGGCGGAAGTCGGCCGGCAGGTTGGTCTGTTGCCGATCGAACAGGCTCGGGCGGAGTTGGCTCGTCGCGGTCTGGAACTGGACGAGAAAGCCATCGGGCGGATCGCGGCCGAGTTGGGGGCCCAGATGCTGGCCACGCGCACCCGGGATCTGCTCCGGTTTCGTCGCGGCGAACTTCCGGCCGGCAGCGAGTTCGCGGGCCAGAGTATCGGGGTCGGGATCGACGGGGGTCGGGTCCGTGTGCGAACCGTGATCGCGACCGTGCTCGTCAGCGGCAAACGGAAACGGAAGAAGTTCCGGATCGCGTGGCGCGAGCCCAAGGTCGTGATCCTCTTTGAACTGGATCAGAAGAGGCGCATGGTCAAGGGGAGCCGACCCGTCATCGATGGCACTCTGCAGGGACCAGACGCCTTGATCGAATTGGTCGCGTTCCATTTGCACCGACTGGGTGTCGCCCGGGCCAACGTGGTGACCTTCGTGGCCGACGGCGCCCCGTGGATCTGGGCCAGGCTGGATTGGGTGATCGCCCAGGTCAAGCTGGACCCGATCCGTGTGGTCGAGGTGCTCGATTGGTGTCACGGCGTGCATCATCTGAGCCTGGCATTGGCGGCGCGGGTCGGGCCGAAGAACGGCGTGGGGAGCTTTACAGCCGACTCCGGCGGCTTCTCAAAGCGGGCATGAGTCGCGACGTCATCGCCGAATGGGAGGTGTTGTCGGCGGGGCAGCCGGAAGATTCGGCCGTGTGGCGCGAGCTCGGCGATCTGACCAGGCACTCCGAGGCGGGACGATTGCGCTCCAATTGTTTCCGGTGCCGTGGCGTGCCCCTGGGAAGCGGCGCGATCGAAAGCACGATCCGACGAGTCATCAACCTTCGTCTCAAGGGCACGAGTATTGACTGGACTGAAGAGAATGCGGAAGCCGTGTTCCAGCTCCGGGCCGCAGTGGTTTCGGGTCGGTGGGAAGAGATCGTGGACCACACGCGGGAGGCGATGGCGAGAGACCGGCGAACCGACTGGCGTTGGTCGCCCCTGGAGTGCCTGGCCGACTTGAAAGCGATGGAAGACGAGGACGAGGAATCGACGCAACCATCAACGAAGAAACACTCTAAGCGTACTGCCGCATGACCGCATTTTGGGATCACGCCCTCAGGTGGAATGGCTTGACCTTGGCCACGGCGAGCGTGCTGGGCACCGCTTTGGCGAACGCCTCGCAATGCCGCAAATACCACTCATATGTGCGTTCGGACTTGTGACGCTGGACCCAGTCGAGGAACTGGTCGATCACGACGACGGCGAGCGTGCTGTCAACGGTGGCCTCCGGCGGCGGGGCATTCTTCCCCCTGTCGGCCATCAGCTCGTGGAATCTGGTGACGATCGCAGCGCAGGGAACCGGCTGCCCGTCGCCGTCTTTCCGAGGGTTGTCTTCCCTGCCAAGGTTGATCTGTTTGCCGTCGAGCTGGACGTACCACAGACGGCGTGGCGCACGGTAGAAAGGCTCAGGACGATGCGGCATGGTAGCCCCCAACTTCTCTGACGGTTTTCTCTGACATTGTCAGAGCACGTCAAGAGGGCTTGCCATAAGTATCACGCAGCTAATGGGTTTAGGGGATGTCAGAAAAGTTGCACCGCAGAAGTGAAAGGCCGGTGCTCTAACCAATTGAGCTACATCCCCAAATGGAGGCGCGGTCATCGCCGCGACACATTCTATAATTATTCATGCTCCCTCCAAGGTGTCAAGAGACGGGGTTGCCCCCCGGCATTGCTGGAGGTTAATCTAATTCCCGACGGGGCAACGATCATCATCCACGCCCGAAACGCTCGACGTGACGAAGACCAGAACGGCCGGGCGATCCGGGAAAAGAGGTGACTCACCTTGCAGATCTCCAAGGCGGTGATCACGGCGGCGGGTCGTGGGGCGCGACAGTATCCCGCGTCCGACACTGTGCAGAGGGCGATGCTCCCCCTGGTTGACCGCGACGGCGTGACCAAGCCTGTGCTCCAGATCATCGCCGAAGAGGCGATTTCCAGCGGCATCGAGGAGATCTGCGTCGTCTGCGCACCGGGCGATGAAATCGTTTACCGCGACCATTTCCGCAACTTCACCGCCAACGTGCAGTCAGCCAAAGGGATCGATTGGGCCGCCGAGCAGGCGCGGCGACTCGCTGACCTCGAACAGCGGTTGCGATTCGCCGTTCAGTCTGAACCCCAGGGGTACGGCCACGCCGTCTGGTGCGCAGGGTCCTTCGTTGGGACGGAGCCGTTTCTGCTGCTCCTGGGTGACCATCTCTACATCTCCGCGGAGTCGCGGCGCTGTGCGCGGCAGTTGATCGATCTGGCGACGGAAGAAGGCTGCGTGGTTTCCGCCGTCCAGGCCACGCGCGAGCATCTGATCCATCAATACGGGACCTTGTCAGGCCGGCGGCTGCCCGAGCATCCGGAGATCTACGTGATCGACGAGATCATCGAAAAGCCGAATCCGACCCAGGCGGAGCTGCGCCTCCATGTCCCGGGCCTCCGGGCGGGGCACTATCTCTGCTTCTTCGGCATGCATGTCCTGACGCCCACCGTCTTCGAGCTGCTGGACGACATCGTCCGCCGCGATGTCCGTGAGCTGGGATCCATCCAATTGACGACGGCGTTGAACGCCCTGGCGCAGCGCGAGCGTTACCTCGCCCTCGAAACGCGGGGGTTCCGGTACAACCTCGAAGCCAGGTTCGGCGTGCTCGAGGCCCAGATCGCCCTGGCACTGGCCGGTTCGGACCGGGAACGCGTCCTGGCGTTGATGCTAGAATCGGTCGTGAGGGTCGAGCAGAATGCTCCGCGATGAGGCATTCCACTGAACACCGAGACTATGTCGACCACTGGCCAACTCCTCATCGAGACGATCACCCACTCGGATCCGTCGGTCCGCGACCGATCGATCCGCGAACGGGTCTGCGCCAGTCAGCCTGGCGGAGAAACTGGGGGCCTGCGAGGAGCTGGAGCAGTTCCGTCGGGTCCGGAGCAACCTCTACGAACGCGTCCGCGCCTCATTGTTCCTCCACGCGCTGTACCGGTACGAGATCCAGGACTCACCGGAGATCCGCGGATCGGGGCTGATCCCCTTCGCCGGATTTCGGGACCTGATGGAGCGTCGCTACGAGCAGGCGATCGCGGCCTTCCTGGAAACGATGCGGAACGAAGGCCCCAATGGTGCGATTTGTAGCGCCCTGGCTCAGGCTTACGAGCAGATCGCGTTTCAGAACCTGGCCGATCAAGTGCGGCGGTCTGTCCGGAGTTGTCAGGGTAACCGATGGATGTTCCGGGTCGGTGAGGCTGACGAGCACCCGTTGCGGATCCGTCCGGAACTCCTCCGCCGCGAGTCGGACGACGCGTTGTTCCCCATCCTGGTCGAACAGACCCCCGTGCGCCTGGACCTCTCGCACAGCGGCTGGTCGGATATCTTCTTCCTCGGCATGGATTTTCCCGAGGGCGCGCGCGTCCTGAACATCTCCGTCGACCTCGGGGTCCACGGCCGGGACAACGCCCCCTGCCCTCCGATCGAGAGCCGGCTCCGGGTCATCGCCGAGCCGATCCTGCGGCTGACCAGCATCGACCTGAAGGCGTGCAAGGACATCGATCAACTCGAGGAGGTGTACAACTTCGGCAACGATTACCTCGGCCTGATCAAGGCCGGTATTGTGGCCTCGGGCTTGATCCCACCCTCGCTGGAAGGCACGAGGGTCAGGCTCGAAGACCTCCTCGCGCGAATCGTCGGGCCCGGTCACGGGCTGGAGATCGTCAGCAAGGTCAACGATATCCCGAAGGGCTCGCGGCTGGCCGTGTCGACGAACCTTTTGGCATCCTTGATCGCACTCCTCATGCGGGCCACGGGACAAGTGCGCAACCTGACGGGTCCGCTCGAGTTCGAGGAGTCCAAGGTGGTGGTGGCCCGAGCGATCCTCGGCGAGTGGCTCGGCGGCTCCGGGGGCGGCTGGCAGGATTCGGGAGGTGTCTTCCCCGGCATCAAGCTGATCCAGGGCGTCACGGCCTCCGAGTCCGACCCCGAATGGAGCGTCAGCCGCGGCCGACTGCTCCCCGACCACCGACTGCTCGATCTTCGGACCGCAGGATCACAACCGCCTCAGGCCCACGAGCACGCCGAGTCCTTTCCGACGGCCCTGGCGAAAAGCCTGATCCTGGTCCACGGCGGGATGGCCCAGAATGTGGGCCCGATCCTGAACATGGTAACCGCCAAGTACCTGCTCCGCGGCCGCGCAGAGTGGCTTGCCCGCCAGCAGGCGCTCGAGATCTTCCAGGAAATCGTCTCGTGCGTCGAGCGATCGGACGTCCACGGCCTGGGACAAAGGACGACCCGGAACTGGGACGGTCCGCTCAAAGGGATCATCCCCTGGGTGACGAACGAATTCACCGAGACGATTATTCGCGAGGCCCGATCGGCGCTGGGCGACGATTTCTGGGGCTTCCTGATGCTCGGCGGGATGGCCGGCGGCGGGATGGCCTTCTTCGTGGCCCCCGAGCGTCACGACGAGTTCCAGGAGCGGGTTGCCGCGATCATGCAGCAGGCGAAGTCGGACCTTGACGACGCCCTGCCGTTTGCCATGGATCCGGTCGTCTACGACTTCCGGATCAACCCCAACGGCACGTTCGCCACCCTGGAAACCGGCGCCGGTGCGCTGATGCCGCCCGCCTACTACCTGCTCCAGGTCCCCCGGATGCTTGCGACGTCATCGAACTCGCTCCCCCACCAGCGCCGGGCCGACGTCGATCACTTCGCCAATACCTATCCCGAGGAACGCGACCTGCTCCGTCTCTTCCGGACGATGGTCAACCACCTCTTCCCGGTCACGCGGTCCGCCTCGGATACCTCGACCGCCGGATGGGACGAGGAGGCCGAGCGGATCCGTCGGGAGAACGGATTCGACTCGGTGCAGCACGAGCAGTTGCGTGACGATCTCCAGCGGGGACGGATCGGTCTGGCGCGGAACCGTCTGCCAGTCGACCTCGATATCCGCGACGTTGACGACTCCGAGCTGATTCCGGCGTACACCCCCTGGCCGTCTCGGGCGATCGAGCGGGGCACGTCGGCGTTGGAGCGCGGGGAGGCCGCCATCGTATCGCTTGCGGCCGGCGTGGGCAGCCGATGGACCACCGGCGCCGGGGTGGTCAAGGCCGTCAACCCTTTTGTGCAGCTCGGGGGACCCCATCGCAGCTTCCTGGAGATCCACCTCGCCAAGACCAACCAGCTCCGGCGCTCCCTGGGAATCACCGTCCCGCACGTCGTGACGACCAGCTATCTGACCCATGCGGCCATCGATCACCATCTGCGGGCCACCGGCAACTACGGCTACGACGGCCCGGTCTACCTATCGCGCGGCCAGTCGATCGGCCAGCGCCTGATCCCGATGACTCGGGATCTCAGTTTCCTCTGGGAAGAGACCAGCCACGAGACGCTCGACGAGAACAAGCAAAAAGTCCGCGAGGCCAGCCGGCGGGCGATCCTCGACTGGGCTAGGGGACATCGCGAGGGTTCCGACTACACCGACAACCTGCCGATCCAGAGGTTCAACCCGCCGGGTCACTTCTACGAGGTGCCCAACCTCTTGCGGAACGGCGTGCTGGCCCAGCTCCTGGATCAATATCCCCGACTGAACTGGTTGTTGGTCCACAACATCGACACCCTCGGCGTAACCCTGGAGCCGGGTGTACTGGGCCTGGCCATCGAATCCGGGGCCACTTTGAGCTTCGAGGTGATTCCAAGGCGCATCGACGATCGTGGCGGCGGACTGGCCAGGGTCGGCGGCCGCGTCCGGCTGCTCGAGGGCCTGGCGCAGCCGCGCGAGGACACCGAGTTCAAGCTCCGCTACTACAACACGTTGACGACCTGGGTCCGGATCGATGGGCTGCTCGATAATCTCGGGTTGGTCCGCGAAGACCTCAAGGCGCGCGCCGACCAAGGTGGCCGCCGCCGTCCGCTCCATGGCGGCCCGTGTGCCGACCTATGTGACCATCAAGGACGTCAAGCGGCGCTGGGGGCACGGCCAGGAGGATGTCTACCCGGTCGCGCAGTTCGAGAAGCTCTGGGGCGACCTCAGCTCACTCCCCGACCTGAGCTGTGCGTTCCTGGCCGTCGATCGCCTCCGCGGGCAACAACTCAAGGACATGGCCCAGCTTGACCCCTGGGCCAATGACGGTAGCATGGAGCACGTGCATTCGCTCTGTGAATTCGCGCGTTGAGGGCGTTTCGGAATGACATCAGGCGACCGCGTTCTCGTGACGGGAGGAGCCGGGTTCATCGGGTCGCACCTGGTTGATGCGCTCCTCGGTGAGGGTTGCGCGGTTCGGGTCGTCGACAACCTCGCAACAGGTCATCGCGCGAACCTGGCCCACCTGAAAGGGCGTTATGATTGGCTCCAAGGGGACCTCGCCGATTACGACGTTTGCCGTCGGGCGGTCGACGGCGTGATGTACGTCCTCCACCACGCGGCGATCCCGAGCGTCCCGCGCTCGGTCCGAGAGCCCCTCGAGTCGCACGCCAGCGGGCCGACGGCGACGCTCAACCTCCTGGAGGCGTCGCGATTGGCCGGAGTCCAGCGAATCGTCTTCGCCGCGTCCAGCAGCGCCTATGGCGAGACCGTCGAGCTTCCCAAGCACGAGGAGATCCTCCCCCAGCCGCTGAGCCCGTATGCCGCCGGCAAGCTGGCGGGCGAACATTACGTCTCGGTCTACGCGCGGACCATGGGCCTGGACGGTGTGAGCCTCCGTTATTTCAACATCTTCGGGCCTGCGCCAGGATCCGTCCAGCCCCTATAGCGGCGTGATCTCCATCTTCGTGCAGCGCATGTCCCAGGGCCTGCGCCCCACGATCCACGGCGACGGGAGCCAAACGCGCGATTTCACCTTCGTCGCGAATGTCGTGGCCGCGAACCTTGCCGCGCTGCGGCACCCTCAGCCGCTCGGAGGTGCTGTCTTCAACGTCGGTACCGGCCAGCGCATCAGCCTCCTCGACCTGGTTGCCGGCATCAACGGAGCGCTCGGCACCCAGCTCGAGCCCGAGTTCCTGCCCGTCCGGCCGGGTGACGTCCGCGATTCCCAGGCCAGCCTCGACCGAATCCGAGAGGTCCTGGGCTACTTGCCGATCGTCTCGTTCGAGGAGGGCCTGCGGCGGACCATCGAATCTCTCACTCCAGACGGAACCAGGATGACCGGCCCCTCTTGATTCGGGCGCTTCACGAGCGAGCTGTGGTTAGGAAAATGATGGGCGCGGGCACGATCCGGGCCAAAAGTGCTCGAGAGCCATCCACCTGGTAACAGGTGGAATAACAGGTGAAGCAACCGTACACTATACCGATCGGTGTCGATATCGTAAATAAGATATTGCAACATTCACATCTATGGTAATCAACGTGCAGTTCCTTCGTGAATCGCCCATGAGTGCATGGAGTCAGGCGGCATAAAAGCTCCATCCGAAGACGACGTTCAATGTCACCCAATACACACCCATCGCTCTTCCTTCGCGATCAATCCAATTCGGCTCCGCACGCCAGGTGCCACTCAACCCCAGCACGATCCAGACCGTGCCGACGCCACTTCCCGACGAGAACGATGGCACCATTCCATTCCGAATCTGGTAATTCGCGGGACACATGCCGTCTCCACGAGGTACAGTCACAGTCCCAACTCATCCCGCACGCCGGTGAACGCCTCGATGGCGAATTCGAGGTCCTCGCGAGTGTGCGCGGCCGAAACCTGGACGCGGACTCGCGCTTTGCCTTGCGGCACCACCGGATAAAAGAACCCGATCGCGTAGACGCCCTTTTCTAGCAGTCGATCGGCCATGCGGCCGGCCAGGGCGGCGTCGCCGATCATGATCGGGACGATCGGATGCTCTCCCGGGACGATGTTGAACTTCCGCTCGGTCATCGCGGTGCGGAAGAGACGGGTGTTGGCTTCGAGCCGGTCGCGGAGCTCGGTCGATCGCCGGCAGATCTCGATCGCCTTGAGCGAGGCGCCCAGGATCGGCGGCGCGACCGAGTTCGAGAACAGATAGGGCCGCGACCGCTGGCGGAGCATCGTCACGATTTCGGACCGGCCGCTGGTGTAGCCGCCGCTGGCACCTCCCAGGGCCTTGCCGAGCGTGCCGGTGAGGATGTCCACGCGACCGATCACATCGCGGTATTCGTGCGTGCCCCGGCCGTGCTGGCCCATGAAGCCGACGGCATGCGAGTCGTCAACCATCACGAGCGCATCATGTCTCTCCGCCAGGTCGCAGATCGCCTTTAGGTCGGCGATAATCCCATCCATCGAGAAGACGCCGTCGGTAGCGATCAGCCGGAATCGGGAGTCGCGGGCCTCCTGGAGTTTCGCCTCCAGGTCGGCCATGTCGTTGTTCTTGTAGCGGAGCCGTTTCGCCTTGCAGAGCCGGATGCCGTCGATGATCGAGGCGTGATTGAGCTCGTCGGAGATCACGGCGTCCTCGGCGCCCAGGATGGTCTCGAACAGCCCACCGTTGGCGTCCCAGCAGGATGAGTAGAGGATCGTGTCCTCGGTACCGAGGAACTCGCTGATCGCCTGCTCGAGCGCCTTGTGAGGCTCCTGCGTCCCGCAGATGAACCGGACCGAGGCCATGCCGTTGCCCCAGTGGTCGAGGGCGTCGTGTGCCGCGCGGACGACTTCGGGGTGGTCGGCCAGACCCAGGTAGTTGTTTGCGCACATGTTCAGCACATCGGCCCGGCCCTGCACGCCGACGTGCGCCGCGCTGCGGCGAGCTCAGGACGCGCTCGCCCTTGAAGAGCCCGGCCTTGCGGATCTCGTCAAGCTGGGCGGTCAGGTGCTGCTGGATTGCCCCATACATGGTCGGAGTCCTTTATTCGCTGTCGAATCCAGGCCTGGTCGAGCCGCGCCCGCCCGAGTTCTCATCCTTCGTGCCACGTCAGGATGACCTTGCCCGACTCGCCGGA
Organism: uncultured Isosphaeraceae bacterium; assembly: GCA_963845695.1. Lineage (GTDB taxonomy): Bacteria > Planctomycetota > Planctomycetia > Isosphaerales > Isosphaeraceae > CAWJTV01. The sequence continues at coordinate 63,920 of CAWJTQ010000021.1, read as the reverse complement.
TTTCATGGCCGCGAAGCCCTTCTCGAACTCGCGGAAGTTGTAGCGGTGGGTGATGACCGGGCTGATGTCCATGCCGGACTGGAGCATGACGGTCATCTTGTACCAGGTCTCGTACATCTCGCGGCCGTAGATGCCCTTGATGGTGATCATGTTGAAGACGACGGTGTTCCAGTCGATGGCGATCTCGCGGGTGGGGATGCCGAGCATGGCGATCTTGCCGCCATGGCACATGTTGGTCAGCATGTCGCGGAACGCCTCGGGATTGCCGGACATCTCCAGTCCGATGTCGAACCCCTCCTTCATGCCCAGCTCGTTCTGGACGCTCTCGATCGATCGCGAACGGACGTCGACGGCGAGTGTGGCTCCCATCTTGCGGGCCAGCTCGAGGCGGTACGGATTGACGTCGGTGATCACGACGTGCCGCGCTCCGGCGTGGCGGACGACCTTCACCGCCATGATCCCGATCGGCCCGGCGCCGGTGATCAGCACGTCCTCACCCAGCACGTCGAACTGGAGGGCCGTGTGCACGGCGTTGCCGAACGGGTCGAAGATCGCCTGAACGTCGCGCGGGATGTTCGGGTCGTGGACCCAGACATTCGTCATCGGCAGGGACAGATACTCGGCGAACGCACCGGGTCGGTTCACTCCGATCCCCTTGGTGTCCTTGCAGAGGTGCCGGCGACCCGCCAGGCAGTTCCGGCAACGGCCGCAGACCACGTGCCCCTCGCCGCTGACGATCTCGCCGACATGGAAGTCCTTGACGTTCGAGCCGACCTCGACGATCTCCCCCACGAACTCGTGGCCGACGACCATCGGGACCGGAATCGTCCGCTTCGCCCACGCATCCCAGGTCTCGATGTGCACGTCCGTTCCGCAGATCCCGGTGCGGAGGACCTTGATCAGGACGTCGTTGATGCCGATCCGCGGGACCGGCACTTCGTCGAGCCACAGACCGGGCTTGGCCTCTTTCTTCACAAGGGCCAGCATCGTCTCCATGTTGGAACTTCCTCCAAAGCTTGTTGGATCGCAATTGATGGCGAGTCGAGCGTTTGGTTCGTCGACGCTAATGTAACTGTGAAGGCTAACTTCGTCGGTTTCCGCTGGCAATGGCCAAGGGTGTTGGTCGGGTGTGTATGATGTTGCGATGGGATCACTCGCACGTATCGAAAACCTGGAGCGGCTCCGCGCCGGTGGCACCTGGGACGTCGTGGTCATCGGCGGCGGGGCCACCGGGCTGGGTTCGGCAGTTGATGCCGCATCTCGCGGCTATCGGACGGTCTTGCTCGAGGCCCGCGACTTCGCCCAGGGGACATCGAGCCGCAGTACCAAGCTGATCCATGGAGGCGTGCGCTACCTGGCTCAGGGCGATATCCCGCTGGTCCGCGAGGCCCTTCACGAGCGGGGAGTCCTGTTCCGCAACTGCGCCCACCTGGTCCATGCTCGCGATTTCGTCGTGCCCGCCTACCGATGGAGAGAACTGCCCTTTTACGGGATCGGCCTCAAAGTCTACGACTTGCTGGCCGGCCGATCCAACTTCGGGAGTTCGCGGTGGATCGGCCCGGCCGAAGTTGTCGAGAGGATCCCGACGATCTGCCCGACCGGCCTGCACGGGGGGATCGTCTATACCGACGGGCAGTTCGACGACGCCCGGCTGGCGATCGCACTGGCCCGGACCCTGGCCGACCTCGGCGGCACGGCGTTGAATCAGGCTCCTGTGACCGGCTTCGACCGGCGTGGAGGCCGGATCGCACGGAGTCACGCTTCCGCGACGCCGAGACCGGCGAGGAGTTCGCCATCGAGGCGCGCTCGGTGATCAACGCGACGGGAGTGTACGTCGACGCGATCCGGAAGCTCGATGATCCTGCCGACCGGGTCCGTGCCCTTGCTGAGTCCCAGCCAGGGGACGCACCTGGTCCTCGACCGTTCGTTCCTCCCTGGTACGAGTGCGATGCTCGTCCCTCACACCGACGACGGCCGCGTTCTGTTCACGATCCCCTGGCACGACCGGGTCCTCGTCGGCACCACCGATACGCCGGTGGGCGAGATTCGCGATCGAGCCTCGGCCACTCCGGGAGGAAATCGCCTATCTTCTCGACTATGTCGCGTCGCTACCTGGTGCGGAGCCCGCAAGCGGGCGATGTCCTCAGTACGTTCGCCGGCCTTCGACCGTTGCTCCGCAGCCGGAACGGCCAGGTCGCCGGCTCAACGGCCAAGCTCTCGCGCGAGCATGCCGTGATTGTCTCCGACTCGGGGCTGGTCACGATCACAGGCGGGAAGTGGACGACCTATCGGCGGATGGCAATCGATGCCGTGGACCACGCGGCGCGGGTCGGTGGGCTCACCGATCGTCCCTCGACGACCGATCGGCTCGAGCTCCATGGCTGGCAAGCCGAGCCCGACGATCGCGACGACGCCCTCGCGATTTACGGGTCGGATGCTTCACGAGTGCGCACGCCTCTGTTCAGAACGTGCCGACTGGGAGCAACCGCTGCATCCTCGGCTCCCCTATCGCACAGGCGAAGTCATCTGGGCCGCGCGACACGAGGCCGCGCGGACCGTCGAGGATGTCCTGGCGCGCCGGACGCGATCCCTCTTCCTCGATGCTCGGGCGAGCATCGAGGCTGCTTCTCGAGTCGCCGCGTTGCTGGCGACCGAGCTGGAGAGGGATCAGTCCTGGCAAGATCGACAGGTCGCGGAGTTCCGAGAACTTGCGGAGGGCTATCTGGTCCCGCAGCCGTGAACTGCGTCCGAACGGAAGTGAGTGTCGCCCGTCAAACTCGTAACGAGTCGATCCTTTACCGCCAGAAGCAATCCATGGGATCCTCGGCGATGAACTCCAGGGCATCATCCAGTGAGAGTGCCGTGCCGAAGTCACCGACCGGTCGCCAGCGATCTTGATAGGGATTCCAGTAGAGGACCTCGAACATTCCCTCTTTTCCGGGGCGGAGTCGCGCGACGGGTACCCCGTCGTCTTGCGGATCAGAGTATAACCCCGCGTGTCCTTGCGGACGAAAATCCCGCCGCCATGTTGCTCGTCGAATGCCTCGATCTGGCCCTGCATGAAATCAAGGATGACGGCACGCTACCTCGCGACCCGATGGGTCGGGCGGCAACGGTGCTGTCCTGTGGGACGCGTCGGTCAGGCGGATTCTTCGATTTCATCGACGCCTCCTTCGCCACGCCTCAGACCCTGACGCATCGATGCAATCATTCCTTCGGAACTTTGTGGAGCAATCCCGATGCCCGCCATCATACACCAAGACGCGGTTCGAACAGAGAGGAGCCAGCGGCGGATCCCGCTCGGAGGGCTCCTGACTGGCGGGCGCCGTCTGGTAGAATCCCACGGATCGCAGTCGCTCACGAAGGAACTCAAGAACCATGCCAAACGGCGCGGACATTCTGGTAGACGGGATTGGTGCGATGGGGAGTGCGGCACCTGTTCGGGATGCCGGGCTCGCACTCCACGACGATCTACGACGCTCTCGCCCGGTCTGGCTCGATCCGCACGATCCTGATCCGCAACGAGCAGGCCGGCGCCTTCGCGGCGGACGGCTCGGCGCGGGTGACGGGCGAGCCCGGCGTGGTCTGCACGACCGCGGGCCCCGGCGCGACCAACGCCCTGAGCGGGGTCGCCGAATGCTGGGCCGATTCGATCCCGATCCTCCTGCTGGCCGGCCAGGTCAATTCCGACGCGATGGATCGCGAGTGCGGCAATTACCATGAGATCGACCTGGAGGGGATCTTCCGCCCGGCGACGGCCTGGTGCGGGACGGTCCGTCGGGTCGATCGCATCCCGGCGTTGCTGGGCCGGGCCTTTCAGGCGATGACGTGGGGCCGGCCGCGACCGGCGGCTCTGTTCCTCCCCCAGGACCTGATGCGCCGCGTCCTGCGAAGTTTCCGCCGAGCTGGCCGGCCTTTCCTCCGCCTCCACTTCCGGCCGTGCCGGATGATCGCGATCGCGCAGGCCGCCGAGATCCTCGCGGAGGCGAAACGCCCGATCATTCTGGCCGGCGGCGGCGCACTCTGGTCGGGCGCGGCCGAGGCGATCGAAGACCTGGCCCGCGGCCTCGGCGCACCGGTGATCACCACGCTCAACGGCAAGGGCCTGCTCGACGAGCGCCACCCGCTCTCGCTGGGGCATGCCCGTTCGGTCCGTGCGAAGGTTGTCCTGCCGCACGCCGATGTCATGCTGGCCGTCGGCTGCCGGTTCACCGAGGTCCTCACCGACTGGAGGCGGATGCCGATCCCGAGTCGGTCTGATCCAGATCGACCTCGATCCCGACCAGATCGGCATGAATCATCCGGTGGTCGTGGGAATCGTGGCCGACGCGAAGGCCGCGTGCCGTGCGCTCGTGGCGGCACTGCCGGCAACACCGCGTCCCGACGAGTCCGGCTGGGGCACCCTCTGGGACGAGGCCCGTGCCGCACGACACCCCAGGCCCGAGTGGCTGATCGAGACCCTCCGCAACGCCCTGCCGAGCGATGTCCCCGTATTCACCGACGCCTGCGAGATCGGGCTATCGGATGCACGCGGATTGGCCGGCCCACGGTCCGCGGCGGTTCTTCTACCCGTCCAATTACATCACGCTGGGCTGGGCGTACCCGGCGGCGGTCGGCGCGGCCGTGGCGCTGGGCGACCGGCCGGTCGTTTCCGTCAGCGGCGACGGCGGCTTCGTCATGACCGCGCAGGAACTGGCGACCGCGGCCCGATACCGGCTCCGCGTGATCGCCCTGGTCCACAACGACTCGACTTACGGCGCGATCAAGAACATCCAGGACCGCGCCCACGAGGGCCGGCACCTCGACACCGATCTCAACAACCCCGACTTCCCGCGCCTCGCCGAAGCCTACGGCGTGCCCGCCCGCCAGGCCCGTAACCCCGACGAGCTATTCGCCGCGGTCCGCGAGGCCCTCGACCGCGACGGTCCGTCGCTGATCGAGGTCCCCGACCAGTGGCGGTTCCTTCGGGATCTCGCGTCGCCGTTCCGCAAGCCTTGAGGGAAACGACCTCGTATCGAGCGTAAGCGAAGATCAGTCCAACCACTCCTGCTCCTCCCTCAACTCGACGTGCTCGAGCTCGATACGTCTGGATAACGAGACGCCCCGCCGGATGCGACGAAGGATCTCCTCCGACACCGGAACGTGCATTCGGAGATTCCCGGTATCTCGCAAATGATCCAATTTGTCCTGGCTTGTCTGTCTTGCTGGCTTATAGCAGACGCACGTCTTCTGCTTTACCTAGGGATGTTCCCGCGCCTTGATGAGACAAACATCTTCTTTGGTAACGTCGTAACTGGTCAGACCGACGACGAGAATGCGCTCGGGATCCTGATCCGGGTCGGAAATCACAACCCAGAGGTGTTTGTCGGCCGAATCGTCGGGGAGAATGAAGGTGTCCCCAGCTTTCATGACTCAGGCCCCAAACACGCTGTCCAGGTAACGCTCGAGCCTCTCTTCGTTCTCGACGACCTCGATCATGTCTCTCTTCCCCTGGGCCTCGAGTGCGTCTTCCCAGGGGATGGGAGTCGAAGTGTCCTCCACGTCGTTCTTTTTCCACTGGGCGAACTCATGGGTCTGATTGCAGATGTCCCACTCGGAATCGTCCTGGTATCGCTCCGTGACTTCTGGGAGTTTCTCGATCTCCCCCTTGTTCAGCTTGCCGCGGCCGATCGGATGTCGTAATTCGACGCGATGATTGACCGTGCGAACCGACTGCGCCCACTCGCCAGCTTTCGCCGCCTTCCCCTTGATCAAGTCGTACACCTGGCTCAGCACGGGACCATGATCCATGGCTACTGCCCGGTCCCCTGTGATGGGTGCGCCGGCCTCGGCGATCATTTCCCGGTCGGCGATGTACAGAAGCTTCCCCAGGCGAACATACTCCATGCGGTCGCTGTGCAGCTCAAGCAAGACTCCGGCGGCCTGCAAGGATTTCGCGAAGTTGAACCGAAAATGCATAACTCCTCCCCCATTCTTGCTGGAAGGGGGGCATTCAACCCTTTATTGAACAGCAAGTTACGACAATACTCGCCTGAGTGAGGCTCGTGTCGATCCAGACCTTGCTCGCGTTGCAGCGGACAAGGGGGCCCATGGTGGCGAGGTCCGCTAACCTCGACGAACTCCAGGCCCCTGTTTGTGCGCCTCTGGCTCGCGCGGATTCGGTTGCATCGATGGATGACCCAGGACAGATGACTAACGTCGCGTATAGGCCAGAGCGAGAAGGGCGTACGCCGTCACGAGGTTGGGATCGCCTTCGAGGAACCGGTCCGCGGGGTTAACCCAGCTCCCGTCGGGCTGCTGGCGTTTGGCCAGGGCCGAGATCAGCTCGGCTTTCCAGTCGTGAGCGACGCCTTTGGCGTCCGTGAGGGACGGCTGGCCGAGGATGGCCATCGACTTGGCGAAGGTGTGGTAGTAGTAGTAAAGGCCTTGTTGCCCGAGGCCGGGGTTCTCCTCGAGCGTGTAGTGCTCGGTGATGTACGTGAGTGCGGCCTTGACGCGGGGGTCGTTCCGGTCGAGGCCGGCGTAGATCATGCTCTTGAGCCCCGCGTAGGTCATGCTGGCATAAGATCGCAGTCCGCCCTCCGGCGTCTTGCCGGCCATGGTCTCGCCACCGTTGGCGGCCGTATAGACGAACCCGCCGTCGTTGATCTTGGCGGACCACGCCTGGTCGTTGAACTCGCTCTTGAGGTTCTGGCACCGCGACACGAAGACCAGGGCCTTCTTCAGGTTCGGGTCGTCGGGCGGCAGACCGCTCGCGCAAGGCTTCCATGAAGAATGCCGTATTGGACAGGTCGGGTCGGCTGTTCCGGCCGCCATAGCCCGCTCCGCCGTAAAAGGCGTCGTCGCGAGACTTGCCCTCGCTCTCATCCCACTGCATGGTCTTGAGGAAGGTCTGAGCGGCCTTGATCGTGCGGTCGTACCGCCCGTTCCGATTTGCCTCCTGGAAGGCGATCAGCGCGATCGAGGTCGTATAGTTGGCGTGGACTGTCTCGGAAAGCCCGCCCCTGGGTCCGATGAAGCCTTCCAGGTAGGTGAAGGCTCGAGTGACCGTCGGATCGGAGGGCGTGACCTGTCCGGATCGCAGCAGAGCCGTGACCACCAGGGCCGTGATCCCCGGTTCGCGTTGCGTGGACCAGCCGCCCTTCGCGTCCTGACGGGGTCGCAAGAACGCGATGCCGCGTTCGATCAGCTTCGCCGCCGAGGTCGAGCCGGCCGCCGCGCCTTGGACCGGATCGTCGGCTGCACCGGGCGCGACCCGGTAGGCGGTCCAGACACGTCAGCAGGCCCAGGGTTTGCGCGCCACGGCCGAGGAACTGGCGGCGGGAACTCGTTGCGGACGTCATGCGTTCGTGGTCCTTTCTCCTGGAGTCTGGTTTCGCCCGACTGCCGGCCGTTACAACGCGGCGAACCGCGCCGGCCGGGAGGTGCCCCTCCGCGAGACGGTCGCGGTCCTGACATTGGTCATTATAGCGACGCTTCGGGCCACGCGTCTTGTCGAACTCGCCTTTCTCTTGCGTCAATCGGCTCGCGCGGCGAAACTGGACAGGGCTGACCGGGCACGTGTCCCCCAGCAAGCTGTAGCGGCACGAGGCTTCGCAGGAGCAAAGCCCCGGGTGAATCTCGGGGTCCGCTGAAGCTCATGGATTAAGCGCTGTGGAGCGCTGAACGCTTGGGTTGCACACGATAACCGCATCGCATCGATACGAGCCCGAAGCGCCAGCGAGTGAATTCCGGCGGGGATCCTCAATCCACTCGCTGGCGCTTCGGGCTCGTATCAGTCGTCCGCAGCGCAAGCGTGAACCGCCCTGTAAAGGTCGCCAGACCACCAACCTCGCGAAGGAGGCGGCTCGATGCGCGGACGGATCGTGGCCCAGGCGCTGCTGACGATCGCGGTAGCCGGTTGTGGCGGGGGGGGGACTTACGAGTACAGATCCCCCGAAGGGCAATTCCGAGTCGAGTTTCCGAGAAAGCCGACCCTCCGCGAGGAGCCCGTCCAGATGCCCCGAGGGCGGACGGTCGAAAAGATCGCGTCCCTGGTGGACCGGTCTCGGACCGAGCGATACGTCTCCTATATCGACCTTCCCGCGGGTCCCCCCCGCAACCAGAACGCCCGGCTCGACGGCGCCTGCCGGAAAATGGCGACTCAGTCCCAGTTGGTCATTCGGAGTAAGATGCCGATCGCGATCAACGGTCATCCGGGCCGCGAGATCAGCTTCGAGGGCCAACCGGGAAACCCGGCGGGAACGATAACCGGCCGGGGCCGTATCTACCTGGTGGGCGCACGTCTCTATGAGGTCTACATCCTGGGTCCCACCGGAAGCGTGACCCCGGAGACGATCGACGGCTTCCTCAACTCCTTCACACTCCTGGATCAAGCGCCCCAGCAGACCGCCGTTGCAACCGGACCGCCGCCGGACGGAGTCAGTTCCCCCGCGCCAGCAGGCAAGGCCGACCGATCTCCGATGGGTTTCTACGCGATCCCGGATCCCGCAACAGTGGCCATTGTGTCGGATACGTCCTCATTCCACACCGGATCCGAGGACCGGCCTGCCGAGACCGTCCCTCACGCCGCCCGCGGCCCTTTCGGCGGGTGTCACTTCGGCCCGGGGTGCGCGGATCCGCGGGTTCGAGTGGATCGATGAGAACACAGATGTCGTCGCCGGCTCGGGCGGTGCGGGAAAAGCCGATGGAACCCAGGATCAACACTTTCGTCTCTCGGTCGACCTGCCGCCGAACGCGATCGTCGAAGAGCTCGTGGTCACCAGCGGCGCGTCTCACCGATGGGTGACGAAGCCGAGCGATCGGGACGGGCCGATTGGGATCTTCCAGAACGGCCGGCCGGTTGCCCGCACCTACGTCGCCCAGGTGGGATTCTACTCCGGGTCACAGAACTTCGACCTCTACGTCAACACGGCCAGCGGCGACGGGCCGGGAACGGTCTTCGACCTTCAAGTCGTTCTCTCGGTGGCTGGCGATCGGACGAACTTGAACTCGCAATGCAAGCGCCCGGCCAGCCGACGAGCGCACTGGCCGTCGCCCGACCGTCTGCACCGAGGCCGACGAAGCCGGTTCCGCCCCCGGCGCCATCGACCCCTCCGCCGACCGTCACGGAGCCGTCTGCGCCGACTGTCACGGAGCCGCCTCCGCCGACCGCTCCGGTCCGGTCCAGGGCTCACGGACGCGAGTCGACGGAAGTCCCCACGTTCCTGAGACCCGCGGCTGGGGGCGCGTCGATCGTCTCGTTTGATTGGATCGACCGGAAGGACGACCGTGTGGGCACCTCCGGCAGGGTGCTCGCTCCTGACGGCGGGCCCGACGAACATTATCGGCTCGTCCTCGACCTCCCGCCCGCTGCAACCGTCGAGGACATCATCATCACCGGTGGAGGCGAGTTGCGCTGGTCGACCCGGCCCAGCACGCAGTTCGGGCCCGTCGCCGTCTTCGCCAACCAGCAGGCCGTGAACCGCGGCCAGTCCGTTCGCCTCGGGACCTTCTCCGGCCGATGGACCTTCGAGCTCTACGTCGAATCCGACGCCGGCATCCGCCCCGGCCATGTCTTCGGCGCCGAGGTCGTCCTGTTCATCCGCGGTACGCGTCATCACCTGACGGCCCGCTGCGAGCGTAAATGACCAGACCGCTCTGTCGGACACCCTCGCCCCCTCACGGAGTCCCGCTCATGGCACGGAGGCGGTATCCGTCGAATTGAGGAATGCCCCCGATTTCGAAAGGGGAAACCAGGGAAAGGGGACATCGTTAGCGGTGTGGCCAGACCATTCGGGATGGCGTCCGAATCCAGATGTCCGATCCTCAGGCCATCGATCGTCGTTAAATGTCCTTTGGTCGTAAGTCCCGCAGAATGTGACGGCCGCCTTTGTGGATTGGCAGTCTGTGTCAGGCGCGTGTCTCAGTGCCTCGAAGTGGCTGCCGCCGCGTCGAGCCTTCTCGTTCGTGGAGGCGATGGCCGCCGCATCAACCCGGTCGCGGAGCCAGGCAACCACCCATTCCTGGTTGCCTGGCTGTGTACCGCAATGCCTTGTCGCGGTTCGGAGGTGCCACTTCAAGAAAACCGAATGAAGTTTATGTACTCTCTTGACCGTGGTGAGATCCCCTCGTTAGACTTCGTCGGTGCGTCGAGGACACGCGTGAAAACGGACTGCGGCCGAGTCTGCGAACATTGCACGCGATCCCAGTCGTCGTTCGACGGAAGTGAACGTCCTCGAATCACCCGGCTAGCAATTCGGTCTCGAACCGGATTCGCTCAGCCGCCATCTCAACCTAGGTCCCCGCTCTGAGGAGGCCCCAAGACATGTCTTCAGATACAGCATGTCGGAAAGCGATGGTAGTTACTGGCAAGGACCGCCGCAGTGCCCATGTTGCGGCCAGGGGCTCTGGCGAAAACCTGTCTCATTTGCTTGCGTTTACCCACAACGTTGGATCGACCTGTGACCTCGGGCTTCAGGACATCACACTGACCCCAGGCGCCAGTTCGACGTGCACTGGTAGCGCTTGCAGTTGCAGCTCGTGCTGTTGCTGGTGAGGCTTTGGAAGAACCGGAGGGAATACAATGTACGGGAGGAGATTGCATCTCAGAGGCCCGATCGTTGCTCTTTGCTTGACGATCGCCCTCCTGGGCGGAGTCGCGATTCGGGGGCGTGAAACCACTCAGCTCAAACCGGTCGTGATCAAGAAGATTCAAACCGCCGTCGCCAAAGCAAAGGCGGTTTCGATATCAGTTCTTGCAAGATTTCACGGGTGCTTTCACGCAAGCCAACGTCACGGCTCACATCGACGCGGTTACGTCCGAGGCACAGAAGCAGGGCCTCGACTCTGCCTTTGGTTCGAGCCACCCCGCCGCCATCGTGATCGTCACCGAAGACCCCACGGGAAAAGACGAAGTTCACCTCCAGATCGGACTGGAGTTGCCAGCGAACGCCGAGGTCAGGCCGGAGGCACCGCTGAAAGTCGTGCCGATGAAGTTCGAGAAGGCCGTCCAGTACGTGCACCAGGGCCCCTATACGGAGCTGCCTGATGTCCATCGAGCAATCCACGACGAGTTGCAAAGGGTGCAAGAAGCGCGGGCTTTCCGGTCGTACTGAATGCCCTCGACGATCCGGCTCGTGTCGCGGGCGAGCAGGTCAGGACTGTGACGATCACGCCGGTAAAATAAAACGGCGTTGATCATCTACGACCCAACACACGGCGGACAGATCGCCGAACGGAGCCGTCACCTACAGGACCTGTTGGAAGGACTCCTGGCTCCTGATGGGGCGTTCTCCCCCGTGTGTGGGGTCATTGTCGATTCGGGAGCACGAAGAGGACACAAGCTGTTCTGACTCCTGCCCCTGCGGCACTCGCTTCGGGAACTGGGAAGTCGCCAGTCAGCGGCCCTCCATGAGGATTTCCTGAGCAATCCCATTACGAACGACCTCCGTAAAACGGTAATTCCATGGCTCTTGATGTCTACCTGACGAATGCCTGCAACCTGCGTTGCCGGTATTGCTTCAACCTCGACCGGGAGGATGCCCCGCAGATCCCGGTCAACGACATCTGTGCCATCCTTCAGGCGGCCTACCAGCGTAACAACCGTTATGTCTCGATCACTGGAGGAGAGCCGTTCCTTTACAAGCGGATCTTCGAGGTACTCGATTTCGCGCACGACCTCGGCTATTGGATCAACATTCTGTCGCACGGCGGGCTCCTCGATCTTGAACGGATCCGCCGGCTCAAGAAGTACTGGCGGCTGCGGATACGGATCAGTCTCGACGGCCCCGACCGCGAAACTCACGATCTCCTGCGAGGCGAGGGGACATTCGACAAGACGATGGCGAAGATCGACTCGCTGGTCAACAGCGGCGTGAACGTCGGAATCGGGGTCACGGTTTCCGAGCACAACCTCGAATCGCTCGAAGAGATCCTGCATCTGGCCATGGCCAAGGGCGTGGCGTTCATCCGTTGCGTTCCCGTCGCCCGAGTCAAGAAGGGGAAGGCGGCCCAGGTCAAGGCCGAGCTCCACGAGAGATTGCTCGAACTCCTGACGGGCTTTGCCATCGAACACCAGGATGACCTCGACCTTCCTCAACCTAACAACGAGCCGCTACCAGCCTCCATCGATTCTCTGACCACGCGTCGCTGCATGGCGGGGAAGGGGTTCTTCGGGATCACACCCGACAAGAAGATCGTGCCTTGCCCCTTGATTAGCGATCACCCTGACATCCCCAGCGTCTACTTCGAGAACGCCGAGAGCTTCCAGCAACTGGGGCAGCAAATGGATGCGCTGTTCGCCGGGATGGTGAACCGGCTCGCCGGTATCTGCGGCACGTGCGAGTTTCGCGAGGTCTGCTATGGTGGCTGCCTGGCGGAGAAGATCTCGTTTGAGTGCCCGCTTGACGACGAGCAGCCCGTCTGCACCAAGCTGATCCTGGAGCGGATCGGGCCCCGGTTCCCACAGGATGCGTTCGAGCGTATCGTCCGGTCATGGGTGTGGCAGCTTCAGAGCTCCCTGGAGTCGAGCAAGAGCCACGCCTGCATGCGACAGGCTCCCTATTGGAATCTCAATTTCAAAGTTCACGACCGATGGACGGAGACGGCCGTGAGGTTCAGCTAATCGGCTACCGCGGATCGGTGAATACAAGACTCTTGGCGGGGCCATCTCCCGTCAGCGGGCCGACCAATCTGGAGCCTTGAGGCTCTCCAAAGAGTTTCCACCGTCATAGTGGGCAGCACGGTTTCCGAGTCGAGAGGCAGTGCGAGTTCTCACGAGAGTGTTCATGCTGGGAATCGTTCATGGCCAAGGCTAAGAATGTCTCGATGCCGCTCGACGAGTTCGTCACGAGCGAGCTGCGCCCACTTTGCGACGTCGTCACGTTCTGTAATCACCTCATGATGTCGCTGTACGCCGACACCACCGTCGTGAAGTCGCCGGAGGTCGTCTACCGCGGCTTGATGCTGTCCCACAGCCATCTCGTCGCCGAGGAGTATCTCCTCAACTTTCGAGGCTGCGAGGCGACCCTGGGTGTGTCGGTCGGGACGAACAATTACGCCCTGCCGATGGCCGTCAGGGCACTGGCGAACCGTGACCTGGAGGATGACGAGGATGACTTGATCGCGCTCCCTCCGTTCGAGAGTGTGCGGGAGCCAATCGGGTCGGTCATCCGCAGCAGGCGAAGTATTCGCGAGTACTCTGGCAAAGCGATTTCCCTGAAGGAGCTTTCGACCGTCCTCTTCCATGCGGCGGGCGTTTCCGGGCGGCTGCCGTTGGAGAACGCCTCGGATACCCTGGCACTCGGCGGGAGCGAACATCTCGACCTGCGGAACAACATCTCCGGCGGCGCACTTTATCCTATCGATCTCTTCGTGCTGGCACAGAATATCGAGAAGCTCCCCACCGGAGCTTACCGCTACCTCCCCAAGCACCACGCCCTCAAGCCGGTGGCGTCACTCGGGCCTCCGCCCGAGGTCAGCCGACTGGCACAGTTCGGCGAGATCCAGGTCGAGAAGGCGGGCTTCCTGCTCGGTTATGTCTACAACCTTTTCGAGAATGCCCGCAAGTACGGCGAAGCGGCCCTGGGTTTTGCCTTCATCGAGGCAGGTGCGATCGCGGCGCATATTCACCTGATCTGCACGGCGATGGGGCTGAAGTCGTGTGATGTCGGCAGCTTCTCGAAAGACCGATTGGAACGCCTCTTCCATGCCGACGGAATCTCACGGCACATGATCCATTTGACGGTGGTCGGAAAATAGGAGAATGCGTGTGGTCGCAACCAAACCGGAGCCTAGGGCCTTTGCGCTCAAGGAGGGCGTGCGCAGTTTTTCGGAGTGGAGAGGAGATCCGTTTCCGCAAGGGGGTATGGAACTACAATGAGGCGATCGTGCGGCTCTCGCACCAGGAAGAGCGGGTTGTGCGGTTCTTCTCTGCCGTATACGAGCAGCTCTTGCATGGCCGAACTGCGGACGCCGAGGCGATCGGCCGCGAGATCGGCGCCAGCGCCCAGGAACTGGATAGCTATTGCGCGATCCTCGACGATCTGAGACGCCAGCAATACTTGAACGACCCGCTTCAAAACGAGGCGGCGCGATTCTTGAGCGGGCTGCTCGGAGGCAACCTGAGCGGCTTCGAACAGTATGTGAGGGACCCGCGGCCCGTTCTCTTCTTCGCCGATACGGATTGCGCCCGCGAGGCGTCCAAGACGCTGGCCCGGGAAACCGGCTTGCCTCTCGACTTCATTGACGATGATACCCTGGATGCGCTGGCCCAGGCCGACTTGACGACCAGAACCGACGCAGTCGGGCTTCTCGAGACCGTCGCGCGATTCGAGAAATTGCTTCTGCCTTATTCCTGTGTTCTCGGCTGCATCGCAGCGCCCAATTTGTCGATGCTCCGAAACCTAAACCGTCTCTTGATCCGTGCCCAGAAGCCGCTCATCCTCGGACTGATCGACGGGCCATTTGCGTGCCTGTTGTTGACGCACGCGACCCAGACCGGTTGCTTCGAATGTTTCGAGCAGCGTCTCCTGGCGCGACTCGAGGATATGGCGGTTTATCACCAATTTGTGGAGGCGACGGCAGGGCAACGGACGGTCGGCGGTGCCGGTTTCGCCCCCCTGATCCATATGCTCACGGCCGGGGTTGTCTCCGAAGGTTACCTTTACTCCGCTCTCGGCATCCTGCGGCTGGGAGGCCGCATCGTCAACACCTACATGCCGCTTCTGGAAATCCAGGTCCAGGACCTGCTGCGGGTGCCTTACTGTCCGGCTTGCGGGTTCATCGCGCAGTCCCAGATGAACGAGATGTACACATCGTCGAAGCGCCTCCTGGCCGACCTCTTGGCGAAGGTCCACGTGGAGGACTGACCGTGGCCACGCGGCAAAATCTCGAGCTGAGCTTCTACCCCTACAGCACTCACCTCCTGGAGGACGTGCTGAGGCCGATCTGCTCCGAACACGGGGGCATCGTGAAGAGCCTGCTGGTGAGCGTGTTCAAGTACTTCGACGAGATGGATATTCGCTCGGTTTCGGCGCAGATGCCGGCTTATCACAAGGTCTTGCTCGGCTCCGACGTGGATATGCAGTACCATCTCGGCGGCTACGGCGTGTTCCACGAAGAGGCACTGATCCGCCTCGCCGGCGAGGCGATTGAGCGTTACTCGCTGCTGGTTGCCCGCTACGCACTGGCTCATAGGATCCGCTATGCAACCTACGATCAGATCGCGAAAGAAGGTCGCGTCGTGCCGCTTGAGTACCTACGCCCCTTCAGCGAGGCGTCGTGTGAGAAGCTGAACCGTGGTGATTTTCGGGGAGTCCGCCGTCTCGAGCGTGATGACATCGTCGGCTGGTTGAGCTGTCCCTCATTGTTTGAACCTGATCAAGAGATCTGGGTCCCGGCGCAAGTCTTGTTTGTCGGCTACAAGCTGAACCGGGATTGCAACGAAGTGGCATTTTGCCCGGGGTTCTCCACAGGCACGGCCGCGCACACCTCGTTCGAAAAGGCGCTGCAAAGTGCCTTGCTCGAATTCATCGAGATTGATGCGCTCATGCTGCACTGGTACTGCGGGCTCAAGGCACCGACGGTGACGATCGACGATCTGATTGTCGCCAGCCTCGTCCCCAAGCTGCTGGCGACCGGCTCGCGCTTCGAAGTGGTGGCGCTCGATCTCAAGGCCCTTGAGGGCGTGGACGCTCATGTGATCGGCGCGGTCCTCATGAACCGGCGTGACGAGTGCCCACTCATCGTCTTCGGCGCTCAGGGCCACCTCAACCCGGCGCGTGCCCTCTATCGCGGCCTGATGGAGGCGATGGCGATCTCGTTCTTGGGCGTCTATGGTCCTCTGTACCAGCCGAAACAGTACCTCGCCACAACTTCCGATGCGAACTTTACCGACCTGGATCGCAACGTCGCGTTCTTCACGTCACCTGAGCGCGCGGCCGAGAAACGGCGTGTGATCGAGAACCTCAAGGGCAGCCGAAAGGTGCTCTCCGCTCTGAAAAGCCACGACACCGGCGACGTTCGTGCCGACACGGCGCGCTTGATCCGGCAGCTCGGTGCCGTGAGCGAGTACGGGGTGTACCTCGACATCACGCCTGCCGAGACCGCCGCCCGCGGCTGGAAGGTCATGAGGGTCTATCTTCCCGAGCTCGTCACGATGTGCGTACCGGGCGTGCCTTATGACGAGCACCCGCGGCTCAAGGCGCACGGAGGGATTCGAAATGAATACCCCCACCCTCTACCTTGACTGTCTCATCCTTGCAGCCGCAACTCACCCCTCGGGATTCAGCCATTCTCTGTTCACCCTCCGAAGGGGCTCGCCGGCCGGAATCTCGACCGCGTTCTTGGTCTTCCTCGCTGGTCCTTACCTGGCCGTGACTCTGGCGGTGCTGGTGGTCCGTCCCGGGCTCGTCGCATTCCAGGGAACCACCGCGCCGCTTCTGGCACTCGCGGCACTCGGGGCGCCCGCCGCCCTGGCGATCGAGGTCATGATTCACTCGCTCGTGTCTTTCGGCCGCACCGGCCGGTGGCCGCGCGGCATCGCGCTCGATCGAGCCTGGTCAATCCAGCGATCGCCCGGGGACCACCTCCTCTTGATTCTGATCGTTCTGGGCGAGGAGATCTTTTTCCGAGTGATCTGGCTAGGCGTCCTTGAATCATCGTGCGGTCTGCCGTTTGCGGTGGCGCTGGCTCTCAGCTCACTGGCTTATGGGCTCAACCATCTTGCCTTCGGCGCGATCTCGGTCGTCTCGAAGACCGCGGCAGGCCTGGTCTTCGGCCTTCTTTACCAGCTTGGCGGCGGGAGCGTCTGGCTGCCGTTTGCGGCCCACGCCCTTCAAAACCTCCTCCTGTTCCAGCTTGCGACCCCGCGGAGGGCCCATGACTGACGTCGCTCGGATCGCCCCATTCCTCGCGGCGACGCTCATTGTGACGGTCCTCTGGGGCCATGCCTTGTGGTACCTTGACGAGCGGTCGCCGGCGCTGCGACGCTGGGTCTTCGCCGCAATGGCCTGGACCCGCTGGCGATCGGGCGAGGCGCGGGCTTTGATCTTGAGCGTGATTTATTGCGGCCTGGGGCTCTCGGCCTCGCTGCTCTTATCTGTCGCATTCGGCCTACCGTTGGCCCACTTCGTGACGCTTCCGCCGGCTCACTTTGGTCCGATCGTCCTGGGAGTCGTCGCGGAAATCTCGCTGGCGAGCCTGTTCGGCTCCCTGAGCTCCCGCCTCAACGGTCAAGGCAGAAGGGAGCAGAGCGCCGAGATCGCGGACATCCCGTGGATGAAGGGGTTGCGGCAACTCCCCCCGATCGCTGTGCCAATCGTGGCTGCTCTCGCAGGTGCGGTGGAGGAGGTGTTCTTCCGCGGCGTCGTCCTCCTCATTTTGACAAGCAAGCTCCGATTCCCGCCCTCCGTGGCGCTCGTGCTCGCAGGGACGCTTTTCCTGCTCGAGCAACTGGTTCAGCTTCGTACCCCGTTTCAGGCGATGATCGTTGGTGGAGGCTGCGTCGCGATCTCGCTCGTCGGAGGTCTGCTGGTATTGCAAACGGACAGCGTCGTGCCGGCGGCTCTCTGCCACGCGTCGTTCGTGATCTTCTTCATGAGCCCCAGCCCGGGAACCGCCGCAAGATGAAGCCTGGCCAGCGCGAGGAGCCACTCTCGTGATGATCGAGATGGAAAAGGTGTCGAAGGTCTACGGGACCATAGTCGCGCTCCGGGACGTCGATTTGTGTATTGAGCCCGGGGGCGTGATCGGGTTGCTCGGTCCCAACGGTGCGGGCAAGACGACTCTGGTCGAGATCCTCGAAGGGCTACGTCGGCCCAGCAGCGGTCGTGTGTCGGTGCTCGGCCTCGACCCGCGCGCGGGCCGCGCGCCCTCAAGGAGCGGATCGGAGCGCAGCTCCAATCGACCGCGCTGCCGCAAGAGCTCACTCCGCTCGAGACTTTGCGGCTCTTCGCGGCTTTCTATAAGAAATCGCTTCCGCCGCGCGTCGTTCTGAAGAAAGTGGGCCTGGAGGGCGAGGCGAGGCGTCGCAATCATAGCCTCTCGGGCGGACAAGGGCGGCGTCTCGCCATCGCCCTGGCGCTCGTCAACGACCCGGAGCTGATCATCCTGGACGAACCGACGAGCGGACTTGACCCGGTCGCCCGGCGGGAGATCCACGGCCAGATCGCCCAGTTCAAGGCATCAGGCCGGACTGTGCTCCTGTCAACCCACTATATCGATGAGGCTGAGGCGCTTTGCGATCGGGTGATCATCCTGGGGGCCGGCACGATCGTCGCCCAAGGCACGCCCTTTGACCTGGTCGCCGAGGCCCGGGGCACCTCGATTCTCTGGGTCGCCGTCGAGGGCGAGCTGGATCCGGAACCGCTCCTGCGCACGGCGCTGTGCTGAAAGGGGGAGAGAATGGCTATCTCCGCTTCGAAACCTCCAACCCCGCCGCCGTCATCCAGGCGCTCGGCGAATCGCTTCAGCATCACCGGCTGACCTTGGTCAACCTGCGGATGAAACGCCCCAATCTCGAAGACGTCTACCTCGACCTTGTGGGGAAGTCGTCGGTCGAGCACCGGGAGGACTTATGAAGCGGTTCCGCGGTCTGCTCGCGCTGGCATGGGCCTACTTGCTCGAGACCTGGCGCAGCAAGCCGGCATTGTTCTGGAACCTCGTCGTTCCGCTGCTCTTCATGATCGGCCTCTCCTACGTCTTCGGGGCTGGCGAGCCCGAACGGGTTCGGTCAATCGTTCCGGGCATCCTTACGATCAATCTGCTCACCATGTCATTCTTCGGCGTGTCGCTGCACATGGTCAGTCTGCGCGAACGAGAGATTTATCGTCGCTTCCGGGTCACTCCGCTCGACCCGTCCTCGGTGGTGCTGGCCCATTTCCTGACCGCGCTCGTGAACGTCCTGGTCTCGACGATTGCGCAGCTCCTGGTTGCTCGCTTTGTTTTTCAGCTCGAGATCGTCGGCTCCGCATGGCACCTCGCCTTGGCGGTATCGCTGGCTGCCTTCGCGTTGATACCGCTCGGCCTGCTCACGGGGAGCGTAGCCCGGGACATGAGAACCGCGCCGCTCATCAGCAATCTGATCTACTTCCCGATGTTGTTCCTCTCTGGAGCGTCCATGCCACTGTTCCTCATGCCGGCGTGGCTCCAGCGCATCTCCAGGCTGTTGCCGGCGACCTATTCGGTCGAGCTTTTGCGAGGCGCGATCCTGGGCACCGAGGACCTTCGAGGACTCGCCGTCCCGGCTGCGATCCTGATCTTCACAGGGATCGTCGCCTTGGCATTCAATTCGTGGCTCTTCCGATGGGAAAGCCGTGATCCCGTGAACCTTCGCACTCTGATCCTGGTGGTCGGCCTACTGGCGGTGATCTACGGAGTGGCGTTCGCCGTCCAGGTGAAGCTCGAATCCGCCAGCCCTCCCGAAGAGCCGGAGGCGACGGAGGCCAAGCCCGACTCGGGCCCTCGGGTCCTCACCGGCATGACGATTCTGGACGGGCTAGGCGGGCGAATCGAGCGTGGTCGCGTGACCATCGACCGAGGTCGGATCGTGTCGGTCGGCGTCGCGGAGGGTAGCTTACCGGCCGACATACCGGTGACGGACCTCTCGGGCCTCTTCATGATGCCGGGGTTGATCGACTCACACGTGCACATCGGCGGCTCTCCGGGCGGCTCAGCGTCATCGAGCGAGTACATTCCCGCGAGAGTCATCCACGACCTCCAGGTCTACCTGGCCCTGGGGGTCACGTCCTTCCTCTCGCTAACCGATTCCGCGTCGGACCTGCTGCGGCTGCGACAGACGGTCGCCGCCGGGACCATGCGGGCGCCCCGGCCGTTCTTTTCCGGACCGGGAATCACCGCTCCGGGAGGACATCCTGCCCAGGCCTTCCGCGTCGTCGCGGGCCTGGCGGAGGCATTGACGCGCGAAGTCGACTCGCCGCAGGCCGCCGAGGCGGCGGTGCGCGAGATAGCGGCCATGCGGGTCAACCTGATCAAGCTCTTCCTCGAAGGAGGCCGGCCGGGAAAACCGACGCCGGTCTTATCGGAATCGGCATTGCGGCGCGCAATCCAGGTGGCGCGCGAGCTCGGTCTGCGGACCACGGTCCATGTCGACAACGACCAGCATGCCCGGCTCGCCATCGAAGCCGGCGGCCTCGGACTCGAACATGTGCCCCTCGACCTCAGCGACGAGACGATGGCGATCATGGTGCAGAAGGGGATCACGATGACACCGACACTGGCCACCTACGAAGGGATGGCCATCGTCATGAGCGGGAGGCCGATCACCGATCCCCTGGCCCTGAAGTGGGTTAACCCGATCGTCCTCAAGTCACTGGATGCGCCCGAGTCCCGACTCGCCGAGCTGCGCAAGTCTGCTGAGGAAGTGGCCTACGCGATCCGCCGATACGCGGAGGCTCGCAGCGCGGTCCGCCGCGCCGTGGTGGCCGGCGTCACGATCCTCGCCGGCAGCGATGCCGGCAATCCCGGCGCTTTCCATGGCCCAGCGCTGATCCGCGAGCTTGAGCTTCTGGTCGAGGAGTGCGGCATGAGCCCTTCGGCCGCTGTGGTCGCGGCGACTGGCGCCGCTGCCAAACGGCTGGGTTCGGCCGAGATCGGTCAGATCACTCCCGGTGCCTTCGCCGACCTCGTGATCCTGGAGGGCGATCCCACTCAAGAGATCCGGGCCTTGCGCAAGATCCGTGCGGTTTATTTCCGCGGCGTGCCGCTACGGCGCGAGACTCTACTCTCCAGCTCGCCTGGAGGTTGGATGCCACGCTTGGGTGTCGAGGCTCAATGATTCAACGCGAAGGGTCCAGCGGGAGTCGGCAATGGCGCATGACAGAAGGTTGCGTTCCTCAATGTCGATCCGCGTCCCCTGGCCGATCGCCGGCTTGGCGGGCCTCGTCATCGCGGCCTGCGCTCCGACCGACGGAACCGCACGACGGTCCTCGGCTCCCCGACCATCGGCGAAGATCGCATTCGAGGATATGCTTCCGACCTCAGGAATTGACTTTCCGATGAGCTTCGATACCCGCCGGGCGTTGGGGATCAAGGAGACCATCGGCCACCCGGCGGCCCTTCTCGACGCCGATGGTGACGGGTTGCTCGACGTGCTGCTCGCAGCCCATGACCGGGTGACCCTGTTTCGAAACGTCGGTGGCTGGCGGTTCCAGACGGTCGTCTCCGCGGGTTTCCGCCAGGAGGGCTTTTGGCAGGGCGTGGCCGTCGGTGACGTCGATAACGACGGCCGCCCGGACCTTTTCCTTTCCGGTTTCGGTTGTTCCGCACTTTACCTCAACGTGGGCGGCTGCCATTTTCGGGATGCGACAGCGACCAGCGGCCTGGGCGACATACCGGCGACTCGCTGGCAGACCAGTGCCGCTTTCGCCGATGTCGACCGAGACGGGCAACTCGACCTCTACGTTACCTGCTATGTGGAGTTGGGCAAGAAGACTGGCGTCTGTAAGTACCCTGGCGGAGTTGCCACGTCTTGCGCCCTTACGGAGTTTGCGCCGCAACGAGGGACGCTCTATCGAAATATCGGGGCATCGCGATTTCGCGACGTGACCCAGGCATTTGGACTGGATGTCGCACATGGCAATGGACTGGGTGTCGCCTTCGGCGATCCCGACGACGACGGCTTCCCTGACCTCTACCTGGCCAATGACATGCTTCCCTGCGATCTCTTCATGAATCAGAAGGGCCGTCGGTTCGTCAACCGTGGCGAGGAAACGGGGACAGCCTTTCAATCGGACGGATCGACGCAGGCGGGAATGGGGGTTGATTTCGGCGATTATGATCGCGACAGCCGCGAGGACCTCGTTGTTACCAACTATCTCCGGGAGCCGACGAGCCTTTATCACAACGAAGGCCAGGCTTCGTTCACGAATACCTCTCTGTCATCCCGTCTCGGGCCGGCAACGCTCACGACGGTGGGCTGGGGGGTGAAGTGGGCCGATTTCGACAACGATGGCCTGCTCGACCTGGCGATCGCCAACGGCCATCCGCTGCACCGTATCCACGAGATGGATCCCTCCACCACCGCGCGGCAGCCGTCGCAGTTTTTCCAGAATGTCGGAGGCGGTCTTTTTGAGGATCAGGCGTCCGCGGGGAGCGGCCGGACTCGCGCGATCGCTGGGCGAGCGCTTTGCAGCGGCGACATGGATAATGATGGCAAGATCGACCTTTTGATATCAGACATCGAGGGTCAGCCTCTACTCCTGCGAAACACCACGTCATCCTCAAATCACTGGTTGACCGTGCGTCTCGCTGGCAAGAGCGTCATCGAGGGTGCTCGAGTCACCGCCCGCGCAGGGCGCGGACCTGGATCGGGCGGAGCTCGACGGGTGGTAGCTATCTCTCCGCCAGCGATGGGCGTGTCCACTTCGGCCTGGGCGAGATCAGCGAGATCGACGAGGTGCAAGTGCGCTGGCCCGGAGGTGGTACCACTCGCCAGAAGGTCGGACCGACCGACCGCGAACTGAAGATCGACGCGCCAACCCAAGGCCAGGATTGAGCTCAACTGGCCGAAACGAATTTCGGCGACCGCACCAGAAAACGGGGAGGTACCGACCGGGCACTGGGGGCGCGGAAGCTCGAGCGCGATGCCCGAATCCTCCGCGATGAGATAGCCGAGCGGCCCGACGACCCGTTCGTCCGGTTCAACCTTGGTGCCGTTTCACAAGGCGGTAGTCCGGCGGCAGTCGGGCGATTTTGCGGGGGCCGAGCGGTGCGCGCGACGAATTCTGATCCTCCGCCGCCCCGAACAGTTCGCCAGCCTCGACCAGGCGAACTACGGCCATCTGACCCGTCGCAACCTGGCCGACCTGGCCACCGAGCGTGGGGATCACGACGAGGCGGTCCGGCTGTGGCGCGCGGTGCTCGCCGAATGCCCCGGCGACCGCGACGTGCGGGCGAAGCTCCGACAGTTCGAGTCCTTGGAGCCGGTCCCATGAGAATCCGACGCGGCAGGGAAAGTGGTGGTCGGGGGCCAGCGGAGGCCCATCGATTGCCAGGTGACTCCTGTCTTCTTCCCGCCCTCGCCCTCAGGAAATCCCTGAACACGTCGATGAAATTGAAATCCTGAGGCATCCTATAAAATAGGACAGTCTCTCCTTCGCGCGACTTCGCCACGCAACAGGGAATCCACGAGCCACCACGCCATGACGCAACCTTTGATAGACGGTGTGATGGGTGCATCTATGCGGATGATCTCGTCTCCAGCGTGGTCCAGATCCAAGAACGACACAATGGTCACCTCAATCGATGGATGCGCGAAACGGATCGCCCATCCGCAAATTAAAGACCGGACTCGTAACTTGATGGATGATATCGATCGATCGATGGGTCTTGGCTGGGATTCGAGAGCGACGAAACGAAGCCACCCCGGCTTGGAGCAAACCGCCCGGTCGGTACAATCGACCGTCGATCCCGGTCGAAATCGAGAAAACGAACCCACGACTTTGCGGATTGCGTCGGTTGTAGGGCGGAGTACTTACCGGATGATGCCCCGACCATCGCGAAATCGAGAAAACGAACCCAACCCCTGGGAGGGGTTTACACGATCCCGGCCAGACGACGCCACACGGGTTGAGGACGACTCCTCGGACCCGGAATTGACCCCAACCCATCGGCAGCGAGACGCCGTCGATGAAACGTGGTGATAATCGAAGAGGATGGTCCAGATCAGCCAAGGCCGCACTCATCTGAGTCAGCGAGGATGCAACATGGGAATTCTCCGGATCGTTCAACGAGTGGTGGTGATAATCGGGTTCGCATCGGCGTTCGCGTCCGCGGCCGAGCCGGTCAGGCTGGCTGGGACGGCCCGGTTCGACCTGTCGGCTGACGTTCAGGTGGGAGCGATCGAAGAGGGTCGGTTCCTCGAAGGGGATGGATCGTTGTCCCGGATGAACTGGGTAGCCGCGGCCGAGCAACCGCGGGGGTACACGGCGAGCATTCCGGTCACCTACCGGGGATGGCGGAGCGCGACGGTGCGGTTCATGCCGTCGCACGATGGCAGCATCAAGCTGACCTTGATGGGGCCTTGGGAGGAAGCGTCCCGGGGGGTACTCTACCGCGAGGAGATCCTCTGGGACCAGATACGAGTCGAAGGCGCGACGGTCCGAGACGGCAGCTTCGAATCCGCGTCGGGGGCAACCGCATCGGGCTGGCAGGGCGGCGGCGGCTATCGTCACTCAGACGACTGTCGTCCCCGCGGTCGAGGGGACGCACTATGCCCGGACCTGGCATAACCAGACGCTGTCGACCACGATCCAGGTTACCGGCAAGCGCCCGGTGACGATCCGGATCAGTGCCCGCGCCGTCCGTCCGGACGACCTCCACGAGATGAAGCGGATCGCTGGGCACTCCACCGCTGCCCATCGCGCCGCGCAGCGGTTCCTCCACGGTGCCAACCTGGGCAATGGGCTCGAAGTTCCACCGAACCAGAACTGGGGCGTCCACTATACCCCCGATGATCTGCGACACATTCGGACCGAGGGCTTCGACCACGTCCGCATCCCCATCGGATGGCACCACTACACAGGACCGGGCCCCGAGTTCCGCCTGAGGTCTGAGATCCTCACCCGCGCCGATGAGCTGGTCCACGCCGGCCTTCGCCAGGGGCTGGGGGTCATCATCAACATCCATCACTTCGACGATTTCACGACAGACCCGAAAGGCCAGACGTCGAGGTTCCTGGCGATCTGGAGCCAGATCACCGCCCATTACGCCAAGGCGCCCGAGGGCCTGGCGTTCGAGCTTCTGAACGAGCCCAAGGACGCCGCCACGACCGAGGTGATCAACCCGATCTTCGCCGAGGCCATCCGCCGCATCCGCGCGGTCGAGCCGAGTCGCACAATCTTCGTCGGGCCGGGCAAGTGGAATAGCGTCAGCGAGCTCCCTCAACTGCGGCTTCCTGACGATGACCAGAACCTGATCGTCACCGTGCACAACTACGACCCGTTCTACTTCACCCATCAAGGCGCAACCTGGGCGGGTCCGGATACCAAGGTGACCGGCATCCAGTTCCCCGGACCGCCGAGCCGACCGCTGGTTCCCAACCCGTCGCTGAAACTCAGCAAAGGAGTCGTCGACTGGATCGAGCGGTACAACACCGAACCCGCATCGTCGAACCCGAGCAGCCCCCATGCCTTCCAGGTCCCGATCGACCAGGCCCGGGAGTGGTCCGAATACTTCGGCCGGCCGATCCACTTCGGCGAATTCGGTTGCTTCACCACCGCCGACCCCGCCTCACGCGCCCGCTACTATCGGGCGTTTCGTGAGGCCACCGAGCGCTCCGGCGCCGGCTGGGCGATCTGGGACTGGAAGGCCGGCTTTCACTACTGGGAGGAGAAGGCCAATCGACCCGTGCCCGGGATGCACGAGGCGTTATTCGGGCACACGTCTCCCAGGTGAAAGGGGCTGGATTGTAAAGTCTCAAAGAAAGCCAGGATTTTTCTTGACAATCAAATGAGGCGCGGAACAATGGGGTCTGCCGTGGTGGCCGAACATGGTCACAAATACCAGGGCCGAGTGACTCGTCCTGGGGCGCCTGGGCATCGTCCAAGCGATCACACCCGCATGCGGGAGCGCCAACCTCTTGTCGGCAGTCACCACGGCATTTTTTCCCTCTCTCCACCCACTCGCCTACCCATCCGGGTCAGAGATGTCTCCCTGATCGAGTCTCGGGGAGATTCACGAGGATCTTACTTTCCCTCGTGCTCTCGCGGGAAACGCGCTCCCTGGAAGTTCCCTTTCGAAATGTAGCACCCAGGCCAACGTCCCTGAGAGCGCCGATCTCCGCGCCGCGTTCTATCAGGGATCGCTCGCGTGCCCTTTTCCCCGGCGAGTCAATCGCTTCGAGATTCGTCCCAAACTGGGAAATTGGAAGAGCTCGGTTCGTGCACAGTATAGGGTACAGAGGCGCGCACTGTCGGGAGAGCTGGTCACATGGCGAGCGGAGAATCAGGCATTCGATTTCGGCAGATCCGTACGGTGTTGAACGAGGGCCGTATCGGTGCCCTTGCCGACGAGCAACTGCTGGATCAATGGGCCACCCGGGGCGGCGAAGCGGCCGAAGCCGCCTTCGAGACGCTCGTGCTGCGTCATGGACCGATGGTGCTGGGCGTCTGCAAACGCCTGCTTCGCGACTCACATGAGATCGAAGATGCCTTTCAGGCCACGTTCTTGATCCTGGCCCGCAGGGCCGGCTCGATCCGAAACCGCGAGGTCCTGGGCGGCTGGCTTTGCAAGGTCGCTTACCGAGTCGCTGCGCCAGCGCGAACCTTGTCGAGGCGTCATCGCTCCCCCGAGCTACCCGACACGAGCTCCCCGTTCGATCGACCCGACGAGATCGTCGAACAGGACGACCTCCGCATCGCCATACTCGACGAGGTCCATCGTCTGCCACAGAAGTATCGCCTCGCGGTCCAGCTTTGTTACCTCGAGGGCCGGACCCATGACGAGGCTGCGCGGCAACTGGACTGGCCGGTGGGCACCGTGCGGACCCGCCTTGCCTGGGCTCGCGACCGGCTGAGAGACCGCCTGGTACGACGGGGACTGGCCCTGCCCGCCGGACTCATCGGCGCGGCGCTCGTTTCTGCGAAGGCATCGGCCAAAGTCCCTGACGCACTGGTCAAGGCGACGATTGCGGCTGCGGCCGGACGAAGCGTTGGGATGGCAGTGACCACATTGACGGACATTGTGCTGAGGGCGATGTTCATGTCCAAGCTCAAGCTGGCGATCTTCCTGTGTCTGGCCACTGGCACTCTCGCCGGGATTGCAATCCCGATCTCGCAAGCCCAGGTCGGGAAACCCGGCCCAGCCCAGAAGCCTGAGGGTCCCCAACCGACGGGACCGCAGACCGAGGTCCCGCAGGAACCTGCAACGGCTCGCGAAGTGGGGACGGTGTTCGTTCGCGTCGTCGATCAGAAGACCAAGCAGCCACTCGCGGGAGTGGTTCTGAAGGTCTGGGTTAACGGCAAGGTCACTCGCCAGCACACGACCGATGATTCGGGCCGAATGGTCTTGCGGTTACCCCAAACGGAGTTCGCGACTTTGTCCGTCACCGCGCAGCGTGACGGATTAGTCCCGATGAGGATTAACCTGCGGCAGTTCGGTTCGAAAGATACGGAGATCCCCCGATTCTATACCCTGGCGATGGAGCGGGGTACATCGATCGGCGGGATCGTCCGGGACGAGGAGGACCAGCCGATCGAGGGCGTGACTGTCTCACTGCATCTTAACGCGCCGAAGGATCGGGGCCACGCAACTCCCGACCTGAACGGGATCACCACCCGCAGCGATCGCCAGGGCCGCTGGCACATCGACCTCATCCCGGCCGGGCTCGACCTCGGCCACCTGGGATTCACCTTGACCCATCCCGAATTCGTGAGCCGGTTCGATGCCTCCAACGTCCAGTCGAGCATGACGCCCGATCCGCTCCGTCAGCGCAACGCCGTGATCGTCTTGCGCCGGGGAATCCCAGTCGCTGGCCGGGTCGTTAATCGCGACGGCGGCCCGATCGTTGGAGCCTCGATCCAACTAAGCGATCGACACCGGTTCTCCGATCCCTGGAACTCGACCGTCCGGACGGACGCCCAGGGCCGGTTCCGGATCACCAATGCCGTGGCGCGGCAGAGCGTCCTGATCGTTCAGGCTGCCGGATATGCACCGGAGATGAGGTCCGTGGACGTTCGCCCTGGAGTGGCACCCGTCGAGTTTCGCCTTGGCCCGGGACGCACCGTTCAGGGAAAGGTGATCGACTCGCGGGCTCAGCCGATTGCGAGAGCCACGGTCGCCGTATCTGAGTGGCGGGGAGGCCGGATATTGGACTGGCTGACCCATACCGACGAGTCGGGTCGTTTCCGATGGGACGATGCTCCGAGCGACGCGGTCTCGTTGAACGCGTTCAAGGAAGGTTATGACGTTGCCACGATGAACGTGGAGCCGTCGGTCAAGGATCCGGTATTCACCCTCCGGCCCTCGAGCGTCCTGCGCATCCGAGGGACCGTGACGGACGTCGAGACCGGCCAGCCGATCGAGACCTTCACCGTCGTCCCCGGCCTCGGACCGGGCAGAATCTGGTTGGAGTCTCTTGCCCGGACGCATCACGGAGGTCGCTACGTCTTCTCCGACGTTGTGAATGCCCAACCCTACCTGGTCCGCATCGAGGCCAAGGGTTATCTCCCGGCCACCTCTCCGGCCTATCCGAACAACGCCGGGGAGAAGACCTTCAACGCCCGGCTCAGCAAGGGCGCATGGCTCGAGGGAGTGGTTCGCGGGACCCACGGCGAGCCGTTGGCCGGGGCCGAGGTGATCGTCGCGACGGACAATGGGGTTCACATCAGCGGAGGCAAGACCTATCAGCGCGAGTATCATCTGCACCTGTTGACCGGTCCCGATGGCCGGTTCTCCTTCTCGCCGCCGGATGGCCCCTACCGCCTCATCGCGCTCCACGACCAGGGCTACGCCGAGTCGAGCGCCAGCAGTTGGCCGAAGTGCCTGACCTGACGATCGAGCCCTGGGGTCGCATCGAAGGGACGCTTCGCGTCGGCGGCAAGCCCGTGGCCCACGAGATCGTTGAGGCGGTCCTGGATGAAGAACGAACCGGCCCGTGGCAGCCGACGATCCAAAACGAGAGCCGAGCCCAGACCGACGACCGAGGTCGGTTCGTCATCGAACGAGTGACTCCCGGCGAGGCGCGGGTCCATTGGCAGAGCGAGGTTCGAGGGCGCGGACCACTCCGGATCGCTTCTACCAACCCGCCTTCGTGGACATCCTCCCGGGACAGACCGTCCGCCTCGATCTCGTACAGGAGGGCGGACGCCCCTTGATCGGCCACATCGCCGTTCCCGAGGACGATAAGCCGCCGCTCGAGGTAGGGGAGCGCACGGCCTACCTCGTCATGAAAGTGCCTGACGTCCCATACCCGCCGGGTCTCGCTCAAGGCGAGCAACGCGAGTGGCTCAGCCGATGGCGCACCACCGAGGCCGCCCGGCTCTACCGGCACCGACGGCGCAGCTTCGGCCACTCGCTGAAGCTGCAACCCGACGGCTCGTTCCGGGTCGATGAAATCCAGCCCGGTGACTATGAGCTGAACGTGATCGTCAAGGGGTTCGCCAAGCTCACTCGGCCGATAACAATCCCCAAGCCAACCGCCGGTCAGAGCGCCGGTCCGGTGGACCTCGGTGTCATCTTGTTGAAGCGATGAAGTGGCTGGACAATCGACCGCGGCGCGTTAGACTTGAGTGTGCCGTGGTGGCCAAGCACTGACTCAACTACCAGGTATGAGGTGTTCGTCCTGGGGCGTCAGAGTTTCGCATCGCGAAGAATCCCGGTTTCGGGAGCGCCGACCTCTTTGTGCAGTCCACCACGGCACGCTTTCCCTTCCTCCCAAGAAACAACCTCACCCCGACCCTCCTCCCTTTCAACCCGCCTTGCCGCTTGCTCGCCGATCTCATCGAGGGATCCCGTGGCAACATCGTCAGCGGCTCCCGGACTGGTGAGATTCTGACGCATCTGACCCGGTGGAATGCAATCTGCTAGAATCACCGGTTCGTGCAGCGGCTCCGCCCGCTCTCCGGTGAGTCGACCGGAGTTCCCCCAATCCATTCGACTTCGGCCCATCCGATCTGGGAAAGATCCGCAACCATGACTTCACACTCGTCCGAGTCTCACATGGGCACAAGCACCAGGACCAATCGTCTGGCCGGAGAGACCAGTCCCTATCTGCTCCAACACGCCCACAACCCGGTCGACTGGTATCCTTGGGGCCCCGAGGCGCTAGCAAGATCGAAGGCCGAGGATAAGCCTATCTTCTTGTCGATCGGCTACTCGGCCTGCCACTGGTGCCACGTGATGGAGCGCGAGAGCTTCGAGAATCCCGAAATCGCGGCCCTGATGAACGAGCGGTTCGTGAATATCAAGGTCGATCGCGAGGAGCGCCCGGACCTGGATCAGATCTACATGTCGGCCGTGCAGGCTATGACCGGACACGGCGGCTGGCCGATGTCGGTGTTCCTGACACCCGACCTCAAACCGTTCTACGGCGGCACGTATTATCCGCCGGCTGATTCGCGGGGCATGGCCGGGTTTCCGCGCGTGCTCCTGAGCGTGCACCGGGCGTGGGAGGAGCGCCGGGACGAGATCCGGGACTCGGCGTCCGAGATGACCGAGCAGCTCCGGGCCTACGGCAGCCTTCCCAAGGGGACCGGCTCACTCGAGATCGGGCTGCTCGACCGTGCAGCTCGAGTGGTGCTAGGCAACTTCGATCCGGTCCACGGGGGGTTTGGCCGCGCTCCCAAGTTTCCCCATCCGATGGACCTCAAGGTCCTCTTGCGGCATTCCGCCCGCACCGGCGACGACCACGCGCTTCATGCTGTCCGCCATACCCTGGAAAAAATGGCACGCGGCGGCATCTACGACCATCTCGGCGGCGGCTTTGCCCGTTACTCGACCGACGATCGCTGGCTAGTCCCTCACTTCGAGAAAATGTTGTATGATAATGCGTTGTTAGCAACGGCCTATCTGGAGGCGTACCAGGCCACGCGCGACGACGAGCTCGGCCGCGTCGCCCGGGAGACGATGGATTATGTCTTGGGCCGGATGACCGACCCCGAGGGGGCGTTCTACTCGACCGAGGACGCCGACAGCGAGGGCGTGGAGGGGAAGTATTATGTCTGGTCGCTCGCCGAAGTGAAGGACGTGCTGGGCGCGGAGCGGGCCAGGGCGTTCAGCTACGTCTACGATGTGACCGAGTCGGGCAACTGGGAGGGTCACAATATCCTGAACCTGCCGCGTACAATCGGACAGGCCGCGAAGCTGCTGGGCCGCGATGAGAATGACCTCGGCACCGAGCTCGCCACTTGCCGCGACGAGTTGCTGGGCGTGCGCGGCCGGCGGGTACCGCCGGCCAAGGATACCAAGGTCCTCGTTTCCTGGAATGGCCTGATGATCGCCGCGATGGCCGAGGCTGGACGCATCCTCAAGGACGAGCGCTACCTCGAAGCCGCCCGCCGCGCTGCCGGCTTCATACTCGACCGGATGCGGAGCGACGACGGGCGATTGCTTCATACCTTCAAGGACGGCCGCGCCCGGCTCGATGCCTACCTCGACGATTACGCCAATTTCCTGGATGGGTTGACGCGGCTCTACGAGGCAACCGGGGAACCGCGCTGGATCGAATCGGCCCTGAGCCTGGCCCGGCTCATGATCGAGGAGTTCGCGGATACCGAACGGGGCGGGTTCTTCTTCACCGGTCATCACCATGAGACGTTGATCGCGCGACAGAAGGACTATTCCGACAATGCGACGCCATCGGGGAACGCCATGGCAGCCACGGCGCTCGTCCGGCTGGGCGCCTTGACCGGACGCGACGACCTCACCCAGGCGGGTCGGTCGGCGCTGGAATCGGTCCAGCTCTTGCTCGAGCGCGAGCCGGCTGCGGCTGGACAGAGCCTGATCGCGCTCGACTTCCTCCTGAGGCCGGCTCGCGAATTCGCCATCATCGCCGGCTCGGATGCCGTCGAGTTCCGCACGGTGCTTGAGACAATCGCGACCCCGTTCCTACCCCACAAGGTCATCGCCCCAGCAACCCACGAGCAGGCCTCCCTCCTCGAGAGCAAAGTGCCGTTGCTGGCCGATCGCCCGTCGCGGGAGGGACGTACGACCACCTACATCTGCGAGAACTTCGCTTGCCGCGCGCCCGTCGTAGGGGTCGAGGGCATCGAGTCGGCCTTGCGCGATCGCGGATCTTGATACCGCACGAGTTTCAATGGATCGCCGCGGGGTCGGACGCTCGGTGGCCGCGCATCTGCCAGGCCCATCGGAAGAGATTCCGAGCATCCGCATAACGGCTGTCCGGCGAGCTCGAACCACCCAGCACGACGACGATGAGGTGATCCCGTTTGAGGCTGCCACGGTGGCCGCTGGCCACCAAACAGGCCCCGGCGGCCCGGGTGGTGCCGGTCTTGACGCCATCGTAACCTTCGGTATCGAGCAGGTGGTTGGAATTGGTCCAGACGACGATACGGAGGTCTCCCTTGGCGTCGACCAGCGTGCAGCCGTGTTTCCGGGTTGAGACAACCGTGGCGAAGACCGGCTCGACGAGCGCGTGGCTTGCGAGCTTGGCCAGGTCGCGTGCGCTGGAACGGTGATCCGCCGCCGGCAGGCCGTTGGGATTGGCGAAGTGCGTCTCATGCAGACCCAGCTCTTCGGCGACCCGGTTCATCTCCGCAATGAACCGGGGCAACGGATCGGTCTGGTCCGGCGCAGTCGGCGGGCGGCTTCAGCCGGCCCCCGAAGTGTTCCGCAAAGGCCACGGCTGCGTCGTTGCCCGATGGCAACATCATCCCAAAGAGCAGCTCGTGGACCGGTAGCCGCTCCCCTTCGCGTACGCCCGACGTCGAGCCTTCAGTCAGATCCGCCCGTTTTGAGAAGATCACGGACTCGGACCTCATCTTCGGGTCTCCGTTCATGAGACGCACCACGACGAGCGCGGTCATGATCTTGGTCGTACTGGCGATGTCGACCGCCTCCGACTCGCGATGGCCCCAGAGGACCGATCCCGTCCGGCCATCGGCGACGGCCCACACCCGGGACGTGACGAAGGGCGGACCGTCGAGCGGATCCTGCGCGAACTTCGGGAGCACCTCGGCGTTGACCACCTCGGCGCGCGGAAGTCGCGAGCCCGGGTTGCCTCTTTCCTTGACGTCGCTTGGCTGCTCTTCTCTCGATCTTGGGCCGTCGACGCTCGATCGAGAGCGATCAGGACTGCCCCGGCCATGACGAGCGCGACCGCGATCCGAACACGTTCTTCCGCGCCGCTCGTACGGCCCTCGCCGTGCATACGTCCTACCGACATGTCTAGCTCCAGGACTCACTGTGGAGGAATCGTATCCTCCGTCTTCGTCTACGCGTCGACAGCCATTCTCTTGGCCACTCACTTGGGACCGAGGTCTTCCGGCGCAACGAGTGAAACCAAGAATGCCTGGAGCTGGGCTTGGTCGCGGGGGGGCAATTGCCGGTATCGCCGGGCGGCGGCAGTGGCCTCGCCTCCGTGGAGACGGATGGCGTCGTCGAGGGTCGGGGCGCGGCCGTCGTGGAGATAAGGAGCCGAATCGCGCAGACCCCAGAGTGGCGGCGTTCGCCATTCTTCTTCAGTGACGAGTCCGGCACGTCGGGCTGGGCGTGCGCCGGCTGGGTTTGGATTGGGGTTCGCGTTGGCGGGCTGGGCATCGGCACCGGCCAGGAACGCCCCGTAGGATGGAGTGTCAGCCAGCTCCGGGCTCATCGCGTGCAGAAGCAGGTCGCTGTAGAGGCCCTCGACGTTGCCCAACTTCTCGGCATGGCAGTCCGCGCAGCCGGTCGATTTGAACAGGGCCTTACCGGCTTTGAGGGCTTTCGCATCCCTGGGGTTCGCGGTAGTCTGAACCTTCGGAGACGGCAGGGACCGCACGAATGCGGTCAGTGCATCGCACTCCCCGCGGTCGAGGTCCAGCCCCGGCGCCTTGAGCGGTGGGATGCGCGGGTCGCCGGCCTGGGCATGTCCGGGAACCTCGAGCCCCATCTCGACCGCGGCGGCCGAGAGGACGAACTCACGCAAGGTCGCGGTCTGAGCCTTCCACCCGAATCGGCCGATCCGTCCATCGGCCAGGCGGCCTATGCGTCCATTCACCTGCGGCGAACCGGGATGCTTGCGGCGAGCCGCTGCCTCGATCGCGGCATCCGGGATCGCGTCAATCAGTCCCACACCGAACAGAGGCGTCGGATTCCGCTGTGACGATCGCATCGCGATGGTGCCGTGCTGGCCCAGGACCCACTCGCGCCACACTCGGTAATCGGCATCGTTGCCGTACCGATGCAAGACCACGCCGGCAGCATCGCGGAAGCCCGGATGGATGCGCACCAGCTCTCCTATATTCCGAGCATTGGCGGCGGGACGTCGGGTGGTCAACTGACTAGGATCTCCGATCCGGTATTCGAAACCGTCGGGCCCATAGTTGAACGAGAAAGCGTAGTAGAAACCGGGCGAAAACTGCTGGCTACCGACGGGCGCCGGGGTGATGATCTCGATGTTTGTGCCGGCCGACCCTCCTCCGCCATTCGAAGGTCCCTGATGGTGGCAGCCGACGCACGATCGTTCGTTGTAAACAGGGCCCAGCCCGTCTCCGCCGTGACTGCGGCGATCGTTGGGCGTCCACTCCCGATTGAAGAGCTCGCGACCCTGTGCGATGACCTTGGCGTCTTTTGCCTGGGGTGCTCCGCCCACGTCGGCGGCCCGCGCCGGTTGGCTGATTGGTAGCACAGCCCAGCCCAGCATCACGAACAACCCACCTGCCGCACCCAGTGCGCCGATCCGAATCTCAAGGCGCATGATCGAAGTCTCCCGGAACCTGCTCAAGATGTGTGCGATCGCGCATCCTGCTCCGAACCGGCATTATATCTCCGAATTGACTCGGAATGGAAGGCTCGGTCTCTGGCTGCAACCCACTCTAACCCTTCAGACGACTTCGAAGGCCGCTCTATTCGCAGGAAATCCCAGCCGGTCTTGCCTGATCGGTCAATCTCGGGTAGGTTCCCGGTCCAAACTCCTCGGATGGTGCACGGGTAGAACAACTCTGCGAGACAGCCGGCCAGGACGCCCGTACTCGACGACTCGTTGACTCGGGAGGCCGGCATGGAAGCCAGCAGTCGCGATGTAGGCGCTGTCACGCGCCTGCGAGAGATCCGATCGGAAGTCAGCCCGGCGCGACGACGGGACCGCGAGGGGTTCGCGGCCGATTCCCCATTGACGGGCATGCGAGTCGCACTGGTGCATGACTGGCTGACGGGCATGCGCGGGGGCGAAAAGTGTCTGGAGGTCCTGTGTCGGGCGTTCCCCGACGCCACGCTGTACACGCTGATCCACCGGCGCAAGTCGGTCAGTCCGGTGATCGAGTCGATGGCGATCCGGACTTCGCCTCTCCAGACGATCCCGGGCGTTTTCCGCCACTATCGCCACCTGCTGCCGATTATGCCTCTGGCCGCAAGGGCCTGGCGGCCTCGGAAAGTGGACCTCGTCATCAGCCTGAGCCATTGCGTGGCCAAAGCTGTGATTCCACCGAAAGGTGTTCCTCACGTCTGCTATTGCTTTACGCCAATGAGATATGCCTGGCAAGCCCGCGAGACCTATCTGGAGGGCTGGTCGGATCGGCCCGTTCGGCGGATTCTGGCTCGGACTGTGCTCTCTCGCCTCAGGCGCTGGGATCGGGCGACCGCGAGCCGCGTCTCGCATTTCGTGGCGATCTCGTCGACAGTTCACGAACGGATCGCGCGCTGCTATCGTCGCGAGAGCCGGGTCATCCAGCCTCCCGTCGATGCCGCGTTCTATACGCCCGACCCGAACGATCGCCCGCGCGACGACGCCTATCTGGTGGTCTCGGCACTGGTGCCCTACAAGCGAATCGATCAGGCGGTCGCGGCCTGCTCACACTCCGGGCGAAGGCTGACCGTCATCGGCGAGGGCCCGGAGCGGGCGCGGTTAGAAGCGATGGCCGGGCCCACCGTTCGATTCCTGGGCTGGCAGCCCGACGACGTGATCCGCGACCATTATCGACGCTGTCGAGCCTTGCTCTTCCCCGGCGAGGAAGATTTCGGGATCGTTCCCATCGAAGCCCTGGCCTGTGGCGCTCCGGTGATCGCGCTGGGTCACGGTGGCGTGGCCGAAACCGTGGACGCGGACGTCGGCCGGCTCTACTCTGAGCCCACTGCGACCGCACTCCGCGATTCCCTCGACGCCTGGGAGTTCTCTGGTTGCCCCCACGACCCGGTCCTGGCCCGTCGGCGCGCCGAGACGTTCGCCCTACCGCTGTTTCGTCAGCGACTGCTCGGGTTCCTCGCCGAAGTCGTTGCGAGTTCTGGTCCACATGCCGTGCCTCCAGCCCCACACGTGGACCTTGTCTAATGGGATGACCTCGGCGGGTTGCGGTTCGTCCGGGACGAATGCGGACCGACTTGATAAAAAGTCGATCGGCATCCTCCGTGAAGGACGAGTTGCGGTGGAGGAGTTCTTCTCCCGTCAGGGCATGGCCATGACGCGCCTCACAGCCTGCGCACTGTTACAGGATGCATCGAAACCGCCGCGCAGCCGGACATGAGTCAATAGGAGTCGGAACTGACGGCTTCGCCGCCGTTACGGCTCGATAGCTTCTGATAGACGCCGAATTGTCCATTCACACCTGTCGAGGTGAACGTGCCATTACCGTCGCGTGTGAAGCCGACCGGTATGATCGTTTGGCCATTAACAGTATATTGCCACGACTGGATCGAGTCCTTGAGAAACCGGACTGAGCCGTCGGCG
The DNA here is from genome assembly GCA_963845695.1 of uncultured Isosphaeraceae bacterium. Taxonomy (GTDB): domain Bacteria; phylum Planctomycetota; class Planctomycetia; order Isosphaerales; family Isosphaeraceae; genus CAWJTV01. The sequence continues at coordinate 27,601 of CAWJTQ010000021.1, read as the reverse complement.
AAGGCGAAGTTGGCGCCGCCGGGATGAAAGCTCGAAGCGGAGAGCACCATGTCGTCGCCCTGGTTGTTATCGCTGTAGCCGAGACTGATCTTCCGTTGCGGGTTCAGCGGGTAGAAGGTCGTGAAGACCGTATCGCCGTAGTTGCCCGACACCCACCAGTTCCAGCAGTAGATATCGGTGATCGTCTGGCCGCCCTGGTTCGTCGAACCTGAGGTACTGAAGAGCCCGTGGGCGTGCTCGCTGAAAGCGATCGTGTTGGACGTCCCGTCGGTGATCGACGCCAGCTTCACTGGCGACACACTGCCGGAGTTGGGCAGCGATGTTCCGTAGAGGATGAACGGGTTCGCATTCGGGGGCATGCCGATATACTGGAACATGCCGTTCATCAAGCCCAATTGCAATTGGTCAACCCCGGTTCCGATCGGGAAGTAGGTCCAGGTTCCGAGGCAGCCGGCATAGCTGCTGTAGGTCATCGGAAGCGGGCCGCCGTCAAAGGCGTAGGGGGCCGGATAAATGTAGCGAAGTCCAGTGATGATTGGGTCGCTCGGGCACCAGAACACGCTCAAGCCGGCGTTACATACGGTCGTGTTGGCGCCGTAGTACATGGGGATCGAGAAGTTCATCGCGTTGTAGATCCCACCCTGCTCGAGGTACTGGGTCAGCCGGACCAGCGGGCCGGCGGCATCCGTGTAGCCATGACCGTCGTTGTACCATTGTCAGCAAAAGCCCATGGGAAACGACGTATTGGAGCTCTCGTAGTTGTGCAGCGCCAGCACGATCTGTTTGAGGTTGTTGGTGCATTGCATGCGGCGGGCTGCCTCGCGCGGACTGCACCGCCGGTAAGAGCAGAGCGATCAAGACCGCGATAATCGCGATCACGACCAGGAGCTCGATCAACGTGAAACCACGTTGAGACCTGTTCTGTCTTGCGATTCGATCGATCATGGAAACCTCCGCTTGAAAAGCCGAGCGACGGGAATGAGCGATGTGACCAATGGCGACGGGGAGAGGGGGATGTGCTTGGGGGCGGGCTCACTCTGGGGTGGCCGCCTGGTTCCGGTCCTTGATGTTGAACGACTTGCCTGCGAACGACTGCCTCTTGCGGTCCTTGGCCTTCTCGCCGGCATGCGGTGTGAGTGCCTTGCGCAGTTTCAGCCGCGACCTGCACGGTTCCTTGCCCGGGGTTGCCACACCCCAACATTCCCAGCGCCGCGGCCAGTATCAGGCCCTGCGCAAGACGGGCCATCCTCCGCACGCGCTTCGGACCGGATCGCCTGACGATCGAAACTCCTTCCGGGTCATCGACTTGACCCGGTCAAAATCCCTGGCAATCGAAACATCCTAGCCTTGTGTGCGCTCAGATTCCAGGGGGATAAAGTCCGTATTCTCTCGTTCCCGATTCGCCGATGCGATGAGAGGGACGAGAAGGGGGATGATGGGAGGGGATCCGACGCTCCCTCAGACAGGCGACGCGATTTTGCATGGAGCCAGGCCATGACGCAAGACGAGATTATTTGGACACTTCCAGACGAAGTCCGGGTCGTCCAGTGACCATCGCCGGAGGTCCCATCCCAGCGGCTGGAGGTAAGGCCGCTACTTGTCCGGCTTCTCGTCGACACTCGTTGAGGAAAGCAACTTCTGAATAATCAAAGCGATCGGATCGTCTCTCACTTGAACGATCCCTTATCCTGAGACGCGCGGCGGAGAGACACCCTCCGCCTCGTCCAGTATCGGTCACACGAGTCGGCCGCTGGGCGATTCCGCGCGCCTCAAGGACTCCGAAGGACCCGTATGCCCGCGCCTGAGGGGGCGGTGCACCGACAGCTTGTCGTCGGTTCTTAAACCCTGCTTGGGATATGCGACGGGTGCGCACGGGGAAAAAGGGAGATCCGCGAGCTCGGGGCTCTCCCGGCTCGCATTACGTTTGGGAGGATGCGCCCATGTGTCATGATACGTTCGCTCAAGACGCCTTGGGAATCAGCAAGAAGACCTGGCTGGGGGCCGGTTGTCTCCTGTTGGCGCTGTGCTCGGTGGCCATCGCCGGAGGCCGAGGATCGAAGACGAGGACGACGGTCTCGCGGGGGTTCTACGAGGGTCGCGAGCTGTTCGTGAAAACCTGGGAGCCCGGTCAGCCCAGCCCGATCGGCGGCGACGGGCTCGGGCCCCTCTATAACGAACAGTCGTGTCTCGGCTGTCACCACCTCGGCGGCGTCGGAGGCGGAGGCCGGAACGATCGCAATGTCCGCATGCTGACGGCCGTCGCCAGTCCAGGCAACGCCAAGCGGGGCGGGAAAGTGTTCCAGGGCGAACTGGGAGACCTCCACAATCTGTTCCGGGGAGGTGCCAGTATAGTCCTTCACCGGCAGGCTACGGCCCAGACGCTCACAGATCGGCTCCGCGAAGTCGCGGCCTACACCCAGGTGGACCGTCACGGCGAGATTCTCGATCTGACGGCGTCGGCGCGGAACACGCCCGCGATCTTCGGAGCGGGACGCATCGACGCGATCCCCGGTGAGGTGCTGATCGCGGCCGAAGAGCGCAAGTACCCCGGATTTCCTGAGATCAAGGGGCGGCGTGAGTCGATTGCCGGACGGCCGGTTCGGCCGGTTTGGATGGAAGGGGCAAACGGCAGCCCTCAGCGACTTCGTCCTGGCCGCGTGCTCGAACGAGCTGGGCCTGGAGGTCCCCGGCCATCATCAGGCGACTCTCGGTCCCATCGGGGCGACCAGCCGTTCTGAGACGAAGCTCGACCTGGATGACGAACAGTGCAATCAGTTGATCCGCTACGTGCGTACCCTGCCGCCACCGGTGCTCCGGACCGCTCCATATCAAATCACGGAGCCGTGGGGTTATGTCGCGTTCGAGACCATCGGCTGCGCGACATGTCATTCACCCCGGCTGGGCCAAGTGAACGGGCTCTACAGCGACCTACTCCTCCACGACATGGGCCAATCTCTGGGCGATGTCGCGACGTACTACGGAAGCCCGATCGCTCCCCAACGCCTGGATGATATTGCTTCAGCCAGAGCCCGCGCTCAGTCGTCTGGAACGGCGGCGATGACCGAGTGGCGAACGCCTCCCTTGTGGGGCGTCGCCGATTCGGCACCTTATCTGCACGACGGACGGGCGAAAACGCTCGACGAGGCCATCCGGCTCCACGATGGGGAGGCCGCCAAGATCGCCAGCCGATACGCGAAGCTCGACTACGGCGAACGCCAGGAGCTGCTCGCGTTTCTGCACTCGCTCACCGCTGGGCCGAAGCTGAAGAAACGCTCGCCGACTGCCGCCCGACGAGCAGCCGACCGCGCGAAACATCCAGCCCTCCGCGAGGGTGGTCAGGATCGTGTGGAAATCCCGAGCCCGAGCGGCAAGAATTGAAGAGGGGACTTGGCTCCGGCGCGGGCCGGGAGACTGACATCTGGACCGGTGAGGCCGGAGCGACGGCCTGCGGTCGGGTCATCGAGGCCATCCCATCGCGTCGTCAAGGGACGAGTGGCCTCGATGATCAACGATCAACGGCGAGTCTGGGCACGGTTTCTTCGCATCCTCCAGCTCTTTTTCTCATCCGAGGCCCGACGGGCGGCCATCGGCTGGTTTAGTCTGCTGCTGGCCTTGCTCCTGTCTCTCAGCGGCCTGAACGTGGTAAACAGTTACGTGGGCCGCGATTTCATGACGGGCATAGCCGACCGCAGATGGACTCAGTTCGTCCATTATGGCTTCATCTATGCGGGCGTCTTCGCCGTGTTGACGGTCATGTCCGCGTTCTACCGCTTCTCGGAGGAGCGGCTCCGGCTCCTCTGGCGCGCCTGGATGACCCGCCTCTTGATCGACCGCTACATGTCGCATGATGCGTTCTATCGACTCAAGGCCCGGGACGAGATCGACAACCCCGACGAGCGGATCACCGAGGACGTGAAGTCGTACACCCAGACGACCCTGTCGTTCTTCCTGATGTCCCTCAACGCGCTGATCACGTCGCTGGCATTCCTGGGAGTCCTGTGGTCCATCACGCCGTGGCTGGTGGTAGTCGCGGGGCTGTACGCCGCGACCGGTACGACGCTGACGATCCTGCTCGGCCGCCCGCTCGTCAGGCTGGACAACCTCCAGCTTCAGAAGGAGGCCGACCTTCGCTATCATCTTATCCAGACGCGGGAGACGGCCGAGGCGATCGCCACCATGCGCGCCGAGCAGACCGTCGGCGGTTGTCTTCGCGCCCGCCTGGCCGATGTGGTGGATAATAACAAGAGCATTATCCGGGTCACCAGGAACCTCAACTTCTTCGTCAACGGGTACAACTACCTGACCCAGCTCATCCCGCTCTTGATCGTGGCGCCGATGTACATCCGAGGCCACGTGGAGTTCGGTGTCGTCACGCAGTCGGCGATGGCATTCTCGGCGTTTCTGGGTGCGTTTTCGCTGATCGTGACCCAGTTCGAAACGCTTTCCTCGTTCGCTGCTGTCACTTCGCGGCTGGACACGATCGTCGAGGCCATCGATCAGGCGAAGTCACCGGCCGTCTCGGGAATCCGGGTCGGCGAGGCGCCGGACCGGGTAGCCTACGACGGGCTGACTCTCTGGACGCCTCGGGAACGCCGTCCATTGATCCAGGGCCTCTCGCTGGAGATCCCTCACGGCCACCGCCTGCTGATCACGGGGCCGGACGTGACCGCCGAGACAGCCCTATTCCTGGCGACGGCCGGCATCTGGGAGGACGGGGAAGGCCACCTTGTCCGGCCCCCTTCTGATGGGATCATCTTCGTGCCCAGGCAGCCGCTGACCGTGCGCTGCACGTTGCGATCGCAGTTGACTGCCACCTGTTCCGAGCGAGCGTTTCGCGACGAGGAAATCCTCGCGGCCCTGGAGAAGGTTGGGCTCGGTCCGACGGTAAGCCGCGTCGGTGGACTCGATGCCGACGTACACAGTCCCAGCGCCCTCTCTCCGGTCGAGCAGCGGCTGCTGGTCTTCGCCCGAGTGTTGCTCACCTCGCCCCGATTCGTGTTCCTCGAACGCGCCGGCGGGGAACTGGGTGCGGATCAGGTCGGGAGGCTTTACCGCCTGCTCGAGGAATCCGCGATCAGCTATCTGAGTATTGGCGACCGCCGGAGCCTGCGCCCTATCATGACACCGAGCTCGAGATCCAGGGTGAGGGTCGCTGGCGGGTCACTCCCCTCCCGGGTCGCAGCACGGTTGACGGACCGCCGTCCGAGCGATCGACAACGACTCCCAACTTCGACTTCCACTCCATCGGGTGCACGGGAATGAACGACCCCCTCCACGACCTGGAATCGTGCCTTCTCTATCGAATCGCTTATGGCGAGGCCGCCCGGCTCGCGGAGATCGCTCGGTTCGACCACGCTAGTGGACGCGATGCCGCGGCGCAGGTCGGCGGTGAGAGCACCGCGATCTTTACGGAAGTGACTCGGCGAGTCAGCTCCGGAGTCGCGGTCGAGCTGATCAAACTGGCTGTCGAGGACGCCATTCAGGGCCTCAGGCCTCGTTGGTAAATCGGGTCGCCGCGAGGGACCGATGAAGTCCCTTGACGTGCCAAACGCACTCGGTTTCGAATGCAGTACCGTCAGCACTGTCAGTAGAAGGAAAGGAAAGGAGTCCCATGGATCCGGAGGTCGGAAAGTGGATCGTGATCGCGGTCGCGACGGTCGGGGGCGTGATCTGGTTGTCGGGTTTGTCCTACATGATCCGCGCCACCCGCGAGCGCCAGGCGCGGGCTTTGGAGGCTTCCCAGCGATTCGAAATCGAAGAGAACGCCGCCGCGGGCACGATTGTCGGCGACGCGGAGGTCGCTGGTGAGCCGGAAGCGCTCTCAGCGAAGCTGGCTGGCTTGCTGGCGCGCGAGGGCATGGGCCCGTTCGGCCCGGTCAAAATCGTCGCCTGCGACCGTCGCGAAGTAGTCTTCGAAGTGGTCGGAGTGGTACTCGACATGTCGGGGTCGGTTCCGTCCGCAGGCGCACGTCGGGGCCGGTTCCGGTTGAGCCCATCGGGATCGCGGACCCGTGTGGAGTACGCCATTGAGACGCCAACGGGACGAGTCCTCCTCGGCCTCGGTTGGCTGTTCGTGCTCTTGGGCCTGGTGGCGCTGGTCTCCGCTTGTACGCTCATGTTCGTCTACGTCTTGCCCAGCCCCAATCCCAACGTCCGCGGCCAGGCGTTTCAAATGGTCCAGGTGGTTCACTTCCTGTGGCCCCCGTTCTTATTCGGCTCGCTTTCCCGCTCGCCCGCGCGGTTCGTCCGCGCGCGGGTCGAAGCGTTGGTGCACAACCTGCCGTATACTTGATGGGGCGAACTCATTTCCTGCGCTGAGCCCATTCATCAGGGGACTTAGGTATTGACCAGCCGACTCTCGCCGCGCACCATCTGACGGGTCATGATGGCGAAGTGCGTATGCATGATACATTTCCAGGCGAACTGGAAGAGGTATCGTGGTGGCCGGCCCGAAACGAGGAGCTTGCGGAGGTACTTGGCATAGACCGGCCGGTACGGCCGCGTCCGGGGGTCGGACCAGACCCGGGAGAGCATCACAACGGCCCCCAGGATCGTCAGAGCCTGGAGCATCAGGTACCGCAGCGGGCGATGCCGGCGCAACCAGTTCATCTTCGCGGTTGCCAGGGGAAGTCGTCCCGTGATGAACAGATCGTCGAACCGCTGGAAGTAACTTTCCGCTTCGTAGAGCCGATCCATCAGGTCGAGCCAGCCATCGCGCATCTCGCCCACGGTCATCCTCAGCGGTACGACGTTCGTGGCGATCCGGGGGTCGTCGGCCGCGGCGTTGTCGAGCCGGCCCTCAGCCGCGAGGCGATCGTAGAGTGGAGTCTTGGGAATGGCCGAGAGCATGCCGGCCATCGCGCCGACAATCCTCGACCGTCGGAGGAAGTCGAACTGCCGATCGAAGACGGTCGCATCGTCCTGGTCGAAGCCGACAATCATCCCCGCGTAGACTTCGAGGCCCGCTTCCTGGACCTTCCGGACTCTTTCGACCAGACTCCCGCGCACATTCTGGTACTTTTTGGTCTCGCGAAGGGCCTCCTCGTCGGGGCTCTCGATCCCGATGAAAACGGCGATCAGCCCCGCCTCGGCCATCAGCCGCATCAGATCGTCATCCTCGGCCAGGTCAAGCGAGGCTTCGGTGAAGAAGGCCAACGGGTAGCCGTGCTGGCGCTGCCAGTCGATGATGGCGCGGAGAATGACCTTGGCGGCCTTCTTGTTTCCGATGAAGTTATCATCCACGAGAAAGATCACGCGACAGCCGAGCCGGTGCTGAGTATCGATCTCGGCGACCACCTGCTCGGGAGTCTTGATCCGCGGCTTCCGGCCGAAGATGACAATGATGTCACAGAACTCGCACTGGAACGGACAGCCGCGCGAGGTCTGGACGCAGCCCATGGCATAGTCGCGGAACTTGACTAGGTCAAAACGGGGCGGCGGGACCTTCGTCATGTCGGTCTTTTCGGCCTGCTCGTAACGACTTTGATGCTCGCCCCTCGACCACTCATCAAGAAATCGCGGCCAGGTCTCCTCGGCCTCGCCGACGAACGTGACGTTGACGAGTCCCTCGAACCAATCCTCCACCACACTGACCCACGGACCGCCAATCACGCTGAAGATGCCGCGACTATGGAGCTCCTCCAGGATCTCACGCATCCGCTCGCGCTGCACTGTCATGCCCGTCAGACCAACGATCTCAAACGACTCCAATGCCTCGAAGTCGATTTCCTCGATGTTCTCATCGATCAGGACGACCTCATGCTCCGCAGGAGTCAACCCGGCCAGAACCGGCAGCGCCAGCACGGGCATGTTCGACTTCTTGCCCAGAATCGGCATCCCGTGGTCGAGCCCCCAGAACGAGGTCTGGAACCGCGGATTGATCAATGCGATCCGTGCCATGGCTGCATCCTTGCGAGAGAGATTGTGGTCGCTGGCGAACGTAGATGAGTGCGGCAGGGTTGGGTGGACGCTCGCTGGCCCGCGGTCGCGTCGACTCCCCAAAACATGCCCCCCCGATCGAACTGAGGAATCCATTCAATAAATCATTGGGAATTCCGTCAAGGTGTCGAGGACGCAATTCCCCGTCCGCATTGGAGATTCGTCCTGGAAGCCCGAGTATCACTCCCTGATCGAGCTTTGGGGAGGCCGGATTCTCGCTCTGCTTTGCCCAGAATGCTCATCCCATGATCTCCAATTTGATCACCGCGGTCGTCTCTACTTCACCGGCCGGAAGGTCCCATAATTGAGCTCGGAATCGTTGAACGAATGCAACCTTAGCTCGATTCCCGAACGAACGAACGGTCGATGTGAGTACGACGACTGAATCCATCATTGCTCGCATCTTTTGCGGCGCGATCGTGAAGGTGAAGCCTGCGACAAGCGACGAATTGTGAGCGGATGCCGGGCCGGAGTGGTTGGGCGAAAGCGGCGGGCCTTTAACATGGCGGCTGCTATAATCCGAATTCTTACCAGATGTTACGGGGAGTCGTGCTAAACCCATCGAGGGGCATGTCCTCAGTCGAGGCGCTCTGAACCTGGTGCGGAATTCTTGTCGAGATCGGGCATTCGACGCAATTCTCGAACGACCGATGACGATTTGAGGAAAGAGATACCTCGTATTTTCTCGCAATTGAGGTCGTGACGAAGCGAGATGTGCCCCCAGCGAGGGGGTCCGTTGCCCGCTGGGCTCTTTTGTGGCAAGATAGGATATGTTATACATTCGAAAGAGCCGGGTGTGCGACCGATGTCGCATTCTGGGACGGGGTTGACAAGGCCCGGCACGTTTTTTTCGTCCAATCCGAAATGTCTCAAGTGATTTTGATTCGGCCGGGCGCGACGCTCTACGATGAGCAGAATCGTGTCCAGGGCGTTCTTGATATCCCGCTCAGCGAGAGCGGCCATGATGAAGTCGTACAGATGGCCCAGGAGCTTTCGCAATGCCTGGGCGAATCGCCGCTCGCGGCCCTTTACTGCGGGCCAGGCGAGAATGTGATCCGGACTGCGGAGATTGTTGGCAAGATACTAGGAATCCGACCCAAGCGGATCAACGAATTCCGCAATCTCGATCAGGGGTTGTGGCAGGGGCTCCAGATCGACGAGATCAAGCGGCGGAACACCAAGCTGTTTCGACAGTGGATCGACGATCCCGCGACGATCTGTCCCCCTCTGGGCGAAACCGTCGAACGTGCCATGGAACGGATCAAGACGGCGTTCCGTCCGTTGCTGCGCCGGCACCAGGAGGAAGCGATCGGCCTGGTTGTGGGAGAGCCGCTGGCGAGGCTGGTCGCCTGTTACTTGAGATGCGAACCGCGCGTCCAGCTTGACGAACAATGGTCGTGCTGCGAATTCGAATGGATTCAGATCGCGCCGGTTCTGTTGCGGAACGGCACCGTCTGAATTCCCCCGTGCGAGCCAGTAGCACTCTGGCCGGTCGATTTCGAGGCAGTCGAGTCGAGAGGCAGGGGGATCGATCGGCCCAGTTCATGGGACCCCGATGCCCGATCGGCCGTGGCGAATCGGCCCAGGATTCAGGGCAGGGCCAGCCGGTTCATGATTCGCGATGAGGGATCAAGACATGGGACAGAAGGAGGGACGTTCCTCGAACGCCTGGCATGGGCACTTCGAGCCCAAGCGCGTCCCCGAACGCGTCTGGATGGGCTGCGACGGTTGTCAGGCGACATTGTTCCGCAAGCAGGTGGAGCAAAACCTTCTCGTTTGCCCGGAATGCAACTACCATTTCCCGGTCTCCGCGGCGGAACGAATCACGCAGCTTCTCGACGCCGACACCTTTGAAGAATGGTATTCGGACCTTCAGCCAGCCGACCCCCTCGAATTTAACGATCGGCGTCCCTACCCGGACCGTGTGAAGGCCGAACAGGCCATGACGGGGCTGAAGGAGGCCGCGTTGGTGGGCCAGGGGTTCATCCGGGGCATTCGCATCGTCTTCGGCATCACGGACAGTAAGTTCATCATGGGAAGCATGGGCTCGGTCGTGGGCGAAAAACTGACCAGGGCCATCGAGGAGGCGACCCGCCAGCATCTGCCGCTGGTGATCGTGTCCGGCTCCGGCGGCGGCGCCAGGATGCATGAGGGGATCTTCTCGCTCATGCAGATGGCCAAGGTCTCGACCGCACTGGGGCGTTTTCACTCGGCCGGCGGCCTTTACTTGAGTGTTTTGACCCATCCCACGATGGGAGGCGTCGCGGCCAGCTTCGCATCGCTGGGCGACCTGATCCTCGCCGAGCCCAAGGCCCTCATCGGTTTTGCCGGCCCGCGCGTCATCGAGCAGACCGTGCGCGTCCAGCTCCCTCCCGGCTTCCAGACCAGCGAATTCCTCCTCGAGCACGGATTCATCGACCTGATCGTGCAGCGACGGGACCTCCAGAGCACGATCGCCCAGCTCATCACCTATGCGATGCGTGACGATCTCCGTTGAGCGAAATCAGCACACGGAGGGCTGACTCTGTCCCCGACGAGCCTCGGCCCGTTCATCATGCCGACGGCACAAGGGTGCCGCGACCGTCCTGCTGAATCAGTTCCAGCAGGCGGTTCTCTTGCGGATAAGGGTGCCCGCGATAGTGGCGGAAGGCTTCCGCTTGGGCAACTCCGATCTCGGTACCGCGGCCGGCCCCCCATCGGGCTTGCATTTCCAGGTACTCGTCGATTCCGTGTTGGCGGAACAACCAGTTCCGCTGACTGGCGTGGCAAGCGAGCATCGCGCGCTTGGTGTCGAAGACCCGCGAGACGTCGACATAAAAATCGGCGGGCACCGGCCGGCCTTCGCGATCCTGGCCCCCTATCGCATCGACGAAGTAAAGATGCGGGATCTTTTCCAGCGGCGGCGCGGGTTCCCACTGCCGCGTCGCATAGTTGGGACAGGGTGCAGCGAAGCAGGCATCGCGGACGAGCAGGCTGGTCATCTCATGATCGATCATGTAGTCGATCGGCGGCGCGGTAAGGATGATCTCGGGTCGCGTTCGGCGCAAGAGCTCGGTCACCGTCCGCCGTGAGTCGTCGTCCTGAAAGATCGCCAGGTCCCGGAACTCCAGACAGATAGACTCCGCTCCGATGAGCGAGGCCGAGGCCCGAGCCTCCTCGCGCCGGATGGCCGCGATCGCCTCGGCGTCGTGCTCCGAACTGCCGCAGTCTCCCGGCGTCATCGTGGCGATCGTGACGGTGCAGCCCGCCTCGCAGAGCAGGATCAGGGTACCCGCGCACTGGAATTCCACATCGTCGGGATGGGCATGCAGTGCGAGAATTCGTATCGGCTCCGACATGAGTTTTCCTCGCGATTGGCCGGCAGAACGTTCAGCCACTACCTCGGACTGGCGATGGGCGCGGCCAGGATTTTCGAAGAGTTTGGCCCCAGGATGGATGCCACGTCAAAGACGATTCGAAATTTTTTCTGAAAAATGTTCTCGCGTGCGCTAGCCGACCGGTGTACATTAGCAACCAAAGAGCCAGTACGTGATCGCCCGTGTGCGACAGGGTCACCTGTGCGAGGGCAACCGCAGGCTCTTCGACCGCGTTTCACAGACTTTGGAGGCGTACCATGGCCGACATGGAATCCCTGACTCCCCGCCAGCGGGAAATCTACAGTTTCATTCGGAGCAAGATCCAGGGACGGGGATACGGACCGACGGTCCGCGAAATCGGCTTGCATTTCCAGATCAAGAGCCCCAACGGGGTGATGTGCCACCTCAAGGCGCTCCAGAAGAAAGGGTTGATTCATCGCGAGCCGAACATGTCGCGCGCGATCCAGCTCCTGGACGATCCGGTCAATCCCAACCACGCCGGGCTCAAACTGGTTGGCCGGATCGCCGCCGGACAGCCGATCGAGGCCGTTGAACAGAATGAAGAACTCACGTTTTCGGAGTGGGTGGAACCCGGTGACAAGTTCGCTCTGCGCGTCTCGGGCGAATCGATGATCGACGAGCACATTGCCGACGGCGACTATGTCATCATTCGCAAGCAGGAGCAGGCGCGCGACGGGCAGATCGTCGCGGTCCGGGATGAGGACGGCGAGGCCACGCTCAAGCGGTTCTTCCGTGAACGCAACCGCATCCGCCTCGAACCGGCCAACCGGACGATGAAGCCAATCTTCCGCGACCGCGTCAACATCCTCGGCATCCTGGTGGGCGTCGTCCGGAAGTACTGATCAACGGAGGAGCCGGTTCGCCGGTTGGCATCGGTGCCGGCTTCCGCCGCGACCTGGTCGAGCAAGGATCTACCCATGGAACGGGATGCCGCAGCATCCGAAGATCTCGTACGGTTATTCACAGACGGCGCGTGCAGTGGGAATCCCGGGCCGGGGGGGTGGGCGTTCATCCTCCATCACCCGGCGAGCGGTCATATGGCTGAATCGTCCGGCGCCGAAACAGATACCACCAACAACCGCATGGAGCTCATGGGGGTGATCGAGGGGCTTTCCACCCTCAAGAAGCCATGTCGGGTCGAGTTGATCACGGACAGCCAATACGTGGCGAAAGGGATCAGCGAATGGATGCCGAACTGGAAACGCCAGGGCTGGATGCGGAAGGAGGGAGGGCGCCTCAAACCGGTCATCAATCTCGACCTCTGGCAGAGGATCGACTCGCTCCTGGCAACTCACCGGGTCTCCGTGACCCATGTTCTGGGACACCGAGGTCACCCCGAGAATGAGGCCTGCGATCGTATGGCTGTGGCGGCCTACAAGGCTTTGAAGAACTCCGAGTAAGACTCGTCGAATTTTCAGTTTTCAGTTTTCAGTTGAAGTGCTCCGTCCGAGCGGTATGGCGGCGTCCACTGGGGGAATCGGAGAAACGCGCCAAATACAGCCCGTCGCGTTACCCCTGCCCTCACTGAAAACTGAAAACTGAATTCAGCTTTGCTGAAGCTGATTGATCTTGTTGTAGAGAGTCTTGAGGCTGATCCCCAGCTCTCGCGAGGCCGCGGGCTTGTTGCCGTTGTGCTTCTCCAGAATGGCCTGGATATACTTCATCTCGACGTCGCGAAGGGTGGGGTTCCCCTCCGGGATCTGGAAATGGGGTGGGCCGATGGTCGAAGTAGCGCTGGGATGGGCCTTGCCGCGGATGGGGAGTTGAGTCGGTAGATGTTCCGGCAGTATCGGCCCGTCGCCTGCGAGGATGGTGGCGCGTTCGATCATGTTGCCCAGCTCACGAATGTTGCCGGGCCAGACGTGATTCTGGAGGACCTCGAGGGATTCGGGGACGATCGTCGATTGACTCAACCCGCGACGTGAGGCGTATCGGGCGAGCATGTGTTGGGCCAGCGGGGCAATATCGCCTTTGCGCTCACGCAATGGGGGCAGGTCGATCTCGAACGTGTTGAGCCGAAAGAACAGGTCTTCGCGGAATAGTTCCCCCGCGACCATCTCCCGCAAGTCACGGTTGGTGGCGCAAAGCACGCGTACGTCGACCCGGAACGGCTCATTCTCGCCAACGCGACGGATCTCCCCCGATTCCAGGAACCGCAAGAGCTTGACCTGGACACTTTTGTCCAGCTCACCCACCTCATCGAGGAACAGCGTTCCGCCGTTGGCAACCTCGAAGAGTCCCTTGCGATTGGCGTCGGCGCCGGTGAAAGCGCCCTTACGGTGGCCGAAGAGTTCGCTCTCCACCAGATTCTCGGGGAGCGCTCCGCAATTGACGGGGATGAAGGCGCGGTCGGCGCACCGACTTCTATCGTGCAGACTGCGCGCGACCAACTCCTTGCCGGTACCAGTCTCTCCAAGGATCATGACCGAGGCGTCGGTGGGCGCGATCGTATCGATCAGCCGGCGCACCTGCTGCATGACCGGGGTCTCGCCGATCAGCAAGGGCGCTCCCTCCGCGGCTTTGAGGCGGGTCTCCAGCGCCACGGCCTTGTTGGCCATGTCGCGGCGCTCGGCCACTCGAGCGAGGATGATTTCCAGTTCCGCCCACTTGCAGGGCTTGGTCAGATAATCGAACGCACCCAGTCTAAGGGCCTGCACTGCCGTATCGACGGTGGCATGACCGGTCAGAATGATGACCTGGGTCTCGGGACTGTTCTGACGGATCTGTTCCAGTACTTCGATGCCGGTCAGCCCAGGCATACGCAGATCCAGCAGAGCGGCATCGTAGAGGCCGCGTTCCAGGGCGCGCAGGGCGGCCGTTCCATCGTGGCAGACCGTGACCTCATGTCCTAGTCGCGGCAGCTCCATCTGCATCAAGTCCCGAAGATGAGACTCATCATCGGCGTACAGGATCCGTAATCCTCCCTGACGCGACTTTTCCATGTCACGGGCCCTCCGTATTCGCTGCGTGTTCGCTGTCGTCCGAAACAGTCGTAGGATCAACGGCTCAGACGGTTCAGGCCGAGCCGGCCGGCGCCGGCTCGGCACTTCGCCGGCTGAGGTTTCTGGATCTCGGCCGCCCTTCTTCGGGGATCTCCGCGAGATGGAGCGGCAGCCGAACCGTGAACGTCGATCCCTGTCCGGTCCCCGGGCTGGACGCCATGATCTCACCGTCGTGCTGGCTAATGATGCGGTGCGTGATCGATAGCCCCAGGCCGGTCCCCTTGCCTTCTCGGCGCCTGGTGAAGAATGGTTCGAAGATGTTCTCCAGGACCTCGGGCTCCATTCCGCAACCGTCGTCGGAGAAGACGATCTCAGCCATCCCCTGACGGTATCGGGCCTCGATCCTCAACGTGCCCTGAGCGTCCATGGACTCCAGTGCATTGACAATCAGGTTCAACACGACTTGCTTGATCTCCTGTCCATCCACATGAGCCATGACGGCTTCGCGCGGGGAGAAAATGATGGTCTTCCCGCGATACTTGCCGATATGACGGATCATCTCGACGACGCCTTGGACCAGACTCGCCAGATCGATCCGGTCGCGGGTAATGTCGTTGCATCGCGAGAAATCCAATAGTCGCTCCGTGATGTTCTTGCACCGGAACGCCTCCTCCTGAATCATCTTCAGATAATTCGCGACAAGGCGGTGATCGGGATCGTCCGAGCTGCTCAGGTAGCTTTCAAGACGATGATCGAGAGCCTCCGCACAGAACGCGATAGAGGCCAACGGGTTATTGATCTCGTGCGCAACACCCGCGGCCAGGAACCCGACCCCCGCCAGCCGTTCCGAGCGAACGAGCTGTCGGCTACGCTCCTGGACCTGACGCTCCAGGTCGGCGTAGGTTACACTGATCTTGGCCGTCATGTCGTTGAAGGCTTCGCCAAGATCCTGCATCTCGTCGCCCGACTTCAGGTTGATCTTGTAGTCGAAAGAACCCCGAGCAACGTGTCGCACGCCGCGCTGGAGCATCCGCACCGGGGTGAGCACCCATCGATGGAACAAGGACGTCAGCCCGCAGAGCATTCCCAGCACCATCACTGCCGACGACCACACGATGATCCGACTCGTCTGATACTGACCTTGCGACATCTGCAAGACGTTCCAGAAATCCAGATGTAAGTTCTTGGCGAGTTGGCTGACCGTGTCGTAAAGCCGATCGATCCGGGCCTTCACGCCGGATGCCGGCTTGAACTTCGACAGCAAGTCCGGGACATAGATCGATGTGCCCGGGAACAACGGTTCGATGGTCCCCTGATCGGGGTCGAGGTCATTGAGGATCGCGGTCAGGTCCTCATCCATGATGAGAGCGAGACCCAGTTCATCAAGTCCGCTGCCGCCCCGATTGCCTTGCGTGGTGTTCTTCTTCAATTGCCGGAAGTACACCTGAAGCGCCTCGCGCGCCTGAATGACCCGGTGCTTGAGCTCCCGGCCATCCGCGTCGGTGGAGCTCTCCCGCGGTGCGTGCAGCCGCAAGATCGCGGCGAACAGATCCGTGGAAGCACCGATCTCCCGGAGCTGATCGCCCAGCGTCAGGTTGGTGATGTGAAAGGAATGCAACCCGAAGATCGACCCGCCCATCAAAATGAGCATCATACCCACGACCAAGCTAAGGCCGACCATGAGCTTCAGCCGAATCGGCCATCGGAGCATGACGACCTCCCTGTCGCTCGAAACCGGTCCTGAGTCCTGGGGTCATCTGGCCCTTGAGTTCTTCCTGAAATCTTGCCGGTCCGGAGATTCGCAAACATCAGTCCCAGGACCGAGAGATCTTCACAAGGGACTCGAGGACTGAAAGACTCAAGAGCCTTCGTCCGAACACGGCCTGCCGATCACCCTTCATCGCGACAGCAGACCACTCGCCACGAAAGGGCCGCACTATAACAAAACTCTCCCGAGGCTCAAAGAGCCAATCAGGAGGGCGCCATCGCCCATGCACTCAGCCGCCAGAAGTCCGTGGTCCCCTGGCGGAGCCGGGGGCAGTCGTGTCGATACCGGTTTCGCACCTCATGACCACGGTACGAATTGACGCAACGCCGCGATCAGGATGGCAACGGCGAGAACGCTTCCCAGGATCACGCGGAGGCATCGAATCTCGCGTTGGAAGCGGCGTTCTTGATCGGGATTCTGTTCCAACCGCTCTAGAAACGCGATCCGGCTGGCGATGCTACCATGCCGCCAGGAGTACCGTGAGCATTCCATGCCGTTCCATTGCGCCACCTCGGCGAGAGCGTCAGCGAAGATACGGATCCCAACAGGACAGAGGGAGGGCTCCGCAACCCGGGCGGGAACCGGCAGCAGGTCGTGATCGCGGTCGAGGTGCGGGGGACAATCTGGCAGATCGCAGGAGACCACCTTGCTGCCGAAGACATCGGCTTGGCGTTCGAATCGCCGCGAGAGATGGCCGAAGACCAGCCAGAAGTACAAGGCGAGCAAGCTCAATAGGAGTCCGCCCTGAATGATCTCCGGGACGCGCGCCTGAATGGTCTTGCTCAGGAGCGTCGAGCTGAACGGGACCAGCCAGGAGGATTGGGAGATCCAGACCTCGCTGGCCGCGACGCCCTCGGCTAGGAGCGAGAGGACTCCCAGGCTGCCCGCGAAGAAGAATCCGAAGTAGAGAAGATGGCGATGGGCAATATGCCCGATCTCGTGGCCGAAGACCGCCGCCACCTGGAGGGGTGTCATGGACTCGATCAAGGCGTCGGTCAGCAGCACATATCGAAATTGAGGCAGGACTCCGGTGACACAGGCATTGAACATGCAGTGGCCGGTGTCCCAGACGAGGACGTCGGTGAACTGAAAACCGACACGTTCCGCGGCACGCTCGAGTCGGCGGCGAAGGGCGCCGGGTGGCAGGGGCCGCGTCGGCCAGGCGAGCCTGACGAACAGTGGCGAGGCGATCAGCACCAACGAACCAAGAACGACCATCTCGAACGGTCCGGCCAGTCCGCTCTCATCCCATTGCGGCCAGATTCTCACCAGGATGTCGCGGCGAATGACGAACATCAGGACAACCGGCAGAATCAGACCGATTGACTGCCGAGCCCTGAGGATCAAATAGCGTCCGAGCCGGCCCGCCGAGCCCCGCTCGGCGCGGATCTGAAGCGCGCGCTCGCCGAAAAACAGTCCACACCAGATGAGGACTTGAATCAACAGATACGGGAGGAATACAAGCAGATCGTCGAGCAGGATCCACCCGCCGAGTCCCCAGTTGCTGCGAACTAATCGAGACCACTCGACCGAGTGGATGATCCACCCGTACACTAAGAGCGCGACACCCGTCAAGAACCGAGCCCCGAGGGCAAATCGCTTCCTGAGACGAGATGTCGCCAACCCGGTCTGCGAGACGCGAGCGGCCACCCAGAGGCCCAGGCCGAACGCCAGGGCCGCGACCATGCTGATTCCTCCGCAGGTTTCCAGCACCCGCACGCCGACATCCGAGTCGGGAACCCCGGCCCTCGGAGGGTCGATTCCGAAGGCGACAATCAGCGCGATCAAGAGTGACAGAGGCATCATAATTGGTTCAATCCGGGGCAGTGCTCGTGGAGTAGGCGGGCTCCCGGGCAATCGCCGGAAAGATGAGAGGGCGGATCCCCTTCGAGCTGAATCCTTTGCCCTGAAACGACCTCTACGCGGCGGCGGCTCCCACGACCACAAGCTGGACCGGATAAGTCATCGGCTGGGCGTTTTGGCCCTTGACCTGAAGGCGGAGCGGAAGGATCACGCTCCAGGTATTATTCGTGGCATCATGAACCACCGCAGGATCAGGTTTGCTCCCCGGCGGTGCGAGCAGCAACAAGAATGAAGCGGGATGACTCGTCCCCGCAGCCTCGGCACTTCGATGCTCTAATTGCTTGCGAGTGGGTGGCGCCAGTGAAGTGTCCTTGGACGCGGGAAGGAGCAACACGTAATCCCGGAATGTGCTGACACCCAGATGATCGCCGTTGATCGGCTGTAAGCCATATCGCATCGTGTAGAGGCCCTTGGCGATCGGCTGATCGCGATAATCATGACCTTCGGTTGCGAATTCCAGGATGCCGAGCAACTCACCGTCCGTCAGGAATGGGAACTGGATGGCTCCTTTCGGACCGGAGGGTTTCTCCGAGGACGGAGTCGCCTGTCGAAGCCAGATTTCCCCGAAGGCTTTACCTTCTGCATCTTGAATGCGAATGCTCTGGGCGCTCAGGGCGGCGTGTAGTTGTGGGGCAAGTGAGGCTGGAGGCGCCTGCTTGCGTGACTCGACCTTGATCGAATCCTCGGCCAGGGCACCGGAACCTGCAAGGCAGAACACCAAGGCGAAAAAGTACGTCCTCATCGTGGAATAACCCCGGGACAAGAGTGATCGGGCCTGGGGGCGGGCGTGGGGCATCGGGAAAAACGTTGGGCTGGTCTGGGCTTCGATGACGCCCAGTCCCCATGTCCGATCATCAAGCAGGCAAAGAACTAGCGTGGAGCGTCTGCAAGGAGTTCGACGGATCTTACCTTCGTCGAGGTCCCGCACCTGATGCGACTGGCATCAATAGGTGAAGTGACCGACGAAGCTGCTACGGCAGTTCGGGTCGTCCCACCGAGTATCGAGGCCCTTGCCCTTGAATTCGTGGCCCAAGGTGTAGGCAGGCTGCACGGAGACGGCCTTGGAGAGCGGCGGATAAGCGACGACCTCGTTCCCGCAGAAATGGTCACGGTCGTCCAGGGGCCGGGTCACGATCTGAGCGATCCCGGCGGCCCAGAACGAAGCCCGGGGGGAATGCGGCATCGCGTGTGTCGAGTCAACGGATTCGCTTGTCGACGTCGAGTGGTCCTCGAGCGTGAGGCGCATCCTTGTGGACATGACGGTTGAAGCCCGGCTCAATCGGATACCACCCAACGTTTTGGCCAGATCGATCAGAGCCCGCCGTTGCGGCTCTGTCGCCTGAGAATCCACGATCAGGACAGCCTGGGCCTTCTCAGGGTGATCTTCGGAGAAAGTCGTGTCGCCCTGCACCGCGGCGGCCACACACAAGCCAGCCAGATCCACTCCCTTCCAGGACCCGTCATTCACTTTCCACGCCATGACGGCCTGCTTGCCATAGATGAAGCACCTCGGCATTGGAGAAGCACGGTCCCGTGAAGACATCGGCGTTCCGTGCCTCCACGTAATCACCACGAATATCCGCCGCGCCCGCGAATCCCGGAACCAGGGTCAGCAGGGTGCACCATAGTGCTGGTCTGAACTTCCGCATCACAGTTCGCTCCCGATCGAGTAGGTCGACCATTCGAGTCCGCGATCCACAATCAATGGATTATGGGTGGCGATTCAAGCCCCCGTCAAGGGCCAGACTGATCGACTCGCGCTCGCCCGGTGGGCCGGCCGGTCTCGTCATCATCCCGTCGCTGTAACACCCTTGCGATTCGGATGGTCCACCTCCGACAGACTGCCCCCGACCCGGCGCCTGGTGTCTTGCTCGGAAGGCTTCAAGCCCGCACGCGTGTGGTTCGGCTCCGTCGGTCCGCCCAGGCTCACCACAAGTTGTTCGTAGGACGCGGCCAGACGTTCGCGATCGTCCTGGTAGGCCTGCACGCTCTGCTCCAGCCGCTCGATCGCCTGGTCACGGACCGTCAAACGGCGCAGGTCGTCGACCGCGCGATCGGCGTAATCCCGGTTCTCGCTCTGAAGAGCGAGGACCTGGTCCTTCAGCCGTGCATTTTCGGATCGGAGGAGTTGGCTGAGCTTCTGGCACTCATCCATCCTCGAGCGCGGGACGATCCCGCAACCCGGTGAGAAGGCGGTCGCGACGATCATCAGGACAAAGACTCCGAGGCTGGGGACGTGGGGGCAGGCACGAACCATCCGTTCCGCCTCCTTTCGGGACCGATCGTTCGCGAGTCTTGTCCCATCCGGACCGTCCATCGGTCGTCGGATCTTCAGTCTCGAGGCGGACCACCGGCGAGCACCGTGCGCGGCCGGGGCGAGCTCAAGCGACGGGCTACCGGTTCCTTTTGGGCTCCAGAAGCCTCGTCGCGAGGCCGAACGGCCTCGCGACGAACCGCGCGAACAGTCAATCAACCTCCGAACAGACCCGCGATGGCTTTGACTAGCCCGGAGGCCGGACCGCCGTCGCGGAATTCGTAAAGGTTGCGCATCAAGTCGTAAGAGATGAACGAAACGATCATGAGGAAGAGGGTGGAAACGCCGAGCATGCCGACCCACAGGCCGCTCCACTCCGCCTCGGTGTCACGCGAGAGGACCATGGCAGGAGCGGCCCGTTCCGCCCCTACGGCTCGACGTATCGGAACCCGACCAACCGCTGGTCATCTCGCTGGAAACCGCCGCGTCGAACCCGTCGTCTTCCTCATCCTCTTCATCCTCGGCGAATGCCGAAGGGGCCATGGCAGTTGCCGCGTTTTGATCGACGGCCTCTTCGTCGATGGCAAAGACTTCGGAGCCGCTGTCACTCTCCTCCAGCTCGAAGTCGCTCGCGGCCTCGAGCTGAACCGTCTTGTCGTCGGAATCGTCGTCGGACAAGGGGACGTCGACCTCGAAGTCGGTGTCGTCGAAGATGTCCTTCTCGCCCTTCTTCACCGCGGGCGGTGGGGTGGCCGACAAGGACTTCTTCGGCGCAGGGCTTGGCCGGCTTGGCCGGTCCGGACGACTTGATGTCCTCGTCGCTCAGCGGGGCCAGCTCGATCGAGTCCGACGTGTCCCAGACCCAGGCCGCTGGCGGCCTGGAGATTGATCCCCGAGTCGCTCGGTCGAGACAGATTGATCCCGGAAAGATTGGGGTCCGCGGCCGTGACGTCGGAATCGCTCGCTTTGGTCAGCGGCGTGGATTCGAACTCGTCGCTGGCGTCCAGCGCGCTCAACTCGAAATCGCTGCCCGAATCCGGCTGGAGGGCATCGATCAGCTCGCTCGAGGGGTTCAGGTCGAAGTCGCTGTCGGACTGGCTGGCGGGGACCTCCGCCGAAGAACCCAGGAACGGGCTGGAGCGCACGGACGTGTCGCTGCCGCTGCCCGGAGAGAGGATGCCGTGGTCGGCGGTGTCGTCCTTGATCAAGGTCACGTCGGAATCGCTCGGCTGCCTGAGGCCGCGTCGCGAGGAGCCAACCGCACATCCGAGTCGCTGGAGCCGCCGACGTTATCCGGGACCAGACGCACATCCGAATCCGTAGGAAGTTTTCCCGACGTCGAAGCGCCGATGATAACCGAGCTGGAACCCGTGACCGGGTTGGGCGGCAACGACAGGTCGTCGAGCAGGATGTCGTGTTCCGACGAGCCCTCGGAGGCCGATCGCCCTGCCTTGCCCAGATGCATGGTCTCCGCGCCCAAGTCGGGCTTGGCCACGCCCAGGTGGAACTCGGATAGGTCCAGGTCATCGGCACTCGATCCACTCGAGGCCGCCGGGACTTCCAGGTCGGAGAGGCGGAGTTCGGCGTCGCTACCCAGTCCGCGACGGCGGGCCAGCTCATCCACGTCGACGACGCGGAACCGCCACGATCCGCCATCAAGGAAAGCGCGAACCTCTCGCGCTTGGGCCTTGGACTTGAGTTCCTCGGCGCTCATGCCCAGGACCCGGGCCGCTTCTTCTAATGTATAAAACTGAGCCATGGACGTGCTCCTCGCGGTCGAGATCAGCCCTGTCGCAGTCGTTGGAAGTCCACTCGCTTGCAGGGAAAACCCCGACCCATCACGCCGGTGGTCCGCCCTGTCTACTGGGTCGTATGAGTCAGCGATCCGGACCCGCGCCTCCACGGCGGAGGGCTCCAGTCCCTGGTTGTTGTATTCATCCAGCTCCAGGTCCCATCGATACTTGCGCGATGCCTCGAGCTTGACGCTCCCTTTGGGATTGGCGGGGTCGATGCGGTAGATCGCGAACGACTTCTGCTTCGTATCGACGAGATAAAGCCATTGAACCCGCTCCGGTTGGTATTAGCGATGAGGGCCAGCGTCCCACCCGGATCGTTCGCAACGACCGTTCGCGCCGACTGCGATTTCGTCACCTCAGCTCGGCCATGACCGCCGACTGCCGCAGGTGCCGGCCGAGCCGAACCACTCGGCGCCTGCTGCGCCGCGGCCTGCTCCCCTCGAAAACCCGTTCCCCACGCAACGGCCAGACCCAGAGCCAACCCCGGAAGTCCGAACCGTGCCCACCCACTCGCCACACGTCCCATCATCGAAGATCTCCTCCTTGAAACCGGCGCCCCGGTTCCCTCCAGGGTCGAGACTTCACGGTTCCGCGAACCGGCGCCGCATACCTGCCGGCGCGATCGCAATCTCGACGGCGACCAACGTTTTCAGTCTACCACACCTTTTCCTGAAGAAGTCTCAATCCGCTCCCGACATGGTGATCAGGAGTAATCCGCAGCCGTCACGGGGATTGCGAACCAGACAACCGTGGCATGAGTTGGAGACAGGGCACGCCGCGATCGACAACCGGCGGACAGCGCGCGAACATGTTTATTGTATAAGCTCCACGGCTTCCCGCAAGTCCAGAGCCGATACCAATGAGAAGACGGCCGCAAGGAAAAATGTTTGACTTTTCTTGAAAAATCTCGCCATCGTGGCGAAAGAATTGAATTGATGATCGCGCAGGGTGCCGGGCGAAGCGGCCCGGTTCCGATGGTTGCCCCCAGAGAAGTCCCACCCTCCTCATTTGGCACGGCCGGAGGTGCGTACCATGCACGCTCGAAACCCTCGCCGATGCGTACTCACGCTGATTTTCGCGGCCCTATTGGCTGGAATCCACCCATGGGGGGACGCTCTGAGAGCCGATGAGGCGGCCTCCGGGGCCAATCCCTCGTTTGATAGGCTCAGCGATTGCTCCGCAGAAAGGCCCGGCTGATCGGCCGGCGTGCGACGCAACAACTGATCGCGACCGCGTACGCCGCCGACGGATCGGTTCGGGATGCCACGCGCTCCGTCGAGTGGGTGAGCCTCGAGCCCGCCGTCGCGGTGGTCAGCTCGAAAGGACGCGTCATCCCCAAGGGGAATGGCAAGGCGCGGATCGTCGCGCGGTTGGGGAGCAGCGAGCTCGAGGCAGCCATCGAAGTGGAAGGCATCGACCGCCCCTCGCCAGTCAGTTTTCGGCGTGACGTGATCCCGGCGTTCAGTCAGGCGGGTTGCAATATGGGGGCTTGCCATGGCACGCCGACTGGAAAAGGCGGATTCCGCCTCAGCCTCCGAGGATACCTGCCGGACCAGGATTTCATGATCCTTTCCCGAGAGTCCGGGGGGCGTCGCATCAATCCCCTGGCGGCCGACACGAGCCTGCTCCTCCGCAAGCCGCTCGGCCAGGTGCCGCACGAGGGTGGCCTGCGTTTGTCGCGGGGTTCCAAGACCTTCGAGTTCCTGCACGACTGGATCCAGGAAGGGGCCAAGGACGACCCGGCTGCCACCAAGGCCGTCCGACTGGAAATCCTCCCCGAATCCCGGGTGCTCACCGCGCCTGCCGAGACTCAGCAGCTCGCCGTTTTCGTGCACGACGCCGATCAGAAGGTCCGCGACGTCACGCCGATCTGCTACTACGATTCATCCAATCCTGAGATCGCCGAAGTCAACGCTGAGGGTTACGTCCGATTCAAGTCGCGAGGTGAGGTGGCGATCATCGCCCATTACCTCAACCTGGTCGCCAACGTCCGTCTGACTCACCTGGTGGAGGTTCCAGGTTTCGTCCAGGCCGAGGTCCCACGAGACAACGTGATCGACCGCGCCGTCTTCACCAAGCTCAACCGGATGCGGATCCGACCCTCCGAGCTCTGCACCGATCGGGAGTTCATTCGCCGAGCTTATCTCGACGTGATCGGGGTCCTGCCCACGTCCGAGGAGGTGAAGCGATTCCTGGATGAGCCGGCGAAGACCCGTCGTGAAACGGCGATCGACGGCCTGCTGACTCGCCCCGAGTTTTACGACTTCTGGACACTCAAGTTCGCGGATATCCTTCGGTCCAATGGGCGGCTGATCGAGCCCAAGGGGGCGTACGTCTTCCATCGCTGGATCCGGTCGTGCCTCGAGCGCGACCTGCCGATGGATGAGTTCGTCCGTGAGTTGTTGACGTCGGAAGGTTCGACCTACAAGAATCCGGCCGCGAATTATTACCGGATCAGCCGGGACCCCGAGAGTGCAGTCGAGACCACGGCCCAGCTCTTTCTGGGGGTCCGGATCCAGTGTGCCAAGTGTCACAATCACCCGTTCGAGCGCTGGACCCAGGACGACTATTACGGCTTTGCGGCGTTCTTCTCGCAGATCGGCCGCAAGAAGGGGAACCTGCCCGACGAGGAGATCGTGTACCCGTCCGGCTCGGGGGACGTGCGACAGCCTCGGACCGGCCAGACGATGAAGCCGAAGGCGCTGGGCGGACCAGTGTTTGACGATTCGCCTCAGAGCCGGGATCGTCGAACCCGACTGGCATCCTGGCTCGCCGGGACCGAGAACCCGTTCTTCGCCAAGAGCCTGGTCAACCGGATCTGGTATCACCTGATCGGGCGCGGGATCGTCGAGCCGGTCGACGACTTCCGCGACTCCAACCCCGCCTCGAACGACGAGCTCCTTGACGGCCTCACGGCCGAATTCGTCAAGAACGGCTACCATCTGAAGGCGTTGGTTCGCTCGATCGTTGCGAAGTCGGACCTATCAGCTCAGTGCCACGACGAACTCCTTCAACGTGGACGATGGCCTTTACTTCTCCCACGCGCAGACCCGGCTCTTGCCCGCGGAGGTCTTGCTCGACGCCATCTCCAGCCCTGACCGGAACGACCACCCCGTTCGCCGGGTTGCCCAACGGCGCCCGCGCGACCCAGATCCCGGACGGCAAGATGGACAATCCCTTCCTCAAGACGTTCGGACGCCCCGCCCGCGAGTTGGCCTGTGAATGCGAGCGGGAGAGCGAATCGAACCTGTCTCAGGCCCTCCAACTGATTGGCGGCGCGACGGTTAACGGCAAGTTGCACGACGACAAAGGCCGAATGGGTCAGCTCGCCAAGAGCGGCAAGTCGCCCCAGGAGATCACGCGCGAGCTCTACCTGGTGGCGCTTTCCAGAGAGCCCAGTGCCAGCGAGCTCGAGGCCGCCGTCAAGCACCTGAGCGGCTCGAAAGACCGTCGCCAGGGCATCGAAGACCTGGGCTGGGTGCTGATCAACTCCAAGGAATTCCTGTTCCGGCATTAGGCCGCTCGTAAGCCACGGGCAAGCCCCGTGAGTGCACCTAGCGAGCACTCCAGTCCTGAGAACAGGTGGAAGAACAGGTGGAGCGACACGAATTTACCGCACGTACGTACACTATATTCGTCCGTCGTGGTAGTGACCGATGCGCAGAGGTCCTTCAGAGGTCCGGATCCCATTCTGGGACGTACCTCGCTCTCCAACGTCTGGAAGCCGTCGTACTGAAAGACGCTCTCGACCGGCACTCCGAAGGTCCGGGCGGGGACCGGAAACGGGGACGCCGCTAGTGTGCGCCGTGCAAAGGTGTGGGTCTTCAGTGGGTGCAACTCCCACCCGGCAACTCGGTCGTTCCAGCCGGTAGCTATCGGAGCGGCGGTGGAGGTAACGAAACCGTCGGAGCCTTCGAGACACCTGTGTCGCTTTGGCGATGCCGCGAGCAGGCAGGCCGTAACGCGAGTGAACGTCGAGCAGGCCTCGAAACGTCCAATGTGTGCGCCGACCTTGCATTAGTATGGGGAAGGCCGTAGCCGCTGGCGAGCCAGGAAACGGCTGGAATACGCCGTCCCACGAGCGATCCGACCCAGCGGGCCACCGGGGTAATGACGACGGCATGTCTGTACACGGAGATCCACGCAACACGGGAAACCCCAAGCGGTGAGGGCGCGTGACCCTCAACCGGACGCCCGCGAGGGATAGGCCGGGCCGCCTGGGGTGGCGGATAGGTCCGTAGTACCGTCGACACCGGGTAACTCCGGTCGAGGGAAGGGGCCTTAGTTCAAGGTCAACGCAACACGCGGCCGACAGCCGGGAGATTGGCGTGAGCCTAACACCTCCCATGAAGGTTGGGACGTTGCAGACAGCGTTGCACACCAAAGCGAAGAACTCGCCCGACTACCGATTCTATGCCCTGTACGACAAGATCTACCGCCGCGACGTTCTGGGTTTCGCCTACGCCGCGCTGCCGTGCCCACGGTGGCGCCCGGGGGTCGACGGCCAGAGCTTCGCGGAGATCGAGGCGTGCGGTGCCGATCGCTGGTTGGACGATCTGGCGGAAGAGCTGAGGAAGGGGACGTATCAGCCCCTGCCGGTCCGACGCGTGTACATCCCGAAATCGGATGGCAAGCCCAGGCCGCTGGGGATTCCTTGCATCAAAGATCGCGTGGTTCAGATGGCTGCGGTGCGGGTCTTGGAGCCGATCTTCGAGGCCGACCTGGAGCCCGAACAACACGCCTACCGCCCGCAGCGCAGCGCCCTGGACGCCGTTGGCCAAGTGGAACGGCGGCTCAGGACGGGGCACACCGAGGTGGTGGACGCGGACTTATCTGGATATTTCGATAGTATCCCCCTTGCCGAGTTGATGAAATCGGTGTCCCGGCGGATCAGCGACGGCCGCGTGCTGCGGCTGATCAAGATGTGGCTGGAGACCCCGGTGGAAGAGACCGACGCGAAAGGGCACCGCTGTCGAACGACCCGGAACAAAGACCTGGCGATGGGGACTCCACAAGGGGCCCCGATCTCACCATTGTTGTCGAATATCGACATGCGGAGATTTGTGAAGGGATGGAAGACCGGCGGACATGAGCGACGTCTGGTCGCGCGGATCGTCAACTACGCGGACGACTTCGTCATCTGCTGTCGCGGCCTGGCCGAACCGGCCATGGCCGTGATGCGGGGAATGATGTCCCAGCTGAAGCTGACGGTGAACGAGACGAAGACGCGACTCTGTCGCCTGCCGGGAGAGACGTTCGACTTCCTGGGCTACACCCTGGGCCGGAACTACGACCGTCGCACGGGCGCCCCTATGTGGGACCCCGTCCGTCGCGGAAGAAGATCAACCGGCTCTGCGGCGAGATCAGGGAACTGACGAGGCACAAGACGACCTGGCTGGCGGTCGAGAAGCAGATCGGTCGGATCAACCGCAAATTGCGCGGCTGGTCCAACTACTTTCGCATCGGGACCGTCAGCTCGGCCTACCGCGCCATCGATAGCCACGCGCGCCATCGGGTGCGCCAGTGGTTGTGTGCGAAGTTCAAGGTGCCGGGTCAGGGTCGAACACGATACCCTGACG
The DNA here is from genome assembly GCA_963845695.1 of uncultured Isosphaeraceae bacterium. Classification (GTDB taxonomy): domain Bacteria; phylum Planctomycetota; class Planctomycetia; order Isosphaerales; family Isosphaeraceae; genus CAWJTV01. The sequence continues at coordinate 84 of CAWJTQ010000021.1, read as the reverse complement.
CCTACCTGTACCAGGAGCTGGGACTGCACCGGCTCCAACGGAACTAGCCGCATACCCGTTTCGTGAGCGCGCGACCGGAAACGG
>CAWJTQ010000020.1:0-570440 GCA_963845695.1 uncultured Isosphaeraceae bacterium | reverse complement strand
CCCGTTTCCCCGTCCGCTCCCCGTTTCCCCGTCCCGTTTCCCCGTCCGCTACACTGGGTCCGGGAGGGCCCGTTCCCCAGCTTCGATGCTACTATGGGACGCTCCGACTCCCGACCCCCCATCTCGCCGCACTTCGTTGCCTTCGCTTGGCGATACCGTCGTCTGGTCCCCTCTTCGTCCCCACCAGCCCGGGACCGGAGCTGGGGATCGCCCTGGAGTTGGTAAGCCGGGTCTCCAGCCGGCAGCCACGACGGAGGTGGCCGGGGCTCTCAGGTTCCCGAGCGACCCTCATGTCCCTGCGCCCGTTCTTGGACCCCGGTAGGACCGGCACGCCGCTGGCCACGGTCGCTCCGGCACGGCCCCCGCTTTGTCAACAACGGTGGCTCCCGCGAGCGAAGATTTCGGGGCTCGATCGCACGGCATCGGGACTCGCTGTCTGTCCTTGAAAGTCAAGGGCCGGTTTTTCGACTTTTTTTGAGGGATGCTGGCGGCCTCATTGGACAACGCGATCGCTGACCGTATGGATACTATCCGTTGGTCTGATCAGTTGCCCACTAGAACCTGCTCATCTTTGCGGATCGTGCGTCTCTCAGGGCCGATCTGGGACAGAGCCAATCGGGTAACTCAAGTCTGTCACCTCGAGCGTATCGTGCCCAAAGCCCGATCGCCGAATTGGCCGTATGGGAGATTTTACCGAGCACCTCTGTCCGTGCCCCTCGAAACTACGCTGGGCGCTCCCCGCAGGGCGCGAAGACAACTCGCGAAAGGTGGCAGGACAGATCGGTGGCCTCAGATAACTGCGATCCGCTCGCGGACAATCCTCCTTATCACAAAAAATAAAACTACATGTGAAATTAATAACTCAATACGTCGAACCCCGCACCACGGCGCCGATCCTCCCGGGGGCAGGGACCCTTGGACCTCCTCCTGGCACAGGCAGGCGATCCCGGGCGAATCCCTCGGCCCCGCCTCGCGAGCGGGCGACCCGGCCCGGGATTGCCGGGTGGCCGTAGCGCCGAATACACTGGAGGAGCCTGGGCGGAGGATAGGGCAACGCGGGGACGCGACCCGAGCGCCGACCCAGGGGCCAAGACCGGGGCGGGCGGCACGATGCCGCCCCTCGGCATCCCGGGATTGGCCTCAATGCGATAAATCCATAAACAGTTCTCCAACAGATGCGATCTCACCACCCTCCCCGTACCATCCGCCCACGCGACGTCTTCTCCCCTCGGGAGTTGATCCATCCTCACGCACGCTGCTTGCTCGCGCCGGACCGCTGGGCCGACCGGCCGCTACGCCGTCCGATCCGGCCGAATAACCGCCGCGGTTGGAATTCCTCGTTCCGCACCCCGACGTGATACAGCGCCACGGCCAGCTTCCGCATCACGGCCACCAGCACCCGCCGTGCCTCACCTTCATGGCGGGCCTTCTTGGCCTCGTACCAGGGACGTACGCCGCACTGCTGCACCAGCCGCAAGACCGCAAAATAGAGCCATTGCCGCGTCCGCGCACTGCCCCGCTTGCTAATCCGCAACCGCCCTTGGTAAGTTCCGCTGCTCCGCTCCGCCAAGTTCAACCCCATCGCCTTGCGGTAGGCTCCCGCCGAATCAAAGTCGCGTGGGTCACCCGTGCTCACCCACAAGACACACGCCGTCGGCACACCCACCACCTTGCCTTGCGCCTGGAGCACCGGATGCCCCGCGGCCAATTGACGCAACCGCCGTTGCGCCCGATTCGCCTGCTGCCGGGCGGCCAGCGCCCGCTCGGCGTACTCCTGGATCTGACGCTGCTGCCAGGGACCTGGGCGAACACCGACACTCGATCGCGCACCGGTCAGCAACTCCTCGATCTTCGCTGGCGACCGCAGCGATCGACCCCAGCGGGCCAACTGCGTCGCGGCGTCCGCGTCCTCGGCCAACGCCTGCGGACTCCCATAACGCTTCAAGATCCGCAGCAACGTCCCTGAGGAAAGTTTCAAGACCTGCGAGGCTTCCGGCCAATGACGCGCCAAGAGGCCCTCCAAGCGTCCCTGCCAGGGCATGAGCATCTGCCGTTGGACCACCATCTCTTCCACCCAATACGCCAGTTCCTCCTCCCAGGAATCGGCGGCCTGGTACGCCCAGGGCTTGGCCTTACCCAACGCCGCCAGCTCGGCGACCACCGCCGCATCTTTGCCGTCGTGTTGCGAGGGCACGCCGTCGAAGACCTCCGCATAATCATGGGACGCCTTGGTACCGACGCGCTGGACTTCGATCCCGGTGTCCCCCAGCGCCTGTCGTAAGGCCTCTCCATACGTTCCCGAGGGTTCCAAAGCCACCACCAGCTTCCGGTCCGCCTTGACCTGCTTCAGGACGCCCACTAACGTCGGGATCTCCCAGGGGTTTTTGACCCGCCAGGGACGCTCGAACCGCCCATCGGCCCAGCGACAAATCACCAACAGATCAAACTTCCCTACGTCGATACCCACTGTCGCGCCCAAGCCCTCCTTTCCGCGGGCGATCTGCTCCCAGTTCACCTCGTTGACGCGCGTGGCACGGTATGATTTGCTACTCATGGGGATGACCTCCTGCAAGTGCGGTTGCGAGACCTCAACAGTTTCGCCTTGGCCGCCTATCGAGGCATCCCCACTTCTCTTTCTATAGCCACTACGCTTCGCAGGGGCAGTCACCCACCCACCACGCAAGACTCGCTTCCGGCTGCTGGCCCGGCTCTGCCGGACGGGATTGGTTACCCGCAGGGTTTCAATGAAAGGTTTCACATTTTGAAATGATTCTCCTTTCCCGAGCAACGTGGCGCAAGGTCAGACCAAGTTTCGGGTTTTTTCAGAGTCGGCGCGAGAAAAAACCCGAAACCTGGTCTGACCCCATGGTCTCCCAACCCGTAAAAACCAGAAACCTGGTCTGACCCCGACCGGCCTATGGTCTGACCCCGACCGGCCTAAACCTGGTCTGACCCCAAAGCGTCCCAAAGCGTCTTTCTGGTCTGACCCCGACCTCCTCCAGATTTGCGCTTTATCTTAATGCCATTCCCCTCTGTCCCCTTTTTGCCCTCGGATCAGGGTGGCGATGGACGATGAGAACTATCTGCGTTTCCGTTTCCTGTTGCTTGCATCATCTGGTGGAACAAAGAGATCGCTTGTTCAAGCGTAAACTCATCCCAGTTTTCGTACTCTTCCTCGTTCTTTGCAAGCATGACGACTGCCGTGATAACGGTTCCGACGTAGTCCTGCTTGTTGCCTTCCTGAAACAGTTGAAGAGCTGTCCAAAGCCGTGAAATTGCCCTTTCCAAACGATTAAATTCGTTGTCGTGATTCCAAATCTCAAATGTCAGCCGCTTACAATACTCAATGCTGTTCTTTTCATCAAGCAATGAGAGCAATTCGCTAAGCCATGCTCTTTGCTGAGCTTCCGAACCCGCCTTTCGCCTCCTGTAAAGAGACTCTTGGAAGATCCGAATAGCCCATCGCAGAGCATACGTAGGCTGAAACTTTTCGAGTGCGTCCACCAATGGCTTCGCCCAAAACCAGTGCCGCTCTCGGAAAAGTCTCCGGGTGAAGTCCTCTGCTTCCATAAGCACTGTTTCATCGATTTTCACTTGGCCACTCCTCATTGGATTTTCTTGAAAGTCGGGTAGCCCCACTGATCGTAGGTGATTTCGTAGACAGACACGACTCTTGCACCCACATTCGGCGGAACATTTCCAGTCCCAGATGGTGGATTGGGAACACTCAGATCAGGGCCAACGGTTGGTGTTTCGATGACTGTGAGCCTCTTGGGGAAGGGATTGCCTGGGAGGTTGTTTGAAACCCATGCATGAAACTCTTGCGGGGTCATCTCCATCGGATTCTTAGCATTGACGTATGTGCCGCCAAAACTCCGTGCGGGCGGGGCAGTGGCACCTGGCGGAACTGGTGATGGAGGGCGGTTCACGTCAATCGGGGCATCAGACAGCGTGTAGACAGTCTGCGTTCCTGCCGGAGCATTGTTTGGAGCAGACACTTCGCCAGCGGGCGGCTTGACCGGTTCAGTGGGAGCCTCGGGGGTTCCAGCTTTGATCGGCTCGCCAGGCCCCATCGATCCTATGATACCTCCCAAGGCATTGACGAGAAAGTCGATAATGCCGCCGTAAATCGTGGCCACACGTGGACTCGCCCCGAGTTTTGAAGCGGCATACTCGCCGCCGGTCGCGACGCCCGATTGGACTGGCTTCCCCGTCAATACCTCACGTGTCCCCGTTTGGAGGTTGTCGCAGGCGAGTGCTAATAGCGCACAGCCAATGAGCTTAGTCGAGAATGGTTCCGGTGCGGCCAGAAAAGGCACGGCGGTGGCGACGAGGAGACTCCCCCATACGAGGTGTAGCGTGCCGAACACGTATGGGGTTACCACCTCAGTTGTATCGAACGCCTGATCGACCGCCTGAATGAACGGTTGTACCGCATCTCCAATCGCATGGATCTGCTTCTCCACTTCGAGTGAAGTCGGCGTGCGCAAAGCTGGGGGGGCCAGAGATTTGATGTCACCGGGAGGCAGACGGAACAACTTGTCTAGCTCTGCAAGAGGGTCTTCGAAAATCGGACCATTGTTGTCGCTGCAAAGGACGACATTCGGCCCGGCCGCGGCCTGGTCCGAGGGCACCAACAGCAGGTTCTGGAAGCCTGGCCCGTCGGCCGGGACGTTCACGCCCGGGATGCAGGGAGTCGTCACGAACGGTGACTGTGGGCCGACGCCACCGGCCCCGAGGAGGGTTGAGCCCGCGCCACCGCCCGCCACCTGCTGCGCCCGCGAGATCGGCGCCGCCTGGGTCAACGTCGGGTTCTGCACGGCGCCCCCGTTGAAGTTCAACGGCCGCTCGAGCTCGTCCTGACTCGACCCGTTGCTCGTCCCGCTGTCCTGGGTCGGCGCGATCGCGTTCGCGGATCCGCCCGAGCCCCCGATCGTGTTTCCACCCGACGACTGCCGCGTATAACCGAGGTTCGACGGGTGCGACAACCATGTCGTCATCCCGGATGTCGGGTTGGTCTCGTTGGGCTCATCGAGCACGATCCCCGACCCGCTCTGCGTCGGCGTGATCTCCGCTCCCTCGAACTCCAGCGGGTGCAGCACCTGGCCGCCCAGGGCCGAGATCAGGCCCTGCGATACGTCCAACTGCGGCTGGGTCGTGCCGTCGTGCACCGCCCCGTTGGCCGCGAACGTCCCCACCCGGTCCGCCACCCCTTCGCCGATCGTCGTCGCCCAGCCGGCTTGCGCCAACTGCAAGGGTGGCGACGGCTCACTCCCGCTGGTCGTCTCCGTGCTCGTATTCGTCGCCTCCAGCGTCACCGTCGCCGCCGGCGGACCAGTGATGACATAGTCATACGTCCCGCTCGATGAGCCCGATTCCGAGAACGGCGAGGTCACCGTTCCGGCGGTCGTCTCCCCGCTGTTCGAGTTCGTGTCCAGGTAGTCGCTGGAGAGCGTATACGGAACCAGGAAAGGGGTCAGAACCAGGAAAGGGGTCAGATACTATGCCAGAGGGCAGTATTCGGATGTGAGTCGCTGATGGTAAGCTCCAAGAGGTGGTGTGTGACAACCCTTTGACACAAGGAGCTTACCCATGTCAGCGACCCACGTGACCCATTCTACCACGGCCACTGCGCCGGTGCTCTACCTGGCTTTCGAGCTGGGCTGGACCTCCTGGAAGCTCGCCTTCACCATCGGTGCGGGCCAGAAGCCCCGACTCCGCTCGATTCCGGCCCGCGACCTCGACACCCTCATGCGCGAGATCCAACACGCCCGCCGCCGGTTCGGACTGCCCGAAGAGACGCCCGTCATCTCTTGTTACGAGGCCGGCCGCGACGGCTTCTGGCTCCATCGCTACCTCGAGCATCAGGGCATCGAGAACCTGATCGTCGATGCCGCGTCCATCGAGGTCAACCGCCGCCAGCGCCGCGCCAAGTCGGACAACCTCGACGCTACCAAGCTCGTGGGCATGCTGATCCGCTGGCATCTCGGCGAGAAGAAGGTCTGGGGCGTCCTTCACGTCCCGTTGGCCGCTGATGAGGACCGCCGTCAACTGCACCGCGAATTGATCGCTCTGAAGACCCAGCGTACCGAGCACACCAACCGAATCAAGGGATTGCTGGCCGGGCTGGGCCTGAGCCTGGCGATCGACCCTGAGCTTCCCCAGCGGCTGGACGGGCTCCGCCAGTGGGACGGAACCGGCGTGCCCAGTGGGCTGCGGCAGCGGATCCTCCGAGAGTTCGAGCGCTGGCAACTCGTCGGGCGTCAGATCCACGACCTGGAGACCCAGCGGACTCAAGAGATCCGCGACCATCAGACCCCTCAAGGGGAGCAGATGCGGTTGTTGCTGAAGCTCAAGGGGATCGGGGAGAACAGCGCGTGGCTGTTGGTGCGGGAATTCTTCGGCTGGCGCGGGATCCGCAACCGCCGTGAGCTGGCAAGCCTGGCCGGCTTGACGCCGACGCCCTACGACAGCGGGGAGAGCCGTCGCGAGCAGGGGATCAGCAAGGCCGGCAACCGCCGGGTGCGGTGGATGATGATCGAACTGGCCTGGGGCTGGCTGAGGTACCAGCCGGAGAGCGAGCTGAGTCAGTGGTATCAACGGCGGTTTGGGGCGGGGAATACGCGGCTCCGCAAGGTGGGGACCGTGGCGTTGGCCCGGAAGCTGCTGGTGGCGTTGTGGAAGTACCTGGAGACTGGCGAAGTTCCGGCGGGGGCGGAACTGGTCGAGAAGAAGAAATTCCGGGCGCGGGCGGCGCCAGCGAGTTGCGTCGTGAATCGGCCGGGCCCGGGGAATCCGCGGGCCTTGAGCCAGGAAAGTTCGAGGGATCTCCTCAGTGAATCACGAGCGGACAGGGCTGGAGGGAGCGACCGAAAACGGTTCCGGGTGTCCCGTGAGGGAGCCGTGGGTCAGAGGGGCTCGCTTTCCCAGTTCTGGCTTCGAGTCGTCGGTTGACGAATGCAGTAAGTGGTGCACGATCAGATCAATGATCGACACGGATAGAAGGTTGTGCCGGCCCGAGGGGTCGGACTCACCGCGAAGCCGCCAGCCGCTGGAGCTCGTGACGGATTGCCGGAGACCGGGAGGTGGACACCGAAGAAGCAGAATGCCTGATGATTGTTCGCGATAACGCGTGATTGTTTGTAATGCTTCTACACAATAAGACATCATAATTTGATTGTTTTATTGCCAGGTTGTCGTCCTGAGTGAATGGGACCCGCTCAACCGCTTGTTGGCGGCTGAGCGGCATCGCGGAATGAGGAGCCGAACCCAAGGGCCGGGCCGAACGCGTCCCTGGCGGATTTCGCCGGCATCGTGCCGGCGACCAGGGGGCTCATGGCCGCCCCCTGGACCCCCGCTAGCCTCTCTCTGTTGCCGTCCCAGAGAAGCGTTAAGCGCAGCCGCGGAGACTCGCGATCAATCCGAAGGGGTCGAAAAGAGACGTGCTTCCGCCGGGTTCACCGGCTCACCTGACGGCGAGCCGGTGAACCCGGCGGAAGCACGAAGCGATCGTCGTCCGCCTTGGGGGCGGCCCGATCCGCTCGGAGGAAAAAACTGGACCGCGGGGCTTGACTTCAGTTCTCATAGAAGAAGGAACCGAACAGCGGAAAAGGTTCCTGACCCCTTTGATCCTCCCAACGGATTGTTGACAACCACATATGGAGCTTGCCTTCAGCGACTCACTTTCTACCAGCCTCCCTCATGGTATCTGACCCCGACCCCCCTCCCCCTTTTCCAGCTCCTTCCTAAGTTCATCGACGAACTGAAGCGCTACATCATATGGATCGGCTTTGCCAGTTCCAAGCAGGAACCTCTCCTTTCCTGTCGGGACATGCACGACTCGGACGAATGTTCGTCCCCGGTCTGGCGTCTCAACTGCGGCGGCCCTCCCAATCTGAACACGAAAATCGCTCGGTATCTCGTCGTCTTCCATAGGTGTCTCTCTCGGTAAGCACTTAGACCCGTGAATACGTCCACTCATTCACAGGTTACAGCAAGGGTGATGACGTACAAGCCCCTGAAAAAACAGGATTTCTAGCGACCATGTGTCGAATTAACGAATATATAAGTAAGACGGTCTTGCCAGCTCCGTTTTCAATTCAGCCGTTTGAGACCCTCCCTGAAACGTTTGAAGAATAATTCACCGGCCACTTCTGCGAGTAACTCCGATGTATCTGTGTGCGACTTCGCCCCGGCCAGTGCCTCCCCTACATGGTGCAACTCATGACCGACGGTCTTCACCGCAGACTCCAATGAGGACAGAGCTGTGTCGGTCAGCGTGATGATTATCCTTCCTGTTGAATCCTTGAGCAATCCTTTTCTCCCAATCCGCTGAACCCAACCGTAAACTGTGCCGAACCCCGTCGGGATTTCCTCAGCCAAGGACGGGAAACGGGGACGGGAAACGGGGACGCAGCTAGTTTTTCTGACTTCCCAGGAACGGGAAACGGGAACGCAGCTAGTTTTTCTGACTTCCCAAGTCCTCTCGCTTGGGCGGCCGTCCCTCCGGTCTCACGGTGTGTTCTAACCCCAGCTTGATTGCCGTTCGCTTGACCCACTCGTCTTCGCCGTACGGTTGGCCCCGCTCGACACTCACCCGCAGGCGCCCGAGTTCCCTCGCGCTCAGCGACGCATTGACCCGATCAATCCAATCCACCGGGCGTTCCACCGGCCAAGGCGACAGGATGGCCCGGATGGCATCATTTCCCTGCGCCCTGGCCCACAGGCTCCCCCAGCGCCAGTGCTCAGCCCGCGCGACCAACCCGGCCCCCAGAGCATTCCGCTCGACATACCGCAAGACGGTCAGCAGATGGTCGTCGCTCTGGACAGGGAAGCTCTTGAATCGCCCCTGGTACAGCGGCCCGTGACCCACGGTCCGGTGGGCGACTCGCCAACGCATGGCGTGCGTGTGCGCTAACCAACGGAAGAAGGCCGTGAGCTGGCCGTCGGCCTCCGGCCAGACGGCGAAGTGCCAGTGGTTGGACAACACACAGAAGGACAGGATCCGGATTGGGTGCCGCTGATGCGCCTCGATCAGGACGCGCTGGAACGCCTCGAAGTCGGCGTTCTTGCCGAAGAGACGCATCTTGCCCACCGACCGATTCAGTACGTGGTAGACCTGCCCGCCCGGTGCTTTTCGCGCTGTTCTTGGCATGAGGGAGAGGATACCAAGGCTGGGTGACCATCGTCAATACTAGCTGCGTCCCCGTTTCCCTACCCCGTTTCCCTACCCGACCTTCGTCTACGACAGTGCCAATCGCGTCGTCACAACCACCGACGCCTCCGATGTCTTCAACGAGTACATGGACAGATGGACCAATACCTCGATCGCGACCTACGTCTACAGCTACGACGACGCCAGCCGGCTGACGTCCGAGACGGACGCCGAGGGCACCTGCACATACACGTATGATAATTCTAACGAACTGACGGGCGTGACCGAAAACGGCTCGCCGGTCGGAACGTACACCTACGACTCCAACGGCAACCAGATCGGGACCGGCTTTTCCACGGGCACGGAGAACGAGCAAACCGCCTCGCCGGGCTACACCTACACCTACGACAACGCCGGCAACCTGATCAGCCAGACGAACACCTCGACCCATGTGGTCACGACATACACCTATGATTATCGAAACCGCTTGACCGAAGTGACCCAAGGCGGTACGATCGTCGCAACGTACACTTACGATGTCCTGAACCGCCGGATCGGCATCAAGGACAGCGGCACCCAGACCTGGACCGTCTACGACGGCACCAGCGCCGACGCCCAGCCCTACGCCGATTTCAACGGCTCAGGCAGCCTGACCGAGCGGTATCTGACAGGGAGTGGCGTGGTCAACGGCTCGGTCGTGGACCAGTTCCTGGCGCGGACCAGTGCGGGCGGCACGACCGCCTGGTACCTGACCGACAAGCTGGGCTCGGTGCGCGACATCGTCAGCACGTCGGGGACCGAGCTCGACCACATCGTCTACGACAGCTTCGGCAACATCGTCACGGAGACCAACGCGACCAACGGCGACCGGTTCAAGTTCGCGGCGATGGAATACGATGCGACCGTCGGGCAGTACTACGACCGGGCGCGGTACTACGACGAGGCGATCGGGAGGTTCATGGGGCAGGATCCGAAGGGGTTTTCCGCGGGGGACATGGACCTTTACCGCTACGTGGGAAACGGGCCGACCAATGCCACGGATCCGAGCGGTCAAGGTCAGAAGCTGTTAAGCACGAAGACAGTTGCGCTCTGGGAACACCATTTCAGTGGACGCGCACTGTTGACGACGAAGCTGACTTGGATTTGGATTTTACTAAGGAGACAACAATCAAGGGCACTATTGAGTTCACTATCGGTGAGGGTATGAAGGGATCCCTCGGATACGATGATACCGAGTCGATCACGATTCATAAGAAGGTTCCAAAGGGTCGTATCCTTTGGGTTTGGCCCGCATTTATAGTGACTGCAAAGACGTACAGGTGGACTCCCAGCAACCCCATTGACGCTCTTATTGTTGGCGCAATGGGTGGCCAGCCGTCGGATTGGACGAAATTCAGCTACAAATTCGATGCTTTCTTCCTTGTTACCGCTCCTTATGGTCAGGGACCGCCGATTCCGCAGTCGTGGAAGAACGCACAGCCACCGTCCCAGAACCCGACATCGCCCCAGAACCCGACACCGTCCCAGAACCCGACACCATCCCAGAACCCGACACAGCAGAACCCGACACCATCCCAGAACCCGACAATGTCCTAGAACACTGTATCGGTGTCATGCAGTGAGGAACAAGGAGTCTGCGAGGTTGAAACGCGCCTTCCGGAAGCCGATTTGTCCTTTCTGCGCGTTTCCCGTGGGGCGCGCGTTATCGGTTGTGTTTATGGCTGCAACCTCCCTCGCCGTGGTCGTCATAAGTCTCTCCCGCATAATATACCCTCCGAGCCTCATTACGAAGAATTCATTTATGACTATAATATATAAAAATACTTCTACTTACGCTGATCGAGACGTGCGCGTCACATATCCCGGGGGTGAGGAGTGGGCGGGCGTGGTCATGCCCGCGGAAGAGGTTGTCTGGCGCCTGAGCATGCATGTCAGACAGCGCGAAGAGGTATCAATCGTGTGGGGTGGGCACGACGGGAAGCTGCCGGGGCCAACTGCGGTTTTTTACGCGTACCCGGGAGTGGACGGCGAGACGGAATTCCGGTGGGCGCCTCCTGGAGGCAAAGTTCGCGGAATGGTGTCAAGGGAACGAGGAGGGGTCAGGGACCGACGCCCTAAAAAGGAGGAGTCCACGGGTCCAAGTAGCCTGAACCCTGCCAAACTTGTTGGGCCCTCGGAAAGGGTTGCCGCTCTGGGACAACCATTTGTTTGGGTACGTCCGTTTTCTAACGACTTAGATTTACATGTGAATACAAGTACAAACATTCAAGTCAGGGGCACTCTCGCGCTCACTGGTCGTTATCTGGGCTATTCCGTCGGATACGATACGAAGCAAGAAATCGAGTTTAATAGGAAAGTTGCAAAGGATGTTCTTCTGTGGGTTTGGCCCGCATTTATCGTCACGGTACAACGGTTCCGGTGGGAACCCTCGAGCGGTGGCGAACTACCTGGTGGTACTGCGATTGAATACACGGAGCTCAAACCTCAGTTCGACGCTTTCTTTCTTGTTACCACTCAGTACGGCGAGCCACCACCGATTCCGAAATCGTGGCTTCGGGCGCACCCGGAGGAGGCGGAGGAGGGGGAGACGGTGGACAAGGGGGCCCGGAACGGCGCAGGAACTCGGGGTCAGGAAGGAACAAAGGGGTCAGAGGAGCACAGGAGGAGAAAAGGGGAATAGGAGAATAAATGGTGTCAGTTCTTTTTTCGGGAGAATAAATGAGACTTTAGCAAAGTTAGTGCAGTGAATCGGGCTTGGAGTGAATAAATTGGTGTCAGTTCATTTTTCCACCTTGAATAAATTGGTGTCAGGAATAAATTGGGGAATAAATTGGGGAATAAATTGGTGTCAGGAATAAATTGGTGTCAGGAATAAATTGGTGTCAGGAATAAATTGGTGTCAGGAATAAATTGGTGTCAGGAATAAATTGGGGAATAAATTGGTGTCAGTTCATTTTTCCACCTGGAAAAATGAACTGACACCAATTTCTCTCATATCACTATAAGGACTCGCAGGGCAATGAGCTGGCTAGGGGAGGTGGATTCGTGGCGCAAGCCATTCCTGTCAAGCCGTCATATCCAGGGAAGCTTATGGCCATCGAAGCCTGTCCAGTCGACCCTACTGGACACTTCTACTGGCCCGGTCCTCTCATGAGCTTTACCGTGCGTGACTGGTCCGGGGTCTATGTAGACATTCAATAGGTGAGATCGACTTCAACACAGATGGGCGAGGAGGCATCAAATGAGCGGCACCTTTGCATGGTTCCCGATCTTCGTCTGCTTGGTCGTGCTACCCGGCGATGGTGGTCTCACGCAGGAACGTCGTCCTGATCGACATGGGGTCTTCCAGCCACCTTTTCATCCTCCCGGTTTCGCTGCGCTGCGGGCTCATGAGAATACTGACATCAAAATCGCTGGCCGGATTGACAGCGACGACAAGGATGGAGTCCCTAGTGGCGAAACCATAAGGGTCTCAGGCGATCTGTCGTGGTCGAACGTTGCGTCCCCCCCGGGCTCCTATGGGTTATCCTCTGGACAAGGCGGCCCGTTGCGTTCGATGCCCAAGCATCGATGGGATTCGCATACATTAATAAGATTGATAGGGCGGAGTCGTCCAAGGCGGTACATTGGACTGGGAGGGTGAAGGCCGTCCACCGCGGCAATGTGAAGTATTACGTAGAGGTCATACCAATTGATCCATTCAGCGAGATTGGTGAAAATGTTACATATAAAGATAAAAATGGTAAAATGATTTCGTGGTTCAAGGAGATCAAGATCGTTCCGCGAAAGGGCGGTTGACGGGGCTCGGCAGTACGCATCGAGGGCCGAGTTGTTGGTCGAAAAGGTTTTGACTTTACGGATGGAGACAGGATCGAACTGGCGGGGACGATCTCATGGTCCGCGACCGACAATCCCCCGAAGGATCTTTTCGTCTTGCTTGGAACCCTTCGGGCGCCTGGAGCTATTGGCGTTCATTTTTTGGCGGGTACGCGAGGGAAGATCGGACCTGTGAGACGGACGGATCGAGGCAGCGTGGCGGACTGGACGGTTGAACTAAAGGCGAAATACGTGGATGGTGCCGAGAAGGTTTTCCTGGATCTCGCGTTCATTGATGCCGAGGGCGATGGATATGTGGATGAACTCGGAGGCCAGATTATTTGGAGGAAGGAGGTGAGGATGCACCCGAAGCGCCCTGGGAGGGAGAAATAAATGGTGTCAGAAATAAATGGGACGGGAAACGGGGACGCAGCTAGTTTTGGCCAGCCTGGATGAGGCTTAAAACTAGCTGCGTCCCCGTTTCCCGGTCTGTAGCTGGAGACGCAAATCTATACCGCTACGTAAACAATAGCTCGACGAATGACATCGATCCCTCTGGTAACCTCGCGCAGGTTGCTGCAGGTCTGATTGTCGGTTTTGCCACAGGCGTATTGTGTGTAGGATGGGACTATGTGAACGGTGAAGAGATGACATTCGGTTCCGTGATGGGTAGAATTGTAACGAGTACCATCATGGGAGGATTATTCTCAACTGGATACGGATGGTTCATGGGACAATGGGTGGTTAAAGTTACTGGGCCATTCGTCTTCTGGCGCGTCACGTTTGCCATTGGTGGTTCATTCCTCAAGACGGGCTTGGAACAGAATATGAAGGGGGCAGTTCCTGGACGCGACCCTTCATCCAGCGGATCTTATCAGTCATCACCTGCGTCCGGGAGTTACATTCCTAGCTACCAAGGGGGTTCGCAACAGTAGCACCCTGCGAACGCATCGGCGGTGCCCTCAAAGCAATCTGTCTACGATAGCGTTCTCCGATCGAGTGTCGAGGATCAGCATTTGGCTTCAGCGAGAGGTTTATTGAAATGGTGTACAGTGAGCGTCGAATGAGTTCGAGAAGTGCTTTGAATCAATTATTTTCATGGATTGATATTGTCTTGGGCAACCTGATAGCATATAGTCTTGATATGTACAGACGTTACATATCACCATACAAGGGTTTCGCATGCGCACATTGCGCCCGCTTTGGTGGTGAGTCCTGCTCAAACTATGCGGGCCGGGTCTTTGCGAACGAAGGTTGGAGCGCTGGCTATCGAGCCACGATCGTGCGCCTACGGGAGTGCCGCACTGCGAGTCTTGAAATTCGACAAGAACAGACTACTTTGCGCAAGGCGAAGGAACCCAATGACCCGCCCGATTTGGAACTGGGGTGCAAGCTGAAAAAGCCAGCGGGACTGGGCCTAGAGCTGACGAGTCCGCACGCAATTTGTACGAACTAGCAGAATGCTGTTCCTATAGCTGCTGCACGTCACTTCCGTGAACCGTGCGCATGGAATGTCTAATATGACCATACTTTATAAAAATAAGTCCGATAACCCAGATAGAGGGACGGGAAACAGGGACGCAGCTAGTTTTGGCCAGCCTGGATGAGGCTTAAAACTAGCTGCGTCCCCGTTTCCGGTCAGCTGCGTCCCCGTTTCCGGTCCGTCCCCGTTTCCGGTCGAATGGGGCTTAAAACTAGCTGCGTCCCCGTTTCCGGTCCAATGTAGTTGTAACAGTAGTGACAGACCTGACAGGGATGATCGGCCTGCATGGGACGATCGGCCCGAATGGAATCGCCGAGAGGCTTAATTATTGGCAGGGACGGTTGGCTAGCGACTCGGCTGCATACGACAGGGACAAGGTTCTATGGAGCTACATGAAGCTACTGCTTGGGGAGTAGTACGGCACCACCGCATGCGCCTGGCGGGGTCGCCGACGCCCTTGGATTGTAAGGGAGTCCAGTGAATCACAGGAGCCAACAGTGAGAGACGTGACATCGCCCCTGCAGCCAGCGAAGCGGACCTTGACCGCGCCAGCGTGCTCTGTCGTTGCGACGTGCGGCGCTTTGATGCTGGCCCAGCAATTACCGGAACAGCGCACCCCGAGGGACGAGGCGATCGCCGCGCTCGCCCATGTTGGCGGAGTGCTGAGCTACGACAAACTGAATCGGCCGGTGTCGCTCGCTTTCACAAAGGGCGAACGCGAGGTTGAGGGGAACGGAAACGGGGACGCAGCTAGATTCCCCCTGGCCAGGGACCGGAAAGATGGGAAAATGGTGTCAGTTCATTTTTCCTTGGAGGACGACCCCGGGGACGGGGGACTAAGTCGATGTTCAACCGCCGGGTCATCTGTTCCGTCCAGTCCGAAGCTCCGAAGACCGGAAACGAGGACGCAGACCGGAAACGAGGACGCAGCTAGTTTTGGCCAGCCTGGATGAGGCTTAAAACTAGCTGCGTCCCCGTTTCCGGTCACGTCCCCGTTTCCGGTCAGCTGCGTCCCCGTTTCCGGTCAGTCTGCGTCCCCGTTTCCGGTCGAATGGGGCTTAGACCGGAAACGAGAAACGAGGACGCAGCTAGTTTTGGCCAGCCTGGATGAGGCTTAAAACTAGCTGCGTCCCCGTTTCCAGTCCCCCGGTCCCCCGGTCCCCAAAACTAGCTGCGTCCCCGTTTCCGGTCCGTTTCCGGTCGTTTCCGGTCCCGTTTCCGCAAAACTAGCTGCGTCCCCGTTTCCGGTCCCGTCCCCGTTTCCGGTCCCCTCGTCCCCGTTTCCGGTCCTGACACCCATTTCCTCCGGACACCCATTTCCTCCGACACCCATTTCCTCCCTGGCCGCGAAAGTGGCTCAACCCCTGACCGCTGCTGACAAGCCTCAGAAGTTGACGCGGTCAACGACCGTCAGGAGAGGCGGCCCGGGGAATCCCCGGGCTGGGGGCAAAAGTCGGGCGAAAGCGGTCAAGATCAGGCGATCCCCCAAGCCGGAGGAAGTGACTTCGCGGCTCAGATGACAGTGGAGACGGCGTGCCGGGCCCCGATGAAGCCGATCCAGGGCCGTGCTAGGGACTGGCCGGGCGATTCAAAGACCAAAGGGTGAATGCCCACCGCGAAGCGGCACAGTTCAACGAGATTGTATCCGGCGGGCCGAGACCGCTTGGGATCCGGCTGAGCTCTACCCCGGCCCGCCGGATACAACTTTCTTCATTTCTCCTTGCCTTTGGCTTCGCCGTCGGGCTGGCCTTCGAGCTTTCGAACGGCGTCCGTGGAGCTGATGATCAACAGGCCGTCCTTGACGACATAAGCCAGGTCAACCTGCTTGAGGAGTAACCGCAGGGTCGTCCTGAGGGGGACGCCATCGAGGTCGATCGAGATGGTCGAGTCGAGGGATCGATCGGTTTCCTTGAGGCCGACCGGGTCCACATACACGGGGACGCCGGCGAACGTGGACGTCACGGTCGCCTCCTTGATAGAGTTCAGCACACCCCTCAGCGGCGTTTCAGTGGGGAACGACATGCCGATCGGCTGGTCGAGCTTGGCCAGCACCGCCTTCGTCCTCGGCGTGGCGTCCTGGGCCAAAACCGCCGTCTCTTTCTGCTCCCGGTCAATTCCCTTCCGTGAGCTGATGATCAGAACCTCGTCTTTAACAGTGTAGGCCAAGCCCAGTTGAGTGAGGACATGCGAGAGCGTCACTCTTAAAGGTGCGTTCTCGATGTCGATTGTGATGGTTGAGGTCAAGGTTCTGTCGGTCTCTCGCAGGCCCACCGGGTCCACATAGATGGGCAGGCCGGGGAATGAAGGCGTTGTTGTCGCCTGCTTGATGTACTTCAAGACGTCACCGAGCGGCGTTTCATTGGGAAACACCATGGAAACGGGCTTTTCGAGCTTGGCCAGGATCGCCTTGGTCCGGGGCGATACCGCTGGTGTCTCCGAAGACTTGACTCCGATCGGTCGGCCGGCCGGCCCAACGACTTGACCCTCTTGCGAGACCTGAACGATCTCCGATGATCTCGCAGTCGACTTTTCCTGGGCGAATCCGGCCGCGCCGATCACCAGCAGGGAGACCGACCCGACGGCGAGCAACGCCCCTGCGGACATCTTCAGCATGGTGAGAAACATCGCTCTCAAGACCCCTTCCGATAGAGTAGAAACCACAACCGGGACCGCCCCGGCCGCCGCGAATTGCAACGCCCCCTTCGTCGTGGAACTCAACAGGCAAGCCGGCACAACCACGAAGGCTGCCTCGGAGGTTGGGAGTGAACCGAACAGAACCAATGATGGGGCGAGGCCCCGGCCGATCAGGCGGACCCGCAGTCGCTCCCGTCCCCGCATCAACCGGCTCCGCACCGTCCCAATCGGCCAGCCGACCTGCCGAGCCGCCTGTCCCTCGGTAAGGCCTTCCATGTCGCAGAGGACGATCGCCACGCGATACCGCTCCGGGAGCCGTTCGATCTCTTCATGGAGCACCTCCCCGACATCGTCCCAGCCCGGGTGATCCGCGGATCGCCTCGCCAGCTCGGCCGCTTTCCGCTCGTGCGTCCGTCGCTGGCCGGCGGCCATGCGGGCGGCCCTCGCGACCCGATGGGCTACGCCGTGGAGCCAACTGGCCGCCGAGCCCCGATTGCGAATCGACTGGGCCCGGCGTGCCAGGACCAGGAACGTGGCCTGGAACGCGTCCTCGGCCTCATGCAGGTCGCCCAGGATGGTGTGGCAGACGCGGAGGACCATCGGACCGTGCCGTGCGACCAGCTCGGCGAACGCCAGCTCAGCCGCCTCGGTCGACTCCCGGTCACGGCCCGCGACGAGCTCGAGCAACTGCTCGTCTGTCAGTCCCCCGGTCGTCCCCACGTCGAACAGCGTTCGGATGCCTCGGAGCGCCGCACCGTACTGATTCTTCACCATGCACCTAGCCCCCGCTCATCTCCCGAATTCCTCAAGTAGTGTAACAACAGCGGCCTTTCTCTTCGAATTGCTAGGAGATTTTGAAACTTCTCGGCGATCAATACCGCGAAGAGCCGCGGCGGGGGGGGCGGCCCGACGAGCCGTTCATCCTGTTCAATCTCGGTGCGATCGCCATCGAGCGGCGCGATTGCGCGGGGCGCTCGATGACCTCCGCGGGAGCCTGGCGCGGTCGGCACCCAGCGACTCGATCACGCGGAAGCTGTATGCCCTGATCGCCCGGTCGCACCAGATGCTGGGCGAGTCGGCCGAGGCGCTGCGGACCTGCACCGAGGGGCTCTGCCTCGACGACCAGGACGCCGAGCTCCTGTTCCGCAAGGCGGTGGTGCATCGGCAGCGGGGCGAATCGGCCGAGGCCAAAGCGTGCTGGCGCCGAATCCTGGGATTGCGGCGTCCCGAACAGTTCGCCAGCCTGGACATGGGCATCTACGGCCATCTCACCCGGCGCAATCTCGCCGTGCTGCCCAGGAACGCGGCGACGCGGTCGAGGCCGCCGAACTCTGCGCGCGGTGCTCGCCGAATGCCCCGGCGACCGCGAGGTCCGCGCCAGGGTCGAACGGTTCCCGCAGGTCACCCCTGAGCAGGCGCCCACCCGCGTCTGAGAGAACCCCGCCCGAAGTCCAGCGAGCAACCCACATCTCCGGTTCGGGGACAGTCGCACGACTTTTTTTGTAAGATTTTTTATGTCTCAGTCGCGTCCGGGGTTGCGCCGAGAAAAAGCGCCAATCCCCCCATAAGTGCATTAACGAATCTCAAAAGCTGAGGCATCCTGTAAGTATAGATCGCGCGCGGGAGCGGCCCCGGGGTCGCTCGCCGCACGGTTCCCGTCCCACGCAGGCCCTCCTCCCATCGTCACGGACCACGGATCCCTGTTCCAGTGCCGGCCGATCCGCCGCGGGTCGAGAACCGTGAACCCGGCGCGGCAGCCGGGCCGAAAAGATGCCAAAACGTGCCATATCGTGCCGCCGATTTTCAGACGTAAGTCGATTATCTAAAAGACTTTACGTCGATATCGGAGGGCCGGGCCGACGCGTCCAGGGTGCCACGCCATGGCGTCCAGGCCGTCAAGGCCGCTTGTCGGAGGTGAACACGACGCCGAGGAACGAACCCAGCGACCCCACCCCAATCTCACGAAACGAACCCACTCTTGACAGGAATGCATGCTTGGCAGAGCGGGGATCGAGGCGATCGAGGGAAGACCCTCGCCGATGAGGCGAAGAGGCGAATCACGTGATTGCATTGCCCGAGACGGCACCTTGTGTTAAGTTTGACGATCAGTCGATCCCACGACGGCGCGAGGATGTCTGCGCACGGCGGCATCGACGGCGCAGGGAGGCTGGGCGTTCCATGGACGCATCTCCAAGACCCATCTGGTTCATTGGTGATCTGGGAGACCCTTGGGTCGCCAGGATTGCCGATGCGGTCCTGACCGTGGGCGAGACCCAACAGTTAGACTGCCCGGGGCCGCTGCCCGAGCGTCCCTTCGACCGCGAGCACTCTCCGCGCGTCATCGTCATCCATCGCCATGGGATTGCCGGAAGCGATGCCGATCGGGTCAGGGGCTGGCGTGAAGTCCCCGGCGGCCGCGCCGTGCCCGTGGTGATCCTCTGCGTCAGTCCTTATATCCGCTATGAGGAACTGGAACGCTGGTCGGGGCTGGTCGATCTCATCGTCTCGGAGGCGACCGCGGCCGATGTGCTGCCCGGCCAGATCGCCCGCCGGTTCGAAGGAGGTGAACGCCGGAACCCCCGCTCCGTGGCGCCGGCGTTTCGGATCGAGGTGGCCGGCGGCGATGACGAACTGTGCCGGGCCTTGGCCGATGTCTTTGAGGCGGCTGGCTATCGGGCGGACGCGATCGACGATCAGGAGATCGGAGGACTGCTCCGAGCCCGGAATCGATCCGGGTCCTTCTTGGAGCAGGTGCTGACGATCTGGGAACTCCCGGTGCTCGAGCCGGGCTGGGCCGAACGGCTGGAAGGGCGCGCGAGGCGGATGGGCCCGGTCATCGTGCTGGCGGGATTCGCGGATCGGGCGATCGTCGCCCGGGCCAAGGCCGCCGGAGCCATCGCTTGCCTCGAACTCCCCTGTGACATCGATGACTTGATCGAGACCGTCCATCGAGCCGTCCGGGCGACCGACCCAGAATCGTGGCCCGTCCCCCCGCGGGCCGAACCGCCCCATGGATTGCCGCCCCGTCCTCATCGTCGCGCCGACCGCCCGGGGAGCTCGGCCGCGGCGTCGCCATGGTCAGAACGCGGACCGCTCCCTAGAATTCCTACGACGTAGTGGCGAGTGGCGAGTGGCCAGTGACGAGAGAGGACCCTTTCGTTGCTCGCTGGCACCATCCACCCGTCACGAGCCACTAACCAACATCAGGCAATGCCTCACAGTTCGACGCAATCTTCGAGCAGTTCGCAGGTCCAGGGTCTCAAAGACCTGACGCGGCTGATCCAGCGCGCGCAGGGGTTCCCGGAAGTCCTGGCGGCGCTCAAGAACGGCCGGAGCGCGACGGTTGACGGTGCCTGGGGTTCGGCGGCGGCGCTGACCTCCGCCGGGCTGGGCTTGCATGCACCTACGACTCTGGTGATCCTGCTGGCTCACGTCGGCGATGTGGACGATTTCCGGGACGACGTGGCGACCTTTGCAGGAATCACGCCGCAAGTCTTTCCCGCCTGGGAGAAACTGCCGCGCGAGCTCAATGCGTCCGACGAGGTCTTCGGCCGCCGGCTGCGGGTGCTCAGGAACCTGAGGCGTCCCGACCCGCCCCGGCTGGTGGTAGCTCCATTCCAGGCGATGCTTCAGCCGGTGCCGAAGGCGGAGGCCATGGCCCGGATGTCGCGGGTGGTGGCCGTCGGCGACACCGTGCCGGTCGAGGAATTGACCGGATGGCTGCTCGATCGCGGGATGACGCGGTCCGAGGTCGTCGAGGTCCCCGGCGAGTTCAGCGTCCGAGGCGGCATCCTCGACGTCTTCCCGACCGACTCCACCGATCCGGTCCGGATCGAGTTCTTCGGCGATGAGGTCGAATCGATCCGGCCCTTCGATGCGGAATCCCAGCGCTCGCTCGACCGATGGAACTCCGTGACCCTCACCGCTGCGCTGGGGCTCGACGACGCCGACCCGGCCAGTTTCGGCCACCCCGCCGATTTCTTCCCGACCGGTACGTGGGTCGCCCTGCTGGAGCCGAACGACCTCCGCGAGGAGGGACGCCACTACCTTAGCCGGGTCGAGGATCCGCGCGGGCTGTTCCGCGTCGAGTCCAGCTTCGAGCGGCTGATCCGCTTCCCCACCATCGCCCTGTCAACACTGGCCGCCGATTCCCTTGAGACGACCTGTCACCTGCGGATCGAGAGCGTCGAGCGGTTCTCCGGCGACCTGGCGAAGGTGAAGGCCGAGCTGGATAGTGCGGCGGCTGGCGACCGCGTCCTGATCGCCTGCCACAACGCCGCGGAGGTCGAGCGCCTGGGCGAGGTCTTCTCCGACACCGAGCTGGCCCGGTCGGACCGGCTCATCTTGACCGTCGGCCGGATCCGCTCGGGCTTCCACCTGATCGACGCCCAGACGCTGGTCATCGGCGATCACGAGCTGTTCGCCCGCGCCGAGGTGCGCCGGCCCGCCACCCGCCGTCGGTACGAGAGCCGGGCGATCGACAGCTTCCTCGACCTCAACGAAGGCGACCTGGTCGTCCACGTCAACCACGGAATCGCCCGATATCGCGGACTGCAATTCCTGGCCAAATCGGACGAGCACGACGAGGAGACGCTGGTCCTCGAATTCGCCGAGCATACGAAGCTCTACGTCCCGATCGCCAAGATCGACCTGGTGCAGAAGTACGTCGGCGGCGGCAAGGCGGAGCCGACCCTCTCCAAGATCGGCTCCTCGACCTGGGAGAAACGGAAGAAGCGAGTGGCCGAGGCCGTCGTTGACCTGGCCCAGGAGCTGATCGATATCCAGGCTCACCGCGCCGCACGGCCCGGATTCGCCTACCCGGCCGAGGACAGCCACTGGATGGCCGAGTTCGAGGCCGGCTTCCCCTACGAGGAGACGCCCGACCAGCTCTCAGCCATCGAGGCGGTCAAGCGCGACATGGCCCAGGGCAAGCCGATGGACCGCCTCATCTGCGGCGACGTCGGCTACGGCAAGACCGAGATCGCCATCCGCGCGGCGTTCAAGGCGGTCGACGCGGGCAAGCAGGTCGCCGTGCTGGTGCCCACCACCATCCTGGCCGAGCAGCACCATCGCAGCTTCGCCTCCCGCATGGCCGAGTTCCCGTTCACCCTCGAGGCAGTCAACCGGTTCCGGCCCAAGTCGGAAGTCCGCGACGCCCTCAAGCGTGCCGGCGCCGGCGCCGTGGATATCCTGATCGGCACGCACCGGATCCTCCAGAAGGACGTGGCGTTCAAGGACCTGGGGCTGGTGATCATCGATGAGGAGCAGCGGTTCGGCGTCGAGGACAAGGAGTGGCTCAAGTCGTTGCGCTCGACCGTCAACGTCCTGACCCTCTCGGCCACGCCGATCCCACGCACCTTGCACATGAGCCTGCTAGGCATCCGCGACATCTCCAACCTGGAGACACCGCCGCCGGACCGCAAGGCGATCGAGACCCGCGTGACCCGCTTCGACGCCGAGACCATCAAGCGGGCCATTCACCGCGAGCTCAACCGCGACGGCCAGGTCTTCTTCGTCCACAACCGGATCTACGACATCGAGAGCGTCGCCAACAAGGTTCAATCGATCGTCCCGGAGGCCCGAATCGCGATCGGCCACGGCCAGATGAGCGGCGAACAGCTCGAGCGGACGATGCTCGCCTTCATCCGAAAGGAGTACGACATCCTGATCGCCACCACGATCATCGAGAGTGGCCTGGACATCCCCAACGTCAACACGATCTTCATCAACGAGGCGGACAAGTACGGCCTGGCCGACCTGCACCAGCTCCGCGGCCGGGTCGGCCGTTACAAGCACCGGGCCTATGCGTACTTGCTGCTCGAGTCCGACAAGTCGGTCTCGCCGAACGCGGTGAAGCGGCTCAAGGCGATCGAGGAGTTCACCGAGCTGGGCGCCGGGTTCAAGATCGCATTGCGCGACCTGGAGATCCGAGGTGCCGGCAACATCCTCGGTGCCGAGCAGTCCGGTCACATCGAGAGCGTCGGCTATGAGCTCTATTGCTCGCTGCTGGAATCGGCCGCCCGGGCACTGACGAACCAGCCGGAGAAACCGCTGTTCGATTGTTCGGTCGAGCTGGGCTGGCGGGCCTATTTCCCCCGCGATTATGTCCCCGCGCCCCGGGTGAAGCTGGAGCTCTATCGACGCCTGGGACGGCTCCGGTCACTCAACCACCTGGCCGACTTCCGCAAGGAGCTGATCGACCGCTTCGGCCCCCTGCCCCGCCAGGCCGAGAACCTGCTCGTCGAGGCCGAGATCCGCATCCTGGCCGGCGCCTGGAAGCTCAACCGCATCCACATCGAGTCGGGGCAGTACGTCGTGCTGACCTATGGCGATTCGGCCCGCATGGAGGCCCTGGCGCGGCGTCACCCCAAGCAAATCCGGATCGTCGATGGCAGGAAATCGTACGTTCCCCTCGGTGACGACCCCGTCAAGACCCCGGCGATTGCCGAGATCCTCCGCTCGCTGCTGCGGACATCGGGCTGAGCGGCAGCAGAGATTGGGAGACTTCTCGGTGAACACCACCGTGCGGCCTCATCACCCCATCCGTCTCCCTGGCGGGGAGAGGGCGACAGCGGGTTGGTTCCACGGGATCTTCCCCGCCGGACGGAGGCGCACACCGTCCCCTCCTCCCCGCCGGGGAGAAGGTGTGCCAGGGGTGAGTACCGAACCGTTCGCCCGGATCGTTCGAGACCGTTCGTCCCGGCGGTCCGCTCCTCCCCTGATAACAGGTGGTGGAACAGGTGACGGGCGGAGGAACACCGTTGTGAACCTTTTTCGACACGCGCAACCTGGGAGAAAATATAAAGCTTTTTTACTAAATTTTTAAATTTATTGATCACAATATACAAATATTAATTGCGATCGTCGGACTTGGCAATGCCCCTGGTCTTCGGCGGTTCCTGGTCGCACCGAAGCGGTTCACAGGCGTGGTGCGAGGGCCCGCCCGTGACACACCCCACTCGGTGGTGTTTGACGAGGAATGTCGAGATTGGTCCCCAGGTTGACGCCGTTTCAGGACCTACTCACCGTCGCGCCGGGGTCGTTGTAACGGAGGCTGCCTCCCTCGTAGTACATCTCAATCCGGCGGATCACATCGGCCGCGGTGATCATGTCCATGCACCGCGCAATGCGGAGATCGGGGGAGATCTGGACCGGGTCCAGGCAGAGGTTCAGGTCCTTCTCGTCGCCGTCGCCGACCGGCTGACAACGCGATCGCCAGCATCCGCCCGCGTCGCAGCAGCGGAGTGCCCCATTGGTTCCGATGTACTGGTGGTGGGTATAAGCCTCCCAGTGGGAGGGCTCGCGACCCCCGGCCACGACCACGCAGGGCCGGTTCAAAGGTTGGCCCGGCCTGGTCTCCACGGCGGCCGCCAGGTGCATGGCGAACGTCACCGGGCAGAGGACGCCGTCGGCGTGGTACATCAGCCGTATGAACTGACGCAGGTCCGTCTTGCCGACCAGGTCGAGGACCCCGTCGAGGCGCGGATGCCAGTGATCCGACTCGCCGCATTGGACGAAGAGGATTCTCCCCCGGAAATGGTCCACCACCGCCTGAGCCCGGGCGGGGTCCCACCATTTGGCCGTGAAATCATACTTGCCGCCGGCGATGATGATCCAGAAATGTCCCCGAAAGCCGGTCTCCTCGACCTGGGAAATCCAGCCCTTTTCCGTGTCCGAGATGTGGATGTCTCCCTTGAACTCGGTCAGCGGGATCGAGAGTCCGAGTTGTTCCTCCAGGTACTTCGCATACGCATGGATGAAGTGATACGGCCGTTGATTACACTCGTGGATCAAGGGGTAGTGCATCTCGATCGTCCGGACATCGGGGTCATCCTCCCGGAGCGGGGTCAAGTGGGGGTTGTTTTCCCAGATCTCCGGGCCGGTGGTCCGGACATCGACGAGGAACCGTCCCGGATACGCCCGTTGCAGGTCGCGCACGGTGGCCGTCATCACGACGATGTCCCCGGGGCTGAGGGAGCACTTGAGGATGAGGCGCCGAGGGACCGCCACCGGGCCGGAGGAGTTGCTGGCCGAGGGCTGGGCCGAGTTGTCACTCGCTCCGAGGGCGCTCACCATCGATAATCCACAGGAGGATGGGGAATCATGGAACTTCCGGAGTCGGCTACCCGCACCGGCCCTTCGATGCTTGATCTGGCGGACACCGAACGTATTTTGATGCTCCAGCGCACGGACGGTCAAGCTGCTAGTCCTTCCGGCATCCCGCTTCATCGCGTCTTATCTTCCAGGGTCGCACAACCGACGACTCAAGCTAACTGACTAGGAAGTTGCGAAACGGACATCTAGCCCCTAAGACCAGCGTGATTGGAAAAATGACGGCTCATGGGCCGAAATTGGTAATGACCCGTGCCAGCGGATGTGTAGGGTGGGTGCAACCCACCATCCGACTTGGGGTTATGGTGGGTTGCACCCACCCTACACCCGAGGTCATCACCAATCCCGGCCCATGAGCCAAAATGACATGGCGTTGACACGCCTCAAACCAGCCCTCCGGTTCCACACAGCTCCAATCGGGCAGCTCAGGACGAACGGTCGCCGGTATGCACCCGTTCGGTCGGCGTTGCGCCGCCTATTTTCCGCTCCCGCAAAAAAATCGGCCCCAACCCGAGGAGTCCCTTGACACCACCCCCGGGGGCGATATGCTTTCCATATGGTTCGAGCTTATCATGGCGTTTCAGCACCGTCGCCATAGGAGCCTGCTCCCATGCCCTCTTCATCATCAAGTTCCTCGAGCCTCTCATCATCGAGGTCCTCGTCGTCAAGGTCCTCATCATCGAGCTCCTCGTCCCGATCCTCGGCATCCAGCGTTTCGTCCCTCTCCAGCTCCTCCTCCGGTCCCCCCTCAAGCTATCTCACCTGCTCGCTGCCGCCCGCCACCGCGCCCGTCCCCCTCGGCGCCGGCGACGCCGCGGTCCTGCCCAATCCCACCGGCTGCGGCTGCCAGAAATCCCAGCCCACCTTGCTGCCGCTCAATTACCTCTGCTACCTGACGGACCAGCCCTACACCCCGCGCGAGTCGCCCCCTGGCCAGCTCGCCATCCCCGCCTCCACCGCCGCGCCGGGGACCGCCGCCGCCGCCCGCGATGCCGCCAATCCCCTCAGCGTCGCCGACGCCATGTCCCAACTACTTCAGGGCTCGTACTCCGGTGGAGGCTTTCAGGGATGTTCCTCGGCCGAGGCGCCCTGCCACGTTGACCCGGTCAAGGGCAGCCTCATCGCCCACATCCGCACCCCCCCTCGGCGGGGCCGTCCGACCCCCGGCCGCTGCTGACCTACCACAGCGACTACTTGCTCTCCGCCGGCTGCGGCAAGGGCTGGAGCGGCCTGTCCCTCGCCGCGGTCTCCCCCACCACGGTGGGGACCGACACCATCCTCTACGTCACCGTCTACCGCAACGACGGTTCCTCCCTCGTCTACTATCCGGGTCCCGGCGGCGTCCTCATACCACCGCCGGGGATCACCAACTCGCTGATCCAGAACGCCGATGGCTCCTGGACCGAGACGCAGACGAACGGCCTGAGCTTCTTCTACCGGTCGCCCGGCGGCCCGCTCACCCGGACTGTCAATGCCGCCGGCGGCATCTGGACGATGACCTACTTCGACAACAACAACACCGTCGTCACCGACCCCTTTCTCCGTCGCACGTCCTACACCTGGAGCAGCCCCGAGCCTCCGGCGCTCCCAAACCTCCGGCGGATCACCGACAGCGGCGGGCGGATCACCAGCTTCTCGATCGACGCGGCGCCGAGCCTACGCCGGGTGGTCACGCCGGAGCTGTGCATCACCTCGATGTCGTACAGTGGGAACGGACAGCTTCTGCAGTGGATCGATCCCCTGGGTTACCGTACCAGCTACAGTTACGAGATCGGCATTCCGAACCGAGTGACGCAGATTATCTCGCCGATGGGCGAGCGGACGACGTACCTGTACGGGGCGCAGACGGTGGCGCAAGTGAACCCGCTGGGCTACCGGACGACGTGGACCAGCAACACGGACGGGACGCTGGCGTCGATGACCGACGCGGTGGGGAACACGACGAGATACCGCTGGACGACGGGGCAGATCGCGGCTGCGATCGACCCGCGTGGGAACCGGACAAGTTTCAGCTACGTGACGGGTGCGGACGCGGTGCTGCGGCTCTCGGCGGTGATCCAGCCGGTGTCCGGACGGTACAGTTACACCTACAATGCGAGCAACCAGATCGTCGGTCTGACCGACCAGCGAGGGCACGGCTCGACGTTGCGGTGGGACTCGTCGGGGAACCGGATCCTGCTGATCGACCCCTTGGGGAACCGGACTAGCTATGCCTATAACGCGTCGGGGCAGATCACCCAGGTGACCGACCCGCTGGGACATTCGACCCAGACCCGTTACGATGCAACGGGCCAGATGATCGCGGAGATCGACGCGACGGGCCACCGGACAAGCTACGCGTATGATACGTACGGCCAGTTGATCCAGGTGACCGACGCGCTGGGGAACATCACGAGCTATCGGCACGACCTGATGAATCGTCGCCTGGTGATGATCGACCCACTGGGCAACCGGACGAGCTACGCGTGGGACCTGGACAGCCGCCTGGTGGGCGTGACGGACCCGCTGGGTCACGTGACAACGCGGCGGTATGACGCGGACAGCCGGCTGGTGGCGGTGATCGACTCGCTGGGCAACCGGACGAGCATGGCCTATGACCGGGCGAGCAATCCCATCCGTGTGACGGACCCGCTGGGTCGGGTGACGACGACGGTCTACGACGCGGCGAACCGTCCGATCGCGACGATCGACCCGCTGCTGAATCGCACGAGCGTGGCCTACGACCCGGCGAGCAACCGGGTGCGGGTGGTCAACGCGCTGGGGTATGTCGCGACGACGATCTATGACGCGCAGAACCGTCCGATCGCGACGATCGACCCGCTGCTCAACCGCACGAGCGTAGCTTACGACGGCAATAGCAATGTCATCCGCGTGGTGGACCCGCTGGGGCACATCACGACGACGGCGTACGATCTATTGAACCGCCCGGTGGTGGCGACGGACCCACTCGGCAATCGAACGACGACGGCGTACGATGTGGCGGGGCGGCAGATCAACTTAACCAACGCGCTGGGTCACCGCACAACACTGGGCTACGACGCCGCCAGCCGGCTGCTGACGGTGACAGACCCCTTGGCCTATCGCACCAGCGGGACGTTCGACCGGGCGGGGCGCCTGGTGCGGGTGCAAAACGCCCTGGGTTACATCGGCACCAGTACCTATGACGCCGCCAGCCGGCGGATCGCAACCATCGACCCCCTGAATAATCGTACCAGCCTCGGTTACGATGCGGCCAGCCGACCGGTGCGGATCGTCAACCCTCTGGGGCACATCAACACCAGCACGTACGATGCGGCCGACCGCCTGATCGCCGCCGTCAACCCATTGGGCAACCGCACCAGCTTCGGTTATGACGCGGCCGACGAGCCGCATTTCCATCACAGATGCCCTGGGGAATCGGACGACGACCACCTACGACCGCGACGGCAGGCCGATCGCGAGCATCAACGCCCTCGGTTTCCGGACCAGTGCGGTTTACGACGCGATCGGCGAGGTCCTGGCGGTGATCGATCCCCGGGGCAACCGCACCAGCTTCGTCTATGACGCGGACGGTCGGCGGACGCGTATGATGGACCCGCTGGGCCACCGCACCAGCTATCTCTACGATGCTGCCAGCCGCCTGACCCGGCGGATCGACGGCCGAGGTTTGCTGACCAGCTACCTCTACGACGCCGACGATCGCCTCACCGGGCTGAAGTACCAGGACGGCACCCGCGCCACGATGACTTACGACGCCCTCAGCCGCCGCACCGTGCTAGGCGACTGGACGGGGCTCTACAGCGCCACCTACGACGCCGACGACCGCCTGACCCGCCTGGTTGGCCCGACCGCCCTTCCCGTCACGTACGCCTACGATGCCATCGGCCAGCGCGCCCATGTCGTCCAGCCCACCGGCCGATTCACCTACCTCTTCGACGCCGACAGCCGGATCACCCGGTTGATCAACCCCGAAGGCGATCGCACGAGCTGGAGCTACGATGCGGCCAGTCGGATGACACTCATCCGGCTTGCCAATGGGACTCGGGCTTCGTACGCTTACGATAATGCGGATCGTGTCCTGCGGCTGTCCAACCTGGGGCCTGGCGCCGTGACCCTGACGAGCTCGACCTACAAGTACGACGCGGCGAACAACCGTACCCGGGTGGCCGGGTCTGACGGCTCGGTGACGAGCTGGACGTACGACAAGACCTATCAGCTCACCGCCGAGAAGCGGGCCGGGACCAACGCTTACGGGGTGACCTACACCTACGACGGAGCGGGCAACAGGCTGACGCGGTGGGATGGGACGACGTTGACCACCTGGAGCTACGGCGCGGCCAACCAGCTCACGGCGATCGCGTCGCCGGGCAGCCCCGCGTCGTATACTTATGATGGGTCGGGGAACCTGGTGCAGCACCTGGTGCCGGGCCAGGCCACCACTTACAGTTGGGACGGCGAGAACCGGCTGCTGGAGGTGGCGTTCTCGAATGGGGTGGTGGACACGTTCACCTACAACGGGGACGGGCAGCGGGCCGGCAAGACCGACCAGGCCGGAACGGTGAAGTACGTGTGGGACGGCCAGAACGTGCTGATCGAGGCCAACGTGAGCGACGCGATCCAGGCGGTGCACACGCTGGAGCCAGCCTACTACGGCAACCAGGTGTCGCAACGGCGGTCGGGGGCGACGTCGTACTACCATTTCGACGCCCTCGGCTCGACGCTGCAACTGACGGGGTCGTCGGGGACGGTGACCAACAGCTATCTGTACCGGGCCTTCGGTGACCTGGTGACGTCGAGCGGGACGACGACGAATCCCTATCAGTACGTCGGGCGGTCGGGATACATCTACGACTCCGACCTGTATGGCCACCACGTGCGAGCGCGGCATTATGATCCGGGGATGGGCCGCTGGTGGAGCCGGGATCCCATCGGGTTCGCAGGCGGGGATACAGTTTTATATCTGTACTTGGGAAATTCGCCGACGCGCTGGACTGATCCGTCGGGCTACTATAAACTCCGCTTTGTCGGCAGCAACTGGACGAAGAAACAGAAAGATGACGTGATTAAAAGTCTCAATCAAAGCAAAGCACGAATCTCACGAATCATCAAGGAAGTTGAGGACGCAAGGAAAAGACTTGATCCTTGCTTGGGGATCTTAGGGCGCCATATCGACTCTATTTTGATTCCGAGATTGAAGAAGCTGCAGGCGGGACTCAATTCTGACACTGAACTCTTGTACTTTGAACACTATGAGTTCTTTGATCCCGCTGAGTTCTTATTTACCCAGAAGTCAGCGTATTATGAACCGGCAGACTTTGTTCCAGGCGAACCCCTTTTGTCGTGGCGCAAACGATTAGCTTTAATGACAAACGGGATTGGTCCGAGCAACCCGGAATTCTGTTTCACGAATTGGGCCACGCGTATGGTACTTTCGATAGGGAGTGGAGGAATACCCTTTTCCTCAAAGGGGTAGATGATGCAATATGGTTCCAAGAATTGTACGACTTGGGCCCAGGTTTTGCTTTCGAGCAGACGAAGATGTATAGATATTATTTGGAATGGGCGCAATGGGTAGGGCAGTGCCCGAAGAAGTGATTGTTATTAGGGATTCGTTATGCGATTTCATTTTTCCCCTGGAATAGATCCAAAAGACGTTGGAACTAAATTATGGGGCTATTCAAATCGTCTGCGCGGTGGTAATTAATCAGGGTTATCGGATGACGAGAAGGATCGCGAACAGGCATAACGAGTTATTCATCCGAAGATGAAGGCGGCGAGTCGCTAAGGCAGTGTGAGCCCTGCTTCTTCACAGCAACTTTGCGACCGCACAACAATATTTTAAAATCTCATGAATATGTGTGAGGTAGTCGTTGTTTGCTCGATCAAATTAGCCCGCGGCGGACATATCTAGCCGAAGTCGCCGCGAAGAGATGGACATTTCCTCCATGATCCTTGGGTACTCAACCGAGCGCAGCTCCTGAAAGGCCGCCCATCCATGCGTCAACCGCACATGACGATACGGCGGTGGATGATGATCACCGCGTTCATCGCCGTTGTAGTTTGGGCGATCTTGAGAGGGCCCCTTATTGTCACCGTTTCGGCAACTGCTGGCGGCCTCTTCGGTCTCGGCGCGATGTACCATCCCTGGTTTTTCCTGGCTATGTCGGTCTTAATATGCGTCCTCCTGCCCCAAGAATGTGGCGGTGACAATGGTTTCCTCACAGGATGCTGTCTATTGGGTTCTATCCTGGGAGCTATCTCTGGTATAATCAAGCGATATATAAAAAATAACAAGATGAACACATGAACTTATTTTATTGGAGGCGATCTCGGCGAGGCGGGTTCTGTTGTCATCAATTACACGATAAAAGTTGGGAAATACGGTGTGATTACAAGTGCAACATTCACAGATGTGTTTAATTTTGACTGGAGGTGGGATCTCCCCTGGGTGCTGTTTCTTGCGAACACGGGTGGCAAGATGTCTCAGGTATCCGGAGCCTTCAATCCCTTTACATGGGTGAGCGGTAACGGTTTCTTCCTGTATAGGTAGGTGTAGGCACTTGGTGAATGTTAATACCGAGTCTACTGGAAGTCGTGTGGATGAATCCCGTGGTCTTGAACCTGCAGACGGCTCTGGTTACTAGCAAAGGAGGCCAACCCCCTTGGCAGGCTGATGTCTGTACGTACAGAGAGAACGATCTTGTTGCTGGCCCTTTTTTCCTCCAGCAACAACAGAACGGGTCTGGTTCGAGTAGCCGGTGCTGGTCCCTACCGATTTGCGACGGACTCCGAAGTGCGTTTCGTTCTGCAACTGTGTGGACCTCAAGGGTCTTAGCGTGGGAGCCGAAAGTATGAGAAGCATTCGTGGGATACTTGCATTGGTCACGATGGCGGCTTGCCTGATTACTTGGTCTGTGCAGATGACATGGAGGTCCCAGGTATTCAAGGCAAGAGCAGTAGTACATTACCGATTACAACGAAAGTACTTCGCCGAAAGCAATGAACTGAGGCGTCTCTATCATGCTCATCTAGCTCACAAGTATTTCATTGCTGCGGCCCGACCGTGGCGTTTCGTCGCGAGCGATCCTCCGGAGCCAAACTCTTGGCGTGGTTTTCCCATGGAATGGCTTGCTCGTGGTATGGATTGATAACGAAGGAAGAAACGAGAAGGGGGCGAAAAGGGGATATAGGGGAATGGCATTGAATTAGACGTAAGCCCTTTGACAACGTGGAATTATATCGATTAATAAATCCATACATCAATACAATGGATCGCGTTAATTGATTGATGCATCCACCCTCGCTCTCGCCGCTTGAGAATCCAAGTATGCTCTTAAAATCCTATTCTTATTATTTGGGCTGGCCCTCCCCCCTCCCGGCACCACGCCGGCCCGGCGGCTCCGGCGCGACCACCCACTCATGCTGGGGTCGCTTCGCCCCACGCCTTCGCCTGCAAGACCCGCCGCGGCCGTTTCATCAGGGGATATTCCTTGAGAGGCAGAAAAGGGGACATAACTAATAAATCTGCCTATCCCGATTCTGCAGAGTAGCACGATTTATTAGTTATGTCCCCTTTTCTGCCCCCCGTGTGCCCGAAGAGATGAGGAAAACACTATGATGCTGACGAGTCACATAATGAAGAAAGCCACGCTTCCTAGGATTGGCCGCGATGTCTTACTCTGGTCATAATGATAGTTGCATTGCTGTGTAATTATAAGTATTGTAAAAGGAAAGAAGCGGAGTACTCTAGAATGGGTACGGAACTAGCAATCTTTACGAAACGAAGCAATTCTGAAGAAATATACGATTACTATGGTGAAACGGTTGAGTATTACAGAAAGGTGGAATGCAAATATCATTATGCTGCGTGGCAACCGTGGCTGACCCTTATGCCTGATCCGCCTGAGCCTGTGCTTGATCCGCCTAAGCCTAAGTGAACCGAAGGGCAGAAAAGGGGACATAACTAATAAATCTGCCTATCCCGATTCTGCAGAGTAGCACGATTTATTAGTTATGTCCCCTTTTCTCCTCCGAAGACATGGCCCCTACCGTTTGAGCCTTCGGTTCTCAAGCGAGTGCAGGCCCTGTAGAGCCGGAGGTCCATCCATGCCTCGACCGCACATGACGATACGACGGTGGATGATCATCACCGCGTTCATAGCCCTAGTTTGTTGGGCGATGTCGGGCGAGCCCCTTTTTGTCACCGTTTCGGCGACGACTGGCGGCTTGTTTGGTCTCGGGGCGATTCACCATCCCTGGTTTTTCCTGGCTATGGCGGTCTCGCTATCGCTCCTCTTACCCTCGGCGTGTGGCAGCGCTGCCAATGACTTCCTCGCGGGATGCTGTCTGATAGGTTGGCTCCTGGGGGCCATCGCTAGCATGATCATCCGGTGCGTGAAAAGGGGGAAGATGGGAACATAACGAAATACAAGGGGACATAAAGAACATGGCGGCCGAGCGAGGGGCCACAGTATGGCGAGAAGAAGTCGAGGTTGAGTCTCCCCATTGGAGGTGGTTGATGGGTCATTTCTCCGAAACTCTGATGGACCACTTCCACTCGCCGCGCAATACCGGCCGCATGGATAATCCTGATCTCGTCGGACTCGCGGGCACTCCGGGAAATGGCCCCTACCTTGTCCTCTACATCCGCCTGGATGATGCTTCGATCGTCGAATCCTGCTTCCAAACCCACGGATGCGGCGTTTCCATCGCCTGCGGCTCGATGCTGACCGAGCTGATCGCGCACCGTACCGTGGCCGAATGTCTCGAGCTGGCGCCGGAACATCTCACTTTGGCGTTGGATGGGGTTCCCCGCGACGAAACTCCACTGCCCGGCCTTGGCCATCGCCGCGCTCAAGGACGCACTCAAGAACTTCGGAACTTCTCGATGACCGGGACCGCTCTCGTTCCGCAACACCACGCGACTGTAGCGTTCGGGCCGGAGGCACCCGGTTGGGGGTCTTGGGACTGGGTCGGCTCCGATCTGGCCCGTGCCCTCGCGAGAGACTTCACGACCCGGCTGTTTCGGGCCTGGGAAGAACCGGAGTGCGACGTCATCATCTTGATCAAACACCCGCCTCGCCCGGACTGGATCGAACGCGTCGCCCGCGGTGCCGCCATCATCTATGCTCCGGTCGATGCCTACGACTCGGCTGCGGCCATCGACGCCGACGCGGCGTGGCTGCGGAAGTGCGCGCGGATCGTCATCCACTGCGATCGGCTCCGCAAGTATTTCGCGCCTTATGCAACCGTGGAGTACGTCGATCACCATGTTAAGTTCGCCGCACCGGTCCGGGAATCCTTCCAACCTCGTGGCAATCTACTCTGGGTCGGCGTCCGGTCCAACCTCACACCGCTCATTCGATGGGTCAACGCGCACGATTTACCCGCTCCGCTGGATGTCCTATCCAATTTCGAAGACCCTGGGCGAATCACCAGCCCAACTCAGCTCGGGTTTCGGACCGATGCTGGGGTCCGAATCCACCACTGGAGCCCGGAGCGCCAGACTGCCCTGACAACGGCGGCGCTGCGGGGCGCCTCGACATCAAGGGGGACGACTTCCGCAGCCGGCACAAGCCGCCGGCCAAGGCGATCGATTTCGTCGCCTCGGGCCTGCCGCTGGCCATGAACGAGGAGAGCAGTCCGGTCGAGCACCTGGCGCGCCTGGGCTTCGAGGTCGCCAGTCCGCTCGATCCGGAACGGTGGCTCTCTCGCGACTACTGGGAGGAGACGAGGCGGTTTGGATGCGCGATCCGAGAACTCCTCTCGCTGGAGCGGGTCGCGCGGCGCTGGAAGCGTGTCATCGAACAGGTCCTCGCCGTGCGGGTTGCGAGGGCCGTCCCCAGTAGGCAAATGGCAGAAAGTCTCTTACCCACGACGAGGGTCGTGGCCATACGAGCCCGAAGCGCCAGCGAGTGAATGGAGGATCCCCGCCGGAATCCACTCGCTGGCGCTTCGGGCTCGTAGGATTCGGTCTCCACGTTGCACGTGTTTTCGGGTGAGTTTCCGCCCGCCGGCCGCCCTAATAACAAGGATCCCCTCACCGCCCGATCCTAGGACTCCTACAGACCATGGCCAGGCGCGGCAAGAAGAAGATCGATGCCCGAATCCGTCCACCCACGGCCGGACGTCGGACTCGCCGAGGGGGAAAACTTGCAAGGGCGCTGACCAGCAGGCCCGTAGCCTGGCCGAGGCGGGCCAGTTTGAGGAGGCGATTCGACTCTATGAGGAGGTGAAGACTTCGAGGCCCGACCCGAAGCTCAGTGCCCTGATTCACAACGACCTGGCCGCGATCGCCGTGATGCAGGGCCGGACGGAAGATGCTCTCGAGGGCTGGAAGCGGGCGATGGACGACGACCCGGAGTGCCGGTCCGCCCGGCTCAATCACGACATGATGCTGGCGGAACTCGAACGCGTGGAACCCGGCGCGAACTACCGGCCCGCCCCACCGCAGCTCGTCCATGCTCCACGCCAACCCGCCCTGACACGCGACTCGGAGAGGGCCCCGGTGCGGGTCGCGATCCTCAGCTTCCTGTTCAACTGGCCTTCGACTGGCGGTGGCAATGTCCACACCTATGAGCTGGCCAAATTCCTGGACCGGGCCGGCTACGAGGTGCGACACATCTACGCCCGCCATCCGGAGTGGGGCATCGGGGCCGTCGCGGGGGGATTGCCGTATCCCTCCGAGGCGATCGAGTTCGATCCGGCGAGCCTGCGGCTGGATTGCATCCGGCAACGGTATCGCCGCGCCGTCGAGGCGTTCGATCCGGATCGGGTGATCATCACCGATAGCTGGAATATCAAGCCGATCCTGGCCGAGGCGGTGCGCGGCTACCCATATATCCTGCGGCTCCAGGCGCTGGAATGCCTCTGTCCGCTCAACAACCTCCGCCTGCTGATCGAGGAGGGGGGCCGGGTCCAGCAGTGCCCGTTGCATCAACTGGCCAGCCCGGGCGAATGCGCCCGCTGCCTGGGACGGCGCGGGCATCGCGCGGGCGCCTTGCACCAGGCCGAGCGGGCGCTCTGCGAGGTGGGCAGCGCGGAGTATCACCGCATTCTGCTGCAAGCCTTCGGCGAAGCCGAGGCGGTGCTGGTCGTCAACCCGCTCGCCGAGGCCATGGTCAGTCCCTATGCGCGGAGCGTCCGCGTCGTGACGGCCGGCATCGACCCGGCGCGATTCCCCTGGCCGGACCCGGCGGCCGGCCCACCGCGCGAGCCGTGGGCCGAGGGTCGGGCGATCCTCTGTTTCGCCGGCCTGATCGATGAGCCGATGAAGGGGTTCGCCGTGCTCCACGAGGCGTGCCGCCGGCTGTGGTCGCGACGGCGGGACTTCGTGCTCGCCGCGACCGGCGACCCGCCGGGGCCGGTGGATGCGTTCACCCGCCTGATCGGGTGGCAGTCGCAGGAAGACTTGCCTCGCCACCTCCGTGCGGCCGACGTCGTGGTCTTCCCCACGATCGCGCAGGAGGCGCTGGGCCGCACGGCGGTCGAGGCGATGGCGGCCGGCCAGCCCGTGGTGGCCAGCCGGATCGGCGGGCTGCCGTTCACCGTCGCCGACGGCGCCACCGGCCTGCTCTGCGAGCCCGGGGACCCGGACGACCTGGCACGGAAGTTAGAGCTCCTGCTCGACGATCCCGAACTCCGTACACGCATGGGCCGGGCGGGCCGGCGCCGGTTTGAGGAACACTATTCCTGGGACGTGATCATCGATCGGCATTACCGTCCGCTCCTGCAATACCGCGATCGTGGTTTGGTGCGTACGGAGGTTGCTCCGGGTCCCCAGGGAGCCTTGATCGCCGATGGACGATTCCCGAGCCGACACACTCGCTCCGAGAACGGATTCACGCCTGAGTTTCCGCCGCCCATCGAGCTCGGTCCATTGCTCGACCAGATCGGGCGATTCTTCCCGCTTCCCCGGCCTGAGGTCGAACGCCGCTGGCAACTCTACCGGGCCTTCCACGAGGCCAAGGGCTACGAGCGCACGCTGGGTGAATTCAAGACGCTCTGCCTCGAAGAGGCGTTCGTGCTCTGCATCACCCTGGGATTGGTCCGTCCCCGGACGATCGTCGAGGTCGGCACCCAGCATGGAAAGTCGACCCGGCGGATCCTCGACATGGCCGGACTGCTCGGCCTGGAGAGCCGGGTCATCTGCTTCGACCTGGTGGACGAAGTCCGGCACTTCACCCCCGGGGCGGAGGCCAAGCTGGTGCTCGGCGACCTCACCGGCCGGTTCCGGCGCGACGTGCTGGACGCTCATGAGCCGGGCCTGATCTTCCTCGACTTCCACGTCCACGACCTGCTCCGCGAGGCGATCGTCGAGACGCTGGCCCATCCCGGGGGCTGGTTGCTGGCGATCCACGACTGCTCGCGCGGGCTCTGCAACCCCCGCATGACGATCCCGAAGGACGACCCGAACGTCACCAGCTCCACGGGCGTGTGGGAGCGGCATATCCTGGCGGAGGTTTGCGGATTCTCCGATCCGCTCGACGCCCGGATCGATGACTTCGAGACGCCGAGCCACCGCCTCCGGATCTTCGACACGCGCCACGGCCTGGCGTTGTTCGTCCCCAAGGCGGTCCTTCCGGCGCGACATCCCGACCGGCCGCCCCCCGAGAACCCAGCGTCCGGCCCATCGCAAGACCCCGACGCATCGGCCGAGAGCGACAAAGGGCCGGCCCCTTCTCGGCATGAGCCGGCGTACGAATCCGGCGGGATCGGAGGGACGTACCATCCATGAACCGGCTGAGCCTGATCGTCAGCGTCCTGGAATCTTACGAAGTCGTCCGGCGGCAGCTCCTCCACCTGGACCGCATCCTCCCACGCGATTGCGAGCTGATCCTGGTCGATGACGGGAGCGTACCTCCCTTGCAGGAGATCTGCGACGCCGTGGATAAGCCCTTCGATTTCACCCTCCATCGCACGGACGATCGCCGCCCCTGGACCCAGCCCAGGGCCCGGAACATCGGGGCAGCGCTGGCCCGGTTCGATACGCTCGTCTTCTTCGACATCGATCATATCCTCACCGAAAGCGTCCTGGAGGAATGCCGTCATTATCGAGGCGACAAGCTCCACTGGGTCCGTCGTCCGGGAATCCTGGATCGGGACGGTCACGTCGTCACCGCGCGAGAGATCCTGGTCGATTACGGGCTGACCGATGACCGTCCGAGCGTGCACGGCAACTCCTTCCTGATCCGGCGCGTTGTTCAACCGCCTGGGAGGCTACGACGAGCGGTTCTGCGGGCGCTACGGCGGCGACGACATCGACTTCAACGCCCGCTATGAGCGGCTCTGCGCCGGAGGTGTTGCCCGGCGCGCCGAGGTCCGCGGTCTCGGATACGTGTATCCCGACCCCGCCCGCGACCGGCAGGGGCTGTTCCATTGGCTATCGAGGGATTCGTGAAGAGCGCCTCAGTTTTGAAAGGGATCGGGGAGGGCGAGGCTCTGTCCGAGCCGGATATCACGGGGCTCGGACGGAGCCTCGCCCTCCCGGACATCCCGTGGTTTTAGGACCTCCGAACAACGGCCCGGCAAGCGGGCTAATCGATCCCACCCGGTCCTCGCCCCGAGGGGAATACCAGCCATGTCCATCCGCCGTGTTGCCGTCATCTTCGATGACCAGGTGCGTCCCGATACGACGGGTGTCTACTGCCGTCGCGCCCTGGGCCAACTGGTCGAGGTCGAGCACTTCCTCCCGGCCGAGCTCGCGCGCGTCCCGCGCGAGGAGTTCGACCTCTATCTGTTCATCGACGACGGCCTCGATTACGCGTTACGATCCGACCTGCACCCATCCGCCTGGTGGGCGATCGACACGCACCTCAACCTCGATTGGTGTCAAGCTCGGGCCGGAAGTTTCGACTTCGTCTTCACCGCCCAGCGCGACGGGGCGGAGCTCTTACGCCGGGGAGGCCACGCGACGGCGACCTGGCTGCCCCTGGCATGCGATCCCGAATTCCATCGCAAGTACGACGGACCGAAGCAGTACGACATCGCCTTCGTGGGCCACCTGTTCCCAGGCCCCCGGGCCGACCTTGTGGAGCTGATCCGGCCCACTTTCGCAATACGTTCATCGGCCAGCAGTTCTTCGACGAGATGGCGCGGACCTACTCCGCGTCCCGGCTAGTGTTCAATCGCAGCATCCGGAATGACGTCAACATGCGGGTCTTCGAGGCGCTGGCGTGCGGCTCGCTGTTGATGACGAACGACCTGGCGGACAACGGCCAGGACGAGCTGTTCCAGGATGGGGTCCACCTGGCCACATACCGGGATGGGGATGAGCTGCTGGACAAGATCCACTTCTACCTCCGTCGCGAAGACCTGCGAGAACGGCTGGCGGCCGCCGGCCGGAGCGAGGCCCTGTCGCGGCACACCTACCGGCACCGCATGCAGTGGATCCTGGAATCCGTGGCCGTGCGGCTCTCCACCGAGATGTTCCTCACGCCATCAGCCGCCTCCACGGTGCCTCCCGAAGATCAGGATCCGGGGAAGACGTTCCGCGAATCCGGACTCGTTGACCTGGTTCCTCTGGCGGTCGGTGACGTCCTTGCTCTCGGTCCGGACGTCGAACATCTGGCGGAGGCCCTCGAAGCACGTCAGGGCGCCCGAGTCGTGATCGGCGAGGGCTTTCAACCGTTCGCTGGGACAGGCCACTCCGTCCCGAGGTCGGAGGAGGCCGGGTCGTGCCCGTGCCCGGAATTCGCCCCGGCATCGTTCGACGCGATCGTCTGCGACGGTTTCCTCGAACTGCTCGACGACCCCCGCGGCCTGCTCCGCCAGGCCCGAGGCTGGCTCAAGCCCGACGGGCATCTCATCGCCGGACTGCCGAACGTCCGGCACCACAGCATGGTTTCGGCCTTGATGGGCGGCCACTGGCCGACCGGGCTGATGGGGCCGGCGACCCGTGATCTGCGCGGCCCTTCACGCGCCGCGAGATCGAGAAGCTGCTCTACCGTAGCGGTTTCAACCTCGTCGAACTGCGGACCATCCCGGGGCCGGGCTATGCGGAGTGGCGGGACCGGGGCCGACCTGGAGAGGTCCAGTGCCGTCGTTTCCGGATCGAGTTGCTTGTGCCAGAAGAAGCCGAAGAGTTCTACACCGCCCGGTACCTGGTCCGGGCCGTACCAGCCGGGAACGATGAACCCGGCCTGACCTCGATCCTCATCATCACCCACAACCAGCTCGACTACACCCGGCTTTGCCTGGACAGCATCCGGACCCGGACCGACGAGCCTTACGAACTGATCGTCATCGACAACGCGTCCAGCGACGGGACGGTGGAGTATCTCCGAACGCAGAGAGACGTTCGCCTGATCACCAATGAAGTGAATCGGGGGTTCCCGGCGGCCGTCAACCAGGGGATCGCCGTGCGCGCGAGGGGAACAGATCCTCCTCCTCAATAACGATGTCGTGGTGACGACCGGCTGGCTCCGCAAGCTGCTCCGTGCGCTCTCCGGCGACCCGAAGATCGGATTGACCGGCCCATGCTCCAATTTCGTGAGCGGCCCTCAGCAAGTCGAGTCGCATTACGACAGCCTGGCGGAGCTGGACGGATTCGCCTGGGACTGGGGCAAGGCCAATGCCGGACGGCTCGTCGATGTTGACCGATTGGTCGGCTTTTGCCTCTTGATCCGGCGTGTCCGTCATCGAAGCGGTCGGGGTCCTCGACGAGCAGTTCGGCCTGGGCTGCTTCGAGGACGATGATTACTGCTTGCGTGCGATCGAGGCCGGACTATCGGGCCGTGATCGCCACACGACGCATTCGTGCACCATTTCGGCGGGCGGACGTTCGTCGGCAGCGGGGTCGATTTCGGGGCGCTGATGCGCGAGAACGAGCGGCGTTTCCGCGCCAAATGGTCGCGGGACGACGGCGGGACATCGACATCCCCCCCGCCAGATCGGGCGGATACGGGAAGCCCGCATCTCGGCCCATTCGAGCTGATCGCCGCACCGGATGAGGGATTGCTGGTGCGGCGCGGTGGCGTGCGCCTCTCGCTCTGCATGATCGTCCGCGATTCGTCGCAGACCCTCCCGGCTTGCCTGGAGAGCATCCGCCCCTGGGTTGACGAGATGGTGATCGTGGACACCGGGTCGATCGATGAAACGCCGCGAATCGTCGAGTCATTCGGCGGGCGGTTATTCCACTTCCCATGGTGCGACGACTTCTCGGCGGCGCGCAACGAATCCTTGCGACATGCCCGCGGCCAGTGGTTGTTCTGGATGGACTCCGACGACACGATCCCGACCGAATGCGGTCGGCAGCTCCGGTCCTTGATCGACGGCGAGCTGGACCCGGCCCTGCTCGGCTTTGTGATGCAGGTCCATTGCCCGGGTGCGGGCGAGGGCGGCGATCGCGAGTCGGACGTGACGGTCGTCGATCACGTCAAGCTCTTCCGCAATCGGCCGGACCTGAAGTTCGAGGGCCGGATTCACGAGCAGATCCTGCCGGCCATCCGCCGCGCCGGTGGCGACGTCGCCTGGACCGATCTCTATGTGGTCCACTCGGGGTCGGACCCGAGCCCCGCGGCCCAGGAGCGGAAGCGACAGCGAGACCTGCGGATCCTCGAGCGCGAGCTAGCCGAGCGTCCCGAGCACCCATTCACACTGTTCAATCTGGGGATGACGTTCGTCGACGGGGCGCGATTCGCGGAGGCGGCCGACTACCTCCGCCGCAGCATCGCACGGTCGGGCCCCGAGGAGTCGCACCTGCGCAAGGCGTACGCCCTGCTGCTCTATGCCGAGATGCGGCTCGAGGATCGCGAGCGTGCCCGGGAGACCTGCCGTCGGGCGCGGGAGTTGTTCCCGCAGGACGCCGAACTGCGGTTCCGCGAGGGCGTCCTCCTCCACGACCTGGGCCGGCTGGAGGAGGCGAGGCGAGCCTATCGCGATGTCCTGGAGAAT
Organism: uncultured Isosphaeraceae bacterium; assembly: GCA_963845695.1. GTDB lineage: Bacteria > Planctomycetota > Planctomycetia > Isosphaerales > Isosphaeraceae > CAWJTV01. The sequence goes on along the minus strand of CAWJTQ010000020.1, from coordinate 528,369 downwards.
CGTGAGGAGCGTCACTTCACCAGCGTGGATCGCGCCCTGACCGGCTTCAAGGCCCGCCAGAACCTGGCGGTAGTCGCCGCCGATCTTGGAGACCTGGCCGACGCCGAGCGGCAGTGGCGGGCCGTCGTCCGGGAGGCACCTCGCTACCGGACGGGCTGGCGAGGGCTGGGTGAAATCTTGATGCGCCTCGGCCGGTTCGACGAAGCCCGTGCTCTCGCCGAGGGACTGTTCCAGGACGACATGACTTCGCATCGAGGGGGCCCTCCTGAGGCACCGCGTGGCCCTGGCTCAAGGCCGTCTGGAGGAGGCCGGGATCGAGCTCGACCGTGCTGCCTCGGAACATCCGGACGACCTGGAAACCCTTCGCAGCCTTTGCCAGTTCCTCTTCGAGCACGGTGCTCCCGATGAGGCTGAGCATGCGCTGACGGCAGTTGATCGCCCGCGACTCCGAGGACGCTTCCGCCCACCACAATCTGGGTACGCTCCTGTTGCGTTCTCGGCGAGTCGAGGAGGCAGAGCAAGCCTACCGACAATCGTTGCGTTATCGCCCAAACCATCCTGCCACCTACCTCCAACTGGGCTACGCCCTGAAGCAGGGCGGTCGGATCGCGGAGGCCGCGGAGGCTTGGGAACAGGTGTTGCGCCTGATGCCCGGGCATCCCGTGGCGTCGGACGAATTGCATCGAATGAATCACGGAGACGGATCATCGAGGGCCAGTAGAAACGCAACATGATCGGCCCGGTTCGCCGTGCTCACACTGGTTCGCCTCATGGTCCCGGCTGGTGCCTGAGGAGGCAAGAAGACCTCCACAGTCATTGGCTGGCGGTCCTGTCCCCGAAGAGGAGATCTTACCCGTGGCTGACTCCGAATGGCTGAGCCAACCTCGCGTGCAGCCCTCGATTGTGGATCTTTTTCATTGCCTTTATTACCACTCCCCGGACACCTGGCCGAAGAACTCGTTCCTGGGCTATCCGATCCTCCAATGTCCGCTTGACCTCCATCTCTATCAGGAGGTCCTGGCTCGGCAGCAGCCGTCCTTCATCATTCAGACGGGCGTGTTGCATGGTGGCTCGGTCTTGTACTTCGCGTCCTTGCTCGACCTGATCGGCGCGGACTCGTCCGCGGTGGTCGTCGGCATCGACATCGCGCTGACCGAGATGGCGAAAACCCTGCGGCATCCGCGCATCCGGCTCATCGAAGGCCATTCGATCGATCCGGGGACCGTCGAAGCCGTGCGCGCCGTCCTGCCCCCGGGCCAGGGGCATGGTCGTCCTGGATTCGGACCATCGCGAAGATCACGTCCTCGCGGAGCTACGGATCTATCGCGAGTTCGTCGCTCCCGGGCAATACCTGGTCGCCGAGGATACCAACATCAACGGTCGCCCCGTCTTCGAGGGATACGGCCCGGGGCCCGTTCGAGGCCGTCAGCCGGTTCCTGGACGAAGATCGCGAGTTCGTCCGGGATGACGAGCTGTGGAGGCGTCAGCTCTTCTCGTTCCACCAGTACGGATGGTTGAAGCGGGTTGAGCCGTGAAACCCGCGGCGGTGTCGGGCCGATGGGGAGATTGAACCTGTGGCGTTCCCGGAGCGAGAGGACAAGAGATTCATGGCGGATCTTATCGTCGCGATCCCGACCCTGACGCGTTACGACCGGCTCAACCTCTGCCTCCAGAGCATCTTCCTCGGCGACACCCAGCCCCGGGAGATCTGCATCGTGGATAATGGTGGTGGCTTCGAGCCGATTCCTCACCGCCCGGACTGTCCGGTCCGGCTGATCAAGCCCGGCTGGAACCTGGGGATCGCCGGGTCCTGGAATCGCATCCATGAGCTCTACGCCCCGGCCGATGTCGTCTATTGCCACGACGATATCGAGCTCGGCCGTGATGTCCTCCGCGCCCTCGTCGCATGCCCGGACCCCTTCGTATCGCCGGTCACCGATCGCCGCTTCCGGTGGTCGTGCTTTCTCCAGAGAGAGCCGGTTTGGAGCGCCGTGGGAGAATATGACGACGGGTTCTGGCCGGGGTTCTTTGCGGATCTCGACTATCAACGGCGCATGCGACTCGCCGGGCTTGGACCGACCGTGGTCGAGGAGCATGCCGGGCTCAATCACGGGAGCGGCGCGGCCGGGTGGGCGGCCTTCGACGGGTTGGGATGGAGCCAGCAGCGCTATGTCCGTAAATGGGGCGGGCCACCGGAGAGTGAATGCTATGACCGGCCCTGGAACGGCGTGGCTCACGATGAGCTGGAGATGTCTTATCAGCAGGTGTGCGAGACCCCGAGCGACATCAATGAACACTGCCCGACTCTCTACCTGCTGGCCGTGCAATGCGATCATGCGACCGAGATGGGCTGCCGGACGGGGATTTCGACCACGGCCCTGCTCCGCGCGCAGCCGAGGACGCTGGTCTGTTACGACCTGCGGCGACGACCCGAGTTCGACAACCTGTTCCGGCTCGCGGGCCGGACGGAGTTCCGGTTCCATGAGGCCAATACCCTCGACATCGAGATCGAACCTACCGACCTGTTGTTCATCGATACGTACCACGTCTACGAACACATGCGCGCGGAGCTGGAGCTCCACGCCGGTCGGGTCCGCCGTTTCATCGCGATGCACGACACCACGACCTTCGGCGAATCCGGGGAACGGGAGGGCTCCCGGGGGCTCTGGCCGGCTGTCCGGGACTTCCTCGCGGTCCATCTGGAGTGGCGGCTCGTGGCACGGTACCACCATAATCACGGGCTCACGATCCTCGAGAGGAAGGCTCAACCGGGACGAGCCATGATGGCCACCGATCCCGGTGAAACGCCGATGTGCATGGACTCCATGAGCAAGGACTTTCGCATCCTCACCGCGCGGGGGGAACTTCGGGTTTCTCGGATTCCCCGGCGACCCGCGGCGATTTTCACGCCGCCCCTGGCCATCGGCCTGGTCGTCGGCACGTTCGCCGCCGTGCCGTACATCCCTCTCCACCTGGAGGCGCGGCGCCGGTTCTATCCCCATATCCCCCTGCTGGTTCATGATGACGCCAGCCCGAAACGGGACGAACTGCGGCGGCTCTGCGCGGAATACGGCTGCGAGTTCGAGAGCAACGACAGCCGCCGCGCCGTCTTCATCGGGGACGTCTCGTGCGTGCTCGGCGGACTGCTCTGGGCCCAGCGGATCCGCCTCGACCTGCTCGTGAAGATGTCGCGACGTTTCTTGCCGCTGAGGGACTGGACCTCCGAATTGCAAGAGCTGGCGCTGGCCTCGCAATACCCCACCTATTCCAACGCCACCGAGTCGTACGGCTTCGGGTTCCGCTCCGAATGCGTGGGCATGGCCGTGAACGAGTGGATCGGCGACCGAGCCCACGAGCAACTCGCCATGATCGCACTGGCTCCCGGGTCCCCGTTCGTGGAAGCGGTCCTGCACAACATGGCGCGGCGGTTGGCGGAGTTCCGTTGCGAACGAGCGTTGCGTTGGGATGAGCAACGCGGACCCCGGCCCGACGATCGCAATGGCTACGCGCCCTGGGATTTCATGGGGACCGATCGTTGCGAGCGGTACCCACAGTTCCTGTGGCACGATTCGGCGACACCCGAGGACTATTGCCACCGGGCGCGGGAGTGGGGCCTGCCCTATGATCTCGCGGATTTCCTCGACCCGAATCAAGGGTTCGGCAGCGGACTGGGGTAAACCTTGCACCGAGTCACCTCGCTGGTTCCGACCGCCATTCTGGCCGAGTTCCCCTTCGCCATCGAAGCGGCGAACTTCATCAACGAGGCGGACAAGTACGGCGTGGCCGAATTGCACCAGCTTCGTGGCCGGCTCGGCCGTTACAAGCACCGGGCTTATGCGTACTTGCTGCTCGAGTGCAAGCGGAATTGAAGATCACCTCGGGCGCGTGGCAATACTCGCAACGATAGCCGGCCCTCCGAGCGACCAGTGGATAGAGCGGATTCAATGAGTCAGCTCGTGGCCCAGCATCGCGGCGCGCTCGGTGGCCGCGCGAAGCTCGGCATCGATCAATCGCTCCAGCTCAGACTGCTCATTCGGGATCAAGGAGCTTCCCGCCTCGCGAGCGGAGCGCCATCCGGCCATGAGCTGATCGAGCCGTTGCCGTTACTCCGCGGGGAAAAAACGATCGGGGCCCAGGTTGCGTACGATGATCAGAGTATCGCCGTCCTCGCTGGGGAGTTGTGAGGTCAACGCATCCAAGGCTTCCCCAGCCGTGCGGCCGATGGCCTGATTACGGGCTGTCACCGCTCGGAAGGCCGATTCTCCCGGGCCGGTGGCTTCCTGGAACAAGGCGACTTTCGTCATGGAAGCGTCTCCTCATGGTTTTCCGTTGATCTTCCTAGCATAGCAACTGCCCCTGTTGTTGTCTCCAAGAGCCGCATCCTGGCCGGCGCCTGGAAGCTCGAACGCATCCACAATGAGTCCTGGCGGGCGCGGGCGTTCGAGCCGCGCTCCGAATGGGACCTGCATCGGCTGGGACTCTCGTCGAAGCGGGAGTGGCTGTTTGGTCGATGAATCGTGGACACGTGAGATGGTCCAGCAGCTCGGCCCGGTGTTGACCCTGCGATCGAGAGGTTGACCGCGAAAGGAGAGGGGGGTATATTCGTTGTGTCCCTGCTTGGTCTTCCGAGCAGGAAAGGAGAAGATTTATGGGAAGTGCTCCGACCGGGGTGAAAGGGACCGTTCACGGCAAAACCATTGAACTCGAAGCCGAGCCGGGTTTGCCGGATGGCCAGCGCGTGACCGTTATGGTTGAGCCCGTGCCTCAACACGAGATCCTCGCCGAGAATCCCTTAGAAGCCCTGAAACGGGCTGCTGGGAGCTGGTTGGATGATCCCGAGGGTCTCGACCGATTCTTGGAATGGAACCGGCAGCAGCGGAAGGTCGAACGAAGAGTATCGCCCGAATGGGTTTCCTTCTCGATACCGACATCTGCTCGGCCTACTTGAAGAACGATGCTGTTGTGGTGCGGCGCGTCATGCTGCACTACGGTGGATTGAACGTCTCCGTCATCACGGTCGGAGAGCTGCTCACGTGGGCGCTACGCTCCAACGCCCCGCCCGACCGCCTGAAAGGCGTTCAGGACATGCTCAAGGGTGCCACCGTGTTGGACGTCAGTCTGAGCATAGCCGAGAAGGTCGGGGAAATCCGAGCAGGATTGCTCGATCGCGGGATAACGGTCGGAGAGATGGACTTACTCAATGGAGCGACCGCTCTCGTCCACGGCCTGTCGATGACGACTCACAACGTCCAAGACTACGCCAACATTCCGGGGCTGACGATCGACGACTGGCTGGTTCCCTGAGATGACCAACCAACCTTACACGGTGATTGGGCACGGGATTCTTCGCGGCTCACAGGGGAGGCCGAAAAGGTGGAGTGGACCCCCGGCCCAAGTTGCGACAAAGTCTCATTCGGTGGCTGGTTGAAAGCTCGTCTCGGACCGGGCAAAATCCGATCGGCGACCCGAGGCGAGATGTTGTCGCGTGTCGCCCTTCCCGTGGGAACGGACGTATTCGAGCGAGTCGATGGTCCAGCCTGATCGAACCCGGCTACATAAACTGATTGCGGTCTATGTCGTCCTGATCGCGGCCTGGGCCGCGCTCGCCCGATGGGTCGTCCCGCCGCTGCTGGTCGCGGAGCGCCCAGGACTCACCCTCGGGGCCTTGAAGCGCTACCTCCATGGCTTCGCCACCCCCTTTACCGGTACGGACTCGCTCGGTCGCTGGAACGAGGTCTCGGTCGCCCTGGGGGTCGCCACGTTCCTCCACTTGACGATCCTCATAATCCTTCGGCGGTACGATCTGCGAGCCGACCAAGGGAAACCCGTTGGGGACGTCTCCGGGGCGCGAGGCGTCAGCCGCGTGCTCTCGATGGTTTCGCTCGCATTTCTGGCGGTCAGTATCCTCACCTGGCCGCGCCACGATTATTACTTCTACCTTCAGATGTGGTACGAAGTGCGTCAGGGGCACGACCCCTGGTGGCTCGTCTGGGGGAGGCACGGCGATGGCCCACTGAACGCCTACGGACCCGCGTTTAACCTGCTGGCGGGCCTGCCGTGGCTGAACCCGCTTGCGCCGAAGCTGCTCTTCGCATATTCCTATGTTCTCTTCGCCGTCGCGTCGATCAAGGGTGCCACGGCGAGCTGCCGCCCTTCCTCCCTCCAGATCCTGGGGCTCTTCGCGTTGTTCTGGAATCCATTCCCCTGGGTCGAGATCGCCATCCGAGGTCATTTCGATATCCTGGTCGGGCTGCTTTGCCTGGCCGCGGTCCAGGCGCGCCTCCGGGAACGTGACATCCTTTCGGGGGGCTGTCTGGCGCTGGGCGTGCTACTGAAATACTTCCCGATTGTGCTCCTACCCTTTCTGGCACTGGATCGCGGCCGACTCCGCCTCCGGTTCCTGCTCGCGGCCCTGGCGACGATCGCGCTGGGCATGGTACTGAGCTACGAGGTGTGGGGGCTCTCGGTCCTGCGCCCCTTGGCATTTGCCGCGAATCGGCCATCAGCAATGCTGTCGATCTTTCGGTACGTCAGGTCCCGATATTCCCCGCTCCTCTTGTTGAGAATCGGGACGAACTACGACAGCCTCTCGCCGGTCTTCATGGTCCTTGCTCTTCTGCTGGCGTGGTCCTGGTCGCGAGCCCGACGGCCCAATCTCGAGGCGTCCGCCGCAATCGCGGCCGCGACGACTGTGTTGCTCTATCGCGTCGGGTTCCCGCAGTATCACATGGTGCCGTTCGTGCTCGCCTCGTCATGGGCCCTGCGGAACTGGGGACAGCTCCGGGGCCGGACTCTCCTGGGGGTCGCGATCGGCTGCTACTTCGCCTGGCTGGCCGCCTTCGATGTGGGTAACTTCATCTTCGGCGACGAGCCGAATAGTCCCACCTGGGAGATGATTCAGGAGATCGCCGGGCTGCCGACATTCTTCCTGGGTTGCCTGTTTCTCTGCGGGATGGTTCGGTCGTCAACCCCGGAGGACCCGGTTGTCGTCCAGCGACCGGCGGAGTTCCCCAATCTCGCGAGTCCATTACCGAAAGAGGTCCTGTGACTCGGTCGTGAATGCGTTCGATCATTGACTCATCTTGTCAAACCGCGCAAGGCGGGAAACAATGGTCTCAACCGGTCAACATCGTTCGGGGACGCCAAGAGGGGTAAGATCATGTCACGCATCATGCGGTCGCCTGGTCTGAGGCGAGCGGGTGTCGTCGTGTTGACGGCGCTCTGGCTCGTGCCGGTCGAGATCTCCGTGTTTCTCGCCTCCGTATGGCCGGCTCGGGCGGCGGCCCAGGAACCCGGCGGCCAGGATGCCCCCAACCCGAAGCCGTTGCAGCCTCCGGACGACCCGGACGCCATGCCGCGCCCCAGCCGGACCAAGAAATCGACTCGCAAGAAGGCCCGGCTCGCCGAGAAGAAGTCCAGCGCGAAGGCCAAGACCAAGAAGGACGCGAATGCGGACGCCGAGACCAAGACGGCCGATCCGGGCCAGCTCAAGTTCTCGATCGACATCGCGCCCATCCTCGTGGCGAATTGCGTCGGCTGCCATAGCGGTAATGGCGTCGGCCTGCGTCGCGGAAAGCTGGACATGTCCACGTTCGAGAAGTTCCGCAAGGGGACGGCCGACCATCCTGTATTCTTGGCCGGCAAGCCGGAGGAGAGTCACCTGGTCCTGCGGATCAACGGTGAGGAGACCCCGAAGATGCCCCAGGGGGGCAACCGCAATATCTCGGATGACGCGATCGCCAAGATCACCCAGTGGGTGAAGGAGGGAGGCCGGCTCGACGCGGGGATCGATCCCAAAGCGAAGCTGGATTCCTATGCGGCGACCCCTGAACAGTTGCGCGAGAAGAGCTGGCCAAGCTGCCGGTCTCAGAGCGCGATAAGAAGATCGAAGCCGCCGGCTTGGAGCGCTGGAAGCAGGCCAATCCCAAGCTGAAGCCCGAGATCGTCCACGGCAAGCAGTTCATCATGTTCAGCAACCTGCCGAAGGACCGGGCGACCGCCACGATCAAGCAGATGGAGACGCAGTACTTGCACCTGAGGCGTCTCGGCCTGCCACCGAAGGAGTGGGTCGAGAAGGTGAGCCTCTACGTCTTCAACAGCAAGAACGACTTCGTCGAGTTCGTCCGCACGGTGGAAGGCCGCGACCTCGAACCCGAGGAGCTGACCAGCGGCAAGTTCGCGGTCGCCCAGCCTTATCTTGCGACCGTCGACCCGGCTGGGGGTAAGAAGGAAGAGGCGGCGCCGAAGCGGCGAGGCCGGGCCAGGCGGACTGAAGAGATCGAGCCCGCGGGCTCCGATCGATCGCTGCTCGGGCTCCTGACCGAGGGACTGGGGTCAGGTGTCATGGCCGCCGCCGGCACCCCCCCCCGATGGTTGAAAGATGGGATCGGCCTCTATCTGGCCTCCCACGTCGAGCCGCGGAGCCCCTACTACCATCAGCTTCGCCAGACCGCCCTGGCCAATTTTCAGCAGGGCTGGGAGACCAAGGCCAACCAGGCCCTGGGCGGGGGCGAACAGACCACGATCGGCGACGTCCGCGCCGTCGGCTTCGCCCTGGTCGAATGCATGATGACCTTCGAGACATTCAGCCGAGGCTTCTCCCGATTCCTCCACGGTATGCTCGAAGGCCCCGCCAAACTCGATGATATGCTCAAGGATGTCTATTTCGGCACCCGCGAGCAATTCCTGACCATCACCGGCGAGTGGGTTGCCGCGAAGTACGGGAACTTCCAATGACCGGTCCCGAACCGGCCCAGGACGCCGGTTTCCTGCCCGATCCGGATGGCTACTTCCTCCCTGCCGGATCAGGTTCGCGGCACGTCATCTTCCCCGGGGTCGAGATCCGCACCACGGCCGGCAAAGGCGTCATGCTCTCCGTGGTCCGATTCGAACCCGAGTCCGTCGTGACCGACCACGCCCATCCGCACGAGCAGATGGGCATGCTGCTAGAAGGACAGCTCGAGTTCACCGTGGGAGGCGTCACGCGCATCCTCGGCCCCGGCGATATCTGGCGCATCCCCGGAGGAGTCGTGCACCGCGTTCGTGCCCTGGACCAGCCCGCGCTGGCGCTCGACGTGTTCCACCCGATTCGTGAGGATTATCTCTGATGGGTTTTGAGTGTTCAGCATTCAGTCAGGAGAGGCCGGATCGTCGCCCGAATTTAATAATACTGAACACTGAAAACTGGAGCGACCCATGCCCCGTGTCGTCGTCTTCGGATCGAGCAACACGGACATGACGGTGCGGGTGCCGGGATTACCCGCGCCTGGTCAGACGATCCTGGGCAGCTCGTTCGCGACGACGCCCGGCGGCAAGGGGGCTAACCAAGCGGTCGCGGCGCGGCGCGCGGCGCGGAGGTCGTATTCGTCTCGGCCGTCGGTGACGATGAGTTGGGCCGCCAGGCACTGGGGATCTATCGCCGCGAGGGCATCGACGTCAGTCATGTCCGCGTCGTCGATGGTGTCGCGTCGGGCGTAGCGTTGATTTTTGTTGACGATCGTGGTGAGAACCTGATCGGCGTCGCGCCGGGCGCCAATCAACGACTGACTCCGGAGGACATCGATCGCCTGCCAGACTCGCTGTTCCGCACGGACGACGTGCTGCTGGTCAGCCTGGAGATCCCCGTGGAAACCGCCATCCGCGCTCTACGGCGCGGTAACGATGAGGAGATGTTTACGATCTTGAATCCGGCACCGGTCCCAACCTTGTCGGAGTCCTGCGTCAAAGAGCTCCTCGGGGCGGCCTTCATGATCACACCGAACCGCGTCGAGGCTCTGACCCTGGCCAGCATGACCCCGGAGGCGGGAATCGAGCCCGATTGGCCGGCCTGTGCTCATCGTTTGCAGGAACTGGGACCCCGATGTGTGGTCATCACCCTGGGCTCCGACGGCTGCTACGTCGTCGAACCCCCAGACTCGTCTCCGTACGAGTTCTTCGTTCCCGCGCCCGGGTCCAGGCCATCGACACCGTCGGCGCCGGCGACGCCTTCAACGGTGCGCTGGCAGTCGCCCTGTCGGGGTTCTCCGCCCCCTATGCCTGGGCCAACGCCGCTGCCGCGCTGGCCGTCACGCGACCCGGCGCGCAGTCGGCCTTGCCATTCCGAGATGAGATCGACCGCCTCGCCAAGCAAGGTGGCCATTACGAAACCTCCTGATGTCAAGGAGCACGGTGATGTCTCAACGACCGGAGATCGGTTGGTGCCTGCTGATCGCACTGGCGGCCCTGGTGTGGCTGGGCCTGGCGAGTCCGCGTCGGGCCTGGTCTCACGACCGGCCGGCTGGTCCGCTCTATAAGACCCGCTCGGCGGTGATCGCCCGGCAGGGGATGGCCGCGACCAGCCAGCCGCTGGCGACCGCGACGGCCATCCGCGTCTTGCAGCAAGGGGGCAACGCCATCGATGCGGCGATCGCCGCCAATGCCGTGCTCGGCGTGGTCGAGCCGATGTCCTGCGGGATCGGCGGCGACCTGTTCGCCATCGTCTGGGACGCCAAGTCGAAACGGCTCTTCGGTTTGAATGCCAGCGGCCGCGCCGCCGAGGCCGCCACGATCGAGTTGTTCCGCGCGAAGAAGCTGAAGACGATCCCGGAGCACGGCCCTTTGAGCTGGTCGGTCCCCGGTTGCGTCAACGGCTGGGACCAGCTCCGTCAGCGGTTGGGAACGAAGTCGTGGTCCGACCTGCTAGCCCCGGCGATCGCCTACGCCGAGCTGGGATTCCCTGTCAGCGAGATCATCGCCGCCGATTGGCACAATGCCGAGCCGAAACTCCGCGAGATCCCGACCTCGGCCGCCTGTTATCTCCCCGGCGGCCACCCGCCGGCGGTGGGATCGGTTTTCCGCAACCCTGGCCTGGCGCGATCACTCCGGGCCATCGCCCGGGACGGCCGCGACGCCTTTTACAAGGGCCCTCTCGCCGAAGCGATCGTCCGCTATTCGCAATCCGTCGGCGGCCTCTTCACCCATCAGGACTTCGCCGGACATACCAGTACGGAAGTCGAGCCGGTCTCGACCAATTACCGGGGCTACGACGTCTGGGAGCTGCCCCCCAACGGCCAGGGGATCGCCGCGCTTCAGATGCTCAACCTGCTCGAGCCGTTCGATCTCAAGGCGATGGGGCCCCAGTCGGCCCAGGCGCTCCATCTGATGATCGAGGCCAAGAAGCTGGCCTACGAGGACCGGGCCAAGTTCTACGCGGATCCTGCGTTCGTGAAAGCGCCGATCGCCACCTTGATCTCCAAGCCGTATGCCGACCGCCGTCGGGCCGAGCTGAAGACCGATCGGGCCAATCTCCATCCCACGCCCGGCGAACCCGCCGGAGCCGACACGATCTATCTGACCGTGGTCGACCGCGACTTCAACTGCGTCAGCCTGATCCAGAGCAACTTCCACGGCTTCGGTTCCTATCATGTCCCGGGCGACCTCGGCTTTGCGATCCAGAACCGCGGCAGCCTCTTCGCGCTGGACCCGAAGCACCTCAACCGGCTCGAGCCGCGGAAGCGGCCGTTTCACACGATCATCCCGGGCTTCGTCACCAAGGACGGCAAACCCTGGCTGAGCTTCGGGCTGATGGGCGGCGACATGCAGGCCCAGGGGCACGTGCAGGTGCTCTCGAATCTGATCGACTTCGGCATGGACGTGCAGGAAGCCGGCGACGCCGCACGGTTCCGCCACTTCGGCTCGTCGGAGCCGACCGGCCAGCCGGCCGAGGGCGGTGGCTCGGTCGCGCTGGAGTCGGGCATCTCGGCCGAGGTCCGTCGCGATCTCTATGCCAGGGGGCACCGCGTGGTGGATGCCCCCGGCGGCTTCGGCGGGTATCAGGCGATCCGCATCGACCTCGAACACGGGGTCCTCATCGGCGGCTCCGACCCCCGCAAGGACGGCTGCGCGATGGGTTATTGAGGATCAGTCCAGCCGGACCGATGGTCGCAGGTGGTCCGCTTCGTGTGGGCAAGCTGCTCCCCGTCATAGTTTTCCCCTGGGACCACAATCGTAGTTCAGCACAAGGAATACCGCCCAAAGAGACAAAACTCCCAGAGAGATCAGGCCTGACCACCAGCTAAACGCCAAGGCGATGCCCGTGACCAATCCCAGAACACCAAGGACGATAAGATAGTCGTCAGGAATGGGCTCTTTCATAGGAGCGGCAGCTAGTCCGACGGCTCACTTGACCAGCGGCCGGACCTCGATCTTGCGGAAGAGGATCTCGGCGCCTTCGGACTGGAACAGGATCTTGCCCCTGGTGAGGGTGGACTTCGTGCCGATGTTGACGACGTAGCCGTTGAGGATGGTGGTGATCGAGTCGCCGTCGCAGACGACTTCCATGCGGTTCCACTCGCCAGCGGGCTTCTCGACGTCGCGCTGGCCGCGGAAGCCGAGGACGTCTTTCCAGGCCGGGTCCCGGCCCCACCAGTTCAATCGCGCTGCGTCGCGCGTGACGGCTTTTCCGCCCTTTTCGAAGTAGAGTTGATGGTCGTCGCGGCCGACGCGGGTCTCGCAGGTCAGGCTCGGCTTGTTCCGCCCGCCGACGATGATGAAATCGCCGCAGCCCCCTTCGATGATCTGGCACTCCTGCGACTCCATCCAGTTGCCGCCCGCCGCGCCGTCGGCCCCGACGCAGTGGACCAGGATCCCCGAGTCACGCGCACTGTTCTTCCGCGGGGTCCAGGTTCGTTCGCCCCATTTCCATTCGGTGATCAAATGATAATTCTGGAACTCGTCCCGCGTCGTCAATCCGCCGAACTCTTCGCCCGAGATGTCGATCATGCCGTCGCGGACCGAGAACACTTGCTTGGGATCGTCGCGCCCGCGGCCGTGCAGGTAGGGATAGAATCCGGTCAAGTCCTTGCCGTTGAACTGGAAAGTCGGCTCTCCCGAGCGGATCGTCGGCAGGTCGCGGGCGAACGACGGGACCTCGGGACGCGGCTCCTGACCGATCCCTTCCGTCACGGGGTCCCAGACGAGGCTCAGGCCCAGAACCACCAGCAGGCTGCCAGCTCGAGCGGGCATGATGTGAACTCCGAGGGGCGGGGAGGAAGGTGGGCTCGGATTCAACGGCGTTGGCGGTGGATCGCGGCGCCCTGCTGACGGCAGATCGACTCGACCTTGGCGAGGATCTTCTCATCCGGACAGGCGATCGACAGGATCATCCCCTGGCCCCCTTCGATCTGCTCGGGCGGGGTCACGCCCAGCCGGTCGTTCGGGACCCCGATCTGCATCAGGATCTGGATGACCAGGTTCCCCTGGGCCGAGTTATAGAAGTAAGCGACGACCCGGGGCATGCTCTCGGCGGCCTCGACCAGCCCAGGCCGGATCTGTGGCGTTTCCATGTTGACTTACCTCAAACTGCCGACTGCCTTCGACCTACTGCCGACTGACCAGCAGAGTTTGACGTACCGTCGGCCAATTCGCAAGGCGCCTCTCCCGGCCCCGCGAGTCCGATGGTTGGCGATGCATGGCCGAGGCTTCCGGGGGTTTGTTACGATGAAGCTTGAGAGCCAGGAACCTACACGTCCGGGGGGGCGCACCAACCCATGCCGATTCCGCTCGCTAGCCTGATCGTCCTTGCGTTGGTCGCGGGGCCGCCGGTGCTCGAGCCGTTGGGTCGTTTCGACGCCCATGCGATTCCGGAGGCGTCGGGGATCGTCAAGAGTCGTCGGTTCCCGGGGATTTTCTGGGTTCATAACGACTCGGGGAACCGACCCGAGCTGTTCGCAGTCCGGAGTGATGGCCGGATCGTCCGCCGGTTTCGTCTCGCGATCCCCAATCTCGACTGGGAGGACATCGCGATCGATGACCGGGGGCACCTGTACCTGGGGGACATCGGCAACAACACCGGCCTGCTGCGCAGTCCGGACGATTTACCGGATCGACGAGCCCGACCCATCGTCGCCAGGAGAACCGGACCGGCCACTGGCCGCCGCCGCGGCCGTGTCCTACATCCTGCCTCGGTCAAACCGCTTCGATGCGGAGGGCCTGGTCTACGACCATGGAGCCGCGATCCTGGTGGCCAAGTATCCCAATGGCCGCGAGGCCGATCTGTTCGCCGTGACGATGGAGCCACCGCCGGTCCGGTCCGCGGAGCCCCGCCCGATCGGCCGGCTGCCCGGCTTCACGGAACCCGCCACGGGTGCGGGGTTGAGCGAGGACGGCACGCTACTGGCGGTCTGTTCGTACGCGGTGACGCGCGTCTACCGCCGGACTGAATCGCCCTCCTGGAAGCTCGTGGCCGAGGTCCGATATGAAGCCGCTCCCATCGAAGGGATCGCCTGGGACGGCCCCGACCTGATCCTGGCCGCCGAGGAGGGTCGGGGACTCTTTCGCCTGTCCGGGGCGACCTGGCGCACCGCTGGAGTCGAGAAGCAAACCCGGACTCGCGGCGCAATCCCGAAAGCGAGATGATGGCCCAGAGCAGCGACATCGTGATCGTGGGGGGCGGGGTGATCGGTCTGTCGATCGCCTATGCCCTGGCGCGCGAGGGGATCCGGTCCACGGTGCTGGACCGCCGTGAACTGGGCCGCGAGGCCTCCTGGGCCGGCGCCGGCTTGATCCCGCCGATCAGCGAGCGGGCCTCGGCGAATCCGAATCCCAATCCTGCCGTGGCGCTACGGTCCTGGAGTGCTCGGCTCTACTCCGATTGGTCGGCCGCGCTGCGGGAGGAGACGGGCATCGACACCGGCTATCGCCGCTCCGGCGGGGTCGACGTGGCCTGGACCGATCCGGAAGACCAGGCGTTGCGTGCCGCGGCCGGCCATTGGCGTGCCGAAGGCATTGCGTATGAGCGGCTGGCTCCCGGCGACTTCGCACGGGTCGAGCCGGCGCTCAACCCCGAGCTCCGAACCGTCTACTACCTGCCCGACCGCGCCCAGGTCCGCAATCCCTGGCTGCTTCGCGCCTTGACCGCAGCGACCACCCGGCGGGGAGCCCAGCTCAAGCCCTGGCACAGCGTCGAGGAGTTCGAGGTTCACGGCGGCCGGGTGGCGGCGGTCCGCACCAGCGCGGGGGACTTTGCTTGCGGCTGCGTGGTCATTGCGGCCGGAGCCTGGTCGGGTCCCTTACTCGAAGACCTCAGCGTTCGCGTGCCGACCCCGCCGCTCAAGGGGCAAATCGTGCTCTTGAGGGGAGATCGGCCACGACTTCGGCGCATTATCGAGCACGGGAAGAACTACCTGGTCCCCCGCGAGGACGGCCGGATCTTGATCGGGGCCACCGAACAGAACGCGGGTTTCGACACGCGGACCACCCGGGAAGCCACGCGCAGCCTGCTCGACGAGGCCCTGCGGCTCTGCCCGATCCTGAGCGAAGCTGAGGTCGAAGCCACCTGGGCCGGTCTCCGGCCGGGCAGCGTTGACACCCGCCCTTACATTGGCCCGGCACCCGGTTTCGAGAACCTGATCGTCGCCACGGGCCACAAACGTGCCGGCTTGCAACTCGCCCCGGCGACCGCCGAGCTCGTCGCCGACCTGATCCTCGACCGCCCTCCGCGCCTGGACCTCACGCCATTCCGGCCCGGACGCCCCCCCGACCTGATGGGAGATGACGCGTTTCGCTCGTGAGTCGTATCCATTCCCTTACGAGCCCTGCTCGATCGAGATGGAGGCGTAGCGGATGCCGATCATTCGGATGCGATTGAGCGTGCAGAGGCTGCTGCTGGGGGTCGTGCTCCTGGCGTTCCCCCTGGCGTGGTTGAGCGATCGGTCGCAGCAGCGTCGAGAACGGTGCCTCGATCTGGCCGGTCGCTGTGCGCGACTCGGGGCCGAGTATCGCAGGAACAGCCGAGGCGATGCGGGGATGCTCAGGATTGCGGCCTGGCATGAGTCCCTGAGCAGGGAGCTCGAACGCGCCGCGAACCAGCCTTGGGGACCGATCCCCTCCACCCCGCCTTTCCCGCCCGCGAGCTGGCAGCCAACCCCCAAGATTTGAAAATGCTGAGCCGATGAAGTGGGGCGACAGTTCTCTCAACGAATCAATTCTTCGGCCGGGGAACGACCTGCTCGCGGACGAAGGTCCGGAACGACCGGATCCAAGTCATGGTGTCGGCGGTCCGGCTCTGCTAGAGGAATCGAGCGACGGAAGAGATACGCAGAGTGGGAAAGTTGCGACTCGTTGCTCTTGACCGATAGGTGCCATCCGCTTGGAGATGGAGGAACTGGAGGGTTCGGCCCTTGGATCGCCAGACTTCCGCTACGCCCAGGGCGGCGAAGATCTGGAGCCGATCGAGCGAGGTGCGGGTGACATCCACCTCGATGATCAGGTCGGGGACGGGATCGACGTTGAGGTCGAGCTGGAGTTTGCCCCGAACGCGCTGGGCGTTGTCCCGCAGCCAATAACACTCATCCGGCTCCACTCCCTTGCCCAGGTCCTGACGCTTGTGGGTCGTTGTTCCGCCGCCCACCATGTCGATCCCGATCTCTTCCGCGAGCATAAAAACCATGTTATGGAGGACACGATCGTCGCTGTCCTGGACGAATGTCGGCATGAAGAGCTCCATGGTCCCCTGGTCGTAGGTTACTCGGATATGCCGGTCGCCCACGATCCGGAGCATCGCCTCGTAGTCGTCCCAGGTGACGTCATCGATGACGACCCCGGATGAGACCCGTGCTCGCTGTCGGGAGCGGGTGGTCGCAGTGGCCATGAACGCACTCCTCTTCCGCTTAGGCCTTGTTCAATTCGCTGCATTCGCCTGATCGCCGATGATGACCAGCACCTTCCCGGCGGCGGCGAGTCCCAGTGCGACCGTCCGCTCGCCGAGCCGGCAGACGACGGCGCCGGCCTCGGGGCGGTTCTCCAGGAGGGTGCCCTGGGCGTGGAGGTCTAATCCGCATTCACTCAGATAGCGCAGAAATGCCGGGTCCTGGTCCATGACCCGGGCGACGCGGAACGGCTGACCCGGGTGGCAGCGGGCCAGCGGGGTCCCCTCGGTCTCGGCCAGCGATCCATCGGCGCGGAATCGGGTCGCCGTGCGGGTCGACTGCGGGATGGCCAAGATACGCGTCGATCCGGTCGATCAGCCGCTCGGAGGCGGCGTGCTCCATGTGCTCGGCTTCTTCGTGAACCTCGTCCCACGACATCTGGAGCGTCTTGGCCAGGAACAGCTCCAGCAGGCGGTGCCGGCGGATGATTTTCAAAGCCAGTTGCTGACCGGAGTGCGTCAGCCGGGCTCCTTCATAAGGTGTGTAGGTGGCCAGGCTCGCCTCGGAGAGGGTCTTGAGCATGCCGGTGACCGTCCCGGGCGAGACGTTGAGCGCCTGCGCCAGCTCGCCGGTACTCACGGCACTGCCGGGGGCGTTCCGCGCGGCGATCAGTGCGATCGTCTTGATGTAATTCTCGACGGTCAGACTGGGCACGGTTGAATCCAGGCTCTTGACCCGGCTCGATGGTCGCAGGGAAACGGTCCGAGACGGCCCGACCCAAGGCCGTGGACGGGCCTTTATCCTACGCCAGTCTCCTGGCTCTGGCCAAGGGGAGTCGTCCCGGGCCAACCCCGTCCCGGGGCCACCGTGTTGCACGCGAAGCGGCCCGCAGGTCTTCACTCCTCCTCGTCGGCTCCGCGAAGGTCGACCTCGGCCAGGCCCATCTGCTTGGCCACGGCGCTCAACTGGTCGCGAATCTCGAACATGCCGGCCGGCCGCCGCGCCGGGTCGAGGCTCAGGCTGCCGACGATCAACTCGCTGAGCCCCCCGGGGATGCGAGGATTGATCTTCAACGGGGGAACCAGCTTCCGATCCTCGCCCGGTTTCAAAATGCCCTGCTGCGGGAACCGACCCGTGAACATGCGATACATCGTGGCGCCGAGGTTGTAGATGTCGGTCTTCTCGTTGACGGTCTTTTCCGAAGCCTGCTCGGGCGCGATGTACTGGGGGGTCCCCTGCACTCGGTTCTTGTCCTGGCCGCGGACCCAGGCGGTGCCGAAGTCGATGAGCTTCACCTGGCCGGTTTTGGTCAGCATGATGTTGGCGGGCTTCAGGTCCCCGTGGAATACCCCGCGACGATGCATGTGCGTCAGTGCACTGGCAACCTGGCAGAAGACCAGCACGAGCTGGCCCAGCTCCGGCGCCTCGATCTCGTCGAGCGTCTTCCCCTCGACGTACTCCATCAGCAGCTCAGCCCCGCGGACCTTGAACCATTGCCGCTTCAGGCGGCAATCGTAGATCTTGGCGATCGCCGGGTGGTTCAACTTCTTCGACGCCTCGAATTCGGTCAGCGCCTGCTGGATGTAAACCTCATCCTCGGGCTCCTGCTTGCGGACCACTTTCAGGGCATAACGTTTGCCCCCAGCCGTCTTGTCGCTGATCAGCAGGATCGTGCTGCCCGCACCGGTACCGAGCGTGTTGACCACGCGATACTTCATACTGGAGAACTTGGGTGTACTCGCCGCGTTCGACATGCCGTTCCTCAGTTCAATGGGGGCTGGATCCCCGCAATTATCGGATTCCGTGTTCAGTGTTCAGAAAAGGCCCCGATGTGTCGGATGAACGGAAAACGGGAGCGAGGAGTTCGTGTCTCGAACGTGATGGCGTTGGTGAGGAGTCGGGCGTGGAAGGCCGTCCTCCTGTCCCAGTTCCCGCCTCCTCTCGGTGAGGCGGGCCGCCGGACACGCTGGATCCCACGAGAAGTCGGGGCGTAGGTTCTTCGACCCGACGAGGTTATCTCAAGATAGGGGGACCGGGCAATCCCCTGCGCCGACGGATCCGGCGTCACAGGCGATCACCGATCCCCCAAGATGCCCTGACAAGAAGGGGACTGGCCTCGAGTCTTCTCGGTTCAGCGTTCAGTGTTCACCAAGGACCCCGATGTGTTGTATGAACGGAAATTCGGAAAACGGGAGCGAACCAACCGCACCAGCCCGGCGTCCCATGCGGACCGAGTCTCTTAATTCCCCTGGATCCCCACGAGTTCCACCTCGAAGATCAAGGTTGCATCGGGGGGAATCTTGCCGGAGCCGTTCGCCCCGTAGCCGAGCACGGGCGGGATGATCAGCTTCCGGGTTTCGCCCACCTTCATGCCGGGCAACCCTTCTTGCCAACCCTCGATCACGCCGCGGGGGCCGGGGCCGATGAGGAATCCCGCAGGCTTGCCGTTCGCGCGGTTGCCATCGAACACCGTGCCGTCTTCGAGCTTGCCCTCATAGAGGAACTGGCCCGTCTGGCCGAATTTGAGTTCGGGCCCGGTTCCCTCTTTGAGAGTCTCGTACTTCACGCCGCGTTTGGTCGTCTTGCTCTCTCCCTTGGCCGTGGGCAGAGCGGGCGTGTAATCCTCTGCCTTGGTGGAAGCTGGTGTCTCCGCCCGGAGCGGTGCGGCCATCTCCCCCTGAGCTGAAGCCGGCTCTTCATCGGGGGACTTCTGGGGGATCGGTGCGCCCGGCGGTGCGGAAGGTACGATGTCCGGAGCGTCGCACCCGACGACGACCAGGCCCATCACGCCCAGAAGAACGCCACTCACCAACCCACCGGCAATTGTCCCGTACCGTACCCTCATGGAATTCTCTCCCTGTGCACCTTCGGCGCGCCGAAGCGGTGACTCATGATAATTTTGATCGGAGGAACTCAGCCGACGTCCTCCGGAAAACGGCGATCGGGCCTCGACGGGACCGCGCCAAGCCCCGCAAGACGTTGAATTTCTCATTATGGCATGGCCAACCCCGGATCGGCCAGACCTTCCGAGCGATCGATTGCGCGCCCTCTCTTGGAAGGACCAATGCTCAGTATCCACCGTCAGATTGGTCACCGATCCGCAGCCAGGCGACTTTGAGGTAAGATCCTTCTGGGGTATCGAGCGCGACGGGATGGTCGGCCGCCGCGCCGGCCAGGGCCAGGAGCTGGGCCGATCGATTGGCCTTCCGCGCCGCGGCCCGGAGGATGGCGAGGAAGTCCGGTGCGGGGAGCAGTCCTGAGCACGAGCAGGTGACCAGCACGCCCCCCGGTTCGACCAGCTTCATCGCCAGCACGTTCAGGTCGAAGTATTTCCGCTTCCCCGGCGCGATCTCGTCGCGGTCCGGGATCAGCTTGGGCGGGTCGAGCACGATCACACCGTAGGTCTTCCCGTTCAAGCTCATCTGTCGCGTGTAACCGAAGGCGTCGGCGTGGACCACCTCGAGTTTGACCTGGTTGGCATGTCCATTCTCGCGCGCCAGGGCCACGGCCTTCTCGTCCAGGTCGACGCAAGTGACCTCCCGGGCCTGGCCTCTAACCAGGGCATTGAGTCCGAATCCTCCGGTATAGCAACACAGGTCCAGCACGGAACGGCCGGCGCAGAACCGGGCCAGGTCGCGGCGGTTGTCGCGCTGGTCGCAGAAGAAACCGGTCTTGTGAGCTTCTTCGAAATGGATGCGATAGCGGATCCCATGTTCCTCGATCGTGACCCGAGGGGGCAATTTCGGGCTGGCCAGCGGACGGCCGGAGAAATCCTCCTGGAGCGCCACGCGCTCGTCGACGCCCACGCGGTAATGCGTCGTCCCCAGCCGATCGGCACAAAGCGCCAGGATCGGCCCGATCCGTTGATACATCCCCAGGCTGAATATCTCCACGGAAAGGACGTCGGCGAACCGGTCGACGATCAGGCCGGTGAGACCGTCACCCTCGGCGTGGAGCACGCGGTAGGCGTTGGTTTCCCGGTCCAGCCCGAGGACCGAGGTCCGCAAGGCTGCGGCCTCCTCGATGCGACGGGCCCAGAATTCGGGACCCGGCGGCTCCGCCTGGCGCGACAGGAATCGCAAGCTGATCTGCGACCGGCCGTTCCAGAGGGCGTAGCCGAGGTGCTGACCGTCGCGGTTGACCACGCGTACGAGGTCGCCGAGGTTGGGAGTCGCCGCCCCGACCGGGCCCTCGACCATCTTCCGGTAGACGAACGTGTGGCCGCCCGAGGCGCGGATGGCCAGGGTCGGGAGGGACGCGTCCGGCGTCAAGCTGCGATCGGGGACCCGCGGCGCGGGTTCGAATCCCGCCCCGGCGGCTGCGCGGGGACGTTGCATGCGTGGCATCCCGTTCAATCCTCGCTCTCCTCGTCGTCAAAAGGATCGTCGTCGGCAAAATCTGCGGGACCGATGCCACCGTGTCGATGCAGCCGGCGCAGTCGGACCAGCAAGGCCGTGGCATACCTTTGGACGGCCAGTTGCTTGGTCAGCACGGCCTCGTCGGCTGCCTCGCGGGGAATCTCCGCCATCAGCCGATGGGCCTGGGCCAGGCTGGCCCAGCCGGCCTCGAAGACCGTGGCCGTCGCCCGCTCTGCCTCACCGGCCTGTTTCATGAGCTGACGCGCCCGTTTCAGGCCGGCCTGGGCCTGCTGGAGCTGACGCAATGCCGTACCCGGGCTCATGCTCCGCATCACCACCCCCAATCGCTTCGGTGTCCGCTCGACGCCAAACCTTGAGATTCGCTTTGTCTCTCAGAGGAATCCAGTATAAACTAATGGGCGTCTCGACTCGACTCACACAATCGCCCGAGGGAGCCTTTGTTCCATGGCCGACGAGCCGGAAACGACCACTGCTGTCGCCGAGCCCGAGGTCACCACGGACCAGCAGACGCGCCGCCTACCCCCTTTCAACGTCGTGATCCTCAACGATGAGGAGCATACGTTCGACTACGTGATCGAGCTACTGATCAAGCTCTTCCGCCACCCTTTACCCAAGGCCGAGGAGCTAACGCTGCGGATCCACACGTCCGGCCGCGCCATCGTCTACACGACCCATAAGGAGCTGGCGGAACTGAAACGCGACCAGGTCATCGCCTACGGGCCGGACCCGCGTATGCAGATCTCCAAAGGCCCGCTTCGCTGCTACGTCGAACCGGCGCCGACGGGTTGAGAGCCGACCGACCGGCTCTTGGCCGCCCCCCTGCCCCGAATCTGCCGGTGAACCTTTCACCTCCTGGCTCCCCGTGATGGATTCGCTACAATGGGGACCATGAACGTCATCGTTGTGGTTTGCAATAGCCTGCACCTGGGCTTTCTGGGTGCCTACGGAAATGCCTGGATCGAAACGCCCTGCCTGGATCGACTGGCCTCCGAGGCGGTCGTATTCGACCACCATTTCCCCGAGAATTTGACGACCCTGCCGACCCGGCGGAGCTGGTGGACGGGCCGTTATGGGTTCGCCGATCCCGAACAAGGCTGGACGCCTCTGAGGCCGGACGAGCGCATCCTGCCCGACCTGCTCTGGAACCAGGGGGTGCGCACCGCATTCATCTCCGACGTGCCGCTGCTCCGCGAAGTCGGACAGGGCTACGGACGCGGGTTCGACGAGGTGATCTGGGTCAGGGGTCAGGGCTATGACCCGCTCGTCCACCCCACCGATCCCCGCGCCCGGCATGTGCGGCTCGAGGATGAGCCAGGTCTGCGCCTTCCCCCCGAGGATGATCCCGATTTCGCCCTCTGGAAGTCCCGATGGGAGCAATACTTACGTAACCGGGCCGTGCTGCGGACCGATCGCGAGGAAAACGCGGGTGTCGCGCGGACGGTGAAGACGGCCGTCGACTGGCTCGAGCGCCGCGGAGGCGAGAAGGAGCCATTTCTGCTCTGGCTCGACCTGTTCAGTCCGCACGGGCCATGGGACCCACCCCAGCCGTATCGCGACCAGTATGTGATGGCCGAACCGGACGAGTTCGAGGCCGGTGAGGAGGGAGACCTCGTCGAGGAGAGCGGCGAGGATGAGGACGAAGATATCGACATGCAGGAGGTCGCAGCGCTGATCGACGTCCCCGCCGGAGCGGTGGGCGACGTACTCAGTGAGGCCGAGCTGTTCCGATTAAGGCGGACCTACGCCGGGACCGTGACGCTGGTGGACCGATGGCTGGGAATCCTCTTCGACGCTCTGGGTCGCATGGGCCGGCTGGATGATACCGTTGTGATCTTCACCAGCGATCAGGGCGAGCCACTCGGCGAGCATGGGTTCGTCCGACGGTTCCGGCCCTGGCTGCACGAGGAGCTGATCCATACGCCCTTGATCGTCCGGATGCCGCGCGCGACACGGCGGGATCCGACACCAGGCTCTTGTGCAGACGGTCGACCTGCTGCCGACGGTTGTCTCGGCGCTGGGCCTCCCGCCGCTTGGCGACGACGCGGCGCCGATCCACGGTCACGACCTGCTCCCGTTGATCCGCGGCGAGCTGACCAAGGTCCGCGACTACGCCTGTCTCGGCATGGATGTCGCCGAGTTCGCCATCCGCACGCATCTCTGGCACCTGATCGTCCCGGTAGAGCACGACCCGGACGAACCGCGGTCCCCGGAGCTCTTTCGCAAGCCCGAGGACCGTTGGGACCAGAATAACGTCATCGAGCAGCATACCGAGGTCGCCGAGCACCTGGAGCTCACGCTCCGTCGATTCATCGAGGTGATCGGCCGCAACGGTCTGGATGAGCTTCCGTTCCTGCGGGACATCGCCCGGTTCGGCACCGGTTGAACGGCGAGAGTCCCACGGCCGGCCGGGAGATCGATCCCAAGACACACTACTGGGATGTGGGCAGAGCACCTTGTGGAGACGCGATCACCTCATGGGCGTCGCAGCCCCCCGTGCGCACCCCGCAGCCCTTGCCTGGGCAAGTCTTCTTATGAAGGAAGGTCTTCAGGAAGCAAGGCTTCTTCACCTTGACGGGAACGGTGCTTTCACAAGACTGGTAAGTCACCTCCGACTGGGCTGAAGGAAGCACGCCGTGCTTCTTGAGCGGGCAGAGCTTGTTCAGCAGGTTGCACTTCGTCCCCGCGGTTTCCACCAGTGCGGGCGATGTGTAGCCCGACTGCGTGGACGTGGTGACGAGTTGCTGGCCAGAGCCCATCGACGACACCGGCGAGCTACTCCAGGCCGTCTGATATGGCGGCTTCGGCAACGATGACGTCGTCCCGCCAGGTTGCCCCATCGCGATATCGGAAGGAAGCGCCGCGTCGGGCGAAATCGTGGGCACCGTCGGTCTGCGCGGGGACGTGAGCGGAGGAAGCGGCGCCGAGCCGGCTGGAGCAGGCCCACCCGTGAGCGGGCTCGGGGGCGGCATGATGTCTTCGTCACTACCCGGCCCCGGAGCAGGGGTTCCGCCGGAGGGGGCCTGTCCGGCGGAATCCGCAGTGGTCGGAGCCGGTGGCCCAGCTTCGGGTTCTCCGCCCGGATCGGCCGTGGTGTCCCGGTTACGGGCCGGGATTGTAGCCGTGTCGACCTGCGGCGTCCTGGCCGATGAGTTCAGCACGAGCTCACCCGCGGACGCGGGCACCGCCGCCTTGAAAGCCGTATTCCCCGTGCCCGAAGCCGGTGCCTTGAAGGCCGTGGTCCCCGTACTGGAGATGGACGTTGAGGGCTTCCATTCCGTGCGATCGTTCCCGTCGGATCCGTCGCGGCCCGGGTTGTTCCAGAGCCGGCTCAGCAACGGGAAGCGCCGCAACAGCCTCGGCCGGTCCGTGGAAGTCGCAACGGGCGACGCGGTCCCGCTGGCCAGGACTTCGGTTGATCCCGAATCGGTGAACCCCGGCGCGGTGGCCGGGGGCGTCTCGGCCTCGGCCTTGGGCCGACGCCACCAGGCAATCCGGGAGAGCGGGCGATCCTCGGTTCCGACGGCACTCACTGCCTCGGGCGAGGCCCAGCTCTCCTTTTGCTGAATACTGGCGCAGCCGGAGAGCCCCACCAGCATCATCACGACTATCCCTGTCTCCCGCGGCCGTCTCATGGCGGTTCCTCCCACCAGATCATCGTCAGTCACACGAATCGGGGAGCTCGAGCTCCCCTCGATCCGCCTCGTCGCTGATTCCATCGGCATGCCGTCGATCGACAGCCGACCCAATCGGCCGCTTCTCCGGGCGCGGGCTCGACAGGACTCCCCGGTTCAAAAAACACTCCCTGATTGCCGCACTCGACACAATGTGAACAATAAGGACAATGGCTATGAGACGTCCCCCTCTCCCCACTGGGCCATTCGAAACCGCAGGCCTCGTGTCGATCGGTCGATCGAGGCTCGGGCCGGCAGCCTGTGGCGTGCGCGACGGATAGCGAGGTTGGTTGATGATCGAGGTCGAAGCGACTGAACGATTTATGTCCGCTCCTTGGCTGCCGGAAGTCGACCCGGACACCAAGATGGCGATCCTGGGCGCCCTGGTCGAGGCGCGGCGCCGGCCGGAGCCACCCTGCTGGAGCAGGATCAGCCCAACGATCACTTATCGTTCTTGATCGAGGGGACTGCCTCGATCGAGCGGTCCTTCGGCAACGGGCGGCGTGAGGTCATCACGACGATCACGGCACCTTCCGTCTTCGGCACGACGTCGTTCTTCCGACCGGACCCGCCCGCCGTTTCGGTTCGTGCCACGTCGGACGTGTGGATGCTCTCGCTCTATCATCCCGCGCACGAAGCCCTCCGGGTGGCCCATCCCCGCGCTGCCGAAGCCCTGGCCCTCGCGGTCCTCCGCGCACTGTCCGAGCGGTTCGACGTCATGGACAGGCTGTTCTCCGACTACATGGCCCGTCATCCCGACGAATCGTCGCGGATGTCCGAATGGGCGGGTTTCCGCGCCCGACTCTTCGACGAGAGCGGAGGGTAAACGTCTCCTTGGTGCTTGCTTGGTTCCTCGTCGCCTCGTCATCCCGTGCAAACTCAGGCCGACGCCCGTCGGCAAATGCTGAGTACTCCGCAACCACGCACCAGGCACAAGGGCCGAAGCGAAGTGGTTGACTCTCGCGGAATTGCATTGGACAATATCCCTTGGGGATTGCGAGACGTCTCATCGGGGATCCTTGCTTACCAATCGGGTTCGTCGCGGACGGACACAGGGAGTCGTGACCGTTGGACCACGCGGAGTGATCGTATCCGTGAGCGAGCCCCGTCCCGGAGTGGCGTCCCCTCGAGACGCGAGGCGGGACCATTCCCGGCCGGTCGCCGCCGTTGGACTCGGAAAGCGAACAGGCTCATCGGCGACCTGGTGTCGATCCTACCGTGGTCGGTGGCATCCCAGGCCGTCGGGTCATGCACCCGCTGTCGTCGAGACTTGCAAATATTCATGAATACACCACCGTCGACAACGGCCGCAAACCGCAGGCCGCGTACGTTCGATCAGCTCCTGGCGACGGTGCGAGATTGCGGACCGCATGGCCATCTGGTCGATGTCCGCGAGTCGCTCCGCTATCTCCTGGGACCCACCCGCCCGCTGGTGATGCTCTGCCCCCACGCGGATGACGGGGCCATCACCGCGGCCTGCCTGCTCCACGAGTACGCCGTCCGGCGCGGGCTGCCCGTTATTGAGGTCCTGGTCTTCGCTGGTGAACGGAACGTCGCCGCACCTTGGCTCAACGATCAGAAAAAGATCACGGTCCGCGAAGGTGAATTCCGGCTGGAATGCAACGTCCTCGGAGCCGAAGGGATCTGCTGGAACCTCGAAGGGTACAATCGCCCCGGCTATCAGCCAACCGACTCGGACATCGCCAAGGTCGTGGACTGGTTCGCAAAGCGACGCCCGGGCGCTGTCATTGTTCCACCTGCCAATGACGCCCACGTCGCCCATCGTGTGACCCGCGCCCTGGCCGCCATCGGCCTGGTCGGCGCCGAGTTGTCCGACGCCCTGGTGCTCTCCGGCTGGACCCCCTGGGGTCCCCTGCCCCAGCCTAACGCCTATTTCACCTACGATGGTGAGGCTGAACGCACCAAGGAGTGGGCCATCCATTGCCATGCGTCGCAAGTTCTCTTGACGGATTACACGCAGTATTGCTCCCACCTGGGGCGGGCCTACGCCGCCCTGACGCGCGAGTGGGCCGAGGGGCACAGCCTGGCAGGCCGGGCCCACCGGACCGATGATCGGTTCGTGGGCGTCGAGCTGTTCCAGATCGAAACGTACGACCCGTCACGGTGCAAAGCCTATCCTCCCGACCCCATCCAGCTCGCGCTCGGGTTATTGAGCGGAAAGATCGCCCCGGATTCCGCCGATCTCGCGGAACGCGACACCGGCCTCGACCCGATCCCGGCCGCCAAGCCGCCCGCCACAGCTCCCTTCTGACCCGACGCCCGAGCCGATCGAGGAGCCTCGCCCTGATGGACCTCCAGTCCCGATTCTTCTACCGCGCCGGTATGGGCGTTGTGGTATGGACCGATGCCGAAAGCGCCTGCAAAGCCGCTGGTGAGTTGATCATCAAGACCATCCACGAGCGCCATGGATCAGCGCAGCCGGGTGGTCCTGGGGCTGGCCACCGGCTCGACCCCCGAACGAGTCTATGCCCATCTGGTGAAGGAGCACGAATCGGCCAGGGTCTCATTCCGCGACGTGACCACGTACAACCTGGACGAGTATTACCCGATCAGCCCCCTGGATCCGAACAGCTATCGGTCCTACATGCACCGGCACCTCTTCAGTCGGGTGGACATCGCACCGCAGCGCGCCGACGTGCTCGACGGGACGGTGCCCGAGGCGTTCGCGGCCGCGCATGCGGCGGAGTTCGACCGATGGATCCAGGCCGACGGCGGACTAGACGTGCAGCTCCTGGGCATCGGCCGGAACGGGCACATCGGCTTCAACGAACCCAGCGAGCTCAGCGTGGACGAGGCACTCCGGCTGCCGACACGGCTGGTCGAGCTGCACCCGCTCACGCATGCTGATGCCGCCCGGGACTTCGGCGGGCCGGATCGGGTCATTCCTCGCGCCCTGACCATGGGCGTCGCCCCCATCCTGGCCGCGCGTTCGATCCTGATCCTGGCCACCGGCGCGCACAAGGCCGAGGCCGTCGCTGCCGCCCTGACCGGCCCGATGATCGCCGCGCTGCCCGCCTCACTCCTTCAATCCGTTGCGCCCAAGGTTACATGGATGCTTGACGAGGCGGCGGCTCGCATGATCAGTGGGCAGTAGTCCGTGGTCGTCCTCGATTTGTCTCCCGCTTCTCCGACCACCGACCACTGAGCTTGATTCGGAAGCCTCGGTCTGATCGAATGATCTGGCCAAGGTCGCCGGGGATT
The DNA here is from genome assembly GCA_963845695.1 of uncultured Isosphaeraceae bacterium. Taxonomy (GTDB): domain Bacteria; phylum Planctomycetota; class Planctomycetia; order Isosphaerales; family Isosphaeraceae; genus CAWJTV01. The sequence continues at coordinate 500,472 of CAWJTQ010000020.1, read as the reverse complement.
TCCGAGGTTGGACCGGGACTGGCATGTCCAGTTTCAAGGGCCTGAGGTCATTGGGATGATTGTCGGCGTTCCGCGGGAGATCAAGTCGGACGAGTACCGGGTGGCGATGCTACCGGTCGGTGTCGAGGAACTAAGCCAGTCCGGGCACAGGGTCCTGGTCGAGGCCGGCGCCGGTCAGGGCAGCGGCATTGCCGACGGCCAGTACGAGACGGTTGGCGGGACGATCGTGTCGGATGCCGCCGAGATCTGGTCCCAGGCCGATCTGGTGGTGAAGGTCAAGGAGCCGCAGGAATCGGAGTGGCCCTGGTTGCGGCCCCATCAGACCCTCTTCACCTACTTCCATTTCGCGGCCGACGAGCGGTTGACGAGAGCGATCCTCGATAGTGGGGTCACGGCCATCGCCTACGAGACGCTGCGCGACGCGCGCGGCGGCCTCCCGCTGCTGACTCCGATGAGTGAGGTCGCCGGACGGATGAGTATCCAGGAGGGTGCCAAGTACCTGGAACGTCCCCAGGAGGGCGCGGGATCTTGCTGTCCGGCGTGCCCGGCGTCGCGCCTGCCGAAATTGCCATCCTGGGCGGCGGCATCGTCGGCTCCAATGCGGCCAAAGTCGCCGCCGGACTCGGGGCGAACGTCCGCATCCTCGACATCAACCTCGACCGCTTGCGCTACCTCGACGATATCATGCCCCCGAATGTCACCACGCTCTACTCGGACCGGCACACGATCCTCGAGTCGATCGAACGCGCCGATCTGGTCATCGGCGCCGTCCTGATTACCGGGGCGCGTGCGCCCCACCTGCTGCGCCGCGAGGATCTCGCGCGGATGAAGAACGGGGCTGTGATCGTGGACGTCGCGATTGATCAAGGGGGATGCGTGGCGACGAGCCGGCCCACCACCCACCGCCAGCCCACCTATGTGGTCGATGGTGTCGTCCATTACTGTGTGACCAACATGCCCGGCGCGGTCGGGCGCACCAGCACTTATGCCTTGTGCAACGTCACTTTGACGTACGTCCTGCAACTCGCCAAACTCGGGTGGCAGGGCCTGGCCGCGGCCGACGCGGGCGTTGCCGAGGGCGTCAATATTTCCCGAGGGCGGGTGACGAACCGGGCCGTCGCCCAGACCTTTGGCTTGCCCCTTTACCCGCTCGACGCCAAGCTGGCCAGCGTGGCCGTCACCGCGCCGGCGGCCCCGGCCTGACCGATCGCCTTGGCGACTGACCGATATTCGTGCCACCTGGCGGAATCCTGCCACGCAAGACCTGACCTGGCGTGGCCGAAACCGGATTCCCGAATCCAGTTCAGCTCGTTTTTCGTCCATCACCATCGGGAATCCCAGATCGACAATCCGGAATCTCCCTGATTTCTTCCAAGGACGCCTCTCCATGAACCCCAACGACTTTGACGCTGACCACAGCCACAACGATCATCATGACCACAACCACGGCCATGAGCAGGAAGTTGAGGAAGCTCTCGAGGAAGCCCTCGAACTCGACACCCACAGCCAGATCTTCCTTGAGATGCGGCGGCAGAACCTCGACCTGCTCCGGCTGGCCACGGAGGTCGCCGGCTTTGGCAGCGCCCACGGGCCTCTGAAGCCGGATGATTTGAAGAGCGCCCTGGGAAACATCTGGGAGGTCTTCTCCGAGTTCTATACCTGGATCGATCCCGAGGAGGCTGAGGACGACGACGAGGATCTTGAGGATTAGTCGTTCCGAGGAAGGATCATGGCCGACGAAACACCTTCGCTCGACGAGGTTCGCCAACGACTTATCGAATTGATCGAGGCGGATGAATGGCGGCTCACTGAAAAGGCTGAGCGGTCAGGGCGAGCATTCTTGAGTAACTTGATTCCGGTCCCCACTCAAGTTTCCATCGTCAACCATGTCCTCCATCTCCTCAAGCAACCGGATTGTTCTCTGATTCCCGTTCCCCTGGGTACCCCTCCCGGATCTCGAGGACTGAGATATCGGGTCCGAGATTCGGGATCACTCAGAGGCTGTCTCGGAAGGTCTTTGTCCCATCTGCGGACGCGGCATGCTGAGGCCACGAATCATCATCGAAGTCTTCGAATACGGCGAAGAGGGGGAAGTCGTCCTGGTCAGGACCCAAGATGTTCCGGTCGAGGACTGTGATGTCTGCGGTGAGTCGTTCAGCGGGCCGAAGGCCGCCAAGATTCGCCACGAGGCAATCGGGCGCGCGGTGGGCCTCTTGCCGCCCCAAGAGATTCGAGCCCTTCGGGAGCGATTGGGTCGGTCTCCCGACCAGTTTGCAAAGCTGATTGGAGTCAAGACGGATCGGCTGTCCCAATGGGAGAGTGGGGTGGTCTGGCAAGATCGAACAGCCGATCGCTTAATGCGTCTCCTCGCCGCAAGACCGGAGATGATGGCGGATCTTGAACCGCTCGTAGCGATTTCGCCAGGAGGCAACACGGAACAGGACGCCACAACACCGACCCAGCCATCGAGGAAACCTCGCCGCCGCGTGATATTGCCTGAAGAACGCGACCGCTTCGGCATCTGAGCCGGAAAACAGCTCGGAAACTCCGTATCGATTCCCCTCTCTTCGAGGCCATCCCGCCGCGCTCATTTCCAGCACGAAGCCACGAGAAACGGGACCGCCCGATCAACTCGCGGATGATTCAGGACATCTCCTGAAGGGTGATCTCACCCAGCGTTCGGGTGCGGCTCCAGATCTGTTTTCTATTTTTTATAGAATTCAGTTGCGGACCGACTCTGGAAACTATTAAGCTTTGGGACGGGACGTGAACTGGAGCGCACAGGCTCCAAGAATCCTTGATGGCAGCCATCTCGTCATGAGTCCGCAACGCGAGTTGACGGGTTTTCCGGCGGAGCCTGTCACGCGTGGTACCCTGCGACAGCAGGTGTCCTCGCGGTTGATGACGGGAATCTTTCTCGGTCACTTTCGGTCGGGCCAGCGGCTGGTCGTTCAGAATCTCGCCGAGGCTTATCAGGCCAGCCCGACGCCCGTGCGCGAGGCACTGGTGGAATTGGCCAGCTTCGGGCTGGTGGAATTGCTGCCGAATCGCGGAGCGGTGGTCCAGCCGTTCGGTCCCCAGGAGATCCGCGAGATTAGTCAGATCCGCCGGTTATTGGAGGCCGAGGCGACCCGTTGCGCGTGTGGGCGTATGCCACCCGCGGAGCTCTCGGCTGTCGAAGAAGAATTACGACGACTGGAGGTGCTGCCCCGAGACCAAGCCTGGGACCACAGCGCACGGGCCGTCAACACCAAGCTTCACGGCCTGATCGCGGACACCTGCGGTAGCCGCCGGCTTGCGGAGGAGATCGGCCGCTACTTGCTCCTGTTCCGCGCCCTGCGCGACGTGTCCCACCAGCGCGATGCCTGGACCAACTTCTCGCGCTCCAACGACGTGCCGGAACATCTGGCAATCGTCGTCGCCCTGCGGGAATTCGACGCGGAGGCTGCGGCCATGGCCATGGAACGGCATGTCCGATCGGCCGCGATGAAGTTGGAGGAAGTGATCTACTCCGGCTCGGTCGATCCCGAGGGGAACCGGGCAGCGGTGGAGGCTCCAGAGCCTCCCCGGATAACTACGACCTGACATCATGATCGGGAGAATGTGCGGTCCGACGGCACCCACCTCTCCCACGAGCGCTACTCAATCGCAGTCGAATCGAACCCTGGTCGATGGTGCGGACGGCGGTGACGCGGCCGACCATGGCTGCCTCCGAGGAGCCTCCTCGAAGTTGAGATGCCGCCGGGCCCCGGTTTCTCGTCGTGCGTTCCCTCGAAATCTCAAGTCCTCTCGTTATCCATCCTTCCCCGAGAGGGGGTCGTACCCATGCGAAATCGTCGTGCGTTTACCTTGATCGAGCTTCTCGTCGTGATCGCTATCATCGCGGTCCTCATCGCCCTGCTATTACCGGCTGTGCAGGCCGCTCGCGAGGCGGCGCGCCGGGCCCAGTGCACCAACAACCTCAAGCAGTTGGGCCTGGCCATCCACAACTACCACTCGACGAACAATGCGTTGCCGCCGCTCTTCGGCAGCTTCGCCAACCCGGGCTATGGCGCGCCGCTTGACGGGGGCAGCGGCCCCTGGTGCCTTGCCTGGGCCGTGGCGCTTCTCCCGTATATCGAGCAACAAAACCTCTTCAATGCCGCGAATTACTACGGTGGGACCGGCTCGGCGGGTACCTCCGGCGGTGCCTGGGACGCTGTGAACAACACAGTGAGCAGCAGCAAGATCGCCACACTGGTGTGCCCGACGGAGAGCCTCAAGGTCGGGCCGTGGATCGCCACGACGTTCACCAACTACCACGCGAACATGGGAGGGCCGGCGGCCATTTATGCCTGGACCGGTCCAATCGTGCCGATGATGGGCGCCTACAGCGGTCAGCCGGGTCACGCGAACATCCCCGAGGAGGCCGGCTCGGGGACCACATCCAACCTGGGGACTTTCGGTTTTGAGGGGGTCAGCGACGGCACGTCGAACACAGCCCTGTTCAGCGAGGCGCTGATTGGCCTCTCCGGCTACGTCTCGGTCCTGCCGGGTCAGTACCCCAACTCGTGGCGGGTCTCGTACCAAACGAATTTCACATCCAACTGGGACGCAGGCAGCCCCCAGATGGCCCTGCAGTTCTACCAGACGTGCCAGAGCATTCCGGGGACAACAGCACCCACGAACCCGACCCAGTGGTCGGGGGCATGCTGGGATGGCGACCATGCGGGCACGCTGCATTTCAACGCTTATAACCACTGGAATACGCCGAACGGCTTGTCTTGTGTCTCAGCGAACTCATGGGGTGGGCCTCCCGGCGGGGTCAATGACATCATCACGGCCAACAGCGGCCATCCCGGCGGCGTGAACGTTACGATGTGCGACGGTTCGGTCAAGTTCATCAAGCAAAGCATCTCGGTCCAGACGTGGTGGGCCCTCGGTACGCGCAACCAGGGTGAAATCATCAGCGCAGACGCGTATTGATGAGGCGGTCCGGCCCGCGCCTGCGCCTGCGGCGCGGGCCCGTCCCGCCCGTGGTGAGACCCCTCCACGAATGCCAATCTCTTGCCCTCAGTGGGTTGCGCCGAGTGGCGCAGCTTCATCATTCCCAGAAAGTGGAGACGATTCGAATGAACCGATTACGTTGTGCCGTGTTCGCGGGGTTCCTGGCCGGCCTCATCTCGGGTTGTGGCGAGGATCAGCCGAATCAACCCGCTCAGGAAATGACGCCTGAAGTCGCCAAGACCTCGGCGGACATGATGAAAAACGCGAATTCCGGGATGGACCCCAAGAAGGCAAAAGAGGCCAACACGGTCCCGAAGCAATAATCGACAACCATCGCACGCACGTGAGGGGTTGGTGGATGGCCTGATGAGGTCGGAAATGTCAGATCCCGAGGTGTTACTCCGCGCGGCCGGTTCGGTTGCGGCGGCCGAGCCGGGTCTGCGCGGTGATCGCGCGAAGGGCCGGCGCTGGCCCGGTATCGTCTGCGTGGCTCTCCTGGCGGGGGGACTCACCTGGGGTGGCTGGCTGATCGTGTCGGCGCGTCGGTTCGAGTCCGGCCTGGCGGAAGTGCGGAAGCTGATGGACGCCGACCAGTTCGACGCGGCGCGGGAACGCCTGAGGAACCTACCGTGGGCATGGTCGAACGGCCCCGAAGTCGCCTACCGGCTCGGGGTCTGCGAGCATGCCAGCGGCGATATCCCGGCAGCGCTGGCGGCCTGGTCGCGGGTCGACCTCCGCTCCGACTGGGGAGTCCGGGCCGGCCTGGCTCGCGCCGGACTCTGGTCGGCAACCTCGGCCAGTTCCGCGACGCCGAAGTCATCCTCGAGGGGTTGCTCCGCCGGGGCGGTCCTGCGCGCGACGAGGTGCGCCACACCCTCTCGGAGCTCTATTTCTGGGAAGGTCGGCGCGAGGACATGAGCCGGCTGATCGAGCAGGCCTGGGCGACCGCGGCCGACACAGTGCTCGAGCTGCGCGATCATTGGCGGGCCGATAACGCCGTCACCCTGATTGAACAGGTCCGCTCGGAAGTCGAACGGGCCGCCCTGCGGGCGCCGGACGATGACCGGGTCTGGTTGGCAATGGCCAGCTTGGCCCTTCAGACGGGCCGGTTCGATGAGGCCGCCTCCTGGCTGGACCGTTGTGTGACGCGTCGACCGGATGATCCAGCCGTGTGGCGCGCCCGTCTTGAGTGGGCGCGAGTCGTCGGTGATCGCATCGAGGTCCGGCGCGGCGCTGGCTCAGCTCCCGGCCGACCTGTTCAGCGCGGCCGAGCGGCTGGAGCTGCGCGCCTGGCTGGCTGCGCACCGGGGCGACCGGGAATCGGAGCAGCGGGCCCTTGAGCAGCTCGTAGGAATCGCGCCCGGCGACATCGAGGCGCTGGACCGGCTCGCGGTGCTGGTCTGGGATTCCGGCCAGCCCCAGCGCGCGGGAGTATCGCCGGCGCAAGGCGGAGCTCGACGCGGCCAAGGATCGTTACCGGTTGTTCATGGATGAGAACGGTCACTCCGGAGCGGTTCGCCGAGCTGGCTGGCCTGGCGGAATTCCTGGGCCGCCACTTCGAGGCGCTGGGGTGGTGGACGCTAAGGGCTCGGTTCGCGCCCTCGGACCCCACGGCCGTGGCTGGCATTGTCCCGATCTCAACATTACGTCCGATCCAGCTCCTCCTGCGCGCGGTATCACGCTCGCCGAACTGCTCGCTGATGCCGATCCTGAACTCAGGGTCCATGCGGGCCGCACGGAGTTGTCCCGACCCTCGGCCACCGGACTCCTGCCTCGCTTCGTCAACCGCGCCGAGGTCGCCGGCTTACACTTCGTCTTCGACAATGGGCGGTCGCCGAACCGCCAGCTCCCCGAGACCACGGCCGGCGGCATCGGACTGCTCGATTACGACGGCGACGGCTGGCTCGACGTCTACGTCGTCCAGGGCGGACCCTTTCCGCCCGACCCCACCCGGCCGCACTCCGGCGATCGCCTGTTCCGTAATCGGGGCGACGGCTCGTTTGAAGACGTATCGCAACGATCGGGCATCGCCGGGATGAAGCGAGGTTTTGGGCACGGTGTGACGGTCGGCGATTTCGACAACGACGGTCACCCGGACCTCTTCCTGACCCGGTGGCGGAGTTATGCCCTGTACCACAATCGCGGTGACGGGATATTCGAAGACTTCACGGAGCGCGCGGGCCTGGGCGGCGACCGCGATTGGCCCACGTCCGCCGCGTTCGCGGACCTGGACAACGACGGCGACCTCGACCTGTATGTCTGCCATTACCTCAAGTGGGACGCCGAGCATCCGACGATCTGCAACCGGAACACCTTCGCGGCCCCGAGCGACAGGGTCGAGCCGGGCCAAAAATACAACTACTGCACGCCCCGCCTGTTCCCGGCCCTGGCGGACCACCTCTTCCGCAACGACGCGGGCCGATTCGTGGACGTGACTGCGGAGGCTGGTATGGTCGACCATTCCGGCCGCGGCCTGGGAGTCGTCGCGGCCGACCTCGACGAGGATCACCGCGTGGACCTCGTCGTCGCCAACGATACGACGGCCAATTACGTCTGGCACAACAACGGTGGCATGCGGTTCGAGGAGATCGGGATTACGTCCGGCGTCGCCTGCAACGCGTCAGGGGCGTTCCAGGCGGGCATGGGGACCGCTCTCGGAGATCTCGATAGCGACGGCCGACCCGACCTGTTCGTCACCAACTTCTACGGCGAGTCCACGACCTACTTCCGCAACCTGGGCTCCGGCATGTTCAGCGATGAGACGGCAGCGATTGGCCTGGCCGGTCCCAGCCGATTCCTCCTGGGATTCGGCATTGCCGCGTTCGACGCCAACAACGACGGCTGGCTCGACCTGGCGACGGCCAACGGGCACGTCAACGACGATCGACCCGATTACCCTTACGCAATGCCGGCCTCGCTCCTGATCGGCAGCCGGGACGGCCGCCTGACCGACGTCACCTCGTCCGCCGGAGACCCCTGGGCCGTCCCGCGGGTCGCACGCGGCCTGGCCGTCGGCGACCTCGACAACGACGGCCGCACCGACGTCGTGGTCCTGCCACAGCAGAGTCCGCTCGCGTACCTACATAACCAGACTGAGGGCGGCCACTCCGTGACCTTCCTCCTGGAAGGGACCGCGTCGAATCGCGACGCCGTCGGCGCGGTGGTCACAATGACCGCCGGGGGGCGTCGCCGCCGCGCCTGGCGCTCGGGGGTGGCAGCTACCAATCGGCCTCCGACCCCCGCATCCACTTCGGCCTGGACGGCGATTCCCTCGAGGAAATCGAAGTCCGCTGGCCCTCGGGTCGCGTCGATCGCTTCGAGCACCTGAAGGTCGACCGCCTCTACCGGTTGCGGGAGGGCGATGCGACGCCGACTCTTCTGCGGGGTTTCGGCCGTCAGTGATGGGAGAGTCTCAGCAGAGGGAGGTAGCTCGTGATTGCGAACGGAGCTGATGCGATACCCGACACGCCGGACGGACGAGAGACGCAGGACCTCGGTCGCGTGGCGAGGCCCACGGAGGTCCAGGGCTGGTTCAACCGTCCGAAGTGGCTGGCGGCGCTGGCAGGAGTCCTTGCCGGGCTCCTCGCTTTTGGAGTCGGCGAAGCGATCTACAAGCTGATCCCCCCCAAGACGGTGCGGGTGCCGACTTCGGGTAGCTTCGTGATCGCCCCCACGGCGGCCACCCAGGTGGTGGCCGACATGCAGAATGCGGCGCTGGCCTTTGGCCTGCTGGGCGCATGCCTGGGCGGCTGCCTGGGTATCGCCGGCGGCCTGGCACGGCGGTCGCTATTCGGAACCATGTTGGCTGGATTGCTCGGCGCGATCGCTGGGCGCGGCCCTGCCCGCCGGCATCTCCATGGCTTCGATCAAATCCTTTGCGAATGCACAGGTCATTTATTCGCAATACGATCTCTTCATCTCGATGGCCATGCATGGGCTGATCTGGGGCCCGGCGGGGGCGGCGGCCGGGCTGGCCTTCGCGGTCGGACTGGGCAGCCAGCCCAGACGGCTCGCTCAAGGCACGGTGGCCGGCCTGGCGGGTGCAGTGATCGGGGCCATCGCATTCGACATGATCGGCGCCGGGCTTTTTCCCCTCGCCGAGACCGGCGAGCCAATCTCGACCACCTGGCCATCGCGCCTGACGGCCCGTCTCCTGGTCTGCGTCACGACCGCCGTCCTGGTGATCCTCACGGTTCCTGCACCGAACCACGCCGAGGCCGCGGGGCATTCCGCTCTTCACTGATCGGTTAAGCACGCAATGACCGCAGGGATCCGATACGAGCCCGAAGCGCCAGCGAGTGGATTCCGGCCGGGGACGATCCCTTCACTCGTGCACGCTTCGAGCTCGTATGAGGCGTCTGCAACCCAACCGTTCAGTCTCGTAGGGTGCTCTGCGAGCACCGAATTCGGCGAAGTGCGCCATATCGGTGCTCGCAGAGCACCTTACAAAGAGCTTCCGAGACGGTCACCCAGCGGGACACCTTGGGCAGTGTCGGCAGTCCGCGCCCCACAGCCGGATCGTGCCCTCCCGGCGCATCGGATCCGACCGGGATCCCAGGCCCTTTCGTCGTCGGGGTGCGCCGGTTACCATGAGGAATCGCATGACAACGAGCCATTACCCGCGTTTTCACCAGGGAGCTGCTCCAGCCATGTCACGATCACGATGTTTCCCGTCCCGTCTTGCGTTGACGATGGTCGCGGCGTTCGCGATGGCGTCGGCCGATTCTCCGTCGTCGGCCCAGACCGAAGTGATCCAGGCCAAGGATGGCGTGAGGATCTCTTTCAAGATCAAAGAGCCCGTGGCCTCACGGGTCTACCAGCGCGACGCCAACAGTCGAGCCGATATCCCGATCGTTCTGGAAGAACCGCAAGTGGATACGAAGATCGTCAATGCGACCGTCAATGGCCCGAACATGGCCTCGGGAGTCAAGTTCGTTGACGGCAAGCTGGTCGGCGTGCCGGCGGGTGGGCCTTATATGATTCACTGCCGGATCCAATCCGGCCCGCATTTCGCCCAGACGACGGTCGGCCCCGTGTTCGTCGGTGACCTCTGGGTGCTCTCAGGTCAATCGAACATGGAGGGGGTCGGCGACCTGATCGACGTGACGCCGCCCCACGCCCAGGTCATGCTGCTGGGAATGGACGGAAAGTGGAGCCCAGGCCGAGGAACCTCTGCACTGGCTGATCGACTCGCCGGACCCGGTCCATTCGGGCGACCCCAAGACCCGCGCCGAGCGCTCGAAACAGACCCACAAGAATCGTCGCAAAGGAGCCGGCCTGGGATTGCCGTTCGCAGCGGCGATGGTGGAAGCCACCGGGATTCCCGTCGGACTGGTCGCCTGTGCCCACGGCGGCACCAGCATGGAGCAATGGAACCCGGCCAAGAAGGACGCGGGGGGCCACAGCCTCTATGGCTCGATGATGCGGCAGTTCCAGCTCGCGGGAGGCAAGGTCAAGGGCGTGCTCTGGTATCAGGGCGAAAGCGACTCGGGAGGCGAGGCCTGGAAAGTGTACCCGCAGGTCTTCTCCCGATTCATCACGTCGGTTCGCACCGACTTCGGCCAGCCGGAGTTGCCATTCTATTTCGTCCAGATCGGCCGGTTCGTCCGCGCCGGCGATTCCAGGGGATGGAACGCCGTCCAGGAAGCCGAACGTATGATTCCCGAGCGGGTCCCCAATACGGCTGTCGTCTCCGTCATCGACCTGGAGCTGGACGACGCCATTCACGTCGGTACCCAGGGACAGAAACGGGCCGGTCAACGGCTGGCCCGGATCGCCCAGCGCGAGCTCTTCGGCCAGATCGGGGCGACCACCCCCACGCTCGACCGGGTCAGCAAGGGGCCTCATGGCACGCTGCTCGTGAAGTTCAAGGGGGTCAACATGGGCTCCCCCGGCGCGAACCGGATGCAGCCCATGATGGGCCGATTCGGCGGCATCGGAGGGACGATGAATCCGGTTCCCGCCACCAGCGCCGGAGAGCCCAACGGCATCGGCTTGAGGCCCGACCGCCACCTTGCCGGATTCTCGATCCGTAAGGAGGACGGCACCGATATCCCGATGATCTTCGAGGCATGCGTCGGCAAGGCCAGGGATACGGTGGTCCTGAAACTCGCCGGCACGGTCCCTCCGAAGTCAGCCCTCTGGTACGGCTATGGCATGGAACCCTACTGCAACCTGACTGACGGCATGGACATGGCGGTCCCGGTCTTCGGACCCGTCCCGCTCGACGAGATCGCCGGCGCCGAGCCCGCAACCCCGGTCGCCGCCGCTTCCGCCAGGCCACAGAACGGGCCTCAGCGTCAGAATCCAACCGGACCCGCGGGCGGTAACGGTCGTCCGATCCAGGCCCTCATCATCACCGGCGACAACGTCGGGGCACACAAGTGGAAGGAAACCAGCCAGGCGCTGAAGGAGATGCTGGAGAAGGGCGGCCGGATCAAGGTTGACATCACCACCACGCCCTCGAAAGACCTGACCACTGAGAACCTCGCCCAGTACGATGTGCTCATCCTGAATTACAGGGACACGGCGAATGGCCCGCCCGAGACCCGTTGGTCGGATGCCAATAAGGAGGCTTTCCTCAAGGCCGTGCACGACGGCAAGGGTCTGGTCTCTTACCATTTCGGGTCGGCCGCCTTCGTCAAGCCCAACTGGGAAGAGTTCGAGCAGGCGGTCGCGGGTGGCTGGCGGACCCAGGGCTTCCACGGCCCGGCGCACGTCTTCACCGTGAAGAAGACCGACGCCAAGCACCCGATCTCCGAGAGCCTCTCGGCCCAGTTCGAGCACCCCACTGACGAGCTCTACCAGAACTCAATGCTGACACCCGGCAGCGAGGTACTGGCCACGGCCTATTCCGACCCCAACAAGGAAAAGGGCACGGGCAAGGACGAGCCGGTCATCTGGGTGAATCACTACGGCAAGGGGCGAGTTTACGAGAACGTGCTGGGCCATGACACCCTGCGCGATGGCCGATCCCCATTTCCAGGAGTGGATGCGCCGAGGTGTCCTCTGGGCAGCCACCGGGAAGCCGGAATAACCGGAGAGACGCGCGGCGGTGACTCCTCCCGGACAGCGTGACTACAGCACGGTCCGCCTCTCGCGGCATGCCCTCGAGCGGTTCGTCGAGCGGTTCGCGGCCGATCCGGACGCGGCCGACGACGAACTCCGCCGTGCTCTCGCGCGGTCGCGGCGCCTGGGCCGCAACCCCGAGAATGGAGCCATCGCCGTACTGGCCATCCACCGGGGCCGGACGCTCGTGGCCATCCTCCAGGAGACGTCTTGCCTGACCGTCCTGACCTGGAACCAGTTCGTCCCGCGCCTGGCCGAATTCGGCCGCACGAAGCTCCCGCGCAAATGGGGACGCACCCTCCGCCGGCTTACCGAACCGTTGAACCACGAAACCATGGAAACGATCGGACAGGATCCTCCGATCGTCGAATGCGACTGATCGCGGCATCCACGATCAGGGAATGCGTGCAAATCTCCCATCACAGATTTTTGAACACGAAATGCACGAAATACACGAAAAAGATGGAAAGCCAGGTCCGGAATCGGCATTTCCGCTGCGATGTACATTGGCCACGTTCATGGATCCGTAAAGGGCTCAGGAGCCGATTCAACCTTTTGGCTCCTGACCCTTTGATCGCTCGATGTCGTCTCGCAGCCCCGTTTCAGCTCAAATGATTCCCGAGTGGGAATCTTCAACCCCCGGACCAGTTCATGTGGTCGAGATCGTCGATCATCCCAGCCTTCTGCGTCGGGCGCCATCCCAGCCGCTGCTGCGTCAGCGCGCTTGACGCCGGCATGTCCATCCCGGCGAAGAACCCGAGCCAGCCGAAGTGACCGGCGGCCTCCTCGGGGGACATGGAGACGACCGGGATCTTCAAGCCCCGCCCGATGGCCTGCGCGATCTCTCGGGCCGGAACGCCCTCCTCGGCAACCGCGTGATACCTCGCCCGGGTCGTTCCCTTCTCAAGGGCCAGCCTGTAGACGGGCGCGGCATCGAGCAGATGCACCGCAGGCCAGCGGTTGAGCCCGTCGCCGACGTAAGCCGCGACGCCCTTCTCGTGGGCGATGGCGATCGCGGGAGTGACGAGGCCTTGCTTCTCCGTGTTATGCACCTGCGGCAGTCGCACCACCGACACGCTCACGCCACGCGCGGCGACCGCCTCTGCCGCGAATTCCGAGGCGGCACGGGGGTTCAGGTGGTTGGGATCGAAATGGTCCTCGGTCGCGGGTTGGCCTGCCACCGCGTTCCCCATCCCGGTCCCGGAGGTGATAACCAGGTGACGGTCGGAGCCTGCGAGCGCGTCACCGAGCGCCTCGATGGCCCGCCGGTCCGACTCGCAGACCTCCTGGAATCGTGAGAAGTCGTGGATGAAGCCGGTGTGAATCACCCCATCCGATGACGCCGCGCCTCTCCGCAGGCTGTCGAGGTCCTCGAGATTGCCCCGGTGCACCTCGGCCCCGGCGGCGGCGAGCGACGCGGCGCCCGCGTCCGAACGGGCGAGGCCGAGCACCTTGTGGCCCGCGGCGATCAGATCCTGAACGACGGCGGAGCCGACGAAGCCGGTGGCGCCGGTAACGAAAACACGCATCAGAAGCCTCCCTGGGTTCGACTCGAACTTTCGGTCCCTTGGTCCACAGGGTAGGCGATCGACCTGATACGATCTATGCTCTAGAGTCCAAAATATCATCGCGATCGTCCAGGAGTGCCCCATGGACCCGCTCTCAGGCGTGCTGTCGCTTCTGAAACCACGCAACACGATGTGCGGTGGCTTCGATGTCGGTGGAGAATGGTCGTTCCAGTTCCCACAACATGAAGGCATCAAATGCTACGCAGTCGTTTCCGGCCAATGCTGGCTTTCCGTGGAGGGAGTTCCCGAAGCGGTGCCCCTGAAGACCGGAGATTGCTTCCTGCTGCCGCTGGGACGGCCTTTCCGCCTCGCAAGCGACCTGGCCTTGCCGCCTGTTGACTTCAGGTCGATGCATTCACGGCCACTGAATGGTGGCGTCGCCTCCTGGAATGGGGGAGGAGATGTCTCCGGTGTTGGCGCTTACTTCGGCCTTGCCGGAAATCATGCCGGCATCCTGCTGGGGATGCTCCCGCCCATCGTGCATATCAAGAAAGAATCGGACAAATTGGCGTTGCGCTGGTCGATTGAGAGGATGATGCAGGAACTGCGCGAGCCACAGCCGGGCAGCTTTCTGGTCCTCCAGCACCTCGCCCACATGATGCTGGTCCAGGCCCTTCGGGCACATCTGGCGGAAGGGTTGAGCGGAGGCGTCGGATGGCTCTTCGCGCTGGCAGACCCGCAAATGAGCGTGGCAATCCACTTGATGCACGACGACCCTGCACGTCCGTGGACTTTGCAGGAGCTGGCGGATCGAGTCGGGATGTCGCGATCGAGCTTCGCCCAGAAGTTCAAGGAAACCGTCGGTGCGACACCCATTGATTACCTGATTCGCTGGCGAATGCTTCTCGCCGGGGACCGGCTGACAAATTCCAGCGACCCCATTTCGGTCATCTCACTATCGCTCGGCTACGAATCCGAAAGCGCCTTCAGCACCGCCTTCAAGCGTGTCATGGGCTGTTCACCGCGGCAATATAGCCGTGGCCGGAATTTGGTTTCCGTTTCGCATTAGCGATGGTAGGCAGGGATGGGCGATCCCTCCGGGCCGGGCTCTCGTGAATGAAGCCGCTGGCGCGTCGGAACGAGAGGGCGCCTTTCCCGCGGTGGTGATCCGCGAAGACTCTCGGAAAAACCAGAGAAAACGCCTCTCCCGCCTTGGCCGAAGATGTTCACAGCAGTGGTCAGGAGCCCGCCGAACGCAGTGCGGCACGGGTCACCTCACAAGGGGCGCGTGCGCAACGCAACCGATTGGCGCTCGCGTTTCTAGGAGTCTGTCCCGGAAGCCTCCACGGCCGTCTCGTAGGGTGCTGGGAATGCACGGCGCGACCGGTTTCAGGATTGCGGTTTCGAACGTCCGTTCGAGGACGACGATTTCGTGAGGCTCAAACTGCTTGCCGCGCTCTGCCGGTCGGAAATCGAATAGTGAAAAGAAGTTGCACCAGAGCAAAATAGAACCGACACCCTTCACTCTCTGACACCCTTTACTCTCCAAGGGATTTCCGCGATCGTGAGCGACCCGAGGACAGTAAACGTCGAGCGTATATCATTCATGACTTAATCCGAATCATTCGATCGTAATAAGCCGCATACCAGGATCGCACGCGCTTGAGGACGGAATCGAGACCAGACCTGGTCGCCTTCTCACACGCGAATCGTTCATTCAGGATCAGGATGGGAACTCGATCGGAGACATCCGGCTCCATGCGCCAGGCGAAAACCCCTTCATCAGACTCCATCGAGAAGAGCAGGATCAGGACGGGAAATGGGTATTTCTTGACGGTCTTCGACTCCCGGTAGTACGAATACAGCCACTTCTCCGCCCACCGCTCGCTCGCGATCGGTCCGGAGACACCCGCGTAAACCACGCCAAAAACCTCTTCAGCGTCAGATTCATCTGTCAAGATTCGGCAGATCATACTGAGATTACCCAGGTCTCGGATGGGGATCGCTTCCACGTTGTTACGGCCCGTCAGGAAGACCGTCGCGAGCGCTTGCGAGCGATGCTCGATCATAACCCCGAGCGCATGTGGGCGCTGCTCGATCGGCATTGACGGTACTTTGCTCATCGGAATCTCCTCAATCCGTGAACCTCGACTTCCGGGCTAGAATCGTCTTCGCCTTCCAATAATCGTTAACTTCTTTCCAGAGGGCCCTCAGCGTTCGACAATTCAGCGAGTGTCGCGCGGGGATGCCGTGGATGCCGCCGGCGGACGCCTCCGTGATCGCCGAGATATAGCCGCAGACGCGATCGATATCGATGCCGACCACATAGACGGGGGCATGAATCTGCTTCAGCTTCACCACGACTCCCTCCGACACGGCAATGTCGAGCTTCCGAGAGGCGCCCCGTCCCTTGTACCGTCTTCTCGTCGCTTTCACTTGCACATAAAAGTGGGCATGCCCTGCAGTCGGATCGATCAGCTCGACCAGGAAATCGGTCGTCTCGTGCTTCTCTCCGAGGAATGTATCGATGAACCAAGGATGTCCGTCGCACCACCGCGTGATGAGGACCGTGAAGATGCTCTCTCCTCTCTTGCCGATGGAGTCGTTGAGGTTCACCTCGAGTCCCCGAGCAATCTCTCCGGCCCGATTGGTGCGAGATTTCGCCCCTCATCTTCCCATCCTAATGTCGATGCCGGGATAAGGGAAGTCGGACCCATGACCGGGCCTCCCATGTGGGGGCGAAAGGGGAGGGGCGAAAGGGGACATCGCTAAATTACCCTGCGGGTTAGGCAGACTGGGGCGGCGCTCGTCTCTCTCGATGGAGCGACCTTCGCCCCGATCGACTCTACGATCACCGTCGGCGCTGGTACAGTGAGCCGCAGGGTCGAACTTTGTGCTTCCGAGGGAAACCGGAGCCAACTTGGCCCAGAGGGAACCAAAGGGGCCAGGAACGGATTCCGTCTTTGGCCTTTTTTCGCCCGACTTCCCGGAGTGTCGGCTTCTGGTCTCCAAACAGCGACGCGTTCTCATTCGATGCGATCGGCCACGGTGGACCAGTTCTGAAAGATCGCCGAGATCATCTGGTAGTTGAACCGGGTCGCCAGTGCTCGGGAACCGACCGCTCTCAGTTTGAGTCTTTCGGCAACACCCGGTAGATCTTCGATCGCGATCGGCCGCCCGAACGTCATTTCCAGGACCTTTCCCGTGAGCCGACCAGGGCGGATCGTCACGGGGGGATCGTCGCGGTCATCGAGTGGCTCCCAGGAGTCTCCGGTCTCGCCGCCGGTGTAATCAAACCGGATTCCCCGGACGTCGCTGAGTTCAGGGTCGCCATACAACCCGACGGTTTTCGGCACTTCGAAAGGCGAGACCCAGGAACGGTTTCGCTCGTCCCCCTCCGATGGCTCGAGAGGAGCCGTCTTCCGGGGATCGAGGTAAAAGTCGTGCGCATGGTTCCACCCTACCCTCCCATGCGGCGCATCTGAGACGGGATGAATGACAATGCTGATGACATCAGGCACGACGGACGGACGCGCGACGTCACGATCGGACCTTCCGGCATTATCCGCGCTGGATGAGATGATTCAAAGGTGGGAGCGGCTGGTGGTGAGACTGTCTCCAGCCGGTCGGATTTGCCGGAAGACCCGCCGATGCGGTATAGCGGACGCCTCAGCATCGAGGCGGATCCGCACCCAAGCCGAGGCCGTGCTCTCTGGCCCGATCGGGGTCCGCGACCCCTCGTCCATGTTCACTTTGCCGGACGGAATGATTCAACGCAGGGAATGGCCTCGCGACTCGGCACGGACGCGTGCCAACGACCGAGACGTGACTCGTGACCGTGGAGTGGGCTTCCTGCCCAACCTTGCCCTCTAATTCGAGGGAGGACCGCACGGGGACTGAATCTGGAGCGAATAGACCATCTGATCACCATAATCGGCGATCAGGAGGCGGCCCGAGTTGTTGTCGGCCAGGACAACGAGCGGATTGGCGAAGCCAGAGGCGACCTGCCGGACTTTCCCCGACGTGACATCGACGGCGACGAGGTCCGAATAGGTCAGCGATCGCTTTAGCCCCCCCGTTTCCGTGATCGTACCGTTGTAGCGTACGATGAAGATGTTGCCCATGAGCTCGGCGGGCAGGTTGGCGGAGTACCAGAAGTTGCAACCGTCGGCCGAACTGCTCGGGCCAAGGCCATCGGGATTCGCGGGGTCGTGGAGTGTGTAGGGGCCCTTGTTGAAGAGATTGTCGAACGTGACGGACGTCACGCGATGATATCCGGGGTTCGTCGACGTGAGCATCGGATTGACACCGCGCCAGTTGATGTCGGTATAGCCGTAGTCGGCCCCCGGGCTCGCCATGAAGAGCTGATCCTGGACATCCCGGCTGAAATCGGAGTCGAGCTGGTCGCCGCGCAGGCCGAAGCCGGCCTGGCCATTGCCCAGGGTCGCTGTGCGATTGAAGTTGTTGGTGAACCAGAGGTTCCCTTGCGCGTCCAGGCACAGACCAAACGGGTTCCTCGTACCGGCGGAGTGGACGACCAGCTTGCTCGGGTCCTGCACCGAGAAAGGCCCGGAGTCGTGCTGGATCAGGGCTTGCGAGAAGACAGGGGGCTCGGTGGTCCAGGCGTTGGCCGATCCCGTCTGGTTGGCGACGGTGGTCAGGTCTTGAATCCACGCGATCGTGCCGTTGTACGCCGAGTCACCCCAGGTCCGGCCGATCCCACCGAAGAAGAAGCCCTTGCCACCCAGGTCGTCCAGGTTCCCGCTGGTCCAGGCTCCCAAATGCCCATTGATGGTGCGCCGGCCGATCCCGACGTAGAGGGTGTTGCCCACGACCTGGAGCTGATCGGTGTTGTGATCGCCCTGGGGGATGCCGGTCACGATCGCCACGTCCAGCTCACCCGTCTCACCCCAGACGCCGTTGCCGTTCGCGTCGTTGAGCTTGTGGATGGTGCCGTCCGTCGACGTCAGATACATGTCGGTGCCGTGGAATGCGATGCCGATCCCCTTGACATTCGGGGCGGCTTGGACGGACGACGACAGCGCCCCGGTCGCCGGGTCGTAGACGAAGCTGTAGGCACCCGCGTTGACGGTCATCACATAGAGCAGGCCGGAAGGGCCGAAGGTCATCTGTGTCGGGTGGGCCGGGATCTTGCCGACCGAATTGATTGTGAAGTTATTTTGATATGCCTGAACGACTTGCGGACCACCGGCCCGAGCCGCGGGTGTCGCCACGGCCGCGACCGCGGCCATGATCACCGCGCACTTCCGGGCCCGGCGGAGCGGAGCCGCGGAGCCCAGGATCATCGCGCCGATCGCGGCCAAGAGGAGCGACGAAGGCTCCGGGACGGTCCCGGACAGTTCGATCGTGACGGGTTCACTCGGGTCCGACACGATCAGGCCCAGGAACGTGTCGAGGGAATCGCCGGGCGCGATCGAGCCCGCCCGAGAAGATCGCCGTGGTGTTCTGGTTCGCGAGCGACACCGTCCAACCCGGCATGTCCGAGTAGGTGCTGTACGGGTTGTACGGGTCGTTAGGGTCCTGAAAGGTCGCGGTCCCGGAGACGACCGTCGCCGTGAACCCAGACCACACCGTTGACGTGTCATTCACGTCGTTGCCATAGATTGAGATCGGCGACGTGTCCGAGACCGTGAAGATCACCGGGATGAACGACAAGGCCGTGAAGTCGGTATTGAGGTTGGCGGAAGTCAGGTCTTGCGGGCCGATCTGCGCGAACGTGATGGTGCCCCCAGGTCCGGTTGACCCGGTGGGACTGATGGTCAGGAGCTCCGCCTCCACCGATCGCGAACACATCCCGCCAAGCACCAGAGCCGCCAGCACCGCGAGTCTTCGGATTCCGGTCATTTGGCCACCTTGATGCCTTTCTGCGAGGAGTCATCTCAAGTCAGCTCATGACGCATCATCGATGGACGTCGGCATCGTGCAGATGTCCCTCTGTCCCTGAAGGTGCGAAAAGCCCTCGCACCGCGAAGTGAACTTGCCGGCCCTCGACGAGGTTGATTGGGTCCGCTCAAACCAAATGGGCTTTCTGCGAAAGCACCACTTGGCGCGAAGCATGGTTGTCTCAGGCCGAATCGGGAAAGGGACGGCACTTTCAAGATGATGGACAGCACATCTCTAGCAAAGAAGAGCGCCCGGACACAAGAGAATCGTCTCGGAAATCCTCATTTCCAAGAAATGCCGGACGATTAACGCTTTACCAAGCGATCTTCGAGTCTATACTGACGATCCGGAGCCGGCCCGATCCGGGTTCGCCTCGGGTCATCGCGATAAAGTATGCCGCCGTGGCGTCAGTGCCTGTCCACTTTCTGTGGCTCTTGGCTTGCGGCACCGAAATGATCGGCGATTCCGAGGACGGCCTCAGCCAGCCATGGTTCAGGTACAACCCGCTCTTCATTGAACTGGAGCGGAAGAAGCACTTCGAAGCGCCGCCATTTGCTGCTCATAGGTCGCTTTACCCGTGAGGGCGAAAATGAAGAAAGTTGTATCCGGCGGCCCGGGGTAGAACAGAAAAGGGGACAGAACTAAGAACAGAAAAGGGGACATGAACATTAAAAAGAGAACATTAAAGTTTAAATAAATAATAAATATATTAAAGCACGTGAGAGCCTATTTATTAGTTATATCACATTTACACTCATATATAAAATTTTTTCGTCTCCCTTTTCTCCTCAGGTGACTCAGTCTACCGAGGGACTCCCATTTTGACTGGACCAGTTTTCGGGGAGCAGACCACACAAGGCCGCCCCCTTTTTCCAGTGCCGTTCGTAACACGCTCTAGCCTTCACGCTCCCGCCCCGTGACATCGTCGGCGAAATGAGCCAGAGCCACGAGGCCGTCCGAACCAGCGGCGGCTTGACAGGACCTCGGTAGCCTGTTCGAATTCCTTCGGATGACCATGGAACGAGCCCCGGTCGGCTGGACCCACCGGTCATCCGGGAAATCTCGGCCGGAAAACCTCTGTCTCCCCCAGCGAAAAACCCCTTACCGGTGGTTATCCGATGTCAATCAATCGATCGCTGACCTGGTTCGCGTCGTGCTTGGCGTTCGTCTTCTTCTTGCTCCGGCCACCCGTGGTCCGCTCCGACGACCGGATCCAGGAAGCAGAGATGGCTGGATACCTGCTTGTCCCACATGACAAAGTACCTGAGTCCTATAACGCTGGGTTCTCGATGTATGTGGCCGCCTGGCCTTTGTTGAAGGAATACCCGGGGCATCGTTTTCAAACCGGTCTGTTCGGCACCTGGATGTTCGCTCAGTATGGCGATCGCAAACCCGCCGACCTGTATTCCGACATCGAGGGTGGCCTGGGCTGGTGGCGTGACACGCGGTTCGCCACCGAAACGCCCAAGTTCATCATGGGCGGGGTGGCCCTGAATTTCAGCGAATGGGCCAACGGCCCGGGCGCCGGCAAAGGAAGGGACTGGGGGAATCCCACGGGCCTCTACGGCGTGGCACAACTCAGCCCCTGGCTACTTTGGCCCGCCGATGGCCTGAATCTGAAACAAGGGACCTGCGGCGAACTCGTCGGCTACGGGTATCTGCCGCTTCCGCTCACCGACCCCAAATCCACCACCGCCGGGAAAACCGTCCCGACCGGCGACCACTCCTGGACGCTGTTCCTCAACACGCGAAACTTCAAGGGCCCGGTCGCGTTCTTCACCCCGTTCTTCTGGTCCCGCGCCACGGTGAACGACCCGAAGTTGGCCGGAATGTTTCTGGATACGCGATCATCGAGTCCGAATAAAGCCTTGCAGATGGAAACACAATATGTCCCGAGCGTGCAGGCCGTTGACGCGAAGGGAGAAACTTACGCCCGGATCGCCCCCACATCCTTCCCCCGAGACGCGAAGGGGGATTCGGTAGTCGTGCATCGCATCACCGCCTACAACAAGAGTGCGCTCTGGGACGCCGTCAAGGCCTGGTTTGAAGGCGGATCTCCGGCCAGCGGCGTGATCGACCCCAAGGGGGCCAGCGTGCACACCTTCAGCGGCAAAGGTGGGTCGACCTGGAGGATCTATCCGCCGAACGCCCCCCGAGACAAGAGGGTGCCGCTCGCCTGGAACTCGTTCGCCAGGCCCGTGGCACTCGATTCGCACACCTACGGATATCGGTGGAACGACCGGTTGGTGACGTATACTGATTCCCAGCATGGCCCACTGGTCACACTCCCCGAATACTTTCACCTGGTGACCGATCAGAACAAGAAGGCGGAGTGGGTCGTGGTCCAACCGAAAGACGTTCCGGCCGAAACCGGATTGGCCAAGGTCCAGTTCCATCGACCTCGCGAGGATCGCCCCCAGCCCTACGTCACACCCGATGACCTGAAGAGTTCCTGGAAGAAGCCAGGGCCCGCGGCCGGACCGTTCCGGGCGCGCCTCGGTGACGGTAGCGTGGTCACGTACTACTGGTATCGATTCGCCGACCAACCCGCACTCCTCAACGCGGATTTGACGGATCACGAACGGGAGCGCCTGCAAACGCGCGTGGAAAAACTCCACCGAAACTGGAAGAAAGACCGCGACTACCTTCCGCCCCCCACCATCGGTACGCTGGCCGATATCGACCCAGCCTTGGTGGTAACCCCGCCGCCGGGCTTGGAGGCGGGCTATGTACCCATCGCCACGCGTCAAGCCGCCAAAGAATAGAGCACCTAACGAGTAGGTTGCCTACCGACTGCACTCTCCGTAAGATGCGGTCCCCGAGTGGGCGGCATAGAGAACACGAGATCTAAGAATATGAAGATAATCTATTGATAATATTGACGACGATGAGTAGAGGGTTCGACCGTCCCACCTGTTCTTTCACCTGTTCTCAGGCGCACGGCCCTGGATCGGTTTCGCTCGGATCGAGCCCGGCCACACGAGCGCCGTAGGGTGCGCTCCTCAAACGTGAAACGATCGAGTGGGTAGTCGGCAGTGGATTCAGGCAGATTGGTTTCTTCTCCCTATGGCCGACGACCGGTCACGATCCATTGGCCTGGCCGTCGGGGGCCGGCGCGGGGATGGACTTGGGCGCGAAGCCGAGGATGACGCGGCACGGGGCGTTTTCGAGGACGTAGCGGGTATTGGAGGCGAAGGCCGTGGTATCGCCGCGACGATAGACGCCGCGGAGGCTCATGAAGATGGCGTCGAACTTGCCGTCGACCGCGGCTCGGACGATCGCGGGACCGGCCTCGCCGTAGGCGACGCGCCATTCGACGATCCGTCCCAGCTCGCGGGCGCGTTCGAGCCCCCGCTCCACGACCTGCTTGGCCTCTTCGGTGGCATCGATCCCGTTCTCGGAGGCCCCTTCCTCGACCACGTCGATCAGGGTCACGGCGATGGCCGGGTCGAGGAAGCTCATGACGGTATCGAGAAAATCGGCGCTCAATGGGCTGCCATCGTAGGCCAGGAGCAGGCGCTCGACGCCATGCCAGCTCTTGCGGAGCTCGGCAAGGATGTGCGCCGATTCGGCAGCGGCGGCTCCGGGCTTGGGGATCTGGCTTCCGCCGGCAATGTCCAGCCGCGCGTCGCGGTCCTTGCCCAGCACCCGGATCGACAGCGGCTCCGGTTTGTCGCCGCAGTTGTTGAACCAGTACAGTGCCACCAGGTCGAGCTGGTCCTCGGGGCGATACTTGTTCGACAGCCCCATGATCAGTTCCTGGGCACCGATCGTCTTGGCCGTCTGGGCCAGCGCATAGAAGGGCTCATTGGTCGGTACGATCACCGGCGTGACCGGCTTGCCCGCGTGCTCGGCCAGGTTGACCACCGCCGTCAGAAGCTGCCGGTCCTGCTCGGTGATCGCCGGCTCGAAATCGCCCGAGCCCTGCGGCAGAACGCTCGCGGTCATCACCACAACCTCGGTCGTCTCCGGATCCGTCTCGGCCAGGCAGCGCTCGAGCATACCCAGGTTGTACGGCGATCGGATCGCCACCAGCTTGCGATACGGCTTGGAGAGGTTCAATGATTCGACGCTGAGATGGTCGGTCTGCTGCTGGTTGAACTGCTCCAGATGCTCGTGATGCTCCATCGCAGCGCCCCGGCGGCGGCGGTGTGCGTGCTCGCTGAGCCAGAAGACCACGTAGAAACCCGCCGTGAACGCCACGCCCGTGATCGTCGCCACCTCCTTGGTCAGCAGGTTGCAGATGGCGGCCAGGGCCAGCACCAGAAAGATCAGGCCCATCCCGATCGGCCAGTTGACCTGACCGATCCGAATATTCAGAGGCACCTCGTACTCACGCGGCTGCCGGCGCGTGAAGCGGAGTACCAGCATCGACATCGACATGAAGACGAAGCTCCAGACGACACCGAAGGCATACGCCTCACCCAGAGTCAACACGTTCCCACGGCTACCCAGGATCGTGATGATCTGCAAGATGACCACCAGGTTGATCAGACGCGACGTCGTCCCGTACCGGGGATGCGGCCGGAGGAACCAATCGGGCAAGACGCCGTCCTCCGAGACGCGGTTCAGCACGCCGTTGGAACCGACGATCGCCGTGTTGACGGCCCCTGAAAGGATCAGGAAGCCCACCACCACGACCAGCGCATTCAGGATCAGCCGCGCCCATTGCGGGCCGACGACATTCATCGCCAGACCGCCGATCAGGTTGTCGCTGTATCGTGACATCCGGACCTCATCCGGGATGATCATCACCGCGAAGAAACTGATCGCCGAGGTGAACAGCATGCTATAAAGGAACACGACCAGCGCCGCGCGCTGGAAGTTCTTCAGTTTCGGACTTTCCACCTCCCGGTAGACCTGGGCCAGAGTCTCCTCGCCGCTCATCGCCAGGATCGAGTGGCTGAATGAGATGAGAATGCCGATGACGCCGATGAGGCTCAGCCAATGCTCGCCGATTCGCTCGGGCCGCAGGGCTTCGGCCAACGACGTCTCGCCGAGGAACCCCAGCGGATCGACCTGCTTGCCGAAGGGGTCGAGGATCGGTTTGCCTTCGGCATTCACCTTCTTGGAGAGATCGGGCGTCGGCGTTGGGAGGTGCGCGGGCTCCGGCCGCACGGCAAGGGTCACCAGGCACCAAACGACCATGACAACTCCCATGATCGTGGTGGCCGCCATGATCTTCATCGCCCGGTCGCTCGACTCGTGGATCCCCTTGGTATTGACCCGCCAGAAATAAAGGGTCACGGCGATGGCCATCGCCGACGAGAGTCCGTTCTGGTGAGCCATCAATCGGCTGTTCGGGCCCAGCTCGAACAGGTCGTTGAGCAGGCCGATGATGTAATGTCCCGCGGTCACCGCGCTGATCGGGCCGGTCAGGATGTAATCGAACAACAGTGCCGAGACCGCCAGCCGGGCCAGCTTGCTCCCCATCGCCTCCTTGACGATCCGGTACACCCCTCCACGAACGAACATCGAGCAGCTCTCGATGTAGACGCTCCGAACCGCGTAGCTGAAACCCATGACCGCCAGGATGAACCAGGGCGCCGCTGGACCGATCTGCGACTCGACGATGCCTCCGATGTAATACGCCGTGCTCGCCAGGTCGCACAGCACGATTGCCGCCGTCCGCCAGAACGAGATGAACGTGAACATCACGCTCGTGACGACCAGCACCTGCCCGGATGTCGGCCCGCGTCGCCTGGGCCGGGGCACGGTCGCTGTCCGGGATGAATCGGGGTCTTGAGGGTTCGCGGTGGGATCGCCAGCGGCCATCAGGGTTCCGTTCCGAGAGACTCGATCGGGTTGGATCGACCAAGTGGATGATTACATCGGACTTGCAGCGCCGCCGTCAAGAGGAGGCGGAGCCGCCGAGGTATCCCGACGTCGGGAATTCGCCTCCCTGATTCGCGCCAGGCGGCCGCAGGTGACGATCGCGATCAGGCCGAGCCCATCGATCGCGACGTAGCCCAGTAGGGGCTGCCATTGATACGGGTTGATCGGTCCCCTCGCATAAACCTGCGGCGGCAGGGCCTTGAGCGCCGGGTTGATGGCGGATTCAACCAGGACGTAACTGAGTCTGCCAAATGGGCCGCCGTATGCGAACGCCGAGGCGCCCATGCCGGTGTACACGAGGATCCCCAGCGTGGCGGCAAGCCCACCCAGCATCATCCCGATCAACGTCTTGTTCAAGGTGCCGGAATAGACCATGACCGCGTAGAGACCCAGGTTCACCGTGACGATCGAAAGGAAGAACCAGGGGTGAAGCAGGATGTCCCACCGCCCGACCAGCCGGCCCATGAGCAGGTTGAGCGACGCCAGGATTGTCAGCCGCATCAGGGCGGCCGTGGAGAGCTGGTTCCAGAAGTGCATGGTCGCGGCCCCTGATGAAGTCCAGGATCGCATTCGTGAGACTCAATCGCCCGTGATTCAGGACGTGGAACGGGCCACTCACCGCGGTCTTCGATGATTATCTCAGGCCGGCATGACGGTCCGGTTGGGACCTGGTTGGGGCGGGACCAACCGGCGGCTGACCTCCGCGGCGACGGCTTCCGTGAAGCTGTCGGTCGATTCCTGCCCGCCCAGGTCGCGAGTGCGGACGCCCTGCCGCAAGAGGTCGAGCGTCACGGTCTTGACCGCATGACCCAGGCGCGATCTCGCCGAGCTGGTAGAGCAACAGCGACAGGGCCAGGAAGATGGCTGTGGGGTTGGCCAGGTTCTTGCCGGCAATGTCGGGGGCGGTGCCGTGGGCGGCGTCGAACAAAGCGACGCGGACGACGGCGGCCGCGTCGAAGCCGAGATTGGCGCTGGCGCCGATGCCCAGCGAGCCGGCCAGCCCGCAGGCCATGTCCGAGAGGAAATCGCCGTACTCGTTCAGGACCAGGACGATCTGGAACTTCTCGGGCGCCATGATGACCTTGCCCAGGAGCGCGTCGAACAGCTCGACGGAGTGCGGCACCTCGTGAAACTGCTCGGCGACTTCCTTGGTGACGCGCTCGAAGAGGCCATCGGTCGCCTTCTGGATCGTGTATTTCGACGAACTGGTGACCTTCTTGCCGGTCTTGCGAGCCAGGTTGAAGGCATAGCGAGCCGCTTCGCTCACCGGCCGCCGCTCCACGATCCGCAGACTGACGGCCCCATCCTCGCCGATCATCCGGCCGGGATCGTCGTAGGTCCCGCCCGTGGCGATCCGGACGATGTCCAGGTCGAGCTCGCGGCGGAAGTTGGTCGGCACCCCGGGGATCGTGTACACGGGCCGGTGGATGACCGAGAGGTCCAACCGGCGCCTCAGAACTGCGTTGGGGCTCTCCTCGGCGGTGGTTGTCGGATGCTTGAGGGCCACCCTCGTGGCGGCAATCGCTTCGACCGCCTCGTCATAGAGTACCTTGCCGCGAGCCCTGCGATTCTCGAGCCGGAAATCCACCGGTAGGAACTCGAGCTGGATCGGTAGCGATTCGGCCAGCCGATGGACGGCACGCGACAGCTCCGCACCGATGCCATCGCCCAGGAGTTCCGTGACGGGGTAAGTCGGACGCATCGGGGCCTGGTCTCCAACACATCGGCGGATGCCGCGGGCGGCTCCCGGCTCGACTCGCAGCCGGCGGTGAGCCCAGGTCTTACCGCGACACGGACTTCCGATTGTACGAACCGGTCCGCAAAGATCGTCAAATCCGACACCGGACGGTGCGAACTTGGCCGGCCCGCTTGGCAGCCGTTCTCGGCGAGAGGTATAGTCATAGAGATGGGGATCGCCTCGCGCTCGGCGGAACGAACCCCTGGGTTGTCAGTCTGTTTCCCCTCGTCTCTTATCAGCTCGGCGAGTGGATCGAAGAGGCTCGCGCCGAAATCCCTGCGGCGAGGATGGCGAAGTCTCCGACCACGGGCGGGAGAAATCTGATGTCCACCGCGGGTAAGGTCCTTGTCGTATTCGTGATGCTGACCGCTGTGCTCTGGATGATCCTGGCCGGCGGGGTCGCCCAGCTCAATCGCAACGGCAACGAGGCCCTGGCGAAACTGGCGACCGAACTGGAAAAAGTCGAGGCGGACCTTCAGACGGCCAAGCACGATATCCTCACAACCCGGGATCAAACCGATTTGATCCAGGACAAAGATCGACCGGGACCACGCCGTCCTGCGAGCCCGCGTGGCGGACCTGGAGGATGCACACTCCCAGATTTCGGAGAGTCTCTCGCGGTTGCGATACCAACTGGCGACCGTGGATGAGACCATCAAGACCGCACAAACTGCGCTGCAGAATCAAAACAAGGATTACCAGGACGAAGAGAAGGCGATCGACAATCTGCGAACGGAAGTCCAGGGCCTCAAGACCGACAACACGCAACTCATGGCCCGGCTCCAGTCGCTTCGCGAGAACTTCCAAGACACCTACCACTTGAATCTGGGGATGGTCAACAAGCGACAGTGACCGGATCACAAGACGGCGAGAGGATGGAGGTCGGCCCGAGGTCCGAGGCGCGCGATCGTGCGGAAGTCGGGGCCGTGGATGGTCGGACCGGCTGCGGGGACGGCGAACGATCGGGGTGCCGTCTCCGCGGGCTGGGTGGGAATCGTGGCCAACCGAGGTTCGGGATTGGGCCGCAGCCATCGGCTGGTCGAAGAGTTGATCGTCCAGTTGAGACGACTGGGCCTCCGGGCGGAGGTCGCCTGGACACCCGAGGAACGATCCTCTCTGGTGATTCAGGCGGCGCGCGAAGCCGCGTGCCGATGCCTGGTCGCCGTCGGCGGCGACGGTACGGTCTCGGCCCTCTTGAACGAACGACCTCGTCGACCGGTTACCGTGCTTGCCGGCGGGCACGGAGAACCTCGTCGCCCGCCATTTCGGCCTACGGCGCGACCCGCGAACCCTCGCCAGGACGATCGCCGCGGGCCGGTCCATGTCCGTCGACGTCGGCCAATCGGACGATCGCCGCTTCATCCTCATGGCCGGCTTCGGCTTTGATGCCGACGTGGTCACACGGCACCATCGAGCCCGCATCTCGCGATCGGGCCGCATGCGGCCCACCCACCGGATGGCTTATGTCGAGCCGATCTTGCGGTCGAGCTTCTCGTATCGGTTCCCGAAGATCTCGGTGCGGATCGCCGATCCGGGCGGCGAGGAAGTCTTGCGCGGGACGACCGTGCTCATCTTCAACCTGCCCCGGTACGCCGCTGGGGCTGCCGTTCGTCCCGGTCGCCCGTGAGGACGATGGTTGGCTCGATCTGGTCGTCTTCCGTGAGCCGGGCCCCTTCCAGGCCCTCTACTATTTGTGGAAGGTCCTCTGCGGCATCCACCTCGGCGATCCCTGGAGTGTTCCATCGCCGGATCCGGAAGGTGGTCGTGACCGCCGATGAACCCATCCCGGTCCAACTGGATGGCGACCCCGGCGGCTACTTGTTGCCCCACGGCGCCGAGCCGCCCGCCCATGGGCACCGAGTCAATCGCAAACTCGCCCCCGGTGCGGAGTTCCACGCCGAGAGCCTGCCGGTTCACGGCCGTGGTCACCCCGCCGAATGGACCATCGAGATCCTCCCTTCCGCGCTGAAAGTCCTCACTCCACCGGTGCGCGGCAAGCGGTCGGGCCGGCCCCCGCTCGCCACCGAGGGCGTCGCTTGATATCCTCGTGGCCGGTCGCGGGCCCGATCGCGGATCGACTCCCGGCAAGCACGACCCATTCAGATCCACGCATCCCGAAGGATCAAGGAGACACGGATGGCCACTCCCAACCCCGTTCGAATCGGCCCGGTCCTTGATCGGCAAGGACCGCCCGCTGGCCTTGATCGCCGGACCGTGCGTGATGGAGCCCGGCGACATGACATTGCGAATCGCCCGGTACCTGGCCGACCTTTGCGATGCGTTGCACATTCCCATGGTCTTCAAGGCCTCGTTCGATAAGGCCAACCGGACGTCCGGATCGAGTTTCCGCGGTCCCGGTCTCGCGGCGGGAATGAAGACCTTCGAGCGCATCAAGGCTGAGACTGGCCTGCCAGTGACGACCGACGTGCACGAGACGATCCAGGCTCAGCCGATCGCCGAGGTGGTGGACTTGCTCCAGGTGCCCGCCTTTCTCGCGCACCAGACCGACCTGCTGGAAGCGGTGGCCGCCACGGGGCGGCCGGTCAACGTCAAGAAAGGACAGTTCATGGCCCCCTGGGACATGACGCAAGTCGTGATCAAGCTGACGGCCGCCGGTGCCGCGGGTGTGCTCTTGACCGAGCGAGGAACGACCTTCGGCTATGGACGGCTTGTGAACGACTTCCGCGCCATTCCCCAGATGCAAACGACCGGTGCGCCCGTCGTCTTCGACGCGACGCATTCCGTCCAACTCCCTGGCGGCGCCCCGGGTGGGACGGCCTCCTCCGGCCAGCGCGACATGATTCCGACACTGGCCAGGGCGGCCGTCGCCGCAGGTTGCGACGCCCTGTTCCTGGAAGTCCACCCCGACCCGGACCAGGCCCTGTCTGATGGCCCGAACTCCTTGCGGCTAGATGATTTGCGGGAGCTTCTCCAGACCTGTCTGCGAATCCGTGCCGCCGTCACGGCGTGAACTCGACGCGCCGCCCAGCCAGACCGACGGAGGAGTCCGACCCGGAATCACGTCGATCGTCGATGAACCTTCTCCGTCGTTCCGTCGTAAGGTGGGAAAATGTCGACCGGACGGGCGAGGTCTCGCCGTGCGCACCTTGGGACCGAAATCTCCCCCATTCCAGATTCAGGTATCTTAGGGATAGGGAATCCGGGCCCTTGAATTGGGAATCCCTCTTGGGTTGCGGCCGAGGGCCGCGTTACGATCGATAGTGGACTCGTGCGACTTCCGATCGGTCCAACCCGCATCGCGACGCGACCCGGGATCGTCTGGCCGGGGCAGGCCGAAGCGGAACGGGAATTCTGCTTGGAATCTTCATCCATCAATCTCATCAGAACGAGCCGTCTTCGCCAGGACTGTCCCGCACGCTCGGTCGTCGTGCTCCAACCGGCGCGGGCCGCCCGGGTCGTCCTCGAAATCGGCGGCGACGCATCTCCACAGGAGTCTTCCGACTTTGAATTGTCGTAACGCTCTCGGGAATCGATTGTCGGCCGCCGGTCTGGTCCTGATCCTCTTGGCTGGCTGCGATTACTCGCCTCCGGTCTCCAATGTGGGGACAAGGGGCACATTTCATCCGGGAAATCTCCCCAACCTCACCCGGGGGCCCGGTGCGAACAACCCATCCAGGAGCTCGTTGCGCGCGCGGAGTGCGGAGGAGCGCAATGCGATCCTGGATAGCGCCATCACCCTCATCAAGCGGGCGGCGCTTCAGCCCGGAGGCGCGCACTTCGCGCAGGCCGTG
Source organism: uncultured Isosphaeraceae bacterium (assembly GCA_963845695.1). Lineage (GTDB taxonomy): Bacteria > Planctomycetota > Planctomycetia > Isosphaerales > Isosphaeraceae > CAWJTV01. The sequence continues at coordinate 469,681 of CAWJTQ010000020.1, read as the reverse complement.
CAGAAACTCAACCAGTACTTCGAGGGGACGGATCCGGCCGAGTATCAACTGGACTCGGCCGCCCGGGAGTATCTCGGAATGCATTTGCCACCCGCCTTCATGAAGAACCTGGAGAAGCGGGAGTGGGACTCCCAGAGGGACACCCGGCATATCGAAGACTGCATGATGTACTACGGAATCGCCAACCGAGTCGCCGGAACGGGGCATAATCTGGATCGGGTCCGCCGCGTCTTTGACTGGGTCGTGCGACAGGTTCAGCTCGTGCCGGCGGGCACGCTGGGTGCGGGCCAGTTGGGTCAGGCTTACGCCCGGCCATATGACGTGCTGCTACGCGGTATGGCTACGGAAGCCGAGGGGATGTGGGCCGAGCGCGCCTGGCTGTTCATGGCGATGTGCCGCCAGTTGGAGATCGATTCCGGATTGCTCACGTACACCAAGGGGAACTCGATCGAGCCCATTGTGGTGAACCTCGCTTCCAACGGCGACATCAATTCCGCCGCGCCGCGCTCCCGCCGGAGTCAGAAGCCCTTGGTCATCTGGATCTGCGCGGTTCTGATCGACGATCGTGCTTACCTTTTCGATGCACGCCTGGGGCTGGAAATCCCCGGCCCGGGCGGCCAGGGTGTGGCGACCCTTGCCGATGCGCTCACCGACCCGAGCATCCTCGAACGGATGAATCTGCCCGGTGAACTCTCCTACACCGCCAGCCAGGCCGCTCTCCTGTCCAGCCCGACGAAGATCGGCGCCCTGATCGATTCCAGCTCCAGCTACTTCTCGCCCAAGATGAAGATGCTCGAGCGCGAGCTGGCCGGCCCGAACCGGACGATCCTCTATCGGCACCCGGCCGAGCTGCGCGACCATTTCACCCGCGTATTGGCCCCCCATAACGGGAGCGTCAGACTCTGGCCACTCCCTCTGTCGGTCGAGGATCGTCTCTTCACCGACACTCAGTTCGTCAGGTCCATCCAGAACTCGCTCTTCTTCTTCCGGCCCGAATTCCCCCTCGTCTATGCCCGCGTCAAGCAGCTCCGCGGCGAGCTGGATGCCGCCATCGAGGAATATGGCAAATTCCGGCTCGCCGAGAAGATCCCGGTGGTCACCGACAAGACGAAGCAGAACATGATCCCGAAAGAGACCCAGGAGGGACTGGACATCTACGCAACGTACTACCTTGCACTGGCCCACATCGAGCGGAACAACCTCGACCTGGCCGAGTTGATGTTCCGCAGGACCCTGGAGCTCTTGCCCGAACCGAGCCCCTCCCAGCCCTACTTCAACATGTTCCGCTGGGGTGCCAACGCCAACCTGGGCCGTATTCACGAGGCCCGGAATAACCGCCGCGCCGCGATCGCTTACTACACTCAGACCGACCCGACGACTCAGCACTTGGGCAACCTCCTCCGCGCCCGCAAACTGGTGTGGAGCGATCCCATGGACCCGGTCCCCGACCCGCTCCCTCTCGCACCCGAGCCGAAAACGCGCCCCGTCAACCCTCGGTGATCCGATCCGGGAGGCAAGGCTCCATTCGCGTCAGCTTGCGCGATCGCGCGGCCCGGACGGAGCCCGGCCCTCTCGGAGGAATCATCCCTCCCGCCATGGCGCGGTGAAACGTTGGTCTTGACTGAGGTTCTCGAGCGCCCGGCTGAGTCATCTTTTGTGTGCGCCAGACCGAGCCGAATTCGTCCCCCCTTGCGAAGGGGGGGCCGGAGCGGAGCGACGGTGGGTGGGGGTCCGAGGGAGTCGCCGCGCACTGGGCCCAGCCACGCCGACCACCCCCCCCACCGACGCCGGACGGCGTCGTCCCCCTTCGCTAGGGGGGGACGAAGAGGCGCAACGAATCGCGGATGAGCGCTCAGCTCTGTCAACCCCAACGTTTCACCGCACCACCCCCGCCCTGCCAGGGATCGATCGCGCTCCTCGCCGTCGATTCCGCGTCGCTCGACCCGGCCATCGTGAATCGCCTGGCGCCCACCGACCGCCCACGGTCGGATGTCGTCAAAACGGGAACCATCGCCGGGACCGCCCGTGCTCCGGTACGCCGTCAGCGCTCCCGGATGGGCTCGAGAATTGGGAGTCCCCCCGGGGCGAGGGGCGCTGGATTCATCCGATTCCGATGATGAATCTCTCAATAGTGAAATCACCGATCAGTCGAATTGGACCTTCCCATCCTGTACCCGAGCCGCACATCCATCGGACTCCGTCCCGTACGACTCGTGGAGAAGGGGTGCGAGATTCGGATTTACGTCTGATTCAGGATAGTTCATCTGATTCATACACCCGGTGTATTCTCACGTCCGCCGTACTGCGCACAGCCCTCACAACCCACTCCACACAGGAAAGAGCCGATTCTGCGGGACGTTCCGGATCCAAGGAGAATTCGCAATCCACTGGTGAAACCGGGGGAACTTATTGGGAAGGGTAGACAAGGGGCGCCCTTTTTTCTTATGAAGTATTGGCGGAATACCGTTGCAATTGTCCGGCCTCACCGGCAAACTGAAAATCTTGTTCATCCTTCGTAATCTGATGTTCTCACAGAGGTGGTGCTCCAGCGAAGGGGGGAGCGTCGTTCAGACCTCTGAGAATTCTTCCGAGGGAGGAAGGCGGATCTGCAAGAAGGGCTTCTTGGGACATGGTGCCGGCCGATTGGGCGGCGACGTGTCCTGGGGAACGAGAGACCACTGCGATTGAGCCGCCCGCCTGACCTCAGGCGGAGGGAGTCAAGGTCTCACAGCATTGCATCGGCGTCTGGCCTTCGAGAGGGACGAGCCTCGGACCGATTGAAAGGTCCATCGAGGTCATCGCGGAACCGGACAGAGGCAAACCATCGATCCGCCGGCCGAAAGCCGGGCCGGCACGAACGGGACTGATGAAGCGCGGAACTTCGCCGGCCGGGTTGCGGCGTTACTGCACGCCCGGATCGGTTCAGGAACAGAGAGCCAAGATACGACGATACGCATTGGGAATTCGGGTCCACGTCTGATCCAGGATCCGTCGTCTGATTTATACAACACGGAGAATCCCCATGTCCACTCGCAAGCGGTCCCTGCGCGTCCCGGTTGCCGCTGAGGCGATCGGCCCGACCGATCCTGGAAGACTTGGAAATCCGCGTGGTCCTTTCGACGCTGAACACGGCGAACCCCGCGCTCTCCGCCGCCCTGGCCAGCGTCCCGGCCAACGCGGCGGGGTACCCCATCGCGATCCCGGCCTACCCTGATCAATCGACCATCCCCTACGCTTCGAGCACGACGCCGCAAGAGATCACGTCGTATTACGGGATCAACAAGATCTCGTTTGGTGGTGTCCAGGGTGACGGCGCGGGACAGACCATCGCGATCGTCGACGTCGGCGACGACCCCGACTTCGTCGATAGCACGGTCGGCGGCGTGGCGAACCCGCTCTTCGCGACCAGCGACCTCGGCGAGTTCGACAAGTATTTTGGGCTGTCGGCCCCCCCGAGCTTCACGAAGGTCAACGAGACCGGCGACCCCACGACGGCCAATCTTCCCGCGCCGGCCCCGGGCTGGGCGGGCGAGGAATCGCTGGACATCGAGTGGGCCCATGCCCTTGCCCCGGCTGCCAACATCATCCTGGTGGAGTGCACTACCGCTACGTGGTTCGATTGGTCAACCGGAATCGCGACCGCCGCTTCGATCTCCCTGCCGAACGTGCCGCCGACCTCGGTGGTCTCGATGAGCTTCGGGAGTCCCGAGTTCGCCAATGAGAACCAGTTGGAGTCCCTGTTCACCGCCCCCAACAGTCAGGGAGGCGGGGTGACTTACGTGGCGGCCACCGGCGACTCGGGGTCCATCGGGCAAGGGGGCGACGACCCGTTCAGCGGTGCTCCCGCGTTCCTTCAGAATGTCGTGGCGGCCGGCGGCACCAGTCTCAACATGAGCACGACCACCGGGACGACGAACGAGACCGCGTGGAATTCGGGGGGCGGCGGCGAGAGCAAGTACGTCCCGGAGCCGAGTTATCAAGACGCCGTCAACAGCACCGGGTTCCGGGAAACGCCCGATGTCTCCTTCGTAGCCAACCCGGCTTTCGGAGGCGTGGCGGTTTACGACTCGTACGATGATCCGTTCGCTCCTTGGCAACAGGTTGGGGGCACCAGCGTCGCCGCGCCCTGCTGGTCGGCGCTGTTCGCGATCGCCGACCAGGGACGAGTGCTCGCCGGTGGGACCACCCTCGACGGCACGACCCAGACCCTGCCGGCCCTGTACAGCCTCCCCTATTCCGACTTCAACGACATCGTTGCCGGCGACAACGAGGGCCACGGCGCCCAGCCGGGCTACGACATGGCCACCGGGCTCGGCAGCCCGAAGGCCAACCTGCTGATCCCCGACCTGGCCGCATACGGGCTGGCCACCGAGGTGGCCGTGACCACCCAGCCCCCCACCAGCGTCTACGCCGGCGATCGCTTCGGCCTGTCGATCGCCGTGGAGGATTCCCTGGGCAATGTGGACAGCGGTTTCAGCGGAACGGCGACGCTGACGCAAGTGGGCAACCCGCTATTCACTCCGGTCGTCGGCACGGTGACCAATGGCGTGGCCATCTTCGACGGCCTGACTTTGAGTGAGGGTGGGCCCTACAACTTCAAGATCGTGGTGGCCAACGCCGTTGGCTCCTCCGTGCTGATCTCGAATAGCACGACTTCCGACTCCGTGACCGTCGGTGCCAGTCAGCCCTCGGGCTCGGCGACGTACTACCCGGCGCCCAGCTATACAAGCCTGAACACAGCGTTCACAAGCGCCGACAGCGATCCGAACGCGAACGTCACGATCATGCTCGAGGCCGGCACCTACGCGCTGAACGCAGCCACGCCGGGCCAGTTGGTCATTCAGGATTTGACGGGCGGCCTCTCGCACAAGACGATTACCATTATCGGCGCGGGGACCGGAGCCACGATCATCGAGCCGTCCGATGCCAAAGGATGGGACAACCGGATCTTCGAGATCGTCAGCCACACCGGGGCGACGGTCACGGTCTACTTCCAGAACCTGACCATCGCCGGGGGGCAGGCGACCAACGGCGGCGTCCTCGGCGGCACGACGGCGCTGGGCGGCGGAGTGTTGATCGACGGGGGCACCGTCTACATGACGAGTGTCAACCTGGTGAGCAACATCGCCTGGGGCACTCCGGGGGCCAACGGCGCCAGCAACACCAAGAAGGATCAGCCGGGCGGCGCCGCCGCCAACGGCGATGCCGCGGAGGGCGCCGGGATCTACCTGACGGGCGGCGGCACGGTAACACTGAACAACGACGAGTTTACCCAGGACATCGCCTGGGGCGGCCGGGGCGGCACCGGCGGCAAAGGCGGCCCCACCGGTGGCCGGGGCGGCACCGGCGGAGTGGGTGGATTCGCGGCGGGCGGCGGTGCTTATGTGGCAGCCGGGACACTCAAAGGCACCAGTGACTTGTTCAAGTCCGACGCGGGCGAGGGTGGGTCGGGCGGTTACGGCGGCGAGGGTGGTGTCGGCGGTAACTTCCGCCGCCTCGGCCGGGGGGGAACGCCGGCTCTGGAGGCAACGGCTTTGCCGGCGGAATCTTCCTCCAGCAAGGCAGCGTTAACTTCGCCTCGACCCCCTTCACCGGCGACCTGGCCAGTGGGGGCAAGGGTGGAACCGGCGGCGCGGGGGGTTTCACCCGCTCGTTCAGCATCAGTACGTCGTCGTCCTCGCCGTTCTTTTTCCCGCCCGGCTCCGGCGGCCTGCCGGGATACGGCGGCGATGCCGGCGGCGGTGCCATCTACATGACCAAAGGGTCTCTGACCCTCACCGGAGGCAACGTTGACAACCCCCAGGCCGGGACCAGTATCGAGAACGACCAGGCGCAAGGCGGATTCTTCGGTTTCACGGGTGATTCCCGCCTGGCCAGGTACTTCGGCGGCGGCGCCATCACCGCGGGCAACGTGAGGGGCGTCGGCGGTCCCGTCGAACCGAGACTGCCCATCCCTCATAGCGGATCGGGGCTGAGCGGGAGGAAGCACGGAACTCTGAACGGAGCCGGGGCTTCCAAGCGCCATCCTGTCAGCGGCAACGGGGGGACCAGTGGCGAGCCGCTGCTCTCCAGCAGTTCCTCATCCAGCTTCAGCTCTTCGATCTACCGCGTCGGGTCCGCCTCCGGCGGCGGCATCTATGTCAACAGCGGCACGGTGTCGATTACCGGAAGCATCCCCCTGGCCGCCGACGCGGCCAACTACGGCGGTTTCTTGTACAATGCCGCCGGCGGCACGGTCTCCATCAGCGGTGCGACCATCGCGGGCAACCAGGCCGATTTCGGCGGGGCCGTGATCAACTACGGCGCCCTGACGATCACCGACGGCAGCCTCAACGGCAACCAGGCTACCCCGAAGGCCGACGTTTACGCGATCAGCAACGCCACCTTCGGAGGCGCCACGGGCTCGTCCGGAGGCGCCATCGACAACCATGGGTATCTCCAGGTCACTGGCGCGATCATCGCCAACAACACCGCCGCTTACGGCGGCGGCATCGACAACGCCCACGGCACCGCCCACGTCAGCGGTGGCACCCTTTCGAGTAACACGGCCGTCAACCGGGGCGGTGGGATCTACAGTATCCAGGGAACTCTGACGATCACGGACTCCAGTGAGTTCGAGGACAATCAGGTGACGGCCACCGGCTCGAGCACCTCGATCAGCATCGGCTCGGGCGGCGGCATCGATATCGACGGCGGCAAAGTCTCGATCACCGGCATCACGCTGAACGACAACGAAGCCAGGCTCGGCGGCGGCATCTACATCTCCTCCGGCAACGTCTCGATCACCGGCTCCGGCAATACCATCACCGGCAACCTCGCACGGTACACTGCGGGCGGCATCGGCAATCAGGGGACGCTCACGGTCGAAAACGCCACCATCTCCAGCAACTCGGCCGCCGTTGACGGTGGCGGCATCTATAACGTAGGATCGATGTCGATCACCAACACCACCAGTGCCACCATCACTGGCAACTCAGCCGGCTCCTACGGCGGTGGGGTCGACAATCTCGGTACCCTCTCGGTCGTCAACGTTCCGATCTCCAACAACACAGCCGGTCTTGGCGGCGGGGGCGCCTACAACGTCGGATCGATGACGATCTCGAATGTCAACCTCTCGGGCAACGTCTCCCCCGGCGTCGTGTCCGGCAAGACATTCACGATCGGGCGAGGGGTGCGCATCCTCAACACGTCCGTCCTCACCCTCACTCATGTCACCCTTACCCAGAACACGGCCGGATTCGGCGGCGGCCTGTACAATACCGGTGGAAATGTGAAAGCCACCGGTTTCACTGTCTCTTCCAACGATGCCAAGACCGGCGACGGCGGCGGCATCTACTACCACAACGGCACCCTGAGTTTGAAGCAGAGTCGACTGGTCGACAACCACGCCTCGGGGACTGCCGTCAATCTCTCGTACGGCCGCGGCGGAGCCCTGTATCAGGCGGGCGGCAAGATCGCGATCTCAGGGACCACCTCCGCCTCGACCAAGACGACAGGGCCGGGCAGCATCGCGGACAATACCGCGGCACAAGGTGGCGGCATCTACCTCTTCGGCGGCTCGATCACCCTCGACCTCGCCCATGTCGCCAACAACACGGCCACCCAGTCCGGCGGGGCCATCTACAACGGTGGAACCGTGGTGATCGTGGACTCCTTCGTCCTGGACAACACGGCGACCCTTGATGGCGGCGGCATCGACAACACGAGCAAGCTCAGCGTGTTGACCATCACTTATTCGACGCTCTCGAACAACACAGCCGGTGGCGAGGGCGGCAGTATCCGCAATCTCGGCTCGGCCACCACGACGATCAGCACCAGCACCATCGACTTCAGCTCAGCGACCCTGGGCGGCGCTGTCGCGAATACGGGCACACTGACGATCACCGCCAGCACGATCGATTACAATTCGGCGTCGGATCTCGGCGGCGGCGTTTACGATGACCTCACGGGTGTGGTCAACCTGACCAACTCCACCATCGCCGAGAACACGAGCCAGTCCAGCGGGGGTGGCGTCTACACCCAGGGCACGCTCAATGCGGTGAACATCACCATCGCCGATAATCTCATCCGTGGCGGCGCCGGGGGCGGACTGGACGTCGCTGGCGGGTCAGCCGCGCTCTACAACACGATCGTCGATGCCAACTCGGGGACCGATCTCTCCGGCGGACTGGCCGCTACCAGCTCGGACAACCGGATCAGCGACCCCAATCTGCACCTGGGTCCGTTGACCAATAACGGCGGACCGACCCTCACTATCGCGCTGCTGCAAGGCAGTTCCGCCATCGATCAGGGAGCCAACTCGTTCCCGGCCGGCGATGGTGTGACCGTGCCGATTACGGACCAGCGCGGTGCCGTGCGCGGCGGCCCGACCAATAAGTACAACGCCGGATTGACGGTGGACATCGGTGCCTACGAGGCCAGCTCCGCCTTCTTGATCACATCCACCGTCGATTCGTACACGATCTCGGGCACGCTGCGGCTGGGTCTAGGCTGGGCGGCCGTCAGCACCAACTACAATCCCGAGAACCTGACCCCGTCTCTGACGGCCAATGCTCCCAATACCCTGGTCTTCTCCACCACGGGCGCGTTCTCCGTACCCCAGACCATCACGCTCACCCTCGGCACGCTGACGATGCCCACGGCCCATTCCGTGGCGATCGACGGCCCCGCGGGCGGTCTGGTCTCGATCAGCGGCGGCGGCGAGTTCCAGGTCATCAACGTTCCCACCGGTGCGAATGCCACCCTCGAGGACATCACGATCAAGGGCGGCATTGCCGACTTCGGCGGTGGCATCGAGAATAACGGTACCTTGTCGCTGATCAACACCAACCTCGAGGGCAACTCGGCCACCGCGGATGGCGGCGGCCTGTCCAGTGGTGGCACTCTCAACATCACCGGCGGCACGGTCTCCGGCAACTCGGCCAGCAACGGGGCCGGGATCGACGCCAATGGCGTCGTCAACATCGCTAACGCCACGATCACCAACAACACGACAACTGGTCAGGGCGGTGGCGTCGATTACTCAAACAGCCCTGGCGGAAGCTTTACGATCACGGACACGACATTCACGGATAACGCGGCGATCGTCGGCGGAGGTCTGTATCTCTACTACATCGGCAACGGCACAGCGACGCTCACCGGCGGCACCTTCAGCGGCAACTCAGCCACCGGCGCCGGTGGCGGCGGTCTCTACCTGGATGGGGCCACCCTGACGGTCAGCGGTACGGCCTTTACCAGTGACATGGCCGGCTCGGGAAGCGGTGGGGCGATCGATGTCGCCGCCGGGAGCCTGACCGGCACATCTCTCATGCTCCAGACCAACTCGGCCTTGAGCGGCGGTGCGATCGCAATCGCCGACTCCGCTCATGCGACCATTTCTTCGAACAGCAACATCACCTCCAACTCGTCCACCGGCTCCGGTCTCTCCGGTGGCGGTATCCTCAATAACGGAACGCTGACGGTCTCCGACTCGACCATCGCTCAGAACATCGCCGTCGGCAATGGAGGAGGCATCGAGTCCACAGGGACTCTCACGCTCGAAGGCAGTACACTCGCCGACAATCTGGCCTTCGCGGGCGGCGCCCTGGATACCAACGCAGGCACGGCGAGCCTGACCAATACCACGATCGCGGGCAACACGGCCAGTTCAGGAAGTGGTGGCATCAACAATACTTCAGGCGATGTGACGACGGTCAACACCACCATCGCCTACAATGTGAATACCGCCGGCGGTGGTGGGGGCATCGTCACCTCCGCCGGATCGGTCACCCTTTATAACACGATTGTTGATAGCAACACGGCTTCCGGGGGAACGGACGTCAGCGGCACGTTCTCGCCAGCCAGCACGAACAACCTGATCGGCGTCGCCAATGCAGACCTCGGCACACTCGGGAACAACGGCGGGCCGACCGAGACCATCGCGCTGCTCACCGGCAGCCCCGCCATCGATGGTGGGGCCAACACAATCGCTGGCGTGACCATCCCGTCTACCGACCAGCGGGGCGCCCTGCGCGGAGGCCAGGCCTATAGTGTTAACGCCGGAACGACTGTGGACATCGGCGCCTACGAGGCGAGCTCTTCGTACCTGGTCAACACGACCAACGACACGACCAACGAGATCAGCACCCTTCGCACTGGCGTCGGCTGGGCCAATGTCAGCTTCAACGACAACCCCTACAACCTCGGCATGTCCCCGACTTCGAATCGCCCAACGCGGTCGAGATTAGCACCACCGGGCCCATCGATCTGTCATCGACGCTCGGCACCCTGGTGCTGTCGAATACGGCGACGGCGGAGTCGATCAACAACGTCGGCCAGGGCTTGGCCGCGATCAGCGGCAGCGGCGCGGTCGGAGTCTTGAAGGTGAACGCGGGCGTGACGGCGACCCTCACCAACCTGGAGATCACGGCCGGCCTGGCCTGCCACCGGCGGCGGGATCAACAATGCCGGCTCGCTCACCGTCACGGGGTCGACCGTCTCGGCCAGCTCCGCCACCGGCTCCGGCGGCGGGATCAACAACACCGGCTCGCTCACTCTCACCGGGTCGACCATCTCGGGCAATTCGGCCAAGTCGGGCGGTGGAGTCAACAACACCGGGACACTGACGCTCCAGGACTCGGCCACCATCTCGGGCAATTCGGCCAGCGGTTCCGGCGGCGGCGTCCTCGACACCGGCACGCTCAACATGAATAGTTCCACGATCACGCAGAACACCGCAGCCGGATCGGGGGGCGGTGTCGACGTCGGCGGAACCTTGACCGTGACCAACAACTCGATCATCTCGGACAACTCGGCCACCCTGAGCGGCGGCGGTGTCGGAGTCACGGCTCACCGGCACGTTCAACGTTGCCGATTCGACCATCTCGGGCAATTCCGCCGCCGTCAATGGCGGCGGGGTCGACAGCGCCGGCAACCTGACCCTGGGCCACTCGACCACCATCTCGGGCAATTCGGCCACCGGCTCCGGCGGCGGGCTTGATATCGAGGCCGGCGGCACGGCGACGGCGGTCTACTCGACCCTGTCCGGGAACTCCGCGACGACGGGCGGCGGGCATCGACAACAACGGCTCACTCTCGATCACGATCTCTACGATTCAATCCAATACGGCGATGGGCTCCGGAGGTGGTCTCGGCGACGAGGTCGGCAGCTCACTGACGCTCTCCGACTCGACCGTGAGCGGGAACCAGGCCGGCGGCCTTGGCGGCGGACTCTCCAACGCCGGCACCGCGAGCCTGACGAATGCCACCATTGCGGGGAACACGGGCGTCAGTGCGGGCGGAGTCCTCAACACGGGTACGCTCACGGTCGTCAACGGGACCATCGCCGAGAACCACATTGCCAGCGGTGGCACCGGCGGTGGGTTGTATTCCCAGTTCGGCACAGCCACGTTGTACAACACGATCGTCGCCTCCAATACGGCCGGAGCCAGCAATAAGGCCAGCGACGCCGCCGGCTCGCTGGCGCTGACCAGCGCCAACAACCTGTTCGGAACCGGGGGCTCCGCCGGACTGAGCACCTTCAACAGCAATCAGATCAATGTCGCGACCCCGGACCTTGGTCCGCTGGCGAATAACGGCGGGCCGACCGAGACCATCGCGCTGTTGACCGGCAGCCTGGCGATCGACCACGGGAGCAACGCGATCCCCGGGGTGAGCGTCCCGACCACCGACCAGCGCGGCGCCCTGCGCGGCCCGGCCGGGGTCGATGCCGGGGCCGAGCCGTCGACATCGGTGCCTACGAGGCGAGCTCCTCGTATCTCGTCACCTCGACGACCGACTCGACCGATATGGGAACCCTTCGCGCGGGCATTTCTGGCTGGGCCAACCTCAGCACCAACGACAATCCTGAGAAGCCTGGCAGGCGCCCTCCAACCGCGAATCGCACCGAACACGATCGTCTTCCAGACAACGGGGGCTTCGCGAGTCCCCAGACGATCACCCTCTCGTCGAGTCTCGGCCCCATCGTCATGTCGAACTCCACCACGCCGGAGGCGATCGACGGCACAGCCTCGAACGGGCTGACGATCAGCGGTGGCGAACTCGTTGGCGTGATCGCGGTTGACAGTGGCACGACGGCCACCCTCACGGGCCTGACGATCAGCGGCGGCAGCAGCTCGACCTCCGGCGGCGCCATCGTCATCGACCACGGCGGATTGCTCACGATCACCAACTCGACCATCACTGGCAATTCGGCGACCCACGGCGGCGCGATCGACAACTCCGGTACGCTGAACCTCACCAGCTCCACCCTCAACAGCAACACGGCTAGCCAGGATGGCGGCGCCATCGACAACGAATCCGGGGGAACACTCACCGCGACGAACGACACGATCACAGCGAATTCGGCCGCCGAGGGTGGAGGCATCTTCAACAACGCCGACGGCACGCTGACCGTCGTCAGCACGACCATCGCCAAGAACACCTCAGGCAGCAGCGGCACTGGTGGAGGGCTGGATGCGTCGGCGGGTGGCAGCGCCACGTTGTACAACACGATCGTCGCGCAGAACGAAGATAGCGGCGGTTCGGCGGACGACGTGGCCGGCACGCTCTCTCTCAACAGCACGGACAATCTGTTCGGCACCGGGGGCTCCGGCGGGCTGACCGCCTCCAACTCCACCGGCAACCTGTTCAACGAGTCGAACCCAGGTCTCGGTGACCTGTCGTATAACGGTGGAGTGACCGAGACCATCCCGCTCCTGAGCAGCAGCCCCGCCATCAACGCCGGCAGTTTGAAACTTCCCGGAACGCTCGGGGTCGACCAGCGCGGCGTCGTTCGCGGCGCGAACAACCCCCCGGGCGTGAAGCTCATGGACATCGGTGCCTTCGAGCTCAGCTCGACCTATCTGGTCACGAATGCCGCTGACTCGACGGTCCCCGGTACTCTGCGAGCCGCCATCGCCTGGGCCAATATCAACACCAACACGGCCCCGATCTCCATCCAGTTCGACACCAACGGGGTGTTCAGCCAACCCCAGACCATCACGCTGACTCTCGGCACGCTGGACCTGACCAACACGATCTCGAAGTCGATCAACATCGACTGGACGGGCTCCAACCCGTTGACCATCAGTGGCGGCGGCACTAGCGGGATCTTCGCGATCGCCCCGGGTGTGACGGCCAGCTTCACGGGACTCACGTTGATCGATGGCTCGGCCGCGGTCACGACCCCGCCCTCCGGCGGCGGCGCCATCAACTCCGGCGGCGGCGCCATCAACAACGCCGGAAACCTGACGATCACCGACTCGACGTTGATGGACAACGCGGCCCCCCTCACGGGCTCCGGGGCCGGCATCATCAATACGGGGGCGCTCATCGTCAGCGGCAGTTCGTTCTCGGATAATGTCGCCGCGTACTACGGCGGAGCCATCTACAACGACGGTGCAACCGCGACCGCGACGGTCTCCAACTCCACCTTCGTGGACAACTCGACACTCTACGGCCTCGGCGGCGCCATCGATAACCAGGACGGCTCTCTGACCGTCACCGCTTCAACCTTCCAGGGGAACTCGAGTTTCGAGGGGGGCGCCATCTTCAATCGAGCTGGCATGACATCCGTCACCACCTCGACCCTCATGGGCAATTCGGCCTACCAGGGCGGCGGACTGTTCAACGACGGCACGGGGACGACCGTCGGCACCGTGCTCATCTCGGCCAGCACGATCGCCGGCAACTCGGCGTTCCAGGGCGGCGCCATCTCCAACAACTTCGCCGGCGTGATGACGATGTCCGACAGCACCCTTGCGAACAACACGGCCACCCAGTACGGCGGTGCCATCGACAACGTCGGTTCGTTGACAATCGTCAGCAGTACGATTGCCTACAACGTGGTCCTCACGGGCGGCGTCGCCGGAGGGATCGACGTCTATGCCGGCACGACGGCGGTGTACGACACCATCGTGGACCTGAACACGGTCGGCACCGGGACCAGTGCCGTCGCCAGCGACATTGTCGGCACGGTCGTCGCGGCCAGCTCGTACAACTTGGTCGGCACCGGCGGCCTCACCAACAAGGTCAACAATAACCTGGCCGGTGTGACCGACCCGGGGCTCGCGCCGAGCCTGGCCAATAACGGTGGACCGACCCAGACCATCGCGCTCCTCTTTGGTAGCGCCGCCATCGGCGCGGGCAGCGCGACGATCCCCGGCGTGACCGTGCCCTCCACCGATCAGATCGGCAACCCTCGGCCCATCAACGCTTACGACATTGGGGCCTACCAGACCTACGGGATCATCCTTAACCCGCTCTTGACGAACAGTCCCGGCACCAGCGTCGCTACCGTCGTGGCGGCCAGCACGACCGCAACCGGGCCAGGGGCCGACGCCACGACCACACCGCCAATCGTCAGCTCGACCAGCCCCTTCAAGGGGAGGAAGCTCAGCTCGCGAGCCCATAACCACAAGGTGGCGGCCAAGTCGCCCGCCAGCGTCCATCATGCGGCCGCCGCGACCCACGCCAGCGTCCATCATGCGGTACGTGCCGCCTCGGCCTCGCGGAAAACTCCGACGGTCCGCATCGCCAAGCGCCGGGGATAAGACAATCGACCTTCGGAGGATCTCGGAAAGGTTGTACGAGAAGGCTCGTAGGGTGGGTCGAACGCCGCACCGCGGCGTGAGGCCCACCGAGACCCCTTACGAGAAGGCTCGTAGCTGTAGCTCGTAGGGTGGGTCGAACGCCGCACCGCGGCGTGAGGCCCACCGAGACCCCTCGTAGGGTGGGTCGAACGCCGCATCGCGGCGTGAGGCCCACCGAGACCCCTTACGAGAAGGCTCGTACGGTGGGTCGAACGCCGCATCGCGGCGTGAGGCCCACCGAGACCCTGGTCGGCTACCAATGAAGAAAGTTGTATCCGGCGGGTCGGGGCAGAGCCTGGCCGGATTCCAGACGGACTCGGCCCGCCGGATACAGCTTTCTTCTTGTTTTCCCCACGATCATGCCCAAGGGCTTGCTCGACACGCTGGCGAACGGAGAGATCCTCGATCGAATCGCTAACATCGCGGCCAAGGGGACGCCAGGACCACGGTCTTCCACGGCCATCACGAACATGGCCATTGATGAATCCTTCCCGATGAGGCTCACGCCATCGCGTGCTCGCTCATGACGTCGTGCGCCAGATCCTCGAAAGTCATTCCTTCGACTTCACCGTGGTAGAGAAGGAACACGACCTCCACGCTTCTGATCCAGAACAGGTCGGCCAAATCGCGCGCGAACGGCAACAAGGGTGACCGTAAGAGCACGTCCTTGTCTTTTCGACTCTCCACGTATCCTCTGAGCCAGCTCGTGCACGCCCTCGTGGCAAAGAATGCGGGGGTCTTTGGACGCTCCAAGACGTCGGCCGGCGCAATGTTGGTGCCGGCAAGCAGATGCTCCAGCACGCGGCGAAGATGGATCTTGGGGATGCCCTCCAGGATCTTCAGTTCATTGGGTATCTCACCCGCATAATCCAGCAGATCACGGTCCAGAAAGGGCACCCGGCATTCCAGAGAGTGGGCCATGGGTCCGTGGTCAAAGGCAATCAGATGATTCGAGGCCAATTGATGGGTCTGCTCGATGTCGACAAACTCATTCCATACCACGTCGCGGCTTCGACATTGCCATCCCTGAACCTGCTGTAGGAGTGGGGAGCACGCGACGAGTTTCGCATCTTGGTCCTGAAGCGACTGCATCATTCTCTGTTGCAGGCCTTCGGGACGGACAAAGCACGAGTAGCCGAGAAAGAACTCGTCTGCCCCCTCGCCGCAGAGGATGACTTTAGCGGTCGGATACAGCTTTCGCGCCGCACGCCCGATATAATACGCGGAGTAACCCGGCTGAGCTCCCGGGTTCTCACGGATTGCACGGGGGAATTCGCTGGCGAACTCCGACAGCTCGATTTTGTACGATTCGTTTCTCAACCCAAGCTGGACGGCCAATCGAGCGGGATGCTCGGGATCGGCCAGTAGCGATTCGTCGTAGACCGTCATCGTCTCGATGCGGTCCTGGTAATCCTGGTGCATGATCGCCGCGAGAATCGTCGAGTCGATGCCTCCAGACCAGGCGAGAACGATCGGTTCGACTTCAGAGTGCTCGATCCTCTTCGCGACGGATCGGCGGATCAACTGCGAACATTGCGCCACGGCCTGCTCGGACGCCGGGTGCGTCTCCAACCCCGGCGGCGGCCGTCGGCGGGTCGTGAAGGCCCGGATTTTGGGTTGACCGATGGCCCGCCCGTCCGGGGCCATTCGCAACTCCAGACGACACCCGGGCGGGACCTGGCGGATCCGATCGAAGCAGGTGCGATCGCTGGACCAGAAAGCCAACACTCTTCGTTCCGCCAACGCCACGCGATCCAGTTGCGTGGAGAACTTCGGGTGCTGGAAAAAAGCCCTGACGTGCGACGCGAACGCCCATCCGCCGTCCCCGTCAAGGCGCGAATAGTAGAGCGGCTTCACGCCGACGGCGTCTCGGAACGCGTAACAGGCCCGCGTCCGCGAGTCCATGACGATGATCGCGAAGTCGCCGTCCAAAGACTCGACGAATGATGGTCCGTATCGGAGGTAGGCCTGAAGAAGCAGCCCAGCTTCCGAAACGCGCGATCCATCGCGGAGCTCGAGCCGTTCCGCGAGTGCGCGATCGTTATAGATCTCACCATTGAAGCCGAGGCAGACGTCACCGTTTGTACTCGAGGCGGGTTGGTGGCCGCCATCGAGATCGACGATTGCCAGCCGGCATACTCCCAGACGAAACCAGTCCGATTCCGCGTAACCGGTCTCGTCCGGCCCTCGCGACCGCAGACTTCCGAGCATCGCACGGAGGTCGTCCGGCTGGTGTTCCTTGCCGACTAAACCGATGAGTCCACACACGACGCGACCTGCTTTCTTCGGATCAGCCCCGCCGTCAGAGTCACTCAGCGAGCCCTCCGAGTCGGGGTGACTTCAGGAGGGCCGTTCGATTATCGCAACATTGCATCGGCATACAACGACTTCGTCCTCTCGACCTTCCAGACGATGCTCGACGGCGGACAGGATCTGATCGAGCTCGATTCCCGTTAGTCCGAGGAGAAAGTTTCCGATGCACGGTATGCGGTAGAATTCCAGCACCTCTCGCACGGAAAGCATCATGTCCCGAGTCACCGAGTCGATGATTCGCAAACCGTAATCGTCCAGGTGCAGCTCCTTCCGCACGAGCGCCACGTTAGCACTCTTCGCCGAGCCGAGCCCGGCCGCCGCTCTCTCCTCCATGATCGTTTCCAGAACCAGGCCGGAGGCGGCGCCGGCCAGCGAATCGAAACCTTGTGCCGCCGAATTGAGGAGGAACCGCCCACCTGGCTTGATCGTCCGACCAAGCGCGCTCAGGACCTTCTCCTTGTCAGCAAATTGAAAAAACGCGAAGTTGCTCAGAACGCGATCGACGGGTTCCTCCACGAGTTGATCGAACTCTTCGGCTGGAGAGTGGATAAAACGCACCAGGGGTGACGGGATCCGCGATCGGGCAAAGTCGAGCATTTTCTCCGAGAAATCGACTGCAAGAACCGCTCCCACATCCCTCAGCTTCTCCACGATCAGAGCCGTCGTGGCCCCGGTTCCGCAGCCCAGGTCCACCACGGTCATCCCCGGCCTGAGGTCGGCCAGGTTGACGAGATCGCGACTGCTCTCACGATAGAGGCGATGGGCGGCACAGAATCGGTCGTATGCCACCGCATTGATGTCCCACAGGGCTTGCAAATCGGTCGATTGTGACATGCGTTTTCCGGTCCTGATCGCGATCATCGACACACCCGAACTCGCGGCTACGGCTTGACACCGATGACGCCAGTTTCCAGCATCTCACGCAGAAACGCCCGGATGCCATCCGCGAGCTGTCGCTTGTCGGTCTCGGACTCCAGGCCGTATCGGCTGGCGAAATGAGCAACAATCCTGCCGATGGATTCCTGGCCGTCCAGCATCGGCATGAGATCGGCGCATGCGGGACTGACCTGGAAATTCCTACAGCCGGCCGGCTGGAAGACAACCACCGATTGGCTCCTGGGCAGCGACGATGGAACTTGGCCTTGGTCGAGGTAGCCGATGAGTTGTTCCATGTCGTATTCGAACGATTCGATCCGGACATGGGGGAAGAGGAAAGGCTTGAGAGCCCCGCTCAGCTCAAAGCCGTTGTTTACGAGAGGGCGAGCCCTGTAGATGACCGGCTCGTAATCATCCACGCGGGGATTGGACTCCGCATCCGTCAGGCACATCAGCTCGTATCGGAGAACCTCGCGGAGATACGGCAAATCGAGTGCGCCTGCTTCAATCCGCTCGTTCAAGAACGCGGAGAACCACTCCGCGGTTTCGCTCTCTGGGGTCACCGGGCCCTTTTCCGCCATGCAACGGCCCCAGAGCCATTCCAGATTCTCGGCCAAAAGTAACGAAGTCCACGGCATCCGCGCTCGCAGGACGGCGATCTCCCCAGCATGAGCACCTGGGCTTCCTGGCTTCTTCTCGTCACGCAAGTCCGCAAGGCGCCGGAACATGGCTTCCACCGAGTCGATAAACGCGGACTCCGGCGCAACCCCTGTCGAAGCCTTGTGTCCGGCTGCGCCAAGTTGCGCGGCGCGTGCTGGCCGGGTCACCACGAGTTCGAGAGCTGTAGCGAGTTCCTCCGCGTCGCGCGGATCGCGCACAACCAGGGCATTGACTCCATCGGCTAATCGGTGGCGATACATCGGTCGCTTGGCAATCTCCAGGGATACGATCAGGCAGGTTCCACAGGCCAGGATTTCCTGAGGAATCCCCGGAGCATGTCCGGCAATCGGAAAATTGCGCTCGAGGAAGCAGACCGCCGTACAGCGGCGGATAAAACCGGGAACTCGCCACGGCGGGAGAAAAGGCAGGATCCAGGTGTTCTTCGTGAGACCCTGCTCTTCAAGGGTGCGATGGAACAAATCCTCTCGCTTATCCCATCCATGCGTCATCGCAAGAAGATTGAATTCGAGACCCTTCGATCGCAACCGGCTCAGAGCATTCAACAAGTCGTAGGAGCCTTTGATGTCGCCAACCTTGCCATAGATGCCGATGCTGGGAATGGAAGGGTCTGGCTCGTCGGTTCTCCAGGGCGTTGGTCGCCCAGCCGACGGGTGCGAAGAACCCAACGATTGCAGCACGCCGGCAACATCCATCGCTGGGGCGCCGGGATGAAAGAGATCCGTGGGCAGCGAGAACACGAGATCCGTAAAAATCCGGTCCGGGTTGACGCCCAGCGCGGCGAACGGCTCCTCGTGCCTCGGATCCGTGACAATCAGGCCAGCTCCTTTTAGAATCTCTTCATAGGTAGTTCTGAGGTCTGGCAGCTCCATGAGCCGGCCGAGATCACTGCCGGCGTGCTTGATGATATAGGGCACCCCCGTCCATAGGGATGCAAGCTGAGCTGCCACGCCGTAGGGTTCGAAGTAGTACGAGTAAATCGCTTCGCAACCGTACTCACGAACGGCTCGACAGGCGAGCGACGCCAGCCGACTGACGAAAGGGTTTGCCCAAGGGATGTAGCGGTATTTCAGGGTCGTCGCGGGCATCTGGACCAGCCGAACGAAGCCGCCCGACGCTTCGAACTCGGGTTGGATCAACGGCTCGTCCGCTTCGGTGAGATGCATGCGAAACGCATCCTCCACTTCCGAAGCGTTCGTCACGACGAACACCTGATGGCCTCGCGCCGCCAGCCCGCGAGCCATCCAGTAATTCCGTACACTCACTCCTCCCTCGATCGGCGGGTACTTGCTGAGAAGACAGATTTTCACCGTTGCCTCAACGAGTTGTTCGTCTCTGTATGACAAAGCTCAATCACACCGTCGCTCAGGAACTTATTGAGGACGGAGATACAGGCGTTCCGCAGAGTCTCATCATCACCATTCGCCCCCGGCGAGTTCCGGGAAACCGATTCCCTGACGATATCGCGCAGCGAGCGTCGGCCGTCACACAGGCTCAGCAATTCGACGGCCGCCGCTTGCAACCCGTATGATCGCGGGGCGCCCCCGTCACGACGCGTGCAGAAGAGCACGGTTGTCTGGCAAGGGAGCAGTTCCGGGGGGTGCTCGGATCTTTGCGCGAACGAGAGGATGAGTTCCAGATCGTAGTCGAAGTCCAGCAGCGTTGCGTTCTCGGTCCGGATACAAGAAACGGCCGGCAGATCCCGCCATTCCATGCTCTCAAGCTCCGGTATGCAGCTCTGACTTGGCGGTACATACGGTCGCAGTACCAGCCTGGCCAGCGTGATCTCGTAACGAGCAACTTCCGGCACATACGGCGGGTTCACCAGAGAGGCGTTTTCATGAAGATAGGTGCAGAACGATTCCGCTTCTTCGAGCTTCCGGATGGTGGTCGGTAGGTGATCCCGGGTATACAATCCCACCAACCGGCTTCGATCTTTGCCGAGCAGAAACCAGGTCCAGGGCAGCATCTCGGCCAACTTCTCGAGTCGCTTATTGCGAAGTAGCTGGGCATAGAGCTCTAATCGATCCCGGGGAATCGCCCTGAGCTGCAACCACTCTGGCAAACTCAGCCCATAACCATCCAGTTCCGAGGGTATGGGACCGTCGCGGCCGACATCGAGGAATCGCCGCCTTGCCGGCTCGTCGGTCAGGATCCGGGCGAGAACGGCCTGTAGCTCTGATAACGGCATGAATCGTTTCCTCCCGGCTTGGCACCGGCCGCGACCATGGGCTTACCCGGCGCCAGGCCGATCGGCGTGGCCTGCCAGGATACGCCGCGCCACATCGAGTTCCTGGGAGAGCTCTTCCAGGGAGGGCACGTCCTCGTCTCTCTCGAGCACGACCCCCTTTACCGGAGAACGCGGCAGCACGAAGCGGAGAAGGTCCCAGACCGCCTCGGGCACCGCCGAGCTATGGCTGTCAATCAGCACTCCGTCCATCATCAATCCGCCGGCAACATGGATCTCGACCACGCGCTCCAGCGGTAGAGAGCGGAGGAACTCGAACGGGTCATAACCGTGGTTGATGGCATTGGTGTGAACATTGGTCAGATCCAGCAGAAGCCCGCAGTCCGCGACCTCGACCACACGAGAAATGAACTCCGCCTCCGACATGGTGGAACCAGGGATCGAAAAATAGTAGCTGATGTTTTCCATCAGGAATGGAACAGGAATAAAGGCTTTGATTTTGCGAATGTTATTGGCAACGATCTCGATCGATTCGTCCGAAAAAGGCAGCGGTGTCAATTGTCCAATGTCGATGCCGTGAGCCTTGGTGAAACAAAGATGGTCACTGAACCAGGCCGCCCTCGACTCGGCGATGACCTGAGCCTTACGGCGAGGGATGACTCGTCCAGCGGTTCGGCCGTGCCCACCGACATGTCAACGCCGTGGCACACCACCGGATACCTTTCGGCCAACTGCCGGAGTTGCGCGAGCCTCGCCGGGTGAGCGTCGAGGTAGTGTTCAACGATGATCTCGACGAAATCGATCCGACAGTCGCTCGCGAAGATATCGCCGGGAATTCTGCTGGAGTATGCTAAACCCGCGCCCAGGCGAGGCAGACCGGCGAGTCCTGCTAGGTCCGTCATCGTCCGGCTCCTCACGTGAAATCAGGCCCCCAACAACCGAGATCCGGGAATTGACGGCGTACCGACAGTGCCTGAGACCCCTTGAAATCCATGGCGAAACCATTCGAAGGAATCGGGATCGGCGCCCACAGAAAAGGACACCTGACTACGAAATCCTTCGGATCGTTTTCTCCTGGAAAGCAACGGCTCAAATCCATCGTCAGTATGATGTCAATCCTGGACCTTCGCCTGATTGAGGACCAGGCGAACGAGCCTTCCCGACGGTCAGCGTCGGCGCTGACCCATTGAAGACACGCCCGAACAGGAATCGAGCGTGTCCTCAAGTGGCCGACTGTCACATAGGATCGACATGGCAAGTGCAAACGCAGACACACGAAACCGATCGGCGCGCGGCCGCTTTGGTTGCGGGGAGCTCGCGGATCTCGTAAGTGATCAACACATTGTTCTCCTTGCCGAGCTTGTTGATACCCTGGGCCACCTTCTCGATTTCCGCCGACGGTGCGAATCCCAGAGCGGCCTGATAGTCCTTGGCCGCGCCCGAGAACTTCTGGAACGTGGCATCGCCCTTCTTTTTTGCCATTTGCCGTCCTCCTCTCGCGAGATGTGAAACGAGGTTCTTGTCAGGTTGAGCAAACACACATGCAGTCTCAGGGCGCAAGACGGGGCTGACGGGCACCGGCCATACATGGGCGGGAAGCCTGCGAATCTCATGTGAGATCAACATATTATTGACTTCCCCGATCTGATCGATGCCGTCGGCAAATCCGCGGCAGGGTGACATGCCCAACGCTCCTCGATAGGACTTGCCTGCGGCCTCGAGGCGCCAGGACTGAGGGTCGGGTTTCTTGGACGCATCGGCGCTCACTCCAGAAACCTGAAGGGGCAACCACAACCTGACGGAATGTGGCGCTGCCCGTGTCTTTCACTCAAGCCATTCATATCCGAGCCCAGAAGTGATGTCAATCATACGTTACGCGAATTTCGGCCTTTTTTTTCCTGGCCGATTATCCATGAAACGGCCTGAGAGTCCCTCAACAAACGGGGACTGGCTCCGAGCCTTCGAGGTGCCTGTCCCCCTTTTTTGAGGGACTCTTGCAGATTGGCGCCTCTCCAGAATCCCTCGCTCCTCCCCGTCTGCGATAACCCAGCCGGTCACCTCAATCTCCCTGTCATCCGACCGTACACACATCATCCCGGTGTCATCCAGCAGGTTGTAGCCTGGTGCGAGGGCTTCAGACGAGAAGGCAGAACTCGCGGCGAATCATCCGCACGACCGGGGAGTGAGGGTCGGTTGAGAGCGGCTCCCGGTACCATAATTGAGCCTCGGGTTCAGACCTCGGGGACAAGTCAAGGTCAGAGTGGTTTTCGTGATGCCATCGAGTGCCAGGCCCGGATTACATACCCCAGGCCGGAAATCCTGCCTGGTCTTCGCGGTCGCCGAATGTGCGACCCCACCATCAGCGTCCCCGAGCATGGAAAGAGAGCGTACAAGTCGCGCCGGAAACCGCTGACGAAAACCGGGTTGAGGCGATCAGTCACATCAACTGAACGCGATGCGTTTTCCACCGACTTTTGAGACGTTCAGCCCCTGGCGCACGGCTTCAACGTGCGCGTGTGCTTGAATCGAGCGATTCGGTCTTACTAGAATAGGAGCTGCCATCTTGGCCGCTCCGTCAACCCTTCCTGGTGTTCGGCGCGTCCCGTCGGATTGCACGCGGGGTCGTATCCCGTGTCATCGCTCCCACACGCTCGAAGAGAGGTCAGCGTACCGCATGTCCACGGCCGGCGACCGGATCACCCAACTCCTTGACGAATTTCGACATTCGCGCGACGTCATGGTCACGGAACTGAGCAAGGTCATCATCGGGCAGCGCGAGGTGATCGAGCTGATCCTGGCGGCGATCTTCACCCGGGGCCACGTCCTGCTGGTCGGCGTCCCGGGCCTGGCCAAGACCCTGCTGGTCAGCTCGATCGCCCGGATCCTCGATGTCAGCTTCAAGCGAATCCAGTTCACGCCCGACCTGATGCCTTCGGATATCACCGGGACCAACGTGCTCGAAGAGCCCGAAGCGGGCCGACGGACGTTCCGATTCGTGGCCGGCCCGATCTTCGCCAATATCATCCTGGCGGACGAGATCAACCGGACGCCTCCCAAGACCCAGGCGGCGCTCCTTCAGGCCATGCAGGAACGTGAGGTCACCGTCGGCCAGGAGACGATGCATCTCCCGGACCCCTTCTTCGTGATCGCGACCCAGAACCCGATCGAGCAGGAGGGGACCTATCCGCTCCCCGAAGCCCAGCTTGACCGGTTCATGTTCGACGTCCGTGTCGGTTACCCGTCGCTGGATGAGGAGAAGAAGATCCTCCTGGCCACGACCAAGGGCGAGATCCCCGACCTGAAGAAGGTGCTCTCGGGCAAGGCCATCGTCAACTTGCAGAAGCTCGTCACGTCGGTACCGGTCTCGGAGTACGCCGTCGATTACGTGGCGCGGCTGGTCCGAGCGACGCGCCCGGCCGACGAGAAGGCCCCCCAGTTCATCAAGGAGCTGGTCGATTACGGAGCCGGTCCCCGGGCCGGCCAGAACCTGATCCTGGCCGGCAAGGCCATGGCCGCGATGGACGGCCGGTTCAGCGTCTCGCTCGACGACGTCCGCAAGGTGGCCGTCCCCGTCCTGAGGCACCGGATCAGCACGAATTTCCAGGCACAAGCCGAAGGCCAGTTCGACCGACACGCTCGTCAAGCGGCTCGTCAGCGAGATCCGCGAGCCCGAGCCGCCCAAGTACGAACGACCGGTCCGTTGAAATGAGCGACAAACCGAGACAACGCTGGGGCATTCTGGGCTGTGCGCGAATCACCCGTCGCGGGCTGATCCCGGGAATCCGCGCCTCGGAGACCGGGACCTTGCAGGCGATCGCCAGCCGCGATCCGGCCACCGCACGGGCCTGGGCCGAAGAATTCGGAGTCCCGCGGGGCTCCGGATCCTACCAGGAGCTTCTCGACGACCCCGATGTTCAACGCGGTCTACATCCCCTTGCCCAACGAGCTGCATCGGCCCTGGGTCCTGGCCGCGGCTGATGCCGGCAAGCACGTCCTGTGCGAGAAGCCGCTGGCACTTGATGCCCGGGAAGCCGCTCTCATGGTGGAGCACTGCCGGCGCCGGGGCGTCCTCCTGATGGAAGCCTTCATGTGGCGGCACCAGCCAAGGACTCGGGAACTCCGAGCGCTCGTCAACGGCGGCGCGATCGGCGAGCTGCGACTGATCCGGTCCTCGTTCTCGTTCCCGATCGCGCCGGGCGACTGGCGGCTGAACCCGTCGCGAGGCGGCGGTGCCCTCTGGGATGTCGGCTGTTACGGGGTGAGTACAGCCCGGCTCTTCGCTGGCAGCGAGCCGGTGGCGGCTCGAGCGATCGCCGATTTCGGCCCGACCGGCGTTGACATGAGCCTCGCCGTCGTGATGGAATTCCCCGGGGGAGTGCTCGCGGCCGTCGATTGCAGCTTCGAACAGCCCTTCCAGTGCCGTTACGAGCTGGTCGGCACCCGGGGCGTCATCGAAGTCCCCGACGCCTATCTTCCACCCGCCCACGACAGGCCGACCGCCCGGTTGCGGACGATCGGCACCGGCTCGGACGCCGACGCCGCTTCAGACCAGGTCCAGACACTCGAATTCGAGCCGATCGACCAGTATGCGGCCATGGTCGACGCCTTCGCTCGCTCCGTGGCCGCGGGCCGTCTCGTCGATCCCGCCGAGGACGGCCTGGCCCAGATGACGGTGCTCGATCAGATCGCGAGGGCTGCCGCTCTGTCCGACGTCAAATTCGCGTGACCCTATGTTCCCGAGGCGTCTCGAGTCGCCCGGGGATCGAGCGTCCCAAGCGATCCGGGAACGACCGGTCGGATCCGGCCACGATCGACCGCGCGGGCTCCGATTGTCGCCTCTGGGGGTCCGATCGTCAGGATGTGTAGTCTGCCAGGTTACTGTCGTCGCCTGCCGAGTAACCGGCCTTGAGCATCACCACATCAAGCTTATCCATGACCGTGGTGTCATCCTTGAGCGAATATGCAAATGTGCCGAAGACAAAGTGACCATCCCTGACCGAGGCGAGTAACGTGGACTCGTGACCATCCAGCAAAACCCAGAACATACCTTCGGACTCGGGTTCAACCTTGCATGGGAGTCCGGCAGCCGTAAGTTCTTTCAGCAACTCGTCAAGCGGGATTGTGGCAGCCTCATTAATGGGTGCATAGTAGAGTTCAATCGGCATGGGACCTTCCATTCCCCCCGAGGCCGGGTCAAATTGTCCACATTGTCAGAGCGTGCGGGCGCCGGATCAATGGGGGAAGAACCGAGTCATACCCCACAAGAAGCGTGTGAATGCCACACCGGCAAGCATCGTGGCGACTCCAGCAATGACGGCAGTCCCACCATTCAAAACCTTGCCACGGCTCAGCCGAACCCGTTGCCGTACGATGATGACGGCTCCGTACAGGATGACTCCGGGACCAAGTTCGAGCATCAACGCAGCGTAGACAAGGAGGACTTCAACGCCCATCTCGTGTCTTCCATCGCCGGAGTGGAATTGACCATAACATCAGAATATCAAGTGCGCCGGTGGCGGAGTATGTGAGCGAGCGTCCCTGCGCATGCACCCATTCCCGGAAAGAGAACCAGCCAGGTAACGATATCCGCTTCCGTATGCATGTAATTGCTGGGAACGAGAAAGCCGATCATCAACCCGATCATCGCGCCGATGAAAGCATCGCTCGGTCGCTTCATCGAAGTCGTCCCCCTGTAGGGGTGAAATCGACCACAACGTCAGGGACTGACAGCCGCCTTGATGGGCTTGGCCTTGAACGGGATCGCCCAGATAAAGTCGGTCGGCAGGTTGCGGAGCGACAGGCCATTGCTCGTCCCTTCGAAGAACCAGTTGGGGTCCGGCGGACCGTTGAAGGTCGGGAACGGCTGGATGGGATCGGTCGCGATCAGCGGCAAGGCTGCCGCTTGGCCGAAGAAGGGGAAGCTGGAGCCGCCGCTGGCGTTCACCGCCGCGCGGGCGTGGCAGGTGATGCACGAGGCCGTCGGCACGAACCCGCTCTCGGTCACCGAGTTGCCCAGGCCTAGGGGGCGGCCCGTGCCATCGGTAAAGTCGATCTGCGAACCCTTCAGGCGATAGTGCTCGTACTGCTCGAGCCATTCGCCCGTGTATCCATACTCCTTGAAAAGCTCCCGCAGCGCTTCCCTCATCGTCTCCGGCGGGTAGTGCTCGCCCGCCTTCTTGGTGTGGGAGGGCGTGTGGGCCGGCTCGACCCCGAAGCTGTCGTGGATGCCGATGAAGTCGCCCCGACCGGGATTGTCCACGTGCTCGAAGGTGCACCAGAACCAGTTCGGCAGGTCCTTCGAGATGATGTGCATCGCCACCAGACCGAGGAGCTGGCCCTCCGCGTTGTAGTTCCAGTGGAACCGGGGCTTGTCCTTCTCGGCGATGACGATCCAGTTGGCCTTGACCTCGATCGAGGTCCGCGGGAGGTTCACGGCGTTGGCGGCGAACACGACGTCGTTCCCCACGGTCAGGGCGGCCTTCTCGAAGAACGCCGCGATGCCTTCCTGGTACCAGAGCCCATTCTGGATGATGTAGTCAAAGGTCACCCTGTTGCGGTGGATTTCCTCGCCAACACCGTTGCCGTTGGGTACCGAGAAGCCTCCTACGGGGAGTTTGCCGATGCTGACCGATTCGGCCTGGAATCCCCGCGCCTGACCCTGGAGTTGTCGCTCCCGCAGGATTTCCAGCCGCCGCCTCAGCGGTGGCGCCAGGCTCTTGGCCTTGTTCGGCGCTTGCCCCGCCTCCGGCCATTGGGGCGGTTTCGCCGGATCGGGATGGGCGGGGAACGTCAGGGTGTCGTCGGCCCACGTCTCCCAGACGGCATCGTTGCTGATCGGACTGCCCGCCTTGCCGCCGACCGGGCCCTGGTGCTTGGGATTTTCATTCAGTTCCAGAAACAGCTTCCAGGCGAACTTGTCCGGGAAATTCGCGGGCAAGGCGCCATCGGTGGCGGTCTTGTCGTGCAAGACCACGGCTCCCGACGGAAGCAAGGGACCCGACGGAAACGGGGAAGGTCCCTGTTGCTGGGCCACAAGACGATTCCCGACTGCCACGGTAGCCAGGATGACGATTCCGGCGCCGCCGATCCGCACGACTTTCGCACGTGGAAGCAAAGTCAGTCGCATCATGATGGACTCCACGATGGAGATGCGAAGGTGCACGCCAACCGCTAACGGGTTTAGCAGAACATCTGACCACGGCCAACCGCTTCGAACGCGTTACGAATGTGATCGATCTGGGGCTTGCGGCGGTCGTCGGGCCAGACGATCGCCACCACGTCGAACCGGGACCGTTGTTCGAGCAAGCGGTGCTTGCGAAGGAAGTGCAATGCCGCCAGGGTGATCCGGCGCTGTTTCTCGAGGGTAACGGCCTCGGCCGGTACGCCCTGACGACGCGCCTTGACTTCGACGAAGACCAGAATGTCGCCGTCCCGCGCAATCAGGTCGATCTCACCCGACCGCGTGCGATAACCGCGCAACAATACCCTCAGCCCCTGTCGGCGCAGAAACCGGGCGGCTGCCCGTTCGCCGCGGTCGCCTAGGATCCGATTCCAGAAGGCTCGCATGATCGGTGTCGTTCGCGAATAGAGGTCAATCGATCCCGAGGTTTTTCTCGATATCCCGGGCCTGCGAGCTCCATCCCAACGAACTCCGGTCATTGCTGAAGAACGGTTTCGAGCTCTTGCTGTCGGAGTCCACTCCCAGGATCTTGGACGTATCCGAGTTCGACCGCTTTCATGTCGCTGCCCCGACTTGGGAGCTCATCGTCATCGTTGTGACGGAGCCACGAATGATGGGGCTCGCAGCCCATGGAGATCAAACAGAACGCACTCAGGACCAGCCGAAGCCAGGGAAATCGACGGATCATCGTGTTCCCACCTTGCCATAAGAGATGGACCGTGTCCATGGCCACCCCAACGGGGCCGGACGGTTTTCGATCGGCTGCTGTCGACGAACGTCGAGACATGGGCGAACGGACGTGCGCGGGGATTCTGCCAGAAAGCCGGAAGATCGTCTAGAGCGCCTCACAGATGGGTCGCGCACCGGATGACGGCCGATCTCTGGCGGCCTCAAGGGCCGCAGGAGTCCAGCCCCGGGTGAAACCCGGGGTCCGCCTGTTAATCGCTCTAGCCCATCTTGAGGTGATCGAAAGCCGTCATACCCTCACGCTTCGACGACGTCGGCCGGATCGACCCGATTCTCTTGACCTTTCCAACCCCAGAGCAACGCGGCCAACCCGATCACCGGAGCCACGCCCGCGATCACAAAGACCAGCGTGAAACTACCCGTGAAGTCCTTCATCTTCCCCGCGAGGGGCTGGAAACCGGCGACGAAGAGGTTTCCGATCGCACCGAGGTATCCCACGACGAGGCCCGTGTGGCGCGTCGAGACTTCCTGCGTAAAGCTGAAGTAATTCGCCATGAAGGCGGCGGTGCCCGCGGCCATGGTCGAAACGAGGAACACGGCGGTCGGCAGGTTGGTGGCCCGACCGACGCTCAACCCGCTGGCCACGATCAATGGGACCGCAGCGGCCATCACGACCTGCCGCGCACGGCCGGCACTCCCGCCGCGATGGGCGATCAGGCGGGCCAGCCATCCCCCTAGGAGATTGCCGCCGTCGGCGGCCAGAAACGGGATCGTGCTGAGGAAATTGCCGGCCTCGAACTTCAACCCCCGTTCGTCTTTCAGATAGGTGGGGACCCAGTTGACCAGGAAATGCCAGCAAATATTGATCGAGATCGACACGACCACCAGGATCCAGAACCGACGGTTCCGGACCATCTCACCGAGGCTGGAAGCCCAGGGCGCCCCCTTGAGAAGGTGCAAAGGGACCACGCCCGCGACCGCCAGGGGGCCGAGCATCGCCAAGGCAATCCCGATCCAGATGGACGTTAGCCCGTAGTAGAATGCGGACAAGACCTCCACCAAGGCCACGATCAAGACGCCCCCGAAGGCCGCGGAGACTGACGTCGGCAGCCGGGAGCGAACCGGGCCGGTCTCGAGCTCGTCGATCGGCAGACGGTCTTTGCGATCCGGCCGCGCCAGCAGCCGGCGAGACTCGCCCCGCACCAGCACCAGCCAGACAGCGACCCAGACAAACCCCGCCGAGCCAATCACCGCGAACGACGACCGCCAACCGAACGCCGCGGTCAACAGCGTGACGGCCGTCGGCGTGACCACCGCGCCCAGGGCCGCTCCGGAGTTGAAGATCCCGTTACCCAGGCTCCGATCGGACGGAGGCAGGATCCGGGCCGTCACGCGCAACGCGCAGGGCCAATTGAACGACTCGCCCACACCCAGCAGCACCGGCAGACGATCAGCAGTCCCAGGCTCGGAACCATCGCGGTGGCCACCGCGGCCAGCGACCACCACGCCACTGCGGCCGCATACGACCATCGCAAGTCCCACCGATCGACCAGGTAGCCTGCCGGCACCTGGAAGAGTGCATAAGTCAGGTAGAATGCCGCGAGAATCCAGCCAAAATCGACGTCCGCGGTGATCCCGAACGCCTGGCAGATCGGCTCGCGCAGTAATGAGACGGTCTGGCGGTCCATGTAATTCAGGACCGTCGAGGCGAACATCAGCCAGCAGAGGCCCCAGGCCCACCCGCTGGCGATCGGGGCCATCGCGTCGCGGGGCGGGCTGCCATCGGATCGAGACACCAGGTACCTCCTCGCCCTTTCCGGATCGACCGACTTCCAATCGATGGCCTACAATGCCAGAAGCCGCAACCCGTTGCAACGCACCACCCCGAACCCTCCGCGCCGTTCGGGATCGGAGAAATATCTGATCCCTTGGCGTAGTCGATGATCCCCATCCCGTTTTCCGCGAAGGTTCGGGGGGGCGTCGGGCCCCACCTGACCTGATGTTCCCGCCACCAGCGCCCGCGGACCAGGTTCGCCGCGAGAGGATCCCGGCCCTGGTGGATTCCGGGACGACAAAGTTGGTGTTGCCGAGGCGCTCGTCAAACGGCTGGGCCTGCCGCTGGGCGACCCGGTCCAGGCCCGCTACGTCGCCGGCCGCCGAGCCCGCCGCAAGGCCGTGGATCAGGTCTACGTCCAGCTCCTGGGTCGTCACGGGACCTTCTCCGCGGTTTGCGAACCGAAGCGCGAGACGGCCTTGATCGGAGCCATCGTGCTGGAAGACCTCGATCTGCTGATGGACTGCGCGGCCCCGCGGGTCGTTCCCCGCGACCCCACCGGCGCGACCTTCGAGATCGAGTGAACAATTTCCCGATCTGGAAGCGGTACCCTTTTGTCCCCGGGCATCACCGCCGGCACCTTCGTCTTGCACCCCGACGTCAGGCGCGTCGTCATCTGCGACATCGAGCCCTTGGTGCCGACCATCGTGACACCAATGTTCGGCAAGGAGAATTACCACGTGGTCGACGGCATCGACCGTCAGAACCCACACACGGTGAATGGCAAGCAGGTTGAGGTGATCTACGACGACGGCCGGCACTTCCTTCGCACCACCCGCGAGAAGTTCGACATCATCACCTCCGACCCGATCGACCCGTGGGTCAAGGGCTGCGCCGCGATGGATACGGTCGAATATTACCAGATGTGCCGCGAGCACCTGAATCCGTGCGGGATCGTCTGCCTCTGGTTCCCTCTCAACGAGAGCAACCTGGACACGACCAAGAGCGTGATCGCCACCTTCTTCCAGGTCTTCCCCCACGGCATCCTGTGGAGCAACCACCGCGAGGGCTTCGGCTTCGACGCGATCCTCTTCGGACAGGTTGAGCCGACCGTGATCAACGTCGACCAATTCCAACAGAGGCTGGACCGGCCGGACCATCAGCTCGTAAAGCAGTCGCTCCACGACGTGGGTTTCGGAGAAATCCAGACAGGAAGCGAAGGGGTGGAAGTGGTACCGGAGGAGGGGATCGACCTGCTCGGCACCTATTTCGGTCAGGCGCCCTTGCTCAAGGAATGGTCGCGAGGCGCCCCGATCAACACCGACCGTAACCTGCGGCTCCAATACCTGGCCGGAATGTGGTTGAATACCTACATGGGCGAGCACATTCTTTGCAGCATCCTTGCATACCACCGCTTCCCCGACCAGACCTTCGTCGGCTCGCCGCAGGTCATCGACACCTTGAAGCAAGCCCTCGACCGGAAGGCGAATGGGTGTCAAGGAATCCTGGCCGGTCAATGAGGCGACGGGCGGGCGGAAACTCGCCCGAGACCACCTGAAACGGGAGACCGAATCCTACAAGCCCGAATCGCGCGCGAGTGAATTCTGGCGGGGGTCCTCCATTCACTCGCTCGCGCTTCGGGCTCGTACAGCCGCGACGCTCATCGCGGGTAAGAGAATTCCTGCCGTTCGGCTAAGGATCGGGACGGGAATAACCTCCCGAATTGTTCGGCGCGGGTCTCCTGACCCCGCCGTGGGCCGGACCTAAGGTCTCCTGTCCCCGGCGTTCTGGAGACCTTCGGTCCGCCAGGTGGCCAGGTCGGGAGACCTGGCCACAACAGGGACGCGACATCTCGGGAAGTTATTGCCGGTCCGTTCGGCTAAGCGGTCAGGAACCGTTCTGAGACTCCCTTCGCGGACGGCCTCCTAGCGATCTCCAGATCCACCTGCACGACCAAGATACCACCCCCCGACGTCGCATGAGTCTGGTAAATCGTTGACGTCCAGATCTGGTCTGCGCCCGGCTCGATGTCGGAGCCGTGCAACAGGGCGCCTCTCGTTATCGAACGTGGCAGCCCATCGGATCTCACTCGCCTCCGACCGGTCTGATGGATATATTGATGACACCAATAAAAGTCGGCCCGAGACCGGAGCGGGAGACAATGGAAGATCAGACCCCTCTCAATGATCTGATCCGTCGGGTGCGCGCAGGGGGACGAGGTCGCCTCGGCCGAGCTAATCAGGCAGTACGAGCCGACCATCCGCCGGCAGGTGCGGGTGTGGATGCGGCTCCAAGATCCCCGCTTGCGTCGAGTGTTCGACTCGATGGACATCTGCCAGTCGGTACTGCCCAGCTTCTTCGTCCGTGCTGCAAATGGTCAGTTTGACCTGGAGAAATCCGACCAGCTCGTCCGGCTGCTGGTGAAGATGGCGCGGCACAAGCTTTTGCATCATGTGACGGACCTGCATGCACAGCGGCGCGACATCCGCCGTGATGGAGGCGGTCATGATGGCCCAAGGACAGCGGACCCGCCCAGCCCCGACCCGAGTCCCAGCCGCATCGCCTCAGGACGCGAGTTGCTGGAGGAATTTCGGCGTCGCCTCAGCGCGGACGAACGGGAAGTGGCCGACCGTCGCGCCGAGGGGAGCGATTGGGCGACGATCGCGGCCCAGCTCGGTCGCACGGCCGAGGGCCGTCGCAGGCAACTGGCCCGCGCCCTCGACCGGGTTTCGGAGGATCTGCAAATCGACAGGGGCCTGGACCCTTGAGACGCGATCGAGAGAGGGAGCATCCATCCTTCATCCTTCCGAGGAGGCAGTCCCCGTTTTTTTCGAGCGCCTCAACGGAATGTGTCCGCTCGGGTCTCGGATCGGGATAACTCATGAGATCAAGCCGCGAGGGCCCTCTCCGAGCGGCGGATAGGGCGTGGCAAGGTGAGTTGTGCGGGCGAAGTCCGCCGACCGGGACGAACTCTCATGAACGCCGATGATCGGTCAAGGGACGTGGCGATCGGAAAGCTCGCGGGCGAGCCCGGGGCGCTGATGCGCTGGGGGCGATCCTCGACGAGCTGCTCACCGGCCGGCCACCGTTCCTCGGAGCGAGCGTCGTCGAGACGCTGGACCAGGTCCGTAATACGGAACCGGTCTCCCCGTCCCGGCTGGTCCCGGGCCTGCCGCGCGACCTCGAGACGATCTGCCTGGTCTGCCTGCGGAAGGACCCTGCGCGACGGTACGACTCGGCGGCGGCGCTGGCTGAGGACCTGGGCCGGTTCCTCGAGGGTCGCGTGATTCAGGCGCGGCGGACTGGACCGCTGGAGCGGGCCTGGCGGTGGTCGCGGCGCAACCGGACCGTCGCCTCGCTGCTGGCGGCCTTCGTCACCGCCCTGGCGAGCGGCCTGGTCGGCATGCTGGTCCTGTGGCGTCAATCCGAGGGTCACCGCTATCGCGCCGAGACCCAGTCGGCCGGGTTGGCTCTCGACCGTGGGCTGGATCTGGCGAGTAAGGGCGAACCGGGCCAGGCCCTGCACTGGTTTGCCCGCAGTCTGTCGCTGGGACCGGCCGGCGAGGGCGAGCTGCGCCGCGTGGCGCGAGCCAACCTGGCGAGCTGGGTCGACCAGGTCCCGATCAAGGTGGCGGAGTTCGTCGCCGACGATCCAGGCAGCCGTGTCGAGGTTGGGCCGGATGCCAGGACGATCCTCGTCTACCGCCCGGGAGGCAAGATGCGGTTCTGGGACGCCGTCTCCGGCCAGCCCAAGAGCCCCCCTCTCCAGCAACCCGGGACCGTTGAGCGCGCGAACTTCAGCCCCGATGGCTCCGTGGCCGTGACCTGGTCGAACGACGGGTCGTTGCGGGTCTGGGACGGCCACGACGGCCATCAGCTAGGCGCTTGGAAGACAAACGAACACCCGCGCCCTGTTTCTCGACGTGCACTGAATATGAGCCCTGATGGCTCACTCCTGTTGACCCTAGGTGCCGAACCCAACGACTCGACGGATAACCCGAATTGTGTACGGCTCTGGGATCTTCGTTCTGGCCGCGAGCTGGGACAGGCTGAAATACCTCAAGGCCTGTCCGCCGGAGCATCGGCATTCCGACCGGATGGGAGCGGATTCGCTCTCGCGGTCGAGTCGTCCGTTAGCGGCACATTCGAGGTCAGGCAGTGGGAGGTCAGAGGACTGCGGCCCTTCGGGGAACCGATCCGGCATCCCAAGGCGATTCAACAGACCTTCTACGGTGATTCGGGCAAACGTATCCTTTCAACGAGCCATGACGTCCAGATCATTGAGGTACCGACGGGTCGAGTGTGAATGGCCAAGTCGATTCGTTCGATGTTTGATGCCGGCACCAATACCGATCCGGACTACGCTCGGGATTCGCAGTGTGCTCCGGATGCCTCGACCGTTTCCTTTTGGTGCGAAACCGATTTTCAGTTCTGGGACCTGGCCGCGGATCATCCCCTGGGACCGATCCAGCGAAATGGTTTTCCTGTGTACCGGATCGACTTCAGCCCCGACGGCCGGCTGGTTGTCATCGTGGGTACAACCTCGGCCGTCCTCTGGGATGTTCACCGCGCGCGAACGATCGGCGGACCGCTCCCGCTGAGGGGCGATTCTCGAACATCTTGGGGAAAGGGTCCCCCGCTCCAGTCAACTCGTCGGCCATGACCGCGGCCTGTAGCGCGGGGTACCATGGCTCCCGTAGGGTTGCATGCATGGGCATGTTGGCTTGAAGAAACTCCTTCGATTCCAGGGACTTCCGCCTGCACAGGTGAAAAACCGTGGCCGCGAGATTTTCGGGAACACCTTCGCGGGTGACCGCGGTCCGAGCATTCCGGGTCCGTTGGCGCAGTCTCACGATTTTTTTCGATTTTTTTCATCTCCTGGATGGGCCAAGAGTTGCGCCGAAAAAATGGCCCAGGAGACCCATGGGTGCATTAACGAAACTCTAAAGCTGAGGCATACTAATAGGTACGTGACGGTGGGTGAAACCACCTGTGGCTGTCGGGCTCACGGCACCGCGTCGGTGTGCCCGGACCCAAAGTCCTCGTCAGTGGGTCACTTTAATCGAACTTTCTCATTTCGCCCCTCTTCTCCAAGGCACGCCAGCCCGCCCCGGTCCCGGGCTGAGGACCGCGAGTGAGGCCAAGGAGGCGGAAAGCCTACGGAATGTTGCCAACGAGTGCCAGTGATTACCATGCCCGGACCGGGTCACCAAGGCCGGGAAACCGCCTCGCCCTCGCGATCGCCGATGGGGCAGTGCGGCCACAAGCGTCCCCGAGCTTGGCAAGGAAGGGTGCAAATCGCGGCGGAAACCGCTGACGAAGCCTGTGTTATGGCGATCAGTCACATCGACGAAACACGATGCGTATTCCACCGACGCTTGAGACTCCCGCCCTCCAGGCCCCGCCCCGTCACGAATTACGGCGCTCCATTTGCCTTCCGTCGGTAAAATGACCGCAATCGTCGGGCGTGTTCCGGCGAACTACGAATCGAGACGACGGATGGAACCTGGCGATCTGGGCCTTCTCACATCCCGCACCGCCGAACGTTAGAGGATAGGCGAGAATCCATGGGATCGACCGACCGCGCTCGACCTCGTCGCCGATGGCGGATTGCCGCAATCGGGATTGTGATCGCCGTCGCCGGCCTGTTCGCGGCGCTTCCCTGGGTCTTGAGCACAACAGTCGGGCGACGCCTGCTGAAGTCCCGGGCTGATGCCATCCTGGCCCCCGGCTCGGTCGAGTTCGCCTCGATTCGACTCGCTTGGTTCCGGCCGACGGAAGTCTCCGACGTCGTGCTTCGCGACAAGCGGGGAACCCGTGTCCTCGCCGCGTCTCGGGCCAGGTTCCAGTTGAGCCTCTGGCAGATCCTGTTCGCCCGGCCGAAGAGTGCGACGCTGAACCTGCCCGAGGCCGAGCTCGACATCGAACGACTCGCCGACGGGACGATCAACCTGGTCGAGACACTCGAGCCGATCCTGCGCGAGCGACCCAAACGTCAGCTCGTGATCACGATCGAGCACGGCCGGCTACGGTTCCGCGACGGGGCCTTGCCGGAGCCTGTCGTTTCCGACGAAGCGGATATCACGCTCGATATCGCGGCCGATCCTCAGCCGATCGCCTGGAGTATCGCGCTGGGGCACGTCTCGGCCGGCCGGGAGCCCGGCCGGTTCGTGTTGACGGGGAGCTACAGCCGGCTGGCGGACCGGATCGAGATCGGCGAGGTGACCGTCGAGACGGCCTACGGCCGGTTCGGGGGCGCGGGTTCGATCGATCAGGTGAGTGCCACGGCACAGGCCGACTTCAAGGGTTCGCTCGAACCCGACTGGACGGCGATCAAGGCGATTCTGGTGCGCGAGGTCGAGCCGAATGCCCGCATCACCGGCCGGCCTCGCGCCTGGAGAGTGGCCGGTGCGATCCCCTTATCGGCCACCGGAGACGACTGGCTCGGCGGGCTGCACGGCGAACTGGGCATCCAGCTCGACGCCCTGGACATCTTCGGCATGCGACTGGGGGCGACGGCGTTGGTCGTCCGGGCCGAGGGCGGCCGGCTGACGGTCGATCCGATCGACACGAGGCTCAACGACGGCATCCTCCACCTCGAGCCGGAATGGGTCCGGGACAGCAAGGGGGTGCTCCGGCTGAAGCTCGGACCGGCCTCCACGCTGGAAAACGCGGTCGTCAACGACGAGGTGTCGCACCGCGTCCTCTCGTATGTGGCCCCGGTCCTGGATGGGGCGACCCGCGTCCAGGGTCGTGTGTCAGTGAAACGGGTCGAGGCCGAGTTTCCCCTCTTTGCCGCGGCCGAGGCGCCTGCGCGAGTCGAAGGCGACGTGCTCTTCGACGACGTCCGATTCCTGCCCGGACCGCTGGCCGATGAACTGATGAGCCTGTTCCCCAACTCGGACACGACCAAACCGTTGCTGGTGCTGCGCGACCCGATCTCCTTCCGGGTCGCCGAGGGCAAGGTCCATCAACGAGGGCTGACGATCCCCCTGGGCAAAGTAGGGTCGGCTGCTCTGGAAGGCTCGGTCGATTTCCAGAAGAACCTCGACCTGGTGGCCCGGTTCCGCTTGAACCCGCCCGGTCCCGACAAGCCGTTGCTCACTACGATCCTCCAGACGGCCCGATTCGAGCTGCCGATCCGCGGGACTCTCGACGATCCCCGGATCGACGTCGAGGGCATGAAAGACCGGCTTAAGTCCATGGGATCGGATCTGCTCGATAACTCAGTGGTCGCCGGGGCCGGCGGTCTGCTGCGATTCCTGGAGCAGCTCCCCGCCCGCCGGCAAGCCCGCAAGCTCCCTCTCGGCCCTCCCGCTGCTGGCCAGCCCAACCAGCCGGCGCCGATGACCGCAGAAGAACGCCGGCGCCGGCGTCAGGAACGTCGACTCGAAAAAATGGAAAAGAAAGCCCAGCGCCGCCTGGAGCGGCAACAGCCTCCCGATTGAGCCAGGGATGGAGTCTCTTGAGGATTGCATGAACGCACGAAATCGATGGCGATTATCGGTCATGATGGCCCTGGTGTATGCGGTTCAGGGCTCGTTCTGGCCGTTGCTGGCAGTCCACCTGGCGGACCTGGGGATTCCCGGCCGAGACCGGGGCTGGATCTTCGCGACCCTGGCGATCGGGTTGACGGTAATCCCGCTGGGGGCCGGTCAGCTCGTGGACCGGTTGATGGCCACCCAGCACGTCCTGTCGTTGATCTACGCCGTGGGAACGGTCCTGCTGGCGATCCTGGCCTCGGGTTGGGTCCGCTCGTCGGGTGGGTTGTTCGGGTTATTTCTGGTCTACTGGGCGCTAGTGGCCTCGGCCTACAGCCTCTGCAACGCGCTGGCGATGCGCAACCTGGCCGATCCCGGCCGGGAATTCGGCCGGGTCCGGCTGTGGGGGACGGCCGGCTGGATGGTCGCCGGCTGGCTCGTCTCGGTGGTGATGGCCGCGTCGGGCTCGACGCGAGCCGGCCAGGGGGCGTTCGAGTCGTTGTGGGTCGCGACGGCGATCTCGGCGGCCACCGCGATTTATTGCCAGACGCTGCCACACACCCCGCCCCTGGCGGTCGGCCCTCGTGGGCAGGGGGCGTTGCGTGCCGGGCTGGAACTGGTCCGCCAGCCGGATATTGCGGTGGTCCTCGTGGCCTCTCTGGGCGTGTACCTCACCCAACCTCTGGTGTTCCAGGTCATCCCTGGGTATCTTGAACGCCGCGGCTTGCCCCGCGCCTGGATTTCCACGGCGATGACCCTGGGCCAGACGACCGAGATTGTCATGCTCGCCTTGTTGCCCTGGCTGCTGCGACGGTTGGGCATGAAGGCGACGCTGATGCTGGGGATCTTCGCGTGGCTCGCGCGGTTTCTGAGCCTGGCACTCGGCCCGCCCCTCTGGTTGGCCGTGGCCGGGACCCTGATGCATGGCGTCGGCATCGCCTGCTTCACCGTGGGGGGGCAGGTTTTCCTGGATGGGCGGGCCCCGGGCCATCTTCGAGCCAGCGCCAGGCCTTGCTGCTGGTAGCCACTTCCGGCTTCGCTTCCTTTCTCGGGAGCCTGCTCGCGGGTGAGATGGTGGGCCGGACCGGGCAGGATGATGTTCTGGTGTTCCTGTTCCCTTGCATGATCGATGGGGCATTGCTACTCTATTTTTTGCGAGGCTTTCGGGCACCAGCCTCGGTCGCGGCGTGGGCCGGCGCACCCAACGACGAGCGTTCCTCGCCGTCCCCAACCGGGCGAGGGTCGGTTGCTCGCGTTGGTCATCTGGTGACGGAGTCGGCCGATGGGTGACTACCTCCGCATGTTGACGATCAGTGACCGGGATATCCCCCTGGCCACTCTCCAACGCGCCGTCCCCTTTGTCGCCATCTGGTCGGTCGATCAACCCGGCACCCTCGGCAACTATCTGGCCATCGGTCCGGAGCTGAATGAGCTCAAGGGTGTCTGGGCGACGATCGAGCGCAATCCCGTGGGGCCGAACACGTTGGGCGCCGAAGAAGTCGCCGAGTTCATCGACAGCCTCGAATCCGGCGGGCCACCGTCGGCCGTCCGATGGCTGAGCGACTACCTGGAGACGATCCGTGCCATTTATGCCATCCGGATCTATCCCGAAGCCATTCTCGCCCACCCTGAGGCCGAGGACGCCGTCTATGCTGTCCGCTC
This sequence comes from uncultured Isosphaeraceae bacterium, assembly GCA_963845695.1. Taxonomy (GTDB): domain Bacteria; phylum Planctomycetota; class Planctomycetia; order Isosphaerales; family Isosphaeraceae; genus CAWJTV01. The sequence continues at coordinate 430,272 of CAWJTQ010000020.1, read as the reverse complement.
GGCGCTCCGCGATGCCGTCGGCGGGATCGGACAGTGGGATGGACTGGGGTTCACTAATGAAGATGATCGCTTGATCTGGTGCGATCCGCGGATGAACCCCCATGGCAAGAAGGAAGCGGCGATCCTCGACGAGTTCGACCGGCCTGTGGGTCCCCTTCGAGCTGGACCTGGATGACCTGGAGGAACTGGCGCACTTCCTTCGCGGGGAGGTTCCCAAGCGGCACCGTCGCTGAGGTCGTCTTAAAGCCCTTTCGTCCTTGGTCCGCGCTTTTCGGACCCCCGAGCGGATGAGAAGTCAAGAAGAGTTCAAGGACTCAAGGACTTAGGAACTCAGGGACGTGCCCGTGATCCCCCAGTGCGCGTCCAGCCAGCCGTCCAGACGCGCATCGAGCCAGCGGCGGTCGCCCTGCCATGGCCGACGGCTGAGGTACCCCAGATGGCCGCCGTGCCGCACCAGGTCCAGCGTGAGGTTCGGCGGTAGGACCGCGTGCTGGAATGGCTCGGGCGGAATGAACGGATCGTCCATCGCGTGGACGATCAAGCCGGGGACCGCGATGCGTTTCAAGGCCGTCACGAGGCTGCAACGCTGGTAATAGTCGTCCGCGGAGGCGAAGCCATTGCGGCGGGCCGTGTAACGGTCATCGAATTCGTAGACGGTCTTCACCCCTTCCAGGTGGGTGGGACCCAGCTCCGGGAACCGACGATGGAGCCGATGGATCATGGCGTAGAGCCACTTGACGAAGTTCCGGTCGTAGAGTCGATTCTCTGTGAGTCTCATCCGGCGCGAGCAAGCGGCGAGGTCGATCGGAGGATTGGCCGCCAGGACGCAGTCGAGTCCCTCGACCCCAGTCGGGTCGTCGTCGGCTTCGGCGGCGAGTTTCAGGACAAGATTGGCTCCCAGGGAGAAACCGATCAGGGCGACCGGGGCCAGGCCATCGCGGTCCTTCAGCCAGGCGAGGACCTGGCGGAGATCTTCGCTTCGGCCCGCGTGGTAGATGCCCCGGGCGAGGCCGAAACCGAGGCCCGAGTTGCGGAGGTTGACCCGCACCACACGAATTCCCAGGTGAACCAGGCGGACTCCGAGCCGGACCATATAAGGCGCCTCGGCACAGCCCGCGAGGCCGTGGACCAGGACGGCCGTCGGCCGCGGGCTGGACCAGCCGAGTGGGACCGACTCCAGCACCACCAGGCGGTCGCCGTCGGCCAGGCCGACTTCATGGGCCGTGGCTGACAGCCGCGCCCAAGGCACCGGCCAGTATCGGCCGACGATCGTCTGGGCGTGTGCTCCCCGGAGCCAGGGATGCGGCTCGAAGGCGGGCAGGCCGTTCTGAGCGAGGTTCAGGTCAAGATGACTCGTTTGACTCGACATGGTCGGAACGAATGGAGAGGACAGGTTCGAGATAGGCCCTCATCAGCGGACTTTCGACAATTATTAGCAACGGTTGTCTGTAATGACAACTGCGCACGGCTGGCCCGGCGGTTCCACGACGGTGTATCTCTTACGACGGGCCGTCCTTCGGCGCGATGAAGACCCGATCGTGCGGGAACTGCTCGGCGGCCTCCTCGGAGATCCGGAAGTTGTTCGCCAGGAGATACTTCGGGTTGCCGGCAAGCCAACTGGACAGGTCGATCGCTTCGTAGTGCCCCGTGTTGAAGCCGATCAGTACGCGGGCCGACTCGGTGTCGCTGGCGTTCTCGATCGAGTGGCCATAGCCCTGAGGGATGTAACCGGCGTCCCCTTTCTCGAGCGTCTCGATCCGATATCGGCCGTGAGATCCGAACATCGTGACGTGGACCTTGCCCGAGAGTACGTACTGCCATTCGTCGGCGGTGGGGTGCCAGTGCAGCTCGCGGAGCCCACCGGGCTCGAGTTCGAGGACGACGCCGGTGACCGTCGCCGAGACCGGGAACTCGTCGGCCCCGACTCGCCACTCACGACCGCCCTTCTGGATCGAGTGGGGTTCCTGCTTGAGCATCTCGAACTTGTGGGTCAGCGGCGGCGACTTGAGCGTGCCGTGCAGCGGAAGTGCCTGCTGCTCCGGCGGTACCGGCCCCCGGCCGAAGTACACCTCATCGTTGGGAAGCTTCTGGATCGCCTCGCGGGCAGGCCGAGGTTCTTCGCCACCAGTTCGGGAGGCGAGTGGCCGATCCAGTCGGTGATGCTGAAGGTGCCGAACTCGGAGAAGTATCCGTTGTCGAAGATCAGGATGAAATGGGCGGTCCCGGGGCCCATCCCTTGCAGCGCGTGGCCGTACCCGCGCGGGAAGTACCAGATGTCGCCAGGGCCGAAGTCGTTCGTCTCGGAGTTTCCCTCGGGATCGATGACCGTCGTGCGGACGCGGCCCTCGACCATGAACGCCCACTCGGCGGCGGTGGCGTGCCAGTGCAGCTCGCGGAGTCCACCGGGCTCGAGCCGCATTGAGACCCCGGCAATCCCCTTGGAGATCGGCAACTGCTTGACCGTCGCCTCGCGCGCGTTGTTGCCGGCCACGACTTTGCCCGGCAAGGACTTCTCCATCTCGAACTTGAAGGTCGGCAGCTCATGTCCGGCAAGCAATTCATCGGGGACATTGTTCTTGAACGCGAAGTCGGTCCGATCGGCGTCAGCAGCGGCCGCATTCAGCCCGATCAGGCCAGCGGTTGCGGCGGCCGAACCGATGAACCCTCGCCGCGAGAATTCCGACATGGGGACTCCTTCCAGATCAACGGGACGACGGGCTTCGAAGGAAAACCAGTGACGCAGGGAACGGCACGACCCGCCGGACCCCATTCCATCACGATCGTATCGGAGGAACATCAAGCAGGGGAAGGACCATCAGGTCTCACGGGACTCTGCGGGGTCCATCCGACTGCTTGGAATGAGCCATTAGGTCCCTCGATTTGCAGGCGATGTGCCTCGCATTCTTCGCGGCGAGTCGCGATCTCCTCGAAGAGGACTTCATGAGCGGCCGCCTCCGGTGCATGACGATGGCGAAGGAGGTGCTCCTGGATCGCGGCCATGGTCACTCGGCCCGGCGGGATCTGGGCAGCGAAACCATCGGCCTGGATCGCCAACTTCGCGGGGCTGACGCCACCTCCCTGGTAGAACCAGAGAAAGAGCCGGCACGCCTGGTCCGGCGTGGCAAAACCCAGCTCGGTCTTACGGTCGACCCGACCCGGACGGATGAGGGCCGGGTCGAGCCGCTCCGGGTGGTTCGTGGTCATGAACAAGACGCGACCGTCGCGCGAGCTGACGCCGTCGAGGGCGTTGAGAAGCCCGCTGAGCGTGACCCCGGTCTGCTGGTCCGTCCCGCGCGGATCCTTGAAGACGCAGTCGATGTCCTCGATCAAGAGGACGGACCCGACCGGCAGGGCATCAATCAAGGTGCGAAGCGAGTCGTCAGACATCAACCGATTGCTCAGGTTGAGGACGGCGACCGACAGTCTCAACTCGCCCGCCAGGGCGAGGACCAGCGTCGTCTTGCCGGTGCCGGGCGGGCCGTGCAGCAGGTAACCGCGTCGATAGGGGATCCCGCGCTCCGCGTACCACGCTTGGGCAGCGTAGAATTCCCGCAGGTCGGCCAGCATGTCTTCGAGGATTCCGTCGGCAAGGACCAGCGAGCCGATCGGTCGCTTGGCCTGCCAGGAAGTCGCGGACCAGCATCCCCCACAGGCCGACAGAATGCTGACCCCGGGCGTCGCGGGGAATGAGGCCGCGTGCGCCTCGCCGAGGAGTTCCTCGACCAGCGTTCGGCTCCCTCCCAGGATCTGGAGCTTCAAACTCTCCTGATACGCCTGGGCTCCGCCATTCTGGAGGTCGCGGCGGGTCCGATGCAGGATGAGGAGCCGACCGCGATAGGTCATCAGGTGCGTCCCGGGAGCCGGCGATAGGAGGAACCGGGCCTCGGAAGCGGGGCCCGAGGGATGACTGTAATCCGGGTCGCTGTCGATGGTCGGGTCCGGGTCGTGGCTGACCCACGTGGTCACCAAACTCAGGTCGTGCGCACGACGCGTGTAAGACTGAGTGGCCAACCAGGCCTGGACCCATCGGAACGCAGGATCACGGTCAGGGATCTCCACCGAGATCGAGAGCCTTCGCTCCAGAAAGGCCCAGATCCGTCCCGGGAGCCGGCGCATCAGCGCGACCAGCGAGCCGATCACCATGAGTGTCAGCCCTCCCGAGAAGAACGGGTTCTGGTTGAGAGAGTTCAACATGGCGTTCATGATGCACCCGAAGAAGCCATCTCGGCTGGCGACCCGCGACCGGCCACTTGGAACGCTCGACAGAGGGGCGTGCCCGGAGCCCATCGACGGGGGGAAGTCGACCAGACACATCCTCGATCAGCCGGGTTCGCTCCGGCTCGTGGCCGACGCCGTCCGATATCACCTGGATGTGTGGCCGATCAGCCACGCCGAGGCCCGGGCTCCGTCGGTGGTCGCCCCGGGTGACGAAGGATCGACAATTCGGGTCAACCGCCTCCCCACAATCTCAGCCCAGAGTTGCGCGCCTCGAGGAGAGAAGTGGTCGTCGTCGATCCGTCGGTTAAACAGCTCGCTCCGCGTTGACCGCCTCCCCGCCATCTCTGAGAGGTTCACCAGCCGGATGTGCTCGTCGACGAACTCGTTGAGCGGATCACAGTAGGCCAGCGATGAGGACTTGAAAATGTTGCAGACTTGACCGGGATAGAACGCGTCATTCCGAATGCCTTCAATCTGAGTAAAGGTCGGCACGGGAACCAGGAGGAGGGCCGACTGTCGCGCACTACACCATTGCCGCGTTTGATTCAGCCAGTATCTGGCCTCATCAAACCAATCACCCTCGCCGCGCAGGACAGCTCCGCCGTCGCCGAAGTCATTGGGGCAGACGCTCACGACCACGAACCGGGGCCCCATCCGTTCGCCGTACTCGCGGAGCGTGTGATAATACTGTTCGGGTGAGTAACCGATGTGTCCTGTGTTGAGGATCGAAACGGGAACCTTCCAGGCAGACCGGAGATACCGCTCGAGGTAGACCGACGGAGTCTCGCCGTCGCCATTGAACATGGCCTGCATAAAGGAGTCGCCCAGGACGATCCCCCGGACGGGGGCCGACAGGTCGGGCTCGGCACCACGCAGGCCCCAGGAGTTGGTGTTCTGCACCGAACCCTCGTCAACGATCCCTCCGGCGTGTACGGCCGCGGAGCGATGCTCGGGTGTATCGAGCACCTGGAACATGCCGAAGGGTCCGTTGTGCAGCGTGATCTGCCGCAGCCAGACCGATCGCGTGCTGGGGCGCATCCGATAGGACCGGCCGTGCTCGTCCGGCTCGAAGACCTGGGGCGAGATGAGGAATGCCTGGTCGCCCCGCCCCCAACGGATCAGGCCGTGCTCCGGGTCCATCCCGGCGACCCGGAAGAGCTCCCGCATCTCCTCGGTCGTCTGATCATAGAAGCCGGTGAGGACCTCAAGCGTCTGCTCGACCCCGCGTTCGCGGCGGTACCGCCACTCGGCATCGACCTGCGCCCGGTCAGGCTCGAGCCCGAACAGCCGGAGCAGGGCCTGATCGCGTGCCCGCCTGGTCCACAAGTGCAGATGGAACCGGCCCGTCAACGAGGCCCCGATGAGGACCGTCGCCACCAGGACCGTGATCGCCACGATCATCCGCTTGAACCAGCGGCGGCGCCGATCGCTCCGCTCGATGAACGGCAGGACGTTCTGTCGATAGCGGGGCGCCCGGCCCGCGATCCGGAACCCTAATATCGTTCGCTGATGAGTATTCAAGGGATTTTCCAGGGAACCTGCATGGGATCGGCCTCCGCTTGACTTCGGTCACCCTCGGCGCCACGGTCCGATCGATCGGGCGAGTTCCCGCTTCCTCACTTCCTCGGGATCGGTCCCGCCCCGTAGACAGCCGCCGGCCCGAGCTGTTCCTCGATGCGGAGGAGCTGGTTGTACTTGGCGATCCGGTCGGAGCGGCTGGCGCTGCCGGTCTTGATCTGGCCGCAGTTGGTCGCCACGGCGATATCGGCGATGGTGGTGTCCTCGGTCTCGCCCGAGCGGTGGCTGATGACGTTGGTCCAGCCGGCGCGGTGGGCCATCTCGACGGCCTCGAGGGTTTCGGTCAAGGGTGCCGATCTGGTTGACCTTGATCAGGATGCTGTTGGTGCAGCTCCCGGCGATCCCCTTCGCCAGCCGTTCGGTGTTGGTGACGTAGAAGTCGTCGCCGACGATCTGGACCTGGTCTCCCAGGGCCTTGGTCAGGGCCGCGTATCCCGACCAGTCGTCCTGATCGAGCGGGTCCTCGATCGAGGCGATCATCGGGTACTTGTCGAGCCACGAGGCGAACAGGTCGACCATCTGCTGGCTGCTGTAGACTGTGTCGGGGGCCGACTTCCAGAAGCGATAGCCTTTCTTGCCGCCTTCCTCGAAGAGCTCGGAGCAGGCGGTGTCGAGCGCGATGGCGATGTCCTTGTCGCGACCGGCCTGGTAACCCGCCTTGGTGACGGCGTCGAGGATGAACTTGATCGCGTCTTCGTTGTCGAGATTCGGGGCGAACCCGCCCTCATCGCCGACGTTGGTGTTGTGGCCGGCCTTTTTAAGGACCGCCTTGAGATGGTGGAAGACCTCGGCCACCATGCGGATACCGTCGGCGAAGGTTTTCGCCCCGACAGGCATGACCATGAATTCCTGGAAGTCGATCTTGTTGTCGGCGTGCTTGCCGCCGTTGATGATGTTGGCCATCGGGACCGGGAGCACGCGGGCATTGGCCCCACCGATGTAGCGGTACAGCGGCAGTCCATGGGCCGCGGCGGCGGCTTTGGCGGCGGCCAGGCTGACGCCCAGGATGGCGTTGGCACCCAGCTTTCCCTTGTTGGGCGTGCCGTCGGCCTCGATCATGGCGCGGTCCAACCCGACCTGGTCGGCGGGATCCCGGCCCACGACGACCTGGGTGAGCACCGTATTGACGTTGGCGACGGCTTTGGACACGCCCTTCCCGCCGTATCGGGCCTTGTCGCCGTCTCGAAGCTCGACCGCCTCGTAAATCCCGGTACTGGCCCCCGAGGGGACCGCTGCACGGCCCATCGTGCCGTCAGCCAGGATCACATCGACCTCAACGGTCGGATTGCCGCGGCTATCGAGGATCTCCCGGCCGCGGACCTGCGAAATCGAAGCAAGCTGCTTACTCATGGTCGTCGTCACGACTCCCAGGGAATGGTAGGCGGGGGAGTGGCCCCCGAGGGACCGCATCGCGGCCCGGTTGGTGGGTTCATCGCGCTAAGGAGTTTTATCCGACACGGCCGCCGGGTGGTCAAGGCTGCCATGGCGGGACAACTCCCCACCTCGGGACGCGAAAGCCGCGGATAGTCGCTCTAAGTTAACCGTTTCTGGGCGGTTACGACGCTCAGACTCTGGGTGGAACCCGATGCGCGAGTGTGCGGATTATCGGGACAGCGTCGGTTGAAGAGAATCGAGTGCGAGGCGGCCCCGCCCCTTCGTTGTGTGGGGCTGGGGGGCGTGGGTCTCCCTCGGAAAAGGCGGAGACCGCCGCGCGGTGCGGCGTCAAGGTGCCAGTTCTCGAGGGCGCCTGGTTGAAGTCCCTGGTGGAATTCAACCCCCGTCATCCCTCGACAGCCAGAGCGCCCAGGGCGAGGTCCCGTCCGGGGCCTGTGGCCCCGGTGGACGGCGTCCCGGACGCTCTGATCCTTCCCGACGGCAAGCTGGAAGACCCAGGTCGTCACGTTGCGAGTCCCGCGTTGACTGGGCCATAAGGATATCGGCGGGCTAGCAGGGCGGCTTGACATCGAACCTCGATTCGCCTTCGAACAGTCTGCGAGTCGCTCACGCTGGGACGGCCTGTGCCTCACCGGCCCGCAGGAGCGGGATGACGTATTTACGGAGGAACCGCGGGTGATCCGGACCGAAGTGGCCGCCCCAATAGCCGGCCGACATCATCTCGGGGCGCCAGCGGATCTGGCGTAGCTTCGCATACTCGCGGATTCGCTCCGTTTCCGGATCGTCGTGACGAGGAACAAGGAAGCTCACCAGGCCCGCGGCGGCGGTCCTGACCCGATCGATCGTGCCGAAGAGACGGGTCCCGGCGCCCAGGATCACGATGTCCAGCGGCGACCAGAAGACGACGACCTCCCGGCGCACGGCGCAGTAAGGCACGCGACAGGTCATACCCGGGCGACAGGGCCGGTGCCAGCAGGACCACGCGCTCCACGCTCGCGTCCTCCAGTTGCTCCAGCGCCTTGACCACGATGCCCGAACCTCCCGACTTGGCGACCAGGAAGACCGGCTCTTCCGGATGGTCCGACCGGAAGCGTCGCACGGCCTCGGCGACCAGGCTCGCCTGGTGATCCCGGTTGGTGACGTCGGTCAGGTCGGCGAACCAGCGCCCCAATCCGTGGCCCCAAGGGAACAGCTCCACGGTATACGGCAGCCGTTCGACGCCCAGCATGTACCGCAGCCCAAGCCCGCAGAGGTCCAGGCCGCCGACCCCGTCGGCGACCAGCACCAGGCCATGAGCCCGGATGGCCTCACCTCCCGAACGCGGCAAACGACCATAGAGGAGGCGGTAAAACGGTTCGACCAGATGAGTCGTGAACCATGCCATCGAGGAGACGCCCCCAGTGTTCACTCGCGATTGATGGAGAACCCACTCCCGGAACGGATCGAGTCCACCCGGCAGGGTCCAAAGTCCACGAGGAGTCGAATTGCCACCTTCCCTACCAATCCCATGGAGGAAACGCGATCCGGTATGCCATGCTGACCCGGAGGGACGCCCGCGACAAGGTGACCGAGACTCGGTTCGACTGCGAGGGTGCAACGCCTGCGGACTCATGAAGGCGATCATTCATCGGCGCGATGGGAATGGTGCCTGTGGAACGCGGATTTCCTCCACCGCCAAACGGAAGGATCAGCGACCCGGCAATCGGGATTTCTCCGTGTCTTCCGCAGAATCGTTGGACCTTGCCCATCTTTCCTCGATTTGGGTTCGTTTTCTCAATCTCGATTCAGAGTGTCTGGCGCCCGCGGCCGAGCCACATAATCGACACAACCCTCAAAGCCGTGGGTTCGTTTCGTCGATTTCGCGTTCTTGGGACGCGGTGGGTGGGTTCGTTTCGTCGATTTCACCTTGCAACCCATGGGGGACAGGGAGTCAAACCGCGAAGCGAGTGGGTGGTTGGCAGCAATATCGCATCCATTTATTGATGAGACCAAGCTTTTCGATCTGAGGAATTGCCTCGCTGGATCTCTCGCCGGATTGCCTCTCGAAGCTCGCCTCAGCTATTTTGCCGGCGTAACGGACTTACCTATTCTACAGTATGCCTCAGGTTTGGAATTTCGTGCGCGGGTATCAGGAATTTCCTGAGAACGCCTCACTTGACCCTGGAGGACATACGAAGAGCCCCGAATGCTCGCCCCCCAATGACTCAGGTTCCTGGGGAGAGAGAAACCCGAAACAAAACCCGCCCGGCCGATTAACGGCTCTCGGGTCGTTCTCATCCGATTGTTGGCTTGAATGCATCACTCATGCTTGACCTGCTTGATTTGGATGATAGGATCGAGGCTGGTTTGGACTCCGAGCGGTCGAGATGCCTTCCCGTTGTACCAAAGACGAGGTCTCCGTGGACAATTCTGTTTCAGACCTCGGGGACTCCGACCCGCCCGGGCTTGAGAAGATGGGCCCTGGTGCGAACAGGCCGGTCGTCAACTTTGCCACCGATCCCGAGGCGGTCCGGGTCGTGGTTGAGGGGCAGCGGCTGGCATTGGCCCACCTGTTCAACCCGGCGTTCGCGACTGAGATTTCCCTGATCGACCCGTTGCCGCATCAGCGGATTGCAGTCTACGACCACATGCTGAGCCAGCCTCGTCTTCGGTTCCTGCTGGGCGACGAGCCTGGTGCTGGGAAGACGATCATGGCGGGCCTCTACCTCCGCGAGATGCTCGCCCGACGGCTGCTGAGGCGGATCCTGATCGTCCCGCCCGCGGGACTGGTCGGAAACTGGGAGCGGGAGCTGCGGACCCTCTTTGGCCTGGACTTCCGGATCGTCTCCGGGACGGATTCCCGCCATGGCAACCCGTTTACGGGGTCGGGCGGCGACCGGCTGATTGTCAGCGTGGACACCCTGGCGAGCGATCGCACGTTCGCCCGGCTCCAGGAGCCCGGCGTCGAGGCGTATGACCTGGCCATCTTCGACGAGGCGCACAAGCTCGGCGCCGACCGCCAGCCCGATTTCACCATTCGTATGACCGATCGCTACCGGCTGGCTGAGGCGCTCGCAGGCATTCCAGCCGGCGACTCGCGCTGGTCGCTCGACTGGGCCTGCAACCATCTGATGCTGCTGACCGCCACGCCCCACATGGGTAAGGACTTCCCCTACTATTGCCTCTGGCGACTCCTGGAGCCCGACATCCTGGCCACGGTGGACGCCTTCAACGCCTATCCGGCCGACGCACGCCGGCGCCATTTCCTCCGCCGAACGAAGGAGGAGATGGTCAATTTCGAAGGCAAGCGGATCTACCCGGGCCGCGTCAGCGACACGCTGAGCTACAACCTGTCTCAGGGCGAGGTCAGCGAGCAAGCCCTCTACGACCAGACGACGGCGTACATCGAGCACTATTACAACCGCGCTCGCATCTTGAACCGATCCGCGGCGCGGCTGGCCATGTCGGTCTTTCAACGGCGGTTGGCCAGCTCGACGTATGCTCTGCTGAGGTCTTTCGAGCGACGCCTGGAGAAGCTGACCGGGCTGATCCAGGCCATCGAGTCGGGCCGGATCACCAAGGACGAGCTGACGGCCATGCAGCACAAGCTGGACGACACCAAGGACATCTTCGAGGAGGAGACCGGCGACGAAGAGACTCCGAAATCCGGCCAGGAGGAGAACGAGATCGCCGAGAGCAAGGTGTTAGGTGGCGTCGTGTCGGTGTCGCTGGCGGAGCTGATCGCCGAGCGGGACCAGGTCCGCACTCTGCTGGAACTGGCCAAGCAGGTGGACGCCAAGGGGGATGAGTCGAAGTTCGACAAGCTTCGTGAGATCTTGAATGACCCCGAGGCCCGCAATGAGAAGCTGATCATCTTCACCGAGCACCGCGACACGCTCGTCTACCTGGTCCGGCGGCTCGAAGGGCTCGGCTTCACCGGACAGGTGGCGCGGATCCACGGCGGAATGGACTTCCGCGAGCGCGAGGACCAGATCGCCTTCTTCGAGCGAAAGGTCCAGGACATCGGCGCCCAGTACATGGTCTGCACCGACGCGGCCGGCGAGGGGCTCAACATGCAGTTCGCCTGGCGGCTGCTCAACTGGGACCTCCCCTGGAACCCGGCCCGGCTGGAACAGCGGATGGGCCGGATCCACCGGTACAAGCAGGAGCACGACCCGGTTTTCATCGTCAACCTCCTGGCCGGTCAGACCCGCGAGGGGCGGGTGATGAAGACCCTGCTGGATAAGCTCGAACGGATCCGCAAGGAGCTGGGCCGGGACAAGGTCTTCGACGTGATCGGGCGGTTGTTCGAGGGCGTCAGCCTGAAAGAGTACATGGAGCGGGCGGTCACGACCGACGGCGCCGAGGCGGCCTGTCGGGCCCTGGAGGGCACGCTGACGAAGGAGCAGGTCGAGGCCCTGGAGGCGAAGGAGCGGCGGATCTACGGCGATGGCGGCGATGTGAAGGCGTACCTGGCGGCCGAGCGGGCGAAGCTGGACCGCGAGGGCTGGCGCCGGCTGCTGCCGGGCTACGTGCGCCGGTTCGTCGAGAAGTCGGCGCCGCTGCTCGATCTGGGCATCGATGGCGACCTGGACGGGACCTTCGCCCTCAAGCCGCTCCGGCCCGGTGCGCTCGACTTCCTCTGGAACCTGCTGGAGACCTACCCGCCGGCCCGAAGGCAGCGGTTGACCGTCCACAAGCCCAGGCACGCCGATGATGCGCTGTTCCTTCATCCGGGCGAGCGGGTGTTCGACCGCTGGCGGATCCACGTCTGTGAGCGGTTCGCCGACGCCGCCCGCCGCGGCGCGGTCTTCGTGGACCCGACGGCGATCTGCCCGTACCTGTTTCACCTGGCGGCCGTCTCGGTGTCGCGGAGGGCGGATGCCGCGTTCCCATCGCTGGCGAGGACGGAAGTCCTGGAGTATCGGCTGGTCGGACTGAAACAGCATCGGGGATGGCGTGATCGAGCCATGTCCGGTCGAGTCGTTGCTGCTCCTGAAGGGCAGTGGCTCCGTGCCGGCGAGCACGTCGTCCTTCGCCGAGGCGGCCGGCGATCTGGTCGCGAAGGCACGGGAATACGCTGCCAGCCAGGTTGTCGCGCCGCTCGCCGAGGCACGCCGCCGAGCGCGGCTGGACGATCTCCCGTCGCGGCTGGAGTTCGTTTCGCGGGGCTTCGAGTACCAGGACGCCGAGCTGGCGCAGGCGCGGGGAAAGCTGCGGGAGAAGGTGCAGGCCGGCGACCCGAAGGCGAAGGGCGAGATGACCCGGGTCAAGGAGCGGCAGAAGGCGCTGGCGGCCCGTCGCGAGGCGGCGCTGGCGGCCCTGAAGCGCGAGCCGGAATTGATCGAGGCCAACGAGGTGATGTTCCTGGCCCATTCCTTGGTCGTTCCGACCGATGACCCCGAGGAGCGGAAGCGGTTCGACGCGGAGGTCGAGGCGCTCGCGGTGAAGGTCGCCTTGGCATTCGAAGAAGCGGCCGGCGCGGTGGTCAAGGACGTGTCCAGGCCCCACCTGGCGCGAGCGGCCGGCCTGGAGGAGAACCCGGGGTTCGACCTGCTCTCGGATCGGCCGGGCCGAGTCCAGCGCGGGATCGAGGTCAAGGGGCGGGTCGGGGTCGGCGAGGTCGAGCTTACCGAGAACGAATGGGTCAAGGCGTGCAACCAGCGCGATCGGTACTGGCTGTACGTGGTCTTCGACTGCGGGACGTCGCATCCGCGTCTGCTGCGCGTGCAGGACCCTTTTGGTAAGCTGATCGTCAGGGCCAAAGGGGGCGTGCGGATCGCGGCTCAGGAGGTTTTCGATGCTGCGGAGGGAGAGTCTCCCGCGCGCATCGGCAGTTGACTTTTGTTTACTTAATACGTATAACCCGAGTATCCGGTTACCCGGGAGGATTGAGCCATGGCATCGAAGCGTCATCCGATCGTGGCGAATCCTCTCTTCGGAAAGCTGCCGATCGAGCTCTCGGAAAACCTTCGCGACCTCAATCCCTGGTGGGAGGGGAAACCGGGACCGAGCATGCCACCGCACCGGCGCTGGCCATTTGACCGTCTGGTTCGAATGCTGCGAGTTGGAATGACTCCGGCTTGTGTACTCCGGGGGCCACGGCGCGTGGGAAAGACCGTGCTCCTGCGCCAGATCATCGAACTGCTCATCGGCGAGGGGGTTTCTCCCCGACGGATTCTCTACGTGCCGTTCGACGAGCTACCCGCCCTTCGCGGCTTGAGCGAGCCGGTCCTGGCGATTTCCCGGTGGTTCGAGGCGACGATCCTCGGCCGCAGCTTTAACCAGGCCGGACGAGCGAATGAACCGGCCTATCTCTTTCTCGACGAGGTTCAGAACCTGGATGCCTGGGCGCCTCAGGTGAAGAACCTTGTCGACAACCACATGGTTCGCGCGCTCGTGACGGGAAGCTCTTCGCTCCGGATCGAGGCGGGGCGCGATAGTCTCGCGGGCCGTGTGACCACCTTGGACATGGGCCCGCTTCTCCTGAGGGAAATCGCGCTACTTCGTTACGGTCACCAGGTTGACGCGTTCTGGGCTGACAATGGCCTGGACAAAGTCGCAACACCGCAGTTCTGGCAAGACGGCATCCAATTTGCGCAGGACACGAAGCAACTCCGAGAGCAAGCTTTCCGTTCCTTCTCGGAGCGGGGTGCGTATCCGGTTGCGCAGGAACGTCACGATATTCCCTGGCCGGAAGTGGCGGATTACCTGAATGAAACGGTGATCAAACGTGCGATCCAGCACGATCTCAGGATGGGACCCGCGGTCAGAAGCGGGACGAGAAGCTGCTCGAGGAAATCTTCCGGCTCTGTTGCCGATATGCCGGGCAGTGTCCGGGACAGAACCTGTTCGTCCTCGAGATTCAGCAGGCCCTTCATGGGAATATCGGCTGGAACCGCATTCTAACGTATCTGCGATTCCTCGATGGGACCCTCCTGATCCGCCTCATCCCTCCTCTCGAATTGCGCCTCAAGCGGAGGCGGTCTCCATTCAAGATCGCGCTCTGCGATCATGCGCTTCGAGCCAGTTGGCTCCAGGAGATGATCCCACTCGACCCGAGCGAGCTTCGCGCCCAATCTCATTTGACCGAACTCGCGGGCCACCTCGCGGAAAGCACGCTCGGATACTTTCTGGCCTCCATCCCCAGTCTGGACGTTGCGCATTTCCCGGCGAGAGGGTCTGAACCCGAGGTTGACTTCGTGATCACCGTAGGGACGAAGCGCATACCCATCGAGGTCAAGTATCGGCGACGGATCCAACCTCATGACGATACGGTGGGCCTTCGCGCGTTCCTCGAAAAGACCGTCTACAATGCTCCGTTCGGGCTGCTCGTCACCCTCGAAGACGGTCAAGCGGTGACCGACCCCAGGATTGTCACGATATCACTCTCCTCCTTACTCTGGTTGCGATGAATCCCGACCATCCTCGTCTCATCGAAGTGGCCTTCCCGCTCAAGCAGGCGTCGCTGGACTCGGTCCACGAGAAGAGCGTCCGGCACGGGCATATTTCGACGCTGCACATCTGGCCGGCGCGGCGGCCGTTGGCGGCGTGCCGGGCGGCTCTCATCGCCACGCTGCTGCCCGATCCGGGGACGCCGCAGGCGCGGAAGGAATTGCTGGAAAAGATCGGCGGGAAGGTGGTTACCGAGGTTGATAAGAAGAACGTCAATGGCAAGGTTGTCGAGATCGTCAAGGAACGTACGAAGGGCGGAGTTCTGAGATGGGGAAACCAGAAGAGCCAGGACATTGTTTCGTTCCGTGAGCAAATACGCGAGGCGTACGGCGGGAGAGCCCCGAGAGTGCTCGACCCGTTCGCCGGTGGCGGCGCGATCCCACTCGAAGCGATGCGGCTGGGCTGCGAGGCGACGGCCGTCGACATCAACCCCGTCGCCTGGGCTGTCCTCAAATGCACATTAGAACACACTCAAAAACTCGCCGGACAGACGCGGCCCCTGCCGGGGTTCGCCCTCAAGTCCCATGACTTCCTGGTGAGATTCCTGAAGGGAACGGGCAAGATCTCCCAGAAGCGACTTGAACGAGAACTCGAGCAGTTGAGCTTGGGCATCTTGTTCCCTCCCGAGGCAGATCTCGCCTGGCATGTTCGGGCCTGGGGTTGGTGGGTGCTGCAGAAAGCGAAGAGTGATCTCGATCCGTACTATCCCTTGATCCAAGGCAAGCCGACAGTGGCCTACCTCTGGTCGCGAACCACAAACTGCAAGAATTGCCGAACGACCTTTCCACTGCTCAAGTCCAAGTGGCTCTGCAAGAAGCCTGGCAAACGTGTCCTACTTACCATGGACGCAAATGCCGATCGCATGGGATTCGTCTTCGGTGTGCGGGACAATGTCCCAGTCGCGGAGGGAAACGCGGCCCAGCGCAAGGTGGGCGACAAGGAGGTCGGCGCCGGGACGATGAACCGCTCGGGGGCGAGGTGCCCGCTCTGCCAGTCCATCATGACCTGGGATGACCTCCGGTCTGAGGGCCACGGCCAGCAGTTCGGATCGGTCATGCTGGCCGTCGTCGTGGACGGCAAGGAGGGCAAGGAGTACCGTCTACCCGATGAGTCTGAGATCCGGCTCGCGGACGAGGTTGATGCGAAGATGAAGGATGTCTTCGAGTCGATCCCGTTCGGGATCCCTTGGAGAGCACCCCGGAGCCGTTCGGTCCTCGGAAGCACGGGGCTTCCCTCGCCGTTACGGGATGTTCCACTGGGCGGATATGTTCAGCCCGAGACAATTGCTTGCCCTCGGCACGTTCGCGCCTGGACCAGGGCTGCGAGGGATGCGATGCAGAAGGAAGGCTATCCCCTCGCCTGGATCGAGGCTATTTCCGCCTATCTCGCTTTGGCCTTTGACCGCCTGGCAGACTATTCCAGCAGCACCTGTAGTTGGAGCAATTCTCGCGAGATGATCAGGGACACCTTTCGCGCGGTTCGCGTTCTCGATCGTCTGGGACTTCGCCGAGGTGATGGCCACATCGGAGACCTCTGGCGGTTACACCGGGGCGATCGAGTGGATCGGCTTGTTCATTGTGCACGCGTTGGAATTCGCCGGGGCCGCGCCCCCGCCAAAGGTCGTGAACCAGAGCAGCACCGGCATCGAGGAGTCCCCGTTCGACCTCATTCTGACCGACCCGCCATACTACGACGCCAAATCGTACTGTGACCTGATGGACTTCTTTCACGTCTGGCTCAGGAGGGTCATGCGTGGGAATTCTCCTGGGGTTGACGAGGCGTTCAGAGAGGAATTGGGCCCGAAATGGAACCACGAGGCCAACGATGGGGAATTGGTCGATGACCCATCAAGGCACGACTGGGACGCGCGAAGTCCAAGGCCGTGTACGAAGACGGTATGTACCGCACCTTCGCGTCTTGTAGCCGCGTCCTTGGCCAGATGGCCGTTTTGTGGTTATCTTCGCCCACAAGCACCCGGACGCCTGGGAAACCCTCGTCTCCGCAATTATCCGGGCCGGCTTCGTCGTCGATGGAAGCTGGCCAATCCAGACCGAACGCTCGCCCGAACGCGGGCCCTCTCATCATCGGCACTCTCCTCCTCCGTCTGGCTCGTCTGCAAGAAACGCCCCGAGACCGCCCGTCCCGGCTGGGACAACAAGGTCTTGGAGGAGATGCGGCACAACATCCACACCCGGCTCCGCGACTTCTGGGACGCGGGGATTCGCGGCCCGGACTTCGTCTGGGCGGCGACCGGTCCGGCGCTGGAGGCGTATAGCCATCACCCGGTCGTCAAGAAGGCGAACGAGCCGGGCCAGATGATGACCGTGGCCGAGTTCCTGCGGCACGTTCGGCGGCTGGTCGTCGATTTCGTCGTCGGCCGGGTGCTCAGTCACAACGGGGACGAGAACGCCGCGAGCGGGCTCGACGACATCACCACCTACTACCTCCTCCACCGCCACGACTTCGGCATGGCTGATGCGCCCGCCGGCGCCTGCATCCTTTATGCCGTCTCCTGTAACCTGTCGGACAGCGACCTGGCCGGCCGCCATGAGGTCCTCCTCCGCACCGGCGGGCTCGCCGAACGATGACGAGGACGACGAGGAGTCCGAGGACGAGGACGAATCCGCCGAGCCCGACGCCGAGCCCGAGGAGGGTTCGGGCAGCACGGTCAAGCTGCGTCCCTGGCACCAGCGGAAGCGGAAAACGATGGGCTACGACGCCGACGGCCGCCCCGCACCGCTGATCGACCAGGTCCATCGCCTGATGCACCTCTGGAAGGCGGCGACGTCGACAAGGTCGACGACTACCTCGACGCCCGGGCATTGCGGAAGAACGTGCTGTTCCACCAACTTCTCCAGGCCCTGATCGAGCTGGCCGGTGAGGGGACCGACGAACGCGTCATCCTGGAGAACATCAGCAACCACCTGGCGGCGCGGGCGTGGCGCCGGCGCCGCGGTTGCCCTACCGGGTTTCGGCGATGGCGATGAGAATGGAGAAGAGCACGAATCCACGAGCCAATGACCTCTCGCCGGAGGCTTTCACGTGATCGACGAGCCGCTGCAAGAGCTTGATGTCGCACAAAGCCGTAATGCGGCGCCGGTCAGCCGCAGCACCGGTTCGCCGGCTACTTTGTTGCGACTGCAATCATCGCCGTGATCGCGCTCACCACGGACGCTACCGCTGAGATGACGGCGAGGATCCAGATCCTGGACTCGCGGATCGATCGTTCCGCCTCGATGACGCGCCGTTGCAGCTCTGCGTCGTCCGCTCGCCTTTGGCGACCGGAAACGCTTTGGGTAATCGAGCCACCTTGCGTGTCAATGCCCAGTTCGCGCCCGCTTCTCCAGCTCGGCACCTTGCAATAGTTTTGGCATACGTCCTCCAGATCGCACGCCGGCAGGGATCTTCGCCTGCACCGGCATACATGGCTATTCGTCGGCAAGAAATCAAGATTAGACGCAAATATCATGGAGGACCGACCTCGGCCTTTTACAATGAGGACATCATGACACACGACGAGATTCTCTCCCGCATTTCGATCGATCCTAACGTCTGTTTCGGCAAACCGTGCATTCGAGGGCATCGGATCTGGGTATCCCTGATCCTCGACTTCCTCGCTAGCGGCTGGACAACCGCCGAAATCCTGGCCAACTATCCGGGCCTGGAGGAGGCCGACATCCAAGCTTGCATCGCCTATGGGGCTGAGATGACGAGAGAGCGATACGTCGAGATCTGAGGGTGTGGTATGTTGATCAAGCTCGACGAGAATCTGGGCGAGCGGGCCGGCAACTCTTTGTCGATGCCGGCCACGATGTGGCCACGGTGGCAGACCAAGGGCTCGCCGGCGCCGAGACCCAAGGGTGATTGAGGTATGCCAGGCCGAAGGACGATGCCTGGTCACGCTCGATCTGGATTTCTCGAACCCGTTCGTCTTCCCGCCGGACCAGTACGCCGGGATCGCCGTCCTGCGTCTGCCCCGCAGGGTCTCACCGAATGATCTGTATGCAACAGTGTCGGTCTTGGTCGCCGCGCTGGCCCGTGATTCCATTGTGGGAAAACTCTGGATCGTCGAACGACATCGCATCCGCGTGTATTTGCCGGACGATGGGATCCCGGACCTTGACGCCAAAGACGCTCCGCCGGGAGATCCTGGATGACCGAGTCGTTGAGTGCCCGCCGTTGGAAGAAAGCCCACCTATGACCAAACTTCCCTGGACGCCCTGGCATCAAGTCGTCGAGCTCCGGGACGACGTCCGGAGGAATGACCTATCGCTGTCGCAGTTCGCCGCCGATCTGTATGACGTCATCATGGGCAAGGGGGCGCCGGTCTATCGCGATCCGGCCGAGTTCTTCGCGCTGACATTCCCGACTTACAACCTCCGCGAGCTGGCCAAGGACGTCGTCCACCGCCTGGCGGGCAAGAACGACAAGACCGTCCGCCAGTTGGAACTGACCTATGGCGGCGGCAAGACCCATACCCTCATCACCCTCCTGCACCTGGTCAGCCATCCCGACGCGCTGCCCGACCTGCCAGCCGTGGATGAGTTCGTCCAGCACATCGGCATGAGGCCGCCAAAGACCCAGGTCGTCTCTCTCCCTTTCGACAAGATCGACGTCGAAAAGGGAATGGAGGTCAAGGGGCCGGACGGGGAATTGCGATGGCTCCGCCATCCCTGGAGCGTCCTGGCGTTTCAGGTTGCCGGGGCCGAGGGCCTGAA
Source organism: uncultured Isosphaeraceae bacterium (assembly GCA_963845695.1). Lineage (GTDB taxonomy): Bacteria > Planctomycetota > Planctomycetia > Isosphaerales > Isosphaeraceae > CAWJTV01. Next base: position 410,929 of record CAWJTQ010000020.1, on the reverse strand, counting down.
AAAGCTCCATGCCGACGGACTCGATGCCGAACGCGAGAGCGCGCCCGCCGAGCCGCTCTTGATCGACCTGCTCTCGATCCCAATGAAGCAAAACCGCTCGGTGCTGGTCCTGATCGACGAAGTCATGATGTACGCCTACGACAAGATCAGCCTGGAACCGCCCTGGCGCGGGCGGTTGAAGAACTTCTTCCAGTACCTCACCCAGGCTGCCACCAAGCTCGACCGCTGCGCGATCGTCGCCTCGCTGCTGGCGAGCGAGCCGAGCAAGAACGACGCATTCGGCAAGGAGATCGCCCAGGAGCTGTTCACCATCTTCCGTCGCGAGCGGGAAGAGGGCGTGCAGCCGGTGCTCAAGGAGGATGTGGCCGAGGTCCTGCGCCGGCGGTTCTTCCGTCCGGCCTCGATCCGCGATCGCGAGGCGTTCCGGCCGCACGTCGTCGCCGCGGTGTCGGGGATCGCCGACCGCGACGAGGACACCGCCAAGAACCGCAAGAAGGCCGAGGAGCGGTTCCTGGCGAGCTATCCGTTCCACCCCGACTTGACCGAGGTGTTCTACACCAAATGGACCCAGATGGAAGGTTTCCAGCGCACTCGCGGCGTGTTGCGGACCTTCGCGCTGGCGCTCCGCGACGCCGCTCACTGGGACCAGTGCCCGCTGATCGGTCCCAATGCGTTCCTCGGCGAGTCGGGCAAGGCGGCCGTGTCGGCGGCGGCGCGGGAATTGACCGGAGTCGCGGCGAGCGAGGAATACGAGGGGAAGAAGCAGGACTGGAACAGCATCCTCGAAGGTGAGCTGACCAAGGCGCAGGAGATCCAGGCGGAGGTCGCGGGTCTGGCCTTCCGTGAGGTCGAGCAGGCCGTGTTCGCCACGTTCCTGCATTCGCAGCCGATCGGGCACAAGGCCTCCCAGCGCGACCTGATGCTGCTCCTGGCCCCGACCCGGCCGGACAAGATCCAGTTGCGGACCGCGCTGCTCAAGTGGGCGGATGCCTCCCATTTCCTGGACGACGAGTTCACGGCCGAGGCGAAGCCCGGGCCGGATGGAAAACGCGCCGAGCCGAAGTCGTGGCGGCTGGGATCGAAGCCCAACCTCATTCAAATGCACAACGACGCCTGCGCCCGGGTCTTCGACCTGATCGAGCCAACACTGCTGAAGGGCATCGAGTCGCTGAAGAGCCTGAAGACGCTTCCCCAGGGAGCGGGTTATTCGGTCAAGGTCCACAACCTTCCCGAGAAGCCTGGCGACATCACCGACGACGGCGAATTCCACTACGCCGTGCTCGGCCCAAAGGCGGCGTCCAGTCCGGGGGACCCGAGCGCCGAGGCCCGTCGTTATCTCGACGAGACGACGGGTCCGGACCGTCCGCGCGTGAACCGCAACGCGGTCGTCCTGGCGGTGCCATCGCGTGAGGGTCTGGACATCGCCCGCGATCGGATCCGCGACTATCTGGGCTGGGAGGAGGTCCAGGCGCAGCTCAAAGGACAGGACATCGATCTGATCCGGCGCGAGAAGCTGGCGGTCAACCTGGACACGGCGAGGAAAGCGGTCCCGACTGCGATCCAGCAAGCCTACAACATCGTGGTCACGGTCTCCGACAAGAACGCGGTGGAAGCGTTCAAGATCACGCCGGAATCCGGGTCGCTGTTCGAGCAGATCAAGCAGGAGCCGCGATCGCGGATCCAGGAAACCGCCATCAGCTACGAGGCGCTGCTGCCCGATGGTCCGTACGATCTGTGGCGGTCGGGCGAGACGGCCCGGCGGGTCAAGGACCTAGTCGGGGCCTTCGCTCAGTTCCCCCACCTGCCGAAGATGCTCAACCGGCAGGCGATCCTCGACACGCTGATTCAGGGCTGTGTGGAGGGCCAGTTCGTGCTGAGGCTGACCCGGCCGGACCGCTCGACGCGGACCATCTGGCGGCGTCCGCCCGACGAGGCCGACCTGAAGAACACGGCGATGGAAGTCGTGCTGCCCGAGTCGGCTGAGCTGTCCGACCTCGAGCCGGCGCGACTGGCCCCCGGTGCGCTGCCTGACCTCTGGAAGGGGGACGACCTCTCGGTCGCCGACGTGCGTGCGTATTTCACCGGCGGGAAAATCGTCCGGATCGCGAGGCAAGGGTACGACGAGCCGCTGACCATCCCGAAGGCCCCGCAATCCGTCGTGGACGCCGCGATCGCCCGCGCGGTCCAGGAGGGCACGCTCTGGCTCACCGACGGTCCGACAAGCTTGTATGCCGAGGATGTTCCCGCCGGGTTGATCTCCGACGGTGCCCGATTGCAGAGTCCCCCCGCGCCGATCTCCGCGAGCGACGTCGCACCTGGGAATCTGTCGGAAGCCTGGTCCGACGGGATCACCACGGCGCAAAGGATCTCCGACGCACTCTCCGCCCGGTCGGGACGTCCGCTGCCGTGGGCGACGGTCCGCACGGCGATCGACGCCGCCTCGCAGGGTCGACTCCTGGAGCGGACCGAGGACTCGGGGCCCTGGCCGTGTCCGTTCGACGGGGCGCGGCAGGTGAAGTTGAGAAACCGGGGGATCACGCCGCCTCCGCCCCCTCCACCTCCGCCAAAACCCGGTGTCCTGGTGGCCTCGGCGTACCTCAACACGGGACAGATCCAGGACCTCGCGGACCAGATCGGCGAGATCAGCAAAGCCGCCGTTGGCTACGACCTGAAGGTCATGGTGCGGATCGAGGTTGGCGCGGAGGGAAAGCATCCGCCGGATCACGTTGTCTCGACGATCAATGACCGGCTCACAGGCATATCGCCAGAACTCAAGCTGGATCGTTAAGCCCGTCACTGAACCCCGAGGGGCGGGTCGGCGACCCGCGCCTCCCCGAAGGGCGGGGTCAGGAGACCCGCGCCCAGGGAGAGACTTGGGTAGACACTCATCGTGTCCCGGCAATGGATCGAAATCGCCGCCTTCCCGACCCGAGGGCCCGCAACGGCTGAGTAGGCTCCCGCCGGACGGACCCAGAATGGGATGTTCGCGGAGTGGCCACCCGGCTCATCGCTCACGATCCACCGTCAGCTCGACCGCCTGCCCGGCCCCGACCCGCAACTCGGCATGGAACGTGACGACCACCCTCGGTCCGGTCTGGGAGAAGGTCGCGGCCACATTCTCCCCATTAGCTCTGACGCGGACCGACCCGACGGTTGTGCCCGCGGGGGCTTCCAGGGCAAACGTCTTGAGCCGGACCGTCCCGTGCCTGGGGCGAAGCGTCGCGGTGAGTCGGCCGTCCTGGCGATGCTGGTCATAGGATCCCCAGCCCTCGGCGGCGGTGAATGCGGCCCGGAAATCGTCGGGGCTCAACCGGGGAGCAAAGCCGATATGGCCCTTGGGTCCGTGGTACTCGAACCCGCAAGCGGCGAGGAACGCGCCGTAGCTGGCCATCGACCGGGCATAGTGGTCGCTGCACTCGACCTCGTTGTAGGGGTTTCGTAGCCGGGGATGATAACGGTCGTGGATGAGCCGCGCGACGGCCAGGCCCTCGGTGACCATCCCTTCCCAGATCATGTGGGAGGCCACCTGCCATTCGAAACCGGTCATGCACTCGTTGAAGTACATGGCCGACCACGCCCCCGGTCCGGAGACCTGCGGCGGCCGTCCGAACGGGAACGTGACCATCAGCAGACCGCCGTCGCCCGGCATCGCGTACCAGCGGCCGGCCTGGTTCACCCGTCGATACGGCCCGACGTCGGGCGTCACGCTGAACCGCCAGAGCGAGCGGAGCGCCCGCTTGACATGCGCCTCGTTCATGACCCGTCCCAGGCCGACCTGCCAGGCCCACGACTGGCCCAATACCTGGTCGATCTCGCAGCCGTCGTACGATCCAACCTCGGTCAGGTGCTTCGGGTCGCCGACGTGGACGTAGTAGCCCTTCTCATCGCGAAAGGTCAGCTTGTCGAGGTTGACGAGCCCCTTTTCGAATCGAGCTCGGCAGGTCTGGGCGAACGCCGCATCGCCGACCTCGATGGCCATCGCCTCGCCGGCCCGCAGGGCGGCGTGGTAGAGCCCGACCAACCAGGGCACGACTCCGTACCAATCGGCGTCGAGGGTGTTGTGCATCGGCCCGTGCAGGACGCCCGAACCGTCCGAGTCCCGGTCGATCACGCACTGCAAGGCGAGCTTGATCCCAGGCCAGATCCGTTTCAAGAACCGGTCGTCGGTTGACATCTGGTGCTCGCGGTAGGTCCGCAGGATCGTGCCGCACTGGCCGTCCACGGCGAACGTATCGCCGTACTCGCCCCGGAATCGGATGACGCCGGTCCGCCGGTCGAGCGAGAGGCCGAAATCGACGCGCTCCCGCAGGTCGCGCTCCAGTTCGGGGAAGATGCGACCCATCGCCTGGGCATAGTGCCAGACGTGAGTACAGGTGCCGGGGCAGCAGCCCACGCCTTCCCACGCCCAGAATCGGCCATCGGCCAGCCGGTAGCAGGTCGTGGTGGCGAGGATCGACGTATTGGCGAACGTGCGGTTCAGGAACCAGTAGGGGAGCGTCGAGTCGTACCAGGTGTCGCGCCAGAGCTTCGTGACGGAAGAGAGCCGGTCGAAGTTCTCGGCGACGTAACGCACGACGGCTGCCGCCGTCGGGAACCTCGAGGCGTAGTACCGCCCTTTCAGCCGACCGGCGAGCGTGAGGTTGGGAAAATGCCAGGCGACCACGAACGGAACTGTAGCCGACTCACCCGGCTTCAGCGTCAACGTCCGACCGATCGACCCGACGAGCCGGGCGTCGAGGGGGACTTCGGCCGCATCGCCGGGCTTACCATCGAGTCCGTCGAGACTCGCCCCCGCCACGCGATGATCGGCGCCACGGCCGAGCAAGGCCAGGCCCATGGTCCCGATGTCGGAGAGCTTCTCAAATGGCCCCGATTCCAGGGGTACGTCGCTGAACGTGATGCGACCGACGCCGATATTCCCCCAGCCGCCTTGACGCGCGTTGACGACTTCCAAGACCGCCGGCTTCCGGAGCCACGGACGCATGTTGAGCGTCTCGAGGTGCATCCGATTGTCCGATCGCCCGGTGACGGAGCGGACGACCTGGCCGTTTACTCGCAGGTTGACGCACGTCTCCCCGGGATTATTGCCGCCGCCGATCCAGAGCTGGAGATAGGTCCGCTCGATGGTGAAGGGCCGGCTGGTCAGCTTACCGGTCTGGTCATCCTTGGCACCGATGCCGTCGCCCGGTGCGGTTGCGTGCGAGTTGACCACCCGGGCGCCGGGGCCGCCAACGTCGCCCTGATAGGCCGGGATCTGGGTCTTGAGGATCGGCCCGCGGCCGAACGCGGTCCCCTCGACCGTCCATCCTTCGTACGTCTCCTTCGCCCAATCTTCGAACACGATGTCCGGCTTCGCGGGTGTGTCGGACTTCTCCTCCTTCGCGGCCGAGCATTCGAGGAAGGTGAACCCCGGCTCATCGATGATCCGGTTCCGGCGCGTGCCCGAGAGGTCGCGGTGGTCGAGCCCGACGGCGTTTTCGAGCCAGCCGGCGAGCGTGACCTCGACGTCGGCCTGCGACCCATTGGTCAGCGTGAAACTCATCACCGTGGCCGGCAGACCCGAATCATCCGCATTGAGCGGGATGAACGGCGAATAGGCTTCAAGCCGGGCCGAGACGGGGATGTCGGCGTCGCGGTAGGTCACGGTGCCGACCGGGTACTGGCCGAGGAAGGTGACCTTGCGGAACCCTTTGCGGTCGAGCGTGACCGTCTTCTCGCCATCGGCCGACCGGACCCGCAGCCAGAACCCCTGGCCGACCGGACCCATCGGCTCGGCCGGGGCGACGTAGGCCGAGCCGTCGATCGGCGTCAGCCGACGGCCGGCATAGGTCACCGGCTTCGGGTCGATTCCCAGCACTTCCTTGTTGAAGATGTTCCAGAGCCAGAGCCGGCCATCGCCGGACAGGTACAAGGTGCCGGCGCAGATCCCTCCGACCGGCATGCCGATGAACCGGAGGTCGGCGCCGGAGTAGGTCTCCGGCGTACCCCGCGCGGTGAGCTGCGCGAGCCACTCGGCCTTGAACTTCTTGTCAGGCGGGATGAGCGCCTCGAACTCCTTGTCATCGAACGGCCCCGCGACCGCTTCACCAGCCGTGAAGAGCCCGGCCAGCCCGATCCCCGAGATCGCGAGGAACTCGCGGCGCGGCAGTGACGAGGGGCCACAGCCGCACGATTCGGACTCACATCCCTCGGGGTTCGGATTCATTGCGATTTCCAGACTCGCTCCCAGGACGTGTCGGAACGACGAGGCCGAAACGGTCAGGGGTGATCGAGAGCGAGGAGGGCGAACGCCGTCGAGGCGTCGGTCATGAACTTGCCGGCGTGTGAATCCGGGTCGCGGCGTTTGTTGAGCGAGTATCCGATCCAGGCCCCCGAATCCTGCTGGTGGGTCCGCAGCCACGCCAGCCCCTTGGCGATCTTGGGGTGATCCTTGGGGACTCCGGCGAGCTGGAGGGCGTGCAGAGTCAAACCGGTCGCGTATCCGTCCGGTCCGGTCTCCTGCGGGGTATTATCCTGCCGCTTGAACTCACCGAATGACGGCAGGCTCCAGCCACCATTCTCCTGTTGCTTTGCGAAGACCTGACTGACGATCCGGTCCCGCTCGACGCCGGTCAGGAGGCCGTTGACGAGCGTCGAAGCCCAGAGCGTCCAGATGCGGTTGTGAAGGTTCTGTTTCTCGACGTGGCCGCGAACGTACCGGCGGAGCCGGTCGACCCCGGCCTGCGTTTCTGGGTCCAGCTTGGCGTTGAGGTAGCCGGGCGCCGAACCCACCGCGATGGCGGCCAGCATCGCACCATAGTAGCGAGCCTCGCTGGCCTCCCAGGGACGGAGACCGAAGTCGAGCCAGTCCCAGGATCCGGCGTCGGGGCCGTTGACCTGCTGCTTTGCCCAGAGGTTGTGGAGTGCGTCGCGCGTCGAATCGCTCGGAGCCTTGAGCCCGAGTCGGCGGTCATTCAAGGAGAGAAGCAAGGCGTTCAAGACCGACTCGGTGCCCCACGATTCGAGCTTCTTTTTCGCGTCGTGGTCGTAGGAGAGCTTGAACCGCGGGGTGTCGAGGTCTTTCCAGTTCGCGACCCGGCGCCGGACGTGCTCCAGCATCCGATCCTCCTGGGCAGTTGGCCGATTGTCGCCTTCCAGGTGGCGAGCCGCGGGCCGGCCCAGGGCGTACGACAGCATCGTATGGCAACTGACGCAGGAGACCTTGTCCTTACCCTGACCCCGGTTGGCGCCCCCGAACTTGGCCCACTCCGTGGCGCGCAGTCGAGATACTTCGCCGCGGACTTTCCGTCCCAGCGGGCCTCATCTCCGGCCTGAGCCCGCCCCGGAGCGAAGTTACCGACGATCGCGAGCATCCCGAGCATCGCGATGATCCGAGCTCTCGCGATTTCCGTCCATCGTCGTTCTCCCCGGTTCCAGGCTTCTGGGTCGGTGAACCCTGATTGTTCAAGAGAAGGCCATTCTCAGAGGCGACGTCAGCGGACATGCCCCCGGTCCGGGGCGACCCAACGCGCCGGATCGCCCGAACGCGACGTCCCTCGCCGGATATTCCAACCGATCGGCTGGGCGATATCAAGACGCGCACCAATGGTCCAGGCGTCCCGGGCTGCCGACCGTGCGGATTCGGACTGATTCGCGGCGGAGATCGCAGGTTCAACTCCCGCCGGGTCGTTTGTCGGAAATAGTTGTGGGGTATCACATACTCGACTCGCCAGGCTGACCTGGTTACGCTGATCGAATGGATGCACGGGAATACATTGCTCGGATCAAGGCGTGTGCGCAGGGCATCCTGAGCAGCCTCCGTCCTCGCGAGCCCATTTCGCATACCGGAGTCGGCCGTAGGAACGTCGCCCCTCCGGAGCCCATCCCTGCCGATCCGGTCCACCACGCGGAGGATTTCGCCCTCCGCTACTATGAACCGCTGGAGGGCTACAGCCGCAGACGGATGCGCGAGTTGGGCATCCCAGACAGTCGCATCGGAGCGTACGACATCGACTTCGAATTCAGGCACGCCGCCTTTTTCCCCAGGAGCGGACGGGCGGCGAGAATTCGCCCGGGGCCCGAATTAACCTGAACAGTGGCGTCCTCAACCCGAAGTTGCTCGCCCGGAGGTTCGGCCCGCGGATCTCAGAAGTCTGGGAGAAGGGCCGTTTACGAGATAGAATGGATGCCGTGATCGTCCACGAGGACATCGAGGGCTTGGAAGTGGCGGAAGGCCAGGGTTTCGACGCGGCGCACGCGGCCGCCCTCGCACAGGCGCCGGATACACCGCGCCCGGTCACGGAGGGAGCGAGGCTCATTCTGAGGGCGATGGCTGAGCTCGGTATATCGCCGGAGAGTTCGCAATGATTCACGACTTGACCATCGGCCATCTCGATCCCGCCGGCATCCGCGAGCGCCGGAGGACCGTCATCAAGCCGCTCGAAAGGGATGTCGTCGATCGTCTCCTGAAGGAACTCGGTGGCACCGACGCTGAAGGCCATCCGACCCTGGGAGTGCGCAGGGTGCGGTTCGAGGATGGATATGTCGTCGTGCCGTGGCTGGGAGGATGGACCAACCGGATTTCCGAGGAATTCGCACTGCGGATGCGGAGGGAGACGGGTTGCCTGATCGCCGACCTGGGCCATCGTTGCGTCATCGGGCCGGAGCAGCTCCAGGGATTGGATGCGGCGACGGTGAAGGCGCGGGGGGCGAAGTCCTAGTGAGCGTGCGAACAATGGACTCGAAGCGGAATCCGGTCCGCTCACCCTCGACAGGCGCCAGAGCGCACTCGCAACCTCTTGGTCAGGAGCAACGGTTTCGTGCGATCTTCGAGTCGAGTAGGAGCCGCAAGGAAGAAGGTCCGTTATCGCCCGACGCGTCCAGGAGTTGCATCGTGCCATCACCGTTTCCGGGGATGAACCCCTACTTCGAGCAGACGGATCACTGGCTCGACTTTCACACGGAGTTCCTGTCGGCCTTGCGTCGGCTGATGGACCCGCAGGTCGGGCCGAAGTACGTCGTCCGGCTCGAGGAACACATGCGGCCGGAGCAAGACGTCGAGCACGTGCCGTACCTGGAAGTCCGGGACCGCCAGGGTCGCGAGCTGGTGACCGTGATCGAGTTGTTGAGCCCGTCGAACAAGCGAGCCGGGGACGACCGCGAGTCGTATCTTGCCAAGCGCCGCGAGTTGCTCCGAAGCCCCGCCCACCTGGTCGAAATCGACCTTCTGCGTGGTTGGACACCCATGCCACAAGAGGGCCGGCCCAGGTGCGACTATTCCGTGATGGTCAGTCGAACCGAAAAGCGGCCGGCCGCGGACTTCTGGCCCATCCCGCTTCAGGACCGGCTGCCGGTCATCCCGATCCCACTGCGGTCTCCGGACGTCGCCGCTCGGGTCGATCTCCAGGAGGTGCTGCACCGGGCCTACGATGGTCCCGGCTATGAGCACTTCATCTACAACGGCGAGCCGGAACCGAGCCTCTCGGCGAGCGACGCGGTCTGGGCGCGGCAGTTCGTTCCGGCGAAGGCGTGAAGTTCTGTCCGCGCGTTGTCGCTCTCCCGTTCCGACTCGCGATCACAGTTGAGTTCGTCGCTCCCGGAGGCCGCTATGAGACATTGCTTGACGATGCTCCGACGATCCTCGCCCAGCGCTCAAATCACTGTCATCGTGGGCCTGCTGATCCTACTTGGTGTTGATCACTCCGCGGCTGCCTCGAACGGACCGGAACGGCCCAATATCGTCTACATCCTGGCCGACGACCTGGGCTATGGTGATGTCCATTGCTTCAATCGGGCCGGGAAGATCCCCACACCGCACATCGACCGCCTTGCGGCGCAGGGGATGCGCTTCACCGACGCCCATAGCGGCTCGGCGGTCTGCACGCCCACCCGCTACGGCATTCTCACCGGCCGCTACGCCTGGCGGTCGCGGCTCCAGCAGACCGTCCTCAGCGGGTACTCGCCACCCCTGATCGAGGCCAGACGCCTGACCGTCGCCTCACTCCTCCGGCGTCACGGCTACCACACCGCCTGCATCGGCAAGTGGCACCTCGGCCTGGGCTGGGCGACGTCGAGTCCCGCAATCTTCGTCGATTGGCCCGATCCGGTCGAAGACATCTCGACAGTCCGCTACGACCGGCCTTTCTCCGGCGGCCCGACGTCTCTGGGATTTGACCGGTTCTTCGGCATCAGTGGCTGCGCTCGACATGCCGCCCTACATCTTCCTCCGCGGCGATCGTTGCGTCGGCGTACCCACGACAGAGAAAACCTATATCCGCAAGGGACCGGCTCAGAGGGACTTCGAGGCTGCGAACGTCCTACCGGTATTGGCGCGGGAGGCGGTTTCCTATCTGGGCACTCGATTCGCTGACGCCGAACGCCGCCCGTTCTTCCTCTATCTGGCCCTGACGGCCCCGCACACGCCGATCGTCCCAAGCGATGACTTCCGCGGCCGGACCGGGCTGGGTCCATACGGCGACTTCGTGGCTCAGGTGGACGCCGTGGTCGGCCAGGTGATCCGGGCGCTGGACCTCTATGGTCTGGGAGACAACACGATGGTGATCGTGACCAGCGACAACGGCTGCTCGCCGTCCGCCGACTTTGCCGCCCTGGCACGGCTAGGTCACCATCCGAGCGGTCCGTTCCGAGGTTGCAAGGCCGACATCTTCGAAGGCGGCCATCGCATCCCCTTCATCGCCCGGTGGTCCGGCCATGTGAGGGCAGGTTCGACCTGCAACGATACGATCTGCCTGACCGACCTGATGGCGACCGTTGCGGCGATCGTCGGCGACGCGCGGCCGGGCGACGTGGGAGGCGACAGCGTCAGCATCCTGCCCGACCTGCTCGGGACGGCTTCCGGTCCGGTCCGCGAGGCCACGGTCCATCACTCGATCTTCGGGTCGTTCGCGATTCGGCAGGGCGCCTGGAAACTGATCCTGTGCCCCGACTCAGGGGGCTGGAGCACGCCGCGGCCGGGCTCGGCCGCGGCCGAGGGCTTGCCGCCGGTCCAGCTTTACGACCTGGCGCGGGATCGGGGCGAGCGGCGGAACGTCCAGGCCGATCATCCCGAGATCGTCAATCGCCTCACCCGGCTCTTGGAGCGATACGTCTCCGAGGGACGAAGCACGCCCGGGAAGTCGCTCCGGAACGATGTCCATGTCAATCTCCGGCGCAGTCCCGCTCCGGATTGACACAGCAAAGTCGGTGTCAGGATCCCGAGGGCATCGGCTCGGTCTCGGCATCCTGCCATTTCATGGCCCGGGCGTGTCGCATCGGGGCGATGCGGAGGATGACCTCGCCGTTCTGGAACAGCCGGACGGTGCCGTTGGACTGGCTGACGACAACGGCCAGGGCGCTGGTGGCCTCGGTAATCGCCGCGGCGGCCCAGTGGCGCGTGCCCAGGCCCTTGGGGAGGGTCAGTCCGGTCATGGGTGCATCGATGAGCCGGCAGGCGGCTTCGACTGTACCGTCGCGGGCCACGATGAACGCCCCATCGAGCTGCGCGATCTCCTTGATGGCCTCGCGGACGCGGAAGTCGCGGACGTTGCGTTCCTTGCGTCGGTAGCCCTTGAACGGGTCGAAGCCGATCGGGCGAGTCCGGGTCATGACGTGGCGCAGTCGCCGACGACGATGAGGGACCCGACCGGTTTCCCCTCGCGACCTTCCCGCCCGATCTCGACGGCCACGTCCACGACGGCCTTGAGCGTCTCGAAGGGGACCGTGGTCTCCAGCTCCCTCAGATCGCGCGCGGTCAGCCGTTCGAGGTGTTCGCCCAGGCGGATGACGCTCAGGGAGTCGATCGCCTCGGCCTCAAAGCCGGAATAGACGACGACGACCCGTGCGCCGGCCTGGAGATGGTCGTTGGCCACAGCTTCGATCAGAGCCAGGCTGATCCGTTCGGAGATGGCTGCCTCGCTCGGCTCGACTTCAATGGCGATCAGGCCGGCCCTGCGGACCGCCTCAAGCTGTCGTTGCGACGCACTGGCCACGAGCACCGGTACATCGCCGTCGCGGGCCACCGTGACCACGTCCCATTCCATAGGTCCTTCGGGCAGGATCAGGACACCAGCCGCGCCCATGCGGCGGGCGGTCTCGCAGGCCAGCGAGAGGAACGGCGGGGGCGCGATCGCCTTGGACACAACACTCGGCGTCACGGCGGGCGGCCTCGATCAGAATCGGGGAAAGGGTCGGCGCGGCCGAACGACGACCGGACCGGGCACAGACTCGCCGGGCGAAGAGTCGGGGCTGGCGCAGCGGGAGACGCACCGCGTCGCCTCCGCACGATCCGTTGCCAGTTGCCGGTTGTCGTTCGACGACGAGTCCTCATTAACTGGCAACCGGGAACTGGCAACTACCAGCTTTTCCGGGCGGCGAACGACTGGGAAGCCGGTCTGTCTATTCTGATGAGCGCCTCGCTGCGTTGCAAGCGACGGATCGGTGGGCAGCCGAACGCGACTGCCGAGGAATCCGTCCCAAGCTTCAAATCCCCGGTCTGATCGTCATGGCGGACCGCACCCGGCCGGAAGCTGACCGGACCAGGCACGCCTCCCGACCCGGCTCGCATCCGATCAAGATCAACAGCCCCCAACTGGGCGAGCCGAACGACGTCGACCATGATCCGGCCGACGGCCGATCATTCCCGCCCCGTGAGGAGCACTGCCTACTTCTTCGTCGGTGTCTCAGTCTTCGTCGGTGTCGCGGCCGGCTTCGTGGTCGCGGCGGGTTTGGTCTCAGCCGGCTTGGTCTCAGCCGGCTTGGTCGCGGCCGGCTTCGGGGTCGCCGTCTGGCCCTTGGCTTTGCGGATCTCGGCGATGTACGTCGTCAAGATATTCGCCCGCTGCTCGTACCATTCCTTGAGCCCCGCGCTGGGATTCATGATCCGGACATCATGGACGTAATCGATCCCCTCCATTTTCCCAAAGCCGGTGAACCAGGCGCAGAAGACCTCGGGGCTGACGGCGTACGGCTTCTTGGCACTGCGGATTCTTGAGGGTGCGTGCGTCGGTCGCGCGGCCCATGATCAAGATATCGAGGATCGGCGGCGGATCGATCGAGGTCTCCACCAGGCCGGCATCTTGAGCGGCCACGATCGCCTCGGCCACGGCCTTGCGAGCCGCGTCGATCTTGGCCTGGACCTCCGGCGGAATGGGAGGCAGCGGGGCCTCGGTCGCTTTCGTGGCCTCCTTGGTGGGCTCAGCAGTCTTCGGGGCCGTCTTGGCATCCGGCTGCGCGGGTTTCGGCGTATCCTTCTGGGTCGCGTCAGGTTTGGCTGCGTCCTTCTTGGCGGTAGCAGGCGGAGGCGTTTGCGTCTCCTTCTTGGCGTCTGCCTGACCGAAGGAGGCACTCACCTGCAAGATCCCGACGGCCAGAACCAGGCAGAACGACAGGGTCAGCGTCACTAAGCGGCGCACCACCAGGATGTCTCCTTTCGTCACGTGTTCTCGATTCGAGTCGGGCACCGAGCCTGATCGGGGATGGACGTCACGGGTGAGGAAGGAGCTTCCGTCGAGCTGTAAAGGGGCGGCTCGTCCGGAGCTTTCCGTCGCGCGAGGCTCATCCGGTTCAAGAGTTCTCAGGCCAGCGACTCTCGGGCCTTCTTTCGATGCCCGGAAGCACTGTCAACCGTTGCGAGCTTTCAGGAACTCGCGATTCTTGCCGAGTTTACCGGCCATGACGCTGACATACCAGGGCCATCGGTCGCGCTTCGGCCTGTTTGTGTGGACCAAGATGCCGCCGGGACCCAGATGTTCCCAGCCCGAGGGTCGCCGCGGGCTCGAGAACTCGCATCCGATTCAATTGGGACAAAGGAAGTCGAGGCAAGACTTTAGGATTTTCTCACCCGTGGCTCTGGGTCGGAAACCGGCCTCCCACTTCCTCCTGGAAGTGGGAGGGATGGAGAATCTAGATGGTACGAGGAAAACTCCGGAGATCAGGTTATGCCCGGGGGTCGGTTTGCCGAATTGAATAGGGGGATCGATCAGCCGGGCCGCCACGGGATGTGGCGACTCGCGGTCCCACAGGAGCCGGCCATCGGGAGGGTTGCGATGAGGCGCATGGCGTTGAGCGCGCGAAGGATCAGGACTCAGAGGACCCGACCAGTCCTGGAAAGCTTGGAGGGGCGCCAGCTCCTCAGCGGCGTCTTTTCGCACAAAGACCAGGAGTTCCGTTACACCACTCCCACGGGTGGCCACGCCCTCATCAAGATCGTCGGTGTCGGCAACCTGGCTGGGACGACGGTCAACAGCGCCGGTGCGCTGGAACTCGAGTACGGTTCGACCAATGCATACTCGAAGATCGTGGGGCAAGTCCAGGGTGGGGGTGGCCGTGCGCCTTTGGCCAGCATCCTGAACAGTATCCTCGTACAGAACGGCCTGACCAACACCTTGAGCGGGGTGGGCGGCAACCCGCTGGCATCGGTGAAGATGCAGGACTTCAACCTTGTCTCGGGCGGCAGGATCAATCTGACGCCGGGCGTCACCTCGCTGATCCTCAATTCGATCGGCCCGAACACGCAGGTCAACCTCCGCACTTTGCCGCCAGCCCCTTCCTACCGGACCTTGCCCAACAACCCCGGCAATACGGCCGGTGGGCAGAGCGGGTTGTTCGGGGTGGTGGCATCGACCCTTACGAGCTCCAGTGCGACCAACGGCATCACGGGGACGGTCACCGGCGCCAACACGACCACGGGGAGCGGGGTCTCCGGCACGGGCTCGACCGCCGGCACCAGCTTCACCGGTACGGGCGCGACCGTCGTCCCGGTCGTCACCGGGAACTCGACGCTGACGGGCTCGTTCAACCTGGGGACCTCCTCAACGCTGGAAGCCGGCCAATCGGCATCCATCACCACCGCACAGGGAATCACGACCTCGTACAACGCCAATCCGAACCAGTCGCAGACCTTGGTTGCGGTATCGGGCGGTTATACCCCCCAACCGAACCTCCTGGAGACGCTGGCCGAGGGACAGCCGGCGACCGAGCCCCCTGCTCCGCCGGGGATCATCCTCAAAGCCCACTCCATTGACGGAGCCCCGAAGACACCGGTCGATCTCCTGACCGACTCGAAAGTCTTCGGCTACGATCCCGCGACCGGCCAGGTAGTCCGGTTCGACCTCAACCTCACCAAGAACACTGGGACGATCGACCCGACCTTCGCGCCGATCAGCGTACCCGGCGATCCGGCGGTCGCGGGTCTGAGCATCGCCTACGACGGCAGCCAGCTCGTCGTCTTGGTCAGCTCGGGTACGAACGTGTACGCTTACAACGCCACCACGGGTGCCTCGGCAGGCTCATTCACGACGACCGTGCCGATCAACTCGATCGCCTCGACCGAGTCGGCCACCGTGCTGGGGAGTTCGACGACCAATCAGCTCCAGTTGATCAACCTGAGCGCCAGCCTCCAGAGCGGCACGGAACAAAGGATCGGCTCGGCCCAGCCCTTCGTCCCGCAGCAGGAGTTCACGCTGCTCGGCGGCCTGACCGGTGTACCGGGCACGACGACCCTGTTCGCCACGATCGCCGCCCACTTCAACACGCTCCAGCCCGACATGTATCAACTCGGCCTCCAGACCATCGGTGTCGGCCAGGTGAGCATCACCCATTCGGGCACCTCGCTGTTCAATCAGTTCACCGCGGTGTCCGATACCGCGATCAAGAGCCATGGGAATTACATCACCGTCAAGCCGACCCCGACCGTGGGCCAGATCGGCGAGGCCCTGGGCAATGTGGACGGCAGCCTCGCCCTGGTGACCGGAGCCTCAAACGGTACTAACACGGTGACCCTGTACAATCCGTCCACGCTCGGTTCGCGCGGGTCCCTCACCCTGGACGACCCCGATCTCATCACCGCCCTGAGCGGGAACTTCCGGACGGACCTCACCGGCTCGGCACTCATCGACATCCAAGGGGATGTCCAATCGATCCGCGGCGGAACAGCCAACGGACTGGTCCTCAACGACACGGGCAACCTCGCCCTGGTCAAGCTCAATCAGATCTCCAACTCGGAGGTGGTCGGACTGCCGATCAGCCATCTGGACATCAAGCACCGGACGAATACCACGTTCATCTCGTCGGCGCGCGAGATCGGCCATCGCAACGGCGTGCAGGTCGTCCAGTCCAATGTCCAGCAGATCGGCCCGCTCATACAGGAGAGTAGCCCGTCATAAACAAACTGACCTCGCCACGGGATCTGGGGCGCGGCTTGAGCCTGGCGAGCCGCGCGGCCTGGACCGGATTCGATCCGGCCCCAGTCTCACGACGGAGCACGGTGTCGCAGGCAGTCAGATGGCGAGGGTCGCCTTACGGGCTCTTGTCCCGTCGTCCGCTGAGTTCCGGCAATTCGTCAATAAAGTGGTCACGGATTAGCCCGTAGGTATTGTCCGGATTACCGAATGGTCCCTTCGGATCATCCCGGAGTGACTTCCAGATTTCTTTTCCCTGGTATTGCACGTACAGGCTAGAGATCGACATCCGGACGGTCCGATAGTGCCACGTCTCCTTGTCTCCGTCCTTCACGGCCTCCAGGACCAGGATGATTTCGGGATCGGTTCCCGCATCGCTCACGAAGGCGAAGACAGCTCCGTCGATCAGGTCACCTTCGGGCTTCCCATACCGATAGAGCGGCCGGGATAACCGTCGCAATTGCCAGCGGACTCCGAGATCGTCCACCGTATGAGCGGTGAATCTCCGGGCCAGTTCCCGCATCTGTCGCGCGCACCGCAAGTCCGTCGCCTCGGGAGGAGGCGCGTCAGGAAGCGGGTACAAAGGCACGCCGGTCCTGGGGAGCC
This sequence comes from uncultured Isosphaeraceae bacterium, assembly GCA_963845695.1. GTDB lineage: Bacteria > Planctomycetota > Planctomycetia > Isosphaerales > Isosphaeraceae > CAWJTV01. The sequence continues at coordinate 394,169 of CAWJTQ010000020.1, read as the reverse complement.
ATCCCTGCGGGGAACCTTCCAGGTGCGGAAAGAGCCGCAACGGTCCAAGGGCATGAAACTCATGCATGACGATGCGCCGGCCCTGCTCGGGATTCGAGAAGACCCCGCCCAGCGCCACGGGACGCCCCCCGTATGTCCAGACGAACATGGCTCCGCTCTGGCCGTTGGCGCGAGAGGCGTTAGTCCATCGGTAGACCGGCTCGGACACGAAGTCGGCTTTCTTCGTCCGCGCCGCGTCGACGAAGATCTCCCACCGTTTCGCCTCGTCCCGATGGAGCGTTAGTAATTTGGCGTCGATCTTTTCGGTCGCCGGTTCATCCGCGGCTCGCGCGACCCCGGTCAACAGAAGGATACCCATCAATGCCATCCACTTGCGATTCATCGTGGTCTCCTTGGAGTACCGCTGACCTTCACCAGAGCAACTGAAGGGGGTGTTTGGTCCAGACATAGTCACATCCGAACGCACTCATCGCCCCGAAGGTAATGGAAACCGTCATGAGCGTGGTGCCCAGCCACCGCACGGGCCGATACGTCGCCCAGATTCTCGAGTCGAACACGAGAGCCAAGGGGGCAAACAGAAACGGCACGATGGGCAGGATCAGGCGGGCCGAATAGCATGTCCCTCCCCACCATTGCGCCCAGTACGCCATCAGTCCGCCATAGAGCAATGCGGCCAGGGTCATGAGTATCGCGTCGCGACGATGGTCACGAAACCACTCCGGGAGAACGAGAACGGACAGGCATAGAGCCGGAGCAACCAATAGCAGTCCATGTTCGCACGAAAACGCCAGGCCAAACAGACCCTCCACCAGGGAACCGGACTCCCATTCTTGCGGGCCGTTCAGCCAGTCTCCGTACATCTGCCGATTCCAGTGCGCGACGAGGAATCCCGCCAAGGCGATGGGAACCGCACACTCCAGGGCCTGCCTCCATTGACGTCTGATCAAGGCATCACCGATCAGGGGGAGAGCGATCAGGCCGAACGGAGCTTTGATCAAGATGCCCGCGCCCAGGAGCAAGCCGGCGATGAAGTAATTCTTCGCTCGAAGAGCCATCGCGAACGCCGCGACGCTGAAGAACGCCAGGAACGATTCCGAAAGCAGGATCTGGCCGTAATGCCAGAGCGGACTACCCAGATAGGCCACGGCCGCCGCGCCAGAAGATGGGCAGGGACCTTCGTATAAGCTTTGACCAGCCAACACCACGCACACAGTCCACCCACGGTTGCCAGCCCGCTGCAGAAGAGCGCGGCGGGTTCGACGAGAGACGTTTCCCGAAAGACAAACAGGATCGGGGCCAGGAGGAAAGGAAGCCCGACCGGGTGTTGCGAATATTCTTCTTCGCTCACCGGTCGAAATCTGGGATCCCCACGTCGAGTCGGTACCGGATGACCCTCGCGATCTTTCTCCCACCTCTCGGGTTCCATCTCGTAAGCCTGCCATCATTTCACGAGACGGCCATCCTCATACCAGTTGACATGATGGTCGAGAAGCTGTCCGGCAAAGATCCGGCCCGCCTGAGGACCTCCACGGTGCACATCCTGGTAATTGTTGGCGAGATCGAAGTCTCCGTCGCTGATCAGGCTGTTGATCAGAACGAGATAGTGAGGTTCGTCGCCGGATAGGACCCCTGGCAACCCCAGGGATATCGGCTTCCCCTCAGACCGAGACACGCAGAACGGTGCCAGCAACAGGAGGGCCAGGCCCGCGATCGCGGTCACCAGGTTCGATCCGGTCAATCGATAGCGGAGGTTGTTCGTTGAGACGACGTCGCACGGGTTCTGTTGACCCCTGGTGGGCTCCGACGCCCACGAAATCTCGGCCGGATTGGGCTGCTGTGACGGATCCGTGGTTCCCATCCTGCTCCCGGCTTGATTTCGGTCTGGAATCGATGAATCGACGAAAGTTATTCCGAGATTGCTAGTCACTCTTTAGATGTTTTACGATTGTAAGACTAGGGCACATACGGTCGATTGGTCGCCTCGCGAAGGAGTCGAGAACCTCAGCTGAAGATACCGCACACGGGAGTTCCGGATTAAGACGCCTGTCCGATTAGGCGGCTCCGCCGCCACATGGTTGGGCGATCTAAGCGGGTTTGGTAGCTGGCGAACTTCTTCACCGGCCGGACAGTCCGGCCGGGGTCGAGACGAGGAGGGATGAAGGGCTGTTCGGTTAGCCACCGAACTCCTTCACCGGCCGGACAATCCGGCCGGGGTCGCATCTCGGGTACCATTTCCCATCTGCGTTGTTGTACGTCCTTTTAATGGCCATGTTCGTGCTGTCCCTGGAAGAGCGGGGCCTTGGCGTCTCCCTTGGCCGCGATGTAAGCGATCAGGTCGAGGATCTCTTCGTTCGTCAGCTTGTCGAGCAAGCCCTTGGGCATGATCGAGGTCGGCGACTTGGAGGCGCTCGTCGATCTCGGCGCGGTCCAGGAACACGGGTTCGGTCTTGGCCAGGGGGTTCTCGATCACCTTGATCCGCTGGGGGTTCTCTTCCAGGATCATGCCGGTGATCACCTTGCCCGACTTCGTGCTGAACACATGCGTCTGGTACTTCTCGTCGATCTTCGCCGACGGCTCGAGCAGGCTGCGGAGGATGTCGAGACGCGTCGTCTTCGGGTCGAGCTGGACGAGGTCGGGTCCGACTTGCACGCCGACTCCGTTCAGACGGTGGCACGAGACGCAGCTCGCAACCTCGAAGATCTGCTTGCCGTTGACAAACGACCGGCCGCTGCTCAAACCTTCGACCGATGATGCGAGGTCGTCGAAGACCCACTCCTTGCGCGGGCGGTTGTTCTTGAGCAAGTCGTCAAGGATCGGTAAGGGGTGGCCGGCCAGGTAGCCCGTTGGATCGGCGAGATAGGCGGCGATGTCGTTGACGATATAAAACGCCCCGTACATCCGCCGCCAGTGGCCGGGGTAGGTGCAAACATACGGATAGACGCCAGCCTTCGTCGGTGCGGTGAAGGCGATCTTCTGCAACTCGCGCGGGGCGAGGAGGCGGCTGGCGACCAGGATCTTGTCGGTGGGGGGGATGTAGTTCCGCTCCAGGGCCCCCGGCTGAGTGCTCGTGGATTCGCCGAGCAGGCCCACCTCTTCGAGCGAACCTGGCTTCGTCACGACGAAGTTGTGCGGCATGATGTCGCTATTCTCAAAGACAATCTCGACCGGCTTGCCGGCCTGGGCGGCGATTCGATCCTTGTTGAAGAGCATCTGGTCGGTGATCGTGCCCAGCCGGATCACCCGGACGCCGAGATCGCCCAGTTCGCGACGAGCCTTCGTCGCCCGGTCGAGCGGGAGCAAACTTGCCAGCGAGTCGGCCAACTGCATCGCGTCGAGGGCGTTGGCGGAGGTCCGTTCCCGGGCCGGGATCGTCTTGATGGAGGCGAGCAGGGAGTTGACCGTTGGACCAGCCTCGTCGGCCGGCCAGTCGGCGAGTGGAATCCGCGAGATCGCCCGGATCGCGGCGGATCGGTCGGACCCTCCACCTCTCACGAACTTTGCGAGGGCCTTGAAGGTCTCGGCCTCCTTGCCTCGGACCGAGGTCAGCGCGACCATCGCCGAGCGTCGGAGCGATCCCTCCGGACCGGTTCCGCCGATCTCGGTCGTCGCCGTCTCCCTCCGGGCTGGCAGGTTGACGGCCTGGAAGACGACGTTGCGACCCGCGTCGAGGACCTTGAGGGTGTAGCGATTGAGTCGCTGGAAATAGTCGCCTTCCGTCCGGTTCCACACGGCGACCGAGTCGATCGGATAACTGGCGCCGAGGTTGACCTCCCACCAGGGATTCGGGGTGTTTTCCTCGGTATGAGTCTGCCCGCCGTCGCCGTAACCGCCATTCTTGTTGCCGTCGATTGCTCGCTCGGCGGGGCCGTCGTAAGCGGTGTTCTTCTGAGTGGCCTTGCCGAGCGGGGCGACATTCCGCCCGTCGCTGAAGACCTCGACCTCGGCGAGCGTCAGGGTCCGGCGGCCCCGGAGCTCGATCCGGACGAATCGTCCCTCGGTCCCCTTGGACGCCTTGGTGCCGCCTCCCAGCGCCTTCGGGAGCCCGTCGAGCAGCGGCAAGACCCTGGGATAAAGCGCCGAACGCTGGCCCGGATCGCGGATCGCGGGCATGGCGTTGACCAGGTCCCGGAGGGAGCCCGACGACTTCGAGGCGAGTGCCCAGGCTTTGTCAACGTTGCCGTCGGCGGCGATCAGGGCGAGATAGCCAAGCTGCCGGATCACCGGCTTGTGGCCGGCTGTCGTGAGTCCTTCCAGGTCGAGCCGAGCGGTCGTGAGCTCAACGGCCTCGCGACCGGTGAGGAGCCGGCCGAGATCGAAGGCAACCGCGTCGATCTCCGCGCCGGCGCGGTCGTCGAGGGCTTTGATGACTTCGATCAGCGCCGTCAACTCGGTCTTGCCGTCGATCTTCGACAGGTCGGCGAGGGCCTCCCGGCGGATTTCCTCCCGGACCCCGTTGCGCCGGAGCAGCTCGAGATCGATCCGCGCGTTCGGTGCATCTTGAGGAGCTCCTCGAGGCTGAGCCGGCCGAGGAAGAACCGGGTGCCGGCGTCACTGGTAACGGCGATCGGCTTGCCCAGGGCAATCGCTTTTCGCCAGTAAGGCTCCAGCGTTCTCATCGTCTCGCCCCGGGTATAGTCGAGATACTCATCGGTCGGTAGGTCGGCCGAGATCAAGGGGACTTCGACGGCCTCGGCAGCCGGGAAGAAGCTCGCGGCCCGGATGGCCTCGAGCCGGACCAGGGGATGGGGGTCGGCCGCCAGCTTCTTGAGCCTGTCGAGGGGATTGGGAACTCGGTCCCGCCAGACACACAAGACCCGGGTGGCGGCGGCCCTGGCGTGGAAGTCGGTCGAGGCGAGCGCCCGGTCGAGCAGTTCGAGGTTGACGACGTCCTGGTACTGGTGGGCCCAGAGGGCTTCGGTCAAGAGATGCTCATAATCGGGGTCGGCCTTGTCGAGCCGGGCGACCCAGGTCTTGAGGGCGGCGATCACCTGGCGCTGTCCCTCGCGCCCAGCTCGGTCCTGGCCCGGTAGCGGACCCGATCCTCGGGGTGCTTGAGCAGCCTGAGCAGTTCTTCGATCGAGGCGCCGGCGATCCGGGGGGGAATGGAGAGCGGGCGGCCTTCGTAGGTGATCCGGTAGACCCGGCCATGGATCCGGTCGCGGCTGGGGTCTCGGAGGTTGTGCTGCATATGGCCGATGATGGGATTCTGCCAGTCGAGGAAGTAGATGGCCCCGTCCGGCCCGGTCTCGACGTCGGAAGGCCGGAAGTTCGGGTCACGAGATGAAAGGATCGGCTCGAGCTCGGTGCCGGTGAGGCTGGCGCCTTTGTATTCGATCTTGTAGCGGAGGATCCCCTGAAAGCCAATCACGTTGGGGACGAGCAAGTTTCCCTGGAATTCTTCGGGGAAGTGGCGGCTGCTGAGGAACTCGAGGCCCGGGGTGGGTCGGGTGCGCTGCCGGTAGACCTGGGGTGGGCTGCCGTGCTTGTTGGGGTAGTTGACGTGGCCCGAGAACAGGGTGCCGTGAGTGGGGACGGAACCGGTGCCGTTGACCACGATGTCCTGGCCCCAGCGGTCGAAAGCATGGCCATGAGGGTTGGCGAAGCCATAGGAAACGTAAACCTCGAACTTTTGCGACTTGGGCTCGTAGCGGAAGACCCCCGCGTTCGAGCAGCGGACCGACGGGCCGTACGGCGTCTCGACCTGGGTCTGGTGGAACGTGCCCTCCTGGAAATACAAGGCGCCGCCCGGGTCGAGCTGGAAGCTATTGGAGGTGTGGTGGGTGTCGGCCGAATCGAGGCCCGAGAGGACTCGCTGGCGGATGTCGGCCCGGTCATCGCCGTCGGTGTCCTTCAAGAACATCAGGTCGGGCGCCTGGGCGACCAGGACACCGCCATTGGCGAACTCGAAGCCCGTCGGGCAATGCAGGCCGCCGGCGAAGACGATCTTCTTGTCGGCCTTGCCGTCACCGTCGGTGTCTTCCAGGATCAAGAGCTTGTCGTTCATTTCCTCCTTGGGTTTCCAGTGCGGGTAGGTCGGCCAGCAGGCGACCCAGAGGCGTCCCTTGGAATCGAACGACATCTGAACCGGTTTGGCCAACTCGGGAAACTCCTTCTCGGAGGCGAACAGGTTGACCTTGAGGTTCTTGCCGACCGTCATCTGGCCGATGGCTTCCTCGCCGCTCAGGAAAAGATGCTCGCCGTGAGGCCCGGGGCCTGGCTTGTTGGTCTTAACAGGGATGAACGGGGGGGTGTTCGCGTCGTCGACCGCCAGGTCTTGGCCCTGCGCGACGGTCCAGATCCGTTGGTCGCGGTTGGCGGTCATCACGTCGAGCACTTCCATTTCGCGCTGGGCAACCACGCGGTTGGTCTGGCCGTCGGTGAATCTTAGAGCGGCGCGGCCGCCGAAGATCGAGTAGCCGTTGACCGTCCGATAGCGGTTGAACCAGGTGAAGTTCTTATCGAGGACGGCCAGGCGGAGTTTGTCGAGGTTCGTCGCGTTCGCGACTTTCGGGCCAGGGGCAATCCGGTCGAGGATCACCTCGGCGAGCTGTCGGTTGCCGACGTCGTTCAAGTGGACGCCGTTGATCGTGAGCGGCTGGGCAGACTTCTCGTACAGGGCCAAGCTTGGGGCGAACAGGTTGACGAAGGCGATGCCGTCGGCCTTGGCGAGCGCGGCCATCGCCGCGGTATAGAGCTTCAGCCGTTCATTGGTGGCCGAAGGGTCGGGCAGATCGCGGCCTCGCGGTGCCTCCACGGCGATCGGCGAGAACAGGACCAGCCGGGGGGCCGACGTGCCGTTGTACTTCTGGGCGAGGGTATGCTTGACGAACGCGTCGAGATCCTTCTGGAACGCAGGCAAACCATCTTGGCCGGCGAACGACTCGTTGTAGCCGAAGAAGGCCAGGACGACGTCGGTCTTCGTCCTGGTCAGCCACTGGTCGGGGGTCCCGAAATCAGCCGAGCGGAGTCGGAGGGTCAGTTCATCGCCGGAGAAGCCGAGGTTGCGGATGACCAGCTTGTGTTCGGGGTAGCGAGCCTGGAGGTCGGTCTCCAGCCAGCCGTCGTGCTGCATCCGGTCGGCCAGGGTGTTGCCGATTATGGAAAGATGATCGCCCGTCTTGATCTCGATGGCGTCGGCCCGCGCGAACGCAGGCAACCCGAGGGCAGCAGCCAAGACGGCGAATACGTAGCAGCGTCGGCTCATGATCGTCGATCCTTACAGGGTGCAGGATTGAGACCCAGGCCTCGGCTTCGTCGGGCAGGAGTTTTCCTGCAATCTGGTCCGCGAAGCCAGGCCGGAATCCGTTGGCGAGTTTGGCATTGTACCCGGAAAGATCGGCCTTCGCGAGTGATCAGGCGCGTTGCAGAGCCGCGCGTTGTTGTTGTTCGACGCGGCAGGTCCATGATCTCGAAACTGGGAGTTGCGGCCGAACGCCGCGTCATGAGGCCTGGGCTCCCAACCACTGCTGATACCGCTGCTCCGCCAGACGCCGAAGCCGATCCAAGTCCGGCTCGCCCTCTCTCATCTTGCACACGGACTCCGACACCTTGATGCGTGTCTCCTCAGTGCCCAGGATGTCGTCGAGTGCCATTGCCGCGCAATGGCTGGGCGTGTGTCCGTTTTCGTTGACCTCGTGGTCGGAGGCCATGGTGGAGAGAAACGCCGGGATCACTGCCGGACCCCCGATCCGGCCCAGCGCCATTGCCGCCAAACCACGCACGTTTGGGTCTTGATCGGATTTCAGGACCGCCATGAGCGGAGTCGTAGCCCTCTCGTCTCCACGTCCGCAAAGGCACCAGCAGGCATACCAACGGACGCGGTCATCCGGGTCACTCAACAGGGGGAGGACCCGTTCGGTACCGTGCTCAGAATCCACCAGGAGGATCGCTTCGCAGGCCTGGCACCGGGTTTCGAGGTCGTCGCCGGTTAGGGGGATGAGTTGTGGTAGGAGCCTGCTGGCTCCCTCAGCCCGCATCTCCACGACGGCGCGATCGCGATCCTCGGATCCCTTATATCCAGGGCCACCCAGACGCGCCAGCCATCCGGCTAATCGGCTCTGATCGTCGCTGCTTATCAAAGCCCACTTCTTGCCCGACGAGAGAATAATGAGATAATTGAAATTATTAATTATCGAAATCATTTCAATTTTCCACGGCTGGCCTGGTGCCGCTCAGGAGGCAGAGCTAGGCCGATGAAGTGGGGAGACTCGGGATCCCCGGGCCGTTCAGCCGTCGCCTGCTCGGCAGAGCGGCGACCGAGCTTCTCCCGCCGGAGTTCCTTCACGGCCAGTTCGATGACTGCTGTCGCCGTGGGTCGAATTCCCGTCAGGTCCTCGAGGACCTTGATGATATGGTCAATGTGCGCCAGGGTGTCCTCGCTGAGGCGGTAGGTCTTGGGGATGCGGCTGGCGGACATAAGTCACTCCCCGTTGCCAATAGCCTGGACCGCGGGCGACGATGACGCGGCGGGCGGTACGATCACCTCGGAGATCCGGGCGAGGTCGATCCAGTGGGTCTCATCCTCCTCGCTCCCGGGATCGGTGGCAACGAAGTACCAGACCTCCCGAGGCCTCTGAACGGGCGGGATGACGAGCCAGTTGTGATGCTTCACGCTGTAGACTGTCCCGTCCACCAGCTTGATCGCGAAGGGCCGGAAGGGCTGCGTGTGCATCGCTCGGCGGATTGCTTCGACTTGGGCTATGATCAGCTCCCTCACCCCGGCGCGGCTGGAGAAAACCTGCGGATCCTGGGCGGTCCGACGGTGACCGCTACTTCACTCGCTTCACTCTGCATGATACCGCTTAGTATGTACGTGTCAATACGCCGACGCTCGTCGGTGGGTCAAGAACGGGGAATCGTGCCACACAGCCTCGTTCTTGCCGTCGTCCGACATCCTTCGCCCGCTGGGAACCCATGCCGGCGCGGGCATCGGGCGGGTTGCCAGTTTTCTCGGCAGCCTGCCCTGAGGTGGCCCGACCCAGGATAGCCGATCGGCGACTCGATCGCCACGGCGGCAGTTCCGGTCGAGCACACGGCATCGATCGGGCAAACCGCGATGCAATCTCGCCTTAGGACAGTCGATTCGCGGCGGCCGATCGCAAATTCGCTGGCTTCGAGACGCAGATCGGGCGGACTGGCCCGAAAGTTGCCCTACTAATTCTATTCGTTCGACCATGGGCTCCCTGTTGCGGTCTCCACCGTGCGGGTGAAGCTTATGTCTCTCCCACCTAATCACTGGTATGGACCGGGCCCTTCGTTGGGTTGCGGACCTACCGAAGGAAATCGAGACCCGATCTCCGAGCCTGGGAAGACTCCCGTCCCCGCTGTCACGGGAGCAACCGGCCTTCCCTCCCACCGGCCGGTCGTATGTCCGCCAAAGACGGCTCTCCGCCGGGAGCCGCCGATCGTCGGATCTTCCCCTCGGGCTCCGCCGCTGCCTCGACCGCCACGATGAAGCCGGCCTCGCCCGGTCGGCGACGGTCGGTGTGGCGCGGAAATGGATCGCGGTACCGCCGTGAGTGAACGATCCCCAGTCTGGGGGTTGCTTCGGCGGACGGTCTCCTCGTTGAGGACACCCTGCTGATGAGCTTGATGAACCTGGTACGATCGTTGGCCGCTCTCGTCATCGGATGGACGCTGATTGCACTCGGGATCGGGACGATGGGTGGCAGGATACCTTCGCATCCGGAGCCGGCCCAAATCCCCGCCGAGCCATCGCTGCACGACGCGCTGCCTCACGGCTTCGCGGGCTCGAAACGGTACGACTTGATCGACCAATCGTCCGGGCAATGCACGCCGATTCGTCTGCCGGAGGAAGAGCAGTGGAGCTATCTGAGCGTCTGCCCCTGCGCGACCCGAGCGGGGAGCTGATGGCGGCGGGTCGATGGGTGCACCGGGAAGGTGGGCCGTTCTGCGGGCTGGGGGTGTTCCGGGTCTCGGACTCCGCTGTGCTCTGCCGCGTGGCCACGGAGATCCTCCCTACAGGACGCCCCTGCTGGGTACCCGGCCAGCCGCGGACCTTCCTGTTCCCTGGCGGAGACGGCCGGCTGCATCGCTGCCGTCTCCCTGCACAAGGCGACGAAGGCGGGATTGCCGAGACGACGGAAGTCGTCGCGGGCGCGGCGACCTCCATGCCAGTGACCTGGAAAGTCAAACCTCCCAGTCTGGGCAAGATCTTCCTGACCGAACCAGTCTGGTCCTCCGAACCGAAGCTGCGGAAGTTCGTCATCGTGGCCTTGAGCCTGCAAGCGAAGGTCGGACGGCGCTGGGTTTTCCAGCCGTCTCGACTCTGGTGGCTCGAGATGAGCGACGAGGCCGATACGATCCTGTCGGCCGGACGATTGACTGACGCGTCCTGTAGCAAAGCCGACGACGACATAGACTCCGAACGATACCCGAATATCGCCATCGGCACGGGAGGAGATATCCACCTGGTCTACCTGTTGCGCCACGATCGGGAGGAATCTCTGCGGCTGCATTCCGCCAGACTCGGGTTCGACCCGAGTTCCGGCCAGCCTCGCCTCGAATCCGACAAGCGTGGGTCGGCGCTCCCAGGGCGAAGGACTTCAGAAGGCCCCCTTCCTCGTCTCGGCCGATGGCGGCAACGTCTTCGGCCTGGACCGTTCTGGCCAAGTCGGCACCTTCTCTCTGGCCAGAGAGATGCTGGGTTCCCACGCCGCCGGCCGCCGCGATCATTGGGAATGAAGAATCCTTCGCCCCGATAGCTGGCCTTCAATTCGCGGGCCGAGTACAATCGTCAAAGTTCGTCAGCGAGTCTGTCTTCGAACGGGACCGGGCACATCAGCGTTCCGAATCGGGACGGGAAGTGTGTCGGGTTCACGATTTTCCGCCTGGCGACGGTCACGGACCCAACCGGAAGAGGGGGCGAGGCGGCGATGGAATTGATGATGGGGCTGCTGGTCTGGGCTCAGGCCCAACCGGGCGGCGCGAGTCCCAGTTCATTAACCCCGCTGGTGCTGGCCTTGCGACGATGGTGTGCGGGGCTGACCCTGTCTTCACCCCAGGCAGCACCCGGTTTCCGCGGACTCTGGGCACTCCTGGTAGGGCTGGGGATCCTCCTCGCTGTCGCGATGATGGCCCAGGGGCCGCTCAAGGCGCTGAAGCAACTCTTCGACGTGGCCGGACACATCCGGCTCGCGCGGTCCGCGACACGGCGGGTGTGGCGGTCCAGCCGGACGATCGCGGCGGCGATCGCGTTCACGGTCATTTCCTGGACGGGGCTCAGACGGCGGTCTACTCTTATGACAGCGGCAGGGCCGAGTTAGTGCTGCTGACCAAGTCGCGCAGGCTGGGTGAGTTGGCGATGGAACAGGGCATCCTGGCCGGCTTGACCCCGCTGTGCGACGTGGCCGGTCTGGGGGACAACCTACCGCTCTTATTCGTGGCCGCGATCGTGGTCTTCCGCGCGTCCATCGATCCTCAGAGATCGGGAGGTTCGGGCGAGCTGGGGAGCCTGCGGGGTCGTCCACGCCCCGGCTGGACGACCCTGGTTTGGGGTGTCGGTGCGTTGTACATTCTCTATCGGGCCGTGTCGCGGGCGGCTGGCTACGTGGCGCTGCCGATGGGTGGCTGCCTGATCGTCGAGGCGGTCCTGGTGCCGTTGGCGATGCTGATCGTCGACGGGCTCCTGCTGGCCTGGCTACTGGTCGAGGCTGCGCAATGCCGGACTCGACGCGGCGGGCGAAAGCCGACTCGATCCGCTTCAGGCGATCGCCCTGTTGCCCGGCGCGGCCCTGGCCTGCGCGGTGGCGCTGCCGGCCCGCTATGTGGCCACGTTCGTCTGGCTGGCCCAGGCCCACCTGCCCACTTCGATCTACTCAACCGTGTTGGGCGATTACATCCGGTGGCTGCTCGGCTGGGGACTGACCAACCTCCAGGCCGGGCGCTGGTCATCGTGGGACTGGTTGGCGTCGTCGCGTGGACTCGCGGGCGAATCGGCGAGGCGGTCGCCGGCTACTGGCGGTTGCTCGCCGCGGATGGCGCTCACCTCGTCTTCGTGCTGGCCATGGCCGCGGTCGCGGCGACGGCACTGTCGGCGACCGCCTACGCCATCGTGCTGCTCTTGCCCGTGCAGAACTGGGTCCTGGGCGCGGCTGACGCTTACGCTCACTTCGCGACACTGCCCGTCGGGCTCTGGACGCTGGCTGCGCTCATCGAGCTGGCCGGTCGATCGCTGCCAACGGCGACGCTGGCCCCGCCCGCTGCGCGCCGAGCTCAATCGAACGGCGAACCCGAGCGAGAAGCCGCGCATCAGGAGGCGCTGCCTCCGGTCGCGGCGCCGGCTTCGTGAATCGGCGATCCGCGCTTCGCGTCAGGCTGGAAAGCCTGACCTACGGGCGATCCGCGCTTCGCGTCAGGCTGGAAAGCCTGACCTACTCGGTCGCCGGGATCGGGTCCTTCGCCGCGATCCCCTCGGGCAGCTCTTTGAGATAGGGCCCCAGGACGCACCGGCTGTCGGCGGAAACTGGCCGTGCTCGCGGCGGTAGAGTTCGGCGGCCAGCCGGACGATCAGCACGGAGCGACGGCGGCGCTCGCGGACCAGCGGGCCATTCTCCTCCCAGGCCGGAGGACGGAACGGGTGGTAACCGATCTCGTCAATATTGAAGTTGGTCCGCGTCAATGTATTGTGCTCCAGTGCCTTGGCCAGGACCTCGGGAGCGGCCGCACGGGCATCGGGCGGAGCGGTCGGATCGTCGGCGTAAATCCAGACCGGTTTCTGGATCGCGCCGGAGGCCCGTTGCGCGGCGGGGCGGTCGACTTGGGCCAGCCAGTTGGCGAACAGCAGCCGGACGGCGCGTCGGCTCCGCGTCACGTCATTGCTGGCGCGGAGCCAGGCCCGTCGCACCGGCATGGCGAAGCTGGTTTTGGAGACCATCTGATCCAGCACCCCGTACTTTCCACCCGGCAGGGAGGCGTCCGTGATCATGACGCGAAGCTCATCGAGGTCACGGACCGACATCAAGTACTCGACCTTCAACGCCTCCGAGAGGGGCGGGGTCAGGGCGTCCGCGGCGATCGTGTCGTCCAAGGCCTGGCGGAGTTGTTTGGCGTCCACACGGGGGTCGGCCGCCCAGTGGAGAATGCGGCCCGTGGCCTGATCGTGCACTGCGGCGCCGACCAACCGCTCGATCAGGCACCCATGCCGTCCCGCGAGTCGGCTGAAGCGGAGCATGGCCCGATACCAGTCCCACGCCTGGCCCATCGCGCCCTCGTCTTCGAGGCGTGATCCTTCCAGGCCCGCCAGGCCCGCCAGGTACCTCATGTCCTGGATGAGGGGAAGGAGCGTATCCATCGCGAACTCCCGGGGCTGGTGATAGAGGGCGTCCGGTCGCTCGCTCCCCACTCGCCACCGGTCCATCGCCGGCCGTTTCTGCTCCACGAATGCGCGGACCTCTGGCCCGGCTTTCGACCAGGTCAGGGTTTTGAAGTCGATCGTGGTCAGCCCCTTTGGGAACTGGAAGTGACCCGGATGGGCGGTCGCGTAGACGACGTAGGCGTTCTTCTCGTCCGGCAGGTCTACCGGCCGTAGCGCTTCGGCCACGTCGAAGGGATCGCCCACCTCAGGAAGTCCGTCCAGGCCGCGGATCTGCCAGATCGCAATGCCCAGGAACACGGCAAGGCCGACAACCATCCCGACAGCCAGTAGCCGGCCGCGACTGAGCCATCGCCTCACGATGCCGCTCGGTTGTACCGGTTTCGAAGGCTCGATTATCGAATTCGTCGCCATTCCACGCCCCTCCAAGGTCCTGCGACCGCCTTCCGCGTCTCTGAGACAATTGTAAAATGAAAAGGGAGCCGAAGAAAGGCGGTCATCCCGATGACGGGTACGCGATGATCCTGGGCGGGAGTTTCCTGCAATCGACCGCTCACCATGGTTCTCGGTGAGTTTTGGCACGGCGGTGGCTAATCTGATTCCGAAACTTCGGAAGGCGAAGCGTGCGTGCCGTTTTTTTTCGACGACCGGGGACTACGAGATGTTTCATGATAAGAGGAGAGCGAATCGTTGGGATTCGACAGCCGACGAGGGGCGGCCGATCATCGCGAAGCCGGCCTGGACTGTTGCCTTCCCGCGTTGCTTCGCTTGACAGGGGGAGGAAGTCGGGGTTGTAATGAACAAGGCGGGCCGGAGTTCGTGTCGAAGCGAAGACCGGTCCCGAGCGTCCTCGTGACCGCGGAGACCACCTCGTCCGTCCCCCCGAACTGCTTACTTTGTTTACCATCAGCCCGATGGCCGCCGATTCGTTCGGGCTTCCCCCATCGTAGAAGTGACGCGTTGACAATTTGGCCGAGCCCTCACACAGCATTGATGAGGACGCCCCAAACGGTGCGCGCGCCGCGCCAGGGTGGGGTGCGGTCCGGTCGGACGGGCCGAGCCCCGCAACGCCTCGTCGATGATCACGGCAGGGCCGGATCGATCCGCCTTCAGGAGGGAAATCACTCATGTCCACGGGATCGGATCTGATCAGTCTCATCGCCAGTCGCCAGAACCTGGATGACTATCAGAAGAAACACTGGACCGGCTCGTTCCCCGAGTATCTCGACGTCGTGCAGCAAGATCCGAAGGTGACCCGGACGGCCTACCAGCGGATCTACGACATGATCACGAGCTATGGGACCGAGGAGGTCGTCGTCAACAAAGAGAAGCTGGTCCGCTACAAGTTCTTCGAGGACCCCGACAACCGGGGCGAAGACGCCATCTTCGGGCTGGAGCGGACCCTGATCAACCTGGTCAACATCCTCATGAGCGCCGCCAATGGCTACGGCACGGAGCGACGGGTCCTGCTCCTGCACGGGCCGGTCGGCAGCTCCAAGAGCACGCTGGCCCGGTTGCTCAAGAAGGGCCTGGAGCGTTATTCGCGCGTCGATGAGGGGGGGCTCTACAGCTTCGGCTGGAGGGAGCCTGGCCCCGAAGGCGAGGATACCTTCGCCGACTGCCCGATGCACGAGGAGCCGCTCCACCTGATCCCCCAGGAGCATCGCGCCGAAATCATGATGCTGCTGAACCAGGGCAAAGATCCCGACGGCTTCCACGTCGTGGTCGAGGGCGACCTCTGCCCGTTCTGCCGCCAAATGTTCAACGAGCGGATGGAACGCTACGGGGGAGACTGGGCCCGTGTCGTTGAGGACGTTCGCGTCCGCCGGCTGATCCTTTCCGAGCAGGACCGGATTGGCATCGGAACCTTCCAGCCCAAGGACGAGAAAAACCAGGACGCCACCGAGCTGACCGGCGATATCAACTATCGCAAGATCGCAGAGTACGGCACCGAGAGCGACCCCCGCGCCTTCAATTTCG
The DNA here is from genome assembly GCA_963845695.1 of uncultured Isosphaeraceae bacterium. Taxonomy (GTDB): domain Bacteria; phylum Planctomycetota; class Planctomycetia; order Isosphaerales; family Isosphaeraceae; genus CAWJTV01. Next base: position 378,855 of record CAWJTQ010000020.1, on the reverse strand, counting down.
ATGGCGAGTTCAACATCGCCAATCGCGGCATCATCGAATTCATCGAGGTCCTCAAGCTCGACGTCGCCTTCCTCTACGATCTCCTGGGTGCCAGCCAGGAGCACAAGATCAAGCCCAAGAAGTTCGCGCAGACCGACATCGATGAAGTCATCGTGGGACATACCAACGAGCCAGAATATAAAAAGTTGCAGTCCAATGAATTCATGGAAGCCCTCCGGGACCGGACGGTCAAGATCGACGTCCCGTACGTCACCCGGCTGGCCGACGAGGTCAAGATCTACGAGAAGGACTACAACAGCCGGAAGGTCCGGGGCAAGCGGCTGGCGCCACATACCCTCGAGGTCGCCGCAATGTGGGCCGTGCTGACCCGGCTTGAGGAGCCGAAGAACGCCGGGCTCACGCTGATGCAGAAACTCAAGCTCTACAACGGCAAGACGCTCCCCGGCTTCACCGAGGACAACATCAAGGAGCTGCGCGAGGAGGCCGAACGCGAGGGGATGCACGGAATCAGCCCCCGCTACGTCCAGGATAAGATCTCCAACGCCTTGGTGGCCCACACCAACGAGCGGTCGATCAACCCGTTCATGGTTCTCAACGAGCTGGAGGCCGGCCTCAAGCACCACTCGCTGATCAACAGCGAGGAGACGCGGAAGCACTACCGGCACCTGCTCTCGCTCGTGAAGGAGGAATACGAGGACATCGTGAAGAACGAGGTGCAGCGCGCCATCGCCGCCGACGAGGATGCCCTGACCCGCCTCTGCGGCAACTACATCGACAACGTCAAGGCCTACACCCAGCGGGAGAAGGTCAAGAACAAGTACACCGGCCAGCCCGAGGAGCCCGACGAGCGGCTGATGCGGTCCATCGAGGAGAAGATCGATATCCCCGAGAGCCGCAAGGACGACTTCCGCCGCGAGATCATGAACTACATCGGTGCCCTCTCGCTCGACGGCAAGAAGTTCGACTACCGGACCAACGAACGGCTCCAGAAGGCGCTGGAGCTCAAGCTGTTCCAGGACCAGAAGGATACCATCAAGCTCACCAGCCTGGTGTCCAGCGTCGTGGACAAGGACACCCAGGAGAAGATCGATATCGTCAAGGCCCGCTTGATCCGCAATTACGGCTACGACGAGGATTCGGCGACCGACGTCTTGAACTACGTCGCCAGCATCTTCGCCCGCGGCGACGTCAAGCGCGGCAGCCATTGATTGAGAAGCGAACTCGTGAACCCGGCCGGGCCGACGCGCCTCAAGCACATTGAGGGGGTCCGGCTGTGGTTTAGAGTTGGAAGGGGATGATCTGATGGACACCGCGGTCGCGACTCCCGTACCTTTCTATGAACAGCGTCTCCGCACCGAACGGGATTGGAGCATGGATGAAGGTGACCGCCATTTTCAGCACGACAGTTTGGTCTTCAGGACCCTGCGCAAGATCGCACGTTGACTCGAAGGGCTAGGCATACCTTACGCGGTGGCTGGTGGAATGTCGTTGGATGCCCACGGTTACCGCCGCTTGACCGTCGATGTGGATATCCTCGTCACTCGCGAGGGGCTGAAGACCATTCACCAAGAGCTCGATGGCTTGGGCTATGTCCCGCCGTTCACCGGCAGTAAGCACCTCCGTGATACCGAAAATGGCGTGCGGATTGAATTTTTGGTTGCCGGCGAGTTCCCAGGAGACGGCAAGCCCAAGCCCGTAGCCTTTCCGGATCCCGAGGCTGTCGGAGTTGAAATTGGCGGAATCCGCTATCTCAGCCTGCCGAGCCTCGTTGAGCTCAAGCTTAGCTCCGGGATGACGAATCCGGGTCGTGTCAAGGATCTTGGCGACATCCAGGAGTTAATCAGGACCATCGGACTTCCCTCTGAGTTCGCCGAGGAGCTCAATCCCTACGTCCGCGAGAAGTACCTGGAACTTTGGGAGGGCGTCCAGGAAGCACAGCCTGGACCGGACCAGGGCTGAGCCGGTAGAAAACGGGCCGATTCCCCGACGATCGACGCCGATGAAATCGGGAAACGGTCGCGCATTGCTCTTGGCCACTGACGGGTGAGAGGAATACAATTTGCTAAGGGACATCTTGGGTCACTGGCGCTGACAACCGGACAGAGAGCACTCCGAATCGTCCTCGACCCACCTCGACCGATCGTTCCCAGGTCGGTTTCCCCCAATCGATCTTTTGTTTTTCGGCTCGGTGGACCGCTGACACCGGATCGCGAACTGCTGCGCTTCCGGGCAGACGGCGTTGAGTTTCGGGGCGATCCTAGGGAGAGGCCCCATCATGGTGCGGGCGATTCGCCCGCACGCCGGCTCTAACGGGGAGGGCCAAACGGCCGTGGTTCGAAAAATTGATCGCGACGCTAACCGGTTCAAGCAAATTGTCCGCGGCAAGATCAAGTCCGACCTGCGGAAATACATCACGCACGGCGAGATGATCGGCAAGACCGGTGGGGAATTCGTTTCCATACCTCTGCCGCAGATCGAGATCCCCGAGTTCCGCTACGGGACCAAGAACCGCGGCGGGGTCGGCCAGGGTCCCGGCGACGTCGGTACGCCGATCGGCCGCTCCGGCGACGGCGAGGCGGGCTCCGGGGCCGGCGAGGCCCCCGGCCACCACATCCTCGAAGTCGAGCTCACCATGGACGAGCTCGCCCAGATCCTCGGCGAGGAGCTGGCGCTGCCCCGCATCGAACCCAAGGGACGCGCCAACATCGTCGAGGAGAAGGACAAATACACGGGCATCCGCCAGACCGGGCCGGAGAGCCTCCGGCACTTCAAGCGCACCTACAAGAAAGCCCTCAAGCGCCAGATCGCCTCCAACTCCTACGACCCCAAGGAACCCCTCGTCATCCCGATCCGCGAGGATAAGCTCTACCGCTCCTGGAACCCGATCTCGCTGCCCCAGTTCAACGCCGTCATCTTCTACCTCATGGACGTCTCCGGCTCCATGACCGACGACCAGAAGGAAATCGTCCGCACCGAAGCCTTCTGGATCGATGCCTGGCTCAAGAGCCAGTACGATGGTGTCACCACGCGCTATATCATCCATGATGCGGTCGCCCGAGAAGTGGACGAGCACACCTTCTATCACACCCGCGAGAGCGGCGGGACGCGGATCAGCTCGGCCTACAACCTGGCCAACAAGATCATCGACGACCAGCACCCCCAGGTGGACTGGAACATCTACGTGTTCCACTTCTCCGACGGCGACAACTGGGGCGAGGACAACCGTCACTGCATCAATCTGTTGCGCGACCAGCTCCTCCCGAAGTGCAACCTCTTCTGCTACGGACAGGTCGAGAGCCCGTACGGCTCGGGCGAGTTCTACCGTGAGCTCGAGGAGGCGTTCGAGGAGGAGGAGAACCTGGCCTTGTCGGAAATCCGGAACAAGGAAGGCATTTACGACTCGATCAAGGAGTTCCTCGGCCGCGGAAAGTGACCGTTTTCAGGAAGCGGGGCCAGGGATGACAATCGCGCGAACCATCGGTCTGGGATTGGGGCTCATCGTTTTGGTGGGAGCCGGGGCTGCGACGTTGTCGCATGGGCAGTCCTCTCGAACAGGTCAGGACAAACCGATCGCAGTGGAGGATCTGGCCAGACTCGAGGCGGAAGTCGAGTTGTTGCAGTTGGAGCACGACGTGGCCCGGGCCGACTTGCAAGACTTCTTGAAAAAGTTCAACCGGCTCCAGCTTCTCCATGGAATGAGTTCCCTCACTTCGTCGGGCCTGCTTCATCAGTTCGCGAAGGAATTCTCTGGCAAGGATGAGGCAGACGCCAACGATAAAGCACTTGCAATGGTGGCCGCTTTGTCCGAGAAGGAGGAAACCAAGCAGCTCATGTCCGCAGTAACTGAAGACATGAATAAGTTGTTCGATTCTCTTCGCGCCGCGCGAGATCGAGGGAGAAAGGAGTTCGTTGAAAGGACAAAGGAGCTAAACGAAAAGAAGCGTGAGTTGGCCAAAGTCCATCAGCAGTTCGAGCCCGAGGCCCGATGATGTCAACCCAGATCCAGATGGCGACTTCGACCGTACCGACTCCCGGCGCACGCCCAGCGACCACATCGGGCCTTGTCCCGTATCGCCTGACCGTGCGCCAGTTCCTCAAAATGGCCGACGCCAGGATCTTCCGCGACGAGGACCATGTCGAGCTGTTGGGGGGCCTCCTGATTGACAAGATGGTCAAGAATCCACCACACAACGTCGCCGTCGGCAATCTCGCTGCCATTCTGAGTGATATCTTGCCCGCCGGCTGGTTCGTCCGGGAAGAGAAGTCCGTTCAGCTCGGCAGATGGTCGCACCCGGAGCCCGACGATGCGGTCATTCGAGGCCAGCGCAATGACTATTCCAAGAAGGACCCGACCGCTAAGGACATCGGGATCATCGCCGAGGTGTCCGACACCTCCTACGCGATGGACCGTGGAGCGAAATGGCACCAGTATGCCGCGGCCAAGGTCCCCGTTTACTGGATCGTGAACCTGCCCCAGCGCCAGATCGAGGTTTATACGTTTCCATCGGGCAAGGGCGAATCGGCAACCTATCGGTATAGCAAGATTTACGGTCAGGACGACGAAGTGCCCGCGATCCTCGACGGCCGCGAGTTGGGGCGGATCAAGGTTAGCGACGTTTTTCCTTCAATCGCAAAGAGTTAAGTCTACCCAATCGATCGAGGCCGTTCATGAGCATGGCGACGGCGACGGCAATCATCGAGTCCACCCAATACGCAGAGGGCGATCCGTGTGTCGAGTTCCCGGATATTGGCTGGAAGGGCTACTTGACCCTCCTGCATCTCCGCGGCGAGCGCTCCACGCCCCGCATGGTTTACCTGGATGGGACGGTGTGGCTCATGTCGCCGACATTTCCGCACGAACGGCTCAAGAAGCGGCTGGGCTGGGTCGTCGAAGAGATCGTCAGGGTGTTCGGAATTCCCTGCGTGGCGACGGCCTCGACCACCTTCCGCCGCCGAGCCAAGAAGGGAGGCGTGGAAGGCGATCAAACCTACTACCTGGCCAATGAGGCGCGGATTCGTGGCAAGGACAAGATCCATCTCAGAATGGACCCGCCCCCGGACCTGGCGATCGAGGCCGTGTACTCTCATGACGCCGAAGCGGCGATCGAAGTCTATCGGCGGCTCCGCGTGCCGGAAGTCTGGATCTGCAATGAGGCGGAGATGGTCATCCTGGTCCTTCAACCGAATGGCCGGTACGCCCGGTCGGCAACCAGTGCGGCCTTCCCGTTCCTCTCGGCGGCCGAGGTGTATAACTGGGTCGGTCGGCCCCAAACGATGTCCGATACCGAATGGATGAACGCACTTCATCGCTGGGTCCGGCGCACGCTCAAGCCGCGCGTCCGGCGCCAAGCCGGAGGGCCCGGCTGAGAATTGGAGCCAACATTCGACCGTTCGAGATCGTAAAGAGAGTGGACTGGTGTCCTCATCATGTGGGGTCAAGCTCATGTCGACCGTCAACGTTCATAACCTGCCGCCGGATCTTCGCGAGATGCAGATCGAGACCGAGGCGCACGCGCAGGCTACGGGCTGGATTTCTACGACACGATCTTCGAGGTCTGCGATTACGACGAGATCTCCGAGGTCGCCGCTCTCGGCGGTTTCCCGAATCGGTATCCCCACTGGCGATTCGGCATGGAGTTTCAGCAGCTCTCCAAGGGCTACCGCTACGGGCTCCAGAAGATCTACGAGATGGTCATCAATAACGACCCGTGCTACGCCTATCTGCTGCGATGCAACCAGATGGTGGACCAGAAACTGGTCATGGCGCATGTCTACGGCCACAACGACTTCTTCAAGAACAACATCTGGTTCAGTCAGACCAACCGCAAGATGATGGACGAGACGGCCAACCACGGCACGCGGATCCGCGCGCACATGGACCGCTTCGGAGAGGAAACCGTCGAGAACTTCATCGACAACTGCCTGTCGCTCGAGAATCTGATCGACATCTATTCGCCCCATATCAAGCGGCGCGAGGAGGTCAACCGCTACGACTTCGCCGCCAACGGTGAGGAAGAGGAGCAGCCGACGCGGTTCCAGAGCAAGGATTACATGGATACGTTCATCAACCCGCCCCATGTCCTCAAGGAGGAGGCGCGGAAGCGGGACAGCGAACGGGAAAAGGACAGGGCCAAGCCGCAGTCGTTCCCGGAGCACCCGGAACGCGACGTGCTGCTGTTCCTCCTGGAGCATGCACCCCTGAAGTCCTGGCAGCACGACGTGCTGGCGATCATTCGCGAGGAAGCGTATTACTTCGGCCCCAGGGCCAGACCAAGATCATGAATGAGGGCTGGGCCTCGTTCTGGCACTCGACGATCATGACCCAGAAGACGCTCCACCCTTCCGAGCTGGTCAACTACGCCGACCATCACTCCGGGACGATGGCCACCCAGCCGGGCCGGCTCAACCCGTACAAGCTGGGCATCGAGTTGCTTCGCGACATCGAGGAACGCTGGAACAAGGGCCAGTTCGGGGCGGAGTGGGACGAGTGCGACAATTACGACACGCGACGGAAGTGGGACAAGAAACTGGGGTTAGGTCGTCAGAAGATCTTCGAGGTCCGGCGGATCCACAACGACGTGACTTTCATCGATACCTTCCTGACCGTGGATTTCTGCCGCCGGTACCAGCTCTTCAGCTATCGCCACAACGACCAGACCGAGATGTACGAGATCGAGAGCCGGGAGTTCAAGAAGATCAAGGAGCGGCTGCTGTTCAACTTGACCAATTTCGGGCAGCCGATTATTCGGGTGAAGGATGCCAATCACCGCAACCGTGGTGAGCTTTACTTGCAGCATGAGTACTTCGGCGTGGACCTGAGGCTCGACCATGCTCAGGACACGCTGCGGCACTTGCACCGCCTCTGGACGCGTCCGGTCCATCTGGAGACCTGCGTTGACGGGCGGCCCACGCTGCTTTCGTTCGATGGAACCGATCATTCAATCCGCCCATTGGGAGGTTCGTCTCATGAGCCTGAGCAAAAAGATCGCCGCCGCGCTTGATGAAAATACGAAGGTCCACGACCCGCCCTGCGCGGTGACCGTCGATGACGGTCCAAACCGCCTGACCTTGAACCTCTCGGCCCTCGATTCGGTCGGCCTGGCGTTCACGGCGCTGGAGTTTGCTGCGACGGACCGGCCGGAGTGGACGCCGGATACCCTTCGTGGCTGGGCCGAACGGCTGGCCGGACGCGTGACCTACCTCATGGAGCCGCTGAAGCTCTTCGAGATCGATTCGGCCGGTGGTGAGGTCCAGATCCGCAGTCAAACCCCGACAACCCGCGCCGAACAGCGCGGCTACTATGAGGTGCGGCTCTTCGAGCACGGTTCGCTGAGGATGGAACGCTACGCGTTCGACGAGACAACCCGCGAACGACGAAGAGTCCCCTGCCAGCTCACGCGCGAGGTGCTGGAACGCCTGGCCGACGATGTCGCCGCCAGCGTTCGCTGATTCTTAAACGCCACGGCGGTGATGCCGCTTATCTGAAGCGACCATTCCCACTTCGGCGATCAACCGGGCACGCCCCTGCGAACGAGGGGCATGTCCGTGGTTCGCCGAGGGGATCAATCCTTTTCTCAGCGACTGTCCCAGAAGGTCTTTGTAGGGTGCTCTGTGAGCACCGATCCGGCGGACTTTGCCGAATTTGGTGCTCACAGAGCACCCTACAAGACGGCTATCGAGGCTTCCGGAACAGACTCTCAGTCGATCCGACAGAGGTGGAGCAAGCACCAGCCCACGGCGTGCCCGCGTTCTTCCCCCTGATGGGTTTTGACTCTCAACTTCGGCGATTCGGACGTACACCTGGGGCGGGGCTTGTCACGATCCGATTGCGAGCCAGGGACGCGCCCTGGCCGATGCACCTACCGATTTTGAGAGTCAAAACTCATTAGGGCCAGGATCCGGGCGGTGGATCGCCGTGCGCAGTCTGAAACCTTTCGGCACCTGGACCGAGTTGGAGAGCCGCCTTGTGGCGAGCGCCGGGAGACGAAAAAACCTCGGGTCATCGGTGGTTCGTATTCTGGGATCGGTGAGTGGTCCCGGACGTCGTTGGGGCGTTCCGGTGGGCTCAGGATCCGGTGAGCGTGGAATGATCCGAACGCGTCCGAATCCGAGGTGATCGGGAACGAGGATAGCTGGGGAGAGCAGCCCGTGAAGCGAGCCTTCGGGTGCAGAAACGGGCCTGGTTCAATTCGTACGGAGCCAAGATAACACTTTTGGATTCACGGCCTGCTCTCCCGTCCGTAACGACTGCCGGAATCAGAATTTCGGGCCAGGCTGCCAGGAACTTTACGCCGCCAAGTGTTACCCTGGTTTGAACCAGGCCCAGAAACGAAGAGAGCCAAGACCAAAAGCCTTGGCTCTCTGATTTAGCGGAAGTCATCGCGCTGGTGCGATCGCACGATCAATACTGGTCGGAGCTGATCACCTCGCCGCCGTTGCGGGTCGAGAGCATCTGGTAGACGCCGAACACCTGGCCGCCAGTCTGCGTGACGGCCCAGATCGGCGTGTCGCCCGCGCTGGAGGTCGTGGCCGTAATGCCCGGAGGGACGCAGCTCCCCCCGCTATTCGTGTTACTCACCGGGTTCGGCCAGCTTTGAATCGTGTCCTTCAGGAAGCGAACAGAACCGTCGCAGAAGGCGAAATTCGCTCCACCGGGGTGCATGCTGGACGCGGACGCGACCGCGCAGTCGATGCCCGTGATGGAACAGCTATAGGGAAGCTTCTTCGTGGGATTGATCGGGAAGAACGTGGTGAAGATCGTGTCGCCATAGTTGCCCGAGCACCACCAGTGCCAGCAAACCTGGTCGGTGGAATTCTCGATCAGACGTGTATGCTCGGCCATCAGCATCGTACTGCTCGTGCCGTCGGTGATCGAGGCCAGCGTGGTGACACTGAACGCGTACGTCACACCGTTCATGATCGTATCGCCAGTCGGCGGGCTGTAGTAGTTGGCCCAGATGTCGTTGTACCAGGTCCCGGCGCAACCGGCGTAGCTGCTGTAACGCATCGGCGAAGGCCCCGAGGCGCCGAAGGCTGTGAATGTCCCGATCTGACCTTGGTCGACACCGGCGTCCGAGGGGCACCATAGGACCGACATCCCCGTCGCGACGATGGTCGTGTTCGGCACGTCCCACATGCAGATGTTGAAGTTCATCGCATTGAACAACGGAATCTGCTCGGTGTACTGCGTCAGCGGCAGCATTGGACCGAAGCTCGTGATGATGTAGCCGGGCAACCAGGGGCTGCCGGTGTCGATCAGGCCCATCGGAAGGCAATTGTTCGAGCCGATGTAGTTGTGGCAAGCGAGGGCCAGTTGCTTCAGGTTATTGGTGCACTGGGCGCGGCGAGCGGCCTCTCGGGCGGCCTGGACCGCCGGGAGCAGCAAGGCGATGAGCACGGCGATGATCGCGATCACAACCAGCAGCTCAATCAGCGTGAAGCCATGCGGCCTCATCGAACGTTCACGTCGCTGAGTCATGTTGCATAAACTCCATCAAAAGAAAGCAATGACGAGAAAAACACCGTCGTCCCGGGCAACAGACATTCCCGGGAAGAACCCCACTCTCACCGGACATTGGGAACGGTCACTTGATCGATTTCACTTTCACGGTTGTCCCCCCCTTCTTGATGTTGGGCTGCTTCGGCGGCACGACCGGCTCGCTCTTGATCTTCTCGTCCGGCGGGGGACCCGTATCCGAACAGCCCTGAAGGAGGACGAGAGCCACAGCGACGACAACGAAGACTCTCGACCATCTGCCGAAGGCCGAAAGCTCGCGGGAGGAAAACCTCATGAATGAAAAACCCTCTCCGGTTTGATCAATAACCCGCATCCCTTCCCATGGGCCGCAGGCCGATCGAACAGTTCGTCGGCCGGCGCCCCTCAACCCGGTCGGTCCGTTCGATGACGCTTCGCCCAAGATCCGAGGAGGAATCGAATGACGACGGCGCGTGCACTGGGGGGCAATCCTGGAGGTTCAACCGAATGGGTTCGCGCGCGGGCTTGCGAGGTCGGTTGCGCCCAGAACACAGATGAACACAAACTCTCGAAGCAAACTCCAGACCACTTGTGCTGGCAGCGAGATCTCCCAAAGCGTGCGTTCCTCTGATGGGATCGGCTCCCCATTTTTCTCCGGCGCGTTTTCGGGTAGCTTCGTGACTCACGAAATAGGGAGATCCACAATGGTTGGAGCGGAACATTGCCGAGAGCATCAGTGAGAGTCCGCGTAAAGTATTTGTAAAGCTACAACTGACAGAACAACCAGTCAAGGGCGAAACGATGCCTTTTTCCCAATTTCTTCGTAGTTCCCAAACCAGATTAATCTATGAAAACCACTGGCTCTCGCCGTGTCACTGGCATTCGGAAGACAAGGAATCGCGCGATTACTCGGCATTAATGAATTAAAATTAGGCAGGGATCTGAGTGGGAGACCCACTCCAGGTGACTCTCCCGAAACGGAGGAGATCCATTGGGATGGCTGTGCGTGAGGGACCCACGACAGCAACTCCCAATGCGCCAGCGGTGTTCCCGCACGGAACTCCTGTCCCGAGTTGGGGTTCCGGAAATTAGCGATCGCCTCGGTTCGCCGATCTCATTGCGCAGGTTGAGTCAACTCCTAGGCGATTGGCCAGGGATTTGCTTGAATCGGCACGCCATACGGATTTTTCGAGAAAGGCTTGACCTGGGCATTGTTATGAGAAGTTTCGTCACATTCGACGAAACGCTTCATTTTTTGAGAAGGAAAGGTCCGACTGGATTGGATCCCGACTCGCCTGGTCTGACTTCCACTCCCGCTATCAAGCGTTGCCTCGAGGCCGGCGTGACCGGGCCGTTCGTTTCCAGCCGGCGGCGACCCGTAACGGCGGCGAAGCGATGGGCGTCGTTGCGTCCCGACCGGGCTGGCCTCCGGCTTCCTCGCGTCGAGGCGCGACTCCGGCCGGCCTCGCTCACACCCGCTCGCGAGCACCGGCCGTCGTTTACTGGTTAGCTCTGGGTCTGTCTCTGACCTGGGCGGAGTGCCATCTGGGCCGTCCGGCACCAAAGCCAAGATGAACCTCACGACCGGGAACGCCCGCACCTGGGTTTTAGACGTCGGCCACGAGCCCGTCGCGCCAGCGAGTGGATGGAGGATTCCGACCGGAATTCACTGGTTTCGGGCTCTTATCCCATTGATAGGCTTCTTGTGTGTGCAACCCCACCGCGAGGCGCTCTTACTCTGAGGCCGATTCCTCCTCCAGGAGTCCGGTCGTCACTTCCAGATCACGAACGGCGCAAGGGATCCGCCGCCCGAGCCCCCGAGAGTGGTCCTCCCGTCGAAGCGGAAGTTGCGGAATCGGCCCGCCACGATATCGATCCTGCCGTCCCCGTCGAGGTCGCCGAGCGCGACCGTGGGATAGTCGCATGTTTCACGTTCCAGCGCGTGACGTCGAAACTCCCCCGGCCTGATCTGTTCGAAGAGGATCACGGCGTCGGCCCCCACCGACTTTCGCATTTCGCCGTAGAACGGCTCGCCCAGGAAGCTGGTTGCCACGACGTCCAGGTCGCCATCACCGTCGATGTCTCCGCCCAGCGCGCGGTGGGCGCCGTAGACGGCCCCAATGGCGTGATGTACGAACGGACGCTCCAAACCCGTGTTCTCGAGCCAGGAGACCCCGTGATAAGGCTTGATCAGGGGGGAGTCATACACGTCGCCGTTGGAGAGCAGGGCATCGAGATCGCCATCGCGATCCAGATCGATCATCTGGAGCCCGCTGCAACCGAAGGCGGGATTGGGGGCGGAGAAGAGCGTTCGTTTCGCGAACTTGCCACCCCCCTCGTTCAAGAACGCGACGACCGTCTCGAACTCTTGTGCGATCAGCGCCACGAAATCCGGACGACCATCCCGATTCAGGTCCACGACCGGGACCTGGAGAGTGCCGTGGCGGTCGTCGAGCGTCTTGCGGATGAACGCGACCGGGCCATCCGCCCCTGCGCTGCTCGAGGAGGAGGATCTCGCCAGCCGCGTGCCAGCCGAAGACGGCGACGACGAGGTCGAGGTCGCCATCGCCGTCGAAATCGGCAGTTTGGACGTCGGACACTCGTCCCAAGCGAGAAAGGAGGATCCGAGTTTCGTAGGCGCCGTCTTTCCGCCCCTTGAGCCAGAGAACACGGCCCAGGCGGTCGTCGGAAGGGATCGGGACCCCGAGATCGGCGACCAGGATATCATGGATCCCGTCGCGGTCCAGGTCGGCGACTTCGGCGTGGGCCGGATAGGCCAGGTCGGACGCGAGCACGGTCGCGGGTTCGTCCCGACTCCCAGCCTTATGAATCAGCAGTTCACCGCTGGCCATCTCGCACGCGAGGATATCGGGACGCTTCGGGTCGGTGAGGTGGACGAGAGCGACATGCGAGATCGCGGTCGCCTCGTTCGGGTGTGGTCCGGCGATCTCGCCGCGCACCATCGATCGCCTCGGTCCCAGACCGTCCGGCGTTCGAGGGATGATCGGGAGGCGATCGGGCGCCGCGGCCTCGTAATAAGAGACCACCTCCTGGACCGGAGGCGGGTCGAGCTTGCGATCGGAATTGCGGTAGAAGTCGAACCCGCGTCGGACTTCGGCATCCCAAGCTCGCTTGGGAAACAGGTCGGGGGCAGGATATCCGTGGCAGTCGCCGCAAAACGAGACGACGCGATCCTCGAGGACCACCCTGTTTTCGGCTACGGCCTTCGCGATCGGCGCCGGGCGCGCAGTGAGTGGGCGGGCTGATCGCAGCCGGACAGGAGGCCGATCCCCACCAGCAGCATGGTGATCGGCGCCGTGGGATCGACCCCGATCCATTTTCGAGGGGCCGTCAACTTCAGATCCTCCCCATCAACCGTCCGCGCCGTGTGATCGGAACGATGAGGGCTGCCGTAAGCCGGTCGAATTTGGTCAGCTACGCGAGACATCGGGAATCGCCGATCCAAGTCGAGTGAGGAACGATCTTGATGGTCGAAAAAACGCCGATCGTCGAGTGCGGATGAAGGCCGGTCCAACCCGTCGAGGTAGGCGTGGAATTCGTTCGTTTTCCCCGGGCCGTTTCCTATGCGAGGGTACGAGTCGAGAACATGGCGGATACCGGCGAGGAGTATGGAATTCCCCCTCCTCATCCTTCTCTGATTTCAACAGACCACACCGATCCGGTCAATCGCGGACACGTTGTCGTCGAACCATGAACCATGCCGTCGCAGCCAGACCGAGTCGGCTTCCTGGAATTTCCATTGATCTCTCAAAGAGTTTTCCCGGAAACCTCTTGACGAAGCCACTTCGCAATACGCATTATACTAAACGACTCAAAAAACCCTGACAACATGTTCAATGGCAAGCAATTGGACGTCCGAATCCTCTCCTAATTCGTTCGTTCAAAAGAAGTCATCCATCTATGACCTCCCAAACGCTGGGAGGCCTAAGTGGTCGTTTGGTCGGCCGTGATGAGTCGGTATGCTTTTTGCGAAGTCTCGCAGATGCTCGCGGCAGTGTTCCTCTCCAACGATTACGGTTCGCCTCCTTGTCGAGTCACGAACCTACCTTAGACGCGCCGGAGAAAAACGGGAAGCGGATCCGATCGGAGGGGCGCACGCCTTGGGAACTCCCTGCCGGAGCAATCGATCTGGGGCGAGTCCGGTGAGTTTGTGTCCATGGGAAGTCTGTCCAGATCCTCTCAGTCAATTGAGGTCATCTCCGACCCTGGAGACTCTGCCCATCATGTAGTATTGTCTCGCAGACGAGACAGCCGGAATGAATCCGGTTCCGGAGCGTGTTGTTTCACTCCCGCAATCATCGAAAGGGTAAACGAGTGAACACTATCTACGGCAGGTTCACCTGGGTTGGACTCTTGGCCAGCGCCGTTGTGGTCACCAGCCTCGTGGGTTGCGACACGACACCCTCTGACCCGACCGAGTCGCAAGCCACGTCGGAGGAGGCCCAATTCAAGAAGGGTGTCAAAGGAATGCGAATATCGAAGAAGGAGGGTGCTACGCAAACACCACCGAAGCAACCGAACAAGCGCTGAGACCAAGCCCTCGTCCATACGTTCCTTCGGTACGAAGGGGCGATCCATCGCGCGTCGCTACCGTCATCTCCCTCGACTCGATTCTCGGAAAGGTAAACACATGCAAGAAATCGCTATCCTTAAACCTCGTCGCGGATTCACGCTGATCGAACTGCTGGTGGTCATCGCGATCATCGCCGTCCTGATCGCCCTGCTGTTGCCCGCCGTCCAGGCCGCCCGCGAGGCGGCCCGCCGCGCCCAATGCACGAACAACCTGAAGCAGCTCGCGCTGGCGAGCCACAATTACGAGTCCTCGAACCAGTGCTTCTCGATGGGGTTGCTCGACCAGAACTCCGCGGACGTGGGGGGGCTCTGGACGAGCTATGGCCCCATGCTGCCCCTGTCGCAGTACACCGAGCAGCTCGCCGCTCTTCAACGCGATGAACTTCAACATCAACATGTATGATATCGAGAACACCACGATCAACGCCACCGGGTTGTCGATCCTCTGGTGCCCGTCCGATGCCGGGCCCACCGGCAGCGTCTCGGATCCTTATACCTACCCCAACGGCTACGATCTAATCGCAGCCCTGAACGGGAGTAGCAAACCCGAGGTGATGAGGTACAGCAGCTACGCCGGCTGTGCCGGCACATGGTTCAACTACCAATTCGGCAACATCGCGCCCAAGCAACAGAACGGCGTCTTTTACGCTTTCAGCGTGACCAAGATCGCCTCCATCACGGACGGGACGAGCAACACGATCATGTTCGGCGAGCACACCCGTGCGATCGAGAACTCGTACCGACGCCGACTGCTGGCACTGGTGGACCTCGGGCAACTACGGCGATACGATCTGCACCGCATTCTGGCCGATCAATCCCCAGAAGAAGCTGCCCTATCGGCTGCGCCGACAATACCGGGACCTCGAACCGCGTCGGCGCGGTGTCCAGCATGCATCCGGGCGGGGCGAATGTCGCCCTCTGCGACGGTTCGGTCCGGTTCATCAAGGAGTCGATCAGTTGCTGGCCCAATAATCCGCCGGCGGACCAAGCCCGCCTGCCGGCTGGTTATCCTCCAGCCGCCTATCGGCGTACGCCGGCATCTACTGGACCCCCGCCCCCGGTGGCCACGTATCGGCGTCTGGCAGAAGCTCGCCACCCGCAATGGCGGCGACCTCGTCAGCTCCGACGCTTATTGATTTTCGAGCTTCTTGAGGATTTCGTGGGCGGCGTCCTGGTCGCGAGGCCGAGTCGCCGCCTTCGTTCAAGACTTCCGCTCCAATCGGACCGACCTATGTCCGCCAAGGGTAGCCTCGTCTCAGGGTCGTCGCGTCGCGGTCGACGATTGAAGACCCTGGCGATCTCCTTCGCGTTCGCGTCGGTGTTGTGGATCGTGGGCATCACCTTCCGATCCCGAGCGGGTGGGAACGCTGAGCTTCTTCGGCAAGAGGCCATCGAAGGCGGCCCAGCGGGGGCGGTGGAACGAAGCCGAAGCCGTGCTGAGCCGTCTGACCGATCCAACCCTGGACGACTGGCTCCTCCGCGCTGTGGTGGCGACCAGCCTCCAGCAACCCGAAACCGCAATCGGCTATCTGGCCCGGATCTCCCCGGACGGCCCGCTCGCTGCCCAGAGAGCACTCGTCACCAGCCGAGCCGAGCTCTGCCGATTTCGAGCCCGACCGATGGAGGACGCCCTGCGCCTCGCTTTGCGACTGGACCCCAAGCTCACCGAGGCTCGGCGATCGCTCGTCTTCCTCTATGGCACCCAAAGTCGCCGCCTCGAACTGCTGGAACAGTTCGCCGCCTTGGCCGTACAGGGACCGTTGACCTTCGACCTGGTCAACCACTGGTGCATTGCCCATCAAGAACAGATCAATGAGCCCAATAAACTGAAGTCCACCCTGGAACGTTTCGTGGAGAACGACCCTGACGACCGCATGTCGAGGCTCGGCCTGGCCCGGGTCTACCGGCAACTGGGCTGGTTCGATCGGGCGAAGGATTGCCTCGCCCGCTTGCCGGATTCCGACGCCGACGCAAGGGCCTCCCGCGCCGAGATCGAATTCGATCGGGGGGACGTGGAGGCGGTGAGCCGACTCCTCGCCGATGGCCCGCCAGATCATCCGACACTCGCACGGCTCCGCGGACACCTGGCCTTGAATCGCCAGGACGGCGCAGAGGCGGTACGCTGCTTTCGTCTCTCCGACGCGGCCGAGCCGAACCGTGGCGAGACCCTCTACGGACTTGCCCAGGCACTGCGAGTCGTCGGCGATCGTGCTGCGGCCGAGCCGTATGCCCGTCGCGCCGAAGCCCAGCGCGTGCTCCGTGACCACCTGACGAACCTGGCGGCTAATCGCGAAGCCAGGCCGATCGTCTGCTGCCGGCTGGCCTCCGACTGCGAGTTGGCCGGGTACCTCGCCGAGGCACAAGCCTGGTATCGTCTCGCCATCGCCTACGACCCCACGAACCAGCAGGCCCAACGCGGTCTCTTCCGCCTCAGGTCGTCCGGCTCCGCCCCGGAGGGCGTCGGCCATCCCGACGCCGGAGCCGCTCGCTCCGACCGGAACTGAGAGGCTGTGAAAGAAATGCTTCCAAATCACAAATTCAAGATTCCAAAACTGCTAATCCTGATCAGCAAAGGGTTTAGGATTCTGGAATTTGGAATCTGCAATCCCATTCTTTCTCAAGCTCTGAGTCACACGATCAAGAATCGAGTGAACCGATCCTATAATCCCACACAATCGTGGTTGCCACGAGATGGGTCGCCTTCACTTCATCGGCCAGCAATCTCGATCAACGGCTTGAGGAACGCGGCCGACGACCGGACCGCCTCGACGGCCATGTGGCTGTGCCGGCTCAGCTCGACGTGGATGCCCGCTGGATAGCCGATCTCGTGGAGGGCTTGGAAGATCGGCAGGAAATCCATCGTCCCTTGACCGAACATCAGGTGTTCGTGGACCCCCTGCACCATGTCTTCGATGTGGATGTTCCTGATGCGCGGTCCCCAACGCCGCAAGAGGCCGGAGATGTCCCCTTCGGCCGAACAATGCACGTGGCCGACGTCGATCGTCAGGTCGAACAGGGGATGCCGGGCCCGCTCGTCGAGGCGGGCAAAGCGATCGAGGGTATCAATGAACATGCCCGGCTCCGGCTCGAAGGCCAGGGGCATGTTGCTCCGCTCGGCGTGTATCAGCACGGGCTTCAGAGCCTCGGTAAGCCGAGCCATCCCCTCGTCCTCGCTGACGGGAGCCGGCGAGCCTCCGGACCAGAACGAGACGGCTTCGGCCTCGATGGCGACGGCCAGGTCAATAGCCCGGCGCAGGAAGTCGAGTCGGATGGCACGGCGTGCGGGGTCGGGGTCCATCAACGTCGGGTCGTGTTTGAGGCGAGGGTTGAGTAGGAAGCGCGCTCCGGTCTCGATCACCCGGGCCAGGCCGCGACGATCGAGTTCCTGCCGGACCTGATCGACCTGCCGGGCCAGGACCGCCGGCTCCTCGTAGGGGTCCAGCGCTCCGGCGTCCAGGGTGATGGCGACGCTGGCATAGCTTTCATCGGCCAGCAGCTCGATAGCGTCGAGCAGGCGGTGATGAGCCAGGCCGTTGGTGTTGTAGCCGAGTCGCATCGCGTTCTCGCCCGAGGACTTGTCTTGGCCATGGTGTCAAACCAATCGGGCCCGGATCTGCCGCTCGCGGGCACACAGCTTCTGGTAGCGACGGCCCAGCACGGCCGCGCACCGGCCTCATTCGGGTTCGATGCCCAGCTCGCGGAGCTTGGCGGCATAGCGGGCGGCGCGTTGTTCGGCGGTCTCGGCGCGTTGTTTGGCGGTCTCGGCGCGTTGTTCGGCGATCTCGGCGCGTTGTTTGGCGGTCTCGGCACGTTGTTCGGCGGTCTCGGCGCGTTGTTCGGCCTGGGCGCGCTGCTCGGCCTCGGCGGTGCGTAGGCGTTCGGCCTCCTTGGCGCGTTGTCGCTCGGCATCACGCTGCTCGAGGATCGCCTGGTCGGTGAGGAATCGCTCACCATTGCGGCCGATGATGGTCAGGTTGTCGGGACCTTTGCCCGGCTCAAACCGGATCCCCAGCCGCGGACTCACGAAACCCTCCATCACCGGGATCTCTTCCAGGGACTGTCCGACCCGCAGCCAGCCGCGGAGAGTCCCGCGGAACGGGTCGTAGAGGTAGTATTCCTCGACCCCGTACGTCTCGTAGAACTCGAATTTGCGCTTCAACTCCCCGCGGCGGTTGCCCGGGGATTGGACCTCGAAGATGACCTGGGGTGCGATCCCCCCTTCCTCCCATTGCTTGTACGAGCCGCGCAATCGCCTGGGCCGGCCGATGGCGACCAGGACATCGGGACCCTGGCGGATCTTGTTGTTCCCCTCGACGGGATACCACAAGTGGTCGCCCGCGACATACACGTTGGGTTCGTCGGTGAACTGGGCTTCCACGCCTTCCTTGATCACGACGATCCACTTGTACTGCAAGTCGTGTTCGGACATGGGCTTCCCGTCGCTATCGGGATACTTGACTTCCGGACGGGGATGACGTCGAGTCGCGGTCGCCATGATCGTCGAAGCCTCGGGGGACGATCGGAGTATCGTGAACAGATTGGATTATCGCACACGATCGCGGACGTGGCCAGGCGAACCCTGTCTCGGTCGAGATGCGGCCGATCGCCAACACCTATGTCGAGTAAAGCCAACGACCCAGGACAGCAGCCGGGACCCAGAACGCCGCGACGATTGCCGCGGGTTCGACGCCGCGGACCGCGGCGACCAGGCCGACGTTGAGCCAGACCAGCGAGAGGATGCCGGTCTTGACGGCTTTCTGGAAGGAGCCCGGGGTTGGCTGCTGGATTGCATTCACAGCGGTCTGGTTCACCACCACGGCGATCAGACCGAGGACGAGGAGTCCCTCGAGGGGGATCAGCGGCCGGTCGGGCGCGGGTTGGGGGAAGAGGCGGTGGGCCATCGCGACGGCCGCCAGGCCGAGGAGAGCCAGGTTCTGGAAGGTCAGGCCCGTGACCAATCCCCGGCGATCTTCGCCCCGGGTCTCCGACCGGCTGATGACGGTGATCCCCGCGACATAGAGTCCATACGATCCGGCGGCGAACCAGGCCACCGGACCGCCCAGCTCCGGGGCGTGGGTCATCCCGAGTAGAAGGTTGAGACCTCGGCAGCCTCCCATGAAGACGGGGCCGAGCAGCGTGTGTTTCACGCCGGCGTCGTAAGCCAGAATGCAACCGGCGAGGATCGCGGCCACGAGCCCACTGGCGAGCGAGCCGCCGGCCAGCACCAGTGACGGGCCGATCAACAGTCCCAGACCACCGAACCAGGCGGCCGACGGTCTCGACACCCGCCCCGAGGGCAGTGGCCGACCTGGCCGCTCGGCCCGATCCACCTCGAGGTCGAACACGTCGTTGAGGGCCGTGCCCGATGCATAGAGGACCATCGACGCCAAGATGAGAGGCAGCCAGCGCAAGGGCTCGGAAACCGATCCTGTCGCGAGCAGCCATCCGGCGAGACTATCCGCCGCGGCAGTCACGACATTCGGCAGCCGGATCAGTTGCAGGTAGGCGATGGTTTTCCCACGCATGACTGGGCGAGGCTAGATCCCCGGGGTGGCGGCCACGAGCGGACGGAGGACCTCCAGAGCCCCGCGAGCCGCCGCGTCCGGATCGTCGAGGAACGGATAGAGCTCGACCGTCAGCCAGCCGTCGTAGCCCGTCCGCTGGATGGCACCCACTACCTCGGCGAAATCGATGGCCCCCGTGCCGGGCACCAGGTGGTGGTGAACCCGGCTGGCGGCGATGTCCTCCAGGTGGTAGTGGCGGATGTGCGGCGCCAGCTTGGCGATCGATCGGGGCAAGTCTTCGCTCACGCAAAATGCGTGGCCGACGTCGAAGTTCAAGCCGATTGATGGAGCATCCAGCCGGTCGGCCACCTCCAGGTACTGGTCGGTCGTTTCCAGCAGCAGGCCGGGCTCGGGCTCGATCAGGAGCAGTACGCCGAGATTGTCAGCGTGCTCGGCCAGGGGCTTGAGGACCTCGACGAACAGGTCGATGGCCGCCTGCCGCGATTGACCGGGGGCCAGCGGGCCGCCCGGCTCGGTCGTGATGTGAGGGGCACCCAGCTCGGCGCAGAGGCTTAAGGCCCTAAGGGTATGATCGATTCGCACACGACGATAATTCGGCTCCGGCTCAATGAACGAGGGATACCAGTACGGCTGCCGGTGGTCGTTGATTGCGTTCATCATGAATGCGTTGATGTTCGAGAACGAGAGTCCTGTCCGCTCCATGGCCTCGAGGATGCCGCGCTTCTGAACGTCGAGCAGCCCGGCCGGCCAGGCGTGGGGTACGTCGGCCAGCAATTCCAGGCCCTGGTAGCCGATCTGGGCGATCCGACTAGCGGCTTCCTGGAAGGGATAACGCAGGTAGGCATTGGTGCTGAAGGCGAGCCGCATGGTGTCCTTGAGTCCTTATGTCTTTGAATCCTTGAGTGAAGACTCTCCACCGTCCTGACATTCGGTGAGTGAAGAGCCGGAGTTCCGCGCGGCTTGACTCAAGAGCTTGATGATTTGAAGCCCGACGCGACGTGCCGGGCCAGGAGGTCGAACTGCTTGAAGAAATCGTGCTCTTCGACGCCCTCGGGGCTCTTGAAGAAGCTGGCGAGATGTCTCATCAGTCCGCGGCCGCCGCGGCGCTTCTCGATGTCGGCCAGCCGCGCCAGGTCGATCGCCAGTGGTGCCGCCAGCAGGCTGTCGCACCCCTGCCAGATGAACTGGAGGGCCATCTTCGTTCCCAGGAACCCCTGGAAATGGATGTGATCCCACGCGGTCTTCCAGTCCCCCATGTCGGGCAGATTCTCGATCGTGACGATCGTCGACGGTTTGTAGCCGAGGATCTGGGTCACGACCCGATCCTTGGTGTCGACTTTCGCCGACTTGTTGGCGGGATCGTCGAGGACCAGCGCGTCGCGGTTGCCGAAGATGTTGTGGCCGACCCAGCTCATGACCTTGAGGTTCCGCATCGCGAACATCGGTGCAAGGACAGTCTTCATCAAGGTCTCGCCGGTCTTGCCATCCTTGCCGGCATGAAGGGACCCGGTGGACTCAGCCAGCTCATACAGAGCCGGCAACGAGGCACCGAGGCTGGGAGTGAAGTTGATATAGGTGTGTCCGGACCGCAGCGCGGCCACGGCATAAAGGGCGCTGGCCGGCAACAGACCGGGACCGCCGTTGACCATGGCGGCGTTGAGCAGGTCCCAGTGGTGGTGGACTTCGTCCAGGACGAACGGCGGCTCGGTGCTGGCGACGTTGAGGACGATCAGGTGGTCGATCGATTCCGACGCGACGAAGGCGGCGAGGTCGGCCGCGATCCGGTCAACGGCCTGCTCCGTCGTCCGGGGTGGCGCAGACTCTCCCCATCGGCCCAGTTGGGCGACCGCATGCCCCGCACCGAAGCTCGTTCCCGGGCGGACTCGTGACGTCGCTGCGCTCAGATCTTCGGCGCAGACCGCTAGCCATTCGGGCGGAAAGACGCCCGAGCTCTTCCGGAATTCCTCGGCCGATTCCGCAAACGACGACTCGCGGATCTCATGGCCGCCGATCACGAAGTCGCCGGGCTCGGGCAGCGGCAGCCCGCGGAACATCGGCAGTTCGGTTGACAGCCCCGTGCGATCCACCAGCCCCCGCGCCATCGCCAGGAGCCCCAGGGTGATCGTCGTGCCGACGCCTCCGAACGCACCCACTAACCAGAGGCCGACACGGTGACGTCCCATGGTGAGAACAACCTCTATCAAAACCGTGGCCGGATCGGGAGGGAGACTCGGGGGCGGTCGGGGCCCCGGGGGAGTCGGCCGAACGAGGTGGCCTCTGCGTCGCTCGGCTCTGGCACGCACGCAATCCATTATGGCCCGACCAGCCTCATCATTCAACCGGCCACAACGCCGATGTTCGGACGTCCCACCCCACCCCTGTCCGGGAGGATAAAATGACCCTGTCGCCGACCACCTCGGGAGGCATCCTCCCCGATCATGCCCCGAGATCACGCATCGGACAGAATTGTGACGAGGTTCCCTGCCCTGAACGCAGTCGATCGACTCCTGGCATCCCATCCCCGACTCAGAGCCGTGCGCCCGGGGCTACCTGACTCCCAGGATCGGTGCGTGATCTATTGGATGCAGCGATCCCAGCGCGGCGTGAACAACCCGGCGCTCAACCTCGCGATCGCAGTCGGCAATGCGCTCGGCGTCCCGGTCCTGACGGTCTTCGGCCTCACTGCCGACTACCCCGGTGCGCAGCGAAGGCACTACCGGTTCTTGCTCGACGGCCTCCTTGATGCCGCGCACGACCTCGAACGCCGAGGCGTTCCGCTGGTCGTACGCCTGGGGCAGCCCGACGAGGTCGTGGCGGCTCTGGCCGAGGAGGTCGGTGCCGGGGTGGTCATCGGCGACGAGAATCCCGTGCGAGTCGGGACCCATTGGCGAACGCGTGTCGCGAATCAGCTCCGCGTGCCGTTCTACCTGGTCGATGGCGACGTGGTCGTTCCGACGTCCCATTTCCCAGCCGAGGAGTATGCGGCCCGGACGCTACGGCCCAAGATCCAACGCCTCTGGGAGGATTACCTTGAGCCGATCCCCAACCCGAAAGCCCGCGTGCGATGGTGCGGACCGCCACCCTCGGGCGCGATCATCGACCCTCCCGCCCTGCTGGATGAGCTCCAGGTGGTAGGCGCCTCCGACCTGCCGGGTTACCGCGGCGGTAGCCGGGAGGCGCGGGATCGGCTGCGGCGATTCATCGAGGACCGGCTTCCCCGATATGCGACCGATCGCAACCAGCCCACCTCTTATTCCACCAGCGAGCTATCGGCCCACCTGCACTTCGGCCAGATCAGCCCGATCACGATCGCCCTGGCCGTCCTCGACAGTGGTGCACCCCGCGAGAGTATCGATACCTATCTCGAGGAGCTGATCGTCCGCCGCGAGTTGGCGATCAATTTCGTGGCGCGCAACCCGGTCTACGACCGGCTCGACGGCTGCCCCGAATGGGCACGAAAGACGTTGGCCAAACACGCCGGTGACCGGCGGCCCTTCCTTTACACGGCCCGGCAATTCGAAGCCGCCGAGACGCACGATCCTCTCTGGAACGCCGCACAGCGCGAGATGGTCCTCACCGGCCGGATGCATAGCTACTTGCGGATGTACTGGGCGAAGAAAATCCTGGAATGGACCCCCGACGCCGAGACGGCGTTCGCGATTGCGGTGGACCTCAACGACCGCTACGAGATGGACGGCCGCGACCCCAACGGCTATACCGGAATCGCCTGGGCCATTGGCGGCAAGCACGATCGCCCCTGGCCCGAGCGGCCGATCTTCGGCACCGTCCGGTCCATGACCTATGACGGCATGCACAGGAAGTTCGAAGTCGAAGAATATATCAAACGCAATTAATTGTCATAATTCTTTTAGTACGATTTCGAAATCGACAGCGTGCTTCGAGGCGGCAGGTTCCGATCGTCACCGATCGGGATATCATCGGGCGCGGAAGATCGCGAGATTGTCGGGATGCGCCAGGAGCTCGAGCCGGTGGTCGCCGAGTAATTCGAATGCGGCCCGGCGCGTGCCGGCGAACGCCGCCTGATCGATGTCATGCAGCGCGAGGATGCCACCTTTGACCAGCTTGGGCGTCCACGCCTTGATATCAAAGGACGTATTCACGTAGTCATGAACTGCATCAATAAAGACGAATCCGGCCGGTCCATGGGTCCAGTCCCGGGCGGCGTTCCCCGAGGTCTTCGCCTCGTGGATCACATTGTCGAGCCCCGCGATCCGCCGTTGGAAGCAGCACTGGTCCGCATCGGCGCCGCCGTAGCCCGCGTAGGGATCGACCGCGACCACGGTGCGGCTCGTGGCAACGGCCAGGCAGCGGGTGGTCACGCCCCGGAAGCAGCCGACTTCCACGATTACCGTCTCCGCCAGGGATTCGGTCGCCGCCACAGCTCCGAGCAGATGCCGCATCTGAACAGGAGTGACCGAGGTCGCCTCCCAGTCCGCTTCGGGGACCGCGGGCAAAGGATCCCACAGGAGTGCGGGAAGTGCATAACGGGAATAACGACGGCGCGCTTCCCATTCACTGGTCACGGACAGCGACTTGTGCGCCAGCCTCAAGGGATGCCATCGGGGATAACGCTTGACTGCGAAAGGGTCTACGCGGCACGGTGACAGTCCCTCCTTGTGACACCAGTAGCTCGGAGCTTCACGCCTGTCCGCCCCGCTCGGATCGTCCTTGAAATCGTGCACCCGACCCGGTCGTGGTCAGAAACTCTCGGGAGGAATCCCTCTCGATCGGCAACCTTCCAGAGTCTCGATTCTATCCAGGACCTTCGCTCTTCGACAATTTCGAAATTCCCGGAATTCCGGGCCATTCTCATCCGACGGGAAATCGCCAGCGCGTCTCAACGGACCCAATCCGGATATCTGTTCGCGGGTCCAGGAACCGTTAGCCTGGATGTCCCGTCTCTCCCCATCATCCCCATCACGGCAGGGTGGAGTAGATGACGATATTGCCGGCGATCTTCAGGGCGCTTTCGTAGGTGTACCCCTTGCATTCGATTCCGGTATGCCGTTCTAGCGCGCAGCCGATGTCGTACTTCGAGTAGATGATCGCCCAGTGCCCGTTGATCTTCACCCCTTCCAGTTGCGGGAAGTCCTTGCCGCCGCCGGCCGCCTTGGTGTACTGCGAGTCCGAGAGGTCCAGGCCCACCTTCGTGGAGTAGAGTTCGTCCTCGTGCGGGATCGGCTCCAGCTTGTTGTTGGGCATCAGCTCAGCGACGAACTTCCGGAAGGTGGTGTCGAACGCCGAGCTGCCGCAGGCGGCATCGGCGAACATCGTCCCGCCTCCCGGCTCGAGATGCCTCCGTAGCGAGTCGAGGTCTTCCTTGGGGAAGGAGATCGAGCCGCGGCCGTGGATGTAGATCAGGGGATAGTAGATCAGATTGGGATCGCGGGGAAAGAGATCCTTCTGGGTGATGACGACGTCGAAGCTGAACGGGGGCTTGCGGAGTGCGTCCATCAGGTTGGGTACGGCCTGCGGGGCGATATTCCAGTCGCCGGCGTGCTTGAGTTTGGCGATCCGCAGCGCTCCCCGCTTGGGCGGAGCGGGCTTGAGGTCGCGGATCTCGCGGACGGTCAGCTTGTCAGCGGGCATCTCTCTCCCGGTGGCGTAGTCGATCACGTTCTGGCCCACCTTGACGGCATTGATGACGGCCGTGTTATTCGGGCTGTGTTCGGACTGGTTCCAGTAGCAGGAGAGGTCCGTCGGCGAGTAGATCACGACGGTGCGGCAGCCGTGCTCGATGCCCCAGAGCGGATGGGCTTCGGGATCCAGCTCATGCCTGGCCCGCCAGATCGGATGCTCGGGCGGCAGCGGGCGGAGCTTGTAATCCTCCTCCGGGAAGATCTCCTGCATCAGCCGCCGGAAGCCCTGGTCGAATTCGTGCGCACTACAGCAGGCGTCGGCGAACAGGAAGCCCCCCTGCTCGACGTAGTCGCGGATGTTCTGGCGGGCCGCCCGGGAGAACTCGGGGGTTTGATGGCCGTTGAAGAAGATGATCGGGGCCTGGAGCAGTTCCGAAAGCGTCGCGATTGATGGGTCGACGACCTGCCAGGTCAGGAGGCTCTTCCAGTCGTGGGAGACGATGTTGACGATGTTGCGAACGTCGTCGGGGTCCGGGTTCCAGTCGGTGTACGGGACGTGGCGGAGCTTGTTGATCAGGACCGGCGCCCGACCCTTGGCGAGGAACAGGACCGCGAAGCTCGTCGCCAGGATGGGATTGTTCTCGATCAAGGCGCCCTGCCAGAACCCGCCCAGCTTGTTCTGATCGCGCACGAACTGCTCGGCCCCCAGGCGATACCAGTCGTGGGAGCCGAAGAACCGGATACCCGCGAGGCGGCCGGCGCGCTCCAACCCGTAGAGATAGTAGAACTTCCACTGCTGGCCGCCGCCGAAGTTCTGGCCGACCTGGAAGTTTCGGGCCAGCCAGTCGATGCCGCCCTGCAAGCTCCGGCTGATTCCCCCTTTGCCGCAATTATGGATCACATCACCCTGGAGGTACTCTTGCCCCTGGAACCGACGGAGGCCGGAGATGATCAGGCTGGACACCCCGGCGCAGGTCATGCTGGCGGAGGAGGCGGGAGAATCGGGGGTATAGGACCAGCTCCCGTCATTCTTCTGACTTCGCTCCCAGTAGCTCCGCGCCAGTACCCAGACCTCCGGCTTGACGGGCACGCCGGCCTCGCTGGCGGCGTGAAGGCCCAGCAAGGCATACTGCGTGTTGGAGTTATCGCCGTTCTTGGAGCGTTTGTTATCGGAGTAGCTCCACGATCCGGGCCAGAAGACCGGATCGCCGGGCCGGATCTGGGCCCGCTCGAGCCAATCGACGTTGGCGGCAATCCGCAACTGGTCCCGCTCGGGCTCGGCGGCGGCGAAGACCATGGTTTGCAGGCCAATGGCGTAGGTACTGCGGAGGTCGTCCGGCCCGAGCTTGCGGAGCAGCTCCAGCGCCTTCCGGACCGTGGGGGTGTCGGGCTTCTCACCGGCCGTCAGCAGAGCGAGGGTCACCAGGCTGGTCGTACCCGATTTCGCCTCACCACCTTCCACGTCCGGCCAGGATCCATCGTCTCGCTGTTGTTGCTTGAGGAAGCGCACTCCGTCGCGGATGGCGCGCTCCACTTCCTCACGGGTGACGCCCGCACGGGAGGTCCCACTACCGGCTAGCCCGACCGTGATCGTCAGGGCCGTGATCCAGAACCAGACCGAGAGTCTCGAGACATGGAGCATGGGAGAGCCCCCCGCATTCGTGCCGGACGCGACGCAACAAGACGGGTGTCCAACCAACCAGCATGACATAACCAGCCGGCGCCCGACAAGATGACGAACCCCTCGGAACGCCGCGTCGGCTTGACTTTCGCGTCGGGCTCGCCCACAATCCTTCCTAAAATCATCGGCGGCGATGGGGTTCGCCACGAACCGCCGCCACGGCGGCTGATAACTCCTGGCGCAAGGATCTTCCTCCGCGCGGGGTACCGAGCCAATTTAGCCCCCGGGAGACTTCCCGGGGGCTTTTTTGTTTGCGGGCGTCTTGACAGCTCTACGCAGGTAAGAACTCCAAAGGGTCGTTGCATGGAGATGTGGTGGACCAGGATCATCGTGCTCGCGATCGGCGGGAGTTTGGGGGTGAATGCCCGATACTGGCTCGGGGCCTGGATCACGCGATGGGCGAGCCCGCAGTTCCCCTGGGCCACCTGTGTCATCAACGTCTCCGGTTCGTTCCTGATCGGATTCCTGACGGTCTTGCTGACTCGCTGGATGCCCCATCCCAACGTCCGGCTGCTGGTGATCACCGGGTTCCTGGGCGGCTACACGACGTTTTCCACGTTCGAGAACGACGCGTTGATCCTGTGGGAGCGCGGGGAAACCTGGCTGATGGCGGCGAATGTTATTGGCAGCGTCGTGTTCGGCTTCGCGGCCGTGCTGTTAGGTACCGCGCTGGCCCGCGGACTGGCCGAGCCCGCCGTCCCGAAGGCTAAGGCAGGTTCGTCGAGGGTCGAGGCGACGACGACGGAGCCGATCGCTCCGGCCCGGTTCGCGCAGGAACGATCCCACTCGACGAGTGCCGAGGTGCCCGACCGGGTCGGCAGCGGTCACCCTACCGACGATGGGAGGTCCCGATGATCCCGCGCGAGGCGAGCCTTCTGCGGTTCTATTCCAATGCGAATGAGACGTTCGATGGTGTGCCGCTGTATCGAGCAGTCGTCGAAACGGCGCGACGCAGCAGGCTGGCCGGGGCATCGGTCTTCCCCATCGAGGTCGGCTACGGCGTGCATCGGCAGCTCCACGATATCGGGAGCGAGTATTCATCGTTCGAGATCCCGATCGTGGTCGATGTCGTCGATGCCGTGGAGCGCGTTGCGTCGCTGGTGAGCGAGCTCGAGACGATGATCGGAGAGGGCCTCATCGTCATCAGCGCAGCCCAGGTGCTTCGATACACGCATGCGGCCGAGCGCGCCGAGGCTCCTCGGCGGGAGTTCGCGACCGGTCCGACATCCCTGACGAAGCGATCCCACGCCGTGGAGGGTTCATCTCCCATGAAGATCGAGGGCGAAGCGAAGCGGGTGACGGTCTACATCGGCAGCGCCGACACCTGGAGCGGGCGCAACCTGGCCGTCGCCATCGTCGAGAAGTGCCGCGAGATGGGGATGGCGGGCGCCTCCGTCTCGCGCGGGGTCATGGGCTTTGGCAAACACTCCGTCATCCACAAGGCCCACTTCCTGGGGCTCTCCGACGATCTGCCGGAGAAAGTCGAGGTGGTGGACCGGCCCGACGAGATCGATCGGCTCCTGCCCGTGCTCGACGAGATGGTGGGCGGCGGCCTGATCGTGGTCGAGGACGTCCACGTCGTCCGATACTCGCACGATCCGAAACGCGCGAAGCCAGGAACGTCGTGATGCGCTCGATGCGCCGGCCTGGTCGCTCCGGCGTGCCTTCGTGTCCCAGTCGAACGCTCTGTTAATAATAATTAACCGAACTGCTGATGCGATCCGGACGACGTCGGATTACATTGATAGGATTCGACTCGGTCCCGCTCTCTCCGAGCGCGTACCGGGCGGATCCGACGGGTTCTCGGCTTCGTGCCCTGAGGAGCGAAATGTGAGGGTCTCCTTGATGAGATGGCGGTGGTGGTTCGCGGCACTCCCCCTGTTGGCGGCGCTGGCCGGTTGCGCCTCTCGTGGCGGCGCGGCCGCGCCTGAGGAGGATCATGAGCCGGAAGGCGAGGCGCACGTCTCGGTGCGGACCGAGCCGGCGAGGGTCGGGACGTTGATGGAAACAGTCGAAGGCCTGGGCGCTGTGAGGCGCTTCCCGATCACATCGCCACCGTGACGCCCGCCGTGGAAGGGCACGTCCACGAGTTGCTGGTGCACCAGGGCGACGCGGTGAAAAAGGGTCAGCCCATCGTCGAGCTCGACCGGGCGGTCGCGCAGGCCGATCTGGCAGAGAAGACAGCGACGCGAGACGGGCTGAGAGCGTCGCTGGCCCTGCTCAAATCGCTCCCGCGTCCCGAAGAGCGGAAGTCCAACGAGCTGGCGATCGAACAGGCCAAGGTCGCGGTGGAGCAAGCCAAGGTGGCAGCGGATCGGCTTCGCCCGCTCCTGTCCCGCCATGAAGTCTCCCAGCAGCAGCTCTTCGACGCGGAGAGGGCGGTGAAACAGGCCATGATCCAGCAAGAGATGGCCGAGGCGACGCTCCATGTCATGATGATCGGCCCTCGACCCGAGGCCGTCGCCGAGGCGGAAGGGAAGATCAAGACGGCTGACGCCCTGGTCACGTTCTCACAGGCGCACCTCGATTACCATACGATTCGCGCGGCGATCGACGGCGTGCTCGATAGCTTGACGTGCCACCCCGGACAGACGATCGCCATCGGCAGCCCGATTGGGGAAGTGGTCGACACGCGGCACGTTTTCGCGTCGGTCTGGATCCCACCCCGGTCGGTTTCGACGTTGCATGTCGGTCAAACCGCTCGGGTCTGGCCCGCGGATGCCCGCAGTCCCTCGTCGGCCTCATCTCCGGTCGAGAAAGACGAGATGTCCGGCAAGGTGGCGTTCGTGGGCCGGGTCGCCGACCCGCAGACGGGGAACCTGCCCATCCGCGTGCTGGTCGAGAATCCCAAGGGACGACTCACCATCGGCGAGTCGGTCCAGGTGTCGATCGTCGTGGAAGAGCGCCCGAACGTGCTCCAGGTTCCGACCGCGGCCGTCCTCGACCTGGGCGAAGGGCCGGTTCTCTCCGTCGTCCGCGACGGCAAGACGGTCGTGCTCCACCCCGAAGCCGCAACGCCGCATCAGGGCTGGGTCGAAGTCACTGGCACAGACCTCAAGCCGGGCGAGTTGGTGATCGTCGAAGGCGGCTATAACCTGCCCGAGAAGACCCCGGTCAAGCTGGCGGGCGAGGAGGACAAGAGCGAGGGCGCGGATAAGGCTAAGGACAAGGAGGAAGCCCACGACAAGGGTCACGAAGCGGAAGCCCACGACAAGAAGGCCGAGCCCGAAGCCGGACCCGCGGAGGAAGCGAAGCCATGAGCCTCATCGCGGAGCCGGCCGCCAAGCCCCACGTCGAGTCCCCATCTGAGGACCACGCGCACGCCGGGAGCGGTTTCCAGATCAACCTGGTGGCCAGGGCCCGGCCGTACTTCGGGCTGATCGTCCTGACCACCGCGCTGTTGACGGTCTTCGGCGTGGTGTCGATGCTGCGGATGCCCAGCGGCATCTATCCCGAGGTCGCCTTCCCACGAATCGTCGTCATCGCCCAGACGCCGGGCCTGGCGGTGAAGGACGTGGAGGTCGCCGTGACCCGTCCGGTCGAAGAGGCCGTCAGCATCGTGCTCGGAGTGGTGCGCGTCCGGTCGACGTCGGTGCGTGGGGCGTCTCAGCTCGATATCGACTTCGCGCCCGAGACCGACATGATCCAGGCGCTCAACGACATCCGTGCACGCATGGCCGAGGTCGGGGCGCAATTGCCTGCCGGCACCACGACGATCACTGAGCGCCAGACGCCTTCGGTCTTCCCGATCATCTCGTTTGTGATCGCTGGTGGCCGCGACCCTTCGGCGCTGCACGACTACGCCTACTACGACCTGCGGCCCCGGATCAGCCGGATCGCCGATGTGTCGTACGTGACGGTCCAGGGGGGCGACATCCGGGAGATCCTCGTCGAGGTCGAGCCCCAGGCGCTGGCGGCGGCCAATCTGTCGATCGCTGACGTGGCCGACCGCCTGAACAAGGAGCACCGGCTCAAGGCGGTGGGCCGTCTCGACCGCGGGGCGCTCCAATACCAGGTGCTCTCCGACACCCTCGCGACTGACCCACTCGACCTGGAGAACGTGGTCATCGCCGAGAAGAACGGCCAGTCGATCCGCATCCAGGACATCGGCCGCGTGACGATCGGCCACGAGGACCGGACGATGGCGATCCGGGCCAATGGCCAGGACGCCGTTGCCTTGACGGTTTTCCGTCGCCTGGGCGGTAATGCGCTGGCCGTCTCCCGCGAGCTGGAGACCGTGCTGGCCGATGCGGCCAAGAGCGCCCCGCCGGGGGTGAAGATCGAGCCGGTCTACGATCAGGGCGTGCTGGTGCGCACGGCGATTGCCAACGTCCGCGACGCCATCGTGATCGGCGGGTTGATGAGCGTGCTGGTCCTCTTCCTGTTCCTGAAGAGTGTCCGGGCCACGTTGATCGCGGCGCTATCGATCCCGCTGAGCTTGATCATCAGCTTCGTGTTCCTCTATTTGACCGGCGACACGCTGAACCTGATGTCACTGGGCGGCCTGGCGGTGGCGATCGGGCTGATCATCGACGACACGGTGGTCGTGATCGAGAACATCGCGCGGCACCTGGCAGCAGGCGAGACCGGCGATGCCGCCGTTGACCGCGCCAGCAAGGAGATCAGCGGCGCGGTCATCGGCTCGACCTTGACGACGATCCTGGTTTTCCTGCCGCTGGCCTTCGTGCGCGGGGTGGTGGGCCAGTTCTTCCAGTCGCTGAGCGTGTCGTTGAGTGTAGCGCTGGTGGTCTCGATGATCGTGAGCCTGACGATCATCCCCGTGCTGGCCGCCCGGTTCCTGGGACGCAAGCCGATGCCGAGCACCGGCCCGATCTACAACCTGTTGGCCGACCGCTATGAGGGCCTGCTCAAGGCCGGGCTTCGGTTCCCGATCGCGACCGTCTTGGTGGCGATCCTGGCGATGGTGCCGCTCTGGTGGCTGTCCCAGCACCTGGAGACCGGGTTCATGCCCAACATGGATGAAGGCGCGTTCGTGCTCGACTACGAGATGCCTGTGGGGACGTCGCTGGCCCAGACCGACAAGGTGATGCGCCGGGTCGAGGCGGTGTTGTTGCGCACGCCGGACATCGCCGGCTACATCCGGCGGACCGGCGCCGAGCTCGGGTTCTTCGCGACCGAGGCCTATACCGGCGACATCCTTGTGAGCCTCAAGCCCTCGGGCCAGCGCCGGCCATCCGAGGAGATCATCGACGAGCTGCGCGAGGCGATCGAGAAGGAGGTCCCCGAGCTGGAGACTGAGTTCGTGCCGCTGATCGAGGACCAGATCAACGACTTGGCGGGCGTGGACACGCCCGTCGAGGTCAAGATCTTCGGCCCCGACTTCGGGACGCTCCGCGAGCTGGCCGAGAAGGTCGGCGCGATCGTGGAGAAGGTTGAAGGCGTGGCCGACATGAACGCGCACATCAACCTGGACAACCCCGACATCGTGATCCGACCGGACAGCGTCCAGACGGCGCGGGTGGGGCTCACGGTGATGGACGTCGAAGCCCAGCTCAACGCCGCGCTCTACGGCCAGGTCGCCAGCACGGTCCCCGAGCAGGACCGCATGACCAAAATCCGGGTCCGCTATCCCGATCAGATCCGCTACGACCGAGAGCAACTCCCGTTGCTGCCGATCAGCCTGGCGACCGCAACGCCCGCGAACGGGGGTACGAGCCCAACGATGTCCGCCGGGTTGGGTTTTGTCCCGCTCAGTCAACTGGCGACGATCCGGACGGTCCGCACGCCCAACGCGATGCATCGCGAGAATCAGCAGCCGGTCATCACGGTCTCTGCCGAGCTGGAAGGCGGCGACCTGGGCGCGGTCAACGGCGAGCTTCAAGAGAAGCTCTCGGAGCTGAAATTCCCGCCCGGCTATCGCTGGGAGCTGGCGGGCAGCTACCGGGCACAGCAGGAATCGTTCGCCAGCCTGATGACGGTCTTGTACGTCGCGATCGCGCTGGTGTTCCTCCTGCTGGGCTTCCAGTTCCGCAGCCTCACGCTGCCGATCCTCATCTTCCTGGCCCAGCCGGTCTCACTGGCCAGTGCGCTCTTCGCCCTCTGGATCACCGGCACGCCGCTGAACGTCTCATCGTTCATGGGCGCGATCCTGCTGATCGGCCTGGACGTCAAGAACGGGATCATTCTGATCGAGTACATCGGCCAGCTTCAATCGGAGGGCGTGCCGCTGCGCGAGGCGCTGGTGCAGGCCGGCCGCACCCGGTTCCGGCCGATCCTGATGACCAGCCTCTGCACGATCCTCGGCCTGGTCCCTCTGGCCCTGGGCCTGGGGCCTGGTGCTCAGATGCAGCAACCGCTGGCCATCGCCGTCATCGGGGGCCTCATCACCAATATGCTCCTGACGCGGTTGTTGATCCCCGTCGGATACCTGGTCCTGAGAGGAAGCCGCGGCGCGGTGCCCGGCACTTCCTAGTGGGTCATTCGGCTTGCTCGTGGCCATAACCCCATCGCGACGGATAGGATGGAAGACCTCAGACACAGGGAGGCCACCGATGTCCCGCAGCAAAGAGGATCCTCTCCGCCCGCTCACCAATGCCGATCGTCAGGCACTTACCCACCTCAGCCGATCCCAATCCGCTTCCACCGTCCAGGTCGCCCGGGCTCTTCTGCTTCTGTCCGTCGCCGGGGGTGACGACTATCAGACCACTGCCCGATCGGCCGGCCGTCGTTCCGGCGATGCCGTCTCGCATTTGGTCGCCCGGTTCAACGCCGAGGGCCTGGCCGCCACATCGCCTCGCCACGGCGGAGGCCATCCACGAGTCGATGACCATGCCTCGCGTGAGCGAATCCTTCAAGAAGTCCGACGCGAGCCCACCCCCGAGGCCGACGGCACGGCCACCTGGTCGCTCTCGACCCTCAAGGGATCGCTCCGATCGGCCCCCGACGGTCTGCCCAAAGTCGCCACCTCAACGATCTGGCAGGTGCTCCACGAGGCCGGCCACACCTTTCAACGAACCCGGTCCTGGTGCCCCACCGGGACCGCATTGCGAAAGCGTAAGGCCGGGCTGGCGATCGTCATTGACCCGGACGCGGGGCCCCCAAAAAGTGGATCGAGGATGCCTACCGACTGGGAGAGGCGATGGGCTTGCCGGTCTGGTGTACCGACCAAGCCGGGCCGTTCCAGACCATGCCTTACGCCGGCCAATCGTGGCGGCCCGAGGGCAAGCCGTCCCGCCAGCCGCATGAGTACCTCCGCGACGGCACGGCCCAGATCCTCACGCTCTTCCGGCCGGCCGACGCGAAAGTCCGGCTCGGGGGCGTGACGACATGGACCAATGCCGTGTTGCACCCCTGGCTCAAGCGGGAACTCGCGGTGGTCCTCGCATCGACACCCAAACCGCAAGCCAAGGCCGCGACGACCGAGGTGTCGCGAAAGGCCTAAGAACGCTGGCAGGACGGCTTGACGGTCAAGCCGACGCGGCTGCCCGAGTTGCCGCCCTTGCGGATGCTGCGGGTGCTGGACAACCTGGCCGGGCACAAGACGCCGGCGTTTGTCTGCTGGCGGTTCGAGCACGGGATCATGCCGCTGTACACCCCGGTGGGCGGGTCGTGGCTGAACATGGCCGAGAGCGTCCAGCGGATCCTCAAGCGTCGGGCCCTGAACGGGCAGCATCCGACCGAGGTGGGCCAAATCGTCGCGTGGTTCCAGGCCGTGGCGGCGCATGGGAACGCGGCCCCGACACCGTTCATCTGGGGTGGGAGGCGCACGGCCCGGCGTCGGCGTCAGTGGGAGCGACGCCATTGGCTGGGAGGCTCGGGGGCCTGCACCCGAGAACCGATTCGCAGGAGACCATCAGCGAGTTATGGCCACGGGCAAGCCGAATGACCCACTAGTCCTCATGATAACGGCTCTGGTCAAGATGAACCGCGTGGAGAACCTTCGGAGGAAGAATCGATGGCCTCTCACCTCAACGACCTGGCCGGCGATGGCCCGGGATTCCCCGTCTTCGAGCCCCTGGGAACACCGTACGGCCTCGAGGCCGGCTCCTCTTCGCTCGCGACGAAGCTCGTCGGAGAGATGGTCGCCGCCTGGCGGCGCGGGGAGCAGCCGACCGCCGAGGTCTTTCTCGACCGCCATCCCGAGCTTAGCGCCGAGTCATCGCTGCGGTTGATCTATGAAGAGGTCTGCCTTCGTCAAGAAGCGGGGCTCGACGTCGCCCCGGCCGCGATCGTGGATCGATTCCCGAAATGGCGGGCTCAGCTCGAAGTCCTGCTCGACTGCCAGCGCCTGTTGCAGACGCAACGGACCGCGACCACCTTTCCGGAAGTGGGTGAAGTCCTGGGCGGGTTCCGGCTCCTGGCCGAGATCGGACGAGGAGCGTCGGGCCGGATCTTCCTCGCCTCGCAGAACTCCCTGGCCGCGCGGCCGGTGGTCCTCAAGGTCACGACCTGCGCCCAGGAGGAACATCTCACGCTGGCGTGCCTTCAGCACATGAATATAGTACCACTTTATTCCGAGGAAGTGCTGCTGGCCCGGAACCTGCGGATCCTCTGCATGCCGTATCTGGGAGGTGCGACCCTGGCCCGGATTCTGGAGCTTCTCCGCGAGTGTCCCGCGCACCCGACGATCCGGGAAGCAGTTGATCGAGGCGCTGGACCAGACTCAGGAGGCCCTGCCGGTCACCTTCCCCAACCAGGGGCCCTATCGCGGGACGATCGCCCGGTCGGGGTACGTTCAAGCCATCGCCTGGATCGGTGCCTGCCTCGCCGACGGCCTCGAGTACGCCCATGACCGGGGCCTGGTGCACATGGACGTCAAGCCCTCGAATGTGCTCCTGACGGGCGATGGCCAGGCGATGCTCCTCGATTTCCACCTGGCGCGGGGAGCCATCGATCCCACCGGCCCGCTGCCGCCTCGGCTCGGGGGAACGCCAGACTATGCCTCGCCCGAGCATCGAGCCGCGATGGCGTCGATCCGACAAGGACGACGGATTCGCGTCCCCGTGGATGGCCGCTCGGACATCTACTCGCTCGGCGTACTTCTCTATGAGGCGCTGGGCGGTTCGAGGCCGGAACGGGACAAGGCCGGGACGAGCGTGCCGCTGAGCCGGATCAATCCGCTGGTCTCCGTGGGCCTGTCAGACCTGATCCACAAGTGCCTCCGCTCCGACCCCCGCGACCGCTACCCGAACGCGGAGGACCTGGCTGCCGACCTGCGGCGGCACTTGAACCACTTGCCGCTGCTGGGTGTGCCGAACCGCAGCCCGATCGAACGCTGGCGGAAGTGGCGCCGGCGTCGGCCATCGGCGCTATCGCGCTGGGTGATCCTGGGCGTGTTGGCCTGCGTGGCGATCGCGG
The DNA here is from genome assembly GCA_963845695.1 of uncultured Isosphaeraceae bacterium. Lineage (GTDB taxonomy): Bacteria > Planctomycetota > Planctomycetia > Isosphaerales > Isosphaeraceae > CAWJTV01. The sequence continues at coordinate 342,663 of CAWJTQ010000020.1, read as the reverse complement.
CGGGCGCACTGCTCTTGGGCGCCTATCGCCAGCGCGTCCACGAATTGGAAGAGGTCCTGGAGAAGAGCCGGGCCTACCGGGTCGGCGCAACTATCTCCAGGCCGAAGTGATACTGAAACACGGCCTGATCCGGGCCGGGGCGCTCGCCGCATTCGAGAGCTGGCGGCGCATGCTCGACGAGGAGCTGCGCCTGGTCCTCCGCGATCACAAGGCCGACGAGCTCCACCAGCTCGCGAACCGGATAAGGTTCCACGATGGCCTGGCGCCGAAACCGTCCGAGGACGCGCACGCGCTCGTCCGCCGCGGCCGCGAGATCTGGGAGGCCCGCAGCCTGTTCCTGAACCCGATCCCCGGCCGAGACGAACCCGAAGTCGAACAGCGAATCCGGACCGACCTGCTCGATGTCATCACCGTCTGGGCCGATCTCCGCGTCCGCTTGGCCCCCGCGACCGAGGCCGACAAGGCCCGCCGTGAGGCGCTCGCCAGGCTCGACGAAGTGGCCGGCCGCCTCGGGCCGGGGCCGGCGCTGGAACGCCTCCGCCGCGCCTATGGCAAAGCCCTCGGCCGGCCTGATGTGTCGGCCACGGGCGCCACCCTCCCGCTCGAGCCGCGGACTGCCTGGGAGCATTGCGACCTGGGTCGGTTCTACCTTCGGGACCGTGAATTCGATCGCGCCGCCGAACAGTTCCAGCAGGCTGTCGATCTCCGGCCACAGGACTTCTGGCCCAACTTCTACCAGGGACTCTGCGCCTACAAGCTCGGCCATTTCGAAGACGCACTCGACGCCTTCCGCGTCTGCGTTGCGCTGGCCCAGCACCCGGCCGAGTGCTACTTCAACCGGGCCCTCGCTTACGAGGCACTGGGCCGAACCCGCGAGGCTCTGCACGATTACACCCGCGCGCTCGAGCACGACGACCAGCTCACCGTCGCTGCGCTGAACCGCGGGATTCTCCACTATCACGCGGGGCGTTACTCCGAAGCGGGCGCCGATCTCGACCGCGCGCACGCCACAACTTCGAGTCCCGAGCTCCGCGGGGTGATCTTGTATAACCGCGCCCTGATCAAGCTCGCGCGTAACGACCGACCCGCGGCCCTCGCCGACCTGGAGGCCGCGAAGAGCAACGGACACGCCCAGGCCCGCGATCTCGCCACTCGTCTCGAATCGTCGCGCGGTGTCGGCGTGGCCGGTGAACGATAAAAAGCCCTTTTACGCGTTCAGGTCCATCCGCTGTTTTGCATGAGTGATGAGCCCACCATGAAGATGGCGACTGCTCGTCGTTGTGCGAGTCGCCATCCGTAGTGTGCGTTTTGAGCCATGCTGACGATCGGCGAGACGGGTCAGGGGTTTGTACAGCCTCGTTTGTAGATCACCCGTTACGGCCCCCGCTCCGGCTGATCGTGCGCACCGGGGAGCCCGGGGTACGTGCTATTCAGGCACGGGGAATCCCCGTCGGGATCGGGGAAATCGGTAGCGTCGTATCTGCGAGCCCGTTCCATCGGCAGGCCATTGTCTGAGCCCCGCGACGAGCTGTTCCGACTTCGGGCTGAGCCTCCGGAGCGCCCGCGCGATCGCGGGCTTCTGCTCCTTAGGGGACGTCTCCCAGGCTCTCGCCAGGCAGGCGAGGACGCGGTCCTCGTCCGGCGTCCCTCGACTGATCTCGGCGAGGGCCTCGGCGGTCTCCCCGCGGAGATTGGAAACTTTCCGGGCCGACTCGAACGTCGAAAGGAGGAGGGGCACGGCGGGCGCGGCGGATCGGCCGAGGATTCCCAGGCACCAGACCGCCTTGGCCGGAAATTCCTCCTCAAGCTGAAGGGCCTTGCCGGACGGACCCGGCGAATCACGGCGAGCGGCGGCCGATCCTCTTATCGCTTCGCCTCGACGCTGCAAGATCTCGCACAGGAGCTCGACGGAGCCGGGTGGGCATTCCCCATCCGACGTCACCTCACCGATCGCCCCCGCCGCCATGTCCATGATCCTGTCGTGAACTGCGAGCGAACCGGGGGGATGGGGCGTCTCGAGCTCCTTTCGGAGCAAGGTTAGGATGGCGGGCAGCGCCGGCCTGCCCTCGCGGCCCATGTGGTTGATCGCCGCCGCGCAAACGAGTCGCACCTCGGTGTTCTCGCTCGATAACCCTCCGATCAAGAGCGGGAGGACCGAGGGCTCGAGGCGGACGTGCCAGAAGAGATCCGAGAATGCGTTGCCGGCGACCCTACCTTCGGTCGGAAGGCGTCGCAGCGCCACGGGGACGATCAGTTCGGGTCCCTTGCGATACTCGAACAGGGCTTCGGTCGTGCTGGAGCGGACGTGTTCGTCCTCGTCGTCCAGGCACGCGACCAGTCGAGGTGGCGGGGCGTCGAGCTGACCGCTCGCGGCGATGGATCCCAGGGATTTCGCCGCCCTGGCGCGGAGTTCGGGCGTAGGATCGTCGAGCAGGGCCGTCAGCGCCTCCTCGGCGACCGGTGCTTCGCTCGAAAAATGTTGACTCAGGTCGCCGACGACGGTAGCCGCCGCATTCCGGACCATCTCCGATTCGTGCTTCATCGCCCGAATGAGATGGGGAAACACCTGCGAGAGTTCGGCCCCCGTCAACTCATAGCAGAGGAAGATGGTCTGCGTCTTCCGTGCTTCGTCGCCCTGGTCGATCTCCCGGACGATGACCCCGATCGGTTTCCTGGCTCGATCCTCCAAGCCAACCAGCTTTCCCAGGACCCGTGCCATCCGGACGATGCGCCACCTAGTTCTTACCTGCTGCGGTGATATAAAGATATAGATGCCGATAGCCGCCGCGATGATCGCCCAGGCGGTCAATGCAACCCAGACCCTGCCGATTCTTTTGCCACCATCAGAAGCGTCCGGCATCCTTCGATCTCCAAGACCGCGGGTACACCTATGCGTCTTATGCCGAGGTCGGCATAAGGCCCACTGGACGGGGGTGAAAGGACGTAGCCAGGGGGAGTCAGCCCCTGGAACACTGCCACAGCTCTCCCCTCTTCTGAGCTCCGGAGGGGCTTTTCGGACCGTCTCCTCAGCTCAGTACTCCACGACGATGGGCAGATGATCCGACATATCGGCCGCCGGGTTGGTGGAGTAATGTGCGATCGCGGTTGTGATCTCGAGTTTGGTGACGACGGGAACGAGGCCGAAGCCGCCAATCGCGTAGTCATAGGTCTTGGTCAGCCCGGTCTTGGCGTTGTGCGTCGGACCGTCGTGGCCGAACTCGAACAGGTCTCGATCGATATCCAGGAGATCGAGTTGAGTTCGGACGGCAGTCGGCTGGCTGTTGAGATCGCCCATGAGCACGAATTCACCGTCGTCTTCTTGCCGCAAGGCCTCGATCACCCAAGCCACAAGGAAGGCGCCTTTGGCACTGGCATTGGCGTGGTAGATGTAGACATTAATGCCTTCATATTGGCCGCCGAAAGCAACAAAACGCTTGCTTTGCTTGGTAAACTCATTCCCGCCCTTGCGCGGAGCGGAGAAGCCAAAGGTCTCGTGGAACTGGGGAATCTCGAACTTTTGGAGCACCACCTCGTTGAGATCGGAATCGATGCTGGCGTAACCCAACTGGGCGGCTGTCGCCCTGGCGCCGCGCTTGAAGACACTGATCTGCTTGTTGATGCCCACGCCGCCGACGGTCATGGTGCTGGTCACTTCGCAAAGGAACGCCAGATCCACGTTATGAAGTTGAATGGCCTCGGCCAGGACCTGCTCGATGATGGCCTCTTTGGACACGGCCGTGCCCGAGCCGAGACGCTGCACGTTCCAGAACAAGAACTTCATCGCTGTTCCGTCCTTCCCGAGCCGGGGACTGGATGAGGCGCTTTTGGGAAGAAGCCTGGTTCCCAGAATTGTCCATGGCCTTCATTGACCGGTCAAGAGTCAGGGCTTAAGTACCGCTGAACCCGGAACCCATCTCCCTGTGGGACGCTTGCCCGAGGGAAGTGAAAAAGTAAGTCGTATCCGGCGGGCCGGGTTGTACGCCAAGGGTTGAAACGGATCGCCGATTCGGGTGAAAGTGACTTTCAGCGGTTCCTCCTGGCCGAATGCCTGGAGGCTGACCCGGCGCTGGACGAGGCTCAGAAGGAGCGGCTGCACGCCGAGGCGTATCAAGAGGTCGAACCCCTCTTGAAGACCACCTACGGACGCGGCATGGTTCAGGGCGAGCTGCGGTCGGCCCTGCGGCAAAGGGAAGCCAAGTTCGGCCCGTTGTCTCCCAGAGTCAAACCGCAGTTTGAAGCGTTGTCGCCGGACTCGCTCGCCCAACTCGAGACTGTAACAAAGGAACCGGGTGCGAGGGGGATCTCATCGCGACGCACCTATGAGATCCTCGCTCCCACGCTCCCGCCTGGGAGCGTCCCTTCCCGACGCTCCGCGTCTCCGCGGCGCTCGGGCCGCAGGAGCGGCCGGGAACGCCGTTCCCACGCGGGAGCGTGGCAACGAGATCACCAGGTATCTTTGTCTGCTGCACAATTCGCTCGTATCGTGCAATAACCTGGTCACCGTCGAGCTGACTCGCATCCACAAGGCGATCGGTTACCTTCCGGCGGCGACGATGCAGTCGATCGACGATTGTCTGAAAGCCGCACTCGGTCCGCCGTGACTCTGCCGTGAACACCTGAGACCCAGGTGCCCGGTCCCTGTTTCTGTTTCACTTGAGACCGAGCGCGATCCTCAGGCAGTCATCGATCTGAACCATCGTCGCGGGCGAGAGCGAACCCAGGACACGAAGGATATCGCTCTGATGCATCGTTAGGAGATTTGTCGCGATGAGTGCCGAATCGTCGCGAGTCCGCAGCCCGGCTCAGCCGCAAGCTCGATCAGATGCTGAATGGCCTCGTGCACCCGAGCGATGTTGCCGGAGATCTGGGCAACGATCGTGTTCGCCATCCGGCCATTGTCCCGGTGATTCTGAACGATCAGAGCGGGGCGCACCTTGGCATCTCCCGTCGCGAAGGGATAGTCAACCAGAACAACATCTCCGCGCTTCACCCTCATTTGCGTGGGTCGAGAACGTTATATTCGTCCATTTGCGGATCGTCCCAACCGTCTTCTCCGAAGACTCTCATCGCGAGGGGGTAGGCGGACCGAGTGTCATCGAGCAAGGCACGGATCCGGTCGTAGACGTCGGCCTTGAGGAGGACGTACTCCGTTCGCGTCTCGGGATCCGCGAGCCGGAGAGGCTCCTCGCCTGCCCTCTGGATCTCTTGCCGCTGTTCGGGGGTGAGCGTGGTCATGCGGGTGCTCCTTCACGACCATTCTAACCCGGGTGAGCACCGCTGTCTCGGGTCGCGTCTCATTCCGTGGAGGAAGCGATCCAGGGACGCAGGTCGTTATTCATCCTCAGCTTGTTCATTCACCCAGTTACGGTCAACACGAGTTGCGGCCCTGTTTCTCTGTTTCTGTTCCTAGCCGCACGGTCTCCTCATCGAGGGGACGACGGTGCGGGCGTTTATTCGCTCGGTTCGACATTTCATCAAGGGTCACAACAGGCCGCCCCAACCCTTTACGACGCATGCCTCAAATTCCACAACGTCTAACGGACCGGCCGGGCAAGTCGTCTACACCTTTTGTATCGAGCAACCAAGCGTTTAGAAGTTCCAATGCCCGCTCCTTGTCCTCGACAGAACCCGCCTCGTCCCACAGACCTCGAAATGCACTCGCCGATGCCTGATACTCCTGCGGCACCTCTTCGATTTTTCCTTGCAGACTGTAATGGAGGACACCACTCTTTCGCCAGAACCAGATGATTCTCGCATTGTGAAAAAAAGTGCCGCTGTTATGCATCGAGCTGATATCGACTCCCCGTTGCTGGGCCAGGGAAATCAGTTCCCGCGAAGTCGCTTCCATTGATTCAACGTGATTCACGGTTTCGGTGGAACGATCTCTTGGGCCATCCTCGCGGTCGATGGGCCCTCCGGCTTATAATACTCCATACGGACCGAGATGATCCGGTGTGATCGGGACATTCGGCCCGCGGGAGCACGCAATCGGATGACGGCGTCGGGCATCGAACGGTCGCGGTGGGAGCTGGCGGCCGAATCGACCGTGGTGAAGCTCCGCTGGTTCGGCATCGTGATGGGGTACATCCTGGTCCAGACCCGGACCGGGCTGCACGACCCCTGGGCGGTCCGCGCCTTCCTGGCTCTAGGGGCCGGATATGCCGCGCTGGACCTGGCCTTCTGGCGGATGGGCGAGGTGATCCTCAAGGGCTGGCCGCTGGCCGTCTCGCTGATGGAGTCGGTGTTCATCGCGCTGCTGTGCTATCACGATACGGGGCTCAACAGCCCGTTCCGCTGGTATTATTTGCTCTCGCTGATCTGCTGCTCGATCCGGAACCGGGCGGAGGTCGCCTGGTGGACGCTCGCGTTCCATTCTCTGACGTTCCTGGGCCTGGCGTGGGCCCTGGGCACGTCGCCCCGGCCCGAATCGAGCCTGCTCTTGACGTTGACCATCATGACCTGGGTGACCTGGGCCTGCTCGTCGTTGGCCGGCTCGCTCCGCGCAGCCGGTGAGGAGTTCGCACGGCTGAACGCGGAACTCGCCCGGGCCCGCGAAGAACTGGAACTCCGCGTGCAAGAGCGGACCGACGCGCTGCGCACTTCGCAGGCCCGGGTGATCCAGCAGGAGAAGATGGCCGCCTTCGGGCTGCTCGCCGCCGGTATCGCCCATGAAGTTGGCAATCCCCTGGCTGCGCTCAGCTCGCTCGTCCAGATGCTCCAGCGCCGCGGGCCCGATCCCTATACCTCCGAGAAGCTCGAGCTGGCTGGCCGCCAGTTGCAGCGGATCGAGCGCACCATCCGCGAGCTGGTCGATTTCTCGAGGCCAGCATCCACTGTGGTGACCCGGGTGCGGATCGTTGAGGTCGTCGATGAGGCCCTCGGCATCGCCAAGTATTACCAACGGACCAAGCAGCGATCGATCACGACGGTGGTCCCGGCCGACCTGCCGGCGATCTCGATCGTCCGCGACTACCTCACGCAGGTCGTTCTGAACCTCGTCCTGAACGCCATCGATGCGACCGAGGATCAAGGGCGCATTCACGTCGAGGCGCACGTCGAGGACGGTTCGATCGTCTTGAGCGTCGACGACGACGGCCGCGGGATCTCGCTGGCCGATCGTTGCCGGCTGTTTCAGCCCTTCTTCACGACCAAGCCGCACGGGACCGGGTTGGGATTGTTCGTCAGCCGGCAGATCCTCGAGGATTTCTCGGGCCGGCTGAGCTATCGTTCGGAGCTGGGCCGGGGCTCCACATTCATCGTGCGGCTCCCCGTGGATCCGTCGGTTCCGACCGGTCCGCAAGCCCGGAATGACGCTCTTTCGGTTTTGCTCCCTGAGAAGACCCTTGTGAACGCCGCGCCAGTAGGCGTTGGAGAAGACTACTGATGAGGTCGGTCGCGGTCGAAAAGCGGAATGGAGAACTCAAGGCCCTGGAGGCATCGGCCCCGCGGGGTCGGGTCCTGATCGTTGACGACGAAGACGTGATTGCCGCCACGCTCAAGGAGTTTCTTCAGGGCGAAAACTTCGAGGTGGCGACGGCCGCGGACATGCCTCAAGCCTTGGCCCTGGTCGAATCGTTCGAGCCGGACGTCGTCCTGTGCGACGTCCAACTGCCTGGCGGCGACGGCCTGGCCGTCCTGAACCGGACGCTCCGGATCCGCCCGGAGACGATGTTCATCATGATCACGGCGTATGCCACGGTCGAGAACGCCGTGGCCGCGTTCCGCCGCGGCGCCCAGGACTACCTGATGAAGCCGGTCCTGTTCGACGATCTGCTGGCCAAGATCGACCGCCTGATCGGCTACCGTCGGCTGCTGCTGGAGAACCAAGCCCTGCGCCGGCAGCTCCACGGCCCGGGAGACCTCGAAGCCCTTGTCGGTGAGAGCCCGCCCATGAAGGCGGTCAAGACCTTGATCCGCAAGGTCGGCCCGACCCGGAGCACCGTACTGATCACCGGCGAATCGGGCACGGGCAAGGAGCTGGTCGCACGCGCGCTGCATGCCGTAGGGCCGGCTCCCGACGAGCTGTTCCTGGCCGTGAATTGCGCGGCGATCCCGCACGACCTGCTGGAGAACCAGCTTTTCGGCCACGTCCGGGGCGCCTTCACGGGCGCCGACCGGGACCGCGCCGGCCTGTTCGTGGCCGCTGGCCGGGGTACCGTCTTCCTCGACGAGATCGGCGAGCTCTCGCGGTCGACGCAGGCCAAGTTGCTCCGCGCCATCGAGAACAAGGAGGTCCTGCCGGTCGGGGCGTCGCGGCCGGTCTCGTTCCACGCGCGGTTGCTGACGGCGACCAACAAGGACCTCACCGCCGAGGTCGCGGCCGACCGCTTCCGCGCCGACCTGTATTACCGCCTCAACGTCGTCACGATCCACCTGCCACCGCTGCGCGACCGTCGCGAGGATATCCCCGAGCTGGTCGTGGCCCTGCTCGCCAAGCACGCGCAGCCTGGGCCATCGCGTCGACGGCGTTGACAATGCCACGGTCCGGGGCCTGATGGCCGCGACTTGGACCGGCAACGTCCGCGAGCTCGATAATGCGCTGGAGCGCGCCGTGATCCTCAGCGAGGGCCCCATCCTCACGCCCGACGATTTCCCACCAGGCCTGATCGTCGACAGCGAGCCGGACGGCTCCGGCTCCGGCGACAACCTCCGCGCCGCCCTCCGCGATTACGAGCGCCAGCATATCCAGCGCGTCCTTCGGGATTGCAACGACGACAAGCGCGAGACGGCCCGCCGCCTCGGGCTGGGCCTTTCCTCCCTCTACCGCAAGCTCGAGGAGCTCGGAGTGCGGTTGTCGTAATTCGATGCCCTCGTGTTCGTCAGCTTCCTTGTATTCAGGACACGCCTCCTGCGACCGAAAGGGTGTTCGCGAAGGGTCGTAGGATGGGTCGAACGCCGCACCGCGGCGTGAGGCCCAGCGAAATCCCCGGTGACTCTGGTGGGCCTCGCCTCGATGAATCGAGGCTCGACCCACCCTTCAACCATACCGAAGGGCCTCTCGTACACACTCTGAAAACGCACCTGCCGTCTCGTTGAGCGGTTCACGAACGGGTTGATTCATCGGTTCTCAGGCGCACGGCTCTCCATCGCTTCGCGCTCGGGTCGGGCACGCGGCTCACGGACGCCGAGTTGTGAGGAACGGGTCCGTGAATCCCTCGACCTGGTTCCCGACCGTCATCACCGATGCTGACACTCGGCTCCTAATTGCATACAATACATCTCCCGTGCGTTCAGACAAAGGGCGGCTTTCTGAAGTCGGGCGGCCGTCCCGTCGCCTGGCGTCACCTTGATGGAGTCCACCCATGGCTGCCGAGCGCGAACTACTCTTCGGTTTGCTCGCCCTTCAGAACGGCCTGATCCAGCCGGCGCAGCTCGGTGCCGCCTTCCGGGCCTGGACCGACGACAGGTCCCGACCCCTGCTCGATCACCTCGTCTCACTGGGCCACCTCGCGCCGTTCCAGCGCCGGGTCGTCGAGGCCATGGCCGAGCTCCTCCTCCAGGCGCAGGACGGCGATGTCACGAAGAGCCTCGCCGCCTTCCCCGCCAGCCGGTCCACCCGCGCGGACCTGACCGAGCTCGCCGACCCGGACATCCAAGCGACACTCGGCCACGTTGCCTCCGACTACGGGTCGACCGAGACCGTGGCCGATGCCGACCGAACGGCCAGCTTTGCTGTCGGCTCGGTCACCGCCGACGGCCAGCGGTTCCGCGTCCTGCGGCCCCATGCCAGCGGCGGCCTGGGCGCCGTCTTCGTCGCACTCGACCAGGAACTGCACCGGGAGGTCGCCCTCAAGCAGATCCTCGAGATGCACGCCGACGACCCGACCAGTCGCGCCCGCTTCCTGCTCGAAGCCGAGATCACCGGCGGATTGGAGCACCCTGGCATCGTCCCGGTCTACGGTCTGGGCGCCTACGCCGACGGCCGGCCCTACTACGCCATGAGGTTCATCCGTGGCGACTCGCTCAAGGACGCCGTTGACCGCTTCCACGCCGACGCGGCGCTCAAGGCCGATCCGGGCCGGCGGTCGCTGGAACTGCGCCAGCTCCTGCGTCGGTTCACGGACGTCTGCTACGCCATCGAGTACGCCCACAGCCGGGGCGTCCTCCACCGCGACATCAAACCGGCCAACGTGATCATCGGCAAGCACGCGGAGACGCTGGTGGTCGACTGGGGTCTGGCCAAGGCCCTGGGCCGAGCCGAGCCGGCGTCGGACTCGAGCGAGCGGACCTTGATACCCAGCTCGGCCAGCGGGTCCGCCGAGACGCTGCCGGGCCGGGTCCTCGGCACGCCCAGCTACATGAGCCCCGAGCAGGCGGAGGGGGACATCGAACACCTCGCGCCGCAGTCCGACGTCTACAGCCTGGGCGCGACGCTGTACTACCTGCTGACCGGCCGGCCGCCGGTGAATGGGGAACTCAACGCCGTGCTCCGCGCCGTGAAGCAGGGCGAATTCCCACCGCCGCGGCAGGTCAACGCCACGATCGACCGGGCGCTGGAGGCGGTCTGCCTCAAGGCGATGGCCCACCGGCCGGCGGATCGGTACGCGACACCGAAGGCCCTGGCCGATGACGTCGAGCGTTGGATGGCGGATGAGCCAGTCTCGGCCTGGCGCGAGCCGCTGTCCCGGCGGGCGCGACGGTGGGCGAAGCGGAACCGGACGGTGGTCACCGCGGCGGCGGTGGCGCTGGTGGCCGGCGTGGTCGGGCTCTCGGCGATCCTGGCGGTCCAGACCCGGGCCAAGGCCGACATCGCCGCGGCGCTGAACCGCGAGACCCAGGCGAATATCGAGCTGGCCCGCTCCAAGGCCGCCGTCCAGGCGCGGTACGAGCTGTCCGTCGAGGCGATCAAGACGTTTCACACCGGCGTCAGCGAGGATTTCCTGCTCAAAGAGGAGAAGTTCAAGGAGCTGCGCGACCGGCTCTTGAAGTCGGCCTCCGACTTCTACGGCAAGCTCGGCGCCCTGCTGGGCCGAGAGAGGGACCTGGCCTCGCGGCGGGCACTGGCGGCGGCAAACTTCGAGCTGGCGGGGCTGACGGCGAAGGTGGGCCGGAACGCGGACGCCCTGGTGGCGCACCGGGCGGTCCTGGAGGCGCGGCGAGCGCTGGCCGCCGAACCGAGGGCCAGCGCTGCGGTCGAGGCCGACGTTGGACGCAGCCTGACGGAAATCGCCGGACTCCTCGAGTCAGCGGGCAAGACCGACGAGGCGCTGGCCGCCTATCGCGAGGCCGAAGCCGTGCTGTCCGGGCCGTCGGCGGAGTCGTCGCAGGCCCGCGCCGCCCTGGCCGACTGCCGGTCGCGCATGGGCTTCTTCCTGACCACCGTCGGCAAGGATGACCAGGCGCTGGCCACCTACCGCCTGGCTCGGGCCGACCAGGAGAAGCTGGCCGAGGCGTCCGGGGCTTCGCCGGAGGCCCGACGCGACCTGGGCGATACGGTCAACCGCATCGGCCGCCTGCTGGCGAACACCGGCCGGCCCAAGGAGGCCGAGGCCGAGTACCGCGCGGCCCTGGAGATCCGCAAGAAACTGGCCGACGAGGACCCCACCGTCACCGAGCTCCAGAACAGCCTGGCGGCCACCCACAACAACCTCGGCATCCTGATGTTGAAGTCCGGCCGGTCGAAGGAGGCCGAGGCCGAGTACCGCACGGCCCTGGCAATCCGCCAGAAGCTGGCCGAGGCCAACCCGGCCGTCACCGAGTTCCGCAAGCAACTGCAAGCCAGCCACTTCAACCTCGGCAACCTGCTCAGGCAGACGGGCCGATCCCCGGCGGCGGAGGCCCTGTTCCGCTCGGCTGTGTCGATCCAGCAAGAGCTGGCCGACGACAACCCCGCCGTACCCGAATTCCGCAGACTCCTGGCGCTCAATCATCACTATCTCGGCATCGTGCTGAAGGAAACGGGCCGACGCCTGGAGGCGGAGCCCGAGTACCGCACGGCCCAGTCGATCCTCCAGGAACTCGTCACCGCCAACCCCGCCGTCACGACATACCGCAGCGATCTGGGGTCCACCTACACCGACCTCGGCGTCCTGCTGGCGGAGTCGGGCCGGAGTCGCGAGGCGGAGGTCGAGTTCCGCGCCGGGGTGTCGAACGAGCGGGTGCTGGCCGAGGCCAATCCCACCGTCACCGAATTCCGCGACCGCCTGGCGACCGGCCACGTCAACCTCGGCGAATTGCTCTCCGAGACGGGCCGGCCGTCGGAGGCGGAGCCCGAGTACCGTGCGGCGCAGGCGCTCTTCCGAGGGCTGGCCCAGGCCAACCCCGCCGTCACCTACTACCGCTTCGGCCTGGCCTACACCCAGATCCGTCGCGGCCTCCTGCTGTCGCAGGCGGGCCGGCCGTCGCAGGCGGAGGCCGAGGACCGCGCCGCGGCGGCGATCTATCAGGAGCTGGCCGACCATAGCCCCAAGGTCCCCGACTACGGCGATGGCCTCGCCACCGCCCTGACCAACCTCGGCGATGTCCTCCGCCCCAACGGCCGGCCGGCCGAGGCCCGCGACGCCTACGACCGGGCGATCGCCATCCGCGAGCGGCTGGTCGCGGAGCACCCGAAGGCGCCGACCTACCGTGGCAACCTGGCGGGCTCGTTGTGGCGTCGCGGGCTGGCCCGCCGCAACCTGGGCGACCCCGGCGGGGCAGCGGCCGACGTCCGGCGGGCGCTGGCCCTGTTCGAGGAGCTGAAGTCCCGGTCGCGCGAGCAGTGGTACGAGACCGCCTGCTGCCACGCCGAGCTGGCCGCCCTGGCCGGGTCGGGAATCCCGGCCGATCGGGCGGCGACGGAGGCCGACGTGGCGACGGCCCTGCTGGAGAAGGCCGCCGCCATGGGATTCCGCAACGCCGACGCCTACCGCACCGAGGATGCCCTCGACCCGCTCCGCGACCGGGCCGACTTCCGCCTGCTAATGATGGATCTGGCCATGCCGGAGGAACCGTTCGCCCACGACGACTGAATTCGACTTTTGCCGTTTTTCGGCGGCTGATTCTCGAGTAGAGGCCAAAAACAAGGGGTTTTCGAAAGTTGCCGGTCCACGAGGCGTGCGCCGGAGTTGCCAAAATCCTTCGCCATCTCAGAAAACCCCTGGATTTCAGCGTTTTCGATCGCTGAAAAACGGCAAAAGTCGAACTGAAGGCGGCGTACGAAAAGCCTCGAAGGGCGTTTGTAGGGTGCTCTGCGAGCACCGAGGGGCAAGGCCCCGCTCTCCCGGTGCTCGCAGAGCACCCTACTTCCACGGCTCAGGGTCGCGGCTTCTCGTACACCCTTTGAGGACCCGACTCGGACCTCGGCTCCCGGCCGACCGGGCTCGATCCGACGGTGTGGCCTGCCGATAAAGGCAACAGACCCTTCCTCTCTTCTTCATAGCCCTGCGATAATGCGCAGAGATCCGCGCGAAATCCTCCAGAAAAACCGGGAACCGAATTCATGCGAAGCGATCGGACGATGTGGCGGAGTCATGCCTGGTGGATCGCGGTAGTCTTAAGCGTTTTCATTCCGTGGCGACCGAGCGGCACGGCCGCGGCCGGAGGCCAGGGTGCGCCGACATCCCGCCCGGACGACGACGCCCGGGCCCTGTTCGGTCAGGTGGCCGACGCCTACAAGTCGCTGAACTCCTACTCCGACGAGGGCCAGTTCGTCGTCGCCATGACGCTCGGAGGGAAGGCTCGCCAGGAGGCCCTGCCGCTCCGGTTGACTTTTGTGCGACCCAACAAGCTCGATCTCGACGCCGGCTCCGTCCGGCTGATCAGCGACGGCAAGACGCTCACGACGATGGTCCGGCCGCTGAAGAAGTACACGACGGTCCCGGCTCCCGAGATGATCGGGATCGGCACCTTCCGCGAGGGGCCGACTGGTGCCTTGCTCTTCGGCGGGCCGACCGGCGCGCCGATCTTTGTACTGCTCAATTTGCTATCAGGGACCAACCCCGACGTCTGGGTTGACCAGATGGGGGGACGATCCGGGCGCAAGTGGCGGTTCACGGCCCGACACGGGCAAACCAGACGCCGCTATCCTCATCGAGCTTCGGAATGGGCCGGATCTGGTCCTCCGCGTCGACCTGGCCACGAAGCTGCTCTCGGCCATCGAGTTGAAGATCGACCCAGCGCAACTGGGCAAAGACCCCGCGCCCGCGATCGAGCAGTTCGGCTGGAAGGCCGGCGCCATCATGACGCGAGTGGCCGCGGATCGCTCCTTCGCCTTCGTCGCTCCCAAGGGGTTCAACCCGACCCCGGACTGGAAGGCCCGGCCCGGCGACGACGCAGCCGGGTCGAAGTACGCCGTGGAGGAGCTGATCGGCAAGCCCGCCCCCGATTTCACTCTGACCCTCCTCGACGGCCCCGACAAGACCCGGACCCTGACCAATCGCGATCTCGCCGGCAAGGTCGTCGTCATCGATTTCTGGGCGACCTGGTGCGGACCGTGCATCGTCGAGTTGCCCGAGATCCAGAAGCTTGTCGACCATTACAACGGAGCGAAGAAGGACGTGATCATCGTCGCGCTGAGCCAGGACATGTTGCCCGAGGATGTCACCGCGCTCCGCAAGCTCGTCGAGAAGACCCTCGCCGACAAGTCGATCAACCTGACCGCCGGCCCTATCGGGCGGATTGGGCTGGACCCGAGCAACGCCGTGGGCCGGGCCTTCAACGTCGAGGGGTTCCCCTCGCTGGTGATCCTCGACGGCAAGGGGATCGTCCGATCGGCTTACGTCGGCTACCTTTCCGGCTCCGCGGATCCGCTGCACGAGTCGCTGGCCAAGCAGATCGACGCAATCCTCGCGGGCAAGTGATCCGGCCTCGGAAGGCGCCTCCCAGGCCGAGCAGGTCGCGAACCACTGGCATCTGCTGAAGAACCTGCGCGAGGCCGTCGAGCGCGTGCTCAAGCGACACGCGGCGGTGGTGGACACGGCCCTCAAGACCATCGAGACCCTCACGGAACCGGCCCAAGTGGCGGCGGTTCCCGAGCCCGGCGCGACGACAGCGACATCGCCCGTCGAATCGTCTCCCCCTCGACCGCCGAGCGAACCGCTTCCGGAATCGCCGTCACTCCAGGCCGAGCCGTCGGGAGCAACGGCCCGGTAAAAGGCCATGTGAACCGGTTGAAGACGATCAAGCATCAGATGTACTCCGGGCGGGGTTCGTGTTACTGCGAGCGCTGGTGCTCAACGCCGCCTGATGGACAGGCGCGACGATGGGGCCACCGGTACTTGCCCGGCCGACGTCATCGAAAGGGCGGGAGGACCCAATTCCCGGAGAAGTGAACGGAAGGCGGTTGACGCCCCCGCGGCGATCTTGTATCGTTGTCTTAACACAATAACGTCGGATCCGTTCCACAGATTGGTGTTGAGCAGGTGCCGTGCAGATCCACATCTCGACTAACGATGGGGTGCCGATTTACCAGCAGATCGTCAACCAGGTCAAGTACCTGGTGGCATCGGGCAGGCTGGCGGCGGGTGAGGAGCTGCCGCCGATCCGGGTACTGGCGGAACGGCTGCTGATTAACCCGAATACGGTCGCGCGCGCCTACCGCGAGCTGGAGGCCGCCGGGGTGGTGGAGAAGCGGCGGACCGCCGGGACGTATGTCTCCGACGGTGGCTCGCCGCTGGCGCGGCGGGAGCGGCTCAAGATTCTGACGGACCGCGTCAACGTCCTGCTTGCCGAATCGCGACAACTGGGAATCGGGGTCGATGAAGTCGTCGAATTGATCCGGCGCAGGCACCAGGCGATGCAAGCTCCAGAGCGAGGTGAAATCCCATGATTGCCGAGGCGAACGGGTGTGTGGTCGATGTCTCGGGATTGTCGCGACGGTTTGGCCGCACCGTCGCGCTCGACGACGTGAGCCTGGAGGTGCCGCGGGGTGCCGTCTTCGGGATCGTCGGCGAGAACGCCGCGGGGAAAACGACGCTCATCAAGCACATCCTTGGCCTGTTCAAGGCGAAGACCGGCCGTGTTCGAGTTTTCGGCCTCGACCCGGTCCGTGACTCGGTCGGCGTCCTCTCGCGGGTCGGTTACTTGAGCGAGGATCGCGACCTTCCTGACTGGATGCGGATCGGCGAGATGGTGCGTTACTTGCGGCCTTTTACCCGAGCTGGGACGACGGCTTCGCCGAAGAACTGCGGCAGCGGTTCGACCTGGATGCCCGTGCCCGGATCAAGACCCTGTCGCAGGGTCAGCGTGCACGCACCGGACTGCTGGCGGCGCTGGCATACCGGCCCGAGCTGTTGATTCTGGACGAGCCCTCGACCGGTCTCGACCCGATCGTCCGCCGCGAGATCCTGGCCGCGATCATCCGAACGATTGCTGAGGAGGGTCGCACGGTGTTGTTCTCGTCGCACCTGCTCGACGAGGTCGAACGGGTGTCGGACCACGTCGCGATGATCGATCGGGGTCGCATCGTGCTCTGCGAGCCGCTCGATCAACTCAAGGCGGCGCATCGCCGGCTCACCGTCCGGTTTGACGAGCCGCAGCCGCGGCCGCCGACACTGGCGGGCTCCCTGCGATTCGAGGGATTCGGGCACGAGTGGACCGCGGTGTGCCAGGGGTCGATCGAGGAGCTTCAGAGTCACGTCTCCGGCATGGGCGCCCGGATTGTCGAGGAGCACGTCCCCTCGCTCGACGAGATCTTTGTCGCCCGAGTGGGGTCTCGCCCGTGCCCGCCGGCCGCCGAGGAGGACTGAAACCATGCGCACGCCTGCTCTCGCCATGGCCTGGGGTATCTGGACTGCTCATCGCTGGGGGTTCGTCGCTTGCATGGCCACGTTGATGGCGCTGGCAGCGACCTACCCGCTCGTTTTTTCGCAGACTCGTGAGCCGGCCGTCGTGATCCTGAGCATCCTGCCGTTGCTCGGAGTCTTCGCCTACGTACTCAATGCCTTGCTGTTCTCCGGAGAGCCGGGGAGCCTGGTCGCCGGGTATCCGCGCGCCATGCTGGTGCTCCCGGTGCGGACACGCACCCTGGTCTTCTGGCCCATGTTGTACGGCTCCCTCGGGGTCGTGCTCTTGTGGCTGTTCACGGCGGTCCTGGTTTACGGACCGAGCGGCGATTCGGCACCCCTTCTGCTACCGTGTCTGGCCCTGGCCGCCTTGATGGCGTGGATCCATGCGTTGGCCTGGCTGCCGATCCCGAACTACCTGCTCCGCCTCCTGGTCATACTGGTCGCGGTCCTGGCCCTGGGATTCCTGCCGTACTGGCTGATGGTTTCCGAGGGTGTCTCGGCGCGGCGATCGCGGGCCTGCTGCTCGGGTACATCTCATCGGCGTTTGTGCTGGCTTTGCTGGCGGTCGAAAGCCAGCGGCGTGGGGAGGCCTGGGGCTTCCCGAGAGGGCTCTCGCGGCGCGGTCGCGTGGCCAGATCGCCGGCGCGACTGGGCCAGAATCGACCCTTTCGCTCGCCCGATGGGGCACAATTCTGGTACGAGTGGGATTGTCACGGCTGGATGCTCCCGAGCTTCACCGGTTTCTTTTTTGTCTTGTACGCCGGGCTCTGGCTGTCCGCTCCCCGTGGCGAGGACTCGCTCAAACTGCCGTTTTTTCTCGGAGCCTTCCTTGGCCTGCCGATCGCATTCGCCTCTGCGGTGGGAAGCAGCCTGGGCCGGCTGCGGCCGCCGTGGATGATGCTTCGTGGATTCGTCACGTTTGTCGCCATCCGGCCGATGACGAGCGGCGCGCTGGTGGCCGCCAAGTTTCGGGTCGCCCTGGCGAGCGAGCTGCTCACCTGGGCCGTTACCGCGGTAATCCTGGCGGTCTGCCTGGTCGTCACGGGCAGCGCATCGAGGTTGTCGGAAGTCATTGCCGGCTTTCGTGACCACCCAACCGGGGTGGAGGGGGCCGGCGATTCTCGTGCTGGCCCTGGTGCTCCTGCCGGCGGTGACGTGGAAGCATCTGACGGACCTGGTCGCCCTGGTCATCACGGGTCGCAAATGGCTCGCCGATGGGGCGGCCATCGCGTTCGGGGGGGTGTTGCTGGGGCTGATTGGGGTCATCATCTGGTTCGCGCAGCACCGCGAGTACCTGCCTCGACTGATCGGCGCGATTCCCTGGATCGTGGCCTGTGCCGGGGTCCTCAAGGGAACCCTCGCGGTCGCGGTCTTTCGATCGGCCCTGCGCCGCCGGCTCATGAGCTGGCGGGCCTTCTGGTCCATTGTCGGCTTCTGGCTGGCACTCACCGCCGCCGCGGCCGGAATGGCGGTCCTCGGCTTGTCGGCAGTGAGCCTGCCGGTCTCGCAGTTGACCCTGCTGGTGGGCATCGCGACATACATGCCGCTGATGCGCTATCCGCTTTCGACCCTGGCGCTCGAGTGGAACCGGCACCGATGAACCGAAGCCCCGAAAGAGACGCTTTCAAGGAGGCCCGTCCCGCATGACCACGCACGTGAGTGCGTGGTTCGGACGGGGCGAAGCCCATCAACCTCGGGCGTCAGCCCGATCGGCCCGGGGATCGCACCGACGTGCGAGGTTGGGGACTGCGCCCGTCCGAACCACGGTCTCGACCGTGGTCACTCAGGTGGCGTTCGCCGAGGAGTGTGAGAAAATCCGTGAGGCGCACTCCGCTTCCGGGCATTACATCGAAACAGGACGAGTCCCCCGAGGGAGGGATCGAACATGGCGGGCCGAGGGGTCGGGCTGCTCGGGCAGATTCAGCGGCTGTGGGACCTGGGCACCTTCGCCGGGCTGACCGATGCGCAACTCCTGGCGCGGTACGCCGCCGGGCCCGAGGACGGCGCCGAGCTGGCCTTCGAGGCCCTGGTGCAGCGGCACGGACCGATGGTCTTCCGCGTCTGCCGGGGGGTGCTCCGCGACGAGCATGCTGCCGAGGACGCCTTCCAGGCCACTTTCCTCGTCCTGGCCAGGAAGGCGCGGTCGCTCTGGGTGAAGGACTCGCTGGCGAGCTGGCTGCACGGCGTGGCGCATCGCGTCGCGTCCGGGGCCAGGTCCGACGCGGCCCGCCGCCGCCGGCACGAGCAACAGCTCGCGGAGGTCCGCGGACCGGCGTGTAAAATCCTGCCGAATCAGCCTCTGTCCGATGCCTGGGCGATCCTCTCCGAGGAGATCGCCCGGCTCCCCGTGACGTACCGGTCGCCGCTGGTCCTCTGCTACCTGGAAGGGATGACGTACCAGGCCGCAGCGGCCAGCCTCGGCGTGACCGAGGGCGCGGTGCGGGGCCGACTGGCGCGGGCCCGCGAGCGGCTGCGCAAGAGCCTGGCCCGCCGAGGGGTCGAGGTCCCCGCCATCATCGCGGCCGCGCGGCCGACGATCCCGGCGGTCGTCGTCCCACACGAATTGGTGCAAGCCACGGCCCGCGCCGCAATCAACCTTTCGGTGGGCGGGGCGGCGGGTCTCGGCGCCATCTCCCGATCGGCAATCTTTTTGTACGAAAGGACGTGCAGGACCATGATGCTGACCAAACTGAAGGCGGCTGCGGCCGCCCTGGTGCTCGGAGCCGTTGCGGCCGGTGCCTTCGTGTCGGCCCAGCCGCCCGGGGGCGGGCGTGTGGAGCCGTTGGAACCCGCGAGGAAGGCGCCGCGGCCGCCGCAACCCGTCGCCGGCAGGGGGGGCAACCTGATCGTCGACTGGATACCCGGCGACGGCAAGGGCGGCAAGACGGAGATCACTGTCAACCCGAAGCGACATTGCATTCACCTGCCACGAGGCCCAATGAGCCAGATGCGGGACGATCGCCAGAACGACGGGATGGTCTACCACGAACTGGAGCGCGGAAAGACCTTCACGGTGACCGCCTCCGGTGCGGCGTTCATGAGTGATTCGACGGGCCCCGACGCCGACCCCTTCGAAGGCGTGGTCGTCCTCTACACCACCGACGAGCAGGATGGCTTCGCCGAACGCCAGATCGTGCTGGCCCCGGGGAAGTCGATCACCTTCCGGTGCCCCTGGTTGACCAACCCCCCAACCGACGGCTACCTGATGGCGTTCGTCCTCGACACCTGGCCCGGCCACCCCAAGCATGGGAGCTACACGCTAACCATCGAAGAGACCGGCGGGCAGGTCCTCGGTGAGCACACCATCAAGGCAAATCTCGATACGATCATCGTCAACAAGCAGATCAAATTCCTTGACAAGCCGCGGTCCAAGGCCGCCAAGGACGCCGGATCGCCGCCCCGTACAGTCAGAGAGTCGCCGCGGGAGCCGAGGGCCGGCGGGGACGCCCCGGAGTGACGCGATTCCGCAGCGGCTCGGCGCCGCGGTCGCGCAGCACCCGCCCGCGCGGAACCCCGATCGCGTCCCGCCACGCCTGGAACCTCGTCCCTTCATGAAGGAAGCGAAACCGGCCGTGCGGCGGCCGTGAGGTGGTTTGCTGCGGCTCGGACCTAGATCGCCTCACCGACGGATGGACCACATCATGACCGGCTTGGTCCTTTACGAGCCCGAAGCGCCAGCGAGTGAATTCCCCCGGGCCATGCACTCGCTGGCGCGTCGGGCTCGTATCAGCCGTGCGCCATCCGACTGTGAGGCGCTCTAACGCCCGTATCCTCAGGCACTTGGGAGAAATACCATGGAGTCTGCCTGCCTTGGTACAGTAAAGGAGCAGGAAACGATTGCGTACCGAGGGAGGCCACGACGATGGCGGGCGAAGAACAGGGCGCGTTCCTGCGGGGCATCGAGCGAATCTTCAACCAGGGGTCGTTGACGGGGCTGTCCGAGGGGCAGCTCCTGCGTCGGTTCGCGGCCGGCGACGAGGGGGCGTTCGAGGCCCTGGTGACGCGACACGGGCCGATGGTGCGGGGCGTCTGCCGGAGGTCGCTGGGTGATCCGAGCGACGTCGAGGACGCGTTCCAGGCCACATTTCTCGTCCTGCTGAGGAAGGCCGGTGGGCTGCGCGATCCCGAGGCGCTGAGCCCCTGGCTGTACGGCGTAGCCTTTCGCGTCGCGGCCCGGATCCGGGCTCGCGCCGTCCGACGCTCGGCCGAGGAATCGCAAGGAGCCCGGCTCCGAGGTCGTGCCGCCGGATGCTGACCTGGAACAGATCGGAGCTCCGGACGATCATCGACGAGGAGATCGGCCGGCTGCCGGAGAAGTACCGCCGGCCGGTGGTGCTCTGCTACCTCGAAGGCCGGACGCACGAGGAGGCGGCGCGTAAGCTGCGATGCTCGGCGGGGAGCGTGCGCGGTCGGCTCGACCGGGCACGGCAGAAGCTCAAGGACCGCCTGACCCGCCGCGGCGTGGCACCCGCCGCGGGACTGGCCGCCTTGGCCGCAGGTGCCGAGGTCGGCATCCGCTGCGGTGCCGGCCCCGCTCGTCGCCGCGACGGTCGCCACGCTCACCCGCGCCGCGACGGCCACTGCGATCACAGGGACCACTTCGGCGGCGGCGCTCGAACTGGCCGACGGCGTGTTCCGCGCGATGGTCGTGGCGAAGCTCAAGGTGGCCACGTCCTTCCTGGCCGCTGCCGCGATCATCCTGGCCGTGGGCACGGCCTCGCTCATGGTCCTCGGCGGCTCGTTCGCTCGCGAGGGGCGGGACATCGCTGCGAAAGTCGAGTCGCCAGTCGTCAGTCCGGCCGAGGGGCTCCAGGACCTCGATGGCGATCGCGGCGGATTCCCAGTCGATTTCCGCGTCGTGGACCAGCGGACCGGGAAGCCACTGCCGGGGGTCGCGCTCACGCTGGAAGTCGAGCGGAATCCGCGCGAGACGACGACGACCGACGATGCGGGGCGGTCCGAATTCACGGCCCCGACGCCCTTGCCGAAGTTCCTCTCGGTGGTCGCTCGCAAGGAGGGATACGTCCCGGTCCGGGTCTGGCTCCCGAGTCCATCGTTCAATGAAGCGGAGATGCCCGCGAAATACATCCTGAACATGCCCGCGGCCGAAGCGATCGGGGGCGTGGTGCGGGATGAGCAAGGCCGGCCGGTTGCGGGGGTCCGGGTCGTTCCCACGATCTGGACCAACTCGTCGGATCGGCGGACCCGCGACGACATCGACGATCCCGCACCCGCCACGACCGACGCCCAGGGTCGATGGCGGTGCGCTGGCCTGCCTGCCGGGATCAACCCGAGTCGGGTCTCGATCGCGTTCACGCACCCCGATTACCAGCACGTGAACTGGCCGGCCGGCCAGGCGCTGGCAGGAGTTACGGCGCGGCCAGGCGACGATCCTTCCCAGGGGATTGGAGCTGGCCGGCCGGATCATCGATCCCGCCGGCCGGCCGATTCCCGGAGCCAGGGTGATGCGGGGCTCGGATCGATTCGGGGGAGATGTCCCGCGCGCCGAGTCGGACGAGGACGGCCGGTTCCGGTTCTCCCACGTCCCGGCCGGAGAGACGGTGCTGACGGTCCAGGCCCTGGGATACGCCCCCGCATTGGAGAAGGTCGTCGTGCGCCCGGGCCTCGCCCCCGTAGAGTTCCGCCTCGAGAAAGGCCGGACGATCCAGGGCCGGGTGGTCGACGCCAAGGGCGAGCCGTTGGCCGGGGCGACCGTCTACGTCAACGGGTGGCGCGGGCTATCGGACGCTCGAGGTGCAGATGACGACCGACGAAGCAGGGGAATTCCGGTGGACCGACGCCCCGCCGGATTCGGTCTGGATCGATGTCGCTTGTGAGGGCTATCTCCGCGTCAACCATCGCGAGGTGCCGCCAGCCGGCGGCGACCTGACGATCGCGATGACTCGGCAGTTGAAGGTGCGCGGGACGGTCGTCGACGCCGAGACCCGCCATGCGGTCAAAGCGTTCACCCTGGTGCCGGGGATGGAGAGCGGCGGGAACTTCTCGCCCTACTGGGATCGCAGCCGGGCGCGGCTGGCGACGAGAGGTCGGTACGAGATCCGGTTCGACGACGTGACGCGGCAGCAGGCCGCCGGCTCCGTGTCGAGGCCGACGGCTACATGCCGGCGGTCTCGCGCGTGATCCGCGACGACGAGGACAATCCCGTGGTCAACTTCGTCCTGCAAAAGGGGGCCGGTATCGCGAGCGTCGTCAGGCTTGCCCGATGGCACGCCGCTGGCCGGGGCGGAGGTCGTGCTGGTGTCTCCCTCACAACCGGCCTTCCTCACCAACGGTCTGGCCGCCGACGGGCAACGACCACCGGATCGCCAGGACGGGCGCCGACGGCCATTTCACGTTTCCGCCGCAAGAGCCGCCCTACACGATCGTCGTACTCCACCTGATCGCGGCTTCGCCGAGCAGACGATCCGCAATGCGGGATGCTCTCTCGCCGGCCGAGCTGACCGTCCGGCCCTGGGGTCGCGTCGAGGGTACGCTGCGGATCGGCCGGCGGCCGGGAGCCGGCCAGCAGCTTATCCTCTCCTACGACCGAATGGGCGACACCCCCGCCACCATCCCCTGGTGGAGCGGCGAGGCCACGACCGACGATGCGGGCCGGTTCGCCTTCGAACGGGTCATGCCGGGCGAGGTCGCGATCGCGCGGCAGATCCTCATCAAGCAAATGCCCTCGAGCCAGACGTGGGGCCAGAGCCAGAGCACACGGGTCGAGGTCTCGCCCGGCACGACCGCCCGCGTCGACATCGGCGGCACCGGCCGCCCGGTCATCGGCAAGGTGACGGCCCCCGCCGGGCTGGCCGGACCGATCGACTGGACCTTCAGCAGCAACAACCTGATTCCCAAGGTGTCGCCGATCCAGGCTGCGCTCTCCCGTTCCGGGCTCAAGAAGGCCTCCCACCTCGCGAGCGGGGGCTACACCGTCAAGCTCGAGGCCGACGGGTCGTTCCGGGTCGAGGATGTGGAGGCGGGCGCGTACGACTTCCTCATCAGGGTCAACCAGCCGCCGCGCGATCCATTCAGGGTCGGGTTGGGCCAGGAGGTGCTGGCGACGGCCCGGCTCGAGGTGGTCGTCCCTGCGATGCCCGGCGGCCGCAGCGACGAGCCGCTGGACCTCGGCGCGATCCCGGTCACCGCCGTGAAGCAGCCGGAGGCGGCGCCCGCCGCACGGAAGCCTTGATCGCTCCGTCGCCGGTCGTTCGAGGCGCGGCGTCGGTCGATATCGATCGCGACCGCCGCGCTCGCCTCGGCCGCGTGATCGAATGATCCTCGGGCCGTTTGTGTGTCACCGGGTCGGGGCTCGAAAGCACTCGTTTGTCTCAGTCTGCTGACCGAGTCGTCGGAGATCCGGAGTGAACCATGCGACGAGACGCGATCGATGGCGCGTCGGGTTCGGCCTGCCGCCGATCCGGCGGGTCGGCGAGTCCGGCCCAGCGAGGACCGCGTGGAGGCGTGCCGGGCTCCCGATGCCGTCACGGGGATTGACGGGCGTCTTCGCGCTGACCATCATTGGCCTGATCGCCTTCCTGAACGACGGTCCGGGGCACCCCCACCCGCCGACGCGGCTGATCCGGCACGAGCCCGGAACGAGCGTCTTCGGGTTTGCGGTCTCGCCGGACGGGAAGACCATCGCGACGACGCGCAGCGACGGCCGGGTGTCGCTGCACATCCGGGGCATCGAGCGGATTCTCGATCTCCCGTCCCAGGTGTCGCGGGGCTTGTCCTTCTCGCCGGACAGTCGCTTCCTCGCCGTGGCACGGGAGGAGCCCGGCATCCCCATCTTCGACCTCGCCGCAGGCGGATCGCGGATCATCCTGAACGAAGAAGTATCTCGTTCCAGCGCCCTGGCCTTCTCGCCCGACGGCCGGTTGCTGGCGGCGTCGACGAATCGGGATGGAGAAATCCTGCTGTGGGACCTCGCCGCGGGCCGGGTTCGCACGAGGCTGCGCGGTCGATTCCCGGCCCTGGATCTCGCGTTCTCGTCCGACGGCCGGTCGATTGCGGTGGGAGAACGAGTTGAAGAGAGGGTCAACCTCTGGGACATCGACACCGGCCGGGGTCGGTCGATCTTCAGCGGCTCATCCGGCGGGATCACATCGGTCGCCTTTTCACCCGACGGAGGGCTCCTGGCCGCCGCCGGCCCGACCGCTCGTGTCGTCCGGCTCTGGAAGCTGCCGTCGGGTCGATTGCAGCTCCGGATCCCGGGGCATGCCGGTGGCTCCAACGCCGTTCGTTTCTCCCCGGCTGGCGGCCTGCTGTTCACGTCGGGCTGTGATGGGATGGTTCGCATCTGGAAGGTCGCGACCGGCGAGCCGATCGCCAGCCTGGATGGCCATTCCGTGGGGTTGCCGCGCCTGTCCCTCTCCGCCGATGGCCGGATGATCGCCGCCGCCGGATTCGACAACCATGTCCGGGTGTGGAATCTGGACGACGTCAACGAAATCAGGGTCGATCGCGCGCGCCGTAGGCTGGGCTCCGCCCACCGCGACCTCCCGATGCCCTTTTGCTTCGGCCTTTCCGCACCTGGATTCCGCCACGGACCCAGGGATTCCCCTTGGCTCATTTCACCGCGTTCGATGTGCGCTCGATCGCCTCGTCCCTCAGGTCCTCGGGGAACTCGGCCGGCCGGCTCTTGAGGTAAGGGCCGACCAGGTCCTCGGGCGTGGGTGGATCGGTCCCCCGCTCGCGCCGGTAAAGTTGGCTCGCCAGCAGGACAAGAAGCTCCCGGTGGTTCGCGGTCTCATCGGCTCGTATGCGGTTGAGCTCGAGCAGATTGAACAACATCTGGGCATCGTTCGAGGAATCCAGCCACCGGCCCAGTGCCTCGGTCGAGAGGACGCGGGCCTTCGCCGGCGCCTCGGGCCCAAGCGGGTAGATATCGAAATCCAACGCGGGATTGAGATCGGGCTTGGGTCGATGGCCGGGCGGCAGCTCGAAATGCGCCAGCCAGTTGGCCATTAACAGGCGGATCACCCGCCGGCTCCGCTCGGTCTCGCGCCGCCAGGCTCGCCAGGTATCCCAGATCTCCTGCATTTTCTCCGGGGTCAGTCGGTACTCGTGATATCTCCAGCGACGCGCAAAGGAATACATCGGCGGGTGGCGGCCCGGGTTTTGCGGGTCGTCCAGGACTCGCTCCATATCGATATACTCAAATTTTAGCATATCGGTATCCAATGGGGAAAGCGACTCGCACGCCACCACGTCGTCGAGCGCCTGGCGGAGCATCGCCGGGGTCGTTCTTGCGTCGTCGGCCCAGCCCAGCAGACGGGCGTAGATATCAGTTTTCCAGCGCTGGACGATGAGCCGCCCGCCGGCCGTACCGTGCATACCGAGGTGGTGGCTGGCACGAAGCGCCGCGCGATACCAGACCCACGCCCCGGACAGGTCTCCCTGTTCTTCCCGGCGCGAGGCCTCGAGCAGGGCGAGGTTTTGAAAGAAGTGGAGCGTTTGAAACGACTGCCATCTTCGTCGGTATTCACGAAGGTCCGGATCGAGCGCGTCCGGCCGCTCGGTCCCCTGGCGGTAGAGCTCCATTGCCTCGCGGTTCTCCTCAAGCCATTGGCGCAGCTCGGGGATGGCCTTCGACCACGAAGCCTTCAGGTCGACCGTGTTGCCCGCGACTTTGCGGCCCGGATCCCACGGCTTGAACCGGTCCGCCGCCTCGCGATACAGCACGAACGCATTCCGTTCGTCGGGGATCGTGAAGGCCCAGAACGCGGAAACGTCGAACGGCTCGCCGATGTCGGGCAGTCCCCAGAGTTGCGTCCACCACCACAGCGGAGGGGCCGCGATCATCGCCAGCACGGTCAGGATGGCGATACAGATCCTCCGCTTGCTCCGGCCGATCCAGCGAAACGGCACCACGATCAACCGGAATGTCGGGAAGCTCCGACGCACGCCCGCCAGTCGCGTCATCTTCATCCTCGTAGGTCAGGCTTTCCAACCGGGTCGGTTCCGTGTCAGGCGGGGAAAGCCTGACCTACGTATACGTTAACGCCCACGCCCACGCGGATCAACGACGTTTGTCAAAGAAGCAATTGGGACCGATCGACGCCAGACGCGCTGCTGCACTCTTGCTCCCTCCCGCTCGGGGGCGTTAGCTTGGAATCGCATCCCGATGGAATGACGTAAGTTAGCAAGTCGGACCGCTCCCCGATCTAGGCCGGGTTCAGCCGCTTGGTCAGATGGTCGAGGACATCTTTCGGGTCGGCAGGCAGGCCGGACCTTTGGAAGTACGACTTGCGGAGCGGCTACCAGCGCTCCTGCGGGAGGAAGTAGGCCCGTGAGTAGCCATGGAACAGGAAACTGGAATAAGATCGTTATACGACGAGTTTTTCTCGGGCTACGGGGCCGAAATCGGGCGGATTTGCCCTGATTTCTGCTCGTGCTCGACGTATAAGCGGAATTCTACGACCAGAGGCTTGCCGTGAAAATAGCCCGCTTCCGAATCGCCTGGGGCATGGTTGGCATCGCCATCGCCGCACTCGACTTCGCTGTGATACGGGCCATGCTCCGTTACCCGGAGATTGGCTTCTTCGTATTGGGTGCATTGCCGATGGTGAACGTTTTGGTAGTCGGCACCCTGGTCGCTCAACAGCGTCCTCGAAACCGCCCTTTCCTCTTGGGGTTCGCAGTGTCCGGGGCGATGGTTTTGGCCTTATTCGTCGCGTTGATGACTCTCGACCAGAATCAAGATGGACCAATATTCTACTATCTCAGCCTGTTGTACGTTCCCCTGGAGAAGGCAGTCGGGCTAGACCGGCCCTACGTTCGCATCCCTCTCGAGTGCTCCGGCGTTGTGGGCATGCTCACCGTGCCGCAAGTGGCCTTCGCTCTGATTGGTGGCTTTCTCTCCCGCCGGTTCAAAATCACCATCACCCGACGCTGATGGGCCGCATCGGGGGCTTATTCCAGTTTCCTGTTCCATTGCGACTCACGCCCCAAGTAGTCCTCGAACCGGCCGAACCGCTTGCCGTGTTTGACCGAGAGGTTGCCTGATCTCAGATCGTGCTGGAGCTTCAGCAGCAGGGCGCATTCCCATGCCTTTCGGTTCGGCTTGCTGTTGACCATAACCAGGGGCAACAGCCGCTCGGGGATGTTCTCGCGCCAATGGGGCTGGAACCCCATGATCCACGGTTATGCGGTCGGGCGGTCCGGTTCGGCCGAGTCCGGAGCGGTGGGACGCAGAGCGGTGCGCGTGACGCGAATCTGGATGCGCCATGCCGCCACCTCGGCGTCCTCCTCCCGGCGGACGAAGTAGACCTCGGTGGTGCGGATGTCGCTGTGGCCCGCGAATTCGCGAACCTCGTGGATCGTCGCGCCGGTGCGGATGGCGTCGTTGATCGCCGTCTTGCGTAAGCTTATGGATGCCGATGCCGCAGCTGCCCAGCCGCGACGGGTCGATGCCGGCCGGCAGTATTTCTTGACCAGCGTGCGCCGCATCGCGGCAGGAATGATCCCCGAGCAACTCGGGAGGGGTTGAGCGTGATGCCCCTGAGTCACCAGATCTACCTGAACGCGAAAGCCCGAGGGGAAAGGAGCATGGTGCGCCGCGTCGCGGCAGGAATGATCCCCGGGAAACCCGGGAGAGGTTGAGCGTGATACCTCTGGGTTGTCGAACTCACCTGAACGCGAAAGCTGACAGGGACGGTAGCATGTTCGAGAAAGCGGGATGCACCGAAACCATCGAGGTGCAAGCCAGTCGAGCGTTTGTCACGAGGCCACTTCGGTCTCCCGCCATCACGGTTCCACAACCGCTGGCCGCTCTCCTCAGCGCGGGTCTGGACTCGACCTCCGTCCACGATCACCGCCACTCGTGGATGGTCGGGCTGAGGTCACGAGTGGCTCGGGGAAGTGCTTCCAGTTCGTCGGGGCAATGGCACTCGGTCACCAACCTCGCACAGCCCGGCGGCCCGACCGCAGAAACGCGACTGCACCCATCCGGCCTTCCCTGTTGGTATTTGTCGCCCGTTCATGCGATAATTCGAGCTCTCGGTGAAGACGACCGAACCGATCCCCGATGACGTGGGCAGACGGTCTGATCGACCGTCGCAACGAGGAGTCCAGCCATGTCTGACGCCAATCGCGACCTGCTCTTCGGCCTGATCGCTCTTCAGAACGGGATGATCGACCAGTCCCACCTCGTGGCCGCCTTCCAGGCCTGGACGCTCGCAAAAGATCGTTCACTTGCCGAACATCTGATCGGCCGGGGCGATCTCGAGGCCGATCAGCGGGCGATCATCGAGGCCATGGTGGGGCTGCACCTCAAGAAGCATGCGGGCAGCACCGAGAAGAGCCTGGCAGCCATCCCGGCAGGGGCCTCGACCCGGCGGACCCTGGCGCGGATCACTGACCGCGACCTCGGCGCCAGCCTGGCCCTCCTTCCGCCCGCCACGGACGGCGATGGCGTCATCTCCCGCGTCTCCGATCGGACCGGAACGTTCACCGGCGTCAAGCTGGAGGAGACCGATCCGGGTCCCGAACCGCCCATCGTAACGAGGGGAGGGTCTCCCCTTGATGGATCGGCTGGGCGCTATCAACTCGTTAGCGAGATCGCCCGGGGCGGGATGGGAGCCGTGCTCAAGGGCCGCGACCCGGAGCTGGGTCGCGACCTGGCGCTGAAGGTGCTCCTCGAGCAGCACCGCGAGCGGGCCGACCTGGTCGACCGGTTCGTCGAGGAGGCCCAGATCTGCGGCCAGCTCCAGCACCCCGGCATCGTGCCGGTCTACGAGCTGGGCGCGCTGCCAGACCGCCGGCCGTTCTTCGCCATGAAGCTGGTCAAGGGGCAGACGCTGGCGGCACTCCTGGCCCAGCGCGCTGGGCGCGAGTCTCCTGACCCCGCCCGCAGGCTGACCGAAGGTCTCCAGCCCCTCGACGACCTGCCCCGGTTCCTGTCGATCTTCGAGGCCGTCTGCCAGACGGTGGCCTACGCCCACGCCCGTGGGGTGATCCATCGCGACCTCAAGCCGTCGAACGTGATGGTCGGCAGCTTCGGCGAGGTCCAGGTCATGGACTGGGGACTGGCCAAAGTCTTGCCCAGGGATGGCCAGCCGGCGCGCGCGCCGAAGACGCCGTCTGTCCATGAGACGGTCGTGGCGACGCTCCGGAGCAAGGGGGACAGCGACCTTTCCGAGGCCGGCAGCGTGCTGGGGACACCAGCCTACATGGCGCCCGAGCAGGCCCGGGGCGAGACGGAGGTGGTCGCTCGCCAGGCCGACGTCTTCGCGCTGGGCTCGATCCTCTGCGAGGTCCTCACCGGGTCGTCGGCGTTCGGCGGCACGACGGCGATGGAGATCCTCCGCGCGGCTGGTCGGGCCGACACGGCCGCCGCGATCGATCGGCTCGCTCGGTGCAAGGCCGACGACGAGTTGATCGCCCTGGCCCGCGACTGCCTGGCGGCCGAGCCCGAAGACCGCCCGTCCGACGCCGGAGTGGTGTCGGGCCGGCTCACGGCTTACCTGGCCGGGGTGCAAGAGCGATTGCGCGCCGCCGAGCTGGCCCGCGCCGCCGAGTCGGCCCGCGCCGAGGAGGCCGAGGCCAAGGCGTCTGCCGAGCGCCGGGCCAGGAGCCTGACCCGCGCCTTGGCAGCCACGGTCTTGCTGGCGGCCGGGCTGGTCGGCACCGGCTGGCGCTGGGTCGAGCTGGATCGACTGAATCGAGGTCGTGAGGCAACCGCGCACGTCAACGCCGCGGTGCAGGAGGCAACGCGGCTTCGCGGCCAGGCGCAGGGGGCGGCGGTGGGCGACCTGGCCCCGTGGGACGCCGCGTTGGCCGCCGCCGAGAAGGCCCGCGAACTGCTGGTCGCGGGTGTCGAGCCGGGATTGCGGAAGCAGGTTGAGGAGTTGGCGGGCGAGGTCGTCGCCGAGCGCGGCCGCGCCGCGGAGGTGGCGGAGGCCGCCGCGCGCGATCGCCGGCTGATCGACCGCCTGACCGACATCCGCTCGGCCAGGGCCGACGACCGGCTCGGCGACAACACCGATGCCGCCTATCGCGAGGCGTTCCGCGAGGTCGGGATCGACCCCGACGCCCTGGCCCCCGAGAAGGCCGGCCGTCGGATCAAGGCCCGTCCCCCGGAGATCGCGACCGCTCTGGCCATGGCGCTGGACGACTGGGCCGCCGTGCGACGCGACCTCCTCAAAGACGCGGCCGGCGCGAAGCGGCTGGCCACTGCGGCCCGGTCGGCCGACACCGACCCGTGGCGGGATCAACTCCGCGACGCCCTGGAGATCGCCGATCGCCCCGCCCGCCTCGCCCGCCTGACCGCCCTGGCTGCCTCCGTCGAGGCCGAGGCGCGACCGCCGATCAGCTTCGACCTGCTGGGCAAGGCCCTTGGCGACGTGGGAACCCCGGCCGCGGCCGAGTCGGTCCTGCGCCGGGGAGTCCGCGCCCATCCGGGCGACCTCTGGCTCAATTACGATCTGGCCCGAACGCTCGAGAAGCTCGCGCCGGGATGAGGCCGTCCGCTATTATACCGCCGCGCGGATGCTCCGCCCGGAGACGGCGCACGAGCTCGCCCACGCCTTGAAGAAGAGAGGCGAGAGTGAGGAGGCCATCGCCGTCTTCCTCGACCTGGTGAAGATCCGACCCGGGAACGGCCGGCATCTCTTCTGCCTGGGGGACACCCTGCAAGACCGAGGACGATCCGAGGAAGGCGCGCCGGACGCTGACCGAGGCCGTCGCCGTGCTCCAGCGAACCATCGCCGCCCGGCCCAACGACTATTATGCTCACATCAATCTCGGAGGGGCCTTCCTGGATCTGGACCGGATCGACGACGCCCTCGCGATGTACCGCGAGGCGGCCCGGATCAGGCCCGGAGACGCTCAGGCGCCCTCCGGAATGGGGGGCGCCCTGAACTGGTTCGGCCGTTACGGGGAGGCGTCCGTGTCCTACCGCGAGGCGCTCCGGCTGGACCCCGACGACGTGTCTACGCTGCTGGGTATGGGAGCGGTCGTCGAGAACCTGGGCCGGCCTGACGAGGCACTCGAGCTTTATCGCCGGGCCGTGCGCTTCGCCCCCGATGACGCGATGACTCATCACTATCTCAGCAGTGTCTTGAAGGCCAAGGGCCGGCTCGAGGAGGCCCTCTCCGAGGCGCGCGAGGCGGTGCGGCTCTGCCCGGATGATGCGAGCCATCTCTCGAATCTCGGTTGGTGTCTCGCGAACTCCGGTCGTTTCGGCGAGGCCGAGGCCGCCTATCGCGAAGCCCTGAAGAATCGCCCCGACTCCGCCTCAACGCTCAACAGCCTGGCCTGGCTGCTCGTTGGGTACCCGGGACACACAACGCGCGATCCGCGCGAGGCCGTGACGATGGCCCGCCGGGCCGTGGAACTCGGATCCCGGTTCCCGACGAACGTGAACACCCTGGGGGTCGCCCTCTACCGCGCCGGCCTGCTGGACGAAGCTGTGACGATCCTCCGCCGGTCGGCCCTGCTGAACCGGGGCAAGGACGCCAGCGACTGGTTCTTCCTCGCGATGGCCTGCTGGCGGCGCGGCGAGGTCGGCGAGGCGTCCGACTACTACGTCCGCGGCGTGGCCACGCTCTGGCGGTTCCCGCAAGGCGAGCCCGACTACGACCGGTTCTGGGCCGAAGCGGCCGAGCTGTTCGGTGCCTTCGGTCCTGGCCCGCTCCCCTCCCGGGTCAAGGCCGATCCCGATCGCGCCATGGTCGAGCTCCGCCGGGCCGTCGCCGCCGGCAACGTGGACCGCCGGCAATTGAAGGAGAGTCCCGGCTTCGTACCCCTCCGGTCCCGACCCGATTTCCGGCCCCTGATCGATCGGGCGGTCCCCGGTCCGGCGTCGGCGAAGTGACGGCTACCACGCCGGAAACCATTCTCGGGTCGAGGATGACGAAAGTAGAGCGGCATCGAAGCTCTTGCGGCGGCTGCCCTCCCCTGTTGAATGGCGAGCGGGCGAGGCCAAACCACCCGACGGCAGATGGCGAAGTGATTCGGGAAGAAGCCGCAAGCATCCGCGGCACCGCAAGCGCCGGCGGATGCCTTGGTCGAGGTGACCGACGTCTCTCAGATTGCCCGCTTCGTCACGAGAACGATGCCACTGACAGTAAGCGTCCGTCACGAATGGGACAGTTTCTCGGGCACTGGCAGGCCCGGCGGTGGCGCGGTAAATTCACTATCTCGCGCCGATCATTTTTCTTGCGAGGAGATCGATCCATGGCTCGCGTATCCTCGTTAGTGTGGTTTCTTTTGGGACTTTACCTTTCACGGCCGGCTCTTGCCGATGAACCGACCTTGATTCCACGCGCAACAACCCAGAAGGTCCAGCAGGCGGTCGATCGTGCCATGGGATACCTTCAGACCGAAAGCACCGCCTGGCTGAACACGCGCAATGCGCCGCTTGCCATCACGTACCGATGCCACTTTGGGCGCTGAGCGAAGCCGAACGGCAAGGGTACACGAGCGGCAAGAAATTCCTGGCGGAAACGATGGAGTCCTTGCTGGGCAGTCGGGACAAGTTGATGATCTCGAAGATCTTTCCCAATCCGGCGGATCCACCCGACCCGCGCCCACAGGGTCGAGGGCTGAACATGGGGCTGCCGTTCCTCGCCATCGCCGCACAGTCTTTGCCCTCGCTCACAGAGGGACAAAAACAAAGCCTGAAACTGATCGCGGAGGAAATCGTCAAGAAGCAGCAACCCGACGGTTCGTGGGAGTTCTTTACCACTCTCAGGCGACCGCCGATCAACGAAAGCCAGACCACCGACGTCGCCTGGATCATCATGGCTCTCGAGGGGGCAACGGGACCCGACGCGCCGGAATCGCAGCGCGCGGTGCTGTCGAGAGCGATCGCCTGGCTCGACGCTGCAAAGCGCTCCGACATCCATCAAGACAAGGTCCTGAAGGTGCTGTTGGGCGCCCGCTCCGCCAAGTCGCGCAAAGCGATGCAAACCGCGATCGACGAGTTGCTTGCACTGCAACGCGCCGACGGTGGCTGGAGCCAGACGGTCCCGGAACGGAAGAGCGACGCCTTTGCCACTGGCCAGACCTTGTATGCCTTGTCGATCGCCGGTGATACGGCCGAACGACCCGAAATCCAGCGAGGGATTGACTTCCTGGTGGCCACGCAAAAGCCCGACGGCAGTTGGCCGATGATTTCTCGATCGACCCCCGATGGCTCGCCCGGTAGCGCAAAACTATTGACGCCGATCACCTGCGCGGCGAGTTCCTGGGCCACGCTCGCCCTGGCGAGACTTCGCCGAAGAGGGGAGCGAACCGTTGGTGAAACTGGGTCAGCCGCTCGGCCGCGGCGCGCACATCCTCCGGGGTCATCATGGCTCGGACCGATCCGAGAGCCGTGGCTGGTTCTTCGCCGACCGGGATGTACTCCTCACCCTGTGACGGCGAGTATGATACTCCTGACGGCCGGCCCGGGTCGGCATCAAACGCCGGCGCAGCCCGTCCTGGCCGTGGACGAGCCGGACGTCACGGCGAGGGGCTCCTTCATGCTGGGGAAGATACGGTTCTCGATTGCCTGGCTGATGGGCGTAATACTCGTCGCTGGGATCGGCTTCGCCGCCCTGCGGAATCCGTCCGAGGACTGGGCCGGGGCGATGCTCCTGGTCACCGTCGGTGCGGTGATGATCGTGGCGGCCGGGGCGCTGTGCCGGGGGCGCGAGGAGCGGGCCGGGTGGCTCGGGTTCGCCCTGTTCGGCGGGGGTTACCTGGTGCTGGCGCACGGGATGGCTTACTCCGGCAAGCCGCTGCCGACCATCACGCTGGTCCAGACGATTATCGGGAATCTCGGCGCGAAACTCGGTCCCTCGTCACGTTTCCGCACCGTCGACGGCTGGAACGAACTCCCGACGACTTACCGCATCCTCCATTGCCTCTGGGCGCTGGCGCTGGCCCAACTCGGGTGCGTCCTGGCCGGGGTCCTGGTCGCCAGTCCCGACGCACGAACACCGGTCTCGGAGGAAATGGCACGATCGGGACCGCGATTCCCGCCTCTCCTCCGAAAGTGGCCGGCCCTCATCGGCCTGGCGGCGTTCTGGATCGCGGCAATCGCCGCCGTCCTGGGACGGTGGCCTGCGCCCGGCCTCTGGGCCGGCATGAGCTTCCTGTTGACGTGCGGGCTGCTGGGGACGGTGGCCCTCGGCGCCGCGTTCAGCCGGGGACGGGACCGCGCGGCCTGGCTGGCGCGGCCCTCTTCGGCTTCGGCTACCTGGCACTGACCTTCGGCAAGTCCGCGCTGTTCATCGTCGCGCCGCACCTGCCGACCGAGGGGATGATCAACAGCCTCCTCCGTCCCGGCGGCCCACCGGTCCACTCTGAGTTCCCCGACTTCACGTCGGCTGCCTTCGAACGGGTCAAGGACCAGGTCATTATGAGGAAGCTGGATGAGCCGATCCCGTTCCACTTTCCCAATGAGACCCCGGTGGAGGAGGTGCTCAAGTACGTTCGCGAGTTGACCCGGGAGTCCAACTTCCCCGGCATCCCGATCTACGTCGATCCGGTCGGCCTCCAGATCGCCGAGCGGACCCTGTCATCGACGGTCCTGATCGACATCGACGCCATCCCCTTGAGGGATGCCCTGCGACTGATCCTGAAGCAGCTCGGGCTCGGCTTCGTCGCCCGGTCCGGGTTCATCGTGATCTCCGATGAGGAGTCCGCGACGATCCCGGTGTATGAGGATCCGGTACAGGTCGTCGGGCACAGCCTGCTGGCGCTGATTGCGGCCGCACTGGGGGCCGCGACCGTGCCGCTCGTCTCGGACCGCTCGCGGCGGCCACACCGAGGTCGTCGTGAACCGTAAACTCCGATTCGCGACCGTGGGATTCGTCGCCGTCGGGCTGTCCGCGGTCGTGGGCCTCGCCGCGAAATGGGGCCCGTCGGCTGAGACCTGGGCCGGCGTGGTGCGGCTGTTAACCTGCGGTGCGCTGGCGCTGGCGACCATCGGAGCCGACTGCCGCGGGCCGGACGAGCGGCCGCGATTC
Source organism: uncultured Isosphaeraceae bacterium (assembly GCA_963845695.1). Lineage (GTDB taxonomy): Bacteria > Planctomycetota > Planctomycetia > Isosphaerales > Isosphaeraceae > CAWJTV01. Next base: position 306,995 of record CAWJTQ010000020.1, on the reverse strand, counting down.
GCCGGTTTCGCCGCCTTCGGCTGGGGTTACCTCGCCCTGGCTCACTGGTACACGTATTCTGAGGGTCCGCTGCCGACGGTCGCCTTCCTGCCGGGATCGGGTGAGGTCCACGGCGATCTCCTGTCGCTGCCGCCGATCGTCCGCATCGCGCACGACGCCTGGGCCCTGGCCTTCGCAGTTCTCGGCAGCATCCTGGCGGGCTCGCTCGTCCCGGGGCTCGCGACCGGCGAGTCGGCGCCAGCCGGGAGCGCCCCGCCCGACGGCGACACGACGGGATGGTGGCGAAAGCCGGCATGCGTGGGACTGCTCGGCTTGACCCTGCTCGTCGGAGCGGCCCTGCTCGGCTGGCGGGCGGACGCCGACATCGGGGCCGGCACGGTGTTCCTGTTGACCTGGGCGTTGATGGGCCTGGCCATCCTCGGCGCGGCCCTTGGCCGGGGCCGGCGCCGTGACGTATGGGTCGGGGCCGCCTCTTTCGGCCTGGGCTACCTGGTCCTGGCCTTCGGGCCGGTCTTCCCGTGGGAATTGCCCACCAACCACCTCCTCAATGCCGTGCTCCGCCCCGGCGGTCCGTCGAGGGTCGGAGAATCCACGGACGATGAACTCACGACCGACGAGGAGAGTGGGCGGATCCGGAAGGCACTCGAACAGCCGGTCTCGCTCCACTTCCCCGAGCCTACCGCGTTGCGGGTCGTCCTCGGCCCGATCCGGGACGCGATCCGAGGGCCTTCGGGCAAGGCCCCCGTGTTCTATGCATCGTTGTACGAACTCCGGCTCACACTCGAGCAATGGGGTCGTCTCCTGGTCTCGATCGACCGCGAGAGCATCCCGGCGAAGGACGCGCTACGGCTGGGTTTGAGCCAGATCGGCCTGGCGTACCGCGTCCAGTCGGGCTACATCCGGATCCTTGCCGATGTGTATCGGCCGGTCCCTTTCGAGGACGACTCGGTGATGATCGCCGGCCATTCGCTGCTGGCGCTGATCGCTGCGGCGATCGGCGGCGTGGCGGCACGCCTCGTCGTCGGCCTCTGCGGCCGGCCAGGCACGAATGGCGGCCAGCCGGCGTCATGAGGCAGCCGGCTCCGGTGGTCACAAGATCGCGGCAAGGTTCAGATCATCGTCGGACATCCGCCGTGGAGTCTTCCTACGATGGGATGGCCGGCATCGAGAGCGGCACGGAGGACTTCTCGCCGCGGACTGAGGCCAACCGGCGCGCCAGGTCGTAGAGGATGCGGCGCACGCTGCTCTCGTGCATACCGGTCTGGCTGGCGATCTCGGCGAGCGGAAAGCCCTGTCGCTTGAGATGGAGCAGGTTGTGATGGGCCGGGGGACAAAGACCCACCAGCAACTCCCAGAGCTCATCCGCCTGTGCGAGTTCGCTGGGACGAGGTTGAGCCGAGGCGGGAAGCCCGGTCGGCTCGTCGCCGGCAAACGGCTGCTCGTACCGGATCTCGCGGCCGTGCTGGCGACAGAAGTTGATGAAGTGGTTGTAGGTCACCTTGACGAGGTAGGCCCGCAGGTGTTCCCGGTCTCGGAACTGCCAGCCTTCCTCGCGGAAGCCCTTGAGGATGTCGGCCCAGGCCGATTGCACGACGTCCATCGAGTCGAACTTGGCTCGCAACCGCGGCGTCAACCGCCGCCGCACCATGACGCGGAGAACCGGCTTGAAGGTCAGATAGACCTCTTCCGCGGCGGCCAGGTCACCCTGGGTCAACCGCTCGAGCAGACAATCCAGTGCGTCGCTCATGGTTACTCCCCACTCGTACTTCCGGGAAAGCCGGAGATCCCATCCAGCGAGGTCGCCGCATCAACGGGCATTCGCTCGTCTTCCGGAGACGCGATCCAGGATCCTGGGAACCACCGTCCAGGCGGACAGGACCACGACCATCGCCAGAAGCTCCACCACCAGGTCCGTCGGCCCCGGCCGCGAGGCCAGCCCTGAGCCGAGGTTTTCCAACTGCTGGAGCAACTGGTCGATGAGCGGCCCCACGCCGGCCTCATCCATTGGCTGGAAGTCCGTGATCAGGCCGAATCGTTGCGGGGACGGGACGATCAGGCTGAATAGGCTGGAACCCTCCTCCATGCACTGCGGGTGGGGCTCCGCGGTTACCATGGTGCACGAGGTCCACTGGCCAGTTTCGTCACGATCGGGCCAGCTCTCGGCGAGCCGGCCGCCGACGAGCGTCGGGATGCGATTGGTGTTCAGTGAACTGTCGGCGAGGCCCCGGACCGGGCTCGTCCCGGACAGAGTGAGGTTCATACCAGTGATTCCGAACACGGCTTCGGCGTTGTTGACACTGGCGAGAGACCCGAGACTGCTCGCCCCGTTCGTGGCGATGCTGGCGGCGCCGTCGAGCGTCTCGGTGACCTGAGGAGCACCACGGTAGGGGCCAAACGCCAGAAAGGTCCGGAGTGCCGGCAATGCCAGGGTGGCTGAGGAACCGCCACTGAAAGCGATGGTCATGGGAGGGCCTACAGCGACGGTCTCGAACTCGGGCAGTCCGCCAGGTGGAGGTACGGCGTTGAAAGTGAGGAGTGGGGGAGCGCCGATGGCCCCGGCACTCCCAGCGACGCCGTTCCCGAAGAAGAGGTCGTCACTCGATGGCACCGTGTTCGCGAGAATCGTCTGGCCGCCCCCGCTCATCTCGCCGAACGTCGCGACGCTCGCCATCGTTACGGGATTGGCCGGTCCGGAGACCGCGACCGAACCACGAGAGAGATCGCTCTCGGGGGAGGGACTGCCCGCTCCCCCGACTGTTCCGCTCGCACCACCGACGCTGATCAGCGTGGGAGGGCTCAAGGTATCGACGAGTACCCTGACCGGCGGTCGCTCAATCCAGAGTTCGTTCGCGGCAGTGCCTGCGATCGTCCCGCTCGCAGCGACGGGAAGGTCCGATGGGCCGGTACGCGGACCTGGCATCATGACCGTGGGGAGTGCTGTCAGGTTTATCGCGAGTGGAGAAGGCACGACGACGAGACCGTCGAAACCGACCTCACCGAGAGGATTGCCGACGGGGCCGGTCATGGTCTCGTCCGATGTGCCCGGCGACATCTGAGGCCGTCGATGCCATGGACCGGAAGGCAGCGACGGGAGAGGGTTGGATCGGAGACCCAGTGAATTGTGGATCCGTAGCCGCCCCGAACGAGCTGAGGAGCCGCCGGTCCTCCAACCGCTCGACACCCAGAGTCCGCGCTACCAAGCAGCGGGGAGGGCACGCACCACGACGCGTCATCGATGATATTGCTCGCCACAGACCCAATTGGCCGATGTCGGCTCAGGTTGCTACCGCCGGAAGCGGGTCCCATCCGTTAGCCGACATCTGCGTCTTGATCTTCCTTGCGCAACGATCCGTAAGACGCTCGGGGTATCGCCGTGATCTTCCTTGCCCCAACCGTCTCGCGGTTCTTCCTGAAGTCCAGGAAGCCTCCTTGGGGAAGGGCGCGTACTATAGCTTTCAACCTCTCAACCGATCAAGTCGATCCCCGGAACCCTATCGACTGTGTCAAGAGTGTACGAGAAGCTCCGGAGGAGCGTCAGCAACCGCGAGGACGCGAGCTGCTCTGTCGCCCCGCCGGTGCTCGGAACCGAGACGCCTCGTGGGTTTCGGTTACTCGAGCAGACGCCGCCAGGCGACACCCCGGCGCCCCGATCGGGGCTGAGGCGAGTTTCTCGTACACTCTTTCAGAACTGGATCGCGTCGGGAGAGTTCCTTGCGCGGTTCACTGGAGCGTTTAACGCTTGGGTTGGAAACAATCACCGCATCGAATCGATACGAGCCCGAAGCGCCAGCGAGTGAGTTCGGGCGAGGGTTCCTCAATCCACTCGCTGGCGCTTCGGGCTCGTATCAGCCGTCCGCAACGCAAGCGCTCAGCGCTCTAACCCTGGCTGCCGCTCAGGGTCGTTGATGGGGACTGAGTCCCACTCGAGACTTGCGTCGGGGCACCGCCCGTCCCGACCTCGACAGCCCCGGGGAAGGTGCCCATCGATGAGTTCGTGGCTGGCGAGCCCGTCATCCAGCCGGCGCCACCCCGACTCACGAACATCATCGGTGCACTGCCTGTACCGATCTGGACACCTTCTGGCAACGTGCCGATGGTTGAGGTCGTGGTCGTCGTGCCGGTGTTGTCCCCACTCGCGAACAGAGTCGGTGCGTTGCCCGAGCCGCCTTCGACACCCCCTGGGAACGAGACGATCGGCTGGCTCGCGGTCGTCGTGCCGGCGCCGCCCTCACTCACGACTTGAATCGGTGTGCCGCTGACTCCGCCCTGGGCGGCTCCCTGGTAGGCTGCGATCGGCAGGTTCAGAGTCATCGGGCCGGTGCTGCCCTCACTGACGCTCTGGGTCTGCGCGCTTCCTGTGCCGAACGCGACATTTCCCCCTGGTAACGTGCCCACTGACGAGATCATGACCGGCGCTGCCGCAGTTGAACCCGTGCTCTCCTGACTCACGACCTGAATCGGTCCGCCGCTCGTGCCAATCTGAGCACCTTCTGGTACCATGCCGATCGAGGAAGTCGCGGTCGTCGTGCCGGCGTTGTCTCCACTGGTGACCAGAGTCGGTCCGCTCCCTGTGCCGCCCTCGACATTTCCTGAAAGCGTACCTACCGATGAACTCGTGACCGTCGAGCCCGTCGTTGCGCCGGCACTTCCTGGATTCACGACCAGAGTCGGTCCACTCCCAGCGCCGCTGTCGACACCCCCTGGTAACGTGCCCACCGACGAGATCATGACGGGCGCTGTCGCAGTCGGGCTGGTGTTCCCCTGACTCACGACCTGAATCGGTCCGCTCCCTGTCCCGCCCTCGACACCCCCAGGTAACGTACCCACCGATGAGCTCGTGGCCATCGAGCCCGTGGTCGAGCCGCCACTCCCTTGACTCACGAACAAAGCCGGTCCGCTCCCTGTGCCGAACCCGACATTTCCGCCTGGTAACGTGCCGATCGACGAGCTTGTGGCCGTCGAGCCCGAGCCGCGCCGGCGCCGGTCTGGCTCAAGAACAAAGCCGGTCCACCCTCGGTGCCGCCCTGCACATCCGCGCCGAGGCCCGCAATCCCCAGATTGCTCACGACCTGACTCGATGCGACCGTGTTCTCTCCCATCGTCGCCATATCAGCCCATCGCGATTGCCATCTCCCAGACGAAGCGATCGGGATCCCACCCGCCACTCCCCCCATCTGCATACCGGTCGACAGCAATCGCCGGCCTTCGAGGATCTCGCATGAGACGGCGCCCCGTCCCATCGGTCGCGAATGGCCCCGCCGGGAAGCCTGCCCGAACCTCTTCATCATGAAGATCATTCTTTTCCCCTCCTTGGCAAATTGAATCGGCGCTTTCCCATCGCACAGGATGGCAGGTCGCCACGGCACCGTGACGAGATCGATTGGCGTTCTCAAGAGAGATGTGGTCGGGCCACGAAACCCGTCGCGAACTGTCGGCTTCTGCAAAATGGGAATCGAGATTGGCACGAATGAGCGCGCCGTGAAGACCGGGCATTTAACAAATCTTAACACTCGGTCCCTGCTTGGCTCCATGATCTCGCCGACGCCGATGTTCCGGCTCACCGGCCGATGATCACGACGCCTTCATCTCCTTGCACGGTGATGCGTTGCCCGCTGTGGATGCGCTCCGTGGCCACCCCCGTGCCCAGTACCGCCGGGATCTGATACTCCCGGGCGACGATCGAGCCATGGCTGAGCGGGCCTCCGACATCGGTGACGACGCCCGCCGCCATCGCGAACAACGGCGTCCAGGCGGGCGTCGTGATCTTGGCGACGAGGATATCCCCCGGACCCATCTGGTCGAACTCGACCGGCCCCGAGATGACCCGCGCCACGCCGGAGACACGGCCGGGGCTGGCACCGATCCCCCGAATGGTGTCTCCCATCTCCTGGTCAGTCTGCGCGGGCATCCATCGGCTCCAGTCGATCCCGAAGAACCGCGCACCGCCCTTGATCGGAAACACCACGGGCGGCGTGACCCTCCGTTCCCGCTCCCACGTCGCGCGCCGCTCCACCACGATCTGGCGATGATCGGAAGGCGTTTGATTGGCATCGAGCGCGCGTGCCGCGGCTTCGACCTCGTCCCGCTTCAACCAGAACACATCCTCGCAACGGGCGAGACGGCCCGCCGCGACCAACCGCCCGCCGATCTCGTGAAGCATGCGGCGCAGGATCGGCCAGCCCAGTCCCACATCGGCCAGCGCGTCTTCACGGAGTGGTGCGTATCGTTGTGCCCATCGGAGCAGTCGCGTGAACCATCGCGAACGCAATCCCCTCAGGCGTGCCAGGATGGTTTGCGTGGCCTGCTGGCGCGCCGCCGCGGTTGCCGACTGCCGATCGTGCGGGCTCCGCATCTCACCGCGAAGGAAGAACTTCAGCGCCTCGAGCAGGGGCGACGGGTCATCGGCAGGCAGCCCCTTGGCGAAGTCCAGGTCATAGACACTGTGGCCGAATCGATCGAGATGCTCCGAGAACCGGCGGCGGAACTCATGCCATGCGTCCTGATCGGCGATCGGCGATGAAGCCGATCGATAGTCTGACGTGATCTCAGCACCGGGTGTGTCGGCAAGATACGCGGTGAGTCTCGGCTGAGTGCGCGCCCACATCGCGAGGTCATACAACGACTTCTCGGCGAGGATCGGAGCGCTGTCGAAGCCGAGCATGAAGGTCAGGGCGGATGGCTCGTCCTTGCGTTTGATGAGGCGGTTGTAGAAGTGGGTGAAGAACAGTTCGCTCGTGTAGGCGGCGGGGAGGATGCCGCTCTGGATCATCAGATAGTGGTGTGCCGCCACCTGGGCAAGCTCACTCGCGCCGTCCAGGAGTTGCGACGCGGGAGTCGCACCCAGATCGCGCACGGCCCAATCCGCGACGACCGCAGCGTATCGCGGCCGAGCCTCATCGGCCCATCGCTCTTCTGCCCGCTTGATCCAGGAGATTCCGCGCGGAATCAGCTTACCCAGGGCCCGCAACATCTTCCACCCGCTGAAAAGACTCAAATCATAGTAGGCATAATCGTTGATGGTCACGAGGTAGTCTTCGGGAAACGCACCCTCGAGTCCAATGGATTGCATCAGGTCGCGGTAAGCCTCGTTCCACCTCGGCACGGCCAGCGTGGCGAACAGCGGTGAGAGCGGATCCGGCAGCAGCTCGATCACGCTGCTCCGCGCATACCGACCCTTTGGCTGCGGCAGCGTCCAATCGAGCCTGGGCCGCGGCTCGGGCAGCGCCGTGATCGGCCTCGCCTGGAGAATGGAAAACCGCTCCTTGCTCAAAGCCCATTCGATGTCCATCGGCTGGCCGTACAGCTGCTCGATCTGGATGCCGATTCGCGCCAGCTCCGCCGCTTGCTGGGGTTGGAGTGCAGCCTGTTTGCGCTTCGCGGCCGGCACGGCTTCCTCGCGAGTCCCCTGGGCCACCCGCACCGTCATCACGTCCTTGTCGGCCAGGTCTTGCGATTTCACCGCGCCCGTCTGCTTGTCGATCACGATCGTGTCCGGCGTCACGTGCCCGCCGACGATCGCCTCACCCAACCCCCACGCTGCGTTGATCATGATCTCGTTGCGTGCGCCGGTCATCGGATTCGCCGTGAAGAGGATCCCCGCCGCATCGGCCGGCACGAGTTGCTGAACGACGACCGCGATCGCCACGTCCGCCGGGCGGATGCCCTGACGCACTCGGTAGCCGAGGGCGCGCGCGGTCCACAGCGAGGCCCAGCAGCGCTTCACGGCCTCAAGCACATGGTCGCCTCCGCGCACGTTGAGATACGTGTCCTGCTGGCCCGCGAACGACATCCCGGGCAGATCCTCGGCCGTGGCCGACGACCTCACCGCGACGGCGGGAGAATCGGTGCCCAGCTCGCCGTACGCCTGGCGAATCGAGGCCGCGATGTCGTCCGGAATGGTTCCCTGGACGATCCGCGATCGGATTTCCTCGGAGAGACGCTCGAGCGCGGCAGCGTCATCGGCCGTCGCCTGCGACGCGGTCGGAACGATCGCGTCTCCAAGCTGATTCTCGCGGACAAAACGTTGATACGCATGCGTCGTGATATGGAAGCCGGCTGGCACGGGCAGGCCCGCCGTCGCCAGCCGTGCCAGTGACGCGCCCTTGCCGCCGACTCGTTCGAGCGTGGCGCCGGGGCTGTCCAACCCGAGAATCAACGCGTCGTCGCCTGGCACACTCATCGTGTGGATTCCCGTTCGAACTTCGAGACGGCTCGTGCAAGGAAGGGCCTACATCGACTCGAAGAAGATCTCGTTGCCCAGATGCTTCGCAGTACCTGGATACCGCCTCTTCTCAGCCCATTCTAAACCGGAAGGAGTCCCCCTTTCAGGATGGGCAAAACCTCTTCGAGATTCGGGCGTGCACTCAGAACGTGCCTGTGTCGTTTGCCGTACTGTCGCCAGAACGGAAAACCTCCCTCCTGGAGGATCGTTCGTAAGTGGTCGATGAAGTGCGTGTCTCCCGCGCCGTCGTTGTAGAAGACCCCGTCCACTCCGGAGTTCGGCAACCAGAAACCCATCGGATCGCAATTCGAGGCGAACGGACCGAGGGCCAGGAATGGGGGGAGATGCTCCGGCCCGAGTGGGCCCTGACCGAATTCTCGGGCAGAGCGGACATCTTCGGCGTGCTGCCGGTTCAGTCTTTCCCACTGCTCCCAGCACCCGTCGAGGCTTTGCATGATCAGGGTGCAATTGAAGCCAAGCCCGCCCACGCACGACTCGGTGGGGCCGGATTCTTGGGGCCGGGATTGGGAGAAATCGACCGAAGCGAGCCTCAGGTACCATTCTCGAACCAGAAGCGGGAACGTCCCGAGGCTCGCCTCGATCGCCCGGATCTGTTCCCCGGCCCCCGGCCCGGCTTCGACGAGGACGGCCTCCGGCTTCGCGAATTCGTAGCCGAGTCCGACTAATCGGTCGTGGATCACTTTGAGGTTTTGATGAGAGCGATCGACCACCTCGCGCACGACTGCCAGCGCATCCGATCGGACTGGCTCCTCCCGGATCGAGTCGCCCAACCGGATCAACTCGTCCCAGACCGGAACGTGCTCGCCGGAGAGATACCTCTGATGAAAAAACATCGGCAAGACTCTGGAGAAGAGGGCGGCTTGTCGCGTCCCCGCCCTCTGAGATTGCTCCAATTCGGCCTTGAGCCGTTCCCTCTCGGCGCGGAACGGGTCGAGCTGAGGGGTCCGACGCCGAATCCGTTCGAAGAGCTCATCACAGCGCGGCCCAGCCGCAACGGATCAAAATCGATTCACCACAGAGCCACAGAGCGCGCGGAGAAGAATCCGTATTTCTGTCTTCTCTGTGCTCTCTGTGGCTCTGTGGTGAGAAATCCGGATGAGCCAATCCATCACCACAGGGGCACAGAGATCACCGAGGCGAATCCTTCAATTCTGCCCAGTTTGACAATCTTGCACGCGCCACAAGAATCGGAAAGTTAGTAGTATAGAGTGGGTGCCTTACGATCCACGGAGCGTGTTTTACACGATCACGAGCGCGAACGCCACAGGGCAGCAGTCGAAGACCCGGCAGCGTCATGTTCGCGATCCCAGGGCGACGCTCAGAAACGATCCTCGTGCACGTCGGCGGCGGTGGAACCCCGGCGGCACGGCAGCCCGGCCGTCGCGAGCTTCACCAGCGAGGCATCCTTGCCGCCGACCCGTTCGAGCATGGCGCTGGGGCTGTCCAGCCCAAGGATCAAGGCGTCGTCGCCTGACACATTCATCGTGCGGACTCCAATTCGATCTTCGTGACGGCTTGTGCAAGGAAGGGCCTACATCAACTCGAAGAAGCTTTCCTTCCCCAGATGCTTCGCATAAGTCTCGACCAGCTTTTTCAGAGATCCGGATCGACCGATGTGAATCCAATCGTCGATCGAGCCTCGAAAACACCATCGCTCGACGGCGAAGACTCTCCGGTCCGGATTGGCGAGTACGAACCGAAGCATCTTCTCATAGTGAGACTGCTTGAGCAGGAATTCCCGAAGCGAACGTTCCCTGGCCATCGCGAAGGCGCCGCCGACCTTGTGGATGAAGTTATCGGTCTCCGAAACACCCATCGAGGGGAGCCAGACGACCAGGCTGTCCCCGTCAATCTCGACGACGAAGTGCTCGATCCCGCTGGACCGCCGGACCGCCTGGACGACCATCTCCTTTTCAGCCGGTGTGATCGTACTCGGTTGGCTCTTGCGTACGACAACCTGTCCATGTTCCGGCGACTCGTAGATTTCATACCCATCGGGAAGGGCGTCGAGAGCGGTCCCGGTAATCTTCTGGCCCGTGTAATACTTCGACTTCCCGGTCTTGGTCTTTCCCTCCTGGAGGTAGTAGATCAAGCCGCGCCGGTTCTTGTGTTGAAGGCCCATCATTTCCTCCTTCTGCATATCGCCTCCGATGCGCGTTTGATCCCTTCTGGAACGTTCGGCCAGGCAGTGTCGCGGACCGGCCAGCGGATGACTGCCTCGATATTTCGAGTCTCCCCAGCGGTGATCAACAACAAGGCAATGTCCAGCGACCATCCTCGCTGACCTCGGAGGTGGTTGCAAGCAGGCTCCCCGAACTTGATGCGGTAGAATCGCTTCGAGTAGGATGATGTGATCACCGGAAGGCGCCATAGTGATTCCGTCAGTCGAAGCGGCTTCGGGACGAGGCCGAGGAGGCGAGTGATGAAGGTCGGACCGTTCGAGCTCGAGTATCGCGCGTTCATCGCGTTCAGCCAACTCTCGGATGCTGAGCAAGCCGCGCTCAAAGAGCGGTTGGAGTCCCTCGCGAACCTCCCGCCAAGTGAGTGGCCGGCGCGCGTCGTCAGGCGACCTGGTATGCTGGAACCATTCTACGTCTTGCCAGTCGAGCCGAGCCTCAGAGTTGTGTTCTCCGCGCGCGCCGGCCATGTCCCAGTGGTTGAGGACATCTACCGCCACGATCCCTCGTTGCAATACGCCAATTCGCTGTGAACGGAGAAGTCGATCCATGCCCGACTTCGCCCTCCATGCAATCGATCCCACCGCGGCCCGCGCGGAAGTTGTGGAACTTGAGGGCCTGCTTCTGGCGAATCCCATCTTGAAAGAAGCCGACTTCCGCGAATTCGTTCGGGCTCGTCCTCATGCTTCAGCCCTCATCGGATATTACAATCTGGACGTAAAACGAATCGACCTCCTTGCCTACGAGTATCCCCTCTTCGGGGACTTCCGTTGCGACCTGGCGATCGCTGATTCGGTCACACGCGCTTGCACCTTCGTCGAGTTCGAAGACGCGGGGCCTCGCAGCCTTTTTGTCAAGCATGGAGACAAGTCGACCCGCGAGTGGAGTCCACGCATCGATCACGGTTACTCTCAGGTTATCGACTGGTTCTACAAGCTCCAGGACATGACCAATACGGCCTCCATGGAGGCCCGATTCGGCAAAAGGGCGATCGATTTATACAGGCTTGCTGGTTGTTGGCCGCGACCAGTACCTGAGCGATGGAGAACACGATCGGTTGCGATGGCGGCGCGAGCACGTGATCGTCAATTCCAAGAGAATTGTTTGTGTCACTTATGACGAGCTTCTCGAGGATCTGATACTCCGCCTCGATCGGCATGGGCCGCTTATCCCAGTGAACGGCTAGATCGTCGGTCGAGAGAACATGGGCCTCCTGGGGCACCATCTTACCAGGAAATCACCTGGGGTTCGCGCAACCCTCTCGATGAGCCGTTGTCAGGACTCGGTCGTGAGCATCCGGTTTGAGACAGGCGAACCCTGTCCTGCCCACGCTGTGTCGGCATTGGCACGAGGCCTACTCTTGCGGTAGGCTGAGCGAGAGACAGATGTTAAGACGAGCAAAGCTCGAGTTACCGCGTCATCGCTCGGATGGGCGTGACACGTGAGCGCGAATGGGGAGACGTCGGCGATGGTGCAGATCAAGCTGCCGGATGGGTCGGTGAAAGAGTATCCCGAGGGAGTCAGCCCGCGCGAGGTGGCCGCGGGGATCGGCAAGCGGCTGGCCGACGCGGCCGTCGCGGCGACGGCCGGGGGTCGGGTCGTCGACCTCGACCGGCCTCTGGAGGATGGTCAAGACACCCCCATCGAGCTGAGGATCCTCACCCCCAAGGACCGCGAGGCGCTCGATGTGTTGCGTCATTCGACCGCGCATATCATGGCCCGCGCCATCATGCGGCTGTTCCCGGGCGTCCGGCTGGCCTTCGGTCCAACGACCGCCAACGGCTTCTACTATGACATCGACATCCCCGAGCGGAGCCTCTCCGAGGACGATTTCGCTGCGATCGAGGCCGAGATGGCGCGGATCACCAAGGATGCCGAGCCCTTCGAGCGTTTCACCCTGCCCGTGGACCAGGCCCGCCAGTTCGTCGCCGACCTCGGCCAGACCTACAAGGTCGAGCACATCGACGACGAGCTCCATCAGTACGGCATTCTCAGCTTCTACCGGCAGGGTGAGTTCGTCGACCTCTGTCGAGGGCCCCACATCCCTCATGCCGGCAAGGTCGGGGCGTTCAAGCTGCTCTCCATCGCCGGGGCCTACTGGAAGGGCCACACCGACCGGAAGATGCTCCAGCGGGTCTACGGCACGGCGTTCTTCGACAAGAAGGACCTCGAGGCTCAGGTCGCCCAGGTGGAAGAGGCCAAGAAGCGCGATCACCGGCGGCTCGGCCGCGACCTGAACCTGTTCACGATCTCGCCCCTGGTCGGGCCGGGGCTGATCCTCTGGATGCCCAAGGGATCGGTCATCCGCGGCATCCTCGAGAACTTCATCAAGGAAGAACTGGTCCGGCGCGGCTATCAGCCGGTGTACACCCCTCACATCGGCAAGATCGAGCTCTATCAGACCAGCGGCCATTACCCGTATTACAAGGACTCGCAGTTCCCCACGTTGAAGATGCCGGCCGATTCTGCCGCCAAGGAGCTGCTCGACGGCCTCATCGCCGGGAATCTCGCCGACGACGCCCAGCGCCTCCTTCTGGCCAAGGCCGGAATCCCCGAACGAATGCCCGCTCCGGTTGCTGGCGAAGAGGGCCAAGCGTCAGCAGGTGCCTCGCGTTCGTATTTCGAGATGACCACGGCCGAGCGGATCGGCTTCCTGGAGCAGACTTGCGACTTCGAGGAGTATCTGCTCAAGCCGATGAATTGCCCGCACCATATCCAGATCTACGCGGCACAGCCGAGGAGCTATCGAGAGCTGCCCTTGCGGCTGGCGGAGTTCGGTACGGTGTATCGCTACGAGCAGTCGGGCGAGCTCTCGGGGCTCACCCGGGTGCGCGGTTTTACTCAGGACGACGCCCACCTCTTCTGCACCCACGAGCAGGTGCGCGGGGAATTCCGCTCAACGATGGAGATGACCCAGTTCTTCCTGAATTCCTGCCTGGGGCTCTCCGATTATCGCGTGCGATTGTCCAGAAGCGACCCGAAGGATCCCAAGTATCAGGGCGCGGCCGGTGAGATCTGGCGGCGGGCTGAGGACGACATTCGCTCGGTCCTCGACGAGATGGGGCTGCCCTACGAGGAAGCGCCCGGGGAGGCAGCCTTCTACGGACCGAAGGCCGACTTCATCGTCCGCGACTGCATCGGCCGGCAATGGCAGCTTGGCACCGTCCAGCTCGACTATGTGCTGCCCGAACGGTTCGGACTCCAGTACACCGGGCCGGATAATCAGCCGCACCGGCCGGTCATGATCCACCGCGCACCGCTCGGGAGCATGGAGCGGTTCATGGGCATCCTGATCGAGCACTTCGCCGGCGCGTTCCCGCTCTGGCTGGCTCCCGAGCAGGTCCGCGTGCTGCCGATCTCCGACAAGGTCGCCGACTACGCGCAGCATGTCCTGGACCAGCTCCGCCAGGAAGGCTTCCGCGCCACGACTGACCTCCGCGCCGAGAAGATCGGGGCCAAGATCCGCGACGCGCAGCTCGAGAAGATCCCGGTGATGCTGGTGGTCGGTGTCAAGGAGGCGGAGAGTCAGGCGGTCTCCTACCGCGATCGGCAAGGCGGAGATCTCGGCGCCATGCCGATTGGCGAGGCCCTCGCCCGGCTCAAGTCCGAATCGGAGACGCGCCGGGCCCCGCAGGCCGCACCCCCGGCAACCGTCGCGACCACCGAAGAGACCGCCGAGGATCACACGTACTGACTCGATCATTCCACAAATCGGACTGTCGAGGCCCACGAACATGGCAACTCAGGAAACGCCCGCGATTCCCATCGGGCTTGACGACATCGCTCGCGCGGCCGAACGGATCGCACCGTGGGTCCATCGTACTCCGGTGTTGACGTCCAGGGCCCTCGACGGCCGGTGCCGCGGCTCGGTTCATCTCAAGTGTGAGAACCTCCAGAAGGTCGGGGCGTTCAAGTTTCGCGGCGCGCTCAATGCGGTCCTGCAATTGAGCGCCGCCGAGCGCCGCGCCGGCGCGATCACGCACTCCTCGGGCAATCACGCCCAGGCCCTGGCGCTGGCGGGGCAGTTGCTGGGCGTTCCGGTCACCGTGGTCATGCCGCGCACTGCGCCGGCGGTGAAGCGGGCGGCGACGGAGGGCTACGGCGCGCGGGTGGTCGTCTGCGAGCCGACGCTCGCCTCCCGCGAAGCGACGGTCGCGGCCGAGATCGAGCGTCATGGCCTCGCGCTGGTCCATCCGTTCAACGACTGGAACGTAATCGCCGGCCAGGGGACCGCCGCCTGGGAACTCCTCGACCAGGCGGGCCCGCTCGACCTGATCCTCTGCCCCGTCGGCGGCGGCGGCCTGCTTTCCGGCACCGCCCTGACCGTCCGGGGCCGATCGCCGCAGACCCAGGTCATCGGCGCGGAGCCTGCCCGGGCCGATGACGCACGGCGATCTCTGGAAGTTGGGACAATCCAGCCATCGAATGACCCTCAGACGATCGCCGACGGACTCCGAACCTCGCTCGGCCCCCGTACTTTCGCCGTGATTTCCCAGCACGTTGATCAGATCGTCACAGCGACCGAAGTCGAGATCGTCGAAGCCATGCGGTTCGTTTGGGAGCGATTGAAGATTATCATCGAGCCATCGAGCGCCGTGCCGGTCGCGCCCCTCTGGAACGGACAGCTTGACGTGAAAGGGCTGCGCGTCGGCATCATTCTCAGCGGCGGGAACGTTGACCTCGAGCCTCTGTTCCAGTCGCTGGCGGCGAAGTACTTGTGAGACGGGCTCGTTGAAACTACTCGGGAACCACTTCCCCGAAGATCTTCTGTGGGTGTCCGGAGATGGCCCGCGAGGCCATCATGCCGGTCATGACCGACGCCTCGATGCTGCCCAGGATGCCCGTGAATACATAATCGCCGGCTACGAAAACATTCGCAAAAGGCGTCTTCCCGTCCTTCATGCGGACTTCCTGGTCGTTGGGAACGCATAACACGTAGCGCTCCGAGGGCGCGATGTTCGCCCGAAAGAACTGGGCGTTGAATCGTGCGGGATTGTCGCCTTTCTTCGGATCATACAGCTCGGCCCAGTCGAGACCGGTCGGATCGAATGGAGAACTCCCCTTCGGCCAGATCACGTCGGCATTGTCGGATAGCCACTGCCAGGCGAGCGCCCTGACGCGCTCGTACTGAAACCGGGGAAACGCGTGATCCGAAAAATCGGGGATGTGCTCCGGATCGGGGAGGTTGCCGCAGAGATAGGAAACACTCCCCGGCGCGTTGTCCGCCGGCCACGATTCGCGCGGCAAGACATGGGAAAAGTCGCCCCAGGTTTGAATCGGCTGCGCATAGGCCGTGATCAGGGGCGTTACGTAAGGCCATCCCAGTTGCTGCCAATTGGACTTGCACCAGATCTGGACGCCGACCGTCTGGGTCGTTTTCAACTTCTCGATCATGTTCCGCCAACGGTCGCTGGCCGCGATCAACTCCTTCGTGATGTACTTCAAGGGACCGAGCGACATCGCGAGCACAACGAGATCGAAATCCTGCCCACAAACGAGGGTTCTGGCTCCGACTCTATCCCAGTCGGCCCAGGGGCATTCCAGGTCGATTCGCTTCTCCTTGAGGACCGGCCCTTCCACGAGCTGGTCGAACAAGGGCGTCGCTGGCCAGCAGGGGAGGTTCTTCACATCGACGAGCGGCCAGTATTCTCCGGAGTAGTCGCGCCCCTGGACCGTGTGAACCTCCTTCTTCGCCTCGTCCGTGACCGTTGCCTGGACTTCCAGATCGATCCGTTCCACGAAGACTTTATCTGCGGAAAGGTGCAAGTCCTTGACTTCATGGAAGAACTCGAACTTCACGCCGAGGTCCCGCAGGACCAGGTAGAGCGGCGTGAACACGGTGTCGCCCATCCCGGCCTGCATCTTCCAGAAGATCGCTCCCGTATCCTGCATCGTCAGCCGCATCACGTGCAACAAACCCGTTCCGGCCGCCATCGAGGGTTTGGTGGGATCACCATTTTCATAAGCGAAGCAGTAATCATAGTAACCCCGGACCAATCCCGAGTAGGCCGTCACATCATGGGCCCCGTGCTTCTGGAGCCAACGTCGAAAATCGTACCGGTCGATGACCGTTGTGCCATGCACGAGCACGCCGTCACGAATCACGCCGCGAAGCGTCGTGCCGATGAGGTCGGCCAGGATGAAGGCCCGGCGCAGAGTATTGTCTTTCAGCAACGGGTGTCCGATGCAACTCCCGAGCCATTCCAGGAACGAGCTGATGAGCGAATCGATCGCGCTGTGAGAGGCGGCGGGATGGTCAACCGGATGCGATTCGAGCTTCTCCACAATACACAGGGCCATCTTGGCGAATTCGTGTTCCATCATGAAAAGAAGAGATTCCTTCGTCTCAGGCGGCGGTTCCGCCGGGACTGCCTGCGCCGCCAGGGCGTCCTCCATCCCACCGATAAGAAAATCGGTCTCCTGCTTGATCGCTCTCACGATGGATTCGACCCACGCCGGCAACGGATGACTCGCCGATGGCCTCGCGAACAGGCCCGCGGCGAAGAGATCCTCAGCCAGCTTGACCAGCCAGCCGACCGCGACTTTGAAGTAATCCCACAGGGACATTTCTCTGCCGGAGCCGGGCAACAGATTGTTTGAGGGCGTCACTTGAACCCAGTCGAGCCACTTTCCATCAATGAACTCTTGAATCACGACACAGTTATGTTGTCGAAAAGCCGGGCTCACGTCCGGCCGGCCGGGCACGGGGAAGACCGCCGCCAGGGGGTCCATGCCGGGAACTCGCCCTAACTGGGGATAGCAACGGCGCATCAGGTGGAAAGCGTTCTCATAAAAGCCGCTCCAGACGTGAAGGCCGTGCTCCTCGATGCGCTCGCCAGCATCCGGGTTGCGCCCGCTGGCGCCCTTGCCGCCGAGGCGCCAGCCTAACTGATAGACCGTGATGTCATATCGATCCGCTCCATCGGGTTGTGAGATCAATTCGTACGCCGCCGTCAGGCCCGCAATCCCACCCCCGAGGATCGCGATCTTCGTCTTACGGTCAGGCTGATTCATGCTTTCCTCCGGCGGAGACCGCCCGCTCGGCATCGGCCCCTTGGCGATGTTGACGAGACTCCGTCATGTGCACAATTGCGACAGAATACCAGAAAAGGGTTGGCCTGCAAGGACGCGGAAAATTGTCCGTGGAAGGCTGGAAGGCCGATTCCATTCTGTTATAACTGTCCCGACGAAAGATCGTGAGACAACTTCGGCCGTGAATCCCCCCGAGGATGTGTCGATGAGCGCCGTCGCGGAACCCAAGCAGCGAATCGCCGTGCTGGGCGGAGGACTGGGAAGCCTCTCCACCGTCATGGCCTTGACCGAGCAACCCGGCTGGCAGGACCGGTACGAGATCACCGTCTACCAGGCGGGATGGCGCCTCGGCGGCAAGGGTGCCAGCGGGCGAAATGCGGCCAAAGGCTGGCGAATCGAGGAACACGGCCTTCATATCTGGATGGGATGCTATAATAATTCATTTGAAATGATTAGAAAAGCTTATGACGAGTGCAAGGCGCGCCATCTCACGCCCGCGAGCCCCTTCCAGGAATGGACCGACGCCTTCAAACCGAACAGCCTCGTCACGGTCATGGATGAATTCCAGGGTACCTGGAGGCCCTGGACCGTCGTCTTCCCCACCAACGACGAGGTGCCCGGCACCGGCGGCCTCTGGCTGACCCCCTGGGACTATCTCAAGGAGCTCCTCGCGTTCATGGTCGGCCGGATCGAGGCGGCGGGCCACTCGCTCGTCCGGGAGTTCCTCGAAGTACACACCAGCCACACCATCGCCAGTTGGATCCACGGCGTGGTGGTCGGTTTCGAGGAAGTCGCCATGGCCGTCATGCACACGGGAGAACGCTTCTGGACTTTTCTGCACAAGGCTCACCACCTGGCGAAGTCCATGGATCCAGACCCCGGCAACCACACGGCCGGTCAACACGGGGCCATCGTCTCCCTGGTCGAGAACTTCCTGAAGAACTTCTTCGGCGCAATCGAGAAGAACCTCGAGACCAGCCTCGAGCTGCACCGCTTGTGGACCCTGCTCGATCTGGCCGGCGCGATGGTCAAGGGGATCATCCGGGATGGCGTGCTCTACTCCGGATTCGATGTGCTGGATAGGTACGACTTCATGGAATGGCTCCGGGCCAATGGCGCCAGCAAAGAGCATGCCTCGTCCGCCCCCGTGCGCGCCATCTACGACCTCATCTTCGCCTACGACCAGGGGGATGACCGGCGCCCCAACCTGGCCGCCGGCGTCGCCATGCGGATCTGCCTCCGCGTGACGCTGGGTTACCGCGGGTCTGTCATCTACCGGATGCAGGCTGCGATGGGCGACACCGTCTTTACTCCCATCTACAAGGTCCTGAAGCGGCGCGGCGTCAAGTTCCGGTTTTTCCACCGGGTCAACCAATTGCACCTTTCGCCCGACGGTCACTACATCGAGGCGATCGACCTCGGCATCCAGGCGACCCTGACCGAAGCGGCGAAGCGTGCCAATCCCGACGGAGAGTACGCGCCGTTGATGCCCCCCTTGCATGGCCTCGAGTGCTGGCCGAGCGACCCGCTTTATGAGCAGCTCGTCCAGGGACAGGCGATCGAACAAGGGGGCTATAACCTGGAGTCGGCCTGGACGAACTGGCCGGACGTCGGCAGGGTCTCGTTGCAACGCGGCGAGGACTTCGACTTCGTCGTGCTGGGCATATCGATCGGGGCGCTGCCGTACATCTCCGCCGAGCTGGCCCGGGCGAACCCCGCCTGGCAAACGATGCTCGACAGCGTGAAGACCGTGCAGACCGAGGCCTGTCAGGTCTGGGGCAACCACGACAGCCAGGCCATGGGCTGGGACGCGACGCAGCCTAACATCTGGGCGGCCTACCCCTGGTCCGGCGCCGACATGAGCGAGCTCATCCGCATCGAGGACTGGCCGGCGGCGGAGAACGTGCAGAACATCTCGTATTACTGCCGGCAGTTGCCGGACGCGGCCTACATCCCGCCGCCCGGCCCGGATCCCGAGTTCCCCAGGTCGCAGAGCGAGCGGGTGAAGCGGGAGGCCGTCGCCTTTCTCACGACGCAGATCGAACCCATCTGGCCCAAGGCCGTTTCCGCCGAAGACCCCAGGAGCATCAACTGGGATTGGGTCATCGATCCCGAGAATCCACAGGGCGCACAACGGTTCACCTATCAATACTGGCGGGCGAACATCGACCCGACGGAACGATACGTCATGTCCGTCACCAACAGCACCAAGGATCGCCTGACGTCCGAGACTTGCGGCTTCCTGAACCTGTACATCGCCGGCGACTGGACCCTGAACGGCTTCAATGCCGGTTGCGTGGAGGCTGCGGTCACCTCGGGCTTCATGGCTTGCCGCGCCCTGAGTGGTTCACCCAAGACCATCGTCGGTGAGCCGGGCCGAGAATCCTGACCCGGAAGAGTCCCGTCCACGTCCGATTCTTCACGATGGGAGCAACCATGAGAGACGAACGGTCGCCGCGTTTTGTCCAGCCCGGGGGTTCCCAGACCTACCCACAGCCGCTCAACCTCCAGAATTGCCATCTCTTCAGCTTCATCCTGGAAGCGGATGCGAAGGCGCTCCACCAGATCTGCGATACCTATCTCAACGACCCGGTCCGAGGTCATGTTACGTATGTGCCGCTGGCTTCCTGCGCCATGCTGATGGTCGCCATGATCGGCAAGATTTCCTGCCTCAACCTGCCGCCCGAACAGCAATTCTGGCTACCCGAAACGGACATCGCCTTCTGGATCCCGGTCCTCAAAGGAAAGACGGTGGGCGGCCTCTTCATCGCGGAGTCGTTGCAGTGGTTCCTGCCTTATGTATTCGTGGATAACACCTGGGCCGTCGCCTCGGGCCGCGAGATCTACGGCTATCCCAAGGCGATGTCTTCCTTCGAACTTCCCTCTCCGGACGACCCGGACCACTTCCGCGTCAACACGCTGACCGTCAAGGCCTTCGGCCCCGATGCGGAAGCGACCTGGCAGCGATTGTTCGAAATCGAGCGGGTGGGCAGCCACGGGGGCAGCCTCTTGACAAGGACTTTCCACAACCTCATGGAAGCCGGAGAAGAGTTCCTGAAGGCCATGATCGCGGATCGGCTCCTGCCGATTCCCGGCTTCGGACTGATCGAGGAGCTTTTCGAGCTGGTCGTTCACGGGATCATGCCGATGGTGTTCCTGAAACAATTCCGCGATGCCCGGGTCGGCACCAATGCCTGTTATCAGGCCGTGGTGGAAGCGCCGGCCCAGATCACGAAGTTTCGGAGGGCGGGCGAGATCGGGGCGGATTACCAGGTGGCGATCCACTCCTATGCGAGCCATCCGATCGTCGCCGACCTGGGCCTTCAGGGGACGGTGACCGATTCGACAACCGACTGGTGTGGGAACGTCCTGAGCGCCTGGTATGCCGACTTCGATTTCGAGACGCTCGACGCCACCCAGTTCTGGACGGCGTAGAACCTCGTGACTCTGGACTGGATTGACCTCCAAACATTGGAACCACGGAACACCCAGCACCCGGGAGCCGCAAGAACATTCTGAACCACGAACAGTTTTGGATAAGACAATTCCGATTGCCTTGATGATTTTTTCTTATCCGTGTTGATTTGTGGAATCCGTGGTTGAGAACCCGCCGACCCGTCGCCTCAGCGTGGCGTCCATGGCGCGATGGCCGCCGTCATACGTTCGGGATTCTGGATCTCGTGGTCGAGCATCCACTGATTGCTCGCGGCGATGAGGTCCTGACCCTCCGAGCCGCCGCACAGCTCTCCCAGCCGCCGGCGCGCCACGGCGGCGAAGAGATGCATCGGGACATCGTCGAACAGTCGGGCCGCCTCAGACAGACAGCGCTCGGCGCGTGCCGGCTCGCGCCGGATGACGGCCACGCCCGCGCGGAGCAGCATGGCCAGTGCGTTTCCATAAGGCATGTTTTCCCGCTCGATCCGCCGCGCTCGCTGATCGACTTCGCGCAACAGCGGAGCCGGGTTCTTGCTCGAGTCGGCCACCGCGAGGGCGGACCGCGCGCGCAACTCGGTGACCAGAAGCCGGCAAATCTGCGAATGCATCAGAAACGCACCCTTGAGCGCGGGCCACTGCCTGCGGTGCCGCGCGAAAGTCGCGTGCGGATCGCCACAATAAAGATCTACGTAGGTAGATCCCATGAGCGCCGTCATGTTCTGAACATTGAACTCTTCGCGCGACCAGCTCTGGATCGACTCCTTGATGACTTCGCGGGCCGCGTCCGGCTTATCCTCCGCCAGGCGGGTCAAGGGCTCCATGAACGTGCCCAGGTTGACCTGGGTGAACAGGTCGCCTTTTTCCTGAGCCTCCTTGAGCAGGCGAGCGGAGCGCCGGCGCACCTCGGGCCAGTCACCTTCATAGGAGATGCACCACAGAGCGCAGGTGTTCGCCTGTCCCAACTCCCAGGCAGCTCCGGTGCACCGCTCGCGAAAGATGGCGATGGCCTCGTCCAGGCCGACCCTGCCGCTGCGCCATCGGCCGAAACAGAATTCGCGATATCCTTTGGCCAGCACGATCATGCCGTTCACGTAGGGTTGGTCGAGTTGACTGGCGAGCGATTCGGCGGCTTCCAAGAGCTCGGCCGTGCGTTGGTGGGCGGAAATACCGTCGATCGACACCTGGGCCGCTTCCCAGCAGAGTGCCCGGGCGATGCGATGGGTTTCCCCTGCCCGAAGTGCCCAGAGGAGATTGAGCGATTGAAAAGCAGGGCTGACCAGGTTGTTCTTCGAGGCCAGGCCCGTTCCCACCGCCCAGGCGAGGTCGATTCGGGTCAGTTCGTCCTCGCCGATCTGGGCGACGTCCCGTTCCTGGAACGAGAGACCGCGCCTCGTGAGTCGGAATCGGTTGAACAGCAGCATGAAGAACGCATGCAGCTTGCTGTCGGGCAGCCGCATGCCGACCCGGCCCAGGACCGTGCGTAAGACTTTGCGCCCGAGATCCATCTGACCACCCGCGCAGTACTGGAAAGCGGCCCGGCGCTCGAGCTCGATCCGTTCGGCGGTGTCGGCGGCTTCCGCGGCCGACAGATACTCGTCGGCCGCCTCGGCACAGCAGCCCGCATTGGCCAGCGCCTCGGCCAGCCGAACACGCAACCGGCGGCCGTCGTCGCCCGGCAACGGTCGCAGCTCGATCGACTTCCGGTAGAGCTTGGCGGCCCGGTCGAAGGCCAGGGCGCGGGCAGCCAGGTCGGCCGCCTCGGCATAATAGCAGCCCGCCTCGATGACTCGCTCAGCGCCATGGAAGTGGACCGCGAGCGTTTCGGGATCGGCGTCACCGGCGGCCTCCAACGTGACGGCCAGCCGGCCGTGGTGGTGGTTCCGGCTCGCCGGCTCGAGACGATCGACGACAACTTCGCGGATGCGATCGTGGTAGGTTTCGATGTCGTCGTCCAGACGCGGCCCGGTCCCGCGCACCAGGCGGCCGGAACGCAGCAGGGCGACGACCTGCTGCTTCGACGTCATCAGGTCACTCGCGGCATAAGCCAGCCCCACCTTGACCGGCTGTCCCGCGACCGCCAGCGTTTCCAGGAATCGCCGCGACTCCTCGGGCAGGCGCTGAATTCGCCTCCACAACACGTCATCGAGATTGATCCCGTGTTGCTGGGAGGGGAGGTCGCTGCCTTCCAGCTCATGTCGAGCGAGCTCGTAGACGAAATAGGGATTGCCGCCCGACTCCCGCGCGATGTGTTCGGCACTCTCGGCCGAGTCGGATCCTTGGGCTTGGAGCAGCAGGTGGGCCAGCTCGTGCGCGGCCTCCTGTGGCAGGGGCGCAATCCTCAGCTCGCGGTGGATCGTCGCTGGGTCGTCGGTCCGCAGTGCGGCCTTCAAGGCTTTCAGGCACGCGCTGGTCTCGAGGTATTCACTGCGGTAGCAGGCCAGCAATAACAGACGCGGCGGGTCTGGCGATCTGAGGATCTCGGTCAGCAGCGCGGCGCTGTCCGTATCGCCCCACTGGACGTCGTCGATGCAGAGGACCAAAGGGTGGCCGTCGGCGAGGCGAGCCAACAGCTCGCGGAGCGCGCCGAAGGCGCGGTTTCGCAACTCTTGGAGATCCGGGAAATCTACGGATTTCTGCCCGGCCTCCGCCACAGCCGCCACGCGGCCCAGGACCGGAAAAATCCGCGCCAGCGCCCCGATCTCACGGGGCAACAAGGAACCGGCGTCGGAATACCGGAGCCGCCCCAGGTAGCGGGTGAGGGCATCAACCAACTGGTCCACGCCCTTGTAGGGTATGGACTCCTGTTCAAAGCAGCGGCCGGTGAGCACGACCACATCCCGCCGCGCCGACACCTTGTCCAGGAAGTGCTGGACCAGCGACGTCTTGCCCGCACCCGACCGGCCATGGACTTCCACGGTCGCGGTTTTCCCGGCCAGCACTTCGGCGAACGACGCATCCAGGAAATCCAACTCCTCCCGGCGTCCGACGAGTGGAATCGAGGGAGCCGTGATCTCGCCCTCGGGCGTCGTCTCGCTCAACGATTCCTCACCCAGCCGTGCCAGGATTTCCGGCCCGCTCAATCGCTCGGCCGGGTTGCGGCGCAGAAGGTCGATACAGAGTTGATTCAGATCAGGGGGGACGGAAGGATCCAGATTGATGGGCGGGACCGCTTCCATCGCCTGCTTGGAGGAGAGTACCTCTCGGACCCGTCCTTGAAACGGAAGCCAGCCAGTCAACGATTCGAAGAGCATCACACCGACGGCATACCAATCACTGGCGGGACAGAGGGGTTCGCCAGCTGCCTGTTCGGGAGCCATGTAGGCCGCTGTGCCCGCAAGGCTGTTGCCCGAATCATAAAGCGGCCCGGAGCCGGGCAGCTCCGAACCAGCCGGCGCCGTCACAAGCTCGGCCACCAGGCCAAAATCCAGGAGCAGGACCGTGCCGTCATCACGGACCAACACGTTGGATGGTTTGATGTCGCGATGCAGCTTGCCGGCGTTATGTAATGCGAGCACTCCTCTGACTAACTGGGGAAGAGCCCGACGCAGCCGACCGAGGTCGAGGGGATAATCCGACCGGCAGCGTCGCAAACCGGTCCGCCCCGGTTTCCACGGCTTCATCTCGGCGGCTCGAGACGCATCGAGGGTCGTGCCGTCGTAGAAGGGATCCGTCTTGGGCATGACGGCCTCGCGACCTTCTGTCTCCAGGTCCTCGCCCGGCTCGGTCGTCGACGCTTCGACGCGAGAGGTGCTCGCAAGCGCGCGATCGGGCCGCGTCTTCGGCTCCGTGCCACTCGCGACCTCGATCGCGTCGCCGGCCGCGGAACCGGTCGTTTTCTGAGTGATTTGCGCGTGACTTGTGGTGGCGACGCCCACTCGGTGGGGCTCTGACTCGACGAGCTGCCAGCCGGACACCGGTCGCACAAAAGACAGGAAGTCCATGCCGTCGATGAGCGGCATGGTCAAGAACCACTCATCGCCCGTCACGGAGAGCTCATAAAGAGGGATCAAATTAGGATGAGACAGGTCCGCCAGAGCACGGAATTCCTGCTTGAAGCGATAGATCGCCGCGGCGTTCTTCTGGCGCACCGTCTTGAGCGCGACTGCCGCGCGTTCCGTGCCCGATCGATGGCTTCGTAAACGACGCCCATCCCCCCGTGGCCCAGTTCTCGCAAGATGTCATAACCCGGGATGTCCAACCGGCCCGTCACGGACGGACCTTCACTCCCCGAATAGGCCACCGGCGTCGGCCGCTCCGGGCTCTCCGGGATGTGCCCCGCCACGGTGATGTCGCTCTCGCTCGAGAAGCGTGGGACCATCTCGCCACTCTCGGGAGGGTCGTACTCGCGACGGCTTGATGCGTCAGACTCCGAGGAAGGACCTCCTGAAGCGGACCCAACACGCGGTTCCGAGTTTCGATCGACCGAGATCTCCACCCCATTCTTCTGCAAGTTCTCCCAGGCCAGCGGACTCCCCACAGCCCCACACTGGTCATTCCCCCGTTCCAGCCGACGAATGACCTCCAGGCAATGCCGGCACCCGCTCACGTGCGATCGCAACATCTCCGCCTCAACCTGGGAGAGTGCGCCGCGCAAGAACCCTTCAAGATCGCGATCCTCTGGACAGCATGGACTTTGCGTCATGGCACGTCCCTCCCGGCCTCATGCCGGCTTTGCGAGGACTCAAACCAGGCGACCCGTCGGCGTTTCCCGATCGAACGCGGGCAGTCGACTCGCTCGCGACCGCCTCCGAACACCTTGGTCACTCATGGCTCGAAAGGGTGAGCGCGGTCGAGACCGTGCAAGACAGCTTAAGGCCAAAGTCGTGCGCAATCAAATGAATTAAACGATGACGCAGCCACCCGATCGTTCATTATTGCGTGATCGAGATGGTGGGTGATGGTCCAAACCCGGACGAAGGTTGTATCGAAGCGGGCTGGGTCTCGTACAATGGGACCGGACCGATCCGAGACACTTTTTGATCCGGGGTGATCTTTGGTATGGCAAGTCGTCAGGAGCCCACGGTCACGGATCGTGGCGTGGGTCCTGTCGTTGGCGCTGGTGCTCGTGTCGCGCGTGGCCCTCGGCGCGCCGCCGGCGGCCACGGTCGGTGCGGGTCACGCTGCGTCGGGATCGCGGGCCGCGATCGCGATCGCGATCGCGGACCTCGTGCTGGTGACGACCCTGGTTGCGCGCGGACTCGACGTCCGCATGGTGCTCTTGCTGGGCTCGATCCCGCTATTCCTGGTCAGGGGCGGGTTGCCCGCGATGCTCGCCAAGGTCGTCGCGGAGATGGCCAATCCCTTGACGGTGGTCCCGATCGGCTCGGCCATCGGATTCGCCTTCGTGCTCCGGGTGACGGAGTGCGACCAGCATCTGGTCCAGCTCCTGGTGCAGCCGTTGCGGAGGGTCCGGTTCCTCATGATCCCGGGCGGGATCGCGTCCGGCTACCTGATCAACACCACGATCGTGAGCCAGGCGGGGACGGCTTCGGTCCTGGGCCCGATCCTGATTCCCTTGCTCCGCGCCGGCGGTCTCGGACCGGCACAGGCGGGCGCGGTTCTGCTCCTGGGCGCCTCGATGGGTGGCGAGTTATTCAACCCCGGAGCGGTCGAGATGCGCAAGCTTGCCCAGCTTACGGGTCTCCCTGGGGGCCAGCTCGTCGCGCGGTCTGCCGGCTTGAACCTTGCGGCTTGCATCGCGGCGCTGGCGGCGTTCTGGTACCTGGCCGTCCGTCGCGCGCCGGGCCCGGATGTGGCCCCGTCCGAGGAGCGGCCGGCCGACGTGGCGAACGAGGCACCGTTTCGCGTCAACCTGGCCAAGGCCATGGTGCCGCTCTTGCCGCTATTCATCCTGTTCATCGACCCGATGCTGGGCGCCTATGCACCGCTCCGCGCGATCGAAGGGCCGCCCAAGATCCTGGCGGCGATGCTCCTGGGCGTCATGGCCGCCGGACTGAGCGCCCCGAAGTCGGCCGGCCGGCTCGCCCCGGCGTTCTTCGAGGGCACCGGCTATGGTTATTATCACGTGATCTCGCTGATCGTGGCGGCTTCCACCTTCGCCGAAGGGGTCCGGCTCAGCGGGCTCATCGAGCTGGTGATCCGATCGATCAGCCCCTGGCCCAACCTCGCCATGGTCGTCGCCTGGGCGGCGCCCTGCGGGTTGGCCGTGGTCTCGGGGACCGGGATCGCTCCGGCCGTCGCCGTGATGGAGTTCTTCGTCCCCGCGGCCGGGTCGATGGGCCTGGACCCTACCCGACTCGGGACCGTGGCGGCCCTGGGCGCCCACTTCGGCCGCACCATGAGCCCCGCCGCGGCCGTCGTCATGGTTTCGGCTCGATTGTCGGATGCCCGGCCCGCCCTGCTCATCCGACAGGTCGCACCCCCGCTCCTGCTGGGCGGCCTGGTCCTCCTTGCGGCAGCGATCCTGGGATGGCTGTGAACGGGGTCGGGTATTTATCGGGAAGGCAGTGAGAACGGTAGAATCTTTCTCCGTCGGATCACGGCGCCGAGAGTCGCATCTGGGCGTTTCTCAATACCAGATTCGAGATTCCCGAATCCCTCTCTGGAATCTGGAATCTCGAATCTGGAATTCTTCTTGGATCGCGGCGCAGGCCGCGTTGGATGGAGACTTCAACCATGGCCGATAATCACGCATTCGACGTCGTCAGCGAGATCAACCACGCCGAAATGCACAACGCCGTCGTGCAGGCCCAGCATGAGCTGGCGGTCCGCTTCGATTTCAAGGGGACGCGGGCCTCGATCGAGTTCAACAAGAAGGACAACACCCTGACGATCCTCGCCGATCACAAGGGGCAGCTCGAGACGGTCCTCCAGATCCTCAAGGAGAAGATGGCCCGCCGGGGAGTGCCCGTCGGGGCGGTCGTACGCGGGAAGATCGAGGACGCCACTCACGACACGGTGCGCGAGGTCGTGAGCCTGCACACCGGCATCGAGACCGACGACGCCCGCAAGCTGATCAAGGAGATCAAGCAGCTCAAGCTCAAGGTCCAGGCCCAGATCATGGAGAACAAGCTCCGGGTCACCGGCAAGAAGCTCGACGAATTGCAAGCCGTGATCGCCCACCTCAAGGAACACGGGCCGGAATACCCTCTCCAATTCACCAACTTCACCTGATTGGCAGGATGTCGGCATCGCTCAGGGTCGGGGCCTCGCGATCCACAACGGCGCTGGAGGGTCGGGCACAGCGGGCCCGATCTAATAGGGTCTGGATGGTTGCCCGTCACCGGCGTGCCGGCAGACCTGAGGGCAAGCGAGACCTGGGAGGAGAGGAAACCATGGCGTTCTTGAGCGGTCGCGTCACGTTCACGCGGTATCGGGTCGGCGGGCCATCCCCGCTTCCTTTCGGCGACGAGGTCCTGGAGCAAGCCCGCCAGCACTTGCTCGGGCGCCATGGCTCCGGCGATCCGGCGGACGGGATCGTCGCGGGCTGGGCCGGTGGCGACCACGTGCTGGACCTGGCCATCGACCTGGGCAAGAACGTCATCAACGACGCCGCTCACCTGGCCATCCGGATCGATACGGACAAGATCCCCGGTCCGATCCTCAAGGCTTACACCCAGATCGAGATCGAGGCCCGGGCGGCGCTCAACCCCAGCGGCGTGGCCACCAAGGCCCAGCGCGAGGAGGCCAAGGAGGCCGCCAAGGAACGCGCCCTGGCCGAAGCGGCGGATGGCCGGTACCGGCGTCACAATCATTATCCGGTCCTCTGGGACGGTCAGACCCAGACGCTCTATGCGGGCACCACCAGCTCAAGCGTCCTGGAGCGCCTCCAGGCACTGTTCCGAGAGACGTTCGACCGGCCGCTGGAGCCGATCACCGCCGGCAATCTGGCGAGGGGGCTGGCTCCCGGCGATCCCACCGACCCGGACCGCGAGATCGCGATCTTCGGATCCGGCCCGGTCGCGGTGGCCGGCCAGCCGGCCGGAGCCGCGTCCTCAGTCGCCTGGGCCGGGGACGACCCCACCAGCCTTGACTACCTGGGCAACGAGTTCCTCGTCTGGATCTGGCACGTCCTCCAGAACGACGGTGAGACGGTCAAGCTCTCCGACGGCTCGGAGATCACGGTCATGCTGGCCAAGACCTTGACGCTCGACTGCCCTCGGGGCGAGACTGGCCGCGACCAGTTGACCGACGACGCCCCGACCCGGCTCCCCGAAGCCTTCCGCGCCCTCCAGGCCGGGAAACTCCCTCGCAAAGCCGGCATGATCCTGGTGCGGCACGGAGCCCAGTACGAACTCACGCTCCAGGCCGAGACGCTGGCCGTCTCCGGAGCCGCCCTTCCCAAGCCCGAAGACGCGGGCCTCGCACGCCACGAGCAGCGGATCGCGCGGATCGACAGTCTCCGCCACCTGAGCGAGTCGCTCGACCTGTTGTTCGAGGCGTATCTGCTCCGCCGGATCGGCAACGGCTGGAACGACGAGCTGGGCCGCATCCGACGGTGGCTCCAGGCGGCGTGATCGGTCCGGCCCGTCTCGTTGAGACCTCCGGTTGGCCGCCCAACGCCCCGAAGCGTTGAAGCGTGAGAGAAAGAACGCCATGGAATCGACCTTGCAGAAGCCGGCCCTCGTCGCCGTCAAGACCACCCCCAAGGCCATGACCATCGTCTATTGGATCGTCACCGCGCTCTTCTGCTTGCAGATGAGCTTCACCGCCTACGCGCAACTGCGCCTGCCGCAGGTGGCGGAGGCGTTCACCCACCTCGGCTTCCCCGCCTACTTCCGGGTGGAGCTCTCGTGGGCCAAGTTCCTCGGCGTGGTGCTGTTGCTTGCGCCGGTGCCGGCGCGGCTCAAGGAGTGGGCCTACGCCGGCTTCGCCATCAACCTCGCCTCGGCGGTCATCGCCCACCTCTCGGTAGGCGATGGCCCGGAGGCGTGGGGCTGGGCGGCGGGCACCGGCGTGCTCTGGGGGCTCTCGTACTTCTTCTGGCGCCGACTTCAGGCCACGCCGGCGAGCGCCTGACCGCGCACCGCCGGCTGTTGAGGTCGTAGGAGTGCGAGGAGGCGGCGACGTTGGCGATGCTGAGCCCGTTGAGTCGAGAGGCCAGCGTGGGGATGTTCTTCACCAAGGTCACCCCCTGCGAGCCGTCGCTCGAGCGCGGGTTCGGGGTCAGACCCCGACCTCCCCGCATCCGGTTGGATCTTCCATCCCTTCCAGGTAAGATTAGCGTCATGGAACCGTCGGCCATGTCGAGCCCGACCGAGGACACGGAGGCAACGAGCCGATCGACGCGGCCGCGTGAGCGATCACGGTCGAACGAGGACGAGCCAGGAATACGATGAACATCACCCTCACCGTCAACCTACCATCGGCAATCGAGCGACAACTCCAGGCCGAAAGTGGCGACCTTCCCTCGGCGGTCCGCGATCAACTTGTTCCGCAGGGGAATCCTGACTCATCATGAGTTCGGGCAGGTCCTCGGCCTCGACCGTTTCGAGACCGATGCCCTCCTGAAACGGAATGACGTGACCGAATACGCGCTCACCCGCGAGGACATCGACGCGGACGTCAGCAGTCTGACACCGCCATGATCAATGAAGCGCTGGCCAAGGTGCTCTGTCACAACATCTGCTGTCTGATCCAGAGCCACTATGAACTCGGGATCGAAGCGACGTTTTGGGGCAAGGAAGACATGGCACCCGCGAGCGAGGCGGTCGAGACCGATCCGATGGAGGCTTGGGCATGGGTGTGAGCCGCTAACCGAAAATCTCGTCATGCTGAAGCGCCACGGCGAGAATCGCTAGATCGGCCGCATGCATCTGGCCTCCAGGTATATTGACATGCCCGTTTGCTTTGTATTTGACCGCACCACCAGGTTCCCTTTCGAAGTCAAGTCCAAGCGATATCAATTGAGCATAAGTAAAGCGACCGATACCATATCTGCGGCACCACAAATCTTCGGGAGTCGGCTCATTGAAAGCCTCACGAATTGCTCGGAACTTGGAGTAAACCTGCAAGACATCTCGGGGATCTGCTTTGCTGCCGAGCTACACGGAAAGGCGCGTGTAAGGCTTGCCCTCATCCAGGAAAGCGGTCGGGTAGATCAAGTGGTTAACCGAATCCCAAAACTCGGGTTCCAAAACCCGATAAAGCGGCTCTTCTGGAAGGAAAATCTTGGGACCATGGGGCATCGCTCATGTCGTTCCTAGCCCTGCGTGGCAAGTCGGAGCAGACGATCGATGAAGTTCCTCGTGCTGATCGTTCCTTCCTTGGCTCCGTCGGTCGGGCCACCCCACTGGAAGTAGAGACGGCTCTTGCTAACTGCGGATACCTCCACGTAGACAAGATTTGAACCGATCCTCCAGGACAAGGAAACCCTACCCTTGGGAGATGGCGACACGTAATCTGGCCTTGGTGCACCCTGTTGCAAGGCAGACTGCAAGAACAAGATTGCAGCCTCGCAATCCTGCTTGCTAATGGCTCTTGCTCCCAGGTGGTTCCAGTCATGTCGCCGTTCCATGCTCATAATCTTGGCGCGCATCGCTCCTACTGGATCAACAACAGGATTAGCGGGACTAGGATTCACGGAGATCTGGCGACGAATCCGTTTCCACTGGCTATCAGGAGGAACGCTGTTAGCGGTTGCCTCGCCGTTTGCTAGGAATATCAATTTGTTCATTATCAGTGCTGATTGCGCCACTTCCAGACTCTGCAACATCTCCAGATACTCCCGGGGCAAGAGACGGATCAACAAATACCCCGAATGGTTCTCGATGAACCACTCGACCACCAACCCTCAATACGACGTGATGGATGCCCTCAGAATGGAACACCATCGGACTAAGTGATAGGCTAATCTGAATCGTCCTAACTGTATTAGGAAAACTGAGATACGTCTTATTGTCTTGGACAGACCTATTGGGACTCGTATACAACGGATTTCGTTTGGGGTCTTCCACTCCGATGCTGTAGATGCTATCGGGCGGAGCCTGGAAACCCGCGACGATCCCGAATCCCGCGAGTGCTCCGGGCATTGTGCCCAACCTGACATTGGTGAATGTGTTGATAAGCGAGAACCGACCATCATTGCCGACTAGTAGATTCTCGCACAGGACCGAATAAACATGCTTGATCCGCAAATCCTTTTGGACATTGGCTTTCACGCTCATCTACCTCGCTGACCCGCGTTTTGCTAGAGATATCCTTGATTGGAGAATACCGACACCGATCGCCTGCGTCAGCATCTCTCGCGTCCAAATCATCGCATATAACCTTTTAGTATGTACCCAAAGGTAGGCAAAATGCAACGGATTTTCTGATGATAATGGGCAGCTCGCAATAATTGCTAGGGTGCATGTTCGTTTGCCCACAATGTATATCTGCTGCCTACAAAATCCGAGCCCATAAACCCTTCATGGGCAAAGCCAACCCACCTGCCGGAATGGCAGGCAGGCACGTCGGCGAGCGATCTTCGAAAACGAACCCACCGCTGCCAATCTTGCAGTCTGTTCGGCGACAGGACCATGGTCGCCGCGAAAAACGGGCCTGGTTCAAACCAGGGTAACACTTGGCGGGGTAAAGCTTGGGGCCGCTTCGGCGACAAAGCCTTGCTTAATCACCAGTTACGTCCGGCGCGATGCCGCCGGTCACTGAAAAGAGTGTTACCCTGGCTCCGAGCGACCTGAACCAGGCCGAAAAACGAAGCCATCGCGGCCGGTCCCACCCCCGCAATTTTCAGAACGAACCCATCCTTTACGGGTTCCAGCCCCGAAATCTTCAGAACGAAGCCGCGACTATACGCGTGGAATCGATGGTGCGGGTGGTACCGGTCCTGCCGCACGATCCCGAGATCGGCGTGGAATCGATGACGTGGGTGACACCGGTCCTGCCGCCTCATCCCGAAGATCGGTATGGAAGCGAGCCGCGTGGCTGATGCGGGTCCTGTCGCGGGCTCGGGGTTCGGGAGGTCGAATCGGTTGTGAGCAGGAGTCAGGAGATCCCGAAGTCGAGAGGCCCGCGATCAGCAGGGGTGATTAGGTGGGACCTGGCCGGGCGCCGAGTTGGCCAGCCATCTGGCAGAGCCGCTCGGCGTAGGTTTCGATCTGCTCGCGCATTGCCAGACGACTGCGCCATTCGGGAGGGATCGCCGACTCGCCGTAATAGGCGCCGGCGAGCTGCCCGTAGACGGCGCCGGTGGTGTCGGCGTCGTCACCCAAGTTGACCGCCAGCAAGGCGCCCTCGCGAAAGTTCGTCGAACCGGTCAAACGCCCAGAGCGCGGCCTCCAGAGAATCGACGACATACCCGGTGCCGCGGATCAGGGGCGGCTCCTTCCGACGGAAGGACCCCGACGCGATCCCGGCAATCCGCGCGACGAGTGGAGACTTTTCCCAGACTCCCGGCTCCGGTGCATAATGATCACCGAGCAGCTCCGCCTTCGGGGCCCCGCCGACGGCCCCCACCAGCAGACCGGCCAGGTACCGACAGGCGTCAACGGCTTCGGCCGCCCCATGAGTCGTCCGCGAGCTGTCCGCGGCCCGCTCGATCGCCTCCGCCGGCTTCCCGGCGAAGAACAGCGGTACCGGGGCCAGTCGCATGATCGATCCATTGCCTGCCGATCGCTCAGCCGTCGATCCGGCATACGGCTCGCGATCCTTCATGAAACGAAGCAAGGCCGAGCACGTCGTACCCCCGATATCGAAGCACCACCCCGCACTACTGAGATGCCCCGACTTGTACCATCGGACATAGCGCTCCATCTGGTCCGTGGGATCGAAGCCCAAGCACTCGATCAGGCTCTCTGCCAGGCAAAGCGCCATCGAGGTGTCGTCGGTCCACTGGCCCGGCTTCAGCTCGAACGGGCCGCCCCCGACGATATCGTCGATCGGTCGGAACGAGCCGGGTGTCCGGAATTCCAGGGTGGTTCCCAGCGCGTCGCCCGCGGCCAGGCCCAGCAGGCTTCCCCGGTAACGTTCGATCAATTCCATGGCTTCCTCCTGATTCCGACACGGGTGCTCTCCTCATCGGATCCAGTCGCAAACGAAGCAACGTTCGGCATCGAACCGGCAAATCTCGACCAAGTCGCGCGGCAAGATTCGGCAAAACCCGTATAATTTCCAGGATCGGGTCATTCATCACCGGCTACGCCATGCAGCCATGCGAGAAGAGTTTGACCAGGCCGACCCGAATCTATGGGATTGATCTCGATGTTCCGAGAGGGAGAATGCTCGATGTTCCGAATCGCTCGAACCGGCCTGTTGACCTTGATTGTGCTGGGCTTCTCGGCCGTGGTCAACGGGCAGGAAACGCCCGTTTCCAAGGCTGCGACGCCCCCAGGCACCAGTGCGGCCCCTGCCGATCGTGGCCAGGTCATCCCCGGTGCGAATGACGTGCTCGCCACGGTGACCAGTCGCAACCAGACCAGCAAGATCACCCGGGGCGAGGTGGTCAGCCTGTTGAGGAGTTCCCAGATCCCGCCTGGTGAGGACCCGGAGATCATCTATCATGATGCGATCGACATGCTGATCAACTTCTCTCTCCTCAATCACTTCCTGGTCCGCCAGAACCTCCCGGTCGCCCCGAACAAGGTCGAAGAGCAGATCGATCTGATCCGTCAGCAGATCAAGCGGGAGGGACAGGATTTGCCTTACTACCTGTCCTTGACCGGCAGCTCGATGGATGAGCTCCGCAAGAAGATCGAGAACCAGATTCGATGGATGGACCATTACAAGCAGAAGGGGACTGACGCCGAGCTCCGGAAGTATCTCAACAACCATCGCGACCGGTTCAGTCAGACTCAGGTCCGCGCCAGCCACATCCTCCTCAAGGTTGATCCCAAGGCCAGCGCGGCGGAGAAGGAAAAGGTCAAGCAGAAGCTGATCGCCATCCGGAAAGAGATTTTCGATAGCAAGTTGAACTTCGCGGAAGCCGCGAACAAGTATTCCGAGGATCCGGGGAACGAGGGAGGTGCAGGGGGAAACCTCGATTGGTTCCCGATCGAAGGCGTGGTCGTCGACGAGTTCGCCGTGGCGGCGTTCAAACTCAAGAAGGGGGAGATTTCGCAACCCGTCGAGACCCCGTACGGCTTCCACCTGATCCAGGTTACTGACCGGAAGGAAGGCAAGCTGCCCGATTTCGAGCAGTATAAGGTCGGCATCCTCAATGCGTACGCGACCGATCTCCAGAAGGACGTGGTGACCGCGGAGCGGAAAGAAGCGAAGATCGAAATCAAGCCGATGCCCAAGGACCTGTTCGGAGCCCCGCAGCCCGGCGCGACGACGACCCCTGCACCCGCCGCCGCGGGTGCGGTCCCGCCGAAACCCTGATCCGAGCCCGGCGGCCGGCGCCAAAAACGACTGGCCGCTGGTTTCTTCCACCTCCTCAGGTGCGGAAGCATCGTCTTCGCCCGGTCGAAAACGCACGGAACCGAATCGATTCCGTTCCGAGGAGCGCTCCGACCCGGGAGGTCCCCGGCTCTCAGAGATCGGCCAAGTCCAGCCGGCCCTGATCGCGGAGCGCGACGAAGCGGCGGTAGGTCTCGGCGATGCCGTCGCGGAGCGGAGTCCTCGGGATCGGTCCCAGGCGATCCTGGAGCCGGGAATCGTCGAGGTCCGCCGCGATGGGGAGCTGCCGGTCACCATGGGTGATCAGGTCGCGCGCTTGCGGAACCACGTCGCACAGGGCCCCGACGAACGACTCGATCGGCTCGACCGCACCGTTGAGGTTGAAGGCATCGGCTCCCTCAAACGGTTGATCGAGCGCCCGGACGAAGGTCGTGGCCACGTCGCCGACGTACTGGAGGTCCTGCTTGCCGCCATAGGTTATCCGATAGGGCCGCCCGACCGCGACCGCTTTGATCGCCTTGGTCGGCTCGCTGGTCATCCCGAAGTCCCTGCCGACGCCGTAGACGGTCCAGGGCCGAAGACCAATGCTGCTGATCCCATGATCCAGCCAGTAGACCCGGGCGTTGAGCTCATTGCAGACCTTGAAGGCCCCATAATGGCTCAACGGCGCCAGCCGGACCTCGTCGCCCAGCGGGCTGTCGACGCCCGGATCGGTCGGACCATGTACCGCCGCGGAGCTGGCATAGACGACCCGCCGCACCTGGTCCTTCAGGGCCAGGGCCGCCTCGAAGACGGCCAGCGTGCCGATCACGTTGACCCTGGCCCCGACGATCGGATGGGCGCGACACGTGGGCGTCTGCAAGCCGGCGAGATGCAGGAGATGAGTCGCCCCGACCCGTTCCACGGCCGATCGCACCGCCTCCGGGTCGGAGACATCGCCGGCCAGGAAGTGGACCGACGTTCTCTGATCGGGCTCCAGGATCAGGTCGAGCCGATGAGTGTCTTCCTTCAGATCATAGATCCAGACCTCACGGCCGGTCTCGACGAGCTGTTTGGCGACCCACGAACCGATGCACCCGTAGCCGCCGGTCATGAACACACGCGATTCCACTGATTTCGTCCTTAAGTCCTTGAGTCCTCAGGTCATTGGGTC
Organism: uncultured Isosphaeraceae bacterium; assembly: GCA_963845695.1. Lineage (GTDB taxonomy): Bacteria > Planctomycetota > Planctomycetia > Isosphaerales > Isosphaeraceae > CAWJTV01. The sequence goes on along the minus strand of CAWJTQ010000020.1, from coordinate 270,658 downwards.
CTTGTTGACTGCGCCCGTGTCGAGGCGGACGCGGCCGCTGCACCCCAAGGACTCAGAGGGTGTACGAGAAGCCTATTGTAGGGTGGGTCGAACGCCGCAACGCGGCGTGAGGCCCACCGAATACCGCGGCTTTGGTGGGCCTCGCCGCGAGGAATCGCGGCTCGACCCACCCTACACACTTCTCGTACACCCTTTCAAGGACCCCAGGACTCAAGAACCAACCGTCACCAGCCCGAGGGCAGACCCCACAATCCCGGCGTCATCAACTCGACGGAGTTCCCCGCGGGATCGCGGAAGTAGAGGGAATGGCCGCCGCGCTCCCAGGCTTCCTCGTGCTCGATCGCTACCTGATGTGCCCGAAGTCGCTCCCTCCAGCCATCGAGGTCTTCGGCGGCGACGCCGAGGGCGAAATGGCCCGGCCCCCGCGCACCGTGCGCAGGCAGATGATCGCCCCGGAGCGTCGCTTCCGCCCGGAAGACGAGGAGCATGGAACGGTCCCCAACCTGCAAGAAGACGTGCCGCCCGGCTTCCTTTCCACGGACCGTCAGGCCGAGCACGTCCCGATAGAAACGCTCGGCCTGATCGAGGTCGTCGGCATAGATCCCCGTTTCCACAAGGCACTCGATCGGTCTCATGCTCGGCTCAACTGGGGCCCGGTACCGTCCCGTGGACTCGCGGCGATCCTCCGAATATGCCCGGAGAAATGGCCGCGACGCAAGGGGCTGGCTCGCGTGTCGCCGGTTTCGGTCGCGACGGCCAGCGAGCCGGTCCCGGTTCGTTCGCCGCAGGATTCCCGTCCGCGACGACTGGACAGGAACGTCGATGATAAGGCTTAATGGATGAAACGACCGAACCACAGTTCGCGTGATCGCGTCCGGTCCATCGAACCAGACCTTGACAAGGCGATGTCCGGAACGTAAAGGATAAGTTTGACTCGCGACGACCCAGAACTGCCGCGGGGGCAGATTCGGGTGATCGTTCGGGAGGATCGGTTCCGGGCCGCCCGGCCCCCCACCGCAGGCTCCCGCCCTGGCGAGTCGTTCCTCTCTTTCTTCGTCCCCGAGGAGGACGCTATCGGACCGATTGATCGCGGTTTAAGGGTTAACGAACAGATCCGCATTTCCCCTGTGCGGGTCATCAATGCCGAGGGTGTCATGCTCGGCGTCATGCCGACCAGCAAAGCGCTGGAAGCGGCTCGCGAAACGGGTCTGGACCTGGTCGAGGTCGCTCCCAACGAGCGGCCCCCGGTCTGCAAGATCATCGACTTCGGCAAATTCAAGTACACCCAGAAAAAGCGGCTCTCGAAGCAGAAGCAGCACCAGGTCCACATCAAGGAAATCCGCGTGCGGCCCAAGACCGGCGACCACGACATCGAGGTCAAGGTCAAGCGTGCCCGTGAATTCCTCGAGCAGAAGGACAAGGTCCTGGTCAACGTCTTGTTTCGTGGCCGGGAACTGGCCCATATCGACGAGGGCCGCAGGGTCATGCAAGAAGTTCTGGCTGCCCTGGAGGAAATCGGCAAAGTCGAGAAGAATCCCTCGATGGAGGGAAAGCGGATGACGGCCATCGTCGCGCCCCGCGTTTAGGAATAGACAGGGAATAACTTCCCGGTTTCTCTCACGACTTCACAATCAGTCCACGCCCGCGGGAAAGCAAGGGTCGAGATTCGGGAGCCCTTCTCCATGCCCTCACGGGGCCGCAACAAGCCAGCCCGGGCAACGCCTTCGTCGTTCCCCACAACTTTGGTCCAAAGTGAGTAGTTTGGGTATAATAGGTAAAAATCATAGTTGCAAAAAATAGGAACCCATGCCTGTTCTGGGCGTGCCCGGCACGGTGCACAGGTCGGAAAGGACGGTCCTCAAGACCTCTCCGCGAGCGATACCATGCAAGAATGGATCGATGGGCAACTGGCGACAGGCGGTCAAGTGCGTCTCAGGTTACGCATCTGTAGCTTGATGCTGCTCATAGCGGTGATGGGCTTGCTGCTGGGCGGCATCGAACTGGGGCGGCGGCTTTGGACTCGACCGCCGCAACCTCCTTTGTCATGGCCTTGGGTGCCAGCTTGGCCAGCTACTTCTAACAACTCTATCCTCTACGTCAACGCGGAGGATATCAGGGCTGGCATCGATCCACCACGAGCCAGATACGTGCACTTAGATATCGATGATCACTACCAGGTCGAGGAAGCTCCTGGCGCGATTGAGCCAGGTTGGGCAAGACGCCACCGGCAATTTTTGCCTCCTTGATCGGAGGCCCCATCTCCACCGTCTTCCAAGGATTTACAACCATGGGTCGTGCTTTGTGTCCGCCACGTCGCCTGCGGGCATCCTTCGAGGTTCTGGAACCCCGAGTGATCCTTTCTACCGTCCCCTACACGTGCACGGTGGTCACTTACCCCAGCGATTATGTGGGACCGCTGCCCACTGGCACCAGTCGATCACTTTTTCCCGACACAGGTGCGGCCGACGTGCCCCCCTATGGTGGTTACAGCGGCTTGGCTTTGAACTCAATCGGCGGGGCAATCATCTCAGACATTAACGCCGGTGGCGATTCCGTCATGTCCGACGTGACTTATACGATCACTGGCAGTGGTGCGGGCATCTCGTCGCAGACCTTCAGTACCAGTCAGGCCACATATATCCGTACTGACGGCGTAGACCACAATTTCAAGCCCAACGGGGCCGTCAGCGATACCTGGAACTTCTTCTGGGATGAAGTCCCAGGCACAAAAGGCGTGTCGGCGCTGGTCACCTATACCGATGGTACACAGTATACTCTGTCTGCTAGCTCCACGGTGTTGGCCCCCACTGTTAGTAATTTCGTGGTTACGGTGCCCAAGGCTGCTTTTGGTACCGGCCCCACCGGTAACTTCGGGGTCTACAATAAGACCGTGACCTACTCGGCCACCGTTGCTCCTGGTGCGATCCAGGGAGGCACTAGCGGCCTTGTCCAATTGGCTAACCTCAATTGGTACTGGCAAGATTTCGCCGGCAACACGATGGGTATCAAGTTTCCAGTTGGCCCAGATGGAGATACCTTATACGCGCTGGATCAGCCCAATAACGCACCCACGCCTTACTATAGTCAATATTTCGTTCCCACTCCGGGCTATGCCGTCACCACGATAGGTGGTACCATAGGGGCGAAGTCTGCTGCAGTTGATCGACCAGGATTGGACTTGGCGATTCCCGCTCAGGGTTGGCTCACGGACGTCGCGAGCTACACCATGAAATTCCAGACTTACGTTGACTTCCAGGCCGGAGGGGGAGGTCTGCATATCGAATTGGCAGAGGTGGATTGGACGATCACGGCGTGGGTCGACTATATTGGACCGATTCCGTTTACTCAGGCACAGTACACCAATGTTGCCAACTGGAATTGGGTGGCCAACAACGTGACCGTGGAGAACGTCAGTTCTACGCCAGTACTTCCAATATGGGATATGAACGTTCAAACCGCCCAGAACACGTACGCCTTCCCCAATCCCGATGGCCCAGAAGGCGGAGGAGATCTCTGACAGCGGCAGCCTCGCAGCCGTCCAGTATGGGGCCTGTGTTCCTGGGGCTTCCCTTGCCCCAGTGCCGATCTGGAACTTAGTCTCATCCACAGCTCCTTGATCTAGTGTTCTAGTTCATACAGAACCGTGCCGAGTGATTGCACCTTATTGGGCCTGCCGTGCAGTGCGTAGCTGTCTGAGGTACCGCTGTGCCTCGCGCGGACTCCACCCCACCAGCGTACGGGCAGGCTGCAGCAGTGTGCCCCTCTAACAGTAGCAGCAGCAATTGCCGACCGCGGGGGCATTGCAGCTCTAGAATACACTGCAAGTCGTCGCGAATCAGGCCCGATCCCGCGGCTATTATCTCCTGCTCGGCGGCGGGTGCAATCGCGCCGGTGCCAGCGATTATGCGGCCTTTGAGGTCTTTCCTTTCGCTGTAGTCCCTTGAGTCCGCATTTCGAGTGTGTGCTTCGATCCCAGGTAGGATTGATACAGCTCGTTCCAGACCCCGCTCAAGTGGATCACCCGCAGGTCAACGATCCATTGACCGCCTTCCACCTTCCAGGTCATCCCCGACTGCTTCAGCCGCTGGGTGAATACCGTCTTGCACGCCGCTTCCGTCACGCCGCTTCCGATCGGCAGATGGTCCCGGCGGTAGCGGACGTAATCCAGCCAGCGCATCCGCTTCCGCAGGTAGGCGTAGGCACTGCGGTACTGCTCCCGCTTCGCCGCCGACACGATGATTCGTCGCCGCCGGATCGCCGCCGCCGAGTGCAACACCCGGTAGATCCCCCGCGGCTTCTCCCTCAGCCACCGGCGCATCTTCCGCGCCCAACTCGACCCCGCCCCTGCGCCGGAGAACAATGCCTCGGACAGCCTCGTGAGGTATTCGCAGGCGTGATAATAATCGATCACCCAGTGCCACTTCAGTCGTCGGCCGGGATGATGGGGATCGCTCATCCGCCGGAGCACCCGGCGGTAATATCGGGTCTGGTGGTTCCCCCCATCCGTGATGTAGGCCAGCCGCGGCGGCGGTCCGGTCCAACCCCGCAACACGGCCTCGATCAAGGCGGTCAATTGCCGTGACAAGGTTCCCTGGCCGGGCTCGGGCATCCGCCCCAGGTACACGGTCCCCAGCCGCCGCCCCTTGCGGTCGTAGACCGAGACCGTCGCCGTGGCCCCCTCGCGGTAACACGCCTGGCCCCGGATCGGTAAGATGAGCCCGTCGCGGCCCACGGCCAGCACCGGCTTGCGATCGCCCGAGGACCGATCCGCCTGCTCCAGCCACGCGAGCAGGCGAGCCACTTGGGCGTCGTGGGGGTGAGCTTCCATCCCCGCGGCCACGGCGGCGATCACCGCCCGCAAGGTCTCAGCCGACCACCGCACCCCATGATCGTCGTGCAACGTCGCCAGGACCGCGCCCTGGGGAAGAGTCACTGCCGCCCGGGCCGCCCGCTCGGCCAGGGCCGGCGTGGCCCGGCCGGCTTCCAGCCCGAGGCGGATCTCCAGCGGGAAAATCGACGGCTCGACGCCGTGGACGTCTTGGTAGAGCATCCGCCACAAGGTGATCGTGCCGAAGAGAGTGGCCACTGAGCGATTGGGAGTCTTGGAGCGGCGGCGAGACCAGGTCCCGCCGGACTCGATCTGGCCAGGCAGGTCCTTGCGGTCGTGCGGCTCGAGGTGATTGAAGGTCCATTCGACGATGATCCGGCCGAGTTCGCGGAGCGACTCCTGCAAGCGGGTCTCGAAGCGATGGCAGGCCAGGGATGTGGGATCGGTCCGGCGGAACGCGACGATAAGGCGACCGAGTTCGGTGATCACCGGGACCAGGCGGGCCGTCAGCGGGAGCAAGGAGGTGGCGAAGTGCGTTGCCAGGAGGAGTCGTGAGCACGTAGCATGGTCCATCGAGTCGGCCTTTCCTGTTGTGGGGACAGAGCTTGTGAGACACTGTCACTTCACAGGAGAGGCCCCTCAACATTCAAGCGATCTTACGCCCGAGGCGGCCGACTCAAGCCGGGTCAGGGACGAAAACCAGAGGAAAAGGGCTGAATCCCGTGGCACCGGAGCGATTGCACCCTCGGCGGCTATGTGTTCCTGTTTTCGCTCGGGCCGGAGCTTGGGGCCTTCGGCCACAAGACCGGGATCGCTTTTCCGTACCTGCTCATGTTCCAGTTCGTCCCGGGATTCCGGTTGATTCGCGTGCGGTAGCGGCTCGGCGTCTTAGTGGTCCATTTCACAATTAACGGTAGGGTTAGCGACTCTCGGAGATGACCAGTATGCTGAGCGGATCGTCGCTGAACGCCAGTTGGCCGATCGCTCCGGGAGTCGTCTCATGTCTGGCCCGCCGCCTCTCCATCGCCCGGACTTCCCCGAGGAGTTCCTCGCCGAGGCCCGGCGCCTCCTCGTCGCTCGCACCACCGCGTCGCACCTCCGGCAGCGGGCTCGCTTGGTCTGGCTCCTTCACGATTGCCCCGCTCTCTCCAACGTGGCCGCGGCGGCGCGCCTGGATCTTCACCCCAACTCCATCCGCCGTTGGCGGCAACGCTGGGCCGCAGGGCGGTTGACTCTCGAAGACGATCCCGGCCGGGGCCGCAAGCCGGTCTTTTCCCCCCCTGGACCGAGCCATCGTCACCTCGATCGCCTGTGACGTGGTCGCGCGCACCGGGAATCCCTTGAGCCGCCAATCCACGACCGACCTGGCCCGGCGCGCTCAGGACGAATTGAACAAGCCCATCGGCCGCAGTACGGTCTGGCGGATCCTCGACGAGGACGCGATCAAGCCCTGGCAATACGAGCATTGGATCTTTCCGCGCGCCGCCGATTTCTTCGAGCGCGCTGCGGTCGTCCTGGATCTGTACGAGGGCTACTGGCAAGGGGAACGGGTCGATCCCTTCGACCGGATCATCAGCTCCGACGAGAAGACCAGCATCCAGGCCCGCATCCGCCGGCACCGGTCGCTGGGGCCGGCCTCGGGTCGGCGGCGGCGCGTCGAAGCGGAATACCGGCGCGGCGGGGCGTTGCAATACCTGGCCGCCTGGGACGTTCAGCAAGGGCTGGTCATGGGTTTGTGCGAGGCCAAGACGGGCATCGAGCCGTTCGGCGCCTGGTCCGATACGTCATGGAGCGGCGGGAATATGGTTCGTCGGATCGGGTGTTCTGGGTTGTGGACAACGGTTCGTCGCACCGGGGCGAAGCCGCGGTCGAGCGGATCCGTCGCGCGTATCCCCAAGCCATCTTGGTGCATCTGCCGGTCCATGCGAGTTGGCTCAACCAGGTGGAGGTCTACTTCTCGCTCCTGCAGAGGAAGGTCCTCAGGCCGAATGACTCGACCGATCTACAAGAGCTGAGCTTGCGGATCAAGCTCTACGAAGAACTGACGAACCGACAGCCCAAGCCGTTCAACTGGAGGTTCACCAAGTGCGATCTGTTCCGGCTTCTGCAGCGGTTGGCTCGGAGAGAAGCCGCCGCCAGGCAATCGACTCCGGGCCCTCTGGCGGGCCGGGAGTAACCCGGCTCCAAGACCCGCAACCCTACCGTTAATTGTGAAATGGACCACTTAGCTCGTACCGCTTGCGCTCGCTCTTGACAGAGAGAGTCTGGGCATTGGGCCGACCGCGCCGTTGCTGGCGATACGTCTCTTCGATCCGCTCCTCGATCACCACCTCGATCTCCCCTTCGGTCCCGGTCTCGGCCAGGATCGCCTCGACGGCTGCGGCCACCTGGGCCCGCTGGCGATGCCGCGTCCGCGGCGAGGCCAGCTTCACGCGCAGCTCGGCCAGGAGCAACAACGCCCGCTCGATCCGCTGCTGCCGGGCCAAGGCGTCCAGTTCGGCCTTGCGCGTGCTGTGATACCAGATCAGGCGATAGCCCTCGGCGCTGGTCTGCTCCGGCTCGTGGGTCGAGATCCGATCCACCAATTCCCCGTCGTCGTCGTACTTGTCGTGGATTCGTCGCCACTGGACCCGGCCGGCCAGGACTGCGGCGCGGAAGGCGGCATCCTCGGCGCGGGTGCGGGGCAAGACGCTCAGGAATCGGCCGTCGTGCCGGTGGATGTAGGCCAGGTTCTCGGTGGTGGCCAGCTTGCAGTCGGCCACGTAGAGGAAGTCGCACCGGCCGGTCAGCCTGCACAGCAGATCCCAGGTGGCGCGGTGCGAGCGATCGTAGGTGGTGTTGCCGCTCTGGACGCGGAACTGCACCGGCACGGCGCCGTCGCGGGCCACGGTGAGGATGTAGAGGAGTTGCTTGAGGTCGGGGCGATGGTCCTTGTTGTGGCGGTGGGTGATGGCCAGCCGCAACCGGCCCCGCAGGGTGCGCTCCTGATCGGCGGTCTCATAATCGCCGTGGAAGGTGATCGTGGTGGAGTCGTTGTGCAGCTCATCGAGCTCGACGTCGAACTCAGCGACGGCGTGGACGACGATGGCCAGGGTCAGGGTGGGGATGTCGGCGTCGAAGAGGCGGTCGAGGCAGCGACCGACGCGATCGTCGTTGAGCGCGGGCAAATGGTCGGGTCCCAGGCCCAGGAGCTCGGGGACGTGCCGGGCCGCCCACTCGGCGATGCCGTAGAGGGGCTCGCGGGAGACGAGGAGGTTCTTGAGCAGGAGTAACAGCCCGGTGGGCGTGGCGATGCGGCAGCGGCGATCCTCGGGCCCGAGGTGGTCGCGGAGGAACGATTCGAGCCGGAGGCGGTCGAAGAAGCGGTCGAGGATGGGCAAGACCCCGATGGCAAACGAGTTGAGGGAGCGGCTGCGGCCCGGGGCGCGAGCGAGCCGGCCGGGCCGTAGTGCTGGAGGAGACGGCTGGCGGGAGCGAGCGGGTTTCTGATCCACGATGAGGTTCCCCCGGATGGATCTGGCCTCGGGTGTGGGGGCGTCCAGACGGTCTGCCGGCCCCGCGGCCATGATCGCGACGGAGGGGGAAAGGTCAAGGGGGGAATATTCGGAAAAAATAGTTATGTCGATCCTGTAGACGTAAGTTGAGCGGCACCTGAGTTACGTCGAGGCGGTTGACGTAAGTCGTCGAGCGCGCGGGGGCGGTGGGGAGTAGGACATTGCCTTGTGGTAGGACAAAGCGAAGAATGGGGCGTCAGGAGGTGGCCCGGCAGTGCCGGGTCTGGGATAGTGTTGGTGCGTACCTCAGAGAGGGAACGTCGGCTCATTTATTGTAAATGAACAAGCGATGGGAAAATCGGAGAAAATGCGGTCGTGATGTGCGGAAAGTAGGTTAATGAATTCTGTATCCTTAGCGAATTCGCGTCAGTCGCCTTACCGGTGTCAATGGATTCAGGCATTCAGGTCGTGGCCAGACGTTCGGGTGACGCCGGCCCGGATTCTCGGAAGTCCGGAGTGCCGTCTGAGGGCTGCGGCTCTTCTCCGCCAAGAAGTGCCGCGAGCTCGCCTTTCACGATGATGCCCAGTGCCGCCAGCATCAAGGCGATGAGCAGCCAGGTCACGGACATCATCGAGGCCCTCGCGAAATAAAGGGTCAGTGGAGCATACAGCCCCATCAAGAGGATCGCCATGAGCGAGCGCGGCCTCTTCCGCTGAGCGGCCACGGCCAGGCCCGGAATCAGCAGGAGCGCGGCGCTGTGGATATGGTTGTGGTAGCTGGCGAGCATCATGATGATGACCGTCGCCAGCATCTGGACGGCGAACCGCTCGCTCCGCGGGTCCCACGAGCCCCGCCAGACCAGGGGGAGCAATCCCACCGTGGCGATGGACAAGACGGCCGTGATCAGCTTCCCCGTCGGATCGGTCACGTCCTCGGGGAGGACGCTCGCGAGCAGGCCCCGCCAGTTGATCATCCATCGTGGGGCGATGATGGGATCGACTTCGCGGAAGGCCGACATGGCGCGCAGCGTCTCGTACTGCGCCCGCAGCCCCTCCGGCCCGACGATCGCCAGCGAACCGAGTAGGACCAAGAGGCCGGCCAGCATCAGCCCGCCCAGGCGCGCCACGCGCCGTGCGAGGAGGAAAACGAGCACGAGGAAGACCAGATACTGCGGCTTGAGGTAGAGCGCCCCGCTCCAGAGCCCCGCCCGGAAGTCACGCCCCCCTTCGAGGGAGCGATAGGCGCGATAGAACCCGTAGAAGAACAGCGCCGTCAACTGGCCGTAAACCAGGGCCATCACGATGGGGAAGAACAGGACGCAAGAGAGAACCAACCCCCAGCCGCGTTCTCGGGACCGCGCCGCCATCCCCCGCACCACGGCGTAAGCCAGCGCCAGACTCGCCACGGTCCAGATCGCATACCCAACGATGGGCGAGCATGCTGTCAACGCGAGGAACGGCAGGATGTACACTGCGGGATAGGGCCCCGGTCCCAGGTTCAGGTTGTGGGCATCCGGCCCATAGTAACGTGTGAGCTCGCGTGCGAACGGAGCGACGAGGTCGAGGTCGTTCATCGCCCGGGAGCCTTCGGCCAGGGTCGCCGCGGCAATCGAGCGATAGATGCCGAAGTCACCGCCGATGAAATAGAACAGGCCATAGCGTTGCCCGATCGCGTGAAGCGCGTGAGCCCAAAGAGCCACCATCACGACAGCTCCCAGCACCAGGGTTTGCCTCGTCGCGGTCGAAGGTGGGAGGCTCGGGGCGCCTCCGCGCCGCAGGATCTTCAGCGTGAGCGCGAAGAACCCCAGCAGCGCATAGAACTGGTACGAGAGGATTCCCAGGGAGTCGACCGGCGTGGCCGTCCGCCCATTGAGGCCGAAGGCCGTCCAGGTCACCGGATACCCCAGCCAGAACGCGACCACGACCATCGAAAACGCGACCCGTGCAAACCGAGTGGCCGGCAGTTCCACCCAGACGATCGCCAGCGGGGCCAGCAAGAGCAAGAGGTAATGTTCCCAGCAGATCGGCGAGACCAGCAGCATCGCCATGACCGCCAGGGCGAAAGTCAGATCGCTCCGCCGGCCCTGGGAGGCACTCGGATCTTCACCGCGCCCCTCGGGAAGAGGTCGGCTGATGGTCAGATCGCTCCGCTGGCCGTGGGAACCTCTGTCATCGTCACCTCGCCCCTCGGGAAGAGGTCGGCCGAAGGCCGGGTGAGGGGGCTCTTCTGATGGGCGAGGGTCTCCGGACACCGCCTCCGGTTCTGTTGGGCGCGGGTCTCCCGACCCCGCCCGACCGCCGAACTCGGTTGGGCGCGGGTCTTCCGACCCCGCCCGATCGCCGGACCGAAGGTCTCCATGTACCTCATTCTTCGGACGGTTCTTCACATCGCGGCGCACCGCCCAGGCCAAGATCCCGACAATCACGGCCGAAGATCCCACCGACAAGGCCTTGGCCAACATCGGGCTGTAAATCAGCGGCTCGGTGAGCGATCGGTTCCGCTCATGCTCGGGCGCCGGATCGAACAACCGGCTCCAGAATCCCCAGAGCGAGTCATTGTTCCAGCCGACCCGGAACCACTGGATCTCAGGCAGGACGGTGAAAAAGTAGCTTCGATACGCATCGATGCCCAGGACGAGAGCGGTCAGCACTGTCAGGCCCACGATGATCACAAGACCGGCGGCAACCACTTTCCCACGGCCGCGCAGGCGCGTAATAGACGAAGAGGAAGCCGGGAAACAGCTTGACGCAAGTCGCTACGCCTAGAAGCACCCCAGCCAGCCGCGGCCATCCCGACCGCTCCGCCGCCCACGCGCCGGTGATCAGCAGCAGGAGGACGAGCGTGAGCTGTCCCAGCCGGCATTGCTCCCAGAGAGGAAAGCAGAGCAGGAGGAGGGGCAGGAGCGGGGCAAACGACCAAACGGAGAAGGGGATCTTGAGTTGTCGTTGCACGACCCGGAGGCTGGCCGCAAGTGCCGCGAGGGAAACCAGGTTCCAGGTCAGGAAGGCAGGGCCGAAGTCGAGCTTGGCCAGAGGGAAGGCGAGCAGGATCGAGGTCGGAGGGTGGGCGTTCACGACCACATGCGAGCGTCGATCGTTGAGCTGAACACCCAGGTAGCGCCGCACGCTCTCATGTTGATCGGCATAGATCGGCAAGCCTTCGAACGCGTTGCGAGCCGAGGAATACTCCTGAAAGAGGTCCGGTACCAGCTCTTGCGGCAACTTCGCCTGGAGGTTCTCGACGAACGCCGGCCCGCGCAACAGGAGAAGCCAGGCGGCGACGGTCAGCCAGATCCAGCGGCGTTCATTGGGCCAGGCGCTGAGCGGGTCCCAGGGCATGGTGGGTCCTCGGTTTCTTGAGATTCGCCCGCCGGCTCATTTTTTGGAAAAAAAGCGGGGCCTTGACTGCCCGCTCCGACGCCTATAGGATCTGGGGTGATTGAGGTTCCCTCCGATTCCATCGAGGGTTCCCGAGATGAACGCATCAAGCGATACGTCTCCCTCTAATCGCTTGCTCCTCTGCGCCACTTTCCCGACAGCCCTCATACTCGCTGTGTCGGCCCTCTCGATCCTCGGCTCATCAACGCCGAATCATACCCCCCCCCCTTCGAAGTTAGCAAGCACGACGGATCATCGTTTTCCGCTCGAGATCAGCCCTGATCCGCTGCAATTCGGCGTGGTGGGTAGTGGTCAAATGGCCACGGCGTCTCTCGCGGTTCGTAATCACGGCTCCGAGCCAGCGACCGTCGAGCGCATCGAGACGAGCTGCCCTTGCCTCACAACTACACCTGGCTCGATTCGAATCGGTCCCGGCGAGGCGAGGGTGTTGGCCGTCGCCTTTGACGCATCATCCGAGCCCGATTTTCGTGGGGGACTATCGATCGACGTGATTGGTCGTGCCGCGGGCGGGGGAACTGTTTTTAGGACACATGCTAACGTGGAGGTGCAGGGCTAACCTACAAATCCGGCCGCACCACGATCCACTTATCTTGAGCGAGGTGCGCCATGACCGGAACGGAGACGGCTGCGCCGAAGAAGAAAGCGTTATCGTGGATGGGTTTGACCCTCATCCTTACCAATGTAGGGCTGTTATTCATCGTGCTCCTGGCTTTGTATTCCTTTGGATCATTTTCGGCCGCCATGGCGTATCTGAGGGGTGACCGTCTCATCGCGGACGCTTATACCCAGTCGGTCGGAATCGTAGGTGGGGGCGAGCAGCCTGCGGTCTTCTTCAAGCTTACCAATATGTCAAATCAAGCAGTTGAGATCCTCGGTGCGAAGTCATCCTGCACGTGCCTCATGATGGACCAGCTCCCCGTAGTCCTTCCCCCCCATGGTGTCTTCCGGCTTCGAATCAGGCCTCCGCCCGAAGTCTCGGCCGGGCCAGATTGCCGAGCGCGTTAGCCTGATTACCGATCGCGAAGGTCAACAACGGTTGGACCTCAAGATCAGCGGACGCGTAGTCGAGCGCAGTGGGCCTTCAACAGCCAGGCCAGCGGTTTCGGAGTAGGGCAGACCATGCGACAACGCGTCAGGTTCGGATTTTTCTGCTCGTCGGTGATTTCCGTAGTCCTCTTCGCACTTGCGGCCTTGTCGTGGAGCGGAGGAGACCTACGAACATCCACGACCCGGGGGGATTTGCTGCAAATCGACCCCCCACAGAGATCGCTGGGTGATATTAAGGCCCGCTCGGTCATCCCAGTCTCCTTCACCTTATCGAACAGGTCGTCCCGCCCCATCCGCGTGCTGGGGGCCGAGTTCTTTTGTACGAAATGGGGCTGCCTCTGGCCCGCGGGCCTTCCAGTCACCGTTCCACCCCACTCGAAGCGTGAGGTGCAGCTTATGCTGAGGGCGGCTCGAGCCGGTGATCATGAATTCAGTACCGCTGTCACCTTGTACTCGGATTGTCCCGGCGAACCAACGGTGTCGGTACGAATCCAAGGCCGCGTCTCGGAAGGCAGGGGATAGCGTTGACATGCCTGGAGTCCAGAACCGTATCAGCCGTGACGCCGTGTGAGTGGCTTCGAGTCAAGTGTTTCTTTGGATCGTTCAACCCGAAGTTCGGAGGGGTTTACCATGATTCGGATTCTTTCCATCGCCTCGAGCTTTTTCGCAGCAACCTTCATCGTTTTGATGTGCTTGCTCTTGCTTACCTTGAGCAGCACTGCTGGTTTCGCCGCCGAGCCTCTGACTGCTGATTGCTCCGACAATTGCGAACCACCCGCGGGAACGTCGCCCGGGACGCCGTGTACGACTGGCTCAGACTGCAGCGACGATTGCTGCTGTTCCTGTAATGCCAATTGTGACTGTAGGGGATCCAACGATCTCTACGACGCAGATTGTGAAGCAGATTGTGATTAAACTGCGCCCAGGGCGCTGACGGCGGACCGAGACTTTCGAACGGAGGCGGAAACTCCGCTCAGTCCCTGCATGGTTGGAGCCTGTGTCAGCCACTCAATAATCCCGGGTCACCACCTTTCGGTCAATTGGGTTAATGCCCGTCTCCGGAGAGGAAGCGAGCGGCCCGCCGAACCTGTCCCCGTTCCCGGCAGCACACAGTGTATCGCTCGGCGCGCCTCGATTGGATGTCTTTCTTCGGTCTTTGGGGCTTGTTTCCTTTCACGGTGGCCTACGCCAGCGCCCTACCCTATCGGACGACACCAATTGGGGCGCTAGGGGGGAACTATGAGAGTCCGACGTGCGACGATCGGCGCCTCGATTTCCGGCTTTCTTTTCCTTTGGTTAACCCTGGCATGCGCGAGACGACGAAGCCGTTCTCAGGTCGAGGATCCTGAAGGAGTTTCCCGAGGCCCTCAAGGCTCTCGAGGAACACTTCTCTAGGGCCGTAGGGTCCGTCAACTACTCTATTGAACGCCCGATCGGAGAAGGAAAAGCGCGTCATATGGTGGTGGCAACGGGTAGGTCCACCTTTGCGACAAGGAGACCTTATTGGGCGAGGGTAACGTTGAGCCGAACGAGACCGATAAAGTCCAGCCGACCAAGACCTGCGGGGAAGGAAGTTCCCGAGGTCGCCGCTTCTTCAGGCCGGGAGATCGTATACTGTTATAACAAGGATTATTCCTTTAGTCTGCTCAAGAAGGATGCTGATTCGCAATATATCATTAGGTCGTTCGATAAGAATGTAGACGGAGAACCTCCACATCAAATGAAGGTTCAAGTTAATGGTTCGCTTTACGGGTATCTCGATGCGCCGTTCTCGTTCTCCGCGGCCTATCAACCATTAAGCCACATCATTTCGAGCGACCGTCTCTCCATCCGGCGTATTTCCGAGGTCCGCCAGGACGATGAGAATTGCCTGAAAGTGGAAGTCCAGTTCAAGATGGGGATGTGGAAGATCGCGGGGGGGAGACCAAGCCCAGACTATGACGGTTGGATACTGGTCTCGCCTGAAAAGAAGTGGGTTGTACGCGAATACGAGCTTGGCCACAGCCTGCAGGTCCTTCGAGGGCATGTCGAGTACGGCGGCCCTCAGGATGGTTTTCCCGTACCCAAGCGTGTCGTCATCAGGGGGTTCCCTCGCGGCTCAGGTGAGCCGAATTATATCGAGAGTGCTACTTTTGAGGATCTGCGATTCGTTGAGGTGCCGGACAGCGAGTTTACGTTAGCGGCCTTCGGGCTACCGGAGTTGGGGCAGCCAGGGCCATCCCGATCCCGGTACGCGAACCGTACCGTGATCTGGTTGCTCGGAGCGGCCCTCGCATCGCTGGTCGTCGCGATTGTTCTCAAGTATTATTCCGGGACTTCTCGCCGAACGCCACGCGAATCGGCCCCGGGTTCGGTCGAACCCCGCCCCGAAGGGGATGCAACAAATCCGCCCGGTGCGACGCCCCATGACCGCTGAATGGGCCGCGGCACGAGTCGGTGCTCGCGTGCCTGTTTCGCCGTTTCGCGGCAGGGATGTGGGTCGGCGACATGTTCGCGGCGCTCTTGTCGCAGGAGCTTTCATGTTTCAGTCCCTTCGGGGCGAACTGAGTGGCGATCAGCGGAAAGCCTCATTACCCCTCCGATCTGAGGGAGCTCGAGTGCCTAAGATCCAGCTTGACGCTTCCACTATCTCACACACACGGTCGGAGGGCGGGGCTGTTGTGCGACCATTCCCGTCCTTTGGTGACGTCACCTCGGCCGAGTCTTTTCGTCCGACCCTGTGTTGCCCTTATGGAGCGCCAGATGAGACGCCATCGCATGGAAAACGCAGCCCTCGGCTTCACCCTCATCGAGCTCCTCGTCTCAATCTCTATCATCTCCCTGCTGATCGCTCTGCTGCTTCCCGCAGTCCAGTCCGCCAGAGAGGCGGCCCGCCGCGCCCAGTGCTCGAACAACCTCAAACAGTTCGGGTTGGCCCTTCAGAACTATCACGACGCCTTCGGCTCGCTCCCGCCAGGCCGGATCAAGTTGTATGACCCGCGTTACGCCGGTCCCAAGCCCCCTTGCACGTCGAAGATCGTCGACAAGAGCCTGGAGGTCTTCGCGCTCGAATTCCTGGAGGAAACGACCGTCTACAACGCGATCAACCAGAGCCTGGCAATCGTCGGCGGCGAGAACAGCACGGTCCATAGGATCGCGGTCTCCACCTTCGCCTGCCCGAGCGATCCGATGGCGGGCTGGCCGCGCCCGCTCAACGCGGGAGCCCTGACGCGGTACGGCGTCCCGGATCCGGCGTTCATGGTCTTCACCAGCTATGCCGGCATGATCGGCTCGCTGCCGGTGCTCGCTCAGCCGTTGCCCAGCAACAACTGCGTCGTGCCGGCCTCCTTGATCGCCCAGTGCAATGGCGTTTTCAACGACGTGTCGCCCATCCGCCTGGCCTCGGTGACCGACGGCCTGAGCAACACGATCTTCATGGCCGAGAAGGCGATGACGATCCTCCAGGAATTGAATGGGCTCAACCCCCAATACGCAGCCAAGCACGGCTGGTACATCACCGGCAACTGGGGCGACACGCTGATCACCGCGCTTTACCCTCCCAATGCCTGCGACAAGGTCGCCGGCGCCTCGATGACGGCGTGGACGAATTCGGCGTCGAGCATGCATCCGGGCGGCCTCAATGTCCTGATGGGCGACGGCTCGGTCCGGTTCGTCAAGGACACGATCCAGACCTGGCCGTTTAACACGATCTCGGGCAACCCGGCCGGGGCGTCGCGGAACGGTCAGGGAGCCTGGGTGAACCTCCCACCGTCGGGCGTCTGGCAGGCAACCTCGACCCGCAACGGCAGCGAGGTCGTCGGCAGCGATGGGTATTGAGGCCAGGCGCACAGGGCGGTGCCGTGATGGTTGAAAGCCCCGCGTCTGCGAGCGGAGACGAGACCGTGCGAGACAGTCCCGCGGAAGAATCGATGTCGCGATCGTGTCCGGTCTTGCCGATCCCATCAAAACCCCCGGGATTCGTCCCCGGCTACCATTTCAACATCTACGCATCATCCTGTCGGTTGCACCGTCGTTTGGTCGCCGGGTTTGTAAGGTCGGTTTGCTCCCTGGCGACCCGGGTCGGGCCGAGGCGTATCCTGGAGGTCGGGTGTGGTCCGGGGGAGCTGGCGCTACGACTGCTGGCCGGTTTCGATGCGTTAGGCCCCGCTCCGCAATACTTCGGCCTGGACGTCAGCACGACGGACGTCATTGCGGCACGCCGCCTCTGTCCCAGGGCCCGGTTCCTCGTCGGTTCAGCCTACGAGCTTCCCTTCGCGAATTCCTCGTTCGACCTGGTCGTCGTCTGCGAGACCCTGGAACATCTGGCCGAGCCCTCGGCGGCGCTCGCCGAAGTCCGCCGCGTTTGTGGCGGCTTTTTCTTGGCCAGCGTCCCGTGGGAGCCTGCATGGAGCCTGGCCAATCTGCTGCGAGGCGAGCACATCCATCGGCTCGGCAGCACGCCCGGCCACCTCCAGCGCTTCACGAGGACCGCGTTTCGCAGGTTGATCGGTGCGCGGTTTGAGTTGGTGACCGAGCGCCGTCCCTTACCCTGGACGGTCCTCCTGGCCCACGTTTCGGAACAGGAACACGCGATCAGAATCCCGACAGTCTGGGAGAGTGAGACTCAATTTCACGGTCAGACTGCCTCCGAGGTCCTCCCCCTTCGTAAGGGGGAAACGTTTCCGAAATCGTGTCCTTGGCATAGTTTACGGCTAATCCTACGGTATTGAACCTAGACCGCTGTAGCCGGGCATTCAGGTCGTGACCAGGCGTTCGGGTGACGCCGGCCCGGATTCTCGGAAGTCCGGACCACCGTCTGCGGGCTGCGGCTTGTTTCCGCCAAGGACGTGCCGCGAGCTCGCCTTTCACGATGATGCCCAGTGCCGCCAGCATCAAGGCGATGAGCAGCCAGGTCACGGACATCATCGAGGCCCTCGCGAAATAAAGGGGCAGTGGAGCATACAGCCCCATCAAGAGGATCGCCATGAGAGAGCGCGGCCTCTTCCGCTGAGCGGCCACGGCCAGGCCCGGAATCAGCAGGAGCGCGGCGCTGTGGATATGGTTGTGGTAGCTGGCGAGCATCATGATGATGACCGTCGCCAGCATCTGGACGGCGAACCGCTCGCTCCGCGGGTCCCACGAGCCCCGCCAGACCAGGGGGAGCAATCCCACCGTGGCGATGGACAAGACGGCCGTGATCAGCGTCCCCGTCGGATCGGTCACGTCCTCGGGGAGGAAGCTCGCGAGCAGGCCCCGCCAGTTGATCATCCATCGTGGGGCGATGATGGGATCGACTTCGCGGAAGGCCGACATGGCGCGCAGCGTCTCGTACTGCGCCCGCAGCCCCTCCGGCCCGACGATCGCCAGCGAACCGAGCAGGACCACGAGGCCGGCCAGCATCAGTCCGGCCAAGGCGCGCCAGCGCCGTGCGAGGAGGAAAACGAGCACGAGAAAGACCACATACTGCGGCTTGAGATAGAGCGCCCCGCTCCAGAGCCCCGCCCGGAAGTCACGCCCCCCTTCGAGGGAACGATAGGTGCGATAGAACCCGTAGAAGAACAGCGCCGTCAACTGGCCGTAAACCAGGGCCATCACGATGGGGAAGAACAGGACGCAGGAGGTAATCAACCCCCAGCCGCCTTCCCGGAACCGCGCCGACATCCCCCACACCGCGGCGCAAACCAGCGCGAGACTCACCAGGGTCCAGATCGTGTACCCAACGATGGACGAGCATGCCGTCAAGGCGAGGAACGGCAGGATATACACCGCGGGATACGGCCCCGGTCCCAGGTTCAAGTTATGGGCATCCGGGCCATAATAACGCGTGAGCTCGCGTGCGAACGGGGCGACGAGATCGAGGTCGTTCATCGCCCGGGAGCCTTCGGCCAGGGTCGCCGCGGCAATCGAGCGATAGATGCCGAAGTCACCTCCGATGAAATAGAACAGGCCATACCTTTGCCAGATCGCATGGAGAACGTGAACCCAGAGCATGGCCATCACCACGGCCGCTCCCAGCGCCAGGGTTTGCCGCGTCGCGGCCGAAGGCGAGAGGCTCGGATGACCGCTCTGCCGCAGGATCATCAGCGTGAGCGCGAAGAACGCCAGCAGCGGCATAGAACTGGTACGAGAGGATTCCCAGTGAATCGACCGGCGTGGCCGTCCGCCCATTGAGGCCGAAGGCCGTCCAGGTCACCGGATACCCCAGCCAGAACGCGACCACGACCATCGAAAACGCGACTCGTGCAAACCGCGTGGCCGGCAGTTCCACCCAGACGATCGCCAGCGGGGCCAGCAAGAGCAAGAGGTAATGTTCCCAGCAGATCGGCGAGACCAGCAGCATCGCCATGACCGCCAGGGCGAAAGTCAGATCGCTCCGCCGGCCCTGGGAGGCACTCGGATCTTCACCTCGCCCCTCGGGGAAGAGATCGGCTGATGGTCAGATCACTCCGCTGGCTGTAGGAGCCTCTGTCATCGTCACCTCGCCCCTCGGGGAGAGGTCGGCCGATCGTCGGATCACTCCGCCGGCTGTAGGTGCCTCTGTCATCATCACCTCGCCCCTCGGGGAGAGGTCGGCCGAGGGCCGGGTGAGGGGGTTCTTCTGATGGGCGAGGGTCACCGGACACCGCCCCCGGTTCTGTTGGCGCGGGTCTCCCGACCCCGCCCGACCGCCGAACTCGGTTGGGCGCGGGTCTCCCGACCCCGCCCGATCGCCGAATTCGGTTGGGCGCGGGTCTCCCGACCCCGCCCGATCACCGGACCGGAGGTCTCCCTGGAAAATGTTCGCTTGGCCTTTCCTCACATCGCGCCGAACCGCCCAGGCCAAGATCCCGACAATCACGGCCGAAGATCCCAGCGACAAGACCTTGGCCAACATCGTGCTGTAAAAAAGTGGCTCGGTGAGCGACCGGTCCCGCTCGTGCTCGGGTGCGGGATCGAACAGCCGGCTCCAGAACCCCCAGACGGAGTCATTGTTCCAGCCGACCCGGAACCACTGGATCTCAGGCAGAACCGTGAAAAAGTAGCTCCGATACGCGTCGATGCCCACGATGAGGGCCGTCATCGCCGTGAGCCCCGCGACGGTGGCCAGGCCGGCGACCAGGACCTTCCAGCGACCTCGCAGCGCGTAATAGACGAAGAGGAAGCCCGGGAATAGCTTGATGCATATGGCCGCACCCAGAAGCACCCCAGCCAGCCGCGGCCATCCCGACCGCTCCGCCGCCCACGCGCCGGTGATCAGCAGCAGGAGGACGAGCGTGAGCTGACCCAGCCGGCATTGCTCCCAGAGCGGAAAGCAAAGAAGGAGGAGTGCCAACAGCGGGGCAAACGACCAGGCCGAGAAGGGAATCGTCAGTTGGCGTTGCACGATCCAGAGGCTGGCCGCCAAAGCTACGAGCGAGATCAGGTTCCAGGCCAGGAAGGCATGACCGAAGTCGAGCTTGGTGAAAGGGAGGGCGAGCAGGATCGAGGTCGGCGGGTGGGCGTTGACGACGACATGCGATCGTCGATCGTTCAACTGGAGGCCCAGATAGCGTCGCACGCTCTCGTGATGATCGCCATAGACTGGCAAGCCCTCGAGTGCGTTGCGAGCCGAGGCGTATTCCTGGAAGAAGTCCGGGACCAGCTCTTGCGGCGATTTCGCCTGGAGGTTCTCGACGAACGCTGGCCCGCGGAAGAGAAGAATCCAGCCGGCGATGGTCAGCCAGATCCAGCGCCGTTCGTTGGGCCAGGCGCTGAGCGGGTCCCAGGGCATGGTTCGTCTTCAGATCCTCCAGGTTCGTTCACCGAGTCGTTTTTTTGCAAGAAAGAAATAGTTGGGCCTTGACAAGTTCCTTCGACGCTTATGAAGATGCCGAGTGTTGTTGGATCCCCATCGACTTTCGTCCAGGGCTCCGGCAATGAACCAATTAAGCGAAAGATCTCATTCTAATCGCTTGCTCGTCTGGGCCACCCTCCCACCAGCCCTCGTGCTCGCCGTGTCGGCCCTCTCGATCCTCGGCTCGTCAACGCCGAATCATACCCCCCCCCCTTCGAAGTTAGCAAGCACGACTGATCAGCATTTTCCGCTCGAGATCAGCCCTGATCCGATCGAATTCGGCACCCTCAATCAGGGAGAAGTGGCGCAAGCGTCGCTGAGGATTCAGAATAATCGGAGTGCCCCCGTGACTATTGAGCGGTTAGAGACAAGTTGTCCTTGCATCAGCATGGAACCCATCCCGTTGCATATCGGACCGCATGAGACCCAAACGCTCACCGTAAACTTCAACCCTTCGACGGATGGCGAGTACGAAGGCAGACTAGGCGTCCAGGTCACCAGCTACTTGACGGGAGGAGTTGTCGGCTTCCGAACCGAGGTCAAGCTTAACATCGGCCTTGGACTCGAAGGCCGTGAATAATGGACGGGAGTGTTAGAGCAGGAGAGGCTGAGCCGCCATGGGATTGGAACAATCGACCCAGCAACAGGTTCTGCCAAGCCGGAAATGCCGGGTGCTCAATCCCTTCGCCGTGATTCTCATTTCCACGAACCTGGCACTCTTGGTGATGGCGGTCTGGGCCATCGCGAGTTTCGGCTCCATTCGGGGCGCCGTTGGCTACTATCTGAGAGGGGAAACGCTTTTCTTCGATTCGACCGAGAAGTCCTTCGGCGTCGCCTCACCTGGCGAGAAAGTGACTGTTGCATTCCGATTGACGAATCGCGGTCGCAAGCCGATTCGAGTCCTCGGGTGCTCTGCAATCTGCACTTGCACGCTTCCCACTGATCTCCCCTTTACGCTTGGACCCAACGAAAGTCGAGATGTTACGCTGTCAATCCGTGAGCCGAAGCGCCAGGTGCCACAACCCTCCAAGCCAAAGGACCTAAGCCTAGAGGTTACACTTTTCACCAACAACGCAGCCCAGTCTCGGATTCCCCTCACGGTTAAAGGGAGAATACTCGAGAATGGCGCGTTCTGAAGCGTGACGACCTCTTTTGAACAACAGCCCGAGAAAGGGCTAGAAACGAGAGGAAAAACCAAATTGCCGTAAGTCATTGCGAGACATGAACTTGCGAGATGACAATCGGCACAACAAGCCCTTGTCGGTGAACAACCTGCAGCATCTTCAACAAACCCCGGCATTCTCGCCGTTCCTCGGGAGGACGTGCCGTTCGAGAAGACGTGATGAATCGCCCTAACCAAGGGTTCAGTGATATCGCGGATGTCTTACGTGGTTTCAGGCGCCGTTTGCGGTTCGCTCGCCTATCGGGATGACCGGTGGGCGCTTACGGGAGGATTACCATGCGCTCTTCCATCTGCCAGACTGGATCGGTTTTCTTCGCGGTCGTTGGAGTTCTCGCGATTGTCGTCGGCGTGCTTTCTACCTCGGGCCTTGCCATTGCAGATGAGCCTCTCACAGGGGATTCGTGCGGCATTTGCGACGACCAGAAGACGGGGCTTTGTGCTCAAGGCACTTGTTACCTTGGGAGCTGCGAAACATGTGAGTGTGAATATATAATTGATGTTGGTCTCGTTTGTCATCCATGATGACGGAGGTAAAGGCCGGGTCGCCTTGGGGATTACCCTGCGGAAAGTAGTCGGGTCCGCTTCATCACGTTGCTGACTCGTTGTCCTTCTCACGATCCCACGGCCTTGCGGCGACGCGCTCGGAGGTCCGATGCCTTCGGCGTGGTTCCGGCCTCTACGGTAGCAAGCGGTTGCCCCATCGCTCCACGGGGTCCGGAGACCCGTCCCACCGCTTCCTCACGAGTATGTGGCACTGCGACTTCCTAACATCGGTCTCGCCGGGATTCGTTTCCGTCGCTTGCCGATGCCATCGTGGTGTCCCTTGTCGTGCCAATCAGCACAGGGTCTGGTTGCGGATCAACATGGAGTTCGTAAGTCGGTGTTCCAGTCGGCATTGACGATGGAGCCCTCGGGCCTCCCAAGCTCCTTCCGGCAACCAACTTGATCACTCGCCATGATCCTTCGGGCCAGGAGGGGCCGGGCAGGCTGAGTGAGCCAGGGATGAGTCGCCTGGTGCGGCCCGCCAGTTCTGACAACAATGAGGGTTCCCCACGAGGACGATTTTGGTGCTCGATCACAAAACGTTTGATCCGGCTGTCCACTCTTCGCAGTGGAGGTCACCCGCCATCGCGCAAGAGTCGCTTCCGGCTACTGGCCCAGTTCTGCCGGACGACATGGGTCGCCCGCAGAATTCTGGTGAGAGGTCTCTTGTTTTTGACGATCCCCGTTTGTCGGGCTTCTTGGCGCAATGTCGTTCCTCATTTTGGATCACTTGGTTGCTGGCTCGCGCCCAGGCGACGGGAGCCGTCATGCTAAGGGGTCGTGCGGACTGTGTACTGCATGTAATGATGACTATGTAAATCCGTAGACCCACGGGGCGTTCTCGTTATGAGAACACTTGCTACGACAGCCTCGGATGGGGCCGGAATTTGGACCCGGTCTTGACCGACTAGAGGATTTTCCTTGAAGGCTACATGCCTCGCACCTTCTACGATGCGCGATCGCCAATTCGTTCCACCCATTGGCGCCAGGAACGCCAGTGCCGATATCCAGTTGCGTTTCCACTAGCGATTGGTCTTCTCGATATGGATTCGTGGTTACATGCACGAGGGATTTGGCCACCATGGAAAATGACCGTTCTCACTGGGAGCTCACCTTCCTGATGGCCTGGGCGGCTTCGCTCGTTCTATGGTTGTTTGCTTTTTCCGGCAGCCTGCCCCGCCTCTACGGAGCTCAGAAAACCGACGAAATCTCTCCGGACCGATTTCTAAACGAGTACCGCTCAAGGTTGTCTCGCTTTCAAGAAACGTATCGCGACGTACAGATCGACGGCGTGTATGGACACTCTCTTTCAAGAATGAATTCAAATAAATCCTTGCCCGAACTCGTGAGACCTGCACACCCTATAGAATTTTTCTACGTCTTCAGTGATGGTCGTCAAAAACTGAAGATCAAGAGAACGACTCCAGAATTTTACGATGGCGCATTGGTCCACGCGGACAACCAGCAGTTCCTGGTGCGTCGTGCATCTCCGCAGGCACCTTATTTCCTCGAACGTGTGGACTCCACGAGCGAGCCGAGATTCAATTTCAAGGAGTTCCTCGTTAACGTCCGGAACGCTCCCTACAGTCCGAGTGGCTTCGGGCGGTTTGCGGAGTACGTGAATTCTCCCGACTTCAAGGTTCGAGAAGTTGCTCGGAGCGTGGACGGCGGGGATTCCTTCGTCAGGGTTGATTTCGAGTATCTTCCGGCGAAGGAAGGAACGCCGAAGAGATCGGGTGGTCCGATTTATCAGAGACTCGAGGGGCGGCTGTACCTGGATCCGTCGATGAATTGGGTCATACGGAAGTATGACATTCAGGCTCGGGACGTTTTTGGTGGCGGGAAGGAAGTTTTATTACACACCGTCGGGGCCGTCCAATACCGTCAAGACGGGGTCACGGCCATCCCCACTGTGATTGATTATAAGCTCACAGTCGACGAAAAGATGATACAAGCTTGGCGATATGAGATATCACGTTTTGCATTGGCATCAACCCCACCTGAGGAGTTCACCCTTGCTGCCTACGGCTTGGGGGACTTCGAACAGCCATCTGCGCGAACGACGAACCGGACGGCCTATTATGCGATGGCGGTTGGGATCGCCGCATTGCTGATCAGTTTATTGCTGTCACGGCTCGCGAGATCCCGTTGACCAGACAGAACCGGAGCGACGGACGACGGCGTCTCCGGTTGACCTCGGAGGGATGACCGATGAGGAGGCACATTTCGATAAGTGAAGCTGCCGGTTTCACCCTCATTGAGCTCCTCGTCTCGATCTCGATCATCTCTTTGTTGATCGCACTCCTGCTTCCCGCGGTCCAGTCCGCCCGCGAATCTGCCCGCTGCGCCCAGTGCTCGAACAATCTGAAGCAGTTCGGTCTCGCCCTGCAAAACTATCACGACGCCTTCGGCTCGCTTCCCCCAGGACGGATCAAGTCGTACGATCCGCGTTATGCTGGCCCCAAGCCACCGTGCACATCGTCCATCGTTGACAAGAGCCTGGAGGTCTTCGCGCTCCCATTCCTGGAGCAAACGACGGCCTACAACGCAATCAACCAGAGCCTCGCGATCATCGGTGGCGAGAACAGCACGGTCCATGCGCTGGCGGTCTCCACGTTCGCCTGCCCGAGCGATCCGATGGCGGGCTGGCCGCGCCCGCTCAATCCGGGAGCCCTGACCCAGTACGGCGTCCCGGACCCGGCATTCATGGTCTTCACCAGCTATGCCGGCATGATCGGCTCGCTGCCGGTGCTTGCCCAACCGTTGCCCAGCAATAACTGCGTCGTACCCGGCGCCTTGATCGTCCAGTGCAATGGCGTCTTCAACGACGTGTCGCCCCTCCGCCTGGCATCGGTGACCGACGGGCTGAGCAACACGATCTTCATGGCCGAGAAGGCCACGACGATTCTCCAGGAACTGAATGCACTCAACCCCCAATACGCCGCCCAGCACGGCTGGTACATCACCGGCAACTGGGGCGACACGCTGATCACGGCGCTTTACCCTCCGAATGCCTGCGACAAGGTCGCCGGCGCCTCGATGACGGCCTGGACGAACTCGGCATCGAGCATGCACCCCGGCGGGCTCAACGTCCTGATGGGCGACGGCTCGGTCCGGTTCGTCAAGGACACGATCCAGACCTGGCCGTTTAACACGATCTCGGGCAACCCGGCCGGGGCGTCGCGGAACGGTCAGGGAGCCTGGGTGAACCTCCCACCGTCGGGCGTCTGGCAGGCAACCTCGACCCGCAACGGCAGCGAGGTCGTCGGCAGCGATGGGTATTGAGGCCAGGCGGCACAGGGCGGTGCCGTGATGGTTGAAAGCCCCGAGTCTGCGAGCGGAGACGAGACCGTGCGAGACAGTCCCGCGCAAGAATCGATGTCGCGATCGTGTCCGGTCTTGCCGATCCCATCAAAACCCCCGGGATTCGTCCCCGGCTACCATTTCAACATCTACGCATCATCCTGTCGGTTGCACCGTCGTTTGGTCGCCGGGTTTGTAAGGTCGGTTTGCTCCCTGGCGACCCGGGTCGGGCCGAGGCGTATCCTGGAGGTCGGGTGTGGGCCGGGGGAGCTGGCGCTACGGCTGCTGGCCGGTTTCGATGCGTTAGGCCCCGCTCCGCAATACTTCGGCCTGGACGTCAGCACGACGGACGTCATCGCGGCACGCCGCCTCTGTCCCAGGGCCCGGTTCCTCGTCGGTTCAGCCTACGAGCTTCCCTTCGCGAATTCCTCGTTCGACCTGGTCGTCGTCTGCGAGACCCTGGAACATCTGGCCGAGCCCTCGGCGGCGCTCGCCGAAGTCCGCCGCGTTTGTGGCGGCTTTTTCTTGGCCAGCGTCCCGTGGGAGCCTGCATGGAGCCTGGCCAATCTGCTGCGAGGCGAGCACATCCATCGGCTCGGCAGCACGCCCGGCCACCTCCAGCGCTTCACGAGGACCGCGTTTCGCAGGTTGATCGGTGCGCGGTTTGAGTTGGTGACCGAGCGCCGTCCCTTACCCTGGACGGTCCTCCTGGCCCACGTTTCGGAACAGGAACACGCGATCAGAATCCCGACAGTCTGGGAGCGTGAGACTCAATTTCACGGTCAGACTGCCTCCGAGGTCCTCCCCCTTCGTAAGGGGGAAACGTTTCCGAAATCGTGTCCTTGGCATAGTTTACGGCTAATCCTACGGTATTGAACCTAGACCGCTGTAGCCGGGCATTCAGGTCGTGACCAGGCGTTCGGGTGACGCCGGCCCGGATTCTCGGAAGTCCGGACCGCCGTCTGCGGGCTGCGGCTTTTTTCCGCCAAGACGTGCCGCGAGCTCGCCTTTCACGATGATGCCCAGTGCCGCCAGCATCAAGGCGATGAGCAGCCAGGTCACGGACATCATCGAGGCCCTCGCGAAATAAAGGGGCAGTGGAGCATACAGCCCCATCAAGAGGATCGCCATGAGAGAGCGCGGCCTCTTCCGCTGAGCGGCCACGGCCAGGCCCGGAATCAGCAGGAGCGCGGCGCTGTGGATATGGTTGTGGTAGCTGGCGAGCATCATGATGATGACCGTCGCCAGCATCTGGACGGCGAACCGCTCGCTCCGCGGGTCCCACGAGCCCCGCCAGACCAGGGGGAGCAATCCCACCGTGGCGATGGACAAGACGGCCGTGATCAGCTTCCCCGTCGGATCGGTCACGTCCTCGGGGAGGAAGCTCGCGAGCAGGCCCCGCCAGTTGATCATCCATCGTGGGGCGATGATGGGATCGACTTCGCGGAAGGCCGACATGGTGCGCAGCGTCTCGTACTGCGCCCGCAGCCCCTCCGGCCCGACGATCGCCAGCGAACCGAGCAGGACCACGAGGCCGGCCAGCATCAGTCCGGCCAAGGCTGCGCCAGCGCCGTGCGAGGAGGAAAACGAGCACGAGAAAGACCACATACTGCGGCTTGAGATAGAGCGCCCCGCTCCAGAGCCCCGCCCGGAAGTCACGCCCCCCTTCGAGGGAACGATAGGTGCGATAGAACCCGTAGAAGAACAGCATCGTCAACTGGCCGTAGACCAGGGCCATCACGATGGGGAAGAACAGGACGCAGGAGGTAATCAACCCCCAGCCGCGTTCCCGGGACCGCGCCGACATCCCCCGCACCACGGCGCAAGCCAGCGCGAGACCCGCCACGCTCCAGATCGCGTACCCAACGATGGGCGAGCACGCCGTCAAGGCGAGGAACGGCAGGATATACACCGCGGGATATGGCCCCGGTCCCAGGTTCAGGTTATGGGCATCCGGACCATAATAACGCGTGAGCTCGCGTGCGAACGGGACGACGAGGTCGAGGTCGTTCATCGCCCGGGGACCTTCGGCCAGGGTCGCTGCGGCAATCGAGCGATAGATGCCGAAGTCACCGCCGATGAAATAGAACAGGCCATAGCGTTGCCCGATCGCGTGGAGGACGTGAGCCCAGAGAGCCACCATCACGACCGCTCCCAGCGCCAGGGTTTGCCGTGTCGCGGTCGAAGGCGAGAGGTTCGGGCCGCCTCTGCGCCGCAAGATCATCAACGCCAGGGCGAAGAACCCCAACAGGGCATAGAACTGGTACGAGAGGATTCCCAGTGAATCGACCGGCGTGGCCGTCCGCCCATTGAGGCCGAAGGCCGTCCAGGTCACCGGATACCCCAGCCAGAACGCGACCACGACCATCGAAAACGCGACCCGTGCAAACCGCGTGGCCGGCAGTTCCACCCAGACGATCGCCAGCGGGGCCAGCAAGAGCAAGAGGTAATGTTCCCAGCAGATCGGCGAGACCAGCACCATCGCCATGACCGCCAGGGCGAAAGTCAGATCGCTCCGCCGGCCCTGGGAGGCACTCGGATCTTCACCTCGCCCCTCGGGGAGAGATCGGCTGATGATCAGATCACTCCGCTGGCTGTGGGAACCTCTGTCATCGTCACCTCGCCCCTCGGGGAGGGGTCGGCTGATCGTCGGATCACTCCGCCGGCTGTAGGTGCCTCTGTCATCATCACCTCGCCCCTCGGGGAGAGGTCGGCCGAGGGCCGGGTGAGGGGGTTCTTCTGATGGGCGAGGGTCACCGGACACCGCCCCCGACCCGGTTGGGCGCGGGTCTCCCGACCCCGCCCGATCGCCGGACCGAAGGTCTCCATGTACCTCATTCTTCGGACGGTTCTTCACATTGCGCCGCACCGCCCAGGCCAAGATCCCGACAATCACCGCCGAAGATCCCAGCGACAGAGCCTTGGCCAACATCGGGCTGTAAATCAGCGGCTCGGTGAGCGATCGGTCCCTCTGATGCTCGGGGCCGGATCGAATAACCGGCTCCAGAACCCCCAGACCGAGTCATTGTTCCAGCCGACCCGGAACCACTGGATCTCAGGCAGGACGGTGAAAAAGTAGGTGCGATACGCATCGATGCCCAGGACGAGGACTGTCAGGGCCGTGAGCCCCGCGACGGTCACCAGGCCAGCGGCAACGACCTTCCAGCGACCCCGCAGCGCATAATAGGCGAAGAGGAAGCCCGGGAACAGCTTGATGCAAGTGGCCGCGCCGAAAGTGCGCCCGCCAGCCGCGGCCATCCCGACCGCTCCGCCGCCCACGCGCCGGTGATCAGCAGCAGGAGGACGAGCGTGAGCTGACCCAGCCGGCATTGCTCCCAGAGCGGAAAGCAAAGAAGGAGGAGGGACAACAGCGGGGCCAACGACCAGGCCGAAACGGGAATCGTGAGCTGTCGTTGTACGATCCAGAGGCTGGCCGACAGAGCTGCGAGGGAAACCAGGTTCCAGGTCAAGAAGGCAGGGCCGAAGTCGAGCTTGGCCAGAGGGAGGGCGAGCAAGATCGAGGTCGGCGGGTGGGCATTGACCACGACATGCGAACGACGATCGTTGAGCGGGAAGCCCAGATAACGTCGCACGCTCTCATGTTGGTCGGCATAGATCGGCAGACGTTCGAACGCGTTGCGAGCCGAGGCGTATTCCTGAAAGAAGTCCGGGACCAGCTCTTGTGGCGATTTCGCTCGGAGGTTCTCGATGAACGCCGGACCGCGCAACAGGAGAAGCCAGCCAGCGATGGTCAGCCAGATCCATCGCCGCTCGTTAGGCCAGGCGTTGAGCGGGTCCCAGGGCATGGTGGGTCCTCGGTTTCTTGAGATTCGCCCGCCGGCTCATTTTTTTGGAAAAAGCGGGGCCTTGACTGCCCGCTCCGACGCCTATAGGATCTGGGGTGATTGAGGTTCCCTCCGATTCCATCGAGGGTTCCCGAGATGAACGCATCAAGCGATACGTCTCCCTCTAATCGCTTTCTCCTCTGGGCCACCTTGCCGCCAGCCCTCGTGCTCGCCGTGTCGGCCCTCTCAATCCTCGGCTCATCAACGCCGAATCATACCCCCCCCCCGTTCGAAGTTAGCAAGCCCGGCGGATCATCGTTTTCCGCTCGAGATCAGCCCTGATCCGCTGCAATTCGGCGTGGTGGGTAGTGGTCAAATGGCCACAGCGTCTCTCACGCTTCGCAATCACGGCTCCGAGCCAGCGACGCTCGAGCGCATCGAGACGAGCTGCCCTTGCCTCACAACTACACCTGGCTCGATTTCGAATCGGTCCCGGCGAGGCGAGGGTGTTGGCCGTCGCCTTTGACGCATCATCCGAGCCCGATTTTCGTGGGGGACTATCGATCGACGTGATTGGTCGTGCCGCGGGCGGGGGAACTGTTTTTAGGACACATGCTAACGTGGAGGTGCAGGGCTAACCTACAAATCCGGCCGCACCACGATCCACTTATCTTGAGCGAGGTGCGCCATGACCGGAACGGAGACGGCCTGCGCCCAAGAAGAAAGCGTTATCGTGGATGGGTTTGACCCTCATCCTTACCAATGTAGGCCTGTTATTCATCGTGCTCCTGGCTTTGTATTCCTTTGGATCATTTTCGGCCGCCATGGCGTATCTGAGGGGTGACCGTCTCATCGCGGACGCTTATACCCAGTCGGTCGGAATCGTAGGTGGGGGCGAGCAGCCTGCGGTCTTCTTCAAGCTTACCAATATGTCAAATCAAGCAGTTGAGATCCTCGGTGCGAAGTCATCCTGCACGTGCCTCGTGGTGGACCAGCTCCCCGTAGTCCTTCGCCCCCACGGGTCCTTACGGCTTCGAATCCGCATCCGCCCGAGGTCTCGGCCGGGCCAAATTGCCGAGCGCGTTAGCCTGATTACCGATCGCCAAGGCCAACAACGGTTGGACCTCAAGATCAGCGGACGCGTAGTCGAGCGCGGTGGGCCTCAAACAGCCAAGCCAGCGGTTTCGGAGTAGGGTAGTCCATGCTACGACTCGCGCGGTTCGGAATCGTCTGCTCCTGGGTGATTTCAGTCGCCCTCTTTGCCCTGGCTGCCTTGGCGTGGAGCAGGGGAGAGCGTCGTACGTCCACGACCCTGGGGGACTTGTTTCAGATCGACCCCCCACAGAGATCGCTGGGGGATATTAAGGCCGGCTCGGTCATCCCAGTCTCGTTCACCTTATCGAACGGGTCGTCCCGCCCCATCCGCGTGCTGGGGGCCGAGTGGTTTTGTACGAAATGGGGCTGCATCCGGCCCGCGGGCCTTCCAGTCACCGTTCCACCCCACTCGAAGCGTGAGGCTCGGCTTATGCTGAAGGCGGCTCCGGCCGGTGATCATGAATTCAGCACTGCTGTCACCTTGTACTCGGATTGTCCGGGCGAACCAACGGTGTCGCTACGAATCCAAGGCCGCGTCTTTGAAGGCAGGGGGCAGCATTGACTCTGGCGAGTGGCCCCCCGTACTCACGCATGTCGGAAGGAGGCCGGCATTAGACTCTGTCTGACAAACCGATTGCTAGGCTCACTTTGGACTTGCGGCCATTGGTTTTCGCGGGGAAATCGAGATCTCCGGCTCTCAACCTGATGTACGGCCGTCGAATATCAGACAGAGCCTAGAGCGGTCACCACTCCCGTCACCGTCAATCACACCTCTGTCAGTGTCGGGTCATCGCTCTGAGGCCTTGGGGCTGACGGCCCGACCGCGATGCCAAGGGCGGCTGGAAAGAAGAGTTCCTCTGGAGGGCTCGACTGCCCAACGTATCGCGCAAGGACGTCTTTCGTCGCGTCTTGGTCCAGCTCAAGCCGGCCGCCTTTCAAGCCTGTTTTGCCAACTGGCTGCAATCGTTCGCGCCACGGCCGCGGAGGCCGCTGGCGTGACCCAACCGATCTTGCGGTCGATGGCAAACGGCACGGCGAAGCCACGATCGCGGCAAGGCCTGGCGCTTTGCATTCGGTGAGTGTCTGGCCAGCGAATTCGGCTGTCGCTCGGCAAGTGGCCTGCGCCGAAATCCAACGAGATCACGCGATTCCCGAGTCCTGAAGCTGGTGACATCAAAGCACCCTCATCAGATCGACGCCATGGGGACCCAGAAAGCGATCGCCGAGACGATCATCGATGGCGAAGCGGATTATCTGCTGGCTCTCAAAGGAAACCACGAGACGTTGCATCAAGCGGTCATCGATCACATCGACGAGAAACTTGATGGAGACATGTTGAAGCTCAGGAGCATGTGACCACCGAGGGCCATGGCCGTCAGGAGACGCGAACTTATCTCCGCCGGCCCCCGAGGAATTACCGGGGTTCGCGATGTGGAAGGCTGAAGTCGATCGGGATCGTGACGTCGCATTGCCTTCGTGACGGTAAGGAGACGATCGAAGTCCGCTATACGTGAGCAGCCTTGCGGTGTCCGTGAAGCGATTCGCCCATGCGGTCCGCAGTCATTGGGGGATCGAAAATACTTGCCACTGGAGTCTGGATATCACTTATAGGAGGATGAGTCGCGGATACGTGATAAGCAGATGCGGGAGAACTTTGCTTGGCTGAGACGCCTCACACTGTCACTGCTGAAGCAACATCCTGGCCGCGAAAGTGTAGCTATGAAACGCCACATAAATCTCCCGAGCTCGGAACCGTTTCAGCGATGGTTAGGTTTTCGTCCGGACCGTCGGTGTGGGCGGCTTCGAGTAAGGCGTATCTTTGGCCGTTTTACTCGAACTTCGGAGGAGGTACTGAACATGTCTCGCGCTTTCCATCGCCTCGAGCTTCTTCGCAGCGTCCTTCATTGTCTTGATGTTCTTGGGCCTGGTCGCCTGGGGCAGCACGGCTGCCTTGGCCGACGAACCTCTTACTCAAAATACTTGCGGTGACCACGATGACTGTGAAGCAGCTTCCAACGGGGACGGCAACTGTCTACTGCATGACTGCGACGACCTTTGCTGCTGTGGCTGTGATGTCAATTGCGATTGTCATCCGGACTGGACACTTCCCGAGGCAAATTGTGAGGAGTCTTGTTCTTGAACTGCGCCCAGGGCGCTGACGGCGGAACGAGATTCTCGAACGGGAGCGGGAACTCCGCTGAGTTCCTGCATGGTTGGAGCCTGTGTCAGCCACTCAGTAATCCCGTGTCACCACCTCTCGGTCAATTGGGTTCGTGCCCGTCTCCGGAAGGGAAGACAGCGGGCCGCCGAGACTGTCCCCGTTGCCGGCAGCAGACAGTGTATCGCTCGGCGCGCCTCGATCGGATGTCTTTCTTCGGTCTTTGAGGCTTGTATCCTGTCACGGTGGCCTACGCCAGCGCCCTACCCTATCGGCCGACACCAATCTCGGGCGCTGAAGGGGGAACTATGAGAGTCCGACGTGCGACGATCGGCGCCTCGATTTCCGGCTTGCTTTTCCTCTGGTTCGACTCTGGCATGCGCGCGACGACGAAGCCGTTCTCAGGGCGAGGGTCCTGAAGGAGTTTCCCGAGGCCCTCAAGGCTCTCGAGGAACATTTCTCCAGGGCCGTAGGGTCCGTCAACTACTCTATTGAACGCGGGGTCGGAAAAATGGGAAAAGCGCGTCATAGAGGGATGACAGGTAAGTATGCATTTGCGACAAGGAGACCTTATTGGGCGAGAGTAACGTCGAGCCAAAAGAAACCGATAAAGTCCAGCGGACCAAGACCTGCGGGGAAGGAGGTTCCCAAGGTCGCCGATTCTTCAGGCGAGGAGATCGTGTACTGTTATAACAAGGATTATTCCTTTACCCTATCAAAAAAGGATGTTTATTCACAATATATCATTAGGTCGTTCGATAAGAATGTAGAAGGAGAACCTCCACATCACTTGAAGGTTCAAGTTGATGGTTGGCTTTACGAGTATCTCGATGCGCCATTCTCGTTCTTCGCGGCCTATCAGCCATTGAGCCGCATCATTTCCAGCGACGGCTTCTCCATTGAGCGCATTTCCGAAGTCCCCCAGGACGGCGAGAATTGCTTGAAACTGGAGGTCCGCCTCAAGGAGGGGACGTGGAAGATCGCGAAGGGGAGACCGAGCCCGGAGTATGATGGCTGGATCCTGGTCGCGCCTGAGAAGAAGTGGGTTCTCCGAGAATACGAACTTGGCCACGGCTCGGTCGCTCTCCGCGGGCGCGTAGAGTACGGGGATATTCAGGACGGCTTTCCAGTACCCAGACGTGTCGTCAACCAAGCGATCGATCGGCGTTCAAGGGAACCGCAAAATATATATGCGTTTACTTTCGAAGACCTGCGATTCGTTGACGTGCCTGATCGCGAGTTTACGTTAGCGGCCTTCGGGCTACCGGAGCTGGGACAGCCGGGGCCGTCCCGGTCCCGGTACACGAACCGGACCGTGTTCTGGTTACTCGGAGCGGCCCTTGCATCGCTGTTCGTCGCGATTGTTCTCAAGTATTATTCCGGGACTTCTCGCCGAACACCACCCGAATCGGCCCCGGGTTCGAGAGAATCCCGCCCCTAAGGGGCGGCAACCAATCCGCCCGGTGCGACGCCCCATGACCGCTGAATGGGCCGCAGCACAAGTCGGCGCTCGCGTGCCTGTTTCGCCTTCTCGCGGCCGGGATCTGGGTTGACGAACTCTTTCCGGCGCGTTTGTCGCAGGAGCTTTCCTGTTTCCGTCCCTTCGGGGCGAACCGAGCCGTGGTCAGCGGAAAGCCTCATTACTCCTCCAATTCTCAGGGAGCTCGAGCGCCTAAGATCCATCTTCAGCGCATCCACTATCTCATACGCGGTCGGAGGGCCAGGCTGTTGTGCGACCATTCCTGTCCTTTGACTCGATGGCCTTTCGTGATTCCGGGAGGGCGCGGCTCTGTCCGAGCCGGGCTGTGATGGGGCTCGCACGGAGGCTCGCTCCCACGATCCTGCCAAGGCATCGAGACCACCTCGGCCGAGTTTTTTCGTCCGATTCTGCGTTGCCCTTATGGAGTCCCAGATGAGACGCCATCGCTTGAGAAACGCAGCCGTCGGTTTCACCCTCATCGAGCTCCTCGTCTCGATCTCGATCATCTCCCTCCTGATCGCCCTCCTCCTTCCCGCCGTGCAGTCCGCCCGGGAATCGGCCCGCCGCGCCCAGTGCTCCAACAACCTCAAGCAGTTCGGGCTTGCTGTGCAAAACTATCACGACGCCTTCGGTTCGCTCCCTCCGGGCCGGATCAAGTCGTACGATCCCCGATATTCGGGCTCCAATCCTCCTTGCACCTCGACGATCGTGGACAAGAGCCTGGAGGTCTTCGCGCTCCAGTTCCTGGAGCAAACGACGGTCTACAACGCGATCAACCAAAGCCTTGCGATCATCGGCGGCGAGAACAGCACGGTCCACTCGATCGCGGTCTCCACGTTCGCCTGCCCGAGCGATCCGATGTCGGGCTGGCCGCGCCAGCTCAATCCGGGAGCCCTGACCCAATACGGCGTCCCGGACCCGGCATTCATGGTCTTCACGAGCTATGCCGGCATGATCGGCTCGCTGCCGGTGCTCGCTCAGCCGTTGCCGAGCAGCAACTGCGTCGTGCCCGGCGCCTTGATCGTCCAGTGCAATGGCGTCTTCAACGACGTCTCGCCCATCCGCCTGGCTTCGGTGACCGACGGCCTGAGCAACACGATCTTCATGGCCGAGAAGGCGACGACGATCCTCCAGGAACTGAATGCACTCAACCCGCAGTACGCGGCCCAGCACGGCTGGTACATCACCGGCAACTGGGGCGACACGCTGATCACGGCGCTTTACCCGCCCAATGCCTGCGACAAGGTCGCCGGCGCCTCGATGACGGCCTGGACGAACTCGGCGTCCAGCATGCACCCCGGCGGGCTCAACGTCCTGATGGGCGACGGCTCGGTCCGGTTCATCAAGGACACGATCCAGACCTGGCCGTTCAACACGATCTCGGGCAACCCGGCCGGGGCGTCGCGGAACGGTCAGGGAGCCTGGGTGAACCTCCCACCGTCGGGCGTCTGGCAGGCACTCTCGACCCGCAACGGCGGCGAGGTCGTCGGCAGCGATGGGTATTGAGGCCAGGCGGCACAGGGCGGTGCCGTGATGGTTGAAAGCCCCGCGTCTGCGAGCGGAGACGAGACCGTGCGAGACAGTCCCGCGCAAGAATCGATGTCGCGATCGTGTCCGGTCTTGCCGATCCCATCGAAACCCCCGGGATTCGTCCCCGGCTACCATTTCAACATCTACGCATCATCCTGTCGGTTGCACCGTCGTTTGGTCTCCGGGTTTGTAAGGTCGGTTTGCTCCCTGGCGACCCGGGTCGGGCCGAGGCGTATCCTGGAGGTCGGGTGTGGTCCGGGGGAGCTGGCCGTGCGTCTGCTGGCCGGTTTCGATGCGTCAGGCCCCGCTCCGCAATACTTCGGCCTGGACGTCAGCACGACCGACGTCATCTGCGGCACGCCGCCTCTGTCCCAGGGCCCGGTTCCTCGTCGGTTCCGCCTACGAGCTTCCCTTCGCGACTCCTCGTTCGACCTGGTCGTCGTCTGCGAGACCCTGGAGCATCTGGCCGAGCCCTCGGCGGCCCTCGCCGAAGCTCCGCCGCGTTTGTGCCGGCTATCTCTTGGCCAGCGTCCCCTGGGAGCCGGCATGGAGCCTGGCCAACCTGCTGCGAGGCGAGTACGTCCATCGGCTCGGCAGCACGCCCGGCCACCTCCAGCGCTTCACGAGGACCGCGATTCGCAGGTTGATCGGTGCGCGGTTTGAGTTGGTGGCCGAGCGCCGTCCCTTGCCCTGGACGGTCCTCCTGGCTCGCGTTCCGGAACAGAAACACGCGATCAGAATCCCCACAGTCTGGGAGCGGGAGACTCAATTTCACGGTCAGACCGCCTCCGAGGTCCTCCCGCTGGGGATTCCATAGCCATGGCGGGCGGGATCAAGAACCGGGTTGTTTTAGAGCATGGCCTCGCGGGGTTGTTCTTCGCGCTCGGCACGCTCGTCCTGATCGATCCGCTCTCCGTCCATCCCGCTTCCCGCGTCCGCGATCCCGGCGATCCCCTCCTGTTCGCCTGGATCCTGGCATGGATGACGAAGGCGATCTTCAGCGACCCGCTCCATCTCTTTCAAGCGAATGTCTTCTACCCGTTCCCCGACAGCCTGGCATTCACCGATGCACCGTTGGCGATCGTCCCAATCGCCGCTCCGGTCATCTGGCTGACGGGTAACCCAGTGCTGGCAGTCAACGTCGCGACACTCGTCGCCTTCGTCTTGTCCGGCTTCTTCACTTACCTGCTGGCCCGGTACCTGACGCAAAGCGCCGCGGCCGGAATCGTGGCCGGGATTGTCTTCGCATTCGCCCCGTACAAGATCGCCCACCTGGGACACCTGCAACTGCTGACGAGCCAGTGGATGCCCCTGGCCCTGCTTTTCCTTCACCGCGGGCTCGCCAGTCGCCGATGGCGGGACTTCGGGGGCTTCGCGGTTTGTTTTGTCCTCCAGTCGCTCTCCGCCCTGTATTACATGCTCTTCCTGGCTGTAGCGGTCGGCCTCTTCGCACTCTACTTCGCCGTCCGCTCCCCGCGCAACGTCGTCCTCAATGCCGTGGCACGATCCTGGGAGGGCGAGCCTCCGTGCGAGCCACATCACCATCCCGCTCGGACGGAGCCTCGCACTCCCGGAATCACGAAAGGCCATTTAGGGTTCCTGTTCCGGCTCTTCATCGCGTGGGCCTGTGCCGGGCTCCTGATGGTCCCGTTCCTCCTGCCCTACCGCAGGGCGCAGCGAACCTATGGATTCTCCAGGACTCTTGCCGAGGTCGAGGAATACTCCGCCGACCTGGAAGATTACCTCGCGGTCCCCCCCGACAATCGACTGGGAGGTCTCGGCCTCATCCGTGAAAACGTCGAGCATTGCCTCTACCTCGGCCTCCAGCCAATGCTGCTGGCGATCGCCGGCCTCTGCCTCGTTCGACGCGACACGCGCCCCGCCGACCAAGCTCCGGGAGACGCGACACGGCATCGTGAGGATCGGCCTCCGTACGGAATCGACGAGGCGCGATCCCGGGGCTACTATCTCGTGCTCGGCGGTTGTGCGTTCCTGCTCTCGCTCGGGCCGAAGCTTCAAGCCTTCGGACACCAGACCGGGATCGCTCTTCCCTACCTGCTCCTGTTCCGGTTCGTCCCGGGATTCCATTCGATTCGCGTGCCGGCGAGGCTCGGCGTCCTCGTGTGCCTTGCGGTCGCCGTCCTCGCCGGTTACGGCGTGGCTCGGCTCGAGGGCGAGTTGAAGGAGTGGGGCGCCGGGCGTTGGCTTCGACGGGCGATCGCGGCGGCGATGGCACTCATCGTGATTGCCGAGTATGCGTCGTTCCCGCTTTCTGTGGTTCCCATCGAGGTCGGGCCACGGATTCCGCCGGTCTATCGCTGGCTGGCCGAGCAAGAGCCCGACGCGATCGTGGTCGAGCTGCCGGCCGACGACGACCTGCTCAACTCGCGTTACGCGTACTTCTCCACCTATCACTGGCGCCGGCTGGTCAACGGCAACTCCAGCTTCATACCGGAGCCCTATGTCGACATCGTCCGAAGATTGGACGATTTCCCATCCCGAGATGCTGTCGATCTCCTCAACAGTCTCAAAGTCCGCCTGGTCGTGCTGCACGGTGACTTTTTCTCGGCGGAACGATTCCGACGGATGCAAGCCCGCCTGGCCGGTAATCCCGAGCTGGTGCATGTTGGAAGCTTTGGGGACGATCACGTCTATCGAGTCACGGCGGATCCGCGAACGCCCGGGTAGAGGATGCTCTTCACTCTTCTTCGGACAAGTCGCTTCGCGCCCACCGGCAATGGACCACCCACACGAGTCTCCTGTCCGCGGGGGCAATTGCACGATTGAGAATTCCATCTTTTTTTTATCTCCCAGTCTCATCGCGGGTTACGCTGAGAATTCCGGCCAATCCCGCCGTAGGTGCGTGAACGTTTCTCCAAATCTGTGGTATACTAATTGGTATAAGGAAGATTGTGCGCCTGAGCGATCCGGTATCGGTGCCCGCGGGCGCCCCCCCTCCAGGGGCCATTTCTTGTCGTCGTGGACCATTCATTGCCGTCGTGTTCCGTTGTCACAGTTCAGGAACGAAGCGACCACGTCGCGGATCGCGGACCGTGAGCGCGGCGAGGGTGACCCGCCAAAATGTTGCCATCCAGTGCCAACCTGTGCAACTGCTTGGCCGTCCGAAGTGCTTGCAGCAACTGGCTTTACTTCCGAATCACCGCATGCGGCCAGCGTGCCACATGGCACTCCGTTCCGAGGGGGGGCACTCGTCTCGAAAACCCACCCCAGAGAGCTTCGCAAGGGGGGACAAAAAGACGCTATCCTCGTCCTGCGGGCTCGACCTCATCCACCCAGGCTTGGCCACGCAGATCCTCTAGTGGCTGGGGTCAAGCGAGCGATGACGGCGCCGCCCTCAGAGGTGCCAGCCATCACCGGCTCGATTGCCGTGAACGGCTGGACGTGGACCGAGACGTTTTGATACACTCGCACGCTCGACGCATCCCGGGGCTGTCGATCCTCCTCGGGGGCGCTCGATCGCCCCATGAGCGGGTCATGATCCCCGGCCATCCCACCGCACGCGTAGGGCGAGCGTCCAGCCGACCGGCGAGACGGGGCTGTGCCTGGAGCGAACGCCGGCACGATCCCGCCGCATGCATCGCGATGAAATCCGAATGAGGAATGCGCCAAAATGCCCAAGATGAAGACCCACAAGGGGATGAAGAAACGCTTCAAGGTGTCGGCCAACGGCAAGGTCAGCCACAAGCGATGCGGCTCCTCCCACCTGATGAGCCACAAGAACGGTAAGCAAGTGCGGCGGTTGCGAAAGAAATCGACCCTGTCCGTCGCGGCCGAGGCGAAGCGGATCCGGTACGCTCTGCTGGAGAAGCAGGGCGTCAACGCGGACGATGTCCACGCTCACAAGCTGGCCGTGATCGCCCACGCTCATGCCCCGGCCACCAGCCAGGGCGGCGGGACCGAGGGCCCACCCGCTCCCTGAATCGTTGCCCCGTAGGGGGCCGTGATGCGGGTCACGAGTCCATACGATCGGCCCATGGGTGTGAGTGAGAGTGAATCGACCCCAAGATCCTGGCGGTGCCGAGCAGGCACCCTTGAGAGAGAGTTGATCGATGCGTTCCAAGAGTGGTGCAGCGCGAAATCAGAGGAAGAAGCGGATCTTCTACAGATCCAAAGGCTTCGTGGGAGGGCGGCGCCGCCTGCTGAAATCGGCCAAGGAAACCCTGCTCCGAGCCGGGATGTTCGCCTTCCGGGACCGTCGGGCCCGCAAACGGGACTTCCGCAAGCTGTTTATCGTCCGGATCAGCGCCGCTGCCGAGATGCGAGGGCTCCGCTACAGCCGATTGATCCACGGGCTCCGACTGGCCCGGATCGGCCTCGATCGGAAGAGCCTCTCGGAGCTGGCCATCCATGATCCTCAGACCTTCGACGCGATCGTCGCCAAGGTCCAGAGCGAGCTCGACCGGCACGATGCCGAGGTCCGCGCTCGCCAGAAGGCCAAGACCGCCTGAGGGCCAACGCGTTTGCCCGCGCGGCCAGACCCCGCCCGAACCCACGGATCGCATCGCCCGAAGCCACCGACTCCATGAACTCGAACGGATCGCTCTCCGACGCGCTGGCTGATCTGGACGCGATGCGGGTTGCCGGCTTGTCCGCGTTCGGGTCGGCGGCCACGCCCGAGGAGGTCGAGGCAGCGCGGGTCGAGTACCTCGGTCAGAAACACGGCCAGGTCAAGGCTGCGCAAGAGCGGCTGAAATCGCTCGAGCCGGCATCCCGGAAGGAATACGGCCAGCGGTTCAACGCCGCCAAGGCCGAGCTGGAAGCCGCCCTCGAGGCGGCCCGGTCGCGCGTGGAACGGAAGACGATCGTCGCCGACGGGCTCGATGTCACGCTGCCGGGAATCCTGCCCCGGCTGGGACACCGTCATCCCTTGACCCAGACCGCCGACGAACTGATCGACCTGTTCGGGCGGTTCGGGTTCGCCGTGGCGCGCGGGCCAGAGGTCGAGGACACCTACCACAATTTCGACGCCCTGAACATTCCGCCCAGCCACCCGGCCCGCGATCCGCTCGACAACTTCTACCTGGCGGCTGGCCAGCGCGCGTGCCGGGGCGCATTTCCATGCTCCGAAGTCAGACGAGCACCGTGCAGATCCGGGTGATGGAGGCTCAGGCTCCTCCGGTCCGGGTCATCGCGATCGGGCGCGTCTATCGGCCAGACACGGTCGACGCGACCCACTCGTTCATGTTCCACCAGGTCGAGGGGCTGATGGTCGACCGGGGCGTGACGATGGCCGACCTCAAGTCGGTCCTCCGCCTGTTTGCCCAGAGTTACCTGGGCCAGGACGTGAAGATCCGGTTCCGCCCGTCCTTCTTCCCCTTCACCGAGCCGAGCGTCGAGGTCGATATGCTCTGGCACGGCGGCGTCCGTTGGGTTGAAATGGGGGGAGCGGGTATGGTCAACCCCAATGTTCTCCGCGCCGTCGGTTATGATCCGGAAGAGGTAACCGGCTTCGCCTTCGGACTGGGTATCGAGCGGCTCTGCATGCGGCGGCACGGGATCGACGATATCCGCCTGCTCTATCAGAATGACGTCCGATTCTTGCGGCAGTTCTAAATCGAACCCGCGAGCCGTCACCCTGCCAGCCAGCCGAACATCGGGGCAACCAGAGCCAGTGCTTAACCCGCAACATGGCATGACCATTGCAACCAACGGATTATCCGACTCACACCAGGCCGTTTCGCCCAGTCGAGGATTGACCTTTACCGGGCCTCGCGAAAGTCGTCACCGTGTCGATACGCGACTGCGGTTCGCATCGACCAACCGCCCGAAATCATGGTCTTGTCGTCGAGGTCCCAGGCATGGACATGGACACCGAATTGAGCCGAGTGATCGTGACGATTAGCGGGAGCTCATCGACCGCGAGCGTCCATCACCGAGATTTTCCCGAGATCCGCGCGGAAGGTGGCTCGCCGAAAGAGGCGGCTTCCTATCTGCTCAACCACCTGACTCGTGCGCTGGATTCGGCCTTGATCGACTGGCGGCGCGATCGAGTGAACGAGGCGATCAAGGACGTCAAGGCGTTCATCGACCAGGAATCCTAAACTCATCTGAGGAATCGCCGCGCTGCGATGACGCCGCCCATGACGACCGAAACCGCCGAATCACCGCCCGCCGCCGGCGCCACGGGCCTGGTGCGCGAGCTGGGCACGATCGACGCCACCATGATGGTCATGGGCGCGATGATCGGTTCGGGGATCTTCATCACCTCGGCCGAATCGGCGCGGCTGGTCGGAACACCCGGCTGGCTCCTGGCTGCGTGGGCCGTCTCCGGCCTGATGACGATCCTCGGGGCGATCTGCGCCGCCGAAATCGCCGCGATGATGCCCCGCGCCGGCGGGCAATACGTCTTCCTCCGCGAGGCATATAGTCCCCTGTTCGGCTTCCTGTTCGGCTGGGCCATGTTCCTGGTCGTGCAGACCGGGACCATCGCGGCGGTCTCGGTCGCGTTCGCCAAGTTCCTCGGCGTCTTCTTCCCCCAGATCACGGCCAATCTCTATGTCGTGGAACCAATCCACCTGGGCGGTTTTGCCTTCAGCCTCTCGAGGCAGCAGCTCGTGGCCGTCATCTTGATCGCCTTCCTCACGGCCGTGAACATGATGGGCCTGAAGCTGGGCAAGTGGATCCAGAACTCGTTCACGTTCACCAAGACCGCGGCCCTGTTCGGCCTGATCGTCGTCGGACTCTGGCTGGGCACCAACCGCGAGAGCGCAGCCTGGACGTCGTCGTGGTGGAACCCGTCGGCCAATGGCTGGGATTCGAAAACCGCACTTCCGGGCATGCCTCTGGGAGGCCCGACCGCACTCTTGCTCTTGTTCGGTCTGGCCATGATCGGACCGTTGTTCTCCCAGTCGGCCTGGAACAACGTGACCTTCACCGGCTCGGAGACCCGCGACCCGGGCCGCACCTTTCCCCGCGCGATGATCCTGGGCTGTTTTACTGTGGTCCTGCTCTACTTCCTGGCAAACGTGGCCTACGTCGTCACCTTGCCTCTGGGTGGGATCCAGGGGGCGCAGTTCGACCGCGTCGGCACGGCCACGCTCGAGGCCATTATGGGTCCGCGCGGTGAAGCGATTATGGCCGGCGCGATCATGATCTCGACCTTCGGTTGCGTCAACGGCCTGATCCTGGCCGGGCGCGGGTCTATTATGCCATGGCCCGCGACGGCCTGTTCTTCCGGCGTGTCGCCACCACGAATCGCTTCCACGTGCCGGCGGTCGCACTGGTCGCCCAGGGTCTCTGGGCGACCCTGCTGACCCTGCCCGTGACCGTGACGATCGACGGCCAGACCGGCGAGTTCAAGTACGGCAACCTTTACAATGAGCTCTTGGATTACGTTGTCCCGGTCGATGTTTGCTTCTACGCTCTCTTTGTCGGTGGGGTGATCGCCCTGCGGCGGAAGCTGCCCGATTTACCGCGACCCTACCGCGCGATCGGTTACCCCATTCCCGTCCTGATCTACCTGGGGCTTGCCCTCCTGCTGGTGCTGGACTTCATCTACTTGAAGCCCTTACGGGCCGGGATGGGATATCTGATCGTGCTGGCGGGCATCCCCGTTTACCTGGTCTGGTCGCGGCGGTCGCCGGCGCGGTCGGCAGCTCCCGAGACGATAGCGAGTTGAGCATCCCCGATGATCGTAAGCTGGAACTGGCTGACCGATTACC
The DNA here is from genome assembly GCA_963845695.1 of uncultured Isosphaeraceae bacterium. GTDB lineage: Bacteria > Planctomycetota > Planctomycetia > Isosphaerales > Isosphaeraceae > CAWJTV01. The sequence goes on along the minus strand of CAWJTQ010000020.1, from coordinate 227,339 downwards.
TCCGGCTCGACATACCGGTCGAGGTCCTGAGCGAGCGATTAGCCCTGACGGGCTTGAACCTCGAATCGATCGAGGACGTCGGCGGCGATATCGCCATCGACCTGGAGGTCACGAGCAACCGTCCGGATTGCCTGGGCCACCTGGGCGTCGCCCGGGAGATCTCCGTCCTGTTCGAGAAGAACCTCTGCGTCCCCGACCCTCGGCCTGCTACTGCCGGAGGTCCGGTCGAGACTCAGACCGGCGTGACCGTCGAAGAAGGCGACCTCTGCCCGCGGTTCACCGCACGGGTCGTCTCGGGCGTGACCGTGGGCGAGAGTCCCTGGTGGCTCCGCAAGCGGTTGGAGACGATCGGCGTCAAGGCGATCAGCAACATCGTCGACGTGACCAACTACGTCATGTTCGAGTGCGGTCAGCCCTTGCACGCCTACGACCTCGACCGGCTTTCCGACCGCAGGCTGATCGTCCGACGCGCTCGGGCCGGCGAAAAACTCACGGCGATCAATAACAAAATCTACGAGCTTAATCCGGAGATGCTCACGATCGCCGACGCCGAGCGGCCCGTGGGACTGGCCGGCGTCATGGGCGGACTCGAAACCGAGATCGCCTACGACACGACGAACGTCCTCATCGAAGCGGCGCAGTTCGATGCCATGTCGGTGCGGCGAACATCGCGTGCGCTGGGGCTGTTCAGCCCCTCGAGCTTCCGGTTCGAGCGGCCTCTCGATCTCGAGGGGACCGAATGGGCCAGCCGTCGTTGCGCCGAGCTGATCCTGGAGGTCGGCGGCGGCACGCTCCATCCCGGAGTGATCGATGTCGGCCGGCGCACCTTGGAGCGAACGCCAATCACGCTCCGGCTCGGCCAGATCGAGCGAATCCTGGGAATTCGCATCGACCGGGCGACGGCCGCGCGGATTCTGAAAGCGCTGGGATTGGAGTCGCTCGGAGAGGACGAGCGGTCGCTGACGGTCTGTCCGCCGAGCTGGCGGAGCGATCTGGAGCGCGAGATCGACTTGATCGAGGAGGTCGCGCGGATCCACGGCTACCACCACATCCCCGAGGACCGAGCGGTCCCGCTGACGAGTGCGCCGCGCGGCCAGCACGAACGGGTCGAGTCGGCCGTCCGCGATTTCCTGACCGGCGCCGGCTTCGACGAGGCCGTGACGTTCAGCCTGGTCGAAGAGCGGCTCAGCGCCCCCCTCCAGCCCGGTCCCGCTTCCGACCCGTTGCGGGTGGACCACTCCAGCCGCAAGCGTGAGAGTGCCCTGCGTCAGAGCCTGGTACCTAGCTTGCTGTCGGTCCGACTCCACAACGAGTCGCACGGGCAGTTCGACGCCGAGCTGTTCGAGGTCGCCCACGTCTACCTCCCGAAGGACGGCCAGGACCTTCCCGACGAGCCGACGCGCCTGGCGATCCTCACCGGCCGGGATTTCCGGTCCGTCAAGGGGGTCGTCGAGGGCCTCTTGCAGCGGCTCCACGTCGGCACTCGGCTGCTGGCGCGCCCGGCCGAAATCGCCCTGTTCGCGGCGGGACGGACCGCCGAGCTCCTCCTGGGAGACATCCACCTGGGTTACCTGGGTGAGATCGACGGCGGTCAGCTCCAGGAGTTCGAGCTTCGCGAGGCGTGCACGGCGGCGGAGCTGGAGTTCGGTGTCCTATTACAAGAGGCCCGGCTGGTGGCGCGGCATCACCCTCTACCGCCGTTTCCCGCCGTGGTGCGCGATCTCTCGCTGGAATTGGCACAAAACTTGCCTTGGGCGGAGTTGTCGGAAACCGTGGTGCGATCGGCTGGGCCCAGCCTCGAATCGGTCCAGTATCTGGATACCTTCCGAGGTGGAAACCTGTCGAAGGGGCAACAGAGTGTCCATTTCAGCATGGTCTTTCGGCATCCGGAGCGAACCCTGACCGGCGAGGAAGTCGAAGGCGCCGTCCGGGCCGTCGTGGAAGGTTGTGAGGCTCGGTTCCAGGCAAAGCTTCGGGGCTGATCGCAGTGATGACTTCCCAGTGCGATGGGAGACGGGTGGGGAGGCCAAGGCGTGAACCCGCTCAAAGAATGGCGATCGTGGGTCCTGGTGTTGCTCCTGGCTGGTCCGGTGCTCGTCTACCTGGGCCTCGGAATGCTCTGGCTGTGGGAGCACGGCTGGGTCATCCTGAGCGTCGCCACGGGGCTCTGGGTCATCGCGGGGATTGTGTTCTCCGTGCTGGCAGCCCGGTGGACCCGGTTGACCCACCCGATGATGCCCCCATTGGACTGGGAATCCCCCCAGACCTTCGGGCCACTGGATCGGGATGCCTGGAAGCTCGTGCAGGATGAGGCCGATCGAGGGGAGAGCTTGACGTTCGAGGCGCTCTTGGAGGCCGATTCCTACATCAACTCGGGCCGGCAACTCTTCCATCGCCTGGCGGTCCATTATCACCCGTTGGCAGCCAACCCGATCGACGACGTCCCGCTCGTCGAGCTCTTGACTGCGCTGGAGCTCGCCGCGGAAGACCTGTCGCGGCTCTGCCGGCAGATCCCCGGCGGCGACCTGGTCACCCTCTCCCATTACCGCAAGGCCGTGCAGGTTGCCGGCTACATTTCCAAGGCCAACGATCTCTACTCGTACCTCCTGCCGTTCCTCAGCCCGGTCGGCGGCCTGGCGCGGTGGGGCTCCCGGGAGTGGATCGTGAAGCCGGCATGGAAATCGATGCAACAAAACATGTTACGCTGGTTTTACCGGGCCTATATCAATCGGATGGGTGCTCACCTGATCGAGCTCTTGAGCGGGCGGCTGGCCATCGGTGCCGAGAAGTACCGCCGACTGACCCGCAAGGTGCATGTGGTGCCCGAGGCGGAGCCTGAAGAAACACGGCCCTTGACCATCAGTGTGGCCGGGGGTCGCGAGTCGGGCAAGTCGCGGCTGGTCGACAGGGTCCGGGAGGCGTGTAACGGCGATCTGACACTGCTCAAGGCCCGCCTGGCCGGCCTCGCGGTCGAGCCGGAGCTGCTCGACCGGCTCCGGGACGCCCAATGGATCGAGGCGCCCGACTACACGGCCTGGACCGAATCCGAAAGCCGCCGCGACCGGGCCAGACGCCAGGCTGCGGTCGAGGCCGGGGTCGAAGGAGACTTGCTGGTCCTGGTCATCGACGGCCGCCAGCAGAACGACCAGGCCGACGAGGCGTTCGCCCAGGCATGGGACCGCTGGTTCATCGAGCATCCCCGCGTCGAAGTCCCACCGAGCCTGGTCGTGATCACGGGCGTGGAGAGCCCCGAGTTCAGGAATGGCTCGCAATCGCCCTCTGACTGGACCGGCGGTCAGGGGGCTCGAGAAACCGCCATCCGCGCCTCGCGTCGAAGCCCTGCGATCCAGCTTGCCGCCGTCGTTCGCCGAGTTCGCCGCGGTCGATCTATCCGACCAAGACCTTCACGGCGTGTTCGAGTACGTCCTGCCGGCGCTCGTGACCCAGTTGCATCGAGCCGAACGGACCGCCCTGCTCCGTCGGCTCCATGAGATCGGCGAGCGTTCGAAAGTGGGACGGCTCGTCAGGCAGCTCGGCAAGCAAGGCCGGGCACTCTGGAGCGGCCTCAGAGCCCGGGGTAAGGCTCCGTCAACCTCCCCGTGAACCCGCCATGGACCGCTTCCCGAGTCAGCAAGTTGTCGCGACTGGACCGGCAACCAACCGGGCCGTGTCGTTCCCGGTCGCTTCGCGTCTTGCGACCGACCCTCGGTTTGGATTATCTTTTCCCCTGATCTCGAGGCCGAAAGATCGCCACCCTCGGGATTAGCCCCATTCGTAAAGTGAAACTGGATTTCTCGGGAAGGAGTCCCGATCTCATGGCAGCCTGGACGCCAGAACGAAGTGCACCTCAAGCCATCAACCAGGAACTGAGCGAGCCCCTGGGACGGACGATCCTCACAGCCGTGGGCCTCGCGATGGCTTTCGTACTCCTGACGCGCTGGCCGGTCGCACGAGCCACGCCCCTCGACCCGGACGAGTTCCATTTTCTGTGGGAGACCGTGCGCTACTGGTTCCCGATGCAGCACACGCTCTTCCTGGCGATGGGACGCGTGCTGGGTGAGCTGACGGGGAATCCCTATCGCGGCTTCATCCTGCTCGACATGGTGTGCAGCGCGCTGGCTCTGGTGAGTGTCTGGTGGTGGTTGCGTGCCCTGGTCCGGCCAGGGACGGCGGCCGGAGCGGCGCTCTTGCTCGCGGTCGGCCCGATGTACTGGAGTTACGGCGCGATGGCGGGCAATTACACGGCAATCGTGCTCGTAGGGGCGTTGCTCCTGGGCATTGCCTATCGAGCACAGTCCGACCCACGGGCGTGGCATCCGTTCGCAGCGGCGGTTGTGCTGGCCATCGGGACGGGTTACCGACAGGACATCGGCCTCTTCTGGCTGCCCGTCTTCCTGGTCATACTCTGGCAACATCGCTGGAAGCGTGCCATGGCGGCCGGAATCCTCTTCACGATCCTGAATCTCGCCTGGTTGCTGGCGATGCTCTACGATGTCGGCGGATGGGCGCATTATCGCGCCGCGACCGCGGAATTCGGCTACGAGGCCGGGGCCCGGAACTCGATCTGGAACCTCGGACTCCTCGATGGGCCGGTCCGGTACGCGCTCAAGATTGGCGTGGCCCTCATCTGGACGCTCGGCCCGGCGCTCGTCTTTGTACCGCGCGGGTTCACCAGGCTCCGGCAGTTGGCACATGGTCGATTCCTGGGCGGATTGATCGTGCTGAGCATGACGCCGGCGCTGGCGTTCCACCTTTTGATCCACTTCGGCGTACCCGGCTACAGCTTCCATTACATCCCGGCGTTGATCGCAGTGGTCGCTCTGGGCATCGGCGGTCACCGATCGGATGAGGACGAGGAGGGATCGATCGCGACCGCTTCGGGCGTGGCTCGGAAGGATCGTGCGGTTCCTCGGTTGATCGGGGCCGCGGCGCTGATGGCGGCGGCCTTCTGGTTCTACCCCACGAACTACGCGGCTCCCGGCTGGCGCGGCGACTTCGATCTGGCGTTCGGACGGTACACGCGCGCCGGCCTGGCATTGCCAGTAGCTCGCGTTCCGACTCACTGGCGTACGGCCAACTCACGCGACCTGGCGGGTAATCCCCTCTCGGGGTCGGAGACAAGCTCCCATCGGCGATGACCGGCTCGGCCCGCGGTCGCCGGGCCGGGTGCTCGATAGTCCGGGGACGGCCTCGCGCGTCCCGATATCCTGGAAGCCATCACGAAGGACTTCCTGGAGACGTCATCATCGCCGACGGACGTTCCCGGCGGCCCCTCTCTGGGATGCCGGGTCCCGCATTTCGTCTCTCCCAAACTTTCGTGTCAGCGAATGGCAGATGGATCGGACCAGGGAACCGATCAGAACGGAGTCGTGGTCCCGCTTCCGGACCCGGTCTGGGCGGGTGGATTGGTCGAACGCGGTGCGGGACCAAACCGCCGCGAACCCGTCGCGGATCGAGTGGGAATCGGGGCATTCCCCCCGGCGCCGGGATACGTGAGGCCGGCCGCAGCACCCCCGTGAGACGGGTCGGGTGAGGTCCCCTCGACCCCTCGGGCACCCGTCCCCTCGGCGAATCGGACAAGGGTTCCCGGCATCAAGGGGACCGAAGAAGCCACGATCAGGGCATCGGAATCGCGCAGCAAGCCCGAGACCTGGATGCGATCGGGCCCGAGGTTCCCCAGGACGTGGACCGGCACGTTCGTGACATACTCGTTGCGGAGGACCTGGATCATCGAAGCCCTGGCTCCGCGGCACGTCGTCGGCTCGCACCGCCCGCTTGGGGACGTTGGCGATCGGGGTGGTGGGCACGCCCGCCGGCCGCGCCCGCAGACCCGGCTCCAGCTCGCCCCGAGAATTCGTGAAGACGACCGCTGCGGCCGAGAACGGAGTCGCCAGCTCGCGCAGGATCGAGAACGACACCGGGAGCGGCAGCATCGCCTGGACCTGGCACGAAACTTCCTGCTCCTCGACCGCGACCGTCAGCGTCGAGCCGACGGCCACGCCCCGCCGGTTGACCGGCAGCACCGCGCGGAGACTCGTCGTATCGGCCAGCTCCAGGATCGGCGACCCCTTCAGCACGAACTGGCCGGCGCACACCTGGATGTCGAGGACCCGGCCCGAGAACGGCGCGGATCGTGCAGCGATCCAGCTCGAGCTGAGCCAGGGTGGCGCGCGCCTGGGCCGCCTCCAACTGCGCCTGGGCGACATCCGTGCCCATGGATTTGACCAGCGCCTGTTTTTCCTTGACTTCCGCAGTTGCGACCTCGAGCCGGGCGTTGGCTTCCCTGCGGTCGAACTGTGCCAGCTCCTGGGATTCCCGGATCGAACCGCCCAGGCGCACATCCAGGGACCGGATGACCCCATCGGCCGGTGCAATGATCGTCAGCCGCCGCACCGGTTCGAGGACGGATATGACCTGATAAGGATCCGGGCATGGTCAACCGGAGCGGCAGCGTCTCGACCCGTGCGGTCGCCGCTGCGGTCTGCCCCCAGGCCATCGTCCCACAGACCAGACACAAGCCGGACGCGAAGGACAAACTCGCAAGCCTCATGGCGCACCTCTCCGGCGACCGGATGGACTTGATTCCACGCAAGCGAACTCGCACGCTCGATCGGAACTTCACTTGGCGCATTTGACCTGCACCACCCACCGTAATCCCGCCGGCCCCGAGCGTCAACAGGCGCGTCAGTCGTCAGAGGGTGAGCGTCTCAAAAGTCGGTGGAAAACGCATCACGTTGCGTCGATGTGCCCGATCTCCTTAACACGGGCTTCGTCAGCCGTTTCCGACGCGAAGTGCACCCGCTCTCGCCAGCTCGGGGACGCTGGTAGTCGGGTCGTACGATCGGCGATCATGCGGGCGAGGTGGGCTTTCCGGCCTGGCGGACCGTGGTCCGGGCCGTGGCACAAAATGGCACTCGTTGGTAACATTTCGGCGGGTGCCGTCTCGCTTGCCCCCGCGATTCTCAGCCCGGACCGGGGCTGGCCAGCTTGCACGAGAAGGGCGAGGAAGTGGGAAGGATGGATCAGGAGGACTCCGAGGACGCGGACCGTGGTCTCAGGCACACCGACACGCTGTCGCGAGCAGCCAAGGATGGTTTCGCCCACCACCACGTATCTATCAGTATGCCTCAGCTTTGGGATTCCGTTAATGTACCTACGTGGTTGTTGGGCCATTTTTTCAGCGTAACTCTCCTTCCATCCACGAGATAAAAAATTCGAAAAAAAATTCAAGTCGTGACACTCCGCCACCGGACCCGGCAGGCTCGGACCTTGGTCACTGGCGAAGGTGTTCCCGACGTCTCGCGGCCACGACTTCCCCTGACTCGTCCGGGGATAGGAGCCGAGGCTCGCTCGCCTTCCACGATGGCAGTGGCGACGGCACAGTGAGGCATCGCGGTCCAGACGTGGCTCATGGGGTGATGGTGATTCCTGTGGCTTCATGATCAGCACGTACCCGACAGTCTTGTGACCGACTACGAGCCGCTCATCGCGACCTTGACCCTGCCCGACCCCGACGACCGGCATGTGCTGGCGGCGGCGGTCCACGGCGGGGCAGGCTTCATCGTCACGTTCAACTTGAGCGACTTCCCGGTCTCGGTCTTGAGCCAGTACCGCATCGAGGCCGTCCACCCGGATGAGTTTGTGGCGCGGCTCTGGGACGAGTCGCCGGAGCCGGTGCTCGAGGCCGCCCGTCGGCAGCGGGCGGGACTGATGAGACCGCCGAAGACGGCGGCGGAATACCTGGCGACCCTTGAGTAGTGCCGGCTCATCGAGACGGTGGCGCGTCTCCGGCCGCACGAGGATCAGATGTGACGGCACGCCATGAACCGGCACAATCCATTGGCAGTGAATGGGTGCCGGCCGTGTTTCGCCTCTCTGAACTCACGGAGAAAGTCGGTGTCAGGAGAAAGTCGGTGTCAGGGGAGGAAGTCGGTGTCGGATCATCTTTTCCCACCGAAATCATGATCTGACACCGACTTTTCCTGACACCGACTTTTCCGACACCGACTTTTCCTGATCTGACACCGACTTTTCCGGGGCCACGTAATCCGCCATCTGACCTGGGATCGTAATCGAAACCTCTGGCCGAGACTCGCAGAAGCTCGGGGCAGAGCCTGAGAGGCCCGCCCGACAGGAATCGCCCCAATTCTCCGTTTTTACTGTACGGACGTTGACTTCCTGCCGATAAATTGTTCCAATCCCCGAATCGGAGATCTTCTCGGGGCGGTAATAGGGTCCGCCCTCAAGGCGTTCGAAGGCGGCGAATGAGGAGAGCGAACATGAGCAAGATGACTATCTGCCTGTGGTTCGACAACGGCAAGGCCCGCGAGGCGGCCGAGTTCTACGCAAGCGTGTTCCCAGACAGCCATGTCGGGAAAGCCCACGCCTCCCCCGTGGACATTCCGTCTGCGAAGGTGGGCGAGGATCTCACCGTCGAGTTCACCGTTCTCGGCCAGTCCTACATCGGCCTGAATGGCGGCCCGAATTTCAAGCCGAACGAGGCGGTCAGCTTCATGGTCCTGACCGACACCCAGGAGGAGACCGACCGTTACTGGGACGCGATCGTGGGCAATGGCGGTCAGGAGAGCATGTGCGGCTGGTGCAAGGATCGCTGGGGCTTCTCCTGGCAGATCACGCCGCGCGTGCTGCTCGAGGCGACGACCGACCCGGACCGCGCCGCCGCGAAGCGCTCCATGGAAGCGATGATGACCATGAGGAAGATCGATATCGCCGCGATCGAGGCAGCTCGCGCCGGGAGGTGAGTGTCTGTGAATTCCCGAGCGGAGTGAATGGGGCGTGCGCGACACGCGAGCGATAAAATCCGATTTTTTCTGTCGAATGCGAGGAACGCCATTCGACCACTTTAAGGGACAGTCACCATCCAAGTGTCCAGGAGCCAAATATGAAGACAATCGCTTTATTCCTGACAACGCTCGTCCCGGCCGTCGTGTCTGCGCAGGAGACGCCCACTGTGGGCTATGCGCCCGTCAATGGGCTCAAAATGTATTACGAAGTCCACGGAAGCGGCGAGCCGGTCGTGCTGCTCCACGGCGCGTACATGACCATCCCCGGCAACTGGACCGGGTGGATCGGCGAGCTTTCCAAGACGCGGAAAGTGATTGCCGTCGAAATGCAGGGCCACGGGCGCACGGCCGACATCAAACGCGAGATCAGCTTTGAAAACCTCGCTGACGATGTGTCAGCGCTGCTCGATCACCTCAAAATCCCAAGCGCGGACCTGATCGGTTTCAGCATGGGCGGCGGCGTCGCTATGGAATGTGCGATCCGCCATCCGGAAAAAGTGCGCAAGGTCGTCAGCATTTCGGCCGTGCTCCGCCACGACGGCTGGGTCAAAGAAGCCGTCGACGCACTCCCCAAACTCACGGCGGAAGCCTTCAAAGGTTCGCCGATCGAAGCCGAGTACAAGAAACTGAGCCCGACACCGGACGCATTCCCGGAGTTCGTCAAGCACGTCATCGCGATGGCTTCGAAGCCGTACGACCTTGGCGCCGACAAGCTCAAGGCCACCAAGGCACCAATGTTTTTCATCCATGGCGATGCCGACGGCGTGCGGCTCGAGCACATCTCGGAAATGTTCCGACTCAAGGGTGGCGACGTTTTCGGCGACATGGGCCCGCGCTCAGCATCGCGATTGGCCATCTTGCCCAATACGACACATGTCACCCTCATGGACCGCATGACCGTTATCGTCCCAATGGCGAACGACTTTCTCGAAGCCAAGCCGCAAAAGCAATGAGGAAGCTGAACAGCTTTACGGCAATCGAGCGTCTTAGCGGAAAAAGGGGGTCAGGAGCGGAAAAAGGGGGTCAGAGCGGAAAAAGGGGGTCAGGAACCGATTGCACTTTTTGAGGGGAGGCGGAAAAAGGGGGTCAGGAACCGATTGCACTTTTTGGTTCCTGACCCCTTTTCTTCCCCCTGACCCCTTTTCTTCCCTCTGGAACAGCAGGACCCACGGACCAATCACCTTCCCAGTCGGCCCTCTTCGCCTTCCCTCGCGGACAGCCTACGTCGGCCTGGAGTCATCGGAGAGCCCCAACTCTCGCAGCGCAGCCTTGGCCTCCTCGATCTTGGCGTCGGTCACCTCTTCTCCCGGCGCAACCCGGAACGAGACCTCCAGCTTCAAGCCCGGCTGGGAAGCGAACCGGGAGAGGACTTTCGTGTAGAAGTTCATCCACTTCTGCGGCGGGACCGAGCCCTGCCAGGCGAAGTCCTTCTTCGGAGGGGGCGGAGTGGGAGTCGGGGTGACCGAGCCCTCGGCGACTTCGACCATGGCTGACGACTGATGACCATCGACGCTAGCTTGAACGGTGTACTGGCCCACCGACTCGGCGACGAACGTCCCTTCGGGCGTGATCTGGCCTCCCGATGCGGTCCAGGTGATCGCTGGGCACAAGAATGGCTTGTCGTGCTGGTCATAGCCCGAGACGCTGAATGTGACGGTCTCCTTCGGCTTGGTCCGACGGCTGCTCGGCTGGATCTCGATCCGGGCCAGATGGGGAGGCTGGATGAGTTGCTTCGCACGCTCGGCCGTGAGGAGAATCTCCTCATCCTTGAACTGGATCTCGTCAGTCTTGAACCCTTCCTGGGGCTTGAAGACGACCCGATCGTACTGACCCTCTTTCACCTGGATCGCAAAGCCGAAGTGGCCCTGATTGATGCCGTCGGCGATCGTCAAGGCAATCGTGTCGGGCTTGAGGAGTCGCGGCAGCAGCGGGGAGGCGAAGAAGGCGTTCCGGGCGGCCTTGGTGGGCCACTCCGCGAAACCCGCAGGCCAGCCCTTGAGGAGCTTGCTCACGCCCACGCTGTCGGTCACCTCGTCCTGCTCGCGCAGCCGCATCACCAGGTACTCGACGAGTGAGGTCGCTGCGCTCGACGTGACAAGGCCGAGGTCAATATCCCGGACTTTGCCATCCTTGCCCAAGTAGAGGACGTGGTTGTAGCTCTTCCAGACGGCTTCCTTGAGGTCGCGGACCGACTCCTTGAGCCCCTGGCCGACCTGGTGGCGCTGCGCCTCGTCGAGTCGCTTCTGGGCCTGCGAGTCCTCGGAAATCTCCTCCCAGGCGATGGCCCTGTTCGCCGCATCAAGGAGCGGCGCGCGCTGGACGGCGCGGCGATGAGCAACCCGCTCTTGTAGGTGCGGGACGATTGGCCGTGGTCGCGGATCACCTGCTCGATGAACGCCTTCGTCGCCGGCAGCCCGACCTCTTGCTCCGGCGCGAGCAGCACGAGCGTCAGGCCGGGCCGGTCGGAGACTTGCCCCGACGATTGAGGAAAGGGCGAGCGTTCGATCGTCGGCCAGCCCGGCTTGAATGCCTCCAGGATGACCTGACGCACGCGATCGTCCACCTTCTTGGGGGCAATCGTGGCTCGTCGGTCGATCAGCATCTTGTTGAGATTGGGGACCGGGCTAAACTTGTACGTGTTATTGCCCAGAGGCACCAGGTAGTGGCATGACGGTACCAGGGCGTCGATGATGCTCTCGACGTTGCCGATGTCCAGGCCCGGCTCTCCGACGGCGGCTCGGATCTCCGGCAGGCTGGCCACGTCGCGGGTCTGACCGCCATTCGACTCGAAGAAGATCACCGTCGCCACTTTCTGGTGGAGATGGGCCTTCTTGATGGGATCTCCGGCATTGTGGTCGAGCCTGACGGCAATGGCATCCTTCTGGCCCGCGATGTCGGTTGTGACCGGGCCTTCCAGTTCGTTGGTGCCGAGTTCCTCGAAGACGGCGGGACGGAAGTACGGATCATCCACCGGCGCCGTACCGAGACCGATCAACGGGTCGGGCGTGAGATCGGTCTTGCCTTTCCAGTAAGCGTTGGAGACCCAGAGAGCCAGGAGCCGGAGGATGCCCCGCGTTTTCTGGAAGCGAGGGAGACTCTGCCACTTCCGCTCGAAGACCGAGAGCACGGCCGGATGGAAGGGATAGCATGCCGTGAACCGCTCGCGGGCCGTCTCCACGTCGAAAGCTCCGAGCTGCGACCGGTGCTCGCGGACCCACTCGCTGAAGGCGGCAGCCGTTTTCCTGGCTTCGTCCGGCAGGCCCGACCATTCAAAAAGACGGCGGCGGATGATCTCCGAGGTCTCCGTCTCGGCCGACATCAGCACGGCTTTGCCGACTCTGTCGAGGAGGTGTTTCAGCGCCTGGTAGTCCTTCTCATCGTCGGAGGTCATCTCCGTCGTCTCGGACTTGGGGATCGACACGGCGAGGACGACGTTTGTGCGGTTTCGCGCCTCCTCGGTGAGGTTCTGGAGGAAGTGGTAGAACGGGCTCGCTTCCCCCGACTTGCGATATCGGCTGACGTAATTCAGCACCTCGTCCATCAGGATCAAGCAGGGGCCTTCGGGCAGGAACGCCCCGATGACATCGCCTCCAGGGGCGATCCGTGCTCTTCATGCTCGGCGACAACCTTCAGGGACTTCTCGCCGCCGAGTTGCCAGGCGATCTCGCCCCAGGGGGTCCGTCGCAAGGGCTCGCCGCGCTCCGGACCGCGTCCGGTGATCGCGTCGAACTTCTGGCCGACGAACACGGCGATGTGAGCTTGAGGCACCGCCTTGACCTGGGCCAGCTCGAGGATCGACCGCACTCCGACCCAATCATGAGAGGCGGGACCTGCCTGGGCGAGATGGTACAGAAGGCTCAACGAGTGCGTCTTGCCGCCGCCGAACTGCGTGGCCATGTTGAACACGGCCGAGGTGGCCAGCGTCTGCCCCGACAGGCGGCGGACGACCTGCGCGGCGAGGTCTTTGAGAGTCCGGGTCAGGTAGGTCCGCTCGAAGAAGCGCTCGGGGATCTGGTAATCGTCCTGGCCTTGCCTTCCCGGATCTGGTCGAGGTGGACGGCAAACTCCGAGGCGTCCAGGGCCTGATTCTTCCGAAGATCCTCGCGGGGGTTGATCACATCATGCCAGGGCTTGAGTTTCATGGCGTCGGTTCCAGCACAAGAGGTTCGACCCGCTCGTGGCCGACCCGGCGACGGGCATAAACCAGGCACGCCTGGATATCCTGCGGCTCCAGCCAGGGGTAGCCTTCGAGGATCGTCTCCGGATCATCACCCGCCGCGAGCATACCGAGCACGTGTTCCACGGCCAGTCGTCGGCCCCGGATGATCGGCTTCCCGCCGAAGATGGCTGGATTGACCGTAATCCTCATCAAGAGCGTCTTCTCGTCCACAGTCATGGCGTCCTCCCTTGGATCACCGATCATGAGGATATCCCGAGACTCTCTGTCATTCTACGATTCCTCAGACCCGTTCAAACTGTCCGGTGTTCGTTTCCAATCGCCACGCGCGGAAATAGCCATAGGGGAAGGTTTCGGCCTCACCCCGGTGGCCCACCACGATCAGCGTTTCGCCAGGGGTCGCCAGCCGCTGCTCGGTCGTCAGGCTGGCCACGACCTCCTCGGCCAGGCAGGCGACCAACTGCGAGCCCTCAGCAGGCTCGCGCCGGTAAGCGAACACAACCCGCAGCGAGGCTCGAACGCACAGCACTTTCCATAAGGAGTAACCCACCCACTCGCCCCGCTGCTTGTTCTCCAGCTCGAACGCGGCGACCGGCAACGGCCAACGGTGGCTCTCGATCGTCGGGGCGAATGCGCTGACGTCGAGGCTCAGGTACTCCTGGCGAGAGACCGGAAGAGCAAGGCCGGGGTATCCCTTGGCCGCAGCTTGCCAGCCGAGCGCCTCGCACGAGCGCACGACGCCAGTTGTCAGCCCGGCAGTCCACGACACCAGGTCCGCGTTCAAGGCGGCGGCGCGGAGCGGCGAGCCCAGCTCCGGCGTCCGGAGTAGGGTGTAGAAGGTATCGAGCCAGCGTGTTGCGAGCGGCTCGGAGTGTCCCATCAGAACCCCAGCCCTTTCTTCCGGGCGAGCACGCCATCGACCCAGCGTTTCTCGTCGGAGCTTTTCGGGTAGAGTGCCGAGAGGGACTGCGCCAGACGCCAGAATCGGGGATCGGTGCCGGCCCCGTCCTCCTTGATGAAGCGGGCCAGTGCCTCGGACCGTCCCCGGCCGAACAGGAGCATCGCCTGATGAACCCGATCGAGCGTCGTCGAGCCTGATGTATAGCTCAGCTCCTCGGAGGAGTTGGCACTCGTTGCCTGGGCCGCCCCACTCGCTGGCACTGCCTTGGCCGTGAAAGATCCTCCTTCCTCCTCGCCAAAGGCTTGCTGACCCTTGGCCGGCTTGCGGCCTTTCCGACCCTTGCCGGAAGTCATGGCAGACGTAGAAGGCCCAGCCGACGTCATGGAAGTAGCACTATCCTTCGCCTGCTCGAAAAGGAACCGCTGTCGCTCGGCGACGGACAGCAGGCGAGCCGTCTGGCCCTTGACCTCGACGACCGTGCCCAGAGCCTTCCAGGTGTGCCCCGAGCCCCTGGGCGATCTTGCGAGCTGCGTCGAACTCCAGGCTGAAGCCCCCCTTGGCAGACGGCGCCGCCGGAGGCATCGTCCTCTTCAGCTTCGGTTTCAGTCGTCTTCGTCCGACTCGCCATCGGTCTCGGACGTCGGTCGCCGATCGGCGGCCTGCCCATTCGACGAGGCGCGGAGGGTCCAAAGCCACATGGCCGTCAGGCGGGCGTCGGCCTCCAGGCCGCTGGCGTCGGCCCCCTCGAAGACCAGTGCGAGGGCTTCCTTGGCGACGGCCGCCCAGACCTGCTCCAGGTATTCGCGGAGAGTGACCGGCGTGCCGTCGGCTCTCTCGACCCGGCTGTATCGTGAGAAGATCTCCAGCGCGGGGCCGAGGCAAGCGAAGATGGCATCGGCCCCGCTGACGCCTTCCTTAGTCGAGCCGGGGCATCCAGTCCTGAATTCGATGGGGGAGTTCGTCCAGCACGTCTCGCCACTCGCCGATGTCGGTACGTGCGAAGCGCGCCGTCGGGATTCTCGCGGGGTCGGCAGACGAGATGGACGGAGGATGCGAGCCGCGCTTGGCCTTGTGCTGAGACGCGAGCCTCGCGTTCTGTGTCGATGGGCCAGGAGCCGGTGATAATCCAACCGGCATCCACAACGGCCTTCAGAATGGCTTCCCAACTTGCCGTCGTCTTGCTGGCGAATACGATCGTGCCAATGCCGTCCGGTCGAAGCAACGCGCCGGCCTTCGGCAAAGGCTTTCGCCAACTCGCGTTCGTAAAACGCGATGTCGTGGGTCGAGTTGCTCAACTCGTGCGGACGGTCAACAACAACCTCTTCATCTTTAGGAACCGAGGTTCCGCGAAGCAATTCCGAGTGAATGCTCCCGACGGCACGCGCGAACCAGACATAAAAGAAATCGGAGAGATAGGAGTAAGGTACGGCATCGTAGTAAGGCGGGTCTGTGATGAAGCCGTCGGCCGAATCGTCGGGCAAGCGGATGATGCGTTGCTGAAGCCTGTTGTACGGTACCTGTTGTGCGTTGATCGAAACCATGTGGCACAGACCTTTGCAACCCACTCGACCGCTCCCAAGAAGTTTCCAGAAGAGTCGCACAACGGATTCACTTCAGCGAAATCCCAGACGAAAGCAAGCGCCTGTCGGGCAAACGTATGCCCTGGAACTCACCGCCAGGAGTCCAGGTCACCGAAGCGGAAAGTGCATCCGCTTGTCGGCCCAAGACCATCGCCAGACAGGTTTGCAATGCCGATCGCAAACTCCTGGCCTTGCTTCGTCCTGACTGTTTCACCGAGCTATGTTTATCAATCGTGCGATGGTCGATAAGGCAAGGGCCTGACGCCGCGTAAAAAAATCTTCCCAATGTATTCAAACCGTAAATCATAGCCCAAGTGTGACGAATACCACGGATGTCGAGCTTCTCGTCGGGGATTAAGCTTGCGGCGCTCGTTGTGCGCTTTCTTTCTTTGCCCCAATTCGGAAGCTACTTCGCGGATAGCTTTCACGTCGGTTTCCGTTGGTAGGCGATACAAGTCGGCCTTGCTCACTCGTCCGTGTTGACACGATGCACATGAGCCGCGCGTCGTTCGCTCCACCGTGCCGGACCTTGAGTTGTTCCCGGACCGACGCCACCGGCGTAGTGTAGCCGCAACAAGGACACGTAGGCCGAGCCACGTTTCACCGTTCCATCGAATGTCGGGCTGCTGATTTTGGTTTTGGGATCGGCCTGGTCAACCCAGCCATCACGCTCCTTTACGATGATTTGGAAATCGACGCGCTTGGCCTGCGTGCGAGGCACGAGTTGCAAGGCCAAGGATCGGTTGACTTTCTTTGCGAGCCAGAGCGTGCGTACAAGCGGTACTTCCGCCCCGCATCCTGGCCCCTCGCACGTGATCGTCCGCGCCCACAGATAGGCGATCGGTGTGGCTCCATCGGGGTCCTTGGGATAGAACTCGGCCAATTCCTTCTCGGCCTGCTCCTTGACCCAGGCCCCCCACTTGCGGACCTCGTCGGCGAGGCGCTGGCCGTACTTGGGGATGTACTCCAGGACGACCTTGTTGAGCAGGACGGCGACGGGATTGAGATCGGAGGCGAACGCATCCGCCCCGACCCGCAGAGCCTCCAGAGGGATCGAGCCTCCCCCTGCGAACGGATCGACCACGAGCGGCCGGGTTCCTGGCTCGCCCCCCAGCGATTCGTGGGCGACCTGAACGAGATGTCGGGCGAAGTCGAGGTAGTCGGGATTGGTCGAGTTGTCCCAGTTGGCGAATTCGGCGATGAAATCGAGCAGGCCCGCGCGCACATCCTCGGGGGTCACGAAGTCCTTGTCGTAGGTCGGCACACTCCGGCCCGACGGGACGTTGACCGCCGTGTTCCGGGTGCTCCAGCAGCGTCTTGCGGGCCTCGTCGAGGAACCTGGGCGGGCAAAGGGGGTCGGCCGGATCGGGCCAGAGCGCCGCCAGGATCACCGCCCGGCAGGCGGCCAGCGGACGCCGCGCCCACCAGATGTGCAGCGTCGAGATGTGACCGTGCCGGATCGACTTCTCCCGCCGCGCATGGGCACTGATCCGCTTGATGGGGAGATCGACCTCGATGAGACGCTTCGGGTAGTCCATGGCGATGCCGTGATTCCGTCGGCTGGGCGTGACGCACCGGTCCGGATGGTTGTCTCACAAGGGGAAGTACTTGACGATATCCTTGCACTCATCCGGCGTCAGGCAATGAACGGCGAGAAGGATTTCGTCGATGGCCTGGCCGATCGGCAGGTCATCGCCGACCAGGAAAACGCCCGGCATCCGCTGGCCGGCCGCGACTCGGGCGTAGGCAAAAGGAGGGATCGTTCGGCGATCGTGGGTCAGCAAAACTCGGTCGTGCGTGGCGGCCCATTCGAGAATCGTGGGGTCGGGTGCGGACGCCAGGTCAACGTCCCGGACATGGAGCACGTCCAGGCTCGGATCGCGTGCAGCCATGCCATCCACGATACGGCCGTTGAAGTTCTGATCCACCAGCAACGGGATCACAGGTTGAGTCCTTGGGCCTTGGCCCGGGAGAGGAGTTCCTCCTTGCTGGGACCAGGCTTCTGGGTCGCTTCGAGCTTGCGGCGACTGGCTTCCGCTTCCTCATCGCACCGGCGCAGGTAGTCGTCCACGTCCGCGGGATGGGCGAGATAATAGGCGATCACCGCGTAGACGTCGCCGACGTCCAGCGAGTCGTACATCTGGACGATCTCGAGCGGAGCCTTCCCGCGCTGATCGGCGCGGATGACGAGTTCCAGCAAGACTCGGCTCTTGCCGACGCGAAAGACGCCGGGCGGATCCTCCCGCAAGGGGATCGGCAGCGTCAACGGCTTCTGCTCCAGGACCGTCATGAGCTTTCCTTTCCGATCGTTCAGGATGATGCGTTAACCTCTATTCTACAAATCCTCGACGAACAACGGGATGTCACGCACCGAGATCGCCCTAGAAACCGAGCCCTTTGGTTTCGATGGACGACGGCGAGGACTTCAAAGACCACGATCCCTTCGGGCTCGCCGCCCCCGGCTCGCTCTCGGCGGCGAGGATCTTCCCGGGATCGATCTGGTAATGCTCGACCTGGACCACGGGCACCCAGCCGAGCGTGGCCGGATTCTGGATCGCGTGCAGCTCCGGCCTGGTCCCGCAGTGGAAGACCGTGTAGAGCCAGTAATCCGACTTGAGCCGCTGGGCGGTCTTGAATTCATTGGCGGTCAGGGCGATCTGGCCGACGCCGGCCCGGCCCTTGACCTCGATGAAACGGACTTCGACCGCCGTCCGGGGATCCTCGTCGTGAGGCCGGCGGGAGATCAAATCGAACCCCCGGTTGTCCTTCTCGACACTCTCGACCTGCCAGCCCCTTGCCTGCTCATACTCGATGACGAAGTCCACCGCGATTCGCTCGATCTCATCGTCTCGGACCATCGGGGCTATTCCCGGGGTGGTTCGCTCGGGGTGGGGGAGCACCCAGGCCCGGCCGAGATGCGTGATGTCGGCGATCGTGCAATGACGCTCCATGTCCAGTTCTCGGCATCGATTCTCCAACCGCTCGTTGAGCCGATCGAGGTGGGCTTCCACCTGCGAGATGAGCCCATCGAGGCCGGCTACCGTCTGCCCTTCAATCTGGCGATTCAGGTAATCGGCAAGCTGCGTCTGCTGGCGGTCGATCAGCGTGTTGAGCGAAATCTCGACGTGCTTGCGGATCGTGGCGACCTGTCGCTCTCGCTCGTGAGTCACCTCATCGAGGAAGCCGCTCAAGGCCCGTTCCAGCAGGAACTGCTCGGCTCCCATCTTGTCCGGCATGTCGTCGTCGGGCACGGTCGTGCCAGCAGGAGCCGGCACGAGACCATCCAGGAAGATCGTCGGCTGTCGGACGTTCATCGCCCCGTGGGAATCGGCCTCGACCACGAAGAGGCGGCGATGCAAGGCGTGACCGCGTCCGTCGTGGATCGAGGCGGCGAAGGCATCCAGTCGGGCCGGCTCGCCGCGCTGGAGGTCGAAGAAGATCGCCCCTCGGCGGAGATGGTCAGCGACCCGCTCCGCGACATCTTCCCGCACGGTCTCGAACAGCGGATGCCCCGGCGTCACCCATTCGAGGGTCGGATCGGCCGAGATCGAGTCCTTGTCGAACGCGATCCTGGGATACTCCCGACCCAGCCGGCCGAATCGCGGCTCCAACCGCTCGCCGATCGCGAAGAGACTGCGGGGAACCTTGCCGACTCGGTAGACGTGTCCGCCCTTCATCAGCGGCTTCGGTTGTATCCCCGAGACGGGGGCGGCCTGGACGAAGAAATCCTCGACGACCTCGGGCACCAATCGCCGCTCACGCGCCTCGACCGATTTGCCGACGATGGCCGAGAGGTTCAGCTCCTTCTTGGCCAGACCCTCCAGCGTGGACTCGGTGATCGCCCGGAATCGTTGGGGGTTCACGTCGCGGACGATCCGGGCCTCGATGTCCGGCACGCTGGTCTTGCGTACGTAGAGGTCGCGGAAGAGCCGCTCCAGGAGGTTGCCGGGGAAGACCTCGCCGACCACGTCGAAGACCTGGTCGGTTCCCAGGTCGTCCCGAATCTGCCGGAGGCGGTCGAGCAGTCGGGCCAGGACTCGGCCTTCATTGGTATTGACCGCCACGAAGTTGAGGATCAGGCAGTCGCGCTCCTGGCCATAGCGGTGGATTCGGCCCATCCGCTGCTCCAACCGAACCGGGCTCCAGGGTAAGTCGAAGTTGATCATGAACCAGCAGAACTGGAGATTGATCCCCTCGCCCGCCGCCTCGGTCGCCACGAGCACCTGGGCCTGTTCCTTGAACTCGCGCTCGGCGTAGATCCGGCTGCCGGCGGTATCGCGATCGCCGATCTTCATGCCGCCGTGGATCTGGGTCACCGTCAGGCCCCACTCGCGGAGCTTACCCACGGGGCGGCCGTCCTTGCCGTCGCCGACGAGGTAGTCGAGCGTGTCCTTATGCTCGCTGAAGATCAAAAGCTTCATCGTGGAGTCGTTGAAGACGCCATACTCGGTCAAGACGCTCTTCAGCTTGGAGAGCTTGGTGCCAACGTTCTTCTCCTCCAGTTGCTTCGCCTGGGCGACCAGGGCCGTGAGTTTGGCGATCTCTTCGCGAAGCACGGCCGGGTCGATCGAGATGACCTCTTCTTCGAGCCGGGCCAGCAACTCGGCTTGTTCGGCTTCCGGGAGGTCATCGAAGTCGTCGGGGATGTCGCCGTTCGATGCGTTGCCGCCGGTAGCCCTCCGGGTCGGCCAGGATCGCCTCTCGGCGTTCCTTCATCCGTTCCAGCGAGCGGCGCACCGCGTAGACGCTGGACGCCATCCGGCGCTGGAGCATGGCCATGATGAACCCGACCGCCCGCCCCGCCGCCGAATCCTGTGCCGAAGCCTGGATCGACTGATCCTCGACGTAGCGGGTCAGTGCCTCATAGAAATCAAACTCAGCCTCGTTCAGCTCGAAGGTCGTCGTCTTGACCTCTCGCTTGGTGAAGAGCTTGCGGACGGTCCCCGTGTCGGGATCGGGGAAGCTGACGAGTGCCTCCTTGGTGCGACGGAGGTAGAACGGGGCATCGCCGCGACGCATCGCCTCTTCGAGGCTCCTGACGCTGCCATAGACGTCGGCGTCGAGCAAAGCCAGGAACCGGCAGAAGTTCTCGGCGTCGCCTTTGTGCGGGGTCGCCGTCATCAAGAGGTAGTGGTCGGTCATCGACGACAGGGCCTCGCCCAGTCGGTAGGCGAGCGTCTTGCGGTCGTCGGCGTAGGCGCTCATCTTGTGGGCCTCGTCCACGACGATGAGGTCCCAGTGCGACCGGAGCAGGCTCTCGTTGGCGTCCTCGATGCGCGAGACCCACGAGATCGAGGTGATGATCTGATCCCGATCCTGCCAGGGATTCTGGCCGTAGTTGGCGCGGAGGGTCTCCCCCCGGATCACTTCGAACGTCTCTCGGAACTTGTCCTTCAGCTCGCGCTGCCACTGGAAGGTCAAGTTGGCCGGGGCGACGATCAGGGTGCGGCGCACCAGGCCGCTGCGCCTTCAGTTCCTTGATCAGCAACCCGGCCATGATCGTCTTACCCGCACCGGGGTCGTCGGCGAGCAGGAATCGAATACGGGGCATCTTGAGGAAGTAACCGTAGACCGCCTCAAGCTGGTGTGGGAGAGGATCGACCCGAGCGATGGAGAGCGAGAAGTAGGGGTCGTACTCGTAAGCGAGCGCGAGACGCTGGGCCTCGATGCCGAGCCGGAAAAGGCTCGGATCGCCGTCGAACGATTCGCGGAGAGGCGTAAAGCGAAGCTGGGCTAGCTGGGCCTGGGTCAAGACGGGATCGCGCACCAGCCCCGTCTTGCAGCCCTTGCCGATCAGCTTGACCGAGTCGCCCAGAGGAATTACCGCAAGGACCTCGACGGGCTCGGGCAGTAGCGGTCCCGTGATCACTGACCCAACCTCGATCTCGGCGACCGTCATCAGCGACCTACTTCAACTTCGAGAGTGCTCGGCGCGGATTGCACGGCGGGATCGGCACTATGCCGACGGATCATCAGGAGCTATTTGAGCGCTAGTATGGCAATAAGGTAACCCAGCGAGGCCGGAAAATCCATGCCCACAAACAATTTTAGGCTGGTCCGCCGGAAGTCTCGGTTCCGAGGGGCATTGCGGACAGGACTCGGCACGGGATGGTTCTGGCCCTGAGTGGCCAAAAGGGGGCGCCGCACGTGGCCGGCCCCCTTCTCGCTTGAACCGTGTGCGAGCGATAAGCGCTCTAGAAGTAGACAGCCACTTCCCCTGACGTTGCCGAAGTGCTGACCACAACGGCGTGCTCATCACATGCGGTGATACCCGTTGCCTTCGTCCAGGGAATGCTGGACGGGTGAGTGCCATCGCTGAGTGTCAAGTGGATCTTTGAGTATTTCACCGGGATGTTGTTCGGCGGATAACCCGAGCAATTGCTGATGCCATAGCTTTCAAGCGTTTCATTGAACCAGACCAACGGTGGAATATTCTGCACCTGAAGGTTAATGGCAGGGTGGCCACTGAAAACCGAATTGTAGGTGTAGCTGTTGCCCGATCCACTGACGACGCTCATCACTCCAGTCAAATGTGTACCGCTATTCACCCTTGCCAGATGGCTGAATGCCGTGTGGCCGCCGCTGCCTTGAACCCACCAGTTGGCAATTGCCCAATAGTCTCCACCACCAGCGGCACTGGACCCCCATTGCAACACGGGCTGTAGAATGCCGACGATCCCCGTCATATTCTGAATACCAGGGAACAGGAAGACAGTGCCCTGGTTGGCGACCGGAGCCGCAGGCACGGTGAACTCGGTGCTGAAAACCTTGAACATCTTTCCGGTGCTGTTCGTCCAGTAGGTGTATGCGGCCCAGCCGTTTGTCGAGGGCACGATGTTCTCGCCGGGAATGTCAAGTGCGGGAATGGCTGTTGTCGTGCCGGTGGTGGCATTCATCATCTCTGCCCCCAAGCCGTTCAACTCGGTAAACCTCGTCGGGCCCTACCTGGTGAACCTTGCTCTTGTGCCGGTATCCACCGGGCGTCAATACGTGATCGGCAGGGATTTGCATGGTCATCGCGGCTCTCTCCGTGAGGTAAGATGTGTTGTTTGCCAGCGCGTGAAGGTTCGACTTGTGCCAGCGCGTGAAGGTTCGACTTGTATCACCCGAGAGGACGACACGTCCTCCGGTTACTGCTCTTCTTTGGGAACGACACTGTGACTGCCGTCCTCGTTGACGTGCACAGCCTCATCGGGCCCGACCCGATGCACATGCGACTTTGGACGATATCCGCCGGGCGTCAGAACGGTCTCGTCCGTCTTGGCGTGCTCCGTAGCAGCGTCATCGGTTTCCATCTTTCCCGGATGGTCCGGGAGGGCTTTGCTTCCGCAATCATGAGGGGGCGGAGTTGTCATCGAAATCACCAAGTTCTTCGTGAAATGGACCAACGTTAATCGGCCGTATGAGATACACCACACCTTACCATACCATGGTTAAGGGTCATCAACAAGAGTCTGGGGTCAACCCGGTCAGAGGGTCGGGGCCAAGAGTTTCGTGGATAGATGGGATAAATGGTGTCAGTTTTAGGATAAATGGTATAAGTTTTATTTTCTGATGGATAAATGGTGTCAGTTTTTTTTCTGGGGATCGGGGATCAATGGTGTCACCGATAAAATATCTGGCATTCAAGACCGACCAGCCGACCTGAGCGGACCCTACGAGCGTGGGTGCTTGTCCTGTTCGCGCGAGCCGACACGATCAATCACGACAGCGGCTCACGCGACGAACGAGCCGTCCGGCTTAAGACGCTGTTTTCGACCGATAATAGCCGATTATGTCTCGTTGCGTTGAGCCATGGCGGATCTGCTGGCTGTGATATTCCGCCAGACCCAATCCAGTTCAGCGATTCGTCCTCACAAGAGGCAAGTTCTCCAGGCTCACGGATCCGAAGCGGAGTCTTCGAAACCCGCGAAGAAGAACAAGAACCGAAGGATCGGACCGTTCGAAATGCCGTTTGGCGGATCTAGTCCACGAAATCACAAACAACCGCGCATGGGCCGCACGCGTTCACCGCTCGTCGATCGACAGGACCACGGAAGCGGTCCGGAGATCAGAGAATTGAACACGAAATGCACGAAATCCACGAAAAAATTCGGGTATCGTGAGAACAAGACCCGAGAGAGCTGGCAGCTTCCTGTTCTGGTGGATGGTCATTTCGGATCTGGTGGATCGTTCGCAAGTAAGGCTTCGCCAGGGGTGGCGGTTCGGTCTCGACAGCCGTGAGGACCTGATGTCCCCGACCACGATGGTTCCCGCCACGATCTCATCCGAGGCTCGATCCTTCCTCGACCGACTCGGTCAGGCCGAGGATTTGGAGAAGATGATCGACCGGGCCAGGCACGTCGTGACCGGTCTTCAGTCGATCGACGTCGTGCTCGACGAGGCAACGGAGGAGATGCCTCCGGGGGTAGTGCTCTGGGCCCACCGTGACGACGTTGGCCCGGAGAGCGACCCGACGCATCGAGACTGGATCGAGTGGATGGCCGCAACGTTCCCGCCCGAGGTCTGCCAGAACTTCACCCTGCTGTCGATCTAGAGCGCCTCACGGTCGGCTTGCATACGCGCGAGGTCCGCACCCGAAGAACCCCCCTGTATCCCCCCCTCGTAAGGGGGGAGAGGAAACGGGCCGCTCCCACTCATTTTCCCCCCTTACGAAGGGGGGATACAGGGGGTTGAGGCGCATCGGCCTCGGGCGTGCGCAACGCAATCGTAAAGCGCTCAATCACGACCAAGGACGGTAGGGCTTTACTCGATGTGGCCCGTGAGTTGGCGGCTGGCTCGAGCGAGCCTCACTGGAGGTCCAGCGTCGGACGGGCGTACGATGCGTTGCTGCACGAAGTGCTGGGCACACTGCAACGCTGGGGCTTCTCGCTCCCTCCGCGCGACAAAGTGCACACCTTTGCCCGGCTGAAACTTGTCTATGCGACCGATCCCGACCTCAAGCGGATCGGCCTGACGCTCGAAGCCCTCGGCCGGCTCCGCAACGCGGTGGACTACCAACTGTCGACGTCGGGTCCCTTCGTGTCCGCGAGGATTGCCGTTTCGGCCCTGGCCGATTCCGACGCGGCGATCCTACTGCTCGACACCATCGAAGCCGACCCGGCGCGGCGTACGGCGGCTGTGGGATCGATCCCCCCATGAGCACTCCGGAGCCGAGCGGCGACGCCCATGATCCGCGGCTGTTCAGGCTGCGGACGCAGGCCCTCCGATGCCCCTGCCCTGGATGCAAAACTACTGACTACTGGTTGCCGACGGCTCGCACGGTTACGATCGGGGACTTGGATCTGGTGCGAGGAGCCTCCACTCGAAGGGACGTCCGTCCCGAAACCAACGAAAGGGAATGTGTCATGGCGACGGATGGAATCACGCGGCGTGGATTCGTTGAGGCGGTTGGGGTCTCGGCGGGTGCAGCGACACTCCTGGGCGTACCGGCGATCGCCGCGGGCGGATCGGCCAATGAGAAGATCCGCCTGATCTTGATTGGCTCCGGGAGCCGAGGGAACCAGCTCCTGGACTCGTTCCTCAAGCAGCCGGACATCGAGATCGTGGGCATCGTCGACGTGGACGACCGGCACGCCGGCGAGACGGCCGATCGCATCAAGAAGGAGAAGGGGAACACGCCGGACACGGCGCGCGACTACCGGGGCATGCTCGACCGCAAGGACGTTGACGCCGCGATCATCGCGACGCCCGACCACTGGCATGCCCTCCCCGCGATCCAGGCCGTACTGGCGGGCAAGGACGTCTATGTCGAGAAGCCCGTGGCGCACAACGTGGCCGAGGGTCAGGCGATGCTCCGCGCCGCCCGTAAGACCGGCAAGATCATGGCTGTCGGCACCCAGCAACGCTCTTCCTCCCACTTCCAGAAGGCCGTCGAGATCGTCCGGTCGGGGCGGCTCGGCAAAGTCTTCTGGGTCCAGACCTGGAACTTCGAGAACATCAGCCCCGTCGGGCTGGGCAAGTTCCCCGACGGCGAGGCGCCCTCCTCCGTGGATTACGAGCGGTGGCTCGGCCCCGCTCCACTTCGTCCCTTCAATCCCAATCGGTTCCACCTGCTCTTCCGCTGGTTCTTCGACTACGCCGGGGGCATGATGAGCGACTGGGGCGTCCATCTCAACGACATCGTGCTCTGGGCACTCGACGCCAAGGGCCCGAAATCGGTCTACACGACCGGCGGCATCTTCACCAGCGACGACAACCGCGATACGCCCGACACGATGCAAGTCGTCTACGAATTCCCCGAATGCACGCTCACCTACTCGATGCGTAAGGGGAACGGCCTGAAGTACAACGGGCACGATTACGGCATCCTGTTCTGCGGCACCGACGGCAGCTTGATCCTGGACCGTGGCGGCTTCGAGGTCATTCCCGATCGGGTGGTCCTGCCCTATGGCATCAAGCTAGTTCACGGCGATCGTCCGCTTCGCAAGATTGACCTGAAGCCCGACAAGGCCAAGGGTGTCGACGGCCAGGATACCCATGTGCGGAACTTCCTCGACTGCCTGAAGTCGCGTGCCCTGCCGACCTCCGACATCGAGATCGCGCATCGCTCGACCAACACCTGCCACCTCGGGAACATCGCCTACAAGCTCGGACGTAAGATCGAGTGGGACGCCGACTCGGAGACGATCAAGAACGACGCCGAGGCCAATGTCCACCTGAAGCGAGAACCCCGCAAGGGATACGAGCTGCCCAGCATCTGAAACCGATCCTCGTGGTGGGGATGGCCTGGTCGCACACGAGTGTGAAGGTCGTCCCTTCACCCGTCGCCCCGAGATCCTTATGGGAAGAGTCACCGGACAGAGTCTCCGGCTGGGCGGCTTGCTCATCGAGGCCCTTGGGGTCATGGGCATCATGACCGGTCGAGGCGACATCGAGGCCCTGCACTTTCATCTCCCAGGCGGCACTGTCGTGTCGCCGGCGTGGGTCGTTCTCGCGCTCGGCTTCGTGATGTGGCTGGTGGGGACAATCCTGTTCGTCGGATCGAAGCCAAAGCGTTCGCAACTCTGACCTTGAGCCCGGTCGCCGATCGCCCTAGCGGTCACTTTCACCCAGAATTCGATCTGGTTCTTCCACCCGGAAGACGCTAGAACCACCGGGAAATACCGTTCGCGCCGCTGCGCGATAGGCCCTTTCTCCTCCATGGATGGAGGAACGAAACTTGGCGACCGGGACACGGGAACACTCAAGGCCGGCTTGCCGAGGGGACGTGCCGCGCGCGCGAGGGCTCGCTCAGACGGTCGGTCATCGGTTGGAAGTCCGGCAGGCCATCACGCCACGGGCTGTGGCACGTGCTGGCGCGTTACCGAAAGGTCTGCTGGGAGCCATCGGCCTGATCGTCGCGATCGAGTGGCTCGGGATTGTGCCCCTGATGGCCAGGATCCCCGATGCGTGCGACCGAGTCCCGTTGTCATGGATCGCCTCCCATCGAGCCGCTCTGGGTCCGGAAGCGAGCGCGGAGATCCTGTGTTTCGGGGACAGCCTGATCAAGCTGGGAATCCTGCCGCGTGTCCTCGAAGATCGGCTCGGAGTGTCGGCTTATAACCTGGCCATTCTGGGAGGGCAGGCACCGACGAGCTATTTCCTGCTCGAGCAGGTCCTGGAGCAGGGTCACCGGCCCCGCGCCCTGATCGTGAACTTCTCGCCGCTCCTGCTGGCGATGGACCCGCGAGTCAATCTGGAGTGGTGGTCGCGATGGCCGACCAACCGCGAGCGTCTGGAGCTGTGGTGGCGAGCCGGCGACCCGGCCCTGGTGGGCTCGATGGCCATCCAGGCATTGATCACCTCATGGTCGTCCCGCGACGCCATCCGATCGGCCCTGGGGTTGGAGGTCGGAACCGCACTTTCGGGAAACCACACCGCGACGAGCGACGATCCGCGGATCTTCGAGCGGAACTGGCAGATCAACCGCGGTGCCCAGGTCGCGCCCCGGCTGTATGTCCCCATCGCGGGCGCCTTGCCGAGGCCGTATGAAGGAAGCCAGTGGAAATGGCGGCCCCATCCGGCCCATGCCTTCTATCTCGAACGCTTCTTGAGTCTGGCCGAGGCTCATCACATCCCCGTTTACTGGGTCCTGACCCCTGCCGTATCCACCTGGCTGGAACGGAACGACGGAGTCGGCACCCTCGGCGCTTACCGGCAATTCGTCCGGGGCCAGCAATCCCGTTTCCCCGGCTTGATCGTCCTCGATGCCCAACGGGCGCCCTGGGAACACTCGGCGTTTCGCGATCCCGTCCATTTGAACCGGGACGGGGCCGTGCGCCTGAGCCTGGCCGTTGCGGAAGCGATCGCTCGGCGGTCGGATCTCCCGACTGACCGCGCGCGCTGGATCCCATTGGATCGGTATTCCGATCGAGATTCGAACCATTTCCAGAGCTTGCTGGAAGATCTCGACCAATCGCGGCTGGCGGTGAATCCGCGCGGGAAGCATCCGGATACGAAGGAGGGAACGCAATGAGGGACATGGGACATCCGAAGAATGGCCTTCGCTCACGAGCGGACCGCGGCGCCCGCGGGTTCCGGCCACAGCGAGGCTCACCCGACTCAGCCCGACGCGTTGCCGACGTCATCTGCTGTGGGATGTACCGGGCCTGCTCGACCTGGCAGTACGAGGTTGTCGCCCACCTGCTGGAACGTCATCGCGACGGCCAGCGCCTGGGCTACTTGACCGGCGAGCAATACCACGAACGCGTCCGCGCAACGCAAACCGGCTCCTCGGCAAGAACCGGCTGGAGCGTGTTCAAGTCTCACGAAGGGGATCGCGGATTCGCCCGCGCACTGGCAGAAGGGCGGGCCGTCGCAGTCTACGCTTATCGGGACGTCCGCGACGTCGTATTCTCGCTGATGCACAAACGCAGCTTGACCTTTGAGTCATTGCTCCGCCAGGGGATGATCCATCAGGTCCTGGCCAACGACCGGTTCTGGACGCATCAACCGAACGTCCTGGTCCAGCGCTACGAGGAAATCCTCGCCGACCCACTCGGCAGCGTGCGCGCCCTGGCCGATCACCTGGGGATCCTGCTCGACGAGGACGAAGCGGCCCGGATCGCCGACGAGTATTCGCTCGAGTCCAACAAGGCCCGGACCGAAGCGTTGCGACGCAGCCTCGAGCAGGCCGGGATGGACCTGAAGACCGCGGCGAATGCCCAGGTCTGCGACTCCAACACCCTCTTGCACTGGAACCATGTCCGTAATGGCGGCTCGACCTGGTTCGCCGAGTCCACCCCGGGTCAGCGGCGGGTCCTCCAACGGCTCTGCGGGCGCTGGCTCCGATCGCGGAGCTACGCGATCCGGCCGGCTGTCTCGGAATCGGTCACACTCGCCGATCCACCCCCGAACGCTCGGGACCGGGTTCGGATCGAGACGGATCTCCTCGTGGGTTGGTGGAATTACCAGGTGCGGTGCGCCTTGCAACGGTTCCCGCGTCTGGCCGTTGCTGTCAAGCGCAGGCTCGGGATTCCGACTCCCGCACAGGTCGGCGCGACTGTGTGGTCAGAGCCCAAGCCTGAGTCGCCTGCGACATCATCGGCGAGGTGATCGTGGACCAGGAACCGTTCGATTATCACGACTACCACCGGACCGTCGTCGCCTTCCACGGGACGACGGAAGCCGTGGCCGATCAACTGGTTGCCGGGGGTGATTTCACGCTCAGCGTCAATCCGTATGATTGGCTCGGAACCGGGATCTACTTCTGGGAATACGCCCCGCAACAGGCCTGGTGGTGGGCGACGAGGTTCAAGAAGAAATCCAGGCCCGCCGTCGTGGGAGCGATGATCCGGCTAGGGAATTGTTTCGACCTGCTCGACCCGGTGAACGTGCAGTTGCTCAAGGGAGCGTACGACGTTATGATGAACAAATGGCAAGAGGAAGGGATAGAGCCGCCGAGGAATGTCCGACACCGAAAAAACCTCGACTGCGCCGTCTTCAATTATTGTTACGACGAAGCGGTTGCGAAGGGGAACCCGATCGACTCCGCACGGGCCGTCTATGTCCCGACTGACAAGGCCAAGCGGATCTGGAAAGGGAGTTGGATTTATGAAGAAGCGCACATCCAAATCTGCGTCCGCAACCCGAAGAACATCCTCGCGGTCTGGCACGTCGGCCCCGAAGGTCGATACGGCAAGGGAGGCCGTGAATCGGGCCATGCCTAGCCCGTTCGCGCGCACCTTCGAGGCGATCATCGACGATATCCAAAAGATGACCCCGGAGGAATTCCGGCAGTCGCTGGTGGATGCTGGAATCGCGAACGAGGACGGGACGCTCAGGGACGAGTACAAGCGGCGCAAGTAAGACGTCTCGACGGACCGTCACTTGCTCGCGATAGGCTCCAACTCAACCGAGCGATCACTCCGATCGATCGGTCATTGCCCTTCGGTCGCCGCGCGGTTCCAGGCGCTGCGGGGATATTCCAACTTGAGGCGTTGTGCGAACTCGTCGGCGCGAGCGTCTTGCTTGAGGAGACGGAACATCGCGGAGATCTCGTGGAGGGCGCGGGGGTGCTCTTCCTTGTCCTTGTTGTAGAGCATGTCGGTGTGGAGATAGGCGATGAGGGCTTCCTTGTAGCGATTGGCGGCGCGGAGGCAGTCGCCGAGCGTGTTATAGGCGGGTGCCTGGGCCTCGGCGTCCTCGGCCGGGTTGGCCTGGATGACCTCCCGGACCAGGGTCTCGGCCTCTTTGAACTTCTTCATGCCGGCCAGGTTTTCCGCCTTGGCCAGCATCGCGGCGCGCTGACGCTCGGATCCCTTGGGGGACGAACTGATCAGGCGGTCGAGCTCGGCGATGGCTTCGGTATGCTTCCCCTGTCGCGCGAGGACCTTGGTCCGCAGCACGGCGGCACGATCGCCGGCCTTGGGAAACTTGGCCAGCTCGGCAATGGTGGCGTTGGCACCCGTGAAGTCGCCGGCATGGATCTGTAGCCGGGCCAGGGTCTCGCGTGCCGCCACGAGATGGCGGCTGCTGGGGTAAGTTCGCAAGAACTGGTTGAGTTTGTCGCGGGCTTCCTTCGTCCGCTCGGGCTCGACCAAGGCCAGGTCGCCCAGGACCCGTGCCTCGCGGAACAGGGCGGCCTGATGAGGGAACGGCCGGCTGGCGGTCTCGGTCGCCGCCTTCTTGAACAGGTCGGCGGCCTCGGCCAGTTGGCCGGTCGACTCGCGGCTCTCGGCCATTTGGTACGTCGCGGTCTGGCCGTCATACCGAATCGAGACGATCTGATCGGCCGGGACCGAGATCGTATTGGCCCCCAACTGGACCACGACCTCCGTGGGCGACTCTGACTGGACTTGACCCAGCACCCGTCCGCCGATCGCCTGCTTCACCGTCGTCCCCCGGATGAGCGACACCTCGTCGCCCCGGACCGCGGCCGGCAAGCCCAGCGCCACCCCACCGAGGAGCACCGCGAGTACCGGATGGAAGACCTGCCTTCGCGAGAGTGGAATCGTCATACGTCCGTCCTTCATTTCTTGGAGAGCCGCGCCAGCAGCGCCTGGTATTTCGCCTTCATCTCGGGGCTGCCGACGCTGGGTGTCAGCCGCATCACACCCTGGAGCGTCTGGCGCGCCTTGACCGTTTCGTTTTGCTTCGAGAGGACCAGCGCCACGTGATACCAGGCGTCATAATAGAACGCCGGGCGCGGCCGGAGCCGTTCCAGTTTCTTGGCGAGGTCTTCCCAGTGCCGCAGCGCCGCCGACCATTTGGCCTTGCGCGCTTCCGCTTCTGCCTCCAGGAGCAGACCTTTCTCGAACTGTGGTTCGATGTACCGAGCATTCTGGCTGAGGAGTTGGGAGACGAGTTGATCGGCATCCTCGAGCTTCCCCTGCCCTCGCAAGGCCGCGGCGATCTTGAGCTGGGTCCGAAGCCGGCGCCTGCGCTCGTGCGGGTCCTGGGAATCCTTGGTGAAGTCCTTGAGGACCCTCTGGAGCACCTCCTCCGCATCTTTGTAGGCGTCGAGGGACAAGAGGCTTTCGCCGGCCCATTCCAACGATTCGTAGGTCTGGCCGGTCTTGCTTCCTGCGAGTGTGGTCAGGAACGTCTTGTAGGCCTGGTGCATCTGGACGAAGGCTCGGGAATTGCCCTTCTGGCGCAGTGCGTCGAGCTCACGCTCCAGGAGCTTGCCGAGCTTGAAGTAGAGCTGCGAGAGGTTCGTGCCCCCTCCCGCCTGCTCCAGGGCCTTCATGGTGACGATGGCCTGCTGGACCTGGTTGGTGGTGATGAACGCGGTGAGTTGGGCCTCCATCAGCCGGGAGTAGGCGGGCCCGGACTTGGCGGTCTGCGCCTGGACGATCGGGGCCAGGAGCTGAAGGGCCTCGGGGGCTTTCCCCGTCTCGGTGAGCACGATAGCCAGGTCGCCGGCATTCCCGACCAGGCCGGGATCGGTCGATCCGGCCCCGGCTTCCCGCCGTGCCGCGAGGGCGGCCTGGAGGATCGCGGTGGCCTTCTGGGCCTCGGTCGTGGCGGCGCTGGAGTTTCCCGCGCGCTCGAGCAACCGGCTCTTGGCCCAGTGAGCCGCGCCGAGCCGCGACTGTGCCTCGAACCACTTGTTGGAGCGGCGGCGGACCGCCGCAAACACCGCGATCGCCGGATCGTACTGGCCGCGCCCGGAGTAGATCAGGCCGAGGTTCAAGCGGGCATCGTCCCCTTCGTCGCGGTCGGGCCAGGTCTCGGCCGTGTACGTCGCCAGCCGAACCAACCGGTCGAGGTCGGCACCGCGATCGATCTCGGTGTAGGTGTTGTAGGCCTCCGCCAGCGCCTGCATCCCGATCGCCGTCGCCTTGGAGGACAATCCCCCCTTGGGATAACGGCGGGCCAAGTGTTCGGCCAGGATATCGGACTCATAATATTGCTTGTTCATATAATAGCAGAACGCCAGGTTGTAGCGGGCCAGGTTCAAGTTATCGAGCTCGCGGACGGGGTTCACCTTGTTCACCGCCGCCTTGAGCAGGATGATAGCGCGGTCCCATTCGTGGGAGTAGATCGCATCGTCGGCCCGGCCCATGACATCCTGGTAGGTGAGGCGGGCAATCTCCTCGGCCTTGACCGCTGCGCTGGGTTTGTACTTCTTGAGCAGCGCGATGGCCTCGTTCTTGTAGGGCGAGGCGTATCGGACGACCTGACCCACGGTGTCGACGATCAGCTTCTTGGCCTTGGGCCGCTCGGCGTCCTCGATCTCCGGCATCTGGGCATCGACGGCCTTGGCCAGCTCGAACTGCACGCCCAGCCCCTCATTCGAGCGCCGCTCCTCGCGCTGGTTGTATTTCGCCAGCCAGCGCGTCGCCTCGTCCGCCGCCAGCGCGGTGCTCCTTTCGGCGGGCCAGCGCGACGATGTAAAAGTAGCCCACGTGGCGCTGGAGCGCCCGGAGCCGGGGATCCGTATGCTGCAAGAGCTGCTTGTAAAGGCCGACCGCGGCGCCGATGTCTCCCTGTTCCTCGTAGCACTTGGCCTGCCACATCTGGGCGGCGAGACCGGCCATATACTCGCGGTAACTTTTGTACAGAGAGTCGAATTGCTCCAGTGCGGCCTTCAGGTACTTGGTCCGATCGGCGGAGTCGACGGGATAGGTCTGGGCGAGCTCGTAGTCAGCGACCCCTTTCTGGAGCATCGCGTCGAGGTAGGTGGTATGGACCGCGTCCCGGGCGGCGCGGCGTGGGTCGCCCTCGGGCATGGAGACCGGGAACGACTTGTAGGCGGCCGCCAGCGCCTCGACCGACTTGCCATACGCCTCGTGAGCCTGGGCGAACGCCGCGCGGGCATCGGCGACGCTGGCCTCCTTCTTCGTCTTGTCCGACGTATCCTCGCTCTTGAGCATGGCCAGGTGGCCGCGTTCGAGGAGGAGCTTGGCCAACTGGACCATGGCATCGCGGGCCTCGGCGCGGTTCGGCTGGGCCTTGACGAATCCGTCGAGCTTGTCGCGCGCCTCTTTCAGAAGCTCCTCGCGCAGCACCAGGTCGCTCGACTTGGACGCCTCGTCGATCAGCGTCCGACCTTCTTCATAGTCGAGCATCGTCTTGAAGTCGTTCGGCAAGGCGGGATCGGAGCGCAGGTCCTTGATGTAATCCAGCGCGACGTCGTGGAGACCGTGATTCTTGAGCTCCTGAAGGAAATGACTGATCGTTCGGGGATCCTCCGACGCCCCGGCTGGGGCGGCCGTTGATCCCAGGGCAGCGAGACTTACGGCGAGAACGAACCACCGGCATCCGACGGCGCAGCGCGACATGAACGGCTCCTGGCTCTCGGCGAGTTCCGGGCGGATCTCTCGTCCCCGCGTCGATCCGACCTACATGGCGGATCGCTAACGAGTTCGGACGGCTGAGCGTCCTCTACTATCAATCTAAGACGGCTCGGGATAGCCCGTCAAGCGGACCGGCGGCGATGTTGATGTGGGCACGTCGGTCCAATGGGCCGAGTCCCCTCACGAGTGGCATCTTGCCAGGAGAGCCTGCTCCTGCCACGATGGCGGGAACGGCCAGGGCGATCATGATCCGCGATCCGGGAACCGGCGTGTCTCGATACTTCAAATACAAGACGAGCCAGGACTTGCTGGCGGACGCCCGGACGCTGGGCCTGGGTCTCGACCTGAGTGCCGATCTCTCCGTGCTCCTCCGACCGATCGACGTCGGCGGTCGTCGCGTGGGGAACCGGTTGGCGATCCAGCCGATGGAGGGGTGCGACGGTGAGCCCGACGGCGCCCCGGGGGAGCTGACGTACCGCCGTTACCGTCGCTTTGGCGCAGGCGGGGCCAAGCTGATCTGGGGCGAGGCGGCCGCGGTCGTCCCGGAGGGCCGGGCCAACCCCCGCCAGCTCCTGATTCATGAGGCGACCGCCCCGGCGCTGGAACGGCTCCTGCGCACGGCCCGCGAGTCGCATATCGAGGCGACCGGCCACGACGACGACCTCCTCGATCGGTCTGCAACTGACGCACTCGGGCCGCTACTCCTTCGCGCGCCCGCTCCTGGCCCAGCACGACCCGCTGCTGGATCCCCGGACCATCGCCGACAAGGCCACGGGACGGACTGTCGGACCGGATGATCCCCTCCTCTCCGATGCCGAGCTCGACCAACTCCAGGACCGTTATGCCGAAGGGGCCGCTCTGGCCTATCGGATCGGCTTCGACTTCGTGGATATCAAGCAATGCCACCGCTACCTGCTCAACGAGCTACTCGCCGCCCGGTCGCGCCCGGGCAAGTACGGTGGC
The DNA here is from genome assembly GCA_963845695.1 of uncultured Isosphaeraceae bacterium. Classification (GTDB taxonomy): domain Bacteria; phylum Planctomycetota; class Planctomycetia; order Isosphaerales; family Isosphaeraceae; genus CAWJTV01. The sequence goes on along the minus strand of CAWJTQ010000020.1, from coordinate 192,690 downwards.
TCGCTGGAGAACCGGACCCGCTTCGTCCGCGAGCTGGTGTCGCGCATCCGGTCCGAGAATCCCGGCCGGATCATCGCCACGCGCTTGAACGTCTTCGACGGCGTCCCGTATCAGAAGGGCGACGACGACCACGGGGTCCCCTGCCCTTTCACGATTCCGGTCCAATCCTCCTGGGGGACCAATCCCAACGATCCCTCCCAGCCCGACCTCGCAGAGCCGATCACTTTGATCGGCTGGCTCCGGGATCTCGGCGTCTCGTTGATCAACGTGTCGATCGGCAACCCGTACGCGAGTCCCCACCTCCTCCGACCCTTCGAGTATCCTCCGCCGGACGGCTACGAGACGCCCGAGCATCCGCTGATCGGCGTGGACCGGCACTTCTGCCTGACTGCGGCGATCCAGGCGGCCTATCCGGACCTCGCCGTGGTCGGCTCCGGTTATAGCTGGCTCCAGGCGTTCGCGTTCCAGGCCGGGGCGGCGAACGTCGCCGCGGGCCGGACGACGTTCGTCGGCATCGGCCGCGGCGCGTTGGCTCAGCCCGAGTTCGGGCTCCGGCTCATGCGCGGTGAGCCGCTCGATCGCAAGCGACTCTGCCGGACTTTCAGCTATTGCACGGCCTTGATGCGGTCGAAACACAACGAGCTGGGCCAGTTCCCCACCGGCTGCCCGCCGTTCGACAAGGAGGTTTATGGACCGATCTGGGACAACGCCCGTTCCAGGTAGCTCATTGGCGGTCCTGGCATCGAAGACGTTAAGGTCCGGTGTGGACAAAACCGACGTGGAACGTTATCACGGTGAGAGGGCACCCTCTTACGATCGTCGAAGGGGTCCAAAGCGAGTCCACTCCCGAGAGGTGAGTGCACCATGGATCGAGACCTCACGACCGGCCGTTCAACCCGTCCAACCTGGATGAGATGGTGGACTCGCCTTCTGATCGCCCTTCTGCTGATCGTGGGATACGCATTCTGTTACCTCATCGTACCCAAGATCGAAGCGTCCTGGACACCTTCAGTGCCGGCCGGGTGTGAGTTACAGTTGATGCCCTCGGTGAAGGACGTGAGTGGCGTCCCGACGGCGGGCGATAGTCTGATAATCGTGGCCGTCGTGGATGGTGTGCTCCACTTCCGCATCTTTGACGATCACGGCAAGATGGTTGTGGACACCGACGAGACGAAGTTGCCGCAACAAGCCCGGCCGATCGAAGATCTCAAGAAGCAGCTCGGGAACTTATGGCCTCTCGGGAACTTATCGCCTCCTCAAAAGCCAAATTGGAACGAGAAGGTCCAGGTGAATGTCGCTGTCACTGCGATCGTCAGTTACATCTGGCCGGAAACTCCACGATGGGTGAACATACTGGGTTGGTGCAGTTATTTCTTCGTTAAGTATGTTCCCGCGATTCTGCTCGTCCTGGCCGCTTGGATTTTGCTTCGCCGCAGGTTGCCTGTTTGGATCTTGCTCCGCCGCTGGTCAACTGCAATGAAGGCGAAGCGGCCCCTCCGGCTCCAGTTGGGCCTCAGGACGGTTCTCGGTATGGTCGCCGTTTTCGCGGCGATCATCGCCCTGCTCAACGCCTGGCTCGTCGCCCCTTACCAGGCTGAGCAGCACGCCGCGACCGCCTTGACGCAGCTTGGCGGCAAGATCGTCATGGTGGACACTGCGCCACAGTGGCTCAGGTCCTACGTGGGCCAAGGCATCCTCAACATGAACGTGGCCGCGGTCGTCAACCTGAGCCACTCGCGCGTCACCGACTCCGACCTGGTCCATCTCCTGGCCTTCGACCACTGCGGACAGATCAACCTCTCCGACACCCAGATCAGTAACGCCGGCCTCACTCACCTCCGCAAGGTGGCGGGCGGTCGCTGGCTCGACCTGAGCCGGACTCGTGTCACCGACGTCTCTGCCCTGTTCGGCGGCGGCTGGAGAACGATACCTGCGGGTCTCAAACTGTCCGGGAATCGGATCGCCCGTGTCGAAATAGAGGGAAAGCAATGGATCCCTTTGTGGGAACTGGACCTGAGCGACACCGATGCTGACGACGGCACGCTGGTGTTGCTCTCCGATACCCTCTTCAACCTCTCCGACGTCAACCTGTGCGGGACCAACGTGAGCGACGACGGTCTGTTGTCCCTGTTACCGATGGAAAACCTTTCGAAGCTGAACCTCATCGACACCAAGGTCACGCCCACGGGCGTCGCCAGACTGAAAGCACTCCGGCGATCCAGCCGGCCGCTCACGATCTTGACGGGAACGCGGAAGAAGGCCGGCGGTGCTCCCAAGAGCGTCGCGCCGCAAGGAAGTTCGGGCAGCACCGCCGTGGCACGGTGAAAGGCGGTGCCTGACGAAAGAGCGTGAGCGGCGCCATCCGGGGCACGGTTAACCGACCAGTTCCCGAATCACCTCTCCATTGGAGCCGACCTTGATCGGCTGACCGCCCCGGTTGATGAAGGTTGTTTCCGGATCGATTCCGAGCTGGTGGTAGACCGTCACCGCCAGGTCCTGGGGACGAACCGGGCGATTCCGGGGCCGTTCGCCCCGGGCATTGGATGCGCCGACGACCTGTCCGCGTGCGATTCCTCCGCCGGCAATGAGGACGCTCATGACGTTCCCCCAGTGGTCGCGGCCGGGAACCGGGTCGGATCCGGGCACGCCCTTCTTGTTCATCCGGGGTGTGCGGCCGAATTCGCCCATGACGATCACCATCGTCGAGTCGAGCAGCCCGCGAGAGTCCAGGTCCTCGATCAAGCTGGAGACCGTCGCATCGACGATGGGCAGGACACGGTGCATGCCCGTCTCGAGGCTCGAATGGAAGTCCCAGCCGCCGAAGGTCAAGGTCACAAATCGGACGCCCGCCTCGACCAGTCGCCGGGCCAGGAGCGCGCTCTGGCCCCATTGATGGCGTGAATAACGATCGCGGAGCCGAGGGTCTTCCGTGCTCAGGTCGAACGCCCGCCGCGCCGCTTGACCCAGGACGAGCGAGAACGCGTCCTGCTCGAACCGGTCGAATCCGCCCGCCATCCCCGATGCGTCGAAGGCCCGACGCGTCTGGTCCAGGGCGGCCAGCAAGCTCCGGCGGTTGTCCATTCGATGGGCATCGACGCCCCCGGGCAGCGTCAGGTTGGGCACGCGATATCGCGCGGAATTGGGATCGCCGTCGGCATTGAACGGGTTATACGTCGCCCCGAGATAAGCCGCACCGTGATAGCCAGGCGCGATCCCGACCGAGTGGGTATGCGGCAGTCCCACATAGGCCGGCATCCCCGGCTTCTTCGCACCTTTGATCCGGCCGATGATCGAGCCCACCGACGGATACTGCGGCGCCATGTTCACGCCGTTGGACCCGAGGTAGCCCGTCAGCATCCAGTGCGCCGCCGCGAAATGATCGCCGTTGTCGTGATGCAGCGAACGGATCAGCGACACCTTGTCCAGCAGTCGCGCGTGGTTTGGCAGCAGCTCCGAGACTTGCACGCCCGGCAACGCCGTCGAGATCGCCTTGAGCGGACCGCGATACTCGGCAGGCGCCTCGGGCTTGGGATCGTATGTCTCATGCTGCGGCGGCCCGCCGTCGAGCCAGATCAAGATCACCGATCGATCGGGAACTGGAGTTCCATTGCCTCCCGAAGCGAAGGCCCGGGCCCGCAGCGCATCCGCCAGGGTCAACCCCGCCAATCCCAGTGATCCCACTTTGAGGAAACCGCGGCGACTGACGCCGTCGCAACGCCGTGGAGATGGACTCGTGAGCTCGAGCATCGTGGAATCTCCTGACTCACCACAACCGCCGACGGATTCCCCTCACTTCACCTCAGCCCCGATCGGAATGCAAGACCCATGTTAAATAAAAATTGAGCATCCCGCTTGGGGTCTGTCACCGGAGCACCGCTGGGAAACGGCTCGAAAGAACAGATTCGACCGGCGTCACCCGCAGGTCGAAACCGCAAATACCCAAATGGCGGGAGATCCTCATTTACTGGTCTGTCGCGGCATGACTACCATGATCATCGATGCGAGGTATATGCTGGATACAACCGACGAGGTGTCGCGCATTGTGAAACGGGAGGGCCTGACCGTGCCACGGTTCACCTGCGGTTCTTGCGCCGAGCGGTTCCGCTCGGGTCTGATCGCGCTGTTCCTGGTACTGAATGGGGCTGTGGTGGCCCTCGCCCAGCCGGGCGAGGCGAAGCCATCGGACAAGCCCGAGGCTGGCCCTCGGATCGCCGTGGGTACTTCGGTCGTCCTCAAATCGTCGGACACACCGCTGAACAACGACGGGCGGCTCGTCCCGATCGAAAACTACCTTCTGTCTTTGACGGTGGAACGAGTCGATGGCGATCGCGTTCTGATCGTCTCGCGCGATGGCAAGAAGCGCGGGTGGCTCACCGTCGATCAAGTCGTGCCGCGCGATCGGGCGATCGCGTACTTCGACGGAGCAATCGCGAAGGATCCAAAGAACGCCGATGCGTACTGGACACGCGGCCGGCTCCGGCTGGATCGCAAGGATCTGGGACGCGCGAAGGCCGACCTGGATCGAGCGATCGAACTGGAGCCGAAGCAAGCCGGTTACTACGCTGCTCGAAGTGACCTCCGCATCGAAGGGAACCGGTTCGATCTGGCCATCGCTGACTGCAACAAGGCGATCGAGCTCGATCCGAAACTGACACGGGCTTACTTCAATCGTGCGATGGCTTGGGCCAGGAAGAGCGAATACGCTCGCGCGAAGGCGGACCTGGACGAAGCGATCCGCCTCGACGGGACGGACCCCATCGCCTGGTACGAACGCTCTCGGTATTGGATGCATCAAGGAAATCGAGAGAACGCCGCCAGGGACTTCGACGAGGCGATCCGCTTCGCCCCCAAGGGCTCCCCTCTCGATCTCCTGCTCGGTTACCCCGAAAGGGCTCCAGAGGGCCTCTCCGAGGTCATCGTTCTCCAGCCGGAGGACGCCTTGGATTATGCGTCGCGAGGCCGTGCATGGGAAGAGATGGGACAGCACGACAAGGCCATCGCCGACTTCACCGAAGCCATCAAGCTCGATCCGAAGGGGGCTTACTATTTCAACATTCGCGGCAGGCCTGGCTCAAGAAGTCGGAATTCAACAAGGCCATCGCCGATTTCACCGAGGCCATCAAGCTCGAGCCGAAGAGTGTTTGGCATTTCCACTCACGCGGAGATGCCTGGCTAAATCAAGGGAAATTCGACAAGGCCATCGTCGACTACACCGAGGCCATCAAGCTCGACCCGAAGAACGAGTACGCTCAATCGATGCGGGGCAATGCATGGGAAGAGATGGGACAGCACGACAAGGCCATCGCCGACTTCACCGAAGCCATCAAGCTCAACCCGAGAAAGGCGTTGAACTTCTACTTACGGGCTCATGCCTGGCTCGAGAAGTCAGAATTCAACAAGGCCATCGCCGACTTCACCGAAGCCATCAAGCTCGATCCCAGGGAGGCCCGCTTTCGAACGAGACGCGCCTTTGCCTGGTCGGAACATGGGGATCACGCCGAGGCGATCGCGGACTACGACGAGGCCATCCGGCTTGATCCCCAGAATCCGGGCCTCTTCACCTGGCGAGGGATTGGGTGGACGATGGCCCAGCAGCCCGAGAATGCCCTGGCCGATTTCCATCGCGCGCTCGAGCTCGACCCCAAGGAGCCGTTCGCGTACCTGGGCCGCGGGTGCGCCTGGGAGCTGACAATGCAGTACGACAAGGTGGCGAGCAACTTCAACGAGATGGTCCGCGTCCTGCCCGACGATCCCCGCGGGCATCAGGAGCTCGCCTGGACCCTGGCGACCTGTCCTGTCGCGGCGATCCGTGACGGTAAACGTGCCGTGGCGGAGTCCACCGTCGCATGCCGGTTGACACACGGGAAGGACCCTGAGTGCCTCGACACGCTGGCTGCTGCTTCCGCCGAGGCCGGTGATTTCGATGCGGCCGTCAAATGGGAGACCCAGGCCATCGACCTGGAGAAAGCGCGGAATCTCCGAACCGGAGATACTCAGAAGGAATTCCAGATGAGAGACCGCCTCTCCCTTTACAAGAAGCGACAACCCTACCACGAGATACCGGACGGGGTGGTCCGCATCCGGCGGCCGGACCTCTGAATCCCGGTTCGTCCGAGCGATCGAGGAAGAAGGACATCCCCACTTGGCGTCCAGACGAGGCCGTCGCTAGGATAGATGGCCGCAGTGGTTTCCGCATTCGCCTCGCCGCGGAGATCGGGTCGCCGATTTCCCACCCCAGGGGCCTGCCTCACTCATCGTGCCTTCGATCGCGGGAGCGCCGCACCATGAGGATGTCCTTCTGTCACTCACCCGCTACCTGTTTCCGATTGTTCCTGACTGCCCTGATCGTCGGCTTCGGCGCGACGATGGGAGGTGCCCGCCAGGTCCCCTCGGAGCCCGAGATCGAGCCCTGGCTCGGTCCCGGAACTGTGGTGGTCCTCAAAGATTCGGAGACGCCCCTCCGCGATCGCGAGTGGCTGGCGACGAGTCGCGATCATCTCACCTTCGTGATCGAACACGTGGAAGGTGAGCGGCTGCTCGTCGCCTCGCGCGACCAGAGCCAGGGTGGCTGGCTTCGTCGCGACCAGGTGGTCGCCCTGGATGAAGCGATCGACTACTTCACGCGCGAGATCGATCGGATCCCTCACCATGCCGACGCCTACTGGATGCGAGGGCGGGTCTGGGCTTATCGGGCCGAGGACGATCGGGCGATCGCCGACTTCGATCAGGCGATCCAGCTCCAGCCCCATCAGGCCCGTTTCTACGTCCGGCGCGCCCTCGTCCTCGTCCGGAGGCGGCACCTCGACAAGGCCCTCGCGGATTGCGACAAGGCGATCCAGCTCGATCCCCAAGACGCGGCGGCCTACGTGCTCCGTTCGAGCATCCGGCTCTTGCGAGGCGAGACTCAGCAAGCCCAGGCCGACCTCAACCGGGCGCTCCGCCTCGATCCGCTCGAGGCGCCGGATCAGCCCGTCATCGAGGTGCAACACGACTCTCGCGAGCGAGACTCCGTCGCTGCGGGGGCGCGTCTCCTCCTCGCCTTGAAGATGGAGGAAGCCCAGCGTGCCGGAATTCCCGCGGACGATGCGGACAAAGCGGCGGAACGCGAGCCGAAGACCGTCCCGGAACTCCTCGATCGCGGCCTGACCTGGCTCAACCAGAAAGAGTACAACCGGGCGATCGCCGACTTTACCCGGGCGATCCAGCTCGATCCGAATTCGGCCAAGGCCTATGTCTACCGCGCCGAGGCCTGGGGGGCCAGGCACCACCGCGACCAAGAGCTTGCCGATCTCGACGAGGCAATTCGCCTGGAACCGAAGAATATCCAGTATCGCCTGTCACGCGCGACCTCCTGGTCGGCCCAGGGACGCCACGAGCAAGCGATGGCCGATTACAATGTCGCCATCCAATTGGAGCCGAATAACCCCCTGCTCTACGTGGCGCGGGGAAATGAGTGGCGCAGACATGTGAAGCTCGACCTGGCGCTGGCCGATTATGACCGGGCGATCCAGCTCGATCCGAAGTATATCCAGGCCTATATCAGTCGCGCCTTGATCTCGAAACAACGTCGGGACTTCGCCCAGGCCGTCGTCGAACTCGCGGCGATCGCCCGGATGGCACCCGAGAACGCCGAGGTCCATCGGCTCATCGCCCGGATCCTCGCAACGTGCAACGACAATGGCGTGCGCGACGGCAATCGAGCGGTCCGCGAAGCGATCCGGGCCTGTGAGCTGACCCACTGGACGGATCCCGACTGCCTCGATACGCTCGCCGCCGCGTACGCGGAGATCGGCGAGTACCCACTGGCCGTCCAGTGGCAGAAGAAGGCCATCGAGCTCGTGCGCCACAACGTTCCCTCGACGCTCCAGAAGGCGATGTTTGCCGGCGGTCGCCGGGGAGTGGGCTTCGAAGACCGCCTGGCCTTCTACAAACGGAACCGCCCCTGCCGCGAATGACCCAAGCCCTCAAACGGCCGCGGGCACTCAATCACCGCACACCTGAAGATAGGCCGATGCGGGGAAATGTCCGCCGTCGGCGTGCAGACCCTGGTCATTCCGCGCCGGCCGGTAGCCGGGGAGCGAACACTGGAGACGGGCAGGGTCCGCATAGTGCAGCATGCTGAGCGCGGCCCGGATCGCCAGCGCGCGGTTGTTGATCAGGAGCGCATGTAGCAAGACGCTCTCGTTGCTGAAGAACAGCTCGGCCTCGAGCACCCCGCGTTGATAATCGTAAGGGAAGTAGATGTCGTGAAAGTGGACCCAATCGCCTCCCTTCAACCGCGGCAGAACCTCCAGGATCAAGCGGTTAACCTCGCTTCCCGGTTTGACCGTATGCGTGGAATCGATGAAGAGAAAGCCCTCATCGCCCAGGTCCGTCAACGTCTCGAGCGGGACCTCCTGGGCTCGGGCCGCAACCAGCTCGATCTCTCCCTCCCGGGCGAATTTCTCCAGGAATCGGCTCGGAAAAGGTTCGACACAAACGATTTCCGGACGATAGGTTGCATCCGCGGCCGCCAGGAGCATGACGGCCGTGGACACCCCACAGCCGACCTGCACGATCCGGCGCGGCTGGATCGTCCGGATGAATCCGTACAGGAACTCGGCATCGGGGACGCCAAATCCCGCCTCCCCATTGAGGGTGCAGGCCAATTGATGAATGTCGCCCTGCCGGAGGCGATCGACGCAGACCGGCGACAGCAGGTCTCGACGAAGTCGAACTGGGTGGATAGCTCGGCTCCCTGGACGCCGGCCAGGCTTCTCGGCCGCTTCCAGGACCCGTCGGCCCTCAACTCCCGGATGTCGGGGATCTGGGAGTAAAAGTGCCGAGGCAAGACATCGATCCCCCAGCGCTGTCCGGTCTCGAAGAACCGGCGCAGGGCCCGTTTCCCCAGGTCCTTGACACGACGTTTCAGCGTCGGACGGGTTGGGTGTTCGAGACGTGTCCTGACCGTGGCCTCATCGACTCCCCGCTGTCCTGTGGTCTTGGTCGTCAGGGCGTGAGAGGCCGGTGGTTCGGGAATCCTCATGTGATCCTCCTTGATCCTGCGTGTTCACATCCTGCCGGTCAACGCGGGTCTGGCGCATCGGCCGCTATAGCAGAATCTTCTCCGAGCCGTCAAGCCACTCATCCGGCTTCGAAGTTCGACCTGTGCCTTTCTGACGCGAAGCCCGATCAGGAATGCGATTGGATATAGGCCTCGACCATCATCTTCAGACCCCCATCGACCTCCAGCCCCATGGCCTTCCCGCGGCTGATCATCTCCTCTGGGGTCCACTGGTTGGCCCGGGCCTGCTGGAGCAGCAGTAACGCCACGGCGCGTCCCCCTTTCCGGCAATGGACGAGGACTTTCTGCGAACCCTGAGCATGGCGGTCGACGAAATCGCAGACCGCGGTCACGCCCGGATCGGCCAAGGGGGCGCCTCCGACACCGTAATGGAGGTAATCCAAGCCCAGAGCGCGGACCTTTTCACCCTCCGCCTGCGGGCTCATCGGCTGATCGGGCTCGCCCGGGTTGCGGAGATTGACCACCCCCACGTAGCCCTCATGCTTCAGTTGTTCCAGATCGGCCTCCGTCGGTTGGTCTCCGATCGTGATCGTCGGCGTGATCGGCTGCTTGACGTTCATCATGGCCCTCCCCAGTTGCCTGGATCGATCAATCCGGATGGCGTTCTTCCTCGAAAAGCTCTAGACCCTGGTTCCTCGGCCCTGAAGTTAACCCGACGATCCCGTCCCGCCAAGCCTCCGCCCGGCCGAGACCTCACTTCGCCTCGAATCACTCTTGACGGATTGACACTCATAACTGACAATACCTACCGGTCGGTAGGGTCGAGAGGTCCAGGGTCCGATCGGGGAAGAGATGGAAGGAATCGTGACGGCTGGCACGGCGATCAAGAGCGAGACGAGCCCGGTGGCGCGGCACATCGCGCGTGTCGCTGCAAAACTCTTTGCAGAGAGAGGTTACGATGCAACCTCGATCCGGGAAATCGTCGAGGCGGCCGGGGTTGCCAAGCCCACGCTTTACTACTACTTCCGGAGCAAGGAGGGGTTGGCGCAGGCGCTGTTGACTGTGCCCCTGAGCGGTCTGGCCGCGACGTTGCGACAGCTCGTGACGACTGTGGAGGATCCGATCCGCTGCCTGGAAGACGTGATCGAGGCCCAGTACGCGTTCTGCCGGGAGGATCCCGATCGGGCTCGGTTCATTTACGCCCTGCTCTTCGGTCCACTGGGGTCGGAGGTGGCCGGCGAACTGGAACCGTTCAAGGCCGAGCTCTACGAATCGACGGCGGCGGCGGTGCGCCGGCTGGCCGAGGCGGGAATCGTCACGCGAGAACGGGTCGAGGCGTGCTGTTCGGCCTGTCGGGGGCTGATCGTTATCTCGACGCTGGATTACCTGTACAGCGATAAGGCTTTGGGACAAGAACTGGCGCATCGACAGGTGAACGACGTGTTGCGTGGCTTGGGGAATCATTCAATCTCTGACGACATGGGATGATCCATGATCAGTGTGAGGAAATGCACGCTCTGGGGTAGTTTGCTAGGCGCGGTGCTGGCGCTGTCGGTCGCCGGTTGCGGATCGATAGGGCCGGAGCCGGAGGCTCGGGCATCGACTGCGGCCAAGGCCGTCCCGGTCACCATCGCCGCGTTGGAGCGCCGGCCCCTGGAACGGACTGTGGACGTGATCGGCTCGCTCCGCGGCTGGGAGCAGGTGACCATCGGTACGAAACGTTCAGGACGGGTGGTCAAGGTCTATCACGACATGGGCGACCGGGTCGAGCCCGGCGCGCCGCTGGTCGAGCTGGAAGCTATCGACGCCAAGCTGGCCGTCGAGGAAGCCGAAACCAAGTACCTGGGCGCCCTGGTCAAACTCGGCATCACCAAACGCCAGGCCGCCGAGTTCGTCCAGACCTACGGTATTAGCGAAGAGCTGCTCTATAACCGCGTGACGTCCGAGGCGATCGCCAAGATCCCGTCGGTCATCGAGAAGCAGGTGGCGCGCGACAAGGCCCGCCAGAACCTCTTGCGTCAGCGTACCTTGACCCAGCGCGGAGCGGGGACCGCTCAAGAGCTCGACGACGCCGAGAACGAATCGCGTTCGGCCGTCGCCGCCTACGAGAACGCCCTCGGTGCGGCGCGTACCGTCATCGCCGACGCGGTCTCGGCCAAGGTGGAGCTGAGCAAAGCCGAGCAGACGCTCCAGGACATGACGATCCGCGCCCCGCAGCCGAGACTGCTGCCGCCGTCGTTGACCCGAACCAGCCGGATCACCTATGGGATCACCCGCCGACAGGTTTCCGAGGGGCAGATCCTCAAGGAGGGGGAGGCCGTCGCCGAGATGGTCATTGAGGACCCCCTGCGCCTCTGGACCCAGGTCCCCGAACAGCATTCCGACGAGGTCCGCGTCGGACAGCTTGTCCGGCTCTCCGCACGGTCGCATCCCGACATGACGTTCGAGGGGCGGGTCTCCCGCATCAGCCCGTCGGTCGATACGTCCAACCGCACCTTCCAGGTGGAGACGCTCGTACCCAACGAGCGCGGTCTGCTCCGGCCGGGCGGACTGGCCAGGGCCTCGATCGTCATCGACTCACAGGCGAAGGCGGCCGTCGTCCCGTTCGAATCGATCGTCCACTTCGCCGGGGTCACCAAGCTTTTCCTCGTCGACAACGGCAAGGCACGGGCCATCAACGGCATCAAGACCGGCAAGGAAGGGCGCGGCTGGGTCGAGATCCTCAGCCCGCAGCTCCCGCCGGCCGCCGACGTGGTCACGTCCGGACAATCCCAGCTCGCCGACGGCACGCCGGTCGCGGTCCGCGACCAGTAGAGCGGTTCACGAATGGACTGTATACAATACAGCATTGATGTGAATATTGGGATGTCTTATTAATTATATTGGCGCTGATGAATCGAGGGTTAGGTTGGCCCACCTGTTCCCCTTCCTGTTCTCAGGTGAACGGATCTCGAGCGCTTCCCGCTCGGGTTGCACACGCGCCACACGAGCGCCATGGTGTGCGCACCTCACTCGTGGAGAGCTCTAGCCACTACCATGACCATATCCGACATCTGCATCAAACGGCCGGTCTTCACCTGGGTCCTGGTTGCGATCCCGGTGGTCCTGGGCCTGGTCTCGTACGGCGAGCTGGGTGTCGATCTCTTCCCGGACGTCGACTTCCCGGTCTGCACCGTGACCACGGTGCTGCCGGGGGCCAGCGTGGAAGAGATGGAGACCACGGTCACCAAGCCGATCGAGGACATCATCAACACGGTCTCGGGCATCGACGAACTGCGTTCGGTCACGACGGAGGGCGTCTCGATCGTGACGGTGCAGTTCCTGCTGTCCAAGGACGGCGACGTGGGAACGCAGGAGGTCCGGGACAAGGTCAACACGATCCTCGCGGATCTGCCGGATGGGACCGATCCCCCGATCGTGGATAAGTTCGATACCGGCACGATGCCGGTGATGACGATCGCCGTGTCGGGGCGCCGCGACTTCCGGGAAGTGACTGAACTGGCGCGCCGGCAGATCAAGGAACGGCTCGAGACGGTCAATGGCGTGGGAGCCATCAGCCTCGTCGGCGGCCGCGCGCGGGCGATGAACATCGTGCTCGATACGGAGAGCCTCGCGGGCTACAACCTCTCGGTCGAGGAGGTCCGACAGGCCCTGTTGCGCCAGAACCTCGAGGTCCCCGGCGGCCGGGTCGATCAGGGCTCGCGCGAGCTGGTTCTTCGCACGTTGGGACGGCTCAAGACCGAGCGCGAGTTCAACGACCTGATCGTCACCAATCGCAACGGCTATCCGATTCGCATCCGCGACGTCGGCCAGGCCGAAGATTCGTTCGAGGAACCGCGGTCCTCGGCGCGGCTGGACGGCGTCAATGCCGTCAGCCTCGTCGTCCAGAAGCAGTCCGGCGTCAACACGGTCAAGGTCGTCGAGGACGTGAAGGCGAAGTTGAATCACCTTCGTGCCGCGCTGCCGTCGGACATCCACACCGAGATCATCCGCGACCAGTCGCGGTTCATCAAGAAATCGATCGAGGAGGTGAAGTTCCACCTCCTGCTCGCCGCCTTGCTGGTGTCGGCCACGATCCTTCTATTCATTCGCGACTGGCGAACGACCTTGATCGCCACGATGGCCATCCCCACGTCGATCATCCCGACTTTCGTCTTCATGAAGTACATGGGCTTCACGCTCAACAACATCACGATGCTCGGGCTGATCCTGGCCATCGGCATCGTGATCGATGACGCAGTCGTCGTCCACGAGAACATCTTCCGGCACATGGAAGAGGACGGAATGGACGGAATGTCGGCGTCGCGGAAGGGGACGCGAGAGATCGCCCTGGCCGTGCTGGCGACCAGCCTCTCGCTGGTGGTCATCTTCTTGCCGATCGCCTTCATGGGCGGGATCGTTGGGCGATTCTTCTCCAGCTTCGGGCTGACTGTCGCCTTCGCCGTGATGATGAGCCTGTTCGTCTCGTTCACGCTCACCCCGATGCTCTGTAGCCGGTTCCTCAAGCTCGAACCGGCCGAGACCGGCCACGGGGCTCATCGCCCACGGTCGAAATCCGGCTTCGTGTACCGGTACATCGACGGCGTCTACGGCCTGGTGCTCCGGGGCGCGTTGCGTCACAAGTTCCTGGTCGTGCTCCTGACCTTCGTGGTGATCGCCGGTACGGTCCCGATCGGCCGGGTCATGGGTGTCTCGTTGATCCCCCGCGACGATCAGAGCGAATACGAGGTGACCGTGACGACGCCCGAGGGCTACAGCCTGGAGCGGAGCAACAAGCTTCTGGCCGAGCTCGAGGCCCGGATCTGGCGGCTTTCGGGGACCCAGCACGTTTTCACCACGATCGGCCAGACCGAGGGCGGACGCGTGGTCAAAGGCGAGGGAGACGTCACCCGTGCCACGATCTATGTGCGGATCACGGACCTCGAGGAGCGAGAGTCCGCGACCAAGGTTCGCGGCTGGTGGGACCTGCCCGGCCACGTGCGCCGATTCTGGAACGGCCCCCGCTTCGACCAGTTCGGCATCCAGAACGAGGCACGCCGATTCCTCGAGGACTACCCCGACCTGCGGGTGAGCGTCAACGACGTCTCGCCGTTCCAGGGAGGCCGAAGGCCCCAGACCTTCCAGGTCAACCTCGCAGGCCCCGATTTGAACACGCTGTCGGATTATGCGAACCAGCTCATCGCCGAGCTGAAAAAGGAGCCGGGATTCGTCGACCTGGACACGACACTGTCGCTCCGCAAGCCCGAAGTACAGGTGATTGTCGACCGCGAGGCGGCCAGCGATCTCGGCGTGCCGGTCGGCACCATCGCCGACTCGCTCCGGGTCCTGGTCGGCGGCTTACCCGTCTCTAAGTTCCGCGATGGAGACCAGCAATACGACGTCTGGCTCCGCGCCGAGTCCGGCGACCGCGGGACCAACCACGATCTCTACCAGATCACTTTCCCGTCGGCGACCGTCGGGCTGGTCAAACTGGCCAGCCTGGCCAAGCTCGTCGAGGACCGCGGGCCGACGGAGATCGAACGCCTCGGCCGCGAGCGGATCGTGACGGTTGTCGGCAACCCCGAGGGGATCGCCCTGGGCGACGCGGTCGATCGCGCCGAGCGGATCTTGAAGACGATGAATCTGCCGCCCCAGTATTCGTTCGTCTTCACCGGTCAGGCCAAGACCCTCGGTGAGACGGGCTATTACTTCCTCATCGCGTTCACCCTGTCGATCCTCTTCATGTACCTCATCCTCGCCGCGCAGTTCGAGAGCTGGATGCAGCCGATCGCCATCCTGATGGCCTTGCCCGTGACCGTTCCGTTTGGCATGCTCTCACTGGTGTTGTTCCGGACGCCGATGGACCTCTATGCGATGTTCGGCCTGTTCATGCTCGTCGGCATCGTCAAGAAGAACGGGATCCTTCAAGTTGACGCCACCAATCAGCTCCGGGCCAAGGGTTATCCGCGGCGCGAGGCGATCCTCGAGGCCAATCATACCCGGCTCCGGCCGATTCTGATGACGACGGTGATGCTGGTCGCGGCCATGGTCCCCATCGCGCTGGGCCAGGGACCCGGAGCCGGCGCGCGGGCCAGCATGGCCAAGGTGATCATCGGCGGCCAGATGCTCTCCCTGGTCCTGGCGCTTGCTGGTGACGCCCGTGTTCTATTCGCTCCTTGACATGACGACGAACCTCGCGCGACGACTCGGCATCCGCTTCTCGGTCGAGCCGTCCTCGCGAGTCTCGACCCATCCTCATCTCGCCCCGACCCTGAACGGCGAACACACCGGGCGCGATCTGGAAACCCAGACTGCCGGACATTACGTTTGAAATCGACTCGAACCTCGGCGCCATCAACGCCTGGTTCAACGACGGCGGCTCTGCCCGGCTTGCGGGACGTCGCGCGCGACGACCGGACGACCCGATGAGGCCCCGGGGCTCCGCGTTTGGGCGACCACCTGAGCGAAGCGTTGCTTCGTCTCGGCGTCGATCGCGGGATGACTCTTGACGACGTGGCTGGCCCAGTTCGGGTAAGTGATCACGAGGCGGCTCATCAGCGAGACGAAATAGCCGGCTTCCTTGACTTGCTCTTCCAGGATCCGCTCGACCACCGGCCGCAACGTCCGGCCGACGGTCTTCCATCCCTTCGAGTCGACCTTCACGAACGCGTCGATGTGGTGCTGGACCCACGGCGCTCGGTGGCTGTCCTCGTAATAGGACGTGTTCACCACCAGGATGATCCGCGCCTCGACCCGAGCGTTGCCGTGGGGGCTGACATAGTTCAAGTGCCCCAGGAGGACATGCATGCCTGGCGAGCGGAACACGAACTCCCAGACGGCCGACGCGCCCGACCCGTCGGTCCCCTCGTATCGGTTCGGCGCGATCTTCTGGAGCTGGACCGGCGCTTCGCTGAGGTCTTTCCAGAGGGCCAAGGTCAACGCTGGCTCATTGACGAGGCTCAGGTACAAACGCGATGGGCAGGGAAAAGCGTCCGCCTCGCCCTGGCGGTGGAACGTATGATCGCGGATGACCTCAGCAACGGTTTCGCGGTGCTCAGCGGCAATCTGATGGAGGGGGACGATCTGGGACGGTTCGACGCGCCGGGCGCCGAGACCGGCCCTGGCCGGATAAACCGTCAGGCCCAGTGCGATCATCGCGGCCATCGCAACCGGCACACTCTTCCCAACGATCAGAAATCGGCGGACTACCATCCCGATCATGGACGACTCCGTCGCAGTAGAGGACGCGTTCCTCCGCGCGGCGGCGACAGGAACTCCGCTCCCGCCCCGCTCCCACCCTTTTTCGTTACCGTTCTCTGATCGGATTCTCGGACACGTTTCCTGACAACCCGCGCGACCCGAACGATTTCGAATTCGGAGCCCGCTATTCCTCAAGTCCATCCCGGTCGTCCCTGGTCGAGCGGGCCGACGCTGTTCGCGTTCCCTCCTCGGTTCGTGGCCGGTTCCCCTTGGACCGCAACATCAGGATTGGCTCCGTCGCGACCGCTCAAACCCACCAGGTTTCGGAGTTGGGTCGAAGCCTGGCACGACGGACCATTTCCGAGAATAATAGAGAGTTAAAAGTGAGGGACCTGGCGATGCGGACGTCAGCATGGCCGATCGCATGACGTGCACGTGAACGCATTCTCGCTCCGGAGCGCATCATCCCGTCCCGATCCCGGCGTCTCGAAACCGATTGAAAAGGGCGCCCGGATCGCTTGAGAACCGTCCGGGCCTAACTTCCCCAATTTCCGGTTGGCGGTCGGCACAGGTCTCCAGACCCCGCCGTCTGCTGGACCGAAGTTCTCCTGCGGGTCGGGGGAGGGAGCCCCTCGGTCGGTAGGGAGACAAGGGAGGAGACCTTGCCACAACTTGGTCCTGGGTTGCGGAGGATTCCAGGAGGTGATTCCCGCCCTGTTCTTCAGGTTACCGTCCCGAGACCGTCCCGGTTGGCATCAAGGCCTCAGGAGAACCTGACGAAGCCCCTCGCCACGAGCGGTGATGATCTCAGGCCACAGACGGTCGCGGGCTGCGGTTTGGTGCTTCCCGAACGTGCGGTCGTTCGTCGGGGAGAATCGGCACACCATGACGGGGTCAGTGGCCTTTCTGCCCTGAGCGAACCGGGACACGTCCTTCAACATCGGCAGACGAGGGGTTCTATAGTGGAGCCGTTCCCGGAAGATGTGACCAAGTTCATGAATGAAAACGTCGAAACAATCGACCAGTTGGAGATCCTGCGCATCCTCGGAGAAGACCGCGGGAAAGAATGGGACTTCGTGGCTTTGGCCAGCGAGGTTCAGGCCACGCCCCAGGCCGTCCGGGCTCACCTGATGGCGATGAATGCTCGGGGCCTCCTCATGACGACGACGCGAGGAGCAGACCTCGGTTGCCGCTACGGAGCCAGCACTCCCGAGCTGGAGAACATGGTCGGCCGCCTACTCCAGATGTATAAGGAACGTCCCGTCACGATGATCAAGATGGTCTACGAGCGAGCCAAGGACCCGCTTCGAGCCTTCGCCGACGCTTTTCGCATCAGGAAGGGGGACTGACGTGGAAGGCATTGTCTACCTCCTCTGTGCGGCCACCGCAGTCTCGTGCAGCGTGCTCCTCTTCAGGGGGTTCCGACGTAGCGGGACTCGGCTACTGCTTTGGTGCGCCCTTTTTTTCCTGTCGCTGGCCCTGGAAAACGTGATCCTGTTCATCGACCTGGTCATTGTCCCCAACACGGATCTGTTCGCGATTCGAACTTCGATTGCATTGATCGGAGTGACATTCTTCCTGGTCGGCTTGATCTGGGATGTCGGATAGTGGGTGCCTGGGGTGGAGCAAACGAGGCCCAGACCCCCCGGGGTTGGATTCCGAGAGATGGTGGCTTCATGAATCAAATCTTGTCGGGTGCACTCGTGATGGGTTTCGGGCTGGCAGGGCTATTCTTCCTGCGCTTCTGGAGAAAGACCAGGGACCGCCTCTTCCTGCTATTCGCCCTGGCCCTCTTCGTCATGTCAGCGAATCGGATCGAACTTGCGCTGTTAGCCTTGCGGGGTAGCCGTGGCGACCACCTGTACTGGGTTCGGCTCATCGCTTTTGCTCTGATCCTCGTTGCGATCCTGGACAAGAACCGTTCCCGAAAACGTTCGGCATAGTGTCCTCGGAGCGCCCTCGGAGCGCCGAAATGGGTAGCTATCCGGGACGAAATCGCATGAGCCGAGCTCTCGACTCCGTTTGCGTGCTCTGGACGGATTGCAATACCGGTGGAAAGTAGTCAGGGCGGGCATTGTGGCGGAAAGTTATTCGACCCGTATGGTCGGTCGGGCCCACGGCGGCCCTTGTTTTCGTAGAGATACTCTGCGAACGCTCGCATTCGACAGTCCCAGAGCCCGGCGAGAGAGGGTACAATTCGCTTCGGAAACCCCTGTCAATGCCTGCATTAAGGCGATCAGCTACCTCAACGGAACGCGAGGCTTTTTCCACCTCGCACCCAATCGGTCAGCCGAATCACGGGGAAACCATTCCGGCCGCTTTGATCGCCTGAGCCTGTGGTGTAAAATTGTTTTCCTGGTTTTCTTCGGCGATCTTCACTCCAACAAAATCCTGTCAGCACTCAATCATGGCATCAAAAGTCTCTCGAGGCCACGCCGCCAAATCGCCCGTTGTCGGGACGAGTTCCGCCCTTCGGGCTGAGGTGGAGCGTCTCATCGAGAAAGAGCGATACAAGGATGCGGTCAAGCAGGCCAAGCTGTGTTTCAAGGAGTCGGGTACGCCGGAGAACCATCTTCTGCTCGAGCGTGCGTATTTCCTGCGTGCGCGGCAGCTCCTTCAGCAAGGGATGCGATCGTCGGCAGTCGAGGTGGCCCAGCACTTGCTGGAATTCGGGGTGACGGGGTCCGACGCGCTGGAGGAGTTGGTCCGGCTGCTGATCACGCTGGGCTTCGAGACGCCAGCGCTCCAGATCCAGGAGCGGCTCGGCTCGCCGGCGCAGAAGGAGCGGGTCACGGAGCTGGCGGCCGACCAGATCGTGCTTCATCCGGAGCGTAACAAGCTGGCCGCACCCGAGGTCGTGCGGGACGCCGGGCTCATTCGCGAGGCGCTGGTGAAACTCCAGGCCAAGGACGAGGCCGGCGCGATGGAGACGCTCCGCGACCTGGCGCGGAGCTCGCCGCTGAGCGAGTGGAAGTTCTTCGTCCGGGGCCTGGCCGCCTTCTATCGGCACGACGAGGCGGAGAGCCGGGCCAACTGGGATCGACTTGCCTCGCAGCGGATGGCGTACCTGATTGTCGAGAAGCTGCGCCGACTGACCGCGGAGGCAGCCGGCTCCAACCCGACGAGCCTGGAAACGATGGAGAAGCTCGTCTTCGGTGAGCCGATCCTCAGCCGGCTCCGTCAGGTGCGCGACCTGGCGGCCAGCCAGGAGTGGGACAAGGTCTTCCGCTTGCTCGGTCCGCTCCGTCATAGCTTGCAACAGATCGACGCGAAACTGGGCGAACGGCTCACGGTCGTCCTGATCGGCTCGCTGATCAAGGCCGCGCAGGATCTGGACTGGCCCGAGGCCAGCCGCCTGATCACTCAATTTACCCGGGTCGCCCAACCATTGGAGCTGGACCCGCGATGGAACCGCCTGTGGGCCATCATCTGGGATGGCCCGCACGCCGATGCCGAAGGAGCGATCCGCTACTGGGTCGCTTACATCGGGGACCTCGATACGGTTGCCTCCCTCAATCCCGTGGAGCGGGTCCTGGCGCAGGCGATCGTCTGGAACCACGTCGCCCAGCTCCATGCCGAGGATGTCGAGTACCTGTTGGATGAGCTCGATGATTCTCCTCTCCCGCCGTTCGCTCGACGGAGACGGAGGCGCCAGAACAGGAGTCAGTTGACGAACCGGCCGGAGGTCGTCGTCGCCAGGAAGCAGGTGCTCGACGCCGTGGAGCGAAGCCTCAAGCTCGCGCCTGAGCACCTCCCCACCTATGAGTTGCTGGTCAAAGTCCACCAGGACTGGAACGACGACAAGGGGCTGGTGGGGGCCGCACAGCGGCTTCTTTCGGCCTTTCCCGACGATGGCAAGACCCTTCAGCTCCTGGGCCGGCACTATTTCGAGAAGAGCGACCTGGTCGCGGCACTGCCTTACGTCCAGAAGGCGCGGCGGCTCAAGCCACTGGATGAGTCGCTCCGTGAGCTGGAGTGGATGATCCGCGTCGGGCTGGCGCGAACTACGCCCTGTCCGGACGTTGGGACGAGGGGCGCGCGGAGTTCGACGCCGCCGATGCGTTGTTGCCCGAGTCCCGGCAGCAGTACACCTACCTGGCTCGCAAGGCGATCTTCGAGTACAAGGCTGGCCAGGGAGAGCGAAGCGATGAATTTGTGCAAGAGGCCCAGAAACTGCTGGTCGAGCCGGCCCCGCTCTGGCTGGCGCTGGCGATCGAGTCGATCCGTTACCACATGACCAAGAGCACGGTGGACGGCTACACCAAGAACTGGGAGACCGAACAGAAGAAGAAGTGTCGGAGCGAGACAGCCGGCGCGCTGGCGGAGCTGATGGGAGCGTTCCTCGCATCCGGCATCGACTATTCCGGCCGCGGCAAGCACATCACGCAGGTCCTTGCCTACCTGCGGCGCACCCTCCGCTTGAAGTACCGCCGCGAAGACATTGAGCCCGTCGTCGAGATGCTCAAGCACGTTCCCGACGAATTCCCGTTGCTGGAGAAACTCGTCAAGGCCGGGTTGAAGCAGCACCCCGATTCAGCCTTGCTCAACCTCCACGCGGGCGAGGTCGAGCTGATCAAAGGAAAAGTCTTCGGCGGCACCCAGACCGCGCAGAAATATATGGAGACCGCGTTGAAACTCGCCGAGGCGTCCACTGATCCCAAGGTGACCGCCTTGCTGCCGGCGATCCGAACCCAGCTCGGCATGCTGGGTGAGCTCACCGAACGATTCGGACGATTCGGGTTCCCGTTCGGCGGCGGTCCTTTCGGTCCGTCGTTTTTTGAAAATCTCGATTTTGAGGACGATTACGACGACGACGATTTCGATGATGACGATTTCGATGATGACGAGGATCGCATCCCCGTACCGATTCCAGCCCGCCGCGCGCCCGAAGAAGCGCGGCTCTCGCAAGAGCAAGAAGAAGCGAAAATGAGCCATGACCGACCCCTATGAGACCTTGAGCCTGACCCCGGATGCCGGCGAGGCTGAGATCCGGCGGCGATACCTGGAGCTGGTCCGCGAGTTCCCGCCGGACCGGGCCGCCGGAGCGCTTCGCGGCGATCCACGCCGCGTACGAGGCGCTGCGCGACCCGGCGCGGCGGTTGCAGTCGCAGATCTTCCAGTGCGAAACCACGGTCGACTCGCTCGAGACGCTGGCGACCGACCTGAGACGCCGTTTGCGGGACACCCGGCTCCCGGTCGCCAGCCTGTTGAACCTTGCGGACTCGCCATGAACGACACCCGTGCAGAGGACGTCGAGGGCCTTCTCGAACGGTTTCGAGAATGGCTCGACGCCACCCAGATCGAGGCCAGGAGCCTCCAAAGTTTCGGCAACGGTTCCGGCCCGGAGTCGGGCGATCACCGCCACTCCGACGGTGTGGGTTCCGAGTTGGGCCTGATCCAACTGGCCGAGGAGTTCACCGCGCTGCGTCACGAGCTCAAGCTCCAGACCAAGAGCGGCCGGGGGCTCCTCGAGCAGGCTGAGACCTCGATCGCCGCGATGCGCCAGGCCATCGAGCAGTTCCGGACGGTCGAGTCCAAGGAGGCCCAGGCCGCCTGGTCCGCGGGCAAGGTCCTGGCCGAAGCCCTGGGCGACCTGGATGAGGCCCTCGACCGCGGCCGCCGTGAAATCGAGAAGGCCAAGCGCCGGATCGCCGAGGAGTCGATCCAGGTCCTGGCCGACGCTCTGGATGAACAGTATCGCCGACAGTCGTGGATTCGCCGCAGGATTATTGGCGGATACCACGACCAGGTCCTCGACGTGGTGCGGGAAGCCGGCCGGTCGCGCCGCGAGCTGTTCGACTCGCTTCTTGAAGGCTACGGATTGATCCAGAACCGGCTCGCCCGTGTGATGAAGTCCGAGCGGATCGAGCGGATCCCCTGCGAGGGAAACCCGGTTCAACCCGGAGCGCATGATCGTCCTTGAGGTCGTCGAGGACTCCAGCCAGCCGCCAGGGACGGTGGTCAAGGAGCTTCGGCGCGGATATACCTGGAAAGGCCGGTTGCTCCGATACGCGGAAGTGCAGGCGGCCAGCTCCGTCCGGAGCCCGGCCCCGGAGCCCGCTCCTGATGACGAAGACTCCCACCAAGACGAATCAGGACTCCCCGGCGGCGGCGCAGTTCGAAGACATCGGCAACGGCCACGAGAGTGACAACGAGAACGACACCGGCATCGACCTGGCAATCACGACCGACCGGAACACACGGGCCGGTTCGGACTGATCCGGTTCGGCCAAGAAAACACCGATCAAGTCAAGGAATCGTAGCATGGATCATGAGACGATCATCGGCATCGATCTGGGGACGACCAACAGCGAGGTCGCGATCATCCGCGACGGCGAACCGGTGGTCCTCGACGACGGCGACGGCGACCCGATCTTACCGTCGGTCGTCGGCCTGGATCCCCAGGGCCATCTCCTCGTCGGCAAGGCCGCCCGCAACCAGTACGTCCTGGCTCCCGAGCGGACGATCCGCTCGATCAAGCGGAAGATGGGCCAGGAGTTGACGGTCGCGCTGGGCGACCAGAAGTACACACCGCAGGAGATCTCAGCGATCATTCTGCGGACGCTCAAGGCCCGGGCCGAGACGGCGCTGGGCCACCCTGTCTCGAAAGCGGTCATCACGGTCCCGGCTTTCTTCAATGACGGCCAGCGACAGGCCACGCGCGAGGCCGGCGAGCTGGCGGGGTTGGAAGTCGTCCGGATCATCAACGAGCCGACCGCCGCGGTGCTCACCTACGATCCCCACCCTGGCGAGATGGAGCGGCTGCTGGTCTACGACCTGGGCGGGGGCACGTTCGACGTCTCGCTGGCCCAGGTCGAGAACGGCGTTGTCGAGATCCAGGCCAGTCACGGCGATACCCAGCTCGGCGGCGACGACTTCGACCAGTTGCTCCTCGACGAGATCTGCGACGCCTTCGCTGCGGAGCATGGCGTGGACGTCCGGGCTTCGCTCGGCGCCAAGGCCCGCGTGCTCCGCGCCGCCGAGGACGCCAAGAAGCGGCTCTCCTTCGACGCCGTGACCACTGTCGAGGAAGAGTTCATCGCCGAGAAGGACGGGCGGCCGTTGAACCTGAAGCGGGAGATCACCCGATACGATTACGAGGAGCTGATCCGGCCCCTGCTCCTCAAGACGCTGACTAACCTCGACCAGGCGCTTTCCGATGGGAAGGTGCAGGCCAATCAGATCGACAAGGTGATCCTGGTGGGCGGAGCGACCCGTACGCCCCTGGTCCATGAACTGCTGGAGGAGCGGCTCGGCCGGCCGGTCCACAGCGAGATCGAGCCCGACCTGGCCGTGGCCCTGGGTGCGGCAGTCCAGGGGGGGCTGATCGCCGGGGTCGACGTCGGCCCGATCCTGGTCGACATCACTCCGCACACCCTCGGCATCGAGGCACTCGGCGAGCTCTACGGGTTCATGTCGACCTACCATTTTTCGGCGATCATCGAGCGGAACAACCCCCTGCCCGTCAGCCGGACCGAGATCTACTCGACGGTGGTCGACAACCAACCTGGGGCGGACATCCGGATCTTCCAGGGAGAGAACCCCGACACGCGCTATAACACCCTGGTCGGCGAGTTCAAGGTGGAGGGGTTGGCCAAGGTCCCGTCCGGCAATCAGATCCTGGTCCGGCTGGACCTCGACCTGAGCGGCATCCTCAAAGTGACGGCCACCGAACGTGCCACGGGCCTGGCCAAGCACGTCGTGATCGACAACGCTATGGAGCGATTCCGCAAGCGCCAGCGTAGCGACGCGGTCGACCGCCTCGAGGCGGTGATGGGCACGGTCGAGGGAGCGGAAGTCCCCGGTGCGGGCCTCGCCTTGCCCGGCCCATCCGGAGCCGGTGACTCTGCCGAGACGGCCGCCCCCGGTGCCGAGATGGCCCCGTCCCTCCGCCAGGCGATGGATTCGGCACAGGCCATCATCGCCAAGGCCGAGCGCGTCCTCCCCTCGGCGAACGCCGAGGACGCCAGCGAACTGGACGCGATGCTGATCGATCTCCGCGACGCCATCCAGACCCGATCCGAGGACCAGATCCGTGCCGCCACTCGCGAGATCGAAGACCTGGTCTTCTACCTGGAGGACGCCTGACAGCTCACCCATCCATGACCAGTCATTACTCCGAGGTACCAGCCCGGGCACCTGAAGTTCTGCTCTGTCCGACCTGCGGCGCCCGGCAGGGCTTGTCGGATACGTGCCGGCGGTGCAAGAGCGACCTGCGGCTGCTCCGTTCCGCGCTTGAAGCTTACCATCGGCACCGCCGGTCCAGCCTGCTCGACCTTGGTGCCGGCCGGCTCGAGACCGCGTTGCGGCATGCCCGCAGGTGCCACGAACTCTGGCCCAGTCCCGAGTCGCACCGGCTCCTGGCCGTCTGCCAGCTCCTCCGCGGCGATTGGTTCGAAGCTCTGGAATTCGCCCGGTCCGTCGACGAAGACGCGGGCGGATCGGACCATTAACCGGTCGTTGAGCAGCTTCCGGACCAGGACATCGAATTCCGCCTTAGACTCCTCGGAGCCGTAGGGACCGAGGTCGTGGTCCTTGCCATCGATCCGCACCGGGGACTGACCGCTCGGAGCGTGGTGGAGATAGGACGGGACAGGATTTCGGCGCGACACCTCCGGGCAGAACGCATATTCGCCGCTATCGCTGGCGGTCACGGTTTCGAGTGGCTGGTCACACATAGCTCCGTTATGGTTTGGAACAGAAGCCAAGCGCAAGATCGGGTTACTGTCTTTCTCTCTGGCCGGTAGAATACCGCCAGGAGGACGCCATGCCGACAATCGCTCTATCCGATGCCGCCCTGTCCCTGCTCCTACTCCACGTCGAGCACGGCGAGCTGCCTGTGGACGATTCCAACCGCGAGTTGCACCGCGAACTGGCACGCGCTGGGCTGATGATCGCCGTCCACACGTTTTCGGGAGGCCGGGAGCAGTTCTACCGGTTCACACGCGAGGGATGGGATTTCGCTCGCGCACTGAAAAGCGCGTGATAGGCTTGCGGGGATGGTTGCAGTCGAGTTTAAGCAAATTCCGGCCCGCAACCTACCCGGCCATCGCTTTCAGCATCCGCTTCGCGCCCTCGCTGACCGGCATCTCAGTCTTGAGTTTGCGCAATGCCTCAGAAAAATCCATAAAAATCTCCATGCCAAATTGCATGAAGATTCTATCACCCCGCAGCCTTGGCGCAAGCGAGGAGTTCAGCCCTCCGCTCGAATCCCTCTTTGGTCGTCCGGTAGGCGGATTCCGGCCCTCCGGCGTAGGTGCTGACGGCACGCATCAGCCCGGCACGAGCCAGCTCGCGGTAAATCGGGCGCGTTTCGTCGTCCACGTCAATGTCCCCATGCCGCTCAACGTGCAGGCGGAACAGGGCCAGGGCTTTCCGAGAGAGCATTGCGGACCTCCTGCCGGTATCGTACCGAAGCGGCGGCTAGATCGCCAAGGTGGAAAGGGGCGCCAGATTATGTTCATCAGTTCACTTATCGGCTAGACTCGTCGCGTGGTTGCTGAACCCGTGGGAATGGGGACAATCCTAGTTATTGGGGCAAATGGGAAATCTGGGTAAGACCCTCCTTCCTATTCTCCTCACCCTACCGGGGAATTTAGCAATGTCCCCACTCCATCCCAATATCCCCATTCCATCCATTCCTCCCATTCCCCGCCCATTCCCACGCCCCCAACGTTCCGGCGCCTTCTATGCCTCCTCGTCAGCTCCGCCATGCGTTAGGATATGCTTCCTGTGATATGTACCCACTACCCCAGATCGAGGTGACGACCATGGGCAAAGGCAATAACTCGCGGACCAAGGAGAAGAAAAAACCCAAAAAGGCTGCGGCTCCCAAGTCGATCCCGGCGAAGGCCGCCCCGCCGCCCAAGAAGCCGTGACAGAGGCCTCGCTCGAATCTCCACCAGGAGGAAACTGCCATGCAGACCGACACGCTGTCCGAGCGGGCCGTCGCCGTGCTTCGTCTCCATGTGGAGGGTGAGAGGAGGGCGGCGAATGAACGGAATCTCCCCGCCTACCGGGAACTGGTCGAGGCCGGAATCATGGAACCCGTACCCGGTGCGGAGCGGATCTATCACCTGACCGCCGAAGGCAGGGAGCATCGGGATTCCATCGTCGAGAGGGAAACGGATCGGATCGAGCGGGAGCGATTCGAGCCGCCAGACGCGAGTCGCCTGTCAGGAGCGAGCAGGGAGTTGCTGCGGCAACTGATCGCGGATCGCGTGGAGGTCACACCGGAGAATCGGCCTGCCTTCCGCGAATTGGCGGCAGCCAAGATCATCCTCCTGGGCGGTTCTTTCGCCGGCGGCCCGGAATCCTACTACCGCTGGACCTATTGGGGATGGCACCGGCGGTTTGAGCTGCTGGAGTCCGTCATATCGAAGGCATCGGCCGGAAACGATATGATCTCACCTACCTCGCCCTGGCCCGGTTCAACCGCCTCGCCTCGTCGCTGATGGGCATTTCCGTCCTGGCGGCGGCCTTCAGAGCCTCGGCATGTTTGCCGCCCGCTCGCAGTTCTTCGTACTCGTGGGAGACGGTCGCGTCGATGCGGCCTTTCAGCCGCATCTTCGACCAGATGCGTCCGCCCTTCTCGCCTATGAGGAGTTCGGGATTCAGGACGCCGGAATCCACAGCGACGCCCGTGGTATTGGCTCCGCCCTGCCGCCCTTTCGGATCGAACGCTCGCCACTTCCCATCGCCACCGTAAGTCGGCTGGCCGATCTGGTCTTCGGGGATTCCCGGTTCCCGCATCCGCCTCCGGACGTACCGCTCGCCGACATCTTCCCATTCCTGAGCAATCTGGCTGGCGTGCAGGCCGGGGTCTGCCGGGCGTCCTCCCCGCGCCGAGGGCGGCTCTCCGATCATCCCCGGTGGTGGCTTCTTGCTCATGCGACGATGATAGCCGAGATGCGGTATCAGCGCAAGCTGCCCGGCGAGGCCCTGAGCGAAGGCCAGCGGCGGTCGTAGGGAGATTAGATTGGGGTCGCCACGATGTCGGACAGGAAAAGCAGTCCCGCTCGGAACGGCAGAACGGCTCACGGCTCTGCTTCTTGGGCCGCCCTATCGTCGATCCTCCGGAGGGGTTTGGTGCCGGGTTTCAGTGCCACGGCTTCCGGAGGAAACTCTAGATTTGACGCAAGTCCTTTCAAGGCTTGAGTGGGCGATACAGGACTTGAACCTGTGACCTCCTGCGTGTCGAGCAGGCGCTCTAGCCAACTGAGCTAATCGCCCCGATCCTTGGTCTGTTCCTTTATAGGGGACCGGATCCCGACCGGTCAAGATGGTCGCGATCCAGTATCGGGCTCGTCAGACCTCCAGGATCTCGGAGGACTTTTTATCAGCGACCTCGTTGACCTTGGTCTCGTACTGCTTGGTCAGGGACTGAACCTCATCCTTGCAGGTGGCGAGGTCGTCCTCGGTGAGGATCTTTTCGGACTGTTCGAGATCAGCCTGCTTGTTGGCGTCGCGCCGGATGTTGCGGATGGCGACCCGGGCCTCCTCGGCGAGCTCCTTGACGCGATTGACCAGCTTTTTCCGCTGTTCGACCGAGAGCGGCGGCACGTTGAGGCGAACCACCTTGCCGTCGGAGTTAGGGCTCAGCCCCAGGTCGCTGGTCTGGATCGCCTTGACGATGTCACCGACGACCGTGGGGTCGAAGGGACGGATCAGGATCTGCTGTGGCTCGGGGGTGCTCAGGTTGGCCATCTGCTTCAGCGGCGTCGGCGAGCCGTAATACTCGACCCGGATCGATTCCACCAGGCCGACATTCGCCCGCCCCGTCCGGATGCCTCGCAACTGGTCGCCCAGCAACGCGAGGCTTTTCTCCATGCGCTCTTCCGCTTCGAATGTGATCTCTTCGATACTCATGGGATCGTCTCTCCCCTCGACGGACACCCGAATCCGATCGGTGTCGTCAACCACCGTCGAGTGTCCGTCCACACGGTCCATCTTAGCACGGTCGCCGCCCTGTTGCGATGCGCCTCGGTCCGTCGTGTGTGGGCGATTCCCTCACGCCGACGCTGACTTGGGCCGGGGAGCATTGCAAACCCAGGTGCCGATCAACTCGCCGGCGATGGCCCGCTCGATGTTGCCCTCCCTCTTGAAGTTGAACACCAGGATCGGCAGGCCGTTCTCCAGGCACATGCCGATGGCCGTCATGTCCATCACCTTGAGCTGGTCCCGCATGACCTGCTCGTAGGTGAGATGCTCGTAGAGCACGGCATGAGGGTTCTTCTCCGGATCGGCCGAGTAGACGCCGTCCACGCGCGTGGCCTTGAGCAAGACCTCGGCGCCGAGCTCCTTGCCCCGGAGGGCCGCCGCCGTGTCCGTCGTGACGAACGGACTACCCGTCCCGGTCGCCAGGATCACGACCCGTTTCTTCTCCAGGTGCGACAAGGCCCGGCGCCGGATGAACGGCTCGGCGACCTCGTCCATGCGGATCGTCGTCATGAGACGGGTCTCGCACCCCTCCTTCTCCATCGCGTCTTGCAGCGCCAGGCCGTTGATGACGGTCGCCGTCATCCCCATGTAGTGGGCCGTCGCTTCCTTGATCACGTCGGAGCCCCGGCTCAATTGCGCACCGCGGAGGATATTTCCACCCCCGACCACGATCGAGAGCTGGACGCCGCGCGCCGCGACCCGCGCCGCCTGGCGCGCAATCCGGCTGACTTCCTCCAGATTGATGCCCCCTTCGCCCGGCCGGCAAAAGCTCTCACCGGAAAGCTTGAGCAGGACCCGGCGAAAGACCGGCGGACCGTCCGTGAGCGGTGAAGTCCATGAATTCAGATCCTGGGGGTGAAAAGGCTGAAGGTTGAAGGATGAGTCAGAACCTTGAAAAGGCTTCCGTTGAAGGCCAAGGGCTAAAGGATGAATCAGAACAGGGTGGTCTTGATTCATCCTTCAGCCTTCAGCCCTCAGCCTTTCCCCGTCAGCGCCCCTCGCCGACGACGAACCGGGCGAACCGGGCCACCGAGATGTTCTCGCCGGTGCGCGAGTTCACCGCCAGGATGACGTCGCGAACGGCCTTGCTGTCGTCCTTGACGAACATCTGGTCCATGAGGACCGACTCGCCGATACCAGGCGTTGAGTTTCCCTTCGGCGATCTTCTCCTGGATGTTCGGGGGCTTCTCGGCCACCTGGGCCATGAAGATCCGCTTCTGCTCGGCGACCACGTCCTCGGGTACGTCCTCGCGGCGCACATAGAGCGGATTGGCCGCCATGATGTGCAAGGCCAGGTCCTTGGCCAGTTGCTTGAACTCTTCGTTGCGGGCGACGAAGTCCGTCTCGCAGTTGAGCTCGATCATCACCCCCGACCTGGCGTCGTGGTGGATGTAGACCTCGATGCGGCCGGCCTTGGCGGCGCGTCCGGCGCGGAGCTCGGCTTTTTTCATGCCGCGCTCCTTGGCCAGGGTGTCGGCCTTGGCCATGTCCCCGTCGGCTTCCTTCAGGAGCGCCTTGCACTCCATCAGGCCCAGCCCGGTCTTCTTGCGGAATTCGTGGACAGCCTGAGCCGTGATCTCGGCCATCGGCATGACTCCTCGTTCTCGTGCGGGATGCGTCGCGAATCGAGCGACCCCTCCATCGTGCGATCGCGAACCGAAATCGCCGTTTGTGGTAGAACTTGCCTGATCTCGTCGGATGAATCGACCGGAAGTCGCTCGCCTGAGGCGACCGGTCGATTCGTGATGTCTTGCTCGTTCGGGACGACGATGGAGCCCGTCCGCGAGGAAGTCAGCGTGACCGGAATGCGACCGAATCGGGGTCAACGGACGCGTGTGCTGACAACCTCTGGCAGCTCCAGCCGTCTCACTGGCCCTCGGCCGGGCTGGGCTCGTCAATCGTCGCCGTCGCCGTCGTGGTCACCGTCTCGGCCTCGGTGCCGGCTGCCGGCTCGACCGCCTCGGCCTCCGGCTGGGAATCGGGCCGCGGAGGCCGTTGTCGCCTTCTCAGCGGTTGGACCGTCCGCCTCGCGCAGCTTTCACTGGCCCGCGGAGGCCCTCGCCTCGGGTCGGACCCCGGCGACGATCCCGATCTCGATCGCGATCGCCGCGGCCCGGAGCTCCCGTCGGCCGACTGGGGGGCCTCGACGGGTGCAGCCGCCTTGCCTTCGAGGATCGCCTCCGTCAGCCGGCTCAGGAGGAGCTCGATGGACCGCATGCTGTCGTCGTTGCCCGGGATCGGCAGGTCGATCGCATCCGGGTCGCAGTCGGTATCCAGCAGCGCGACGACCTTGATGCCCAGTTTCCGGGCCTCGGCCACCGCGATGTGTTCCCGCCGCGGGTCGATGACCAGCAGGGCTTCGGGGAGCCGGTTCATGTGGCGGATGCCGCGGAGGTTCCGCTCGATCTTCCGTCGCTCACGGCTCAAGGTCGAGATCATCTTCTTGGAGTAGCTGAGCGCTTGCTCGCCGTCCAGGATCGACTCCAGCTCCTCGAGCCGATGCAACCGGCTGCGGATCGTCCGGAAATTGGTCAGCGTCCCGCCCAGCCACCGCTCGGTCACGTAGGGCATGCCGGAGCGGTTACACTGATCGATGATCGTGTCGGCGGCCTGGCGCTTGGTCCCCACGAATAAGATCAGGCCGTTCGCCGAAGCCACGCGCTGGAAGAACTTGATTGCGCGAAGCAGGCCGCGGACCGTCTCTTTCAAATCGATGATATGAATCAGGTTGCGCTTGCCGTAGATGTACGGCTTCATCTTGGGGTTCCACCGGCTGGCGCGGTGACCGTAATGAACCCCCGCATCGATCAGATCTTTCACCACGAGCGACACGAAAGCTCCTCCGAATCAAGTTGGTCAGAATCCGGCCGCGATCCCCGGACGTCAGGTCCGGGGCAGCCTTGCTAGAGGGACGGAAATCGAATGAACAACCCACGTGAATCGTAGTTTATCGGTTGACCGCCTCGGCGTCAAACCCTGCGACTTGTGGTTGCCCTCGAAATGCTCCTGGATCGACGCACCTCGCGGGTCAGTCAGGGTTGTCTCAACAAGCTTCCTCCATGGAATGTTCTCTACAGGAATAGTGAACGTCGTTGCACTGTAAGAATTCGAGGACCTAATCTTGCGACCGCTCGCGATACCGGAACGGACCGAGGCTATCCGGAAAGCCCTCGCATGGGGGCGGCAGCACGTACCCAGGGGGGGCAGCCCCTGGATGAAGGATCCCAAAGCCTCTTCGCCCCGAGCGCCCCGCCCCAACCCCTTGCACCGCCCGGGGTTGGGGCGGGGCGATTGGGGCGGGTTTGTATCGGCGCTGCGTCCAGGGCTGACCCCTCTGGGTACGTGCGGCCGCCCCCATGCGGGGGCTTAAGATGACTTCCCGGATAGCCGCTCAGTCACTCGGGAAAAGCCGCGGATTGGATACCTCGATCGCAGCCTGGCGACTCACGGCTTCCAGGACGGCATCGAGCTGCGAGATGACCTCTGAACTCGGAGTCGCACCCGGAGAGATATCGCTGGCTTCGATCGTATATACCAATAACTTTCTAGGAATCCGTCCCAGTGACTCGGCCAGATGGAGCGCATCGACTAGCCCCAGGCCGTGCGTACTCCAGGGGAGCACGGCGGCTAGCTCGGGAGAGGGCCAGACGAACGTTCGGACCATCCCGGGCCGGCCCGCCGGCGCGGCGGCGTCGATCAGGATCCCGGCCTCCTGTCCGTCCAGGCACTCCAGGAGCTCGATGCCCACCTCGGACTTTGTGCGTCATGATGCTGGAGGTCGGGCGCGATCGGAGCCGGTCGATGGCCATCCAGCCGATCTGATCGTCACCATGCGGGCTGCCAAGTCCCACGATCACGATCATCCGTCGACCACCTTGAGTTTCAAGGAATGGGTGGCACAACTGATGCACGGGTCGTAGTTGCGCACCAACTGCTCGCAACGCCAGGCGGCCTGGTCTTCGGGCAGGCCCAGCACCGAGGGTGCGAATCGGATCAGGTCCTCCTCGATCTGTCGCTGATTCTGGCTCGTCGGCGGGATGATCGTGGCGAGCGTGACATGCCCGGTCGCGTCGGCCTCATAACGGTGATAGAGGATGCCTCGGGGTGCCTCGGTGACCCACATCCCTGCGCCGGTGCGAGGCTCGTAGGGCAGGAACGGAGCCTGTGGCGGCTCGTAGGCTGCGATGACTCGAAGCGCCTCGTCGACCGCGTACACGGTTTCAAGAGCTCGGACGACGATGCTGACATAGGGATTCCGGCTCGGCCAGGCGATCCCGGTCGCGCGGGCGAGCTCCTGGACTTCCGGCGTGGCCCGATCGGCGTTGAGATTCCAGCGCGCCAGCGGGCCGACGAAGTACGCCCCACCCCCCTTGCGACGACACTGCAAGGCATTCGAGTAGGGCACCTGGTACTCCTCGAAATGGTCGAGGAACTCGTCCATGGCGATGTCCAGGCCGCGGCTGGAATGGAGCCGGCCCTCGTTCATCGGATACTCGGCCTCGTGCCTCAGGGCCACGAACTCGTAATCGTGCTCGAATGATGGGAAGTCCAGACCCGCGGTCCAGGGGACGAACTCTCGAGCGATGTCCCGGACCGCCTTCAACTGTTCGGCGAGCGCGGACATCTCGGCCGGGCGCGGAACCCGATAGAATCCGCCCACCCGAACGTTGACGGGATGAATCGCCCGGCCACCCAGCACCTCGACGATGGCGTTGCCGGCTTTCTTGAGCTTCAGGGCGTCTCGCACTTTCTCGGCATACTCGGGGCGACTCTGGGCCATGGCGAAGGCGGTCTCGTACCCCAGGAAGTCGGGGGCGTGGAGAAAGAGCATGTGCAAGACGTGGCTCTCGATCCACTCGCCGCAATAGAGTAGCCGGCGCAGGGCCGGCAAGGGTTCCGGCAGGGTGAGTCCCAGGAGCGATTCCAGGGCGTGGCACGCACTCATCTGGTAAGCGACCGGGCAGATGCCGCAGATCCGCGCCGTGATGTCGGGCACCTCGGCGACGGACCGGCCGCGCAGCAGGGCCTCGAAGAACCGTGGCGCCTCGAAGATGCGGAGCTGCACGTCCTCCACGCGGCCATCGCGCAAGCGGATCGTCAGCGCACTTCTCCTTCGACGCGCGCCATCGCCGAGACCCGAATGACCTTCTCCGCCGGCCCCGCCGGAGTGTCGGGTGCGCCGGCTTCATCCGATGATGGGGAGTGATTCGCCATGGCGTTGCCCGGCCTCCTGGAACACGGTGGCGTTCGCGTAGAATGCGTGGAAGAGCCGACGGATGGCCTCGGGCTCGAGTCCCAGTTGCTCGAACCGACGAGCCAGCGACGCGGTGTTGGGCTGGTCATCCGGCCCGAAGCAGCTATAACACGGCCGATCGTGACTCGGGCAGAGCACTCCACAGCCGGTGGACGTCACCGGTCCCATGCAGGGAGCTCCCTGAGTCACCAGGATGCAGACCAGGTTCTGACGCTTGCATTCGAGGCAGAGCGCGTGGCGCGGCACCTTGGGCCGGCTGCCGGCGAGCATCTGACCGAGGACTCCGAGGAGCTGGTTCTTGTTGATCGGGCAGCCCGGCAGCTCCAGGTCGACGGGCACATAGGCGCTGGCCGGCCGGGAGTGAGCCAAGGTCTCGACATACTGCGGCGAAGCGTACACGATCGCCAGGGCCCGGTCCACATTCAGACTGCCGAAGTTCCGAAGGCCTTGGATCCCTCCATGCGAGGCACAGGCGCCGAGTGTGATGAGGAATCGGCTCCGGCGGCGGATGTCGCGGATCTCCTCTTCTTGGCCGGGCGTCGAGATCGACCCCTCGACCAGGGCCACGTCGAATTCGCCCTCCAGAGGCCGGCGCGTTGCCTCCAGGAAATAGGCAATCTCGACCCGTCCGGCCACCGTCAACAGCTCGTCCTCACAATCCAGCAGTGAGAGCTGGCAGCCGTCGCACGAGGCGAACTTGAAGACGCCCAATCGTGGTTTTGCGGTAGTCATGGCTTCAGGAAATCCAGGGATTTCAAGTCCGTAGTCAAAAATGCTCCTGGCGGAAGAACGGTGCCAGCTCGCGATGCGCGAAGACCGGACCATTCTTGCAGACGAACGCCGGCCCGAGCTGGCAATGTCCGCAGAGGCCCACCGCACAGTGCATGTTCCGCTCCATCGAGTAATAGACGTCGCCCTCGGACACGCCACGGTTCAAGGCCTCGGTCACGGTGAACCGCATCAGGATCTCCGGGCCGCAGGTCATCACGAGAGTTCGCTCCGGGTCGAGTTTCAGCCGATTGAACAGGATGGGCACCACACCCACGCGGCCGTTCCAGGTGGCGTCGGCGTGGTCGACCGTGATCAAGACCTCCATCCCGTGACGTTCCCACTCGGGATATTCCGCGACATAGAGAAGGTCCGCGGGGTGTCGTGCTCCGTAGAGGAGACTGAGACGTCCGTACTGATCCCGGTTAACCAGGAGGGACTTCACGACGGGCCGCAACGGAGCCAGGCCCAACCCGCCGGCCACGAGGAGCACGTCCCGGCCGCGAGCCGCTTCCATCGGCCAGCCGCGACCATAGGGGCCGCGCAACCCCACCACCGCCCCCGGCCCCAGGTTCCCGATCGCCTGGGTGACCCGGCCGACGAAGCGAATCGTGTGGCTGATGCCCGGTCCCTCCCCAGGGCGCGCCGAAACCGAGATCGGGACCTCGCCGATCCCCGGCAGGTAGATCATGTTGAACTGACCGGGCTGGATGTCGAACTGCGTCTGTCGCTGGTGATCCTGGAACTCGATCGCAAAAGTCGACACGCCCGGAGTCTCCGGCCGGACCGACCGCACGATCGCCGGATGGGGGCAGAGCGAGTCGTCCTGAGGCGAGACCTGCCCCAGCGCGCGGGAACGAGATCGGCGGCCGGGGTCACCGCGGGAGTCATCATGTTGTCGCCCCGCCGCGGATCGCGGCTACTTCCTCGGTGATGTCGATCGCCACGGGGCACCAGGTGATGCAACGACCGCACCCCACACAACCGGAGACCCCGTACTGATCGATCCAGGAAGCCAGCTTATGAGTTAGCCATTGACGGTAGCGCGACCGGATGTCCGGCCGCATGTTCCCCCCGGCCGTATGGGCGTGTTCCTGGTTGAAGCACGAATCCCAGAGGCGGACTCGTTCACTGCGCTGGCCGGCCAGGTCGGGGACCTCCTCGATTGCGTGACAGAAGCAAGTCGGGCAGACCATGGTGCAGTTCGTGCACGAGAGGCAGCGTTCGGCCACGTCGTCCCAGCGCGGGTGTTCCAGGTTCTTGTAGAGGAGATCGGGCAGGTCGGACGTATCAAGCCGGCGCTGAATCTGGCCTTCGGTGTTGCGAACGACGTCACCGGCCGCGGCGAGATCCGCATCGGTCGCCTCACGGCACGGGATGTCCGCGATCATCTCCTGGCCACGTTCGGAGGCGACCTCGACGACGAACAGATCCGGCAATTCGGTCAGCGCCAGGTCGAAGCCGCGCGCGGCTTTCGGCCCAGTCTTCATGCTCGTGCAGAAACAGGTCGCCGCGGCCTGGCCACAGTTCACCGCGATGATGAACGCCGGCCCCCGACGCGCCTGGTAATGGGGGTCGATATAAGGCCCTTGCAAGAAGACGCGGTCCTGGATTTCGATGGCGTGCAGGTCGCAAGACCGAGCTCCCAGAAACGCATAGCGATGAACCGGATCCGGGCTGGGGTGAACGGTGAACGAATCCAAGGTCGTTTCGATCGAGAACAAGGTCGTCCGAGAGGGGAACAGATACTTCTTCCAGGAGTGTGGCCCGACGGCATAGCCGAAATAGGCTCCGTCGTCGCGACGCTTGAGCCGATAAGTACCCCCCTCTTGCTCATCGGTCCAACCGATGGGCAGTTGTTCCAGGGCGCGGACTTCGTCGAAGATGATCGCCCCTTGCGCGATGGTCGGACCGACGACCGTGTACCCTTCCCGCCAGAGCCGATCGATGAGCTGTCCCAGGTCGGGCTTGCTCATCAGGACCGTTCGCTCCGCTGGGTCAACTCCTTCCGATGACGGCATCGCGGATTTCCTCCGTTCGTTCTGGCCACCGACGCAGACTGGCTCATGCTGCCGGTCAATGACTGTAAATATCCATGAGCTGCATCCGCGTGGCTTTCAGCCGCTCGGAGACCACCTCCAGGATCCGCTGGGTCAGCACGTAGCCGAGCCGAGGATCGGCGTCGCACAACCCGCGAAGTTTCGGGGCGTCGAGGGCGAGGGCCTTGGTTGGCTCGGTCGTTCGGGCGGCGGCCGTCTTGGGCCGCGGATGGAACAGGGCCGACCAGCCGAAGACCTCACCCGGCCCCACGGTGAGGAGAATCACCCGTCCGCGGCCGGGGATCGTCACCTCGATGGCCACGCGACCCTCCTCCACCACGTACGCGACCGAGTCGCGATCTCCTTCGCGGAAGATCGTTTCGCCAGCGCCCCAATGCACCGGAGTGGCGATCTCGGCGATCCGATCCAGTTGGGCTTGGTCCAGACCCTGCGTGAAGGCGAGGTTTTTCAGGGGGAATCCCTCCGGTACGGGACCGATGTTCAACGAGCCCTCAGCTTAGCTCAAGCCAGTTCAATGGAACAAGAACACGGGGACTGGGCTTTCTTCGAGGATCGTGCGGGTGACCGAGCCAACGAAGAACTCGCGAAGCGTGGGCTGGCCGTAAGCCCCCATCACGAGCAAGCCGGCCCCCAGACGATGAACTTGTTCCAGGATCAGGTGTCCCGTATCGGCCGAGGACTTGAGCACGACCGGTATCGCCTCGACCTTGTGGTAAGTGAGAAACTCTCGGGCTCGATCGGCGTGCCGCGCTGCCTCGGAAGCATCGTCGTCCACGCTGAGGACGTGCACCGGGCCAGACTCGGAGAGCTCCATCGCCGCGAACATCGCCAGGGCGCGTGCGGCCTGGAGGCTCCCGTCGTAGGCGATGACGACCGGGCCCTCTGGCAACGACTCGGACGGTGCGGCGACAATCGGCCGCGGAGTGTTCTTCAAGACGATCCTGAGCGTCTCGTCCTCTTGATCGTCTCGAGCCGTGAATCGGAACCGCGACTGACGCGAGAGCAGGATCAGGTCACAGCACTCGGCCTCCTGCTTGATCAAATCATGGGGCGTACCGCTCACCTTCTTCTCGACATGCGGCAGGCCCGCGTCCTGGCAACCGGCGGCGAACCGTTCCAAAGAGTTTTCGACCTCTCGGTTGACCCGTGCCAGACGGGCTTCATAGCCTTCGTAATAGACAGGGTCCACGCCGGGTCTCCCACCCACAGCCCCGAGTGGCTCGATCGCGCGGATCCCGGGCTCGTCGACGATCCCCAATCCCACGAGGGTAGTCCCGCTCCGCCGGCCCCAGCGGATCCCCAGTTCGACAAGAGGGTCGCCAAGACCGGCCGGATCGAGACCGATC
Source organism: uncultured Isosphaeraceae bacterium (assembly GCA_963845695.1). Classification (GTDB taxonomy): domain Bacteria; phylum Planctomycetota; class Planctomycetia; order Isosphaerales; family Isosphaeraceae; genus CAWJTV01. Next base: position 155,139 of record CAWJTQ010000020.1, on the reverse strand, counting down.
AGTATACTGCCAAGCACGAGATTTTCCCCCTTCCGCGAAGGAGACCTCTCAACCGCAAAGGATCGGACTTGATGCCGTCTCCCATCTTACCGTCCCGGGAACGGTGCAGACCAGGCGGCCATCTCGCCGAAAAACCTGGCCGGTCGGAACGGGAGACGGCCGCTCACATCACCGTTTGTTCGCTCGGAACACTGACCTGGGGCTGCCGTCCATGCTCCTCGTTCACACCGTTCCATTGGCAGAGTTCTTCACGAAAGATGGACACCGACTCGGGCGCCTCGATGCCCAGCCGGACGTGGTTTCCCCGGATGCCCACCACCATGACGCGGATGTTGCCGTTGATGATGATCGACTCATTGGGCTTGCGACTGAGAACCAACATGGTTGTCAATTCCTTTTGTCTCTGAAGTGTTCGGGGAGGAACATCCTCCCTACGACTGATGCTGCCCGTTCAACACGGATCTGCAACGAAGCCGGAATCTCTCGGCCCTGTCCTCCCCGGCATCCTGGTGCGAGGACGATGATTCGATTGATGACATGGCATGTGCCCTCCCCACTCAAGACAATCTCCTGGGCGACCTGCTTGAGGTCGTGGGAGGGGAGGCAGCCAAAGAGGAGAAGGGCGCCGTCGCTCGCGGAACAGGAGACCCCGCGGAGAGCGAGGTAACTACTTCGCTCGAGCCGTTCCTGAGCCTTGCGGGCGATGGCCAGTAGGTGGGCTCTCGTCGAAGTCTCGTGGTCCGTGCGGTCAGGCGGGAGCGAGGTCATGACGCCGTCTCCAGGGGCTCGTGACGGTCAAGCCATCATCGAGACCGGGAACGCGGCAGTCATTACCGCAGGGATAAGTCCGGGACAAATCGAGTCCGGGTGTCCGCTCGTCGGACGAAGGAAGCTTCGGGCGCAAAAAAATACCCCGATCCCATGATTCTTCACAGGATGGGGCCGCCTTAGCCAACTATCGGATGCCCTTCATGAGCATCGATGAAGGAAGGATAGTCGGAAGCAGGCCGGCCGGTCAACCCCAGATTTCTGGACCTCGAAGGAGAGCGGGAGTCAGACCGTCGCCGGGCTGATCCTGAGAAGAAAATGAGGTCACGGACCGGAACCCACTTTCCCTCACGCCTCAATTCAAGTAAGACGAATGTATGTTTGGCTGGACGGCTCACGTATGGGCCGGCCGGCTGGGTCTCGAGAGCCCACGCGACCGCCGTTCGGCGTTGCGTGGGTTTTTTTTTCACAGATCGGGCGGGGGGAGACATGATGGACGCCGACCGGCTCTTCGAGCGTTATCGGGAGCTCCAGTCCTATGTCGGCTGGACCGCCGACGACGCGGGGCGGATCGTGGCCGCAGCCCCGCTGCTGGAACCCTATCTTCATAGCCTCATCGACGACTTCTATGACGAGATTCAGCGCCATCCTGATGCGCTCAAGGTCATCACCGGCGGTCAGGCCCAGATCGACCGTCTCAAGGGGACTCTCGTCCAGTGGATCCGCGATCTCCTGGCCGGCGTGTACGATCGAGACTACGTTGTCAGACGCTGGCGAGTGGGCTCGCGCCATGTCGAGATTGGCCTCGAGCAGGTCTACACCAACGTCGCGCTGTCCCGACTGCGGATCGGCCTGATCCGCTCGCTCCATGAGTGTTGGCAAGGCGAGCCGCGAGGACTGAAAGAACTGGTCCGCTCCGTGAACAAGCTGCTGGACCTCGATCTGGCGATCATCGAGGACGCCTATCAAGCCGAATACATGTTGAGACTCCAGCGAAGCGAGCGGCTGGCGACACTCGGGCAGGTTGCCGGCGGAGTCGCGCACGAGCTGCGTAATCCGCTCAACGTGGTCAAGACCTCGGTCTACTACCTGCTGAACGCCCGCAACCCGACAGCCGAAAAGCAGGCCGATCACCTCAAGAGGATCGAGCGGAACGTGGAGCTGGCCGACAATGTCATCACGGCACTGTCGAATTTCGCCAAGATCCCGATACCGGAGTTGAAGCCGATTGCGCTGGAGCCTCTGGTGCGCGAGGTGCTGGAGATCAACCCAACGGGCGATCAGATCGAGGTCGAGATCGAATGCCCCCCCGGCTTGCCACAGGCGCTGGGAGACAGGAATCAGCTCGGGATCGCGCTGGGCAACCTGATCCGCAACGCGAGGGATGCGATGCCCCAGGGTGGCCGGCTTACGATCTCCGCGCATGACGGGGATGGCCACGTCGAATTGTCGGTCGCCGATACAGGCAGCGGAATCGATGCGAAAGAACTGGCCCGGATCATGGAACCCCTCTATTCCACGAAGGCCCGCGGACTGGGGCTGGGTCTTGCAATTTCACTGGCGATCGTGGAAAAAAATCAGGGGACCATTCGCGTGATCAGCGAGCCCGGGCGCGGCAGTGTTTTCACACTCCGATTGACCGCGGCGCCCGGCGAGGGAACCTCATCATGACGCGCCCGGAGGTACACCGAATCCTCGTGGTCGACGACGACAAGGACATCTGCCGCAACCTCAGCGATATCCTGACCGACCTGGGGTATGAGGTTGACATCGCCTTCGACGGGCCCTCGGCGCTGGAGTTGGTCCGCGAGCATCCCTATGACGTTGCCCTCCTCGACCTGAAAATGCCCGGCATGGACGGCCTGACGCTCTACCGCGAGATCAAGAAGCAGCGCTCGGGCACGGTTTCGCTGCTGGTGACCGCATACGCCAGTCCCGAGACGGCCGAGGCGGCCCTCAACGCCGGGGCCTGGAAGGTGGTCTCCAAGCCGGTCGACTTCCGCAAGCTCCTGGGATTCGTGGACGAGGTGCTTGAGCAGCCGATGGTCCTGGTGGTCGACGACGACCACGACCTTTGTGCCAATCTCTGGGACCTGTTCCGCGACCGTGGTTTTCGCGTCTGCCTGGCGCACGATGCCCGAGAGGCGGCCGAGCGCCTCAAGGAGACGGCGTACAAGCTCGTGTTGATCGACATGCGGATCCCCAACGGCAGCGGCAGGGATGTGTTCCAGTTGGTGCGCGAGGCGAACCCGCAGGCCAGGACCATCCTGATCACCGGCTACCGCTCCGAGATGGAACAGCTCATCGACCGGACGATGGCCGAGGGGGCCGACGCAGTCTGTTACAAGCCGTTCCAGGTCCCGGAGCTCCTCGAGACGCTCGAGCAATTGGCCGGGACGAAACAGGGGGATGCCGGCGACCGGCCGCGTTGATTCCATGGATGCTACACCGCCGCTGGACATCCTGGTGATCGAGGATGATCCCGACGCGCGGGACAACCTGCGCGACATTTTGGAGCTCGACGACCACAGGGTCGTGACCGTCAGCAACGCCGCCGAAGCGTTAGCCCTCAAGGACTGGGACCACCTGGCGGCGATCATCCTCGATCGCCGGCTTCCCGATGCGCTGGCGGAGCAGCTCATGCCCCGCCTGAAGGCGGCCGCCCCGACGGCCGCCGTGATCGTGGTTACTGGCTACTCGGACCTTCAAGGCGCGATCGCCGCCCTCCGTCAGGGTGCGACCGATTACCTCCTCAAGCCACTCAACGCGGACTTGCTTCGCACCAGCCTGGCCCGGATCGCCGAGCGGCGTCATCTCGCCCTCGCGAAGGAGCGAAGCGAGGCGGCCTTCCGCCACCTGGTCGAGGCCGCCGAGTGCATGATCGTCATCCTCCGGCCCGATCATACGATCGTCTACTTCAGCCCGTTCGCCGAAGAGCTCACTGGCTATTCCGCGGCGGAAGTGTGCGGACGCGATTACGTGGAGCTGCTCTTACCCAAAGACCATCGTCAGTCCGTGGCCGACGAGTTCACGCGGGTCATCGCTGGCCACCCTACCCGCGGGTTCGAGAATCCGGTCACGTGTCGCGACGGCTCGCGCCGCTCGATGCTGTGGAACGCACGCTACCTGGCCGATTACGAAGATGGCCCCGCGATCCTCAAGGTCGGCCAGGACATCACGTTCCTCAAGCAAGCCCAGGAGCGCGCCATGCAGGCCGAACGGCTGGCCGCGATCGGCCAGATGATGACCGGTTTGGCGCACGAGAGCCGCAACGCCCTCGGACGCAGCCAGGCTTGCCTGGAAATGCTCGCCCTGGTCGTCCGCGACCGCCCCGAGGCTCTCGACCTCATCAATCGGATCCAGAAAGCTCAGGACCACCTGCACGCCCTCTATGAGGATGTCCGCGGCTACGCCGCGCCGATCAAGTTGGAGAAAGCTCCATGCGACCTCCGCGCGATCTGCGCGAGGCCTGGGCCCACCTGGAGTCGGCACGCACCGCCAAGCGAGGCATTCTCCGTGAAGCCATCGACGGCGCCGACATCTCTTGCACGGCGGATGCCTTCCGTCTCCAGCAGGTGCTTCATAACATCCTGGATAACGCGCTGGCGGCCGGCACACCCCCGGTGGAAATCGAAATCCGAGCCGAGGCTACGGAGCTCGATGGCCAGCCGGCACTCTGCATCGCCGTTTGCGACAACGGGCCCGGCATCAGCCCCGAGCAGCGATCCCAGATTTTCGACCCGTTCTTTACCACCAAGACCAAGGGGACCGGCCTGGGCATGGCCATCGCCATGCGGATCGTCGAGGCCCACGGAGGCCGGATCAGCGTCGGCGATGCCGGGGGCCCTGGCGCGGTTTTCCTCATCACCCTACCCAGAGGACGCCCATGACCCGTTCGCTCAAGATTGCCGTCGCCGACGATGAGTTCGATATGCGCGACTACTTCCAGAAGATCCTGCCGCTACTGGGCCACCAGGTCGTCGCCGTGGCCGAGACCGGCCGCGAGTTGGTTGACCTGTGCGCCACCACCAAGCCCGACCTCGTCATCACCGACATCAAGATGCCCGACATGGACGGCATCGACGCCGCCGCGCAGATCTACTGCAAGGTCGCGATCCCGGTGATCCTCGTATCCGCTTACCACGACCCGGAGTTCATCCGACGGGCTGAGGCCGACCACATCATGGCCTACCTCGTCAAGCCGATCAAGCAGGCCGACCTCGAGCCGGCGATTGGCATTGCCATGCGCCGATTCGACCAGTTCCAGGCGCTACGCAAGGAGACCTCCGATCTCAAACAGGCGCTCGAGGACCGCAAGACGATCGAGAAGGCCAAGGGGATCATGATGAAGAAAACCGGCCTCGACGAGCACGATGCGTTCCGCCGGCTCCAGAGGCTGGCCAGCGACAAGAACCGCAAACTGATCGAGATCGCCCAGATAATCCTCACGGCCGAGGAGGCTTTGGAGCCGCCTCGCCGGGCGTGAGGGCGATCTCGTTGGCGATTCCGGATTCGAGATTCCAGATTATCGACACATCCTTATTTGGAATCTGGAATCTCGAATCCGGAATCCCTCTTCGATTGCGATGCCACCCGCGATGGAAGGCCGTTCTCCGATGGAGCTCGCCCAATTGATCGACGCCCTCTCGACTCCGTCGGCTTATGCCCAGCAGCCGGACGAAGTGGAGGTCCACCAGACGCACATCTCGGTCGTGTTCCTGGCGGGAGAACTGGCCTACAAGATCAAGAAACCGGTCAGCCTGGGTTTCGTCGACTACAGCACACTCGAGCGAAGGCACCACTTCTGCGAAGAAGAGGTCCGCTTGAACCGCCGGCTGGCGCCGAGGTCTATCTTGGGGTCGTCCCCGTCAGCCTGGAGTCGGGTTCGATCCGGATGGAGGGAAACGGCGAGGTCGTCGATTGGGCGGTGAAAATGAGGCGTCTCCCCGACTCATCCACACTCCGCGCTCACCTGGCCGGCGGTAGCCTCGGGGCCGAAGCGTTGACGGAATGGTCCGGCCGCCTGGCCCGGTTTCATGCCTCGGCTGAGTCCGGGACCCGGGTCGCGGCCCATGGCGAGCTGGAGGTGATCGACCGCAATGCCGGGGACAACCTTGCGGAATCGGCACCCCAGATCGGCTCGACGGTCAGCCGAGCAACCCTCGACCGGTTGGGCGAGCGGACCGCGACGGCTCTGAGCCGTCTCGGCCCTCTCATCGAGCATCGTGCCCGCCGAGGCGTCCCGCGCGACACTCACGGCGACCTTCGACTCGACCACGTCTACTGGTTCCCAGACCGCGCCCCGCCCGGTGATTGGATCGCCGTCGACTGCATCGAATTCGACGACCGGTTCCGCCACGCCGATCCCATCGCCGACATCGCCTTCCTCGCCATGGAGTTGTCGATCGAGGGTCGCGCCGACCTCGCCGCCTCGTTTGTCGAGGCTTATCTCCACGCCTCGGGCGATGAAGAGGGCCGCGCACTGCTGCCCTTTTACCGGTCGTACCGTGCGGCCGTGCGTGGCAAGGTCGAAGGCCTCAAGCTGACCGAGCCCGAAATCCCCGAGACCGACCGCGCCGCCGCTCGGTCCCGTGCGCCGCGCCCTCTGGCTCTTCGCCCTTTCCGAACTGGAGGAGCCGCACCGGAAGCCCTGCTTGATCCTCGTCGCTGGCCTGCCGGGATCGGGGAAATCCACCCTGTGCCGAGCCCTGGCTGAAACGGCCGGATTCACCGCGATCCGTTCGGATGAGATTCGCAAGGAGCTGGCCGACGCGAGTGCCGGCGCGGCCCCGCCTACCAACGGGTTCGGCGACGGCCTCTACACGCCTGGATGGAACGAACGCACCTATAACGAGTGCTTGCGCCGCGCCGAGGAGCTCGTCTTCGAAGGACGACGCGTGCTGATCGATGCGAGTTTTCGCGAAGACACGCGGCGCCGGCTTTTCCTCGACGCCGCCCGCCGATGGGGGATTACGTCTTGTCTGATCCTCTGCAAGGCCGATCCGGAGGTCGTTCGCGCGCGATTGGACCATCGTCGGGGCGACGCGTCCGATGCCGACTGGGCGATCTACCAGCAAGCCGCCAGGGAGTGGGAAGAACTCAGCCCGCAAACGCGCCAGGTTGCTCATCTCATCCAGACCGGAGGGAGCCGGGAGCAATCTCTCGCCCAGGCCCTCGAGATCCTCCGAGAATGCGGCTTGCTAGACCGGGGGGATGAGTCGCACGCGAGGCTCGGATCGAGTCAGGTCTGAGTGGCCTCCGCCTTCGACCCGGACTCCGGACTCCCGCTGTGAATGATGACCACCGGGACCGGGACGTTGCGAAAGACGGATTCGGCCACGCTCCCCATCAAGAGCCGGCCCATTCCCGCTCGTCCGCGGCTACTCATCACGATCAGGTCGCAGTGCGAATCTTCGGAGGCACGGCGGATCTCCTCGACTGGGTTCCCCGGCGACAGGCGATACACGACCGAACCACTGGAACCGGCGGGATAGAGCGTGTGCAGTCGTTGGATCAGGGCCGATTTCCCCTCGGGTGCGATATGATCGGCATCCGCGACCACATGTTGCACGATCAGTCGCGAATCCGGCCCGGCCAGGGCTGAGGTGACAGCAAATGCCTCACTTGCCCGGTCCGAAAGATCGGTGGGGAAGAGGATGGTCGAGAAGAGCGGGCGTCCGGTCCCGCCGAATGCCGGTTCCGCGTCCGCCGCGCCCGGCGCCTTACAGATCAGCACGGGGCAGGGTGCATGTCGCGCCACCTGTTCCGCCACGCTCCCCAGTAAGGTGCGCCCGATGCCGGACTTGCCCTCGCTCCCCATCACGATCAGGTCGCAATGCGACTCCTGAGCGACGCGGACGGTCTCTTCCCAGGCGAACCCCTCCATCACCCGGCTCTCCACGGAGAGCTTCGCGTCCTGACCGCAACCCCGTCTCATCCACCCATACAGACTGCTCTGAAAGGAGGCGGGCGGTGCCCCCGGCGCGTTGAACCCACCGCTGTAATGTGGCGGCTGGATCACGTGCAGCCCGATCAAGCGGGCGCCCTGCGCCTCTGCCAGATCGCGGGCCAGCGATAGGGCAGACTGCGACGCGACCGAGTAATCGGTTGGAACCAGGATGGTCTTGAGGGGAAACATGGCATGATCCTCTGAAAAGATCCGGGAGAACGTGGCCCTGGTCGAGTCTGCCCGTGGATTCGGAGTCTCGACCGAAGGCCCGCCCTCCCGGAGATCGGCCTCGGGTACGTTTCTCAGGCGGCGTTCACCAGCTCGTTCGCGGGCCAGAGCGAACGGAGCTCCGCGGGGAGGACATGCAACACGTCCCGGATCTCGCCCGCGGAGACATGGCGCTCGAGGACCTTGAACACCGCCCAGGCGACTTCCTCGGGATAGGTCTCCGCATGACCCGGAAAAGCCGTGGCGATGTGGCGTAGGAAGTCTTCCTTCTTGCGCTCCCGGACAGGCGTCGCGCCGGGGTTCCACCCCTCATAATAGAGACCGCGGATGAGCATGGGGAGCTGGGCGCCCAGATCGGCGGTCTCGGCGACCGTCAGCCGATCGCGAAGGGCATGCAAGACCACCCCGAACGCGTGATAAGTCCGTTGGTGGTCATCCGTCCCCAGTTCCGCCATCAACTCCTTGATCCAGACATTCGTCGTATGAATCGTCCTCTCGATCGCTGCAATCGTGCTGATACTCATGGTCAAGCCTTCTCTTCAGAGAGAATCAGGCGCCGGGAGATTTGGGTTGTTCACCAGTCAATGGGTCGTTGCCACACAGTCCGCTGGCTGCTCGGTGGCCGGTGCGGCCGGGTCCCGAGAGGCCTTCACAGCCAGCACGGGGCAGCAGGCCCGCGGCACGACATACTCGGCCACACTGCCGAAGAGGAGCCGGCTCAGTCCGGTCCGGCCGTGGGATCCCATCACGATCAGGCCTTGGTCCAGGTCCGCTGCCCTCCGCAGGATTTCCTCGGCGGCATCGCCCTGGCTCAGCCGGCTCTCGACGGGGTATTTGAGGTCCGGCCCGTCAACCCGCCGGCGCATGTCCTCGAGTGCCTCGCGGGACATGCTCAGGTCCACCGGGACGGTCATGTCGTGAATGTACACGTCGAACGGGGCGACATGGAGGAGGATGAGCCGCTCCCCGAGATCGCGCGCGAGCTCGCGAGCGACCTGGAGAGCCGCCTCCGAGCGGTCCGAGAAATCCGTGGGGTGCAGGATAGCCCGGATTTTCTCGGCTCCGAGAGGCCGGCCCGACGAATGAAGGGCCAGGACCGGGCAGTCGGCCTGTTGCATGACGGAGGTCGCCACACTGCCGGCCAGCAGCCAGCTCAGCCCGGTCCGGCCATGCGTTCCGACCACGATCAAATCGGCGCCAACCACATTGGCCATGCGGAGGATCTCGGTCGCCGGATTCCCCTCCCTAACATGATACTCAACGTCGATGGGGATATCCGGTGCATAGTCCGAACTCAACCTTTGCTCGAGTTGGGTTTCACGGCCCCCGTCGGTGTTGGCGTCGTAGAACTGGACGCCCGCCTGTCCGATGAACGTCGGATCCTCCGGAACCCAATTGGGCTCGATGACGTGGAGGACATGCAGCCGTGTCTGCCCCTCCACGGCGAGCGAGCAGGCCGTGTGAAAGGCTTCGTGCGAGGACTCGGAGAAGTCCGCCGCGAACAGGATGGTCTGGAAGGGTGTCATGGGAGTTCTCCTCTCGATCGAATGCCCTGGGTTATGAGACGGATTGACTTGCCCTGCGGATCCCGTCCTCGTGGTTTCTTGATGCGTTCGCGGCGCGTTCGTCGGCCAGGTCCTGGCATGCACGTCCTTTTTCAACGCGCTCCGCCGAACAGTAGCTGCTTGTCATGCAGTTGACCGAAGCCTCGCGGTGCGAGTCCGGAAGCGAGTGGATAGAAGGTTTCCGCCACGAACGAGCAGCCGCCAGGCGGATGTCTTGCTCGAGTACCGGGTCGAAGCCCGTGGGACAGAGGCCCGGGTAGAGGATACCTGCGGTGTTGGTCGCACTGGTGCGAATCGGGAACATGCCGCGGTCTCCGGGATTGCTCGGGAGGATGAACTCCTCGCGAGACCCTGGGTTGCGGCAGCCTTTACCGCGGGATCGGGACCATCCGTCGAAGGAAGGTCGCGGGTGTCCGGCCGTCAGACAGGTTGGGGCGTAAAAAAACCCCACTCATGCGAAGCCGCACGGGGGGGCCACCATAGCCGATCCGTTGTATGAGCCCATCATGAGCCCTCAACCACCTGATGCTACCGCGCCGGCATCAGGATGTCAAGGCGAATTTTGATTTCCGAGTCGATCCAATTGTCGATCCGATGCCGGTTGGCCATTGACCGGCTCAACGGTCCGGGAAATGGGCACGTCCGGCTCGCGGCGACCCAGGAGTGCGTTGAAGTCGGCCTCGTCGAGCGTCTCGCGCTTCAGCAGCTCTTGTGCCACCTGTTCCAGGAGGTCGCGATGTGACGTGAGGATCCCCTTCGCCGACTCGTAGGCGTCGGATAACAGCTTCTTGACTTCCTGATCGATTTCGCGCGCGGTCTGCTGGCTGCAATCGGGCTGGAGGGGCCCGTCCTGCGCGGGACCTGGGCTTCGCCGGCCACGGCTCTGGCCAGGAGCGTCTTTCCGGTTCCCGGCGGCCCCAGCAGAAGAACGCCCTTGGGGATCTGGGCACCTAAAGCCCGATACCGCTCGGCATGGCGGAGGAAATCGACGATTTCGACCAGCTCCGCCTTCGCCTCGTCGCAGCCGGCGACGTCCTCGAAGGTGACCCCGGTTCACTTCTCGGCGATCAGCCGTGCCCGGCTCTTGCCAAAACCGAGCATCGCCTCGCCCGCGCCACTGATCCCACGCGACAGCATCCACCAGAACAGCAGGATCGCGCCGATCGGCAGGAGCCAGGCCCACAGGAGCTGGGACAGGAGGCCCGGACGCACGCCGCTGAAGACGACCCCCGCCTTTTCCAACTCTTCGACGAGCTTCGGATCTTCGATGCGGATGCAGCGAAACGAGAATGGGGCGTTCGGTCCGGTCTCGGTTCGACCTCCCGGCGCGGCAGATGTCCCGCTCTTCGGGGTCACCTTGCCCGTGATCTCATCCGGCTCGACCGTGCATTCGGAGACCTCGCCACCCGCCACATGCGTCTTGAATTCGCTGTAAGGAATCGTGTGGTACGCCACCTGGCGCATAGCATCCTGCCAGACCCAGAGCAAGACGAGCGTCAGAATGAGGTACCAGAAGAAGAGCGGGCGCACCGGGATCTTCGATGCCTTCCCTCCTTCCGGAGTCCGCCTCCCCGCCCCGGGAACTTCTTCGGCCATGGCGCGACCTCTGGATACGGGTGACGAACCACCGGGCATCGCCCTCGACCCCCGTCACCGAGGGATCGGACCACCGAGAGTCTGGTAAACGATCACGATGGGCGCCCGGCGAAGGCGCGGACGTCCGCGATGGCGCACTCCAGGGTCTCCCGGCGCCAGTCGCTGGGTGCACTCTCGAGGCTCTGGGACAGCAGCTCGACCAGACGGATGGCGGCGTCCTCTGGCGATCGACCTTCCGCATGGACCTCGGGGAAGTTGCGGTGGTGCACCGACGCAGCATGGACCTGGAGGATCGGGTGCTCCTCGGTCATGACGATGACTTGGTGGGGATTGGACATCATGAGAGGCTCCTTCTCCTTGGCACGACGGATCGAGTCATCCGGCGCACGAAAAAAGCCCCATCCCTGCGCATGACGCATGGTGGGGCCACCTTAGCCGCGGTCTCATCGCCCATCTCGAGCGACTCGACACACTTCTACGATAAACATCCTCCTTGAAAAAGCAAGGACCATCTCCCTGAATCGGTACTGTGCATCGGGCGATGGCGACTACTTCAAGCGATCGTTAATGCCCTCAGAGCGCCGGGGGCCTTTCACCGACCACGAATGCGAGCAGGGCCACGACCTCCTCCGAGGTGAAGAGCGATCGCGGAATCTCTCCGCAGCCATCATCGAGCACCTCCGAGACGATGGCCTCCCAGTCGCTGGCCGTCTGCACGCAGACTTCCTGGGCGGGACAGAGCGCCGCCCGTCCACGCAACTCGACAACCCGACACCATTCCGGACTCCATGGCTCACCGGCGTGTAAAGCCAGGCGATCCGTCTCGGCATAGGATCGCGCAACAGCCTCATTGGCCCGATGATACCTGACGCTGGCCTCGATCAGACGATTGCGGCGTCGATCGGAGTCGATCGTGTCATCCCCACAAGAAGTCTCCCTGGTCTCTTCAATCATCGATTCGATCCCTCCATCGAGTGGTCTTGGGAAGAACCTGTTTCTTGGATGCTCGCTTTATTTGTGGGATGGTCTCTGTCCTGTTGCTGGAAGCGACAGCCCGAGCAGAGGCCACTAAGCCAGCCTTGAGCGCACCGAGACCAGCCGATCGCCCGAAATCGTACAGCTCCGGGGTCAATTGACGGCGATGGGGTCACGATCCTCGAAGGATCCAGCCAGCATTGGCCAGATTGGCTTTCTCCATCGATCAAACATCCTAACAACACGGCAAGCGCCAAGTCTGTAGGTCGGAGTTAGACAATTCTTGTCCAGAGAATCCCGATTTGGGATGTAGGGTCTTCCCCGTACACAACATCGTTTCGTTGCGACCCGAGAATTCGATCGCGATTCGTCGGTGAATCGGGCCGTCGGTTGAATCGAAGTGATTCCCGGCACGCAAGGAGGCGCTCTGGCCGACGGCTTCGACGGCGGTCGTGGAGGTGACGACCGATCGTGGTGAACGGATCGGCTCTTCGACGATCCCGACCGCAATCAGCCGCTCTCGATCATCCACCGGACGGCCGTTCGAACCAGTTCCGAGCTGCCGCGCAGGTCGAGCTTTTCCCGGATCCGGTCGCGGTAAGTATCGACCGTCTTGGGACTGAGGTGCAACTGATCGGCGATCTCTTGTGTCTTCATGCCTTCACCGACCAGGCGGAAGACGGCCAGCTCACGGTCGGAAAGGGCGTCGATCGGGGAGCGGCTGGAGTCCGACCTCGGCTGGCCGATCGTGCGCTTCAGCAGCTTCTCGGCCATGGCGGCGCTCAGATAGACTTTGTCATCGAGGACTCTGCGAATGGCCTCGATGATCGTGCTGGTGGCCTGTTCCTTGTTCAGATATCCCATCGCCCCGGCCCGGAGGGCCCGCTCGGCATAGAGATTCTCCGAGTACATGGACCAGACCAGCATGCGCAACTCAGGGTTCCTCGACCGGATCCGCCTTATCAGGTCAATGCCGTCGCCGGTCTTCAGGCAGATGTCAATGATGGCCACGTCGGGCTTGGTCGTCTGGACGAGCTGCATGGCCTCGTTGACATCGACCGCCTCGCCGCAGACGATCAGGTCCGACTGGGTGGAAATCCGGATCGCCAGCGCTTCACGCACAGCCGGATGGTCGTTGACGATCATGACACGTGCTCGTTGGGTCTCATCCGGGTGATTTCGGCTCACGGGAGTAATCCTCGAAGAAAGTGCACGTCACCACGGTCCCATGGGGTTGGACGGGCTCGATGCTCAAGGCGGCCTGAATCACGCTCGCCCGGTTTCGCATGATTCTCAAACCCAACCCCTCCTTGGGACGTTCGGGTAGACCAGAGCCATCGTCCTTGATTGTAAGAACGAAGTGCTCGTTTCGGGAATGGAGTCCGATCTCGATGTTCTTGGCGTGGCCATGCCTCAGGGCATTGCTACAGGCTTCCTGGGCGATGAGGTAGAGATGGCGAGACCTGAGATCATTCTCGATCGCGACGAGCGTCTCACTCCGGAAAGTGCAGCGAACGCCGGCATTCTCGCTGACACGGGCGGCCAGATCCTCCAGAGCCGCCGGCAATCCGCGAACATCCGGTTCCCACGGAACCAGGCCCCGGGAGATGCTTCGAACGTGCCCGAACACGCGATTGAGACCCTGGACGAGCTTGCGGGCCAAGCCCAGGTCGGACGGCGAATGTTTCTCGATCGACTCGACCAAACTCTCCATCAGCAGACCGAGAGCCGTCAGCTCCTGGCCGACATTATCGTGTAAGTCTTCGCCGATGCGGCGCTGTTCGGCGGTGGCGATCTCCACAATCTCTCGCTCGAGCTGCTTGCGCCTCGTGAGGTCGTGGAGGATGCCTGTGAACAAACGCCGGTCTCCGTGCATTTCACTGATGGTCAAGTCCGCAGGAAAAAACGTGCCATCCTTGCGCCGGCAGCTCACTTCCCGGCCGATGCCGATGATTCGTTTCTCGCCGGTTTGCAGGTAGTGTCTCAGATAGCCGTCGTGCGCTTCCCGATACGGCGAGGGCATGAGCTGATTGACATTCTGTCCGATCAACTCGACTTCGGAATAACCGAACAGCTTCTCGGTGGCTGGATTGACCGCTTGGATCAAGCCCTGGTCGTCAATGGTGATGATGGCGTCCATAACCGTCTCAAGAAGGGCCCGAAGCCTGGCCTCCCGGTCGCGCAGGGATTCCACCGCGCGCAGGTGCTCGGCGTTTTCCTGTCCCAGTTTTTCGTTGGAGGCGACCAGGTCCGCCGTCCGGTTCTCCACCTCCTGCTCCAGTAGATCCTGCGCTCGCTTCTGGAACGTGATCTCGTTGAAGGTCAGGACAACACCTTCGATGCGGTTGTCCAGCGTCCGATAGGGAACGATCCGGCGCACCCACCAGCGCCCGTCCTGGCTCTGGACCTCCTGGTCGCTGGGAGTCAAGTCACGTAAGACCTGAGCTGCGTCGGACAGCAAGTGACCATCGGTGAAGCTTGGTGCGATGTCGCCGATGGACCGGCCCACATCCGTGGCGATGAGCTTCAACAGTCTCGTCGTGGTGGGCGTGAATCGCTTGATGCGCAAGCTCGGGTCCAGGAACACGGTCGCGATATCGGTACAGTTTAGCAAGTTGGCAAGATCGTTATTGGTCGATTCTAGTTCTTCCACCTTGTCATTGAGTTGATTGTTGATCGTGGTTATTTCTTCGTTGAGCGATTGGAGCTCTTCCTTGGAGGTCTCCAGTTCCTCATTGGTGGACTGGAGCTCCTCGTTCATGGACATGACTTCTTCATGAGACGCCTTGAGCTCCTCGTTGGCACTTTCCATCGCCTCGATGGTGCCTTGCAGGTCCTCTCGGGTCGCTTTGAGTTCGGTTTCCAATTGCCGGACGAAGGACTCCTCGGCGACGGTCTGGGGTGGGCGTGATGGGGGAACGTCCTGGCCCGTGTCCTGAAACGTGACCAGCAGCAGCCCATCGGCATCCCTCGGGTCCTGGAGGGGCTTGATGGTCACGACCACGCGGCAGTACACGCCGTTGCGCTTGACCTGGGCATCGTCGACGCGAATTGCTTTCGCCTCGCGGATCGCCTGAAGAATGGCGGAGCGAAGGGTGGTGCGCAGGCCATTGCGGACCATCATCATCAGGTCCTGTGTCGGCTCTCCCGTCGGGACGTCGAGGTAGCGCGTGGTCTGTCCGAAGAAATAGAGGATCTGGTACTTGCGATCGATGAGCACGGCGGCTGGGGCGAACTCCTCGAGGAGCGAACGTTGCGTCAACTCCGCATACCCGAGCGTGCGTCCGGAGCCCGGCTCGATGGGACGTCGCCGGGGCGTTGTCGTTTCCATCCGGGAAGCGATCGGGAACGCGACCCGATCGGGACGGGTCCGGCCGATCCGGCGGTAGATCCGCCATTTCTTGGAGATCGGCTCGAAGAGATCGATCTGTCGGCCGATCGTCTCCGACGGGCCGAGGAAAAGGTAGCCCCCCGGGTTGAGTGCGAAGTGCAGTAAGGAGATAATCTTTTTCTGCACCTCCGGTTCCAGGTAGATGAGCACATTACGGCAACTGATCAGGTCCAGCTTGGAGAACGGTGCATCAGTGATGAGATTCTGCTGGGCGAACACCACGGCCTCGCGTAGTGGCTTGTTGACCTGGTAGCCCGAGTCCACACGCGTGAAGAATCGTTCGAGCCGCTCGGGACTGATATCGGCGGCGACGCTTTCCGGATAAATCGCCTGGCGGGCGACTTCCAGGGCATCTTCAACGACATCGGTGGCAAAGACCTGCACGCGGCAGCTCTTCTGGGCGATGGCGAGCTGATCGAGCAAAAGCATGCCGAGTGAGTACGACTCCTCGCCTGTCGAACAGGCCGGGACCCAGATGCGGATGGGTGTGTCCGGTGCCTTGGCCAGCACCAGAGGTGCGATCACCTCGGTCTCCATCATCCGGAATGCGTCCAGATCACGGAAGAAGTGGGTCACGCTAATGAGCAGATCCTGGGCCAGTTGCTTGAGCTCATCGAAGTTCTCTCGCAAGAAGGCGAGATAGCTGGGGAGCTCTTCGTAATGCTTCAGACCCATGCGCCGTTCGATCCGGCGGATGAGCATCTTCTTTCGATAGAAGCGAAAGTCGAATTTCGTCCGGCGCGGAGCAAGGACACGAACTGGTTGAGATAGTCCGGGGTCTCGCTGATCCCCGCGGCCGTCTCGCCGCCGTTGATACAAAAGTGTTGCGCATACTGGATCAGTGCCTGGGGCATCTGTTCGACGGGCAGGATGTAGTCCGCCAGACCAGTGGCGATGGCGCTTCGCGGCATCGCGTCGTACTCGGCAGAGTTAGGGTCCTGGACCATGGCCATGCCGCCGTTCGCCTTGACGGCCTTGAGTCCCAGTGTGCCGTGCGACCCGGTGCCGGAGAGAATGATGCAGATGGCGTTTTCCTGCTGGTCATCGGCCAGGGAGCGGAGGAATGGCTCGATGGACGTCTGCGCACCGCGTCGCTCGACCGGACCGGTCAGGCGGAGGACACCGTCGGCGATGGTCATGTATTTGTTGGGCGGGATGATGTAAACGCAGTTGGCTTCGACGCGCATCCCCTCCGAGGCCTCGACGACTGCCATGGTCGTCTGCCGGGCAATCAGTTCCGGCATGAGGCTTTGATGGTTGGGGTCGAGGTGAGGGACGACGACGAAAGCGATGCCGCTCTCACTGGGCATGGCCGCGAAGAACTTCTTGAAGGCGTCCAGGCCGCCGGCAGATGCGCAAATCCCCACCACGGGAAGTCCTCGCCGGGCCGGAGTGATTTCCAATGCGCCGGCAACGACGGGAACCGGTGGCGAAGCAGCCGACGGCTTGGAAATGCGTGCCGCGCGTGTTGGATTGGGAGTCGCCTTGCGTGCACCCGAGTTCGCTGTCGGTCCCGCATCGCTCCCGACCGGAGACGACGCTTTCTCCTGTGGCGCACCGGGAACCCGGTCCGGGCTTTTCGGTCTCGCGCCCCCGTCTTGCCTTGCAGGGGCTCCCGAAGGTTTCGTCGATCGCTTCTTCGCAACCATCGGCAGACACCTCGCGGGTCCGGGCCGCTGGCAATCCGGCAGAACGACATTCCGCGACTCGATCGCCCGTGAGCGGCGCGGGGATGGGACGGAGAACCAGTATACAATGTCGGGCCCCATGCACCATCCCGGCCCACGCTTGATCGACGACGCTCAGAAAGAAGACCACCGAGCCGTCGAGCGACGCCGGCAGTTACTGATGGCCGTGACGGCCCACGAAGGTGACCGTGCTGGCCTGCGGGCCCTTGTCCCCCAATTCCTCCACGAAGCGTGCTTCCATCCCCACCTGCAAGTCGTCGAAGTTCGCATCCAGGACACTGTTGCGGTGGAAGTAGATCTCCCGCCCCTCGGGTGTCTCGAGGAAACCGTAGCCCGCCTCGGGCAGGATCCGGGTGACGCGAGCGTGGGGAGAGAACTCGTGGGCCTTGACGTCGCCGCGCTGACGGTGAGCGTGGTCCTCCAACTGCCGCCGCGCCTCATCAAAGGCGTCACGGATCAGGACGTCCAGGTCTTTGGAACTGGCATGCCGGCTCGGCACGCGCTTCACGATGATCTCGCGGCCCGGCACCTTGAGGTCGATCCGGATCTGGTAGAGGTTCCCCTCCTTATGGTGCTTGTGCGGCTGGTCCACGACGACCCGACAGCTCATGATCCGGCCGTTGTAGGTGTCGAGCCATTCCGCGCTGGAACGGATTGTGGACTCGATCTGCGCATCGTGCCGGACGTTGTGGAACGTGATCTGGAGAGGGAGTTGCATGGCGTCTCGCTCGCTTTCGGTCGGTCAGGAAGCTGGAAGTCAACACGGCGTCATGAGTGGGCACGCAGGGCGTGGCGGAATCCTCCGATCCGTCTCGTCATTCGAAGGCGGCTACGGGGCGTTTTAATGGGGACTTCTGGACTCCGGTCATCAGCCGCAAAAAATCATGCCGCGCTACGATCCCTACCGGCATCCCGTCGTAGATTACCGGGATATGATCGATGTCATAGCGGAGCATCTGCCGCGCCAATTCTTCTACGAGAGTGTCCTCGACGCCCATGATCACCTCCGTGACCATGATGTCCTGCGCGGTCGTCTTCCGCGCTTCGTTGCGCACGCGTTGGATTTCCTCGTGAGACATCGGCCGGCTGAACATGTGCAGAACGGCCTCCATGGAGAAGGGCGTTCCCTTCTCGGTGTCGCCGAAATCCGTCTGGGTAATCATGCCGTGCAACTGACCGTGCGCATCGACCACTGGGACGCAGCCGACTCGGCATTCCACCATGGTTTTCGCGACCTCGGCCAGGCTGGCGTCCAGGCGGACGGTCACCACCGGCTGGGCCATCAACTCTCGGGCTATCATGCTTGTCTCCTTATTGATTCGTTCGAGAACGCGTCGAGGTTCACGAGAAACACGGTCTCTCATGCGACGATGAGCGCCGGCTCTCGACGCATTGGATACGAGTGTTGCTCTCGCCGTCTGGTGCAGATCGGCGTGGTCGTCCATGAGTAAGCCCCCTACCCTCTCACATCACGTCCCCCGCTTTGGAGACGCGTGCTGCCGACAGACCAGGACGTTGCGAAGCCAGGTCAGGTTGCGTTTCAGTTCTTCGTGCGACGGGCGGAAGGACTCGAAGCTGGACTTCAATCGGGCCATGCCCAGGCTGACCGCGAGGCCGGCCAGAATCATCGCGACGCCGGCCGTTGCGAGCATCGCCCAGCCTCGATGGATTCCCAGCGCGGTTGCGACCAGCAAGGCCGCACCGATCAGACACACCGTCACACCGCCCGCCAGGACAGTGAGGCCGAACGCGACCAGCCCGAGCGGAGCGACCGCTTTACGAGCGGTCTCGCGACCGTTGAGGACCGCGAGGTCCGCCTGTAGTTCGGCGAGCGTGATGAGATCGTTGGCGAACTCAACGACTCCTCCGTCCGGACCCGCGACCGCGCCGTGGGTGGAGACGTACGCGGCCGCGCGGCTATTCATCGACGCTTGATCAGCCATCCGATAAGTACTCCCACTCCCAGCGCGACGCCCAGGGCCCGCGCAGGTTCTTTGGCCACGTATTCCCGAACGCGTTCGCTCCCGTCGGCGATCTGCTCGCGAGCTGCCGCGGCGTACTGGAGCACCTGTTCCATCAAAGCTCGAGACGGGATGTCCAGGTCTCTCTCGATCTCTCGAACTCGATCAATCATCGTCAGAACCTCCGGATATCCGTTTCGATCGGAGCCTTCACGGGGACTCTCGAGTCCCGCTCGGGTCCATCATGGCGACCATACGACGGCTCTGCCCCACCAGTCTGCGGGAAAGGTGCGAACTTCGCCGCCATGCTCTCTCGTTGCTTGATGATCCATTGTTCGACTTGATATGCGGCGTAATTCTGGGCTGCGCGAACAGCCACGGAAAGCATGAAGCTCCAGGCGCCCCGAGCCAGCTTGCACGAGACTTTGATCGCTTCGTCTCTCCAACCAATCCCTCGATGACCGCAGTCGGGGTCTCGGACGCGGCTGATGGAAGCGTTGGGGTCGGGACCCTCCTGCGCGGACGGGCGGCGAGCCAGAGCGCGGCCACGGCTGTTGCGCCCACCACGGCGCCCGAATACCGCGCGATATGCCGGCCCCATCCGGCCACAGCCTCGGCACCGGCGATCAGGTCGCGCACGTCCTCATGATGTTTGCGGCGAATCTGCACCATCCGGTGCCGGATCCCATTCACTTCGTTCGGTTGAGGATTCACGATCGGCTCCGCACGAATTGGCAGAAGACGGATTCCGACTTGCATCCCGGTCTAACGAGACCGCAAGCTCAGCCCGACGATCAAGCCGGCCACAAGTCCCACACCGAAGGCCGTCACTAATGATCGCGCGGGGTTCTCGCGGACGATGCCCGTCGCGTGATCGTATCGCTCGCGGAGCCGTTCGCCGGCCTGGTGGGAGTAGTCGGACAGGGCCTCGGCCGCGTGCTCCGCGACCATCGAGCCGCGCGAGGACAGATTCGTGATAAATCTCTCAATCGCCTCACGCCCCTCGCCGGTCCTCTGCTGGACAAGGCTGACCAGTTGGTCAAGATCGCCTCCCGGGATCTGGAGGTCGTCGTCGGTCAATTGCCCCCACCGCTCCCTCACCTGTGCCCGAAGCCGGTTCCACTGACCTTGAAGCTCTCTCGCATTGGTTGCCATCATCGTAAAACTCCCTGATTCCTGGATGGGCCGGACTCGATGGTGGCCCGTCTCGTGTCTCTCGAAATCTCAGAAAACGGTCACCATCTTGGGGGCTGACGGGCGGTCCGATGTCGCGGCCGGCGCTGGCTGGGGAACCTTCACAACCATCACCGGGCAATCGGCCTTGGACAGCACAGACTCGGCCACGCTTCCCATGAAGAGTCGGCCCAGTCCGGTCCGCCCGTGCGTTCCCATGACGATCAGGTCAGACGCGACTTCCTCGGTCACGCGGCGGATCTCCTCCTGCTCAAAGCCTCGGGTCAGACGGGTCTCGACGGGGTACTTCATGTCAGGCCCATCGAGGCTCTCGCGAATCCTCTCCAGGGCATCGTGGTACGGTTGCGGGTCGATCTCCCCCGCCATCGAACCGTCCATGACGATCGCGACCGGAAGGACGTGGAGGAGGATCAGTCGGGCCCCGTGATCGCTTGCGAGCGATCGTGCCACGCGGAGGGCGGCTTCGGAACATTCCGAGAAGTCAGTGGGATGGAGGATGACACGGACAGCCTCGCCCGTCTGCATGCCGGCGCGGGATCGCAGGGCCAGGACCCGGCAATGGGCCCCCCTCAACACCGCGTTGGCAACACTTCCCGCGAGCAACCGGCGAAGTCCCGTGCGTCCATGCGTCCCCATGACGATCAGGTCAGCCCCGGCCTCGCCGGCCATCCGGAGGATCTCCGCGGGAATGTCCCCCTCTCGCACGTCATATTCGACGTTGACGGGATGATTCGGAGTATAGAATTCACGCAGTTTCCGCCTGACAGATTCGTGCTGTTGTGGATCGTTGTGGGATGGCGGCCCGCATCGTCGAGCCGGTCGCGATCCCGTCGTCCACGAGGATGATGATGCGGCCGTGGACATCGAGTGCGGGACGGTCGCCGCGATAGGCCCGCTCCCGCCGCTTCAGCTCGTGAGACTCCCGCGACGCAACTTCCTTGATCACGTGTCCCGGAATGTTCAGCGCCTGGATCACGTCATCGTTGAGGACCCACGCTCCTCCCGACGCGATGGCCCCCATGGCCAGTTCCTCACGGCCGGGCACACCGAGCTTGCGGACCACGCAGACGTCGAGCGGCGCCTCCAGGGCCCGAGCGACTTCGAACGCCACCGGCAAGCCGCCCCGCGGCAGCGCCAGCACTAACACATCCGACCGGCCAGCGTATGCACTGAGCCTCAAAGCCAGCAGGCGACCCGCATCAGCACGATCTCGGAATCGAGTGGGCATCATTTCCTCACGATCTTGACAGTCAGCCAGGACGGCTCGCGGTCGTCAGAGCTCTCTTGGTAGTCATCACCGTGCGACCCGCGCCAGCACCGCGCGTACACTCGGACCGAACAGGCCGGAGTCTGACCTCGAGATGCCAGTATGGTTCGTCGAATTGATACGCGGTTGTAACATGACGCCGTCTCCGGGAAATCTGAGGGATTGATACCCTCATGAGATCCTCGAGCGCGGCAGCCGTTACCGCGAAAGTTCAATCATCAGCACAGGGAGGGGTTCCCGGTGCACGCCCGTGAGAAAGGTCGGGGCAATAAAAAAACCCCAACCATGCCAGATTGCACGGCGGGGCCACCATAGCCGAGAGGTGAGTCTACCCATCATGAGCGACTACTAAAGGTAAAGGGTACGAACCTGATACTTTCATGTCAAGAACTTTTTTCAGAATATGGTGCCCAATTGCGGAGCTGGTGGCTCGGATCGAGGCCGAATCGGTCCGGAGAGCCTGGCCCCTCGCGGCCTGTAATCTTTCTCCTACTCAGCGTTGCATAAAACGTAAACTCTTGGGAGGCGGGCAGAGACGCCCGCCCCACTGCCAAGTCCTGCACCTCTCCAGTGGGGCGGGCCTCCGTGCCCGCCGTCATCGGAGCGGAATTCGCCCATCTTCTCAGCGAAATCCGGGACGGGACCGATACACAACAGACTGGTCCTCATGAAGACGGATCGTCGAGACGCTCGCTCTAAACTCGCCGCAAGAGCGGCAGAGGGGCGAACCCGGCCCCGATGATCGGCGCCGGCGGGCATTCGAGCCAGTCGGCCAGGAGGCTGGCATAGACCCGGCGGAAGTCGGTGTGAAACTTCAAGTCGCCGTCGTCGAGATCATCGAAGCTCGGATGCTTGCCCACCAGGCCCGGCTTGGCGACCGGTCCGACGAGGAAGACCGGCGCCGCCGCGCCGTGGTCGGTCCCCTGCGAGGCATTCTCCTGGACCCGGCGCCCGAATTCGCTGAACGTCAGCACGACGACGCGGTCGGCCTGGCCGGCGGCGGTCAGGTCGTCGTGAAACGCGGCGATCGAATCGGACAGCTCGTTGAGCAAGGCCGTGTGGGTCCCGAGTTGATTCGCGTGGGTGTCGAACCCGTCCAGGGATGTGTAGAAGATCCGGGTACCGAAGTCCGCCTTGATCATCTGCGCGACCAGCTCGAGACGGCGAGCCAGGCCGAAATTGGGGTACTTGGGACCGGCTCCCGGCTTCGGCACGAGCTGTTCGAGGCGGCTACTGGATTCATAGGCCGACAACGTCGTGCGGCTGATGAATCCGAGCAAGGGGTCATCCTCACGACGCTCGACGCGCGCCATCTCGGACAGGGCGGAGCGAGTCGCTTTCCGATCCGGCTCGGCACCGGCAATCCGGAGCTTGTAGGTCTCGAGGCTCTCCAGCGCCGGGACTTCGGTCTTGCGGCTGCGAAGTGCCTGGGGCAAACTGCGGCCGCCGACCTGGAGTGCCGGCGGATCGTCGCCCGGCTTCCGACCTTTCGCATCGAGGGCTCGGCCCAGCCAGCCAGTCTCCAGTGACGCCGGCGTATTGTCCAGCCGGCCGGTCTCCCAGATCTCCATCGATCGGAAATGAGAACGGTCGGGATTGGGATAACCGACTCCCTGCACGATTCCCAGTCGTCCTTTTTCCAGCAGCTTCGCCATCCCTCCCATCGCGGGGTGCAAGCCAATCTCCGGCGTGACCTTGTGGACCTGGCCTGGAGACATCCGAAGCGCTCTGCGCCCTCGGTTATAGCCATCGATCCCGTGAGGAACCACGGTATTCAGTCCGTCATTCCCTCCCAGGAGCTGGACCACCACGAGGATTCGTTCCTGGGTCTTCCCGCCCATGGCGGCCTGGGCCGTGCGGCCGAGGAAACCGGGGATCGTCGTCGCGCCCATCGCGACGAGCGTGCTGGAACCGATCGACGTTTGAAGAAACTGGCGGCGGCTCGAAGGCATCGATTGCTCCTCCCGGTCCGGTCCGGGCGATTCAGGTCAGTTGGTATTCGGGTAGAGTGAGGATCCGTCGGGCGGCATCACGGACGGCCGCATCGGCGCCGTCGGGTTTCGAGGTCGCGGCTTTGACGATCGGGTCACGTACCTTCGGGTCGAGCGGCCCGGGGACGAGCAGGTCGAGCAAGAACCGGACGGCCGCATCAGGCCGGCCCGCACCATGGCGAGCGGCCAGTGCCCTGGGGTTGCAACGCCGGCCGAGGGCCTCGTCGTCCTCGGAAATGAGTCGCAAAGCCAGGTTGGCGCGGGCGAGCATCGCGGTGGAGCTGACCCAGGCCGGCCCACCCTCCCACCCCGCAACGCTCGGTGGGGCATAAAGACTCTCACCCATGGCGGCACAGGCTTCGGCCAGGGCCTGAGCCGCGACCGTCGGGTTGAGGATCTCCAGCGAGCGGATCGTCCCCACGGCAAATTCGACCGGACTCTTCACTCTCCGCCGACTCAAGGCGGCATCGAAGAATAACCGCGAGCGCAAGATCCGCGCCACCGGAACGTGGATCTGATAGTTCGACTCGCGAAACGCCTGGGCGAGCGGTGCAAGGAGCGGTGCCGACGGCGAGTGAGACTCGCTCACGAACTGCCGGAACAGCTTCCGGCAGATCCACTCGGCACAGGCGGGCTGTTCCAGGAGGATTCCCGGAATATCGTCGCCCGTCCATTTCCCCGTGCGGCCCAACACCTGCTTCACGCCCTCGTCATGCTGGCGCGAGACCACCTGGAACTCGTCGCGGATCACGAACCAGCCGGTGAACGCCCGTGCGGATTCCTGGATGTCTTTCTCCGAATAGTGGCCCCGGCCGAGGCTGAACAGCTCCATCACTTCGCGGGCGTAGTTCTCGTTGGGCCTGGCCTTGCGGTTGATGGTCGAATCCAGCCAGATCAACATGGCCGGATCCTTGCCGATCGCGCGGAGCAGAGTGCGAAAATCGCCCAGGGCCTGAGTGCGGAACAGATTGTTCTGCCGTTGCATCAGCGCAGTGCTGTTAACCTTGCCGATCGATGTCGCGAAATGGTTGTGCCAGAACAGCGTCATCCGCTCGCGGAGCGGATGGGGCGTGAAGATCATCCGGTACAGCCAGATGGCCTGGAGGCCGGTCAAGTCGGCGGAGGGTGCCAGCTTGGCGGCCATCGCGTCGAGGAACAATTCGAAGTCGGCGGCCGGGGTGCCGTCGCCGGCCTTCGTTTCCCCGACGAGGAGCCGATCGATACTGGCGGAAGGCCCGTCGTGCAGGTCGCGCTGGAGGATCGCCCAGGGAGCGGCGAAACCGGCGCGTCGGTGCAGATGCGACACGCTCGCCAGGTCCCAGGGATGCGATCGGTCCGGCTCGAACGGCGCCCAGGCGCGATCCGGATCATCCAGCAAACTCTTCGGCGTTGCGAACCTCATCCTCATGCCCTCTTCACTTCGATAGCTCGAGCTTCACTTGAAAACGGGTGGCATCCGGATCATCCCGAACCACGAGCCGGCCGTGACCCAGGTAGCGTAACAGTTCGAGGTTGAGGCCAACCCGTTGTTCCGCCTTTTCCTTCGTCTCCCCTTGTTTCAGCATACTCTGCATCACCAACCGGGCTCGGTTCCGCTCCAGCAAGCGAGCCACCTCCGGACCGTCGGCTTCCAGCGTGACCGTGGCCTTTTCCTCGGCCCCGACGACTCGGGGATCGCTTGCGGCTTTCAACTCCTTGACCAGCGCGCGGGCCAGGCCGGTGCTCGAGCTGAGGATGAAATACTTGCCAACCTGTCCCGCCGACGGCGTGTAGTTGTACCGCTGGAGTGCTTGTTCGTTGGGGGGTGCCGAGGTACGCGGGACCAGGAAACGCGTCGTCGCGATCGTGATCCCCTCGACCTCCTCGGAGCCCAGCTCCAGGACGGGTGCCTTCTTCTGCGCCGCATCCACGTTGGTGAGGGCGACGAACGACTGGAAGGCGACCTTCAGTCGGGCGCGAACTCATCGTCCGACCCGTTCAGCTCGGCCACCAGGGCGAACGCGGGAATCTTCGGATCCGGCTCGGGTTTGAGGGCGCTGTAATCCTGCTGGGCGATGACCAGCCGCCAGTGAGGATCGAAGGCCCCCAGCACGTCGGGGCCGAACTCCCGACCCCCTAAGAACTGGCCCGCCAACGTGTCGAGCTGGGCGAAACCCTGGACGACTTCCGGGGCAAATAGGTCGGCCTTCGATTCCCAGATCGTGGCCCAGTCGCGCCAGAGACTGAGCGAAGCGATGGTCCCCGGCGGATGCAGCAAGGGAGCACTCCCATGCACGCCGTCGGGCACATAACCCTTGATCGTCGCGGGACGCCCCTGCTGGGAAACGGGCAGCTCGAGCGTCGCGCCCAGTTCCGTGGCCGACCACCGGATGCTCGCTTTGATGGAGTGGGCCTGACGGAGCACTTCAAACCACGAACCGAACAGGAGAACGATGCCGGTATCGCCTTTCTCTGGCAGCGTGAACCGTTTGGGATCGAACGTTCTCAGCTTGTCCAGATCGGCGTATCCCCAGGCGACGACGTCGGCGGGCTGGTGCTCTCGCATCGCCTTCCACTCCGGGCGATCGGCGAACCGAATCAGGTCCGGCTTGGCTTTTCCGGCTCCGCCCGCATCACCCGCGGATTGAGTCTCGAGGTGCTCGTCGATCCAACGCAGGAGGTTCTTCGTGGAATTGGAGATCGCCAGTTGACCGGCGATGATCGCATAACCTGGACCCTTATCTCCCCCAACGGCGTACACGACCACCCCCTTGTGGTCGGAGGTCCGCACCGGGTCGGGCCTGGCGTTCTTCTTGGCGTCCTCGCGCGCCAGCTTCAGCAGCACCTGATGGGTTCGTTCCAGAAGGGGCAAGTCCTTTGGCGTGATCAGCAGGTAAATCCGGGGCTCCTGGCCCGGGTCGGCCTCGACCGACAGGGCGATCCCGCCGCCGGTGAGGTCGCGGAGCCCGCGTTCCCAGGTGGTCCCGACCTGTGATGAGACCAGGTTCACCACCGCCTTGAGCTGTCGGAACTGATCACCCTCCAAGAACTTACGGTATTGTGGCAAGACGCCGAGATACTGTTGAACTCGCGGGTCAGTCAGTCGGTCGATCAGGAGCTCCGGTTGCGGGACCTCCAGACACACGACCGGATGAGGCTCGATCCCCGGCTTGGCACCGTGCTGGCCCGCCACCGGCTGCGCCCACGCCGATGGGAGTATCCATCCGAGGGTTGCCAGTAACGTCAGTCCGAAATACGGAATGGCTCGTGCCGCCAGTCCAGCAGAAATCGACCTGGGCCCCGGGAGTGGGGATCGATCGGGACCATTGGCCCGTTGATGTTCGCGCGGGTCGATCTCGGTCCGCAAGGCTGTCGGCGCTCTCATCGGTGGTGTCCCTCTGATTGTCTCACGCGGATTGCTGGTCCCGGGGCCCGCATCATCGAATCGTTTCCTCGCACCCATTACCCCAGCGATGGGTCGGTCGGTTTCGGGAATCCTTGTCAACCATCCCAAGAGGTCGAGAGCGAGCCTGGGAGGCGAAAAGCCGACCCGGGGCGTTGAGTGACTGTCTCGGAAGGTCTTTGTAGGGTGCTCTGTGAGCACCGATCCGGCGGACTTTGCCCAGTTTTTGGTGCTCACAGAGCACCCTACGAGACGGCCGTTGAGGCTTCCGGGACAGACTCTGAGTTCGACTTTTGCCGTTTTTCAGCGATCGAAAACGCTGAAATCCAGGGGTTTTCTGAGATGGCGAAGGATTTTGGCAACTCCGGCGCACGCCTCGTGGACCGGCAACTTTCGAAAACCCCTTGTTTTTGGCCTCTACTCGAGAATCAGCCGCCGAAAAACGGCAAAAGTCGAACTGAGAGGAGACGCCAGCGACGTGTCGAGATGAGGAACGACACCTTCATCGCGGGAAATCCCAGCGAACGGTTGAGGGGCCGTGGTGGTTTCGTGTCACAGTGTTTCGATGATCGTGGCGTCCCATCGCTTGGACGCCCCAACCATTTCTTTCCATATCGTGTGAACTCCGGGTACACTACTCCCATCTGGAGGGATCAATCGATTCACTCCGGCCGGATCGACGGACATCCGAGAGGTCGCGATGCCGAATGAAAACCCGCGGTCGATTCCAACTCGATCTTCCAGGCTTGCTGAAAGTCCTGGCTGAGCATCTGTATTCGACGCAGAGAGTGGCGTCCGCGAACTGATCCAGAACGCACACGACTCGTGTGTCCGCCGGAGCGTGGAGCGGGCAGAGCCGGGCTATCGTCCGAGGATCGACCTGACGATCGACCTGGCGGCTCGCATGCTCCGGATCGCCGACAATGGCAGTGGATTGACCGAGGATGAGATCGAGTCCCATCTCACAGTCATCGGCCGGGGGTACACGCGGGATCTCCGGGAACGGCTCGCGACCGAGGATCCGTCACTCTCCCGGACTCTGGTCGGCCAGTTCGGCATCGGCTTCCTGTCGGCCTTCTTGCTGGCCTCGGAGGTCGTCGTCGAAACCCGCTCAGCCAACGGGCCGCCGCTCCCATGGTCGTCGATCGGAGACGACCAGTTCGAGCTACAGCCGGGCGGCCGGGAAGAGACGGGGACGACCGTGCAGCTCCAGCTCAAACCCTCGGCCCTGTTCCTGCTCCACGAGCAGAATCTGCTCAGGGTCGTCGCCGAGTACGCTGACTTTCGCCCGACCCCGATCCACGTCCAGGACTCCGCGACTCAGGCGAACCTCGGGACGGCTCCCTGGAATGAACCCGAGGCCGAGGCAGCCTGCCGGCGCGACGTGCGGCGTCGGTTCGGCGAGGCCGAGCCACTCTGAGTCTGCACGCTGGCCGACGGAGTCATCGACCTCGGCCACGACACCATGACCGTGCCGCTTCGCGGCTTCCTGTTCGTCCCCCCCCGAGAGCGTGGCGTCGATCCGAGAGTATGGTGATGTCGCAGTCTACATCCGGGGGATGGCGATCTGCGACGGCGACAAGGATCTGCTTCCATCCTGGGCGCGGTTCGTCCGCGGTGTGATCGATTGTCCGGCGCTCCAGCCGACGGCGTCTCGCGAGGCGGTCCACCAGGACTACGCATTCGAGAGCGTCCGGCAGACGATCGCCTCGCAGCTCGCAAGAGGTCTGCAAGCCCTGGCCGCCCGGAATCCCGCGACCTGGAGCAGGATCGTCCACGGGCACAGCGACGTGATCATGGGATGGGCGTCCAAGGATGCCGAGTTCTTCCGCATGGTGGCCGACACGGTCCCCGTGCGGACGACCCGCGGCCGGCTCTCACTGCCCAAGTACCTCCAGGAGTCCCAAAACGTCATCTATTACACGACCCGGGAGCTGGGCTCGCTCCAGGAAAAGCTACTGGCCGAGGGGCACGACGTGCCGGCGATCGACGCCTCGTGGTTTGCCGTCCCCTCCTTCCTCGCGAGCTACGCGGCGCCCCACCCGGGCGTCTCGCTCGTGAGGCTGGACGACAACCTGGACACGCTCCTACGGCCCACCCCCGCGGGAGAACTCGCGGAGCTGGTCCGGCTCTGCGAGCAGCTGGGATTCCACGTCCTGGTCGCCTCGTTCCGGCCCGAGGATCTCCCGGCGGTGATGACCTACCCGGCGAACGCCGAGACGGTCCGGGACGCCGCGATCGGGCTCGAGGAGGGCCTGTTCCCGGAGGGCTTCTCGGGCTTGGTGCGCGATTACATCGCGCAACAAAAGGCGGATTCGGGCGTGGAGGGGATCCTGCACGTCAACGCGAGCTGCCCCTTGATCCGACGCCTCGCCTCGCCCGAGTTCCCGTCCGCCCGAAAGCAGGCGGCCCTCGCGGTGGTCGCTTACTTTGCCCGGTTGTTCTGCGCACGAATGCTCAACGCCGACCAAGCCGCCGGCGACCTCCGCGCCTGGCAGCGGTCCCTTGACAGGTTGCTGGACCCATGAGCGACCGCTGGGATGAATTCCATCGCCGGGTGGCGCTCTGGCGCCAGAGCAGCGACCTGGTGCGCCTCGCCCTGGTCGACCTCTATGATCGGGGCTTTAATTGCCAGGAGAACGATCCGGAGGGATCGTTCACCCTCTTCACGCGAGGCCGGGACGAAGCGATCCGGCTGAACGAGCCCTGGTGGGTCTGGTTCTTCGAGGACTGGCGGCTGGCGGCCATCTCGTCTTATGTATCGGACTTCACCCGAGCCCAGCCGCTGGCGATGGAGCTGATGGCCCGACTCAGCGCCGAGCCCGGCCGCGCCGTGGCCCAACGGAACTCGATCCTCACGAATGCCCTGTACACTTTATTTGGCTCTTCGCGGAATCGTGTGGGTGGTTTTCAGAGTTTTGGCAGCATACAGGTAAGTATCTTTAGCCGGAAATACTCCTCGTCACGGTAGCCGTAAGCTCGCTGTTGAAGAACACGGATCTTGCTGTTGATCCCTTCAACGAAGCCCAAAGGCACCTTGTTGTCCACCTGGCAATACGTCTCGATGCCGTCCCAGTGAGTCTCGACCATCGCGGCGAACTTGCGAACGGGTTCCAGCCGTTGCCACTTCAAGGCGTCTTTCCAGTTGTTGAAGAACCGGCGAGCACCGCCGTTGGGGGGATGCCGCACTCATGCAAGGCGAGAACCGATTTGTGATCTTCGTCCTATTTCCTATTGTTACCTCGCTCATCTTCTCCGTCTGCGCCGTCTTTGTCTTCGCCCTAGACAGCTGGTTGCTGAGTGCACCCCCATGGCACCTGGATGAGCGAAGCTTGTTGGGCTTTATTATTATCTTCTTTATTAGATTGGCGGTTGTATGTATGGCTATAGCCCGACAGAGGCGGTCCCCGAAGATTTCACTCGCGATTCACCAGTACGGGATCCGTTATAAGCGAAAAGCCTTCCGTTTCGATGATTTGTGTTCTATCCGATACGGCCGTGAGAGTCGTTGGGTTGAGGCTGCTTGGCTAGCGGTACTCGGTGTGATCGGGAAAGTCCATCCGGGTTACCCGGACATAGTCAAAATGGCCTCGGCGATTAATGCAGCTACACTGAGTTTGGTTCTCAAGAATGGTCGCACATGCTCGCTACGTGGGATAGCTATCAGATGCGAGCGCGAGGAGTTTGGTCGCTTCATGGCCCACTTACATCGATTCCGACGACAGCACACTCTTCTCGCGGTCCACACTCAGGCGACGGCACTTGCCCAGCCAGGCGAAGGTCCGCTCGACCGTCCACCGGATCGGCAGCCTCACCCAACCCTCGGCATCTTTCGGGCGTCGCACGATCTCCAGCTCCCATGGGGCGTTCTCCTCCACCCACTGGTAGAGGGCGAAATTATGGTACTTGGTGTCTCCGTACATCCGCACGACCTTGCTCATCGGCTGGCCCTCCAGCCGGGCGAACACTTCGGCCGCCGCCTTGGCGTCATCGACGTCGGCGGCGGTCACCAAGACGGCCAGCAGCAAGCCCAGGCTGTCCACCACGATATGGCGTTTCCGCCCGTCCACGTTCTTGGCGTTGTCGCGCCCCCGTTGCTCGCCGCCGGAGGACGTGTTGACCGACTGGCTATCGACGCTGGCGGTGGTGCGGGGGTGGTACGGCTTCTCCATCGTGCGGACCTTCTTGCGGAGCCGGTCGTGGATTGTGTCCAAGGTCCCATCGCGCCGCCACCGATCGAAGTAGCGCCAGACGGTGCTCTTGGGCGGGAAGTCCTTGGGCAGGTAGCGCCACTGGCAGCCGGTGCGGACCAGATACAGGATGGCGTCCAGGACATCCCGCATCTCGGTCTTGCGGGGCCGCCCGCCTCCGGGCTCGGGCGGGAGGTGTGGCCCGATCAGGGCCCATTGGGCATCGGTGAGGTCACTGGGGTAATGGTGCGTTCTCATACCACTTACTACGTCGGTCACTGACTGTTTGTTCCCCTTATGGGACAGTCTCTTAGCCCGGATTCTTCACCACAGAGTCACAGAGAGCACAGAGAAAAGAAATCTATACCTATTTTGGTTTTCGGCCTGTTCCGCTGGGAGGAAGCGATTCTCAGTGCGCTCACGGGATCACGACGCGTCGTCAACTTCTCTGTGCTCTCTGTGACTCTGTGGTGAATCGGGTTCGATGCTTTTGCCGTCGGTTTGCGCTCTCGGTGGTGAGAAATGGTGGTAAGGGCGCTGTGTCATCGGTGGGTTCGGTGGCCGCCTGTTTCATTTCCCCTGGTGCGATGACTTCTCGGCCGCACGCAACGAGTCGCTACGGCACGCGCGCGGCGTCTGGCTCTTCTGGATGGACTCGGACGACTCCGCTATCGAACGAATCATCCCTCCACCTATCTCAACCTTGGCTACGCTCTGAAGGACAGTGGACGCATGGAAGAAGCCATCACGGCATGAGAGCAAGCCTTGCGTTTGGCCTCAGCCGATCCGTCGGTCCAAGCCGAACTCGCCAGGATCGGTAGCATGCCATCGCCCATGGGTCAATGAACGAGCTTTCTCATGTCTGACACCAGTCTCGCTTGCCGGAAAACCCACCCATCTGTAGATTTTTAGGCAAC
The DNA here is from genome assembly GCA_963845695.1 of uncultured Isosphaeraceae bacterium. Classification (GTDB taxonomy): domain Bacteria; phylum Planctomycetota; class Planctomycetia; order Isosphaerales; family Isosphaeraceae; genus CAWJTV01. Next base: position 123,077 of record CAWJTQ010000020.1, on the reverse strand, counting down.
TGACGAGGCGATTCTCCGGATCATCCTGATGATGACGCGGATCCTCCGACGGGTTCCGCCCCATCGGTCCGGTATGCGGAGATACGGAGAAATGAGCCGAATCTATCGATTTTACGAATTCGCAAAACGAACCCAACTGCCAAATTGGCGGGATCAGGCCATCCTGCACGATTCGGCAAAACGAAGCCAACTGCCAAAATGGCGGGATCGGGCGATCCTGCACGATTCGGCAAAACGAAGCCAACTGCCAAAATGGCTGAAAAGCCGGTCTTACCGAGAAAGCGAAACGAAGCCAGGCCGGCTCCTACAAGAAATCGACAAAACGAAGTGCGTCACGTTCATGCGGAATGTATCGAATACACGACTCGGACGACCGCGCGATACCCGCGCTGTGGATCGGCGATGTGACGCACGCATGAGATAACGATCAAACCGAGTACAATGGCTTCGGTGATCGAGGAATCCCGGCCGTCCGCCTGAAGTCGCAGTTTGAATCTGACGGGAGCGAACCTGTGAGACGACACAATTGGCCGATCATCGGGACGATCTTCATCTCGGTCGTACTGTGGGTGCAACCGACGATCGGCCGCGGTGCGGCGCCTGAGGTAGCCGTCGACCCGGTCGAAATGACGGGCCGCGTCGCTGCGGATACTGTCCTCAAAGGCGGCACGCTGATCGACGGCACCGGCGCGCCGGGGCGTCGTGCCGACGTGGCCGTGCGCGGCGATCGGATCGTGGCAGTCGGCGCCTTCGAGACCGAACCCGGTGCAAAGGTCATCGATGCCTCGACGCTCGTCGTCGCGCCCGGATTCATCGACCTGCACACCCATTCCGATAACGGGATTACTCAGGCCGCGACCCGCCTCAACGCGAATTACGTGACCCAGGGGGTGACCACGATCGTCACCGGGAATTGTGGGGGCGGGGTGCTCGACGTCGCCAGGTACCTCGCCGCGATCGACGCCCACGGCGCCGGCACGAACGTGATCCACCTGGTTCCCCAGGGACAGGTTCGGTCGACGATCATGGGCACTGTGGACCGCGCTCCCAGCCCGGCTGAGCTGGGCCGGATGAAGCAGCTCGTCGAACGAGGCATGCTGGCCGGCGCCTGGGGCATCTCGTCCGGGTTGATCTATGTGCCCAGCCGGTACGCCCGGACGGCCGAGCTGATCGAACTGGCGAAGGTCGCCGGCCGGCACGGGGGACTGTACGCCTCGCATATCCGCACCGAGGAGGCGGGGGTACTCGACGCAATCGACGAGGCGATCGCGGTGGGCAAAGGGTCCGGCGTGCCAGTGCATATCTCCCATCTCAAGGCCAATGGCAAGGCGGAATGGGGGATGGCTCGCTCGGCGATCGAGCGAATCATCGCGGCGCGCAAGTCGGGCCAGGTGGTCTCGGCGGACCAGTATCCGTACATCGCCTCGAGTACCCAACTGGCGGCGATGGTGGTCCCGCACTGGGCCGTTCAGGGCGATGCCGAGAACTTCGCCCGGATTGCCGCCGATCCCGTGCGCGGGGCGGAGCTGCGCCGCGCGATTCAGCAGGAACTGGACGGGCGCGACGGCGGCGCCTCGGTCCGGATCGCTCGATACGCGCCTCGTCCCGAATGGGCCGGGCTCGATCTGGTCGCGATTGCCGAGCGGACCGGGACGACCTCGCTGGAGGTCGTCCTGGACGTTCAGCGGCACGGCGGCGCCCAGGCGATCAGCTTCGGCATGTGCGAGCCGGACGTCCGCGAGGTCATGCGGCACGATTTCGTGGCCACTGCGTCCGATGGCGCGACCCACCTGCCCGGCCGGGGCGACCAGCCTCACCCACGCGCCTACGGCACCTTCCCGCGCAAGATCCGTTACGCGCTGGACGAGAAGGTCCTTTCGCTGGAGCAGGCGATCCGGTCGTGCTCGGGCTGGCCCGCGCAGATCCTCGGCCTGCCGGACCGAGGCATCGTCCGCGCGGGCGCTGTGGCCGACCTGGTGGTCTTCGACCCGAAGACGTTCCGTGACGCGGCGACGTTCGAGAGGCCGACGCGTTACGCGACCGGCGTCAAGTACCTGTTCGTCAACGGAGTGGCCCTGATCGCCGGCGGGAAGGTCACGGTGGAACCGAGCTCGAAACGGAAGTTGCCGGGCCGGGCACTGAGGCTGCATCGCGACGGCCCGGCCGCACTGATCGTCAAGGTCGGTCGAATCTGGACCGGGGATCGCGACCACCCCTGGGCCGAGGCCCTGGCCATCCGCGACGGCGCCGTCGCCGCCGTCGGGACGGCAGAGGAAATCTTGCGGTTTCGCGGGCCGTCGACCCGGCTCATCGATCGTCCGGACGCCTTCGCCGTGCCCGGTCTGATCGACGCCCACGGTCACATGGAATCGCTCGGAGCGACCCAGGACAAGGTCGATCTGCGCGGCGTCGCCTCGCTCGAGGAGGTCGCCCGCCGGGTCAAGGCGTGGGCCGACGCGAACCCAGGCGACTCGTGGATCACCGGTCGGAACTGGGACCAGAGCCTCTGGCCGGGGGGCGCGTTCCCAACGGCGGCCGTGCTCGATCAGGTCGCGCCCCAACGCCCGGTCTGGCTCGATCGGGTCGACGGCCATGCCGGCTGGGCCAACACCGAGGCCATGCGGCGGGCGAAGGTCACCAGGGAATCGGTGGCTCCCGCCGACGGCCAGATCATCCGGGATAAGGAAGGGCAGCCGACCGGCGTGTTCATCGACGGCGCCATGAGACTAATCGGCCGCGCGGTCCCGGCCCCCACCAAGCTCGACGTCCGTCGCCGTCTGCTGGCGGCCCAGGAGATGGCCCTCAGCGCGGGTCTGACCGGGGTCCACGACGCCGGCATCTCGATCCGCACTGCCGACGTCTATCGCGAGCTGGACCGCAGCGGCCAACTGGTGATCCGAGTCTATGGCATGGTCTCGCACCGGGAAGGCGCCGCGGTTCAGTTCGTCAGCCGGCGCCCCGAAGCCGGGCCCGACGGTGCGCGGTTCGAGCTCCGCGCCATCAAGCTCTTCATCGACGGCGCGATGGGCTCGCGCGGGGGCCTATTATTCCGCCCCTACCACGACGATCCCGGCAACTCCGGCTTGCTGCTGATCGATCCCAAGGTGCTCGAAGCCACCACGACGGCCGCGTTGCGCCACGGCTGGCAGGTCGCGACCCACGCCATCGGCGACAAGGGCAACGCTCTGGTCCTCGATGCTTATGCCGCCGCGCGGAAGGCTGTTCCCGAGGCGCGCGATCCCCGGCTCCGGATCGAGCACGCCCAGGTCGTCCGCAAGGAGGATGTCCGTCGGTTCATGGAGCTGAATGTCATCGCATCGATGCAGCCCTCACACGCCAGCGACGATATGCGCTGGGCCGACGCGCGGCTCGGCCCGGGGCGGGTCGATGGTGCCTACGCCTGGCGATGGTTCGCCGACGCGGGCGTCTCCCTGGCCTATGGCAGCGATTTCCCCGTCGAGATCGTCAACCCCTTCTGGGGCATCTACGCGGCGATCACCCGCCAGGACGCCGACGGACGACCCGCCGGCGGCTGGCACCCCGAACAGCTCCTCACTCTCGACGAAGCCCTCCGTGGCTTTACCGCCGGCTCGGCTCATGCGGCGTTCGCCGAGAACCGTCTCGGCATCCTCAAGACTGGATTCCGCGCCGACGTGACCCTCCTCGATCGCGACCTGTTCCAGGTCAAGCCCAAGGAACTCCTCGGGGCCAAGGTCGTCATGACGATCGTCGATGGCAAAGTCGCATTTAAGGGAAAGTAGGGCATTCTGTGAGCAACCATCCCTCGCGAGCACACATGGAATCGTTGCCCGCGGGGCGCCTTACGCGGTTTGCCCGGCACCGCTTACTTGCGTTTCCGTTCGGGTGGGGCGGGAACCGTTTTGTAGCCGGGCGTCACTTCCTTGATGTTCGGAGTGACATCGGCGTCGACCCGACCGGTCGCCCATCCCAGCGCACCCAGCAAGAGCCCCTGATACATGGGGTTTTCCCAAACGTCCTCGCGGTGTCCCATCGAGGTGTAGAAAACGCGGCCCTTGCCGTAGTTCCTGGCCCAGGTGATGGGAAAGTTGGGCCGCTGGTACATCGGTCCCGACATTCCCTTGGTGACCTGGACCAGGATCACATGCAGATCTTCAGGCATGTTCTTGAGAGCGTACCATTCATCTTTGATGCGGAAGGATCGACCCGAGCTGCCGAATCCCTCGGCGATACCCGGGAACTTGGGGTCGGCGATCTCGATCTCCACATCTTGCTGATCGCCATGAATGATGAACTCGCCGCCGATCATCTGGATGTAGGGATCCTCAGCCCCTTTGTTCCGCTTGCCATGGTGGCCGAAGGTGTCGGTCGCGCAGTGCATGCCGAGGAATCCCTTACCGCCGCGGATTGCGTCGTAGAAGGCCTTCTCGCCGTCCGGAGACATCGCGGGACTCTTCTCCCTTTCTCCCTCGGTGGTCAGGTCGCCGGTCGTTTCAAACACGAACGCGTCCCACTCGCCGATCTTGTCCGGCTCGAACATCCGGCCGTCCTTGGTGGCGTGGACCTCGAACCCGTGCTCCTTGCCGGCCTTCTTGAGGATTTGCTCGGCGAGGCTCGGTGTATTGCCACGGCGCGTCACGACCGGGTGCGGAAAATCCGCGCTCTTGATGAAGAACAGGACTTTCTTCGGCGACCCCTGGGGTCTGGCCAGCGCCCGGCTCATGGTTCCGGCGCCCAGCCAGGCGGCACCTCCGGCCACCAGCATCTCACGGCGACTCAAGCCCCTGGACATCGTTGAGTTCTCCTCTGAAGTTGATGAGCGAGCTACGGATCGTCCCTATCTCACTCCTTTTACCCCAGTCAGCCGTTGAATGAAACCGGGCAGACGCCGAGGCCCAGTGTTTACGTCGAACGGGATCACTGCGTGCATGCGGCACCCCGACGCCTCGAGCTTTCCGCTTGCGAACTCGCACCGAGACGATTAACCTATCGCTTCTCCCGGCTATTCTGCCGGCAGTGGCGTGAAACGATTGGAACCGGGGAGATGCGATAAGGATGTCACAACTCACAGCAGCACCCGAATCCACGGATACCTCCCAGCTTTCCAAGCTCTGCGTGGCCATTCGCGGCAAGCTCCAATTCATGGACTATCTGGTCCGCGCTGCCGTTGCCGACGCGGAGCGCTACCGGGACGAGACGGATCCCGGCACGAGGATCTTCATCCGGCAACTGGTCGAAATGCACGCGGCCAATCTCCGCCAGGAGAGCCAGAACATGCGCTTGATGGGTGACCTGTGCGGCGCGCTCGAATCGCTGGTCGATGGGACGTTCGACCCGCGCGACCGAGGAGACGTGGGATGAGCTCTTCCAGGAATGGGACGCACGGAGGATCCGCTATGCGCACGCTCGAAGCACCGCTCGAAGAGTTCGCCGGCACCGACAGCTTCTCGCCGTCCAACGGCTCGACCTCGCCGGAATTGCGGCGATCGCTGGCCGAGATCAAGGGGCAGGCCCAGTTCCTCCTCTACCTGGCCGATCAGATCGAAGAATCCCTGGAGCAGCTCGTCCATGAAGCCGACGCCTGCCACGGCGCTTTTCTCTGCAAGGTCCTGAGCATGTATTCCGGCCAGCTCGAGAGCAAGCACCAGGGTCTGGGCGAGAAGATCGCCGAAGCGTGTCAGGAAGTCTACGTCACGGTCCGCGAACGCGAGATGGCCTGAGCCAACCGCGGTCCTTGCTCGCCAATCTACGGGCGCGGCTTGGGTTTGGAGGAGATCCGGCCCAGCCTCCGCGCCACGCCGAGTTGGAGGAGGATCCACAGTGCCGAGATTGCCTCGCGCATGTTGATCTTCGAGGTGCCGGCCCGGCGGTCTTTGAAGATGATCGGTGACTCGCCGATCCGGCAGCCGACCGCCTGGCACCAGAACAGGATCTCCTCTTGGAATGAATAGCCACGCGACCGGACCTGGTCCAGGTCGATCTCGGCCAGTTTGCTGACGCGATAGCAGCGAAACGCGCCGCTGTTGTCGCGACTCGTCAGACCGAGCATCAGTCGAGCGTATCCGTTGATCCCGGAGCTCATCAGCCGGCGCTTGAGCGTGAACCCGCCCTCCACCCCGCCACCCGGCACGTAGCGCGAGCCGATCATCACGTCGTGATCGGCCATTCCCGCTACGAGAGCGGGGATGTACTGGGCGTCGTGACTGAAATCCGCATCCAGGTTGAGCAGGTAGTCGAATCGGTGTTCGATGGCAAACCGCATCGCGGCCAGGGTCGCCGTCCCCAGGCCCAGCTTGCCGGGACGGTGGATCACGTGGTGATCGGGCCGCGTGGCGCACAGCTCGTCGGCGATCCGCCCCGTGCCGTCAGGCGAGTTGTCGTCGATGACCAGGATCGAGGAAGCCGGCGCATACTGGCGGATGTCTTCCACCAAGGGCCGCAGATTGTCCGCCTCATTATAAGTCGCCAGCGAGATCAGGAGCCGGGAAGGATCTGAGACAGTCGGTGCCGATGGGTCGGGCACAGCCGGGATTCTCCTTATCGAGCGGTAGGACTTCGGTGATCGCGATGGCACGCGGGCACGACAGCGGAGCGTAGAGTATCGTCGATACACCTACGGCGCCAAGGTGGGTCGGGAGGGTCGGCCGCCTGTGCGATGGGGGTGGGAGGGGATTCGGACTGGCAGAATGACCGAATGGTCGGGAGGGAGTCCGCGAGATTGCCGATGAGTGGCGGGCTGTTGAAATCGGGGAAATCGGAGTCCAACTCAGGAAGACCTGCCAAAGGAAAGCAGGTGCCGCCTCCGGAAGGTCCTGTCCGGAGCCGGCAGAACGCCGTCCGGGTCAGGTCGACCGCTTTCGCCGCCCCTCCCGGGAAGAGGGACGGCCGGGAGCACCAGGATCTGCGTCAGCGACACCTGCTCCTCAGAGAAATCGGCGACGACCCCCACACGCCGATCAGGCTAATGCTGAGACCGTCCCACAAACCTTTCGGCGCCCGGTCCCGGAGTTCATGAGTCCATTCCGACGGATTCTCCGGGGCTCCCTCATCCCTTGCGGAATGGATCGATTCACGGGCCATTCGTTCGAGGGGAGTAGGTCCTCATCTCAACCCTGCTTGGATTGACGGAGCCGCGTAAAGAGTTGGCTATAGGGTGCAAACTCGTGGCGGGATCCAGGCCGAACGTTGGCAGGCGTCGATGGGCCGGTGCCGACGGGTCGTCCCTCGCGGATCGAGCCGTCGAGATTCGCGGCGGCTGACTCCGAAGGATCGGGGCTGCCGGGGGGTTCTTCGGGTTTTGCCGATCGCTCGCGATTACGGCTCCATTCCGTCCAGGCTTGCATTGCGGCGTACCGATCGTCTACCAACTGCTCGTCGCGATCGGCTCCGATGGGCGATGAGCTCTCACGGTCGATTGGAGACCCCTCGGCACGCGTCAACTCGGGCTCGAGGTCACCGTCCCATCCGACTTCGACCAGGCCCTCTTCCAGCCGGATCGGGGGCTTCGACGGAATCAACGACGGGGTCCTCGAAGGTACGACGTCCTCCGCCGCTGCCGCACCCCGGCTGGGTGGGACGGATTCGTCAATCATCTCGGCGCGACGAGTGATCCGTGAGCCAGGACGGTCCGGTAACTTCGGTGACCGCAGTTGCGGCTCGCGCCTGCCCGATGAGCTGGTCTCACTGCCCGGCCAATATACCGCGGCACGCGATTCGGTGAGATGGAGAAGCATCCGAGGATTGCCGAGGGCGTCTCGGTGCAGTTCTTCCAGGTGCGAGGCGAACTCCTCCGAGCGAGTGGAGCGACCATAAAAGGTCAGCAACTCGCAGGCTTCGTCGAGATCCAGGGGCATGAGGTGGACGTGCAGGCTCAGGCGAGCCGCCCATGCATCCAGGCGCCGGGTGGCCAGCTCGCGGGCGAATTCGGTGCGGCCGAGGACAACCATGGCCGCGAAACCGTCGGCCCGGCCCAACGAGCCGGCGAGTGTGTGGATCTCCTCCCACACGTCCGAAGATCCGCGATGAGCCTCGTCCACGATTAAGAGCCAACTGCGGCGATCCGCGGAGTCGTCCTCGAGGGCGGCACGAATCCGTAAACGCGCAACTCCGAGGCGTTCGGTCATGGGAAGACCCAGGGCGTCCGCGACCAGCCGGAGGAACTCCAGCGCGTCGAGCGTCGAGGTCAGGTTGACGGAGACGGCTCGCCATCCCGCGGGAAGTCGGTCCACGAGTCGACCGGCAAGCCAGGTCTTGCCAGCCCCCGGTTCTCCAGTAATCAAGAGTGGACCGTTCCGCCCATCATGCACACCATCCTGCAGCCGCTCTAGCGCTTGCTGCCGGCTGGATACTGCGACTTGCGCAGGACTGTCGCTTCCTGGCAGTCGCGTCCGTTCTCCACAGCTCTGATCGGGCTGCATCGCGTTTTGGTCCTTCGTCATGAGTCATCCGTCCTTGGGGGCTCCGAAACGAAGGCTCAGTGGGGCGGAGAGCCGTGGTACCATCTGAGCAAGGAGTTAGAGGAGATGCTGGCATGGTTGCCGTGTCGAATTTCGCGAGTATTAGGGGGCATGAACTCCAGCGGAGACCCTCTTATCACGCGGGATCAACCGGAATCTGGGGGATCTCTGTCACACGTCAGGGGCTGAGTGAGTATGAAAGGGTTGGACCTTCAATCCTTGCCTGCCACACAGAGCTCGGTTCGACCGCCGCCCTTCGGGGATCTGTCCTCTTTCCGGATTACCTCCAATGGATCGAGGATTCCGGCGAATTGTACTAAGAGTTACAAAAGAGGCGCAGCCCCGTGCCTGACTGCCTCACCAATCATCGGTGGCCGGTCGGTCCGGTCTTGAACCCGGCTTCGGACAGCGAGAACACAGGATTATAATCGAGGGGTTACTGACCGAAGTTGCTCAGGTTTTTCGGTTCTTGGTAAGATGACGGTGGAATAGAGTGAGAGTTGAGGGGCCTTGGCCCAAACGCCGTATCGCTTCGCCAGCCGGTATGACCCGCACGGGCGTTCCAGCCTGTTCCGGAGGGGCACCGTGGCCACGGATATCAACACGACCAGTGACGATCGGATCGGCGGCTATCGCTACGTGCGCACGATCCATCCGGGTCACACCTCGGTCGTGATGGAAGTCGTTCAGGATGGAACCCAACGCCGGTTCGCCCTCAAGCAGTTGCTCGCCTCTCGGGCTGAGGAACGCAACGAGTACAGAGCATTCATGCATGAGGCCAAGCTGGGGATGGACCTTCGCCATCCCAATCTGATCCGTGTCCATGAGGTCGTGAAGGATCCGGTCCAGCCGTACTTCGTGATGGAACTCTTCGCGGGTCAGCATCTGAAGCTCTCGATTGCCCGACCCTCGGTGTATCCGATGCCGACGAAGCATCTCCACCGGATCATCGAGCAATCCACGCTCGCGTTAGCCTACATGCACGACAAGGGATGGGTTCACCGTGACGTCAAGCCCGAAAACATTTTGTTCAACAAGTCGGGCGAGGTCCGGGTGATCGACTACGCGCTGGCGCGGAAGATGGCGTCCGGTTTTCTCAAGATGTTCAGCGGCAAGGTCCCCCGCCAGGGGACGCGAACGTACATTTCCCCCGAGCAGATCCGTTGCGAGCCGCCCAGCCCCTCGTCCGATATTTACAGCCTGGGGATCACCTGCTATGAATTAGCGTGCGGTCGCCCGCCATTCCGCGCCAATTCCTCCCAAGAGTTGCTCGAGAAGCACTTGGGCGAAAAGCCGATCCCGCTGATCAATCACAACAAGCGGGTCACGCCGGAATTCAACGATCTGATCCTGAAGATGATCCAGAAGCGGCCAGTCAACCGGTTCAGCAGCCTCGACGAGTTCCTGTCGCGGTTCCGCCCGGTTCGGATCTTCCAGGACGATCCGGATCCTCTGGCCGGACGCGACCAAGGCTTCTCGTAACCAACCCCTCGAACCGGCAGACGTGATGTTTGCCGACGCACGCTCGGAGATCCGGGCTTCCTCACCGTTCTGTGTTCGTCTGTCCTGTAAGGGTCAGCCAAGGACCACGCGCCGATGCCCAGTCCCAGCGAACCGCGGCTCGTCTTCGAAGCGCCGATCCACGACATGGAGGCGCGGCTCTCCGAGATGGAGGCCCAGTACGCCAAGAATCGCACCGCGGGCGACACGACCAAGATTGCCGAACAGATCCGGCGGACCCGGCGCGAGCTGGCTGCGCTGAAACGCGAGATCTATTCTCAACTGAATCCCTGGCAGATCGTCCAGGTGTCGCGGCATGTCCGCCGCCCCCAGACCCGCGACTACATCGATCTGCTCTTCGAGCAGTTCGTCGAGTTGCACGGCGACCGCGCCGTGGGCGACGACAAGGCGATCGTCACCGGGCTCGCCCACCTCGATGAGCACAAGGTCATGTTCATCGGCCATCAGAAGGGGAAGAACCTGGCCGAGCGCACGGCCTGCCATTTCGGTTGCGCCATCCGGAAGGCTACCGCAAGGCGCTCGTGAAGATGCGGCTGGCGGCCAAGTTTGGATTGCCGATCATCTCGTTCATCGACACCCCGGCGCTTACCCGGGTATCACGGCCGAGGAGCGGGGCCAGGCCGCCATCATCGCCGAGAACCTCATGGCTATGAGCCAGATCCGGAGCCCGATCATCTGCGTGGTCATTGGCGAGGGCGGGTCGGGCGGTGCCCTGGGTATCGGCATCGGCGATCGACTCGCCATGCTCGAGTTTACTTATTACTCGGTCATCAGTCCCGAGGGATGCGCCTCGATCCTCTGGAAGGGAAGCGAGCATGCACCCAAGGCGGCTTCCGCGCTCAAGATGACCAGCCGCGACCTGCTGCGGTTCGGCATCATCGACGAGGTAATCCCCGAGCCGCTCGGCGGCGCACACCGCGACCATCGTGAGGCCGCCGCCAACCTCAAGTCCTTCCTGATTCATGCTCTCCGGCAACTCAAGTGCCTGCCCCTCGACGACCTGCTCGCTCGCCGGTACGACAAATTCCGCAAGATCGGCGTGTTCATCGAATCGGCCGACGAGGCCGAGCGCAACGGCCTGGCGGTTTCCTAGGATTCATCAGGCGAATTGTCTTCTGCCCATGCCTCTCCCTCGATTTCCTCCTTCGGCCGGATCGAGCCCTCAATGTGCGCTCCGGGAATCGCGGTCGGCCCATCTCTTGGGCCAGGGCCGCTGCGAATCGACGCTTGAGAACCCAGACGATCGCGATCCCTGCCACGCCAATCCCCGACACCACCGCACGGAAGATGGTCTGGCGCGGTTCGCAGTGGGCCCTCGGCTGAACGTCGAGACCGCTCCCACACCGAGAACGATCCAGAAGAAGAGCTCGACTGTGTTGAGGACCCCGGACCTGTGCGGACCTGGCCGGTCACGAGGGAGCTTGCCGCTACGTCCCGGTTCGGGCCAGGCAATCACTTCCCGACCGCGATCCGTGCGTAAAATGGCTCGGTGTTGCTTCAGATAGGGCCGGATTGCAATGAGAGTCGCGGCTCGAGGCGTGTACTTCCAAACGGTTCGTTCCCCATCCAGGAACCTGGCGAGCCCGCGCTCGACGAGTCGTTCCGCTTGCAGGGAACGGAATGCTCGATGATCGCCGAGTGGGTCGTTTTCCGAGTAGGGGACGGTGGGCTGGTGTGCGATCACCACGCGCTGGCAATGCCAATCGAGCAGCTCCAGGAACTCGGATCCGGTGAGGACTTCTTGAACGAGGAGACCCGAGAGGTCGGAGTCGCGCCCTCTGAGTTCATCGAGGCTGACGAGACAGCGTCCGTCAAGGAGCCGTGTGAAAAACCGGGTGATGGACATCGGGATGCCTGCGAGCGTCCCGGTGCTCACCAGGGCGAGGACGACCCGGTCGGGCGAGAGCCAGAAGTTGTAGCGGAGGCGATAGATCTTGCCTTTGCCGTCCCGGAAGGCCCCCAGGAGCGTGAACCCGGATCGCTCAGCCGTCAAGTTGGCGGTGCGGAAATGCTCGGTGATGGGAATTGAGGAGTCCAGCTCCGACGGTTCATCGTGGTCCGTCACGACGGCTTCCGAGCCTGCGTGAGGGGTCCGAGAACCTCCGATTGGTACGTAGGGCCATACTAACCGTTTCTCGAACAATCCCACCACGATCGTGAGCACGACGAGAAAGACCGGCAAAGCCAGAATTGCGGCGACCGCCAGCAGCACCCAGAGCATGGAGTTGTCCGTATCGCCGAACCCTGGAGGCTCACCAGGCGTGGCGAATTGCCGATCTCCCAGAATCTCCGCACCGATCAGACAGGTCCGGCGATCCCGGGAGATGTGCGCGAATCGGCGTCGAGCCTCGACGAGGATTCCGGTTCACACTTTCGTCGGGACGACGAAACCCGCGCGGTACTCGCGCGTGAGCATCGCGTCGGCCTCGGAGTCGTTGACGAACGACTCGGTCGAGGGATTGATGTGCAGCTTGCGACCCAGCCGATAGGCAATATTTCCCAGGTGGCAGTAGGCGCTGGAGAGGTGACCCTGTTCGATGTCGGCGTTGAGCAACCTGTGGTCCCGCGCCTTGACCGCCTGGACGAAGTTGGAGTAATGGTTGCCGTCGCCGTGGCCTCCCGGCCCCTTATCCAGTACGCCTGGTCTCTTGGTGGGGACGTAGACCTGCCAGTCGGTGTAGCTCGTGATCGCCAGGATTCCCTCGGTGCCGTAGAAGATATCGCCGATCCTGACCTTGGCCTCGTCGTTGGTGACGAGCCCGCGGACTTCGAACTGGAGCTCGCAGTCATCGAACTCGAAGCTGACGCTGAGCGTGTTCGGCGTCTGGCCGTCGTCCTTGTAGCCGAACCGGCCGCCGGAAGCCATCACGGCCTTGGGCATCTCGGTCTTACCCAGGCCCCAACGGGCCAGGTCCATCTGATGGATGCCCTGGTTGCCCAGGTCGCCGTTGCCCGTGTTCCAGAACCAGTGCCAGTTGTAGTGGAACCGGTTCGCGTTGAACGGTAGCTTCTCCGCCGGACCGACCCACAGGTCGTAGTCGACGCCGGCCGGCACTGGTCCGTTGTCCTTGTGGCCGATCGAGCCCCGCGGCTTGTAACAGAGCCCCTTGGCCAGGTAGATCTGGCCCAGCTTGCCGGAGTGGAGGAAGGCCATCGCATCCTGGATGCCCTTGTGGCTGCGGCACTGGGTACCGGTCTGGACGATCCGTTTGTACTTGCGTGCGGCCTCGACGATCCGCCGGCCCTCGGTGACATTGTGGCTGACCGGCTTCTCGACATAGACGTCCTTCCCAGCCTGGCAGGCCCAGATCGCCATCAGGGCATGCCAGTGGTTGGGCGTGGCGATCGAGATTGCGTCGATCGACGGATCATCGAGCACCCTGCGGACGTCTTGTACGACCTTCGGCTCGGAGCCGTACTTTTTCGTGACAGCCTTGACGGCATGGCCGGTGACATTGCGGTTGACGTCGCAGATGGTGGTGATGCGCACGTCCTTGAGCCCCGTCCAGCCCCTGACGTGATCCATGCCTCGACCGTTGACGCCACACACGGCAACGCGCAGGGTCTCGTTGGGCCCGGCCGGTTTGGCCTCGTCATCCTTGTCGATCTCGTTGCCCCGAGCCGCAATCGCGGGGATCGTGGCGAGGCTGGCCGCCAGAGCGGCCGTGTCCTGGAGGAAATGACGACGATTGGGCGAGCGCATCGGAAGGCCCTCATGGGGGTGGGAGGGATCGTCCAGCAAGTCGGTGGCCACGTTCATCTAAACCCGAGCCGGCGCCTGGAGTCAAGCCGGTTGCGCCAGGTGCACCGAGATTCTCGCGAGGTCACGGAGTCAGCCGGTGCCGACCTCGGGAACAACCCGATTGGCCGGTCCAGAAGATTTCCGGAATCTGGGATGGTGCGCAGGCCTTCGGCGCATTACTGGAGTAGGACGATCGGTGGGGAGGCTCGAAACGCGATGTTCCCAGACAAGACCGGCGAGGCAGGACGACAGCTCGAGCAGCTCTGGGCAGCCGGAACGCTGACCGGGCTGACCGATGCCCAGCTCCTCCGACACTTCGTGGACGCTCGAGGTGGCGACGCGACCGCCGAAGCGGCGTTCCGTGAGCTCATTAATCGCCATGCGGCGATGGTACTGGGGGTCTGCCGCCAGATCCTCCGGCGACGGCACGATGTGGACGACGTTTTCCAGGCCACGTTCCTGGTCCTGGTGCGCAAGGCGCGTTCGATCCAGGTGGGCGATTCGCTGGCTCCGTGGCTCTGCAGCGTGGCCTATCGGACGGCCCGTCGGGCGCGAGCCGACGCCGCGCGACATCCCTGCACCGGCATCGAGACGCTCGAGGAGTTCGCCGGGCCCGCTGCCGACGACGCGTTCCAGTTCGACCTGAGGCCCCTGCTCCACGAGGAATTGAATCGTCTCCCGGACAAGTTCCGGGACCCGATCGTGCTCTGTCACCTGGAGGGGAAGTCGCACGAGGAAGCGGCGCGACTGCTCCGCTGGCCCGTCGGAACGGTCAGCAGCCGCCTCTCTCGCGGCCGACGGATCTTGCGGTCGCGACTGGAACGTCGAGGCGTGACCGCCCCGTCGGCCATCTTCGCGGCCAACTGGCTGGCCGGCACTCCGACCACGATGTCGCTCCCCCTGTTCGAATCCACGGTCACTGCCGCGGTCCGGTTCGCGGCATCGCAAACGGTTTCCGCCGTGGTACTGTCCTTGACGCAAGGAGTCTTGAGAATCATGTGGCTCAGAAAACTCGTCAGGCGCTCTCTCATCGTCCTGCTCTTCAGTGCCACGGGCGGCATCGCCGTCTGGGCACACTGGCCATCGGCATCGACGAAGGCCAACGCTTCCGTACGAGACGCCGGCTCGACCCTGTATCCGGGACCGGCGCCGGCCAGCTCCCAGCCGTCCGGGGCTGACACCCAGCTTACCGATTGCCGGGATGACGACTTCCCGCCCTACTGCCCGATCTCCTTGGCCGCGAATGCCTTCTCGAGAATGCTCGAACACTTCAGCTCCTCGTCCTCCCGGTAGCACCCGCACCGCCGCGGAATGTCCACGCCAACTACCGACGCTGCTCTGAATCCGTGAATCGTTTCGTCCGGCGGGAGTGTCGACGTTACGCGCTCGACATTCCCGCCGATCAGGACGAAGAAAGTCCCGAGTCAGACCTCCCACGTCTCCTGTCAGATCATGACGCGCCTCGGACTTTGACAACCACCCCATTCGGTTCTATCACTCGATTATCGGGATGAGGCCGTTCATCGTATCGGACGGCTTAGAGCCGAGGGTTCCCGGATTCCCCCGAGTCGTTCCTGCGCGACCTCTCGACCTCCATCCTGGATACGATCCGCTTTTCGAACTCACCTCGCTTCCGGGACGAACATCGTGGCACGTCGGAAGAACGGCTCAGAGAAACGGCGGCGACCCTGCGTCCTGAGTGGCACCGATTTTCTGGAAGATCGCGTCGTCATGAGCTCGATCGGTCGCTCAACCGTTAACCTGCCACCTCAGCAGGTCAGCACCCTGAGGCACAGCCACAACGAGGTCGTACCCCTTGTCCAGCGACCGGTTGTATCGACGGTTCGGGATTCGCACCATCCATCCCGCTATCCGATTGCAATCGCGGTCTTCCCGACGGCGTATCGATGGTCCTGGTTAGCCGATACCTACTGGTACGTGCCGACCTCGAACCTGTCCGCGGTGCTTTTCAACAGCTCGACAGGAACTTTGGCACCGGTCAGTGATCAGACCGTCTATCATATCACTGGCTACCGAGACGGCTACTTCTGGGGAAAAACGGTCACACAGCTCGGTTCGTCTTCGGCCTCCTGCTCATCCCTGGTCGGCTCGGTCACGCCCGAGGGGAAAGTCCTGATGACTTTTACCGCAACGAGCAGCAGCTCGAGCCCCTCGATTACCGAAGGATTCGGGACGATGCAGAGGAAGTTCGGCAGGTGGACGATGGAGAATCAAATGTTCACTTAGCCCAGCGAAACGCTCCAGATTGGCCACTGGGCGTACATGGTGCAGACACATCCCGGCCTGCCAAGCTGGAACTCGCTGCCTTCCGCCGGTATCTCCGTCCTCGCGTTCCTGGGCCAGTGCGCGGGATGTGGGCCTCAGCCCGTTGTTTCGTAGGGAGAGCCGGGGCCGGGGTCAACTCCGACCCTGGTCCCATGAGAAACCCCGGGCGTGATCTGTCCCCAGAACGTCCGAGGCTTATCCTCGCAGTTTCAGGAGTGTCCTGACTTCATTCTCGGATCGAGGCGATTGCGCATCCAGGATGGGTGCCGCACTCATGCCCGATTTCCCACTACCTCTGGAGCACACCACGGCCCAGGGAACTGGGGTCGGAGGAGACTTTCTCGGCGAATTGCCGGAGCGAGGCCAGGACCGTCTTGAGCTGAAGCAAGGACTGTCGGGCCGCGATGGCCATCTGGTTCAAATTGTCGTACAACTCGCTCTTGACGATCAGTTTCTGAAGGGTGCCTTCGGTGTTCAATCGACCGTCTCGGTCGCGGAGCTTGCTGGTCAACAGCTCGAGCTCCGTTGCGATCAGGTTGAAACGGCGGATGGTCTGGCCGATGTCGGTGGTCGGCGAACGCTTGACGTCGGAGCCCAGGTCCTTGAGGGCCGGCTGGAGATCGGCGATCCCAGAATCGATGCGGGCCGCGGCGGCGGAGAACCGGTTGATGCCATCCTGGAGTGCTTTCTGGGTGTCGGGGTCGAGCGTCTTGTCGAGCTTGGCAGCAACCTGGCGGAAGTGAGCGACGGCCGGCTTGAACTCGCCCTCGTTGGTCTCGATGAATCGCTTGATGGCCTGGGCGGCGCCCGTGACGTCCTGTCCGGTCCCATTCCAGGTGGTCAAGAGCTTGTCGAGGTTGTCGGCGCTCTTGGTGATCTTGGCCAGCCCGGCGGCCGCCTCGTTGATCGACGTGAGCGTGTCGCCGGCCCGTTCGAAGGCCTTTGTGGCGGCGGCCAGGGCCTTGGACGGATCGGGCGCAACGTCCCCCTCGATGACCGGGGACTCGGCGGGAGTCTTGCCGGCCGCGATGAACCCCTCGCCGGTGCCCGGCTGCATGTCGATCGCGACGTCACCGATCAGCGACCGGGTCAGACGGGGAGACGACCCCTCGCGGACGCGATACCGGCGCTCGAGGGCCAGCGTCACGAGAACGCCGTCCGGCTGGTTTGGCCGCTCATCGAAGGCGATCGCCACGACCTCGCCGATGCGAATTCCGCTCTTCCGCACCGGCACCCCTTCCAGAACCCCGGGCGCCTCGGCATACCGCACCTTGATGTAGCCCTGGTCGCGCAGCAGCGACGGCGATTCCCCGAACCAGACGATCATCATGGTCAGGACCAGCCCGGCCACGATCACGAACATGCCGATTCGGAACTGCATCAGCCGTTCATTCATAATCATCCTCGCAATCGCGGTCCGGGGCCCGATCCGGGGGTTAGCGGGTCTGGGGCCCGGGCGCGGCTTTGAGCAGGGCCATCTCGCGGAGGCGTTCTCCGGCCTCGCCGCGGACGAACTGGCGGACCCGCAGATCGGGGCACGACTCCAGGCCCTCGGGCGGGCCGTCATACAGGATCTGCGACTCGCGCGGACCGAGCCGCGGCAACGGGTAGAGCATCACCACCCGGTCGGCGACCTTGGTGACGGTCTTCATGTCGTGAGTGACCACCACCCCGGTCGTCTTCTTGCTCTGCTGGGTCTGGAGGATCAGCTCGTTGATCACGTCACTCATGATCGGGTCCAGTCCGGTGGTCGGCTCGTCGTACAGCATGACTTCCGGACCGATGGCCAGCGCCCGGGCCAGGCCCACGCGCTTCCGCTGGCCACCCGAGAGCTCGGCCGGCTTCTTCTGTTCGATCCCTCCACCGAGTCCCACTTCCTGAAGTCGATCGTTGACGATCCGTCGGATCTCGTCCTCACCGCAGAAGTGGTGTTCGCGCAGGCCGAACGCCACGTTGTCGAAGACCGTGAGGCTATCGAACAAGGCGGCCATCTGGAACAAGAACCCGAACCGGAGCCGCATCTTGACTAGCTCCTTGCCGCCCAGCCCGCTGACGTCGCGCCCGTCGAATTCCACTTTCCCCTGGGTCGGATGCAACAGGCCGATGATCAGCTTGAGCATCACCGTCTTGCCGCAACCGCTCTCACCAATGATGCACACCGTCTGGCCCCGACGGATGACCAGATCGATTTCTTGCAGGACCGACTGGTACCGGAACCGCATGCTCACGGTGCGCAGCACGATCAGATTGTCGTGCGGGACCTCATCGGCCGGTTCCACTGGGTTCATAACAGTCCTTGGGCCGAGGGCCAGATGGCGTTGTACACGCTGTTCCAGCTCAGCCCGATCACGAAGTCGAGGAACAGGATGACGATGAACGAGAAGACGAAGGCCTCGGTGGCGGCCCGGCCGACCCCTTCGGCACCGGCGCGTGAGTTGAAGCCCCGATGGCAACTGATCAGAGCGATCCCCGCGCCGAAGAAGTAACTCTTGAACACACCGGCAAAGATATCCAGACTGTCCACGAAATCGCGCGTATGCTTCCAGTAGGCGAACGAATCGACGTTGAGGATCTGCGTGCTGACAACCGCACCGCCGATAACCCCCATGAAGTCGCCCATCAGGGTCAAGAGTGGGATCAACAGGACGCAGGCCAGGAAGCGAGGAACGACCAGGTAGTAGATCGGGTTGGTCCCCAGTGCGGAGAGGGCGTCGATCTGCTCGGTCACGCGCATCGTCCCCAGTTCGGCGGCCATGCTCGATCCGACCCGTCCCGCGAGCATGGTCGCGGCCAGCACCGGTCCGAGCTCCTTGACGATCGAGATATTGATCACCGACCCCAGCCGGGTCGCCAGTCCCATCATGGCGAACTGGTGATGCGCCTGCACTGCCAGCACCATGCCGATGAAGGTCCCGGTGATCGCCACGACGGAGACGCTCTTGACGCCGATCGCGTAGAAGATCGGCACCAGCACCGACCATCGCGACCGCCGCCGGACGATCCAGACCAGCGTCATCACGGAGAAATGCGCGACGTCGCCGATCTCGGCGACGGCGTCGAAGACTTGTTCGCCCAGGCGATGGACCGGGCTCGTGCCGGATTCCATCGCCTGCACCGGGGCTTGCAGAGGGGCAACCGCCATCGCCAGGATCTCTCCGACGGGGCACAGGAATCGACAGTGGGACCGTCCTCCCGGCTTCCCCACCGCCAGGCCTGCACCGACGGCGATCCGGCCTTCCCTGCCGACCTCTCCCCACGGGTCATTCTGGGCTTTCCCCCGGTTCTTGGCAAGGTCGACTGCATGGTCCCGGCTGCAACAGGCGGCCAGGCCGGAATCCGCAAGGAAAACCCATTCGCGAGGCCCACTTGTCGCGTGGTCGCAGCGGACTTCGTTTCGCGAATCTCGATTTTCGGGGGTTCCTGGCTCGAGACCTCGAGAGTCCGACGGATCGGCAGGTCGCCGCTTCGCGAGAATGGCACGCTGACGGCGCTCTCTGCCCTCGGAGCGGGGGACCGCTGGGCCGCATCGCTTGATTCGTGAGTAACACCGTGTGATCCCGGCACTTCGGGCGGCCAAGCCCTGGCACGGGTTGGCACAGGATGAAAACATTTCGGCGGGTCGCCCGCGCCGGCCTCTCGATCCGCGACCCGCGACGAGGTCTCGTCTTTCCTGGACACTGGAGGCGGAACACGCCGGAAATGGTCCATGACGATGGGAGTTGGTCCTGGAGGACGGTGGTCCCCGCGCCCACCGAACCCGGAGGGCCGCGCCGCGCATTTTCACTATGTACCTATATGATACCTCAACTCCGGAAAAACGTTAATGCACCTAGTGTGGGACCGGCCCGGATTCTCGGCGTAACTCACAATGCGACTGAGTGATAGAGAATCTCGCCGCAATATTCGATCGTGCGACTTCGCCCGGGGACGGGAGACGCGGGTCGGTGGTCGATTCCCGAAGCGGGGAGCAACCCGTCCGAGAAGCGGGAGGAGCCTCCGCGCGAATCGTATGCAGAAAGCCCTTCGAGCTTTCCATCAATCGCCGGTCACACCCCGAAGGCCGAAGACGGGGACGCCACCGGTTTCTCATCCGTCCCTGTTTCTCCTACCAAGCCTACCGAGAGCTTCTGGCGAGAGGCGGCTGGATGCCCTGTGATTCATCGGAATTCGCGCGCCGGTACGACGCTCGGCAGCTTGGCCTGGAGAGCACGGCCATCCCTCCGGCCATGCGCACCGATCGGATCGTGGCGGACGAACGGACGCCGCAATACGTGACGTTCGTCAATCCCCAGCCGGCCAAGGGGTTGACGATGTTCGCCCAGATCGCAGCCGAACTGGGCCGTGCCGGCCCGACATCCCGCTCCTGGTCGTCGAGGGGCGGGGCATCAGCGACGGGCTGGCGCGCCTTCCGCTGGACCTGTCGGGCCTGAAGAACCTGAACCGGATGGCCAATACCCTCGATCCCCGCCACTTCTACCGGGTGACGCGGGTGTTGCTGGTCCCCACGCTGGTCTCCGAGATGTTCGGGCGGGTGGCGGCCGAAGCGCTGGCTAACGGCATCCCCGTCCTGGCCAGCGACCGAGGGGCGCTTCCCGAAGGGGGGGAAAGGAACATTCCAAGAACATTCCAGAATGGCACAAGTAATACAGCGCAGGTTCGCTCGCCCGACTTTTCACGCCGCGCCGGTGCAGCTCGGCGATTCGAATCGGCCAATGAGCCCTAGCCGCTTGAGGCTACGGTTCACGCTTCGGCTGCACAGAAAATGCAGGAAACACTGGCAAAATGGGGCGTGGTATCCACGTTTGCACGGAAGTGTAGAGACATAAATCGCTTTATTATAAGACTTTGCAGCAATAACTGCGATGATATCCATTCCCTGCGAATATCGTTCGTAAATCCAGAACGTTTTGGAAGAATGAGACTTGCGTCGCTTGATTGTCGGAATCGCAGAGTTTTCGGCAGGAAATGGGTCGCAAATCGTGTGAATTGTAGCTTTCCAGAGAGGCTTGGCGATTGTGCCGGAATTCGAAACTATGACGTTGTAACAACCGTTGCCGAGTCATTTCCACAGCGCCTTTTGGACGCTTCAGTCGATCCGACAAATGAAACTATATTAATCACAATATTCTATTGCCATTAGGCTTGCGGAGGCTGGGCATCGCGGCCCCGTGGGCCCGATTCCCAGAGGCTCCGTCAAAACCCGTATGTTTCCCGGCTCGCCACCACAAATAATATGATTATTCTTGGATTATATTCACAAAGAGTCTGATAGCTTTCGACACAACTCATTTCACAGAAATAAATTAAAATTTACATATTTAAATTAGTCGATCTGATTGGTGCGGGCAACAACCCGACGACGGCATCACCGCCGACGCGTGCGGGGTGATGGTGCATGGCGCGGCCTGGTTAGGGCCCGGCGTTGGTCCCAGCCTCTGGATATGGATTCTGGGCGAAGCAGTAACTCGGTCCAATCGGACTAGCGCTGCTGTGGGGCGGCCCCGTGGCAGGAGGCCAAATCTACCAGCGTGCCCGTTCGCGGTCCCGTTGCCTGTCGCGGTTCCCCGGTCGCAGTCAAGAATCCGGGACTGCGCTCGCGCATCGATCCACGCGGGCCGCAAGAATACAACATCTGCCTATCCATGTCGTGATCGGTGCCTCTAACGATGAGGTCGGGCCATGGACGAAGCCTTACAGGGATACGTTGGGCGCACCGGGGAGCTGGCCGGACCGGTCCGCGCTCAGGAGGAAGCCACGAAGCAGAGCCTGGTCGGGCCGTCCTCCGCGGGCGGGCGGGCTTCAATACGGAGCCAGTAGGAATTTGCGAATGAAACAAATCTCTGCGCTCGGAGATCCGTGACATGGAGTTGATCTGGTTCCCCCTGATCGGTTTGGCGGCAGGCTGGCTGATCGGTCTGCTGGTCGAGCGCCGCGTCTCTCACTGGATCGGTGACCCGATCATCGGTGTCATTGGCGCGCTGATCGGCGGGTTCGCCTTCGGGCTGGCCGGCGTTCGCGTCGGTGGCGTGGTGGGGCCGTCGGTCTCGGCGACCGCCGGAGCGGTGATTCTGGTGTTCTTGTCTAATCGGGCGTTAGCGATGCTGAGACCCGATAGGACTCCGCACCATGGACCGGCCATTCGCGTCTGCGAGGGGATCGTAAGGAAGAAGCAGGGGTCGAAACTTGCGACGATCCTACAGCTCTCCGACCTGCATCTGCTCGCGAAGACGCCCTTGACCGGCGACCACCACGACAGCTTCCTGCCCGACCTCGAGCGTGCCCTGAAGGACCAGGAGGAGGAGTACGACCTGGTGGTCGTCACGGGGGACCTGATCGATGCGAGCGAGTGGTGGCCGGGCCGCTGGGAGCAAGCCTATGCCAGCTCCCTCAAGGCTATCCTTGAGGTCTGCAAACTCGTGAATGTCGATTCCAATCAGGGATTGCTCGTCATCCCCGGCAACCACGATGTGCGCTGGTCGGGAAACTACGGGCTCCCGATGCTCGAGCAGGCCTTCCGTGATACGTTCGGGCGGTATTTCGTGCACACCTACTACCCAGGACTCGGCCTGTTCGTCGCGTGCTTCGATTCGAACGAGCAGGTCCGGCCCATGTTCCTCGATTTCGCTAAGGGGATGGCGTTGACGAAGCAGTGCGACGTTGTGATGGAAGGGCTCCCGGCCCTGCCCGCGCCGCTTCGGGAGGGGGCCGCCCGCGGCGTTTCGGATGGCCTTGATCCACCATCATCTCATGGCGATCCCGGCCGACGACCGCGCGGCCGACCGAAAGATCGTGGCGCACCGTCATTGATGCTCCTTCGAAACGCGGGGAACTTCCTGCGCCGCCTGCTCCACGATGGCTATCGCCTGGTCCTGCACGGCCACCTCCACACGGACGGCTACTGGTTGCCGCAGACCTTCCTGAGCGACGACGCGTCACCGCGATGGCTCGAGTTGATCTCATGCCCCTGGTCCGGCGTCAACGGCGGGGCGAATAACGTGCGGGCGTTCAACGTCGTGAAGATCCACGACACGGGGGGTCGTGAAATCCTATCGGGCCGAGTTTCAGGAGAATTGGACGGACCTCCGGCCGATCGCGCAAGCGATGGCCGGCTACAACCTGGTCCGGACCCGGTCGTGGGACCTCCGGGAGCGCCGGGCCGACTCGCTCACCTGCGACACCTTCTCGCAGCGCTGAGACGTCATCCTGCCCGCGGGCGATATCATCATCACGGAGGTCATCCGGGGCCTCCGGGGCGAGGACGGGCCGGTCGAGACGATACAAGTCTCCAAGGGAGCCACCGGGTTGACCCAGATCACTTTCTCCGCCGAGTACCTCGGTCGCCGGCGAGGGCCGATCCCCTACGAAGCATTCGCGGTGCAATCGGTGGAGGCCGAAGACCCGGAAATCGCCTTCCGGCTGACGCTCGATCCCGAGTTCACCCGGAACGGGTCCGACAGGGTGGACATACTCCTGCGCACCACGGTCTTCGGCGGGATCGCGTCGAGCCTGGAGGATCAGGCATCCGCGCGGGTCGTCCCCAGGAAGATGGGCAAGGAGGAGATCTATCACGAAGTCCGGCGCATCGCATGCGGCCGGCTGGTGATGAACGTCCGGTTTTTCTCCGTGGGGCCAGACGAACCGCAAACCGAACTGTTCCCCGAGACGATGGACCTTCGGGTGTATGACCCGGACGTGCAGATCGCGCCTCACGAACAGGAATCCGACCACATCACCTGGGATTACTGGTCGAGGGACCGGGAGGTGCGGGGCCATTATGACCTCCCGTCGGTCCCCGAGGCCACCCTCAGTGTCTACCGGCCGCAGGTCGGATATGGATACGCCCTGGAGTGGAGATTACCCGATCAGGAGCCCATCCTGGATCGGCAAAACCTCCAGAACCAGCGGACAAGGGTGTTCCAGGTCCACCAGACCCCGCCGGCCTTCGCGGCGGTGCAGCAATTCCTCGCCGCCTTGAAGAAAGACGTCCGCACCGCGTTCCGCGCCAGGGACCCGATCCCCACCTGGGACGATCCTCGCCTCGGCGTGTACCTCTACGCCTTCGACGAATCGCAGGGAGAACTGGTCAGAAAGTGGCATGATTCTTTCCATAATGACGAGTTCCCCGAGCGGATCGTCTATGGCCGCGACTTTATCGGCACGGCCTTTCGTTCGTGGTATCCCTGCTCATATAACGGGGTCGCAGCGGCCGGGCAGCCCCTCCCCTCATTCCACCGTGTCTCGGAAAAGCGAGTAAAACACCTGTTCGCCTGCCCTCTCTGGCGCGCCGAATGGACCGACCAGCCGGCGGGAGCCCCGATCGGCCAGGATCCGATCGATATCGCACCGGTGGGCGTCGTGGCCGTCGTCTCGGAGATCGCGGGGATCGGGCTCGGCTATATCCTCAGTCATGAGGACGCCGTTCGGGAATTGCACCGGCGGATCGCGAGGCTCTGGCGCCAGTGCCAGTTGGACGCCGGCTGGGTAGCTCCGGCAGTGACCTGAAACCACTCAGATGCGCCCGAATGTCCGCTCTCGCCATCGGCGTGCTAGACTGGATGTGGTCTCCGCACCCCCGTCCGTGTCTGCCGCCGGTGGGGTGATGGCGCCGCCTCCCGATTCTCGTCGGGCTTGAGGCCGCGATCGCGTCCCGCTACAATTCCACTTACAATGTCGAGCTTGGATGTGCATGATGGCAGTCATACGGGAATCGAGGTCCAGCATGCCTCCGATCGAACAAGTGGGCCAGAGCCGTCGAATCGAGGAATTGCGGCCGGTCGAGACATCACCGGGCGTGATTGTCTACCGCCCCTCTTCCATCGTGAACCAGCTCGTGACCGAGGGGACCAAGAGCCTTTCTCAAGAAACGCCAATCACCATCTCCGCGGACCGGGGCCGCGAGGTCGTCGGCTGATTGCGATGCGGTCGGGAGCGGGCGGAATGGGCGGTGATGGTCGCCTCGAATCACGATAACGCCGGCCATCCCTGTTCATGGTCGGGCGACTTCGCGACGCGCTCGGTAGCTCTTGGTCGCGTGCGGAACCCTGGAGTTCTGCATCCGCGACTACGGTGTCGGGGAGCATACTGGCATCCAACAGGCCAGGACCGATCGCTGTCTCTGCCGGATGGTCTACTTCCCTCATCGCCATGACGAGGCGATCGTAGCTCGCCGGCGCCCCATCAACGCCTTTCGAATTTTCCGGGCAGCCCCTGCTGACAAATCCTCTTATGGTTTTCTGTGAAAATTTAAATTACAGCCCGGAACTGTGTGATCACCGTTCTTGGTCGCCACTCCCATGGCCAGATTCTCCGAGACCTTGACCGAGCACGTCATGGCCCCGCGGAACGCGGGAGTCATGGAAAACCCCGACTTGACCGGCCATGCCGGGGCCGCCGGGGCGTTCCTGATCCTGTTCCTCAAGGTTCAGGAGGATCGGATCGCGGCGGCGAAGTATCAGACTTAGGGCTGCGGGCCGACGATCGCGGCCGGGTCGATGCTCACCGAGCTGATCGTGGGCCGAACAATCGCCGAGTGCCGCGCGCTGACCATTGACGACCTGATCGCGGCCCTGGACGGCGTACCGCCGGACAAGCTGCATCGCCCGGCGCTGGCGATCGGGCGCTGCACGACGCGCTTCGGAAAAATAGGGATCACCTATGAATCAGAATACAGGGAAAGATTGAACACGAAATACACGAAATGCACGAAAAAAAGGGAAAGGTTGCCGGTTTCTTTTGGCCAGTCCCATCGTTTTCCTGGTCTTATGATTCTTTCGTGTATTTCGGGCATTTCGTGTTCAAAAGATCCGAGTCCTTGCCCGACTGGCGGAGGCATCGATGCGGGTGATCGGTGTTGAACCTGACGAAGCGGAGGAGGGGTTGCCGGCGGAATACTGGCAGGTGTGCCGGCTGGCCGAGCAGGGGCGGTACGACGAGGCGCGGCGGCGGTATGACGGGCTGGAGGGGCCGGACGCACGGCTCCGGGCGTTGATCCAGAACGACCTGGCCGCGCTGGCGGCGCTGGAGGTCGGTTCGACGAGGCGCGTCGGGGCTGGCAAGAGGCGATGGAAGTCGATCCGAATTGTCGGCTGGCCGGGCTGAATGATGTCCTGGTCGCGGCGGAGATGGATCGGTTGACTCTCCGCCAGAGCGACGTGCCCGCCACGCGGGAGCTGGCGGCGGCGCCAGCAGCTTCCGCGACGTCGGTCTTTGATACCCGCCGACCGTCCCTCGCCACTCGCCACCCCGTCCGAGTGGCTATCGTCAGCTTTCTGTTCAACTGGCCCTCGACCGGTGGCGGTAACATGCACACCGCCGGGTTGGTCCGGTTTCTCGCACATTCGGGGTATCAGGTCCGGCATGTTCTTGCTCGGTTTCCGGACTGGGGAATCGGACGGGTCACTGATGAGTTTCCGTGGCCGCCACCGGAGGCGCCGCGGGATTCGGTGCCCTTCGCGCAGTTACCGCCGGGTGGACTCGAGGAGAATGGAGACAGGCACCCGGCCCGAGGGATTTTGGACCAGGTGCGGAAGATGAATGCTGTGCCGGGAGCCAGTCCCCATATTCCTTCGCCTGGTGAAGGAGGAACCGATCCCGACGAATCCGCATCCCGCCCGCCGGCTGTCGTGTTCATGGCGTCGGTGGTTGGCGAGTTCATCAAGGGGTATCTCATGGCGCATGAAGCTTGCCGGCTGCTGCGCCAGACGCGCGACGACTTCGAGCTGGTCGTCACCTTCGACCCGCCGGGGCCGGGGCGGATCGATGAACTCACCCGGTCGGTCGGCTGGTGCTCGCAGGCGGAGTTGCCCCGGCATTACCGCGGCTGCGGATATCTGCGTTGTCCCCACGATCGCCCAGGATGGATTGAGCATCACGTCGGTCGAAGCGATGGCGTCGAGCGTGCCGGTCGTCGCCAGCCGGATCGGCGGGTTGCCGTATGCGGTCAGCGACGGGCTCACTGGGATGCTCTTCGAACCCGGCGACCCGGTTGACCTGGCCCGGCAGATCGCCCGGCTGCTGGATGATCCCGACCTGCGGCGCCGGATGGGGCTGGCGGGACGGAAGCGGTTCGAGGACGAGTTCACCTGGGAGACTGTGAGCGAACGAGACTGGCGGCCGTTGCTGAGCCCTCGATCGGCATTGGCGCGTGAGGGTCCCCAATAAGAGGGAGACGGAAGCGAGCCCGAATTCCGCGTGTCGGGTGCGTCGAACCGCGATTCCTCGCGGCGAGGCCCACCTAAGCCGCGGCGTTCGGTGGGCCTCACGACGCGGTGCGGCGTTCGACCCACCCTACAACAGGCTTCTCGTTCACCCTATAGACCTTGGAAGCAGAGCGATCCAGAACCCCCCTGTATCCCCCATTCGTAAGGGGGAACGGTTTGACGACCCTTCGGGCGCTCGGAGGCCCGCACTGGCGCGGTGAAAAGTTGGGCTGGACTCTTTTTTCGAAATGACCTCGGTCGCTCTTTCGCCTTCTGTGGCGCTGGGAATCCGACCCCTCACCCGCCCTACGGGCACCCTCTCCCCGCCGCAGCGGGGAGAGGGGGAAGTCGCCCGCGCTACGAAAACGGGATGAACGCTTAGGGTGTCAACACTAACTTTTCACCGCGCCACCCTCCGACTCAATGCCGCATTTTTCCTCTCCACATGTCTCCTGCGGAAACAGGGGGAATCGCGTGGGAAACTCTGCCTCGCCTGTGTTGCAACGGCCACTCATAGAACCTCGGGTTCGCGTAGGTTGACGTCCATGCATCGTGACCCACTCCCGGGTAGACCGTCAATTGAGCATCTCCTCCGGCCTGCTTCAGTGCCGCGATCATTCGCTCGGACTGCTCCAGCGGGACGACGCGATCAGCAGCACCATGAAACGCCCAGGTTGGTACATCCTTCAATCGCTGGGCCGTGCCGGGATCTCCTCTGCCGCAGATCGGGGCAATCGCCGCGAATCGCTCCGGGTAATGGGCCGCCAACGCCCATGTGCCGTTGCCGCCCATGCTATTGCCGACGAGATAAACCCGGCCGGCGTCTATACGATAGCACTTCAAGACCTCGTCCAGCAGTGAGCCCAGCGCACCGACGTTCCAGGCCCAATCGGAACTCTGAGGAGCGACGATCACAAACGGCAGCCCGCCTTTCGCTTCGACACGGAGGGGCAATCCCTGGCGTCTCACCAGGTCGATGTCGTCGCCCGCCTCCCCTCGCCCGTGCAATGTCAGGATCAGGGGCCAGCGTCCCAACGATCGGTAATAGCCATCGGGCAAGTAGACCAGGTAGTCGAGTCCCGAGGATGATCGACTTGAGCGAACCGTCGCGACGATCGGAAACTGGCCCACCTGCGTACGGTCGATCGCGATGCCGATCGCCATCGCGATGAGTAACGCCACCGCCCATCGCCCCGGATGCGAACCCATCCGGGCTGTCTGTTCCGGTTCCGTTCGCCAGCGCAGCAAGCCGGCGACGATGAGCAGATCGCTGATAAGGACCCACCACGACCTAACGGCGACCTGACCGAACCCATGGCGTGCGGGGTAACCGGCTGCCATTCGCGTCAGGTCGTAGGCCAGGAGACCACCCCAGGCGGCGATGGCCGCAAACCGGGCTGCCCGCGAAAATCGCCCGCCGAGGAGCCAGAAGCCACCGAGCAGCTCGAGGTCGGCGCGAATCAGGAGCAGCCAACCCGCATCCCGGGCCGAGACGACCAGGTCATGCCCATCCGCCGCCCCGGCGGCAAGAAGGAGCATTCCCAGGACCCAAGGCACGAAGGACCAGCGATCTCTGCGGGTCGTGACCATCGATCTCAACTCCTGTCGTCTCCAAGAGAGCGAACCTCGCTTCGACGGGCGCCCATCCGTCGACCGGAGTTCGCTCTTCCTACGACAAGTGTCGGATATCTCGGAACCCGAATCAAGGGGAATCCTTCATCGAACCGGCTTACGGAGTCGATCCTGACAGTCGGGCTAACGCCGGCTTTGAGGTCGAGGACCCGATCCAGCTTCCGTTCCAGTTCATTCAAGCGCTCGAGGATCTTGGCATTTGGGGCTCGGCTGTCTTCCTTGTCGAGAAGCTGGTCCAGCTTCCGCTCGACTTCGCTCAATCGCTCTTCCAAACTCCGGTCGGATTTCCACTGCACGGGAGCATCGGTTCTGCTCGGCGGGTTCGACGTGGGCCCGAGGTCCACGTCAACGCGCACGAGCGCCTCCGGCCATCATCCGGCGATCGGGATTGGGAATCGAGGTCCAGAAGGAGACCTTCCCGCTCCGCGGTTCGATTTCCGGGTGGATGCCTTCCACCTTGGCCTTCACCTTGGCGTCCACCGTCCGCTCGTTGACGCTGAAGGGGAATATCACGGCGACCGGCTGACCGACACGGATATTGTCAGTATCACGGGCATCGATGCCGATCGTGACCCGGAGTAGGCTCACGTCGGCGATGACCATCAACTCGTCCTTGGGGTCATAGTAATTCCCTGTCACGACCGTCCTTTTGACCACGACGCCGTGAGCACGCGACCGCAGGATCATCCTGGCCTTCTGGACGCCGTCCTCGTTCTTGGCGTTCTCGATCTCGGCTTCGCTCAGGCCGTAGACGAGGAGCTTGTCCTTGGCGATCTTCATCTTCAGCCGGCTCTGGGCCTCCTTGCTCTCGACATCAAACACCGCCTGCCTGGAAATGGTGTTATCCCGGATCAGCGGCATCTTGTAATCGTAGACTTGCTTGTCGTGCTTCCACTGGCTGTATGCCATCTCGTATTCGCTCTTGGCCGAGGCGATCTCGGTGCTGAAAAGTTCCACCAGCGGGTCGCCCACCTTGACGACGGATCCGAGGTCCACCAGGACCTTGTCGATGCGGCAATCGAATGGCGGCTGGATCCGGACGATCATCTCCGGGACCAAGGACGTCGTGCCGTGCAGGCTAAGGACGGTAGGCTTCGGCGCGGCCTTCACAGGTGTTGACACCAGTGCGGGCTGGCCATCGGCTGGGCGCTCTTTGGGGGCTTGCCGAGCGAGGACCATCGCACCCAGGCCGAGTGCCATCACGCCGAGCAGGGCGATCGCCGTGAGTCTCAACTTGTGGAACAGCATGGCTTTCAGGACTCCTTGGGTGATTGCGAGGACTCCGGAAGATGTGAATCCGCTGCCGCCGGATCCGGAGACGAAACCGACCGCGGCCCGGGTGGTCGAGTCCAGCAGCAACCGGGGAACTTCGACGAGGTCCGAGGGTCGGAGCGGCTCGGTTGGAATCCATGGCGCGGGACTCCACCCGCGATGTTCCAGGCGCCACCGGAGCTGGTCGCGGGCTCGCGTCAGCCGGGTCTTCACGGTCCCGACCGGCCATCCCAGCCGGCCGGCGGCCTGTTCGTGCGTCAGACCTTCGAAGTAACAGAGCACGATGGGAAGCCGGTACTTCGCCGGGAGCCGGGCGATCTCGGCATGGAGCTCGGGCCAACGCTCGGATGAGTCGAGCGCGTCGGTGTGGTCATGAGCCCGGACCTTTGCACCCTCTTGCTCGTACCGATGCCGCCGCGCCTCCGCCATCCGGATCCGCGCCGAGGCGCGGCAGGCGACGCCGAACAGCCAGCTTCCCACGGAATCCTGCTTGCGAATCGAACGCGCCTGACGGGCCAGCACGAGGAAAGTCGCCTGGAAGGCATCTTCGGCCGCGTGCCGATCCTTGAGCGCCTGGCTGCACACGCGGAGGACCATCGGACCATGCCGCTCGACCAGGGCTCCGAACGCGGCCTCACCGGACGGGCGTTCGTCGTGCAGGAACCGCTCGAGCAGGTCGCGATCGGTCAACCCGACGGAGGTCCCCGCGGTGAACAGGAGCTGGACCTGCTCGAGCAGCGTTCCCGATGCGGATCGATCGTGCATGAGTCGGTCTCCTCGGTGCTGGACGATGGTCACGCCAAGTAGTGTCGAGGACGTCGGCTCATGGATTCAGGATTCCCGCCTTTTTCCCAATCCGATTGCCGGATGACGTCGAAGTTCCGCGTGACCATCCCGCGGCTGGGGAACCTCGTCATTCAACTCAGCAGACCGAAATGGGCCGGTCCGATCAAGGGCGTGCCTCCTGGGTGGGATGACGCAGTTGCCTCGCGGGCGCTCACACGCTCAGAGGCTAAATGGATACAATCGGCTCTTGTCTCGGTTCCAGGGAGTCCTTTCAGGAGTCAAAATGGCCATCAATCGGGTCAGTCTGGTTCTCGCCGTGGCGGTCGCCGGTCTTGTCTGGGGGACCGAATCACTCGACCCACCGCGGACGTGGCAGGAGCACTGGTTCGAGCACAAGCAACTCGTAAAGCTCGTCGCGTCCGACGATGACGTGGCGCTTTACTTCGACGACGACGTGCCGCGAAAAGGAACGGAGTGGATCTTGCCGTTCGTCACGAAGATGTGGCGATACACCAAGAAGACTTACGGGAGTTTCGGGCCCGATGCCCGTCTCTATGCGATCTTTCATCAGGGGAAATACGGCGGGGGTCATCCGTTCGACGTACTTGGAGGAATCCCATGACTTTCGGAATGTCACCGACTGCGGGGGCGATGACTGGGGGTACTCCGGGATCGACATGGTCAGCCATGAGGTCGGCCACATCGTCGAAGGTGCCAGCAACGGCGTGCATGAATCGCCCGCATTCGACCTGTGGAAGGATAGCAAATGGATCGAGTTCTTCCAGTACGACGTCTATGTATCCCTGGGGCTCGACCAGGAGGCCAGGCGCCTTTTCAGGCGGTTTTCCCAGCAGACTGACGATTTCCCTAGACCCGGTACACACTGGTTTCGAGATTTCTTCTATCCGCTCTGGCGAGACCACGGACGCTCGAAGGTGATGGTGAATTTCTTCCAGCTCCTGGCGAAGTATTACCCGAAGGAGCCCGAGGGCGACGGGAAGCACCAGCGTTACACGCGGCGAATGAATTGGGGCGAATTCATCCATTTCATGAACGGAGCCGCCCACAAGGACATCAAACCGCTCGCGAAGAAGGCATTCGGCTGGCCGGACGAGTGGGAGGATCAATACCAGAAGGCGCGTGGCGAATTTCCGGCGATCCGATACGCGAAATGACGCTCAGGAGGGCTTGCGGTCTTGGAAACGGGACTTCGGGAACAAAGGGGAGACGAATCCGCACCCGCGGTGTTGGACGCACTCGGGACTCTGAGTCTGTCCCAGAAGCCCCGCAGGGGGCTCAAATGGCTTCTGGGGACAGACTCTCACTCAAGCCAGGAGTCGCGATCAGAATCCCATCTCGTCGAGCCGATGCTCGAGCATGGCCTCGATCATCTGGGCGGTCTGGCGATAGGTCTCGTGGTCGGAGCCGACGGGGTCGGCGACGTCACCGCCGCCAGGATCGAGCAAGAACGCGCGGTGTTCGACCTCGGGGAGCGCGGCGAGAAGGGTGTCCAGGTGGTCGCCGGTCATGGCGAAGATGCAGTCGGCCTGACGGACCAGGTTCGCAGCGATCTTGCGGCTGCGGTGGTGCTCGAGCGATCCGCCCAGGGCACGGATCACATCAATGGCATGGGACGCAGCCGGGACTCCGTTGCTGGCCGCCACTCCGGCGGATCGGATCAGGTAGCCGCGCTGCTCCAGCTCCGAGATCGCGCAGCCGAGCCGCCGGGCCAGGATCACCTTGCAGATGGCCTCAGCCATGGGACTGCGGCAGGTGTTCCCCGTGCAGACGAACAGGATGATCAGGCAGGAGGCTTGCATGAGAGTTGCGGCGTCAACCACCCCTGGGCGGCTCGATGGACCACTGTTCCTCGTCGATCCGGACGACGGTTGCGAACTGCCGGTAATGCGTCGGCCCGGCGTCGATGACCATATCCAGGCCCGAGAGACCACGCAACGGGTCGGCTGTGATCGGGACCGGGTGCTCGGGAGTCGCCACCATCGCGATCACCAGAGGCGCCGGCAGCAGGCGGAGCACGTCCCGGACGATCGGATGCGACGGGCTCCGCAGCGCGACGTCACCGGTCGGGGAGATCAAGGCCCGGGCATCGCCGGGCAGACGTTGATACAGCCCATCGGCCCTGGTTCCGGAGAAGATCAGGGTGACCGGGCCGGGCCAGAGCCGCCCGGCCATCCGGCGGCCCAGTTCCGAGATCCGGGGCACCCAGTCGGTGACTTCCTCGGGACCTTTCAAGAGCAAGGTGAGGGGACGTTGCGGCTCCGAGGTTCGCAGCGCCTTGACTTGCGCAACGCTCCGGGCGTTCAGAGCACTGGCCACCAGGCCGTAGACCGTCTCGGTCGCCAGGCCCACCAGACCTCCCTGCGCCAGGCAGGCGACCGCACGATGAACCACATCCCGGAGGTCATCGGCCTGCGAGACGTCGATCCACTGCGGCGAAACCGGCTCGTCACTCATCGGACCCCGTCAGGTGTCAATTGCCATCCCGCAAGCCTACGGCCGGAGCGGGGAGTCCGCGCCCGATGGGGTGCTTCCGACCCCGTACAGGCGGCTGTCTCGCTTACTGTACGAACCCGCTCGACTTCCGGTCAACCGTCTCGGTCATGAGGCGGAAGCGAAGTGAGCACGGGCCGGCCGACAGGGTGGACTCAGACAGCACCCCAATCACGCGCGAGCGCATTGATGCTGGGTCAGAAGAGCAGCGTCAGCCCCTTGACCTCGCGGATCTCGGCGTAGATGGCGCGGACTTGCTCCGCGGTTTGCACGGAGATATCCAGCGTCACCGCCAGGTGACGACCACCCGGCGTGCTCCGCACCGAGTAATCGAGATCCGATCGTGCGGCGACGTGGGAATAGACGGCTTCCACCACGCGGGACTCAAAATCATCGTCGGCTTGACCGATGGCCTTGATCTTGTAGACCCCGGGAAAGTAGTGGATCGATTCCAGAAGATCGACCGAAGGACGATGGTCCATGGCCCGCTCTCGGTGGATTGAAGAAACATGCGACATCGCACTACTATCATACGGCGGCCCTGGGCGTTCGCCAAATCCGCTGGACACGAATTCGCACCAGGCCGGCCGTGCGATCGTACGGAGTCCGAATCGATCAAGTCAACGCTTGCAGATTCAAGCCGAAAGGACGACCATGGCAGGGATCGTGGATGGGATCCGGCGGTCCCGAGCCGCGAGGGCGACCGCGGCCGAAGGGTCGGGCCGTGAGTCCGATATCGAGTCGGTGCGCGGAGACGAGGGGGGAACGGTGGGAGATCTCTCGGATTCTCGGATCGCGCCGAGAACGCAACCGCCAGCCAGGACGTAGAATGAGCGTCGACTCGGCGCGCGATCCGTGCCGAGGCACGACTGATCCGGAGGGGCTTTGGCACGATCTTAGCGACTGAAAAGCGACAGGCCTCGTGACAGACCTGTCCACTCAACCCGGACGCGGATCCCTCCGCAGACGCCGACACGACACCTCGCGTTGAATCTCCAGATCGGAGGCGGCCATGACCACGATGCGGAAGGGCTTTGGGATTGCTCTCGCGATTCCTCTGGCGTTGCTGTTCACCGGCCGAGTGGCTGCGGCGCATGGTGGTGGTCACGGCGGTGGCGGTGGTCACGGCGGTGGTGGCGGATTCCACGGCGGTGGTGGCGGATTCCACGGCGGTGGCGGACATATTGGTGGCGGATTCGCCGGAGGTGGCTTCCGTGGCGGAGCTGTCCATGCGCCGTCGATGGGTATGGGCCGGATGCCGTCGATGGGTATGGGTCGGACGCCGTCAATGGGCATGGGCCGGATGCCGTCGATGGGCATGGGCCGGATGCCGTCGATGGGGATGTCCCGCGGTTTGGGGGGGAATTCGGCCATGCGACCCGGATCGATCGGGTCGATGAATGGGATGGGTCGAAACGCTTACGGGATCGGTGGCCGATCGATCGGGTCGATGAGCGGGATGAATCGAGGCGCTTACGGGATCGGTGGTCGATCAATCGGGTCGATGAGCGGGATGGGTCGTAACCCTTATGGGGTCGGTGGCCGATCGATGGGGTCGATGGCCGGGATGGGTCGTAACCCCTACGGGATCGGTGGTCGCACGCCCATCAATTCGGCGGCGGGCGGGGCGGCGCAACCCCTATGGACTGGGGGCCCGCTCTCCGATCAGTTCGGTCTCGCGCATGGGTACCGGGGCCGGTGTCGGGCGCGCGGGGATCAATAGCCGTGCGGGAGTCGGGGTCAACTCGACGGCCATGAATCGCGCGGTGCTCTCCAATCGCTCGATCGCGGTTAATCGGACCAGCAACGCGGTCAACGCGTTCGGCAACAACCGGAACGCGTTCGCCGGCGGCAACTGGGGTGGACGCAACTCGAACGCGGGCCTCCATCAAGGTTGGCTCCACGGACGCTGGGGAGGCGCCGGCGGTGGTTATGGTTACGGTGGCTACGGCCGCGGTTATGGTTACGGTCGTGGTTACGGCGGGCTCGGGTATGGCGGGCTCGGATACGGCGGCCTGGGATATGGGCTCGGGTATGGCGGGCTGGGATATGGGCTCGGGTATGGTGGGCTCGGTCTCGGTCTCGGTTACGGACTGGGGATGGGGCTTGGCTTCGGGCTCGGCTACGGCCTCCTGGGGATGGGCGGGTTCGGTTATGGTGGTTACGGTGGCTATGGTGGTTACGGTGGCTATGGTGGTTACGGTGGCTATGGTGGTTACGGTGGCTATGGTGGTTACGGTGGCTACGGGGGCTATGGCTATGGTGGTTACGGCGGGTACGGTGGCTATGGTGGTTACGGCGGGTACGGTGGCTACGGCCTGAGTTCCTGGATGTACGGCCCCTCGATCTATGACTGGGGTTACTCGAGCTACTCGAACCCGTATGCTTACGGCTACGGGTCGACCGCGGTCGTCGCGGATCCCTCGCTGGCATATGACTACACCCAGCCGATCAACAGCCTTGCCTCCGCTCCGGAGCCGGGTGTGACCAGCCAGGCGGTCGCCAGCTTCGACGCCGCACGCGGGGCCTTCAAGTCGGGTGATTATTCTCGCGCATTGGATCTGACCGATCAGGCGATCCGCCAGATGCCCAACGATGCGGCGCTTCACGAGTTCCTGCGCACTGGTCCTGTTCGCCCTCCAGCGTTACGACGAGTCCGCGGCGGTGCTCTACGCCGTTCTGACCGCCGGGCCCGGCTGGGATTGGGCCACGCTCTCGGGATTGTATCCCAATGTTTCCGTGTACACCCAGCAGCTCCGGGCGCTCGAGAGCTACTGTACGCAGAATCCCAGCTCCGCGTCGGGTCGCTTCGTGCTGGCGTACCACTATTTGACCCAGGGGCATACACTCGCGGCCCTCCAGATGTTGAAGCAGGTCGCTGCTATTCAACCTCAGGACAGTCTCGCGCCGCAGTTGTCCCGTCAGATCGATCCGGGAGCGGCGGGCGGTTCCTCACCCGCCGGGACCATGCCCACGGCGTCTCCAGCTCCCTTGTCCCCGCCGCCAGCGCCTCTCACGGAGACATCGGTTCTGGCGCCGAATGCGCCCGCTCCGGGAAAGGAAGGCCGGCTGGAAGGGACCTGGACAGCTCAACCGGACCAGAACACCAAGATTACGATCACCTTCCCGGATCAGAGCCACTTCACCTGGGCGGTCAACCATCAGGGTCAGAGCCGGCAACTTCAAGGGAAGATGACCTATGGGAACGGCATCCTGACGCTGGCCCAGGACCAGGGTCCCGCCATGGTGGGCAACATGACCTGGACCGACGAGACGCATTTCCATTTCAAGCTGCCCGGCGCCGGTCCCGGTGATCCCGGGCTCTCGTTCGCGAGGTCGAACTGATGGGTCAGAGTGGCAGGTGAATACGGTTAACCAGCGCTTACCTGAGTTTGGCCCGTAGCCTCGATAGACGAGGTGCCGAGACGACGAGCCGGCCATCGAGATAGACGTCGAGCCCCTTGCGGCCGTCTCCGTAGCGATCGGGCGCGCCGGTGGTTGGCGCGTCCCAGACCACGGTGACCTCGTGACCGTGGTAGCGGAGTCCGTCCAGCAGGAAGAAGCTCAAGGCGTCGTCCGGCAGGAGCGGATCGACCTCGAACACGTCATCGTCGCGCGGGACCACGCCGATCAGTTCCGGGATCAGGATGTCCAGCCAGGTCGAATGGTTGTAATCCCGCTCGGCCGTCTTCCATTGACCGGTGTCGCCGTTGTAGAACTCGCCCGTCCAAGGCTGTCCGATGTCCTGGTTGCGGAACTGGGCCCTGGTGAACGAGCGGAACAACGCCCAGAGGTGCTCCTTCTTGAGCGGGGAATTCGCGATCTGATGGTCTCGGGTTGCCCGCAAGGTCCGCGCCATGGCGGTCAGGACGATCGCGTTCGCATGGGGCCAGGTCGGGCCGTTCCACATGCAGCCCATGGCGCGGCCGTCGCCGGGCCAGTTGGTCTGCGAATAGGCCGGGCACTCCTTCGAGGCCGAGGCGACCGGCCAGGTCGTCCAGAACTGCTTCGGATCGAGGATCGATGCCCAGGCGGACTCATGCCCTTTTCCCCACGGGACCATCCCGAAGTAGAACGGATAAACGCCGATCACTTCCTTGACGTCGGCCACGGCGTCATCGTCGGCCCGGAGTGAGTAGAAGAATTTCTTCTCGGGCCGCCACATCTTGGCCATGACAGCCTCACGAATCTTGGCCGCCAGGTCGTCGAACTCCTTGGCCATCCCGGGTTGACCGAGCAACCGGTAGATCCGAGCCACGGCGACAGCGTTCCCGTAGGTGTAGGCCGTCAGATCCACCCGTTCGAGACTGACCGGATGCGCGGGCTGGTAGAAGTCCTTCGAGGGCTTGTAATCCGAGAAGGCGAAGAACGACGGCTGATATTCCATTCCGGTCCACCAGTGCGAGTTGACCAGGAGCAGGCCGTCGCCGTCGGGGTCGTAAACTTTCTGCCAGCCGCGGACGTTCGCCGCCAGCTTGTCCACAACCTGTGCGAGGAAGGCCTTGTCCGGATGGACGAGGTGGCCGTCCCACGCTGTCGAGGTGATCCAGTCGGTATACTGACCGTCGGACGGCCCCTGCGGTGTGACGTGGCTGGGATACACGCCGTCGGGCTTCGCGTTCTCGGCCCAGGTGCGAAGGTGACCCTCCCAGTACTTCGGGTCGCGCAGCCATCGGGCTTCGCGGATCTGGTGAGCCGCTCCGTAGCTGATGACGTTTGGATACCAGGTGCTCCGCCATCGGCCTTCGCTCTGCGTCGGCCACTGCATCCGACCCAGCTTCGGGCTGAGCATGTTCTTGTGCAAGACGTACGCCCGATGGTCGTACATCTTCCGGATCCAGGGGTCGGAGCAATCGAAATCGGGGACGTTCGAGTCGAACCAGGCTTGATACGCCTTGACCTGCGCGGTGACGAGATCGCGGTTGTCCTGATCCTCGGGCCGGATGATCGCATTGTGGACGGAAGGAGGCTTGAGGAAAGAATCGATCTTCGAAAGCTCCTGCGCGGTCCGCAACTCCAGCGCGGCCTTGAAGACCTTGGTCCGCCCGGGCTGGATGTGGTGGCCGTGGAGCTTGAAGAGCTCGTTCGAGGCATCCAGCAACGGCCTTGCGAAGCCGTGGAACGGGACTCCCCTCGCCGATCGGTCGAATCCGGCTTTCAGTGTGCGCGGGGGATCGTCGACCACGACGTAACGGAATCGGAAATCGACCGGTACACCCTGGAGCTCCTGGCGGCCGTGGAGGGTCAGCGACCTCGGTTCGCGGCCCGAGACCTCGCTGCCGTCGAGATCGACGAGTCCCGAGACGCTTCCGACCGCCTCGTGCTCGAAGGTTGACGCGGGCTGGATGATCGGGTCAAGGTAGATCGTTTGCACCCGGTCGGTCGGGTTGTGGACCCGGACGACCGAAACCAGCACGTCGTCGGCCGTGATGAACTTGTCGCCGGTGAATTGCAACGGGTTCTGCGGAGGATTCTGGCGGGGCGGTCCTTCGTAAATCGGCCGGAGTCCGTAGATTCCGGTGTAGAGCCGCTCTCCGGCATGATGGAACGACAACTGGAATCGCCTGGAACGAACGGGCTCGAACCGGATTCGGTTTTCGCCGGGCTTGGGATGTTCGGGGAAAAGCTTGCTGAGTGTGACCGGGACGAACGCGTTCTGACCACCGTCCTGGGCGACCCTGGTGCGGTCATGGAAGAACACCTCGAAAGACTCGGGCGGACGGCACTCACCGGTCGGGGCATCGTCGAAGAAATAAACATCAAAGCCTACCAGCGTGCGTGGCATTCCGAAGTCGGCGATGAACCAATCCACTCGCTTCCCGCTTGACCAGCACGTCCAGCGCTTGCGAGGGTCGAACGGCTCGGTCAACGGGTTCTCGACCTTGTCCAGTGCGAAGGTGAACGACGCCGAGGCGGTCATCTCCTTCCTCGCTACGCCTTCGGAGTGGATGTGACTGGGATAATACGTGGACCCGGCCGGAACGAGGAGGCTGTGCTCGTCGCGGATCTCGAGATCGAATGCCTTGAGGTTCGTCAGGTACAGCCAGTGGACGTCGTCGGGAAAGGCCCAGCCCTGGGGGCTCGACGCCCAGACGCGGTCCCCCGTGCACCCCATGGGGACTTCGCGGTCGTAGGGTCGGGTCAGGACCTCGTCGATCGCGGGCCGGCTCGTCGCGAACACGCGGCCCGGTCGCGATCGGCCGGACGGGCCGGGCTCCGCCGCTTCGAGAAGGCCCGCATCGACGATGCCGACCAGAACCGTGAGCAAGAAAATGCGAGCCTGGATTCTCTTCATGAACCGTTGATCCTCGGTCATTGGGCGATGGTGTTGTGGTCCCAGTCCGCGATTCCAGCGTATTGTACGGACCAGGGACTCACGGCTGAAGGGATTGGTGCACACCGGTCCGCCTATTCGACCGAGAACTTTCGCGTTTGCCCGGAAATCGGGAATAATCGCCCGGGATCCTGCACTATGGGGCGATCATCAATGCGATCGGGGCGTTTGTGTTGGGATGGAGGTCCGTCGCGATGACTGGCGAATCGAAAGAGGCCGCCCTGCTCAGAGACGTCCAGACCTTGTTCGGCCTGGGAGTGGTCGGCGGTTTGACGGACGGTCAGCTTCTGGACCAGTTCCTGACCACGGACGACGCCACGGCCGAGGCCGCCTTCACGAGCTTGGTCGAGCGGCATGGCGCGATGGTCTTGCACGTTTGCCGGCAAACTCTCGACGATCCGCACGATGCTCAGGATGCCTTCCAGGCGACGTTCCTGGTCTTCCTGCGCCGGGCCGGATCGATCCGCAAGCGGGAATCGGTGGCCAGTTGGCTCTTCGGCGTGGCCTTGCGCGTGGCGCGTCAGGCGCGTTATGCGGCAGTCGTGCGGCGGTTTCACGAGCGGCGGAGCGGGAAGCTTGCGGCCGCGCGAGCGGCAGCCGAGAGCGAGTTGCCCGAATGCCGGGCGGCGTTGCACGAGGAGATCGACCGGTTGCCGGATCGTTACCGGGAGCCGGTCGTGCTCTGTCATCTGGAGGGGTTGTTCGACGGCCGTCGCAGCCCAGCGGCTCGGCTGTGCTCACGGGACGATCCTCTCTCGGCTGGCTCGTGCACGAGAACGGTTGCGCCGGCGATTGATCGCTCGCGGTTTGACCGTCCCCGCCGGGCTGCTTACAGCGGGCCTGGTGTCCCATGAGGCTGCGGCGGCCCTGGCAGCCGCTCCGTCCTATTCTACCGTTCAACCTGTGGTGCGGACCATGGCAGGCCGCGCGGCTCTCGTGGGGACGGTCTCGCCTGTCGTCGCCGCGCTGGCGCATGCCACTTTGAGGAGCCTGTTCATGACCCGATTGACACTCGCCGCGGCCGTGATGGCGACGGCCACCGCCCTGACCTGCGTGACCATGCCCTTGGTGCAGACGATCCTGGCTGCCGACTCGCGCGATTCGTTGCCAGCAGAGGGAGCGCAGCCGCCCGGAGAGAAACCGCGCCCCAGCGATCGACAGACGGTCCAAACTCGCGACCTCGAGGACACTTTCTTCACTCAGCTCAGGCGCGAGCATGAATTCAATGACCCCGCGTGGCCCTACTGGATCAAGGTCCGAGATGTCCAGGACCGGACATTGATCGGTGCCACCTTGAAGCATAGAGGCAAGGGAAAGGGTAACGACTTTGACCTCGTGATCCAGGCCAAGCGCGCCCAGGTTCATTTCGACACGGGAGCGAGGATCGCCCGTTTCTTCCTCGATGAGAGTGAAGTTCAGCACTTCGGTCACAATGCCGATGTCGTCTTGATCGACAACCGGATTCTGGAGTTTCCGATACCAACCGAAAGCCGGTTCATGACCGCGCAGGCGCCCGCACCGCCACGTCCACAGCCCCGACCCGTTGATAAAGAGGCCATGGTGGAGAGCGACCAGGCCCTGTCGCTCGCCTATTCTCCCGACGGCAAGACGCTCGTCACGGCCGGATTCCAGGGAGCCATCGAGCTGTGGGATCTGGTCGAGAACAAGAAGGTCGGAGGTTTCAAGGGTGAGCGTTCCATCGTCCGGTTTGTCACCTTTGCTCCCGATGGCAAGACGCTGGCCAGCGTGGGTGACGAAAGGATTGTGAAGCTCTGGGATATGCCGGCGGGGACGTTGAAGCGAACGATTCCCAACCCGAGCGAGTCGATTCGCCAGACCGGTCGATTCTCAACCTCCGGATCCCTTGCCTTCGCACCCGATGGACACCACCTCGCGATCTCGGCGTGGGGTTCGGAGGACGCACAGTACAGTTATGAGGTCCGGGTCTTCGACGTGCGAGACGGCCGACTCGTGTGGTCGCACATGGGCCGTGGGGAAGCCGCGGTTTCGCTGGCATTCGCCCCGGATGGCAAGACTTTGGCGAGCACCGGCTGGCGAGCCGTCAAGCTCTGGGATGCGCAGACCGGGGAGCCGTTGCGGACCCTCCAGCCG
This sequence comes from uncultured Isosphaeraceae bacterium, assembly GCA_963845695.1. Taxonomy (GTDB): domain Bacteria; phylum Planctomycetota; class Planctomycetia; order Isosphaerales; family Isosphaeraceae; genus CAWJTV01. Next base: position 81,248 of record CAWJTQ010000020.1, on the reverse strand, counting down.
GACCGAGGCGGGATCTATCACGTCGCCTTCTCGCCGGACGGACGGATCCTGGCCGGCGGGGAGCGATTCATAGGAGGGGGAGGTCGAGAGCCCGCCGAGTTGGTGACCCTCTGGGATGTCAAGACGGGGAAAACCCTCCGTACGATGGAGGGTCAGAGGGGCGAGGTACAGTGGGTCGGTGTCGCGCCCGTCGCGATCTCGCCGGACGGTAAGACGGTTGCCCTGGGAGAGGGCGGCCATGTCTGGAATTTCGGACATGAGTGGAAGGTCAAGAGCGACGTCAGACTCTGGGAGATCGCGACTGGCAAACCCCTGTGGGCGTTCGAAGGGGAACTGGGTGAGGTCAATTCTCTGGCTTTCTCGCCGGATGGCAAGACACTGACTTATTGCGATTCGCAGTCCGTCGGCATGATCGACGTCCAGACGGGCAAGCTCGAACGAATCCTGAAGACAACGATCCTGACACCGCGACCCTGAGAGGAGGGATTCCGAGCAGCCCTGTTCGGCGATCGCGAGGTTCGTGTTGGTGCCGGACGATGGTGAGGGTAGAATGTCATCGGCACGGCTCTTGACCCTGGTTCCCTATCTGAGGATTCGCGTCGATGAGTCTCATGAGTCCTCCGCGGAAGATCAAATACCCCGACACCGATGGAAAGCCGATGGCGGAAAACACGCTCCAGTTCCGTTGGATCGTGACGATCAAGGAGGGCGTGGATCGCGTCTTTCACTATCGCCAGGATGTCTTCGTGGCGGGCGATCTGTTCTGGTATCCCGTGGAGGGCCACCCGGAGATTTGCCAGGCTCCCGATGTGCTGATCGCATTCGGCCGGCCCAAGGGTGATCGCGGCTCGTACAAGCAATGGGAAGAAGCGGGAATCGCGCCGCAGGTCGTCTTCGAAGTCCTCTCACCGAGCAACCGGACCAAGGAAATGATTCCAAAGTTCAAGTTCTACGAACATCATGGAATCGAGGAGTATTACATCTACGACCCGGATGAGGTGGAACTGACCGGCTTCAAACGCGACGGAGACGAGTTGAAGGAGATCCCCAAACTCGACGGCTGGATCAGCCCTCGCCTCGGCATCCGGTTCGACCTCTCGGGGAGCGAACTCGTCATCTACGGTCCTGATGGCCAGCGATTCCTGACCTACCAGGAGCTTGCTGAGGAGCGCGATCAGGCCGTCCAGCAGCGCGATCAGCTCGCCCAGGACCGCGATCAGGTCGTCCAGCAGCGCGATCAGGCCGTCCAGCAGCGCGATCAGCTCGCCCAGGACCGCGACCAGGCCGCCCAGGACCGCGACCAGGCCGCTCAGGAGCGCGATGAGGCCGCCCAGGAAGCGCGACCAGGCTGTACAGGAGCGCGATGCTGAGCGTCAGCGAGCGGAGCGCATGGCGGCCCAGTTGCGGGCATTGGGAATTGAGCCGCCATCTTGATAAAATCCGCGCTGCGGGTCTCGATGGGACCGGTTCGATCGCGTGCTACACAGCCATTGAGGAAAGGTGGGGCAGCCCTTCTGCTGGCAAGCGACAGCCACGGGCGGCTGTCCTCCACAGGGAGGGATGTCTTGCATGAAACGCGTCACATTGAGCTTCGCCGCCTTGGGCCTGGCGGAGGTCGTTCTGATCGCCCAGGCGGTTCTGGCTGCCGACGAGCCGAGGAAACCCCAGATTCCCGAGTTGAAAGTCGAGCGATACACGCTTCCCAACGGCTTGACAGTGCTCCTCCATGAGGACCACAAAACGCCGGTGGTGGCCGTTGACGTCTATTACAAGGTCGGCTCGAAGGATGAGAAACCGGGGCGGACCGGGTTCGCCCACCTGTTCGAACACATGATGTTCCTGGGCTCGAAGCACCATAACCTGGACTTCTCCCGGCCGCTGGAGCAGCTCGGTGCCGAGAACAACGCGACGACCGACGAGGACCGGACGGACTATTACGAGCGGGTCCCGAGCAACGCGCTGGAGCTGGCCCTCTGGCTCGAGGCCGATCGGATGGGCTTCCTGCTGTCGGCGATGACGCAGGAGAAGCTCGACAAAGAACGCGACGTCGTCAAGAACGAGCGACGGGAGACCGTCGACAACGCCCCGTATGGCCAGGCCGATGACGTCTTGCGAGCGGCACTTTATCCCGAGGGTCATCCGTACCGGCACAGCGTCATAGGCTCGATGGCCGATCTCTCGGCCTCGAGCCTGGCCGACGTGTCGGCGTTCTTCCAGACCTACTACGCCCCGGACAACGCGATCCTCTGCGTGGCGGGCGACTTTGCGCCGAGCGAGCCCGGGCGTGGATCGCGCGCTATTTCGCCCCCCTGCTCCGCGGCCCGCGGGTCATGCCCCCGAAACCGGCCGTGCCAAGCCTGTTGGCTCCAAAGCACATCCAGCTCAAGGACGCAGTGAGCCTGCCCCGTGCTCAGTTGGTGTGGCCCACGGTGCCCGCCGGGCACCCAGACGAGCCTGCGCTCGACGTACTGGCCGCCGTGCTGGGCGGGCTGGACAAGGAAAACCGCTTGTTTCGCGAGTTGATGTACGACCGGCAGCTCGCGGCCAGCGTGAGTGCCGCACATCCAACCCACGTACTGGCCGGCACCTTTGAGGTCGAGCTCTATGCCCACCCCGACCAGAAGCTCGAGGAACTGGTCAAGATCGCCGACGCCCAGATCGAACGGCTCAAGCGAGAAGGCCCTACCGCTCTAGAGGTCCGCAAGGCACAGAACCAGCGCGAGAGCGAGCTGATCATGGGCCTCCAGTCGGTGACCCGCAAGGCCGCCGTGCTCAACCAGTACGAGGCAGTTTTCGGCGATCCGCTGGCCTACCGGACCGAGCTGGCCAGGGTCTTCGCCGTCACTCCGGACGACGTCCGGCGCGTGGCCCTGAAGTATCTCGGGCCCAATCGGATCGAGCTCGACATCTCGCCCGGCGAGCCGGCGAACCGGCCGCTCGAGGCCGCCGCGGTCCCTCCTCAGACGACCCGTTCTCCCGCCCCACCGCCGGCGGATATCCCGGACACCTTCGACCGCTCGATCATGCCCGAGCTTGGCCCGAGTCCTCATTACCAGCCGCCGAGATTCGAGCGCCGACGACTTTCCAACGGACTGGAACTTCGAGTCATCGAGCGTCATGAGCTGCCGATCCTGACGCTCGACCTGGTCATCAAGTCCGGTGAGACCCTCGCGCCCAAGGGGAAGGATGGGCTGGCCTCACTCGTCGCCAGCATGCTCGAGGAAGGGACCCAATCTCGCACGGAACTACAACTGGCCGGCGAGCTCTCGGAGATCGGGGCGGTCTTGTCGGCCAGTGGCGGGCTGGAGTCGACCAGCGTCAGCCTGACCACCTTGACCCGTCACCAGGACCATGCCCTCGACATCTTCGCGGACGTGGTCAGAAACCCGACGTTCCCCGACAAGGAGCTGGACCGGCTGAAGCTGCTGCGGCTCTCGCAGATCAAGGCTCGCACCGACGATCCCGAGGAGACCGCCGCGGCAGTCTTCCCGCGGTTGATCTATGGGCCGGACCATCCGTACGGCCGGCCCGACCTGGGTACGCCCGCCTCGGTCCGGTCAATCACGCGCGAGGACATCGTGGCGTTCTACCGGCGGATCATGGTGCCTGGCAACGCTGTGCTGGTGATCGTCGGCGACGTACGTCCCGATGCGATCGCGACTGCGCTCGAGAGTCGGCTCGGCAATTGGCCCGCGGGCCCGGTCCCTCCAGAACCGGCCCTCGACTCGTTGCCGGCCCCGTCTCCCTCACGGACGCTCTATCTCATCGACAAGCCCGCCGCGGCCCAGTCGGTCCTGACCGTCGGACGGATCGGCGCCGCGCGGAAGTCGCCCGATTTCTCCGCCTTGGTCGTCTTGAACGCGATCCTCGGCGGCCAGTTCGAGAGCCGGCTCAACCGGAACCTCCGCGTGGAGAAAGGGTACAGTTACGGGGTCAACTCGAGCTTCTCGTTTGATCGCGGTCCCGGTCCTTTCGAGGGCGGCGGCACCGTGGAGACTACGGTGTCCAAGGAGTCGCTGATCGAGATCGACAAGGAGCTCAGCGACATCGCCGGCAGCCGGCCCGTCACCGAAGCCGAGCTGGCATTCGCCAAGGAGCGGATCGTCCTGGGTTTCCCCAGCCGGTTCGAGACGACTTTCGGAGTCGCCGGTCAGCTCGCCAACCTGGTCGCCTACGACCTGCCAGACGATGAGATGGATCGTTACCAGGCCCGGATCGAGGCGCTGACCCGGTCCGACGTTCGACCGCGTTGCCAGGCAATACATCACGCCCGACAACATGACGATCCTCGTGGTAGGCGACCGAGCCCGGATCGAGGGGCCGCTCAAGACCCTTCCGTTCGTCAAGGCCATGCGCCGCCTCGACGTGGAGGGGAATCCGTTGCCCGAGGCTGGCCCCACAAGGGGCCGTTAGAGATCTCGTCCGGAGATTCTGCCGGCTTGACCTAGCGTGCTTGGTATGATCGTGAATATGCAGACTGTCAGAAGCCGCTGGGAGGTTTTCAAAGCTCTGGCTTGTGGAGAGCCACTCGATGACCACGATCAATATTCCTCTCTCGGACGAGAGTCTTGCCAGACTCCGTGAGTTGGCAGCCCAGAGTGGAGTTCCTCCGGAGGAGTTCCTACGACGTCACGTCGAGCGGTTCTTGGAGTCACTCAGCACCGAGTTTGTTGAGGCGACGTCCTACGTCCTGACCAAGAACGCAGAGCTCTACCGGCGGTTGGCATGATCCGTTACCTCACGCTCGAAGAGATCCTGGAGTTGCATCGACTGGTCCTGGAGCAGACGGGAGGACTGGCTGGAGTCCGCGATTACGGTGGTCTGGACTCGGCTTGGGCCCAGCCTCAGATGGACTTCGGCGGCCAGGAGTGGTACCCGACCTTGATCGAGAAACGGCCGCTCGGGCTTTTCCCTCATCTCCAATCACCCGTTCGTCGATAGCAATGAGCGGACCGGCCACGCAGGCATGGAAACCTTCTTGGTGCTCAATGGGCCGGAGCTCTCAGCCGAGGTTGATGAACAGGAACAGGTGGTCCTCGAAGTGGCGGCCGGCCGGATGAATCCGGACCCAGTTCACGGAGTGGGTCCGCCGAAATCTGCGAGAGAAGAAGCCTGCCGAGTCGTCCAGCGGGCGTGCAGTTGAGTCACCCATCTGACTCGACCAATCCCGGATCAACGGGCCGCGCAAGGTCTTCCGTAAGAGGACGAGCGAGCTTGCAACTTGGGAGGTACGATGGGTAGCTTTTACGTCAATTTTTCAGTGAAGCAGAACGACCCACAGCCGATCGTCGATACCTTGAAGCGGGCGCGACTCAAAGCCATCGTCACACCTCCTTCCAACGGATTTGTGGTCGTCTGTGAGGAGAAGTCCGACACGCAAAACACCAAGGCCATCGAGGAGGTGGGGGGCCTCCTCACGCGCGAGGTCGCGGCGCCCGTCTTCGCCATCCTCAACCACGACGACGACATCTTGTGTTACTGGTTGTTTGACCAAGGCCGGTTGGTTGACAAGTACGACTCCTGCCCCGACTATTTCGGGCCGTCGGAAGAGCTGATTCTCGCTACTGGCGGCGATGTTGAGCAGCTTTGCGAAATGTTGTCGGTCCCATCGGGCGGCGATGTTGAGCAGCTTTGCGAAATGTTGTCGGTCCCATCTGCGGTCGATGAAGTCGAGCGGATCCTGCGTGCCGATGATTACGTTTTCGCCCTGGACCGGCACTCGGCTCTTGTTGAGGTGCTGGGACTGCCCTCCTACTCCATCGGCGCGAGTTATCGCTACGTGGCGCGGGGCACAATCCCGGACGGATTGAAGCCGGACCAACTCATCCGGGTCGGTTGAGACGTGCCGCGGTTTTCGCTGCCGGGCACGCCTCGCTCGAGCTCGACCCGCCCGGCCTGTTCAATTCGCCGACGCCGCCGGCGCCGGCAGGTCCATCGCCGGGTTGCGATCGAAGAAGCCGTCGGGCCGGAGGTAGAACCCGACCGAGACGACGGGCATCACGGGCCAGTCCTCGACGCGCGGAATATGGGTCTGGCCGAAGGTGTACCAGACGACGAGGTCGCGGGCGCTGATATCGCGATCGGCCTGGGTCCACCTGGGCAGACCGTCGCCGCCGGGATTCTGATTGGGATAGTCGCCAGTCGGGTAACGCTCTCGAGGATTGTAGGGTGTGACCCAGAGGTTCCTGGTCAGGAATCCCGCTCGCTTCAGCACCGCCGCGCCGGCTAGGGCGTAGGGTAGCACGTTCTCACCGGGGCAAAGGCGATAGGCCACCGGCTGGCCCAAGGCGTTCTTGCGGCCGGGGTTCACGACCCGCCAGAACCGCGAGGAGAGTTGGTTGGTCATTCGCTGGGCTTCCGACTCCTTCAAGAGCGGCGTCGCCTCGGCGAAGAATGCGTTGCCATGCGGGTTCTCGGGGCCTGCCGGCACACTGCGCGTGTTCACCTCGTAGACGGTGTTCTCCTCGCCGTTGACGGAGAAGTCCAGCCGTGCGCCGAAGAAGTGCTGATGATTGGGGGCGTTCAGTTGCGGGGCGACCTCGGTCCCGTATTTGGGGGTCTCTCCCGGCTTGAGGCCGGTCGTGTTCACGATGCCCGTGAGCTTGACCTCCATCTGGATCGTGCCGTCCTGGTAGAAGTACCAGTAGAAACCGTAGTCGTAGTTGCCCACCGTGGCGACCATCGACACCGACAATCGCCGCGCTCGGCGGACCTCCGACTGATTGATCCGCCAGTCGGAATGTTTCCAGAGCATGCCGAAGTCTTCCTCGTGGAGGCAGATGGCGTTCTTGATGGTGACGACCCGTCCGCGGCTGTCGGCCAGGTGGCCGTCGAAGTAGCGAATGGTGCCGAGGCAGTCGCAACCCATCGCCAGCGAGTTGGCCATCATCCCCACGCCATACTCGCCGAGGTCGAAGGCGTTTTTGCGATAGGCGGACTCCTTCGGGTCGGCATAGGGCACGATCATCTCGGAGATCGACGCCCGGTACAGCACGGGGCGACCGTCGTAGTGCATGGTATGCAGGACCAATCCCTCACGTGGATTGAAGCTCACCCGGAGGTTCCACTTCTGCCATGAGACCTCATGGCCGCGCACCGTGAAGCTCGGCCCGTCCGGTTGAACGACGTCCAGCGGCTTGAGATCCGTGCGGGTCATCTTGTTGTATTGACGGGCCCAGTTGCCCGCCTGGGGTGGCAGCGGGATCGCACCGTAATCTTCAACCCGGAGAACTTGCTTGCGGTTGAGATCGATGACGACGACGAGCCCCTCAATCGGTCGGGCGTAGCCATTATCGCTAGGCTCGGAGCGGACCCAGCAGAGCGCGCGGCAGAGCCGCTTGCCCCGGTCCTCGGGCGGTTCATTACCATAATGGCCCGCCGACCAGGCGTTGACCATCACCAGGCTCAAGTCCTCGATCCCCCGCTTCTGGCACGCCGCGCGGAACTCCGGCGACCGCCGGGCCGCCTCCTCGCACTCGCTGAACTCGTCGATCATGATCGGCGGCTGGACCCCCTCGGGGAGCGCGTCGTATCGGGTCACGGCTCGATGGCTCAGGTCGACCACCGCCTCATAACCGCGTCCCGTCGCATTGTCGAGCAGGATCACGAACGCCTCGCGCGGCGAATCTCCCTCGCGTCGCGGAAGGAGGACGAGCTCCTTGGCCGGTTCATTCAAGGTCACGGTCACGAACCGAAACGAGTCCGGCAGGGTCTTCTCCTTACGGATGGTCTCCACCGCGGCCTGGATCTCAGCCGGTTCCAGGGGGTCGAGGGGATTGCGCGCGATCGGGGCCTCACGAATCGGCGACGCTACTGGGCTCGGCCGTGCCGGATCGCTCGGAGGAGCCTGGGCTCTACTCGATGCGGTCGCCAGCACCGTCACCGTGACCGCGAGGACTCCGGATCGGAACCATCTACTGAGAATCGGTCGCTCGTAAGCCATGGTGGGACTCCCTACCGGAAAGGTCGAACAAAGGATCTGGACAGGCGTTCTCAGAGGTTTGCGAGGTTTCGGTCGGTTGCATCGTCGATGACTCCCAGGTGCATCGCTTCTACCACAAGTCCTCTGTCGGTGGAAATGACCGACAATCGGAACGCGGTGGCCGGAGTGGTGGTCAATCTCGCGAACCGTCCGACGAATGGACTGTCGGAAGCGGTCGTGGACAGAGAGATCAGGAAACACCCATGCTTGATATACTTGGCCATTCGTCCGATTTCTCGCATGATGATGCAGTCCGCCTGCGTCGCGTCGAGGCGAAGCTCGACCTGATCCTCAAGCAAATGGGGATCGACTATACCGAGACCTGGAACCTGTCATCCGAGGCACGAGCCCTGGCCGATCAAGGTGACAAGATCGGGGCGATCAAGCTCCATCGGGAGAAGACGGGCGTCGGCCTGGCGGAGGCGAAGTACGACATCGAAACGTATCTAAGCCGGAGACGATGACTCCGGCGAACCTGGACCGCCGCGGGAGCCTCTGGCAAGATGGTACTTCCAGAGCCTCGTCAGCGGGCATCAGCCGAGCCGATCATTTCCCCGATGCGGTCACCCTCACGCGACGGGGGGTGATCCTTGCCTCGGTCTGGGCATGGTCGGTCGGCGGTCCAGGATTCGCCTCATGGCCGAGTTCACCTATCCTTCGATCGAAGGGCCGACCTTTGCGTTTCTCGACACGCCCTGCGTCGCGTTCGAGAAGCACGACGGCTCGAACCTGCGCTTCTTCTGGGATCAGAAGCGTGGATGGCACAGCACCGGCACGCGCTATCGGTGGTTCAAGACGGCGACCCCGATGTTCGGGCCGGCGGTCGAACAGTTCCAACGCGAGTACGCCAGGGGCATCGTCGAAACCCTTCGCCGATACAAGGAGTACCGAGGCGTCACGGAACTGGTGGCTTTCTGCGAGTTCTTCGGGCCCAGCACATTTTCCGGGCTTCACCGGGAGGATGAGCCGAAGGAGTTGATCCTCTTCGACATCTATGTACCGGACCGGGGCTTTGTCTTCCCCAGCGACTTCATCGCCCACTTCGGACACGTCAAGACCCCGAAGGTCGTCTACGAGGGAAACTTCTCCCGGGCATTCATCGAGGACGTGCAAGCCGGCAAGTATCCGGTCGTCGAGGGGTCGTTGCCAAGGGGATTCACACGCGCCGGCAGCGCAAGGGGAGCGCAGACCGAGAGGTCTGGATGGCCAAGGTGAAGACCCGATCCTGGCTGGAGGAGCTGGCACGGCGGTCCGTCGATTCCGAGGACCTGCGCAAGGAATACGAACAGAACCTCCGCGAGCACCACTGGCTGACAGCGCAAGACATCCCGTCGGATGCTGGGGAAAACGCCGGCGAGGCCGGACAGGCCGTCTCGAAGCCAGTAGATGGCATCATGCGAGTCGGCCCGCGAAACGAGTCAGGATGATCCCTTCCATGAATCTCATCGTCAACTCACATCCTGAATCCATCGCCGCAGCCCTCGACCTGGAAAGGCGGACCGAACAGGCGAAAATCGTGGAGTCGCTCGGGGAAATCCTCGCGTGCAAGGTCACGGAATCCCACACCTGCGGGCCATGGATCTGGCGGTCTGATCATCTCGACGAGGTGCTCCGCCGCCAGCGAGAGACGAGCCTCCCGCGCCTCCAGGGCATGGTTGAAGGCCGAGACGGCGAGAGCGAGCCGGTTCGAGTGTACGCCGCAGTCATACTGAGCCGAATTGATCCCCGCCTCGGCTTTCGAGCCCTCTTGAGCTTTCTCGACAGCGACGATCCTGTCACGTTGTACTGGACGCTTGACGAGTTGCATACCCTGATCATCACGGCCGAGGAAGACCGGCTCGATCCTGCGGATTTCGTGCCCGAGCCGGGCGAGGTGGTGCGCATGCTGGCCTTTCTCGACCATCCCGACGATCGGGTTGTTCGAATGGCGATCTTCTTGCTCCATCACCTCGAGCCGGCTGGCTTCTTCGATCATTTCCTGCTGCCCCGGATCGACGACCCGGTCCATGGTAAGTCCATTCAAGGGATGCTGGCCCGCGACGGTCGCGACACGAGGCTTCTCGAGCGGGCCTACGCTTCACTCTCGACGCCTGACCGGGCGATCGAAGACGACCACGCCCTGGAGCTCATTGAGAGTTTCGCCCGGAGCGACGACCCGCGCAACGCGCCGCGGGCGTTGGAAATGATGAAGGCCTTGCTTGTGGGGGAGAGCCTACTCCCGAAGGAGCGAGAACACATCGAGATCAGGCCTGCGCTGGGCGGCCGATCGCCGTGACGCGTTACGCCCCGATCATCGGCTCAAGGCGATCGCGGAGGTCGACCGACTCGTCGCCGCCGGAATCATCGACCGCGTGGCCGGAGACCGGGCGATCGCCAGACTCGGCTCGGACCCCGAGGGCAACTGGAACCGTGTGGACTACTGGGGTGCTATCGAGGCGTTCCGCGCCTCGGGGACTGCCCATTTCGTCAACTTCAAGGGCAGCGACTACCCGCCTGCCCACGACGATTTGGTCCACGACCTGGCCCGGATCAGTCAGGGCGTTTTCCGACCGGAAGGCATCTACCAGCTCCGCGAGAGCTGGTTCGACCATGGCCACGATTACCCGGTACAGTTCGTTCACCAAGGCCGACTCTACCGATTCGACGTGGATTATCTCCGCGCCTCGTACCTTCTCGATGCCGTCCTCGAGGCAGCGAATGAGGCGGTCTCCGACGCCAGTGATTCCCGGCGGTTCGCGTACTTCTTCGTCTCGTGTCCCCGCGACGTCATGATCGTCTGCGGCGGTCCGGAGGCCCTCGATACGATCGCCCGGGAATTCGGTCTGAAGCCACAGGTACCATTCGCGACCACCGTCGGCTCGGTGAAGAGATTGGGCGATGCCTCGCGACACCGGATCTGGGACCAGATCGCCATCTCGATCGGCGACCTGGATCGGAAGTTGTCGATCGAGGAGGTCGTCCGATGGAGGGACCCGACGAATGGAGAGACCGCATTACATCATGAGGTCCGGACGGCCCACTTCACGATGCGGCTGGGGTACTCCGACCGGGTGAACGTCCTCCTCCGGGCCGGGGCCGACATCCATGCCCGGTCGTTCGAGGGGAAAACGCCGCTTCACGAGATCATGGCCGCCGAGTCTAACGAGCGGCGTCGCCTCCTCGAAATGTTGCTCCACAGCGGCGCCGACGTCCACGCGACCGATCACTGCGGAATGACCGTGCTGCACAGGGCGGCCGAGGGAGGCGATCGCGAGATCATGACCATGTTGCTCGACCGCGGGGCGGACTTGCACCTCCGCGATTCGACCTGGGGATTCACTCCACTTCATTGGGCCGCCCGTCACTGGCAGGCCGAGGGGGTCCGACTCCTGCTCGATCGTGGCGCCGAGGTTGACGCACGCGTCCGACGCTATGGCCGACATTCGGATCCCCCGAAGGACCGACTCGATCCGATCGATTTCTCGAAGGCGATGGTTGCCAGAGAGGGGTTGGACTCACTCCTTTGCGATGGCCAGACGACGCTCCACATCGCCGTGATCATGGGACATGCCGCCTTCGAACTCTTGATTGACCGCGGAGCGGACGTCAACGCGACCGACGATCTCGCTCACACCCCTCTCGACCTCGCCCTCATCCTCGATCGACGGAGGACGTTCGTGAGTCTCCTCCGGACCCGGGGCGGGACGTCGCGACTCTGAGGATTTCGGAGACATCGGGATCGGAGTGGCCGTTGTAAGACGCCGTCTCACGGCTCCCTCTTATAAAGGGAGAGGTAGCGCGGCTACGATCGAGACATGCCTCGGCCTTGTGACCGAGGAGTTCCGCAGGTTACTCTGACCCGGCCGAGGTTTTCTCGACAATGCACGACGACCCGGGTCGAGAATGCTCCGGACCATTCACCCGGATTCTGTGGGCCTCCTTCATTCTTCTACCCTGGCCATTTGCCCGGAGGACGAGGAGATGCCCCCTGGTCGATCCGCAACGCAGCCGGAGCCGACGGTCGGCGATCGTCTGATCTCGGCGCTGATGGGCGGGATCCTCGGCTTTGGAACGATGCTCCTGATCTGGCTCATCGTGATGTACGTCGGAGGGCGGATCGGACAGGATGCCGCCATGCCGTTCTACTGGAACGCGATCGTGGGTGGCCTCGCCGCCATGGGCGGCTTCATCGCGGGCCCGGAGCGGATGATGGACGCGTTCGGCAAGGTCTGGAAGCTGATGGGTTGGGGCCTCTTCTTGGGCCCAGACTGAGGGGAGCCGGCCCCACCTCGATCTCTCGCATACGATCGTTTTGTGCATGTCTCAGATTCAGCCGGTATCGGCTTGCATCGCCGGCCCCACGCGTGATAATGAGAGGGGGAAGCCTTCCTTTGCCGTAGCCTCCAGATGGAAACGGAGTCCACTGATGCGCACGTCTCTGGTCGTGTCGGCCGTTGCCACTTTTATGCTACCCGCTCTCGCCCTGCGGGCCGACGACGGCCAGAGCAAGCCGGAGGCGACCCAGAAAACCGAGGGGATCTCGGAAAAGACGGGCGCTCCCAAGGCAAGCGACTCTCCTTCACCGCAACCGCTCGAGGCCATACTGGATGAAACCCTCGGGATGATCCGGGCGCTGGCCAGCATGCGGGTCAGCCCGCCGGCCTTCGCGGCGTTCCCCGGGCAGGCGATCGTGATGCCGGAAGGTTTATCGAAGGAGATCCAGGCCGATACCATCCTGCGGATCGGCCGTGCCCGGATGAAGCTGGGCGATCGGGCCGGTGCACGGGCCGCCTGGCAGGCCGCCCTCGATGCAACCGCGGAGATCGGCTACAGCCCTGAGCGTCGCACGGCGCTTTACGTCGATATCGCCCGGGCGCAGTTCCAAGCCGGCGACAAGGATGAGCTGCGATTCACCCTCCGACAGGCGCTCCAGTCGGCGCGCTCGATCACGAGTCAAACGGGCATGTTCCCGCAAAGCCCAGTCGTCGTGGGCTTCCCGTCAGATCATCTGGTCAAGAAAGCCGACGCCTTGCGGCAGGTCGCCCAGGTCCAGGTCGAGGTGGGCGAGAGCGCCGCAGCCGGGGACACCCTGCGCCAGGGCGCTCGAAACGGTGAAGACGATCGAACCACCTCTGTACCGGATCTCGGCTCTGATGAGGATCGCACAGCGAGATCGGACCGAAGAGGCGAAGTCGGCCCTGGCCATGGCCTGGGAGATCGCGCTGTCACAGAAGGAGGAGTACTCCAAGGCCAAGGCCATCGAGACCGTCCTCCGCGGCCGGGTCCGCGCCCTCCAGGTCGACGAAGCACTGGCGCAGATCGCCGATCGGCTCAACGGGGACCTTCAACACTATGCGCTCTGGGTCGTCGCAGACGCCGTCGCGTCGAGCGACCGACCGGTGGCAGCCGAGACGATGACCCGGCTGGCCGGCCTCGTCACGAAGGCGCGGTTCGATCATCCTTCCAAGAAACTCAAGGTCTTCCGGCGGCTCGCCGAGGCCCAGGCCCGACTGGGCGATGACGAAGGCGCGTACCGGAGTGTCGGCGAGCCCCAGCCGGCCAACAACGTGGATCACTTCCGCGCCACCCAGGCGCGGATCCAGGTCATGAAAGCCGTGGCGGAGGCCCAGCTCAAGGCCAAGCATCGCGAGGCGGCCAAAGAGACCGTGCTCGCCGCACTGGAGATGATCGCACCGTTGCCCGACGCGGACGCCGAGGCCTATTTCCCCTTGACAGACCTCGGCATGATCCAGGCCAAGGCAGGCGACCTGGCCGGTGCTCTGCGGACCGCCGATGCCTTGAGTTCCGGCATAGCCCAGGTCAAGGTCCTCGGCGAGGTCGCCGCCGCTCACGCCAGGAAAGGCCGGCGCGACGAGGCCCGAAAGACGATCCATCGCGCGTTCGACGCCGCCCGACACGTGCCCAACGACACCCTCTGGAACAACTCCGCCCATTATGGTCCGCCGGGGCCGTTCGCCCCGGCGATCGACCCCATGCTACCGGTCTTACAGATCCTCGCCCCGGCCCAGGCCCGCGCGGATGACCTCGAGGGTGCCCTCGAGACGGTCGCCAAGATGGGGACGTCTCCGTGGTCGCTGTACCATCGAAACAGCGCCATCGGAGAGATTGTTGTCGCCCGGCTCGCCGTCGGCGACCTGACCGGAGCCCGTAAGGCCATCGATGTGATCGCCGACTCGAATTCCATACCCACGTACATCCCCGCGGAGCAGGATTCGGACGGGAACTACACCTTCCCCGATCCGCTTTCCGATGGGAAGTCACCCCTCCTGGAACAGGTTGCACGGCAACAGGCCGAGCAAGGCGATCCCGCGGTCGTCCTCGACTGGGTCCAGAAACAGTCCAAGCCGAACGCCAAGCTCCGCATGCTCCGCGGCCTGGCCGATGGGATCTCGGCACGGTCCACGGCCAGGGCCAAGGAATCGAAGTCGGCCGACCCTGTTGCGCAGGCGAAATCGGGAGATTGATCGCGCCGATGTGTCCAGGAACGCGGTCCGACCTTGCTGCGGAGTCTGGCGATCCGTCGGGCCCGCCCGGTCAGACGATCACCCGTAGCCTTCGTAACCGCTCGGAGGCCAGGTCGAGCGTCTCATCGCGTTTGCAGAAGCAGAAGCGGACATAGGGACGGCCCAGGGGCTTATCCTGAAAGAAGCTCGAACCGGGCACAGTGGCCACGCCAATGTCCCGGACCAGGTATCGGGCGAAGTCGACGTCGTCGGTGACTCCGAACGCCCCGATGCCGGCCATGATGTAATAGGCGCCGGCCGGCGGCTCAATCTCGAAGCCGACTTCATCGAGCACGCGGCAGAACCGGTCCCGCCGGGCCTGGTAGTCGCCCGCGAGCTTCGCGTAGTATTCCCGAGGCATCCGATACGCCACGGCGCCGGCTTCCTGCAACGGCGCCGCTGCGCCGATCGAGACGAAATCGTGCACCTGCCGGAACGCGTGGGTCAACCGCGGGGGGGCCAGCATCGTCCCGACCCGCCAGCCCGTCACCGCGTAGGTCTTCGACATCCCGCTGATCGTCACCGATCGCTCCCACATGCCCTCCAGCCCCGCCATCGCCACATGCTTCCGGCCATCATAAATAATATGCTCGTAGATCTCATCCGTGATGGCGATCACGTCCCATTTGTGACAGAGGGTGGAGACGGCCTCGAGCTCGGCGCGCGAGAACACCGTGCCAGTCGGGTTGTTGGGATTGCAGAGGATGATCGCCTTGGTCCGGTCATTGAAGGCCAAGGCCAGCTCATCGGGGTCGAACTGCCAGTGCGGCGGCCGAAGCGGGACAAACCGGGGCGTGGCTCCGGCCAGCGCGCAGTCGGGCCAGTAATTCTCGTAGAACGGCTGGGTGAGGATCACCTCATCGCCGGGATTGATCAGCGACAGCAAGGCCACCAGCATCGCCTCGGTGCATCCGCAGGTGACGGTGATTTCGGTCTCGGGGTCGACTCGCAGCCCCAAGTACCATTCGGCATGTTCGGCGATCGCCTGCCTCAGTCCACGCGCACCCCAGGTGATCGCGTACTGATTGATGTCGGCCTCGATCGCGCGACAGGCCGCCGCCTTGATCTCGGGCGGGGCCGGGAAGTCCGGCATTCCCTGCGCCAGATTCACCGCGCCATGGCGGTTGGCTTCGATCGTCATACCCCGGATCACACTCTCGGTGAACCGCGCGGCCTTGTGAGAGATGAGCGGGAGTTGCATGGGGAGTTCGGCGTCGTCGTGTTGAGTGGCCTGGTCGTGGTGATTAAAGGGGAATCTTCGGCAAGCTCATGGATTTGAGAGAGGGCCTCGCCGGGCTCGGCGGCTCAGCCCTCTCCGGAGAGATTGGTGAAGGAGCCCGGTTTCGCATCGGGCTCGCGAGGTCGTCACATCGCAACTGTGAGCGAAGGGTTTCTCACTGTTCCTTGTGCGTCGCGTGGCAGGCCTTGCAGGTGCCGCCGATCTTCTTCACTGCGGCCTGCGCTCCCTTGAGGTCTTCCTTCTCGGCTGCCTTCACGAGCGCCTTCGCGTGCGACTCATAAGCCTTGGCGAGCTTCTCGAACGACGACTTCTCGCCCCGTGGCGGATCGTGTTTGGCCAGGACGGCACTCAGCTTCACGATTTCCTTGCCTTCCTTCTCGACCTTCGCCCAGTCAGGCGACTCGTGCTTCAGCTCCGCCTTGACCACGCTCAGCTTCGCCATTTTCCCCTTGTGCAAGACCTCCATGATCTTCTCGATCGACGGTGTCTCATCGTCGCTCGCGGAAGTCTGAGAGACCCAGCCGGCGACGGCCAAGAAGGTTAGAACGCTCGCCACGCACATCAACGATCTCATCGGGTTCTCCAGGATCAGGGTCGATCGCATTGGGATGTTCATCCCGGTCCATTGACGACCAGATCATCGTGAGACGCCGGTGCGCCGAAGTCAAGGGGGCCATGCCGCCGGCTGCCTCCGATCCGATCGCCCGCCTGGCCGGTCATCCGCGCAGGGCACCGACCGGTCTCAGGTCGCCGGTCTTCGCCGCGTCGTAGCCCGGCAGGTCGGCGAGCAGACGGCGATACGCTGGCGAACGGACAACCTGGAGGAGGGCACGGCCGCGCGGGTCGGCGAGCAAGGGATCGGGCAGGCAGATCTCATAAGCCTCGCGCCGGACGCTGAGGAAGCCGAGCCCGGCCTCCTCGCTGGCCAGTCGCAGGCAGATCCCGGCGTCGGCGGTCGCGGCGCGGATGGCATCGGCGACGCCGCGATGGTCGAGGGCGCGCGGCGATCGGCCGCTCGGTTGCCGCACCCCCGACCCCTGGAGGATCTCGTCGAGACATTGCCCGGCGCCCGACCCCGGCTCGCGGAGGACCCATCGCAGTTTGGCGGCCACGACATCCCGGATCGTGCTCAGGCCCAGGCCCGGCCTCAGCGCGATCCCTTCATCCCAGTCGGCCACGCGCAGGACCTGGTAGTCCCCGCGACGGCCCGGCTCCTCGCCAAGGTGCTGGCGGATCGACTCGATGTTCCCCTCCGCCTCGTCGGCGCGCGCCAGGTGGACTCCCGCGGCATGCACCAGCCCACGAGTCAGCAGGTCCAGACCCGCCCGGCTCGTGCGCCTCAGCACGATCAATCGGACCCCCGTCTGTCGCACCAGCTCCGCGGCCAGCACGCCCGCCGCCGGGTCGCAGCAGGCCAGCACGAGAGTCCGCGCCGGATCGTTCGGAGAGTGGTCCTCCGGGGACCCGTCCTGCACCGTCCCATCGTGCGGGAGCAGACCCAGCGGCGAAACCTCGACCGGATAGAGGTACCGCCGGCCACCGACCTCGGCACGCCAGTATCGCCATCCCGGCGACGGCGGAGCCCATGCCCATTCCTCACGGCCTTCCGACGGCCGCGTCCCCGCCAGCCGGAACAGCGACTCCACCGTACATCGCATCGCCGAGGCCAACGCCAGCGCCGCCGCCGTCGACGGCACCAGCCGCCCCGTCTCGATCGCGCTGATCCCCGCCCGCGACAGGCCGGACCGGTTCGCCAGCTCCTCCTGCGACCAGCCCAGACGCATCCGATAGGTCCGCACTTCATTGTCCAGCATGAAATCCACCCGCCAGGATCGTGTTCCAGGACGACACGATTGTATCAGGCTCGTGAACATTCTACAATTTGGACCTCTCGACACGATCATGTCCACAATAGACATCATCCTGTCATCCAAGGCCCTCACCGAGGAAGGATCGATGCTGCTGAAACGAAACCGCAATGCATTCACTCTGATCGAGCTGCTGGTCGTGATCGCGATCATCGCCGTGCTGATCGCCTTGCTCTTGCCGGCGGTGCAGGCGGCGCGCGAGGCCGCGCGGCGCGCCCAGTGCGTCAATAATCTGAAACAGATCGGTCTGGCGCTGCATAACTACATGACGGCGGTCGGGGTGCTGCCGCCGGGCCGATTCAACTCATACATCGCGGGACAGGGCAACTGCTGGGGCACATACTCGCAGCTCCTACCGCAGCTCGACCAGGTGGCGATCTTCAACTCATTCAATTTCAACCTGGCGCCCGACAGCACCACCACGTCGGTGTCGAACGCGACGGGGTTCCAGACGTTTCTCAACACGCTGATCTGTCCCACCGATTCGGCAGCGCAGCTTATCGTGGTGGGCGGCGAGCCGTTCGCCACCCACAACTACAACGTCAACGTTGGCTCGGCGTATCCGGTGGTCCAAAACCCTCTGCCGCCGCTGACGGGCTCGCCCAACGGTCCGTTCTTCGAGAACGCCCGGGTGGGACCCGAGGCGTTCACTGACGGGATGTCGAACACGGCCGCGGTCACCGAGACGGTCCGCTCGACCGCGACCTCGACCTATGCCAACGATCCCCTGGGCGTCTTCCTCATCACCGGAAACAATTCGACGACCGGCCCACCCCTCAACTCGGATGCGGATTACGCATCGCTTTGTCTGAGCCTGCCATCAACGACAACCCAGTTCCAGGCGACACGAGGCGTGCGCTGGCACTACGGGCGCCTGGGCACAGCATGTACAACCATCTGCGGCCACCCAACAACAAGCTACCCGACTGCCGTGGCGGCCTGCCGCACAGCACTCGTGCCAACCCATTGTGGAGCTGGTTGTCGTTGAACATTGCGGCGCGAAGCAAGCACTCTGGTGGTGTGAACTCGCTCATGGCCGACGGACACGTCCAGTTCGTGAAGGAGACGATCAATGTGCTGGTCTGGCAGGCCCTGGGAAGTCGCAACGGCGGCGAGGTTATCAGCTCCGACAGCTATTGACCAGCCCCGCCCCGCACTGCGGCACTCGTGGATGGCTCTTCGGCGATCAGGCTTCACCGGCCGGGCGGCGCGGCGAGCCTTGGGATTCTCGCAAGAACCGGCCGGGTCGTGCCGATGATAGGGAATGTATGAGAAGGCCGAATTCCGAAGCGGGGTGGTCGTGTGCCTTGGTCGATGCGAGGCGAGGTCCGCGCCGCGGAGTCTCGGTCCGGGGATGGATCCCCCCTTCTCGGCCGGGCCAGGTCTGAGATGACAGGATGGCCGAGCCACCGTTCACCGCTTTGGTTCGGAAGGACCCAACCCGCGCAGAATTCGGCGCGAGGTCGGGCGCGAACCGGGGAAAGGAGTTCCCTCATGCTTTCACGTTCTCGGTTGGCCCTGAGTCTCTGCGGGCTCGCGCTGGCGGTTCCCGCCGTACCCGCATGGGCCTCCCCTGACGACGGCCAGCCGGCCGCCACGGCTCAGCCCGTGATCACCCTTGATGCATCGACGAGCGCAGTGCCGTCGGCAGGTTACCAACCTTCCATGGGCTACCAATCATCGGCGGGTGCCCAGCCGTCGGCGGGTTACCAACCTTTGACCGGTCACCAGCCATTGGCAACTTATCAGCCCTCGTCTCCGGCTGCTCCCGTTGAGCACTCGCCCGCTCCCGCGAAACACCACCACAAGGGGCTGTTCGGCTGGAAGCATTGCGTGGAGTGCCAGCGCGCCTGCGCCAAGGCGCGTGACGGGGTCGATATTCCGCCCCCTCCCATCCAGTCGGGGATGATCTACCAGGGCCAGGTCATTGGGACCAGCCCGAGGATCATGGGTGATCCCCATGGTGTGGTCGTGAATGAATCGGAGGAGGCCGGATTCGCCGTGGTCGGTCCAGGCGGCCCTCAGGACTCCACCGGCTATGCCGTGGTCGGCGGACCCGCACCATCGGCTGAGCCGACCCCGATCGGTCTGGCCAGGGGTACCCAGAACCCGTGGGCTGACCCCAGGATGGCCGCGATGGCGCCACGGCGTGGCGCCGGCGGGCCCTACGACCCTGCGGTCGTTCCCTCTAGCTTGCCGCCGGCCCAGAGTGCCATGGCGGGCCCGGGACACGATCGCCCACACATCCTCAGCCACCTCTTTGGTCTCGACGGGTTCGGCCGGTACCGCCGCGAACGCGAAGAGCAGGCACGCGAGAAGCATGCGGCCGTCGCCTACGGAGATCCCAATCAGAAAGTGACGGAACTCCCGTCCTCGATGGTCTACAGCAAGGATGGCGCTCGGTAAACCTTCTCGTGGCCGTTACGCGGGGCTCCGGGTCTTGTGGGGATCCGTGCGCGAAACGAAACTGGACCGGTCCCTTGGCTTGTGACGGGGGACCGGTCTTTTTTTTCGACGGGTCGATGGGTTTCGGTCGAGAACGTCAGGGCTCCCGGCCGATCCAGAACCACAAGGCCAAGTCACGGACCGAAGCCGTCGCCGCGCCTCGAACCCGTCGAACCCCCTGGCACCCGGATCGAACGTGCCGTGCTGAGCGCGTCCGGATTCGGTCAGGTCGGCCGGGATCGGGTCGCAGGGTCGTGCGGCTCGGAACCGCTACGACGGCCGGTCGGTCCGATCACCATCGGACCGGTCGGATCGGGTCGGATCGATTCGTGACAGCCGGGGCTGATCGTGTCGTCCGTGCGCAGGAAGGCTGGGGCACGTCCGTCGCTCGCTGGATTCGAGACACTCCAGGAGGGCCTCATGGAAGTCAAGTAAGGGATAGACCATGCGATTCGAAAAAAGGCGAGGGATGCGACTGACGATCGCGCTGGCCGGCGCCATCGGGCTGGGCCTGGGATGGGTGGGCACGACCCGGGCGGATGGCTACCGCCTCCACCATACGATACCGAAGTCGGTAGCGGCCGTCGATATGACCACGGGCCAGGAGATGAAGGCTCCGCCGATCCCGTATGGCCACTATGCCAAGGATTCCCTGCTGGGCTGCGCGAGTTGCCGGATGCACTCAATTCTGGGTTGCGTCGGCTGCGGGCACGGGCCGGGGTCCGGCTGCCGCGTGGGATCCGGCTTGTTCGGGCACCACGGCGGGGGCGGGTCGGACTGCGATGGGCCGGGTTGCGACGGCGGGACCGGCTGGGGCAAGCACGCCGCCGCGGGCCGTTTTGCACCGATCGATTGCGGCTCGGCTTGCGTTGTGCCTGGTTGTGGCGGTGGGATGAGTTGCGGTCACGGGAAGCATCATCACGCCGCGTCGGCCGTTTTCGCGACGACTCAGTCGGCTCCGGTCGGCACCGCGATCGTCCAGCCGTCTGGGCAAGCCATCTGCGGTGATCCCGGCTGTAGGATCTCGAGCAAACATCATCACGGTCACGGGAAACTCGGAGGCTGCGGTGATCCCGGCTGTGGGTTGTGCAAAGGTGGCGGTCGCGGTCACGGTTGTTCGTTCTGCGGCGGCAAGGGGTGCTCCCACTGTCTCTCCGGACTGCACAGCAAACTGGGTTCGCTGACCGGAATGTTCCATCGACCGAAGGTCGACTACTTCGTCGGTCCGGGCGGGCCAGTGCCGATCACGCCGGGGTACGTCCCCTATGTCGCGGTCACGCGGTCGCCACGGGATTTCTTTGCCTTCGCGCCGATGAATCCGTTCGATCGTTGACCCGACCGACCGATGTCATGGAATGCCGACCGACACACCGGCCCGCCGCCAGTCGCTCGCATGAGCCTGGCGGTGGGCCGGACGCTCGGCCCGGTGCGCATCCTTGATCGCGTACCCAAGCGCTCAACCAGGATGGATTGCTGGCGACGCGATTTGGGATGCAACGTCATCCGGACCCGGCTCCCGGGCCGGGCTCGTAGGTTCGATCCGTTTCCCCTTCCCAGGATGGGAATGTCGAGGGAGGAGTCGAGATCCTATGGAACGACCGAAACCCAGAAGTGGGATGAACGCCGCCCGGCTGCTGGGCGGCCATGTTGACCCGAGCCGGCATCCCAGGATGCTCGCCGGCTTCGCCATCGTCGGACTCTGGACACTGCTGGCCTCACCCGCGTGGGCCCAACCGCCCCAACCCCAGGTCCCCGACATCTCCCAGCGCAGCGGCTTGCTGATGCGCTATGCCGGGACTCCCGAATTCCTGCCACCTGACCCGCGCCGCGATTACTTCTACGGAACGCGTTACGGCGACCGGGGAAAGCTCAGCCACATCAACTGGTTCCGGTCTCAGGGCCTCTACGGCCTGGGCTGGAAGACGCCCGACACCCAGAGCATCTATCCGTACTGGTACGGCTCGCCCGGTCAAGGCACCATCGACTCCTCCAGCAAACCCTGGCCGCGACCCCTCCGGTTCTTCCAAGGACTGGCCCACCCCTGGCGCCCGGTCGGGATGTATTACCAGATGGGCTCTTACGTCCCCATCTACGACCTCGACCCGATCGCGCCGGGGCCTGGCCCCTATCCGATCCCGTTCTACTTCAACTGGGACCACGGGGGATGATGGTCGCTTTGCTCCAGTTTTCAGTGTTCAGAGGCTGTCGCGGAAGCCATTCTCAGCCCCCGAACGGGAGCGACAGCACGTAGCCAGGGGCGTCAGCCCCTGGTGCCCGTGCGGCCGTCGGATTCTTCAGTGTTCAGTTAAGGAATCTCCGCCAACACGAGCCATCACCAAACCTGGCCCATGAGCCGGAATCTTTTCATACTGAAAACCGAACACTGAAAACTGGACGCTGAAGCGACAGCGACTACAAAATCAGCGGCGACCGTTTCTCAGCGGCCTCGGCCATGAACGACTGCACGCGCGCGACCAGGTCTTCGGGGTCGGGAGTCACGCCTTCGAGGATCAGCGCATTGGTCCAGAGCTGCAAGGCACACTGCTTGATGAACGCCTCGTGCTGTTCATTGGCGCTGAGGTTGCAGAGCCGTCGGATCAACGGTGCCGACGGATTGATCTCGAGGATGCGGGCGGTCGCGGGGAACTCCTTGTTCGCCATCTTCAACATCCGCTGCATCTGGGTACTCAGGCCCCCCTCGGCGTTGACCAGGCAGCACGGGCTGTCGATCAGCCGCTTGGACTCCCGGACCTCTTTGACCCGATTCCCCAGCGCGGCTCGGAACAGGTCGAGCACACGGGGGAAGCCGCTCTCCTTGGCCTTCGTCTCCTCGGCCGTCGGTTCGGAGGGGGTCTCACCGCTCTCGGGCAAATCGAGGTCGGCCGAGTCGATCGAGGTCACCTCTTTGCCCTGATACGACTGGAGGGACGTGATGGCGAACTCGTCAATCGGGTCGGTCAGATAGAGCACTTCCAGCCCACGGCGGCGGAAGATCTCGAGGTTGGGGCTCTTGGCGACCGAAGCGTAGTCCGGACCGCCCAGGTAATAGATCCGCTTCTGCCCCTCCGGCATCCGCGCGATGTATTCCTCGAGCGACACCACCGACGACGGCCCCTCGCCCCGGGACGACGCGAACCGCAAGAGTTTGGCGATCCGTTCCTTGTTCATCGGGTCAACGACCAGCCCCTCCTTGAGCATGGCGCCGAACTGGTCATAAAACGTCTTGAAGGCGTCGGGCTTCTCCTGAGATAGGTTGTCCAGGCGGTCGAGGACCGCCTTGATGAGCGAGGTGCGAATCCGTCGGATCACGCTGTTGTCCTGGAGGGTCTCGCGCGAGACGTTCAGCGGCAGGTCCTCGGAATCCACCAGGCCGCGGAGGAATCGCAGGTAGTCCGGCACCAGCTCCCGGCACTCGGACTGGACGAGCACGCGCTTGGCACAAAGGCTCAAACCGTGCTCCAACCGGGTGAATCCCATGCGCTCGAGGTTGGTCGGCGGGCAATACACGATCGCGCGGAACTGGATCGGTGAATCGGCCGCCATGTGGAGATGCCAGAGCGGCGTCTCATCCGGATGGTGGGTCAGGTGCTGATAGAATCGCGCGTACTGTTCGTCGGTGACCTGGCTCTTGGGCTCGACCCAGATCGGCTTCTGGTCGTTGAGGATCTCGCCCCCTTCTCCCAGTCGGATCGGATGCGGGACGAAGCTGGAGAAGCGCCGGACGATGTCCTGGATCCGCCATTTGGAGGCGAACTCCTTGGCGTCCTCCTTGAGATGGAGGATCACCTCGGTACCGCGCGGCAATGGCGAATCGGCCGGCGTGACGGTGAAGCTGCCAGTCCCTTCCGACTCCCATTCCCAGCCGGATTCCTCGGTGTAGCTCCGCGTACGAACCCGGACCCGATCCGCGATCATGAACGCCGCATAGAACCCGACGCCAAACTGGCCGATCAGCGACATCTCCGACTTCGCCGGGGCGTTGGTGGCCGCGGCCTTGAGGAACTCGACCGACCCGCTGTGGGCGATCGTCCCCAGGTTCGTGACCAGTTCGTCGTGGGTCATCCCGATGCCGGTGTCACGGATGATCAGTTGATGGTCCGCCTCCCGCCCCTCGATGACGACTTCGAGCGGGCCGGCGTCGCGTTGCGACTCGTCGGTCAAGGTCACGTACCGCATCTTGTCGAGCGCATCGGAGGCGTTCGAGATCAACTCGCGAACCGCGATCTCCCGACTCTGGTACAGCGAATGCGACAATAGGTGCAGGAGCTGCTTGATCTCGGCCTGAAACTTGTATTCCTGGCTTTCTGTCACAGTAGCCATCGAGCTTCCCCATTCCTCGAAAGACCAGACGATGTGGGTCGTGCGTCGCTCGGACTCGGATGGGACGCAGGGAGCAGCCATCCCCGTCGACGACGCGATAGACCAATGAAGCAAGCCGTGTACCAGTGCGGACGTTCTACTGAAAGTTCTGGGGTGAATGGAGTTAAGCCAAGACGTCCCTGGCCTGGCCGGACGAATCGACTGCCAAAATGACAGTGACTCCAGCTTCGTCCGCCAATTCCGTCTTTACGGGTCAATCGCGACCCCTGAGATCCCCGCCCGGCGTCTCGCGTCGCGGCAGTCCTCGGCCCCGACTTCAAACTCGCGGCAGGCGAGCGGCCGGTATTCATAATGCCGGCACCGCCGCGTTTCGGGGTCATACCAGAGGCAGGGCGTTCCGACGAGGGGGCTTCCCTCCGCACGACGGGCCCGGTAATCGGCCACGATCCCCAGCAGGAGGTCTCGGCGCTCCCTCTTGAGGCGTTCCCAGGCCTCCTCGCCGTACTCGCCGAACACGCTGTAGAACGGCGGATGCGTGACGACCAGGCAGCACGCACCGCAGCCGTCGCAGGAATCGATCACCGGGAGCACGCTGAAGCGGTCCGTCATGGTTCCTGGTCTTCTCGGCTTGTTCTCTGCCCCGGTCTCGCGCATCCTGACTCGTCCTGCTGGCCCACCACGTCCAGCATAAACCATGACCCGAAGAAAGACCAACCATGGCCGAATCGCGGTGCAGCCGGTCGCGTTACGATGGCGTCGTGGTGGGATCGGGACCCAATGGGCTCTCGGCCGCGATCGCGCTGCGCGCGAAGGTCTCTCGGTCCTCGTCATCGAAGCAGCATCCACGATTGGCGGCGGTACCCGCACGGCACCGCTGACGCTTCCCGGTTTCCTTCACGACGTCTGCTCGGCGGTGCATCCGTTCGCGGTGGCATCCCCGTTCCTCAAGACCCTCCCCCTGGCCGAGCATGGCCTGGAACTGATCCACCCCCCGGCGCCGCTGGCCCACCCGCTCGACGACGGCACGACGGCCGTGCTCGAGCGGTCGATCGAGGAGACCGCCCGATCGCTCGGGCCGGACGAGCGATCCTATCGACGGTTGATGGAACCACTCGCCGCGGACGCCGACCGCCTCTTCTCCGAACTGCTCGGACCGCTCCGACTGCCGGCGCACCCGATCTCGGCCGCGCGATTCGGTCTCCAGGCCATCCAACCCGCATCGATGCTGGCCAATCGTTGGTTCTCCGCACCCCAGGCCCGCGCCCTGCTCGCCGGCCTGGCCGCCCACTCGATCCTCCCACTGGAATCGTGGACGACGGCCGCGATCGGGTTGGTGCTCGGCATCGCCGGCCACACCGTCGGCTGGCCGATCGTCCGCGGCGGTTCTCAGGGGATCGCCGACAGCCTGGCTGCCTACTTCCGTTCCCTCGGCGGCGAGATCGTCACCGATTGGCGGGTCGAGTCGGTCGACGAGTTGCCGGAAGCCGGCGCCGTCCTGCTCGATATCACACCCCGACAGGTCGTCGCGATGGCCGGCCATCGCCTTCCGCCCCGCTACGTCCGCGCTCTGAATCGATATCGATACGGAGCCGGTGTCTTCAAGCTCGACTGGGCCTTGAGCGGGCCCATCCCCTGGACGTCACCGGATTGCGCCGAGCCGGCACGGTACACCTGGGCGGGACGATTGAAGAGGTGGCCGACTCCGAATCCGCCGTCGGCCGCGGCGAGCATCCGGAACGCCCGTTCGTGCTCCTCTCCCAGCCCAGCCTGTTCGACCCGACGCGAGCGCCGCCCGATCATCACACGGCCTGGGCGTACTGCCACGTCCCCAATGGCTCGACGGTCGACATGACCGGCCAGATCGAAGCCCAGGTCGAGCGGTTCGCTCCGGGATTTCGAAACCGGATCCTGGCCCGACACGCCATGGCCCCGCGCAACTTCCAATCGTACAACGCCAACTACATCGGCGGCGACATCAACGGAGGCGCGCAGGATCTCCGCCAGTTGTTCACGCGCCCGGTGGCCCGCCTCGTCCCCTACTCGACCCCCCTGCCCTGGCTTTATCTCTGCTCGTCTTCGACACCCCCGGGCGGAGGCGTCCACGGCCTCTGCGGCTATCACGCCGCCAGGGCGGTTCTCCGTCGATTATAGGCATCGGGATTGAAACCAGAGCGACTCACGGTTGGTTTGCGTATCCGAGCCCAAAGCGCCAGCGAGTGAGTGGATCATTCTCGCCGGAACTCACTCGCTGGCGCGTCGGGCTCGTATCCCGTCGATGCGGCTCTTGTGTGCGCAACCCAAGCGTGAGGCGCTCTAGTCCACCAGATCCGAAATGACCATCCACCAGAACAGGAAGCTGCCGGCCCTCTCGGGTCTGGTTCTCACGATACCTGAGTTTTTCGTGGATTTCGTGGATTTCGTGTTCCATTCTCTGGTCTCCGGACCGCTTCCGTGGTCCTGTCGATCGGCGAGCGGTGAACTCGTGCGGCCCCGGAGCGGTTTTTTGTGATTTCGTGGACGAGAAACCTCATTCGACCGCCGAGAGAACATCCGATGAAAGCCTCAGACCGATCTCCGGGAGTATGGAAAGCTTGAGGCGCCGAAGGAAGCCCGAGCCCGATTCTCGGTTGAATGTGAAGAGCGGCCGGTCGGCGAGTTCGATCGGCCAGATGACGCGACTGGCGAAGTCGGTCGACGCGGCGAGGCCGCTGGCAAGGGTGACACCCAGCGCGCAGGAGAGCCGGTCGCGAGCCTGTTCGCAGCCTTCGGAATACATGGACGCCTCGAACCATTCACTGCTGCGAGGGACGAACACGAGGAACCAATCGTCAACGAAGGGGCCATGGTCGGTGGTGAATTCGCCGATGACCGCGACTTCGGACAATGGGACAGTAAATGAGCCGTAAAGCCGGGACTCGTATGTGGATAACGAGTCCGTCGAAGTTCAAGACGCCGGACTCGTGTGCCCTGTGGTTTTTCATCGGAGCGACCTACTGTTGGTCTGGATCGCCTTGATCTGCCCCTTGGGAAAGGATCAGAGCACGCCCAGATAGGCCGCCTGATTTCCCTTGCCGTCTCACAATCAGGCTCAGCAATCCAGCCGCCGAGAACGGACTCGATGTGATCATAAGGATACCGAATCGATCGAGATCGCTTCGGCGCGACGTGAGATGAGAATGGTTCGGCCTCGGAGTCGGCAGTATGGCTATTCCAACCCTTCGCGGTCCGGCGGGCGACGGCTCGCCACGATCTGCTCCGCCGTGACACCCACGAAAAAGGGCCGGCTCATGGTGCCACCGGCAAGGTCCTTGAGGGTATGGCCCGCCTCGAGAAACCGGTTAACCGCGTCCATCTCAGCGCTCCGCATCGTGATCGCCCGAAACGTTTGCTTGCGGATTCGATCGGTATAACCGTAGGTCGTCACCTCATAGCCCAGGTAAAGTGCCGCGCTGAAGTAGTGCTCGGCGGCCATCGGCATCTCGACCCACTCTCCAGACGCGTCGCTGACGCAAAAGGTACTCGGGAACTTGGAGAGCCCCATCAGCTTCAGCAGGGCGAACGAGAATGCGACGGGCACGAACCTGACCAGCAGTTCCGCATCCACCTCCCCAACTCCGTCCCGCACCAACGTCTCCACGAGCTCATCGGCGGTGCGATCCGGTCGATCAGCGATGAGATCCACCACGCGGAGGACTCCCGCCAGGGCATCGTCATGGCTGGCCGGAAAGCTGACCACTGGGGTTTCCATCAACTCACAAACCTCCCGGAATGCGACCGAATCGGCCAACTTCAGCGGTCCCAGCCACCCGGAACGAGCATCCATCCTACCAGAAACGTCGCCGGCGGGTCGACGCCGAGACCGCGCCCGTGAGGAGGGCCTCGTCGGCTCCCGACCGGCACTTGCCAACCACAACTCCAACCGCTCCTCGAGCGATGCGGGAACCTTCCACGATCGGAATCTCAAAGTTCCGCGGCCCGGCCCGCCGCGTACGGTCTCGATTCGACCACAGACCGCCGCGGCCGGCCGGTGCCTGGGCCGCGCCCAGTCAGGCCCAGGTGTAATCGAACTCCGGGCAACGGTCCGCTTGCAATTCGCCGTACACCCACTCGATCGTCTCTTCGATCGTACCGAGGAGGTGGATCTTCCCGTTCTCATGACAGAGCCATCCACCGCGGCCGTCCTCGGTGTAGATCAGCATGTCGCCGCAAAAGCTTGATCCCAGGACGAAGGTCCTGGACGGATCGATCGGCGCACCTTGATATGTGTAATAAAAATCCGTCAGGGGCATGCGATCGCCAACGCCATAGAGTCCCCCCGCCAATCCGAACGGCATCCAGCTCACGTCATCCACGAGCGCAGAGTAGCGACCCAAGGCGGGCGGCAAGCTGGTGGAAACCTGACCGTCTGAGGGGGTGATCACCGCGCTGCGGACCCTGTCCGACCACCAGCGGATACCAGCGGCCGTCCAGGACTCCGGGACTCCCCGATGGAGGACCAGCTCCCATTCTTCCTCCTCGATCAAGGCTTTGAGCCAGACTGCCATGGTCGGGAACGGGCATCTGTCAGCGATCTCGCAAAAGTAACCGGTCGGATCGGCGAATGCTTCGCGGAGCGGAGCAGTGATGAGCATACGATGCGACTTCGGGACCTTCTTCAGACTATCGCCCGCAATGAGAATCACCGACTTCCCGCCGCCATCATTATCTTCAGTATACATCTGCTATTAGCCTCCGCCGCCCCTACCCAGCTTCAACGGCCCGGCCCGCACCCCTACCTGGACTCGTCAAGGCACTCATTCCAGATCTTCGAGCCCTCCTCGTGCTCGTTGACGCCTTCAAAGAACGATTCAATTGCCGCGTCCATGTCGAAGTCGTCGCAGCTCTGCCACACCAGAAGCTTGGGTTTGTGCACGAGAAACTTTCCCGAGGTCGGCGGCGTGTACGGTAAGGCGATCACCGCCTCCGACCTTGGAGAGAAGTAGGCGCGCATTTCGATGATAATCGCATCGACCTTTTCAGATCCCAGCGTGATCCGACCGTCATAGACGAGCGCCGCGTCGTTTGCGTCCATCTCGTTGGACTCCAGCCTGGCTTTCCCCAGAGCGACCGCCTTCGCGGCCTCTTCGGCGACAAGCCGGTCCATTTTCCGCTCGTCATTGTCCGTGGTGTAGGCCAGCATCGGGATCAGCGTATCACTGTCTGATACGCACCAGATGGCATGGGCCGCGAAGAATCCGGCCAGTCTGGAAGCCGTGATCATGGCGTTCCCTTTGTGCAACTGAGAATCGAGCTCAGCGGTCCGCCCCGCTAGGAGTCACCCTCATGATATCACAAGCCGCTGCGACGGGCCGGGGGTCGGATCAAGCGCGAGGTCAGACCGGTCCAGCAGCCCCGGCGGTACGTGGCCGTTGCGGGCCAGCCCATCCATGAGCTGACGGGCGTCCCCCGATGATCACCGTCCCGGACGCGCTCGTGAACGGGACGGCGGTCTGCTCGTGGACGCGGCGATCCACCACGATGAAGTACGTACTTGCACCCGAGCGGGACGACCCGGTACCCGAAGGGGGAACGAGGCTGAGAGGCTATCCGGAAAGTCTCGAAGAGACGGAATCGTAAAGCTCGGGGCGTGAGCCCCGAGACGACAGACGCGACGGATCTCCTCCCCACCCCGCCGCCCCAACGCCCGGCGTCGCCGGGCGTTGGGGCGGCGGGGTGGGGAGGTTATTACCATCGTGGCAACTCGGGGCTCACGCCCCGAGCTTTACGATTCTGCCCCATTCGGGGCTCAGAAGTGCCTTTCCGGATAGCCTCTCACAGCTCAGGGGCATCATCCCAGGGAAAGTCCCGACTTCAGCTTATGCCCCTTCGACCGGGTCGCCAGCAGCAGGTCGATTGCCGAGATCGTGCCGTCGCCGTTGACGTCGGCGCCGAGCGGTGCCAGGCCCGACGGGCTCGTCAGGCCGATCGCCTCGGCGATCGCGTTCAGGTCGTTGTTGTCCACCACCCCATCGCCGGTCACGTCGCCCAGCAGCCGGTAGAAGTGGTGCACGGCGGTCGTGCCATTCGGAAGATTGATATCCAGCTCGTAATAGCCGTCGGCGGCCGTCGTGTTCGGGCTGCCACCCAGGCCGTTGCCACCGAAGTCGAGCTCGATCGCGTGGTCGATGACGGCGACCGACACCCCCGAGAGCGACACGGCCGTCTTGCTCGACGCGTCGTCGTTGAGGTCGTACTTGTAGAGCTGGATCTGGGGCGACGCGGTACCGACGGAGTTGGCGATCTGGGCCAATTCGCCGCCCGACTGGCTGTCCGACTCGTTGAAGCCGACGTCGAGGTAGCGGATATAGGACCGCTCGACGGCGCCGTCCTCGACGATCAGGTTCGTCACCTGGAGCGCCGCGGGCTGGGCGAAGGTCTCGGTCAGGCTCAGGTTCGGAGTCGACGGCGCCGACTGGATGTTCCCCGCGCTGTCGATCCCGATGCTAGAGAACGCATACTGATGCGGTGACCCGTCGGTCAGGCCCTGGTAGGCGATGGTCGCGTCCGTGATTCCCTGGCTGCTGGGAGGACCCGCCGGGATCGCCGTGCCGTTGACCATCGTGTACGCGCCGGAATCGACCGAGACGAAGACCTCGAAGTCGGTCACGATCCCGCCGCCGGGGTCGCTGCCGGTGACGTTGAGGGAAAAGGTTCCGGTCGTGGTGTTGACCGTGCTGGGGTTGGTCCCGCTGGTCCCGTTCACCGCGGTGACCGGCGGGGTCAGGTCGGGGAGATAGGTGCTGGCCTCGATCAGCGGCGTCTGATTCTCGGTATTGCCGGCGAGATCGTGGGCAATGCTGTAGAAGGAATAGGTCGTGTTGCTCTGGCCGGTGTAGGTCGCTGTGGCGTTGGAAGCCGGCACGGTCGTCCAGAGCGACCAGGCTCCCCCGTTGATCGAGGCGTAGATCTCGTAGGACGCGACGCCCGAGGGCGGGTTCCCGCCGTCGGAGCCGGTGACCGAGACGGAAAAGCTGAGGCTGGTGCCGCGAGCCGCCAGCGCGTTGACGTGGCTGGTGGGCGGAGTGGTGTCCATCAACCAGGAGGTGGAGGACGTACCCGTGCCGGCGACGCCATTCGGGTCGAGGATGTCGGCGGCGTTGACGGTGAGCGTGTAATTCCCCTGGGCCCCGGTCAGACCGGTCAGATCCCCGATCGCGTAGGTCGAGGTCGTGTCCGAGACGAGGGTCAGGGTCACGCCGCTCTCGATCAGGTTGGCCGAGCCGTTGTCGGTCAAGGCCAGCGCGCCCGAGGTCAGGCTGCTGGGGTTGATCGGCCGGCTGAAGGTGACATCGACGACCGGGACGGCGGAGTTTCGGGGGTCAGGTGAGACGGCGGCGATCGCGGTCACGGAGACCGGGGGTTCATACTCGAAAGCCCCGATGTCCACCGTGCCATTGACGATCCGTGGAAATCCTGGGCCACGCTGGTCGTAGACCAGGGGCAGCCCGGTGGTGGGATCGACGGCCAGGGCGTTGCTGCCGGCGTCGATGGCGGGGCTGCCTGGTAAGAGGGCGATGGTCTGGGTCGGCCCGCCGTTGTTCTGCAATCCGTTCGGGTCGAGCCCCGGGTCGGCGACGCCGACCAGGTTACCGTTGGTACCGTTGGTCAGCCCGCCGGAGCCGCCCGTGCCGATGAGGTTGTAGGCGCTGGTGGAGGAGACAGCGCCGGCGATGTCATCGGCCGGCGCACCGCTGCCGGTTCCGTTGGTGTTGAGAGCGACGATCGTGTTGTCCAGGGTGGCCGTACCGGCCTGAATGTCGAATCCGCCGCCAGCGCCGCCTGCGGACACGTCGTTGTCAGCGACGGTGTCATTCACCAGGATGATGCTCCCGCCATCGATGAACACACCACCGCCAGCGCCTGTACCGCTGGATGGCGTCGTTCCAGCAGGCCCAGAAACCCCACTGTGTCCGGGATACCCGAGATTCCCAGGCGGAGAGCCTGCTCCTCCGGCTCCCGGTGTTCCGGCCGGTGCTCCTGCCCCACCGTTGCGACCTGCACCGGGCGCTCCGCCTTCCGCGTGATTATCGGCGACGGTGTCGTTGATTAATGTGACCGAACCACCATAGACGTACAAGCCACCGCCGCTTCCTGATCCACCGGTGCCACCATCGCCACCCGCGCCACCGTCACCACCCGATCCTCCTCTACCTCCTGGCCCACCTCTACCTTCGGAGTTTCCTCCATACCCCTCTCCACCGGGCCCGCCATTTGCTCCATTAGCCCCAGTCTGGCCATTACCTCCCAAACCGCCGGAGCCTCCTGCTCCCCCGGCAGCCGAATTGCCGCTGAAGGTATTGCCTTCCAATATAACGGTTCCCGAATCAACATATAAACCACCTCCATATCCACTTCCACCATCACCTCCGTTGTTTCCATTTCCACCGTTACCTCCCCGACCACCGCTGCCTCCAAAGCCACCAGTGCCTCCGCTACCGAACACGAACCCAGTCAGACCGCTCCTATAATTATATCCCGACACTCCGCTGCCACCGCCCCCCCCAGCTCCTCCACTTCCGCCCGGGCCCCCGTGATTCCCCTTGCCTCCCTGGCCACCTGTGCCGCCAAGAGCGCGGTTGTCGCTGAAGGAATCTTCCGCCAGATCGATGGTGCCGGTCGCAACATAAACGCCTCCTCCCTCGGCGAGCCCTCCTCCACCGGCCGCGCCGCCGTCGCCGCCTATTCCGCCACGGCCTCCGTGTCCGCCTGCCCCACCAAAACCACCACCTCCTCCGTAGGATACCCTGCCTTCGTCGCCAGGGCCGCCATTACCTCCACCGCCTCCGCCCCCGGGATTCCCGCCGCGACCTCCGGAACCTCCCGCGCCTCCAGCCGCCTTATTAGACTGAAGCGCCGAGCTGACGACGGTGAGCGATCCCGCCGCCACATAGCATCCGCCGCCAACTCCCTCCCCACCGACACCCCCATCGCCGCCCTGACCGCCAGTCGCGCCCGCTCCGCCGGCACCTCCTCCGTAACCGCCGCTGCCGCCTCTGCCACCTGAACCACCTGGCCCACCGGCGCCACCCACGCCACCTTGCGCGGAATTGTCGCTAAGGACGGATTGCGATAGCATGACGGTTCCATCAAGGAGATAAAGACCACCCCCATACCCAGGCCCCGCGTTCCCTCCTTGCCCTCCTTGGCCACCTCCAGAGCCACCCCCCCCAGGGGATCCGAAATAATAGGTACCACCAAAGGGTCCTGGGCTATAATAAATCGTTCCACGGCCGCTGTGCCCGGTGTCACCGGAGCCGCCCCACCCCCCATTCCCACCGCTGCCCCCAATGGCGGCATTGCCGATGAGGTTGGTTGCTGTCGCCGTGAGGTTTCCCAACGCCAGGTAAATCGCGCCGCCGGCGGCTGAATTCCCTGCGCCGCCCGCACCACCGGCATTCCGGAAGCCGCCGCCATAGCCCGTCCCGCCTCGGCCACCGATGGCCTGATTCGTATCGAACGAGTTATCGTTGAGCAGGAGAGTCCCGTCGTTTACGTAGGCACCCCCGCCCGCCCCCCAGCCCCCGCTGCCGCCGGCGCCCCCAACGCCATTGCCTGCATGTCCGCCGGGGTAGCTGGCACCGCCGGCACCGCCGGCACCGCCGGCACCGCCGGCACCCCCTTGAGCGAAGTTGCCGCTGACCTCGTCGTCGTTCAGGGTCAGGCTACCGCTGGCCAGGTAAATGCCGCCACCCTGCCCGGCACCGCCGCCGCCGCCGGCACCGCCGTCCCCAGGCGCCGACGCTGGCTCCAGAGGCGCCGCCACGACCGCCGGCGCCGCCGTTACCCCCTTGAGCGAAGTTGCCAGTGACCTCGTCGTAGTTCAGGGCCAGGCTGCCGCCAGCGAGATAGATGCCCCCGCCCTGGCCAGCACCGCCGATACCGCCAGGGCCACCAGGGCTGCCATTTTGGCCTTGGGAGCCGGTCGCCCCAGCGGCTCCCACGGCTTGGTTGCTCTTCACCGTCACATTCGTGAGTGAAACCGTGCCACCGTCGATCGAAAGGCCGCCGCCCTGAGCGGCCAAGCCAGCCGAGATGGTCAGGCCGGTAAGAGTGGCCGTCACGCCGCTGACAACCGAGAACACCTCAACCGCATTGTTGCCACTGACCGTCACGAGGCTGGCGCCGGGGCCATCGATCACCTCCGGCCCGGCGGTCTCGGAGAGCGTCAGCGTACTCGAGAGCGTGATGGTCTGCGGCATGCCGAAGACCGTCGGGTCGAACTGGATCAGGCTGCCGTCGGTGTTCGGGTTGGCGTTGGCCTGGTCGATGCAATAGAGCAGGTCGCCCGTGGTCCCCGAGCCGGCGCCGGTGTCGGTGATCGCGTTGACCGTGTAGACCGTCGCCGCCAGCAGCACCCGGTCTTCGAGGCCCTCCACCGCCCAGAGCCGGCGGCGCCGCAGCGACGCCCGCTTCGGAGCGTGCCGGGGCGCACGCGGACAACAGACCGGAAAACGGCCGAGACCTGTGGCGCAACATGGCGGTTGACCCATCTAAATAGGACCGCATTCAGAGTGTTCAGACGCGAGGGGTGGTCCTGAGCCGAAACGCACGCGACGTCATGGATGGAGAACCCAGCAGCGAGTCAGGATGGGGTCGTCGCGCTGGTGGCGGCTCGTTGAATGTGGTCGCAGGCCCGTGTCGTCAGCGAAAGCGCAAGAAAAGAAAACTGCGCACGACGAAACACGGCCGCTCGATTACCCAAAAAGGTCTTTAAAACGCCGTCCCTGGGGAGATGCTTCCCGATCCTCCGCAGGGTAACCTGCAAGCGACCCTTCGTCAACAACTGTGGCGAAAAGTAAACACAATATTTGGCCTTAACATAAATTTACGATCGCGCACAACCTCACCCGAGTGTCAACACGGGTGGAAAAACGGCGCAGCGGAAAGCGCACCCCGAAGCCGACAGGCCACCTTGAGGCACGGGTCCGCGGGGTAAGCTCCCTCGATTGGGCGAGCGAGCTGGATCAGGCTTCCGGCGGTTTTCGTGTGGGCGTTGGCCTGGTTGATGCCAGAAGGTCCGCCCCGTCCGTGAGAATCGGCGGCTCGATCTCGCACTTCCCTGCCCTTCACCTACGCCGCGCTCATCAAGCAGTTGCTCATCCTCGACCTCGGGTCGCTGCCGTTCGTCGTGGTCGCGAGGATGGGCTACGCCGCCCCTCTGGTCGTCGCCGTGGTCGCCCTGGGAATGCTGGGGATCGAGGACGCGGGCGTGGAGATCGAGAAACCGTTCGGCCTGACCCCCAACTCCCTTCCTCTGGAGACCATCTGCGCCACCATCGCCCGCGACTGTGCCGAGCTGGCCAGGTCCGGGAATTGAGCGCAGGCGGATCACGGACGCATTCCTGTCGTCGATGAACACCGCGAGGTCCAGAATGTCCTCCCATCCCCGTCTCGGCCGCGTATGAACAGGATGTACAGGTTGAGTCGATGGGGGCACAATGGACATCCTTGACCTTACCGTGGCCTTATGTACTCCGGTCAAGCCAGATTCATGGACGGCCTATGGTGACGATCCATCGTTGCCAGGCTTTCGGCGGTCAAGCCGGTGCAGTCCGTACGGACCGCAAGCGAGACGTGGGTGGGAAGTGAGTGAGCGCGGACCGACAACGCGGAGCCTGGATGAGCGGCTGGACGACCTGACAGCGGACGTTCATGAGGTCTTGAGCGATGTCGCCGGGCTCCGGCTCGACATGACAACCGAGTTCGGCAAACTCCGGGAGGATCTCGGCGATTTCCGGCTGGAGTCGGAGAGGCGGTTCGGCTCGATCGAGAAGGTTCTGAGTGGGATCCAGGAGCACCTCAAGTTCATCCGGTGGGTCGGCGTCTTCTTCGCCGGCATCCTGGTGGCGGCAGTCGCTGGGGCTGGCCATGTTGTCTGGGATGCGGCCACGATTAACGCCGAGGTGAATCATCAGGTTGTAGGGTGGGTCGAGCCTCGATTCATCGAGGCGAGGCCCACCAGAGTCACCGAGGATTTCGGTGGGCCTCACGCCGCGGTGCGGCGTTCGACCCACCCTACGACCCTTCTCGTACACCCTTTCACATCGTTCTGACGCCCAAGCTCAGATATCGACTCTACCACTGACCGCCGCACCGGCCGGGTCCGCTGGAGCTCGAGTTCAGGTCTCGGCCGCCTCTGACAAGGGGGCGGTGTGCGCCTCGAGCTCGTCAGCAGCATCCAGTTGCCTCAGGACGCGGTCGATGACGCCCTCGCTCAATTCGCTGACGACGATCATGTGGGGCACGCCCAGGTGCAGCCGGATCCGCGTGCCCTCGACCCAGTCACCGCACGCGGTCAGCGCCTCAGGCGTGGCGAAGAAGCACCACCGCTTGCAACCGTCACCGAAGTTGACCGTCACCTCGACGCAGGAACTCAAAGGATCGGTAATCGGGTCGTCGATGGTGTAGGCCAGCATCGGGTGTACCCAGTCCTGAGCCTTCTGACAACCGCGCTCGAACAGTCTGGACGGTCGAGCACGGTCTTGATCCTACCAGAATGCACCACGGCAGGCCGCTCCTTCGGAGGCGCGATGGTCCGGTGGCCTGCCGATTATGCGGTTCAGTTCGCCGATCTCGCGCCGGCGCACCAGCACAATCTTGGTATCCGGGCCGGATTGGATTCGCCGTTCAGAAGACTGGGTTCAACCCACTGCGGCGATTCTTGTTTGCATTGGTGGGTGATCCTGAGCCGCGTCCAACGCCACCTTTCCACAGCGAGCCTTTCTCAAGATCCGCGGTCGAATTTCAGGATCCGCGCACCGCAATGCCTACAGAATGTTCTATAATCCCAGATGCTGGTTGAACTGGTGGCGTTCGGGGTGCGCAAACGATCAGAGCCGGAGGTTGGGATGAGACGCAGGACAGCACATGCCGACTACCGAAATGCGCCAAACGAACCCAACTTTGCCGCCCTCTCGGACGCGAAATGCGTCAAACGAACCCAAGTTCGCGCGTGCATGCATCCGAGTGAAATCCAAGCGGCATCAAGCGAATGGACGAAACGAACCCATTGGGAGTGGACGCCCGTTCCCAATTCTTCCCGGCGATTCGTCGGGGCTCGCGTGGTCGATGTCTGCGCGATAAAATCCAACCATTGTTAAAGACCGGATGAGAGCGCGGATTCGGTTCACCAGATGCAGCACGAGACATCAAACCCCTTCGTGGATGGAAGCGACCGGTCATCCAATCTTGAGCAACCGACTCGCCAAGGAGACTCCGGCATGATGGACGCTCACCAGACGCGATGGCAGTGGCGCCGGATTCTCTCGGGGCTCGTTTTTGGCCTGATGATCTCGGTCGCGTCGCCGGTCTCGCCAGCGAGGGCCGGAGACCTCGAGTCCAAGAAAGGCGGCGTCGAGAAGGCCGACCCAGCCAGCGTGGAGTTCTTCGAGAAGTCGGTCCGGCCGATCCTCGCGACGCGATGCCAGGGCTGTCATGGGCCGACCAAGCAGAAGGGTGGGTTGCGACTCGATGCACGGGCGGCGATCCTCGCCGGAGGAACGACGGGACCGGCCGTCGTGCCCGGGAATCCGAAAGAGAGCTTGCTGGTCGACGCGATCAATTACGGCGAAACCTATCAGATGCCGCCCAAGTCGAAGCTCCCCGACCAGGAGGTCGCGACCCTCACGCGATGGGTCGAGATGGGTGCTCCCTGGGGCTTCGATTCGAAGAGCAGCCCGGCTGGAATCAAAGGCTCTGCCATTCCCGATTCCAAAGGCGACAACTGGCCAGCGGTCTTCCAGGCGCGAGCGAAACACTGGTGTTTCCAGCCGATTCGTCGCGTTGCGCCTCCCATGGTCGCCGGCCCGCTCGGCTGGCCGCGCAACCCGATCGACGCGTTCATCCTGGCCGGACTCGCCGAGCACCACCTTTCGCCGGCACCCGAAGCGAACCGGCGGACCTTGATTCGCCGGTTGAGCTACGACCTGACCGGTTTACCCCCCTCGCCTGCGGATGTCGCCGCATTCCAGGCGGATCCGTCGCCCGACGCTTATGAACATCTCGTGGACCGGCTGCTCGCCAGCCCCCGCTACGGCGAGCGCTGGGCGCGCCACTGGCTTGACCTGGTCCGGTACGCCGAGACGGCCGGACATGAATTCGATTATGAGATTTTGAACGCCTTTCGCTATCGCGATTATGTCGATCCGCGCGTTCAATCGTGACCTGCCCTTCGATCAATTCGTCGTCGAGCACCTTGCCGGGGACCTGCTCGAACACCCGCGCCGGCATCCCGTTGAAGGATTCAATGAGTCGGTCATCGGCACCGGCTTCTACTTCCTCGGCGAGGGGACGCATTCGCCAGTCGACGTCCGTGAGGACGGAATGCGGCGGATCGACAACCAGATCGATGTGATCGCAAAGACCTTCCTGGGCCTGACTCTGGCTTGCGCCCGATGCCACAATCACAAGTTCGACCCGATCGGCAACAGCGATTATTACGCAATGGCCGGGTTCCTCCGCAGTTCCCGGCATCAGCAGGCGTTCATCGACCCGCCCGGCGCATGGGTGCCCCGTTGCGACGTCTCGAGGCTTCCCGCACGAATATCGTGGCCCTCCTCAACCAGTCCAGGCCGTCGCTCCCGGAGCCGCTCCGCGACCGGCTTGCTGGGGCGCTCGGTCGAGAGCGCACCGACCCACGCTAGCCCGGCCGATTCGGTCTTCGAAGACTTCAACCGGGACAGCTTCGACGGCTGGTCGGTAACAGGCCACGCGTTCGGTGATCGGCCGAGCCGCGCGGGAGACGTTCGCCTCGAGATCTCAGGTCATCCCAGCCGACTCGTTTCGGTCGCGCCGGGACAGGCCCACAGCGGCCTTGTCTCTGACCGGCTCCGGGGCGTGCTCCGCTCGCGGACGTTCACGATCGAGAATCGGTACATCCATTACCGGGTTGCCGGACGCGGGGCGATCCTCAACGTCGTGGTGGACGGCTACGAGAAGATCCGCGACCCCATCTACGGCGGCCTGACCACGTCCGTAAACCATGGCGATCAGCCAAGATGGATCACTCAGGACGTCGGGATGTGGATGGGCCACATGGCCTATCTGGAGATCGCCGACGGCGATGTCGCCGACTTCACAGGAGCCGCGACCCGAATACAAGACGGGCTGGGCTACCTGGCCGTGGACGAGATCCGCATGTCGAACGAGCCGGGTCATCCCCGTTCCTCCGGGGAGGTCGACCCGGTGACCGTCGACATCCCGGAAGTGATCTCCGCCCTCCGGACGAGTGCAGCGTCTCTGGCCGATCGCCTCGCGTCGGCCTTCGCTGAGGCCCGATCGATCGAGGCGCAGATCCCCGACCCGACCTTGGCCCTGGCGATTGCCGACGGGACTGGGCAGGATGAGCCGATTCACATCCGGGGCAGCCACAAAAACCTGGGAGAGGTGGTCCCGCGCCGATTCCTGCAAGTCCTCGGCGGCGCCGGCAGGGCCTCGCCGGAAGCCGGCAGCGGCCGGCTCGACCTGGCGCGCCGGGTCGTCGACTCCCAGGCCAATCCGTTGACCGCGCGTGTCATCGTCAACCGGCTCTGGAAACACCACTTCGGAGAGGGGCTCGTCAAGTCGACCGACGACTTCGGCGCGATGGGACGGGAGCCGACCCACCCGGAGCTGCTCGACTGGCTCGCCTCCGAGTTCGTCGGTCGCGGCTGGTCGATCAAGGCCATCCAGCGCCTCATCGTCACGTCTAGCACCTACCGGATGTCCAGCGTCCCGATCGGCGATGCCGAGCGACTCGATCCCGAGAACGTCTACCTGCACCGGATGAACGTCCGGCGGCTCGAAGCCGAGGCGATCCGCGACGGCCTGCTGGCCGTGTCCGGACAACTCGTGGAGACGATGTACGGGCCGAGCGTGCCGACGTACCTGAACCGTTTCATGGAAGGTCGCGGCCGTCCCGGACGATCGGGCCCCCTCGACGGCGACGGCCGACGCAGCATCTACCTCAACGTTCGTCGCAACTTCCTCAACCCGATGTTCCTCGCCTTCGACACGCCCGTCCCCTTCTCCACCATGGGCCGGCGCAATGTCTCGAACGTCCCCGCCCAGGCCCTGACCCTGATGAACGGCCCGCTGGTCGTCGCTCAGGCGCGACTCTGGGCCGAGCGGTCGCTCCGGGACACAGGCCGCTCCGACCGCGACCGACTCCATGACCTATTCCTCGCCGCCTTCGGTCGTGCCCCGACCGTCGACGAGACCCAGGCTTGCCTCGCCTTCCTCGACCCCTCGACTCTGGGCGATCGCCGCACGCCGGAGGACCGTCGACGCACCAGTTCCTCGCGCGACCTCGAATCCTGGGCCAATCTTTGCCATGTGCTAATCAATATGAAAGAGTTCCTCTTTATCGAGTGACGGCTACGCCCGAGCCCCGCCCGAGAGGCCAAGAACATCATGCACTGCTGCCGATATGTGGAACCGGCCCTGAGTCGTCGCGACATGCTCCTGCGGTGCGCCAGCGGCTTCGGCGGGCTCGCGCTGACCGCCCTCTTGCGTGAGCCGTCGTTCGGAGCCGCGCTGGGTGAGGCCGATCCGGCGCCGACCACTCCCCATGCCGCCGTGCATCGGAACCCGATGGATCCCCGGCCCACGCACTTCCCGGCCAGGGCCCGCGCGGTCATTTTCTTATTCATGGATGGAGGCCCGTCGCAGGTCGACACCTTCGACCCGAAGCCCCGGCTCGACCGCGAGCACGGCCAGCCGATCAAGGTCAAGACGCACCCCACCCAGTTCAACAACGTGGGGAATGTCCTGGCGTGCCCGTGGAAGTTCCGCCGTTATGGCGAGAGCGGGATTCCCGTGAGCGACCTGTTCCCCAACATCGGTCGCCGCGTCGATGACCTGGCGATCGTCCGTTCGATGGTCTCGAACTTCTCCGAGCACACCAATGCGAATTACTTCATTCATACCGGCAGCGGACTCCAGGGTCGTCCCAGCCAGGGTGCCTGGGTGACCTATGGACTGGGCAGCGAGTGCCAGGACCTGCCCGGCTTCGTGGTGCTGAACGGCGGCTTGATCCCGCCCGGGGGACTCGACTGCTTCAACAGCGGGTTCCTCCCCGCGGCCTACCAGGGCTCGGTGTTCAAGCCGGACCGCACGCCCGTCGCCGATATCGCGCCAACCGAGCCGACCGCCGCGGATCAACAAAAGAAGCTGGCTCTGCTCCGCTCGCTCGATCGGGGCGTGCTGGGCCGATTGGGCCACCACGACAGCCTGGAAGCGGCCATCTCCAATTACGAGCTGGCCTTCCGGATGCAATCCGCAGTCCCCGAGCTCATGAGTCTCGACGGCGAGTCTCGGGCCACTCAAGCGCTCTATGGTCTCGATGATCCCTACCCGCCGACTCGGATCTTCGCCCGCGAGTGCCTGATCGCGCGGCGGCTGGTCGAGCGCGGGGTCCGGTTCGTCGAGCTGCTCTGTCCGAGTGTTGGCAGCGATCGCTGGGACCAGCACGGTGGTCTCAAGAGGGGACATCAGGACAACGCCCGCGCCGTCGACCAACCGATCGCTGCATTGCTCGAGGATCTCAAAGCCCGCGGCCTGCTCGAGTCCACCCTCGTGGTCTGGGGCGGCGAGTTCGGCCGAACTCCGATGGCCCAGGGCTCCGACGGCCGCGATCACAACCCCTATGGCTTCACGATCTGGATGGCCGGCGGCGGCATCAAGGGCGGCACCATCTACGGGGCCACCGACGACTACGGCTACCATGCCATCGAGAACAAGGTCGAGATCCACGATCTTCACGCGACAATGCTTCACCTGCTCGGTATGGACCACAAGCGATTGACCTACAGGTTCGGCGGGCGCGACATGAGATTGACGGACGTCCATGGCGAGGTCGTCCGAGGGATCCTGGCCTGAGCGTCCGAAGCCGGAGGTCGCTGGTCATTTCCCGGGTCCGCTCGGACCACGCAACATGGCGACCGACTCCGCTCGGAGGGGCCGGACTGAAGCTCTGGGGACACGGTCTTCGACCGCGGTGGGGTTGTGCGGGTGGTGACGATCTGGTCGTCGAAGCCGAAAAAATCGATCGCAGGGGTGATGAATCTGAATAAAGGGTTGCGGCGTGCCGATCATAGTGGAGAAAGAGTCGTTTTCTTCAGAACAATCGTCTTGACCGGCAAGGCGTTGGGAGGTACACACCATCAGCACTTTCTCCCCGTCCAGGGTCCATACCCTCGCCCCAGCATCCAGAAAACGCCAGGGCATTCAGGAATCGAGTGTGGCCGTCATTCCGTGGAGGCGGGATGGCTCGCGCAACCGAAAGGGCTATAAGTCTCCCACTTGCGAGGACAGAAGTCAGGCCGTCGCCAGGGACGTCGGCGGTGGTCTTCGCGAGCGGCGAAAGGAGGTCGCGTTGGGAAGGCTAAGAACGGTCAGTCTCATCTTGATCCTCGGCGCATGGGGAGGTGCCACCAGAGGTGCCGCTCCCGATGACGCGGCCGCAGCGCCATCCACGGCGACCCGCCAGGCCCCGCCCGCGCCGCCGATCAAGTATTTGGAAGCCGGCGCCAAGTTGTACAACAACGCTCAGTTCGATCTGGCCTCGAGGTACCTGGAGGCCGCCAATCGTTATCGTGATCAGCTCCAGTCGGACGAGCGCGTGATGCTCGACGCCTACTTGAAGGAGCTGG
Organism: uncultured Isosphaeraceae bacterium; assembly: GCA_963845695.1. Lineage (GTDB taxonomy): Bacteria > Planctomycetota > Planctomycetia > Isosphaerales > Isosphaeraceae > CAWJTV01. Next base: position 38,223 of record CAWJTQ010000020.1, on the reverse strand, counting down.
CCAAGGTCAAGCAGGGTGCCGGTCCGGTGCCGAGTGGTGTTTCGTTACCGGCGGCGACGCCGGTGACGGCGGTCGCACCGGCGGTCACCGCCGTGGCGCCCGCGGTGCAGACCTCAGCACCTCCCACGAGCGCCTCCGCCGCCAGTGTGATGCACGGGCTCTCCCCCGCGGAGGCCAAGCAAAAAGGCGTCTGGCTGCTGAAAGAAGGGCGCGAGCAACTCCTGCGGGGGAACTATGAGGCCGCGCAGGCGAAGGTTGACGCCGTCCGATCGCTCGACATCCAGTGGGGCCTCTTCGACGACACGCCGGACAAGCTCCAGGGCGAGATCACGAAAGCCCGGCCCAAGTCGCTCGCCAACGCTCCGACCTCGGATGCCGACCTCACTCACGATCGTCGGACGGCCAAGGTGAGGCTGCGCGAGGCCCGTGCCATGCTGAACAACCGCCAGTACGAGCAGGCCGAGGCCGTCGCGCTGGAGGTGAAGCAATGGGGCATCTCTTACGGGCTGTTCGATGAAACCCCCGACAAGGTCGCTGCTGCGGCCCGGGCGCTCCGGCGCCGCGAACAGATGCGGCACCTGTCGCCGCGTGAGCAGTCGAGTCAAGGTGTCTATCGTGAGCTGGTCCACGAATCGCGCCAGTACCTGGCGGCCGGCCGGCTCGACGAAGCCGAGAACAAGGCGAGGATCGCCTCGCGCATGGGTGTGGTCCCCGGGTTGGACGCCGACCGCGCAGAGACCGTCCTGCACGAGATCGCTATGATCCGCCAGCAGAACCGACCCGCAGTTGCGCCTCCGGCTCCGGCGAACGGGGCGGCCGCGTCGCAGACGGGCGTGGCCTTGGCCCATACGAATCCTAGCGGCGTGGCCGCGGACACCGCGGTGCCCGCGACGGACCCATCGGTCCAGCGGATCTCCGCGGGCGAAGGCAACGCCGGGCCCGAACTGGCCGCTCCGGCGGAGACCGCCGCCGCTGCCCCGCCCGCCGATCAAGGAGCGGGAGCTGCGCCGACCGTTTCCGGCCTCGAGCCGGTACAGGCCGCCGCAGCCCCGGCGCCGCTCGACGCCCAGTCAACTCCCGCCTCGCCACCTGGCAATCGCGGCGAACAACTGCTCGCCGAGGCCAAGGCACTCTACACCAACGCCAACTACTCCGCCGCTCTTCAGCTCGCCAACGAGGCGAAGGCCGGCAAGTTCGGCGTCGATGCCCAGGCCGGTGAGCTCATCGCCCAGATCAATATGGCCGCCCAGGCCAAGGCACTCAGCCTCTACGAAGAGGCTCTCGCGTCGCTCCGGCGGGGCGACAACCAACGCGCCCGGAACCTGCTGACCGAGGTCGCCGCCGACGAGTCCTTCGACGACGAGAACCTCAAGGACAAGGTTCAGGGGCTCCTTCAGAAGCTATCCAGTGACAAGGGCGGGTCGGCCGCAGCCTCGCCCAACGACGCGGCACAGGATGCCGATGCACTCGCCGCACAGCAGCTCAACGCCGAGGTCGGGACCAAGATCGCCGAGGCACGCCGCTACCATGAGATCGATCCCGACAAGGCCATCGGCATCTACGAGAAAACCCTGCAAGCCGTCCAAGGGGCCGCCCTTCCGCCCGAACTGACCCGCCCCATGGTTCGCCGCCTTGAGGTCTCCCTCGAGCTAGCCCGCAAGGACAAGGCCCAGTACCTGGTGAAGATGGTCGACAAGAAGCAGCGCGAGGAGATCGAGCTGAAGCGCCTCCGCATCCTCGAGGCCGACAAGGCCAAGAAGATCCGGATGCAGGACCTCATGGACAAGGCCACCGCCGCCTACGCCGAAGGCAAGTACGTCGAGTGCGAGACCTACGCCAAGAAGGCCATGGAAATCGATCCCAACGAGCTGGCTGCTTCCATGCTCGCCTTCAAGGCCAAGATGGAACGCCGCTACAAGACCGATAAACAGATCCTCGCCGATAAGGAAGACGGCGTCGTACGGACCCTTCAAGAAGTGGATCTCGCCTCGGTCTCGGACCCTGAAGTCCAGATCAACGGCATCAAGTATGCCAAGAACTTCAAGGATCTGACCCGCGAACGTCTGGCCATGAACGCGCGGCTCCAGCCCAGAAAGGATCCCAAGGTCCTGGCGATCGAGGCCAAGCTCCGAGAGCCCATCTCGATCAACGTGGACAAGCAGTCCCTCAGCGAGGCCGTCAAGTTCATCCAGGATTACACCGGGCTGAATATCGTCATCGATCCCAAAGGTGTCAGCGACGAGGGACTGACCTCGGGCGCACCGGTGAGCCTGAGCCTCAACAACGTCCAGGTCAAGACGGCCCTGAAGCTGATGCTCAGGCCGCTCGGCTTGACCTACAAGGTTGACGATGAGGTGGTCGTGATCACCAGCCCGCAGGCCACCCAGCAAGAAACCTTCGTCAAGACCTACTACGTGGGCGACCTGATGATCCCGCCGCCCAAGGGGGCGCAGAACTTGATGCCCCACAATGTGATCGATCCCGAGCTCATGCGTGACCTGAATCCCACCGGCACGATGGTCAGTAACCTGGGTAACACGACCACGGTCAATCCCGGCAATGGCCCAATGACCGGCGGAGTCGGGACGAGCAAGGCCGATCGACGTTGGGTTGACATGACCCCTATCGTCCAGTTGATTGCCAGCTCGATCGCGCCGGGTACCTGGCAAGTCCACGACGGGACCGGCGCGGATGTCACCCAGTCCTATGGACTCGGCGGTGCCTTCGGCGGCGGCGATGCCGGCGGGCTCGATGTCACGCGGCCCATCGGTGCCATCACGCCGTTCTTCTTGAGCATCAGCCTGATCATCCGCCATACGGCGGAGGTCCACGATCAGGTGGCCGACCTGCTCCGTCAGTTGCGGCGGCTTCAGGACTTGCAAGTCTCGATCGAGGTCCGCTTCATCACCGTCCAGGATAACTTCTTCGAGCAGATCGGCGTGGACTTCGACTTCCAGATCCAGTCCGATTCCGTGGGTAAGCACAGCACGTTCGCGACGATCAACCCGACCACGTCTCTGTTCCCCGTGCCAGGGGTCACCGGCGGTATCCTCACGGGAACTAGCACGTCCTCCTCGACCTCGACGGGTGGTGGAACAACCGCCGGCGGGACGACTACCGGCGGTTCCAGCGGCGGTCTCAGCGGTGGTTCCAGCGGCGGTTCGAGCGGTGGCCTCAGCGGCGGTTCGAGCGGTGGCCTCGGCGGTGGTTCCAGCGGCGGCCTCAGCGGTGGCTCCAGCGGCGGCCTCAGCGGTGGCTCCAGCGGCGGCCTCAGCGGTGGCTCCAGCGGTGGGTCGTCGACGGGAAGCAGCAGCCAACCGGTCTACATCGTGAACCCGGTCCGCGACCACGCCCTGGGCAACAACACGCCGATCATCGTCGGCACGCAGGGCGGTGGTCTCGGCAACTTCTCGCCGAACCTGGATATCCCGTTCGTCAACACTAGTGCCAGTCTGATCGCTCCAACCTATGTGAACAACTACCAGTCCACGGGCGGAGCGACCTTCGGTATCGCGTTCCTGAGTGACCTTGAGGTCTACCTCTTCCTCACAGCCGCCCAGGGTGACACCCGGTCCAACGTGCTCCAGGCTCCGAAGGTCACCACCTTCAATGGAGCGGCGGCCACGGTCTTCAGCAACACGGTGCAGTACTATGTCTCCAATATCACGCCGATCATCGGCCCCGCCGCAGTCGCCTATCAGCCGAACGTCTCGGCCTTGCCGATCGGTGTGACCCTCAACGTCACCCCGGTCGTGTCTGCCGACCGCCGGTATGTGCGGCTCACGATGTCGCCCTTCTTCCAGGCCCTCAACGGTTTCACGACCTATCAGTCCGGCCTGGCGGCCGTCGGCGGCATCGGCTTCGCCGGTGGTGGCGGTACCATCAGCTCCACGATCCAGCTTCCGAATACCACCACGAACACGGTCACGACCACCGTAACCGTGCCCGACGGTGGTACCGTACTGCTGGGCGGGGTGAAGAGCCTCACCGAGCAGCGGGTTGAGTATGGCGTGCCAGTCCTTTCCAAGACGCCCCTCATCGACCGTCTGTTCCGCAACGTCGGCATCGGCCGGAACTCACAGAGCCTGATGCTGATGGTCACGCCGCGTATCATCATCCTCGAAGAGGAGGAGGAACGGCTGGGTATCCCGTCCGTCGCGCTCTGAGTGCAACGGACGGGACCAAGTCCCACCAATCGCGAACCTCCGAGGCCGCCGGAATTCGTTCCGGCGGTCTCATTTTCGAATCACAACGTCCCAGTCGCCACACCAAGGAGCTTGAACGCCCAGTCCGAATTCGAGATGCTACATCTTCCGTGATCGATCTCGCCGGAGAGACGATCATCGCGTTCGCGAGGCGCGACAACCCGCGTTCCCCATCCAACGAGCACCCCATGACTCCGAGCATTCTCCTGTGGTTCTACCTTGGCGTGACGGCCCAATCGCCGGGCCCAGGCAACTCATCGAGCGTCGAGACGCTTCGGCCGGAAAGCGGCTGGAAGGAATTGGGTCGCAACAACCTCTGGTTCGATCCCAAGGGAAAGCGGGTCATTCTCCGCGCACGTGTGGTCCTTCGCGAAGGGCAACTGGAGCACCTCATGTGCTTGAAGGGCACCAAGGAACATGAGGCTATCGTGGCAACAGCCGCGGCGCCGCGAGCGATCCACGCGGCCCTGCTTCTGACCGGCGCTGAGCCGGGTCATCCGGTCGAGTTCGTACCCAAGTTCAAGCCACCCTCGGGGACGGCGATCGCGATCGAGTTCCTCTGGCACCAGGACGGAGCACTCAAGAAATCGGACGCGCGGCAATGGGTCTGGGACGATAAGGCCAAGGCCCCCCTCGAAACCGACTGGGTCTTCGCCGGGAGCTTCCTCTTCGAGGATCGTGTAACCAAGAAGAAAACCTATGCCGCCGACGAGGGTGACCTGATCACGGTCGCCAACTTCGGCACCGCGATCCTCGACCTCCCCATATCCAGCTCCGCCAACGATGCCGACCGAGGATTCTCCACCAACACTGCCAAGATCCCGCCAGTTGGCACCGAGGTCTTCGTTTTCCTGACCCCGCGGCCAGCCAAGCCGGCGGCGAAGCCTGGCAAAGACCCCAATCGCAAACCGTGAGGGAGAGCGGACGCTCGAAGTCCCGCCTCACCGCGGGTCTCCCATCGGCGCGGCCTCGAGAAGACGAGGGCGACTGCGTCCATTGAATTCGAGAGCAACCCAGTGCATGCCGAAATCTACGAAGGTCGAATCCGTTCCAACATCGAAGTCGTGACAGTCGGTCTTGATGGCTTCCCCTTACTCCAACCGGAGCGCGCACCAGACGCCGCTGGGATGAAATTGGGCATCAGGCGGTCGCGCCTCTAACTTATCCCATTCCTCAGCGGTCCAGACCACGAGCCTCGCCCGAAATCCGTTGATCCGCCAATATACTGCCGCCGACTCGGAGCCTCGGTTGAGGAAGAGCCGAAGATCAGACCGGGTCGGCGCAAACCTATGAGGTTGGATTGATGTTCCCATGCCGGATCACTCCTTAGCCCATCATCGCATTCATCGAGGACTCCCGAAAAGTCGAGATCCTCGACGTTCGCGCAGAAACAACCCCTCCATGATTCCAATAAGACAGCACGGCCTCCATCGGCCGGTTGTCTCTATCCCTCATCATCGCTTTAAAACGCCGGAACGTCAAGTAGTGTTGGAAGAATAGGGAGAATGCGTCGGCTAAGTCGTCTTCGTACTGGCTTGCAATACTTAAAAAGGCTCGGTTCTCCGCTCTGTCGGCTTGCGGAATGTGACCCTAATCGGGTCTTCCCTGTTTCGGCGTGTCACGGTCGCACGTGAAGGACAGATCGGCGGATACGCGAGTCGAGTCCAGATTCCGGCTGACTTCCTTCCGGGAGCCGTGGAGGCAATCGATGGCGGGTGAGAGATCGGGAACCGAGTGGCCATGGGCGGCGTGCCGTTGCGGGAGGTGGACGGAAGCCGTCTGATTGAGAATCTGATTGGGCTCGCTGAAAACTTGAAACGCAGGTGCCCGCCAATCAGGTATGGAGCCAGCCTCGGCCTTGTTTTTTCCCAGAAACGAGAGGTGAATCCGGGAATGCTCGACGACGATCGATTGGTCGCAACTGAGAATCTTTCAAAGACTTACAGCCGGGTGACAGCCCTGGAATCTCTGTCGCTCGCGGTGCACAAGCGCGAGGTCTTCGGATTGCTGGGACCTAACGGATCGGGAAAGACGACGACCATTCGCCTCTTGCTGGGCCTTCTCAAGCCGTCGGCGGGCCGCGCCATGGTGGGCGGGTTCGATTGCTGGCGACAGAGCCTCGATGTCCGTCGCCTGGTCTCTTACCTACAGGGCGAACTACGGCTCTACGGATCCCTGACGGGCCAAGGAACGCTTGAGTTGCTCAGTGGGCTGCGTGACTCAGTGGGGCTCGACCGGGCCGTGGCGATCGCCGAGCGCATCATGAAACTGGACCTCAGACGACGTGTCCGCACCTATTCGACGGGTATGAAACAAAAGCTGGTGCTGGCTCAGGTCTTCGCGGACCCCGTCGATATCCTGATTCTGGACGAGCCGACCTCCGCCCTGGATCCGTCCGCGCGGGGACTTGTGCTGGGCCTGGTCGAAGAGGCGCGGCGGCAGGGACAGACCGTGATCTTCTCCGGTCATGTCCTGGCCGAAGTGGAGCAGGTCGCCGACCGGGTCGCGATCATGCGCAAGGGCCGGCTGATGCATATCGAGGACATGCATGCCCGGCGGAGTCTTCGCATGGTCCTGATTCGATATGTCGCGGGCACGTCGCCGGTTCCACCCCCGGAACTGGAATTGACGGAACGGGAACACAACGGAGACACGATGCTGCTGGAGCATCGCGGAGAGCTCGCCCCGCTGCTCCGATGGCTCGGGTCGGTTCCTGTCGAAGACATCGCGATCGGCACAGAAGACCTCCGCAGCCTCTACGATCGGTTTCACGGCCCGAACGTCCCTGACGAGGAGGTCTTGGCATGAGGCCGTTCCTGTCGCTCGCACATAAACACCTCCATGAATCGCGCTGGACCCTGGGCGTCTCGGCCGCGGCCTTGTTCGGACTCGGCTGGCTTTCCGTCTACATGACATCCTTGAACGAAACCGAGATCCTGCGCTTGTTGAACTCGGAGGATGGCGGTGGCCGCATCCAGTGGATGAGGAATCTCGGTGTCATGGAGGAACCGAGCTCGGCCTCGATCATGATGGCATTCTGGAACCATCCGTTTTTCCTGATCCTGATCTCGATCTGGTCGATCGGCCGGGGATCCGCCGGAGTCGCCGCGGAGATCGAGCGCGGGACGATGGACCTGCTCTTGTCTCGCCCCATCGCGCGCACCGCCTACATGACCTCGCAGGTCCTGGTGACGATCGGGGGGTTGATCGTCCTGGCCCTGGCCCTGGCCGCCGGTAGTTCTCTGGCGGTGCGATCCAATGTCCTGAGAGAACCGCCGGGCGTCTGGACGTTATTACAACCCGCCATCAACCTCGCGGCACTCGGGCTTCCGATCTACGGGTATACGCTTCTGGCCTCATCCGTCAACCACGTGCGATGGCGGCCATCATGGCTGGGATCGACTCTGACCCTCGCGGGCTTCATCGCCTACGTGATCGCGATGATCCCGGTTTTTCGAGACATGTGGTGGAGGCCCTGGCTGGAGCGGGTGTCTATCTTCAAGGCTTACAATCCCGTCGAGCTGGTGATCAAGGGGGAAAGTCTGGGGTTCAACTTGTCGATCCTGGGGGGAATCGGGACGGCTTGCATTGTGTTGGCATTCCTCACATTCGCCGTCCGCGACCTGCCGGCAAACGGCTGACGATTGCGATACCGGCCGCGCTCGAGGAAGGGGATCCCGAGAAAGCCGCGCGGACCTGCCGGAGCCTCACCGAGTGCCGTCCCGTGACAGGACTGGACCGGGTCATCAGCCATCGCCAGCACGAATAGTTCCGCCGATTCCGCCGATCGGAGGAAGTGTGGTGTCCTCAGGCGACGATCTTGCGTTCCATATAGGAGATGATTTTGCGGGGAGTCGCCCAGTCCTCGCGATCGAGTTCCGCAGGCGAGATCTCGACGCCGAACTCGGACGAGAACGCGACGATCAGCTCCACGGTCTTCATCGAATCCAGGATCTGGAAGTCGTAGAGACGAACGTCGGGGTCGTGCCGTACATCCTCGATCTCGGACACGCCGACAAGCACATCCAGGACGCGATCAGAAATCGTCATCGGAAGCATGCCTCCAGTACAGTCGTCCACCATTCGATCGTCAGTGCGGTAGGGCCGCGGGTCTCTGGGAGTATTCGCCGGGCCGTTCACTCCACCTTGACGGGGAGATCCAGCCGGCTGACCTGCCACGCCCCATTCCTGATGGTCTGGCCTTCACTCAATTCCTGGACAGCCACCTTCGGAGGCGCTGTCCCCGGACTAGCCGGCGGTACGGAGCCGGCTGGCTTCCACGTGGGACCGATCCTTCCGGAGAAGAGGAGGAAGCCGAGGCAGACCAGGTGGAACGTGACCAGGGTCCCGGTTGCCCGCCACAGCGGCCCGTTCTTCCACACTCGCCGTGGCTTGTTCCAACGAGTGAAGAGGTCATGCCCCACCAAGAGCGCCCCATGGTACAAACCATAAAGCAGGTAGTAAGGCTCAATTCCGTGCCACAGCCCCATCAGCCCGAAGGTGAGGAAGAGGCCGAGATACGAGGCCGTGTACTTGCCAGTGAACCAGCGGCCCTTGGTGGCGGCCAACATAAATCTCATGTACACATGATCGCGGAGCCAGGTGGAGAGGCTGATGTGCCAGCGGTTCCAGAAGTCCTTGATGTTTCCGGCCAGGAAGGGGCGGTTGAAGTTCTCGGGAGTGTGGATCCCCATCAGGTAGCTGACCCCAACGGCGAAAGCGCTGTAGCCGGCGAAATCGAAGTACAGGTAGAGACTGTAGCCGTACATGTACGACAGCGTGTTCAGGAGCCCGCCAGTGGCGAGGCGGTCGATCCAGTACGTCTTGATCGAGGCTGCCAGGATGAACTTGTACAGAAAGCCCGTGAACACGCGGTGGATAGCCCCATCCAGGTCCTTCCAGAATTCCGCAGCAAGACGGGGGCGATTCCAGTCGTGACTGAATCGACGGTAGCGGTCGATGGGGCCCGACGAAATGGCCGGGAAAAAGAAGAGGAAGGCCAGGAACTGGTCGGCGGGGAGCGAGACGATCAGCCGGTCGCGGATGCCGAAGATGACGTCCAGGCTGCGGAACGTCACGTACGAGATCCCCAGGAACCCCAGTAAGGCGCCCGGGATAGCTAGTGGCAGGAATCGGGCCCCGACCAGAGGGAGCAGGGTCAACAGCAGCGCTGCCGGGAAGGGCCAGTACCACGAGGTGCGCGTCCTCATCCCGAGGAAAGCCTGGGCCACGATCCATTGGAAGCCGCCCCAAGCCATCACGACCCAGATAACCCGGACCTCGGCGAGCCGGCCGGAGACTGAGGAGCCGCCGGTGACCCCAATCCCCTCAGGAGTGTTGACCGGCAGGAGGTGTGCAATGGTCCCGTAGTGGACGATCAGCATCGCCGCGGTGGCGAGCAAGACCCACGCGCGCGAGAAACCGAGCCACCCCCGGACCAGCAAGGTCGGCAGGGCGATGTAGAGGAGGATGCCGAAATAGAGAAAATCCGCGTACGGGATCATATCAGGGCCTCGGCCAGCCTCCGCCGGTCCGCCTTACCGTTCGTGTTCATGGGAAAGCTCTCCAGGAACGAGAACCTCCGCGGGATCATGTATGCGGGCAGACGCTCGATCATCTGGCCTTTGAGCTCGCAAGCCAGTTGGAAGTCCGAACGTGGTGGCCGCTCATTCAGGATCACGAAGGCGGCGAGGGAATCGACGGCCCCCTGCTTGAGGACGGGTAGGACCACGGCGTCGCGGACCCCCGCCAAGTCCCGCAGGTTCGCTTCCACATCCGCCAGCTCGATGCGGTAGCCGTGCAGCTTGATCTGATTGTCGATCCGGCCCTCGAAGAAGAGCATCCCCTCGCGGTTGCGGCCCCAGTCGCCGGTTCGGTAGGCCCGCTGGCCGTCCAGGTGAAAGAATGCGGTTTCGTTTAACTCGGGCCGGTTCAGGTACCCGGGGCTGACGTTGGGGCCGGATATGATAATCTCCCCCCGCTCGCCCACAGGCAGCTCGCGCCGCTGATCGTCCATCACCAGGACGCGGCTGCCCAGCATCGGGTAACCGATCGGCAGCGGGGAGTACCGATCGAGGATTTCGCGTGTGATTCGGATCGACGTTGTGGCGACAGTCGCCTCCGTGGGGCCGTAGGTGTTCCAGACCTCCGCGGCCGGGAAACGGTCCAGGAGCTGGGATGCGACCTCCGGGGCCAGCGTCTCGCCGCAGAACAGGAATCGCCTGAGCCGCGGCAGCATGCCCTGGTTGAACGTGGGTTCGACCAGGCACATCTGGGCGAACGAAGGGGTGGACACCCAGGTCGTCAATTCCGAGGCAGCCAGGAGCTGATACAGATGTCTCGGGTTCGCGACCTCCGCCTTGGTGACGCTGGTCACCGTCCCTCCCGTCACCAGGGCGGGGTACGTATCCATCAGGGAAACGTCGAACGAGTAGGGGACGACGTTCAGGAAGACCTCCCGGCCCTCCTCGAAGGCGTGCTCCGCCAGGATCCAACGGAGAAAGCTTTGCAGGCAACCATACGTAATGGGCACCCCTTTGGGCTCTCCCGTGCTGCCCGAGGTAAACATGATGTAATAGTGATCATCTGTTTCCAACCGCCATGCGGGGGCCGGCCCTCGTCCCTCGGAGAACTCGGCGACCTTCTCAGGGGACAGGATGAGCGGGGCGCCACTGGCCGACGCGATGCGCTCGATCCGCTGCGCGGGGACGGCTGTGTCCACCGGCACATACGCACGTCCCGATTTGATGACGCCCAGGTAGGCGATGATCAGTTCGGGCTCCTTGTGTCCCAAGACGACCACTGGTGCCTTTTCCGGGAGCGACCCGGCCAGGTGGGCGGCCAGGGCGTCAGACCTGCGACACAATTCCCCGTAGGTGAGGGTACGACCCCCACTGATGTAGGCCGGGTGATCCGGGGTCGTCCTCCCCCAGTGATCGATGCGCTCGATGATTTCCACGAGTGATCCCCTAGAAATTCTGGTAAATGAATGGGGGTGTGGAGAAGTCCCCTTGACCGTAGAGTGCGACCAGCGCCACCAGGATTCCCAGGTAGTAAATCGTCAGGGTCACGAACCGGATCCATGGTTGCGCGAATCGATTGCTCAACCGGACATGATCTGTGTGACCTTGATCTACACGACTCATGGCATTTCTTCCCTGGAACATTTGGTTCGGAAATTCGTCATGGACGCCATGTCTCGAATCGCTGACGCGGCAGACGGGTCGTGGGTCCTTTCGGATTCCTAGGGCGGCTGGGAACCGGGAGTGAGATGGGATGGGAGACCGGCTTCGGTCCTTCGGGTCGGCACCGGCGCAGAGGCGGGGAGCTCGGACTGCCGTGGGATCGCCTCGTGGAAGAAACCGTCGAAGACCTGGTTGTAATACACCAACCCACTGGGAGCCAGGTGCCCCATCGTATCGTGGCAGAAGGACTGATCGTCATCGTGATCGGCGAAGTCAACGACGGGAGCGTGATAGCGCGCACTGATCCCGCGTAGCTTTTCGTAGTAAGCCCTTCGGGCGGTGTACGTGACCCCACACTGATCATACCAGCCGCCGTGGATCGGCATGCTCAGCAGGAGCGGCCGGGCACCGAGCTCGTTCAACCCGCGCAGCAGAAGCTCCAGATCGACCCATTCCTGGTTCCTCTCGAGCATGCGAAGAAACCCCTCGTCCGACCGAGTGTTTCTGAGCCGGAGCGTTTCCCGGCGAAGTTCGCGGTCCCACTTTTCGTTATCCAGCCCGAACTCGTTGTTGTTGGAATGAGCACGATACAATGCGTCCGCCTGCCTGTGCAACGTCGGCCAATCCAACGGCCGGCTGCTACGCGGCGGAGTCGGGGACGACGTTTTTTCGGGGTGTTTCCAGAGATAACACACCACGCTCCAGTGATCCTGGTAGCGGAGAATCGCATTGTGCAAGATTCCCAGGGGGAGAACCGCATCATAGCAGGCGAGGCTGAGGGCGGAGCCGTCGGCCAGGTTCTCGAGAGCGAACTTGAGGAGCGGTCGATTCGTCACGGAGGCCGGGAACTGGAGCATCCGCCGCGCCGCATCCTGCCTGAGCGGGAGACTCAAGTGGGTATCGAAGGCCAATTCTCCGGCGTGCAGGTCGGAGAAATTGCCAACATACGCGTCCGGCCGAGCCGTGGGCCTCTCGAAAAACCAGAAGGGCGACAGGGAGACTACGATTTTCCGCCCCTCGAGCGCAGGGCCGAGCGCGGCCAGCTTTTGCAGGATGATCAAGCAGGTCGTTCCCGCCTTGCCCACCGGGAAAATCGTGAACCCCGTGGGGCGATCGTGGAACAAATTGGTTGCATGAAACGGCCGATTGTAACCCGCCTGCACGTTCAGCTCCGAGCTGCCATAGACCGGCAGCAACCAGCCGGTATCCAGGGCCGCCTGTTGCAAGGCCGTGCCTTGGTTCTTGACCGGGGCCAATTTGCCATCTCGTTCGATGATGGCCTCGTCCGCTACGGCACTGTGATCGAGCGATGTTCCAATGACCGGGCATAGAAACCCAGCGCTTCCAGCAAGACGACACTCAGAATCACCGCGGTCAGAGCCGGTGCGAGGTGCGGGGTTTGCTCCACGGGTTGATTCTGACCATGCATCGTCGTCGCTCTCAACCGTTCTCGGGATTCCTGGGCTCGCCTCCAGCCGCCTTCACCATCGAGGTGAATCGCCGGATCCGTCGATTGGGGGCGGCCCGGCGGTCCGATGATCTCGACCTCGACCAACCCGACCTCGGAGACCTGTCGAGAGCTTGACCGATCGACGCGAGGGCCGTCTGGATCCGATGCCTCTTCCTATTTATCGGATTCTCCGGCCCCGAGAGTTCAACGTCCGTGACCGTCCTTGGGTTGTCCCGATTTGGAGGAGGTGCTGGCGGAGAACATCGGCCTTCAGGGTGCACAGGCTATGCTTACCATCGAAAAGATCAACCTCAATTGGCAGATCCGGGCCGGCCGCATTCCAGCCCCAACCGCGGATGGTCCAAGCCGACGGCATCGGCGCGTGAATTGTGCGATGGAAAAAAAGCCTCACGCAGGCCATGAGGTCGTGTTCGTCAGGCCACGGGCATCTTGGCAGCCTAAACGTCGTAACTTCAATCAAGAAAGTCGTTTTCGAAGTCAACTCAGGATTCTGGTAGACCTCCTTTTGTCTTCATTTCTTAACGTTTGACCGGGCAGAAGGTTAAGCTTTGTATGGTCCCTGTCTTCTCCGAGTTTTCCCTCATGCGGTTACATATTGGCGGCCGAATTCATCGTTAAAGTCTGCCATTTAAGATGAGGGGCCGTAATCTGGGCGGTACCATGCATTCGGAGTCGGGGGCGAGCCTGTCGGCAGATCACCGGCTCATCGCTCTGGACCCGCTTCGCGACTGCCACCGCATCGCTCAAAGAATGCAACGGATCCGCCGGCGACCGATAGCTCGTCACCCATCATCGCATCCCTGCGCGGTCGCTACCGGGGGTTCGGGATCGATCGACATTCGCTTCGGATGACGCACGACCCTGCCTCGGCCTCAACGACTTCAAGAGGACAAGCATGATGCGTCTTTTCGCGCCACGGCAGGACTCACGCCCTTCGTCGGAGCCCCGAACCGGATCGGCCCCGCCTCGGGCGGCCGATCGGCCCGGACAGCGCGCACGACGCCGGGCGCGGCCCGAGGCCGAGGCGCTCGATTCGCGCCTGCTCATGGCGTCGAGCAACCTGGGTATGGCCGACGCGACCGCATCGCCCGAGCTGTCCGAGCGCGTCGCGCAGGTCCTGAAACCCTACTTCGATCAGGACCAGATCCCCGGCATCTCCGTGACGATCGTCACGGACGGGCAGGTTGCTCTGGCGCAAGGATACGGGCTAAGCAACGTGGCGACCGGCTCCCCCGTTCTGGCTAACACCCGGTTCGACATGGGTTCGGTGACGAAGACGTTCACCGCCCTCGGCGTCCTGCTCCTCTACCAGGAGAGCCAGGGCACGTCCCACCCCCTCGATCTCAATGCCCCCATCAGTGAGTATTTGCACAATACTCCATCGTTCAAGCTGCCCCGCAGGTGGTCCGGCGTCACCACGATGGAGCTACTCAACATGACCAGCGGCATCCGGGATGTGGGAGGCCCCCAGCCGTGGCAGGCCGAACTGCGGTCGATCGCGAAAGACCCCCTCCTCTACACGCCCGGGACGGAGAGCTCGTACAGCAGCGCGAACTACGACCTGCTCGGCGAGCTCATCGAGCAGTGGACGGGGGAAAAGTATGGCACCTTCATCCAGGATCAGATCCTGGAACCGCTCGGCATGTCCGAGACGCAGGAGCTGGGCGGGTCGGCGAAGGTCCCGAACCAGGCGGTCGGCTACGACGCGCCCAAGCACGGGAGGTGGCCGAAGGCCAAGGTCCAGAACGGACCGGCGATGTACGCCGCCGCCGGAATGGTCTCGACGGCCCAGGATATGGCCACCTACATGACGGCACTTCTGAGTGGCCGCATCCTCGATCCCGCGACCTACCAGTTGATGTGGACCTCGACGCCGACGATGCAGTACGGGACGAATCCCCCCACCGACGACGTGCGCGGCCTGGGATGGGATACGGCGATCGACACGAGCGCCGGGCCCACCGAAGTCATGAAGAGCGGGCAGGTCCCCGGATTCACCTCTGAGCTGATCCTCTACCCCTCCACGGACAGCGGTGTCTTCGTCTCCTTCAACACCAATTATCACGGCAGTCGGGATCCGGACGGCGCCGACGCCTTGCAGGTGGCCGAGTCGGTGTACGAGGCGACCCAGACAGGGTCCCTTACGGGAGAGTGACTTTGGACGCCGGTCGGGGACCATATCGGCCAGCAGAAGTTGTCGCTATCCATCGAGAAGAATGTGATCGCCCGACGAATCCACCGGTCCTTCGAGAAGCCGCGCGATGAGTGCGCGTATTGAGGCGCTCGTGATTGGCCCTCGTGTGGAGGAGCCGCATTGTCGCGTCCCTGGGCGCTCGGACCTACCTATCTCCTTCGCAGGAACGTAGCCGCCGACCGGCCTCTGCGGCTGGGGCGGATGGCGGCGATGAATCGGGCAGCGGGCGGCACCGAGGCTGGAGCCAGGTTGACGGCCTACGGATGGTCGGGTGCGCGTCGGAGGGTTTCCAAGGTGCAGCGCAAGCGTTCCAGGCGGGATTGCTGAGCGGGATGATTGGCCAGATTCCGCTCCTGTTTCCGATCCTCGAGGGCATAGAGTTCCGCGGGCTTGCTGGCGGACTCGATGAGGATGTAATTCTCATCGATCACGGAATTGATCCTGACCACATGATCGGCCGTAAAGTCCTCGCCGGCGAGGCACGGCTCTTCCAGTTGGGAGAGGATGGGATCGGCCAGGACGGGCCCGCTCTCGTTCCAGGAGCGGGCGAGGCTGCGACCGGGGAAGGGGTTGTCGGCGCCGCCGATGAGCAGTTCGGTCAGCGTTCTCGGCAAGTCACGCAGGGAGACGGGAACAGCGACCCGTCAACCGCGGAGCTGCGCCGCAACGTCAGGGCCAGTTCCTTCGGCAGCGAGCGGAGGGATGAGGATGAGGGGAACATGAGTCTGCTCGTTGTAGAGGCTCGACCCATGGCCGAAGTTGTCGTGCTCGCCGAATTCTTCCCCATGGTCGGCGGTGATGACGACCCAGGTGTTTGCCAGGCGGCCTCCTGCGCGTAACTCGCGGAGGAAGCGGCCGAGTTCGGCGTCCAGGCCATAAACGCACTCGTCGTAGAGATCACTGAGCCGGCCACGGACATCCTCGAGTTCCCGCTGGAGTTGCCCGCGTTGCTCAGGCGGCGCGGCGTTGCGAGCGCGCAGAGCGTTCCAGCCGCTTCCCGGAGAGGCGAGCGGCTTCGAGGGCATCGGGCCGGTCCAGAACCGGCGAGCTGCGTGGGGAGGAGCCAGATAAGGGCCATGCACGTCCATGAAGTTCAGGAAGAGGAAAAACGGTCGGTGTGATCCGGGAGTCTCGCTCGGGTTACTCGGGGAGACTCCATCCAGCCAGGCGCGTCCGTCGGCCGTGATCTCGCGTGCGTTGCGCACCAAGCCAAAAGGAGTTGGCCCGGGGACTGGCAGCAACATCCGCCGGCATAGCTCCATCACCACGCTTCCCAGCGCCGAGTTATACATCATCGCTCGCAGGCTGATCTCCTGGTTGCAGGGGTAGTCGAGGTAATCGTCGAACCCGCGGCCGAGGCCATAGGCAGCGTTGCACATCCTGACGTTGCCCACGATGCCGGCCGTCTGATAGCCTTGGGCACGGAGATGCTCGGCCAGGGTCGGAGAAGGCCCGCAGTAGGTTCGGTCAACCCGCGCGTCGTGCTCGAAGGGCCAGAGCCCCGTGAACATGGTCACGTGCGAAGGTAACGTCCAGGGCGCGGCCGAGCGCGCCATCTCGAAGGTGATTCCCTCCTTCGCCCACGCCTCGAGCTCGGGCGTCGTCCGCCGGCCATATCCATAGACGCTCATGTGATCTGCCCGGAGCGTGTCCACGACGATCCAGAGCAGATTCGCTGAACTGGCGACGGGTCGGGACGAGGTTGGCTCGGGCCTGCCGACGACCGCATTCCACCGGGAAAATAGGCAAGCTGGAAGTGCCAGGATCGCGATTCCCGCGCCCACGTATGAGAGGCGACGCCAGCCTGCTACCGGGCGGCCCATCCAGCGCCAGAGTCGAAAACCGAGGCCCAGCGACAAGGCGACCGCCGCCGCCGGGTGGAGGGCGCGAATGGCGAGGAGTGGGCCGATCAGCAAGAGCATGCCCAGGACCGTTCCCGCCCAGCCCCAGACCCACGCTATCACTAGGGGCGACGCTCGTCTCCCTCGCCGGCTTCGCCAGGCCAACCAGGCCAGTGCCGGCCACACCAAGATTACGGCCAGTGGGACGATCACCAAGGACGCGGTGACGGGGACCATCCAGGTGATGTGGCGGCTGATCATGAGGCAGTACCAATCGACACGGTGCCCGACATGCACCTGGATCTCCTGCACGGCCAGCTCAAGGAATCCGGAGGCGATACTGAGGAGAAATGCGACACCCAGGAACGTTAGGAGTCTGGGCGCTGGTCTGGCCATCGCAAGCTGGGGTGAGGACTCTCCCACCGCAGCCTCTGTGCTTTTCCGAACACGGACCGACTGGTTCAGGAGTTGAACGAAACACCGACGTCGGATGGTAGCTGGCCGATTCGAGTGAGGTGCCGAGTGATCTCGTATGCGTGGAATCGCCCGTCGTGCGATGGAGACGAGTTGGACCATCGGCTTTATCCTGGCGGCTAGGCATCACGGCGCGAGCACTCCTTCCGGGCTTGGACTTCGGGTTCGTCGAGACGCCTGGAACCACGTCGCCGAGGGAAGAGAAGTCATCCATCCCACAAGACTCGGGCCTGCTCGCAGGCGGAGTCCCCTCTCACTCCCGCGTCTCCTCGGCAACCCGCGCGCGCCGAGAGTCGAAGTGCGGCGCACGCGCCGGGGCGACCCGTCGCGGACGCCGGAGTGCGCCTCGAATGCATCGAACGAAGAAGCGAAGCGATCCCCGCGTGAGGAGCATCGCTCCCCCCACGATCGTCGCCACGATGGACGTCAGGGGCAGAACGGTCTCCGGCGAAAAGTAAGCAAATACGAGCAGATAAGGGCTCATGAGATCGCTCGCTCCTTCAGCAGAGGCAGGATGAAGAGGATAAGCCGGGACGGATCGTCGTCCTTGCCGGACACTTGAACGTGTATCGCATTCCCGCAGTGCTCCGGTGCCGATGGCCCGACATGGCCGCACAATGAGCGCCTCGCCGTCGGCGTGTCGAGACTCGCTCGCGAGAGGGTGGGCAAGTTTGGGGGCTGGCGGTCAGCAGGTGAGGCGGCAGAGATGCTCGATCAACGGCAGTGAGTGTGGGACGATCCGGCCAGCGAGCCTTGGCCGAGTGGTCGGAAACCAAGCGCTTTCCTGAAATCCTTCGACGATCGCGAGACCCGCCGTGCCGAGTTGGTCGGTTTCTCGGAATCGTTCCTGACTCTGAGTCGGTCGAACCACTTCGCAGACGTCGTCGGGAGAATCATCATCGAGCTGGAACGCGCTGCCGCTGACCAGGTACGGACAAAGGAGACGGAGCACCGTGGAAGACGCGAGGTCATGAAGGTCCGGAGTCAGACCCTGGATCGCCATGGCGATCAGGAGAATTCTCCGGCAGTACGACGGATTCAGTCTTCCCTGGCCCATGTGCCCGACTCGCGCAGAATTGAAGTACGATCGGCAACCTACTCTTGACCGGTGGCTTCAGGATTATCGGCACCTCGGGCCGACAGCGTCCAGCCAAATTAGCAGATAACCCTGTAAAGTATTGTCAACACTTGGTGGGTCCGGAGAGGACTCGCGTCCGGCGCCAAGAATCGGCCTTTTCTTACGGCTCAGACCGAACTCAATTCGTGCCGCTCAGGGGTGAGGATATGACCTCAGCGGACAGGATTTGGTACTCTCGACGTAAACTAGGAGTAAACGCGGAATACCACAAGAGCGGTCCGGTGGAATCGTATGAGTTGTCGGGTTAAGTTAGAGAAACTCCAGCGGGTACGAACCTGGCCGGCAGGGTCGTGTCTTCTGTGTGGCAGCGTGCTCGTCACGACCCCGATTCTCTAAGTGACTGTCTCGGAAGGTCTTTGTAGGGTGCTCTGTGAGCACCGATCCGGCGTGCTTTGCCGAATTTGGTGCTCGCAGAGCACCCTACAAGACGGCTATCGAGGCTTCCGGGACAGACGCTAAAAGTCTGTCCCGGAAGCCCCGGAGGGGGCGTCAGGACGTAGCCAGGGGCGTGAGCCCCTGGGGTGAGAATCGCCCAATCAACCTCCGCCTTTTTCACCACGGCGCCCCGACCCAAGTCCGGGCATCGCCCGGACTTGGGTCGGGGCGCCGTGGTGGGTTCGGCGGTCTGGACCGGTCCAGGGGCTGACGCCCCTGGCTACGTGCTGACGCCCCCATTCGGGGGCTCAAATGGCCTCTGGGACAGTCTCTAAGCTCGCCGAGGTAGAACCGATGGGCCAGGCTTTACTCAGGTTGACGCGTTCACTGATCGCCCCTTCAGCGGGAATCCCGCGGCCGTCTGCATCTTGGCCGAGCCGGCCGAGGATCGATGGATGCAAGATGTGGCCATGGAAATGAACCTTTCCGAGACCGCGTTCGTCCGTCGGCTCGATGGTGAATCGACGTTTAGCCTTCGCTGGTTCACGCCCAACGCGGAGGTGGATCTCTGCGGTCATGCCACGTTGGCCACCGCTCACGTCCTCTGGGAGGAAGGTCTGCTTGCTCCCGGAGAGTCGCCGCGGTTCGAGACGCGGAGCGGCCTCCTGACGGCCCGTCGCGGGCCCGACGGGATCGAGCTCGATTTTCCCGGCGAACCGGTTGGCGCGGAACCGACGACGGACGAGGAATGGGAGATACTCCGCGCAGCCATCCCAGTTCCCATCCGGTTCGCCGGCCGAAACCGGATGGATCTCCTGGTCGAGCTCGATCGCGAGGAGGACGTACGGGACCTCACGCCGAATATCCGCTTGCTGGAGCAGATCCCGGTGCGCGGAGTCATCGTGACCAGCCGCTCGGCCACCAACGAGTACGATTTCGTCTCCCGGTTCTTCGCCCCCCGTGTCGGCGTCAACGAGGATCCCGTCTGCGGCTCGGCGCACTGTTGCCTGGGACCTTACTGGCAGGCGAAGCTGGGCCGATCTCGACTGACCGCACGCCAGGTCTCCCGGCGCGGCGGCGTCGTGAAGGTCCATGTCGAAGGCGCCCGCGTCACCCTGATCGGCCAGGCGGTGACGGTCCTCCGCGGCGAACTGGTGTGAGGGCGATTATTGGACACTCCGCGCCGATCACCACCGATCTCCGCGCCGGTCGTGGCGGCATCGGGGGCCAGCGCGTTGAGCCAGCGGTCGCCTCGCCCCCGTTTCCGCCCTCCCGAGGCCAAGGGGACGCCCTCCGGCGGCCCGAAGGGTCGCAGGAGCCCAGCCCGGCGTGAAATGCCGGGACTCGGGCGCCCGCGCCCTGCGCCTGCACCCTGAAGGGGTGCTGGAGGGTTTCCTGCGGCCCTCCAGGCCGCTGGAACTGGGGCTTGTGCCTTGGACCCCCGGGTTTCACCCGGGGCTGGGCTCCTGCGGCCCTTCAGGCCACCGAAGATCGGCTGTCCCTGTGCGCAATCCAACCGTGCGGCGCTCTAGCTTCGTTTGGCCCGTCGGGGATGCCACGATATCCGTCAACCGCGACGCTGACGGCTGCCATGCAGCGGCCAGACGCCCTGGGCCGAGACTTGCTCCGACGCCAACTCCTGGAGCGCTAAATCATCCGTCATCGTATCGTCGTCGGACAAGGCACCCAGTGCACAGTCGACCGATTGGACAACGACGTCATTGGTCATCGGCTGGACGGTCTGCGCGAGGACGGCCGAAGTGCTCGTCTTGAAGTTGGTGTCTCCGCCGTAGATGGCCTTGATCGAGTCGGTACCGACCGCCAGCGAAGACGTCGTGAAGGTCGCGACTCCCCCGCTCACGCTCCCGGTGCCGAGCGAGTTCGAGCCGTTGTAGAAGGTCACGGTCCCGGTCGGGGAGCCGCTGCCCGGCGACGAGACACTGATCGTCGCCGTGAACGTGACGGCCTGGCCGGACGTCGAGGGATTGGCCGACGCGCGACCGCGTTGGTGTTAGGCATGGGCCGGCTCTCCCTGACCTGCGGTCTCGGTGCCGGCGTAGGATTTCTCCTCGACGATTTGCGAACCCAGCCGTTCGTTGATCCGCCGCTTGATCGCCGCGCGGTGGTCGTTGTTCTTGTAGACCGACCGCGCCAACTGGATGAATCGCGGCCCGAAGTCGCCGGCTTGCTCGCACTCGCGGATCTCGTCCTCGATGGACCACAACGATTCGTTGACCGACTTTAACTCGGCGGTCAGCGTCGTCATGGCTTCCGAGGGCAGAATCGTCCGGTCGCGGGCGGACCGTAGCGTCGCCAGCTCCGTCCGGACATGGCGCAGTTTGTCCGGATCCGCGATCCGCTCGGCCTTGATCTCCAGGATCGTGATCTTGTCGATCAGTTCGCCGGGAGCCGTCTCGATGACGACCGACGGCGTCGGGATCGTATCGGGGACCTTTCGGCGCAACTCGGCGGCGATCCGATCGAAGACCGGCGCCCAGTCCATGAAGGTCTCCTGGCGGAAGATCCGCATCGTGGGATACCACGGATTGTCCTCGCGCCGAGACAACCACCGCCAGTCGGGAGTCGTGGACAGCGGCATCCAGACCGGAACGCCCAGCGCCCCGGCGAGGTGGGCCACCGCGGTGTCGGAGGTCACGAACAGGTCGAGGCAGGTCAGGACCGCGGCGGTGTCCCGGAACGGGCCAGTGTCCACGTCGAGGCGGCTGCCCAGATCGGTCACCTCGAACTTGCCGGCGACCTGCGGGAGTTGCTCGACGCCGTCGTTCTTCTGGAGACTGAACAGCCGGACTCCCGGCACCCTCGCCAGTGACTCGAAGAACCGGAGGGGCACCGAGCGGTGGAAATCTCCTGCATACTTGGGGTTGCCCTGCCAGTTGATGCCCACCTTGAACTCGCGATAGCCGGAGAGCTCGTCCCGCCACTTTTGCACGAGCTGGGGATCCGGGTGGATGTAAGGAACACTGTTGGGGACCCGGTCCAGCGACGTGCCCACCAGGCCGGGGACCGTCAGCAGCGGCGCCTAGACGTCATAGGCCGGCAACGCAGCACCCTGGGGGAGGAGCACGTCGACACCCGGGCAGCCGTCGAGCAGTTTCACCAGTTTCTCCGGGCATTCGAAAACGACCCTGGCGCCCTGGGCCTTGAGGACCGGCGCATAGCGGATGAATTGCAGGACGTCGCCGAAGCCTTGCTCGGTGATCAGCAGGATCGTCCGTCCCTCGAGTGGGAAGCCGTTCCATTGGGGCATGATCAGCGGGCGGTTGGTCAGATTCCGTTTCTTCCATCGCCATTCGTACTCGGCCCAACCCTGGGCATAATCCCCCTTGCGGAGCCAGGTCAGGGCGCGGTTCATGTGGGCGTTGACGTGGTTGGGCCGCAGCTCCAGGCACTTGGTGTAACTCGACACCGCCTCGTCGAACCGGCCCATCTCCGACAGGGCGATGCCGTAGTTATTGTACGCGTCGGCGTACTGCGGCTTGTGCTCCAGGGCCTTGCGGTAAGACTCCGTCGACTCGTCGAACTTGCCGACGTTGCGCAGGGCGTTGCCGAGGTTGTTGTGCGCCTCGGCGAAGTTGGGACGATACTTGATGGCTTCGCGATAAGCGTCGATGGCCTCGTGGTGCTTGGTTTGGCGGGCCAGCGTGATACCCAGATCGTTCCAGGCATCGGCGAAGTCGGGACGGAGTTTGAGGGCCTGGCGGAACGTGGTCACGGCGTCGTCGAATTTTTCCCGGCGGGAGAGGGTGATGGCCATGCACTTAAGCACTCGGGGCTCGTCGGGTCGGATGCGCAGCGCCTCGCGATAGGCCGCGATGGCCTCGTCGTGCCGGCCCTGCTCCGAGAGGGCGTTGCCCAGGTTGTGATTGGCCTCGAAGTAGTCGGGCTTGAAGCGTGCGGCCTGCTGGTAGCAGATGATCGCCGCGTCGGCCTTGCCTCGATGAGCCAGGGCGAATCCCATGTTGTTGAGGGCCTCGGCATAGGTTGGCCGCAGCCCCAGCGCGCGCTGGTAACAGGCGATCGACTCGTCGAGCTTCCCCTGGGCGCGGAGGGTGATGCCGAGGTTATTGTGCGCCTCGGGGTAGTTGGGCCGGATGCGGAGGGCCTCGCGGAAGCAGGCGACAGCCTCATCGTGCCGGCCGCGGTTGCGCAGGACGTTGCCGAGGTTGTTGTGCGCGTCCGCGAAGTCAGGCCGCAGTCGCAGCGCCTCGCGATAGCTGGCCTCGGCCTCGTCCCGACGTCCCTTCCGGGCCAGGACGACGCCCAGATCGTTGCGCGTCTCAGGATCGTCCGGCTGGATCCGGATCGCGTCGTGGAAGGCCGAGGCCGCCTCGTCGGGCCGGCCCTGCTGCATGGCGACCAGCGCCATATTCTTGTACGCCTCGGCGCTTTCCGCCCCCTGATGGAGCGCCTGGCGGCAGGCGGTGCTCACCTCGTCGAGCCGGCCCTGGGCCATCAGGGCATTCGCCAGGCTGGCCAGCGCCGACGCGTCACCCGGGCGGATCAAAAGCAGCCGGCGGAAGGCGTCGATCGCCTCGTCGTGCCGGCCCTGCATGACCAGGATGGTCCCCAGTCCCTCGTACGCGCGGACCTCATCCGGACGGAGCCGGACAGCCTCACGATAGGCGTCCGCCGCCGTATCCAGCCGGCCCAGTGCCAGGGAGGCGGCACCCAGGACGCAATGGTAGTCGGGATTGCCGGCGTCCAGCGCGATCGCCTTGCCCAGCGCCTCGACGGCCGCCTCGTGGCGGCTCTCCCGGTGCGCCAGCGCGCCGAGGATGAAGTAAACATGGGGGTTGTTGGGATCGACCTGAACGAGTTGCTGGAAATCCCGCTCGATTTGATGGAGATCCCCGAGAGGGGACACCTCCGGACCGAGCCCGTTCAAGTCCGTGCCACTCGCCATGAGACCGACTCCTCTGATGAGAGTCCGCTCGAGAAGACTTGTTAGACCCTTGTGGTATCCGTCGGCCTCACCGACGCAACGTTCTCTGGACCGGTGGACTGCGCCGAATGCTCCTCAGCTTCAACCTCTCGACGGGAATGCCTCCGCCTGTCATCGAAGCCGACCTTCGCTCATCGCTCATCGTCCGCAGGTCCGGTCTCGGTCCGCTTCCGCTGGAGACACTGGACATGGCGATTCCATTCTGCGAGCGTCGAATGGCCGCCAGTCCGCTGTTGACGGAGGGCTTGACTGCGGATTGTCCTTCCCTGGCAAGGAGGTGATTCCCTTGCGGATTCTCTGCCATCTTCTCCAGGAACGGATCCCGGCCCGCTCGCGATCGTGAGCGCGGTACCGTCAAGGATTTGACCGACCGACGATTGATTCCGCCGCGCGAACGGATCGTTCCCCGCTCTTGAGCGACGCCTGTTCGCTCTTTGTGGGGTTGTCGCCTCGCCCGGCGATCCGGCTGTCCTCGTCGAGCAGGACCTTCAACGGCCCTGCCCCGTGGGATTTCCGCGCGCTGAGACGTGACGCGTCTCGCGGGTAGTGCGCGCGGGACCCCTGAATATTGTGCATTTCGAATTTCCGGACGGTCGTACGCAGTGAAGGGAAGAATTGAACCTCTCCGATGTCCCTGATCTTTGCTGCGTACCGCTCTACGGCCCTTGGAGTCCCTCAAAAAACGGGGACAGGCACCTCGAAGACTCGGAGCCAGTCCCCGTTTTTTGAGGGACTTTTGGTGAATCGGTTTGCCTCGTTGTTGCGTCGCTTCCACGGGACGACACTGATGTCTCGCAAACGCCGACGAATCCGCCCCCTCCGCGCGTACCATCCGGCCCCGATGGATCTTCCTCTGGAGGATCGGTGGGCGGGCAGTACGCAGATGGGCTCGATCGTGCCTCCGAGCCTGCTCGATCTCCTGGCGCTGGGCTGGCCGCTGGGGAGACAAGCGGAGCCTGCCGGGCCGCCGGCGAATCGGGGCAAGACCGAGGCCATGGAGCCGTCTGGTTCCATACCGGCCACCGCAGTGGCGGGCGCGGGCGGCACACATGCTGCTGCGTCGCCGGCGGGTGAGGAATTCCGATCGACTTCGGACGTCCGGCCTGACCGGCGGCAACACGACAGCGTCCTCACACCACTGGCCCGGCGCACCGGTGCGGCGGGCCGCCGCGCCGGGGGAGGCTCGAGCGGTCATGCCAGCGTTCCGGGCGGGCGGCTGACCTCAGGACGCGCGGGGCTGCGGGGCGCGCAGGGCAGCCTGTTCGGGGGCGGGACCCAGTCGCCCGCGCCGATTCCGATCGCCCTGACACCACCCATCGGGCCGCCGAATCCGCCATCGGATCCCCCGCTGCCGGGTGCGTCGGCGGCGACGCCCGCGCCGGCAACGCCCGCCGGAACTATCGCCAGTTCTCAGACCGGATCCGCCGCCTCCAGCGCCGCCGAGGCGGCCGGCCAGTCGGCGTCGACCAGCCTGCAACCGAGCCAGGGGAGCTCGACCAGCCCGGCGCCGTCCACCTCCGTGAGCGCCTCGCCGAAGCCGTCCTCGGGCTCCTCCAGCGGCACGGGTTCGTCGAAGTTGTCATCCGGCCCGATCGGGACGCTGGCTTCGAGCCAGAGCGACTCGATGACATCCGGCCCCCACAGCATGGCGATCGCGGCCGACATCGTGGCCGCCGACTCGGGCGGGGAGACCGCCTCGGACGCCAGCTCGGGAGGAGGCGGCACCGGGTCGAACATCGGCCTGGCCATGTACTATGGTCAGCCCCTGGCGGGCGGCGCCGGCGGGATCTACCAGCGCCCTTGAACCTCCAGCCCGGCGTCCCCTTCCAGCCGCCCGTGGGCAGCGGCGAGGGGCCGCTCGACGTCGCCAACGCCTCGTTCCAGTCGCTCGATTCTCTGATCATCCGCTACGCCGACAATTACTTCCAGTCGCTGAGCAACCGCGACACCTCGGGCACGGTCGCGCTGACGACAATCACCGGCAACGATGACGTCGGTTCTTATACCTTCCTGTACACCCTCTCCTATAACTACCAGGAGACTGGCAACCCGACGGGCACGTTCAGCGTCAACGACACCGACAGCATGAGCTACAGCTTCCACGAGACCGGCGTCTCGGCGGACAGCGTCTCGTTCACGCTCAACGACAACGGATCGGCCAACTCGACCTCGAAGTTCTCGCCCACCGGCAACACCAACGGCACCCACACCCTGACCAACGTCCTGAGCGGCTCCTCCACCTATACCCTCATCGAGCAGGTGACCGACACCGGCACCCTCTCGCAGGCCGGCGGGTCCGATAGCCTGTCGCTGCAAGACAAGGGCTCGGAGACCGACACGCTCAGCGAGTTCCGTACGGTCACGGTCAACTCCAGCAACCAGATCCAGTCGGGACGGGACGCCGAGACGTTCAGCGAGACGGCCAACGATACGTGGGCCTCCTCCTCGTTGAGCCAGAGCGCCGGGGGCGGGGCGATCACCGGTGGTACGGAGACGCTCACCGACACGTCGTCGCTGACCGACACCGGCTCGCAGACCGATAGCCTGACGATCTCGGAGACCGACGCGCTGGGAGGCTCCGGCTCGATCACCTCGGGCAATCGTAGCTTCTCCTACAACGCCACCTCGAACGATTCGCCCACCCTCTATGAGCTCGATACCGACTCGATGACGCTCACCGGCGGCGGCTCGGCCTCCGACTCGGAGACGATGACCGTCAGCGACACGGTCTCGGCCAGCCAGATCCAGACCGGCACGGAGACGTACTCAACCGCCGGCGCGTACAACTGGAACGAGACGGGGACCGACTCGCTGAGCACGTCGGAGACGGACGACGAGTTCACCACAGGCTCGGCACAGGACACGTCAAATCTGGGCGGGGTGACCAGCAGCCAGACGTCGACCTTCGCCGACTCGGAAACCACCACGCTGATCGATTCGGGGACGATCAGCCAGACGATGGCACAGAGCGGCACGCAGACGGTCAGCTCGGAGACGGTTTCGAGCGGGAGCAACACCGATACGTGGAACGAGGCGGGCACGCTCACGTCCACGCTGTCGGATACCGTCACCGAGGCGACGACCACCACGCTGACGACCTCGTCGACGCTGGGCGGGGTCACGGACAGCCAGACGCTCACCGACACCGATGCGCCGCAGTCTACCCTGACGGAGACGGGCACCGACACGCTGTCGCTGCACGAGACGGGGAACGAGACCTACACCGGCGGCGGGTTGGTGTCCGGCGGCACAGTCACCCGGACGCTCACCGACACCGCGAACGGGGACTCGACCACCGGGACCAGCAGCGACGCCGATACCGAACACGCGACCGAGACGATCGCGTCGGCGGTCAGTGGGCAGACCACCAGCGAGACGATCGTCAGCAGCGTCGGCGCGAGCTCGCCCGACACCTGGTCGGAGTCGGATAGCTCGTCGAGCACGCTGTGGACGACCGACACGCTCACGGCCGGCGGGGTCTCCTCGCTCGGCACCGAGACCCAGACGCTGTTCGGCCTGTCCACCGAGACCGACACCCTGGGCGCGACCACGACCGAGGCGGATACCGATTCGTTCACCGAGTCGGACTCGCTGGGCGGGGTCACCAGTACCGAGTCGATGACCTCCACGCCCACGACAACCGAGACCGACGGCCAGACCATCACGTACACCGACACCCAGACGGCGACCAGCAGCCAGACGACCAGCGCCGGGTTCGTTGCCAGCGGCGGGGGTGACGACAGCCTGTTCGAGTCGTCGAGCGACACGCACAGCAGCCGGATCGTCTCCGGTGGCGGCAGCACCTCTTCGGGGACATCGTCCTCGAACCTGGCCGGGACGACCACGAACTCGACGGATTCCGGCTCCGGCAGTACCAACTCCACCCTGACGATCAGCGGCAACGGGACCAGCACCGAGATCTCGACCGACTCGCAACTCGCGGGCACGCTGGGCCTGACCAGCGGCGGCGGGTCGTCCGACAGCTCGTCGATGGCCAGCACCGACTATCACAGCCTCTCCGAGGTGGATACCGGGACGACGTCGGAGACCGACACGCTGACGGCGACGGCCGGCGGCGTGACCACGACCGAGACCGACCACGCGCATTCGACCGACACCGAGACCACCACTCTGGCCGGCAATTCGACCGACACCGACACGATGACCGACACGGTCACGCTCGGCAGCGGCGGGGTCATGACCGCGGGCAGCGACACCGCCTGGAGCACGGTGACCGACAGCGGCAGCCAGACGCTCTATGACGCCGGCAGCGACACGATCACCACGTCCGACACGGTCACGACCACCCTCGGCGGTGTCACCGAGAGCGACCGGGCCACGGCCACCGAGACCGATTCCTCCACGCTCTCGCAGTCTAGCCCGTACCAGGAGACCTCCACCGAAACCAGCAACGACACGCTCGGCGCCGGCGGATTGTCCACGGCCGGCAGCGACGTCCAGACCCAGTGGGACCTGGGCACGCTGACCACGACCGAGAACGATTCCACCACCGTCACCACGACTCTGCACACCACCGACTCGTCCACGCTCAGCGGGGTGACAGCCAGCGAGTCGGTCACGTCCACCGACACGCTCACGGGCGGCGGCGCGGATACCAGCACGCTCACCTCCACCGAGACTCAGACGGCGACCACAAACTTCGGCTCGGGCGGCGTCATCACCGGGGGCAACGACTGGGACAGCGTCTCCGAGATCGGCAACGACTCGCCTTCCGGCGCCACGTCCGACACCGCCACCACCACCGAGAGCGACTTTTCCTCGTTCGCCAACTCCGACTCCACCACCAGCGAGACCGACTCCTCCACGCTCACCGACAGCCAGACGCTCACCACCGGGGCGGGATCGAGCTCCACCCTCACCGAGACCACCACCCAGACCCTCGGCTCCAGCGGCCTGGTCTCCGGCGGCGGCGTCAGCGACACCATCCACGAGACCGACTGGAGCACCGACACCCTCACCGGGACCACCACGCTGACCGGCCACGATTGGGCCAGCGTCAGCGACAACACCGGAAACGCGACCGATTCCCAGGTCACCACCGACACGCTCACCTCGACGATCACCGCCAGCGAGTCGGATTCGCTCACCGACACCCAGAATGCCGTCGATACCGTCACGCTCGGCTCCAACGCCGCGATCAGCACCGGCAGCGCGACGACCACCCTGACCTCCTCCGGCACCGTCGTCAGCTTCAGCGACCACGAGACCGACTCCGACACCAGCACCGTCACCGGCAACTCGTCCACCAGCCTGACCGGCTCGCAGAGCACCGCGACCTTCAGCGATCATCTCACCGCCTCGCCCCTGATCCTGACCTGGGGCACCGGCTCGTCGGCCTCGTCGGTGACCGAGTCGGTGACCGTCGGCGCCGGCGGCCTGGTGTCCGCGGCGACCAACGTCGAGGGCGACTCCGACTCGGAGACCGGCACCCAGTCCCAGTCCGAAGTCCTGACCACCACCGAGAGCCAGTCGGCCAGCGTCGCCGCGTCGGCCGACAGCACCACCGATAGCTCCGCCGACCAGACCTCCCTCACGGGCACTCTCTTCGACACGATCACCGACTCGGCGCCCACCACCCTGACGGAGACCGACGGCGGCACGATCACCCTCGGCACCTCGGCGGTCGTCTCGGGCGGCACGCAGAGCACCAGCCTGTATGAGACCGACAGCGATTCCCCGTGGGACGGCCAGACCGGCACGCTCACCAGTACCGTGACCAGCTCGGCGGACCAGAGCAATACCGGCCTGCTCAATAACGGCAGCGTCACGACCACCACCACGATGACGCCCAGCCTGTCCGACTCCTCGGGGGATTCGATCACCCAGACCGAGGCCCAGACCCAGACGCTGGGCTCCAATGCCACGGTCGCCGGCGGCTCGGCGGCCAGCACGCTGTGGTCCGGCGGCTGGGACAGCTCCAGCCTCTACGAGACCGAGGACTCCTCGTTCAACACCGGCAGCGGGCTGGCCCAGGGGAGCGGCTCGTTCAGCTACCACCAGAACGCCAGCACCTCGGGCAGCGGGTCGGCCACGTTGACCACCACCGCGACCAGCACGCTCTCGGCCAACGACACGGCCACTACCACGCTCGGCTCCAACGCGGTCATCAGTAGCGGCAGCTCCACCGACGACCTCTACGAGACCGGTAACGACAGCACCTCCGGCAACGGCTCCGGGACCAACGTCCATCAGTTCGACTTCTCGGGCGCCTCCAGTGATTCCTCCACTTACACCACCACCTATTCCTCCACCAACAGTGGGGCCGATACGTTCACGCTCACCGTCAGCAACGCCCAAAGCGTCACCACCAGCGGGACGATCGCCTCGGGGACGGACACCAGCACGCTCACCTCGTTCGGCACCGGCACGCTGACCTATGCCGAGAACGGCGGTCGCACGGTCAGTTGGGGCAGCAACAACGACGATTCCGGCAGTTACTCCGACACGGACACGGCCTCCGACTCCTATTCTCAGTACAACAGCAGCTCGCTGGTCCTGGGCACCAACGGGGCGATCACCGGGGGCACGGTCACCGCCAGCGACACGGCCAGCGACACCACCAGCGAGTCCACCTATCAGTCGGGCAATGGGTCGGACTCCGACCCCGAAGGGGGCCAGCCGTTCACCGGCGCCTTGACCCAGTCCAGCGTCACCACCGCCTATGACTACAGCGTCGACCGCGACCTTCAGGTCCTGGGGGCCAACGGCCTGGTCACCGGCGGCGGCGACTGCTTTACCTTCGTCCAGAACAACTCCGACACGCATTCGCTCAACAGCAACGGCGCCTCGGACACGTACAGCGTGGTCGAGACCGGCAACGACTCGTTCAGTCAGAGCATGGTGGGCACCGAGACCTACGGGACCTCGGGGACGATCAGCGGCGGGGCTGATTCGTTCACCTGGGCCCAGTCGGCCACCGACAACCTGTCGATGGCCGAGCACGGCGGCGGCACCACCATCGGCGCCAGTACCAACTACGTCATGGGCCTGGACGATCAGATCTCCAGCTCGTTCTCCGACGTCGGTACCGACATCCTGGGCGCCAGCGACTCGATCCTGGGCGGTTGCGATACCTACGTCGAGACCTCCTCGCGCGACCTGACGACGACCCTGACCGATTACGGCACCTCGACCTCGCCGCTCTACGCCGAGGCCACCGGGTCGGACGACTACAGTTCCAACGATACCGGATCGAGCACGCTGACGACCAACGGCCAGGTCTACTCCACCGACACCTACAACTACACCGAGAACTCGGGCAACATCGCCACCGACTCGATCTCGCTCTCCAGCGGCGGCGTCACGTCGATTAATACCGGCTCGGCCTCGGACAACTACACCGATATCGACACCGGCGTGATGACCCGCAGCGATGGCACCACCACGTCGTGGGACAGCTTCACTCTGGAGGACACGCACTCGATCTCCGGCTCGATCGCGGCGACGGTCGTCAATGCCACCCAAAGCCTGGTCTACAACGACGCCCAGACCGACTGCGACGTGATGAACGCCACCGGGGACTACAGTACCTCGGGAAACAGCTTCAGTTTCCTCGACACCGAGACCAGTAATGATGTGTTCTCGTTGACGGATGACGTGTACGGCCAGTGGAATGGGACGTTCAGCCGGACCGCGAACCAGACGGTCGCGATGGGGGGCATGACCGCGCCGACCTCGTACTCGTACACGCTGTCCGAGGACTTCCTGAATACGAACTCGGACAGTGGGGAGGTGACCGAGGGGACGGTGACCTCGCCGTTCTCGGGGTCGGGGTCCTCCAGCGCGACGTATGACTATTCCATCAGCGGCCCGCCGGCCGGGACGGTGGTGCTGGAAAGTACCACTACGAGCACGGTGACGACCAGCGGGAGCGCGCCGTCGCCGCCCGGGCAGATGATGGACGCGGGGACGGCCATGACGGTCGCCGGCGCCACGGCGGGGCGGGTGGGTTCGGACCCGACCGACGGGGCGATCCACCAGGGGACGACGCCGGGCTCGCTGGACACGTCGCAGGGGCTGGTGTCGGCGGAGGGGGGCGAGGTGCTGCACCCGCTGGAGTTCGCGGGGTCGGAGGTCACGCCGACGCCGAACAGTTCCGGTGTGGCGATGGAGGAGCCCAACGCCAGCCCGGGGCCGCCGACGACAGTGTGGATGTCGCACCCGTCGAACCTCGGCTATACGCGATCGACCTCGGGCAGCACCAGCGCGGAGACGCCGAGCCAGGACAGCGGGACCAGCAACGGGTCGTCGTCAGGACGAATTGACGCGGGTCAAGAACTTCAACGGCGGAGCCACCCAGAACCCGACCTCGACCCAGGCGGCGACGACCTCGCGGGCGCAGCAGGTGGCGAACGGGGCGGGGGGTGGAGGCGGAACGGCGGGTGCCAACAGCCCCTACAAGCCTGGGGACTCGCTGGGATTCATCGGCGTGGTGGGCAACGACGGCCGCCCCGATTATTCCTCCTTCAGCCCCGCCTTGGAGTTCCTCGCGAACAACCCGATCTACGGCGGGCCGGTGTACGACTCGGCGACCCGCCACGCCACCGGGCCCTACGATACCGGAGGAGGGCCACCCGCCGCCGCACAAGCACCGGCCCCCGCCACACCGGCGCCAGGCGACACGGTGAATGACGCACCCGGGTCCGTCGGCGCCCGGGCTTCTTCGAGAGCATGATCCCGGTGTGGGGCTCGGGCCGCGCGGCGATCAACGACTTCCAGAACCGCCGTTGGGGATGGGGGCTCTTCAACACGGCCCTGGCAATCAGTGACCTGTTCATGGTCGGGGCCGCGTTTAAGGCGGGCAGCAAGCTCCTCGTCAAAGGAGCGGGGAAACTGCTGGGGACCGAAGGTGGGCAGGCCGCGATAAGAATCTTTCGTGCAAAGTCATCAGAAATTGCCAAGACGCTCGGTAACCCCGCTACCGTCAAGCAGTTACGTGAGATCTTGGGCAAGACCGGCCTTCTCGACTCGAAGAAATTCGCGTCGTGGAGGCATTGGCTGAGGAAATCCCGACGGGGTTCGGCACAGTTTACGGTTGGGTTCAGCGGATTGGGAGAAAAGGATTGCTCAAGGATTCAACAGGAAGGATAATCATCACGCTGACCGACACAGCTCTGTCCTCATTGGAGTCTGCGGTGAAGACCGTCGGTCATGAGTTGCACCATGTAGGGGAGGCACTGGCCGGGGCGAAGTCGCACACAGATACATCGGAGTTACTCGCAGAAGTGGCCGGTGAATTATTCTTCAAACGTTTCAGGGAGGGTCTCAAACGGCTGAATTGAAAACGGAGCTGGCAAGACCGTCTTACTTATATATTCGTTAATTCGACACATGGTCGCTAGAAATCCTGTTTTTTCAGGGGCTTGTACGTCATCACCCTTGCTGTAACCTGTGAATGAGTGGACGTATTCACGGGTCTAAGTGCTTACCGAGAGAGACACCTATGGAAGACGACGAGATACCGAGCGATTTTCGTGTTCAGATTGGGAGGGCCGCCGCAGTTGAGACGCCAGACCGGGGACGAACATTCGTCCGAGTCGTGCATGTCCCGACAGGAAAGGAGAGGTTCCTGCTTGGAACTGGCAAAGCCGATCCATATGATGTAGCGCTTCAGTTCGTCGATGAACTTAGGAAGGAGCTGGAAAAGGGGGAGGGGGGTCGGGGTCAGATACCATGAGGGAGGCTGGTAGAAAGTGAGTCGCTGAAGGCAAGCTCCATATGTGGTTGTCAACAATCCGTTGGGAGGATCAAAGGGGTCAGGAACCTTTTCCGCTGTTCGGTTCCTGACCCCTTTCCTGGTTCTAGGTGCCGGAGGGGGCCACAACGCCGGGTCGCCGGGTCTACGTGGTCGATCTCCGAATCGGCGATGAGGCCCAGTTGCGCGATGGACGGATCGAGCGGATCGAGCACGTACGGCTTTACCCGTTCTTCGATACTGTTTACAATTTCGAGGTGGAGGATCTGCATTGCTACGCCGTCGGTTGGTCCAGCATCTGGTCCACAACGCCAACGGGGTATTCGAGGGTCGTCAGCAGCAATTCAGCTTCATGGATGAATCTCCAACGCAGCAGCAATTCGGCTTCATGAACGAAGCTCCAAGCAGCAAACCATCAATACTAGGACCCGTTCGTCCCTACAACGAAGCGAATAAGGCTCGGACCCCAGGTTATGATGACCATCATCTTGATCCTCCTCTTGGTCGCAATGATCCGAACTATCCAACCGGGCCAACCATTCGTTTACGAAACGACAATGCTGGCGGAACCGTTCCCGGAGGTGTAAACCTTCACACTCGTGGGGAGGATTTCAAGCGTCGTTGCGACAGCACATCACGCAAGATTTGGGCTTTTCTATTAGTCAATGGAACAATCTACCAGATTCAGTGCGAATCATGCATTTAAAGCGATACTATGCGAGCTTGGGCATTCCCTTTCCTGGATGAATGGAGACACTGAGAGAGTTCGAGGATATTCAGCGGCTAGTTGGAACGTTCTATCGTGATATCCAGATTGCGAAAGGAGTGGTTACGCCCAACCCTGAAGATGATCTTGTTATCAAAGCTGCCATTACGGGCTTCTCGGACAATTCTCCCGTCGATGATTGGGCGAGAGGGCATTTCGATTTTGTCGAAACTCGGATCGATCGTGATTACACACCGGAAGAACTCGCCGAGTACGGAGACAATGGTGAGAACATCAAGTTGTTCTTTGCTTTTCGCCGGATTCTTACTGGGAGCCTATCAGAAAGGTGATATCAGCGACGAGGAATTCAAGACGGCTGAACAGCAAATCCCCGGGATTATCATGCGTCACCTAGCAAGCCTGAGAAGTCATAACATATAGAGTCTACCTGCGTAGGATCTCCATGGGTGACCTGGGGGACGCTTTGGGGACGCTTTGGGGGACGCTTCAGACGCTTTGGACGCTTTGGGGTCAGACCAGACGCTTTGGGGTCAGACCAGGTTCTGTAGCCCATAATGCCGTTGGACTTGCCGGTGAAAGTCCGGTCGTGGAAATTGACTGTTTATCCACGTAGTGATACTCGACGTTGGCTCGGGGTGACCCGACCAGCGAAAGCTCGAACGTAAGCGTCCTCGAAAGGAGGGCTAGCCAGCTCGCGGGCCGTAACCATGCCTATGGTTTTTATGGTATGAGTGAACTGTAGCTCCGAAACGACCAATGTGGTCGCCGAACCCGTAACTTGGAGGTGAAGGCTAACACCCGAGAGGAAGCAACAGTCATGTACACTCTCTGGGGCCACCGGGGTAGGGAAGAAGGGGGCGGCACGCGAGCACAGTCCAGCGGAGTCAATTGGGGACCCTCTGGATTCCCACCCGAAGCCGATTTCCTTGGGTGCAGCAGCCCTCGCCACAAATTCATAAGTGGTGGGGAGGGATTCAGAGGCTCGGATGAGGCCGTAGTAAGCGATGACCTGTCGGGACAACATAACCCGACGGCGAGCCAAGGGCCTCTGGATGGACGTGTGGGAGTTGCTGGGGGTCGTGCCACATTGAACCGAAAGGCTCTAGAACGGGTCGTCCCCTTCGGGGATCACGTATTCCTGGGAGATCCCCCTGCGGTGGCGTATAAGACGGAGTCATGGGGCGGATGTGGACGGCACTTAAACCCTGGGACCTCGCCGAAGGTCGCCATTGACGGTCCATTTGAAGCCGTACTGGGGAAAACCCGCCGTACGGAATTTTAGAGGGGGAAGGGGAAACCCGAAGCTCGATCGAGCCCGCCGGGCGCCCCTTCCCTACTCGGCTCGGGTTTCTTCTCTCGCGACGACTCTGAGTCGGGTAGCAGGGAAGTATTGCTACTTCCCCGCCCCCTCAGAACTGGACGTGAGAGTTGCCCCTCATCCAGCTCAAGCGTTCACAAACGCCCCTCGCGGGACGCGGCCGCTTGTCCGTCCTTCTTGCACGTGGATCTGCCGATGGCAGTTGGCATGCATCAACTCCATGTTGTCCGCCGTGTCCTGACCGCCTCGGCTGCGCCAGATCCGATGATGGATCTGGCAGTCTTCCTCTGCGATTCGCAGGGGTTGACCGCAGACCGGACATCGTCCCTCTTGTTCCTTCCATAGGTATTCGATCCGACTGCGACCTGCCAGCGTTTGGGTCAGTTGCCAACCCAGCCGTGCTTCCAGGTACAGTTCCCACTTCGGATCGTAGGGATTGACGTCGCTGCGGATCTTCACGTAACGAATGATCCTCACCTTCGCTGCTGCCATCAACTGGATCGGCCAGCCCTGGCCTTTCTGGTTCGCAGCATGCCGGTGAAGACCCAGTGGCGATGACCATCTCGCGGGAAGTATTTCTCCTTGATCCACTTCCGGCTCTTCTTCGGATGCCGTCGCCGGCACCAGCGCCACACCATCTGGAAGATCCGGTGATCCACGTACGTAAAGGTGCGTTTGCTCGCCGCATAACGGTGGTACATGGTCCAGCCCTTGATTTGCTGGTTCAAACGCTGGATCATTTCTCCTGCCGTCAGGCTGCCCGAGTCGTCGATCGTTTCCTGGATCTTGGAGAGGAACGTCTTGACGCTTGCGACGACGGCTTGGTCAAGACCTTGCCGCTGCGATAACGCCGGACGTTCTGCCCCAAGAAATCGAAGCCTTCCTCCACATGCGTGATCTGGGTCTTCTCGTGCGAGAGCTCAAGCCCTCGTTCCTTCAAGAAGTGAGCCACGAGAGGTTGGACTTGATCACGAAGGAGTTCCTTCGACGTGCCTGTGATCAAGAAGTCATCCGCATAGCGGACCAGGTGGACTTTGACTTCATCCGTTGTTCCTTCGGCGTCCTGGCGAAGTGTTCCGCCAGGAGCCGTTGCAGTCCATCCAGGGTCCAGTTCGCCAGCGCGGGTGAAATGATCCCGCCTTGAGGTGTTCCTTCCGTGGTGGCGAACCAGGCGTGCTTCTCCAGGAAACCCGCTTTCAACCATTTCCGAGCACCTGCCGGTCCATGGGGATGTGCGTCAGCAGCCATTCATGGCTGATTCTGATCAAAGCAAGCTTTGATGTCCCCTTCGAGAATCCATTGCGGACCGCGCCAATGGCTCAAGACCGTGTGAGTCTGATCCAGAGCATCAGCACAGCGGCGTTCCAGTCGAAAGCCATAGGAATGGCCGTCGGCTTGAGATTCCGCGATCGGATCGAGACCGAGCAAGTACAGTGCTTGCATGGCTCGATCGGTCATGGTGGGAATCCCGAAACCTCGCCGCAATTTTCCATTGCTCTTGGGTATGTACACCCGGCGGAGCGGTTGCGGCTGGTAACCGTGCCGCCGCAGAGCGCGGAAAGCGGCCGACTTAGCTTCCGGTGTGTTCCAGAGGATTCCGTCTACACCGGGAGTCTTCGCACCCGAATTACTGACTACTCGTAAGATGGCCAGGGCCCGGCCACTGAACGAGTGCGTGAGCAGATAAACCAGAGCCTTGACTTTATTCCATCTGCCCTGCGCAACGGCCTTCACGATACGCGCCTGGAGCCGACGAACCGTGCACCAGACCTTCTTCCAGTCAATGGAGTGCCAGTCGGGCATACGCTCGGGAGCCGCACCAGCAGGCATTTCTGCCGCCGACATATCTGCTTGTCTCCCTGAGTCGGTTGGTCAAGGTTCTCTCGTGACGGAACACCCGAGGGACGTCAGCCCGCTTTCGCGGCGAGGGGATGTGGTCCGTGGGCGGACTCACCCTCTATCCGATCCGCTACCGAACGGCATTCGCTTCCTCCCTCATCCCTTCCCCGCTGCCTCATCAGCGTTCTTTGCAGTCCGCCTTCCCTTGCGGGGAGACAACGGGGTTACTTCGTTCACCTTCTCGATCCAATCCGGGGGTTAGGTCGTGCTTTTCGGCCGGTGGTGCGCCATCCGCGACAGGGGAGTATCGAGCCCCTGGACCTGACCACGTACCGTTTGGTTCAAGCCTCACAGCATCTTAGGCTTGTTCAGGCTCACGGCCTTTAACAGCACTTCACCTGGGTTGACCCTACCCGGACTGCTGGCCCCCGACCGCCGTGATGCTGGCAGTCGCCGTGTCGGCTCGCGCGTTCCACGACCGATCCGAGGATCGAGGTTACGTTGTCCCCCAGGCTTCGGACCCCGCCGTTGCCGGTGACGCCCGCTGGGGTAGCAGACCGATGGCGGAACATCGGGTAATGTCAGAAGACCTCCTTGGCTAACGCATTACAGGTCGAGAAGATGCTACGAATCGCACAAAAACCCGAAACCTGGTCTGACCCCGACCTCCTGAGTCCTGGGGCGGATGTGGACGGCACTTAAACCCTGGGATCTCGCCGAAGGTCGCCATTGACGGTCCATTTGAAGCCGTACTGGGGAAAACCCGCCGTACGGAATTT
>CAWJTQ010000019.1:0-423599 GCA_963845695.1 uncultured Isosphaeraceae bacterium | reverse complement strand
CCTATGAGTTTACAGTCTGTTCCGCCGTTGTCATTCGATTTTTTCCCTTCCCGACCGGTTGAGATCGAGATTTCTCCCGCGCCGCTGACCAGCGACGCCGGGCTCGTGCCCATCCGTCAGTTCGATGAGCAGATCCGCCTCACCGAACCATTCGCCGCCGCCCTCGAGGACCACCGCGATCCCGACTTTGTGGAACAGC
Source organism: uncultured Isosphaeraceae bacterium (assembly GCA_963845695.1). Taxonomy (GTDB): domain Bacteria; phylum Planctomycetota; class Planctomycetia; order Isosphaerales; family Isosphaeraceae; genus CAWJTV01. The sequence goes on along the minus strand of CAWJTQ010000019.1, from coordinate 423,400 downwards.
CCCTCCTGAGCATGGTGCGGCAGCGGATCTACGGCATCCTCGCCGACTACGAGGACCAGAACGACCACGATACCCTCCGCTCGGATCCGGTCTTCAAGGTGATCGCCGATCGTCTCCCTGAGGATCCCGACTTGGCCAGTCAACCGACCCTGTCCCGGTTCGAGAACGCCGTCTCGATTCCGGACCTGTGGCGGCTCAGGGATGTCCTGGTTGACCTGTTCCTCCAATCGTTCGAGACGCCCCCCTCGCACCTCACGCTCGATCTCGATGCCTTCGACGATCCGGCGCATGGCGATCAGCAGTTGATAATGTTTCATGGATACTATGAACAGTATCAGTATCTGCCAATTGTTATCACCTGCGCCGAGAACGACCTGGTGCTCCTGGTGGGCCTGCGACATGGCACCTGTGCGGCGACCCTCGGGGTGGACAACGACCTGCGGTATCTGGTGGGGAGAATCCGGGCGGTCTGGCCCGACGTGCACATCCATGGGCGGGCCGACAGTGGTTTCGGCGTACCCTTGATGTACCAGGTCTGTCAGGAACTGCGGCTCTCTTACACCTTCGGAATCGGGATGAATTCCCGACTCCGCGAACTCAGCGACGATCTGCTCACGCAAGTTGTCCAGGACTTCGAGCAGACCCAAGAGCCCCAACGGCGCTTTCTGGCGGTCCGCTATCAGGCTGGGACCTGGGCGACCGCTCAACCGATCGTGATCAAGGTGGAAGCGCATGCCCAAGGGACCAATCGCCGCGCGGTCGTTACGAACCGGCCGGGATGGGAAGTCCTGCCCTCGGCCGTGTACGAAGAGTACGCCGAGCGGGGCGAGAGTGAGAACCGGAACAAGGAATTGAAACGCGATCTGCAAGCCGATCGACTCAGCGACCACCGGTTCCTGGCCAACTTCTTTCGATTATATCTTCATGCAGTAGCGTTTATCCTCCTGGTGCGGCTCCGACATGCGGTGGCCTTGCCGTCGCCGAGCGTGGTCGAGCTGGGATTGCCGGGAGAGTTGCCAGCCGCTGCGATTGATGTGCCGCACCGCCGGCGCTTCTTCAACAAGCGACGGGAACGTGACCCGCTGGGTGAAGGCTTCGCCAGCACCTGGCGGACTCGCCTGATCAAGGTCGCCGCTGAGATCCTCACCCGGGCTCGACGCGTGGTCGTCCGGCTGTCGGCGAGTTGGCCGCACCTGGACCATTTCCTGGCGGTCAGCCGAGCCGTGATGCCGCGGCCACCGACGACATCCCCTCCGTGAGTTCGACCACGCCAGCGGTTTGATGGTAGCGTGATAACATAGGTCATCCCAAGCATGCTTTCAAGGGAATGGGGACGGTGCGCGCATGAGGGACACCCTTGAGACGCGCTTGACCCTCCAGGAGGCGAATGGTGAACAAAATACCCGCTAGATGAGTGGGTGTGAATAATCCGGGCTAGCTTGCGGCGGCGACGCTCGGTGAAGCTCAGGCGGATGCGCGGCATGATGCAGTCCTTCCCGATGGTGGCGAACCCAAGGTCGAGTTGCTGGCGGTGATCACCTGCTCATCTCGCACGCCGGCGCGGCCGATTCCCGGACTCCGGATCGGTCGCACCAGTGACGTCACGTGAATCGCTCTCTGACAAATGCCATTGACAAACTCAAAAAAAAGAGCGGATGGTCCGAACGATCTCTTCGGCCCGCTCCGCTCCGACGAACCGAGCCAGTTCCGTCTGGAAGCCGGTCAGCGTCAGGGAACGGTTCCGGGGCGCCGGCGCGCGCCGGGCGCGTGCCCCAGACCCCGGTGGTTCCCGCCGTCCCGAAGAGCCGGTCGCGCGGATCAGTGACGGTGAGCGAGCAGCCTCTGCGGTGGTTGACGCGAAAACGGATTCGCTCCTCACCTGACCGCGAGACGTCCACGAAACAATCCCGGACCTTCAGGAAGCGGACCTCAGCTTCGCCCTCCGGCGATTCTTCGGTCTCGCCCTTCGGCGATTCGTTGGTCATGGGGATGGAGCGGCGTTCCCACGTCAATTCCGCGTGCCAGGCCGGGTTGCTCGTGCGTGTCGCGTTTGTCATAGAAAGCCTCATCCTCTATAATAATATATATCAACATTTTTGAGCGCGGAATCCTGGTCCAGCGCGGTTCAGACGCCTCGCGGGCCATGGTCTGGCGATCGGCCGGAACCGCCGCGACGAACAGCCGACGCGCAGAGTGCTCCGCGGGAGCCCTGCCACTCCGGTCGTTTCGTTGCGGGACAGTGAGGCTACGAGAGCGAGGTCCCTTCAGGCCGGCCCGTGTCTTCCGGAGTGGGCCGGGGTCGTTCCAGGGCGCAAATCCGACGCGCCTCAACCGAGCCGTGGAATGCAGAGGAAATCCTGTTGGCCGAGCCGATCGTGATCCGAAAGGGCATTGGATGTGCGATCGCCACGAGCTTCGCGGCGGTATCGGTTCAAACCACCTCGTATGAGAGGCTTGGCCAATTGTTCGACCGCTGAATATATCGATCGGAGATGGGGGCACCTAGTGAGTAGCGAGAATTTTCGCAAGAACATCATTTGGCTCGCGTGGGGAATCCGGTGGACGGCGAGCGGAGGCGACCTTCAGCGGCTCTGGTGGGCCTCGCCGCGACGAATCGCGGCTCGACCCACCCTACGCGCTTCTCTTACACCCTTTCAGTCTTGCGCCCGAGCGGGGTCAGGAGACCCGCGCCCAGCGCAGACCGCCACCATTACCGAAGCATTTCTTATGAACCGACCACGCAAACTGGCGATCGGGTACGAACAGTTACGTTGGCTAGTGATCGAGTGTCTAGCAGAGTTGAAAGACGAGCCAACGCTTCAGATCAACAACCTGCGTACTGGGGTCGCGACAATCGCTGTCAAAAGGTGGCTCGATCCCCAGGATCGATCGGGTTAGAGCGCTTTACGCTTGGTTTGCGCACACAAGGACAGCCGATTTCCGGCGGCCTGAAGGGCCGCAGGAGCATAGCCTGGGGTGAAACCCCAGGACTCGGGCGCCCGGCGCTCTTCGTGCACCCTGTCGGGGTGCCGGAGAGGCTCCTGCGGCCTTTCAGGCCGCCACGGATGGGTGGGTCTGTCGAGGCCCCCGGGTTTCACCCGGGGCTGGGCTCCTGCGGCCTTTCAGGCCGCCCCTGATCGACCGTCATCGAGTGCGCAACCCAAGGGTGAGGCGCTCTTAACCCAGTGAAGCACGAGAGAGCGGGAAGCCGTGGCCACGAGGCTTCGGCAACATCGCGGCCGGTGACGATGGACCGAGCACCTGGTCCGGTTGCGCGGTCTCACAACTTAAATTTTTTTCGAGATTTTTATCTCTCGGTTATGCCGAGAGTTGCACCGAAAAAATGGCCCGATTTCCCCATGGGTGCATTAACGAAATCTAAAAGCTGAGGCATACTGATTAATATGCAAGCCCGGGTCGAGCGAATGGCGCGGGAACTTCAAGCCACCTTGGAGGCGGGTTGCCGCTGCGCGGATGCCACGGCGGCGACCTTCTGCGTCAACGTGTTGGCGTTGTACCCGGCGTTGTGGTTGTTCGTGTCGATCGAGGGAGTCGAGCCGACGACCAACCATGCCGAGCGCATCCTCCGCATGGGCGTCCTGTGGCGGAAGAACGCCTTCGGTAGCCACAGCGCGGCGGGGTGCCGCTTCGTGGAGCGGATGCTGACGGTGGTCCAAACGCTGCGGTTGCAGGACCGCCCGGTGTTGGAATACCTGGTGGACGCGATCACAGCTCATCGGTCCGGCCGGCCCTCTCCGCAATGACTGGGCCAAGGTGGGGACTGAACGGTTACTAATTTTTTTCGAGATTTTTATCTCTCGGTTGCGCCGAGAGTTGCACCGAAAAAATGGCCCGATTTCCCCATGGATGCATTAACGAAATCTAAAAGCTGAGGCATACTGATTAATATGCAACCGTGCGCGGTACCATTGGTCCGGTTGCGAGGTCTCACAACTTAAATTTTTTTCGAGATTTTTATCTCTCGGTTGCGCCGAGAGTTGCACCGAAAAAATGGCCCGATTTCCCCATGGGTGCATTAACGAAACCTAAAAGCTGAGGCATACTGATGAGTATGCAACCGCGCGCGGTACCATATGGTGTCCGGCGGTCAAGCCCGCGGCACCGCGCCGGGGTGCCCGGCCCGTCTGTCCTCACGTCGGAGTCCCCTTGGTCGATTCCTGTCACTTCCTCGTCCCTCGAGGGCACGCCGGCCAGCCCGGGTCCCGGGTTGAGAACCGCGAGTGTGGCCATGGAGACGGAGACCCGACGGAATGTATACATCCAGTGCCAGTTTGTGCCATGCCCGGACCACGTCCTGAAGGCCGGAAAACTCGCCTCGCCCTCGCGATTGCCGACGGTGCAACCCAACCCCAGCGTCCCCGAGCCTGGCGAGGGAGGATGCAAGTCGCGGCGGAAACCGCTGTCGAAGCCCGTATCAAGGCGATCAGCCACATCAACGGAACGCGATGCGTTTTCCACCGCCTTTTGAGCCGCTTATCCCACGGAGTGAGAACCATTCCCATCACCGTGGCCGCGATCGCGATTCGGGTGTATTCTATAAGGATCCATCAATAAGACGACCGTTTCCTGCCGAAGAGGAAATCCACGGTCGCATCGGTTGCGAGCGATTCGCGGCCGAAAATTCCTATGCCCATCAAGAATCCGCAAGATCGGCGCGCGGTTCGCCAGCTTTAATACCCTTGAGGTTGAATGCCGATGAGGATTTCATTCAAGGGCTTGCGACGGCTGGGCCTGGGACTGCTGATCGCGCTCGCCGTGATCGTGGTCGTCGTGTGGGTCTGGGTTATTCCGGCGGTCATCAGGGCGACGATCCGAGAGCACTATGACGGGCATTTCGCGTTCCAGGGGTGGTGGATCGGCCGGAATTCCGCTGGAGTGACGAGTCTGACCCTCCATGAAGTCGCCGCGCCTAGCTCGCCGGTCTGGGCCAGGGTCGAACAGGTGAGCACTGACCTCACCCTGGGTGGGTTGTTGCGCGGCCGGTTCACCCCGGGCCGGATTGTCTTTCGTCATCCATCGATCCAGTATCGCATCGGCGCCCAGGGAAATCCGATGACGCCCATCCCCCTCCGCAGCAGCGGCAGTGGCGACTTCCCCGAATTGATCGTCGAGGACGGTCAGCTCGCGATCAAGCAGTCGGGCCGGCCGGAGATGCTCGTCGCCCGCCTCGATGGCCGGATGGCCGCCGACCCGTCGGGGCCGCTGTTCCAGGTGAAGGCCAATGATCCGCGCTGGGGGCATCCGGCCCTGACCGGGCACTTCAGCCCCGACCTCGCGTCAATCGAATTCCGGCTGACGGCCGATGACCTGTCGGCCGATCCCGAGAAGTGCGCCTCCCTTCCGTTCGTGGACCCGAGCGTCTGGAGCTACTGCGATCCCCGGGGTCCGGTCGGGGTCGTCCTGGAACTGGCCCAGCCTCCCGCGAGATCGGGCCCGACGGACGTCCGGACGACTGTGACCCTCGAGAAGACGCGGGTCAGCCTGCCGAATCTTGGCCTGGTCGGTCACGAGGCGACCGGCCGGTTGACGATCCGGGACAATCGCGTCGGGCTGGATGACGTACGAGGCCGGATGGCCGGCGGCCGCGTGACGTTTAACGGCACGCTGGATTTCGCCCACGAGCCGATCCGTCATCAACTGGCGCTCGGGCTCGATGGGCTCGACCTGTCCGCCTTGCCGGCATTGTGGCAGGTCGATCGCCTGGGCGTCCAGGGCCGAATCAGCGGCTCGGCCGACCTGCGGATCGCCTTACCGCCGCGCGGGCTCGACCTGACCGGTTCCTCGGGCTCGGGCCGGATCGACGGGGCGATTGTTCGCGGCGTCCCCCTCCAGCAGCTGGAGGTGACGTTCCGGGCCACGGGACTGCAACCGGCCGACCCATCCGCCGGCGCGCCGAAAGGGCCGTTTCTCCCACAGTGGCTCGACGCCGATTTCCGGGTTCGCGATGTCGAGCTGGAGCGGGCACTGGCGCAGGTCGGCTCGTCGCCGAGCCGTAGCGTGCGTGCCGTGCCGGTCTCCGGCCGCCTGGCGCTGGAAGCCACCGCGAGGGTCCCGCTGGGCGCTCTCGACGACCTGAAGTCCTACACCATCCGGGGCGCGGCGGACCTGGCCGGCGCGGCGATCGGCGGTCTGGACGTCGGCCGCTTGAAGGGTCGGATCGACCTGAAGGAGGGCGTGCTGGAGCTTGCCGACCTGCGTGGCCGGCTGGTCGATCGGCCCGACGGTCGCGGTCCGCCCGGCGCGACCGATCCGCCCCTGGCCGATGGCCCCTTGCCTCCCGGCGGTTTTCGCGGCCGGGTTCGGGCGGAGCTGGCGGCCGATCAGAAGGTCCGCCTGGACCTCGAGGGCGTGGAACTGCCGATCGGCGACTTGATCGGCCCGGTTTCGTCCCGGCACCTCCCGCTCACCGGCCGGCTCACGCTTCAGGGTTCGGCCGAAGCCCGCGGGACCGAGCTCTCCGACCCGCGGGCCTGGACCGTCTCCGGCCGCGCCCGCATTCCCGAGCTCTCTTACCAGAAGACCACCCTCCGCGACGTCTCGACCGCGATCTCCCTCGACCATGGCCGGCTCGTGCTCTCCGAGGTCAAGACGCGGCTGGGCGATGCTCCGCTCTCGGGACGGCTCGGCATCAGCCTGACGGAGCCCTGGACTTACGACGGTGAGCTCGACACGGGCGACCTCCCGTTGCGCGACCTGCTCGCCCTGGTCCCCCACGTCCCGGAGGACTTACCCGTCTCCGGCACGATCGCCGGGCGCGGCACGGCCCAGGGCACGGTCCGGCCGTGGCGGATCGAGAGCTCGGGGCAGGCGCGGATCGTCCAGTTCCAGGCGGGCCGGGTCCCCATCGGCGATCTGCCGATCCGCTGGACGACTCAGAAAGAGGACATCCTCTTGACCGCGGAGGAGGTCCAGCGCTACGGCGGCCGGATCAAGGCCGAGGCCCATGTACCGGTCCAGGGCGATGGGCCGATCGTCGGAACGGTCACCCTGAAGCGCGTTGACGCGGCCGAGCTCTCGGCCGAGGCGCCGAAGTCCTGGAGGATGACCGGCATTGCCGACGGTCAAGGCCGGTTCCGGCTACAGCCCGGTTCGGGCGGCAAAGGCCCGGACCTGGTGGCCGAAGCCCAGCTCGAAGCACCCGAGTTGACCGTCCGGGGCGTGTCCGCCACGGTCGTGGGGATCACGTTGAGCGTCCGCGACGGCGTTCCCAGGTTCGATGTCCAGGCGGAGAGCCTCGGCGGCGCGATCCGGTTGACGGGGGACGGGCGCATCGGGGCCGACCCGAAGGACGACGAGATTCACGCTGAGGTCAATGCCATCGCGGTGCGGCTCTACGAGATCTGGGATGCGTTGCACACGACCGGGGGCATCACCGAGCTGCGCGGCCGGGGAAACGTCAAGGGTGAGTTGCGGACCCATACGAACCTGAAGAACATCCGCGCGAACGCCGAGGCCGAGCTGGACGAGTTGGTGTGGGGCTATAACTACCGGCTGGGACGACTCCGTGCCAATCTGAGCCTGGCCCCCGAAGGATGGCGGATCGGCCCGCTCGGCGGCGAGCTCTGGGGCAGTCCGGTGAAGGGGGAAGGGATTTGGATGGATCGACCCGAGGAAGGACGGTCGCGATTCGGCTTCGACCTGCGGCTCGATCGGATCGCGCTGTGCGCGGCCTGGCCTTCTGGCCCGAGGCCGAGCGGCGGTTCGGCGGGTTCGGCGCCTTGCGGATCACCGGCAAGTCGTACGATGCCTTCCGAGGCACGGCCGAATTCCGCGTCGATCGCGGGTCGGTCAACGGCCTCGAACTGACCGAGCTTCGCGCCCCGGCCGACTGGTCGTTGACAACAACCGGATCCCGACGAGGAGCCCTCCAGATTCGCAAGGCGGCCGGGAAGCTTGCGGGAGGTCGAGTCGGTGGCGACGCCTGGATCGCGCTGGGCGACCGCCGCGACTTCCGCGCCAAGCTGTTCGTCGACGACGTTGACCTCCGCGTGATCAGCCGGGACGAGATGGCGAACCGTTCGGTCCCGGGGCGAATCTCTGGGTTCGCCACCGTCACGGGTTCCGACCCGCTCCAGCCGGCCAGCTACCGCGGCGAGCTGGATTTCGACCTGGCCCAGGCCTCGCTGGTCGACATCCCGCTTCTGGACGAGCTCGACCGATCGCTCGGCTCGGCCCAGGGCGGCGTCTTCGACGAGGGGGACCTGCACGGCACCATCGCCGACCAGAGGATTCGCATCGATCGCCTGACCCTCGTCGGCCCCCTGGCCCAGGTCCACGCCACCGGCTGGCTCGACTTCGATGGCCGGCTCAACCTGGAGGTCCTGGTCAATACCAACAAAGGCCTCCCCGAGACCGGCCGGACGCTCCTCGCGCAATCGCCCAGCGTGGTCGAGACGGTCGAGCGCCGCGCGGCGGCGATCGACCAGGTCGCCGATTTCCTCTCCTCGCGACTGTTGAAGTTCCGGATCACCGGGACCATCCGCGATCCCGTCGCCAATGTTGACAGCTCGATCAACGCCCGCGCCGCCATCGGCTTCTTCCTCAGAGCCATGCGGCTGTCGATGCAGTCGCGGCGATGAATCGGGCGCCAGTCGCGTCCTCTCCTCGGCTCCTGGACCGAGGACACCCGTGGAGCGCGGGCACGATCTGAGCGTCGAACTATCGATCGCCGTCTACCTGTTTGGTTGCCGTGACGAGGAGTATTTCCGGCTGAAGATCCTCACCTGCATGCTGCCGGAGCTCTGAAAGTTACCCACACGATTCTGCGAAGAGCCGAATTTGATAATGAGGAGGAAAGGATGATGACATCGGACCGCTCCTGGCTGGAAACCGGCGATTATTACCGCGAAAAACGCGATGGTGAACATCCACTCTACCCACTCATTAGTGGCTCACCACCTCCTTGCACCCGCCTTCGCGAGGAGATATTGTGTCACTCGCAAATCGGATGGGGCTGTCGAGCCGTTGTCCGGCGGCGTGGAGCCGGGCTGACGTGATCCTGGGATGATCGATCGGGGGCATGACCTTGAACGAGAACTCGCTGTCGCGGATCCCGTTTCGGGTCCATGACGAAATGACGATCCTCAGCATGGCCCGCTGGATGCGGTTCGTGGGTGCTATCAAGGTGGTCGGCGGACTGGTGACGGCGTTCGTCTTGCTGGTGGGGATCATCTACATCGGGGCCGTCGTGAACGCGGGCCCCACGCCGGCATCCGAGTCGTCCAAGATCACCGTGGCGGTCGGTGATCACACAAAGCAGATCCCCATGGAGGAGGTGCGCCGTGTCATCTCCGATCACCCAGTCGCCTTCTATGGGCTGGGCACCTTCGCACTGATCCTGGCGGTGGCGGGGACCGTGCTGGGGTTCATCCTCTATCAGGCGGCCGAGGATTTCGACCGCGTTGCCCGTACGGACGTCGCCGATCAGGACTACATCACGGCCGGGATCACACAGCTCAACACGTACTTCAAGGTGAGCATCCTGCTCGGGGTGGCCGCGGCGGTGGTGGCGATCTCGGCCGTAGCCAGTCTGATGGCCAATGCCTCAATCCCATCCTGACGAAAACGGAGGGTCTCATGTCGGACGTTTCAGGCAGCTCCGAGCCGGGAGGGTTGAGCCAGGTTCTGGATCAGGCTCAGAACGATCAGCGTGGACGCATCCCCGGCACCACCGAGCCAGGCGGCTTGAGCCGGATCCCCTTCACGATCGCCGCCGAGAACCAGATCAAGTCGCTGTCCTTCTGGTTGGCCGTGATCGGCTGGCTGAACGTCGTCGCCGCCGTGGGCGATCTCATCAACCTCCTGGCGCAGCGCAACGCCGGCGTGATCTTCAATCTGATCCTCCATGTCGCCATCGCGACCTGGTCGCTCCAGGCCGCCAAGGCGTTCAAGAGCGTGGCGATGACCGACGTGGCCGACCAGGCGTATCTGGTCCAGGGATTCACCAAGCTGCGGAGCATCTTCCTCCTCCAGGGAATCCTGGTCATTGTCGGTCTGGCGTTCGTGACTGCCGTCGTGCTCTTCCTGGTGCTCCACGGGGCCAGCATCCACTGACGTTGTCGGACGGGGTCGGGAAGCCCGCGCCCCGCACAGACAACATCTTGCACGCACGCAAGAAATCGCCTGCCGGGATGCTCCCTGAAGCGCCTCGACATCCGGGTCCGCGTCGATTAGGTTAGGTAAGCTTAAACGGTTCGTGGTTTCCGAACGAACCGACCAGCCCGGGAACGTCGTATCGCCCTGTCGCCAGACAGCGAGGAGAAGTCTTATGCAGGACCAGGGTCCGGACCTGAACAGACCGATCGGCCGCCGCGGCTTCCTGGAGGCTGGCGCCGGCGCTGGCCCTCGCCGCAATCAGCGGGGAGACGACTTCCGCCGCCGCTCAAGACGCCCCCAAGGCGACTGGATCTGCGGTGCTACCCAAGCGCAAGCTGGGCCGAACCGGTGTCGATGTGACGATTCTCACCCAGGGCACCTGGAGGAGCTCGGGAGGCGAGCGGTTGCTCCGCTATTCCTGGAGCAATGGCGTCCGCTACTTCGACACAGCCCAAAGCTACGGCTCCGAGCCGATGATCGCACGCTGGCTCAAGGCCATGCCTGAGGCCCGCAAGGATCTGTTCCTCGTCACCAAGTATCACGCCGTGTCGTCGCCCCGGGAGCTGCTCAAGAATCTCGACCAGCGGCTCGCGGCGCTCCAGACCGACTACATCGACCTCATCTTCCTGCATGCCGTGGGTGATCACGACATCAAGACCGAGGTCAAGTGGCCCAGCAGCCGGGAATTCAAGGAGACCGCCGAGGCGATCAAAAAGTCGGGCAAGGCCAAGTTCGTCGGGTTCTCGACGCATCACCCGCGCCGGCCGGAGATCCTCCAGGAAGCCGTGAAAGGGGGATTCGTTCAACGCGATCATGCTCCAGAACAATCCCTGGAGTGCCCAGGAAGACGCGATGAATCGCGCACTCGACGCCTGCTACAAGGCGGGCATCGGGCTGATCTCGATGAAGCAAGTCGCCGGCAACATCAACCTTCAGGAGATCGCCCGGCGGCTCCCTGAGCTCAAGGAGAAGAAGCAGACCCCTTACCAGGCCCTGCTGCACGCGATCTGGACCGATGAACGGTTTGCCTCGTGCTGCGTCTCGATGCGGAACACCGACCAGGTCCGCGAGAACGCCGAGGCCGCACGGACCTTTAAGCCGATGACCACGGCCCAGATCCACCGGCTGCGCGACGCCTGCATCGCCGCAGGCCCGACGATGTGCGCCTCCTGCGACGGCCGTTGCAGCCAGGCCGGCGGCACGATGGCCGAGCTGGGCAACCTGACACGGTTCCTCACCTATCACGAGCACCACGGCTACCGTTCCGAGGCGCGCCGACTTTACGCCCAGATGGACGCCGCCGCGCGGGACTGGAGCGGCGCCGACCTCGCGGCCGCCCGCCAGGCCTGCCCCAACAAGCTCGACTTCGCCAAGCTCCTCCCCAAGGCTGACGAGCTCCTCGCCTGAGGCGCCGTCATCGACTCGACACGACGATTTCTTCTCAACAGGCCGGCCGGCCGCATCCTCGCGGTTCGGACCGGCCTGGTCGTTCAACCGCTTCGGAGTGGCCTCGGTCGTTTTTTTTCTTGAGTTGTGCGCGGCAAGCCAAGATAGTGAATACAGACTGGGTTGGGAGGTCGGGCTCTTGGCGGCAAGCGCCTACTCGGCCCAAGAGTGCGGTTCCGACACCAGCGTGACGGTCGGATGCCTCTCACGGACAGAATCGACCGGAGTGTGGATGCGGAAATTGGATGAGAGACTCAGTGATGGCGAAGAACATTTACGTGGGGAACCTGCCGTACGAGACGACCGGCGAAGACCTGGTGGAGTTGTTCCAACCGTATGGGTCGGTCATCAGCGGTCAGGTGGTGATGGACCGGTTCAGCGGTCGCAGCCGCGGGTTCGGGTTCGTCGAGATGGCCGATGACCACGAGGCTCAGGCAGCGATCGACGCCTTGAACGGACAACCCTATGGCGGCCGTCCGTTGACCGTCAACGAGGCGCGGCCCCGGACCGATGCCCCACCGCGGCACAGTTACGGCGGTGGGGGAGGCGGTGGACGCAACCGCGGTGGAGGCGCAGGCGGTTACGGAGACGCAGGCGGTGGCGGGGGTGGTTACGGTCGGGACGATTCTTGATCGAGGCTCCCATCGAACCCCGCCCCTGAGAGCTCGGCTCCCGATTTCCGACGCAAGCCGAGGTTTTTTGTCCTCTTGGCGTACGGCTTGCCGATTGGTATCATGAGGAATTCTCACCGCTTGCGGGTTTCGAAAAAGCGGATCGACCGGCCGTCGCTTCGGGATGGATTCCTCTCCGGCTCAGATGGGGATGGCCGATCCCATGGCGAGGTGAGCCTCAGCGGTGGCGTTCGGGAAAATCGTGTCCCGTGACGAATCCCTATCCGGAGAAGCCCGGCCGGATCGGCACGGTGGTCGATCGATTGTCATCGTGCCGATCAGTCTCAAGGATTGGATCGTTTCCAACATCCAGAAGAACGGGAGATTTGGCCTGTGGTGAAGTTACGGGTGCGTGCCGGCGAGTCGATTCAAGAGGCGGTTCGCCGCTTCCGCAAACTCTGCGAGCGAAGCGGTCTTCGCAAGGAAATGCGTCGCAAAGCCTACTATGAGAAGCCCAGCGAACGCCGACGTCGAGAGGAGCTCAAGCGCTTGCGCAAGGCCCGCCAGCACCAGCCCTCCCGGGTCTGATCTCCTGAAAGGCTGAAGGATGAGGGCTGAAGGATGAGTCAGAACGGACCGGTCTTGATTCATCCTTCAGCCCTCATCCTTCAGCCTTCCCGAAGCGAAGGTCAAACCCGCACCAGGGAATTCGGGTCTTCGGCGGGGCGGTTGGGATAACGCCGGCGGATCGGTTCGACCTCGCGCGCGAGGAACTCCTCGACCTGACGCACCGACCGGCCGATATAGCGTCGCGGATCCAGCACGCCCTCGAAATCGAGCGGTGGGAAGGCCGGGTCGTTGCGGATCCGGTCGAGCAGGTCGTTCTCGGCAGCCCCATCCTTCAAACAGCCCGCGGCAGCCATCGCGTGGACGCGGATCCGCTCGTGCAGGTCCTGGCGGTCGCCACCGGCCTGCACCGCCGCCATCAACAGGTTCTCGGTCGCCATGAACGGGAGTTGCTCGGCGACGTGGCGGGCGATCACCGCGGGATGGACGACCAGCCCTGGCACGATGTTGAGATACAGGTTCAGGATCGCGTTGACCGCCAGGAACGCCTGGGGCACGGTCAAGCGACGGACGGCGCTATCGTCGAGCGTTCGTTCCAGCCACTGGGTCGCCGCCGTCTGACCGGCGGCCGCTGGCAGGGCCATCGCGAACCGGCCCAGTGCACACATCCGCTCCGCTCGCATGGGGTTGCGCTTGTAAGCCATGGCCGAGGAGCCGATCTGCTGGTCCTCGAACGGCTCCTCGAGTTCGCGCTCGTGAGCCAGCAGCCGCAAGTCGGTGCCGAACCGGTGGGCGCTCTCGGCGATCCCCGCCAGCGCGGCGAGCACCTGGGCGTCGACTTTTCGCGAATACGTCTGGCCCGAGACGGGATAGGTCCGCTCGAAGCCGAACGACTCGGCCACTTTCTGGTCCAGGGCGTTGACCTTGGCGTCATCACCGTTGAACAGCTCCAGAAAACTCGCCTGGGTGCCGGTCGTCCCCTTGACGCCGAGGAACCGCAACTCCCCGATCCGCCGCTCGATCTCCGACAGGTCGAGGATCAACTCGTAGCACCAGAGCGTCGCGCGCTTGCCCACCGTGACCAGTTGGGCGGGCTGGAAGTGGGTGTAACCCAGGCAGGGCAACCTCTTTTGAGCCTCGGCGAACGTGGCCAGCGCGTCGATCGCCGCGACCGTCTTGTCGCGGACGAGCTGGAGGGCCGCCCGCATGATCATCAGGTCGGCATTGTCCGTGACATAACAGCTCGTCGCGCCCAGGTGGATGATCGGCCGCGCCGTGGGCGCGGCATCGCCCAGAGCGTGGATGTGCGCCATGACGTCGTGCCGGAACCGCCGCTCGTAACGCTCGGCCGCTTCGAAGTCGATCGTATCGACCTGAGATCGTCAGCGCCCCAATCTGTTCTTCGGCGATCGCCAACCCGAGGGCGCGCTGGGCCTCGGCCAGGGCGACCCAGAGCCGACGCCACGTCGAGAATTTCTCCTGCGGCGACCACAACCGGGCCATCTGCCGGCTGGCGTATCGGCCGATCAGCGGATTGTCGTAAGTCTCGTATCTTGATGGGTCATTAGTCATGGGTCATTGGTCATTGATAGAGCCAGAACCTCCAGGCACCCACAAGTCCCATCGTAGACCGCCCAGAGGCGCACCACAAGCGCAAGGGTCCGATCCATCGAAGCATCCGAGGCAAATCACCGCAACTCTCAGTAAGGGAAAGACTTCAGCATGACAACTCCGGTTTTTCGCAATTAATCTTGCGAAAAAGGCGAAAAGGCGGGTCCCGGCTCATGGACGAGCGGATGGGGAGCCTTTACAATTGGAAGGGCGAGGGGCTCCAAAACGAGCCGAATGGATGGGTTTACCCTCACGGGGTGGCTTCGATGACTGAGTCCTCGGATCGCGAACTGCTGGATTTGATCCGTCGTCGAGGCCCGATCACGGTGGCGGAGATGGGCGCGGACCTGGGCGTGACCGGGACGGCGATCCGCAACCGGCTGGCGCGGCTGCTGGGCTCGGGCCTGGTCGAGCGGCGCACCGAGCATGGGGGTCGCGGGCGTCCCCGGCACGCCTATCAGGCGAGCGTCGAGGCGCAGAAGCGGCTGGGCCAGAATTACGCGGAGCTGGCCTTCGTGCTCTGGGAAGAGATGATGAGCACGGTGGCGGACCGCAAGCTGCGCCGGCTGTTGTTCACGCGAATCACCGAGCGGCTGGCCGAGATGTATCGCGGCCAGATGAGCGGCCAGGAGTGGGAGGGCCGGCTGGTCCAGCTCACCCACCTGCTGCACGATCGGGGTGTCGAGGTCGAGGTGGCTCGGGATGGCGTCGGTGCGTTCCCGATCCTGCGCCAGCATTCCTGCCCATACTACGAACTCGCCGAAGCCGACCGCGCCATCTCGCCCTGGAACGCAAGATGTTCGAGAAGGTGCTGGGGCGGAGTCTGCGACTCAGCCAGTGCCGGCTCGACGGCGACCGCTTCTGCGACTTCCAGGCCAAACCGATCCCCACTCCGCCTGCCGAACCGGTCTGTGCCGGATAAGGGAGCCGGCACGGGAAGGAAGACGGCGAGCCCGCGACGGACTCGTCCCGGCGCGCGGCCCTCGGCAACAACCGTGCGGCACCCGGTTCGGTCCGTCCCACCGATCAGGCCGGCCATTGAATGTTCCTGGGCAAGAGGTAGCACGTTGATGAGCAAGGTCCTTTCTATCCAGAACCTGCACGTGGCGATCGACGGTAAGGAGATCCTCCGCGGAGTGGATCTCACGCTCCGGCAGGGAGAGATCCACGCCCTGATGGGCCCCAACGGCTCGGGGAAGAGCACCCTGAGCTATGCCCTGGCCGGACACCCGCGCTACGAGGTGACCGAGGGCTCGATCACGCTCGACGGCCAGGACCTCCTGGCCATGGAGGCCGACGAGCGGGCCAAGGCCGGGGTGTTCCTGGCCTTTCAGTACCCGACGTCGATCCCCGGCGTCTCGGTGGCCAACTTCCTCCGCCACGCGGTGACCAACGTCCGCAACCCCGACCGCAAGGAGGGCCAGGACCTGATCCCGATGCGCGACTTCCGCAAGGAGCTGCGCGAGCAGATGGACGACCTGGGCGTCGACCAGGAATTCGCCCGGCGCTACCTCAACGAAGGATTCTCTGGCGGCGAGAAGAAGCGGGCCGAGATCCTCCAGATGGCCATGCTCCGGCCGGCCTTCGCCATCCTCGATGAGACCGACAGCGGCCTCGACATCGACGCCGTCCGCATCGTCTCCGAAGGAGTCAACCGGGTCGCGTCGCGGCACGGCACCGGCGTGCTGGTCATCACTCACTACGAACGGATCCTCACCTACATCAAGCCCCAGTTCATTCACATCCTCTTCGGCGGCCGGATCGTCGAGGACGGCGGCCCCGAGCTGGTCAAGCAACTCGAGAGCCAGGGCTACGACTGGATCCGCGAGAAATACCCCGACGCCGCCAAGGACGAAGAGGAGTTGGAAGCGGGCCAGCCGCAAATGGGTAAGCCGCGCCAGGCCGCCGGTTAGACCGCCCGCGGAACTCGACCCGAACGAGACAACGAAAACATCACCGCACACAACGAGACCCAGGCAAAGGAAGGATGATCCACGATGGCGACCGATCTGAACCTCCAGGTTGCGGGGATCAAGGACGACTACAAGTACGGGTTCCACGACTCGGAGGAGAACTACTCATTCAAGAGCGGCAAGGGACTGACGCGCGAGATCGTCTGCGAGATCTCGGCGATGAAGGACGAGCCGCAGTGGATGCGCGACTACCGCCTCAAGGCGCTCGAGGTCTTCCGGCAGAAGCCGACCCCGACCTGGGGCGGCGACCTCTCGACCCTGAACTTCGACGACATCCACTATTACATGAGGGCGGCCGACCGCCAGGGGAAGAGCTGGGACGACGTTCCGGCCGAGATCAAGAACACTTTCGAGAAGCTGGGCATCCCCGAGGCCGAGCGCAAGTTCCTCGCCGGGGTCGGCGCCCAGTATGAATCGGAGGTCGTCTACCACAGTCTGCGCGAGGACCTCCAGAAGAAGGGAGTGATCTTCGTCGATACCGACACGGCGCTGCGCGAGCACCCCGACCTGGTGCGGGAATACTTCGGCACGATCATCCCGATCCACGACAACAAGTTCGCCGCCCTCAACTCGGCGGTGTGGAGCGGCGGGTCGTTCGTCTACATCCCGGCCGGCGTTAAGGTGGATATCCCGCTCCAGGCCTATTTCCGGATCAACGCCGAGAACATGGGCCAGTTCGAGCGGACGTTGATCATCGTCGAGGAAGGCGCGCAGGTTCATTACGTCGAGGGCTGCACGGCGCCCATCTACACCAGCGAGAGCCTGCACTCGGCCGTGGTCGAGATCGTCGTCAAGAAGCACGGCCGGTGCCGGTACACCACGATCCAGAATTGGGCCAATAATATCTACAACCTCGTGACCAAGCGGGCCGTGGCCTACGAGGACGCGCTGATGGAATGGGTCGACGGCAACCTGGGCAGTCGGTTGACCATGAAGTATCCGGCCGTTTACATGCTGGGCAAGGGCGCCCGCGGCGAGATCCTTTCGATCGCGTTTGCCGGCAAGGGCCAGCACCAGGACGCCGGTGGCAAGGTCGTGCACGGGGCGCCCTACACCAGCTCGCGGATCATCTCCAAGAGCATCAGCAAGAACGGCGGCCGGGCCAGCTACCGCGGGTTGCTCAAGATCGCCGACGGTGCCAAGGGCTCGAAGTCGAACGTCGTCTGCGACGCGCTGATCCTCGACGCCAACAGCCGGTCGGACACGTATCCTTATATCGAGATTGACGAGGACGACGTCAAGGTCGGCCACGAGGCGAGCGTCTCCAAGATCGGCGAGGAGCAGCTCTTCTACCTGATGAGCCGCGGGCTCTCCGAGGCCGAGGCCTCGACCTTGATCGTCAGCGGGTTCATCGAGCCACTGGTCAAGGAGCTGCCGATGGAATACGCCGTCGAGATGAACAAGCTCATCCAGCTCCAGATGGAGGGCTCGGTGGGGTGAGATCCTTGGTTCGTGAGGCAGCAGGATTTCCGGCCGTCTCTGGGCGGGAGATGTGAGGATATATCCGATGTTCAACGAGTCGATCGACCACTACTATCGTGTCGATGTGCAAGAAGGAGCCGAAGTCCGGCCGGCCTATTTCTACAGCACCATCGGGGGTCTCTACGACCTCCAGTACGGATGGGGTAAATACACCTCACGAATGCACGAATCGCTTAAGTCGGCGATTGAGGAGTTCCGCGTGAAGCTCCAGGCGAAGCATGACGCCTCGGATGATGGTGTCGCCGTGACGATCTCGGATCCCATTGAAGTGAAGAAAGAAGAAGTGGATCGCCATAGTCCGCTCTGGGGAATCCTCCGCGAGCGCGCAGACGCGACCAAGAAAGCGGTGGCTCGGTCGATCGATCCGATCAACATTGTTGCTTCGGACTGGGAGTGGATCGACGATCCCAACGCCAAATCGTTGGTGCGGTTGCAGCTTTCGGCGGAAACGGAATCGGTTGCCGAGGAGTTCACTCCAGGGGAATTGAAGGACGATCTCTTGATGCGTGATCGTATTCTTCGACTATTCAGTGACTTGCTCCAGAAGCTCACGGATAAGGCGCTCGAGCCGATCCGCGAGTCGATTCTCGAGCACCGGAGAGGCTGAGCGTGGCCGGCAAGACTCAGGGCGACCGTTTGCTCGAGCTCGAAAGGATCGTCACGACGCTCGGGGTGCATGTCGAGACCTTTCGCGAGCAAATCGGGGTTTTGCCCGAACTTGGAGCCCGTATCACCGCGATGGATGAGAGGTTCAAAGACCTCAGACTCAACGTGGGACGGGTTGAGACCGGTTTTGGCGAGGTAGACGTCCGAATTCGGAATGTCGAGAAAACGAGCTCGGGACTCGAGCCGGCCGACCTCGCATCGTTACGAGAACGCATCAAGGAGCTCGAAGTAAAGATCGGCCATCTGGAAAAGCAGCGCGGCGAGGAACACGGCAGGGCTTGGGCGATCAAGTTGGCGGTCCTCTCGGCACTGATGGGCAGCGGGTTCACGATCCTGACCCAATTTCTATCGAGATACCTGCCGCTCAAGTGAACCGCCCACGGTAAGGTGAGTCATCGAGGAGTCCGACCGATGTTACCCGATCGATACTACGTCACCGAAATCCAGGAAGGGCCCAAGGCAAGGCGGTTCTACTTCTACGCGAGCTTGGAAGGCTTGACCGGACCGGAGTATGGCTACGCCGAGAATGGTTCTTGGGTTGCGCAAGCTTATGAATCGGCGATCCATGAAGCCCGGGAGAGGCTCGCCAGCCAACCCGGGTGGATTGCGGCCGAGTTCGGAGCCGTCGTGACCACCTCGGGCCCTCGTGAGATCAGTCCCGACGAATTGGTCCGGCTGGACCCGTGTGTGAACGTCCCTGCCGTGAACGCGATCAAACTGACCAAGCAGGAGATCGAGCACCCACTCGATCCGATTCGAGTCACCTGGTGCTGGCAGTCGAGCGAGGAGAGTAAGAACGAGACGGTTGTGTACTTGAAGCTCTCCGATGACACGGGCGCTTCGTCGAGGGTTTCACTCTTCAGCAACTGAGAGACGCGTCTTTGATGAAAAGCCGCGTCAGGAGGTTGTATCGGGATCTGCTGGGGCATCGCTCTCGAACACTAATCATGGGCCTGCTTCGTGGGAACGCTGGTGCGGAAAAGGACTGATCGTGCCCGCACAAACCAACAGCGAGAGGATCGACAGCCTTCTTCAGGTGACTTCCGTGCTCGATGAGCACATGAAGCAGATCGACCGCGATTTGAACAGCATCGAGAAGGACTCGGAAGAAACCAAGAGCCAGATCCACCATTTGGACATCCGGATTGCCCGGATCGAGGAGGGCTTGAAGCACATTGACAAGGAAGTCGAGAAACTGCGATTGAGCCGTTATGAATTCGGGAAGCTGTTCTTCGCGGCTCTCTTGGGTGGTGGGATTACCTTCGGCATCACGCAATTGAATGAGTGGCTCAAGGCGACAAGAGCGGAGCGACAGCCTCAAACAACGAAAAAGCCATGACGACCTTATCAGCAACAAACGTTCAAACCGGCGGCTTCACCGAGGACGCCTTCCATTCCTTCATGAAGGGGCGTGACGAGCCTCCGTGGCTGGTCGAGCGACGCCAGGAGGCGTTTCGCGCGGTTCCGGGGGTTCCCCTGGCCCAGCGCCCGCGAGGAGGAATGGCGGCGGACCGATATCCGTGGGCTGAAGCTCGACGCCTTCGCGCCCCCCGCGGCAGGAGAGCCCGGCGTGGAGGCCCGCGCGGCGTTCGACGAGCTCTGGCAGACGTTGAGCTCGCATTACGCCACCGGGATCGCGCACATCAACGGCGCCCTGGCCCGCGAGCCCGACCCGTCGCGGATGGGCGGCGCGATCTTCGTCGACCTCGACCGCGCGGTCAAGGACCATCCGGATGTCATCGATCGCTACCTCTTAACGCAGGCTGTCACCCCGGGCGACGATCTCTTCGCCGCACTGCATGCGGCATTCTGGACAAGCGGGTCGCTGCTCTACGTGCCCAAAGGGGTGAAGCTCGAGGCCCCGCTGTTCAGCCTGATCGGCCTGGGGCAGGGGGGGAGCGTTCAACCTGAGCCATACTTTGATCGTACTCGAGGACGGTGCCGAGGCGACCCTGGTCCGCGAGACAGCCGGCCGGGGCGGCGGTCAGACTCCGGCATTTCACGCAGGGGCGCTCGAGGTCTTCCTGGCGCAGGGAGCCCGGCTCCGGGTGGTCAACATCCAGAACTGGGATGACGCAACCTGGCACTTCAGCCGGGAGCGGGCGATCGTCGGACGCGACGCCGCACTGCAATGGACCGTCGGCGGACTGGGCTCGCGGCTGGCCAAGGTCAACCAGGAAGTCGTGCTCGCCGGGCCAGGGGCTGATGCCCAGGTCAACGGCGTCATGTTCACCACCGGCCGCCAGCACCTGGCCTACTTCACGCGACAGGATCACGTCTCTCACCACACGACCAGCGACCTGCTCTACAAGGGAGGGCTCAAGGGCCAGTCGCGGATTGTCTGGAAGGGCATGATCCGGGTCGAGAAGGACGCGCAGCGCACCGATGCCTATCAGAAGAACGACAACCTCGTGCTCTCGGAATCCGCCCGCGCCGACTCGATTCCCGGCCTGGAGATCGAGGCCAACGACGTCCGCTGCACCCACGGCGCCACCGCCGGACGCGTGGACGAAGACATGATCTTCTACGCCGCGGCCCGCGGTATCCCCCGCGAGACCGCCGTCCGACTGATCGTCGAGGGCTTCTTCGCCGACGTCTATGACCGGATCACCGTCGAGCCGGTCCGCGAAACGCTCCGCCAGGCCGTCGCGACCAAGCTCGCCTGAAACCCGATGGAACCGCATTCGCTCGTTCGTTTCAACACGGAGTCCACCCCATGGGAGAAGCATACGTTCATCCGGAAGTCCTGGTTTCGGCCGACTGGGTCCAGGAGCACTTGAAGGACCCGAAGGTCCGCATCGTCGAGAGTGACGAGGACATCTTGCTCTACGACCTGTCCCACATCCCCGGCGCCGTCCGGATCGACTGGCAAGGGGATCTCCAGGACCAGTTGCTGCGCGACTATATCGATGCCAAGAAGTTCGCCGCCCTGTGCTCCAAGGCGGGCATCGGCAACGACACGACCGTCGTCTTCTACGGCGACAAGTCGAACTGGTGGGCGTGCTATGCCTTCTGGGCATTCAAGCTCTTCGGGCACGCGGATTGCCGCGTCCTCAATGGCGGCCGCAAGCTCTGGCTCGACCAGAAGCGGCCCACCTCCACGGAGGTCCCCAACTATCCGCCGAGCTCCTACACCGTCGGGGAGAGCCAGGAGAAGCGCATCCGGACCTTCCGCGACGAGGTCCTGGCCCACTGCAAGGCCGGGCTCCCCATGATCGACGTCCGCAGCCCCAAGGAGTTCACCGGCGAGAAGCTGCACATGGAAGATTATCCCCAGGAAGGTGCGCTCCGCGGCGGCCATATCCCGGGCGCCAAGAACGTCCCCTGGAGCCGCGCCGTCAACGAGGACGGCACCTTCAAGTCGGCCGAGGAACTCCGGACGATCTACGAGCAGGAGGTGGGGCTCAAGCCAAGTGACAACGTGGTCGCCTACTGCCGCATCGGTGAGCGATCCAGCTTGACCTGGTTCGTCTTGACCTACTTGCTGGGCTATCCCACCGTGAGGAATTATGATGGATCCTGGACCGAGTGGGGCAACCTGGTACGAGCCCCGATCGCCAAGGGAGCCTGATGGTTGTTGGTCGAGTGTTCCGTATTCCGTGAAGACAGATCCTCATGGACCTCGTTGTGGAAAACGGAACACCGCAAACGGAACACGCGACCCACGACCAAGGACGAATGAACCATGACCAGTAAGTTGGACGAGATCGTCACCGAGCTGAGCCAGTCGGACCGTCAGGAGCGGATCGACCTCCTGCTCGACTTCGCCAGGAGCCTGCCGCCGCTGCCGGATCGATTGGCCGCACACAAGGATGCGGCTCATCGGGTCGAGGAATGCCAGTCTCCGGTCTATCTGTTCGTTGAGCTCGACGGCCAGCGGGTCTCGCTCTACGCCGACGCGCCGATCGAAGCCCCGACCGTGCGAGGGTTCGTCTCGCTACTGATGGAGGGGCTCGAGGGGGCCACGGTGGAAGACATCCTTCAAGTGCCCAATGATCTCGTTGACCGCTGCGGCCTGTCGGAGATCCTGGGCATGCTCCGAGTCCGCGGCCTGAGTGGGGTGTTGCGACGCGTCAAGGGAGATGTAACTCGTGCGGCGATCGCTCGGGCATCTTAGTAGCCAGTGGCCAGTCCGTACACCGTACACACTCGCGTTGCGCCTTGGTCTTCACTCGCCACCGACCACTCCGACGCCACGACTTGAAGGACCCTGTGAGCCATGCCATTCTTCGTGAAGGTCGCCAGTCGCTCCGAGTTGCCGGTCGGCAGCAAGAAGCTCGTTGAAGTTCGACGGCCGCGCCATCGCCGTCTTCAATGTTGACGGCACCTATCATGCCATCGATGACGTCTGCACTCACGATGGCGGGCCGCTGGCCGAGGGCGAGCTGATGGGCTGCGAGATCCAATGCCCGCGTCACGGGGCGCGTTCGACGTGCGAACCGGCCGTCCCCTGTGTATGCCGGCGTTCGAGCCGGTCGCCGTCCATTCCACCGAGGTGCGCGGCGACGACGTCTACGTGGCTCTTGAATAGCTCGGTAACTCCTCGGGGCCTTCGTGACTCCGGGCGGGACCCGTTCCGATGAGGAAGGAACGGGGCTGTTACCCACGAACACATACCGCGAATCTTGAAGCCACAGACCAAGGACTCAAGGACTCAAGGATTCACAACATGATCGAGCAAGAGACTCTGATCGAGGCCCTGCGCAAAGTCAAGGATCCCGAATTGAACGTTAACGTGATCGACCTGGGTCTGGTCTATTCGATCCAGACCCACGACGACCAAGTTGACGTCGAGATGACGTTGACCTCGCCTGCGTGCCCGGCCGGACCGGAGATGCTCCGCGGCGCCGCAACGGCCCTGGAAGCCGTGCCCGGCATCGCCAAGGCCAACGTCCGGCTCGTGATGTCCCCACCATGGTCTCCCGACAAGATGACCGACGCCGCCCGAGATGAGTTGGGGTTCTTTTGAGGTCGCCATGGACCGCCACCGAAAGCGGGATCGTTCCGCTCTGCCAATCGGCTTTGAGCGAAGCCCGACTTCCGATCACCCAGCCCGTCGCGGCCCTCACGCTTGCGTCTCGTTGCCCGTGTCAGGATCTGCTCGACGGCCCGGCTCCCTTCCGCGCTTCCCTGTAAGGACTTCTCCCACAGAAACTGTGGGAGAAATCCGACTGACATACCATTGACGTTTAAGATAGCATTGAAGTAGTGTTGGCAAGGTCCGCTTCCTTGATGAGGTGAGTGAGCCGACATCGCAGGCTTTTCTCGTGGTCCGGTCTGGTCGGATGGGTCGAAGTTGCGAAACTCCGGATCGGGCCCGAGTCGAACTTAATCCTCCTCACGATCCAGCTCGCCGCAAATCTCGTGATCCGTTCCGATGCGGCGATTGGCGAGCGATCCGAGCCACTGTCCTGAAAATGAGTCGATCTGGACGCAAAGAAAGACTTCGATGGAACATGCGAACCTCCCATCGGGCGGCCTGGCCCAGTGCGCACGCCCGCGGGTTCCGGCATCGGATGAGGCCCCGCGCCAGGGTACCACGAACTGGCCTCACCCGAGGTTCGTAGGGTGAACGGCGACTCGCCGCTGTCGATGGTCATGAGAGATGCCGGTTACGGAGACGAATGTGCGACGCCGAGTCGTCCAATTCGAGAAACTTTCAGCCAAGATGTCCCCTCAACCAGACCAAGCGTTGAGTTTTCTCAACATCATCGATCCCGATTCGCCAAGCCAAACCGACCCGATTGTGATGTTTTCGATCGGTTTGGAATTCCAAGGCTAACACTTTCCAATCGGCTATAGGATAAGATGTTGCGTCAATCGTACCGATCCAGCGCCTGAGGCGACGACACAATAAGGAGTACGATCCACCGGCTCGCGAGTGGAGGCCGTCGTGGGACCTGCCGAGTGTGCAGCCGACTCACTTTGGAACTATATTCATTGCCGGCTGTTCTTCCGAGTAGAAATGGCGGTGATGACCGGCTAAAATAGGACCCGATGTCATATGCGCCAGGTACTCCTGCGGCTCAGTGGCGTTGGACCCATCGGTTTCACTGCGATCGATTTGTGATCATCGTGATTCGTTACATAGGCGGAGTTTTGGGGGGTTCCCGCGTGCGGGATCGAGCACTGTGGCTCGCAAGAAGACACCGAAAGTCCGTGTTAACGTCAAAGCGTCTTTATCTCGTCGACTGAGAGAGATCCGCCAGGAGATCTTCGGAGAGCACGGCGGGCCGGAGCTGGCCCGTCGTCTGAGTCTCCCAGCGAGGACCTGGTACAATTATGAGACCGGGGTCACCGTCCCGGCCGAGGTCTTGCTGGGCTTCATCGAGCAGACGGGGGTCAACCCGACATGGCTGCTCAACGGTGAGGGCCCGCGATACCGGCATTCGATCGACGATCGTCTTCTCTCGGAGCTGACCCCGATCGAGCTGATCCGGCGGGGCCTGGAAAAGCTGGAACGCTCGTCCAGCGAGGTGGTGATCGTCGCACCCGAGAACCTGCCGGGCGATGTCGCGTCGGAGTTCGTGGCCATCCCCCTGTATCCCCTCGCGGACATCGGCCGGTCGGCCCTGGACCCCGCTCGGGTGGAGGGCCACGTGCTGGCCTATCGGCACTGGCTACCCAAGCCCTCGGAGACGATCGGAGCGCGTTTAAACGACGATTCCATGCACCCAATCCTGCCCTCTGGCTCGATTGTGGCCATCGATCGTTCCGTGACTCAGCCGGCCAGGCTGCACGGGCAGATCGTGGCCGCGTCCCCTGATGGAACGCCGATGATTCGCTGGCTGGATGTTCACGGCCGCCACATCATCCTGCGGCCGAACCATGAGGGCCGCGAGTATCCCTTGATCCCTGTCGAGTTCAACGGCGATGGGGCTCAGATCATCATCGGCCAGGTGGTCTGGTCCTGGAGCCGGTTCAGCCAATCCTCCTGAGCCCGGTGCGAAACCCGGGCCCGCGTGGTGCGACTCAGCTCATGGGGCCGGTGGCTCATGGACATCGAGCTGAACGCGGCGGAGGGCGATCGCGGAAGCGCCGAGGGCCGAGGCCGATTCGGCCAGCGTATCCTCGAGCGGGGCGACAGGGCCGCCGTGATGACGGGCCAGTGCCGTTGCGTAGAGCGAGCGCAACGGCTGAGGCCCGCCCACCCAGACCGGCCGGCCGGGCATGAGGATGCGGTGGCGTGCCAGGCTCAGGATGTCGGCGGCAACCGCCGCGCCGACCCAGAATGACGCCCGAGACGGGAGGTCGAGACATTCGCTCAGCGCGGCGATCCGCACCAGGAACGCGGCGCGGCCCAGCCCGTGGTGTTCGACGGCCCGGGCGCCGGCGGCCAGCGCGTCCGGATCGGGGTCGTCGGGGAGCGGATCGGGCAGACTGGCCGCCAGAAGCGTATGCCGGGCGACGGCCTGGAGAAGTTCGCCGCCCAGCGTCGTATGGCTGCGGGTGATCCGGCCCGAGCCGTCGACTTCCACCAGCTTCGTGTGCGAGCCCGGCCAGAGGAAGACCGGCCACTGGCCGGCCCCGACCCGTCCTTCGGCGGCCAGAGTCGTGTAAGCACCCAGGGTCTCGCATTCCTCGCCGCGCATGACGTCGGCCTCGAACCAACCGTCGGGGCCGTCGGCCGCCGGCGTCCGGACCCCCGGCACGACCCGGATCGGCATCGCGGCGACCTCGTGAAGACTCACCACGGCCACGCCCCGGGCCAGGTCGTCGAGGCCCGCCGGTGCCGGTACATGAGGCACCGCGACGAGTCCGACCTCCGAAGAGAGCATGCCAGCCGCCACGAGGATCTCCGGTCGCGCGACCGCGGCCGAGGGCTCCGCCGGATCGCCCAAGACCCGGGACACCTCCTCGATAACCTCGCGAACCGCCCGGACCAGGCGATCGCGGTGCGGTGGGCCGGACGCGGTCGGGCTCGAGCTCAGGCCCGAAACCCGCTCCCGATCCGATTCCGAGGCGGGCTCGAGCGAGGCCGGCTGATGGGAATCGCCCAGGACCGTATCCCGAACCCCCACCGTGCGCCGCGACGTCGCGATGATCCGGTGCCCCTGCAACAGACGGGCCCGGGTGTTCGTCGTCCCACCATCCAGGGCGATGACCCATGGCTCCGGTCGGGCCGGAATCGGTTGCGACTCTGCCATGTTTTTGCTTTTTCCTTGCCTTCCTGCCGGGGCGGAGCGATAGTCGCTTCGCTCCAGTTTTCCGTTTTCGGTTTTCAGCAAATGCCGGTCAGAACCCATCTGAACGGAAAACGGAAAACCGCGATGACTCCATCATAACTTCCATGCCCACTTCACGCGCCACCGCATTCGAGCCGAATCCGCTCTGGCAACGGGCGCGCGAGCCCATTTTCTGGCTCGATCCGGCGCTGAAGCTGGTCTGGGTAAATCGGGCCTGGGAGGAGCTGACGGGCCATTTGGGCGAGTCAGTCGTGGGGCTAACTTGCCAGGCCCACGGACCGACCCGCGCGGGGGACCCGACGGATCTGGCCGCGAGCTTCCATCCGCCGCCCGAGGCCATGGCTGGTCAACCCGCGGGAAGCCCGACGTTGATCTACCATGCGGGCGGCGAGCCTCGCTGGCGCCGGGTCGAGTTCTGGCCGTTCCGCGACGAGAACGACCGGCTCATCGGCCTGCTGGGGACGGTGTGCCCGGTGGACGCCCCGCCGAGCGTCCCCGATTCCGAAGGCCACCGGCTTCATGTCGAACTGTTGGAGATCCGTCGGCGCCTCCAGGAACGCTACGGGCTGGACGGCCTGATTGGATTCGGCCCGGCGCACCGCCGGCTGCTGGAACAGATCCGGCTGGCGGCGGGGGCGACGGTTCCAGTGCTGATCGTCGGCGAGCCGGGGACGGGGAAGCGGCACGTCGCGCGGACGATCCATCGGCAGGGAGCCGGCCGCCAGCGGCCCCTGCTTGCTTTCGACTGCGAAGCCCTATCGGCGGAGACCCTGGAACATGAGCTGTTCGGGGATGCGGGCCCTGACAGGATGGAACCCACCCCGCGGCGGCCGCGGCTCTTGATGGACGAAGGCTCCTCGCTGCTGCTCGATGAGATCCTGAGCCTCCCCCGCGACCTCCAGACGCGACTGGTCGAATCCCTCGATGTGCGCGTCCGGCTGCTGGCGACCACGACCATCGAGCCCGACGTGGCCTTGAAGGATGAGCGATTGCGACCGGAGCTCTACTACGCTCTGACGACGCTGGTGATCTGCCTCGCTCCCCTGCGCGACCGTCGCGACGAGCTTCCGGCTCTGGCGCAGCATTTCCTCGAACGTGCCAACGAGCGCGGAGGTCCCCAACGCATCGGCTTCTCGCCGGAGGCTATCGCCGTCTTGCTGGCGTACGACTGGCCGGGGAACCTCCCCGAGCTGGCCCGCGTCATCGACCATGCCCTCGCACGCCCTGACGACGAGGCGCACCCGGTCGCCGCGGAGGACCTTCCCGTCACGATCCGCAGCAGCCTGGGGGCGCCTACACTCCGCCGGCCGCACCCTGTTCGATCCAGCCGCTCGACGAGCTGTTGACCGAGGTCGAGCGCCGCCTGATCGAGACGGCCCTCCGCCAATCGCGGAGCAACAAGTCGTGCGCCGCCGAGATCCTGGGCATCTCCCGCCCGCGCCTCTACCGGCGGATCAAGGAGCTGAACCTTCCCGATGACGAGCCTGGTGAAGAGGCCGAAACTTCGGGTTGAGCTACCCGATCTTCCCAGTTTCGTTGCGACAGTCTCGACGAAACGGCAAAAACGGGGTACGTGCAGCTCGCGTTTGAACTTTCTCTCAGGACAAGCTGTTGTAGAATGAGGGAAGTTCATGGTGGTGCGTAGGCGGTCAGGGAGGACCCGATCGTGGCACGGGCTGGCTGGACGGGACGAAAGCGTCGCACGCGGCAGCACGTGATCGCCGACCAGAGCGTCAACTACGTCGAGCGGTTCATCATCGACGAGGGGCACACGACCCAACGAATGGAAAAGGATTACGGCTATGACCTGCGTCTGTTCACGTACGACGATCAAGGTTACGCCGAGCCCGGCGTGGCTTTCCTCCAGCTCAAGGCATCGGAAACATTAACGCAGTCGGGATCCCATTACGTGTACGACCTGGATATCCGCGATTACAACCTCTGGATGGCGGAGGATACGCCGGTCTTCCTGGTCCTGTTCGACGCGACGCATCGGCAGGCGTACTGGGTCCACGTACAACCCTATTTCCGGAAAGACACCTCATGCCAGCCAAGGAAGGGTGCAAGAACGGTTCGCGTCCATGTCTCGAGGCGGCAGGCAATCAGCCGTCGTAGCGTGGCGACGATGCGGGAGTTGAAGCGAAAAGCCGACATTCGCATCACAAGGGAGGACCGCTCATGAAGCCGGTGACTTACGCCCAGCTCGATCGGGTCTTGTCCTCACTGGGATTCTCGGTTCGGGAGGTGACGATCGAGAATCGGCTCCGCGTGTACGAACACGAACCGACGGGAGCGAGGCTCTCGCTGGCGTTTCACCCTGAGCACGATGTCGTACTACCGCACCACCTGGCTGCCGTGCAAGGCACTCTCAAGGTGTTCGGGATCGCAGACCCGATGGACTTCGCCGCGCGGTTGCAGAAGGCGAGTTGATCGGTCCGGTCGGCAGCGGTTCGATGGTGGCGATCACCGAGGCGATTTGGGCATCCCTTCTACGAAGCTGTGAGGACCCCGACCGTGAGCGTCTACTTCGTCTACCGCAGCCACTACGAAGGCCCTTCCGGCAAGCATGTCCAGAAGCTCCCCGGCGATTCGGTCCTCGACTGGTTCAAGAGCGTCTGGAATGACGCGAAGAACGCCCCGGACGCGGCGGCGTGGGTCAAATCCACGCTCGGCGGCGACGTCTACGGCCTCGCCTCGATCTTCGAAGCCGCACGAGAGGAATCGCTGAAACCTCCCCGGACCGACGAGGAGCTGGAAGAGTCCCTGTTTGGGCATCTCCACGTCGAGGGAAATCTGCTCTATCAGCCTCATGCGGTCCAGGTACTCACCGACGACGATGAGATCGAGCTGGCCTATTACTTCTTTGACGACCACTACCTTCAAGAGCATACCGGCCAGGCGGCCTATCTGCTCCACGACGACTGGCGGCTACCCACGTCGAGCGCACGCGAATTCCACATTCCTGACATCGACACCAAGGAGATCCATCCTCCGGGCACGGGTTCCGGCGCGACGTTCCTGGCCTTCCTCGCTGCCTACGATTCGAGCAGCCTGTCCGACATTGATATCCAAGCGCCGTGCCGGATCGATGGAGTGCGGCTGCCGCAATTGGGTGACTACTTGCGGAACGCCATGCCCGATGAGAAGTGGCCGTTCGAGCTGAAGCTGCTCCGCTCCCAGCTCCCCTCGGGCGCAACCGGCGAACCCGGACTCCGGGCGGCGATCGAGCGCGTTGCGCGCCTTCCCACGCTCGAGATCAACGAGCAGAGCCCTGCGGACGGCGGGCTCGGGACCGTCGAGGTGGCCTCGGCGGAACTCGAGAAGATCCTGAAACGCATCGATAACCGAACCGACGGCTTCGACCCCGCGAAATCGCGGACCAGCACCAGCGACCACATCGCTCAGATGTGCCTCCACATCGGGGACTACTTCGGGCAGGACCTCTATCATCAATGGATCCTCTTCGATGATCTCTGGGCCGGGACAAACGTGGAGCTGGCCGAGGGTGTCCTGCGCTTTGCGAAACGGTGGGATGTCCTCAGTGACGAATGATACGCGGTCTTCGGGTGGGGCTGGACGTTTTCGAGTAACCGGAGTGAGTTTTTCTTCATTGATTCAGCCATCCAGTTCTCGGTCGTAGACGCCCGATAACAAAGCCGGAGGAGGGATCGGTTTACCTGATTGGGATTGCGGTTTGTCGTGGTCAACCCTCACCCAAACGGTGTCCCGGAAGAAGCCACCCTTCTGTTCGAGCCGGAGCTCTGAGTCTGGTGGCCATGAGGCTCCTCGAGCGCGAAGGTATCGCACGAATTGCCCGACCGTCTGGATTGACTCAGCATCCTGGTCGGAGATGGCGATACCCAGCTTCTCCTCGGCTTCCAGGATCCAGTTCATGTAATCGAGGCTCTCGATCGCCAGCTCGTTGAAGGTTGTCTCCGGCGTGATTTGCAGGATCGGGTCGAGGAGGTCGGCGAAGTAACTCCGGACCCATCTCAACAGGTGAGCACACTCCGGGCAAAGCACCGGAGCCTTCCCGGTGATGCCAATCCCACAGATCGGACATGGCTCACGCATCTCTCGTCCCATCCTTACACTCGCGGCTCATTGCGCCGGGAGATCGACTGGATGAGCGCCTCGGTCTGTTCCACGCGGTGGTCGCCGATGCGGAGCCCGAGCAAAAAGGCCTGTTTGAGCACGGAAAGGGCCTCTTCGAGCCGGCCTTGGGCCTGGAGCGCCCGTCCCAGCAGGTGGGCCGCCTCGGCGGATCCCCAGACAAACTGGCACTCGGGCGCAGAGGCGAGCTGATAGGCTTCCTGGGCTGATCGCTCGGCGCTGACGGCCGGTGATCCGCCCATCAGCAGCGCGGCCGCTTGCGTGCCGGTCAGGAGCAGCTCGGTCTGCACGCACAACAACTCGACCTGATGGAGCCGCAAACCAGCCTGCCGGGCAAGGTGCAGCCCCTCGTTCACGGCAAGCTGCGCGGCGCGGACGTCGCCCGCCTTCTTCGCGAACCGGGCGCGGACCAGGTGATACAGGCAAAGGTGCTCGACCGATCCGGAATGCAGGACCCATCGGGTCGCCGCGTCGAGCGAGCGGGCCATGCTCGCGGTGTCGTCCATCCGGCATGCCGCCTCGGCCCGATACAACTGGCAGCGGGACCGGTCGTCTTCCCAACCGATCATCTCGTAGACCTCTTCGGGCTCCGTGGCCAGCCACGCCATCGCGGATCGGCCCTGATAGAGCAAGATCTGTGCCCGAGGGACCACGCAGCCCAGCGGGTTCGGCGGTACTTCGTCCGTCCGGCCCATCAGGAACGCGGCGATCGCCGTCCGCGCGGGATCGCCTTCCTGCTCCACCAGGGTCAGACGGCCCTGAAGCAGGCGGATATCCGCGCGGAAATAGGGAAACGAATTCTGTTCATACGCCTCGTCCAGCTCGCCGAGCGCCCGGAGATACCACCCCAGCGCCCATCGGTCCGGGCAGGGGTCGAAGCCACGGAGGATCCGCAGCCCGCGCGCCATCTCGCCCAGCTTCCACGCGAGGTGCCGATGCCCCCCGAGCACGTGCGCATAGAGGCTCCATGCCTTATCGGGCTGACCCGCTCCCAGGGCATGGGTGATCGCCTCTTCCGTGAGGTCCAGCGCGGCCTGATCCGTCGGCAACCGCCGGCCCGGCTGCTGGACCAGGCTGATGAGCTGGTTGCCGATCAGGTGATGCCAGAACCCGCGCTCCGTCGCGGTCGTCAACCCGGCGAAGTAATCGCGGACGGCGGGATGGACGCTCAACGAGCCGTCGGCCTCGCAAATGACCAGGTGCCGGCCCACCAGGGCGGTGATCGCCGCGCTCACGCCCGCGGCGTCGAGCTTCGCCAGCGGGCCGCTCGCCTGCCACTTCTGTTGATACAGCCGGCATTGCTCGCGGACGAGCCGCAGCGCCCGATGCTTGATCGCGAACTGCTGCAACACCAGCTTCTGCCGCCAGACGCCCGCGTCACATCCGCCGGAGTCAGGTCGGGGTCGGGGCCCGAAGCCGAGACCTCGCCCCAACCTTCCTTCCAGAACGCCAGCGCCAGCGCCGATGGCGGCTTCTTGTCGGAAGCAAACGGATGATGGCGGTATTGGTCGTACACGAAGATGCAACTGCGGAGTCGCCGCTGATCCTGCCAGGAAAGTGGACGCTGCTCCGTCGAGGCGTCTGCGACTGCCTCGTCGCCGTAAAGTCGGATGAGTTCCTCGACGTCGTCCTCGATGGTCAGCTCATGATGCTCGAGGAACCCTTCCACGGCCCGGAAAATGTCGTTCACGAAGCCATCCTCCGGGCCGGCGATCGGCGTCTGCTGGAGGGTCTCGGCAATCGTCTCCCGGATCGATCGGGCCAGCTCGGACCGAAAATCGGCCGGAAAGGACTCGGGGACGGGGATGTGCTCGAGGAACTCTTCCAGCTCGCGAGCCGTCCGGAGTTCCACAGCCGGCGTGCAGAGGAACATCCGGAGGATCTGGTCGAGCGGGATGCTTCGCTGGAGTAAACAGAGGCGGCCGATCAGAGCGAGCTCGGCGGGCGGCAAGTGGGTCTGGTAGGCGTCCAGCAGCCGGGCGAGCCGGAGCGCCTGGCGGTCTTGCTGGGGCGACGTGAGTTGAGGCGCCTCAGGAGCCCGGCGCGGATCGCCGTCCAGGAACTGGCCGATCAACCCGCCGAGATGGTCGAGCGTCAGGGCATGGGCCCCGTACGATTCGACCAGCCTCGCGAGCGTCGCATCGTCGCCCCGGACGCCGTGCCCGCGGAGCAGGGCCATCGCCGCGGGAAGACCGAGCCCCTCGACATCACAATGACGGTAGCCCCGGCCGAGCTGCGGCTTCAGGTCGGTCAGGGGGAACCGGCTCGTGACCAGGGCCGTCGTCAGGCCGATGCCCTCGGCGATCCGGGTCAGGAGCCCGCGAAGCAGGGGATCCTCGATCTGACCGAAGAGGCCGGAACCGTGGCCCTCCTGCCGCTGAACCCGCTCCAGGCCGTCGAGCACCAGGAGGTGCGGCCCGCCGACCATCAGGGCCTCGCGCAGCAGGTGGAGGAGCCCGGCCCCCTTCGCCGGAGCCGCGGTCGGATCGCCCCGCGCGAAGTAGCGATAGGCCTCGTTCAAGAAATAGCCGGCATCCGGTTCCTGATAGAAGCTCCAGACAAAAAGGCCCTCGGGCCGCGCGGGGTGCCCGGGCCGGACCAGCTCGTTCAGGAAGTGGGCCGCGACCGCCGTCTTGCCGGCCCCACCGAGCCCCACCAGCGCGACGACCCCTCGGGCACCGGACTGCCACGATGCGCGCAGCGCCTCGAGCTCCCACTCTCTTCCCACAAACTGGGGAGCGGGCGGCAACGGATGGACCAGTCGGTGCTCAGGCGGATGTAGGCTCATATGGGTGATTGTACCGCAACCGCACAGCGATGCTCCACCCGTCTGGTGAAAACGCGGGCAAACCGGTCGGATTCCCGATCAACCGTGCTGCGGCCCAGCCTCCTCGGCCGGCTCCTGTCGGGGACCGAGGCCGTGGGGACCGCGGTAGACGCCCGTGGCTCGATCCCCGATTGTTGCCGATGTCTCCGCAGGGTGCCGATGAAGCCAACCGATGATGTGATCGGCGGCGCGGTCCGAGGCGCCGGGCTGGGCGACCCGCGCCCGCAAATCCGCCAGCGTGCCCGTCACGCGGCCATACGCCTCCGCGTCGCCGAGCCAGTCCGCGGCCCAGCGTGCCAGGTCGCCCGAGGCGTCTTGCCACGTCAGATACTCGGGGAACACCTCGGCGTCGGCCAGGAGGTTGACCAGACTGATGTATTTCGCCTTGATAAACCACCGGGCCACCCAGAGATCGAACCGCTTGACCTTGTACAGCACCACCGAGGGGAGGCCCTCAACCATCAGCTCGAGCCCGACGGAGCCCGAGACGGCCCAGGCCACCCGGGCGAGCCGGATCAGCTCGGGCGTGCGCCCGGCGTGGACCTCGATCGATGGGACCGATTCCCGCGGGACACCCTCCCGCACGCCCGACTCCGCGATGATCCGCTCGGCCAGGGCCTGGTGCCGCTCGTGAAGGCAGGCGATGGCGAACCGGACACCCGGACGTCCTCGCGCCAGCGCCTGGGCGGCCCGGAGCATGTCGGGCAGGTTGCGCACGCAATTCCTGGGTGCGCGAGCCGGGCAGGATCGCCACGATTTCCCCGGGCCGGCCCCGCTGCTCGGACAGGAAGCCCTCATCCAGGGGACGATCGGCCAGCTCGTCGAAGTAGGGATGGCCGACGTAGACGACCCCTTCGACACCCCGCGCCCGATACCAGGCCGGTTCGAACGGCAGGCTGCACAAGACCTGATCGACGTACTTGCGGACCTTCTTCACCCGCCAGCCCGCCCAGGCCCACAGCTGCGGCGGGACGTAGTAGAAAACCGGGATGCCGCGCGCCCTGGCACGGCCGGCGATCCACCAGTGCAGGCCCGGGTAGTCGATCAGCACCACGGCGTCGGGCCGTTCGTCCCGGAAAGCCCGATCGGCCTGGAAGATCAGCCGGATGAACGTCCACAGGTTCAGCAACACGTTGAGGAACCACATCACCGCAAGGTCCACCAGCGGATAAAGCAGGCGCGGCGCCTGCCTCCGCCATCCTCGCGCCGCCAAAGCCGACGAATTCCGCGTCCGGTAGTCGTACGCGGAGCGAACGGATCAAATTGGCAGCATGCAGGTCGCCGCTGGGCTCTCCCGCCGAGATGAAGATTCGCATGGGAGGTGACTCGCTTCCTTGACGCGATCGCGGCACTTCGACCCATCCTTGAACGCCGAACAGCCTAGCAGACCCAGGGCCGGCTGAGAAGACAAGTCGCGCCGACCGACCGATCGCACTCCTCTTACCCGGATTGCCAGTCCGGCATTTCCGATCCCATCGCGCGGGTGACCCAACGAACTCGGTGATTCCCCCGTCGCAGGCCGACCGATTAAGGATTGTAAAAGCATGGACCATTTTCGAGTGGCCTGATTCTCTCCTTTTGGGTAGAACCGCTCGACTCGAAATCACGAGAGGAGTTATGCCGATGCGCAAGCGACATGTCGCCCGACCCCGCGTCGAGTCGATGGAAGACCGGCTTGCACTCAGCACCTTGAGCGTCCACACGGTCGCAGCGGAAGTCCGCGCCGCCAGGGTCTCCAAACTCGAGGCGCATGAAGCCGCTCATTCCACGAAACAGACACACGAGGCCGTTACCCAAGACCATCACACGAGCAAGCACGCACGCGCTGCCTCGAATACCACACCGAAATCCAAGACGACTTCGAAGCATCTCGCGTCGAAATCCAAGTCCAGCTCGACAAGCATCTTCTCCCAGTTCCTCAAGTCGGCCTTTGGCGGACTTTGAGAGTCTGTTCCGAAAGGAAGATTGGGTGGGGCACGCGGGGAACCCCCATCCGCCGGTAGAGGCAATGCGGCCGGCTCGGGAAGTCTCGCCGAACAACGGAATAATCTAGATCCAAGCATATCTCGCACTCGCTGTCGAACCTTCAGGAATGACTCCCTTCGTTGAGTCCCTCAAAAAACGGGGACTGGCTCCGAGTCTTCGAGGTGCCTATCCCCCTTTTTTGAGGGACTCGAAGGAGGGGCAGGAGGGCTTCCCCTCGCAGGCCCAGCCCATTCGTGAACGACTGCGCAAAACAGTGTAAACTTTTCCGGTTCGAAATCTCGGAGAGAGGGTGCTTCTCTTCGCTGGTCTTGCTCGACCGTAACGACGTTGCTGGAGTTCTTCCGTCCCGGAACGACTCGGATGCCGGTTCGCTGTGGTCCGCGGGGCGACGGGCTCCGCTCTCCTCATCGAGTCGATCCATCGCCATCATCTCCCAACGCAATCAACGTCGAAATCTTGGCTTACGTTGACCGGACCGTGGCTTCCACTCCGAGGACGGTACGGGGTCCGTGTCTCGGTTCTCGCGTGTGGTCCGCGATTGTCCGGCAAAGCCGCTGGCGTAGGAGTCTTAAGACTTGTTTGCGCAACGATCGGTCACGCACTCGGCAGATGACCGTCACGGGTTCGGTGTCGCGACTCGGTGGACCCTGAATTCATTGGGACGAATCCTCTCGAAAAAACGCTCACCTGAAAAGCGGGTTCGACATCGGGTTCCACAGCGCCGAGTGGCGAGTGTGTCGGTCTGTGCGCCGATTCCGCGATTCGCGGTCGGCCGGGATCGGATCGCGTGGAAGATCGCCCGGCATCGTCTCCTTCGCTCTCTGGATGGCCTCCCGACTGACCTGGAGGAGTAGCCTTGATGGAGTCCACCCCGTTGCAATCGACCGCTCGGCGGCTGCCGAACCGGATCCCCCTCACCGCGACGGCCACGATTCTGCTGGCGATCGGGTTCGGCCTCTGCGGGGGCTATCTCGACCTGGGAGTGATGCTTTTCAAGAAATCCTGTTTGAATCAGGAGGGGTCCTTTCGAAGTGGAAGGGATTTCCCATGGACCGTTCCCATGGGGCACGCAGTCTTGTTGCTGATCCCCGCGGTGGCGTTGGCTGCCGTGAATCGGCTCCGGCCGAGACCGCTCTCGTTGCGTGCGGGGGCGTGGCTCTTTGCGACACTCGGGATCTGGGCGGCCCTGTTGAGGATGCCGATGGACGGCGCAGCCGGCCTGCTCGTGGCCGCCGGGCTCGGTCGGGTGATCAGCAACGCCATCGCGACCCATGATCTGCAACCACGTCGGGTGCGATCCATCCTGGCGGCGATCCTCGGCCCGCTGATGGTCCTGGCGGCCCTCTCGTCGGGTCGAGAGGCCCTCCTTGAGCACAGCGCCGTGGCCGGATTGCCGCCGGCGCCGCCGGGGACTCGAAACGTCGTGTTAATCGTCTGGGACACCGTCCGCGCCCACAACCTGAGCCTCTATGGGTATTCTCGGAACACCACACCCAACCTGAAGCAGTGGGCACGCAAGGGCGTCACGTACAACCTCGCCCTGGCGCCCGCGCCCTGGACGTTCCCTTCGCACAGCAGCGTCTTCACTGGCCAGTGGCCCTTCCGGCTCAATACCCAGTGGAAGTTCACGCTCGACACCACGTATCCGACTCTGGCCGAGTACCTGGCGTCACGGGGCTATCAGACCACCGGGTTCGCGGCGAACACCAACTGCTGTAGTTACGAAACCGGACTGGATCGGGGCTTCGCTCATTTCGAGGATTATCCACTGACGCCGCGGTCACTCCTCACGCGCACGGTCCCGGGGAAGTGGATCCTCGAGAACATCGCGACTTTCATCGACTTCTACGAGAAGAAGTGGATCGGCCTCCAATCCCGAGGCGCGAGAGACCAACGACGCCTTCTTCGACTGGCTGGGCCGGCGACGGCCGGATCGTCCCTTTTTCGCCTTCCTGAACTACTTCGACGCCCACGAGCCGTACATCCCTCCGACGGGATATGACGGCCGTTTCGGGATCCGGCCCGCGTTCCCGCGGGATTACGAGTACCTCGTCGATTACGTGGGAATGATCAAGAATGACATCCGACATCGAGACATCGATATGGTCCGCGACTGCTACGACGACTGCATCGCGTTCCTCGATGCACAACTCGGCCGGTTGCTCGACACGCTGCAAGCGCAGGGGCTTCTCGAGAACACGGACGTGATCATCACCTCGGATCACGGAGAAGGGTTCGGCGAGCATCGCTTCTACGGCCACAGCTACTGCGTCAACCTCAACGAGATCAGTGTCCCGCTGGTGATCCTGTCTCCTCGCGCACCCGCGGGCCGAGTGGTGCGCAGCCCGGTCAGCCTGCGCGACGTGCCGGCAACCGTGGTCGACTTGCTGGGTCTCTCGGCCGGCTCGCCCTTCCCGGGACGCTCGCTGGCGGCTTACTGGGGGTTGCCACCCGGGCAGGAATCGGAGCTCACCACCCCGGCCCTCACCGAGCAGGCCGACGCGACCGCATTGGAAAATCAGCCTCAGCGAGGCCGCGAACACCCTGGGTTCCAGATGTCCCTGGTGACCTCGGACCATCATTACATCCGGAACGGCATGGGGAAGGAGCAGTTGTACAATCTGTGGCGCGATCCGAATGAGCGGGTCGATCTCATGGTGTCTACATCCGATCATCAGCAGGTGGAAGTCTTCCGCAAAAGGCTCCTCGAGATGCTGACCGATAACCCCGGGTCGGTTGAGGTGGAAGAAACCTATCTGAAGTCCTACCGGCGATGGCTCGAAGACCTCGTTCACAACGCGAACCCCACGATCGCGATCTCCGCGGCAGAGTAGCGGCGCCTGCTCCAAGGAGGCGATCGCACGCGGTCGAGATCCTGACGCGGCCTTCCACCCGCAATCCAAGAGGGATTTCCAGGTAGGGGTCCCACTCCGGATCGTGAGGATTGACGCCGCTGCGCGTCTTCACGTAAAACGAACGTTCTGCACCTTGGCTGCGACCATCCGCGGGATTGGCCAACCCTGGCCTTTCTGGTCAGATCGCGTGCCGGTGAAGAGCCCGTGGCAGTGACCTGTTCGCTGGAGGTGTTCTTTCTCGTTCCCTGTCCCGCGCTTGGTCCGTTGCCACGTCATCGGGAAGATCCGAGGCTCGCAAGTCGATCCCGCAACTCGGCGTGTGTTCAGGTCGCGCGGAGGAGCATCACGCATCGTGTCTCTCTCCCCTGCGACAGCCTTTCCGGATGACGCGGAGGAGTAACCCCGATGGAGATTACCCCGTCCGAACTGCGCAGCTCGGCGGTCACCACGTCGGATCCCCCTCTCTCCGACGACCACGGTTCTGCTGGCGATCGGGTTCGGCCTCTGCGGGGGCTATCTCGACCTGGGGATGATCCTTTTCAAGAAAACCTGTTGGAATCCAGAGGGGTCCTTTCGAAGTGCGAAAGATTTCCCATGGACCGTCCCCGTGGGCCACGCGATCTTGTTGCTGGTCCCCGCGGTGGTGCTGGCTGCCGTGAACCGACTCCGGCCGAGACCGCTCTCGATGCGCGCGGGGGCGTGGCTGTTCGCGACCCTGGCGATCTGGGCGGCCTTGCTGAGGATGCCGATCCACGGCGCATGCAGCCTGCTCCTGGCCGCCGGGCTCGGTCGGGTGATCAGTGACGCGATCGCGGCCCGTGATCCGCAACCACGTCGGGTGCGATCCATCCTGGCGGCGATCCTGGGCCCGCTGATGGTCCTGGCGGCCCTCTCGTCGGGTCGAGAGGCCCTCCGTGAATCCCGTGCCGTGGCCGGATTGCCGCCGGCGCCGCCGGGGGCGCGGAACGTCGTGTTAATCGTCTGGGACACCGTCCGCGCCCACAACCTGAGCCTCTATGGGTATTCTCGGGATACCACACCCAACCTGAAGCAGTGGGCACGCAAGGGCGTCACGTACAACCTCGCCCTGGCGCCCGCGCCCTGGACGTTCCCATCGCATACCAGCTTCTTCACCGGCCACTGGCCGTTCCAGCTCAATACCCAGTGGAAGTTCACGCTCGACGCCACGTATCCGACTCTGGCCGAGTACCTGGCGTCACGGGGCTATCAGACTACCGGGTTCGCGGCGAACACCAACTGCTGTAGTTACGAAACCGGACTGGATCGGGGCTTCGCCCATTTCGAGGATTATTCACTGACACCGAGATCCCTCCTCAGTCGCACGGTCCCGGGGAAGTGGATCCTCGAGCACATCTCGATGATCGACGACTTCTACGACAAGAAGTGGGTCGGCCTCCAATCCCGAGGCGCACGCGAGATCAACGACGCCTTCCTCGACTGGCTGGGCCGGCGACGGCCGGATCGTCCCTTCTTCGCCTTCCTGAACGAATTCGACGCCCATGAGCCGTATATACCCCCGGCGGAACATTGTGGCCATTTTGGGATCCGGCCCGAGATCCCCCGGGATTTCGAGTCCCTCGTCGATTTCGTGGGGACGAACAAGAACGAGGTACCACAACGGGACATCGAGCTGGCCCGCGATTGCTATGACGATTGCATCGCGTTCCTTGATGAACAACTCGGCCGATTACTCGACAAGCTGCAAGCCCAGGGGCTTCTCGAGAACACGGACGTGATCATCACCTCAGATCATGGGGAAGCGTTCGGCGAGCACGGCCTCTTCGGCCACATCTACAGCGTCAACCTCAACGAGATTGGTGTCCCGCTGGTGATCCTCTCCCCTGGCGCACCCGCGGGCCGAGTGGTGTACAGTCCGGTCAGCCTGCGCGACGTGCCGGCAACCGTGGTTCGACCTGCTGGGTCTCTCGGCCGGCTCGCCCTTCCCGGGACGCTCGCTGGCGGCCTACTGGGGGTTGGCACCCGGGCAGGAATCGGAGCTCACCACCCCAGCCCTCACTGAGCAGGCCGACGCGAGTGCATTCCAGGCTGACGCTCGGCGAGGCCGCATGCACGCGGGGTTCCAGATGTCCCTGGTGACCTCGGGCCATCATTACATTCGACACGGCAAGGGGACCGAGCAGTTCTTCGATCTGCGGAGCGATCCGAATGAGCGGGTTGACCTCATGCTGTCCACTTCCGATCACCATCAGGTGGAAGTCTTCCGCAAAAGGCTCCTCGAGATGCTGACCGATAACCCGGGATCGGTTGAGGTGGAAGAGACCTATCTGAAGTCTTACCGGCAATGGCTCAAAGCCCTCGTTCACGACGCGGACCCCACGATTGCGACATCCGCGGCAGAGTAGCGGCATCCCACACGCATCGGCGCGGTCCGGGAGCAGATCGCGGCCGGGAGGCCCGCGCCTGACATCGACGCGAGGCGACTGCTGGGCTCGACTGGTCCTGTTTTCACGGGCCACTTGCCACTCCGACCGGACGGCCATCGTCCGTTCCCGCGCCGCCATTTTCGTGAACCACCGCGTCGGTCACAGACTTCCGGGAGATTTCGGCGGCAGCCTGCGCGAAGCTATCCTATGTTTCTTCTGGAGGGACTCGACCTGGACCCGAAGACTCCGCAGTATGAGGGATGATCCGTGCCTCGACAATCGACGCTGCGATGCCATCCTGTCAGTCTGCTGACAGTCTGGGGGTTGGTTGTCGGCGTGGGGATGCTGCTGGTGGGGGACTATGCGGCTCGCCCGGGTGTGGCCGCGTCGGCACCGGCCCGGTGGCCGGCGGAGAGTCTCATCCGCCGGGATGGCCGGCGGCCGACTCTGCTGATCTTCCTGCATCCCCGCTGCCCCTGCTCGCGAGCCAGCGTGGCGGAGTTGGCCTCGATCTCGAGCGATTGCGGCGATCGGGTCTCGATCCAGGCCGTGCTGCTCCAGCCCGGCGAAGGCCGCGAAGGCTGGGGTCAGTCGGAGATCGAGGCTGATCTTGCGGACCTGCCTCGACTGCGGATCCGGTCCGACCGCGGGGGCGGCGAATCCCGGCGATTTGGAGTCTCCACGTCCGGCCATGTCTTGCTGTACGATCCCGAAGGCCGCCTGATCTTCAGCGGAGGGATCACCCCGCGCGCGGCCATCAGGGAGCCAATGAAGGCCGGGAGTCCGTGCGGGCCGGGATCCTTGGGACCGGCGGAGGAGGCCCGAACTATCCGGTCTTCGGCTGCGCGCTGGCGACGCCTCGACGAACCTCCAGCCAGGGACCTCCATGATGAGCCAGGCGGAGACGACGACGACGGAGACGACGGAGCGGGTCGTCGTGCGGGCCGGCGACCTGTATGCAGAGCGTCTGGAGGCCGGCTATCGACGGGCCGACCAGCTCTTCGCGTCGCTGCTCATGCTGGAGTGGATCGGGGCGGTCGCGTTCGCCGTGTGGGTCTCACCCTACACGTGGGCCGGTGAGTCGTATGCAATCCATGTCCACATCTGGACAGCGATCATCCTGGGTGGTCTGATCGTCAGCCTGCCGCTCTGTTGGATTCGGTGGCGGCCCGGCGCGTCGTCGACGCGACATGCGGTCGCGATCGGCCAGATGCTCATGAGCTCGTTGTTGATCCACCTGATGGGCGGACGGATCGAGGCCCACTTCCACGTCTTCGGTTCGCTCGCGTTCCTGGCCCTGTACCGCGACTACCGGGTGTTGATCACCGCCTCGGCCGTCGTGGCTCTGGACCATTTCCTGCGGGGGATCTTCTGGCCGCGCTCGGTTTATGGCATCGCGATCGTCAGCCCCTGGCGATGGCTGGAGCACGCCATCTGGGTCGTCTTCGAGGACATCGTGCTGATCCGCGGCTGTCTCCAGTCGCTGCGGGAGCTGCGCGACCTGGCCACGCGTCAGGCGGAGGTCGAGTCGGCGCACGCGGCGGTGGAGCGGATCGTGCAGGAGCGTACCGGCCAGTTGCAGCAGGCGAATGAGGGCCTGCGCCGGCAAGCCGACGAGCGGCGGCGGGCCGAGGAGCAGGCGCGCGACCGCCAGCACTTCGTCGAGCAACTGGCCGAGGCCAATCCCTCGCTCATCTGCCTGTTCGACTTGGAGCAGAACCGCATTGTCTGGACCAACAGCAGAGTCACCGCCATCCTCGGCTACAGCGTCGAGGAGTTCACGGGCAGGAGCTACGACGCCGTCATCGCCGAGTGCTTCCATTCCGACGATGCGAAGCGGCTGGGCCTCCACGATTTCCGTGGCGCGGTTCGAACACCTGGGCGAGGGCCAGATCAAGGATTTCGAGGTGCGTGTCCGGCACGCCAACAGCTCCTGGGGCTGGCTGCATTTTCGCGACATGGTCTTCCGCCGCGACGAGGCGGGCCGGCCGATCCAGATCCTGAAGACGGCCGAGGACATCACCGAGCGCAAGCAAGCCGAGGACAAGTTCCGGGTCCTGTTCGAGAAGTCGTCCGATGGCCATCTGCTCTTTCGCGAAGAGGAAGGCATCATCGACTGCAATGAGGCCGCAATCCGGATGTTCGGCTGCCGCGGCCGATCCGATATGACTGGCAGACACCCCGCGGATCTCGCGCC
This sequence comes from uncultured Isosphaeraceae bacterium, assembly GCA_963845695.1. Taxonomy (GTDB): domain Bacteria; phylum Planctomycetota; class Planctomycetia; order Isosphaerales; family Isosphaeraceae; genus CAWJTV01. The sequence goes on along the minus strand of CAWJTQ010000019.1, from coordinate 380,359 downwards.
TGAGTTCCAGCCCGATGGCCGCAAGGGATTGATGGAACGCCGCAACTACGTCGCAATCGCCCGCCGCGAGGGTTTCTGCCGTTTCGACGGGTGGCTCCAGCGGTTCGACGACGGCGAATCGTACCCCTGCGAGGTGACCCTCACACCCGTCGAGGTGGCCGGGCAATCGCTTCTCCTGGTCGTACTCCACGACGTGACGGAGAGAGTGAAGGCCGAGCAGACCATCCGCCACGCCAAGGAGACCGCCGAGGCCGCCAGCCGGGCCAAGAGCGAGTTCCTCGCCAACATGAGCCACGAGATCCGCACGCCGATGAACGGCATCATCGGTATGACCGAGCTGGCGCTGGACACCGAGCTTTCTCCCCGCCAGCGCGAGTACCTCACTCTGGTCAAGAACTCGGCCGATTCGCTCCTCACGGTCATCAACGACGTCCTCGACTTCTCCAAGATCGAGGCCGGCAAGCTCAGCCTCGACCCGGCACCGTTCGACCTGCGGGACGCGATCGGCGAGACCTTGCAGACCCTCGCCCTGCGCGCACACCAAGGGCCTGGAGCTGGCCTGCCGGATCGCACCGGAAGTCCCTGATGCGTTGATCGGAGACGTCGGCCGGCTCCGCCAGGTGGTGGTGAACCTGGTCGGCAACGCGATCAAGTTCACCGAGAACGGCGAGGTGGTGATGCAAGTCTCCCTGGACGAGGGCGGTGGCCAGGGGGTCGCACTGCGTTTCGAGGTCGCCGACACGGGGATCGGCATCTCCGCCGAGAAGCTGGGTACGATCTTCGAGCCGTTCGAGCAGGCCGACGGCTCGACCACCCGTCGATTCGGCGGCACGGGACTCGGCCTGGCAATCTCGACGAAGCTGGTCCGGATGATGGGCGGAGAGATCGGGGCCGACAGCCGGCCGGGACGGGGCAGTACCTTCTGGTTCACGGTCGTGATGGAAGCCCAGCCCCACGACGCCGCTTCCCTCGGCCGGATCGAGCTGGACTTCCCCCAACTGGAAGGGATGCCGATCCTGATCGTGGACGACAACGCCACCAACCGTCTGATCCTGGAGGAGGTTCTGGCGAGCTGGGGCGCGAATGCGACCGCCGTTGACGGGGCGGCCGCGGCGCTGGAGGCCCTGCGATCCGCCATGGCGCAAGGCCGCCCGTTCGCCGTCGCGCTGGTCGACGGCATGATGCCAGAGATCGACGGGCTCGACCTGATCCGTCGGATCCGTAGCGACCCGCGGATCGCCGGAGTCCAACTGCTGCTGTTGACCTCGGCCGGACAGCCGGAGGATCTCACGGTTTGCCAGGCCTTGCGGATCGCCGCCTGCCTGACCAAGCCGGTGCGCCAGTCGGAACTCTTCGACTCGCTGATGAAGGCCCTGATGCCCCGCGGCCGGCCGGAGCCGGCCGGGACCGACCGGGGCCGGACCGACCATGCCAACCACACGGTTTCGCCCAGCAAGGAGTTGCGGATCCTTCTGGTCGAGGATCATCCGGTCAACCAGAAAGTGGCCGTCCGCATGCTCGAACGCCTCGGGCACTCCGCGATGGTGGCGGGCGATGGAGTGCAGGCACTGCGGGCGCTCGAGGCCAGCCGATTCGACATCGTCCTGATGGATTTGCAAATGCCCGAAATGGACGGCTTCGACGCCGTCCGGGCCATCCGCGCTCGCGAGTCCGGAACCGGACGGCGGCTGCCGGTCCTGGCCCTGACGGCCCACGTCATGCAGGGCGACCGCGAACGCTGCCTGGCGGCCGGCTTCGACGACTACCTGTCCAAGCCCATCCGCCAGGCCGACCTCCAGGCGGCCCTGGAAGCACTGAGACTTCGCGACCCCGGTGCTGTCGACGCGCCACCAGACCAGGACTCGGACCTCAGCCCAGGGCATCGGCTGCTGGCCAGGTTGAGCGAAGCCTGTGGCGGGGACGACGCCTTTGCACGAGAGCTGGCCGCGACGTTTCTGGATTCGGCCCCCCGGTGCCTCGACGGCATCGCCGACGCCGTGCGGGCAGGGGACGGCCGCGATCTGGCCGCCGAGGCCCACGGACTCAAAGGGATCAGCCGGACCATCGGTGCGGACGACCTCGCCGCCGCCTGCCAGGCGCTAGAGGACGCGGCCCATCAGCATGACTTCCGGCGTGCCAGGGCGGAGGCCGCCCGGGTCGTTGACATCTGGCGGCTGCGCGGGAGGTTCTGGAATCCTTCGCAGGACCCGCGAGCGGCCTGACGACATCGAGTCCTGGCCTGGTTCCCGATGCCCAATCATCAAGATAAAATGCTGATAATTTGCGACTATCGCAAAGGAACCGGATTCCCATCAGAGCAGATCTCGGTGTGCCCATTAGCTCCTCGTTCCCACGCTCCCGCTTGGGAGCGAGATTACCTGGTATCCGTGCGACAATCTCGATAATTTCTGATATTGGGAATCACGAATTTTGAATCTGGAATCACGAATTTTGAATCTGGAATCGCGAACCCCGAATCCTCGAAGATACTCACGTCCAGCGAAGATATTACGGAGACAGAATCGTTGAAGATTCTCATCGCCGAAGACCAGCCGACGGCGGCCCTGTATCTCCGGCGTACGCTCGAGCGGATGGGACACGAGCCAGTCGTCGCGCCGGATGGCGAGGCCGCCTGGCAGTTGATCCGCGACGGTGACGCGTCCCTGTTGATCTCGGACTGGATGATGCCTCGCCTCGACGGACTCGAACTGTGTCGGCGCCTCCGGGCCACCGTGAGGGACCGCTATCTTTACATCATCCTGCTCACCGCGCTCGACCGGCACGCGGACAAGCTCATGGGACTTCGTGCTGGTGCCGACGACTTCTTGATCAAGCCGCCCGACCCCGACGAGCTGGCCGTCCGCCTCGAGATCGCCGAGCGGATCCTCGCCGTGCACGACCAGTTGGCCCGCCAGAACGCGCGCCTGGCCGAGCTGGCCACGACCGACGAGTTGACCGGCGTGAAGAACCGCCGCCGGTTCCGCGAGGATCTCGACCTGCTCTTCGCCCAGGCCGACCGCCAGGCGTCCCCCCTCTCGCTGATCATGCTCGACATCGACCATTTCAAGCAGTACAACGATCAGTTCGGCCACCCGGCCGGAGACCGGGTCCTCCACGAAGTGGGCTCGACGTTGCGTGCGATCCTCCGCAACCACGATGTGGTGGCCCGCTACGGGGGCGAGGAGTTCGTCGTGCTGCTGCCGGCCACCCAGTCGGACGAAGCCCTCAGGGTGGCCGAGCGGATCCGAGCGGCCATCTCGAACTGCCGCTGTCCCCACTCTCCGATCACGGCCAGCCTGGGCGTGGCCACCTCCGACCCCGTCACCCTCAATGCCGCCACCCTGGTTGACCAGGCCGACCGCGCCCTCTATCACTCCAAACAATCCGGCCGCAATCAGTGTACTCACTTCGCTCGGAATGGTCAGTGGTCCATGGCCAACGGTCAGTGAAAAAAGGTCCGTAGGGTGCTCTGTGAGCACCTCATAGGGCCGGCGACGAGCATCGGTGCTCACAGAGCACCCTACTGGCCCGTGAGCAACCCCAACTTTGCCAGCCTGGTTTTCTGCGCCGGGCGCGGGTCTCCTGACCCCGCCCGGGTGCAGGACCGAAGGTCTCCTCCCCACCCTGCCTACCAGGTTCTCCACATGAGCCAGGATGGTTTCCTGTTTCACTCTCTTGCGAACTTCCCATGCCGTCCTTTACAACAATAGCGATCTCTGTCCGACCACTGAACACTCACAACCGACCCCTCAACACGATGCGGCGTACCGCCTGCGTCCTCATCCTGGCCTGGTGTTCCTTGTCGATCGTCCTGAACGCCGACGAGCCGTCGAAGCCCCGACCCGCGCGCTGCGATTCGAGGTGCGGCTCGGGGACGGCTCCGGCGGTCCGGGACTGCGGGGCTGGCCGCGCGCGGGACGCCTGCTCGTGGCATTGGCACCTCAGGGAACCCTCCCACAGGAGCCACGGCTCGCGGTCGGGCAGACCGAGCGGGATGCACCCACGGTACTCGGCCGCGACGTCGACGGTGGGAAACCCGGGTCGGCGGCGGTCCTCGACGCCCGATCGGCGATCTTCCCCCTGGACGACCTGGGCCAACTCCGGCCCGGGACATATGAGGTCCAGGCTCTGCTGCATACCAACCCTGACATCAATACCCCCAACGCGCCCGGGGACCTGTACAGCCCGGTGCGGACCGTTCGGCTCGACCCGGCCGCCGGGGGCTCGGTCGAGCTGGAGCTGTCGCAAACCGTACCCGCGGAGACGCTCCCCGCGGACACCGAGCTGGTCAAGCACATCAAGATCCGCTCGCGAGTCCTGAGCGAGTTCCACGGCCGGCCGATCGAACTGCGCGCCGGGGTGATCCTCCCACCGAGCTTCGCTCATGAGCCCGATCGCCGATACCCGGTGCGCGTCCACATCGGCGGCTACGGCGCGCGGTACACCGAGGTCGATGAGATGATGGCCGAGGGCTCGGGGTTCCGCCGCGCCTGGATGGCTGATGACGCCCCACGGATGATCCTCATCCACCTCGACGGGGCCGGACCGCTGGGCGACCCTTACCAGGTCGATTCGGCCAACCATGGTCCCTATGGCGCGGCCGTGACCGGCGAGCTGATCCCGCACGTCGAGACGCGGTTCCGCGGCATCGGCCGGGGCGAGGCCCGGGTGCTCGACGGCGGCTCGACGGGCGGCTGGGTCGCCCTGGCCTTGCAGGTCTTCTATCCCGACTTTTTCAACGGAGCCTGGTCCTTCTGCCCCGACAGCGTGGATTTCCGTAGCTTCGAGCTGATCGACATCTACGAGGATGATAACGCTTACATCAATAGTCATGGCTTCGAGCGGCCGGCGGCGCGCGACGTCTCGGGCGAGGTCCGGTTCACGATGCGGCACGAGTGCCGCATCGAAAACGTCCTGGGCCGCGGCAATTCGTGGACGCTCTCCGGCGGCCAGTGGGGCGCCTGGAACGCGACCTACGGCCCGCGCGGTGCCGACGGCCGGCCGGTTCCCCTCTGGGACCCCGTCACCGGCAAGATCGACCATGCGGTCGCCGAACACTGGAAGGCTTACGACCTCCGCCGCGTCCTCGAACAGCGCTGGGCCGACCTCGGCCCCAAGCTCAAGGGCAAGCTGCACATCTGGGTCGGCGAGGCCGACGATTACTTCCTCAACAACGCCGTGCACCGTCTCGACGACTTCTTGTCCCGCGCCCGGCCCGCCTACGAGGGCTCGATCCATTACGGCCCCGGACAGGGTCACTGCTGGATGGGAATCTCCCAACGCGAAATGATGAAGCAGATGGCCCGCCGCACTGCGGCGGCGACGCCCTGACGACGATGCGCCCCCCCAGAAGAATCGAGACTTCTCGCCGCCCCCCCGCAGGTCCCCCTCACCCAAGCCCTCTCCTCGTTGGGGCGAGGACGATCCCGAGTGGGCCGGGCCAGGCTCTGGCCAGGGGCACGGGTCTTCTCCACCTCGCCCCTGGGGGAGAGGTCGGCCGCAGGCCGGGTGAGGGGGAGGATCTCCGCCTCTGACCGCGCTTCCTCGACCTCAGTGTCCCCAGGGTGCGCTGCGCGACTCTGGGCTTTGCTGTGTAACGCCTTCGGCGTAACGGCCAGGCGTCCTGTACCCCAACGGGGTTCCACAACAGAGCCCAGGGTCGCCGAAGGCACACCATGGCATGAGGATATGATACTCCCTCCGTACCCCAACGGGGTTCCACAACAGAGCCAGGGTCGCCGAAGGCGCACCCTGGGGCGCGGCTGGATTTGGAACCCGTAAGGTGAGGTGATGAAGCCCATGGTCCGGCGAGTGGACCCGGCAACGAGGCCACCATCAGTGAAGGATTGAGCCGCCAGCATGTCAACGACTCAATCGACTGCGGAACTGGAAATCGGCCTCCACCGATTGGACGCGAATCGCTACTCGGTCGAGTTGCGATCTCGGCCTCCCGACAGCGACGCCGACATGGCCCCGGTCCGGGGCACGACGACCTTCGATCTCCAGAAGCTCCAGCTCGCGGAGTGGGACGGGGCCGACGCAGTGGGCAAAGCTCTCACCGATCGCCTCTTCGCGGACCCGGCTGTCCTGGGGCATTACCAGGAGGCGTGCACGGCCGCCGAGACGGCCGGCGCGGTCCTGCGAGTCCGTCTGTTCATCGGCCCGACCGCGCCGAATTGCACGCCCTCAAGTGGGAAGTGCTCCACGACCCTCGCACGGGCAAACCGCTAGCGACCCGCGAGCGGGTCCTCTTCTCCCGGTACCTGACCAGCCACGACTGGCGCCCGGTCAAGCTCCGGCCCCAGGACTCGCTCCGGGCGCTGGTCGTGATCGCCAATCCATCCGACCTGGGCGAATATCAGATGGCCGAGGTCGACGAGGACGGCGAGTGGAACCGTGCCAGGGCCGCCCTGGGCGAGATCTCGACCGACAAGGTGACCGGGGCCGGGATCTTCACGCACCTGGTCGACCGACTCCACGAGGAGTTCGACATCCTCTACCTCGTGGCCCACGGAGCGGTGATCGACGGCGAGCCGATCCTCTGGCTCGAAGACGACAAGGGCGCCTCCGACAGGCGGTCAGGACGAGACCTGGTCGCCCTCAAGGAGATCGCGCGCCCGCCCCGGCTGGTCGTGCTGGCTTCCTGCCAGAGCGGCGACATGGGGACCGCGGCCGACGATGGCGAGGCGTTGGTCGCACTGGGGCCCCGGATGGCCGAAGCCGGGTATCCCTGCGGTCGTCGCCATGCAGGGCAAGGTGTCGATGGCGACCGTCGAGCGGTTCATGCCCGTGTTCTTCCGCGAACTCTGTCGCGACGGCCAGATCGACCGGGCGATGGCCGCGGCGCGGTTCGCCGTGAAGGATCGTCCGGACGTGGCGAGCCCGGTGTTGTTCCTCCGCCTGACCAGCGGCCGGATCTGGTACGTGCCCGGCTTCGCGCGGACCCGACCAGGCATTCGACCTCTGGCCGGGCCTGCTCACCTACCTCAAGCCCAAGAAGCCAAAATGCATGCCGATCCTCGGCTCTGGCCTGCTCGAGCGCTACCTCGGCCCGACTCGCGAGTTCGCGCGCCGCTGGGCCGAGCGGAATCATTTCCCGCTCGCCTCGCACGCTCGGGAAGACCTGCCCCAGGTCTCGCAGTACCTGTCCGTCAGCTTCAAGGCCTCCGCCCTCCGCGATATGTTCGAGGAAGAGCTGAGTGACGCTCTGCGGCGGCAACTGGGCCGAAATGGGATGCCGGCACCCCGCGGTGATTCCCTGTCCGCCTCCGACATCCTCTCCAAGGCCGGTGCGCTTCGTCGCCAGAAGGATTCCGCGGAGCCGCACCGCGTGCTCGCGGGCCTGCCGTTCCCCATCTATCTCACGACCAACCCTGACCACCTCCTTGTGGAATCCCTCCGCGAGGCCGGCAAGCAGCCTGAGGTCGGTCTCTGCCCCTGGAGCGAGGCGGTCGAGCGGTCCGAATCCATCTTCGCTCCGGATCGGAATCCTGACTTCCGGCCCTCGGTCGAACGCCCCCTCGTCTACTACCTCTTCGGCCGGCTCGACGTCCCGCGCTCGATGGTCCTCACCGAGGACGACTACTTCGACTTCCTGATCGGACTGACGCGGAACAACGAGCTGGTTCCCGCCGTCGTCCGCCGCGCCTTGGTGGACTCCTGCTTGCTATTCCTCGGCTTCCACCTTGGGGACTGGGATTTCCGCGTCTTGTTCCGCAGCCTGATGGCCCAGGGGGGCCGTCAGCGGAGGCGCCGACTACACCCACGTCGCCGTCCAGGTCGACCCCGAAGAAGGCCGCAACCTCGATCCCGAGGGTGCCCGGCGATTCCTCCGTCGCTACTTCGAGGTCGCCGATATTCGGATCTACTGGGGCCATGTCAACGACTTCGCGCGCGAGCTCCTCGACCGCTGGACCCGGGACCACCACTCATCGACCGGAGGCCGAACATGACCACCACCCTCTCTACGACCACGTCCGCCACGCGTGCCTGTCCCTTCGTCGGCCCGCGCTCCTTCCGGTTCGGCGAGCCCCTTTTCGGCCGCGACCGCGAGCTCCCCAAGCTCCTCGATCTGCTGATCGCCGAGCGGATCGTCCTCCTCTTCTCCCCCTCGGGCGCCGGTAAGACCTCGTTGATCCAGGCTGGACTGACGACCGCTCTCCGCGAGGAAGGATTCCTGGACCTACCGATCATCGGCGTCCAGCAGCCCACTCTCTCCGAGACCGGGGCCCCCGGCGCAACCCCGATTAACCGGTTCGTCGGGAGCACGCTAGAATCCCTGCAACGCCCCCGGCCCGGCTTGACGGCGGATCCGCCCGAGCACCTGGCAGATCACGGCAAGCTGCCGCTCGCGTTACGGCAATGGGCCGACGCCCTGCGCCCGACGACAGGCGGCCGCCGGCCGAATCTCGTTCTGATCTTCGACCAGTTCGAGGAGGTCCTCACGACCGATCCCGCCGACTTCGCCGCGAAAGATGCGTTCTTCGATCACCTTGGTGACTGCGCTCCAGGACCCGGGGCTATGGGCCTTGTTCGCTATGCGCGAGGAGTACGTCGCCGCACTAGAGCCCTACCGTAGCCGCATCCCCCGCCGCCTGGCCAGTCGCTTCCGTCTCGACCTGCTTGACGCCTCGTCTGCCCGAGAGGTATTCGAGAGGACATTTCAACTCGGCGGCCTCTCAGTCGCCCCGGGAGTCGCGACCCGGCTCGTCGACGACCTCCGTCGTGTCCGCGTCCAGCGACCCGACGGTACCTCGGCGGCCGCCCTCGGTCCCCACGTCGAGCCCGTCCACCTTCAGATCATCGGCCTCCGCCTGTGGAACCGCCATGGCTCCGACCCCAGCTTCACGCGCTTACATGAGACGCATCTCAGCGGCACCGAGGGAAGCGTCGATACCGCGCTCGCCGGCTATTACGCCGATAAAATAAGGGAGATCGGCGCAGTCCACGGGCTCCAGCGAGCGCACGATCCGCGAGTGGTGCGAGCGCCAGCTCCTTACCGACCAAGGCCTGCGAGGCCAGGTCCTCCGAGAGCCCGGGGCCACCCGCGGCCTGCCTGAGCTGGTGATCCGATCGCTTATCGACGCGTTCCTCGTCCGCGCCGAGGAACGCCGTGGATCGACCTGGTACGAACTGGCTCACGACCGCCTCATCGAACCCGTTCGCGAGAGTAACAAGGAGTGGCGTCAGAAAAACCTCCACCCCTCATTGCTCCGCGCCACCGACTGGGACCGCGCCGGACGGCCAGAGAGTCTGCTCCTGCGCGACCCCGAACTTAATGGTGTCGAGTCATGGGCAACCGCCAATGACTCGGTTCTGACTGACGTGGAGCGTGATTTCCTTGGTCGCTCGCAAGTACAGGCCAAGCACGATGCCGACTTCCAGCGCCAACGTGCCGAACAAGTCGCTCTGGAGGACCGGCTCGCCACTGAGCTGAACATCGATCGAGGCATATCCCTCTGCCAACGGGGACGAATCGACGATGGCCTGCACTGGCTGGTGCGCGGCCTCAAGAACGTCCGGGAGAAAGAACCGCTCGACCGGAATACTCTCGACTACCTCGCTCGGCTCGAGATCGCTGCGTGGCGAGCAGAGATAACCAGTCTCCGCTGGTTCCAGGAGGCAAGTTTACCGTTCCTCGCCGTGGCATTCAGCCCCGATGGACGCTCTGCTCTAACTGGTAACGACGATCGGACGGTGCGGCTGTTGGACGTCGACACCGGCCAGCTAAAGGGCCCGCCCCTGAAACATGATGGACCAGTCTGGTCCGTAGCGTTCGGCCCCGACGGCCAGTCCGCCTTAACCGGAAGTGACGACCGGACGGCGCGACTGTGGGACCTCGCCTCCGGACAGCCCAAGGGTTCGCCACTGAAACACGATGGCCCGGTCTACACCGTGACGTTGAGCCCCGACGGACGCTCCGCGCTGACCGGAAGCTACGACAAGACGGCGCGGCTGCGGGACCTCGCCTCCGGACAGCCCAAGGGACCACCTCTGAAACACGACGGCCCGGTCCTCGCCGTGGCGTTGAGCCCCGACGGACGCTCGGTGATAACCGGAAGTTACGATAAGACGGCGCGGCTGTGGGACCTCGCCTTTTCTCAGCAAACGGGTCCGCCCCTGAAACCTGGTGGCCCGATCCAAGCGGTGGGAATCAGCCCCGACGGACGCACGGCAATGACTGGAAGTTGGGACAAGACGGCGCGGCTGTGGGACCTCGCCTCCGGACAGCCCACTGAGCCACCCTTGAAACACGATGGCCCGGTCAACGCCGTGGCGTTCAGCCCCGACGGACGTACCGTACTCACCAGCAGTAACGACAGGACGGCGCGCCTTTGGGATGGTCAGACCCAGAAGCCGATCGGACGACCTCTGGACCACGGAGCACCAGTCATCGGCACCGCCTCTAGTCCCGATGGTACCATAGTTCTGACTTCCGGCAGTGAGGGCACCATCCAGCTCCGGCACGCCCCAACCCAGAGACCGATCGGCGCCCCTTTTTCCCACGGTGCCTCGGTCTCCGCCGTGGCGTTCAGCCTCGATGGCCGCTGGATCGCCACCGCAGGTTGGGATGGTACCGCCCAACTCTGGCGAACTCCGACGGCCGTCGAAGGATCGCCGGAGCGGCTTGCGCTCTGGATTCGCGTGGTCTCAATGAAGGAGCAGGATGAGTCCGGTGCCATCCGCACTCTCGACCTCGCCACTTGGCAAGAATACCGCGAGGAGCTCGACCGCTGCGGTGGTCCGCCCACCGCAAGCGCGACGGCCATTTCGCCAGCTCGATGAGCCGCTCTCCCTGACTTCAAATTGGACATGAAGGACGTTTGCATATGGCACCGGCCGCGGATGAATCTCACCTCTGCATCTTCAACGGCATCAACGGGGCGACGGGGAATTACTTGATTCCGCCCATGGAGCCCGAACGGCTGATCCAGTCCGCCTTGGGGGCTGCTATCGACCCGAAGAGTTCAACTGACCCCGAGGCGCTGACCCACGCCATCTCGGGCGGAAGTGCCAGTTTGAAACACCTCGATGAGCTGAAGGCGAGGCACGACTTGGCTAAGCCTTTCGGAGTGCGGCCGGGAGTCGACTCGGGCAAACTGGAAGAGGCCGGGTGGGGCATCATCTTCGCCAACGACACCGACTCGGCGATCAAGGACGCACTCAAGGAGCTGCTGGAGTTGAGGAAGTCTCAGGCGGCAGACTTCTACTACGAATTCGAGGGATACAAGGGCCTTCGCCGGGAGGACTCGCACTTCGTTTCCTGGCCCGGCAGGGGATGGGGCCGGGTCAGGCCGACCCCAAGAAGGTGCCCTATTACCTGCTGATTGTCGGTGACCCGGAGGCGATCCCGTTCGCGTTCCAGTACCAGCTCGACGTTCAGTATGCCGTCGGCCGGCTCTGGTTCGACACGGCGGAGGAATATGCCCGGTACGCCCGGAGCGTGGTGACCGCCGAGAAGGGCCAGGTCGCCCTCCCCAGGCGCGCCGTGCTCTTCGGGGTGCGGAACCCGGACGACCAGTCGACTCGACTCAGTTCGCGCAGCTCGTCGAACCGCTCGGCAAGGCGTTGCCGTCGCTGCTCCAGAAGCGACAGCCGGCCTGGGACGTACAGACCCTCCTGGCCGACGACGCGACCAAGAGCCGGCTGGCCCGCCTGCTCGGCGGCGACGAAACGCCGGCGCTCCTGTTCACGGCCAGCCACGGCATGGGCTTCCCCACCGGCGACCCGAGGCAGATGTCCGACCAGGGAGCCCTGCTATGTCAGGACTGGCCCGGTCCGCGCGAGTGGGACCAGCCGATCCCGCCGGAGCACTACTTCGCGGGCGGTGATGTGGCTTCTGAGGCGAGTTTGCTCGGCCTGATCGCGATGCACTTCGCCTGCTACGGTGCTGGGTGTCCTCGGTTCGATGACTTCGGTCATCTGACTTCGAAGGAGCCGCCGCAGATCGCGCCGCGATCGTTCCTCGCGAGCCTGCCCCGCAAGCTCCTGAGCCATCCCCGGGGAGGCGCCCTGGCCGTGATCGGTCATGTTGACCGGGCCTGGGGCTACTCATTCAACTGGCGCGAGGCCGGGCCGCAGCTCCAGTCGTTCGAAGACACGCTCAAGGAGCTCGATGCGCGGCCAGCCGGTCGGGGCCGCGGTCGAGTCGCTCAACCAGCGATACGCCGACTTGTCGTCGGCCCTCAGCGGTGCGCTCCAGGACGTTCGATACGGCAAGCGGCCCGATGTGGAGGGGCTGGCCGGCATGTGGACTGCGAATAACGATGCTCGCAGCGACATGATCCTCGGCGACCCGCCGGTACGGCTGCCGCTGGCAAAGGAAAAGGCCCCAGCCGCCAGGCGGCCGGTCATCGAGACGATCACGTTATCTCCCCCGCCGGCCCGACGGGAAGAGCAGGGGACGACCAGCTCCGGTGATACACCACGGCCGGTTCGTCTTGCCCGGGAGGGCGAGGCTCCGTCCGAGCCTGCGGTAACTCCGTCCGAGCCCGCGGTAACTCCGTCCGAGCCCACTGCCGCCGGGGAACGACGCGACGGCTCGGCAGGCGCCTCGCCCTCCCTTGCACCGCATCGGCCGGCCGCTCTCCCTTCCGAGCGCGTCACGGCGACGTTGACTGTGCCGACGGGCGCATCTGGGACTATCACCGTGACGATTCCGCTTCAGATCACCATCCGCTTCGGTCAACCGGTCGCGGCCGTCATATCGGCATCGATCGCGCCGGCCCCGGCCGTTGACATTACGCCGACGAGCGACCGAGAGGAAGGGCTCGGGCTCGGCCGACGTGGCGTTCGGCCCGCCGCCGGCATCGGCCACGACTGGCCCGACGGACGTCGTCCCCGGGACCGGCACGGGCTATTACCTGATCGCCTTCGACGACCAGGGGCGGGAGCGGACCGATCATCCCCGCGGACCGGTCAGCCGGCTGATCTCCGAGGCCCTGGCGCACGAGCCGATCACCGACGTCTTCCTCTTCAGTCACGGCTGGCAGGGGGACGTGCCCGCGGCCCGCTGGCAGTATCAGGACTGGGTCGGCGCGATGGCCGAGCGGCGATCGGACCGCGACCGCATCGCTCAGCTGCGGCCGAATTTCCGGGGCCTGCTCGTCGGGATCCACTGGCCGAGCCTGCCCTGGGGCGACGAGGACCTCGGCGGCGTCTCCTTCGCGCCGACGGCCGACCCGGCCGAGTCGCTCGTCGAGGCTTACGCCCGGCGGCTCGGCGGTGCGCCCGGGATTCGCGAGTCCCTGCGAACCATCGCCCGGCCCGCGACGGCGACGGGCAGTCCCGACCGGCTGCCCCCTGAGGTGTCGGATGCCTACCGCAAGATCGACCATCTGCTCGGCCTGGGCAGCCAGGGCGTCGCGGGGTCGCCCGAGGCCGATCGCGAGCCGTTCGACCCCGACGCGGTCTATTACGAAGCACTCACGCTCCCCGAGTTGAACGAGGCCGTCAGCTACGGATCGGGGGGCGTGAGCAACGTCCTGCTCGCACCGTTGCGGACGCTCTCGTTCTGGACGATGAAGGCCCGGGCTCGCCAGCTCGGCGAGCAGGCCGTGCATCCGCTGCTGATCGGCTGGCAGCAGGCCACGAGCGGCCGTGATGTGCGATTCCACCTGGTGGGGCATAGCTTCGGCTGCATCGTGGCCACCGCGGCGGTGGTGGGCCCTCCCGGCTCGGCGGGCCCTGCCGCGCCCGGTCGACTCGCTGTCGCTGCTCCAGGGGGCCGTGTCGCTCTGGTCCTACTGCGGCGACATTCCGCACGCGCGTGGGCGGCGCCGGCTACTTCCATCGCCTCTTCTCGGAAGGAAGGGTACGCGGGCCGGTGATCGCGACCCAGTCGCGGTACGATCGCGCCGTGGGGACCTGGTATCCGCTGGCGGCGCGGGCGGGGGGCCAGGTCGATTTCGTCGCAAAGCTGCCGAAGTATGGCGGGGTCGGGGTCTTCGGCATCCAGGGCCACGACCTGGAGCCGGAGACCATCGCCATGGGACCGGAGACCGCCAACTATCCGTTCCAGCCGGGACGCACGTACAATCTGGAAGCCAGCCGGTATATCTGCCGGGGTGGCGGGTTCTCGGGTGCGCACAGCGACATCTGCCGGCCGGAGGTGGCGCATGCGGTCTGGTCGGCGATCATCAACGGGAACCCGGGCTGAATCAGGTTTCCCAACGTCGTGCTGAATCCTGCATATGATGGCATTGTGCCTCTAGCGTGTTTCACCGGCCTCTACATGAGAGAACTTCTATCAGACTGTCCATGAGGATCAATCCATCATGTTCCGCTTCGAGTACCCTCGACGGACCGGTTGCCGTCGCGTCTGCGTTCTGTGCGGCACTGCCCTTGCTCGCCCTCCTCGGACCGCTCGCTCCGACCGACTCTCGCCCAGCGCCCGGGCACCAATTACGACGAGGCCAAGGCCGGGCCTTACACCCTGCCCGACCCGCTCGTCATGGCCGACGGCCGGAAGGTCACGACCCCTGACATGTGGCTCAACGAGCGTCGTCCCGAGCTGTTGCGGCTCTTCCACGACCGAGGTCTACGGCGCCGTGCCGGAACCGCCCAGGCCGATCAAGCCGTCGTACCGGGTCCATTCGGAGGACAAGGAGGCCCTGGGCGGCAAGGCCGTGCGCCGCGAGGTGACGATCGCGTTCACCGACCAGCCCGATGGCCCACGGATGGACCTCCTGATCTACCTGCCAAAGGCGGCCGGGCCCGAGCACCGCGTGCCGGCCTTCCTGGGTTTGAACTTCAGCGGCAACCACGCCGTTCAGCCGCGACCCGGGGATCACGCTCTCGCGGCAGTGGATGCGGAACAACCCCGAGAAGGGCATCACGGACCATCGGGCGACCGAGGCGACGCGGGGCTCCGAAGCGTCGAACTGGCCGGTCGAGCGGATCATCGCTCGCGGCTATGCCCTGGCGACGGCCTATTACGGCGACATCGACCCCGACTACGACGACGGGTTCCAGAACGGAGTCCATCCGCTCTTCTACCGACTCCGGCCAGACCCGACCCGCGGCCGGCGAGTGGGGCTCGATCGGCGCCTGGGCCTGGGGCCTGAGCCGGGCGCTCGACTACCTCGAAACCCTGCCCGAGATCGATGCGAAGAAGGTCGCCGCTCATGGGCCATTCGCGCCTGGGCAAGACGGCGCTCTGGGCCGGAGCGCAGGACCCGCGGTTCGCCATCGTGATCTCGAACAACTCGGGGGCCGGCGGCGCGGCGCTCTCCCGACGCATCTTCGGCGAGACCGTCGCGCACCTCAACACGTCCTTCCCTCACTGGTTCTGCGCAACTTCCACAAGTTCAGCAACCATGAGGATCGCCTGCCCGTTGACCAGCACGAGCTGATCGCCCTGATTGCCCCGCAGGCCCGTGCTGGTCTGCTCGGCCGAAGAAGACCTCTGGGCCGACCCGAAAGGCGAGTTCCTGTCCGCGAGGGCCGCCGATCCCGTCTACCGACTGCTGGGGACCGATGGCCTGGCCGTCACCGAGATGCCCAAACCCGACCGTCAACAGCCTGGTCAAGAGCACGATCGGCTATCGCATCCGGCCCGGCAAACACGACGTCACCCCCGATGACTGGGAAGCCTACATGGATTTCGCCGACCATCATTTCGAGAGGGAAGGGCGGTAGAGTTGCGATTCGATATTCAAAATTTCAAGATTATGATCGTTTCAGAATTTGGAATTCTCTCTTGATTGCAGCTAGAGCGTTTCACGAACAGGTTGCATACGGTGCAAAATAAGGCGAGAATATTAAAATATTGTATTTCCCATATTGACGCCGACGCAATTAGTGAACGGTTGCTCCACCTGTTCTTCACCTGTTATCAAGTGGACGGCTCTCGAGCGCTTCACGCTCCGGTTGCACACGCGCCACGCCAGCGCCGTGGTGGGCGCAACTCATTCGTGAAGCGCCCGAACCGTCCGCGTCAGGATGTTACCACTCGCCCCGCGTTCCTGAGACCTTGACCACCCATGGCGATCATGGAATCGACCCCTCCGCTCGACCTTGGGAGAACGCAACGAGCTCTTGCTTTCGGGTTCCTCGCAGCCGTCCTCTTCGTCCTGGGTCGTCCGGCGCTCGCGGACGAAGCGCAACCGGCGGGTTTCTTGAGGATCGCCATCCTGGCGTATCAGGACGCGGAAGAGGGGCTGAGTTCGGTCGAGCGGGCGCTGATCGGTCTGCGGGGGGACGCGGGGATCAAGGAGCCGTTCGCGGTCGCTCGTGGCACGTATGCGGATCTCCTGCACTGGCTCGAGACGGGCGCGGTCGACCTGGCGGTCGTGAGTCCCGCGCTGCTGGGGAAAGCCCTCGAGCTGGGCGGCGGCGTCCGCTGGGAGTACCTGGCTTCGGTGAGGACGCCTCGGGACCCGTCGCCATCGTTGAGCGTCGCGGTCGTCCGCGAGTCCTCGCCGATCCGAACGGCCGAGGACATCCGAAGCCGGCTGGTGCGCGGGGAGGGCCGCCTCCTCTTCGTGGATCCACTCTCCGTATCCGGCGCGCTGGCGCC
Organism: uncultured Isosphaeraceae bacterium; assembly: GCA_963845695.1. Lineage (GTDB taxonomy): Bacteria > Planctomycetota > Planctomycetia > Isosphaerales > Isosphaeraceae > CAWJTV01. The sequence continues at coordinate 363,840 of CAWJTQ010000019.1, read as the reverse complement.
GCGCATCGCGCTGGCCGCCGCGGGCATCCCTGTTCCGGAGGAGCGTGTCCGTTACACCCACTCGCATACCAACGCCCTTCGCGCGCTCCGCTCGGACTTTGCGAACGACTCGATCGCCTTCGTGTGGAACGGCATGCTCGACGACCGAGCGATGGCGGGGCTCCGCACGGTCGAGCTGCCATCGCTCGCCAGCCTGCGGATCCCTCGGGACGCCTTGATCGTCCGCACGGATATGCCGCAGCTCGACCGGCTCAGAAACGCGGTGCACGCCCCTGCCCGCGCTGGGGCTGCGGCCGGGGTGTCCCTCTTTGCTGATGCCAGTTGGCGCGACGGAGACACGAGAGTGCGCGCCTGGCTCGCCACGGCAGGGGCACCCTCGCCGGACCGGCTCATGCGGCTGGATCTCGAGGAACTGGGCGACCTCCTGGTCCATTACGCCCGCTCGCAGCCCGAGCCGATGCGACTCGCCGTGGTCTTCTCCGGCGGCGGCGCGAAGTGCTCGTACCAGGTCGGGGCGATCCGCGCGATCGAGGAGGAACTCGCTCGCCTGCGGGAACAGACCGGCGCGGGCTCGATCGACATCTCGCTCGTGGTCGGCACCTCGGGGGGCGCGATCAATGCCCTGCCGGTCGCGATGGGGATGTCGGGCTCGCCAGAGCTGTACCAGGCGATGGAAGCGGCCTGGCGCTCCCTCGACCAGCGCGACATCATCCGCCCGGCGCTCCTTGTGCGGTTGAACATGGCGATGTGGTTCGCGGCGCTCCAGTTCCTGGTCTTCTCTGCGATCTGCCACCGACGCCGGAGGGCCGCCCACGAACAGAGCCACCTCGGCCGATGGATCCTCTGCCTCATCGCCGGCGCAGCGGAGGTGCTGCTGGCTTATCTGCCGTGGGATCCGTGGTCCGCGATGGGGCCGCGCCCTGATCTCCATCGGATCTATCTCTGGCTGACCTTCGGCGGCGAGGGCGCCGGATGGATCCTGCTGGCGACGGGTGCGGTGGGGCTCGCTCTGCGGGCCTCCGGTGCCGAGGGACGGCCCGCGCTGCTGCGATTCCGCCGGCTGTTGCGGGCCGCGTCGCTCGCGGGCATCGTCGTCCTCCCCGTGCTTCAAGCCTGGACCATCCTCGGCTACGAGCCGACGCTCTCCGAGGGCCACGGCATCGAAGAGACGCTGTTCGACCGCTTCTCCCGGCTCGTGGCCGCGAAGCAGCGGGCGGAAGGACGGCCGGCAGCGCCCGTCGCCTTCGCGAGCGACGCGACCCGGCGGGCGGAGGCGTTCCAGGTGCTGAGCCGCCAGATCATCGGCGACGGACTCCTCACGAGGGACCTGGTGCTCACCGGCTCGGTCCTCGGCGAACGAGAGCTGGAGCTGCCGTCGGACCTCTACTTCTGGGCGTCCGCCGGACGGACGACCGAGCCGCCTCATTTCAGCGCCCGCGGGGTCGCGCTCGCGCGCCGCCCGGAATTGCTTCTCGACGCGCTCATGGCCTCCGGCGCGATCTACCCGGTGTTCCCCGCCCGGGTCCTCCGCGACTTCCCCCGGGCCGGACGCAACACAGAGATGGTCGACGGCAGCTTCGCGCACCGGAGCCCGGTCGAGGCAGCGGTACTCTGGGGAGCGACGCACATCATCCTGATCCAGACCGACCCGGATGAACGAGTCCCACGCGGCAGTTTCGGCGCGAACATCGCGGCGGCGCTCACCCACCTGTACGACCAGGCGCAGCTCACCGACGTCCGCACCAAGGAGCAAGCCATGCTCTTCATCGTCGCACCGCAGCCGCCGCATATCGGGCTCCTGGACTTTGCTGGCAACCTGATCGACGCCTCGCTCGCCAAGGGCTATCGGGAAGTCCACGGCGACGACAACGGCGGCGCCTCGCAGCCGCCCCCGTTTCGTAAGGAAGTGGGCGTGCCTCATTTCGTGGCGCTCCCCGCTCCCGAGGGCGAAACCAGGCGATCGAACCACTGATCGATCGGGCGCGCCCAACGATCGGCGTAGGCATTGACCAGTAGCGCCACCACGACTCCGGTGAAGACGTCCATGGTGTAGTGCGCGCGGAGGACGATCACCGTGGTCGCCTCGAAGAGCGCGACGAGCAGGCCGAGCACCGCGGCGCCCCGAAACCGCAGCCGGCTGATCTCAAGGCCGCCCCACACGGCGATGCTCGTATGGCCCGAGAAGAACAGGTCGGTGGCGGTACCGTAGGTCACGAGCAGCGACGGCACGCCGGGATGGTTCCAGATCATCCCCTCGGGTGGCGGCAGCGCCGTGAGTCCCTGCATGGCTTGCCGGAGTGCGAAGATGACGAGCAAGCCGAGGAACGGGCGAATCGTGGGCCCGAAGATGCTGCGGGTCAACAGGAAGATCCCCACCACGTCGATGACCAGCGAGCTCAGCACCAGCAGCGTGTTGGCTCTGGCAGGGACATCCTGGAGCCAGTGGTGGACGCCCGCGGTGAGTTGATGAAGGCCGTCGCCCAGGCCGCCTTCGGGGAAGCCCCGCGCGCCGATGAGGGACTGGGTCCAGAACCAGAGACCGAGGGCCACCACGATGGCCGCGATGCGGAGCGCGATCGCGCGCAGCCGGCCGTATCCCTGCGCATTGAGAGGCGGATTGGCGTTCATGGTCCCTCCGGATCGGGCTGCGACGGCCCGGTTGGGGTCTGAGTCTCGATGCCGAGCATGGACTCGATCCGGGTACGAGCCTCTTTCATCAGCACGGCCGGTGACTGGTCGCTTCCCGTGACGTCGATCGGCTCGCCAACGTGGACCGTGACGGTGATCGGCCGATGCACGGTCGCGACGTCGGTCAGATCCTCTTCCAGTTTCTCGACCGTCTCGAGCACCCGGTCGACGCTCGGACTCCCTGCGAGGTAGCCGGCCGGGTAGAGCGAGAGCTGCTGCGCCAGGTACAGCCGCGCGAGCTGCCTCCAGCGCCGCTCGCGTTCGGCGTCGGTGATACTGCCCTCGACCATGTCCGGAAGGATCGCGGCCCGGAGACCGCGCACGCGCCCGGGCACGTCGCTCTCCCGCCGCTTGATCTTCCACTCGGCTTCGAGGGGGGCGAGGATATCGTCGACGAGCCGCGCCAGCCGGTCGTTAAGCCCACCGGGCCGGACTTCCCCCACGAGCTCGAGCTCCTTGAGACCGACGATGGCGTTGCCCACGCGCTGGAGCCGCTCGATCAGGGGGAGATCGCGCCGGGGCTCCCAGGTCAGGCGAGTCTCGATGCGATCGATGACCGGGTTCACGCTCTCCTCGAGCCGGCCGAGGAATCGGTAGCGGAGCGCGACCGGGATGAGCAGAGTGCGGGCTCCCGGCTCGGTCTTCGCCCGTTGCTTCGCGGCCGAGCGCGCAATGAATGCGGGGCCCTCCTGGAACGCGGCGAGCCGGTCGTTCGCCCGCGTGATGATCCCCTCCGCGAAGATCACCAGCGGCCGTTTGGCCTCGACCAGCAGCTCGATCGCGGCCTTGAGTGCCGTGCGGTCGAGGCCCTCGCGATAGACGCTGAACCCTCCGATCCGCCGGAGAATCCAGGTCGTGAGCCGATCGCCCATGAAGAGGTGCCAGCTCGCCATGGTGTAGCTGGGAGTGCCCGCCTCGAATCCGAGGAGCGTGACGACCGTCGGATCGCTCGGCCGGCAGTGATTCGGAACGATGACGATGCTGGCTCGCTCGCGAAGTGCCGCGCGAAGCCGGTCGACGCCGGTGAATTCGACGCCGGTCACTCCCCAGACCTTCGAGAGATACGGCCGGATTCCGGGTCGGAATACGGCCGGCCAGAATGTGCCCCGATGGGGCGGCACGAACTGATAGGGTTTGTCGTTGACGATGTTCTGCATGCTACCCCCGAAGACGGACGCATCATCGCGGATCACACCGGGGCCGTCGGACCGGGGCCCAGGACCTCGCGGTCTCACCGGCTGGACATTGGGCTCCATCTCACATTCTATGAGCGACTTTGGCAATTGTGTGCCACATGCGATCGCACAGCCGAGAGCATCGAAGTTCACCTCGATCGGAGATCCGGGCGCGGCCTGGTATAATGCAAGCTGGACCCGAGGCAGGGCCGGCGTGGCTCGCAGTCGGGACCCGATGCGGAGAAGCGCGAGAGAAGCGAGGCGATGGCGATCCTGATCCCCGACTCCTGTCCTTCGAAGGCCACGGCCGGCGAGAAGCGGGTCTACGCCCTGCTGCGGGACGCCCTGCCGGACCACTTCACCGCCTGGTACGAGCCGACCGTGCAGGGCCGATACCCCGACTTCACCGTGATGGCCGACGACTTCGGCCTGTTGATGCTGGAGGTCAAGGGGTGGTATGCCGGCCAGATCGCGCGAGCGACCGGCCACGAGGTCGAGTTGCACAAGTCCGAGGGCGGCCAGGTCCAGGCCGAGACGCACAAGCACCCGATCCGGCAGGTGCGCGAGTACCTCTTCGCCCTGGTGAACGAGCTGGAGCGACCCGAGTACGCGATCCTGTGTCAGAACGAGGGCGAGCATCGGGGCAAGCCGTGCTTCCCTTGCGGATTCGGCGTGCTGCTGACGAACATCACCCGCGCCCAGCTCGATGAGGCGAAGCTCACGCCGCTGTTCCCCGCCGACCGGGTGTTGTGCCGGGACGAACTGGCCTCGCTGGAAGGGGCCGGCGACCGCGAGGTCATTCGACGGCTCAGGCAGCTCTTCACCATCGTCTTTCCGTTCGACCCGTTGACCGAGGACCAAGTTCAGACGCTCAAGGGCGTGCTGCACCCCGAGGTGGTCGTGAAGCGCCGGCCCGCGACGGCGGCTTCGGTGCCGGCGGGGCCGATGCCTGTGCCGTCGGAAGCCGTGTCGCTGGAGGTGCTCGACGCCCAGCAAGAACAGGCGGCCCGGTCGCTCGGCGCCGGCCACCACGTCATCTTCGGGATCGCCGGGTCGGGCAAGACCGTGCTCCTGCTGGCCCGCGCCCGATGGCTCGCCGATCGAGATCCCTGCAAGAGAATCCTGGTCCTCTGCTACAACAAGGCGCTGGCCGCCGACCTGACCGCCCGGCTCGCCGGTGACTCGAGCCTGCGAGGCATCGAGGTCCGGCACTTCCACTCCTGGGCGGCTCGCAAGACCGGGCTGCGGTTGCGCGACAACGAGTCGTTCGAGCAATACGGAGCGCGGGTCGTCGCGGCGATGCTCGGCGGGCTCGGTCACTTCGCCGACGCCGAGAAGTACGACGCGATCCTCATCGACGAGGCCCACGACTTCGAGCCCGACTGGTTCCGTTGCGCGACCGGACTGCTGCGCGGCGGCCCCGAAGGCGATCTCCTGATCGCGATCGACGGCGCCCAGAGCCTCTACGGCCGCGAGCCGCGGCTTCACCTGGAAGTCGGTCGGCGTGCAGGCCCAAGGCCGATCGCGGCGGCTGAGCCGGAACTACCGCAACACGAAGCAGATCCTGGAATTCGCCTGGCAGGTGGCGCAGTCGGCGGTCGAGGATGGGGAAGAAACCGAGACGCTCGTGCGGGTCTTGCCGACGAAGGTCACCCGACAAGGACCGGTGCCCGTCTACCGGGGCTGCGGCTCCGTCAACGAGGAGCACGCCCTGATCGCCCGGCTGGTCGGCGAGTTCAAGGCAAAAGGTCTGGCCGAGCGCGACATCGCCGTGCTCTATCCGCGGAAGGAGCGGGACCGGATCGATCAGCTTTGCCGCCGGCTCCGCGAGTCGAACGAGGTCTGCTGGATCTCGAACGAGTCCGATCCCAACGGCGGCGTGCGGTCGATCGCCCGGCCGGGCGTCCGGCTGCTGACGATCCACGCGTCCAAGGGCCTGGAGTTCCCCGCGGTGATCGTCTCGGCCGTCGATCAGCTCCCCAACCCGATCGAGCCGGACGCGGTGCGCGACAGCAACCTGCTGTACGTCGGGCTGACCCGCGCCATTGACCATCTCGCTGTGACCTGGTCCGGGCGCAGCGAGTTCACGGAGAGGGTCCTACGGTCAACGAAGGCCGTGGCGATGCCCGGATGAGGGCCGCGTTTGGGCTCGGTGCTCCAGATCTGCGGGGAGTACCATCACGATTTCGGGGCTTGCCCCTTCACATTCACCTGGCCCAGTGTCCGGGAGCCGGCCTTCTCTTGAGTCTTCTCCGGGATGCTGGAGATGGTCGCTACCGTCAACTGGGCGATGACATCATCCTCCTGAAGGATCATCGTGAACGGACCGAGGTTGGCGATCTCCAGGACGATGTTTCCGTGCCAGCCAGCGTGAATAGTCGGTGCCGTGAAGTGAACAAGTATGCCCGTGCGTGCTTTCGTGCTTTTCCCGTCAACGAAGCAGATGAGTTCGGCACCTTCTTTGGGAGTACCCACAACCTCCTTGGTCTGCCAGAGCAGGAATCCACCCGGTCTGACGATCACCTTCGAGCCGCGCAAACAGACCTTCGCCTCGGGGCATTCGGCCGGTGGCGGCATCAGGTACTCTTCCGAGAATTCGCCCCAGTTAAACGTCCCGACATGGACCTCTGGCTCTGGGACGCCGAGCATCTTCTGGTGACCGCTCAGACGCTCCAAGTTCCAGACCTGGGCTTCCTCGACTCGGTCCAGGTGTAGGTCGATGGAGGTCGGATCCACGATGGAAGGGGGCCGGACGATTAACTGCCCTTTCTCGATCGCCCAATTGATATCACGATCAGATAGGTACATAAGCGGCACTCTCGGGGCTGAGGATTTGGTCCAGGTGGGCCCGAATCGTGGCGCCGTCGGGCAGAGCGACAGCCACTTCCTCGCCACCGTTCGCGATGAGCACCCCCTCGATGAGACCATCGATCCGCTGGCCCTTGGGCGGCATATCCGGGCCCAGTTCCTCCGCATCAGGAGTGCGGAAGTAATGGGTAGGGGCGACGCCGACATGCTCTGAGCCATCGGAACACATGACGCGAAAGACACGTTCGCCTGAGAATCCGCTTCGGGAGATGCGGCAGGATAGGTTGACTGATCGGTCGGTCTGCATGATTGACTCCCCTTGGGGGTGAGGTAGGATCGCCGGCTGACCCCATGGATATTAGCACATTATGTAGACGGATGGCCAGATTCATTCTCACCCGCGCCGAGCGCGGCCATCGAGGAAAACCGGCTCTTCCAGTAGATCGGGTCGGCGGCGATGAGGCTGAGGAGCCTGCAAGCCATCGGACTGGGCGTTTTCTGGCCCTGCTCCCAGGAGCGGATCGTGGACGTCGACGTGCCCAGGAAGTCGGCGAAGACGGGCTGGCTGACGCCCAGCACCGCGCGGGTCCTCCTCACATCCTCGGGGCTGAGTTGGGGCGGAGGGACGACCACACCGACCTGGCGGACCGTGTACTTGGTCTCGAGAGGGACCGGGGCGCGAAGTGTGTCCCGGAGGTCGGTGAGGGCCCCGATGATCTCGCAATCGACGTCGTTCAGTTCCTGCTCGCGCGCGGCATCTCGCCGCCTTCGGCGGGCCAACGTTGTTCGTCTTCCTCGACATCGCCGCCGTCCCTTCGTCTCCGGAATCGTCTCGCCGGACTCAGGCAGAGTAACTCTCAGTGTTATGATCGTCAAGTTGCGATTCGCGACCGCCCCAGCGAAACAGGCACCGTAACCCGTGTTACGTCGGGCCGCCATGACGCTATTGCACCCGGACATCGGCCCGCGTAAGCTCGGGAATGATACTGACAACTGTCCAAAAAGCCAGGAGAGAGGAGGCTGTGATGCGGTACGCGAAGCACGTCGTCGGGCTGCTGGTGGTCTTGGTGGCGGTCCCGGTCGCGTGGGCTGCTGATACGAAGCCGGCGGAGGAGCTATCGCGGTTGAAGGAGGAGCTGAAGAAAGCCTGGGGAACCCTGAACGAGGCTGCGAGATCCGGAGCGACCGAGTCGGAGAAGAAAGCCGTCGCTGATCGCTACGGGAAGACGGCCACGGAACTCTCGCGCCGAGCGCTGGCGCTCGCGGAGACCTACCCCGATGCCCCCGAGGCTCCGGAGGCGCTGGCATGGATCCACACGGGCGGACTCGGTTACCCGCCGGAGATGGAACCCATTCGCGACGCGGCTTACGACCTGATGGCCCGGCGCCTACCTCGACAAGGATGCGATCCTGCGCGTCGTACGGACCGCCTGGGCCATCATCCCCGGCAAGACCGCCCGGGCCGAGGCGTTCCTCCGGGCCGCGGTCGAGCGGAGCGCCAACCAAAAGGTCCGGGCATCGCTTGCCTGAGCCTGGGGCGGTACCTGCAAAACCTCGTCACCATGGCGCGAGAGTTCGAACATCCGACTCGCGGCAAGATGATGAGAGACTTCTTCGGCCCGGAGAAGGTCCGGCGACTCCGAGAGCTCGAGCCCGAGGGGCCGAAGCGCGAGGCGGAGGTGTTCTTCGAACGGACCATCCAGGAGTTCGGCGACCTCCAGCCCCTGGGCAAGAACTTTCCACCCCTGGGCGAGCAGGCCCGTGGGGACCTCTTCCGGTTGCGCCACCTCGAGCCCGGCTGCACCGTGCCCGAGATCGAGGGAGAAGACCTCGACGGCCAACCGATGAAGCTCTCCGAGTTCCGGGGCAAGGTCATCGTGATCTCGTTCTGGGCAGGTTGGTGCGGCCCATGCATGGTCATGGTGCCCGAGGAGAAGGCGCTGGTCGAGCGGATGAAAGGCCGGCCGTTCGCCCTGATCGGCGTCAACGGCGACCCAGATTGCTCCACGGGGAAGCAGGTCGCAGCGAAGGAGGGAATCAACTGGCGATCCTTCTGGGACGGCGGTCGAACGGAAGGGACCGCGGTCAAATGGAGTGTCATCGGCTGGCCGACGGTCTATCTCGTCGATGCCAAAGGGGTGATTCGCGACGGGGGCGTCGGCCTCCGCTTGTCCGATCTCGCTCCGGGCGTCGAGGAGCTGGTCGCTGAGGCCGAGGCGGCGGCGAAGAAGCGCTGATCGATCGAGGTGTCGCGTCAGCTCGATCACGACGTCATCGGAACGTTCATTGCGACCGTCCCGGGAGGCTCGCCGAAGAAGTCGGTCTCGAGATCGATTACGATGATCGACGAGAGATCGACGCGAACGATAGCCCCGGGAGGAACCGCAATGTCTGTCGACCTGCGAAAAGCGTTGATCCTGGCCGGCATCCTGGCCGTCTGGACCATGACCGCGACCGCGGCCGAGCCGACGCGGCCCAACGTGATCGTGATCCTGACCGACGACCAGGGGACGGCCGACCTGCACATCGCCGGGGCGTCGGACCTGGTGACGCCGCACCTCGACGCCCTGGCGCGCCGGGGCGTGCGGTTCACGCAGTTCTACGCCGCGGCGCCGGTGTGTTCGCCGTCGCGCGCCGGGCTGCTCACCGGCCGACATCCCGTCCGCGCAGGGATGCCCAGCAACGCCTCTCCGGTGGCGGGCCAACCCGGCATGCCCAGCCGGGAGATCACGATCGCCGAGATGCTCAAGACCGCCGGCTACGCCACCGGCCACGTCGGCAAGTGGCACCTCGGCTACTCGCCCGCGACCATGCCGCTGGGCCAGGGCTTCGACAGCTCGTTCGGCCACATGGGGGGCTGCATCGACAACTATTCTCACTTCTACTACTGGAGCGGTCCCAACCGGCACGACCTTCAGCGCGACGGCCGCGAGGTCCAGGCGCCCGGCCGCTTCCTCGGCGACCTGATGGTCGAGGAAGCCGCCGCGTTCCTGAAGCGGAACCAGGACCGGCCGTTCTTGCTCTATTTCGCGATCAACGAGCCGCATTATCCCTATCAGGGCGACCCGAAGTGGCTCGACCATTACGCCCATCTGAAATACCCGCGCAACCTGTACGCGGCCTTTCTCTCGACGATGGACGAGCGGATCGGCCGGTTGATCGCCGAGCTCGATGCGTTGGGCCTGCGCGAGCGAACCATCGTGATCGTCCAGTCCGACCACGGCCACTCGACCGAGGAGCGCGCCCACTATGGAGGCGGCAGCGCGGGCCGATATCGTGGGGCCAAGTACAGCCTGTTCGAAGGAGGCATCCGCGTGCCGGCGATCGTCAGTTGGCCGGGTCACTTGCCGGAGAATGAGGTGCCGCGACCAGGTCGCCCACGGCTGCGACTGGCTGCCGACGATCGCCGAGCTGTGCGGCGTCGCGACGCCGAAGAACCCGATTGACGGCAAGAGCCTGGTCCGCGTGATCCGCTCGGCCGAGGCGACGACGCCCCACGACGTCCTGCACTGGCAGTTCGAGTCGAGCTGGGCCGTGCGCGAGGGCGACTGGAAGCTGCTCCACGATGTGCTCGACACGACCCGGCGCGCGCCGGGCGAACTGATCAAGGGCTCGTTCCTCGTCAACCTCCGCGACGATCCGTCGGAGACGACGAACCTCGCCGCCGGGCATCCCGACGTTGTCGCGCGATTGAAGCGCCGGCGGGCCGAGTGGTCGTCGGGCATCGGTCATCCGTAGGGTGGGTCGAGCGGCGACTCGTCGCCGCGAGGCCCACCGGATCAGCCAGGGCTCTCGGTGGGCCTCATGACTCATGACGCGAACCGCGTCGTTCGACCCACCCTACATTGCCGTGGCGGGCTGCGTCTGTTCCTCCCGGGTCCATTCCAGGGAGGCCAGGAGCGCCAGCACGGCCTCGGGGTCGACCGGCTTGACGAGGTGATGGTCGAAGCCGGCTTGCTCGGAGCGGTCGCGGGCCTCGTCCTCGGCGAAGCCGGTGAGCGCGGCGAGGAGGTCGATCCCCGAGTTCAGCTCGAGATCCTGTCGGATCCGCCGCGCCACCTCGAGCCATCGAGGCCCGGCAGGCCGATGTCCATCAAGACCGCGGCGGGGCGGAAGGATCGGACCGCCTCGATCGCGGAGAGGCCGTCGAAGGCGACCTGGACCTGGTATCCCTCGAGCTTGAGGATCAAGGCCATGCTCTGCGCCGCGGTGGCATTGTCGTCGACCACCAGGACGCGGCGAGCGGGTTCGGACGGAGGCATGTCCGCGCAGGTCCCATTGTCTGCACCGGGGGCTCGATCCGGAATCGGGATGTGCGATCGGTTCCGGGTACTGGTGCGGGCCGGCGTGCGGGGATCCGACCGGGGGCCAAGCTCGGCCCGGGCACGGGCCTGGGCCCGGGTCAGCACAGGCAGCCGGACGAGGAACTCGCTGCCCTGGCCGGCTCCGTCGCTCCGAGCCTGTACGGAGCCGCCATGCATCTCGGTGAGGCTCCGCACCAGGTTCAGCCCGAGACCCAGCCCGCCCTGGGCGCGGTCCAGAGAGTGGCCGACCTGAGCGAACAGGTCGAAGACCCGGGGCAGCATCTCGGGAGGGATGCCCACGCCGTTGTCGCGGACCCGGAAGACCACATCGGCTCCCTCGACCGCGACCCCCAGGCGGATCTGGCCGCCATCCTCGGTATACTTGGCCGCATTGTTCAAGAGATTCGAGAGGACCTGCGCCATCCGGTTCAGGTCGGCATCGACCAGCACGGAGCCGGGAGGCAAGACGAGCGACAGATGATGGCGATGGGCGTCGATGGTCGGGCGGCTGGTCTCGACCGCGAGCATCACGATGCTCGCCACGTCGACCGGCTCGGTGTTGAGGCGGACCTTGCCGCTGGCCACCCGGGACATCTCCTGCAAGTCGTCAACCAACTGGCCGAGCTGGTGCAACTGGTGGTCGACCACGTCGCGGGCCCAACTGAGGTCGGGGTTGTCCGTACCGTGGTGCTTCATGATCCGCACGGCGTTGCGGATCGGGGCCAGGGGATTGCGCAGCTCGTGACCCAGCATGGCCAGGAACTCGTTCCTGCGAGCCTCGGCCTCGGCGAACTCCCGAACCCGCGCCTCGCTGCGCCGGAGGTCGTCCTCGAGCCGTCGACGGCTCACGACCACAACGGTGTCCGCATCCGCGACGGGCTTCGGCGGAGCCTGGAGTATTCCAGGGCCCGGTCGGGAGGGAATCGCCGCCGCCCGCACATCCGGCTGCCGTAAACTCAGCGCCGCCGCCCAGCAAGCGACCGCCGCCAGCAGCGGCGCCGCCGCGATGCGATCCGCCGGCGCCACCGTGACGACCTGCGTGAACTGCAAGACGCCGCAGCCGACCAGGATGCTGCCCAGCCCCCAGACCGCGCCGCGCCGGGAGGCGCCGGGTCGGCATGCCGCCGTCGGTTCAGAGACCTGATGGCCACTGCGGCCAGGATCAGGCAAGCCAGGCCGAGGATCAGGTCGGACACCGGCTGCGCCGTGTGCGAGACCGTCACCCAGTCGCTGCCCAGCCACGCCACCCCGGTGCGGACTCCATTGAAGACCGAGACCTGAGCGTCCAAGGTTCCACCCTCCATGCCGCTCCTCCGAACGATCGCGTTCGAAAAGGAGACGCGGACCGGCGGCCATGCCGCGGGGCTGCTCCAGGTGACCCATATCGATATACTTCCCCCGAGCGAATGCCGCAAGCCTACATCGCCCCCGGATCGGCGATTTTGGCAGGTGGGTTCGTTTGACACGTTTCCAAGACGGCCCGGATTTCTGCCATTTTGGCAGATGGGTTCGTTTCGCCGATTTCGCGCAGAGCCGCCAGGCCTCACCCGAGTATCGCGGAGAAGCGACCGAGCGATCATGAATCCCATCATGGTGGCCGTGACCCGACTTGGGTTCGTTCGTCGGATTTTGACACTCCGTGGCGCCAGTCCTGGGTTCGTTCATCGCGTTTTGATACTCCGTGGTGATCTGGGAGGGGCCGGTCTTGGGTTCGTTCGTCGGATTTTGATGCCGAGAGCGTTCATCGGACCCGGCGTCGCACCGGACTTTCAGCAATGCGTGGAGGGACCGGAAGAGCGACCGGGCCCAGGCGGCCTGGAGCACATGCCGTGCTTGAGTGCATTGAACCGCGAGCGGGTCTTCCCAGGGGGAGACTTCGGCCCGCAGCCCTTGCGGGCGTTCCGGCGATTCGCTTCGATCCGATGCGGCGTGGTCATGGTAGGGCGACCGTTTGCGAAAACGGGATGAGGATGACAATCGAGAAAAGGTGGAATCTTCACGGCGTCGAACCAGCTCTCCGAGCTGCAGTGTGGCAATGCGCGCGTTGTCCCATTTAGATTAATGGGGCGCCGCTGGCCAAAGCGGTGCTATTCTCTGGATTTTTTCCCGGATTCGGGACAGAAGTACGCAGGTGTCGGCAGGAAGGCGCGGCGATGTTGACAGTTAACCCGTTGTGGAGGCGACCATTGCAGAATGGGCCAACGCGAATACCCAGCCGTCTGCGAACGTCACCCCCATTGGGCGCGCTCTTCGGTTCGCGAACAACCGGCTACGTCGAGGCGATTCTCATGCGAGCCAATTTGCTGATCCTTTTCATCCTCGCCGGCTGGCTTCAACCGGCCTGGGCGGAGGAACCGCATACGTTCGGGGGCAAGACGGTCGAGCAATGGCTCGCGGTCTATCGCGACCAGTCGAGCACCGAGGCCCAGCGCCGGCAGGCGGTGGTGGCGCTGGGCCGCTTCGAGGCGGAAGCCAGCGCGGCGGTCCCCGATCTCGTCGAGGCTGTCCGCAAGGGACCGTTGCGGGATCAAGCCATCGATGCCCTGGCCCAGATCGGTGCGGGAGCCGAGGTGATCGTTCCCATCCTGATCCAGCGATGCCTCAAGGAGGGGTGCCGGCATTTCGGCGGAGAGGGCACGTTCGGATCCGACAAGACGCCGGAAGATTCGCTGGTCCGGATCGGTGGCCCGGCCGTGCCGGCACTCCTGGAGATCCTGAACGGTTCGAACGGCGAGATGAGCGTCTGCGCGGCGGCGACCCTCGCGCGGATTGGCCCGCCGGCACGGGCGGCGGCGCCGTCGCTCATCCGCGCGATCGAGCACCCCGATCCTAGGCGAGAACCGGAGATCCTCGTACTGTACGCGATACCGGCCCTGGGCCGGATCGGACCGGAGGCCAAGGCGGCCATCCCGGTCTTGAATGGATTGCTCGAGCGAAAGAATCCTGATGAGTTTTTTTCCTCTTTCGAGGTGGTGCTAGCCCTGGACCGGATCGGCGCACCGCCGGTCCGAGAACTGCTCGATGCTTTTCTTCGCGGGGTGAATTGGGCGGTAGCCGACCAGTTGGCCTGGCTCGGTTCCAAGGCCCATAAGGCGGTTCCCGCCCTTCGTGCGACCCTGACCGATCAGCGGCCGCAGGTGCGGTTCTCTGCGGCGGTCGCCCTCGCACACATCGAGCCCTCCGCCACAGAATCCATCCCCGTGCTGATCGAAGCCCTGAATCATCTCGACGACGAAGAGCTCGAGGTCGGAGAGGTCCCCAAGGCGCTGGCTCGGCTCGGTCCCAGGGCCAGGGCGGCATTGCCGGCAGTGATCGGCCTCGTGAAGAAGGGGTCTGATGACACCGGTCTCTTCGAGGCCCTTCTGAGGATCGATCCGGAGGGCACGGAATGCGTGCCCGTACTGATCGAGGCCCTGAAGTCCGAAGATGACAGGGTCGTTGACGCCGCCGCCAATTGCCTCGGGCTGCTGGGGCCGCAGGCGAAGGACGCCGTCCCAGCTCTGGCGGTGGCGTTGTCGCGCGATTTCTCAGGGGAAGTTGGTGGCGAATTCAACCCGCAAGTGAGCGTAGCCAGGGCTCTCCGACGGATCGGCCCAGAGTCCAGGACGGCGGTCCCCGCGTTGATCGCTGCGCTGAAACCGCGCCGAGTCGCGGGACTGGAAGCCAGGGGAATCGATATAAGACGAGAAGAACGCGATTGCCAGACCGCCGCAGCCGCCGCGGAAGTTCTGGGCTCCCTCGGACCGGAATCCCGGGCCGCGATTCCCGCCTTGATTGAAGTGGTCCGAACTCTCGAGGAGGACAACCCGGCTGGGTCGTCCCGATCCCGTCGCCGGACGGCCATACGGCGCATGGGGCGAATCCGTCCTGAGGCGAAGGCGGCGGTCCCGGTACTTCGCGATTTGTTGGAGAACGCTGCCGGACCATCCGACTCCGAGGTGGAAGCGGTGATCGCGCTCTATCAACTGGCTCCGGACGGGAAGGACATCGCGGAACGGTGGCTCGAGAATCATCCGGCGGACGACCGGGCCTGGCGTGGGATTCACCTCGGGATGGAAGGTCGGGCCATGATCCTCGGCGCGATGGGCCGGACGAGCTTCGAGACCGACTGGATGACACGTCGCTACTTGGAACGGATCAATCGGCTGCTCGCCGTATTCGACCCCAGGGACGATGACGACCACGCGGTGATCGAGGAGTGGTTCGAGACCATCGGCACCTTCGGCACGGCGGCCCGGTTAGCCATCCCACGACTGAACGAGTTCCGCAAGCACCGGAACCCGTGGGTCCGCTTGTGGGCCGCGGAGGCGCTCGAACGGATCGCGCCGGCTCCTCCGGGCAAAGTCCATTAGAGCGCCGAACGATCGGATCGAGGACGAGAGCGACAGAAGACGGTCCCGTAGAGTGCTCTGTGAGCACCGAGCAGGACCTGCCACGAGGATTGGTGCTCACAGAGCACCCTACGGACCCATGCGCAACCCAGTTGTTAGCCGCGCTGGCCGCTTTGGTAATCCTTCGGTCAGGGCGGGGGCGGGGTCAGGACGCCCGGGCCTCGGATCTCATGGCTTGCCGCCGACGACCGCGATCGCCTTCTCCAGCAACTCGTCGCGGCCGGCGGCGACGCCCGCGATCGTTCGCGAGATCGGCACGGTCGGCAGGATGCCGACCCCGTGGTGTCGGGAGCCGTCGTGCTTGAGCACCTTCATCCCTGTCCAGACCACTCGGTATCCGCCCGGCAGAGTGAACGGGTTGACGTTGCCGTTGGTCCCCGCCGTCGGCCCGCCGACGATCGCGCCGAGCTTGTAGTGCTCGACGATCCCCATGCACGACTCGGCGTAGCTGATGGCCCGCCCGTCGGTGATGAATGCCTTTTTTGCACCCAGGTAGGGCTTGGTCACCGGGATCGACCACTCGCCCTGCCGCTCAAAAATCATCTCCTCGTGGTCGGGTCGCCGGACCCGCGGAACGTGCCACTGCACGCTGGTCATCGGTTTCTCGGTCAGGTGCGGGAAGAACGTGAAAGGGTTCAGCTTGCTGGGATAGCCGCGGAAGTCGAAGACGATCCCCTCGGCACGCTCCAGGTCGGGCAGCGCCCGTCGGAAGTCGTTGTCGTCGATCCGACTCACATCCACATAATAGATCCCCTTGCGGATCTCGTGGATCTTCGGCGGGCGCAACTCTTCCGGTCGACCCTCCTCGCGAACCAGCCGGACGGTCCGAGGCGGCTGACCGGCCTCGCCGAGTTCGAGGACGACCTGGGAGCCCACGTCGCCGGCGCCCAGCCGTCTCAAGCCGATATAGCGCCGCCACTGAGGAGTCGCCCCGGAGATCGATCGCTCAACGTCGGCCAGCGCCTCGGAGGTCGGCCGGCCGTCGATCGATCGGACGACCTCGCCGGGCTTGACCTCCTTGACGCGGTCGCCGACCCGGGTCACGACGAGCTGACCTTCGATCCAGTCCCAGGCCAGGGGAGGGGTGCCGGTTGGGTCGCCGCCGGCCGTCAGCGAGACCCCGCCATGGCCGTCGTGTAAGGCGGCGACCATCCGCCGGAGCGTCGCCAGGAACGCGCGGCCGTCGGGGTCCTGGGCCGCCGAGGTCAATGCCGCGCGCAGCGCCGCGGACCAGTCGGTCGTCACGACGTCGAAATAGGGGTAGAAGTGCTCGAGGACGTTCCACGCGAGGGCGACGTCCGCCAGTCGGGTCGCCCGGTCGTCGGCTGAATAGCGCGAGGTGCTGGCTTAACGCGGTCAGTCGGGGCGTGCGGGAGCGTACCGGCGTCGTCGGCGTACAGGGCCAGCGGGACCAGGCAGGAGACGCCCCCGCCCAGGTCGGCGCGAAACGCTGCGGCCGGGTCGGGTGCATCGCCAGGACGGCGACCCTCGGTCAGCTTCCAGCGTTGACGACGGCTCGTATAGATCTGGAACTGACGGTTCGAATCGTTGCCGTACCCGAAATGGTCCCAGGCGACGATCTCCCTGGCTTTTTCCGAGGGCTTCAGGTCGGCGGGAGCGGAGGGCGCGGTGCCGGTCGGGAAAACGCGGATCGTCGGACCGAGCGGGCGGAACAGCCGTTCGAGCCGCTGGGCCAGGTCCGCCGGGTCCTTCGCCGATTCGATCGCGCGGACGCCCGCCACGGCGGTTGCGTCCCAGTCGGCCGAGGCGGCCTCGTCGCTCGGGTGGAAGTGACGGACATAGCCCAGCAGGCGGGTGAAGGCGACGAGGTTGTCGAGTGCCCGGCCTGACAGGGGCCGCGCCGGCTCTTTCGCAGTCGCGGGCACAGCGCCGGCATCTTCCAGTCGGACGTCGTCGATCCAGACCGGGCTGACGCCGAAGACCAGGACGCCGAAGACGATCTTCTCCGCATCGAGGGCGACGTCGCCGACGATCTCGGCCTCGCCCCAGGCTCGGTTCCGGACCGGACGGTCGCCCATGTTGTCGAAGAAGCCCATCTGGTTGCCGGCGCGGTCGACCCGCAGCCAGAGTTGCACTCGGTCGAACGGACCCGTCGGCTCGATTCGCAGGGACCCGCGCATGCGGATCGTGTGGCCGCGGTAGGGCCGGGCGTCGACCGAGCGGAGCAGGACGGCCACTTGTTGTCCTTTCGGCGCATCCGCCTGAACTCCGCATCCGGACACATTGCTGGCCCTCGCGGGCATCGCCCTTGATCACCTCGGCCCGATAACCGGGCGTCGTCAGGACCCAGCCCGCAGGGGCTTTGCCGACGTCGTCCTTCTCGAAACCGTCGCGCAACGGCGCGACGTCCGCCCGGGTCACACCGGTGATCAGGAGGAGACCGACGGCGGCTATCCATGGTCCGAGTCTCAGCATGGTCCTGGCTCCGAATCACTCATGTCGGGGATTTGAAAGGAGTATGAGAGTCAAGTAGGGTCTACCCCATCGGTGGGCCTCGCCTCGATCAATCGAGCCTCGACCCACCCTACGCCTCATGTCGGGGATTTGAAAGGGGGTATGAGAAGTAGGGTGGTGTCGAACGCCGCGTCGCGGCGTGAGGCCCACCGAGTGTCTCCACGCCTTCGGTGAGCCTCGCCTCGATCAATCGAGCCTCGACCCACCCTACGCCAGCTATCACCACCTAACGCGACTTGATCAACTCCAGCTCCCACAGGGCTTCGAGTCGGAAGAACCGCGCGACCTCGGCGAATTCACGAGGGGGTGCCGGTGCGGTGGGCCCGCCGATGAGGGGACCGTTTCGCTCGAGGGCGTCGTGGAGCGATCGGCCGTCCTCCAGCGACGTCATGCGATCGATGTGCTCCCGGATCGCCCTGAACCGATCGACCCGGCTCCCGCCCGAACCGACCTGGGCTCGCCCCGAGATAATGGACCATGCCGCCAGGCGCTCCGCGAGGCGGGAATCGAAGACGTGGCGGGCGTCGGTCGGCGCCCCGCCCGCGCGCGGCGTCTCGAGATACCGCTCTACGGCTTCGTCCAGGATCGCCTGGTAGATACGGTCCGCCGCCTCGGCCTGGTTCGAGGAGGCTCCGTCCGTGTCCTTCGACCGCGACGCCTTCGGCAATTGGCTCTCGGCTTCGATCCGGAAGAATCGGACGACATCGGCGAATGCGGGGAACCGAGTCAGGTCGACGGGCTCGACGGCGGCGAGACCGGCCCGCTGGAGGACCTCGTTCACGAAACGGCCGGATTCTAGCGCAACCATCCGTTCGATGTGCGATCGGAGTATCGCTGTGCGTCTGTCCGGGCCCGGGTGTCGTGCCCCCGCCGATAGCACAGCCCGGCTCATGGCAACAGTGTCCTCCGCCTGCCTCCAGAGGTCCGACCAGTACGCCAGCCGCTCGGCGAGGGGGGCGTTGAAGATCGCTCCCTCCTCGCGGCGAGCCGCCCCTTCGCGCTGTGATGCCAGGAATCGGTCGACGGCTTCGTCCAGGATCGCCCGGTAGACCCGGCCCGCGATCTCGACCTGCTCGGCAGGAGTCACCGCCACGCCCACTGGATTGATCGGGCGCTCGGACTGTGGGAGCCCAGGAACAATCCGGTCGATGCCACGCTCGTCAACCGGCCGGAAGAATCGGGCGACCTCGGCGAACACGGGGGGAGGCTTCGACTTCGAGTTCGGCTCGACTGGCTCTCGGGCCGCCTTGACGGTTGCTCGCCCGAACCGGCCGCTCTCCAGGGCGCTCATCCGGCCGAGGTGATCCGAAAGGGCCTGGTAGCGGGCAGCCCGGCTCTTCGCGGCGTTGTCCTGCGCCTCCTGCCAGCGGAGCGACCATCGCCCTAACCGCTCCGCCAGTTCGAGAGGGAAGAAAGCCTCGACGGCCCGCGGTCCTCCACCCGGTCGGGGCGGTGCCATGGCCCGTTGCACCGATTCGTCGAGGACGATCCGATAGACCAGGCCCGCGAGCCCGGCGCGCTCGGCGGCCGTCGGGTCATTGACGGGATAGGGCCAGTATCGCTCCCAAATGCGTGGCGTGCCGTAAGAACTCAGGCTGTTCCCCCTGGTCGGACTCTTGCGCCGGACGATGGCTGCCGCCTCTCCCGCCTTGAGCAGAGGCGCTCTTGAGACCGTCGGCGACCAGGAAGACAACAGCGACCATCGCGATGCCGACGGCTGTCGCCGGTCGGCGAGTCGGTGCGAGGGATCGGACATTCATTGGCCTGGACCTCCGACGCGAAGGGGGTCGTCAGTCGGGCCGAACTTTCTGAGGTCATACCGTCACTGGAGGCATCACCGCGAGTTTTCCCTCATGACCCCTTTGGGTAGTATATGCGAGCCTACCAGAGTCTTATCAAGAGAATTCGCGCCGAGTCGAGATCAACGTACATCGCCTGGTCGCGCCTCGGAGAGCCGGGCCTGCACGCCCCCCTCCGTGACCTTGAAAAAGTAGGGATCGATTGAGATCGGGACGGTGGTGGTGCCATCGTTACCGAGCAGCACGTTACCGTTGAAATCCGCGTTCCGCTGGTAGGTCACGCCTGACGGGAAGTTGGCCTTGTCGGGGGTATTGTTCGCCGTGAAGACGCCGTAGAAGTCCTGGCCCTGGGCCAGCAATCCCAGATAGTCGCCGAGGTAAGGCTCGCCTTCCGCGACGGGGGTATCCCCGGGCGTGTCGGAGAGGACGAGTTTGGTCACGGGCGATCGAAAGGCGTTGGTCGTCCGCTCAAAATTGGTAATCCAGCGATTGTCACCGTCTCTAGCGATCAGTTGCTGGTATAGGAATCCAACCTTGCCGGCGCTGTTGATCGCCAGCCCCGGGTTCTTGGCATTGGCGATGGTCCGGAGGTCTGCCGACCAGGTCTTGCCCCCGTCCTGGGAACGGATGACGTGCAGCGTATAGGTTGAGCTGGGTTGATTGGAGTAGGCAAGGTAGACCGTCTGGCTGTTCGTGGGATCGACGGCGATGGCCAGGTCACCGCCGGCGCGTTCTTGACCCAGTGCTCCCGAGTCGGTGACGAACGGGAAAGTCGTGGACTTGATGACGCGGATTCCGGCGAGACCATCGGTATCCTTCAGCGCCGCGAACGGGGAATTTCCTTTCCCTCCCTGATCGTCGCGCACGAGCACGACATCGGATGTGACGATCGAGTTGACCTGATCGAACGCAGTCCATCGGTAAAAGACGCCGTAGACCACCTGACCATCGCTGCTGACCGTCGTTCGAATCGGTGGCCCGTCCTGGCCGGCCGAACCTGTGTCACGGTCCTCGATGCGCAAAGAGGTGATGCCGGCCGCCGCGGCATCGAGCGACTCGTCGATGTGGGCGGTCTGGGGTGCTTGCCCCGTACTGTTGTTGCCGACATAGACATGATCCTTGCCGTTCACCGAGCCGGCCGTAACGTACGGCTGGTTGACGCCCGAGCGATCGGAGAGGATTTCCATGAGCCCCGAACCGGTGAAATCGTCGGTCCGGAGGATGTTCAGCCGGGTGTCATTGCCCGAAATGGGGAGCGGGATGATCCCGGAGTAGAGTCGGTTAGTACCGCTGAAACGGAGCGTGATGTCGGCGGTCTGCAACTGGCTCGGCACGATCGAGTTCAGCGCCCAGGTATTGCCGCCATCGGTCGAGATGTAGATCGGTGCATTCGGCCCCCCGAGAGGATCTGGAGTAAAGGCGGAGGCCGCCACCTGACTCGGGTTCGACGGGTTCACAGCCAGGTTTGCCTCGCTGTCTTGGTTGCTCTCGCCGCTGAGCGACTTTGGAACCATGTTGACAACGAGGACCTGACCGCGCGCGACGTCGGGCGCCAGGCCGACCAGGGTCAGCATGCCGAACAAAGTGGATGTGATGCCGAGATGCGACGTTCTCATGGGATTCCTCCGGGATGCGATCGCCTGGACTCATCGAAGACGGGAAAGCGCGAGAGACAGCGTCCCTGGAGCGGACGCCCCGTGACGGCGGTGCCCTCGGAAACGGTCTCCGAACTTTCTGGATACGACGTTCTCGTCATTGTGACGCGTCTGGAACTACGAAACTCCGGGATCCCCGATTTCGAAATCTACGATCGGGAATCCCTCGCTGGTTGTCATCGACCGACCACGTCAAGGGTTCGCTCGGATCATCTTGCGGACCTGATCGAGGTTGGTCTTTGCCTGATCATGTGCGGGGATAAAGTCGGCTGGCTCGAGCGCCGTGTAGATGTTCTGCATCTCGGAATTGGCCACTTTGGCGGCCGCGGTCAAGAGATGAGTTTGCACTGCCGGATTGGCGATCTGCTGCTTGTGGAGCAGCCAGGTCCCTTTCTGTTCCTTGGTGAATTTGGGAGCCCTGCGCCAGGCGATGTCGCGACTGCTGGGGAAGACGACGACCACACGCTTCTGGTTCATCGCTCCCTTTTCCACGGTGTCCACCTTGACCATGGCCACATGCCACTTCGGATCGTGCTCGGAGATGGGGCGATGGGAACCGACCGCTTTTCCGGCCGCCGCCAGGATCTTGGCCATGGGCACGGGCCGGATCTCTTCAACCGTGCCGGTGATCACGACCGCCGCCTGGGCCAGTTGCTTCTTCATCGCCACCTCGGCCTTCGCCACGGTTGCTGGTTTCGCCGCCGGAGCTTCGCCGCGGTCGCCAACTTCGCGGACTGCGACCTTCTCACCATACACATGACCCTGGGTGGAAAAGACCACCTTCTGGCCAACTTGCAGAGGCGCTTCGGCCAGCGGTTTGCTGAGCTCGACCGTCACCTCTTGTCCCTTCATCCCGCCCAAGGCACTCGGCAGATCGGAGTGCACGTCATCGACAGTGACGATGACCGTCCGGTTCGAGGCTTTGACATGAGGCACATTCGACGCCTCCAGCTTCTGGACCGTACCGGTGAAGACGAAATTCGGGGTATTGTTCCGCTCCCCTTGTTCACCCTGGACCCCGTTCACTATCGCCACCCCGAGAAGTCCAACCAGGGTCAACATCGTGATACACAGCCTCATCGTACTGCTCCCTCATAGCACCGGCGTTACTTCCGAAACGATTCGTGAAGCCGTCAAGGATCCGCCTGGTCGCCACGGTGCTTCAAGCCGGAGAAGCCGCAACGACCGCACACCATGATTGTGGCTCTCGACGCTACAAGATCGAGCACAAACCGATTGACTCCGAGTTGATCTGAAGATCGTTTCCCGGCTCGCTCCAGGAGGATCAGAGATGCGCGTCAGTCGAATTCGGTCGAGTTGCTCAATCCGCCAAGGGGCCGTTTCCCTGCACATACAAATCTCAAGTACCGAAGTCTTATCAAGACTGCAATGACTTTCCCTGAAGATTCGGAAAAAAACGGATCTCGCGAAGAAGGCGGCAATGGTGTTCCCGTGGCCGTTCGGTGATCGCGCCACCACTGAGCCCTTATCAGGGCCTCCCGTCCCACGGTGCGATCACGATCATCATCCCGTCGTACTTCGTCTCCACCTGGTTGGTCAATCGGTCATTCGAGATCTTCCTCAATCCATCACATCCCGGCAGACACTGACCGCAACGCCGCTCGCACGACTGCCAACATGTCGTGCGTCGCCAGCCTCGTGCGTGGAATGAGTCTTGCATCGATAGGTTCGGCGGGGCGACCGCCTTCACTTCCCCTTCGTGACAGAGAACGGCTTCCGGTCAGCACCTGAGTGATTCCGGGCCTCGGATTCGGCCACTTGAGTCCAAATCATCAACTATTTATCGTCGGAGTCTCCCAGATCGGGCGCTGCCGGAAGAGGCCCTCGGAAGGATCGAGAAGGTCCCACGAGTCAAGGTCGATGAGACGCCGGTAATAAAGTAGGTCGAGCTTTCCAGTCTGATGACCTGTTGCTGTCAGGCGTTACTGTCACGCAGCGCGTTCCCAAGAACCGATCTGGCTACTGAACTGGATGACAAGCCTGTGCGATGCGTCTTCCGGGTCGCATCCCCGATCCAGGATCCAGGCCGGAGGGCCGACCGTCGTAGCATGATTTTGCAGGAACAATTGATAATTTCTTTCGATGTGTTGATTCCAGGGAGCGAGGGAACGGGCGTTCTCGAAGCTCGATTGGACGGCGTCTCGACTCTGGCCGAGCGCGTCTTGAGCGATCGCGATCCACTCGTAAAACTCGGCCGTCAGTGACGGGTCAGTCGTCCGGAGGAGACCGGCTCGGCAAGTGCGGAGCCCTTCATCAAACTGGCCGCTTGTGACCAGGCGGAACGCGTAGAAGTAATACGGCCAGACAAAGGAACTATTGCCGAGCACGGCCTTCCGGAAATCTTCGATCGCCAGCGTCTGATCAGTTCGGAATCGCAGCAGGCCTCTGCCGATCAGGGCCGCATCGTTATCGAGGTCGAGATCCAGCGCCGCGTCGTATGACGCGAGGGCGCGGTCTTCCTTCCCCAGCAGTCGATAGCACATTCCCAGGTTGACATGGCCCGCGACCGCCGACGATGGCGTCCCTTCGCGCTCAGGCAAGAGTTTCTCGTTCTCAAGGGCTTTTTGGGTGAAGTCGACCGCCTTTGAAAGGACACGCTCGGTCTGTCCGCCATCATCGAGGACGTGGATTGACCCGATGAGCGCACTGGCCAGCTTGTACAACAAGTCGGGATCAAGAACCTCATTGAAGCCGAGGATACGATCCGCAAAATGTAATGGCTTCCGCCACCCTCCCAAGGCGTAGCAGGATATACATCAAGCTATACATCAGGCCAAACATGGAACGGCCATTGGACGGGCTGAGGGATACTGCTTTCTCCAGGAAGAGCAACGACGTCTCCAGGTCGCCGAACTGCTTCCAACAGCCCGCCCTCATGAACGCGACGCGATCGGGCGGGTACCGATGGGGCCGTTCGCGTAACAGCTCCAAGCAGCCATCCCAATCCTTATTCTTCCAGGCGACCTCGACAAGACGACGCGTTTCGTCGATTTCCTTCTGGTCGGCCTCCTGGGGTAGTGACAGAGGATCCACGAGGGTGTAAAGGTCGGCGGATAGACCTCGGACTCGCCGGACTTCCTCCGGGCTCATCCCATACCACGGATCGTCCATCAGGTCGCGCAACTGATCGGCCTCGTCGGAATCACCCTTCCCCTGCGCAATGAGAACGTGAAGGTTCTTGAGCAACCTCACATACTCTCGATAGGGAGACGAAGCCGTTTCGCGGATCGCCGGTTCTGCCAGACAATCGATTGCCATGTTCATGCCTCGTCGATGATCCAATGGTCGCAAGTTGCCGCCAGGTCCGCCTCGTACGTCTCCAGGGGAACCGCTCGGGCAGGTTCCACCACGCCGTGAGTCGCCGTGTCTCTCCGTAAGTTCAGCCCAGGAGCCAGCGGGCCATCCACGAACTCACCCTCGCCCATCTTCCAACAGACGAGGCTGTTCTTGCCGGTCGCATCGGGACAAAGAGCCTTCAATCTGGCCGGGATCCGGTGCGTGGGAAGCAACCTCCACGCAGGAGCCACGGACATTCCCCCGGTCGATGGCGAGACGCGACCCGAATCATCCACGGGAATGTCTTCAGGCTTCGTCTCCCCTTCGACTCGGATCCTGACCTTACGGGCCGTCGCCGAGCGGCCGATCCGCGGCCGGTCCCCATCCTTTTCCATGGATCGATAGCTTAGCGGCATAGCTCCATCCGGTGGGAATCGACCATCGGCTGCGCGTTCCTCGTGATTCGATCACCTCAGGCCCATCTCATTGTAACCTCCGCCAGGTGCGCGTCCAATGTCAAGCAATGTGTGACCAGGGGAGCACTGAGCACACGAAGATGTGCACCGGCTTGCTCGGTTGGCAACGCTCTGGGAAACTGGGACGAATCGCACCGCAACGTGGTGAGATGGGTTCGTTCTCGTTTTCCCACCCGAGGCTCGACGCCCATGATGCGTCTACTTGGTATTTCGATCCTGGCCGCGGCGATCGGTCTGGGGATCGGCGGTCTCCCGACCGGTCTCGCCCAGAGCCATTCGTTGTCCTCCACCGGACGGCAGCCGTCCTACACGCTCGTCGTGTCGTCGGCGAATCGCGTCCACGATGAGTTGACCTTTGGGTTCAAGACCCCGAAGCTGCAAGCGGAGAACTGGGTCGTCTACACGGCGAGGCTTCCGCAGCTCGCCGGACAGACCGACGTACGGTCGTCGCTCGATCACGGCGGCCGGCAGGTCCGCGAGCTGAGCGGGCTGGGCCGGTCGCTCCTCCTCGCTCGCGTGCCAGTGCGGGGCACAAAGTGGCGGGACGGGCTGACGATCCAGGTCGAGTACGAGGCGACCCTCCTGGTCCGCCGCCTGGAACGCCGGAAGCCCGGAACGCCTGTGACACCGGTGGCGCCGCTCGGCCCGAGAGAACGCCGTCCCGCACTGGCCGGCGGCCATCCCTTCGACTTCGCGTCGCCTGCCTTTCAGAGCTGGCTGGATGAGCACAAGCTGCGCCGGGGGAAGGACGAAGAGGAGGTCGAGTTCGCCCGCAGGGTCTTTGTCGAGATCAAGAAAGGATTTCGTTATGTTCATGCGAATGAGATGGACCGGCTGGCGTCGCACGTCTGCGAGGCGAGCCGGTCGGACGTCGGCGGTCTGTCGATTGTTTTCGTGTCGGCTCTCCGCGCCAATGGGATCCCTGCGCGGTTCTGAGCGGCCGATGGGCCAGGCCGTCGCAGCCGGGCCGGAACGCGGCGGATGAACCGCACGTCAAGGCCGAGTTCTTCGCGACGGGGGTCGGCTGGGTCCCGGCCGATATCGGCTCCGCCGTCCACTCCGAGAAGCCCTCGGATGGGCTCGACGACTTCGGACGGGACAACGGCGACTTCCTGACCTTGCATGTCGATAACGAGATCGAGATCGACACCATCTACTTCGGCCGGAAGACGGTCGAATGGCTCCAGGCCCCCTCGATCTGGGTCACCGGCACGGGGACGTTCGAGGGCCTCACCACGCCCGTGACGTCGAAGATCCGGGTCGAGCCGGTCGACCTGTCCCGACCAGCCCGGAAGCCGGCACCCGCCGCCGGACGACCCAAACCGAGCGCCTCGGGAGGGTCGGCCTCAACTTCGGGCGGTGAGAAAACGGTCGGAAAGCGGCAAGAACGCGAGGACTGTTCATGAAGCAAGCGCTGGCTGTCTTCGTCACCATCGGGTTCAGCGTCGTGGGTGTCGTGGGAGACTACCTGCTCAAGCTCGCCAGCGCCCGGGACCAGCCGCTGCGGAGCCGCTGGTTCTACATCGGCTTCGCCGTCTACGCGTCCACTGCATTCGGCTGGGTGTTCGTGATGCGGCACCTGAAGCTGGCGACGATCGGGGTCGTTTACTCCGTGTCGATGATCGTGCTGCTCACCGGCATCGGCGTCGGGTTCTTCCAGGAGTCGCTCAACGCTTACGAGATCGCCGGGCTGGTCATGGCGATCGGCTCGCTGATCCTGCTGGTGCGATTCGGATAGTCGCGCAACGAGAAATCGAGACACGATTTCACCGCCATGGATCTGGACGACGTTTCCACGGGTCGGTCACAATACGGCAGTGGCACGGCATTTCCGAAGAACGCAATCGTCCTGTCCGGCAGGGACGAAGGGGAGGTCCGATGATTGACGACGGGCTCGGATCGGTCGTGATGACGGGCCGCTGGGTCGGCTTCTATCGTCACCGATCGGAGTCCCAGGGGGCATTCCCGATCATCGCGGAAATACGTCAGGAGGGCAACCGGATCACGGGGGAGATGTACGATCAGATCACGGACCGATCGAACTTCCTGGAAGAGCTCCTCGAGTGGGGGCGGGAGGATCTCTCCTCGTTTCATCGTTTGAGGATCGAAAGGACCATTAGCCAGCTCGGCACGGGAACCGTGGTGGTGAATTCACGGCTACCGGACACCTCCGACCTCGACGGCAAGATCACAGGGGACCGAGTGGAGTTCGCGAAGACATACCGGGGATCCTGGGAGTTTAACTGGAGCGTCGGGGGAATCGAACTCGGCTCGAAGGAGCGGAAGCGGCACCAGGTGCACTATTGCGGGCACATCGACCGGGAGAAGGGGTTCATCGCTGGCGAGTGGACCATCTGGAGACCCGGTTTACTCGGCCGGATTCTGCCGGCGCAAGGGCGGGGCACATTCGAGCTCTACCAGAAGTCGTAACCCTCGAGTTCCGCTGGTACTGGCTCCCACCTCGCTTCGTGATGGAGCAGCGCAAGCCGCGGGAGGTTGGCCTGCTGAGCGACTTAAGTGCTTGGAGCGCGGCGGTGCTGCTGGTAGAATCATGCGGCCACTCTGGTCGAGTCGGCGAGTTGGGTCGCGAGAGGTCCGGCGACAACGCGAACCCGGGGGTAGGCCGGGCGTTGCGCGATCGCGAAACGACGGTCGGCGCGCAATGTGAGGGGCCAGCATGTCCGCGACGAGCCGTCACGTCTTTTTGGGTTATGTCATCGCCGTGGTGGGTGTGGTGGTGGCGGGTCTGTCCCCCTGGTGGCTGGCTCCGCTGATCGGCACGTCGCCCCCGATGCGGCTGATTCTCGTGGTGGTGGTGACGTGCTCGGCCTGGCTGGGCGGTCGGGGCCCCGGCCTGTTCGCGACGACCGCCGGTCTGATCACGATCGTCGTGCACGAACGACGTACCGGGCGACCCGGCGACCTTGTTGACACGGCTATGGCGGTTCGGGCCGCTGGCCTTACTGATCACGATACTGTTCGAGGGAATGCACGCCCAGCGCCGGCGGGCCGAGCTGAAGGAGCAGGAGTATCTGCGGAGCGAGGGCCGCTACCGCCGCCTGGTCGAGGCCGCGGGCGAGGGCATCTGGGCTGTCGACCGGGACGGACGGACGGTCTATGGCAACCCCCGGTTGGGCGAGATCCTCGGAGTATCGCCCGACCGGCTCGTCGGCCGGCCGCTGACGGATTTCCTGGTGGATCCCGGGGCCGACCCGCGAGGCTGGCCCGACCCGCCGGAAGGCACGCCGGTCTGGCATGAAGTCCGGCTCCGCGGCAGCGGGGGAGCCGTGAGGGACGCGGTCGCGACCGCTCGGCCGCTCGGCCCGGACGATGCCCCCGGCAGCCGATAGCCGGCGCCTCGGGCCAGCCGAATCCGGCGGCCTGCTCCTGATGGTCACCGACGTCACCTCGCTGAAGCGCGCCGAGCGAGCGCCTGCGCGAGAAGGAGTCGCTGCTCCGCAGCTTCTACGAGTCCTCGGCGATGGCCATGGGCGTCGTCGAGCTGTTCGAGGACGGCGCCCGGCTGGTCTCGGCCAACGCGCTGACCGATCGGTTCTTCGGCCTGGCGCCGGGCACCCTGGAAGGGATGATGGCCAAGGACCTCGCGGCGCCGTCGGACCAGTTGGCGGTCTGGATCGATCGGTTCCGCGATTGCCGGGCGACCGGCCAGCCGGTCCGTTACGAGTGCCGGAGCCTCTGGCCGACGTGTCCGGAATGGGTCGCGATCACCCTCTCGGCGATGGACATCCCGGGCTCGGCGGGCGACCTGTGCTCGTTCATCATCGAGGATATCACCGACCGCAAGCGGACCGAAGAGGACCTGCGCGTGGCCAAGGAACTCGCCGAGGCCGCCTCGCGGGCCAAGGACCGGTTCCTCGCCGTGCTCAGCCACGAGCTCCGCACCCCATTGACCCCCACGCTGATCGCCGTCTCGTCGATGCTCGAGTCGAAGCCCGACCCGGCGCTGCTCCCCGCCCTGGAGATGATCCGCCGGAACATCGAGCTGGAGGCCCGGCTAATCGACGACCTGCTCGACCTCTCGCGGATCGTCCGGGGCCGGCTCCGCCTCGACCTCGAGATCGTGGACATGCACCAGGTCATCCGGAGAGCCGTGGAGATCTGCCGCGACGAAGTGCTCGTCGCCGGGCTGGTCGTCCTCACCGATTTGAAGGCCCGGCACCATCATGTGATGGCTGACCACGCCCGGATCCTGCAAGTCGCCTGGAACCTGATCCACAACGCCGTCAAGTTCACTCCGTACGACGGCCGGTTGACCATCCGAACGACCAACGAGCCCGGTCCCTCGGGACCGGCGGGGCCCGACGGCGCGGACCTCGCTCCGCACCTCATCGTCGAGTTCGAGGACAGCGGGATCGGCATCGCGCCCGAGGTGCTGGCACGGATCTTCGACGCGTTCGAGCAAGGCCAAGACGACATGCGCGGCCGTTCCCGAGGGCTGGGTCTGGGCCTGGCGATCAGCCGATCGCTCGCCAGGATGATGGGCGGCCGGCTCACGGCAACGAGCGCCGGACCAGAGCAGGGCTCGACCTTCCGGCTGGAGCTGACGACGGTCCCCGCCCCGGCCGTCACGACGGCCACGGGGCGGGGCACCACACGACCCGCCACACCTCCGGCCTCCCCGCGCGAATCGCCGCTGCGCATCCTCCTGGTCGAGGACAACCAGGACACCCTGCGGTTCCTCGCGACCGTGCTCCGCAGGCGCGGCCACGAGGTCGTCACCGCCGATTGCCTCGCCGCCGCCCGCGCCGCGGTGAAGGGGCCCAAAGCCCGCTTCGACCTGCTGCTCTCCGACATCGAGCTGCCCGACGGCAACGGGCTCCAGCTGATGCGCGAGCTCGCCGCCCGGGAAAACTGGCTCGGCATCGCCATGAGCGGGTTCGGCACCGAAGAGGACTTGCAGCTCAGCCGAGCGGCCGGCTTCTTCGACCACCTGACCAAGCCGATCGACCTGAACCATCTCGACGCCGTCATCGAACGCGCCACCAGCCAGGTCCGCGAGTCTGTCGAGGAATCCGAACCGTTCCGATCGAGGATGAAAGGGACCGGCTCCGGTGAGTTCGAGCTGTCACGCACGCCCGAGCTTCCCTGACGTCGGTGGTTCCGGGAGGGTTTTCCGGGGCTCCTCCGGAATCCGGCGACCGGGCCGGTTCATTTCACGAACGACACTTCCATGCCGATCGGTGTCTCCAGAATCGCGCACGATCCGAACCGGCTGGCGGCCGCCATGCTCCGGAACTGATCGGGCAAGTAGGCCAGCTTGATCAGTACGTATCGGAATGTAAGCTTCGTGAAGAACGTGTCGAATCGCCCCAGCCCCATGCCGTTGACATAGGCATCGATCTCCGCGGGAGGAACATCGCCGCGCAGGTCGATGATCTGGGCTTCGCCTCCAGGTTTCAGCACGCGATGCATCTCGTCGATGGCCCGGACCGGCTCGGTGAAGTTCTTGAAGGCGGCCCGACAGACAAGGAAATCGAAGGAGTCGGGCTCGAACGGCATCGCGGCGGCATTACCGTGCTGGAACGTGACCGGCACGCCCGCCCGCGCTGCGTTCTCGGTGGCCATGCGGACGAAGGACCGGCTAATGTCCAGGCCGGTGACCCGAAAGCCACCCAGCCTCGCCAGCTCGATCGCCAGGTAGCCCGGGCCCGGCGCGACTTCGAGGACGGCGCCGCCCTCCGGGATCCGCCCGGCCAGCGCGCCGGCCAGCCGCCGGAACTCTCCCATGTCCTTCGCGGTCGTCTTGGCGTACCAGCGGGCGATCGGCCCCTCCATCCCGAGGCCTTTGTATCCCTTCCTGCGCGGCGTTGAGGTGGTGGTTTCCATGGCACTCCCTCGCTAGAATGGACCCGCGGGACGCTGTCCTGGCGGGCGTGATTTATCTCGCAATCTAAGATAATGAGTTTCCAAGCGGAGGTCAAGCTGTGTCACGGGGCTTGCCGGAGAGAGAGGGTCTGCTCGACGAGATGCATCAGGCAGGTCGGGAGCTCAGCACGGCCACGATCCTGTTCCACCAGGCGATCGCCGACCGGCTCGGCCTCAATCCCACCGATCACAAGTGCCTCGGTCTCCTGGCCTCCAAGGGGTTGATGACGGCCGGCGAGCTCGCCGACGTGACGAGCCTGACGACCGGCGCGATCACCGGCGTGGTCGACCGTCTCGAGGCGGCCGGCTATGTGCGTCGGGAGGACGACCCGAACGACCGACGGCGCGTGATCCTTCGCGTGATCCCCAAGGGCTACCGTGAGATCGGCCGGCTGTTCGACTCGCTCTCGACCGCGGCGAACGAGCTGGGCGCACGCTACAGCGATCAGGAGCTGGCCACGATCCTGGACTTCATGAGCCGTAGCAGTCAGATGCTCCACGAGGAGACGCGGAAGCTCCGGCGACGGGATTTGCCGGGCGGTCGGAGCAGGTCGAGGGGTCGGCCCGCACACGAGGGAGGCGGCCGATCTTCGTGATCACGGCTTCCAAGTCCCAAGGTCCACACAGATTATGACCTACCGATCTTGGCTGACGGTCCGCCGCGAGAGTTATCGAAAACCCTTCCCAGTCTGTGCCGCGGGCATGCTCCGATTACATCGCGCCCGACGCGACCCTCACATACCCGACGAAAACTCGCCCCAGGAGCGCGAAATAATTCTTGGGAACAGGAAAGTAGGGCCTTGACGTCCGGGTCCAACGCCTAGTATAGACTGGAAGCAGATTCGGGTTGACATCGATTGGAGTGGAGGTTCCTCCCATTGCGTGTCCCGGTCGACGGATCTCGTCGCGGACGCTGGCTCACCTGGGCCACCATTCCGGTGGCCATCGGGTTGGGAGGGCTGGCCCTATCCTCCCTCGGCTCCTCACCATCGGATCAAGCCCCCCCCCGTTAAAACCAGCAAGTCCGGCGCGCCCGCATTTCCCGCTCGCGATCAGCCCTGACCCAATCCTGCTGGATGCCGTCCGTCCCGGAGATCCGGTGGAGACCTCGTTCTCCGTCCGGAGCACCCACGACGAGACGGTGACGATCGATCGCATCGAGACATCGTGCCTTTGCATCGACGTGGGCGGTGTGCCGATACGGCTCGGACCCGACGAGTCAACCGAGTTGAAGGTCACATTCAGCCCGTCCGACGAGTCGGACTTCGAAGGTCGGCTTTCCGTCCGAGTGACGGGTTACC
The DNA here is from genome assembly GCA_963845695.1 of uncultured Isosphaeraceae bacterium. GTDB lineage: Bacteria > Planctomycetota > Planctomycetia > Isosphaerales > Isosphaeraceae > CAWJTV01. Next base: position 331,585 of record CAWJTQ010000019.1, on the reverse strand, counting down.
TGGCCGATGGCGGAATTGGCTTCCAGACCACAGTCAACATCGAGGTAGACCCCCGAGCTGAATAACGCCAGGATCGCGATTCTTGGTTCTTCAAGAAAGGGCGCCCACGATGGCGACCGAACAGACGATTCGACAGAGAGCAACGGCACCCCGCTGGAATCACATGTTACGTTCACCGTTCGCAAAGTTCGTGGCCGCCGGCCTCGCCATAACTCTCTTCGCCTCACTGACCTGGGCCGTTGGTGGCTTCAAAGCGGTCCGGTCGGCTTACCACCGGATCACAGGCGAAACGATTTTGGTGGACGAGCATACGAAGTCGTTCGGGGTCGTTGCGCCGGGCGATCGGATCGCGTTCTCCTTCAAGTTGACGAACACAGGTTCCACACCCGTTCGGATCGCCGGGTGCGAGTCGGCATGCGGTTGCGTCATGCCGACGGATCTGCCATTCGTCCTCAATCCGAACGAGAGCCGCGATTTCCCCATATCGATCCACAATCCCAATCTTGAAGGAGCCATGCCAAGGGGCTCGCTCAGCCTGCCTCTCAACCTCTTTACGACCAACCCCGCGCAGCCCCGCATCAGGCTGACGGTCAAAGGTGAAGTACGTCCACCTTCGACTTCATCCGCCTCCAGCCCATGAGATCAAAACCATCGGCGTCTCAGTGCGTATCCGTTCTTTCGTCTCCAGGTCACGACGAACGTGCAAAGGAGGACACCCATGTTGCAATCCCGGCGTCAATTCGCGTCACGTGCTTCCGCATTCTACCTGGGCGACGCGGTCTTCTTGGGAGCCGGCATGATCGCTCTCCCCACTGGAACGCTCACAGCCCATCCGACCCGCAAGAGTCAATCTTGCGGCGTGGTAGCATCGTGTAACGCGAATACCCCCGCGCGTTGCTGGATGGTGCAGTTTCCATCTTGTTACGATACTAGCTGCTACCATTGCCCTTGTAACTACACTGACAATGGGGGTATCACTTGCGTACCTTAAACAGGGACCGGAGGATGGTGTTGAGATTACCGAGACATGCCGGGCAAACAATGGCATGCTCAACGGTCTCTGTCTGGAAGGCAGGACCGGATTCCTCGCCGATCCAGTTGGTTAGAGGCAATCCGAGAGGTGAGTAGGGCGGGTGAAACCCACCAGGAAACCGCCCAGTATCGGTGGGTTTCACCCACCCTACAGGCGACCGGACGCGGTTCTCGGACCGTTTCCAAGGGGCCCTGGGCTGGCCTGTCCCATTCCGAGCAAGGAGCGAGCTGTGAAAAGCGCCGCTCCGCCTCCAAAAGTAGCTCGCAGCGCCGGTACGACCGGCCGGGCTTGGAGCCGACAGTCAACCAATGACTTGCCTTCCGACGGCGATCATCCCATTCGCTGGCCGACCCGGGCCGAGAGACCTTACTGTCCACGAGCGGCCTCAACACCCTTGATCAAGAGGAAGTGAAAGATGACGACGCACAGATGCTCTCAGGATTCCCGCGTTCGTCCTCCCCCTCCACTCTCGTTGGGTCTGATCGGGTTGATCCTCGCTTTCCCCTTCGCGGTTATGGCCCAGGCTGAAGCACAGCCCGGCGAAACCACTCGAGGCGATTTCCTGCCCAGGTACAGACAGATTCTGAGCGAGCTTCAAGAAACCTATGGCAACGTCAGGATCGAGGGAACGCATCAGTCGAGTCGCTCGTGGACCAAACCCGCCAAGAACCGTGACCCGGATCTTTTGCGCGTGACGATCACGAAGTTCTCTTACAACTATTGCAACGGAAGTGAGAGGTTGAGGCTCTTTCGGGAAAGCCCGCGTTACTTCGATCGAATCTTCCTCAGTCAAGAGGGCGCGACTTCTTTTCGGCTCGCCGAGAAGCGCCCGGCGGCTCTTACTTCCTCGAGCGACAGAGCGAGGAGAGAGGAAGGTTGTGGCAGAATGCGTTCCGTGATTTCGGGGAGGATTTGAAGACTGCTCCCTACGCACCCTCAGGTTGTATTTCCCCCGACCATCCAAGCTATCTCTTACTCGTGAATTCTCCTGATTTCCAGATCCAACGGGTCGTCCAGGAGTCGGAAGCTGGGAAAACCCTGCACAAGATGTTCTTTCGATACCGCACCACCCGACCCAAGGAGCCAACGATCGAGGGATGGCTGCGCCTGGACCCGTCGATGAACTGGGCCCTCCAGAGCTACGAATTCGACAACAACGAGGGAAAGGAGAGTAGGGCGTCCTCAGACCGCAAGAAGCAACAACGGCTGGACTTTCACTACAGCGGGTCGCTACGTTACCAGGTGGTCAATGGTGTAGCCGTCCCCAGCGAGGTCAAATTCGTGAGAACGACAAACGGCAATTTGTCAAAGCACGACACGTACACTCTCTCGGAATTCGCGATCACAACGACGCCCCCTGGCGAGTTCAGCCTGGCCGCGATTGGCCTTGGCGATGTTGAGCATACTCTTGCAGAGGTCAAGACACGCAACGCCTATGGAATCGTGGGCCTGACGGCGGTTGCGCTGGCTGCCTTTTTCGTCAGTGTCTTGCTGTTCCGGAAAGGAAGGGCCATCCAGAAGAGTCGGAGGAAGAGCAGAGAAGATCTCTCACCTGACCAACCTCCAGGGAGTTTGGCAAGTGAACAGCCGAGCTGATGGGGCCAGAACCCCTGGCTTCACCCTCGTCGAGATGCTTGTCGCCATCTCCGTCGTGGGGCTCTTGATCGCGCTGATGCTGCCGGCCGTGCAGTCCGCCCGCGAATCGGCCCGTCGCGTCCAGTGCGCGAACAACCTCAACCAGATCGGCCTGGGGCTACACGCCTACCATGATGCCTTCTCCTCGCTTCCGCCCGGCCGCATCACGACTTACGACCCGCGCTACGCCGGACCCAACCCTCCTTGCACGGCCATGTTCATTGACAAAAGCCTCGAAATCTTCGTTCTGCCATTCATGGAGGAGGTTACCCTTTTCAACGCGATCAACCAGAGCCTGACCATCGCCGGCGCAGAGAACAGCACCGTGCACTCCGTGGCGGTTTCCAGTTTTGCCTGCCCCAGCGATCCGATGTCCGGCATGCCTCGGAAAACCAGCCCCGGCATCCTGACGCGGTTCGGCGTTCCCGATCCCTCCTGGATGGTATTCACTAGTTACGCCGGCTTGATGGGTTCGTTGTCGGTCGATGCATTTCCCTCGCCTCGCAATGGCTGCGTGGTGGCCCCGACCCTGCTGGCCCAGTCCAACGGCGTGTTCAACGATCTTGCACCGATCCGCTTGGCTTCGATCACCGACGGATTGAGTAACACCCTCTTCGTGGCGGAGAAGTCGACGACGATCCTTCAGGAACTGGACATCGTCAATCCTATCCTCTTCGGTAAGCACGGTTGGTACATCACGGGGAATTGGGGCGATACCCTGGTTACGACGCTTTATCCCCCAAACGCCTACGAAAAAGTCACGCTGGGGGCAACTGCGGCTTGGACCAACTCGGCTTCGAGCCTACACCACGGCGGCGTGAACGTCCTGATGGGGGACGGTTCGGTGCGATTCATCAAGGATTCGATCCAGTCATGGCTTTTGAACCCAGTCAGTGGAGGACCCGCTGGCGCCTCGCGGAGCGCAGGGGGCTGGTGGGTCAATCTCCCGGCGCCCGGTGTCTGGCAATCGCTCGCGACGCGTTCCAGTGGGGAAGTCATCGGCTCCGGGTCGTTCTGAATCGCGCCGAGGCACCCCCGCGATATGATTTCCTGAGTCCCTCGATCTGGTGGCATTCATGGCAGGCCCGAACTCTCTTACCGCGCAAGATATCCTGGCGAGAGCCGTCGAGCAGCACCAGGCAGGGGAATTGGCAGAGGCCGCTGTCTTGTACGAGAAGAGCTTGGCCCTGGATGGGGAGAACGCCTCGGCGCACCACTGGTTCGGCATTCTGAATCACCAACGCGGCGATGACGCCAGGGCCATTGAGTTGATCGGCCGAGCGCTGGCATTGTGCCCCAGCGTGCCTGCATACCACGCCAACCTGGCCGAGGCGTATCGCGGACTCGGGCAACTGGAACGGGCGGTCGGATCTTGCCGCTTGGCACTCAAGCTGTGGCCGGACTGTCCCGAGGCGCTCTGCAACCTGGGGCTGTCGTTCCAGCAGATGGGGAAGTATGACGAGGCTGTCGCCCAGTTCCGGAGGGCGCTCGAGTCGCGCGAGGATCTGGCGCCCGTCCACAATAATCTCGGCATCTCCTTGCGTGAGCTTGGACAGCTCGATGAAGCGCTGGAGCATTTCCGTCGTGCCGTCGAGCTCGAACCCGGCTTCGTTCCGGCCTTGTCCAATCTTGGCCAGATGCTTCTGGAGCGAGGTCGAGCGGAGGAGGCTTTGCCGCATTGTCAGGATGCGGTCCGGCTCCAACCCGATCTTCCCGTCGTGCATCACAACCTGGGTAATGCCCTGCGGGCCCTGGATCGAGTCGTCGAGGCCCGAGCCGCCTACCTCAATGCCTTACGGCTCGACCCGGACCTGGCCCATGCCCATGCCCACATCGGACAGACCTTGGTCCGGGAAGATCGGCCCGAAGAAGCTCTGCCATGGCTCCGAGAGGCCGTCGAACTGGACCCGGACAACGTGAATTTCCAGGGGCTCCTCGGCGGCCTGTTCCAGGAACTGGGAGAGCCCGCCCAGGCGATCGCCTGTTTCGATCGTGCTCTGAGTCTGGCGGGAGAGGATCGTGCGAGTCTCCATGTCTCACTCGGGAGGGCGAAAGAAGAAGACGGACGAATGGTCGAGGCCGAGGAGCATTACCGGATTGCCTGCACCTCCACCCCGAATCGCCTGCGGTCCATGTTCACATAGGCGGATATTATGAGATTCGGGGAAATCTGGATGAGGCCGAGGCCGCCTTCCGCAAGTCGATGGCCATCAATCCCATGTTTCCCCCGCGCTCGCCCGGCTGGCGACCCTGCTCCGCGCGGCTACCGGACGAGGATCTCGACCTGCTGGAGGCGAGGCTGGCCGATCCCGAACTGAGCAGAAGTCCGCGGGCGAGACTCCTGTTCGGCCTGGCTCACGTGCTGGATGCGCGCGGCGAATTCGACCGTGCGGCCGAGTGCCTGCGCGAGGCAAATGCCTTGTCGCTGAGGAAGACGTGGGGTGATTGCTGGTGCGCACGAGCGGACGGTGGCTCTCTCGTCGACCGTCTGCCCGAGGTCTTTCAGACCGACTTCTTCGCGAAGATGGCGGGCTTCGGGTTGGATTCGCGCCGACCCGTCTTCGTCTTCGGCCTGCCGCGTTCGGGCACGACGCTCATCGAACAGGTGCTGGCCAGTCACTCGCTCGTCCATGGCGCCGGCGAGTTGCGATTGGCGCAGAAGTCGTTCGAATCGCTTCCTGCGGTGATCGGGCAGCCCCGGCCGCCCATGGAGTGTGTCGCCCATCTGGACGAAGCGGCCATTGGTCGGCTGGCTGAGCAACACCTGGAGTGGCTATCGGCATTCGATGGCGGTGGTGCCGAACGGGTCGTGGATAAGATGCCTGGCAACTTCACTCATCTCGGTCTCCTGGCTACCATGTTCCCGAAGGCCACGTTCATCCACTGCCGCCGCGACCTGCGCGACGTGGCTGTCTCCTGCTGGATGACCGATTTCAGCGCGATCCGCTGGGCTAACGATCCTGACCACATCGCCGATCAATTCCGGCAATACCGGCGGCTGATGGATCATTGGAGAGTCGTGCTCCCGGTGCCGATCCATGAGGTGGACTACGAGGAAGCGGTTGACGACCTGGAAGCGGTCGCGCGCCGGCTGATCGCAGCCTGCGGCCTGGAATGGGAGCCGGCCTGCCTGGAGTTCCATCAGAACAAAAGACCGGTCCGCACCGCGAGTGTCACGCAGGTCCGCCAGCCGATCTATCGCCATTCAGTCGGGCGATGGAGGAATTATGAAACGGCGCGTCGCCGATCTCTTCGCCAAGCTGCCGGTCGATGAGGAGCCACAGATGCGAGACGATACCAGCGTCTGCCAGGTTGAGGAGCTGGCCTATGCCACGGTCTGAACGCGGGAGTTGAGGATCGGAGGATCGGACCGCGCGATCGGTTGAGGTTGACGGGCGCCGCGAATCGTCCTAGACTCCAACCCGAGTCGCTCTTGAGGTCAAAGCCGGCCGCCGGAACACGCCGCGCGACTGGGGGAGCTGGCTCCTGTTCCGGCGGGGCTTAGGGATTGGCCCGCCGCTCGATCCCAACGGAAAGGATTCCGCCCCGATGCGCTCGACGAGCCGGATGCCGGTGTGGCTTGCGATCCTGGCCGGGATGACGGCGTGCGGCCTCCTGATCGTCGCGGGCTGTGCGCTGGATAAGCCCGGCAGCCGGACGCAGCAGATCTTCAACCGGATCGGAGGCCATGGCGGCGGCCAGATCATCGAGCCCAAGCGCTGCCTGCTGAAGGTCGTCATCTTGAGTCGGCCGTTCAACGAGCCGGCGATCAACGAGGTGGTCTGGCGCGTGGCCGACGAGCAGGTCGTCGCGCCGGCACGAGCGCCATGCGCTCGAGGTCAACGGTCTGCGCATCGGCCGGATCATCGGCGAGGTCCCCGAAGAGCTCGAGACGATCCTCAAGGAAGGCGGCCCACAGAATCCGAAAGTCGTCCCATCGAACCTGCTGCTGGAGAGCGGCGAGCAGAACTTGATCGGCGTCAGTGAGCCGGTGGAGCACGCCACCCTGCTGATCAAGCGGGACAACCGGGTCTCGGGCAAGGATTACGAGACGGCCAGCGGCTACTTTCGGGTGACCCCCCGACACAATGGTGCCCACGGCGTCTCCCTGCGACTGATCCCCGAGATCCGCTACGGCCCGTTGCAGCGCAGCTTCCCGCGCTGAACAGCACGCCGGGCTTCGCTCCCCAGGAGCTGAGCATCCGCGACGCCCAGCAGGAAGAGACGATCCGCGACCTGACCGTGGACCTCGAGCTCGAACCGGGCCAGGTCGCGGTCATCGGCTGCCGGCCCGATAGCCCGAACAGCCTGGGCAGCTTCCTGTTCAGCGAGTCGCCAAACGATCGTGACCAGCGGCACCAGCGGCTGATCCTGATCTGGGCCTCCCGCAACCTGAATGGCATGATCGGCGACACGCCCAAGGCGAACGATCGTCCGAAGCTGTTCCAGCGGCTGGTCGGACCGCCTCCGGAACTCCCCGCGCTGCCGAACACGACCCCGACACCTCCGCCGGCTCCCCGAGCGGATTCCACCTCCAGCACGACCCGCCCCGCCAACACGAACGCCAAGGCCCAGACGAACCCCGCGGGACCCAGCACCGCACCGGCCAGCTCGATCACCCCGCCCGATTCCCCGCCGCCACCGTTACCTTCTGCGAATGGTCCTTAGTCCTTGGTCTTTGGCCCCTTGTCCTTGGTCTGGTGTTCTCGATTGCCGCGCCCGGGGTTCCTGAATCCGTAGCGAGTTTTCGAGGGCTCTCGACTCTGGCAGATGTCGGCTCAGTCCGCTTGCGAACCAAGGATCGATGACCACTGTCTAATGACTAAGGACCAATGACCATGGATGGTTACGCAGGCTCGGAACGGGTAGAGTGGGAGGGCCCGCGGCTCAGGACGGTGGGGTCGCGGCGGTGGCGGGCGCATGGGGCTCATCCGCCCGGGGCGGTCGCGATGCCGCACCGGGCCACGCGGCCCTGGCTCTCAGGTCGAATGGAGCTTCGGGTGATGGCGCCGGAGACGACAGACTCGCCGGAACGACCGGAACCGGTCCGGCTGGATGGCTCGCGCGGTGAAGGAGGCGGCCAGATCCTTCGCACTGCGCTGACGCTCGCGCTGTTGACCGGCCGGCCGTTCCGCATGACCCGGATCCGCGCCAATCGAGACAAGCCGGGCCTGCGGCCTCAGCACAAGTCGGCGGTGGACGCCGCCGCCGAGCTCGGCCACGCCCAGGCGATCGGCGCGGTGGTCGGCGCGAGGGAGCTGACCTTCCGGCCAGCGGCCTACGAGGCGCGCGACCTGACGATCGACATCGGCACCGCCGGGTCGACCAGCCTGGTGCTCCAGACCCTGCACCTGCCGCTGGCCCTGCGCGCCACCCGCCCTGTCAGGGTCGTGCTCGCCGGGGGGACCTTCAACCCCAAGGCGCCAGCTTTCCCCTTCCTGGAATCGACCTGGCGTACCTACCTCGAAGCGTTCGGCATGCCGATCACGCTGGCGATGCCCTCGGCCGGCTTCTATCCCCGCGGCGGTGGTCAGCTCGAAGCCTGGATCGAGCCGGCGAGTCCCCGCGCGTGGGTCCAGACCGACCGCGGCCCGATTCGCCGCATTCACGGGCTCGCCGGGGTCGCCAACCTCCGCGACGACATCGCGCGCCGGATGCGCGACCGGACCGTCCATCGGCTCGAAGCCCGCGGACTCTCCGCCGAGATCGAACTGGTCCGCTGGACCAGTCCGGGGCAGGGGGCCGCGATGAGCTTGACCGCCGAGCACGACGGCACGATCCCCACCACGTTCGTCGGCCTGGGCGAGCGCGGCAAGCCATCGGAAGCCGTCGCCGATGAGGCCGTCGATCAACTGCTCGCCTTCGAGGCCGTGCCGAACGCCGCGGTCAACCCTCACTCCGCCGACCAGATCCTCCTGCCGCTGGCCTTCGCACCCGGCCATAGCGAATTCACCGTCAGCGAGGTCACGGAACACCTCCGAACCAACGCCGAGACCATCGCCGCGTTTCTCGACCGATCGATCACCATCGAGGAGCCGGCGGAAGACGGCCAGGCGGGACGGGTGATCATCGGAAGGATGAAGAATGAAGAATGAAGGATGAGCGAGAACCGATCTGGTCTTGATTCAGCCTTCCTGACAGCACCTACTCGAGCACATCCCGATACCGGACGTACGGGTGATCCCCTTCCTCGCCAAGGGCCACATCGCGTGCTTCCTTTGAGGTGATTAACAGGTAACCGTCCCTCACCATATACGTCAAAGCCAGCGAGTCGAGGATCCGCGCGAGGTGCTCGCCCAATGTCAGAGTTTCGGCCGATGGGGGCCTCTTGACCAGAGCGTTCCAGGAGATCCCGGCCTCCTGGAGTCCGAGAGGATCGACGTAGATCGGCAGGCCAGTCGGGAGCTTGGGGATCTTCGGATTCTTGGTGGTTTGCGCCTTGAAATCTTTAAGAACGACATCCAAGGTGTCGCCGTCGGCATACGTCAGGGCGATCGGCGGCTCGAGGCCGAGTGCGTCGTAGATACCCTCCTGCTTGACATTCCTGTAAAGCGACAGCGCGGCCCGGAGCTGCGCTTCGCGTCGTTTCTGCACGTACAGGCCGACGAGGAGCGTCACGACGACCATCAGGAGTAACAGGCTGCTCAGCCGGATTCGCTGGGGAAAGCGAAGCCGACGGGAGTTCTCAGGCATGATGACGTCGGGATGGGCCGGCGAAGCGGAAGGGATGGGAGCGGTCATGGCGCGATCCCTTCGTCCTCGGGCACGACGATGTCGGAGTTCTCGACCGCGTCCGGCGTGGTGATCATGATCGCGCCGTCCTTCACCTCATAGGCCAAGCCCATCGGCTCCAGGAAAGACCGGAGCTTCTCCCGGAGGGTGGGGCCCACCGTATTGACAGGATCCGGCGCGGCCGCCTTCACCGGCGATTGCAAGGTCTTGCCGGTCCTGCGCAGGGCCTCGCCATCGACGTAGATCGGGATGCCCTTCGGAAAACTCGGCGACCGCCCTCCCGCGCTCGATGCCGACTTGATCCGCTGGATCGCCCCTTCCAGGGGAGTGCCATCGGGCCAACCCAGCGGCATCCAACCCCCGAGGACGCCGACGATCTTCTGGTCGGCCCGGCTCTTATAGGCCGCGAGCGCGTCTCGTAACCGAGCCTCTTTCCGCTGCTGACGGATCAGGGCATAGCCCAGTACCAGGATCAGCACGCTGCTGAGTCGAATCGGCCAGCGCCGCGGTGAATCGACCAAGGTGTCGGATGAGTTCATGGGTCGGAGAATCGTTGGAGACCACGAAACACGCGAAGAATCCGCCCGCGGGATTCACGCCAGTATGGCGCCCGGCCTGTGTTCTTTCCAGCCTGCGGGGTCCTCGAGCCGACTCCCCTCGGATTTCGTGTGTTTCGTGGTTTCTCTCTCCGTCGCTCTCACGGATCGATCGCAGCTATGGCAGGATGGGCGAGCCGGTAGACGAGCAGCGGCGCGCGTTTCCGTGTGACGGCCGCGGCGACCTCGCAACGGAGGTGCCCGCTGGCATGCTGGAGGTGTTCCAGGACGACTTCGGGCCCGTGCTCGCGCTCGGTCTTGCCGTCGACGGACGCGACGGCCACCATCAGCCGGGAGGTATCGGGGAACGGCGTGACATCCACGACGTGGAGGTTCCGCAGCACGCCGTCGCCACAATCGGCGAAGACCTCGTCGAGCGTGATGGCCACCTGCCGGCAAAGCTGGCTGGCCTTGCGGTCAACCGGCCGGCCCTGCGGCCCGAAGCCGAGCCCCGGTCCGGGGCCGGACGCATGTCCCCGCCCGTTGCGACCGGTCCGCCGCGGCGCCAGGCGCGGGTCCAGCCCGTCTTCCTCGCCGAGCTCGGCGCACAGGCCGCGCAATTGCACCTTGGATGGGAAATGATGTCTCATGATCGCTCTCACGAATAAGAATCCAGTGGGCAGTAGGTGGTAGGCAGTGCGCAGTGAATGAGGAACGAATCGGGAGACAGCCCGGCCTGTGCCGGTCTGGTCTACTTCTGCGAACTGCGTACTGACAGCGAGGAGAGCCTGAGGATCAGACGCGCACGGGCGCTTCGACGCGTTGCCGGCCGTCGCGGTGCGCTGTGTCTTCGCGAAATTTGCGGCGCGAAGACTACCGTGACCCGGGCGCGGGACTCAGGCTCGACGACACACTCATGGAGAGACTTGTTCGCATCGTCAGCCCCCTTCGGGTCGCTTCCCATTGAGACATGGAATGGAGAGCGTACAATCGCGATGACATCGCGATCGACATCCTAATCATAGTCGCGCAACGGCCGGGGATCAACCCATTTCCCCCACCGGGCCGGCCGATCATGGCCGATCACGACAATCGACGGAAGTCGGTGAACCATCGAGATTTCCTCGTGTCCGACTCATACCCAGGTCGCCGCCGAGGGGGTATAATCGATCCAAAATCCACGCGATCAGGAGCTGACCGATGTTCACCTCGCTGCGACTGGAACGATTCAAGAACTTCAAGGACGCCGAGCTCAAACTCGGCCCGTTCACGGTCCTGATCGGGGCCAACGCCTCCGGCAAGAGCAACATCCGCGACGCCTTCCGGTTCCTGCATGGCATCGCGCGGGGCTACAGCCTTTCCGAGATCATCGGCGAGAAATACGGCGAGGGCGGAGAACGCGTCTGGACCGGTATCCGGGGGGGGACACGCGAGATCAGCTATGCTGGCGCCCGTTCCTTCGCTCTGACCGTCGAGACGTCCCAGGTAGGCGGCGAGCCACTTCGCTATCACATCGAGGTGGATGTGGATAAGAAGCATCCCGCCCCGCGGATCAGCCGAGAGCACCTGGCGCGGGCCGCCGCTCACGACCTCTTCGTCGGCAAGGCCAAGGACACTGACAGTCTGCGCATCGCGATCTACTCAGATAACGGTTGTGAAGACAAGGTTGTCGATCGCGTCATCCAGCCTCGGGGTCTTCCCTTTCTGGCCCGCTTTGCCCGTGAGGCGCGGCGAAATGGTCAGCGCCATCCCCAGGTGACGAGCCGAGACACCGGCGAGGCCGCGAGACCGCTCCCAGGTCTCGAGGTATTCTCCTCGATGCGGTTTTTCGATTGGTCGCCCGACGCCATGCGCCAACCGTCACTGCCCGGCCAGGATGTGTTGGGCGACAACGGCCGCAACCTCTCCTCTGTGCTTTACGCCATGTGTCAGGATCCCCAGGGCAAGCGCAACCTGATCTCCTGGGGCGAGGAGCTGATGCCGGCGGGCTTGGCCGATTTCGAGTTCCCCACCGATCCGACGGGCAAGGTGCTCGCGACGCTGGTCGAGAAGAATGGCCGGCGCATCACCTTGGCGTCGGCCTCCGATGGGACACTTCGGCTCCTGGGGTACGTCGCGGCATTCCTGGGACCGCATCCCGCCTCGTTCCTCTTCTTCGAGGAGGTAGAAACCAGCATCCATCCGACCCAACTCTGGCTGCTGCTCGACTTGATCGAAAATCAGGTGAAACACAAGGGCATCCAGGTCGTGGCCACCACCAATTCCCCCGACTTGCTCAGCCGCTCGAGCCAGGAATCCCTGGAACACGCCTCGCTGATCTATCGGCTCGAGAACGAGCCCGACGCTCGAATCATCCGCATCCTCGACATGCCTGATGCGAAACGGCTGATCAAGAAGCAGAGACTGTGCGATCTGTTCGCCACAGGCTGGTTCGAATCGACGGCACTGTACATGCAGCCTGACCCGGACGACGCGGCGTTCCTCCCGAGAGCTGTCCGCCCTCGCAAGGCGGAGGCGCGGAGATGAGAGTGCGGATCATCCCTGAGGACTATCTGAACGACCATCTCATCCTCAGGCCCATCTTCTCGGCGATGTTCGCTCATCTCGGCAAGCCCCATGTGAAGCTCGATATCCATTCTCCCAGAGTCAAGGGTGTGGATGCCGTCAAGAAACCAGGTCACATCCGAGAGATCATCGAAAACTTTAATAATGTTGACTTATTCGTTCTTTGCGTAGATCGCGATTGTGACCCTCACCGTCGGAAGGCCCTCGACGACCTGGAGTTGCGAGTCCAGAAACTCTTGCCTCGACCACGCCTGTTCCTGGCCGAACAAGCCTGGCAGGAGGTTGAGGTCTGGGCCCTGGCCGGGATCGATTGGCGGCTCAAGCCGAAGTGGACCTGGGAAGCCATCCGGAGCGAGCGCGACTCCAAGGAGCATTATTTCGAGCCGATCGCCAAAGCCAGGAGACTCCTCGATTCACCCGGTAGAGGGCGGGCGATTCTCGGCGCCGAGGCCGCGCGCAATTACGCCAAGGTCCGCCAGAATGGCCCGGAGGTCCGCGAGCTGGAGGAGCGGATTCGTCAGTGGTTCGCCGCCACGCCTCATGCATAGACTAACTTGGCTTCGATCTGATACAGGTTTTCCTTTCACCCCGACGCCGACTCTGACAGGAACCGACGATCATGCTGGTTGTAATGCAGAGCCACTCCACCCCGGCGCAGATCGACCGGGTGCTCGAGACGATCCGCCAGATGGGCCTGACGCCCCATCCCATGCCCGGCCCGACGCGGACGGCGATCGGAATCACGGGCAATACGAGCACGGTCGATCCGAGGGCGCTCGAAGTGCTGCCGGGGGTGCTCGAGCTGATCCGCGTCACCAAGCCGTACAAGCTCGCCAGTCGCGAGATGCACGAGCACGACACGGTCGTCCGGCTGCCCCAGGGCACATTTGGCGAGCGCCAGTTCACGATCATCGCGGGGCCGTGCTCGGTCGAGGACGAGGCGATGATCCTCCGCACCGCCAACTGGCTGCTGGCGCATGGCGTGCGATTCCTCCGCGCCGGCGCGTTCAAGCCCCGCACCAGCCCTTATGCCTTCCCGGGGCTCGGCCTCGAGGGCCTGGAGATCCTCCGCCGCGTGGGCGAGAAGACCGGCATCGGCATCGTCACCGAGCTGATGGACACCGAGAACCTCGACGCCGTCGAGGCGGCAGCCGACATCATCCAGATCGGTGCGCGGAACATGCAGAACTTCAGCCTGCTGCGCCGGGTCGGGCGGGCGCGGCGGCCGGTCTTGCTCAAGCGCGGGATGTCGGCCACGCTGGAGGAATGGTTGATGTCGGCCGAGTACCTGCTCTCCGGCGGCAATCCCAACGTGATCCTCTGCGAGCGGGGCGTCCGGACCTTCTCCGATCACAGCCGCAACACGCTCGACCTCTCGGTCATCCCACCGGCCAAGACTCTATCGCATCTTCCCATCCTGGTCAACCCCAGCCACGGCACCGGCAAGCGAGACTACGTGCCGCCCATGGCCCTGGCCGCGCTGGCCGCCGGCGCCGATGGGCTCCTGATCGAGATCCATCCCGACCCGGACCACGCTCTGTCCGACGGAGCGCCAGTCGCTCGACTTCGACCGGTTCGAACGGCTCCTCGATCAGCTCCGGTCTCTGGCCGGACCGCTGGGCTGGAGCGTTTGATCGAACTCGCGGCCACTGACGGCGCGCGGCCCGCGACTCGCGCGGTCTCGTATCCGCCGACCAACCTCTTGTCCGGCTCTCGATAGAGCCGAGGAGCGACGAGAATCCATTGGGACGCGATCCAGTCGGTATGCCGTTAGCATGTTAGAACGGTTCACGCTTGCGTTGCGGACGACTGACACGAGCCCGAAGCGCCAGCGAGTAGATTGAGAAGCCCCGCCGGAATTCACTCGCTGGCGCTTTGGGCTCGTATCGATTCGATGCGGTGATTGTGTGCAACCCGAGCGTTAGGCGCTCTAGAATCGTTCACACTCGGGTTGCGAACGCGTCCGGTCGGGATGGACGGTGACGCCGTGGGTGCGCAAATCATTCGGGAAGTCGCTCTCGTGCGGTCACGTCTTGACTGGAGTACAAGAACTGGAGACCCTTGAGGCGGTGATCCCGGAAAAAAGCGCGGTTCCGGATCGTCGCGATCCGGCCTGATTCCGGAATGATATTCAGCGATCGAAGGAGCCGCACCATGTCCCATCCGGCAACATCGAAGATGTCCCGGGACACCCAACCGACCGGCGGCACCGGCCAGCCCGGACATCTTCCGAGCGGTCCTGATCCCGACGAGCCGAACCCGTTCGGCCCCGATGCCCCGAACGTCCGGGAGGACGACTCCCCAGGCGGTCAGGTCGTCCCCGAAGCACCGCCGCCGAAGCCCTCCACCACACCGCTGGATTACGGCGATTTCGCGCCGGACGAGGGGTGAAGACGACCTCCCGCGCCGGCGGGACCGATTCCATGGCACGAAAGCGATTCCAATTCCAAGAGACGTCATGAACAAGGTGATTATCGAGCCGAGACCGATCGACCGCGATGCCCACCGGCGTGAGGCGATGACCCGCAACTTGGAGCGGCTCGCCTGGCTGATGGACCGCGCCTTCCCTATTCCCGGTACGCGGATCACTGTCGGGCTCGATGCCCTGCTCGGCTTGCTGCCGATCGGTGGTGACGTGCTCACCGGCCTCGTGCAGGCTGGATTGGTGCTGGTGGCCCTCCGCCACTACAAACTGCCCAAAACCGTGGCCGCTCGCATGGCCGCCAACGTCTTCATCGATGTCGCCGTCGGTGCGATCCCCCTCCTCGGCGACCTCTTCGACGTCGGATTCAAGGCGAATACCAGGAATATCCAGCTCCTGGAACCTTACCGGCATCGGGATCACCTGGAGCTGCGCGAGCCCGGCATGCCAGCCCCGCTCGCGATCGAACTCAAACCGTTCCGGACCCCCTGGCGCTATATCCTGCCGATCGCCGGTGTCCTCTTCGTCGCACTGGCGCTGGTGCTCATCGGATTCATCACGGTTGTCCGCTGGTTGTTCCAGTTCTGACGCGGTGGGCCACCATCATCTCGCCCCTACTCCAATAACCTGATTACTCTATTTCTGCTTCTTCACCCAATCGATATGTTTCTTCACACCTTCATGAGTCAGCAGCAGTTCCCGGGTGTGGTAATTCCAGCCGAGGAGTTTCTCGTCGGGGATGAGGTCGTGGATCCCGTCGTGGCAGGCCCGGCAGAGCCAGAGGCCGCGGCTGCGCATCTCGGCGATCGAGAACCGGTTGCGGAACCGCTTCTTGCGGTGGCAGTGGCGGGGAATCAGGTGGTGGAACGTCAGGAGCTTCCCGGGCCGTTCGCAGAGCTCGCAGGGGCCGGTCTTCCGCTCCTGACGGGTTGGAGCCTCCTCGGTCTCGTCGAACTCCTGGTCAGGACTCATCGCGTGGATCGCCCCGAGACATGATGAACCGCGCCCGGCTCAAACCCGCTCGGGGAGCTGCCAGTCGATGGGTGGCTTGCCGGAAGCGCGGAGTGCGTTGTTGATCGCCGAGAACGGCCGGCTGCCGAAGAACTTCTTGGCCGAGAGCGGCGACGGGTGGGCCGCGGTCAGCACTGTGTGCCGCGCGGCGTCGATCAGCTTCGCCTTCTTCTGGGCATAGGCGCCCCAGAGCACGAACACGACGGGACTCGGCTTGGCGTTGACCGCGCGGATGATGGCGTCGGTGAACGTCTCCCAGCCCTTGTCCTTGTGCGAGTTCGGCTCGTGCGCGCGGACCGTCAACACCGCGTTGAGCAGCAAGATGCCCTGCTCGGCCCAATGGGCGAGATAACCGTGCTTCGGAATCGTGCAGCCGAGGTCGTCTCGCAATTCCTTGAACATGTTCACTAACGAGGGAGGCGGCTTGACCCCGGGCCGGACCGAGAAACACAGTCCGTGCGCCTGGCCGTCGTCGTGGTAGGGGTCTTGACCGAGCAAGAGCACGTTCGTCCGCTCGTAAGGAGTGAGCCTCAGCGCGTTGAAGACGTCCTCCTCGGGTGGGAATACGGTGTGCGTCCGCCGCTCTTCGGCCACGAATTCCTGCAACCGGTGAAAGTAAGGCTTGTCCAGCTCGTCCGAGAGGATCGTGCGCCAATCCGCGGGCAAGTGACCGATTCCCGCGAATGTCCCCGTGCTCGACATGGTGTTCACCTCTTCCGGGAATAAAGGGAGATCGATGGAGGAGTGAGCCCGCCTGCCGCGCCGGGATGACTCTCGGCGTTCTGCGCTCGCTTCCTCGAACTCATCGTCGAGCGACGTCTTCACGAAGGCAGTCTGGCGCGACCGGGCCGGCTCAGCCTCAACCTGAGTCACCCCGCGCTTCGGGCAAAGGTCCTCCAGCATACATTGAGCGCATCGCGGGTCGCGGGCCGTGCAGGTGTAGCGGCCGTGGAGCACGACCTCGGCGCCAAGGGGATCCACTCGTCGCGCGGCAGGAGCTTCATCAGGTCCACCTCGATCCGCTCCGGCTTGGTCTCGTCCGTCAGACCGAGGCGCTGGCTGACGTGCGCGACGTGGGTGTTGACGATCACGCCGCTGGAGATTCGGAACGCGTTGTTGAGCACGACGTTCGCCGTCTTGCGGGCGACGCCGGGGAGCGTGGTCATGTCGTCGATATTGGCCGGGACGCTCCCGCCGAACCGATCGACGAGCGCCTGGCAGGCGTCTCGGATCGCCCTGGCCTTGTTGCGGTAGAACCCGGTCGGGCGGACGGCTTCTTCCAGCTCGGCGATATCGGCCCGGGCGAACGCCTGCGCATCGCGGTACTTCGCGAACAGTTCGGGCGTCACCGCGTTGACTCGCTCGTCGGTGCACTGGGCCGCCAGGATGGTGGCGACCAGCAGTTGCAAGGGGTTCTCCCAGTCCAGTTCGTATCGGGCGTTGGGGTACGTCTCCCGAAGCCTGCGCAACACGGCGGCCAAGTTCCTCCGCCCATTCTCGTCGGCCATAGCAAGAAACTCCGTGCGCGCTCCGGTCAGCGGCCTGGAGGACTCACGCTCACACACGCCCTCAGGGTCCTATGTTGATTTCCACCGAGCGTCGAGTCAAGCGGGCGAGCCCCCGATACGGGAACCGATCCGAGGCTCGATCTCATGAGGCCACGGCAGAACCTACTCGCCAGCGGAGATCTCCGGGGCATGACTCACAACCTGCCCCAGTTCAAGCCTCATCCTCAATTCCCACAACCTCACCATCGAGTCGGATCCCCCGGAGCCGAGCATCTGACCGTCTGAGGAGAAGGCCAGCGCATGAACCTCGCCGCCGTTATCCTGCAAGGTGGCGCGCTCGTGAAGCGTGTCGGCATCCCACAGCACGATGATGCCACGTCCGTGTCCTGTGGCCAGGGTCTTGCCGTCCGGAGCGAAGGCGACGACGAAGGCACCATGGGGAGGGTATGTCAAGACGCCTTGTGTGCGTTGACTCGCCACGTCCCAGAGCCGGACCATGCCGCCGGCGTGCACCGAGGCCAGGGTCGTGCCGCCGGGTGCGAACGCGATCGAGTAGATGTGAGTCGAGTAACCTCGGAGGGTTGTGCGCGCCTGCCCTGTCGCGGTATCCCAGAACGTGATCGTCAGGTCCCTCGAGGCCGAGGCCAGGGTCCTTCCATCCGGAGAGAAGGATAGGGCTGTGACGACACCGTGCTGTCCTCGCAGTGTCAACCGCAGCCGGCGTGTTGACCGGTCCAGGAGGATGACAGAGTCCTCCTCGCTCACCGCGATCGTCTTGCCATCGCCCGAGAAGGCCAAGGCACAAATCGGGCCGCGGACCGAGGCAAAGAACATCTGTCGTTGGCCGTTTGCCAGGTCCCACAGTGCGATCGTTCCATCGCGGCCGCCGGTCGCCAGAGTCCTGCCCTGGGGGTCCAGAGCCTGGCGCGAGACCGGAGACTTTGGTCCTCCCATCGAAGACAGAACGCGGCGTGTTGTCGCGTCCCAGAGCCAGGATTCTCCGGTCGTGTCGAGCGACACCAGGTTCGACGTCCCGCGCACGAACTCGATCGAACGCACGGGGCCGGCGTGCTCTCCCAGGATCACCCCTCGGGCCGCACCGGAATCTTGCATCCCGCTTCGCTCGAGAAAATACCCCGTGACCGCAACCAATCCCACAAGCAGGAACAGCCCCCACGCCAGGCGGCGAATCCTTGAGCTCGATCGGCTGGAAAGTATCCAAGCCCGGCGGGCGGGCTCGGATGCTTCGCCGGAATGACGTCGTACGGGATTCAACTCATCCATCATCGTGGCTCCCCAACCGGCGACGGGTTCTCGACCATCGTGACCGACCTGTGCTTCCCGACCTCGCGTGGACGCCCGTGCGCAGGCCGAGCGCCGCAGCGAAGATCGGCCGGCTGGGCCCTCGCGAGGACTCCCGCCTATTCCTCTAACCGCTCAATCAGCCCTCGACGGGACAAACCGAACTCTCCGGGAATCCGACCGATGGTCTTTCCTGAGACTGGATATCCTCTAAAGAGTCGTGGTCTGATGCTTCAATCTCTCGATGGACCCGACCAGTTCAGAGAACGAAGTGACAAGAAGTCTGGCTTTTCCTGTCTCGCTGCGGACCGCGCGCGCGGTTTAATGTAATAGGAGCTTCGAAGCGATGGACCCGGCCGACGTTGATGCGCTGGTCGGGCCGATCTGGTGAGCACATGCAATTTGGGCGCCGCTGATGACCGGCAATACGAGTGAAATCGACCGCCTGCTTCAGCAGGCGGCGCAAGGCGATCCGCAAGGTTTGGGCACGCTCCTGGCACGGCACCGGGATCGGCTCCGACGCCTGGTCGCGCTGCGGCTTGACCGGCGGCTGCAAGGACGGATTGACCCCTCGGACGTCATCCAGGAGGCCTACCTGGAAGCCTCGACACGACTGGCTGAGTACCTGCGCAACCCCTCGATGCCGTTCTTCTTGTGGCTCCGGTTCCTCACCAGCCAGAAGCTGGTGACCTTGCACCGACATCACTTCGGCGCCCAGATGCGCGACCCCTGCCAGGAGGTGTCGCTCGATCACGGCCCATTCCCCGAAGCGTCCTCCGCCGCGCTGGCTGCCCAGCTCCTGGGTCATGACACCCGCCCCAGTGAGGCGGCCATCCGTGCCGAGATGAAGATCCAGGTGCAACAAGCCCTCGACAATATGGACCCGATCGATCGCGAGATCCTGGCCCTGCGCCACTTCGAGCAACTCAGCCGCGCCGAGATCGCGCGGGTGCTCGACATCTCGGAGGCCGCCGCCGGCAAGCGGTACATCCGCGCCCTGGAACGGCTCAAGAAGGACCTGAGCCACAGCGGCGGCCTGGAAGGACTGATCCCATGATCGAGCCGTCCTCGGCTTTCGACCCGGTCGAGCATCTGGTCAACGAGTTTCTGCAACGGCATCGCCGGGGCGAGCGGCCGTCGTTGAGCGAATACACCGCGAGGTATCCCGAGCTCGCCGAGCGGATTCGCACGCTGTTCCCCGCCATGCTGGTCATGGAAGAGCTCGGCTCGCGGGGCGGGGTAGCCAACGGCGATCAGGCGACCCAGGCCGCTTCACGGGCCCAGCTACCGCAGAAGCTGGGCGATTACCTCTTGCTCCGACCCATCGGCTCTGGCGGCATGGGGGTGGTCTACGAGGCGATGCAGGAATCGCTGGGCCGGCACGTGGCCCTCAAGACGCTCCCCTTCCATCGCCTGGCCGACGCGACGCGTCTGGAGCGGTTCCGCCGCGAGGCCCGCGCCGCGGCGCGGCTGCACCATACGCACATCGTCCCGGTCTACGGGATCGGCGAGCACGAGGGTCTGCACTATTACACGATGCAGTTCATCCGCGGGCATGGGCTGGACACCGTGCTCAACGAGGTCAAGCGGCTGCGACGCGAACCCAGCGGACCTGTGCCGGAGGAGGCCGCGGCGGACCAGGACCTCTCCACGACCCTGGCGATCGCTCTTCGGACCGGTCGAATTCCGGTCAACGACCAGGGAGGAGAGCGATCGACGGCCGACGCGGCCCCGCAGCCTCATCACGGCCCGGCCCAGGCGTCGTCGAATGATCGATCAGAGCTTTCCTCCCAGCCCGACGCCGTCTACCTCCGCAGCGTGGCGCGGATCGGCGTCGATGTCGCCGAGGCCCTCGAATATGCCCACGACCAGGGCATCCTCCACCGCGACATCAAGCCCTCCAACCTCCTGCTCGACGCAGTGGGACAGGTCTGGATCACCGACTTCGGCCTGGCCAAGGACCAGGACAGCGACGAGCTGACTCGCACCGGCGACATCGTCGGTACCCTGCGGTACATGGCGCCGGAGCGGTTCGATGGCTGGTCCGATCCCCGCAGCGATGTTTACGCCCTGGGGGCGACCTTGTACGAGCTGCTGGCCTTGCGTCCCGCTTTCGAGGAATCGGACCGGGTCAAGCTCGTCGAGCTCGTCCTGCACGAGACCCCGACGCCGCTCCGCCAGCTCGACCGCCGGATTCCCCGGGACCTGGAGACGATCGTGCTCAAGGCGATGGCCAAGGAGCCGGCCGAGCGCTACGCGACGGCCGGGCAGTTGGCCGAAGACCTGCGGCGGTTCGGCGGCGGCAAGCCGATCCTCGCCCGCCGGGTCGGCTGGCTCGAACGGTCGTGGCGCTGGAGCCGGCGCAACCCGCTGGTGGCCAGTGCGATCGGCACCGTCACCGCGGCGCTGGTGGCCATGACCGTTACCGCCGTCCTGTACGCCGAACGTCAGCATTACTTTGCAACTGAGCAAGAGAAGGCGAATCGACAGATCACCCGGCTGAATGTCGATCTCGGCACGGAACGCGAGAGCCTGAAGAAATCGCTGAGTCAATCGAATCGCCTGCTGGCGATCCGCAACTTTGATCGTGGCCAGGCCGCCTTCGAGAAGGACCAGGTCGGGACCGGGCTCTTGTGGATGATCGAGAGCTGGCGGTCGTCGACCGCGGCCGGCGATCCGGCCGGGCAGCGCGCCGCGCGGGCCAATCTGGCGGCCTGGCAGCCTCATCATGCCCGACTGAAGACGGTCCTTTCCCATCCAGGCCCCGTTGACGCCGCGGCATTCAGCCCCGACGGCAAGACCGTCCTCATCGGGGGCGACGACGGGACCGCAAGACTCTGGGATGCCGCCTCCGGCCAGTCCATCGGACCGCCCTTGATCCATCAGCGTCCCGTCCTTGTCGTGGCCTTCAGCCCTGATGGCCGGACCGTGCTCACGGGTAGCGAGAGGACGGCGCAGCTCTGGGACGTCGCCTCCTGCCGACCACTCGGATCGCCCTTCCTTCATCCCGAAGCGGTCAAGGCCGTGGCCTATAGTCCCGACGGCAGGACCATCCTTACCGGGTGCAAGGACATGACGGCGCGGCTCTGGGACACCGCGACGCATCGCGCCATCGGCCCACCCTTGGTACAACAAAGCAGTGTGGAGGCCGTGGCGTTCGGCCCCGACGGCAAGTCGTTCCTGGCCGTGAGCTTCGGCGTGGTGCAGGTCTGGGACGCCACGACCGGAAAGCCGATCGGCTCACCTCTCAACCCTCAGAGTCCTGTCTGGACCGCAGTCTTTAGCCCGGACGGCAGGACGATCCTCACTGGTGAAAGCGACGGGACGGTGAGGCGGTGGGATGTGGCGACCGCAAGGCCCGTCGGCGAGCCCATCCGGCATCGACTGAAAGTCCGGGCCGTGGCCTTCAGCCCCGATGGCCGGACCATCCTCACCGGGAGCGAGGACAAGACGGCGCGGCTCTGGGACGCGGTGACGAACCAGCCCCTCGAACCGATCATCGTGCATCAAGGCCCGGTCGTGGCCGGTGCCTTCAGCCCCGATGGCAAGACCGTCCTCACCGCCAGTAGCGACAACACGGTCCGGCTGTGGGATGCCGACCCCGGCCAACCCTTCGGCCTGATCCTCGATCGTCCCCACCTCGGCCAGTCCGTGGCCTTCACCCCCGATGGCAGCTCGATCATCAGCGGACACTGGAGCGGCAGCGTGAACCGGTGGGACGCGGCAACGGGTCAGATCATCGGGCCGAGCCTATCCCACCAGGGGCCGGTCGTGGCTGTGGCCGTCAGCCGCGATGGTACCCGCCTCCTTACCGGGAGCGAGGACAAGACGGCGCGGCTCTGGGACCTGGCCAGCGGCAAGCCCATCGGACCGGCCCTCCCGCACGAGGGTGCCGTCACCGTGGTGGGATTCAGTTCTGATGGAAAGACGACGATGACGGGAGGCGCGGATCGGACGGTCCGGTTCTGGGACGCCGCGACGGGGACATCCCTCGGCCCCGCCCTCCCGCAAGCCGGCAACGTCGATGCCGCGGCCTTCAGCCCCGATGGCAAGACCCTCCTCACCGGATACGACAGTGGCTCGGCGCTGGTCTGGGACGTGGCGACCCGAACGCCCCTCGGCCAGCCGTTCCCGCATCCCGGTTGCATCAGCGCGGCAGCGTTCAGCCCGGATGGCAAGGCCCTCTTGACCGGCTGTGAAGATGGCGCAGCGCGGCTCTGGGACGTGGAAACCCGGACGCTCCGCATAGCGCCCTCCTGCATCAAGCGTGGATCTGGGCCGTGGCCTTCAGCCCTGACGGAAAGGTCGTCCTCACCGGCAGTCGGGACAAAACGGCCCGGCTCTGGGACGCGGCCTCCGGAATGCCGCTCGGTCCACCGATCCAGCATCCGTCCCAGGTCTTTACCGTGGCCTTCAGCCCCGACGGCCAGTCCTTCCTGACGGGAGCCTACGACCATGGGGCGCGGCTCTTCCGGAATGTCCCCGAACTGCCCGACGACCTGGAGCGCGTCGCGACCTGGGTGGAGGTCCTCACTGGTCTGACGCTCGACGCCGCCAAGGGTACGATCCAGTCGCTCGACAACGCGGCCTGGGGGGAGCGCGGGCGCGTCTGGAGCAACTCGGCGGGCCGCCGGAAACGGACGGCGGACCGAGGCTCGATCCCTTCCCGTTCGGCGTCGACCCGCTGGCCCGCGGTCGCCTCCTGATGCAACGAGAGCAGTGGGACGAGGCCGAGGCCGCATTCGACCAGGTCGTCCGCGCGCCCCTACGACGCGTCGAACTGGCTCGGGCGCAGCGAATTTCACAACGCTCGCGGTCAACCCGAAAGAGCCGCCGCCGACTTCGCCGCTGCGATCCAGGCCCATCCGGAGAATCTCCAGCTCCGCTACCTTCAGGTCGTGTTACTGCGGAATCAAGCCGATCCGGACGGCTCACAACACGCGTGCTCCGAATTGCTGGCTCGATACGGGACCGCAACCAATCCGGAAACCGCCAACACGGTCGCCTGGACCTGCGTGCTCGGGCCCGACGCAATCGCCGACCGCGAGGCGCCGGTGCGGCTGGCCGAGGCGGCACTGGCGGCACTGCCACCGGCCGAGAAGCCCAACGTGATGAACACGCTGGGAGCCGCGCTTTACCGCGCCGGGCGGTTCGAGGAATCCATTCGCTGGCTGGAAGAAGGCATCCGGAATCGCGGTGGCAAGAGTCTACCTCAGGACTGGGCCTTCCTGGCCCTGGCTTACCATCAACTTGGCCATCGCGCGGAGGCCCTCCGCTGGCTCGATCGGTTCCGGACCGACCGGGCCGAACCGAACCCCAATGCCTTCTGGAACGCGCTGGAGATTCGACTCCTCCGCGGTGAAGCCGAGTCGGTTCTCCTCTACGACCCCGTCTTCCCGAGCGATCCATTCGCCCGATGAGCCAGTTCGTAGGGTGCTCTGTGAGCACCGCGGGGCTCAGTTCGTAGGGTGCTCTGTGAGCACCGCGGGGCTCAGTTCGTAGGGTGCTCTGTGAGCACCGCGGGGCAAGCCCCGGCCGTTCCTGTGCTCACAGAGCACCCTACAAGTTTCCAGCGCGGGCTTCGGCGCGCGCTCCGAAGAGCCACGATGCCGCGCTGTAGCAATCACGCGGTTCCGGGGTTACCTTGATCGGGTGGCCCAATCGATCTGAACTCGATAATCCGCTTCCCCTGGGAATGACCATGACTCGGATCCCGCTCCTCGCCTGGCTCGCCATCGTCGCCACACTCTCCGTCGCATCGGTTGCCGGCGTTTCCGACGAACCGCCGTCCTTGACCATCGAGGGCTACACCGACCAGCTCAGCTACCGGGCCGGTGAGGTGGTCCGCTTTCACATCTCGACGACGGCCGCGCATTACGCGATGGAGATCGCCCGCCTCGGTGCCGAGACGAAGACGGTTTACCGCAAGTCCGACCTCCCCGGCGCAGCGTACCCGATCCCGGAACATGCGTCGTCCCACGGCTGCGACTGGCCGGTGGCCCATACGCTCACCGTGCCGGCCGAGTGGCGATCGGGGTATTACAACGTCCGGCTGCACGTCGCCGACAACGGCGGCAAGTTCGTCGGCCGCAACCGCCGCACCGCCGAGGTCGATATCTTCTTCATCGTGCGCCCGGCGGAGCCCGGCAAAGCGACGCCGATCCTGCTGGAACTCTCCACCAACACCTACAACGCCTACAATAACTGGGGCGGCGGCAGCCTGTATGCGTATCACGGCCGGGCCAACCTCCAGGGGCACCGCGTCTCGTTCAATCGGCCGCCCGACTCGCAATTCCGGCAATGGGAGCTGCCGTTCGTCGCCTGGGCCGAGCGCAACGGCTACACGCTCGACTATTGCGCCAACAGCGACCTCGAGTTCCATCCCGAGTTATTGGACCATTACAAGCTGGTCCTGAGCGTCGGCCATGATGAATACTGGTCGGCCCCGATGCGCGACCATCTCGAAGCGTTCATCGCGCGGGGCGGGAACGTGGCGTTCTTCAGCGGCAACACCTGCTGCTGGCAGGTGCGCAGCGAGGAGTCCGGCCGCGCGCTGACCTGCTGGAAGCAGTGGTACAACCAGGACCCGGTCTTCCCCACCGACGATCACCGCACGCTCACCACCGCCTGGAGCCACCACCTGGTGAATCGGCCCGAGAACCGGCTGACCGGCTTGGGCTTCCTCCACGGCGGTTACCATTTGAGCCATGGTCAGTACATGGACGGCAAGGGCGCGTTCACCGTCCATCGCCCCGATCACTGGCTCTTCGAAGGCACCGGGTTGAAACGCGGCGAGGACTTCGGCGGCAAGCACACGGTCGTCGGCTACGAGTGCGACGGTTGCGAGTTCACCATGAAGGACGGGCTGCCGGTCCCCACCGGCCGTGACGGCACGCCCGAAAGCTTCGTCATCCTGGCCACCTGCCCGGCCCGATGGCATCCCGGCGACGCCCTCTGGTACGACCGGTTCCCCCGCGATCCGACCGTGGCGCCGGCGCAGGGTGCCTCGGTGCTCGGCGCCTACGTCAAGGGCGGCACGGTCGTCACCACCGGCAGCACGGACTGGGCCCACGGCCTCCGCGGCGGCGACTCGGTCGTGGAACGGATCACCCGCAATGTCCTGGATCGGCTGTCGAAATGAGAGGGAGGACGTAGGGTGGGTCGAACGCCGCAACGCGGCGTGAGGCCCACCGTAATGCTCGGCGAATCTGGTGGGCCTCGCCTCGATGAATCGAGGCTCGACCCACCCTACGCACTCCCAAGGTTCCGGGCGCCCGGTTCGATGGCGGGAGATCTGGCGAGGGTAGGCTCAGGGCGACGGCATCGTGACGGCTCTCAGCACGCGAGCGACCCAATCCCCGTCATCCGGATTCACGACGACGACGTCGAAGCCATACCTTCGACCCTCCTCGGCCACTCCCTCCGAATCGTCCACATGCAGGTTGATGCCGAACGCCGACGGATTCTTTGAAGGCCCGTGTCGTCCGACAACACGATCGTGCCGCCGCTGGTTGACCACACCGGAAAGCGGCACGCCGAAGCTACCAAACCAGCCACGGAGGTAACGAGGGGACCGATAAGAGGTCGTATAAATCCAAACGTGATGTCGGCGAGCGATCAGCTCGCGCAACAGGTCCCTCGTGCCAAGGCGCAGCCGCTCAGGGTAGAACCACCGTTTCCATCGCGGCAGGAACTGCTCGACCGGTACCGAGTCATCGCAGACCAGAGTGTCGTCGATATCGAATGAGATCCGCACCGCAAGCCCTTCGAAGATCGAAGGCCAAGCTCGTCTCCCCGCGCCTGTCCGTGACCACGACTTTACAGGAAAAGTGTAACGGGTCGAGGTGCGACTCGGTAAGCCGTCCCTGGTACCATGAAGGACGGGAGGCGAGGGCGAGGTGTCACTTGAGCAAGTGGCGAGACGTCGTACCTTCCCCGAACGACATCGACCGAGACGAGGATCCGGCTATGAGTCGATACCAATCGCCGCTAAAAGCGATCCTGATCGTGCTGGTGATCGCCTTGATTGCCGATGTCATCGTGCTGGTCGTTCCGATCGGAGGGACCAACCCGGATGGCGTCACATCATCGGCATGCTTCTTCGTGATGATGGCACCCCTGTGGCTCCCGTTCGTCATCATGTTACTGCGGCCGACGGTGGCGCGCCGGTCCTTCAAAGCGGTCGGTTCCCTGGCGATTCTCTCGCTCGCATTCTTCATTCGGCACGCGAGCGACCGAGACCCCTGGCAGTACTGGAGCGGGATGATCTGTGGGGCATCATTCTGCTTGACCTTTGCCTTCTGGCTGGGGTATGTCGGCTCGAAGGAACGAGACCAACGCCTGAACCCTGACGAGTGGAATTCGCCGGCGCGGGACGTCGCCGAGCCTGGCCCCAGATCCCCTCTCTGGGATCGCGAGCTGGACGGATGAGACGTGATACAGGTTATCTCGCAGGGGCGGTGACTCATGACCGATCGCGACTCAATCTCGCCCAGAGCAGGGGAGTCCTCAGCCCTCGATCGGCCATCCTGCCTCGTCCTCCACGGCCTGGGCGGCGGCCCTTACGAGCTGGACCCTCTGATCGCGGCGCTCCAGGCCGAGGATTTGAGGATCCTTGCCCCGGTCCTGCCTGGCCACGAAGGCCCGGGGCCGGTGATGCCGGCGTCGAGCTGGGATGACTGGTACCAGACGGCCGAGGCGGGGTTCGACGAATTGGCCTCCAGGGGCGGCCCGGTGTGCGTTGTCGGTTTCTCGACCGGCGGCACCCTGGCCCTCCGCTTGGCGACCCGCCGACCGGTCGCGCGGCAGGTGCTGCTCGCCCCGTTCCTTGCGATCCGGTACAGCGGGCTGATCCCCTTGCGTCCCGCGAGCTATCTGCGGCAGCTTGTGCGGGTGATCACCAACTTGCCCCGCCGGGCCCCGGCCGTCCGCGACCGGGAGATGCGACGACAGGCCGCGCAGGCCGATCGATTCCGGACCTTCAACCTGCACGCGACCCTGAGCGCGCTGGAGCTGATCGCCGAGGTCGAGCGGGAGGTGCCCGAGGTCCGCGTCCCGACCCTGATCATCCAGGGCCGGCGGGACACCGTCGTGGAGCCTGCGAACGCCTCCTGGCTGTACCGGAACCTCGGGGCGACCGAGAAGAAACTCCTCGTCATGGATCGCTCGGACCACCTCCTGGCGCTCGATCGCGACCGCGATCGAGTGATCGCGGAAACATTGGCATTCCTCCTGGGTTGACGAGTAGCCAACCTCCAAACAGCTCTTGAACCGGAATGCAATGGACCGATCCGACGCCGGGAGTTAGAGTCGAAGCGGCGGGAGCGTGTGCAAAGCGGGCCTCTTCTGGAGGTGTGCTATGTCAAGACTCGAATCCGCGGTGCGGTGCTTCACGCGATGGCCGGTCGGTCTTTCGAGGATCGGAGCCATCATTGTCTCGGGAGTGGTTACGGTCGGCATCGTCAGGGCCGACGATGATCGTCCGTCCGACGATGTCTTGATGCGGGGGGCCGAGTTGTTCGCGCGCGAATGGCTGCCGAATGACGCGAAAGGGTCCGGAGGTGATGGGCTCGGACCGGTCTACAATGAAACCTCCTGCGTGGCCTGCCATCATCAGGGCGGGCCAGGTGGTGCCGGTCCGACCAGCACGAACGTCGAGATCCTGACAGTGGCCCGCGGCAAGAGCGGCGCGACTCCACCATCCGAATTGCACCCCGGTTTCCGGACATCGTCGAGCGTCGTCCTCCACCGTTTCGGCGTCGATCCGGAGTACAAACGATGGCGCCTCAAACTCCTGGGCAACGATCACCTCGCTGACATGCCTGAATCCGTCGAGACGGAGATTCAGCAAATCCAGGCATTGATCGCCCTCAGCTCATCGCGATTCGCGGCCCGAGCAGGCCGCTCCACCATCAATGGACTCGTACTCTCGCAGCGCAATGCGCCGGGCCTGTTCGGCGCGGGCCTGATCGACGCGATCCCGAACGAAGCGCTGCTGATCGCGGAGAGGCAGAAGTTCCCCGAATTCCCTGAGATCCACGGCCGCGCCCATCACCTGAAGGATGGCCGTCTCGGCCGCTTCGGATGGAAGGCCGAGACGCCGACCCTGCGGGAGTTCGTCCTGTCGGCCTGCGCCGGCGAGCTCGGCCTGGAGGTCCCCGGTCATCACCAGGCACCCTTTCCCCTCGATCCTGACGCGAGGGCGAAAGGCCTGGACTTGTCGCAGGACGAGTGCGACGCCCTGGTGGCCTACGTGAGGCATTTGCCCGCGCCGGCTGGCAGGAAACCATCCGGGACTTCGGAACCCGCGGCCGTGACCGCTGGCCGATCGTTGTTCGAAGCCGCGGGCTGCGCGAACTGTCATATGCCGCGGCTCGGTGATGTCGAGGGGATCTACAGTGACCTGCTCTTGCACAACATGGGCTCGGCACTCAGCGACTCCGGCAGTTATTACGGGGCGAGCGAGCCTGATTCCTCCTCCGTGGGCGGCCCGAAAACCTCGGAGTGGAGGACACCGCCTCTCTGGGGGTTCCGCGACTCGGGGCCATACCTCCACGATGGCCGGGCGAAAACCCTGGAAGAAGCCGTCGCACTCCATGGAGGCGAGGCGACGAGCTCGGCCAAGCGGTTCTTCAAGCTGGGGCCCGAGGAACGGCTGCGAGTCCAGGCATTCCTCAGGTCGCTACCGCCGCCCGTAGTGGCCGCTCGTTGAGCCGAGGCCGGCTGGTCGTTCGACGTAAAGGGGTCCGAGTCGCGAGGCACTCTCGGTTAAGAAGGGGACGCCGTGAAACGGCCTCGCATCTCGATCGCTGGCCTGATGATCCTCGTGGCCCTCATCGCCATCGACCAGGCCGCTTTGCTGAACCTCGTCGGATTGACTCCAAGCGGCGTAGGACAATCGCCCTTTGGCTTCGAGTCTACGTTCTGGGATCTCGGACTTCTACCGATCTTGAATGGTCTTGGACTCGGAGTCCTGGGAAAGGGCCGGTTTCGGGGCAGAAGCAGACGATTCCTGCTCGGGTTCGAGGTTGCGGGGTTGGGCGCGGTCCTCGCTTATGGGGCCTGTTGCTTGCCGCCCGCAGGACGGAATCCCCTCTCGATGTTCCTCCCATTCGAGTCGGGAATCCGACTTTCCCCGAACCCCTACGGCCTCCGCCCCGTCCGGGTATCATATTATTGCAATACCCCTGGGGTCTCGGGCTTGCGGCGTGCGACTTCAGGGGGCATGGTGGGCGACGCGGGAATCCTCGCGATGCTACCTCTGCTCGTCGCTTCGATGGGCGGCCTGCTGGCTTGGCGGAAGCCCGAACATCGAGAGCGACCGCAACCTACGAGAGAGCAAGCGGCCCCCATGTCGAATCACCGGCTCACTTCGCGGCGGTATCCCACCACCAGAGCCGCGGCAACGGCCTGGGATCGGGCCAGATCCGATCGAGCGTATCACCTTCGAACAGCTCGCCATTCTTCATGACGTAGCGGACGGAGTTCGTGTTCTGGATATCCGCAAGCGGGTCCTTGGCCAGCACGACGAGATCGGCGAGCTTGCCGGTCTCGATGCTGCCGAGGTCCTGGGCGTAGCCGATGGCCTCGGCACCGTGCAAGGTGGCGGCGCGGAGGACTTCCAGAGGCTTCCAGCCGCCACTGGCTAGGGCCCACATCTCCCAGTGGTAGCCGATGCCCTGCATCTCGCCGTGGCTGCCGATGCAGACGTGCCCGCCGGCGCGGGCGACCTTGGCCGCCGAGGCGGCGATCTTCGGGAAGACGTGCTCGTCCTTGTGGAACCACTCCGAGCGCCGGACCTTGCCGTCAAGGATGTCGTGCGGGATGAACCGGCGGATCTTCGGGTCGTCGTGGATCGTGGTGGTCGTGAAGAAATAGGTTTCGCCGAACGGCCCGCCATAGGCGACCAGCAGCGTCGGCGTGTACGAGATCCCGGTCCGGGCGAACAGCTCAACGACATCATTGAACAGCGGGACCACCGGCAGGCTGTGCTCGTTGCCGCTGAAGCCGTCGAACGCGTGCGTCAAGTTCAGCTTCAGGTCGAGGCCGCCCTCGGTGGTCGGCATCACCTCGTTCTTGCGGCAGGCTTCGATCATCCACTGCCGCTGCTGTCGGTTTCCGATCATGTACGATTTCAGCGTATTCGTGCGGTAGTACTTCTTGTACTTGGCCACGACCGCTTCCACATCCTCGGCCGACTGGAAGTCGGTGTCGGAGAACACGCCGGGACCGGTCGAAAACGCCCGTGGACCGACCATCTCGCCCATCTCGACGAGGTCCTGGTAGGCGAACATGTCGTTTGTGCTCGTTTGTGGGTCGCGGCCGGTTGTCACGCCATAAGCCAGGTTCGCGAAGAACGACCAGTTCTGCATATCGAGGATCCCGCGGCGAATCTCGGACCAGTGAGCATGGGTGTCGACGAAGCCCGGCACGATGGTCGTCCCCGAAACGTCGCGGATCTTCGCACCGTCGGGCACCTTGACCGCCCCCTTGGGACCGACGCCCGCGATCCGATGGTCGGTGACGACGACGTCGCCACCGTCGATCACCTCATCGCCGCGCATCGTGACGATCTTGGCCCCGCGGAGCACGATCGTCCCGCTCGGCCGGCGCCTGGGCCGCTCGACGACCACGGCGATCTCTTCGGGTTTGGGCTTCCGGGCTTTCTCCTCGGCCTCGGCCTTCTCCTTGTCCTCGCTCTCGTCCATCTTGAGGGTCGTGAAGACCACGGAATCGAACGGCAGGCGGAAGAAGCTGGAGCCAACGGCCCAGGTGATGGTCTTGCCGCCGTCGGTCCAGGCGGCGTAGTCGGCACCGACGTCGGTGAGCTTCTTGAGCGGAACGGAAGGCTCGTGGACCGAGACCTTGGGCGCCTCGCCACCGAACCCGGGCAGCGCCACGAGGTAGAGCTGATTCGTAACGCGGGCCAGTGCCCATCGACCGTCGGGTCGGAGCAGGATTTCGTCGGCTGGCTCCGGGTCGCCGGGCCTGTAGGCGGTCTTGCCGACGACGGCGAGATGGGTCCGCCGATCCGTGCCGTCGTATCGCATCGAGACGAGACCCTGGGGCGTGGTGACGAAGATGCGATCGGGCTCCCCTGCGAAGTGAGGCCGGCTGGCGCCTCGGGCCGGACTGATGAGATTCGTTTCGCCACCCTCGGCCGGGATCCAGACAAGGTCGAGTCCGGCCGTCGGTCCGAAATCGACGGGGTTCTCGATGTGCTCCCGCCGAGGAGCGCGGAGGGCGACGATCCGCTTACCGTCGGGAGACCAGACCGGGTCGCGATAAAACGCCGGGGCTCGCGTGAGCCGGGTCGGCTCGCCCGTACCGTCGCCGGGCCGCTTCCAGATATGGCCGCCCTCCGGCGACCAGCTCACATAAGCCAGCCACTTCCCATCAGGCGACCAGCTCGGGTGGAACTCGCGCGCGCCCTCGGCCGAGAGTTGTCGCGGTTTCCCCTCGGGCAGGTCCACGAGATGAAGCTGGGTCAGGGCCGAGAACGCCAGGTGCTTGCCGTCGGGCGACGGCGACGGCGCCTGGATCAGTCGTGCCCGCACCGGGCCGTCGTCCACGCGGAGCGGGAAGTTCAGCCGCGAGCCGACCGGCTGCGACACCTTCACCGAGAACGGGATCACGCGATCCTCGCCCGTGGCGATATCCAGCCGATGGATCTTGCCGCCGTAAGCCGCCAGAACGCTTTTCCCATCCGGGGTGAAGGCGTAGCCGGGGATCAGGTCTCGAGTGAACCGCGATTCTTGCTCGTCGCGCTGGACCGGTCGTTTCAGCGAGCGTTCCTCGCCGCTGGCCAGGTCGCGAATGCGCAGCCCGGTCTCGTTGTCGAGGCGCGTGCCGTAGACCAGTTTCGTCCCATCCGGCGAGAGCACGGGGCGGAACGCGCTGCCCTGGGCCTCGGTGATCGTATCCTCATCGCCGGTGACCCGATCGCGCCGCGCGACTTGCGAGAGCGGAAAGTTCAAGTTGTTATAAGCGTTGAACATCTTGTTCCGCTTCGTGTAATAGAGGTGCTTGCCGTCCTTGGAGGCGACGGCGCCGATGGCGTGCACCCACTCGTCGGGCTTGGCATCGGGCTTCGGCTTGCTCTTGGTGACCGGAACGCCGGAGCCGCCGCGGATGTGGTACATCCAGAGCTCGAAAGCACCCCAGGGAAGCTGCGGCTGTCGCGAGGCGAGCACGTAATCGCCGTCGGGCGTCCAGGATGGCGAGGCGAAGAGGTTCTGCTTGTCCTTGGTCAGCGGACGGGGGTCGGAGCCGTCGGATCTGGCGACCCACAGGTTCTCGGCACCGTCGCGGTCGCTGACAAATGCGATCATCTTGCCGTCCGGCGAGTAGCTCGGCTGGCTGTCGAACGGCGGTCCCGTGGTGATCGCCCTGGCCGTGCCGCCGGCGATTGAGATGGTATACAGGTCACCCAGCAGCTCGAAGACGATCGTCTTGCCGTCCGGCGAGACGTCGAGCGAGACCCACGTCCCTTCGTCGGTCGTAAACTCGATGGTCCGGTCCGGCTTTAGCGTAAGACCCTGCGCCTTCTTCTTCGGTGGATCCGTCTTCTCCTTGGAATCGGGCTTCTCCTTGCCCTTATCCTGTGCGGCCTGTGCCAGTGTCTCATTCTGGGAGCACAGGACGACCGGCAGGACCATTAACCCGGTGATCGCGCTCAGGCACGCGATCCGGATCTGGCGCGGGAACATCGGCATCATGGGCGTTCCGTTTCTCGGAGGTCGAGGGGTGAGAACACTTGCGGACGTCGCAACGCTACCCACACCGCTCGACCTATCCTACCGAAACCTCCACGTCATTCCAGTGTCATCAGGTAGGAGAAAACGACCTGAAGCCCCTCACCGATTGGTTCATCGCCGCAATCGATCGGCGAACTCGTGATCGCCACCGACGTCGGTCAACCGATAATCGCGGCCCTGGAACAGGTAGGTCAGCTCGCGGTGATCGAGACCGAGGAGCTTGAGGATTGTGGCGTGCAGATCGTTGACATGAATCCGGTCTTCGACGGCGCGGAACCCGAACTCGTCGGTGGCGCCGATCGTCCGGCCGCCCTTGACGCCGCCGCCGGCCGTCCAGGTCGTGAAGCCGTAGGGGTTGTGGTCGCGTCCAGCGGGTTTGTCCGGGTATCGGCCATCGGCGACGGGCGTCCGGCCGAATTCGCCGCCCCAGATCACCAGCGTCTCGGCCAGCAGGCCCCGCGATTTGAGATCCTTGAGCAAACCCGCAATCGGACGATCGGTCATCCGGGCCATCCGCCGGTGGGTGTTGTCGTTCTCGGCATGAGCGGCGTCCCAGTCATCCGCCCCGGCACTCCCGGTAAAGATCTGGATGAAGCGAACACCGCGTTCGACCAACCGGCGCGCGATCAGGCAGTCGGTCCCGAACTTCGCGGACCAGGGATCGTCGAGACCGTACAACGTCTTCGTCGCCTTCGACTCGCGGGTCAGATCCACGGCCTCGGGCACCGCCGCCCTGCATCCGGAATGCCAGCTCGTACGAGGCAATGCGGGACGAGAGGTCGTCAACTGCCTGACCCCGCGCGGACATGTGCTCCCGGTTGAGCCATTGCACCAGGTCCATCCGCTCACGAGGTCCGGGATCATCCTCATGCGCCGGTTCGTCCAGATAGAGCACGGGCGGACCGGCGCCTCGGAGCACGGTCGGCTGGAAGGTACCCGGTAGGAAGCCGTGATCGTAGACGGGCGGCCCTCCCTTGACATCGCCGGTCGTCGCCATGACGACGAAGGCCGGCAGGTTCTCCGACTCGCTGCCCAGCCCATAAGTGACCCACGATCCCAGGCAAGGCCGGCCCATCCGCGAATGGCCGGTATTGAGCATATACTGGGCCGGCGCGTGATTGAACGAATCGTGATAGCACGATCGGACGATCGCCAGATCGTCGGCGCAAGTCTGGAGGTAAGGATAGGTATCGGCGATGGCGAGCCCCGATTCGCCGCACTGCTGGAACGTCTGGGGCGAGGCCAGGACCGCGGCATTCATCTTGGTGAACTGCAACTGCAAGCCATCGGTGATGCTCGGCGGCAAGGGCTGGCCCGCTCGCCGATTGAGCAACGGTTTGGGATCGAACGTGTCGATGTGGCTCGGGCCGCCTTGCATGAACAGGAAGATCACATGCTTCGCCGTGGCTGGGAAGTGGGGCGGCCTGGCAGTCAGCGGATTCCCCAGCGCGGGGATCTCGTCGGGACCCGGCGATGGCTGGGCTCGCAGACCATCGCGCCGGAACAGGTCCAGCAGCGCCCAGGCGCCGAAGCCGAGGCCGGCCCGAGCGAGCATCTCTCGACGCGTGATCCCCCGCGTCTCCATCGGCAGAGGCTCACAACAGCGACGGTCCACGGCGGTGCCTCCTCGATGCGATTCAATCCACGAAGATGAACGCGTTGGTGTTGAACAAGACCCGGCACAGATCGGCCATCGCCGCTTCTTCCGGTGAGGGGGATGGATGCGAGTTCGCGGATCGATACGAATCCTTGCGAGGCGAAATCGATCCCTTCCCGGAATCAGCGAGGATCATGGCTCGATCCTCGAGGAACTTCAAGGCCCGGTCGCTTTCGGCCTTCGTGACCGGCCGGCCGTAGGCCAGGAGCCACCCTCGGTCAATGGCTTTCTCCCGGTCGCCGCTGCTCTCGCGGAGGATGCGTTTCGCGAACGCGGCGGATTGCTCTCGAGCCAGGGGGCTATTCAGCAAGGTCAGCGCCTGGGCCGGCACGATCGTCTGAAGGCGTCGGGCGCAACTGGTCATCAGCTCGGGCGGATCGAATGCGGAAAACATCGGGTACACGAACGTTCGGCGGACCAGCAGGTAGACGCTTCGTCGCGCAGGCTCGGCCGGGTCCTCGGTGACCGGCCACTTGTCCTTGGCGTCGAAGAGACCGGTCAGTTCCTCGCGGCTCAGCGGCGGTACGACCGGCTCACCGAACCGTTTGGCGTTGAGCCGGCCCGAGCAGGCGAGCATCGCGTCGCGGATCTCCTCGCCTTCCAGTCGGCGACGGGGGAAATGCCCGAGCCACAGGTTCTCGGGGTCTTTCCGCGCCGACGGTCCCTCGGCCACGCTCGACATCCGGTACGTATTCGACAGCATGATGAGCCGGTGCAGATGCTTGAGGCTCCAGCCATGGTCGATCAGCTCGCGCGACAGGTAATCGAGAAGCTCGGGATGAGTCGGCTCCTCGCCCTGCTTGCCGAAGTCGTTGGGGGTGCGCACGATCGCCCGTGCGAAATGCCAGCCCCAGACGCGGTTGACCAGCACCCGCGCCACCATCGGGTTTTCCGGTGAGGTGAGCCAGCGCGCCAGGGCCGCCCGGCGCTTCGTCGGAGCGACCGAGTCGAATTGGGTCTGCCCGCGCGTGGCATCAGGATCGCCGGGAAGCCCGGTTCCACGGCCTCCTGGGGTTTGTTCCACTCGCCACGATTCAGGCGGTGGATGACCATGGGTTCCGCGCGGTGGAAGAGGCGGAAGCCGGACTGATCCTCGGTCTTGACGGTGCAACGCGGATCATCGAGCAAGGCCCTGGGCACCGGGACTTCCGCGAGTAGTCCGTTGAGCGCCTTGATCCGATTCAAGCGGATCTTTTCCGGATACGGACGGTCGCTCGCGGCGAAGATCGCCTGCATGGCGTAGTATTCGGCCTGGCGGATCGGGTCGTACTTGTGGTCGTGGCATCGGGCACAGCCGAAGCTGAGGCCGAGGAACGCTTCGCCGGTGGTGTCAGCGGCGTCGGTCAACCATTCGTATTCGAGCTGACCCGCGACCATCGCCGATTCGGACTGGGCGGGGCCGATGCTGTACAACGTGCTGCCGAGCACTGCGTCAGGGTCGTCGGGCCAGAGCTCGTCTCCGGCAATCTGCTCCTGGATGAAGTGGTCGAATGGCTTGTCGGCATCCAGCGAGCGGATCACATAGTCACGGAACCGCCAGGCGCTGGGGTAGAGGAGGTCAGCCTCGAATCCCCCTGTGTCGGCGTACCGGACGACGTCCAGCCAGTGCCGGCCCCACCGCTCGCCGTATTGCGGCGAGGCCAGCAGCCGATCGATCAACCGCTCGTCGGCATCAGGGCGTTCGTCGCCCAGGAACCGCTCGATCTCTTCGGGAGAAGGTGGAAGGCCCAGCAGATCGAAACTCGCGCGGCGGAGCCAGACCAGCCGGCTCGCCGCCGGGGCCGGCTCGAGTCCTTCATCCTCCAGCTTCCGGAGGATGAAGGCGTCGATCGGGCTCTTGACCCACGATCGGTTCCGGGTCACTGGTGGGACCGGACTGCGAATCGGCTGGAACGACCAGTGAGTCTGCGGCTCGCGCCTCGGGCCCTCATCGGCCCGAGTCAGGCTGATCCCGGCTCCGGTCACGAACACAACGACGAGCAGAGCCCGGATGAAACCAGTCGAGCAGGGGATTGAGAGCCGATCGATGCCCTGATGGATCACTGGCTCGCGCAGATGGATCGACATCGACCAACTCCTGGAAGCGATTGGCGATGGGGCTTGAGACCTCAGGCCAGCATCCGGACTCGGCTGGAGAGATCCGTCACGATCCTACCATTGTGATCGGACCTCATTCCAATGTCATCAGGTACGCGAAGAGATCGTGCAGCTCCTTGACGGTCAGCAGCTCGGCGAAGTTCTCGGGCATGAGCGACTTCTTCATGACCTTCACCTCGTCCAGGTCGCGTTTGAAGAGCGAGTGGAACCGGCCGTTCTCCTCGCGGAGCTGGATGCCGAAATTCGTCTCGTTGATCCGGATGCCCGTGATGATGCGGCCGTCCTTGGTGGCGACGGCGACGGCCTCGTACTCCGGGGCGATGTCCTTGGAGGGCTCGAGGATCGACTCCATGATGAACTCGGGTGCGCGGCGGCTGGCGATGCGGTCGAGGCTCGGGCCGATCCGGCCCCCCTCGCCGCCGATGCTATGGCACTTGGCGCACTGGGCCTTTCCCTTGAGGTCGAAGAAGAGCTTCCGGCCCGCTTGGGGATCGCCGGGGATGTACGGCTTCCAGGTGGTCTCCGACGGCGACCGGGCCAGGCTGTGGATGTAGAGCGATCACCTTGCGGATCTGGTCCGGCTTGAGCGAGTCGCCCAGCTTCTTCATGGTGGTGTTGGGCACGCCGTTCTGGATCGTGCGGGCGATGTCGGCGTCGGTGCCGCCGTGGATCCACTTGTTGTCGGTCAGGTCGGGCCCCTTGCCGCCGCGGCCGGCCCCGCCGTGGCAGCCGCTGCACAGGCCGCGGAACAGCGCCTTGCCCTCCGCCAACGCCGCCGGATCCGGCGATGCCGGGGCGCCGGCGCCCGCCGAGGGTGCTGTGCCCGGAGTCTGGCCGGTACCGGCAAGGGCGAACATCCCGGCCCCGAGCAGCAAGCTCGCTGCCCAGCACGACCCATCGATATCCCAAACGCTTCGATGCAGATCGTCTCACGGCGATGACTCTTTCCTCGATTTCACCTCACCACGTCGCCACCCGCTCGTACGGGATTGCCATCGCGCGAACACTCTGGCCAGCCGGCCCGACCGCTCCAGCTCGTCCCAGGCCCGATCGATGGCGTCCTTCAGCTCGCGGTCCGACTTGCGGACCGCCGCGGTGATGGGGAACGCGTCGGTCGAATCCGGAGCCGGCAGGAACTCCAGCTTGCCCGGCCAGCGCTCGTGAGCCAGCCAGGGCCCGCGGGTGGCGATCACGTAGCCGGCCTTCTCCCGCCCGGTCGCGACCGCCTCCAGGACCGCCTCGGTGCTGGGATAGGGATGGACCGGCCGTCCCTCGAGCCCGCGCACCGCGACGCCCTCCTCGACGGCCATCGGCTCCTGGCGCACGGGCGGTTCGTCGCCCGAGCGGACGACCATACCGGTACCGCGCGACATAATACGGCCGCGAATAGAGGACCCGCTGCGCGAACCGATCGTCGGGCATGACGCCGAGGATCACGTCGCAGAGCTGCTTGGCCGCCAGCTTCGAGGGATACGAGTCGTGTGCGGAATAGGCCCAGTACACCCGGAGCGAGACGCCGAGCTGCTCGGCGAGCAGGCCGGCGATCTCGTAGTCGAGCCCGGCGGGCGCGGGGTGGGCCGTCGAGAACGGGAGGTTGCTCTGATCCAGGCCCACCACCAGCTCGCCGGCCGAGCGAACCCTGGCCAGCGCGGTATAAGGATGCTTGGACGTCTGGACCTTCCGCATCTCGGGCTCGCGGACCCTGCTCGGCCGCTCCGGATGGGTCGCCGCTCGGCTTCGCCGATGGTCGGTCGGCTCGGCGGGAGGGCGGTTGATGCGGCACGTGGTAGCGGGCCAGGGCACGCGGCGACGGTGCCGTCGGCGATCAGGGTGCCGAGCGCCGCGTCGACCTGCCGCTTCAGCTCATCGTCGCCCCGGCGCATGGCGACCGCGATATTCCAGCGGTCCTCCGGCTCAAAGCCCGGGACGAGCTCCAGCTTCGCATCCAGGTCCGGCGAGACGTGCAGGGTCCAGCCGGCGTTGGCCCAGAGGTAGGCGAAGTCGATGTCGCCGTCGCCCAGGGCCTTGAGGGCGGCCAACTGGTTGCGGTAGAGGCGGCGGAAGATAGCCCCGCTGGCGAAGCTGGTAATCGGCGACCGAGCCGGCCTCGGTGCCCAGGCGCTGCGACTTCGCCCCCTTCAGCTCGGCCAGCGAGCCGGCACGCGGGCCGTCCTTGCGCCGGACGAGCACATAGCCCGTCCCGTAGTAGGGCCGCGAATAGAGGACCTTCCCCGCCAGCGGCTCGTCGTCGGCGACGGCGTTGGCGGTCGACGGCCTCGCCGAAGACCAGGTCGCATCGGCCCTCGATCAGCTCGCCCACCGGCGGTCTCGCGATGGATGTCCAGCCATTCGAGGCGGAGCTTGACGATGAAGCCGATCGGCCAGGGCCCGCGCCAGCTCGACGTCGAAACCCGGGCGGTCGTCCTTGGCGCTGGAGTAGGGCAGGTTGGCGGGGTCCATGCTCACGACCAGCTCGCCGCGCTCGCGGATCCGTCGCCAGGTGTCCGGGGCGGCCTTCGGCTGGCGGGCTCGTCGCCGTGAACGGGGAACGGAACGGCACGCCGTGGTCGGCGTAGATCTTCCGCAGCTCGCCCGACTCGGCGAGCTGGGCCAGGGCCCGGTTGATCTCCACCAGGAGCTGCGCATCCTTGGCGCGGACCGCCAGGGCCATGTTCCAGCGCTCGCGGGGCACGTACTCCGCGACGAGCCGCAGGCGCGAGCTTCGGGTGCTCGTGCAGGTACCAGGCGGCGAAGTCGGCGTCGAGGAAGGCGGCGTCCAGCTTGCTGGGCGAGAACCCGTCGAGCAGCTCCTCGCGCGACTCGAAACCGGACGACCGCGTGGTCCTTCTCCGAGATGGCCACGGTGCCGGCCACGATCCCGACCCGCTTGCCGCGGAGGTCGGCCAGCGAGCGGATGCCCGGGACGCCGCTGTGGGACCACCAGCCCGAACTGGGCGCCGGCATAGGGCACGCTCCAGGCCACCGTGCGGGGCGGCCCGGAGTCCGCGCGGCTGGCCGGCGACCACGTCGCAACGGCCCTCGGGCAGGCAATGCCAGGAGCACTCGGCGCTGGCGCACCAGTGGAACTCGACCGGCCGGCCCAGGCAGGCGGCCCACCCGCTCGGCCACGGCCGTATCCAGGCCCGAGGGCTTCCCGTCCGGCGTCTTCCCGGTCCGCGGCATCGAGGCCGGCACGGCGCAGATCGTCAATGGCTTCGGCAGCTGGGCTGACGGCACCGGCTTTGTCCGGCTCATCGCCCAGCGCAGGCCGCGACCAGGACCGTGCAAAAGATCGACGCCAACCCGAAACAAACCGACGACCTCATGGGAGCCCCTTCGAGTCTCGTAGGGTGGGTCGAACGGCGTTCCACGCCGCGAGGCCCACCAGATGCCGCGGCTCTCCCGGTGGGCCTCACCGCGAGGAATCGCGGCTCGACCCATCCTACTTGTGATTCCCTTCCGGCAGCGCAAAGACGAACAGGGTATTCCCGCGCCGGGCGTTGCGGAGCCAGGGGGCGCCGTCGCCGGCGAATCCGGCCGTCCAGCCGCCCCAGCCGGCGCAGACGGCGATATACTGGCGGCCGTCGAGGGTGTAGGTGATGGGGCCGGAATGGTGCCCCGAGCCGCACTGGAAGGTCCAGAGGTCCTTGCCGGTCTTGGCGTCGTAGGCGGTGAAGTAGCCCTCGGCATCGCCGGTGAAGACGAGTCCGCCGCCGGTCGCCAGCACGCCGGCGACCATCGGCGAGCGCGTGGCCACGTCCCACTTGATCTGCGCCGGTTGTCACGTCGATGGCCTTGAACGCGCCGGAGGCCTGGTTGTCGATCAGGGTCAGCGAGCTGCCCCAGTAGGGCTGTCCCTTGATGAAGAACGCCTTGCCCGAGGTGAACTTGGCGCAGTTGTTGATCACCGACACAAAGGCCAGGCCGTTGGCTTCATCGTAAGCCATCGGGTTCCATTCCTTGCCGCCGGCCGCGCCGGGACAGACGCGGACGCCCGCCTCCGTCGGCAGCGCGGCCGGGTTCACGAACGGACGGCCCGTCTTGGGGTCGAGCCCGTCGGCCCCCTTGGTGCGGTCGGTCCAGGTGACCTCGCAGAACGGCTTGCCGTAAAGGAACTGGCCGTTCTCCCGGTTCAGGCAGTAGAAGTAGCCGTTCCGATGCGCCTGGACCAGCGCCTTGATCCGTCTTGCCGTCCCGGGTGATGTCGACCAGGACGGGCTCGTTCACGCCGTCGTAATCCCAGACGTCGTGCGGGCTGTTCTGGAAGTGCCACTTGTATGTGCCGTCGTCCGGGTTGAGTGCGAGGATCGAGCAGGTGTAGAGGTTGTCGCCCTTGCGGACCTCGCCGTTGAAGTCGGGCGAGGGATTGCCGATGCCCCAGTAGAGGGTATTGAGCTCGGGGTCATAGGTGCCGGTGACCCAGGCGGAGCCGCCGCCGGTGAGCCAGGAGTTGCCCTCCCAGGTTTCCAGGGCCTTGCTGGGCGTGCTCGGACTTGTCCTCGGCGCTGGGGACGGTGTAGAACCGCCAGAGCCGCTTGCCGGTCTTGGCGTCGTAGGCGTCGATGAAGCCGCGGATGCCGTACTCGGCACCGCTGATGCCGATGATCACTTTCCCCTTGATCACCAGCGGGGCGACGGTCGCGCTGTAGGCCATCTTGTAGATGTCGCCGACCTCCTTGCCGTCGGCGCCGGGGACGGTGATCGGGATGTCCCAGACCTCCTCGCCGGTATTGCGGTCGAGGCAGACGAGGTGGGCGTCGAGGGTCGCCATGTAGAGCCGATCGCCCGAGGCGGCGAACCCCCGGTTGACGGCGTCGCAGCACAGGGCCAGGTTCTCGGGCAGCGACTTCTGGTAGTGCCAGAGCTGCGTGCCGGTCTTGGCGTCGATCGCGTAGGCATGGTTCCAGGGCGTGGTCACGTACATGATGCCGTCGATCACCAGCGGCGTGCATTCGAAGCCGTCGAGCACGCCCGTCTGGAAGGTCCAGACCGGGATCAGCCGCGCGACGTTCTCGGTGTTGATCTGCTTGAGCGGGCTGTAGCGATGTCCGTCATAGGTGCGGCCGTAGATCAGCCAGTTGGCGTGATTCGAGCCGGCCTTCAAGAGGTCGTCGTCATCGACGGCCCCGACCGGCTCGGCCGCCGCCGCGGTTGCTTCGCGGCCGCCGCCTCTTCGGCGATGGCGACAGCGCGGGGCCTCCCGACTCCCAGCCCCAGCCAGGCGACGAGTCCCAGCGTCGCGAGGACAGACCAGACCGCGCACGCGCGGGCGTGCGACCGCACGGAAGGAGGAGATGCAATGCGCTCACAGGCGCCTCCCGGAGCGTTAAGGAACTCGAATTCGCGAGAAGACGAGACGGAAAAGCTCTGGCCGACCCAGCCAAGGGCTCATCATACTCCGAGCCTCGGCCAGTCAAGGAACTCGAAGACAGTTCCTGGCGAGAAGCCCTCACCGATCGATCAGGATTCCATCAACCTCAGCCCGATCGACCCGAATCCCAGTAAGACTCGCCGGGCGCCAGGTGGGCCTTGACGACGTCCGGGTTCAATTCCAGGCCGAGCCCGGGCCGGTCGGAGGGCTCGATGAAGCCCTTCTGGATGACGGGTCCGTCGTGGATGACGACGTCGTCCATCCAGCCCCCGTGGCCCACGACGGTCTCCGAGGCCAGGAAGTCGCGGACGGTGCTGGCCCAGTGGGCCGTCGCGATCGTGTGCGACGAGGCTGCCCGTGTTGTGGGTCGCCATCGGCAAGGCGAAGACCTCGGCGAAGTCGGCGATCCGCTTGGTCTCGAGGAACCCGCCCGTGTTGCGCAGGTCGGGGTGGAGGATGTCACAACCCTGGTTGATGATGAAGTCCTTGAATCCTTGCCTGCGGGCGAGGTTCTCGCCGGTGCAGATCGGGACCTTGGAGGCGGCGGCGAGCCGCTCGCCAGCTCTCGGTGTAGTCGGGGGGCAGGGGGTCTTCGAGCCAGAGCGGCTTGATCGGCTCGACCGCCTCGGCGAGCTGGATCGAGGTCCGCAGGTCGTACTCCCAGTGGCAGTGGACCATGATGTCGTGGTCCCAGCCGATCGCCTCGCGGCAGTTCTCGAACCCCCGGCGGATCCGGGCGAGTTCGGTGGTCGTGAGCACGCGGTTCGACCGGTCGCGCGCGGGGTCCGACCGCGGGTCGGTGTGCGGGAAGCCGAACTTGTGGGCGGTGAAGCCGCTCGGGTCGGACTTGACCCGGTCGGCCCACTCCCGGCACGAGGATGGGTCCATCATGTCGCGCGGGGCCGCGTGGTCGTACATCCGCACGCGGTCGCGGAACTTGCCGCCGAGCAGGGTGGTCGTGGGAACGCCCAGGGTCTTGCCCGCGAGGTCCCAGAGGGCCATCTCGACGCCGCTGACGGCTCGCAGCAGCATGTGCGCCGAGCCGTCGACCCGCGTCCCCAGGCCGGTGATCAAGGCGTCGATGCCCAGCGGATCCTTGCCGATCAACTCCGGCCTGCAGCGCCAGGATCTCTCCTTGACCCCCACCCCGGGACTGCCGTACGCCTCGCCGATGCCGTAAAGGCCGGCGTCGCTCTCCACCTTCACCAGGGTGTACGTCCTCGGGCCCTGGAGCACCATCACCTGGATGTCGCGGATCCTGGTCTTGCCGCGCTCGCTGGCGGCCAGAGCGTGGTAGTGCGCCAAAAGGGCGGCCCCGGGCAGGAATCCCAGGGATCGCAGGAATTGGCGACGAGAGATGCCTGTC
Source organism: uncultured Isosphaeraceae bacterium (assembly GCA_963845695.1). Classification (GTDB taxonomy): domain Bacteria; phylum Planctomycetota; class Planctomycetia; order Isosphaerales; family Isosphaeraceae; genus CAWJTV01. The sequence continues at coordinate 287,594 of CAWJTQ010000019.1, read as the reverse complement.
ATGATGTCACCGTTCTTCGTTGGCGGGTTCATTCGATCTCGGACGTTATCTCCGACGCGAGTTGGCAGCAAACCATGGACAGCCGCGCCAATTCAAGGAGGCAACACGCCCGGTGCCCCGGCGACGGTGAGGACGAAGCCGAACGTCTGCGCGAGCTGATCCGCCATCTCCTGAGGCACGAACAGGGCCGGATTGCCCGCGTGAATCGTCGAGAGCAGCTCCGCCAGCCGTGCGCCGATCCGGCGATTGGAGACTTCGGCCGTCTCGTCGAGGAATCGCTTCAAGAAGTGGATGTCGTCGCGCGTCGGCGAGAGGACCTGCATCGACGGGACCGCGGTGCGAACGAGCAGGCGAAGCTTGATGGCATCGGACTGGGTGATGACGCCGACATTGTGGACGACGGTATGCCGTAACTGCCAGACGATGCTCAGGGTCTCGAACCGCCAGCGCTCCGAGGCCGGGTCCTGATTCTGGCGAGGGAAGAGGTGGAATCGACCGTCCTTCTGAAAGGGATCCGCCAGCAGTTTGCGGAATCGATCGTTGATGTCCTCGCAATCGAGCCAGGTCGCCGATTCGCACAAGCGATCGCCCGAGTGTGTCGGCGCCGAAGTGGGCGGCCAAGGCGCTGCCCCGCACGTGGAAAGCGTTGAAGCGGTCGTCCAGGACGTACCGCGCCAGGCTATCCACGCAGACCGACGCAACTTCCTTGAGGTAGCGCTCGAACGTCTCGACCAGGTTGACGAGGATCATTCCATACAACCGCGTCATGTGCGTGCGGAGCGCGGCGGGTTGGACTGACAATCGTTTGAAGTTGCGCTCGAAGTACTTCAGCAAGTTCCAGATATCCTTGATCGAGCGCTCGTAGTGGGCGAATGGAGTCCCGGCCTCCGGAGGGAGCGGGCCAACATGAGGGATCACGTCTCGGATCTTCTGGGCGAGATCGGTGGGCCTGAACGCCATGGCTGGTCATTTCCCGGAATCGTGAGCAAGGGCAGCTTCCCGGCGGTAGAGTTCGGTCGTCTCGCTGTCCTCGACGAGCATCCACTCCTCATCGCGATCCGGCCAAGCCAGGTAGAGTATGCAGTCGTTCCCCGTGCCGGGTCTGCGGCCCGAGACCGCACTAGGGACGTCGTCACGGTCGGCGACGAGTTGATCGAGTTCCTGCGCCGTGATCTCCTGACCACGGGCCGTGGGCGTCTTGTTCAGGTCCCGGACGAGCAGAGGCCGGTTGATCCGCCGCAGTTCGGCGGCCAGCATGTCGGCCGGGCAGGGAAGGTGGATCCGCCAGATCAGGGTGGGGTCCCCGTCCACGCTCCACCAGATGTCCGTGCCCTGCCGCTCGAGCCAGTCGGCCAGCTCGGTCGATGCGACCTGGTAATGGGGTTCGTCGCGAAGGCTCATGATGTCCCTCCTGTTGCTTCCGTCGTCATTGCGTGCCGGACGACCGACTCGCGCCCTCCAAAGATCGATCGAGCATCCGCCGGGCTGGGTTCTCTCGGATCAACTTCACCATGCTCATTCTACCGAGTCCATTCGCACGGAACGAGAGAACCCGCCCGCAGGACAGGGAACTGCGAGCCCGCCTCACTGCGCCAGCGCCTCTTTCCGGATCTCGATGTTGGGGACTTGGAATTCTCGCACGTCGGCGGGGATCTCGACCGTCTGCCTCCCTTCCCCGAATAGATATCCGGGCGCGAAGGGACCGCAAGGATCAAACACGGTCTCACCGGGCGGCAGACAGAAGCGGTACCGGCCTGCCGGGTCCGTCGTGGCTCTGACGATCGCGGCACCGCACCGCGGGCTCATGGGACCATGAACGCCCACACCAATCCCACGCATGGGCTTGCCGGTCCGGATATCGACGACCTGGCCCTCCACCTGCACGCCCCGGATCAGCTCGATGGTGACCTCGGTCGTCTGGCCCGACTTCAACACGGTGTCGGCCGCCGCGCGATAGGTCCAAGGTCCGTCATTCGGGTGGTCCGTGAGAAAGATGTTGGCTGTTCCCTCGCCCAGCCCGGAAAACTCGAACCGGCCATCGGCGGCCGACTGAGCTTCTCGCCAGATGCCGTGCGATTCCCGCGACCCTTGCATGGCAACCTTCAGACCGGCCACCTTGACGCTGGCAAACCGGGTCACGACGCGCCCGACCACGCGCGCGGCCGGTAACAGGACGATCTCCGCGGGGGTATCTGCCGTGCCCACAAGGTACGCAAAATGCCGGTCGGGCCTGAGCCGGTTCATCGTGTTGTACTCGCCCATGCCCGCAGCCGTCACCACGAGCGAAGCCTTCGTCTCTCGGGGCAAGGCGGCGAAGCGAAACCGGCCCTGCGGATCGGTCGTCGTGCGAAATACGCGTTCCAGCGGAGTCCCGAGGATGATCGGTTCGATCACGTTGAGCCGGGTCTCTGGGCCATCCGCGCTCGGGTACTCGGCGTATTCGAGGCGGGCGGTCGCTCCCGCGACCGGCTTGCCTTCGCGGTCCTTGACGACGACGACAAACGGCACGGGCCGCAAGAGCTGGAGTACGATCTCGCGCTCCTCCGGTTGATCGACTCGAGGAATTCGAAAGACGCTGGCCGAGGCGAGCCCCTCCTTGTAGACCACGACATATTGCAGCCGCGCCGATTGACCGCCCGGAGTCAGCGTGAAGCGGCCATCCGGTCCGGTCGTCCCGATCCGGTGATTCGGCTTGCCGTTGAATTGCCCGGCAACGACGGTCGCCCCCGCCACCGGCCGGCCGGTCTCGTCGCGCACGATGCCAACAAGGGCCTTGGACGGCTCCTCGGCTTTCTGCACGGCGCCGGTGCGCCGCAGGCGCGGCCCGCGCCGGTCCGCGAAGTCCCGTCGCTCCCCTGGAGAGCCACCCGCCACCGACCGCCGCCATGACGGCCACGAGGGCGACGGTCACGACTCTCCTCATCTTCTGGATGAACTGATTCATGGAAATCCCTCTCACCCGTGAGACGACCGATGCGGACAACAGGATCCGTTGTACCAAGTTTTTCAAATCATCCGGATGGCGGCAGTGGCACTCGCCGAACGAACGACTGGGACCAGTGCGTTCGGGCACGATCCGAGCCGCTTGAAGACGGCGGGCCACAGACGTAAGATAGCATTCCAATAAGCGGTCTGCGCTTTCTCGTTTCAGTGTTCAGTTAATAAATGGTTGATTCACTGAAAACTGAAAACTGGAGCGAAGCGACAAAGCTCAAGCTGGAGAATGCGGCCGATGAATATCCCCACCCGCCGTCAGCGACGGCCCGGCTTCACGCTGATCGAGCTCCTGGTAGTGATCGCGATCATCAGCGTGTTGATCGCCCTGTTGCTGCCGGCGGTACAGGCGGCGCGCGAGGCCGCGCGGCGGATCCAGTGCGTCAACAACCTCAAACAGCTCGGCCTGGGCTTGCACAACTACCACGCGTCGTGGAACGGGTTCCCGGTGGGGTTCCTCTACGCCTATCAGGGGGTGTTGCCGAATTCATCCCCTTCGCAGTATCGATGGTCCGTGCTGGCGCAGATGATCCCGTGCCTGGATCAAGTTCCTCTCTTCAACTCGCTTAACTTCAACTTCCCGATCGCCCACCAGCCGACGACCAGCGGCTCGCTGTTCTGGCCATACTTCCCGGCCAACACAACGACGATGGCGACCACCATATCGACATTCCTCTGCCCGAGCGACGGTGCCCCGCCGCCGGCCGTCGGCACCGGCCCGACCAGCTACACCTTCTGCGCCGGGGACGGCTCCAACGGCGGCGACGCGACCAACGCCGATGGCACGTTCATCCTCGGGCCGTCCCAGTCGATCGCCAGCCTGATCGACGGTACCAGCGAGACGGCCGCGGCCTCCGAGCAATCGCTGGGGATCGCCGGTCCGTACTCGCAGCCCGCGCCGACGCCCGTCCCCATGCCCTGGTCCCGAGCCATGGCGAGAGTCGCCGCGGCCCCACTCTCCGACGCCGCCTGCGCCGTGGCACCCGACGGCTGGCTGCTCAACAAGGGGTCGAGCTGGTGGGACGGCAATTATCAAAACACCTTATATAACCACTACCTACCACCGAATGCCAACCGGCCCGATTGCACCGTCTATCACAACCCCGGCTGGAAGGCCGCGCGGAGCTACCATCCCGGCGGCGTGAACCTGCTCTTCTGCGACGGCCACGTCGGCTTCGTCAAGGACACGGTCAACCCCACGACCTGGCGGGCGATCAGCACCCGCGCCGGGGGGGAGGTCGTGTCGGGGGATGCGTTCTAAACCGCTCACAAGACGAGGACTGTCACCTCAAAGACTCAATGCCATTCGCCGTTTTGTGAGAGTCAGTCGATCGCTCGAAATCCGCGGAGAGGACACCCTGTAAATCCTCATCGACGCGGAGGAGGATCTCGGATATCGCGTCCGCCTTCGATGGGCGCCACGACGTCTTCAACGATTGTCCGCAACACGGCGAACGCTGCGGCTCCGAGTGGGCGATGGACGTCGAAACGGGTCGATTCACGTGTCGCCGAGGTAGATCTTGACAATCTCGTCACCCATCTCGTTGGCATCGATCAGCGCACAATTCGCCAGCACCACGACCGTAAAGCGGCGACCCAGGATGCGGTTGATATACGTGTTGAATCCAACCCAGGAACCCGAATGCGAGACATCACCAGCCCCAAGGGTCTCGCCCAGCCCCCAGCCGAACCCATAGGGCGTGCACTGTCCGTTGTTCAATCTCCTCGGCGAAAACGCTTCCAGCAGCGTCTCGTGCCTCACCAGCGTGTCCTGCTCAAGGGCCCGATCCCATTGATACATGTCGTCGATCGTGGTATAAATGCCGTCCTCGCCATAGATGAGGTTGAGGGGTGTATAGTCGATCTCCCGATACGTCCCGCACATCCCCGTATAGCTCGTGGCCCGGTTGGGCACCGGCGGCCGGCTGTCGTCGAAGACGATCGAGCGGCTCATGCCAATCTTCTGGAAAATCTCAACCTCGATGAATTTCGCGAATCGCTGCCCCGACACCTTCTCGATGATTTGACCAATTACCACGTAACCCGAGTTGTCGTATTCATACTGGTCTCCCGGTCTGAACCGCAGCCGTTTCTGGCGGGCCAGCAGATCCAGAGTCTCCTTCGACGTCGGCTCGTAACTCGACGGCGGCGATTTCGACGACCGCGGCCAATCGATATCAATCATCCCAGCCCGGATGAAAAGACAATCGAACTCGGGCAGCCCTGACGTGTGGTTCAGCAGATGGCGGACGGTGATTTGCCGGGCATAGGCCGGGAACTGAGGGAAGAACCGGGAGAGAGGGTCATCGTAGCGAAGGAGGTTTCGCTCGTAGAGGATCATGACCGCCATCGCAGTGAACGCCTTCGTCAGCGAGGCGAGCAGGAACGCTGTGTGTTTGTCGATGGAGATGTTCTGGTCAACGTCGGCCAGTCCATAGAAACTCTTGATCGGGGGCCCTCCTTTCGGGATGACCATCACCGCGGCCCCGGGCGCTCCGCCACGAGAGAAAGGAGCGAACAGGGCGTCAACCCTCTGGCTATGGGTCTGCTTCTTTCGCTTCGCCATCTGAAAGTCCCATGTCAGCCCCTCACGGAACTCGTCGGCACGGAGCGAGTCGATTGATTGGCTCGGGCCGACGAGACCGGAGAAGACTGCAAGTCCGAGGAACTTGCCATCCTCGCGGCTCAGTTGGGTTGTTGCGACCCACCGAGCAACTGACCGAGCCTCGGTAGGATCCGGCGCGAAGCTTGCGGGCTTGCCAGGATCTGCTGAAGACGCGGCACCATTCGATGAGGTCGCACTCGCCGGTGACACGCGATGATCTCGATTTGGGGACCTCCCTGCCTGCTTCACGGCGGCGGATGGGGGATTACTCCGGCGAGCGCCTTGGACCGGATTCAGCATCGCAGAAATCCGGGATGATGGGCGACGGCTCTCCGTTCGCGTTACCGGCCTCGGCAGCGACAGATTCGGCGGCGGGATCCTGGATATCGTCGCCGAGGTGGGGACGCTGCCTGCGCCAGAACCCGGCTTCGCCGGAACCGTACCCGGCTTCGCTGGCGTCCCGGCCGGCGCTGGCGGTGCATAGACGAAGTTCAAGTTGAGAGTGATTCCATCCTTGATCTGCTTCCCGCGCGTGGATGAAATTCGGGACAGTCGCTTTAATCTTGATGGGTTTCGAGTTGACGCCGGTCGGGATCTTGCCCGGGGCGAGCTGCCCGGCTGTGTCAAGTGCTTTGGCGATGAATACGGTCATGGCCTCGATTTGCTGCGCGGTGATGGTGTAGCCGTCGTTATCCGGGTCGTACTGGACCAACCCGATATCCTTGTAGTCTTGGAGACTTTGGTTGCCATCCAAGGGGAACGAGAAGACCGGGGTGATCGAGGGAGGCAACATCCCGGTCGGCTCGTTCAAGTCGATCACCAGTTGCGAGCTACCGGCATTGGCCGTGAAACTTTGCCAGCGATTGTTGTTCTGGAGATTCTTGACAGCGTCACGGTGACATCGATGCTGGTGGGACTGACCGAGTATCCCATTCCTCCTCCTCCGCGTGCCGCCGGTCGTCGCCGAAGCATCTGCGGCATCAGTCTCGGCGAAGAGATGGTTGGAGATCCCATTGGGAGTGGCGGCGTGGATGTCGAAGATCAGCCGCTTGTCCGCCGTGGTCTTCGGGCGGGCCGAGCTGTTAATCGTGATCTGCATGACGTTGCGGCTCATGAGCTGGACGTCGGCCGGTACGCCGCCCGCGATGACATCGGTTTCACCAATGCCGAAATTCGTCCCGAGCAAGAAGATCGTCGAGTTGACGCCGACCTTGGGGGGCTCGCCGTACCAGGCTAGGAGCCGGGGAGCCAGTTGGCCTCCCTCCGACGTGAAGATCTCCGAGCCGGTGAGATCGCCCTCGAACGGCAGCGGCACGCGGTAGTACTGGAGTGGGAGCTGCGCCTCGAGCTGGGCCAGCCGATCCGCCAACCGCTCGACTTCGCCCGGGCGATAATGGCCGGCGTCGCAAACCATGGACAGCGCATTCTTTGCGGTCTGTACCTGGTGGCTCAGCCGGAGCATGTCTCCGGTATCGAGTTTCTGATTGGCATGCTGGCCGTTGATCTCGAACCAGTTGGCCGACGTGGTGAACCGGATCGCCGGGATGAAATTGGGCGTCACCACCAGGGCGACACATTCCCGCAGGCCCGGCTCGATCTTGCGGTGCCTTTCCATGTAGTTTTGACCATAGTTGCTCCCGAGCAGCAGACCCCCGATCCGCTGGATATTGTTCTGGGTCGGCGGCGACTGGATCCGGGGGTAGAATCTCCAGCCGAAAGTAGTCTCCCCGGCACCGAAGCCAACCGCCGTTTGGTTCAAATTGATGGTCTCCAGGTCGGTCTGGAGCTGACGCGCGTAACTGGTCGCCTGATTGAAGTTGATTGCTCCGGAAGACAACGCCACAGCCAGCGCGACCTGAAGCTCGCTTCGGGCACTGAATAGGTCGAGCTCGTTCTGCTGATCGGTCGTCGGATCCAAAGAGAAGATGTGGATCGGCCACTTGCAGGCGACATAGGCGTTGAACGACTCCTGGGCCTCGGGGCTGGGGAACAGGTCGTAAAAGCTCAACGTGTTCAAGTCGGCACAGGCGAAGCCCTTGCGCTGAACCATGATGTCAATATCATGCTTGAGCTGGCGTTCCACCAGCACCGATTGAACCATCAAGGCATACACGAGCACGTCCGTCACGCTCAAGTTCTTGGTGACGAAGTCGTCATTGACCGCCGCTTGGCCATTCCTCCTTGAGACAAGCTCCTTGAGGAATCTGCACCGCCAGTCAAAAAGTCCGCTGTAATTCCGCTGCTGGACGATCTGGTCCAACTGCTGGAACCTGGCCGGGTGGAACATGTCGCTCAGCAGGCCGTCGCGCGCCTGTTCCTGCATGAAGCGATGGGCCGTCGCCAGTTCGTTGACTAGCCATGACAGGAGACTCGCATCGTGGACATACCAGTCGCCACGGTCCTTTTCGATCGCATCGATCAAGACTTTGAGGACATCGTAGCCATAGACCTCCGCAGCGTCGCTGAGTGAGAGGGTACCCGAAACGCCACTGGGGTTGCCTGCACCAATCTGGGAAGCCACCGCCGCCCGGGCGCGGAGCTGCCCAATCGCTGCGGGCGGGGCCGAGGTTACCACGCCGGGCCGGGGCAAACATGCCGTAGGGAACTCATCCGGGTCGAGCTTGATGACCTTGTGCAGGATCTTGAGCAACAACGGATCGAGCTGATACGTCGTGTCCATGATGACAACGCTGCGGAACGTATTCGCCAGCAGATCAGGGGGTAAGATGTGCCGGGCCTCCACATTGACCAGCGCGCCTTTGCCCTTCTGAACCGCGGGACCGGGCAAGAGCGAAACGGGCATCCGGACCAGGTAAAGCCCGTAACCTGGGGCATCTGTTAGGTCATCGCCGGCGTTGATCCGTCGGAGTTCGTTGAGATGGTTGATGAAATTGGCCTTCTCATCTTCGTTAAGCGTCGGCTCCAGCCCCACAGTCGTACCCTGCGGAATCTGGAGCAGATTGGTGGTATTCGCGAGGTTGTCGATTCGACTCGCGAGGTACTGGAGCTGACTCGTAATGTCCGGTGACGGCGGGGTCACCGCAGTGGCCGCCGGCGCGGCCGCTGAGCTCGGTGATGATGTGGTCGCTGCCGGAGCTGCCGCCGCCGGGGCTGCCGCCGCCGTCGGGGCTGCCGCCGCCGCCGGAGCCGCCGCTCCTGCGGGGTTCAAAGCGGCTCCGATCGAAGTGCCGCTGATGAGCACAGCCAGGTCGGCGCGTCGCAACGCCGCGCTGAGCGTAAACTGGAAGTTGCCGACGTCTTTGGCCATCTGGGTTTCGAAATCGGTCCGGTACTTCGTCATCCGGTTCTGGCCCCACACGTCGGGCGCCTTAACGTTGATCGTGCCTAGCTTGAAAAGCTCTTTATCCAGCTCATCGATCATGCAGCCCACGTCTTCCACCGTCGGCGGGTCGGCGGAATCCGATCGGCCCGATTTGTGACCGTGGAAAAAACCTTGGGCATCGGCCGATGTGGCCGATCCGATAATCGCCAACACCATGAGCATCGGGGATAACGATCGACCTCGATCGGATTTGTACGTCTTCATCGCCGTCTTCCTCTCGTGGCTCTGGATCGGTCTGGGCGCCACCTTGACGACCAAGTATGCCCTTAGTGATCGTCGCAACTGAGCAGGATCTGGCGAAAAAACCATACAATCTCTTTTTAACGGATTGCCTAGAGGCGACCTTGGCTTTAAAAAGACCGAGTCGTCTACATAATGGCTTGGGTATGATGATTCTTGGCAAGAATGAGGGTTGTCACACACTTGGAGGCTGTTCCAAAAAGGCCGGAGGGGCTTTACGGATGGCGTCTCCATCCATCGGTTTGGCCCTGGGATGGCGCCTCGAGCCGATATGCCGCAGGAGTACACGCTATGTATAATGACTTGAAACGATCAGGCGGCATCCCAAGAGGGTGACTTCGATGGCACTGATAATCCTCAACTGTATGGGAATCCTTTGCATTTTATTAGGACCGCTCGCGGTCGGAGGCGCTCGCGGAGGAGGTGACACCCGTCCCGATGCCGGGCGGGGTGGCCGACGCCGCGGGGAAACTCGCTTACGTCGTGAATGCCAGTGGCAGAGCGATCGACGCGATCGACCTCGATACGGGCGAGACACAGTGGACCAGCCAGGACCTTGGACGACCAATTCATCCGCTGATTGCCTGGGATCACCGCCTCGCCGTGAGCGTGGGCCAGCCGGGTCCGGCCCAAGATTTCCAGGTCCATGTGCTCGATACGCAACGGAAGGGGCGGGTGGTACGCGCGTGGGACTCTCTGCCGCTGCCCACCTGGGCCAAGGCCACGGGGAGCCATACCTCATCCCAGCTTTCGGCCCTGCGCGCGTCCGATGTCGCGCTCGCCCTCGAGTGGTCGGCCTCAGCCCGTCCGCCGCTGGGGGTCGATCCCCAGGGACTGGGACCGGCCGCGACCAGCCATCGGGCGGCGGGAACATGGACGCTCGACCTGGCTACCGGAGGAGTGACGAGCGGCCCTGCGCCACCGGAGAACGAGGGCCAGAAGCCGTTCGCACGAGTTCCAGACGTGATCTCGCATCCTTATCGTGAGGCGACTGGCTTTCGCTCGGATCCTCTGGTCTTCGGCCGGCATGTCGCGGCCTTGTCCTTGGAAAAGGCGGGCACTAAAGCAACGCTCGTCCTCAAGCGTTGGGACCGCGAGACCGGTCGCGAACAGCCATCGGAGCCTCTGCCAATGGCTCAAGGGGCAGTCCCGTTGAGGACGCTGGATGGTGGCCACCTGATCCTACAACTAGACTCGGCTCGAACCGGCGCAGCCCCGCCGTATCGCCTGGTAACCTTGGAGCCGGGGCGACCCACGGTCGATATCTCGCTCACAGGGCAGTTGGATTCGGCCACTGTGTTAGGGAAGCGAATCTACCTCAGTTATCACGGATCGATGGCGGGAGCCTCCCGATCCCGCACCCTCGTCGCATTCTCCCTGCCCGACGGCAAACAACTATGGGACCACGCGGTCGAGGGGGTTTCGGCGACCCCGTCACGGCCGAAGCGACCTGGTTGAGACGCTGTCCAGAGAGCTCCGATGGGGCGAAAGCGAGTCGCCCTAGCCAGCACCAGGGACCCGGACCACGATCTGATCTCTCCGCCTACTTTCCTTGGGGCGGCTCCCCATCAGGGAGCTCGAACCCTCTCTCATATGGCCTTTTGAGACGAAGATCGCACGAACCAGCGATCGATCAGGCGGCTGATCAGAATAGTGGACAGGCCATATCATTACAGATAGTTAAATCAAAACATTATATTTTATATATTCATCATTTCTGACGGAGTACCTGGTTTCTTGTTGACTTGCGATTTCCCAAGGTTATTCTCGACCGGGTCGCCGATGTCGTTGGCCCTGCGCGGGTTGGTATCGGCGGGATCTTGCTGACGATGGAGGGAGAGGGTCATCATGTCGAGTGCGTTCACGACTCTGTCCAAGCGATCCGTGTCGCGAGTTCGTGGGATGGGATTAGGGCTCGCGGCGATCACGCTGAATGTGATTTTTGGGGCCGCATCGCCCGCAGATCCCTACACTCAACTCCTAGAATTATCCGGGCCGCAGGACGTTCGGGGCTATACGGCCCAGCAAGACGCCGTCTTCGCCGAACGGCTGAAGTTGAATATGAGTCAGATCCGGCTGCTCCGCCAGCAACGGTCCTTGACCAACGCTGATATCCTTCGTCTAGCGGACTCGCCTGGGAAGCTGCGCCGGGCATTACGCCGAGCTCGGTTTGGCGACCTGCCTGGTCAACGGGCGACGTTCCGGGCGTTGCAGGACATTGGCGAAGGTGGCCAGCGTCCGCCGGCGGATGCAATTCCTAGGGCGATCCGCCAGATGGAGCGCCTGCGCCCTCCTGTGCCTGGAGTGCTGGCGAGCGCGGATCGGAGGCGGATGGACCCGAGACGACTGGTAGCACCTGCCTCCGCCCCCGCTCCGGCCAACGCCAGCTTTCAAGGGAATTGGGAATGGGTCGGGCCCGGAAACATCGGCGGGCGTACGCGATCGATCGTCATCGACCCAAACGAGCCTAAGCGGATTTGGGCCGGAAGCGTTGGGGGCGGCGTCTGGTTAACCGAGGACGGCGGCGGGTCGTTCTCGCCGGTCGATGACTTCATGGCCAGCCTGGCGATCTCGTGCATGGCGATGGACCCGGCCGACTCCAAAACGATCTACGCGGGGACGGGGGAATCGTTCGCCTCGTTCGAGGGACTGAACATCAGCCCAACCCTGCTCGGCTTCTCTCCCGACGGCATCCGGGCGCCGGGATTTTCCGCACGACCGATGGCAAAACCTGGTCGCAACTCCCGACCACAACCGGCCAGGAATTCCAATTCGTCAACCGCCTGTCGCTGGCTCGTCGCCAAGGAGGGCCAAGCGTCTTGCTCGCCGCGACAACCAAGGGAATCTTCCGGAGCGAGAAGGCTGACCGTACCGACCTGTCCACCAACAATACGCTGCCGAACGTCGATGTCGCCGATGTCAACTTCAATGCGACCGACGGCACCAAGGCGATCGCGGGCGGCCGGCTCAACGGCGAGGCCTATTTCTCCGAGGACGGCGGCAAGACATGGACGCCGGCCAGCCACCCGGGGCAGTGGGCTGGTCGCGTCGAGGTGACCTATGCGGTGAAAGATCCGACCATCACCTACTTGTCTGTTTACAAGCTCGTGGTTGACCCAATGACCAGTCAGTCGTCTCAATTGAGTATGGTGTATCGATCAACGGACGGGGGGAAGACCTACGTGGAGATGAAGACGTTGACGCGGGACGAGCAGACCGGCACGCTGGTTTTCGCCCACCCGCTCGGCGGACAAGGAGACTACGATAACATCATCTGGGCGAGTGACCCGACCACCGCGGGTCTCGTCATCGTCGGAGGGATCGATCTGTGGCGCAGCCTCGACGGGGGTGATAACTTCGATAAGATCAGCGCCTGGGACGAGTCGCCCCCGTCGGCGCACTCCGACCACCACGTGATCGTCGCCGACCCCCGTTACGACGGCACGGCCAACCGCACCGTCTACTTCGGCAACGACGGCGGGCTGTACCTCACAACCAATGTGACGACTGTCGGGGGTCCAGAGACAATCGGAACGGTAAGCTACAAGCACGCAATGGGCTGGAAGTCGATCAACAACGGCTACGGTGTGACCCAGTTTTATGCCGCTGTCGGGAACATTCACACGGAGGTCATCTTCGCCGGAGCCCAAGACAACGGTACGCTCCGTTATACGCCCGCGGCCGGCCCCCAGAACTGGTCCACCGTCATTAGTGGCGACGGTGGTTACTGCGCGGCGGACCAGACCGACACCCCCGAGGGCCGCAATCGATTCTACAGCGAGTACGTGTACGCCGATCTCCAACGTAGTGTCAACGGCGGCACCCCTCCGACGAACGACCCCAACCCCGACGCCGACAACATCAGCGGCCATTTCTGGAACACGCTCGACCCCCAAAACCCCCACTGGGACTGGAAGGCCCCCCCGTTCGTGATTACTGACGCTCGGGACTCCGATCAAGACAACACCCACCCAAAAGCCAACTTCATTGCGCCGATCGTTCTCGACCCGAACAACATGAAGCGCCTCCTGGTCGGCTGCGTCCGTCTCTGGTGCACCGACGATCCCGAGACGCCCAATACGCTGGCCGTCGGGCCGACCTGGAAGGTCATCAAGCCGCCGATCAGCGAGGACGGCTTCCACCATAGCATCAGTGCCATTGCCATCGTCCCGGGCAACTCGAAGACAATCTGGGTCGGCCACAACAACGGCCAGCTCTTCAAGACGTCGAATGGCACGGACCCGAGCCCTACCTGGATCCCGATGACGACGCCGGCGCTGACCCGACGCGGTTCTGTACGCGGATCATCATCGACCCGAACAAACCCAATCGTGTCTACGTGACATATGGAGGTTTCAACACGGGAAACGTTTGGACGATTACCGAGGGCGAGAGCGACTGGAAGAACATCGGTAGCACGCTGCCCCAGGCTCCCGTGCGGGCTCTCGCGGTCCATCCCAGCAATCCGAAATACCTGTACCTGGGCTGCGAGGTTGGCATCCTGACCAGTCAGGACGGGGGTGATCATTGGTCAGCTCATAACGAAGGCCCGACAAACTGCTCGGTTGACGACTTGTTCTGGATCGGTAAGACCGTCTACGCGGCGACGCACGGCCGGGGGCTGTACAAGATCGACCAATCGATGATCGGCCCCTGAACTGGGCTCCTTCGATCGGCTGGCTATTCCCGGGATCGACGACACCGAATCCGAGCGCGACCTTTGTTTCCCCGGTGAGGAGGACTGGCGTAACCAGGTCGGGCCACAGGAACAAGCCCAGAGCGATCACGACCAGAAGTGCCTGGAGCGTCCGGAACCGGGGTGATGAGCATGCGGGCACCCTCCGGGTTCCTTCATCCTGCCAATGGCATCCGGCACCATACCCAGGAGTGATGACTCCAGAGACCAAGAGCATGAACGGGCTGTGGACCGGTTTCATGACAACATGATGTTCGCCCTGCTGCCAAGTGAACGTATCTGTTGTCCTCTTGTATCCCGATGCGGCCTGTGTTTTGATAATGCAGATGCGACTTCCCCGCGATTCCGATACCGAGCCCCGCCGCCGGCCGGGCTCCCTCCGAAGATCCCGGAAGGCCAGCTCATCATGACGAAGAAGAAGACTTCCAAGAAGAAGGGCGACGAAGCCAAGAAGGACGAAACGCCCTCAACGGCCCGAAAAACCCCGGAGGCGAAGGCCAGATCGGCCAGTCCGGCGGCGACCGGAATGACTCGCGACATCGAGGCCGACATCCTCAGGATCATGAAGACGAGTATCGCGGCTGAGCCGAATACCCCTGAGCTCCTCTGTGCGAAACTGAAGTCACGATTCAAGCAGACCTGTCCCCTGGACGAGGTGCATGATGCCCTCAAATCGCTGGAAACCAAGGGGGCGATCCAAACGTGTTACGCCATCAAACCGACGGCGCCGAGTGTCGAGGGCGATTCCTTGGCGGAAAAGATCCTCGATGTGCTTTGCGATCCCCCAGGGCTGCTGTGCGCGAGCGAAATCACAAGGCGAATCGAGGTGAAATTCGGCGGGACTCCCGACGAGGGCGCCGTCAGCGACAAGTGCGAGCGACTCTGTCGGCTTAATCTGATCCACAAGTCCGGCGACTGGTTATACTCGCGCGACTGTTCTTCCGCGAACGTCTGACAACCGGCCACGCATCGGCCGGCCAGTGGCCCGACTTGAACAATTCTCCCTGAGCCACGCCCGATCTCGCGCGAATCTCCCGGATGCAAGGATTTTGCTGAAGGAAGGGGTTTTTCGCTCCGATAACAAGCCTGGAGCGAAGCGCGGAAGGCGGTCGTCCCTTCGAACCGCGCCGCCCCTGCGGGAGCGGGGCCGTTGACGTCGTGACGGATTCGGGCGGTCAGGAGGGTCGGACCAGCGACGATCATTTCTCATCACGCGTCTCCCGAAAAGGGGAGACAAAGCCGCTCGGCACGCGTCGTCCTCCCCTCGGATCGGACGATCACACCCGGGGCGCCTTGTGCGAGACCATATGCCTGTCTGAAGGACGTTCTTCGAGCACCGAACCCTGGGGGACGGACATCTCGAAGACTCAGAGTCAGTCCCCGTCTCTATCGATGCTCCGGGCAACCGATCGCCGCCGACCACGTCGGGGGAATGAACCGGACCGACGCCGCCGACGGGCCGAGGAGAACACGGATGTTTCCCGACCGCTTCCGAGATGTGTTCCTGATGCTGGCGGTCGCGGGGGTCCTCGGCACCCAGGCCACCGCCCAGTTGACGATCACCGAGGGCCTGATCGACAAGTTCAACGCGTTCCTCCCGCTCGACCATTCGCGGCCGATGACCGTGTCGGAGCTCTGCCATCGACTCGACTGCCTCGCCGATGAGCTGCGCGACGATGGCCTGGTGGCGGTCAAACAGCCCGACGTCTTCAGTCAGGCCCGGCTGACCCGGTTCCGAAACGACTTCGATGCCCAGATGAGCAGCGACCTGGCCAACTTCCATCTGGTCCTCGCGGCGCGGATCAATCGGCTGGACTCGGCGACGACGACCTCAACGACCGCGCTCGGCGCAGCCCTCTCCGCCCCCGGCACGACCAACATCCCGCCGCCGACGGCCACCGCCGCGGGTGTACTGGGTACGACCAACAACCTGTTCAGCGGCGGCCCGAGCCTGTTCGGGAGTCAGCCGGTGCCAGGCCAGAGCGCGTTCGCCACCCTCGGCCTGGCGCCGCAACACCTTGGCTTTGCCCGCTTCCTCCGCCGCCGCCACGGCCGCGCTCGGGCTGGGCGTTGACCCGCCGGTCTACCTCGACGAAAAGAAACGGTTCCTCGATCACCTCAACCAGATCCGGCGCATCAACCTCGGCCCCGACCAGAACGATTCCTCGGGATACGGGCTATACCTCGTGCGCCTCCCGGTGTCGATCTCTCCCGGGGAGTGCACGTATCAGGGACATGGCGCCGACCTCACCGTTACGGTCGAACATGAATTCACCTCCGACTTCCTTCCCCAGTCCTTCCGCAACCTGGTGATCAACGACATCGTCGATCAACTTGGCCCGGTCATCTACGAGGCGATCCGGTCGGGGTTCTACCACGATGTGCTGGAACCCCTTCACCACGCCAGGATCCAGCAGAAAGCCCTCCAGGCTCAGAATGCCCATCTGCTCGATTCCTTGCGGGCGGGCTTCAATCAGCGCCACCTCGAATCCATTCGCCGGAGCAACCCGCCGGGTGCTCAGCCGCCGGGGGCGGTGGCAGCCCTCCCCATCCTCACGAGCCCTGACGACGTGATCACTCAGCCGCTGACGGATTATATCGTGCGGACTGGCAAGCCCCTGTCAGGAGACCCCGCAAAGGATCAACCCATCTGGTCGGCGATCGCGGATCGGCTCACCGCGACGATCAACGCTCGAGCCAATCTTGCCGGCCGCGCCTTCACCGAGCAGGCCAGGGCCGGATTCCAGTCGACGATCGAGGGTGTGCGCCGCGGCGAGGGCATCGACAGCTCGCTCAGGGAAAACGTCCTGAGCTACGTCCAGACCATTGTCGATCAGGTCGTGTTGCGGGATGGCAACTCTCCCCCCAGCATGCCGATCGATGTCTCGAAGGTCGATTATGCCCGGTTCCGTCCCTGGATCAACGGCCTTTACGCCTCCGCCCTGCCCGACGATGTCAAGATCCTCGACGACCTGCTGGGGTTGACGATCCAGCAACAGAACCAGATCACCCAACGAATGGCCGGCACGAATGACAACGTGAACCAACTGATGGCTCCAGCATGAGCAAACTGAACCTCAACCTACCGTCGGTCCGGACGCCCAAGCAACTCTACCCGATTGCACCACGGGAGCTGATCCGGTTCTTCCTGGAGGAGAACATCTACCTGCTGGCCAAGGACGCCCAGGAGGCGTCGCGCACGGCTACCATCCGCGCCAACGAGGTTCGGGACTACTTGCGGCACACGCTTGAGGCGGCCTACTTCGCCATGCTCTACGCCGACCTCACGGGCGATCGGCTGGGTGCCCCCGCTGGCCGATGACGCGTTCATGCGGGACCTCCTCGCCGCGATCGAGGAGCGGGCCTTCGGCAAGTTCGCGCAACGGTGGACCGTCCAAACTCAACCAGCTCTATGACAGCCTCGTCGCCCGGCTCGTACAGAGCCGCGACAACATCAACGACAAGGCGATCGACCGCGCTCTGCTGGGCCATCGCCGTCGATGCGGCGATGTTCGACGAGGCGCTCCGCCACGATGCGCGCAAGGTCTTCACGGCCCATGGTCTGCCGTGCGAGGTCATCGACACCGTGCATTTCTACTACCCCACGGAGTTCCCCAACGAGACGGGGAAGGCCGTCTTCGGGGAGTACGTCCGGCACCGCTGGCCGATCATCACCTTCGCACTCGACCCGGTCACCGACCAGCAGAACATCGCCGACTCGTTCAGCCTGAACCGCGACTTGCAGCTCGCGCTCTCGTTCGCGTTCGCCACCGGCCAGATCAACTTCAACCAGCTCAATACGTTCCGCCGCCAGATCCAGCAGTCGTCCGACACCATCGCCCTGAACCGCACGGTCACCGGGTTCGCCCACAGCAACGACATCTTCGGCTTCCGCTTCACCCCGCGGTTCCAGAACCCGCCCAACCAGCGGACCAACATCGGCGTGATCGCCAGCCAGCTCATCGGGGGTGGTCCCGGGCCCGGACTACCAGATCCGCAAGTCGAAGCTCGAGCCGGGCCTGCGCGAGCTGACCGCGGTGCTGCTGATGCCCACGTTCCTGCCCACGATGCGGATGAATCTGGCAGGCAACTGGTTCAAGCTCACTGACCCGGAGCACCTGGTCTTCCACACCGGCCGGATGATGGAGCGTGGCCGCCGCGTCCAGGAGCTCCGCAACGCGGCGGCGGCCATTTGCAACGCCCACCAGTACCGAGAGGCCGACTACCGCGTCCTCCAGGCCAAGCTCGCGCAGCTCGACGCGATGCTGCCGATGCAGTCGCGGGTCGTCCAGCTCCCGTTCGACAACAGCGCCAGCGGCTTCGACCTGTTCTCCGAGGGGGCGACCGCCCTGGTGCCCGAGCTGACCGGGTTCTCGGGCGTCGATGTGATCAGCGCCGGCCAGCCGGCGGGGCAGCGGCCCAGCCGCGGCGGCGACCACGCCGCCGCGACCTTCAGCATGACGGCACTCACCAGCCCGCCCACGACCGCGAACTACACCATCGCCGGCGGCACGACGAGCATCGCCGACATCTTCGTCTTCGGCAAGTACATCAGCCTGCTCGATACGCCGGGTCATCGCCGGCGGCCGCTCGGCGTCGTTCGAGATCCTCAGCCGCGAGGTCGTCCACGTCCAGATCCCGGCGAACGTCATCCCGACGACGACCGAGGATGGAAAGACCTACGTCGAAGTCTACGTGGCGACCCCCAACGGCATCAGCAACAGCCTCCTCGTGCCCTACGTGCCGGCCACCCCGCCTTCGCCGGTCGCCTACGACGTGGCCTCCGCCAGCCAGTCGGTCGACATCTTCTATCAGTGGCTGGCCGGGCCTGACGGCAGCCACACACTGGTCGCCACGGCCGACCCCGGCGCCAGACGGGGCGATTGGAATCACCTGGGACTCGGGCACCGGCCTCGCTCCCCGGCGAATCCAGGCCCAGTTCGCCGCGGACGGTCAACGGCCAGAACGTGATCCTGACCCTCCCGGGCGATGCCGTCAACAAGGGGGACTACAGCATCGACGGCCAGGTGTTCGCCGTCAGGCTGTTGAATCGGCTCCAGGACATCACGGTCTACCCGGCCTTGCCCCCCACTCCGATCACGTTCACCGTCACCGTGCAGCCATGGCTCCCCGCCGACTCCGAGGGACTTCGGGTGCGGACCGAGCCGAAGACGCTCCAATCGAAGGTGACCGTGAACCTGCAATACAACGCCACCGGCGTCAACGCGCTGCCGAACGTCGCCCAGGTCAACCTGTCCAAGCCGGCATCAATCGCCACGGCCAGTCACCCAACGAGCCGGGACGTTCTCCACGCGGCCCTCGACGGACTCCAGCTCAACGAGGCTCGAAGGAGCAAGGATCCGGCTCTGATCCGGACCGCCCAGTTGCCTCCCCTGCCGCCGTTTCTGAATGCCCCCCAGCCGCCCCCGGCGCTCAACACGCCGGCGCTGCTGGCGCCCAACGTCGCGTCGGAAGCCGAGCAGGTCTCGAAGCTCCTGACCGGCCAGCCCGTGGCGACCACGATCTCGATTCCACCCCCATCGCTGTCACCGTCGCAGGCCTCGGCTCAGGCGGCAGCAGCGAGCCTGGCGGCGACCGCGACCGCCGCGACCCAGGCCGCGATCGCAACGGTGCCGCCGATCGTGGTGACGCCTTCGCCTGTCATGGTCGTTTCCCCACCCCCAACCACCGCCAAGAAGAAGCCGCAGTCTCGCATCCACAAGATGCTCAACCGGATGGGGAACCGGATGAGCCAGGCGGTTCCCCAGTAATGACCGGGCCGATCGATCCCCGGCTTGAAGGGGTATACGAGAAGAACCGGTAGGGTGGGTCGAACGCCGCATCGCGGCGTGAGGCCCACCGAGTTCTCCGGCGAATCCGGTGGGCCTCGCCTCGATTCATCGAGGCTCGACCCACCCTTCGATCCTCCAGCGACCTTCTCGGACACACTCTGAGCGTTGGGAACACCACGAGCGGAAGCGCGAACTCCGGTCAGTGACCCGCCTGTGCCGAGGATTCATTTCCCTGCCGAGAGTTCGCCGATGACCTGTTGCAACGTGAGGGTGAGGTGCCCTTCCACATCCTTCGGGTCCGCACCGGACACCTTGGTCGCAGCCGCCGGCACGGGCTCGCTGTTGAGAACCGTGGTAATCTGAAGCTTCACCTTGACCGGTGTAAAGCTGCTCAGATCTTTCTTGGGATCGAAAGCGGGTGGCTGCGTGGCAAAGATATCCTTGACGAGATCCTGGGTAAATTGGGTGATATCGACCTTGAAGACCTTGCCCGTATTCTTGATCGGCTTCGTCTCCGGTACGACCGTGTATTGACCGCCCAGACCCGGAGAATTCGGAAAGCTGACGATCGCAGTCACCTTGATGGCCGGGACAGTCGTCTCGTTCTCGGTCGTGTTGATGTTGATCGTCGCCGTGTCCACCACGCTCTGGTCGAAGCTGACGATCCCGGATGTCTCTCGCTTTGTCTTGAACTTGATCGTCGCCGCATTGGTATTGGGATCCAGCGCATAACCGGTATTCGAATTCTGAGGCGGATCCGACGCAGGCGGAGTCTTGGGATCCGAGCCGGACGCGGTGTATCTCGTCTGGCACGCCCCGAGGAAGATCAAACCGCCCACCACGAACGGACGGATTGATAAGGACAGCGCTCTGCGGTTCATCGTGCGCATGAGTGGCTCCTCGGAATCGGCGATCGCCAAATCGATCGAATGGAGATCTTTCCACTGGATCGATCCATGATGTCCCTGCCCACGCCCTCTGTCAAGTTAAAATCGGGCGTCTGGGATATCTGGGAAATATTGCGGCTCGCGGTCGTTTCGATGAGCCTGGCATGTCATCAAGCACCTATCGAGATCACGGTCGGTCGAGACGAGCCGTTCCCGAATTTCCGCACGCCTCCCCTCCATGTGATAGACTGCTGGTCAGAAGGCTCTCGGGTTCGTCGCGGAGCCCGTCGGTCTCACTCGCAGCCGGACCACGGTACAGAGAGTTGCGGGTACGCGGGATCACAGGGAGGCGATCCGGACATGGAACGGAGACATCGGTTTATTCCCTCGTCGCTGAACCAGCTCGAGGCCCGCGTGGTCTTGAGCAAGACGACGCTGGGGTTGGCGACCGTGGTCAGCGGGCTATCGCCGCACTTGCGCGTGTTGAACCGACAGCAGCAGGCGATGACCGCCGAAGTCAACCAGGCGTTCGACTCGTTCCAGAGCGACTACGATCAGGCGCGCGCCACCTATTTCGCGTCGATCGTGAACCAGCCCAGCCCGAGCGCGGCGACAACTGCCGCCTTCCAGTTGTATACCACGCAACGTGTGTCTCTGCTGGCGCAACAGTTGGTCAGTATCTTCGTGCAGTCGCCCCAGGGCACGGCTCACGCGCCGGGACAACCCTATGCGGTGCAACATCTCGTGACGACCAAGATCATCGGAACCAATGTGAAGCATCCGCAAGGGACGCTCTACGAATCACTGATCGAGTCCATCCCTCAGCCGGGCACGTCTGCACCACTTCGACGCTCTACACGCTCAGCCAGGATAACGCGATCGAGACGGCGCGGACTGCGATTCTCAACGGCGTCAGCATCATCAAGAACGGGGCCTTCGGCATTCAGAAGGTCTCGCACTACTAAACTCAAACTCATGATCCGGAGGACGGCCGTCAGTGAGCAGCGGAGGGAAAGTGCCACGGCGGCACGATTCCACCCGCGATTCGGCGATTCTCTCACATCATTAAGTCTGCGCGAAGCGAGGCATGACGACCATGGACTTCCTCCGACGGTCTCTCGATCAACGACGGAGTTCACGTCAGGGACGACCAATCGCCGCTCTGGTCGAGCGACTCGAACAGCGAAGTCTCTTGACCTCTCCGCTCTCGGCGCTCTCCGTCCTTTCGGCAACCGGAACGCCATTCAACGCCTCAGAAGGGGCGTTGTTCCTCGGTATCGTTGCTCATTTCCAGGACACTCTGCCGCTGACCGTCGCGAGCAATTACACGGCGACGATCGATTGGGGAGACGGCACAGCCACCAGCACCGGGACGATCTCGGTGAATAGTGGAGGTGGGTTCGACGTTTATGGCTCCCATATCTACAATCAAGAAGGTGTATTTCCAACACAGATCGCGATTCGTTCGATATTGACTGGCCAGCAGATCGTTGCCGTCGGCCAGGCGAGTGTCAGCCCTCCTCTGCCCTACGTGCCGGTCAGTCAGTTCATCGTCACGCCCGCTGGCCAGTCCTTCACCGGGGCAGTCGCCACCTTCACCGACGCCAACCCGGGCGACACGGTCTCGGACTTCACCGCCCTCGTCGATTGGGGGAATGGCCAGACCACGCAAGGAAGCATTAGCGAGACCAATGGCACGTTCGCGATCAACGGGACCATGACCTATACCGTTCCCGGAACGTACACCATCACGGTGACCATCGCGGACCAGCAGGGCAATACCTTTTCGGTGGCGAGTACGGCGAACGTGGTGAATGGTAGTTCGTCCGGCACCTCCCTGTTCAGCTTCACCGGCACACTGGCCAACGTGATTGGTAATGGCCCGCATGCCGCGAGTGGGTTCACCAACACCAATCGGCCGACGTTCAGTGGAACCTCGACACCGTTCGCGATCGTGCAACTGTATGGCCGGCACTTCAACGCCGACACCGAGGTCCCCTTGGGCCAGGCGGTGGCCACATCGAGTGGTCAGTGGACCTTCACGTCCGGGCCGCTTGCCGTCGGTACCTGGATCATCACCGCAACAGCCACGCCCCCCGGTGGCTACCCGGGCTACGCGATGACCCTGTCCAACCAGAACGGAGGGGACCTG
Source organism: uncultured Isosphaeraceae bacterium (assembly GCA_963845695.1). Lineage (GTDB taxonomy): Bacteria > Planctomycetota > Planctomycetia > Isosphaerales > Isosphaeraceae > CAWJTV01. Next base: position 264,885 of record CAWJTQ010000019.1, on the reverse strand, counting down.
GTCTACATCGACCTGACGCCGAGACTCGTCAGATGGTTGTCTCATGGACAGAAATCGGTACCGCATCTAAAGATGTCGAAACCGCCCAAGGTGCGACACCATAAGGCATGAGACCATCGAGGGATCAAGAGGCGGCTCCGATGCTCGGGGCCGTCCTGCTTGCACATCGTCTCCGTCTGCGATACAGACAAGGGATCGACCGGCGAGTCCTTGCGCAGGAGACCCACCATGGCCGATTCCGCGCTCCTCGTGCTCCTGGATGAAGTCCGGGGCAAGACGATTCGCCTGCTGAACGCCACGGCTGAGTGTGATGCACGCTGGGCGCCGCCTGGCCTCCAGAATTCGATCGTCTGGCATGGTGGGCACGCGTATATCCTGCTCGAATGCCTGACGATGCAAGCCCTCGGACAGACGCCCCGGCTCCCCGACGGCTGGTTCGCGATGTTCAGTTGGGAGAGCCATCCCGATCGCGTGCCGGCCGATCGCTGGCCATCGCTCGCCGAGGTGATCGAGCAGCTCGAAGGTCAGCACGAGCGGATGCGCCGGCTCATCGGCAAGCTGACGCCGGCGCAACTGGATCGGCCCTCGGCCCGCCATCCCGACGAGACCGTGCGCCGCGCGATCGTTCATGCGCTGCACGACGAGGCCTGCCATTGCGGCGAGATCCACTTGCTCCGGAAGCTCCGGGGTGTTGGCAGGTCGCGGGCGGAATGACGCGGACCGTCTGGGATCGACCGCTCCCGCGATGCCGTGCATCAATTCGATCGACTCACTTGTTGAAGAGCATCTTGCGAAGTCTCCTGGCCCGCAGCTTCTGATCGTACGAAAGTCCCTTCCCCTCAGTGAGGGCGTCGGGCTTCCCAGTGTCGCGGACCTTGCGCACCGCCGTCAGCAACGGCTCCTCATCCTGGATGAGCTCCAGGAATTCCAGGGCTTGAGCCGCGTTATCGATCGCAACGCGGCCGAGGACCTTCTTCTGACCCTCGCGATCGAAGTCGAGACTCCGGGCCTTCATCTCGTAGCCGTCGGGGAACATCTGGTCGCCCGTGAACCGCCAGCGCGTTTGACCGGTCGCCAGAATCGTGCCGTTGGTCTCGATCAACTGGCCGGGTAACTGAAGGACGAATGCGTAGTGGGGAGTTCCGCGGAACAAGAAAGCCAGGGGAACGTTATAAAGCCCGAACATGCGCAAGAGGAGCCGTCCGGCCCGTTGCTCGAGCGGCTTCTCTTGTCGCTCATCGGGCTTTAAGAAACTCGGATCCTGACTCGCCCGCTCGATCAAGGCATCCGCTTCGGCTTGGGGCAGGGCGGTCCCATCACGATGCCGGAGGTATTTCATCACGACACGGCGGAGGAAGTCCTTGGTCAGATGTTCGGTATCCTTATCCTCACTCGAAACCATCGCTTTCTTGGCATCGAGAAGGTCGAACCCGATGCGCTTGCACAAGGCCGCCAGGCGGCCCTCCAGCTCGGGATCCATCGTGCCATCCTCGCGGAAGATTCGATGATGGACCGCGGCGTCGTACAGGATCAGCGATCCGTCCTCAAGGAATCGACGGACATCCGTACGGATGTAGGTCGCCAGCCCGGAGACGTCGTAGGTTTGGCCGAATTCCTTCTCGATCGATTTGATGGCCAGAGGCACGACCTGGTCGAGGAGTTCATCGAGTGCCTCGAGAAACCTGGACAGGGTCACGACGATGTTGGTGATCTTCTCACTCCAGCGGTGCTCGACGACGAAGCCGTAGTCTTTCCGTTCGTAAGTCCGCTGAAGCTCGCTGGCCCCCACCTCGGGGACCTTCTCGTCCGCGTACCGATAGTGCGGCGGGATATCCCGGGTACTGCGGAACGAGCCGCGCGCGATGAAATACTTGCTCTGCCCAGCCGAGGCGCGGGATGGGGATGAAACCGGTGGACCGCTGGCATCGACAACACTCTTCCACCGGGCGATCCACTCCGGCTTGAGCGCCTCACCAGGGAGGAACTCGTCCTTCGGCTGCCAGGTCGTCCGATCGCAGGAGCCGTCCGGATGAACGACCGTCTCGACGGAGAACGTGGCAGGGGAACCGCAGCCGGTGGCAAGGCCCGCCAGTAAACAAGCGGCCGTCAACCATGGATGCGATCTGCTGGTCATGGATCAACCTCCGCAAGACGATCGGATGGTCTATCCTGGTCCTGCTCTTCTTCTTTTTTTCGTGTATTTCTTGGATTTCGTGTTCAAAAAATCTGATCAATAAATTGAGAAATTGATCCGAATCCTTCGTGGACAAACGAAAGTCAAGGACGTTCGTGGTTGAGGATTCGCCTCAATTGATCAACGGTGATATTACCGCCGCTCAAGATCAAACCGACGCATTTCCCGGCCAACTCGTCCCGCCGTGCCATGGCGGCGGCGACGGCCGCCGCGCCGGCGCCCTCGGCGACCTGGCGGGCGGTCTCGAGGATCAGGCGGATGGCCGAGGCGATCTGATCGTCATCGACGAGCATGATCTCATCGACCAGGCGAGGAAAGAGGGCCAGGGGCATCTCGAACGGCTCGCGGGTGGCGAGCCCCTCGGCGAAGGTGGCCACGGTCTCGGTGACGACGCGCCGCCCCTCGCGCCAGGATCGGTAGACGGCCGGCGCACCCTCGGCCTGCACGCCGACGACCCGGATCGCCGGGTTGACCGCGCGGGCCACCACCCCGGCACCGAGCACTCCGCTGCCGCCCCCCACCGGGACGAAGATCACATCCAGATCTGGCACGGCCTCGAGTAACTCAAGCGCCGCCGTTCCGACCCCGGCGACCAGCATCAGCTCGTTCGACGAGTGGATATAGCGCAGGTCATGACGCGCGGCGATTTCCTCGGCAGCGACCCGGGCGACGTCGAAGTCGCGGCCGGTCTGGATCACCTCGGCGCCCATGGCGACGGTCGCGGCGGCCTTGAGCGGATTGGCGGCCTCGGGCATGAAGATCGTTGCCCTCGTGCCGAAGAGCCGCGCGGCGTAGGCCACCGACTGGCCATGGTTGCCCGTCGAGGCCGCCACCACGCCCCGCGCCGCGCCTCGGGCTCCATCGACGCGATCAGGTTGACGCCGCCGCGCACCTTGAACGCACCGGTCGGGTTGAGGTTCTCGCACTTGAGCACCGCGCGGCAACCCAGCGCCGCGGCCAGCCCCGGGGGCTCCAGCACCGGCGTCCGCGGCAGGTACGGCGCGATCGCCCGGCGGGCCTTGAAGACATCAGCGAGGGTGGGAGTGGGCCAGTTCATGAGATCCTGATTGATGGTCGGTCTTCAAACGGCGATTGAGCTGAGCGTCGAACTCAGGTCTTCCATGCCCTTTTTCAGGAATTCATCGACGAATTGCCGAGCCTGCTCTCTCGTTCGCTTTTCGCTTTCGAGGCGGATACTCGAGGAGAGGCTCGGAGTTCTCTCGCCGTTGTTGAATGCTTCCGCGTAGCTGGCGATCAACGGGTCGTCGGGCCTCAACTGCCTCGCTTCATCGAAGAGTTTGCGGATCTGCTGCGATTTAGAGTGACCGAGATTCCAGCGAGAGATCGCCTGCCATGAGAGGAGCGCAGCGCGGATGTCGGGGATTGGATTCCGCTCAAGTGCCAGGGTGCTCAGGCGATCGCACTCCTGAAAGTGACCCGACTTCAACGCCTCATGAGCGAGGAAATAATAGGGCAAGGTTCAGTGGAGTTGAGTCGTATGGCCTCGCGGAAATCTTCCTTCGAGTTTTCTCCAGGATAGGTCATCATGCCTCTAAGGACACGCGGGATATGGAGAATTCGGAAGTAGTTCGATCCAGCTATCGAGCATCTTCCCTTGTTCGTCGGCATCCTTCAACTCACCGTGGCCATTCCAGGCGATCGAGAAGGCCGCAATCCATCTGCTGTGTGAGTTTTTGTCCGCTCCTGAGGTGGAAGGGATCGGTAGCTCTCCCAGGCTATTTCTAAGATGCTTCATGATGTCTGCCATGAGTCGCCTGACGCTTCTGCAATCGGCGACATCACCAATTTGGCGGCTGCCGTACGAAGATTGCATAGATCGAAGATCGTACGCCAGGATGGTTGGCAAGCTCCTCCTCGACGATTGCCCAAGCTTCCGCATATCTCCCTTCTTTGCAAAGGCTTCCAGGGAGAACAGATACGTAAGCCGGATTCTCCGGATTGAACCGCCAGGCCTCGCGGTAGAACAATGAAGCCGCTCGTTGCCGTCCCAGGACTTCGCAGCACCTCGCTCGTACATTAGCCATCTGATCGCGGGGTAGCAGGTAGGGGTGCTCCATCAGGATCTCGATGACTTTCTGTGCGGCGTCAGGATCGCCCTCCTTGATTGCCCGCTCGTAGGCGTTATCGATCTGACCGGCGTATCGGCGCGACATAATCCGGCGCCGATCGCTCCTTCACTTTCTTGAGGAAGGGGGGATAGAGGTGTCGGACGTTGCGAGGGGAGTGCGCTTCTCCTGGATCGTCTTGCAGACTCTGGCGGCCTGGTCATAGTGGCCGCCGTAGTAGTAATGGCTCGCCACCAGGAAGCGAGCAAGGTCCCGCTCGGAGGCTTTTTTCAGGCCCGCAACGGCGGATTCCATCATCTCGGCGGCCTGCTGGAACTTGGATTGGGCGCGCGGTGTATCCCCGGCTTCCAAAGCGATCTGCGCCTCAGGGCGATGCGCGTCACCTCTCCCTGCTGACCTACGGCATCGAGGACGGTCAAGACCGTGTTCATTTCTTCTTCCTCTTGCGACGTTTCATCGGAGTGCTCCTTTCTCCCGTCGCGGGATCCGTGAAATGGAAGTAAGCTGTGGGCCACTCCTGCTCGGGCCATGCTGGAAGGAGGTGACCGACACGAATCCCGCCCCGCGAATCTGTCTACTTTTCTTGCTGAGGCGAGATGATGCCTCCCCCGCGGTCCCGGTCTTGATGCCACTGACCTCGACCTGGACGGGTTCCGAACGCCCAGAAAGTTTAACCAGGTAGTCGCCACCGGATCCGATTCGAAGGACCTCGGTCAAGACGCCCCCCTCCAACTCGTGGATCAGGAGCAGCATGACACCGATGGCGGCGTCCTCGGTGATGTCCTGTTCATTCCGTCTGCTACGGACCCACTCGCAGTCGTCAACATGATCTGGCAGGTTCGCCCAACCGATCTCACGGATTTCCTCCCAACGAGTCGCCCCAGATTTGGGGCTGATCCGATCCACAACCACCGCTCGTTTCAGAATCTCTGAGGAAAGCGGCACCGGGTCCACACCCAATCGGAGGATGATCTTGGTCCCAAACTCCTTGAGCAGTCCCGGCAGGTGCCTTTCATCGATCGTCGCAACTTCAATGGTCGGACCGACGACCTTCACACTGGTCTCTCGCGACTCGCCCGACGGTTTCGCGCTGGACACTTTGGCTCAGCCCTTCCTGAGTCTTGAGTATACCAGGCAGTCCCCCTCCGGAGGAGGAGGGCCTCAGCTTGCTGGCGAGAAAAAGACACCTCAACAGACCACGCCGTCACTTCGTCACCACGAACCGATCGAGCTCCTCCCCGGTGGCCGAGACTTGGCGGACGGTGAGCGCTCGGGCCGTCGAGGTCGGCGATGGTCAAGGAATTGACCTGGGAGAAGAACTTGTGCGTATAAGGCTGCCAGGAGGCGGGATCGTTCTGTTGATCGGGGTTATAGAGATTGGCCCCGCCGGCGCCGGAGATGATGTAGATCACGCCGCGGGGCCGGGTCTGGGTGCGGCCGTCGTAGGTTGTGTCGAGGGTCCAGCGGCCGGGGACCGTGTCCGCCTTGCGTACCGGTTTGCCGTCGGGCCCACGGTCGGGGCGGAAGGTGAGCGGGAACGTGCGCTGGTAGTTGTGGACGTGCCCGCTCCAGACGACGTTGACCCGGCCGGCCTCGAAGACCTCGGCCAGCACGCGCATCCGCTGGTCGCCGAAATGGGCCCGGGAGGAGTTGAAGGGAGGATGGTGGAAGGCGACGAACCGCCAGGTCGCGTCGCGGGCGGCGGCCAGGTCGCGCTCGACCCAGCCGCGGAGGTCCGGGTCAGTCCAGTCAACGTAGGGATTGGAGTCGAGGACCGTCCAGTGGGCGTCGCCATAGTCGAACGAGAAGTTCGCCATGCGGGGATAAGCCGGTCCGGCTGCCTGGAGAAAGGCCGCCCGGGTCGCCTCGTGCGCGACGAGCTTCGGGACGAGCCGGCCTCCCTCCCGGCCCATCGGCCCGTTGAGCGGCTGGTCCCAGAAGAGGAAATAGGCCAGGCCGTCGGGGTACTTGTCCAGGTCGCGAGTGCCGAGGTCGTGGTTACCCGGCGCCGCCACGAAGAGGGTCGATCGCAGCAGCGGCGCACCGGCCGTCAGCGCCGCCGTGTCCGAATTGTACACCGGCCAGAACTTCTCCCGGTACTCGGCGATCCGGCCCCGAGTGTAAACGATGTCACCCGCGATCAGGACGAAGTCGGGACGCGCCTGGTACGCCTGATAGGCGACCGCCTTCTGCTCGGCGGTGCCCGCCGCGCAATCGCCGAACACCGCGAACCGGCAAGGCTGGCCGGTCGCCTTGGGCGCACGCCCATTGCCGGTGAAGACCAGCTTACCCTCGCGCCGCACCTGATAGACGAACGCGCCTCCAGGATCCAGGTCCCTCAAGGTGGCTCGATACACCCGGTGCGGTGCGATGCCCGGCACGGCCACCCGGCGCAGAACCGGTGCGTGGTCGACCCGCCAGGGCCCCTCGACACCGGCCATGGACGCGACCGCCCAGTCCGCGTCCACGTCCTCGGTCTGCCAGAGCAGCCGGAGGTCCCTGGCCACCCCCTCGCCGGCGCGTCGCCGAGCTGCAAGTAAGGACGGACCACGAACCCGCCCGGTGGGACACTCAGACCGGGCTCGGGAAAGTCGACGGCGAAGTTGCAACACTGTAGGGACGTCGTACCGAGCGCGAGCAATCCGCAGGCGACGGCCAGCCAACGCTGCGCCTCTCATCGGGCGGGGCTCCGAGGTGGGGCGGGAAATCCGGCAGGGCCTTCGCGACCGTCGCACGCAGCCAGGACGGAGCAGGGTAGGGGAGTACAGGCGATTTCCGAACCCGGTGGGGTGCCGCCGGACCGCCTCAGACCCGCAGCCGCACTCCCACCACCCGCGCAGGCCAAGCCACCGGCGCGAGGGCTTCCCCAAAAGCCTCCTGCGGCAACGCCGCGACCCAAGAGGAATGATCGATTCCGGATTCCCGACTCGCAATCATTCTCATTCGGAAATCGGGAATCCCTGGATTCAGGAGCTGCTCGCACGGTGCGGCGATCTCGACGCAGGACGATTCTAATCGAATCGCCCGCACTGAGCCAGGTGTCTGGCCACCTCGGAGTTGACACCCCGAACTTGACGGTTTCGTCCCGTCAGGACGTTCCGAACCGTCGCCCAGTCCGCCCCTCGCCCGTATTGATTAAGAAGATGCTGGTCGATCTGCTGCTCTCCGGCATCGCGATCTTCCGCCTCCCGGATGCCCTGGCAACCGGAGTGTCGGTGTCCATCGCGGTGATGGCCGTCTCTCCGATCTTCGCAACCCTGGCTCTGGGGATCCATGCGGTCAGCCCGTTCCTCTCAGCATCGCTCCCCTGGCGATTCGCGATCAGCCTCTTGCACGTCGCCTACTACGCGATCTGGAAGGTTTCGGTCTCGTGGAAAGCCCGCCCACAGGCCTGGGTCCGCACGACGCGTGAGCCCATGGGCAGCCTTCCCCATCCTCAGGTGGCGGATCCCCGGACCGGTCTGGCACACCGGCAAGTGAATCCCCGCACCGTCTCCGGTGCGAGCAAGCCCTCGCTGGCTCGGTCGATCCATCCGGGCCAGGGCGGGCACTCCGCTCTCCCAGAATGACCCAAGATCATCATTCAGGACCGACGGCCGCCCCGGGTGCGAGCCCGCCAGAGCCCGACGCCGGCCAGGGCCGACCAGACCAGGAGCGAAAGCGGTTCGGGAGTCGCCTGGGTCGTCACGGTGCCGCCGCCGCTGGTGCTGCCGGCGGCCGGCGCCAGACCGTCGTACTTGATCTGGACCGTGGAGATCAGGTTACCGTTGGGGTCGTACACCGTGAACTGAGGGATGGTCGTGGGCGGCTTGCCACCGACGACGGACTGGGCGAACGGCAAGGAGAAGGTGAGGCTACTGCCGGCCGCCATCCCCTGTCCGTAGAAGCTCAAGCCGAGCGCCTGCGAGGTGATCGCCGAGCCGTTATTGGGGTTGTTGCCGATTTCGGGCGACAGATCCTTGGGGTTGCTGATATAGAACCCCGTCGAGTCGGAGTAGATCTGGAGCACCGGGTCACTGGTGCTCGGCGGTTGGACGATGGAGGGAACCGAGACCTCCGCCACGAACTGCGGCGTGGGCGCCGCCGAGCCCGCCGCGGGTGGGGAACCCGTCATCGGCGCGATCGTTTGGGAGGTGGTCAGGGTATATTCCAGCGCCTCGGTGGTGGTATTGGCCGTATTGGAGCTGCTCGTCAGGGCATCGGCCCAGGTGGTGTTCGGCTGCGAACCCCAGCTGAAGGCCAGAACAGCCGCCAGAACGATCAAGGGAGCGGGACAACGACGTAACACGGCAAGTCTCCTCCTTGAACTCTCTGCCAGGTATGGGAAATCCTCGAGTTCTTTCGTCGCGTCCATGCGGGGTGACTCGTTTTCGACCCGTTCAGCCCCGGTGCTCATCCATTCCCAGTCCATTCGGTGCCATCTCCTCCGACGGAGCACAGCCGCATTCCTTTGGCGTCGGGCTCCCTCGCTGAGTTCCCTGGTCCTGCCCGCGGACGATTCCGCGACGGCCCTGCGGTCTGTCCGCTACCGGCATCTCACGGATGCACGATAGCCAGGTCACAGTCTCAAGCAGGGGGGGAGTGACAATCAGAGGGATGGCAACTCGGCAGGCAACCTCCAAAACTTGAGGGCCGCATTCTGATCCGATCCCCAAAATGGGTCAAGCCGGATTTTTGGGCTCGCTCCATTTACACGCTGGTCCGTCGTCAGTGGTCGGTCAGGAAAGAGCTTGGGACCGGCCCGTGTTGGTTTTTTCGGACTACGGACTACTGACAACCGACCTCTACGAATTAAGATGGGACCTGGGCCATCGTCTTGCGAATAAGACGGGGATGCCTCTCGTCTATTCCTCCAGGGGGGAAAGTATGCTCGAGGCCCCGACGACCGGTGTGGAGACGCCCGACGAGCTGCTGGTGCGGCGTGCCCGTGAAGGGCACAGCCCGGCCTGCGAGGAGTTGTTCCTTCGCCATCGGAGCGACTCGTACCGGGTAGCCTACCGGCTCTTAGGGCACGAGCAAGACGCGCTGGACGTGGTTCAGGAGGCGATGCTCAAGGCGTTTTCCGCCCTGGGCGACTTCGACGGCCGTAGCGGATTCCGAACCTGGCTGCTGAAGATCGTGACCAACACGGCGCTGGACTGGGGGCGACGGCGTAAACGGCGTCCCAGCCTCCAGATCGGTGATGGAGATCACGAGTTCCGGCCTGAGCCGGTCGCCGAGGACGACCCCGCTCGGCGGTTGTACCAGCAAGATCTCCGCCACGCCCTCGACCAGGCCCTTAACCACCTGACCCCTACCATACGGACCACCTTCGTCCTGTTCGCTGAACTGGGAATGAGTTACAAGGAAATTGCCGAAGCCCAAAGCGTCCCGATCGGCACGGTCATGAGCCGAATCCATGCCGCCCGCGAGAAACTTCAGGCGGCCCTCGATTGGAATCGGCTGAACGCCTTGGAATAAAACAAATTAGGATGGTTAACGATGCGTTGCGATGAGGTGATCCGCGAACTGGCCGCTCCCACGGACGATCGGGATGCTACCGCGCTGGCCGACCACCTGGCCGGTTGCCCATCCTGCTCCGCCTGGGCACGGCAAGCCGCCCAGCTCGATCAGCTCTGGGACGCCACCCGTCCTTCCGAACCCTCGCCCGCAGCCTGGGACTCGGTCTGGGCGAACATCGCCCAATCGCTCCCATCCCCCGCGGCCAAGGGCGAATCCCCAGGGGCCGCCTTCCGCCCATCCCGCAATGGGACCGCGCCGAAGATCACGACGCATCCCGCTCCCACGCACGCAGCCAATCGCCCGCGCACCTGGCGGATCGGAGCTATGGCCATGATCGGTCTGGCGCAGGCCGCCGCGATTCTGGTTGCGATCGGATTGGCCTGGCGCGGGCAGTCGTCTGGCCCGATCAACCGGAACTCCGAGGTGGTGCAGCACAACACCCCGGCGCCTCCTCGCTCGCCCTCGGCGATTCGGGTCAGTTCCCCAGTGATGATCGAGGGGGACATCGAGGAGGGGCGACTGATGGTGTTCCACATGGAAGGCTCGACCCCGCAGGTGGTGGACGCGACTCCACCGGAGATGACCTACGGTGTGGATGCGATGTATGTGATGTTCAACGTGGTCGAGTCGATTGCCAATCCCAGGGTCGCGTCGCGATAAAGTGCCAGGCCCGACAGACAGGGACGGGTGCCAAGTCTTCGAGGTGCCTGTCCGTCTTGTCTGGACTTCTTGAGGAGCCGGGTGATGAGAGTCTCGAGACGATGGGCTCTGCGGGCTGGGGTTCCCGTGGCGGCGGCATTGGTCTTCAGCGGGCTGGCCTTCGGCCTGGGTGGGCTCCGGGTCTCCTACGCCCAGATCAAGACCGGCTCAGGCCACCAACAACCGTGGCAGGTCACCGTCTTCGCGATCATCGCCACGCCCGAGAGCAAGGCGATCGATCCCAAGCTGACGCGCATCCAGACCGAGTTGACCCGGCTCTTCCCGCATCATGGCTTCAAGCTGCTCGACGCCCAGATCAGTCCGCTGGTGGCCGGGGAATCCGTCGACTGCGACCTGGGACACGGATACACGGCCGAGACCACGCTCGTCCGGCCGGTCGATGAGGACGGCAAGGTTTTGCTCCGCTGCGAGCTATTCCTCGACGAGACCCTGCAATTCTCCGCGCACGTCAAAGCCCCGCTCAACCAGCTCTTCTTCTGCGAGCGCCCGTTCCTCGACGACGGCTCGAAGCTGCTGATCGGGATCGGCGTGCGGTAGTCGGTCCGGTCGTGGTGAGCCGGGCCGGCCTTCCGAAGTTTGCGCGGCTCATCGGCCTTGTTCGCATCGTGTTCCAGCCGGGACGGGCCGTCTCAGCCGGTCTGGCTCGCCACCCGCCCCGCGGTCGAGTTGGATCGACAAGGCGGCTGTGGACAACTCGCTTTTTCGATATCATCGTCGGTTCAGGGATCGGGTTTGTCATCCCATTTCCCAATCCTCCCGAAACCGAGCCTCCCATGAGTACCACGAGCGAGGGTCCCTCGTCCGAACTTGGTGGCGAGCCGAACCTGCCGGAGGGATTATTCGAGAAAGCCCTGGCGGGCCCCAGCGACCCCCGCGCCAACCCGGCACTGCTCGAGCTGATTCAGTACACGATCCCCTATGCGTTGAGACTGATTTATTCGGCCCTCGACGAGACCGCGCCCCGGCGCACTCAGGCACCGACGACCGGTCAGATGCGCGAGCTGCGCAACGCCCAGCACGTCCCACTCCCCGACGACGATCCGCACGAGGGAGACCCCGAGGTTCGCGCCGAGATCACGAAGCGCAGCCGCGAAGCCATTGACCATGCCACCGAAGCGGCTCTGGCGAGCGCCGCGGAATCCTTCACGGGCCATTGGTTCAAGGAGTTTTCCGAAGTCCGCAGCCTCCATGATCTGGCCCTGCACCTCATTCGCATCACCTACAACCGCCACCAGAAGCGCCGTCGTGGCGATACCCGACTGGAACGCCAGGCCCAAAGCGGTAACGGGACCCACGCGGAAGGCGCGTTCCTGGTGAGTCGGCCCGATCGGCGTGCGGATCCCGCCTCCGAGGCCGAATTGCGGGATTTCCTGGAAATGCGACAGTGTCTCGATGACGGGGTATTAGAGGGTTTCTCGGTGCGCGACCGCCAGATCATCTACCTCCATGTGACGGGTCATGGACGAGAAGAGATCGTGAGGTTAGTCAATCGCCACGGCCGTTCACGTGGTTCCTGCACGCTCAACACCGTGAACCATGTGATCGAGACGTTCCAGACTCAGCTCAAACGCCTCGAAGACGAGGACGATGGTGACGCAGAGGGCCGACCTAACCCGTGGGAAAACTCCGACGATGCTCGCGACGACGAACCCCGATGACGGGATGGTCCCCATCCCCGACCGCCTGAAGAGGCTTCTTCAGGTCGATTGGAACGCCTATCGCGAGACGGCGGCTCGGTATGAAGCCGCGTGGTCGGACTCCGGCGAGCCGCCGGTGCTGGACGATTTCCTCCCCGCCCCGGACCGCCGGCCGCTCCGAGCCTTGCTGCTCATTCATTTGATCAAGGAAGAGTACGAGCGCCGCCACGACCGGGACTCGACCGTCGCGATGGCCGAGTATTTCGACCGCTTCCCCGAGCTGCGCGACGATAAGCTGGCGATCGCGGAGCTGCGATTGTGGGCGGACCGGATCTCGGGCTCGGCCATGCAGAACACCGTGGCGGCCCTGCCGCCGTCGTTGCCGGAGGGCTACCGATTCCTCAAGGAGCTGGCACGTGGCGGAATGAGCCGGCTCTTCCTCATCGAGGATGCTCACGGCGTTCGAAAAGTGCTGAAGCAGATCGACGCGACGCGACGTGATAATGCCGCCGACATCCTGCGATTCGAGAATGAGATCAGGCTCGCCAGGGACCTCTCCGCCAAGGGCGTCGGGATCGTTCCGGCCTCGCTGGTGCATGAGGTCGACACTCAGCTCGCCTACATGATGCCTTACTGCGCGGGCGGCAGCCTCAGGGATCGCCTGATGGCTCGCCGAGGTCAGCCTCTGGAACCTCCCGACGCCGCGCGATTGGTCGTCGCGCTGGCGCGCACGGTTCAGAGACTCCAGGAGGAACAGCCGCCGATCGTCCATCGCGACCTCAAGCCCGAGAACGTGCTGTTCGCAACGGAACACTCGGACTGGGGTGAGCCGCTGATCGCCGACCTGGGACTGGCCAAGGTCGTGGGCCAGGAGGGGCTGACTCGTTCCGATGCGGCGCTCGGGACCTGGGTCTACATGGCCCCCGAGCAGGTCCGCGGGGCCAAGCGGGTCAACGGGCGCGTCGACGTCTATGCGCTCGGCGTGATCCTGTACGAATGCCTGACCAGTCGTCGCCCCTTCAGCGGCGAGACGCCGGTGGAGATCATCCACCGGATCTACAACGAGACCGCGGTCGAACCGTCGAAACGGGTCGCGACCGTGCCGGCTGCGCTCGACGAGGTGGTGCGGAAGTGCCTTCAAAAGGACCCGGCCCACCGTTATGCCACAGCCCGAGAGCTGGCCGAAGACCTGGACCGATTCCGATCCGGAGTCCCGGTGCAGGCCCGACCGCCGGGCCGAACGGCGAAGCTCCGTTCCTGGGCCGGCCGGCACCGCACCGAGGCGCTGGCCTACGCCGCGGCGCTGGGCGCCCTGATCCTCGGACTCATCGTCTCGACCGGGTCGGCGATTGTCGCGATCCAGAAGGCCCGGGAAGCCGAGTCTCAGGCCCGGAGCGTGCGACGCGAGGCGCAACGCGCCGACGACAACGCGGGGCTGATCAACGGCGCCCTGGGACGGCTCGTCGAGCGTCTGGGACGCGACCCGCGCCTCAAGGCCGCCGGGCTGACCGCCTTCCGCAACGCGTTGCTCCACGACGCCGTCGCCATGTACGACGAGCTGGCCCGCCGCAATCCCGGACAGGGGACCCTCGGCCTGGGCGAAGCGCTCAATAACCAGACCTTGCTCCAGTATCTGCTCGGCGAGATCCCCCAGGCGATCGATTCGGCACGCCGCGCCGAGGCCACGCTGGCCGCCTTGCCGCCCAGTTACGAAGCTCGAACCGCGCTGGCCAAGGCCCGCCAGCAGATGGGTGTGCTCGATTTCGCCGCCGGCCACCCTGCCGAAGGGATGAAGAAAACCGAAGAGGCCGTCGCGCTCTACCAGACCCTCGCCAAGGAGAAACCCAGCGACCCGGACGTCCGCTTCCAACTCGTTCTGGCCACGACGAACCTGGGCAACTTCGTCATGGTGAGCCAGCCGGATGTCGGGGTCGCCCGCTATGGCGAGGCGCTCGCACTCCTTGCCTCGCTTCGCAAAGACGACCCCGCTCATCCGCGATATACCGAGTGGGAGGCGCGGACCAAGAGCAATCTCGGCCTGATCCTGGCCGAGACCGGAAAGACCGAGGCCGCCATTGCCACCCAGCGCGAAGCGGTTGCCGCCGCCGAGCAGATCTCCGACGAGTTCCTCCGACTCGATGCCCTGGCCGCCTGCCGCAACAACCTCGCCGAAGCCCTGGAGCACGCCCAGCATCCTGCCGAGGCCGAGCCCGTCTTCCGCCAATCGCTTCGAGACTACCAAACCCTCGCGAGCCGATTCCCCGACGACATCGATTACCGCTGGGGCCGGGCGATGGTCCTGACCAACATCGCCGCCGTCGTCGTGCAAGATCGCCCCAAGGAGGCCCTGGGTCTCATTGAAGAAGCGGGAAAGCTGTTCGAGGACCTCTCCAGGACGCTCGGCTCCGATGCCGAGTTTCAACAACACCGCGTAAAGCACGCGCACGTCCACGAAGCGGTCCGGAAGCAGCTCGAGTCCAAGGGGCCATAGACGACCTGCTATCGATCCCGGCTCGGATTCGATTGGGCCAGAGCCTCCAAGGTTTCACTCTGCGCAGAGCTCCGCTCGACCGAAGGAACCGGTCCGACTCGAAGGCCGTGAGAACAAAGCCCTGGATGGCTCATGTGGGGAAAATGGTGGTGGCTGCGCTGGGCGCGGGTCTCCTGACCCCGCCCGGCGGCCGGACCGAAGGTCTCCTCCCCTCTCCGCCCACCAGATTCCCGACATGAGCCGCCCTGGATAAACCCGGTAGCTTCAGCACCCCACACACCTCCGGCGGCCTGAAGGGCCGCGGGAACCCGGTCCGCTGGCCCTCCCCAAGACCCGTGACGGCCCGTGAAGTTCTTAAGAAAAGCAAAATTCTTCCGCAGGACCCCCTCTCCGGAATGACGGAGTTATTAAGGGGACCTCCGAGAGCGCCGACTCGAGGAAGGGCGGCTCCCTGGGAGTCTTCGCGCAGGGAACCGCGCAGCAGCAGCGAGTCTCCATCCCAGCCGCTTTCCACCCGGCTCGGATCAGACGGCTCCCGGCTCTCGCGACCGTGAGACGCCAGCGGCTGGGAGTTTCCGTAATCATGGCATCAGCAAAGCCTTGCGTTCCAGAAACCCGCGACGGATCGAATCGAGACGGTGGCGATCCCGGTCATTCTCACCGTTTCGTGACAACTGTCTTCGTAGAGAGTGATAGAGAGAGCACTCGAATTCCCCGCTCCTATCGAATCGATATCGTTCCCGAACTCGATTTGCGCAAGGACCGGCCTGGAATTCCGTCATCATGCTGGAGAGCCGTTTGCAGGTTCCCTCGGCACTCAACGGAACCGGCGCTTAACAAACCTTTACAGACTCATCCAGGGGGACACCTCTTGCAATGGGAATCCAGAGTCCTTATAAACACGAACTCGATTCACTGAGAAGCTTTGTGGAAGCTTCTGATATGTCCTTCAGGGTCGAAGGCACAGCAACGTCGTCGTGAAGCCCCGTATCGCAGATGGCACCGAGAAGTGCCACGAGGCGAGAGAACGAAGGTCGTGAAGTCGAGCGGATGAGATTGAGCTGAGGTTCCTCGATCGGCAGGTCGTGGGGATCCCGAGGAGGGTCTGCGCCGGGGTGCCAGGGACTCCCGAAGACGTGGCGAGTCCCCCGACCTGTGGGGGACGCCTGCCGGGCGATCCCCGTGGGAATCACGAGCCCGGCGGTCCGTTCCAGCAAGTCACAACCAACCTGAGCGGCCACTCGAGACACAGAGGCGTTCCCCGCGTTCTGCATCGTCCCAAGGGATAGGGTGACTCACCATGAACCGTCTACTGCAAAGCT
Organism: uncultured Isosphaeraceae bacterium; assembly: GCA_963845695.1. Taxonomy (GTDB): domain Bacteria; phylum Planctomycetota; class Planctomycetia; order Isosphaerales; family Isosphaeraceae; genus CAWJTV01. The sequence continues at coordinate 248,932 of CAWJTQ010000019.1, read as the reverse complement.
GGTCGATCGAACGGCTGCTCACGCGGCCCCGGAGCCTGGCGAATCGAACACGATTGACGAATCGTAGGCTTGCCATCGAGAGCCTCGAGGTCCGGACCTTGCTGTCCACGATCTACTGGGACAGTACCGACTACCCCACCGGCGGAGCCTGGGACACGGCCACGAACTGGCAGGGAGACACGGTCCCCGGCACGTCCGACACCGCCGTGATCGACCTGACCAGCGGCACGGTCACCACGGGCCCGAGCGACTCGGTCCTCAGCCTGACGACGAACGCCTCGACCACGGTGAGCGTGACCTCCGGCTCGCTCACTCTCGGCGCTGCCACCTCCTCGATCGGAGGGCCGATCACCGTGAGCAGCAATGGTACCCTCTCGCTCAGCGGCACGGCGTTGATCGGCACAGGGACCGTGACCGACGCCGGACGCCTCAACACCAGTAACACCAGCAGTACGGCCTTGAGCAGCCTCGCCATGGGCAACGCCAGCTCGATGTCGGTGGGGGGTGCCTTCGCGGTGTCGTCGGGCGCGGCGATGACGATCGGCAACAGTGCCTCGGTCACCATCGCGGACGGTGTGACGTTCTCCGTCGGCGGCCAGCTCACTCTCAACGGCGCCACGGTGGTGCTCGACAAGAACGTGAACAACAACATCGACGGGATCGTGATCAACACCGGCGGGACGATGTCCGTCACCAACTCCACGTTCACCCGCAGCGGCCCCTACAACGAGAACGCCCGCATCGAGGTTGGAGCCGGCGGCGAACTCACCTCCATCGGCAGCAACTTCTCCATCGACAACCTTTACCTCGATACCGGCAGCATCCTCAAGAGCGGCGACCTGACCACCAACATCTTCAACACCACCTTCACCACGCCGATCTCCTACGTGCCCCTCCTGACCAACAACCAGAGCTTCTACGGTGTCAACCTCACCGGCAGTCTGTCGAGCGGCCAGACGATGGACCTGGACCCGCTCGGCACCCAGACCACCGTGAATCAGTACTACGTGTTCGCCTCGAATGGGGTGGTGGTCCCCTCGGGCACGTCACTGACGATCGGCACCGGCGCCGTGGTTGACATCACGGACGGCGTCACGGTCTCGGTCGGCGGCCAGCTCGCCGTCAACGGCGCCACGGTGGTGCTCGACAAGAACGTCAACAACAACACCGACGGGATCGTGGTCAATAGCGGCGGGACGATGGCCGTCACCGGGTCCGCGTTCACCCGCAGCGGCCCCTACAACGAGAATGCCCGCATCGAGATCAGCGCCGGCGCGTACTTCACCTCCAGCGCCAGCACCTACACGATCGACAACCTCTACCTCGATGCCGGCAGCCTGCTCTACAGCGGCGACCTGACCACCAACATCGTCAACACCCTGCTCACCGTGCCGATCACCGACGTGCCCTTGTTGACGAATAACCAGAGTTTTTACGGTGTCATCCTCACCGGCGCCCTGGCCAGCGGCCAGACGATGGACCTGGACCCGCTCGGCACCCAGACCACGGCCAATCAGTACTACGTGTTCGCCTCGAATGGGGTGGTGGTCCCCTCGGGCACATCGCTGACGATCGGCACCGGCGCCGTGGCTTACATCTCGGACGGCGTGACGGTCTCCGTCGGCGGCCAGCTCACGATCAACGGCGCCACGGTGGCGCTCGAGAAGAACGTCAACAACAACACCGACGGGATCGTGGTCAATAGCGGCGGGACGATGGCCGTCACTGGGTCCGCGTTCGGCCTTAGCGGCCCCTACAACGAGAATGCCCGCATCGAGATCAGCGCCGGCGCGTACTTCACCTCCAGCGCCAGCACCTACACGATCGACAACCTCTACCTCGATGCCGGCAGCCTGCTCTATAGCGGCGACCTGACCACCAACATCGTCAACACCCTGCTCACCGTGCCGATCACCGACGTGCCCTTGTTGACGAATAACCAGAGTTTTTACGGTGTCGACGTCACCGGCGCCCTGTCCAGCGGCCAGACGATGGCCCTGGACCCGCTCGGCACCCAGACCACTGCGAATCAATACTATGTGTTCGTCTCGAATGAGGTGGTGGTCCCCTCGGGCACGTCGTTGACGATCGGCACCGGCGCCGTGGCTTACATCTCGGACGGCGTGACGGTCTCCGTCGGCGGCCAGCTCACGGTCAACGGCGCCACGGTGGCGCTCGAGAAGAACGTCAACAACAACACCGACGGGATCGTGGTCAATAGCGGCGGGACGATGGCCGTCACCGGGTCCGCGTTCGGCCTTAGCGGCCCTTATAACGAGAATACCCGCATCGAGATCAGCGCCGGCGCGTACTTCACCTCCAGCGCCAGCACCTACACGATCGACAACCTCTACCTCGACGCCGGCAGCCTGCTCTACAGCGGCGACCTGACCACCAACATCGTCAACACCCTGCTCACCGTGCCGATCACTGACGTGCCACTGTTGACGAATAACCAGAGTTTTTACGGTGTCATCCTCACCGGCGCCCTGGCCAGCGGCCAGACGATGGCCCTGGACCCCCTCGGCACCCAGACCACGGCCAATCAGTACTACGTGTTCGCCTCGAATGGGGTGGTGGTCCCCTCGGGCACGTCGCTGACGATCGGCACCGGCGCCGTGGCTTATATCTCGGACGGCGTCACGGTCTCGGTCGGCGGACAGCTCACGGTCAACGGCGCCACGGTGGCGCTCGAGAAGAACGTCAACAACAACACCGACGGGATCGTGGTCAATAGCGGCGGGACGATGGCCGTCACCGGGTCCGCGTTCGGCCTTAGCGGCCCTTATAACGAGAATACCCGCATCGAGATCAGCGCGGCGCGTACTTCACCTCCAGCGCCAGCACCTACACGATCGACAACCTCTACCTCGACGCCGGCAGCCTGCTCTACAGCGGCGACCTGACCACCAACATCGTCAACACCCTGCTCACCGTGCCGATCACTGACGTGCCACTGTTGACGAATAACCAGAGTTTTTACGGTGTCATCCTCACCGGCGCCCTGGCCAGCGGCCAGACGATGGCCCTGGACCCCCTCGGCACCCAGACCACGGCCAATCAGTACTACGTGTTCGCCTCGAATGGGGTGGTGGTCCCCTCGGGCACGTCGCTGACGATCGGCACCGGCGCCGTGGCTTATATCTCGGACGGCGTCACGGTCTCGGTCGGCGGACAGCTCACGGTCAACGGCGCCACGGTGGTGCTCGACAAGAACGTGAACAACAACACCGACGGGATCGTGGTCAATAGCGGCGGGACGATGGCCGTCACTGGGTCCGCGTTCGGCCTTAGCGGCCCCTACAACGAGAATGCCCGCATCGAGATCAGCGCCGGCGCGTACTTCACCTCCAGCGCCAGCACCTACACGATCGACAACCTCTCCCTCGATGCCGGCAGCCTGCTCTACAGCGGCGACCTGACCACCAACATTGTCAACACCCTGCTCACCGTGCCGATCACCGACGTGCCCTTGTTGACGAATAACCAGAGTTTTTACGGTGTCATCCTCACCGGCGCCCTGGCCAGCGGGCAGACGATGGCCCTGGACCCCCTCGGCACCCAGACCACGGCCAACCAGTTCTACGTGATGGGCAGCAATGGCGTAGTGGTCCCCTCGGGCACGTCGCTGACGATCGGCACCGGCGCCGTCGTTTACATCTCGGATGGCGTCACGGTCGGAGTCAGCGGCCAGCTCAGCGTCGGCAGTGCCACGGTGGTGCTCGACAAGAACGTGAACAACAACACCGACGGGATCGTGGTCAATAGCGGCGGGACGATGGCCGTCACCGGGTCCACGTTCACCCGCAGCGGCCCCTACAACGAGAACGCCCACGTCGAGATCGGCTCCGGAGGCCAGCTCACCGCCAGCGGCAGCACCTTCACGATCGACAACCTCTACCTGGACTCCGGCTCCAATGATCAGCTCAACGCAGATGTCCTCGCGACCGTGCTTCAGATCAACAGTGGCGCCTTAATCACAATCACGGGCAACGACTTCAGCAACGCCACCGTCGTCGCCTCGGGCACCTCGACCGCCACGATCAACCTGAGCAACAACTTCTGGGGCACGACCGATTCCAACGTCATCGCCGGTAAGATCACCGACCATTCCGACAACTCCAACCTGCCAACCGTCCTCTACTCCCCCTATCAGAGCGCACCGCCGGCCGACCTGGGGGCCATCCAGGGCATCGTCTACAACGACATCAACGGCAACGGCGTGCAGGACAGCGGCGAGCCGGGTTTGGCCAGCGTGGTCGTCTACATCGACGCCAACGATAACGGTGTCCTCGACCCGGGCGAGCTCACCACCGTGACCGAGGCCGACGACCCGACCACTCCCGCCGACGAAGCCGGCGATTTCAGTTTCCCCGACCTGTCGCCCGGCACCTATGTCATCCGCGAGCAGGTTCCCGCGGGGTCGGTCCAGACCAGTCCCTCGGCCTCCTCGGTCACAAGTACCATCGACTTCGATGGCACCGGTGACGAGTCGGGCATCACCGGCGCCGGCATCACCGACTTCACCTTCCAGGGCGCCAGTTTCTCCGGCGGCGTCATCTTCGCCGCCAGCCAGACGGCCCTGCTCGCCTCGGGCGCTCTGGCCTACGACGCCACCAGCGGCAGCGCCCAGGTCAATTTCAGCCAGCCCATCAGCTCCGTGACCTTCTTCTACGTCTCCGGCGATGGCTTCGCCGCCGGCACCGCCACCGCCTTCGGTCCCGACGGCACCGACCTCGGCTCCGTGAACAGCAATCCCGTCACGACTTTCGATGATCCCAATAACTTCGTCACCATGAGCTTTGCCACGCCCATCGCCTGGATCACCTTCAGCGGCGGCGTCATCGATAACTTCAGCTCCACCACCGTGGCCAACGATCAGGCCATGTTCGTCAAGGTTGCCGCCAGCCAGACCGTCAGCGGCATCGCTCTGGGTAACCAGAGCACCGTGGCCCCGAGCGATTTCGTCGCCACCAGCGTCACGCCGACGACGACCGGCTTCACCGCCACATTCAACGCCCCGCTCAACACCAGCGTCCTCAACCTCTACGACACCGGCAGCATGGGGGCAGCCGATGCCACCCTCGTCGGCCAGACCGTCGGCAACGTCAACGGCTCGATGGTGATTAGCCCGGACGGCCAGACCATCACCTTCATCAGCACCGCCGGACTGCTCGCGCCCGACACCTACACGATCACCCTCGTCAGCGGGGCGAATGCCTTCGTGAACACCAGCGGCACCCTGCTCGACGGCAACGGCGATGGCACCCCCGGCGACAACCTCACCTACACGTTCACCGTCGATCCCGTGCCCAGCAACGGGGTCGTGGTCAGTATCCCGGATTTCACCCGTGGGTTCGGCCAGCCGGTCAACGTGCCGGCCTCCAGCAGCTCGGGCCTGCCGATCACCCTCAGTGAGGGCGATGACGTCACCGGGGTCGACCTCACCCTCGACTTACAACCCCGACCTCTTGACCCTGAGCGATTTCACCACCACCATCGCCGGGGCCTCGGCGCTGTTCAACGTGACCACCCCAGGCACGGCGATCCTCACCATCAGCAGCGCCAACCCGTTCAGCTCGACGTCGGGATCGATCACGCTCGGCGACCTGACCGCCTCCGTCCCCGACGACGCACCCTATGGGGACAAGGAGATCCTCCAGATCACCAACCTGTCGGTCTTCGACAATTCGGCGATCCCCCAGGCACTCCCCGCCGTGGCCCAGGACGCCATCCACATCGCCGCCTACTTCGGCGATACGAATGCCGATCAAACCTACGACACCCCGGACGTCACGCTCGAACAGCGCCTCATCGGGTTGATCAACGACGGGTTCCCGGCCTTCCCGCTGGCCGATCCGGTCCTGATCGGGGACATCACGCTCAACGGCCTGATCCAGGCCAACGATACGACGAGCATCCAGCGAGCGATTGGTCTGGTGAACGTTCCGAATATCCCCGCGCTGCCGACCGGTCTACCTCCCGCCCCGAGCGGCGGTCCCGACCCCACGATCTTCATACCCGATGCGCACGCCAATCCGGGTGCGACCGTCACGGTCCCCGTCGAGATGACCGTCACCGATTCCGCCGGCATCACGGTCAGCGGCTTCCAGGTCGCGATCGCCTACAACCCGAGCGAGTTCACCGTAGGCTCTCTGGCCCAGCTCGGCTCGATGTTCTCGACGTCACTCGGATTCTCCGGGTTGCTCACCTTCCCCAAACCCGGCGAGCTGATCTTCCAGGCCTCGTCCCCGACGGGGACGGGCACGATCCCCTACGATACGACAACCGATCTGTTCACGTTATCATTCAAGGTGAATCCGGCCGCCACGAACGGTTCGTCGGTCATCACCTTGTTGCAGAACATCCAGACAACGACCACGGCCATTTTCAACGACAATCTCAATCGGCTCACCCTCTCACCGGCCCCGACCAACGGCACGACGGATTCCGTGGACGGGACCTTCTCCATCGGCACCGCGACGACAACCACCGCCGCCGCCAGTGCCACGGCCACTTTCACCACCTCCGGCCAGAACGTCGCCCTCAGCGCCACGATCACCAGTGGCGCCGGGACGGTCGATGAAGGCACCGAGACCTTCACCATCCTCAAGGGGACGACACCCGTCGGCAGCCCCGTCATCGTCAACGTGGTGAACGGCGCCGCGGATGCCAGCTACGCCTTGCCTGCCGGCACTCCGGCCGGCACCTACGTCATCCAGGCCGTCTACAACGGCACGGTCGATTTCGGCGGGTCCAGCGACACCAGCCAGTCGCTCACCATCACCGCGGCGGCGTCAACCAGCACCAGTGGCTCGGCGACACCCACCACCGGCAGCCAATCGGTGCCGCCAACGGTCACCGCCATCGGGCCGGCCGGAACGGTCGAAAGCCCAACGAAATCAAAACACAAGCATCTGATAAAGACAATCCATCGAAGTGCCAAAGAGAGAGGGCACAAAGGACCGAGAAGCCGACTGCATCGATTGGAGACGGGATTGCTCGAGCGGAGGTCGAAGGAATCTCGAAAGGGAGTCCACACGCTTTGGCGTGACGGATTCTCGACGGCCCGGCTTTCTCCCTCATCATGAGGGGATGGTCGCCTGGCAGGCCATCCGGTCGCAACCAACTTGATTGAACACACGAGACACAGAGGCGTTCCACACGTTCCACATCGTCCCAAGGGATAGGGTGACTCACCATGAACTGTCAACAGCAACGCTGGTCGATCGAACGGCTTCTCTCGCGGCCCCGGAGCTTGGTGCATCGCAGACGATCGACGAATCGGAGGCTCGCGATCGAGAGTCTCGAGAGCCGGATCGTGATGTCCACGATCTACTGGGACAGCACCGACTACCCCACCGGCGGCGCCTGGGATACGCCCACGAACTGGCAAGGGGGCGTGGTCCCCGGCAGCTCCGACTACGCGGTGATCGACCTGACCAGCGGCACCGTCACCACCGGCCCGAGCGACTCGGTCCTCAGCCTAACGATCAACTCCTCGACCACCGTGAGCGTGGCCGATGGCTCACTGACCCTCGGCGCGGCCACCTCCGAGATTGATGGCTCCCTCTCCGTGAGCCTCAGCGGCACCCTCGCGCTCAGCGGCACGACCTTGGTCGGCACGGGGACCGTGACCGACGCCGGACACCTCAGCACCAGTAACAGCAGTACGGCCGTAGAACATCGCCATGGGGAACGGTAGCGCACTGAATCTTGGCAACTTCACCGTGCAGCCAGGTGCGACCCTGAGCGTGGGTACCAGCGCCTCCGTGACGATCGGGCCGGCGACGAGCAATTACGGGACGGTGGCGCTGTCCGACAGCGGCACGGTCAGCTTCGCTGACGATGACTCGGTCAGCTTCAACAACAACGGCTACTACTACGGCTCGCAGATCGTCGTCGGTAGCGGCGGACTGCTCCAGGCCACCGACACCAACTTCTATGCCACCAGCGGTAACGGCACCAACGGCGGCAACTACACCCAGATCTACGTCTACTCCGGCGGACACCTCCAGGCCAGCGGCAGCTACCTTCTCACTCGGACAGGTCTACCTCGCCGACGGCGTCGAGTTCAACGCGGGTGACTTGGTCGGCAACGCTTTCTACTCGCCGCTCTACATCCCCGCTATCGACGTCCAGTACCTCTCGGGGACCGGCAGCAACAACCTCCGGTTCCAGGCCGTCGAGATCCAGGCAGACTCGATCGTCAGCGGCGAGACGCTGGCCCTCAACGCCATCGGCACCCAGACCACGGCCAACCTCAGCTACGTCTTCCCCGGCGGCCTCACCGTCGATCAGGGGGGCACCGTCACCTCCGCCGCCTCGGTCCCGGTCATCTTCTCCGGTGGCCTCACCGTCGACCAGGGCGGCAGCGTCTCCATCGGCGCCAGCGCCTCCGTGACGATCGGGCCGGCGACGAGCAATTACGGGACGGTGGCGCTGTCCGACAGCGGCACGGTCAGCTTCGCTGACGATGACTCGGTCAGCTTCAACAACAACGGCTACTACTACGGCTCGCAGATCGTCGTCGGCAGCGGCGGACTGCTCCAGGCCACCGGCACCAACTTCAATGCCACCAGCGGCAACGGCACCAACGGCGGCAACTACACCCAGATCTACGTCTACTCCGGCGGACACCTCCAGGCCAGCGGCAGCTCCTTCGCACTCGGCCAGGTCTACCTCGCCGACGGCGTCGTGTTCAACGCGGGCGACCTGGTCGGCAACGCTTTCTACTCGCCGCTCTACATCCCCGCCATCGACGTCCAGTACCTCTCGGGGACCGGCAACAACAACCTCCGGTTCCAGGCCATCGAGATCCAGGCGGACACGATCGTCAGCGGCGAGACGCTGGCCCTCAACGCCATCGGCACCCAGACCACGGCCAACCTCAGCTACGTCTTCCCCGGCGGCCTCACCGTCGATCAGGGCGGCACCGTCACCTCCGCCGCCTCGTCCCGGTCGTCTTCTCCGGCGGCCTCACCGTCGACCAGGGCGGCAGCGTCTCCATCGGCGCCAGCGCCTCCGTGACGATCGGGCCGGCGACGAGCAATTACGGGACGGTGGCGCTGACCGACAGCGGCACGGTCAGCTTCGCCGACGACGACACGGTCAGCTTCAACAACAACGGCTACTACTACGGCTCGCAGATCGTCGTCGGCAGCGGCGGACTGCTCCAGGCCACCGGCACCGCCTTCTACGCCACCAGCGGCAACGGCACCAACGGCGGCAACTACACCCAGATCTCGTCTACTCCGGCGGACACCTCCAGGCCAGCGGCAGCACCTTCGCCCTCGGACAGGTCTACCTCGCCGACGGCGTCGTGTTCAACGCGGGCGACCTGGTCGGCAACGCCTTCGACTCGCCGCTCTACATCCCCGCCATCGACGTCCAGTACCTCTCGGGGACCGGCAACAACAACCTCCGGTTCCAGGCCATCGAGATCCAGGCGGACACGATCGTCAGCGGCGAGACGCTGGCCCTCAACGCCATCGGCACCCAGACCACGGCCAACCTCCGCTACGTCTTCCCCGGCGGCCTCACCGTCGACCAGGGGGGCACCGTCACCTCCGCCGCCTCGTCCCGGTCGTCTTCTCCGGCGGCCTCACCGTCGACCAGGGGGGCAGCGTCTCCGTCGGCGCCAGCGCCTCCGTGACGATCGGGCCGGCGACGAGCAATTACGGGACGGTGACGCTGACCGACAGCGGCACGGTCAGCTTCGCCGCCGGCGACACGGTCAGCTTCAACAACAACGGCTACTACTACGGCGCGCAGATCGTCGTCGGCAGCGGCGGCCTGCTCCAGGCCACCGGCACCGCCTTCAACGCCACCAGCGGCAACGGCACCAACGGCGGCAACTACACCCAGATCTACGTCGACTCCGGCGGCCACCTCCAGGCCAGCGGCAGCACCTTCGCCCTCGGCCAGGTCTACCTCGCCGACGGCGTCGTGTTCAACGCGGGCGACCTGGTCGGCAACGGCTTTCTACTCGCCGCTCTACATCCCCGCCATCGACGTCCAGTACCTCTCGGGCACCGGCAGCAACAACCTCCGGTTCCAGGCCATCGAGATCCAGGCGGACACGATCGTCAGCGGCGAGACGCTGGCCCTCAACGCCATCGGCACCCAGACCACGGCCAACCTCCGCTACGTCTTCCCCGGCGGCCTCACCGTCGATCAGGGGGGCACCGTCACCTCCGCCGCCGCGTCCCGGTCCTCTTCTCCGGCGGCCTCACCGTCGACCAGGGCGGCAGCGTCTCCATCGGCGCCAGCGCCTCCGTGACGATCGGGCCGGCGACGAGCAATTACGGGACGGTGACGCTGACCGACAGCGGCACGGTCAGCTTCGCCGCCAGGCGACTCGGTCAGCTTCAACGACAACGGCTACTACTACGGCGCGCAGATCGTCGTCGGCAGCGGCGGCCTGCTCCAGGCCACCGGCACCGGCTTCTACGCCACCAGCGGCAACGGCACCAACGGCGGCAACTACACCCAGTTCGTCGTCCAATCCGGCGGCCAGCTCACCGCGACTGGTAGCACCTTCACCGTAGCCACCCTGAGCCTGGCTTCCGGCTCGACCGACACTTTGAACTCCAACGTTTTCTACACCACGCTCGCGATCAACAGCGGGGCGTTCATCAGCATCACCGGGAACGACTTCAGCAACGCCGCCGTGGTCGCCTCGGGCACGTCCACCGCCACGATCGACCTGAGCAACAACTACTGGGGCACGACGAACCCCGCGAATATCGCGGCCAAGATCACGGATCACTCACGACGAACTCCAGCCTCCCGACCGTGCTCTACACTCCTTTCGAGACGGCTCCGCCGGCCGACCTGGGCACGGTCCAGGGCATCGTATTCAACGACCTCAACGGCAACGGCGTGCAGGATAGCGGCGAGCCGGGCCTGGCCGGCGTGGTCGTCTACATCGACGCCAACGATAACGGCGTCCTCGACCCGGGCGATCTCAGCACGGTGACCGCAGGCCGACGACCCGACCACTCCCGTGAACGAGGCGGGCGACTTCAGTTTCCCTGGACCTGGCGCCCGGCACCTACGTCGTCCGCGAGCAGGTCCCCGCCGGGCTCGGTCCAGACCAGTCCCTCGGCGTCTTCGGTCACGAACACCATCGACTTCGACAGCCGGTCTGGGATCACCGGCCGGCGTCACCAGCTTCACGTCCCAGAGCGCCAGCTTCTCCGGCGGCACCACCTTCGCCGCCAGCCAGTCGGCCCTGCTCGCCTCGGGCCCCCTGGCCTACAACGCCACCAGCGGCAGCGCCCAGGTCAATTTCAGCCTGCCGATCAGCTCCGTCACCTTCTTCTACGTCTCCGGCGACGGCTTCGCCGCCGGCACCGCCACCGCCTTCGGACCCGACGGCACCGACCTCGGCTCGGTGAACAGCAACCCCGTCACCACCTACGATGATCCCAATAACTTCGTGACCCTGAGCTTCGCCGAGCCCATCGCGGAGATCACCTTCAGCGGCGGCGTCATCGATAATTTCAGCTTCACCACCGTGGCCAACGATCAGGCCGATGTTCGTCCATGTTGCCGCCAGCCAGACCGTCAGCGGCATCGACTCTCGGCAACCAGAGCACCGTGGCCTCGACCGATTTCGTGGCCACCAGCGTCACGCCGACGACGACCGGCTTCACCGCCACGTTCAATGCGCCGCTCAATACCAGCGTCCTCAATCTCTACGACACCGGCACGCATGGGGCCAGCCGACGCCACCCTCGTCGGCCAGGCCATCGGCACCGTCAACGGCTCGCTGGTCCTGAGCCCGGACAGCACAGACCATCACCTTCATCAGCACCGCCGGACTCCTCGCGCCCGACACCTACACGATCACCCTGGTCAGCGGCGCGAATGCCTTCGTCGAACACCAGCGGCACCCTGCTCGACGGCAACGGCGACGGCACCCCGGGCGACAACCTCACCTACACCTTCACCGTCAATCCGCTGCCCAGCAACGCGGTCGTGGTCAGCATCCCGAACTTCACCCGCGGGTTACGGCCAGCCGGTCAACGTGCCGGCCTCGAGCAGCTCGGGCCTGCCGATCACCCTCAGCGACCGGCGACGAACGTCACCGGGGTCGACCTCACCCTCACTCTACAACCCCGACCTCTTGACGCTGAGCGATTTCACCACCTCCATCCCCGGGGCCTCGGCGCTGTTCAACGTGACCACCCCAGGCACGGCCATCATCACCATCAGCAGCGCCAACCCGTTCAGCTCCACGCCGGATCGATCACGCTCGGCGACCTGACCGCCTCGGTCCCCGACGACGCACCTTACGGGGCCAAGGAGATCCTCCAGATCACCAACCTGTCGGTCTTCGACGATTCGGCGATCCCCCAGCCGCTGCCCGCCGTGGCCCAGGACGCCATCCACATCGCCGCCTACTTCGGCGATACCAATGACGATCAAACCTACGATACCCCGGACGTCACGCTCGAACAGCGTTTCATCGGGTTGATCAACAACGGATTCCCGGACTTCCCGCTGGCCGATCCCACTCCTGATCGGGGACATCACGCTCAACGGCCTGATCCAGGCCAACGATACCACGAGCATTCAGCGAGCCATCGGCCTGGTGAACGTCCCGAACATCCCCGCGCTGCCGACGGGCCTGCCTCCGGCCCCGAGCGGCGGTCCCGACCCCACGATCTTCATCCCGAACGTTCAGGCCAATCCGGGTGATTCCGTCACGGTCCCCGTCGAGTTGACCGTCACCGAGTCCGCCGGCATCACCGTCAGTGGCTTCCAGGTCGCGATCGCCTACGACCCGACCGTGTTCACCGTGAGTGCGGTCGCCCAGCTCGGCTCGATGTTCTCGTCATCGCTCGGCTTCTCGCCCGTACCTGACCTTCCCCGCATCCGGCGAGCTGATCTTCCAGGCCTCGTCCCCGACGGGGACGGGCACGATCCCCTACAATACGACCACGGACCTGTTCGACGTTATCATTCACCGTGAATCGCGAATGCATCGGATGGGACGTCGGTCATCAACCTGTTGCATAACATCCAGACGACGACCACGGCCATCTTCGACGACAATCTCGATGAGCTCACGCTCTCGCCGGCCCCGACCAACGCCCCGACGGACTCCGTGGATGGGATCTTCTCCATCGGCACGTCCACGACCACCACCACCGCCTCCAGCGCCACGGCCGTCTTCAGCACCGCCGACCAGAACGTCCCCCTCAGCGCCACTGTCACGAGTCCGAACGGAATCGTCAACGAGGGGACCGAGACCTTCACCATCCTCAACGACGGTACGCCCGTCGGCGACGCGGTCACCGTTGACGTCGTGAATGGCGTCGCGGATGCCAGCTTACATTTTACCGGCCGGCACGCCGGGCGGAACTTACGTCATCCAGGCCGACTACAGCGGCACGGCCAATTTCGATCCGTCCAGCGACGACAGCCAGACGCTCACCGTCAGCGCGGCCGCCACGACCACCGCCGCCACCAGTACCTCGGCCACCTTCAGCACCTCCGACCAGGACATCGACCTCAGCGCCACCGTCACCAGTACGGGCGGACCGTCGACGAGGGGACCGAAACCTTCACCATCCTCAACGGCACCACGCCCGTCGGCGATCCCGTGACCGTCGACGTGGTGAACGGCTCCGCGGATGCCACTCTACGATTTACCGGGCGGCACTCCGGGCGGAACCTACGTCATCCAGGCCGTCTACGACGGCACGGTCGATTTCGCCACCTCCACGCGACACCAGCCAGTCGCTCACCGTCGGCGCCGCGGCCACGACGACCGCCGCCACCAGCGCCACGACCACCTTCAGCACGACGGACCAGACCATCACTCTCAACGCCACCATCACCAGTACCGGCGGGACTGTCGACGAGGGGACGGAAACCTTCACCATCCTCAACGGCACCACACCGATCGGCGATCCGGTCACCGTCAACGTCGCCGCCGGCTCCGCCAGTCGCCAGTTACACATTCCCGGGCGGCACCTCAGCCGGCACCTACATCATCCAGGCCGTCTACAACGGCACGGTCGATTTCGGCGGATCCAGCGATACCAGTCAGAACCTCGTGATCGATGCTGCGGCGACCGCCACCGCCGCCGTCAGCGCCACGGCCACCTTCAGCACCTCCGACCAGGACGTCCCACTCAGTGCCACCATCACCAGCGCCGCGGGCGTGGTCGATGAGGGGACGGAAACCTTCACCATCCTCAACGGCACCACACCCGTCGGTGACCCGGTGACGGTCAACGTTGCCGCAGGCGCCGCCAGTGCCAGCTATCTGATACCGGCTGGCACCGATGCCGGCACTTACATCATCCAGGCCGTCTACAACGGTACGACCAACTTCCTGGGCTACACGGACACCAGCCAGACGCTGACCATCAACGCCGCTGCCACCGCCACCGCCGCCGCCAGCGCCTCCGTCACCTTCAGCACGACGGACCAGGACGTGACCCTCAGCGCCACGATCACCAGCGGAGCCGGGACGGTCGACGAGGGGACCGAAACCTTCACCATCCTCAACGGCACCACACCCGTCGGCTCGCCGGTCACGGTCGACGTCTCAGCCGGCGCCGCCAGCGTCTCCTACGACTTGCCCGCGGGCACAGGGGCCGGCACCTATATCATCGAGGTCGTCTACAGCGGCACCACCAACTTCCTCGGCTACACCGATACCAGCCAGACGCTCGTCATCAACGCCGCCGCAGCAGCCACCGCCGCCGCCAGTGCCTCGGAAACGTTCGTCACCGGCCGCAGACCATCACCCTCAACGCGACCGTCACCAGCTCCGCGGGCGTGGTCGATGAGGGGACCGAAACCTTCACCATCCTCAGTGGCACCACGGTCATTGGCGATCCGGTGACTGTCAACGTCGTCGCGGGCGCCGCCAGCGCCAGCTACACCCTACCCGCAGGAACCGATGCCGGCACTTACATCATCGAGGCCGTCTACAACGGCACGACCAACTTCCTCGGTTACACCGACACCAGCCAGACGCTCATCATCAACGCCGCCGCCACCGCCACCGCCGCCGCCAGCGCCTCGGTGACGTTTATCACCGGCGCGCAGGACGTCACCCTCAACGCGACCATTACTAGTGCGGCGGGCGTGGTCGATGAGGGGACCGAAACCTTCACCATCCTCAACGGCACCACGGTCATCGGCGCGCCCGTCACGGTCAACGTCTCTGCGGGCGCCGCCAGCGCCAGCTACGCCTTGCCCGCCGGCACAGGGGCCGGCACCTACATCATCCAGGCCGTCTACAACGGCACGACCAACTTCCTCGGCTACACCGATACCAGCCAGACGCTCATCATTAACGCCGCCGCCACCGCCACTGCCGCCGCCAGTGCCTCAGTCACGTTCGTCACCGGCGCGCAGAATGTCACCTTGAATGCGACGGTCACCAGCTCCGCGGGCGTGGTCGACGAGGGAACCGAAACCTTCACCATCCTCAATGGCACCACGGTCATCGGTGCGCCCGTCACCGTCAACGTCGCCGCCGGCGCCGCCAGTGCCGCCTACGCCCTACCTGCCGGCACAGGAGCCGGCACCTACATCATCCAGGCTGTCTATAACGGCACCACCAATTTCCTCGGCTACACGGATACCAGCCAGACACTGACTATTAACGCGGCCGCTACCGCCACCGCGGCCGCCAGCGCCTCGGTCACCTTCGTCACCGGGGCGCAGAATGTCACGTTGAATGCGACCGTAACCAGCGCCGCGGGCGTGGTCGACGAGGGAACGGAAACCTTCACCATCCTCAATGGTACCACGGTCATCGGTGCACCCGTCACCGTCAACGTCGCCGCAGGCGCCGCCAGCGCCGCTTATGCTTTGCCCGCGGGCACAGGGGCCGGCACCTATATCATCCAGGCGGTCTATAACGGCACCACCAATTTCCTCGGCTACACGGATACCAGCCAGACGCTGACCATCAACGCCGCGGCCACAGCCACAGCGGCCGCCAGTGCTTCGGTCACCTTCGTCACCGGCGCGCAGAATGTCACGTTGAATGCGACGGTCACTAGCGCCGCGGGTGTGGTCGACGAGGGAACCGAAACCTTCACCATCCTCAATGGCACCACGCCCGTCGGCGATCCCGTCACGGTCAACGTCGCCGCCGGCGCCGCCAGCGCCGCCTACGCCTTGCCCGCCGGCACAGGCGCCGGCACCTACATCATCCAGGCCGTCTATAACGGCACCACCAACTTCCTCGGCTATACCGACACCAGCCAGACACTGACGATCAATGCTGCCGCCACCGCCACCGCCGCCGCCAGTGCCTCCGTGACTTTCAGCCCCGGCGAGCAGGACGTCACCCTCAACGCGACCGTCACCAGCGCAGCCGGTGAGGTCGACGAGGGAACCGAGACCTTCACCATCCTCAATGGCACCACGCCCGTCGGCGATCCCGTCACGGTCAACGTCGCCGCAGGCGCCGCCAGCGCCGCCTACGCCCTACCTGCCGGCACAGGCGCCGGCACCTACATCATCCAGGCCGTCTACAACGGCACGACCAACTTCCTCGGCTATACCGATACCAGCCAGACGCTCACCATTAGCGCGGCCGCCTCGGCCACCGCCGCCGCCAGCGCCTCGGTCACTTTCAACACCGGTGTGCTGGATGTTCCGCTCAGCGCCACCGTCACCAGCCCGGCCGGCGTGGTCGATGAGGGGACCGAAACCTTCACCATCCTCAACGGCACCACACCCGTCGGCGACCCGGTGACGGTCAACGTCTCAGCCGGCGCCGCCAGCGCCAGCTATGCCTTGCCCGCGGGCACAGGGGCCGGCACCTACATCATTCAAGCGGTCTATAACGGCACGGTCAACTTCGGTGGGTCCAGCGACGCCAGCCAACCGCTCACCATCAGTGCCGCGGCCACCGCCACCGCCGCCGCCAGCGCTTCGGTCGTCTTCAGCCCCGGTGCGCAGGACGTCACCCTCAATGCGACCGTCACCAGCGCAGCCGGCGTGGTCGATGAGGGGACCGAAACCTTCACCATCCTCAACGGCACCACACCGGTCGGCGATCCCGTCACCGTCAACGTCGCCGCGGGCGCCGCCAGTGCCTCCTACGCCTTGCCCGCGGGCATAGCTACCGGTACCTACATCATCCAGGCCGTCTATAACGGCACGACCAACTTCCTCGGCTACACCGATACCAGTCAGATGCTTACCGTCAGCGCCGCGGCCTCAGCCACCGCCGCCGCCAGCGCCTCGGTCACCTTCAGTACCGGTGTGCTGGATGTTCCGCTCAGCGCGACCGTCACCAGTTCCGCAGGCGAAGTCGATGAGGGGACGGTAACCTTCACCATCCTCAACGGCACCACGCCCGTCGGCGACCCGGTCACGGTCAACGTCTCCGCCGGCGCCGCCAGCGCCAGCTATGCCTTACCCGCGGGCACAGGTGCCGGTACCTACATCATCCAGGCCGTCTATAACGGCACAGTCAATTTCGGTGCGTCCAGCGACACCAGCCAGACGCTCACCATCAACGCGGCGGCCTCGGCCACCGCTGCCGCCAGCGCCTCCGTCACCTTCAGCCCCGATGCGCAGGACGTGTCCCTCAGCGCCACGGTGACCAGCGCTGCTGGCACGGTGGACGAAGGGACCGAAACCTTCACCATCCTCAACGGCACGATAGCTGTCGGCGACCCCGTCACCGTCAACGTCGCCGCGGGCGCCGCCAGTGCCAGCTACGCCTTGCCCGCAGGCACTCCCGCGGGCACCTACATCATCCAGGCGGTTTACAACGGCACGCCCGATTTCGATGGGTCCAGCGACAACAGCCAGACGCTCACGATCAGCGCCGCCGCCACCGCGACCGCCGCGGCCAGCGCCTCGGCCACTTTCAGCCTCAGCCCGCAAGATGTCCCGCTGAGTGCCACCATTACCAGTCCCGCCGGGACGGTCGACGAAGGGACCGAGACCTTCACGATCCTCAGCGGCACCACACCCGTCGGCGACCCGGTCACTGTCAATGTCTCAGCGGGCGCCGCCAGCGCCAGCTACGTCTTACCCGCGGGCACAGAGGCCGGCACCTACATCATCCAGGCCGTCTATAACGGCACGGCCGATTTTGGTGGGTCCAGCGACAACAGCCAACCGCTCACCATCAGTGCGGCCGCCACGGCCACCGCCGCCGCCAGCGCCTCCGTCACCTTCAGCACCGGGGTCCAGGACGTGTCCCTCAGCGCCACGGTGACCAGCGCTGCTGGCACGGTGGACGAAGGGACCGAAACCTTCACCATCCTCAACGGCACGATAGCTGTCGGCGACCCCGTCACCGTCAACGTCGCCGCGGGCGCCGCCAGTGCCAGCTACGCCCTTCCCGCAGGCACACCCGCGGGCACCTACATCATTCAGGCCGTTTACAACGGCACGCCCGACTTCGGTGGATCCTCGGATAATAGCCAGTCCTTGATCATCAGTGCGGCCGCCACCGCCACCGCCGCTGCCAGTGCCTCGGCCACTTTCAGCCTCAGCCCGCAAGATGTCCCGCTGAGTGCCACCATTACGAGTTCCGCCGGGACGGTCGACGAAGGGACCGTGACCTTCACCATCCTCAACGGCACCACACCCGTCGGCGACCCGGTCACCGTCAACGTCTCAGCGGGCGCCGCCAGTGCCAGCTACACCTTACCCGCGGGCACAGGGGCCGGCACCTACATCATCCAGGCCGTCTATAACGGCACGGCCGATTTCGGCGGATCCAGCGACAACAGCCAACCGCTCACCATCACCGCCGCCGCCTCGACCACGGCCGCCGCCAACGCCTCGGTGCCCTTCAGCCCCGATGCGCAGAATGTCACGCTCAGCGCGACCGTCACCAGCCCCGCGGGCGTGGTCGATGAGGGGACCGAAACCTTCACCATCCTCAACGGCACGACACCCATCGGAACGCCAGTCACCGTCAATGTCGCCGCGGGCGCCGCCAGCGCCGTCTATGTCCTCCCGGCGGGCACACCGGACGGCCCTTACACCATCCAGGCCGTCTACAACGGCACGCCCGACCTCTCCGGGTCGTCCGACACCAGTCACCAGTTGACCGTCACTGGGCCATACATCTCTGTCTCGGCGAACTCGGTCCAGTGGGGCTCCGAGACCGTCGCGCTCTACACCGCCACTGATGGCGTGCGTCTGCTTCCGATGGGGCGCAATACGGATCTGCCCTGGTTCAATATCAACCAGATCACGATCACCCTGAGCCAGTCCGCCGTCGTGAATCCCGGCGACGTCAGCGTCACGGGGATTACCGGGGGCAATTATGGTCCCGTGACCATCACCGGGTCGGGCACCAGCAACATCACGATCACGTTCGCCAAGGTCATCGCGAACGCCGACCGCGTGACCCTGACGATCGGCAACGCCCAGATCATCCCCTACACCAGGCGGCTCGACGTCCTGCCGGGCGACGTCAACGACGACGGCGTGGTCAACACGACCGACGGCCTCTACATCCTCTACAACGAGACTCCGGCCCATCCCTACCAGGCGATCTATGACATGAACGGCGACGGGTCTGTGAACATGGCCGACTTCACGCTCTATCGTCCCAAGATCGGGACCGTGTTGCCACCGATCCCGGACACCGTATCGGGAAATTCCCTGAGCGCCCTGGTGGATCTCGCTCTCGGCGTCATCGACCAGGAAGACTTCGCTGACCCGTTGTCGCCCGCCCTCGAATCGGCGACAATCACCAATCGTCAACGGACCCAGATCTCGTTGAACTGACCGACGAATCGCGACCCTGAAGGAGAGCGGCCGTGCCAGGTGCGCGGCCGCACGTTTCAGCCCGACGGCGCCGACGGGCCCCATTCGGCGCAGGAACTTGGATGCCTGCCGGTTCCCCACCCACGGAGAAGGCCCACGTCATGAAGAAGCTGATCCGGTCCCTCGCATTCCTCTGCCTGCTGGCTGGCAGCGCCCAGGCCGGCGTCGTCCTCTCCACCAGCAACCCGATGGGTAGCCCGCTGATCATGAGCGCCGGCAGCACCTCGGGATCGATGTTCGTCAACGTCGTCAGCGATAACCCGCCCAACGACATCATGGCCGCCTGGCAATTCAACCTGATGATCGCCCCCGAGGCGGGTGCCTCCGGCACCTTGATCTTCCAGGATCCCGCGAGCGGGACTCCGTCCAACCCACCCAACTACGTCTTCGGCAGCAACGACTTCGGCATCTCGGTGACGAACGGGATGTCCCAGTTGAGCGCCAACGACTTCTTCGATCCCTCCGTCGGAGTCGGAGCACCCGTTCCCGGGAGCCCGGGCGCCAATTTGCTCCAGATGGATTTCCTGGCCTCGTCGAACGCGTCGGGACTGTTCGGGATCTACGCCCTCGAAGGTCCGGCGAACACATTCTGGAACGATCCCAACTTCAACGAGCTGTATTTCACCAACGTGCCCAACGGCACGGGGATGGTGCTCATCGGCGAAGTTCTCATCTCGGGAGCGTCGGTCCCCGAGCCCTCATCGCTCGGATTGCTCGGACTGGCCGCCGTCCTGGGCGGCTGGCAATGCTGGAGCCGGCGGAAGACCAGCCCGGCAACCGCCGCTCGCCCGGCCTCTGACTCCACGCGCCCATCCCTCTGATAGGCCATGACGCGCAGCGATCCGTCGGCGTGATCTCGGCCCTTACTTGCTGTTTCAAAAGGGGAACTGGCTCCGAGTCCTCGAGGTGCCTGTCCCCCTTTTGAAACAGCTTTTTATGGATGCGCATCGACAAGGTGTTGTCGATGCTGGGCGCGGGTCTCCTGACCCCGAACGAAGGTCCCTCCACGCTGGGCTGCCCCGTCCTGGTTGGGCGCGGGTCTGCCGGCCCGCCCACGGCCGGACCAAAGGTTCTCACGGCCGACTGCCTACAACCTACAGCCTACCGACGGTTGCGGCCGAAAGCCGCGCCAGGTTGTTCCATTCGCCCCATCGTTGACAAACGTACGCGATTCGATCACACTACCAAACGGCTGGACAACCCATCAACCGTGGGGACCATGCCGCTTTGCGAAAATCTTCGAGACTCCTCGTCGAACCCCACCGATCTCAGCGCGGCGGGTGCGGCAAACCTGGGGAGTGCGACGATCCGACCCGCGCCTCTTCCCCCTCACTTCGGGCCAATTTGGTCATTCGAGTAGCCCAGTCTTCCTTTTTTTTGGATTTTTTTATCTCCCTCTGTGGTCGAGAGTTCGGGAGCCAATCGCCCCGGAATCCGCGTTAGGTGCATTAACGAATTCTCAAACCTGCGGTATACTTAATAATAGAGACCATGTGTAACCGTCACCGACCGGAAACCCAGGCTGCGAGCAACGGGGCTGTGCCGCGTGCGGCCGAGCTCGGCACAGCGATTTCGGGACTCGGCCCGAACTCGCTGGGGGCCATGGGGATCGGAGAGGGAGCCGCGGCCAAAAGTGATCACCGAGTGCCAATTCGTGCCACAATCCTCGCGAAGTTCTCCCCACCTCACAGCCGGCCCCGCCCAGAACCCACGCCGGATCCGGACGTCCCGCAGGTCCTGAATAGGGACTTCCCTCTTCCTTCGTTCCCTTCGTTTCCTTCTGTTCGGGATCAGGACGTCCCCCCGGTCCTGAGTAAGGACGCTCGGAAGTGGTCAAAGCCACCGCCCCCAGACGATCCGGTGGTGATCGCCGACGACTCTCAAATTTTCCATCGCGAATCACGAGGCCGATTGATGAGTTCTGGGGAACGGAAGGACCTGTCCAAAGCGGAATGGAAGGTCATGAAGATCGTCTGGGATCTGCGCAAGGCGATGGCTCGCGAAGTCTACACGATCGCCGTCGAGCAATATTCCTGGACGCCGGCCACGGTCAAGACGATCCTCAAGCGACTGGTTGACAAGGGTTACGTATCAACGACTCCGGTCGGAAACGGGTTCGTCTACCGGCCGGCTCAGACGGTGCTTTCGACGCTCCAATCGGCCGCCGACACCTTGATGACGAACGCGGTCGAAGGCGTGACCGGCCCACTCCTGGTCCACATGGTCGAGCGGACGCCGTTTAGCGAAGACGACCTCGACTCGCTTCAGAAGCTGATCGACGCCAAGAAACAATCGTTGAAGAAGCCTTGAGACCGATAGGCTGCCACGGTCTCCAACAGGGGGGGACGCGCTGATGATGAACGTCCTGATCGCCTTCGCCAATTCCGCGGCGGACCGATGGGTGACCTGGGTTGTCGCCGCCTCGCTGGATGCGACCCTGCTGCTAGCGGG
The DNA here is from genome assembly GCA_963845695.1 of uncultured Isosphaeraceae bacterium. Taxonomy (GTDB): domain Bacteria; phylum Planctomycetota; class Planctomycetia; order Isosphaerales; family Isosphaeraceae; genus CAWJTV01. Next base: position 226,693 of record CAWJTQ010000019.1, on the reverse strand, counting down.
GATCGGCCTGGTCTGGTTCGCCATACGCAATCGGGTTGCACCGCAGGTCGGCTACGGTCGGTTTCTGCGGGTTCCACTCATTCTCCTTGCCGTCGTCTCGGTCCCTCAACTGCGCGCCGCCAGTGACGCGGCTCCGGCCGATCCCCAGAATCCCGCGTCGCCCTCGGGAACCCCAGGCCAACGGAACTCGAAGGCCGAACCCGAGGAAGCCCGTTCCAGCGACCGTCAGGAATTCGCGATCCGTGTCGTGGGGCCGAACGGGAAACCGATCCCGGAGGCCGTCGTCGAGCTGCGCATGAACCCGGGCCTGACGGCCGAACAGGTCCACCAGGGCAAGCTGGTCAAGCGGGGACCGTATGGAGCGTTTGTGGCGACCGATGCCCGGGGGCAACTCATGGTCGAGATTCCGCGGGCACCGGCGTCCCTCGACGTCTACATTGAAAGACCGGGCTACGGACCGTACTGGGCGGGCTGGTCGACCGAAAGTCATGCGGAGCCGATCCCGTCTCACTTCACGGCCGAGCTGGAAGCGGCCTGGTCGGTCGGGGGGATCATCGTTGACGCCGAAGGAAAACCCCTCAAAGGCGTGACGGTCGGTCCCGGTATCGAATTCAAAAAACGTCCTGGAGACCATCGACAGATGCGCGGCGGCAGCAACGTGAAGACCGACGCCGCGGGCCGGTGGCAGTTCGACAGTGTGCCGGTCTCGATGAGCGAAGTTTTCGTGGAGATCAATCACCCGGGCTTCAGCCCCGTGCGTCGGCCACTCACGCCGCGCCGAGTTCGGCCTCGAGCGCGGCCGGCAACCGGCTGCCAGGATCGTTCTGAATCGCGGTCTGACGGTGACCGGCAAAGTCACCGACGAAGCCGGAAAGCCGATCGCCGGCGCCCTGGTGCGCACCAAGTTCCTCAACGATCTGCGTGAAGCCAGGACTGGCCCTGACGGCGTTTATCACCTGGCTGGCTGCGAGCCGCGGACGGCCCGAATCGTGGTGTCGGCCAAAGGCCTGCGCCACCGACATGAAGGAGCTGCGCATCGACCCCGAGATGGGACCGGTCGACTTCGCCATGAAGCCCGGCGGCACCGTGCGCATCCGCGTGCTGGATCACCAGGGCAACCCCGTTCCCAAGGCGCGCATCCTCTTCCAGCGCTGGCGTGGCCGCTTCTCCTACTTCGAGTTCAATCACGTCAGTCAATACGCCGACAACCAGGGACTCTGGGTGTGGAACGAAGCACCGCTGGACGAATTCCAGGCGGACATCTGCCCCTCCGACGACGGGATGACATTGGAGGCACAACCGCTGATCGCCCGCCAGCAGGAGTATGTCTTCCGACTGCCCGCCGCTCTCGTCGTTTCGGGCAAAGTCATCGACGCGGAGACGAAGCAGCCGATCAAGGCCTTTCGCGTCGTCCCGGGGATTCGGTCCAGCCCAACTCACATGAACTGGGTCCCCAGCCAGGCGTTTGCGGCCTCTGGCGGACACTACCAGATCCGCCAAACCTACGGCTATTTCGCGCATCTGGTGCGTATCGAGGCCGACGGCTATCGGGCCGCGGTCTCGCGCGACATCAAGAGCACCGAGGGGAATGTCACGATCGATTTCGAGCTGAAGAAGGGGAAGGACGTCATCGCGAAGGTGGTGACTCCGCGCAACCTTCCCGCCGCGGGAGCCAGGATCGCGCTGGGGGTCGCCGGGTCTCAAATCAGCGTCCAGAACGGCGACATCGACGATGGTTCAACCTATAGTACGCGACTCGAGGCCGACGATTCCGGCCGCTTTCATTTCCCGCCCCAGGACAAGGACTTTCAGCTCATCATCACACATCCTTCCGGATATGCTCACATCAAGTCACCGGCCGAGTGGGACCTGGCGAGGATCATCCATCTGGAGCCGTGGGCCAGGGTGGAAGGGACGTTTCGGGTCGGGAAGACGCCGGCCGCGAACGTGCGGATGACGCTCAACGTCGCCGGCCGCGACGCGTACGGGGATGATGTCCCGCACATCTTCACTCACCACGATGTGACCACCGGGCCGGATGGCCGGTTCGTTTTCGAGCGCGTGATCCCCGGACATGGTTCGATCGGTCGTCGCATCATGCTGACCGTGAACGATGGCGCCGCGGACGTGACGTCATCGTGCATGATCGCGGCGGACTTCCCCGCCGGGAAGACGGTTCACATCGACCTGGGAGGGACCGGCCAAGCGGTCGTCGGCAAGCTGCAACTGCCGGAGGGAACCCACGAGAAGATCCGTTGGAATTTCGCCCTGGTTGTACTCGCGACCGAAGGGGCCGAGGTTCGCCAGGAAGGCGTCTACATCACGGCCACCGTGGGCCGCGACGGCCGCTTCCGCATCGACGACGTCCCCGCAGGCGACTACGGGCTAGCGGCCACGCTCGATCGGGAGAAAGGAGGCCGATTCATGTTGCGGAATCATCGCATTACTGTACCACCCACGAAGGAGGGCGTGCCGGCCCAGCCGGTTCAACCTGGGAACGCTCACGCTTCAGAAGCGCTAAACCAACCGGCGGGTCGAAACTCACCTGGGGCTCGATCGGTTGCGGGTGATCCCATCGATCCTGGGACCGAGGACAACGCACCGACCAGACCGAGAGGGGCAGACCCGCGCCCCATGCAGTGCGTGCCACTCGCGACCAAGAGAACCGACCGCCGGTCGACGGACGTCAGGCTTTGGGGGCCTTCGGTCGCGTCGAGCGGCGGTCGTAGGCGGTGCTCTCGTCGGGCCTTGGGGTCAGGCTGATCGAAGATCTCGACCGGCCCGGTTCCCAACGTCGACCGACAAAGAGTTGACCGCGCTGAGCGAATCTCAGATGCGATTAGGGCCTTCCCTGGCCCTTGGCCCACGAGTCGCCAGTCCGTCCCTGGACGCGACCGCTGATTCGGGACCTTGACTCAGTCCTCCGTGACCGGATCGGTTTTCCAACCGACATGGGTTGTATCGGCGTTGCGGAGGGTATGCCTGCAACGTTTTTCTTGATCATTGGTCATTGGTCCTGTGGTGCCCTCGTCCGCTTTGACAGGGCTGCCCGAGGACCATCACTGCAAGGATCCCGAACGACCGGCGAAGGGCTGCGAGAAAACCAGGGACTCTCGCGGACGAAAACCAAGGACCAATGACTCATGACCAATGACCAACCTGCTTGAAAACCCCACTGCAATCGCTACAATCGTCACCTGAAGACGGGCTTGAGCACCCGAGACGTCACGCCACGCGCCGATCCTGCCTGCGAGCCCGCATCCATTGAGCACTCGCCACTCGGGCGCCTGACCCGCCAGTTTGCCAGAACTACCCCAGAGGAGAGTCCTTCGATGGCTAGTGCAGCCAGCTCGGGCCACTTGAGCACGACGGTCCTGTTCGGCAAGGGGCTGACGCCGGGCAAGCTCCGCGGGTTGCAGCGGATCAGCAACCCGAACGGCACCTTGACCATGGTCGCCCTGGATCAGAACAGCTCGATGATCGAGATGGCCACCAAGGCGCTGAAGGGCAAGGGACAGGATCGCGAGCCCACCTACGAGGAGATCGTCGAGGCCAAGCTCGACCTGGCGCGGCACCTGGCGCCAGGTGCCTCGGGCGTGCTCATCGACGCCTATTACGGGGCCTGGTCGTGCGTGGCCTCGGGGGCGATCCCGCCCCACACCGGCCTGCTCGTCCGCGTGGAGAAATCTGGCGGGCCGAAGAATAAGGTCGGAGCGCCGATGGGGCTCGTCGAGCCGGGCTGGAGCGTCGACAAGATCAAGCGCATGGGGGCCGATGCCGTCAAGCTGCTGGCCCAGTTCGAGCCGACCGAGCCGATCTCCGCCGAGCACCAGTTCCAGCTCATCGAGCACGTCTACTCCGAGTGCCAGAAGCACGACATCCTCATGCTGCTGGAAACCGTCGCGTTCCCGTTCGGCGGCGAGAAGAAGACCGACCCCAACTACATCAAGCGCAAGGCCGCGACGGTCATCGAATCGGCCCGCCAGCTCAGCCGGTTCTGCGATGTCTACAAGGCGGAATTCCCCGGCACGCTCGGCCAGGATTCCGACAACCAGCTCAGCGACAACCTCGACGCACTCGACGCGGCCAGCGAACGGCCCTGGGTGCTCCTCTCCGCCGGCGTGGATTACCCGGACTACTACAAGCAAGTCCAGATGGCCATGGAGTCCGGCGCCTCCGGCATCCTCGGCGGCCGTGCGTTCTGGAAGGAGTATTTCCTCCAGGACGGCGACTCCGCCCGCAGCCAGTTCGCCGCCACCACGGCCTTCAAGCGCGTCGCCGACGCCAACACCCTGGTCCGCGAGCATGGATCCCCATGGTTCGCCCGCTACGGCCTGTCGGTCGAAGATCTGGCCGCGGTCCGGGCCACCGAAGGCTGGCACGCTCGCTATGCCTCCAGCCTCGGCGCAGCCGCGGCCGACGGAGCACCCGCCAAGGCAGCACCTGGCGAAGTTTATTGATCAGTTTTCAGTACAGTGCCGCTCGCTGTGATTCCGAAGGGCGTTGAGCAATAAGTCAAGCCACCGACAGGAAAAACCCGGACTCGAAGCCGGTCTGCTGAACGCGGAACACTCGCCCAGAGCGAGTCCCAGTCGTCGAACAGTTGGATCGGGCCGAGGCGCGGCCCGATCTGTTCGCGGAGCGGTGGCGCGTAGACCAGCACGCTGCGGTCGACGACCAGCTCGCGGGCCCAGCGAATCATGAACGCCGCCGGTGAGCCAACGGCCGTGGCAGCGTGCTGGGCGATCGGGACCAGCCGGCGGATCGCCCAGCCGCCCCAGGCCCCGGTGGCGGCGATCCGCCGCAGGGCCGAGATCGGGAACGAGCGGCCGATCTCGTCGGGGTCGGTCCAGAACAGGCCGACCAGCACGCCCCCTGGCCGGCACGCCGCCCGGTGGTGCAGCAACACTTTGAAACTCTGCATGGGATCGCCTGGCCAGGGATGATTGCCCGCCACGACCACATCGGCCGCAGCACCCGCCGGTGCCTGGAAGCGTCGCCGGGCCTCGTCGGCGAGGCGGTCTTGCACACGATCCGGATGCCCGGCGACGATCCGAAAGATCTGGCCAGGTCCTCCGATCAAGTGGCTGATCGACCAGCAAGGGCCGAGCCGACCGGCCGCGTCGTGGATCGCCCGTCGCATCGGGTTCGCGGACGCGTCGCCGCCCAGCAGGCCATCGGCATCGGACGAGCCTTCAAGACCCTGGCGGTGCAGGGCCCCCAGCGTGGTCCGGTGGCTGGTGCCCGGGAAGATCAGCTTGTATCCACCGCCGAAACCCGCCTGGAGATGGGGCAGAACCGAGCCGATGAGGATCCGAAGGTCGGCCTCGACCACCGGCCGGAAGACCCGCACCGGAATACCCTGGGGCGTCCGGCCCAGGTCGGCATAGGCCGAGAGATCGTCCACCGGCGGGCTGAAGCAGCGATAGCCGGCCGCGACCGCCTCGCCGACCCGCCGGCGCATCGCCTCCTCGCTGACAGCATGGTGCCGGCCGACTCCGATGCTGATCGTCACATCCTCGGCCCGGACCCCCGCGGCATGCAGCCGTGACAGGACCATCGGCAACGCCTCACGCACCGGCGTCCATCGTGACGGATCGTCCACTACGATCGCCACCCGCGCGCCCGCACTCGACCTGCTCATCCAGCCGCGACGAGTCAACCGGCGACTCCAGCGCCGCTTCCAGTTCCGCCGGATAATCGACCACCGGACCACCCAGCTCCGGCCAGACGACCTCCACACTCGCCCCTGCGAACGCTCCCGTGGACGGTAGTCGTAGCTCCAGCGACTCACTGCCCCCCCACGGCAACTCGATCGCTCCGAGATCCGTCTGCCCGCCCCGAACTGCCGCATCGGATGATGACTCCATCAATGGTTTCGACTGGGGGGATGTCGTCTTCATGAAGGAGGTCCTCACAGGAGCAGCGGCAGCAGTCTCGGACGGCGAACTCGTCCAAGGCTAATGCCCGATGTTCCCCTCGCCAAGCCGGATCCGTCGGACCGCATCAGAGAACCACCCCAACCCATCCTTCCGGATCGATCCTAAAAATCGACCCTTATTGACAGATCCCATCAAGAATCCGGAGAAACCAGCCGATGAACGGGGAAATCCGATTAATCAGGAATCGAGCGGGTGGGGTGCGCTCCCGCGGTCTCTGGCTCGCAGGATGTGGTAAGCGGATGAACCCAAAAAGCCAGCGATGTCGACGGTCGTTCCGGTATCGGCTCTCGAGTGAATGCCTCGAGGAACGCCAGTTACTCAGTACCGGGGACATGATATCGGCACTCCAGCAGAATCCCGTGGCGTTCCAGGCCATCCACCCCAATACGCCGGTGATGCCGTTCGCGACGCCGACGAAGAAGGCGTCATTCATTGATCCCACGGTTCAGATCAAGAACGGCAATTCGGTGGTCGTCGGCTTCCAGAACTACATCGCGCCCTACGCGACTCTCAACGGTCAGAGCGGCGCGATCAAGATCGGGAATGGCTCGGACGTGCTGGACAGCGCCTCGATCGTGGCGGATCCCGGCCATGCGTATCGGACGCCCGTGGTATTGATCGGCGACGATGTCTCGATCGGTTACGGGGCGAAGGTCCTGGGTCCCAGCACGATCGGCGGGTACCTCAGCGCAGCCAAGCCGACGGGGATCGGCGCCTGCGCGGTCATCGACGACGCCACGATCGAGCCCGGTGCGATCGTCTCGCCGCTGGCCCGAGTCGGCCCGGGCGTGACGGTGCCGTCCGGCTACCGCGTCCTCCCCGGCATGGACGTGACCACCGACGCCGAGGCCTCCAACCCCAAGCTCGGCATGGTCGTGAAGGTGACGTCGTCAGACACATCGACACTCAAGCAGATGCTCACGGATAGCCAAGGTCTGGCCGCGGGCTATACCAATCTCTACCAGGGCAGCTCGGCCACAGGGGCTAATATCGGCGGCAACCCGACCATCGGGGGGGTCTATAACGGCTACCTGCCCGGCGTCGAGGGAGCCAGCCTGTCGCCCGGCCCGTCTTACGTCGCCGGCACGAAGAAGGTTGGACCGCAGTTCGTCACGCCTCAGGGGTATCTGATTGGCAGCCTGCTTCACAACTTCCCCGCCCGGGTCGTCGGCCTGGTCGAGTTCCAGGACCAGCGGTCCTGGCAGGTGGCGCTGCACCTCGGCCGGGCCAATTCGATCCGCGCCGATGAGGGCCAGCCGATCAGCATCGGCTCGATCGGACACACGGGCCTCCACGTGACGATCAATTCCCCGCTGGGCGGGACCCTGACCATCGGCCAGGACTTCCATGCCGGCACCGGCGCGGTGATCCTCGGCGGACTGGGCGTCAACGCCAAGCTCGGCGACAATGTCACCATCGGCGCCGGCGCCGTCGTCGTCCAGACCTCGCTCGGCTCGGGCTCGACTGTCGGCAAGGGCGCCTATCTCCAGAGCTCGACCTTCCCCGCCAACACGGTCATCCCGGCCGGGGCGATTTATATCAGTAATAAGTTCATGGGCTATGTGCAATCGTAGGGTCGATCGGTGGACTCGAGTCCCGCGATTTTGACATCGTCGCGAGCGTGAGATAGGTACGAGAGCGAGGCCCCATTCTGGAGACGGGGCGAACCCCATGGCTACAGCCGCGCCCCCTCAAACGACGTTCTCCTCTCCGCCGCCTTTGGCATCGTCGGCGATCCGCCGACTCACCGTTGATGAAGATTCAACCGGAAGAGCGGCGCAGACGGATCACATCTTGGGGATCTCGAACTCACCCCCCGGCTGGAGAACCACCGGCTGAGCCGAGGTCTCAGCCTTGACGCGCGCGGCCCAGACGTCGGCGTCCTGCGCGATGGCGGGGAACGTGTTGTAGTGGATCGGCATCACGAACCGGGGCTTGAGCAGCTTGACCGCGCGGAGGGCGTCGTCGGGGCCCATGGTGTAGTAATCGCCGATGGGCAGGATCGCCAGGTCGAGCCCTTCCTCGCCGATCAGCGCCATGTCGCCGAACAGCGCCGTGTCTGCGGCGTCGTAGACCTTGATCCCATCGGGGAAGGTCAGGACGAAGCCGCAGGGATTCCCGCCGTTGCTGCCGTCGGGGAGCACGGAGCCGTGAAAGGCGAGCGTCAGCTTGACCCGCACGGCCTTCTCGAACAGGAAGCTGCCACCGTGCTGGAGGCCCTGAACCTTGGCCCCGTCCAGGCCCTGGGCGGGCTGCTGGAGCCACAGGCTGATCTCGTAGTTGCTCGCGACCGTCGCGCCGGTACGCTTCGCGATCGACACCGTATCGCCCACGTGGTCGCCATGGCCGTGCGAGATCAGGATCAAGTCGGCCGGCACTTCCTCGGCCGGCACCGCCGCCTTCGGATTGCCCGTCAGGAACGGGTCGATCAAGACCGTTCGGCCATCGTTCTCCAGCAGCAGGGCGGAGTGCCCCAGCCATCGCACGCGAGTGGACATGATGATCTCTCGTTTCAAGGGGAAACGGCAGGTCAATCCGCCTGCACTTCGACGCTCTTCACCCACCAACCGCTCGCCCCGATTCACGCCGCGCGGCGTGATCCGGCGCGGTCCGTTCCTTGAATCATCCATGACCCGCGCGCGGATGACAACCCATCACCTTGCGACTCCCAGGAAGAGGGACGAGAGGCGAGTGAGAGACCGTTCTTTTCCTGCCACGGGCCACTCGCGAACCACACGATCCACCCCACTCCTTGACGTTTGAGCCAAATCTCGAAAAGATCGAGAAATACGATCGTGCCGGGTCGATCCGCCACGGAGGGCTCATTGTCTCAGAGGGTGTACGAGCCGAGGATTGATAGGGTGGGTGGAGCTGAGTGCGGCTCGACGCAACCCACCAAGCAACCACGACGGAGCCTTCCGCGGGTGGGCTTCGCCGGGCTCCACTCGCCCTACAGGGCTTGCGGACGGTGTCTCGCACACCCGCTGAGTCGTCGAGCGTGAGGAAACCTCCCGATCCGGTAGCGGGAGTCGGAATGGGGGAAGCGGTGGCCTTGTCGTTTGCGGATCAGACGCTGGCCCAGCGGGTGGAAGATGCGTGGGCCTGGCTGGGGATCGAGAACGCGCAGGCGCGAGGCGCGCCTGAACCCGAAATCAGGGGCGACGGCGTTCCCGGTCGGTGGCGGGTACGCGGTGTTCATGGGGGCGGGCTCGCCGCTTTCGCAAGTGCTGGGCCTGGGCCTTTATGGGGCGGTCGCGGAGTCGGAGATCGCACGGATGGAAGACTTCTACCGGAAGCGAAGGGCCTCGATCCATCTGGAAGTGTCGTCTCTGGCCGAGTCCTCGCTCCTGGGGTTACTCAGCCGACGCGGCTACGGTGTACAGGGGCAGACGCACATCCTGGTGCGACCGATCCAGCCGGGCGGGTCGTTCCAGGCGGGATCGGCCGACGAGGAACCGACGAGTGCGGCCGAAATCTCCACGCGGCTTCAGGTCGCTCCCATCCACCCGGGCGAGGTGGCGACCTGGGCCAGCTCCGTACTCCGCTGCTTCTTCGAGGGGCCGGCGGAGTTGCCCGCTCCCTTGTACGAAGCGGCGCTGGCCATGGGCTCGATCCCGACGGTGAGCTGCTGGCTGGCACGCGTCAACGACCAGATCGCCGGCGGCGGTGCCCTGGTCATCCGGGACCGACTGGCATTGATCTGCGGCGACGGCACCTTGCCCGCATTCCGCAGCCACGACGTGCCGACGGCGCTGCTCCGCGCCCGGCTGGCCCGGGCCCAGGAGGCCGGCTGCGACCTCGCCGTCATCTGCACCCAGCCCGGCAGCGAGTCGCAGCGCAACGCCGAGCGACTGGGATTCCGCGTCGTCTATGCCCGAACCTTGATGAGCCGAGAATAGCCGCCATGAGCCAGACCGGAGACGGATGTCCGGGCCATTTCGCCGAGTCGTCTCTTCGCAACGACGGCGTCCAGGAATCGGCGGCCTCGACCTGCCCGCGGTGCCGGGCACTGGAGGCCCGCATCGCCGCGCTCGAGGCCGAGGCCGCCGCGCGAACCGCGGCCGAACCCTCGATCGACAAACCGCCCCTGGAATTCAAGGCCCTCCGGCTGCTCCCCTACGGCTGGGGCGAGGGATGGGCGCTGCGGCCCTCACCGGTGCGACGGCGATGGATGGACGAGCTGCCCCAGTCTTATCAATGCCTCCCTCTGGTCATCGCCAACCAGTGGGGCTGGCAGCTCCTCTGCCCGACCGAGGTCCGCGTCACCTGGGACGGCACTCCGGGCCTCGACGGCGTGCGCGTCGAGGTCGCCCCGCAGTACGAACCCGCGATCAAGAGCCAGTTCGGAGCGGGGATCGTCACCTTCACGCCACCCTGGCTGTTCCGCACCAGTCCGGGCTGGGACCTCTACCTCAAAGGGCCCAGCAACCGATGGAAGCCCAACTGTGTGCCGCTGGAAGGCATCATCGAGACCTGGTGGCTCAATTATACCTTCACCCTCAACTGGAAGCTCGTCGAGCCCGGGACCGTGATCTTCGCCCAGGGCGAGAGCCTCGGCCAGTTGATCCCCGTCCCCCACGCCACGTTCCAGGATGCCTCCGCGCTCGAAGCCCCCATCGGCCTGCTCGAGCCCGACGCCGCCCAGGAGCTCCTCCAGTGGTACGAACGCCGCCAGCGACTCGCCGGCCAGAAGGTCAACGTCCACCACCTCTATCGCAAGGCCGAAGGGATCGAGGAACACGTCCACCACGTCGGAGTGCCGCCGATCAAGGTGATCCTTCCCTGACGCGAACTCCAGCCGAACTCAAAGAACGTAGGGAGCAGGGGCGGGAACCGTGAGCGGTGAATTCACGACGGGCTGAAAGGGTGTACGAAAAGGGTCGTAGGGTGGGTCGAACGCCGCAATGCGGCGTGAGGCCCACCGAAATCCTCGGCGAATTGCCGTCGGCGATCGGTTGCGGATCGTTGGCGGCCACCCATCCCGTCCCGGTCCAGGCCGAGACGGTGTCCAGCGCGGTGAAGTGAAACGCCCCACTCTTCGCGGAGTTGGATCCGGAATCTCGAATCCGACTGCCACGCCGCCGCCTCATCGGGTCCGAGACCGCCGTGCCGGCTTCGCGGGCGCATCATCGCTGACATCGACCGCGACCCGATCGACATCGTCCTGAGTGGGGTGTCCGCGGCGCGCGATCGCGGGCCGAACGACGCTCCAGCTTCGGCCGTCGCTTTCGAGTGTGATCGTGCCGAGCTGGTCGGTGCGGAGCAGGGGGATCCGGCTATGCCGCAGCAGGCTGAGCGTCTCGGCATGAGGGTGGCCGAACTCATTATTCCGGCCCATGCTGGCCACGGCCAGCTCGGGACGGACTGCGGCCAGCCAGCGCGCGTTGGTCCCATTGCGGCTGCCGTGGTGGGCCAGTTTGAGGATCGTGCAGTCCCGCACGAGGTCCGGGTGATTCGCGAGCCACCATTGCCGCTCGGACTCTTCGCTGTCCCCCGTCAGGAGAACCGAGAACGATCCATACTTCAACCGCATACCGATCGAATTATTATTCTCCTCCTTGCGGTCCTCGGGAGGCTGGGGAAACATCGTCAGCTCGACGGAGCCCAGCTCGATCTTCCGCGATCGCGACGTCGGCTGGATCGCCGTGATCCCCTGAGCCTCGACGGTCTGGAGCAACTTGAGATAACTCCGGGTCGAGTGCCCGGTGTGGCTCGCCAGGAAATAGTGGGGCTTCATCGCGCGGACGACCTCGGCCATCCCGCCGTAGTGGTCGCTGTGGTGATGGCTGATCGCCACCATGTCGAGCCGCGTGATCCCCTTACTCCTGAGCACCTTCAAGGCGCCGTCCTTGGTCGGGCCGGCGTCGATCAGGGCCGTCTTGCCCTCGGGCGAGCGGATCAGGATCGAGTCGCCCTGGCCGACGTCGAGCACCTCGACCATGACGGACTTGCCGCCGCTGCTCGACCATGGCCAAGCCCATTGTGCCCGAGCCGTCGGAGGCGTCGCCGTGAACGCCAGGCCGGCCAGGAGGATTGCGAACAGGCGAAGGAATCGATGTCTCATCATAGCGAGAGATCTCCTCCGGGATCGCGATGGGAGAGCGCGTCCTGAACCTGTCGGGTCTCCTGGGCGAGCTGGCGCGTGGCCTCGGCGTCGACCTCGAGGGAGACGGTGAGCACGTCGCCGGGCTTGACACCCGGCGGCAGCATGGACCTGGGGATGTTGAGGGTCTCGCCGTCGTCGGTCAGGAGGACGGCGATCGATTTGCCCTTGCCTTCGAAACGGTCGATGGACAGCGACAGACGGACGGACACGCCTCTTGCTCCTTCGGCCCGGACGGGCTCACGGACTTGATGAAGATGGGACTGCGCTCGGCGAGGGTCTCCTGACCCCGCCGGATGGCCGACCGAAGGTCTCCCCCCGACCGCGCCCACTTACCGAAAGGCCAACAGTCACAGGCTCTTACTTGATGACGATGGGACGATCATCCATCTGAGATTGGGCCTGGGTCCCGGGCGGTGATGGGGATCGCTCACCGACTCGATCTTGCTTTTGGAGATCGCCGACGCGCTGGCTCTGGAGGACGATGTTGAGGTTGCGCGGGTCAACGCGGGGATCCGGCTTCTGAGCTTCGGTGGCGAGCGGAAAGGTGCCCGGTTTGAGCGGGAACTCGCGCGGCTCGGGATCGGACGGTGCGAGGAAGAACCGTTTGGGCTGGGCGAAGAGACCGGGCCGGCGGTCGTAGACCTCGACGGTGAGCCGGTCGCCGGGGCTCCACTCCACCTGGAACGGCTGGTGGTCCCATTCCGCGATCAATTCGTCCTTGCCCGCGACAGCCAGCCGATCGCCAAACGCGCCGGTCTCCCAGAGCGTGGTGATCCGCCCCTGACCGTCGCGCTTGAGCACCTTGGCCTGGATGTCCACCTTATGCCCCGCGGTGAACAGGTTCGGATCGAGATGAACCTGGCGGATCGTGACCTGGTACGTCCCGGGCTCACGAAAAGAATCGGACGGCTTGAGCAGGTCGACGACCGCATTGGTCATCGAACGATCAAGATCTGGGCCAGGACCATTGGCGGGCGGCTTCCCGGTAACCAGAGTCCACACGGCCTGGACCATGGGATGGTCCTTGAACACCCAGCCGCCGACGCCGGCTCCTCCTCCAGTCAAGACCATGAGGAAGTAGACCAGCCGTCGGAACAGGGACGGCCGCCGTTTCTTTCGTGGCCTGGTCATCAGAATCGACCTCCATGCGATCCCCGCGCCCTGCGCGTATCCGGGGAATTCCCGATTCAACATTCCTGATCCCAGATTCTCGACAGACTGATTCCGGAATCTGGAATCTGGAATCTCGAATTTGGAATCTCGAATCGGGAATCCCTCTTCGAGAGCGGCCGAACGCCGCGTCAGGTCAGTGCGAAATGAGGCAACGAGGGGAAGTGTTGAACTTGTAGCAAAGATCGCGAACCGGTCAAGGTGATTCTTCGGACGACGGACCACGAGGCGCGCATCATGCGGGATATCCGCCAGAACCCGAACCAGCATTGCGCGATCCGGCTTGGTGGCGACGGCCCACGCCTTGACCAGCTCGGGGCACGATAACACGGTCAGTCCCGCCTGGCCGGCAATCCGGACCGCCTTGCGGTCGTCGGTCGCCACGGGCCATCCACGCGCTCGGCGATGGCCAGGCACATCGCCTCGCCGTCAGAACGAAACTGGGCAGCGTAATGAACGAAGCGGGCCTGCTCCTGGGGGTCGTCGGGCTGGCACAGGGTCAGCAAGCCCGAAGCGAGGTAAGGGCTCAGATCGGCCGGGACCGTAAGGAACGGTCCCTCCTGCGCCGGATCGTGTTGCCGCACGTATCGGACCTCGCCCTGCACGGCGATGGGCAGGTGCCAGGCAAACCTGGTGGCCCGCAAGATCTCCTCCATTCGACCCGAGGCCAGCAAGTCAATCAGGCAATAGGCGTCGATCGCGGCCGGGGTTGAAGGCGTCGTGCGTCGTGCCCGGCTCACCGGTTCTGATCCAGCAAGGAAAGAGGAAAGTGCATCTTGATCGTTCGCTCTTCACCCAAGGGCTCGAGTTCGTGGCTGGTCAGGATCTGGGCCACGATCTCACGAGCCCTCACCACGTCGCATCGTAGGTAATGGGCGAGATCGCTGTCGCCGAGCTCCCCGCGCTCGTACGCTGAGACGGCGAGATAACGGTACCGCTCCGGGACGATGTCGTCATGGACAGGGTGTGAGTGGTGGGGTGCTCTGCGAGCACCGGTGATCGCTTCCGCCTTGCGCAGGGCGAAGCGCGACTCCTTCAGATGCTCCCACATCCCTCTGGGGATCAGGCCCAACTCCTCGACACGCAAGGTCATGGCTTCCAGCGAGACAAAGTAGAAGTGCTTCATGCGACAGAGGTCGGCAACCTGAAAGTCACCGGTCATTGCCAGAGTCTTCTGGAACTGCTCCCGGACGGATGCGGCCGGCATGAGAAAGCTCAGGGCGAACGCCTCCGCGAACCGTTCGTTGGCGGGCTTACGGCCAGGTGCGGTTAGGTAATCGATGCCCGGCTTGTATCGATCGGCACTCAGGAGGAAGTGCCCATACTCATGGAGCATCAGTTGTCAGCCACACCTGCCATCAGCCCAGCATCCAGAATTACAATCCAAGCAAGGCTGAGTTCGACGAGGATCTCGCCAAAGAGGTCGGCTCATGGCAGAGTGATAATCATGCCGTGCCTTCCGATCTCATCGATCGTCTCGAAGCACTGCAACTAAGGATCGCGCGTGCCCGAACGAAGCCGGCCGGGTAACCCGTCGAAGGTCACGTCCCGGAAACAGACCCCGTGAGTCTCCAACGCGGACGAATGAACCATCCCCGGGAAGTCAGAGACCATTCCGAGTATGATGGAATCCTGCTGGTGGTTTGTCTTCTGGTGTGGCACTCCAAGACCTGAGTGACCGAGGTCAAGCCGACGGCCGGCGCTGTCAGGTCGGGTGCAGAGGCATCGGCCCGATCGCCGGCCTGCCGAAGCCATGCCAGCTTTGGGCCAAGAACCAGATGGAGCGGGCTCATGGCCAAGAAATCGAGCGGCAAGAAAGAGTCCAAGACCGACTTTCTCCGCAAATTGCTGGGCAGGAACCCGGACCTCGAACACGGACAAATCAATCAGAGGTGGGCGAAGGCGGGGCACGAGGGGGAGATCAGCAACGCGCTGTTCTACCAGGTCCGGGCCAAGATGGGGATCAAAACGGAGTGGATGTGGGTCAAAGACCCGGAACCCGAATCCACCCGTGCGACCCGGCCGGCATCGCCTCGGACGAACCGCTCAAACGGCGATCTGGTCGAGGCCGCCCAGGAGGTCCTACCAGAAATCCTCATGCTCTACAAGCGATTCGAGAACAAGCGACCCGTCATGCAGCTCGACCTCCAGAGCCAGAAGATCTATGCTTACCCCTACAAGGAGTTCAAGGCCGACCTCAGCCCGCGGTCCCAGGCCATGCTGGAGGACGAGTACGAGCGTGCCATCGCGGAGGACAAGATCGTCGTCTTCGTACGCGACAATGAGACGCGGCGGTTGGTGTCCATGTCGTTCGACAACGAGTGAATCCAATCCCTCGGTCGCAGCAAAAGTGCAAGTGGAGGATCCTCCCATGAGCCAGGAGATCGAACGTCGCTTGGAGGAAGCGTTTTCGATGATCCCGTGCTCGACCCCGCCGCATCGAGCGGCGTGAGGCCAATTGTGAGGGTGTACGAGAAGCCTGTTGTAGGGTGGGTCGAACGCCGCAACGCGGCGTGAGGCCCACCGAACACCGCGGCATTAGTGGGCCTCGCCGCGAGGAATCGCGGCCCGACCCACCCTACACGCGGCTCGTACATCCTTTGAGAGCGATGGCTCTCAGGGTGGCTTTTCCGATGGAATCGAGCCGGACGGGTTGTCTTGCCAGGTCAACGACCCCGTGCCCGGGGAAAATCGAGACCCTCCCGAATCTGATGAAACCCTCCCGAATCGGGCTTCGACCGATCGACCAATCGACCAGCGTCCCTGGAGATGGGGTTGACACGCAAAGGGCGATGCCTAAACTCCTGCCGCATTTCGGCGGCTCTCCGCGCCCATACGTCTTTATCGGGATCATTTATGAGAGCAGAAAACCTTGTCGCCGTCCGGCTCCTCTCCGCGCTCATCGTGCCGGGCGCAGTCGACCGTGCCTGAAGTTGTGTGGCAGCGGTGCCGATGATGATACGGGATTCTATCGACGCGATCCGGATGGTCCCGACAGGTCGCAAGAAGGCGACCGCCGAGACCATCACGCATCCTTGCTAGCGAGAGGCGGGACCAGCCATCAACTCCCGCTGGCGCGACGGTGAGATCGACGGATCCGACTCGATCGGGAGATCGGCGAGGCCGGCCCGCCTTCTCGGAATATCTGGAACAGGGATGTTCCTGTATCATGAAATCAAGACGGTTGTCGATACCGATGGTTTCCGGCGCTCTGGGCCTGATGTGGTGCCTTTCGGTCGCGGCGCAGGAGCCACCTCCTCCGCTGCCGGATTCCGGGGTCCCCAGCTCGCTGGCTCTGCCGGTGGCGGGCGCGGCGGCCTCGCGCGAGACGCAGTTGGAAAACGAGGTGCGCGACCTCAAGGAGATGGTGCGCCAGCTCTCAACCCGGGTGGAGGAGCTCTCGAAAGCCCAGAAGGAAACGCCGAGGCCGGGCGAGTCAAAGTCCTACCTGGATTCCGGGCCACCGGCTGGCGCCCCACCCACCGAAAACCGCGAGAGGACCCCTGAAGGCGGCGGCGGCGGCACGCGGGCGGGCTATCAACAAGGAGTGGGCAATCGGAACCTCGGCGAGATCAAGTTGGATTCGTTCTACGCCTATAATCGGGGAGGGTTCGAGTGGGCGACCGATGACAACGAGCTCACCCTCAAGTTGCGGGCGCTCGTCCAGGCCGATGCCAAGATTTTCGACCCCTCGGGCCAGAGCCCGATCAGCAGCGGATTCAGCGTCCCTCGGACCCGCTTCTATTTCGACGGCTACCTGACCAAGCCCATCGAATACCAGGTCTCATTCCAGGATAGCTACGACTCGTTCAACATCCTGAATGTGTTTCTGAACTTCAACTACGATAAGAGGCTTCAGTTCCGGATGGGGCGTTTCAAAACCCCTTACACTTACGAGTTTTACAAGATCAACATCTGGAATTCGTTTACCCCCGAACGTTCGCTCTTCAGCAACAACTTCGGTATGAACCGCCAGGTCGGGGCCATGGGCTGGGGCGAACTCTTCAATAACCGGCTCGAGTACGCCGTCGGGGCGTTCAGTGGTCAACGGAACTCTTACGTGTCCTACAAACCCACACCCGACGTCATGGCATTCCTCAATTTCAAGCCTTTCGAACAGGCCGCGCCCCCCTCGAGGTGGTCGTTCGTGAGAGACCTCAATTTCGGCGGCTCCCTCGACGTGGGCAATGAAAACAATACCTTGCTCCCTTCCACGATGCGGACGTCGACGACCGGGAGCAGCAATGGGCTCACGAGCACTTCGGCCGTGAATTACGCAAACGTCCCCTTCCTGAACTTCAACAACAACGTCACTGAGAAGGGTGCCCGAGCGCTCTGGGAGCTGCACCTGGCGTATTTCTACAAGGGGCTGTCGCTGCTCGGGGCGTGGGATGCCGGATTCGATAGTTACGCCGTCACGAACCAGCGGCCGGTTGCCGTCCCGGTCAATGGCTACTTCGTCCAGGCGGCCTACCTCGTCACCGGCGAGACCCGGACGGCGACCGGCCTGATTGACCCCCTCCGCCGCTTCGACCTGCGGCCCGGCCGGTTCGGCTGGGGCGCCTGGGAGCCGACGGCTCGTTTCAGCGATCTCTCGATCGGCAAGCAGATCTTCACGGGGGGCTTTGCCGATCCTAACCTCTGGACCAACCAGGTTTACCAGGTAGACGTCGGAGTCAACTGGTATCTCAATCGCTTCGTCAAGGTCTACTTCGACTGGGAATACTCCATCTTCGGCCAGCCCATCTATTACAGCCCCGACCACTTCACGAAGAACAGCAACGTCTACTGGATGCGACTCCAGGCGTTCTTCTGAGGCATTACCATTCCTCAGCTTGCTAGCTCCGACAGCCGTTTCGCCGGCCCCGAGCCTGGTTGCGCTCCTCCGCGGCAACGACGGAGTTGATCGGCTTCGTGCACTCCATAGCTTTGGGAAACAACGGATCGGATGCTCGCGAAGGTCTTCCATTGATCCGACCCTTCGTGGAAGATGGTGAGAGGAACTTCCGGGATCGCACTATCTGGACTTTTCAGTCCATCGCTGCAATCCCGACGACTCCGACGCTCCAGCCGCAGCGGCCGAAACCGCGCAAAGGTTGGATCCGAGTTGGCACGGACAGTCGAGCGTGGGACGCTGCCCGAGACTGGAATGAAACGGTGCACGAGCGATCAATCCTATCGAACAAGGGACTTGCCCACGACACCAGGAGAATCGCCGGAAGGGCTCACGGGGGAATCGATCCTGCCGCCGCTGCACGCCGCACTGGGTCGGATTCAAGAGCGTCAAGCAGGGCGATAGTGGCCTCGGCGTCGGCCAGGGCCGAAACGGCAATCCTCGCGGATACGAACGGACCCGTCAGCAACAGTTGATAGTCCGCCGTGTTGCGCAGTCGGCCAAGGGCTTCGAGTGTCAGACCGACGTGCTTGAGGTCGGAATCCGTCGCATAAACGAGTTTGAGCCGGGCGAAGATATGCACCTTATCGCGAGGAGGGAGCGAGAAGCCCCAGTGCCGCAGCATGCCAAGTACTTCGTGCAGCAGCGCGTAGTACGACCGTCCGACGCTGGACCGCCAGTGAGCCTCGCTCGAGCCAGCCGCCAGCTCGCGGGCCTCATCGAGTAAATCCCTACCGTCCATGGTCGTGATAGACCGAAAGGAGCGAGTAGTTCTGGCAGACGTCGGGCGGGAACGTGGTGACCATCCAATCGATCCAATCTCGATGAGTCGGGTCGCTCTCCAGACCGATGTCGTCGCGGTGGGCCCAGAGTATCACTCCGGGCGGCATCTCCTCCGTCGCCTCGTCGAGCACCACCTCGATCGACCTGAGACCAGGCACGATCTGCCTGGCCCGGTCGATCATCCTCTCCAACTCCGCGCCCTGATCCATCCGGTCGATGAAGGATCGAGCCTCCGGTGAGATCGTAACGGGAATCATCGTGGTGGTAAACCTGGGAGCCTCACCGCCGTTGACGAGGAACGGCTGCCCCTGGCGCCGCCCAACCTGAGAGCCATCCGCCCCATTCTAGCAGCACGACCGCATCCGGCAAACCGCCGCAACGCGGTGAGGTACCTCACGTCAGGCTGTCGCGATCCGACACAATGCTTGGCCGGGAGACCATCGCCCGTCCTACCAGCCAGCCACGATTCTCGAAATCGTGTTGGTCGAACTCCGCGGAAGTGTCCAATACTCTTTATTGTGGGATCGTGCGCGCTGAGACCTCGAAGCACCCCCATTCAAGAGAGCCGCACGAGAATAACACCCTTCAGTTGGACCCGCCAGAGACGCCATCTCCAAGAATCCAAGAAAATTGATGCAACTCGTTCGCAGTCGCGGCGGATCATTCGAAGTGTCAGAGTTCGCGCGCGCGAGGCAACACCTGGCACGGAGATCATCCCACATGCCGAGACATCCGATCCAATCAACCAAACGAACCCAACACCAACGCACTCCCCATTCGCGCGAACGAACCCAAGACCCGCTCCCCACGAATTCGCGCGAACGAACCCAAGACCCCCGGCAACGCCAGATCGTGCAAACGAACCCAAGGCCCCAGTATCGCGGTCGTGTTAAAGGCGCCCGGACCGGCCGGTTTCGCCAGCTTCTAGGCGGTGTCGAAATCTCGGCGCCGAAGCGCCAAATCCTGATTTCCGCTCGAGTTAGCCGCGCCGAAGACCATCGGAATCGGCGCCGGCTTTTCGTCACTTGGAGCGCCGTTCCCTGCGCCCGTGACACCACTGGCAACGCGCATTCAGCAAAACGAACCCAAGACCCGCTCCTCACGAAATCGCGCGAACGAACCCAAGACCCCGACAACGCCATTCGCGGAACGAACCCAACTGCCAGGATGGCAGTCACTCCGAGCAACCATCAATGTTCCATTGTCCGTGGCCATCCACCGCGACCGGGGATAGATTAGTCGGAAATACGGAGGCCGCTCGACCCACCCGGATGGATGGATCGATAGCGGCTTGATTCGCCCAAGGTCAACAGGAGCGACACCGATGAGCGATCCGACCATGACGTCTCAGGACACGAATCCACCGGAACGGTCCGAGCCGCGATCTTCGCTCGACGCGATCTTCGCGCCGCGGGCCGTCGCGGTGATCGGGGCCACCGAGAAGGCCGGGAGCGTGGGGCGGTCGATCCTCTGGAACCTGATCGGCAGCCCGTTCGGCGGGACGGTCTACCCGGTCAATCCCAAGCGGCCCAACGTGCTGGGCATCCGGTCGTATCCCCACATCGGCGCGATCCCTGAGCCGGTCGACCTGGCCGTCGTCGTGACCCCCGCGCCAGCGGTCCCCGGCAGTGATCGGCGAGTGCGTCGAGGCGGGCGTCAAGGGGGCCATCATCATCTCGGCCGGGTTCAAGGAGATCGGCCCGGAGGGCGCGGAGCTCGAGCGCCAGGTGCTCGAAGAAGCCCGGCGCGGGCGGATGCGGCTCATCGGCCCCAACTGCCTGGGCGTGATGAATCCCGGCCTGGGCCTCAACGCCACCTTCGCCGCCGGGATCGCCCGGCCCGGCACCGTCGGGTTCATCAGCCAGAGCGGCGCCCTCTGCACGGCGATCCTCGACTGGAGCCTGCGCGACAATGTCGGCTTCAGCGCGTTCGTCTCGATCGGCTCGATGCTCGACGTCGGCTGGGGCGACCTGATCGACTACCTCGGCGACGATCCCAGGACCAAGTGCATCGTCATCTACATGGAATCGATCGGCGACGCCCGGTCGTTCCTCTCGGCGGCTCGCGCGAGGTGGCGCTGACCAAGCCGATCATCGTCATCAAGGCCGGCCGCACCGAGGCCGCGGCCAAGGCGGCCGCGTCGCACACCGGCTCGCTGGCCGGCAGCGACGAGGTGCTCGACGCCGCCTTCCGCCGCGTCGGCGTGCTGCGCGTCAACGCGATCTCCGAGGTCTTCTACATGGCCGACGTGCTCGCCAAGCAGCCCAGGCCGCGCGGGCCGCGGCTGGCGATCGTCACCAACGCCGGCGGCCCCGGCGTCCTGGCCACCGACGCCCTGATCGAGAATGGCGGCGAGCTCGCCAAGCTGTCGCCGAAACGTCTACGAAGTCCCTCAACGCCTTCCTCCCGGCCGCCTGGAGCCACGCCAACCCCATCGACATCCTCGGCGACGCCGACCCCGAGCGCTACGCCCAGACCCTGGAAGTCGCCGCCCAGGACCCCGACATCGACGGCCTGCTCGTCGTCCTGACCCCCCAGGCCATGACCGACCCGACCACGACCGCCGAGGAGCTCAAGCCGTACGCCAAAATCCCCGGCAAGCCGGTGCTCGCCAGCTGGATGGGCGGCGCAGTCGGTCCAGCCGGCGAGACGATCCTCGACCACGCGGGCATCCCCACCTTCGCCTATCCCGACACCGCCGCCCAAATGTTTACGCTCTTATGGCGATCGTCCTACAACCTCCAGGCCCTCTACGAGACCCCGACGCTCCCGGATGGCGGCAACGCGGTCGCCACGGCGCGCGAGGAGGCCGAGGCGATCGTCGCCGCCGCGCGACAGGAGGAACGGACCGTCCTCACTGAGGTCGAATCGAAGCGCATCCTCGCGGCCTACGGCATCCCGACCGTCGAGACCCGCGTGGCCGCGACCGAGGACGAGGCCGTCGCCGCCGCCGAGGCGATCGGCTTCCCGGTCGTCGTCAAGCTCTTCTCCCGAACGATCACGCACAAGACCGACGTCGGCGGCGTGCAGCTCAACCTGACCGGCGCCGAGGCGGTCCGCCGCGCCTATCGGGCCATCGAATCGGCGGTCCGCGACCATGCCGGCGCCGAGCATTTCCAGGGGGTCAGCGTTCAGCCGATGGTCAAGCTCGACGGCTACGAGCTGATCGTCGGCAGCAGCCTCGACCCGCAGTTCGGCCCGGTGCTGCTGTTCGGCACCGGCGGCCAGCTCGTCGAGGTCTTCAAGGATCGCGCGCTGGCGCTGCCGCCGCTCAACACGACGCTGGCCCGCCGCATGATGGAGCAGACCCGGATCCTCACCGCGCTCAAGGGCGTGCGCGGGCGACGGCCCGTGAACCTCGCCGCGCTCGAGCAGCTCCTGGTCCGCTTCAGCCATCTGGTGGTCGAGCAGCGCGGGATCAAGGAGATCGACATCAACCCGCTGCTCGCCTCGCCGGACCACCTCCTGGCGCTGGACGCGCGCGTGATCGTGCATGGGCCGGACGTCCGCGACGAGCGCCTCCCGCGGCCCGCCATCCGCCCCTATCCCGCGCAGTACGGCACCCCCTGGACGGCCAGGGACGGCTCCACGCTCCTGCTCCGGCCGATCCGCCCGGAGGACGAGCCGATGCTGGTCGCGTTCCATGGCACGCTCTCCGAACGCACCGTCGTCGCTCCGCTACTTCCACGCGATGAAGCTGAGCACGCGCGTCGCGCACGAGCGCCTGACCCGGATCTGCTTCATCGACTACGATCGCGAGATGGCCCTGGTCGCCGAACGCGAGGCACCCGCAGCCGGCGGCCACGAGGTTCTGGGCGTCGGCCGGCTGAGCAAGATCCAGGGGACGGGCGATGCCGAGTTCGCGCTCTTGATCAGCGACAACTTCCAGCGGGTGGGACTGGGCACCGCGCTCCTGGAACGGCTGATCCAGATCGGCCGCGATGAGGGCGTCGCCCGGATCTTCGGCACGATTCTTCCCGAGAACGTCGGCATGCGTCGGATCTGCGAGAAATTGGGCTTCCGCCTGTCGCATGTCGCCGACGATGCGGTACTCAAGGCCGAGCTGGAGTTGTGAACGATGCTTCGAACCGTCCGGAACCGATTCATCCCGGAAAGCCAGGCGAACCACTCGCCAAACGCGTTTGACTTCTCGAATACGGGCAGTCATTGCCGCGTCTACCGGAAGGGGGGTGCGGCAATGGCGGCGGCGTCCAGGTCGAGTGGAACGAGTAGGCTGAGGAAGCCCGGCTCCTGGGGAGGTCTCATCATGCGCAGATTCCGCTTCACGATCGGTACTCTGATGGGGGTCGTGCTGGTCCTGGCGATCGGCTTCGCCGCGTTGAAGAACGTCAACACGACCTGGGCTGGCGTGATGGTGCTCTTGACTTGCGGTGCGCTGGGGCTCGCGATGATGGGCGCGGTACTCCGCCGAGAGGCCACGCGGGCGTGGTGGATCGGGTTCGCCGTGTTCGGCTGGGGTTACCTGGGCCTGGCGCTCTGGTCCTATTCGGCCAGCGATCTGCCCGAGCTACCGACAACGATTCTCCTCGAGGCGATCGTACCGAAGTACCGCTGGGCTCCGCCGTCTCACTATAGAGGTACGACCTTTAGCGGCTGTGTTCAAGGCCCTGTTGATCCATCTCCCTTTCAAATCGGACAGTGTCTCTGGACTTTCCTGGTCGCGCTTCTCGGAGGCGTACTGGCCCGTGCGGTTTTCGTTTCTCACGCGGGTCGCTCCGTGAACCCACAGCCCAGGGCTCAAACTGCGGTCCAGCGCCCCCGGATGCGGTGGTTCTGGCTGATGACGATCGCCATGGCGGCTCCGGTCGTGTTCACATCGACGACCGCGATCGCGTCGAGATCGAATCCCGGTCTCTGGACCGGCGCGACGTTCTTCTTGACGTGCGGCCTGCTCGGCGTGGCGATCCTCGGCGCCCTGTTCGGCCGCGGCCGGCGCCGGGAGATCTGCATGGGCGCCGCGCTCTTTGGCACAGGCTACTTGCTCCTGGCACTCGGCCGACCCTCGGATCGTTGGTTGCCGCTACGGCCCCGTCTCGTGACGGATGAGCTCGTACAAGCGGTCCGCCCGTGGCTTCCGGTCGTCCCCAAGAGCATGATCGCCACGAACGCGCGCATCCTCGACGCACTGGACCAGCCGATCCCGATGCACTTCGTCTACGAGATAACGCTCGACGACCTTCTCAAACACATCAAGAAGGCTACATCCACGCCGAGCCATCCCACCATACCGATCTACGTCGATCCGATCGGCCTGCAAGAGGCCGAACGCTCGCTCAACTCGACCGTCCAGATCGACCTCGAAGGGGTCTCGTTGAAAACGACCTTGCGACTCTGCTTGAAACAGCTTGGCCTCGACTACAGCGTGAAGGATGGATATCTGTGGATCACCATCGAGGACGCGGTTTCCTCGGACCTCGAAGACCCCCTATTGATCGTCGGCCATTGCCTCCTGGCTTTGCTCGCGGCCATCATCGGAGGAGTGGCAGCCCCACTGGTATCTGACGCGCGTCGCGAGCGGCTAGAACGCGGCGGGGCCGCGGATGCCCCAGCGCCAGCCTCATCCCATTGACCGGAGCATCCGTGGCAAGCCCAGCACCAAGGGAGATTTCATCATGCGTAAGATCCGCTTGACGATCGACGAAATCCTGACGATCGTGCTGGTGCTGCCGATCGGCTTCGTCGCCTTCAAGAACGCCAACGCGACCTCGGCCGCCGAGATGGAGTTGTTGACCTGCGGCCTGCTGGGAATCGCGATCATCGGCGCGATTCTTCGCAGGGGGGCCGAGCGGGCGTGGTGGATCGGGTTCGCCGTGTTCGGCTCGGGCTATCTGAGCCTGGCGTTCTGGTCCTGGTCGGCCAACGACCGGCCCGTGCTGCCGACACTGACCCTCCTCGAGGCGATCGATCCCAGATTCGCCCTGATCCCGCCACCCGACGTGGGGGTGATTTGTACGTTTGGCGGCATTCCTAAAGTTTATGATCCATCTTATGTTCAACTCGGACACTGCCTCTGGACCAGCCTGGCTGCGCTCCTCGGTGGCACGCTGGCGCGTGCCATCTTCGGGCCCCCGGCCGGTCGCACAACACAGCCGAACGGGAAGCGGCGGCTCTGGCCGACGATCTTCGCTCTGACGGGCCTCGATCTGGTCGCATCGACGGCGATTCTCCAGTCGAGTTGGGATTCCAGTCTCTGGACCGGCGCGATGTTCCTCCTGACCTGGGCATTGGTCGGCCTCCTGGGCGTGGGCGCGATCCTGGATCGGGGGAGCGCCGGACGATCTGCATGGGCGCCGCCCTGTTTGGCGCGGGCTATCTGGTTCTGGCGTTTCATCGTCCTCCCAGTCAGCCGACAAGGCCCTATCTCCATCTCACCACTGATCGGTTCTTGAACGCTTTGCGTCCGTGGTTTCCGCTGGCCCCCCGGCGCCACATCGCCCGAAACGGGCAGATTCTCGAGGCGCTGGAACGACCGATTCCGATGCACTTCACCGACGAGACTCCGCTGGACGAGGTCCTGAAGCACATCACGAAGGCCACGACGACTCCGAGTTACGCCGGCATCCCGATCTACGTCGATCCGATCGACCTCCAAGAAGCCGAACGCTCGCTCGACTCGACCGTCCAGATCGACCTGGAAGGCGTCCCGCTGAGGACGACCCTGCGTCTCGGCCTGCGGCAACTCGGTCTCGACTACAGCGTGAGAGATGGTTATCTGCGGATCGGTTTCGATGAGGAAGACGACTTACCGGGGGCGACTGTGGATCCGTTTCAAATCGTCGGCCATTGCCTGCTGGCGTTGATCGCGGCCGGGCTGGGCGGCGTGTCGGCTCTTGTCGTCTCCGACGCATATCGCGAGCGGTCTGCGCCTGGCGGTATTCAGGGTACTTCTGCATAGAAGCCCGGGACTG
The DNA here is from genome assembly GCA_963845695.1 of uncultured Isosphaeraceae bacterium. Classification (GTDB taxonomy): domain Bacteria; phylum Planctomycetota; class Planctomycetia; order Isosphaerales; family Isosphaeraceae; genus CAWJTV01. The sequence goes on along the minus strand of CAWJTQ010000019.1, from coordinate 200,869 downwards.
GTGGAGATCTCATCATGCGAAAGTTTCGTTTCACGATCAGTGGGCTGATGGCAGTCGTGCTCGTACTGGCGTTCGGCCTCGCCGCCTTGAAGAACGCCGGCGCGACCTGGGCCGGCGTGATGCCTCTCTTGACCTATGGGTTGCTCGGCCTGGCATTCATCGGCATCGTCCTCCGCGGACAGGCCGAGCGCGCGTGGTGGCTCGGCTTCTTCGTGTTTGGGTGGGGTTATCTCCAGTGGGCCAGTCGATTGTTCTTCGGCCATGTCTCGACGACAATACTGATGGTGTGGCTTCGAGAGGAGTCGGACGTTGCGGACTCCAACTTGTTCAACCCCCGAAACATCGCGTTCTTTCAGGTCGCTGACTGCCTCTGGGCCCTGCTGGTGGCCATCCTCGGGGGCCTGCTGGCTCGGGCCTTCTTCGCGACGACGGCCGTCGGCTCGCCGAGTCCCGAGCCCCCGGCGCACGAAGCGGACCGAACGCCCGGAAAGCGATGGTTCCGGCCGGCGGTCCTCGGACTGGCGAGCTTGATCGTGTTCGGGTCGGTCGTGGCGATCAAGTCGACGACGGACTCCGGCATCTGGGCCGGTGGGATGTACCTGCTGACCTGCGGGCTACTTGGCACCGCGATCCTCGGTGCGCTGTTCAGTCGAGGGAAGAGCCGGGAGATCTGTATCGGCGCCGCGCTCTTCGGCGTGGGCTATCTGTACATGGCCCTGGCCTATACGCGAGACTCGTACTTCGAGCGACCTCGACCCTATCTCGTGACCGACCAGTTCCTGAACGCGATCCGCCCACGGGCCCCTCAACGCTGGCGGGGCACCCCCTCGAACGCGCCCATCGTGGAGGCGCTGGAACGGCCGATCCCGATGCACTTCCCTGATTGGACACCGTTCAAGGACGTGCTGAAATACATCAAGCAGGCCACAGCGACGCCGACCTGTCCCAGCATTCCGATCTACGTCGATCCACTCGGCCTGCAAGAAGTCGAACGCTCGCTCGATTCGACGATCCGGATCGACGTCGAGGGGGTCCCCTTGAAGGCAACCTTGCGAACTTGCTTGAATCAACTGGGTCTGACCTACTATGTCGAGGACAGTTGTCTGCAAATCATCAGCCAGGACAGCGAAGACATCATACCGGAGAGTGATGATCCGTTCTTGATCGCCGGCCATTGCCTGATCGCCTTGATCGCAGCCGCGATCGGCGGCGTGATCGCTCCGGTGGTCTCCGCTTTGCATCGCGAGCGGCCAGGGCCCGGTGGGACCGCGGATGCCCCAGCACCAGCGCCATCCCATTGACCGGAGAAACCGTGGGAAGTCCGGCACCATTGGAGATTTCATCATGCGTCAGATCCGCTTTACGATCGGCAGAATGATGGCGATCGTGCCGGTCCTGGCGATCGGCTTCGCCGCATTGAAGAACGCCAACGCGACCTGGGCGGGCACCATGTTTCTGCTGACGTGCGGCATCCTGGCACTCGCGGTTGTCGGCGCCGTCTGCCGACGGGAGGCCGAGCGAGCGTGGTGGCTCGGCTTTGCCCTGTTCGGCTGGGGCTACATGGCCCTGGCGTTCTGGCAGTCGGAGATCCCGTCGCTCGAGTTGCCGACCCTGACCCTGCTCGAATGGCTTCAATCGATATTCCGTGCGACCCCCCAGGTCCAGGTTTTCAGCCCCTTCACGGGCGGAGGGTTTGGGGGCGGCTTCCCTTCGGGAACCAATTCCTCGAGTTCCCAGATCGGCCATTGCCTCTGGGCGCTGCTGTTCGCCCTGCTCGGGGGCACGCTGGCCCGAGCCCTGTTCGGCGCTCCGGCGGATCGTGCCGAGACTCCCGATCCCTCCGCACAGCCGAGGGCCCAGTCACCCCCGGACGACTGGCTCCGGCCGACGGTCGTCATTCTGGTGGCTGCGATCGTGGTCACATCGGTCGCCGCGCTCTGGGCGAGGTCGGCCGCCGCTGTCTGGGCCGGCGCCGCATTCTTGCTGACGTGCAGCCTGCTCGGGCTGGTGATCCTCGGCGCCCTCTTCAGCCGCGGCCGGCGACGGGAAATCTGCATGGGCGCCGCCCTGTTCGGCATCGGCTACCTGTTCCTGGCGTTCGGCCGATCCTCCTGGGAATGGCCACGGCCGGGTCTCGCCACCGATCCGATCCTCCACGCCATCCGACCGTGGCTTCCGGTCGTCCCCCGGAGCATTGCCGCCTCGAACGCTCGCATCCTGGAGGCGCTGGACCAGCCGATCCCGATGCACTTTCCCGAAGAGATACCGATTGGTGATATGCTGAAATATATCAAGCAATCCACGTCGTCTCCGGGTTATTCCGGCATCCCGATCTATGTCGATCCGATCGGCTTGCAAGAAGCCGAGCGCTCGCTCAACTCGACTGTCGCCATCGACCTCGAGGGTGTCCCCTTGAAAGCGTCCTTGCGACTCGGTTTGAAACAGCTCGGCCTCGACTTTAGTGTGAACGACGGTTATCTGAAGATCACCTACGAGGACGCTGTCTCATCAAACCTCGAGGATCCCTTCCTGATCGTCGGCCATTGCCTCTTGGCGTTGATCGCGGCGGGGTTGGGCGGCGTACTGGCCCCGCGGGTGTCCGTGGGGCGGCGTGAACAGCCCGGGCGTGGCGGCATCGAGGCTGCCCCGACACCAGCCCCATCGCGTTGACCGGAGAAACCGTGGTAAGGCCGGCACTGGGGAGGGTTTCGTCATGCGTCAGCTCCGCTTCGCAATCGGTGGACTCATCGCGGTCGTGCTGGTCCCGGCGATCGGCTTCGTCGCGTTGAAGAACCCCGACGCGACCTGGGCCGGCGTGATGCTCCTCCTGACCTGTGGGGTGCTCGGCCTTGCGGTCATCGGCGCCGTCTGCCGACGGGAGACCGAGCGCGCGTGGTGGCTGGGCTTCGCCCTGTTCGGCGGGGGCTACATGATCCTGGCGTTCTGGCCGTCGGAACAGTCGCCCAGGCTGCCGACACTGCCTCTGCTCGAGGTGCTCGGGCCGGCGTTCGGCATCTCACCTCGGTACGTCCCCCCGGGCATACGAGGTGGGGGTGGGGGTCTGGAGCCGTCCTTCACACAGATCGGTCATTGCCTCTGGGCACTCGGGGTCGCCATCCTCGGGGGCCTGCTGGCGGTCGCCCTCTTCGGCTTTCCGTCACGTCCTACCGAGAGTCCTGTTCCCATCGCACCACCGAGCGGACAGCCGTCCCGGACACTGCGGCTCTGGCCGACGATTCTCACGCTGACGGGCCTGATTCTGGGCACATCGACCGTCACGATCTGGTCGCAATCGGCCGCGGGTGTCTGGGCCGGTGCCACGTTCATACTGACTTGTGGCCTGCTCGGCGTGGTGATCCTCGGCGCCTGTTCGGCCGCGGTCGCCGTCGCGAGATCTACATCGGTGCCGCTCTGTTCGGCGCAGGCTACCTGTTCCTGGCACTCGGTCGATCTTCCTGGGATCGACCACAGCCGAGCCACGCCATCGAGCCGTTCCTCAACGCCATGCGCCGGTGGTTTCTGGTCGTGCCCAGGAGCAATATCCCCGAGAACGTCCGCATCCTGGAAGCGCTGGAGCGGCCGATCCCGATGCGCTTTCCCAACGAGATATCGTTCGATGACTTGCTGATCTACATCAAGCAGGCCACGGCGACGCCCACCTACGCGGGCATCCCGTCCTATGTCACTCCGTATAAACACGAAGTCTATCTCGCGCTCAACCCGACCTTCCAGATCGACCTCGAGGGTGTCCCGTTGCCAACGACCTTGCGACTCTGCCTGAAGCAGCTCGGCCGCGAGTACCGCGTCCAGGACGGCTATCTGCGGATCATCAACGAGGATGATGACGAAGTCTCATCGCCCATCGAAGATCCGTTCCTGATCGTCGGCCATTGCCTGCTGGCGTTGATCGCGACGGCGATCGGTGGCGTGTTTGCCCCGCTGGCTGCCGAGCGTCGCGAACGGCCGGGGCGCCGCGGGATCGCGAATGCCTCCGCGATCGGTCGAGCCTCCGAGGATCAAGCCGGTCATTCGGCCGGGGCGAAATAGGGAAGGCTCGAAGGTGCCGCCGCGGAATCCCCGTTGGTGCCCGCAGGGCTCTGCGTGATCCATTGGCGGATCAGATCGCGTGCCTTGGATAACGTCTCATCCGTCAGGGAGCACGAGATCACGAGGTCCCGGACTTCTTCCGGCTCTCCCTCCGCGAAGGTATCCTGCCAGGAGACGATCTCCCCGGAATCACCGGTTGGCTCGAACTGGATGACGCGAACCCCGAGGCGCCGGGTGAAATCGACGGCGCTGAAGATCGGATCGCCATCTCGGCACGGTGTTCCGTTCAACAAAGGTCGTCGTGTAGTGGGGTGATTTCCAACAGTCGACCTGACCGACTTCGCGGACCAATTCCTCCCAATGCTTCAACCAGAATCCTTCGGCTTCCTCGTATTGCTGAGCGTCACTCAAGAAATGGGGGAAAAGAAAGTGAGTCATCATGAACCCTCGGTTTCCTCGATAGAACTCACGGGGTCTGGGATCGCAGCCCTTCCCGTGATGACCTCAAGATCCACGCGGATTTCTCCCGCGGGAGGCTTTGGGAATGATCTTGGGCGTTCCGCCCAGAAACCACCGGTCTTTGCCGCGGTCTCAACAGCCTTTCTCAACTGAGCAAATGCCTTCTCACGAATCCGCTTCTCCTTGGGCGTGAGCCGGGCTTCCAGGCGGTCAATAAACCCCATGATCTCAGAAAACGTGGGAGGAGTCGTCTGCGCCACGACTCCGACTTCTCCGTACCTCCGCCCTGAGCCTGCACTCGGCCACGGTGGAGGAGCTTCTCACCCTCTGGCTTTGACGAGGTGTCGGCCATGATCGTTTCGCAAACACCTCGTCAAAAACGGAAGATGATCCAACACCTTCATCATGATACCATTGGACACACTCGATCGAGAACTGTCCATTCCGCCCGCTCAATCCCCATGCATCGTCCGCAGCCGGGGCGAGAGACGCAGGATGAGCTCGGCGCGTTCGAACTCGGCCAGCCATTCAGCGGTCACGGCGGCGAGGGCCTCGTCGGCCGGAGGAACCAGCCCGGTCGGGCAGGCCGGGCCGAGCTGCTCGGCAGCCATCCGTCGGTAGGTCGAGAGCGTCCGCTCGCCGTACCGCGACACCTCGAAACCATCCTCGCTCAGGAAGACCAGGACGGGGACCCGGTGGCCGCCGTTGATGGACAAGGCTTCGCGCACCTCGGGCTGGATGTCGCGGTCGAGGAACCGCAGGTGGATCCGGGTCGAAGCCTGCGCGAAGTGATCGAACACCGGACATTGGTTGATGCAATCGCCACACCACGCGCCGGCCAGGCAGAGGACCGGCATGGTTCGCGCGAAACCGTCGAGCAGGTGTTTCTGCTCGTCCGTGAGCGCGAACCTCCCGTGCATGGCGTCCCACCGCGTACGATGGGACGCCGTGGCATGCCGGTCCAGGAATGCTGTGTAGGGCAAGGCATCCGCGAAGACATTTGACCAGGTGATCATTTTCAGTGTTCGGTTTTCAGTGTTCAGTGTTCAGTAGGGAAGACGAAAGCCACCGAGGACTATTCTCTACGGAACACGGAAAACGGGAAACTGAACACTTGATCAAATCCACCCCAGGGCCGCCAGTGCGGCGAGGTGCTTGCAGTGCGTTTTGCGGCTGTGGCCATTCTCGGCGATCTGGTAGATCCACTCGGCGCAGTCGCACTGGGTGGCCCCATCGGCGAGCCGGCAGACGTAATAAGGGCCGTCCTCGAGCGGCGGGTGGAGTCGTGTCAGCCGCCACTGGACCGGTGCCAGCTCCGTGCCCGCGACCCGCGCCGTGCAGTAGGTCTGGCCAGCGATCGCGATCAGCACGACCGCCGGCGGGTTGGTGGACATCGGTTTCGCGGCGTCCTCACCAAGTTTCAGCACCACCAGCGGCGGTTGATTCAACGCGGCCTCGAGGGTCTTGGTGCCCAGCTCGGCGCGGAGCCGCTCCCACGACCACCGAGCTTCGTTCAAGGCGTTGCGGAAGTGCCAGGTCGTGGGATGGAACGCCCCGTAGGCGGCCTCGGCCGCCTCGAGATCGGCCGCCGAGACGTCCACGATCATCCGGCCACGCTGCGCCAGTTCGACGGCCCGGCGCTGGGGATCGGACTCGTCCCGGTCGCGCAGCGAGCGCGGCCGGAATGGCGGCGCAGCCGGAACCGGTGCCGCGGCCTGCAACGGCCGGGCAGTCTGGTCATTCGTCATCGGCCCTTATCCCCCGATGCTTGGAGCCAGATAAACGTAGTGCCGGCACGAAGCGGCGTTCGAAGGCTCGGCCGCCACCGCCGCCACCCGGTAGCCGCGTCCCTGCCAGGTCACCTCCTGACCCTCCGTCCAGTCCGCGCCCCGTGGGCTGTGATCCATCCCGACGAGGCAGACCTCGCGGATCGTCGGTCGGCTCTTCTTCTGACTTCGGCCGACCCGTGGCGCCGGCCGCAACGTGCCCAGTCCGTTCGCCATCGCGAAACCCCTCCCTGCTGCACTCGCATGATGCTGATCAAACCAATTCCGACCTTCCGTTCATGAGTGTACTGAACGGCATGATGGGATACAAGGGGTCATTGGTCAAAGGGGAGCATTCGCTCGGCCATCACCGCGATGGAGAAACCGGCGATGTGACTGAAAGTGGCAAGAAGCCACATAACCAACGACCCATGACTAATGACCAACACGGGGATGATTGCGGGCGGTTGCGTAGGCGTCGAGGATACCGGATCGACCGGGGTGGATGACCTCGAGGCCGAGCTTGGAGAGGACGGTTCGGGAGAGGCGTTGATCGGTACCGGCGAGGATGATGAGGCGCTGGCCGTCGGGCAGGGTGAAGAGATCGGCGACGTCGCCGAGGTCAAGCTGCGGGAGGTGAGGCAGTGCGGTCCTGAGGATGAAGCGGAGGCGGCCGCCCGGTGAAGGCCCCTCGCCGAACGGTCCGGCGCCGACGCGGGCCGCGGCCGACGGCGGCGGACTGACGACAGCGACGGCCTGGAAGGGATGATCGCGGTTGCGGCGGAGGATCATGGTGCGGAGCACCAGCAGGTCACGGTCGATGCCGTGGCGGAACATGACCTCGAGGATCCCATCGACGACGGCGAGAGCCAGCACCACCAGCAAGAAGGCGGCCAGGACCCGGCGCTGGCGGTCATCGCGGCGGCGGGCCCAGCGATCCAGCGCGTGAATGAGCCAGACGGAGACGACGACCAGGTCCAGGGCCAGGTGCAGCCCCAGCGCGGTGGCGGCGTCGGCGCGGCCATGGAACACGTGGTCAACCGCGTCGCGCACGCCGGCACTGGACCACCACGCGACGGAGACGAGCGTCGCCGGCGCCAGCCAGGTCAGGGTGCGGACCGGTATGCGGCGATTGACGAGGTCGGCGATCGTCTGCGCGGCCAAGAGGCTCAGCGGTACCAGCAAGACCAGATCGAAGGCGCTCTGCGGCCCGTTGGGCCAGAACGCCGGCGCCAGCGCGGCGACCGCCAACCAGACCACCCAGAGCGAGCCGCCCACCGTCTCGCGGGTATTCGACTCGTCGACCAGGGCCAACCGGGTCGCCCGCACGGCTCCGAACAGGCCGAGCGGCAGCGTCACCGGCGCCAGCTCGATCAACCGCGCCGGCAGGCTCAGGCCGCGTTCCATCAGCAACTGCTCGGGGGGAATCCGCAGCGCCGCGATGGCCGACCAGCCGTATGTCCGAACCATCAGGAGGAACCAGGGCAAGGCCACGACCATCGCGATCGCCAGGGCCAGCAGGGCGTTCACTCGACCCGGCGTGTCCCGCCACGAGAGCCGCCAGCGCCGGAGCCGCGACCCGGGCGGAGCCATCGGCGCGATTCCCCTGAGATAATACTGGTGAAGCAAGATGATCGGGATGACGATCAGCGCCAGGCCGCCCATCGCCAGCAGGGCCACGCCCATCGCGAGTCCGCCGGCGACCGCCCAGACGACCGGGCCGGCCCACGGCCAGGGTCGCAACGACTCGGCGGTCACCCGTTCGTGCCAGCCATAGGCCAAGAGCACCGCGAGGACCCCGCACACGCGCCAGCGTGCTGGGCGTCGCCTCTTGCATCCGGAGGAGCAGGTTCTGGTTGAATCCCACCAGGACCACGGCTGTCAGGCCGAGCCCCGCACCCCGCCAGAGCCTGGCATGGAGATAGACCAGCACGACGGCGAGCCCGCCGGCCACGTAGCTGGGCAAGACGCTGGCCATCGGGTCGCGGTCGCCGTCGAGCCAGAACAGACCCGCCTCGAGCCAGGCGTAGAGCGGCGGCTGAAAGGCCACCGCCCGATACGCCGCCGCCTCCTGTATCGGCTTGATCCCGGCGACCGCGGGAACCTGGTCCAGCACCATCCCATCCAGCACGGCCAGGCCGCGCAAGCCCCAGAGCGGGCCCGGGGGCGTCAGGTCCCAGGCATTCAGGGCCAGAAGCCCCGGCAGGACGGCAACCAGTACGACCAGCGGGAAGACCATCACCGATCGCGGCGCCGGGCGGAACAGTGGCCGGGCCGGCGGCCCCGCGGTCGCCCGAGGCCGATCCCACGCGACGACACGTCCCCGATCCGAGAGCACCGCGGCCTCACCTCGCCTTCCCAAGGACTGATCCGGATCCATACGCCCACCCCTCGCGCCGAGCCGGCCAAGGACCCTGCCTGGCCGGCGTGGCTTCACTCCCACGCCTCGCCAACAGGCCGGTCAGCCAGCCAGCGCGAACCTTACCATAATCCCGCGAATTGCGGGATAGCCGTTCCCGCCAGGATCGGTGCCACGGGGTGGGTAGCGAATGCAAACGGGAGCGGTCGCATGGCGCACTTCCTTCCGGCATTGGTCTGGAGAGCCGTTCTCGCGGACCGCGATGGCGTCCGGTTCACTCGCGATCCGAGTCGGACGTCTCGCGGGCGGCGGTCTCATCGCGGCGGGCCTGGATCCGCTCGAGGTTGCGCCTCAAGACGCCCAGGCCATCGTCGCCCTCGATGTATTCGCGGAACGGCAGGGCGAGGCGGAGCAGTTCGGGATGGGTGGTCCCGACGTCGTCAATAGCCTGTCTGAGAACCTCTAGAAACTCATCGAGCCCTTCCTCGGGGAGTCGGGCTTGCGCGACCAGGGCCTTGAGTTCGACGAGGGAGGCCGGCGCGGGGCGGGCGGTGACGGCCGCCGTGATGGTTGGCGGCGCGGGCGCCGCGGCGACAGGGCGGGGGGCTGCGAGCACCCCGGGTAGTGACGTACGGTCCGCGGCCAATTCGCGATCGCGTGCGGACTGCGATTCGGCGTCGCGGTTGCGCCGGCCGGCTTCGATGGCCTGGATCAGTTGCTCCTGGGCCTCGGCGACATAGGCCGCCCAGTCGGTCGAGAAATCCTGGCGGAACGCCTCGATGTAGCCAGGCTCATATTGCCGGGACAGGTACTTGAGCTGATGGAAGACGCGGTGCGAGAGAGCCTGGAGCTCCTCGGTCATCTCGGCGTCGCGATCGTGGGACGCCTGATAATAGCGAAAGCGGCCGATCCAGACCTTGAGCCGCGCGTACTGCTCGAGCTTGCCCAGCGAGCCGAACGCGTTCATGCCGGCGTCGACCTCGTGGGCCAGAAGCTGGAGCTGCCCGCCGGGGAAGTGGGCCTCGGCATCCCAGAGCAGCCGGTCCTCGGCGGCGAACTGCTCGGCCAGTTCAGGCTGGAGCCGGTCGATCTCCCGACGGAGCTGGCGATACTGGTCAGTGACCCCCCGCAGCTCGCGCCGCGCCTCCTCCACTTCACGCGTCACCTCCTCCAGGTCCAGCCGGGTCTGCCGCCGCGTTCGCTCGATCTCCGCCTGAGACGCCGCGATCAATCGCTCCGCGTCGGCCTCCGAGGCCAGCGACGACTTGTACAACGCCAGCTTGCGCACCAGCTCCTTGAGCAAATGCTCGTCGGTATCGGCCTGCTCCAGCGCCCGCAAACCGGCCGGTCGCACCGCCCGTAACCGCTCCACCGCGCGCCGCGCCCGCAGCTCCGCCGTGCGGAACTGCTCCGCGGCATGTTGTGTCTCCCCCTCGATCTTACGCGCTCGTGTCTTCGCCTCCGCCTGGCGGACTAGCTCCGAAAGCTTTTCCAAGGCTGGGGTCATGGTCATTTTCTCGCACTCTAATAGGGGATCGGAGATTACTCGGTCCTACACCGCTGCTCGACCGCGTCTCCCGTCCGGCAGCAACCATCGGTTCTTCGCTTTCCATCTCACCACATCCCGCGATGCAATCACGATATTTATCTACTGTGATTAGCATTTAAGTTGACGTCAGTGCGTTCGCGGATCGAGCCGTGAATGCATCATACAGGATGGGCGGTCAAAGTTGAACCCGGCGGGGGGACGAGGCGTCGGATTGAGATTTCGGGGTGGTTGGATGATCCGCCCGGCGCGTGAGTTCCGCTGGCGTGCCCTTTATAATGACATTGCGGGCGACACCTGGGAAATCGTGTGACGTTCGCCTCAAGTGGGCCACGAGGTTGAGACGATGGCCACCCCGGGCGAACGGCGTCCCCTGCATAGGGCTACGCTCGGGAGTCATCCGACTCGACAAGATCGCTCGTGGAGCAAGGAGAACTCGGATGAACGCGGAATCCAGTCCTTTCACACCGGGACAGCCTGTCCCGATTGAGTTTTTCGTAGGGCGGATCAAGGAAATTGAACATCTGCGGAGCATGGTACTGGCCAGCGTGAAGGGACGGTTCAAGATCGGGTTCGTGACCGGCGAACGGGGCATCGGAAAAACGTCGCTCGTCTCCTTTGTGAGGCACTTAGCCGAGAAACAGGAGCAGGTCGCCGGCGCTCATGTCTTCCTCGGAGGCGCTAAAGACGTCCCCGACATGATCCGCCGCACGCTCGACCGCCTCCTGAAAGAGAACCTCGACAAGCCCTGGTACAGCAAGCTCAGAAACTTTTTCGGCAAGCACATCAGCGAAATCGGATTGTTCGGCATATCCGTCGAACTGCGGCTCACGCAGGACGACCTGCAACAGCTGACCCATGAGTTCGTGCCGACGATCCGTCATCTGCTCACCAAATTGAAGGGAGATCGAAAGGCCTTCTTGCTGATCCTTGACGATATCAACGGCCTGGCGACTTCCGCGGAGTTCGCCAACTGGTTGAAGAGTACTGTTGACGAGATCGCGACCGGTTTAGGGGGCTTGAATCTCTGCATGTTGATCGTCGGAGTGGAGGAGCGGAGGCAGGACTTATTGACCCTTCAACCCTCACTGGATCGAGTCTTCGACTTGACCGAGATCCGTCCCTGGGACGATACGGAGACGTCGAAGTTCTTCACGGAGACGTTTCAGGGCGCATCCGCGACGGTGAAAGCCGACGCCCTCAAGCTCATGGTTGACTACACGGGCGGTCTCCCTGTCATCGGCCATGAAATCGGCGACTCGGTCTGGAGGACCGCGGCTCATCCGACGATCACGGAGTCCGATGCAAGGGCAGGCATCCTACAGGCCGCCGAGATCATCGGTACGAAGTTCCTCCAGCCGAAGGTGATCGATGCCCTTCGCTCTCCCCGCTATCGCTCGATCCTCAGAAGGATTGCCAGCAATCCGTTCGGCTTCCATATCCGACGAGCCGAGCTTCTGAAGCTCCTTGGTGCAGAGGATAAGAAAGTCCTCGACAACTTCCTGAACCGGCTGAAGGATCTCGGGATGATCGTGGCCGACAAGGAGGCTGGAGCTGGAGGTTATCGCTTCGCGAACCGACTCCATTATCTCTACTTCCAGATCGAGTCCCGGAAGGCCGCGGCTGAGACGAAGAAAGGCGATGGCGCATCGCTGCCGATCTTTTGAAGACGCGCTCTCACTGTCCCGGCACGGTTAGCGGCTTGCCGTTATCCTTGGGTCCCAGCCCCAACAAGAACGGGATCGCAGCCCTGGCCCATTCTTCGGGGCCGGGGTATTCCGACGCCGACCCTCCGAAGCAACTGCGGAGCATCTCGGTGTCGATGATGCCGGGATTGAGCGGGACGGCGGCCAGACCGCGGGGGAGTTCCTGGGCCAGCGCGCGGGTCAGGCCCTCAATGGCCCACTTGCTCGCGCAATACGGGGCGACCTCCGCCGCCGTCGACCGGCCCCAACCGGAACTCATGTTGACGATCACGCCCGAGCCCCGCGCGATCATCGCCGGCAGGAAGTGGCGGATCACGTTCACGACTCCTTTGATGTTCACGTCGATCATCACGGTCGAACTCGGCGGCGGGGACCTTCCAGAGCGGCGCATTCGCGTTGATCACGGCGGCGTTGTTGATGAGCAGGTCGGGTGCCCCGTGCTCGGCGAGGACGCGATCGGCCCAGACCTTGACCGCCTGATCGTGCGTCACGTCCAGAGTCGCGAAGTCGTGCGGATGCCCCAACACGGCGACGTGTCGCGCGATCGCCTCGCTCGATCGACCGCAGCCGATGACTTTGTGCCCCGACCGCACCAGACCCTCGGCCAGCGCATGTCCCAGCCCACGGGTCACTCCGGTGATCGTGACGACTCGAACGGTAACCTTCGCCATGCCTCATCCTCCGAAATGGTGGGAATCGCGAATCCGGAATTCCCCAACTGCACACCGCGCGGAGACTCTAGCGAGGTACAATCTATACCCCGAACACCGATTACTGACCACTGACCACCGAGGACGCGATGAGATTACGAACGATCGGGCTATCCGGCTTGCTGGCGATCGCGATCGGATTCCCGCCTGCCCTGCGCCGGCGGCCCCGACAACGCGCTCACGCCCGAGGAGAAGCAGGACGGCTGGATCCTGCTCTTCGACGGCAAGAGACTCGACGGCTGGCTGACCAGCAGCGGGAAACCGAGCAAGGTGCCGGTCGAGGAGGGGTCCATCAATCCGCATGGCTGCGGTGGGTACATGATGATCCCCGAGAAGACCTGGGGCGACTTCATCCTGTCGCTCGACTTCAAGATCAGCAAGGGGTGCAACAGCGGCATCTTCATCCGGACCTTTCCGCTCACCCCGCGCCCGGGCAAGGACGTCGGCTTCAACGGCATCGAGGTCGCCATCGACGACACCACCACGGCCGGCTACCACGACACCGGCGCCTTCTACGACCTGGTCAAGCCGTCGCGGAACGCCATGAAGCCGCCCGGCGAGTGGAATCACATCGTGATCTCCTGCGACGGGCCGAAGCTCTCCGTCGCGGTCAACGGCGAGACGGTCACCCGGATGGACCTCGACGAATGGACCAAACCCAATCGCCGCCCCGACGGCTCGGAGCACAAGTTTGACGTCGCCTACAAGGACCATCCCCGTTCCGGCTACATCGGCCTCCAGGACCACGGCTCGCCGTGCTGGTACAAGAACATCAAGATCAAGCCGTTGAAGCCGTCGAAATCGTGAGTCATTGCGGCTAACGCGTCACCGAGGATCGTCGTCGGTCCGCTCGCTCACACCGTCCGGCGTGCCGCGGCCAGCCTGGCCACGAACGCCGCGTGCTCGGGCGTGGCACAACCGCGTTCGACCACGGCGCGAAGCCGCCGAGTATCGCCGGCCAGGAGGGCCGCCGGGTCGAGCCAGAGGCCGGGGAAAGCCTCCGAGCGGTAGATCCCATCAGGACCTGGCTCGAGGTCAACGAACCGCCCGTTGCGCAGCACGAACCAGTAAATCTCGTCGGGCTCGATCGCGCGCACGATATACTCCTGCACGCCGACCCGCTCGTAATCCTCGAACTTCGGCCCGAGGTCGGTGTAACGCGACGTGTGCGAGACCTCGACGACCAACTCAGGGATACCCTCGACAAACCGGGAATCCGTCTTCGTCCGACCGCCATATTCGGGCGAGATGCGAAGCAACACATCGGGCTGTGGCTCGCTCTTGAGCCCCATCGCCGTCGATGTGTTGTCCATCCCCTGGACACCTGGGGTGTTTTCAGTGTAGGAGCTGAGCCACGCGATCGTAGGGAAGTGGGCAAGACCGTGTTGGGGACCGACGGGACTGGGCATGAGGACCACTCCGTTAATCAACTCGGCCCGGGTTCCGGGCGGCATCGCTTCGTAGAGCGCGTGGAACGTCGGCTGGTCGAGCCGCTGGCCCTCGACGAGCGTCCGGGGCGGGACAGCCAAAGTGGATCGAGACGACATCGCGGTGATCTCCTCTTTGAGGCGCGATTGGACCGTGTCCATCGTATACCGAAATCCACCGGTCCGACAAGGCGAGCGCGCCGGCACAAGCCCGTGCCCGGGATATAACGCCTCCGCTCGATGAGCCCCTTGAGTCTCGCAGCCGCCCAGGGTTACAATACGCCGAGACATTTGTCAGAGACTCACGGCCGGCGGGATCAACGGGGAGGACGAGCGATGGTGACGAGACGAGTCATCGCGATGTGGCTGATCGGGGTCGCGCTGAGTGTCGTGGCGGCCGGGGACGAGCCGCGGAAGGTGTCGGGCCAGGTGTTCGACAAGGCCGGCCGACCAGTGGCCGGGGCGGAGGTCGCGACGATGTGGAGCGCCATGGGGGGAATGGCGATGCGCGCGTTCCACGCCGCGCGGACGGATCCCGCCGGCCGATTCACGCTCGAGGTCGAACTTCTGGCAAGGGCATGCACCGTTGCTGACCTATAACCGGGACCACACACGCGGGGGCATCGTCATCATCGATCCGAAGTCATCCACCAACCCGGTGGAGATCCGGCTGGGGCCGCTGGTGCGGGTTCACGGCCAGTTCTCCTGCAACGACCTGGGCGAGCGGCCCGATGGGACCAACGTGTATATGAACGTGATGCCGGGCCGGCTGCCGGTCCCGCGGCTCCTGAACAAGCTGGCCCCGAGTCCGCTCCGGCTGGCGCAGTGCTCGTCCCAAGAAGCGAGGTTCTCATTCCTCCTCCCGCCCGGGCATTACCAGTTTCATGGCTACAGTAACCCTTCCGATTACCACGATGCCAACCAGGTCGTCGAGCTCAAGGCCGACCAGCCCGACCTCGACCTGGGAACGATCGACCTGAAAGCGACAGAGCTGGCGCGGCGATATGGCAAGACCGCGCCGGCCCTGCACGTGACCGACGCCAAGGGCATCCACAAGGACATCACGCTCGCCGATTTCCGGGGCAAGTGGGTGGTGCTCGAGTTCTGGGCGACCTGGTGTGGTCCCTGCGTCTCAGTGGGGCTGCCCGCGCTGGTCGAGTTCGACAAGGAGCTCAGCGCCCATCGCGACCAGTTCACGATCCTGACCGTCCACCACACCAGTGCCAAGACTCTCGATGAGCTGGAGCCGCCACTGGAGCAGGTCAGCAAGACATTCTGGGGTGGGAAGCCTTTGCCCTTTCCGATCCTGCTCGATGCGACCGGGCTGACGATCAAGAATTACGACGTGGCCGCCTATCCAACCACGTTTCTGATCGACCCGGAAGGGCGGCTGCTCCGGCTCCATGGGCCCGTCGAGCAATTCCTGAAGGAAAAGCTGCTCGGACTCCGCCCCAATCATCGTCGCACTCGGGACCTCGACCGGCCGCAGGAGTTCGGCATCGACGAGATGCCGCTCGACCTGGCGCTGTACTATCTGATCGCATGGAGGTCCGAAGCCGAGCTTCGGCGGATTGCCGAAATGGTGAAGGCGGCTGGCGTGGACCCCGGCGAGCCCATCCCGCTGACGCTCACGGCGAAGCTCACTGTGCGGAGCTGGCTCGACCTGTTCCTCAGACCGTTCGGTCTGACCTATGAAATCCAGGATGACACGCTGGTCGTCATCCCGCGCAAACCGGGCACGGCGCTCGCAGCACCTTCGCCCCGCCAGCGCGAGGCCGCCGAGCGGCTCCAGCGCGTACTGGAGAAATCACAGGTCTTCGACTACCGCGGCAAACCGCTGGCCGCGTTGGTCAAGGCTCTGGCCGAGCAGACCCACGAGCCCATTGCCCTCGACCCGATCGCCCTTCGGGCTGGCACGATCGATCCCGAGTCAACCGTCACCGGCTCGGATCACGGTAAACCACTGGGCGAAGCCTTGAACGAGATGCTCAAGCCCCTGGGCTTGCATCCCGTGATCCGCGATGAGGTGATCCTTCTGACCAGGCCATGAGGCGGGTTGAACCGTCGGAGATCTCCGATGACCGGCGAGCGCGTTGGATTGCTCCGATTCGTGTTGACGCTTCGTCAGATGATGAAGCTGGTGGTCTTCGCCGCCGTCGCCTCGCTGTGCCTGGCGCCGATGGTGCGCTGGGCGGAGGTCGGCGCCGTGAGCTGGCCGTTTGCGATCTTGATGGCGGCCGTGGCGATCCCACTGGTCCTCGCCATCGCCGCGTTCCCCATGGTCAAGCCAGGTCCGCTCAAGGACTGGCTGATAAGGGCCTTACTGATGACATCCCTCGGTGTCATCCTCGGGGCGGCGATCTACTCGCTGTTCTGTGCCTCGGTCGGGCCGCAGTCTCTCAACCTCTGGGCTCGTTCGACCGGCATCACGGTTGGGTTTCTCTGGGTTGTCATCGTCATCCTTGGGGTTCCCTTCATCCTCCTCTTGAAAGAGCTCGTTCCCGGCCGCTGCCCCGCCTGCAAGAAATGGCGACTGCTCCCCGATGCGATGATCCGCGTTCCACCTCAAGCCGCGTCGGAGCGGGCCTATCGGTGTCTCTCTTGCCATGGGCGCTTCTGGAAGAAGAGTGGCTCATGGAGCGACGTTCCGGATAACCTGGGGCCGGCCCTGACCAACCGAGGCGGAGGGCGGGAACGAATGGGTTAACCTGGTGCTCGCAGAGCACCCTACGGGAGATTCCGCGCGCGTAACGCAGCCCGAACCATCGCGGCGTATTCGGCGGAATCTCCTATGAACTGCTCGATCTGGGCTTCGACGTCTGCGAGGTCGTTCAACAGTTCGGGGGTCGGTTGCTCCTCAATCAGGCTCGCGATGGTTTCGCGGATATTGATCAGCCCGACGATCTGAGGGATCAGCTGTCTGAACCACTGGAACCACACCAATCGCTTATCCTCGAGTTCCTTGCGATCCAGGCCGAAGATCTTGATCGTTGCCACGCCGCGCGGATTGTCCTTGATCGCATGAATCAGATTTTCACGGAACTCCAGAAACCGGGCCGGATCCTCGATTGCGGGATTGATGAGCAATGGCTCCTCATTGCCGATCTCGTCATGATGAGACTTTGCCCGGCGGGAGATGTCGCCCAGAGGAAACAGATTGCCCTTGAAGCGCTGGTTGCAATGCTGGCAGCAAAAAAGCAGGTTCGACCATTCATAGGCCAGCCAGTAATAACCGGGTTGGACGAGCGCATCCTCGGGCTTTTGCCGATATCCGGCTTTGGGACGGAAATGCTCGACGTCACCATAGCTGATATGACTGATATTTGATTCACATAAGGCACATTTGTCGTGTTGCGCCTTTCGCAGTGCATCCTTGACCGACATGTCGCCGTAGATCTTGGCGTTGAACTTGAACGTCTTGTGAGCCTCCGGGTCGGTGTCGCGACGCTCGCAGAGCTGCCGGGTTGCCCGGATACCACGCCTTCGCAGGATGTCAGGCCCTGCTTTGGGTTTCTTGATCGGAATCACGGCTTCGTGCCCTGGTACTTCTCGATGAGCTTGAGCGATTGCTCGATCAGTTCCATCGTCTTCTTAGCCTGCTCGTAGGTCTCGCCCGAAGGGATCGGACCGAGCTGATCGTTGATTCTCTCGAGTTCCTTCTGGTCGGCCTTGGTCAAGCGAGGCTTGGTCAACAACGTCCTTTCGTCGCAGCAAGAGCTTTTCCATGTCCGGCGGCCGCGCGGTCTCCAGGCCGAAGAGGTCGCTGGTCAGGACTTGATCGACTGCGCCAGCCTCGGATGGTTTCCGGCTGATTCTCGATGACGACGTGATCGCCCTCGCGCTTCAGCACGGCGATGTTGGCATCGGTCGCCGCCTGGACGATCAACGGGCTATGGGCCGTGACGATGAACTGGGTGTTGGGAAACCGTTCGGTCAGGAAGCCGATCAGCTCGCGCTGCCATTTCGGATGCAGGTGCAGGTCGATCTCGTCGACCAGCACGACGGCCGGCTCGGCGAGCGGGTCGGAGCTGTCGGGATAACGCTCGACCATCCGGCTGGCGAAGTTGACGATCCAGGCGATCATCGTCCGGTAGCCGTAGCCAAGTTGCCGGAGCGGGACCCAGCCATACGGGGTCTTGAATTGGACTGTGGGTCTTGGTATGACACCGCTTGATGCATCGAAGAAGATGTCCGAGACATCGGGAAGCACCTTGATCAACACGTCCTTCACCATGTCCAGCCGCTGTTGTTGCTGTTCCTGGGCGCTGGAGCGTTTGCTGGCGGAGTGATCGAGATGCAAGAGCCAGTCTTGCGCATTGAGGAGCGGTGCATCTTCGATGAAAAGGCTCTGGGTTGCATCGCTCCCTTCGGTTTGGCTGAGTGATGTGTATCCCAATCGCCTGCCTGCGCCGTAGGCTAGACAGGTTAAGATCGGAAGTCGGTCTTCGCCTTTCGGACCTTCTCCTGTCCAGTTCCAACCTTGATTATTCCCGCCCAGCGAAGCTCGAAGATAAGTAGGGGCTTCGAGAAAATCAAAGTCTGTCTGATGGGCAATCCCAATTTCGGCCCGTACTTCCGAACTGACACCCCGGAGAAAGCCGCCCTTTGCAAGGAGGTCGAGGGCCATTCCGCGCGGGGTTCCTGGCCAAAACGCCTGCTCAGACGCCGAGGTGCGGATCGGAATTGGCTCGAACGAGGCGAGCATTTGAAGAATCGTCGTCTTCCCCGTCCCATTCTCGCCCAGCAAGATCGTCCATCTTGCTGGCCGGCCGCTTCCGTCGGAAAGGCCGAGCGTTTGCTTCTCAGCGAAGCATCGCACGTTCTCCAGCTCGAGCGACAGGAAATAGGACGCCGTGGCAAGGAGTTTTCGATCACTGCCGCTAGGGCCATTCGGGTGTGGCGCCTTGCTCTTCTTGGCAGACATAACCGCGATACCATCTTCCAGGTTAGGAACGGGGATCCGCGATCCGGTCGTTGGCGTGTCGAGAGCCTGCTACAGCGCGGGCGGGCGCTCGCGCCAGGGGCGGGTCCGCTCGGCGGCCCAGGTGGCGTCCTCGTCGCTCAGCGCCGGAGGGGGCGGCGGGGCACTGTAGTCGACGGCTCCGCGCCGATAGGGGCCGGTATCATAGGCTCGGTTGAACACGACCTGGAGGTCCAGCAGAACGTCGTCCTCGTCCGGTTTCAGCGGCACCGGGATGCACGGCAGCAACTCGCGCAGGCCGACCGGAAAGACCCGGTAAGCGGCCAGCTTTGGGACGCGTCGCCACGACCGGTTGACCCACACCAGGTAAGTAGGCGGCGGGTCAAGGCCCTGGATCATAGCCTCAAGGCCGGGCTCCGTCAGGATGCGACGGCCGCCGCGCAGCAGGTCCAGCTCGATCAAGTTCGTATCGCTCTTCAGCACCTCGCGCTGCTTCCGCTCATACGCCTCACGGTCCTCCCCGGTCCGTTTATTCGACGGGCTCAGGATCTCGATCAACGTGATCAGCTTGTGGCCTCGCATCGAATCGCGGATCTCGACGAAATGGTGGCGGATCGGGTCGGTTGGAATCTCGTACTCGATCCACCTCGAGATTTCGCGTCGGGCCTGTGTCAGGATAGCCGTACCCCCGCCGTCCGGCTCCCGGGGAGGGTAAGGTTGGCGGACGACGACAATGTCCGGGACGATTCGTTGCTGAATCCCTTCCTCCTCGACGATCCCGACTTCCGGGCGCATCTCCAGGCGGGCGTAGTAGGGGGCGGGCAAAGCGTGGTTGAGCTCGTTCCGGATCTCTCCCGCCAGGGCATCATGAAGGTCCGGCCAGATATCCAGGGCTTCCAGATACGGATCCATGCCAGGAAACGGTGATGGCATCGTCGCGGACTCCTGAAGGAACGAACGGCCATGCCGCCATTGTATCATTTCCCTTTCGCCCCATCGATCAGCGCGGCGCCGTCGCGCTTCAGCTTATGCAGCGACGGGTTATCCAGGTACATCATATGTCCGGCTTCGTAGGTTTCCTCAGTAATATTGGCGCGCAGGCTCGGGTCGAGTCCCAGGCCGGCCAAGGCGTGCTCGACGGCGCGATATGGCGTGGCGAGGTCGTAGTAGCCGGAGGCGATCAGGACCTTCATGTGGGGATTCTTGGCCATGGCGTCGCGGAGGGCGCTGGTCGTCGCCGGATAACCCATCTCGCGCTGCCAGTCCCAGTGGCCCACACCTTCGCCGAGAATGTAGTAAGGGAGGTCGCTCTTGTAGCCCAGCTCGGTGTGGATGTACTGGTTGAACGTGGAGGTGTACGGGGCGCGGACGGCGGCCAGGCTGGGGTCGAAGCTGGGTTGGTCGGACGAGGCCGAACTCTCGATCCCCTGGTAGCGCGCGTCGAACCGGCCGACCGAGCGTCGCGCGGGCTTGAGCAGGTCGCGGCAGAAGTGGGACATGTCGATCCGCAGGTGGCTCGCTTCGATCTCCGCGGCGTTCAGGCTGGTGTAGCGGGCCAGCCGGGCGGCGGCCTCGTGCCGTTCCTCGTCGGAAAGCCGGTCGCCGCGGGCGAGGATCCAGGCGTACTCGCGGTCGGTCCACCGCTGGACCTCCTTGAGCGCCGCCACCAGCCCCAACGCCTGCAAGTCGGCCGGCAGCTTCTTGTGATACCAGGCGGCTGCCGTGTAGGACGGCAGATACGTCAGATACGGCAGATCATTACCCGGGCTGAACACGAACCCCTGGAAATCCAGGCGCAGGAGACCAGGATTATGCCATTGAAGGCAATGCCCAGGTTGACCAGGTAGCCGGCCAGGCCCGCGGCTCGGGTCGTGCCATAACTCTCGCCGATCAGGTACAACGGCGAGGACCAGCGGTCGTTTCGGGTCAGGTACATCCGGATGAACTCGCCGACCGACTCGATGTCCCCGCGCAGGGAGTGGAACTTGCTGTTCAGCTCGGGCTTGGCGGCGCGGGAGTATCCGGTGCCGACCGGGTCGATGAACACCAGGTCGGCGCGGTCGAGCCAGGTGGCGTCGTTGTTGACCAGGCGGAACGGCGGGGCCGGGATTGTCGGCTTCTCAGGCGTCGCCACCCGGCGCGGCCCCAGTGCCCCCAGGTGCAGCCAGACCGACGCCGAGCCCGGACCACCGTTGAAGCTGAACAACAGCGGACGCGTCTCCACCGCGCCCGCTTCGTCGCGGGTGTAGGCGATGTAGAAGATCCGCGCTTCCACCTCGCCTTTGGTATCCCGGATCGGCATCAGGCCGGCCGTCGCCGTGTAGGGCAACTCCTTGCCTGCGAGCAGGATCTTGTGATGCGTGACGACCGGCTCCTCGTCCGTCGCGGTCTTCGGCGCGTCTTTCTTGGCTTTCGTAGCTTCCCCCACCTTCGCCTGCGCTGGCGGCTGCGCCACCGTGGCCGTTCCGGGTGCCCCCTTCGTCTGCAGCGGCGCCGTCGTCCGACCCGGCTCCTGGGCCGAGATCGGGCCGAGGGACAGGGAAATCATCAGCAACAGGCTCGCCATCACACCGATCACGCGCTTCATCTCGACTGGCCTCAACGAACGAGTCGTCATTTGGTCGATGACCGATTTCCTCGAACCCAGACCGCCTCCCGCGGCGATCCGGTCGGAATCCTTCCCGCGAGTTCAACCATTCAGTCACAATCGCAGTCGCGTCCCTCCGACCGCGGCCCGTGCATTGTAACATCATCGTGCCGGCCGGTCGTGTGTCCTAAAAACAACGTGTGACATCATCGGTTTTTCCGTCGATCCGGCGAAGGAAGGCACGAGCCGATCGTGTGGTCAGGAGCGACTGGGACCCGGCCGGGCGAGAGAACGGACTGCGGGTCCGAAATCTCATCATTGCCATTACTGATTTGCCAACAACGACATGGGAAAAGCATTCTGGCACACGGCCCGACTTTCGCGCCTCCAAAAAGGGATCGGACCACGGGATCGTTTCCTGCTGAGCCCGCCGCCTGGTGCCGGGGGGATGACACGATAAATTTAAAACTATTTATCTCTATATGCAACTTACTTTCGTCTCTCCACTTTATTTTGTACCATGCGAGCTTATGATTGATCTTGCCGAGGATCTTGCCATCGAGGTCACAGCAGGATTGTTAGGTCCCTTCCATCGTGTCAGCGTTGAGAATCACAGAACGGCACCAGGTCGAGTGAGAACGAGGTAGGCCCCGTCCGTCCTGGCCTTGCGCCGCGCGACCGGTTCGATCTCATTGTCGGAATAGGATCTGCACCACGGAGTTGCATCGTCATGTCGCATCAAGGCCGTCGGTCGGCCGGCATCCTGAGCGTGGATTGGGTGGCGAAGTTTGAGACCCGTCGCGAGCATCGAACCCGCGCGTCGTCGCGTCAACATCGCCGTCGCCTGGAAATCGACCTGGGCCTGGATCCGTTGGAGACGCGGACCATGCTGTCCGCGTCCGTTGTGGTCGGCCCGATGCCCTCGCCGGAACCGGTCCAGGAGAGCTTCAATCTCCAGCTCAAGCCGGGTTCGGTCGGGGCGATCTCGCAACTCATGCCCCTGATCGCGGCCGACGGTGCGACCGTCGCGTCGACGTCAGTCGCCGGCCTGTTCACGCTTCAGGGCTCCGCCGCGAACCTGGGCCAGCTCGCTGGAACGCTCTCGGCCAACCCGGCCGTCCAGGACGTCAGCCCGGTGCAGATGGTCCAGGTCCAGACGGCGCCGAACGATCCGGACTATGTCAATGGCGACCAGTGGCAGCTCAATGGCACCTGGGGCATCAACGCCCTTGCGGCCTGGAGCGTCACCACCGGCTCGGACAAGGTGATCGTCGCCGACACGGACACCGGTCTCAACTACAACCTTGCCGATATCTACGATAACCTCTGGCTCAATCAGCCCGAGATCCCTTCGACCGTGTACCCCAACCTGACGGACGTCGATGGCGACGGCGTCATCTCGTTCTCCGATCTCAACGCCGTCGTGAACGGAGTGAAGGTGAACCAGGGGGCCGGGAAGATCGAGGACACGAACGGCGACGGGATCATCAGCGGGGCCGACGTGCTCGCCTCGACGAGTGTCGGTGGCTGGGTGAATCCCAACTCATCGAACACTCAGGACGGCGATACCGCGGATCCCAACGACTACATCGGCTGGAACTACGTCAACGACACCAATAACCCGATGGATGACGAAGGCCACGGCACGTTCACGGCGAGCGAGATCGCCGAGATGACCAACAACTCTGTCGGGGGCGCGGGCCTGGTCTGGAACACGCAGCTCATGCCGGTGGTGTTCCTCGACTCCTCGGGCAGTGGGACTGACACCGCCGCCGCCGAGGCGATCGACTACGCCGTGCTCCACGGAGCCAAGGTCATCAACGCCAGTTGGGGCGGGGCCGGCACGGATTCGACCATCGCCGCGGCGATCCAGTATGCCGACGAGAACGGGGTGATCATCGTCGCGGCCGCCGGCAACGATGCCGCGGACGATGACACCACCTTCTTCACGCCGGCCTCGTACTCGGCGCAGTACCCCAACGTGATCGCGGTCGCGGCGATCGGCAGCAATGGGGCCCTGGCATCCTGGTCGGACTACGGGACGGGCACGGTTCAGCTTGCCGCCCCCGGTGTGAGCGTCTACAGTATGACCGAGAGCGGCACCTACGGATACGACAGCGGCACCTCGATGGCGGCGCCGTTGGTGACGGGCACGGTCGCACTGGTGGAGGCCGCTCATCCTACCTGGACGATGAGCCAGGTCATTGACGCCGTGCTCGACACCGTCACGCCCGACCCTGCGCTGGCGGGCGAGGTGACCACCGGCGGCGTCGTGAACACAGGGGCCGCCGTCGCCAATTCCGACGGCCCGTATGTCGTCTCGGCGACTCCCAGCGGCGCGGTCACCGGCAGCGGGGGCATCTCCACGGTGCAGTTGACCTTCAACGAGGAGATCAACCCCGCGACCTTCACGGCGTCGGACGTCACCGTCACCGGACCACGCGGTCGGATCAGCGGCGTGAGCGTCGCAGCGGTCTCCGGGTCGAACGACCACGAGTTCGACATCACGTTCCCCACACAGACCGCCGCCGGTTCCTACACGCTGAACGTCAGCGCCAACCTCCAGGACTGGTACGGCAATGACCTGAACCAGAACCGCAACGGTGTCAACGGCGAGGCCTCGGACGCGTTCGTCGACCAGATCTGGCTGACCGCCTCCGGCTCGCGGGACCTCCTGAGCGTCACCGGTGTCCCCTCGGTGAGCACGGCGGGGACCTCCGAGACTTTCACCGTCACGGCGCTGAGCCCCACCGGCAGCACCGACACCAGCTACATGGGCACGGTCCAGTTCTCCAGTTCGGACCCTCAGGCCGTCCTACCCGCGAATTACCCGTTCCAGTCCACCGATCAAGGCACGCACACCTTCACGGTGACGTTCAAGAGCGCCGGCGATCAGTCGATCACGGTGACGGATACCGGGAATTCGGCGATCATCGGCAGCGACGAAAACCTCATCGTTCAGGGGAGCACTGCCCAGTCGCTGAAGGTGACCGGCTTCCCGACCACGGTCACCGCCGGCACCCCCGCGTCGTTCACGGTCACCGCCTACGACCAGTACGGCAACGTGGCGACCGACTATACCGGCACGGTCCACTTCACCAGCAGTGACGGCCAGGCCATCCTGCCGGCCAACTACAGCTTCACCGCCGCCAATAACAGCACGTACACCTTCTCCGCCACGTTCAATACGGCGGGAACCCAGTCGATCACCGCTACCGACACGGCCACCTCGAGCATCACGGGGAGCGGTACGGTGACGGTGAATGCTTCCGCCGCGTCCGCTACGTTCCTCAAAACGGACACGACGACGCAGGGGAACTGGATCGGGACTTATGGGACCGATGGCTACAACGTCGTTGAACGCCACGCCGAGCTACCCGTCCTACGCCACCGTCATCGCCTCCGGCTATCAAACGTACGTCTGGTCCTCAGACACTACCGACGTGCGCGGCCTCGAGAACCCCAACGGCAATCCCCCCAGCACCAATCGCATCGCCGCCGCCTGGTACTCGGCCACCAGTTTCACAGTGACCCTCGACCTGACCGACGGCAACGCCCACACCATCGCCCTCTACGCCGTCGACTGGGACAGCAAGGGGCGGAGCGAGCAGATCCAGATCACCAACGCGTCCACAGGCGCCGTGCTGGACACCGAGACCCTCTCGTCGTTCGTCAACGGCGCCTATGAGGTCTGGACCATCAGCGGCGACGTCAAGATCACAATCACGGAGAAGAGCGGCGGCAACGCCCTGCTCAATGGGCTCTTCTTCGGAACGCCCACACCGACTCCGACCCCCACGCCCACTCCGACCCCCACGCCCACTCCGACCCCCACCCCGACTCCGACTCCGACTCCGACCCCCACCCCGACTCCGACTCCGACCCCCACCCCGACTCCGACTCCGACCCCCACTCCGACTCCGACCCCCACTCCCACAGCGACGTTCCTCAAGACGGACACGACAACCCAGGGCACCTGGATCGGGACTTACGGTACCGATGGCTACGACCTCGTCAACGGACCCTCCAGCTTGCCGTCCTACGCCACCGTCTCCGTCGCCGGTAATCTGACCTACGTCTGGTCCGCCGACACGACCGACGTCCGCGGACTCGAGAATCCCAACGGCAATCCCCCCAGCACCAATCGCATCGCCGCCGCCTGGTACGCGGCCACCAGTTTCACGGTGACCCTCGACCTGACCGACGGCAACGCCCACACCATCGCCCTCTACGCCGTCGACTGGGACAGCCACGGGCGGAGCGAGCAGATCCAGATCACCAACGCGTCCACAGGGGCCGTGCTGGACACCGAGACCCTCTCGTCGTTCGTCAACGGCGCCTACGAGGTCTGGACCATCAGCGGCGACGTGAAGATCACGATCACGGAGAAGACTGGCGGGAACGGCCTGCTCAACGGGCTCTTCTTCGGGACTCCGACTCCAACGCCCACGCCCACGCCCACTCCGACTCCAACGCCCACGCCCACTCCGACTCCGACGCCCACACCGACCCCGACGCCCACGGCGACGTTCGTCAAGACGGACGCGACGACTCAGGGCACCTGGATCGGGACTTACGGTACCGATGGCTACGACCTCGTCAACGGACCCTCCAGCTTGCCATCTTACGCCACCGTCTCCGTCGCCGGTAATCTGACCTACGTCTGGTCCGCCGACACGACCGACGTCCGCGGACTCGAGAATCCCAACGGCAATCCCCCCAGCACCAATCGCATCGCCGCCGCCTGGTACGCGGGCAGCAGTTTCACAGTGACCCTCGACCTGACCGACGGCAACGCCCACACCATCGCCCTCTACGCCGTCGACTGGGACAGCCACGGGCGGAGCGAGCAGATCCAGATCACCAACGCGTCCACAGGCGCCGTGCTGGACACCGAGACCCTCTCGTCGTTCGTCAACGGCGCCTATGAGGTCTGGACCATCAGCGGCGACGTCAAGATCACAATCACGGAGAAGAGCGGTGGCAACGCCCTGCTCAATGGGCTCTTCTTCGGAACGCCCACACCGACTCCGACTCCCACACCGACTCCGACTCCCACGCCCACGGCAACGTTCGTCAAGACGGACACGACGACTCAGGGCACCTGGATCGGGACTTACGGTACCGATGGCTACGACCTCGTCAACGGACCCTCCAGCTTGCCGTCCTACGCCACCGTCTCCGTCGCCGGGAATCTGACCTACGTCTGGTCCGCCGACACGACCGACGTCCGCGGACTCGAGAATCCCAACGGCAATCCCCCCAGCACCAATCGCATCGCCGCCGCCTGGTACGCGGCCACCAGTTTCACGGTGACCCTCGACCTGACCGACGGCAACGCCCACACCATCGCCCTCTACGCCGTCAACTGGGACAGCCACGGGCGGAGCGAGCAGATCCAGATCACCAACGCGTCCACAGGCGCCGTGCTGGACACCGAGACCCTCTCGTCGTTCGTCAACGGCGCCTATGAGGTCTGGACCATCAGCGGCGACGTGAAGATCACAATCACGGAGAAGAGCGGCGGCAACGCCCTGCTCAATGGGCTCTTCTTCGGAACGCCCACGCCCACTCCGACGTCAACGTCCACGGAAAGCGAGGGCACTGGCCTGGGTAGCGACGAGATCGGCACAGTGGACTTCACCGACAGCGACAGCCCGGCCGTGGCGCCCGTCAATGATACGCTCAAGCCCAAGACCAAGAGGATCCCGACGATCACCGCCGGCTAAGGAACCGGCCGGGAATCACTTCCCGGAATGGTCGTGCCCCCTGTTGTGGCAAGGTCTCCCGACCTTGCCACTGGGCCGACCGAAGGTCTCCAGTCCTCTGGCTCATCAGGAGACCTTCGGTCCGGCTCACGGCGGGGTCAGGAGATCCGCGCCGAACGGAAATCGGGAAGTGATTCCCGTCCCATTCCGAAGACGACTTGCCGACGACCTTCCTGGCCTATGCGTCAGGCGACCGGCAGGGATTGAAGTACCGAATGACAGTCGAGCGGCGGAAACACGCCGCGATTCGCCGCCCCGATCATTGCCGCCCGTGTCGCATTCATCCGCACGGGTTAGATCGTTCAGAGCGCCCCGAGGCCACCGGTGAGGCTTGGACCGGGATGGCAGGAGAGGTATCATAACGTCTCCTGCCATTTTTCTTTTCGAAACGAAGGAAAACGGAAAGAGCGAGGGAATCTCCGTGACCACCGAACCTCGGGAAGCTTACGACGAGCTCATCCGCCGGTCGAAGGAACTGGCAACGCTGTCCTCGTGCGCATCACTGCTGGGCTGGGACGAGCAGACGTACATGCCTGCCGGTGGTGCCGTCCACCGCGGCAATCAGATGGCGCTGCTGGCCGGCCTGCACCATGAGCGAGCGACCGACCCGCGGATCGCCGATCTCCTATCAACCGTCGAGGGATCGAGCCTGGTCGGCGACCCCGTCACCTCGGAAGCGGTGAACGTCCGCGAGCTGCGGCGAAGCTACGATCGCCGAGTACGACTACCGCGGGCCCTGGTCGAGGAGCTGGCCCGGACAACCTCGATGGCTCAGTCGGAGTGGGTCACGGCGCGAGCCGCGAGCGATTTCGCCCGGTTCCAGCCCTGGTTGGAGAAGATCGTCCAGCTCAAGCGAGAGGAGTCCGCTTGCCTGGCAGGCCAGGCCGCGGCCGAGCGAGCCGGCGGGGTCGGAGGATCGGTCTACGATCCGTTGCTCGACGAGTACGAGCCGGGAGCCAAAAGTGCCGAGCTGGTGGTCCTGTTCGAGGCCTTACGGCGCGAGCTGGCACCGTTAGTGGCCGCGATCGCCGAGGCCAGCACGCGCACGTCGGGAGCTCGCAAAGATCCGGGGCCTTCCGCAACCTCTGGGGGCGAATCGATCCTCCGGCGCGGTTATCCCTGCGATCGGCAGCGGATCTTCGGCGAGGCGGTGGCGTCCGCGGTGGGCTTCGACTTCCGGCGAGGCCGGCTGGACGTGACGGCCCACCCCTTCTGCACCGGGATCGGGCCGGGTGACTGCCGCATCACGACGCGGTTCGACGAACACCAGTTCGAGGACGCCTTTTTCGGCATCCTCCATGAGGTCGGCCACAGCCTTTACGAACAGGGTCTGGAGGAAGCCCATTATGGCACACCGATGGGCGAAGCGGTCTCACTGGGAGTCCACGAATCGCAGTCGCGGCTCTGGGAGAACCTGGTCGGCCGCAGCCGGTCGTTCTGGGCATACTGGCTGCCGATGGCCCGCCGGATCTTCCACGAGGCGCTGACTGACGTGACGCTCGAGCCGTTCCACGCCGCAGTCAACCGTGTGGTGCCGTCTCTGATTCGCGTCCGGGCCGATGAAGCGACCTACAACCTGCACATCATCATCCGGTTCGAGCTGGAGCAGGACATGCTCACGGGCGCATTGCCGGTCGGCGAGCTGCCCGGGGCCTGGAACCAGAAGTATCGGGAGCTCCTGGGAGTGACGCCGGGCAACGACGCGGAGGGCTGCCTCCAGGACATTCACTGGAGCGCCGGGCTCATCGGCTATTTTCCGACCTATACCCTGGGCAATCTTTACGCCGCCCAGCTCTACGCCACAGCCGATGCCGAGCTGGGCGGCCTGGACGACGCCCTGATCCAGGGTGATTCTCACGGACTGCTCGACTGGCTCCGCGAGAAGATCCACCGACAGGGTCAGCGGTATCATTCCGCGGCTCTGATCGAGCACGTCACCGGCTCACGACCCGACCACCGCTTCCTGATCGACGGCCTGCGCCGGAAGTATGGCGAGCTCTACGGAATCTGACGAACCGCTCGCCCTCGAAGTGGTCCCCACCATCGGGCGGCATTGAGCATCCATGGAATCCAAATCGAGTCATCACTCACCATGATTCACTCCGAGACCGTATCGCCAGAGCCCGAATCCCCACCGCCAACGCCACCCCCGCGCCTGGCGTCGATCGACGCCTACCGTGGACTGGTGATGTTCTTGATGATGGCCGAGGTCCTGAATCTCCGTGCCGTCTCCAGGAACCTGCCAGGCAACACGTTCTGGGAGCTGTTACGCCATCACCAGTCGCACGTGCCCTGGGTAGGATGTTCGCTGCACGACCTGATCCAGCCGTCGTTCTCGTTCCTGGTCGGCGTGGCCTTGCCGTTCTCTCTGGCCGGCCGGCTGTCGCGAGGGCAGTCGAAAGTCCGGATGACCGCGCATGCGCTTTGGCGGTCGCTGATCCTGGTCTTCCTGGGGGTTTTCCTCCGGTCGATGCATCATGGACAGACTTACTTCACCTTTGAGGACACGCTCAGCCAGATCGGACTGGGTTATACGTTCCTCTTCGTGCTGGCGTTCTTCTCGACGCGGGTGCAGTGGATCGCGCTGGCGGTGATCCTCATCGGCTACTGGTCCGCGTTCGCGCTCTATCCGGCCCCCGGCTCCGACTTCGATTACGACGCGGCCGAGGTGTCTCGGAGATTCTCGGAGCACCCGAGCGGGTTCGCGGCGCACTGGGACATCAACAGCAACGCCGCCTGGGCCTTCGACACCTGGTTCCTGAACCGGTTCCCTCGCGAGAAACCGTTTACTGGCAACGGCGGCGGGTACTCCACGCTGAGCTTCATCCCGACGCTGGGGACCATGATCCTGGGTTTGCTGGCTGGTGGGGTCTTGCGGCGACCGTGGCGTGGCGGGTCGAAGGTCCTCTGGCTGATCGTCGCGGGCCTGGTCGGCCTGGCGGCCGGCTGGGGCCTGGGCGAGCTGGGCGTCTGCCCGGTGGTCAAGCGGATCTGGACCCCGACCTGGGTACTCTTCAGCGGCGGCTGGTGCTTCCTGTTCCTGGCAGGCTTCTACGCGGTCCTCGACCTGGTCGGCTTCCGGTTCTGGGCCTTCCCACTCCAGGTGATCGGCATGAACTCGATCGCGGCTTACTGCATGGCCGAGCTAGTTCGAGGATTTCATCAAGGAAAACCTCAAGATTCACCTGGGCCCGGACGCATTCAAGATCCTCGGTTCACCTTATGAGCCCTTGCTCCAGGGCGCGGCGGTGCTGCTGGTGCTCTGGCTGATCCTGTTCTGGATGTACCGGCGTAAGATATTCTTGAGGATCTGACGAATCGCGCGTCCACGGCAGGCGATCGGACTTCAGCGGGCCATCCTCCACGTTTGATCCGAAGAACGAGGAGACCATCATGGAGACCAAGAACCTGCCTCCGCAGTTCAGGATCCTCGGAGGTCTGCCCCGCATGCGTCACATCGCCATTCTCACGAATTGCTGGATTCTCACCTTTCTTATGGCGACATCCCCTGCGCATGGCCAACCCGCGTCGGCCGCGGGCCAGTCTGTGCGGCTGGAGGTGACGCGCGACACCTGGGTCTCGGACGTGGGCTCGGAGCGCGACGGCAACAACGGCGGCGCATCGAGGCTCAAGCTCAAGAGCATCCAGGAGATGACCCTGGTTGACGTCGATACCGGGCCGCTGCGGGGACGGACGATCCGATCGGCCGCGCTCCACGTTCGGCGACCGGACAACGAGCGGCTCCGTCGGGTGACGATCGGTAGCGTCGGCGCCGAGTGGTTCGAGGGGACGGGGAGCGGCTATTCGGTCCAACCCGGTGGGGCGACGTTCCGACGGCGACGGCACCCCGATTTAACCTGGTCGTCGGGCGGTGGCGATCTCTGCCACGTCATCCTGGGCAACGGCGGCACGACCTGGCGGATGGCGGACGCCTCGCCGCCCGATCGGGAGGGTTGGCAGAGTGTGCGCGGTCGACCCTCGGATCGTGGCGGCCCGTATGGCTGGACTCAGCTACGGCTTCCTGGTGTTCGACGACACGGGGTCGGAATGGACCCACCACGGCGAGACGTTCACGCAACGGATCTTCCCCAACCGGTTCGTCTACAGCCGGGAACAGAACCGCTCGAGTGCCCCCTATTTCCAGGTCGAGCTCGGGCCGGACGATCATCAACCGCCGGCGGCCCCGAGCAACCTGAAAGCCGAATCGCAGACGGCCCAGTTGCCAGCCGGCGAGGCGATGATCTCGTGGGTGACGCCCCGCGACTCCGGCCCGGCCGGCACGCTCGGGTTCTTCGTGGAGATCGACGGCCGGCCCTTGCCACGCGAGTCGATCCCGATGGCCGGCGCGGCGGGCGATCGGGTCGAGATGCATCTTCGCGACGTCGAGGCTAACCCCCGGGGCGACGGTCACGCTCTCGGTGAGGGCCGTGGATGGGGCTGGCAATCTCGGTCCGGCGACGACGGCCCGCATCCGAGTCTCGGATCGCGTCCCCGCGCCGCTTCCCCGGCCGAAGCCGGCCCCCGCCGACGCCAGCCAGACCGCTCCAATGGAGAGTCGCCTCGGCCTCCACGCTCATCGCCATCCTCGACGAGCTCGACAAGGTCCACCCCGACACGGGCGAGTTGATCCCCTCCCAGCCCGAGGGATACCTGGCCGTCAATCATCTCTGGGATGCCGCCGGTCGCCGGGTCACGCTCCACGCGGCGCGGAACGAGTTCGTCGCCTTCCAGGTCCTGCTCCGCTCTCCCATTCCGGTTCCCGCGGGCTCGATCCGGCCCGAGCTGGTCTTCGACGGCCCGGCCGGCAAGGCCATCCAGGTCGCGTTCGGCCGCTATCATCCGGTCCGCTCGCCGTCGGGCCCGTTCACCGACCCGATCGTCCCGCTGGGTTTTCCCGCCGCCACGCCGCTGCGAAAGACCAGAGCTTGCACGCCGAGGTTTACGTCCCGCACCACGTCCCCGCCGGGGAGTATTCCGGGACGCTGACCTTATCGCCGCGCGACGGGGCAGGGCAGAGCACCTTGCGGCTCGCCGTGACGCTGCGCGTCTGGGATTTCACCTTGCCCGATCATCTGAGTTTCCTGCCGGAGATGAACTGCTACGGCCTGCCGGAGAACGAGCGCGACTACTACCGACTGGCCCACCGGCACCGGACCGTGTTGAACCGGGTCCCTTACAACCAGAGCGGAGAGATGGCGGACGGCTGCGCACCGCGATGGGACGCGCGCCGGCTCGATCTCGACTGGTCGGACTGGGATCGCCGCTTCGGCCCGCTGCTGGACGGGTCGGCGTTCGCGGACCTGCCGCGCAAGGGAGTGCCGGTCGAATGCTTCTACCTGCCGTTGCACGAGAACTGGCCGACGCCGATGGAGGGTCATTATAACGGCGATTACTGGGCCGATCGCGCCTTCCCTGAGTCGTATCGCCGGGCGTTCGTCGCGGCCTCGCGGCGGTTCGCCGAGCACGCCCGGGCCAAGGGCTGGACCGAGACGCTCTTCCACGGCTTCCTCAACAACAAGAACAACTTCAAGGAGCGCGGCTGGTCGCGAGGGTCATCCCCCTGGCTCCTCGACGAGCCGGCCAACTTCCAGGACTACTGGGCGCTGCGATACTTCGCCCGGGCCTTCCACGAAGGGATCAACCAGGCCGTGGCGGCGGACCCCGCGGACAAGCGGCCCGTGCCGCGCCTGGTCTTCCGCGCCGACATCTCCCGGCCCCAGTGGCGGCGCGACAGCCTCGACGGCTCTGATGGATTACCACGTGGTCGGCGGCGCGATGCGAACCTATCCCCGGCTGGTCTTCGACCGGAAGCGGGCCTTCGGCGAGATCGTGGTGGAGTATGGCTCGACCAATCCGGTCGAAGGCTCGAACCTCCAGCCGGTGGGTTGGTGCCTGGACTCCTGGTCGCTCGGGGCCGACGGCGTCCTCCCCTGGCAGACGGTCGGGACCTCCGGCTCCTGGGACCAGGCCGACGAGCTGGCGTTGTTCTACCCGGTCGCGGCCGGGTCGGGAAACCGTCGGTCAGCCGCCGGGCGAGGTCGGGAGCCCGCGCCCAGCACGAAGGGGTCATACCGTCGGTTCGTCTCAAGGCGTATCGACGCGGGCAGCAGGACGTGGAGTACCTGACGCTCTGGTCGCGCCTGCACAACGAGCCGCGATGGGCGGTTGGCCGGCAGGTGCGGGCGTCGTTGGGCCTGGCCGGCGTCCGCCGGGGCACCGGGATCACCGGCGCCGAGGATGCCGGTCGGATCGACTATACCCGACTCCGCCCCCAGGATGTCTGGGCCTTGCGCGTCGCGATCGGCGAGGCGATCTCGCGGGCCCACCCCGCCCCCACGAGCAAGCTCGTCGACTTCCGCACCCCGCGCCGCGACCCGGAACACCTTCCGCAGGCATACGTCGCGGGCGATCCGGATCGGGACCGGTAGACTATTCGCTCAGTGATATCAACCTACGACTCATGACGGATGATCAACGCAACGGGAGGACTCCACTCATGGCACTGACCCCCTCGACCATGCTTCCCCTCGGGACCCAGGCACCGGGCTTTCGCTTGCGCGATACCGACGGCCGAATCGTCGGCCTCGACGACTTCGCGGATGCCCCAGCCCTCCTCGTGGTCTTCCTCTGCAATCATTGCCCTTACGTCCATCACGTCCGCCACGACCTGGCGCGGCTGGCGAAGGAGTACCAGTCCCAAGGCGTGGCCGTCGTTGGGATCAATTCCAACGACGCGGTCAACTACCCCGAAGACAGTCCGGAGATGATGGTCCAGGAGAAGGCCGACATCGGCTACACGTTCCCCTATCTCTACGACGAGACCCAGGAGGTGGCCAGGGCTTACCGGGCCGCCTGCACGCCGGACTTCTACGTCTTCGACAAGGGCCAGAAGCTCGTCTATCGAGGTCAGTTGGACGGGAGCCGGCCGGGCAACGCCATCCCCGTCACGGGCAAGGACCTGCGGGCGGCGCTGGACGCCGTCCTCTCAGCCCGGCCGGTCAACGACGCTCAGCGACCCAGCATGGGCTGCAACATCAAGTGGAAACGAGGTCATACACCGGAATATGCATGACGGTTTTCAGTTTTCAGAGTGCTCCGCGCGATGGGGCATTAAATGTTTACATGCTGAAAACTGAAAACCGGAAACGGAAACCATTTACCGCCCCATCGCACGGAGCACCCGTTCGCGGGCCTTCTCGGTGGCGATGGTCGTGTGATGCTCAGGACCGTGGATCCGGACGGCTTCGACCACCGCACGGTGATAATACTGCTCGGCTTCGGCCAGCTTGCGTTGGTCGCGGGCCACATCCCCCTGGTTGTTGAGCGCGGCGATGAGATCGGGGTGGTTCGAGCCGCGCGTACACTGGACGCTGTGGGCGTAGTCGTAGGCCAGCCTCTGGGCCTCGTCGAGCTGGCCGCGTTCGCGGAGGAGCCGGCTGAGGAGATAGAGGGAGCGGAGCGTGGCAGCGTGCTCCGGCTGGAGCACGCGGCTGCGGTCGGCCACGCTCTTGCGGAGTACGGCCTCGGCCTCATCCAACTTGCCGTGGTGCCAGAGCAGTGAGCCGAGGCGT
This sequence comes from uncultured Isosphaeraceae bacterium, assembly GCA_963845695.1. Lineage (GTDB taxonomy): Bacteria > Planctomycetota > Planctomycetia > Isosphaerales > Isosphaeraceae > CAWJTV01. The sequence goes on along the minus strand of CAWJTQ010000019.1, from coordinate 166,002 downwards.
TCGGCGGCATCGAGGGTGATGGAGTCGTCGGGGCCGAGGAAGCGGCGGGCGTCGTTGAGATTACGGCGGAGCAGCGGCTCGGCCTCGGCCGATCGGCCGGTCCGGTCGAGGAGGGTGGCCAGCAGGTTGGTGGCCCCAAGCGTGCCGCGGCCGCCCGGCCCCTGGTATCGCGTGTCGAGGCGGATCGCCTGGCGAAGATGTTCCTCAGCCGCGGGTAATCGTCGAGTGAAAGATAGGCCCCGCCGATCATCTCGCGGATCCGCGCCTCGATGTCGGGCTGATCGCCGACCCAGCCGCCGAGCGTGGCCCCGGCACGCTCGAGTAGCTCGTGGACCGTCAGGTTCTTGCGCAGCGGATCGTTCTCGGCGTCGGCCTGGGCCAGCAGCTCGTGGGTCACCAGTTGGATGACCGTCTCGGCCTTGGCGTGCTCGTGCTCGGTCTTGCGCCATTGCCAGACCACACCGGCAAACCCGCCGGTCAGGGCCAGCAAAACGAGCATCGCCGCGGTGGCCAGGGCCGGGTTGCGACGGCACCACATCGCCGCGCGGACCGCCGGACCGACCGGACGCGCCCGGATCGGCTCGCCCTTCCGCCATCGCGTCAGGTCGTCGGCCAGTTCCTGGGCGCTGGCGTACCGGCGGCTCGGCTCTTTTTCCAGGCACTTCTGGCAGATGATCTCCAGGCCGCGCGGTACCTCCGGATTGAGTCGCGAGGGGGCCTCGGGCGGCTGGCTCCGTACCTTGTCGAGCGTCTCGACCAGCGTGGTGCCGGCGAACGGTGCCCGGCGGGTGAGCAACGCATACAAGATCGTACCCAGGCCGTAGACATCGGTCGCCGTCGTGAGCGCGCCCGCGCCCGGGTTGCTTGCTCCGGCGACATGTACGACGGCGTGCCGATCAGGGCATTCGAATGCGTCATCTCGGAGCCGGCATCGAGCCGCTTGGCCAGCCCGAAGTCGGTCACGTGCGGCGCGCCGTGCTCGTCCAGCAGGATATTCGCGGGTTTCAGGTCGCGGTGGAGGATCCCGCGCTGATGGGCATGGTGAATGGCCTCCGCGACGATGGCGACCAGCCGGGCCGTGGCGCAGGGTCGCTGGCGAACTCCGCGAGCCGCTTGTCCAGACTGGTCCCGACGATCAGCTTCATGCTGAAGAAGTGGTGGCGCCGGTGCCGGCCGACCTGATAGATCGGGACGATGTGAGGATGATCGAGCTGCGCAACCGCCTCGGCCTCGTTCTGGAACCGCAGCACCTCGGCCTCTGAGGCGAAGCTGCCGGACCGGATCAACTTGAGCGCGACTTCGCGATTGAGCGCGACCTGGTGGGCCTGGTAGACCACACCCATCCCGCCCCGTCCCAGCAAGCGCGTGACTTCGTATCCGGCCGACCTCAGCTCGTCGATCGCATCGAGGTCGATCGCGTCAGTTAGAGCCGGCGCCTCCTCATCCTGGCTCGTCACGGCCGACCGGGTCTCGCCGCTCCCATCAACGTCCGGGGCATCAGGTCTGCGAAGATAGGTCGGGATCTGGCTCTCAGACCGGGATTGGAAGACCGACTCGACGACTCCGGCCAGGTCGGGAAACCGGTCACAGTAGGTATTCCGGTCCGGCCGCTCGCCGGCGCGTTGCCGATACTCGAGATCCAGGGTCAAGAGGTTACGAAAGAGCGCGACCCTCGCTCCGGCAGGAAGCTCCCTCAGGTAGGCGGCCAGATCCGGACGCTCGCCGGCGTGGTAGGCGGCCTCGAACCGGTCGCAGGCCGCATCGATCTGGATGAACTCGGCGACCGGCAAGGTCGGGTCGTTGAGTGTCGCCTGGGACTTCACTCGGGGTTCTCCTCGCTCCAGATGGCGCGGATCAGCCGGAGCTTGCGCTCGATCGTCTTGGTTGAGACCTTGGTCGCGGCGGCGATCTCCGGGGCGGTCTGGCCTTCCAGCCGGCGCAGGGCGATCGACCGCAGCGCCGGGTCTTGCAGCTTGGCCAGGAATCGCTGGTAATCGTCGGCGAACTGGGCGGCGACTTCCGGGGTCGGCTCCCGACCGAGGACTTCACCCAGACCGTCGCCGTCGTGGTCTTCCCCCACGAGCATAGCCGACTCGCCCAGCACTTGGCCCCCGCCGCGCTTCTGACGGCTCTGGTGGCGCATTGTATCGAGGGCCTTGCGAACGGTGATAGTGGCCAGGAGCCGCCAGAGGTCGTCGCGGTCGCTCAACCGCGGGAACTGACCTCGGCCGGCGCGGTCGCAGAAGCTCTGGAAGGCGCTGAGCGCGACATCTTCTTCATCGAACGACCGGCGACAATGGGCCGGCAACTTCTTGCCGGCCAGCCGTACCAGCCGCTGGAAGTATCGGTTCCAGAGCTTCTGGATATCCGTATCATCGCCGGATTTGATCCCATCCAGCCAAATTGTAACGGAATTCTCGTTCGACACGGCGATAACTCCTGACAAGCCACGTAGATGAGAGTGACCCATCTTACCATTGCCGTGCCCAACGAAAACGGACTCCCGATCAGGCAGATATTTTCTTGTCCGGTCCGGCGAGGATTTGACAATGGTGTTCCCGGAGGTGATGCCATGCATCGTTCACGTCCGGGTTTCACACTGATCGAGCTCCTGGTGGTGATCGCCATCATCGCCGTGCTGATCGCACTCTTGCTACCAGCGGTGCAGGCAGCGCGCGAAGCGGCTCGCCGCATGCAATGCACCAACAACATGAAGCAGATCGGCCTGGCGATGCACCAGTACCACACATCTTATGACGCCTTCCCTCCGGCGGGGAGCGTGGACATCCTCGGCAACTCGGGCGGCAGCGGCCGGGTGCCTCAGACGGCCTCGATCCACCTGCGGTTGACCAACTACCTGGAGCAGCGTGCGGTCTATAACGCGTATAACTTCGCGCTGGGCGACGTGCTCAACGGCAGCTCCGTGCCGGCGAATACGACCATCATGGCGACAGCGATCCCCGGTTACCTTTGTCCGTCGGACTCCAATCCGGGCAGTACCGAGGATCTCGCAGGAGGTTTCAACGTCCCGGTCACCACGGTCAACTACGCGGTCAACGGCGGCGGGAATCGCCAGAATACGGGCGGTGGCACCAACGGCACGGCTTGGTGGATCGGCGGCAACCCCTACTTTGGCCGCATTGTCCGGATCGCCGCCGTCCTCGACGGCACCAGCAACACGGCGGGGTTCAGCGAGTGGATCAAGGGGATGTCCGGGCAGAATGCCCCCGGACTCAACCTGGTCTATGCAATCGCGCAATACGCCAACGGCGGGCCACTCAACGATTTCAACCTCTGCCAGGCCGCCAGTACCCCGCTCTGGGACTTCAAGGGGGAATACTGGACGCTCCAGGACACCGGCCGGGGCGGCCCTTACTACCACGTCATGCCCCCGGACCAGCCGGCCTGTGCCGTGACCGCCGGCTTCGGCAACGTCGACTCATTCATCGGGCCCAGCTCGTTCCACCCCGGCGGTGCGAACCTGCTGATGCTGGATGGCTCCGTGCGGTTCCTCAAGGCAACCGTCAACCTGAGCACCTGGAACGCCCTGGGCACCCGCGCCGGTGGAGAGGTCATCAGCGCCGATGCCTACTGAGGGGCGAGAGGTCAATGGATTCACCTCGCCCCTTAGGGAGAGGTCGGCCGAAGGCCGGGTGAGGAGGAGACCGGTTCCTGCCGGAATCGAAGGGTCTCTGTGCACAGACGAACCGAGTCCAGGGCACGCGCTCTCCTGGACCGGAGCCGGGAGGCCGATTAGAATAGTGATGAATCAGTCCGATCGACAAAAAGACCGACATCCGCCTACCGTTGACGCTCGGCCACCAAGGGGCAGGCCATGTTACCGAAAAGCGTCTCGCCACGATTCGTCGTCATCACCGCGGCTTGGGTTGCGATGCTCGTTTGGGTGGCAATCCCCTTTCGCTTTCCCCACCAACTGAAGGAAGGAGGGATTTTTTGGTCTGCGGACATCGTTCTCGCCGCGGCTTTCTTTCTCTCCTATTCTCTCCTCCGCACGGTCCTACCGTATCTGGGCATCCCGGTGCGCCAGCCGGTACGTCGAGAGATTTCATCCGGCCCATCGCGACGATAAAGAGGTCGCCACCGATCTCCCGATCCAGATCCGTTATGATCGGCTATCCACCTGGATCGCAGGGGCCTTCCTCTTTCTCCTCGGCCTCGGCTTGTTCCTGTTTGCCATCTGGGCCTCACAAACCCTCCAAGGCGCGAGGCATGTCGTTATTGCCGGACTGTTCGCCATGATGATGGGACTCGGCGTCGCCGCTTGGAGGCGGGCCAATCTTTGCGAGATCAACGACAAAGGGATTCGCGCCCCATCTGGTACCTGGCGCCTGTCCAAGCTCGTGTCCTGGCAAGAGCTCGTTCGTCTCGAGATCATCCATAACGAAGAGTTCGGGATCTGCGACTACTTCGTGCTGTACGACCGCGCAGGGCGCCGCCGAATCGATGCGAGATCATGGATGGGAGAGGTGAGATCCGCCGATCGTACCCGGATCTTTCGCGCACTCAGGGCGAGATTCCCTGGGAAAGCGAAGACGGATAGCAGCACGGAGCCGGCCCTCGTCTCGTCCGGGTCGGCCGCCGTCTGGGATCGAGAGCTCGACGGTTGACCGGGCGATCCGATCAACCGGATACCTCGTTGCGTGGAGATTCCGATCATGCGACGACCCCGCCCCCGCTATACGATCCTGAGCCTGATGATCGTCGTCCTTCTGGCGAGCCTGGTGCTGACGCTCGTCGTCGTGGTCCCCCGCGAGCGACGGCAGCGAGCCATCGCCTTGCCGGCGGCACTGGCCGAGTATCAGAACGCCACGCTCACGCGAGAGGTCGCCGAGATCGCCGTGGTCGAATACTCCGCGGCAATGGTGCATGACGATGTGGCTCTGGTGCAACCGGACGCTGAGCGCGAGGCGGACCGGCGCGAGTGGGCGGAGAGGGCGCAACACCTGGGACTGTTCATTGTTAAGAATGCCGACCGCGGCGCGGACATCCGGCGCGAGCGGGAGCGGAGGGCGCACATCAAGGAACGGACGATTCGGGACCTCCAGAACGAGTTCGAGCGGGCCAAGGCCCGCGAGCAGGCCATGAAGGCCGAGTACGACCGGTTGAAGGCCATCGGGACGGGGCTGTTCTGGTAGATTGAGGCCGTTCGCCTCATTAGCCGCCTTTTGGTGAAGCACCGGCTTCGAATGCGAATGCGGCGCAGCCGCAATCCCACTGGGATCCCAACCATGCGATTGCCTCGCATACGATCGTCTGTCCCGAGCCTGATCATCACGGTCTTCGTGTTGAGCTTGCTGCTGGCGTTCATCGTGCAGCTTCGTGAGCGAGCTTGGAGGAGGGCAGCCTTTGAGGTGTTCCAGGCCACGCGGCCGTGGTCGTTCGGAGAGACTCGGACCGTCGCTCAGCGGAGGGCAGCCTTGCAGGCGGCCAGGGCCGCTTATCAGAAAGCCTGTGTCACCCGCGAGGACGCCGAGGCGCGTCTGGAACAGATGCGTCAATGGCATCAGTCCGATGACGCAACGATCCAGAAACTCCAGAACGAGGTCGTCTCTGTCAGGGCCAATGTGCTGGCCAGGAAGGCGGACTACGACCGTTTGAAGGAGATCAGGACGGGGCTCTTCTGGTAAATCGATGGCCGGCCGCCACTTCAGCCCCTCTTTGTGTCGAGCCGCGCCCAGACATCTCGCATCTCGGCGGCAGCCTCTGTATAATACAAGAACTCGGCAGGGAGGGGTCTACTCCTCCAACCCAGGGTCGCCGGACAGGGCCGGCTCCTACCAATTCCCTGGGTGCGTGTGCAATAGTCTGGGGAGACGCTACGATGCGGCTTGCAGGAGGGGGTTCCGTCCCCCGATTCGTATGGGTGGTCGCGCGAAGTTGGCTCGGCTCGGTGGTTATCCTCCTGGGCATCTCCGCTCTTGGCGCCGGGCCAGCCTCCGCCGCCGATCGCCAGGCCCTTGAATACAATCGCGACATCCGGCCGATCCTGGCCGAGAACTGCTTCCCCTGTCATGGCCCGGACAGCGCCGCGCGCAAGGCCGAGTTGCGGCTCGACCGCCGCGAGGCCGCGATCGAAGCCGGCGCGATCGCACCGGGCGATCCCGAGTCGAGCGAGCTGATCGCCCGGATCAACGCCGAGAGCGCCGACGAGCTCATGCCGCCCCGGAAGTCGACCAAGACGCTGACCGCCCAGCAGAAGGATACCTTGAAACGCTGGATCGCCGCCGGTGCCGAGTATCAATTGCACTGGTCGTTGATCCCTCCCAAACGGCCGGCGCTGCCGAAGGTCCGGAACGAGTCGTGGGTCCGTAACCCGATCGACCGCTTCGTGCTGGCGAAGCTCGAGGAGAACGGCTTGCAACCCGCCCCCGAGGCCGACCGCCGCACGCTCGCCCGCCGGCTCAGCCTCGACCTGACCGGCCTGCCGCCGGAGCCCGATCTCGTCGACCGGTTCCTGAACGACCCGGCGCCCAACGCCTATGATAACATGGTCACCCGACTGCTCGACTCGCCCCGATGGGGCGAGCACCGCGCCCGGTACTGGCTCGACCTGGCCCGATATGCCGATACCAATGGATACCACTTCGACAACTACCGAGAAGCCTGGGCCTATCGCGACTGGGTGATCGGCGCGTTCAACCGCAACCTGCCGTTCGACCGGTTCACGATCGAGCAACTGGCCGGCGACCTGCTGCCCGGCCACACGCTCGACCAGCAGGTCGCCTCGGGGTTCAATCGCTGCAACGCGACCACCAACGAGGGAGGCGTCATCCCCGAGGAGTACAAGGTCCTCTACACCCGCGACCGCACCGAGACAACCTCGCAGGTCTGGATGGGTCTCACCGCCGGCTGCGCGGTCTGCCACGATCACAAGTTCGACCCGCTCAGTCAGCGCGAGTTCTACGAGCTGTCGGCGTTCTTCAACAACACCACTCAGCCGACCATGGACGGCAACATCAAGGACACTCCGCCGACCATCTTCGTCCCCCGCGCGGCCGACCGTCCCCGATGGGAGTCGCTCACCGCCGAGCTGGTAGGCGTCCGCGGCCGGTTCCAGGCGCCAAGCAAGCCGCCCGGCCCGACTTCGACAAGTGGCTCGCCGCAGCCGATCCGAAGGCGTTGACGGCCTCCATTCCCTCGGATAGCCTGCGGTTGATCGCGAACCCCGGCGCAGCAACAGCCGGCTGGTCCGCGGCCGCCGACTCCGGCGACTTCGAGAAGGACCAGGCATTCTCGTTCGGAGCCTGGATCAAGGTCCCGAAGCCTGACATGACCGGCTCGGCCATCGCGCGGATGGATAATACCAACGGATACCGCGGCTGGGACCTCTGGCTCGAACGGAACCGCGTTGCGACGCACATCGTCCACAAATGGCCCGACGACGCGCTCAAGGTGGTCGCGAAGGGAGAAGTGCGCCCGGGCGTCTGGACTCACCTGTTCGTCACCTACGACGGCTCGGCCCGGGCCGCCGGTGTGAAGATCTACATCAATGGCGAACCCCAGGCGACCGACACCGCGGCCGATGCCCTGAAGAGCTCGATCCGTACGACGGTGCCGCTCAAGGCCGGCCAGCGGCATACCTCGGAACGGCTCGACGGGGTAATCGTCAACGCCTTGAGGATTTACGGCAGAGCCCTCGAGCCGCGCGAGGTCGATCGGATCGCCTGGCCCGACCGTATCGCGGCGATTGTCCGGACACCCGCCGCCCAGCGGCAAGGCAGCGAGCTGGATACGGCGTTCGCCTGGTGGCTCCGCTCGTTCGATACGGCAGCGAAGGAGTTGCAAGTCAAGCTCTCGGCGCTGGAAGCGGAACAGGCTGCCATCAAGAATCGAGGCACGTTCGCCCATGTGATGCACGAACGGACCGAGCCGGCCATGGCGTACTTGCTCCACCGCGGCGAGTACGACAAGCGGCGCGACCCGGTCAAGGCGGACACGCCCGACGTGTTGCCGCCCCTGCCGGCCGACCTGCCCCGGAACCGGCTCGGCCTGGCCCGGTGGCTCATGCGGCCCGAGCATCCCCTGACCGCCCGGGTGACGGTCAACCGGTTCTGGCAAGAGGTCTTCGGCACGGGGATCGTCCGCACGACCGGCGACTTCGGCGTCAGCGGTGAGCTGCCCTCGCATCCCGAACTGCTCGACTGGCTGGCCGTGGATGTCCGCGAGTCGGGCTGGGACGTCAAACGGCTCTTCCGGATGATGGTCCAATCCTCGACCTATCGCCAGTCGGCTGCCACCACGCACGAGAAGATCGAGAAGGACCCGCACAACCGCCTGCTCTCGCGCGGGCCACGGTTCCGCCTGGACGCCGAGACGATTCGCGACTCGGCACTGGCCGCCAGTGGAATCCTGGTCAACACTCTGGGCGGTCCCAGCGTCAAGCCGTATCAGCCCGAAGGGGTCTGGGAAGCGGTGGCCATGCCGGAGAGCAACACCCATTTCTATTACCCCGAGCATGGCGAAAAGCTGTACCGCAGAAGCCTCTACACCTTCTGGAAGCGGAGCGCGCCGCCGGCCTCGATGGAAGTGCTCAACGCGCCGACGCGCGAGACCTGCACGGTCCAGCGAGAGCGGACCGATACCCCGCTCCAGGCCCTCGTCACCCTGAATGATCCGCAGTTCGTCGAGGCCGCCCGCGCCCTGGCGCAATCGGCTCTCGGGCAGTCCGCACAGACCTCGGACGCGCGCATCGAGTTCCTCGCCCGGCGCGTGCTCGCCCGGCCGTTCCGCCCCGAGGAGCAACTGGTCGTCCGGGCCTCGCTCTCCAAGCTGGAAGCGTATTATCAATCGCACCCCGACCAGGCCGCCAAGCTTCTTGCCGTCGGCGAGTCCAAGGCCGATCCACGCCTCGATCCGCCAACGCTCGCCACCTGGACCATGCTGGCCAATGAATTGATGAACCTGGATGAATTTCTCAACAAGTAGGGTGGATCTGAACAAGTAGGGTGGGTCGAGCCGCGGAGCGGCGAGGCCCACCGGGAGCGGCCGAGACATTTCGGTGGGCCTCACGTCGTGATACACGACGTTCGACCCACCCTACGAGGACCGATCATGAGCTTACTCCACGAATACGTCCGTTACGAAACGCGACGGCAGTTCTTGAGCCGGGGTTCCAACGCCGTGAGCTGGGCGGCATTCGCCGCGCTGCTGGGCCGGGAGGGCCTGGCGCCATCGGCCTATGCGGGCGGCATCGACACCTCGCCCACGGGGAACCGGCTGCCCGCCGGTCGGCTGCACTTCGCCCCCAAGGCCAAGCAGGTGATCTACCTGCACATGGTCGGCGGGCCGCCGCAGATGGACATGTACGACTACAAGCCGCAGATGAACGCCTTCTTCGACAAGGACTTGCCGGACTCGATCCGGATGGGCCAGCGGCTGACCACCATGACCTCGGGCCAGAAGCGGTTCCCGATCGCGCCCTCGAAGTACAAGTTCGCCCGGCATGGGAAGTCCGGCATGTGGGTCTGCGAGCTGCTGCCTTACACGGCCCAGATGGTCGACGACATGTGCTTCATCCGCAGCATGCATACCGAGGCCATCAATCACGAGCCGGCGATCACCTACATGCAGACCGGCAACCAGGTCACCGGCCGGCCGTGCCTGGGCGCCTGGGTCTCGTATGGGTTGGGCTCGCTCAACGACAATCTGCCCACCTTCGTCGTGCTGGTAGCCCGACCAACCAACACCGAGCAGCTCCAGGCGATCTCGGCGCGGCTATGGTCATCGGGCTACCTGTCGGGCGAGCACGCCGGTGTCTCGTTCCGCAGCGGCGGCGACCCGATCCTGTTCATCAACAACCCACCGGGTGTTCCTCCCCAGGTCCGGCGCGACACGCTCGACGGGCTCAAGGCCCTCAACGAGCTGAATTCGAAGCTGGTGGGCGACCCCGAGACCCACACGCGCATCGAGCAATACGAGCTGGCCTTCCGCATGCAAGCCAGCGTCCCCGAGCTGACCGACATCAACCAGGAGCCTGCGTTGACTTACACTCTCTACGGCGAGGCGGCGAAGAAGCCGGGCACGTTCGCGCATTCGGCGCTCCTGGCCCGGCGACTGGTCGAGCGCGGGGTGCGGTTCGTGCAGATCTACCACAACAACTGGGACACGCACTTCAACGTCGCGGGCCGGATGCCCGACCAGTGCCGCGACGTCGACCAGCCCTGCTGGGGCTTGATCCAGGACCTCAAGGCGCGCGGGCTCCTGGATGAGACGCTGGTCATCTGGGGCGGCGAGTTCGGCCGGACGATTTATTCCCAGGGCGGCCTGAGCCACGAGAATTACGGCCGCGACCATCACCCGCGCTGCTTCACCATGTGGATGGCCGGCGGCGGATCGCGGCCGGGGACGATCTACGGCGAGACCGATGACTTCTCGTATAACATCGTGAAGAACCCGGTCCACATCCGCGACTTCCACGCCACCGTGCTCCAGCTCCTGGGCTTCGACCATCGCCGGTTCACGTACAAATACCAGGGGCTCGACCAGAAACTCACCGGCGTCGAGCCGGCGCGGGTGGTCAAGGAGCTGATCGTCTGACGACGCTGGTACCTGGAACGGGGGCCTGAAGGGCCGCAGGAGCCCAGCCCGGGGTGATGGCAGGGGTGGGCCGCCCCCGTTGTTCGCCTTCCTGGGCCGCGTCGTCGTAGGCGCCGGAGAACGACACGGTGGTGGAATCATCGTTGTGCAACTCGTCGAGGCTGAGCTGGAACTCCTGAACCACCCGGCGGACGACCGCCAGGATCAAAGTGGGGCCGATCCCCTCGAACATCCGGTCGAGGCACCGGCCGAGGCGGTCATCGTGCAGTCAGGTCAGGTCCTTGGGACGGAGCCCGAAGAGGTCGGGCGGAAAGCGAGCCGACCACTCGCCCACGCCATAGACGGGCTCGCGTGAGAGGAGGAGGTTGGCGAAGAGCACCATCAACGCCGCGGTGGTCGCGAGTTCGGTTCGGGGATCATCGTTGGGGAGATGCTCCTGGAGAATCCGTGGGAGCTGGATTCGCTCGAACATGCGCGTGAGCAACGGCAGGGCACCGACGTCGTAGGATCGGAGCTCGAGGCCATCGCCCTGAGCAGAGGTGCCTGGGACGACATTCCGTGGGGAGCGGCGTCGTGAGGGGGAGTCGGAATCGGGAGGCGGATCGGGTTTGGGCATGGCCAGACACCCCAAGGAGGGCCAGAGGAAAACCGGCGGACGTGTGACCAGGGGACCAATCGGGGTGTGGGATTGTCAATACGGAAAAAGTTTGAATAAGTGATTTTTATCAAAGTTATAAAAATAATTTTTGATATAAGTTATTTATATATACAATTACGTCTCAAGGATAATACTTGGCTCAAATGAGAAAAGAGGAGGTTGGCGGGGTGCGCCCCCTTGCCGAACGGGACGGGGTTGCGAAAACTGGTGGGCGGAAGCGGGTTCTTTGACAATCGGGTGGTCCGAGGTGAAGGCTGGCCGGGGTGGGGCCTGGGGAACGGCTGGGGCGACCCGGGGTAACCGGGTCTGGAGCCCCGCGGGTTGCGGCCGGTGCCGGTGCCGGTTGAGGAGTGAACCGGTGTGACCGCATCGGCAGGACCGGGCACCTACGCCCCGCGCAGCCAGCCGAGGAAAATCGCTGGAAATTGCCGCCGACACCTACGGAAAGTAAGTTCAACTAATGAGAACAACCTGACTTAGGTCTGGCGCACCGAAATACACAGATGCTTCGTCGATCGAGATCATCGGAGGGCCGCCTCATGGATTCATGAAATTCGACGACAACGCGATTCGGCCAAGATTATTGCGACGGCGCCGTTCCGGTACTTGCGGCCCGGATCGGGACTCCTCGGCGCGTCCCGGAGTCCGCCGCGCGGACTGACGGCCACGTCAAGAGGCGGTTCTCGAAATACCGGTGGGGCGGCTAGTGCCTTGACCATGATTTATTGAAAGGTTCGTCACGGGATCTTACAACTGGGTCACGGCGTTTTCACCCAGGAGGAGGATCTCGGCGATGAACAAAAAGTACGTCGTGAGGTTGGACGACGCGGAACGTACACGGTTGGAGACTCTGGTGAGTCAAGGGAGGACCTCGGCCCGCACCATCCCACGCGCCTGGGTTTTGCTCAAGGCGGACGTGGGACCTGGCGGAGCCGGTTGGTCGGACATCGAGATTCAGCGAGCGTTTGCTGTGGGACTGGTGACCATCTATCGGGTCCGTCAGACCTGGGTCGAGGAGGGATTGGACGCGGTGCTGACCCGGCGTCCCCAGTCGCGGCATCGGCATCGCAAGCGGGACGGCGACCCAGAGGCCCACTTGATCGCGTTGGCTTGAAGCCCACCGCCGCCGGGCCGTTGCCGCTGGACTGTGCGACTGCTCGCCAGCAAGTTCGTCGAATTGGGATACGCCCAGCGCGTCGCCCCGGAGACGGTGCGCCAGACGCTCAAAAAAACGAATTGAAACCGCATCTGGTGAAGATGTGGTGCATTCCACCGCAGGCCAATGCCGAGTTCGTTTGGCGGATGGAAGATGTCTTGGAGACCTACAAACTGCCCTACGATCCCCGCTTTCCCCAGGTCTGTATGGACGAATCGAGCCAGCCACTGGTGGGCGAGGTCCGGCCACCGTTGCAGGCTCAACCGGGGCAAGTGCGGCGGGTGGACGGTGAATACGAGCGCCAGGGGACCTGTAATATCTTCTTGTTCATTGAACCGTTGCGGGGCTGGCGCCGCGTGTGGGTGACCGACCAGCGTCGCAAGGTGGAATGGGCTTGGTGCATGAAGGAATTACTGGATGTCTACTATCCCGATGCGGTGAAGGTTCGTCTGGTGTGCGACAATTTGAACACGCACACTGGAGGATCGCTGTACCAGGCATTTCCCCCCAAGGCGGCCAAGCGGTTGTGCGATCGGCTGGAGTTTCACCCGACTCCCAAGCATGGCAGTTGGCTGACCATCGCGGCGACGGAGTTGAGTGTGCTGGCCGGCCAATGTCGGAATCGACGGATGGAGAGCAAGGACTTCGTGGCCGCGGAAGCGAGGGCTTGGGAAGCCGAACGCAACCGGCTGGAAGCCAAGGTGCGGTGGCGGTTTACGACGGAGGACGCTCGGATCAAGTTGGAGAAACTTTACCCGGTGTTGGAGTATCCTGAGCCACCGCAGGCCGGCCCCGGAACGACCGCGTCTCAACCTTCCAATACATGATGGACAGCCGTCGTGCACATACAGACAGACGGAAGGTTGATGTCAAGAGCAATTTGCCGTCAACCCTCCAATTTTCACTAGTCAGGGTACTAGAGTCGAGCCGACGAAGCCCCCAGCCACTCCGCCGTGCCCCACCCCATTCGCCACAGGAGCCACTCCTTTTTCTATCCACCAATTAGCGCCCGAAGAGTCGCTGCATCAAGCTCCGCCTGGGGGCCGCTCGACCCGTGAGCGCCCCCATGAGCGCCCGAAGACTCGCCGCATTCTGCTCTGCCAGGGGGTCGCCCAGGCTAGCCCCTTTCTGACAATACTCGAGAGCCTTATCCAGCTTTCCCTGGGCCGCGTAGAGCGTCCCGATATTGTTGTAGGCCTGGGCGAATTGTGGGTTCAAGCTCAGGGCCTTGGAGTAATCCGCCATGGCGTCTTCATGAAGTTGAAGTGCCTGGTAGCATCGGCCGCGCTCATTCCAGGCCTCGGTGTACGCCGGATTCATCCCGATCGCACGCGTGAAATCCGCGATCGCTTCTTGGAAACGCCCCAGGGCGAAGTAGCTCTTGCCGCGATTGAAGAAGTCCGAGGGATCATTCGACGCGATCTGGATCGCGCGATCGTAGTCCGCGATCGCCTCGTCATGGCGCGCCGAGCTCTGCGAGGCTCAACCCTCGGTTCGCCATCGCCGCCGCGAATTCAGGGGACAGGCGCAGGGCCTCATCGAAATCGGCGATGGCCTCGGCATACCGGCCGAGCCGGTGATAAGCCGTCCCGCGATTGACGCGGATCTCGGCCGATTGCGGGTCGAGACTGATGGCCCGGTCGAATTCCGAGAGGGCGGTCTCCGCCTCGTTGTCTTCCAGGTGGAGCACGCCGAGCCCCGCGATCGCCTTGACCTGATCGGGGGAGATCCTCAGCGCCGCTTCGAAGTCGGCCCGGGCCGCCGAGCGCCGATGCAATACGCGGTAGGTCTCACCCCGATCGGCGTAGACCTGGCCCTCGGTCGGATTCAGGCGAATCGCCTCATCGAAGTCGGCCAGTGCCTCATCGTGCCGGCCGAGTGCCCTGTAGCACCGGCCGCGGTTGATGTAGGCCGGGGAGAGCTGCGGGGCCAGGCGAATGACGCGACTGAAGTCGTCGATCGCCTTCGGGAGGTCTTTCAGAGTGTGATAAGCGGCCCCTCGATCGAAATACGCCTCGGCCCGTTTGGGGTCGAGCCGAAGCGCTTCAGCGAAGTCGGCGAGGGCGTCCTGCAGGCGACCCGCGGCCACCAGGGCCTTCGCACGCTCGTGATCGATCTGCGGGTCGTCGGGCACGAGCCGTTGCGCCTCGCCGTAGCTCGCCAGCGCCTCGTCGTATCGGCCCAGCTTCCGGTAACATCGACCCAGGTTGCGGTGAGACTCGGCGTCGCGCGGATCGAGTTGGATGGCTGCGCTGAACTCCGCCCGTGCTTCCTCGAACCGGTCGAGGGCGAGCTGAGACAGGCCGCGCTCCTTGTGGCTCCCGTCACCGGCCTCGGGCGCCTTCGCCTCCTCCCCGGCGCCCGCGCCTGCGGCGGTGGCGACGGTCCGCGGCCGGGTATCCCCCGTCGCCGGCTCGACGGCTCCCGAGGGACGATCCGCGGTCTGCCCCGCGGCTCTCATCAGCTCCGGATAGGATTGAGCGAGATCCTGGGCGGTCTGGCGCAGGTCGGCGCGACCCGTTCTCTCCAACTCCGCCAGCAGGATCGGGAACGCCGATCGAACCCGGCGGATGGCCTCCTCGCGATCGCCCAGGTACCAGGTGACCAATCCCCGGCCGACCTGATCCATGGCTTCGTCGGCCTTGATGTAGTCCGTCGCCGGTCCGTCCTGCATGGGCGGGTACGTGGCCAGCGCCTGGTCGTAGTCCGCCAGCGCGAGCTGAAGGAATTTCACGGCGGACCCTTTGAGAGATCCGGGTTCCGCAGTGGACGGGGACTCGATGGGCAGCCCGTTGAAGAGCCCCGCTTTCTTGAGCGTTGCCAGTGCAAACAGGAAATACGTGCGGGCGCGATTGGCATAGAATCGGGCCAGGTCGTATGCGACGACCTCCCGTCCGAATTGACTGGCGGCTTTCTCCAACATCTGGATGCAGAGTCCGAGGGAGGCGAGCGATTTGTTGACATCCCCGATCTCGAGCTCCGAGGCGGCCTTGTTGCCGTAGACGTAGGCCAGTTGCCGCACCAGTTCCTTGCGACCCCGGTAGTCGATCAGGCGCCTCAGGCGAAGGATGAGCTGCTCATCGTACCTGATGGCGTCGCGCCGGCGATCGAGCTCTCGAAGCAGGTTGGCGTGGTTAAGTAGCGTGACGACCAGCTCGTACTCGAGGTCGACGCGCCCTTCCGAGATGAAACCCTCCAGGAGCTTCTCCGCCTCGAGGAAGGCCGATTCCGCACGGGTCCGCTCTCCCAGGGCGCTCAAGGCGTAGGCCTTCCCCGCGAGGCACCGCGCCCTCCGGATCTCGACCATGTCCCGCGTGACCGGCAGCATCAGCGAATCTTCCACGAAGATCTTGCTGTCCGGGATCTGGGACAGATGCCCCCACTGCGCCTTCGAGCTTGGCAATCGACTCCTCGAGCCCCTCCAATCCCCGGATCGTCCGATCGAATTGTTCGACGGCCTCCTTGAGCTTGCCAATGCCGTGATAGAAGACCGCAAGGAGCCCCATGTTGGAGAGGCTCATCAGCCGGATGTTCATGAGAATCAGGGGATGAAAGCCCTCGGCCGGTTGCCAGCGAGCGAGGGTCTCTGCGGCCTTCTGGCAGTAGGGGATCGCGTCCGCGCTTCGCCCTTGCTCGTTGAGGCTCATGGCCTTGGCCTGGTAGGCATTCGCCAGGGCCACGATATACAGGTGGGATTCCTCGCGGCCGGCGTGCCCCTCGGAGACGAGCTTGATGGCCTGGTCGATCACTCCATCCGCCTGCGGGAAGTCGCCCAGTCGTGTCAGACAGGTGCCCTTCTTGATCAAGCAATTCGCCGCCAGATTGATCCCTTCCTCGCGATCGAAGTCCTGGGAGTAGCGAAGTGCCGCTTCGAAGGAGCGATCGAGGAGCGAGATGGCCCCACGGGTATCACCGCTGGCGATGTGGGTCGCCGCTTCGTTGAACAGGGCGAGTGCGAGGTTTCCGATCTGTTCCGGCTTACCGCCGGCGATGACTTTCTCGAGGACGAGCCTGCGCCTCCGCGAACGATCCCATGTCCGCCACCGCTCGCGCACGGAGCGACCCGACGGGAGGCACGGGGCGCGCGTCGATCCCCGAGGTGTCCATGCCCGCCTCATGATAGGCCATGGAAAGGAGATAGCCGGGATCGGCCCATTGGGAATCGCCCGACCGGCGGAAGTCCTGATCGCGGAAGGTCCATCCCTCGGGCGACGGGGCGATGGCCTCGGCCCGCGTGTAATCCTCGCCGGTGACCTGGCGATACGCGGTGCGCAAGCGGACCTCGAGCTCGGCGGGGGAGCTCCAGCGGTCCGCGGGGCTTTCCCGGAAGCATCCGCGCAGGGCGTCCGCCAGCGCGGACAGGAGCGTCAAGCGCTCGGGAGGGAGCCGCTTGGGCATCCGCTCCAGGATCCCGGCCGCAAACTCGCCATCCAGCCATGTGGCCGCCCCAGCGACCATCTCGAGCACGGCCAGGCCCAGGCTCCAGATGTCCGATCGTATGTCCAGAGGCTTGCCGGCGGCCTGTTCCGGAGACCAGTACTGGGGGGTCCCGCGGGCCGTCGTGCGACCGGGCTGATAGTCCTCCGCGGCGTAGTCCTGGGCCGCCCGGGCGCGGGCAAGGCCGAAGTCGGAGATCTTGACCAGCCCCCCCTCCGTGAGCAGGAGGTTGCTCGGCTTGATGTCCTGGTGCACCAGCCCCAGTCCGTGCAGGACGGACAGCCCCCGCGCCGCCTGGATGGCCACGTCGAGGACCTGCTGGCTCTCGCGCAAGCCCCCATCCCGGAGCCGGTCGGACACGGATCCGCCCGCGACGTAGTCGGAGAATATCAAGATATCCGCGCCGATCGACCGGAAGAATCGGCACGCCACGAGCTGGGGATGGTCGGGCAGATCGATCCAGGTGAGGAGCTCCTCGAGGAACTGGCGGCGTGCCCCGGCGCCGGGCACGTGGTTGATCTTGACGGCGTACTGCTGCTCGGTGAACCGATCGCAGAACAGGCGAACCTCGCCCATCCCCCCGCGGCCGAGGAGCCGCCCGACCTGGTAATCGTCGCCCAGGAGTGTCCACGGATTGTCTTCGGAAGGGATATCCATCGCCTAACCCCCGAGGGCTCATCAAGGATCGCGAGCCGAGCCCGAAATCGTGGGATTTGCCTCATGGGATCGTGTTTGGCTCGGGGCCGGCCTTCGCCGCGCCGACGTGTCGCCCCTCATCACGAGGAGGCGCCCGAGCGCGCCACCGCATCCTTCAAGGCGGCCGCCAATGCCGCCGCCGACTGGTACTTGAGCGTCCCGGAGTCGTCCAGGGCCGCGTCGATCACCTCGGCGATCGGAGCGGGCACGGAGCCGTTATGATCGCGCACGGGTGTCGGGCGCATCTGTTTGATCACTTGGCCCCAGGTCTGTCCTGGCCCGGGCTGCCTCGGCAGTTCGTCGGTGAGCAGCCAGTAGAGCGAGGCCGCCGCGGCCCAGACGTTCACCTCGGGCTGCGCACCAACATAATCCTCAAACTGCTGGCGCGGCATGAAGGCCACCGTCCCCCCCACGTCTCCCTTGGCCGTAACCCCGCTGAGTCCGGCCGCCTCGAACGCCTTGGAAAGGCCGAAATCGGCGACCTTGACCACTCGCCCCGTTCCCGACCCGGAGATCAGGATATTCGGGGGCTTGAGGTCGCGGTGCACGATCCCCCGCACGGTCTCCAGGCTGCCGTCCTTCAGCCTCGCGGTGACCTCCGCGTGATGGGCGAATTCCAGCGCGGTGAGCACCTGGAGCACGATCTCGACGGACTCGCCGACGGAACCCGTCGCCAGGTCCCAGGCGCTGCCTCCGTCGCAGTATTCCATCGTGAAGAATGGTGCATCTCCCGATGAGCCGGTGGCGATCAGTCGCACGATGTTCGGGTGGCGCAGCGCCCGGGTGTTCTCGATTTCACGGAGGAACAGTTCCTTGTCCTTCGGATTGAGACTGCCCGTCTCGAGCATCAGCTTGAGGGCTTGCTGCTGCCCATTCGACTCATCGCGCAACAAGAAGACGGCCCCCATCCCCCCCACGCCGAGGGTCCTGACGAATCGAAGGCCTGCGCAGCGCTTGAATTGCAGGGTCGCCGGCATCAGCCTGGCGGATGAGATCGCTGACTCGCTGTTCCAGTTCTTGGCTCATGCGTCCGTCCTCCGGTACCTGGCCTCATGCCGCCCGTCACGCTGAGTGAGGTGATATCTTAAGCCTTTGACCGCGCGATCACAATGAAACGGCCCGCCGTGGGTCCTTTTTCTGGCTCTTCGGAAAGACCTGGGGGCAGCTCGGTCTTCAGAGAGGTCTCCTGGAGTTTGTCGGTGATCAAGCCTGGGTCGTCGGGCGCTCGACCGTGGCCGAGGCCGAGGTCTCCGCCCGATCGAGCTCCCGCAGCGCCTCCAGGAATCCTTCGCCGCGATTCGAATCGGTCATATAGACATAAGCCGCCATGCCGATCAGGGTTGACAGGCTCTCGCCCTCGTGTGCGGGCTTACCGTTGGCCCGGTTGTGGATGGCCGCGCGAAGCTTGCGCCGAAACTCGCGTGGGGAACGTGGCGATCCACCGTTGACGACCAGTCCCGTGATCGCCTGCCGGCCGCCGCGACGGCGGACGCCGGTCTTGTCCGGGTGGATCGCGAACCCTTCGTCCTCGACGATGCGACGGATCGAGCCCAGCAGCGTGCCGACGCGGGGCGGGCCCTGGTAATCCCTGGGCAGGCTGAAGGTCAGGTCGTCCGCGTAGCGGGTATAACGCCAGCCCAGCTTCTTGGCCAGTCCACTGAGCCGGCGGTCGAGGCGCAGGCCCAGCGTGTTGGTCAGTGCCGGACTCGTCGGTGCTCCCTGGGGCAAGCAACGCGGGCCCAGGGCCACGTAGTACGTCTTACCCTCCAGCTCAACAATCTCGCGCGGCGATTCGGTGCAGAGCATCGCCAGGAGCGTGGCAACCTCTTCACGATAGCCGGCCTTGCGGAAGATCCCCTTGACCCGAGGAAACGTCACCGTGGGGAAGAAATCCTTGATGTCCACCTTCACCACCAGCTTCGGGTCGGCGTGAGCGGCGGCGTTCGTGAGCGTCGAGCGACCGGGGAGGAAGCCATGGACCGATCCGTGAACCAGCAACTTCTCGACGATGTTATGCAAGATCCAGCGCTGGGCTTTCTTCAACCTCGGCAACGGAGCCCAGATCGCCCGCGCGGAGCCATCCCGCTTGGGGATCGTGAACCGCCGGTAGTTGAGCACGGTAGCCGCATCGCGGTGATAGGCGAGCCGGCGAAGCTCGGCGACGGTCAGCCCCAGGGCTTCAGCCAGTTGCTTGGCCGAGTCCAGCGGCGGCAGCTCGTTCTCGGCGGCGCGGGCCTCGGCGTTGGGCAGGTCCCACTTGTCGTGACCGCGACCCTCGGTCCAGAACACCCCTTCACCCAGGTGGACGATGTGCGTGGCCTTGTGGGCCTTCCACGCCTCGCGACTCAACCGCCGGCGCTCCTCGGCCTCGGCCTTCAGCGACTTCTTGTAGGCCTCCTTCTCCCGGTCGGACATCTTGTCCGTCTCGCGGCGCTGGACCACGAATCCCCGCTCGGCGAGCTGGGCGTTGACATACGCCTGCACACCGCCGGCCTGCTCGATGGCACGCCACAAGGCGATCGGGTCGGATTGCTGGAGTCGAGACATGCCTTGCCCGTCCTTTCGTGCTTCACCCGATCTCATCGAATCGAGCCGCTCGTCCGAGACCCACGAAAACATTTATAAAATATTATATAAATACGTGATATATCTTCGGATATCTCGTCAATTCAGGAAGCGCCGATGCATGCAGTGTACGTCCGACTACAATTCACCTGTTATTCCACCTGTTTTCAGGAGGACGGCCCCCGGGCGCCCCTCGCTCGTTTCGGCCGCCGGGCTGTGAGCGGCTCGGATCTCGAGGCCAGCGATGCCATTCCCAGCGATCGTCACGGCACACCAATGACCAATGACTAAAGCGAGAGGAACCCGCGCGCTTCCAGATCGGCGGACCTGGCGAGGAATGCCCCCGCGGCGTCTTCCACGGTGTCGAACGTCAAGGTCTGCAACCGCCGGCTCTGTTCGTCCTGGCCCCATCGGATCTTCAGTCGCCTACGCTCGAGCGAGACCTGATAGACTTCCTCGCCGGCCGGGAGTCGTCGCGAATAGGTCCGGGTCTCGACTGTGATCGCCTTCTCTGGGTCGAGCCCTTTGAGCCGGCGGGCTTCCTGATCGGCGTAGGCCAACCGCAACGCCACCAGGTGGACGCACGGCCCGGCCTTCAGCCCTTGCTTGCGGAACGCCGTGCAGGTGCAATCGGCGCGGGTGACCTGACCCTCCTCGGCGAGGAGCATCTGCGGCCGGTAATCGCGGCGGTCCTCCGTCACGGTGACCTGACCGGTCAGCTCCAGGCCGGTGCCGGGAATGCGGTTCTCCGACACGATCTTGACCGCCCCGCGACGGTTCAGCAGGTCATGGGCGATTCGTTCGCGGTTGTCGCGAAACTCGAGCCGGGCCGGGTCGAGTGGGACGTCGGTCAGCGGTCGGAAGCGGTAGACGTCGCCCGCGAGATCGTACATGATCTTCCCCTCCTGGCAGCCGAGCTGAAGCGCCTCGGTCAAGGCCGGCCAGGCCAGGCCCGTCGCGCGGGCCAGCTCGCCGGCGCCGGCCGACCAGTGCTCGTGCAGATGGGCCAGCACGGCGTCGAGGGGCTTGGTCGTGGTCGCGGTCTTCCGCGGCAGCAGCAGGTCGAAGTTGAGCGCCTGCGACCAGTTGGCGGCGGTGAAGCCGGTCAGGCCGAGAGTCAGCGTCATGCCGGGCGCCCGCAGGACCCAGAAGCTTGGCAGGCCGCTGCCCAGCACGTGGACCTCGACCTCTTCCGTGAACGGAAGAAATCGGTGGATCAACGAGAGCCGGGCCGGCCCCAAACGCGCACCACCCGCGCGGCCTTCCCTTTGAACGTGCCGGTCGTCGCGGGGATCACCACGTTCCACGGCTCGAGCACCAATCGCGGCGGCTCCCCCGGGACCAGCTCGATCCTTAAACCCCGTCGCTGGCCCTTGCGATCGGCGTTCAGCCGCAGATGCCGCAGGGCGTTGTACAGATCCACCGGCGCGAGGTCGAACCGGTCGCGCGGCAGTGCGGCCGACGACTGAACCTGGAGGAAGCCTCGTAACCACGAGTCAGGCACGCGGATCTGTTTCTCCAAGACCTCACCGGCGGCCGTCGTGGCGAACTTCACGCCCTCCTGGCCGATGCTCAGCCGGGTCTCGCGATAGCTTCGCATCTGCTGCAAGCCCTGATAGAGCGACTGGCTGAAGTCCACGTTCGTCGTACCGAAGGCCGGTTTCTCGGCGTGCTCGAAAGCGTCGCGATCCACGCCGAGCTTCGCATAGGCTCCTTCATCCTTGCTGAAGACTTCGAACAGGACCTGGTCCGGATGGACCGTGATCACCGGGTCGAGGATCACGAACGCCAATGGGTCGTTACGCAGCAGCCAGGAGAAATAGGCTCGCTGGGCCTGCCAGGCATTCAGGCTCGACGACTCCCGGCGCATCCGGGTATAGGCCAGATAAGCGGTCCGGTCCTTGGGCACATAACGGAAGTCGCTGGCCACGACGGCGTACAATGCGGCCATCGCCTCGCGGAACCGAAGCGGCTCCTTGATGGTCGCCTCGAACCGTACCGGATCGCGCCGGAGGTTGCCCGCCAGGGCCAGCCGCGCGGTCCCCTCGGTGGCGACCAGCGTGCTGATCCCGGCATAGGCCATGTGGACCTCGGTCGTGGCGGTTTCGGGCGGGGCCGGTTCCACGGTCTCGTCGCGGGGTTCGTCGGCGGTGCTCATGACTTCACCTCGACCTTCGTCGCCTGGCTCTTCCTCGCCCGCTTGGAACGGCGGAGCCCGCGCCAGGCGGCCTTGCGGAATTCCTCGTCTTCGTCGGTGCTCATCCCGACCCGGCGGAGCACGTCCTCCGCCGGCTCGCGGGCCATCGCGGCCAGCCCTTCGACGGCCCCCAACCGCGCGGCCTCGGGCAGCGCGCGATCCTCGGCCACCACAGCCAGTGCCGCGACGTTGCCGCGATCGATCAGGCCGGGGAGGACGACACCTTGATAATGGACCTGACGCGCGGCGGTTCGCAACGTCTCCTCGACCATCACTGCACCGTCGAGGGTGAGCCGATGGAAGGCGACCCGGTCGGACAGGAGCCGAGCGGCGAGCTCGGCGCCTCGCCTGGGATCGCGCCCGGCGATTGCTTGCGCGGCGGCGGCCCGGATCTCGGGAGCACCCGTGAGCGCGGCCGACTCCAGGGCCGCAACCGCACCGGGAATCTTCTCGATCTCGCTCGCTCCGAGGGCCAGCACGGCAGCCAGGCGGATCGGCTGATACGCGGCGTCGTCGGGCCGCGCGGTGGCGGCCCCGGTCAGGGATTCGCTCGCAACACCCAGCCGGCCCGCCGCCCAGACCAGGTCCCGCACACACGCGGTGAGGCGGTCGGCCTGGTCACCTTTCCCGGTCATCTGGCCCACAGCGCTGCGGTCGAACGACGGCCGTTGCTCCTCCCAGAGCTTCCGCCACTTCGCCAGCGCCTTGGCCACGGCTGGCCCGGCCTCAGCCGCCTGGGCGCCGGCTCGGCCCAGGATGCGGGCCGCCACGCCCGCCGTGGTCAGGTCAGGGCGGTCGAGGGCGGCGAGCGCCTCAGTCACGGGAGGCTCGACCCGGTTCAACAAGCCGGTGGCGAGCATGTCGCTCACCGGACCAGGGCACTTGGGGAGGATCTCGAAGATGCGGCGCGGCTCGCCGCGGTCGAGGACCCGAGTCATCTTGTCTTCGTAATCCTCGAGGGGGTCCCGGTCCGGGTTCTGAAGTGCCGCGTAATCCGGCTCGAGCGAGTCGGGACCCCAGAGACGGCGTGCGGCCGTGATGGCCTCGTCGGCCACGTCATCGTCCTCGGCGAGCAGACGAAGCAGCAGGTCGCGGGTGGCCGGGTCGTCGTTGTAGCCCAGCCAGCCAACAACCTGGGAGCGGAACGGATACGAGCGGTCGGCCGCTCGTTCCCGGACGATCTGCCAGGCAGCGCGCGTCTCGAACCATCTCAGCCCAATCAGAGCGCACCAGCCAACCGGAGTGTTGGCCTTCGCATGACGTTCCAGGAGCTTGAAGACCTCATCCGCTCTCGTGGATCGACCGAGATGGCCAATCGCCTGGAGGGCGTTCTGCTGGAGTGCGTGGCCATCCTCGCCAGCCAGTTTGAGCAGGATATCCAGCGCCCGATCATCGGCCAACTCGCCCAGGGCCAGCACCGCACGGTGGCGGATACTCAGGTCGGTGGAGAAGTCGATACTCGCCAGCAAGACGTTCAGGCCATCACCGCGGCCGGCCCTGGCTAGCGCCTCCGCGGCGAGGAACTGTGTGATCGCGTCGCGGTGCGCGAGAGCCTTCTTCAGAGGCTCGGCCTCGCCGCCGCGCTTGCGGAGCCGCCAGCCGATGGCCTCGACGGCTTTCTGACGCACCTCGTCATTGGGATGGTTGATCAGACCGGCCAGGACAGGAGCGACCGATTTGCCGTGCGCCGAGCGGGCCTCCGGAATGAGCCGGGCCAGGAACTTGGCCTCGACCGGAGCCGAGACCCGGTCCATCAGCCGGGCGAGCACGTCGTCATGGCGAGGGAATTGCTTCTCCAGCCATCGAGATTCGGGCCGCTCGTCCTCGGGGTCCTCGATCCGCTGATCGTAGCCGCTGATGGTCACGAGGCCGTTGAAGATGGCTTCGCGCCACTTCGGAGTTTTCTCCCAGAGACCGAGTAGCCGGTCCACAACCTCGGGGCGCCGGAACCGTCCGACCGCCTTGAGTAAGTCCTCGGCCAGCGCCGTCCCGGCAGGGTCGTTCTCGATCCGGTCGAGGAAGGCACCCACGGCGCGAGGGTCGCCTTGGGCTTCCATCGCCTGGATGACCCGTTGCTGCTTCCTCGGCGCGAAGGCGGCGGCCAGGATCGCGACCAGGGACTCGAAAGCCGCGGAGTCCTTCTTGGTGGCCAGCTCGAACGCAGCGAGCTCGCGAACAGCCTGGTAGCGCGAGGCCAGGGCCAAGCGTAGCGCCGGCCCGGCGGCCGGTTCTTTGTCGTATTCCGCGGCCAGCCAGTTGACCGCCTGCTTCCGGAGTTTGTCGTACGCCGCCTCCAGCGCACGGCTCGCCACGGCGACGGCTCCCCGTCGTGCGATCAATAGCTTGGCGGCCTCGATGGCCAGGTCGTCCGTACGCGCCAGCATCGCCCGCGCGAGCACGGCCGCGCCTTCGGTCTCAGAACCACCGCCCGACAGTAGCTCCAGTCCCTTGACTCCCAGGTTGACGTGTCCGGCGGCCAGCGCCTCGGCCGCCAGCTCCGTTGGTCCCAGCCCAACTTTCTGGACATGCTCGAACGCCTGGAACCGGACAGCCTGATTCGGATCGCCGAGCGCCTGGACAAAGACCGGCCGCGCCGCAGCGGCGAGATGGGCATCCGAGCCCGCCAGCGCCAACAGGCGGTCGAGGGCCGACTGCCGGACGCGGACCACCGCCGCATCGGCCACGGAGCCAGCGGGTTGACCCTTGCCCTGGGAGCCGCCCTGTTCGCGGACCAACCCGACATACGCCCCGAAGGCCAGCTCGCGGAGCTGATCCCTCGTGTATCGCGGCGCGACCGACTTGCGCGCCTTGGCCTGACGGCCCAGCTCGGCCAGCTCGCGGGCAAACCGTTTCTCATGAACGGCCCAGGCCTGGTCGAAGGCGGCCTGCTCCTTCTCGTTCTGGCGCGCGAAGAGCAGGGCGGTGCGTGCCCGGAGCTGCGAGTCACCATGGACCAGCATTTCGGCGAAGGCGTCCACGGTCGACGCCAGGATCTTCCATTCGGGCTTGTCGCCCCGGTCGTTGACCAGGCCCACGACGAAGGGCTCGAAAGCCCCGGGCTCGACCAGGGCTTCCAGTGCCCGGGCGGCGGTGAGGCGGAGCCGAGGCGTCCGGCTCGACAGGCAGGCCAGGCAACGCGCGGCGGTGCCGTCCGGATCCTTCCACTCGAGCATCATCAAGAGGATCAGGGCGCGAAGCCGGACCTCGTCGCGCGAGTCATCCAGGTACACGGCGAGCCGGTCCTCGCCCGCGGCACCGATGGCCAGGGCCGCGGCGATCTGCTCGCCGATGCTTAAGATCTTGCCACCGGCTTCGGAAAACACGAGCGGGGCCACCGAGGCATCACCGGCAAAGGCGAGCCCCTTGGCCGCGTGGTACTTCACCGCCGCGTCGGCATGCGGAATCGCCTGCCGCAGTGCGTCGGTCGTCCCGGGCCGCGAGACCCAGACCAGGGCCCGCGCCGCCTGGAGGCGGATGCCCGTCCGCGGGCTGTCGAGGAGTGGGATCAGGTGCGGCAGCGCGGTGGGGTCACCTAGCTCGCCCAGGCCGTCCAGAGCCGATTCGGCCAGCTTGAGCCAATCGTCCCGCCGCTCTTGCTCCAGAGGCTCGGGGGTCGTCGCCAGCGCCAGGAGCGGCTCGAGCGCCCGGGCGTCACCATGCCGGGCGAAAGCCTTGGCGGCGCTGAGGCGCACGTCCGGATGCGTGTTCCCGAGCACCTCTGCCAGCGCGGGCAGGGCGTCGGCGTCGACCAGCGACTGCATCGCGGCGAGCCGGACCTCGCGGTCCTCATCATCGAGCGCCCGGACCAGCAGAGTCTGCGACGCGGCGGTGTGCTTCTTGACCAGCTCGGCGACCGACCGCTTGCGAAGGTCCGGGTATCGTGAGGCCAGCGCCGCCTCGAGAAACTCGAGCCCCTTGGTCTTCTTGAGGGCGAATTCGAACGCCTCGCCCCGCAGGGCCGGGTCGGGATCGTTGAAGAACTCCAGCAGGAGGTCCCAGCCCCAAGGCTCGCCGATCTGAGCCATCGCCTCGGTGAGCACCTCGCGGCGGACGTCGGTATGGACGCTCCGCACAGCGAACCGGAGCGTGCCCGCGCCGGCCCCGCCCGCCTGGAGTCCCAGCGACGACTTGAACGCTTCAGACCGCACCGCCGGGAAGCTGTCGTTGAGCGCACGTGACAGCAGCGCAAGGGCCGGCTCGGCGGCGCTTCCGGCCTTGGCCTTGCGGATCTGTTCGACCAAGAGCTGGAGACCACGCCGTCGCACGTCTTCATGCGAGGCGTTCAGGCCCGACTCGGCGGCCGTCAAGGGGTTGGCCTGGTGGAGACGCGCCATCGCGGTAAAGGCGGCGTCGCGGACCTCGGCCTCCGGGTCGTGGAGCATCGAACGGAGCCGCTCGGCCGCGCGTGGATCGTCGAGTGCGGCCATCGCCCGGCAAACCTCAGCGCGGGCCGTCTTATCCTCTTCCCGGCTGAGCTGGAGCAGCAGGCCGAACGCCCGCGGGTCGCCCAGGATCGCCAGTCCCCGAGCCCCGCGGAGGCAGGTGTCCAGCGCCCGGCTGGCCGTCGCCTGGAGCAAGGGCTCGAAGTCGATGTCGTCGAGGGATGGCTCGGTGGTAGCGCTCGGCTTGGCGGTCTTTGTCTTCTTCTTACCTGAGGGCGATCCTGGGGACTCGACGGCAGAGCCAGCATCACCCCCCCCTGCCCCCCCCCTTCGTAAGGGGGGGAAGGGAAACGAGTGCGTCCCCATCTTTTCCTCCCCTAACGAAGGGGGGGCCAGGGGGGGTTGAGTCTTGGGTGTCTGGGGTCGGCGCCCGGAGAACGAGGCCCCCCGAAGGATCGGCCTCCTCCAGTTCTATGAGTTGCCTTTCCAGATCCGGATCGCGCGACCGAAGAACCTGAAGCAGCCGCTCACGCGTGTGGAGCGCGCAGCAAGAACGCGGTGCGGCGGACGTCGGGATCGGCGTCCTCGGCCCGGCGCCGCAATGCCGCCTGGACGGCCGGCTCGCCGAGTAACCCCCGACGGTAGACCCGTAGAAGGGCGGCCCGGCGTACGTCCGGATATTTCGAGGTCAGCGCACCCAGGTTCGATTCGGGCGATCGCGGCTCTGAGACTGATTCGAGGCTCACGACCGCCGCCAGGCGGACCTCGGCCGTCTTGGCATTGAGCGCATCGGTGAGCCGCGCCAGCGCCTGGTCGTCCTTCGCCGCGAGCGGCTCCAGCGCTTGTACCGCCAGCCGGCCCACGTCCGGCTTCTCAGCCTTCAACGCCAGGTCAATCGGCCGGAGGTCGGACTCGCCCAGGTGCTTGCGCAGACCATGGAACGCCGAGACACGGACCGCCTCATCCCGATGCCCTAGGAACTTCTCCAGCAGGGTCGTGGCCCGGGGATGACCTGATGTGCCGAGGAGGCCGGCCGCCAGTCGCCGCAGCGCATGATCTGGGTCGGAGTCGACCGGTCCGGCGATCAGGTCGAGGGCTCGCGTGTCGGCGTAACCGGCAAGGGCCTTCAGCGCCTCCTCGCGGCGGGTCGGATCGTCCTGCGACAGCTCGTGCTTGGCCCGGGCGTAGGCGTCATGAACCCGGTGCGACAGCTCGCCGACCTTACCCGCCGCGTTGACGGGGAAGACCCGAATTGTCTGGTCGTCGCACGCGGCAACTAGCCGTGGCCGCTCGTGGACCTGCACCATCGCCAAGGCAACGACGCGGCCAACGCCATCCTTGGTCGTGGCCGGCTTGATCGCGCCCACCCGCGGCCACGACTTGATCGAAGCGTCGCGGCTACCCGAGTAAAGGCGGTCGCCCGGCCCCCAGATGAGCGCAGTGACGACGTCCGTGTGATTGTTGCCGCGCCCCTTGTCCTCGGGCTCGAGCTTGCCGCGAGCGTGAGTCGAGAATAGCTTCTGGTCAGCACCCGCCGAGAGGAACCGCAACTCGTCCGGCTCGAACAGGATCGCCGTGACGGCACCCTCGTGCAGCCGCTCCGAGGCGCTCACCAGGAACTCGGGCTTATCTTCGGCGTCGAAGACCAGGACCGTCCCCTTTGTCGTCCCGACCGCGAGCCAGCGCCCCGTCGGGTCGGCCGCCAGGGCCGTCCCCGGCTCGGGCAGGTCGAGCGTCTGGAGGGGCTTCCCGTTCTTGATAGCCCGGATGATGACGCGCGATTCGATCAGCGCGGCCAGCCGGCCGTCAGCCAGTGGGGCCAGCCCTGTCGCGGGCGCATCGAGCGCCACACCCACCGGCTTCGGCTCGCCCGAAGCGATCGAGCCCACGTAGAGCTGGCCGTCGCCGCCGGCCACGAAGAGGCTCTCGCCGATGGCGGCGATCGCCGTGCCTCCCTTTGGCAAGGGGTCGGCGTCGAGTGTCAGCTTGTCCACATCGAGCCGGTAGAGGGCCGTGGGCTGGCCCTCGGGATGGATCGTGACGAATGCCAGCGTGCCGCCGACGCCGACGGCCCCCTTGATCTCACCACGGTATGTGAGGTGCTTATCGGCCGGCGCGGTCACGAGGCACCTCCTTCGCTTCCAAGGCGGACGACTTCATGGGTATGACGAATCCGGGTGACGGCGACCAGGCATGCCGCCCGCTCTGTCATGCCCCGCGAGACCATGAACTCCTCGAGGATCGGCAGCACACCGCGCGCGAAATCGGCATCCTCGAGGGCCAGGTCGCGCAGGGTCTCGACGAGCGAGAGCTTCGCCCGTCGCGCCGGGAACGGCTTGAGTCGTTCCCCCGATTCCCCAGCTTCCGGGTCCCGTTTCTCGGGCCGCGGTGGGGGGATCTCGAACAGGGTGCGCCGCAGAAAGCCCCACAGGTCGCGCAGGCTCGCGGGCAATTGGTCGGGGCGGGCGGGCGGGCCCGTTCCGCGGTTGTCGGCCTGGGCCTGCGCGGACTTCTTCGCCGCCGCGCCCACGGTCGTCGCGGGCGGGACGTATGGCTTCCAGCCCTCGGTGATCCCGCGGTCGCGATAGAGGGACCAGAGCGCCCGGATCACGAAGGCGCGGACTCTCCGGTCGGGACTCTCGGTCAGGCGGAACAGTTCCTCGGGCTGCCGGAACCGGGCCGAGCGGTCGATCAGTCGCATGCCCAGCGCGGGTCGAACTCGTCGGCCGATTCGCAGAACCGGAACACCGCCGCGGGTGTGAGCGATTCGGGGTCGATCCGGTATCGGCGATGCTCGGGCGCGGCGTCGGCCAGCAGCGCCTGGGCCACGAACCGGCGGACGTCGGCGTGCGGATTCTCGGCCAGCCGGACCAGCTCGTCCGCTGGTGGCGACCAGCGGGCGAACTCCCAGCGGCCCAGCTCGAGCGCCAGGTCGCGGAGCGGCCTGCGAGTCTCCGAGAACAAGGGTTTCACCCGATCGAAGGTGAGGAACTCGGCGGGGATCTCGGCACCGGGATCGACCGGACGATCGGTCTGGGCCAGAGCGATGTCGGGATGATGGCGGAGGATGTACTTCATGGCGAACCGCCCGAGCGGGGCATCGGCGGCGCCGGGGGCGATCGCCATCTCCCAGAGCCGCTCGGCGCCGGCAAGGGCATCGCCCTGAGAGGCCCGCGGAGCATGGCCGGCGAGCATCTTCAAGAACGCGGTCTCCGAGATGATCCGGATGTTGGCGCCCGTGGCGTTGAGCTCCTCGCCCTTGAGCTGCTTCGTGCCCTTCTTGCCGTGACCATAGAGAGGTGAGCCCTCATCGCCGATCACAAGGTAATGGAGCTTGGCCGTCACGCTCGAGGCCGCCGTGCCACCCGCGCGGCGAACCTTGTCCTCGGCGTCCTTGCGCTGCATCGTCGCCAGCTTGCCGGTGAAAAGGAACGAGGCTCCGCCGAGGTTGACTGTGACTGGGGCGGCGGGCGTTGCGGGCGCTTCCGGCTGGATCGGGGTGAAGTCGGCGGGCGTGAAGCCCTTGATCATCGTCTCGACGGCGAAGTTGTGATAACGCGGCTCACCCCGGGCGGCCAGCTTCATCAGCCAATCGAAGCCCAGGTCGGCCGGTGCGAATCGGCGGACGTCGCCCAGCCACTCCAGCACCTGGTCCGGCAGAGCCTCGTCGAACGACAACTCGCGTGCCCAGGCCGGGCCGTTGCGCCGCAGCTCGGCGATCCAGGGGTCGGCATCCCAGTCGGGGCGGAATGCCACCGCCTTGAGGAAGTCGAGGCCCAGGACCTGGGGCTTGAGCCGGCCCTCCTCGACCCAGGGGATGATCGTCATGGGGGACGATCTCAGGAACTGACGGCGGAGCACCACAGGATCAAGCGCATTCAGGTCGAACCGCTCGAGCTGGCCCTTGATGAACTGGGTGAATTGAAAGAGGTGGCCTGGAGTGAAATCCTCCTTCTCATGGGCCGTTTCGATCAGCTTGATGAAGTAATCCGGCCCGAGCGATCCGGCCGGATGGATCTCCAGCAACAGCTTCTGGAGGAACATGAAGGCATTCAGGTTCAGCGTGAACAGCCGATCGTGGAACCAATCGGGCGTCAGCTCGCGGCGCTGAAGTGCTTGCGGAGGGCGGCCGAGGCCAGGTCCAGGCCAGGGATCGACTCCAGCAGCCGGCCCCAGGCATCGAGTCCGATCTCCTTGCGCGGGTTGCGCGACTGGATTAGGTCGACGGCCAGCTTGCGGACGGTGTTATGGCGATTATCCACCAGCCGGACCAGCTCATCCACAGGCAGGTCGCGGGCATGGGTGCGGGCGTACTCGGCGGCATAGGACCCGGCCGCGTCCGAGGGGGAATCGAATAGCCGGAGCACCGCCTCGTGGAGGCCGAGCGTGCGAAACGCGCCCTGTTCGAACTTCGGGACGTTGGTCAGCACCCAGACCACGAACTCATCCACCGGCCGGCTGCCCACGCCTACGAGCCGGGCTACCCACGCGGGCTCGACCTCGCGGAGCGAGGCGCGAAAGTCGGCCTTCAGGCAGTCGGCGGCGAACTGGCGGACCCGGTCGCTCCGAGCCCGTTCGAGCAGGCCGAACAGCGGGCGCGGGCTCCGCTGCCAGAGCGCGGCGAACGCACGGTCGTTCAGGTCGGAACGCCCCTTCTTGAGATGGAAGCTCGATGTCGTATAGTCGCCAGTCTCATGAGAGAAAATGTGGTTGGCGACCCAGGTGTTGTGCCAGGGCGTGGTATCCTTGTAGTGAGCCAGCACGTCGGCGGCCACGTCGGCGTAGCAGGCGGGACGGGTCTGGCCGGTCCGCCGCAGATATCGCCAGGCACGTCGGCGGAGATAGGCGATCGTGCGCTGGGCGATTTCCCCGGTGCCTTGCGCGGAATCGATCCGGGCCGCGAGCGCGCCGAAGACCTCGGTATCGTCTCGCTCCTCGGCCTCTTTGAAGATCCGCTTCAGCGCCCGCCACGGACCAAAGCGCAACGGCACCCCGGCGATGACCTCCAGCAGGCACGAACGGGCGTACGGCCCGTTGTCCTCCCACAGGGCCATGATGACTTCATGGACCCGGAGCCGGTCGGGGAGCGGCACCTCGGCCGTCGGCGATTCGAGGGCCTTGAGCTGCTCGACCCGGTAGTGCTTCTGTTCCTCGGGCGTCTTGCGTGCGAACGACTTGCTGTAGAGCTCGGCCAAGAAACTCGCGAAGGTGGGCGCACCCTCGCGCGGGCGGGTGGCGGGCTCCCCGTCAGGCTGGCCGGCCAGGTCGACGACCAGCCGGGTCAGCTCGGGGTCGCTCGACTCCCAGTGCGTCGGACATCATCCAGGCGTAGCGAAGTTGACACGAGACTGTGCCTCGATCAGGCAGAAGTAGGTCGGGCTTTCCAGCCCTGATGTCCGATTCGCATCAGGCGGGAAAGCCTGACCTACGGGTTATTTTGAAAGGTAGGGCGGGCTGCCCGAGGTTATCGGGACAGCCCACACCCTGAGCATCCGGGAGTCTCATCTACCACAAGACCTGGGACATCGAAGGCTCTCTGGCCCGCCCCCCGGTGGCAATTAGCTGTTGCCGCGGAACCACGTCCGGCGGGGTTGACCCAGGCCCGCGGCAACAGCTAATTGCCACCGGGGGATCAGCGGGCCTGAAACAGCCTTCGTTGTGCTGCATGACCAGCCATACGCTCGGGCGGCGCAACGCCGCCCTGGTGCAGAGCACCGAGCTAGACCTGTCCTCCGGGATGCTCGATCGTCACGACAAAGAACGGATGTTTTGTACACCAACCTCCGGGCGTCCGCAAGAGGTTACCGACCTTTTTTCTCGATCAGGGACGAAACCGGCTGACGACCCGGGCAAAGCGATTGTTGATCTCGAGATACATCGGGCTCGAAAGGGAAGACGGACCGCCCCGGAATCATCGGGGCAGCCCGCCCTCGGCATCGGGGAGACATCTACCACAAGACCTGGGACATCGAAGGCTCTCTGGCCCGCCCCCCGGACAGTGCCCGGCATGCGGGCGGAACCACGATTGGCGGGGTTGTCCCAGGCCCGCCCGTATGCCGGGCACTGTCCGGGGGATCAGCGGGCCTGAAACAGCCTTCGTTGTGCTGCATGACTGACCAAACGCTCGGGCGGCGCAACACCGCCCTGGTGCAGAGCACCGAGCTAGACCTGTCCTCCCCGATGCCATGTTCGAAAAACGCAACCACACCAAACGCTCGTCTTCTACAGCATGAAACCGAGATCCGCAATGGGTTGCCAACTTCGAGAGTCTCGGCGATCACCACGGCACCGTCTGGGGACGGTGGCTTTGACCCTTTCTGAGAGTTGATACTCAGGATCGGCGGGACGTCCGGATCCGGCGTGGGTTCTGGGCGGGGCCGGCTGGGAGCAGGGCCGGACTTGCCGAGAATTGTGGCACAAATTGGCACTCGGTGACCACTTTTGGCCGCGGCGCCCTCTCCGATCCCCATGGCCCCCAGCGAGTTCGGGCCGAGTCCCGAAATCGCTGTGC
The DNA here is from genome assembly GCA_963845695.1 of uncultured Isosphaeraceae bacterium. Lineage (GTDB taxonomy): Bacteria > Planctomycetota > Planctomycetia > Isosphaerales > Isosphaeraceae > CAWJTV01. Next base: position 132,843 of record CAWJTQ010000019.1, on the reverse strand, counting down.
CGGGCACGGCCGCGGGCGGCACAGCCCCGTGGCTCGCAGCCTGGGTTTCCGGTCGGTGACGGTCGCACATGGTCCATATTATTCAGTATGCCACAGGTTTGATGATCCGTTAATGCACCTATCGCGGATTTCGGGGCGATTGGCTCCGGAACTCTCGACCCCAGAGGGAGATAAAAAAATCCAAAAAATCGGAAGACTGGGTTACTCGAATGACCAAATTGGCCCGAACGGAGGGGGAAGCGGCGCGGGTCGGATCGTCGCACTCCCCAGGTATCCCGCACCCGCCGCGCGGAGATCGGTGGTGGTCGACGAGGAGTCTCCCAACTTCTTGTTGATTGAATGTCGCGCGCGGACAACGGCGCGGACAGACGGGTCGTTGCTCGGAACCCCTCGCCTTGCCTATAGTCAGGGATCTCCTCGATGCAAGAACACTAACTGGAATCCGGCCTCTGAGGACCCGACTCGTCATGCGATGGGATATCCTGCTAACGATCATTCTGCCGGTTGCGACGGTCATGATGATGATCGACCTGGGGTCGTCTCCGGCCAGAGCTGCCGATGGCGGTACCGAGCCCGTGCGACTGATCTTCGACACCGACATCTGCGGCGACTGCGATGACGTGCTGGCCCTGGGCATGATCCATGCGCTCCAATCGCGCGGCGATTGCCGGCTGCTGGCTGTGACGATCAGCGTCGATCACGAGCAGGCCGCGCCGTTCGTCGATGCGGTCAATGCCTTCTATGGGCGCGGCGAGATCCCGATCGGTGTGGTGGGGCAGGGGGGTGTCGTCGAGAAGAGCGCATTCCTTTCGCTGGTCGACGAGAAGGATGCAGATGGCCGGTTCCGCTATCCCCATGACCTCCTCTCGGGGCGGACGGGTCCGAGCGCGACCGCGGTCCTCCGCAAGACCCTGGCCGCTCAGCCGGATCATTCGGTCGTGATCGCCCAGGTCGGCTTCTCGACAAACCTGGCCCGGCTGCTCGACTCGCCAGCGGACGAACATTCGCCGATGACCGGTGTCAAGCTGGTGAAGAGTAAGGTCCGGTTGCTCTCGCTGATGGCCGGTGCGTTTCAACCGATCGAGGGCAACCCCCGGTACGGGGAATACAACATCGTCAGGGACGTCAAGAGTGCCCAGACGCTGGCCGAACACTGGCCGACGCCCACGATTTTCAGTGGCTTCGAGATCGGGATCGCGCTGCCCTATCCCGCGACGAGCATCGAGCGAGATTACCGATACGTGCCGCATCATCCCCTCGCCGAGGCGTACATCAAGCGCAACCCGCCGCCCCACAATCGCCCGACCTGGGACCTGACCAGCGTGCTGGTCGCGGTCCTTGGTGATCGAGGCTATTTCGACCTCTCACCGAACGGCAAGGTGACCGTCGGCCCCGACGGTTCCACGCGGTTCGTCGAATCGTCGGAGAGCAGCCATCGCTACCTGATCCTCCGGCCCGAGCAGAAGCCGCGCGTGCTCGAAGCCCTGGTCCAGCTCTCCAGCCAGCCACCGACGCGATAAGAATGCCGAATTCAACGTGCCGTGAGCTGATACAAATCGATAAACCACTTCGCGAACCGATCAGCCAGCGGCAGCCGCGCATCCAGGGCTTTCGCGAATACTGAGACGTGCAATTGCATTCCTGGAGGATCACGCCAGGCCAGGTACGTATGGATATTCGCCTTGTCGCGATGCGGATCGGTGTAAGGTGCACCATGATCTCGCGCTCGCGCACAAGACTCTTGCGCGAAGGCCCAGAGCGGCGCATCGGCCGGAACGATGAGATGGCTCAGGAACGTTTCCAGCATGCCGCGCGATCGGTTGTCCGGCATGATCCAGACACCGATTCGTAAACCCTGTGCGTTCCGGTGGATGAGCCCTTCTGGTGGCAACGTTTCCGGGAAATCGGCGGCAATCCCAAGGCAACAGTGCCGGACCTGGGCCCACCGGGAATCGAAATGATCATTGGCGTTGACGACGATTCCGGCGGCTTTGCGACCCGGTGCGGCCGCTTCCGTCTTGATGGTGTCAGGCTCCAGTAGATCGTCAATGCCCCCGTGCGACTTGACCTGAACGACCCATTCGTGTTCCTTGTCTCCCCAGACGACATGATGATCCATGAGATAGGGAATCACGCGCTTCTCCTCATCGCCCTCGACGAGAAGGATGTTCGGGTTCGGGCTCGTTCTGGCCATGATCAGCGGACCTCGATGTCGTGCTTGGCGGCGGCGGCGATCATCCCCTCGGAGTAGGCGACCGCCGTCTCGCGACCGCGCTCGATTCGTTGGATGGTCACGTCGCTGTTCTCGGAAACCGAGCCATGGGCGATGGCAGCCAGGCTCTCATAGCAATCCCGGCTGTGCGTCGTGGCGAAGACCTGGACGTTGTACGTCTTCGAGGCGGAGTCCAGGAACTTCCACATGTCCTCCATCACCGTATGATGAAGGCCGGTGTCGATATCATCGACGAGAAGGATGCCGTCCCTGGATTGGACGACGTTGAGGGCCAGTCCCAGCATGCGCCAGATGCCGTCTCCCATGCTGCCGATCGGAATCCGATTCTTGATACCTTCGAGCCGGACGAGAAGGCCCCCACGGGCGGAGAGTAGGTCATCAGACCGGAGCCGGTCCGATCCCGCTGACGCGATCCTTTGGATCGAGGGCTCGATGATCCTCAGCGCGTCGAGCACCAAGTCCTCTTCCGGCGTCAGCACAATGTCATCGAGAAGTGAGATCACGGATCCGACCGTCTGAGAGGAAGCCGTGAGAAAACGGAACGAGAAGTCGTGGGTGCTTGGCCGGGAGTTCCGGTGGATGGCCATGGACGATGTGCGGTCTCGTCCACGAATCGGGATAAAGAGCTTCGCGCCGTTCGGTCGTGAATCCGACCAGATGATCTGGACCAAGAGCGGCGCGTGGATCTCCTCAGAAGGATCCACGGGTGGGAACTCAATGCCCAGAGATCGACCGTTGGCCGGGTCGTATTCCTCGACGCTCGCTATCGCACTCGAGAGGCCGTTGTCCGTATCAGCCGCGATGCTGAAGCACGCGCCGATTCTGATGTCGTGGCCGCGGAAGAGTCTCCAAATCTGAATGGGCTTTGAGCCTGGGTTCGCCGCAGAGCGATCAGCCCCGACTGCCTCACCTCGTTGAAGAAGCATCGACCAGATCACTGAAGTATCGCCATTGGCCAGCAACAGGTTGATGGCCTCCAGAACCGTCGTCTTCCCACAGTTGTTCGTACCGACGATCAGGTTGATCCGGCCGAGATCCTTCATCTCGAATCGCTCAAACCCGCGGAAGTTCTGAATGCTCAGACTCTGGGTTCTCATGGCAACGGCTCCCGTCTTTTCGGCATTCGTGCTGCCTCATACCCTAACCCATGGAGTAGTCCAGTGCCATTGGAACAGAGTCTGCCTCCCGCCTGGAAGACCACGGCGACTGACGCCCTCAGCGGGATCCAGAGTGGCTCGGGTAGCCGGGCAGGGGGGTCGGCTGAGGGTGTCCTTCTTTCAACAGGTAGCCGGCATCGACGGCCAGAGGGCCGAAGCGATCCACTCGCCTTGAGGGCCAGGCCACCTCGATCGACTCGATTTGGCCGGCGTCGCCCAGACCGAAGTGGAGCCGGGGGTCGGAGGCCGACTGGTAACTCCCTCCACCGAAACGCCAGGCGACCTGGCGCCGGCCACCCGCGACGACGGTCACCCTCGCGCCGACCGCATCGCGATTGGAGGTTCTGCCTTCCAGGCGAAGCGTCAGGGCGTGGCCTCCGGCGGTCTGGTTGTGGAGATAGGCCAGCGGCCCGCCCTGCGCGACCAGCAGCAGGTCGATCCGGCCGTCGTTGTCTAGGTCCCCCGCTGCGAGGCCACGAGCGACCCTCAAGACTTGCCAGGGTGCACCCGCACGGTCGCTCACGTCGGTCAGCTTCCCTCCCTCGCTGCCGACAAGGAGCTGGGCGGCCATGGCGTACGGGATTTCGGGCCGGAAGTCGTTGACGTGACCATTGGCGATGGCGATGTCGAGGTGCCCGTCGTTGTCGACATCGAGGAACGCGGTGCCGAAGCCGAGTCGATAGCGCGTCGGGACCGCCAACCCGATCTCCCCGGTATGGTCGGTGAAGACACCGCCTCCGAGGTTGTGGTAGAAGGTCATCGACTCGTTGTAAAAGTTGGTGACCCCCAGGTCGGGTCGTCCGTCGCCGTTGAGATCGCCGCAGGCGACACCCATGCCCGCCTGAAGGCCGCCGTAGGCGTTGGCGGCGAGACCTGAAATCTCTGCCATTTCCTCGAATTTCAGGCCACCCCGGCCGCGGAAGAAGTAATTGGGCGACTGGTCGTTGGCCACAAAGAGGTCGACCCACCCGTCGTCGTCGAGGTCAGCGGCGACCACCCCCAAACCCTGGCCGTGCCAGTCGTTGATCCCGGCTTCATTGGTCACATCAACAAATCGGCCACAATCGTTGCGGAACAGGTGATCCGGCAGGTGGTGGAAGCGCTGGGGCGCACAGTAGCTGTTTTTCTTCTTCTCCTCGTCAAAGCAGATCTGCGGGTGCTCGGCATCCCACTGCAAGTAATGGCAGACATAAAGGTCCAGGTCACCGTCCCCGTCCAGGTCGGCGAAGGCGGCCGAGGTCGGCCAATCTCGGTCTCCTCCCAGACCGGCCACCTGGGTCACATCCCGAAAAGTCCCGTCCCCTTGATTGCGATAGAGGGCATAGGCGCGCCATCGGGTGATGAACAGGTCGGGATGTCCGTCGTTGTCATAATCGCCGACGGCCACCCCGTGCCCGTAGCCTTGCGTGAGGTTCGCGATGCCGGAGGCGGTCGTGGCGTCTGCGAAGGTGCCGTCCCCCCGATTGCGAAAGAGGCGGTCGCCACTATGAGGTGCCGTCGGGTCGGGAGGGAAAGGGCCGCCCTGGACGAGGTAGACGTCGAGCCAGCCGTCGCCGTCGTAGTCGAGCAGGCCGACGCCTCCGCTCATCGTCTCGGGGATCTGGCGGGAGGGGGTTGCGCCGTTCTCAAAGCGAAATCGGAGGCCGACGGCCTCGGCGTCATCCGTGAAGGCCGGCGGTGCCGAGAGTCGCTGGTGTGGGCGAGCCGCCGGGGAGGCGGCCGAGACCGCATCGAGGTCAGCGAGCAGGTCGGCGAGTGTCGCCCCGGCTGGGATGGCCCTGGCCTGGGCCAATCGCGACAGCGCCGCACGGGCCTCTTTATCGTTGGGTGCGGTTTCGACGACCAAGGACCAGAGGGCGCGGCGCTTCGAACGATCGCCCCAGCACCTCCGCCAGGCGCGCGATCTCGGCGGTGTGGCGAACCGCCTCCGCACTGGGTTTCGTCACGAGGAGCTCGTAGTGGATCTTGGCCCGATCCAGCTCGACCTTCCGCGCGCGCAGACGGGCGGCGCTCTCGGGCCGCCCGGCTAGCAGTTCGAGCTCGGCCAGCCGCTCCACGGCCTGCACCCGGCCCGGCGCGCGCTCGAGCAGTTTCTCCAGCGCCTGCCGCTCGCGCTCGTGGTCGCCCGATCGCGCAGCGAACCAGGCGCGTAAGGCGAGGACCTCCTCCGGGGGGACGCCGTCGGGCAGGAGATGCGCGAGCGCCTCGCGCGCGCCGGCGACATCGCCCGTCGCAAGGGCCAGGTCCCGCCGGCTCTTCCAGACCGGGGCGTCACGCGGGCGACGCCGCCGGCAGTCGTCGAGCCAGCGCAGGGCCTTGGCGAATTCGCCGGTACGGATGGCGAGGTTCGCTCGACCCAGCCAGATCCGGTCGTCGTCTGGAGAGTTCTCGGCCGCTTTCTCCAGAGCGGGCCAGATCTTCTCGATGGGTACGGGGACGATCGAGTCGAGGTTTGCCAGTTGTCGGAGCAAGCCGAACCGGTCGGGGTAGCTGTCCCAGCCGTCCTGCACCACGGTCCGCAGCTCGTCGAACCGCCCCTCGAGCTTCAGCAGGACGACCAGCGTCTCGCGGGCTTCGATGGCGTGCTGGCCTGAGGCCCGGAGGGCTGCGGGGAGTATCTCCTCGGCCGCGGCGAACCGGTCGCGCTTCAGTAACAGCCGGACGCGGAGCATGGCCGCGTGGCCGGCGAAGGGCGAATCGGTCGGCACGCGCGACCAGGCCGCTTCGGCCGCGTCAAGGCGACCGAGGGCTTGCTCGCAGGCCCCGAGCAGGAACCTCACTTCCCCTTCGCCGGGCCACCGCGCCGCCGATTCGGCCAGTAACCGTCGCGCCTCGGCGACCGAGCCGGAGTCGAGCCGGGCCTTGGCCTGCTTCAGGCTCGCCCGATAGCGCCACGAGTTGACCAGGCGCGCCGTTCCCCATACGACAAACACCGAGACGACGCCTAGTATCACGACCCATCGGCGCTGACGCATTCAACCCTCCTCATGATCCCCAGACAGGCCTTGATCGCGGTGCAAGCGACCAGTCTCGCGATGATGAACGTAGCATGGACCGGACGCCGTTCGCGAGCGTCGCCGCGCCGCCTGAGAAAAGCGTGCACGCGGTTCCGCCACGCCTCTCGATTGGCCGTGGACCGGTGCTCGGTTGACGTCCCCTTCCGTTCGCCTTAAGATTCAAGCCTGCTTATTTCCAGGATCCTTGTCGATGTCGATAACCTTGACACATCAGTCCTCCGCGGGCAGCCATGGCCCCCCGGGCCGATGGACCGTGGCCGCGTCTGATGATGGTGAGCCCGCACTGTCCACACCGGGCCTCGCGGCGTCCCCGTCTCCCCTCATCACCTCTGTCTGACCCCGTGAACTCGAGGGAGCTGATCCGATGGAAACACACGACTCGACCCCGATTCCTTCGTCAGAAGCTGCCGACGCCCAGCCGAGCGGCTCGGCCCTGCCCGCCAGCGGCGGATCGCGGGCGGTACGTCTCTGGGCTCTGGGAGCCGGGGCCGGGGCGGCCCTGGTGTCCTGGCTGCTAATCGAGGCCACATTCGACAGCTTCAAACCCAAGGGAACGGCGAGGCAGTTCGTGGGTTCGACGTTCCTGTTCGCCGGGTGGGAAGAGCGGATGACCGCCGCGACACGGAACGCGGCATTGGCCCTGGGTCTGATGGGCGCCACCGTGGGGCTGGCATCGGGCATGGCGGGTGGGCTGGCGCGCCCATCCGCCCGGGCCGGCGCCATGGCGGCGTTTTTGGGCCTTGTGCTGGGTGCGGGCGGGGGAGCCGGAGCGGCCCTCGCCGCAGTCCCGCTCGCGTCCCATATCCGCGACCGCGATCCCGGAAACATGTCCGTCGAGATGGCCTCATCCCTGTGTGTGCACGGCTTCCCCTGGGCGGCTGTCGGCGCCTTGGGCGGGCTGGCTTTCGGGATCGGACTGGGCGGTCGCGGCCGGCCTGGTCGTGGCCTGCTGGGGGGCTTGCTGGGTGGCATCTCCGGGGCGGTCTTGTACGAGGTGATCGCCGCGCTGGCATTTCCAGGCACCAAGATCCTCGACCCCATCGCCTCGACATGGGGAATCCGCTTGCTCGCACAACTCCTGGCGGTCATCTCGGCCGCAGCGGGAATTGCGGCGCTGGTTCCCGATCGAGCCAACCGGCGATCGTAGCGGGTACGGTGTACGTCCTGAATGAGAATCCTCTGGGGTGGGGTTCCAGACTCGAGAAGAGCCTGGGGACCCCGGAATCCCTGGAATTCGGAGAATCTCGGAAACTTGCGGCGACGAATCAGTAGGCGTCAGAGCTGATGACCTCGCCATTCCCCTTGGTCCCGAGGGCCCACCACGTCATCCGGTTGATGCTGTCCTTGACGAATCGAACGCTGCCGTCGGCGAACAGGACGTTGCATCCGCCGGGGTGGTTGCTGGCGGCGCCGATGGTGAAGCTTGCGTCCGGCCAGGGTGCTCCCCCGACCTGGAAATTCTCGCGACAGCCGCCGATTGGGTACTGCTTATCGTTTGGCGTCTGGATGGTGTTGAACATCGAGTAACCGCTGGCGCCGAGACCCCATCGCCAGCCTTTCATGTCGGTGACGCCACTGCTGGTTGCCGCTTGAAACGCGACGGTGCAGGCCTGGAGGTTGGTGAGGAAGGCTTGGGGATTGGAGAACGCGTCGTAGACGGTGCCAGGGTCGGTGCCGCCCACGGATGAGACGCCTGCCGACATGTTACCCCGGTATTTGCTGGGCGGACTCACACCGCCGAGCGCCGTACCCCGACCGTCGCCGACCAGCCATTCGGCGTAGGCAACGGTGTTCGAGGTGCCGTCGGTGCAGTCCCTGACCCCGTACGGAAGCGCGAACGTGAACATCCCGGTCGACCCGGACGGTTGCTGATTGTATAAGGGCGGACCGCCGGTATTGCTCCAATAGTAAAGCGGCAGGCCGGTCGTGCCGAAGCAGGAAGCATAGTCGTTGATGTTCTGCCGACCTCCACCGCAGAAGGGATCGGAGGGGCACACGAATGACTGGATCAGGGTGTGGGTGGCCGTCGTATTAATGCCCCCTGTTCCGTCACTGGTCGTCGTACCTGTTGCCAGCGGGCCCCAGTTGAAGTTGATCGCGTTGTACAACGGCGTCTGCTCCAGATACCCGAGCATGAGGGATTGAGCGCTCCATGACGCCCAAACCCCTGGATCGTTCGCCGTGTTGACCGGATTCAGCGAGGTTCCCAGTGGGAAAACATCGTTGGAAGTGTGGTAGTTGTGCAGAGCTAGACCGATCTGCTTGAGGTTGTTCGTGCATTGTGAGCGACGGGCGGCCTCGCGCGCCGACTGCACCGCCGGCAGCAAGAGCGCGATGAGCACGGCAATGATGGCGATAACCACCAGCAACTCGATCAGCGTGAAGCCGCGACGGGATGACGAATTCACAGTAATCCTCCTCGAAACACGGTTCGGCTGAGTGAAATGACGACTCCAGAGAGACTTACGGGACTGGTACGATGCGGCGTGGTTGAAAACGCGACATGCGCTCGAATCGCGGTCCGGCGGTCGATCAGGGCGATTTCTTCGCTTCGGCCTTCGCTTTGGCTTTAGCTTTGTTATCGGCAATGATCTGCTCGCGATAACTTGTCATGTACTGTTGGACTTTCTTCTCTTGCGCCACGTCGACGTTGGCCGGCTTGGAACCATCTCCACCCGCACATCCGACCACCAAGCAGGGGATGCTGAGTGCGAGCACGATGAGGAGATGCGCCCCCAGGCGACACCGGGGATCGTGGGCAACCATCATGAAGTCTCCTTGGCCGGGGTGTTTTTCCTCGGGCCGAGAGGGCGGTGGCATCGATGCAGCGGACCGATGAGCGCGCAGCAGAGCACGCCCAGTCCCTAAATGCACTCACTTGTCGAATTGCGAGAGAAAAAAGAAGATGCACTACAGAGGTTACATCGCTCCTCATTCCGGTGTCAAGGGCCGAGAAGTCCCGTCTGGTGCGAATGGCTAGGAACCGGGCCGCAACCAGCGGTATGATCACACCCGGTTGGCACCGATTCTTCTCGCCGCGCCTGGCGGCCGCGGCGTCCCTCGGAAAACGGATCCTTGGAGACTCGGCATTCATGAGACGAAGACACTTCGCGCGCCAGGCCGTGCTCTTCCTCGCCGTGCTCGCTCAAGCATTGAGCGCCGGGGCTCAGGTGGTCGAGACCATCGAACCGCCATCCTGGTGGGTTGAGCGAGACGAGCAGAGGCTGCTGCTGTTGATCGAAGGGTCCGGTCTAGACGGGGCCGAGGTCCGGGTGACGCGAGGGCCGATCGGGATCGGGAGGATCGAGCCAGGGCGAGCGGGCGCGCGCTCTTCGTCGACGTGACGGTCCCCGGCGAAGCCGCGGTGGGTCGCTGCGAGATCGAGGTCGCGGCAGGGGGCCGGACGATCCGGCGCGACTGGGACCTGGTCGCGAAGCCCACGCGCAGGCCCCAGCCGTTCGGTCCGGACGACGTCTTCTATCTGGTCATGCCCGACCGTTTCGCCAACGGTGATCCGGCGAACGACGAGTCCGCAGGAGGCGACCGGATGCTCGATCGCCGCGACACCCACGCCTACCACGGTGGCGACTTCGCCGGCCTCCGCAAGAGGCTTCCTGACCTGGCCGACCTCGGCGTGACAGCGGTTTGGCTGACGCCGGTCTACCGCGCCGCGCCACCTGGTTCACGGCGAACATCGCAGGAACACAGCGGAAAATGGCCGACTTTCATGGCTATTGCTCTGTCAACTTCTATGACACCAATCCCCAGTTCGGTTCGTTGTCCGATTATCGCGCTCTGGTAGACGAGGCACATCGGCTCGGCCTGAAGATGATCCAGGACCATGTCCTGGGCCACACCGGACCGAAGCACCGCTGGGTCGTCCACCCGCCGACCGATGACTGGTTCCACGGGCCGATCGATCGGCCGCCGGTGTGTACCTTTCAGTTCGAATCGCTGACCAACCCCCACGCCGCGAGAGGCCGACCGACGCGGGGTGACCGATGGCTGGTTCGCCGGCATCCTGCCCGACCTCAACATGCGCAACCCCCGTGTGAGCCGCTATCAGATCCAGCAGTCGCTCTGGTGGATCACGCTGTTCCCGGCCGACGGGGTCCGGCTCGACACGTACCCAATGGTCGACCGCGTCTTCTGGCAGGATTGGAGCCGCCGGCTCAAGACGGTCCACCCCGGAATCCGCGCTGTCGGCGAGGCGTGGGTCGTGGATGCAGCCGACCTGAGCTTCTTCCAGGGCGGCCGTGCGGGCTGGGACGGGATTGATCCCGGCGTGGACGCCGTCTTCGATTTTCCCCTGTACCAGGCGGCCACCGCGGTCTTCTCGGGCCAGTCCCCGGCGACCGCGCTGGCCCAGGCATTGCGGCGCGATGGCCTCTACCCGCGCCCCGACCTCCTGGTTACCTTCCTGGACAACCACGACACCCCTCGACTGGCCAGCGTGCCGGGCGTGACTCCCGCGCGGCTTCGGCTGGCGGTCGCTTTCCTGCTCACCACGCGGGGCATCCCTCAGATCACCTGGGGAGATGAGATCGGACTTCCCGGCCACATGGACGACCGTCGCGACTTTCCCGGAGGCTTCCCGGGGGACCCACGCGATGCCTTCACGGCCGCAGGACGGTCCCCCGAGGAACAACGGCTCTTCGCCGCATACCGCGACCTGTTGCGGCTCCGCAAGGCATCCCCCGCCCTGCGCCGAGGGACGCTCACCGACCTCGTCGCGAATGAGACGGTCTATGTCTACTTGCGACAGATCAGGGATGAACATGTGATTGTTGCCTTGAACCTGGGGAAGACCCCGGCCAAGGTGCCGATGCCGCCCGATCTGTCCGGACCGGTTGAACGACTGTACGGCGACCCCCAATGGGACGACACCCCGCGGGGCTCCCGGCTCGAACTGCCGGGCGAGTCGGCCGCGGTCATGCGGATCATGAAACGGTAGATCGTCTACGGAGACGGCCAAGGCGGTACGCCGGAGAAGCCCAACGAGTGAATCGTCAGCCCGATCATCATTCCAGCCGCCCCAGCCCTTTGGACCGGCTCCGCTCGAACATCCAGCCGAAGAAGAGGATCGACAGCGTCAGGTACAGGACATTGAGTCCGAAGCTCAGCCATAGCGCCGCGAACGGCAGTGGTCCGCCCTTGAGGATCTGGCGCATGCCCTCGAAGACATGTGTCATCGGCAGGGCGATCGCGATCCGCTGGGCCCAGCCCGGCAGCGCACTGACCGGGTAGAACACCGCGCTGAGCGGCGAGAGCGCGAACCCGAGGATCCAGGCCATGCTCTGGAGTCTCCTGCCGTAATAGATGATCAGCGCCGAGGACGTGAACCCCATGAACCAGCCCGACATCATCAGCGAAAACAGGAACGGCAGGAGCATCCAGCCGACCTCGAAAATGCTCAGCCGATACAGGAGCCAGACGCCGCCGATGCCGACGACCAGCGTCAGGAGGTTCTTGATCAATCCCAGGACCACCAGGCTGATCGACCATTCCCAGATGCTCAGCGGGGTGGCGAAGAGGTTGACGAGGTTCTGATTCCAGAACTCCTCCAGCAGATTGACCGAGATCTCGTAGTTGGCCCGCCAGACCACCTGCCAGAACACGACCCCCGTGAGCACGATCAAGGCCAGTCGCGGGACCGATCCCTGAGACGATTCGACCCATCGAGTCGTCAGACCCCACAGCAGCAGGTTGACGACCGGCCAGTAGATCGACTCGGCCCAGCTCTCGAGGGTGCGGGGGACCATGTAGATATGCCGAAGGATCATGGCGATGATCCGCCCGAGGCTCAGTCTCATGAGGTCACCTCGTCGAGCCGACCGGTCTGGGGCTGTGGCTGTGTCCGCGTGCCGGCCAGCTTGAGGAAGTAATCCTCGAGGGTTGGCTTGCGGATCGCGATCTCGTCATAACGCACGCCGGCCATGGCGATGCGGGCCAGGAAGTCGGCGATCCGGGACTCGTCGATCTCGACTTCGACGGTATCGTCGTCGAGCGCGCTCGAGCTGGTCAGGCCGGCCGCCGCGACGTGGTCGAGGAGCGGGTCGAGGCCCTGGGTGACCCGGAGCCGGATGCGCGCCGACGCGACCGACGCCGCCAGCTCGTCCGGCTGACCGCTCGAGGCGATCCGGCCGCGGTCGAGGAAGATGACCCGGTCGCAGAGCTGCGCGACCTCGTCCATGTTGTGCGAGGTGAAGACGATGGAAACCCCTTCCTCGTCGCGACGGCTACGGACGAAGGCGCGGACCTCGACGGCGATGTCCGGGTCGAGGGAAGCCGTCGGCTCGTCCAGCAGCGCCACTTTCGGCCGGGCCAGGAACGCCTTGGCCAGCATCACACGCGTGGTCTGGCCGGCCGAGAGCCCCTCGACCTGCCGCCGGCGCAGGTCCCAGACCCCGAACTGCGTCAGTAGGTCCCGGATTCGCTCGCGACGCTCGCCGGCCTTGAGGCCGTATAACCGGGCGAAGACGTCCAGGTTCTCGGTCACCGTCAGCCGGCGCGGCAACTTCGAATAGGCACTGGCGAAGCCCACCTGGCCGAGGATCTCGGCGCGGGCGTTTGCCAGCGACTGGCCGAAGTACCGGATCTCGCCCGAAGTCGGCTTGAGCGTGCTCAGGAGCATCTGGATCGTCGTCGTCTTCCCAGCGCCATTGGGGCCGAGCAAGCCGAGGATCTCGCCCCGCTTCAGCGCGAAGGAGAGCCCATCGACGGCGGTCGTTGGCGGCCGCCCCGGATAGATCTTCGTCAGCTCGGTCACCATCAGCACGGGTTCGGTTGGATCGGGCATTGGGGGTCAGACGTCGAGGTTCGGGCGTCGGGCCTCGGGCATCGGGGACGATGTTCAACGGGCTTCGCTCTTCCCGACGCTCAATGTCCCACGCCCGATGCCTGAAGAGATCAGACAGCGCGGATGGCGGTCGGGTTCGCCACGATCGTCGGAAAACCCGCCCCGGCCGAACGATCGTAAAGGATTGCCAGCGGCGGCGAGAAGGGGAATTGTGCCAGCCGGCAGAACCGCGAATGCCTTCGACCAAGAACCCGGCTGCGATCCGGCCTCACCTGGGAAATCTCGAATGGACCCTTGCACGCGACAAAAAACTTGGCTATATCTCCAATCAGAATCAGCGCACGTCGCCGCCGACGGCCAGGGCATCGGCGTCCGGGGATCACCGCCGATCCACGACGGAGGTTGCCATGGTGAACGCAGAGCCTTGCGTCGGGTGCGGCCTCAGAAATGGTTGCTGGGTCGCGGACGGGGCGATCGGAAACACCGCCATCGCCAGCGAGGGTCGTGACGGTGGGCGCGTCGAGATGAACGCGACCCCGGCCGTTGAACCCGCCTGGGACTTCCGCGATGACCGGACGCGGGGAAGATGCTTCTACAAGAGGGATTTCGCGGGGATCAACCTCCGCTACGCTCGGTTGCAGGACACCTGCCTCCGGCATGCCGACCTGAGCGAGGCGGAAAACCTGTCGGCGGAGAGCCTCGGGGGCGCCGACCTGACCGGGGCAACGCTGCCCGCTCCGGTCGAGGGCTTCACGGCCCTGAAGGGAATCGAGGAGGCGTCGAAGTACTTGCAAACGATCTTCAGGATCACCCTGCTGCTCTGCGGCTTTTCCGCCTTGACCGTCCTGTCGTCGCGAGACGAGAACCTCATCCTCCACCATGTCCAGCAGTTGACGCTCCTGCCGTTCATCCAGGCGGCCATCTCGCCGATCCAATTCGCGTGGATCATGCCGGGGATCGTCCTGATCCTGCTGGTCTACGAACTGACGTACCTGGGCGAGACGTGGCTGCAACTCTCCTTTCTGCCCGCCATCTTCCCGGACGGAATGCCGCTCGATCGCCGGGCCTACCCGCTCACCTTGAACGCCCTGATCCGACGGCACTCCCGACGGCTCGAGGACTCGCCCCCGGCGTTCTTTCAGATCGTCACGTCGTATTTCATGATCTTCGGGATTGCCTTGATGACGCTCCTGGTCTTCTGGCTGGGTTATCTCCGTGCCAGGAACGCCTGGATCATCGGGTTCCAGATCTTCACCCTGGGCGTCGCGGCCAATCTCACGGTCTTCCATGTCCGGCTCAGCCGGGTCCTCCTGGGCGGCACCTTCAAGAGGGGCGAGGTGATCGAGGTCGATCGCTGCTCGCCCGCGACGACCACGCCGCCCCCGGACCTCCTGGACAAGTGGTTCCGATCGATCATGAAGTATCAGGACGAGATGGCCATCGCGATCTTGCGCGAGGGGCAGATTTACCATGATGCGGTTGAGGTTGCGATCGCGGCTCCGACGAGGACACCGACCTCCGTCTTCCTCCTCGGCGCCCTGAAGTCGTTACCCGGGTTCCTGGGATTCTGCATCCCGTTCTTCGTCACCGTCGCCCTGTTCCTCATTACCACCGCGATCTTGCTCTACGGGTTCCCCAAGTCGAGCCACCTGTTCCACCTGGATCTGGACCACCGTGTACTCTCGCAGAGGCCCGATAACTGGGACGGGTCGAAGGACCTTCATCTCGAGCAAGTGAACGTCGTGGACCTCGAGGGGGTGAACCTGACCCACGCGAATGCCCGGGGGGTGTTCCTCGCGAAGGTCGACCTCAAGAACGCGCGACTCCGATACGCCGACCTTCGCCAGGCCGACCTTCGCCAGGCCGACCTGAGTGGCGCAGACCTGACCGGGGCCAACCTGGCCGGAGCCGATCTGGCCGGAGCCGATCTGAGCGAGGCCAACCTCGAGGACGTCATCGGGCTGACCCAGGCCCAGATCGATCAGGTCAAAGCCGCGCGGTTCGCCAAGCTGCCGCATGGGATCGCACCGCCGAAACAACCTTGACGACGGCCGGAGCGGCGGCTCGTGATCCGCTCGATCGACGGTTCCTGACCGGCCAGCCGGGATCGCGCCCAACCTGGGCTCCCGCCCCCCGTGGCCAGCACCGTCCAGGAGATCACCCATGGCCCGGAAACGCGACGTCACCCCGAAACCCGGACGACATGACCAGAAGACCACGAACGTGCTCCGCGCGCCTGGCCCTCGACCGCGAGATGGTCCTGCTCTCCTGGCAACCCGTCCGTGCGATCCTCCAGCGACAGGAACAGGAGGGATGGGGCACCAATCTGATCGACCGGCTGGCCGACGATCTGCACCGCGCCTTCCCGGACATGACCGGGCTCTCGCCGCGCAACCTCAAATCCATGCGGGCCGTCGCCGTCGTCTGGACCGAGCAGCCAATGGTGCAACAGCTTGTTGCACAAATTCCTTGGTTCCCCAACTGCGTCATCCTCGACAAGCTCAAGGACCCCAACGAACGTCTCTGGTACGCCCGCGCCACAGTCGAACACGGCTGGAGCCGCGCCGTCCTCGTGCACTGGATCGAGAGCGACCTGTATCAGCGCCAGGGCAAGGCCACGACCAACTTCTCCAAGAGCCTCTTGGTCAGGCACAAGGTCGGCGCGTACAATCTGGAATAGAGCTTCGGCGTGGTCGGCGGCCCCAAAACGAAAGGTTCGTCCGGTGGAAGTCCAGAAACGGACCATTGAAGGTCGGGATTTCTGGTTTACGGTTGAGGACGTCACCAAGGAAGATCCGGAAACCGGCGACCTCACCCCGACTGGCCAGTATTACATCGCGTTCTCCCCGAGGGAGTTCGGGCCGAGCGTTCGGGGAGAGGTACTCAAGGACGACCGTGGCCGGGTGAGGCGGTTCCCGACTCCGGAGACGGCCCTTGCGGCCGGGATCCAGGAGATCGAATCCCGGCTTCACCTTCCTCCCCGGGCCTATGGCGTGGGGCTCCCCTACGAGACCAACCCGCGGGATTTTGAGGCTTACGTCCAGCTTCTCCAGCAACAAGGGATCTCTCTGGATGAAAGCGCCGAGTGGGGGATTCCTTCGGTCGCAAGTGGCTGCATGTCTGGACTGACCGCAACGAGGCCGAACAGTTCGCGAGCCGGCTCCGTCAGGTGACGGGCAACCGAGACTGGGAGGTCTACGACTTAAGTCCGCCGCGTCCGTCGGCTGGGGGGCAGAACGGGCAATCCGGTCCTGTCGATATCCTGATCGGCCGCCAGGGCGAAGGGACGAGCTACGGCCTCCACCCGAACAGCCTGAAGCTGATTCTGAAACGGTTTCCGCGGGTCCACCCACGTCCCACCATCTTCCTCGGCAGCTACACGCAGACCGATACCGAGGCGAGCGTGGGATCGCTCTACGACCAGGTCGCCACCCTCTTGACCGGGCTGTCGTCGAGGCAGATGAACGAACTCGGCGGCTTCCGAGTCGTTGACCCGCTCACAAACCTCGCCCTCTATCAATCCGACACGGTCGCCGAGTGACCTCTCAGCCGGAAGCCGTCGCGGCGGGAGCCGGGCCGTCGGGCGGTTGGGGCGGTTCGCCCAGGTTCGCACTCGGAAGGGCATTCTCGGGCGGCGTCTCTTCCTCCTCAGGCTGGAGCGGCGGCCACGGATCCCAGGCGTTGCGGTAGCGCTGGAGGTTGACCGGACCGCACTGGGCGGAATCCGCGGTAAAAACGATCCGGAACTGGACGTACTCCTGAGCGTCAGGCGGAGTTCGGCGAGCGCCAGCCCCCTCGTTGAAACGCGCGAGCAAGGTGGACCGGCGGATCACGACGAAGTCGGACCACCGATCCTGAAACCGAGCGGCGAAGACGTAGACGAGGGCAGGCGTGTCCCGGAACAGCGACAGTTGGGCCAGCGGTACGTTGAAGAGGGCAAAGTAACTGCCGGCTTGTGCCTTTGCCGTGGCTGCTTTGACCTGCACTCGCGTCACCGTGTCATCGCCGCCTTTGACCACGAAGACATCGTCACCGACGTCCACTTCCGGGATGGCGACGTTGATCCGTCGGTAGAGGAACTCCGACATTACGGCGAGCTGACCGCTACGGCCGAAGAAGGCGCGACGGCTCCGTGTCTCGGCATCGTCCGTGAGTGCCAACTCTGCGCGATCAACTGCTCCCACACCGCCCGCGTTGACCAGGCCCCCTGCCGTCGGGACGGCCCGCGACTCGTCTCCGAGTTGCGCGCCCGCCTCCGCAGAAGGGGCCGTGGGCTGTGATGCGGCGGACTCGCCACCGGTGGAGACTTCGCTTGAGGCGCCATGCTGGTCGGATTCGGCGGCTTGGTTGCGTGCGTTCTTCTTTCGGCGAGGCATGTTCACCGCGGGCAATGAGGCCATGTCGCGCCGCCGACTCACGGCGGCCGCCAAGGACGGACATTGTAAACGATTCTCGGGACGACGGCATCGCCCCCTTTTCCACTACCTGTGCGGGGGTATTTGCTTTCCCGAACATGACCGGGCTCTCGCCGCGCAAACTCAAATCCATGCGGGACTTCGCCGCGGCCTGGCCCGATGAGACAATGGCGCAAGGACCGCTTGTACAAACCACCTGGGTATCACAACATCGCCCTGCTGGACCGAGCCCGAAAGAGCTGGAGGCGGAGCTGAAGCGGGGCGACACCGCGGAGAAAGAATGATGGACCCGGAATTCGCGGCTGTTCTGGCCAAGGCGCTCGCCCTGACCTGCGTGCGCAACACGTTCCTCGAAGACCTGCACGCCGGCATCAGCCCCTCATCGCAGGCGGGCGATTATTCGGACGTGAAGATCGTGAGCCCATACGGGGAGATTCCCTGGACGAGGCTGTCGCGCCTCAGCGATGACGAGATGAAGGTCTTGATGAAAGAGGTGGTCAACAGGCTGTTCACCGTGCTGATCCACCTCGATGACGAGGAGTTCCTGACCGCCGTGCTGAATTGGGCATCGCTCTCGACCCGGCGGTGGGACGAGCCAGAGGCGGTCGCCGGGTTCATTCTTCCTGAGTAAAGACCATGCCGGAATCTCCAGGGGTTGCCCGCCTCCTTCGCCGGGCGTGGGACTCGTTGATCGTTCACGAGGGCCACTCGTTCGGGCATCCCATCGTCTGACGTCCCTTCGATCCGGCGGGCGGCTGACGAGGCGGTATTCCGGACCGCGGGCTCCTTATCGGCCGTCGCGAGGCTTGGGGCGACCGGAGTACCTAATCGGGGTGGTCGTCCGACAGCTCTTGGGGTCCATCTTGTCACTTCGCGGATCACAAACCGACAAGTTATGGGGCGGTAGGGGGGGCCCCGCCTACGGGAGCGGGAAGGACACCGCCTGTCGGAGCTGACCGCGTACCGAATAAGCCGATGTGGCTGAGGGCTGGGCCCAGAGATGGGAAGAATTCAAGACCTGCCGTGGAAAGGTCTCCGACGAGGTCAGGGTGCGGCCTATCGGCTTTATTACGATCCAAAGAAAAATCAGCGGTGTTGCTGCTCACGAAGACGCGAGGCTCGGTGAATCCACGGGCCGCCAAGCGCCGTGATAGATCGAGGAAATGTTCTAGATGAATGGAGTCTTTGATGGCACCACCCTCCGATGGCCTCGTCTTGGTTTTCACACGATCGAGCGCTCGCCTGACGCAGTCCGCATCCTCGTCCAACTCCATGGCGATCGAAAGCAGCGACTCTGCCAGGCCCTTGAGCTTTTGAGGCAACGAAGGATCGTGGTACCTGGGCGCACGGTTGGGTAGAGGACTGCCCAAGGAGTCCCAAGTCGCATGGACTCTGCTGATGCACTTATCCAAATCGGACAATTCTTGGCTCGTCTCTTTGATCAGGACGTCTGAGTGGTTTTGAGTCCACTCGATGCGGGTCAAAGAGGTGATGACGATCTGAAGCCGGTCTGGAGCCGTGGCAACAGTCTGCAATATTCTTAGGACATGTTCTAATATTTGCGCATTTTCTCTCTTCATGGACCTCAGGATATCCAAGAAAATACAGGTATCAAGGCAGACAACCGGCCTCGGCGTTCCTGTCAGTCCATCGACCGCGTCCGCAATGCTCGTCATCGGAGGGCTTGTTCTTCGTCATAAGTCGTCAGGAGGGAACGGGCCGACTCATACTCGGTGACGAGCTGGTCTCGCATCGCGTCAGGCCAGCCCTCGTTCTCGAGCCATGTGTCAAGCAATGCGTCAAGCAAAGCGGGGTCGATTGTTAATTTGTCGATATGGGTCTGGACGATGAACGAGTTCCACCGATTAACATCGAGAGGATGCAAACGGCCCTTGTCGGCCGACTGGGAAAACTCCGTGAGGTGCCTCAGCGCCTCGGGGGAAAGAAGGTTCTCCATACTCAGTCCCAAGGAGAGGGGAACTTGGATCGCGTGGATTCTCAAACCTTCAATCAATTTATAAACAAATTTCTCTTTAAAATCAGATAAGACTCGGTTGTACTCCGAGTACCCGAATTCCGTCCCCCGGTCCGATGGCACGATGTTTGAGACGTAAAGCTGAGAAGATCCACGCGTTCGGAGCCAGACCGTGAACTCGGAATTCTGGATATCCTCGAATTGTTTTGAAAAGCAGAATGTCCCTGTGCGTGCGACACGCATCTGCTGGAGACGCTGTTCCAGGTCGAGGCGTCGCCTCCATCCGTCGGGCGTTGAGGATTGAATCCGCGAGGTCAGTTGTGCGACTTGATCGGTTTCCCCCTTCAGGATCAACTCGACCGGTGAACCTGCAAGTCGCGGCTGGTCGGGGCGCCGTGGGCGACGACCACGGCGGGCGAGACCGTCCAGCACTTCCTGCACCCGCTCAAGATTGGCTTCCTCGTTCAAATTGACAACGGACAGTGCAGGCTGACCCCCGAGCGAAACCGCATCTTCCTCAACGGTGAAGGAGATCTGAGCGTCGGATAATGCATGAGACACCGAGTCAAGCCGGCTGGCTGGCACAATGATGAACGGTCCCGCCGTGCCATCGGTCGAAACGCAAAGCTGTTCTTCGTTCGTGGCAACGCTCATTGAATTTCTCTAACATAAACTGACGTTTAAATTTCTGGATACACTGGCTGTCCAAGTGGTTGTTTCGGTGATGTCCCAGGGTGATCGAACGGCCCGTTTCGCCCGATTTCGCCGAGGTGACGAGAAGAATTCTGGTGTCCGAGCATCATTTCACCGTTGGGGAGCTGATCGAGGCGATCTGGCACTGGTTTTCGCCCTTCGTCCGAGCGCTCGGCCCAAGTCCTTCGGAGGCATCGTCATCGATGGCCACGGCTTCGTCATCCGTGAAGCGCCGGACTTCCAACCGCTGCTCGCCGGGAGTGTTGATGAACGCCACACGAAAGACCGTTGGCGGATTGGTGCAGATCGAGAGTTCCCCTTCACCACCATAAGGAGAGACCGAGTCCGGAATTCGTTCGTTGCACAAGACAGCCATCCGCGCCAGGATGGCCCGGAAGACCGACTTCGGAAGCGGGACCTCGGTCGATTCTTGCGGCTGGGCCCCGAGCGGACGAACGCGACATCGGTTCGCCTGCCAATCGAGCTGAAGTCCCTGTTCCCGGCACAAGCTCAGAAGATCATCGACCAAACCGACCACACCGCGCCGGTCCGGCTCGAATGCTCTCTGAAGTCGCTCTGGGAATGGAGACGCGTGATTCATGGGACGCTACGGATTTCCTTGAAGAGAGACGGCCAAGCCGCGATCAGCTCTTCCAGACCGGCACCGGGATCGAACTGAACCAGACCCTGACTCAGCGGGAACCACTCATTCGCGGCCCGCTGAACGATGTCGTCGGGAACATCCACCACAAGTATAACGGGACCGCCCTCGTCTGGAAACTGCGTCGCTTTGCCAAGGGCATAATCCTCCGGCCTGCCGAAAAAGAAAGAGCCGGCTTCGACGTTCATCGAGAAACCGTCTTCCCATGCCTGGCCACCGTGTTCCTGGAAGTGAGGGTTCGGTCCGTGTTGCAGGATCTGCTCCGCACGAACCCGGGTCGTACCATGCCATAAGATCATGACGAAACGCTGATCGAGTCCGTTTCGCAAAGGGCTCTCAAGAGCTCCACACCAGGGATTCGGGTGGCGCGACCGCGACCGGCTCGAGTGGAACAGGCGACTCCGGCTCGGGATCGCATCCCTCGGCCGATCGGACGAGCTCGGCGAAGACCCCGCCCAGTTGAACCAATTCCGCATACGTGCCGGTCTCGACGATCCGGCCGTCGTCGAAGACGAGGATGCGGTCGGCGTCGCGCAAGGTGGTCAAGCGGTGGGCGACGAGGATGACGGTGCGGTCGGCCCGCGCCGCGTTGATGGCTTTCTGGACCAGCCGTTCGCTAGTGTTGTCCAGCGCCGAGGTGCCCTCATCGAGGATCAGGATCGGCGGGTTCTTGAGGAAGATCCGGGCCAGGGCGATCCGCTGCCTCTGACCGCCGGAGAGGTTCTGGCCGCGCTCGGCGACGCGGGCCTGATAGCCGCGGGGCATCATCATGACTTCGTCGTGGATGCAGGCCATCTCGGCGGCGCGGCGGATCTGCTCGTCGGTGGCAGCCGGGCAGCCGTAGGCAATGTTCTGCGCGACGGTCCCGGCGAAGATGAAGGGATTCTGGCCGACGTAACCGACCAGCTCGCCAATGGCCTGGCGCGTGACCGCCTCGAGCGGGACCGCGCCCAGGGTCGCCTGTCCGCCGCAGGGATGAGCCAGCCGCATCAGGGTGCGGAGCCAGGTGGTCTTGCCACAGCCGGAACGGCCCGCCACGCCGATGGTCTCGCCGTGCCGGATGGCGATCGTCAGGCCATTGAGCGCGCGGCGTGAAGGACCACCACGGGTGGGGAACTCGACCTCTAGCCCTTCGGAGACGAACACGGGCTCGCCCAGAGTCAGCCGCGGCTCGCCCGCGGGCGAGGATGCCGGCGTCCGGAACGACCGATCGATCGGCACGGTCAAGAGTCCGATCAGGTCGCCGACCCTCAGGCTGCTCTCGTGCCCCTCGTCGATGAAGCGATGGATCTCGTTCAAGGGAGCCATGACGTTGAGGAAGAGCGCCGAGAACATCATGACCTCGCCGGCGCCGACCCGGCCGTGGACGAACAGGTAGACGGCGAAGGCCAGGACCAGCACGTGGAAGAACCCCTCGTTGATCGCCTTCCCGGACCCGAAGAGCGACATCTCGAAGTGGTGCCGCAGCTCCTTGGATCGCCGGCGCTCGGCCGCCCTCGCCACTCGCTGGACCTCCTGGCGATGCGTGTGCGCCGCGCGCACATAGTCGATGCCGCCGAGTTGCTCGACGACCGTACCGTCCATCACTTCGCGGGTGCGGAGCAGGTCCAGCCGGATCCCCTTCTGCGTGATGATCTGCCAGATCGTCAAAGCAAGCGACAGCGGCACCACGCCGAGCATCGCCAGCGCGATCCCCGGTCGCATCGACAAGGTCGCCACCAGGGCGAAGCCCCCCGTGAGCAGGGCCGGCACGAACTCGAGGAAGGTCAGCCGCAGGAACCGCACCAATCCCTCCACGCTGCGATTGATCCGCCCATACAACGCTCCAACATGGTCCTGGCCAGGACCGTGAGGTCCACCTTCATCAAGTGGGCAACGACCCGCACATACATATCCTTGTCGATACGAGTACAGGTCCGCTCGACGAGGAACCTCCTCAGAACATTCATGGACTCGCGCACGAGGTAGGCCGCGGCGATGATGGCCAGATAGAAGACGGCGACCCCGGTGAGGGCCGCCGCCGTTTTTCCGGAGTTGGTCGCGGGGTCCACATCGTCGATGAGCCGTCGCAGGCACAGCGGGATCACCGTACTGGCGGCGCTCGAGAGGCTCATGACCAGCAGAGCCCCGGCCAGAGCCAGTCGATGCTTCCATGGAACCAATCGCCAGACCTGACGGCCGCGCCGGACAATGGTCCCCAGCTCCCGCCCAATGCTCCGGAGCCGTTCTGACCTCGTCAGCCTCTTCATGATTGCCTCACATCCGGCCGCCCAACCGCTCAACTGGCGGAAAACTCGCATCGAATCGAAAAACTGAGAAAAACTCATCGCCCGCGTTGGCGGAACCCGGTCCTTTTTCCGTATCTATCTCTAGCCTGGGATGGTATCTCCTGCCCTCACTGCGGCTTTTATCCCGTCGCCGAAGGGTTAAACCGGAGATTAACCAGTATTCAACAATTCCCACAAGGCAGGTTGGCCCGGCGATTGCAGGATTCATGGGCTTCCATGGAGTTTCTTGGCCCACGTGCCACCGAACTGACGCTTACCACCACAGACTACATTCTGAAATACGAGCAATGGACTCCCCGACGAGAACTTCTCAAATTCGAATTCCTTTCCCGGTGGATCTTGGACGCAGAGCGGCACACCAGTTGCTGACGATGGTGGATACTTCCCCATCTTGAAACGATCCGAGGCCATTCTCACGGATCAATGGCTGATACGATTGACCCATCAACTACGCCAATTTCCAAGGTTTCCGGAGCGCGGATCGAGAGAGGCCCAGGCCCTCGTGGGCTCGTGGGGATTTCGATCGGACAAGTCCTCTGTTGGAAGAGATCACCGTGATATTCAGAAGAGTCCCCGGCAGGGAGGATACATCTCAGATGGCGAAGCACGACACCGCGGGGATTCCCACGGCTAATCCCCGGCCTTCGATGACGCCGGCGGTCAACCGCGTGGTCATCGGATGGAACGAGCGGCCAGGATATCGCCTCGCAACCGAACCCTTGGTGCCGGCTCAACACGAAGAAGTCCTCGTGGTGGACGACCGTGCGGCGCTCAGGCCCGCGCAGGTGGTCGAGAGCAAGTTGACACGGATGCTCCAGGAAACCTCGCTTCCCGTCAGCCACCTTCAGATGAGAGGACTCGTCCGCGCGCGGTGACGATGGATCCTTGACAGGAGCGCCGCCAGGAGGCCACCGTGGGATCCCCTGGGGGCATCGCCCTTCGGGCTCGACCCCAGCCATCCCGGACTTGGATGCCAAGACCCAAGGGTGGCTGGGGTCAAGCTGGTTGTGTCAACCCCACCCCCAGACAGACCGCGCAGACGACAATGTTCATCGCCGCGCTCTGGAGACTCGCTCTCAGAGATGATCCACTTATGAATATGACCTTGCCCGTATCCTGGGCACGAGAAGCCTGGCAGAGCGGCAGATCCCACTTCCGCATATCCGATGGTGTCTTACCATTTTACAAACAATGACCCGTGACTAATGACCAATGACGAGGCGGACCTCATGATTCCGTCCATCGTCAACCAGGGGGATGGCGGCCTCGAGCTGGGGCCGGTCGTCGACCCAGACCGCCATGGGGCCTGACTCGACGCCCTGGGGGTTCTGGACGGTGATCCGGTAGGTCGCCGATCGGAAGCGATAGACGATCTCGAAGCTCGGCCAGTCGGGTGGGATGTGGGGATCGATGACGAGCCGGTCGCCTTCCCGGCGCAGGCCGAGCGTGGCCTCGAGGATCGTGCGGTAGAGCCAGGAGGCGGAGCCGGTGTACCACGTCCAGCCGCCGCGGCCGGTGTGGGGCGGGCGGCTGTAGACGTCGCCGGCCACGACGTAGGGCTCGACCTTGTAGCGCTCGACGCCCTGGGGATCCTGGGCGTGGCGGATGGGGTTCAAGAGATCCAGGAGCTCAACGCCGTGACGGCCCTGGCCGAGCTGGGCAAACGCCCAGACGACCCAGGTGGCGGCGTGGGTGTACTGGCCGCCGTTCTCGCGGATTCCGGGCAGATAACCCTTGATGTAGCCGGGGTCGATCGGCTCGGCGTCGAACGGAGGAGTGAACAGGAGGATGAGCCGCCCGTCGCGGTCGACCAGGTATTCGTCAACGGCCTGCAACGCCCGGCTGGCCCGTGCCGGATCGCCGGCGCCGGAGAGCACGGCCCATGACTGCGCGATCGAGTCGATCCGGCAGGCGACGTTCTGCGCGGAGCCGAGCGGTGTTCCATCGTCGAAGTAAGCACGGCGGTACCAGTCGCCGTCCCAGGCGTTGGCCTCGACGGCCGAGCGGAGCGCCTCGGCCTGCCGACGCAGGGCGGAGGCGCGGGCGACGTCGCCGCGCGATTCGGCGATCGCAGCGAACCGGCCCAGGCCGGCGATCGCGAACCATGCCAGCCAGACGCTCTCGCCCTTCCCCTGGCTGCCAATGCGGTTCATCCCGTCGTTCCAGTCCCCGTGGAGCATCAGCGGCAAGCCGTGGGCACCGACGCCCTGGTGGTCAACGCGATCGAAGGCCCGGAGGCAATGATCGTAGAGCGTGCCCGGCGGCTCGGCGACCGCCGGCAGGCCGTAGTCGTCCTCCTGGTCGGGCTTGAGCAAACGCGCCTGGAGATAGGGGACAGCCTGGTCGAGGATGGCGGCATCGCCGGTCGCGGCGACGTAGTGGCTGACGACGAACGGCAGCCAGAGGGGGTCGTCGGCGATCCGGGTACGGATACCACGTCCGGTCGGCGGGTGCCACCAGTGCTGGACGTCGCCCTCGAGGAACTGGTGCGACGCCGCGCGAAGGATGTGTTCCCGGGTGTATTCGGGAGCGGCGTGGACCAGGGCCATGACGTCCTGGAGCTGGTCGCGGAACCCGTACGCACCGCCCGATTGATAAAAGCCCGACCGCGCCCAGTACCGGCAGGCGAGCACCTGGTAGAGCAGCCATCGGTTGACCAGGAGGTCCAGCGCGGTGTCCGGTGTGCGGACCTGCACGGTGCCGAGCAGGTCGTCCCAGCGGGCCTGGACATCCCGGAGCACCTGCGCGGCACGGCCCGGCTCGCGGTAGTGGCGAACCAGCTTACGCACCGCGTCGACCCCATCGGCCTCGCCCAGCAGGAAGAGGACCTCGACCTCGGCTCCCGGCTCGAGCTCGAGGGCGACCTGGATCGCGGCGCAGGGGTCCAGCGCGGCGCCCTCGCGGGCGGTCAGATCGATGCGGCCCAGGGCCGAAGGCGCCGCGACCGAGCCATGGCGGCCCAGGAACGACAGGCGGTCGGCGGTCAACGATCGGGGCCTGTGGTCGACGTCGGCGAACGCCACGCGACCGGCAAAGTCGGGGCGAAAGGCATTCCGCGCCAGCAAGGCGCCGGTCTCCTCGTCAACCTCGGTGACCACGTGCATGGCGGCGGAATCGCGAGTGAGACCCAGGACCCACTCGGCGTAGTAGACTGCCGACAGCCGGCGCGGCTGATCGCCCGCGTTCTTGAGGCGCAGGCGGATCAGCTTGATCGGATCCTCGAGCGGGACGAACAGCGTGAGTTCGTGAACGAGCCCGTGAGTGTTCCGCTCGAAGACCGTATAGCCCTGACCGTGACGGACCCGCGTCGGCTGACCGGAGAGGACCGGCATCGGGGTCGGCGACCAGACCTCGCCGGTCTCCTCGTCGCGCAGGTAGACGACCTCGCTGGGCGGGTCGGAGACCGGGTCGTTGCTCCAGGTGGTCAGGCGGTTGGACTGGCTGTTGACCGCCCAGGTGAACCCGGAGCCCGCCTCGGAGACGACGAATCCGAACCGGGGATTGGCGATGACGTTGACCCACGGGGCAGGGGGGAGTTTCGGCGGATGTCAACCCGGTGGCAGTTGTAGGGTGGGCGAAGCTGAGCTCGGCTCAGCGGAACCCACCGATCGAGCGGGCTTTGTGCTGGTGGGTTGCGCCACCCTACCGCCGTCGCCGGAGGACCATTGCGGCCGATCTCCGGCGGGGGCGGTCCCTGCAACAACACGCAGTATTCCCGGCCGTCGGCCGTGAAGCCGCCCAGGCCGTTGAAGAAGAGCAGGTCCGCGGGGAGCTCGACCGGCTCGTCGGGCCAGGCGACGGGCTCGCGGGCGGCGGCCAGTCGTGCGGGCAGGGGGGCGTAGCGTTCGGTGCGATCGAGCTGGCTGGCCAGCGAGCCGCGGTCGCCGATCAGCACAGCGCGGGCGGCGGCCTGGAGCAAGACCCGCTCGTCCTCACTCATCTGCGAGGCCTTCCGCACGAAGACGCCGCCGGGCTGGTCGACCCGCTCGAGGCTGCCGGCCGCGCGGACGGTTTCCAGGAGCTGCCGGTTCAACTCGTCGAGATAGCTGCCCGACTCCTCGTCAAGCAGGACCAGGTCGAACTCCAGCCCGCGGAGGCGAAGATAGGCGTGCGCCGCCAGGAGCTGGCGGGCCAGCGGGAGCTGGTCGGCCGTGGCGATCCGGGCCAGGACGATCGGCCGGTCGCCCGAGATGCCGAACCGCCAGAGGCCGGGCTGGCCCAGTTGGTTGCGGGCCAGCACCGCGGGCTCGGCCCGCAGGGCGCCGCTGGCGAAGATGATGTGCGAGGCCAGCCGCTGGAACAGGTGCGCATCGGCACCGGAGCGGTCGTGGTGCCGGTGCTCGACCTGGCTGTGAGCCCAGGCCAGCTCGAAGGCGCGCGACGCGGCGGTCGGCTCGCGGAACTGGTCGGCCAGGGCCTGGGCCTCGTCGCGGGACTCGGCGAACGCGGTGGTCATTGCCATCACGGCGGAGCCGCCCGGCTCGATGCGGAACCGGCGGCGGAGGCAGAGCACCGGGTCAAGCACCGGGCCGACGGTCCCCGAGAGCACGGCGCCCGGCTCCAGGGCGGCCGGGCTGGCCGGCGTGCGACCGCGGCCGAGGAACCGCGTGCGGTCGGTCTCGTACTGCGTGTCGCCGACCGGCTCGCTCCCGGTGGTCGATCGGTCAACCGCCGCGACGTGCATCGCCCATAACGGCTGCTCGGTGTCCGAGCGCATCCGCCGACGACACAGGATCGCCTGGGGCCCGGGGAGCCATTCCGTCTCCAGGAAGAGCTTGACGAACGCCGGGTGGCCGAGATCGGCCCCGCGCGGGGCCAGCACGACCTCGGCATAGCTGGTCAGCTCCAGCTCGCGCGGCGACGCATCGTGATTGATCAGGGTTACCCGGCGGATCTCGGCGCGATGCTCGGGCGAGACGATCACTTCCAGGATGGTTTCGATCCCCAGGTCGCGGCGGCGGAAGGTCGCCTTGTCGGCGGCGAAGATGACCTCGTAGGACTCGGCAGACCGGCACACCGGCTGGAAGCCGACCGACCAGAACACACCGCGTGTGATGTCGCGCACGTAGCAGAACTGGCCCCAGGCCTCGTGGGCCGCGTCCTCGCGCCAGCGGGTCACGTCCAACCCCCGGCAGGTGCTCGAGCCTGAGCCGGCGTTGGTGAGCAGGACGTGGTACTGGGTATTGGACAGGATGTGGGTCCGCGGCACGGGAGTCGAGGGCGTGGTCAGCCGACGGCCCATCGGCGTGCCGGCGTCGGCCGCGGTGGAACCGTCCGCGCTCGACGACGGCTCGGTGCTCGTCGACGCGGCGGGCGCCACCGTCTCGACGATCGGCGCGTCGGTGGGGACGCGTTCCTGGAGCAACAGGTCGATGGCCCGCACCCGCGCTTCGGCCTGGAACCGCAGGGTCATCACGTCGGCGAGCAGGGCGTTGGTCAGCGCCACCAGGCTCATCCCCTGGTGATGCGCCATGTAAGAGCGAACGACGACCGAGCGCTTCCCCTTGGGCAAGCGATCGGGTGTGTAATCGATCGCTTCGTAGAAGCCAAACTCCCCCTCGGCGCCTTCCTGGGCCAGGTGACGGAAGTTCGCCAGGGCTTCGCGGGGCGCGAGCATCGTGGCCATGGCCGTCGCATAAGGCGCGACGACCCGGTCCTGCTCCAATCCCTGCTTGAGCCCCAGGCCCGGGACACCGAAGGCCTGGTACTGGTAATCGCCGTCGAGGTACTGGGCGGAGAAACCCGATTCGGAGATCCCCCAGGGCAGGCCCAGGCTGCGGCCGTAGTCGATCTGCCGGGCGACGGCGGTGCGGCACGCCTCGGCCAGCAGGGTGCCGGGCAGGCTTTTGAGCAACAGCCGGGGCATGAGGTACTCGAACATGGTCCCGCCCCAGGAAATCAGCCCAACGCGTCCGGCGGCGCGGATGAACGGGCGGCCGAGCTGGAACCAGTGGCGGCGCGGGGCCTCGCCCCGCGCGACGGCGAGGTAGCTGGTCAGGCAGCACTCCGAGGCGATCAGGTCGTAGCACGTGTTGTCGAGCCGGTTCTGGACCAGGTTGAAGCCGATCGCGAAGAGGTGGCGATCGGGCCGGTAGAGCGGGCGGAAGTCCATGGCGACCGCCAGGTCCTCGGCCGAATCAGCCAGCCGACGGAGACGGCTCAGCAGCTCGGCCGGTCGTGGGTCGCGCACCCCCGCCGCGATCGCCCGTAGATCGGCCACGACCGTGGGATCGCCGGCCTCGTCCTCCAGCTCGGTCAGATCGGCGAGCCGTTGATCGGCCGACTCGGCGATGGCCAAGAGGCTCGCCGGGAGCAACAGCGACTGGCGGAGCGAGCCCCAGCGACGGTGCGCCGACTCGGTACGAAACGCCGAGGCGCCGCGACGATCGAAGGCACGCAGCGCCCCGAGCCAGGGCGCCGTCGCGGCCAGCTCGGCTCGCCAGGCTCCGACCTGCCGGACCAGGCGATCCGCCCAGGTCGCCGGCACGACATCTGTCGATGCGGATGCGATCACGACCCCCGCCACGGTGGTGGACTGTTTCTCCCCGTGCCCGGCCAGCTCGCGGGCCTGGCGCTCGAAATCTTCCAGCCAGACGTCCCACGTCGCCAGGTCGGCCGTCAGGGCATCGGGCCAGTTCACATGGGGCTGAGCGTGTTCGTTCATCAGGTGCAAGCTGTCAACCAAACCCTCGATCACCGCCGGCCCGAAGATGGGCTTCGCGGTCTTCTCCCTTAGGCCATGTGCCAGGGTCAGCAGACAGCCCAGCAGGTTGCCGCTATCGACGGTCGAGACGTAGCGCGGCGGCAGCGGCTGGCGGGTCTCGGTCTGGTACCAGTTGTAGAAGTGGCCCCAGTGCTTCTCCAACGCGTTGAGCGTGTCGAACGTCCGCTCGAGACGGTCGGCCAGAGTGCCCAGGCCGATGTAGCCCAGGTCGCTGGCAGCGAGGGTCGATAACAGGAGCAGGCCTTGGTTGGTCGGCGAGGTGCGGTGGGCGACGCGGCCGTCGGGGATCTCCTGAAAATTGTCGGGAGGGAGCCAGTGGTCGGCGTCGCCGACGAACGTCTCGAAGAACAGCCAGGTCTTGCGCGCGACCCGCCGCAACGCCCGGCGCTGCCCCTCGGTCAGATGAAGATGCGTCACGATCCGGGGCAAACTGCGCGGAAGGCCAGATACGGAGACACCAGCCACGCCACCAGGAACGGGGCCGCCGCGACGATCGCGCCCGGCCGCAGTGCGAGGATCGCTCCGGCGCTCACGAGCGACAGAACCGGCGCCGGCCACATCACCGCGACGAAGTGCCCCAGACCGATGCCCAGTCGCTGCTCCGTCAACGCGGCCGTCTCCCATTCCAGGAGCTTCCGTCGCGTCACGAACAGCCGCACCAGCGTGCGCGTGACCGCGTCGATCAGCAGCCAGGCCCGATAAGCCAGGAAGACGATTTCCAGCACGACCTGGCCGACCACGGCCGGGATTCGCTCCCACGCCTTCTTCAAGGGGGTCAGCGACCGGCTCCGGGTGCATCCGATCGCGACACTCAAAACCATCTGGTAGAACGGCAGCGCAAAGACGGCCAGGGCCGTCGCCGTCCAGAACCAGGGGGAGCCGGGCAAGACGGTCCAGCCCAGCGTCAGGAGCACCAGCAGCGCGGGGGGAACCAGGCTGCGGCGGAGGTTGTCCAGCAGCTTCCAGCGCTCGAGCGTTGGCAGTGGCTTGGGATGCCAGGTCCGGGGTGGGTCCGAGAGACCTTCGGTCGGCCTCCAGGCGGACAGATCGATCCCCTTCTCCCCGGTGGGGAGAAGGTGGCCCGAAGGGCCGGACGAGGGGGCTTCCTCCTCATCCCCACCAGCCGCTCTGGCCGCCAGCCACGGCAAGAGCTGCCAGTCACCGCGGACCCAGCGGTGCTCGCGGCGTGCGTAGGCGTGGTAGGCGGCCGGGAAGTCGTCGAACAGCTCGGTATCGCTGAGCAGCCCGCAGCGCGCGTAGTTCCCCTCGATGAGGTCGTGGCTGAGGATGCGGTTCTCCGGGAAGGCGTCGCCGGTGGCGGCTTCGAAGGCATCGACATCGTAGATCCCCTTGCCCGTGAACGTGCCGACGCCGAAGAGGTCCATGTAGGCGTCGGAGGCCGCGGTCGAATAGGGGTCGATGCCGCCGGAGGTGGCCAGCAGCGCGGCGAATCGCGAACGGGTGGCCGCTGCCAGGTGGAAGCTGATCCTGGGCTGGAGCACACCGTAGCCGGCGACGACCCGGCCCTGAGACGGGTCGAACCGGGCTCGGTTCAGCGGATGGGCCAGCGAGCCGACCAGGCGGCCAACCGCGTCGCGCGGCATCTGAGTATCCGCGTCCAGCGTGATGACGAACTGGATCCTCGGCAGGCTCGACGGCTCGGCGCTGCACACGGAATAGCTCGTGTCACGAGCACCCCGGAGCAGCTTGTTGAATTCCAGCAGTTTGCCGCGTTTCCGCTCCCAGCCCATCCAACAGCCCTGCGACGCGTTCCAGAGCCGTCGGCGATGGAAGAGGAAGAACCGGTCCGGGCCGTCATCGCCGCCGCGATACCGCTCGTTCAAGACCCGCACGCGCTCGAGGGCGTCGTGGATCAGCTCATCGTCTGGCGGCATGGTCTCGTGCGGGGCGTCGGCGAAGTCCGTCAAGAGGGCGAACCGGAGGCTCGGGTCGGGGTTGGCCAGGTAGTGAGTCTCCAATCGCGCGGCCAGCGTCCCGGCGCTGGAAGCGCGGACCAGCATCGAGGGAATCACGATCATCGTCGCGTGCTCGGCCGGGATCCCTTCCTTGAAGTCGAGCTTGGGAAGCACGCGCGGCGGCAGCAGCAGAGTGAGCAGATGATTGACCAGCCCGACCGCCAGCTCGGAGAGCGGCAGCAGGAGCACCGCCACCGCCAGTGGGAGCCACCACGAAACCGCCAGGGAGCCCAGTCCCG
Organism: uncultured Isosphaeraceae bacterium; assembly: GCA_963845695.1. Classification (GTDB taxonomy): domain Bacteria; phylum Planctomycetota; class Planctomycetia; order Isosphaerales; family Isosphaeraceae; genus CAWJTV01. The sequence continues at coordinate 100,666 of CAWJTQ010000019.1, read as the reverse complement.
CGCCCGCGGCCAGGGCCACGAACACGGCGAGCAGGACGGCGATCCCGCCGAAGTACACCGTGCTTGGATGGCCCAGCACCCACCCGAAGAGCCCCTCGCTCCAACCGGGGCGATAGCCGAAGTCGGCCTTCAGCTCCGCCTGACCCCGGTCGACCAGGTAGAAGCCCACGTGGCCGCGCGACTCGCCCGAGGTTGCTGTCGAGCCCGAGATCCGGCCCGCGCTCGCATTCGTATCTGTGCCGCGGCGGGCCAGTTCGATCGCGCGGTGCGCCACCGCAATCTCGTCGGCGCCCGCCCCCCGGGCGATCGTCTCGACTTTCTGGCGATATCGATCGCTGGTGGCGAAGTCTTGATGCGGGTAGATCGCCGAGGGATCCTGGCGGAGGACCGCCTCGACGTGGCTGCTCTGCTCGAAGAAGGCGTTCCAGTCGATCGCCGAGAGCAAGCGGAGGCTGAGCACGCAGTTGCCGACCGTGACCTGGTTGGCGGCCTGGCAGTGGTGCTCACGGCGGAGGACCTCGTTGGGGTCGGAGCCCCGCGCGGCCAGCTCGGCCTCGAGGTGCTCGAACGCGGCCATCGCACCCTCCTGGTCGCGCAGGAGCTGCATCAACCGGACCACGAACGGGTCGCTCAACCCATCGAAACCGGGGAAGATTTGTCCCGGCGCATCCCCGGTGCCGGAGTCCGCGACGCCGGAATCGTGGGCAACGGTCTGCGCACGAGCCAGGACTTCGTCGACCCAACCTTCGGCACGGCGTCGTTCCTCCCAGCCCCAGACCATCCGTTCGGCCAGGCGCCTGAGGTTCTCGAGGAGGACCAGGCGGAGCATGGTGGGCAGGGCCCAGAGTTCGCCGATGGTCAGTGGTTCGGCCTCCTGAAACGCCCGGACGAACCGGGTAATCCGGGCCTCGTCGAGCTCGCTGTCGCAGTGGGCCACCAGCGCCAGGGCCAGGGCATAGACCCGAGGATAACCGATGAGCGGGGGGGAGGCGAGTTTGGGCAGCAGCTCGTCGTAGCCCGGCGGCAGGTCGTGGCGAACCTCACGGAGCGAGTCGGCGATGATGTGGAAGTTGTCGACGAGCCATTCGGCATCGATGCCCGGCAGACTGCGGCGGTCGCCCAGGGCGACGAGCTGACGGTGGACCTGTTTGAGGATCCGCTGGTTCTCCACGAACCGGCGGAGCAAGGGACTGCCGGCACGCCGGGGCGGCGCCAGCACGCACGCCGTCGCCAACCGGGCCGCGTAGCCCTCCAGCCGCTCCAGGCCCAGCCGCTCCGCGCGGATCGGACCCTCACTGCGAGGGTCGATCAGCACGACCGGCATCGACTCGATTTCGGGACTCGACGAAACGGTCAGTTCTACGCCGTTGGGCATTACGGAGATCTCGGGACTTGACGGAACGGTCAACGCGTGGGAGGACGATTGATGCTTGCTTCACGCCGTTCGGCATCACGGAGAGGGTCGCCTCATGATCCCGTCGCGAAATCGACCCGGTCAGCCGGCGCGGGAATCGACCAAGCCCCCAACCCAAGGAATCCTGATTCTAGGGCATCGGACCGCTGATGAGAACCCCGTTCTCACGGCGTCGCATGGGGCTTGCCCCCGTTCACCTCGTCGAGAAAAACGGCATCGCGTTTTCGCATTCTTCCGAAATCCACCAGCCAGTCTCCTGGAGACTTTGACACAACCGATTTCGCGCCAAGACCATGAGTCAAGGTTGCGTCATCGACGCTACGTGGGCCATTCCATTCGGTAACGGCAGGGTTCCACGATCCGAAGTTCAGAGCAGATTCGGGTTCGGCGGATCGGGCGGGACGGGCTCTTCCGGGTGGGATGCGGCTCGACGGTATTTCCGCCTCATGGCGGTATGCCACTCGGCCTGGATGAGCGCCTCCTTCAACTGCCTCGCGAAGGTCTCGGCCTGATGAGCGAACTCCTTGCGGCGATCGGGGGCTCCGACGGCAGGAGGCTTTTTCGACATGTCCGTGAATCGCAGCGCCTGCATCTTGCAACGGTCAACCTGATTCCGGCGATCGAATTCGAGCTCGGCATGATCCAACGCGGTTCGGCGGAGCCGATCGGTCTCTCGGCTCTGCCACTCCGGGGACAGGGATTCCCATGGTCGGGATGCGGCTCGCTGGAATCGGGCTTCCCTCTGCTGGTGATCGTCGGCCTGAGAATGGTATTCCCCCGCACGCTCCAACCACCAGGTTTCCGCCTCGACCAGGAAGGCCCGGTTCGATTCCCGTTCCTGGGGGTCATCGCTCGTGAAGACGGTGAATAACTTCCCTCGTGTCAGGGTTTCTTCATATTCCTTGAACCCGACGATTTTCCGCTCCGCCTGGAAGGCCAGCATCGAGAGCTTCATCCGAAACCCACCTTCCCGTGATGCCAGCCTCTGGAAAACGTCGCCTCGGCGCTTGAGATAGACTCCCCAGACGATCACGGCCGAGAACGCGACCAGCACGAGCATCGTTCGTAAACGCCAGCGGATCACGGCTCTGGCTCCTGAAAAGACCTCCTTCGGGTCCCCACGGCATCTTACCTCAGTTCGCTCCTGCAACACGATGGAGTCGTGATCTTGGCGGAACCACTCCTCCTGGCCGGAGTCGCCGCGTTTGAAGATGTCAGCCGGAGTCGAACACGTACGGTCCTCAGCGGAGTCTTGCGCGACGCCGCCAACGCGACGTATCGCGGCGAATCCTTCGCCAACACGTCGATCCATCTGCCTCGCACCGCCGGAGGGCAGACTTTCCTGGGCTTGCGCGTGGTAAGGACCAACAGCCGGAGCGTCGCCAGCGTCCGGTTCTTGGCGCCGACACCGTCCCAGAGGGGCCTTTCTCACCGCGACGGCCACGAGCACGGCCGGCAACACGTCGCCGTTCTCGAACGGTGTGCCGGCGGTTTGGACCTCGGCGAACTGCTGAAAGAGACTCGCTAGATCGCTTCACGAACGAGTTGCGCACCCCGCGTCTCCCGTGTGGCGCGGCCACGACCCGAGCGGGAAGTGCTCGAGAGCCATCCGCCTGAGAACAGGTGGCATAACAGGTGGATCAGCCGTACACCACATGCATATTAGTAAATATAATATATATGATATTTTAGTATTATTATATATTTATTTTTAGTATGCGACCTGTCCTTGAACCGCTCTGGAGCGGCTCATGCCCAGGTGGCCGACGGTCGGGGGGACATTACAACCCGAGGAGCGATTCTAGCTTGGTCAGCCACGCATGGAAATGAGCGCACTTCGCGCGGATCGCGGGCAAGCCCGTGTACTCCGCGATGTCGGGCCCCGCCGATGTTTTCCGGCCTTCGTAGGCTGGGATGAGATTGATGTTTCGCTTCGAAGGTGCCGTTTCGCGACCATCGTCGATGTGCTCGATCGTGGGGACCGACGCGGCGATCTCCTTGAGTTTTTCGATGGCTTGATCGCAGTGATCAAACGCGATACGAAACGACTCGGGCTCAGCGAAAAGGATGGTCTCATATTCGTGGAGCTGTAAATGAGGGACGAAACGCGGGTCGCCGATGTTGTCGCCAAACGCCTCTTCTAGCGCTGTGACATAGGAGATTGGATCATCGGGGTTGCGGCGATGCGTCTTCTTCCCAGGGAAGCTCTTCGGGAGTCCATAAACGTCGATGAGGGTCGTGAAGATGACATCCCGCTGTCTGCACCCTCTCAACTGGGCTTTGATGTCTCGGCGCATCGTCGCATACTGTCCGGGAACGCCGCCTCGAGTGACTCTGCCGTGGTGCCTGCTATGTTCGATCTCTAGGGGGTAGATGAGCCCGTCGTGTCGAGGGAAGAGATGCGATTGCAGGACCTGTGTGCTAAACCGTTGCTCGGTTGCTCCCTCACAAAAAATGTAGACCTCCTTCACGAGAGAGGGCCTCCACCGAGCACGTTCTTCTCCCACAGTCGGCCGACACTGTAGTCTTTCAACCAATACTTGAGCTCTTTGATTTTCAGGCGGCGAAGAATCGTGTGGCCTCGCCGGGCATCGACCACGATGATTTCCTCGGGTTCGAAGTGATCGAGAAAGGTCGTGGATTGGGTCGTCAGGATGATCTGGGTCTCGAGAGACGCCGCTCGGATCAAGCCCGCGATGATCTCGATGGCATGCGGATGCAAGCCCAACTCCGGCTCGTCGACGATGATGACAGAAGGTAGATCCTCGGTTGGTTGCAGGAACAGGGTGATCAGCGCCATCGCGCGGAGGGTCCCATCGGAGAGTTGGTGCGACCCGAAGAGATGCTCACGACCCTTCTGCTTCCAGTTGAGCAGGATGTTCCTGGGATTGATGCGCTGGGGCTCGAGCAGGAAGTCATCGAACATCGGCATGATGTGGCGAACCGTCAACACGATCCGATGGTAGACGCTGGGTTTCGTCTCCTGATAGAGGTAAAGCATCGCCGCCAGGTTGCTGCCGTCGGCGTAGAGATTTTGATTCGCTTCTATGTAACCGGATAGTCGAATCTTTGCCGTCTCGGAGGTGTCATGAAAATGGAAAGTCCGGCATCGTCTCAATTGGTCACTAATAATCTCGGCAGTCGGATCACCCGGAGTGCGCCATCGACCGAGAACTGATTGCTTTTGAGCTCCGATCCCGACTATGATCCTACTGGGTGCCGGAACATCAGATAGGATGCGTTCGTCGTTGATCCAGAGGCTGTCACGAACAGCGTGGGCCAGCCGAACGCTGTATTCAATTCGCCCAACCTCGGTCTCGAATTTCAGCTCCGCACTGATGACGGAGGTGAGCTTGGACCCGTAATGCAAGACCGAATCGGCTCCTCCTGACCTCCCAATGTAGTCCTCGAGGCGCTCGCTCACTAATTCGTTCATCATCTTGAAGAACGACACGAAGTTCGATTTGCCCGACCCGTTGGCTCCGATCAGGACATTGATCTGCCCCAATTCTAGCTCGGGCTCCATCTCCCGGATGGATTTCCAACCGGCAATGCGGATGCTATGAATTCGTGCCATGTGATATACCCGATCGAGCCTTGGATGATCTCGGCTTGTCGAACCGGTCGAGGTTACCCTCCCGGCCGGATTATACCACTTCCGCCCGCGGTCCAGGCAACTCGTGGACGAACACAACATCGCGGGGAAGATGCGCACGGGCCAGGTCGATGATGTGGCGGTGGTGCGTGAAGAAGAGGACCTGGGTGCGCCGCGAGAGGTCGGCCAGGGCCGCGAGGGCGGCGGTGGCGCGGCGGTCGTCGAAGTTGAGCAGGATGTCGTCGACGATGAATGGAATCGGCTCGTGGGCCTGGAGCCAGGCTTCCAGGCTGGCCAGCCGGAGTGCGAGATAGAGCTGGTCGTGCGAACCATCGCTCATGCCGTCAACGCCCACCAGCCGGCCGTCGGGCCGGACGCCTTTGAGGACCGAATGGCCGTCGCCGTCGTCGTCGATCTGGAGCCGGGCGAACGAGCCGCCGGTCAGGGCGGAGAACAAGGCGCTGGCGCGTGCCAGGATCGGACCCTGGTTCTTCTCGCGATAACGCTCGATGCTCCGGTGCAAGACCCCCGCGGCCAGCTTGAGCGTCGCATACCGCGCGATGTCCCCTTGAAGCTGGGCCAGGATCGTTTGTGCCTTCTCGGCGCTCTCGGCGGCACCCTCCCCGCTGTTCATGCGGGCCAGTTCACCCCGCTCGGTGCCGATCGTCTGATCCACGCGACGCAGGTCGTCTTCCTGGACGGCGATCTGGGCCTCCAGTTCCTCGAGTGATGCGGCCAGCGCGTCGGGATCGGCCCGCTCTACCTCGGCGGCGAAGGCGACCGGATCAGCCCCCGAGGCGATGACGAGCAGTTGCTCTTCGCAGGCAGCGAGGTCGGATTCGATCCGGGCGCGATCCTGCGAGCGCCGCTCGGCCTCGGGGAGCTGATCGAACTCGGTGCAACCCGATTCCTGGCAGAGCCGTTCCAGGCGGACCCGTGCTTCCGCACTCTGAGACTCGGCCTCGCGGAGGCGCTCTTCCGCGCGCTGCCGATGCTGGGTCAGGGCCTTCGCCTTCTGGTCGTCGGCCTGCGCGTCGCGGAGGCGGACGGCCAGCTCGCGCGCGGCCTCGCCGGCCGGATGACCGGCGAGCTCGGGCGCGACGCGAGACGCCAGCGCCTCGACATCTTTCGCAAACTGGTCCGCATCGCGTTCGATGCCGCGAATCCGGCTTTGGTTGCTGCGCCGGACATTCATCTTTTCGAGCAATTCGCCAATCTTGGTCAGGAAGACCTCGGCCTGCTCGGGCGCGGCGCCGTCGTCCAGGCCGATGCGCGCCATCTTCACGGACCAGTCGCTCTGCCAGACCTCCAGCGCGGTCTCGGCCGCCTGGAGCGAGAGCTGGGCCGTCGACCGCTCGCTCTGGGCCGTGGCGAGCTTGTTCTCCAGCTTGTTCCGCCGCTGGACGAGCTCGTCCTGCCGCTTGATCGTCAGCTCGGACTGCTCCAGCAGTTCGGACAGCTCGGAGCCCGACGCCGAGATGGGCTCGCCCACCTCCGCCCGGGCCTTGTTCACCGCCGCGCCGTGCCGGGTCATCTCGTGTTCCAGAGGCTCGACACTCTGACGGGCCTCATCCCGTTTTTCGAGGAGCTGGAGGACCTCCTCGCGACGGCGCAGCCAGGCGCGAAGCTCGGCCGGGGTCCCTGCCTGGGACTCGACGCCGAGCGGACCGGCCAGGGAGTTCCATTCCTGTTCGAGGGAATTCCGGCGGTCATCGAGCCGTTGGACCTCATGCATCAACGTCGTGCGGTGGCCGCGGTGCTGACCGAGCTGAGCCTGCCACTCCGCCTTGCGGGCGACGCGGTCGGCCTCGCGACGCAGGCGGTCGGCCAGCTCATCACCGCGCTGGACGCTCTGCTCGTAGGCCGCGGCCAGTGGACCTTCCGGAGCGAACTCGGCCAGGAACGCGTTGACGATGTCCCCTGAGGATCCCCCATCGAGCCAGGCGGCCTTGACCAGCCGCCAGCCCTGCTCCCGTCGCGTGCGGACGGCCAGCAGAGACTCCTCGGTGGGCACGTCGTGCACGAGCTGAAGCGACTGCAAGCGAGCCTCGAGCTCGCGGATCGCGTCGTGTTCCGCGGCCAGTCGTTCCGCGAGTGCCTGCTTCTCTCGTGTGAGGTCCTGGAACCGGGATTCGTACAGGTCGATGGTGGCGTTCAAGGGCACGGCCACGCTCTGAAGCGCTTCGGCGGATCGGTTCCAGCCGGGAAGCTGGGCCAGGGCGGTCGCCGCCTTCTTCTCGGCACGGGCGAGCTTGGTGCGGGCCTCGGTCAGCCGCGCATCGAGGTCGCCGGCCTTGCGAGCCTGACGGACCGCGCGGCGGAGTGGTTCGACCTCGCGCGGGACCTCCAGGTCGGCCAGATCCTTCTCCTGCCGATGGATCTGGTCGTCGTGCCGGGCAATCGTCCGCCGTGCCTCCTCGGCCTGCCCGCGCAGCTCGGCGAATTGCTGACCCAGCCGGCGAATGATCACCGGCTCATCGGCGCGGAGCCGGAGTGTCTCGGCTTCATCCAGATCGACCGGCCGGCCCAGCTCGCGGAGCAGGCGCCGGGCCTCGTGCTCGGAGTCGCGCAGGAAGCCCTCCAGACGCTGCGCGCGGTCCTCGTTCGCCTTCTCCACGGCGCCGAGCCGTTCCCGGAGCGAGCCGATCTCGTCCGCGGCGTCGAGCAGCACCTGGGGCGGGTCAAGCTGGGCGAGCTGGGCGTCGATCTCCGCGATGGCGGTGCAGGTCTGGTCGATGGTCTGCGCGGCCAGCCGCAGTTGATCCTGCGCATTGCGGAACTCAGTCCCGAAGTCATCGCGGAGGCGGATCACGTCCCCCAGCTCCTCCCGATCCTGGAGGAGCCGGCGACGCCGCGCCACGATCGGGATTCCCGAGATGATCCGCTTCAACCAACCTTGCTCACCGCGGGCCGCGCGGATCTGGGCGCGGAGCCGTTCCGACTCGTCGACCGCCTCGTGGTGGGCCCGATCGTGCCGTTGCCATTCCTCGCTGGGCAACTGGTGTTGCTTGAGCTCTTCCTGCGCCTCACGGAATTCGATCAGGCCCTTGTTGATCCGCGGGTTTTGCGCCCGAGGCTTGAACAGGTTGTCCAACCCTTGCTGAAGGGTCTGTTGCGCCCGGTGCAAGCCCGCAAGCCCGGCACCGGCGGCGAAGAGCAGCTCGCCGAGCTGCCCCTGGCCGGTGCGGATCTCTTCCCCGGCCCGTGTTAGCCGCTCGTGGTCGATGCCAAAAAGCGTCTTGAACGTATCTTCATTCATTCCACCCAGGAACCTTGCCAGACGATCATCAGGGACGATCGACGAATCATCGGTCCCGCGGAGCGTGTTCCGATTGCCCTTCCGGCGCACGAACTCGAGCCGGTCGCCGTCGCTGTGCCGTAGCGTCCCTCCAACCCGGAGCTGATCGTAGGGATGAACGAAGTTGTCTGCTGAAAGATGTGGGAAATTGAACAGTAAGTGCGATAAGGCCCGCAGCGCCGAGGTCTTGCCCGCCTCGTTCGGACCGTAGATCAGGTGCAGCCCGTGCTCGCCCGCCGAGAAATCCAGCGTGACTTCGGTGAATGGGCCCACCGCGATCAGGTTCAGGGTCAGGAGTTTCATAAATTGAGGTGTTCAGTTTTCAGTAGGGTGCTCTGTGAGCAACGGGACGGCCGGAACTCGCGGCTTGGTGCTCACAGAGCACCCTACATACTACGCCCGTTGGTGCCGTCGCTCTGGGACTTCAGCAGCAGGTCGAGGAGCAGGGGCTGGACCTGTCCGAGCAGGGTTCCCAACCATTCGGTGTCGCCCAGGCGCGGGCTGTCGGGATCGTGGATCAACTCCGAGGGCAGCTTGCGTTTGAGGTCGGCCAGATCCTCGGCGAACGCGCCCAGCGAACCGGGATCGGCGTGAAGCTCCTTCAAGACATCGAGGAGCTCTTCGATCGGTCCGTCGGGGAGGATCACGGCGCTGGGCCGTCGGGTCTGAAACTCGACCCGCTCGATCCAGAGCCGGTCGCCACCCCTTTCGGTGGCGAGGCTGCGGATCTCGTTCACGAATCGATCCGGATCGGCGTGCAACCGGTCGTGCAAGGCCGTGGCGCCGGTGAAGATCATGCGGGCGGCCAGCAAGCGGTCGGGGTCGGCCTCGGTCTCGAGCAGGCGATCGAGCACTTCAGCCGCGCGGTTGGGAAAGTCCGACTCGCTGTCCAGCTCCGAGAGCTCGACGCGCCCGCGCTCCCATCGGACCTGATCCAGCCGGTGGAATACGGGCTCGAAGCTCCGATCCGAGTTGACGGTCACAAGCAGGCATCCTTTGGGACCGGTCTCGCGGATGTGCCGGCCCTGCACGTTGCCGGCGAAGACGACCGGCGGGTCCTGGCAGGGGACCTGACGGAGGTGAATGTGACCCAGAGCCCAGTAGTCGTAACCCCGGAGCCGAAGTTCCTCTAGCGAGCAGGGGGCGTACCGTTCGTGACCCTCCGCGCCGCCCAGGCCGGTGTGCAGCAGGCCGATGTTGACGTAACCGCCCCTGGCCGCCGGATAGGCGGCGGCCAGGTTCTCCGTGACGGCGGCCTTGGCGAAGCTTTGCCCGTGGATCGCCACGTCCAGGTCGGGCAGAAGAAAGGTCTCGGGACGATCGTGGGCCAGGAGCCGGACATTCTCCGGCAACGGAAGGATTCGGGTCATCTTGTTGGCGGCGTCGTGGTTGCCGGCAATGAGAATGACGGGAATCTTCTGGTCCCGGAGTCGGTTCAGCTCTTTGACCAGGTAGAGCCCGGTGCTGTAATCGCGCCAATCGCCATCGTAGAGGTCGCCGGCGATCAGCACAAAATCGACACGCTTCTCGATGGCCAGGTTGACCAGCCGCGTGAAGGTGCGCCGAGTTGCGCCCGGATCCGCTCCACGGGTGCGTTCTCGTACCGCTCCAGGCCCTTCAGGGGGCTGTCCAGGTGAATATCGGCCGCGTGGAGAAAGGTGATTGCCATCAGGATCCATGAAAGTCAGACGACGGCGGGGCGACTCGCGCGATCGCGACCAGAACGGGACTCAAAACGACCCAGACTCATTGTAGGAATCCCGCGGGGAAAATGCGATCCGGGCCGCTCCGCTGTTGCGTCTCTCACGGTTGGGGTTCCGCCAGGCAGACCTGACTGGCGGTCGGGAAGTCGTCCAGAATCGAGATCGTGACCTTGCCGGTGGCGGCCCACTCGGTACCGCGGAGCACCACCCTCGGCGACGGCGGGGCGTCGCGGTCGGCCGACGGACGTCTCTGACAACTGTCAACAAAGCGCCCGTTTTTGCTGTCGCAGCGGAACAGGGAGCGGTTTCGAAGGTCAATCCCTTTTGGCCTCTTAGTTCAGGTTTCGCACTTTTGAGGGAGGGCTACTGATCAAAAAGATACGTCGGCTTCCTTGCCTTCTCTTGGCTACTTGTCTGGGTTAGCTGGCCTGGACAAGCCACCAACACAAGGAAACCGACCCATGGAACTTACTTCCTCGTGCGTGGACCTGCTACAGCAGTTTTCTCCGGTCTTCACCGCACCGACCTACCAAACCTTCGTTGCCATCGTCGCTGGCTGGGTCCTCTCCCAGCGGCACCGCTTCATCACCGAGGTCATCTTCTCCAGCGGCAACGTCGGCAAGGGTCACTGGTCGCGATTCCATCGCTTCTTCAGCCATGCCGCCTGGGACATCGACACCTTCTCTCTGGCCCTGGCCAAACTGGTGATGTCGATCCTCGCTCCCGGCGCGTTATTCCTCTGGGCGGTCGATGACACGCTCTGTCGCAAGCGCGGCTTGACCCTCTACGGGGCCGGCATGCACTACGACCCCCTGATCTCCAGTCGGACCAAGGCTCTGGTCAGTTGGGGACACGACTGGGTCGTGCTCTGCCTGATCATCATCCACCCCTGGTGGGCGCCCACCAAGGTCTTCGCCCTGCCGATCGCCGGCCGGCTGTACATCAACCGCCAGGGACTCACCAAAGGCAAGAACAGGAAGGGGAAATCGTCCCAAGGCCGGACCAAGAGGAAGGTCCAGCCCGATCCCGACCACCGCACCCGACCGGAATTGGCCCTGGAACTCATCCGCTTGGTGGCGCACTGGTTCCCCGACGATGAGATCATCATGCTCGGTGACAGTGCCTATGGTGGTCAAAGCGTCCTGTCTCATCTCCCCTCCAACGTCCATCTCATCAGCCGGGTCGCGGCCAACGCCGCGCTCTACGACGTGGCCCCGCCGCGGCGCGAGGGTCAGCGCGGGCGATCCCGCAAGAAGGGGGACCGTCTGCCGGGCATGGCCGAGTGGGCGGCGGACCCGAAGAAGCCCTGGACGACCCTGTGCTTCCACCAGTTCGGGTTGCATGCCGTCCTGGAAGTGAAGACGATCCAGGCCCTGTACTACAAGGCGGGTAAGGACCGGCTCTTGACCATCGTCCTGGTGCGCGATGAGGTGGGAGGGCGCGACGATCAGATGTTCTACTGCACCAAGCTGGACTGGACCGCCTGGGAGATCCTCGCGGTGTATGCGTGCCGCTGGGCAATTGAGTGCACATTTGAATACATCAAGCAATTTTTGGGCTTGGAGGATCCCGCCAATCGGCTGCCCAAGGCTGTCGAGCGGACCGCACCGATGGCGATGTTCATCTACACCATCGTCGTGGTGTGGTTCCATCGAACGGGTCATCAATTCGCGGAATTCCCCTTCCGACCGTGGTATCCGCAGAAAGAAGAAACGTCGTTCGCCGACATGTTGACCACCCTGAGACGGCTGAGTTACGAGGAGAAAACCGAGGGGGCGGTTGGAAACCAGTCCTCACTCAAAACCTGGATTGCCCAGCTCATCGAGCTTCTCAGCCGGACGGGATGAGCGGCCGATCGGCCGAGGATTCCCGTGTGATGCACCATCTGACGACTGAGCTGACGGGGCGAATTTCGCCCGCCGGCCCGCTCGCAGTCCGCCTCCTAATCTGCGAAACTTGAACTTTGGCCTCCCTCCCCTTTGGCCTCCTTCAAGGCGGTCAGGTCCTGATGCAGGACGGCGGGACGATCCGGACGATGACCGCCGACGAGTTCAAGACGGCCCCGAAGGCCGCGGCGAGGTGAGCCCGGCCCCGGCACGGGAATGGATCTCTCGCGCTGATGCGGGTCATTAACCGTGGCATTCCCCCGCCGGAATCCGCTATAATCGCGGAATGATCCACCGATTCTACGTACACAACTTCCGGTGCCTGGAAAACTTCGAGCTTCCGATCTCCAAGAGGCAGACCACGCTCTTGATCGGCAGCAACGGGTCGGGGAAGTCCACGGTCGGATCAGCCTTGAGGATCTTTCAGAGGATTGCTCGCGGCACAAATAAGGTGGAGGAATTACTCAGACCAGAAGACTTCGCCCGCGGCCGCTCCGACGTTCCACTCCGTTTCGAGATCGAGGCCATCCTCGGGGATCAGTCCTACGAATACATCCTAGCTCTGGAGCTGCCCCCGGGCTTTTCGGGGCTCCGAATCGCGGAAGAGAGACTCTCGATCAACGGCAAGCCGATCTACACGCGGGATCGGGCCCAAGTCCGATTCTTCCGGACGGGCGATCGAGAAGCCAAGTTCCTCGTCGACTGGTACCTGGTGGGGCTTCCCATCATCCAGGTGGAATCCGAGAGAGATCCTCTCCATGTCTTCAAAAACTGGCTGGCTCGCATGCTCATTCTTGCGCCGATTCCCTGCCAGATTTACGGACATTCCAATGACGACACCTTGATGCCCGATGGATGGGTCACGAATTTCGGAGGGTGGATCTCGGGTCTGCTGGCGCATTCACCCGCCGCATACACCGACATCATCGAATTCCTCAAGAAGGTCATGCCCGACCTCAAGGACATCAAGAATCCCATTGTCGGGAGGGACGTGAGAAGTCTCACCGTGCAGTTCCAACAGAACGAAGCAACACTCAGTCTGCCGTTCCGGGAGTTGTCGGACGGCGAAAAATGCTTCTTCATCTGCGCCGTGGTCCTCGCCTCCAACCAGGCGTACGGCCCCATCTTCTGCTTCTGGGACGAACCCGACAACTATCTCTCGCCTTCGGAAGTGGGTCATTTTGTGATGGATCTTCGCCGCTCGTTCCAGTCCAAAGGCCAGTTCCTGGCCACCTCGCACAACCCCGAGGCCATCACTCATTTCTCGCGCGAGAACATTCTCTATCTCCAAAGACGCAGTCATCTGGAGCCGACGATTGTCCGACCGGTGAGCGAGCTTCCGATCAATGGCGACCTTATCGATGCGCTGATTCGCGGCGACCTGGTACCATGAGTGTCAACGAATACAGACCTCACATCTTCGTATTGCCGGAAGACGACGCCAATCGCGAGCTCGCCAATGGCTTCAGCCTTTACGATGATCTCTCCAATCCGAGGCAGATCAAGGTGATGCCGAACGCGGGAGGTTGGACGAACGTATGTGACAAGTTCGTGAAGGAGTACATCAAGAAAATGAACCAAAATTCGAATACGCACTTAGTATTATTAGTTGACTTTGACCAGTGCGCCGATCGACTGGATCGGATCATGGAAGAAATCCCCGTTGAGCTCAGTTCGACTTTTGCCGTTTTTCGGCGGCTGATTCTCGAGTAGAGGCCAAAAACAAGGGGTTTTCAAAGTTGCCGGTCCACGAGGCGTCGCCGGAGTTGCCAAAATCCTTCGCCATCTCAGAAAACCCCTGGATTTCAGCGTTTTCGATCGCTGAAAAACGGCAAAAGTCGAACTCAGGGATCGCGTCTTCGTGATCGGGGCATGGTCGAACCCCGAAGCCTTGAAAAAAGCCGGGCTCGGCACCTTCGAACAAATCGGCCGCAAGCTCGCCGAGGATTGCCGGACCGGGTCGAATAACACATGGGGACACGAGTTGCACAAGCACAATGCCGAGGAGCTCGACCGTATGACATCAAGACTCAAGCCTGTCTTCTTCCCAGGATGATTGTCCCGCCCTCGCATCGAGCCAGAGCCGCACGTAATGTCTCCGCCGTTCGGGCTCGGGATGATCTTCGAACGCAGTGCGATCGTGGAGGATCCATCGGTCGTTGTTGAAGAGCAGATCGCCGGGGCGGAGCAAGAACTCCGCGCGGAGGTGGGCCCGGTTCAACGTCCGGTCGCGAGAAAGTCGGTGTCAGTCTCTCATGACGCCTTGGGTCATGAGAGACTGACCCCTTTGTTCCCCTCCGCGTGAAGGCGTGCCGGGGGCACCCCGGATCCGGTTGAACGGGCGCGTTCTCGTATCGCTCCAGACCCTTCAGGGGGCTGTCCAGGTGAGTATCGGCCGCGTGGAGAAAGGTGATTGCCATCAGGATCCATGAAAGTCAGACGACGGCGGGGTGACTGGCCCGATCGCGACCAGAACGGGACTCAAAACGACCCAGACTCATTGTAGGAATCCCGCGGGGAAAATGCGATTCGGGCCGCTCCGCTCTTGCGTCTTTCACTCGTGGGGTTCGGCCAGTCGGACCTGGCTGGCGGTCGGGAAGTCGTCGGGGATGGGGATGGTGACCTTGCCGGTGGCCGCCCACTCGGTGCCGCGGAGCATCACGGTTCGGAAGCCGGTGCAGCGGATCGCCGTCGTGTCGTTCCCCATGGCGTGGCCCATCACGGTGGTGAAGACGCGCCCCTTGCCATACGGGATGACCCAGATCATCGGCTCGTTGGTGCCGGTGCCCCCTTTGGACTTGTCGGAAAACGCCGTAGCGAGGATCTCCATGTGCTCGGCCGGCCCGCGCTGGCCGTGATAGAGCTCGTCCTTCGCGTGCATCCACTCCGTGGGCATGCCGTGGGTGATCGGGTGGTCGGTATTGCGAACGACGATCGAGTAGGCGTGGGGTGCCCCGTGCCCTGAACCCGGGCCCTGACCCTTGGGCGTGCGGACGACCTTGCCGCTCTCATCGATCGTCAGCCGGTCGCCGAAGCCCGGACCGCGCCAACCCAGGCCGATCATCTCGTTATAAGCCGGCCAGTCTTGGAACGCGTTATTGGCCGCGTGGATGATCGCCAGACCGCCCCCCTTGGCGACGTAATCTTCGAGCGCCTTGCGGACCTCCGGCGGCCACGACTCGCCGTTGTAGTTGCTGAGCACCACGTCATACCGGGAGAAATCGGGGCGGAAGGCATCCCAGGCCGATCGCTCGGCTTTGGGGCCGGGCGTGGTCACCACGTCCACCGTGAACCGGCCCGAACGCTCCAGGTCGGCCTTCATCGGCGGGGTCATGATCCGCCAGTTGTGGTTGTTCTGACCGTCCACGATCAGCACGCGGAGCTTCTCCTCGGCGCCCAGGGCACGCCCCGTCAGACCCAGGCCGAGTCCCCATCCACCGAGCAAACCGACGAGCACCGCACCGTTACGAATTCCGATCATTGGTCTTGTCTCCTCACGAACCGACGATTCGCGTCATGCCGTGAATGGCTGAGAATTCCCGATCGCCGCCGGTCTCAGCATACCGACCGGCGAGCGAGGTGCAACTGTCCCGCGCCGGCAGGCGAGTCGAGAAGGTCTCCGCCAGGAATGAAACCGGGGTTCCCTGAGAAGAGCAGCCGGCCGAACCCCAGAATGCGATCGACCGGCAAAACCGTCGATCTTGGCCCAATCGTGATCTCGGACTTCCGGTCTCAGTTCGACGTGGCTGTCGGAGCGGAGGGCAGGATCTGGCCGATGAGTGCGAGCCGGAGTCGCGGGACCTTCGGGTCGTCGGTGGTGAAGTCCAGGTAGGGGTTGGCGATGCCCGGGGTCCGGCGCGTCTCCCAGTACATCGTCACGGACGCCCGCCCACCGGGAGGGATGATGATCCGGGTCTGGCGACCTTGTCTTGATGTCGAGACTTTCGCGCCACGCCGATCTTCGATCTGGATCTCTTCCAGGGTACAAGGAGCCAGCCCGCAATCGCGCTGGTCTTCCAGCCGCACCCGCAATGGCGCCGGGCCGGCATTCTTGACGACCCAGATCTGTCGCCCCTTGGCCATCTGGGGTAGCGAGCCGATGTTGATAACCGGGTTGGTCACATCCAGACAAGGCCGGAACGCGGGTGGCAGCAGCCCCGCCGGTAACCTGTCGCGAAACGGCGTGATCAGCCACGCGACCATCGCGAACCACACGGCCGCGCACGCGATGACCACCATCTGCCTGCGGATCGTGAGCCATTCGCGAGGGATTCGCATGATCGTATCTCGGTCGGAACCAGCCGACGATTCCGTATCGATCCCGGACGAGCTGAGACCCCATCGATTGTATCCGGGAGCGACGATCCGCGGGAAGGCGGTGGTTCACCCAGAGATCGCGCACCCGGATCTTTCGCGCACTCCGGTCGCGATTCCCCGAGAAAGCCAGGCTGGAAAAGTGTCCGGAACCGGCTTTTCTCCAACCCACCTCCGGTGCGATCTGGGATCGGGAGCTCGATGGCTGATCGAGAAGCCACGCAGACCCCAAGACCGGTCGAGAGCGATCCATACTTCGTGGAGCGAGACCTCGGCTCTGTATCAGCCGTCGGTGGCTTGGACTTCCAGCGGCATGGTTCCTGCCCCAAAGGAGGACGATCGAACAGGAGCCGGTTTCGATGATAACCGACGATCCGAGAGTCGGTCACGTCGGGGCGTCGCGCTTCGAAATCGATCACTGGCTTCTCGGATCGGACAGGTATTTCCCGCCCAACTCCCGCAAACTGGCGGATCATGACGACCATGACGTTCGGTCGCCACGTCGCGGCTCCGCGGAATGAGAAAACCGTCGAGTTGACGCGACGGAATGGACGACGAAATGTGCGTTGACCGTGCATCTTCCCGGACAGTGCTCAGCGGAATCATGCGGCGTCGGGGCCGTGCCACTCTGTACGTGGTCGATGACCTCGACAATAACCCTGCAAGGGTGTATCGCTTCTCGCCGAGCGCACTGTGATGCGAGGAGTGGCCAGACCGCAATCGTGACGAGAGCCTCCGCTTGTGCTGGGTAATCATCGGTGTTCAACCGAGATACTCGTCCGGGTTGCGCTCAACACTCGCTGGACTCATGCAGCCCCTGGGCGGCCACCAGACGAGCCGACTCGAGCGGTTCAACGCATGGCTTGCGCACGGACCAGAACCTCGTGTGGTCAACTCGCCCCCTGCCGGCTTGCCCTGATCGTTTGCCATCCTCATTCCTTTTCCGGAAGGGGGATGACCGGCACCCGCAGTTCGCTGATAATGCGGGAGTCAGAGAATCGCTAACCTTGGCTCGGTTCCTCCGACAGATGATCTAAAGACATAATCATGTGCATGAAATCTCAACAGATACTCCACTCGCGGTGGCGAACCGTCGGAACCCTCGCTTTGGGGATGGGACTGGGTTTCGCGGCGTTCGCGACCTCCCAGGTTGCCGACCCGAAGGTGAAGACTCCGGCCAATGCCCAGGATTCCCCCGATCCGTTCACCACCCTGAACGATGCCTCGCGGATCGCGTATCGCCGCGCCAAGGACGCGGCACTGGCCCGAACGGGCCCGGTGATTTTGGTCGAGGGAGACGACCTTGTTCTCAAGCGAGGAGCGGAACGCAGTCAGGTTCGGTTCATCCCCGATGGCTTCCACGTGATGAAGGCGATCTCGCACGTCGCGCTGGCCATTGACGTGACCCTCGCCGCTCATGCCGACGAGCACCCTCTCAGCGACGAGGTTCTGAAGGATCTTCGCGAATACCGGGGCTTGTTACCGCCCGTGGTGGAGAGGCTCGCCAGATCGGGACTCGATGGCGAGCAACGGGAACGCGAGAAAACGATTCTCGCCGAGTCCGCGACCTTTCTCGATTCGGTCATTGAACGGCGCGGAAACTCCCAGGCTGACCGCTTGGCATTCGCCCGGCGCATGTGGCCCTTGGTCATGACGAACGCCGAGTCCGCCGCGCGCGTGGCGCTCGATTCGCTTCATCGCCAGGTCAGCCTGTGGAAAGGACGGCTCTCCTCAGAGGAATGGAACAGACTCACGATTGTGGTCATGGGGACCCAGATGCCGCGCAAGGACAATCTGGCCGTCCAGTACTTCGCTCGCCTCCTGGGCGAGCCGGGCGAAGGCCGGCGAATCGTCTACGCCGAGGCGCTCTTCGACGAACCGCGCGCCCTCGACCTTCTGGCCACGCGACTCGTCGATACACAGGTCGGCATCGACTTCTTCAACGATCCGCTCCGGATGCACCGCGACCTGCTCTCGGATGCCGCTCACGACTACCTTCCCATCCTGATCGATAAACCCTGAAGGTAGGGTTCCGCATCGCGACGATCCGTGATTCATCGGGTGACCGGATGCGGTAAGGGCTCGCCGCGGAGGCCGGCGAGGAGGTTGTTGACGGAAAGCTCGGCCATCCGGCGGCGGGTCTCGACCGTCGCGCTACCCAGGTGGGGTGTGATGATCACTCTGGGCATGGTCAGGAGGGGATGATCGCGGGGCAACGGCTCCGGCTCGGTCACGTCGAGGGCCGCGGCGGCGATGCGGTGGTGGGCCATGGCTTCGGTCAGGGCCTCTCGGTCAACGACCGGGCCGCGGGCGATGTTGATCAGGGTCGCGTCGGACTTCATGAGAGAGAGTTCACGCGTGCCGATGAGGCCGCGGGTCTGGTCGGTCAGAGGAACGCAGAGCATCACGTAATCGGACTGCGACAGCAGGTCATCCATGCCGGCGAACTGGACTGACGGGGCCAGGGCGCGCTCGACGTCCTCGCGGCGCTGGCGGTTGTGGTAGAGCACGGTCATGTCGAAGCCGATCGCCCGGCGCGCGACCTGATGGCCGATCCGGCCCATGCCGATGATCCCCAGGGTCTTGCCATGGACTTCGCGACCCAGCATGTAGCCCGGGTCGTAGCGCACGAATTCGGCCGAGTGGGCGTAACGGTCCCCCTCGACGATCCGACGCGCCGAGGCCATCAGCAAGGCGAAGCCCAGGTCGGCCGTCGCCCCCTCGAGCACGCCGGGAGTGTTCCCCACCGGGATGCCGCGGGCCGCCGCGTCGGCCAGGTTGATGTGGTCCACGCCCACCCCGTAGTTGCTAATCACCTTCAGACCGGGAAGCCGATCGAGCATGGCGCCGTTGACCTGGACATGGCCGTAGGTGTAGAGTCCCGCGACTGGCTCGTCGCTGCCCGATAAGGCCACGGACCAGGGGAGGATCTCGACGCGGTCGTGGAGCAGGCTCTCGATGGTCGCGTCCAGGGGGGTATCCGCAACGACGCGGGGGATCGGTGCGCGGGTGCTCATTTCTTGTCTTTCTGCTCGCGAGGACTTGCGGCAGCCGGGCTGATTGGCAGCGGCTGCGAGCCGCTGGGATAGATCCGGCTGAGGAGGATCAGCTGATCGTGGGTTTGCAGCGGGCCGGCCTCGTCGCCGATGGGATTGAGCATCATCTCATCGCCGCGCTGGATGCCGATGAGCAGGCAGGAGCGGCGGTCGTTGCGGTATCGGAGGAACGCCTCGCTGAGCTCGGTGAAATTGCGGCCGATCAAATCCTCGGGAGCGGGCAACAGGAAGACCTCGTTGGCGTCGCGGCGGACGGTGAGCAGTTCCTGGTAAAACTCGGACATGCCGTGGAACAGGGCCGACCGCGCCAGCAGCCGCAGACCCAAGGAGTCTGAGGAAACGACCTCGCTGGCGCCCGCCTTGAGCAGGTGGTGCCGGTTGCCGGGGCTATGGCACTCGACGACGATGTTCGGGCAATGCTCAGCCTTACAGATCTGGCGGATCGCGATGCAGATCAGGACCGACTTGCCATCGGCGTGCTTCCCTTCCCGGGCGTCGCTCAGGACGACGACCGAGTAGGCCTTGGACACAGTGGCCCGGTGGAGGATGACCTCGTTGGTCGGGTCCCCCTTGACGATGTAGACGTCGTTGAAGGCGGCGTCGTCCTGCTTGTCGGGCAGGTCGATCTCGTCGGGATTGTCGTGGATGATCACGATCGGACGGGGGTCGGCCATGATCTTGTTGTGGACCTCGCGGATCCACTCCAGGCCGCGCGAGGACCAGTTGCAGAGCACCAAGTGGTCGTCCATCTCGAAGTTCGACACGTCACGCCTCCGCAGGTAGCGTTCGACCAGGAGCGAGGCCACGCTCGCCGTGAACAGACCGGCCAGCCCGACCCCCGCGACGAGCAAGAACATCGCAGTGGACCGCCCGATCGCGGTATGGGGGGTGTAATCCTCGTTCAGGCCGCTGAAAAGCAACGCCCAGACGCTCCAGAGCGATTCCATGAAGCTGGAGTAGCCTGGGGTCTCCCGGCGCTCGGAATAATAAAGGACCACCGAACCAATCAGCCAGGTCACGATCAATCCCAGGATCACCCGGCCGACCTGGTAGCGGTTCCAGCTAATCAGCATCGCCAGCACCGTCAGGCGCCAGCTCTTCCGCTTGGTGGAGGTCCGGGCCGGTCGGCGAAGGCGACGTCGCGATCGAGGCATCGGGCTTGGGACTCCCGGAGAACCTGCTCCAGATCAACGGGGCATTCCGCCGCCGGCTCTCGCCCCTTCACAGGGTATCGCGAAAGTCAACTTTGCGACAGGCAAAATCCATGCCACTTCCAAGAGACGGTGAGAGTCCCTCAAAAAACGGGGGACAGGCACCTCGAAGACTCGGAGCCAGTCCCCGTTTTTTGAGGGACTCTCACTCTATGAGTCGCCGGCGCCGTTTCTGGTGACTTGCCCGGCGAACGTGAGTCGCCCAATAGCTTGAATCGCGATCCGGGACACCGTTATGATTTCGATGGGCAAGTCAGTTCTCGGCGTGTTCCTGACGCACCACCCCACGATGAAGTCCACGTGTCGTTCGACCGGCGGCTCGATGGGAACAATGCGATGGACCCTTTACCTCCGACGATCCTCGCCCCTGCGAATGACACCGATCCGCGTGTGGACGCGCTGCTGGTCGAGGGATACCGCCGGATGTCGCCGGCTCAGAAGCTCGAGCGTGTTCGAGCGCTCACGCGCGCCGTGCGGGAGCTCGCGCTCCTGGACATCCGGCGGAGGCACCCGGACGCGGACGAGCGGGAACAGGCGCTGCGGCTCGCATCACGCTGGATCGAGCCGGAGCTGATGGTCCGGGCGTTCGGGTGGGATGTGCGGAAGGTTGGGTACTGATGCTTTCCGAGCCGCTTCTCGTCGTCGCGAGGATGGCGCGTGCCTTCGACGGCCTTGGCATTCGTTACGTGGTCGGGGGCTCGTTGGCCAGTTCGCTCTATGGAATTCCCCGCGCCATGCAGGATGTCGACCTCGTCGCCGACATCGGACTACCTCATGTCCAGCCCCTGACGGACTGGCTTGACGATGAGTTCGATATCAATACCGGCATGATCCGGGATGCGATCCAAAGCCGGGAGTCGTTCCACGTGATTCATCTCCCGACGATGTTCCAGGCCGATATCTTCATCGCTCGACACGCCGGACGGCTATGTGACCATCCGGTTCGCGAGCCCCGAGGACACTCTGCTCCACAAGCTGGTTTGGTACAAGCTCGGTCATAAAGTCTCGGATCGACAATGGGGCGATGTCCTCGGAGTGCTCAAAGTGCGGGCCGATTCGCTGGATCGCGATTACCTCGACCACTGGGCGCGGGTGCTCGAGGTCTCGAATCTGCTGGATCGCGCCAGGCGGCAGAGACCGGCATAGATCGCCGCTCCCTTCGATTCTGAAGAACGGCGGTCGATTTCGCGTTGGAAAAAGGTTAAACTTCCGATTAATCTTTCGGAGGGGTGACGCACGAGAGGTAGGCTGCGGGAGTCGCGGCCGGCCCGGTATCGAACGATGAGCAGAGTCATGAGAGATCAAAGGCGCGGGATGAAGATCGTGACGGTTGTGGCGGCCTGGCTCGTCCTGGCGGGCTTGCCGGCGCACGCTCGGCCGCCGCACAAGAAGGCTCTGGCGGATTACCTGGGTCCCGGCCTGTGCGCAAGCTCAACGATTGCCGGACCTGCCACGTCGTGCCCGAGGCGGGCGCCGACGATTCGGAGGATCGGCCGCATAATGCCTTCGGCAAGCGGCTCAAGGCGATGCGCTCGCAGCTCAAGAAGGCTGGCCAGCCTTCAGGCATCCCCGCGCGGATCCACGCGGTGGCCAGCGAGGACAGCGATGGCGACGGCGTCGCGAACCTCCTGGAGCTGGTCACCGGCCACTTCCCCGGCGAGGCCAACGACACGCCGGCCGCCACCGAGCTGCCCCGGGGCCGTGCGATCGTCGCGGCGCTCGAGCGGGCGCGGAGCGGCTATCCGTGGAATCCGTTCGAGCGAGTCAGTCGTCCGGTCGTGCCCGCGGTCCGAGCCCGGGAATGGGTGCGCAATCCGATCGATGCGTTCATCGCCGTCGAGCACGAATCTCGCAGCCTGACGCCTCGCCCCGAGGCGAGCCGTCCCGTGCTGCTGCGCCGGCTCTATCTCGACCTGACCGGTCTGCCTCCCACCCCCGACGAACTCCATGCCTTCCTCGACGACGAATCCTCCGACGCCTATGAGCGAGTGGTGGAACGCCTGCTGGCCAGCCCGCGATATGGCGAGCGTTGGGGCCGGCACTGGATGGACGTCTGGCGGTACAGCGACTGGGCCGGCTGGGGCCAGCAGGTCCGCGACAGCCAGCCCCATATCTGGCACTGGCGCGACTGGATCGTCGAGTCCCTCAACCACGACAAGCCGTACGACGACATGGTCGTGGAGATGCTGGCAGCCGATGAGGCGCGTCCCGAAGACCTGGACGCCCTCCGCGCCACCGGCTACCTCGCGCGGAACTTCAAGCTGCTCAGCCGCGAGAAGTGGATGCAGGACGTGGTCGACCACACCGGTCAGGCATTCCTGGGTGTGACGATCGGTTCGCCCGATGCCACGACCACATGTATGACCCGATCTTCCAGAAGGAATACTATCAGATCCGCGCGATCTTCGAGCCGCATCAGGTCCGGATCGACCGGGTCCCCGGCGTGCTCGACACCGCCAAGGACGGCATCCCGCGCGTCTACGATGCGCAGCTCGATGCCGCGACGCGCCTGTTCGTCCGCGGCGACGACCGCAACCCGACCGGCAAGCCGCTCTCGCCCGGTGTTCCCGATTCCCTGGGAGGCTCGTTGGACGTCCAACCCGTCACGCTGCCTCTGGCAGCCACCACTCCGGACCGTCGCAAGGATGTGATCGAGGCCCAGCTCGACGCGAGCAAGGAGGCGCTGGCGAGGGCGGAGGTCGCGCTCGAAAAACTCGCGATAAGCTCGAACGATGCCGAGAAACTCGAGCCGGCACAGATCGATGTCGACTTGGCCAGGGCGCAACTCTTCGCCCAGAAGGCGGTCGGTCGGGCCGAGGCGCTGGTCGATCAAGGGAAGAAGGGTTTCGAAGGAGTGGACCAAGGCGGCCATGGACGCAGTCGCAGCTCAGCGCGATCTGGCGGTCGCCCAGGCCCGCCGTGCCGAGCTGGCGGGGCGGCAGGCGCGGAAGCGGGCCAAGCCGGTCCAACGGGCGGAGGCCGACAAGGCCCTCGCCGATGCCCTCAAAGCCCTGGTCCGCGCCCAGGAAGAGCTGAGGAAGCCGGCCGGCACGAATTACTCGGTTCCCCAGCGGACGACCTATCCCGCGACCAGCACGGGCCGACGGCTGGCCTTCGCCCGATGGATCGCGGACGAGTCCAACCCCTTAACGGCGCGGGTGGCCGTCAACCACATCTGGGGGCGACACTTCGAGCGGGCGATCGTGCCGACGGTGAACGACTTCGGCCGTAATGGTCAGCCGCCGTCCCACCCCGCGCTGCTCGACTGGCTGGCCGCCGAGCTGGTGGACTGCGGCTGGAGCATGAAGGCGATCCATCGCCTGATCGTCACCAGTGCCACCTACCGCCAGGATTCGAGGCCCGACCCGGCCGGCCTCGCCCGCGACCCGGACAACGTCTTCCTCTGGCGGTGGTCCCCCCGTCGCGCCGAGGCCGAGGTCGTCCGCGACTGCGTGTTCGCCGTCGCCGGGGCGCTCGACTCGACCATGGGCGGGCCGGACATCGACCACCAGGCCGGCTTGACCGTCCCTCGGCGCAGCGTTTATTTCCAGCACGCCGCCGAGAAACAGATGGAGTTCCTCCAGATCTTCGACGCCGCCGGGGTGACCGAGTGCTACCGACGCAAGGAGAGTATTCTACCCCAACAGGCCCTGGCCCTGGCCAACAGTGATCTCTCCCTGCGCATGGCGCGCCGGCTCGCCCAGACGCTCTCGACACAGGTCGGGGCCGACTCGGCCCGATTCGTCACGGCCGCGTTCGAACGGGTGCTCGCGCGCCCGCCGACCGATGCCGAACGCGCCGAATGCCTCCGCTACCTAGGCCAGGATGTCGTCGGCCGCAAACGCGAAAGCCTCGTCCACGTGCTGCTCAATCACCATGATCTTGTCACGATTCGATGAAGTCGGAAAAGAGTTTCATGCGGAGGCGCGGAGAACGCGGAGAAGAGATAATGTGGCTTTCCTCCGCGTTCTCCGCGCCTCCGCGTGAAACTCTGCCGAGAGAGGTCATCCCATGAGCAAGTGCATGAGAACACGCCGCTCCTTCCTGGCCGATACGGGCATGGGATTCACCGGGCTGGCGCTGGGCGCGATGCTGGCGCGGGACGGGATCGTGCGCGGCGAGACGGTCGCCGATAGCGCGGCCCTGCCGGAGGCGAAGGCGAAGGCGGTCATCTGGATTTTTCTCTGTGGTGGAGTGAGTCACGTCGAGAGCTTCGACCCCAAGCCCGAGCTCAATCGCTATGCCGGCAAGTCGATCGACACCACGCCCTACAAGGACGTGTTGAACCCGTCGCGGTTGAAGGACATCGTCTCGGCGAATCCCAACCACGGCGGCCGCAAGATCCTGATGGGATTGAACACCGGCTTCCGGAAGTACGGCGATTGCGGACTGGCCGTCGGCGACTGGTGGCGGCACATCGGCTCGTGCGCCGACGATATCGCAGTCGTGGCGCTCGCTCTGGACGACGGACAATGACCACGGAGCGCAGCTCCAGTTCCACACGGGGCGGCATGTGCGAGAGGGCGCTCATCCGACGATCGGCTCTTGGGTCTCTTATGGCCTGGGGACGCTGAATGAGGATCTGCCGGAGTACGTCGTGCTGGGCGAGCCGACGGGGGATTGTTGTGGCGGCTCGTGGACCCATGGCGCGGCCTACCTGGGGCCGGAGTTCGCCGGGGTCAAGCTCAACCCCGATGGCAAGGAGCCGCTGCCGTTCGTCAGGCCGGGTTCGGGCATGAGCGCCGAGGACCAGGTCGAGGAGTTCGGCCTGCTGGGTCGGCTCAATCGCCTGTCAGGCATCGACTATCCCGACGACCCGGCGTTGCGCGCGGATCAAAGCATACGAACTGGCTTTCGGTATGCAGACCGCCGTACCCGAGACCCTGAAGCTCAACGAGGAGGATACCACGACGCAGGCACTCTACGGCCTGGACCACGACGCGACCCGCCCGTTCGGCCGGCTCTGCCTGGCCGCCCGCCGATTGGTCGAGCGCGGGGTGCGGTTCGTGCAGCTCTTCCACGGCGGCGGCGGGGGCGGCGCCTGGGACGCCCATGCGGGGATCCGCGCCAACCACGGCCAGCTCTCCGCGCAGGTCGATTGGCCGATCGCCGGCTTATTCGCGCGACCTGAAGCGACGCGGGATGCTCGATGAGACGATCGTCGTCTGGGGTACCGAGTTCGGCCGGTCGCCCGGCGCCCAGGCCGACGGCCGCGACCATCACCCGCAGGGCTTCTGCGCCTGGCTGGCCGGTGGCGGCGTCAAGGGAGGCGTGACTCACGGTGCCACCGACGAGATCGGGTTTCACGCCGTCGAGGACCGGCACTATGTGACGGACATCCACGCCACGGTCCTCCATCAGCTTGGCCTCAACCCCCGCAAGCTCGAGGTCCCCGGCCGCAAGCGGCTCGAGATCGATTACGGTCAGCCGATTCGCGCGATCCTCGCTTGAGTGGCGGGGCTGGCTGGTCGAGACGGTTGGTCATTCGATCTCATAGATCGCTCCGCTGGGGTCACGGGGTACCACGCGCTGGTTCTGGCAGTCCACGAGCAGGTCGAGGGCTTCGAGGACGATCGCGCCGATGAGAGCCGTCTCGCGTTTCGGTTCGCTGATGGCCGAGAAGGTGTTATCGCGTCCCAGGAGTTTGAGGAAGACGCCCTTGGCCTCGCGGCGCTGGGCCTTGCGACCGCCGGCGTACCGCACCATGACCAGATTGCCCAGCGGCAGGCCCAGCCGCTTGACCACGGCCTGCGGCAGCACGAGCATCGCCGCACCGGAATCGACCACGCCCTTGATCGTCTCACGACGCACCTTGTCCGGGGGCAAAGTGCCGTCTTGAGCCCGGATCAAGTCGGCATAGTTGGCAACCTCGAAATCCACGCTAAAACGTCCCACGCCGTTGGCTCCTTCGGCTCGCATGGTCGTGCTCCTTTCGTTAGCACACCGCGTTGGCACCACAAGCGATTATAACAGGAAGCCCGGTTTGCCATCGGTTCCCGGTAGGTTGTAGGCGGCGGATCTGGTTTCTCTGATGGCGGTACGCCTCGCGTCGTGCTTTAATGCTCGAAGGTGCATCGCCAGGAAATCGTGACACGAGACGATGAGCGAATCGGGGAATTGCATCAATGCCGCTCCAGTCCATGACGAGTGCCCAGGCGCTGGCGTACGGGGCCTTGGTTTCCGGCGTGAAGGTCGTCACCAGCTATCCGGGCTCGCCCAGCTCCGAGACCGTCGAGGTCCTGGCCACGCTGGCTGAACGCCACACGCTTCACGTCGAATGGTCGAGCAACGAGAAGGTGGCGATGGAGATCGGCATCGGCGTGTCGATCGCTGGCCGGCGGGCCCTGGTCTGCACCAAGAGCGTGGGGATGAACGTCCTGATCGACCCGCTCATGGCGCTCAACCTGACGCCCGTGCATGGCGGGCTGGTCATCCTGCTGGGCGACGACCCCGGCGGATACGGCTCACAGAACGACCAGGACACCCGGCCGATGGCGCCGATGCTCGAGATGCTCTGGCTCGAGCCGGCGACGCCCGCCGAGGGTTTCGCCATGATGCAGGCGGCTTTCGTGATTTCCGAGCAATATCACACGGCGGTGATCGTGCGCATTACCCGGAGCTTCATCCAGCAGGCCGAGTCGATCGATCTCCCTGAGGGACCTTACCCGCAGCCGGACCTGGGCATGGTCCGCGAGCCCTGGCGGTTCGTGCCCGTCCCCCGCAACGTTGTGGAGAAGCACTGTGCCCTGCATGAGCGGCTGGCACTCATGGAGAAGTGGGCCAATGAAGCGCCGTTCAATCGGATCGAAGGGAACGGAGATCGGGGGATCATCGCGGCCGGGTTTGCTTATCGGAAACTGCGCGACGTGCTTGGCGACGAGCCGGTTGGTGCTCACAGAGCACCCTACAAGCGTGTCGGTGCGCAGGATTCTCAAGCTCGGTGCGTGGTTCCCTCTGCCGCGGGATCTCGTGTCCCGATTTCTATCCGAGTGCCGCGAGGTGCTGATCCTCGAGGAGAACGAGCCATTTCTCGAAATCCAGATCAAGGCGGTCGCTCATGATTGTGGGTCTCGTGCCCAGATCTTCGGAAAAGCGACTGGCCACACGCGGCGCGAGGGAGAGCTGTTCCGCTGGCAGATCCAACGAGCGATGGAGCGGTTCCTGCCGGAGTTCGTCGCGGGGCGCGCTTATCTGGAGGAGAATGAATCGGCCGAGCGTCCGCCGCGCGAGAACTATTGCGCCGGCTGTCGGTTCGGAGTGATCGTGGAGGCGCTGAAGGCGGCGGGTGCGCGGCTCGGTCAGGACCCGGTGCTGGCCGGAGACCCGGGCTGCCTGGCATCGATCGGCGACCGGATCGATGCCAAGTTCGCGATCGGCTCCGCGGTCGGCGTGGCTGATGGATGGAAGCGGGCGGGGATTCGCGAGCGCGCGGTTGCGCTCTTCGGCGACTCCTCGTTCTTTCACACGACGATGCCGGCGATCGCCAGCGCGGTCCATCACGGCAGCGACATCCTGATGGTGGTGCTGGATAATGGGGCCACGGTGACCTCGGGATTCCAGACGAATCCCGGAGTGCCGCGCGACGCGATGGGCCGGCCGGCACCGGCGCTCGATATCGCGCGGATCGCACGGGCCATCGGGGTGGAGTTTGTCCGCGACGTCGGGCCGGACGACCTCGAGCTGCGGCTTCCCGAGGTCTTCCATGAGGGTCTGACTCACCGCGGACTGGCGCTGATCATCGTACGAACGCCGTGCGACCGAGTGGAGTAGGCCGCGCGGACGCAACCGGGTTGCATTCGTCGTGCCCCGGCGGGATGCTGGAGATGCGGCGGCAGAACGGTCATCGAAGTCGAGCCGGTGAGGCGCAGCCATGCCGGACATGGCGGAGACTTCAGCCACTATAACCGGTGGACAATGTACAAGGGGACAGAGAAATGCGCCTGAGAACAGGTGGAATAACAGGTGGATTGTGTACAAACGAACAGAAGAAGGGGCGGTTTGGCAGAGCGACCATCGATTCATCGACATCAATAATATAAATATAATATTCTAGTATTCCAATTCATTGGAATTCCGTATGCAACTCGTTCAGGAACCGACCTACGATGTGTTCCTCTCGCACGGCTCGCCCGATAAGCCGTGGGTGCGCACGCTCTGCGACGAGCTCATCAAGCTGGGCCTGAGCGCCTTCCTCGACGAGCGCGAGCTGGAGACCGGCGAGAACTGGACGCTCCGGCTCAGCCGAGAGCTGCACCACAGCCGGGCCATGGCCCTGGTGATCTCGGCACAGGCCCTGGAGCGTCCATGGGTCGATCACGAGTGGACCTCGTACCTGGCCAGGCACGGGCCGACCTCCGGCCGGCTGATCCCGATCTTGCTCGACAACGTGAGCCTGCCGCCGTTCCTCAACACGCTGCAAGCGATCAACGGCCGGCACCGGGACGCGGCCCGCGTCGCCGCCGAGATCGCCGCGATGGTCGGCCGGTTCGAGTCGCTGCCCGAGGGCGATCCCCGGCGCCTCTTCATCGGTCAGGACCTGGTCTTCGTGCTCGGTCGGCTCGATGGGGATCGGCTCTCCGTCACTGATCCGAACGGCCGAACGCGCGAGGTCGCGACTCCCTGGAGCCAGGATACTCGGTTCGGGGTATCGCGAGATTATGTACGATCGACTGGCCCGCGAGCCGATCCAGTCCGACGCGGACGGCGTCCAACTGCATCAGCACGCCACCGCGCTGGGGCAGATCCTCTTCGATCTGCTCTTCGACGATACCGGGCGCGTTCTCTTGCGGGATGCCACCATCACTGGCCGGGCCCGGCCGGTGGTCACGATCCGCAGCGATGATGTGGGACTGCTGGCGCTTCCCTGGGAATTGCTCCATCACGACGGCCGGTTCCTGGTCCGCGACGGGGTGGTCGACCTGGTCCGCACCGATGCCCGCGACGTCGGTTCGCTGGCCGTGTTGCAGCCGCCGGCCCGGCCGTTTGCGCTGGTGGTGAACGTCTCCGCGCCCGAAGACAGCGGCCTCGATTACGAGAAAGAGACCTACCGGATCACCCTGGCCCTGACCAAGCATTGCGCGCTGACCTCGACCGAGCTGGGCACGCTCGCCGACCTGGTGGCGACCGTCCAGAAGGCCAAACCGACCGGCATCCACTTCTCGGGGCATGGGAGTCCCGGTCAGCTCCAGTTCGAGGACGATGAGGGCCGCGCGGATCTCGTCTCGGCCGGTGGGCTGCTGAATCGACCTGCGGCAGAAGCTGCCCGACGGCGTCTTGCCGCCGTTCTTCTACCTGTCCAACTGCCACGGCAACGACGCGGCGGCGGTCGGCGAGGGCCAGGCCACGGTCGAGAGCCTGGCCGCGCGGCTGCATCGCGAGGGCGTGGTCCAGGTGGTGGCGTACAGCGGGCCGATCCTCGACGTGCTGGCGACCGAGGCCGAGGCGGCGCTCTATGCCGCGATCGCCGACGGCCACACCACCCGTTATGCCGTCCGCCAGGCCCGTGAGGCGCTCTGCCGGCCGATCGGTCCGGGCCGGTCGGTCCTGCGCGAGGTTGATCCTCGGCGGGTTGAGGCGATGCGCGACTCGCACCCGTTCGCCTGGTCGCAACTGGTGCTGTACCACCGCGGACCCGACCATCCCTTGAGCCAGCCCCCACCACCCGGAGAGCGACCGGTCCACGGGGACGGCGTGCTCCAGCGCACCTACCTCGACGTCGGCACCCGCCGGATCCTGGCCACCGGCTTCATCGGCCGGCGGACCGAGCTGCACCGGCTGCGCCGGAAGGTCCGCGAAGGCCAGCGCGTGTTCGTGCTCCAGGGACTCGGCGGGCTGGGCAAATCGACGCTCGCGTTTCACACGCTCAAGGAGATCCTCCACGCCGGAGACGACCTCTGCACCCTCTGGTGCCAGGATGCCGAAAAAGCCGGGACCGCCGAAGGGATCGCCGAGGTGCTGGTGGGCCAGCTCCTGGATTATTGCCGGAAGCGGTTCGGCTCAGGGTGGGAAGGCGTGGTGCAGCAGGTCGATCGCATCCCCGGCGCCGACCCGGCCCAGCGGTTCCAGGTGTTCCTCCACGTTCTGGCCGAGAACGTCGAGCGATTGGTCGTGTACCTCGACAACCTGGAATCGCTGCTGATCGGCCCCGAGGACGTCGGTCCGGCCGACCCGGAGGCGTTCGCCCAGTGGCGCACTCCTGCGCTTGCAATCGATCTGGGAAACCCTGACCCAGTTCGCCCACGACAGCGGCAAGGTCACCGTGGTCGCGAGCTGCCGCTATCGCAACGACGATTTCCGCCGGGCGCTGATCCCGGTCGGACCGCTACCGTCGGGGGCCTTGTTCCGGTTGATGGCGTGGTTTCCCGGCCTGCGACGGCTGTCGGTCGGGTCGCGGGCCCGGCTGGCGAACCGGCTGGACGGCCACCCCCGGGCCGTCGAGTTCGCCAATGACCTGGTCGAGCATGCGCTGGACGACTGGGAGGAGAAGACGGGGCGAGCCTGGACTCTACCCGCCGAGCCTTCCGCTGACGACCTGACGCGCGAGTGGACCGAGATCGTCGAGACGGCTGCTGCCCCAGGTCACGGAGAAGCTGCGCGACGACCTGCTCTTCGACGCGATCTGGGACCGCGTGCTCGACGACCGGGCGCGGCGGATGCTCTGATCGCATGACCTTGCTCCGCCGGCCCTGGGATATCGAGCTGGAACGCGAGCTGGGCGAGCCCGGCGAGCCGGCCGCGGAAGCCGAGTCCACGGCGAAGCGGCTGCGCCGCACCTCGCTGCTGGAGCAGGTCGATCTGATGACGAACGCGAGGGCCTGGTCCGCCACGACACGATCCACCCGGCGACGGCCCAGTTCGTCACCCGACGGTTCGGCGATGATCCGGCGCTGCGGCGGGAGACCCATCACCGCGTCGGCGACTGGTACGAGGCGAAGGCCAGGACCTCACCCTACATCGACGACGACCTCGAAGCCGGCCATCACCTGTTCCAGGCCGGGGAATCCGACCGGGCCTCCGACCTGCTGGGGATCGCCTCCGACTGGCTCCGGAATCATGGCCGGGTTCGCGAGGGCCTCCAGGTCCTGGAGCCGTTCCTGGCCGAGGCCGTGCGCGGGACGATGACGCCGGACCGGGTCGGCCGGCTGCTCGGGACGGTCGGCCTCGCCTACGCCGACCTGGGCCAGGTGGAGCGGGCCATCGGATATTACGAGCAATCGCTGGTCATCGCTCGCGAGATCGGCGACCGGCGCGGCGAGGGGAACGCCCTGGGCAACCTGGGCATCGCCTACGCCGACCTGGGCCAGGTGGAGCGGGCCATCGGATATTACGAGCAAGCGCTGGTCATCGCATCGTGAGATCGGCGACCGGCGCGGCGAGGGGGCCGACCTGGGCAACCTGGGCACCGCCTACGCCGACCTGGGCCAGGTGGAGCGGGCCATCGAATATTACGAGCAAGGTCTGGTGATCGCCCGCGAGATCGGCGACCGGCGCGGCGAGGGGACCGCCCTGGGCAACCTGGGCATCGCCTACGCCGACCTGGGCCAGGTGGAGCGGGCCATCGGTTATCACGAACAAGCGCCTCGTCATCGCTCGTGAGATCGGCGACCGGCGACGGCGAGGGGACACGCCCTGGGCAACCTGGGCCTCGCCTACGCCAACCTGGGCCAGGTGGAGCGGGCCATCGGATATTACGAGCAGCGACTGGTCATCGCCCGCGAGATCGGCGACCGGCGCGGCGAGGGGAACGCCCTGGGCAACCTGGGCATCGCCTACGCCAACCTGGGCCAGGTGGACCGGGCCATCGGATATTACGAGCAACGACTGTCATCGCTCGTGAGATCGGCGACCGGCGCGGCGAGGGGAACGCCCTGGGCAACCTGGGCCTCGCCTACGCCAACCTGGGCCAGGTGGAGCGGGCCATCGGATATTACGAGCAAGCACTGGTGATCGCCCGCGAGATCGGCGACCGGCGCGGCGAGGGGAACGCCCTGGGCAACCTGGGCATCGCCTACGCCGACCTGGGCCAGGTGGAGCGGGCCATCGGCTTGCTGGAGCAGGCGATGCGGATCGGACAAGAGATCAAGGACCCGCAGATTGTCGGCATCGTCACAGCTCAACTGGAGCGGCTGCGCGGTGGCGGGGAGGCGGGCGAGGCCGATGAGGCGTGAACCGTTCTGGCGATCCGTCCGCCTTCGGGTGGGACCTGGGGAGACCTGCGGTCGGCCTCGGGGCGGGGTCGGGAGACCCGCGCCCAGGCGCGGAGTGGGCCGTCCGATTATTTGCCGGTCAGTCCTTTATAGAGAGGCATGAGAGTCGCGGTCACGGCCGTTCTCCTCGCTGGATCGGCTGCGAAGGCATCCAGCTCGTCGATGATGAATGTCGCAATCTCCACGGAGGCTTTCGCTGCCTTGAAGGTTTCCACATCGGCTCGTTTCAACTGATAATCCGCGATGATCCGATCGCTGTGGAGGTCTCCGAGTAAACCGCCCGCTGTTGCCAGCGCGGGGTCGCCGCTCTGCTGGCGAAGTCGCACCGCCTGGACGTGCCCTTGGGGATCCTCGGCCGGAGGGAGCTTGAGCGCATCGAGGACCTGTGACGCCACGTGGAATGCCGCGTAATAGGCGCGTCCGATCGCCGTGCGGAAATGCACCGCACCGGCGTTCTTGACCACGACCAGATCCACGGCCAAGCGGCGAAAGTCTCGAGGGTCCATCTCAGATCATTTCATAATGAAGCCGGATCAGCTCGCGCTTGGCCCCTAATCGCTGACTCGCTTCGAGGGCAAACCGCTTGTGGGCCGCGACGGTCTCCTTGACCCCTCCCTGGACCTGAATCTCGATCACCAGGAAGGCCTCGCGATCCACCTCCGGGTCGTGTACCAGGTTCACGGCCGGATTCGCGACGATCGGGAAGCATTGGCTCACCAGATCGAGGGCAAGGCTCAACTCCGTTGCGATTCCCTCGCGACGGCAGAATGCGAGTGCATCGGGGGAAAGGCCGGATGCCGTTTGTCCCTCGGTTTTCGTGATGGTTGTCATGGCCGAATGATCGTCCTCTTCAAGGAAATGAACGACCGGAGCGTTCCGTTCAGGCACCCTGACCATTCCGCCGCAGAAACCGTCGCGTGATGTGGACGTATCGCCAGCCGTAGCGGAAGGGATCCGCGCCATCGGACGGATGCTTCGGACGCCGGGATGTCGAGACGGTACTCATGAACGCACCCCTCGGGCCAGGTACGCGGTCGCGGTTCAACCTTCCCCGACTCTATCAGATCGGTGGAAATCCGTCATCGCGGCTCGGTGATCGCGATGACGCACCAACTCCTTCATCGACGCGTCCGACATGGGGGTGGCTCATGGCGCGCGGCGCAGATCGTCCCAGCTTTGGATCTCCGCGTCGAGGATCCGGTCGGCGAGGGATTCACATCGGCTGAGATCCTGGATGAGTTCCACGGCGCTGATGCTCGCCGTGGTCGGCGGCCCGAATTGCTTGGTCCCGAGGCGGAGCAAGAACCGCTGCGCCTCGTCGAGACGACCCTCCATCCTGCCCTCCTGCCGGACTTCCGCCAGGACGACCTGAAAGGTCGCCGATTCCCAGATCGCTTCCGCCACGTGATTGAAGCGGTGGAGCGCGCTGGGACGGTCGGCAACCAACGACCGCTGGGTCCACGGTAGGAGCAACAGGTCATTCCAGTCAGGGACGTCGGCGTCGAGGATTCGGTTGACCATCTTTTCAAAACGCTCCATGTACTTGATGGCTTCCATGATGGCGGCGGTGGCGTCGTCCGGCGGGCCGAATCGTTTCGCCCCGACCCGAAGCACGAACCGTCGCGCCCCTTCGAGGCGGCCTTCGATGAGCCCCTCCTGTCGGCCTTCCCAGATGGTGTCTCGACACATTCCCGATTCTCTGACGATATCCCGCATGCTCATGGAGTCTTCCGAACGGCTCGGACGGACGGGAGCCGCCGGCCGCTCGGCCCTGATACCGCGGACCACGTCGTCCCAATTCTGGACGTCCGCTTCGAGAAGTCGCTCGCCGAGGGCCTCCAGCCGACTGGCATCCTGGATGCGGTCCAGGACGGAAAGGATGTCGCCGTTGGGCCGGCGGAATCGCTTTTCCCCGAGGCGGAGCAAGAAGCGCCGTGTCATCTCGATGCGGCCTTCGATCCGGCCCTCCTGCCGGCTTTCCTCCAGGATGGCCTGAACGGTCGACAATCCTCGCAGGGTTGAGCCGCCTTTCCGAAAGGTGCGGAACCGGTTGGATGGTCTGGGTTCGCGGAACGATCGCTCACTCTTCGCGGAGCAGGTCGTCCCAACCATGGATGTCTGCGTCGACGATTCGGTCGCCAAGGGCTTCAAACCGATCAAGATCCTGGATCGCCTCGATGGCGGCCAGTGTGGTGGAGTCGGGCGCGCCGAACCGCTTCGTCCCCTGACGAATCAAGAGCCGTCGCGCCTCGTCGATTCGGCCCTCCGTGATGCCCTCCTCACGCCCCACGGCGATCCCCTCCTGCCGGCCTTCCTGCAAGATGGCCTGATAGGTCGTCGATTCGCGCATGGCTTGCATCTTTCCTTTCAGAAGTTGGGCCGCCAGCTCTTCCGGATAGCGCAGTCCCATCAATACGTTCGTCGCGGTCCAGAGCTTCCCGGCCCTGGGCTTGGGCTGGGCGTCGATCTCTTCCTCCATCCGCCGAATCAGCCCGGGGAGATCCGCTTCCGTCACGTTGGCCAGCGGAGCCAGGGGCACCAGGCTGATGCCGGCCTTGAGATACGTCTCCGGGTCTTCTTCCCAGAGCCGCACCACGCGGAAATTATACCGATTGGTCAGCCAGCCGTCTGGTAGCTGACGCTCGTAGCGGCCGGTCAGGCCGGGCGAGTTGGCCTCCTTGCACAAGAGTATCAGGACGGTGAGCACCGGTAGATTATGCCGGTAGTCGAGGGCGACCTGGCGGTACCAGAGCTTTCGAACCAGCCCGAGGTCGTGGTAGGAATGCGGTTCGAGGACGAGGAGGTCGGGATCGGGGCCTTCGACTTCGAGGACTTTGTCGGCACTCGCGGTCAGGGTGGTGATGTCGGAGTCGATGATCGTGACCGGCCCGAGCGGGCCGATCGTGACGCGTGCCAGCCACTCGTCCGGGCCTTCCCAGATCAATTCCTTGGTGGAGACGTCGTACTGGTTAACTTTCATTCCTGGCCTCCATGTTCGACGTCCTGTCCACGAGATGAGGCAGAGTGATCGCTGCCCGGTCCGTCATCGTCAACTGATCCAGGATCGGCCCGGAATGGCCCGGCGGTCGACTATTTCTGGAGCGCCTCGACTTCGACCGGGCTGTCAGGCTCCGCCGGGTGTCGGCCGGCGTCGCGCCACCAGAGGGCGGCCCAGTCCTGATCCCAGAGGGCCGCGCAGGCGCAGGCGCCGAGGCGCGCTCGAGGCTCAAGGCGTCCGGGAACCGGTCGGCCGGGTCCTTGGCCAGGCAGCGCAACACAACGCGCTCCAGGTCCTCCGGGATGCCGGTGCGGAACGACGACGGGGGCCGTACCGGTTCGTGGGCGTGCGCGATCATCACGCCGACGCTGCTGCCGCAATCGAACGGCGGCCGGCCGGTCAGCAGGTAGTAGGCGACGGCGCCCAGCGAGTAGATGTCGCTCCGCTCGTCGAGGTCCCGGTCGCCCAGCGTTTGCTCCGGCGACATGAACATCGGCGTGCCCAGGATGCGGCCGTCGTCGGCCCGATGGGGCGCGTGGGCCTGCGCCACCGAAAGGACCAGCCCGAAGTCGAGCAGCTTGGCCACGTCCTCCATCTGGCCGCGCCGGGCGGCGAAGATGTTCGACGGCTTGACGTCGCGATGGATCAGCCCGGACGCATGGGCCTCGTTTAGCGCCATGCAGACCTGCCGCAGCAGATAGACGGCCCGCTCCGGCGGCAACGGGCCGTGGCGTTCGACCAGCTCCGCCAGGCTCAGGCCCGGCAGGTACTCCATGACGTAGTAGTAGGTGCCGTCCTCGGTGCGGCCGTAGTCGTAGATCTCGACGGTGTTGGGGTGGGACAGCGTGGCGGTGAGCCGGACCTCCCGTTCGAACCGCTCCAGGGCCTCCCGGTCGGCGACGTGCGCCGGCCGGATCAGCTTGAGGGCGCAGGGACGCTTCAGGAGCTGGTGCTCGGCCAGGTAGACCTCGCCCATCCCGCCGGATCCGATCCGAGCCCGGAGCCGGTACTGGCCGAGCTGGCGAGCCTCGACGACCTGCCGGCGCAGGTTCGAGATCATATGCGCACCGTAGGTCGAGCCGACGGCCAGGATCACCAGGAGCATGGCGTCGAAGCTGAACAGCGCCACTGGCGTGACCCCTCGGTTCATCCAGCCCCGCTCCAGCCATCCCATCGGCGTGGGGTGCCGGAGCCAGAGGGCCAGCAGGGTCACGAAGGGCAAGAGCGCCAGCGGGCCGACCACGAAGGCGACCCGTCGCCAGCTCTTGGGGACGTAGAGACCATACGTGAGGATCAAGATCGACATGATGAGCACGATGTTCTTCATGGTCAACCACGCCGACATCGGGTCGCCGCCGAGCGAATACCGGAGCATGCTCCGATACTGGGTGAACGCATATTTGCCCGCGAGCATGACGATCATGGCCAGCTCCAGGAGCCTGAGCTGGTCCATCGAGACGGGCCGGCGACTCCAGAGCAGGGCGGCGATGCCCCCGAGGATCATCAGGACGACGACGTTGAGAGACGGGACCGTCATATCCGCATAGTTACGGACGATGCCCCGATAGACGAACGCCATGCCGACGATGAGGATATAGATCATCGGCAACTCGCGCAGCCGCGCCCGGACGACCCGCTGGGCCTCGGACTGGGGATGCGGCCCCTCGTCGGCGCAGATCGCCGCCTTCGGCGCGAAGCCCCGGGTATCGTCGCCCGACCGGGCCCCGGAATCTTCGATCGGATCGGGCCGGCGCGGGTGTTGGCGGCCGTCGCGAGGCGGCCAGCTCGCCGTCTCGATCGGCGGCCGTGTGCGGACCTCGGGCGGCGTCAGGAACCCGGTGCGGGTCGCGCCGTCGTCGTCGTCCAGCAGGCGCCCGACCTCGACGCGCAGGGCCTCGTCATCGCCGCACGCCTGACGGAGCCAGGCCCCACGCTCGGTGGGGTCGATCCGGATCGCGGCATCGAACAGGTGGTCAATCTGGTGCCATCGGTCCGGCGTCATGGGTCTCAGTCTCCCGGAGCTGGCCGCGGAGCCACGCCCGCGCAAGCCGCCAATCCCTCTCCACGGTCACCACCGAGACTCCCAGCGCCGCGGCGACTTCCGGCACCGTCAACCCGCCGAAGTACCGCAAGGTCATGACCTGGCTCTGGCGCGCATTCAACACGGCCAGCCGGTCCAGGGCCTCATGGACCGCGAGGATGTCGAGCTTCTGCGCCTCGAAGTAGTCGACCACCGAGTCGAGCGAGACCCGCCGCCATCCCGCACCACGACGGTCGGCGCCCCGTCGGCGGGCGTGGTCGATGAGCACCTCGCGCATCGCCCGCGACGCCGATGCCAGCAAGTAGCTGTGATCCGCCGACGCGAAATCCGGGTCGCGCAAGAGCCGGATCACCGCCTCGTGCACCACCGCGGTTGGCGAGAGGGTGTGGTCCGAACGCTCCTTCCTCATCAGTCGAGAAGCCACCTGGCGCAGCTCGTCATAGACGCGGGCGAGGAGTTCTTCCTCGGTCCGGTCACCCACGCCCCGGATTCCCTCCGGGATGAGCATCCCCTCTTGCCGCGGCTTCGCCCTCATCATCCCTCCGAAAAATCGATGAAGGGTTTTATCGCCATTATTCGCAGAAACTTTGAGAGGACAAGAAGCCGCCGTTTTCGATCAGCCCGCGGGCACGGGTGGCCGTTCGTTGTGCGCCAGCACGCTCGGGTCACCCGGGTCCGGTTTCGCCAGGAGGAACACCTCCCGCCCGCGGCGCGGCGACCTGCCTATCCATCACCCAACCGTTTCAGCGACCCTGGAACGAAAGATTTAGAGGTCAACTTCCATGCGTCCAGCTATTCGCGCGTTTGCCGCGTGCTTCGCGGCAGGGTTCGTCATCCCGTTGCTCTCATCCCACGTCTGGGCTGATGAATCCAAAGACCCATCCCGGCCCAAGACCACCCCCTCCCAAACTCAGCAAACCCCGGATATTCCCACAATTAACCTGCTGGACGCCTTGCGCGACAAGCAGGTCTCGGCTCAGGTCGAGGGGACCGGCGACGGCCGGGTCAGCTTATCGGTGACCAACCGGACCCATCACAAACTCCGCGTCGTACTCCCTCCCGGTATCATCGCCCAGAGCGCCACCGGCCAGATGGGTGGCATGATGGGCGGCATGGGCGGTGGTATGGGCGGTGGTATGGGCGGTGGTATGGGCGGTGGTATGGGCGGTGGTATGGGTGGTATGGGCGGTGGCATGGGTGGTGGTATGGGCGGTGGCATGATGGGCGGAGGTATGGGCGGTATGGGCGGTCGCACGATGCCACCCATGATGGGCATGATGACCCTCTCCAACATCATCATGTACTTCTGTGGAGATTTCGAAAGCTGGGACCGCCGATCCTTGATGATGGGGATGGGCGGCGGTGGCATGATGGGTGGTATGGGTGGTATGGGCGGTGGCATGGGCGGTATGGGCGGCGGCATGATGGGTGGCATGGGCGGAGGGATGCGGTCGGTACCGCCGAGCGATCTGCCGTCGGCCGAGCTCAAGCCCAAGCAGACGCGGCACTTGCCGACCCAGTTGGTGAGCCTCTCGACGCCGGATCCGGAGTCGGGTGTGAGCCTGCCCGCGAAGGGTGAGATGCTGAGAATCCTGGGTGACATCAGCCGGGTGAGCGCCGACCTTCGGGTGCAGAAGGCGCTCAAGCGGTTGGCGGCCGAAACGGCGCCGACGACGGTCTCTCAACTGGTGATGTGGCGATTGGCCGCCGGGCTGGACTGGGAGACGATTGGCCGGCTGTCGGAGCGATGGGCGAACCGCTCGGAGCTGACCTTGGCCCAGGACTTCGTCGAGCACCTGGACGGGTTGACGGCCGGCGAGAGCGGTCGGCTCCTGCTCCAGGTCCAGGGTAGCGATGCGGCGGGTGAGTCGCTGGCCGCCGAGGTTGGCAAGGCGGTGAACGGCAAGATGGTGCTGGGCCTGATGGCGGAGATGGGGGGAATCCCCACTCAGCCCGAAGGGCCGGCCGTGGCCTGCCAGGTCCGATTCACGGCCAACGAGGCCCTGGTCCAGGTCAACGGCAGCGACGCGGCCGGGCAACACTGGGTTCCGTTCGGCAAGTTCACCCTTCCCATCGCGCGGGAACAGGGAAAGTTCGACGCCGCGCGGTTCGCCGACGCGATGGCCGAAGGCGTCTTGAACCGGATGGTCCGGATGCAGTTGAGCAAGGGTCCGCGCGTGAAGGGACGGCTGAGCTACCAGATCCGGATCGACAACGCGTCGCCCTGGATCCTCAATGGGCTGTCGGCCCTGGGGACGACGAGCAAAGACGATGAGACACCCCGGGTGTTGTCGGGGCTCAGCATCCCGCCGCGGAAGAACATGACCGTCCCGGCGAGCGAAGAGGTGGTCAAGCTGCTGGGCCTGAAGAAGGGGATCCGGGTGGTCGCGGTCGACCTGAGCGGGCTCTGAGTTCGACCGGACTGGGATGAACATCGGCCGAGGTGCTGGATTGCGGCTTCGAGACTGCGGTCCGGCACCTCGGTCCTTGGCGCGCTGGGGTCTCCTGACCCCGCCCCGGAGCCCGACCGAAGGTCTCCGCCGGTGTCCGACCCGTCCATCGAGGGCTGACGGTGCGCAAGGCCGCTTTCCGGATCGCCTTTCAGGGGCGCCTTATCGTCAAGAGTTCGGAAATGGGCTGGATCGACCGGGCTGGCGGCTCACGGTTCGCGCCGGCTACGGCACCAGGGTGATCTTCGACTCGGTCACGGACTCGACCTTCGGTGCGAGAAGAAGACAGGGAAATACCGGCCGTTGGCCCAGGGCTCGAACAGGTCGCGGTAATGGGGGCTGTCGGGATCGCCGGACTGGCCCGGCGTGTTGGTGCCGACCGAGCCGTCCCAGTCGGCCGCGTCGGCGATGATCCGGAACGAGGCGCCGCTGGACTGGTTGTCGTTGTCCGAAGTGCTGTTGACGGTGTGTCCATAACCGCCGCGAGGGAGGGGGCCGAGGTCCAGCCTCGCTCGCAGCTTGGCATCGACGGCATCGCTCAAGGGATGCTTGAGCAAGACATGCTTCAACCGGTCCTGGCCGTACTTCCAGTTATTCTGCTCCGGACCGATGCGACGATTCAGCTCGAAGAGAGCCCGGTCGAGCGAGCGGAGCAACACCGCGTCGCGCCCGGCGATCGGATCGGCGCCGAAGCGGCCGTCGGGCACCGTGAGCCAGGCGATCAGCTTCTCGGTCGATAACGATCGGGCCGGGAGGATCGCGTGGGCCGCCTTTGGCACCAGAAGATCGTGAACCGAGATCTTGAGGTGCTTCTCCCAGGTGGCGTAAAGCGTGGGAGCGATCCCTTCTTTGTTCATCACGAAGTCCCAGCCGAGGAGCATGAGCGTTTCGATCGCGCGGGCCTGCTCGGGTCGGGCCGGCTTGAGCCCCCGGAGTAGCGGCACCAACGAACGCGCCGGGATCGACAGCTCGTCGTGCTGGAGCCGCATCGAATCCATCATCGTGAACCGCCGGCCCGAGCCGAGGACTTCCGCGATGCGGGCGAACCGGAACGGGTCAATCCACTGGAAGCTGACGGCGAACGGATAGCCTGGTGGGAGGTTGTCCTGGTTAGCGGTGGCGAACCAGCCGCGGGGCGGGTCGGTCACGTGGGGCAGGTCGAGGATCGGCAGGAAGCCGTCCCACTCGTAACGCCCGTCGCCGGGGACGGGAAGCAGCCCGTTCCCATTCGTGCGACGGGGTGAGAGGCCCACGGCCTGCCAGCCGATGTGGCCGTCGCGATCGGCCCAGACCAGGTTCTCCGAGGGGACGTGGAAGAAGCGGCACGCCTCGCGGAACTCGGCCCAGCTCGCAACCTGGTCGAGCCGCAGGCTGGCCAGGTAGGGCGGCGCCTCCCGGTTCCAGCCAGGCGGCCCGGAGGGTGTAGGCCCGGTGATGGGCCTGATCTTCCGAGACGACCGGTCCGTGCCGGGTGTACTTCAGCTCGACCGCGACCGGCTGGCCGCCCTTGACGGCGATCGTCTCCCCGATCGTCCGGAAGGATTCCCAGCCATCGCGATAGCGGTAGCGAGACGGGTTCGCGGGGTCCGTCTCGTAGACGTAAAGATCCTCCTGGTCGATCGGGAAGATCGTGAATCCCCAGGCGCCGTGCTCGTTGTGCCCGACCGAGACGCCGGGCAAGGCCGGCTCGCCGGCGCCGATGACGTTCCACCCCGGCGC
The DNA here is from genome assembly GCA_963845695.1 of uncultured Isosphaeraceae bacterium. Classification (GTDB taxonomy): domain Bacteria; phylum Planctomycetota; class Planctomycetia; order Isosphaerales; family Isosphaeraceae; genus CAWJTV01. The sequence goes on along the minus strand of CAWJTQ010000019.1, from coordinate 58,775 downwards.
GACCAGGTGGACCCAGTAGCGGAGCGACGGCAACAGCAAGGCCCGGTGCGGGTCGTTGGCCATGATCGCGCCCCCGGCGAACTTCCGTGCGCCGGAGATCACCCAGTTGTTGCTTCCTTCCCGCTCGGGATCGACATCGTGGAGAGTCGTCCCGGATGCGGGATCGTCGGGAGCGATGGCGGCGATGGCCCGGCCGCCTTTATCGAGGCCGGCGGCCTTCAGACGAAACGCGGGCGCGACGTCCTCGGGGCGGAAGTGGACCGGGGCGCGCGAGGCCGTGTAAGACTCGATGAGAGCGTCGGAGATGAGAGACAGGTCGAGCGCTGCATCGGGCTTCAGGTCGGGCCGACCGGGGTGGAGGTTGAGCAGTTCCCGCGCGCGTGCGGCGCCCAGGATGTGGACCAGCCGGGCGTACTCCACCTCCTGGGTGACGTTGCGATATAACCCGTTGTGTCGCGAGACCACGATCTCGGGCGTCCACTTCCCCGGCTTGATCCCCAGAATCTCGAACTCGATCGGCAACCGCAACAGACCCCGCTCGGTCCGATCGATGTAGGCGTTGATCCCCTCGACGAAGGCCCCGACGATCGCGGCGCCCCGGGGATGGTAGTGATTCAGCTCGCGGCCCAGGTCGCCCCGGAACTTCAGCAGCCGCGCGCCGACGTCGCCCGACAAGGCCCGCGGTCCCTGGAGCTCGGCCAGCGTCCCCGTGGCCCGTCGCCGCCAGAGCTCGAGTTGGAAGAGCCGGTCGCGCGCGGCACTATAGCCCTGGGCCAGGAACAGATCGTGCTCGTTACGAGCATAAATATGAGAGATCCCCCAACGGTCGCGCAGGACTTCCACGGGCTCGCGAAGACCGGGGATGACCGGCTTCTCTTCCGCCGACCCGGCGATCGACGCCATGGCCGCGATCGCGACGACCACCGCGACGATCCGAGGCCGGATCCCGACGAGACGAAATCGATCACGCATCGCGTAGGTTCCTCGAGCTCTGGACAACGGAACGGCCGACTCTCCTGACTATCTTGCTGTCCGTTTCCGCTCGAAGGAAGGCGCGACTGGATCGATCCTCGGTTCAGAGGATGGTCGCCCTGGTACGCCAATCGTCGGGGAGTTGCGGATACGGGGCGGCCTCGTCCGCTCTGATGGGCCGCCTGGCGCGGATGGTGAAGTGGATCCAGCCGCCGCATCGGGGGCATTTGCGGGCGAAGCCCGTATCATTCCACCAAGCGCGCACCAGCGGATCAGGAATCGCACGACCGTAGTCCTCCAGCCGGAAATCGATCGCCCGCATCGGCTGGTCGCAATCGTCATGGGGGCAGGAGGTCTCACGGTAGACGACATGAGGCACCGCCTGACGCTGCTGGCCGCCCTGCCGGTTGAGAGGGTGGATCCCGGCTAATTCCTCAGCGGTCGCAGCCATGATCCACCTCCAGCGGTTTTATGAAAACGATACACCGACTCGGACGGGATCGAAAGGCACGGCCCTGGAAAACCGGCGTGGGCCGGCGATACTCTAACAGGCACAACGACCCGTCAGGCTGCTTCCAATACTGGCCGGCGTCCTGGGCGGCGAGGAGAGATGAAGGGAGGAGGTCGGTCATGCTGAATGACGCTATGGTGTTCAAGGGGATTGTTCATGGGAGAACGATTGAGTTGGAGCGGGAGCCCGGGATTGCCGACGGCCAGGAAGTGACCGTGACCGTGCAGCTCGCTGCCTTTGCGAATGAGGCGCCGGGACGCCTACCGCCTGGGGAGGGCATCCGACGGTCGTCAGGCGCCTGGGCTGACGACGCCGAGGAATTGGACCGGTTCATCGAATCCGTTCATGAGAGGCGCCGCGCCATCCAACGCCGGCCCATCGAGCCATGAGTTTCCTCCTCGACACGGGCATCTGCTCGGCACACCTCAAGGTGCCAGACCTCCAGACCGGCCGATTCCTCCAATACATGGGTCGGCTCCACGTCTCCACCATCACGATGAGTGAGCTCTACGATTGGGCGCTGCGGGCCCATGCCTCTCCGAGGCGGCTCTTGGGAGTGAACGACCTGCTGAATGACGTGACGGTCCTCGGCGTGGATCTGGCAGTCGCTCGCACGTATGGCGAGCTTCAGGCCGCGTTCCGGGATGTGGGCCAACCCGCCCCGGAGATGGATCTCCTGATCGGCTCAACCGCCTTGATCCATGGCCTGACCCTGGTGACGCACAACGTTCAGGACTTCGCCAACATCCCGGGCCTGCACATCGTGGATTGGCTGGGGCCGTGACACTCGGAAGCGCGAGAGCGTGGCCGGTTCGAAACCCCAGAGATTGCCGAACGGAGCCGGCCCCTACAGGAAGGCGATCGGAAGATGCGAATCTCAGTATTAATCGAGTCAGTTCCGGGTCACGGCTACCGAGCCAAGGGGGGAGAGCCGTTCGCCATCATGGCCGAGGGGGCAACGCGCGACGACGCCCTGCAACAACTGCGCAAGCTCATCGAAGGGAAGGTTTCCGCCGGCGCCGAGGTCGTTACGCTCGATGTGCCCGTGGCCGAACACCCCTGCCTCCCGTTCGCCGGGATGTTCCGGGATGATCCCTTGGTCGAGGAGTGGAAGGAAACCATGGCGGAACTCCGACGTCAGGATATCGAAGATGGGTCGGTGTGAACGGGCAGCCGGAGTCCTCGTCAGGCTCAGGGCAGCGGGATATCCCGGAACGCGAACGGGATCTCGGCGGTGGTGCGAATGATGCCGTAGAAGAGGAGCTTGGCGGGGATGATGCGAGGTCCCTCATCAAATGGAGAATCGTCGATCGATACCGATGCCTCTTTCGGCCCGATCCACCTGCATGAATTGCCCAATTGGTATAACCTTCGACCTTTCTCATCCAGCACGATGATTTGCCGGTCGAGGTACGGAATCGAATCGGGCACCGGGGGGATCGAACCGGGCTCCGCTGGCTTGTCCGGTTCGACGTCGAGATCCTGGAACTTCGACCGAACCCGTAACTCGATAGAGAGAGGCCCTTTTGAAGGATCGAATTGGAGCGACTGGACGGTCACCACCGCGTCCGGCCCGTCGAACGATTTCCCTTGCGAACCGGCGATCGGGACGATGATCGGCCCGAGGTTGAGCTCGGCGACCTGGACGGGGATCACACCGCGGAGTCGCCTGATCGTCCCACCGGGGCGGCTTCGCGGTTTGAGGTTGATCTGGATCTGAAAGATGGAATCGGGTATGTCCGTGCTCGGCATCCGTTCGTCGTCCGGGTCGGGAGGAAGGATCAGGGACTGACCCTGGTCATCGATGGCTTCGAGGATCTTGGGATCCTCGTGGTATTTAATCATCAGCCTCGGCTCGGCGAGGACCTCCAGCAACAAGGGCGAGCGCTCGTCGAGGAACCGCTGCTGATCCTGGACGGCCGAGCGGTCGAGGATTCTAAACCGCTGGAGTGTGTAGCCGACCGAGAGGATCTTGACGCGAAACGGACCGGCGTCCGACACGGGCCCCAGGACCCCGGCCGGCGCGAACGTCATCGGGTTTGAGAAGAAGAACTTCGGCGGTGCGAACGGCGTATCGACGCCGTAGCCGAAGCGGAGTCCTCCCGCGGCGCAGAGCCGGTCGAGCGCCTTCAGGAGCGGGACCGGCTTTTCTTCGCGAATCGTGAGGCGGCGCAACAGGTTTTCCCGAACGGCGTCGAGCTCCCCGGTCAAGTCGAAATGATACTTTTCACCGAGTGTCTTGATGGCTTCGCCAATCGTTTGATCACGGACGTCGAGCGTGACCAGGGTCGGCCGGGTCAGGAGGTCGTGCTCGATCTTGGGGATGAGGCGTGAGGCGCGGGTGCGGACCTCGGCGTCGCGGGAATCGCGGCTCGCCAGCCGGAGCGGCAGCCACGCGGCACGGCCCTTGGACTCGAGTGCAGCCGATGCTGCGTCACGATCGTCGGCGCGGGCCGAGCCCAGCCGCTGGATCAGCGTCGCGGTCTCGGGGTCATCCGCCGCCGTGAGCCGGAGCATTGCCAGCGCGAGGGTGATTTTCATGGGCATTTCCCGCGGGCGCAGACGGATCGGGATCGCACTCATCACCCCAACTCAACGACACGGGAATCCATGAGGGGAATTCCCCCCGAACAAGGTCACCCGGCCAGGTCTTCCTCAACTTGGTGCAGTGCTTCCAAGAGACTGTGCAAATCTTCGTAAGTGAGAGAACACCTAACGAGGGTATGGTCACTGTGCCCGACGATCACAAAGCAGCGGTCGTCAAACTCGTCATCCCGCACAATCCAAACCGGAGTCTGTTCCGCTTTACTGAGAACAAGCTCGCTATCGCCATTTGAGTCCTTGCGAGGCACACCCTCCCCCTTGGTCAGCGGCGTCAGGAATCGAACCGACTTCGGAACAATATCCAACGATGGAAGCTCGAAAGAAAGTTGGATCGACGGCCCCTCGATCTGTGCGAACCACCGTTCGAGCCCCGTAATCGTCTCGTCGATGGAGACTACCCATAGGCCCGAAGAGCCGTTCGCTAGAAGTCCGAGGTTTTCGTCTGGAACTCTAGAACTCGTCTGAAGTGGGTTGCCGTTGGCCATCGGTCGCAATCTCCCTGTCACATTATAGAATCCATTGTTTGTTAAATCATGGTATCTCATTACCGTTTAAGTCAACCCTGATGGAGTCTCTGCCGTCATCCTCTTGAACGTCCCAGTGATCCGGAACGTTTGCATGCGCCCTGTCTTTGATCCAAATCCTTCCCTGACTCTCAACGAATCCCTATCTTGCCTTTCCTCGGGCCGTGCTTGATGGTTGCCTTCCTTATAATATCATCTCCCTTCCTATTCTTTTCCAGCATTGGGACAAAGGGATTTTTGCCACCCGTGGGCAGGCCAGCCTTCTTGATCTGTTCGTCAATCTGATTGGGCGGGTCTTTGGCCAACGTGCCCTCCGAAACAGGCGATCATTCCTGCGACTGGTATTCATCAGATTTCCATGAATCCGCTGTTCCGACGAGCCCCGTCCCCAGACCCAGGAACGCCGGGTTCGGCAACGGGGCTCGTCGGCCCACTGATCCCCTCGATGGGACGGCCTACGCCAGCGCCGCCCGGATCCGTTTCACCAGGTTATTATCCTTGTCGCCCGAGGCGGGCAACAGCAGCATGCTCGCCGCCAGGTAGCGCTCACGATACGACGGCGACGCGTTGAAGTAATCTTCCAGCACGGCCGAGCTGAACTTGTAGTCGTGGGCGTCGTCCCCCTTGAGGAAAACCAGCCGGCGCGCCGCGTGGATGAGGTTCTCGGGCTCGTGGCCGGCCTGGAGGTAGGCGAGCGCCTTCCGCGCGGCGGCCATCTTGTCGTGGCTGGCCTCGGCGAAGATCTCCTCGATCGCGCCGCGGTCCTCTTTCGTTGCCGACGAGGACGTGCTGGCGGGCTCGAGCTGATCGATCCGCGCCTCGCTGGTCTTGCCGCGGCCCAGCGCCTGGCGGAACAAGGTGAGGAACGCGGCGTTCTGGAGCATCAGCAGCCGGCGGGTCCGGTCGTCGCCGCTGGTTTGGTAGGCGTAATGCAGGGCGTTCGTCGTGGTCACCGCGTGCAGCGAGACGATGTTCGCCTGGCGGAGGAGCAGTTCCCCCGCACCGTCGAAGAGAGCGTCCCAGATCGACTGGGGCGCGATGCCGCGGTTCAGGAGCTCGACGACCTGCTGGCTGGCGTCGTCGTCGGAGCCATGGCGGAGCGTCGAGAGCAGGTCGGCGGCGGCGCAGGAGTCGCACTTGCCGGCGGACCAGCCTTCGCGAATGCGGGCGGCGCGGGCGAGGTTGTGCCGGCCGGGCCGGTCGGCCGGCTCGTCGCTCGTCGAACGGGTTGGCCTTGTCGCGCTGGAGCAACGCATAGGCCAGCGAGCGGAGGACAGGCTCGGCGTGCTGCCAGCCGATGCACTCGAGCGTCCGGCGGCTGTTGGCGACGAAGATGGCCTTGTGGCCGATGTCGCGGAAGTCGCGGCATCCGTAGCGGAAGAATAACTCGTAGATCTCGTTGGCACCCGCGGTGCGGGCCAGCCCGGCGACCGCGGCGTCGGTCGCCGACTCGTCCCAGCGGTCCATGGCCGCGATGAACGCCTCGCGCGCCCGCCCCGGCGGCGGGACCGCGGACTCATCGACCGGGCCCATCGTCCAGTTCCCCTCGCGAACGTCCTGGGCCTGCGCGGTTTTGAAGTGGTCGATCGCCCAGAAGATCGGCAGCCATCGGTCGGTGTCGGGCGAGCCGAGGCTGGCCAGATGTGCCGAGTTGACCACGAGCACCGCGTGGAACTTGAAGCCGACATGGGGCCGAGGCTGGACGTTGCGCACGCCGGCCAGCAAGAGTGCGGCCAGCACTTCCTGATAGGTCAACCCGTGCTTGATCCGCCCGGCGACCTCCTCGAGGAGCTTCTCGCGCGGGGTGTCCTCCAGCAGCCGGACGATGGGCTCGATCTCCGGCTGGAGCCGCACGATTTTCGGGTCCAGCTTGGCCTCGTCGGCCGAGACCGGCCGGAGCCTCGACAGGAATCCCAGATCACCAAGGCCCATCAGCGCGCGCCCGCCGCGGACGCCCGCAAGAAGCGCCGTCGATCCGTTCGCATGCTCATAGCTGCTCCTGTTCTCAGGATGGCTCCTGGGGTTCGAAGACGCGTGAGATTGGGGGGGTGGGGTGAGTCGAACGACGCGATGCGCGGTCAGACCCACCGAACGCCACTCCGCGATCCTGCACGACCAGAGGAATGCACGGGGCGATCCGGTCCCCCCCGCGCTCATTCTGACGCGCGGTCATCCCGGCGGCAAGCCTCGGGAACAGTAGACTGGTTGAGCGGCCCACCGGACCAGGGCCATGGACTGAGAGCCGAGGTCTCGTTAGTTTGGTGGGGAATACTCGAGACTCCTCGCTCAACACCACCGGAGTCGGGGCCAGGCGCGGCGAATTCCCGCCCCAAAGGGGCCGAAACAGACCAGCCCGGGGCCACGCCCCGGGAGAGCGATCACGCCCCCCCAGCCGAGCCCTGAACGGGTGTTACAAGCCGGGTCGGGACGATCGCCTGTACCGCCCTGTCAGGGCTCTTTCGTGGAGGTTCCTTGGTTCCGGGGGCGTTGCCCCGGGCTGATTTGTCTCGCCCCCTTCGGGGCAAATCCCGGTGGTGTTCGGCGAGAAGTCTTGAACTGATCCCGTCATCCTCAACCGACCTCGACATCCGCCGTCTGGAGCGGGCCACCGGCCCCGTCGATCCGGCGGAGCGAAAGGTTCCCAAACTGGTAGGGACCGATGCTGCTGCAACGCATGGCTCTGGTGGTCTTGACCCTCTCCGGCCAGCCGGCCGAGCCCGCTTCGGTCCGATCCTCTCCGGCTGCCGTCCGGCTGGCGATCGAGCCGTTCGGCTACCGCGGGGTGACTCTCGACGATGGCCCGTTGCGACGGCAGGTCGACGCCGCGCGCGAGGATTACTTGCGAATCCCCAATGACGACCTGCTCCAGGGGTTTCGCCGCCGCGCTGGCAAACCGGCGCCGGGGGCCGACCTGGGCGGCTGGTACTCCTCGGACATCTTCCATGTCTTCGGCCAGATCCTCTCGGGCCTGGCCAGACTGCACGCGGCGACCGGAGATCCTACCTGTCGCGCCAAGGCCGAGGCGCTGCTCACGGGGTGGGCCGAGTGCGTCGAGCTGGATGGTTATTTCTATTACTCGCGCAAGCCCAATGCGCCGCATTACATCTACGACAAGATGGTCGGCGGCCTGACCGATATGGTCCTCTTCTGCAACAGCAAGCCGGCGGCCGCGTCGCTGGCGAAGATCACCGGCTGGGCGGAGAAGAACCTGGATCGATCGAATCCCTATGCCTTCGGCGGCACCGAGTGGTACACCCTGAGCGAGAACCTCTACCGCGCCCACCGCGCGTACCGGCGACCCGCGGTATCGCGAGTTCGCCGCGGTCTGGCATTACCCCGAATACTGGGATCTCTACGCGAGGAGGAGTGACCTCTTCGGCGACCGCGGCAACGGCCGGCGGACGGGCGTCTATCATGCCTATAGTCATGTGAATACCCTGGGCGGCGCGGCGCAGGCGTATCTCCACACGGGCGAGCGTCACTTCCTCGACACGATCCTCCACGCTCATGACGAGTTGCTGGCTCATCAATGCTTCCCGACCGGTGGGTTCGGTCCTGACGAGCAGCTCTTGCCCCGCGCCGCGTGGCGGAAGAAGACCGATTACTCGCACAACTCGTTCGAGACCCAGTGCGGCTGCTTTGCCGTTTTCAAGCTGTGCAAGTATCTGATGACGATCACCGGCGATGCCCGATATGGCGATTGGGTCGAGCGGCTGGCCTATAACGGGATCGCGGCCACGATCCCGATGTCGTCCGACGGCCTGGTCTTCTATTACTCGGACTACAACGCGCTGGGCGGTCTCAAGCGGAACCACTCCGTCGGCTGGTCGTGCTGCACGGGCACCCGTCCGATGGCGCTGGCCGACCTTCACGACCTGGTTTATTTCCACGGTGCCGATGACCTGTACGTCAACCTCTTCGTGCCCTCGACGGTGGTGTGGGAGCGGGCCGGAGGGGCGGTCGTCGTGCGTCAGCTCACCCGGTTCCCCGAGTCCGACCTGACCCATCTCGTCGTCGCATTACCATCCCAACAGCCGTCGATTTTCGGATTGAAGGTGCGCGTGCCGGGCTGGCTGGCCGGTCCCTTGGTCGTCGCGATCAACGGCAAACCCGTCGACGCAGCGGCCGACGCCCACGGCTGGGCGACGGTCCGCCGCGAGTGGCGGGACGGCGACCGGGCCGAGGTCCGGCTGCCGTTGAAGTTCGCGGTCCGGCCGCTCGACGATTCGGCGCTGTGGCCGGCGATGATCGTGCGCGGGCCGCTGGCGATGGCGGTCCGCTCGAACGGAGCCAACGCGAGTGATTTGATCCGCGAGCCCGACCTGGAGCAGTCCCTCGTTCCCTCCGATGGCGAGCCGCTGACGTATCGTCCCCGCTCGGGCGCGGACCTGCTGGTGCGGCCGTTCTACGCCCTCAAGCCGGGGGAGCGTTATGCGATCTACCTCGATCCGAACCGGCATTCCCACCGCGGGCGCGGTTCTCGGGCGATGGCTGGCGCGAGTCGGAAGCCTTCCGATACAACGACCGGCCCGGAGCCTCGGTGTCGTTTGATTTCCAGGGCACGGGCGTTCGATGGATCGGCTTCCGATTCGACGACGCCGGTGTTGCGGAGGTGGGGATCGATGATCGGATCGTCGCCCAGGTCGATCAACACGGTCCGCGCCGCGACGAGCCGTTCGAGTGGCGCAGGGACGGCCTCCGCGTGGCGCCCACCGCCTCACGATCACAATCACGGAGACCCAGCCAGCGGGTTCGAAGGGGCGGTTCATCAACATTGCCGGATTCGAGGTGAGTCCCTGAATGCCCGATGTCCCCGCCCAGGGTCCGCCTTCGGCGATGTCGTCGTGACAAGGTCTCCCGGTCCCACTCCTTGGGTCCGGCTCACGGCGGCGACCCTTGGGGTGCCCGGAAACCCGCGCCGAACCGTGGTCTCTCGACGTGACGATCACCGAGGGAGGTTAACCTTTCCATTCCGTTGAGAGGGTCGATCGCTCTTCCCCTTCGTCATCGTCTCATAGATTTCCAACGCCCGCCCCTGATTCCGACCCATCCCCCAAGCCGATCCTGCAATCCTCGTCTTCGGCAGCGCTCGTTGAAGGTCCCGGCCCGCGGGGTCGCTGACCGAGGTGAGCCGGAGGGACAGCGTCTTCAGCCCTCTCAGCCGCTTCAAGTGCGGTAGACCCGCATCGGTGACATTGGTCAAGCCGAGGTACAGCGTCTGGAGTTGTCTGAGATCCTTGAGGTGCACCAGACCGGCATCACTCACCTTGGTGTCATCGAGCGACAACCATTGGAGAGCGGTCAGACCCTCCAGATGCGCCAGCCCCTCATCGGTGACCGCCGATCTCGCGAGGAGGAGGCATTCCAGCCGAGAGAGCTTCTCGACCTGGGTGAGCAACTCGTTCGATGCGCGATCCCTCAAGTTGACGTAGACGACGTTGGCGAGGAAGTCGATCCCGAGGCGATCCACCAGCCAGGCCGGCCACGGCCGTATCGCATTTGGAACCCGATTGCCGTTCTTCCATTGCCAGTCGTACAGGACGAAGCCGCCGTGCCGTTCAATGACCGCCACCGCATCGCGCTGCACCTGGGCGCGGTGGATGATCCAGCCCAGCCCGCCGCCGACGATCCCGATGGCGATCATCAGGCTCCGCAGTCTGAAGCGGAATCGGTGCCACCACGGTTTTCGCACGGGTTGGTCTGTCATCGGCACGCCTTCTCTTCGCACCGCGCGACCCGGGACCACTCGTCTGCCAGCGCACGCGGACGAAGCGGGGCCAGTACAGGCGCGCATCCTGGGCCACATGCCAGAAGTCGAACGAGTTGGCCACGTGGCTGATCAGGATCTCATCGTGAGTCGATTCTATCAGAGAATCGTCGAGATGGACGGACCTTCTTCCCGCGGTCTCATGGTCGAAACCGCTCGAGCGTGAGCGGACCGGCCGTCAGCCGATCCAGGATCGCCCGCATTTGCTCGAGGAAGGGCTGCGAGGCCGCCTCTTTGATGAGGTTGAGCGATTGCAGCGGATCCCGTTTCAGGTCGTACACCCCTTCTTCGAGCGCGTCTTTCCACCGGACCTGCATATAGATCGAATCCCCGTCGGCCAGCGACGCCCACACCGTCCGGTCTGCGATCAGGTGCGCCGGGTCCGGATCGAGAGGGTCCGATGGAACCAGCTCCGAGAACGCGGGCATCGGCTCGGAGCCGGAACGATTCCAGGCTTCTCCTGCGGACGTGCTATCCCAGTGCCGCGCCAGCGATGCGCCGGGGAACGGCGAGTCGGCCTCGAGGTCCAGCAGGTCGACGACCGTCGCCGGCAGGTCGCGGAGGCTCACCGTCTCCGGCACCACCCGCGGCGACGTGCTCCGACCCGGCGGGACGATCACCAGCGGGACATGGATCTGCGGCTGATACAGGCTCGTCCCGTGGACGAATGTGTTGGTCTGCTCGCCGAAGCTCTCGCCGTGGTCCGAGGTGATGATCAGCCAGGTCCGGTCGAGGACGCCGCGCCGCTCTAGCTCGTCGATCAGCCGGCCCAGTTGCTCGTCGAGGCCCGCGACGCAGTCGTCGTAGGAGTCGCGCATGAACGCGATCTCGCGCGCGGTGAGTCCGCGCTTGTCCGTCGTCCGCCAGTGATCGATGAGCTGGATCTCGCGTTCGGTGCGTGCCTTGGTGCCGAAACGATGGACGCCGGTTTCCGGGAGCTTGTAGGGGTAGTGGACGTCGAAGTAATTCAGGAAGGCGAAGAACGGCCGCTCCGGCTGCCTTCGGCTCGACAGCCAGTCGAGGAACTCGCGACTGACGGCCGTCGCCGGCTTCCGATTTCCCGCGTCGAACATCACGAGCAGGGGTTGCAAGAGCGTGACGTTGATCCGCGTTCTCAGGATATCGTGGAGCGCGCGCAGGCCCTCCACCGGCCGGTCGACCAGGGCCGCAGGCTTGAAGGCGCTGAGCCCCGGGAAGATGTAGTCCTGGTAGCGCGTGAAGCCCCGTTCCAGGCCGGTGTCGGCTCCGCAATAGAACAGGTTGGCGACGAAGCCGGCCGTGGCATAACCCCGCGACTCGAGATACTCGGCGAGCGTGGGATGGGTCGCGTCGAGCGGGGTGAGCCAGCCGGCCGAGAGCTCGTGGGGCCATCGTCCTGTGAAGAAGCCGGCATGCGAGGGCAAGGTCCATGACGAGGTGGCCTGCACCCGGTCGAAACGGATGCCGCGCCGCGCCAGGTCGTCGAGGGTCGGACTGGTCGGGCGGTGGTATCCATGCAGGCTCAGGTGATTGGCCCCGACCGTGTCCAGGACGATCAGCAGCACGTTCGGGGAACCGGGCGACGGCAGCGCCTGTGCCTCCTCGCGCCTCTCCTTGAGCCGATCGCCGGCCCAGACTGAACCCGCCAGGAGCAGCGTGACGACCGCCACGACCGGAAAGCTGAATGTGACGAACCGGCGAAACCCCGCGGCATGCCGCCCCAGGACCGGGACCAGCCAGGCGGCGACCCCCATCACCAGGAGGAACCCGGCAATCCCGTAGATCCGAGGAAAGGCAGCCCAGCAGCACGGGAGCAGGGTCATCGGCGCACAGGAGCCGGGCGACGAGCCGGCTCCCCCGACCCGGCCAGAGCCAGACGAGCACCGCCAGGACCACGCCCAGGATCAGGAAGATCAGCAGGTTCGTCAGGGGGATCAGCCAGACGAAATGACGGCTCATCCAGTAGAACCGATTGAGGTCCACCGCGTGCTTGCGCACCACGATCGCGCCGACCTCGAGCAGCCCGGCGACCAGGCCGCACCAGGCCGCCAGGACCAGGACCTGGTGCGGACGCAATCGTCCGGCGGCGAGGGCCGGCTCGGGCGAGCCCGCCGTGTCGGTCTCCTGGAGGACATCGACCCCACCGATCGTCGTCATGGGACCATTCGACTCCCCGATCTCGAGGGGGACTTTGGGTTGCATGGCATCTCAGGGATTGAACCGATCGTGCGTGAGCGGGCCTGCCGTCATCTGATCGAGCAGCCGCCGCATCCGCTCGACCACGGGCTGTGCGGCCGGATCCTCGGCGAGATTGTGTCGTTGGCGGCCGTCCGTTCGCAAGTCAAACAGCTCTTCGGGCGGGACCCCCTCTCGCCGGATGTAGATCCAATGCCCCTCGGCCAGCGACGCCAAGACCCGCCGGCGCTCCAGCGTTTCCGCCGATTCCGGCTCCACGGGATCGATCGGGACGACCTCCGAAAGTGCCGGGCTGGGGCTCGTGGTCTTCACGACGGCCTCCGAGGTGCCGCGGCCCCAGAGCCTTGCCAGCGATGCGCCGGGGAACGGCGAGCCGGCCTCGAGATCCAGCAGGTTGACGACCGTCGCCGGCAGGTCGCGGAGGCTCACCGTCTCCGGCACCACCCTCGGCGGTGTCCCCCCGCTCATCGCCGCCGGAGGGACGATCACCAGCGGGACGTGGAGCTGAGGCTGATACAGGCTCGTCCCGTGCCCGAAGATGCCCGGTTGTTCGCCGAAGCTTTCGCCGTGGTCCGAGGTGACGATCACCCAGGTCTGGTCGAGGACGCCCCGGCGACCGAGCTCGCCGATCAGCCGGCCCAGTTGCTCGTCGAGGTTCGCGACGCAATCGTCGTAGAAGTCGCGAACGAACGCAATCTCCCCGAGCGAGAGCCGTCGCTTGTCCACGTACCACCAGTTCTGGATCAGTTCGGATTCGTGAGGGTTGCGCGGCTTCGCGGCGAAGCGGTGGATACTCCCGTTGGGGAGCTGATAGGGATAGTGGGCATCGTAGAAATTCAGAAAGACGAAGAACGGCCGCTCCGGCTGCCGTCGACTCGACAGCCAGTCGAAGAACTCGCGATGGACCACCGGTGCGTCTTTCCGCGAATCGGCGTTGAATCGTCCCCAGATCGGCCGCAACATCGGCCGCAACACGTCGAGACTCAGGTGCTCTCTCAGAAAGATATCGGCAGTCCTCAACCCCTCCAGGGGCCGCTGGATCAGGGCCGCCAGTTTGAAGGCGCTGAGCTCGGGGAAGCAGTAATCCTGGTAGACGGCGAAACCTCGGCCCAGTCCCGTGTCGGCGCCGCAATAAGCCAGGTTGGCGACGAACCCGGCCGTCGCATAACCCCGAGAGCCCAGGTACTCCGCCAGCGTCGGACGGGTCGTATCCAGTGGCGTGAACCAACTGGCCGAGAGCTCGTGGGGCCATCGCCCTGTGAAAAAGCTGGCGTGCGAGGGCAACGTCCACGACGAGGTGGCCTGCACCCGGTCGAAACGGACCCGCGCCGCGCCAGAGCGTCCAGGTTCGGACTGGTCGGGCGGCGATATCCGTGCAGGCTCAGGTGATTGGCCCCGACCGTGTCCAGAACGATCAGCAGCACGTTCGGTGAACCGGGCGACGGCAGTGCCCGCGCCTCATCGCGCCACCCCTTGAGACGATCGCCGGCCCAGACCGAAGCCGCCAGTAGAGGCGTGACGACCGCCAGGACCGGGAAGCTCCGTTTGACCCACTGGTGGAATCGGGTCGCCCGGCGCTCCAGGGCCGGGACCACCTGCACCGCGATGCCCACGGCCAGGAGAAACCCGGCGGGGCCGTAGATCCCCGGGAAGACCCCCCAGAGAGGTGCGAGGAGGGCCAGAGCGCACAGCAGTCGAGCGGCCAGCCTGCGGCCCTTGCGACCGCAAAGGGTGATGGGCCAGAAGGTCAGGCCGACCGCCAGGAAGATCAGCAGGTCGGTCAGTGGGATGAGCCAGACGAAATGGCGGCTCATCCAGTACAACTGGTTCAGGTCCACGGTGTGCTTGCGCAGCACGATCCCCCCGACCTCGAGCGGACCAACAGCCAGGCCGCACCAGAGCGACAGGACCAGGAACTGATGCGGGCGCAGATCCTCAGCGCCAGGATTCCGCCCCGGCGAGACCGCCGCTACGGTCTCCTTCAAGACAGCAGTCCGACTCGTCATCAGCATCGGCCCGTCAAACCCTCGCCATTCCGAGAAACGCTACCGTCTTGAAGGAATTGGGAGCGTGCGGCTCCGTCTGAACCATGGGGAGTGAGATGTGGAGCGTGGAAAGGACGGAGCGGACCCGTAATGGTCGTCTTTCCCCTCTCCCTACAGTCCACTATTCCATCGCCCAGGGTAGGGACGGAGTCACACCCTCACTGGATATCTCTCATTCTGTGAGCGTCTCTGGGAGATCTTCGAGTTTCGGCGAGACCGGCGCAGACTGTCAAGTCCTGAGCCAGGCCGTCACGAGTGTCAGGGCAGGGGAGGCTCCGCCTGCGGAGCCGGCTCGTGTGCGAAGGCGCGGTTGACCTGACATTCATCGTCCCCTCTTCCAGAAGAGGGGATTCGTCCGATGGGTTGTAACCGGAGGGCGAAGTTCCACCCGAGCCTTCGAATTCGTCGGCTCAGCGAGAACTTCACCCCCCCAGCATGACCCGGCACATCCGAGTCATCCGCCCGGCTCAGTAGGAGTCGGAACTGATGACCTCGTTCCCCTTGGCGGAGGAGAGTTGCTGGAAGGTATAGACGTTGACCGAATTCTTGATGAATCGGACGCTGCCATCGCACATGCCGACGTTGACGCCGCCGGGGTGCTTGCTGCGGGGCACGTTGACCATCCCCAGTCCCGTGTAGACGCCGCTGCTACTGAGCGCCCCGGTCGCACCGACGCAGGTCACGCCTTGTGGGTTGCCGCTGGAGCAGTAGCTGGCGGATTGCATCACGTCGGGCTGCGACGAGTTGGGGGGATTGAGCCCCGTGAATTGCGGGGCGTAGCCCCACCACGAGAACCCGTGCAGGTTCCAACCCTGTCCCACGAGGACCTCCGAGGTCATCATGGTGACGCTGAGACCGTCGGGGATGCCCGAGAAATTGATCGTGCCCGCCGCGTTAGCCTGCTGCGTGCCCGCCGTGATGTCGGTATCCGGCGAGCCCATGTCGGTAAAGGGTGAGCCCATGAAGGGCAACTTGATGTTGTTCCAGAGGAAGTACTGGGGCTGGTTGGTGATCGTGTTGCCGAAATTGACGACGTAGTTCTGACAGGTGACAGCCCAGCCGCCACCCGGCAGGTTGAGGTTGTTGGGATCGCTCGGGCAAAGGTACGAGCTGACCCGCCTGTACGTCACGGTCGTGTTGACCGCGCCGCCGTAGCGGAACTGGCCCGTCTGTTTCCCGGAGTTCTCCAACTGATCGTTCCCGGCCGCGTTCCAGGCATTGAACATGGGGGTCTGTTCAATATAGGGGAGAATGTAGAGCAGCCACGTCCCCCAGCAGCACCCCTTGACCCCCGGCGGCAGAGTGCCCTGCTGGTCGTGGTAATTGTGCATGCCCAGGCCGATCTGCTTGAGGTTGTTGGTGCACTGGGCGCGGCGGGCAGCCTCGCGGGCCGCTTGGACCGCGGGCAGGAGCAACGCGATCAGGACCGCAATGATGGCAATGACTACCAGCAGCTCGATCAGGGTAAAGCCACGCTGACGATGATTCATGACTCAATGTCCTCTTTGCGAATGGAGAGATCGAAGTGAATTAGATGAATAAACGAGAAAACGGGTTGCCGATGAACATCGGCTCAACGTGATGGACGAATCTGGAAGTCTCGTCCCTCAAAATCACCGAACTGGGGAGAAGATCGCTGCCGCCCCGTGATGGCTCAGTCCGATTTCAGTTCAAACTTCAGGCTGCTGTTCCCGCCTCCCTTCTTGATTTCAACCTTGAGCTCCGTGTTGGAATTGTACCTCTTGGGGATCAATTCCTTGGCCACATCGGTGCCCTTGTTCCCGCCCGCTCCGGGTTGTGCCGCCTTGCCCTGATCCCCACCACGTTTCCCAGCCGCATAGATGGAAACTCCGTAGGTGCCGGGAACCAGTCCCTTCTCCTGGTCGATGGAGAAGTTGCCTTCCTTGATCTGGGCTCCCCCCGACGTGGGGGTTTCCCCTGCCGTAGCCGCGGACTGGGGAGCGAATAAGATCGAGCCATCGGCCAAGGGCTGGCCGTCCAATGTCACGACCCCGGAGACCGCTTCGCGTGGCAGGCTGTCGCCGCTACCGGAACAGCCGACCACTTCCAGCATGACGGCGGCGAAGACCAATGCACGAGTCCATTGCCACCGATGACATTCGATCATCATGTTCCCCATTACCCTGAAGTCTCATCCCGTGGAAAATCCGTCCCGTAAGACGGGTATTCGAAACAAAACGCGATGTCCAAGCGGAAGCTCTAGAATGGGAGAGCCGCACCAAACCTGGCCAACTGGTCTATTGAACTTCTTTTGACGAGTGATGCAAGAAAAAAATCGAGGTAATCCGTTTTTTTACTCTCAAACGAGCGGTTATCGCTCTTAATTCATTAGTAGCGAAGATCCCACCATCACTTTCTCACTGCCTGGTCCCTCATCGTGTGATGAATGAATCAGTCGGAAGGCGCCGAGAATAGCGGCGCAATCAATAACTTCCTCCGTGGGATCTCCGAGTGGTGGGTGCATCTGCGCGAATTCTCGCTTGGGGGGAAATGACCGAAGGTCGGAGAGGCATGTTCATACACCCCCCATCCGTCACTTCGGAACACCCTCCCTATCGACGGGGAGAGATCGCACCAGAATCCAGAATCCGTCTTGGGTTGTCGTTGTGTGGTATCGGGGTCTTAGCGCTCACAAGGATTTCGATGAATCGGGGAAAACGCTTCTCCTCCACGAGAAGCCTGGGAAACACGGCCAGGATCTCCGATTTCCACTCTCCGCGTGGGAATGGCGACCTCGACGCTTCGCGCCGGTGAGAATCATGCCGAGGTTGGGAAAGAGTCAGGACATAAAAACGCGGGATGTGCACTTCCACGCGGGAGAATGGAAGAGAATATATCCTGAGAAAGACTCCTTTTCAATAACCTTGCGACGCCATTCCAAAATCTTTTGAGGGAATGATCCGGACGAAGGGATCATTGGGCTGTGCGATTCATCGTCAGTTTGGGTGGTTGGTGTCGCGGTCGGCTGAGACCCGCCGGGACTTTCCATCCGCGACGGAGGCGGTGGTATGATGTCCCGAACGGGAAGAGGAGAGGGCTCGGCCCCTGCGTGGGCTTCGTCCGCCGTGCGCGGGAGGACGTGAATGTTGAGGCGACGGTCCTGGGTCGTGTTCGGTCTGGTGGTGGCGGCGATGGTCGTGCTGGGGGCAGGCTGGACGTGGGCAGGCCGTCGGCACCAATTCACGCTGGCACAGGTGGATCGGGAGATGGCGGCGGGTCGCTATGGGGTGGCGCGTCAGCGACTGATCGGGCTGTCAACGCGATGGATGGGGCCAGAGGAGGTCGAACTATCGGCTCGGCTTGTGCGAGGGGAAGTTGGGCCACGACGAGGCCGCGCTCGAGGCCTGGGGCCGCCTGCCGCCCAGCTCCCCGTTCGCCGAGGCGGCAGCCCTGAACTCGTCCGCCGTGGAGCTGAACCGAGGCCGATTCTCCGCCGCCGAGCCGATCCTCGTTGGGGCACTGGCCCGTCCTGGCCGACAGGTCGTCACGGTCGGTCAAGTCCTCAACCGACTGTTCTGGCAGGAAGGGCGGATCGACGAGCGGCGTGCCGTCATCGAGTCGGGCTGGCGACACGCCAGCCAGGCCGGCTGGCCCCGGCCCGAGGAGGCACTCGGGCTGCTCCGCGACCACATTGGGGTCGATCTCGATTCCCCGGCCGTGGATGCGTTCCGGATCCTCCTCGATCGCGCCGGCCGACAGGCTCCTGAGGACGACCGTGTCTGGTTGGGGTGTGCCAACCTGGCGATCCGCTGCGGCCAGTTTGCCGACGCGCGGCGGCAGCTCGACCTTTGCCTCGGCCGCCGGCCGGACGATCCGGCGGTCTGGCAGGCGGTGCTCGACTGGGGGATGGGGATGGGGCAAGTCGCCGAGGTCCGCCGTGCCCTGGCCCATCTGCCGGCCGATCAGTTTTCCGCGAGCCGGGTCGAGGGGCTTCGCGCCTGGTTGGCGGCGCGGCGGGGCGACGCCGCGGTGGAACGGCGGGCGCTTGAGCAGGTGGTGCGGGATGAGCCCGGCAATTGCACCGCCTGGGAGCAGCTCGCCGTGCTCGCGGCCCAGGCGGGTGAGGTCGAGCAGGCAGGCCGGCTGCGCCGGCGCAAGGCCGAGATGGATCAAGCCAGGCATCGGTACCGGGATCTCTACAATCAGAATCGCTTCGCCGACGACGCACCCGAGCTCGCTCGGCTGGCCGAGACCTTGGGGCGCCGGTTCGAAGCCATCGGCTTCTTGACCTGGATCGCGCAACGCCAGCCCGATGACCCGGGCGCCCGGGCCGCCCTGGTGCGTCTCCAGGGCGCTCAGACCCGTCGCGAACCGCCGGGGCGAACCCTTGCCCAGGTCCTCGGCATCGACGTCGGCCCGGAATCGGAGCGACGTCCACCGGGCGCCGAGCCTCGCGATTCCGCCGTGCCCCAGTTCCGCGATGATGCCCGGGCCGCCGGCCTCGCGTTCGTCTACGAGAACGGCGAGTCGAGTCTCCACCAGCTCCCCGAGTTCGCCGGAGGAGGCGTCGGCCTCATCGACTACGACGGCGACGGCTGGCTCGATGTCTACGTCGTGCAAGGCGGCCTATTTCCCCCCGATCCGGCCCAACCTCCACGAGACGACCGCCTCTTCCGCAACCGCCGAGACGGTACGTTCGAAGACGTGACGGATGCCTCGGGGATCGGCGGGATGACCCAGGGCTATGGCCACGGGGTGACGGTCGGCGACTACGACAACGACGGCCGAGCCGATCTCTTCGTGACTCGGTGGCGATCCTACGCCCTGTATCGCAACCGTGGGGACGGACGATTCGAGGACGTTACGCAGAAAGCCGGTCTGGCCGGCGATCGCGATTGGCCCACGTCGGCCGCCTTCGCCGACCTGGACAACGACGGCGACCTCGACCTGTACGTCTGCCATTACCTCAAGTGGAACGCCGAGGACCCGCGCATCTGTTACGACTTACCCCCCAGGCATGTCATCATCGGCTGCAATCCCCGCGAGCTCGAGGCCTGCCCTGACCATGTCTTCCGAAACGATCGGGGCCGGTTCACGGACGTCACCGCCAGCGCGGGGGTCCTCGAACACCAGGGCCGGGGCCTGGGCGTGATCGCCGCCGACCTCGACAACGATCGCCGTATCGACCTCTTCATCGCTAACGACCAGTCGGCCAATTACCTCTACCGTAACCTGGGGGACTTCCGGTTCGAGGAGACGGCCCAGATCGCCGGGGTCGCGGCCAATGCGGGTGGGGGGTATCAGGCCGGGATGGGCGTGGCCTGCGGCGATTTTGACGGCGACGGCCGGCCCGACCTCGCCGTCACGAATTTCTACAGCGAGTCGACCACATACTTCCGCAACCTGGGGCAAGGGGCCTTCGCCGACCTGACCTCGGCCGTCGGACTGGCCGCGCCCAGCCGCTACCGGCTCGGATTCGGCATCGCCTTCCTCGACGTCGACAACGACGGACGCCTCGACATGCTGACCGCCAATGGACACGTCAACGACTATCGGCCGAATGTCCCGTATACCATGCCCATCCAGCTCCTGCGGGGAGGCGCGGACGGTCGTCTGCATGACGTGTCCCCACAGGCCGGGCCGCCGTTCGGGCTCCTCCACCTGGGACGCGGGCTGGCGGCCGGAGACCTCGACAACGACGGCCGCATCGACGCGCTGGTCGTCGCCCAGAATGAACCGATGGTCTTCCTGCACAACCAGACCCCGTCCGGCCATTTCCTGACGATCGCGCTGGAAGGGACGGCGTCGAACCGGGACGGCGTCGGTGCCGGCGTCGTGGTGGTCGCGGGCTCTGCGCGACGCTTCGCGCAGCGGTTCGGCGGCGGGAGCTACCAGTCGGCCGGCGATCCAAGACTCCACTTCGGCCTGGGAGATGCCCGGCGCGTCGAGTCGCTGGAAGTGCACTGGCCGTCCGGTCGCGTGGATCGCCACCGAGACCTTCCGGCCGATACGGGATATCTCCTCCGCGAGGGCGACGCCACGGTCAGACCGCTGCCGGGATGGAAGCGGCCAGGGGAGGGGGAGGAAGGGCGGCAGGAAGCCGAAACTGACCGGTAAGCAGAGGGCGCTGGCCGTTGAGATCGATCGCAAGAAGGAACGCAACGTAGGGGAAATCTGAGAGAGGGCGGGGATTTCCAAGCTGACGCTGTATGCTTCTGCGCGGGAAGCGAAACGGTAGATTTCAAAGAGAGGCTGAAAAGAGATTGAGATGGGAAAGTCAAAAAGCAAGCCCTGGCTTTGTTTTGAGGATGACGTGTTTACCTCGGGCAAGACTGAATCAACTCAAACACAGATCAACAGCCATTTTGGTCATGACGAAAGGAAGCCATTGCGGTTTGACCAGCGCAGCTGCTGCGGTTAATTCAGGCTGAAGTCGTAAGAGTCCCCAGGGGGTGACGCTCGGTTGACGGACCGCCATTCCGCGTCGGTCAGCTTCACCGACACGGTGCTCTCGAGGTCAAACGGGTCGTCGATGAAGACGTCCTCGAACCGCCCTGAACGCTTGAGCCGCTCGAAGCAGCAGGCCAGCCGGAACGCCGTGATCCGACCGGAGAGGTCCTCGAGTCGCGCCGGATCGGCCGCGTATTCGGCGATCAGGGCCTGAGCGGTGTCGAAGCGGATCCCCGGATACTGGCGGCGGACGTACATGAGCGAGGCGGCAGTGATCAGCTCGTGGCTCAGCTCCTCCGAATCGTCGCCCTCCAAGAGGGCGAGCATCCAGTCGGGGAGATCCGCGGGCCGGGTGGCCTCGGAGGTCATGAGAAATTCAATGATTCGCAACTCGGCATCGGTCATGGTCGCTCCCCCTGGAAATCGAACGGAAGCCGGCCCTGATCTTGGGCGTCGTGTACGTAGTCATCCATCGTATCCATCCGTTCCATTCGCCACCAGCCCGTTCGGCCGTGCGAATCGTTGGGACGGCTGCCGGCGGGCTCACTGACCCGCGAAGCCGGCGTACCGGATCGGGCGGGATGCGGCGGGTGGCCTGGAGGTCATCGCTTCGCAACGAGCTGGTCGGCCGCGTAGCGAGTCATCCCTGGCTTGTCCGTTCTTGTTTGTGGACGCGATGGGAGCTAATCTCAACGTCCAAGAGTGGAGGTCGGTTCGGTTCGTTCTTTGGACACAAAGGGAAAGGCTCAACCATGCGATCGATGAGATGGTATGCGTTCGGCGGGTTGGCATTCGTTCTCGCGCTCCCCGTCACACGGGCGCAGCCGTCCGCCATCGGAGACGACGAGGCGAAATCGACGCTGGTCAAAGCCGGAGAAAAGGCTCCGGACTTTACTTGCAAGCTGATCACCGGGGAAGAATTCTCCCTCGGTCAGCAGCACGGAACGGTCGTTCTGGTCAACTTCTTCGCCACCTGGTGTGGACCGTGCCTGGCGGAACTGCCTCACCTCGAGAAGGAAATCCTGAAAAAATACGGCGACCGCAAGGACTTCAAGTTGATCGTGATCGGGCGGGAGCACAGCGCCGAAGAGCTGGAGAAGTTTGCGAAGGAGAAGACGCTCTCTCTTGCGATGGCACCTGACCCCAAGCGGGAGATCTACGGCAAGTACGCGGAGAAGTACATTCCCCGAAACTTCATTGTGGGGAAGGACGGACGAATCAAGCTGGCGTCCGTGGGCTATACCGAGACCAGCTTCCAGGAAATCGTCCAAACCCTCGAGAAGGAGTTCCAGCAGCCATCGCTGAGCGAGCGAGCGAGTGAGTAAGGCGAGCACGAGCCCTGTGCGTGGCGTGGAGAGAAGTCGAACGTCGTCGGAGGGATGACAGGCCGGCACGGCAATCCGGCAGCGCACAGGCTTGCGTGATTTCACCGATCCTGTCCAACGCCGATTTCCACGAAGTTCCAGACACGTGGTTCGACCAGACGGTCAAGGCCCGCCCGAAAGGGCGGGTTGACTGGATTCGCGACGCGCACGATGTGGAAGGCTGTCTCAGAGGGAGCCCGTCAGCGCTGAGAACACCAGCTTCTGGAAGTGCTGAATCCCGATCTCGCGCGAGAGGATCAATTGGCCCTGCTTGTAGAACCCGGATCGCAACCCACGCTGCACCGACTCGACGATGATGATGTCTTCCCGCTGGACCTGATCGATGAAATCGACCATCGCGCGCTGCTCCGCTTCGGGCAGACTCTCGGAGAAGAAGAACTCGTAGACCGCCAGGCAATGATGCTCGTCGATCGGAAGGATGAGATTCGTCGAGGCATTGCCGGCGCCGGGATAGACGTTCAGCATGAAGTTGGGCCAGAGATAGGTATAGATCCCTTCCTGGCCCTCGTCGGCTCTGATCCCTGTCGTGCGCTGTGCTCGGGCGCTCGCCTTGCGCGGGCCGCGTTGTACGGAGCAACGTTCGTAAGGAACGACCTGGTATTTGTCCAGGTCAATCAGATCGGCGAAGCCCGGATGGGAGATGGCGCAATGGTAGCACTCCAAGAAATTCTCGACTACGACCTTCCAGTTGGCCTGGATCGCATATTCCTTCCGCTCGCGAAACTTCAGCGCGTCAAGGTCGGCACCGGCTGAGCGGATGATTGCGGGCAACTGGCCGAGCGTGGCCGCTAATGAGCACGATGCGGAGCCAGGGTTGATGAAGAGGAAGGGGCCGAACGTCTCAATTCCCAGAGGGGTCAGCGGGAAGTCGGCCTTGTTGAATCCGGCCTGCTCCTGGCAGTACGGGGCGGTGCGCAGGGTTCCGTCGAGCCCCCAGGTCCAGGCGTGATAGTGGCACTGGAGGGTGCGGCGGTTGCCGCTCTTCTCCAACACCAACTCGCTGCCGCGGTGACCGCAGACGTTCGCGTAGGCCCGGAGTGTCCCCGCCTCATCGCGGACGATGACGACCGGGACCTGACCCACTCGGCCGGTCAGAAAGTCGCCGGCGTTCGCGACCTGCTCGACTCGGCCCACATAGTTCCAACTCGCCGCGAAGATGCGCTCCTGCTCGCGTTCGAATCGCTTGGGGTCGGTGTACCACTCAGCGGGAAGGGTCCGCCCTCGGTCGAGCGCCTCGCGCAATGAGGGGTCTGGGACGTTCATCAGAGCCTCCAGGTTCGCCGCGCCATTCTGCCAGGGACCGGCGCGGTCGCGAGCGTCGCCGAGCGCGTCATTCCCCGGGCCGGAGCCGCTGCCAACGCTTCAGCCGCTCGAAGCCGCAGGAGAGCTGGAACGATCGGTTCGCTCACGTCGCACCACCTTCCTTCGCCGCTTCGGCGTTTGTCGCTTCGGCGTTTGCCGTTTCGGCCTTTGCCGCTTCGGGCTTGGGATCGATCCAGGTGAACCCCGCGTCGAGGAGGTTCAGGTTGCCCCCATCGATGACCAGCTTCCCTTGCAAGACGGCTCCGCCCGGATGTTGGGCCAGCTTCCTGGCGGCCTTGGCATTGACCTTGCCCGGGATCTCCAGGCTGCCCAGAACGAGCAAGAACGCGGGGTTGGCCGGGTCGATCGCCGGCAACTTCCCTTCGGGGAAGACGACCGACAGCTTGGCACTCGCGATGTCCACCCGCTTCATTTTCCACCGCCCTTCTCGGATATGAGTCCAATTCGTGTGGTCCGACTCGCTCAGAAGCCAGTTCCTTGGCCACCAGGTCTGGGAACTGGCTGGTCATGGGGAAGGTGTGCGTAGCCATCCATCGTATCCATCCGTTCCACTGATCTCCAGCCCATGGGGCGGCACGAATGATTGGGAAAGCCGCCGCCGGGCTCACTCCCCTGGTGTCCGGTCCGGCGGATCGGGATGCGGCGGGCGGTCACCTCCACGTCTTCCTCCTTGCGCACGAGGGAGACCTCGGTCATCCGAATATCGGCATGGCCGGCGAACTCCTGCATCTCGTACATGGTCGCCCCGTTGCGGATGGCGTCGTTGATAGCGGTCTTGCGGAGTGAATGGATGCCGATGCCGCGGCTGCCGACGAGTTGGGGTGTTGGAAATGGCGGAGGATTCCGGTTACCCTGGATGGGCATCCGAGTCTGGCGGCGTCAGCGCGGCATCCCTGGAGTCGGAGCCGGCTTCCGCTGGCGCAGTCCCCAGGAACGCCAGTGCTCCAGGGACCGCGCGGGATCCACCCCGATTTGCACGCGTCAGTCCCGGTTTGAGAGGACTTTTGTGGGATGAAGCCTCACCGAACGGCCAGGACGCGAGCCCGAATCCTGAGGCTCACGGCCATCCTGGGATTGATCGCCGCGACGGCCGTCGGGATTCTGGGCTGGTACTCCCAGTCTGCCGGCCGCCCGACCGGTGGACGGCCGTCGGCGACGCTCGGTTCCCGCTCTCCGGGCCGGGGGGACGACGCGATTGCCTCGAAGAGCCCCTTGCCGGGTTCCCGTCCGTACGAGCCCATGGACATCAGCGGGCTCACCGTGGTCCTCGCCGCGCTCGAGCCCTGGGAGCCCGGGGCCTCGCTGGAGAAGATCCGTGAATCCTGGAGAGAGCCGGGGCACAAACTGATCGCGAAGCTCGAAGGGACCCTGGAAGATGCCCGGCGTGCCGGAGACCATCGCAAGGTCGCCGCCATGCTGATGACCAAGGCGCTGCTGTTCAATTACGAGGGAGAGCCCAACCGGAGCTACGAGGTCCTGCAAGAGGCCCGATCGCTCGTCGAGGGCGTGGATCGCCTGGCGCGGGAATTCCTCTATACCATCATTTACTTCCAGGGTGCGGCCGCGCTGCGCCGGGGCGAGAACGAGAACTGCATCATGTGCCGGGGCGAAAGCTCGTGCATCCTGCCGATCGCTCCGTCTGCCGTGCACACCAATCCGGCGGGCTCCCGCCTGGCGATCCACCACTTCACCGAGTACCTCGAGCAGTTCCCCGACGACCTGGCGGTCCGCTGGCTGCTCAACCTGGCCCACATGACCCTGGGCGAACATCCCGCCAAGGTCGATCCGCGGTTCCTCATCGCGCTCGATCGTTACGAGCATTCGGAGTTCGATATCGGCAAGTTCCGCGACATCGGCCAGCAGGTTGGGGTCAACCGCTTCAACCAGTCGGGTGGCGCGATCATGGAGGATTTCGACAACGACGGCCTGCTGGACCTGGTCGCCTCGTCATACGACCCGGCCGAACGCCTGGCCATCTACTGGAACGCGGGGAATGGGACCTTCGCCGAGCGCGGGGAGGCGGCCGGCGTGACCAACCAGCTCGGTGGCCTGTACTGCATCCAGACCGATTACAACAACGACGGTCGCATGGACATCTTCATCCCGCGCGGGGCCTGGCTTCCCCTCCCGGTTCGTCCCAGCCTGCTCCGCAACAACGGGGATCGCACCTTCACCGACGTCACCCAGGAGGCCGGACTGCTCGATCCGGTCAACGCCATCACGGCGTGCTGGGCCGATTACGACAACGATGGCTGGCTCGACCTGTTCATCCCCTGCGAGCGCCAGCCCAACCGCCTGTATCACAACCGGGGAAACGGCACGTTCGCGGAGGTCGCCGCCCGGGCCGGCGTTGACGCGAAAGGCCGGGGCGTCTGCAAGGGGTCCACCTGGATCGACTTCGACAACGACCGTTACCCCGACCTGTTCCTCAACTATCTGAACGGGGACGCTTGCCTGTTCCGGAACAATCGCGACGGGACGTTCTCCGACGTCACGGGCTCGATGGGGATCGACGGGCCGAATAAGGGTTTTTCGTGCTGGGCCTGGGATTACGACAATGATGGCTGGCTCGACATCTTCGCCACCTGCTTCGATCTTTCGATCGACGATGTGGTCCGGGGCCTGCTGGGCCAGCCGCACGCCCGATACTCCAACCGGCTCTTTCACAACCAGGCCGGTCGAAGCTTCGAGAACCGCACGCGGGAAGCGGGGTTGGACCTGGTCTTCGCCACCATGGGGAGCAACTTCGGCGACTTCGACAACGACGGTTTCCTCGACTTCTACCTGGGCACCGGCGATCCGAGCCTCGCCACTCTGGTCCCGAACCGAATGTTCAAGAACGTTGGCGGCGCAGCTTCGCCGAGATCACCGGCTCTTCCCGCACGGGCCATCTCCAGAAGGGACATGAAGTCGCTTGCGGCGACTGGGATAACGACGGCGACATCGATATCTTCATCCAGATGGGCGGCGCCGTTCCCGGGGACAGGTATCACAATATCCTGTTCCAGAACCCCGGCCAGGGGAACCACTGGCTGGCGGTCAAGCTCATCGGCAAGAAGACCAACCGTGCCGCCATCGGCGCACGGATCAAGGTGGTCACGGCCGGAGAGAAGCCGATGACTATCCATCGGCACGTCTCCTCGGGCAGCAGCTTCGGCGCCAACCCGCTCCAGCAGCACATCGGCCTGGCCCGGGCCGATGGGATCGCGCTCCTGGAAGTCTACTGGCCCACCAGCGGGACGACCCAGGTCTTCCACGACATCGCCGCCGACCAGGCCATCGAGGTCACCGAGTTCGCCAAAGACTATCGTTCATTAGGCCGTAAGCGACTGTCCGGGAACCCGAAGGGTGGGTAACACCCACCAAGAATCGCCCCGATCCTGGTGGGTTTCACCCACCCTACAAAGCTCAACGACTCAATGACTCAAGGACCAAGAAAGTGGGGACTGGTACTGGTGCTGGCCGTCGTCGCCGGAGGGTTGACCTATGGGAGTTGGCGGTTGTTGAGGGCCTGGCGCTATCGGACGGCCCTGGTCGAGATCCGGGAACAGATCCAGGCCGGCCGGCACGGGGTCGCCGCGCGGAACCTGGCCGCGCTGCTGGACTGGGAGCCCGGTTCCGATGAGGCCAGCTACCTGCTGGGTTTGTGCGAGAAGGCACGAGGCCGGACCGAAGCC
This sequence comes from uncultured Isosphaeraceae bacterium, assembly GCA_963845695.1. Lineage (GTDB taxonomy): Bacteria > Planctomycetota > Planctomycetia > Isosphaerales > Isosphaeraceae > CAWJTV01. The sequence continues at coordinate 31,381 of CAWJTQ010000019.1, read as the reverse complement.
GCCGAGGAGGCCTGGGCCCGGGTTCCCGCGGATTCGCGGTTCGCGCCTCCGGCGATCGTGGGCCGGGCCACGATCCTGGTCGATCGCGGACAGTTCGCCCAGGCCGAGCAACTCCTCACGAAAGCCCTGAGCGATCCCAGGATCGACGGGTACGAACTGCGCCGATACCTGGCACCGCTCTACTGGCAGGAGGGGCGGGCCGAGGAGGCGCGGCGGTTGGTCAAGGCCAACTGGGAGGGATTGAACCAAGCGGGTCGGGGCGGCTCCGACCAGGCGATCGAGCTGGTCCGGCTGCACATCGTCCTGGGCGTGGGGATGGCGTCGGCCGAGGCGGTCCGGGACTTCCTGGATCGCGCCGAGCGGCTCGCCCCGGATGATGAGCGGATCCGGCTGGGGAAAGCCAACCTGGCGATCCGTCAGGGTGCGTTCGACGAGGCGGCACGATGGCTCGAGGCGATCCTGCGGCGCCACCCCGAGGACGTCCCGGCCTGGCGAGCGCGGCGGGACTGGGCCATGGCGACCGGTCGGGTCGCCGAAGCCCGCGAGGCCCTGGAGCACCTGCCGGCCGCCGAGTTCGACCCCGGCGGAGGTCCACCGGCTGACGGCCTGGTTCGCCGCCCGGCGCGGCGATGTCGCTGCCGAGCGGCGTGCACTCGAGCGGCTCCGCGAGGAGGATCCGGCCGACGGCGCCGCCCTCGACCACCTGGCCGAGCTGGCCGTCCGGGAAGGCCAGCCGGCCCGCGCCGCCGAGCTGCGCCGGCAAAAGGCGGAGATCGATCAGCTCAAGATGAAGTATCAGCAACTCTTCCTCCGCGATCAGCCGATGCGCGACGCGGCCGAGCTGGCCCGGCTGGCGGAACAACTGGGTTACCGATTCGAGGCCAGGGTCTTCGCGACCGTGGCGCTCGAGGCCGAACGCGCGCGCGAGGATCTCCGGGCCGCCCTGGCCCGACTCGAGTCGCGCACCATGTCCGCCGCCGGCTCCGGACAGACCTTGGCCGATGCGCTCGCCGCTGAGCTGGGCGAGCTCCCGGCCGCTCGCAACCCTCGGCCCGCCCCATCGGCGGCCCAGGACGCCACGGTCGATCCGATCCGGTTCCAGGACGATGCCGGCCCGGCCCGACTGAGCCATATCTTCGACAACGGGGAGTCTCCGCTCCATCAGATGCCGGAAGTCTCCAGCGGCGGGATCGGCCTGATCGACTGCGACGGTGACGGCTGGCTCGACGTGTATGCCCTGCAAGGCGGCCCATTCCCGCCCTCGTCGAGGCCGGCGAGTCGGGGCGACCGCCTCTTTCGCAATCGCAGGGACGGCACCTTCGAGGACATCACCGAGTCCTCGGGCCTGCCCGCCACGTCCCAGGGCTATGGCCACGGCGTGACGGTGGGCGATTACAACAACGACGGCCGGTCCGACCTGTTCGTCACCCGATGGCGGTCGTACGCCCTCTATCGCAACCGCGGCGACGGCCGGTTCGAGGACGTCACCGACGCGGCGGGCCTGGGAGGCGATCGTGACTGGCCCACGTCGGCCGCCTTCGCCGACCTCGACAACGACGGCGACCTTGACCTGTACGTCTGCCATTACCTCAAGTGGGATGCCGCCCACCCTCAGCTCTGCCAGAACCGGGCCCGCTCAGCTTACACCAGTTGCGACCCGCTCAGCTCCGAGGCGCTGCCGGATCATGTCTTCCGCAACGACGGGGGACGATTCGTCGACGTGACCGTCTCCGCAGGCATCGTCGACCGCGACGGCCGGGGTTTCGGCGTCGTCGCTGTGGACATCGACGACGACAACCGCATGGACCTCTTCGTCGCCAACGACCGCTCGCCCAATTACCTGTTCCGCAACCAGGGGGGATTCCGTTTCGAGGAGCAGGGCCTGATCGCGGGGGTCGCCTGCAATGCGCAGGGAGGCAACCAGGCCGGGATGGGCGTCGCCGCGGGGGACCTCGACAGTGACGGCCGGCCTGACCTGGCCGTGACCAACTTCTTCAACGAGTCCACCACGTTCTTCCATAACCTCGGCGGCGGCCAGTTCGCCGACCATACGGCGGCCGTCGGCCTGGCCGCGCCCAGCCGAGACCGGCTGGGTTTCGGGATCGCCTTCCTCGACGCGAACAACGACGGCCGGCTCGACCTCATGACGGCCAACGGCCACGTCAACGACTACCGCCCCGAGGTCCCCTATGCCATGCCCGTGCAGCTCCTGCTCGGAGGCCCGGGGGGATGGTTGACCGACGTCTCGGCGCGGGCGGGGCCTCCCCTGCTGGTCCCTCACATCGGCCGGGGATTGGCCGTCGGCGACCTGGACAACGACGGGCGTGTCGACGCCCTTTTGGTCACCGACAACGAGCCCCTGGTCTACCTCCACAACCAGACGACCGGCGGCCACTTCGTGACGATCGCGCTGGAGGGGACGGTCTCGAACCGGGACGGCGTGGGCGCCCGGGTGATCGTCGAGGCGGGCGGATCGCGTCAGGTCGCACAGCGACTCGGCGGCGGCAGCTTCCTGTCGGCCAGCGATGGCCGGCTGCACTTCGGCCTGGGCGACGCGGCCCGGCTCGATCGGCTCGAGGTCCGCTGGCCATCGGGCCGCGTCGATTCGTTCCGGGACCTCGGCGCCGACAAGGGATATATCCTCCGTGAGGGGAATGCCTCGCCGGTAGATCGAGCGAATCACGAATGAGTGGCGATGGTGGGGCGCGGGCACGTCCCGAGCGGGAAACGCTCGCGAGCCGGGCGCCTGAGAACAGGTGAAATAAAAGGTGGATAATGCACAAATGGATAGACCAAGGACCCGGCGGGGCCAAGGGACCCTCGATTCATCAGCGGCATGGAATACCATCAGCGCAGCCGGCTCGCGGGGCAGCATCGGACTATCGGCCAGGCGTTGGGAAAAGCTTTGCCTATCAACGAAGCCCATGGAGAAGTCGTGCCGGCCCTCGTGCTCGCCGATCTCGAAGATCGGGCGATCCCCGAATGGTCGAGTTTGGCGGCGGTCGATCCGTGCGCCCAGCCGACCCGGATTCTTCTTGTGGGGCGGGTCTCTGTGCCCGTCAACCCTCGATCGAGGCGTTGACTCTTCCATACAACCCTCAGCGCCCGAGCTCGCGCGCCTTGACGTTGCGGCTTCTCCAAGAGAGGAAGACGGAGGGTTTCGCTCCGCCGAACCGGCAGAGGATGACGAGGACTCTGGAGACAGCGAGACGGTCGAACTCTGAAGAAGAAGCCGAAACGGGGGACGACGAGACCGAGGACTCGTCGGGCGAGGACGGGACTGGCCCTCGAAAGTTCTACGTAGACGGCGGTGCAGGCGAGATCGCCACCGAACTTGAATACGAGCAGTGAGAGTGGTCACGATCTTCGATGCCTTGTGGGTCGAGATGCGATGGGTAATGGCCCGTCCCGTGGGCGGGCTTTGGAAGTACCGGTGGCCTCTTCTCTGGGCCGATTGCGTCGTCGCTGGCAGTTCGGTCGGTGGGACAACCCCCTCGGAGAAGTTGCTCAGAGACTGAGATTCGCCCATCGATTACCTTGGCCTTGTGACTCGTCGCGTCTTCACGGATCTGTAATGCGCATAGCGCAGGAGGGCTTTTGACATTACCCGATGTTCCGCCATCGGTCTGCTACCCCAGCGGGCGCCGCCGGCAACGACGAGGTCCGAAGCCTGGGGGACCATGGAGCCTCGATCGTTGGATCGGCCGGGAACGCGCGAGCTGACTCGGCGACTGCCAGCATCACGGCGGTCGGGACCTAGCAGTCCGGGACATGGTCAACCCAGGTGAAGTGCCGATAAAGGCCGTGATAATCAACAAGCCAAAGATGCTGTCAGGCTTGGACCAAAAGGTACGTGGTCAGGCATTGGGGGCTGGCCAATCCCCCGTCGCGGATGATGCACCACCGGCCGATAGGCACGACCTAACTCCCGGGTGATCCAGAAGATGAACGAAGTAACCCCGTTGTCTCCCCGCAAGGGAAGGCGAACTGCAAAGAACGCTGATGAGACAGCGGCGGAGGGATGAGGGAACAAGCCAATGCCGATCGGTAGTCGACCGGATAGAGGGTGAGTCCGCCCACGGACGAGATCCCCTTGCCGCGAAAGCGGGCTGACGTCCCTCGGGTGTTCCGTCACGAGAGAACCTTGGCTAACCGACAAAGGGAGACAAGCAGGATTCCTACCATGCGCGATCGAGCCATGCAAGCATTATATCTGCTGGGACTCGATCCCATTGCGGAATCGCAAGCCGACGGCCATTCCGATGGCTTTCGACTGGAACGCCGTTGTGCCGATGTGCTCAACCGAGTCCATCGCTTGGTGAGCAACCGGCAGGGTCCCCAATGGATTCTGGAAGGGGACATCAAAGCCGGCTTTGATCGCATCAGCCACCCCTGGCTGTTGACGCACGTCCCTATGGACACCCGAGTGCTGCGGCAATGGTTGGAAGCGGGTTTCCTGGAGAAGCATGCCTGGTTCGCCACCATGGAGGGAACACCTCAGGGCGGGATCATTTCCCCCGTCTTGGCGAACTGGACCCTGGATGGACTGCAACGGTTGCTGGCGGAACGTTTCGCCAACACACCGCAACAACGGAAGAACAAAGTCCACCTGGTCCGATATGCGGATGACTTCTTGATCACGGGCATTTCCAAGGAACTTCTCCGTGACCAAGTCCAACCTCTCGTGGCTCACTTCTTGAAGGAACGTGGCTGAGAACGTTCCCACGAGAAAACCCAGATCACGCATGTGGAACATGGCTTCGACTTCTTGGGACAGACCGTGCGACGCTATCGCTGCGGCACGGTCTTGACCAAGCCGTCAGCCCGTAACGTCAAGACATTCTTGACCAAGATCCGGGAAACGATCAAGAACTCGGGCGACCAAACGGCAGGAGAAATGATCCGGCGTTTGAATCAACAGATCCAAGGCTGGACTATGTATCACCGTTACGCTGCGAGCAAACGCACCGTTACCCACGTGGCTCATCGAATCTTCCAGATGTTGTGGCGGTGGTGCCGGCGACGGCACCCGAACAAGAGTCGGAAGTGGATCAAGACGAAATACTTCCGGCAAGACGGTCACCGCCACTGGGTCTTCACGGGACTGCTGCTGGATCAGAAAGGCCAGGGCTGGCCGATTCCGTTGATGACCGCAGCGAACGTGAAGATCATTCGTTACGTGAAGATCCGTAGCGCCGTCAACCCTTACGACCCGGAGTGGGAACTGTACCTGGAAGCACGATGGGGCTGGCAACTGGCCCAAACGCAGAAAGGTCGCAGCCGGATTGAGTTCTTAGGGAAGGTTCAAGAGGGACGATGCCTGGTGTGCGGTCAACCACTGGGGATCGCAGAGGAAGACGGTCACATCCACCATCGGATCTGGCGCAGCCACGGCGGTCTGGACACGGCGGACAACTTGGAGTTGTTGCATGCCAACGGTCATCGGCAGATCCACGTGCCAGAAGGACGGACAAAAGCAGCCGCGTCCCGCAAGGGGCGTTTGTGAAGGCTTGAGCTGCCTGAGGGGAAACTCTCACGGGCAGTTCTGAGGGGAGGGGGCGGCGGCAACGTCGCCTCCTTACCCGGCACGCACAAGGCCGAGGAATCGGCCCGGTCGCACGCCAAGGCGGCCAAGGACATCGCCACCCGGATTCAAAATTTGCAGGAATCGCCAAGACCCCTCTTTGCCACCAAGGCCGAGGTACGCAAGGAAATCCAGCGCCTCAACCGCGAACGTGACGGACATATCGAGGCCGAGAAGACCCAGCAAGATCTGGCCCGGTCGGAACAAGCCAAGGCCGACGCGATCTACTGGCCCATCTTCAACCTTGATCGCAAGAATCCGCACGCCAAGGACGACTTCGAGCACCTGCCTCCCGAGCAACTGGTTGAGAGTATTATCGAGAAAGAACGGCGCATCCTGAGTATCATGGAGGAGATTCGAGCTCTGCTGAAGGCACCGGAGTGAGAGGTGGATCATGCAACCGGCCTATGTTGTGACGGGTTCGTTGACGGATTCGCGCACGGTCCGCCTGGACGAACCGATCCCGGTCTCCAGCGGCAAGGTCCGCGTGATCGTCGAGATGCCCGAGATCGCGCGGAAGATGTCGCATAAGGAGTTCTTAACCTGGTTGCAGGAGCGGCAAGCGGAACGTGGCCACGTCCCGCGCACCCGGGAAGAAGTGGACGCCTCCCTGCGGGCCGAGCGGGAGAGCTGGGACGATGCATGACGCGCCTGTACCTTGACTCAGCTCCGATCATCTACCATATCGAGGGGATGATGCCGTTCGCGACAAGCGTCGACGCTCGGTTGGCCGCTTCGAGTGTCGCACTGGTGTCCAGCGAACTGGCGCGGCTCGAATGCCTGGTGGTACCGCTGAGGAACGGGGACACCGCCAGGGTGGGCGACTTCGACATGTTCTTCGACGCCCGAGTCGACGAATTTGTGGACTTCACGGGCGCCGTCTTTCGCCGTGCGGCCGTGATCCGCGCGTCGTACAATTTCAAGACGCCCGACGCCCTTCACCTGGCCGCCGCCGTCGAGAGTGGTTGCACGGCGTTCCTGACCAACGATGTCCAACTGACTCGCTTCACGGGCCTCGCGGTCGAGGTCGTTTGATCAGCCCGAAGGAGCTGCCTTCATGGGTCGCGCCTGGCCAAAGGGGCCGCTGGATGAGGTCCTTACTCGGGACACGACGTACATCGCAGATTGGGAGCCCAAAGGCCTCCCATCCGTTCGGAAAGGCTCGATTGCGCGGACAGTGTCTGCGCGATCCTCACCGCTGGAGAAATTCCAAACGGCGTCTGGAAAACTCCAGCGAAACGGAGACGGTCGCATCGTCGTCGAGTCGGAAAACCCTCTGGTTCTTGCCGCGAAGGAGCCGGAACATAGCAGCTCAGGGCGTCGCCCTGGGCTTGATTGTTGCGGCTCCTTCGGGGCGGGAGGACTCGCCGTGAGGCACAAATGGCCCCTGGTGGCGCTGAGCGAAGTGCTGCGCCAGGTTGTCGATAGCCAGCCGGTGCGTGTCAACCAATCGTACCCGAACTTCGGGATCTACAGCTTCGGGCGTGGGCTGTTCTCCAAGCCGCCGATCTCGGGAGCCGCGACGAGCGCCAAGACCCTCTGCCGGGCCCAAGAGGGACGGTTCATCTACAGCCGCCTTTTCGCCTTCGAGGGGGCCTACGGACTTGTTACGAAAGAGTTCAACGGTTGCTTCGTTTCCAATGAAAACCCAATGCTCGAGTGCGATCGAGGCCGGCTCCTTCCGGAGTATCTTGCCGCCTATTTCAGGACGCCCAGTGTGTGGGAGGAAGTCGCAAGGCTGAGCACGGGCATGGGCGATCGCCGACGGCGAATCCAGCCGGAACAATTCCTGAAACACGCCATCCCGCTCCCCCCACTGGACGAGCAGCAGTGGCTGGTGGCCCGGATCGATGAACTGGCAGCGAGACTCATTGGGGCGAAGAGGCTTCGACATGCTGCTCAGGAGCAGACCCGACAATTCGGGGCCTCCTCAATCTCCCGAATCTTGGAAGAGATACCACTCAACGGACACCTGGGTGACGTGCTACTGGATAAACCACGCAACGGTTGGTCAGCACGATGCGATGGCTTGGATAGCGAGATCCCCATCTTGTCTCTCGGGGCGGTTACCGGTTATCAGTACCGCCCAGACCATTATAAGTGGACGTCGGAAGCCACCGATCCCGATGCCCACTATTGGCTGAAGAATGGGGATCCGCTCATCACACGTAGCAATACACCAGACCTGGTAGGGCATGCCGCGATCTACAATGGGCAGCCCGAAAGGTGCATCTACCCCGAGTTGAGAGGCGGATCGCGGAATTGGACCACTTGCAGCAGCGGTCTGCCAAAGAACTTGATGCCCTGCTGCCCGCCATTCTCGAAGAGGCATTTCAGGGGGGACGATGACGGACTTCCCCGCTCCCGGCTGGCAACCCAGGGAGATCCTTCGGTTCATCCGTAATTTCGACACGGGTGCGGGAGCGGTTCTCGTCCTAAGGGACGTCGGCGAGGGATACCTCAAGGCGATGGGTAATCCGGGCGGCGAGCACTGTCTGGCCTGCGAGTGGGTGGCGACCCACCTGGCGAAATGGTTCAAGTTGCCGACCTTCGATTTCGCGCTGATCGAACTCACCGATCTGGACGAAATCCCGTTCTTCCGGGGTGGGCAGGCCACGGCGGGTCCCGCATTCATCACGCGGGCGGAATTGGGCGAACCCTGGAGCGGCAAGGCCAATCAGCTCAACCGCCTGATCAATCCCAAGGACATCAGCCGGCTGGTCGTCTTCGACACCTGGGTCCTCAACTGCGACCGTTACGCGCCAAATCGCCGGCGCAATCCTAACTACAACAACGTTTTCCTCAGCGAGGAGGCACCCGAGGGTTACCTGCTCCTGAAGGCCATGGACCATACGCATGCCTTCAATTGTGGACGAGACCTCGCGCCCCGAATCGCCGATCTGGATCGGATCAGGGACCCCGACGTCTATGGCCTGTTCCCCGCGTTCGCATCCAGGCTCGACGGCGATGCGTTCCACCAAGCCCTCGACGAGCTCGCCCAGGTCCCTCGACAATTCGTTGAGGAGGTCGTACGATCCATCCCCAACGATTGGCATGTGAACTCGAACACTCAGACGGCATTGATTCGACTCATCACGGAGAGGGCCCTGTATCTCGCCAGCAACCGCACCGGCATAGTGGGGATACATCTGTATCAAAGGCAACTGGACCTCCCGGCGGAGGGGGAGGACGAGCCGTGAAACCGACCCGAGGCTATTACTGCAACATCCAGTACTGCCCAGACTTAGGTCGCCTGGAGGCCGCCAATATCGGCGTGCTCCTGTTCTGCCCGGACCGCGAGTTCCTCAAGGCGCGGACGTCCAGTGACAACGCGCGCATCCGCCATTTCTTCGGCGATGCGGGGCACGACTGGGCACGGATCAACTCCTTCAAGGAGGGCATTGAGGATCGTCTGGACGTCGAGCAGAGCGAGATCCGAACCCTCGACGACCTCCAAGGATTCATCGCGCGCCGGGCGAACCGGATCCAGATCTCGGCGCCCCGCCCGATGAAGGTGACCGACCCCGAGAAAGACCTGGATCAGCTCTTCCTCGAGCTCGTGGGCGGTCAGGCCCGGATCCAGCGCGGACCGAGCTTGAAGCGTTTCCTCGGGCAGAAACTCGAGAGGGCCGGCCTGGAGAAGAAGATCCAGCGGGACGTCCGCGTGACGGTGCCCATCTCCGAACGCCAGATCGAGGTGCCGTACGGCTTTCAGAACGGTCGCTTCCATCTGATCCAACTGGTCGGATTCCAGGCGGCCGACCCCGAGCAAGCCAAGATTACCGCCTGCCGATACGCCGTCGAGGGGAAATCGCTCTACGAGAACCCCGACCCCGGTCTCGGCGAGCTTCAACCGATCGTCGTCGGGAACTTCGGCAAGTCGCAGCCGAAGAGCCGGACCGGCGTCGAACGGATCCTCAAGGAACACCACGTGCGCCTCTTCGCGGCCACCGAAGTGGACCGTCTGGTGGATGAGATTCGGCGAACGGCGAAGGATCTGCCCGCCTCGAACGCATCGGAATCCTAGAGCGCTTCACTCTTGCGTTGCGGACGACTGATCCGAGCCCGATGCGTCCGCGAATGGATTGAGGATTCCCGCCGGAATTCACTCGCTGGCGCTTCGGGCTCGTATCGATTCGATGCAGTGATTGTGTGCAACCCAAACGTTAGGCGCTCTAGCCGTCGGCCTGTCGCCGGTACGCCGAGAGGCGTTCAGCGTAGGGAACTCTGTCGAACCGAGGCGGCCGGCTCTAGCCATCGAACTCGTTCACCGGCCGGACCAGCCGGCCGGGGTCTGCGCCGCAGTGTAGGCAAGCCAACCGTTCAGTGCTCGCTAGCCAGGATGCCGGGCATGGGGATTCCGCGCCGAAGGGGCGACAGATCAAGATGCGTGTATCGGTGCTACAGTTCCGGAATCACGGACAAGCCAGGACCTCACGCGGCGGATCGGCAACCGAATTCGTCGGTCAGGCTTTCCAGCCGGACAGTCCCAGTCGGGTCAGGCTGGAAAGCCTGACTGACGAACAACGCTCCGCACGATTCGCGCATGGCGGAAGGATCCTACGGAGGAAGACTCTACGCTTTTTCGGGACTTCGCCCGAAAAAAGTGGCCCTTGCGAGCAGCGAGGCCCAGGAGACCTTCGGTCCGGCCGCCGGCGGGGTCAGGAGACTCGCGCCGAACGAAACCACGACAACACATTGTCGATGCGCGGCCCATAAGGGCCTACCGCGGCTGGGCCAGTGCTGAGAACCATCGGAGCAACTCCTCGCGGTCGGGGGGATCGAAAGCCAGGAGGGTCTGGAACTCTCGGCGTGCGGCCTCGGCGTCCCCGGTGCGGAGGTAGCATCGGACCAGGAGCTTCCGGACTTCGACGTCGGTGGGGCTGAGGCGGATGGCTTCCCGGCAGGCGGCAATCGCGGCCGGCCAGTCACGGTTGCGGAAGCAGAGGGAGGCCAGATCGGTGGAGTAAGCCGAGCGCCAGGGGTTGATGGCGATCGCCCGCCGCAAGTCGGCGATGGCGTCGTCGCGTCGGCCTGCCCGGGCAGCGAGGTCCGCCGCTCCGATCAGCGCGGTTTCTCGGTCGGGTTCCCGCTTCAGGACGGTCCGGAAGGCCGCCAACCCCTCGTCGTACCGGCGGAGCTGGCCGAGCGCGAACCCTTTGGCCTCCCAGGCGGCCAGGTCGTCCGGCCAGGCCGCCAGCGACGCCTCCAGCAAGGGGAGCGCCACTGCCGCAGCCTCCGGTCCGTCGCGGCACAGGGCCACGCCCAGGTCTCGATCGGTCTCGGCACGCTGGCGGGGATCCATCCGCTCACCGTGGAACAGGACCAGGGGACCGCCGCCAAGGCGCGGGCCGGCGCTGTCGATCGGACGCTGATCCCCGCCGTCGACCTGGCGCGGGATGCGATGGTTGGTCGTCGCCGCATGCCGGATGTCGGAACTGTCCGAACGCGGCATGTGGCAACCGGCACAATCATCGTCGCGGCTCTTGCTCAGGCGGACCGGCGACGGCAGGGCGCAACCACGATCGGCGTGACATTCCAGGCAGCGCTCGCGGTAATAGGCCACCTTCTCCTCGTCCGATGGCCGCCGATGGGGATCGTGACAGGAGATGCAGCCCAGCCGGCCCTCGCTGGCGCGGAAGCAACGACTCTCGTGCATCTGCTCGACCTGGCCCACGAAGTGATCCTCGGCCGAGCCCGCGGGCCGCTCGAACACCGACCAGACTTGATCGAAGGACATCCCGGGCCGAAAATCCTCCTCCCGACGATCCCGCTTCACGACGCGCCGATGGCCCATCAAGTGGCATTGCTCGCAGACGGCACCCCGGAGCGCAGGCTCCAGCTCGGCCGGGTTGACGATCGTGCTGTCCCGGCCTTCGACGGCCAGCGGGCGCTTCACATGGAGCTCGCCGGGCCCATGGCACCGCTCGCAGCCGATCGCGTGACCCTGGAAGATCGGCGGCCGATACCGGTTGATCGTGCCCGCCACCGGCTCGACCTGGTTGGCGTGGCAGTACAGGCACGTCGAGACGACCGGCCGGTCGAAGTGGGCGTTCATCCGCTCGTAGCCTGGCGAGAGGTCCCACCGCTGCTTCCGGACATACCAACTGATCGGCGACTGGAAGAGGAAGCCGTCGCGCTCGATCAGGTAGCCGATCCCCTGGCTGCCGGAGCCGAGCACGAACTGGACCTCGGCTTCGTTGCGGGCGACGAGATGGCCCGCAGCATCCCGGCGGGTCTCCTGATGGAAGACCCGGCCATCCCGGCGCTCGATCGAGTATTCCAGCCCTTGAGCCCGGAACAGCGGCCGGCCGGCCGCCTCATCGCCAACAGCCACCGACGCCGACGCGATCGGGGAAAGGGAGCGGCCCATCGGGTGCTGGCTGTAAGTCTGGGCGATCTCCGCGTGGCAGCGGAGACAGGCGGAATCCCCCACGTAGCGCACCCCCGCGCGTGTGTTGGCGTAAAGCGAGCTCTCGTCCAGCGGACGCACACTCCCGCTCCGGGAGGACCAGGGAGCGGACCGCCACGACACGAGAGCCGCCACGCATCCCGCCACGGCCAGGACCGCGACCAGCAGCCGGATCATCGGCCGTCGACGTGTCCTCGGCTGCGACGGGGATGGGATTGTGTCCGCCACCTGGTCATCCTGTTCAGACGCCCAACCGTTCGGCAACTCCGCTCGACGCGACGAGCCCGCCGGAGAATCACTCAGCCATTTCGCCCCGTCATTCTAACTGGCCGGAGGAGCATGGGTCTACTTCCGCAGACCCCAGGGCCAGCTCGGGCCCAGGATGGCCAACCGATCGGGAGGGTTCCTGAGCCTTGCATGGAAAACGACACGCCTTGCCCTTACAATTCAGCCGTGAAGACGGTCACGCGTCCTTCCAGCCCGACCGGATTCCGGGTCCTGTCGGCCTGGAGCGCAGAGCTCCCTCCGTGAAAGCGCCAATGATTCCGAATATCCTGCCAAGACTCCGGTTCGGAGACGCGAGGTTCCTGCTCGGTCTTCTCATGTTCGGGGGCGCGGTCGCCGCAGCCGTCATCACGTATTCGCGAGGGTCCGACGCCCCTCGTCGCGACAAACGGATCCCGCTCGTCTACCGCGAGAAAGCCCCGCTGGACGCGGGCGGGTTCACCGCGGTCGTGCCGGCTCTCGAGCCATGGCCGCCCTCCGCCTCGCTCGAGGAGATCAGCCACTCGTTCCAGCGAGCGGGTTACCGCCTCATCGACCGGCTCGACCAGAAGGTGGACCAGGAGAAGCCACCCGATCCCCAGAAGGTCATGCCGCTGCTCATGAAGGCCGCGCTGTTCAATTACGAAGGCGAGCCGCGCCGGGCCGCCGAGCTTCTGGACCAGACGCGCTCCTGGATCGAGGATCAGTACGCCCTGGACCAGCAATGGCGATACAGCATCATTTACTTCCAGGGGGTCACCGCCCTGCGCCGCGGCGAGAACGACAACTGCATCGACTGCCGGGGTGAGAGCTCTTGCATCCTCCCGATCGCACCGGCCGCCGTTCATACCAATCCCCAGGGCTCCCGCGAGGCGATCCGCTATTTCACCGAGTACCTCGACCGGTTTCCCGACGACCTCGAAATCCGATGGCTGCTCAACCTGGCCCACATGACCCTGGGCGAACATCCCGCCAAGGTCGATCCGCGGTTCCTCATCGCGCTCGATCGTTTCGAGCACTCGGAGTTCAATATCGGCCCGTTCCGGGACGTCGGCCACCTCACGGGCGTTGACCGCATCAATCAGGCCGGCGGCGCGGTCATGGACGACTTCGACGGCGACGACCGGCTCGACCTCGCCGTCACCTCCACGGATCCGACCCAGGCGATGGCGTTCTATCACAACCGCGGGGATGGCACGTTCGAGGACCGCAGTGAATCGGCCGGCGTGCTTGGGCAGCTCGGCGGATTGGTCTGCTATCAGACGGACTACAACAACGACGGCCGGCTGGACCTCTTCATCCCGCGCGGGGCCTGGTATCCCTATCCGATGCGCCCGACGCTTCCTGCGGAACGACGGCAAGGATCGATTCACCGACGTCACCGCGGAGGCGGGGTTGCTGCACGCGGTCAATTCCCTGACCGCGTGCTGGGCCGATTATGATAATGATGGCTGGCTCGACCTGTTCATCGGCTGCGAGCGCCAGCCCAACCGCCTGTATCACAACCGGGGAAACGGCACGTTCGAGGAGGTCGCCGCCCGGGCCGGCGTGGACGCGAAAGAGCGGACCGTCTGCAAGGGCTCGACCTGGATCGACTTCGACAACGACCGTTACCCCGACCTGTTCCTCGACGATCTGACTGGCGACGCCCGCCTGTTCCGGAACAACCGCGACGGGAGTTTCTCCGACGTCACGACCGCGATGGGCATCGACGGGCCTCACAAGGGTTTCTCGTGCTGGGCTTTCGACTACGACAACGACGGCTGGCTCGACCTCTTCGCCACCTGTTACGATGCCACGGTCGACGACGTGATCCGGGGCCTGATCGGTCAACCGCACGGCCGATACTCCAACCGGCTCTTCCACAACCAGGCCGGTCATGGCTTCGAGAACCGCACGCGAGAAGCCGGGTTGGACCTGGTCTTCGCCACCATGGGGAGCAACTTCGGCGACTTCGACAACGACGGCTTCCTCGACTTCTACCTGGGCACCGGCGACCCCAACCCGGCGACCCTGGTCCCCAATCGCCTGTTCAAGAACGTGGCCGGCGCGCGGTTCGCCGAGATCACCGGCACCTCCCGCACCGGGCACTTGCAGAAGGGCCACGCCGTGGCCTGCGGCGACTGGGATAACGACGGCGACGTTGACATCTTCATCGAGCTCGGTGGCATTATCAACGGTGATAAATACCACAATGTCCTGTTTCAAAATCCTGGCCAGGGGAACCACTGGCTGACGGTGAAGTTGATCGGCAAGAAAACCAACCGAGCCGCCATCGGCGCCCGGATCAAGGTGGTCACGGCCGGAGCGAAGCCGATGACCATCCATCGGCACGTCTCCTCGGGCAGCAGCTTCGGGGCCAACCCGCTGCGACAGACCATCGGCCTCGCCGGGGCCAGCCGGATCGCCTTGCTCCAGATCGACTGGCCGACGAGCGGGACGACCCAGGTCTTCCGCGACATCGCCGCCGACCAGGCCATCGAGATCACCGAGTTCGCCAGCGCGTATCAGACGCTCAGTCACAAACCCATCCCGCTGCCGGAGTGACCCGGGTGCGGCGAACCACGGAAGGTGCATCGCATTCGTTCATGATCCATCAAGGCGGCATACGCCTTGACCTGTTGCAGCTCGCGAGACGACCACCCGACCGCGGCCGGCCGGTCAATCACTCCCCAGGCTTCGCCGGGTGCGGGGGACGCTCAGCGGAAGGCTGGTCCATTCGGCGGTACTGCCGGTTGGCGTAGTTGACCCGACCGTCGGCGAATTGCACCGAGTCACCATCCGCGGTGAAGAAGAGGCCGGGCCGGTACTCGATCAACTTCAACCTGCCATTCCAGTAGAGATGGCCGTTCTTCAAAGCGAGCCGAGCCTCGTCGTCCTGACCATATGCCCGGGCGTGGTAGACACCGAGGAAGCGCGTCCATTCCGGCTTGGCCGCCCCTGGCGGGTTGCGCGGGGAGTCGTTGGGCAGGAAGTAGCTCACGCCGTTGTCTCCGGAATTCAGGACCTCCCGCACTCGGCCTCGGTCGTTGACCAGGAATTCGTAGAGATTGAGGCCGCGGCTGAACCGCGTCGGCGAGTGGGCATCCAGGGGCTCGGAGCGCTTTCCTCGGACGATATGGAGCCGGTCGCCTTCCAGGCGGAAAATGGTTAACTGAGCTCCGACCACGTAGCTTCCCTCCAACCGCCGCAGGTCTTCGGGCTTGAGCGAGATGATCGGCTCCCGCGTCCAGGGGAGTGGTTCATCCGGAGGCAACGTTCCCCGTTTGACACGGATCATCTCCTGGAGAGCTTGGTCGGCCAGGTCGGCCACGAAGTTGTCCCCGCCGTCGCCGTTACTCAGAGTGACAACGCCGATCTTGTACTCTGGCACCCAGCGCTGGTCGGTTGAGTAGCCGTAACCGCCGCCGCCATGGAAGAGAAGCGTGGCGCCGTGATACGGTCGGCTATTGACGCCGAGGCCATACCCCGCGTTTTGTCCCGGTCGAGGAAACTGCGGAGTGTACATGGACCTCAACACATCATTGTTGATGAGACGCCGGCCTTGGGCAGTCCCGCCGGCCAGGTGGAATGAGATGAACTTTGCCATGTCCCGCGCGGTCGAATACATTCCTCCTGCGGCGAGCATGGGCACTTCCAGCGGAGGCACCTCCTGCCCCTGGACGTGGCCCCGGGCACGGTGCGAGTATCCGAGCCCTTCTCTCTGATCAAAGGTACTGACCGTCATCCCCAAAGGCTCGAACAACTCCTCGCGCATCAGCCGTGGGAATGGCTTCCCTGCGCGGAGCTCGAGGGCATAGCCGACCAGGTCATAACCGAGATTGGAATAGCGAAATCGCTCCCCCACTCGGCACTTCAGCCAGGTGTTGGAGATACTCCGGACGTGCTCGTCGAACGTGCAGTGCCAGTCGCCGTAGTTGTTGCCGACCGAGGCCTCATGACAAAGGCCCGCCCAGTGGCTGAGCAGGTGACGGAACGTGATTCGGTCCACCTCCGTTTCACCCCATCGGGAGTGGAGGCTAAACCCAGGCACCGCTTTCTTCAACGGCTCTTCGAGCGTGAATCGTCCCTGATCCATGGCCCTCACGAACGCCGTGGCCGTGTAGGTCTTGGAGATCGACTGAAGGCTGAAGGGCGTGTCCGCCGTGATCCCTCTCGTTCCGGATCGGTCCGTGAAACCGAATCCTTCCGCCCAGATCACGGCCTGGTCGTCGACGAGTGCGACCGAGACGCCCGGCACCTGGTTCTCGGCCATGAGCTTCGGCACGTCGCGCTGCAACCTCTCGATCACCGGGGTGTAATCCGGCCGACTGGGGTGCGTGTCCCTGGTCGGACCTGGTCTGTCCGCGGTGCTCGTTCCGCGGCTTGGAGTTGGAGGCAGGCTGGTCAGACCAAGGCTCAAGAGGAAGAACAGGATCGTCGGCACCAGTGGGGCCATGGGATGCGCTCCTGGGAGCCCGGTGGAGAATCGTTATTGCCGCACGGCTAAATTGCCCTGCACGAATAAACCATCTCCATCCAAACCGAACGGTGACACGAATGGCGAATTCGATCGAAGCGTCAAGGATTCGAGGTCTTCCCTTCGCGGAGATCTCATCCTACCCCGTCTCGACCTCGGAGACCATGGACGTGAATTCGCCGCCCGTGTCACCGTTGGCTTTGGGCCTTCACCGTTTGAGTCGTTCCAGGATCATGAGGCCGCCGATCAGGCCGTCCAAGGTCTGCCGCATTTGCTGGATCCTCAACTGGGTCGAGGAGTCTTCGGCGAGGTTGTGCATCTCCTGGGGATCGTCACGAATATTGAACAATTGTTCGTCAGACTCATCTTCGCGACGGATCAAGACCCAGTCATCTTGAGCCAGGGATGCCATGGGGGTTTCGAAGACCGGCAACTGCGGCGATTCGGATCGAACGGGCCGGTCGGTGCCACTTCGGAGATCGCTCGATCCGAAGGGACCTCGGCCGGCGCTGAGCCGTCCCAGAGTCGGGCGAGTGACTCGCCGGGGAAGGGCGAGCCGGCCTCGAGGTCGAGCAGATCGACGAGGGTCGCGGCCAGGTTGCGGAGGCTGGCGGTCTGGCCGACGACCCGGGCCGTCGGGTTTCGACCGGGCGGGAGCAGCAGCAGCGGGACGTGAAGCTCGGTCTGGTAGAGGCTGCCGCCGTGTCCAAAGCCCCCGTGCTCGCCGAAGCTCTCGCCATGGTCCGAGGTGATGATCACCCAGGTCCGCTCGAGGACTCCGAGGCTGTCCAGATCGTCGAGCAACAGGCCGAGCTGCTCATCGAGGTCGGCGACACAACTATCGTAGGCGTTGCGAGCGAACGCGATGTCTTGAACTGAGAGCTTGGCCTTATCCGCCGACCGCCAGTTCTCGATGAGGTCCCACTCTTGCGGGTCCTTCGGCCTGGAGCCGAATCGATGCACGTGCTCCTTGGAGACCAGGTACGGGTAGTGGGCATCGAAGTAATTCAAGAAGGCGAAAAACGGCCGATCGGGCTGTCTCCGTTGCGACAGCCAGGCGAGGAACTCGCGGTTGACCACCGCCGCTTCCTTCCGATCGCCGCCGGTGAACAGTCCGACGAGGAAGTCTTCGATCGGAGGAATCACCTGAAAACCCAGCCAGTTGCGATGCACCCGATCGACCTGGCGCAATCCCTCGAGGAAGCGATCGACCAGTGCCGCCAGCCGGAAAGCACCGAGCTGGGGCAGGGCGTGATCCTCGTAATGAGTGAATCCGCGACTCAGCCCGGAGTCCCACCCGCAAAAGAACCGGTTGGCGACGAAGCCCGCCGTGGCATAACCCTTGCCACCGAGGTACTCGGCAATGGTGGGATCGGCCGAATCCAGCGGCGCCATCCAGCCCGTGGAAAGCTCATGAGGCCATCGGCCCGTGAAGAAACTCGCGTGCGAAGGAAGCGTCCAGGGCGCGGTGGCCTGCGCGCGATCGAAACGAATCCCCCGTTGCGCGAACTCTTCCAGCGTCAGGCTGGTGCGTTGGGCGTATCCATGGAGGCTCAGGTGATCCGCGCCCACGGTATCCAGCACGACCCAGAGGACGTTCGGCGAACCGGGCGCGGGGAACGGCCGGTCCGCCTCCCACTTCTGCCGGACCCAGTCGCCCCCGAAGAGACATCCGGCCGACACTGCCACGAGACACCCCAGGACCGGAAGACTGATCTTCGCCCATCGCTGGAGCCGAGCCGCATGCGGTTCCAGTACCGGAACCAACCACGAGGCCAGGCCGACCGTGAAGATCAGCCAGGCGAGGAAATAGACCTCCGGAACCGCGACGAGCAGGGAGGGGAGCAGGGTGGACGCGCAGAGCAGGCGAGCCCGAAGCCGGCGGCCTGACGAGGGACGCCAGACGACCAGGAGCGAGAGGACCAGGCCCAGGCCGAGGAAGATCAACAAGTTCGTCACGGGGATCAGCCACACGAAATGCCGGCTCATCCCGAAGAACCGATTGGCGCCGATGACCCGCTTCCGCAGCAGGATCGTCCCCACCTCGAGCAGTCCCGCGACGACCCCACACCACATCGAGAGGGCCACGAATGAGAGCGATCGCTTCGAACGGTCTTCCCGGCGTCGAGGGGCCGATTCCTCGCAGTCTGCGGCATTGTTGACCATCGTTGGAGAGACCATCACCCTTCCCTAAGAGTCCCTATAACAACGAGATGTCCGGGAGAGCGAGGCTCCGTCCGAGCCTGGAACAACGCGGCTCGGACGGAGCCGCGCCCTCCCGATCCCTGCCAAATTCTAGTGCTCTGAAGAGCGGACCAGCTGCGATCCCATTCGTCGATCAGACATTCCAGCCTGACGCGGTTTCCCTTCCGAAAACAAGGATGCCATGACCATACGATGGAGATGGCCATGGCATCCGTGATTCTCGGAATCAAAACCAACAACGCAAAGAGTCACATCAATACGCATCGGCGCTGATGACTTCGTTGCCCGCGGCGGACGCGAGCGAGCGCCATGTGTACAGATTGATGGAGTTCTTGATGAACCGGACGCTGCCATCGGCCATGCCGACGTTGACGCCGCCGGGATGCTTGCTCCGGAGTGCGCTGGTCATCCCCAGGCCCGTGTAAGTGCCGCCGCTGGAGGAGGCGGTTCCCGTGGAGCCGATGCAGGGGATATTGGGCGGAACGGTGCCGCAGTAACCGCTGGACCACAAGACGTCCGGTGAGGTCGAATTGGGAGACAGCCAGCCGGTGAATGTCGAGCCGTAACCCCACCACGACCATCCGCGAAGGTCGAAACCCTGCCCAACCAGCACTTCCCCGGTCAGCAGGGTATTGCTCGTCCCGTCCGTGAGCCTGGCGATCGGTATCGTCCCATGCGTGCTGCCCAGTTGCCAGCCGGAGATATCGGTATCGGGCGCCCCCATGTCGCTGAACGGAGCGCCGAGGAACGGATAGTTCACCCCATTGACCTGATAGATCGTGGGCTGGATCGTGACCGTGTTGCCGAAATTGACGACGTAGTTCTGCGCCGTGACGGGCCATCCCGAGCCACCAGCCAGATTCAGGTTGTTGGGATCGGAAGGACAGTAATACGCACTGTACCGGCGCGTCGTGACCGTCAAGTTGGCCACCCCGCCATAGCGGAACATGCCCCCCTGAATCCCTTGATCGATGCGGTCGTCTCCGACGCTGTTCCAGGCGTTGAACGCGGGTTGTTGCTCGATGTAAGGGAGGATCCAGACCAGCCAGGTCCCCCAATCGACCCCCTTGAAGCCGGGCGGGAACGTGCCAACCTGGTCAAGGTAATTGTGCATGCCCAGGCCGAGCTGCTTGAGGTTGTTCGTGCACTGGGCACGGCGGGCGGCCTCGCGCGCAGCCTGCACGGCCGGCAACAGCAGGGCGATCAGCACGGCGATGATCGCAATCACCACCAGCAGCTCGATCAGCGTGAAGGCTCTACGACGGTTATTCATGACTTGATAATCCTTGGATATTAGCATAATTCCTGTCGGGAACAAGACAACATGAGGGCCGATCACCAGGTCCCGGTCGAAGAACCGAGGCTTCCGAATCGAGGGAATACCCGTTCCCGGGCGAATGACCTCCGGAGACCGCAGGGAATCACTTGGACGTCAATTCGAACTTGAAGTCGTTGGGTCCTCCTTTCTTGACCTCCTCTTTGAGTTCGGTCCTCGCGTTGTATTTCGCCGGGATCGCTTCCTTGCTGGGCGCCGGGCCCCCGGTCTCGGGCCTCTTCTCACCCTTGGCCCCGCCTTTCGAGCCGCCCGCATAGATGGCGACTTGATAGTTGCCGGGTACCAATCCCGGATTCTTGGGGATGGAGAACTTCCCGGCCGTGATCAGTCCACCGCCTTCGATCGACGCGCCGGGATTGCCCGCGACCGGCGAGAATTGAATCGAGCCCTTCTCCAGGGGCGTACCGTCCAGGGTCACCGTCCCCGAGACGGCCTCGCGGGGCAGCTCGTCACCCTCACTACAGCCGGAACTGAGAAAACCGATGAGGAGTACCAGCACTGAGCCGCCATACCAGCGAAGATTTCGCGCCATTTTCGACACCCCGTTCTTGCGGTTCGATCCCACGAACGTCTGCAACATCTCGCGCTCCCATCCGGCCTTCCCAAGAAACGCCGGATTGCCATCGGTCCAGCAACGGGCCGAGCCAGGAGCCCCTCCGTCCAACATCGATCTGGAACCCGAAATGGGAATCGCGTTCGATCAACGTGTCTCTCGATGGATCTCAAACTGAGGTATGATCAAATCCCCTACGGGAAGACAGTGGTTCTGGACACTGGCCGGCGGTGTTGCCGCTTGGTGTTGGACTTTGCTCTTCAAGGGGATTGAGGTCAAAATCGACCGCAACACTAAGCAGGACTGGTGCCGACGCTCGCTCCTAAGCTGAGAAACGGATGGCCAATTTTCTGCAAACGTCATCAACGACGCCGTTTATGTCTGTCATTCTCAATACGCTGACCCTGTTGTCACTGGGTGAGCCCAATAGCGTTGGTGGCTCGTACTTTAGGCAGTCCTGTCGGGTTTCCAGTCATTGAGAGAACGATCGAGGAGAACCTCATCTCCCGATTCGGCGGCGCCGCGATACGGATGGCAGCGTTCGAAACTCGCCTACCACAAGACCGAGTGTCAATCACGTTGCAGACCACGATTCGGATCGGATTGGAGAGGGAAAGACCCCGAGGGCCTTCCGCCGACGAGTCAAATCAAGACTAGCAACAGATGATTATATAGTGACTCTCAAGTCGATATTGGCCATGATCTCAGCCCGTCGCAAGGTTTTTTAACATACGCGCTGGCCTAATTCAACAAGATTCTGAGAAGAATGATGAAATGGGTTTCGACTCGATGCTCGCAACACTGAATGACGAGCCCCATCGATGATCGGCTGTACGCCCGAAGGGCCGAAGTCGTCGATCGGGGATGGCCGGTCGAGGTTTGGTGGAGGCGATGGGTCCCGAGGGGGCAGGGGACCGTCAGGGTGGGGAGGTCGCGTGAGGAGCGAAGGGAACTGGTTGCTCGTCCTGCCACGGGCAGGGGATACTGTATTTCGATCGGATGAGCAGAGACGCGGGCTGGCAGGGGGGAGGGGCATGGTCCAGGGGTTGCGACGATGGGGACTGGTCTTGTCGCTGGCCGCCATCGCTGGGGGGTTGGTCTGGGGCGGCTGGTGCGGGTTGAGGATGAGGCGATGCCGGGCCGCCCTGTTGGAGATCCGCGAGCAGATCCAGGCCGGTCGCCACGGGGCCGCCGCGCGGAATCTGGCCGCCCTGCTGAGCTGGGAGCCCGGTTCGGACGAGGCCGCCTACCTCCTGGGTCTGTGCGAGAAGACCCGGGGACAGAGCGATGCGGCGGCGGCCGCCTGGGTCAAGGTCACGCCCGGTTCACCGTTCGCAGTTCCCGCGACCCTGGGACTGGCCGTGCTGGAGTCCGATCGGGGCCGGTTGGCCGACGCCGAGCAGGTCCTCACTCGGGCCCTCCGCGATCCCGAGCGCGACGGGCCCGAGCTGCGCCGGCTCTGTGCCTCGCTCTACTGGCATGAAGGCCGGTTCGAGGAGTCGCGGCGGTTGATCGAGGCCAACTGGCAGCGCCTGGATCGGGCGGGCCTCGGCGGCACCGAGCCGGCGATCGAGCTGGTCCGGTTCCGCATCGCGCTGGGGCTGGGGACGTCCTCCACCGAAGTGGTCCGCACCTTCCTGGAGCGGGTGGCGGATCGGGCTCCCGAGGACGATCGGGTCTGGCTGGGGCGGGCCAACCTGGCGATCCGCCAGGGGGCGTTCGACGAGGCCGCGCGATGGCTCGACGCCTGCCGCAAGCGCCGACCTGACGACGTCCCCGTCTGGCACGCCCGCCTGGACTGGGCCCTGGCGACCGGCCGGGTCGCGGAAGCTCGTCGAGGCGCTCGAGCACCTGCCGGCCGCCGAGTCGACCCCGGCGGAGGTCCACCGGCTGGCGGCCTGGTTCGCCGTGCGCCGCGGCGATGACGCCTCGGAACGCCAGGCTCTCGAGCGGCTCATCGCGGCCGATCCCGGCGACGGCGCCGCACTCGACCGCCTGGCCGAGCTGGCCCTCCGCGACGGCCAGCCCGACCGCGCCGCCCAGCTCCGGGCTCAGAAGACCGCGCTCGATCAGCTCAAATCGCGATACAAGGACCTGTTCCTTCGCAACCAACCGGTGCGCAACGCCGCCGAGATGGCCCGGATGGCGGAGCAACTGGGCCACGTCTTCGAGGCCCGGGCCTTCCTCCGGGTGGCGCTGACGTCGAAACCGGACCGCGACGACTTCCGGAAATCGCTCGCCCGGCTGGAGCACCGCGCCACCACCGTCGCTCAACCCGGCCGGACCCTGGCCGACCTGCTCGCCCCCGAGCTCGACGCCGCCGCCACGGCTCACCCGTCCCGTTCCCATCCCTTGCCGGCCCAGGGCGACTCATCCGCTCCGATCCAGTTCCAGGACGATGCCGGCCGGGCGGGACTGAGTCACGTCTTCGACAATGGAACGTCCTCGCAGCATCAACTGCCGGAATACATGAGTGGCGGGATCGGGCTGATCGATTTCGATGGCGATGGCTGGCTCGATGTCTATGTGCTCCAGGGTGGTCCCTTCCCGCCCCGGTCGGACGGGGCCGGCCGGGGCGCCGGCGACCGCCTGTTTCGGAATCGCGGCGATGGGACGTTCCAGGACGCGACCGACTCGTCGGGCCTGTCGAAGATGGCCCAGGGATACGGTCACGGCGTGGCGGTCGGCGACTACGACAACGACGGCCATCCCGACCTGTTCGTCACCCGATGGCGGTCTTACGCCCTGTATCGCAACCGCGGCGACGGCACCTTCGAAGACCTGACGGCACCGGCCGGCCTGGGCGGCGACCGCGACTGGCCGACCTCGTCGGCCTTCGCCGACCTGGACAACGACGGCGATCTCGACCTGTACGTCTGCCATTACCTCGCGTGGGATTCGGACCATCCTCAACTCTGCCGGAACCCCGAGCGCTCGATCCCCGTCAGTTGCGACCCGCGCAGCTTCGAGGCCCTGTCCGACCACATCTTCCGCAACGACCGGGGGCACTTCACCGATGTGACGGACTCGTCGGGCCTGGTGGATCGCAACGGCCGGGGGCTGGGTGTCGTCGTCGTGGACGTCGACGACGACAACCGGGTGGATCTGTTCGTCGCCAACGACCTATCGGCGAATTACCTGCTCCGGAACCGGGGCGGCCTTCGATTTGACGAACAGGGCCTGACCTCGGGAGTGGGATGCAATGCCTTCGGGGGCAATCAGGCGGGGATGGGGGTCGCAGCGGGGGACCTCGATGGCGATGGCCGTCCCGAGCTGACCGTGACCAACTTCTTCAACGAGTTCGACCTCGTTGTTCCACAACCTCGGCGACGGCCAGTTCGCCGACTATACGTCGGTTGTCGGCCTCGCCGTGCCGAGCCGCGACCGGCTCGGGTTCGGCGTCGCCTTCCTCGATGTGAACAACGATGGCCGGCTCGATCTCATCACAGCCAACGGCCACTTGAACGATTATCGCCCCGAGGTCCCCTATGCCATGCCGGTCCAGCTCATGCTCGGCGGCCCTGACGGCCGGTTGACTGACGTCACCGCGCAGGGCGGTCCCTGCCTGCTCGTCCCCCACATCGGCCGGGGCCTGGCCATCGGCGACATCGACAACGATGGGCGGGTCGACGCCATCATGGTCGCCCAGAACGAGCCCCTGGTTTATCTCCACAATCGCACCGCGGGCGGGCATTCGATCACGATCGCTCTGGAGGGAACGACCTCCAACCGCGACGGTGTGGGCGCCCGGGTGGTCGTCGAAGCCGGCGGATTGCGTCAGGTCTCGCAACGATTCGGCGGCGGCAGCTACCTGTCGGCCAGCGACCCTCGGCTCCACTTCGGCCTGGGACAGGCGACCCGAGTCGATCGACTCGAAGTGCGCTGGCCGTCGGGCCGGATCGACCGCTTCCAGGACCTCGCCGCCGACCAGAGATATCGGCTTCGAGAAGGAGACCCCGCGCCCGTAAGCGGTACGCAGTAGGATTTTCGTTCGTAGAATCCATGTAATCTCGAATCTTGAATCTTGAATCTGACGAATCTCGAATCCCACGTTCATCACGGCCAAAGGGCAACGCTAGGACAAAAGACAATGCACCAACCGGGGATACCCCGAAGCCGGAGGATCCTGTTCCTCGCCGCGGTCCTGACGGCGGTGGTGGGATCATCGACCGCCTTCGTCTCGTGGCGGCGGGGACCGGGAGTGAGCGTTCACCCGGTGGACACCGGCTCGCCGTACGAGAACACACGCCTGGGGGTGAACTATGTCGGAGATACCGTCTGCGCCCGCTGCCATGCCGAGATCGCCGAGACCTACGGCCGCCATCCGATGGGCCGTTCGCTCGCTCCGATCGCATCGGCGCCTGCGACGGGGAATGACGACACGAGCGGCCGCGTCCTGTTCAAGGCCCAGGGCCTCGAGTATTCGATCGAGGACCGCGATGGTCATCTGATTCATCGGGAGGCACGGCGGGACGCCTCGGGCAACCTCATCGCTCAGAACGAGGCGGAGGTCCAGTATGCGGTCGGTTCCGGACAACAAGGCGTCGCCTATCCTGATCGAGCGCGATGGCTTCCTGTTCCAGTCTCCGATCACCTGGTATGTGCGACAGCGGAAGTGGGACCTGTCCCCCGGCTATGAGAAGGCCAACCTCCATTTCGACCGGTCCGTCGAGAACAATTGCCTGTTCTGCCACGCGAATCGGGTCGAGCCGGTGGCGGGTCCGGCCGACCGGTATCGGCCGCCGATCTTCCGGGGCCACGCGATCGGCTGCGAGCGGTGCCACGGGCCCGGCGAGCTCCATGTGAAACGTCCCAGCGCAGTCGACGGCCGCGGACATGACGATCGTGAACCCCGCCGAGCTGGAGCCCGTCGCTACGAGACGCCGTCTGCCAGCAATGCCATCTGATCGGCCATCGGCGCATCGTGCGGCTGGACCATCGGATGGAGGACTATCGGCCGGGACTGCCGTTCTACCGGTTCTGGACGGTGCTGGAGCCCTCGGCCAGCCCGGCCGAGACTAAGTTAGTCGGCCAGGTCGAGCAGATGCACGAGAGCCGTTGCTTCCGCGCCAGCGAGGGCCGGCTGGGCTGCATCTCCTGTCACGATCCCCATCGGCTGCCGGCGGCCGAGGAGAAGGTGGCCTATTACCGCGAGCGCTGCCTGGAATGCCACGCCGATCGCGGTTGCGCCCTGCCGTCGCCGGTCCGACTGAGCAAGAGCCGCGACGACGATTGCGCCGGCTGCCACATGCCGCGTGCGCGCAGCTCCGACATCATCCACGCCGCGGCGACGAGCCACCGGATCCTCCGCCATGCCGAGCTGCCCGATCGGTCCGCCGTCCCGGCCGGCGAGGCGACCGTCGAACCGCGGCTCGTGGTGAACTTCCACCGCGAGCTGATGAACGAGCGGGAGCGTGCCGCCGCCGAGCGCGACATCGGTGTGGCCGTGTGTCGCGACGGTCCGCAGGGCGCGGCGGTGGCGGCGCCTCGGCTCGAGGCGGCGCTGGCGGCCCGGCCGGACGACGTGGCCGCCTGGGAGGCCAAGGGGTTCGCGCTCGGACAGCTCGGCCGGGGCGAAGAGGCGCTGGCCGCCTTCCGCACCGCCTTGACCCAGGAACCGAACCGCGAATCCGCGCTGATGGGTGCGGGGTACCTCGCCTCGCGCGGCGGCCGGCACCAGCAGGCCCTCGACTTCTGGAAGCGTGCGATCGCCGTCAACCCCTGGCGGTCGGACTACCACGCCGAGCTGGCCTCCCTCCAGTTCCAGGCTCGCGATTGGCCCGCCGCCACCGAGGCCTGCCGGGAGGCTCTCCGCCTGAACCCCGCCAACCTCGAGGTCAGGAAGCTCCTGGTCCGATGCTATCTCCGCCTCCAGGATCCCGAGGCCGCCCGCAAGGAATTCCAGACCCTCCTGGGATTCGATCCCCCCGACCGCGATGAGCTGATCCGCTGGTTCACCCCGCTCTCGCGGACACCGATAACCCCGCTGGCTCATGCGGGGAATCACGGCTCTGCCTGGCGGTAGGGCTTCTTCGCTTTGTAGAGCGCGAGCCGCGATTCACCCTCGTCACGTGGAGTGAACTCGTGTCGCCTTCGTCTGCCATTTCACCGCTGAATCGAAGGTGTTAGGTGACCCGACGCGGTGACACCCTCTCGCCGTGCTTGTCATATCTTCTGTCCCAGATCAGCTCGGTTCTGCTCGGCATCGATCTCCGGCCCCCGGCCTCATCGAGGTCAGACCCGAATGACACTCGGATAATCCAAGGCAATGCCGCACGGCGACTTGCGATGCATACTGTAAAATCACTACACTTTCTCACCGATGATGATCCCTCGCGCAATCCGGGTAGTTGTTAAGGCCTTTTCCCCATTTCAATCGGGGGTGGGCCAACGATTCCAGGCCAAATTGGCCATCACCTTCGGGAATCCTTCGCGGAGGCGCCGAGTGTGGGTCCGCTTTCGCAGTCAGAAGAGGCACGGGGGACCTGCTTCCAGGACCCCACCGGCCCGGCCCGGGACCGAGAAGGACGGCCGCCGGATGGTCATCGGTGCGCGGGCGGACCTCACGGCGGAGACCGTCAGCGGCGGGCATCCGCGTCCGGCGCGAACGGATCGGACGGCATGTCGAGGTCCATAATCAACAGCCGGAAGTCGTCACGGCCCCGGAGCGGGTCGAGGGCGTCCTCGGTGCGGTAGGCATCCCACCTGTGGTGGCCCATCGCTACGGCCCGGCGCAGCGGGCCATCGCTGCGTCGGCCTCGGTGACGGCCTCGGCGGCCGAGACGCCCGAGCCAGCCAGGCCCGCCGGCATGGCGCGGGCGCAGGCGGTCTCGAACCACTCCTCGCCCGTCCGCGACGGCAGGCCGTCGTAGAGCCCCCGCGCCCGCCGGGCGTGGTCGGACGGCCGTGATCGTCCCCGCGTGGGACTGCCATGCGATTCCACGGCCGGTCGGGGCGATCAGTCTTTCGGCTTGGCTTTCGGCCCGGCCTTCGCCTCCACCTCCGCTACCAGCTTTTGGAAGTCCGCGCGGCCGCGGAGTGTTAAGTTCGCCGGTAAATGGCACGGTTTCTTTGAAGCTATTTGGCACCATTTGCCGATAACCGGTTCATCCGATGGCAGGCCGGTTGCCCCGCCATCCTCCCGGTGCCAGGTGAGCGTTTCCGGCGATGGCGCAGACCCCGCTCAGCGACCTCTCCGAGGCCGAGCGTGCCCTGGCCTTCGAGCGGTTTGAGTTACTCCGACCCGCTTTGGAAGAGGGCATACCGCTGGCCCGCGTCGCCCGCGACCGAGGCGTTCCCCTCCGGACTGCCCGACGTTGGGTTGGCCTGTATCGACGTGGCGGGCTTGCCGGGCTGGCCCGCAAGGAGCGGAGCGACCGGGGCAAACGGCACCTCTCCGACACCCTGCGGCAGGGCATCGAAGGCCTCGCCCTGAAGAAGCCCCCACTGTCCGCAGCTTCGATCCATCGCCAGGCGATCACGCTCGCCGAGCGGCTCGGGGAGTCATCACCGAGCTATAGCACCGTTTACGCCGTGATCCGCGATCTGGACCCGGGCTCTGGTGACCCTGGCCCATGAGGGAACGAAGGCCTACACTGAAGCCTTCGACCTGGTCCATCGGCACGAAGCGACCGCCCCTAACGCCGTCTGGCAGGCCGATCACACGGAGCTGGACATCTGGCTGAAAGACGGGGGTGGCCAGCCCGAAAAGCCGTGGCTGACCATCATCCTCGACGATTACAGCCGTGCCGTGGCGGGTTACGCATTGTCGTTCGCCGCGCCCGTCGGCGATCCAGACGGCACTGGCGCTGCGCCAAGCGATCTGGCGGAAGGGCCGACCGGGCTGGCAGGTCTGCGGCATCCCCGGAATCCTCTATTCCGACCACGGGAGCGATTTCACGTCCCGGCACCTCGAACAGGTGGCCGCCGACCTCAAGATCCGGCTCGTCAACTCCATGGTCGGGCGGCCCCGCGGCCGGGGGAAGATCGAACGGTTCTTCGAGAGCGTCGCCCAGGTGCTCCTCCCGAGGCTGCCCGGCTATGGGCCCGGCGGAGCCGTCCAGAAAGCGGAGATGACGCTGGCCGGGATGACCACGGAGCTGGAGCGGTTCCTGGTCGACGAGTACCACAACGAAATCCACACGACGACGGGCTTCAAGCCGCAGGAACGGTGGATCTCCGGTGGTTTCTTGCCGCAGATGCCCGAGTCGCTTGAGCAACTCGACCTTCTTCTGCTGACGGTCGCGAAGACGCGGCGGGTCCACCCCGACGGAATCCGGTTCTCGGGGCTGCGTTACATCGATTCGACGCTGGCGGCCTACGTGGGGGAGGAGGTCTTGCTGCGGTACGACCCTCGCGACGTCGCGGAGGTCCGGGTCTTCCACGAAGGCCGATTCGTCTGCCGGGCGGTCTGCCAGGAATTGGCCGGCGAGACGGTGCCGCTACGGGAGGTCATCCGGGCGAGAGAGCGTCGCCGCCGTGAGCTTCGCCGGACGATCCAGGACCGACGAAAGGCCGTCGAATCCCTCCTGGAAGTACGGCGCGGGGGCGGACCGAACCAACAGCCCAAGACGTCCCGGATGTCGCCTCCGAACCACCGAAGCCGGCGAGGACGCTCAAGCGGTACGCCGATGACTGATGCGACGCGCAGCGGCCTTCGTCGAGACGAAGGAATACCGGCGGTTCCGCGAGTTCTGCGACGCCTGCCGCCGGCATCGCTACATCGGGCTCTGCTACGGTCCGCCTGGGGTGGGCAAGACGCTGTCGGCCCGCCACTATGCTGACTGGGATCGTGTCGAATTCTCCAACCCTTACGCTGATTTTGGAGTTTTTCGGACCGACGAGGTGCCGGGCAACGGATGCGTCTTCTACACCGCGACGGTCGTGAACTCCCCGAGGCAGATCGCGGAAGACATCTCCAGAGTGAGCCGAAGTTGCGATCGTTTGTCCTCCAGGCGATCCGAACGGAAGCGGAGCCGGTGATCATCGAAGGCAGCGGAAGCTCGACGAGGCGCACGACGACTTATTTTCAAGCATGATTGGTTCGCGGGGAAATCCGAACGGTTGCAGCGGGCGAAAGCCGCGGTCTCCGAAGCAATTCTCGAACGGGCCGAGAAGAGCCGGGGGGTCGAGGACCCGACCAACTTGCTATTCGTGGACGAGGTGGACTGGCTCAAGATGTCGGGGCTGGAGCAACTCCGCGCCATCTTCGACGGCGGCGGCTTTGGCCTGGTGCTGATCGGTATGCCAGGATTGGAGCGACGACTGGCAAGTTACGCCCAGCTCTATTCGCGGATCGGATTCGTTCACGAGTTCCGCCCGCTGGGTACGGCGGAGGTCCGCACGTTGCTGGCCGGCTGGCGGCCGGCCGGCGTACCGCTACCCGAGGATTTGCTTGCTGACGCCGAGGGAGTCGCGGCGCTGATCCGGGTCACCGGCGGAAACTTCCGGCTCATGGACCGGCTGCTGACACAGGTCGGGCGAATTCTCGAACTCAACGGGCTCAAGCACATCACCCGCGAAGTCGTCGAAGCCGCGCGGAGGTTCTGGTCATCGGCACGGCATGAAACGGGTTCGATCGCGAGGCGATCTGTTTTGCTCCCGGATGGGTGGAGTCCCCCCCTGCCCGTGCCGATCTTTGCGCTAGACAACGCCCTTTGTCTGGCGCTATACCGAGAGCAGGGGAGACATCCATGATGACCGATGCCAAGAATGAGATCGCCGTCTACGACGGGACCAAAACCGGCGAACTGATCCGACCCGACGAACCGGTCACCGCCCGCAACGCCCCGGCGATCGTCAAGGCCGCCGGCAAGTCCGCCGAGTTCGCCTGGGAGGAATTCTTCCAGGCCGAGATCGCCAACGCCCACACCCGCAAGAACTACATGCATGCGGTGCGGCAGTTCCTCGTCTGGGTTGAAGAACGCGGTCTGGAGTTGCCTCGCGTCAGCCCCGGCGACGTCGGCGAATACCTCGAGGGCCTGGAGCTCGCGACACCGACCAAGAAGCTCCACCTGGCGGCGTTGAGGCGGTTCTTCGACCGGCTGGTCAACCGCCATGTCATGGTCATCAACCCTGCCGCCACCGTCAAGGCCGAGCGTCACACGTGGTCGAAGGCAAGACGCCCGAGATCGGCGCCGACCAGGCCCGCACGCTCCTCAAGTCGATCGATGCCTCCAACCCCGTCGGGCTCCGAGACCGAGCCGTCCTGGCGGTCCTCATCTACACGGCGGCCCGCGTCGGGGCGGTCGCCAAGCTGACCGTGAAGAACCTCGTGCACGATGGGTCGCAGTACACGCTCCGATTCTCGGAGAAAGGCGGTAAGTCGCGCGAGATCCCGGTGCGGCATGACCTGGAGCAGTTTCTCCTGGCCTATGTCCTGGCCGCCAGGATCACCGAAGGCCCCCTCTTCCGCACCGCGAACCGCAAGACGAAGACTCTGACCAGGAACGCCATGACGGGTATCGACATCTGCCGGATGATGAAGCGGCGGCTGAAGGCTGCGAGCCTGCCGGGCCAGTTCTCGCCGCACTCGTTCCGAGTGGCGACGGTGACGGACCTGCTGGAGC
>CAWJTQ010000018.1:0-152796 GCA_963845695.1 uncultured Isosphaeraceae bacterium | reverse complement strand
GTACAACGATGGCGACGACCGATTCGCGGCCCTGGTCCCGTATCGCGCCGGTACGGGCCTGTCCGCGATCGATCCCAGCAGTTCGCCCGAGATCACCAGTCTGGAGGCGACGGCGAGCGTGGCCGGCGAGCCGCTGACGCCCGGTGGTCCGAGCAGCCTGGTGACGATCAACCCCGGCTCGAACACGCTCGATGTGCTCGCGAACGTCGGCGGCGGTTGGTTCGCCAACCCCGTCACGATCGAGACCGCGAACCCCGCCGAGGTCGTCCGCATGGGCGACTTCACGGGCAACGGCATCGCCGACCTCGCGGTCCTCACCGCCCAGGGCGTGAGCATCTATCTCGGCAACGGCAAAGGCGGTTTCTTGCCCCCAACCACCTACGACGCCGGCGTCGATCCCACCGGCCTGACCGTCGCCGACCTCCTGGGTAACGGCAAGCTCGACCTCCTGGTCGGCAACGCCTATGGCGACGTGTTGATCCTCGTCGGCAACGCGACGGCACGTTTCGGCCCTTCGAGCCGGTGAAGGCCGACATCGCCCTGGCCGTCGCCGACCTCACCGGCAATGGTGCCCGCGACTTCATCTTCGCCGACCAGTCGCTCAACCGCGTCACGGTCGTCTACGGCTCGACGAACCAGAGTTCCACCAGTCCCCAGGTCGTCGGCAACCAGGCCACCGGTGTGCTCGCCCCGGGCGCCGTCCTGCTGGCGGACCTCATTCCGAATCAGGACGGCAAGTACCTCATCCCCGACCTGATCGTCGCCAACAGCGGCGGCAACAACGTGCTGGTCTATCCCGGGCTGGGCAACGGTCAGTTCGGCCCGCCGATCAACGGCACCGCGGGCTTCCCCGTCGGCACCGACCCGACCGGACTGGCGGTGTACGACCTCAACGGTCAGCCCGACCTGCTGGTCGCCGACACCGGCTCCAACGATGTCTCGGTGTTGCTGGGACAGGGCAGCGGGTCGAGCTGGACCATGATCCCGGGGCCGCGGGTCCAGACCGAAGCCGGGCCGGTCGCGATGGCCGTGGGCGACCTGCTGGGCAACGGTCAGACCGACCTGGCCGTGGCCAACAGCGGGGCCGATAACGTCCAGATCTTCCCCGGCGTCGGCGGCGGGTTCTTCAAGCAGGCGACCAAGACGATCCCCGTCGGCCAGGCGCCGTCCTCGCTGTTCCTGGGGAATTTCAACGGGCTGGGCCAGGAGCTGGCCACGCTCAACACCGGCTCGAACGATGGCACGCTGATCACCGACCTGAATGCGTCACGGCCGCCTACCCAGACGTTCGCGACCGGCGGCGACGCGCCGACCTCCGGGTTTGCCGGCAACTTCACCGGCGACGGGTTCACCGACCTGGTGGTGGGCAACAACGGCGACGGCCGCCTGGCGCTGTTGCTGGGCGGGCCGGGCGGCCTGAGCCTGTCCCAGACGTTGACCAGTCCCGCGGTGCCCGAGCCGACCAGCCTGAGCTTCGCCGGGGTCTCCGACGGCACGCTCAGCTTCTACGCCAGCACGGCGGGTCGCGAGGCGGCGACGGCGATGGCCTTCGCCCTGAGCCCGGGCGCGGCGCTCTCCGGCGCGGCGCTGGCCGGCGGGACGGGCGAGTCGTCCAGCTCGGCGCTGGCGTCGGCGACGGTGGGCTCGTTCCAGCAGGTGGCGCAGCTCCTGAGTGCCAACGGAACGACGCTGAGCCTGATCGCCCCACTGTTCACCGTCTCGGTCGTCCCGGGCGAGTTCGCGGGGTTTGCAGACGTCGAGGGAGGCGTCGCGCTGCTGGCCAACGTCCTGCCGGGGACCGGCCCGGGCTCGCTGGGTCAACCGGCCCGCAACGACCGCCCCGGACCGACGGTCGAGGGGGCCGACGATCCAGTGCCCGCCCCCGGACCGGCCGCCGTCGCCGCCCCGGCCCCCACGAGCCTGCCGGTGTGGGATCGGATCGCGACGGGCCTGGAACGGGCGTGGGAGCAGGTGCGCGCCGGGGTGCTGGAGCGGGCCGGCTTGTCGGAGGATGCCAGGGCCGGCCCGGTCGCTCCTCCGGGCCGTGCGGCGCCGCCGGGGCCACCGCCGGTTTCGGCACCCTCCTCCGATCGTCGGCCGTCGTCGTCCCCGCCGGCCGGGCCCGCCGCCGCGGCCGATGCGGCCATCGCCGAGCTGGCGGCCGAGGGACACCTCGCTGTAGGGCGCCAAGACGCCGACGGCCCGCGGGGCGAGCGGATCGCGGCCGGTCGCGGGCGGCTGGCGCTGCCGATCGCGACGGCGGCGGTCCTGATCACGGCGGCGGCCGTGCCCCGGGCGATCCGGCGAGCCCAAGGACGTAGATCGCTTCACAATTGGATGGAGCGCGCGAAGCTCTCTCCCGAAGTACCCCCCCTGGCCCCCCCTTCGTAAGGGGGGACGAGATACGGGCCGGTCTGCCGGATCATCCCCCCGAGGCAGGCGAGCTTGTTCGACTGATGCAGATCTGGGACGATGGGCATCGGTGAAGCGGGCCAGTCCACGAAGGAGGAGGCGACCATGACGGCGATCAAGCGGACCGTGACCATTCAGCCCGGTGGGCGGATCGAGGTGGTGTCGAAAGAACTGCCGGAAGGGCGTCAGGCGGAGATCATCATCCTGATGGAAGAGGACCGGCCGAGTCGCCGGTTTACCGACTTCATCGGGGCCGGCCAAGGGCTCTACCCCGATATCCAGTCCGCCGATCGCGCAATCCGCGAGGAACGCGATGCATGGGGACCATAAACGCCTATCAGGGCCGTCGGGTCTACCTCGACACCAACTTCTTCATTTATACGCTGGAGAACTTTGCCCCCGCGGCGGCGGCTGTCGCCAAGCTGGGAGAGATGATCCAGAACGGCGAGGTCTCGGCGTACACCAGCGAGCTGACTCTTGCCGAGGTGCTCGTCGTACCCTTGCGGCAGGGCGACTAACGGCTCATCGACCTCTACAGTGACCTGGTTACCACTCGCGACGGGCTCTCGGTCATCCCCGTCACGCGCGACGTTTGGATCCAGGCCGCCGCCGAGCGGGCCTCGACGGCATTCAAGCTGCCCGACGCCGCTTTCTACGCGATCAGCGTAGTGCACATCGCCACCGCCAGGCGGACCGCCTGCGAGGCGTTCTTGACGAATGACCGGGGGTTCTC
Organism: uncultured Isosphaeraceae bacterium; assembly: GCA_963845695.1. Taxonomy (GTDB): domain Bacteria; phylum Planctomycetota; class Planctomycetia; order Isosphaerales; family Isosphaeraceae; genus CAWJTV01. The sequence continues at coordinate 149,651 of CAWJTQ010000018.1, read as the reverse complement.
CAGGCTCTCCGGCATGGACGTACTCTATCTCGACGACCCGGCGTTACCTTGACCAAAGGATGTCCTTCTCCCACCCGCGAGGCCGCTGGCGATCCTACGGCTATGAGGAATTGAGGCGGATCGGTCCCGAATTCGTCCCCCCCTTGCGAAGGGAGGTTCTTCGGGAGCGGACTGCGTGCGTGCGCAACACAACGGCGATGCGCTCCAGGCGAGCCGCTTTCGCACCCCGCGAACTCATGATAGATTGGTTGGCGCCTGCAAGCGTCGTCGGCCCGAAGTCGGGTCAACGATCCGTCCGACCCGAGCCGGAGGGCGCCGATGCCGACCGAGAAGCCGGAGGCCGAGACCTCGATCAGCCTGATGATGCGAGTCCGCCGCGATCCCGCCGACGTCGCGGCGTGGGAGGAGTTCGTCCGCCGCTACCAGCCGATGATCCGGGAGTGGTGCCTGCGGTGGGGCGCACGGCCTGATGACGCCGACGACGTCGTCCAGGAGGTTCTGGTCAAGCTCCTCGCCGCGATGAAGTCGTTCGACTACGATCCCGACCGGAGCTTCCGCGCCTGGCTCAAGACGGTCACGCAGAACGCCTGGACCGACTTCGTCCGGTCGCACCGCCGCGAATCGACCGAGGACCCGGAGTGGTTCCGGGCGCTCCTCGACTCCCGCGCGGCCCTCGACGACCTGAGCGGCCGGATGGAAGACGCCTTCGACCGCGAGCTACTCGAGATCGCCATGCGACGCGCCGAGAAGCGGGTCAAGCCGGCGAACTGGCGGGCCTTCCGCCTGACGGCCATCGACCAGCGTGCAGGTGCCGATGTCGCGGGGGAACTCGGCATGACGGTCGCCCGGGTCTTCATCGCCAAGCACCGGGTCCAGCGGATGATCGAAGAGGAGCTGCGCCGGCTCAGCAAAGAACCGAATTGAGGCCGGCCCTCCGACGTCCGCCACATCGAGCATCCGCACCGCTCCTGTTCACGATGGCGTCGTGTCGGGCCCAATACCAGCGTGGTACTCGTTCACGGGCCGGGGGTGACAACGGTTCAGGTAAGTGCCAGGTGCGGCAGCATTCAAGCTGGTCTGGCGACCTGAGGTCCAGAGGCACCCCCCCAAAAACGCGTCGGTGTCGTCGGACCGACGCACTCAAATGCCTTTGCCTCCTGGGGTAGCAGATCCTGCGCGACATATCGGCCCGAACGCCCAGACTTGACTCAAGCGCTATGAGTTTTGACATTCAAGTGACCTAGTGTCAGCCATCCTCCGCTGGGGTAGAATCGAGCTGCTCGTGTCGAGACCGATTCCCAGGAATATACGGCTGTGGAAGTTAGGGTTGCGGGAAGACCGGGGTTTCTTGAAGCGAGCTTGAGCGAGGGGGATGCCTCATGCGCTGGCCTGTGATCGTCCGCATTGCTTTACCTCTCGCGGCGCTGGCGTGGGCGGGCGCGACCCGCGGCGCCGACGAGCCGCAAACGTCCCCGGCCAAGCCGAGGACCGGCATCATCGTCTGGGACACGGGCCGGCCGGCCGCGGAAGCTCTGGTGCCATCGGCCCTGACGGGCCAGAATGACTGGACCGCCATACCCGTGGGGGAGACGACCGACTCCTTCAAAGGCGACGCCGTCCTGAGCAATGGCCGGGTCGTCGCCGTGCTGCGCCGGCAGGATTCGGCCGTGGAAGTCCATGCCGTGACGCAGGGCGGCCCGGCGGCCCGGCTGCGATTACGCTTGCTAACGGCCGCGGGAGAACCCGCCGCGCGCCTGGAGCGCGTGGCGGTCGTCGAGAACACCCGAGGGGGCGCCTGCCTTGAAGCGATATTCCAGACCGCAAAAGGCGCCGAGCTCGCCGGCCAGTTCCGCATCAAGCGGGGCGATGTCTCCATCCAGGCGGTGCCGGGGACCGGGGCGGGCAAGCTGCGCGTCGAATGCCCAGGTCGCTTCGGTGTCCTGCCGGATTTCTTCGCCGACGACATCACCATCGACGCCACCCGGCTGCCCCTTGATGCGGCCGAGCTCCCCAGCGAGAACTTTTTTCTGCACCTGATCGGCGAGGGTGACGCCATCGCCATGTGCGTCTTCGAGAACCGGCAGCAGGACATGAAGGTCACGCTCTCCGGCCAAGGCGACCGGCGCATGATCACCGGGTCCGAGATCGGCTTCGAGGGCAAGCCGATCTGGGCCGCGCTGATGGAAGCCCCCAAGATCTGGCACACGCGCGAGCTGAAGCCCGCCGACACCGGCAAGGTCATCTCCATGGACTGGAAAATGCCATTCCCGGCCCAGTGGCGTGTCGATTTCACCCGGTCCAACGATCTGACCGACAGTTGGGAAATGCTCCTGCAAGAGCAGAAGGACGGCAAGTATGTCAAGCCCTCCTGGCTCGGCAGCGGCGAGGAGCAGATCGATCGCAACCGGATGCGATGGAACACGGTACTGGGCGAATACCCGTACCCGTGCTGGTCCGATCACGACCAGCGCGGCTACTTGCAGCCGCTCAAGAGCCGTGTCCTCAAACTCCACGGGCCGGTCGTCATTTATCCGATCAACCGAGTGGCGCAAACGCCTCTGGATGTGTACACCGTGGTCGACGTGATGCGCAATACCCTGGGTGTCGGCCCGTGCCAGCATATCCTCGACCTGGAAGGGCAGAAAGCCGAGTACAAGGGCCAGGCGACCTGCGAAGTGCGCGACACCCTCACACCCATCTACCAGAAGAAAGAGCAAAAAGCGAAGCGTGCCGAGATCGAGCAGATACTCGACGATGGGCTGACGTTCGTCAAACACATCCGCGGCCGGATCACGCGCTACGTCGAGTTCGGGAAGAAGATGCGAGATTATCTGGCCAGCCAGAAAGAGGCGCATCCGGAACTGGCCGAGTTCATCGCGGAGATGGACGCGCTCACCAGGGAGATTGACAATCGGGTGGCGGCTCGCGCCGCCAAGATCAAGACGCCGGAGCATGTCGCTCGGATGAATGAGGATTTCCGCAAGGACGTGCTGGACAATTACGGCCCCGACGCGCTGAAGCAATGCCGGGCATACGCCCGGGCCCTGGTGGAGATCGGCGACAATCAGGACGAACTGTCGGGCGAATGCCGATGGGTGGTGAAGGCCCTGAGGCAACGGGCGGGAATCCTCGTGGCCCGGGACCCCCGCGTTGCCCCGATCGCCTCGGAGATCCGCGCCCGGACGCAGGAGGCGCTGCGCAACCCGGCTAACCATGAAGGGGCGCGGCATTGAGGTCCTGGCGTGCTGTTTGAGATTCCGTAAGAGGCGATTCGGAAGTTCCAGAGCGGAGAGAGGATTACTGATGTCCAGGAGTAGGTTGTGGGCGCTGACTGGCCGTCGTGGCCATGGTATCCGGCTGCGGGCAGAGGAATTCCGGCGGGCCCGTAATCGAGACGGTCAGCGGCCAGATGGTCCTGATCCCGGCCGGCACGTTCACCATGGGCGACAGCGCAAGCCGTCCTGACGAGACTCCGCATACGGTTTCGGTCAACGCGTTCTACCTCGACAAGTATCCCGTGACGCAGGAACTCTATGAATCCGTCATGGGCTTCAATCCCTCGAAGCACAAAGGCAAGAAAAACCCGGTCGAGAAGACGCAATGGACCGACGCCATCAACTTCTGTAACCGATGTTCGGAACGAGAGGGGCTGAAGCCGTGTTACGACCCGGATACCTGGGAATGCGACTTCGCCGCCAACGGCTACCGTCTCCCCACCGAGGCGGAATGGGAGTATGCCTGTCGCGCCGGCAGCACCGGCAAGTATGGTTTCGGTGATGACGAGACCGAGCTGCCGAGATACGCCTGGTTCAAGCCGCATTCGCAAGGCAAACCCCGTCCGGTTGGCCAGAAGCAGCCCAACCGCTGGGGCCTTTACGACATGCATGGCAACGTCTGGCAATGGTGCCACGACTGGTACGGCGACAACTACTACTACGAGGGTCCCGCGGAGAACCCGCACGGTCCGGCCACGGGTGAGATGCGCGTGCTGCGCGGCGGTGCGTGGGACTGCACCGCCGAGAAGCTCCGGTCGGCCTACCGTCACAAGGAGTTCCCCGTTTACTCCGACGCCTGCTTCGGCGCCGACAGTTATGGTTTCCGGCGGGCTCGGAAGGCCGGTGGGGGCGATCAACCCGTCGCGGTCGCGGCCAGCCCGAAGGCCACTCCGGTCCCAACCAACGCCTGGCGTAAGCCGGCTGGCGGAGTGTCCGCGCCCGTGGCCAGTCCGGAGCCGGGTTCAGGCCGGATCGACCTGGCCCGCCTCAAGGGCACGATCGTTTTTGTCAGCGATCGCGGCGGCACCCTGAAAATCTGGAGCATGCACGCCAGCGGCAAGGATGCGAAACCGCTCACCAAAGGCACGGACCCCGACGCCGATCCGAGCTTCTCACCTGACGGTAAGCGGATCCTCTACACCACGCTGCGCGGCGGCTTTCCGGAGATCTGGCTGATGAATCGCGACGGCTCCGAGCCGCATTTCGTCACCAAGGGCTCGCAGGGGAGCTGGGCGCCGGACGGCAAGTCGATCGTCTTCATCCAGGACAACCAAACCTTCGTCAGGAACCTCGCCTCTGGCCAGGAAAGACGCGTCACTCCCAAAGAATGGGAGCGCTGCGGAGTACCGGCCTTCGCTCCGGACGGCAAACACCTCGCCGTCGCCAGCCGGCACCTGGGAGACATCGGCATCTTCATCCTCAGCCTGGACGGCCAGGGGAACGGCCGGCTCAAGGCCGGGGAGGCTTGCTGTACGCCGCAATGGTCGAAGGACGGCAAGAAGATCCTCTGCCAGACGGTCCAGGGCCACATCCACCAGGTCGATGTAGACGGCAAGAACTGGGAACAGTTGACCTTCGGCGCCGACGTGCAGCACGACGCCCGCTACTCGCCGGACGGGACGATGATCCTGTTTTGCCGGGCACCTTCGCCGGAAGGCCCCTGGCAGATTTGCCTGAAAGCTCTGGACGCCGATGAAGAGGAGTTCGTACAAATGACCAGGGAAGGGTCGAATACACTGCCGGACTGGCACCCTGCGGAAGAATAACCGATTCGTCGGATATTGACTTGCTCATCTTTCCGCTATCCGAGGACGATGCACGCACGAGGGGACACCATGAATCGTTTCATCACGGGATTGGGGCTGGCCGTCTTGGCGACGGCCGCCGCGGCACTCCTCGGTTTCCACGGCGGAAGCGCGTTCCGGCGAGAAACCGGCGGAAGGTTCCAGCGACCTGCTGGCCGAGCTCAAGAACTACCGGCACAAGATCGTCTATGAAACGAACCGCGACGGCAACTGGGAGCTTTACCTGTGCAACGCCGACGGCTCCCACCCCGTCAACCTGACGCGCACCCCGGACGTGGATGAGCTGTACCCCAAGCCGTCGCCCGACGGCACCAAGATCTGCTTCGTCGCCGACGAGGGCAAGGGGAATGCGAAGGTCCGCAACATCTATTACATGAACAGCGACGGCACGGGCCGCACCAAGGTCGCCGACAACGGCCGCGAGCCGTGCTGGAGCCCCGACGGGACCCAGATCGCCTACATGAAGGGCGAGTTCGAGAAATTCACCTACTTCGATGCCGCGACCAAGGGACTGTTCCTCTACGACCTCAAGACCGGCAAGACGCGGGAACACGTCAACAACAAGCTGCACCATCTCTACACCTTGAACTGCTCGCCCGACGGCAACTGGTTCGTGGCCACGGTGCACGGCGGCATGGGTTTCTCCCACACCATCCTGGCCATCGAGGCCGACGGCGACAAGGTCGTTGATCTGAAGCTCGACGGCTGCCGGCCGAACATCAGCCCCGATGGCAAGAAGGTCTGCTGGGGTCACGGCGACTTCTGCGCCGGCGTCGCCGACCTGGACCTGTCGGGTTCAACTCCGAAGGCGACCAACATCCACGACGTCGTCGAGAGCAAGAACCCCATCGAGACCTATCACATCACCTGGTCGCCGGACATGAAATACCTCACCTTCACGCGCGGCCCCAAGTTCAAGGGCCGGAACCTGAAGGGCCTGTTGCCGGAGTTCCCCGGAGTCGAGGCGCCGGGCTGGAACGTGTGCGTGGCCGACGCGACGCAGAAGAATCGCTGGGTCGCCATCACCAGCGATGGCAAGTCGTGCAAGCAACCGAGCTGGGTCGTGGTCAAGGAGGGGGCGGCGAAATGATGTCGAGGAAGAACGGGATGGCCGTCTGCCTCATGTTCGCGGCGTTGGCGCCTCTGGGCTGTCAGAAAGCCGGCGCACCGCGGGCTGTCAGCGCGCTGCCGACGATCACGACCAAGAGCGGCGGCGAGCTGGTCCTCGATTCCGGCCGGTTTCTTCGAGATGGGGAGCCGACACGGTCGAGACGAAGAGAAGCCCGTGCACAAGGTCTGGATCGACGCATTCCTGATGGACCGGCACGAGGTGACCCAGGCCGAATACGAAAAGCTCGGCAAGATCGAGGCCTTCCCGAACCCGTCCCATTTCCAGGGGGCGGACCTGCCGGTGGAACAGGTGACCTGGCCTCAGGCGGCCCGATTCTGCAACGCCCGATCGCGCCTCGAAGGACTCCAGCCGTGCTACAACGAGGACACCGGCGCATGTGATTTCGAGGCGAATGGCTACCGGCTGCCGACCGAGGCGGAATGGGAATATGCCTGCCGGGCCGGGACGGATTCCGACTACTCGTTCGGCGACGAAGCGCGGCAGCTCGGCGACTTCGCCTGGTTCGCCGACAACTCCGCCAAGAAGACCCATCCCGTCGGCCGGAAGAAGCCCAATCCGTGGGGCCTCTTCGACATGCACGGCAACGTGGCCGAGTGGTGCCAGGACGTCTACGACCCGAGCTATTACAAGGCCAGCCCGGAGAAGACGCCGCGCGGGCCCGACGAGGGCAACGAGATACGTCCTCCGCGGCGGCTCGTGGAAATCGCCCGCCGACGCCTTGCGGTCCGCCTACCGGATCGGCGAGACCCCCGGCTTCTCCGACGCCTGCCTGGCCCGCGACGCCATCGGCTTCCGCTGCGTGCGCAAGGCGCCGGCCTCGAAGGATGCAGGATAAATCAAATCGTATCTTGCTTCATCCTTTCGAGGCAACCATGCTCTTCCACACCTGGGTCTTCTTCGTCTTCTTCCTGATCGTCTACCCCGTCTACCTTCTCGTCCGCCGAAACAACCAGTTGATGAACATCTGGTTGATGATCGCCTCGTACACGTTCTACGGCTGGTGGAATCCCTGGTACCTCCTGCTGCTCTTCGGCACCTCGGCGATCGACTACCTCATGGTCCTCTTGATGGAACGGAGCACGCGGACGCGCACGTTCTGGCTCGTGATCAGCCTGGTCAGCAATTTCGGCTTCCTCGGCTACTTCAAGTACTCCGGTTTCATCACCGAGAACCTCAACACCTTCCTCGCGCAGCTCGGGGTCTCCGCGATGCTGCCCGACCCGAGTCGCGTACCCCAACGCCATGCTCTCGCTGCTGGGCGTTCCCGAGGACCACTTCTTCACCAAGGTGATCCTGCCCATCGGCATCTCCTTTCACACGTTCCAGTCGATGAGCTACACCATCGACGCCTACAACGGCGTCATCCAGACGGAGCGCAGCTTCGTGCGGTTCCTGACGTTCGTCTCGTTCTTCCCTCAGTTGGTGGCCGGGCCGATCGAGCGCGCCCACAACCTCCTGCCGCAGCTCCAGCGAACGCCGACGATCACGCGGCAGGACCTTACCGACGGCCTGTCGCTCTTCCTCGTGGGCTTCTTCAAGAAGGTCGCGCTGGCCGACTACCTGGCCCAGTATGTGGACCCGGTCTACGGCAACCCCGGCCTGTTCCAGGCGCCGGCGCTTGTCCTGGCGACGGTGGCGTTCGGCTGGCAGATCTACTTCGACTTCAGCGGCTACACCGACATGGCCCGCGGCATCGCCCTGCTGATGGGCTTCCGGATGATGCTGAACTTCAACAACCCCTACGCGGCCACGGGCCTGGGTGATTTCTGGAACCGCTGGCACATCAGCCTGTCCACGTGGTTCAAGGATTACCTCTACTTCCCGCTGGGCGGCAGCCGGCATGGCAAGTTCCGCACTTACATCAATATGTTCATCACCATGTCGTCTCGGGCATCTGGCACGGTGCGGCCTGGACGTTCGTCGTCTGGGGCGGCCTGCACGCCCTGGGCCGCTGCCTGACCCGCGAGCTGGAGCAGACGGAGTTCTACCAGGAGCGGATTCCCCGGCTGGCCAAGCAGTTGGCGGTCTTCACGTTCGTCACGTTCACCTGGATCTTCTTCCGGGCGCAGAGCCTGACCGACGCCTGGCTGATCATCAGCCGGATCTTCACGACCGGCTGGGCGGACCCGCGCTTCCCGCTGGTGATGGCGATCCTGGTCCTGGCCGTGTGGGTGTACCAGCTCCTCTACACCAGCCGGTCGTCGCTGAGATGGTGGATCGACGTGGCGCCGGTGCGAGTGGGCCTGGCGGCGCTCATGATCGCGTACCTGGCGATCGTCGCCCAGCCGAGCACCAAGCAGTTCATCTATTTCCAGTTCTGATCGAGTCGCACGGGGAGTGGACAATGGGAGAGCCAGACAGCAGCAGGGCGAACCGGTCGTCGGCCGAGCCGGAGCCGATCGCGCTCTCCAACGGCATCCGCCTGACCGGCCGGGAATGGCTCGGCCTCGGGCTCTTCGCAGTCGTGATCGTGGTTTTCACCCCCTCGCTTGTGGCGCCGGGCGGAGAAGTTCGCCCTCGAGCCCGATTATCGGATCCCGCACGACCTGAGCAACGATTACTGGCTCTACGAGTGCTTCGCCGGGCTGGCCGCCGACCATTACGACACCCTGCTCATCGGCGATTCGGTCATCTGGGGCGAATACGTGACCCGGCAGGAGACCCTGTCCCACTATCTCAACGAGCTGGCGGGGCAGGAGCGTTTCGCCAACCTCGGCCTGGACGGCGCCCACCCGCTGGCGCTTGGCGGGCTGGTCGAGTTCTACGCCGAGAGCATTTCGGGCAAGAATGTCCTGCTCCAGTGCAACCCTCTGTGGATGAGCTCGCGCCGGGCCGACTTGCAGGACGACAGGACGGACGAGTTCAACCACCCCCGGCTGGTGCCGCAGTTCGCGCCGAGCATTCCGGCCTACAAGGCGGAGATTTCTCCACGGCTGGGCGTCCTGGTGGAGCGGCGGCTGCCGCTTGAGCACCTGGACGGCCCACCTTCAGCAAGCCTACTACGACCGGATCGACATCCCCGGCTGGACCCTGGAGCATCCTTACGACAACCCGCTGACGCCGCTCACGCGGGGGCTGCCTCCCTCGGACAATTCGCGCCGGCACCTGCCGCAGCCCTGGTACAAGAGCGGCATCGCGAAGCAGGACTATCCGTGGGTCGATCTGGATACGTCGTTGCAATGGCAGGCTTTCCGGGGCGTGGTCGAGCTCCTCCAGCAACGAGGAAACCGGGTGTTCGTCCTGGTCGGCCCCTTTAATGAGCATCTGCTTACGCCGGAGAGCCTGCAAGCGCTATCAGCAGGTCAAGGCCACGATCGCGGCCTGGCTGCGAGAGAAGAAAATCCCGCACTCGGTCCCGCCGCCGCTGCCCAGCGAGCACTATGGCGATGCCAGCCATCCGCTCGCCGCAAGGGTACGAACAGCTCGCCCGGCAGCTCGCGAAGATTTCCTTCTTCCAGTCTCCAGTACCCGATAGGGTCGGTCCCGTACGAAAGCAATGAGCCAGCGAGCCTGGCCCCAGACGGGATAGCTCAGCGGCCCCGCAACTCAGACAGATGACATCACCGGGCGCAGGGACGCCGGGTCCTCTGCAGTGCGAGCCCTTGGGGCCGCGAAGCGGCCGTCTTGGACACTGGGCTCGACGAACTCAACAGTTTACGGCACACCGGCGCCTACAGCAGTTCCCACACTCCTCACAGCTCCGCCGAAAGGCAACGCCGGCCCGTAAAGGCGACCGACGCCGTGATACTTTGCGCGCCTCGGTCGGATCGGCCGAAGCATCCGCCGCCACCTGCGGTGCCGCAACACCTACGGTTTCTTCCCTAATAGCTTAACCGTAGGCCCGGGTACCAGTGGTGCCGGAGCGTGATGTGCTGACCCGATACTTTTTCCAGATTTCCAAAGTTGTGGATTCTGCATAGTTTCACCAATTTCTTGCGCTCTTGCACGTTAACTTCCGAGTGTTGGACGCCGAAATCCGTAGCCGAAAACTCGATGACACTGGCACATTTGTCCGAGGAATCAGGGATACTCGAACGCCAACGGCAATCCACCCAGCCATGGTATCAGTGGGCGGTCCCGGTCCAGGACCGCGGCGCGGAGGATCGGGTTGTGGGCGCGTTTGTCAAAGCGAACCACAATCCGATCCGTCTGGATTTCCACGACCCCTCCGGTGGCCACGAATCGCTGGTACCCTTGCTTCGGTTTGGCTTTGTGGTAGCCGGGCAAGCGCGTGGCCAGCCAACGGTAGCGCCTATGCGCAATCACCGTCAGCGCCAGATCCAGGTCGACATTGAGGCGGACTTCGCTGGCCAAGCAGTCGACGTGGAAGGAATTCACGCTGATTCCCAGAGCGTCTTCCACCCCATTGCGTTTCACGTATCGAGTGATCAGCTCGCGGGCGGCTCACTGGGAAATCGTTGGACAAGCAGAGAGTCGGTTCGTCACGCCCCAATCCCGCTATGGCCACTTGGCGGATCTTCTCGGGATAATCGCGGATCTTCACGGTCTCGTCCAGATAACGGATGTTCTTGTGACGGCGCTTGGGGATGTCGATCACGGCCCGCTGCCAGGCTCGGGCCGGTACGGCATTCAACCGGCGAAGGATGGCCACTCCACGACGGCGGATGGTGACAAACCAGATCTTTCGCTGGCTGACCTTGGCCAGTTCGGAATAGGGAACCACCTTGGAAATTGTCCGAGAACGTCTCTGATGCTCATGTGGGATTTTGGTTTGCGTCACACTGACCCAGACGGTCGAGCCGCCAGCTCGATCTTCTCGCCGACGGCCACGCAGCGGAGGTCGAGCGTCACTTTGACCTGTTGTCGCCCTGGTTCTCCTTGTGCGAGAGCCAGAAGACGATCTGTCGCCAGAGCTTGCGATGCGCCAGCCGGCTCTCCTCCGAGGCCCGGTACCAGCCCCAGGTATTACCGCCGTAGGCGATCGACCGGCCCTTGCCGACGTCCATGCTGACGAAGAGCGGCTCGGAGCCGGGGGCAGGGGTCTCGGCCAGGATGTCGGCGTTCGGCTTGACGTCGCCGAAGCGGTTCGCGCCGAGGATCGGCGTCATCATGTCCCAGATCCGCGCGGTCTCGGTCCTGTTGGCGCCGACTTGGAGGAGATAGCTGCCGAGGCCCTTGGGATTGGGGACGAACTTGATGCCGTCCAGGGGCTCGTTCTGGCCGTCGCCGGCGTGGATCTGCACGGGGAGGATGTCCGCCAGCGGCGTATCGGCCCAGCCCGCCGGCGCCGAAGCTGGCATGGCCCCCGAGCATCATCAGGCCCGCGCCCTGCGCGGACCGCCTCGGCCAGCATCCGCTGCTGCTTGGGCGTCAGGTAGTTGGCGGGCAGGTCGCTGAGGACATACGCGTTGTACCGGTTCGGCGCGAACTCCTCGTCGCTCAGGGCGCCCCGCTCGCCCTGCGCCGCCGCCTTGATCACCACCCCCTCGACGTGGATGTCCTGCTGGGTCGCGATCGAGCGCATCAGGAACTTGTAGTCCCAGGAGAAGTTCGCGCCCTGGAGGAACAGTACGTTGAGCCCCTTGATCGGCACGATGTTGCGCTCCCCGGCCTCGAAGGTGAGCGGCTCGGCGGTCTCGACCGAGAGGTTGTCGATCTCGCGGGGCGTCAGCCGGAGGACCTGCGATTCCTGCGGCTGCCCGGGCACGCCGGGCTCGTCATCCGCCGCACGGAGCATCGCGATGGGCACGGCGATACCGGCGGCGAGGGCCAGGGCGATGGCCGCCAGGGCCACCGACACGCCGCGACGGTTGAGCTTGTCGCTGAGCACGGCGACGAGGCGGCGTTCGAGCGACGACTTGCGGGCCATGGCGAGCCCGCCGGAGTGCGCCCAGCCGGCGGGCGAGAACCCCGTGACGACGTCGAGCAGGTGTCCGGCGTAAGCGGACGGCCGCACGCCGTTGGCCAGGACCAGGTCGTCGCACGCTCGTTCACACTCCACGCCCAGACGCCAGGCGGCCAGCCACACCAGGGGATTGAACCAGTGCAGGGCACACGCGATCTGCGCCAGCAGTCGAGCCATGGTGTCGCGACGCTTGATGTGGGCGAGCTCGTGCAGCAGGACCGATCGCAGTTGCTCGTCGCCCCAGTGCCCGGCGGCGGCGGGAAGCATCAGGCGATATCGAAGGATGCCCCAGACCAGCGGAATGGTCCGGTCCGGGTGAATCAACAGGGTGACCGGTCGCCCGATCCTGAGCTGCGAGCACGCGGCTTCCAGGGCATTTGCGAAGCGACGGTGAATCGGCGACGGTTGCCCTGACGACCCGATGACCGTCCCTTGCCGCTCGGTCTTCCCGAGCATCCAGCGCGAGGCCAGCAGCCGCAGGATGAGCACGCAAGAACCCAGGGCCCACACGAGAGTCAGTGCGTCGAGCCAGCTCCAGCTCGCGGCAGCCGACGCGGGAATGGCCGCCGGCGTCGCCGACGCGGGCCGGGAATCGGGCGGTCTGACGCCCGGTTGATAGGCCGTCGCGGATGGCGATGCGACGTCCTCGGGAACGGCAGGCCGCGCCCGTTCCATCGCACCATCGGCGGGCCTGGCCATCGGGCGGTCCGGTCACCACGGCCCCCGCGGAATACGCACCCACTCCGGCAGCACTCGCCACCGCGGCAACATCGCCGACAGCACCGGCACGACCAGTATTGCGGCCATCGCCAGCAGCCACACGAGATGTCGAGTCGCCGCCGAGTCACGCCTCAGGGTCAGGGCCGCGATTGCCGCCACGACCAGGAGCGCCGTGCCCTTGACGGCGGAATCCATCAGCACCGGACCCGACGCGCCGAACATCCCGGCGACGATGAGGAGCGTGCGATTCATGTCACCGGCCCTCCCGCTGTGCCTGCTCGATCAACGCGATCAGCCGCTTGCGTTCGTCCGCCGACACCCGGTCCTTCCGCGAATGCAGGTGCGCGGCGAGCGCTTCTTCCAGGGAGCCGCCGAAGAACGTCTCCAGCACCTGCTGGAAGGCCCGGCGACCGGCCTTGTCCCTGGCCTGGCGAGGGACATAGATCACCTCCCGACCGCTCTTCCGCCGTCGGAGATATCCCTTCTCTTCCAGGATGTGCATCATCCTGCGGACCGCCATCGCCGTCGGCGGTGAAGGGATGCCCTCGACGACCTGGTTCACGGTCGCCTCCCCGAGCGCGAAGACGGCATCCATGATCTGCCGTTCACGCCGACTGAGTTCAGACGGTTCAGGCATCATCCGCTCCTCGCGTCATAGGGTTCCCACGGGGCGCCCCAGGTGAGCGGCGCCGCGTATCGTTAAGATTTTAACGCTATGTCGCGCGAATGCAAGAGCCAGAGCGCTAATTTTTTAATGGGTTGCCCGGTCGCAGGTGTGGGCGGGGCCGACTGGAGCCGCGTTGCGAACGATCACGCCGCCCTCGTCGGTGGACGATGTCGTCGCGTGATACTATCTTGCTTCGGTCCGACGACACCGACGCGTCCTCCTGGGTCGCCTCTGGCCTTCTGGCGGCTGAGTCGGCTTTCATGCTGCCGCACCTCGTTCGCTTTTGAACAAATGTCGCCTGCGGCCCGTGAACGCGTACGCTAAACCATTTGAAGTCTGGTGGCTTGGCGTCGCTTTCTATACGCTTGTCACCTTAGTCCCGTGAACGTGTATCATATAAAAATAATCTGATCATATTAATATATTTCTGAAAAACCTGGCATGTCGATGATCGGTCAGATGGGGCTGCTCCGGACATCCGGTGGGGCAGCCCCTCCGATTATCCGCTCGACGCTCTGCGCTCAGTTCCGGGCAAGGCGGCGTGAAGTTCTCCAGTTGCTGGAGCCGTTTGAGCGTCTCGGAGTCGCGGAGCGTGTTGTAGTTGACCCCGGCCGCATTCCGGCCGCTGCCGGCCTGGTACGGGTACTGCTCGAAGTCGGCGAAGAAATCCTTGATCTTCTGCTGGACCGGTACAAACAGCCAGAGGAGGTCCCCATACCAGCGAATGGACATACCCGACTCGCGGGGCGCCCGCTCGTAGGGGTCGGCACGCAGGTGGACGATGAGCGGCCAGCCCGGTACGCTGCGAGTCCCCGTGGCGATGTTCCCGTCCAGGGTGGCAAAGTGGACCTTCCAGTCCTTCCAGCGGACGGCGTTCAGCTCGCCCCCTGGCTGAAGTAATGTTTATCCTGGTCGCCGAGGTGGTTTATGCCGAGCTGGGCGGTCATGTAACCCTGGGCCTTGAGGATGTCGGCGATCGTCGGTGTCCAGTCCGGGATCCCGTGGGTCGAGCTCGGCATGCCGCTCGTCAACAACCCCGTCCGGAAGGGATGCTGACCCAGGATGAACGCCGCGCGGCCCGCCGTGCACGATTTCCGTACGCGTCGGTAAATAGGGCGCCTTCCCTGGCAATCCGGTCGATGTTGGGTGTGCGATAGCCCATGATCCCGTGACTGTAGGCACTGATATTATGGACGCCGATATCGTCGCCCCAGATCACCAGAATGTTCGGCTTCTTGCCCGAGCCCTGAGCCGCGGAAGCCGTCGTGGCAGTCGGCGGCGTCGCCAGGGCCAGGAGTGTCGCTGTGTTCAACTCGCCCGAGCAACACGGCTGTCTGGTGTGGTCTCCCGGCGTTACGGCCTCGAGTCGGTCCGACCCGTCTGTGGGCCGCGACGTCGCATAGGCGCTCTGGAATGGGTTCAATTTGTCGGAAGCCGACAGGTAGCCCAGCAGGGCACCAGCGGCCACGAACCACATCGTTCGAATTCGCGCACTTCGAAATCCTGCATGACTCCTCAAGGTTGGTGAAGAAATTCACAGTCGGACGATGAACGGCGAGACCCGGCGAGTTCTCCGGCCCGTAGCCGTCGGAATCGTCCGACCGGCAGTTGCGTAACGATCAAGCAGGGTGGTGGGCCTCAGCTCTGAAACCCATTCCACGACCACAGACTTCCTCCATCGGATCCCCGCGACGTCCGCGCATCTTGGGGGATTCTGACTCAAGATTCCAGATTCCCAATGGGGCTCGGCGGAATTTGAAGGCAACAGGTGCTCTGAGTTACTCGCATCTTTTTTTTCTTTTTTTTATCTGCCAATCTGGTTGAGAGTTCGGGAGACGTTTGTCCCGAATTTGCGATAGGTGCATTAACCTTTTTTGCAAAGCTGAGGCATCCTGATAATAGAGGGGCCGGACGGCGGATACCAAACCTGAAATGGACCCGAACACGATGCGATCAAATCGCGATCCAAGCGGACTGGCTGGGCATGATTCTGGCTTCCCGTGCTCACAGACGATCCGACCGGATCGGCAGGGTTTGTCACGCCCTCACCCAGGCTGTTCCGACCCGTTTCGTGGGTTTCTCTGAAGTCGTTTCGGGGCCGGTGATTGTGGCGACGGCCAGTCGCAAATTGTTGCCACCGAGTGCCATTCTTTGAGCCGATCCGTAGTGCGCGAAGCCTTGTGGGACGTGAACGCACCGAGAGTCTACGCGATGGCCGCTCCTCCCGCCAGTGTCGAGAAGGACTCCCGATCACGTCGTCACTTTCATCCTGGATCGCGGGATGCTGGTCGCCGTGGACTCGCTTCTGCGTTCCTCTCTCACACCCAGGTGAGACCTTGAAGCCGTCGCGCCGCGGTGGCTACCATGATCCCAGTATTCCGGCTCCATGGACCAAGGATCGATGCCTCCACGTGCAGGGGCAATCCCGACGGAACCTCGGAGCCGACCGGGAGAAAACGTCATGGCACTCGTCAGTTACGTCTCGGACCAGGATGCTGCTGAGAAGATCAAGCCCGTTTTCGAAGGCATGGAAAAGAAGATCGGTGCCGTCCCCAATGTCTTCCGGGCCATGGCCCACAACCCGGAGATGCTCGAGGCGTTCCTCGCACTGAATGCCACCCTCCCCAAGACCCAGCTCGAAGGCAAACTCCGGGAGCTGGCTTACATCAAGACCTCTGAGCTCAACGACTGCGACTACTGTCTGCACCATCACCGGGCTATCGGCAAGAAGGCCGGGCTCAACGACCGGCAGGTCACCGAAACCGCCGAGTTCGAATCCAGCGACGCCTACGACGAGCTCCAGCGCGATGTGATGCGATACGCCGAGCAGGTGACCCGGCACATCAACGTGGACGACGTCCTCTTTGGTCGATTGAAGCAAGTCCTCAACGATCGCCAGATCGTCGAGCTGGCGATGACCGTCGGGATTGCCAACTTCACCAATCGCGTCACCGAGACCCTGAGGTTGGAGCTTCCTTAGCGCGTCGTCCGGCGAGACCGATTGCGGATTCCGGAGTTCGGACAGCTCCGGCGTCCGCGTTGAGTCATCGAGGTCCCCGATGGATTCTGTTTGAGGGATCATACAAAGATGAGCGAGAGTGAGAATGTGTCGTCCACCGGCCCATCCTGGGTTCCGCTGGCGCCGCGCGAACGGCGTGTTCTGGGGGTGATGATTGAGAAGGCCAAGACGACACCGGAAAACTATCCGATGACCTTGGCGGCGATCGTCACGGCGTGTAACCAGAAGACCAACCGTGACCCGATCACGAATTACGATCAGGATGACGTCGAAGACACGCTGCACAGCCTGCGGAAGAAAGGGGCCGTGATCCTGGTGGAAGGGAGCGGCCGGGTCGCGCGGTGGAAGTATACGCTCTACGAATGGCTGAAGGTGAGTAAGGTCGAGCTCGCCGTACTGGCCGAGCTGCTGCTGAGGGGCCCTCAGACCGAGGGAGACCTCCGGGCGCGGGCCAGCCGGATGGAGCCACTCGCGGACCTGCCAGCCCTCCAGGCGATCCTGGAAGCACTGGCCTCGCGCGAGCTTGGTGCAGTACCTCTCGCCTCCCGGCCAGAAGCGCGGGGTGTTCGTTGCTCACGGACTCTATCCACCAGAGGAACTGGAACGAGTGCGCCAAGCGTTCGCCGGCCGGGTCGCCGCGGAGGACGAGTCCCCCTCGCGGCTCACGCCGGCACGGGTCGAGCTGGCGGCAACGGCGGCCGCGCCGAGCTGGGTGACCGAGATCGCCGCGCCTCCGTGCCGAAGTCCAGCAACTTCGGGGTTCCCTGGAAACCCTTGCCGCCGAAGTCCGCGACCTGAAGTCCGCGCTCGGAGCTTGATCGCATGAGCATGCCCTCTCTCGAACCTGAGGAATCGCCATCCGACCTTTCGGAGCTGATGACGCCGCCCGATCCTTCCCCAGCCGCGAACGAGGAAGTGGTCGAACGTCCCATCGGCGAGCGAGTCCGTCGCGCCGACAGACGGTTGGGTGCTGGTTGCGCTGATCGCTTACGAAGGGATCGAACCACCGAGCGACGTCCAAGACGACCTGGCCCGAGCGGTCTGGTGCACCGTCTCGGCGATCTGGCATCCCTCGTTGCTCGCACGAGCCAGGGAGCTGCCCCGGATCGAACCCATCGAGTCTCCGACGCCTCCGACTGCTCGGGAGGTTCGCATCATCGCCGATGGTGCCGGCGACCGGCTCCCCTCCGGATATCGAACGCAAGTCGAGGACGCCGGGGCGGCGCTGCTCGACTCGGGCACGGATCGCACCGATTTGATCGGGCGGCTCCAGTCGCGGATGGGGATCGAGGTGGCCGCTGAATCTGGCGAGAACGAGCCCGTGAAAGCGGCGGCTCGCGATTATCTGGCGCTGGGCACGGTCTACTGGATGCTTCGGGAGCTGACGGTCGCGATGGGGCATTCCGATAACCTGGACCGAGAAAGCCTCTGGCGCGAATTGTCGGCTGGGGCCTACGCATGGCAACAAGGCGATTCCCCGGCGGCGGTGAATCGACTTCGTGCCGCGTTCGAGGTCTTGACCCAGGCACGGGAGCGGTTCTATCCGGTCGACGCCTACTTGCTCGACCTCTGCCTGGTGGATCCCGCTTTGCCTGCCGGAGTTTTCGGCGGTCCGCTGGCGACGGCGGTCGCCATCACGTTCATCGCACCGGCCCAGGCGATCGAGAACCAGGCGGTCGCCGACCCCGACGGTCTGACCGCACTCCGCCAGGCGATCAACGACGGCTGGGCCGATGTGGCAGGAGGGACCTACTCCGAATCTGAGGATGCCTTGTTGCCCCTGGAATCCATTCACTGGCAGTTCGAGCACGGGGCCAGGGTCTATCGCACCCACCTGGACGAGCGAAACGTCGAGACGTTTGCCCGACGCCGGTTCGGGCTCTACGTCCAGCTACCGCAAATCGCCAAGCGGTTCGGGATTCGTTATGCGATGCACCTGTCCTTCGATGCGGGGCGGTTCCCCGTTCGACCGGAAACGAAGCGGCTCTGGGAGGGCCCGGAAGGGAGTAGCCTGGAGAGCCTGATGCGTCCGCCGCTGGCTGCCGATCGTCCGTCGTCGGGATGGCTGCTCCCCTGGCGGATCGGCGCAACGATGCGGGACGATCACGTCGCCGCGGTTCCCGTCGTCCACTGGCCAGGCCTGGTGGCGTCCTGGTATGAGGACCTCCGCAGGGTGGCAACCTACTCTCCGGTCCTGGGGCGTTGGACCACTCTCAACGACTTCTTCCACCTGACGGACCGCCCCTACGAGGCGTTCCGCCCGGACCCGGACGCCTATGCGACACCCTACCTGGCCCAGGCCGTCGCGAAGCGGGAGAGCGAGCCGGTCTCGCGGCTGGCTCGCCACCATCGATTGCGCGCGCGCGTTTGGAGTCTGCCAGGACCATCCAAGGACTGGCCCGCGCACTCGCCTCGGCGACCGCCGGCTCCCTCGCCGGTCGTGACATCGCAGGAGACATCCCCCTCCTCGAAGAGATGGAAGATGGGATCGAAGGCCAGCGCCCGGAAGAAGCCGCTAATGCGCTGGACCGGGCCGTTCCCGCCTGGGCGGAGACCTTGACTCGCCTCATCGTCGGAGCCGGCTCGGCTGGCGGTGGGAAGCGGCGCGGCTATCTGGTGCTGAACCCGCTGGGTGTGCCCCGGCGCGCCGCGGTCGTCCTACCGGACGCGGCCCTTGACCTCCGTCCCGAAGGACCGCTCCGATCGGCGCAGCTCACGGACGAAGGTGTCTATGCGGTGGTCGATCTCCCCGCGTTCGGCTTCGCATGGGTCCCGGCCGAAACCGAATCGGGGCGCCAACCCGCGACTGCGAGCGGATTGTCGGCACGAGGCCGGCAACTCCGCAACGAGTCGATGGAAGTCGAGGTCGATGCCACGACCGGCGGTCTCCGAAGCATTGCGTCCGTGGGCGAGGCGTCCCCGAGATTGGGGCAGCAACTGGCGATCGCCGGGTTGGTCGACGCCGCGGGCAAGCCCGTCAACTCGCAGATGCGTTGTGACCGGTTCGACATCGATTACGGCGGCCCCGCGCTGGTGCAGGCGACTGCCTCCGGCCGTCTGATCGACCCGCGCCAGGCGAATCGCCTAGCCTCGTTCGTTCAACGTTATCGCCTCTGGGCGGGGCGGCCGATCCTCGAGATCGACGTCACTCTGAAGGACCTCGACCCGGCCTGGCTGGAACAGGCAGCCCGCTCCGATCCTTGGTCGGTATACCTGGCCTGTCGATGGGCGTGGCCGGATGCCAACTCGATGCTCCGCCGCACAGTGCTCTGGTCGCCCGAGCTCACGGAGGTCGAGCGGCCCGAGACTCCGGACGCACTGGATATCTCGACTCGGACCCAGCGAACGGCGATCCTCTTCGGCGGACTCCCCTATCATCGAAAGCACCGTGCCAACATGCTTGACACTCTGCTCGTCGCCGGGGCCGAGTCCTGCCGCTCATTCACGCTCGGAGTCGTGCTCGATCTGGAATATCCATTTCACGCCGCGCAGGACTTGATCACACCGGCAGTCGTGGTTCCTACCGCAGATGGCCCCCCTGCCCTGGGCGTCACCGGCTGGCTGGCCCAGCTCGATCATAAGAACGTGGCCATCTCGCGGGTTGAGTTCACCGAGAACGCCGGTGACCGCGGCTGGGGCCTGATCTTCCACCTTCTCGAGACCGCCGGTCGGTCGGGGCGTTGCCGATTGAGACTGTTCCGCAACCCGACCTGGGCGAGGCAGGTCAACTTCTTGGGCGAGACCATTATCGATCTCTCCGTGGAAGGCGACGCGGTGCATGTGGATCTGACTCCGCACGAGCTGGCTCGAGTTGAAGTGACGTTAGGATAATGATATCTGGCTTTCAAGCAAGAATCGACTTGATGACCTTGCCGTGCACGTCCGTGAGGCGGAAGTCCCGCCCCTGGAACCGATAAGTAAGTTTGGTGTGCTCGATGCCCAGCAGGTGGAGGATGGTGGCATTGAGGTCATAGACTTCGACCGGGTCCTTGACGATGTTGTAGGAAAAGTCGTCGGTCTCGCCGTGAACGAGGCCCGTTTTGATACCGCCCCCGGCCAGCCAGATGGTGAAGCAACGCGGGTGATGGTCGCGGCCGTAATTCGTGGCGGTCAGCGTGCCTTGCGAGTAGATCGTGCGGCCAAACTCACCGCCCCAGATGACCAACGTGTCGTCGAGCAAGCCGCGCTGCTTCAAATCCTTGATGAGGGCTGCGGATGGCTGATCGGTGTCGTGGCACTGGGCGCGAATCTGGTTGGGCAGGTCGCCGTGCTGGTCCCAACCCATGTGATAAAGCTGGATGAAGCGGACGCCACGCTCGGCCAGGCGACGGGCGAGCAGGCAGTTCGCGGCATAGCTGCCGGGTTTGTTGACGTCGGGACCATACATGTCTGTGATCGATTTTGGCTCGCGTGAGAGATCGGTCAGCTCGGGCACCGATTGCTGCATCCGATAACCCAACTCGTACTGTGAAACTCGAGTGAGTATCTCGGGGTCGCCGGTTTCAGCGTGATGGAGGTCGTCGAGCGCGCCGATGTCGTCGAGCATCTGGCGCCGGGTCTTCTGGGAGCAGCCAGCCGGGTTGGCGAGGTAGAGCACCGGCTCCTTGCCGCCGCGGAGTTTCACACCTTGATAACGCGTCGGCAGAAAGCCACTGCCCCACAGGCGGTCGTAGAGTGGTTGGTCGGTCCGGCCACGGGAGAGCAGAACGACGAAGGCCGGCAAGTCCTGGTTCATGCTTCCAAGACCATAGGCGACCCACGAGCCCATGCTCGGCCGTCCGGCGAGCTGTGAGCCCGTCTGAACGAACGTGATCGCCGGGTCGTGGTTGATTGCCTCGGTCTGCATCGAGCGGATGATCGTGATGTCGTCCACGATCTCCGCGGTGTGGGGAAGGAGCTCACTGAGCCACGCGCTGCTCTGACCATGTTGGGCAAACCGGAAGATCGATGGTGCCACGGGAAAGTTCTTCTGACCCGACGTCATCGTCGTGATCCGCTGGCCCATTCGGACCGAGGCGGGCAGCTCGATGCCCCGACGTTCACGGATCGCCGGCTTGCTGTCAAACAGGTCCAGTTGCGACGGCGCCCCGGACTGGAACAGATAAATGACTCGCTTGGCCTTGGGAGCAAAGTGCGGTAGACCCGGTAGACCGCCGGTTACCGGCATTGGTGCAGCCGTCGGAACATCGGCCCGGGCACGAACGCCGTCGCCGTCGAGTAAAGAGCCAAGAGCCACCGCGCCCAGTCCGATCCCCGATCGCGTCAGGAAGAGCCGGCGATTCATGTGTTGTGCGATCTTCAGTTCGTTCATCGGTAGGCCTCGCGATACCAAAGCGTTCATTGCTCTCTGAGCACCCAATTATCCCCGTGTCATAGTTTCGTTCCATTGCAGGGTGCTCTGTGAGCACCGATCTCTCAATTCCCGACGTCAGCATTTGGTGCTCACAGAGCACCCTACTCCTGTGTGATCGTTTCGTCCAGATTGAGGATGACGCTGGCAGTCGCGGTGTACGCAGCAAGCTCGACCACATCGATCCTCGGATCCAAGGGGCTGTCGCCGTGGTGAATCAGTTGAAGCGCGGCTTGCTGGTCCGAGCGGTATCCAGCGCGGTAGCGCTCAAATCCGCGGCTCAAGACAGCCAGCTCGGCGGGCGTCGGCATTCGGGAGGTCGCTCTCCGAACCGCGAAGGCGATCCGGTCATCGACCGTGCATCCTCCCTCGGCCATCATGAGCTGGGCCAGTCCCCGCGCGGCCTCGACGTAGGCCACGTCATTGAGCAACTCGAGGGCCTGGAGCGGGGTATTCGTACGGGAACGCTTCACCTGGCACGTCTCGCGGCTGGGTGCGTCGAACGTGGCGAGGACGGGATGCGGCACGGTCCGCTTGCGGTACACGTACAGGCTTCGGCGGTAGAGGTCAGGCCCCTTGTCCTGGATATAAGGCCCCTCACCGGCGCCGCCGGCCAGTTCCTCCCAGAGACCGGCGGGTTGATACGGCTTAATGGACGGACCTCCGAGCCGGGTCGTCAACAGTCCGGCGATCGCCAGGGCATTGTCGCGGACCACTTCGGCCGAGAGGCGGAAGCGCGGCCCGCGAGCCAGCAGGCGGTTCTCCGGGTCGTGTGCCAGGAGAGCATGGGGTACGCGCGACACCTGACGATAGGTCGCGCTCGTCATAATCAGCCGATGCATCGCCTTGATGTTCCACCCCGTGCGGATCAGCTCGCTCGCCAGCCAATCCAGCAACTCGGGATGAGAAGGCGGCTCGCCCTGGATGCCGAAGTTCTCGGCCGTTTTCACCAATCCCTGGCCGAAGTGGTGCTGCCAGATCCGGTTGACGGCGACACGGGCCGTCAGCGGGTTCTCGGGCGACACCAACCAGCGCGCCAGTCCCAGACGATTTCGAGGTGTCCCCGGAGGCAGCGACGGCAGGCATGCGGGAGAGCCAGGCTCGACCTTGCGGGTCTTGTCGGGCTGGTCATACTGGCCCCTCTTCAGCACGTAGGTTGGACGAGGTGTCGCCATGTCCTCCATCACCATCACTGAGGGTATGCTCTTCTCATACTCCGCCTTGGACTTCCTGAGCTTCTCGGCATGTTCCTGAGTGCCGTGGGCCTTGGCAACGGCGATCGCGAGGTCGAACTCGCGCAGATGGTCTGTATCCTCCGGCCTCGGCAGTACCACCAACGGAGGCACGTTGCCCCTTGTTTCCGTGTAGACGCCTTGCTCCTTGACACTGTTGAAATACCCGACGAACTGGTAGAACTCGGCCTGCGAGATTGGATCGAACTTATGGTCGTGACATCGGGCGCAACCCATCGTGAGGCCGAGGAAGACCATCGAGGTCGTCTCGACTCGATCCACGTTGTTCTCCACCCGCCATTCCTCGTCGATCGAGCCGGCCTCGGTAACCGTCCGGTTGTTGCGATTGAAGCCGGTTGCGATTCGCTGGGCCAGACTGGCCCCTGGCCGGAGGTCGCCCGCGATCTGGTCGATCGTGAACTGATCAAATGGCTGGTTCGCATTGAACGCGGCGATGACCCAGTCGCGCCAGGGCCACATGGTCCGGGCGAAGTCGTTCTGATAGCCGTTGGTGTCGGCGTAGCGGGCTCCATCCAGCCAGTCCATCGCCATCCGTTCGCCGTAATCCGGCGAGGCCAGCAGGCGGTCGACGAGCCGTTCGTAGGCATCGGGTGAGCGGTCGGACAAGAAGGCGTCGACCTCCGCCGGTGATGGTGGCAGCCCGGTCAGGTCCAGGGAAGCGCGGCGAATGAGGGTGGTGCGCTCCGCCTCCGTGGAGGGAGCCAGCTTTTCGGCCTCGAGCCGGGCGAGGACGAACGCATCGATCGGATTCTTCGGCCAGCTTCGGTCCTGGACCGAGGGTGGATTTTTCCGATGGGGCGGTTCGAATGCCCAGTGCTGGTTCCAGGACGCGCCCTGCTCGATCCACGTCTTGAGGAGCTCGATCTGTTGGGGAGTGAGAGTCTTCCTCGACTTCCGGGGCGGCATGACCTCGTCGGGATCGTTGCTGGTGATCCGATGGATCAGCTCGCTCTCGCCGCTCTTGCCCGGCAGGATCACTGCGTCAGTCTTCCGCAAAGCACTCTCTTTGACATCCAGCCGCAGGTCGGCCTTGCGCGACTTCGAGTCGGGACCGTGACAACGGAAACAGTTGTCCGAAAGGATCGGCAGGATGTCGCGTCGGAAATCGACCGGATCGCGCGTTCCCCCAGGAGCGGAAGCTGAGACCAGGCTCCCGGCGAGGACGAACAGGGCAAGGCCGGCGATCCCGCAGCGGCGTCTTGCCCAGATTGTTGGTTGAAGATCCGAACACATGGCTGGCGATTCGGGTCGCATGCGTGGTTCGTGCTCGAAAAGGAGGGCAGGATGGAGGAGGGATGAACCTTCAACGTTCATTATCGCTCTCTAGGATGGTCACCGACAAGGGTCCACGAAACGGAGCGGTCGGCCACCGGGCGAGGTCGCGTGACCCGCGCCCGGTACTTGACTTACAGGGTCCATCCCTTGCGGTACTCGATGTGGACGTATTGGTTCAGCTCGGGTGCGTTCTTGACCTTGATGTTCTCGCTGTCCCATTCCAACCGGCGACCCGGCGCCCGGAGCGCCAGGACTCCCAGAAGGACGATCTCGGTCATCGGGCCGGCGTAGTCGAAGTTCGAGACAGGACCCGGTCCGCCTTTGCAGGCTTCTACCCATTCTTCGTAATGACCGGGCGAGCGCTTCATCGTCTTTGGGACCGTGGCGGCCTGTTCGTGCAGGACTCGCGGCAAGAGCTCGGGCATCCCTCCGTGCGAGCCATGGTACATCTTCCCCTTGCTTCCGATGTACAGGACTCCGTTGTCGGGCAAGCTCTGGCCCACCGGCATTTCCGGTGGTGTCGGCGGCATCAGTCCGCCCTCGTACCAGGTCATGCGGACGGGAGGCATCTCGCCCCGCGCCGGAAAGTCGAAGTAGATGATCGCGGCGACCGGGTAGGTTTCGAAGTTGGGCTTGTCTCCATCGAGGAACGAGCCGTCGAGCGTGGTCCGGGCCTCGACCGTAGTCGGCGTGCGCCCAGTCCCAGGGCCCAGACAGGATGATCGATGATATGGCAGCCCATATCGCCCAGAGCACCAGTTCCGAAATCCCTCCAGCCCCGCCAACTAACCGGTGCGTACGCCGGATGATAGGGCCGGGCGTGGACAGGCCCCAGCCAGAGATCCCAGTCCAGAGTGCGCGGGACGGGCGGTGTGTCCTTGGGGCGGCCGATGCCTTGCTTCCAGAGCCGGCCAGCCCGGTCCGACCACACGTGGACCTCGCGAACCGGTCCGATGACCCCGGCCTGAATCCACTCGTTGGTCAACCGAGCCCCTTCCGTGGCATGTCCCTGATTGCCCATCTGGGTGGCGACGCCGGCCCGCCGCGCGGCCTTCGTGAGCTCGCGGCACTCGACCAGCGTGTGGGTCAGCGGCTTCTGGCAATACACCGGCTTCCCCGCCCGGATCGCCGCCATGGCCGCCACGGCGTGAATGTGGTCCGGCGTGCCGACCGTGACCGCGTCAACGCGTCCCCCCTCCTCATCGATCATCTTGCGGAAGTCTTTGTATCGGCGTGCTTTCGGGAATGCGTTGAACGAGCCGGAGGCGCGTTCCTCGTCCACGTCGCACAGGGCGACGATGTTGGCGCCGAGGCGGCTGATGGTGGCGATATCGCCACCTCCCATGCCCCCGACGCCGACACTCGCGACATCGAGCCGGTCACTCGGTGCGACGAACCCCGCGCCGCCGAGAACATGACGCGGGACGATCGTGAAGTTGAGGGCCAATCCGCCGGTCGCGCCGAGGAAGAGTCGTCGGGAGCGATCGACCAAACGTGGTTTGTGATCGGGAATGTGCATCGTGAATCCTTCCGCGGTGTGGTACTGGGAATCGTTGTGGGGCTGATCGACAGAATCAGTTCTTCTCGCCGGCCACCTGCCCGGCCACGACCCAGTCCATGCCCTGAACGATCAATCGCATCAAATTGGGGTCGCGGAGCGGGTCGTTCTCAGCGTGGTCCCTCCAACCAGTGTGGCCGAGATTCGTGTGGAAGACACGCCCCTTACCGAAGGTACGCGTCCAGGCGACCGGCCAGGCGACGCCCTGATGCTCGATCGTCGCCAGCGGCTGGACGTCGGGCATCATCTGCATCTGGTAGTAGAGCTCGTCTTCGAGTCTGAACTCCTTGAGCCCCTGAGTGATCGGGCTCGAACTGTCGGCAATCCTGACCGTATAGGTCCCCTTTCGGGTCTTGCCGTCGGGCTGGCCGATGTGCGAGAACACGCCGCCGAGCATCTCCTTCCATTCGGGAAGCCAGTCGGCCGCGGCGTTATCGGCGCCATGGATCGAGACATAGCCGTGTCCCGAGCGGACGAACTCGAAGATCGCCTCTTGCTGGCTCTTGGTGAACTTGGATTCGGGGTCGCGACGGTCCGCGGCGACGATGAGCAGGTCGTACTTGCGAATGGCCGGCGTTTCGAGAATCGCGGCGTCCTCGCCGATCGTCACCTGGAACCGGCCGGTGTTCTCGAGGGCACGGGACAGGTAGAATGCCTGGTCGCGGTAGCCGTGGTGTTCGCGCTGGCCGCCCGAAAGTAGCAAGACCTTGGCGCCACTGGGCACCTTCTTCTGCGCCAGGGCCGGCTGGACAAGGCAACCGGACAACACCAGGCTCAGGCCGATGATGGGAAGTTTGTTCAAGGAAGTCGCTCCTGCCCGGGGGGCCCTCTTGGTAGGATCAGGGTACAGCGGATCAACCGGGATGCGATCTTGAGTTCTCAATCGGAAGGACGAGTCGTAGCGTAAACCGGTCCGGGCCTGGTCGCAAGTCTCGGCCCGGCAATCGCGGCGATCGAGGAGTTCGCAACACATGAGACAATCGAACCGGCTTCGTCGAAGCGTGTGTGGTGTTCTGGGGATGGCAGCCATAACGTTGCTCCTGGCCGGGGCCGACGACACCACGCAAACCATCAGCGCAAGCGGCCTGAAGTTCGAGGCCCCTAAGTCCTGGAAGTCGGGCCCCCCGCCGGGAGGAGGAATGCGAGTGGCCCAGTTGAAGGTCGAACCCATCGAGGGTGACGACTACCCGGCCGAGATGGTGGTCTACATCTTCCGTCCCAGCGCCGGGACGGTCGAAGACAACCTGAAGCGCTGGCAGGGTTTCTTCAAAGACAAGGATGGAAACGCACCGGAGATCAAAAGCAAGAAGGTCAAGGGGAAGAATGTCGAGGTGACCCGTGCCGAGACTCACGGTGACTATCAACCGGCGCAGTTCCCCGGACGTCCTGCGGAACAGAAGCGGAAGGATGCCCGCTTCTTTGGCGCGATCGTCACCGGGGACGGCGTCAGCTACTACATCCGAATGGTCGGTCCTGACAAGACGATGACCAAGCTCAAACCGGACTTCGACGCGCTCTTGTCGTCGATCGAGGTTGAGGAGAAGTGAACGCGAACGGACACTGAGTCGGTTCGGTGCGTCGGGGAGTTCCTGCCCCCGCCGCACTTTCGGCTCGACGGAACGTCTGGGTCTTGAGGGCGTAAGCAGCCGTGGAACTGGCGCCGAGGAGCTGCTGATCGATGGTGAGTATCACGATCATTTGTGCACGCTGCACGCTGACGAACCACCTCTCGGACCGATACTGCACGAGTTGTGGGCTTCCCCTGGGCTCCGTGCAACCCGACGCCGGGGCCGGCTCCGACGCTCTTGGTCCTTACGAGTTGCCCGAGCCGGCGGACCCCGACGTCGCCCGGCTGCTCCTCGAATTCGTCCGGCGAGGGGGATACGACGCCAACCCGTCGGGACAGGGCTGGCAACTCGTCGTTCCTCTCCGACTGGATCGGAAGCAAGCCGTCTACGTCGGACCGGCCGGCATCGACGCCGAAGGCCGCACCATCCTCGGGCTAGTCTCCGTCTGCGCGCCGGTCAACGACCGCGATTGCCGTACCTTGCTCAAGCTTAACGCACGCATCGTGGAAGGACACTTCGCGATTCGTGTCCTGCGAGGGGAGGAGTACTTCGTTGTCATCGAAAACGTTCCTACCGAGATGCTCAAGTCCACCGACGCGAACGGATTGATCCGGCGCGTCGCCGAGATCGCCGACGGCCTGGAAGAACGTCTCTCCCGCGGTGGCGACATCTATTGACCGAGCATTGCGGAGCGGCATGAACCCGGCGGACTCCGCCAAGAATCCGGCAGCTGACACCCTGCGCAATGTGATCCCCCTCGGGCGATACGGGCGGGCGGATGAGGTCGCGGCCGTGGTCGCTTTCCTCGCGTCACCGCAGGCTTCTTTCGTCACTGGTGCAACCATCAACGTGTACGGCGGCGTGATCGCCTGATCGGCGCAACCTGCGATCCGTTGCAATGTGATCGACGAGCAATCCGAGTCGGAGAATCCCAAATCCGGAGTCCGGACTCCGCGAGATCACGATTCCCAGCGCCTTTACAGAGACCAAACATGCATAGGCGTCAACTCTTACGGATGGGCTTGGGGATGACTGGCACGATGCTCACGACGGGACGTTCCCGGGCCGATGAACCTGCCGATGAATCCGACCCCGCCCCACTCATCGCGAAGATCGGTCCGATGCTCAGCAAGATTCCCATCCAAGTCGTGAACATCGCCGATGGCCTCGACCTGATCCAAGGTCCTGGTGGCAACATCGCCGTGCTCCGCGGTGCGGATGGCCTCCTCTTGGTCGATTCGGGGATTCCTGTGCGCGGTCGGGAGGTTCTGGAGAAAGCCCGACAGGTCGGCGGCAAGCCAGTGTCGGTGCTCATCAATACGCACTGGCACTTCGACCACGCCGGCGGGAATGAGGTCTTCGGCCGAGCCGGGGCTGTCATCGCCGCGACGGGCGCGACACGCAAGCGGCTTTCGACGGATCAATACACCGAGGCGTTCAAGATGACGACCCCGGCCTCGCCCGCGGTCGCACTGCCATCCGTGACCTTTGACGATGCCACCCTCCACGTTGGTGACGAGACGATCCACCTCAGCGCCGTCCCCCCGGCACATACCGACGGCGACCTCGTCGTGCACTTCAAGACCCGCAACGTGATCCACACCGGCGACCTCTTTTCCAACGGCTTCTATCCCAACATCGACGCCTCGAGTCGCGGCTGGATCGGGGGCATGATCGCCGCAGCCGATCGCGTACTCGAGCTTGCCGGGCCGAATACCAAGATCATCCCAGGCCACGGCCCGGTTGGAACGAGGGAGGATCTCGCGGCCTTTCGCAAAATGCTTGTCACGATCCACGATCGCCTGTCACTGATGGTCGATGCCGGTAAGACGACCCGAGAGGCCATTGACGCCAAGCCGACTAAGGACCTCGATGCAACTTGGGGCAAGGGTTTGTTCAACGGCGGGATATTCACTCGGATCGTCTACGACGGCATGATGAAGCACCGCGTTCTTGAAGGGCAGTGAGTCAGCCGATTCCCTCCGCGGTTGGCCGAAAAAGTGCCCTCAGCGTTTCACGCCTGGGATATGCTCTGCCGACCTGTTGGGCCGGAGAAATCGGGCCGGCTTGGCTGTGTGGCGTGGAAGGCCGAGGTAACGAACTCCAGGTGGAAGTTGAGGTTCACTGACACCTCTCAGAATCCTACCTTCGGGGTCGACTCGGCCAGCGCGCCACGTCCGTCGGAGATTCTGACTTCGCGTGGGCCAGGAATTCGCTCATCTTCTGGAATCCCGGGATGTCGGCGGTCCGATAAATCGCGATCGTCGCGTCGTCCGTGAAGCAGACCGGCTCGATATGGTTCAATGGGTCGAATAGCCCGCGCGGACCATAAGGCCCCCACTGGAGTGAGGCCGAGACGGCGAGATATGTGGTTCGGGGTGCGAGATGAGTGGGGACGTCTTCGTTTGCGTTCGCCGCGCGCACCGTGTAACTCTGTCCTGCGACGCCGTAGAGGTTGGGATCGTTGTCACCGAAGTAGAAGAAGGTCAGGTCCCGGTACTCGGGATGTTCGTGCTGGAGTCGGGCGAGTGGCTTGAGCCCCTGGCCCCAGTCGAGGTTCGAGTCGGAGAGGACGTACCGGCCGCCGATCGGACCACCCGCCAGGGCGTTGAAGTACGTCAGCTCGTAGGGATGGATCGAGACGATGGCCACCGCCTGCGCCGCCAGGCCAGCATACGCCAGACGACGGGGCCACCTCGTGCTTTCCGCGAGTCCGGAAATCCAGACGATCGTCAGGGGTGCGATCGGTAGGAGATAGCGGAACCCCAGATTGCGCGTGGAGCCGAACGAGGCGACAATCACGAACGCGACCGCTGCGACGGGGAGAACCCAGTCGCGACCTGCGGACGGGATGCGTCGGGCGAGTGCTGCCCGTACCGTCGCGACCGGCCAGAAAGCCAGCGGGACCTTGACTGCAAGAGCCACGAGGAAGTAGTAGCGCCAGCCCGTGTCGCGCAGCTCGCCGAGCAGGTAGCCCGTTGCCCCGGACCGTTGCATGATCGCCTGGCGACTGAAACCGACCCAGTCCTGCGGGAACGATGCCTCGGCGATGCGCCGGAGCACGCCGCCGATCGTCGAGCCGAACTTGCCGTCGAAGCTCGGGTGGTCACCTGTCCGAGGGCTCATCGGCAGCATGGCGCCGCCCGTGATGAGCACGTCCGAAATCACCATGACGGCCGCGAAGCCGAGGATTCCCGCGGCCACTGTCATGGTCAGACGGACCGGTCGCCGGTCGCCGTCTCTCCATCGTGCGAGGCACCAGAGCAACCCGAAGATCGGAGGCGCGACCACTGCGGTGAACTTGCAGGAGAACGCTAGCCCGCCCAGGAACGCGGAAGCGAGGAAGGCGCGGCGATCGCCGGTCCGCAGGAAGACCCAGAACAGGAACGTCATGCCGGTCATTGCCGCGAGAATCGGGGTCTCCATCGTGATCAGAGGGCCATGCGCCAGGAGATTTGGGCTCAGCGCGAACCACCACGCTGCCAGGACCATCGCGCGGGGACCGTACAACCGACGGCTCCAATAAACCACCAACGCCAGTGCGACCAGCCAGATCCAGAGCGCGGCGATCCGTGCCAGCGGGAGCACGATCACCTCGAATTTCTCAGGGTGATCGATCCAGTCGCCGTATCCGAGATGGTCCAAGGCCCAGAGCATGGGTACTTGCTGGAGCTTCCAGAAGGTCAGCGGCGAGCCGGCTCTCGTGATCCGAGCCTGTTCGCCCGTCCGCCACCATCGCGCGGCTACCGAGAGATACATCACCTCGTCGTAGGTCGCCGAGTTCTTCATGAGTGAGTCGGCCATCAGGCCCAAGCCAGTCGCAGCGGCCAGGACCACGAGCACCGCCCTGGTTAGCCGGCCCGCGCGATGATCCTTTTGCTGGATCTCGTTCGGTTGCGAATCCATCCGCATCACAGTTGGCGCTCCTTCTCGATGGTGCCCTCGATACCGATTCCGGATTCCATAACTCGTTTTCAGATCCCGGTTTCGAGATTCCAGCTTCCTGAATCCTCACGAAGATCGAAAGATCGTCCCTCCCTCGGAATGACTGCGTCTCAGATCGTGTACGAGCCGGGCGATGGTCAGTGCGTCGTGGATTGTGGGGGCCAGAGCGTGATCGCCGCGGACCAGGCGGTGAAACTGGTCATTGAGCACATCGCCGACCGTGGGCTCCAAGGGGAGTCGCTCGTCTTTGACGCCGCCGGCGCTGCGACCACTGGATCCGCTCGGGCAGTTCGAGAAACGCCGCCCCGCGTTCCGCGAAGACCTGAAACCCGGGGGCCGGTAAGAAGCGGCTGGCCTCGCCCCAGCACGTCCGGTGGTAGCGGGCGAACGAGATGTGGGCCGCCGCTCCGTGGGAATACGTCGCGGTGAAGCTCTCGAAGTCCGACTCCGGATCGACCAGACCGTCCGTCCCGATGACCTGGCACCGAAAGCCCTGCACCGATTCGGGTAACCCCTGGAAGACGAAACCACACCAGTCCAGCAGATAGCTCCCCGGGTCGATCAACAGGGCTGCCGGGGTGATCTGGGTAGTGGGACCAGGCACGGCGTATCGGTCGAATCCATAGAGGCGAGAGTGACCGAGGACCAGGCGTGGCGGTCCCAGTTGAGTCGCCAGCAGCTCTTTGAGCCGGAGACTCGCCGGGTAGCAGCGCCGGGCGAACTCCGGCATGAAGACGATCCCACTGGAATCCACCAGCTTGACCAGCCCTTCCAGCTCTGCGAGGTCGTCGGACAATGGCAGGGCACAGTACACCGGCT
This sequence comes from uncultured Isosphaeraceae bacterium, assembly GCA_963845695.1. Classification (GTDB taxonomy): domain Bacteria; phylum Planctomycetota; class Planctomycetia; order Isosphaerales; family Isosphaeraceae; genus CAWJTV01. The sequence goes on along the minus strand of CAWJTQ010000018.1, from coordinate 117,399 downwards.
TGTGCGCCGCACACGCCAACGCGATCGGATGCAGTCCGAACCACTGGCGCGAGAGGAGGTAGATCACGTTGACATCCGGTCGCTCGACCAGTCCGGAGAGCCCCTCACAAGAGGCACAGCCGATCTGGGCAGCTTCGATCTCGGCGCGGCGGTAGACGTGGTCGAAGACAGCCGTGACCCGGAACCGATCCGAGAGGCGTGCCAGTGACGGCTTGTGCCGCGTCTCCCAGAGCCGACCCAAGCCGATCACACCGACCCGAAGCCGAACATTTCTCGACCCGACCAAGCCATCCTCCTCGCGATCCGCGCTCCCCTGTCGCTCCTCTGGGCTGTCTTCAGAAGATTAACAGCTTGTCGCAATTCGAGCTACCCAGATCGCGACTCGTCAGTAGCCATGAGTCGTTAAGAGCTTGTCGCCAATCGAGCGGCTCATGACACGCCGAACTGGTCCTGATCGCAATCCGGGTAGATCCGGGCCTTCCCTCAACCTCTCCTGTATCATGAATCGGAAACCGCTGGTGAGGATACGAGTTCGACGGAGTCCATGCATGCGCGCCGTGCTGCAACGAGTGAGTCGGTCATCTGTTGAAGTCGAAGGGGCGTGTGTCGGCCGGATCGATCACGGCTGGCTCGTGCTTCTCGGTGTGGAGCGGGGTGACGCCGACCCAGACGCGGTTTGGATTGCCGATAAAGTGCTCAACCTGCGGGCATTCGAAGACGATCAGGGGAAGATGAACCGAAGCGTGGGAGATGTGGGAGGCGGAATCCTGATTGTCAGCCAGTTTACACTGCTGGGCGATTGCCGGAACGGTCGACGGCCCAGCTTTACCGCGGCAGCGGATCCGAGAGAGGCCGAGCGTCTGTATCGGAGCTGTGCCGAGCTCCTGGCGCAATCGGGGCTGAACGTGGCCACCGGCGTCTTTCGCGCCATGATGAAGGTCGAACTGGTCAACGACGGACCCGTCACGCTGCTGCTCGATAGCCGGAAACCGTCATGACAGGCCGAGGCTGTGCCTCGGTCCCAGAGGGCTTCTCCGATGGAAACGACTGCTGGGCGACAAAGCCTGCTCCTGGGACTAGACGTCGGTACGCAGAGTGTCCGAGCGGTCCTCGTAGACCGAAACGGCCGAACAGTCGCATCTGGAATTGCGCCCATCGAGACGCTCTATCCCCACCCGACCTGGGCGGAGCAAGAGCCCTTCGAATGGTGGACGGCGTCCTGTGAAGCGGTCCGTGCCGCCTTGTCACGGGGCGGCATCGCGCCCGAACAGGTCGTGGCGATGGGGCTGGACTGCACCGCCTGCACGGTGGTGGCCTGCGATCGAGATGGGAAAAACCTGGCCCGCGCCTTGCTCTGGATGGACCAGCGGGCCTACCGCGAGGCCGAGGACGTCAGCGCGACGGGCGACCCGATCCTCCGGTACGTCTCGGGGCGAGTGTCGCCCGAATGGATGCTGCCGAAGGCACTCTGGCTCAAGCGGCATGAGCCTCGGATCTACCATGCAGCCGATTGCATTGTCGAGTGCACCGACTGGATGATGCACCGCCTGACTGGCGAGTGGACGCTGTCTTTGAACCATGTTGCGGTCAAATGGAACTACGCGCGGCCGGATGGCGGCTGGCCAACCCGACTGCTGGATTCGGTTGGTCTGACGGACTTGCTGGGAAAATGGCCGGAGCGAATCGTGCCCCTGGGTCGAGGTGAAGGGCGTCTCGACGAGGTCGCGGCCCACGATCTTGGGCTGACGGCGGGAATCCCGGTCGCCCAAGGCGGCATCGACGCCTACCTGGGAATGCTGGGGCTCGGCGCGACCCGAGACGGCGATGTGGCCGCGATCGTGGGATCCAGCACCTGTCACCTGGCGCAGTCCCGTGTCGGGATCTTCGGCTCAGGGGCTGCGGGGTGTTACCCTGATGCAACCGTCGAGGGGCTTTACACTCTCGAAGCCGGCCAGACAGCAACCGGGTCGATCCTCGACTGGTACCGCCGCCATTTCGCCGGCAACGAGCAACATGAGGCCGAGCAGCGTGGCGTCCTCGTCTACCAGGTGCTGGATGAGCGCGCCGCGGCGGTGGCGCCGGGCTCAGAGGGCCTGCTTGTCCGCGACGACTGGCAGGGGAATCGCTCTCCTTACAAGGATCCGCAGGCCCGGGGTGCGATCACTGGGCTGTCGCTGGCCCATGGCCCCGGTCACGTGCTCCGCGCGATCTACGAGGCCACGGCCTGTGGCACGCGGCATATCCTCGAGGATGCCTCGTCTCACGGACTCCGGGTTGAGCGGGTCTTCATCGGGGGCGGTGGAGCGAAATCCGGCTTGTGGATCCAGATTCACGCCGACATCCTCAAGAAGCCCGTCCACCTCGCTCGGGAGCCCGAGGCGTGTGCGCCTGGCTCGGCGATGGCCGCAGCCGTCGCGGCCGAGATGTATCCTGACTTCGACGAGGCCGCGCGCGCCATGGTCGCCATCGAGAAGGTCGTCGTGCCCAACCCGGCGAATGCTGGCGTCTACGATGAGCTATTCGGGCGGTACGTCGAATTGTACCGGCGGCTCAACGGGTCATGACGTCCGGTACAAGCGCTCGGCTGTACGATTCGCTCACGCACGCAATGTTTCGAAATATTGACGTCGCCCTTGAAGATTCGCGTCTCGGTTCGGTCGAGAAACGGATCTAGTGAAAAAAGGGGCGACGACGTGGTTCGCTCCTCCCAAATCCGACGAGGGATCCGCGCAGTCCATGCCGAGAAACTTCCTCCCATACCCCGCCTGATTTCACTCGGTGTCCAGGCGGTCGGCTCTGTTCAACTGGACGGTTCGTCCCGGATCAAAGGAAAGCGTGCCATGGAGCGGCCGATCTCGATCGAAAGGCCATCGCGTGCCGTCTCGTCGCAATGGGGGTCCAGGAAGGATCGCGACCAACCGCCGACCTCGGTCCCGATAGGTCTCGGTATCGAAGGGCCAAGGGCAAGACCGAGGCGCTCCCGGTCGATTCGAGGCTTGGCGGCTCTGTTGGGACTGGCAGTCGTCACCACCGCTTGCTTGGTGGGCTTCAGTCACCGATACGGACGGCTTGACCGCGCCCCCGGCCAGGTCATCGCTGAATTCGAGCTTCGCGAAGTGAGCACGGGCCGGCTGCATCGGCTCTTCCAGCATCGGGGCCGAGTGCTCGTCATCGTCTTCGTCGGGACAAACTGCCCGGTCGGAGAGCTTTACATGGGACGATTGGCCGAGCTCGCGACCAAGTATCGATCCAGAAACGTCGACTTCATTGCCATCAACTCCAACGCGAGCGAAACAACCGACGAGGTCGCCCAGCATGCTCGCGAGTGTGGAGTGAATTTTCCGGTGCTGAAAGATCCCGAGAACCGATGTGGCCGACCAATTGCTGGCCGAGCGTACGTGCGAGACCCTGGTGATCGACGGACAGGCCCGGCTCCGCTACCGCGGTGCCATCGATAACCAGTACGGACGGGGAACGCGGCGTTCCGAGCCCACGCACAACTATCTGGTCGACGCGATTTCGGCCCTGCTCGAGGGGCGTGAGGTCGCGCCAAAGATCACCCAAGTGGTGGGTTGCCCTATCGAGCGCACCGAGCCCGCCAGGAACCGGAACGCGACGCCGAGAGGTCCGCTCGCCCCACAAAAGAGAGAACCCGGCTCGACCTCCGCGAACTTGGCCTCTTCCGCGGAGGTAACCTACGAGCAGGTGGCACCGATCCTCCATCGACATTGTTCGTCATGCCACCGGCCCGCTCAAGTCGCTCCCTTCTCGCTCCTGACCTTCGATCAGGCGCGGCGCTGGGCAGTCTCGATCGCCGAGGTCGTCGGCGAGGGCCGCATGCCGCCCTGGAATGCCGATACGCGTTTCGGCCGCTTCGCCAATGACCGGAGCTTGACGGAGCGTGAACGGTCGTTGCTCCAATCGTGGGTGGAACACGGCGCTCCGGCGGGGGACTTATCCAGGGCTCCAACGCCTCCCAAGTATTCGGATCTCTGGTCGATTGGGACGCCGGATGTCGTCTTTGAGATGTCGGATTCCTTCGCAGTTCCTGAGGAAGGCGTCGTGCCGATCCATCGCGTCCATGTGGACACGAATCTCGACGAAGACGTCTACGTTCAGGCGGCCGAGGCGAAGCCCGGAGATCGGGCCGTTGTCCATCACATCTGCGTCTTCGTCGAGGATCAAGCGAACCCTCGAACTCGAACGCCCGCCTGGCAGAACCTGCTGGTCGTCTACACTCCGGGGGATATGCCTTCGATCTACCCCGTCGGCGTTGGAAAGCGGATTCCTCGAGGAGCCAGCCTCCTCTTCGAAGTCCATTACACGCCGATCGGCAAGCCCCGAGATCGACCGCTCGTCGATCGGGCTGGTGCTGACGGCCCAGAGGCCGCCTCACGAGGCGGTGACGCGGGGAATCCCCCAGCGAAACCTGCGGATTCCACCGGGCGAACCCGATTACGTCGCCCGTTCCTCCTTTTTACTCAAGAACGATATCCATCTCTTGAACTTGACTCCGCATATGCACATGCGGGGCAAGAGCTTTGCGTTTTCAGCCCACTACCTTGACGGCCGGGAAGAGGTTCTCCTCTCGGTGCCGAGGTTCGACTTCAACTGGCAGAGTGCCTATCGTCTGATCGAGCCGAAGTGGTTGCCGAAGGGGACGGTCATTGAGTGCGAGGCCCACTTCGACAACTCCGCGGACAATCCCTCCAACCCGGATCCGACACGCACCATCACCTGGGGCGAACAGAGTTGGGATGAGATGATGATTGGCTTCCTTGATTACTATTAGGGTCGCCTTTCTTGCGCAGAACGGTGAATCGAGGGTTTGCGTTCAAGTGATCTATCGGGATATCGCGATCAATCCGCGTTGTCCTGCGGCCTCTCGTCCAACGCCGCGGATTCGCCGCTAATGCCCGAGTTCAGCGGATGAGCAGGTACCCCGACCACCGTCTGGCCGTCGCCGACGTCGTGGCCCTTGGTGACGACGGCGTTGGCACCCACGACCGCATCCCGGCCGATGTTGATCGGGGCGACCAGAATCGAGCCGGCCCCGATGCGACTGCGGTCGCCGATCCTGGTCGGAAGCTTACGAACGCCGTCGAAGTTGGCGGTGACCGCCGTGGCACCGATAGTCACCGATTCGCCCAGCTCGGCATCACCCACGTAGGCCAGATGGCGGACGATCGTTCGACTGCCCAGATGCGACTGCTTGACTTCAACGAAGGCGCCGACCTCGACACCATCCTCGAGCACTGTCCCATCGCGAAGATGCGCATGAGGACCGATCCGGCAATTCGACCCGATCCGGACGACTCCGTCGATCACCGTGGATGGATGAACGATCGTGTCGGCTGCCGATCGAACTGCGCGGGTCGATATACGTTGTCCGCGGGTTGACGATCGTGACGCCTTCCGTCATCCAATGATCGTGGATCCGCGACTGCATGATTGCAGTAGCCTGAGCGAGATGCTGTCGGGTGTTGACGCCAAGGACGTCATCGGGTTGCAGGACCTTGAGCGCCAGAACCTTACGTCCCATGGCCTTGAGGTGTTCTGGGGCGTCGGTGAGGTAATACTCGCCCTGGGAGTTGCTGGTACCGATCTGGTCGAGTGCATCCCAGAGGCCCGGGTAATTCGAAGACGTAGCAGCTCGGGTTCACCTCGGTGAGGGCACGTTCTTCGGGGGTGCAATCGCGTTCTTCGACGATTCGGAGGAATCGGCCGGTGGAGTCGCGGAGGATTCGGCCGAAACCGGTAGGATCGGGGAGGTCGACAGTGCCCAGCAAGCACGCGAGCCGGTCGGTCTGCTGAAGCTCGAGTAAATCGGCCAGCGGCTGGGGCCTGAGCAAGGGTTCGTCGCCGACGAGGATCAGGGCAGGACCCTCATAATCGGCGAGGCAGGGCCGGCACATCCTGGCGGCATGGCCTGTTCCGAGCTGCTCGGTCTGAGTCGCGAAGAGGATGTCGGGCTCGTCGCGGAGGTAGTCGCGGACCTGGTCGGCCGCGTACCCGACCACGACGACGATGGTTCGGGCACCGGCGCCCCGAGCGGCGTCAACCACGTAACGGATCATCGGTTGGCCGCAGACCTCGTGAAGGACCTTGGCCTTCTCCGATTTCATCCGCTTGCCTTGACCGGCGGCCAGAATGATCGCAACAGGTCCGTTCATTTTGATCAGTAAGAGTCGGGAGATACGTAGTCTGAATCCGATCGGTCTGTCAATTGGGTCGAGCCATTGCCATGGTTCGGCGCCGATCGCTGAAGCCAACATCATAGGAAGCCGTTGAACCAGGCGTCAAACATCACGGTTGTGGGTTTTGCCTGTCCAGGCGAACCTTGAACGGCGGAATCGAATCTGTCAGACTGAGTTCGACGATGGCCGGACCGGTTCGGAGCCTCCGCCCGCGGGGGACGGCTGGCTCGTCGGTTCGAAGCGATCGGAGGGACTCACTCGCATGGCACTGTCGCACGCGGATGTGGCGAAGGTCGCGCTGCTGGCGCGGCTGAGGATCAGCCCCGACGAGCTCGAGACGTTCACTGGCCAGCTCAACTCGATCGTCGATTATGTCGCCCATCTTCAGGAAGTGGATACGACGGGAGTCGAACCGCTGGCACACGGCATCGAGGTCCGCAACGTATTTCGCGACGACGTCCGGGGCGAGCCACTGCCGCGCGAGCAGGCGCTGGCCAATGCCCCCAAGCGAAACGCGACGGGTTTCCTGGTCCCAGCCGTCCTGGAATGAACGGATCCCTCGCCTGAATCCTGGAGAATCGTTACCCCGCCGGGTGGGCTCGAGCCGAGGATGCCGATCGATGACTCCTGATACCGCCGTTGCGATGCTGGCCCGCATGAACGCGGGAGAGACCACATCCGAAGAGATAGTCGGCTCGCTGCTGGAGCGAGCCAGGGGCTGCCAGCGACTGAATGTTTTCGTCCATCTCGAGGAGGAGCCGATCCTCGCCCGCGCCGGGCGATCGACCAGAAGCGGAAGGCCGGCGAGGCCCTCGGTGCCGCTGGCCGGCGTTCCGGTCGCCATCAAGGATGTGCTCTGCGTCGAGGGCGAGCCGACGACCTGCGGCAGCCGGATGCTGCGCACCTTTCGCCCGCCTTACGACGCCACGGCGATCGCCCGGCTCAAAGCGGCGGGCGCCGTCCTGTTCGGCAAGACCAACATGGACGAGTTCGCGATGGGCTCCTCCACCGAGAACAGTGCCTACGGGCCGACGCGCAACCCGTGGGATGAATCACGCGTGCCGGGCGGCTCCTCGGGCGGTTCCGCTGCCGCGGTCGCGGCTGGACTAGCGCCCCTGGCCCTCGGGACCGATACCGGCGGCTCGATCCGCCAGCCGGCGGCGGTGTGCGGCGTCGTCGGGCTCAAGCCGACTTACGGCCGGGTCAGCCGATATGGCCTCATCGCCTTCGCCAGCTCGCTCGACCAGATCGGCCCGTTCGCCCACGACCTCGCCGACACGGCACTTCTGCTCGGCGTGATCGCCGGCCGCGATCCCAACGACTCGACCAGCGTCGCCGAGCCGATTCCGGACTACCTCGCCGGTCTGGACACACCGCCCGAATCGTTGCGGATCGGCGTGGTCAAGGAGTTCTTCGGCGAGGGACTCGACCCCGAGGTCGCCGCTGCCGTGCAGGAGGCGGTCCGGGTCTACCAGAAGGCCGGCGCGACGATCAAGGAGGTCTCGTTGCCGCACTCGCAATACGGCGTGCCGGCCTATTACATCGTCGCGCCCGCCGAATGCTCGAGCAACCTGGCTCGCTATGATGGCACGACGTACGGCCATCGTGCCGAGGACTTCTCGGCCAGGTACCCCGGAGAGGAAAACCTGGCCCCCATGGTCCGGATGATGATGGCCAGCCGCGCCGAGGGCTTCGGTGCCGAGGTCAAGCGGCGGATCATGCTGGGGACCTTCGCCCTGTCGGCCGGATACGCCGACCAATACTACAACAAGGCCCTCCAGGTCCGCCGCAAGATCCGTGGCGACTTCGACGCGGCTTTCCACGAGGTCGACGTCCTGCTCGGCCCGACGTCGCCTACTCCCGCGTTCAAGATCGGCGAGCGGACTGCCGACCCCTTGGCCATGTACCTGTCCGACATCTACACAATCACGGCGAATCTGGCCGGCATCCCAGGGATCAGCATCCCCTGCGGGCTCACAAACGCGAACCTGCCGATCGGCCTACAACTACTGGCCGCGCCCTTCGCCGAGGAGCGATTGTTACGAACCGCCCGGGTCTTCGAGCGTGCGACCGATTGGCACCTGAAGCGGCCGTAGTTGGTATAACGGCGGGCCAGCGATTCTTGACTAGGACCGGAGTCGAGTTGATGGAGTATTCCTACGAAATCATTATCGGACTGGAGATCCACGTGCAGCTCCAGACCGAGAGCAAGATGTTCTCCTGGAGCGGGACCGACTTCGGCCTGCCGCCGAACACGCAGACTGATCCGGTCTCGCTGGGCTTGCCGGGCACTCTGCCCGTGATGAACCGCAAGGCCTTCGAGCTGGCGCTTAAGACGGCGGTGGCACTGCATGCCGAGATCGCGCCATTCACCAAATGGGATCGGAAGAACTACTATTACCCCGACCTGCCCAAGAACTATCAAATCAGCCAGTACGACCTGCCGTTCTCCAAGGGGGGACATCTGGAGATCCCGGTTCGCAAGGACGGCGGCGGGGGTGGGCGTTGTGCTCTCACTCGCATCCACCTCGAGGAGGATACCGGCAAGCTGACTCACGGGGCCGGCGGATTCTCCGAAGTCGACCTGAACCGCGCGGGCATCCCGCTGCTTGAGATTGTCACCGAGCCGGAGATCCGCACGCCAGCCGACGCGCGGGGATGCCTCGAGGAGCTGCGTCTGACCCTCCGGTACCTCGAGGTCTCCGACTGCGAGATGCAGGAGGGCTCGCTGCGCTGCGACGCTAACGTGAACCTCCACATCACGAAGGACGGAACGACGATCGCCACCCCGATCGTCGAGATCAAGAACCTCAACAGCTTCCGGGCCGTCGAGAAGGCGCTGATCTTCGAGATCGATCGGCAGTATCAGCAATGGCTCGAGGACGGCAAGACGATCAAGGACGCCCCAAAGACGACCCGGGGCTGGAACGATGTCGATGAGGAAACGAAGGCCCAGCGCGAGAAGGAATCGGCCTCCGACTATCGATACTTCCCTGAGCCCGACCTGGTCCCCGTCGTCGTCGACGCCCCCTGGCTGGATCGCGTCCGAAGCTCGATCGGCGAGTTGCCGGCTGCCCGACGTCAGCGGTTCGAGACAGAGTATGGACTCTCGGCCTACGACGCCAACGTTCTGGTCGAGCAGGGGCAGGACGTCGCGGATTACTATGACGCGGTCGCCAAGTCTACCGGCGAGTTCAAGCTGGCCAGCAACTGGATCCAGCAGGACGTGCTCCGGACCGTCAAGGAAAAGAAACTGGCCATTGGCGAGTTCCCCGTCCGACCGGACGGATTGGCGGACCTGATCAATCGCGTCAAGCGCGGAGAGCTGAATACCAATCAGGGCCGCGAGATCCTAGGACGGATGATCGACACCGGCGACCCGGCCGAAGTCATCATCGCACAAGGCGGTTACCAGATGGTCTCCGACCGGGACGCGATCGCCGCGGCGGTCGTCGCCGCGATCGCGGCCAATCCGCAAGCCCTCGACGAGCTGAAGAAAGGGAAGAAGAAGCCCGAGGCGGTCAAGGGCTTCCTCCGCGGCCAGGTGATGAAGCAGACCGGCGGCAAGGCCAACCCCGCGCTGGTCGGCGAGCTCCTCGAGGCGAAGCTCGCGGAAATGTAGCCTTTGAACGATCTAGTCCACCAGATCCGAAATGACCATCCATCAGAACAAGAAGCTGCGGGCTCCCTCGGGTCTTGTTCTCACGATACCTGAATTTTTTCGTGTATTTCGTGGATTTCGTGTTCCATTCTCTGGTCTCCGGACCGTTTCCGTGGTCCTGTCGATCGGCGAGCGATGAACTCGTGTGGCCCAGGAGCGGTCGTTTGTGATTTCGTGGACTAGAGCGCCTCACAGTTGCATTGCGCACGTCGAGGCGCTCGGCGCGGGTCTCCAGACCACTGCGGTGAACATCTTCGACCGACCGAACGAGCGACGGATCCTGCTGTTTTCTCGGGGTTTTCTGATGGCCGCTCGGGATCATCGTCTCCGAATCAATTAGTTGATGATCGTCCCGATCTCACGAAAGCCCTATTTTCCAGCGGTTTCTCGTCAGTCCCAAGATGTTCACCGCAGTGGTCTCCAGACCCCGCCGCGTGCTGGACCGAAGGTCTCCTCGACGCCTGCCGCGCTCCGCGGCGTGCGCAATGCAAGTGATCGGCGCTCTAATTGGTCGTCGGCACCGTACCCCCGTCCACGCGGACGTTGGACCCGTTGATGTAGCCCGCCAGGGGGCTGGCGAGAAAGGTGACGGCCGCAGCGATGTCTTCCGGCCGGCCGAGGCGGGCACTGGGGTTGGGCACCATGTTTTTCACAGCGAACTTTTCGAGGGCACCCAGATCGTCGGCCGCGAGTCCGAGTTGCGGGGCCATCCCCTTGAGCATCTCCTCCACGCCCGGGGTCACGATCATGCCCGGGCTCACCGTGTTGGACGTAATGCCTGTTCCAGTCAAGTCTTTGGCGAGACTCACGGCGAGGTTCAAGTTGGCCGCCTTGGTGGCCGAATAGTTCGCCATATCGCCGAATGGCATTGTCGCAACGCCACTGGCGATGGCGATCACGCGGCCCCACCCGCGCTGTTTCATACCCGGGACGAGGCGGGTGATGAGCCGCACCATGGAGCCGACGTTCTGATTGTACAAGTCCGTCCACTCAGCCGCGGTGGACTCGAGCCAGGGTCGCTGCGGAAACGCCCCGGCATTGTTGACCAGGATGTCTGCCCCGCCGAGCGTATCGTTCACCACCTTGGCGACTGCATCGGCGCCGGCATCCGTCGCCAGGTCCCCCAGCGCGACGACCGCCTTGCCGCCGGCAGCGGCGATTTCGGCCGCGACCCGCCTGGCTTCGGCATCGCGCCGACCATGGACGACGACCACCACCCCCTCCGCCGCCAGTGACTTGGCGATCGCCTCACCGATGCCGCTGCTGCTTCCTGTCACAACTGCCCGTTTCCCGATCAGTTGCAGGTCCATGTCCCAATCTCCTTCTGAACGTTCACGTGATTCGCAGGGGCGAACGCCCTGCGATGCCCAATGCCGTCTCGCGGTTCACACCGATAATCTCAGCGAGTCTTAATAAAATAGTGAGAGTCTGTCCCAGAAGCCCCGGAGGGAGCGTCAGCACGTAGCCAGGGGCGTGAGCCCCTGGGTGAGAATCGCCAAATCAACCTCCGCCTTTTTCACCACGGGCCCCGACCCAAGTCCTGTCGATGCCCAGACTTGGGTCGGGGCCCCGTGGTGGGTTCGGCGGTCTGGGCCGGTCCAGGGGCTGTCGCCGCTGGCTACGTGCTGACGCCCCCATTCAGGGGCTCAAATGGCGTCTGGGACAGACTCTGACTGACCCGATTTGACTCAATTCTGTACCGGACGGTAAGAATATAGGTGTGTGGACCAGGCGAGTCAAGTCGATTATTGTATCGCCAGGTACAGAATTTACTCCTGCATCCGCGGGATTGGTCGGCCGTGCGTGCATCGTGGAGTTTTGCGGATTCGAGAATCTTCGGTATTCTCTGATCTGAAATCTGGGATCCCGTTGGGGGCCCGCTGCACGAGGGGATTGGCCGTGGCGAAGGGACGTCCGCGTACGTTCGATACCGAGAGAGCCCTGGACCTTGCGCTCAGACTCTTCTGGCGTAAGGGATACGAGGGCACTTCCCTTCTCGACCTGACGGAGGCCATGGGCATCAACCGCCCGAGCCTCTACGCCGCCTTCGGCAACAAGGAAGAGCTTTTCCGCAAGGCGCTGGATCGTTATATCGCCGGACCGGCGGCACACACACGCCGAGCGCTCGAGGAGTCGACGGCACGCGCGGTTGCCGAACGACTGCTACGCGGGACCGCCGAGGTTCTGAGTGATCCCCGCAATCCACCGGGCTGCCTCGCGATCCAGGGCGCGCTTTCCTGCGGAGAGGCAGCCGACTCGATCCGGCAGGAACTCATGTCGCGGCGTGCGGCCGCGGAGGCGGCGCTTCGCGAGCGATTCGAGCGTGCGAAGACAGAAGGCGACCTGCCGCCTGAAGTGGATTCCGCCGATCTCGCTCGCTACGTCACGACCGTCATGCAAGGAATGGCGGTCCAGTCCGCGGGCGGTGCGAGCGGCGACGCATTGCAACGCATCGTCGATACGGCGCTGCGCGCTTGGCCGGCGTGAGACGCGCCTCCCACACATTGATTCCCCGCGTACGGTTCGTACACCAGAGTGGTCTCCTCGGAATTCACGTGATCCATCGTTCTCAAGTCGGTCGGCGGCTTGACGCCCAGCCTTCGAGAATCGCCAAGAAGACCCCTTCGCCGATTTCTCGATGCATCGCTCAGTCGCTCAGCCTCGTGTCAACTTCCCGATGCCCCGGCCGATCGCCAGAGTCGGCGCAGTTCTTCGAGATCGTGGACCATCAAATCGACAGACGTCGGTACGATCTCGTCCGGATCCGGATTCAGCCAGATGGTAAACATCCCCGCCGAGCGTCCTCCCTGCATGTCGGACGCGGTGCTGTCGCCGACCATCGCCGCCTGGTTGGTGGCGCAGGCCAGCCGTTCAATGGCGACCCGAAAGAATGGAAACTCCGGTTTGCCGATGCCGATCGGCCGGACTCCACTCGCGGCGGAGATCGCCTCGGCCAACGATCCGCAGCCCGGGTCGAACTCGTTCGGCCCGACGGGGAACCGCGAGTCCATGTTGACTGCGAAGAACTTCGCTCCAGCGGCAACGGCTCGCGCAGAGGCGCGCAACCGTTCGTAACTGAAGTCCGGGTCGATGCCGACCACGACAGCCTGAGCGTGGTTCCAGTCCTGATCCGGAACGATTGTGTGCCCGCAAGCTCGCAGGATTTCGTCGAGCTCATCAGTACCGATTGACAGGACGCGAACGGGTCCAAGACGCTGACGAACCTCTTCGCCAGCCAGGTCCAGCGCCGCAAGCATCTCTTTCGCGGTCGCGACGATTCCCAGCTCTTCGAGTCGATGACGCAACACTTCCGATGCATGTCGCGAGGAATTCGAAGCAAACACGACACCCAGTCCCGCCTCACGCAGGTCTTCGACCAACGGGACCGCGCCGGGGAGCAGCCTCGGACCCTCCCAGATCGTCCCGTCCAGATCGAGGGCGAACCCCCGGAGTTCTCGAAGCCTTCGTAAGACCGAGTGTTCCGGGTCCGGATTCATCGCGAAAGCCTCCACGCGTTGATCTCTGCGGTGTCTGATGGCCCCTGAACGAAGGACCCATCATCCCGTACGGGACCGCCCTCCGGGCAGCGACAGGAGAAGAGTTTACCATGTTCTCAGTCCTTGCCCACTCCTGGTAATCCGGCTCCAGATTTGCGTGCAAAGTCCTGCCGACGAGGTGTCGGCACGAGTAGCCAACCCGCAGCGCGGCGCGGTAGAATCTCCCACGGAGAGGACGTCTGAGGCAAGACGGAGTCTCAGGCCACCCCGCGACGGGGTGAGGTGTATGCTCGGTCGCTCTTGATCCGACCTGATGCGGAGGAGCCTTCGATGAACTTGCTGGACCAGTTGCGCACGATGACTGTGGTGGTGGCCGATACCGGTGATTTCGAGTCCATCGCCCAGTACAAGCCCCGAGACGCGACCACCAATCCCTCGCTCTTGCTCAAAGCGGCCCAGATGCCGGCATATCGGGGACTGCTCGAGGAGGTCCTGGACTCGGCGCAGTCCGAGGGGGGAGACCACGCCACGCAAGTTGATGCCACCATCGACCGGCTATTCGTGGCATTCGGCAAGGAGATCTTGAAGATCATCCCCGGGCGCGTGTTGACCGAGGTCGATGCCCGGCTCTCCTTTGATACTCAGGCCACCATGGACAAGGCGCGCCGGTTGATCTCCCTCTATGAGACCGACGGCATCGACCGCAAGCGCATCCTGATCAAGATCGCCTCCACCTGGGAAGGCATTCGGGCGGCCGAGCAGCTCGAAAAGGAAGGCATCCACTGCAACATGACACTGCTCTTCAGTTTCGCGCAGGCCGTGGCTTGCGCCGAGGCCGGCGTCACCCTGATCTCCCCATTCGTTGGACGGATCCATGATTGGTATTTGAAGAAACAAGGGCTCAAGAGCATACCCCCGACAGAGGATCCTGGAGTCCATTCGGTCACACAGATCTATCACTACTTCAAGAAGTTCGATTACCGAACCGAGATCATGGGCGCGAGTTTCCGCAATATCGGTGAGATCACCGAGCTCGCCGGTTGCGATTTGTTGACGATCTCGCCCGAGCTACTCGGCGAATTGCAGAAGACCGAGGGCAAGATCGATCGCAAGCTGACAGTCGACAAGGCCAAGGCCCAGAAGCTCGAGCGGATCCATCTCGACGAGAAGACGTTCCGATGGATGCACAACGAGGATGCCATGGCCACCGAGCAGTTGGCCGACGGCATCCGACGCTTCTATGCCGACCTGGTCAAGCTCAAGGAGAATCTCGCCAAGCAGGTGCGCCAGCCGGTCGGCGTCTGAACAGACGCGTCAGAGGATCCGGGGATCGGTCTGACCCAAAGATTCCCGGATTGCCTGGAAGCCGCCACGAAGGGCCTTCTGATAGATCCAGAGGTCGGCCAGGTAGACGAGCATTCGGAAGCCTTCCGAAGGCCCGCGGGCAAGGGTTTTCGCGTCCAGCGCTCCGAGGACGGCAGTCTTCCCTTCTCGACGACAGGCATCGACGACCCGGCGCGTCGCGTCCTGGAAATCGGGGTGCGTGAAATCGCCCGGAATGCCCAGGGACGCGGTGAGATCGTACTGGCCGATCCAGAGGGCGTCGATGCCGTCAACTGCGGCGATCGCATCGACGTTTTCCACTCCCGAGACGTTCTCGATCTGGGCAAAGAGCATGACCTCGTCGTTCGCCTGGTGAAATTTGGCTTCGAGATCGCCGCCCTGATAGTCATCGTGGGCGACTCCGAACGCCACTCCGCGACGGCCCATGGGCGGATACTTCGCCGACTCCACAATCATTCGAGCCTGTGCCGCATCGGCGACCATCGGGACCACGACCCCCATCGCACCAACATCCAGCACGCGGGCGATGAAGTGATACTGAAGGGTCGGCACGCGCACCATCGGTACGAAGTCCGCGGTGCGCGAGGTGGCCATGAGCATCCGGATGGTTTCCATGCTCCAGCCGGTGTGCTCCATGTCGAAGACGGCGAACTCCGCGCCGGCTTCGGCGGCGATCCGCGCGATGCCGGTCGTGCTGAACTCCATCATCATCGTCCCGATGGACACGCCGCCTTCCGCCAGTGTCCGCTTGACTCGGTTCGTCCTCATGCATGGTCCTCTCGTTCCCTGGCTTGGCCGGATCGGTCGATCGACAACGCTCTCGTGGTAAGATATTATGTGAAAGGGGTGCTGCGGGAAGTGAATCTTTGACAATCGACTCCCGGTAGGCTTACTGGCAGTGGAAGGACGGTCGCCATGTCGTCGCCACTTGATGATGAGCTGGAACGTCTCTCGCTCGGGCGCTTCCCACGGTTTCAAGCCTTGCTCAACCGCTCGCGCCAGAGTATCAAGGAAGGGAAAGGATTGACCGAGAGGGACTTCTGGACGCGCGGTTGGGAAACGTGCACAGGAATAACGGTTGATTGATGAAGAAGTTTGCGCATGACGAGGCAATTCAAGTGGATCGAGTGGAACTTGCAAAAGATCGACGCCCACAGCCTCTCGGCGGAGGAGGTCGAGGGGGCATTTGATCGTGTCTTCAGTCTCCAAGAGCGGAGGAATCGCTCCTTTCGAATGTTCGCTTCAACACCGTCGGGACGTCGGATCTGGGTGATCTGGCAGTATGACCAGGAGGACGAGGAAATCCCCGATGTCTTCGGCGACTTGAGCGAATTGCCCATTTTCGTGATCACCGCGTTCTAAAAGGAGCATGCGATGACCACACCTGAGGCTGATCAGCGAAGTCCTGGGCGTCGCCTGCAAGACGAGCAGATCGCTGCGGAGCCCCAGTTGTCCCCCCCGAGTTGCCGCCCGACGCGGCCCCGGCGCCGATGGAGGCTTACCTCAGCCGGTCCCGCCAGCGCCTCGTGGCCGTGGCGGGTATCGTGGAGAACGGATTGGTACGTCCTCTCGATACCGCAATCAAGCTGCCGGAACACTCGCGGGTTATTATCGTGGCGGCTGAAGGATCATGACTGCGAACGGTTTGGCCCGTTCCCATGGACACGGCGGTCGGGAATTCGGGGATCATCACCATGCCTGACTCAGACTCGATCCGACTCACCCAGTTTGCCAAGCGGGCCGGTTGCGCGGCCAAGCAGCCCCCGGATTACCTGCTCTCTCTGTTGGCCGGATTGCCCCCGATCACCGACCCCAATGTGCTGGTGGGCCACTCGACCGCCGACGATGCCGCCGTCTACCGGATCAGCGATGATTTGGCCCTGATCCTCACCACCGACTTCTTCACACCGATCGTTGATCGCCCATATGACTTCGGAGCCGTGGCCGCGGCCAACGCGCTGAGCGACGTCTACGCGATGGCCGGGACGCCGATCACCGCGCTCAGCATTGTTGGCTTCCCCAACGGGGCGCTCCCGGCGGAGGTGCTCGCCGAGATCCTCCGCGGTGCCATTGACAAGGTGCAAGAGGCGGGCATCGCGATCGTGGGCGGTCATACCATCCAGACGGACGAGCCGATCTTCGGGCTGGCGGTCGTCGGCCGGGTGAATCCGCGCGAGGTGATCACCAACGCGGGAGCCCAGCCCGGCGACTTCCTCGTACTGAGCAAACCGCTGGGACTGGGGATCATCACGACGGCCGCGAAACGTGGTGAGGATTCACTGAACGCCGTGCAGGAGGCACTCGCGGTGATGACCACGCTCAACCGTGACGCCGCGCTGGTCATGGCTGGGGCCGGCGCCCACGCGCTCACCGACATCACCGGCTTTGGGCTGCTCGGACACCTCCGTAACCTGACCGCGGCCAGCGGCGTCTCGGCGACGATTTGGAACGATCTCGTCCCGATCCTCCCGGCCGCTCGGGAGTACGTGAAGAATGGTGTTGCGCCGGAGGAACTCATGCCAATCATCGCTTCCTGTCGCGGCTGGGTCGACTACGACGCCGAGATCGCCGAGTGGGAGCAGCTCCTGATCTGCGACGCCCAGACCTCCGGCGGCCTGCTCGCCGCGTTGCCCGGAACTCACGCCGCCCAGGTCGTCCGGGACTTGCGAGCCCATGGGTTGCACGCAGCGGCTGTTGTCGGCTGCATCGATAACGGCGAACCGGGTCGGATTTGGGTTCGCCGGACTCCGCAATCCGAGCAATGCGAAGTGAAGCAGCACGGCGCGGCCGTGTTCGAGCAAACCTAGAGGGAGTCGCTTCTGACTTCGAGACAGTGCAACCATGTGATGAGGCCGCAGAGCCATAGTAGTTCGGCCAGGGCGACCGATCCAACATATACGCACAACCGAGCCTGGCCGCTCTTTTCGAAGTAGCCGGCCAGGAGCGCGGTCGCGACGGCGGTGAGAACGGCGGGCGGGCCGAAAAACGCCTTCAGGTAGAGCGTGTCAAGCCAGAATGGTCGGTTCACTTTGCAGATCTTCATCCACGCTACGAGTCTTGTCCTTCCACCATTCACCCGTCGAGTAAGAGTTCCGCTCCAGATCTTTCTGGTAACACCGGGCGCGGACGCGACCATCCTCGACGCGGAAAACAAGATGAAACTGCGAAGGCTTGACGTCTTCAGAGGGCGGCTGACGCAAACACGAACCAATGTACTGTTCGATCTCGTCGGCAGCGAGCACCGAGAGTTCGTCCCGCAGGTGCCCGACCAACGCTTCGCGCACACCCCAGAGTCGCAAATAGAAACACCAACGGCCTCCCACCACGCGCGATTCCAGGAAGCCGATGGGGATCCGATCGGCTGAATTGCGGAATCCCGTACGGCCGAACTCCACCACCGAGAGATCAGCTCCTGGTTGGTCGAGAAGTTCTCGGAGCCGCCGTTTCGACGGCACGAAAAACCAGTGTGGGGGAAGCTTGCGCACAACAAACCTGATCACATCGCCCTCGCCGTCTGAGGATCCCTGAAAAGGACCGGGCCGATGACCGACCCGTGAAGATTATACAGGAATCCTGCCTCCCTGGGGCGGGTCCACCGAGGCACGAGATTCGGTGATCACGGGTGTCGTGATCGAACTGAGGGTTCGCGTACTCTCGGAATTCATGGCTCGCCCTGCATCGGACGCCGATGACGTGAAGTAGCCGGAATCGTTGCTTCGATGTTCCTGGGAAGGCGTCGCATCAGCCCCAGAGGACTCGTCCCCCAGATCCGAAATGACCATCCACCAGAACAGGAAGCTGCCGGCTCCCTCGGGTCTTGTTCTCACGATACCTGATTTTTTTTCGTGGATTTCGTGGATTTCGTGTTCAAGTCTCTGGTCTGCGGACCGCTTCCGTGGTCGGGTCGATCGGCGAGCGGTGAACTCGTGCGGCCCATGAGCGGTTGTTTGTGATTTCGTGGACTAGAGGCAGCCCCTTGAGAGCAGCGATGTGCCCGTTACGGGCTCCGGTATCCAAAGTGCAGGGATGACGATCGAGCACGTCACCCCAGTTGGGCTGCGTTTCCCGCACTGAGCCAGGACATGCCTCGTCAGGGCTTCGGATTTCACGACTTGTCTGCTTTGAGCGCGTGCAGCTCGTGCTGCACGACGTACTGACCGACCTCGCCGCCGACCTGGAGGCCGGAGATGTTATCCGACAGGAAATGGATGCCGCCGTAGATCCGACTCATCCCCGCTTCCTGGGCGGCCGCATCGAAGCTGGTGAAATGGCGCGGGCTGAGGTTCTCCGTCGGATCGCCGGGGTCGGTGAAGGCGAACCGATTTCCGAAGATCGAGGTGAGGACGGTCGCGGCGGCCGGCGCTGAAGGTGCTGTGTCCCGAGATGTAGGACGGGAACGCGGGCGTGTTCCAGAGGGGCGTCCAGGTCGGGTCGGCCGTGATCAGGGGGTTGACGCCGTCGGCCCCGTCGCGGATCACCGTCACCGGCCGCACGGTGTTGTCCGTGTACTTGACGTTCCAGGCCTCGATGCCGGCGTCGGCCAGGGCGATGTTGACCAGGGCCAACGCCCGGGCCGAGTTTTCCAGGTTGGTCTTCGCCGTGAGGGCGGCGATCTCGGTGATCTGGTTCCAGTGTCCGGGCGGGTCGAAGGTGCCGGGGAGATCCGACCAGAAGCGGGCGAGCGCCGTCTCGTCCGCGGTCCGGACGGTGCTGGTCGTGCCGCCGAGCATCTCGACCTGGTTGACGTCCTGGGCGTACTGGGCCGAGGTGATCGCCGGGGGTGGCGGCGGCTGGAATTGCGAGCCGCTGGTCAGGGCGAACGGCGTCACGTTGCCCCATTGCGGGTTCGACCGCCGGTGCGTAAGCCGGAGGAGTCGGCACCCAGTCGCCCGGACCCGTGCCCGGGACGTAGTTGACTTTCACGTTGGCGCCGTCGTGGCTCCGCGAGGCGAGGATCTGGTTCGCGACCGTGGTGCCCAGCGCCAGCCCGAGATTGCGACCCCGCCCGGCGGGGATCGCCGACATCGTGGCGGTCAGCTCCGCCTTGAGCATGTCCGACTGCTGCGGGAGGAGGCCGGCCAGGGCGGTCTCGGCCGCGGCGGCCGCCGCCGCGGCGGCGGAGGTCCCCGGGGAGACCTTGGCCGTCACGTCACGGTATGAGGCATATCTCGGATCGACTGCGTTGACCGCGTCATAGACCGAGATCGCGACGATCGCCAGAACTCGGGACGTATCGGGCGCTTGCAGATGAGCGGTGCGGACCGCCTCCAGCGCGATCGAGTTCCAGACGATCGCCTGGTTCGCTCGCGTCACGGACAGGACGGGGCTGCTCGCGCGGCCCGTCGCTTCGGCGACCTGGGCCGTGAATGAGGTCGTCCCCATCCCGCAATCGATCCGGAACTGGTAGGCCCCCTCGGCGTTTGCGCGTCGCCCTGGCAACGGTCCGGAGCTTGCCCGAGGCGAGCATCTTCTTCAGGACGACCCTCGAGCCGGCCGCGGTCTGTCCGGTCAGCACGAGGTGCTTCGAGGCGACATCGACGTAGTCGCCGGCCGGGTGCACGAGCCGGCGAGGTGGAGCGTGATCGGGACCGACGCCTGCGGCGTCGCGTCCCCGCTGATGATCGCGTGCGCCGAGGGGCTGCCCGAGAGCAGCTCCCGCGCTTCCAGTGGCTCGAGACCGATACGGCAATGCCTTGTCTTCGCGTTGGTTCGGAACATCGTTGGCAGCCCCCTCATCAGGTCTTGGAGATCCTCGTCGGCATCCACTGTGGTTTCGTGACTGTGACAGGTCGGTTTGTTGGTTGTTGGGTGGGTGGTGCCGGGCGCCTCCGGGTACCACCCACCGAGGTGAGGTTAAGTTGATCTCTCATCCCAGCGATAGGCCCGATCCCAGCTTGTGCCCTTTCGAGCGAGTGGCGAGCGTCAGGTCCAAAGCCGTGACCGAGCCGTCGCCGGTCACGTCGGCGTCCAATGGGGTCATCCCCGACTGGCTCGACAGGCCGATCTCGGACGCAATATCGTTCAGGTCGTTCTGGTCGACGATCCCGTCGCCGGTCACGTCGCCCAGCAGCCGGTCGAAATGGTGGACCGCGGTTTGACCGTTCGGAAGCTGGATATCGACCTCGTAATAGCCGTCGGCGGCCGTCGTGTTGGGGTTGCCGCCGAGGCCGCTGACGCCGAAGTCGAGCTCGATCGCGTGGTCGATGACCGCGACGGACACGCCCGAGAGCGACACGGCCGTCTTGCTCGACAGGTCGCCGTTGAGGTCGTACTTGGAGATCACGATGTCGGAGGACGACGTACTGATCGAATCGGCGATCTGGGTGAGCTCGCTGCCGCTCTGGCTGTCCGATTCGTTGAATCCGATGTCGAGGTACCGGATATAAGACCGCTCCACGGCGCCGTTCTCGACGATCAGGTTCGTCACCTGGAGCGCCGAGGGCTGGGCGAAGGTCTCGGTCAGGGTCAGGTTCGGGGTCGAAGGCGCCAACTGCACGTTGCCCGCGCTGTCGAACCCGATGCTATAGAACGCATATTGATGCGGTGAGCCGTCGGTCAGGCCCTGGTAGGGGATCGTCGCGGAACTGTTGCCCTGACTGTTGGGTGGGCCCGCCGGGATGGCCGTGCCGTTGATCATCGTGTACGAACCGGAATCGACCGAGACGAAGACCTCGAAGTCGGTGACGATGCCACCGCCGGGGTCGCTGCCGGTAAGGTCGAGGGTGAAGGTGCCTGTACTGGTGTTGACCGTGCTGGGGTTGGTCCCCGTGGTTCCGTTCGACGGAGGTGACCGGCGGGGTCAGGTCGGGGAGATAGGTGCTGGCCTCGATCAGCGGCGTCTTGCTCTCGATGTTGCCGGCGAGGTCGTGGGCGATGCTGTAGAAGTTATAGGTCGTGTTGCTCTGGCCGGTGTACGCGGCCGTCGGATTGGAGGCCGGGACGTTCGTCCAGAGCGACCAGGATCCTCCGTTGATCGAGGCATAGATATCGTATGACGCGACGCCGGAAGGCGGGCTGCCGCTGGCCCCGTCGGGGTCGGACCCCGTGACCGAGACGGCGAAGCTGAGGCTGGTGCCGCGGGCGGCTAGTGGGTTGACGTGGCTGGTGGGCGGGGTGGTGTCCATCAGCCAGGAGGTCGAGAGCGAGCCCGTGCCGGGGTTCCCGTACGGGTCCGTGATGTCGGCTGCATTGATGGTCAGCGTGTACATTGCCCTTGGCAGCGGTCAGGCCGGCCAGGCCGCTGATCAGGTAGGTATCCGTGGTCGATCTGGCGTCGACAGTGACGGCGCTCGTGATCAGGTTGGGGCCGCCGTTATCGGTCAGGCTCAATGCCTGATAGTCGAAGCCCTGAGGTCGACCATCTCGCTGAGACTGACGGCGATCGAGGAGACCGAGGTATTGCGTGGATTCGGCGAGACTGTCGGCGATCCATTGACGGTCAACGGGGGGATAACCTGGGTCGTCGCCTGAGCTGCCGTAGGGGTCGGCTGAACGTTGCCGACGTTGTCGGTTGCGACGGAGTAGAAGCCATAGGTATGGCCATACTGGCCGGTGAAAGTCGCCGAGGTCTCGGTCGTATCAGTTGCGAACGGTGTGAACGGGCCGCCGTCGTCGGAGACGTAGATGCCATAAGCTGGCGACCCCCGAGCCGCCCGGATCGTCCTGGCCCGACCAGGAGACGTTGAAGCTGGGCGTGGTCACGGCCACGGGGAGCGGGTTCACGCTGCTGGTGGGTGGGCCGTTGTCGATGGTGTTGAAGATCGCCTCGGTGGCCAGGGAACTCTGGTCGGATAGGCCCGCATTGAAGATGACTGTAGCTTGGGCATCGACGACTGTCCCGGTGGAGTCAGAGCCTTTGGGCTGGATGGTGTAGCTGACCCACCCCTCGCCTTCGGGCGCGGTCACATCGGGCGGCAGGAACCCTTCCAGTACGTTGCCGACCGGAATATCCAGCGTGGTGGGATCAATCGAGGTGAACGTCCAGGTGAGGAGGCCGGTCAGCACATCGAACTGGGCGGTCACATCCACATAGACGCCAACGGTGCTGGTCGCGTCGATCCGGACGCTGTACGAGGTCAGGCCGGCCGGAACCGCGTAAACCTGGCTGCCGAATCCGAAGTCGCCGAGCTGGAAGGTGCTCCAGTCCAGGTTAGGGTCGAGCTGCTGGGTCACCTCGACCACCTGGGCTGGGCGGTGGCGGCTGACTCGTTCTCGAAGGCGATCTCATAGGGGAGCGGAGTCTCCGGCTCGACAAAACCCTGGGGTCCATAGCCGGCCGGGCCCGAGATAAAGTTTGGATCGATGGGGGTGGCCGGCGTAACTAGGATCTCTTCGCCGCCCGGCCCCGTGGTGACAATGGGGACGTGGATTGAGGGGAACGTCGCTATCTCATATATCACAATGCCCCAGCTAATCGCGGCAACTCCTACAGCCACGGTGCCGACCGTGCCCAGCCCTGCCGCGCCTCCGCCTACCGGCCCCAGAGGAGCCAGGTACTTGCCTGCCGATTTGGCTACTTCGGGCAGCCAAAACTCCCAGCCGTGACCCGTCGGATCCCCGTACAACACCGGGCTATTGGCGGCGTACTCGTAGAGATTGCTCCCGCCTGCCAGGCCGGTCGGGTCGCGGCTCAGGAAGCGGTCGGCGGCCGGATCGTAAAACCGGGCCCCCATCATGTCGAGCCCGTTACTTTGAGTCATTACCCCCGCCTGGCCGCCGAACTGGAACGGGTTGGCGATGGTGCCCGTGGCGCTCAGGACCTGTCCGAAAGGCAGGTAGCTGTAGCTGTTGAGATAGCTCCCGGAAGAGCCTGAGAGCCCCACGGTGTTGCCGCTCGCATCGAAGTTGTAGTACGCGGCGGAGCCACTGGCATCCACGCGACTCACCAACGCCAGGCCCTGGGTGTAATGAGCGATGAGATTGCCGGCACCGTCATATTCTCCGACCACGCTCGCCAAACTCGTCGGGTTCGACCAGGTACTGCGTCTTCTGGCCATTTTGAGTCACGCCGATCAGGTCGCCGAGGGCATCATACTGGTAGGACCAGGTACCGGTGGGGGTCGTCACGCCAGTGAGGCGGCCCAGGACGTCGTAGGTGTAGGTGGTCGTGCCGCCGGGACCGCTGGTCGAGATCAGGTTTCCCGCCGCGTCGTAGGTGTAGGTGGTCGCTCCGATGGTGGTGTATTCGTTCACGTCGTTCGTGGTAAAGCTGGTCGTGACGCCGTTATCGGTTTCGGCGACCTGATTGCCCGCGGCATCGTACTGGTAGGTGATGAGCTCGCCTGTCGGCAACATGATCGAATCGAGCTCGCTGTTGGCGTCGTAGCCGTAAGTGGTCGTGCCCTGGAGCGTCGTCTCGCTGGTCGGTTGACCCAGGGCGTCATAGGTGTAGTCGAATTCGGACAGGACTGGGCCAGCCTGATTCGGCGACGGCTGAGGACCATAGTTGATCAGCGAGAGGAGTTGCCCGTTTGCGTCATACGAGTAGGTTGTATAAGTGCCGTTCCCGTTCTGGACAGCAGCCAATCGGCCGTCGGCATCATACGTGTACTGCACGATGGGCGCACCGCTGCCGTCGGTGAGGCCAATCAGACGCCCGGCCGCATCGTACTGGTAGTTCACCGTGTAGCCGCTCTGGTCGACCATCTGGGTCCGCTCACCGTCGGCGTTGTAGGTGAAATCCAGGTACATGCCGTCCGGATAGGTCACGCTCGCAAGCAGGCTCATCTGCCCCGGGCCGCCGGAGTTGGTCCCCCACGTCAGCGTGATCGTGCCGCTGGCATCGGTGGCCGTGAGGAGGTTGCCGTGGGCATCGTAGGTGTATTGGGTCGAAGTGCCGTCGGGAAAGGTCTGACTGGTCACTAACCCCGCCGCATTGTAGGTGTATGTGATCGTCTGGCCATCGGCGTTGGTGTATTGGGTGACCTCGCCCTCGGAGTTGCGAACGTATTGCTGGCTGCTGCCGTCGGCGGCGGTTATGGAAAGGAGATTTCCCTGGCTATCGTAGTCGAAGGTGGTCGCGTCGCCGAGTGCATCGGTGAAGGTGGTCAGCGCGTTGAAACTGGGATCGTAGGTCAAGCCGATCGCCTGGCCGAGCGGATCGATCTGGGACGTGAGGTCGTCCTGCTCGTTGAACGTTTGGGATTCACTGGTCCCGTCGGGCAGGATTTGTTGCACCGGGTTGCCGTTGGTGTCGTAAACAACCTTGGTCGTTTGGCCCAGCGCATCCACGGTCACGACCGCTTCGCCAAAGTCGTTGAACATCTGGGTTGTGGTGTCGCCGGTCGCATCAGTCGTCGTCAATGTACCTCCGAGGCCGTAGCCGTAAGTCACAGCCTCCACACCCCCGGCCTGGTATTGCTCGATGAGCCGGCCCTCCGCGTCGTAGGTGTAATAGACAGGGATGCCCATGTTCGTGATCGAGGCCAAGGCGTATTGCTGGGCCGGGCCCTGCCCGGTGACATACGTGTATTGCTCGTTCTCCACCGGGCTCGTCACACTCAGGAGCAGTTGCCCACTGGCATCGTAGGTGTATGTGGTCACTCGTCCGGTCGAGTCGGTAATCTGGCTGATGGATCCTTGGGAGTTATAAGTCAGGGTGAGTGATGCGCCGTTGGAATCGGTGAGGCTGGTCAGTTGCCCATCGGTATACCCGGCCGTGATTCGGTTGTTGTTGGGATCCTGCTCATCATTGAGCGTGCCGTTCGGGTTGAAGGCCAGGATCGTACCATCGGCTTCGCGGAGCTGATAGGCCCCGGCGACCATGGTCAAGGTCTCATTCTCGCCCGGCGAAGCCTCGTAGGTCCCGTCGGCTTGCAGAGCGAAGGAGAGGATTGCCCCGCCCTCGTCGACGGTGACATTTCCCTGGCTATCCGTCGTGGCCGAAATCGCCCAATTGTCGGTCCAGCCGCGTCCGAATGGGCCCAACTGGTAGCGGCCCGAAATCGGCTGTTGGAACGTGCGTTCGAACGTCAAGGCGAGGCCCGGCGTGGGCACCGAGGCATCCACCGTGCTGCCGAGCGTCGGGGTCGGCAGTGTCGCGTCCGCCTGGGTGAGGGCAAAGTCAAAGAGACGATTGACATCCGGGGTGTAAATGCCGATCTGGCTGAAGTACGTCGCAAGGTTGTCGAGGGCCGTTTGATATGGCCCGAAGGTCGGACCGACAGCGGCCGTGAAGTTGCCCCAGATCACATTCCACGCCGCGGAGCTGATGTCACTGGGTTGGCTGCCCGCCTCGAGACTGCTCCAGTTGATCGGAGTCGTCGGGGCGGGGGGCAAGGACAGGTCGAAATCGGCTTGAGGGTCGGAACCCTGGGGCGGCGTGTACTGGTAGTCCACCGTGATGGTGCCCTGATAGCCGGGCGGCAGCGTGCCGGCAGGGCCGTTCTGGTCGATCGCGAGCACCTGGATCGTGCTGCCGACATATTGGTCTTGGCTGGGCAGGCGCATCACAGCGTTCGTGGCGAAAAGCGTGAGCAAGGGCGCCGGGATATCGGTATCGCCAGTGTTCTCGTAATCGATGGTGACCGTGGTATCGGGTTGGTTCAGGCGGATGAACGCGGCCGTCGTGATGAAGGCTTGAAGGTGGCCGGGGTTGCCGCTCACAACGGTGAACGCCCCGGGATCAGCCACCGTCTGGTTGTTCGGGTCGGTGGCCCGGACGTCGTAGGTCCCGGGCGTCAAGCCTGTGAGATCGAACGTGGCGAAGAGGGTCGTGTCATCCTGGAATTGGACGGTCGAAGCGTCGAGCACCGTGCCGTTCGAGGCATCGAGCTGGACGACCGTTTGCGGCGTGAATTCCGAGCCCGCGACCGTGATCGTGGCTTGTCCGCTGTTGCTGCCCTGGATCGGACTGACGCTGTCGATGGCAAAGGGAACGACATTGGCCCCAAGCGTAAAGGCCTGTCCGCTCCCCGCCCCCGGTTGACCCTGGATCAGGATGTAGTAGGCGCCGCCTTGCGGCTGTGCCAGCGTGATCTGCGGGTTGGCCGAGGACGGGTCGGTGGCCGCCTCATCGTAATTCGAGCTGTCGGGCAGGACCAAGTAGCTCACCAGCAAGTTCGCTTCGCCGGTGACCGAATAGTCGCCGGAAATCTCCACGTCGGCTCCCGGGGTGAGATTGAGCTGATAGTAGACATCCTGCCCCGCGGCGACCGTCCCTGTGACCGATGTTCCCAAGGTTAGGGTGGGGATGGTCACGGATAACAGGCTGGTCGCGGCCAGGACGTTGTTGCCCCGATTGCTGTCGGAAGTCATGAGCTGGCTGTCGGCCTCGACGAGCACGTAATAGTTCCCGTCCAGCACCCCCGGCAAGGGTGCCGTCAGGCTGCCGGCGTAGCTGCTGGTGACGCTCAGCCCGCCGGTGTGCTGGACCTGCCCGATCAATATGGCACTCGCATCAAGCGAAGGCGTGCTCGAGAGGAAGACGGAGTCCACCCAGTTCCCGCTCAGGCCGGTCCCTCCCTGGTTTGTTATGGTATAGCCAATGGTGATCGGCTGGCCGGGGATCACGGTCCCCGGCGGGACAGTCACATCGAGCGGGAGGAGGTCGGGGGCCGTGGCGATGGCCTGGAGCGTGAAGTTGTTCGGGTTGGAGATGGGTTGCAGGGTCGCTTGGTTGTTCGGCGCGAGGCCGTTGACAGTGACAAAACTCCCAAGGCTGTCGGCGAACGAGAGCACCTGGAATGTCTGCCCGGCCGAGGGTCCGAACCCGTTGACCAGGTTAATGTCGAGCGTACCGTCAAGGTTGGCCGACCCGGTCACGTTGACCTGGTCGTACTGGGTTCCCGGGGCCGTGCCGCCCAGCTTGACGGACATGGAGCCGGTCGCTGTCTGGGTGTAGTCGCCCGTCACGTTGAGCGTCCCCACCGCGGTCCCTAGGTCCAGGGCGGCGGCGTTGGTGAGGTCACCCTGGACCGACCCCGGCCCGCTGAAGGTACCTGCCTCGATGTTGACTCCGGCGGGTTGCGACGTTGCCAGCGTTGCTCCCTGGAGGCTGGTGCCGCCCCCGGTCTGGGTGTAGCCCGCCACGGTCAGCGAACTGTTCGGGCCGAGGGTCACGGTGCCGGCGTTGGTCAGGCTGGCGGTGTCGACGAGGTTCGCGCCCCCGGTCACGGTGACCTGGCCCCCAACGGCGTTTGCGGAAAGCGCCGCGAGGGCATTAGTCGTGGCGGTGTCGCTATAGATGTGCGACTGGGACCCGCTGAGCAGGACGCTTGCGGCGTTGGTGGCGATCTGGGCGCCGATGATTCGCAACGTGCTGTTGTTGCTCGCCTCCCACGTCCCGCCGGTCAGAGTTCCGTTCGCTAAGTTGGTGCATCCCTGGACGATTAGGGTGCCGCCGTCATTGGCGGCGATGGTGCCGTTAATGGTGACCGAGCCGCCGGAGAGCTCACCGACGAAGCCATGGCCCTGTATGGTGATTCCCGGCGCGATGGTCAGGCTGTCACCGGTGCCGTCCACGATCAGGGACACACTGTTGATCAGACTGGCAACAGAGACCGTGCCGGTACCACTCAAGGTCTGGGTGCCGGCGAAGTCAAGGGAATTCGTCCCGGCGATCGTGATCGTACCGCCATTCAGCGTCAGCCCGTTCGTAATGTTCAGTCCAAGCGCCGGGAACATGCCGTCGTTGAGAGTGCCGTTGAGCGTTACGGCATTCAGGGTGCCGCTGAGAAAGCCGACCAGTTCCGCATTGCCGCTGGTCGTGACCGTGCCGCCGTCGATGGTGCCTCCACCGAGGTAGAACGATCCGGTTGCATCGGTCAAGGCCAGGGTCTCGTCGTTGATCAGCGTCCCGGTGAGGCTGACGACGCCGTCAGTGCCGTCGATGGTGCCCATCTCGGATGTCTTGAATGTGTCTCCGAGGTCAATCGTCGAGTTATTGGTCGCAGTGATCAGACCGGTGTTCGACCAGGTAGTTCCCGCGCTGCCCTGGAGGCTCACGGTCCCGCCGTCGTCGCAGTCGATCGTCCCCTGGTTGACCAGGCTGCCGGACTGGATGTCGAGCGTCCCCGAGGTCCCGTCCACGGTGACCCCCGGGCCCACGATCGCGTTGCCAAAGAACGCGAGCTCACCACCGGACCCCGCGAACTGGATTTGCCCGCTGCCACCGATCGTTTCATCCCCCTGGAAGACGATCAGGGGCGGGAAACTCACGGCGTCGATCTCGACGACGCTTCCGTTGGTCAGCGTCAGGCCGCCGATGACCGTGGCGTCCCCGATGGCCACGGTCACGTTGCCCGGCTGGGCCTGGCCGGAGACCGTCGCGCCCAGGGTCAGGCCGTCCAGCGTCCCTCCGTCGTCGCTCGACGCCAGAGAGGTACCGTCGAGGGTGGCCAGGGCGCCCCCATCGAGCGTGCCGCCGGCCAGGTTCCACGAGCCGGTGGCTGCGTCGAGGATGAGCGTGGTCCCAGTATTGTCCAGCGTGCCCGTCAGGTTGATCGTACTGCCGGTAGGGGTATAGCTCCCCAACCCGGCGGTGGTGAAGCTACCCCACAGGTTGAGGGTGGAGTTCGTCACCACGATCGTGCCCGCATTGGACCAGGCGGTGCCGAGGGTGAGCGTGCTACCGCCCGCGGCCTGGAGGACACCGCCGGCTGCGTTCATCCCGATGGCGCCGGTGCCGCTGGTGCCTTCGGTGCCGCCGATACTGAGGGTGCTACCGCCAGCGGCCTGGAGGACACCGCCGGAAGCGTTGGTCCACGAGGTGCCCGAGTCATATTGGAGGGTGATGGTGCCACCGCCGTCGGAGTCGATCGTCCCCTGGTTGACCAGGCCGCCGGACTGGATGTCGAGCGTCCCCGAGGTCCCGTCCACGGTGACCCCCGGGCCCAGGGTCACATTGCCGATGACCCTCAGAATCCCGCCCGCGCCGGCGAAGGTGAAGTCGCCGGTCCCACCGATCGTCTGATCCCCCTGGAAGTCGATCTCGCCGCTAGAACTCGGATCGCCAATTGCAACCTGCGCACCGTTAGCCAGAGTCATGCCGCCGGTCACACTGATCCCCGTGTTGAACACCGAGAGAGAACCGCCCAGGGTGACCTGGTTCAGGGTCCCTGCTGCGGAGGAAGCCGTCAAGACGGTCCCGGCTTGCACGTCGGCCAGGCTGAGAATCCCGCCGGCCAGCGAGAACGGACTGGTATCGCTCAACGCGCCCGCGGTGCTGGTGCCGCCTGAGAGGTTGAGCTCCCCCTCGGAGAGCGTGATCGGGGCGGCGGCGGTCAGGCTGTGGATCGTGTCGGTGACGTTCTGGGAATGGGTGACGCTGGCTCCAGGATTCAGGTCGTTGATCACGACGTCATCGTTGGGCCCGGGCAGTGCCTGGGAACTCCAGTCGCCGGGCGTGCTCCAATCACCGCCAGCGGGGTTGATCCAGGTGACCGTGGACAGCATCATGCGGTCCTCCAGCACTTCGATCCCGAGCCTGTGCCGGAAGGCAAAGCGAGATCGCTCTCGAAGCGACCTCGACCGGCTAGCCCGAGACCGACGCTTGTCCGAACTCTGATGCTGTGCGCAACATGATTGTGCTCTCCTGGCCGGACGCCAGCCATTCGACGCGCGGCCCCACCGGGGGCCGCAAGCGGGCGGATCGATATGCCAATCGGGTCGAGTGGGGTCCGAGCGGTCTCTATCTAACTCATCCACAACCGTCGCCAGAGAATGCCAGGGCTCGAAACGAATCCGTCGCCGACTCGGAGGCGGTGTTCCAGCCAGACCGAAGTTCCCTGACCGGGCATCGCCGGCGTGTTCTGAGCGCCCGGCCAGCGGCGACTGAGGGGCAACGCGATCCGATCGTTGGCACGAACGACCTGCCGGATGCGGATAAGGATAGTAGATGCTGCGTGTACGTGCGCGCCGGAGCGAACCGCCGAGATCCGGGAATGGGACCACATCATGAGCGACGAGACGATCCCCGACCGCGCCGAAGTGCCGCTGGACGTGCTCGAGCGAATCGACCGGATCTGTGATGGGTTCGAGGCGGCCTGGGAGCGCGGCGAGCGTCCGCGGATCGAGGACTGCCTCGGCGATATGGCCGAGGCCCATCGTCTCGCCCTGCTGCGCGACCTGCTGGCGGCGGAGCTCGCGGCCCGCCGCCGTCGCGGCGAACATCCGGATCCTCGCGACTACCGCGAGCGGTTCTCGGATCATCTCGAGACGGTCAACGCGGCATTCGGCGAGCCGGTGGCCCGAGGCGACGATCGAGCCGACGGTGCGAGTTCGGCGTCAACGTGAGCGGCGAGTGTCCAGGCATCTCCGCAATTACGGCCGCTGGGTTTCCAGACCGGCCGGATCGGCCAGTCCACCCCAGTCGAAGCGCTCCGCCATTGGATCGGGGACCAGACCCCGGTCACGCGACACCAAGTTGGATCGCGAAATCCCGACACCCGGTTTGATCGTACCTGTTCATCAGTGCGCGTTTACGGGCCGAAGGTGACAGTCGTTCAGAAGCGCAAAAGGGCGGCAGCATCAGAGCCGATCCAGCCCGCAGAGGGCCAGACGCAACCTCTGTGGGTGCTTCGGTGTCGTCGGGCCAACGCGCACATGATCAGAGTCGTCGTTTCCATTGCAAGATCTGGGCATTGCCCTTGGGAAGGAGAACCTGTCCATCCTCGGCATCACCGTGGCGCTCACCCTGGAGGGCGACGCCACCAGCCCGGCGGCCATGTAGATCGAGGGCCAGGTCACCAAAGTAGGGTCACCAGACTCCGGCGGCCCACCAGATCCGTGCTCTTCGATCCTCGAAAAGTGTTATTGGGATGGAGTTCTCGCAATCGTATGATATAGGTTGATTTTGCGATAGTCGGCCGTGGGTGATGCACGTCGATCCGGCTATGAACTCTTGGAGAGCGGGATGGCTCCCAGGGACATTGGTCGGAACATCGGCCTCTCGATTCCGACACTGTACCGCTGGATTCCGGCTACGAGTCGGTAAGCCTTGAGACGGGTGGGAGTATGGCACCTAGCCCCTGGGGGTGCGATGAACAACGAGGTGACCTCCATCCTCGCGGCGATCGAGCAGGGTGACCCGCGGGCTGCCGAGCAACTCCTGCCTCTGGTCTACGACGAGCTGAGGAAGCTAGCCGCCCAGCGCCTGGCGCGCGAGGCGCCCGGGCAGACACTCCAGGCCACGGCACTGGTGCACGAGGCCTACCTGCGGCTCGTCGGCCCCGCGGATGACCGACGCTGGGAGGGCCGCGGACACTTCTTCGCCGCGGCGGCGGAAGCGATGCGCCGGATCCTCGTCGAGGCGGCCCGCCGGAAGAAGCGGCTCCGACACGGGGGCGGGCTCCGGCGGGTGGAGCTCCCCGCAGATGGCCCGGCGATGACCGGCCCGCTCGAGGATGTTCTCGCGGTCCATGAAGCCCTGGATCGGCTCGCCGCCGCCGATGCCCAGTCGGCGGAACTGGTCAAGCTGCACTACTTCGGCGGCCTGACGATCGAACAGGCCGCCGACGTCCTCGGGGTGTCCCCGCGTAAGGCTTACGCCATCTGGGCTTACGCCCGGGCCTGGCTCTTCCGTTGCCTCGAGGACGAGGCCCCATCCGCGACCTGACCCGTACTTTTTTCCTCTTCTCGTGCAGTCCCCGCGCCGGCACGTCGCATTGGGAGTAGAGCACCCTCAAACGGAGGCAGGCCGATGACGACCACACCGCCCGACGTGAAATCCATTTTTGGCCGCGCCCTGGGCATCGAGGCTCCGGCGGCTCGAGCCGCATATCTCGAGGAGGCTTGCGGTACGGACGCTGTCCTTCGCGCCGAGATCGAAGGCCTGCTCAGGTATCACGGCAAAGCCGGCGAATTCCTGGGTCGGCCGCTTGCCGCAGATGCGACCGAGGGTTACGAGACGATCACCGAGCAGCCCGGCACGGTCATCGGACCCTACAAGCTGATGGAGCAGATCGGCGAGGGGGGCATGGGCCTGGTGTTCGTCGCCGAGCAGCAGCATCCCGTGCGCCGCAAGGTCGCGCTGAAGATCATCAAGCCGGGGATGGACACGCGCGACGTCATGGCCCGCTTCGAGGCCGAGCGGCAGGCGCTGGCGCTGATGGACCACCCCAACATCGCCCGCGTGTTCGACGCCGGCGCGACGGAGTCCGGCAGGCCGTACTTCGTGATGGAGCTGGTCAAGGGGATCCCGATCGTCGACTACTGCGACCAGCAGCAGCTCACGACCCGCGAGCGGCTCGAGCTGTTCCTCCCGGTCTGCCAGGCGGTCCAGCACGCCCACGGCAAGGGGATCATCCACCGCGACCTCAAGCCGTCCAACATCCTGGTCGCCCCGCACGACGGCGTGCCCGTGGTCAAGGTCATCGACTTCGGGGTGGCCAAGGCCATCGGCCAGCAACTGACCGACAAGACGGTCTACACGCGATTCGCGCAGATGCTCGGCACTCCTCTGTACATGAGCCCAGAACAGGCGGAGATCAACGCGCTGGACGTCGACATCCGCAGCGACGTCTACAGCCTCGGCGTCCTGCTGTACGAGCTGCTCACCGGCACGACGCCCTTCGACAGGGAGCGGTTCGCGACCGCGGCCTATGACGAGATCCGCCGGATCATCAAGGAGGAGGAACCGCCCCGGCCCAGCACCCGGCTGAGCACGCTGGGCGAAACGCTGACGACGGTCTCCGCACGGCGCAACACCCAACCGGCCAAGCTGTCGGCCATGGTGCGAGGAGATCTCGACTGGGTCGTCATGAAGGCACTCGAGAAGGATCGCCGCCGGCGCTACGAGACCGCGAGCAGCTTCGCGGCCGACGTGCGCCGGTTCCTGGCCGACGAGCCGATCGAAGCGCGGCCGCCCTCGGCCTGGTACCGGTTCCGGAAGTTGACGCGCAGGCACAAGGTCGCGTTGACCACCACCGGTCTCGTGGCCGCGGCCATGATTTTGGGAACGGTTCTGAGCACGTTGCTGGCCGTGCGGGCCACGTCGGCCGAGAAGGTGGCCAAGCGTGCCGAGATCGAGGCGAACCAGCAGCGACTCGCCGCCGAGGCGGCGAAACAGCAGGCCCTGGAAGCAAAAACCGAGGCCGACAAACAGCGCGACGAGGCTCGTCTCGCCGCGTATGCGTCCGGGATGGGCCTGGCCCAGCGTGCCTGGGAAGAGAACGATGTCGTCCGCGCCCGCGAATTGCTCGCGGAGGTACCCAGGGAGGCGGCCGGCAGAAACCTGCGTGGGTTTGAATGGTTCTACCTATCCCGCTTGTGCCATCCCGATGAACTGACCCTCGTAGGCCATGCCGAGGATGTCCGGAGCGTGGCGTTCAGCCCGGACGGCCAGCGCCTGGCGTCGGGGAGCTGGGACCAGACGGTGAAAATCTGGGACGGCGCCACCGGCAAGGAGCTGTTCACCCTCAAGGGACATACTGGTTACGTGCAGAGCGTGGCGTTCAGTCCCGACGGCCGGCGCCTGGCGTCGGGGGGCGTCGAACCGGACGGCGAAGATCTGGGACAGTGCGACCGGCAAGGAGCTCCTCACCCTCAAAGGCCATGCCGGTCCGATCTGGGGCGTGGCGTTCAGCCCGGACGGCCGGCGCCTGGCGTCGGGGAGCTCGACGGTGAAGATCTGGGACAGTGCGACCGGCAAGGAGCTGTTCGCCCTCAAGGGCCATACCGGTTACGTGCGGAGCGTGGCGTTCAGCCCGGACGGCCAGCGCCTGGCGACGGGGGGCTTGGGGTCAACGCAGATCTGGGACAGCGCGACCGGCAAGGAGCTGTTAGCCCTCAAGGGCCATGCCGGTCCGGTCTTGAGCGTGGCGTTCAGCCCGGACGGCCGGCGCTGGCCTGGGCGAGCTGGGACGAGAGGCGCAGACCGAGGCGGTGAAGATCTCGGAGAGTGCGACCGGCAAGGAGCTGTTCATCCTCAAAGGCCATGCTGATGCGGTCATGAGCGTGGCGTTCAGTCCGGATGGCCAGCGCCTGGCGTCAGCGAGCAGTGACCGGACGGTGAAGATCTGGGACAGTGCGACCGGCAAGGAGCTCTCCGCCCTCAAGGGCCATACCAATGAAGTCATGAGCGTGGCGTTCAGCCCGGATGGCCAGCGCCTGGCGTCGGCGAGCCGGGACGAGACGGTGAAAATCTGGGACACCACGACCGGCAAGGAGGAGCGGTTCGCCCTCACGGGCCGTGCACATGGGCTCGCCAACACCCGGAGCGTGGCGTTCAGTCCGGACGGCCAGCGCCTGGCTTCGTCGAGTGGTGACTATACGGTGAGAATCTGGGACACCACGACCGGCAAAGTGCTGTTCGCTCTCAACGGTCCGATGTGGAGCGTGGCATTCAGCCCGGACGGCCAGCGCCTGGCGTCGGGGGGCGTCGACCGGACGGCGAAGATCTGGGACGGCGCGACCGGCAAGGAGCTCTTCGCCCTCAAGGGCCATACTGATTGGCGCACAAGCGTGGCGTTCAGCCCGGATGGCCAGCGCCTGGCGTCGGGGAGCATGGACCAGACGGGGAAGATCTGGGACGGCGCGACCGGCAAGGAGCTCCTCACCCTCAAAGGCCATGCCGGTCCGATCTGGGGCGTGGCGTTCAGCCCGGACGGCCGGCGCCTGGCGTCGTGGAGCGCGGACAAAACGGTGAAGATCTGGGACACCGCGACGGGCAAGGAGCTCTTCGCCTTCAAGGGTCATACCAGTGAAGTCATGAGCGTGGCGTTCAGCCCGGACGGTCAGCGCCTGGCGTCGGGGAGCTCGACGGTGAAGATCTGGGACAGTGCGACCGGCAAGGAGCTGTTCGCCCTCAAGGGCCATACCGGTTACGTGCGGAGCGTGGCGTTCAGCCCGGACGGCCAGCGCCTGGCGACGGGGGGCTTGGGGTCAACGCAGATCTGGGACAGCGCGACCGGCAAGGAGCTGTTAGCCCTCAAGGGCCATGCCGGTCCGGTCTTGAGCGTGGCGTTCAGCCCGGACGGCCGGCGCCTGGCGTCCGGGAGCCGCTACGGCTTCCATCTCTGGGAGACTGCGAGCGTCTCTCGCGAAGTGCAGCACCGTCGGGCCATCAATCAGATGGTGGCCGACCTCTTCGGAGAGATGCCCCTGCGTGCCGACGTCCTGGAGCGGTTGCGAACTCTGCCCGGCATGAGTCCGTCCCGCAGGCAGGAAGTCCTCGCTGTTGCCCAGACGTATCCCGAGAATTCAAACGAACTCAATGAATTGGCCTGGCAACTTGTGAACCTGCCTGGCGGCGAAATGTCGGACCTTCGCAAGGCCCTGAGCTACAGCGAGGAAGCCTGTCAGCTTGAACCCGAGAATGGCGACTTTCTGAGTACGCTGGGCGTGGCCTACTACCGTGTAGGCAGCTACGAGAAGGCGCTGGACGTGCTCTCGCGCTCGGAGAAGATCCACGCGGTGCCAGGCAAAGGCTCTAACCCCGCAGACCTCGCCTTCCTCGCCATGGCGCACCACCAACTCGGCCACGCCAAGGAAGCAGAGGCCCAGCTTCAGCTCCTACGGGAGCAGATGAAGGATCCGCGCTGCGGCAAAAACCCCCAGGTTCAAGGCTTCCTGCGCAAAGCGGAAGAATTGCTGGCAACATCCAAGCCGCCCAGCAGCAAGTAAACCAGCGTGGGCGGCCCATATCCGGGTGCAAGCCTGCTCGTGTGGGGTCAGTCAGCGCCCGAGCGATGCGACGAGAAATCATGACAACGCACGGGTGTCGGAGCCGTCGGTTGCAAAGCCTTCCGCTTCGGCGGCCCGGCCGCGGTGGATGGCCGAAAACCCGTGGCCCGATCGCCTTTTGTTCGTGATCGTCCTTCCCCTGGCCCATGCATCATTCGGGCGATTGGCGTGGGCTATCTGAATGGACCGCGCTGCGGTCGCCAAGTCGGATCGTATGCCTGTTCGGAAACCCCAAGTCCAGACGTGTTGCGCCCCTCGGTCGGATCGACCGAAGCACCTTCGAAATGTGCTTGTGGTAAAACCGCGGTCCACAGCGCCGCTCCGCTGCATTCGTCGATCAGACGGAGCCAGCTCACTTCTCCGTAATTTTGTATTTGAATATGTTCTTTGGCATCCATCTGCCAGGTCTCATGGGGTGCGGTCGCCCGGTCCAGGTCAACCCGTGGCGGGCGACCCGCCGGGGCTGGGGACAGATCGGCTCGCACGAACCAACGTTGGAGGGTTCGTTCCGAGGGAACCGGCTGTCCCGGAGCCATCAGGAGCCACTGCACACGGATCAAGCCAGATCCCCATGTGGGGTGCTCCCGGCGCATCTGTACGGCGGTCTGCACCATCTCGGAGGGCGCTTTGAAGGTGGCCGAGCGGTAGCGGTCGTCTGGCGAGATGCCGTCGCGACCGCGGAGCCGAAAGCTCTGGAGGAGACGGCGAACGGTGGAGCACGGCAGGCCCAAGGACGCGACGATCTGACGGGTCCCGCAGCCCTGTTTCCAGAGCCGGAACATCGTCTGACGGATCGGGACAGGGATGGGACGTGGCATGGTCAAATCTCGCAAAAGCATTACCATGAGAGCAACCGTCCCATACGGTACCAATGTGGTGACGCGATCAAACCGGGTGTCGGGAGTTCGCGATCCGACTTGGTGTCGCGTGACAACCCCTTCGCCCCCTGAACGATCCACTCCGAACTGCCTGATTCGATCGGATTGCTCGATGCCCCGGTCGTTCCGACTTCGACGGAGAATGGACTGGCCGCGGACCACAGCCTTGAGTTCCCGTCCGCCGATCCGGTGATCGATGGATCGAGCAGCCGTCGCGCGTTAAGATTGGGTTTGGGTAAGCTTCGTGGCGATTTGCACAGGAGCGGAATCAGGGGATGCTCTGTGACGAGCGAGAATAGCAACTCGGTCACCGTCTGGATCGAGTCACTGAAGGCGGGCGACGCCGCCGCCGCCGAGCAGCTCTGGCGCCGCTACTTTGAGGCCCTGGTCCACCTGGCACGCAACCGGCTCCGCGGTGCGCCGCGGGCCGTGGCCGACGAGGAAGACGCGGCCCTCAGCGCATTCGACAGCTTCGTCCGGGGCGCGGCAGGTGGGCGCTATCCGCGGCTCGACGACCGCGACGACCTCTGGCGACTCCTGGTGGTCATCACCGAACGCAAGGCGCTGGACCAAGCTCAGCGCGAGTGTCGACAGAAGCGAGGCGGCGGTCGGGTGGAGAGCCTGTCCGGGTCCGTTCGTGCGGCCGATTCCGATGCGGACCTGGCTTGCCTCGCCGAGGGGGGGCCGACGCCCGAGTTCGTCGCCTTGGTGGCCGACGAATGTCGCAGCCTGATGGGCCAGCTCAGTGACGAGTCGCTGCGACAGGTCGCTCGGCTGCGGATGGAGGGATATACCAACGAGGAGGTCGCCGACCGGCTCGGGTGCAGCCTTCGGTCCGTCGCCCGCAAGCTCGAGATCATCCGCCGGACCTGGATCGGCGAGGAGGGGACGACACCATGAATCAGCCGGCGCGGTCGCATCGCATGGTGCTTCCTCTGGACGTGCTCAGACAGATCGACCTGGCCTGCAACCGGTTCGAGGCGGCCTGGAACGCCGGCGGCCGGCCGCGGATCGAGGACCACCTTGGGGAAGCCGCTGAGGAGCATCGTGTGGTCCTGCTCGGCGACCTGCTGGCCGCTGAGCTCGATGCCCGCCGCCGGCGCGGCGAGCGGCCGGAGCCTCAAGAATACCGCGACCGCTTCCCCTCCGACACGGCGGCGATCGAGGCATCCTTCGCGATGGCGCAGATCCGACCCGGCAGCGGGACGCCCGAGGCGGCGCCGGCGGGTGGACCCGCCTCGAAGGCAGTCGAGCGGACCGGGGCGGACGATTTGCGAGCCGGTGCGGTCCTGCCCGAAACTCCCGTCGGGACAGAGGACCGGAGTGGCAGCCCCCTCAACCGGATGCGAGGCCAGGCCAGGTCGACGACCCTGTCCGAGGATCCCTCCAGGGCGATCGGGGACGGTGCGCGCATTCGCCGTTTCGGTGACTTCGAGCTGCTCCGAGTCATCGGCCAGGGCGGAATGGGGATCGTCTACGAGGCCAGGCAGCAGAGCCTCAACCGGATGGTCGCCGTCAAGATGATCCGGGCCGGAGCCTGGGCCGGCGATGATGAGGTGCGGCGGTTCCGCAACGAAGCCGAGGCGGTGGCCAACCTCGACCATCCCCAGATCGTGACGATCTACGAGGTCGGCGAGCACGACGGGCGGCCGTATTTCACCATGAAGCTGGTCGACGGCCCAAGTCTGGCCGAGTTGTTGCCCCGTTACGCCGCCGACCCGCGGGCCGCTGCGCGGCTGGTCGCGGAGGTGGCCCGGGCGGTGCACCACGCCGCACCAGCGGGGCATCCTCCACCGCGACCTCAAGCCCTCCAACATCGTGATCGACCGTGAGGGCCGGGCCCACGTCACCGATTTCGGCCTGGCCAAGCGGATCGAGGGCAGCAACGACGCAACAGTCTACGGCTCGGTCATGGGGACCCCATCTTACATGAGTCCTGAGCAGGCGTCGGGTCGGGGAGGCTCGGTGACCACGGCGACCGATGTCTACGGGCTGGGCGCAATCCTGTACGCGATGCTGACCGGACGACCGCCGTTCCAGGGCGACTCGGTTGTCGAGACGCTCGAGCAAGTCCGGGAGACAGCCCCGAAGCGGCCGGGTGTGATCAGCCGCCGGATCCCTCGGGACCTGGAGACGGTCTGCCTGAAGTGCCTCGAGAAAGATCCGAGGCGGCGATACGACACAGCGGCGGCCCTCGCCGACGACCTGAGTCAGTTCCTCCGCGGCGGGCCGGTGCTGGCCCGCCCGGTGGGCCGGGCCGAGATGCTCGGCCGCTGGTGCCGCCGCAATCCGGCGGTGGCCGCGCTGGGGGCGGTCGTGGCCGCCCTGTTGCTGGCCGCGGCCGGCGGCGGCACCGCGGCGGCGGTCTGGTACAAAGCGGTGGCCCGGCGCGAGGCGGGATTGCGACTGCTCGCCGACCAGACCCGGGCGAAGGCGGAGGACAGCGACGACGCGGAGGCCAAGGCCAGGGCCGAGATGACGACAACCCTCCACTTCCACCGCATCGCCTTGGCCTACCGCGACTGGATGGGCGCCAACGCCGGCATGGCCGACCGGCGGCTCGACGAGTGCGAGGAGCCGCTTCGCCGCTGGGAGTGGTACTATCTCAAGCGGCTGTGCCATTCCGAGCTGATGGAGCTGCGGGGGCAGGATGAGGTCTTGAGCTGGGTGGGGTTCAGCCCCGACGGCACGCGCGTCGCCACCACCAACGGCGCGTGGGTCAAGACCGCCGAGGGCAACTGGATCAGCCCCGGCGCGGGCGTTATCAAGGTCTGGAACGCGACCGATGGCCGGGAACTGCTCGCTTGCCGAGGCCACCCCACCGGCATTCATCACGCGGCGTTCAGCCCCGACGGGAAACGCCTCGTATCGGCCGGCGACGACGGAACCGTTCGCGTCTGGGACGCGACGACCGGGACGGAACTCGTCCGACTCACCAGTGCCGGCGGCCGGGTGCATGGGGTGGCGTTCAGCCCGGACGGCACGCGCAGTCGCCTCGGCCCATGACGACAAAACGGTTCGGATCTGGGACCCGTCCACCCAGAAAGCAACCGGTCTCTTGGCAGGCCACCGGGAAAACGTCTTTTGCGTGGCGTTCAGCCCCGACGGGAAAGGGCTCGCCTCCGGCAGCCACGACCGCACAGTGCGGGTCTGGGAACCGGATTCGGGCCGGGCCGTCCACACCCTGGACGCGGCGGGCGACGTCCGGAGCCTGGCATTCAGCCCTGATGGTCGGCGGCTCGCCGCGACCACCTACGACCACACGGCCAGGGTCTGGAACCTGTCCGATCTTAAGGCGATCACTTATCGCGGGCACGCCGGGCCGGCCGTGAGCCTGGCATTCAGCCCCGACGGCCGCAAGATCGCTTCCTGCGACAAGCACGGGTTCATCAAGGCCTGGGACCCGGAAACGGGGAAGGACGACTTCGCGATCCGCGGCCACACCGGCGTGGCCGCATCCGTGGCGTTCAGCCCCAACGGCCGGCTCCTCGCCTCCGCCGGGGATGACCGGGCGGCCCGAGTCTGGGACGTGACCGCGGGGCAGGAGTGCAGGACCGTCGGCCTGGCCAGGGTGAACGGCTGGGTGTACCGGATGGCGTTCAGCCCCGACGGCCGTCAGATCGCGTTGATCGGGGGGTTGACCGGGCCCAGTTCCAACCAGGGGCTCCACGTTTACGACCTGGTGGCCGGCGGGCCTTACAAGCCCCTCGACGTGGGTGCCCAACGGGTGACCTGCGTGGCGTGGGACCCCGGCAGCCGCCTCCTCGCCGCGGGGGGTGAGGACAAAACCCTGAGGGTGTGGGACGTGGTAACCGGGCGGCCGGTCCATTCCGTCCCTGCTTCATCCGGGATCATCACCGACATGTCCTTCAGCCCCGATGGGAAGTCGCTGGCCTGGGCGAGCCGGGACGGGATCGTCCGGGTCTGGGATCTCGGGTCGGGTCGGATGCCGCGGGAGGTCGGCGCTCACGCCGGCATGGCCCTCGCCGTGACCTTCCTCACCGACGGCCAACGGTTCACCTCGGTCGGGGCCGACGGCGCCCTGAGGGTCTGGAACGCGGCCGGCGGGAACGAAGCCCACACCTCAGGTGGGTTTACCGATGCCCCCGTGTCCGTCGTCTTCAGCCCCGGCGGCCGGCGCTGTGCCGGCATCGTTGGGCACGGGACCATCCAGATCCTCGACCCGGCGTCCGGCAGGGCGACGCTCATCCCCCACCCCCATGCGGCCCCGATCAACGCGCTGGCGTTCGGCCCCGATGGTGACCGGCTCGCCTCGGCGAGCCAGGATGGAACCGTCAAGGTCTGGGACGCGACAACTGGCCACGAGGCCCTCATCCTCCGGCTCCATCCCGATCAGGTCACCAGCGTGGCGTTCAGCCCCGATGGCTGGCGACTTGCCTCGGCCAGTGGTGTGCTCAAGGTCTGCGACGCCGAACCCACGCACCGCGCGGCGAGGACGGTCCGCGTCCGTGAGGCGGAGGCCCGCGCGCGGCCTGGCATGTGGCCGAGCTTTATGACTCTCAGAGGGAGGGGAACTGGTTTGCGGCCGTCCACCATCTCGATCAACTGATCGCGCTGCAACCCGAGCGGTGGGATCAGTACGGCTTCCGGGGCTGGATCAATGCCCAGCGCCGGCTGTGGGAGCAGGCATCGGCCGACTTCGCCAGGTCGATCGAGCTGGGGGCTCAGAACGCCGACATCTACTATGGGACTGCCCTCCTTCGGCTGAGGGAGGGAGACCTCCCCGCCTACCGCGCGACCTGCGCACGCGCCGTCGAACGATTCGGTCAGGCGCTGGACCCATACATGCTCAACCTCCTCGCCCGGACCTGCACGCTGGCTCCCGGCGCGGTCAGCCACGCGGAGGAGCCCGTGCGGTGGGCCCGCGCCGCCGTCGTCGCGCGGCCGCTCGATCCGAACCTGCTCAACACGCTCGGAGCTACGCTCTACCGCGCCGGCCGGTTCGACGAGGCCTCCCTGCGCCTCGAGGAGGCCGCCCGAATCCGGGGACGCGACGGCTCCCCTGTGGACCGGCTCCTGCTCGCGATGGCCCATTGCCGCGCTGGGCGGTCCGAAATGGCTCATTCGTGGTGGGCCAAGGCGCTCGCCACAGCCGAGCACTCGGTTGTGCCGGGATCTCAGAGCGCCTCCCACCCTGTCGAGCTCCCTTGGGAGGTGGAGATCGAACGCGATCGATTCCGCCGCGAGGCCGAGGCGCTGGTCCTGATGCCGGACCTCCCAGCCGATCCGTTCATCCGCTGATTTCTCAGAAGCCAAGGAGCCGGGCCCTCGGTCTGGACTCCAGGCACGACGACGTCTGCGGGTGGGATCGCTCGCCGCCTCCCAGTGAATTCGTGGCATGAGATCGAACACCTCGCGGAGAACAACGCGATCCACCAAGAGACAGTGTTGCCAAGATACCGGGTGATCTCGTTGCCACGCTCCCGCGTGGGAACGGCTTTCCTGGCCGCTCCTGCGGCCCCAGCGCCGCGGAGCGGCGGGAGGGGACGCTCCCACGCGGGAGCGTGGGCGCGAGGATCTCGAAGGCGCGTCACGATGAGATCCCCCTCGCACCCGGTTCCTCGGCGACAGTCTCGTTTTTTTGAGACACCTCGTCGAACACCACCGATCTCAGCGCGGCGGGTGCGGGATACCTGGGGAGTGCGACGATCCGACCCGAGCCTCTTCCCCCTCCGTTCGGGCCAAATTGGTCATTCGAGTAGCCCAGCCTTCCGAATTTTTGGATTTTTTCATCTCCCTCTGTGGTCGAGAGTTCCGGAGCCAATCGCCCCGGAATTCGCGATAGGTGCATTAACGGATCATCAAACCTGCGGTATACTGAATAATAGAGACCATGTGTAACCGTCACCGACCGGAAAACCAGGCTGTGAGCAACGGGGCTGTGCCGCCTGCGGCCGGCCCCGTCCCAGCGAATTCGGGACTCGTCCCGAACTCGCTGGGGGCCATGGGGATCAGAGAGGGCGCCGCGGCCAAAAGTTGACAACGAGTGCCAAATCGTGCCACAATTCTCGGCAAGTCAGGCCCTCCTCCCAGCCGGCCCAGCCCAGAACCCACGCCGGATCCGGACGTCCCGCCGGTCCGGAGTAAGGACTCCCCTCGTCCTTCGTTTCCTTGGTGACCTTCTGTTCGGGATCCGGACGTCCCGCCGGTCCTGAGTCGGGACGCTCGGAATGGGTCAAAGCCACCGCCCCCAGACGGTGCGGTGGTGATCGCCCAGGACTCTCCTTCTGGTTCTTGGGATGGACCGTTCACCGCCGGCGGGGCATAGC
The DNA here is from genome assembly GCA_963845695.1 of uncultured Isosphaeraceae bacterium. Lineage (GTDB taxonomy): Bacteria > Planctomycetota > Planctomycetia > Isosphaerales > Isosphaeraceae > CAWJTV01. Next base: position 73,911 of record CAWJTQ010000018.1, on the reverse strand, counting down.
CAGGACGTAGAGAGCTCTCTCGGTGATCAGTGGACATACGATTCAATGGCGACAGCCCGGAATTGACTTCACTCCCCGGCCCGGTCAACATGAGGGGTCGGTTTGCCAGCCCGGTCTCATGAGGGCAGTCACGAGGGGTCAACCTTTGCACCGGGAGTATCGGCCCGAAGACATGAGTCTGGGTGTGCCGTCGGCACCGCATGATCATCACGATCATGGGCACGGTCACAGCCACGAACACGACCGCGATCACGATCCGGATGCCGAGCGCAGGACGCTCGTGGCGGCCACGGTAGTGGTCGGGGTTCTCCTTGTGGCCGACGTGGTGCTCGGCGCGATCGGAAGCCCCTGGCAGAGCCCTTATGGCGTTCCCCTCGCGTTGATCGCGGCCGTCATTGGTGGGGGGCGGGTGGTTTATCTGGCGCTGGCGGCTCTTTTTGAGGGCACGATCGGCGCCGATATCGCGCTGGCGATCGCCTGCGTCGCGGCCGCGTTGCTTGGCGAGTATTTCGTCGCGGCGGAGGTGGTCTTCATTGCCTTGCTGGGCGAATGTCTGGAAGCGTTGAGTTTCGAACGTGCCCGCCGCGCCATTGGATCGCTCCTCGACGTCTATCCTCGGACGGCCCGGGTCATCCGGGACGATGCGGAGATCGAGATCCCGACCGAACAACTCACCATCGGAGATGTGGTCGTCGTCCGGCCTGGAGAACGGATCGGAGTGGACGGAACGGTCTTTCGGGGCCGCTCCGCCGTCGATCAAGCCGTCCTGACCGGCGAGAGCATGCCGGTCGACAAGGGTGAGGGAGATGCGGTATTCACCGGCACGGTGAACCATTTCGGCCGATTGGAGGTCCGCGCCGAGAAGCTGGGATCTGAGACGACTCTGGGCCAGGTCATTCGCCTCCTGGCCGACGCCCATCGGCATCGCTCACCTCTGGAACGTACAGCCGACCGGTATGCCCGGCGGTTCCTGCCCGCGGTCCTGGCCGCCTCGACCGTGGTCTTCCTGGCGACCAATGCTCCGGCCCTCTGGCGATGGATCACGGCTGGTGTCGCACCTGCGATCGACGTCATCCCAACGCTGGCTGTATTGGTCGTCGCGTGTCCGTGTGCGCTCGTGCTCGCGACCCCGGCAGCTATCCTGGCGGCGACGTCCCGGCTGGCCCGCCGCGGCGTGCTGGTCAAGGGTGGGGCGGCGATCGAAGGACTCGCACGGGTCGATACCTTCGCGTTCGACAAAACGGGGACCCTCACCGAAGGGAAACCTGAGCTGGGCGATTGCATCGCCCTGGAATTCAAAGCCGAGGACTCCGATCGGACCATTCCTCTGGACGAGTTGCTTCGACTGGCCGCAGCGGCGGAACAGCCCAGCGAGCATCCCCTGGCGCGGATGCTCGTGGCCGAAGCCCATCGTCGCGGGCTGACTCTGCCGGCGGTTGACGACTTCCAGGCTCAGCCGGGATCCGGAATCCTGGCGAAGATCCGGTTGTCGCAGACCCATGACGACGCGACAACGGTCCTGGTCGGCAACCTTCGATTGGTCCGCGAGCACGGAGTGTCCGTGCCAGTCGAGGTGGAAAAGGCACTCGAGGATCTGGATCAAAGCGGTCAGACGTCGTTAATCCTGGTGTGCGACGGCCGGATCGCCGGAATTCTCGGCGCCGGGATCGCGTGCGAACAGTGGCGCACGACGTCATTCACGACCTGAAGCACCTGGACATCAAGGACCTGGCGATCCTGACGGGCGACCGCGCCGCGGCGGCGCACGCGGTGGCGAAGAAGGTCCATGTCAAGCAGATCGAGGCCGAGCTGACGCCCGCGGACAAGGCGGAATGGGTCGAACGACGTCGACAGGATGGCCGGGTCGTGGCGATGATCGGCGACGGCATCAACGACGCGCCGGCCCTGGCTCGGGCCGACGTCGGCCTGGCGCTGGCGGGCGTGGGAACCGACCTGGCTGCGGAGGCCGGCTCGGTCGTGTTGATGGGTGACCCGCTCGCTGCACTGCCCGAGACGATCCGTCTGGCCCGGCAAACGGTCCGCGTCATCCGGCAGAATATCCTGCTGTTTGCGTTCGGATTGAACGGCGTCGCGGTCCTACTGGCGGGATTCCGGATCCTGGGGCCGGTGGCCGCCGCGATCCTGCATCAGGTCGGATCGCTCCTGGTCCTGCTGAACGCGCTCCGCATCCTGGGCTTCGAGCGATGGCACACACTCGGGATCATCCGTCGCGTCGTTCCGGTCGTCTCGGCCTGCCGTCGCTGCCGCCCTTCTGTGCTGTTCGACGGTTTATGGGATCGTCGTCGTGCGGTCGTTCGCGCCGCGATCGCAGTCTGCGGCGTTGGGTTATCTGGCCTCGGGGATCACGATCATCATGCCCGACCAGGTGGGCGTGGTCCGTCGGTTCGGCCGATATCACCCTCCCCTGCTCCGGCCGGGCTTGCACATCCGGCTACCATCGCCGATCGAGTCCGTGATCGTCATTGAGGCCGACCGGTCTCGCGTGGCCCGAGTCGGACTGACGGCCCCGATCGCGACCGCCGCGAAGTCCGTCGCCTGGGGCGCCAGCCACGGCAGGGGCCGGGATGAGTCGGCGCTGTTCTTCACGGGGGATGAAAACCTTGTCGAGCTGGCAGGCGTAGTTGAGTACCACTTTGATGAAGCAGGCTTGCCAGCCCTGCTGTTCGCCGTCGCGGACGTTGACGCGATCGTCAGCGCAGCCGCTGAGGGTGTCTTCCGCGAGGAGACGGGCCGCACGAAGCTGGAGGCGATCCTCGTCGGTGGGCGGCGGGGATTCGAGATGGACATCGCCAGAAGGTTACAACGTCGACTCGATGAGTTCGCGCCCCGGCGTGACGGTCGACCGCGTCCGGGTTGTCGATGCTCACCCGCCCCGCGACGTCGTGCCGGCCTATCGGGATGTGTCGGCGGCCGTGTCGGATGCCGAGCGGAGTCTCAACCAGGCCCGCGGTGAGGCGGCGCAGCGTAAGTGGGCCGCGCAGGCCGATGCCCAGGCCATTCGCAACGCGGCGCAGACCCGGGCCGCCCAGCTCATCGCCCGGGCGCTCGGGGAGAAAGAGGCGTTCCTGGCCAAAGCCGCCACTCATGAATCCCAGCCCACGCTCACCGAATTCCGCCTGCTCTGGGACACCATCGGCATCACTCTGGCCGGACGGCCCAAGCTGATCCTCGACCGACGCGCCGCCGGGCGACGCCACATCTGGCTCGCGGACCCTGCGCGAATCAGCCCGCGCCTCGACCGTAGCCTCGCATCGCCAGAACCCGATGAATGAGCCACGCCAACAGTCGCAAGGCGGTTTTCTCTTCTCACACCCGGAGGTCACCCGGAAATGAGACTCACGATACGACGGATCCTCGCGATGCTTGCGGTCCTCGCCGCAGTCGCCCTGTGGCGGACGCTGGTGATCGTCGACCAATCGGAGTCGGCATTCGTCACCGAGTTCGGTCGGCCGGTACGGTTGATCGAAGAAGCCGGCCTGCACTTCAAGTGGCCCCAGCAGGGTGTCCGGTCCTTCGATCGCCGGCTCCAGCTCGACGCGCCGCCGGCGCGCGAGATGCTGACGAAAGACAAGAAGAACCTTCAGGTCGCCTGGTACGCGAGCTGGCGGATCGCCGACGTCGTACGATTCCTGAGGACGGTGCGGACGATGCCCGACGCCTCGGCGCGGCTGGAGGATATGGCTGCTGCTGTGCTGGCGGCGGAGCTCGGCGGCCACGAGCTGGGCCAGCTCGTCTCGATCGGAGAAACGTCGATGCTCGACGCGTTGGCGAGCGAATTGACCCGCCGCGTGGCTAACCAGGCGGCTCAGGAATATGGCGTGGAAGTCGTGGCGGTCCGGCTGCTCCGGCTGAATTATCCCGAGGAGGTGCGCACGGCGGTGTTCGAGCAGATTCGGAGCGAACGGCAGCGGGTCGCCGCGGCGACGCGCCGCCGAAGGAGAAAGCCAGGCCCGTATCATCCGGAGTGCGGCCGACCGCGACCGCGCGACAGCCATCGCCCAGGCCGAGTCCGACGCCGCCCGGCTCATCGGCGAAGGGGAAGCGCGGGCGGCCCGGATCGCCAACGAGGCTCAGGCCGCCGATCCTGCGTTCTACCAGTTCCTCAAGACGCTAGAGACCTACCGCGTGGCCCTCGACGCCCGGACCACTCTGGTCCTCTCGGCGGATAGCCAGTTTCTGCACCTCTTGACCCAGGGCGTTCCCGATCCTGCCGCAACGAAGCCTGAGAGCGAAAAACCATTGAGCGCCGGTTCCGCCTCGCCCGTCGCGGCCAACCAGGGCTCGGCCTTCCCGGCCTCGAGGGTCCCGTCGCGAAATCCCGTTTCCACTCGGGAGGGAGGAAAGCCATGACACCGAGACAAGGACTCTTGCTCATAGGCTTGCTGCTCCTGGGCGGCTATCTGTGCAGCGGGCTGACAGTGCTCCAGCCAGATGAGGTCGGGGTGGTCCGGCGGCTGGGCGCCGTGCTCCCCGAACCGTGGGAGCCGGGATTGCATTGGGGATTGCCGTGGGGATTCGATCGGATCGACCGACTCAAGGTGAACCAGACGCGCACGATCGCCGTGGGCGCGTCCGGTCTGAGCGACGCACCGCTCTCCCGTTCGCTCGACTCGGCCTCCGACGACTACCTGACCGGCGACCTGAACCTGGTGGCTGCCGACGCGCTGGTGCAATACCGCGTGCGCGATCCGGCCGCCTATCTCTTTCACACGCGTGATGTGGGATCGATGTTGAGGACATTGTCGGAATGGGCCTTGACTCGCTCGCTAGCGCGGCGCGGAATCGATGAACTGCTCACGACCGGACGCGCCGAGGTCGCGGAGTGGTTGAGTCGTCAAATCCAGAGTCTTTCCGACGAGGAAGGGTTAGGCATCTCGGTCGTGGCCGTGCGACTGGGGCGCGTGGCGCCCCCTCGGCTGTCGCTCCGGCCTTCGCCGACGCCGCGCGGCGCGCAGCGACCGTCGCCAGGCAATCACGAGGGCTGAGGAGTACCGCGACCGCAGTCAGTCCGAAACGCGCGGGCGGGTCCGTGAGATCGCCGATGCCGCCGCCGGCCAGTTCGAACTCATCGTCCAGCCGGCCCGTGGTGAGGCCGAACGATTCACCCGGGTGCTGGCGGAAGCCCGCAAAGCGCCCGGCGCGTTCCGTCGCCGACTGTTCCTCGAGACTCTGACCGAGCTCCTGCCGCGGTTCCGGCGCACGGTCATCGTCGCGCCCGGTCAGGACCTGGATATCAGTCTCCTCGACGACGAGCCGATGCGCCGGTACCGGGGAAAACGGCCGCACCTCTGTCCCGCCGCGCGGCGCCGATTCGCCGGCCCAGACCGAAGGAGGCCCGGAATGAAGCGTCCCCTGGCCGCTCTACTCGCGTGCCTGATCATGGGGGGGATGCTCTGGACGGGCTTGCGACGGCCGGACCCCTCAGCACCTGGGTCGCCCGCGAGCCGGCCTCGTGGCGAACGTGCCGGCCAACCAGCGGGCTCCGACCTGAGCGGTGCCGCCGACCGGATCGAATCCTTGCTCGAAGGCGCACGGGACGGTGATCTTTCGTCATACCTGGAGTCATTCGATGGCCCGTTCCGCACCCGGCTAGAACGCCAGATCGTCGAGCGCGGTCGCGCCGCCTTCGCCGACGACCTCCGGCGGGCCGCCGGCGCGCGGAAGAGTCACGCCGTCTTCGCCCCCGAACTCGAGGGCGATCCTGCCAGCTCGGCAAGGATCGTCGTCGAGTTCGACCTTTGCCGACCGGATCGAGCGCCAGACTTACCACCTCGTGCGCCGCGAGCCGGGTTGGAGGATCACCGAGGTCGAGTTCGCCCGCGAGCGTGTGCCCGCGAAACCGCTGGGATCCCTCGCCAGTTTTGAGGAGCCCGAAGGGGCCCCGGTGGCCATGGACCAGGCGGTTGAGACACCGAGTATCGTTGCCGATCCACAGGAGAATTGATCAGCGATCTTCCGGAGTCATGGCAAGTGACGAGGGGTCAAGGCGTATCACGAATGAGTTGCGGCCGTCGGAGCTCTCGGGTGGCTCGTGCACCTGGAAACAGGTGGAGGAACAGGTGAGTCTAGGGAGCCATCCATTCATCGTCATCAATATTATATATAGTATATGTAATTTTTAATATTTATTGTGTAGTACGTGTAATCCGATCGTGAACTTCCCTGGGCTGACAATCTTGGTCCAAGATTCGAGGGAGATGGCCATGCGTATCCGACGCCTGTTTGCCACACTCTTCGGTTCGCTTGTCGTGATGGGAGTTTCGGTCGCGATGGCCCAGAAAGCGGCGGTCGATCCGGCCCCTCGGCCGCTCGAGCCCGACGTGGTCGCCGTGCGACTGCTCCTGGGAGTGGGTGACGAGGCTCCCCAGAATTGGAGCGGTCGGGCGTCGGTCGATCGGGGTGAGATCGTGGCCACAGAAGGGGTGCGGTTTCGCGAGGGAGACGAGGTGACCGGCCGCAACTCCTGGAAGGCCGAGAGCTGCCTGGTACGGCGCTCAGCTACTGCGAAGGCCGCAGCCAAGGCGGCTCGCCAAGGGGAAACGGCAGGCGCTCGCCAAGGGGAAACGGCAGGCGCTCGCCAAGGGGAAACGGCAGGCGCTCGCCAAGGCGAAGGTGGCTAATGGCCCTGGAAGTGTCGGCCCGGGGGTGTTTCCCAATGGCGTGGTCTTGTCGATGAAGGATGTCGCCCGAGCGACGCTCTCGGTCGAGACGGCTCAAGGTCAATTCCAAGTCGCTCTCGATGGGTTGGCGGATGGCTCGATCTCGTCAGCTCTCCACGGCCGCGTCCGTTTGCAGCGCGTGTTCCCGCATGCCCCGCTGATCGAAGGACCGGGTCAGCAGGATTTCCAGTCCGCGGTCTCCGACGGCAAGGACGGCGCGTGGGTCGTCTACGTCCATCATGAGTCCCGCGGGCCGGAACTGCTCCCCGCCTTGACCGAGCGCCCGAGGAGCTTCCCCGATTCAGTGCCGCGCGGCGGAGGCGACCAGCTTCGACTTCTCCACTTCCGTGAAGGAAAGGCAGGCAACATCGGTCGATGTGACCGAGCCCGGTCGCGATCTCTGGCGGCCATCCCTGGCCACCGCCGGAGATGGCGGTCTCCTCGTGGCCTGGACCGAGAAGCGCGATGGCAACTGGGACATCTACGGACGCCGCTTCGATGCCCGAAGGCCGGCTCGTTCTCTGACGAGCGGCAACTGACCGATCAAGCCGGCCCCGACGCCGAGTCCGTCCTCGCTACGTCCGTCGACCGCTCCGTCTGGATGACCTGGCAATCGTGGAGCGGAGGCCAGGCCGACATCATGCTGGCTCGACTCGATGCGGATGGAAAACTCGCCGCGCCGCCGATCAAGGTCAGTGATACGCCCGCCAACGAATGGTCGCCCAGCATCGCAACGGACAAGAGCGGCAAGGTCCACGTGGCGTTCGACAGCTACCAGGCCGGGAACTATGACGTGGTCCTGCGCACGCCGAGAGCCCGACGGTTCGCTCAGCCCGCCCCTGACGGTGGCCGGCACTCCCATGTACGAGGCACGGCCCAGCCTCGCGGTCGACCCGCGAGGTCGCGTCTGGGTCGCGTACGAAGAGCGCACCCCCAATTGGGGGAAGGACGCAGTCAACCTGCGCGACGGCAAGGGATCGAGCCTCTACCGGACCGCCAAGGTGGTTGTCGCCTGCGTGGATGGTCGTCGCGTCCTGCACGCACCCGACCCAGTCGAGCAGGCGCCGCCGCGGCTCAGGCTGCTCAACAGCTATCCGCGCCTGGCCATCGATCGCGCGGGCCGTCCATGGCTCGCGTTCCGGCACCGTCAGGAGGCCGTCTGGGGGAACAACGCCGTCATGGTGGTCGGTGCGATCTGGATCGAGAACGTGACGACGCTGTCGGGCTCGTCTTGGTCGATCCCCAGTCCCTTGACCCGGAGTGATGGCTTGCTCGACAACCGTCCTGCGCTGGTGCAGCCCGAAGACGGACCGATCCTCGCGTTCTACAGCACCGACGGCCGGCTTCGCCGCGAAGTCGAGCACCGGCCCGGCCGGAGCTTGACGTACAACACCAACCAGGGCACCGCCCCGAGCGTGTTCAACGTTGATCTCGAGGTCTCCGCACTGACCGGCGCCGGTCCACTCGAGGAGCCGCGGCTGGCCGAGCCACAGAGTTCGCGGGAGGTTGCCGGAGCCGTGCATCCCGACGAGCCCGAAGACCTGCGACGCATTCGCGCCTACCGGATCGCGTCTAACGGCAAGACCTATCGGCCGCTGCGCGGCGAGTTCCATCGCCATACCGAAATCTCGGCCGACGGCGGCTCGGATGGCTCGCTCGAGGACATGTGGCGCTACGCGATCGACGCCGCCCGGCTCGACTGGATTGGCAATGGCGACCACGATAATGGGGGCGGTAAGGAGTACACCTGGTGGTTGATCCAGAAGACGACCGATCTGTATAGCCAGCCGCCGACGTTCGCACCGATGTTCACTTACGAACGGAGCGTCTCCTATCCGCACGGGCACCGCAACGTGATGTTCGCCCAGCGCGGCGTTCGCACTCTGCCGCGCCTCGTCGGCGACCGCGGCGTCATCGACGCAGACACCCTGATGCTCTACGACTACTTGAAGGAGCACAACGGGATCTGCGCCTCACACACTTCGGCGACCGGAATGGGCACAGACTGGCGCGATACCAACCCGGAATTCGAACCGTTCGTCGAGATCTACCAGGGACACCGTCAGTCCTACGAATACCTGGGTGCCCCGCGCGCGGCACGTCGCAAGGGCGAGTCGATCGGCGGCTGGCAGCCCTTGGGCATGGTATGGAACGCTTTGGCGATGCAATACCGGCTCGGGTTCGAGGCCTCGAGCGATCACATCTCGACGCATATCAGCTACGCCGTGGCCCTGGCCGAGGATACCACCCGTGAGGCAATCCTCGACGCCTTCCGCCGTCGGCACTGCTACGCCGCGACCGATAACATCATCATGGACGTCCGCTCAGGCGACCACCTCATGGGCGATGAGTTCACGGCGGACGGCCCCGTGAAGCTCAAAGTATTTATCCACGGCACACGTCCAGTGGCGCGCGTGGACATCATCAAGGATTTCCATTACGTCTATTCCACCGAGCCGAAGGCGCAGCAGGTCTCATTCCAGTGGACCGACGACGAGCAAGACCGCCCGCCGGGCCTGAGCTGGTATTATGTCCGCGCAATCCAGGACAATGGTGAGCTCGCCTGGGCGAGCCCGATCTGGGTGCATACGAGGTGACTCGCACCTACCGAGGATGGAGTTCACTCGCGGATCGCTTCAGGCTGACGGATCGTCTCCAGCACCTTGTTCAGGTCTTCGGGGTTGATGGGCTTGACGAAGTGGAAGTCGAATCCAGCGTGAATGGCCCGACGGCGGACCTCGTCACCGCCATACCCGGTCAGCGCGACGAGCTTCAAGCGAGCGGAGTCCCAGCCCTCTCTTAACCGCTGCGCGATCTGGTACCCGTCCATGCCGGGAAGTCCGATGTCGAGGAGCACGACGTCCGGTCCCCATGTCGCAACCTGCTCGATCGTGGTGGGGCCGTCCTTGGCGGACGAGACCGCGTGACCTTTCAATTCCAGGAGCTTGCCCAGCGTCTGGATACAGTCGGGATTGTCGTCCACGAGGAGGATTCGCACGGGGCTGGCAGGGGCCGGCCGGGGCAGATCGGATCCATTGGACGACCGGGATGTTTCCTCGACGTAGGCCGGCAACCGGACCACAAACTCGCTCCCTAGGCCCGGACCTTCGCTCTGGACAGAAATCGTTCCTCCGTGCAATTCGACCAAACTTCGAACCAACGTCAATCCGATCCCCAGACCGCCCTGCGAACGATCCAGCGCACGATCGGCCTGCACAAATAGGTCGAAGATATGTTTCTGCATCTCGGGAAGGATTCCGATGCCAGAATCGCTGACGCGTAATACGACCGCGTTCCCCTCGTGCTCGAGGCTGACGGCGATGCGGCCCTTTGGCTCGGTATACTTCACGGCATTGTTCAGGAGATTCACGACGATTTGTTCGAGCCGAGTGGGATCGCCCTCAACGAAGATGGGGTCGGACGGAATCGAAAGGGTCAGCTCGTGGGAGTGCGAGGCAATCAGTGGGGCGGCCGTCTCGACAGCTTGGGCAACGATCGTTCCGAATCTCACCGACTGCTTGCGGAGCTCGACCTTCCCACTGGTGATCCGCGAGACGTCGAGCAGGTCCTCGAGCAGCCGGGCCATGTGCTGGATCTGGCGTCGAGCGATCTGGAGCGCCTCGGCAATCACGGTCACTTCGGCATCGGGTAGGGCGACGATCTCGAGGGCGTTTGACAGGGGGGCCAGCGGGTTACGCAGTTCGTGGGCGAGCATCGCCAGGAACTCGTCCTTCCGGCGGTCGGCCTCCTGCAACCGCTCGGCCTGGCGGAGTAATTGCATCTCCAGCCGCTTTTGCCTGGTGATGTCGGAAATCAGGCAGAGTGCACCCTTGATGACATGATCGGAATCGCGGATCGGGTCGACGCTCACGCGCAGCCAGGACTCACCCAGGAAGACCTCGCGGGATTCGCGCGCTCCGGACCTGAGCATCCGTTCGAACAGCGGCTGCCCTGCCTCCTCGGGAGGGCCCAGAAGCGAGGAGAGGTCTTTGTCCAGGAGCTCGCCCCAGGGCCGGCCCAGGATCCGCTCGAGAGTCCGATTAACCTGGACAACCTGACCCTTGCTATCGAGCATCAGTACGCCGTCACTGATGGCGTCGAAGGTCGTCTGCCATTGGCGAGTCGAGAGCTGCGCTGCGTCCTCGGCGCGGCGGGCACGGAGCAGCGCACGGACGGTGGCGATCAGTTCCAACGGCTCGGCGACGTTGGTCAGGTATCCGTCAGCTCCGCTCTCCAGGCCGTGCACCTTGTCCTCGATGCCGACGAACGTGCTCGAGACGTGCAGGACCGGGATCGCGGGTAGCAGGATCGGACTTGATGCGCCGGCAGACTTCGAAACCGTCCATGTCCGGCAGTCTGACGTCGAGGACGACCAGATCGGGCTGAGTGGCCGCCAGACGCAGCGCCTCGCTCCCCGTGCCGGCCTCGTGGACCGAGTACCCCGCCCGGCGGAGGATCTTGCCGATGGAGTAGCGCTTGGCTTCGTCGTCATCCACGAGCAGGATCGAAGCCTCGGGTAGATCGATCATCTCAAGGTTCCTCGTCCGTCGCCGACGAAGGATTCAAGCCGGCCTTCTCCAGCGAACACCGCAATCGGGACAGGGCTTCGGGTCGCGATCCAATCGCCTTGTCGAGGACCGAGATCCCCCGGTTGGCCAGGAGCTGACGTTCGCTCGCATCAAGAGTACTCGACGTGCTGATAATCACGGGGATGTTTCGGGTTCGGTCGTCCGAATGGAGCTGATCCAGGACCTGGAATCCACTGATATCCGGCAGACCCAGATCGAGGACGATCACTTGGGGTCGATCATCGCGTGCCCTTCGCACCGCCTCGTCTCCGCTTCCCGCTTCCAGGATCTCGAACTGGCCGCAGACTTCCAGCAGACCCTTCATAACATAACGATCTTCCTCCTGATCGTCCACGATCAGGGCGCGGCTCTTTGAATACCCTTGAGGCACTGCCTTCGAGGCTGAGAAGCCATCCAGATTGGGGCCGGCATCCGGGCGAGGAAAAACCCGCGGGACGGCGATGGAGAATGTCGAGCCGACACCGGGTTTGCTTTGGACGGAGACGCTGCCACCCAGCAACTCCGCCAGTTTTCGGGCCAGTGGGAGACCGAGGCCTGTCCCTTTGCATCGCACCTGCAAGGGGTTCTCTATCTGGCCGAATTCCTCGAAGATCCGGGGAAGGTCCTCGGCGGCGATTCCGATGCCGGTATCCGTCACCGAGAATAAGATGGTTTCTCCGGGTTCGGACCGCGCCGAAACCCGGATCTCGCCCCGTTCGGTGAACTTCACGGCGTTGGACAGGAAATTCCGCAAGATTTGCGTCAGCTTCACCTCGTCGGACTGCAGGGGTAGGAGGCCCGGTGGCTCCATGAAGACCAACCGGACGACCGACGGATCGACCATCGGACGGATCGTCCCCTGGAGGCTCTCGAACACCTCTCGGACGTGAAAAACCGCGACCCGAATGGTGGCCTTTCCGGCCTCCACCTTCGCGAGGTCCAGCAGGTCGTCGACCAGCGATGAGAGGCCCTCCGCGGCCTTACGGATCAACCGGACCTGTTTCTCCTGTTCGGCGCTCAGATCGCCATCGCTTCGGGCCAGCAGGAATCCGGTCAGGCTGCTGATGGAATTCAGGGGTGAGCGAAACTCATGGCTCATCTCGGAGAGAAACCGTGACTTGAGATCGGACAGGCGTTTGAGGGCATTCGTGTTCTCATCCAGCTCGGCATAGAGCGCCACGACTCCACGATTGGTCTCATCCAGCTCGCGAGTGTGCATCAGGGCGAGCTCGGTCTGGTGGTCGCGCAGTTCCTGGAGCGTATTGAGCAACTCCTGGTTCTGCTGCTGGAGCTCCTCGAGGAGCCCCCGGGGTGCGTTCTTCGCGAGCTCGGCCGAGATGCGGGCGAGCTCCTGGGGCCCTGGCGGACCACTTCGCCTCGGGAGCTCCTTGACCATCGAGACGGTGGCGCCAGCCCCGTGGACCGACTCGACGTTAAACCGGTCCATGAGCCGCTTGGCACCGATGATCCCACAGCCGACGTCGGTCGAAGAGAGATAGCGACCGTCGAGGATGGCCTGGAGGTCGCAGATGCCCGGGCCCCGCTCGCGAATGCGGATCACGAGGGCGGGGCGGGTTCCGGATTCGACCAGGAACTCGACGCGGCCACCGCCGGCATATTGGAACGCATTGCGAGCCATTTCGGAGGTCGCGGTCGCGACCCGCGTCTGGTCGAGATGGGTGAATCCCAGTAGCCCGGCGACCTGACGGGCGCGCTGTGCGCGCCAGAACGATGTCGGGCTCGAGGTGGAGTTCGAGGTTCAGAAGCGGCACGTGGTTCACGGCGGCACTCTCCATTCGCGGGCCACGACGACGGTGACGTCATCACGGCCGCGCCGATGATCCCGATAAAGGATCCCTGCGAGAATACCTGGCTCGCTCCGGGTGAGTCCCGGGTAAATCCCCAGGTCCCAGCGCGTGACCAGCCCGTCCGAATGCAGGATCATGAGAGATTCCTCGGACCATGGGTAGTCGAAAGATTGAATCTTGCGAATCCCATGCCCAACAATGCCGGCATGTGAAACCATGCTGGTCGTCCGGCCGCTGCGATCATCGACGAGGACGCCCGAAATATTCCCCACACCGGCGTATCGAACCTGACCGCGAGCCAGGTCGATCCTCGCGATGGCCAGGGCCGCTCCCCGCGTGCCGCGCAACGCCGCATGGGCCACTTCGATCAGCTCGACGGGCTCCGCCGCCGGATGGGCCTGTACGGTTCGCACTGCCGCGGCCGCGGCCTCCGCCGCCAAAGGCCCGTGCCCCAGCCCGTTCAACGACCAAGAGGATCCTCTGTCCGTCCCTCTGAATCAACGTCCAGTCGTCGCCACAGGCCTCTTCGCCCGGAGCCGGCAAGTTCACCGCCCCCAATTCCGGACGGCCCTCGGCCACGGCTCGAGACCCGGAATCTGCGTAAAGGCGCACCCAGAGGGCCGTGCCACATCCAGGAAGGGAGTAAATCCCATAGGCGTCGGATAACCGTGCAATCGATCCGAGCCCGTGGCCCAGCGAGCCGGCCGTCGAGTATCCATCGGCCATGCACCGGCCGACATCGCTCATCCCCGGCCCGCGATCCAGCGCCTGGATTTCCAGCCACCTCTCTGACTCGCCCCACCCCCACTCCTGAAGGAGCAGCTCGCCGCCCCCTGCATGCTTGATGAGGTTGCTCGCCGCTTCCGCGACGATGATGGCCACCCTCCCCTGACGGGTTTCATCGAAATCCAGTAGGGCGGCCAAGGCCGAAGCCCGCCGTCGGGCCTCGCCTACTTTTGTCGGCTCATCGATGGTCACGCCCAGAGACCGGCCTCGAGACCCGATCATCTACTTCCACCTCGTGATGGTCACACGCGTCCCTTCGCCGACGCGCGAATCGATCTCGAACTCGTTGACCAGCCGCTTGGCGCCCCCCAGTCCCAGACCCATCCCCTTTCCGGTCGTATATCCATCCTTCATCGCCATCGCGATGTCGGAGATACCGGGACCATGGTCTTGGAATGTGAGTCGGAGGCCCCGCCGGCTCCCCTCTTGCAGCAATTCAAAAGTGACCGTACCTCCTCCTCCATACTCTAGCGAATTACGGGCCAATTCGCTAGCTGCGGTGATCGTCTTGGTCTGGTTGACCAGGCTAAACCCCAACTCCGCGGTCCAGCTCCTTACCGCCTGGCGAATCAGCACGACGTCGGTCGAAGATCGGACCTCCAGCGTGTCAGTCTTCGACACCGCCATCGTCGACCTCCCCGGGGCGCGGCCCCGTCGCGGCGCGCAACAGCTTCATCCCCTTCTCGACATCCAGCGCCGTACGCACGCCGGGCAGGGAGAGTCCCAGCTCGACCAGGGTGATGGCGACGGCCGGCCGGATCCCGACGACGACCGTTTCGGCGTCGAGGACTTGAGACATGCTCGCGATGTTGCCGATCATTCGCCCGATGAACGAGTTGACCATGTCGAGAGCAGATATGTCGATCAATACACCGCGCGCACCCGTCTCCGTGATGCGGTTCGTGAGGTCCTCCTGAAGTGCCATCACCAGGCGGTCGTGCATGTTCGACCTGGATCGTGACCAGGAGGACGTTGCCCATCCGAAGGATTGGTATATGGTCCATACTGGCTCCTTACAGAGTTCTCGGCCATGCCGTCACAGGATTCGGGGGTGTCCGAAGCTCAACGAGGAGTCCCCGTCGGGAGGGCGAAGCGCCCGGGAGGTCCCGCGAGCACAGAGGCCATAAGAGTGACCAGACCGTAGCAGGTGGGAAGACCGTCGGGTAACCATGAGAGATGAGCGGGGCCGACGATGTCCGGTCTGCCTGTTGCGACGCCGAGACCGATAAACGGCTCAGTTCCATCGGGCACGCGTTCAGGACGTCGGACGTTCCCCTACCCCCGGACCACGCGAATCGCCGGCTTCACTCATGGCCTCGCTTGATACGAGTCACCACTCGCCCGGTCCGTTCCAGAGCCACCGCGAGGGCATCGGCGAGGGATGCCTTGGTTATCACGTCCCCAAGATCCACTCCCAGGTGCACGATCGTTTGCGCGATCTGCGGGCGGATCCCGCTGATAATACACTCGGCGCCCATGAGGCGGGCTGCGGTTACCGTTTTCAGTAGGTGCTGTGCGGTCAGGGTGTTGACCGTTGGTACGCCCGTGATGTCGATGATCGCGATCGCCGAGCCGGTATCCAGGATCCGTTGCAGGAGGCTCTCCATCACGAGTTGTGTGCGGGCGCTGTCCAGCGTGCCGATCATGGGCAGCGCCAGAATGCCTTCCCAAAGCTTCACAACCGGAGTCGAGAGTTCCAGCATGTCCTGTTGCTGACGGTTGATCACCTCCTCTCGAGCCTTCTGATAAACCTCGGTCGTATAGAGTCCGAGCTTGTCCAGCACCTCCGTTGCCGCCCAGGTCGCGTCGGCCAGGCCCTGGGCGTCTCCGCTCAGCTCTCGGCGAAGCGCGGCGAAGAGTGGCTTCTTGAGGGAGAAGATGAAAAACGCCGTCTCCGACGGGCTGAAGCCCAGCGCGAGCCGTGATTGAGACAGGCTCTCCAGCATCTCGCGCACGCCCTTCCACCGAGGGGATTCGATGTCGGGCTCCTCGCCTTGCTCAAACGTCTTTCGGAGTAACTCGATGAACTCCGCGCTCTGATTCCTTAACTCCGATTCCTTCAGCACGGACCCCCTGCGACCCTGAACCGACGATTGCTCGTTGATCCAGTCGGCCAGCAATGTCGACTTTTGCTTGTTCACGATGCTGGAGAGGCTATTGTGGTTCAAACGATTCTGGCTCATCGTTCTGGTTCCTTACCTTAGAAACGATCCGAGAACGCCATTACGGCCTCCGGAATCCCTGGAAAAACCAAAAGCAGTGACCGTTCTCGGAGAGTTGCCACGCAAGAAAGAATATTCGTCCCGCAATCGACCGTTCGAGCGGCCCCGCAGCTCGCAGGGTCGTCTGGTCGCGGGATGCTTGACGAGCTTCATGACCGTCTTCTTTCGAGAATTGGCTTTCGGCGCCGGATCCCCCACTACCGTTGAGGTGACCATTCTAGGAAAATACTTTCGCGTAGGTCAGTAGCCTCTCCAAATTCGCCGGGAGCTTCTCCATCATGCGAGTCTTCAAGGCTCCGTCGGCTCGTTCAGCCGAGGATGGTCTCTCCGGGCCGGACCAAAGTGGCCCGATGCATCCGTGCACTTACACCCACACAGTCTCGCACGATTGCTCGATATGTGCAATTCCTCTGTTGGTGGGCTGCTGGGTTTGGGGCGCGTTTTCGCCGGGCGCGGAAGCCGCCCGGCCCGTGGGAGAACCTCAGCTCGATCGGCCGACGCTTCACTCCTTGGGCGTCTACTGGATCGTGCGAGAGGAGGTCGACCGGACCGCCTCGATCCTTCTGGAATACCGCACGTCAGGGGCGACGGCGTGGCGAATGGGGGCGCCGCTCTTCCGAGTGGAGCGCGGGGCGCACGTGATGGAGAAGTACGGCAGCCGGCTCGACGTCCCCGCCGATTGCCGTTTATTCGCCGGGAGTGCGCTCATGCTGACGCCAGGGACGGCGTACGAGTTCAAGCTGACGCTCATGGACGTGCTTGACGGGAAGAAAGGAGACCGAGGAGCTGTCACCACGAGCCGGGTGCTGCGTGCTCGGACTCGCGCCGAGCCGCGGGTTCCTCCCGGAGCGCATCGACGGCACGTGGTGCCGGGTACTGGGGGCGGTCGCGGCACCGAGGTGGAGCCTTTTCGCGGACTGGCGGCCGCCCACTCGGCCTCCACGCCGGGCGACGTACTCCTCTTGCACGCCGGTGTCTATCCCGCCCCCTGGGTCATCCGTCACAGCGGCACGCCGGAAAAGCCGATCGTCTGGGCCGCGGCCGGCGACGGTCCGGCCGTCATCGACGGGCGTGCAGGCTCGTCCGATCGTCCAACCCACGCCATTGAGGCTTCCGGGACGCACGACGTCTGGTTCGAGGGACTCACGGTCCGCAACGCGCTCCACGGCGTGACTTTCCACGACGCCGCCCGGATCGTTGTCCGTGGATGTCACATCGGGCAGGTCATCTTCGGGATGAACGCGGGGCGCAACACTCGCGGAAACGCCCAGGATCATTTCCTGGCGGACAACGTGATCGAAGGTCCCTCGACCTGGCCGCGTACCAAGGGGATCGAGGATGCCCGGGGCATCCAGATCACTGGTGAAGGACATGTCGTCTGCTACAACCGCATCAAGGGGTTCGCCGATGCGATCGATACCTTCCCCTCACCCCGCTGTGCGGCCATCGACATTCACAATAACGACCTGAGCGAGCTGACCGACGACGGCATCGAGCTGGATTATTCCGAGCGCAATACGCGCTGCTACTTCAACCGGATGACTAACGTCTTCCAGGGGATCTCGATGCAGCCAGTCTACGGTGGACCGGTCTACGTGTTTCGCAACGTGATGGACAATGTGGCCGTCGAGCCGTTCAAGCTTCACAATAGCCCCTCCGGTTGTTTGATCTTCCACAACACTTCGGTGAAGCAAGGGATGCCGGCCCTGCTCTGGACATCAGCACGAGTTCGGAACTGCTGGACGCGAAACAACCTGTTCGTGGGCACAGCGGCCGACTATGCCTTCGACTGCACGGCCCCGATGGTCGACTGCGACTTCGACTACGATGGATTCGGCGGCGGCCCGTTCCGGCTGTTCCTCCGCTGGAATGGTGTGCGATACTCGACGTTGGACGATGTCCGGAAACGCGCGCCGGTCTTGAAGCATGCGATACGGGTCGACTCGGCGACGGCGTTCGCGTCGGGTGCTCGGGCGCCGGAGGATGTTGCCAAGGCGGTGCCGAACGACTCGGACCTCCGGCTCTCGGCCCGATCGTCGGCGGTCGATGCCGGCCAGCCATTGCCCGGTCTCAACGACGGCTTCAGGGGAAAAGTGCCTGACCTCGGCGCCTACGAGCTGGGAGACCCAGTGCTGCATTACGGGCCGCGTTGAGTTGTCGGATTGCCGATGGGGTCGCGCCCCATCTTGGTTACCATGGAGACACGGATTCGGACGGACAGATACGCTAGACGACACTGCGAGGCTCGGTATGCAGGCATCGGTCGAGGTGGAAGGGAACACAATGGGGATGACTGGCGACTCCAAGAGAGTCACAGGCCCCGCTCGGTCGCGCATCAAGCCGGAGCTGCTGGCGCCGGCCGGTGATCGGACTTGCCTGATCGCCGCGGTTGAGAACGGGGCCGATGCCGTCTACTTCGGGCTCCAGCGCCACAATGCCCGAATCCGCGCCCATAACTTCGATGGTGCGGATCTGCCCGAGGTCATGGCTTTGCTCCGTCGCCGGGGCGTTCGGGGTTATGTGACGCTGAACACGCTCGCCTTCACCAGCGAGCTGCCGGACTTGGAAGCCACAATCCGCGAGCTGGTTGTGAGTGGTGTTGACGCGCTGATCGTTCAGGACATGGGTCTGGCGCGACTGACCCGGCTGATCTCGCCCGACATCGAGATCCACGCCTCGACGCAGATGTCGATCACCAGTGCGGAGGGGGTCGAGCTGGCGCGGGAGATCGGCTGCTCGCGCGTGATCCTGGCGCGGGAGCTGTCGCTCAACGAGATCGGCCGCATCCGCAATGAGACCGACCTGCCGCTCGAGGTCTTCGTCCATGGTGCATTATGCGTGGCATACTCCGGCCAATGCCTCACCAGCGAGGCGCTCGGGGGCCGGTCGGCCAATCGGGGCGAATGTGCTCAGGCCTGTCGCATGCCCTATCAGATCGTTTGCGACGGCCGGCTCGTCGACCTGGAGAGCGTCCAGTATCTCTTGAGCCCGCAAGACCTGGCCGCGTATGACCTGATCCCCCGACTCATCGACCTCGACGTCACCAGCCTGAAGATCGAAGGTCGGCTCAAGACGGCCGAATACGTGGCGAACATCACGCGGCACTATCGCATGGCCATCGACGCGGCCTGGGCCGGCCAGCCGATCGCGTTCGCGCCTCGCGACGTCGAAGAAATGCAGCTCTCGTTCTCTCGCGGCTTCTCCCATGGGTTCCTCGATGGGAACAACCACAAGGTGCTGGTCCGGGGCGACTATGCCAAGAAGCGGGGGATTCCTCTGGGCGTCGTGGAATCGGTCACGAGAGCCGGAGTCCGGCTGACGGTGGAAACACCAGTCAAGCCCGGCGATGGCCTGGTCTTCGACGGCGACGAATCCATCGGCCTTGACGAGCAAGGCGGCCGGGTCTTCGAGGTCATCCCGATGGGCGAGAGTCGGAAATCGACGGGACCGGCCGAGGCAGCGGCGGCATCCTTGGGTCGAGTCGAGCTTCGGTTCGGTCGCGAATCGATCGATCTGCGCCGGCTAGTTCCCGGTCAGCGGATCTGGAAGACTGACGACCCCGAGTTGACCCGCCGGTTGCGCCGATCGTTCGAAGGGCCAACGAACCGAAAGGTTGTCCTGGACATCGCAGTCGTCGCGGTCACTGGCAAGCCGCTTCGCGTTGCCGGGACGACGGCAACTGGCGTCCGCGCGACAGTCGAGTCGACTGAGTCGATGGTGCGCGCCGAGTCTCGTCCGGCCGATGAGGCTCTCTTCACGACGCACCTCGGCCGGCTGGGTGGGACGATCTACCACCTCGGCGGTCTGGAGGCCACGATTGAAGGTCGGCCGATGGTGCCCATGAGCGTGCTCAACCAGTTGCGCCGGGACCTGGTCGCGCGGCTGGACGCGACGGGCACGAGCCCACCGGTCCGCTCGATCACGGCCGAGCCCATGTTATCAGATTTGATCGAATCCATCACAGTCCAGCGCCAGCCACCGGCAAACACGGCCCAGCTGTCCGTACTCTGCCGGCGGACCGACCAGATCGAGGCGGCCATCGCGCTCGGCATCGAGACGATCTACGCCGATTACCAGGACATCAAGGAGTATGACAAGGCGGTAGCCGCGGCTCGTAAGGGGAATGCTGCCATCTACCTGGCGACCCCACGCATCGAGAAACCCGGTGAGGGCAACATCTTCCATTTCCTCGCCAGACGAGGCGCCAACGGCATCCTGGTACGCAACGCAGGCGGGATGCACTATTGCGCCGAGCGAGGGGTCCCGTTCGTGGCGGATTTCTCGATGAACGCAGCCAATCCGCTCACGGTCGAGTTTCTCAAGAAACGAGGCGCCGTGCGGGTCACGGCGTCGTACGATCTGAACGTCGATCAGCTCCTGAACTTGCTTGATGCCGCGCCGTCGTCGTGGCTCGAGGTTGTGATCCATCAGCAGATTCCAATGTTTCACATGGAGCACTGTGTCTATTGTGCGTTCCTCTCGCCAGGCACGGACGCGACCAACTGTGGCCGACCATGCGACCATCACGACGTCAAGCTCCGCGACCGGATCGGAGCCGAGCATCCTCTGAAGGCCGACGTGGGCTGTCGCAACACGCTCTTCAACGCTGTGCCTCAGACTGCGGCCGAGTATCTGCCCCGGATTCTCAGACACGGTGCGCGGTTCCTGCGCATCGAGTTCCTAGACGACGTGCCGCAAGCCGTCGAACAGACGATACGCCTCTATCGCGAGGCTCTCTCCGGCCATCGTGACGGCAAGACACTCTGGCGCGAACTCCAGGCTTCGAACCAGTACGGAGTCACGCGCGGGCCCCTGGCCATATTGTAATCGCGCTATGAGGTAACGTCCGTACTGTTGCCGCGCCCCTGCTTCAGCTCGATCACGTAGTTGCGGTGACGTTTCGTCCCGACATTGGTCAGTAGATTGTCGATCTTGCCCTCACCGACCACCCGGAACTCGACCTGGTCGTCGTGGAAGTGGATGTCGCGGTCGTTCGCCGGATTCTCCGGGTCGCAGCTTCGGAGCTTGCCGCCCGACTCGACCAGGATCACGTAGTCGAGCCGATGAATGTGCTTCTCCAGTGACTCCCCCTGCTCGAGCGACACGTCCCAGACGCGCAGGCGGTCGTTCTCGAACAGCAGTCGCGACCCCACCATTTCGCTTGGCTCGGCCATCGTCAGAATCCTCCTCGCACCAAGTCGAAGTGCGGCACAACGCGCCGTGCGCAGATGAACGGCCTCAGCATGAGACAATCGGACATTCTCTGCAAGGAAAATGTCCTGACGAGGAGACCCTCTCGAAACGAAACGGGATGTCATCCATCAACGGAATCAGGACGACTAGGCCTTGCAGCCGCCGGCCCGTCCTCGGTCTCGGTGCCGAGAGTCGCTGCTATATGAGCCGTTCTTATTGCGGTCGTCCTTGCGTGCCCGGGGACCCCGCGGATCGCAACGGTGGTCGAAGTCGCTCTGGGCGGTGCGCGAGGATCTTACGAGTTCCGTGAATTGACTGAGGCGAGCACAGCTCGGCGGCGAACCGGTCTCGACCGGAGAAACGCGCGCGATCTCGATCCAGCGGGGGAATCGCGAACTGAACCGGACCGATCGATCGAAATCGATCACACCGATCAACAGACCGACCGTGGAGAATGCGACGGACGTATTCGGCCCGACCTTCAGTGTCAGCCAGCCGGGTCCTTCGACCGGTCCGTGGTGGGGCGTGATGCGATAACCGGTCGGCAGGCGAAAGGTCGCCACGCAGTCTCCATCCGCGTTGATCAAACCGATGGGCTGGCCCCGGTAGCATACCGACCAACGCGACAGCGCGGGCAGTGGTAAGGAGATCGTCGGGGGTTGTGGGAGTAGGCTCATGTCGGTGCTTCCATGCTGCGGGTGATGTGCCGTCTTTGCAGAGCTTCCTCGAGATCTCCATGCGAAAATCCCGATCATCACATATTAAGCAGTTGGTCCTCTTGATTGCAAGAGCAAACGCACAAAGAGGGATCGGAAGAAAGGCGCGGGGACGGACCATCCTTCCAGGTGTCTCGGCGCATTCGCGTCTCGGCGAATGATCGGATGAACACAGTGGCGTGTCGCTGCGTCGCTTGCTAGTCTAGGACAGACTTGAGTTGAACAATGACCAAATCGAAACAGTCAGGGAGGGCTGAACATGGCTCGACGCACCTCATCCTCGACGTCGCGCAATGGAACTGAATCCACAGCACGGCGCAACTCCCGAGGGATCGAGAAGGCCACCATCAACCTCCGCCTGCCCCTGGAAGCCCTCATGCGACTAAAGGTCCATTGTGCGCTGGAGCGTCGAACGGCATCCGACGTGGTGACGGATTTGATCGAGCAAAACCTGACCAAGCACAAGGTGGTCACTCTCGAGGATGGCGCATAGTCATTCAGTACCCCTGGCAGCCCGAAGGCAGGGGGATAGCTGCTCTGGTCGAAGGACGTGATTCAATCACCGGCCGAAGCACGACGCGGACATTGGCAGTTGCTCGGCGAGCACGGAGGTACGCCCTCTCTAGTCCAGATCCGGCATGCTGGTTGCTTTTACCCAACGCGCGATCGAAGCCAACACGAAACGCGCAGTCGTCGTGGGGTCGTTGGCCGTTGTCGGTGAATCGGTTTTTGGAGCTCCTCAAAGAAAGGGGACAGGCACCGCGAAGATTCGGAGCCAGTCCCCGTTTTTTGAGGGACTCTTATCGCGGGACAGTCGGAAGTGGCGGAGACGGCAGACTCCCCACTTCGAGGGTCTTGGGAACCCGGCGATTCCGTTCGCCACGGGTTGCCGACAAGATGGCCCGAACCTCGAACACCAGAGAGGCCGTTCGGAAGCTGCTTCAACCCTTCGGGCCCGACGATTCTCCCTTGGCCTCGTCGGGCGGGATCCAGTCGGGACTGAGTCCAGCCTGCTGCCGCAGATAACCCATCCAGTGTTCGATGAGGTCTCGTTCTGCTTGATCGCGGGCGACGAGCTTGTAGCGAAACTCATCGCCGTTGGGCGCGTACAGGGCGGCGAACGTGGCCGGCTCGCGACGATCGAGGGTCAGGACGTAATAGACCGTCTCGGGCTGGTTGGGTGCCACCGTGGCCGAACCCTTCTGGAGGGAGAAGTAGGCGTTACGAAAGAGGTCGCCCGGATGGTTGACTTCGGGGATCGGCGAGTCTTCGGGCTCCGGCATCTCGAATCGGCCGGAGAGCGGGTTCGACTTTCGCCGAGCGATCAAGGGTATGGTCAGAACTTGATATCCCTCGACCGTGGTCTCCTTGATCGTTCCTCCCTGCTTCTTGATCTGTTCTGCCACCTGCTCCGCGGCCTTGCGGGCCAGGGGACCCGCCTGGCTCATTTTCCAGGCAAGTGAGACCTGTGACCGGATTTCGTCCAGAGGCGGGACGCGAGGCGGAACGTCCTTGATCTTGCGGGCGAGGTATCGCGTACCGCCCAGCACATCGGTGAACTCCTCCGGTTCGAAGAGGCTCGCTTTGGGATCGAAGAACTCGTCGGCGAACTTGCGGCCACCGCTGTGCCGGGACAGGCCGAGTTCGGCGCCGGAAATCAGGCCGTAGCGCTCGGACTCCTCTCGGGACAACATCGGGGTGAGATCGTAACCGAGGCTCTCTCGCTTGGCGAGTTCCTTGAGATCCGAAAGCTCCGGGAGAACCACTTTCGGTTGGGAACCCTGAGATTTGGCGTCCTCGATCTCACTCACGGCGGAATGGTACCGGTCGGCGAATGGGAAGAGCACATCCTTCTTGATCATCTCGAACTTCTCGACGATCTCGGCCTGGGCTTTCTCCTCGGCCAGCGCGAATGCCAGAGTGGAGCGGACATCCTCGAAGGATCGGAGGACTGGAGGTGTCAGGTCCGGCTGGTCGGCGAAGAGATCCGTTGGCAACTCGCTCGCGACCTGATACTCGTTCTTATGGTTCTCGTACGCAGTGCGAAGCTCTGCTTCGCTCAAGTGATCCTTGATGAAGCGGGTTCGGGCGTTACCGTCGATGGAGAGAATCTCAACCTGGATCTGACGCGGGATTTTGAAGCCGGGGGTGGACCGCGACAGGTCGGGAAGGACGTCCTTGTACAGGTCGTAGTATGCCTGAATCTGTTGAGGCGAGGGCTCGGGGACCTTGGCCAGGAACTTGTCGGCAGGGACCTCGACGACCTTGGCGGACACTTTTTCGTTTTGATCGCGGTAGGCCCGGAAGACATCGTACGGAGTGACGATCGGCGCACCAAGCAGTTGACGGACGTTCGCCAATCGCACCTGATTGGCGATATCGCCCAGGATCTGGTCGCCGCTGACTCGGTTATTGAACCGGGCCAATACCGCCTCGAAGAGGTCGCGACTCATCCGACCCTGGGTCGCTTGTTTGAGCCAGACCCGCCCCTGCTCGGTACCGGCCGGGATGCCGAGCCGATCGGCTTCGTGCTCGAGAATCAACGCATCGACCATATCCCGGTTCTTGAGGCCGCCAAACGGGGTCGGCCCAATGTACGGATTCAACTGGGAGACGAACTGGTTGGCGTTGCTTCGCTGCATCGCCATGTCATTGAGAACGCTATGGTAGATCGTCTTCCCATAGAGTGTGACGACTGGCTGATCGCGTCCGGCGTAGCTGGGACTCAGCAGCTTGGGCAGACTGTCGGAGACCACGAAGCCGAACATGGCCAGGATCGCGAAGATCGCGAGAAGTTTGCGCTGATGGCGGCGAAAAACCTCGAACGACATGGAGTTCCTCGAGTTTCGATCATAGCTGTCGGGGAGGCCCGGGACCAGGCTCAAACTGCAACGAGATCGGCCGGTCGCGGGGATGTTTCAGAAGCCTCCCTCTTGACAGGCCCCGATACCCTAGCTTATGCCGCTAAGGGATCGGGACGTGAAGTCTGAACCGCGGAGGCCCATGCTTTATCGTACCAGGATTCGACGTCAGGACAATCTCAATCGTGGCTCGACGCCGACAGCGACCGTCGAGTGAAATCGACCGAAGCCACTAATAGGAAATAGGATAGGTGGGAACGCATCGTGGCAAGCAAGACCAAATCATCGACACCTCGGGATGAAGTGCGCAAGCCCAAGACCTCGTCGCGGAAGCGTCCGGCGACCAAGAAGGCTTCTCCGAAAGAGGCCGCGGCACCACGCAAGGCCGGAAAAAGTATCGAGCCTTCGGAAAACGGCACCGGCCCGGCCCTGGTCATCGTCGAGAGTCCGAAAAAGGCCAAGTCGATCCACAAGTTCCTGGGCTCCGACTATGTGGTAAAGGCCAGCATGGGGCATGTGCGCGACCTTCCGCAGCGAAAGCTCGGGCTGGACGTTAGCCATGGGTACACGCCGGACTACGAAGTTGTGCCAGCCAAGAAGGAGACGATCGGCGACCTGAAGAAGGCCGCTGCACGGGCTGAGCTGGTCTACCTGGCAACCGACCCCGACCGCGAGGGAGAGGCCATCGCCTGGCACCTTCAGCAGGCGCTCGACCTACCGGACGACCGGGTACGCCGGGTCACGTTCCATGAGATCACCGAGCGCGCCGTGAAGGAAGCCTTCAGCCACACGGCTCCGATCAACATGGACATGGTCAACGCCCAGCAAGCTCGGCGGTTCCTCGACCGATTCGTAGGCTATCAGCTCAGTCCGCTCCTCTGGAAGAAGATCGCGCGAAACCTGAGCGCGGGGAGGGTTCAGTCGGTCGCTGTGCGGCTGATCGTTGACCGAGAACGCGACATTCGTGCCTTCGTCACTGAGGAATTCTGGAAGATCACAGCGACCGTGAGCCCGGCCGGCTCCGCCGCCGAGTCCGATCGTTTTCAAGCGCTCCTTGCCGAGTATGCGGGTGCGAAGTTCGAGGCCCAGACCGAAGCCGAAGCCCAGGCTGTACGCGAGGCCCTCCAGTCGGTGCCCTATGTGGTGAATCAGGTGGACGAGGCCGAAAAGCTTGACAAGGCCGACCCTCCGTTCAAGACGAGCACGCTTCAGCAACAGGCGGCGATCCGGCTGAGGTTCTCCGGCAAGAGGACGATGAAGATCGCTCAAGAGCTCTACGAAGGGATCGACGTGGACGGTTCCGGTCCCGTCGGCCTGATCACTTACATGCGGACCGACAGCCTTCGCATCTCCGACGAGGCCATGACCGCGCTGCGAGAACGGATCAAAGCCGAGTACGGGGACCGCTACCTGCCGGCCAAGCCGATTCGATACGCGGCGGGCAAGATGGCCCAGGAGGCTCACGAGGCCATTCGCCCCACCGATCTGAATTTCACACCGGATCGGATCAAGGATCACCTCTCCCACGACCAGTTCCGGCTCTATCAATTGATCTACGCGCGGTTCCTCGCCAGCCAGATGGCACCTGCGGTGTTCACGGTGACCGACGTGGTCGTCGCCGCGGGCGATGGGCGATTCAAGGCCCAAGGAAAAGTCCTCAAGTTCGACGGTCACCGCCGCGTCTGGCCGCCAGGAGGTAAGTTGGAAGACGAGCTCTTGCCGGGCCTGACCGTCGGCCAGAACCTCGACTTGCACGCCCTCGACGCGACCCAGCACTTCACTCAACCGCCGCCGCGCTACAGCGAGGCCGCTCTGATCAAGGCGCTGGAGAAGGAAGCGATCGGCCGGCCCAGCACCTACGCCGCCCATCATCCAGACGATCCAGGACCGCGCCTACGTCGAGCAGAAGGAACGGCGGTTCCACGCAACCGATCTGGGCATGGTCGTGACCGACTTTCTCGTGGAGCGATTCCCTAAGATCCTCGACCTCAAATTCACGGCGCACATGGAGGATGAGCTCGATTCGATCGCCTCGGCCAAGGAAGACATGGTCAAGGTGCTCGACGAGTTCTATTACCCGTTCCAGGACGCCCTGAAAACGGCCGACACCGAGGCCGAGCGGGTTCAGATCGCGACCGACGAGACGTGTCACGTCTGCGGGCGCCGATGTTGATGAAGTTCGGCAGGACCGGCCCGTTCCTGGGCTGCTCAAAGTACTCGGAGGGGTGCAAGGCGACCCGGCCGATGGGCGGCGCCCCCGCGCTGAGGCCGTCGAGAGCGCGGACGTTTGCCCCAAGTGCAGCAAGCCGCTCTTGATCCGCGAGAACAAGCGCGGCGAGAAGTTCCTTTCCTGCTCGGGCTATCCCGACTGCAAGGAATCGTTCAACATCGACAAGGATGGCAATCCCGTTCCCTCAGTGGTCGAGACCGAGTACACCTGCGAGAAGTGCGGCAAGCCAATGGTGTTGCGGCAGAGCGCGCGAGGGCCTTTCCTGGGCTGTACGGGCTATCCTAAGTGTCGCAATGCCTTACCGGCCGACGAGCAGGGGCGGCCTATTCCACCGGTGAAGGTCGAAGTGGCCTGCGAGAAGTGCGGTAAGCCGATGGCTGTGCGTCGAGGTCGGCGAGGGTCGTTCCTGGGCTGCACGGGTTATCCCAAGTGCCGGGGGACTGCTCCTATACCGGACGACCTCAAGGAGCAGCTCGCCGAACAAGCCCCGGCTGGACCGGCGGAGTCAGCCGTTGACCTGAAGACGATCGAAGTCGACGAGACCTGCGAGGATTGCGGCAGCGCGATGGTCGTCCGCCGTGGCAAGCGCGGCTTCTTCCTCGGCTGCTCCAAGTATCCCAAGTGCAAGGGGACGCGCCAGCCCGGCGAGGCCACGCTCGAGAAGATCACCGCCGTCGTGGGAAGCTAACCTGGGGCCGATTCTGATGCTACGGCCGGGACTCCTTCCTGGTCGAATCAGGCCGGTTCGTTGGCGGCGGAAGGCACGGATGTTGGCGACGGCCGACCGAGGGCCAGAGCATAGGCCGTGGCGTAAGTCCGGCAATGCGAGATCGAGATCAGGATCTCGCCGATCCCGCGTTCCCGAGCGATCTCGCGAGCCGCCCCGCAGACCAGGACGTGCGGCCGGCCGTTCGGGCTGTTGCGAACCTCGACATGAGTCCAGGCAATTCCATGGCTTCGACCCGTCCCCATCGCCTTGAGGATCGCCTCCTTGGCGGCCCATCGGCCGGCGAAGTGCTCGATGGCATGCTTTCTCGCCTGGCAGTACCGGATTTCGCGATCGGTGTAGACCCGGCGGAGGAATAGCTCACCGTGCTGTTCGATCATCTTGCCGATTCGCGGGCATTCAATGATGTCAGTACCGATCCCGAGGATCTCCATCGTCAGACCTTCTGCACGTCCCTGGGGATCGAGACGGCAAGCCGGAGCACCCAGCCTCGCGTCGCGAAAACGCAATCGAGTCGGTTCCCATTTTAATCCCCTTGAGGCTAGGGGCCAAGACACGAGCCGTTTTCGACGCCCACTTTGCCCCGGAACACAACGTCGTGGGTCCATCGGCCAATCTCCCCAGCGCCGAGGGAGATGATCCGCTTCCTGTCAACCGAAATTGAGCCTCCGCGCCGATGCTGCATGGCCTGGGGAGGCGCCGCCGTGCCTTGACGACGCCGATGGAGACTCGAGTCGATGGCGGCACCGACGGTGAGCCCCCGGCCGTTCTCCACATCGAATCCAAACCGCGCCGACGGTGCCGGCCTGGACCCGCTCGGTTCGCCACTCGCAATATAATGGGGAAGAACCGACAGGACGATTTCGGAGAATCAACCCCCGACCATTCCTCGTGCCGGCCTTGCCCTGCCTGTGAGGTAGTTTGCCTTCCACGGGGCCACGCAAACCGACGACATCGATTACCGATCGATCCCCAGTCGGTAGAGAATCTCGTCGAACTGTTCGTGATAGACGTCGTCGGTGGAATGCAAGTGCTCGGCTTCGGAGATGAATTTCAAGGTGTCATCCCGTTTCAGGCCGTACTGGCGCAAGATGTCCTCGAACGGTTGGAGGTCGTGAGCGTAGACGAAGAGCAGCTTGTGCTCGTCAAACTGAACTTCCATGGGGCCCGTCGGGTTCAACGCGGCCAACCCGGTGCAACCGTCGTGGAGTAAGAGCGGCTCGTAATCGTAGAGCGTACTCTTGAGGATGACGGTGTCGATATGCTCGCGATAGAGATCAGCGTGGCAGCCTGGCTCGGAATCATGGCTGGACTCCATGACCACGTTGACGACTTCCCCGAGCGGATCGAGGAGATCCATGAAGACCTCGAACAGGTGCTCCGCCGAGACCGATGCGGCTAGCACGGGCATCTTGTTGCCGCTGTCCGGGTCACAGTAAGTATCGCGGCGGTATCCCTCTCGTGGGATCACGTCCAGGCCGATCGAGGGGCGGACCGCATCCGTCAACGAGAAGTTCCCATAGCGTCCAACGCGTAGGTGGGCATCCAACTGGTCTTCGCTGAGATCGTCAAACCCGGTCCGAGCCATCCGGCTCGGGTTGCTGCGCAATACACGATCGAGGAAGCGTTGCAGAAAACTCATCAGAAAGGCTCCCCTCCTAAAACCGCGACGAGCACTGGGAATTGTTCGATGAAAGCCCCCGGCCACTGCGTCAAACGGTCTTGGGCGTCAAACCCAAGCTGCGCCTCCCAGGCATCCGCTTGACACCGCGCCCAAGGGAGCCGAAACCCACCCCGGGGACGGTCGCCTTTCCGTTGGCAACTCCTCAATCTTGATGATTCATATATACCATGCGTGACTTCGCGATGGGCCGCCTCACGGCACGACCATCGAGAAAGAAACCGAAGCGGCGGCATTCGCCGCCAGCCCAGCGCGAGTCGCCATTCCGGTTTCCGCACACCAAATCGCCCTGCAAGGAATAACTCCTGACAGATCTCAAGCAAGTTCGATACCGACTCGAGAATCACCCGCCGCTGAACGAGTCGTGCGGCCCGGTCTGACAAAAACTTGAATCAAGTTTTGAAAAATATGGACTCTCTCCGCCAGAAGTCAACCGTACAGACGAGTCATCTGCATTTTGTAAGCAATTCCCGTGGAGCACAAGTCTTCCGATTGAAAAAGCCTCTCGTGTTGATGAAGGAAGTCAACAACTCGCTTTCCCGCCACATTTTCATGATCCTACGAATGCGTTCGAGGATGGAACCCTCCGCGGATGATAATCGGCATGGAGGTAGCTTCCGGGTTGCTACGATTCGGGACGACTCGTCCGTCGCTCCTCTCCGTGGCCGGTGTTATACTGAGATTCGCAGGAATAGGCCGTGGGACCAGCCCGCGCGTGGTTCGTTTACGAGATCGTCATGGGTTCTCGTCCTCAAGGGATTATTCCGAGACCATTCCCAACGGCCAAGCTCTGGCGAATGGAAAGCGCCACAAAGGACCAGCAACCGATGATTAAGGACGAAACGGCGATCGGCCGGGTTGACGCCTACTTGCAGGCCCATCGCGAGGATTTCGAGGATCAGCTCAAGGCGTTGCTTCGGATCCCGAGCGTCAGTGCACAGCCCCAACACGACGCCGACACGCGCCGAGCGGCCGAATTCGTCCGCGACGACCTGACCACGATAGGATTACCGGCCGAGTTGATCGAGACGCAGCGGCATCCGATCGTCTATGCCGAATGGCTGGATGCGGCCGACAAGCCAACCCTATTGATCTACGGCCATTATGATGTCCAGCCGCCGGAGCCGTTAGAACCCTGGCTGTCGCCGCCGTTCGAGCCGTCGATCCGAGACGGGAATATTTATGCACGAGGAGCGACCGACGACAAGGGGCAGATGCTGACTCATCTGAAGGCGGCCGAGGCCTGGTTGAAAACGGCCAGCAAGCTGCCGGTGAATATCAAGCTCCTGATCGAAGGTGAGGAGGAAGTTGGGGGAGCCAGCCTGGAGGAGTACGTCGCCAAGCACGCAGACCGATTGGCCTGCGATTACGCGGTGATCTCCGATTCCAGCCAGCTCGCTCCTGGGATTCCCGCGATCACCTACGGGCTCAAGGGGTTGGCCTACTTTGAGCTTCTAGTGCAAGGGGCTAACCGCGACTTGCATTCCGGGACCTATGGAGGCGCGGTGGCCAACCCAATCAATGCGCTTTGCGAGATCCTCGCCACGCTCAAGGGCGCCGATGGCAAAATCCAGATCGCTGGCTTTTATGATCGTGTCAAGCCGCTCGAAGCGTGGGAGCGGGCCGAGTTCGCCAATCTGCCCTTTTCCGAGACGGCATTCCAGAGCGACCTGGCCGTACCCGCGTTGACGGGCGAGGCTGGTTATTCCACGCTGGAGCGCAAGTGGGCACGTCCGACGTGCGACATCAACGGGATCTTCGGCGGTTACTCTGGTCCGGGGCCGAAGACGGTGCTGCCGTGCAAGGCGGGAGCCAAGTTCAGCTTTCGGCTGGTCCCCGACCAGGATCCCCAGACAGTCGAGCGACTGTTACGGGATCACATCGCGCGGGTTTGCCCGCCGGGAGTGACCTGCGAGCTGCTGACCCATCACGGGGCGCCGGCCGTTCTGGTCGACATTCATACACCCGGTGTGCGGGCTGCCATGCGTGCCATCGAGACGGGTTTTGGAACCAGGCCCGTCTTCATTCGCGAGGGCGGTTCCATCCCGGTCGTAGGGCTGATCAAGCAGCACCTGGGCGTGGATACCCTGCTTCTGGGCTGGGGGCAGAACGACGATAACCTGCACGGCCCCAACGAGAAATTCTCCCTGGCCGACTTCCACCGCGGCATCAAGTCGAGTGCCCACCTCTTCGACGAGCTGGCGAGGGAGACGGTATCCTGACAAGGTGTTCCTCTCATGCTGGATCTGAAGTATGTCGTCGGGCACTCTGAGGCCGTCAAGCAGAATTGCCGGGACCGCAACGTCTCGACAGACGTGATCGAGGACGTCGACCGGGTTGTTGAACTGGATTCCGAGCGCCGGGGCCTGCTCCAGGAGGTCGAGGAGGTTCGCCGTCGGCAGAACGAGGTTGCCCAGGCCACCGGCCGCGAGCGCGACACGGAAAAGCGGTCCGCCCTCATTGAGGAAGGCAAACGGCTGAGATCTTCGGTCTCCGAGGAAGAGGAACGGCTCCGCCGGCTCGAGGCCGAGTTGACTCAGCGGTTGAAGCGCATCCCCAACATGACGCACCCGGACGCACCCGTCGGTCAGACCGAGGACCAGAGCCGTGAGCTCCGCAAGATCGGCACTCCCCGCACCTTTGACTTCCAGCCCAAGGACCATGTCGCCCTTGGCGAAGACCTCGACCTCATCGACTTCGAGACCGGCGGCAAGGTGAGCGGGACCGGCTTCTACTTCCTGAAGAACGACGCCGTCCTCCTCGACCTGGCACTCCAGCAATTCGCCGTCAAGACGCTCATCGGCCACGGTTTCACGCCTATCACCACGCCCGACCTGGCACGTAACCAGGTCCTGGAAGGGATCGGGTTCACACCGCGCGGAGTCGAGACGCAGGTCTATTCCGTCGAGGATACCGACCTCAGCCTCGTCGGCACGGCTGAGATCACGCTCGGCGGAATGCTCGCCGACGAGATCCTCGACGAGTCAGCTTTGCCGATCCGGTACGTTGGCCTCTCTCATTGCTTCCGGACCGAGGCCGGCGCCGCCGGACGCGCCAGCCGTGGCCTGTATCGCGTCCACCAGTTTACCAAGGTCGAGATGTTCACTTTCAGCACTCCGGAATCTTCGGGCGCTGTGCACATCGAGATGCTGGCTATCGAGGAAGAGATCTTCCAGGCCCTGGGAATACCCTACCGCGTGCTCGACATCTGCTCGGGCGATCTGGGCGGCCCGGCCTACCGCAAGTTCGACCTCGAGGCCTGGATGCCCGGCGCGGAGAACTCGGTGAGTACGGCGAGGTGACCAGCACCTCCGACTGCACCGATTACCAGGCCCGCCGTCTGAATATCCGATATCGCTCCGCGGGCCAGAAAGGGACGCGATTCGTCCACACTTTGAATGGCACGGCGGTCGCGATCAGCCGGGCCCTCATCGTGATTCTGGAGAACTATCAACGATCCGACGGGATGATCGACGTCCCCGAGGTCTTGCGGCCATACCTCGGCAAGGACGTGATCGGGGCCCGTTGAACGATCCCGGCCAGGACCATTCGCTTATCGATGCTCGGGTGACTCATCCGCGATGATGTGCGGGCGAGCGGATGCCTGTGTCACACGTTCGAACCATTGTGCACGGGATGCGTAGCCTATGGTACAGGATCAGCGGAGCAGAGACGGTGAAACGGACGGTGATTGGTGCGACATCCGCTCTTGATACCCGACCTGCGCGAGTTGATCCACGATGGAGAGGTCGCCGGTCTGCGCGACTTCTTCGCCGACTATCATCCCGGCCGGGTCGCTGAGCTGATCGAGGATCTCGAGACTGGCGATGGGGATAGTCTGTTCCGCATCCTTCCCTCGCGTGACCGGGCGCAGGTCCTCAGCTATCTGGACAATGAGCGTCAGGTCAAGCTGGTCGAGGTGATGCCGCCCCAGGATGCGGCCGAACTCCTCCATGTGATGTCGCACGACGAGCGGGCCGACCTGGTCAACCGGCTCGGTGAGGACGTACTCGACCCGGTCCTGCCGTACCTGGCCCAAGCCGAGCGCGAGGACATCCGCCGTCTGGCCAGCTACGAGCCCGGCACCGCCGGCGCCGTCATGACGACCGACTATGTGACGCTCCCACCCCACATCACAGTCCGCGAGGCGATCGATCGGCTCCGTCACGAGGCGCCGGACCGCGAAACGATTTACTACTGCTATGTCATTGACCACAATCGCCGGCTGATCGGGTTCGTCTCGCTCAAGCGGTTGATCCTCTCACGCCGCTCGGCCGTCATCGAAGAGATCATGAAGCGCGACATCATCTTCGCGCGCGTCGACGAGGACCAGGAGGCCGTCGCCCGGCAGATCGACAAGTATGACCTGATCGCCATACCCGTCGTCGATGCCTCGGACCGGCTCCTGGGCATCATCACTCACGACGACGCCATGGACATCCTCCGACAGGAGCAGACCGAGGACATCCTTGCTTTTGGCGGCGTCTCGCGCGATGCCGAAGCCAACGAGGAGACCTACTGGGAAGGACGGATCCACGAATCCGTGCGGAGACGGATCGGCTGGCTCTTGCTCCTCTTCGTTGGTGGTACGCTCACCCGGTACATTATCCACCGGTTCGATTGGGTTGATGACCGGTTCCCTCAAATCGAGTTCGACACCTTCATACCACTATTGATCGGGACAGGCGGCAATGCCGGCAGCCAGGCGGTCGGCACGATTATCCGGGGCCTGGCGCTGGGCGAGATCCAGCGCGGCGACACGTTCCGAGTCCTGGTGCGCGAAGTCCTCACCGGCCTGTTCCTAGGCACCCTGCTTGGTTCGCTCGGCTTCGCGTTTGTCTGGCTCCTCCTCGGTCACTCCAAGACCTTCGGCGCGGTCATCGCGCTGGCGATCGTCGGCATCTGCGTCTGGGCCAACGGGGTCGGTGCGCTCGTACCCCTCTTGGCCAAACGGTTCGGGATCGACCCGGCTGTAGTCTCCGCGCCGCTGATCAGTACCCTGGTCAACGCCACCGGCCTTGTCATCTTCTATTCCGTGGCGATCGTTCTCTTGATCAAGGTAGCGGGACTAGGTGAAGGGTGACCTCAAGAATTCGCGTAGATCTCCCCTTTGCCTCGCGAGGATGCCCATCGTGGTCGGCGACGGAACCAGCCCAGGTCCAGTGCGTGTGCGTGGTAGGTCAGCCCCATCATCCGTACGACGACCATCGCCGCGTAAAAGAGGAAGACCCAGAACGCCCAGAGCGCGAGGCCCTCGGCCCACATGGTCGGCATGTAGTACAGGAGGCTCCGAACGGTCAAGCCGGCGAAGACCATCGCGATCGCCGCAACCAGGCAGGGTCGCAGATACTCCCAGCCGATCCGACAGATCGCCTGGATGACGGTGACCGGGTTGACGGCGAGGATATTCTCGTGCAGCAAAGCCGCCGCGAGTGCCATCTGCGCATATCCCACGGCCACCAGGATCAGGTCGATGAAGACGACCCAGTCGAACCAGTCGATCTCGCCGCAGTGCTTCCAGTAGAAGAAGAGCGGGATGCCACCGAGCGCTCCGCCGAACATGCCCGCCCAGAACCAGCGACCAACTCCCTCGGCGATGTCGCTGGGGTGCCACTCCGGCCATCGCGGATGGTCGTTCTCGCCCAGGGCACTGGCCACCAGCATGTGGCCGAGGAATAACAGGGCGTACCCGAAGGTCATCGCGAAGCTGAAGAGCATTGGTGCCATGACCGGCATGATCAGCAAACCGAGCGCCCAATCTCCTTTGGTCATCGGTTGGAGTACGGAGATCACGTCGAAGACCGGCAGCGATAAGATCCAGAGCATGGGCGGGAGGAATACCAGCAATCCCAGGCCGGGACCATCGCTCAAAGGGTAAACCAGGCATTCCACCAGACTTGGCGACACGCGCGGCATGTCGCCACTTCACCGCGCTCCAACACTCCTCTTGGGCCTGCCGAGGTATCACACGGAGAGCTGACGCGGCGTCAGGATCATACCACCGCTTGGGTCGGGCCATGGGGCGGCTTCCTTCCTGGCTCGTATGATGGGGCCGCGACGCTGGTGTCGCGAACACATGCCCGCCCCTGACCCGATACGAGTCAACGTCTGGCGCGTCGTTCGATGAGAGGCTGGTCCACTCGGCGCACGAGCTCCCATCACTCGGCTTTCGGAGGCCCTAGTTAGCTGTCTCCCCTGATTGTTACGGACCACCTCGGAAGTGGCAAGTGGCCACTGGCGAATCAACAGGTACCGGCACGGTCTGACAAGTCTCAGATCCCGCCACGCCCCGGACCTCCGAGAACCGGCGATCCGTCACGCGTTACGCGATCGTAAGAATATCACTGGTACGCGGAAAAACCGGCTGAAGCCAACTATTCAACCGGCCTAGCGCACCTAGCCATGAGCCGCGCCACTATTTCTCCTTCTTCTTCGACTTCTCGCCCACCATCTCGTCCAGGACGGCGCGGACTTCTTTCGCCTGGCCCGCGTCGAGGGGGTGGGACTTCAAGAGATGGAGCACCAAAAGCCCGGGCTCGCCCTGGTACAGCTTGTCTACCAAGCTATTGACGCGCTTCTGGCGGACCTCCTGGGTGGAGATCACGGGTTTGTAGATGAAAGCCAGCTCCCGGCGATCACTCGTGACCAGACCCTTGGATTCGAGCCGGTCGAGCAGCGTCGCCACGGTTGCATAAGACCACTGACGCCCAGCAGAGCGCAAGGTCTCCAGCGCCTCGCGGACCGTGGCCTGGCCGAGGTCCCAAAGGACCTTCAGGACATCAAGTTCCGAATCGGGAATGGTTGGGGGGCGTTTGGCCATCGGCGGTCGTCTCGACGTTAAGACTGAGAAACTCCCCATCCTCGCAAGCCTGATTGGTGCTGCGAGCCGTGATTCCGGGTCGAAAGTAAGATGGGGTCGGGTCGAACCATCACTCACAGGTGGGTATCTACTCTCTCGTTATCCTAAGACAAATGTCTCACAACGTCAATCCCTCCGGCCGGAATCCGCTCGGCTCCTGGCGGTGAAATCGGATCCGAAGCGCGGTTTCCCCACACCGGTTCGACCGGTCCGATCGGCTCGCGCGGTTGATCAGAAGCACGTTCGGCCGTTACGCCAGCGATTCTCAGACTCCCTCACGATCGCTCGACGAATCGGTTTAGTTGCATCGGATGGTCGCTGTGCGACGAGGACGAATGGGGAAGAGGTGGTCGAATCGGGTCAGGTTACGACCAGAAAGCTCGGCGAGGTCTGAAAGGGAGTGCCGCTGGTATCGAATCCCCTCCGAGGTCTCATGGAATGGCACGCCGATTCCTTGAATCGTGTCATCGATCCCTGCGGTCACGACCGCGCCGGCTCCGATGACCGGCCGTCTGATCGTACCGCTTCACAGGTGCCGAGCAGCGGCGGCCGCACCTTCCGGTCCCGCGCCCGGACATGGTAGCGACTGCGGGGCATCGGTCTGGAGGCGATGCGGCGGGCTGATCTGTTTGGCCCCTTCGCAACAAGAACCCCCCGCAACATTGTACCCGTGCCAGACGTTCACTCTCGCCGTAGGGAGGCTTCATTGAGCGTCACGATTTATGTCTTCCAGTGGTGTTGCAGGCGCCTCATCACCAGAAAACCAAATGTCCCGAAGACGAGTAGACGAACCAGACCAGAGAGACGGCAAGTGTTGCGCGTTTCGCGACCGACGTCCTGACCATCGTATCGAGTTAGAGGGGTGTCATTTCCGTTCACGATTGGCAAATCCGCGATCCGTGCAAATCCATCAGCAAGCGACGGCTCGACGGAATTCTTGACGTCGGTCAGGATCGGGGGCCCGTCAGAGGCACTCGAGCCACTCAAGCTTCCGAGGGAGCTGTCTCCGCTACCGCCCAACGAGTTGGACTTGGCGGTGCTGATAGTGCTGATCGTACTTCCAGTCGAGAGTACGCCGGGCGTGACGGTCGTTGCAGGCTGGCGGTCGGATGACGAATCCCCCCTCGCGGTAGTGCCGAATGCCACAACCGATGCCAAGAGCCATGCAAGCGTCGGGATGAACTCACCACTGATCGGCGAAGACGGGATCCTATGAAGCATTGGATCGGACTCCTTCTTGATTTGGATAGCGCTCACGCATGCATAGCCGGACCATTACCATCCGCAACTTGCAGGACTTATGGATCGCCCCAGTTGACCGATAGATCAAAGAGTCGCGATGCCGTTTCTGTTTATCCGTCTCGGCGCCGGTCCTCGGGGACCCTGACAAGGACCAGGTTTAGAGACGATCGAGACCATCCCACCGGGCTCACCCAGGTCACACTCGAGTCAACACTCTCGAATTGCAAGAACGACTCCAGCCACACCCTTTATGCTTGAATCTTGCATGAATCCTAGATTCTCATGTAAAGAGAACCAGTATCGGGGAGCTTTCTTGTTCTCCCGTCCTGTGTCAAGAGACTCGCTCGTACGCGGTCAGTATTTGTCGTTCCCCATCACGTCCGTCGACACGCGCCTCCCAATGGTTATACTCCCGCAGGCCTTGAATTCCCTCAAGTGGAGTGATCGATCAGGATCCGATCGGAAGCTTCAGGTGTTCGGGTCTCTCACACGTCGCTCCTGGAAGCCACTTGTCCCGGAAACCGAGCAGTCGCTTCGTCTTCGTATTCCCGGGTGCCTCCAAATACTATCGGAGACCGATTGACAGGTTCAATCAACTCGGTCGTTTCACCGCTTCCTCAACGTAACCTGTACGGCGATGCTCGCACTTCGTGATCATCCAACCCATTTTTGCAGTCGATCGTTTCCAGATTGGGTTGAACAAGCCGAGGTACGGCAGCGCCGAAGCCATTCCGAATTCGATTGCGATCGACGGCTTCCCCATCCGAGCTGATTCAAATCGGTTGATGCTCAGGGTCGAGTCGGCTTTATGAACCCTGGCTCGACATGGTCGAGTCACTCCCGCCGTAGCATGGTCGGAGGCAGACTTGTGTCAGGTCTCGGATGCGGATCTGGTCGAGGTGTCGTTGGAGTGTCTAATCTCATAGAATCGAAGGGACAGGATCCTGGCGTCCGGTCGGATCGAATTGTCGAACTGCCAGGACAAGACGAGCTCCCTATCCAGACGGCGGCTCGCTGATGACCATGTCTATCGAGGTCAACGACTTCTGTGCATGCACGCGTCAAAAGTGAGACAGAGATCCTCGGCAGCACCGAAGGGACGACGCCGAGCGATCCAGTCATCGGTGTGTGCAGTTATCGGGAGGTATTGCCTCGATAAGAATCGAATGGATCAGCCGAATAACCCCAGTGCCACCCCGGAAAGGCTACTCTGGCTCAAGGCACGGAAATCGGTACGGATTTCTGCTTCTGGACAGGGGTTTCTCTTCTATCTCATCCTGGCGCTGTATGATAGGTTTCGGCCGGTCGGGGGGCGTCGAACGTCCCCTCTAGTGGATGCCGGCAGATCTCAACCATTGAGGTACTTACGATGAAACGGTACATGAGGGTCTCGGTCCTGTTGGCGTCTTCACTGGCCCTGGTGGTTGCTGGCTGCACTGGTGAACAGGTCGAATCCGGTGCCAAGGCGACCGGGCGCGGCATGGACAAGGCCGGTGAGTCCATCGAGGCGGCCGGCAAGGCGGCGGGTTCGAAGGTGGAGAACCTCGGCAAGGGAACGAAAGTCGAGCCGGCGACCGAGGCGACCGGTCACATGCTCGAGAAAGGGGGCGAGAAAACCCACGAACTCCTGAAGACGGGGGGCGAGGGAGTCAAGAACCTGGGTGAGAAAGCCGGCAAGGCTGTCAACTCGGCGAACGAGAAGATCAAGGCGTTAGAGAAGAAGGCCGGCGAAGAGGCAAAGATCTTCAAGGATAAAGTTGGCACGGAAGTCAAAGACCTCAAGGACAAGGCGAGTGACTTGTTGAAAAAGAAGGATGAGACTCCCCCGAAGTCCGACTGACGGTAGCGAGGGTCTCAACCCTTCGGTGCAGCGTCCCTAAACACGCAGGCCGATCAGGGGCGGCGGGATTGGGGAATGCGCTCGTCCCTGGGCTAGGTGAGGCTTGAATTCATTCTCGTGTCCCGGCCGCCCTTGACGTCTCGGGATCGTAACCCTGATGATGCAATGAGGCTTGTCATCGAAACGGTCGTTCTAGCCCATGGCCTGACAGGACCAGCCCAGGTCGCGACATTCTCAGTATGTCCGACTAGGCATTG
The DNA here is from genome assembly GCA_963845695.1 of uncultured Isosphaeraceae bacterium. GTDB lineage: Bacteria > Planctomycetota > Planctomycetia > Isosphaerales > Isosphaeraceae > CAWJTV01. The sequence goes on along the minus strand of CAWJTQ010000018.1, from coordinate 34,241 downwards.
CTCTCTGTTCTCCGAATGATATCGGAGATAGACTTTGACCAGGCGACTCGGACGGGTCGGGGTAACGGCACGTCTGGAGTCGCCGAATGGCCACGAGGCGCGGAGACGGGCGATGGACCGAGCTGGAGCCGAAGCTTCGGGCGGGCTATTCTGCCCAGAGTGCGCGAAGGACCTTGACCACTTGCGAGAGGACGTCGACTCGCTGGCGGAGACGAGGTGTCCGCGGTGTGGGATGGTGCTGCGCGTTGCCGACTCCTGCGAGGGTGATGGCCATCTTGCCCGAGAGGGCCGGGAACCGCCCGCGTTGATACACACAACGCCTCCGCTGGGTGGTTTGCGGCTCCTCTGGCGGAACTGGCTGCTACGGATCATCGAGCGTCTGTACTGGATCGTGACGTTCACGGGCACGATGGTGCAACTCGCGTGCGGCGGTGTGATCCCCGTGGTTCGCGCCTGGCTGCGCAATGAGGTCGACGACTGGGCGGGGATCGTGGCCACGTTGGGCGGCGTCTGGTTCCGGGTGGAGACACAGAATCCGGATAGCGATCTCGGTCCTGTGCTGGCCCGGGTTAACGCGCCCTTGTTGTTCTCGACGATCGATGCGGTTGGCCGGCGATTGGGGGTCAAACCGCCGGGCCAGGTACGCCTGACATATCTCCCCTGTTGTGGAGTCGTGGCCTGGGGTGGGTCGCGCCGCCTGATCATCGGTCTACCCCTGTTCCGCGTCTTGACCCAGGGCGAACTGCGCGCGATCGTCGCCCACGAGCTCGCGCACCTGGCGCGGGGCGACGCGACCCGCGCAGCCCGCTCGGCGCGATTCGTCGAGGCCCTTGAGCAGGCCCTGGAGCGGAACGGCCCTCCGGTGCGCGGCCCGCTGGGTGCCTGGGCGCGGTTCTGCTTTCGTGAGGCCTCGGGACTGATCGAGCCGGTCGCGCGCTCGCAAGAGGCTCGCGCCGACCGGCTCGCTGCGGTGATCGCAGGCGGAAGTGCCGCTTCCTCAGCCCTGGTCAAAGTTGCCATCGTCCAGCCCTTGTTCCGGGAGCTCCTCGACGCTTACGACCCGAACGACTCGGGTGCCCTCAATCTCTATGCCTTCTTCCGCGCCTTCTGGTACCGGCTCCCCACCGAGGTCCATACGGCCATGCGGCTGAGCGTTCTGACCCGCCGCTACCAGACCTTCGACCCCGCGCATCCCCCCCTGCCCGACCGGATTGCCGCTCTTCAATCCTACCCTGACCCGGTCAGCCTTAATGGCGACACCCTCTCGGCGACGACCTTCCTTGGCGACCCGGAGATCTTCGAGCAGATGCTCCACAACCGGCTCTTCGCGCTCCCCGCCGTCGAGCCCAGCATCTTCCATCGTGCCGGGACCTGACTTCAGACCTCCCGGCAACCGTGCAGTCCCTCCGGCATCAGCCGGAGTCGCTTCGTGATTGGCCCGGCACCCTAGAACGACCGGACCAATCACCCACGCGCAAACTCAGCGGCCTTGCTCCCGGACTTAGGGTGCTCTAAGATAGAGGGAAATCGGACCGCCAGGGCGAGGCGTCTCCCAAGCCCGAACCGTGATCAGGACGTCGAGATCAGAGCAGAGAGTCCGGGGAATTCCGGAGATAGGAGTTGTTTGGGACTCCCGTTTTTCACCGTCTCCCGGATTTTTTTCCTTCGGCTCTCGTGTGAGTCATAATGTGTCGGCCGCTGGCAGGCCCCACTTCGGTTCCGCAGGGATCCGGGACGGAGGTAGATTCTCGCTCTTGGGGTTGCAGCGACCCGAACCTTCCGCACTCGGTCCCGAGAATCCTGCGGCAGTGTCCCGACCGGACGCGGAGATCGTCAACCCAGGAGATGCGTCCCGAATCGGCCGGCGGAGCAGGGTCAGCAATCGAGCGACAATCCCCGCAGAGGGATGAAAGGGTAAAGCATGCCATCAGGTAAGGACATCACGGGCGGCGGCTCGGCGGGTGGGGGAAAACGGAACGGCGGTGGGAGCATGAACACAGGAAACACCGGCGGCGCCAAGAAGAATGCCTACTGCTCGTTCTGCCGAAAGAGCTACCGGGATGTCGGCCCCCTGGTGGAAGGTCCCGGCGACGTTTACATCTGCGGCGACTGCATCGAGCTCTGTCAGTCGATCCTCGATCAAGAACGGCGACGGCGGGGCGTGCCCAAGACGCTCTTCACCGACATCCCTACCCCGCGCGAGATCAAAGAGCAGCTCGACGCCTACGTGATCGGTCAGGAGCGCGCCAAGAAAGTCCTGTCGGTGGCGGTCCACAACCACTACAAGCGGCTGGTCCACGGCGAGGAGCCGGATACGGATGTCGAGCTCGACAAGTCGAATATTCTCCTGATCGGGCCCACGGGGTGCGGCAAGACCCTGCTGGCCCGCACCATGGCCCGCGTGCTCAATGTCCCATTCGCGATCGGTGACGCAACGACTTTGACCGAGGCAGGATACGTCGGAGAGGACGTCGAGAATATCCTGCTCAAGCTCTTGCACGCAGCCGACTTTGATCTCGAAGCCGCTCAGCGGGGCATCGTCTATATCGACGAGATCGACAAGATCGGCAAGACCACCCACAACGTCTCGATCACCCGCGATGTCTCGGGTGAGGGCGTGCAGCAGGCCCTCCTGAAGATGCTCGAAGGGACCGTGGCCAACGTGCCACCCCAGGGGGGCCGCAAGCACCCCGAGCAACAGTATATTCAGATGGATACCAGCAACATCCTGTTCATCTGTGGTGGGACGTTCGTCGGATTGGAGCACATCATCGCCCGCCGCGTGGGCCGCAAGACGATCGGGTTCGGCAGCCAATCCCAGGTCGAACAGCATACCGAACAGCTCGGCGAGCTGCTCAACAAGGTCACCTCGGACGACTTGCTCGAATTTGGGATGATTCCGGAATTCATCGGCCGCCTCCCCGTGATCTGCCCCCTGATGCCCCTGGACGTCGATGCCCTGGTGCGGATCATGACCGAGCCGCGCAACGCACTGGTCAAGCAGTATCGCCGGTTCTTCGAGATGGAAGGCACCGACATCGAGTTCACAACCGAAGCCCTTCATGAGATCGCCAAGATGGCCAAGGCCAAGGACACCGGTGCCCGTGGCCTCCGCTCGATTGTCGAGGACATGATGCTCGACATCATGTTCGAACTGCCCGATCGCGCGACCAAGGACAAGGGGAAATTCCTGGTGACGGCTGAGGTCGTCCGCAAGGAAGCGAGCCTCTTCGACAGTCCTCCAGGACCCTTGAGCGCTTCCACCAAGGCGGCCGAGCGCGAGCGGAAGAAAGAAAGCGCATGAGCTGACCTCCAACCGGTTTGAGGCCATCGAGTCAAGCCCCTCTCAGGTTTCGATCATGAGCATCGTCGAACGTACGCACCCTCCCAAGACCCTCCCGCCGCTGGAGTCTGGCCAGCACCTCGACCAACCTACGTTCCACGAGCGCTATGAGGCGATGCCGCCCGAGACCCGGGCCGAACTCGTCGGAGGAATCGTTTATATCCCATCGCCGATGCGGCGGGACCATGGAAAGTGCGATCATCCGGTCACGGCATGGTTGGCTCGATACGAGCAATTCACTCCGGGCGTCGAGGGAGCTGGCAGTGCGACGGTGAAGCTCGATCTCAAGGGAGAGCCGCAACCGGACCATATCCTCTTCATCCTGCCTGAGTGCGGTGGCCAGATGGGTGTCGACGCCGATGGCTATTTTACAGGCGCACCTGAGCTGGTCGTCGCGATCTCTCGCGCGACCCGTTACTACGACCTGAAACATAAGAAGGCCGACTACGAACGAGCGGGGGTTCTGGAATACCTGGTCGTCGAGCTCGACCCGAATCGCATCCATTGGTTCATCCGCCGCGGCGATCGCTTCGAGAACCTTGAACCCGGCCCGGATGAGATCCACCGCTCAGAGGTCTTCCCGGGTTTGTGGCTGGACGCCAAGGCGCTCTTCGCCAGGGACTGGGAATTGTTATACCGGGCCGTGAAACGAGGCGTTCGCACGCGCAAGCACGCGGAATTCGTGGCGAAATTGGAGTGTTCTCGCGGATGACCGCGCCTCCATGAGGAGCGGGGCGGCATCATTGTCCGTTGGTCGCGTAGACGTGTCTCGAACCGATCCCCTGGTGCTCACACGGGATCCGACCGTTTCTCACCTTGGCATCACGCATTGATGATCGCGAAACGGTTGGCACACCTTGGCACACTTTGGCAGTATTTGGCGCGTCGCCTTCCTCGATCTCTCTGGCGGGAGCTGACTTGCGGCGAGCCCACGATTCGGTTGGAGCGGTCCAACCGGCCCAGTTCAGAACCAACGCGCCCGATCCTCATATTATCAGTATACCGCAGTTTAGAAAATCTGTTAATGCACATCGTGAGAATCTGGGCCGCGAGCCTCCCGAACTCTCAACCGCAGCGGCAGATACGAAAATCCGATAAAAATCGAAGAGGTGCGCGAGACTAACCTCCAAGGGGCCCAAAGGGAGTGGAGAGTGGGAGCGTGGAGAGGACCCATCATCGGATCTGTTCGGCGAGAAGTCTCCGAGATTGGCCCGGTCCGGGACCAAGGTGGACCATACCCCGCACATTCCTTCGCCTCAGCTCGTCTCGTTCTTGAGGATTCGCACCTCTTCCTGAAGCATCTTCTGAACGCGGTGCTTGGCCACGAAGACGTTGGCCACGGGAATGCCGAGCTGACCAGCCGCCTCGACGCCGGATAGCCCGTCGAGCGCGGTGAGGCGGAAGGCGTCCCACGTGGAGGCTTTGACGCGATCCTTGATGCGATGCATGGCGATCTCGAGCAACTCGTGATCGAAGGCGTCTTCGAGTTGCCGTTCCAGGTCGGTCCGCGCCTCAACCGAGTCGGCGATCGTATCGATCCGGTCGGAGTTGTGGCCGGGGTCTCTGCGTCGAGCGGCGACGAAGTCGCTCCAGGCGTGCTGGGTCACGGTCTTGAGCCAGGCGCGAAAGCTCCGCGACGGGTCGTACCGGAACTTGCCCAGCGCGGCGAACAGTTTGACCAGGACCTCCTGGGCGACATCGTCGGCGTCGGAGTCTTGCAGACCCCAGTGCAAGCACCATCGGTGAATCCGCGGTTGGTAATGCTCGATGAACACGTTCCACGCCTGCGGATCGGTAGGATTCTTCTGGAGCCGTTCCAGCAGGGTCAGTGAGGTATCGTCATCGCGGTCGCCCGGCATCAGCGCACCCTCGCGTCAGGCGCGGCGCGCAAGCCATGGGGTTCCGGCGTGGCCTCCATCGAGCGCACGACCGGACTCAATGCTGGCGGGACTGCATCGCGAGCCGCTGGCCGATATTACCCCGACAAGAGAGAAAGGCCGATACAAGCTCGGCGCGTCAGCGAGTGGATTCGGGCGGGGATCATCCATCCATTCACTGGCGTTTCGGGCTTGTAGGATTCACTTCCTCTCCGGAGTGATACTCTATCACGACGCGGCGGCGTCGAACAGGATTCCCCAGCCGGGCCGACCATCCCCGACGGGTGGTTCGAGGCCACGGGTGAAAATGAACCCATTTCGTCGCGAACGCGGCGACGATCCAGGAGGCGGAAACCGATCCCGGCCGATCCTTCCCCAGCGCTGGGGCGGGTGCGGCTCGGTCCGAGCCGGTGTTGCGGGAGGTCAAGGCGGTCCAGGACTCTGCCGAGGACTGACGGAACAGGCTCGAGGACGACGTGGAAACGGACCCGGACGGTGGTACGGCCTTGCCCCACTGCGATTCGATGGCCGAGTCCACGGCAACGGCCTTGACTGCGGGGCTCGGCTGGGCTTCCCGATCCGGCTCGCGATCGCGCGGTTGGGGGTCGGGAGCCAACCCGGCGCCTGTCGGTGCACCCTGAGCGGGCAAGCTCGATGACGGTGATGAGCCGTCGCGATCGCCGGCTGCCGCAGGGCCGCTCCAGGATCCACCCGGCGCGTTCTGGCGGCGGAATTCCTCCAACGCCTCGTCCAGACCCAGTACGAAGCGCTCCCACGGCGTCAGGACCGCGGAGACGGCACCGGCCACACCGGCTCCGGGTTCGTCGGTCGGAACCGGCTCGTCGGCACCCGACCCACCGCCGCCTCGCGACGACAAGACGGGCTGCCCCACCGAAATCCCTGACCCCGACAGGAACGCACCCACGGCCAGCGCCTCCGACTCGGCCGGGCCGAACTCCTGCTCTTCGCTCGACACGTTGATCGTCAGCGTCAATACCGTCGCCACCAAGGGCAGCGCGTTATCGTTCAGCGCCACCAGTTGCACCGAGGTCGACGACGGCGACACACTTCCCACTCCCGTGACCGTCTCGATTTCGACGCTCAAACTCAACGCCACCAGCTCGGCCGACTCCCGCCCCGACGTCGCCGCATAGAATTGCACCTGGCCTCCCGTCAACGCCGAGAACGCCAGCGCCGTCGGGTCCGGCACGTTCGGCTCATTGTCGACCGACATCAGGCCCAGGCCGTCCGGCCCGCCCTCGTACAGGGCCAGCGTTCCATCGCCTGCGTTGCCCACGACCAGGTCCTCGAACCCGTCCCCCGAGCCGAACGCAAAGGCGGCATCCGGGTCCACCCCGCCGGAGGCGATCGTGCTCGTCACTGGGTTTGTCCCCTCGAATCCGGAGATCAGCGTCAGGTCGTTCGAGCCGGCGTTGACCGTGACCAGGTCGGCCTGACCGTTGAAGTTGCCGACGAACGTCGGGCCGGGATCGCTGCCGACGGAGTAAACCGAGGCATCCTGGTCGTCGAAGAATCCCTGGCCCGCACCCGGCAGCAGTACGACATTGTTGGAGAGGCTGTTGGTGACCAGCAGGTCGAGGTTGGGGTCGCTGGAGAAGTGGCCGACAAGTGTGGAGACCGGCCCAACCCCGCCCGAACTCAGACGCGGACCCGCCTCGAAGGAGATCGCTCCGCCCTTCCTCGACGTGTTGAACAGGATCGAGACCTGGTTGGAGCCCTTGTCGGCGATCACCAGGTCGGGCAGGCCGCCGGTGAGGTCGGCCACCGTGATGCCGACCGGGTTGGTCCCGACGAAGTAGCCATTGCCGCCATTGATCGCCGGCCCGAACTGGCTGTTGCCCAGCCCGGGGTAGATCAACACATTGTTGCTGCCGCTATTGGCCACGATCAGGTCGGGGATGCCGTCGCCGTTCAAGTCGGCCAGCGCCATGGCGCCGGGCTCTAGCAACCCGCTGGACTGATCGGCCAGCACGTTGGAGTTGCCGGCGCCGTAATCGACGACCACGCGATCGAGTCCCTGATCGGCGTAGATGATGTCCTTGGACCCGTTGCCGGTGAGGTCGGCCACGGCCAGCTCCACGGCCTGGTTGGCCTCGCGATAGGGCGAGAACGTGCCGTCGCCGTTACCCAGCAGGACCAGGACATCGCCGTAAGCGTCGCCGACGAGGAGGTCGAGCTTGCCGTTGCCCGTCAGGTCGGCGAGGGTCAGCCCGTCGGCTCCCGAGGGCACCTCATACGTGGTCGGGGGCAAGAAGCCCCCCTTGCCGTTAGCCAGGTAGATGCTCACGCCATCGGCGGTCAGCACGGCCAGGTCGTCGAGGCCATTGCCGGTGAAATCCCCCATGCGGACGATGGTGTCGGGGGACGGCGTGCCGATGCCGACCGGGTCGGCGAACCGCCCGCCGCCGAGGCCCGCCAGGACGCCGATCGTCTCCGACCCCGGGTTGACCGTCACGAGATCGGTCGGCCCGCCCGGCGTGATCGGCCCGCCCGCCACTCCGGTCGTTGACTCCGCGCTCGTCAACTCGGGCGTGCTGCCGGGATCGATCGCCGACAATTCGGTCCCCGCCGGGAAGGGCTGGGGTGCCGCGACCACCCCGCCGGTCCCGTCGCTCAGGATGCTCACCTGGCCCGTGAGCTGATTGGTGACGACCAGCTCGATCCCCCGGCCTGATGGGTCCTCGACTGCTTCGACGTTGGAGACGCCCAGGCCGACGAACAGGGTCACCGGCGACCGGAAGGGGTTGAACGTGGTCGCGAAGCTGCCCAGCTCGTTGCTGAAGAACAGCGAGAGGGTCCCGTTGTCCGCGTTGCGGACCACCAGGCCGTCCCAGCCACTGCCGTTGAGGTCCGCCGCGATGACCTGCGCCGGGAGTTGCCCGGTGACCAGCGAACCGACTCGTACGAAGCTGCCGTCTCGGAAGGAATAGAGCGAGACCGCATCGTCGTGGGCGTCGACGCTGGCCAGCAGCGGGCCTTCATCGGTCTTCGGGACCCACGCGATGTCCCGCGAGGGGAAACCGGGGTTGATCACGACGGGTGGTTCGAACGTGCCGGGCTGGCCGGGAATTCCCTGCCGATAGAGGATATCGCCCGCGCCGTCCACCACCAGGACGTCGTCGGTGCCGTCGCCGTTGACGTTGACGACCAGGGGGTTGGACTGGGGATTCGTGGTCGGCTGGCCGGGCAACGACAAGCCGCCATCCCCCTGACCCAGCATGACGTCGATGTTGGAGTCGATGGAAATGAAGGCTACGCCGAGCTTTCCGCTGCCATTGAAGTCCCCGGCGGTCATCACCTCGTTGTACGAGAAATCACCGAATGACCACGATCCGACACCGCTTTCAACCAGGTTATTCATGCCGGGTTGGAACGACCCGTCACCATTTCCCTGCAGGATCACGACGTCGTCCGGACCGTCGTAGTAGGCGTTGGGGCCGCCGACATACCCGACGGCCAGGTCGAGCCGGCCGTCGCCGTTGAAGTCCCCCGTCACGATCGCATCGACCTCGGCGTTGATGAAGTAGTGGCCCCCAGGTTGAAACGTCCCGTTACCGTTACCCATCAAGATCGAGACGGTGCCCGAGCTATCCACCGCGGCCAGGTCGAGCCGACCGTTGCCGCTGAACTCCCCGGCCGTCATCGCAATAAGATAGTGTCCCGCAGCACCGGGATAGCTTCCCGCCGGGACAGAGACGGGGGATTGGAACGTCCCGTCACCATTGCCGATCAAGAGCGCGAAGTTGTCCGAGATCTGATTCCCGATGGCCAGGTCCAGCTTGCCGTCGCCGGTGAAGTCGCCGGCCACCAGGATATCGGCCGGTTCGACCGGGTCATAGATCGCGGGTTGGAACGTCCCGTCGCCGTTTCCCAGCAGGACCGAGACGCCGCCCTGCACGTCGATGCCTTGATAGGTGCCATTCGGGTAGACAATCGTTTCCTGAGACCCCTCATCGGCGACGGCCAGGTCGAGCTTGCCATCGCCGTTGAAGTCACCCACGACGATCGCATCGGGACTCGTGTACTGGACCGTCGAGTAAAAGACGGCGGGCTGGAACGTCCCGTCCCCGTTCCCCATCAGGATCGCGACGGTGCTATTTCCCTCATTGACGACGGCCAGATCGAGCCGGCCGTCGCCATTGAAGTCCGCCACCGCGATCGCCTCGGGATCTGCGAGAAACCGGCCGCCGAGGCCGGTCCGACCGAGTAATCGACGGGGGGTCGAAACGTCCCATCGCCGTTGCCCAGCAGGATCGACACGGTGCCCGTGTTGTAGTTGACGACGGCCAGGTCGAGCCGGCCATCGCCGGTGAAGTCCCCCGCCGCCATCGCGACGGGGCCGTTCTCGCCCGGATAACTGATTCCGACCGGTCGGGCGACCGCGGGTCGGAAGGTCCCATCGCCGTTGCCGAGCAGAACCGAGACGGTGTTGCCGTACGAATTGGCGACGGCCAGGTCGACCTGGCCACTCCCGGCGAAGTCCCCCGCCACGATCGCGCTGGGATTGTCCCCGACGGGGTAATCGACGGCGGTTTGGAACGTCCCATCGCCGTTGCCGAGCAGGATCAGGACGGCGTCGTCGTCCTGGATCGCGACGGCGAGGTCCAGTTCCCCGTTGTCGGTGAAGTCCCCCTCCACCATCCCATAGGGATTGTATCCGCCGATGTTATAATCGACCCTGGGTTGGAAGGTCCCATCGCCGTTGCCAAGCAGGACTTCGACGTCGCCCTGCTGGTCCGCGAGGGCCACGTCGAGATGTCCGTCGCCGTTGAAGTCCCCCGCCACGATCGCGAGCGTGTCGCTTCCGATCGGATACTCGCCGGCCGGCCGGAACGTCCCACCGCCGTTGTTCAGGAGCACCGAGAGATCGCCGTCGAAGAGACTCACCTGAACGGTCACGGCCAGGTCGAGTCGACCGTCGCCGGTGAAGTCCCCGGCCACGATCGCGGTCGGATTGTATCCGACCGGATAGTAGACGGCGGGTTGGAACGTCCCGTCCCCGTTGCCCGTCAAGACCGACACGTTGCCGGACTTGGCATTGGCGACGGCAAGGTCGAGGTGCCCGTCACCGCCGAAGTCTCCGACCGCGATCGCATCCGGACTGTCACCAACCGTGTAGGATGTGGGGGACTGGAACGTCCCGTCCCCATTGCCGAGCAGGATCGAGACGGTGCCGAAAGCGCCCCCATTCACGACTGCCAGGTCGAGCTTACCATCACCATTGAAGTCCCCGGCCACCATCGCGACCGGATCGTTCCCGGCCGGGTAGTTGATGGCCGATTGAAACGTGCCATCCCCATTGCCGAGGAGGATCGAGACAGTGTTGTCGTTTGCGTTGGCGACGGCCAGGTCGAGCTTCCCATTGCCGGTGAAGTCCCCTTCTACGATCGCGTCGGGGTTCTTTCCGACGGGCACGGCCTGGAACGCGGTCGCCGAGGGCGTCATCATCGCTGTCAGGGTGAACGTCCCGGCGCCGCCGTCATCGTGGACCCGGAGCCAGTACGTGCCGGGCGCGACGTCGATACTGATCGCGTCGATGGGCTCCGCGGCCGACAGGCCGTCGCTCTGCACGACGGTTCGGCCCAGGGCGTCGAGCAGGGTCAGCGAGGTGGTCGTGCCCACCGCCTGGGCCGTCGCCACCAGGCCCTCGCCCGCGGCCACGACGATCTGATAGTTCACTGTCCCTCCCTGGCTCGAGGAGATCGGGACAGATTCAACCGCGAGGCTGCTCGTCGCGTTGACACCCGCGAAAGCGGACCCGCCGACCGCCACGCCCTTGACCGTGACGTCCGCGGCCACGGAGAGCGGGTCTGCGTCTCCGACTCCCTGGCCGATGATGGCGATCAACGGCAAGCCGGCATAGCCGGGTTGGGTCGTGCCGTCGATGACGACCGGGGTGGTGATCGTCGGCAGCGGCGAGGCCGCCTCGATCGTCTCGACGCCGGCCCCCGGGATGTCGAACTCGATGGTATTGGTCCCGCCCACGGCCAGGTTGGAATCGAGGATGGCCTGGCGGAGCGATCCCGGCCCGCTGTCGCCGATGGTCGTGACCTCGAAGCGACCGTTGGTGACGACGATCGAGACCTGGGCCTGGATCGGTGCGGCAGCCTTCCGACTGTGCATCCAGACTCAGGGTGGGGGAGCCCTGGTAGCCCGGCGGTGGGGTGTACGAAATCCCGGCCAGGGCCGCGTCGATCGCCGAGAGCGGCCCGCTGTAGGTCAATGAGCCGGTCCCATCGCCCGTGCCGGTCAGGCCGGCGGTGGTCGCGAGGCTCAGCGTCCCGGCCGTGACCGAGAGCGTCAGGTCCCACGGCAGATCCAGCGGTCCGGCTTCCGGGTCTTGGAGGGTAATCGCATCGCCCGACGCGGCCGAGAAGCTCAACGGCTGGCCGGGGGCCAGGCGGATCGTCTGGGTGGGAGTCTGCAAAACGCCCGGGCGCAGGGCCGAGACCTCGGAGGTGTTGCCCTGAGGATCGGTCGCCGTCGCCGTGAGGATCGGCAGCCCGGCCGGCGCCGCGAAGGGGATCGCGAAGGTCACCGCCCCGGCCGCGTCGGTCGTCTCCTGGAGCGACCCAAGGTAATCCTGGGCCTCGCCGGCGCCGCCGGGTCCATAGCCGGCGCTGGCGAAGACGTCAATGCGATAGGTCGTGTCCGGCTCGCTGACCCCCAGCCAGCCCTCGGTCTGGACATCGGCGGCCGTGAACAGGACCGGGAAGTTCTGAAGGTCGTTGGGGCCCTCCCGAAGCACGGTGCCATTTTCGTCACCCCGTCGTCGCCGAGATCGATGGCTTGCGCCGGTATTGCCGAAGATCCGATTGGCGGTGATCTGATCTACCGACCGACGAATAGACCGTGACCGCGACTCCCGGACCGCAGTTGTCGGTGATCAGGTTGCCCGCGGTCGCCGAAGTGCCTCCGATCGTGTTGTTGATGGAAGGTACTAAATCATCGATCGCTCGCGTAACAACGTCGGACCCACCGAAGGACGGAACCTGGTGCACGGGATTGTAGTCCGCCGTGATGTTCATGCCTCCCTGGCCATTGCCCAGCGCGATCGTCCCGGTAGCATCGGTGCCGATGAAGTCCCCCTCGAACAGGTTATCCGACGAGCCGTCGAGCTCGACGCCCCAATCCTTCGTTGCCCGAGATGACGTCGGCCGCACCGGCGATGGTCCCACCGATCGTGTTCCCCGTGCTCTCTCTCGTGAAGGTTGCCACCACTCAGGTCGAATTTGACACCCGACCTGAGATTGTCATAGCCGAGCGCCTTCGTCCCAGTCACATCGGTGCCGATCAGATCGCCCTCGACCAGATTATCGGACGAGCCGCCGATCTCGATGCCTTCGAACCACTATTTCCGGAGATGACGTCGGCCGCGCCGGCAGCCGTCCCACCGATCGTATTCCCGTCGCTGGCATTCGTGAGGGCCACACCCGCCTCAATGTCATTGGCATTGCCCGGATTACCGAGCACGAGCAATTTAGTCCCGGTCACATCGATTCCGATGAAGTCTCCCTCGATCAGGTTATCCGACGAGCCCTTGATCTGGACGCCCGAACTCCGTATTGCCCGAGATGACGTCGCGGGCCCCGGCGACCGTCCCGCCGATCGTGTTCCCCGAGCTGGAGTCGATCTCCACACCGACCGTCTCGTTGAACGACGGCGGGAACCGCTCCCGAGACATCCGTCCCGATCATGTTCCCAGCAATCGACGTTGTTATCCGACGACTGGATCTCGACGCCATTGTCGTCGTTCCCCGAGATCACGTTCCGCTCGGCCGCATCCGTGACACCGTCGCCATTAGTCCCGATGAGGTTCTGCGTGGCTCCCGCATCGATCTCAACGCCGTAATTGTTGGGCTCGGATTGCGTCCCGGTCGGATCCGTGCCCAGGAAGTTGCCGTAGACCCAGTCCCCGGTCGCGGCGGTGCCCGTGATGTGAATGCCGGCGCCCTGAGTATAGCCCACACTAAAGTTGTCGATATCCAGGCCGCGGACGGTGACATTCGGCGCGGTGATCGTCAGGCCGTCGACCACGCCGGCCTGGCTGCCGTTGATCTCGATCAGTGGCATGCCCGCATAGCCGGGCTGCGATTCGCCGTCGATCAGGACGGGGTTGGCGATCGTCGGCAGGGAGGAGAGCGGCATGATCGTCTGCACGCCGGAGCCCGGGATACCGAAGTCGATCGTGTTTGTGGCCCCCGTCGCGCCGTTGGATTCGAGGATCGCCTGACGGAGCGAGCCGGGGCCGCTGTCGCCGGTGTTGTTCACCAGGAAGGTCGAGAGCAAGGTCCGTTCTTCCATCAGCTCGACGCGCGGCCGGAGCCGGAAGATCGTCCCGCTGAAGACGGTGAGAGGGGTGGTTCGTCGTCGGCGTCGATGACGAGCCAGGCCGGTGGTCTTCGCGGAGTGGAGAAGAGTCATCATGGGGAATGCCCCGGATCGTCTCGTGTGTCTGACCGATGTCCCGATGTCTCAGCGAAGCCCGGACGGGATCGGCCCTTGGCCCGCCGATTCCTCGCCAACGCGACGGGCTCTCCTGCCCCGGGGCGCGACCCGGTCGCCCGAACCGGCCATGGGGGAACCCCGGGCCCATCAGCAGGGCGACCAGCACCGGCGCGGCAACCCGGTTGGGCTCATCTCGCCCCGGCTCGGAGACGCGGAGGGGAGGGCGCGGGCGACGACGTTGCGCCCATTTGTCCCCCCCTTACGGAGGGGGGGTTCGGGGGGGTTCTCCTGGTGTGGCGGCCCGGCCAATGCGGGACCGTCTGGCCCGAGTGCTCGGAACCTCCCCTGGACCACCCTTCGCAAGGGGAAGACGAATGCCGCGCGAACCGGTCCGGAAGGCGGCGCGTCCTCGCCCCACTGCGATTCGATGGCCGTGTTGACGGCCTCGCTCTGGACCGCAGGGCTCGGCCCCGCGTCGCCCTCGCCTTCGCCCAGGTGCGAATCGGGAGCCGACCGCAAGCCCGTCGGCGCCCCCTGCGCGGGCAAGCTCGACGACGGCGATGAGCCGTCGCGATCGCCCGCGGCCGAAGGGCCGCTCCCCGATCCGCCCGGCGCGTTCTGGCGCCGGAACTCGTCCAGCGCCTCGTCCAGACCGAGGATGAATCGCTCCCAGGGCGAGAGGACCCCCGGCCCCGCGCCGGCCTTGCCCGCTTCGGATTCGTCCGTGACCCCTTCACCGTCCGCACCCGCGCCGCCGACTCGCTGCGGGATCGGACCCTGCCCTACCGAGATCCCCGTTCCGGACAGTGACGCCGCCACCGCCAGCGCCTCCGACTCCGCCAGACCGAAACCCAGCTCCTCGCTTGACACGTTGATCGTCAGCGTCAGCACCGTCGCCACTAACGGCAGCGCGTTATCGTTCAGCGCCACCAGTTGCACCGAGGTCGGCGACGGCGACGGACTCGCCGGCCCCGTGACGGTCGCGACTTCGACGCTCAGGCTCAGCGCTACCAACTCGGCCGACTCCCGGCCCGACGTCGCCGCGTAGAATTGAACCTGACCGCTCGTCAACGCCGAGAACGCCAACGCCGTCGGATCCGGCACGTTCGGCTCATTCTCCACCGACATCAGGCCCAGGCCATCCGGCCCGCCCTCGTACAACGTCAGCGCTCCATCGCCCTCGTTACCGACGACCAGGTCCTCGAACCCGTCCCCCGAGCTGAATGTAAAGGCGGCATCCGGGTCCACCCCGCCGGAGGCGATCGTGCTCGTCACCGGATTTGCTCCCTCGAAGCCCGAGATCAGCGTCAGGTCGTTCGAGCCGGCGTTGACCGTGACCAGGTCCGGCTGGCCGTTGAAGTTGCCCACGAAGGTCGGGCCGGGATCGCTGCCGACGGAGTAAACCGAGGCGTCCTGATCGTCGAAGAACCCCTGGCCCGCACCCGGCAGCAGCACGACATTGTTGGTGACGCTGTTGGTGACCAGGAGGTCGAGGTTGGGGTCGCTGGAGAAGTGCCCGACCACTGTGGAGACCGGCCCAACCCCGCCCGAACTCAGCCGCGGACCCGCCTCGAACGAGATGGCTCCGCCCTTCTGCGACGTGTTCAGCAAGATCGAGACCTGGTTGGAGCCCTCGTCGGCGATCACCAGGTCGGGCAATGCGCCGGTGAGGTTGGCCACCGTGATGCCCACCGGGTTGGTGCCGACGAAGTAGCCATTGCCGTCATTGATCGCCGGACCGAACTGGCCGTTGCCTAGCCCGGGGTAGATCAACACGTTGTTGCTGCCACTGTTGGCGACGATCAGGTCCGGGATGCCGTCGCCATTCAGGTCCGCCAGCGCCACGGCTCCCGGTTCGAGTAACCCGGTGGATTGATCGGCCAGCACGTTGGAGCTGCCGGCACCGTAATCGACGACCACGCGATCGAGCCCCTGGTCGGCGTAGATGATGTCCTTGGCCCCGTTGCCCGTCAGATCAGCGACGGCCAGCTCGACGGCCTGATTGGCCTCGTGATAGGGCGAGAACATGCCGTTGCCGTTGCCCAGCAGGACCAGGACATCGCCGTAGGCGTCGCCGACCAGGAGGTCGAGCTTGCCGTTGCCCGTCAGATCGGCCAGGCTCAGCCCGTCGGCTTCCGGCGGGACCGGGTAGGTCGTCGGGGGCAAGAAGCTCCCCCGGCCATTGGCCAGATAGATGCTCAATCCGTCGGCGGTCAGCACGGCCAGATCGTCGAGTCCATTGCCGGTGAAGTCGCCCATGCGGACGATCTCGCCGGGAGATGGCGTGACGATGGCGACCGGGTTGGCGAACCGGCCGCCGCCGAGGCCGTCCAGGACGCCGAGCGTGTCCGTCCCCGGGTTGACCGTCACGAGGTCGGTTGGACCGCCCGGCGTGATCGGCCCAGCCGCGACGCCGGTCGTCCCATCGGGGCTCGTCACCTCGGGCGTGTCGCCGAGATCGACCGCTGAAGGCGCCGTCCCCGTGCGATACGGCACCTGCGCGGCGAAGGTATCGTTGTCCCAGTTGTGCAGGACGCTGACCTGACCAGTCAGCTCATTCGTGACTACGAGATCGAGCTGGCCGTCTCCGCTGGTGTCGATCGCCTGGACGTTGGAGATGCCGAGACCGACCGGCAGGATCACTCGGACGGGCAAAGCCGGGGGTTCGAGCGTACCCATCGGACCGGTGCCCTCCTCCTCGCTCGACGAGGCGCCGAAGTAGACCCACAGTGAACCATCGCCGGCATCGCGAACCACCAGGTCCGTCCAGCTTTCGCTGTTGAGCGGGGCCGCGACGATCTGCGCCGGGAGCGATCCCGTCGAGAGCGAGCCATTCAGCCGGATGAATCCACCATTGCGGTAGGCGTAGAAGGAGATGGCATCGTCGGCTGCGTTGACGCTGGCGAGCACCGGGCCGACATCGGTGTTCGGCATCCAGACGATATCGCGCGAGGGGTTACCGGAGTTGATCGTGATCGGCGGTTCGAAGATGCCGGGCTGGCCGGGGATGCCCTGGCGATAGAGGATATCGCCCGCGCCGTCCACGACCAGGACGTCGTTGGTACCGTCGCCGTTGACGTTGACGACCAGCGGGTTGGACTGGGGGTTCGTGGTGGGCTGGCCGGCCAGCGACAAGGTGATATCCCCATTCCCCAGCATCACGTCGATGTTAGAGTCGATGGAAATGAAGGCCACGCCGAGCTTTCCGCTGTTATTGAAGTCCCCCGCGATCATCACCTCGTTGTACGAGGAATCATCAAACGTAAACGATCCGGCACCACTTTCAACCAGGTTATCGATGCCGGGTTGGAACGTCCCATCACCATTTCCCTGCAGGATCACGACGTCGTCCGGACCATCGTAGTAGGAGGTGGGGCCGCCGACATACCCGACGGCCAGATCGAGCCGGCCGTCGCCGTTGAAGTCCCCGGTCACGATCGCATTGACCTCGGGGTTGAGGACGTAGTGGCCCCCAGGCTGAAACGTCCCGTTACCGTTACCCATCAGGATTGAGACGGTGCCCGAACTATCCACCGCGGCCAGGTCGAGCCGGCCGTTACCGCTGAAGTCCCCGGCTGTCATCGCCACAAGATCGTGTCCCGCAGCTCCGGGATAGCTTCCCGCCGGAAGCGTGACGGCGGGTTGGAACGTCCCGTCACCATTGCCGACCAGGAGCGCGAAATTGTCGGAGATCTGATTCCCGATGGCCAGGTCCAACTTGCCGTCGCCCGTGAAGTCGCCGGCCACCAGGATATCGGCCGGTTCGACCGGGTCATAGATCGCGGGTTGGAACGTCCCGTCGCCGTTCCCCAGCAGGACGGAGACGCCGCCCTGCACGTCGATGCCTTGATAAGTGCCATTCGGATAGACGATCGTTTCCCGAGACCCTTCATCGGCGACGGCCAGGTCGAGCTTGCCATCGCCGTTGAAGTCACCCACGACGATCGCATCGGGGCTCGTGTACTGTACCGCCGAGTAAAAGACGGCAGGCTGGAACGTCCCGTCGCCGTTGCCCATCAGGATCGCGACGGTGCTATTTCCCTCATTGACGACGGCCAGATCGAGCCGGCCGTCGCCATTGAAGTCACCCACCGCGATCGCCTCGGGATCTTGTGAGAAACCGGCCGCCGAGGCCGGTCCGACCGAGTAATCGACGGGGGGTCGGAACGTCCCATCGCCGTTGCCCAGCAGGATCGACACGGTTCCCGTGTTGTAGTTGACGACGGCTAGGTCCAGCCGGCCGTCGCCGGTGAAGTCCCCCGCCGCCATCGCGACGGGGCCGTTCTCGCCCGGATAACTGATTCCGACCGGGCGGGCGACTGCGGGCCGGAACGTCCCATCGCCGTTGCCGAGCAGGACCGAGACGGTGTTGTCAAACGAGTTTGCGACGGCCAGGCCGAGCTTGCCATCGCCGGTGAAGTCCCCCGCCACGATTGCGCCGGGATTGCTACCGACCGGGTAATCGACGGCGGGTTGGAAGGTCCCATCGCCGTTGCCGAGCAGGATCAGGACGGCGGCGTCGTCCTGGATCGCGATGGCGAGGTCCAGTTTCCCGTTGCCGGTGAAGTCCCCCGCCGCCATCCCATAGGGATTGTATCCGCCTATGTTATAATCGACCCTGGGTTGGAAGGTCCCATCGCCGTTACCGAGCAGGACTTCGACGTCGCCCTGCTGGTCGGCGAGGGCCACATCGAGGTGTCCGTCGCTGGTGAAGTCCCCCGCCACGATCGCGAGCGTGTCGCCTCCGATCGGATACTCGCCCGCCAGCCGGAACGTCCCACCGCCGTTGTTCAGGAGCACCGAGAGGTCGCCGTCGAAGAGGCTCACTTTGATGGTCACGGCCAGGTCGAGTCGCCCGTCGCCGGTGAAGTCCCCGGCCACGATCGCGGTCGGATCGTATCCGACCGGATAGTAGACGGCGGGTTGGAACGTCCCGTCACCGTTGCCCGTCAAGACCGAGACGTTGCCGGAGTTAGAATTCGCCACGGCCAGATCGAGATGTCCGTCGCCGCCGAAGTCCCCGACCGCAATCGCGTCCGGACTGTCTCCCACCGTGTAGGAGGCGGGGAACTGGAACGTCCCGTCCCCATTACCGAGCAGGATCGAGACGGTGCCGTAGGTTCCCCCGTTCACGACGGCCAGGTCGAGCTTGCCGTCGCCGTTGAAATCCCCGGCCACGATCGCGACCGGATCGTTCCCGGCCGGGTAGTTGACGGCCGACTGGAACGTCCCATCCCCATTGCCGATCAGGATCGAGACGGTGTCGTCGTTCGCGTTGGCGACGGCCATGTCGAGCCTGCTATTGTTGGTAAAATCCCCGGCCACGATCGCATCGGGGTCTTTCCCGACCGGCACGTCCTGGAATGCGGTGGCCGACGGCGTCATCATCGCCGTCAGGGTGAATGTCCCGGCGCCGCCGTCGTCGTGGACTCGAAGCCAGTACGTGCCGGGCGCGATGTCGATGTCGATCGCATCGATGGGCACGGCCGCCAGTCCGTCGCTCTGCATGACGGTCCGGCCGAGCGTGTCGAGCAGCGTCAGCGAGGTGGTCGTGCCTGCTGCCTGGGCCGTCGCCACCAGGTCCTCGCCCGCGGCCACGACGATCTGATAGTTGACCGTCCCTCCCTGGCTCGAGGAGATCGGGACCGATTCGACCGCGAGACTGGTCGTCGCGTTGATGCTCACGAAGCCGGAGCCACCCAGCGCCACGCCCTTGACCGTGACGTCCGAGCCCACGGAGAGCGGGTCGGCGTCCCCGGCTTCCTGGCCCGCGATGGCGATCAACGGCACGCCGGAGTAGCCCGGCTGAGTCGTGCCGTCGAGGACCACCGGGGTGGTGATCGTCGGCAGAGGCGAGGCCGTTGCGATCGTCTGCACGCCGCGGCCGGGGACGTCGAGGTCGATAGTGTTAGTCCCGCCCACGGCCAGGTTGGAATCGAGGATGGCCTGGCGGAGCGATCCCGGCCCGCTGTCGGCGGTGGTCGTGACCTCGAAGCGACCGCTGGTGACGACGATCGAGACCTGCGCCTGGATCGGTGCGGCACCTTCCGACTGTGCATCGAGGCTCAGCGTCAGGGCGCCCTGATAGCCCGGCGGTGGGGTGTACGACATCCCGGCCAGGGCCGCGTCGATGGCCGAGAGCGGCCCGCTGTAGGTCAACGAGCCCGTCCCAGCGCCGGTTCCGCTCAGGTCGGCGGTCGTCGCGAGGCTCAGCATCCCGGCGGCGACCGAGAGGGTCAGGTCCCACGGCAGATCCAGCGGTCCGGCTTCCGGGTCTTGCAGGGCGATCCCATCGCCCGCCGCGGCCGAGAAGCTCACCGGCTGGCCGGCGGCCACGCGGATGGGCTCGCTGGGCACCACCAGACTCCCCGGGCGCAGGGCCGAGACCTCGGAGGTGTTACCCTGCGGATCGGTCGCCGTCGCCGTGAGGATCGGCTGGCCGGCCGGCGCCGAGAAGGGGATGGCGAAGGTCACCACCCCGGCCGCGTCGGTCGTCACCTGGAGCGACCCCAGGTAATCCTGGGCCTCGCCGGCGCCGCCGGGCCCGTACCCGGTGCTGGCGAAAACATCGATGCGATAGGTCGTGTTCGGCTCGCTGACCCCCAACCAGCCCTCGGTCTGGCCGTCGGCGGCCGTGAAGAGGATCGGGAAATTCTGGAGGTCGTCGGGGCCCTCCCGCAACACGGTGCCATTGTTCGTCACCCCGTCGTCGCCGAGGTCGATGGCCTGTCCAGCATTGCCGAAGATCCGATTGGCGGTGATCGGATTGCCGACCGACGAGTACACCGTGACCGCGATTCCCGGACCGCCATTGTCGGTGATCAGGTTCCCCGCGGTCGCCGACGCGCCGCCGATCGTGTTGTTGATCGAAGGGACTAAAATATCAATACCTGGTGTAAAACCCGTGAACCCACCGAAGATCGGAATCGGCACGCCAACGAGGTCCGCTGTGATGGTCATGCCCCCCTGAGCATTGCCCACCGCGATCGTCCCGGTGGCATCGGTGCCGATGAAGTCCCCCTCGACCAGGTTATCCGACGAGCCGTTGACCTCGACGCCCCATCCCTTGTTGCCCGAGATGACGTCGCTCGCGCCCGCCACCGTCCCGCCAATCGTATTCCCGTTGCTGGCATCCGTGAGGCTGACTCCAGACTTCTCGTAGCCATTGCCCAGCCCCTTCGTCCCCGTGGCATCAGTGCCGATGAAGTCCCCCTCGATCACGTTATCGGACGAGCCGTCCATCACGACTCCCGACTGCCCGTTACCCGAGATGAGATCGGCCGCGCCCGCCACCGTCCCGCCGATCGTGTTCCCCGAGCTGGAGTCGATCTCCAGACCGGTCGTTTGACCGATGGAGCTAAGTCCCGAGGACGGCTCGATCTTGTCCAAGGAGACAACTCCCGTGACATCCGACCCGATCCTGTCCCCGGCGACAACATTGTCATCCGACGACTGGATCTCGACGCCGTTCTCGGCGTTGCCCGAGATCACGTTCCGCTCGGCCGCATCATCGACACCGTCGCCATTGGTCCCGACGAGGTTCTGCGTAGCACCCGCATCGATCTCGACGCCGTACTTGTTGGGCTCGGCTTGCGTCCCGGTCGGATCCGTGCCCAGGAAGTTGCCGTAGACCCAATCCCCGGTCGCGCCGGTCCCGGTGATGTGAATGCCGGCGCCTTGTGAGAAGCTGTCGATATCGAGGCCGCGGACGGTTACTCCCGATCCGGTGATCAGCAAGCCGTCGCCCCCGACCTGGCTGCCGTTGATCTCGATCAGGGGTAAGCCGGAATAGCTGGGTTGGGATTCGCCGTCGATCAGCACCGGATTGGTGATCGCGGGAAAGGACGAGAGCGGCGTAATCGTCTGCGCACCCTGGCCGGAAATGTCGAAGTCGATCGTGTTCGTCGTGCCCTTGGCGGCATTGGATTGGAGGATGGCCTGCCGCAATGAGCCCGAGCCGCTGTCGGCGGTATCGGTCACGAGGAAGGCGGAGAGCAGCGTGCGGTCTTCCATCAGCTCGACACGCGGCCGGAGCCGGAAGGTCGTCCCGCTGAACATGGTGGCAGGCACCGTTCGTCGTTGGCGCCGACGGGTGGTCGCATGTCGAAGGCAGACGTGCATGACGATCATCGCAGGTGCCCTGGAAGATGAGCCACGGATTCCTATCGAGACGTGCACGAACCGCTGAGTCTCAAGGAGTTGATGATCCCGACGCTGGGACAAGCGGCTTCTTGGCCGCGGATGCGACCGGCTCACCGAGGTCGGTCGCGGAGAGCCGCCGCCGCAGCGCACGGATGGCCGGGTCGGCCGCCTGCGCATTGCGCCAGAACGTGGCCCGTTGGTTCTCCGGCATCTGTTTGAGCGCCTGGCGAAGAAGCGCGACGGCGCGGTCCTGATACCGGGCGACCAGGTCCACGGCCTGCTGACCCTTCTTGCGGGCCTCGGCCGCGACCACGACGCTCGCGAACGCATAAACGCGAGCGGCGTTGTAAAGCAGTCGCGAGGTGGGCTCGCCGAAGCTGATGGCCTTTTGCGCGTCGGCCACGCCCTCGCGGTGCTCGCCCAGGCGGAGCCGTGCGAGGCCCCGCCCGGCGTAGGCATCGCCCTGCGCGGGGGTAAGGGGAATCGCCGCCTCGAAGTCGTGCAGCGCCAGTTGGTCCGCGCCGGCGACGATGTAGAGCCAGCCCCGCCGTCTGAGGAGTGCGGCGCGGTCGCCTCCAAGAGCCATGGCACCGGAAAAATCCTCGATGGCGCCGGGGATGTCCTTGATCGCCTCGTGCGCCAGGCCACGCAGCTCGTGAATCGCGGACCTGGCCTTCCCGCCCGCGATCAGTGCGTCGCAAGAGCGGAGGACATCGTCGTATCGCCGCGCTCGCAAGAGCAGCCAGATTCGCAATTGATGGGCATCTGGGTAGTCGGGGACGACCCGGATGGCCTCTTCACACGCCGCCAGAGCCTCGGCCTCACGGTGATCGTTGTCCAGCAACCGCGCCCGGTTGACCTGATCGCGGGCCAGGACCGGGTTGCCTGGCTTCTCGAGACGAATGGCTTGCTCCAGGTCGCCCAGGGCCCGCGGACGATGCGCCGGGGTCGGTTGAGGTCGGCCCAGATCGACGTCCGCTCGATCGCGATACAGGGCCGCCTGCCGCGGGCTCAGCGCGATCGCCCGGCTGAATTCCGCGATCGCCTTGTCGGATTGATCCTGAGCCTGGTAGACCTTCGCGAGGTTGGCATAGGCTTCGACGCCAGACGAATTGAGGCGGATCGCGGCTTGCAGTTGATCCACGGCCTCGGCGAGGTTGCTGTGCAATGAGAGCCGGAGCACGCCACGATTGACCAGCACGCTGTAGCGAAGTCGATCGTCGGGCCTGCTGGCCAGCAGCTCCTGCGCCCGCCGGTAATCCGAATCGGCCGACGCGAACAACCGATCGACCGGGGAGACTTGCCCGCGAGTCCCCGGGCGCCTCTCCAGCAGATCCAGGGTGATCCGGGCCACCTGGCCCGAGGCGATCCCGCGGAGGTTATAAAGCCATGCGAACCTCGGCTCGCGTTGGAGGCAGAGGTCCAGGCTGGCTTTGGCCTCGACGGGCCGGTTGAGCTGCAACGAGCAGACCGCCGACATGGCACGCGCCCAGAAATGGTCGGGCTGGATCTGCAACGCCCTGTCGAACTCCTCGCTCGCCCGGCTGAAGTTCGTCCGCGCGAACCACTCTCGCCCGGCCAGGAGATGATCGAAGGCGGTCGCAGGCTCGACGGCGTCCGCCGCGTGGCGATCGCGATCGGCGGCCGAGGCATCGCCGGCCCTCGCCAGGCAGTCGGCCCTTCGAAGATGATAGGCCCGGGTGGGCGGACGCAATCGGGACGCCTCGTCGAGTCGCCGCAGGCCCTGGTCGGGAGTCGGCTCCGCCTCGGACAGGATCAACAGGAGCTCGTAGCATCCCTCGGCGATCTCGGCCCGCTGAGGCTCGGACAGGCTCGTCGGCGACGGCTGCAAGGACCAGGTCTCGCCCGAACCCTTGGCCGCGTAGAGGTCCAGCGCGGCACCTGCCGCGCGGCGGGTTCCGTCCGGATTGCTCGTGCCGACCAGGACGGAGGCCATATCATGGTAGCGTGCATCATCTCGTAGCTGGAGGAATTTGACGTGACGAGCCCGGTCTGATTCGCGCGCGAGTATTTCGGCCTCTCGTCGTTTCAACTCCTTGAGGAGCGCATCGGCGTCGTCGCGGAGTTCGGCCAGTCTGGGCTCCCGCTGGATCGTTTGCATCGGGTCCGCCAAGGTCACCTGTCGCGCGGTCAGGTCGTTGCTGGCCATCTGTTCTCGAGCCCGGGAGACTCCCCGGATGACCTCGGACTTCAACCCCAGAATACGGGCACTCTCGCTATGGTCCTTCTCAATCTGCTGCCGCTGCCATTCAAGGCTCGCTACAAACGCGATGGGGACCGCCGCGACAATCATCGCCAGGAACATGGCCGCTATCGGCCGGCGCTTCGCCCACTTGGCCCCACGCTCCCAGGTGGAGATCCGCCGGGCCTTGATCGGCTCGTTGCGGAGATAGCGCCCGAGGTCCTCGGCCAGGGCCAGGGCGGACTCGTATCGCCGCGCCGGCTCCTTGTGCAGGCACTTGAGGCAGATGGTTTCGAGGTCGCGCGGCACGCGCGGGACCAGACGCGACGGCGTCACGACATCGTCGTCGATGACCTGGCGGATCGTCTCGATCGGGGTCTCACCCTTGAAGGGCGGGCGCCGGTGAGCATCTCGTAGAGGATCGCGCCCAGGGCGTAGACGTCCGCCGCCAGCCCGACCTTGCGCGTATCCCCCGCGCCTGCTCCGGGGCCATGTAGCTGGGCGACCCCATGATCTGGCCGCTCTGGGTGTGTCCGGCGTCCGAGTCGATCTGTTTGGCCAGGCCGAAGTCGGTGATCTTGGGCACACCATCCGAGCTGTACAGCACGTTGGTCGGCTTCAGGTCGCGGTGGATGATCCCGGCCTGGTGCGCGACGTGAACGGCCCGGGCCAGGGTGACCATCAGCTCGGCCGCCTGCCGTCCCGGCTGGGGATTGCCGCGAGGCGATCGTCCAGCCCGCCGCCTTCGAGTAGCTCCAGGGCGACGAACGGCAACCCCCCAGCCTCGCCGATGTCGTAGATCTGGATGATGTTCGGATGCCGAACCTTCGCCACCACCTCGGCCTCGACGCGTAACCGGACCAGATAATCGGACCGCGCCTGGGTCCCGCCGCGGATCATCTTCAAGGCGACCAGGCGTTTCAAGCCCTGGTGCCTCGCCTTGTAGACAACCCCCATCCCGCCTTCGCCCAGGCGCTGTAGGATGTCGTAGCCCGCGATGACCGGCCAATCCACGGGAGCCGGCCTTTGCCTGTGCGGCGTGTGGCTCGGGCTCATCCTCGGCGAGCGAGGTCGTCCGCTCGGCGTCGTCCACCTCGGAACGCACGCCCCAAGTCGCGTCCTCGGTGCTGCCGGCATCGCCCCCCTTCAGAGCGTTGCCGAAGTCCGAGGTCGATTCGGAAGACCCTCCGCCATCGACACCGGCGTCGGGCTCCTCGGAATCCGTCCGATCGGAATCGCACGGTTCGCCAGGGAACGACTCGACTCCGTCCGTGTCGTCGATGATCTCCGTCGACACCAGGGCAACGCTTGGATCGTTGTCGGTCTCGACCGTCCCGACCGACCGTCCTTCGCCCGCGGCCGGAGAACCTCGAGTCAATCGCTCCAGACGTCCCTGGCAAGGGACGCAGTCTTCGACATGGGCCACGATCCCGGCATCTTCAACGGCCTGTAGCTCTCCGTCGAGGAAGCGCAGCAATCGGTCGTCGCTCGGGCAAGCATTCATGATGTGAACCCCAGTGAATCGCCAGCGCATCCTGACGTAACATCGATGGGTCTTCAACCAGGATACGGGACCCTGGGTGTGAACCTTACACAGCTCCTCCGGAATTCCTGTTTTTCCTGCAACGGCGCCAGTCGAGGGCGCATTGAAGTTGTTGAAAAACAGCTATGGTAAACTATGCAGCATTAGGGGCGAGATGTGGGGGGGGTGTGAGGGAGAAGGGGGGGCCTTTTTGAGTTTTCAAGGTAGGGTTGATGTGCTATTCGGCGAGATGTGTTATATATAGGATGATTGAGAATCAGTTGGGAGAATCGTTTACTCAGAGGCTTTTCGGAGCAATCAGGATGATCGGCCCAAAGTCATTGTCGGACAAGGAGTTACGCCAATCATCGCATCAGAGCGGCGTAACTCCTTAAATGACATAGTGTTGCGGAGACAACTTCCCCTTCCAGGACGGTCCCTCACCTGTTATTCCACCTGTTCTCAGGCGTACGGCTCTTGGGCGCTCTGCGCTCGGGTCGGGCGCATCTCCGACTCTCGACTTGGTGTGTTTAGCTCATTGTCGAAGTGCCGTAAGCCGGAGACACCGCGAGTTGCGCAATAGCTCGAGCCCATGTTGTAGAGTCGCGTCGTTGACCGCGTAGGAGATGCGGAAGTGCGTATCGCGGCGAGAGAAGACGTTGCCAGGGATGATGAGCAGATTCCTCTTGATCGCCTCGGCGACGAATTCGCTGGCGGTGCCCCATGGGGCGCGGGGGAAGGCGTAGAAGGCACCCTCGGGATAGGGAAGGTCGAAGTCGTCCTTCAAGGTGTGAACAACCATGTCGCGCTTGCGGCGGTAGGCGTCGATCTGGGCGGTCAGGTCCTGGTCGAGGGCGATGACCCCACCGTATTGCGCGATGCTCGGTGCGCAGACAAAGCTGAATTGCTGGAGTTTGGCCATCTCCTGGATCAGTCGGCTTGGACCATGGGCATACCCCAGCCGCCAACCGGTCATGCCGTACGTCTTGCTGAAGCCGTTGACGACCAGGACGTCCTCATTCCAGGTTGTGGGCGAGAAGAAAGCGTGGTCATAGCAGAAGGCCCGGTAAACCTCGTCGCTGATCAGGAGAATGCTTCGTTCGTGACACAATTCGGCCAGGGACCGCATCTCGTCGGCCGTGGCGACGATCCCCGTCGGGTTCGCCGGCGAGTTGACGACGACGCACTTGGTCCGATCGGTCAGGACCGAGGCAACCCGACTCGCATCAATGCGGAAGTCGGGATAGGTGTTGACCAGGATCGAGACGCCGCCGGCCAGGGTCGCCAGATGCCGGTACATTCCGAAGTACGGGTCGAAGATGATGACCTCGTCGCCCGGATTGACTGCGCAGCACAACCCGAGGAGCAGCCCTCCGGACGTTCCCGCGGTGACCAGGACCTGGCGGTCGGGATGGCCGAACTGGTCATCGACCGCCTGCTGAAGCTTCGTCCGCAGCTCGGGAATTCCCTGGGTGACCGTGTAGGCGTTATGGCCCTCGGCGATCGCCGCGATCGCCGCGACCTTGACCGGCTCGGACACGTCGAAATCGGGCAGGCCGATCGAGAGGTTGATCGGGTCCTTCATCGACTTGGCCATCTCGAACGCCTTGCGGATGCCCGAGGCGTCGATGTACTTCATCCGATCGGCGATCCAGGCGTCGTTCACGGTGGGCGACTCAATACGTGATCAGGCTGAAGATCTCGGTGGGCTCGAGCTTGGTGCGACCGTCCAGGAACGAGAGCTCGAGGAGGAACGCGCAGGCGACGACCTCGGCGCCCGTGGACTCGACCAGGTCGCGGCAGGCGCGCATGGTGCCGCCGGTGGCCAGCACGTCGTCGATCAGGAGGACACGGCTACCGGCGCGGAAGGCGTCTTTGTGGACCTCCAGGCGGTCGCTGCCGTACTCGAGCTGGTACTCCATCGCGACCGTGGCGTACGGGAGCTTGCCCGGCTTGCGGATCGGCACGAAGCCGGCGCCCAATCGCAGGGCCAGCGGGTGCCGAAGATGAACCCGCGGGCCTCGGCCGCGGCGATGGTGTCGATCCCCCGTCCCGCAAACGCCCGCTCGAACCGGTCGATCGACGCTCCGAAGGCGCCGGGATCGGCCAGCAACGGGGTGATGTCCTTGAACTGGATGCCTGGCTTGGGGAAGTCGGGGATGTCGCGGATGTAGTCGCGTGGGTCGATCGTCGCGGCGGCGGCCATGGATGAGTTCGCTCCGGAGTCGCTCCTCGGTGGTAAACGGGCGAGAAGTCCTTACCACTATCCCGAAAGCGAGAGCGGTTGTCCAGAAGCGCGCATGCGCTCTGCGATCGCTGCGCGGCGGAGGGGCGGGGAGCTTCGGCTTCGCTCATTGCGGGGCGAAAGTCCACCTCGATTCCAGGGGGGATTTCCCCCGACCCGCATCCCGCACCCTCGGCCCCGCAGGCTCACTGAGACGGCGGAGTCGTAGGGTTGCCGCCGGGCTTGAGCGGACGGAACTCCTTGGCGGCCTCCTGAGAGAGCGCGGCCGGCGCGGGCAACTTGGCCCTCGACCCGTTGCCGACGGCACTCGGCGCGGGCGGTTGCGTCGCGTCGCCACCGTTGTTGCCCATCAGCTTGACATTGCCGTCCACGCGATATTCCGGGTCCTTCTCTTCATCGGCCAGTTTGACCTGTCCTGTCAGGCGATTCTCGACGGCGGCCGCCTTGATCAGCTCCTTGAAGTAGTTCTCCATGACCTCCTTGAGCTTGACCTGGTAGATCATCTCGTAGACCTGCTTGCGGACCGTCTCGTCCTTCAGGCTGATCCCCTTGGCCGCAGGCTCGATCGACTCGCGGCGAAGGATCACCCAGACCGCCTCCGCCGCCTGGATCGGACCGGTGAAGTCGCCGTCCTTGGGTTTGTGCGTGGGGTCCCGATCGTTGGGATCGCCGTTGACCAACTGCTCGAATGCCTTTTCGCTGAGGTTCTTGGGAATTGCATGCCGGGTGATCGGTTGGCCCAGGAGACCCCCCAGGGACCGGCTGCTGGGGTCCATCGAGTGCTCCTGCGCCAGCTTCTCGAAGCCGCCCGGATTCTTGTGCAGCTCCTCCCAGAGCGTCCTCGCCGTGTCCAGCTTGTCCACCAGGATCATCCGGCAGCGCAGCTTGTCCCCGTACTGCGACTCGAAGGCGTCCTGCAAGTCCCGGGGTGTCACCTGGACCCGGTCGGCAGAGAGCTTCCGCAGCGCCAGCGCCGGATAGATGATCTCCCGCGCGTACTGGGACGGACTGATGCCACGTTCCTTGTCCAGGGTCTTGAGCCAGCCCTCACGGCCGATGCCGAACCGATGCGCGACCTGGTCGATCTCCTCGTCGATCTCCGCCGCGGTGACCGACAGGTGCTTCCTCGCGAGGGCCTGCTCGATCAAGGTCCGGTTGACCAGGATGTCGAGGATCTTCTTCCCCTCGCGGGCCACGCACTCGTCGGCGAGCTGCTGACGCGAAATCACCTGATTATTCACCACGGCGATCGGGTCTGACGGGTTGACCGGAATCCGCGTCTTCTGGAGGGGTGGCACGTCGATGTCACTCAGACGCTTGGGCCCGTCCGCCGGAGCGGCGGCTCCGGCTCCAGGGCGCGTCCGCGCCCATCCGGGCGCTGGCCGCCACTCTGGGCCGTCGCCTGATGGGCCGCGGCCAGCGCACCGACGAGCACCCCGCATCCCACCAACCCCAACCTGCGACCGCGATCCTTTGCGACCATCACGTGGCATCTCCCCATTCTCATCTGGGCGGAGCCAGAATTCGTTCAGGTTTTCTGACAATCGGGCCGAACTTTAGGGATTCCTCGGGAATCGGTCAATCTCAATTCGGCGGAGAGTGATCGATGCATCGATCTCTAGGGAAGGCCTGTGTTCTGGACGAGGTGCCACGAGGCGAAGGGGCTCGGCGCGGCCACAACGGCCTTCCACCAGGCTATCGTCGACCGGCTGCATCTCGTAACCGCCGACCACTCGTGCCCCGACTCACTCGTCCTGAAGGGGCAGATGATGTACGGCGAACCCCCCTGCTCGGCGTGGTGGTCCCGAGATTCCACCGAGGAATCATTTGATTTAGACGCACTGGCCTGTTGACAACAGGCGCTCGCAGAGGCAGATTGAGGGAATTCTCGGTCTGTCTCCTCCTGACCCGACTCCGGGAAACTTACACCGGCACCGCAGCCTCAGGCGAGGGCAACATCGTGGCCCCATCATCGCGCCGCATTCGCGTGTTCCGTCCGGAATTGGATTCTCTCGAGCCCGTCTCGCTCGTTTCGGTCCTGCCTGCATTCGCAGGATTGAGTGAATGGCTGGATGCGACGGGGGGGGGTAATCGCTGTTGATCTCGCTCGGGTGGATCGACCATCGCCCGTCCCGAACCCCGGCCCTGTGAGCAAGCCGACAGGGGACCTGCCCATTCCCACGAGTCCGATGAATCCAGAAGGACCGGCCAACTCAGCCCCTGATAGCTCGGGCGCTTTGCCGAATCTCAGCCGATCGACCGATCTGACGTCCTCGTTCTCGACCTCGGCCTCCTCGATTGAGTCTTCGGATGCCGCCATCGGGAATCCGGAATCTGGGATGTGGAATCCCTCCAGCTCAGGTTCGCCCGGCTCTCTTCTGGGTGGCTCTCAGGACCAGCAACTCGATTCCACGCGCGCCCTGGCCGCACAGGCACGGTCTTCGCCCGCCGGCGCGATCTTGCATGGCTCGACAGCACCGGCCATCGCGACCGGTGCGGCGACCACAACGACACCGACCACAGTGCCCGCCGCGGGCTTTGCTGCTTCAGGTGCCACGACGGCGATCGCCGCGGCAGTGGGGCAGTCGTTGGGGGATGGCATCCGCCCGATGACGATGGCCCCAGCAATAGCCGGGACTTTGCGGGCAGGCGGCGGACACACCACGGGATCGATCAGTCCCGATACCGGCAGTGGGGGAGGAGGCCCCTCGGATGGCACTCCACCGTCGTTGACATCGAAAACCTTTACGATCGTGGATACAATGACTAAGGTTAATGGCAATGAGATCTGGAAGACCACGCTGTCGGTCATACCGGTCAGTGCCGTTGCGAGCCTTACCGCCTCGCTAAACGGGACCACGAGTTGGTCCTGGTCTAACACCGTGACCAGCTATACTGGCTACTCCCTCTCCGAACCGGCCGGCCAGCAGCAGTTCCCGGCCAGCCAGCCCGCTGTGACATCGCCCGTCGGGAATACTAACGAGTATGGGTTCATCGTCGGTCCAACGGGCGGCCAGAATTACAAGGTGAAATGCACGGCAACTTACCAGAACGGATCTGGCACAGCCGAATTGGATTTCACCTCCTCGGCGGCCCCCACCGGCAGTATCTCGGCCACCATGCCCCTCGGTTCCCAGACGTGGTCTTACGTTCCGGGCGACGACGGCGGCATTTCGGTCATGCTAAAACCAGGGTTCAATCTCAATTTCACGGCGACCAACAACACCAACACAAGTGGACAGTTCGCGCTCTGACAGATCGTCACCTCTACCAAGCAAACGTACCAGGATTCCGGCGGCAACAACATGTTTATCCAGAACAATATCGATAACACTAATAACATGCCCCCAGGTCCGAATGTCAACGGGAATCTCATCGATAACGGACAGTCCAACTCGTGGAATTATCAGTTTGCTTATAACGGGTCCGATTATAATAGTTACCCCGTCTCGGCTGGCCAGAAGATTCCGGCGGCCGGCGTGGCCAACCCGACCACGAGCGATCCTCCCTCGACAACGCTCCCGAACGCCATTAACGGGAATACTGTCACATCGATATCGCGTTCGGATAATTTCTCAATCTATATTATGTTTCAATCGAACATACAGGGATCCGTTTGGATCGCCGTGAGCCAGCTTAACTGGTCCTGGTCGGTCTCCGTGAGCCAGCAAGGTGGCGCGTGGCCAAATCCCAATCCCACGCCGCAACCGAACCCCGGAAGCTCCACTACGCCTGCCGGCGCCAAAGCCTTCCCCACCTGGGTGAACACTATAACAGCATTTGCAAATTATTATGCCATTGTCAACGGAGTGCCTCAGAATTGGCGGCAGGCAACCTGATGACCGCGAGGTGCTCATGCCATGAGCCGATTCCGAACTCGATTCACGACCCGATCGCTCATGATCGCCGTCGCGCTGGTGGGCCTGAACCTCGCCGGGGCCATCGCTACCGCGAAACTCCATCACGGCTGGGCGAACCACGACCCAGGGCTGGTCATGGTTGGCATTGGTACGAGGGCAGAAAACGTGGCGGACATCCTGTCAAAGGAAGGACAAGGCCTGAAGCCGACACCACCATAGACGAACCCGAACAAGGCTCCGATATATATTCGCCTATAATGATGGAACAATTGAGATCGGCTTGGGGCATGGTACCCCACGGCAAGAAATCACGAGGATCGTGCCTCGCGCCTCCGACCCGCGACCAGCTCCAGCTCTGGTCCCCGCTGATCGCCAGCGTATTGTTGACCATCCTGGTGCTCGTCGTCCCGTTGACGCGGCCCGAGCCGGCAGCGGCCGGGAGTCGCCCCGAGCCGGCGACCTGCATCCAGCCGTGCGGCCGCGGCGACCGCGGCTCGTGTTGAGACCGCTGATCATCGGTCTTGCTGCTGGTCGGGCTGAATCTCGTGGCCGCTCGTCACCGGCGGGCCCCCGACCCCTACAATGACCGGATGGAGACTCCCATCCGGAGCACTGCGGATCTTCTCGTCAAGCCGGATGGTACCATCGAGCCCCGGCCCGTCGGTGGGCATTTTCTGTGTGGTGAAGCCCGATGGGTTCCACGGGGTAAAGTCCCTTGGTGGGAGGCTGAAAAGCTACGCCGATGGAACCTTCGTCTCATATGACGAGCATGGAGTGCGCGTCGGCTACGAATACGATCGTAGCCGAGCCTTGGGAACGATCATTTACAAGCCCGATGGCAGCATCGTGGGTTATGAGGGAAGGCCCGGTGAGATGCGGGCCCCGCCACACGTGATCCGACCGCCCCTCCGGTCGTTCCTGGAGATGTGGTGGCCCGTCATGGCCAGCGCATCGATCACGCTGCTGGTCCTTGGTATCTTGTGGCGGCAGTCAGACGGATCTGGTCATGCGGATACGAGTGATCATCGGGACATCCGCCGCACCTGTGATCGATCGAAAGCTGTTCCGGAGACTCGATGACTCGCCGCGTCCTGTTCGCCTCGTTCGCCAGCTACCTCGACGACGCCAACGGCGGCCTCGGTCGCGAGCCGGGCGATGATGGAGGCTCTAGCGCGGAGGGGCTTCGCCGTCGAGGTTCTATGCGGCCCGATCCTGGAGTTGGGCGGGGAGATCGACCTTGCATCAGCCCTGGCAGAACATGGAGTGTCCGTCGAAGTCCGCGGGGGCGACACCTGGGAAGTCGGGGCCCTCGGGCCGAGGCCAGCAACCCCCGATCACTCGTCTGTGGATCGGAACGGCGTGCCAGTCACGGTCCTCGCCGGATCCACGCGGCCGCGCACGCCCGATAACCAGGAGTGTCTGACCTTCCTTTGGTTATTCGAGCAAGTTTGGGCCAGGTTCCGGCCCGAGGTGGTCGTCTCCTACGGCGGCGGTTCGCTGACGCGGGAGATCCTGCGCCGGGCCAAAGCTCGCGGTGCGGCGACCGTGTTCCCGCTCCACAACCTCCGCTATCCACGACCCCGCCACGTTCGTCGATGTCGACGCAGTGCTCGTCGCCTCCCGGTTCGCCGCCGAGCACTATCGGAAGACGCTCGGCCTTCGATGCACGATCCTGCCCAATCTCGTCGACCTCCAAAGAGCCCGCGCGGCCGATCGGCGGCCCGACCTATGCCGTCTTCGTGAACCCGACGATCGAGAAGGGAGTCCACGTCTTCACCCGGATCGCCGACGAGCTCGGCCGACGCCGGCCGGACATCCCATTCCTGGCCGTCGAAGCCGCGGGACCGAGGCGGACGTCGCCGCTTGTGGCCTGGACCTCCGCGCCCACGGCAACGTTTTCTTCCACGAGCACAGCAGCGACCCGCGCCGATTCTGGCGAGTCGCACGCCTCTGTCTCTTGCCGTCGCTCGTCGCCGAGAATCAACCGTTGGTGGCGATCGAGGCCATGATCAACGGTGTCCCCGTCCTGGGGTCGAATCGCGGCGGTGTCCCCGAGACACTCGGGGAGGCGGGATCGATCCTCCGCATCCCCGCTCATCTGACACCTTCCTCGCAATCCTTGCCAACCCCCGAAGAGACGGCTCCATGGGTTGATGCGATTCTAGAGCTCTGGGATTCGCCTGATGTCTACGAACGACACAGCCGCCGGGCCGCCGATCGAGGCCCAGAGGTGGTCGTCCGAAACCCTGGAACCGCTCTACGAGCGATTGTTCGCCACGCTGGGATAAGCTCCCCGACGGTGCTCGGCTGGTGCGAAACGCGTCTGACAACAGCTCGAGGAGTCAGCCGAAACTTGAGGAATCTCACGCCGACTCGTTAGGATGGCGTCCGGATCACTGAAGGAGTGAAGCCGAGCGAGGATCGAACCCGCCTGACCAAGTGCTCTCCGAACTCCAACCAGGGTGAAGTTGATGAAGACCAGGATGAGTCGGATCGTCGGGATCCTCTTGACCGCCACGATCGGCCAGGGATTGACGTTGACGGTCCGCGCGGATTCCGAGTCGTTCGCAAGGCACGTCG
>CAWJTQ010000017.1:0-601205 GCA_963845695.1 uncultured Isosphaeraceae bacterium | reverse complement strand
GGGTGTTGGGGACGGAGTCGGTGTAGGTATCGGGGTCGGTGTGGGCGTAGGAGTCGGGGTCGGCGTAGGGGTCGGTGTGGGCGTGGGCGTGGGTGTTGGAGTCGGAGTCGGTGTGGGCGTAGGAGTCGGGGTCGGCGTCACCGTGGTCGTGGCCTGGGCCGCGGTGGGAGTGAACTGCCGGTTGCCAACGTTATCGGTGGCCACGCTGTAGAAGCGGTAAGTGTGGCCGACAACTCCGTTGAAAGTGACAGCGGTCTCCGTGGTTTCGGACTGCCAAAGGGTGTATGGGGCGCCGTTGTCCGAGGCATAAATGTCGTAGAACGCGATGCCCGAGCCGCCGGGGTCGTCCTGGCCCGACCAGGTGACTGTGAAGCTGGTCGAGGTTTCGTCGAGAGGTAGCGGGCCGATAGCGCTGGTCGGCGGGCCGGAGTCGATCGTGATCAACGCTTGCTTGTTCGGATCGATGCCTTTGCTTGGGTCTTCGTCATCGACCTGATCAGTGGCAATCGGCGAATTGAGGTTGAATGTCACCTGGGCCACGTTGCGGATCTCGGTGCCGGTGGCAATTCCGACCATGGGACTGATGGTGAAACTGACGAAGCCGATCCCGCGCCCCGTGCCATCCTCCGGAGGCAGGAAGCCGGTCAGGAGGCTCGCAGGCGGAAGGCTCGTGGAGGGATCGATCGACTGGAACGAAGCCGTGAAGATTCCCGTGGCCTCGTCCAGGTTGAGGTTGATGACCACCTCGAACGACTGCCCGTTCTCGGTCACATTCACGGTCGTGTCGAAGTGCTGCCGGCCGCGCGGGACGGCGATGTAGGTGCTGCCAAATCCGACGGCCGTGAGCTGAAAGGTGCTCCAGTCCAGGTTGGGATCGAGCGGATCGGTGATCTCGACCCACTGCGCTGGGGCGGTCGCGGTGGCCGCATTCTCGAAGGTGATCTGGTAAGGGAGCAGGCTCGTGTCGGCGACAAAGTTGTCTGGCCCGTAACCGGCGGGGCCATCCATGGAGTTGGGGTCTTGCGGCCTTATTGGCAGAGTTGGACCGGGTCCGGGAGGCGGGAGGGGCGGATTGTCGAGAGGGCATTGGCATGGACAGGCATCGCCGCTACCATCGGTATTCGCACCATTACCGGTATTTGGCGGATCGCCCCGATTAGGTTTGCGTTCCGGCCAGGGGCTCGGATCCTGATCCTTGTGTTGATCTGGGTTTTTCGGAAGTGGAGATGGAATCGTCGGATTGGAACCGGGCTTAAAATCAATAGGCGGAAAATGTATATTAAACTGCTTTCCTTCAAATGATCCTGAAATACTAACCTTGCAACTTGCTTCCCAGTTATTCTTGCCGGGCCCCCACTTCCACTGAATACCGATGTTTCCACCGTCAATACTTCCGTTGTAGCCTCCCACAGAAGCCAGACCTGATGGATCGACTAGCGTGCTCGGGTCATTGAAGGCGTATGAGAAGGTATCGGATCCACCGTTCAGACCAATTGGGTCTTGCTCATCAAAACGCCCGATCGCCGGATCGTAATCTCTAGCGTACATAAAATACAAACCACTTTCGATACTCCGCACCCCTAGCTCGCCGTCATATTGGAAGGAATTTGTAGCTGTCCCGAACGTGGCAATCAATGTACCGAACGGCTCATACGAATATTTGTTTACAACATTGCCAGCGGCGTCTGTCAGCGCGGTTGTATTGCCGGTTAGGCTAAAATCATAGTACTCTACCACGCTGGCGTCGCCCATTTGACTGATTAGGCCAAAGCCATACGTGTAGTGCGACAGCAATTCGCCGCTGTCGTCGAAGGCTGCAACAATGCTACCCATACCGGTCGGATCAACCTGGAAATTGGTCGCCACCCCGTTCACCATCTGCGAAACTTGGTTGCCGAGTGGATCGTAGACATAGCTAGCTGCGACGTTCAACCCGCTTACCGCCGTCAGCTCGTTCAGTTCGTTATACACGTAATTCGTCATGCTCCCTCCGACATTTTGCATGATCAAGTTCCCGTTCGCATCGTATTGGTAGGTCGTCACAACACCGTTGGTGGTCGAGCCCGTGTACTCGTTGACACCGTTGGTGACGTAGGTCTTGGTCACGCCGTTGACTGTCTCCGATATCCGGTTCCCCGCTGCGTCATAGACGTACCGGAGATCCCGCGAAGCAAGCCCGTCCGGATCGATGTTATTCGGCGCGAAGACGGCGTGAACCAACTGGCTGTCAGCGTCATATGTGTAGGTCCACTCGCCGTCCTGGCTCATGTCGGTCAACGCGTTGCCCAGCGCGTCGTAAGTATAATCGTCGAACGAGTTGACCGTGACGTGGTCAGGCGCGTAGTTCGTGATCGACAGCACGTCGCCGTCGCGATCGTAGGTGTAAACCGTGCGCGTGCCGTTGCCATTGTCCTTCTGGACCAGGTTACCGGCTGCGTCGTACGTGTACTGGACGATCAGGTTGCGGCTGCTGTCAGTCAGTTTCGAAAGCCGGCCCAGGGTGTCGTATGTGTAGTTGACCGTGAAGCCGGTCTGATCGACGCTCTGGGTACGTTGGCCGACCACGTTATAGCTGAACCTGAGCCAGGTGCCGTCTGGATAGTCGACCTCGGTCAGCAGGTCGGGGCTGCTCGGCTCGCCGTAGACGAACGTCGTGAGATGCCCCTGGGCATCCGCGGCACCGGTGAGGTTTCCGCGCGCGTCATAGGTGTACGAGTAAGCCGTGCCATCGGCAAAGGTTGCCACGGAGATCAGGCCCTGCGGGTTGTACGTGTAGCCGATGGGAGTACCGTCGGCCTTCAGAAGTTGGGTCGCCTCGCCGAGCGGGTTGTAGGTGTATGCTTGCTGTGTTTGATTGGCATACGTGATCGAGAGAAGGTTATTCTGGGAGTCGTAGGCGTAGCTAGTCGCATTCCCCTTGGCATCAGTATAGCTGGTCAGGTTGTTGCCGGGATCATAGGTGAAGTTCGTCGTCAAGCCGAGGGGATCGGTCTCGCTGGTGAGGTTGCCGTTGGCGTCGTACGTATAGGTGCTGGTCGATCCCCCCGGGCCGATGACCTTGGTCAGATCCAGGTTCGTGTCGTAGTAGTAGTGGGTGACATTGCTCAGCGGGTCAACCGTCTCGGCCGTGCCTCCGAAGAGGTTGAAGTATGTGGTGGTCTGGTTGTTGTCGGCGTCGGTCGTGGTGTAGCCGCCCGGATTGAGGTAAGACCAGGTTTCGGCTTCCGCACCGCCGTTGGAAGACTGGTTGATCAGCCGGCCCCGGGAATCGTAGGAGAAGTCGATTACCGTATTGTCGGCATAGGTGATCGATGCCAGGGCGTTATCCTGGGCCGCCGACTGGCCCGACACGTATTTATACGTCGTGGTCCCGTACTCATCGCTGTAAGAGGTCAAGTGGCCGCCCGAGTCGTATGCGTAGGACTCGGTCTGTCCCGTAGAGTCCGTGAGCGCGGCCAGAAGCCCCTGCGAGTTGTAACTCAGGTCAAGATACTCGCCGTTGGAATCCGTCAGAGAGACCAATTGGTTCTGGGCGTTGTAGCCGGCGGTGATCGTATTGCCGTGCGTGTCCTCGACGTAGTTCAGGGTGCCGTCGGCGTTGAACTGATAGATCGTGCCGTTGGGCTCCGTCATTCGGTAGGCACCGCCGCTGGCAGTGAGCGACATCCCCTCGTCGCCTGCCTGGGGCGCAAACGTGCCATTGGGTTGCAACCGGAAATACGCGGATACGCCGTTGTTCTCGACGGCCACGTCGCCGTTGGTCATGGTGTTTGCCGTGATATCCCAGTTGTCGGTCCAGCCGAGTCCGAGGATGCCAGAAGTGTAACGGCCCGATATCGACTGCTGGAACGACTGCGTGAAGGTGAGGCTCAGGCCGGGGGCGGGCAGGCTGTCTGCCGTGACGCTCACGAGCGTCTGGGCGGTGTACGCGGCGTTGGCCTTCTGAATCTCGAACGAAAGGAGCTGGTCCAGATCCGTGGTCGGCTCACCGATACCAGCGAGGTAGACAGCGTCGCTGTCGAGCTGCTGGAGATACTGGCCCCAGGTTGAGCCGAGCTGGGCGGTCAGCGTGGGATAGATGGCGTTCCAGGCCGCATCGTTGATCGAGCCCAGCCTCAGCCCCTCCTTGAGCGAGCTCCAGTCGATGGACTGGGTGTTGGTCGTCTCCAGCGCGCCGAGGCTAAACAGGATCGGCGAGGCGGCCCATTCCGAATCCAGCCAGCCACCGTAATAAACGGGCACCGTCACGCTCTCGCCCGGCTCGAGGATCCCCGGGACGGCACCGCTGGCCAGGAATTGCACGGTCGGACCGAATCCCGCTGGCGTTGTACCGGACCAGTAGCCGAGGCCGGCATCGGACGGATCGCGGGACAGGAATGCCCCCTGCTGACCGCCACGCGTCGCCGAGAGCACCAGGAGCGGTGCGGGCATCGGCGCCGTGCCGACGTTGCTGTACTGGACATAGAGAGTGGACGCCTCGTGGTTGCCGATCGGGTTAGGCGCGCTGAATGCTCGTCTTTAGAATACCGGTGCCACCGGCGGTCACCGTGAGGACGCTGGGCAACGATTGGGTATTGCCGTGGTCGTCGGTCACCATGACTGTGTAGCTGCCAGCGCCGAGGGTGTTGGCCGGCAGGGTAGCCACCATGGTCATCTCGCCGCTTGCGGTTTCATTGGTGCCGGAGTTGACGCCAAGGCTGGTCGGCGAGAGATAGATCGGGCTACTGGGGTAGATGGTGCCGTTCGGCGACACGAACTGGATCCGATAGGCGTCGTCCGACGCGTAGGCCATGGGGAAAACCCCGGTCAAGAGCAAGAGATCATCCTGGGTATTGGCGACCTCCTTCGTCGTCAACCCCGCGAGAACGAATGCCCCCGCGCTGGCAACCAGGGAATAGCTGCTGCCCGGGGACGTCACCAGGTTGTTGTAAACGAGGATGTAGTAGGTCCCCGGCTGGGCCGCCAGCGCAAGAACCTGGCTCGCCCCGGTGCTCGGATAACGGTACTCGTAGGTGTCGCGCGTCGGGGCCGTGCGGAACGAGAGATAGACTTCGTTCTCGTCATTGGCGTTCGCATCGCTCAGGACGATCCCGAGATCGCCGGCGCTGGCGACCTGGACGGTGAAGAGTTGGGCCTGGCCGCTCCCCACGAGCGTCCCCTGGTACGAAGTTCCCAGCGTGAGGTTCGTCACCGTGGTTTCCTGGAGCTGGAAGGAATAGGCGTTCGTTGCCGTCTGCGTTGCGGAAACCGCCAGGATGTAGGTTCCGGAAGCTGGTAGGTTCACGAGGCCGGAGCTCGAGGAGAGATCGCCGAAGACGGTGAATCCGCCCGGGCCGGTCAAGGAGAATCGCAGCGCGGAGCTTGTGGTTGAGATCAGGTTGAACTGAACCTGCGTGTTCGCCACGGCCGCGAACGTCCACGCGTCCTGGTTATACTGGGAGATGAGCTGGCCGTGGACCGTCTGGTTCAGGTCGATCGGAGACGTGTAGACCGTCGCATCATAGGCTGCGATGACGTAATTGCCAGTGCTTTCCGCAGTAGCCGGGGCCGCCTGGACTTCGATATCGTAGATGCCGTCAACTGGGAGAACCTGGTTCAGGATCGACGCATCGGTACCCGAAACGCTGTTGTGTGCGATTGAAATACTGTGGCCTTGGGGGTCAACCAGTGTGATCTGGCCGTAGTCGAGGGCAGGCTGGATGGGTGTCGGCGTGCCGCCGCTCCCCGTGTGAAGGAAGACGTTGACGGGCTGTCCTGCCCTGCCGAAGAAAGTCCAGTTGTCAACCTCGCCGGAGATCTGGAGATTCCCCGGGTTGGATGTGTTCAGCGGAAACGGCCCACCGCCGGCAAGGTGCGTGGCCGACCCCGCGATGATCGTCCCATTGATCTCCGCATCGCGGTAATAGAGGTGGAGACCGTTGAGGTCCAGCGTCGATCCGCTGGGGACGATCAAGGTATTGACGTAGAGTGCTTCGGGGCTCGATGAACCGCTGTTGTTTTGAAGATCGACCAGCCGGACGTAATCGTTGGAACCTAACACCAGCGTGTTATACGCGAAGTTGTCGTCGAAACCCGCGGAGACATTGCCGAGGTCGTTCCCCATGACTTCCAAGAATTGGGGGATGGTGGATGTTCCAGTGCCGTTGAGGTTGACCGTACCCTGCGGCTGGAAGAGGTCCGCGTGAGTAGTTGTTCCAACCAGGTTGCTCGGGATCGTGATCGAGGCCGAAGGTCGAACAAGGAGGAACTGCTGCCCGTCGGATGACCAAGTGCCTTTGTTGGTGATGTTCAGGAATCCGGTTTCGACGTCGATGCTGCCCGAGTTGTTGAAGGCGACGGCGACGATCGTCGCTCCGATACCGGCGGTCTTCTTGAAGATGCCGGCGTTGTTGAAGGACGTTCCGCCGTAACCGTTCGGGGCGAGTTCGGCATCGGACTGGGCATCAAAGGTCGAGCCGGCCAGGTTGTTGAAGGCCGCGCCGTTGTTGATAAAGAGGGTGCCCGCCGTCCAGGTTGTCGAGCCGGTCTGGTTGATCACCCCGCCG
Organism: uncultured Isosphaeraceae bacterium; assembly: GCA_963845695.1. GTDB lineage: Bacteria > Planctomycetota > Planctomycetia > Isosphaerales > Isosphaeraceae > CAWJTV01. The sequence continues at coordinate 594,660 of CAWJTQ010000017.1, read as the reverse complement.
ACATCCTTGTTGGAGCTACCACTGATGTTCAGCACGCCGGTGTCGTTGAGCGTGCCGTCGATCTCGCCGCCGGTCCAGTTGAGTGGCCCGGCCGTGCTGTCGATCGCTCGGCCCGCTGTGACACTACCGCTGGGGATGGTCAGCGCCGCGCCCGCCGCGATGACGGTGTTGCCGCTGCCGGCCAGCGTGCCGCCGGTCCAGGTCATCGGCCCGGTGAGGGTCAGATCGCCGGGTCCGGTCAAACTCCCGCCGCTGAGCGTGAGATTGGCAAGACTCTGCGCCACGCCGAGGTTGGCCGTGCCGCCGGAGACGAGCAGCCCGGCCAGGCTCAGCGGTGTGTTGAGGTTGGTCGTGCCGCCGCCGATGCCGATGGCCCCGGCCCCCGGGAAAGTGACACCCGCGTCCAGGTCGGTTGTGCCGCCGTCGAAGCCGAGCGTGCAGCCCGCCGCCACGTCGAAAGTGCCGGTCTGGGTACCGCCAGCCAGGCTGAGCGTGCCGGACTGGACCTGCACGACACCCGAGTTGTTGAAGGCGACCGGGTACGCAGCACCGAACGTGGTGGTTCCCGTGCCAGCCGACTTCTTGAAGGTGCCGGCGTTGGCGAACGTGCCGGGGGTGCCGTCGGCCCTGGCGATGGTCGAGTCGGTCTGGTCGTCGAAGGTCGAGCCGACCAGGTTGTTGAAGAGGCCGGCGTAGTCGAGCGCGAGGCCCCCGGTGCCCGTCCAGGTCGTCGTCCCCGCCTGGTTGATCGTGCCGCCGGAGAGATCCTTGCCCGACGAGCCGGAGATGTTCAGCGCGCCGTGTCGTCGAGCGTGCCGCCGATCGTGCCACCGGTCCAGTTGATCGGCCCGGCCGTGCTGTCGATGGCCCGGCCCGCCGTGACGCTGCCGCCGGTGATGTCCAGGGCCGCGCCCGCCGCGATCACCGTGTTACCCGACCCCGTCAGAGAACCGCCGGTCCAGGTCATCATCCCGGCGATGGTCAGGTCCCCCGGCCCGGTCAACGTGCCGTCGCTGAGGGTGAGATTGGCAAGACTCTGCGCCACGGCGAGGTTGGCCGTGCCGCCCGAGACGTTGAGGGCGGCCAGGCTCAGTGGGGTGTTGAGGTTGGTCGTGCCGCCGCCGATGCCGATGGCCCCGGCCCCCGGGAAAGTGACACCCGCGTCCAGGTCGGTTGTGCCGCCGTCGAAGCCGAGCGTGCAGCCCGCCGCCACGTCGAAAGTGCCGGTCTGGGTACCGCCAGCCAGGCTGAGCGTGCCGGACTGGACCTGCACGACACCCGAGTTGTTGAAGGCGACCGGGTACGCAGCACCGAACGTGGTGGTTCCCGTGCCAGCCGACTTCTTGAAGGTGCCGGCGTTGGCGAACGTGCCGGGGGTGCCGTCGGCCCTGGCGATGGTCGAGTCGGTCTGGTCGTCGAAGGTCGAGCCGACCAGGTTGTTGAAGAGGCCGGCGTAGTCGAGCGCGAGGCCCCCGGTGCCCGTCCAGGTCGTCGTCCCCGCCTGGTTGATCGTGCCGCCGGAGAGATCCTTGCCCGACGAGCCGGAGATGTTCAGCGCGCCCGTGTCGTCGAGCGTGCCGCCGATCGTGCCGCCGGTCCAGTTGATCGGCCCGGCCGTGCTGTCGATGGCCCGGCCCGCCGTGACGCTGCCGCCGGTGATGTCCAGGGCCGCGCCCGCCGCGATCACCGTGTTACCCGACCCCGTCAGAGAACCGCCGGTCCAGGTCATCATCCCGGCGATGGTCAGGTCCCCCGGCCCGGTCAACGTGCCGTCGCTGAGGGTGAGATTGGCAAAACTTCGGCCACGGCGAGGTTGGCCGTGCCGCCCGAGACGTTGAGGGCGGCCAGGCTCAGTGGGGTCGTTGAGGTTGGTCGTGCCGCCGCCGATGCCGATGGCCCCGGCCCCCGGGAAAGTGACACCCGCGTCCAGGTCGGTTGGCTGCCGTCGAAGCCGAGCGTGCAGCCCGCCGCCACGTCGAAAGTCCGAGCCGCGTCTGGGTCACCGCCAGCCAGGCTGAGCGTGCCGGACTGGACCTGCACGACACCCGAGTTGTTGAAGGCGACCGGGTACGCAGCACCGAACGTGGTGGTTCCCGTGCCAGCCGACTTCTTGAAGGTGCCGGCGTTGGCGAACGTGCCGGGGGTGCCGTCGGCCCTGGCGATGGTCGAGTCGGTCTGGTCGTCGAAGGTCGAGCCGACCAGGTTGTTGAAGAGGCCGGCGTAGTCAAGCGCGAGGCCCCCGGTGCCCGTCCAGGTCGTCGTCCCCGCCTGGTTGATCGTGCCGCCGGAGAGATCCTTGCCCGACGAGCCGGAGATGTTCAGCGCGCCCGTGTCGTCGAGCGTGCCGCCGATCGTGCCGCCGGTCCAGTTGATCGGCCCGGCCGTGCTGTCGATGGCCCGGCCCGCCGTGACGCTGCCGCCGGTGATGTCCAGGGCCGCGCCCGCCGCGATCACCGTGTTACCCGACCCCGTCAGAGAACCGCCGGTCCAGGTCATCATCCCGGCGATGGTCAGGTCCCCCGGCCCGGTCAACGTCCCGCCGCTCAAATCCAAGGGTCCGGCAAGGGTTAACGTGGCAGCCACCGATAGAGAGCCGCTCGATATCGTGAGCGTCGTCAACGCGTTCGTCGTGATACTATGAACTGAATCGCTCAAACTCTGGGAGTGAGTAACGGTGGCGGTTGCTGCTAAGGTAATGATCACGTCATCACTGGATCCTGGGAGGATTCCGCCCACCCAGTTGGAGGCGGTATCCCAATCACCGCCCGCGGGATGGTCGGTACTATTCCAAGTGATGGTGGAGAGCAATGTGCGTGACTCCAGCGGTTCGATGAGCGTCAAGGAGAAGAATCTACGACGCGGAGAACGAGCGGGCCGAGTGATCATGGGAAGCCTCTTCCTCGAGGATGAAGCATGAAGAGCGTTGGATGTTGAGAAACCGCCTCTGAGAGTTGCTAAATCACTCCACTCGACAGGGAAAGCGACGTGGTCCGACTGGTTCACTCGGGGGCGCCGGGTGTTGGATTTCGCCCCGAAGGGGCCGTTGCATGCCAGCCCAGGGAAACGCCCTGGGAATTGGTCAACAACCCGCCTCCGAGCCCTGAAAGGGCGAAACAAAATCGCCGCGACCGCCCCAGGACCATCCCATGTACCGCCCTTTCAGGGCTTGCTTGCGGTGGTCGAGGATCCTCTTCCCAGGGCGTTGCCCTCGTTGTTCTACACAAGTCATAGATCCATAGGGAACAATGGGTTCCGTCAAGTTGCCGTGGCCAAATCGATCATCTAGTACTCATGATGTTTTATGTGCACTAGAGAATTTATCGGTTTTTCGCGGGAAATCTCAATATCGGCGAAATCCTGATAGAAATATGCGTCGCAGGTGTATATACTGTACATGCAGTGTACACCACCCGCGCGCGGCCCTGTTTCCCATTGCAACCCATTACTTCAAAATGGGTTACGACTTGTGTAGATGACCGAGGGCGTTGCCCTGGGCTGGCATGTTGCGGCCCCTTCAGGGCAAACAGCCGCGTCAGCGAGCCCTGCGTCCCACCCTCACTTTCCCTTTTGCATGGACCTATTTGATAAAAGGTGGACAGGCACCTCCAAGACTCGGGGCCAATCCCCGTTTGTTGGGGACTCTACGGTCTTTGCTCGATCGGCTTGCTGGGGTACGGAAAGTCGGCCAACTCGGCCAGGTCGATAGTTCCATCCGTGTTGGCCCAGGCCAGGCTACGGCCATCGGCGCTGAACTGGAACACACTCGCGATTGTGGGGAGTCGCCCGCGTTCCCAGGGTCAGGATCGGTCGATTCTCACCGCGTCGGAATACGAGGTAGGATGTGTCCGTCGCACCTTTGAGAGGATCTTCCTCGATCCAGATGTTGGCTCCGGGACCGATCGACACTGGGAATTTCATCGGACCGATCCGCGTTCCCACAGGCATTCGCAGGAGGTCGCACTCACTGCGATCACTCCGGGCGATGCATAAGACCTGGCCGGTGGGATCCAGTTGAATCGACACGCCCGTGCTCGGGCCGCCGGGTATCGAATACGACCACTTCGGCTTGCCTGTCCTCCCGTCAAAGGCGGCGATCGATCGGTGCTCACCCGCAGTGTCGATGTTAACGCCATCCATCACGAAGTAGCTCAGGTCATCGGGCGCAAGGTCGGTGAAGACATGGCGATTGAAGGCTGCTATCTCGACAATCGTGTCCATCCGGCCCGAGTCGAGCAGTTCTCGGAATCGACCGACCCGGGGATGCTGTCGGTAATCCGCGTCGCGAAAGGGTCCACGCTCCCCCGACTTCGTCTCGATGCGAAACAGAAGCAGTTGGCCGGAAGGCCGAAAAGCCAGGACATCCCCTAGCCCCAAGGGGAGCGACCAGGCGCCAAGCCGGCGACCGGTTCCCAGGTCCCAGAGGGTGGCCTTGTCTCCCGATGCGAAGGCGAAGCGACTGCTATCGGGGCTGAATGACATCGCGGCGTTGTCGGGGACGTAGCCCTCGGGGGGTTCGAGGATGTGCTTCAACTCGCCCGTCCGGCGGTCCCAGATCGCCAGCTTCCAGTCACTCGCGAGAGCACCCAGGTATTGGCCGTCCGGGGAAAACCGGAGGTGAGTGATCGGAGTCATCAGTCCGCGAAGGGTTCGAATCCCGCGACCGTTCTCGATCTTCCAGAGGGTGACCCGGCTCTTGTCGTCACCACCATTGCTTTCGGACCAGGCCGTGCCTGCGGCCAGAGACCGCCCATCGGGCGAGAAGGCGAGGGAGAGGCAACTCCTCAACTCCTGAAGGTCGAGGAGGGACGCGCCGGCGGTCACGTCCCACAGGTGGATGCGGCCAAGGCCTCCAGCCGTCAGCAGGGTGCCGTCGGGCGAGAAGGCCAGGGCGTCGATCCGCGATCCGCCCCCCTTGCAACGGACATGAAGCATGCCGGTCTCGACGTCCCAGATCATCACGTTACCGCCCCAATCGCCGGCCGCCAGCCACCAGCCACGGCCTGGATTCTGTCGGCCTCGATCCGTTCCAGCCGCACGCCGGGCATTGCGGCCGAAGGCCAACTGGCTGACGGTCAGATTCCCTTGCCAGGGGGAGCTGACTTCCACGCCCTCGGGGATCGCCCAGACGTGGATCTTTCCGGCGTCCTCGCCGCCGGCCAGGAGGCGGCCGTCGGGCGAGAAGGCCAGTCGAGTGGCACGCCCGGCGAGTCGGTGGATGAGCCGGCCCGAGACAGCGTCCCAGACGAAAACCCACGGGCGGCCAGCAGGATCCTTGATGGACGCGGCGACCCGCGAGCCGTCCGCGGCCAGCGCGCGATCGTAGGGGATCGGGTCGGGATGATACGCCGGCTCGGGGCCGGGCGCCGCCATGGCGGGCATCGTGAACTCGGCGAGTATGCGTTCGTGGGCCAGGTCCCAGAGGCGGAGCGTCCCGTGACCGTCGTCAACAAGCTGCAACGGCGTTCCATCGGGCCGAAAAGCAATTGGTCCGGTGCTCTCGATCTTCGTGGTGTGTTGTGTCTTGGCGGCGGTGTCCCAGACCGTGGTCCCTCGGTTTTCACCTCGAAAACCGGGGACGTTGACCTTCGAGATAAGCAGTCGTGTCCCAGTCGAGTCGAAGATCACCGAGCCCCCACCGGGCGAGATCAAATCGGCGATTTGGGCGTCGAATCCCCTCCGTACCGCGCTGCTGAGGCTCCTGAACCGATCGTCTTCACGGATGGCGGCCATCTCTTCGACCGTCTTCCTGGCCTCATCCGACCACCCGCGCTGGCGCGGCGTCCACAAGATCCGCAAGAGGACCTGAGCGAGGGATTCGTACCGGCTATCCTGCGCCGCCGAGAGTGCCTTCTGTTTCTCCTGGACCGCGACGGTTGCCGCTTCGACGGCCTTCTGTTGCTCGACCTTGATCACGGCGAAGCTCACCGCCAGGACCAGGAGGATCATCAGCAGGGTCACGAATCCCGCGGTGACCAGCGATCGGTGGCGCTGCACCCACTTCCAGGCCCGGTCGAAGAGACCCGGCCTTCGGGCCTGGACCGGCTCTCCCCTGAGGAACCGCAACAGGTCGTTGCCCAGATCCTCTGCGGTCGCATAACGGCCGTCGCGGTCCTTGGCGATCGCCTTCAGTACGATCGTCTCCAGGTCCTTCGGAATCGCCGGATCGATCCGGCGCGGGAGGGAGGGCTCCTCGTGAGCGATCCGGTTCAAGACCTCCTGACGATCCTGACCGGAGATCGCCGGCGTCAGCGTGATCAGCTCGTAGAGCGTCACGCCCAGCGAGTAGATGTCCGTACGGTGGTCGATGATGACCGCCTTGCCCATCGCCTGCTCGGGGCTCATGAACCGCAAGGTGCCGACCAGGTCACCGGTGCGGGTCAGGTCGCTGTCTTCTTGCATCCGGGCCAGGCCGAAATCGGCCACCCACAGGTGGCCCGTCCGGTCCAGGAGGAGATTGGCCGGCTTGATGTCGCGGTGGATCACTCCGTTTCGATGGGCGTCGTCGAGGGCTTCCGCCGCCTGGAGTGCCAGGTGCGCCGCGGCTCGATAGAAGTCCCGGGGGCGTTCGGCGGAGTCCGACCGGATTGGCAGGACCACCGTCGGTGTGATCTCGGCATCGGCACGAGCCTCACCCACGGGCACCAAATCGGGTCGGTGGCGACGCCGAAGCTCGAGAATCACGGCGGCGAGGCTCGGCCCCTCGATGAGCCGCATGGCGTAGTAGTGCTGATCGCCCTCCGACCCAACGGCGTAGACCGGGACGATGTTCGGGTGATTGAGCAGCGCGGCCGCTCGGGCTTCGAGCTGGAACCGTTCGCGCTGACGGCTGTCGGGCACCGCACTGTACGGCAGCACCTTCAGGGCCACCCGACGCCGGAGCGGGATCTGTTCGGCCTCGTAGACGATCGCCATTCCTCCGCGTCCGATCTCTCGGATCAGGCGAAAGTCGCCCAGGACTCGCTGACGTCCCGGACCGTCATGGGCCGTGTGGGAAGCGGAGCCCCCGTCCGGTGTGGCCGGCAGGTTGACCGACTTGCCCAGGTCGGCCATCAACGCGATCGTCGGGAGGACCTTATCGAGTTTCTCAGCCTGCTCGGGATATTGGAGGCGGTAAGCGTCGAGGTCGACCACCTCTCCGGCCTGGAGCTTATCGGCCAGCTCCTCGACCAAGGCGTTGAACGCGGGGTCCGAGGCGCTGCTGGCGGCGAGATTTCGGCTTCGGGCACTGGACTTCATGGTCGTCCCCCTTTCCGATCGGCGTCGAGCAGTTCGCGAAGCCGGCCCAGGGCCCGAGTATGGCGGGTCGACGCCGCCCCTTTCGAGATGCCCAGAGCCTGGGCGGTCTCGGCCGGCGAGAGCCGTTCCAGGTAACGCAGGATCAGGACTTCACGGTCAAGCGGGGGTAGGGCCTCCAACGCCGCACGAACTTCCACCCGCAGTTCCTCCTCCATGAGATGCTTGCTTGGCGAAGTCCCACTGGCGACCAGCCGATCGGCCAGGGCGGCGGCCGACTCGTCGGAGAGGCCGAAGTCGAATTCCCTTTCACGCACCACGCTCCGCTTCGCCGCGTTGACGTGCCGGCGCCGCAGGTCCACCAACCGCTTCCACGCGATCTCCCTCAGCCAGACAAGAAACGGGACCGGGCGGTCCTGCAGGTAGTCACCCAGGTTCTTCGACGCTTCCTGAAGCACATCCTGCACGACGTCCGACGGATCGATCCGAGCCCGGATCCGGCGGTCCATCCGGACGGCGATCATCGTCCGCAGCCGCGCCCGGTGCCGCTCCAGAAGCAAGTCCCGACGCCTGGTTATCGCCCCAGCTCGTCCGCTCGAGCAGGTCATCGGTGTCGTCATGGGATGAGAGTGCGGGCATGATGCTCCTCCAGGATGGGTTGCGCAGAATCTCCCGCAGCATTACCGAAAGAATCTGAGAATTCCACAAGAATTCCCCAAACCAGGTATGGGAATTGGCCTTGCGCAAGCAGTACGTCGAGATGAGAAATCGCGGTCGGCGTGCCCGGGATTCACGGAGTGCTCAACCACCTATCTCCAAGAATCCAAGAAGAATTATGCAACTTCTCCCGAGGTTCCGGGGAACATATCCGGTGTAAGTGTGCCGCAGAGCGATTGAATACAGGGGGGTTGGGTGTTTTGGATCCATGAGAGAGACCATCGAATGCAACCAACTCAATCCGAGGTTCAAGAACGCACAGAACGAACCCATCTGCCAGAATGGCGGAAGGCGGCTCGGATCTTGGCCGAATCCGGAATCTGCAAAACGAACCCACCTGCCGAAACGACGGAAATCGAGGCAGAATCGGCCAGTAACTCAGACTTGCAAAACGAACCCACCTGCCGAAATGGCAGAAACAGAGGAATGACGATGCCTGTTCGTGAAACTCGCAAAACGAACCCACCTGCCGAAACGACAGGAAACGTCGATCAGACCATGCGTGGAGTGTCTGGCCGATCATCGATCCGTCCGTGGGCGAGGTCACGCGCAGTAGCCGGAAAGAAGGTCGGATTATCGCCGGCAACCATGGCGGGCTGCCGACTGGCCTGCGCCCTGAATCTGGTCCAGTCTCCAGGGGAGCCGTATAACTGGCTGGACTCAGCCAGGGAGAGAGAGGAGACGTCGCCATTGATCCATGTGACTTCAACACCGGGAAACCGCGCCGACGGCTGGCCCTTCGTGCGGACGCTCCTCATCTACGACGAGGTCGATTCGACCAGCGATCGCGCGGCGGCATGGATGCGCGAGGGGACCGTCGAGCTGCCGATGGCCATCTGGGGGAAGCGTCAGACCCGCGGACGGGGACGCGGGAGTCATTCGTGGTGGTCGGACGACGGAAGTTTGACGTTCACCCTCGCAATCGACCCCTCGGCACATGGCCTGACCATCGCAGGGGAGCCGAAGCTCGCTCTGGCAATGGCCGTCGCGGGGATCGATGCGCTGGATGAACTCGGACTCGGCTCGAGGTCCCTCGGGATTCGCTGGCCCAACGATCTGGAAGTCGATGGTCGGAAGCTGGGCGGAATCCTGCCCGAACGGATCGAGACCGCGGATGGGCATCGAATCCTGATCGGCGTCGGACTCAACGTCTTGACCCGGTTTGACGAAGCGCCGGCGGAGATCCGCGCAATGGCAACTAGCCTCGCGGCAATCCATGCCGGACCGCTCGACGAACAGGCACTCCCACGGGTCTTCTCGGCGATTCTTCGGCAGTTCGAATCGGTTCTCGAGCGATTGGTCAAGGGCGACCCCAAGCTGGCCATGCAATGGAACCAGCTCGACCTCCTTCGCGATGCGAGGGTGAGCGTCGATCTGGGCACACGGATCGTCGCCGGACGAGGCTGCGGCATCGACCCGGACGGTGCCCTCTGTCTCGACGACGGTCGAGAAACCTTCAGGCTCTTCGGCGGAAAGGTGCTTCGTCCATGAGAGTCCCCAGGAAGAGCAGGACCGGCACCTCGAAGGCTCGGAGCCAGTCCCCGCCTCTCGCCATTTCTGAAAAAGAATGGCCGACGACTCCAGTACGGAGGTCGTCGGCCATCTCGTGGAATCCCGGCCCGAGCCAGCAAGTGGCTTGGCTATGGCGACCTGGTTCAAGCCCGTGCAGCAGCCAGTTGCTTGCCGGCCTTGGTGGGCGGCGGGGTCTTGGTTGCCACGAAGTCGATCAGGATCGGCGTCGCGATGTAGACCGTGCTGTAGGTCCCGCTCAGGAAGCCGACCACCAGCGCGAAGGCGAACCCATGCAGGCCCTCTCCCCCAAAGAAGTAGAGAATCACCACGACGAGCCAGGCCGTGAACGACGTGAGGATCGTCCGGCTCAGTGTCTGGTTGATCGCGTCGTTGACCATCTTGTTGGTCAGGTGCGGCGTCTTGCCCTTGATCTCGCGGATCCGGTCGAAGATCACGACCGTGTCGTTCGTCGAGAAGCCGATCAGCGTGAGGAACGCCGCGACGATCGGCAGGTCGATCTTGAACTGGTCGATCTGGAGCAAGCTGCTGAGTCCGGGGATCATCGCCAGCCAGTAGCTGACGGCGATGACGCCCAGCGTGATCAGGACGTCGTGGACCACGGCGAGCACAGCCGCCAATCCGTAAGTGAACGAATGGAACCGCCACCAGAGATAGGCGATGATGATCAGCCAGCTCGCCACGGTCGCGTACAGGGCCAGGGTCCGGGTCTCGGAGGCCACGGTCCCACCAAAGTTCCCGATCCGTTCGAAGAGCAAGTCGCGGTTGTTGGCCAGCGAGTCCTTGAGCTTATCGAGCTGGACCTTGGCGACGTCCGGCTCGAGGTCGGTGCGAAGCACCAGCCGGGTGCCGATCGCGGCCGAACCCGCGCTCTTGGACTCCGCGGAGTCCGCGACAACCAGGGCCGGTTTGATCTCGAAGCGCGTTTCCGGGTTGGCGATGTTCGCCAGTTTGAGGACCTTGACGAACTCGGCCGAAACCAACTCCGGGGGGGATTCACTACTGTTGAACGCCGTTGTGTTGAAATCGAGCTCATACTCACGTCCGCCCGCAAACCGAGCGGTCGGTGTAGCGGCCGTCTTGCCGGCGCCGCCGGCCGGCGCGGCGGACGCAACAGCGATCGGCTTCCCTTCGTGTGCGGTCATCTCGACCCGGGCCAGGCTCGAGCCGAATGCATCGAGGATCACCTGCTTGACATGCTCGGTGCTCTGATCGGTCGTGCGGATGTTGAACCGCGGCTGACTCTTGTCTCCACCCACTCGGAGGCTCTCGACCGTCACATCGGGCAGGACGCCCGCCCTCTCGCGGACCATTTCCGCCAGCTTCGACTCGGACCGGGACAGCGCCTGGACGCTCGGATCGTCCGCGTTGAGTCGGATGGTGACCAAGGTCCCCCCGGTAAAGTCGATGTTGAACATCGACGTGCTGCGGATGTAGGTGGCCACCAACCCCAGGACAATCAAGATCATCGACCCGGCCATGCAGTAGTACCGCGGGCCGATGAAGTCGATGTTGGTCTTGTCCATCAATTTCAGCATCGTCACGTTCTTGAGCCAGCCCTTCGAGTAGAACCACTCGAAGATCACGCGCGACATGAAGACGGCCGTGAACAGGTTCCAGGCCATGCCGATCATCATGGTCAGCGCGAAGCCTTTGACCTCCTCGGTCCCGACCATGTAGAGCACGACGGCCGCGAGGAAGTTGGTCACGTGCGAATCGAAGATCGTGATCCAGGCACGGTTGAACCCGTTGCGGATTTGCTGGGCCAGGCTGGCCCCGCGCTCCTTCTCCTCCCGCATTCGCTCGAAGACCAGCACGTTGGCATCCACGGCCATGCCGATGGTCAGCGCCAGTCCGGCCAGGCCCGGCAGCGAGAAGGTGGCCTGCATGAAGGCCATCGACCCGACCAGGAGGATCATGTTCACGACCAGGGCGACGGTCGCCACGAGGCCGGCGAACCGATAGTAGACCAGCATGAAGATCGGCACGACCATCATCGAGACCCAGATGGCGCGGATCCCCTTGGCGATCGTGTCCTCGCCCAGTGTGGGGCCCACCTTCTCCTCTTGCAGCGGCTCGGGTTTCAGGCTCGCCGGCAGGCTGCCCGCGCGGAGCACGTTGATCAGGTGCTCGACCTCCTTCGCCTTGAAGCCCTGCGGCCCACCTTCGATGATCCCCGAGTCGCGTATCTCGGAGTTGATCACCGGGGCGGACATGACCAGATTATCAAGCAGAATCGCCAATTGATACTTGAATTTGTCACCTTCCTCGGGGAGATGCTCGCGGGTAAGTTTGCTGAACTTCCGCGCTCCCTGGCGGTCGAACTCGAACCGGACGGCAGGCTGGAGCCGCTCGTCATAGTCGGGGCGGACCTGCCGGAGATACTTGCCGGTCACCTCTTGACCTTCCCGATCGAGGTTGCAGAGGATCCAGGTTTCCGTTCGGTCCGGCGCGACTTTCTCTTCGCGGATGATCACGTCGCCGGGGTCGGGACGATTGGGGTCGCCCCCCCGGATCCGGCTGGGATTGTACTCGATCCGATACGACGATACCGACTTGAGCCGGTGCGGCTTGTCCAGGTACAACGTGTTCGTGGTGTTTCGACGCACCTTGACGGCTTCGCTCGACTCGTTTCCCAGCGAGTCCTTGCCGTTCAAGTAGACCTCGGTGCCCGCATAGAGGTCCTTCTTCCACGATTGTTGCAGGTCGGTGAGGGCCTCCTTCGTGATCGTGGGGTTCGTCCCGGTCGAGATCTCGCCGAGGCGTGCCCACTTGTACCGCGACGGCGGCTTGGCCAGCCCGGCGGGACCCAGTGCTCGCGCGATGGCATCCTCGTCGTGCTTCCGGTTGGCGAGGATGCGAAACTCCAGCGCACCCACGTCAATCAGCATCTTCTTGACTTCCTCGACCTCTTCGTTGCTCGCCTGCGGCAAGATGATCTCGATGCGGTTGCCGCCGATCTTGCGGATGGGGATCTCCTTGACCCCCTCGGGATCGGCGCGCTTTTCAGCGCCGAGACCAGCTCGTCCATGTTGAAGCCCGGGGGCAAATTGGCGCTGTCCACCTCGTAAACCAGGATCGTCCCGCCCGAAAGGTCGATTCCGAGCTTCAGCTTCTGAGAGGGCGGCCAGATGGCCGCCAGCCCAGCAAGAGTGAATCCCCCGATCAACGCAAAACGCCACAAGAAATCTTTTTTCATGCTCGTTCCTCCGGCCCGGCGTGTCCGCTTCGTCGTTTTCGATGTTCGGTGTTCAGTATTCAGTTTTCAGCAAGAAATACATATGTCGATCCATATTGGCTGGAAACTGATCACTGCGAGGCATCAGGATTCGGTGGGTTTCTCCGGCGTCGCCTCGATCACCCGGGCGACGCTCGACCTCGTGAAGGCAACTTTGACTCCCTTCTCGTCGTCTACGCGCAGGACCACGCGGTCCTGACTCGGATCCACCGAGATGACCGTGCCGTAGATGCCCCCAGTTGTCAGAACCTTGTCGTTCTTCTTCATCGCGTCGATCATGGCGCGTCGCTTCTGGTCCTGCTGCTTCTGGGGACGAAGGATCATGAAGTAGATCAGGAAAAAGAATCCGAGGATGTAGATGGGAAGCCAGGTGTTGCCCCATCCCTCCTGGGCAAAGATCAGCGGCACGTTGACGAGGAATGCGGACATAGTTACGGATCCATCGGGTCAGATCGTCGGATCTTGAGGCATTGGATAAGGATCCAGCGGGCCACCCTTGACAGGAACGTCGCGAATGAGAACCGGCCGGGCCTCCAACTGCACTCTAACGTCTAGGGTCCTAACGCTTCAAGGACTTCCAATCGCAACTGGACAAACCGCCCCGCCGAGATCGCCTTGCGAATCCGTTCGGTCAAGCGGTGGAGGTATCTCAGGTTATGGATGGACGCCAGGATCGGACCGAGCATCTCCTTGGCCATGAAGAGGTGCCGCATGTAGGACCGGCTGAACCCACGACAGGCCAGGCAATCGCAAGACTCCTCGATCGGCCGGGGATCATCGCGATGGGCGGCATTGCGGAGTTTCACCCAACCTCTATCTGTAAAGCAGGTTGCATTCCGGCCATTTCGCGTCGGCATCACGCAATCAAAGAGGTCGATCCCCGTGGCGACCGCATCCAGGATGTCTTGAGGCCGGCCGACACCCATCAAGTACCGAGGACGGTCCGCGGGGAGCAGATGCGTCGTCACGGCCAGTGCCTGGCGAACCTCGTCGCGTCCCTCACCGACGCTCACACCGCCCACGGCATAGCCGTCGAAGTCCATGGCGAGCAGTGCCTCGGCACACTCGGCGCGGAGATCGGCGTGGGCCCCCCCCTGGACGATCCCAAAGAGCGCCTGATCCGTACGAGTGTGGGCCTCCTTGCATCGTCTCGCCCATGCGATCGTCCGGGAAACGGCCTCGGCGATCGTCGATGGGGAAGCGGGCAACGACGGGCAATGATCCAGGCACATCGCCACATCAGCTCCGAGCGCTTCCTGGATGGCCGTGGCGCGTTCGGGCGTGAGTTCGAGCAGTCGCCCGTCAATGTGCGATCGAAAGGTCACTCCCTGATCGGAGACGCGGTTGCGGGCCGACAGGCTGAAGACCTGGAACCCGCCCGAGTCGGTCAGGATGGGCCCATCCCAGCCCATGAATCGATGGAGCCCGCCCATAGCGGCGACGACATCCTCACCGGGCCGCAAGGCCAGGTGAAACGTGTTAGCGAGGACCATCCGGGTCCCGCTGGCACGAAGCTGGTCGGGCGTGATTCCCTTGACCGTCGCTTGGGTCCCGACCGGCATGAACGCCGGAGTCTCCAGCGCGCCGTGTGCAGTCTCCAGCAGACCGACCCGTGCCGCCGAGGAAGGGTCTTGCGACATGCAGGTGAACCGGCACTTTGGTCCTCTGGTCCGTGGTCCGTGGTCCGTGGTGGTCTCGCTTGGATACATCGGCGAATTCAGGAGCCAAGACTGATCACATGCTGACGACAGCAGGTTCGGACTCGGGACGAGACACAACGGACAACCGACAACGTCAGTCATTCTTGAGCTTCAGGTTCATCGAGGTGAGTTTGTCTCGGACCTCGTTCAAGGAGGTGATGCCGAAGTTCTTGCACTCCAGCAGTTCGTCGCCGGTATGCTTGAGCAGATCGCCCAGAGTCTGAATGTTGAGTTTGCTCATGCACTTACGGGCGCGGACCGAGAGGTTCAGGTCGCCAATCGGCTTGGCGAGCATGGCTTGCATTTCAGGCGCGACTTCCTGGGGCGGATCGATGCGGTGGTCGGGGCCGCGCTCGCTCCCCTCCAGGGCCATACCCAGCCGCAAGCCCTTGGCTTGCATCATCTCCTTGATCTCGGCCAGCGAGGTCTCGCCGAAGTTCTTGCTGGAAAGGAGCGCAGCTTCGGTGGTGCGGGTCAAGTCACCGAGCGTGCGGATGTTCATTTTCCGCAAGCAGTTTCGGCTCCGGACCGAGAGTTCGAAATCCGTAACCGGGATTTCGTGGAGCTGCTTGAGGACGGTGTAACCCCGCTCGGCTTCCTCGTCGTAGTACATCCCCTTGCTGGCCTGGCAATCCTTGACAAACAGGCGGGCTCGGGGATGACTGGGTTCGTGGGCCAGCACCTGGCGGTAACACTGTTCGGCCTCCCGGAACCTCATTTCATCCTCATAGAGGATGCCCAGGTTGACCCAGGCGGACAGGGGCACAGGGGGGCGCTCGATGCATCGGCGGTAATACTCGACGGCCAGGTCGTCGTTGCCGTGAAGGTCGTTGATATAAGCGAGTTCGAACAAGGCGCCGTTGTGCTCTTTGTCCAGAGCAAGGGCCTTCTCGAATTCGGACGCCGCCTCGGCCAGTTCGCCGTCAGCCGCGACTACGCAACCTTTCTGAAAGTGGTACTCGGCGGAGGATCCGCTGAGCTTCTCATGATGGGCCAGGATTTGTTTGGCTTCCTCGATCTGGCCGGCGCGGCGCAGGGCACCGGCGCGGTGCAACTCGGAGCTCCGGGGATCATAGCCGAGTTTGACCGCCTGGGCGAACGCCGCGGCGGCGGGCTCGTACTGTTGCCGGTTCTCCAGGGCGAGCCCGCGGAAGAAGTACGCCATCCCCACTTCCCCGGCCTTCTTGAGGTGCTCGAGACCGGAATGATAGCGACCCAGAAGGACCTCGCCGACCCCCAGGCGGAGATGCGACTCGGGCTTGACCTCTTTCTCTTTCCTCTCGCGTTCCTTGATGTTGGCCACGGCCTCGCGCAACGTTCGATATCGGGACGGATCGCGATTGAGGACTTCGCGGAGGTCGGCCACTGCGGCGACGTCAAATGGAGAGCGGTCCATGATCGCTCGAACGTCGGTGGTCATCATTTCGGGCATACCTGCTGCTCTCCCAAACTCGGTCCGAACTGCGGACGAGCGGTCCGCTTTCCATCATCCTGTCGACTCGTGCCGGCCAGTCGGTCGGCGTCCCAGCCACGCGGGGGATCTCCTCAACGCCACAAGGTGGTCTCGCCAAAGGGAGTCGAACTAAACATGCTACCAAACACAGGGCTCTTGTCAAAGACCCCTGGACTCCGTATTCGGTTATTACTGTTGTGGCAAGCTCGTCGGCGCCGCTCGGCCAGGCGATATTGGAAATGGCCAGACGCACGATTCTCATGTCCTTTCGCGAGACCGGAATGCACGCAACCGTTTCGACCCAACCGCGACCACTTCGGAGGAGCTCGCCGAGCCAATGGCGGAAGATCCGGCCGCCTCGGCACGCGTGAGAGACCACGCGAAATGAGGTCCTGACGGGCGCCCCGTCGGGCCGGGACGGTAAGGGAACCAGCGCTTTCGTTCGAGGCAAGGCGATTCGACCAGACGCCACGAGACAGCGGCCAGAACCACGGACGCCGACAGCCCCGCAGTCAATGCCAGGATCCAGGCGAAGGGCAATAGCCTGACCGGCACGCGACTGACAAGCCAGTGAACCGGTCCGATCCCCTTGACGACGATGATCGGATGTAACAGGTAGAGCCCATAGCAATACCGACCCAGGACGCGAAGCGGTCGCCACGCGAGAATCCGGACGGCCGGAGCAGGTCCGCCGACAGCCATCAATACCAAGGCTCCGCCGCCCAGCGAAACCAGCAATCGGCCGACGACCATGACCGCTTCGAATGAGAGATTCATCCTACCCATTGCGGAGACCGCCATCACAGAAATCAGAAAAACCGGCAGCGAGAGCCGCACCAGACGAGCTGCGCGGATCGGTCGATAGCGGACGATCCAGGCCAGGTATGAGCCGATCGCGAGACCGTCGAGTGCCAGGGGTGTCATCCGATGCAGCGTCTCGACCCCAGCACCCGAGCCCGCCGCGATTCCGCGCAAGGTCACCGACGCCGACACCATCGTCAGACACACCGGGCCGAGCCTTCGTGCCGGCAGAAAAGCCACGATCATCGGCCAGACGAAGTAGAACTGCTCTTCGATCGCCAGCGACCAGAAGTGCCAGGTCAGAACGTTCGACGAGATTCCCAGATCCGATCGCCAGTTGCTCAGATGAATCCAGAACTTCCAGGGTTCCCCCGCCGGTGGATTGGTGAGATACAGACCAATGAGGAAGAGGTAATACAGCGGGAAGATGCGGAGAGCTCGCCGGCCGTAGAAGCTTCGCCAGTAATCGGGCGACTCGCGGGTGTCCAGCAAGATTCCTGTGATCAGGAAACCGGAGAGGACGAAGAAGAGGTCCACACCCCACGCACCGGGACCGGCATAGCCGACGAGCCGCGCGCGCCAGGATGTTCCGAACGCATCAGCCAGCGCCGGGACGAAGTGGGACATCAGCACACCGAGGATCGCCAAGCCACGCACGCCGTCGAGCGCGGGTTGATGCTGAGGCGTTTGCGACTGAACCACGACACCTCCTGAATGGCGTGATGACGACTCGGAAATCTGAGGGTCCTTCTGACGTGCCGGTGAGCCGTATTCGATGCGTGCGCAGTCAGAGGCCGGCGGCGGGAGTTTATTCAAATTCCCCATCGGATTGAACCCGAACTCTTCGCCGGAAACGCGGATCACTCACAAACGTTCTTAGGAAGGCTTGCTTGGAGGCTCACTGCGAGGGCACCAAATCCTCGCGACGGCGACTCACGGCGATCGACACTCGTGCAGCTCACCAGGAGGAAAGCGGACTGGTAAGATTAGGGGGGAAGTCGAAAAGAATGGCGGTGAGCATCGGATCAGGAAATGCGGCACCGCGAGGTTCGTCCCGATCACGAGGCCGACGGCCGCGGGGGCGAGTGGATCAGAACGACTCGGGGCCAGGGTTGGGCCGATGATTGTCGAGCGAATCAAGGCGATGCTGGAGGCGTGCGAAGCCGGGACTGCGGCGTTCCCGCCGACCGAGCTCTTTAACGAGGATTGGCTCCTCAGGATCGTCCTGGACTGGTTCTCGCGTCACGGTGGTGATCGGTACCCACTTTCGCCCCATCACGGAGCCCGCTGGTTCTCGCAGGCGTGGCTCCCCTCGGCTTTCCTGACCCGCTATCGAGGCGACCGGCTTGCCGAGGCACGCACTCATGCTGATGCCGTCCTCGGTCATTTCGTCATCGGTGACCCGGGGACTGCGGCACTCTCGCTGCGGCCAGACGCGCGACAGCTCGTGGTCGTCGAAGCGAAGCTGTACGCGCGTCTCTCGGCCGGAGTGCGGAACGCCGCCTATTACGATCAGGCGGCTCGGAGCGTGGCTTGCATCGCCGAGACCCTCCGACGCGCCGAGCGATCGCCCGAGGCCATGGAGGATCTGGCCTTCATGGTCCTGGCCCCCCAGGCTCGGCTGGACGACGGGATCTTCGAGTGGGATCTCGCGCTGGACGCCATCCGCCGCAAAGTGCGTCGAACGTGTCGAGGATTATGCCGGCGAGCGCGACGCCTGGTTCCGCGACTGGTTCGAGCCAACCTGGAGACGAATCGAGGTGAGATCCTTGAGTTGGGAAGACCTCATCGACGTGGTCGCGTTCCACAGCATGTCGGACGGACAGATCATCGACAGCTTCTACGGCCAATGCCTACGGTTCAATCGTCCGCAGTCTCGGGGATTACTTCCGCGCGCCCCGTTCCCGGTCCGGCCACGAGCGGCGAGCTGCCCCCGACTCCCGGAGTGGTCCGGGGTCTCGTGAGGAAAGTGTCTCAACGGCTCAGGGTTTTCAAGAGGGTATTGGCCTCATCCCGATGGGCGAAGGCCACGGTGGTGCCAGTGGCGTCTTGCAGGAGCCGGCGGGCGTTCTCGGTTTGGCCCTTGTCCGCAAGGACGCGGGCCAGATAGTAGGCGAGGTCCGGTGAGATCCGGTTCCCCTGAGCGGCAGCCCGGAGGTACTGCTCAGCGTGGTCGAGGTGGCCGGAGCGGTAATTCGCCCAGCCGAGCGTGGCCACGATGTCGTGCGAGCGCGGATTCTGCCGCGCGTTGAGTTCGGCGAGTTGGAGACCGCGGGCGCGTTTCTCCGGGGCGTCTTGCTCGACCAAGCTCAGCGCCAGCATGTTGGCCACACCGCCATCACCGGGCAACTCCCGGTGGAGCAGCTCGAAGATCGCTTCGGAGCCGGCGATGTCGCGGAGGTGCCAGGCGACGATCCCCTTCACGCGCTGTGCATCCTTTGACTTGGGATCGAGCTTCAGGGCCTCATCGATCTCAGTACGGGCGAGTGGGGCGCGACCTTGTTCCAGCAGCCAACCCGCGCGGGCGACGCGAACCCGGGCACTGGCCGGCTCGACCTTCACGGCATTGTCAAACCACTCCTCAGCCTTTTTCGCGTCCCCCTTCTGGGCGAATAAACGACCCATGCTGATGGCGGCCGGTTCGAGCGCAGGGGTATCCGCCACGGCCTGTTTCAGAGTGTTGAAAGCCTGATCGGTCTTGTCGAGCCGGAACAGGATGCGGGCAAGCTGCTGGCGGGCCGGGCCGTTCTTGGGGTCAAACTCGAGCAAGGCGTTCAGGTGGTCCTGGGCCGCCTTCCATTCCTCCCGGGCCTCGGCCACTGCGGCCAGCCCGTTGAGGGCTTCGCGGCGGAACCCACGCGACTTCTCGGCATCCCACTGGCCGGAACCGATGAACCCCAATGCGGTCTCGAAGTTGAGGCGCGCATCGTTGAAACGCCCGTCGGCCACGGCCAAACTGCCGAAAGTGAGATAGACCTCGGGGTGCTTAGGGACCTCGACAGCCGCTCGTTCCAGAACCTGACGGGCGGGTACTGTTTGACCGAAACGAAGCAGGATTCGCGCCAGGATCAACGGGGCGGGCGACCACTCCGGATGCTTGGCCGCCTTCTCCCGGATGAGTGCGAGCGCCTCGTCGTTCCGACCCTCGCGAATCTTCTGTACGGCTGCATCGAGCTCCTTATCACCGGTTTCGGCTGCCTTGCCCGTCGCTTGAGCCAGACTGACCGACCCCGCCCACAATGCGGTTGCCGAGCCATCGATGAGGACCGCCATGCCCACCAATAACGTCCATCGAAAACGTGCCGGTTGTGAATACATGTGCTGGTTCCCGCCGTGAGTGCCCAGAGCCGCCCCCGTTCCTCCCGAATTCGTTGGAGATTATAACAGAGACGGAGGCTCTGCTGTCAGGGCTGTCGCGGTTTTCCGACACTCTTCTTGAGAGGTCCCGGCCGGCTTGAACCCACTGGTCCGTCTGGCTCCGGAGTCCGATCAGCCTGACGCGCCTTGCCGACCCGGTCGGCCGATGTGGTATCTCGCCAGGAACTGTGGCGTGACGGCGCCGAGCACCAGTTCGTGCGAATCGATCACGAGCCTCTCGTTACCATCGAGGACCTGGCCCTGTGCATCAGTCAAACTGCCGGGTGTCCCACCCTTGACGATCAGAGTATAGGGATGATGGACGCTGATCCGATGCACGGGACGCAAGGTCACCGTCATCGTGGTGGGGTCATAGACCGCTCGCTTGATAGCGATCCGGTTGCCGTGGACGCCGACCAGCCTGTAGTTCCTGACGTTCTGAGCAGTGGCCGTGTCGAGCGGCGCGGTGAACGTCAGCACCAAGGTCGTGGGCATGGCATGGTAGCCAAACCGCTGGATCCTCTTGACGTGCGGCTGGGGCGTGTCCCCTGACGTCGATGTGGAACTGGGAGAAGACGGAGTCGAGTCGGAGATCACCATGAGCATGCCGTCGGCCGAGCCGGTGACCGCGGAATCGTCCTGAGAGGTGGCCGTCAAAGTGAAGGGGATGGCGCCCGGGATGGTTCCGTTCGGCGTGGTCAGGGTCAACATGACCGTGCGGGCGTTGGTCGCGCCCGGGGGCACGTCGATCGTGCTCTGGGCGAATGTGGCCGTGACTTCCGAGGGCAGACCGGCGATGCCGAGTGCGTAGGTGTCCACGACGCTGCCGACGTTCGTGACGGTGACCTGGTATTGCACCGAGTCTCCCTGACCGCATACGGCTTGTGCCGGCGCGAGGGCGAGCGACACGGCGCGCATCTGCAAGTTCGACCTGAGACATAACGGTCAGTTCGCCTTCGACGGAGTCCGAGACGCCGCTGGCCGTTGAGGCCAGCACTTCGAAGCCGGTGGTGACCGCCGCCGAGGTCAGCGGGATGGCCAGGTCGAGGGGGGTCGTGACCGTCTGGCCCGCCGGTACGGTTACCGAGGAGGCGAGCCCGACCGTGAAGCCGTCGAGCCCTTCGGTGGCGAGATTGTAGGTCACAGGAGTCGAGTAGGGGTTGGTGAGCTGAACTGTGTATGAGGTTTCCGAGCCGAGGTCGGCGGTCTGCGAGTCCGGCAAGAGGCTGATGATGTGCTCGGCGGCGACCGTCACGGGTGCCAGGGCGATCGGCACCTCCTGCAACTGGCCGCTGTTCGACATGAAGGTGACGGTGACCGTCGTGCCGTCGCTGATCTGCCGGACCTCACCCGGGGCCATCCCGGCGACACTGCCGCTGACCTGAAAGTCCTCCGAACCGGTGCTACTGTCCGGTAGCGATCCCATCCAGTCGATTTCCGAGGACGAGACCGAGCTCGCGGTGGGAGTTATCGACGTGGGATCCACCGTGTAGCCGGTCGAGGGGAGCGTATGCGCGACGGAAAAGCTGGTCACGGAGCCACCCAGGCCCGCCAGCGGCGCCACGTCGTCCAGATGGTAGGCGAAGTCCTGCGCGCTGACGAAGTCGCTGGAATCGCCGATCAGGCCGGTCTGGGAGTAATCAACGAAGAGGAGCTTTCCGGTATTGTCCGCCACGTAAAGGTGTCCCTGACCGTCCACTGCCCCTTGATCGAGCCTGCTGATTCCGAGACTGGAGAAGTCGCGAGTCGAGACGATCGTCATGGTCTTCGGGTCGATCTGCGTCACGTCGCTCAGGCCGACGAGGATGATGTCTCCGGTGAACGGGTCGTACATCATCCCCCGCGCCGCCGGGAGGTCGGAGAAAACCCGCGTCGTGGTGAACGTCTGAAGGTTGATCGTGCCGAAATTGCCTGCGCCGGTTGGGCTCCCTGTCGTGTAATAGGCGTTCCCGGAGGGGTCGAAAGCGATGGCCGTGACCTGGGTGTCGTCCCCGGTCAGAGGCTCGGCGACCGGAGGGGAGAACGGGTTGAGGGGGATTTTCTCGAGCTCACCCGGCTGGTCCGAGGTCCACGCATACTGGCCGCTCGGGTCGAGAGCGAGGTGATCGCCTCCCGGACCGCTGGAAAACGTCTGGGTCTGCCCGGTGATGGGGTTCACCTCGGTGACATCGCCTTCGGCCGTCAGCAAGTTGCCGTTCGGCAGGAAGAGCAGCCCGTCGGACTCGATGTTCGTCGCAACCGAGACGATCGACCCGAACGTGACCGATGTGCCGTTGTAGGTCACGGGCGACATAGTTGATCGAGTTCACACTGTTGTACTCGGTGAAGTAGAGGTTGACGGTGTTCGACGAGCTCGGCTGGCTGACTGGCCCGGTCGCCGAAATGGTTGTCGTCACCGTCGACGTGCCAGGGGCTACCAGACTGGGAGATGCCGAGACGGATGCCGAGACCGGAATACCAACCACGAAGGTCGCCTGGGACGAGTTGCCCGGTAAGGGTGACCCGTCGGACGCCAGCAGGTTGACCTCAAGACTATAGACCCCATCGGCCAGATTGGTGGTGTCCACCTGGCCCAGCGACACGGTCACCGACGTGTCGCTCGGCGAAACCAGGAACGGCACCGGGGGCGGGGTCTGTAGGACATTTCCCGAAGGGCCGAGCACCTGGAGCTGGGCCTGGAGGTGCTGAGTGGCGTTGGCGGTGTTGAAGACCTGGGCGGTAACGGTCACAGGAGAGCCGGCATTCACGGTCGCAGGGCTGGGGGTGACGCTCAAGACATCCGCCATGGAAGGCCGGATCGTCACGACCGCGGAAGCCGTCCGGCTGACGACCGACGCCGACGCGGTCACGTCCAGCGTGAAGACCGTGGCCGTTTGGACCGTCTGGCTGAGTGTGACGTTCACCGATGCCGATGCCCCAGCCGCCAGCGAGACCGTGTCCTGGGCGAGCTGGACGGTCACGTCGTTCGGCAGAGTGCCCACCGAAAGGTTCAAGCTCTCGGAATCACGACCCGTGTCGGTCAACTCGAGCGTCAACGTCTGACCCTGACCGGGCTGGAGGTCGACTTCGCCCGGCGAGAGCGTGGTCGTGAATTGTTCCTCGGCCTCCTGATTGAGCACCGCAGTGATACTGTCGAAGAGGCTGGTGGCGTTCGAGAGCATGTCGTTCAGGTTGTCGTTGTCGGCCGCCGTAACGATCGGCTGGAGCGGGGTTGCGAACGAGGCCAGCGCCGGATCGGCTTCCAGGAGATCGTTCAGGTTGGCAAGGTCGGTCTGCGCTTCCTCGAAAAGCGCCCCGCTGGGTGCCGATTCGAGGGACGCCACGGTACCGCCGAAATCGGAGAGGACGGATTGAAGCTGTAAGTTACCGGCCGCTCCCGCGGCGTTCGAAGCCTGGTCAATGGCGGCAACCTGACCCGATCCGGGACCACTCAGCAATACGCGGTCCTCCAGGCTCTCCAATCGGATGTGGCGAACGCTGTCGCGACTCCGTCGACGACATCCCTTCGGACCGTCGGAGTTACGACGTCTCGATCCAACGTTCATGATTGCGGTCTCCCGGAGACCCGCTTTGGTTCATGATTTCGGTGAGTTTCTCGATCTGAGAGCGGACAACGAACACTCACGTCCATCAGCATGCCGAGCGTGCAAGAGATCACGACTGGAGTAAACTTCGGGTTGGCGAGTTGAAACATGGTCCGCCCGATCGGCGGACGACCACATCATGGTGAGCCCGACGGCGACCGTTCCCCTGGCGATGTGTGAACCTTATTCGACACCTTCGCCAGGCACCCATGATCCGGGTTTTTACTATCTTGCCCCGTGGACGCAGAGATGACAACAAAAATCTTCAAAAGAGAGTCTGCCTGGACGTTCAAGCCGCCATTGTCACTCAATTGACCGGGCCATGTGAGTAAAGTCTACCGCTTTATTGAGAAGAATCTCCGGGTTGACGAAGATAGGTCCGTTCGCATCAAAGGCGTCCATCCTGAGGAATGCAACCATGTTTCCACGCACTGTATCCGTTCGGGGTCAATTCGCACGGGCAACCATTTTGTCCCTGATGTTCTGGGCCGCGGCAAGGACGGGCCTGGCCCAAGGGCAGCCGCCGGCGCAGCCCGCTTCGCGGGAGCAACAAATCAAGGACTTCGAGCGCCAGCTCGATGAGCTGAAGAAGAAGCTCGATGAGTTGAAGGCCCCGGCCAAGGCGCCGGCGCCGAAGCCGTCCACCGAGCTGCGACTGGCTCCCGAGTGGGTCAAGGCGATGCGATGGCGGTCGATCGGTCCGGCGAACATGGGCGGGCGGATCGTCGCCATCACGGTCCTCGAGTCCGACCCGTGCACCTGGTGGGTGGCGACCGCGGGCGGCGGCCTGCTCAAAACGATGAACAACGGGATCACGTTCGAGCATCAATTCGACAAGGAAGCCACAGTCGCGATCGGCGACGTTTGCGTGGCCCCGTCCGACGGCAAGATCGTCTGGCTCGGCACCGGCGAGAACAACCCCAGGAACTCGGTGTCCTTCGGCGACGGTGTCTATAAATCGACCGATGGCGGCAAGACCTGGAAGAACATGGGCCTGAAGGAGACTTTCCAGATCGGCCGGATCATCGTCCACCCCAAGAATCCCGACGTGGTCTATGTCGGGGCGCTGGGACGGCTATATGGGCCCAATCCCGATCGCGGACTTTTCAAGACGACCGATGGCGGCAAGACCTGGACCAAAGTCCTGTTCGTGGACGACAAGACCGGCATCATCGACATGCGGATGCATCCGTCCGACCCCGAGACGCTTCTCGTCGCGACCTACGAGCGGGAGCGTGACCTCTACGACACGAACGACCCGTCCAAGAAATGGGGGCCCGGCGGCGGCCTCTACAAGACGACTGACGGCGGCAAGACGTTCAAGAAACTGAAGCAAGGATTACCCACCGCGCAGCTCGGCCGGATCGGGTTGGACTGGTACCGCAAGGACCCGAACGTGGTGTTCGCCATCATCGAGTCAGAGAAGATCGGCATGGGCCCTCCGGGCGCGAAGCCCGCGGGCAACGGCTATCTGGGCCTTGCCGGGCGGACCGAGGAAGAGAAAACCGAGATCGTCCTGGTCGCGCCGGACAGCCCGGGCGCCAAGGCCGGTCTCAAGGTCGGTGACAGCCTGCTGGCTGTCGGCGACCAACCGGTCCGGGACTACATGGACTTCATGATGGCGATGCAGGAACTGTCGGCCGGCGACAAGATCAAGCTCAAGGTCGGCCGTGGCCCCGAAACGCTCACCGTGGAGCTCACGGCCGCCGAGCGTCCCGCCGGTGGCCGCGGTCCGGGTGGCGGCGGCGGCTTCGGAGGTGGTGGCGGGCGAGGCGGTGCGGACGCGACCCACCCCTTCGGCGCGGCGCTGGGTGGTCAGCGGGAGAATGTCCAGAACCGCCAGACTCCCGACGGCCACCTCTATGGCGGTGTCTATCGTTCGGCCGATGCCGGCGAGACCTGGACCCGGATCAACAGTCTCAACCCCCGGCCCATGTACTTCAGCCAGGTCCGCGTGGATCCGACCGACGAGAAGTACCTCTACGTCCTGGGTGTCTCGCTGTACCGGTCGTCCAATGGCGGCAAGACCTTCCGGAGCGACGGCGGCCGAAGCGTTCATGCCGACCACCATGCGCTCTATATCGATCCGCGCGACGGTCGCCACATGCTCCTCGGCGGCGACGGCGGAATCTACGTGACCTGCGACCGCATGGAGCGCTGGGACCATCTCAACCACGCGGCCATCGGGCAGTTCTATCACGTGGCCATCGACACGACGCGGGACTACAAGGTTTACGGCGGACTTCAGGACAACGGGAGCTGGGGCGGGCCCAGCCGCACTCACAACGGCTCTGGCCCGATCAATGAGGACTGGGTCTCCGTCGGCGGCGGCGACGGCTTCAAGTGCCAGGTCGATCCCAACGACCCCGACCAGATCTATTACACCAGTCAGAACGGCGCCATGGGCGCAGGAACTTCCGCACCGGCGAATCCGCCTCGATTCGCCCGCAAAACGGAGGCGCCCCGCAACGCCAGGGGCCGAATGCTCCGGCTGGCGGTCCTGCGCAGGGGCGCTCCGGGGCGGGGCCAGTCGCGTTACCGGTTCAACTGGAACACGCCGTTCATCCTCTCGCACCACAACTCGCGAATCTTCTATGCGGCGGGGAACGTCGTGTTCCGGTCGCTGGATCGCGGCAACGACCTGCGTGCGATCTCCCCGAACATCACCCGGACCGACAAGGGAAGCGCCTCGGCACTGGCCGAGTCGCCGAGGAACCCCAACATCGTCTACGTCGGCACGGATGATGGGGCCCTGTGGATGACCAAGGACGGCGGCGCGACCTGGACCGACATCGTCAAGAACGTCGGACTCCCCAAGCCCTGCTACGTGGCCACGATCGAGGCCTCACGCTATGCAGAAGGTAGGGCCTACGTCGCCTTCGACGGCCATCGCTCTGACATCGATGATCCCCTGGTCTACGTGACCGAGGACCTGGGCAAGACCTGGAAGCCCTTGCGTGCGAACCTGCCGCGGGGCTCGTCGCGCTGCCTCCGCGAGGATCACAAGAACGATGATCTGCTCTACCTCGGCACGGAGTTTGGGTTCTGGGTCTCGCTCGACCGCGGCGAGTCCTGGAATTCCTTGAATTCGAACTTGCCGACGGTCGCCGTGCTCGATGTGGCGATCCACCCCACAGCCGGCGAGCTCGTCGCGGCAACCCACGGGCGCAGCCTGTGGGTCCTCGACGTGTCCCCACTCCGGCAGACGACGCGCGAGGTGGCCAAGGCCGGCGTCCACCTCTACAAACCGACCTCCGCGGTCCGATGGCGGAGCGCCGCCAGTCACGGGGGCACCAACCGTCGGTTCGAGGGACAGAACCCCTCCACCGGCGCAGTGATCGATTATGCCCTGGGCAAGAAGGCAGCCAAGCTGAGCCTCAAGATCCTCGATGTGAACGGGGCTACCGTGAGCCAGCTTCCGGCCGTGGGTGAACCGGGCCTGCACCGGGTCGTCTGGAACTTGACGCGCGGGTCCGCTCAGGGCGCCGGCCAGGGTTTCCGAGGCGGTCTCGGCGGGGCCCAGGCCCGTGCTGGCGGTGCCGGCGGCCAAGCTGCTGCCGCGGCCGCCACAGGCACGGGACCGCGCCCGACAGGTGCTCCCGCCGCGACTGGTGGACCAGCTCGGGCGACGACGCCGGTGCGGCCACCGGCGAGAGCGAGTCGGCCGCGCCGATTCAGGTCGCGCGCTTCGGCCGGCTTCAGGCGGTTCCTCCCGGATCGTACCGCGTCGTCCTCACCGTCAACGGCAAGGACTTCACCCAGACCGTCCGCGTCGAGCCCGACCCGACCGCGCCCTACCTCGAACTCGCTGCCGACGATGACGAGGCGCAGGATGAGGACGAGGAGATGGTGGATGAAGAGGGTGAGGAGGAGGAAGAGAACGGCCCGATCATTCACTGAACTGGGGCTCGAGTCTCCGGACCCGCTGATCCCGGAACGTGAGTCGCGATCCCGGAATCACCGGTTTCTGGTACAATTCACACCCATCTCGCCGGAGAATTCGAGACTTCTCGCTGGACACCACCGCGATCTGCCCCGAAGGGGCCAAACAAACCAGCCCGGGGCAACGCCCCGGGAACCGAAGCACCCCCAGAAATCAAGCCCTGAAAGGGCGCTACAGCGGACGCCCTTGGCTCGGCGTGTGTCGCCCTTTCAGGGCTCGGCGAGGAGGTCAATGGCGCCTCGTTCCTGGGGCGTTGCCCCAGGCTGGTTTGTTTGGCCCCTTCGGGGCAGGAATCCGACACGCACGGCCCGAGTTCGGTGGTGTTTAGCCAGGAGTCTCGTAAATCCCTCCGAGATGGGTGTTCTCTTGCGCCCTGCGGTGGACCGTCGAGGAACCGGTCGGAAACCAGGAGTAACCGATGACCACGATCACCCCAGTGCAGCCGATGGCGATTCCAAGCCCCCCGGCGCCCCCCGAGGCATTCGTTTCTCGGCAAGGCGGCGATTTCCGGATCGTGTTCCCCGGAGTGGATTGGCACACTTACACTCAACTCTCCGAATCGCTCGGTGATGGCCAACCCGTCCATCTGATCTATGACGGGAAGGACCTGGAGATCGTGGTCCTTGGCAACATCCACGATATTCTCAACGGCCTGGTCATTAAGATCGTGAACGCCTTGACCGTGGGCCTGGAAGTGGACTGTCTGGAGACTGGCCAGACAACGTGGAGGACGATGATTCGCGGCCTCGAGGCGGACCTGTCTTACGACTTCGATGCCGAGAAGATCCGGGTGGCCATGGCGGCTTGGGCCCGCAAGTCGATGGACCCGCACGATTATCCCCGTCCCGACCTGGCGGTCGAGATCGACCTGTCTCCTCCCCAGGTCGATCGACCGGCGATCTATCGCGATCTCCGCGTCGTCGAAGTCTGGCGATTCGTCAGGGGCGAGGCGCTCATCTTCGAGCAACTCCAGCCGGACGGGTCGTATGCCGCGGTCGAGGAAAGCCGGTTCCTGCGGGTACGCCCCGAGGACGTCCTTCGGTAGGTGAAGGCGGCGGCCACGGAGCGCCCCTCGGTCTGGAACCGTCGCTGGAATCGATGGGCCATGGGATTGGGGCGCCGGGCAGGCCCACGCCGCCCTCGCGCGGGCAAGCCTGCCGCGAAGCGAAAGGCCAAGGGCAACGGGAAGAAGGCGGACTGAGTCGCTCTCGGAGGGCTCACCCCGCATCAAACCGCGTGAGGATTCCCTCGATCCCATCGGCATGGATCCGCCACGACTCGCTCGAATAACCCCCCGACAGAACCATGGCCATCGGGATCTTGCGCTCGCGAGCAAACGTGGCGACGAGCAGATCACGATCGGCCAGGTCATTGCGAGTCAGGCAGAGCCGGGTCAACGGGTCGTCGACGTACGGATCGGAACCGGCATTGTAGATCACCAGGTCGGGGCGGACCGTGTCGAGCGCGTGCGGCACGGCTTCGCGGACGATGTCCAGGTACTCGGATCCGGTCAGACCGGCCGGCACGGGGAAGGGGAAATCCTCGGGCTGCTTCATGGACGGGAACAGGTCCTCCTCGTAGACGTCGAGGATATAGGCCCACGGCCAGGGATGGATCGTGGCGGCGGTACCGTTGCCTTGATGGGCATCGAGGTCGATCACCAGCGCTCGGTTCACGAGCCCCTCGGCGTGCAGCGTCCAGAGAGCGATGGGGATATCGGCGTAGACGCAGAACCCATCGCCCCAGGAAGCGGACGCGTGATGATAACCGCCTCCGAGGTTGATCGCGATGCCATGCTCCAGCGCCAACCGGGCGGCCAGCAAGGTCCCACCGGTCGTGTATCGCATCGGAAGCAGGACGCGCCAGTCCACAAACCACCAGGGGAGCCGCGCGAGCAACGGCACGCTCAGGATGCCCGCCAGGACTTTCGAAATCCCGGAGCGACCGGAGGTATTCCGACGTATGGACCCTCGCCAGCTCCTCGCGGCCGATCGGCGACGGCTGCACAAAGTCGCGCGCTTTTCTCAGACCTCCGGCGATCAGGGCATCATGGATCCGGCGGTACTTGCGGCCATCGAAAGGGTGAAGGCGTTCCAGACCGAAGACCGTGATGTTCGACTTCGGATGATAGATAACCGGAATCATTTCGCGAGGTTGACCAGGTAGGGATCGGTAGTTCGTATCTCGGGCAGGCAGACCGGCGATGTTCTGATCCATGATACTCGCCCTGTCCACCCTGCAAGAGGGCGGATCTTGAGATCGCAATTCCCGGCTCCCCGATCCGTTCGCGTTGGGGAATCGCGAATCACGAATCCGGTCACCCGAACGATGAGCGCCGGGAGTCAGGAGTCCCCTGAGGAAGACTCTAGGTGTGATGATCGCGCCTGGGCACGACCTTGATCGCGAACAGACGGCTGACACGACTCAGATTGCCCGCGTCGTCGTAGGCGCAGGATTCGGAACTGATAAACACCCGGACTCAGCGGCGTGGCGATGACCACCTTGTATCGGTTGTTCCTGCGACAGTTCACCGTCCCCACGACCTCGCCACCCGGTGTAATGACCTGGATGTGCGTGTGGAAATGATAAGTGCCGACCAGGGCCGGATGCTTGAGCGGCGTTTTGATGTGATCGACATTCGCCTGGATTCCTTGATTCTGCGCGATCTTCGGCAGGATGGGAGAAGGCATCGGCCTGCCGATGGAGAGTGCCGTCTGGAGGACCAGGGCATAATCATTGCTGGCCAGGAAGACCGGCTGGGGACTATTGGTGTCGATCTGCGTGACCAACTGGTTCATGGCCGACTTCAGGCTATCGATCACGGGAGGAGAAGCCGTGGCCGCGTGCAGGACGGCGCCGAAGCTGTAGTCGAGGACGGCCGCACCCGCGGCCGTGAGCGATTCGTGCGGGAAGATCTGCCGCATCTCGTAGTTGTAATTGTCGAGAGCGGACGTCGCCGGTTTATGAAGCTGGGAGATTACTTCCAGGAGATCGCCCTGGATCTGCTTGATCTCAGCCTTGGGAAGGAATCGGCCCGGGAGGATTTTTTCCAGATAATACGGGAGATGCTCGACCCGCAGCTCCTTCTGTTCGAAGGTCACAGGGATATTCAGGTTGGTGTTCACCTGAAATCCGAACAGGCTACTCAGGTTGAGCGAGGAGGCGAGCAGGGCGCGACTTTCCAATCCCTCGGATGAAGGGACAAACCGACGGCGGTTCATCGCGCGGATCTCCTTGAGAACGGCCAGCCCGGCCAGGCGGAACAGGTTCGGATGAGGGACGGGAGGTGCCGCGAATGATTCGGCTGCGGGCCGACGCGGATAAGGCATCGGGCTCGACCCGACCCGATCCGATCTCCGCCGATCTTCTGCGCCGATCCTGGATTTCGCTCCGGGCTTCCGGCCCGCGATCGCGAAAGACGACATGTCGAAAGGCGCTCCCGTCCCTGGGAGCGGTGTGTTCTTACCACAATCCGTGGGGTCTGCCTAGAGCGGCTAACGCCTGGGTTGCACACCATAACCGCGTCGAATCGATTCGAACCCGCAGCGCCAGCGAGTGGATTCCGGCAGGGATCCTCAATCCACTCGCTGGCGCTGCGGGCTCGTATCAGCGATCCGCAACGCAAGCGTTCAGCGCTCGACATCAGTTCCCAACAGGGATTGCGCCGTCCCCGACGGGGATGCGACCGACCTAAGTCGAAACGGGAGCAAGTGATCCGGGATCGGCCTCCTGGCCGCTCTTTTACGTTGGTCGGACCCTTGCTCGCGCCATTCGAGCGATCGCGGTCCTACGCGGCTGGGTGAGAATCAGGATTCGACGGCGAACGCCAGGACTCGGCCGGGGGCCGATCCTCCACCCCGGATGGGGACTTGACCGGCTTCTGCACCTGCGCCTCCAGGACCATCCGAAGATAGGACCGAGGCTCGACCTCGGTCAGGCCCAACCGATCGGCGATGCCCAGAACGGCGGTTTGCGCCGCCGGGAGTTCAGATTCGGCGGCCGCGACGATCTCGATCTCGGCGAAGTCGCCCAACCCGTCCACTCGGTCGAGCACGACCTCGATGTGGTGAGCCGGATCCGAGAGGTGGAACGTCGACCGCGTCTTGCGGATCGAGGAGATGGGTCGGAATCCCAGCCTCTCGAAGAGTCGGGTGAGTTGCTGGAACGTTGCTTCACCCTCGGCCATCGGGATTTCAATCTCCTCCCGGGTCTTGGTCGGGCCATCGTATCGGGGACCTTTATACGTGATTCGGTTCTCCTCGCCGATCCGGCGCAACCGGAGGGCCTCACCGGTCTGGGCGAAGTCGCGAGACGGGTGGATCAAGTAGCTATCGACCTGGACGACCGTCGGCCCCTCGACGGCGCCGCACTCCTCGAGCCGACGTCGGAGCCGATCGTGCTCCGCTGACCGGAATTTGATTTCCACCTCGTAACTCATTGATCCCGCGAAAGCCGTGAGGCCAGATCGCCCTCCCTTGCATCCGATGAGATTGACCGTTCCTCCAGTTCAACGCCTCGACGTGCGGCAAGCAAGGACTTTGGGGCCGACCATGATGGGCCGCCTGCAAACCCACTCAACCGCAGAGTCCCGGCGGCCACCTCGTGTTGTACTCCGTTGGGAAAAGGCTTGATTGAATTCCTATACGGAATTGTATAATAGAACAATGCAAATACGCAATTCGTAGAAGACAACGGAGTCCCTGAGGATTTACTGGTAGGCAGCAAGCATCCATGCATCCGGGAAAAGGAGATCCAGACGGTGATCGGCAACAACCGTTCTTCGATCGATGTGGAGGCGAATTGTGTCTCCCTCTGCCCGTCGGCCTTGCTCCGCGTCGCGGTGGTGTTCAGCGGAGGCGAAGCGCCGGGCATGAACGCCCTGCTGCGCGCGATCGTGCGAGTGGGCCTGAACCGATACGAAGGGGACGTGCTCGGTGTCAAGGAGGGATTTGCCGGGCTGGTCCGGACGGCCGGTCAGGTCGAATCGGGTCACTGGAGCCTTGCAAGTCTTATCGACGACATTGATACTCACGATGGCTTGCGTGGCGTCGCGCGTGCGTCGCAGGATCTCGTTCGGCTGGACCGGGCGTCCGTGAGCGGCCTGCTGGGCCGAGGTAGCATCATGCTCGGGTCGTCGCGGTGTGCCGAGTTCCTTGAAGCCGAGGTCCGCCGGCAGGTGATCGACCTGCTGGTCGCCATGGGCGTTGGTGGTGTGATGGTCTGTGGGGGAGACGGCTCGATGGCGGGCGCGGCCCGGCTGGCTGAGGAGAGCGACCTGCGAGTCATCGGCATCCCGGCCACGATCGACAACGACCTGGCCGCGACCGAGCAGGCGCTAGGATTCGACACTGCGGTGAACACGGTAACCTGGGCGGTCAGCCGGTTCACCGATACGGAGGTCCGTCACCCGCGGATCCTGGTGCTCGAAGTCATGGGCCGGAGTGGCGGCGAGCTGGCGCGGCTGGCGGCGCTGGCCTCGGGAGCGGAGGTCGTGGTCACACCGGAGCGGGGTCCGCTCAGCGAGTCCGACACGGAGAGGATGGCTCTGCGGCTGGAACGAGCGATGTACCGGGGCCGACGACAGGCGATCGTACTGGTGGCCGAAGGGGTCGTGCTTGACCCGTCGCTCGCCGGCCGCGACGACACCACGCCGACGGTCTGGCTCGCCCATCAGCTTCGGGTGTTGTTACGACGAGATGGGCGCGCCTTCCCGGACCTGGAGGTCCTCCCTTGCATGCTGGGCCATCTCCAGAGCGGGGGGTCGCCGTCGGTCGCCGACCGCGTGCTGGCCGCCCGGTTTGCCGGCGCGGCGTGGAAAGCGATCGCCAGTCCCCGCGAACGGAGTGGAATCCTGGGTGTGCGCGGCGGCGAGCTCTTGCTCCAGGACTTCCAGGTCCAGCCCGACCCCGAACGCACCGAGGCGGCCGAGCAACTCGACCAGCTCCAGAAGGACGTGAGTCGGTGGTGAGCGCGCGTGTGCAAGAGATTGGTCGCTGTAGGGTGCTCTGCGAGCACCGGAGGAGTGTGAGGGTGCTCTGCGAGCACCGGAGGAGTGTGGGGTGCTCTGCGAGCACTGCATGTTGCCAGCGTGGGATTCGGTGCTCGCAGAGCACCCTACGAGACCTCGTGATGACGTCTCACAGACGCCTTCTTCCCCGGAGACCGAAGATGTCCGATAGCGAACGAATCCATGTCGAGGTAGCGGTTGCCCTCGTGGCCGACGCGAACCAGCGCGTGCTGTTGACGTTGAACGCGGGCTGGGGAAGCTTCACGCTCCCCATGACCCGTAGGCGACGAGGTTGACAGGGAAACGAGCCGCCGTCGCGGGCGGCCCTCCGCGCCGCGGCCGAAACATTGGGGACTCCGGTCCGGCTGGCCGAATCGAGTCGAGGCCCCAAGCCGCTCCTGGCCCGGCTCGAGTCGGGCCGGCAACTGGAGGACAAGTTCTACGCCTTCCACGTGTACCATGTCGAGCCGCATCCCGACTTCGCCGATCGGCTTCAGATTCATCAATCGCACCTCTGGCTCTCGCCGCACCTGGTCCTCTCCGGCATCTATGAACCGGTCTCGGAATCGGCGCGATTCATCCTCCGCAACGTCCTGGCCGACTTCGGGATTCCGGCCCGATCGCAGCACACCAGCGTGCTGATCCTCCAGCGCAACGACCCGGCAAGGGGCCGGCTGTTCCTGGTCCGCTGGAACCCGAACTGGGGCTATGCCCTACCGTCGAAGCGCTGGGAACCTCCCGAGTCAGCGAGTGCCGAGGACCCGTCGACCGTCGCATTGTCCGGTGCCGAACGGATCGCGCGGGACGAGCTCGGCCTGGAACCGGGAACGGACGTGACCCTCACGCCGGCAGAGTCTCCCGAATACGCAACCCACGGGATCAGCGTCACCGAGGTTGCTCCGGCCTTCGGAGAAGCGACGGACTATCATCACTGTCTCTTCGACGCCCAGCTCCACCATACCGAGAAGCTCCAGTCCAGCCAGCCGCTGGCCTGGATCAGCGAGGACGAGATCCACCACGGCTGGACAGGGGCCTCTCATGGCGAACCCGGTGCACCCTCGGGACATCCCGCCCGGGTCTCGCGGACGACGTACGAGATCCTGATGCACCTGGGCTTGATCGGCGAGACCGTCGATCCGGAGCTCGAGGTCATGTCCAGGTACTGGCTCAACGAATTCGGAGGAGGTGTGGGATGACGAGCGCCCCGAAGAAACCGCTCGCCCGGACGTCCGAGGCCGCGGTCGCCCTGATCCGCCAAAAGCCGACCGGAGAAACGATCTGGCTGGGTCGATGGAACGACAAGTGGAGCGCGTTCCACTTCGTTTCGGGGCACAGATCACAGGACCAGGAAACGGCTGCTCGGGGAGATCTGTCAGGGATCGTGAAGTGGTTTCGGCGAGCGGGTCTGGTTCGCGGTCGTTCCAAACTCGGGAAGACCTCCGGCCGACCCGGATCCATTCGATGAGATGTCTTCTCGAAAGGTGATCATGGCTGTCTTCTGGACAATCCAGGCCCGGCGGCATTTACGGCAGGCGCTGGCCGAAAAACTGGGCCGGGAAAGCCAGGGGCTGGAGAACCCGGGCCCTGAGCTACAGGGCTGCAAAGGCGTCGTGGAGGCGACCGTGGACCATCTCAGCGAGATCCTCGCCGTTACATTCGAGGGGAAGTCGGTCGTCGTCCAGGACCAGGTGATCGGGTTCCGGCGCAAAGGGGGACAGTTCGTCCTGATGGTCGAGGTCTTCGACCCGGAGGACGAGTCGAAGTCGAGCGCGGTCACGCAGAGCGGGCCCTACGTGGTCAAGATCGCCCCGGCGGAGGTCCTCGAGCGGGAGCATCGCGGCTGGACCTGCTGCCGGCCGCCGGGTCTGCGGCACGACCTCGTGTTCCTCGACCTCGAAGGGGTCCGCCAGGATGGGAGAGACAGCCCGCTCATCAGCCTCGTCTATGGCGATGCCCAGCAGTTCCTCGGCGTCGAGACCACGACCACGCTCGAGGCCGCCGCGCTCGAAGCCGTGCGGTTCGGCGTGCCCACGGTCGCCTCGATCGGGTTTGTCATCGTCGCGCTCTACGAGCGGATCGGACACCTGCTCTACGGCCAGTCCTTCATCGACGACCCGGCGCGCCCGGATTATGCCTTCGACCTCCCCAGGCTGGCCGATCGCATGGCGGAATGGGATTCGAACCCGTCCTGTCAGGCCGCCCGACGCGACGTCAACACCCTGGCCAGGAGCGGCCCCGAGCTGTTCCTCGATCCAATCGACTACCTCGAATACGTTCGCGCGTTTGTCCCCTGGAACCGCGAGGACGGATCGATCCCGGATCCCACGGCCGACCCCGCCGCGATGCGGCTCCTTGGCGAACCGGTGCCGACGAAGGCTGACCTGATTCCCCGCCTGCTCCGCGGATGTGCCCACGGCGACCTGCACGGGCGAAACGTACTCGTGGGAATCGTGCGCGAGCAGGCGTTGTGGCCCACGGTCTTCGACTACGAAGACATGGGCCCGTGCAACCTGGTCGGCTGGGACTTCGTCAAGCTCGAGACCGAGCTGAAGATCCGAGCCTACCCCGAAGTGTTCGCGGGGGTCGTTCCCAGTACGTTCATCAAGAGCGTGCAGGGCTTCGAGATCCGGCTCGACGCGCGCACCGAGGAATGCCATCGCGATCGCGACTGGCCCATCGTGGGCGTGCCGACAACTCCCGCCGATCGACTCCACGCGATCCTCCTCGAGATTCGCCGGATGGCCTCACGGCATCTGGGCGAGAACGTCGGCCGCCCCAATGACTGGCTCGAGCAGTATTATTTCCTCCTGGCATGTTACGGCGTCTGGACCGGCAAGTTCGACAACCTCCAGCTCCGCGAGCGGATGGGCGCGCTGGTCTCGGCCGGAGTCGCCACGTCGCGGTTGAACTGGCCCCGAGTTGAATCACGAATGATACGTTAGATCGCTTAAATGAGGGGTTGCACACACGATGGCCGCATCGATCCTGTACGAGCCCGAAGCGCCAGCGAGTGGATTCCGTCACAGATCGTCCATCCACTCGCTGGCGCTTCGGGCTCGTAGCAGGCGTCTGCAACCCAAGCGATAGCTGCCCTAACAACCTCGTGTAGAGGGCTTTTCGATGATCGCTCCCATCCCGACCCCGACAGTCAACGCCATCCTCAAGGTCCCGTTCCCGAGCTATCACCGGCCGCTGGCCTGGGCGCATCAGTGGCTCTCTAGTGGTGATCCCGAACGGAAACAGGCTGCGGTCGAGCTTCTCAAGAAGCTGTACGAACGGTATGACCACGCCGTGGCGGTCGGCCAGGAGCTGGTGCTGGCCCTGATGGAGAGCGGCTCGGAGGCTCAGGCCGAGGCCGAGACGACCCTCCAAGGGATCGATGCCCGATTCGCCAAGCTCGATGAGGAGCTCCTTTGCCGGTGGGGCCGGTTGTTCAAGGACCGGGGCGATGCCTACGTCCGTCTCCCCTGGTCGAAACCGGACCACTTGCCTCCCGACCCGGAGCTGGCCGGCCAGTATTACCGGCGGTCGCTGGAGAAGTATGACCAGGCGTACCGGATTCGATCGGGCCATTACCCGGGCATCAACAAGGCGACCTTGCTCCTGATCGTGGGATCGCTGAGGCCTCCTGCACCTGGAGGCTCACCTCGGCCCGAACTGCTGGAGTCGGCGGAGCTGGCCGGCAAGCTCCTGGCCGACCGCCCGAGCTGGCCTCATGAGCACCCCGACGACGAGACCGTCTGGCACCCCGCGACAGCCGGGGAAGCCCACCTGCTTCGCCAGGAATGGGCTCAGGCGGTATCTCAGTACCGCGCGGCCCTCCAGAGCAAGATCCTCACGCCGCATGCACGTGAATCGATGCGCCGTCAGGTGGAACGAATCGTGATGTGCTTCCGAACGCTGGGGGTCGCGATATCCCCGCCGTTCGACGATCTGCGCACGCTCTTCGGCACCAGCCCATTACCGCACCCGAGTGCCGGGCCCGAAACCACCTCGGTGCGCGATCCAGTTCCGGATGCCGCTCCAGCCTGTTGAGAAAGAGTCGCGAGCCTGCGTGCCTCAATCCCGTCCCCGGCCCAGTCGTGCAGGACGGAACTCCAAAGTCCCTCTTCTCGACGCAAAGGATTTCAAAATGAAGTACGAGCCCGATCCCATCGACACATCGTCCGTCAACTTGGCCGAGGATCTCCTCGCGCTGACCGAGAAGTTGGCCGAGAACGCTCATGACCACTGGGCCAAACAGCGGTTGGCCGATGGCTGGACCTTCGGCGCGAAGCGTGACGACCCGAAGAAGCAGCATCCGTGTTTGGTCCCGTATTCCAAGCTTCCCGATTCCGAGAAAGTGTACGATCGGAAGACGTCGATGGAGACGCTCAAGGCGATCCTTGCTCTGGGGTATAGGATCGAGAAGACGTCTTGAGTGACCTCTCGATTCGAGTGAGACATTCGTCTCCATGATGTTCGTCCGCTGTCTGTTGATGGAGACCGCATGAACGCGAATCATTCCGCGCAGCAACGCCACGATTCGGCCCCGTTGTCTCTCGTCGTCGGCGTGACCGGTCATTGTGATCCGAGGCCGGCGGACGTACCCACGCTGAAAGAAACGGTCCGGCGGGCGTTCGGGCAGATCCGCAAAGACTGTCCCGACACGCCCCTGGTCCTGCTCTCGTCGCTGGCCGAAGGCGCGGATCGGCTGGTCGCGCACGAGGCGCTTCAGGCTGGGTGCCGTCTGATCGCCATCTTGCCGATGCCGTCGGTGGTCTACGAGGAGAACTTCGCCGACGACGGATCCCGGGACGACTTTCGCCAGTTGCTCCGACAAGCGACCTTTTCCCTGGACATTTCTCAGGGGCGCATTGTGATCCCACCCGGAGCGGATCAAGCCATGCGGACCAAGGGCTATGCCCTGGCCGGCGCGTTCATCGCGCAGCATAGCCAGGTGCTGCTCGCACTCTGGAATGGACAACCCTCGGACCAGGAAGGGGGAACCGCCCAGGTCGTCTCATTCGCTCAAGAGGGCGTGCCCGATTCCCTGGCCCGGTGGCTCACGACGCCACCGGGCGCGGACATGCCGTTCAACAGCCTGGATGAACCCAAACGGCGTGCGGTTGTCTATCACATCCCGACGCCTCGGGTGAGTCAGCCTCAGATATCGGTTGGATCGCCCCAGGATTTCGAGATCCTCTACCCGAACCACGACCGGGAGCTCACGGTGGTCCAGGAGCGTTATGCGCGGATTTTCCGGAGGATCAGCCAGCTCAACCGCGACAGCCGGAGCGTGACTCCACCCGGTTCGTGGGACGGCGTGGAGAGAAAGTGTGCATTGTTGCCCAAGGAATCCACAAGGAACCTCAGTTCCGATCTGGCCTCGATCGATGAACACTATGGTTTGGCCGACACCCTGGCCGTCAAGTATCAGCGAGGGACACGATTCGTCCAGCTCGGCTTGATGAGTCTGGTCTTCGCGTCGGCCGTCGCTGCTCAGTTTGTACTCGAATGTGCCGACGTTACAACATCCGGGGACGGCGTTCGTTTATCTGACGGGACTGGTCCTCGCCTATGGGTTTTGGTTCATCTTCGCCGGGCACCGCGCCAAAGCCCAGGAGACCTCGTTGACCGAGCGGCTGCTCGCGACCAGTCTCTTCTGGATCGAGCAGCGCGATTACCAGAACAAGCACCTGGATTATCGTGCGCTGGCCGAGGGGCTGCGCGTGCAGTTCTACTGGCGATTAGCCGGTCTGGAAGATCGCGTTCTCGACCATTACTTGACCAAGTACCGGACCGAACTCGACTGGATCCGCGCCACCATGCGGAATTGGGATCTCATGGAGCACCGGCCCGCCGATTCTCCGAGCCTCTCACCTGGTGCGATCGGCGCCGGCCAGCTCGAGCAGGTTCTCACCCACTGGGTCAAGGGCCAGCGCGACTACTTCAGTCGAAGAGCCCAGGAGGATCAGGAGAAACTGGTGCTCTGGGAGGGTCTGGTCCGGTGGTTCGTTGGAATCGGAATCGCCATCATCGTGGTCTCGGTGGTTCTGCTGCCTCGTCTCCACGATTCCTGGAGCCCCGGCCTGCTCCTGGTCGCCGCGGCGCTGGCGCCGGTGATCGCCGCACTGATCCACAACGATGTCGAAATCCAGGCTCTCTCGCAACACATCAATCAGTACGAGCGGATGAGCGCGGTGTTCCACACCGCCGCGAACCACATCGAACAGCGTCTGAAGAACCACGATGACCAAGGAGTACGCGATCTCCTGAAGGTACTGGGCAGGGAGGCCCTGATCGAGCACGCCGATTGGGTCCTGATGCACCGGGAGCGGTTGCTCGAAGTGCCGAGGGCCTGATCGACGGTTCGGTGGCTCAGCTCGGACTTGATCGCCTCAGCGGATTCATCAAGAATGAATGCGGGCCTGCGAACGATCCAGAAACCGCTCCGGAGAAGCCATGATGAAAACGAGAGCGAAGTCGCCTTGGGGTCCCCTCTTCGCGCTCCTGCTCGCGGTTCCCGCACTGGCGACCGGCGCCCAGGGAGTCCAACACAAGGGCCAGGGATTCGCGGAGCCGAAGAAACCGGGAGCGGCGGAGGGCCGGACGCTCTCCCACGATGAGACGCTCCGATGGATCGCCGAGAACCGGGCCTGGCGGCTGGCCCGGAAAACCCGACCGATCTGGGCCCGGAAGGTCGAACGGGAGGAGGTCGGCAAGGAATTTCAGACGGCCGACCACGTCAAGGAGAAGGCGCGCGCCGGCGTCTGGCTCTGCGCGGGTGTGGCCGGCGAGCCATGGTTCCAGACCCTCGAGAGGATCGAGGCCAAGTACGAGCCGGACGGCCAGGAGAACAAGACGTTCGAATTCGACTCGAAGGCGCGGGCCTACCGGAAGTACAAGCCCAAGGGGACGGTCCGCAACTGGGTAGCTCAGGTCAAAGGACCCGGAATCGCGGGGTTCCAGGTCCGCCCGGGGTACGACCCGGAGCGGCCGCTCTCTTCACCGGCTGGCGGATATGTCGTCAAGGACGACGTGGCCGATCCCTATCGCGACAAACCGAAGGACGTCTGGCTGGTTCAGCAGTCCTTGTTCGAGAGCACCTATGAAATCGTCCGCGACCGAAGACCGGACCAGGCAACGCCGAAGCGTCGATGACTCTTTCGCCAGATCCGAAATGACGTTCCACCAGAACAGGAAGCTGCCGGCTCCCTCGGGTCTTGTTCTCACGATACCTGTATTTGTTTCGTGTATTTCGTGTATTTCGTGTTCAATTCTCTGTTCTCCGGCCTGCTTCCGTGGTCGGGTCGATCGGCGAGCGGTGAACTCGTGCGGCCCATGAGCGGTTGTTTGTGATTTCGTGGACTCTGCGGGTAACGTCAGGACACGCCCATCAGTCTCGGCGGGCCTCGCCTCTTCGAGACCCGACACCACTCCGCCCGAGATCAGGGAAGCGTCATCCCCGCTCATGCACGAGCGACGAGGATGACCACGCTGCGACCCGCCACGGTGTAGGTATTCCCACCAACGGACGGCTCCTGGCCGGCCTCGGCGATGTCCAGGGGCGAGGATTGGCTCGTATCCACGGACCGGTACCAGCGCCGACCGGGGATCGGCATGATGTCGAAGTCCAGGGGCTCCCAGTACATGTTCATCATGACGTGCAGGTCCTCGCTGCCGTCAAGGCCGCCGAGTGTGAAGGCCAGGGCCCGGGCGTTGGGATCATCCCAGCCCGGCTGGTTGAGCTTGGTGCCGTGCCAGGTCACGTCGGCAACCCCCCGCGCATCTTTGAGGCCCGTGTAGAACTCCGGCAAGTAGAGCGTCGGGTGGGCCTTGCGGAAGGCGATCAGCCGGGTCCAGAACCGGAGCAGGCCCGCATTCGCCTGGGGGAGCGTCCAGTCGAACCAGCTCACCGCGTTGTCCTGGCAGTAGGCGTTGTTGTTCCCGCGCTGGGTACGCTCGACCTCATCACCCATGACGAACATCGGTAAGCCCCGCGAGAGCATCAGGATCGCGCCGAAGTTCTTGATCTGACGGGCCCGCAGCGCGAGGATCGCCGGATCGGTCGTGTCGCCCTCCGCCCCGCAATTCCAGCTCGAATTGTCATTGTTGCCATCGCGGTTGTCCTCGCCGTTGGCCTCGTTATGCTTCTCGTTATAGGAGACGAGATCGTAGAG
Organism: uncultured Isosphaeraceae bacterium; assembly: GCA_963845695.1. Taxonomy (GTDB): domain Bacteria; phylum Planctomycetota; class Planctomycetia; order Isosphaerales; family Isosphaeraceae; genus CAWJTV01. Next base: position 552,935 of record CAWJTQ010000017.1, on the reverse strand, counting down.
CGTGAAACCGTCGTGGCAAGTGATGAAATTGATGCTGTTGATCGGTAAGTGCCCGCGCGACTGGTACAGATCCGGGCTGCCGGCCATCCGCGTGGCGACCGCACCCACGAGGCCCGGATCGCCCTTGACGAACTTGCGAATCGTGTCGCGGTAGGCGCCGTTCCATTCCGACCATCGGTAGCCAGGGTAATGGCCCACCTCGTAGGCCCCATAGGCATCCCAGGCTTCCGCGATGATCCGCGAGTCGGACAGTGTGTCCGATAACTCGATGTCCCAGATCACCGGCGGGTCGGTCAGGACCGAGCCGTCTTCGCCACGCGTCAACACGGTCGCCTCGTCGAAGCGAAAGCCGTCGACATGCATGGCATCGACCCAGTACTCGAGCGACTCCACGATCAACTTCCGGCCGATCGGATGGTTGCACTGAAACGTATTCCCGCACCCTGTGTAATCGAAATAAAACTGACCATCGCCCGGCACGAGGTAGTAGTAATTGCTGTTGTCCAGGCCCTTGTAGCAATAGATCGGTCCGTTGTGATTCCCCTCATCGGTGTGGTTGAACACCACGTCCAGGAACACCTGGATTCCCGCCTGATGCAACGCCTTCACCATATCGCGGAATTCCCGGACGTGAGCACATCGCTGGGGGCTCGTGCAATACGCCGAGTGCGGTGCGAAGAAGCCCATGGTGCTATAGCCCCAGTAATTCGCCAGAGGAGTGCCGTTGTATTCGCGCAAGACGTCGGTCTCGTCGAATTCGTGGACCGGCAGCAACTCCACGGCCGTAACGCCCAGCGCCTTCAGATACGGGATCTTCTCGATCACACCGGCGAACTTCCCGGGATGTTGGACCTGGGCACTGGGCGATTGAGTGAAGCCGCGAACGTGCATCTCGTAGATGATCCGGGGCTCGCCCATGGGAGGATGAAGGGGCTGGTCTCCCTCCCAATCGTAGTCGTCCTGAACATCGATGATGCCGGATCGGAGAGACGTCGCCAAGTTGTCGCCAGGGGCAGCAGCGGCCCCGCGGTTCCAGAGGCGCTTGGTCATGCCCCGGGAATAAGGGTCGAGGAGGACCTTCTGGACGTCGAACCGCTGTCCCGCCGCGAGATCGTGCGGTCCGTCAACCCGGTACCCATAAAAGACCCCGGGTTTCAGCCCTGCGCACGTACGCGTGCCAGATCACGAATGACCTGTTGACCAGGGGGTCGAGCGGAATCGTCTGGATCGGCTGGGGATCGTCGTACTTCGCGAACAGCAGGAGTTGGACGGCGGTCGCGTGCTCGCTGAAGAGGGCGAAGTTCACCCCGTCGCGGTCCGGTGTGGCCCCCAGCGGGTGATTCGCTCCCGGCTCGACCGAGTACGCGATCGAGGCATCCTGACGATCCACGGCCGGTTTCTTGGTTTCGGTCGGTAGTGGCATGAGTTCATCCAGGGTGAGAATGAGTCGCAAACACATAGTAAATATATTATTCTTGTCAATAATAACATATTTTATTTATGATATTGACGCCGATTCATATAGCGCACAAATGCTTCACAAGGTCCTTCAAGTGGTCTGCTGTACACAATCCACCTGTTATTCCACCTGTTCTGAGGGGTACGGTCCGTGCGCCTGTACATCATCCACCTGTTCTCCACAGGGCCTCATCGGTCGTCCCGGACTGCCCTCTCCACGAGCCGCCGGGCGTTCCCCTGCCGGACGGCCTCGGCCTGCTCGGGCGTCAGGACCGATTCCTTGAGCTTCAGGTGGGCCGCTTCGGCGTAGAACAGCGGCGCATGGGAGCCGAACAGGAGCCGATCGTGCCCGATCTGGGCGACCAGTCGTTCGAGACCGGCGGCGCCTTCGAGCGTGGCGATATCGACCCAGATCCCGCCGGTCGCGAACAGCTCCTTCTGAGACTCGCCGAGAAAGTTCCCCAGGGCATTGAGGAGGACGACCGGCGGATGAGACGGCGTGGCCAGCAAGCCGATTAGCGGGCGGGCGTCGGTCGTTGGCAGTCCCTTCAAGAGCGGGTGGAGCGTACGATCATCCTCCATCTTGAGTGCGATCTGGACGATCAGTTTGCGTCCAGCGGCTTCGCTCAGCAAATCGGCGAAGGCCGGATGATCGAGGGTGTAGCCGTGATAGTTGGGATGGAGACGGATGCCGGGCATCCGGTGCTCCTCGTGACAACGGCGCAAGTCCTCGCGCCAGTCGGGGAGGAGTGGATTGACCGCGCCAAACGGCCGCAACACTCCCTCGCCGTGGGCGCGACACATCACGACCAGGCGTGCGTTCACAGCGGCGAGGTCGCGGTGCAGGATCGCATCGAGGCTGCCGGCCCAGGCCTCGGTCACCCCCAGCCGACGGAGCCGTGCGCACCAGGGCCGCGGGCTCGTCATCGGGGAGCCGGCGGAACGGCCAGCGCGACAGCCAGACGTTGACGTCGATCATGGCTTGACTCCCTTCGCGTCGAGGATCGGCGTCAAGAGTCGGCGGAGGTTCTCACCGAGGATCAGCCGGCGATCGACCTCGGCGATGTCGGCTCCCTTCACCTTGGCGAGCTGCGAGGCGAAGCTTCGGCCCGGTACGTCGCTGCCGTAGACGATTCGACGCGGCCCCAGCTCGCGTACGGCCATCTCCACGAAGCCTGCCGTGGGATCGGACCCGGCCAGGCCGATCGCCACATTCGACAATCCGCGAACCGCGGGATGCCCAGCTCCCACTGACCGCCGGTGTGTCCACAGATGATCGATGCCTTCGGATGTCGCGCTGCCAGGGCGGCCAGATCCATCGGCGACGATTCCCCCGGGTCATTGCCTCCGGCCTTGATCCAGGTGTGCTGGAAGACGACGGCTTTCAACTCCTCGGCGTGCTGGACCAGGGCATCGGCCTCGGGACAGTCGCACCGCGCGGCGACCCAGAGCTTCAGTCCGATCATCGGCCCGTCGCGGACGCAACGATCGATCTCACGCAGGCTCGCCTCGACTTGCTTCGGGCTGACATACACGAACCCGAACGCCCGATGATGCCAGTGGCTCAGCGCCTGGAGGACCTGATCATTCTGCCGTCGCAGCTCCTCTGGCGACGGGTCGACGACCGTCCGCATGCCCATGTAGATCACCAGGCGGTCGATCCCCATCCGGTCGGCCAGCCCGATCAAGCGAGCCATCGACTCGTCGGGCGTTCGGCCACCAGGGCCCGTCAAATGGCAGTGGAGGTCCCAGATCATTGTGGCAGTTGCAAGAGAGTGAAGACTCAGTCCGTGGTGATGAGCACATACTTCTGGCCCAGGTCGGGAGCGGGCGATTCGTCTCCTTCGTGTTTCGCCGCCCACTCGAGACAGAGGTTGCGATGCGGCGATCCTTGGGCAGTCTGACGGCGAACTGGCCAGCGAGGTACGTGCCGTTGACCGAGGAGGGATCCAGGATATAGACCTTCTCGGCACCTCGTTCGTAAAAGCCGGCCACCATCTCACGTGCGGTCTGGGCAGGCATTCCTGTCACCGCATGGTTCGGGTATTTGGTGGGATCGAGCCAGTCGCGGGCCTCGGAGGTGGTTGGCTGCGCGATCATCACGCCGACTTCCCGGTCCAACTTGGACATCGCGGTGTTGGGGTCGTTGACATAGATCTCGGCAGGGGCCGATTGCTCCGCGTTGGCCCGGTTCGCGGCACGCTCGATCCGGTTGAAAATTCGATAGATTCGCCAGCCTATCAAGGCGAACGCTAGCACCGCTCCAAACGAAACGCCGACGGTCGCGGAGCTGGCTTTCGTCTTCTCGATCTTCGCGGCCCGCTTGGCGATCTTCTTCTTCTGCGATTCGGAAAGCGGCTGGTAGGGCTTGAGACGCGAAGGGAGAGGCGCCGGGCCGTCGCTGTCGTGACTCGTTGGCGACGATTCACCCAGTGGGCTCCCTCGGCTCAGAGGCGCCATCGCATCTTCGTTGAGACCATACACGTCCAGGTTGACGGGTGCCGGCGCTTCGGAGACCCCGTCTCGTCCCGAAGAGGGCCGGGCCGAATCACTCCGCTCCGTCGCGTTCTCGCCACTTTGAATACGAAACGTGGAGCCGCAGCGTCTTGCAGACGGTCTTCTTTCCGACGTGTTCAGCAGAAACCCAGTGCCCCTTGCCACAACGTTCGCAGGGCACCCGCAATTTCGGAGCATCCTCCGAGTCAGTCACGCGCATCACCACGCCACACTGCTTGCAAGTCAGCCGACGCCCTGCGTGTTTCTCGTTGACTTCGTACGGCTTTCTACAGCCTGGACACTGCATCGTAATGGACATGGATACGGCTCCAGGGAGAGACTTCGTCGGCCCTATTGCCCCAGGGAGGGATTGTTAACGATTTGTAGGCCGCGACACAAGTCTCTCCTGATAAATCGACTGCCTCTTGGTTTCAGATCACGGCCGTTGACTGCGCCAGCATTTCGCGTTTGAGTGGCTGGACGCTTGGATTCGAGGTGCCTCAACGTGTCGAAGTGAATGCCAATTGTGGTCGCGATCGCGACCCGAGACAGTATCATGAGGATGCCGGAGGCTGAGAACAAGTGGAGAGAGGGCGCTGCGATGATGTCTACAGGCACTTCGATGGTCACTCTGGGACTCGTTTTCTCACTTGTCGTTGCGAATGCAGCCGAGGCCCAATCCACGGTCGTCGCGTCAAAACTGCCCAAGGCCGTTGACAACCTGCTCGGGCGGCTGCCGAAAGATACGCAGACGGTCATCGTCGCCCAAGGTCCCTTCAAGCCGAACACCTTCGAGACTGGGCGAAAGATCGATTCTCGCGAACCGGGATACATCTCTCGAACAATCAGGATGCGGTCCGCGCTGCGCGTAAGTTTTGGGAGGATTTCAGCGACGACGCCAAGACAACGGTCGCACACGAAGCGCCCGGCGTCACTGCCATCTCCATCCCAGTGAAAACGGTAAGCGATCTCGATGTATGGTGCGGGAGTTTATGGTTCGTCTTGGAATGCGTCCTGGGCCACGCCATGGCTCTGTGACGAACTCGCGGGCGCGTTCACTCCCTTGGGCTCTTGCGATTCGCCGGCTTCTTGTGGCGAGAGGCCACCTTGGCCCAGTCGTCGGCGACTTTCAACAGCCGGGCCAGCGGCAGCTCGAAGCCGGGTAGGACGCGCCGTGCGATAGGTTTCCTCGGCCTTGACGATCACCTCGGCCGGCTCGCCGGGGATGTTCTTGAAGACAGTCATCGTCCGGTCGAAGCGGTCGATGCCCCAGTATTCCTGGACGCCGAGCACCTGGTACTCGCGCTTCTTCTTCTCGTAATCCCGCACCCGATCCCGTTTCCACTTCGAGACGAATTCGGCCACGATGGCGGGGATGTCCACGCTCGGATCCGGCACGCGGCCCAGCCCGATCCAGACGACCCGATCGGCGCGCGGCGACTGTCCGGAAGCGGGATGTATTGCTCGGACAGCGTCTTGTCCAGGGTTTTCCCTTCGGGATGGGTCTCCTGGTACAAGCGGAGAAGGAACTCAAGCTCTCCATTCGGATCGCGCTCGGACTCTCCAGACATCGGGCTCACGATCAACACTCCACGGATCAGCTCGTAGACGTAGCGGTCGTCGTAATCGGTGACGGCGTCGAACTCCTCGGGCGTCAACATCATGCCGTTGGAAGACTGATCAAGCCGGCCCCGCTGAACTTTCGGTGCGTAACCGACACTCATGATCGATGCCCTCTCGCCAGGGATTCGAACCTCGAATCGAGCTCATCCCCATCCGGATCATTCTACCGTGCCGGGATGCTGGTACAGGAGACCTTGCGGTCGATACGCTTGAGCAGACTGGTGAGGACGCGGCCCGGCCCAATCTCATAGAAGGTGTCGAACCCATCGGCGAGCATCCGGCGCATCGAGTCTTCCCAGCGGACCCCCTGGAGGACCTGGGTCACGAGCGTGCGGCGGATGTCGTCGGGGTCGGAATGGGGCAGGGCGTCAACATTCGAGTAGACGGGGATGCGCGGCGGGGCCACCGCCGTGTGGGCCAGGACCTGCGCGAGCTGCTCGTCGGCCGGCTTCATCAGATCGGAGTGGAAAGCGCCGGCGACGGCTAGGGGGAGAACCTTCATGGCGCCGAGTTCCGTGGCGACCGCGGGGACTTGCTCCAGGGCGGCCTTCTCGCCGGACAGGACGATGTTGCCCGGCCCGAGGAGGTTGGCTTTCCAGATACGTCCGGTGGGCGCGACGCGCCGACACAACTCGTCGACGGCCGGTTCGTCCAGGCCGAGGACGCTGGTCATGCCACTGGGAGTGGCCAGGGCAGCGGCTTGCATGGCCTGTCCGCGCCGACGGACAACCTGGAGCCCTGTCTCGAACTCCATCGCACCGGCGAACACCAGCGCGGTGTACTCGCCCAGGCTCAGCCCGGCCGCTCCCTCAGCCGACGCGACCAGGTCCGGATTGCTGGCGTTGATGCTCTCAAGAGCCGCCAGGCTGGCCACGAAGATCGCCGGCTGACTCACGTCTGTGGCCTCGAGCGCCTCCGCTGGCCCCTTGATGCAGAGTTGCCGCAAGTCGATGCCCAGCAGCTCGCCGGCCCGGTCGAATAACCCCCGAACGGCCGGCAGCTCCTGGTCCAGCTCGCGACACATCCCCACGGTCTGTGCCCCCTGACCGGGGAAGAGAAAAGCGATCTTGGCCATGGATTATCCTCCATCAGCGGATTCGGTGAGAGACCTGCGATTGTCGAGCCGCGTAGGTCTCCCGTAGCCGCAACTGGTGGTCTGGCTTATCGCAGAGGGGGCGTGGCGTCCGCGACCGTGCCTTCAGGGGCTGGTGCAGGTGCGCCGGCCAGTTGCTCGACGATCCGGGCACTGAGGCGTTCGGAGGCCATCGCCCCGGCGACGCGGAGGGCGTTCTTGATCGCCCGGACTCCGGAGGCGCCGTGGCAGATGATGCAGGCACCCCGGATGCCCAGCAGAGGAGCACCGCCGAACTCCTCGTACTCGTACCGGGTCTTGAGCCGCTTGAGGCTCGCAGCGATCTTCTGGCCGGCATCACCGGGCAGGTCAGGCATGAGCCGGACGAGCTCTTGTTTGAGCTCGGAGAACAGAAACTCGACGGCACCCTCGCCGGCCTTGAGCAAGACGTTGCCGACGAAGCCGTCGCAGATCACGACCCGGACGTCACCTGCATAGATGTCGCGACCCTCGACGTTCCCGTTGAATCGCCCCGCCCAGGGGCTAGCCTGATACATGGCTCGGGTCGCGCGGGTCAGCTCGGTCCCCTTCTCATCTTCGGTTCCCACGTTCAAGAGGCCGATGCGAGGATTGGTCACCCCGAGGATCTCCTCGGCGTACACGGCGCCCAAGACACCGTACTGATAGAGATCCTCGGCCTTGGCGTTCATGTTGGCGCCCACGTCAATGATGACGATCGGGCCTTGATGTGAGGGGAAGATCGCGGCGATGCCGGGTCGGCGAACGCCCGGGTAGGAACATCTTCGCGTTGAAGAGCGCGGAGGCTACCATTGCACCGGTGTTCCCGGCCGAGACCACCGCCTCGACCTCGCCCGCGGCCATCATTCCCCAGCATCGGGAGATCGAATTGTCTCGCTTCTTCCGCAGGGCCTCGACCGGCTTCTCATCCATGCCGATGGCCTGGCTGGCGTGAACAATCGGCAGGCGGTCCCGGGGTGCGACCGGGGTCTTGGCCAGCTCCGCCTCGATCCGGTGACGGTCACCCACGAGCACCGCAGTCAGGTCGGTCAGCTCCGTGACCGCCTCACAGGCTCCCGCAACGATCGGACCGGGGGCGAAATCACCCCCCATCGCGTCCAAGGCTACGCGCATCGCAACACTCCCAGCGTTCTCGCTCCGTCGGCACGGAGTATGACTCGTCTCAGGAAAAATGATGCGGGATGCGGGAAATCGGGAGTTCCTCCCCATTCCGCATCCCGAAACCGTCGCCAGCTCGACGGGATAAAATGCTCAACGCCTTTCGGCGTAACCGGTGGCGGCTATCCAACTTCATCGTAGAAGGCGCCGCGCGGGCCTGTCAAGCGGCGCGCGGTTCAACGTCGCGGACGCCGCGCGACCCCTTCGGCCCACTTGCGGTCCTCAGCCTTCCGCACGAGAGTCAGCGGGGCGGAATAGTCGATCAAGCGGGCATAACGCCCCTTCTCGTAGGCCGTGGCGAAGACAGGACCCAGATCGAGAATGACATCTGGATCCGAGGCCAGGAGCGGGATCGGGATGCTGGGCAAGGGATCGCGGATCGTCCAGGCGTAGACATCGCAATCGGGGCGCTGGGCGGCCCGCGCGACCAAGGCGTAATAATCGCCGCGCGGAAGAGCCCGGTCCATCGGCAGCCGATGACCGCCCAGAAAGAAGTCGAATTCGACCAGGTGAACCTTCTGGTTGATCGTCTTTCGGCGTTTGATCCGATACTCCGAGAATCCGTCGCCCATCTTATTGGTCGGTGAGAGCACCTCGATCACCGCGATCGGCGCCCGTTTTGGCAAGCGGTGGATCTCGATCCATGAGTCGCGGACTTCCATTCTCACGCGAGGCAACGGGATCGTCACCGGCTCCAGCGTCAGAGTTGCTCCCTGTTGTCGCCGACGCGCGGCGCTCGAGAGGACTTTCGCTTTTCCCCGATGACTGCGACGTCGGGGAGGATCTGCTTGGCCTCCTGCTGTGAGAACTCCACCAGACGAAAGCGTTCTCCAAGCTCAGCCACGTAGTGTTCCGGCAAGACCTCATTGAGGGCATTCGCGACAGTAGGTGGTAAAGCCCCGATGAAAACCTTCCCAGAAGCCTTGGGCCTCCAAATAGGGATCGATCCCGGGAAAAGGACTGGGCATATCGAATCTCCCGAATGGGAAGCGGTCGAGCAACTATGCAAGGAGTGATTGTATGCGGCGACGGACGTTCACGATAGGCCGCGACCGCGCCTTCACGCACATTCGGCCTCGGTGCGCTGGCCGCGGCGCCGGACCGGTCCCAGCTCGACGCGGCAGAGGGCCTCGGGGCGAAGGTGTTTCTTCGCGGCCTTGCGGACCTGGGCCGGGGTGATGGTCGCGATCCGATCGGGCCAGTCCTTCGGCTCATCGAGGGGAAGCCCCAACCGCTCCAGCTCGAGCAGGCGCTCGGCCCGCTGCTCGACGGTCTGGAAGTCGAAGACCCAGGCACCGGCCAGGTATCGGCGGGCGCGATCGACCTCTTCGTCGGAGAAGGCGCCCGAGCGCATGGCGCGGATCTGGTCGGTGATCGTAGCGACGACCCGATCGGCCTCTTCGGGCATGGTGCCGGCATAGACGCGGAAGAGGCCGGGGAGGATGTCGGCCGAGTCCGTCATCCCGCCTCCGATCGCATAGACCAGCCCCATCTCGTCGCGGACGATCCGGCCCAGGCGGTCGCTGAAACCCGGCCCGCTGCCGAAGATATGGTCGAGGACGACGAGCGCGTCGTAGTCGGGATGGTTGCGAGTGATCCCGAGGTGGCCGAGGAGGATATGTACCTGATCGCCCGGGTGCTGGATGCGACGGACGCGGGGGCGACCCGGTCGGGGCACAGGCGAGAGTGGTGACGAGCGCGCGGCCGCGAGCGGGCCAGCCGCCGAACCGGGCCGCGACCAGCCGGGTCAGCCGACGAGGATCGAAATCTCCCGTCGGCGATGAGGATCGTCCCTTCGGGTGCAAAATAGCGGCGGTGGTGGTCGAGCACATCCTGCCTGGTCAACCGGGCCAGCTCGCGGATGCCGCCCCGAGGGTCACGGCCCAAGCGGGTGCGAGCCGTAGATCAGGCCGCGGAAGCTCAGGTCGGCCCGGAACGCCGGGTCGTCCAGGTCGCCACGGAGCTCGGCACCGATCCGACGCGCCACCCGGCGGACCGCTTCCGCAGGAAACGCGGGATGGATCGTCACATCGGCCAGGATCTCCAGCGCCATCGCCAGGTCTTCAGCGCGGGCCCGGACCGAGCCGCCCGTCGACCCCACCTCGAGCGAGCCCCCGGCATCTTCGATGGACTCCGCCAACTCTTCGGCGGATCGGCTCGTGGTCCCCTCCTCCAGCAGCCGTCCGGTGAGCGCAGCGAGGCCCGGCTTGGCCTCGCGAACGCTTCCGGCGTCGACATAGAGCTCCAGAGCGACGACGCCCGTGCCTGGCCGACGCTCGAAGACCAGTTTCAGTCCGTTATCCAGCACGACCCGGCGGGGGCGGTAGTCCGCGAGTCGCGAGATCCCAGCCGGGACCGCCATCGGCAGAGCAGGGGACGCGATCGGCCGCTCAGGCACGCTGAGTGGTTCCCTCGCAGCCACGCCGTTACAAGTCGAACCCTTGCTCAAGACCGCCGTCGGGATGAGCGAAACGGCCGGCTCGCCGACTTCCAACGGCTCGGCGGCAACTCGGGGCAACGACCAGCCGACGGTGAGGCCCTCCTCATTGAGGTAGGTGGCGGCGGCCCGACGCACCTCGGCGGCGCCGACGGCCATCGCCGCGCGATGTTCGGCCGGCCAGCTCCGCCAGTCGCCCCAGAGCGCGGCGTTGCCCAGACCAGCAGCGAGACCAGCCAGGTCTTCCTGTTCCCATCGCCAGGCCGCTTCGAGGCGGTGGCGCGACCGCGACAGCTCCTCGGGCGTGGGCCCGGGCTCGGCAAGGCGGAGCAACTCCGTCGCGGATGAGTTTCTCGATCTCGATCGGGTCGATTCCCGCGTCGGCCTCGAGCTGGATGAAGAGCTGGCCGGCGCGTTGTGCCGCGGCGTGCGACGCCTCGACCCATGTCGCCGCATCCGTCCGCCTTCCACCAGCGACTGCCAGAGCCGCGACCGTCGCCCGCAGCAGAGCAGATCGGCCAGGACGTCGAGCACCGGCGACGTCGACGTGACCACGGGCTACGGTCCGCCAGCCGAAGAGTCCCCGCGCCACGCCATCGGTCTCGCCGATCGTGAAGTCGCGTCGCCCCGATTGCCGCGGCTCGACGATCGACGTCCGCAGTGTCTGGCCTGCACCCGACGGGATCCGCTCGAACGCACCGGCGATCCGGTCCAGGGCACGCTCCGGATCGAGGTCGCCGACCACGACCAGCACCGCGCCGTTCGGCCGATAGTGCTGCTGGTAGAAACGGATCAAGTCCTCGACGCCGATCCGCGTGACGATCATCCGGCCAACCCAGGATCGGGTTACGATAGGGATGCCGCAGGTAGGCGAGGGTCAGGTGGTTCTGGTCGAGCCGCCCCTGGGGGGAATTGAACTCCCGGGCACGCTCCTCGCCGATCACCCGGCGCTCCAGATCCACCTCGACAGGATCGAACCGCATCCCGCACATCCGGTCCGCCTCGATCGCCAGGGCCAGTTCCCAGCGATCCGACGGGAACGCAAACCAGTAATGGGTGCTGTCCTCGCCGGTCTCCGCGTTGCACTGCCCCGCGGCCGACGACACCAGGCGGTCGATCTGCCCCTTCGGGAACCGCTCGGTCCCCTTGAAGAGCATGTGCTCGACGAAGTGGGCCAGTCCCGTCAACCCGGGAGGCTCGTCGTAGGAACCCACAGGAAAGTAAAGGTCCGACACCACCACCGGCGCGCCCGGCGCGGCAAGACCAGTGCGTTCAGCCCGTTGTCCAGCCGTCGCTCGTAAACCAGGAGTTCGCCGCCCACGCCATGCGAGAGGCTTCGGTGGAGACTTCGGGCCATGGCTGCCTCTTGCTGTCGTCGTGACGAGGTCGTGGGCGAAGCGATCAACGCCATGACGACCCCAGGCTTCAAGGATCGAGACTCGGACGGCCACGCCCCTATCCCAGGGCGAAATCGAATTGGACGAAATACGGATCGGCCGAGATCGTCCAGCCATCCTTGATCCAACCACGTTTCACCGCATCATGAAACACATTGTAGGCTGGCATTCCCGCAGGTTCTCCGGGGCCATGACTTCCCGGTTAAGATTATATCACGCGCCGTCCGCTTGACGTCACCCGTCCCAATCCCCAACGGATGAAACGCGCCCGGGACGAGGACGAAATGGCACCAACCAGCATGCATGGCTGGCTTCGAGTGTACGGACGTCAATTTTCGATCTTGGACTTGAACCGATTCGCCCGATCCCAGAGAATGATCGGTTCACGGACATCGCCTCCCGGCGGGGGTCAGGGTGAGCCGGGGGGGACCCGGGCAATGGGGGTTTGTGAACCTGGTCAGGGCGGGAACGCAGCAGCCATAAGCAACACCTTCATGTGCCTGGGAGAACCTCCCCGGCTCTCCCCGGCCTCTGTCTGAGAGGCGCGGGGGCGTGGATATGTAAGCCTTACCCGGTCAGGCAAGGGCGTAGAGAGGATAGGTGCCGGGTGGCAGACGAACCGAACGGTGTCGGGTCGAATTCCCACCCCTCATCTTCCCAGGCACGATGGAGCGCGCCCGAGTGGCCCCACCGCGAGCGTCGAAAAATCGAATGAGTTCGCTCGATCCCCCACCGGATATTGCGGGGATGGCAAGCCTGTGCGATCGGCGACGGAGTCTTACACCGTCGTCGCACGCCGCTACCGCCCCCAGCGCTTCGAGGACGTGGTCGGGCAAGACCACGTGGTCCGGGCCTTGCGCAACGCGATCCGGCTCAACCGGATCGCCCAGGCGTATCTGTTCTGCGGAACGCGCGGGGTCGGCAAGACGACGATGGCCCGCATCCTTGCCAAGTGCCTGAACTGCGTGAAAGGGCCAACCGAGGAGCCCTGTCAGGTCTGCGACATCTGCCAGGCGATCACGCAGGGGCAGGACGTTGACGTCATCGAGATCGACGGGGCCAGCAACAACGGAGTGGAACAGGTCCGCGAGTTGCGGCAGAACGCCGGGCTGCGGCCCAGCCGGGCTCGTTTCAAGATCTACTACATCGATGAAGTGCACATGCTCTCGACCGCAGCCTTCAACGCACTGTTGAAGACCCTGGAAGAGCCGCCGCCTCACGTCAAGTTCTTCTTCGCGACGACCGAGGCGAACAAGATCCCGATCACGGTGCTGTCGCGATGCCAGCGGTTCGACCTCGCCGGAATCACGCCTGAACTGATCGCCAAGACACTGGGCGAGATCTGCACCCAGGAGGGAGTGGCTGCCGAGCCCGAGGCGCTGCAAATCGTCGCCCGCCGCGCGGCCGGTTCGCTACGCGACGCTCAGTCACTCCTGGACCGACTTCTGGCCTCTGGCAGTCCTCGACTCACTGTCGAGATCGTCCACTCCCTCCTGGGCACCGCCAGCGACGAGCGATTGCTGGCGATGCTCGAGACACTGGCCGACCACGATGCCGCAGGAGCCCTGAGCCTGCTGGAGGAGGCGTCCAACGAGGGCGTCCAGCCAGCCGAGCTGCTCGGCGGCGTCCTCGATTTCCTCCGCGACGCCTTGGTGCTGGCCCTGGGTGCGGGCTCGATCCTGCTGTCCATCACCCCCCGGCAGCGACCCCGGCTCGAGGCGATCGTCGCGCGATGGCCGGTCGACGCGATCCTGGCCGCCATGCAGATCCTGGCCGAACACCGAACTCGCTTGCGTGGCAGCTTGCACGGGCGGCTGCTGGTGGAGATGGCCCTGGTTCGGGTCGCGCGGCTCGAAGACCTGACGGCGCTCGATACGCTGATCGAGCGGCTCTCAGCGCTGGAGTCGGGAGGCCCCTTGATTCGAAAGCCCGAGAGCGGCCCCGGAAAAAAAAAATCCAGGGTGAGTGAAAATGTCTTGCCCGCCGAGCCAGCGAGCCCACCCATGACGCCAGCCGCTGCCCCGGCCGGGAACAGGCTTGCGACCGGGATCGATTCAGAGAGTCCCGCGGAGAAGAACGGTCCTTCCGACTCTGTAGCCTACCGGGAGACGGAACTTTCCACGCCGCGGCTGCCCCAGCCACTGCAACCGGCTTCTCGCACCGACTCGCCGAGCGAACCCCCGCCCGAGGAGCTCGCTCCGCTGGACCTGGAGACCGTCCGGAAGATCTGGCCGGAGCTGCTCGCGAAGCTCCCCCACTCCACGATGTGGCGGCTCAGCCAGGTGGAACCGATCGCCGTCAACGGCCCGGATATCCTGGTCATCGCCGCCAAGCCGGGATACAATGCGGACGGGGTGGACCCAGGAGCACCCGAGACCCTGAGAGACCTCGGCCACAAACTGCATCGACTGGTCCATCGGCCAGTGACCGTCCGCTACGAGCGGTCGGCTTCGGGCAAGGACGGGATGGCCGACTCGCGGCCGGCCGAGTCCCGGCGGACCGATTCCTTGATGGCCGATCCCTTGGTTCAGAAGGTCGTCGAGCTGTTCGAGGCACGCTCCGTGCAACTGGATTACGACGAGGCAGACCCGACTTCCAATCCCTGATCCGGCTCACTCGGCGCGTAACCGTCGCGGATTATCCCGACGTTCTCGATGGCCCGCGCGAAGCGAGGGCGGACTTCCGCCCCGAGGTCGGACGACTCTTATCCAAGCAGAGAACCGTGTTCAATAAACTGGGAATGCTCGCGGATCTGATGGGGAACGCCGGCAAGCTGCGCGAGGCGTTCGACAAGGCGTTCGAATCGCTGGGCCAGGTCGAAGCGGAGGGGAGCGCCGGGGGCGGTACGGTCACGGCGAGGGTCAACGGCCGCCTCGAGGTCGTCGCGGTTCGAATCGACCCCTCCCTGCTTGCCGAACCCGACGCCGAACTGCTGGAAGACTTGATCGTGGCGGCGGTCAACGCGGGCCTCGTCAAGGCTCGCGAAGCGGCAGCGGGCTCGCTGACGAACCTGACCGGTGGACTGCCGATGGGCCTGTTCCCCAACCTGGGGGGTGGCGCGGCACCCCAAGGCGAAGAGGGACGGTGACGATGGCCGCCTCTGGCTACTCGGCAGTCGTCGATCGGCTGATCACCGCCCTGGGACGTCTACCCGGCATCGGCGCTCGGTCCGCCGAACGGCTGGCCCATCACCTCCTGAAATGCACCCCCGAAGAAGCCTTGGAACTGGCCGATGCGATCCGCGCCACCAAGGAGCAGGTCCGTCATTGCGAGGTCTGCTTCCACCTGACCGAGACCGACCAGCCGATCTGCGCCATCTGCCGCGACCCCCGACGAGACCCATCGATCGTCTGCGTCGTCGAGCAGTCGCGCGACCTGATCGCGATCGAGAAGGC
Organism: uncultured Isosphaeraceae bacterium; assembly: GCA_963845695.1. Taxonomy (GTDB): domain Bacteria; phylum Planctomycetota; class Planctomycetia; order Isosphaerales; family Isosphaeraceae; genus CAWJTV01. The sequence goes on along the minus strand of CAWJTQ010000017.1, from coordinate 537,860 downwards.
CAGGGCGTTTCAGGGCGTCTATCATGTCCTGCTCGGCCGCCTTGCACCCTTGTCGGGTATGGGTCCCGAGCAATTGACCATCGACGCTCTGGCGACCCGGATCAGCTCGGGGACGATCCGCGAGCTCATCATGGCCACCAATCCCAACCTCGAAGGGGATGGAACCGCGCTCTTGATCGCCAATCGCCTGGGCGGTTCAGGGGTCCGGATCACCCGGCTGGCGCGCGGACTGGCCTCCGGAAGCACCCTGGAGTTCGCCAACCGTGATATGCTCGCCGATGCCATGACTGGCCGCCAGCCCTTCTAAGTCCCCAGGTGCATTTCTTCCTCGCCAATTGCCGCCTTCTCCAGCGAAATCACGCAGGACCGAAAACCCCGGTCAGGCTGATCCCCACGATCTGGCGGGTTGTCCATCCCAGCCGTTCTCGGACTCACCCGGGACTGGTGCTCCCTTTTCGCCACTTGTTCAAAGTCGACTGTGGCGAGGCGACCGAACGTGGCATAATAGTTGCTGAGAGATGATGGACGCGAATCGGGTATCTTCGATGCCCCGCCCAATCGGTTCGGGTCCTCACTGATTCCAGACTCGTTTCGCTGGATGAAATAGGAATAGAGGATAATGCGGCTCGATACCACCCAGCAAATGCGGACCGAGATGCGCCTTCGCATGGCGCCTCGCATGATCCAATCGATGGAGATCCTGCAATTGCCGATCATGGCCCTCCAGGAACGCATCGAGCAGGAGTTGAGCGAGAATCCGGTGCTGGTGGACCAGCGCGAGTCGGCCCCGGCGGAGGCCGACGGGGATGAGACGCCGGCCTCGGCACCCGCCGAACCGGAGACCGATGGCGAACCGAACGAATTCGATAGCTTGATCAGCCTGGATGAGAACTGGAGCGAGATCTATGAGGAGGGACCGAGGCGGAGCCGGGCCGCGCTGAGCGAGGATTCGGATCGCAAGCAGGACGCAATGCAGAACATGGCTTCGCGGCCCCGATCCTTCCACGACGATCTGATCGATCAGCTCAGCTTCTTCGACTGCGAACCGACGGTCCGCGCGCTGGCCGAATACATCATCTACAACCTCGACGAGAAGGGGTATTTCCGGCTCCCCCTCCACGATGTCGTGCGAGACCTGAACGGGGCGGCGACCATCGAGCAGGCCGAAGAGGCGCTGCGATATGTCCAGCGCCTCGATCCGCCCGGGGTGGGCGCTCGCGACTTGCGCGAGTGCCTGCTGCTGCAACTCACGCCCGACATGCCGTGCTACGATGTGCTCTATACGCTCATCTCTCAGCACCTCGATGACCTCGAGCACAACCGCCTGCCCGCCATCGAAAAGAAGACGGCGATCCCGCTGGAGAAGATCAAGGAGGCCATCGACCACCTTCGCCGGCTCAACTTCCGGCCCGGCGCGTCGTTCGTCACCGACAACTCCCACTATGTGGTCCCCGACCTGATCGTCGAGCACAACGATCAAGACGGTTATGATGTCCGGCTGGTCGACGAGAACACGCCGCAGCTGGCGATCTCGCTGCTCTATCAGAAACAGCTCCGAAACAAGCAAACCGACCCCCAGACCCGCGAATACATCCAGAAGCGGATCCAATCGGCCCGATGGCTGATCGAGTCGATCGAGCAGCGGCGCAACACGCTGTTGAAGGTGGCCCGGGCCATCATCGACCACCAGAAGGACTTCCTCGACAAGGGCCCCGAATTCATCGAGCCGCTCAAGATGCAGCAAATTGCCGACCGGGTCGGGGTGCACGTCACGACCGTCAGCCGGGCCGTGGACGACAAGTGGGTCCAGACGCCCCGCGGCATCTTCCCTCTCAAGCGGTTCTTCGGCGGCGGCACGACGACCTCCGATGGCGAGGAAATCGCCTGGGACACGATCAAGCAAAAGCTGCTGGAGATCATCGCCAAGGAAGACAAGCAAAATCCCATGTCCGACGAGGAGATCGTCGAAGAGATGGGTCGCCAGGGTTTCAAAGTCGCACGCCGCACCGTGACGAAATACCGCACGACTCTCCTCATCCCCTGCAGCCGCCAGCGCCGACAGTTCTGAGTGACTGACTCGCAGGTCTTTGTAGGGTGCTCTGTGAGCACCGATCCGGCGGGCTTTGCCGAATTCGGTGCTCACAAAGCATCCTGCGAGACGCCGATTGAGCCTTCCGGGACGGACTGTGACCCGTTCGACTCGACACAGAGTCAATGACGACGAGTTCCACGGGAATGCAGACCTCGTGCGAGCCGACTCAGGCCCGGTGCGAGTGATGACGAAACCTCGCCCTCCCAGAATCGACCAATCTCCCCCGCGTGCGGGATCATCAAGCGGAATTGGCGCGGAGTGAGGCACCGACGGCGGGGCCGGCCGGAAGCGGGGCCGGAGGTCGGAGCTCGGCCGGTTCCTTGTCGATCTCGATGATGGGCTTGGCGCCGATCAGACGGCTCATGGCGACCTCGTAGCCCAGGAACCGGACGTTCTCCAGGATCGCCAGAACCTCGGGGGAGCCGATCTTCTGGGCGAGGTTCAGAATCTTTCGCTCCTCGGCGGAGAGGAGGTCCGCGGGATGACTCGCATCGATGTCGACCGAGTCGTCGGCGAGATAGTCGAGCGAGACATTCACGGCCTTGGCGAGCCGGAACGCGTTGTCCAGACCCGGGCGGGATTTCCCCTGGAGGATCCGGGAGATTTCGGAGTCGCTCACCTGGGACAGCCGGGCAAGCTTCTGCCCGTTGAGGGTATGCCGAGTCATCAGCATCTGGAGCTTGTCTTTGAGTTTCATGTTTCGACCATACGACGTCTCCCCGATAAGGGGAACGACCGTCTCTCGAATTTGCAAAAACATCCCTGATACGAAAACCGGTTGGGCCGGTGCGACTGCACGAATGCCGGACAAGCCAGGCTCCGGCGACTCCGGAGAGGTCGATCGTTGGTCGACGAGGAGAATGATAACGGATCACGAGCGAGATTCAATTCGAATCGCAAAAGGGACCGAGAAACGTCAAGATAGTCGTGGCAAAAACGGCGGTGTCGGCGCTGGTGCTCGTCCGTGTGCGCGAGTGATTGATGTCGGCATCGTCCGGAGACTGGGGGCCGTCACGAAGCGCGACGAAGGACGTACTGGGCAAGGATGTGCAAGACGCGCTTGGCCTCGGAATCGGCCAGTCCATCCAGAGCATCGAGCGCCTGCTTGACGTGCTGCTTCGCGAGCTGCCAGGCACGGTCCAGGGCGCTGGTGCTCTCGAGATAAGGCCGGAGCTGACGACGGAGATCGGCCTTGGCGTCGCCGAGCAGTCGGCGGATCGTCGCGGCGACCTCCGGCTCGACGAGTCGGAGCAGAAGGATCATGGGGAGCGTCAGCTTCTGCTTCTCGAGGTCGGTGCCGAGGCTCTTGCCGGTGACCCGCTCCTCGCCCCAGATATCCAGTACATCGTCGGCGATCTGGAAGGCGATGCCGAGGTTCCGGCCGTAGCGTTCCAGGGCCGAGACGGTCGCCTCCGGGGCGCCTGCGTACGATGCGCCGAGCCGGCAGCAGACGGCGGTCAGCTCGGCGGTCTTCCCCTCGATGATCGCGAAGTAATCGGCCTCGTCGAGCTGGAGGTTGCCGCGGTGGTGGACCTGCTGCATCTCCCCCTCGCAGACCTTGTTGGTCGCGTGGCCGATCCAACGGCAGGCGCGTGTGGAGTCGAGCGAGGCGGCCAGGTGGAACGCATGGGTGAACAAGTAGTCGCCCAGCAGCACGGCGGTTTCGTTGCCCCACTCGGCGTTGACCGTGGCGGCGTGACGGCGGATCACGGCCTCGTCGAGGATATCGTCGTGCACGAGGGTCGCCGTGTGGATCATCTCCACGACCGCGGCGAGGACGCTGTGCGCCGGGGAGAGCGACCCGCTCGCCAGCCCCGAGAAGAGCACCAAGCGCCGGCCGGAGCCGCTTCCCCTGAAAATCCGCGCAATGATCGACCAGATGTTGCACGAACGGGAATCGGCTCTTCAGCTCGTCCTGAAAGATCCGCTCGGCGTCGGCCAGCTCGGCGGCGATGGGGGCATAGAGATCGGCCAGGCTCAGCCGGCTTTCTCCGAGCTTCCGGCAGCGTTTGTAACCACATCCGCTTCCTCCCTCGCCCGATATCGGTTAAGTCGATTCCCGGTTCTCGCCCGGCCCGGGCCGGATCAGCCAGCCGACAAGGGCGTCGGCGGTCCCTCGGACCTCACGTAGTCGCCGCGGCGCCCACCGGTCTTCTCCTCGAGCTGGATCCGGCCGATCACCATCCCCCGGTCGACCGCCTTACACATGTCGTAGACCGTCAACGCGGCGACGCTGACCGCCGTCAGGGCCTCCATCTCCACGCCGGTCCGGCCGTGGACCTTGACCATCGCCTCGATCCGGATCCGATCCGGGTCAACCGGCGTCAGCGTCAGTTCCACGCTGTCGAGCCCGAGCGGATGGCAGAGAGGGATCAACTCTCCCGTCCGCTTCGCCGCCATGATGCCCGCCAGCCGCGCCACCTCCAGCACGTCCCCTTTCGCCAACCGGCGATCCTTCACCAGTTCCAGCGTTGCGGGAGCCACCTGGACCAGACCGCTGGCCCGAGCGGTGCGCAGCGTCACCTCCTTGGCCGAGACGTCCACCATCCGGCTGGCCCCGCTCTCGTCGAAATGCGTCAGTCACTCGCTGCATTGACCCTCGTTCTCAAGCGACCCGCAGCGACCCGTTGCCGTGTCGAGATCTCATTCTGCAGACATCGTCAATTCATTCTGAAAGTATTTTACGATCATCGCGCCGCGACCAGAGGGAAGGGAGGAGTTTCCCAAGTTCATTCCCTGGAAGAGGATCGGACCGAAGTCCGATCAGGGAGGAAGCTGGGGTGTCCCAGAGCCAGGCCGATCGGCGTGCTGAGAATGGCGCGGAGCGGTGGGGAAATGCCAGAGTGCGGACAGTTCGACGCCCAGTCGAGACCGGGCCGCAACCACCCGGCCGCCTCCCTTGAGCAGACGGTCCACCAGGTCGGGTCGCCAGTAGGCGGTCCGGTGCGAGAGGACGAGCCACTCCGCTCGAGTCGCCTCCACGTCGTCCTGCAGGATGATCTCGCGCCGCGCCAGGGTGCGGTTGAACCCCGTGGTCAACTTGCCTTGCTCGGGAGAGAAGGTCGGCGCCATGGCCGCCGAGTCCCCCGGCGCGCGGTCTGAGCCAGGCGGTCCAGCAGCACGTCATCGATGGCGTCGCTCCAGTAGGTCAACTCCAGGCCGAGCGCGCGCGCACCCGGCAGTCCGCCGACCATCGCGTTGTAATAGCTGAGCCCGAACGGATGCATCCAGACGACACCGATCCCCTGACCGATCAAGAAGACGCCGATCGCGATGCGTCCGCGACGGCCGGAGAAACACAATCCCAGAGCCATCCGAAACCCAGCCCGATCAGCATGGCCCATGCCGGGAAGACATGGAGGAACAGCCGTTCGCCATCGTAAACCGGCACCCGCGTGCTGAACAGGATCAGAAACAACAGGATCGACCCGGCCAGCAAGCCGGGAAAGGATCGGTTCGCCGTTCCTTCCAGCCGCGCACCATACCCAGGATGCCCAGGAGCTGAAGACCGACCGGAACCGTCGTCGCGAAGTAAACCCAGGGATAGTGCCAGGGCACATCGCGATCGGCGTAAACCCGGCCGAAATACTGGACCTGGATCGTGACCCGTCCCACCCCGGTTGCCCAGTATGCCCAGAGTCTCGCCAAGGAGTCATACCAGAACCAGGGCCACCCCACCCAGAACAGGCTGATGCCGACGATCGTCCAGACGGCCATGGCGAGCACGGCACGGCGGGGCGGCAGGCGCGCGAGCGACCAGATTCCCAGCAGAGGGAGGAGGAACCAGGCATGGATCTTGGTGAGGAGGGCCAGCGACCAGACCGCGCCGGCGGCCATCATCGCAAGGACGGGCCGCGTCGACCGCAGCGCGCGTTCTCCGGCCAGGAGGGCCATGGTCCAGAAGCACGACAGGAACGTATCGAGGGCCCCGAGGTGGGCATGGGTGAAGGCGCGGGGCATGATCGAGAGCGCCAAGCCGGCCGAGACGCCCGCGGCGAGCCCCCAGCGCCGGGCAGCCGCCCAGGTGATGATGCCGACCAGGAACCCGAAGGCCAGTGCCGGCGCCAATCGGCCCGCCAGGACATAGTGTCTCGTCGGGTCGGGACCCTTCAGGAGCACCTCGAAGGGCTCTCCCAGGACGGAGGCGATTCCGAGCAGCCAGCGGCCCAGCGGCGGATGCTCGGCGTTGTCGCGAAAGACCCGGTCCACCACCGCCCGGTCGAAGAAATGTCGCCCTTCCGTCCACAACGTCGTCACGTAGGTCCGACCGGGGCGCACGTCCAGGGGCTCGTCGACGGTCAAACCCGGCCCGTCCAGGGTCAGGACCACGGCCAGCCACGCCAGGAAACCCATCAGGACCGCCGCGCGCCGGGTCGATCGAGCGGGCAAGACCTTGACCTCGGCACGACCGTGGTCGACCCTCGCTGATGCGATCACCGGAAAACCGTCCTGACGAAGGGGTTCGTGCCAAGATCGCCGCGAGTCCGTGGACTCAGGTCGATCGGGCCGGGCGTCGAGGTCAAGGAATGCCAGGGACTTGCGAAATGATAATGGGAGGGTCCCGTCCCGTCGAGGCGCGGTGTTCGGCCGAGCAGGTCCGGAATCGTCGGTCGACGACGATTCGTGTCCGCGATCATCTCGAGCCGCGACGGGGGACTGTCGCCCTGGCATCGGTCTTGCGGTTAAGATACACCCCTTCGTCTTCGGGACCACGCATCATCGATGGACCGTTCGATTGGAGCGTCTTGATCCGGGTCGATGCCCGCTCGAGCTGCTGGAGGTGTCAGACATGTTGAGTCTTGACCCCTACGACATCCCCACGATCAGCTGGTACATCGGCGTGCTCGTCTTCCTCGAGGGGCTCCTGAGCGCCGACAATGCCCTGGTCCTGGCCCTGATGGTCCGGCACCTGCCCAGGCGCGAGCAGCGCCGGGTGCTCGTTTACGGGATCTGGGGCGCGATCGGGTTCCGCATCGTCGCCGTGCTCTTATCGGCCTTCCTGATCCGGTTCTGGTTCTTCGAGGTCCTCGGCGGCCTGTACCTCGTTTACCTGGCAGCCTCTCACTTCGTATGGCGGGAAGATGCCGACGAAGTGGACGCCGACGATCCCACAATCGGGAGATCGAGGACCCGATTGCGCCGCTGGATTCCCGTTTTCTGGGGGACGGTGATCGCCGTCACCTGGACCGACATCGTCTTCTCGATCGACTCGATCCTGGCCGCCGTGGCCATGGCCGATGAGTTCCCCGCTCGATTTGGAGATAACGGGAAGATCTTCATCGTCTTCGTGGGAGGCGTCCTCGGCATCATCACGATGCGGTTTGTCGTCCGTTATTTCTTGATGCTCCTCGATCGCTTCCCCGGCCTGGCCGAAGGGGCCTACTTCCTCGTGGGCTGGATCGGCCTGAAGCTCTTGGTCAACGGATTCCACAGAACGGAATCGGGCAGATACTTCGGCCTTCACATCCCCGGCCCGGTCTTCTGGTCGGGCATGTTGTTGATCGCCGTGCTGAGCCTGGTCATCCGGCCCCGCGCAAATCGATGAACGAGGCCGAAGCTTCCGCAAGCCTTGAGTTGCTCGAGTCGGAGGAAGACCCGTCGCGGATCCGTCGGAGACTGGGATTCGCGACGGTAGTGGTCCGGATGCGACAGGGCCCGAACCGAACCGGCCACCGTCGCCCGAGGAGCGATCGAACGATCAGCCGCCGCAGGACCGGACTGAGAATGGGCCAGTCCACGGGGACAGGCATGATGTCGTGGAACCCAGGCCGAACCGGGTTCCCTAATTCATCTCGTAATCAACCAAGGCTTCGCGGAGTTTCTGGAGCACGCGCGACTTCTCGTTGCTGACCGTCTTGGGAGCGACGCCCCACTGAAGGGCGATCTCGGCGGGAGTCTTGCCCATGAGCGTATCCTGGATCAGGGCGGCTTCGCGCGGACTCAGGTTCTGGTCGATGGCGTCCTGGAGGGCGGCCCGCAGCGTCGCGCTGGTTTGCTGGTCTCCCGGATCCGTCGGAACGTCGACCGAATCCAGCGACTGATAGGACTTCTCTCGCTGTGCCCGCTTCTTCACCATATCCACGGCGCGGAAGAAGGAAACTCCCTCGGACGTCTCGCGGCTGAAGACGTCCCGGATCCCCCAGTTCCCCACTTCCCCGACCAGCGCATCAAAACGCTGTCGCCCCAGGTTCTGGAGCAGGGTGGTGTAAACCGCCTGAGAGCTGTCGTCATGGAGTTGAGCGGGAATCCCCGCGCGATACCAGGCGCGATTGAGATACTTGTTCAACTGCGTCAGGCCCGACGAGATGGCGGCCGGTTCGGGTTGAGCCGGGACCGTGGCCGATCCCGAGGAAGTGGTCATGCCCCCGGATGGAGCCTGGAGGATCTCGGACTCGCTGAGCAAGTTCGGCCAGATGGGTATGGCCCAGGGCCGCGTCCCAGGCCGCATTCGAGATCGCGGACGCCTGCGCGTCTTCGCCCGTCGTCAGCGGTTCCTGGACCGGGTCGGTCAGCAGGTCGCGCTCCACGATCATCCCCGGCAAGCGGATGGGCCTGCGCGGCGCTGGACAACAGCCGCAACGCCTCGAGCCCTTCCACTGTCGGGCGATAATCTCGCCGCGTTCGCGTTTTCTTCTCAGCCCCGCCTGCCAATCCTGAATCCTCCTGACCCGATGGCACTTCTCGATCTCGAATCGCCCCCCTCATCCTTGATTGCCGAAAACACGAGAATCGGTCACGATCGGGATGCCACCCTACAGACCATCAGTGTGACCCCGACCAGGAACCACCGACACCGCAAAATCCTGTTCCCCTCACCATGATCATAAGACGTTATCGCTTTCCGGCCACTCGCGCCCGACAACTTAATCAAATCCGCATCACCGTTGGAGAGCAAATCGCATGCCTCTTTATCATCATATCACCCATGCAATGCATCGTCCAGGTCCCTCACAACGCTCAGTCAATTCTCTTCGGCGGTGCCGTCGAGACCTGAAGAGAGCCCCAAGTTCACGGGAATCCGTCACGGTTCACCCGCACCCGTGAGAACTCGGAACCGCCTCGGAGTACGAGAACGGATCACACGAATCACAGGCTGTTGCAATCACACGCGGACGAGCCGATGTCAGTCAACCTCGACAGACACCGGAATCGAGCAACACTTGATGATTCACCCGTCTAAAGATCGCGATAACCGATAGGTTCGTGCACCATTTCTCCGAATACCGGAAAGATCAATCACCGTGACAAACGTCGTCGAGGAATAGAGGAGAATCGGGAATCTGGGTAATCCTGGCTGCTGGAGCCCGTTCAAACCTGCGACGGCATTTCGAACCGGCTGCTATATTGACGGGACAGGAGGGCATTGGCCTCGGCGTCGTGAAACGCCTCGTGCTGGGCGTCGAATGTGAGTTTTTTCCCGACGCGGTAAGCGATGTTGCCCAGGTGGCAGAGCCGGGTGCTGAGATGGCCGATCTCGATGTCGGCGTTGGGCTTCTCCCGAGTCTTGACGCAATCGAGGAAGTTCCGGACGTGGCGCCCTGGCCATCGGGACCGGGCTTGCTCCGGGAGCCGTCGCCATCCTCGACATGCCAACCTTTCTCACCGAGGATCATCGTCCCCTTATCACCATAGAACGCGATGCCGAAGCCCACGCCTTCGGTGGGATGTTTGGACCACATGCGATGTTCCCAGACGAGGCAGGCGTTGGGAAACTCCCAGGTGGTGATCTGGGTGTCGGGGACCTCTTGATCGTCATCGAAGACGTACTTGCCGCCTCCGGAGCTGACGGCGACCGGGGCGTCCACGCCGAGACCCCAACGCGCCACGTCCACGCCATGGATGCCGTTGTTTCCCAGCTCGCCGGTGCCCCAGTTCCAGAACCAGTGCCAGTTGTAATGGAAGCGATTGGGGTAAAAGGGTCGATCGGGGGCTGGTCCTTGCCACATGGCATAATCGACGCCCGCTGGGACGGTCCCCGGTTGCCCATGACCGATGTGGTGCCGCACCTGATGGATCCAGGCTCGGGCCATCCCGACCTTGCCGACCGCCCCACTCTTGACCCGCTCGATGGCCTCGGCAACCCAGGGCGAGCTTCGGCGCTGAGTCCCGACCTGGACGACGCGCTCGTACTTCCGCGCCGCCTCGACCATCCGGCGCCCCTCGACGACGTTATGGCTGGCTGGCTTCTCGACGTAAACGTCCTTGCCCGCCTGGCAGGCCATGACCGTGATGAGGGCGTGCCAGTGGTCGGGGGTGGCGATGGTCACGGCGTCGATCGTCTTGTCATCGAGGAGCCGGCGGAAGTCCTTTTCGGTTCGGGGGGCTTTCCCGCCGGCCGACTCCACCGTCTTGACCGGTTTGGCGAACATCGTGTCATCCACGTCGCAGACCGCCACGACCTCCGCGCCCGACTCGCCGGAGAACAACTTGGCATGGTCGTGTCCGCGACTGCGCAGGCCGATCACCGCCACGCGTACCCGCTCGCTCGCCGCCGCCCGGCCCGAACGCGAAGGGAGGACGAGCAGACCCGTACCTGCCGCGCCGAGAAACGTCCGCCGATTGATCGACAGGGTCATTGCTGAGCTCCTCTGGCCGGTTCGAAGGGTTGGCTAGGCAAATGTTAACTGACCCGGGAGATGGGAGACAAGGCCCGCGCTCGTAACGCCAGGGGATTCTCTTCGTGATGGCGCTGTCTTCGAAAAAACGCGCGGTCGGAGTGGAAGGTTCCACGATCCGATCCGCTGAGGCCCGGCCCGATTCACGTTGGTGCTGGACTCAATACCGCGGCCTGGCCGTTTTCTTTTTGCATCCACTCTTGGCGCGAAATAGAATTCCGCCAGGCAACTCGGGAGATCTCAGGTCACCCGAACCTGCACGGCCCCGGACACTCCGCTTTCGAGGATGACCCCATGGAGACCACCTGGCTCACTCTGTCCAAAGCCTTTTTCTCGAGCTTTTCCTTCCGCGGCCTTCTGGTTGTCCTGACGACGGTCGTGTTCGTCGACCTTTACTGGTCGATGCTGAAGGGTTGGGTTCGCCTGGCGTGGCATAACCTGGGCCTGGTCCTGATCCTGGTCTTGCTGTACGGGTTCATCTACCAGGAGGCCGGTGAGGACTATGGCATACCGGCCTTGTTCTGGAACGAGGACAGGCTCAACCAGTTCTACGCGGCCATGGCGTCGACGATGCTGGTTGGTCTGCTGCTGATCCTCGCGTTCTACAGGGAGTCCTTCTGTAGCAAACCCAACCAGCCTGGCCAGTTCTGGTACGCCATGGGGCAACTGAGAGGGTCGGGCTGGCCCTGGAAGCCCTGGAGATGGATCGACGCCCACCGTCTGGCGACGAGCAACTTCTACCGGTTATCGGTTTACCTGAAGGTGGTCGGAACGCCCTTGCTGGTCTATCTGGCGATCCCGGCGCTCTGGCCGGCCGGGTCCGGAGGTCCTCTCATCAACCCTGACGTCGGGGTCGAACGCTACTGGTACGTCTGGCTTGCCGGGATCGTCGCGGGTGTCGCGCTCGGGGCCGTGATCGTTCTCATCAGCATTGTCTTGTTCGATTACGTGATCGTGCGGATCTTCCCGAGTCTGGCCGCGGCTGATGCCAACCCGGACGACCCCGACAACGACGACGCGCTCTCGGCGTCACTGACAACGACGGGCGTGCTGACGCTGGTGTCCTACATCGTGATGGCCTGGCCGTGCTACGGGATCGTGACGGCGGCCTTCGCCATCTGCGCCCTGCTCGGGCTGATCGGCGTGATTTACTCGGCGCTGTTTTTCGCGGTGCTCGGGAGCGAGCGGAACATCCGGCCGTTCGGGATCGAGCATCCGCGGGCGTGGACCGGTGCCATCCTCGCCTTCTTCTTGCTACTGGCCTCCGTGGCGAATCATCGCCCGTACTCCTACCACTTCCCGGGTCTCAGCTACGCTCCCGCCGATCGGGTCGATCTCTGCCGGCGGTTCATGCAGGAGGATATCGAATCGGCAAGCGACGGCGTCGGCTGCGGACCAGGGGCGTTCGGCAAAATCCCTGTCGGGATGGTGAACGACTCCGCCGCGCTCAACGCCTGGCGGGGTGGTCCGTCGGTACCGAACCGGACGCTCGCGGTGGTCGCGGTCAGTGGAGGCGGGATCCGCGCGGCGGCCTGGACGGCCGTGGTTCTGAAGACGCTGGAGGAGAAGATCCCCGACTTTTCCTACCACGTCCGGCTGGTGACGGGCGCGTCCGGCGGGATGGTGGGCGCGGCGCTGTTCGTCGAGTCGGTCGACCCACTGGGAACGAACGCGGGGGATGCGCCGCATGCCCCTGGGGTCCTGGAACAGGTCGTGGACGTCAGCTCTCGCGATGGCCTGACCGGAGTGGCCAAGCAACTCGTCCTTCGCGATCTACCTCGGTCGTTTCTGCCCATCGAGCTGGGGCCGGTCGCGGATCGGGGGACCGAACTCCAGCGGACCTGGGCGCCTCCGACTCCGGGAGGACCGCGACTGGACGTGCCCCTGTCATCGATGGCCGACGGCGAGCTCCGAGGATGGCGGCCTTCGATCGTCTTGAGCCCGATGCTGGCCCAGGATGGGCGGCGGCTCATGATCAGCAATCTCGACCTCGATGGCATGACACGAACCCACGCCGAGAAGATCGACGGCCAGCTCCCTGGGCTAACTGGCAGGAGACTGCTCTCGATCCCGACCGTCCAGTTCTTCGAGTACTTCCCGAATCAGACGCGGCTGACGATCGGTACGGCTGTCCGGATGAACGCGTCATTCCCACTGCTCAGCCCCGCTGTCTCGTTGCCGACGTCGCCCCCGCGGACGCCGATCGACGCCGGCTATTACGACGACTACGGCGTCAACATCGCCGCCTCGTGGATTTACGAGCATCGCGAGTGGCTAAGCCGTCACACGGCGAATATCCTGCTGATCCAGATCCGGGACACCGTCAGCGAGTATCAGCGCCGGCAGGTCGCCGACACCGCCGAGGAGAAGGCGCGCTCCTGGTCTCCCCTGGACCTGTTCGATATCCCCGCCCTGGCCACGCCCCTCAGCGGGTTATTCAGCGCCACGTCGGCCTCGATGTCGTTCCGGAACGACGAGCAGATCGAGGTCATCAGTGACTGGCTCAATTCCGCCCGGGGAGCCAGGTTCCATACCGTTGTCTTCGAGAACCCATCACCCGCCGCGTTGAGCTGGTATCTGACTCGGAAGGAACGAGCCCTGATCGAGGCGGGCATGGGCGGCACCTTTCTCCCCCCATCGCTCCGCCCGCTGCTCCAGGAGGACCGCGTCCATGCGGTGATCAACGCCAACGTCCAGCGGCTGGCACACCTCAGAAAGCTCTGGCAACATCCCGGGCACGAACACGAAAAAACGGCCAACGCATCTCCGTGAGAATCGAGAGCCATCTCGAACGGCGGGCACGATCGGGAGTTGTGGCGAAGGGACGGGCGCTGGACCATTGCAAACCGTCGCTCACACCCGACAATCTAGCGGGTGATCGTCGCGGGAATCAGAACACCGCTTCGGGGACATCTCGATCAGGAGACCAGCGCCATGTTTTCGCGAACCGCTCGCCGTGTGGGAATGGTTGTGATCGGACACGTCCTGGCCTTGGGCTGGCTGGCGACCTGCGACGTTTGCGCCCAGGGACCGCAACCGGCGAAGCGGCCCGCCGAGTTCAGCGTATCGGTGGAGAAGAACGTCATGATCCCGATGCGAGATGGCGTTCGGCTGGCCGCCGACGTCTATCGACCGGCTCGCGACGGCAAGCCCGCTCCGGGCCGGTTTCCGGCGGTCCTGACCCGGACGCCTTACGACAAAACCGGCGTCAAGGGTGAGGGCGAATATTACGCCGAGCGCGGTTATGTCGTCGTGGCCAACGACGTCCGCGGGCGTTATGCCAGCGAGGGAACCTGGCGACTGATCACCGATGATCCCCAGGACGGTTATGACGTGGTGGAGTGGATCGCCCGGCAGGAGTGGTCCGACGGCAAGGTCGGCACGTTCGGCACGAGCTATCCCGGGGGCACCCAGCACTGCGCTGGCCGAGATGAATCCGCCCCACCTGACGACCATGATCCCGATCGACGCGGTGTCGAACTGCGGCGTCAGTGGAATGAGACAGGGCGGGGCGTTCGAGCTCCGGTTCATGAACTGGATTTTCCAGATCGGTGCGCCCAACGCCAAGGTCGCTCTGGCCAACCCCGCGTTGCGCGAAGCCCTGCTCGAGAACGGGCGGCGGATCCGTCAGCACGTCGACAGCCTCCCCGTCCGGCCCGGCACGACGCCGCTGCGCGTGGTCCCGGAATACGAGTCGTGGCTGGTGGAGGCAATGCGGAGCGGTCCCGAGGCACCGTTCTGGCACATCAAAGGGATGTCGGTCGTCGATCATGTGGGCGACTATGCCGACGTCCCGGTCCTCCACATCACCGGCTGGTACGACTCCTGGGCGCGCCAGGTCACGATGAACTACATGGCACTCTCGCAGGCGAAGAAGTCACCGCAACGGCTGGTGATCGGCCCATGGGTGCATGGCGGCCAGACCTCGAACGTGGCCGGAGAGGTTGAGTTCACGCGGGATGGCCGGATCGACCTGCTGGGCTTCCGATTGCGTTGGTACGACCGGTGGATGCGCGGCGAACAGAACGGCGTTGAGGAAGACCCGGTGTGGCTCTATATCATGGGGACCGGCGACGATCGACGATCCTCGGCCGGCCGGCTCCAGCACGGCGGCTTCTGGCGCGCCGAGCGCGACTGGCCCTTGACCCGCGCCCTCCGCACGCCGCTTTACCTGGGCGCTGGCGGGAAGCTCACCGCCGCGGCTCCGCCGCCCGGCGCCAGGCACACCACGTATACCTTCGACCCGCACCATCCGGTGCCGACGATCGGCGGCAACATCTCGTCGAACCAGGGATTGATGACCAACGGCGGCTACGACCAGCGGCCCCGGGACGACACCCACGCCGCCGGCAACCGGCTGCCGCTCTCGGAGCGTCGCGACGTCCTGGTCTTCCGCACGGCTCCCCTGGATGCCAACCTCGAAGTCACCGGCACGGTCGAGGTCAGGCTTTGGGTCAGCTCGAGTGCGCTCGACACCGACTTCACCGCCAAGCTGATCGATGAGATCCCGCCCAATCCGGACTACCCACTCGGATTCGACCTGAACCTCGGCGACTCGATCCTACGTACCCGTTACCGAGGAGGGCTCCATCGCCAGGCGCCGCTGCTCGAGCACGACAAGATCGAGCCGATCACGATCATCCTTTATCCGACCGCGAATGTCTTCAAGAAGGGGCACCGGATCCGCGTCGACGTGTCGAGCAGCAACTACCCGCGGTTCGACGTCAACCCCAACACCGGCGACCCGCTCGGCGAATACCGACGCATGATCCCGGCCGATAACACCGTCCACCATGACGCGGCCCATCCCTCTCAGGTCGTCTTGCCCGTGATCCCTGCGTCCGGTTGATCGAGAACGGCGTCCGGAACGTGTCGATCACACCTCGAACGGGAGCACGATGAAGGCCAGGGCCGCGAGGATCCAGAACCAGCCCAGCGCGCGGCCCGTGCGATCGATCCAGGTCGGCTCGGAACGCCAGAGGCCGGCGGCCCAGAGCGCCAGGTACGCTCCCGCCACGACCAAGCCAGGAGACTCACCCAGGCCCAGCGCGATCGCACCGAGCCGACTCGCCGGGGAGATTTCGATCACATGATCGAAGCCTAATACCGACAGATCCTGGTGCATCCTGGTCACATTGATGCGATTTGTCAGGTTCAGGAGACGGTTGGCCACTTCCAGGACCAGGAGGATCGACGCGACCGCGCAGGCCATCGCGCCCGGCTGTCGGAAGCAACAGGCCAGTGGCGGGCGAGGGCGGCGGAGGCGCAGAATGAGCAGGATGAGCGTCGGCGGCGCGAAGAGGGCCGCGAAAGCATGAAGGGACCGCTGAAAGACCAAGGTGTGATAGCCGACGGCGGTGTGGTAGCCGCCGAAGTGGAGCCCTGATTGGCCCAGCCAGGCGAATGGGCCCCGAGCATCCTCGTGAGCAAGATGAATGAGCAAGGGGAAGGCCTGGACGGCCCAGACGCCCCCCAGGACGAGCGATCCGAGCACCAGGGCGGCATCCGCCGCCATGAATCGCTGGCCTGCGCGATCGACCACACTTCGGAGTCTTCCGCGGATCATCGCCGATTCTCCGGTTGAGGCCTCTCCCAGGTGATGCCGCCGCAACCCACAGTTTCACACCGGAAAAAGGAAGAAATGGACGGCCGCGAGGATCCAGAACCAGCCGAGCGCCCGCCCTGCGCGATCGAGCCAGCTCCGTTCGGGACGCCACGTCCCGGCAAGGATCAGGGCGAGCCATGCGCCTGCCACCATGAGCCCGGCATGTCGGGGCATGCCGTTGAGCATGTTGAAGAACGGGTCCTCGAGATTCCGAGGGGGCCGGTCACTCAGGGAAAGGTGCCGGATCGCCGCCTCCTGGATGTCGGCCTTGTACCAGACGTTGGTTTGCAGGAATCGGGTCGGACCGAGGGTTGCAAGAAGCAATTCGAAGGGCAGCACCACCGTCGCGGCGAGACAAGCAACCGCCCCGGGGCGTCGCACTCGGCCGAATCGCCAGTTGCGGCCGGGCCGCCTCGAGCGATAGACAAGATAGACCATCCAGGGGCAGGCCATGCCCGTCATGACGTACAACCCGGTCGCGACTACCGAGCGAGTGGATCGATAGAACGGGCTATCGCCGACCGGGTTCGGCGGAAGAGAGTACCATCCTGGTATCCGACTCGAGAACCAGAGGCGGTTGACGGTCACGGGAATCCGAATCGACCACCCCGGAATTCGGCCCGCGCTGGCGGATTGGTTCCCACTCGGCGCGCACCCACGCCAGGCCAATCGCGGTGAGGGCCACGGCGAGCGTCACATCGTAGAGCCGGTAGACTGATCGGCTTGATCGTCCCATTCGTCCGCCCCGCGGGGAACGCGGCCCGGGAAACGCTGCAGTCCCACCCGAATCGAGAACCGAGTCCCGAATGACCGCACAGGTTGAAGTGCGAATCATGATTCAGCGTCTCCGAGGAACCGCCCTCCGTCAACCCGGAAACACGCCCCAGTGACGAAGTTCGTCCCCTCGAGCAGGTAAAGGATCAGTCGATTGATGTCGCTGGCGGATTCGAATCGCCGGAGCGGCGTATGGGCCCGCTCGGTTCGGAAGAGGTCGGCGCCGACGACCAGGAACACTCTTCAAACTTGGGCCATGAGGCAATAAATCATCGTCGGGATCATCCAGAGCGTTCAGCCCGTTGGACTCTGTTGAAGAACCGAGCGTACAGTGGCTCCAGGACTTCCGGCGCCCAACGACTCGACTCCGCAATGGCCCGATGTTCGTGGGCGGCATAGAATTCGCCATCGTTCCAGAGACGGATGATCGCTTCAACCCAAGGGGCGATTTCCTCCGGGGTCGGCAATAGCTGCGAGGTGGGATTCAGCCGTTCCGGCATCGGGAGGACGATGCCTGCGCCACCCAGTGTTTCCGGCAGGGCGCCCCGATCGGAGGCGATGACCGGGATGCCGTTGGCCATCGCTTCCACGGCAGCCAATCCTTGGGTCTCGGCGGCCAGCGACGGCATCAGGCAGACCCGGGTGACGCTCCAGAAATGCCGCGGGTCGTCGGTGTGGCCCATGAGGTGGACCGTCCCATGAGGCCGGAGGTCGAGCCCGCAGTCGACGAGCGTCCGCTCCGATCCTCGGCTCTCGACGACCAAGATCGGAATATCTGGGCGCCGTCGGCCCAGTTCGTCGGCGATCCGGACGAAGGCGTAGACCCCCTTCTCGTACGACGGGTTGACAAAGGTCAGGTAGCGCGGGTCGCGGCTGGCGGCCCGGACGCGACGGAAATCGACCAGGTTGGACAGGACCGTGCAGTCCAGACCGAGGGCCTTGCGGTAGTGATCGGCGGCAAACCGAGAGGGGACGATCACGGCGTCGGTAGTGGCGAACGGATCGATGATCGAGTAGTTTAAGTTATGTAATGCAAACACGACTACGATTCCCCGCACGCGGGCGCGAATTCGGACCTCGTGTGCCAGCAGGTCGCCACCGAAATTGACGAGGACGTCCGGACAGAACCGTTCCAGCACGTCCTCGTACAGCCGGAGGAATTCGTCGCGCTCCGGCTCATCGGGCTCGTGCAACCGGGATGTCGGGCTGTGGTGCAACGTCACCGGGATGCCATGGAAATTGAGCCGGTAATGGGGCGGGACGTCGGGTCGCAGCCCGCGCCATCCATCGTCCACGACCCGACATCGACAGTCTCGAAAGCGAGGCCGCGGCAGGCCAGCCAGTCGGCCGGGTCGAAGTCGAGGTCGAGGTCGAGCATCGTCCCGGCGAGGGCTTCGACGCGGAATCCCCACCGGGCCAGGGCCTCGGCCGCGATCCGGCTCGCGACCGCCGCGCCGCTGGAATCATCGAGGTAACAGGACTGTGTGACGAAGAGAACTCTGCGCACCGAATCAGACTTGTGGCTAGCGCGACGTTTCCTGGGACCGCCCCGTGACCTTGAAGACCTCGAACCCTCGCTTCGCGCCCCGGATGTAGAGGGTGTAGGTCTCTCCCTCGTCCGGGATCGTCTCGTCCCCCGTGAGGAGGAGACGGACTGGGCGCTTCGATTGGGCGATGCCTTTTTGTCTTTCGTGAATCACCTTGGACGGCTCGATGGCGACCTGAGGATAGACGATACCCCGTGGGCGACTGATGTCCTCCCACAACTCGCCAAGGCGGAGGATCCGGGCTTCGACCACGTAGAGAGCCTGGCTCTCCGCCTCGGCCACGCTCAGATCGCTCCCGGGTAAGCGAGTCGGCTTGTCCTGGGAGGCGCTGAGTGAACCGAAAGACCTCGAGACCATCAGCCGCTTCGCGAAGATAAAGGGTGTACGTCCTCCCCTTCTCCAGGACGGTCTCGTCTCTCGCGAAGACCAGCCGCACCCGCCGATTCGTCAGGGCGGCAGCCCTGTCCGCGCCCTTGATCACCTTGGACGGCTCGATGGCGACTCGAGGATAAACCAGCCCACGTGGGCGATTGGGGTCCCGCTCCAGCACGCCCAGGTCCTGGATCTTGGCCTCGATGACATACCGCGCCGCTTTTTCCGCCTCGGCCACGCTGAGGTCGCTCCCCGACCCGCGGGTCGGTACGGCACCGCCTGGCCGAGCGACCTTGAAGGCTCGGCGATCCAGGCCCACCTCATCGATGTAGAGGATGTACACCTCGCCCTCCCTGGGGAGCGTGTCGTTCTGCGCGATGATGAGCATGACTTGCCCTGGCACCACGTCCCAGTTCGCTAGCATCCCCTTGAACGCCCGGGAAACCTCGACGAGGACTCGGGGATAGAGTAGCACATCATTCTGTCCGAGGTGCGGCTTCCCCTCGCCCAGATGAAGGATCTTGGCTTCGATGACGTAGAGCGCCCGTCCCTTCGCGTCAGCCACGCTCATGTCGCTCCCAGGCAGGCGTTCGGGCTTGTCGTCCGCCCAGGTCATGAGCGAGGTGATCATCAGCAACAGCACCATGGATTCCTCCATTAGCTAGTTGGCCTCAAAGAACGAAACGAGGGGCCCAGGCGGATCTGAGCGGATCGCGAGTCAAAGATTCGGTAGCCAGGTCAGCGAGGAAGTGTCGTAAGTCCAACCGGGGAACGCGGCGTCGCCGGTGGGGGTTGAAACGGTGCCTCCGTTGTCGGTAGTCGCGGAGTTGCCCGGCCAGTTGGGTGCGTTATTGGCCGTTTGGTTCAAGGACCAAGTGAGTTCCGCGAGGGCGACCCACACGCCACCCGCCGGCTGGTACATGAGGTATGTGTAATAAGTCTCCGAGACCTTCATGTACAGGGCGTTAAGTGGCACATCCATGGAGGGCGGGTCGTGCCACGCCGCCATGGTCGGGTTGCTGTTCGGGCCGAGTGGCCAACTGTTCGGCCCTCCGTTCGGCGGGTAGGGCAGGTCGAGCTGCCGCCCGACAGTGAGGAAACCAGCGCCGTCATCCAGGTTTTGCCCGCCCCCGACATTTGACTGGTGAAACGAGGCATTGGCGCTGTTCGTCCAGCCGCGATACGTGTCGATTAACTGCAAGAACATAAAGGTGCCGCCGAATTGGGCCGTCTGCGTCCACGCCTCGATCACGTTGCCGTTGCCGATGCCGTTTTTCCAGGGATTGTTGTTGTCGGCGTAGGCGATGAACGCCCCGGTAGGTGGTGGTGCCGTAATCGTGTAAAACGACTGGAATCCTCCGTTCCCCTGGATGGTGGCCACGGTCGGACGGACCGAACTGAACGTCACCGTGCTCGGCGGCGCCGGGATGTCGGCTCCCCCGTTGGGGTCCTTATAGGAGCAGTTTACGGTGATGGTGTACTGCTGCTGTTTCGCCCCCACGATGAACGAATATAAGTCATTGGTCGTGGCGACACCCTTGACCAGCTTGACAGCTTGCAAGTACGGGTCTTGGCTGACCTTGCTCGTCGCGGGATCGAAGAAATAGCTCTGGTAATCCGTGCCGTTGCCCGACCACTGGATCGTCGCTGGGTTGACAGTCCAACCCTGCGCTGACAGGAGGACGGTGAACTTGGCGTAAGCCCCAACCGGCAAGGGGGGACCTTGGATGTTCGGGCCCGATCCGAGGCCTGAGATGGTCGGGGGCGGGGGATTCTGTGCATCCATAGGACTGGCGCCGCTTCCCTGGCGGACAGGCAACACACGAGGTACGCGTGGCCCGGCCTGCTCAACGCTAGCCGCCGACGCGACGGCGGCCGTCAGGGCCGATGCCGCGGCGGAATTCGTCGGCGCCATGGCCAGCGGGCGGATCGCGCCCCCATTCGCGATCGGCGTCGTCGGCTGAGCTGATGACGCGGGAGCGGGAGGATTCGTGTTCTTGTTGACCGTCCCCGCACGCGCCTGGGGCTGGGAAGCCGGCGCCGACAGAGTTGGGCCTTCGTTCGACGGCGAGCCAGCCGCGGATCCCGACATCGCGAAAATCGGATCCGTCGCCATGTCGTTTGGGTCCGATGAGGCGGGTGATTGAGAGTCCGTCGTTCCGGAGGCCGATGAACTAGAGCCGGTCCCTCCGCCCGTGATCGTGAACACGATACGAGCGCCGATTGAGGGCAACGGCGCGGCAGGCTAAATTGGGGCCGGCTTCACCTGCCTGACCTGGATTTCCGCAGCAACATCGCCAGTGTGAGGCGAATCGACTCGCTCAGGAAGGCCCGCCGCGGCCGGGGAGAGTCCCGGGAAGAGCGAAGAAACCGGTGAGCGGCCCTCAAGATCGGCGCTCAGGGGACGAAAGCGGCGCGACCTGCGAGGGGGGGGGGCTTCGAAATTCATAGATGCCTCACGCTTGTAGAGAAGGTGTTGAACAAGTGTTGAAGCAGATATCCGGATTCGGCTGATGGATCGGATTGCCGCACTCTATCGTGGCTGTCCTGCGCTGTCAACCAGCCATAATCCGAAATCCCTAGAACTCATGCTCAATGGCCAACCTTGGTCAACAGGAGGATCGCGGGGCCGTAGCCACTCCTGCTGGAGCGGCGCGTCAATCGAGATGCCCGCACCGCATGGAACCGCTCGAATTCCTCCAAATGGCTTTTTCCAATCTCCACCCATGAGCCAGGCCGATCGTCGATTCCTCCACGCTCATTCCGCCTCGCCGAGGAACCGCCCTCCGTCAACTCGGTAGCACGCCCCGGTGACGAAGTTCGTCCCCTCGAGCAGGTAAAGGATCAGTCGATTGATGTCGCTGGCCGATCCGAATCGTCGGAGTGGGGTGTGGGCCAGCACGGCCTGAATCTCGTCCTCGGTAAGCTCGGGGGGTGGGTCGATCATCGCCGGCTGGATCATTGCAACGGGAATGTATGGGGCCAGCTCTCGTGCCAGTGCCAAGGTCATCGTGGTCAATCCGCCCTTGGCGACCAGGTACGGGAGATAATCCTTGTAGGGTCGCTCGGTCGCCCAGTCGCCGATATTGACGATCTTCCCCTTAATCCCATCATCGGCGGGCTGTTCGAGCATAACTCGCGCAGCGGCGATTGCTGTGTGGTAGGGCGCGGCGAGATTGGCCGCGATCATTTCGTCGAAATCATGGGGCGAGAGATCCGCGAATGGCGTTCGCCGGAAGACGCTCGCCATGTTGACCAGGGCGTCGAGTCGCCCGAAGTGATCGGCCACCCGCGCGACGGCGCCCTCGGCCTCTTCGGCTCGGGACAGGTCGGCGCTGACGGCCAGGCCCTCAACGCCCAGGCCCTCGACGGCACTGACCGTCGACTCGATGATCGCGCGGCTGGTGTGATACGTCAGGGCGATGTGCGCACCGCGACTCGCGAGCAAGAGCGCCAGATCACTGCCGACCCGTCGGCCGCCCGTGATCAGTACCACCTTGCCACGGAGGGAATCGGCTGGCTCACTCATCGCGGGCGTCGCCATCGGATAGTCCTCTCCACAGGACGTCGGCCACACCGGCTCGACGATTCACCGATCGAGCCAGCACGAACAAAAGATCGCTCAGCCGATTCAGGTAGACGATCAAGTCGCGCGGGACGGCCTGACCCGGCTGCCGCGACAGCGTCACGGCCAGCCGTTCGGCGCGGCGACAGACCGTCCGGGCCAGATGGAGCTGCGCCGCCGATAAGTCGCCACCCGGAAGGATGAACTGGGTCAGCGGGTCGAGCTCGTCTTCCATCCCATCGATCGCCGACTCCAAACGACTCACGTATTGCTGCGTGATCGCATTGTGGAATGGTCCCTGAGGGGATGGGTCGGCGAGTGCCGAACCGACGACGAACAATTCGTCCTGGAGCTGGGCGACGAGTCGGTCGGCCTGGGAGTCGAGTCCGTGAGCACGCGCCACGCCGAGCGCGGCGTTCAGCTCATCGACCGTGCCGTAGACCTCCACGCGCAAATCATCCTTGCGCACGCGTCCGCTTCCCAGCAAGCCCGTGAAGCCATCGTCGCCGGTCTTCGTATAGATTCCCACGGTTGTCCCACTTCCTTGACTTCCCGACCATTGGCTAACTTGACGTCTGGCCATATACTAGGCAGGTTCGTCGTCACCGACCATACTACTCTGGCAACAGGAAAGCCCCATACGAGCCCGAAGCGCCAGCGAGTGAATTCCAGCGGGGATCATCAATTCACTCGCTGGCGCTTCGAGCTTGGAGGATTCACTTCCTTGCCGAAGTAATAGCCGATACCCTTTGAGACGGAGAGCCGGCCCGATGTCTCTCACACTGGCACCAATCATCATGATCGCCGCGGCCCTGACCGGTCAGCATCCCACAGGCGGCCAGGGTGCCGCGTCGGCGATGCCGGCTGAGGAAGTGGCGCGCCTCGAAGCCCGTCATTTGAAGAAGATCCAGCAGGTGACTTACGGTCTAGCCCGCGCCGGGGAGGGTTATTTCAGCCCCGACGGCCAGTCGATCATCTTCCAGGCGGTCTCTCACGTGCCGCCCTCGATCTTTCACCACCCCAAGCCCGACGAGGACGGCTATCAAATCTTCCTCGGCGCCTTGAAGGACGACGCTCCGGCCCAGATGGTCAGTACGGGCAAAGGACGCTGCACCTGCCCCTATTTCCATCCGAATGGCCGGTCGATCCTCTTCGCCTCGACCCACTTGAGTCCCAGCACGGACGTTGAGCCACCCAAGGGACCGGCCTATAGTCGCACGGCCCGCTACCGCTGGGAGTTTCCCGAGTCCATGGACATCTTCGCTGGCGATCTCGACGGCAAGCACCTCGTGCGCCTGACCGATACGCACGGCTACGACGCTGAAGGCAGCTATTCTGCCGACGGGTCGAAGATCGTCTTCACCTCGTTCCGCGACGGCGACGGCGAGATCTACATCATGGACGCCGACGGCAAGAACCCGCGCCGGATCACGCACGCCAAGGGGTACGACGGCGGCCCGTTCTTCTCGCCGGACGGCAAGCGGATCATTTATCGTAGCGATCGGCAGGGCAATGACCTGTTGCAGATCTATGTGAACAACACCGAAGGCACGGCCGAGCGAGCCTTGACCAAGAATGAATTTGTGAACTGGGGCCCCTACTGGCACCCCGACGGCCGACACATCATCTACGCCACCAGCAAGCACGGCCACAGCAACTATGAGCTCTACCTGATGGACGTTGACCGCGGCAGCGAACAGCGGATCACGTACCACGAAGGATTCGACGGCCTCCCGGTGTTCAGCCCTGACGGCAAACGGTTGATGTGGACATCGAGCGGGCGGACCGCCGACCACAAGAGCCAGCTCTTCATCGCGGATTTCAGTCTGGAACCCGCGACCCGCGACGAAGCGGCTGCGGCTCGTTGAAGGCATGTTCGAGTAGCCTCAAAGGGGTTCGTAGGGTGCTCTGTGAGCACCGAAGTGCAAGCCCCCGCTGTCCCGGTGCTCGCAGAGCACCTTACTTTCGCTTTGACGTCAGGCTGGAAAGCCTGACTTACGTGAGTTTCAACCGGAGAACGACCATGGGACCCAAGGACGTCATTCGCAACTCGCTCGACATCAGCGACTACATTCTCAAGAGCTACATGAAGGATCTCTCCGATGACGAGCTGCGGATTCGGCCGGTGGAAGGCATGCATCCGATCGCGCTCCAGCTCGGACACCTGATCGGCGCCGAGCGGATGTTCAATGAGCTGATCAAGCCGGGCTCCGCCCCGCCTCTGCCCGAGGGATTCGCCGAGGCCCACGACCTCAAGAATGACACCGGAGGCGATTCGCGGTTCAAGAGCAAGGACGACTACCTCAAGCTGATGGACGAGCAACGCGCCGCCATCAAAGCGAACCTCGAGAGCGTCAGCGACGCCGAGCTCGGCGACAACCGCGGTGGCACGCTCCCCGAGTGGGCTCCGACGGTCGCCGCGGTCCTCAACATGGCCGGCCTGCACTCGCTGAACCACTCGGGCCAGTTCGTCGCGGTCCGCCGGCTGCTCAAGAAGCCGATCGCGTTCTGAGCGAACCCGCACCGGTGCGTCTCGAGCAGGTCCCTCTCGCATGAGAAGGTCCGGCTCGAGACGCCGTTTCTCGCTCCGGCGCCACCACCTTCCGACCGGTCACTTCGGGGTCCGATTATAGACGTAGAGCACCACTCCGATCGCGTCGCCGATCTTCAACTTCGGCTTTCCCGCATGGTACGGCGGATCGCCGGTCGCGCGGCGGGCTTCGTGACATTTCAAGCACGCCTCCTGATTCGCGCGAACGGGTCGAGCATCGACCGACCAACGACCAATGGGCGCCCGGTACTGGTCGCTCGACGTCGAGACGACCAGCGCCGACCGACCGATCTCCCGGAGTTCCGACAGCCCCGGCAGATCCGTCGGCGTGGGTTCGCCGGCAATCCGAATCGGTCCACGGATCGCTCGATCACTGCGATCCGGATCGGTTTCACCCCCCGTGGACTTGTCCTTCGGCTGGTCCATAAGCCTGCGACCCACCACATACAACCCCACGGTCCAGCCCTGCTGTTTCAGCTTTGCAACCGCGTCCTTCTCATCAGAAGTCTCGGGATTGAACTCATAGAGATGTGTCGCGATGCGTCTGATCCCGAAGTTCTGGATGTCGAGGAATCGTTCCTGAATGCAGCGATTCAGTGCCTCGACAGGACTGCCGAAAACCGGGGAACGGGTTGCAATCCTGACTCCGATCAGCGTCGTCACGACCAGCGCGAGGGCCAGCAACGCGTCCACGAGGCAAATGCGGTACCACATTCGGATCTCTCCAGCATCGACAAAAGACCGATACGAGTGCTCGTTCCGTCATTGTATCAGGAAAGGCTTGCCGGACCAGTCTCGGAGTTCGGCACCACATGATGAACGCCCCTGAGGAACGGGCCGGGAATCACTTCCCGGAACGGTCGCGACCCCTGTTGTGGCAAGGTCTCCCGACCTTGCCACTCGGCCGACCGAAGGTCTCCAGTCCTCTGGCCCATCAGGAGAGCTTCGGTCCGGCTCACGGCAGGGTCAGGACACCCGCGCCGTACGGAAATCGGGAAGTGATTCCCGTCACATTCCTTCCTTCGAACGAATGACATTCAGCCGCCGACCTTCACTCCCACGGCAACGATCGCCAGCAACACCCCCAGGAGGATGTAGACCACCCCGGGGACTTAAGCGGTCGTGCCTTCGAAGACACGTCCGTGCTTGCCCGTGAGCCGTTTGTTCTTCAAACCATCGACGCCCTTGACGACGAGGAAGATCCCCGCAATCACCGTGAAGACGACGACGAACCATTGTCTAGTCGGATTCGCGTTCAATTTGTCGCGGACGTCTTCCGGGATGAGATCCTTCAAGCCACCCATACCAGGAGCCTTTCCGAATGGCCCACCGTCCCTGCCCACCGAGAATGGGCGCTGACCACATCAGAACGGTCGCGCCGGGTGCGATCTGGGGCGCCATGTCGGACTGACGAGGCCTACAACTCGTCGGTGGGCGGTCCCTTTTTGATTGATCCTCCGTCCGAATCACCGAATTCCCGCGGCCATTCACCGAAGAGGACCAGGTGGAGTGCGAGCAAAACCAAGATGATGCCGAAGACATGCCAGCCGATTATGAAGCTTGATCCAACGACCAGATATCTCTCTCGGGACACTAATGTGACTTTGCCATGGTTGTTGAGCCGGTATTCGTCCCGGTGAGCGAAGACCGGCTCCGTGCCCTCAGCGACTCCGGCTCGCCCGGAGGCGATCAACTCAACGACCATGGTCGCTACGATCAGAACGATACCGAACAGCATGGCGACCCTGAGCCCGCCACGCCCATGTCGAATCACCGGCCAGCGGCCAGAAAGACCGCCCAGCTTGAAGAACAGGTCACCCTTTCGCCGGGCTTCGTTGAGCCATGGGAGCACGACGAAAATGGCAAGAAATGCGATCACGCCGAGGAAGCGACCCACGTCGGGTCCCCATAAGCTCGTCAGGAGCCCCGCGATATAGAGGATCAGAATCGTCGTGACGATCGCAAGGCGGCCCATCGTCGTATTCGAGAGCTCGATTGTCGGGAACCACCCACCAGGTGCTCGACCACTGGGATTCACGCTCGCGCACGCGGATGGTGGTGGTGCGCTCATTGTAGCAGGCGTGGCTGGTCGAGCAAGTCGCTACAGCAGTCCGACCACGTGATTCCGGCTCCGACACCACCGCTCCAACCTCGGCAAACCGGGATCGAACCCCGCCCGGCGCATCGCCCGGAGATGCCCGGCGAGCATACGCAAATCGTCGGGTCGATCGATGGTGTACCACGGCGGCAAGAGCGCCAGCGACCGATCCGTGTCCGCGAGGCGATCGATGGTCTGGCTCAGAACATCCGGGCTTTGCCAATCGATTCCTTCCAGGACCGACGGCGCCGCGCGGCGTGCGCCGATCAGGTAGAAGCCGCCATCGGTCGCGGGACCGACTACCAGATCGCGGCTTTCCAGACAGAGGAATGCACTCACCACGATGGTGGGGTCGAGTGTGGGCGAGTCGGAGCCGATCAGCACAACCCGATCCGCCCCATCGTCGAGCTCGCCGGCGAGGAACGCCTGCATTCTCTGCCCGCGATCGCCATCGATCTGCGGCTGCATGGCGAACGAGCTGGGAACCCGCTCGTCGAACCAGGGCCCGGCATCATCGGGCGCAGTAGACCAAAACCCGACGTCCGCCGGGACTCAGGACTTCCGGCGAGTCCCAGGCGTCGAGCGTGTCGAAGAGCATCGCGTCATAGACCTCGGCCGCGAGGTCCGGTCCCCCATTCGACGGCCAGTCTCGTCTTGACCCGGCCGGGTTCGGGCTTCTCGCCGAAGATCCCCAGAACGCAGTCGTCGGGAAGTGTCCAGGCCATCTCAGACCCCTTCATCCGGCGTCGTCGGATTACGGCTCTCGGCCAGCAAGAGCCGCTCCAGGAGCGCGGGATTGACAACGCCCCGGAACCGCACCCGGCCGTTGACCGCCACGACAGGGACTTCGGTGTCGTACTTCGCGACCAGCTCGGGATCGGTGTCGATATCGATTTCTTCGATCGTGAAGCCGGTGCGCGCCTGATAGTCCCGCAGCACATCGAGCGCCTTGTGACAGCAGCAGCACTGGGCGCGCGAGTAGACGGTGAACGTCAGGTGCTCGGTCCGTGGGGACCTTCCGAAGAGACGAGTGAGCAAGGATGTCATCGGTTCCTCGTGGTCAACGT
This sequence comes from uncultured Isosphaeraceae bacterium, assembly GCA_963845695.1. Lineage (GTDB taxonomy): Bacteria > Planctomycetota > Planctomycetia > Isosphaerales > Isosphaeraceae > CAWJTV01. Next base: position 509,574 of record CAWJTQ010000017.1, on the reverse strand, counting down.
TCGGGCAGGCTGAAGTCATGGTCGTAGAACTCGAGCCGGCCGCATTTGTCGCAACGATAGAGATCCAAAGGCTTGATCCGCTCGCTCAAGTCGGCGAGCTCGCCCAGGAAGAAATGCCAGCCGGGCGTCGTTCCGCCCACACGGACTGGCAATTGACCCAGCCCACGCAGGTCGACCTTGCAATGGGGGCATGTCGGGGTTTCGTCAGGTTGCATGAGAGATTTCCTCGGAAGTGGCCATTCCCGCTCTCGGCCGGACGACCATCAGGATCGAATCCATGCGGCCTTACCGAAGTCGAGTGCGACTCATCAGATTACCATCATTTCACTGGCTGGCTTCGCCTCTTCTTGGGAGGCTTGACCTGGGCCTTTTCCTCTCCCCGATCCCAAGGGGCCGGCGTGTCGATGAATTCGACGAGCCGCTGCTCGTCGTCGTCGAACTTCTCGAGCACTTTCCCCCAAACGAGATCCTGTCGGACATAATCCGGGATCTTCTCGAACGACTCCGACCTAATAACCACCACGAACCGGTAGCCGTCCGGGATGACGTCGATGTTTAGCTTATCGAGCTGGTGCTCCTTTTCGAGTTCCTTGAAGGCCGCCGTCAACTTCTCCGGGAATGTCATGCGATCCTCCTGATCTGTGGTCCGCCGCCGCGCCCTCCAAATCATACCAGAGCGACGGTCGAAGTGGAGGAGAGAGGGCCATCACGGTCTCCGGGACGGCGATCTCTACGGTTTTTACCGTTGACGACTACGGCATAACCCGTATGATCCCCGGCGTCGTTGGGAACTGACATCATCGGACACGGAGGTCACCTCGTCATGGCACGCCCACGTCACGAGCAGCCCACGCCTGCCGAGCTCCAGGTGCTCAAGATCCTCTGGGATCGCGTCGGCCCCTCCACGGTGCGCGACGTCCTCGAGGACGTGAATCGCGACTCCGATCCACCTCGGGCCTACACGTCGGTCATGAGCCTCCTGAACGTCATGACCGACAAGGGCCTGTTGCGGCGGTCGCCACAAGGACGGGCGTTCCTCTATGAGCCGGTCTCCCCGCGCGAGCAGACCCTCCGCTCGCTCCTCGGTGAGACGCTCGAGCGGGTCTACAACGGCTCGGCCAGCCTGCTGGTGGCTCACCTGCTCGACCAGTCCGATCCCTCGGCCGATGAGCTCGATCAGATCCGCTCGCTCCTCGATGACTATCAGAATCGCCGGACCGTCGCGTCCGAGAAAGGAGGGATCCCATGCGATCGTACGCGCTCGAAGCGTTCGGCGAGCTGACCGGGCGGCTGCTCTGGATCGGTTTGCTGCATAGCGTCTGGATCGGCCTGTTCACCGCGTCCGGAGTCGCGCTGATTTTCCAGGTCGGACCGCGACCGTCCCATCAGCGCGCGACATGCGATCCTGCTCGTCGCGATGCTCGCCGTGGCCGTCGGACCGGTCGCCGTCGCGATTCTCATGGAATTCGTCGCCTTGCCTGCGGCGACGATCGCCTCTCCGGGTCGGGTATCGACGATCGTGGTCATCACCGGCGGGACTGCACCCGGTTCGTCCGATCCCCAAGCCCCGGGAACGGATGCGAGCCCTGCTGGAAAACCAGCCGAGCCTCGTCGCATCTTGTTCCTTCGCAAGACCTTGGCCCGAGCGGTTGATGCGGTGAGTGGGCTGCGCTCCATGGTGATAGGCGTCTGGCTGTCGACGACCACATGCCTCGGCGCGATCCTAGTCCTGGGAGCCCGGCGATTACGCCGGCTCTGCGACGAGAGCGAACCGGCCTCTCTTGCCATCCAGGAGCAAGCCCGCCGCCTGGCCCGTCGGTTGCGGCTCAGACGGACTCCTCGGCTCCTGGTGCAGCGAAGTCTTGCCGAACCGTTCCTCTGCGGTCTAGTTCGTCCCGCGATCGTACTTCCGGGTCGATGGCTGACATCCGCCTCGACCGATCGGCTCGAGGCGATCCTCGCGCACGAGCTGGCCCACGCCCGCCGGCTCGACCATCTTGTGAACCTGGCTCAGCGATTGGTGGAAGTGTTGTTCTTCTTTCATCCGGCGGTCCACTGGCTGTCGCGGTCCGTGCGTCGCGAGCGCGAGCTGTGCACCGATGCCCTGGCCGTCCGCCTGACCCGCAATCCGCTGGCACTGGCCGAAGCCTTGCAATCGGTCGCCCATCTTCGTGTCCATTTCCGTTTGCCCGCGGGGATGCCGTTGGTCGGCACGTCCCTGGGCGGTCAGACCATTTCCCTTCTCCCTCGTATTCAGGAGCTGATCGGCATGACGCCAACTCGTCCCCAACCTCGCGTCTGGCCCTTCGCCGCCTTGCCGTTAGCCGCGGTCCTTGCCCTGCTCGCCACGGCCGCCGGGCTGGCTCGGGATGATCCATCTCCCGCCCCCGCGGGTCGGTACGGAGCTCCCTCCTCCGCGAGTCCGGCCCAGCCTGCGCCTTCCACCGCAGCCGAGTCCCGACCCCTGATCTCCTACCAGGTCCGCTACTGCTGGCTTCCGGCTGAGCCGTGGCGCCAGCTCCTGCTCGATCGGCTCAAACCGATCAAGCAAGAAGCCGACGTTTCCGCATGGATCATGGATGACAAGGCCCTCCTCGACCTGCTCACCCATGCTCAGAACGATACGCGGTCGAATGTCCTCCAAGCTCCCAAATGCACGGCTTACGAAGGCGCGCACGCCACGATCATCAATGGTGAAAAAAAGTTTTACGTCGCCGGTGTCGATTGGACGGGAAAAGGTTTCCGGCCGATCGTGAAGGACCTGGAGTTCGGCTTGAAGATCGACATGACCGGATCGTTGCTCCCTCGAGGAACGCGGCTGTCGGTTGAACGTGAGTCATTCGACTCTGCTGAGCGTGCACAACCTGCATCGCAAGGACCAGGTCGGCGACCAGGTTGTCGCGGCCCAATACCAGGTCCCCACAGCGATCAAGCGGCGCTGCGACGTCTCTTGCGAGCTTCCCGAAGGTTCCAACCTGGTGATCAGCGTCGGCCTTTCCGAAGAACGTAGAGGTCCTTCCGGAGTTGCTGGGTTCGCGAGCGGCCTACTCACATCCGTGGGGCTCCCCAGGCTCGAGGGCCAATCCACCACCTACGAGCAACTGGTCATCATCGACACGCGACGAATCGTGCCGGAGGCCGGAAAGCCTCCAGTCCACCCTCGTCCCGTATCGAAGATCGAGAGCCGCGGCACGATGATCCGATGAAGTCCCCTCCGTCATTATTCCCGTCGGGGACCGTGACGACCGGGCCTGCATGGTCACGACCCGGGTGCGGTGGGATGCTCAGAAAAACGCCCCCTTGCGCATCTCGTGCTCCATGCCATTCGTGACGTTTCCATGTTGCAGGAGCAGGCAGAAGCGGACTCCGGCCTGGTCCGCGCGGCTGATCGCATCGGCGATCCGCTTGAGATCGTCGATGACCCCGGCCTGCTCGCTGTCGGAGAACTCGTCGCCCTGAAGATGCGCCAGGAGTGTGTTCACGGTCTTCAGTCCGGCCGCCGAGTCGTGCCAGACGAGAGCTTCCCCGCACATATCGTCGTTCCAGCCGAACTCCGAGAGTGACGTGACGCCTAGCGTGCGGGCGAGGTCGTCCAGTTCTAGCACATGCCGGGCCAGGCAATGACCCGACCAGTAAGTGTCGATCCCGCCGATTCTCGATTCGAGAAGCTTCGAGTCGAAGTAGGGCGTGACCCGGACGTAGTAGTAGGCGCTGTAGACGCCCGTTGCGTTGTAGTACAGGTGCCAGACGAGGAGGAATACCCCCAGCCCGGCCGCCCCCTCGATCGAGGTGCCGGCGAACAACCCCAGGATCAGAGTAATCGTGACCGCGAAAGGAAGGCACCATTTCAGGATCGTCCAATGCCTGTGGGGATAGGCCGTGGATCGCCAGACGCTCTGGACCGTCAGGGCCCCATACTTGACGATCAAGTAAAAGGCCCACCAGGCGATGGCTGCGATGGGAATGACCTCGAATGATTCGAATATCAGAAGGGTCAGGCACGTCGCCATGCCCCCTTGGCCCAGCACGGAAACCAGATACCAGAGAACGATCAACCCGCGGGTGCGCCGCATCAACGCTTCGGCGCGCTCGGCGGATTTCCGCGCCTGGGCCTCGACCGCAGAGTCTTTGACGAGACCGAAGGCTAGGTCGGATGTCGAGCTCATCTGAGCCACCTCGAACAGCGGTGCTCTCTCAAGGACCGCCGGCTCGGCGTTTCGTAGGATCGGTCCGGCTCTCGGGGATGACATGAAGGCTCCCCGGCCGCGAGGCGTACTTGCCGCCACTGTCCTTGGCGATTCGCAGGAGATGATCGCCGCCCTCGCCTCCGGACATGTCCACGCAGTGGATCGGGATCTTCCGGCTGTTGAACCGCGACACGGTCTCGACGGTCCCTTCCGGGAACAGGCCGTCGGAGAGCAGAAAAACCGCCTCCGGCCGCAGACTCAGCGCCTGCTTGATCGCCGCCCGCGGATCGGTCCCGCCGTCGGGCTCGATCAATGCGAGCCAGGCGTTGAGGCGGCGTTTATTCTCCGTGTCGGCCGGACGGGGTAGGGGACCTCCCGGCATCGGGATCGATTCGTCGTTGTAGAAGATGACCTCGAACTGCTGCGGCGACTGGAGGGCCATGACGCTCCGCCGCAGCTCCATCGACGCGCGGGCGAACCGGTCATCGTCGATCATGCTCCCCGAACAGTCGATGACATAAACGAAGAATCGCCCCTGCGCCGGATGCCGAAGAACGCGGCCTGCCGCCAGGGTGGGATGTCGCGCCAGTCCGTGGGGCCGGAATACCGGTCCGCTGGGTCCCCTTCCGAGCCCGGGAGCATCAGGAACGGACTGCGCGGCTTCTGCATGTCGGATTGAGTCATAATTCGAGGGCCGGTTTTCGTCTTGGGGGCGGCCTTCGCTGGGGGTTTTTCGGCCGGTTTCGCCGGAGACTTCTTGGCCGTACTCGCCTTGGGCCGGGCCGGTTTCTCCTCCTTGGCGGCGTTCGCGGAGGATTTCGAAGGCTTGTCGGCCGGGGCCGTCGAGCCCGACACGGCCTGCGACTGCCCTGCCATGGCCGATGCCAGAACGAGCGCGTGTAGCCAGGCCAAGGTGATTCCTCCTCGTAGACACCCCTGATCCAAACCGAGAGGATTCGGACAACCTTATCAGGTTATCGCGCTCGCGAGTTTGCGGCAACCGGCCAAGGTTTCTTGCCAGCATCTAGGATCGTGCAAACCGGTTTTATAGAATACGGAAGAGACCACGCGGTGGAAACCGGGCGGAAACGGCGAAGGTCGTGCCCCCCGATCCTGGTTGTTCTGAAATCTCGGGGCGAGGCTGCGCATGCTGGCGAAGCGGATCATCCCCTGCCTGGACGTCAACCACGGCCGCGTCGTGAAGGGGACGAACTTCCTGAACCTCCGTGATGCCGGTGATCCGGTCGAGGTGGCGGCACGCTACGATGCGGAGGGGGCCGACGAGCTGGTGTTCCTCGACATCACGGCCAGTCACGAAGACCGCGCGATCCTCCTGGACGTCGTCCGGCGGACGGCCGAGGTCTGCTTCATGCCGCTGACCGTCGGCGGCGGGATCCGCAGCCTCGACGACGTCCGGACGCTCCTGAGCGCAGGCGCGGACAAGGTCTCCATCAACTCGGCGGCCGTGCGCGACCCCGAGCTGATCCGCCGGGCGGCCCGGCGGTTCGGCAGCCAGTGCATCGTCGTCAATATCGATCCCAAGCGCGTCGAACGCGACGGGCGTGAGATCTGGGAAGTCCACATCAACGGCGGCCGGGTGCCGACCGGACGTGAGGCTGTCGCCTGGGCGCGGGAGGTCGAGAGCCTGGGTGCCGGCGAAATCGTTCTGACCAGCATGGATGCCGACGGAACCCAGAACGGTTATGATCTGGAGATGACCCGAGCCGTGGTCGACGCGGTGGAGGTCCCGGTGGTGGCCTCCGGCGGTGCGGGGAGTCCCGAGCACCTGCGTGCCGTGCTCGCCGAAGCCGGGGCTGCCGCCGCGCTGGCCGCCAGCATCTTCCACTATGGCCAGTATTCCATCATCGAGACCAAGCAGTACCTGGCGAGTCATGGCGTCCCGGTCCGTCAAACCGTCGGCCGCACACATGATCGCACCACCGTGTCGGCGGCCCGCCGGCTCCGCCCCCTCCCGGGCGGACCTCACGCCGAGCGGGATGCGCCCCACGATCGAGAACGCGCTCGTGACCGGTTCGCCGCCTTGACCTCGGAATCGTGCCGGATGCGTCGGATCGATTTGCAGTTCCCCCTGGTGGTCCCCAAGTCCTCGTCACAGTCCAGAACCGCAGGAGTCCCAGCCCATGGCGACGGCCGTCGAAGCAACCGTCGAAGCAATGCCCAATGAGCCCGAGGCGAACAAGCTCTTCCGGATGGTCATGAAGTACAAGGGGTCGGACTTGCACCTCAAGGTCGGGCTGCCCCCCGCCATGCGGCTGACCGGCATCTTCAGGACCATGCAACTGCCCGTCTTGTCCAGCCAGGACATGGAACGGCTGATGTTCCCGCTGCTCAACGCCCGCCAGAAGAACATCCTGGAGGAGACGGGTGGCATCGACTTCGCCCACATCCTCTTCGAGCCCAACGGCGATGAGACCCGCTTCCGCGTCAACCTGTTCAAGCAGCGCGGCCGGCTCAGCCTGGTCGCCCGGCGCGTCAACACGAACGTCCCCGACTTCGAAGGGCTGGGCCTGCCTCCGGTCCTCGGCGAGATCGCCAGCCACGACCAGGGGATCGTCCTCCTGGCCGGCGTCACCGGCAGCGGCAAGTCCACCACCATCGCCGCCATGCTCCAGTACGTCAACAAGCGCGAGCGCTGCCATGTCGTCACCATCGAGGACCCGATCGAGTTCACTTTCAAGGATGACAAGTGCATCATCAACCAGCGCGAGGTGGGCATCGACGTCATCGACTGGGACACCGCCCTGAAGCACGCCGTGCGGCAGGACCCCGACATCATCCTGGTCGGCGAGATGCGTGACCGCGACACGTTCAACGCGGCCATGCACGCCGCCGAGACCGGCCACCTGGTCTTCGGGACGATCCACGCGTCCAGTGCCCCGTCCACCATCAGCCGAATCCTCGACCTGTTCCCCCAGGATATGCACAAGGCCATGCGGCAGAACCTGGCGTTCAACCTCAAGGCGATCGTCGCCCAGAAGATCCTGCCGACCACCAAGGACTGGGCGGCCGCCACCGGACAGACCCGCGTCCCCCTGGTCGAGGTCATGCGGGTCAACCCGATCGTGCGGAAGCTGATCCTCAATGAGGAAGACATCAAGCTGGCCCAGGCGATCCGGCTCGGGAAGGAAGAGGGGATGGTCGACTTCACCGATAGCCTGCATCAACTGGTGCTTGCCGAGAAGATCGAGCGTGCCACGGCCTTCGAGGTCGCCCCCAATCCCGAGACCCTGCGCATGGTGCTCAAGGGGATCCAGTTGCCCGAATCGGGCATGCTCTGAACGCTTCTGCCACGTGTCTGTGCAGGCGCCGGGAGCCCGGAACGTCGCTGGCCTCTCCGCGCGAGGCGGGTGGGGCTCTCCCGTCGGAGCCGGCTTCCCGGACGTGCGTCTTTCAATTGGCGCCGAAAGGCATTACGATCGCATGACCCAGCGTGCCCCGACCGACTCGATTTCCCGTGGCGACCGCCAAGCCCCCCGGCAAGCCGGTCGTCGGGCAAGCCGCCGAGCCATCGCAGCCCTGGATCCTCGATCGCCGCGCCGCGAGACCCCATGGCGCGGGCACGGCTTGATGGGCGATCGATCCATGGCTCAGGGGACGGCCTCCCGGCGGAATCGGCCTCAGGTCCGATCGTTCGGGCGGGCTCCGGCCTCCGGGCTCTTGCGGAACGCCTCCGGAGCTGCGGTCACCCCGGGGTCGTGCTCGCAGACAGGTTTCCCGTTTTTCGGATCCGAGGTATCGCTCCGGAGAGGTCAGCAATGATTCGCCCGTCCCTGGTGGTCCTGACGTTCTTGACCCTGATCCTCGGCGCCGCCGCCGTGTCCGAAGCCGCCGACACCCTGCCGATGGTGCTGGCCCAGGTTCACAACCCCACGTGGCGGGGCCCCGGGATGTACCTGAACCTCTTCAAGTTCGTCCCTGTCATCCTGATCTACCTCATGTGGGCCTGGACCACCGACTGGGTCGAGCATGATACCCAGGATTTGAACAACCTCAAATTTGCCACCTGGAATAGCGTGATGTTCTTCTCGGGCGTGTTGGGGCTGCTCCTGGTGTTGGCCCTCCCAGTCTATCCGATCGGGCTGAGTCTGTTGCTCCTGGCTTACTTCATCCCACTGTTCTCCTACGTCTATGTCCGCAATCAGACCGTTGCCGACGACCAGAAGGTGCTGACCCCCTATCACCTCGGCGAGGTCTGCAATAGCCTGTTTATGAAGATGGGGATGAAGCCGATGTTCAACCGGGACGTCGGCCAGGGGGACCGGACCGGGCCGCCGATCCAGTTCGTCGGCAAGACCCAGGGCTCGGCCAAGGAGGACCCGTCGCGCGTCAGCCAGGCCGAGGAATCGCGGTCGTTCATGGCCGCCAAGGAGCTGGTCTACGACGCCGTGCTCCGCCGTGCGACCGACATCCACCTCGAGCCGACCGTCGAGCAGCTCTCGGTGCGGTACCGGATCGACGGCATCCTCCACGCGGCCGAGCCGTTCGACCGACCCACCGGCGACGCGGTGGTCAACGTCTTCAAGGTCCTCTCGGCGATGGATATCTCCGAGAAGCGCAAGCCGCAGGACGGGTCCTTCGGCGCCAAGCTTCAGGGACGCGACCTGGATTTCCGCGTGGCGACCTCGGGCTCGAAGGCCGGCGAAAAGCTGGTCATGCGAATCCTCGACAATAGCACGGGGGTCACCAAGCTCGAGGACCTGGGGATGAGGCCCAAACTGATCGAGCAGGTCCGCGCCGTGGTGACCCAGCCCCACGGCATGTTACTCTGCTGCGGACCGACCGGGGCCGGCAAATCCACCACCCTCTACGCCTCCCTCCGCGAGATCGACCGCTACCAGCGGAACATCATCACCGTCGAGGACCCCATCGAATACCAGATGGACAATATCACCCAGATGGAGGTCAATACCAAGGCTGGCCAGACCTTCGCCTCCATGCTCCGCTCGATCCTCCGCCAGGACCCCGACGTCATCATGATCGGTGAGATCCGCGATCAGGAGACCGCCTCGATCGCCTGCCAGGCGGCCAATACCGGCCACATGGTCTTCTCCACGGTCCACTCCAACGATGCCGTGACCTCGCTGTTCCGCTTGCTCGACCTGGGCGTCGAGCCATTCATGATCGCCTCGGCCCTTTCGGCGGTCCTGGGCCAACGCCTCGTCCGTCTCCTCTGCGACGCCTGCAAGGAGCCGTACAAGCCCAAGCCCGAGTTCCTCAAGAAGGCCAACCTCCCGGCGGACAAGGTCGATGTGTTCTACCGCCGACCCGAGAACCCCGAGCAGGTCTGTCCCCAGTGCGGCGGGACCGGCTACTTCGGCCGGACCGGCATCTATGAGCTCCTGGTGATCACAGAACCGATGCGCGACATGATCCGCGAGAACCCGTCGATCAACAAGATCAAGGCCGAGGCCCGCAAGGGCGGCATGATCTACCTCCAGGAGGACGGCTTGCGCCAGGTCATCCAGGGTCGGACCTCCATCGAGGAACTGCTCCGTGTTGTCAAATAGTCGCTGCACTCCAGTGTTCAGTCTTTAGTGGTCAGTCGATAATCGATTTACCTACTGAAACGTGAAAACTAAGCGAGCGAAGCGAGCGTAACGAGGTGATTCCATGAAAGTGGTGCTCGACCTGATTATCGCCGGGCTCGTCCTCGGACTGACTTACGGGCTCACGAGCGAAGGACTTTGGGGCGCGGCCTTGATGTTCTTCAACGTGCTGTTCGGGGCCATGATCGCTCTCAACTTTTATGAGCCGCTGGCCAAGCTTCTCGACTCGACCGGGATTCCCTGGGGCTTCTCCGACACGCTCTGTCTGTTGGGGTTATTCTGCGTGTCCGTCGTGATCCTGCGGATGACGACTGAAACGCTCGCACCGGCCCAGGTCCGGTTCCCCACGCCGGTCTACCATGCCGGCCGGCTCATCTTCGGGCTGGGTGGCGCGGCGATCACCCTCGCGGTCGTCATCCTGGCCTTCCACTGTGCACCAGTGCACAAGAAGATCTTTGATGCCGTCGTTTACGACACGAAACCGCCGTTCGGGCTCGGCCTGGACCATCAGTTCCTGGGGTTGTTCCAGCGCGAGACCGGCGGTCCCTTCGCACAGTACGGCTCCGGCCAGCGCGACCCCCACGGGGAATATGGCAATAAGAACCGGTTGAATCTGTTCGACCCCAAGGGGGAATGGTTGATCAACCACCAGAACGCCCGACCCTACGGCACCGACACGGTCCCGCCGGCGGAAGAGGCCGCGGCTGGCGGAGGTGGCGCGGCCGGAGGTGGCGCGGCCGGAGGTGGGCAGGCCGGTCCGGGCGGACCCCCAGCCGGCCCTCCCCTTAGCGCGAGCCATCAGGAGACGGAATGGCCGCGCGCGAAGCCCTCGCTGGTATCGACGTCTGCCCGGCCACGCCGCTCATCTCATTCACGGTCGGGAGTTCGCTTTTTCCGCCTTGGAGTAGCTCTGAAGCTCCAGAAGCTCGAATCGAGACTGAGCCGTCGCCCCGGCCGTGACTGAGGCATCCATCCGATAGACCGCGACCTGGCCAGTCGTCGTCTCGAAGACATAAAGGGGTGCCCAACCCGAGCTGTATTGCCCGAGCGAGCCCGTCGTCATCAAGAAGTGGGGGCGGGCTCCCCCGTCCAGGTCGAGTTTGAAGTCCGCGGCAAGGTCGCGCTCGGCAAACCCATGGAGGAGGTGAGTCGTTCCGCCTGCCTGCCGGTAACTGGGTATCGTCGCCAGCAATCGCCCTCCCTTGTAGTCGAGGAAATACACCGCATCGAATGGGATCGGGGACCGGGTGCCCTCGTCGTACCGCACCAGAACCGGTCCGGTCGTGAGGATCGATTCTCCCGAGCGGTCCCCCGCGCTGGCATGCAACTGGGCAGGCCGGGTCGCCGCCAGCATCCATCCCAGCAGCAGCCCAGCCCCGAGGACAAGACCGGTCGAAATCCGCGAGCGCAAGACATCCATGGATTGTCGGCTCCTTCCGAATGAAGACGGAAACTCCCGGCCGGTATTGTGCGACGATCGGACCAAAGTGTCCAGATCGCTGATCCGAGGATCTGGACCCGTGTATACTGATGAGAGGCTGAACCGGACCCTGTTGAGCCTCGTCATCAAGCATTCAGTCAAAGTTTGACCACGATCTTGGAGGAGGATCCCGATGTCGTGCTCATGGTGGCTCGTCGGGCTGTTGGCACTTCCGCTCCAGGTCCCTCGGCCGGACGCGGGTGAAGCCCAGGGCCGCGAGCTGGAAGCCGCGCGTCGGTCGATCCTCACAAGAGAAGCGGCCGATCTGGGGAGCCTGGCCGACGAATTGTCCCGGACAGGAGCCGCGCAGGCCGCCGCCGACGTGCGCGCCCGGCTCCCGCGTCCCGTCAACCCGGATGGCGCCACGCGGTTCGTCCCCTTACCGCCGGTCGTGCCGGCACGACCGGCGAGCCCACCTGACGCCCGTCTCGCTCGACTGCATGAGAGGGAACGGCGATCGGCGGCCGAGCTGTTCGAACTGGCGAAACGGGCCGCTAAATCGGAGCCGCCGCTTTATGCACTGGCGAGCCGGTGCCTCCGCGAGGTCCTCGACCGCCAGCCCGATCATCGCGAGGCGCGCCGGCTGCTCGGTTACGTCCCCTATCAGGGCGGCTGGGCGCGTCCTTTCGTGATCCAGCAATTCAAGAAAGGACTGGTCGATCACCCGAAGTTCGGCTGGGTCAAGGCCGACTGGGTCCCGCATCTCGACGGCGGAGAGCTGCCCACTCCGCCCTCCTCACGGGGCAAGGTCCGGTGGCTCCCTGCCGCCGAGGTCGACCAGCTCCGATCCCACTGGAACGCTCGCTGGTATATCTTCACCGAGCACTTCGAAATCCAGACCGACACCCCGCTCACCGCGGCAACCGTCTTCGGCCGCCGCCTCGAGGCGTTTCACGACCTTTTCACCGCGATTCTGGCCGACGTCCTCGGCGAGAACCTCCCACTCGCCCAGCGCTTCCACGACCCGAAACTCACCGGCGACCCGTCGGTCAAGCGACATCAGGTTTTCTACTTCGCGTCCAAGCAAGAGTTTGTCGATTACCTCATTCCGAGCTACGGGAACAAGATCACCGGGAGTCTCGGCTTCTTCGCCCCTCCCAAGGCGAGCCGGGGCGGCCGCGCCCGGCGTACTTTTACGACTATGCCGAGGGACAGCTCCCGGTCGAAGCCAACCTTTATCACGAGGTTTCGCACCAGCTCCTTTTTGAGACGGCCGGGCGCAACGCGTATACCTCGAACGCCGGCAACTACTGGGTCTTCGAGGGGCTCGGTACTTATTTCGAGACCGTCCAGCCACAGGCCGACGGCTCTCTGGAGGTCGGCGGATTGGTCGGGCGCCGCATCGAGGAAGCGATCAAGGCGATCGTGGATCGCGAGCAGGCGATCCCCCTGGCCCAGTTCGTCGCACTCGACGAGCCCCGCTTCATGCGCGACGAGGGAATCCACTTCCGATACCAGCAAGCCGAGGCCCTCACCGTCTTCCTGATGCAGTGGCACCAGGGGACCTACCGCGAGGGCTTCTTCGACTATATCCGCGACGCCTATCGAGGGCGGATCAAGCACCGGTCGGGGCGATCGTTGGAGGACCAGCTCGGCCAGCCGTATTCCACCCTGGATGCCCAGTTTCTGGCTTTCCTCAGGGATGGCCGGGCGCGCGACGACGAGCCGGAGCCCACCAAGCCGGCAACTGCCGGATCGATCCGTCCCGTGCCATTGCCGGAATCGACCAAACCTGCCGCGACAGGTTCCATTCGCACCGTGCCAAAGTCGCATTGAGCGACGACCGTGTCTGGGACTACTCGCCGACGTACGGGATCAGCGCCATGAACCGTGCGCGCTTGACCGCCGCGCTGGACGCTGCGCTGAAACGCCGCGCAACTGCCGCTGCGCTTGCGGGAAAACATCTTGTTCTGGTTGGTGCAGAGCTTCTTCAGCAGGCCGACGTCCTTGTAATCCACGTAGGCCGGCCGAGGGCAACCCTCGGGAGTGCAGAAACGGCAGCGATTCTTGCGGGTGCGTCCGAACTTCTTCCGCGGCATAACCCTGTTTCCCTCAGACGATTACGTTCGAGAACCTCGCACATGGTGGTGCTGCGCTTGGACCGAGAGGCCGAAACGACGCGAAACTTCGAGCCTACGCGCGAATCGACGGCTCGTCAAGCCCCTGTCGCGATTCTTGCGCGACGCTCCGACGGGCGGCGGTTGAGTGGGCCATGCGGAGCGGCCTCGGCCGAGAGGATGTTTTCCCGCCCTGGGAAACTCGGGTTCACTCAATCTCGTAGGTCGCGCCGCTCGGATCTCGGGGAACGACCCGCTGGGCCACGCAGTCCACCAGCAGATCGAGGTCCTCGAGGACGATGGCACCAATCAGGGCGGTCTCGCGCTCCGGTTCGCATCTCGCGGTGAAGGTTCCGTGACGACCGACGAGTTGGACATTCAGTTCGGGCCAAATTGGTCATTCGAGCAACCCAGTCTTCCGAATTTTTGGATTTTCTCATCTCCCTCTGTGGTCGAGAGTTCCGGAGCCAATCGCCCCGGAATCCGCGATAGGTGCATTAACGGATCATCAAACCTGCGGTATACTGAATAATAGAGACCATGTGTAACCGTCACCGACCGGAAACCCAGGCTGCGAGCCACGGGGCTGTGCCGCGTGCGGCCGAGCCCGTCCCCGCGATTTCGGGACTCGGCCCGAACTCGCTGGGGGCCATGGGGATCGGAGAGGGCGCCGCGGCCAAAAGTGATCACCGAGTGCCAATTCGTGCCACAATTCTCGGCAAGTCCGGCCCACCTCAGAGCCGGCCCCGCCCAGAACCCACGCCGGATCCGGACGTCCCGCCGGTCCGGAGTCGGGACGCTCGGAAGGGGTCAAAGCCACCGCCCCCAGACGGTGCGGTGGTGATCGCCGACGACTCTCGAATGTTTCGCTTATTGGCTCGCACTTGACGTCCGCGGGCGATCCGGCTATCGTCCCCACCGATGTTCCCGTCGCCTGCATGTCTTGAGCACGGCATTTCTGTCTGACCCGGTCGAGGCCCGTGTTGTGGTGGCGACCGGAATTCGTGGAGTCCGTGGGGGTCGAACCGGCGGCCAGTCGGACCGGAAATCGACGAGCGACCGGCATATCGAGGTGGTCGCGAATCGGTGGACTCTCGAGATTCGAGCGCCGGTCGATGGCGGATCGGACAGGGACGTCTGTCCGCCCAGAAACGCCAGATCGTTTGTTGGGAGGAACCGTGCGAGGGGACGACCAACCCAGTCGCTACCCGCCTCGCGGCGTGTGGTTTGGGCTGATTCTGGCGGCTGGGCTCACGGGCGTCCTGCTTGGTCAGGATGCGCCCGATCCCGTCGGCGCCAGCACGCCCACCGATCCCGTCGTGTTCTCGGCCCAGCAGGTCTGGCGCTGGGCCGGTGCCGACGGTTATTATCTCTACCTGTACGGCGAATCGGCCGCCCTCCAGGGCGTTGACGGCATCCGGTCGCGCGAGGCCGTCGCTCGAATCGTCCAGCTCGCTGCGGGCGATGATCCGCTCTACCAGGTCGAGGTCTACGCCGAAGGCGGTGTGCGTGATTCCCGCCGCGAAGGGCCGGCACGGCCGCGCGCCCGGATGCGATTCCGGGCCTCCAAGGTGGAGATGGCTGCCTATCTCGCGAAGGGACTGACCGAGCTCGCGAAGCCTCCGCCTTCGTTCGCGATCCTCCAACGGTCGGGATTTCTGAGTGCCACGAAGACGGCCACGAAATCCTCGTCCGCTGCCGTGCAGGCTTCGCGAAGACCCAGGCCGGACTACGCCCCGCCCCGCGCACGGCCTCTGCCTGAACAACAACGCTCACGTCCTGTTGAGGATCCTGAGAACTCAACGCCCCCTGGTCCGTCGCGATCGGCCGGGCCCGACGTCGAAGCCTTGCCCACCGACTTCAGGCAGGCGAACCCGATGGGCCAGGCTTCCCCGACGGGGCTGGATGGTCCGAAAGTCGACCCCCTGGTCGTTCAGGCACAGATGGTACGCAATCGCGACCCGGGCCCGAATCCGCCGGGCGCAGACCCTGCCTCGGACCAACCCCCGGCGGAGCCGGCACCGGACACCCAGCCTCCGCAGGGAGGAACTGCCAAGCCGCCGGCCATCGACCTTCCCCCCATCGAGCCTGCTCCCGGGGGTGTTCCCGGTCTCGGGGTCCCGAACCTCGAGAGCCCGGCGCCCGACGTCGAGGCCTTGCCGGTCCCGGAAGAGACCGCGCCGCCGCCAACCGGCACCCCGGCTAGTGGTCCCGTGACCGAATTGCTCCCCATCACTCCCGGTACTCAGCGCATCACGACTTTCGACCGCCGGGGCGGTCGATCCCTCGATTTCAAGTTGATCGACAAGCTGCCGGATGGGACGGAGGTCTGGCTTTGCCGAGGCGGCGTCAACATCATCACCCGTGCCGGCAACCTCGGCATCATCGATATCGAAGCCGATGAGGCGGTCATCTGGCGCGGTCCCAATCCCGAGAAAGGGGAGCCCATCCAGGGCCCCAACGGCGAGTGGATCGACGACGCCCACAAGCAGCCCATGGAAGTCTATCTCGAGGGGAACGTCATTGTCCGGCAGGACCAGAGGAAATGGGCCGGCAAGGGCGATCAGCGGACCCTTCGCGCGCCGAGGGTCTACTACGACTTCCTCACCGATCGGTTCCTGGCCCACGACGCCGAAATCGACTTCTGGGCCCCCGGACTGATCCAACCCTTCAAGCTCAAGGCACCTCAGATTGAGCAGTTCCACCCTCTGATCAAGCAGCCAGATGGCTCCCTCAAACCGGACGAGAATCCGCAGATTCGCGCCGACCACGCGGTCTCCACAGGCAGCCGCTTCCCCAACCCCGGCTATAAGATCGCGAATAAGTCCATCGATTTGATCCGATCGACTCGGCCCTCCGTCGATCCGATCTCGGGCAAGCAGCTCGCCAACCCCGGCGATCCGAACCCGCCCGTGGACTTCGTCTGGACCTTGGATTCCCGACAGAACCTCTACTACATGGGGCCGTTCCCCGCATTCTACTGGCCGCGCGTGGTCACCGAACTCGACGATCAGCAGCCGGTGTTCCGCCAGTTCTTCTTCCGCACCAACAACTACTTCGGACAGCAGTTGTTGACCGACTGGAATGGTTTCAAATTCATCAACGTCAAGAAACCGACATGGATCGATCTCTGGAACATCGACATCGATTACCTGAGCGCCCGGACCAAGGAGTTCCCCGCGCTCGGCAGTGAAATCGGCTGGTTCGGTACCGATTTCTTCCGTGACTTGTCCGACCCATACCATCGCGATCCCGGCGCCCCGTCCACGATCACCCAGCAATACATGGGTTATTTCGACATTTTTGGCTTGAAGGACTTCGGCACCGACGTGCTCGGTACCGGGTACGCCATCGTCACCAACGGCCCGCCCGGCGCGGGCAAGTCGGGAATCCTCCGCTCCAGCACACCCCCTTTCCAGCAGGACCGCGGCCGATTCGATCTCCGGCACAATCAGCGATTCCTCCCCGATGACGAGGACCACCAGTACGAGGAGCTCAGGCTCCAGCTCGAAGCCGCCTACTACACCGACCGCTACTTCCTGGAAGAATACTACAAGCGGCTCCACGACACTGGGATGGACCAGGAGACCCTGGCCTACGGGATCTACCAAAAGAATAACCAGGCCATCGACGTCTGGACCGAAGCCAACCCCATGAACTGGCAGACGGAAACCCAGTGGCTGCCGCGCGTCGATTACTACCGCCTGGGCGACTCGCTGCTCTCCGACTGGTTCACCTATTATGGGCATTCGGGCGCGGACTATGCCGTGACCACAACCGATATCATGGTCAACAACCCGAACCTCTTCGCCTACATGCCCTATGACCCGGTTTCCAACACCTCGGGGATCTTCTCGTCCGGCCGGTTTTATACCAACCACGAGCTGGACATGCCGTTGAAGTTCTTCAACGCCCTCCGGCTGGTCCCTTATCTCCAGGGATCCTTGGTCGGGTGGACCGACCAGCTCGGCGGCGGCCCGCTGGGCCATTCGCCGGGTGGACCGATGGGCCGAGCCTGGGGCGGCGTCGGCATGCGTGGCGAGATGACTCTATACAAGAAATACCCCCACGTCATGAGCGAGATCATGAACGTCCACGGGCTGAACCACAAGATCAGCCTCTTCTTCGATGCCCGCGCGGCCTTCTCGAACGTCCGGCTCAACGACATCGCGGTCCAGGACGATCTCGACGACAATACGTACGAAGCCGTGCGGCGGTATCTGGCGATCACGACCTTCGCCGGCGGCATCCTCCCCATGCCGTACGACCCGCGTCACCTCCTGCTCCGTCAGATGGTCTCGCCGATCACTGGCACGACCGACGTTCAGGGCTCCATAGATGCGGTCATGCTGGGGCTGCATCAGCGCCTCCAGACGAAACGAGGCCCGATTGGAAGACGCCGCATCGTCGATTACATGACCCTCGACGCCACCAGCACGTATTTCCCCAACGCGGCACGCGACAATTTCGGCACTCCCTGGGGGCAGACGATGTACAACTACCAGTGGTACCTCGGCGATCGCACCAGCATCGTCTCTCAGGGCTGGTTCGAGTTCTGGAAGCTTGTCGGTAGCAACCCGCTACCGAGTTCCGCTTACCCCTATAGCCTGGACACCGGCTATAATCCCAACGGAATGAACATCATCACCACGGGGATCTCGCTGGCGAGGCCACCGCGGTCGAACATCTTCGTCGGTTACACGATCATCGACACTGGTCCGATTCACACCTCGGCTCTCAACACGTCGATCAGCTATTGGCTCAGCCCGAAGTGGTATGGTACGTTCTCCACCTCGTACGACTTCGGCGACGCCACCGACCTGGGCACGATGTTTACGTTCACCCGGATCGGCGCCGATTACCTCACCACCATCGGTCTTTCGGTCGATCCCCAGCGTATGAGTTATCAGTTCGCCGTCCAGATTACGCCGCGGATCAGCCCTGCCTTCCGTATGGGTTCCAACGCGGCCCTGAACTCGTTCGATACGCGGTTCGCGCCGACCGAGTGATCAAACATGACCGATCCCCTTCTCAGAGCCTGGGACATCGAACGACGGCGCGAGCCTGCCGGGGCTCCCGGTCCGCACTTGGGCGCGGACGCCGATCCGCCTTCGAATCCGTTCGACGTGCTCGACGACCCCGAAGGCCAGTTCGAGATCACTCCTGAGCTGACTGCTCAGGCAGACCGTCGCAACGCGCGCCAAAAGCTCGCCGCCGGCTGGCGCGGTCTCAAGGCGGCGGTCCGAGGCGACTCGAGCTTCTTCGCGCACTTCTACCGAGGCACCCTGATCGCGATCACCGCCGCCCTCCTGGGGATCAACCAGTGGAGCTGGTGTCTCCTCCTGCTCGGCGCTTGCCTCGTCCTCATCGCCGAACTCGCGCATAGTGCCGTCGATACGCTGGCACGGGCCATCGGTGACCCGGAAATGCCTCGGCTCAAGACCGCCCGCGAGATCGCCGCCGCGGGCGTCCTGGTCGCGGCCTTCGGCTCGGGCGCCGTCACGATCCTGGTGCTGAGCTGGAAGTTCTTCGAGCTCCTCGGCTGGCGACTCTAGGGTGCTCTGTGAGCACCTCTCCGATGCGGAGTTGATGGGCCGGTATCGCCCTGGGCGGCGACTGTAGGGTGCTCTGTGAGCACCGATCCCTTGGCACACCCAATTCGGTGCTCGCGGAGCACCCTACTCGGTGCGGTGAAGCGCAGCGTGGTCGGCCTCATCGCTGGGCCGGGTATCGCGACCGCGACCGATGGTCAGCTCGATCCGGCTCAGGTACTTCACATTCGCGCATTCATCCAGCTCGCCCGTATGGCATGCCGTCGGATCCCGTACCAGGAACCGAACTGGGCCGCCTCGTTCAGTTCCGAGCGGTCCATCGCCAAGTCGGTAGACGAGGATCCCTTGCTCGCTAACCAGTTGCAGCGGTATCGAGACGTGAAAATCATCGCGATCTGCATGCAGCGTCAGGTGGCTCGCCTCGGGACGGACCCCCGCTCGCTCAAGGATCGCCAGCAGTTCCACGCCATCCCCCTGCCGCTGGGGATGGAACCGCGACACGTCCCTGGACATGCATCGCCTCGGGGACGGCATCCAGCTCGGCGCGGGTCAATCGCAACGGACGTTCAACCGCACCATCGACCCTCAGGATGACCTCATCACTCATGGCAAATCCCTCACGGGCCTGCGAGTTCGCAACGGCCGCGGCGAATCCGCATCAGTCCTCGGCCGGGTTTCGCACATTGAATTCCAGCTTCCAGCGCCGATCATCGCGGGTGCTGCGGCACCAGAGGTCGAGCGTCCCGACCTCGGTGACGTGCGCGTGGAGTCGGACCGGTACGGTCTCTCCCGAGCGGCCGTCCTCGGCGGCCAAGGCCGTCTCCAGAGGGGCCATTTCCTGAAGCTCATCGGGATTCCAGCGCTCGAGGATCGTGCCGACCGGATCATCGCGGCGGGTGGTCGAGCCGAGGAAGCGGAATTCGGCGGGCTCGCCGACGACCAGCCCGAGCTCCGGACCAGGGACATCGGCCTCGGTTCCCTCCTCCATCCCCATGGGCACCACGCACAACGCTTTGATCGGCGGTGCGACCCCCGGGACGGCCGGCGCCGCGGTCTCGAGACCCACGTAATACGACCGGCCCACACCTCCGCGAATCCGGACGCCTTTCCCCTTGCCCACTAACCCGTAATAGGCGGCCCCGTGCGCGACCGCGAGGTCCAGATCGGAAGATTCCAGCTCCGGAACCGGTCGGCCGGCCCACTGCGAGAGCACATCGAGCACGCGCTGGCGGAGTTCAGCCGCCTTGAAGACACCCCCGTTGAACAGAACGGCCGACGGCAGGATCATGGACCCTCCTGTGTGCAGCGAGCCCGCCTGCTGGCTCAGAAACCGGGCGAGGTGCCGCGTGATCGCCGCGTCGGCCGAATACGGCAAACCGATTTCCGTCAAGCCGACTCTCCGCCCCCGCGCCGGCATCTCGGTCGGCTCACACCGAGGCAAGAACCCATCGAGCAAGACGGTCTTGAGCATCTCGCGGCTCAATTCCGTCTTGACCGAGCCCCCGATCACCTTGGAGCCTCGCCCCAAAACGGTCACGGGAGCCGCGTTCTTCTTCATCTCGGTGAACAGCAGCTCCTTGGCCGCGCGGCAGGCATGGCCCAGTGCGACCCGCTGCGCGGCGTCGAGCCCTTCCATTCCCTGCGGCAAGGTGGCGGCGACCGCGTACGCCAGCGCCAGGTCCATGTTGTCCCCGCCCAGAAGGATGTGCTCCCCCACGGCGAGCCGGGACAGGGCCAGGTCGCCGCCGTCGTCGGTCACGGCGATCAGGGTGAAGTCGGTTGTGCCGCCACCCACATCGCAGACCAGGATGATCTCCCCGACCTTGACCTGCTTTCGCCATCGCTCGCCTTGCGCGGCCAGCCAGGCGTAGAAAGCGGCCTGCGGCTCCTCGAGCAAGGTCACCTGTCGGAGCCCCGCTTTCGCCGCCGCCTCGGTGGTCAGCTCGCGCGCCACGGCGTCGAACGAAGCCGGCACGGTCAGGTAAACGTCCTGGTTCTCCAGCCGGTCGGCCGCCGTCTTGCCGGCGATCCGCGTGTTCCAGGCATCGCGCAGGTGCTCGAGATAGGCCGCCGACGCCATGACTGGAGAGATCCTCGATACATCCTCGGCGGCCGTCCAGGGCAGGATGGCCGATCGGCGATCGACCCCGGTGTGCGAGAGCCAGCTCTTGGCCGAGCTGACCAGCCGGCCGGGGACCTTGGCTCCATGGTCCCGGGCAAACGTGCCCACGATCCGGTCCGGCGGCGACTTCCAGGGCACGTCCAGCCCACCTGACGGAAATTCCTTCGAGGCCGGCAGATACAGGAACGACGGTAGCAAAGGCCGGTCGGCCACGTCGTTGACCGCCACGACCTGCGGAACCGGCAGGCTGGCGATCGGGCCAGGCTCATCGGACTCAGCCGCGTTGGTCTCGGCGAAGGCCAGGGCACAGTTCGTCGTTCCCAGGTCAATTCCAATCACGTGGCGAGACATACCGGGTTTCATGATCCTTACTTGAGTTCGCAACAACGAGGAGACGGGCCGTTGTCACCTCGCAATTCAGGAGATCTCGACCTCCGCGGGCGAGAGGACCGACGAGTCGTCGCGCGCCACCGGCAGGAGCGGCAAGTGTACCGACCGGACGCGCCAGCCGTGATGCTTGAGGATTCCCCGGAAGGGTGGGGACCCGTTGACGTTCCCGACCAGTCGGATCGCGGCTGGGTCGAAATCGGTGGGCACGGTCACACTCTGTTCCTCGGCGGCATCGATGATCGGCTCGATGGTCAGGTAGTCGCGCAGCGACTTACGACAGCCACGATGGATGTCCCTGACCGCCGCGCCGATCTGGGCATCACTGTACGCGTCGAGATCCTCCTCCAGGAAGTCGATCAGGCGGCCATCACGCTGCAAGACCGCCAGGACCCGCAGGTCCGGGCCCGTTGGTGTCCTCGTGAACAGGGGCTCGACCCTCGCCGCGAAGTCCGACTCCGTAAGAATGTGCCAGAACGCCCGTAGTGCCAGGACAAATCGGTTCAAGTTTCACACCTCGTCGATGCCGGGAAACGCTGCGATCGCTCTGGGGGGTAAAGCGACGTTCCGGCCGGCACGGTCAATCGCGAGGCTCTGAGGGAGCCTCGCCCCCCCGGGAAGGGCCTCGTTTTTCACCCGCCAGTCGGATCGGAGAAGAAGCTCAGGCCCTTCAGTTTACCCGGCGACGATGCCGTTGCAAACGATCCCTCATCCGGGCCGATGCGCGTGAAGCCCGTCATCCCCGAAAGAGTCGGCACGTTTGCGGGATCACGGATCGCGATCCGGCCGGATCCGCGGCATCTTCGGGTGGTTGTCACTTCGCTGGGGAACTTTGACCCCAGCGACAGGCCAGCAATACGTTAAGGCGCGCGTTCAGACCGAATTGCATCCCAGGGGATCGGCGCGATATGATGGAGATGGTCGGTGAGAGTGGTCGATTCCCGGCCACACGCAACGCGGGTCATCGTCAACGGAGAGTTCGCCCATCCGGAGGGTTTCCGGCGGCGGTGCTCAGAGACCGTGGATGGGCCCAAGGATTGGCGTCGGATCCGGGGAGAGACCCAACAGGGCCCCTGCTGGTCGGCCCACCGGTGACCTCCGGAGGAATTCTCCACGTCATGTCAAGCTTCACCACCCAGGTCAAGTCCGACGTCCTGCTGGTCCAGTTCGAGACAGCAGCGGGGCTCAACGATTTCCGAAATAACGCGTTACGCGACGCGCTCTATGAGCTCGTGCAGACCCGACCTGAGATGTACTTCGCCGTCGATCTCCAGAAGGTCGATTACCTCTCGAGCTCGGGTGTGGCGATCCTTGTCGGCCTGAAGCGTCGCATGGAGGCGCGCGGCGGCAAGATCGTCTTTTACCACATCCAGCCAATCGTGCGCGATCTCCTCGCCATGACCAAGCTCGACGGGTTCTTCACCATCGTCGAGGACGAGCCCCGAGCCCTCGCCTCCCTCCGTCCGCTCCCCACGGCTTAACCCGTTCGTTCGCTCCCCTCGATACCCCGGTTTGCCTATCTTCACCTCAGGCGTGAAGTCTGCTCGGCTGGGACGTCGATGGAGAGAGGCGTAAGTTTGGCGCTGCACCATCGCGGAGGAGAGGATCGAGCCTCGGTCCGGCGGGTTCTTCCGTGAATGACAGTCGCGCAGCGGAATGAGGTTTCTCCAAGGCCGGATGACCAACCGAAATAGGGAGGGCGGCTTCCAGGGCGCCGTTGCGATCGCCATACGCCACGATCGTTGCGCGGCCGCACCTTTGCGAGCTGCCGGGGAGGGATTCTTCCATGAGATGCACACGGCGGCGGTCTGGCCGGCCCGAATCGGGCCGGCGGAGGCACGTGTCCCATCCGGAAGCGCTGGAGAACCGTCAAGTTCTCTCCACCACGCTTCCTGCTTACCTGGCGCTTGGGTGCCGACCGATCTACCCGTTCAGAACCCGATCACTCATCAAAAGGAAATTCTCCAGGTCTCGAAGCTGCATCCGACCAGTGTGAACAGCCCCGTGCAGACCAACGAAGGCAAGATCGTCTCCGGCACGGACTTGGAAGGCGACCTCTGGACGATCACGGTGCACGGGCCGGGCAAGGTGATCGTCACGGACACCACGCCCAACGACGGTACCCTCCACGGTGACATCAACACAATCCAGCTCGTCGGCACCAATCCCAAGACGACCTACGTGACCGGTCTCGTGCAAGCCTCGCCGAGAGTGATCACGGCAGGCTTGCCCGTGGACGAGTTCAGTGGGCCCGGCACTCCGGCGCAGGTCCCGACGGTCTTGCCCCCCGGCACGGTCCTGTTCAATCAGCTCATTGCGACCTCGGGTGTCAAGTCGATCGAGCTCAACGGTTTCATCCTCTCGAACCAGGTCTCGCCCGCGGTGACCACACCCACGGGGGTCTTCCTGTACGGCGGCGTGCAGACCCTTTCTTTCCAGGATATCCAGGCCGCGATCGACACGACCACCAACCCCACGCCGGTCCAGATCGTGATCGGCAACTCCAACACACCGCTGAAGGTCGCGCCCTCGATCTACCTGAACAGCATCAATAACCTCGTGTACACCAGTGACGAGGCAACCTCGATCCCGACGACCCCCGTCACGACACCGAGCGTCCAGCTCATTGTCAACGGTGCGCTGAAGACCTTTGACATCACGTCGGCGTCGCAGGGCAATCTTGAGAACTACAAGCTGATTCCTCCAACGTTGAGATCGAACAACTCCGAGAACACCGGGATCACGGCCGGCTACCGGTTCCTTTTCCCGGTCGTGGGTACCACGGGCCGGACCGCGATTCAGGCAACAGGCGTCAATACGATCCACGTGCATGGCTCCGCAGTCAACCTCACCGTGTCGCGTGCCGCGCAGCCATTCACCTCTCCGACCAGCGGCGTGAGCCATCTGCGCAAGGCCATCTTCGACGGCAACGCCGATGGTGTGGGTATCGATGTCGACGGCCCGATCCACAAGCTCGTCTTCAAGAAGGGGCTGGGCAACCCGACTGGCACATCCACGGCCAAGGGTTCGTCCGGGCAACTGCTCCCGGCGACGGCGTACGGGACGGACGCGGCTTCAAGCGGATACCCTGCCGCGGGCGACCTCGGTGGCCTGGTCACGGCGACCCATATCGACAAGCTGGTCGTCGGTCCCGCCAGTACCCTGGCGACGACGGCCCAGAACCCCGAGTTCGTCCAGCTCACCGAGCAGGGTTGGCCGACTTATGCCACCGTCCCAGGCGATGCCTTGAGCAACGCGGTTATCACCACGTCTGGCTCGATCGATCAGGCGGACATCACCGGAAGCTTGCTCAACACTGAGATCAAGACCGGCTTTGATTACAACTCGTTCGTCCAGGGTCTGGAAGGGACGCGAGCCGCCAGCAAGATCGGCAAGCTCAAGGTCAAGGGCGACCTGATCAATAGCGATATCTCCGCCACATTCCGACCGGCCAACAACCACTACAACCTCAGCACAGGCACCGCCGGCAACGGCTCGATCACCGGCACCGTAACCGGCCAGGCGATCGACACGAACGGCACGACCGGCCTGGGCAACACCGGCGCGGGCGTCTTCGCCAAGCATCTCAAGGGTCGCCTGCCGGCGGTCAATTGATCCGCCGTTTTCAGTCATGTAGGGTGCTCTGTGAGCACCGAATTCGGGAAAGTACGCCGGATCGGTGCTCACAGAGCACTCTACAAAGACCTTCCAAGACAGTCACTCAGTTGATCCGCAGCGTTCAGTCAAGACGCGGAGGCGATCGACACATCGTATCTTACTGAACACTGAACACTGAACACTGAAAACCGTGGCGATTACCATCGCCACAACGCCGTTCCCCAGTTCAACCCGGCACCGAAGCCGGAGGTGAGAAGCAGGTCGCCGCGTCGAATCCCTTCCTGACGGTTCAGCTCATCGAGCGCGATCGGGATTGAGCCGGCCGAGGTGTTGCCATAGCGTTCCAGGTTCTTGAATACCGTATCACGATGGAACCCCAGGACGTCGGTTGCCGCATGGATGATGCGAATATTGGCCTGATGCGGGATGAACCATCGGACATCGCGGACCTGGCAATTCGCGTGTGCCAGCACGGCGAGGGAGGAATCTGCGAGGATTCGGACCGCCCATTTGAAGACGGCCCGACCGTCCATGGTCAGGTAGTGGAGACCCTGCTCGAGCACGGCGGGGGAAGGGGGGATCCGACTGCCGCAGCCTGGGCGGCTCAAGAGGTCGCCGCCCGAGCCATCCGAACCGAGTTGATAAGCGACCAGGCCCTGATCGGGCTCTCCCGGTGCCAGGAGCACCGCGCCGGCACCATCGCCGAAGAGCGGGTAGCTTTTCTGGTCATTGGGATTGATGACCCGGCTGTTGCAATCCCCGCCGACGACCAGGGCGCATCGGCTGTTCCCTGTCGCCACAAACTGGGCCGCGATGACCAGAGCGAACACGAAACCCGCACAAGCCGCCTGGACATCGAATGCCGGACAAACCAGTTTGAGCTGGTCCTGAACCAGGTTCGCACTGGACGGGAACGCCATATCCGGGGTGAACGTGCCCACGACGAGGAGGTCCACCTCGCTGGCCTCGCGGCCCGCGGCGCGGAGACACCGGAGGGCCGCTTGCGTGCAAAGATCACTGGTCGCCTGGTGCGGCAGGGCAAACCGACGTTCGTGAATCCCCGTCCGATTCACAATCCAGTCCGGATCGAACCCGTGAGTCCTTTGCAGATCCCGATTGCTCACCACCTGTTCCGGAAGGTAACTTCCGGTCGCCAGGATTTGAATGCCCAGAAGGGATTGAGGAGCCGGTCTCAGGTAGCTCGGGCCGTTGCTCGTGGCTGAGACTCGACGCGTCTCATCCAGAACATGGGAGTGGCGATCCGCGTGAGCCATTTTGCCCACTCGATCATTTGCCATGGCGATATCTGCAAGAGTCCAGGACAGGATTGGGCTCGCCGGTCAAGCGGAGGAATCTGGCGAGAAGCGGGAGGCTTCGAGATGTACTCGAGCCAGGACAGCGGGTAGAACGATCCCCTCGTCCAACCGCTCGGTCTGGCACTGCACATCGAGAGAACCAGGCGGTTGCGACTGTCCACGAAACCCGCGGCGATTCCAACCGAGCCGAGCGAACCAAGGCGCGCCCCCACGCGGGCGCCCCTAACACTCTCGGTATGCCGGCGAGCCGGAAGCGACGATCAGCCCAGCTTGCCCGGCCTTCTTCGACCCCGCTCCGCCAATTCTCAGGAGTCTTCGACTATAATGTCTCGACTCGGTCAAGGCTAGACCAAAGCCCGAACGAATCGAGGACTTGGAGTCGCTTGAACGAGGCCGAATCATACTCGAATGCACGCACTCGCTCGATGGTCGTTACGGAGCACGTCTTGTGGAGACCGAACACCGAATCCGACTGCGCGGCGGCTGGGAATGTGACTCCATCGATCCGCCCTCAACCGGCTCGTACCGTCTGACCTTGCCGACCCGATGGCTGGCCGATGGTCGGCGGCGATTGCGACTGACGCGCCGTTTCCATCAACCACGGCTGGAGGCTGGAACTCGGCTGGTCTTGCGATTGGAGCAAGTCCAGGGGATCCATGCCCTGGAACTCAACGGACAACCCGCGATCCCGGTCTCGCCGGTGCGGTCGGAATACGAGATCTTGCTCGACGCCTCGGCCGGACGCCATCGCCTGGTACTGGAAATCGAGCCGCCCGATTCCTCGGACTCCTCGGGTCTGGCAATGGACTGGGGGAACATTTCACTGGTCATCCGTACCAAAACACCGGGTGATTGACGCCAGAGCCCTGACTGCCGTCAGCAACGCGTGACCGGTCTTACGGCAACTTCCGCTTGACCAAGGAACCTGGAACCGATGAGTGCACTCCACCACTCCACTCAGGCAGACTTGAGGCCCCTGGCGACTTCGAGTGCAACCCACTAGAATGGCAGTGAGGTCCGCACCCCCGTTTTCTCTACCGATTTTCGAAACGCGCACTCGCATGATAGACCTTGAACGCGAACAGCTCCGAAACACCTATCAAATCTGCCGCCTGGGTTTCGCTTTCCTCTCGGTGGCACTGGGGCTGGCCTGTGTGACCGCAATCCTGCCCCTTCTGATGTATTTCCACCGAGACCTCTTCTTCCTGATTCTCCGAGTCGAACGCTCGAGTTGGTACGGCTGGATCTCTGTGCCCATTACGTGGGGTAGCTTGCTGGGAGTGACGCTCCTCTGGGGCCGCTGGAATCATGTGAGCTGGCAGCGGCGGGTCGGGCTCTTGCTGGTGATGAGCTTGGTCGACGCGGCTCTCTGGTTCTTCGATCATGCAACCGTCCTGGGACTTACGGACCTGGTGATCGGTCATGAATGGCTGCGAGGCAATCTCGGCCAAGCCCTGGGTTGGGCGGAGTTCGCGCTCATGGCGGGCGTGAGCTGCGATTACCTCGAACACCTCGGGCTTGAGCAGGCGCGGGATTCGGGCAAGTCGGCGCGGGCAATGGCGGCAACTGGTGCCGTGCTCTGGATGCTCTGGTTCTGCGAGCGGACCGACTGGGCGGCCTCTTGGCCGCTACAACAACGCCCGAATTGGGTGGCCGAAGAGCGCCTTCTCCTCATGGGATTCCGGCTCATCTGGGCGATCACTCTGATGCAGGTGACCGCTCTGGCCATCTCAGCGACCCGCCAGTCCGGCTATGTGCTCGAGGAGATGCAGCGCGAGGACGAGGCGAATGACCCGCTTCGTTCCGCCTCCGACATCGAAGATCATCTCGATCCCTTCGCGGCCCACCACGACGTGAAGAAATGACCGGCCTTCCCGACGAAACGAGGCGAGAGCGAGCTTGGCGACGAGTCGACCGCAGGTCTGTCCGCGCCCGAAATCCGTTAGCGCAATCCTTTCTCCCGCAGCAGAGCATCGGCCCATTTTGCGTCGTCGCGATCCAGTGGCGGTTCGGGCTCCTCGCGGTAGTCGATGTCGTCGTACCCACCTGACTCGTAGCATTGATCGAGCAAGGTCTGGAGGTCGAGTGGGACGTCGCCATCGTCCGGCCGGAGCGGAATGGCAATGACGGGCAACCGCTCGCGTAAAGGGATTCGGTAGTACTCAATCTCCTGAGGAATCCAGCCCCGGCGGACGCAGGCGGCATAAGGAGTACGGTGGCCTTCTGGAAGGCGGTCTAACGGCGCGGTCAAGACATGCTTACCAGTCCGGTTCAGGTTGATCTCGACGAGGCTCACCCCCCCCTCGCGCAACTCTTCCTGTTTCTTGAGGTAGAGATCGCGACCGGGACCGGCGAGCTTGTTCGACGGGCTGAGAATCTCGATCACTGTGACGACGCGCCGGCCCGACTTGATGTCGATGATCTCAATGAATCCTTGGCGGACCGGATCGTTCTGCTCCAAGTGGACGATGAGCGGCTCGGCGACAGCGATGCCATTGCTCACTCGAAGGCCAGGCTCTTCGCGCCGCCGGCCACGCTCGACGACGCGTACATCCGGGGCGATCTCCCGAAACTTTACCCCCCCCGCTTCGACGAACACCCGCTCGTCCACCCGCGCGCAAATCGCCAGGCAACTGCTTCTGCAGCGCGTTTCGAGAGTCGGCGATCATCGTGTGATGGACATCGCCCCAGAACTGCTCGAGATAGGGATCCATCCCGGGAAACGGACTCTGCATGGCTGAGGTCTCCAACGATTGGCAGGAATCTGAACATCATCCTAGCACAGCCGGCAGCCCATCGCTATTGTACTGCGGTCCATGACACGTTGAACCGCGAGTCGATTTGACTCGAACGGCCATGCGTTCAAGGGCTCGGTGGCGCGCCGCCTCGAAGGGCCTCGATCTCGCGCCGGAGCCTTTCCAATTCCGCTTCGGCGACGGCGCGGGTGGCGGCCTCGCGCTGAGCCTGATCTTCGGCGATGGCGCGGGCGGTGGCCTCGCACTCCAACGAATCGCGGATTTCCTGGAGCGTCGGTAGGTAAGCGCCGCGTTGCGGATCGTACAACCGGAGCTGTTCGCCGGAGACCTCTAGGTGGAGGCCCAGCACCTCGCTGACGAGCCGACCGGCGGTCTTGGGGATTAACTCGTACTCGCCATCGGTCAGCCGATAGCCGCACAGGGAGACCCCCGCCAGGGTCTTTTCCCGAGGATCGAAGCGGAAGTACTCCCGGACCTTGAGCACGTCGCGGTAGAGGACAAGCTTCCCGCGCTGATCGATGCGTGCGGTCTTCTGGGAAGTCACCTCGATCACCGCGTCCGGCCCCTTCCCCTCCACCCAGAGCTTGTAGACGTCCCGCTCAGGCAACTTGGGGATACCGCGGGTCACGAACACGTCGGGGGAAACGCTTTTCTTGACGTTCCCTTCGACGTAATACATCATCATGTTGCCCGAGACGTAGACCTGCGGATCGTCCGCGAAATGGGCTTTCAACATCACGATCGAGTCGATCATCACATCGCGATGGATGGGCGTTTCGGCCATGGGCTTACCGTCCGAGGAGGGATATTCGATTTCCGGCGGCGGCGAGGCAACCGTTGCCATGGGACGGACTCCGAAGGACCATGAGGAATGCCAGATCGAGGCACGAGAATGATCCCGGCCTCTATCATAGTCCCAAGTACCGGGGGGCGTCGAGTCGGCCTGGCGCGGCGCGGACCGCCCCTCATTTCCAGACTCCAAGGGTGCGCTGGATGCGACTCCGCTCGATCACGATCTTAGCCGTGTTCGCACCTCGTCCAGCGAGAACCCAAGCCGGCCTGTTAGGACCACCGAGCGAGGAGGTGTCGGAGCCCTGGGCATCCTTGCTCGATCGTTGATGTTCCGGTAGATGGGGCGAGTCTCATCGTGTACCTGAGACTTTCAGCTCGTGGCCCAGATTCAGAAGTGGCCACACGAATCTCATACGAGCCCGAAGCGCCAGCGAGTGGATGGATCGCATCGGCCGGAATCCAGTCGCTGGCGCGTCGGGCTCGAACCAGTCCGGGTGCTGGGCCAGAGAGAATCGGTCGAGTTCACCAATCTGGGCCCATGAGCCTCACTTTCATGGTGGGCAGTGTCCGACTCTCCCCCGATCTCGCCGCCCGTGACCAATTTCCACCTCATGGGCGTCTGGCGCCCTACGCCACGGCGTAACCGGTGATGGGTCGAATCTCCGGCGGCTTGAACGCCAGCACGATCCGATCCTTGGGGATTCCAGCAACTACCAGGTCGTTTGCGACTCCGGTCTCGGTCCCGTCGCGCTGGATCCAGCATTTCCCGTCGGTGAGATCGATATGGATGACACAGCCGTGGACGCGGCCCTTGTCCCAGCCGACGCTCATCAAGAGGTAATGGTCGCGCTCACGATCGAAGACCAGTTGCCGTTCGATTTCGCCGTAGGCGTACGGGTCTTTCGCATACTCCGTGAGGATCCGCTCGATGATGTCGCGATAGGACGCTATCCCGCTATCCATTGAAGGATGACTCCCTTTTCCGGCTCGAAGACAATGAGCCGCAACCGCTCACGCTTCAGAAGCAACTGGCCGATGGGTTCCGTGAAGAGATCCTCGAACGCCTTGTGGGAGATCGCCAGGTAAAGGCGACGATCCGGCTCGTTCTCTCCCAGAACGTCATGGTAGAGGGTGAATCGACCGAGTGCTTCCTCGAGGTCTTCGACTCCAGAAGCCCCAGGCAAACTCTTGACCTCGACGGCGATCTTCCGGCCCTCCTTGTCCGCGGCGAGCAACCGTCCGGACCCGAGGTCGACGAAGTGGTCCTTCTTGCCCACATGGAGCATCAATGGATCGTGAGTGATCGTCCAGCCGTCGGCGATCAGGGCCGCCTTGACCACGTCATGATAGGAATCTCGGGCCGGCATCTTGCGCCTCGGTTGGTTGGTCCAAGACGATTGGCTGAAGTCATCGAGTTCCTGAGACTTTCGGTCTGCCTGACCGACCCCTGGGTTCCGGCCTGTCGCCGAAGATCGCGGAGAGGGTTCGCTCGAGACCTTCCAGCGAATCCCGGGTCATCGCGAACCTCACGACGATGATCGGATCGCCGATGATGCCGAGGTCCTTCGCGGCTCGGCTCTCGAGGTCTAGCGTCAG
Source organism: uncultured Isosphaeraceae bacterium (assembly GCA_963845695.1). GTDB lineage: Bacteria > Planctomycetota > Planctomycetia > Isosphaerales > Isosphaeraceae > CAWJTV01. Next base: position 478,144 of record CAWJTQ010000017.1, on the reverse strand, counting down.
ACGATGCTCGTCCAGTTTCCACTCCAGGATACCATCGTTTGTCGATCGCGATTGATCGTCGAGTTCCAAGGCCACATCACCCTCATTCCCTGGCTCCAGGCAACGGCTGATCACCAGGTAATGCTTGTCGCTGGCGTTCTGAGAGCGGAAGAACGCGTAGGCGATGAATTCGTCATCACACGGCTCGAAGGTCACGATATCGGCCTGGAATTCCATGCGTCCTCCAAACTCGGAATGAGTCTACCGTCAACTCCCTTTCCAGCCCTGCCCCCCATCCTTGATGGGTTGCAGGCTCTGGCGAGTCGGGAAGTTGTAAATGGTATCATCGGCGTCCTTGACCGTGAGACTGTCGAGATCCAGTGAGCGCGCCATGGTCTTGACATCGCCTCGGCAATAGGGGGCACAGACAGTCATCCCCTCGATTTCCAGTCGCCCGGCGCCACCCCGGATTCCCGCATCCTTGGCTTGAATCATCGCGCCGATCTCCGCATGCATCGTGGCGCGATCGGCATTGGGCGCTCGCAATCCCGCGACCGTTTCTCCCTCCTGCGTGACAGCTCGCGCGGTCGGGTTTACGTCGGTAAACTTCTGGCCGCCAGCCAAAAAGGTCGCCCTGACCGCGGGCTCACCGAGACCCTCCGCGGTTTCCCTGGCCACGTTTGAACCGTCACCGGTACCGGGATCGGTCATGTTTTGTGCCCAAATCGAGAACTCCCACAGCGAGCTGCCAACCAAATAGATATGGTATTCGTCGATCTCCAGGTTGTAAACCGGCGCCGACTCCTCAAAACCGTCGATCGTTAAGAAGACCCGGCTTTCTTGAGAAGCGCCACGACCTCGGCCCAGAACGCCTGCCATGCCTTCCGCTCGTCCTCAGCGAGCTTCTTGAGGTCGCCCTCCTCGCGGATCCCGACGAGGTCCCGGTCAACCTTCCAGTGTCGGAGGGTCCTCACCAACCCGGCGCGATCCTCGGGCTTGCCTCCATCGAGACGTTTCGCTCGCGCAGCGAGGTCCGCCTTGAGCCACTCGATCGCCTGGCGGCGCAGTATGGCCTTCGCGGCTTCATCTGGTGGCGGATCATCCTTCCCCTGCCCGCATCCGGCCAGGGCGGCGGCGCAAGCGGCGTTATAGCGGTGCGAGGCTTCCAGGTCGTCAGCGAGTTTAGGATCAATGGATAGAGCTTCAGTGTAGATGCGGGCCGAGGCGCCATGGAGAGCCTTGCGGTAGCAAAGATCTGCGATCTCGAGTCGCTCCGTGTTGTCCCTTGGGTGGTCATCACCCTTCAGAATCGCCGGCAATCGAACGGCCAGCAGGATCTCTCGCACACGATAGAACGAAAACGAATTCGAGTTCGGCCGAGGCTTCAGCTCGAGGCTCTTGCGTAGTTCGGCGACGCCGTCCTGAAGTGCTCCGCGCTCATGCAAGATCAACCCAAGGTTGCAATGGGCTTCGGCCAGGTCGGGTTGCAGCCGAATCGCCTCACGATAAGCGGCGACGGCTTTCTCAGGCTGTCCTTGATCGTCGAGGACCGTAGCCAGGTTGTTATAAGCTTCGGCGAAGTCCGGCTTGTGCCTGATCGCCTCGCGGTAGGCTGCGACTGCCTCGTCTCGCTTTTTCACCCATCCGAGGGCGTTTCCGAGGTTGAAGTGGATCTGGGCAAGCTTCGGATTGTGCCGGACCGCCTCCCGATACGCGGAGATCGCGGCCTCATAGTCCGCCGTGTCGTAGCAGAGGTTGCCCAGGATCAAGTGGGCTTGCACGAAATCCGGCTTGAACTGCCCAGCAGCGCGATAGGCGGCGATCGCTTCGTCACGCAAGGCAGCGACTCGGTCATCGCCCTTGACGAGTTTGCGTTGGTCAAGAAGAGCCTTGCCAAGGCCAAAGTAAGCCTCGGCGTTCTTGGGCTCGAGTCGAATCGCCGTGCGGTACGCGGCGATGGCCTCCTCGACCCAACCCCGAATGCGGAGCGCGTCGCCCAGCTTGGTATGGGTCGCGATGTTCTTTAGCTCGAGACGGTTCGACTCAACGGTGGCCTCCTCATTCTCGCGCGGGTCGTCAAGCGCATTCCCGACCATCACGCGGTCTACATGAGGGTCTTCGGGCGGGGCATTGTTCTCGGGCGGAGCCGTGTCCCCTCTTAAGGAAGCCATAGCATTCTGGTACCCAGTGGACTGGTAGAGTTCCTCAGCCTCGACCGCTCGCCCGGCGTCTTTCAAGAAAAAATAGAGACAACCAACATGGATATCTAAAGGTTTATTATCTTGAGATTGCATGCGTAAGTAATCGCGAGATACATCGATCGCCTCATCGAGTTTCCCTTGCCCGGCCAAGGTGTGCGAAAAATCGGTCGAAAACACGCCGGGCCGAAGAGCCCGGCACACGGTGTAGAACCGGATCGCCTCGTCGACGCGGCCAAGCCCGAGCAGCGCGTTCGCCAGGCTGGAGTTGACCCAGACATCCCCGGGGTGGCGCACCTGGGCCTTTCGAAGCAATTCGAGGGCTGCCTCGGGGGCCTTGTCCACAGCCAAGGCCTCTCCGAGCAAAAAGAGGCTGACGGCAGGCAGATCATCGATCTTCGCCGTTCGGGACAAGTCGAGAAGCGCGGCGAGGCGGGCAGCCTGGTCGGACTGTGAGAGTGCGACACGAAGCCGGTTTCGCCACGGGTCGGGATCGGCCGTGCGCGCGATAGCGGTCAGCCGCTCCGCTCCTGCCAAGTCCCTGTGCTTCGGATCTTTGCTACGGCGAACGCTCGCCCAATGGTCAAGCGCTGCGGCGATTGCGATCGCCACGCTGGGCGGGCGCGCCTTGATCGCCTCGCCCACCTCGGCTGGCGAGAGTTTTTCCAGGTCGAGTCCCGCCTCCCGGAAGACGCGTGGATATTCGACGTCAGGATCCGCGTCCTCAACGCCGTCCCGCTTCCCGCTGCGGATCTCGACGAGACGGTCGAGCAATTTGAGGTCGGCTTCGGCCGCATTGGCCGCGTGTTGGACATCCTGCACCAAAGCGGTAGCACGACTGTAGGTTGGTTGGTCGGGCGCGTCGGAGAGGAACGACTCGGTCCGCCTCGCTGCCTCGCGGGCGGATGTCCATAGGCTCAGGTCCACGCCGGTCTTCTCCGCCTCCGCTTTCAAGACTTCGATATCCCGCAGCGCGAGATTCAGACGTGCGGCGCGCACCTGGCGTTGCTGAAAGGCCCAGACACCGCCTACGCCACCGAGCATGAGGAATCCGAGCACCGACGCCGCCAGGGCGATGGTCAGCCGCAAGCGGTCGCGCTCGACCCTGGCGCGCTTGGTGGCCTCCTCCGCGCGGGCTTTCTCTTCAGCGCGGGCGATCTCAGCCAGTCGCAACCGCTCCTGCACGCCCGTCTGGTACTCGTTGATACTTGCCGCAACTTCGCCAGCATGGCGCGGGCGGTCTTCCAGTTCGGGGGCGAGGCAGTCCTTGGCCAGGACGATCAGCTCGGCGTCGGCCCCACTGGAATCCAGCCGATCGACGGCCTCCTTCAGCTCGCCGCGAGCGGCTTTGCGCCTGGATTTCGCCCGAGGATCGGCCGGTGAAAGCGGGCTCGCCGGTGAGCAGCTCGCAAAGGATCGAGCCGAGGGCGAAGACGTCGCAGCGCTCGTCGAGCCGGTCGACCTCTCCGCGCGCCTGTTCGGGGGCCATGTAGGACGGCGTGCCCAGGACGCTCCCGGCCTGCGACTGATCGCTGTCGGAGGCGCTCCGGGCTGTGGCGATCACGGTGTCTCGTGCCCGCGACTTGCCGGCCGAGGCGTCATCGGCCACTCCTCCCTGCGGCAAGACCTTGGCCAGGCCCCAGTCCATCACCTGGACCTCGCCGAACGAGCCGACCATGATGTTCGACGGCTTCAAATCGCGGTGGATCACGCCCCGCGCGTGGGCGTAGGCGATCGTCTGACAGACTGCCTCGAAGATCGAGAGGAATCGGGGCAAGTCGCGCGTCGGGTCGGGCCGCTCGTCCAGCAGGCTCGACAGCGTGCGCCCCTTGACCAGCTTCATGGCGAAATACGGGCGACGGTCGGCAAAGGCGCCTAGCTCGTAGATCGGAACGATCCCCGGATGCTGCAACTGGCCGCCGATCTGTGCTTCTTCCACAAAGCGTCGGATCAGGTCGGGCTTGTCGCGATGCGACTCGAGCAGGACCTTCACGGCCAGGTCGCGGCCAAGGTCGGGGTCGCGGCCCTTGAGCACCGCGCCCATCCCGCCTCGGGCGATCTCGCCGAGCAGTTGCAGCCGACCGGAGCGGTCGCTGGCTGGAGGCATTTCCGGCGAACCGGGTTGCACCAGCGGACCGGGTCCATCGACGATGTCTGAATCGCGCGAACAGCACCTGCGGTACCTCGCCGGACGCCAGCACCTCGGTCAAGGTCGCCAGGACCCCCGCACCGACTGGCCCGTGTGTCAGGCTGGAGAATCGCCCGGTGTCACTCCACTCCGGGACATCGTCGGCCAGACCCTCCCGCAGTAGGCAGACCGGGCAGAGCCCTTTCAAGGTCCCGTCCGGAAGCAAGTTCCCGCACCCTCGACATCGGTTTTCCCCGCTCATGGCTAGCTCCCGACTGGACCAAGGTTTCTCCTATCCACTCAAGAAGGGAATCCCGGTAAACGTGACAACAAAATGCGGTCCGGGGTCGTTCGGATGGTTCACCACAGAGTCACAGAGAGCACAGAGAAAGGCCAATTCCTTATCAATCAAGGAGTTCGGCCCGTTCCGCCGGGAGGGACCTGATGAAGACCTATTCTGGTTTTCTCTGTGTGCTCTGTGACTCTGTGGTGAACAGAAATGGACATTTTCCCCGTCAATTCCCCAGCTCAACCGCCAGCCAGCGCGACCAGTAGCTCGCCGATCTCCTCGTCGACCGCCTTCGGGTCATCAATCGTGCGGCCGACCTCTTCGCGGAGCAGTTCGCGGTAGCGCAGCCGGATCCGACGTGTGGCGGCTCGCACCGCCTCCGCGCTCATGCCGAACTCTTCGGCAATCTTCCGATATGAGGGAGCCAGGCCGTCTTTCTGCAAGGCAGGACGGACTCGCTCGAAGAAGACCCCGTTCCCGGCCTGAACCGACTCGGCTTCGAGTCGATCGATCACCCGGGCCAGCAGGGCCAGGGCCCACTCGCGTTCAAAGAGACGGTCGGGAGTCAGCGAATGAGCCGGCTCGCGCAGGTATCGGCCTTCGGCATCCCCTCGGTCGATCGACAAGATCGAGGCAGCCCCCCCGCGCTTCGCGGTCCGGTCGTGGTCGCGACGATTGGACAGGAAATGATCGCACGCCGACCGCAGGAACGCGCGGAACCGGCCCTTCGATTGGTCGAGTCTCGCCAGGTCGCCGCGTTCCAGCAAGTCGGCGAGGAAACCCTGGACGAGGTCCTCAGCCTCGTGCGACGAGTGCCCACGGGCTCGGACGAAGGCATACAGCGGGAACCAGTAGTCCCGGCAGAGCCCCTCCAGTGCGGCACGCGCCTCGGGATCGGCCTGATCGCCAACACGGCCAATCCGGCTCCAACGCGTTGTCGGGAAGCGGGCCGCCATGAGTGTCTCCCGATCCGAAAACGGGGCAGCCGATCCGTCGGTCCCAGTCGGGTCATCGTCGGCCCGAGTTCTTCCACTCATCGAGAATCCTATCACATCAAAGATTTCTTGTGTACCACCAACCCGCTTCTCCGGATCTTGTCTGACGTGGTGCTCTGGAGCGCTCGCCCCTCGCCTCCCAGATCGGACTCGATCGTACGGTCGAACGGAGATCGCAAGTGATCAACAAATCCTTCAAAACGAAGCCAGCCGTACCTCGGTGGTGGGTGGCGGGTGGCGGATGGCTGGACAAGAACCAGCGCGAAACCGACAAAACGAACCCAGCTGCGACCTCCAGACAGCGCGAAACCAAGGAAACGAAGCCAGCCGCGGCCGGGCAACAGCGCAAAATCGACGAAAACGAAGCCACAATCAGGGAATCTGCGAAGACTTTATCGATTGCTCTGAGAATACACCGAGCCTTACGACCAAACCCACACTCGCAGAACGAACCCAGTTCAGGAGCAGCGATGGCGCCACCAACTGATGCATTCATCCTATCCCAATGCGACGATGACGCACATGAGTCGAGGTGCCGCGAGGTCGATCAATGCGATCCAGAGCTCGAGTCGAGGAACCCCTGGTTCTTGAGCCAGGTTTCGCAGAGCTTGGGCCAAGCTTTGAACGCCGGTTCGGCGGGAACGCGGAAGTTCGGAGCGCCGCCGCCGAGTCCGAGTCCATGGGGACCGCGTTCGAACAGGTGCAGCTCGACCGGCACGCCGGCCTTACGGAGCGCCAGAACGAACAGCAGGCTGTTCTCCGCCGGGACGCCCTTGTCGGCGTTGGTGTGAGCAAGGAATGTCGGCGGCGTGTCCTTGGTGACCTGCCGCTCGTTCGACAGGCTCTCGATCAATTCCGGAGGAGGCTTATCCCCCAGCAGGTTCCGGAGCGACCCGGAGTGGCCGTAGGGGGTCGCCAGCGCGATGACGGGATAAACCAGGATCATCCGATCGGGCCGCGAGCTGGCGCGTTCGATCGGGTCCTCGGCGTCGGGTTTGCCGGCGTCGAAGTGGGTCCCGGCCGTCGACGCGAGGTGTCCACCGGCCGAGAAGCCCAGGATGGCGATGCGGTGAGGGTCCACTTTCCACTCAGAAGCCCTCGCCCGCACGGTGCGGATGGCCCTGCCGGCATCCTGGAGCATCGCCGGATGGTGGTACCGCGGACCAAGACGATACTTCAGGACGAAGGCCGTGATACCCAGCGAGTTCAGCCACTCGGCGACTTGCTTCCCTTCGTGGTCGATCGCCAGCATCCCATAGCCGCCGCCTGGACAGACAACGACCGCCGAGCCCTTGGCCAGCTCCGGTTGAGGCTGCCAGATCGTCAGACTTGGCACATCTTTGTTGGGGTCTGTTCCCTGGGCGCCGGGCACGCCGTGGGGCCAGAGCGGGATTGTCGGGTGAGACTGTGCCGCATCCTGGGCCTGGCAGACCGTTCCCAGCCAGGTCATACTCGCCAACACTCCCAGCAGCACACAGCCCATCCCGGATCTCGACAACCGCATCGCTGGCTCCTCTTGTCTCATAGCCCCAATTGAACCCGATCGCATTCGCCACGCCCGAGACCATTCGCACAGTCTGACCGACACCGCGGCCGCAGTCAAACACCCTGTGCCCCTCAGAATGTCAAGAATGACAAATCGGCCGGTCGACTGCCAAAACGACAGTCTTGCTCAGGCGTCTTGCATCGGTGGAATGGCGTAACTCTCTATGGAACTGATAATTAGAGAAACTCTCGGAAATGGTATGTGGCTTGCATCTGTACTGTGCGTTTTCATCGTTGGGGCTGTACGTACCGACGCGGCGGCCCTCGCTATCGTGCCGGGCGGCCGAAAACCGGCCGACCCATCGGACAACGACGAAGGAGATTCATTGTGGCGAAGATACTGGCCTACGACGAGGAGGCCCGCCAGAAGCTGGCCACCGGCGTGACGAAACTGGCACGTGCCGTTCGTTGTACGCTCGGCCCACGCGGCCGTAATGCCGTGATCGACAAGGGCTGGGGGAGCCCGACCGTGACCAAGGACGGCGTGACGGTCGCCGAGGAAATCGAGCTGACTGACCCTTATGAGAATATGGGCGCGCAGCTCGTCAAGGAAGCGGCCTCGAAAACGTCCGACGCCGCAGGTGACGGCACGACCACGGCGACCGTTCTGGCCGAAGCGATCTACAAGGAAGGGCTCAAAGCCCTCGCCGCCGGTGCCGATGCCATGATGCTGAAGCGCGGGATCGAGAAGGCTGTGGAGGCGGTTGTCGCTCACGTCAAGGGACAGTCCAAGAAGGTCTCGGGAAAGAAAGAGATCACCGAGGTCGCCTCGATCGCAGCCAATAACGACCCCTCGATCGGCGAGAAACTGGCCGACGCGTTCGAGAAGGTCGGCACCGACGGCGTGATCACCGTCGAGGAAGGCAAAGCCTTCGAGACGACGGTGGATGTGGTCGAGGGGATGCAGTTTGACCGGGGTTACTTGAGCCCGCACTTCGTCACCGATCAGGAGCGCATGGAGGTCGTCCTGGAGGACGCCTTCGTCCTGATCTACGAGGAGAAGATCAGCACGCCCACCAAGCTGATCCCCCTGCTCGAAAAGATGGCCAAGGCGAACAAGCCGCTGCTGATCATCGCCGAGGACATCGAGGGCGAGGCGCTGGCCACCCTGGTCGTCAACAAGCTGCGGGGCATCCTCAAGGTCGCGGCGGTCAAGGCGCCGGGCTACGGTGATCGCCGCAAGGCGATGCTGGGCGATATCGCCGTCCTCACCGGGGGCAAGGCGATCTTCAAGGACCTGGGCATCGACCTGGAGAACATCCAGCTCGCCGACCTCGGTCGCGTCCGCAAGATCACCATCAGCAGCGAGAACACCACCATCATCGAGGGAGCCGGCACCCCCGATGAGATCAAGGGCCGCGCCGAGATGATCCGCCGCGAGATCGGGGTGACCGACAGCGAGTATGACCGCGAAAAACTCCAGGAACGGCTCGCCAAGCTCGCCGGCGGCATCGCCCAGATCAACGTGGGGGCGGCCACCGAGACCGAGATGAAAGAGCGCAAGGCGCTGGTCGAGGACGCGCTGCATGCCACTCGCGCCGCCATCGAGGAAGGCGTCGTGCCCGGCGGCGGAACGGCTCTGATCCGTGCCGCCTCGGCCATCGCCGAGCTGAAACTCACCGGCGACGAAGGACATGGGGCCGACATCGTGCGCCGAGCCGTCGAACAGCCCGCCCGATACATCGCCGACAACGCTGGAATCGACGGCGCGGTCGTCGTCAACCGGATCAAGAAGAGCACCGATCCCAGGTTCGGCTACGACGCCGCTGGTGAGAAATGGGGCGACATGTTCGCCGCCGGGATCGTCGATCCCACCAAGGTCACCCGCTCCGCACTCCAGAACGGCGCCTCCGTGGCGGGTCTCCTGCTGACCACCGAAGCCCTGATCGCCGAGCCCCCCAAGAAGAAAGAGGCTGCCGGACACCATGACCCGCATCATGGCGGTGGAATGGGTGGTGGCATGGGTGGCATGGGTGGCATGGGTGGCATGGGCGACATGGGGATGATGTGATCCGGCGACGTCAGGCTGGAAAGCCTGACCGACGCAGCCGGCCGATGGCCACCCCCAAAGGGTCTCACGACCCCGCCGAAAGCGGAAAACATTCAAATTCTCGGCGATAGCCGAGATCGATCCTTCAGAGGCAAGACACGGGTATCCAGCACAAAGGACTCGCATTCATGGCCAAATCGACGATTCGTCCCCTTGAGGACCGTGTGGTGATCCAGCAAATCGAGGCCGAGGAGAAGACGGCCGGCGGCATCGTGCTGCCTGATACTGCCAAGGAGAAGCCGCAGCGGGGCAAGGTGCTTGCGGTCGGGCCGGGCAAATTGCTCGACTCGGGAGAGCGGGCTCCGATTGGAGTGATCGAGGGGGACGAAGTGCTCTTCGGCAAGTATTCCGGGACCGAGATCAAGCTGGACGGCGAGGAGATCAAGATCCTGCGCGAGTCCGACATCCTGGCCAAGATCGTCAAGTAAGTCGTTACAGGCAGGCCGGTCCGGGGCCATAGCGGCCTAGCGGTCAGCCTGGACCGGCGACATCCCCAACCAAATCAATTTGCACTCGAGGAGCCTACGACGGTGGCGAAACAATTGCTCTTCTCTGACGCCGCACGCCGGAAGATGCTGGAGGGTGTCGATACCCTCGCCCGCGCGGTCGGCACGACGCTCGGCCCAACCGGGCGCAACGTGATTATCAGTAAGTCGTTCGGTGGCCCGTCCGTCACCAAGGACGGCGTCACGGTCTCCAAGGAGATCGAGCTGCCCGATCCCTTCGAGAACATGGGCGTCAAGCTCGTCAACCAGGTTGCGTCCAAGACCTCCGACGTGGCCGGCGACGGAACCACGACGGCGACCATCCTGGCCCGCGCCATCTACCGCGAGGGTCTGAAGAACATCACCTCGGGGGCCAATCCCACCGCCGTGCGCCGGGGCATCGAAAAGGCCGTTGAGGCCGCGGTGGCCGAACTGGCGAGCACGATCTCGCGGCCGGTGTCGAAGAAGGAAGAGATCGCCCAGGTCGGCGCCATCTCGGCGAACAACGACCCTGCCATTGGCAATATGCTGGCCGATGCCGTCGAGCGGGTCGGCCGCGACGGCGTGATCACGGTCGAGGAGGGGAAGACCGCGACGACCACCCTCGAGTTCGTCGAGGGCATGCAATTCGACAAGGGCTACTTGAGCCCGTATTTCGTCACCAATCCCTCCACCATGGAGGTCCTCTTCGAGGATGCTCTGATCCTGCTCCACGAGAAGAAGATCAGCAGCCTTCGCGAGATGGTCCCCCTGCTGGAAAAGGTTGCCCAGTCGGGTCAGCCCCTGTTGATCATTGCCGAGGACGTCGAGGGCGAGGCGCTGACGACTCTGGTGGTCAACAAGCTGCGTGGCGTGCTCAATATCAGCGCGGTCAAGGCTCCCGGCTTCGGCGATCGCCGCAAGGCGATGCTGGGCGACATGGCCGTGCTGACCGGCGGCACTGTGATCAGTGAGGATCTCGGGCTGAAGCTGGAAAACCTCCAGCTCGCGCAGCTCGGCAAGGCCAAGCAGGTCAAGGTCAACAAGGACAGCACGACGATCATCCAGGGTGCCGGCAAGCGGGCCGAGATCCAGCGCCGGATCGACCAGCTTCGGCGTCAGATCGAGGAGACGGACAGCGAATACGACAAGGAGAAGTTCCAGGAGCGGCTGGCGAAGCTCTCCGGCGGCGTGGCCCTGATTCGTGTCGGTGCTCCGAGCGAGACCGAGATGAAGCAGACCAAGGCCCGAGTCGAGGACGCGCTGCATGCGACCCGCGCGGCGGCCGAGGAGGGAATCGTCCCTGGCGGCGGAGTGGCGCTGCTCCGCGTCATTCCGGCGGCCGAGAAGGTCCACGCGGCCCTCGCCGGCGACGAGCGGCTCGGCGCGGCCATCGTCCTGCGGGCGCTTGAAGAACCCATCCGGTACATCGCGTCCAACTCTGGATACGATGGCGCGGTCATCGCTGAAGAGGTGCGCAACCGCGAAGGGTCGATCGGCTTCGACGCCAATACCGGCGAGTTCGTCGACATGTTCGCCGCCGGGATCGTCGATCCCACCAAGGTCACCCGCTCCGCACTCCAGAACGCATCCTCGATCGCATCGTTGATGCTGACGACTGAAGCCATGATCACCAACATCAAAGACGACGAGAAAGAGAACGCCGCCCGGATCGAAGGGTCTGTCCGCTGAGCGTTAAGAGGCGGCAGGTGACAAGTGATCAGTAAGGGCAAGGTCTCACGTTCCGCATGTGTCACTTGCCGCCGGCCACTTGCTATGGAGGAGGACTTCGTAATCAGGACCAGGCGGCGTATGATAGTCTAAGACAGTCCAGGGAGCCGGCGCCGATCGCCGGCCGTGCCGGTCGTTCGTTTCCTCGCCGCAACCCTCAATTCACTGAGACGCCATGCCGATGGCAGCCACGAAGCGCGATTTTTACGAAGTTCTCGGGATCGGACGCGATGCACCGATCGAGGAGATCAAGAAAGCCTATCGACAGATGGCACTCAAGTATCATCCGGACCGCAACCCGGGTGATGAAGAGGCCCCGAAACACTTCAAGGAAGCGGCCGAGGCTTATGAAGTGCTTTCTGATCCGGACAAGCGACAGCGTTACGACCGCTATGGCCATGCCGGTCTGAACGGCCAGGCGTTCCACGACTTCCGGTCGACTGACGACATCATGTCGGCCTTCAGCGATATCTTCGGCGGCGGTTTGTTTGGCGACCTCTTCGGCAACCGGCGACGAGGCCCGCGGCCTGGTCCCGATCTCTTGCTGAAGCTGGAGATCGAGTTGATCGAGGCCGCACGAGGGACGACACGGACGATCGACGTGAATCGCCAGGATTTTTGCGGCGAATGCCAGGGAGCGGGGCGCGCAAGGGGACCGTGGCAACGACCTGCAACTATTGCGGCGGCCGCGGCCAAGTCGTCCAGAGCCGCGGCTTCTTCCAGGTCGCAACCACTTGCCCGGCGTGCGGTGGCGATGGAGTACGGATCACCGATCCCTGTCCATCCTGTCGTGGGGCGGGGCGACTGCCCGTGATGGTTCACCTCCAGGTGAACGTCCCACCAGGCGTTGAGAGCGGCATGTGGCTCCAGCAACGAAACCAGGGAGAGCTGGGTGACGTCGGCGCGCCGCGCGGAAACCTGCGCGTCCAGATCCTCGTCAAGAAACATCCATTCTTCGAGCGCCGACGCAACGACCTCTACTGTCAGGTGCCGATCAGCTTCGCTCAGGCCGCTCTGGGTGCTGAAATCGAGGTGCCTACCCTGGATGGCCCTGAACATCTCGAGGTACCCCGGGGTAGTCAGAGCAGCGACGTTTTGCGGATCAAGGGACGCGGGATGCCCGACATCGGCGGCAGGGGCCGCGGCGATGAGCTAGTGGAAGTCGTCGTGGAGACGCCCAGGCATCTGACGACCCGTCAGGAAGAGTTGCTCCGCGAGTTCGCCGAGATCGAACACGAACAGGTCAGTCCTCGTCGCAAGAGCTTTTTCGAGAAACTTCGCGAGTATTTCACCGAGGAGGCTGAGCCGGACGATTCCCGCGAGTGACCCTGGGTTCGGGGAATCCCCGATGACGAATCCCCGATGAGGATGGGTCCGGACATCGGGGCTACGGATGGGGAATCGGGAATCCGCGATCCGTTACGGCTTCATCGCGTAAGGAGCAGAGGCTAATGAATGAATCCACCCGGAAGCCTGACGACCTGGACACTTCGGATTTTCCCCTCTCGGGCAAGCCGTCTTCTCGTGATCCGAAAGGTGCCGGTGCTACGGGGACGCACAGCAACGGCGAGTCCCTTTCTCCCTCCGAGGAAGTCGATCTGTTGCGCAAGGAGCGCGACGAGTATCGAGAGCAGGCGCTCCGTGCCCGCGCCGAATTCGCGAACTATCAGAAGCGCGCCAAGCAACAGGCAGACACCGATCGGACTTACGCGGTGGGCTCAATCGCTCGCGACCTGCTCGACTCGCTCGACAATCTCGCACGCGCCATCGACGCCCTGCGCGCCTCCGGCGCTGAGGGCGTCACCGCCGGGCTCGACATGGTCCAGAAACAACTCCACGAGGTCCTGGCCAAGCACGGCGTCGAGCCGATCACAGCTCTCGGGGTCGCGTTTGATCCGAATCTCCACGACGCCGTCCTTCAGCAGCCTTCGAAGGAGCATCCCGAGGGAACCGTCGTGGGTGAGCTGAGCAAAGGGTACAAAATCCGCGACCGTGTCTTACGGCCGAGCAAAGTTGCCGTCTCGGTTCCTCCGACGACAAGTTGACGACGGTCCGAGCCAGTCCGTTCGAAAAGACGCAGCTTCTCGGTAACCGATCGACCAGACGGGATGAGTTCAGAACCTGATCGCCATTGAGAACGGGTGAGCCATGCCGACTTACGACTATATCTGCGACGATTGTGGTCACGAGTTTGAAGCCTATGAATCGATCATGTCGCAGCCCCAGACCGATTGCCCCGAATGCCATCATCCCAAGCTACGCCGGAAGATCGGGCCGGGCGCCGCGATCCTGTTCAAAGGGTCGGGCTTCTATCAGACTGACTATCGCAGCGAGTCGTACAAGAAGGCCGCCCAGGCCGAGAAGCCCGCGACCGAGGCCACGAAATCATCGAGTGATGCAGCGTCCTCCAGCTCCCCGAGTTCCTCGACTTCCGAGTCACCCAAGCCCGCTGCATCCAGTTCCAAGGGCGAGTCATGATCCGAGGACGATGTCCCATCTGCTCCGGCCGGTACGAGATCGCCGCGCTCGACGATCTGCCGTCGTTCCCCTTCTGTTCCCATCGCTGTCGCTTGATCGACCTGGGACGATGGATCGATGGAAACTACGTGGTCCCGGAAGCCCGCGTCCCCGATCAATCGGACGACCGCCCGGACGAGCAAGACCCATTGGAAGACTGAAGGCTGGGTAGGAACGAATTCCTTCAGCCTTCAGCCTTAATTCAAGCCTTTCCTGTTCAGCCCATCTTCTCCTCGGCGCGGCGCAGCAGCTCGACCACGGGGAGCCCGTGCGGGCAGGCGGCCTGGGCTGCGGCCAGGTCGGCCGCGACGAGGTTGCGAGCCTCGGGGGGCAGGGCCTGGTAGAGCTCTCGAGCCCGACGGCGCTTGCCGTAGACCTCGTCGTACCGGAGGAATCGCAAGATGTCGGCCACTGCGACTCCGTTGGCCGCAGGCTCGCAATGATGACCGCAACCTTGGCAATAGAGGTGAGACGTCGCCAGCCGGTATTCTTCCAGCAGCTTCTGATCGCGAGAAGAAAGGGTATGGTCGGTTGATGCGGCCATGTTCTCGCGGAGCATGTCGCGGTTGGTCATCTCGCTGACGACCACGTGGATGCGCTGGTCGGTGAAGATGGTCTTGATCGCCGCCGCTTCCTTCTTGAAGCCCTTGTCCACGAACTCCGTGAATTTCGCCGACGTGTTGCCCTCACGGAAGCTGCCGGCGCCCCCCTGGGTCTTCATGGCCACGATCCCGAGGTTGGCCTTGGACGCCGCATCCACCGCGCGCCGGACCTCATCCGCACCCATGGTGCGGTAGTTGTACTGGATCATGATCTGGTCGATCCAGCCACACTCAGCGGCGGCGGTAACGACCTCCGGCAGCCGGCGGTCGTGGCAGCTCAGCCCGCAGAACCGGATCTTTCCCAGCTTCTTGAGCTTCTCGAAGGCCGCCTTGACATCAGGATCATGGAGAAGCGGAATCTCCCTCCCGGTGAGTCCGTGCAGGTAGTACGAGTCGACGTAATCGGTCCGCAGGCGTTCCAGGCTGGGGTTGAGATGCGACTCGAGGTAGGCGAATGCGCCCGGGCCAGCGGCACCGGCCGGCCGGCCACATTTGGTGACGAGGTAGACATCCTTCCGCATCTTGGTCCGCTCAAGGACCTCACCGAGGGTCTTCTCACACTTGCCGCGTTCGTAGCTCTCGGAGCAATCCACGTAGCGGACGCCCGCGAAGAACGCGGCCTGCAAGAAAGCAGGCTGCAACGTCCAACTGGTTCCCTGTCCAAGTAGCGTGACCTTCTGGCCGGTCTTACCCAGCGTCACGGTCGGGAGGGACGACTTGCCGGCTTCAGGAGGCTCGGCCCACGCCGATTGACTCGCCGCCAGGGCCACGGCACCGCCGGTGGCCGAGGCTGTCTTGAGAAAATCACGTCGACTGCCTTCGCTCGACCGATCGTTCGGAGCGCCGTCCATCGTGACCGCCTTTCCTCAGAGTGTGGAGTAGCCCCCCGGCTGTGGTGGGGTCGCAAGAGTTTCCTCATTGTGGCGATCCTCACGCCCATGGTCAACAATGTTTTGACAAAACCCAAGCAATACCGAGACCTGGACTTGAGTCGTCCACGTGTCTGCGTACGACAAAAGTCTGCGTCCGCCCGATCAGATGGGATGGTGTCAATTGGACGGTAACTGAGGCAGATCGATCGATACAGGTAAGGGCGGAAGATCGTCTGGTGCCTGCGATGGGGTCGCTGATGACGCACCGGTCGGCGGAGAACCCATTTGCGAACGAGCCGGCGATGCGGTGGGCGTCATCGTGGCGGAGGGGGAGGTGGGCGAGCCGCTGGCCGTAGTTCGCGTGAGAACCGAACCTGGCGTCTCCCTGGCGCGGTGGGGGCGGCCAAGGGGCGAGACCAGCCGTTGGTCACTTCTCCCGATGTGAGCCGCATGTCGGACGAGGTCCGCGATCCCGTACCGACGGTGGAGACCGGTGTCATCGTACCTGCACTCGGCAGCGGTCATTCCCGTGCCTGCACCCGGAGTATTCTGCGACACGACGGGTTGATGAGCCGCCGGGAGGTAGGGCGGCAGCGGTCTGGGGGCCGGGCCGTTCGGCCCGACCGGAGCGGGCATCGGCGGCATGTTATTCGGCCCTTCCACATTGGGCGGAGGATTGGGAGTGACCGGATCCGGATTCGCCGGGCCAACCGGTTTACCCGGCAACATTGGGCCATCGGGAAGCATGTGGAACTGTTTATGAGCACCCTGGATATCTCGGGCCTGGATGTAGGCCTTCCGCGGATTCGGGCCCTCGGCGACGGCGATGTTGTCGTAAGCCAGCAAGGTCCCTTTGGCCTCTTCCAGAGCCACGATCGAGATATTGTAAGTCGTCTTGTACTGCGCTTCCGTGGCGACGGCTGTCGCGTACTGGCTGACCGCGTCGAGGAACCGGTCGATCGTGATCCGGCCTTCCTCGTAATACGCACGCTGGGCGTCGAGCCGCTGCGCCGCCGCGGCTCGCAGCCGCGACGCCGTCTTGAACTGCTTGTAATTCGCATCGATCTCCAGGAAGAACCGGGCGAGTGAATGCGTCGTCTGATGGACGACCTGTGCCAGGTAGGCCCTGGCTCGCAAGAGGATATATTGCGCCTGCCGGGAGTTGGCCAGCGGCGACCTCATGCCCAGCGGCATCTGGAACGTGAAGCCGATCTGCCACTGATTGAAATTGCTGTAATTGCCCGGGTTCTCGTTGAGGCCGGCGGCCCGCTCCTGGTTGGCGATGACCGGGTTAAGTGCCTTGAGGGCGGCCCCGGTCATGACGGCGAAGGAGGAGTCCAGCGACTGGCCCAACCCGTTGAGCTGATAGAGGGCGTTGAGGCTCAATTGCGGGAGCAGTTGGTTGCGGGCGATCAGCAGTTGAAGCTCGGCGACTCGGACGAGGATCTGCTGCTGCACGATGTCGGGCTGGAAGCTCAGCATCTGGGCCAGGCTCGAATCCCAGTCGGGCTCCAGACGCGCCTCAGTCGGCGGGGTAATCGGGATGATCCGACGATTATCGGCGGGAGGGAGGCCCAGCAGGTTTCGCAATTGACGCTCGGTCGTGATGACGTCCGAGGTCCGGGTCACCAGGTCGAGATTGAATTGTTCCAGCCGTTGAGCGGCCTCGGCCACGTCGGCGACCGTTCCGCGGCCGACGGCGAGCTCGGCCTCCTCCCGCTTGAGGATCTCTGCGGCGAGGCTCACGGCGCGGTCGGCACTCCAGAGCTGAACGTGAGCCTGAGCCAGGTTCCAGTATTGTTGCTCGATCGACCGCACCTCCGCCATGATCTCGGCCTTGAACCGCCAGACTGCGGCGTCGGCGTTGAGCCGGGCGATCACGATCGGAGCCCGGTTGGCTTCCAGGCCCACCGGCGGGCCGGCGGCCTGACCCGGCAGCGGGGCGCTTCCCAGCAACGGCTGGGTCAAGCTGAGCTGGATGTTCGTCGTATAAGCCGAGGGCCAGACCAGGAACGAGCTGTTCTGATAGGACCAGGCGACGTTGTTCGTGATGCCCATCAAGCCACCCGTGGCGTTCCGCTTGGAGAGGCCGATCTGGAACGTGGCGGAATCGTTCACCGAGATGATCGGGTACTTGGTGCCCGTGAGGCTCAGCGAGCCGCCCTGCACACCGTTGTTGAATGGCTGCACCGTGTCGCCCCAGAGCAGGCTCGTGGTGAAGGCGGTGTCGAAATTGGAAAGGGCCGTGGCGATCTGGGTCTCCAGGATCGCCGGGTCATACACTGTTTGAAGGGTGCCGGAACCCAGAGAGCTGGCCACACCCGCACTGGCACCACGTATTGAGTGGCGTCGGCTCGAATCCGCCGATCGGGATGCCCTGGGCACCGAAGGCGATGACGCGCACCACCTCGGAGTTGTCCAGGCCGATGCGGATCGCCTCCTGCAACGACATCGGCCACATCTCCGCAGCCTCGGGATCGTTGGTCGTCCGAGGTTTGGCCACCTTGGGCAATTGCATCCCCAGCGTACTGCTGAGGAGGCTCGCCTGCTTGACCTCCGAATCTTCTAACGCGACTCGGCCCATGCTGTCATGCGGGACCGGCTTGGAGTCATCAATGTAAGGAAGCCTCTGGCAACCAGAGGAGAGGATCCAGGTCGCGAGCAAAGCCACCCGCGTCCATCGGTTCCTTCTGAAGGTCAATCGCATGGCCAGCCGTCCTTGACTAAGATCGCCATGTGACGATGAGTTCAACCCATCGGGTCGCGCCGCGCCGTCCCTGGCTTGGCCTTGGGTTTTCCGTGTCATCACGGCTTCTGCCGCAGCCGGTCGATTCCGGACGTGTCCCGGCTGCGACGGGATACTCTCTTCACTCCAAGGGTCGCACCGAGCACCGGACTGCGTCCCGTGCCCGACTCGACGACCTTTGAACCGCTCATGACCGTGGCGCCGCGGCGGCGCACGCTTGTCCCGCGAGTTCCAGCATGATCGACTTGTCGGATTGAATCGGTTCGTTGCGACGTGCGACTTGAAACGACGAGGCGGATTTTATCGACTTTTCCGACTAAGCCTAGATCAAAAAAGACAGGTGGCGAAGCCGGCCCCGTCAGCCTCGCCGACAACCGAACGGGACAGCGGAACCGGCCGACTTCCCAATCGATCGTCACGCCGAGGCGGCCGGGGCGCCCAGACTAGGCCGGGGACGCGAGACTCGACGGCTCGGGATCTCCACGTAGGAAAGGCCCAGTTTGCGTTTGAAATAGATGATCTCCCCTGGGTCGGTACCCTCGAGGAAATGGCCGAGAAACTGGAGGAAATAACCTCCCAGGAACAGGCCCAGTGCCAGCAGGAATACCGGCATCGAGAGCAGGCAGAGGTAGATCGGCACGAACAGGGCCCCCAGGAACGTGGGAGGGATCCCGATCATGTGCAGGATGAAGCTGGTGGCGTTGCAATGTCGCCTGAGCCAGTGTTGTACGCGGGGATCAGGGGTGAGGGGCGGCTCGAGCATCGTCGGGAGCACCGTCTCGTCAATGTTGTGGTGACCAGGAACGACTATCCGGGCCGCTTGACGAGGGTCGAGCGCCCGGTTAGCCTGGCGACATCAAGCGCTCTAATCATACCAGACCGCGCGGCATTCGCAACGATCGCTGTCAGGTTCCCAAAAACCGGCTTGGTGGCCGATGGGCGCAGGCACCAAGGATTCCAGGGGAGATGCAGAACTGATGCCTTATGAAGTGACGCTCATTCGCGGCGACGGTGTCGGTCCGGAGCTCGCCGAAGCCACGAAACTGTGCATCGAGGCCACGGGTGTCGCCATCCGTTGGGACGAGCAGGATGCCGGCGTCGATGTCATGGCCAAGCTCGGGACGCCCATTCCCGACAGCGTGATCGAGTCGTGTCGCCGGACGCGCGTGGCCCTCAAGGCACCGATCACCACACCGGTCGGAACCGGGTTCCGGAGCGTGAACGTCTACCTCCGGCAAGCCCTGGATCTGTATGCGTGTGTCCGGCCCTGCAAGATCTATCGCGGTGTCCGGACCTTCTTTTCCCAGACCTCCGTCGATCTCGTGATCGTCCGCGAAAACACCGAGGATCTTTACTTTGGCTGCGAGTTCGAGCAGGGCAAGCCGGAGACCGCCGAGCTGATCTCGACGATCAAGCGGCTCAACGGCAAGACGGTCCGGCCCGACTCGGGCATCTCCGTGAAGGCCATCTCCATTACCGGCACGCGCCGGATCGTGAAGTACGCCTTCGATTACGCTCGCAAGCATGGACGGAAGAAGGTCACGTCGGTCCACAAGGCGAATATCCTCAAGTACAGCGATGGCCTCTTCCTCGAGGTCAGCCGGGAAGTGGCCAAGGAGTATCCCGAAATCGAATTCGAGGACCGGATCGTCAACAACATGTGCATGCAGCTCGTCCAGAAGCCCGATCTCTATGACGTCCTGGTCCTGCCCAACCTCTACGGAGACATCGTTTCGGACCTTTGTGCCGGCCTGGTGGGAGGGCTCGGGGTGGCCCCTGGGGCGAACATCGGAGAGGCGGGCGCCGTCTTCGAGGCGACCCACGGCTCGGCACCGAAGTACAAGGGCCAGTACAAGATGAACCCGACGGCCCTCATCCTCTCGGGCGTGTTGATGCTCGAGCACCTGGGTGAAACCCAGGCCGCCCATCGGCTGGAGAAGGCGGTCGCCCAGGTGATCGCCGAAGGTAAGGACGTCACTTACGACATGAAGCCGCATCGCGATGATCCAACCGCCGTGGGCACGCTCGAGATGACCAAGGCGATCATCCGGGCCATGGAAGCCGGGGCTTGAGCCGATTCGACCAGGACGCTTACCTCCGCTTGATCCGCGGCGGGACAAGCGGCTCGCTCGCCCAACTCGCGCGCGGGGCACTGAGTTTCGCCGCAATCCCC
Source organism: uncultured Isosphaeraceae bacterium (assembly GCA_963845695.1). GTDB lineage: Bacteria > Planctomycetota > Planctomycetia > Isosphaerales > Isosphaeraceae > CAWJTV01. The sequence continues at coordinate 457,855 of CAWJTQ010000017.1, read as the reverse complement.
TATCGCGCGGTCGTCGCCTTACGGAACCGGAGCTACGACCGGGGTTGGTTCCAGATCGACCGAGCCGGCGTACCCGTAGTCTCGGTCGGCAACCTGACCGTCGGAGGCACCGGCAAGACCCCGATGGTCGAGTGGGTGTCGCGCTGGTACCGCCATCGGGGCCGTCGCGTGGTGATCCTGAGTCGCGGCTACAAGCAAGTCCAGGGGCTTAACGACGAAGGCCGTGTCCTGGAGGAGAACCTGCCGGATGTCCCCCATCTTCAGGACCGGGATCGAGTTCGATCCGCGAGGATCGCGATCGAGGAACTGGAGGCAGAGCTGCTGGTGCTCGACGACGGATTCCAGCATCGTCGCCTTGCACGCGATCTCGACCTGGTGTTGATCGATGCCCTCGAGCCTTTCGGACTAGGTCATCTGCTGCCCCGAGGACTGCTTCGTGAGCCGCTCAGCTCGCTGCGACGTGCCGACGTGGTAGTTTTGTCACGGGCCGATCTCGTGAGCGCGTCGAAACGTGCGGCCATTCGCACCGAGGCCGAACGCCGTACCGGGCCGCTGCACTGGGTCGAAGCCCGGCACGCACCGCTCGACGTGATCGACACCGCCGGAACGGCGACTCCGATCGGTGAACTGACCGGGCAGTCAGTCGCTGCGTTTTGCGGGATCGGCAATCCCGACGGATTCCGGCGGACCATCTTGCCCCTTTGCAGCGAGCTGCGCGACTTCCGCATCTTCCCGGACCACCATGATTACACGGCGACGGACATCGACTCTCTGCAACGCTGGGCTCGTGCCGTCGAGGCCAATCTCGTCTTGACCACGCAGAAGGATTTGGTGAAGCTGCACGTCAGCAACTTGGGGCCGGCTCCCTTGCGAGCGATCCGAATCGGACTCGAGATCGTGGCGGGTGGAGATGTCATGGAAGACGCTCTGGCCCGGCTCCTGCGGGATCCGTCATCGATCTGAGCCGGTTGAGAAGGAGTTCTCGTGAGCGCGAATGGATTCGCCTCCGATCCGAAGTCCCAAAGCCAACAGCCGGCCGCACTGGCCTGGGACGACTTGCGGTACGAGCCTCTCTCGGAGCGGCACCAGCAAAGTCCACCGGGAAGACCTGGGGCAGCCCGCGGGGCCCGGCGCCTCGTTCGAGGACTGGCTCGATGGCCTACCGCGGCTGCTGGGAGCCTCCGGCCTGAAGCGGCTGCGTAACGCCATCGTTCGCGCGTGCGAAGGAAATCGGCCGGTGATGGCCGCACTCGGCGGACACGTGATCAAGACCGGCTGTGCACCCTACCTCATCGACTGGATCCATCGGGGCATCCTGCGGGGGCTGGCCCTCAACGGCGCGGCGGCGATCCACGACCTGGAGCTGGCGGTTGCCGGTAAGACCAGTGAGGACGTCGGCGCCCGGTTGATGGCCGGCACCTTTGGCTTTGCACGCGAGACCTCGGAGCTCTTCACCGCGGCGTGCACGCGGGCGGTCTCGCAATCGGTGGGATTGGGCGCCGCGCTGGGCGATATCATCCTCGATCACGGCGGGCCGGGTCTGGACATCTCCCTGCTCGCGACCGCCCGACGCGCCGGCATTCCCCTGACCGTGCACGTCGCGATCGGTACGGACATCGTTCACATGACGCCAAAGCTGGACGGCGCCGCGCTCGGTGAAGCGGCCATGCGCGACTTTCGGACCTTGTGCACCGAGGTCGCCTGGATGGCCGGAGGCGTCTGGCTGAATCTCGGCAGCGCCGTCGTCTTGCCTGAGGTCTTCCTGAAGGCCGTGGCGATCGCCCGGAACCTCGGGCACTCTCTCGAGGGACTAACCACGGCCAACCTCGATTTCGACCAGAAGTACCGTGGTCTCCTGAACGTCCTCGATCGGCCCGGTGCCGAGGGAATCGCACTGACCGGCCACCACGAGATCATGATTCCCTTGCTCCACGCCGCGGTTGCGGTTGGGATCTCCCGACAGGAGAAGGGCCAGGAAACCTCCAGTGGTCCAGTGGCAGAGGGGGACGGCGGCGGAGCATGAGAATCGCAGTGTTCTGTCCAAACTTGATCGGTGACACCGTCATGGCGACGCCGATGTTCCGCGCAATCCGCCGAGGATTCCCCCGCGCCTTCGTGGCGGCAGTGATCAAGCCTCACGTCTCTCCCACCCTCAACGGTACCACCTGGTTCGATGAGTGTATCCGATTCGATCCCCATTCGAGGTCCCGTCATGAGCGGTCGTGGGCGGTGTTGCAGAAGCTGCGCAAAGCGTGCTTCGATGTAGCGGTCCTCCTGCCCAATTCGTTTCGATCGGCGGGAATGGCCTGGCTGGCCGGCATCCCCCGGCGCGTGGGCTATGATCGATATGGACGAGGCATCCTCCTGACCGATGTCCTGCATCATCCCCGCGACGAAGCCGGAGATCGGCTGCCTGTCCCGATTGTGGAGACCTACTTGAACCTGGCACGCCACCTCGGTTGCCCGGTCGACTCGATCCGGCTCGAGCTCGCCACCACGCCCGAAGACGAGGGCGCCGCCGATCGGGCCTGGTCGGCGCTGGGGCTGTCTCCGGATGAAAAGGTCGTCTGCCTGAATACTGGCGGAGCGTTCGGACCGGCCAAGAACTGGCCGGTGTCACACTTCGCCGAGGTGGCGCGTAGACTGGCTGAAGAGTCGGACACTCGGGTCCTCGTTGTCTGCGGACCTCGCGAACGCGATGCAGCCCGGGAGATCGTTCAATTAGCGGCACACCCCATGGTCGTCAGTCTGGCCGAACAGGAGCTAGGGATCGGCTTGACGAAGGTCTGCGTGCGCCGCGCGGCGCTCTTGATCACGACCGATTCCGGGCCCCGTCATTTTGCGGCGGCCTTCGGCACTCCCGTGATGACCTTGTTCGGACCGACTCATGTCGCCTGGACACGGACACAACATCCGCGCGCCTGGCACCTGTTCCATCCCGTGCCCTGCGGACCCTGTCAGCGGCCGGTTTGCCCCGAGGGCCATCATCGCTGCATGCGCGATCTGGCTCCGGAGGATGTCTTTCGAGTGGCTCAAGGCATTCTGACGCCGACGAGGCGAGGACCCGCGTCCTCGACGGGCTTCGTACTTCCGATCCGCGTCGGTAGCGATTGAGGAGAAGAGCATGGCGCTCTGGCTGGTGACGGGGGCAACCGGCTTCGTGGGCCGGCATGTCGTGGAAGCACTGACGCTGGGTGTCGAGGGGCATCGGGATACCGATGCCGAAGTCATTCTGATGAGTCGGCGTCAACCTGAGGGATGGCCCGAAGAACGGTTCCTCGCAGCCGACCTGAACGACTCGGCGGCCCTTCGAGAGTGTCTCCGCCAATTCGCACCAGACTACGTGATCCACACGGCAGGACGGACTCCGCCTGCCGAGGATGACGAGCTGTACCGCGCGAACTTCTGGTCGACGACCCATCTGCTCGCTGCCTTGCGGTCCTTGAACAAGCCGTGTCGTGTCGTTTTGTCCGGCTCGGCGGCCGAGCTAGGCCCGGTTGAGGACGCGCATCTGCCAGTCAGCGAGGACTATGCCGGTTACCCGGTCGACGCCTACGGCCGCAGCAAGCATCTGGCAACGCTCAGGGGACTCTCGGAACGGCCCCCTCTGGAAGTTGTCGTCGCGCGAGTATTCAACCCGATCGGACCCGGTACACCCCCGACTCAAGCGTTTGGCCAGTTTGCGGCGCGACTCGGAGATCCGGGGCCGGATCCGCTCGAGTTGACCGTCGGCGATCTCGAGAGCCGCCGTGATTTCATCGACGTACGCGATGTGGCGCGGGCGATGATCGCCCTGGCCCAGCGAGGCCAGCCGGGCCAGGTGTATCATGTGGGGACAGGACAGTCTCACCGGGTGGGTGATGGCCTGGAGATCCTCGTGCGGCTGAGCGGCCGCGCCGTCCAGATCCGCGTGGATCCGACACAAAAGGGCCGGCGCGGGCCGTCGGATTCGCGCGCCTCGATTGCTCGCATCGTCGCGCAGACCGGCTGGGCGCCGCGAATCGCCTGGGAACAGAGCCTCGACGACCTCTGGCGCGACGTACAAACTCACTACGCCCACAACCCATGGGGGACCGCTCGAGCCCCTCTGGAACGGCTGATGGCATCCTGACGCGGCCCAGCCAGTCGAGAATCCGGGTGGTCGGGTCCCTTCGCGACGGCGCCGAAGAACGTCCGGCTGTAGTCGTCATTCCACGGGACGACTGGCTTGTTCCCGCGGCCAGGTCAGTTAGACTGATTGACGATTTCGAAGGCGAACGCAAGGGGCAGCGGGATCACTCTAACATTCGACCGCATTGCCCTCCGTCATCTCCAAGGGTATCGCGACCCGGCCGGCGCTGCCTGGCCGAAGCGGGCATGACGGCAGACGTGCTGACAGGAATGGCAACCATGTCCAGTTCTCAAGGACTGTCGAACGTGCTTTCTGGCTCTGGCGATCGCGTCGTTCGTGGCGGGATGCCAGAACGAAGGAGCGACGTCCGTGCCGGCGACTGCGCCGGTCTCGGCATCGGCGGCGCCGGTCTCGGCACCGGAGTCGCCGGTGCTCGCCGAGCCCACGAAGGTCGGGGAGTCCGCCAAACGGGTGTCCGGCCTCGTTTATGAAACGCTCAAGGACGGGACCGGTCCGCAGACCCGATCTGGCGAGACGGCCACGATCCATTGCACGGCGTCTTCCGAGAACGGCCAAACCCTTTTTCACGACGCGCGAGACAAACCACCCCGTGACCTTCAAACTCGGGGACTCGCAGCTCATCCAAGGCTGGAATGAGGGGATCGCCGGCATGAAGGTCGGCGAACAGCGCAAGCTGACAATCCCGCCCAGTCTCGCCTACGGCGCCCTGGGCCGCTTGCCGGCCATCCCTCCCAATGGCATCCTGACCGTCGACGTTGAACTGCTCGCGATCGGCGAGCCGCCTGCGGACTTGAACGCCCAGAGCCTGGGCAAGAAGTTCACCATCCCGTCCAAGGCCGACATGGATGGCGGAGTAACGAATGGATCGACACTCCGTCGCCGGAGAAGAAAAAAACGGCGAATGGTCAACATCCATGAGGCCGTCGGCCGTGGCTCCGGCGGATCACAGAAGTGAGCCGGCTGGAGCGGAAGGGAGTTTAGGAGAAACCTGGACATGACGGACTCGGGACAGGTATCGGCGCACGGCCCAAATGGTGTTGGACGCGATTCTGGGTCGTGGTTCTGGGCGGGAATCTGCGGCCTGTGCTGGAGCTGGTCGTACCTGAGGTCACGCACATTGTCCCGAGGAGTCGTCGCCTACAGACAGGGCGACTGGCATGAGGCGCACCAGACGGGCCCAGGAACGCCTCGATGTCGTCAAGAATGACCCCGAAGCCCTGCGTCTTCTGGCCCGAGCAACGGCCCGCCTGGGCCGACCTGACGTCGCTCAGGCCCTCTATTCGGGTCTCGATCCGGGCGTCCTGGAGGCCGAGGATTACTTTCTCCTGGCCTTGGGGAGGAGCCTTTTCGGGCAGGCGGTCGAGGCGCCGGCACGCCCTGAATCTTGCGCTGGCCGCTGATCCCGACCATGCCGAAGCCCTGGACCTGTACACCAAGGTCTCGCTTCAGACCGGCCAGGTGACCGAGGCTACCCGGTCCGCCACACGGCTGGCACGGAGGCCCGGCCAGCGAAGCCCAGGGCGATCTTCTGTTGGGCGTCATCCATGCGACTGATCAAGACCCAGCCCGTGCTGTCGAGGCGATCCGTCGTGCCCTCCGGCGCGATCCGAATATCCGTATCACGCCTTCGGATCCCAACAGCACGTTAAAGCTCTTGGCTCGAAACCTCCTGCAATTGGAACGATCGAGCGAGGCACGTAGTACTTTGCACCTCATGGGGGATGCCGGACCAGATCTCGAAGCTTCGTGGCTTCTGAGCCGGGCGTTCTTGCAAGAGGGAAACGCGCGCGAGGCGGCATTCGCACTGGCTCGGTCCGGCACTTACCGTGTGGACCATCTGCTGGATCCCGAGCCGTCTCCCTATGTCGGCGAAGCCCGATGCGCCGGCTGCCATAATGGGGTTCACGAGGCCGTGCTTGCCAGTCGGCATGCGCAGACACTCCTACGCGGTCGGGACTTGACCGACCTGCCTTTGCCCGATCACCCCTTGCAGGATCCTGGTAATCCCCAGGTCAGCCATACTCTCAAGCGGGACAACGACCAGGTGCGAGCGGAGACCCATGTCCAGGGTCGAGTTCTGCGAGCGGTGGTCGACTATGCTCTGGGCTCGGGTGATCGATACACCTCGTTGGTCGGATCCGACGATCACGCGCGACTGCGAACCCTGCGACTATCCTATCATCGGGGGAAAGAAGGGTCGGGATGGGATCTCACCAAGGCGCAGGCCGCAGCAGCCTGCGCGGGTCGAGGATTTCCTGGGTGAACCCTTCGGATCGGAAGCAGAGGCCCACGAGTGCTTGATTTGTCACACGACCAACCCCCGTTCGTTCCGCGACCAGACGGGTCCCGAATCCCAGGACCGGGGCATTGGGTGCGAACGGTGCCATGGCCCCGGTGGCCTTCATCTCACATCGGTCGCGGCCAGGTTCTCGGATTCGGCGATCGCCAGCCCTGCGGACGCATCCCCCGCGGAGATCAATCGCTTGTGTGGCTGAGTGTCACAGCCAACATTTCCTGGCGATGCCGGCCATGCGCACCGCTCCCGACTGGACGCGATTCCCCGGCTCGACGCTCCCCTGGAGCCGTTGCTATGCCGAGAGCGGCGGCGCCCTGAGCTGCGTGACCTGTCACGACCCGCACCGGAATGCCGAGACGGCACCTGCATACTACGAGGCGAAGTGCCTCTCGTGCCACCCGTCGGGCCGCACCAGTGCGGAGTCCAGAGACCAGCAGGTCTCCGCTCAAGAAAAACGAAGTGACGGTCCGCTCTCCCTGCCCGATCAACCCGAAGACGGAATGCCTGTCCTGTCACATGCCGAAGGTCCGATACGAATGGCTCCATGGGAGTTTCACGGACCACTACATCCGGGTGCATTCTCCTGCCGAGTCGGGGGCTCACGGCTTGCCGGCGCGAGGATCAACGATCGGCTCCCGGCCCTCGCGAAGTAACCAGGGATAGGCTGAGTCGAGTGGACCGTGGCGATCGGTTGCCCCACTGGGCCAGGAGACCTCGACGTGCTCGGCCACAGCCTGAGCACTCCAGGCCGAAGAGGAGCCGGGAATCGTTCTGGGAAAGGTAACTTCCTCCGCCGATCACCGATCGCGTCAAGGTGCGGCCCCCGGTCTTGACCACTACTACCGCCCCGATGGCCGAACGATTGCTGGGGCTGCCCTCGAGCCGGAGTCTCAGGGCCTTGTCGGGCTGGGGCCGAATCGTTGCGGAGCAGCGTCACCGGCTGGTTCTGATGCACGATCGCCAGGTCGAGGTCGCCATCGTTGTCGAGATCGCCGGCCGCGCAGCCGCGGCCGATATGCAGGTCGGCGAAATAGTTGCCCGACTCGGCGCCGACATCCTCGAATCGTCCTTCCGCCGTCTGGTGGAATAAGAGAGGACGCTGGGCTAGCGGGGTCCGGGGCAGATGATGCATGAGATGGCCATTGGCGACGAACACGTCGAGCCTTCCATCATTATCCAGGTCGAACAAACCGGTGCCCCAGCCGACCATGGGTCGCGACACTGCTCCGAGGCCCACGCTCATCGCGATCGGCGTGAAGCTCATCTCGCCGTCGTTGCGATACAACTCGTTCGTCTCACCCTCGTAGTTGCTGACCCAGAGGTCGAAATCACCGTCGCCGTCGGCGTCGCCCGCGTCGACCCCCATGCTTCCTGTGACAATTCCTTCGGCGCTCAGGGCGACTCCGGCGGAGAAGCCGACCTCATCGAAGGTACCGTCGCCTCGATTACGGTACAGAAAATTGGGGGTCGTGTCGTTGACCACGTAGAGGTCGACATCACGGTCGCCGTCCAAATCGCAAGCCACGACGCCGAGCCCCTTGCCTCCTTCCCGGAGGCCGGTCGAACCGACTGACTTCGCGGAAGGTCCCTCCTCCTTCATTGAGATACAAAGCGTCGGTAAGCCCCTCGAAGACCGACAGGGCGCAGATATCGATCTCACCAGAGTATCGATACCGGCAAGGGGGGTTGTTCCGAGGTGACCAGTTGACGTAGCGGGTGACGTAAAGATCAAGTCGTCCGTCGCGATCGAAATCGGCCCAGGCCGCGCTGGTCGCCCAACCGGGCTGCATCAGGCCCGCCTTGATGGTCACATCGACGAAACGGCGGCCGGCTTCGTTGCGATACAGGCTCGTCCCCTGATACGACGTGACCAGAAGATCGGGGTCGCCGTCGTTATCAAAATCACCTACCGCCGCGCCATGCCCGTAGCCTGTCGTGCCATCGAGGCCAGTCTCGGCCGTGACGTCGCGGAAACGCCAGCCACCAAGATTGCGGTAGAGCCGATTGGGCAGTCCTTTGATGACTATGCCCGCGGAGGACTTCTCGAACCATCCCCCGCCGGTAAAGAACAGGTCTGGGCGACCATCGCCATCGAAGTCGAGAATGGCGACGCCGCCGCCCAGCGACTCCAGGATCGTCCGGAGGCCCGCTTCCTCACCGTTGCGATAGGCGAAGTCGATTCCCGACTCACGGGTCACGTCGCTGAAATGAAACGGGGAAGAGGCCGGAGGGGGGATCGGTATGGCGGTCGGGTTCGATAGAGCTAGCGGCGTTGGCAGTCGGATCGTCCGAACTGGACCGGAGGAGTAGGCCGCGAGCCAGGCGACCAGGCCGGTTCCCACCAGCGCAAGGGTGATGCCTGCGGCCCATGCCAGCCGCTTGGGAGATTTCGGACTGTGGCCAATCATCGCAACGGCCTCACCTCAGCGGTCATCGGCCGGCCCAGGACCACTACGGCGAGCCATCCGAATCGGACTCTCCAAGCGGCGCCTCGCATCGCGTTGTGATGCTCCCCAACGGCGCTCTTGCCTGGAGCGACCGTTCAGTAAGCGGCGCACCGACCGTTTGAAAGAATCCCACAGCCCTCGAAGCGGCTTCACACTCCGGTGATCTTACTGCGAGACGATTAGCCTTGGAACCCCTGGCGCTTCTAACCAGATCGGGAGAGCAGGATTCAGCCCGATCCTGACTTCCCGAAGCTCGGCTTCCACGACCAGCCCGCTCATCTCGAGAACCCAATCGGGATGGCTGAGACGACATAAATCATCGAGGCTCATGTGGAGAGTCTGGTGGGCAGGAAGGGGAGGAGACCTTCGGTCGTGCACTCGGGCGGGGTCAGGAGATCCGCGCCCAGCGCAGGGCACCACCATTTTGCCAACATGAGCCAGTTGTCGATCCGTGAGACCGCTAGCATCCCCATGTCCCAAAGAGTGGCTGCAACTGTTTATTCTGAAGATGGTGTTATGACGTTTCGGTTCGCACGATAGCCTGGTCAATCAACTAGTTTTTTAACGAGCAAGTATCACCCGTCCGACCGCGAGCACCGGTCCAAAATCGACTCATGTCCCGAGAGACCGCCGCCACGCGTGAAGGGGAAGGGCCCGCGTCTGACCCTCGCGAAGGAGATAGGCTGAGTCGGCCGCCAAGCCGGTATGACGCTGGACCTGTCCGGAAGGCCATCGGACCTCAATCGACTCGACACGGGTCGCCTCACCCAGGCCGAAGTGCAGCCGGTGGTCGTGGGCCGAAAGGAAGCTGCTGCCGCCGATGCGGTGCGCGACTTGACGGCGACCTCCGGCGGTGAGAGTCACCCTCGCGCCGATGGCGTCGCGGTTGGAGCCGGGGGTGGACCCCTCGAGCTGGATCGTGACGAAGTGTCCGGCCGGACCTTGATTGTGGAAGTAGGCCATTGACTGACCTTCTCCGACGATCAGCAGGTCGAGCCGGCCGTCGTTATCGAGGTCGCCGGTGGCGAGGCCGCGCCCGAGCCGAAGGACCTGCCACGGCGCGCCGGCGCGCTGGGAGACTTCGGTGAGCCGACCGGAAACATCGCCCAGCAGGAGCTGAGCCGGCATGACGTAAGGCTGGTAGGGCCGCAGATCGTTGACGTGGCCGTTGGCCGTGGCCAAATCCAGCCGGCCGTCGTTGTTGGCGTCGATGAACGCCGCGCCGAAGCCCAGCAGATAGCGACTGGGGGCCGCCAGGCCGACCCCGACGGTACGGTCGAGGAACTGCCCAGCCCCGAGGTTCTGATAAAAGGTCGTCGACTCGCCGTAGTAGTTGGTAACGGCCAGATCGACTCGGCCGTCGCCGTCGAGGTCGCCACAGGCGACCCCCATGCCGGCCAGGAAGCCCCCCTCGGCGTTGGTAGCAACTCCCGCTTCGGCCGCCGTCTCCTCGAAACGGAAGCCTCCCCGGTTGCGGAACAGGAAGTTGGCGGTGAGGTCGTTGGCCACAAATAGGTCGACGCGACCATCGTCGTCGAGGTCGGTAGCAACGACGCCCAGCCCTCGGCCATCGCGGTCGGCCGTGCGGATGCCCGCTGGTTCTGACACGTCAACGAATCGGCCGCCGTCGTTGCGGAAGATGTGGTCGGGCTGGGCCAGGCAGGTTCGCGGGCCGCAGTAGTTGGATTTATGGGGATCGTGCGGGGAGGAACAGCGCGGTGAACGCTTGGGATCCCAATCGGCATAGTGGCAGACGAAAAGGTCGAGGTCGCCGTCGCCGTCGAAGTCGGCGAATGCCGCCGACGTCGGCCAATCGCGGCTGCCGGAAAAACCAGCGGCCGCTGTGACGTCCTCGAAGGTGCCGTTGCCCTGGTTGTGATACAGTGCGTACGACCACCACCGGGTGACGAACAGATCGGGCCGACCGTCGTTGTCGTAGTCGGCCACGGCCACCCCGTGACCGTAGCCGCCCGGGAAGGCCGTCAAGCCGGTGGCGATGGTGACGTCCTCGAAGGTTCCGTCACCTCGATTGCGGAACAGGCAATCCCCCATTGCCGAGGGGGGTGGCGGCGTTTCGATGGACAGCTTGCCGCCCTGCACGGCGTAGACATCGAGCCAGCCGTCACCGTCGTAATCGAGCAGGCCCACGCCGCCCGCCATCGCTTCGGGCAGCCGCCACTGCGGCGTGGGGTCGTTATCGTACACGAAGTGGAGACCCGCAGCCGAGGCATCGTCGCGAAAGACGGGGATGACTAACCCAGACCCGGACGCGAACCTACCTCGATGGAGGTCGTCGCGGGGAATCAGGTCGGCCAACACCTCGGCCACGGTGTGCGGCTCGAGCGCGACCCCCGTGGTTTCTGTCGCCGGGAGCTCGGTGTGCGCCGATCCGGTCCAGAGCACTCGAGACACCGATCCTTCGGTCAACGCCAGGACCTGCGCGGCACGGTCGAGCCGTGCCAGTGCCGCGCGAGCCTCGTCGTCCCGAGCCGAGTCGCGGCCAAAGAGCGTCCACCAGCCGCGCGCCTCGAACCATCGGCCCAAGGACTCGGCGAGCCGGCCCAGTTCGTCGAAACGTTCGGTCGGGACGTGGTCGTCCAAAAGGGCGCGGTAGCTGTCGGTGGCGCGATCGAGCTCCGCTTTGCAACGGCGCAGGCGGGCGACTTCCTCGGTGCGGCCAGCCTGCGCGGCCAACTCGGTCAGTCGCACCACGGCATGGGATTGGCCCGGCAGACACGTGAGCAAACGCGACCAGGCCGACTCCTCCTTGCGGACGTCGCCGATCTGGGCGGCCAGCCATGCGCGGAGCACCAGGAGCTGTCCTGGCTCGAGGCCACTGGCATCGAGATGATGCATGGCCTCGACGGCTTCATCGAGGCGGCCGGCGGTCGTCGCCCACTCCAGCCGGGCCCGCCAAACCGGACGGTCTTCGGGACGACGCTCCACGCATTTCTTCAGCCAAACATCCGACTCGGCGAACTGTGCTGTGCGGAGCGCCAGGTAGGCACGGCCCAGCCAGACCCGGTCGTCGTCGGGCGCCATCCGCCCGGCCTGGTCTAGCCGGGATTGCACAGTCCCTGCGGCGAAGTTCCTGGCATCATCCACCCGCCAGTGCTTGCGGAGCAGTGCGGCCCAATTGGACTTTGCAGAGAGCCACTCCCGACGGATCGAGTGCTGCTGCTCGTGGGTCTGCCCCTTGATTAGGTCGAGTTCCTGAAGGAGGCTCTCGCGGAGACCGAAGGCACGGCTGACCCTGGGGAAGTCGGCGTGCTCGAGGGCGTCTTCGGCAACGGCGAACCGCCCATGGTCCAACGCCAGCCGCGCGGCAGCAGCGTGGCCTCAGACGACCGTGCCGCGCCAAATCGGATCCGCGCCCACCTCGCCAGCGCAGCGTCAACACGACCCTCAGACTCCTCGCAGACTCCGAGCCAGTAGTCCGTCTCAGTGCCGCCCAGTCTCAGGTTCGCCAACCGAGAAAGTCGAACTCGCACGAGCCAACGTCTCCTCGATTGATCTCTTGCTCAGCACGCTGGAGCTCGGCCTGAGACCACTTCCTGCCGGCAATCCCCAGGAGGATCACGATGACTCCAGCGAGGCCCATTGACAATACAGCCCTGGGCCAGCGAGGCCCAGTCCCGGAGATCCCGACCGATGCGGTCTGTTCTGATTCGTGAGCCTGCTTCACCTCAGTCCCCAGCATCGTCATGATAGACCACCCTGGTATTACACTCCTTGCCGTATGCGCAGAGGACACGGCAACCGCCTCTACATAGCCATCACGCCCTGAAAAACCGCGGTCGACTCGCCCCTCAGACCAGCTTGGTCTCAATACGAGGGATTGACGAGGTCTCTGGCTTGACACCACCAGATCGATTCGAGACGAGCCCGAAGCGCCAGCGAGTGAATGGATGACCAAGCAGTGGATCGAGGATCCCCGCCGGTATTCACTCGCTGGCGCGTCGGGCTGGTATCACGTACTACTCCGCTAAATCGGGAGGGCGTTCTGACGTAAAATATTGGTAATCTTGGACTTAAGACGTCACGTTAATTTGATGTATCAAACTGCTTTGATGTCACAAGTCGTTTGTCTGCCTAGGTTTGCGTCAATCGGCCTGGAGATCTAACACTAAGATGGGGAAAAACCGCGCATGGGACAGGCTTCAGAAACGATCCAGAGAGTCCTTCTGGAGATCGCGCATTCGTGCTTCGGCGGCTCGCGCCTCGTCAGGGCGCCCGAGTCGATCATAAACTTGGGCCAGTTTGTAGAGAACCCTCCAGTCCTGCGGATCGGTTGTCCGAGCACGCTCAAGCAATTCCAGAGCCCTTGTGAATTCTCGGCGCCGGAGATGGATTTCGGCGCGGAGTCGAAGAGCCCGGGTCAGGTTCGGATCACGGCTCAGGATGGCTTCCAACTGCTGGACGACTTCGTCAGTCCGGCCCAGAGCCAGCAGGCATTCAGCCCGGGCCACGGCGATTCGTGCATCGTCGGGGCGCGCTTGCTCAGCGAGGTCCAGATCGGCCAGGCTCTCGGCCAACCGACCACTGAGGAACTCCGCCTCCGCCAGTGCAAACCGGACGTCGCCGTTGTCCTGATCGAGCCGCAAGGCGTCGCGGAAGGCCGCCGCGGCCAGGTCGTAACGATCGATCTCCATGTAGATCTGACCCACCACTCTGGGCCATTCGCTCTTATCGGGCTGGAGCTGCTCCAGCCGCCGGTAAGGGATCAACGCTTCGGCCAGTCCAGCATGACGATAAGTAAGTTCGGCGTAGCGAGTCAGAGCCGGGATGTCATCGGGGCGCTGCTCCAACAGCGCCCGATAGACAACCCAGGCTTCCTTCGTGTGGCCCACGGCCAGATCGGCTTCGCCCAGAAGCACCAGCCACTCCGGGTCGGCTGGCGATTTCAGGCGGTGTTCCAGAAGACGGACGACCGAGTCGGGACGGTGCTGGAGGAGCCGCAGTCGGGCCAGTCGGGTGATGACTCTGGGGTCTTCCGTTCGAACCAGGGGGACCAGGATGGCCTCGGCTTCGTCGAGGCGCTGCTGATCGAGAATCCGATCCGTCCACCACAATTGGCCCGGCAGCGAACGGCTCAGCACTGCTGCTCCGCCGATCGCGCCGATCCCCGCCACGCCGACCGCCACCGCGAGTCGTACCCCGCGCTTCAAGACCATCGCACTCCCACCGCCCAGGACCGATCCGAGACTCACTCCGTCAATAAGAGTCCGAGGAGATCACCTCGCCTTGCTTGATGCTTCCGAGCGACTGCCAGGTATAGAAGTTGATCGTGTTCTTGATGAAGTGAACCGAACCGTCTGCGAACAGGCTATTCACTCCGCCAGGATGCCGGCTCCGCGATCCAATGATCTGGTAGTAATAACTCGATGCCGTGCCGACGCACGGCTCGTGCATCACGGGATTGCTGACACACCATCCGCTGAGCTGGTCGGGAAGTGTCGAGTTGGGGCTCATGTAGGTCATGAAATTGGTGCTCACGTCGTTCCACCACTCGCACCGTTGGTCGCTCGAACTGGAGACCTGGAGCACTTCCGAGTGCAGAATGGAGTTGCTGGTGCCATCCTGGAAGGCGCTGATCGGCTGAGCCGTGTTCACGCCGAAGGGGGATTGGAAATACGGGGCGTACCCCGTCGCCCCGGCGGTGCCGATGGTGAGCTGACCGAGGTTGGTGTTGCCCCAGTTGGCCCCATAATTGAACTTGGGCCGCCAGGATGCGAGGAAGATCTGGGGCACGTCCGACGGGCAGTTCAGCACATTGAGCCGCGTGGCGACGATCGACATGTTGTCGTTCGAACCGGACCATCCCGGACCAGCGATCCCCACCTGGTAATTGAACGCATTGGCGATAGTCGTCTGCTCGAGGTACGGCAGGATCTGCATGGTCCAGGGAGTCCTGAGACTGGGCTGACAGGGCCAGTTCGCCGCGTTGATGATCGTGCCGATGGGGAACGCATTCGTCGCTTGCAAGTAATTGTGCATGGCCAGGCCGATCTGCTTCATATTGTTGATGCACTGGGCCCGCCGCGCCGCTTCGCGGGCCGCCTGGACGGCTGGCAGCAACAAGGCGATCAACACCGCAATGATCGCGATCACGACCAGCAGTTCGATCAGGGTGAACCCGCGTCGATCACGGTAATGTCGTGGCATGTTCGAACTCCGAAGAATGGGATGAAAACAGTCCGACTCGCGAAACCGATCGTCAGTTGAAAACGTTTCCCGTATGCGTCTGTGCCTGGTCCTCGGCCAGCATCATAATTCGAAATCGATCGTGACCTCGCTTTCGTTGGGTACCTGCTTGGTCAACTCGGAGTTCTCGTTGTACCGCTCGGGGATGACGTTCTTCTTTTGCATCCGGATCTTCTGCAATTGCTCCGCGGCACCGGGGTCCTGTGTGATCTTCTCAAGGGGACGACCGAACATCTGGGACTGTTGCGTGCTCTTGGCCGTTTCCTCGCCGCTTTCCTCGAACGCACGGATCTCCACCCGGTACTTGCCCGGCACGAGTGCACCTCGGCGGGGAATTGCATACTTTCCATCATCGATGTTCGCACCGCCCTTGGGCCCGTCGGTCCCCTCCAACGGTATGAACGAGATCAATCCTTCCTTGATCGGTTTCCCCTTGTAAGTAACAGTCCCCGAAACGCCGACCCCCAGGGGATCGCCCGAGCCGCAACCCACAGCGAGGCCCACCAGCATCAGGCAAATTACGGAACGACGCACCCGTTTCATCATGAACGACTCCTCTCAAACATCACGAGGCTTCTCAATGAAAGCATTCCCTGTTGAGGTGGTGAGGTGGTGAGGGTGCCTCGGTGCGGCGCGCGAACGACGAACCTTAGGCGTCTGATGACCGATGAGCCGAAAGGGCTGGCGTCTGAACTTCGACACTGGGCGACTTCGACAGTATTCGACTCAGGTGGGAGAGGATAGGAAAGAGGGTCTCCGCTCCGACTGCCCGTCATTTCCAGCGACAATGGAGAGGAATCGGAATCGGACTTCAACTACCCCCCACATATAATATGCGTCTGACCCAATGTCAATGAACCGGATTTGGCACGAAATTGTTTTTTGGCTCATGGGCAAGATTTGGTGAGGGGCTCTGGAGTAGGGTGGGCGCAACCCACCATAAACTCAGGCCGGACGCGAGTTGCAACCACCCTACCGTTCCGCTGACGTCGCTCATTACCAAGTTCCACCCATGAGCGGTTTTCTTTTTCGACAGATCACAACGCGGCGATAAGTCTGGCGAATTCGAAGAACCTCGCTCGAGGTCGTCCGAACGCATCAATGGCCCCAAAAAAGGCTGAGCCTCGAATCATTGGTGAAGCTGCTGAAAATGCGGGTTCACGACGGCCGAACCGGCTTCAGGGGACCAGGTACAGTCTCGGAAGAAGCGTCACAGAGAACAGCAACCTGGGAATTCGCGGGTCCGGACTGTGCGTAGGTCAGGAGCGACCGAGAGTCTCTTTACCACACGCGCTAACGCCTTGAAGCAGTCGTTCATACAGTGAACGGAGCTGCCGGGTCATCGTCTCATGGCGGAATTGATCGGCGAAGCGTCGTCGCCCTTCCGCTCCCATTTGGGATCGGATGGTGGCATCGGCGGCCAGATCGAGAATCGCCTGTTTCAGCCCATCGAGATCGCGCGGTCGGAGCAAGATACCCGTCTCCGGCAGCACGACTTCACGGGCCCCATCGATGTCGTAGCTGATGGCGGGGCGACCGGCCAGCAGCGCCTGCGGCAAGACCCTGGCTAGACCCTCCCGAAGGCTGGGATGGATCACTGCATCAACGGCTCCCAGAAGCTCGGGTATGCGATCGGGCGGCACGAGTCCTGTCAAGATGAAGGAGTCGCGGATGCCCAGTCGTTCAATTTGGGCGACCAGGTCATTGCGGAGGATCCCATCTCCGATCCAGACGAAACGGACTTTGGGATTCGCGGAAAGGATACCGGGTGCGATCGCCAGGATGTCGTCGTGGCCCTTCAGCTCGAAGAGGCGCGCCACCGTGGCGAAGGCGATCTCATCATCGGCGAGTCCCAGCTCGTGGCGCACTTCGGATCGCGCTCGCCGTGGCGTCAAGAATGCGTCCGCGTCCATGCCGCTGTAGACGGTGAGGAACTGGTCCGGCCGCCCGACACCGGCCGCCAGAGCTTGCGTGGTCATTGCATCGCACACGCTGACAATCGCATGGCATCGCCGTGCCGCCCATCGCTCAAGAGCGATATAGAGACGATTCCGCCAGGGACTCTCGAAGAGCCCGAATGGCATGCCGTGGATCGTGTGGACGATCGCCGGGACGTGCTCGGCCCACGCGGCCGCCCTGCCCAGGATCCCCGCTTTCGAACTGTGCGTGTGGACGACATCCGGTTTGAGACGTCGAACCACCCGGCGCAGCCGGTGGTAGGCTCTGAGGTCGATGCGCGGCCGGATCGGACGGACCAAGTCGGGCATCGTTTCCACGTTCAGACCCCGATCCGCGGCTCGCGCGAACAGGTCACCTTCCGGCCCCTCCGCGGGACCGGTGATGAGCGTCACTTCGTCGCGATAATGGTGGTGCAGGCCCTCGACCGTCAGCAGGGTGTTTTCCTGGGCACCGCCGATGATTAACCGGGTAATGACGTGGACGATTCGCATCTTTCCTCTGATCGATAACGGACCCGAACCAGGAACAATCCTTGCGGAGGAGCCGTCGGCCCCGCCTCGACACGACTCTCGGCAGCCAGCACCTCAGCGACCCATGTCTCAGATCGTTTTCCGGTCCCGACCAGCATCACGGTGCCCGTGATCGAGCGGACCATATTGTACAGGAATCCATCGGCTTCCACTTCGATGATGACGGTCTCTCCATCCCGTTGGATCGAGATATCCAGGATCGTCCGCACGCTGCTCGTGCGATTGGGCCATTCTGTCTCGAAGCTCCGGAAGTCATGCCGGCCCAGCAGACTTCGTGCAGCCCGGTCCATGGCGAGCGCATCGAGCGGTTGGGGGACGTGCCAGGAATATCGAAGTTGAAACGGGCTGGCGATCCGGCCATTGTCGATCACGTAGCGATAGCGCTTCGACTTCGCGTCCAGGGTGGCGTGAAAGGCCTGTGGTACCTCGAGCGCTGCGAGTACGCGGACGTCCCGGGGCAACAGGGCATTCAGAGCACGGACGAAAGTCTCACTGGAGTGTTCCGAGGCTGTGAAGAAATGCACCGATTGGCCGAGTGCGTGGACGCCTGCGTCAGTGCGACCGCTGGCCGTTGCGTTCGGTCGGACGCCAGTCAGTTTCTCGAGCGCCCCCTCGAGAGCCTGCTGGACCGTCCTCAGTCCCGGCTGGCGCTGCCAGCCGTGGAAGTCCGTACCATCATAACAGAGAGTCAGCTTGATGTTGCGCATGGGACCAGCGGCGGTCGGCGTGGCGATCGCGATCAGACTTCGACCGGAGTGAGCTCCAGCACTTTCTCGGCGATTTGCACGGCATTGGTGGCCGCCCCTTTACGGAGGTTATCGCTGACGCACCAGAACAAGAGCGCATTGGGCCGGCCGAGGTCGAGTCGGACCCGGCCGACAAACACGTCATCTTTGCCCGCGGCATCGGCGGCCAGTGGGTAAGCTCTGGCCATCGGGTCATCCACCAACGTCACACCTGGGGCCACGGCCCAGAGGGCCATCGCTTCCTCGACCGAGAGCGGACGCTCCGTCTCCACGAGGATCGACTCGCTATGCGACAAGGCGACGGGCACGCGCACGCACGTGGGACTGACGTCGATGGTCGGATCGCCCATGATCTTGCGGGTCTCATTGACCATCTTCATTTCCTCTTTCGTGTAGCCGTTCGGGAGGAAATCGTCGATCTGCGGGATGCAATTGCCGAGGATCGGGTGGGCGAACTTGGCGGGAGCGGGGACGGCTTTGCCATGGACGTGAGCCTCGGTCTGGGCGGAGAGCTCATAAATCCCCTTCTGGCCGGCTCCAGATACCGACTGGTAGGTGCTGACGACGATGCGTCGCACGCGGGCTGCGTCGTGGAGGGGCTTCAGCGCGACGACCATCTGAATCGTCGAACAGTTGGGATTGGCGATGATCCCGTGGTGGTTGCGGATATCCTGAGGGTTGACCTCGGGAACCACGAGAGGAACATCCGGCTCCATCCGGAATGCGCTCGAATTGTCGACGACCACGGCGCCGGCGGCCGCGGCGATCGGGCTCCACTGTCGCGAGACACTCGCAGGCGTGCTCGAGAGGACGATCTCGCTGCCTGAGAAGGCATCGGCGGAAATCGGCTGAAGCGGATAGCTCTCGCCCCGGAACCTCACGGTTTTTCCCAGGCTCCTCTCGGAGGCCAGAAACTTGATCGAGGCGACCGGGAAATCTCGCTCCTCCAGGAGGCGGATCATTCGCTCACCCACGGCACCACTGGCCCCAACAACGGCAACATGCTTCACGGATCCGGCTCTCCCTCTCGTCGGTGAGGTCGGGCTTTTCAGCCTGACGGTGTCGGATCGTCAAGGCTGGAAAGCTTGACCGACTTTCAGACTGCGTATCACGAGCACGGAGGAAACGTTCCGAGCCCGCGGTCGATGGAAGACCGAGCCGGGACGGATACCCGGGGTTCACACGGGTGTCGCCGTCGTGGATCAGCCGGCACGGAATCCCAACCTGCTGTTCAGTCTACACGACCGATCGACGACCGAGAATCCGAGAGTCTTCGGCGATCATCACCGCACCGTCTGGGGGCGGTGGCTTTGACCCATTCCGAGAGTCCCTACTCAGGATCTGCGGGACGTCTTGATCCCAAACAGAAGGTCACCAAGGAAACGAAGGAAGAGGGGAGTCCCTACTCAGGACCGGCGGGACGTCCGGATCCGGCGTGGGTTCTGGGCTGGGCCGGCTGGGAGGAGGGCCTGACTTGCCGAGAATTGTGGCACAATTTGGCACTCGGTGATCACTTTTGGCCGCGGCGCCCTCTCGGATCCCCATGGCCCCCAGCGAGTTCGGGCCGAGTCCCAAACTCGCTGTGCCGGGCCCGGCCGCAGGCGGCACAGCCCCGTTGCTCACAGCCTGGTTTTCCGGTCGGTGACGGTTACACATGGTCTCTATTATTCAGTATGCCGCAGGTTTGATGATCCGTTAATGCACCTATCGCGAATTCCGGGGCGATTGGCTCCGGAACTCTCGACCACAGAGGGAGATGAAAAAATCCAAAAATTCGGAAGGCTGGGCTACTCGAATGACCAAATTGGCCCGAACGGAGGGGGAAGCGGCGCGGGTCGGATCGTCGCACTCCCCAGGTATCCCGCACCCGCCGCGCTGAGATCGGTGGTGGTCGACGAGGACTCTCGAGAATCCCGGGCGGATCGAAAGCGTCGAGGCTGTGTAAAAGATTGCCAACTGTCCCTCACCCGTCGCTTTCTACTAGAATATGGGTGAGTCGAGAGCGTGGGGTGGAACTCTTTGCGGAATGAGGGTGGGCGCCTTGAAAGTCTTAGTCATCGGCAAGGGGGGACGTGAGCACGCGCTCTGCTGGAAGCTCAAGCAGTCGCGGCGTGTCACGTCAATCTTCTGCGCACCCGGGAACGCGGGGACTGCTCTGGATGTCCAGAACGTGGCAATCGAGCCAGGCGACTTCCGGGGGCTGGTCCAGTTCGCCAAGCGCGAAGGGATCGGGCTGACGGTCGTCGGCCCGGAGGAGCCCCTGGTCAAGGGGATCGTCGACGTGTTTCAGCGCGAGGGGCTGCGGATCTTCGGCCCCCGGAAGGAAGCGGCCGAGCTGGAAGGGAGCAAAGTTTTCGCCAAGGACTTGATGCGTCAGGCCGGGATCCCCACCGCCGATTACCGGGTCTTCCGATCGGCTCCGGATGCCGAGCACTACGCCCTGTCGCGTGAGGTCGCCTTGATCGTCCGATCACGCGGCCGATCGACGATCCGCCACACGCTCCATTGCCGCACGGCCGCCGAAACGCTCGAGGCGATCGATCGGATCATGGACCCTCGCGAGATGCTCAGCCCGGGCGTCGAGGTCGAGATCGAGGAACGCGGCCAGAAGCGGGTTTTTGGCACGACCGGGGAGGCTCGTGATTTCGTGCTGGGACGGCCGTTGGGCCTGGTCCTGAAGGCCGACGGCCTCGCCGCCGGCAAGGGGGTATTCGTCTGCGATAACCTCCGGCAGGCTCTGGACGGCATCGAGCAGATCATGATTCGTCGGATTTTCGGTCAGGCCGGCGATCGTCTCATCATCGAGGAGCGGCTCGACGGAGTCGAGACCAGCGTCCTGGCGCTGACCGACGGCCGAACGATCGTCCCCCTGGAATCGAGCCAGGATTACAAGCGTGCGTTCGACCACGATGAGGGCCCCAATACCGGTGGGATGGGCGCCTTCTCGCCGACGCCGGTTGTCACTCCCGAGCTGATGGAGCAGGTCGAACGGGAGATCCTTGTCCCGGCGATCCACGCACTGAAGCGGGCCCGACGGCCGTTTCGCGGTGTCCTCTACGCCGGGCTGATGTTGACCAACCAGGGGCCCAAGGTCCTCGAATTCAATGTGCGCTTCGGCGATCCGGAGACTCAGGTCGTCCTCATGCGCATGAAGTCCGACCTGCTGGAGGTCCTCGAGGCCGTCGCGGATGAGCGCCTGGATTCCGTCGCGCTCGAGTGGGAAAAACGACCGGCCGTCACCGTGGTCATCGCCTCGGAGGGCTATCCCGGCCACTATGAGCGGGACCGATTGATCCAGAACCTTGAGGTCGTGGAGAAGATGCCGGATGTCAAGGTCTTCCACGCGGGGACGACGTTGCGATCTGACGCGGCACCGGGACGGGACGCACGCATCGTGACCGACGGTGGTCGCGTCCTGAACGTCACCGCGCTCGGTGAAACGCTGGCCGAGGCCCAGGCCCACGCCTATCAGGCCGCCCGGACCATCAAGTTTCCCGGGGCGTGGTATCGCCGGGATATTGCCGGACGCGCACCCCGCACCGGCCGGTGATTTCCGCCACCGGCCGGCCGTTCTCGTCGATCGCCGATCCCACCGACGATCACTTTTTCTGGGTCGCACTCTTCGCCGCCAGCCGCTCGAGCCGCAGGTTGCTCGGGATGTGGTCGATCTTGAACAACCCCTTGAGGGATTTCTGCCCCGAGTGATAGACCGTGGGGGCCACGTAAGGCGGCGTACGGGACACTGGGTGGGATGATTGGTCCCTTCTTGATGTGCACGACCCGGGCGAAAAACGCTGCGTTCACCGGAGCTGACGTGGAGATCAAGGGGTTTGTCGAGTTGTCGATGACCCCCTCGAACTTCACGTTGATGACGCCGCGCGGCAAGACGAGATTGTCCGGCGCGCCGAACGGGTAAGTCTCCCCCTTGGACTGCTCGAATTGCCCGGAGACGTCGATCGCCGATGGGCTCAAGCCGGATGGGTTCGGGTTCGACCGAGGCCGAGATCACCGAATTGGTGATATTCCCGGCGATTCGACCCTGGATACTCCCACCGTTCTGGGCATACGGCTCGAGGAAACTGGTATTCGTATTGACCTGATGGTTGGTGATGGTGGGCGGGGGCGTGCCGAAGAAGACGCCGCTGCCGGCCGACAGGAGACTGGTCGGCGGGTTGTTGGTGTCGTAGAACAGGCTCTGAGCGTAGCCAGCCTGGATATTGGTGCTCTCGACCGGGCCCCCGATGAACAGGTTCTGGATCGACCGGCTCACGGTGACCGTCGAGTTGGTGGCATCGCGATTGGCCCTGAGTGATGCGATAATGAGACTGTTGATCGTCACGTTATCCATGCCCAACCCGAAGGAAATGTTGCGAGAGCCGGACGGGGCCATCAGCATCACGTTGTTGGTCTCGCCGCCGACGAAGAAATTGCTGATCTTCGCATCCAAGGCCCCTTCGACCGGGGACGCGCTCAAGGGATACTCGTCGACCAACGTTGTGAAATTCGTCGCATTGCCGCCGATCCGGACGTCGCCGATCTGGCCGGTCCCGGCCTCGCTGCCCTGCGAGATGACGAACGTTCCACCCGGGGCCAGGCCCGTGGTGGGCGTGGCTCCGGCGAATTGCGAGGGAGAGAGCCCGGTGGCCGTGTTCCCGTTGATCGTGTTGGCCTGGAACAGGTTCAATCGGCCAGCGACCAGGAAGGTCACCATGTCCTGAAAGGGCGCTGAACCCGAAGTCGAATTCGCCTCGGCGTCCGAGGTGACGCTATTGACGATGATGCTCGTACCCGTGGTGACCGGTATGCCCAGGTTGATCGTGAACTCGTTGCTCTGTGCGGTCTGATTCAGCGGAGTTCCCCCCGGGGACGTGTAATCCGAATCGACGCCGCCGAACCGGAACGTGATGACACCCCCGGGAATCGAGATGTTCCCGGCCTGTTTGGCTCCGGTGTGGATCGTCGAAGTCGTGGTGGGTGTGGCGGTCTCGGTGTGGGCCAGGTAGAAGTTGGGCATGTCGATCGCATAGATGCCTTCCTGGGCAGTTCGGAAGTTGGAGACCTGCCCGGTATCGATCTTGCCCAGCTCGCCGGTGGGTGTCACGACCAGGTTCTGAAAATACACGTTGGCGTTACCGTCGGCCGCCGGCACCACGGTGCCGACCAGCCGCGTCTCGGAGGTGACGGCGCCGCCAACCGTGATCGTGTCGATCGAGTCCGGCGTGTTCCGGGTGGCCTTAGTGAACGCATTTCCATTCTGGTTGACCACATTGAGAGTCCCCGGACCGTAGATCCGGAGCGTCCATTGAGCCCCGTCCGGATCCGTCCCACGCACGGTCGCCGTCGGCTGCCCGTAGGCTGAGGACAGGAGCTGGCGCGTTTCCAGGCTCTCGGCCACGGGCCGAAGGGATCGTGTCGGTGGCGATGGCTTCCGCTTCGACATGGATCAGACACCCCTTTCCCTGGAGACAAGGCCACCAGCCCGTCGGTTCCGGACTGATCAGCTTCAAGTTCCATGCTGATTTGGGCTTATGTCGCCTTTCCCGTGAATCCGGTTCCCGTCGAGGTGCTCAACCTCGTACGGGCCGTCCGGGTTCGCAATCATGACGTCCTCGATCAACAGACAATGCGGATCACCAGGGGAGGATCCGCCTGCTTTCCTCGAAGATCGGCAGCATGTTCGGAATTCTTGAGAGATTCGTTAAAATTGTTGCAACCGTCACAACCCGAAAAGGAAGATATGGCTTTCCCAGGAAGGGGAGGGGGGATGGGACGATCGGCTCCGTTTGTCCTGATCGGGAATCACTGGTGCGACGGTCGTGATCGTCAGCCTACTGACCTGCGACGAGCCTTGCGATGAGTCGAGCTCGGCGCGCCGGGAGTGTAAGGATCGCTTCATAATGAGTAGAACTCCGAACCTGCGCCGCCGTCCCTCTGTTCACATCACCTTGCAACGTGCTGCACGACTGCATCGCCTCGTCGAATTCCTGGCCGAGACCTCGCGCGGTCGCACCGCCATCCTGTCCGAACTTCGGATCGGCTTGCGGACGTTCTATCGAGAGCTGGAGCTACTCAAGCGGTGCGGAGTAAGAGTGCGCTATAAGTCCAAGCTCTATCTACTCTTGGCAACCCCTGAGCAAGCGGAAGGTCGCTTACCTTTCCCCGATCCGCAGTTAAGTTTTGCCGAGATGGCGGAACTCGCCCAGTGTGATTGTCCGGCGGGCAAGCGGCTGGCCGAATTGCTCGCCACCGTGACTCAACGGCCCGATCCAGAAAAAACCAAGAAGACGCGGGGGCACCGACCGACCCGGAAAACCTCCCCGAAATCCAAGCCCCCGGACGGAAAGTCCGGGGGATGAGCGAGTCCAATGACTGAGGAGGGACTCCAACCCTCGACCAACGGATTAACGTTCCGTCCTTTGATCGACACAACCTCTATGGCATTACTGGGGTTACACGTATCAGCGTTCGCCAGGGTAGCGATTTCGGTAGCACTGAGAGCGGAACGCAGGGTCGAATCGGTCCCTGTCAGGGCCAGCGACTTGGGCTTGTCTCCCTCGGGCTTGAGGCTCGGTAGCATCGAGGCGGCCGCCTCCAAGTCCACGACGCGGGGCCGGGTATAGCGGCCGGTCATCTCCAGCTTGGAGTGACGCATCATCTTCGGAACAACCCTCGGAGAAACCCCAGCGGCGTCGGCCAGCGTCGCCAGCTCGCAACGGAGCGAATGGAAGTCGAAGAATCGACCGGATGCATCCTCGTACGGGATCTTAGCGGCTCCAAGGTCGGTCTGGACCATTGCGGCGCCCTTGTCGTGAGGCAGGGGAAAGATCGGCTTCCCGAGGGGCTTGTCGGCCAGATAGGCATGCAGGTCGATCGCCAGGTCGTCCGGAATGGGCAGCGTTGCCGTTTGACCGTTCTTGGCGTAAGCAGCCTTGACCGTGACGGAGGCAGGGCAACTCTCCCAGTCGAACGACTCGGGCTTGATGGAGCCGATTTCCGAGTATCGCAATCCCGAGGCGACCGCCAGCCGGTAGCAGAGGGCTCGCATCGGTCCGGTCATGCTCTTGAACGGGGCGCCGGCTTGTGCGGCCTCGATGAGCCGGCGGAGTTCATCCACCGAGAGCGTCCGCCGGTCGTGTCTCGGATCTTCCTTGGCGTTGTAGCTGGCTACACCTCGCAAGATGGGTTCCCGGATGCGGTGGGTGTCATAGAGCCATTTGGCGAACGACTTGATGGCGTTGCGGTGGTGATTAGCGGTCTGGAGTGAACGGCCTTCGCGCGATGAGCCGGGACAGGGCCTTCTGGACGTTTTCAACGGTCAGGTCGGCCAGTCGAGCGGAAGTGACCCACTTCCGTAACTCCGCATTCGCCTTCGCGACGCCCTTCTTCGTTGCTGGCTTCTTCGGTTCGATGTCGGCAAGGTTCGCTCCCAGGAACAGCGCCACAACCCGCATGGCCCGCGACGAATGGAGTTTCTGATGCTGGGGAGTCACACCTTTCGAGCGTAGTGACTCGACCCAAGCATTGAGATGATCGATGACGGGTAGGACAGCATGCTTCGCGTAGGCTTCCTCCCTCGGGTCAACGATACCCTCTCGACGCAGGGCCACCCGATTCTCGATGTCGCGGGCGATCCGCTCCGTCACGGCCTTGTCGGTCGTGCCGACCTTCTTCCGGCGATCCCCGTTCTCGTCGAAGTAGAGGATGACGTATTTCGACGAACCCTTGGGTTTGAAGACGCTGGCCATGCTCAATCCTCCTTCCCGGATTCGGTGGGATCGTCAACGGAAAGTCTCAGGCCCACCCCGAGGGCTTCCGTGTAACGGAACAAGGTCTCGAGGGTCGGATTCAGATTCCAACCGTTCTCCAACCTACTGATCGCGGCGCGGGTCAGACCCGTACGCTCGGATAGGTCTGTCAGACTCAGTCCCATGTGCTGGCGAACGTCTCGGAGTCGGACCACCAAAGCGCGGATCTCGACGTACTGTGCTTGGGGGACCAGCTCATCGAGCTCGCCGCGGTCGATCAGTTCATCCGGGCCGGGTCGGTCAGTACGCGAACGCTCGCGAATCGCCTTGATGGCGGCTTGCTGTTCGGCCGAGAGCGCCGGCTTGTCGTGGGTCTTGCTCATCTCTGCCTCCCTAAAGGCCGCGGGACTTCGTAGGCCGTGATGGGGTAGATCATCCGGGGATCGTCGCAGACTTCGTCCCAAATCACCGTGATGTATTTCCCCGTCGACGTCTCACCGAAGGCGTCCGGTCGGCCGGATGATCGGCTCCGACCCGTCCGGGTCCGCGGGTCGTGAAGCACTTCCTCGACTTCCTCGACCGTGACATCATGCTCGGCAATGTGCTGAACATTGCCCTCCGGGTCATCTTCCAGATCCCAGATAATTTGGGCGTCGATCACCGTTGCATCCCATGAGAATCCATCGGTTGCATTTTAACGAAACACTCTCAGCCTGTCAATCCCGTCGGAATGGGAAAAACGGCCTCCCTCGGTCATCGTCTCAATCGAGCCTGGCGACGTGTTCGGCAGCTTCTCGGCTCAACCCGCCGTCGAATTCCCTGATGGCGGCTCGTTCCTGGCGATCGAATCCGTCGGCCGGGTCGGCGAGTGTCTCGGGGTCATCGCGTTCGACCCGCACTTCACAGGTGGAATGCTCGCGGCTCTCAATCGGCCCGAGGCGATCAACCCACCAGCGGCGCAGGTCGATGCCGGCCTGGCGGGCATCGGTCCAATCCTTGTGCGGAGCGGGCGGCCTGACTCGACGCGCAGGTCTCGGCCACTTCGAGGCGGCTCGGTCCCCGGCTTCATCCCCGTCGAAAGCGAGATACCAGCAAGACGCGACGAGTCTTCTCGCGAGGATGGCGGCCTCGGGACCAGTCGATGCCGACCCGAGGGTTACCACAGCGGCCAGCTCCCTCAACTCTTGACCGAGCAAGAGGGCGTCGAATTCCCCCTCGGTGATGACCAGCGGCGCACCGGGCCGAACGACCGACGGGGCCGGAAAGAGAGTCGGTTGGTCGCGGAAGGCTTCGGCATACCGGAGCTTCGCTCCCTCGGGCTGTCGGATCTTGAGCAGGGTCAAACGATCGCCATCGAGCCAGGGCAGCGTGATACCGGACACTCGCCAGTAGCGAATTCCGTCCCGGGTCGGCAACGATACCCTCGGAACCCATCCCAGGCGATGCCGGCGGATCGTCTCGTCGGTCCATCCTCGGCGTTCGAGGTACGCCAGGGCGCTCCCTCCCTCGGGCGTCCAGATTCGCTCTGAGGCGTCTTGGACCAACACCAGTGCTTCGGACAAGGCTCAATCCCGACGATTGCTCTGGCGCGGTGTCGAGTGCCTTGGTGCGGCTTGCGACCGAGGGCCTCGGTTCGATCGCGGCGACGGGTCTTGAGGTTGCCACCGATCTCGGGCGGGCTGGTCCCATCGAGGGAACGGCGGATGCCGGCCTGACCGGCAAGCCAGCGAACGGCCTCGGGGAATGCCACACGCTTGATTCGCATCACCAGCGCCGGGGCATCCCCTCCCAGATTGCACGGCCAGCATTTCCAGCGGCGCTTGGCCGGGTCAACCTGCAACGAGGGATCATGGTCCTCGTGGAAAGGGCAGAGCCAGAGCAGGAGTCGGCCGGATCCGTTTCGGAGCCGGGCCGAGTAGGGTCGTCGCAACGGCAGCCAAGTCGATCCGGTCCCGGATCGCTGGCCACTGGATCTCGCTCCCTCGGATGTTTGGCTTACCTGCCATGTCGGCGGGTCCTTCCCAGTCCATTTGGCGCGCCGCAAAACCGCCAAGACCGCCAATACCTCTGTCAACTCGGGATCGGCACGGCCGTTTTGTCAGTTATTGGCGGTTTTGCGGTGCGCCGTTGAGTTGAGGGTTCACGTCGTAGACTGCGGAATGGGGTCGGCCACCCTTGGGGCTTGCCTCGGGCCTCTCGCGGGGCCTGATGACGTTGTGATTGGCCATCCACTCGAGGGCGTCTTCCAGGGCAGCGGGGTCGTCGCGGAACCGACGCAGGTTTCGCGTGATGTCGCGTTCGGCGAACTCCGCCAGGTTGTTGCGTCGGATCCAACGGACCAGCGATTGGACGTCGTCTCCGCCACGATCGCACTTCCCTCCCATGGCGGCGTAAACGCGCAGGGCTTGGGTCTTGAAGTAGGTCACCCGCCGGAATGCGGCCTCGATGGTTCGCTTGGGCAACTCCGGAAGGTCGGCAGATGAGGGGCGGGTCGGATCGCTCATCAAGTTCATCAGGTGAAGGATGAGAGCCAGCCGTCCCGCGTAGGCTTCCCGTTTCCCCCATGGGCCTTCCAGGCTGTCACGGAATTCGTCGGCTTCTTGCTCGGCATAATGAGCCTGGCACCAAGCCCGCCACTCGGCCGCGGCCTCGGGATTCATGTTGACCACGCGCGGGGCGGGCTTCCCGTCCAGCTCCCGCAGGTCGAGCGACCAAAGCGCCGTTGCCACCCGTTCCCACTCGTCGGCCACATCGTCCGGCACTCCGTCTTCGGCGTAGCGTCGGGGCACTCGGTCGGGATAGGTGAATAGAAGCCGGGCAATGAATCCGTCATCTCTTCCCTGTCCCTCGGGGAGCGTCGAAAGCATATCGGGCGTCATCCCTCCCACGACGGTCAGGAACGGGTGAGGAGAATGCCGCGGACCGAGAGGCCGCCTTGCCGCCCTTCGAACACGGGCCGGTCTTTCCCGCGATGCCGTTCATAGCCGTGTTCCAGGAAGGCATTGCGGAGCGACTTGGTGAGGTCAACGACCCGCTGTTTGTTGCCCTTCCCGTGGCGAACGGTCAACTGCCCCTTGCGTTCGCTGATCTTGACGTCCGCCCATCGCAACGCCGCGAGTTCCGCGACCCGCAAGCCGGCTTCCAGGCCCGTGCGGATCAAGAGGATGTCTCGCAGGTTCTGGCCGCTCTCGACGGCCCGGATGAGCGCCTTGCGTTCGTCCGACTCGAGGGATTTGGGCTTGGGCCGGTTGTGCTGCCGTCTGGGCTTGGGTGGGTCGAACGCGGGCGCGAGACCGAGCTCTCTCGCCCATTGGAAGAACTTCCGGACCGCCGCTAGCTTGCGGTTCACCGTCGGGAGAGATGCCGCGTGCGGGTTGCCGTCCCGATCCTTCCGGCCGCCTTGCTTCTCGACCTGGTCTTTCCAGTCGAGCAAGTCCCGCTTGGTGAGTCGGCTGATGTCCGGTTCCTCCCCGAACCGGGAACGATACCATGCACCGAACGCGGTGAGATCGTCTCGATAGTTCCGCATGGTATGAGCCGACCTTTCCTCTTCTTCGAGCCAGGCGACGAATCGGGTGACGAGGTCGGACCAGACCGGGCTGTTGACGTCGATGGTGCCCATCGCATTTTCTCCGGGATATTCTATGCACCGAAAAGAGGGGGATAATCGCCCCATGGCGCTATCGATACCTGCCTTTTCGGGGTGGTTTACTTCATAGAATACCGTTTCTATGCAGTCGCCAACGAGCCTGTCCGGTCGAGATGGCTGCCCGTGCCGACAAGCATTTAGTGATATTATGTACACTAATCCTCGATATAGGCCATGGGCCTGACTCGGTTCGCCAGGCATATCCATACAGTCATACACACCCCCTCTCCGTCGGTCCGATCCCCGTTCAATAAACGGGCACCCGGACGGTATCGGCCATCCGGTCATGGTGCCGCTGCCGGTTGTGCCAACCGCCCCAAGCTGGCCGCGATCCGTTCAGGAACAGCGGAATAACAGCGAGGGTTGGGGGGAGGGTTTTTGCTCGCGCGCGACCGGCTCAAACCGCGGACGGCCCCGCGCGCGCTTCTTGACAAAATTGGAGTTTTTTTCCTGGCATGCGAATGGCGTTGATGAGTCTCACCGGGAAAACGGTGGAAAACGGTGGGGAGGTCGGGCCAAAAACTGCCGCGCCGTGTCGTAGGATCCTCATAACTCTTGGGGGAAAGGGGGAATTATGCGCCGATTCGACCGGAACCCTCGGATTGCATGCATGTAAGGGGGATGGGGGGGATTGTTTTCGGGAGCGCGCGACTTGGGACCGCAGCCGCCCCAGCGCACGGAAATGAATGCCAAATTTCGAATCGCGTAGGACGGCCGCGGACCGCGCCCCGCCCGATCCCTCGACCCGACGGCCGTCAGGCCCGTAGCAACGTCGCTAGGCCGTGAGGAGGGACCGAGGCCCGCACCTCGATCCCGCCACGGAGCTGGTCATCGACGAGGCCGCCGCCGGCCTGTTCGCGCTGGCGGGCTTGTTCCTCGTCTCTGAGGCGGTCGAAGATTTGGAGGTCCTCTTCCGAGAAGAGGCATTCTTCGACCGTCGGCCAATCGGCCGGATCCTCTCCGGGTTGTACGCGCGCCGACTTGGGGGTTAATTCATCCTGGCTCATGACGCCTCCGCGCTCAGGGGATCGATCCGGCCGATTATACGCCCCGCTGAGGCGTTGCCGGCAATCCCCGCCCGATCCCTCGACCCGCCGGCCGCCAAGCCCGTGGCCTGGCAACCGAGGCCCTCGATGACGCCCTGGTCATGAAGGGGGTAAAGCGGCCGAATCACTTGCCCCTTTCCCTGTCCGCTGCCGGTGATCGCAGCCGGTCGCGAATCTCGCGGAGTAACTCCGACTGTTCGCGCAGGAGCGCCAGAACCTGTTCTTCGAAGGTGGGCGGGCCGGGCTCCCTCGGTTCGAACGGCCACTCGCGCCGCGCCTTGCGAGCCCGCATATCCTCGATGCCCTCCCACTCTTCATCGGTCAGGTGCGGATACTCGCGCCGCTCCTCGTTGGTCGGCATGATGCGTCACCCCTTCACTCGTGCGCCGAGACGGCTTCGTGTTCGTTGTGGATCGCGTCGATGGAACTCAGGCCGAGATAGACGATGCCCTTCCCGGGGATGGCGAGGATGAGCGTTTCCGGATACGCGGGGGTGATCCAGACGTTGGCATGGTCCGCGACCGGGAACGTCCGGCCCCCCCTGGTGATGATCGAGTAGGGCAGGGAGAGCGTATGCTCCGTGATCAACTGGCGAACTTCCTGGGGATTCATCACTCACCCCCCTCCAACGCCAATTTCCTGGCCGCTTGCGCGTAATCCCGCGTGACGACCGGGCGCAGAATGTCGGACAGGTAGTTCGTGAGAGCGACCCCCTTCAGTGGCGTGATCACTCTGGCCATGCGGACGACATCGGGAGCGATGCGGACTTGGAGCCCATCCCCCCGAGGATTCTTGCTCTTGGGTCTGCCTGCCTTCTTCTTCGCCCCGATCGGTTTCTCCCGTTCTGCCACGGCCATTGTCGGTCCCTCCGGCGTGCCAAAGTACCACGGGCAACAGCGTCTATCTGGTATGCATTGTACGCCCAAGTGACTGATCGGGCAAGCGAGACTTTAAATTTTCTGTCACCAGTTTATTTTCTGTCGTCAGATGACCGTGTATAATCCTGATGTCGGGTCGAGCGGTTCGACCCGGAAATGAAGAGGCCCGATGAGTGCCGTTAACACCCACCGGGCCGAATGGCAAGAGGCTAAGTAGGAGCCCCCCACCATGACCGCCATCCTGTTCGACTCGACCCGGACCGTCAACCCCGCCACCCAGACCTTGGGCCGCGGGATCCACATCGGGCGCCGCCGGCTGTTCGCTCCCAGCATCGAGGATCTGAATTGGGCCGCTCAGTTCTTCGGCGACATCGAGGATACCCACCGGCTGGAAGAGCGAGCCCTTGAGGCCGCCTGGACCGATCAGTTCAACGACAGTTTCCCCCTGACCGGCCACTGCCTGAACTGTGGCGATTGTTGCGACGATCTGACGTCTCAGGGGCTTTGCGATCGGTGCGATACGATCGCCTCGGAAGACTCCATCGCGTGCATCAACCACTTGCACGGTCTCAGCCGCCGGGCGTTCTGAGGATCGGTCCCAGGGGCATGGATGCCCCATCGTCTCGCGTCGTTACTTCGTGATGGGAAGCCGCAAGCGCGAGACCGCTCCGGACCGACAAGAGAGAAAGCTCGCGGTCGCGTAACCGAGGGCTTCATCCTCAGCGTAACGGAGGTGGGATCGTGAACGCCCCTACTCCTCGCAAGCGGAAACCCGCCGGTCCGCAAGGGAGTCGATTCGTCAGATCGTCGGTCACCGTTGACGCGACGCTGCACGCGCGCTGGTGCGCAGCGGCGAGTTTGTCCGGCATGGACCGCAACGCATTTGCGGTCGAAGCCCTCAAGAGGGCTCTCGAAGGGATCGTCGTTGTTGATCGGCGAAAGGTGTCCGATCGGTTCAAGACTGACGATCGGCCAGACCAGCGAACCGAGATAAGCGCTGACGAGGCGGAAGCCGCCTAGCCCGGTCGGGTCTCGCCGATAGTATCGAACGGATCGGCCGAGGATCCTCCCCGATGCCGGCAGGGGAGAGGAGGAGCTTCGCCTTCTCGCCGCGGAGTCAGACCTTGTAGACCTTGAGCACTTCATCCCCGTAGTGGTTGATGACCTTGACGGCGATCTTGCCCGAGGCGGGTGGGTCGAACGGGTAGCTCTTGGTGCTGTAGAGGCTCGCCCATTGGGCCTCGTCGATCTCGGCTCGGAGGGCGCGCTTGAGCTTGCCATAGGGGTCGTCGGCCCCGAGGAAGTAGGCGTGGCGGACGAAGAAGCACTCGCCGTTGTAATCGGTGTCGATGAACCAACAGGCGATGTCGTCGGTCGATGAACTCCGGATCTGGCCCGTCGTCGGGTCGTAGACGTCGACGCCCTTCACTTCGACGATGAGCTTCTTTTCGGCGTCGCGGGTGATGGCGATGTCGGGCTCGCCGAAGACCATGAATAGGTTGCCGGCCCCGGTGTTCTTGAGCGTGTCGCC
This sequence comes from uncultured Isosphaeraceae bacterium, assembly GCA_963845695.1. Classification (GTDB taxonomy): domain Bacteria; phylum Planctomycetota; class Planctomycetia; order Isosphaerales; family Isosphaeraceae; genus CAWJTV01. Next base: position 424,692 of record CAWJTQ010000017.1, on the reverse strand, counting down.
GATCAGGAGGTCGGGGTTCATCCGCGCCGGGAGTACCGTGAGCTTGCCGTAACGCTTGGCTTCCTCGGAGACGTGCGGGTCGAAGGCGAAGCCGCAAACGATCAGGATGTCGAAGCCGATGCCGGAGACGGCTTCCTTGGCGGCTTCCTTGACTTGCTGGGGAGTGACCGTGCCATACTCCGGCCCGATCGTCACGGCGACGCGCCGGGTCTTGCCGTCGCCGTTGGTGTACTCGCCCGTGGCGTGAATCCAGGCCCCGGCGTACGGCTCCAGGCGGTCGAACGTGAGCCGCTCGTTCTTGAACGTGTTTTGCACCCCGGCTTTTCGGAGGTTCTCCAGGATCATCGTCGCGAAGTCGGCCCGCCCCGGTTGCTTCTGGCCGATCAACTCCGATTCCGGCCGTTCCTCGTCGGTCGAGACGATCCGGTCGGGCGAGAGGCTCTCGACCGTGAACGGCCCGCTCACCCGGATGCGGTTCTTGTCGTCGAAAGGTTGATCGTAGAGGGTCTCGGTCTCGGCGTGCCGGGCGATCGCGGCGTCGATCTCGGCCCGGGTCATCCCATCCCGGATCTCGGCGTTGTTGGCGATCGACTTGAGCGTGACGTGCGGGACGCGCTTGTAGACGAATCCCTTACGGATGTCCCGGGCGGTCGGGTAGTTCGGCGGCTCTTGTCCGGTCAGCTCGGCTTCCTTCTTGAGCCCCTCGGGCGAGTCGGCGAGAAGGTAATAGGGAAACTTGGCGGCCATCAACCGCGTTCGGGCAAGAGCCAGGGCAACCCGGCTCGTGTCGATTGTGATCCAGCGCCGACCCCGTTGCTCGGCAACGTAGGCAGTCGTGCCTGAGCCGCATGTCGGGTCGAGAACGAGGTCGCCCGGATCGGTGGTCATTAACAAACAGCGTTGGACCACTTTGAGCGCTGTCTGCACGACATACAATCGCTCCTCAGTGAATTGTCCGGTCCCCACATCGTCCCAGATGTTTTGAAGCGGTGAAACGGGGAAATCGTCGGTGAATCTCAGGTATCGGAGGGTTCCTGCGGAGTCCTGGAGCCGTCGCGCACGAGTGAGAGTCCGCAATCCATCTTGAGTGGTTTTCCAATGGTGGTTCGTACTGACTGTGTAAGTCCGGTCGTTCCAAATAAACGGCTTGGAAAGCGTCGAAGACCAGCCTGCGGAAATAATGTGATCCAAGCGAAAGACCCGCGATCCGGTCGGAATGGACCCGAGATTCGTTTTCTCCTCAGTTGTGAGTCGTCTGCGATTGCCATTTTCGTCTTCGATCCAGAGTAACTGTGCGGCGTTGTGATCAAGCTGTTTTGGTATGTAGAGTTGCCTGTACTTTACGTGCTGGACGTCCCTCGCGTACCAAAGGACATAGTCGCAAATTGTGGAGAGTACGTTGACACTCGCGGTCGGGCTACTCAATCCATAGGTCTTAGTCACCACGATGGCGGCGCAGAAGTTCACGCTTCCAAGGACCTCGTCCATCAAGCTCCGAACGAGGTGGACATTCTCGTCTCCGATCTGTACGAAGATACTTCCGGACTCCGTGAGTAACTCCCGTGCAGTCACGAGCCGATCGCGCAGATAGGGCAGATAAGAGTGAATCCCTAGCTTCCACGTATCACGGAATGCCCTAATCTGCTCGGGTTGCCGCGATGTATCCTCAAGCTTTCCGTCCTTGACGTCTCGTTTCCGCGTCGAGACCTGCCAGTTCGACCCGTACTTGATCCCGTAAGGCGGGTCGATGTAGATCATCTGAACCTTGCCCTTGAGCCCCTCTTTCTCGGCAAGGCTGGTCATGACCTGAAGCGAGTTGCCCAGGATCATGCGGTTTGCCCAATGCTGGTCGTGCTGGTAGAACTCGACCTTATGGTCAAATTCCAGGGCGTCGAAGTCGTCGAAGAAGCCGGGCAGGAAGCCGCCGTTGTCCGGCCTGGTCGTCTTCCTCGATTGAATGGCGTCGATGATGACGCGGGGCTCGATGACTTCCTGGATGTAGATCGGGACGACATCGACTTCGAGCGGTTCCCGGTCTTGCTCGTCCTTCCCCTTCCAGACGAGTTGCGGGTCGAGCGACGGGTCGCGGGGATAGAGCATCTTCGGCGGCTTGGCCTCGTCGGTAGCGACGAAGTCGCGGAGTTCCTCGGTCGGGATGTTCTTGCGGGTTTCCTTGTGCCGGATGGCGTCCAGATCCGGGAACGCGGGGGTCGGGTCTTTCTTCTTGCGTGCCATCAAACGGCCTCCGACGCTGTCGCCAATGCTGCGTCCATGGGACTTCACCAAAGTCGAGTTATGCCATACGCATCAAGGGGCACGTCCGCACTCACAATCGGGATCTGTTCCACCAGCGCCTGTGCAACGAGCAGTCGGTCGAACGGGTCCTTGTGACCCGAGGGGAACGGCAGCCCGATTAACCGAGCCGTATGTGCGGGCAGGATCGGCAACACCCGAAAACCGTACCGGTTGAGCCCGATGTCGATCAGCTCCTCATAGGGCCGGTTCAGCCGCCACTTGCCGATACTGATCTTGATGGCGATCTCCCAGTATGATGCCGGGCTGATCAGGATCTCATTCGACGCATCCTGGATCAATGTCCGAGCCGGCTGGCTCAATTGGGGATCGTCCTCGATGTACCAGTACATGGCGTGCGTGTCGAGCAGCAGCCTCACGGCATGTACTCCTCGAAGTCCTTCAGATGCTCGTCATCGTCTGCAATGATCGTGATGAGACCCTTTCCCAGGCCGGGGGGCGGTCGCAGACCCGGGCTTCGGCGTCGGCGGCGCGCTCACCAACTTCGCCACCGGCTGCTGGTCCTCGGTGATGACGACTTCTTCCCCCGGAGCCAACCGGTGGATCAACTCCTTCAGATTGGCCTGAGCTTCGTCAATGGTGATCGTTGCAGACACGGCTCGATCTCCCTTGCTCTCGTCAGACCATGGATCTGTGGTCGCCGTGCTCATGGCGCGGCCTGATTCGCAACGGTCTGATGCGCGATTGTCGCCCGGATCAACTCCACCACATCATCATACGGATCGGTCACTTCCAGGAACGCCCAGCGCCCGAAGCCGCCGTGATGGTTCACGGCCGGAACCCAGAGCGTGCGCGCCGTCGCCGACTTCGCTTCCTTGTCCTTCTTCCGCTCGCCGGTCACTTCGAGGATCAGGTTGAGCAGGTCGTCCGGTCCCTCCCCGTCATCGATCCGGATGAGGAAGTCCGGGTAATACTGCCGCTCGACGCCGTTGATCGTGTAGGGGATCGTGAACCCGAGGCTCTGGTTCTTGACGTAGGCGACGACTTCGCCCATGTCTTCCAGCTCTTGAGCGAGCTTGGCTTCCCAATCGCTGTCGAGCGCGACGTGGGAGACGTGGCACTTGTCGGCCCGGGTCTTGTAGGTCGCTCGGATCGTGTGGAAATCGACGTAGCGGGTCGTCCCGACGGTCTCATAGGGTCGGAGGATCGGCTTGAGGGTCGGACTCCCCTCGGTTGAGGCGACGATCGAGCGGTAAATCCGGTCGGCGGCCTGGTGCTTGAAGTCGCCGAACCAGACCAGTTGCGGGAACGTCCCGCCCTTGCAGTGCAGGCACTCGGCAAGCCAGCGCTTGGTGATCGCCAGGAGTTGCGGGAAGAGCCAGGGCTTGTCATGGCCCGCGTCGTCGCGGAAGTATTTCTCGAGGGTCAGCTTGGCCAGCAAGAAGGCGACTTCGTTGAGCCGTCGCTTCTTCACGTCGTCGAGCGTGTCGATGCTGCCTTCGCCGACGATCCCTTCGACTTCCGTTTTCGTCGGGAGGTCGGCATTGGTCAGAGCGAGTTGCGAATCGGTATTGAACGTCGCGGTGAGCCGCTCGCCCGGTAGCTCGTACCGATAGCCGATCAGGCGGGGCCAGGTGACTTCACAAGCGATCCGCTCGGGGATCGCCCGGACGCGGGTCGGGGTCGGGCCGGGCTTGATCGGAGTGGCTCCGCCCGAGCAGGGCAGGAACGAGAACGGCACGCCGTAGACATCCGCATACTCGGGCTCAAAGAGCCCCTCATCGTTCGCGGCGTAGCTCATTCGTCGCAAGGCTCGGCCGATGACTTGCTCGCACAAGAGTTGCGTGCCGAATGCCCGGATCCCCAGGACATGCGTCACGGTGTTCGCGTCCCATCCCTCGGTGAGCATCGAGACGCTGACGACGCACCGCACAGTGCTCACCGAGCTTGCCGGGCTTGCCGACCGTGTTCATCACTTCGCGGAGCAGGTCCTCATCCGCCAGGCTCTCGACGTCCCGCCCCGGGAACCGGACGCGATACTCGGCCTTGAATTCCTCGATCTCCAGCGCGGCGATCTTCTTGAACTCGTCGCTCATCCCTTCGCCCGATTCGAGTTGCTCGCTGTCGATCAGGATCGTGAGTGGCCGGGCCCTCCAGCGCCCATCTTCGACGTTGTTGAACACGGCCAGTTGACCGGGAACGAGAACCGCGGAGCCGTCGGGCAAGGTCCGCTCCCAACCCGCCACGTAATCGAAGACGAGCTTGGAGACATTCGTGTTGTTGCACACGACGATGAACACGGGCGGAGTCTGGTTGCCGGTCCCCTCCGTCTGGGCTTGCTCCCAAAGGCGATAGCGGGCCTCATAGTTGCCGTAAAGGCTATGAAGAGCCCCCTGAAGCTCGATGGGAAGCTTCGGCTCGCCCGAGACGGCCTCGGTCTTGCGTCCCTTGCGGGGGAGCTCCTCGCGGATGCGGGGCCAGAGATAGCGATAGGTCGGCTGATCCCCGATCATCGAGTCGTCGGCGACGGGAACCCGGGGAATCTTGACGATCCCCGCCTCGATGGCGTCGATGAGTGAGAAGTCGGAGACGACCCAAGGGAACAGCGTCCCTTCGCGGTATCCTGAGCCTCGGAGGAAGAAGGGCGTTGCCGACAGGTCGTAGATTGCCCTGATGCCGATCTTGTCTCTTACAGCTTCCAGACCGGAAAGCCAGACGCGGGCTTCCTGGTTCCGCTTCTCGGCTTCGGTGCGATCCTCACCCTTGAGCGCTTCGGACTCGCCGTCGGGCTTGCGGCGGTAGCAGTGATGAGCCTCGTCGTTGATGACGATGACGTTCCGCTTGCTGCCGAGCTCTCGACAGACCCGATTGACCATCTGGGCCGGCGTCTCGTCGAAGTCGGTGCCGAGAATCTCCTTCGTCAGTTTGTTCGCCTCGATCAGCTTGCGGGCCTTGAAGGCGTGGAAATTGGTGATCAGGATCTTGGCCCGGCCGAGTTGCCCGAACAGGTCGGGCGGAACGAGGTCGCGCAGGCGGAAATAGTTCTCGGCATCGTTGGGCAAGAGGACTCGAAGCCGGTCGCGGATCGTGATTCCCGGGGTAACGACGAGGAACGTGTCGGAGAATCGTCGGTCCTTCGGTGCGGCGATCTTGTTCAAGGCGTGCCAGGCAATCAGCATGGCCATGACGACCGTCTTGCCCGAGCCGGTCGCCATCTTCATCGCGACGCGGTTGAGCCCCGGGTTCGATGAGTCGTTGGCGTCGCGGAGCCAGTTCTCAATCCAGTTGTCGCCGACCTTGCGGGCGGATTCGGTGAGATAGACGAGCGTTTCCAGCGCTTCGACCTGGCAGAAGAAGAGCTTGTTTTCCCGGTCGGGGTCGGTCCAGTGCTGCAAGAGCTGGCGCGTGACCTGGGTGATCCCCTGATAGTCCCCTTCCCGCCAGTGCTTGACCCGCTCCCGGATGCGATCGACTTCGTCGTTCGCCGTGAGGCGGTCTTCGGTCCATTCCGTGTCGAAGACGAGTTGCTTGCCCTTCTTCTTGGGCGGGGGGATCGGGACGAAGTAGGCACTCGCGCGCCGGGTCTCAACGATCTCGTTGGTGATCCCCTCGTCGCCGAACCGAAAATGCCGGGTCGGCTCCCGATAAGGGGAGTTGAGGATTGGGTTCTCGATCAGGGTGTCGGGCATGCCTTGACCCCAACAGCGATCCGGCGTGTTGGCGGAACAGGAGCATGGATGCACGGCCCGCGGGCTCGATCGTCTCGAGGCTCATCGGCCACCCCCTTTCGAGGAAGCCTTGACCATCGCAACGATACCGGCGCGGACAGCCTCGGGCAGTCCATCCCACGCGTCGATGACAGTCGCTAAGTCCGGGTCGCCTGGTAGCAACCCGGTAGCATTTTCGGTAGCAGTCAGGGGACGGACAGGGCCGGTCATGGTCGCATGCTGGCGGGTTTGGCCCGGAATCTCGCCTTGCCCTAACTCCTTTGCTCCGCCGGGCCTAGGCGGGTTCTGCCGTGTCCTGTCGGAAATGACCGGGGAGGGACTCGAACCCTCGACCAACGGATTAACGTACCTCATCGGCTTTCACCGACCACCGCAATTCTCGGCAGGCCGCTCACGGCCGTTTCCGGAGTTTGCGGGTTGAAAGTCTGGACTATCCCTTCGCCATCGCAGGCGTGCCGCGTCTAGTCTCTGGGGCCGAGGCCGGTTCATCGCCGGTCCCTTGCCTGCTGATTACCCAATCCGCTGACTTTTCCGACCGTCACGCTTGCCGTTGCCGGCGACGTTGTGGTGCGAGCGGCTCTCAGGGCGTCCCAGCATACTGCGGCATCCACTCATCGCGGTTCCGTTTCTTCCCGCGCGAGGCTCCTGGTTTCTGTCTCCAGACAGCATCCCAAGTCCGTTGCTCTACCGACTGAGCTACCCGGTCTCACTGGGTTTCCAGATTACGCCCCACGACCCGCTCCGTCCAGCCCGCCTTTTTCTCGATCATCCTCGCGGAACTCCCGATGACCGGATGCACCGCCCCGTGCCGACCTCAAGACCCTGCGTGATGCGACCGGAAGCGATCGGTTCCAGCCGGGCCTTGTCTCGGGTTCCGATTCCACTGCGGTGAACGTCTTGGTCGCCGCGCCGTCACCGCGACTGTTGTGCAACCCCGTTGGGGTAGGGAGAATCGGGCGTCCGTATCCCAGGGTGCGCCTGCGGCGACCCTGGGCTTTGTTGGAGAACGCCTTTGGCGTAAGGACCGGGACGTACCCCGACCCCAACGGGGTTGCACAACCGGGCCCAGGGTCGCCGCAGGCGCACCCTCGGGACCGCTTGTTGGCGGAAGCACAGCGAGGTGCTCGCTTGTACGGAATGGGTCCATGCACGACAATGAACCGACCCGGAATCGTGTGCGTGAAACCCCTCACCCAGGATGATCGGCCATGGCGCAACTCGGAATCGTCACCTACAATATCGCCAAGGACTGGGCTCTGACCACCATCCTCACCAAGCTCGAAGCCCTCGGCTATGAAGGCGTCGAGCTCCGGACGACCCATGCCCACAAGGTCGAGGTCAACCTGACCAAGGCCCAACGCGAGGAGGTCCGGAAGCGCTTCGAGGACTCGGTGGTGCAACTCGCGGGCCTCGGTAGTGCTTTCGAATACCAGGCCACGGATCCGGCGATCGTGCGCCAGAATATTGAGGGGACCAAGGAGTATGTCCGCCTGGCCCACGACATCGGGGCACCCGGAGTGAAGGTCCGACCCAATGGGATTCCCAAGGGGGCCAACCTGGATGCAACCCTCCATCAGATCGGGCGGGCACTGCATGACGTCGGCGAGGACGCGAATGACTTCGGGATCGAGATCCGCCTGGAAGTCCACGGGGCTGTGACCGCGCAGCTCGAGCACATCACCAAGATCCTGCAATACGCGGATCACCCCAATGTCTACGCTTGCTGGAACTCCAACCCGACCGACGTCAAGGACGGCTCGATCACGGAGACGTTCGCAATGGTCGGCGGCCGGGTTGGTGAAGTCCACCTCCGCGACTTGACGGATGAGAAATACCCGTGGCGCCAGCTTTTCGCGCTCCTGAAAGCTCGGAACTATGACGGCTTCACGCTTGCCGAGATCCCCGAGAGCTCCGATCCCGACCGCGTACTGAGGTACTTTCGCGCCCTCTGGCTGGCCTATCAGCCGACACCCTGATGGCTCATGGAAGCTCGATATACTCCGCGCGGGTGAAGAGCGACGTCGTTCGCGGGAGGGCGAGCCTCCGTGCGAGCCGCATGGGCCAAGGGAGGCGCGGACGGAGCCTCTCCCTCCCAAATGGCTCGATTCTGACCGCGTGAGGTATAACGTCCGTCACTTCTGATCCGAGAGGCGAACAATGAGCCAGATGATCAGGGGTGTGAGCAGGACGAGTAGGAATATGGCCTCCGTGATCCAGAGGCGAGTGGCACCAGGCTGCGGAAGCGACACCGACGCGTCGTCATCGCGGGCCTCGATGTCTTGCCAGACGTTATCAGGATCTTCGGGGAAATCGTCGAGCTCGTCGTCCGAATCCGCGACTTCGCTCGGCAACGACCACTTCTGAGAGAGGATGATCCGGGCCTGGTCGGCCAGAAGCTTCGGCACCTGGAGCTTCACCCCGTTGGTCGCCACCTGGTACATAGCCGGGCTTCCCATCCGTTCTCCTTCGACGAACGTGGGGATGCCTTCGGCCTCGAGTCGAATCCTCGCGGCCTCGGCGGCCAGGGTGTGTGGGAAGCTGGTGATCGGTGACCCACGAGATCGATGAGCTGGACGGTGAGCGCACGGGCGGGCCGGGCTCATCGGGCTCGAGCACCACGTCATGTTTCGGGCACATCGACCCAACGGCGAGATTCAACCGGTGCTCGCAGATCGGACAGTATCCACGGAGTTGCAGGCGATTGCCACAATAGAGGCAAAGAGTCCCATCCGCGGCGTCCTCGGCCACATGGCCGCAAGCCGCGCAGAATCGTGATTCCCAGGTCGGAGAGAGCGGCGTCTTGGGTAGCATGGTATTCAATCATCGACCGAGTCAGGGGATCGGCCCATCTTGCGAACGCGACGAGTTCCACGGCCCGCGCCCGCGTTCCCATTGATTTTAGCGTCCGGAGAGCCCAAAGCCAACTTGAGGGACTGGGCATACTGGGAGGTCTCTTGCCGCAACCGATCAGCGCCGGATCGGCTCGACCGGGCTTGTCGCGATCCTCGGCGCTGGCCGGTCGCGAACACCGACTCGCGAATGCAGTTCGACCAGGTGGATACTTCCGGTGCGAGTGGCGACGGCGATCAGCCCTCGCTTTGCCGAATAGGCCAGTCCCGTGGGGCGTGTCCGTCCCAGGTTGAACGGACCGAGCAGGGGGAAGCGACCCAAGGAATGGCGCGGTGAGCCTTGCGAGATCTCCAGGACCGACTCGTCTTGCCGCGTGGAGATCAGGAAATCGGCGTTCCGGGTCGGCACGCTGCCGTCGTGAGCTCCCGGCCGAGCGGCGGCGCCGGGCCATTCGACGGCGATCGTATCGCCGTCGCCCGCGGCGGGCATCATGATCCAGTCCGCGTCGGAGGACGCGGAGACATAAGGCGCATCGGCGGTCACTGTCTTGGTGCGACCCAGCAGTCGGGGTGCCTCGGGCACGGAGAGATCGACCGCCGCCGTCTGCTTCGACTTGGCGAGGAAGACCGCAGCGAATCGTCCGGACGCCGATAGGGTCAACCGCTCGGGATCGTCGGACGGGTCGAACGTGAGCCGGCTCACTTGACGAGGCAAGTCGCGTTCGAGGTCAATCGCGATGACATCGAGAGCCGGCAGAGGCTTCTTGTCGTCGCCTTCAGACCGTCCCGAGCTCAAGGCGTAGAGAAACCGTCCGTCGGGCGATACGGCCAGATCGTCCGGATAGAATCCGGCCAGGTGGCGCGAGCCCACCTTCTTCCCGTACTGATCGAACACCTCCCACCAGCCCGGCTCCAGGTGCTTCTGATCACCGGCCGGACGCTGGAGAACGACGAATCGCAAGCCGACGGTCACGATGCTGACAGGCCGCCCTTCCAACTCGGTCACGCCGATCGATCGCAGTTTCTCATCAGGACCGACCTCATAGGTTACCAGGCGATTATAGCGCGGGCAGATGCCGGCCAGCCTCTCCCCATCGGTGGCGAACGCGATACGGTCCACGCGCTGCTGTCCGGTTGCAAGGCGATCCGTTTCACGTAGCGACCAGGGGCCGGCCACCGCGACCACTGGCTGGCTGGCATGATGGATCAGCCAGACGCCCGCGATCGCCCCAATCGAAAAAAGGACCAGGCCAAACGCCAGGAAGACGAACACGCGACCGCTCGGGGGAACCGGTGGATCATTCTTCGTTGACGACCCATCCTCAGACCGGCGTCGAGACCGGGTGAGATTCACCCGATTCTCGGTCCCGGCTCGAATCCGAGCGAGATTCGAACGATGTCGCACGAACAGAAGGGCCACCACGGCAATCGAGAATAGACTCATGGCAATATGCTCGCGACTCCAAGGCGCGGTTTCGCGAAGGAAGTGCGCCGCCACGAAACCCACGCCGCCCACCAGCGATGCCAGCGACATGTAGCGCGTCGTCAACAACACCGCGCCGAATACGATCGTCGCCACGGCACAGGAGACGGGATCGAGCGCCAGGACGACGCCCAGGCTGGTCGCGACTCCCTTGCCGCCTCGAAACTTCAGATAGACCGGAAACGTATGACCCAGGATCGCCGCCAGCCCGATCAGGACGGGCAGATCCACCGGCACTCCGTCGAGGAATCGATGAAAGAGCCAGGGAAAACCCAGAGTCGGGAGCAACCCCTTCAGTGCATCGAGCGCCAGGACCAGCCAGAAATAGCGTGGGCCCAGGACCCGGCCCACATTGGTGGCTCCCAGATTGCCCGATCCCACCGTCCGGATGTCGATGCCCTTCAGCGCACGCGCGGCCACATATCCGAACGGGATCGACCCGATCAGGTAACCAGCCAGAATGGCGAGTGTCGACAGGGCGAGCATGGCTGCCCAGGTATTCTCGGTCACTGGTCTCGCCCGATCTTGAGTTTCCTGGATTCGGGGATGCCCAGAAACGCAGAACGTCGTGAGTCGAAAACCTCGTTCGCCAGCTCATAATCGTCGTGCCGCCCGATGTCCAGCCAGTAACACTCTTGCCGGTAACAATGGACCTCGTGTCCGCTCAGGCGCAACGATTCCAGAAGATCCGGCATCGACAACGACCGATCGGGCTCGAGGAAACCCCAGGCGCACGGGTCGAGGATGTAAACGCCCATGCTCACCTGGAAGGAATACTCGGGCTTCTCCTGGTAACCTGTCAAGACGTGGGGATCGTCGCCGAAGAGCAGCACGCCGAAGTCGATCTTCACCTCGCGGGGGTAGGAGGCGATGGTCGCGGCCGGCGCCACGATCCCGGTGGAACTCGTACATGGCTCCGAAGTCGAGAGTCGTCAGGATATCGCCGTTGATCACCAGGATCGGCTCCGACGGGCGATCGAGCAAGGTCAGGCCCCCGGCGGTGCCCAGCGGGGTCAGCTCGCGGCGATACTGGAGACGCGTTCCGAACCGCCTCCCATCACCGCAGAAAGCTTCGATCAGCTCGGTCAGGTAACCGGTGATGACGGTCACGTCGCGAAATCCGTACCGCGCAAGCTGGCGGAGGACCACTTCGATGATCGGCATGGGGTCGTCGCCACCCATCGGCATGAGCGGCTTGGGCAGGACGTGAGTATAGGGGCGTAGCCGCGTCCCTTTTCCCCCAGCCAGAAGAACCGCCTGCATGATCGAGCCCTCCGTGATCCGTTGGCTCAGGCCGAGCCCAGATTCCCTCGACTCCACCGGCTGGATCGACCCACGCGAGCCCCTGGGATACTGGGGCTTCGCGTGCGAGCGTGCGGCACGCGAGCCGACTTGTTGCGGGCCACCTCCTGGAAGATCGTCACGAGCTTTGCGACGTGGTCGTCAAAGGTCATTTGACGGCCCAGTCGACGTGCCTCCGTGGACATCGCCGACCGCTTCGCGTCGTGGGCCATCCCATCGAGCGCGGCGATCAGCTCACTCTCGGCGTCGGGCGACGTCAAGACGTATCCTTCGCGATCGTTGGTCATCAATTCTCCCGCCCCGTTCTGCTCGGTGGTGATCACCGGCAGGCCGCACGCCAGCGCTTCCAGAACGACCAGCGAGCAGGGATCATAGTAGGTCGGCTGGACGAAGAAATCGCTCGACCAGTAGCACTCGCGGACATCCGGATAGAATCCGAGGAAGTGCACAGAATCCTGGATTCCCAGGCTCCTGGCAAGGCGAAGATATGGTGCGGAATTCCCGCCGCCACAGACCAGGAGATGAACGGGTCGAGCCGCTCGGTCGCGCCGACGCCGCGCTCCGAGTCCCATCAGGAGCGGCTTGAGACCTTTGAGCGCGAAGTTGTGACCGACAAAGAGGCCAACCAGGTCGGTCGGTTCCAGGCCCATCCGGTTGCGGAACCCACAACGGACTGCGCCCGGCTGGGAGACCTCGACCCGTCGCACATCGATCGCATTGGGTACCACGTGGATCTTCTCTGGCGGGACGTGGTGAAATTCTTCCAGGTGCCGACGAACCATCTCACTCACGGCGACAAACCGGGACGACCGCATGAGGTCGTACTGCTTGTTCTCGATCGCGCGGTAGAGCCAGTATTTCGGATTGGCGGATTTGGTCAACCGGTAGAGCCCGCGTTGAAGACCCGTCTGGAATCGCCCGGCATTCGCGTCCAGGCTCCCTTTCTGCACGCCGCCCTGCGGGATGATCACGTCGTGAGCCCAGGTGTTGATGAAGCCCACCGAGCACTCATGGCTCCCCTGTCGCATCGCGGACTCGGAATTCTGGGCGAAGCTCCAGATCCGCTCCAGTCGGCTCCGACCCGGCCGCCGGAACGGGGACGACGTTGACCTCATGAGGCAGGCAATCGGCGGCCCAGCTCTCCGCGTACAAGTCAACGCGATGACCGTCGAGGACCAGATGCCGGCACAGGTCCGCGACGTACGTCTCGGCGCCCCCTCGCGACGGGTCCACGCGCTGATAATTGAGGGCGAGGTGCATGGTTCCTCCTTGGGTAGTGGCATAGCAACCCCGACGAGTAACTGGTCCGTTATCCTCGTCTTATCGCACGGCCGATGCGGCCCGTCTGTAGCGATTCTGGAGCCAGGCCGATCCCGGCCTACCGCGGCGTTCGGTTGTGCCTCTCGTAGCGTGCGGCCCGGAATCGCACGAGACGCTCTTGCCATCGGGCGAGGGGAATCCGGATGCGACGGCGGTAGTGGTGCCAGAATCGCCGACGATCGCGGTCATCGATCCCGTCGACCCCGTAGGTCGAGAACAACAGTTGTCCGAGATCCTTCCAGCGCCCCCAGTCGGGGCAGAGCCGATGGGCGGCTAGCCGATGAAGATCGATCAGGACGAGCCGAGTCGGAGCTCCGTCCCGTTCGAGCTCGGTCGAGATCCAGGAAAAAGTGGCAGAGATACAAGTCCTTGTGGAATTGTCGAGCGGCGTGCAGAGTGGCCGTGATCCGGGCCATCTCGGAGATCACCCGGCGCTTCAGGGCGGCGAACTCACGCGGATCGAGCCGCTCCGCCAGCTTCGGCACCGCCTCGTGCAATGCCTCACAACCGGTCAGCTCGGCCACCATCAAGAAGCTCTGCAAGCTGGCGTGGGGACCGATCTGTTCGCCGGCCGCGACGACTTCGGGCACGTCCACCCCCAGCTTCCGGGCACGTTCGAGGCGGGCCCATTCGGCGGCCGCCGGCGAGTATCCCCTGGCGGGGTCGAGCATCGCCGCGACCCGGATCGGCCACGGCGAACGATAGTGCCGCTTCAGGTAGACGGAGAGCGGACGAGTCGTTGGCTGCGGGACGTCCGGGCCGTGAGGTTGATCCGGATGGAAGACGACTCGCGCGGTCGATCGGCCCTGCTTGGCGTGGAGACGATCCGTGGAATGGAGGGTCATGACCGTGGCGTCGAAAGCCTCGGGCAAGTGGCTTCGATACGCCTCGTTGACCCAGGTCCAGCTCACGCCTCGGGCCCAACGATCCCAGAACGATCCGTACCTCAACGGGCCAGTCCTTCCCATGATGCGGGTCGTTGGAAGCGGTAGAGACGAACTGCGGCGCCTCGCTCGTCCGGCGATGCCGGGAAATCCACGATCGGGGTCGCCGCGTAGGCGAGCAGGGCCTTCAAGGTCTCCGCTCGCGGACTGACCGCACTCAACTCGTCGAGGCCGACGACGATATAACTCAAGTGCGAGTCGGTGAGTGCCTGGCACACATGCCAGTAGTCGTAGCCCGGCTGCCCCGAGATGAACTTGGCCCAGCCGCGTGTGTCCAGGATCAACTCGTCGGGTCGGGCGTGCTCCTTCAGCCATCGTCCGGCGGCCCAGTGGCCCCACCGGCTCACGTGATCCCGATGGCTCGGTCTCGTCTGCACCCCGAGGGATGCGACGATCGCCGTTCCCATCAAGGCGACGCGGGCTGTCGGATACCACCGTTCCCCCAAGCGGAGCTTTAGAGCGATCCCGCGACAACAGACGTAAGTCCCCGCCGCGGCCCACGGCATCGAGGCGACCACCAGCGGCATGATGTGTCGGCCCGAGAGATAACCGAGCATGACCGAATGTCGCAGCAAAGCCAGGAGGTAGACTCCGGAGAACACCAGCAGAAGGCGGCCCTCGACACCGCCGCTATCGACCGAGTTGCGATCTGGCAGCAGGCTGCGGATGAATCGCCGACGTGTCAGGCCCCAGACCGTCATCACCGCGAAGCCCCAGCACAGCTCCTCCCACCACTTACCGGCGATCCGCCCGAACGACGATCGCCAGCTTCGGATCGGGATTTGATCCGATTCTTCTTTGGGCGAAAAGTCCCACCGCGGATCATCCAGACCACGAGGAACCTGCTGAGGCACGGGCCGGCTCAGGATCGATTGCGGCCCCAGCCATCCGCCGTACCGCATGGCGATCTTCTCGGAGATCTCGCCTTTGACCACTGCGTAGGAGATCACTATCAAGCCGACAGATGCGAGCAGCACCGACATGGCGGGCATTCGCCCGAGGCGGGATCGTCCGGAATTCCTGCCGAGCCCAATCAGCCATGTCAAGCTGATGGCCAGGGGAACGAGGATGACCTCCGGCCGCGCCAGATAGCCCGCGCCCGCGGCCAGGCCGGCGCCGAGTGCGGCGAGCCAGCCGCCGGACTTCAGGGCCCGTGCCCCCAGGCACAAGGCTAGAAACGTCGTGAACAGTCCCAGACTGTCGGCGAGCGTGTCGCGTCCCAGCTCGGCCGCGCGCGGGAGCAATGCCAGCAGCCCAGCCGCCACAAAGGCGATTCGCCGGTCGAATAACGATTCGGTCAGGAAGTAAACCGGGACGAGCAATCCGACCGCGGCCAGCGCCGCGACGAGTTGGGCCGCAATCCGCCAGACGTCTGGCCCCGGTTCGACGAATCCGGCAACGACCGGCTGGACGGCTGCGACGAGCCCCGGGTAAAGAGGATGGACATCCGCCCCTCGAATCACATCGCACCAGGGATCGGTCTGGAACTGTCGGGCGAATCGGATGAACTTCAGCCCATCCTGCGCCGGGACCAGGGTCCGGGAGATGAACCAGGCATGCAGACTCGTCGCGAGCAAGAGGATCGCGAGCAGACTCCGGCGCTGGGCCATCGCGATCCTCCTTGATCAGCGGCCCGGCTCGTCGGGAGACGGCCGATGTCAGGTCGTGGGGCCGAGCTGTGTCCATCCTGGTCCGAGAGGATGACGGCCCTGGCCTCGCGGGTTCAGATGAGTATAAGGACCCGCTCCAGGCGGTCAATGGCAACGTAAAGAGTTGCGATGGAAAAACGGGGCCAAACGATAATCGTTGCATTCAGAGCGGGGCAATCGGCGCCAAGGCCCATGGAGGCGCCACGCGTCTCGATCAACCGCAAACCTTTCAATGCGCCAGCCAGCCGATCCTACGGCACTTTTTCGACCGACTCCGAGTCAACCTGTCGAACCGCGGCGAGGTGCAGGGTCTGACGTTTCCCTTTCGTCAGAACGAATCCGTCAACGTGATCGATCGGTCGGACATCCAGGCCGAAATGGCTGCGCATCACCTCGATCTCGCTTTCCAGCAACACGGTCAGGACAGCTCGACCGCCCTCGAGATGTGCGAAGAAACCGTCGCGGTCGCGCGTGAGCGCGGCAGGATGCCCCAACGCGTAGATGACTCCGGGCTCCTGGTACTCCAGCAAGACAGGCTGCAAACCCAGTCGATTCGAGAGTGTAGCCAGCCTCTCGCCGACGACACGCGACGTGCGGAAGGGTTCACCCGTCGGGACCAGCCAACCGCCGCAGATCAGGAGGACGCAAGCCCAGGTCGCGGCGAGCGCGTAAACGGCCCGATCGCTAGCACCTCGTCGCAGCAACCAGGTTCCCCGCAGCGTTCCCAATGCGACCAGTACGGCGATCGCGATCAAGGGCGTACGGAGAGCCCCGGGCATCAACACCGTTCCGCCCACCAGCAGGGTCACCCAGGCCATCCCAATCCCGACCAGAGCGACCAGGCTGACACGTCCCAAAGACTGTCTCCGAAAATGGGCCTTTTCTTCGCCCAGAGAGAGGACCAGCCAGGCCACCAGAAGCGCGCAGGCCGGGAACGCCGGAAGATAATAATGGATCAACTTGGTCTGGAAACACTCGAGCAGGATGAGAGGCCCGGCCACCCATCCGAGCAGGAAACTCAGGTTGGGATTGGCCTTCCGGCGCGACCAGCCCAAGGCGATCGCCATGGGCAAGAGCGCGGACCATGGATAAAAGACGAGCGTCGCCACCACGGGGTAATACCCGGGAAAACCGCCGTGAGCCTCCATATCGGTCGCGAGCCG
Source organism: uncultured Isosphaeraceae bacterium (assembly GCA_963845695.1). Classification (GTDB taxonomy): domain Bacteria; phylum Planctomycetota; class Planctomycetia; order Isosphaerales; family Isosphaeraceae; genus CAWJTV01. Next base: position 408,001 of record CAWJTQ010000017.1, on the reverse strand, counting down.
GTGGACAATCTGCCTTCCGACGGCAAATCGGAGGAACTCGCCGTGCGAGGCGATGCTGACGGCGATGAACCAGGGGCATGTCAGGATGATAAGCCCCGCCAGCCCCCAACGCCAGTGCAGCCGATGCCGGGGAGGCACTGGCCAACCCCACCACCAGCTCAATAGGGTTGACACCCCGATCAAGGCAGGCCCGATCGGTCCCTTGGTCAGAATCGCCAGGCTCAGGCACACCCAGAATCCGGTCGCTGCCCCTCGGGACGGTCGCCGACTCAGGACCCAGAGGCAACTCTGACAGCCGAAGAGCCAGAGCATCAGGGTCGCGTCGGTTGTCGCCAGCTTGGACTCGGCGACCACGATCGGCGCGGTGGCGAAGATCAATGCCGACAGGAACCCTCCACGCGGTCCGAGCATCCGACGGCCCAGCCACCAGACGCCGATCGCCGTGACGGCGCCGGCCAGCCCCGAGACCAGGCGGACGCCGAAGGGGTGGTCCCCCGCGATGGCCGTCGTCAACCCCATCAGCCAGTAAATCAGGATCGGCTTATGATAACGCGGCTCGCCGTTGAAGGTCGGGAAGATCCAGTCGTTGCGGGCGCGCATCTCGCGGACACAGACCGCATACCTCGGCTCGTCCCGATCCCAGAGACCGGTTCCGCGGTTGCCAGCCAGGTTGAGCGTCAGCGCCAGCAGAAGGATGACGATCGGCTCGATCCACGCCGATCGGGAGTTTGGGACGATGCATTGACAATGCCCGCCCGGCGGCACCGCCTCCTCTACCACGGTTTCCTCCTACAATCCCGGCGATTGCCTACGTAGGTCAGGCTTTCCAGCCTGACACCCTGGTCCTGTCAGGCTGGAAAGCCTGACCTACGTGCGGCGCTTGGTTCGCGGCGGGTACTATAATGGGTGTTCAGAGTTCCGAGGAGGGCGAATTCGCGTGTCCTCCCAAACCGGAGTTGAGTGCCATGGAGTCCGAGCATCTCACCGAAGCGGCGTGCCTGTTGAAGCAGGGGGCGTTATATCGAAGACGGATTGGCCTGGAACCTGTTGGGGGCGATCGTGATCCGATCTTCGCCGGGTTCAAACCAGGGGCATTCTCGCTCTATTTCGGCGATGCCCCGATCTACCATTTCGACCTCGAGGGCCGCTGGCAGCGGGTCTTCGCCGAAGGCATCCACTACCTCAAGGGGCTGGACACCGAGGTCCATGCCATCGACCGGGTCCGCGAGGGCCCGAATCTCGTCCTGAGACGGCGCCGGCTGGGATACGCGGAAGCCAGCGACCTCGATCATCGGATCCGTTCGGTTGCGCTGGAATTGTTGGCGGACTCTACTGCCGGCCGACTCCGGTTCCGAGAACCCCCGCTGGAGAAAGCCCGACCGCTCCGACACGATGAGCTCGACGATTTCCTGGAACGGATCAGTCGATGGGACAGCGCCGCCTGGTTCGCCCACCGCGAGCGTTACCTGGCGACCTATGGGCCCCTCCCGTTTCTGCCGCCCGATTGCCTGAACGCCGTCGTCCTCCAGGCCACGCTCGGACACGCCGAGGGACGAAGCTTCGGAATGAGTCCGGTGGCCGAGCATTACGTGCGCACGCCGGAGGAATTTGAACGGCATGTGCGAGAGGTCGCTACGATCTGGGGGCGACGGCTCTTGCAAAGCCGCTGGGTATTCCTGGCCGGGAGTGACGTCCTTCGCCGTCCGGTGGAAGAGGTCGTGGCCTACCTCGATGAAGTCCGGCAGGTGTTCCCGATCGAGCCAGCGGCCGTCTTCTCCGGCGACCGACCCCGATGATGCCGACCTGGCCAAACCACGCCTCGATGGCATTCACGCCTTCCTCGACGATTTCACTCGTCCTCGTCCGGATCGAGCCGCCTGGAGCGCGTTCGCCGCGCGGGGACTGGTCCGGGTCAGTCTCGGGGTCGAGTCGGGCGACCCGGAGGTGCGTGAAGTGTACCGCAAGACCTGGAACGACGAGGAGCTGCGTTCCACGGTGACCGATCTCAGAGCGGCGGGCTTGGGGATCAGCCTGTTGACCCTCGTCGGTGCCGGTGGCGTCGAGCGCGCCGATTCGCACGTCCATGCAGACGGCCCGGCTGATCGAGTCGCTCGATCTCGCCCGCGGCGATTTCGTATTCCTCCTCGATGAGAACGAGATCCGAGACCCGCTCGCCAGCCGACCGGGTCTGACATTCCTGGAACGATCGGCATGGTCCGAGCAGCAGAGCAGATTGAAGGATGCGCTGGCTTCGCTGAAAAGCCGAGGGATCAAGGTGCTCCCTTATACTGTCGAGAAGCAATGGGCGTGACCGGCATGCGATCGCCCGGGAGATCAACGATGTCGAGCATTCACTGGCCGGAAGACATTCTAGACAGGATGGTGAGAGCCGTGGATCGAGTACGCGAACGACTACATCGCGCCGCGGCCGCCCTCGAGGAGTCCAAGATCCCCTACGCCGTGATCGATGACAACGCCGTGGCCGCCTGGGTTGCTCGGTTGATGAATCCGCGGTGCGCAATACCCAGGACGTTGACATCCTGATCCGTCGAGCCGACCTCGAACCGGCGAAATCCGCTCTCGCGAAGGCCGGGTTTGTGTTTCGGATGGGTCAAGGGGATCGCCATGTTCCTGGACGGGCCGGCGCCAAGGCACGCGACGCCGTCCACATCATCTTCGCCGGCGAACGCGTCCGATCGGAAGACCCGGTGCCCGCGCCGGAGGTCACCGAGGCGGAAGCGACACCGACGTTTCACGTAGTTGCGTTCGAGTCATTGGTTCGGATGAAACTGACGTCGTTTCGCAGAAAGGATCAGGTGCACCTGCTCGACATGATCGACGTCGGGCTCCTGGACGAGACCTGGTTCTCTCGACTTCCTGCCCTGTTATCGGAGCGATTGAAGGAGCTGCTCGACAACCCGGAGGGTTGACCGAAAAGGTCATGCACAACTGAGGGAGTGGGCCATGAACAAGCTGGCATCGCGATTAGGGTGCCTCGTCATTGGCGTCGTCCTCTGCTTGACATTGGCATCCCTCTCCACGCGGATGACGCGTAGCGAGGGAGAGTCGATGTCGGCATCGTCAACGCCTCGGTCGAACGGGAGCGAGGCGACCGTGATCGAAGTACGCATCGCCAACCGCGGTGAGGTCGTCAATGGTGAGGTCGCCTGGCCCGGGAAGCGATGGGTCGTGCGCTTCCGCCGATCGGATCATCGCGAGCTCACGTTTCTGGTCCATTCTCCCATCATGGATCTGGGTGTCAGCAGCGATGGGGTCGGCCAGCGCGGTGTCCTCGAAAAGGTCCCAGGATTTGGCTACCGGTTCACCCCCACCCAGGGCGGACACTGAGGGAGGAGTTTGCTCCGGTCAGAGATCCCCGAATGGTGCCGACTCAATGACCGAATCGCCGCGTGCGTCGCCCGCCGACGAAGCTCTCGAAGACGAGGTTACCGATGTCGTCGGTCGAGCAATAGGCGGCGACGCCCTTCGAGACGCGCGCCATTTCTTCGACGAAATTGACGAGGTTCAGATAGAAATAGTCCTCGATCAGCGCGAAGCTCGAGACGCGGATCCCCGCATTGGCGCAGTGGCGGACCTCGGCGAGGGTATGGGTCGCGGTTTTCTCAGCCGGCGGGTAGATCAGGACGACCTCACGGCCCTCGATGTGTGCGGTGGGCTCGCCGTCGGTGATCACGATGATCTGCTTGTTCACGGCGGGCTGGCGCGTCAGGACACTCCTCGCCAGTCGCAGCCCCGCGTGGATATTGGTGAAGTGCTGGGGGACGCGGCCGGCCGGGTGATCGAGATCGAATCGGAGATGAATCCGGCTATCGAACATGCTGACCGGCTTGGGCGCGGAGTTGATGAGCTGCCGCTCATTCATCAGGTTGGCGTACGTATAGAAGCCGATCATCTGGAGCGAGTCTTGCGGGTACCTGGCCCGGACCATCGCTTGAAGAGCCAACGCGACCTTCTTGGTCGTGTAGTATTTCCCATACCGGCTCATCGAACCGCTCATGTCGATCAGGACGACGGTGGCGCAGCGCGTCTGGTACTCGGTCTCATGCACGACATAGTCTTCCGAACTGAGCCGGATCGGCACGCCTCCGCCCTGGCGAATGTACGCGTTCTTGATCGTCTCATGCATGTTCAGGTGGGCCAGGGAGTCACCATAAACGTATTGGCCGTGTGTCCTCGATCGGGACGGTCCCTCCGCCTTTTTCCTGGGTATCGTGACGTCCGAGCGAATCGCGGCGGAACGACTGGAACAGGTCGTCGAGCGCCTTGTCCTGGATGCGTCGCATTCCTCGCGGCGTGATCCTCCACTCACCCTCCAGGTCCTTCTCGATCAAGCCTTCCTTCTGGATCAGCTTGACGACGTCCGGCATCTCTTCCTCGAGCTCGTCCATGTTGTGCAGCACGCGCTCGCCATACTGCATCATGTATTCGGCAAGCTGATCGAAGACCTCGTCGGCCGATTGGGGGAGGAAATGCTGAGAGCCGTCCCAATCGGTGTATTCGAATAGCGACATCGCAGAACCTCTGGTCCGGTTCGTAGGGTACTCTGTGAGCACCGAGGCGACAACCCCGGCCGTCCCGGTGCTCACAGAGCACCCTACCAGACTGAAAACTCACCGCCGGTAACTCGCACCGCCCGCCTTGGCGGACTTGTTCAGCTTATTATTCACGTGGAGTCCTTCGAGGAGGAATTCCGCCGCGCTGGCGACTGTGGCCTCGCGGGCCTCGCGATCAGAGAGATCAGGGAGAGCCTGGGCGGCAAGCTCCTCGGCCCGTTTCCGCAGGCCGGGAACCTTGGCGATGCGTTCCAGCACCGTGCGAGTGGGCAGCGTATCGCCGACCTCGATGCTATGACCGGACTCGAAGTATTCCACCACGGGACGCAGCTCACGAACATCGAGGTGGATGCCGAAGATGTTCTTGGTCGCCTCACCGATGATCCGATGGATCAGCTTATCTTCATGCCCATCATCTTCCGACATGGTCAGCTCGAGCTTGCCGCGTGCGCTGGCCGCGGCCGCGGCGAGGTCCGAGACGCGTGGGACGATCCACCGCTCCCGGTTGATGATCGACCGCCGTTCGGCGTTGGAGACCACATTCTCCAGGTTCGCGATCGACATTCGCACCGAGACGCCCGACTGCTGGTTCACGTGCGGCGACGACCGCGCCAGTCGGGCCACTTCCTCGACGATCTCCTTGACATATTGCGGGATGGCCAGTGAGCTGTCGCCATTGCCAGCCCGCTCGAGCCAGGCGTTCTGGTCGCTGATCGCGATACCGATCTCTCGCGTGAGCGGATAATGAGTGCGGATGACCGAGCCGATTCGGTCCTTGAGCGGGGTCACGATCCGGCCGCGATTGGTGTAGTCCTCCGGGTTGGCCGAGAAGACCATGGAGACGTCGAGATCGAGCCGGACCGGGTACCCGCGGATCTGGATGTCCCGCTCCTCCAGCACGTTGAACAGGCCGACCTGGATCTTGGGCGCGAGGTCCGGCAATTCATTGATGCAGAAGATGCCGCGATTCGTACGAGGGATCAGGCCGAAGTGCATGGTCAGCTCGCTCGAGAGGTATCGGCCCTCGGCGTGCTTGATCATATCGACCTCGCCGATCAGGTCGGCGATCGTCACGTCGGGAGTGGCGAGTTTTTCGTGATAGCGACGATCCCGGCCGATCCACTCGACCGGAGTCGCATCGCCCTGCTCGGCGATCAGGTCGCGGGCGTACTTGGAGACAGGGGCAAACGGATGATCGTTGATCTCGGAGCCGGCGACGATGGGAATCGCTTCATCGAGCAGATGAACCAGTTGGCGGAGCATCCGGGTCTTGGCCTGGCCGCGCAGGCCCAGGAACAGGAGATCGTGGCGAGAGAGGATGCCGTTCTCGATCTGCGGAATCACGGTCTCCTCGTAGCCGAGGATCCGCGGGAACAATGACTCGCCCGACTCGAGCTTGGCGATCAGGTTCCGTCTCATCTCATCCTTGACCGACTCCATCCGATATTCGCTCGACTTCAGCTCGCCCAAGGTCCGGGGCCGATCCGTCATCGTCACTCTCCTGCCGCTCCGGGTGGAATCGATCCGCGCACGCCGTAACACGAAAGTCAATCATCATGCTAGGCACGCGGGGAGAGGAAGTCAACGAGAGCGTTCGGGCGCAAAAGCCCTAATCCTCGCCGGGGAAGCGCCTGGGAGCCGGGGACGGCATCGGCTCGCTCTCCCAGTAATGGAACAGGCGGCTGACGCTCTCGCGGCGATGGATGGAAATGATGGCGTCGGCAAAGAGGCTGGCGATGCTGATGACCTTGCAACAGGGCGCCAGCGGCTCGAAGCGATGTTCGATCGTGTCGGTCAGGACCAGTTCCTTGATCGGGCTCCGGCCGATCTTCGCGGCCGATCCCTTGGAGAAGACGCCGTGCGAAACGCAGGCGTAGATGTCCTTGGCCCCGAGCTGCTTGCAGGCGACGGCCATCTCGCAGAGAGTCCCGCCGGAGATGGTGAAGTCGTCCACGATCAGGACGTTCTTCCCCTGAACCTGCCCGACGATATCCAGCATCTCGGCCTTCTCGTCGTGACCTCGCCGCGTCTTGTTCCCAAAGACGACCGGCGCGTTCATCATCTCGCCGAACTTGTGCGCCTGCTTGCCGAATCCGACGTCCGGCGCCGCCACCACCAGGTCAGGAATCCGCTTGGACCGGAAGTACTCGACCAGGACCGGCATCGCGTAGAGATGGTCGACCGGGATCTTGAAGAATCCCTGGATCTGGGGACTGTGCAGGTCCATGGTCAGGACCCGATCGGCCCCGGCCGCCTCGATGCAATCCGCGCACACCCGGGCGCGGATCGACACCCTCGGCTCGTCTTTCTTGTCTCCCTTGGCGTAAGAGAAGTACGGGATGACGACGGTTACCTGGGTGGCGCTGGCACGCTTGAAGGCGTCAATCCAGAACAGCAGCTCGACGAAGTTATCGTTGACCGGGTAATCGATACCCTGAACGATGAAAACGTCGCGACCGCGCACGTTTTCCAACACGCGGACGAACACGTTGCCTTCACTGAAGACGTGGGTCTCCGAGTGTGCAAGCTCCATTCCCAACCGGTTGCAGATGGCCTTCCCCAGGTGCTGGCCGGAGCTACCCGCGAACACTTTCAGCTCGCCGTAGGGGTCATTCTTCTTCGACGAGTCGTCATGGCAGATCAGGGATTTGTCCATGCCCACGGTGGTCGCTCCGCTGAAAACGATGTTGGTTGGTTCGCCCCGAACCCGAGCGGACATCACTCACGCATCGTCGCGTCTTGCCGCGGCCGCGGCCCTTCCTGCTCAGTTGATCTCCCTTGAATCTTAACAACCCGTCGGCGGGGAGGCTAGGTTCGGCGATCCGATGTTCGACAGTTCAAGCCCCGGCGTTCCGATTCTGCGACGTCGTCGTGGACTGAATTCGGCAAGAGGCTGTCCAACAGACGAGCGTTGTTTACAATGCCATCATTGGAGATTCACGGCATCGCCGTGCGGTCGAATCGATGAGAACTGCCACTTTGAAAGGCCCCTGGCATGAGTTCCAATCGCTCCTGGACCCGATGGTCGTTGGCGGCCTTGGCTGCCGTCGCTGCGCTCGCGCTCAGCTACACTGTGATTGAGAGCAACCGACAGAGGGTCAATCGGGCCCTCCTCATCCAAGAGGAATCCGGAGCAGGACCTCAGGTGAAACTGGCATCTATGGAGCAGGGGGGCGGTCCGAGCCTGAGTGGAGGCACCGGCTGGATCAACAGCGGCCCGATCGACCTCGCCGAGCTGCGCGGTAAGATCGTGCTCCTCGATTTCTGGACCTTCTGCTGCATCAATTGCCACCATGTCCTGCCAGATCTGGCCAAGCTCGAAGAGAAGTACAAGAATGAGCTGGTCGTGATCGGTGTCCATTACCCCAAGTTTGACGCCGAGCGCAACATCGAGAATGTCCGCCAGAAGGTCCGTGAATATCGGATCAAGCACCCGGTGGTGACCGATGCCGACCAGGTGCTCTGGAATCGATTTGGCGTGAGCAGTTGGCCGACTCTGGTCTTGATCGACGCGAACGGGAAATACTTCGGGAGCATCAGCGGCGAAGGCCATTATGAGACACTCGACCGGGCGATCGGCAAGCTCATCGAGAAACACAGGGCCAAGCGGGAGCTGAACCTGACCCCGCTGAAGTTTACTCCGGAGATGGAGCGTCCCTCGAACGGCCCGTTGCTGTTCCCCGGCAAGGTCCTTGCGGATACCGAGGGCAAGCGCCTGTTCATCTCCGACACCGGCCATAATCGGATCATCCACACCGACCTCGACGGCGCCCATCCGGTCGTGATCGGTAACGGTGAAGAGGGTTTCCTGGACGGCACTTACGAGAAGGCCCGGTTCAACCGGCCCCAGGGAATGTGCCTCGATGGCGGAGTTCTCTATATCGCCGACACCGAAAACCACGCGATCCGAGCCGTCGATCTCAAGGCGGGGATGGTGGCCACCATCGCGGGGATCGGTACCCAGTCTCCCCGGATGCACGCGATTCCCTTCGCCAGGCTCGCGAAAGAGACGGCGCTGAGCAGTCCGTGGGACATTATCCGGCTCCCGGGCGAAAAGGCCCTGTACATCGCCATGGCCGGTCCTCACCAGATCTGGAAGCTCAACCTCGAGACCAACATCATCGGCGTGTTCGCGGGGTCTGGACACGAGAACATCCTGGATGGCCGCCCCGAGGTGGCCCGGTTCGCCCAACCGAGCGGACTGGCGACCGATGGTGAGAATCTCTATGTCGCGGATTCTGAGGTCTCGGGCATCCGCGCGATCACGGGCATCCCCGCCAAGAACCCGTTCGTACGCACCGTGGTCGGCACCGGTCTGTTCAACTTCGGCGATCGCGATGGGCAGGGCTCGAACGTCCTGCTGCAACATTGCCTGGGCCTGGCCTTTGGGGACGGCCACCTCTACGTCGCCGATACCTACAACAATCGCGTCAAGGTTTGCAACCCCCAGACGCAAGAGGTGAAGGCGCTGGTCGGATCGCGTGAAGCGGGCGAAAGCGACGACCCGCCCCGGTTCTATGAGCCGGGGGGGCTGAGTGTCGCCGGGACGAGCCTCTATGTCGCTGACACCAACAACCACAAGATCCGGGTTGTTGACCTGAAGACCAATACCGTCAAGACACTGGCCCTGGAGGCATTAGCGCCGCCTCGCCCCGCGCGTCATGCCCCGAGTTTCGCGAGGGCCAGGGTGATCTCGGTTCCGGCGGTCGAGGTGTCGGCGGGAACCGCGATCAAGATCGCAGTCTCGATCCCCCTGCCGAAAGGTGAGAAGCTCAACGAGGAAGTTCCGATGGCTTACCTTGTCGAGACCCCGGGCAAGACCGGCATCCTGGCGCCCGAGGTACCTGCCGAGGGTGACACGATCAAGCCGCCCAAGACCGAGTTCCCGATCACGGTGCCCCTGGCCAAAGCCGCTTCGGGCGGAGATTCCCTCGAATTGCGGCTCTCGCTCCAGACGTTCGTTTGCAGTGAGACGTCGAGCCTCTGCAAGATCGTCAACTACCGGTGGAATGTGCCGATCACCTTCGGGAAGTCGGCAACCGACGCTCCCATCCGGCTGAGCACCGACATGAAATGACCCGCGAGTCAGACGCCGGAGGAAACGATCATGAGCGTCGGCCGCGTGGAAAACCCCATCACGATCGAACTGCCCGCGGAAGTCCTGGCTTCCATCGCTGAGACCTCCGAGGCGTTCGCGAAGGAGATGCGTCTGGCGGCGGCGATCGAGTGGTATCGTGAGGGACGCGTCTCACTCGGTAGCGGCGCTGAACTCGCCGGGCTGAACCGGAGTGATTTCCTTGATGCGCTGGTCCGGGCGAAGGTGCCTGCCGGTCGGGTCGAGACCGATTTGTCAAATGAGGAGGGCAACGGTACCGCCGAGGCGGGGGGGGGCATCGAGCGCAGCGAGGGCAAGGACCGGGAAAAATCGTCAACCCCGACCGAGGAGGCGGACGCGGCTTCCCCATTCACGCCGGAGGTCGCCGAGCGCAATTACCAGCGGCTAGGTCGCTGGAAAGGACCCGAAGCTTCAAGCGAGGCTCAGGCCGAAGCAAAGCGGTTCTGGCGCGAATCGGACCTTCCAGGCACACGCTGGCTGGTCGCCAGGCTTAGTGAGGAACGGCATGACGATCGTCTGCGCGGCGCCGCCTACACGTTGGCTGATGGGGGCCCAGCGAGCCTCGGTCCCATCCTGGAGACTCTGCGAGGGGAGCCAACGGCGGATCAGGCCCTGGCGCTACTTTGGGCCTTGGGCTGGATCGGCGATCGGCAAAAGACAGAGGACGTGCGTGCTGAGCTGGTGCTTGTCAAGTACCTCTTCGAGAAGAATCCGGAGCTCCGAGAGGCATCCGCCCGGGCCATGCGATTGCTTCCACTTCAGCATGCCAAGCCATGGCTGGAGCGCCGACTCTGCGATGAGTCAGACCGTGAGGTGAGATTGACGATCGAAGACGAGCTGGAGGTTCTCCAAGCGGCCGAGGTGATGCTGTGTACCTCCTGAGGGTCGGCCGTAAGCGCCGCTGGAGATTCGAGCAAGATGCCGGCAGGGCCGAAGACGTGGCTGAGGCGTCGCGAGACTTGGAGTTGGCCATCGGCGAGGAGGGCCTGTCGGTCTACCGTGTCACGGGAGAAGCCGAGGCTCGCGAAGTGGCCGTCCGGTGGGCTCTGACGTGTCGTTCTGGCCCTCAGAACATGGACTACGTCGTTTTCCCCTCGGATTTGGCATCGGATCTCGGACTGACGATCTCGCACGTGACTCGCGGCGATCCGGACCCGTTCCTCAACGCTCGCCACTCGGAAATCATCGGCCTGACACCCGAGTTGGCCTCACAATTAGCGGCGACGATCCTGGGCAACGCTAGACGATGGGTCGAGCGGATTCAGGAGCAGGAGTTGAAAAGGCTCGGCGCCGAACTCTGCCGTAGCGACCCGGAGCTCAAGAAGTATCTGATCGGTGAGTGGGTGCCGTTACTCAGAGACCCGGCGCCGGAAGAATAACTGATGGACGATTCGAAATCGCAGCACACTCGAAGTCGACGTGATTTGTGATCGGGACGCGCCGCTCTCGCGCGATGGATGGTGAGCCAGCGATGATCGAACACTGGCAGCTTCGCCGTGAGGGCGGTCAACGCGGGATCGTCGAGATTGTCTCGGAGGGATCATGATCGCCAACGACCAGCAGCTTGAGACGACCCTGGAGCGCATGGCGTGGTTTCGGAGTGATGTGGCCGAGCTTCGGAGGTCCGAGAAGAATCCGGTCAATAACCGCGCGTCCGTCTCCGGCTTCCCTGCCGAGATTGACCGCATGCAACTCGACGTCGGAGAGTACTTCAGCTTCCTTCCCGTGGAGACCGCGAGCGCGGCGGGATAACCGACCGCCGCCAGTTCCATCGTCCCGATCAATCCGTGGAGCCGCCGGCGGCTGATTCGCTCACCAATCGCAGCCCGATCGGCAGCGTGTCGCCGAGAGCCTGTCCCTGCTGCTCCAATTCCCATTCCTGATACTCGCGCACCGGCCGCATGGCCGTCTCGTCGGCCCCGAGCACGCTCAGCCGGTCGAGCACTTTGACGCGCAAGGTCTCGTCGATATCGCGCGCGCGGTCGTTGGCCACTCGGGCCAGTTGGGAGAGTGCGAAGATCGCATCGCCGGTCTCTCGACCCGGGCGAAAACTCCGGCCGAGCAGGACCGTCAGCCAGCGCTCGCTGGTCTCCTTGCGGATCACGGTATTCGCCGGGCCATAGAGCGGAACGCGTGCGCCGAGGCGTCCGAGCGACCAGAGGACATAACCCGCCGGGGAAGGTTGCTTGAACTCCTTGAGCAAGGCGTCGCCCAGGGATTCCTTGGCTTCGGGCGCCGATCGCTCCAGGCTGGCGGCACAACGCCACATCTCGGCCAGCTCGTGGGGCTCGGGCTTGGACCGTCCGGCCTTCTTCGCCGGGCTCGAGCCCTTGACCGGGACGAGAAACACGGCCAGCCTTCGATAGATCTCCTCGTGATGCGGCCGGGAGAGACCGGACGCCACTCGCCTCCAGAGGATCCACCACTCGGCCCAGCACTGGACCTCCTTCGTGTAGCGAACGCCTTGATGAAAGAACGGCCAGAGGGCCTTGATCCGGATTTCATCGAGTGGGAATCCCCGGCCGGGCCGGAGGACGAACCCGGCGAGGTTGAACCATCGGGATTCGTGCTGCGGACTCTTGAGCCGATGATCGGCCAGGTCGCGAAGTGGCTCCCAGAGGGCGCGGAGCGCCGACGGCGGCCACTGGTCGCGAGGTGCCTCGAGCACCTCTTCGAGTCGCTTCACGAGTCGAGCCGGGCCATTCGGGTCGCCGGACGAGGACGCCCCGCCCTCGAAGGCCGTCCGGATCGCCATGATCGCCGCGTCGATCACCGATTGCTCGATCACCACCCGATCGGACTCATCGCCAGTGACAGGGACACGCGGAGCGGGCTGGCCGGCCGGACCCCGGAGCTGGATCTGGAGCCGCCATCGGCGATCGTCGGTCCGCGACTGGCACCAGAGCTCGACCGTCCCCACCTCGGTGACTCGCGCCGCCAGGCTGACCGGCGCACGCTCGGCCTTCGCCTTCCGACCCACACGCATCAAGCTCTGGAGCGGAGGCAGCTCGCGGATCGAGTCCGGATCGGCGCGGACCAGGTCGCCCGGCTTGTCGTCCGGGCGACACCGAGCTGCTGGCCAGCGGGAACACGACCGGCTGGCCCATCAGGAGGTCGAAGTCATGGCCCGCGATCGCGATCTCTTCCCCTTCCTGAGCCGCACGGGGAACGACGCAGAGCCAGGGCCGATCCGAAGTCTCCGTCTCGAGCCCGACGTAGAACGACCGCGCGGTCCCGCCGCCGATCCGGATGCCTCCGCCCCGACGGACGACTCCGTAATACGCCGCCCCTTGCGCAACCGCCAGATCCAGCGAAGGATTCGTCAGCACGCGGGGCGTGTAGTTCGACTCGGGATCATCCTCGAACCAGGATGAGATCACATCCACGATCCGTCGGCGGACGACATCGGGCGTGAGGGCACCGCCGTTGAAGAGGATGGCGTCAGGACGGGCGGGCCGGTCTTCGGGATGGTGCCCTTCCGGCTCGATGGCCTCGGCCCGATGCCGTCGGAGGAAGTAGCCGAGATGCTTAGGGACGGCCGGGTCGGCCACGAATGGCAGACCGAACTCCTGGAGGCCGAGCTTCGCGGTGCGCTGGGGGTCTTCACCGCGAGCGACCCTCGGGAAGAACCCGTCCAGTGCGATCACCTCGACTTCGCTCTTCGTTAACTCGGACTGGATGCTGCCACCGATGATCCGCGAGCCCCGCCCAGCGATGGTGACGGGCCATCGCTCGAGCGCCGGCTGCTGTTCGCCAAGCAGCTTCTCCTTGGCCGTCCGGCAGGCGAACCGGAGGGCACTCCACTGCTCGGTATCCAGTCGGGCTCCGCCCAGCTTCTTCTCGACATGATGCGCCAGGGCCAGGTCGATGTTGTCGCCGCCGAGCATCAGGTGATCGCCGACTGCGACGCGCCGGAACCCGGGCCCCGTGGGAGTCTCGACGACCGTGATCAGGCTGAAGTCGGTCGTCCCTCCACCGATGTCGCAGACGAGGATCAGCTCCCCGGCTCGGACCTCGCGCTGCCATCGGTCCTTGTGGGTGACGATCCAGCAGTAGAACGCCGCCTGAGGCTCCTCCAGCAGGGTGATCGATGAAAAATGAGCCCGCTTGGCGGCCTCGAGCGTCAACTCCCGGGCCGCCTCATCGAACGACGCCGGCACCGTGAGCACGACCTCTTGTTGCTCGAGTCGATGCGATTCATCCTTCTTCGCGAAAGCGTCATTCCAGGCGTCGCGGATGTGCCGGAGATAGGCGGCCGAGGCTTCAACCGGCGAGACCTTCTTGATCTCGGGCGGACTACCCCACGGCAGGATATCGGCCTCACGATCGATCCCGGCATGACAGAGCCAGCTCTTGGCGCTGCTGACCAGGCGGCTGGGCACTTTCGCACCCTGAAACCGGGCGAACTCGCCGACGATCTGATCCGCACCCTCGTTCCAGGGCAGACGAGCCGCACCCGGCGGCAGCTCATGCTCGCCGGGCAGGTAGAGGAACGACGGGAGCATCGCGCGGGCGCAGTCTCGCCCGGGGCCACGAGCTGCGGCACGGGGAAATCGCGGATATCGGCCGACGGCCGCTCCCGGCCGTGCGTGTCCACGTACGCGACCGCGCAGTTGGTCGTGCCCAGGTCGATCCCGACGAGATAACGTGATCGAGTCATTCGCGCCGGCCTCCGGCCTTTGCAGTGGAAAGTCTGCGATCGAGATTCAACGGGAAAAATCGGAGATACCAGGAATGTCTCGGTGAAGTCGTCATGGGCGAGATTCAGTCCTCGGTGCACAGGTCAAGTGACTTTCTCAGTGGGGCGGCAGCACACGGGCTGCTCCTTCGATTCGTCTGAGAGCATCCGCGGCCAACCTGCGGACGTAGTAGTCCCGGTGCGTAAGCAACCTCGTCAACATCGGCACCGCCGCCTTGGCCCCAGGACCATAGTCGCCTACCCGGCAAAGTCCCGAATACATATCAGTTAAATCGTAATGACCCCATTCGAACCAATGATGCGTATTTCGCTGAATCCTTTCTAACCTTTTTTCACGCGTAAGGGCCTCCCCCTCCGGACTCCACTGGCCGCGCGACCCGGCCACGATCGCGCGAACGTGCAATGGCAGCGAGTCGCTCTCTTTCGCGAGGGAGTCCTGCGCCACCCGGTTGGTCGGATCGATCTGCAGGAGGGCAATCCGGGCATAACGTCACGGCCCTATCTTGACCCCAAGCATCCGTTCGAGTGCAGGGATTGCTTGGTGGGCAGCGGGGCCGATCGTACCGAGAGCCGCCGCCGCATACCCTGCATCTTCCTCACTCAGCCGGTCGATGAGGACCGGGACCGCAGGCGCAGCAGCCGGCCCGAGCCGACAGGCAACGATCTCCAGCATCTGGGCATTCACATCTTTGGTTAGAGCCTTCAGAACGGTATCTGGGATTGGATCGAGCATCGTCGCATCCAGCATCGTGGGAAAACCACCCTGCCGAATGGCCCCTAACAGAGGAGGCACGACGAGATGGTTCCCCGGATCAATCCGGATGATGGTGGGGATCAGGCCCTGAAAATGGAGACTGTCGAAGGACCAATCCCAACCCTCTACCTGCTCCTTCAGATTCTCGAGCAAGACCGGCAGGGCGTTGCGCGGGTGGCCCGATCCAGCCAAGCACGAGAACAGCGTCGAATCCAAATCGCTCTTTGGCGAGCTGCTCCGGTGTTTCTCCGCCCGCGTTGTTGGGATCGAGTGAGGGGTACTTCAAGATCTCGATCAACGCTGGGACGACCCCGGGCGTCTCCGGCGCGACCGCTCCCAGCGCGACCGCGGCCGACGCTCGGATCATGGGACGCTTGTCCGTCAAATGAGGGAGGAGCGCCGGAGCGGCCTCACGAGCTTCGGTGCCGAGATGCAAGAATACTTCCACAAGCGGGGCCATCGATTCGGGTTGGAGGAAGCCTCTCACGCCTTGCTGAAAGATTTCGACCAGGGCTGGCACAGCGGGCTTGCCGATTCTCTCGAGAGCCAAGAAGATTCCCTCCTCAGAATAATCTTCTCGCTCCAGCTTGGCCTTGAGCACGGGAACCGCCGGCGCGGCAGCAGGTCCGATTCGACCCAAAGTCTCCACGACGTGGTACCGGAGAGCCAAGGTTGGCTCATTGAGGGCGGCGATTAGCGCCGGCACGGTTAACCCCGCCTCGTCTCGCATCGCCGCCAACGCCAAAGTGGCGAAGATCCTCAACTCAAGGTCTTTGCCCTGGAGGGCCTGGATCAAGGCAGGTACGGCAGGCTTGCCGATTCGGCCCAATGCACCGGCCCTATCGAGATCGAGCGTGTTCCACCGCCAACTTTCAAACTTCTGGTCCCCCGTCTTGGGGAAAAGCTTCGGGATGGCCTCAGCGGCCGCCGGGCCGATCCGGCCAATGGCCTCAACGGCAAATTGGCGCAGTGACTCGTTCGCCTGATCGAGCTTCGCGTCGCCGGTCCTCGAAGGATCGATGGCCTGGATCAGGCAAGGTACGGCACTCTTGGCCGCCGGGCCGAGGTAGCCGAGCGCTTCGACAGCTTGCTGGCGCTCGACTATTGATCGGTTCTTGTCCTGAAAGATCACGATCCATTGGCTAGTCGTCTTGCCACCCATGACCGGCTCATCCGCGGCCTGCCCGCGCGTCCCGGCGAAGAGGGCGAGGGCTACTCCGATGAGCAGAGACCATCTCATGATTCCCCCGTCGATTCAAGTTGCTCAAAGTGGGTCGGTTTCTTGATTCTACCGCAAGGCAGCCCTGCCGAATACCGCGGTCCCGATCGCGAACTTCGTGGGAACGATGTCTTAATCCGACACGATTCCCCGCGAACCCGAGTGATGAGATCTGAGTCCGATGGAAGCCATCGGGAAAGACCGGTGGCAAGCCATCGACACCCCACGTAGAATGCGCGGGTAGTGTAATCCTGTCCGTTGAGGAGGCGTCACACAATGAGTACGGTCCTGCACCAGTACCTGATCCCGAGCCGGGAGGTCGCCCGGTGGCTCGATAGCCAGCCGGACACCTGGTGGTCGGCTGGTGTCGATGATCTGCTGATCTCCCGACTCAACTTTCCCTGCCCGAGTGATGAAGTCGCCGAGGTGTTGCGGGAGGTCAACAAGAATCTCATCGTCTATACGGACAAGTCCATCGGCATTGAGGACGGCCAGCAAATCGACTTCCAGGTCTTTCCGCTGCTCGCCGACACCCAGAACCGCTATCAAAACCGGTACTTTCTGGCCTCCTGGCAGGGATCGAAGAAGAAGTGGCTGTTCCGCGAGAATAAGTGGGCGGCCAAGGCGCTCACGGACGATTCGACGGAGGATTGGGATGAGGAAGACGAAGACGGATCTCAACCGGAAGATTGAGGAGATCGTTTACCACACCAGCCCGTTGTCCCCGGAGTCAACCCGTCCCATCTCTCACTTCGAGCGGACGGCGGATTCAAGCATCGATTTGCTGGAATTCGTCGAAGAGAATCAGACCACGACGGGGGTCTCGCGATCGGCCTTCCGTGACAACATGTCTCATCTCCGCCGGATGGTGTTGGTCAGTCTGATCGAAGCGTTCGAGCGATTCTTGAAGGAGCTCGCCGCGATCTGTATCGACGCCCTCATCCGTCAGGTTGGCGACGACCGATTTGACGAGTTCGGCACCCGAGGAGGCCAACTGGCCTTTCATCTCGCCGCCGGGACGATCGGAAAGGCGCTCTGCGAGTCGGATACGTGGTTGACGAACCGGACGATCAACGAGCGATTCAGGCGCCTCTTGAAGTCGCCGTTCGGCGACAATTGGGAAAACCTCTTTCCCGAGGAAAACCAACAGCCCCAGAGCGAGCGAGCACGGGCCAGGACCCTCGCAATTCTGTGGCAGGTCCGGCATACAATCACGCACAATGTCGGTCTGATCACCGGGTCCGACGCCGCCAAATCCCGGATGCTCCTGAAGGGCCGGATCAGTCCGGATCGAGCCTTGAAGATCACGAGGAGAGACATCGTCTATACCAAGAAGTTCCTATTTGAGACGTCTCAATCGGTGAATGAGCGCGTCGGGAAGCGGCTGGAGGCAGTGCTCGACGGCCTCCACCGGGACAGCCCGGTCCTCTTCGACGCCCAGGACATGGCGGATCGCGTGTCGCAACAACTGGGCTTTTCGATCTCCATCAACGGATGCAGGGGCGTGCCTTGAATCGCCGGAATTCAACCGCTCAGGCTGGAACACCTGGCGTGCCTCACCCCACGACGAAATTGACCAGCTTGCCCGGCACGACCACAGCCTTGCGGATCGTCTTGCCCTCCAATAAGGCCGCGATCTTGGGATCGTCGCGGGCGACCGACTCGATCCGGGCGCCGTCCGCATCGGCCGGGACGACGACTCGCCCCCGGAGCTTGCCGTTGACCTGCACTGGAATCTCGATCTCGTCATCCTTGAGCAAAGCCGGGTCAAAGACCGGCCAGGGCTCGTAGGCCAGGGTTTGCTCGTGGCCGAGGATCTGCCACAGCTCCTCGCCGAGGTGAGGCGCCATCGGCGCCAGCAGCAGCGTGAACGTCTCCATGGCCGACTTCGGCCGCACGTCCTGCGCCGTGAAGAAGTTGGTGAACTCCATCAACCGGCTAATCGCCGTGTTGAACCGGAGCGCTTCGATATCGTCGGTGACCGCCGCGATGGTCCGCGCCACGACCTTCGATTGCTCCAAGTTCAAGGGGACGTCCTGGACCTTGGCGTCGAGCCGGATTTCGTCCGCCTCGGCATCGACGACCATCCGCCAGGCGCGGGCGAGGAATCGATAAACGCCCTCCACGCCCTTCATGCTCCACGGCTTGACCGCTTCCAGCGGGCCCATGAACATCTCGTAGAGCCTCAAGCTATCGGCGCCGTACTCCGCGACGATCTTGTCCGGGTTGATCACATTGTCCCGGCTCTTCGACATCTTGTGAGACCGGGCGTCGACGCGGATCTCGGGATCCTGGGTCAACACAAAGCCTTCGCCCTTCTTCGTCACCTGGTCTTCACTCAAGCGAATCGGCGTGACCGGATGACGGTCGACGAGACCCTTGATCGCGTGGCCGTGGTCGTCGGTCTCGACCAGGGTACTCGAGATCCAGCGATCCGACGTGTCCTGGAAGGCCGTGTATTCCACCTCGCCCAGGATCATTCCCTGGTTGACCAGCTTCTGGAACGGCTCTGCGGTGCTGACATAGCCGCGATCGTAGAGAACCTTGTGCCAGAACCGGCTGTAGAGCAAATGGAGCACGGCATGCTCGGCGCCGCCGACGTAGAGATCGACCGGCATCCAGTAGCGTTCCTTCGCCGGGTCCCAGGCGACCTGGTCGTTCTTCGGATCGATGTAGCGGAGGAAGTACCAGCACGACCCAGCCCACTGGGGCATCGTGTTGGTCTCGCGCCGGGCTTTATCCGAGTAGCGGACCCACTCCTTCGCCTTGCTCAGCGGAGGGTCGGGCTTGCCAGTCGGCTTGAAGTCCTCGAGCTCGGGGAGGCGAACCGGCAATTCTGACACAGGCAAGGCGTGAATCCGATCGTTCTCATCCAGGACAACCGGGAACGGTTCTCCCCAGTAGCGCTGGCGCGAGAACAGCCAGTCGCGGAGCTTGTAATTCACCGTCTTCTTGCCGAGTCCGCGTTCTTCGAGCCAGCCCGTGATGGCCACCTTCGCCTCGGCCGTGGGCAGACCGTCGAGGGCGATCGAGTCGTTCCGCGAGTTGACGGAGATCCCCGGCTCGGCCTCGGCCTGGGGCAGGGGGTCCTGGGCCCGGTCCACGCTCGTTGCCACCACGCGGTCGATCGGCAGGTTGAACGCTTCGGCGAACTCGAAGTCGCGCTCGTCGTGACCGGGTACGGCCATGATGGCCCCCGTGCCGTAACCCATTAACACATAGTCGGCGATCCAGATCGGGATGGATTGCCCGTTGACTGGATTGATCGCGTGGCCGCCCGTGAAGACCCCCGTCTTCGTCTTGGCCAGCTCGGTACGGTCGAGGTCGCTCTTGCGTGCGGCCTGAGTGCGATACGCAGCGACCGCATCCTTCTGTTGAGACGTTGTCAGCCGATCGACAAGCGGGTGCTCGGGCGCGAGGACCATGTAGGTCGCACCGAAGAGGGTGTCCGGGCGCGTTGTGTACACGCGGATCACATCGGGGCTCGGTGTTTCGGACCACGGGCGCGGTCCGTCCGCCATCAGGTCGCGCGTCAATCGGTCGTCGATGAAGAAATCGACCTCCGCACCTTCGCTACGACCGACCCAGTTGCGCTGCATCTCCTTGATCGCGCGAGACCAGTCCAGGTCATCCAGATCCTCAATGAGTCGCTCGGCGTAGGCGGTGATGCGGAGCATCCATTGAGTCAAGGGCATGCGAACGACCGGATGCCCGCCGCGCTCGCTCTTGCCGTCGATCACTTCTTCGTTGGCCAGCACCGTGCCCAGGTGCGGGCACCAGTTGACGGGCACCTCGGCCCGGTAGGCCAGTCGTCGCGAATCGCGATAGACATCGGGATCGGCCGTCCCCTCCGGAATCGGCAACTCGGCGATCGGTCGTCCCTTGCCTCGACGAGGCCGTCCCTTGGAATCGGGCCATGGATAATCCGGGTCATACCAGGTG
This sequence comes from uncultured Isosphaeraceae bacterium, assembly GCA_963845695.1. GTDB lineage: Bacteria > Planctomycetota > Planctomycetia > Isosphaerales > Isosphaeraceae > CAWJTV01. Next base: position 387,697 of record CAWJTQ010000017.1, on the reverse strand, counting down.
TCGTGGAGCAGCAGGAAGATCCACTGAGTCCATTTGTAGTAATGCGGATCGGTGGTGTCGACCTCGCGGTCCCAGTCGTACGAGAACCCAAGTGACTTGATCTGCCGGCGGAAGTTATGGATGTTCTCCTGGGTCGTGATTCGCGGATGGACGTTCTTCTCGACGGCATATTGTTCGGCCGGCAGGCCGAAGGCGTCCCACCCCATGGGATGAAGGACGTTGTATCCCCGCATCCGCTTGTAGCGGCAGACGATGTCGGTCGCAGTATACCCTTCGGGATGGCCGACGTGCAGACCGGCCCCGCTCGGGTAGGGGAACATATCCAGCACATAGAGCTTGGGCCGGGACATGTCGAGATCGACCGCGCGGAAAGTCTTGTTCCGCTCCCACTCGGCCTGCCACTTGGGCTCGATACGCTGGGGATGATATGCAGGCATGACTGAGAAACGACCTCCGTAGGCTCGTCGCGTCGTATACCGGTCTCGCTGCACGGCCCGCTCGGTGCTCGCAGAGCACCCTACTGCGCTTCTGACAAAAAAAGCCCGCCGCAAGTTCGGGGGCCGGTATTCCACGCGATCTCATTCCCAGCATAACGTCCCGACGCGAGCCCTGCCAGTCGTGCGCGGGCCGTCATACGTGGCGCTCGATCGAAGGAATCGGCGGATTTGACGAGGGGGTCGATCGATCCGGTTACGAGGAAGACAGCGACGATGTCGTTGTTGCAAGACCCCCTGACTTTCTTACACATGACGTTGCGGATTCCATCGCCTCTGACTTGAGGAAAAATGAAAAAATTCGCGAGTCGCCCGCTCATCGGCCAAACGGCGTGTAGACTTGAGTCGAAAGCCAGGATGACGAGTAACTCACCTGGAACACATCGAAGACTCGTTCGGCACCGCGCTTGCGGTGGGACTGGTATCGAGCCCCGCCTGGAGAGTCGGGCGAGTCCTCAACCTGGCAAGGAGATCCCCAATGACATGTCCTCCGATGGTCGCGAGGTTCTCGCGGCTGAGACGTTTCTGTTCGGTTGCCGTGCCGGTGCTGGCGGTCGCGATGGCGGCCGGTTGCAGTCATAGCCGGCAATCGTACCGCCCCATCTTCGCCAGACCGACCCGGGCGACGGCACCGTGTAGCACGTGCGGCGGCTCGCAGCCGGCCGTCGTCACCGATGAAGCGGTCAGTAGTCCGACATCCACGGTTCCTCCGTTGAACGGGTCGTCCGTCAACTCCGACGTGCCTTCGCCGAGCTCCTCCATCCAGGGGAGCTCGAGCGGAGTCCGCTCGGCCGTGGAACCGCCACCCAGCGCGAAGATCGGGACCGAGCCGGAATACGACGAGATCCCATCGTCGACGACCCAGCCACGCAACAGTGCCAAGCCTTCCTCGGGGACCGGTGCCTCGAAGCTAGGGCCGGCGCCGCCCCTGCAAGCCCCGAACCCCGTTGGCTCGCCGGGGGCCTGGAACGCGAAGAGCCCGGCAGCCCAGCGGACCAACACGGCGGCGGCTCTGACGAACCGCCGCACGGCCCTCGGCGAGCGGCTGAAACCGTTCGTTGCGGGGACCAGCGCGAGTGAGTTGTTCTATCCCAACAAAGCCGATCGGCCCTGGCGTTACATCGTGCTCCATCACAGTGCCTCGGCGAGCGGCAATTACGACCAGATCGATCAAGAGCAACGCAAGATCCTGGGTTATGACGGCTGCGGTTATCACTTCGTCATCGGCAACGGCACCGGCAGTGGCGACGGACAGATCGAAGTCGCCCAGCGCTGGAATAGCCAGAAGCAAGGAGTTCATTGTCGGGACGCCCGCAGTCATGACGTTGACGAGTATGGGATCGGCATCTGTCTCATCGGCGACCTGGACAAGTTGCCCCCCACGCCGCGACAGGTCGCAGCCAGTCACGCACTGGTCGACTACCTCAGCCAGCACTACCGCATCGAGCCTGGTCACATCTCAACTCATTCCCACCTGGCCGCGACGCCGATCGTTTGTCCCGGCAAGTTCTTCCCCGCGGAATCCATCATCGCGACGACGAGTTCGGAAACCGAGCCGGGCCGCAGCCTCCGCACCACCTGGGAATACGATCGATTCCCCAGGCCGACCACCAGCTACTGAGCCGACCACCTCCTCAACACACCCATACCGAAAAGTCATTCGCAAATCATCTCGTTTCCTCGAGGCGACGCACCGCTTCGTGCAACAAGGCGATGACGCTGAGGGAATCGGTGATCTCGCCGCGCCGGAGCATCTCCCGGGCCTCGTCCCATTCGAATCGTCTCACCTCGAGTCGCTCGCAACCTTCCGGTTCGTCCGGGCCCTCGGTCAGATCGGTGGCGCGGAACACATAGCCCAGCTCGTCGCTGATGGCGTTGGACAGGTGAGAGGTCGCCACCAGCTCGATCCGGCCGGCCGTCAAACCGGTCTCCTCGCGCAACTCCCGCAGCGCGGTCTGTTCGGGCGTCTCGGACGGAGGACTTCCGCCCTCGGGGATTTCCCAAGAATACGCCTCGAGGGGATAGCGATGCTGACCAACCAGCCAGATTCGGCCCTGGTGGTCGACGGGCAACACCCCGACGGCGCGGTTCTTGAAATGGACCACGCCGTAGATGCCCGGTAGACCATCCGGTCGGAGCACCTGGTCCTCCCGGACGTGGATCCAGGGGTTCTCGTAGACCGATCGGCTACTCACAGTCGTCCAGGGATTGGAACGATCGGGGTCGGGCTGGGCCTGGGACGGATCGAAGGATCGCATCGGGTGAGTCAGCCCTTCAGAGCAGCCTTCAAGGTCGTGCCCATCTCGGCCGGACTCTTGGCGACGCGAATGCCGGCCGCCTCCAAGGCGTCGATCTTGTCGGAGGCTTTGCCCGAGCCGCCGGAGATGATGGCACCGGCATGACCCATTCGCTTACCGGGAGGAGCCGTCTGGCCGGCAATGAACGCGGCCAACGGCTTGGTGAACTTCCCGACCGCCTTGAACGCGGCGGCTTGTTCCTCAGCATTGCCGCCGATCTCGCCCATCATCAGGACACCGTCGGTCTCCGGATCCGCTTCAAAGAGCGTCAGTGCGTCAACAAAGCTCGTGCCGTTGATGGGGTCGCCGCCGATACCGATGCAGGTGCTCTGGCCGATCTCCAGGTTTGTGAGCTGCCAGACGGCCTCGTATGTCAGAGTCCCCGATCGGCTGATGACGCCAATGCGCCCGGGCTTGTGGATATAGCCGGGCATGATGCCAATCTTGCACTGGCCCGGCGTGATGATGCCCGGACAGTTGGGACCGATCAGCCGAACGCCCGGTCGATGGGCCTTGAGGTAGGCCACGGCGCGGGCCATGTCGAGTACGGGGATTCCCTCGGTGATCGCCACGACCATCGCGATGCCGGCATCGGCGGCTTCCATGATCGCGTCGGCCGCGAATGGCGGCGGCACGAAGATCATCGTGGCATTGGCACCGGTCGCCTCGACCGCCTCGGCACACGTATCGAAGATCGGCACGCCCAACGTAGTGGTGCCCCCGCGACCCGGCGTGATCCCGCCCACGAGGTTCGTGCCGTACGCCTGGCACTGTTCCGCGTGAAACGCCCCGGCCTTACCGGTAATGCCCTGACAGATCAACCGCGTGTTCTTGTTGACCAGGATGCTCATGGATGTCCCCAACTGGAAGAGGCCACCAGGCATGGTTTCGTGCCACGGCGGCTTGTCGATACTTCAGGTCGTGCAGGCCAGATACCCGCAACACAAGTGACTCGGGATCAGTGGAAGTACCAGACTTTCGCGACAACGCCGAGGAGGTAAAAGAACCAGGGCAAGTAAATCGTGCGGATTGCCCGATCGCTGAACCACGATTCATGGTCACGGCGGATCTGTCGCACGGTGGCCACGGGCGCCATCAAGAGGAAGAGATGGCCAACAATCAGGATCACGATCGGAGGCCAATACCAATCATGCGGTTCTCTCGGATCGAACATCGAGGCCGCGCCGATGCCGACCAACGTGAAGAGGAAGTAGAGGGCCATAGGGTTCCCTTGAGCCAGGTCACGCCGCCCCCTTGGCCGCGGCAACGACCTTCTTCGCAGCGTCCGTGAGCCCGTCGGCCGTGATGATCTTGCGGCCGCTCTCTTTCAGGAGGGCCTTCCCCTTGTTGACGTTGGTGCCCTCGAGGCGGACGACCAGGGGGACTCGGAAGTCGAGCTCGTCGTAGGCCGCCAGGAGGGCCGCGGCGATCGTGTCGCATTTCATGATGCCGCCGAAAATATTGACCAGCACTGCCTTGACTCGCGGCTCGCTGAGCAGGATGCGGAACCCCTCGAGCACCTGGTCCTTGTTGGCTCCGCCGCCGACGTCAAGGAAATTGGCCGGCTCGCCGCCGTGATATTTGATCAGGTCCATCGTACTCATCGCCAGACCGGCCCCATTGACCAAACAGGCGATGTCTCCATCGAGGCTGACGAAGCTCAAGCCGATGCGCCCGGCCCGCAACTCAGCCGGGTCTTCCTCGGCTTCGTCGAGCATCGCCGCGATGTGGGGATGGCGGAACATGGCGTTATCGTCGAAGTTCAACTTGCAGTCCAGGGCCAGGACGTCGCCGCTGGCCGTCACGATCAAGGGGTTGATCTCGGCGAGGGAGGCATCCGTATCGATGAAGAGCCGGACGAAGTTCTTGAAGAACGTCGCGCCCTTCTTGGCCGAATCGCCAGTCAAGCCCAGCGCCTTCGAGACCTTGCGCGCCTGAAAATCCGCCAGGCCGAGCCCCACGTCGATGGGCTCGCGATGGATCTTCTCCGGACTCTTGAGCGCGACGGTCTCGATCTCGACGCCCCCTTCGGTCGAGGCCATCAGCACGGGACACTGGGCGCCGCGGTCCACGGCCATGCCCAGGTAGAGCTCGCGTGCGATCTCGTGCCCGACCGTGACGAGGACCTTGGAGATGACTTGACCTTGCGGACCGGTCTGGTAGGTCACCAAGGTCTTGCCGAGCAGGCTGGCCGCGGCCTTCTGGGCCTCCTGGGTCGACTTGACGAGTTGAACGCCCTTGGCCATCGATTCGGGCCGCGGCTTGCGCCCGCTGGCGATCTCCAGGGCCAGATTGCGGTCGTCCCCGGGACCGATCGCGACCCCCTTGCCGCGGCCACCGGCATGAACCTGGGCCTTGACGACAATGAGGCCGCCGCCCAGGGTGTCATACGCCTTGGCAGCATCCTCCGGTCGGGTGACCACGATGCCATCGGGAACCGCGACGCCGGCGCTCTTCAGCAGCTCTTTCGCCTGGTATTCGTGAACCTTCATAATGGCTGGACCCTGGATCTCGTCGTGTGGTTGACGCCACGCTGATGGCGGCGAGGGTTGCGGAATGAATTCGGTTTTACCACGGACGGGGGTGGCGTGCCAGAAGGTCAAGGTCGAAGGGCCGTGATCGATCCGTAAGCCCTAAGGTTCCCGATCGACCTGCCGCTGGATTTCGGCGATTTCGGCATCGGTGAGGAGGGCGGCATTGGGAGCGATGGCTTCGCGGTTCTCCGGCGTATCCAGCTCGCGAAACGTCTCCAGCCAGAATTCCGACTCGTCGACGGCTGACAGGTCCGTTCGCTCGTGGGTGGGCGGCTGGCCGGACCATCTCGGGCGAGCGACTTTGGCGGTGGCTTGCCGCTCGCGCAAGTCGTCGATCCAGATCCAGAAGTCCTCGGCCGTGAGCGGATTGGCCCGGCGACGGGAGGCCGCCTGGCGAATCCTTCGGTCCGACGAGACGACCGTCAGGTTCCGGGGATTCGATTCGAGTCCGATCATCCGCTCGATCCGCGAATCCGCGTCCTCATCTTCCAGGGCGAAGATGAGGCGGAGGCCGCGATACGTCGCGTGCAGCGGGAAATCCCCAGGCGGGACGGTGGCGTCGAAGACCACGGTGGTCTGGGAGGCCCGATCGAGTCCCAGAGCGTCAGCCAGGTCGTCGAGAAATCGACGACGCGCGCGGCGAAATCCTTCGCGCCCGAGCTTCGCTCCAAGGCGCCCTCCCGCGTGCATGATGTTATAACCGTCGATGAGCCAGTGCATCGCCGACCAGTCCGTCCGGGTTTTGACATCGCAACTCCCTTCAGTAACTGTAGATTGGCGTCCTCGAGATTCAAGGTCGCGTAGTTCAGTGGTGATGACGGCACGGCGAGGCGTTCGCTCAGACCGTCAAGGCCGCATCGGCTTGATGAACGATACCGCCCCGTGTGAATCGGACCTCGCCGCCGACGATCACTGTGTGCGCAGCGCGCCGGACCTCCCAGCCTCCGAAGGGAGTGTTGCGGCTCTTGGAGCGAAACTGCGACGGATCGATCGTCCAGCGGGTCTCGGGGTCGATGATGGCGATATCCGCGTCCGCGCCGGCACGGAGCGTTCCCTTATCGGTGAGTCCCAACAGGTTCGCCGGATTGCCGGTAAGCTTGGCCAGGGCCTCGGGCCAGGTCAAGTGTCCCGGCTCGATGAGGCTCAGGGCCGTGATCGGGATCAAGGTCTCCAGGCCGATGATTCCAAAGGGGGCCTGGTCGATCTCGCGCATCTTCTTCTCGCGGGCGTGGGGCGCATGATCGGTGGCGATGAACTCGATGGTATTGTCCTTGAGTCCGCCGATGACCGCTTCCACATCGCTCCAGGTGCGAAGGGGTGGATTCATCTTGAAGTTGGAGTCAAACGTCCGGAGCGTCTCGTCCGTGAGAGTGAAATGGTGCGGGCAGGCCTCGGCCGTGACGCGGACGCCCCGGCGTTTCCCCTCGCGGACCAGCTCGACCGAGCGTGCGGTCGAGATGTGCTGGATGTGGAGCCGGCCGCCCGTGATCTCCGCCAGGCGGATGTCGCGCGCGACCATGATGTCCTCGGCGGCCGCCGGCATGCCGGGGAGCCCTAATCGCATCGACTCGAACCCTTCATGCATGACGCCACCGACAGTCAGCTCGGGGACCTGGCAATGTTGCATGATCACGCGGTCGAACATCTTGGAGTATTCCAGGGCGCGGCGCATCAGATCGGCGGAGGCCACCGGTGCCCCGTCATCGGTGAAGGCCACAGCGCCGCCCGCGACCAGTTTGCCGAGCTCGGCCAGTTCTTCGCCCTTGCGCGCTTTACTGACTGCCCCGACCGGGAAAACGTTCGCTTGCCGGGCCCGCTGCGCCTGGAGGACGACGAATTCCGCCGCCGCCTGGGTGTCGATCGCGGGCTGGGTGTTGGGCATGCACGCCACGGAGGTCACACCACCCGCCAGCGCCGCAGCGGCACCGGTCGCGATGGTTTCGTCCTCCTCGTTGCCGGGCTCTCGGAGATGGACGTGAATGTCGATCAAGCCTGGGCAAACGATCATGCCCCGGGCATCGATCACGATCTCGGCCTCCTCGAACCCTCCACCCATCGGCAGGATTCGTCCGCGGCTGATCCAGAGATCGCCGATCTCGTCGAGCCCCTGCATCGGGTCGATCAGCCGCCCGCCGGTGATTTGAATCGTCGGCAACGCAAGTCTCCCTGGGCTCTGCCGCCCGTTACGACCTCGGGACTCCTCGGCTTCGTTCGACGCGTCTCAGCTCCGCGGTTTTGCAGTCCCATCAAACTTCACGCTCTTTTTCAGCGGGCCGTCCGCTGTCCGGCGCTCATCGTGGAAAGACTGGCTCGTCCCTCGGGATCACCTGGTGCCCTTCTGTCCGCAAGTCCGCATACGCGCCAACTGCTTACCAGCGACTCGGATCCTCTCGTTGGATTATAGAGCATACCGCGCAGTTGCGCCAGGCCGACCCGTCACTCGTCCGACCGCCCACCCTTTTTCCTGCGCACCAGACCGAGTGGGACCAGCCCGATCGTCACGGCCAGGCAGGATAAGCCCAACCAATCACCCCAGCGTGAATAATACGTCGTCCGATCGTCAAGAGGCACAGTCGTCGTGAGCACATCCTCGATGCTCTTGGGGAGGACAGCGCGGATCTCGCCGTTGCCGTCAACCAGGGCGGAGAGGCCCGTGTTGACGGCCCGTGCCAGGGGGACACGATGCTCGATGGTCCGGAATACGCCGATGGCCAGGTGCATGTCAAGCTCCGAGGAGTTCGGATACCAGCCGTCATTCGAGAGGTTGATGAGCAGGTCGGGCTGGTGAGCTTTGTCCGCATCCTGGAAAAAGCGATTGATGACCTGGGGAATGGTGTCCTCGAAGCAGATCGAGGCAGCGAAGCGATAGGGTCCGAGTGGGAGAATCACAGGTTCCCGACCGAAGTTCAGGCTGGGGATCTTGTCGCGATAGGGAGTCAACCACGCCAGCCAGGGAAGCGTATCGATGTACGGGATGAACTCGCCGAACGGGACCAGGTGCATCTTGTGGTACATGCGAATGGCCCGGACCATTGGCTCGAAAAGGATCGCCGAGTTGTACTTGTGGAGTCCGTCTTTTTGATGATCGTAGACCCCGCAGCCAACGAGCATGGGCACACCAATCTCATCCGTGATGGCATGGAGGTCTTCGACGATGGCTGTCCGCTTACTGAGCCACGAGTTGACCGTGAGCTTGGTGGTGATCGACGCGACCTGTTGCTCGAGCTCATCCGGCGCGACGGCTTCGTCAACCATGATGAAGCCAAAGGGATAGGATGTCTCAGGCCAGACGATCAAGTCGGGGTGGGCGTCCCGCGACGTTGCTTTCTGAATCAGTCGAATGAATCCTGAGCGGACTTCGTCGGGATCGCGCAGGAACTTGTGTCCCTGTTTGAGGTTCGACTGCAAGAGTGCGACTCTGGGCCCGTCGCGGAACTCGGCGGTCGTCAGTCGGAACGATCCGTAGCCGAGCGTGGCTCCCACGAGGATCGTGATGGACCAGAGCCGGAGGAGATGGGCCGCCGTCAGGCTCGTCCCGCCTTGGCTGCCGGCCCGGACGCGGAGCAGGGGGAGGGTCACCAGTTCGACCAGCCACGCGTTGACGACCGCGATCAGGAGGCTGACGCCGAGCGATCCGGCGAAGTCGGAAATCTGAATCACGTACAGATACCGGTACTGGCTGTGAGCCAGATAATACCAGGGAAAGCCGGTCAAGAAGTAGGCCCGCATGTATTCAACGGCGACCCAGATGATCGGGGCGGCCTGGATGATCGGGAGCCGGAGTCGAACGTGCGCCCACCGGGTCAGGGCCAGGAACAGTGGCCACCATAACGAAAAGACCAGAGCCAGAACGACCCAACCGATCCACGCCCCCGGTCCGATGAGCCGGAGCCAAGGCACGGCCAGGATCCAGAACACCAATCCTCCCACCCCGGCGGAAACGTAGGTCTTGAGCGCCGACCCCTTGACCGTGGCCAGCCAGAAGAGAGGCGCCAGCGCGACCCACGCCAGGGGAGCCCACTCCATCGGCGGAAATGCCGTCCAGAGCAGAAGTCCGGAGGCCACTCCAGCCGCCAGTCGGTGGCGCAGCCATCGAGACCCAGGCTCCGCGGTCCCCACGGAGTGGGTTTCCCGATCCGGTGTGGCAACCGAAGTCATTGTGGTTGATCCTTTGTCCTTGGTCCCTGGACCTTCGTTCGCGGCCCATTGTGGGTCATTCGTGGTTCGTGGCCGGTTGTTGAGGAGGTGACCGAGAGAACTCCAGAAAGCCTTCCCGCGCGGGGACAGACGCGTTCAGGATCGGCTCCAACCCGTACGCCAGGAACCCTACACCAAGGACAAAACGTCCCGGATCGGCCTCAACCCGTACACCCACGATCCAGCTTACCGAGCCGGAAGGAAACCGACAATTTCACCCGGCTGGTAATCTCGATCTCCCGCCGGGAATGCGGCGAATCCGGCGGCGTCGGCGGCGGTCCGCAGGTCGGCCGAGCCGGCCCATGCGAGGGTCTCGATCTCGAACGGCGTTGTCCAGGGCGATCCGTCGCCCAAGCCCGATGCCACCAGGCGAACCGGGTGGTAAGTGGGCCGGTCGCCGCGATGCCGGAAGCCCTTCGCCAGGCGGGCCTCGAGCGTCCCCGAGGCGGGCCTCGGCCGGCTGGCCAGGACGGCGAGAGCCGGCCTGATGAAGAGCAGGAACCCGACCAGTCCGCTGACCGGATTCCCCGGGAGTCCGAATACGAGAGGGCCCGGCAGACCGGGCCGCGGCGCGCCAATCCCGAACCAGAGTGGTTTGCCTGGCTTGAGACGGACCTTGTGGAAGACCCGCCTGACGCCCAGATCCTCCAGGACTCCGGGAACCAGGTCGCGCTGTCCGGCCGAGACCCCACCTGTGATGATCAGGACATCGGAGTCGAGCCCCTGGGCGAGGATTCGCCGCAGTTCGACAGGTTCGTCCGGCGCGGTAGGGAGCGACTCGGCCTCCGCTCCCTCTTCGATCGCCAGGGCCCGCAACATGATCGTATTCGAATTGCGGATCTGTCCCGGGCCGGGCGTCTGATCCGGTTCGACCAGTTCATCGCCCGTCGGAACGACGGCCACCCGAGGCCGCACCACCCGGACCGGCGTCCGGCCGACCGATGCCAGCACCCCCAGGTGCGCCGGCTTGAGGATCGTCCCGGCGGTCAAGACCACGTCGCCGGCGCACATCTCCCGGCCGCGAGGCAGGATATTCTGGCCGGCGTGGACCTCGGGCTCTTCCAGCCAGACACTCTCTCCCTCCAATCGGGTCCGCTCGTGCATCACGACCGCGTCGCAGCCCGGTGGCACGGGGGCACCCGTCATGATCACGGCCGCCTCACGCAGACCGAGCGGTCGCGATGGCGTTTGCCCAGCGGTGATCATTTCTCCAATCCGGAATCGGCGATCCTCGCTGGTCAGGTCATCGGTCCGTATCGCGTAGCCGTCAACCAGTGATTTGTCGAAAGGAGGCAGGTCGATATCGGCCACGACGTCCTCGGCGAGGACACTCCGGAGCGCCCTTTCCAATGGCTCCGCCCTCGCGGGCAATCGCCGCGCTTGCTCGAGAACAGCTTCCAGCGCCGCTTCGACCGTCAACATTTTGACCTCGGTCCTCGGGTCCTTCAGTTCCTGAGTCCTTGAGTACCTGGGCGTATGGCGCGCGTCCTCGGTCTTGATGGCCCTGCCGAGGACCAGTCGCTGAATTCCTGGACTCCTGGCGGAAAGCCGCAACTCGTGGGGGAGCTCTGCGGGAGAAGACCAAGAACTCAAGGACTCACGAACTCACGACCTGTCAGGAAGTTCCTCAGCAGCTTGATGCCCTCGAGCGTGAGGAAGCTTTCGGGGTGGAACTGGACCCCCTCGATCGGAAACCGCTGGTGTCGGACACCCATGATCTCGCCCTGGTCGGTCCAGGCAACGACCTCCAAGTCCTGGGGCAGTGTCCCGGGCTGGATCACCAGGCTGTGATAGCGGGTGGCCTCGAACGGATTGGAGAGCCCCCGATAGACCCCGCGGCCGTCGTGGTGGATCCATGAGGTCTTGCCATGCATGATATTGTCCGCCCGGACGACCCGGGCACCGAGGGTGTGTCCGATGCATTGGTGGCCCAGGCAGACGCCCAGCAAAGGGATTCTCGGGCCAAACCGCGCAACCACCTCGTTGGAAATCCCCGCCTCCCGCGGCGTGCAGGGTCCGGGGGAGATGATCAGCCGACTGGGCGAGAATGCCTCGATCTCGTCGAGCGTGACCTGATCGTTTCGGACTACCCGAAGCTCGAGTCCGGGGTCGATCTCGCCGAGACGCTGGACCAGGTTATAGGTAAACGAGTCGTAGTTATCAACCAGGAGGATCAAGTCATTTCGTCCTTAAGTCCTTCAGGCCTTGAATTCTTCGTGCGTTTTCCCAGCGTACGTGAGCTCGTGCCATGTGTCCTCGGTCGAGCCCCGAAGCGCGCTACCAAGGACTCAAGGACATAAGAACTCAAGGACCAATAGTATGGATCGTAACGTCCAATCCGCCTGACGAAAAGAGAATCCGAGTCAACTTACCGACCGGCGATCCGGGAAGGTGCTAGGCTGGTGGGGCATCGTACGCACGAGCGAAGCGATGTTCGAATGTCAGGGCGCGATTGCCTCGCGCGCGAACGACCAGGGAGCCCGGCAAGGAGGATAACGATGACGGCCGCCTTCGTCGCCTTGAGCATGAGCCTGGCCATCCACGCGACCGGCCAGGGTTATGCGCCTCAGTCTGTCCCCTATTACTACCCGTACCAGAAGAAACAGACGAAACACCATAGGCAGCCTCGGTACATTTTGCCCCCGGGTCCTGGCGACGGTTGGGGCTTCCCCAACAACAGTCGCGATGGCTACGGGTGGTACGATTACGGCCCTTACCTGCCCCTGGGCGGCGATCGCACCGCTGAGTATTATTTCCCACGCTATTTCGCCGTGCCACCCGAGCAAATGTTCCTTCAGACCTATTACAACCCGTACGAGACCCGGGGCCAGCGCTATCTGCCGTACGCGGCCGGTGGTGGGGCGCACCCGGCAGGAGGGGCACCGCCCGGCCCGGCGGATTTGCCGGTTTCTCCCTATGCAGCGGAGAACGGTACCACTCCCGTTACAACCGTTCCTCGGCTCAACGGCCGCAGTCAGGCCGCCCCGATCGCCTCGGGAACCTCCGGGCTGACGCCCTGACCCCGGACTGCACGTGGTGGTTGATCATCCGGATGCATGGAACCAGTTCGTTGGTCGTCTCGATCCGCCGCCATGTGGCTAACACGAGTTCACTGTCTGTTCTGGCGAGTGCTGCGGGACCAAAAGGCGACTCGACCGTCGCGATTCCCGTTTCCAGATCCCCGGAATCACCGATCTGGAATCGGGAATTCGTACCCCCCAGAGGCACCCATGGCGCGGAGGTCCTGGGGGCGACGACTCTTTTGAACTCGAGGATAGCGACCGGAGAGGCGATGATCCACCCGCGAAGTCACTCACCTTTTACCCACGATCTTCCTCCCGCTTGTCAAAGGTGCCGGTGTTCTTTAGCATGGATGTTCGCGGTTGGGGCAGTCTGGATCGCGACCCGAGCCCACGGTCCCGGCGAAGAGTTGGGATCCAGCCAATCGCTCGAAATCGACCGAACCCTCCGTGGCCTTCGAGCGTAGCATGCGCTAAGCCCATCGCCGCGGAGGATCGAAGTGGAATTCCCATAGGGAAGGCGAGGGTCCGCTCGAGTCTCGTCTCAGAGTCGGCTCGAACGGAGCCTCGCACCCCGAACGTGATCCCTCACCTCCGTGGGGGATACTGAGCGTGGGACTGTTCGCAGGATTTGGCGGACCTGATGGAGAACTGCCCCTCGCTGAGGCTCGGTTGAGTCCGCAAGCATCGAAGTCCGCAACGATCGATCTGGTTGCGAGGTGGCGGACGATATTGTTGTTCCTGTTATCTCTGTCCTGCGACGTTTCTTTCGCTCCTTCGACTCTTCTCCGCTGCTCAACGCACGAGGCGCGGCCGAAACTTACGGCCGATCGTCGCGGGGAGTTATCGCTACTGTCCCCTTTCGTCATCCATCATGAGCATAAGGCGCCTGCGTAATGAGCCATGAAGTCATCATCGAGACGAGGAACCTGACCAAGGTCTACCGCGATTTCTGGGGTCGCCCGAAGGTTCAGGCCCTCAAGGCCCTCGACCTTCAGGTCTATCGGGGCGAGATCTTCGGCTTGCTCGGACCCAATGGTTCGGGGAAGACGACGACGATCAAACTGCTCCTGGGTCTGCTCTTCGCGACCGATGGGGAGGCCCTGATTTTCAACGAGCCGACGACCAACGTCTCGAAGAACGAGCGGATCGGCTACCTGCCCGAGGAGTCGTATCTGTACAAGTTCTTGAACGCCGAAGAGACGCTCCAGTTTTATGGACGTCTCTTCAAGATCTCCAGATCCGAGCGAAATAAGCGCGTGGGCCGGTTGATCGACATGGTCGGCCTGACTGCGGCCAAGCATCGTCAGCTCCGCGAGTATTCCAAGGGGATGCAGCGGCGGATCGGGCTGGCACAGGCTCTGATCAACAACCCGGAGCTCATCCTTCTCGACGAACCGACCTCCGGGCTGGACCCGATCGGCACCGCCGAGATCAAGCAATTGATCCGGGACCTGCGCGAGCAGGGCAAGACGATCGTGCTTTCCGGTCACCTGTTGGCGGACATGCAGGACATCTGCGACCGGATCGCGATCCTCCACCGCGGTGAACTCAAGGAGATTGGCCGGGTCTCCGACCTGCTGACCGTGCAGGACGTGACCCAGATCAAGGTGCGTAACCTGTCCGCCTCGGCGATGGACGAGGTCCGCGACGTGCTCCACCGACACGGCGGCGAGGACATCTCGATCGACCATCCCACGACGACGCTGGAAGAGCTCTTCCTGCGGATCGTGCACGAGAGCGAACTGCACCCAGGTCGGCGGAAAGTGGCTCACGATGCGGGACGGTCGGCGGTCCCGACACAGGACCAATTGGCGACACCGATGAAGACCTGATCGTGGATTCGTTCCGGCGGCGGCACCGAACCGTGCTGCTGGAGGTCGCGAGGCTCGCAAAAGGCCTCGCCGCCTCATCCCGGACGACCCCGCGGTACGAGGGTGGAATCCCTGGGCTGGAAGCCAGGGATCTGGGCTTCGTTCAATCGCCTGTCGTTCCGATCGTCGGACTCGATCCGTCGGCATTGTCCACAGTCACTAAATCTATCAGCCTACAGGCCGAACGGCGGACTACCACGCTCGCCCGACGACCCACCTCTCCACCCCTAGAAGGCCCTTTTGAGGGCAAGGTCGGGGAGATGAATCGAGCGATTTCATCACTGGATTTCGACGAGAGTCAGTGAGTCGGACCGAGGCCAGCCCCATGCCGCGATTGGCACATTCTTATCCCTACTCCGGGACGGCTCACCCGACACCGATGCTGATCTTATCCGCATGACGAGGAGCACCTTCGGCGATGTCTGTCTTTTTTCTGACACTTCCTTTGCTTTGGGCACAGGTCAATCCGGCGCCCATCGGTCCGGCCGCGAAGGCGCCGCGCGGCGCAAGCCCCAGCGGCCGGAACCGCCGCAAAGACGGCAGGCCCTCCTGCGGCCGCCGGACCCACCACGCCCGCCGGCGCCGCCAATCCGGCGCCCGCGATGGCGCTACCACCGGCCGTCTCTGAAACGGTGTTGACCGCTCTCGCTTGGACTTATGTCGCTGGCGATCCTGGCTACACGGCCAAGGGCTTGCTGGGTGGGTTCCTCACCTGGCTGAAAGCCGTCAGCCTCCTCTGCCTGGTCGCCTGGGTCATCTCCTGGTTGGTGGTCGGCGTCAAGGAACGAGTGATCGGAAAGGGGGGATGGGTTGACTATGTTTTTCTGGCCGCACTGATCCTGACGCCTTTGACGGTCATGCTGCGCGTACTGGAGTCGGTGGAGAAACTTCCATCCTACAAGATCGGGCCGGTCGGGCTTACGGCCTTATCGGCGCTGTTGTGCCTCCTCCTCTACGCGGTCTGGGTGGAGGTCGCGATCTGGCGGACGATCCGGCGGCTGGGACACGGGATCGACGTGGCTGTCCTGGTCGGTGCTCACCTCACGCTGGTACTGGGCTTGGCGGTCGGGCTATCCCTACAGCAAATCAAGTTCCTGGATTTCATCTTTCAGCGCCCCCAGAGAGCCCATTCACCTGGATCGATGGTTTGATCTACGGCTTGCGGATCAGCCTGACCTACATGGGATACGTGGTGGCGCTGCGGATCCTGGGAATGTTCCTCTACGAACTGGTTGCCGTTCGAGGGCGGCGGTTGTATTCGATCGCCCTGCTGAGCATTCGCGAAGCGAACCGGCGGATGTGGGCTCCCTGGGTCGTGATCACGGTCTTCCTGCTCGTCCTGGCGTTCACGCACTGGTTCCTCCAGCCACCTCGGGCCGCGGAGATGGGCCGGCTGTACGTGGGAACGCTCACGCTTCTCTGTTCGGTCCTCTTGACCGTGATGGTGACGATCCTGACGCCACTCTCCCTGCCAACAGACATCCAGCAACAGACCATCTATACGGTCGTCTCCAAGCCTGTGCGCCGGCTTGAGATGATCTGGGGACGGATGATCGGCTACATGACGCTGGTCACCGTGCTGGTGGTCCTCTTCGGCGGGATCAGCCTGCTTTATCTGTGGCGGACGGTCGGGCTCACGATCGAACAGACCGAGACTGCGGCGCTGAAGGCGAAGCGAGAGAATCGCCAGTCGGACTTCAAGCTGCTGACCGAGCAGGCCGACCAGCTTCGTACGCGGCTTCAGGCACGCGAACCGGTCAAGGGTTCGCTGTCGTTCCTCGACTCGCGCGGGATCCCACACGCTATGGGGATCGACGTGGGTCAGGATCAGTCCATGAGGGAGCCGCGGAGTCACATCGAGGGCGCGACGCCGTCAGCAGCCATCTGGAGTTACGGGATGGTGCCCGACCCGTTCACCCCGAGAGCTCAGAAGCCAAGGACGCTCAACCGACGGATCCCCGTGGATGAATTCCTGCGGTCCGGCACCATCGAGTGGGACCTGGACCGAATCTACCAGTTGCTCGAACAGATCAAGGCCGCCAACATCGCCAAGTCGCAGCCCAACCTCTCCGCAACCGCTTCCAGCCAGCTCGACGCAACCATCGCGCGGAACCAGACGGAGCTCGATCGGATTCAATCCGACTATGATGCTAAGAAGCAGCAATCGGCGGATCTCGAGCAGAAAGTCACGGAAGCGGAGACCGCCCAGCGGCCCAAGGAGGAGGTGGATGCCCTGCGGTCAAAGATCGCCGAGCTCCACTCCCCGATGGTCACCGTGGAGATGAGTTTCAACGTTTACCGCACCACCAAGGGTAAGATCGGCGAGGCGGTCTATGCCGAGATCCAGGCAAAGAACTACAACACGAACGCCGAGTTCGTGGACGCCTTCCCGATCAAGGAGTATTACACCAATCGCATCCTGTTCGACCCCTCGCTCCTGGCAGGAAGCAACGGTGCCCTTCGGATCGAGATTCGTTGCATGAGCCCGACCCAATACCTCGGTATGGCCGAGAGTGACCTGTATCTGTTGCCGCGGTCGGGGAACTTCGGCATCAATTACATGAAGGGCCTGTTCGGCATCTGGCTCCAGGCCATGGTGCTGACCGCCATCGGCGTCTGCGCGGGGACGTTCCTCAGTTGGCCGGTGGCCCTGTTGACCACGATCTCGTTCTTCGTCGCGGGGCAGTTGGCCTTCGCCTTCCTGGTGGACTTCACGCGCCAGGCCGTGCTGGGCGGCGGCCCATTCGAGTCGCTGATCCGGCTGGTCACCCACGACAACCAGATGAGCGATCTGGCGCCGACGGCCGGCGTCGTGCTGGCCAAGACCCTCGACTCCCTGGTCATGCCGGTGATGTCGATGCTCGTCTACGTGGTACCGAACTTCAATGCCCTCGACGTCAGCAACATGGTGGCCGACGGATTCGCAGTGAGCTGGGGCCTCCTGGGTCTCAACACCCTGCTGGCTCTCGCCTACGCCTTGCCGTTCTCCCTCGCCGGATATTTCATCTTGAAGAACCGAGAGGTCGCCGCATGAATACTCTGTCCAACTTCAACAAGAAGCTCGTCTATGGCGCGGTGATCGTTCTGCTGTTTACCGCCATGTACCCCTACGCCGACTGGTTGAGCGAGGAGAAGAAGAAACGCGACCTCGGCGAGGCGGCCATCGGCCAGATCGATACCGGCAGCTTCATGATGAAACTGTTTCTGCTGGGCGGATTCCGGGGCATTGTCGCCGACCTGCTCTGGATCCGCGCCGAGGAGCACAAACGCTCTCACGACTGGGATAAGCTCGCCTCGACTGTCGACCTGATCACCAAGCTCCAACCCCACTTCCTTTCGATCTGGACGTTTCAGGGATGGAACCTGGCCTACAACGTTTCGGTCGAGTGGGACGCGCCCGAGGACAAGTATCAGTGGATCAAGAAGGGGATCCAGTTCGTCCAGGAGGGCGTGAAGAAGAACAAACGCTCCCCCGACTTGATCTGGGATACGGCCTGGTTTTATTACCACAAGCTGGGCTTCTCCGACGAGTCGATCATCTTGCGCCGGCTGTTCCGCGACGACGAGGACATCCCGTTCAAGACCTACTACGATAAGGAGCAGAAGCAGGAGGTGGTAGGGGACGATAACTTCAAACTCGGCTACGGCTGGTTCAGCAGGGCCGTCGCTCTGGTCGATCAGGGAGTCAACCGGATCGTCTCAGGCACCGGGGTCAACACGACCGCCTCGGGACTGGAAATCCACTACATCGACGCGACGCCCCAACGGAAAGGACGTCCCGAGGACATCGCCTTCCGATCGATGCCGGCGCACGGCCAGACGCGCTATGCCGCCGGCCTCGAGAAGATGAGCATCTACGGCGTCCCGGCTGTGTTCGGCGAGCGCGCCAAGAACGAATGGGCTGCCGCGCTTCACGAGTGGGTCGAGCTAGGCCAGCATGTGTTCCAGTCGCACAACGAGGTTCCCGACGAGCACGGTAAGCTCCACCACGACCCGATCCAGCTTGACGATTCCACCGATCCCGAGCGCATGAAGAAGCTCACCGACAATGAGCGGCACTGGACCGAACGGTGGAGCAACCAGATGAACTATCGATACTGGAAGACGCGGTGCCAGGCCGAACAGACCGACAACGGAGTGCTCGCACGGAAGCTCTTCTACGAGGGGACGGTGGCCTACAAGATGGGCGACTTCCCCAAGGCTGCCGAAAAGCTCAAGGAAGGACTCAACGTGTGGAAAGCCGCTCTCAACGACTACCCCACGTTCCGCGACGACGAGTTGAGCAAGAAGGACACCGGTCTGATCGTGAGCCGGTATCTCCGCGTGCTCAGGCAACTCGGCACGCCCGTTCCGGACGATGTGCCGTTCAAGGAGCTGGCCGCGATGATTGCGAACGACCCCACGGTTGACCCATTCGACGCGATGGAGATGATCGGTGCCCCTGCCGCCACCGCCGCGGGGGCCGGGCAGGCGACATCGCCGCCGACGAATCCTTGAGTTGTGGGTTACGGCCAGGTTGATCGATCGTGGTCGGAAACTCGACTCTTCTCGACAACATCGCATCGAGGTACACTCACCAGCCCCGACCGCGGCATAGCGCCGCGGCCGGGGCTTGGTTTTTTTCCGGCAACGTGCACCCGGCAACCTCAACCCGGAGGAGCGAGTCCATCATGGCAACCGAAAAGGGGACTCCGGATCCCCGAGTCCCGATTCCGGACCTCCGATCTCCGATCACAGGTCCCTTCCGCATCCTGATCGGGCACCGGGAATCGGGAACCTGGTATCTGTTAGCCCGAATACTGATGAGTGTGCTCATGGGGACCGCGGCGGTTCTGGCGGCGCCGATGGCCCAGGCGGCAGAGCGATCGTCCTCTGCGGATCATCGTCTTCGGTGCTCATCCAGACGACTGTGAGCTGGAGGTGGCCGGCACGGCCGCTCGATGGTCCAAGCTCGGTTACAAGGTCAAGTTCGTCAGTGTGACCAACGGCGACATCGGCCACCACGAGATGGCCGGCGCCATCCTCGCCCGGCGACGCACTGCGGAGGTCAAGCGGTGCGCCGAGATCCTCGGGATCGAGACCGAGGTCCTCGACATCCACGATGGCGAACTTCTCCCAACCCTGGAGAACCGTCGGCTCATCACCCGCAAGATCCGGGAATGGCAGGCCGATGTCGTCATTTCACACCGGCCCAACGATTATCATCCCGATCACCGGTACACCGGCATCCTCGTCCAGGACGCGGCCTTCATGGTCATCGTCCCAAGTTTCTGCCCCGATGTCCCGGCACTACGCAAGAACCCGGTGTTCCTCTACACGGAGGATGACTTCAAGAAGCCGAATCCGTTCGAGCCTGACGTCGTCGTGCCAATTGATCCGGTGCTGGAAAAGAAGGTCGCCTGCGTCGATGCCCTCGAGTCTCAGTTCTACGAGTGGAACCCGTGGCTCTTCGGCTATCTCGACAAGGTACCCAAGGAGAAGGAGGCCCGCCTCGCCTGGACGCGCGAGCGGATTTCCCACCGCACCGCCTCACTGGCCGATCGCTTTCGCCCGAAGCTTGTCGAGCTCCTGGGCCCTGAGCAGGGCAAGGCTGTCAAGCACGCCGAGGCGTTCGAGGTCTGCGAATACGGATCGCAACCGACCCGCGATCAATTACTGAAGATCTTCCCGTTTTTTGATCGTTAGCCAACGGCTCTGGCCGCCGAGCCCTGGGGACCATGCCGCCCTTCAAGCGAGCAGGCCGACCACTGACGTTGCGAGATCAGATCCCGTCCACGAGTCGCATCGTCGCTGGAAGGCTTGGGCTGGCCCGAAACCAGAAAGGGGACGGACCCGTCGAGGCGACGGAGCCAGTCCCCTTGCATTTCGGGCATTGATGGCGAGCGACCCGTGCCCACGACCGATCAAAGCGGTGGCGTATCGGTCTGGGGCGGTCCGGCGCATCGGCGGAGGTGGTCCTTATCGAGATAGACGACCTCAACCTTATGATCTACGTGATTGAACGGAATCGGGTAGTCGGACCAGTAGAGCTCGTCATAATAAACCGTGCACTTGTAGTGGCAGTGGACGAGCTGGCAGGGACCGGCCAGTGGGTAGACCTTGCAAGGATCGATCTTTTCACCGATCTTCTCGATGAGAATCCGGACGTTATTCCGTTGGGTCTCGTAAAACGGCGGGCAGCCGTTCTTGAACTTGGGGACTTTGTGCCAGACCTCATATTCGCTGGGCGGATCGAGACAGACCGCCGGCGCGAACTCGCCCGGGATGGGGTCGAGGACGGGAATCTTATTGTTTCGCTCCTCCCGCTTCATATCCTCTTCCAAGCGTTGGGATTGGGAGGGCAGGATCGGGAAGGCAAACGACCATCCCGTGACGTGCAGTGGCGAGATATTGCGGAAGACATAGTCAATTCCGCAGCCCACATGGGTGGTCGCGATCACCGCCAGGGAGGCACCCGCAATCAGGCCGCGAACCCAGCGCAGGGTCATCGCGTTCCGGTGCCGCGCGGATCGGAACATGGTCTACTCCCCTCCTTGGGAACATGCGCGAACGCGCCGGGAGGCTTTCCTGCCCCACCGGCCTATGGGCGCCGGGACCGTTACAATTTGAGTGGCTGACCGATCATTCCGGCAACTGCTCGCGATGAGACGACCGGTCCATGTGGACTAGTTATCGAACGATGCCCGCTCGTCCTGTGAGTAATTTTCCGACCGGCTTGACAATTTCCGGCCCTCTCCTATATGCGCGGACCGGGCCGGCGGATCTTGGAGCGTCGACATCGCCAGTCTTGAGGATCGAGGTCGCGGCGCCGTCATCTGGTGGGAACGAACAAGCCGGCTGGAAGCCCAGAGAGCCTCCAGCCGGCCGCGGGTCGGTCGGATTCGGTTTCGCCTAGTACGTCGACGCGGTGCCGGGAAAGTCGTCCGCGGACATCGAGTCAGAGTCAATAGGCCATGATCCCGAACGGGTAGGGGGTGAAGAAGGGCCGGGTGTAATTCTTCTTGAAGTCCAGCCACCAGATTCCGTCATCCCAGCGGAGGGTGACAGCCCGCCAGTCCATGGGCACCTCAGGGTAGGGGTAGAACGGTCCGATGTTGGGCCAGGCCTGCCAGGGATAAGCAGTCGGATAACCGACAGCGGAGAAATTGGGATACGGGGCATAGCTGGGCCAGGCATAGTTAGGAGAACCCGGCATCGATGCCTGGGTTGCCCCGGTCATGCCGGCGGGCCCTTCGGGCACGGGACCACCCGGATTGGAGTTGGCGGAGGTAGTCGGCGTACCGGCCCCCATGTCGTAGCTGGCACCGCCGTCGTAATTGCGGGAATGATGGCCCAGGGCCAGTTCCGGCTGATACTGGACCGGGAGGATCGACCGATCGTTGGCGACCTGGAGCTGGTCAATGACGCCGGAGACTCCGGCGACTTGCTGAGCTCGTGCCATGGCCTCGGCCTTCTGGGCACGGCTGCCGAGTGTGCCGGTCAAGGTCACCAGGCCGTCACGAGCCCGGATCTCAATGCGATAGCCCGCGAGGTTCCGGCTGGCTCGCAACGAGCCGGCCACGGCGTCGGCGGTCATCTGATTGGCGTGGGGCGCGATCTCCTGGGCCGCGGCCGAGGTGGCCAGCACGGCCAGAAGACCGAACGCGGTCGAAATCCGTTTCAGTCCAAACATGATGGGCGTGTCCTTCTCCCGCAGAGGAGCCGACTCGACCCAAGGTCGAACGGCGAGCGGGACGCGTCGTTCGGGTCGGAGAATCGTCCGTTGTGAGGGAATCGGCATCGGGACTCGCGGGCGCAGCACGATCATCTCCCGCTGCTGAGGTGCCGCGGAACCTGGATCGCTCGCTGCTCCCAACGAAACACAATGCGAGCGGAAGCCGGTCTAGAACGGTGAGTGGCGAGGTGCCGAGACGGGCGGACCAGTCCGCTGATTCCGGTTCGTTGCCGCAACTATGGCGCGCAGTCTGGGGCCGGTCAAATCGCAGCCAAAAAAAATCGGGGCCAAATGGCCCCGATGATTCTTTCCCTCTATCAGGAAACCCGTTACGTCTGCGGACGACGTCAGGCTGCCAACTCGGCCTCACTCGTCATGCACGGACGAGCCGGTTCTGTCTTCTCGATCGATCCACTCCCCATCGTCATACCGATCAACAAGACCGTCATGGTCCCCCCAGCGAACAGCGCGAACTCCGAGTCGTGCCTCCCACACAACGCCCCAGCGATACCCAGGCCGAACAAGGCGACGATCAGGCCGACCTGACCGCGGGACGGCCAACGCGTTGACCGCGGCATCAGGCGATTCATGCACAGACCCATGATACCACAAAGCTGAAACAGAACCACCAGGATCTCGAAGATCGTGCAGACCGAGCGATGGGACCCGACGACCATACAGGCTCCTTCCTTGGTTCCTGCGTGGGAAAATGCGATGCGAGTTAATCCGGCTTTGGGAGTGGCTCCTCCCCATTGTGTCGAGCAGTGAAGACGGAGATCTCCTGATCGCACATTTCGGACCATCCTCTTGCCTGGTGGGAAAAAACCGTGGTCCCCGGTCATTCCAGCCCGAAACTTGAGGAAAAATCCGCGCCGCCGCCGATTCTCCCCATCGATCCCTGAAAAAACTACACGATCCACCGAGTCGTTCTTACAGAAATCCCCCCAAAAAGGGGGGATTCCACGCGAGCATTGTCCCTGGCTTGCGGGCAGGTGGCGCGCGGCTCAGGAAGAGACATCCATTCACCGCGCGCAGGCCCGGATCGTCGGTCCTATTGATTCTTCGATCCTCCAAACTTCGGTTGTCCATACGGCTTGAGCACGGCGGGATTCTTGAACACGCCCTCGCCGCTGATATCGCACACCTTCCACCCACCTTTCTCATGGCGGACGGTGATGACGCGGCTGATCCGGGCGTTCCTCTGCTTGTCAGTCTTGCTCACGATGACCTGGATACGTCCTGTGCTCTTGGGGGGATTCTCGGCGCTGATCTTGTATCCTTCGAGCTTGCTGGCCAGATCATCGAGCTGCGCCTCGGAGAGGCTGCCGTCGTAGATCCTCTTGAAGATTTCCTGATTCCTCTTGGCGGCTTCGACCTGAGCACGGATGGCTGTGGCCTCGGTGAGGCGATCGAGGTCTTTGTCCTTCACCGCATCCAGGAAGGCCTGGACGGCCTTTCTCGGGTCGTGGAAGTCGGGCTCCTTGTCGCTGCCCCCACCAGGACCACCTGGCCCGCCTGCCATCCCCGGACCTCCGCGTCCGCCCGGACCGCCAGGACCACCGGCCATGCCGGGGCCGCCAGGGCCACGCATGGCCTGCATCTGATTTCGCATGCTCTCCTGCATCTTGGCCATATCGCCGCCCTGATTGGGAGGACCTCCGCGCCAGGCCCACCAGGTCCCATTCCGGCTCCCATCATTCCGGGTCCCATCATTCCGGGACCCCCACCCGGCCCTCCGCCGCCTCCCTGCATCCGCTTCTGCATCTCGGACATGCCACCGGCGCCGGGAGGTCCCTGACCGCCGCCTGGCCCCGGACCGCCGCCTGGGGTGGACGCGCCATTAGCCGGCGAGCTGGCGCCGCGCTGGGGAGTCGTTGCGATGGCGAGCATTTCTTGGGTCGCCGAGTCCTTCTCGGGGGTGGAATTCGAGGCGGCCGGAGCCTCGGCCTGGGCTGGCGCCTCCTCGGACTTCGCCTCCTCGGACTTCGAAGCGCCCTCCTCGGCGGCAACCTGGGTCTCCGCGGCCGGCGCGTGCGCCAGGGGCACCCACCGGCGGGGGAGCTCCGTCTGACGGCGGCTCCGCCGCGGCACTGTCCGAGCCGGGATCGGGGATATCACTCGACCCGCATCCGGCGACCATCACCAACGCCCCGGCCACGCCGAGACGCACCAGCCACGTCTTCCACGGCATCATCGGTCCGCCTTCCTTTCTAAACGCATTTTCCGAAAGAAACGCCCTCGCGGTTCGCCGGTCCCGTCCGGGAGAGGGTCCCGCTCGTCCCCCCTGGATCCACCCATCTAATCCCTGATTATGACGCCTCTCCCTACTCGATTGGAAGAGGGTCAAGCGGCGATCCGCCCACCTCGGCGACAACCGGTCCTCCGACCATCGCCAACACCCGCCCATCCACCAAACTGTGTTGTTATGTGAATGTTCCCGGTATCTCCCCCCTTGCCGCCGTTTTTTGCGGCGTTGTATGATAGGATTGAGACGGTGTCCTTCGGCCCTGACGGACGCGCACCACGCCCCTGGCGTAACTGGCTCATCTGGGAAGCTGAAACGATGGTGAGCAGCGCTGGGAGAGGGTCACCCTCTTGAGAGTGGCGAGCTTTGTGATCGGCAGTGGCCAATGGCTCGAGACGAGATGCATTTGTCTGGCCTCGCCACGGACTCTACCAATCACTGACGACTCCGAGTGACCTCGCCCAACAGCCGAACCGTAGCTTTCCCGGTGCGTAACCCACTAGATCCCCGACCAGAGCCACGTAGCCTAGCATGCGGGAGTGATTCTCATGGCCCCTCAACTACGGACCATCCTTATCGTTGACGACGATCACGAGATCCTCGAATCGATGCGCACCGTGCTGGAAAACAAGGGATTTCGGATCCTGGCAGCCCGGGACGGCAATGCCGGCCTCATGATTGCCGAGCGTGAGAACCCGGACCTGATCGTCCTGGACATGATGATGCCCAAGAAGAGCGGTTTCCTGGTCCTGGAGAAGCTCAAGAGCCGGCCCGGCGGCCTGATCCCGACCATCATGATCACCGGCAACGAGGGAAGCCGTCACCGCGCTTATGCCGAGATGCTGGGAGTGCGCGACTACATCCGCAAACCGTTCGCCATGGAAAAGCTCGTGCGATCGATCGAGAGGGTGATGGGCGTCAAGCCGCGTGGGGAGGGGTTCGGGGACGATGAGCCGTAGGCCGCCGGCTCGTCGTGTCGTCCTTGGCTCCGAGCCTCCGGTGATCGGCGCAGCTGGACCGACTTGCGCCTCGGGAGTCTCCAGAACCTCTTATCGGCTTCGGTGCAAATTGGAAGGGGTTATGGTGACCCAACGGGCCGCCTTGCCTGAATGGTGAGGCACCGCGTAGAATCGAGTCCATGGACCGATGCACCACCATCATCGATCGAGCAAACCCACGGAAAGTCGGGATGGTGACTGCGCCACTCCTGGCGGCGTTTTTCCTACTTTCGGTCCGATCCCAGGGTCAGATGGGGAAGGAGACTCTGGAGCGACCCGACGGCCATCGGATCGTGGGTCGTCTCGAGGGGGATGCCAGTTCGGGCTTCCGTTTCATCCCTGACGGCGAAGGCGCGGGCCGGCAAGGCGGTCGCACTGGAGCCCGGCTTGATCATCCATTCCGGGGGATCGCCGGCGGATCCGATGGCGCCTCCCCCGCCGTTCCACGTGTTGGTGGGGATGGCCGCCCGACTCTCGGGCTCGCTTCGGGGGCTGACGCGGGACTCGGTCCGGCTCGGCTTGGGCCGCCAGGCCGGTCATGTCACGCTGCCCCGTGGCTGTGTGCAAGCGATCGTCCAGCATCCCGGAGAGGCCCAGGTGCTGGCCGAGAGTTTCGAGTCGCTCGACCCGACCCGTTGGACAATCACGGGAAAGCCGGAGCCGGGCACCCAGCCGCAGCAAGGCGAGCGGCGGAGCCTTCGCCTGCCCGCCGAGGGGGCTTCGCTGACCCACAACCTGGAGGAACCCCTGGCGGCCGGCCGGCTCGAGCTGGCGTTCGAAGATGATGGGACAACCGCCGCCGGGCGAGAATGCGTGGTCGAGCCTACGTTTCGAGGGCCGGCCGGCCGGTCCGTGATGCGGGTCGTCCTGGGCTGGTCCGAAGAGAGCCTGGCCGTCGATTGGCCGAGTGGGCCGGCTCTTCCCGTCCAGCGATTGGCCCGCACACCCGGCTGGCACCGGCTCACCGTGCGATTCGGGCCCGAGAAGACCGAGATCTCGGTCGACGGCAAGGAGTTGGCCCACGGCAAAGGTCCTGGCGGGCCCTTGACCTCCATCCGTCTGGCGACGCAAGGAGGAGGGCGCCCGGCGCCCAACCGACCTCTCGAAGCCCGATTCCAGGACTTGCAGCTCTACCGATTCGCCGAACCCCCAGCCAGTCTCGAGATCGACATCACTCAGGACGAGGCACGGCTCATTGTCGGCGATCAACTTTTTGGTGAGGTCCGCGAAGCCGACTCGCGTCAGGTGACCCTGGCTGTCGATGGCAACCCGGTCTCGCTCCGATGGGGCGACGTCTCAGGGCTCTACTTCCGTCGCACGCCCATCCAGTCGGCCTCGATCGAGGGGCTACTGACGCGGGTGGAGTGGCGTCCCACCTCGGGAGACCGCGCCGCCGACCTCGATTTCGCCGAAGGGGCACTCCTGCGCGTCTCGCCCGAGTCCGTCACGCTGGCCACGCCGTATTCCGGCGTGCTGGCAATTCCGCGCGCCGAGCTGCGGCGGATCGTCGTGCTGGGACGCGGACGCCGGCTCGTCATTGACCCATCGACCCACCATCTCGGCGACGAGATCTCCGTGACCGCGCCCCTGTTCGATCCTCCCCAGCCGGAAGGGTTGGTTCTCGACCGGACGATCGAGTTGACCCCGCAACAGGACGGACTCGTCGAGCTATCGCTTGACGTGCTCCAGGTGATCCCCGAGGCGGGCGAAACCGAGTATTCCCGACAGGTCCGCGATGGCGAGCTCCGCACATACGTCGCCATCAAGGAACACCGATTCGACGGGTGCGACCTACGATTGATGTCGTCGGTGAAGGACAAGAGTGCTCTCCCAACAGCGGGCAAGAGTCTGATCATCGTGGCCACAGTCGATCAAGTGCTCCACCTCCGCATTTTCGACGGTGATGGCCGGGTGGTCGTGGACACCGATGAGAAAGGTCTGACGCAATTCTCACGGCAGATCGAGGATTTCCGGAAGCAACTCGAAGGCGTGTGGCCTCCTCATCAGCTTACCAAGAGCGAGAAGGCCCGGGTCATCGACGCCGTCACATCCATGGTCGGTTACACCCGGTTCGACTACCTGAATCGTTATATCAAGACGCGGAACGAAGTTCCCGAACGCATCCGGATCCCGATCCCGCGCAGCCTGCTCCGCCCTGGGAAGAACGCACTGCGAATCGAGGTCACTGGGACCGCAGGCGCGCGTGCACTGTACGACGACCTGGGAATCCTCCAGATCGCCCTGGAATTCCCTCAATAGTCTGTAGTCTTTGGTCCGTGGTCGATGATTTGCCGACACGGATAGGGCCGTCGGTGAGCGTGAGCCTCGGCACTTGAAGACCATGGACAACGAACAACGGACATGGAACCCGTGAAGACCCTGACCCGCAGTATGGTCCGCCACGCGCACGCGATCGCCCGCGAGGTCGGCGCACGTGTGATCCTCCTCCACGCCGATGTGGTCGAGGAGGATTGCGATCTGTCAGCGTTGATTCAGGACGTCAACTTCCGGGTGATTCTCGTCTCGCGCCGCCCGACTTTCCAGGCGCCGCCGGAGTGGGACGAACAATGCTCGGTGGTGCGGATCCCGGACGTCGCGATGACCCGGACCGGCCAGATCAAAGTGGCCATCCTGGTGTCGGCCGCCGAGAGTCTCATCCATGCCGGGGACCGGATCCTCTGCCTCACGGGGCTGGACCTCTCGGGGAACATTGACACACTCATGGTCCTCGACATGGGGATAGAGATCGAGCTCTTCTCGGTGACCACGGCCGAACCACTCCCGCCCGACCTGACTCCCACGGTGTTCGAGCGAGTCTTGACCCTGGCCGGAGAGCTGGGTGTCGAGGGTCGGGAGGGGCGGCCGGTCGGAACGCTGTTTGTTCTCGGTGACAGCGATCGTGTCCTCGCCCAGAGCCATCAGCTCGTCATCAACCCATTTCAGGGTTATCCCGAGAACGAGCGGAACATCCTCGATCCCCGCCTGGAGGAGACGATCAAGGAGTTCTCGGCCATCGACGGGGCGTTCATCGTCCGGGGCGACGGAGTGATCCTGGCGGCGGGCCGCTACCTGGCCCCGCGCGGCAAGCTCGATCAGGCACTGCCGCATGGCCTCGGCACCCGCCACGAAGCCGCAGCCAGCATCACGGCCACCACCGGCGCGATCGCACTCTGCATCTCCCAATCGACGGGGACCGTCTCCGTTTTCAAGGCCGGCCGGCTCATCACCGACATCCAGAAGCCCTGGGGACGCGCCGCGGGCTCGTTGTGAGTCAATCCTCGTCGAACTCTTGCTCGATGTTGGGGAATCCTTCTTCGCCGGGCTGCACCTGGATCATGTAGTGACCTCCCGCCGCCTGGACGCGTGCCGCGATGGCCTGGGCCTGGGCGGGCGACTCATTGGGCCCTCGGAAGTAGAATGGCCGGCCATCGCGGCCGAACTCGAAGGTTTCCGGGCACGCCGCGGGATCGATCCCCTCCAGTAGCCCTGCGGCATGGTGGTAATCCGGATGGGGCGGGAAGCCGAAGGATTGGGCGTAGTCAACCGCTCCCTGGACAATCTTCACCAGACACGCGGGCGCGATCGAGACCATGGTCCGCATCTCATTCAATTGTCGGATCAGGTCCTGGAACTCCGCCCGGCTGCCCGGGTGCCAGAAGGCATCCTTCACGCCCAGGCAGTTACACATCCAACATGAATGAGGCGAAGACCAGCCGGCCCTCCGACTCCTGCCGCGCGATCACCGCGTAGCCGAGCCCCTCCTCCCAGAGCACTTCCGACACGAGGGCCCGGACGACCGGCCATTTGCCGGCTTGCTGAAGCCGGATGGTTGGGTCTTCCGAGAGACGTCGAGACAGAAAGGACCGTTTCACCTGGCGTTTGGCCTTCTGCTTCGCGATCCGCTTTTGCCGCCGCGCCTCGTTCTTCTGGGCCATGGGTGCTCTCCTTCCCGATTGGTCAGCGTCTAATCCACTGGGAAACGGTTCCTCACTGTTAAGGCGTCCGGCAGGAATTCTCGGCTCATGGGCTGAGATTGGTAAAGACCCCTGTCAAAGCATCTGTAGGGTGCGTGCAGCCCACCATCCATCCCGAGATTGTGGTGGCTTGCACCCACCCTACACCAGACCTCCTGACCCATCCCGGACCATGACCCGAATGGTTTTCGTGCCTTTCGTCTGTTTCGTGGATCAACTCATCGACTCGCGTTGGCTCGCCGGGCTGGCCGGAGCCATCGCCGCGCTCTCGGTGGATTTCGGGTGTGATTCCACCCACCTGTCGCCTCAGAGCTTGTGAAAGAATCAGATTGCAGATTCCGAATTCTAACTCCCAGAATCATAAGCCCTTGGCGGATCAGGCTTAACATTCATTTGGAATCTTGAATTCGTTATTTTGGAATCTTGAATTCGTTATTTTGGAATCTTGAATTCGTTATTTTGGAATCTTGAATTCGTTATTTGGACTCCATTCTTTCACGGTCTCTCAGGTCCACACCGGACGATTATGGCCTACTGGGGGATGATTAATCCATCAAGCCATGGTATACTTACAACGTTCGCCCGCTACGTGTCGGGCGTCCTGCGGATCCTTTGCCCGCGATCGAAGTGGCTCCCGGCGTGGACCTTGAGATTCTATGCTCGCCAAGCTCGCCTCGTATACGCTCATCGGCATTGATGCGACACCGGTGGAAGTTGAGGTTGACGTCTCGTTCTCGTCGCAGCCCAAGACCGTGCTGGTGGGGTTGGCGGAGGCCGCCGTGCGCGAGAGCACGCACCGGGTCGAACGGGCGATCGTGAACTCGGGCTACCGCCGCCCGATCGATCGAGTCGTGATCAACCTGGCACCCGCGGACCTGAAAAAGGATGCGGGGGGCTTCGACCTGCCCATCGCACTGGGACTGCTGCTCGGCAGCGGACAGGTCGCCCTCGACCGGCCCGGCTCATTTGCCATCGTCGGAGAGCTGGCGTTGACCGGCGAGACTCGGCCGATCAAGGGTGTGCTCGCCATGGCCCTCCAGGCCAACGCCGAGAATCGCGACGGTCTGCTCGTCCCGGCTGCCAACGCACCCGAGGCCGCCGTCGTCGAGGGGCTCAACGTCATCCCCATCGCCAGCCTCGCCGAGGCCGTCGGCTTCCTCTCCGGCCAGCTCGACATCGAGCCCCAGACCGTCGACCTCAACGAAGTCTTCCGCCAGCTCTCCCATATGGAAGAAGACTTCGTTGACGTCAAGGGCCAGGATTACGCCAAGCGGGCCTTGTTGATCGCCGCGGCCGGATCTCACAACATCCTGATGATCGGTCCCCCGGGGACGGGCAAAACGCTCCTGGCCAAGCGGCTGCCGACGATCCTGCCCGCTCTGACGCCAGTCGAGAGCCTGGAAACGACGCGGATCTATAGCGCGATGGGATTGCTGAAGGCGGGTCAGGCCCTGATGGCGATCCGACCGTTCCGGCCGCCGCACCACTCGGTCAGCGACGCCGGCCTGGTCGGCGGCGGGAGCACTCCCCAGCCCGGCGAGATCAGCCTGGCCCACAAGGGCGTCTTGTTCCTCGACGAGATGCCCGAGTTCAATCGCAAGACGCTGGAAGTCCTGCGCCAGCCGCTGGAAGAGGGGAGCGTCACGATCAGCCGGGCCTTGCGGAGCACGACGTTCCCGGCAGAGTTCATCCTGGTGGCGGCGATGAATCCTTGCCCGTGCGGTTATCGCTCGGACCCCCGGCGCGCCTGTAACTGTACGCCGCCGCAGGTCGAGAAGTACCTGAGCAAGATCTCCGGTCCGCTCTTGGACCGGATCGACTTGCATGTCGAGGTGCCGGCGGTGCCATTCACCCAACTGGCCGAGATGCCCCCCGGTCCAACCTCGGCCGACCTCCGCGCAAGTCCTGGAGGCGCGGTCGCGGCAATCGAAGCGGTTCGGCCCGCGCGGCCCGCAGGTCAACGGTCGGATGACCCCGCGCCAGGTGCGGAAATTCTTCGCCTTGAAGCCCGAGGCACTGGCGATCCTCAAGGCGGCGATGGAGGACATGGGGCTCTCGGCGCGGGCGCACGACAAGGTCTTGCGAGTGGCCCGCACCGATCGCCGACCTCGAAGGCCAGGACGACATCAAGCCCCAGCACATCGCCGAGGCCGTCGGCTATCGATCGCTCGATCGGCAGCGTCTGGGCGTAGAATGAAGGGCAGGCCGTCGGGCCTCGCTGTCATCCTCGCCCATGGCTACAATTCGGTTGGGGAGCCGTGAGCTCTCCCAGTCGATCCGTTGCGCAAAGTCAGGCCCAGACCCGGCGATCCGAGAATTACGGTGATCAAGGTACTCTTTCTGGCTGCCAACTCGGCCGGCACGACCCGCCAAGCCCTCGATGAGGAGCTGCGCGTCATTGACGCGAGAGTGCATGGCGCAGGACAGTGCAACCACCTGGAGTTCGTGTCCCAACGGCCCGACGGGCTAGAAGACCTCTCGGGGATCTCTTCACCGCGAGCGGCCCCACATCCTTCATTTCCGCGGACATGGGGATCCCGTGGGTCAAATCCTCTCGATCGCCAATAACGGCAAGCCCAAGCCCGTCTCCGCCGAGCTGCTGGCTCAACTCCTCGGCGAATTGAAGGAGACTGTTCGCGTCGTCGTCCTCGACGCCTGTTACTACGCGTCCTGGGCCAAGGAAGTCCGTTGGGCCGTCGGCATGAGTCCGGACATCGGCGAGGAGGCCGCGATCACCTTCGCCTCCGAGTTCTACTGGGGTGTGGCCCAGGGCCGGTCCGTCCAGGACGCCTTCGACCTCGGAGTTGACCGGATGGCGGGCGAGGGAGTCGCCGGTGCCAGTGGCCTGGTCAGGCTCCACAAGCGTCCCGACGTCGCCCCCACGGAGTCGGTCCTCGATGAAGCCAACCCGTTAGAGGACCCCAACCCGCCGGCCACGGCGATGGCTGACGACGCTTTCCCGGCCGTCGGAACCACGGATTGGGGCTTGATGAACCGCCGCCGCTCCGCGCTGATCCGCAAGAAGAATCGGCAGGGCCTGACCGCCGACGAGAGTGCCGAGTTCGAGCGGCTTCAGCGCCTCTGCCTCTCCGCCTCTCGAAGCAAAGCACTCCAGGCCCCGGTCATCGATGAGGACGGTCTGAAGACGGCTCCGGGAGAGTCTATGAGCCGCCAGACCGACGGGGGTCGGGAAGGAGTTGCCCGCCCCTTTCGCCTACCCGACCGAGGCCCATCATCGCCGGCACGGTCCGGCCGGATACACGAAATACCAGGCGTACAAGCCCTGGCTCCGTGGCCACCCACAGTGATCCTGAACGAGGAGGGTGCAGATGGACAACTCGGATTCCAAGAACTGGAGAGACTTCGTGGGCAGATTCTCGGTAGAGGTAGATCTCGCCAGCAACAGGGACCTGACCCTGGCCCAGACGGGCTTCCTGCCGCCGGACCAGGTACACAGGGCCAGGATCAGCGGCGT
Organism: uncultured Isosphaeraceae bacterium; assembly: GCA_963845695.1. GTDB lineage: Bacteria > Planctomycetota > Planctomycetia > Isosphaerales > Isosphaeraceae > CAWJTV01. The sequence goes on along the minus strand of CAWJTQ010000017.1, from coordinate 354,875 downwards.
GGTGGATACCGGTGCAGCCCGGCTGGTGCTGCCTGCGACAACAGTGACTCAGCTTGGGCTGACGCCTACCGGGCAGACTTTGGTCAAGTTCGCCGACGGGCGGCGGGAGCCCAGGGAGACGGTCAGCGGAGTGCATCTGGAATACGCCGGGCGCGCCGGGGTCTTCACCGCCGTGGTTGAACCCGGGCGTGCCGACGCCCTGATCGGGGCGATTGTGCTGGAGGATCTTGACCTGCTGCCAGACTGCACCAATGGGGTGCTAACGCCTCGTGATCCTAATATCATCATCACCGAGGTTGAGTGAGGAGAGCCGGACCTAGGAACGAGTCCGAGTGACAAGCCAACCGCTTCGGCGTTTGGATCCCCAGGAGGTCGCGAAGGCGCTGGGGGTTGAACTGGTCAAAGAGGGGGTGCCAAAGTCCCTGTTGCCTGCGCAGGTTGTGCGAGGGGCCAAGGTCGGTGCAAACAATGGGAAGACCAAAGGCCCGCGGCGAAAGCCGAGTGGTGCTCGTCAAGCCGAAGGAATTCGGCGAGCAAGTCACGATTCGGGTTCATGACACTGACAAATATGTGCGTCCGTCACCTGCCGAAGCCCGAAACGACAAGCGACACCGATTTCGGCCTCCGAAACGACAAGCGACACCGATTTCGGCCTCGAAACGACAAGCGACACCGATTTCGGCCCGGTCGCTGGATCGGAGCGTTTGGGCGTGAGCGGCAGGATGGACAGGGATCGATCACGGTGAGCCAGGTCGAAGAAAAGATGGAAGTGATGGCTGGCCTTGTCCTTCACGTTCCATGAGCGCCCCCCTTGTGAAATCCGGAGCACTCGGGGACGATTGAGAAGGAGGCGAAAACCGTTCTCCGTCTTTACCAATCTCAGGCGACTTGCTACAACGAGCCGGTCATGTTGTATGGCGAGAAGTCTGCGGCAGGAACGCCTCCTCGTTCGGATTCTCAGGAATGGGTCGAGTTTCTGGGTTCGATCGTGAGTTTCGTTGAGTTCCGGTGCAGGGACTCTCGCAAGTGCTACCTGGAACTCAAGGAATTGGCCGATAGTCAACTCGCTGATCCTGACATGAGCTTGCAGGTCACCCTCTATTACGTCGCCGATCTCTGCGACATCACCCAACAAAAACTGATCTCGACCAACGACCAGGAGTTGACCGGCGCCTGGGCGAACAGCTCAGCAGCGGCACCGACCCAGCAGCTCGGCGAAGCCCTTTACGCAATCCCCGTGTCGGGGGGCTTTCTCTTCCCCTCCTCCAAGGTGGGAAGCCGCAACCTGGCGACCTTCCCGGACAAGCTCGACGCGCGAAGCTCGATCATTTTTCAGAATGAGTTAGATGGGAAATCCGAGCGATTCATTTAAACAAGAGTGACGGCAGAACCGCCATCGGGCGAAGAACGATCGTGGTCCTGGCACAGAATCACCACCTATGCCAGTACATCCGCTTCGGTCCCCGCATCCGCTCCCCGAAACGAAAAGCGACACCGATTTCGGCCGCGATCGATCGGAGCGTGTGGGCGTGAGCGACGAGGCGAGAAGGGTATCTCGCCAATAGTGCCAAGCACACGGAATCGACCTCAGTCCAGGTGGAGGTTTCGAAGAAGCGCTTCGTCCGCGTTTTGGTCGCCCCCGTCCCCGTATTGGCCGCTTCGACCGAGGTGACGAATCCAGGCGCGGTAGCTTGCGTCGCCCATCCCGCGTGAGGTATAGTCTCGCGCCTGCCCCCGATGGAGGCAGCAGAAGGCGAGGAAGGACCGCATCATGAACAACTCACGCCGCGCCCGCCGCGCCCGGCTCTGGGCCGGTCTCGACGAGCTGGAAGACAAGTGCCTGTTATCGCCGGGAACCCTCGGCCATCTCCCGAGGCCCGCCGTCAACGTGCACACCTTGAAGGCCGCGCAGGCGAAGCACACCCCAAAGCACCACGCCTTCAAGGCGAAGGACACCCCAAAGCACCACGCCCACGCCCCCAAGGTGCATCCAAAGCCTCCCACAATGTCGCCGCCTTTCGTCGGGACACCCCCCGACCCGACGCCCATACTGACACCGACGCCCACACCAACGCCGACGCCGACGCCCACATCCACACCCTCGCCGACTCCCACGCCCACGCTGACCCCCACGCCCACGCCGACCCCCCAGATCCCCCTGGTCAACCAGATGGTCTTGGCGTACGCCGAAGCCCACGTCGGCCAGGAGGTCGGTCAGGGCCAGTGTACCGACCTGGCTGTGGCCGCCTACGCCGCGGCCGGGGCGGAGTCGGAGTCCCAACTGGGACCCACCGGGCCCACCGCGGATTATGTCTGGGGCACGCTGGTCGATACGGTAACGACCGCGAACCATTCGCTGGCCGGGGTCCTCCCGGGCGACGTGATCCAGTTCCGTGACGTGACGCTGGTCCAGACGACGACGAACCCGAATGGCTCATGGTCCACCACGTCGCAGACCGCGGAGCATCACACGGCCATCGTCGAATCGGTTTCGGGATCGACCATCTCGGTGCTCGAGCAGAACGTCGGCTCTGCAAATACACCCGAGTCCGTCCGTCTGACCGTGCAGCACGGGACCTACGACCTGAACGACCTGCAAAGCGGGACGATGTGGATCTACCAACCCATCAGCCTCAGAGGCGCCCCGACCCCAAGCGTGGCCAAGGCGCTGGGACCCGAATGGGTCGAGATCGGAGCTCCGGAGTCCCTCCTGCCGGCACGAGATGTCCGCGGAGCCAAGGTCGATTTCAGTCATGGCAAGCGATAGAATTCCGGACTTCGGAACGAATCGCGACCAGGTTCTGGGCGTCGCCCGCACCATGACCGACCTGAAAGGCGAGGATGACATCGAGCCGCAGCGCGTCGTCTGAGCCGTCGGATACCGCTCGCTCGATCGGAGCGTCTCGGCGTAGGATAATGTGGGCAGGAACGCGTTCTTTCGCAATGGTGCCGAGCGCTCCAACCGGCGGCGGCATCGAGATCCATACGTAGCAAGATTCCAACCCGACCGACTGTTCGGGGATGAGATGCCATGCGACTCGGGCTGATCGGCTCCACGGGACACTGGCATACCTACGCACCGGCCCTCGAACGCGTCCCCGACTTGAAGTTGGTGGCGGTCGCCGTCGCCGGGCCCGAGGAAACGACCGGGGCCTTCGACCACGCGCCCGGCCTGACCGTCGACACGCCGCCGTTATGACGATGCGCAGAAGATGCTCGACACCGAGCGGCTCGACGTGGTGCAGGTCTGCGGTCGCAATGACCGGATCCCCGTCTCGGCGCGAATCGGCCTGGAACGCGGACTCCCGGTCATGGCGGAAAAGCCCTTGGCAATGGATCTGCCCACGCTGGAAGGACTGTTTCACGCCGCGCGGAAGTCGAAGGCGGCCCTCGTCCCAATGCACACCATGCGAGGCGTGGCGGAGCTCGCTGCGGTGCGTCAAGCGGTCCGCACCGGCGACATCGGTGAGCCGCTCATGAGCTTCAGCCAGAAGACCTACAAATGGGGTAAGACGCGCCCGGACTTCTATCGAAGTCGCAAGACCTTTCCCGGCCTGGCTCCCTGGGTCGGTATTCACGCCGTCGACTGGCTGCATTGGATCCTCGGCGATGTGTTCACCGAGGTGCAGGGTCGAGAGGGGACGACGGCGCGACCGGACTTCCCGGCCTGCGGCAGTCAGGCTGCCTTCATCTTATCGATGCGAAACGGCGGCGTGGCCTCGGTCACGCTCGACTATCTGCGCCCGGAAGCTGCGCCGACCCATGCGGACGAGCGCCTACGGATCGCTGGCACTCGCGGTGTCATCGAGACCGCCCTGATCGAGCGCAAGGTGACGCTGATCTCGGCTGAGAGACGACCTCGCTTGCTTCCCCTGGTTCCCCAGACCGACATCTTTACTCAGTTCGCCCGCTCGCTACGCGGAGAATCTCCGTGTCCCATTTCGCTCGATGAGGCGTGCCGCATCACGGAGATTGCCATCAAGGCCCAGCAAGCCGCTGATACTGGGCGCGTGGTCTCGCTCGGCGACTCCCCTTACCGCAGTGCTTGACCTTCGGGAAGGCCTGCCAAATAAAAAGGCCGCCCGTGCTGGGCGGCCTGCTGATGGCACGATTGGCCCGGAGCCTTCGGCTCCACATGCTCACCAATTCAAGTTGATGTTCGAGAACAACGAGTTGGCCGAATCGCACGACGCGGAGTTGATCCAACCGTTTTTCGACTGGCAGTCAATCTGCGAGAGCAGGGCCAGGATGTTGCACGACTGGTTGTTAGACAGCCCGAGGCCAGAGCCATTGGTACCGACGTTCCAGTTGTCCGACCCGAGGCCGTTCTCCGAAACCGCGAAGCCATAGGACTGCGCGCTATACCCCGCCAGCTTGCTGTTGGTCACATAGGCACACAGGGCAGTCGAGAGTACCTGCGCACATGCGTTCTGGTTCGAGTTGCCGTTGGAAAGCGTCTTGCAATAGGACGCCACCTGGGTATTCGTGCAGCCCTTTAAATTCCCGAAGAGGTTGGGGCAGGTGGCCGCGAGCCAGTTGCCGAGGTCGGTGCAATGAGACCCGTCGTTGAGACAGTTGATCAGCGACTGGCCTTGAGAGCCACACCAGTAGGACGGGTTTGTCGTCTGCGTGCCCACCGTCACCTGCTCGTCCGGGTCGTTGTTATCGCTGGCCGAGTTGTTGTTGGTGTCCCCGCTGTAGGTGGCGTCCCACTGATAAGTCCCGGTCACCTCGCCTCTCGCCGGCAATGTGTAGCCCTTCGGCGTCGCGTACGACCCATCGCCTCTCACATTCACCGTCTCGGTGTCCACCAAGCTGCCGTTCGGATTGTACAAGGTGAAGGTGATCGTGCCCGTCGGATCATGACCGCCGATCAGCGAGGCCGTGTCCTTCAGGACTTCCGACGAGCCACAAGTGGAGCTGGAGGTGCTGGGAGTTGTGGAGATCGACGGGCTGGCCTTACCCACCGTCACCTGCTCGCTCGGGTCGTCGTTGTCGATGGCCGAGTTGTTGTTGTCGTCCCCGTTATAGGTGGCATCCCACTGGTAAACCCCGATCACCTCGTTCCTGGTCGGCAGTGAGTAGCCCTTCGGCGTCGTGTAGGACCCATCGCCGCTCACGTTCACCGTCTCGGAATCCACCAAATTGCCATTCGGATTGTACAGGGTGAAGGTGATCGTACCCGTCGGATCATCACCGCCGGTCAGCGAGGCCGTGTCCTTCAGGACCTCCGACGAGCCGCATGTGCCACTGGTGGTGCTGGGAGTCGTGGAGATTGACGGGCTGGCCGGGATCGTCGTGACCGACTCGTTGGCCACCTCGGCGGACGTCGCTGGCTCGCTTGCCGGCTGGTTGTTGACGTCGCCTCCATAGCTGGCCGTCCAGGTATACGTGCCCACTTCCGTCGCAGTGATCCCGATCGGAGTCGAATAATTGCCGTCGCCGCTGACCGATACCGTCGCGTCGGCCGCCGGCAAGGTCACGGGATTCCCATCGGGACCGGTCAACGTGAAGGTGATCGTGCCGGTCGGATTGTCCCCGCCGGCCAGATCGGCCGTGTCGGTCAAAACAGCGGTTCCGACCACGTTCCCAACCTCGCTGGCGGTCGTCGTGATCGTTGGCGACGACTGAGGGCTATTCGTGAAATCCAACACGTCGGTGCAGAGCATGCCCTGGCCAAGATTTGCGTCATAAGCCTGTTCCGCGGACGTGTTCAGATTGAGGAAGTAGACGTCTTCGGAGTTGCCGTAGGCATCGGCGAGGTACGTATTAGCCGCGGTGATGAGACTCGAGCTCGTCGAGGAATCGACCGTAAATGGGCTACCGGGGCTGATAAGGCTCATCGCACCCGACGCCGGCATCTGATTGTACTCGAGCGCCCACAGGGCCAGTTGCAGACCTGCGGCGTTGGTCCCGGCGTTAGAACCCGACAGCGTCGAGCTCCCGTACGTATTGTAGAGGTACCCGATCTCTCCCAAGTTCATGGTGTAGCTAGGTAGCGTTGTCAGTGTCGTCGTGCTGGGCGTCAGGCTGGGCTGTACCGTGAACTGCTGATCCCCAAAGACCCCCTGGAAAAGGTCCGAGCAGAAGGACTCGATGGTGCTAACGTTCCCCTGGTTGTCACTGAGCGAGAGCCCAAGTTGTCCTACAGTCTCCCAGCCTTCCTCATCAGCCGGCGCGGCTTCGTTGTAGGATGACGCACTGAGATCGTAATTTACGTCACCATATGTAAAATCGCTCCCACCTGGCCAATAGACCCCGATCGATTGGGAGCTGGGGTCGAGGACCGTGACCTGAATCGCCGTATTGCCGTTGATGGCGCTGGCCGGATTGATCGTCGTCTGAATATCGGAACCACTGACGCCGCTTGCGTATCCTGGCGCGGTTTCGGTCAACTGGTAAGTAGCCGGAGTCACGTTGTTGAACGCGTAGTAACCGTCCGAGTTCGTCTTGGTCGAGGCGATCATATCGCTGGGGTTGCGACTCCCGCTGTTGTCCCACAAATCGACCGTCGCCCCGATGATCGGGTTGTTAGAGTTGTCGAGAGCGAATCCCTGAACGAAGCCGTTGGAAAGCAGTTGCCGGGGCTCAAGGAGCTCGAGCGCTGGACGACCTCTCCGTACCGTTGCGCCCGACTCGAGGCTGTGCGATCCGTCCGATTGTACAGTTTCATAAGCCGTTTCACCTGATGTTCTGTGATGATAATCGAAAAGTTGAATCAGTACGTCGCAATCGAGGTCGAGTACACATAGCCGACATCCATTGTTGGGCTTCGATCAACGGCAAGCCGGATAAGAGGGACCAATCTCCGGTAATCAGATCGTCCACCGCGAGCAACACCTTTGTGGTCTCGTGTGCGGCCTGCGCATCACCGATTGACCTGCGCTGATAATTGACAGGCGCAAGTAACTTTCCCGCCACCATTCGTCCCAGCATTCGGTCGATGTATCGCAGACCATGGGCCATCGAAGAGACGACCAAGGAGCTCCGCGTAAGGCGACGCGCGGGCACAGAGTCGAGTTGCAGCGAGATCGTCCGCGGGTCAGGAACCCTCGGAAAGCCAACTCCTCGACTGTCGAGCCCGGCACGACCAAGCTCACAAGCTGGGGCAGCAACCACATCGACGCCCTTGTGTCGTCAATAACGACGAGATGCCAAGGCGGCGATCCAGCATCCTCACCACGTTGAATGTGCCATCAGGGCTTGCGGCTCCGAGGTCGGAACTGCCCATGCTTTCGAGAGCGTCATCTTCGCAAGATCATTCTCCGAGCCCGGCCGGACCTCTGAAGGACCCGGACCGGGCCACGAGACGTTCGTCCCTCGACAATCAGGTTGCCGGTCGGTCTCCAACAACCTCGAGCTGCTCCCTTCCCAGGGATTCCCTGGGACATCAATGACCGACCAAGGGCGATTCGGATCAGCTCTTTCGAAACCGTCGGCTAAGTACCATGGCGCCGGCGAAGAGCAGCGTCAGTGCGCTCCCCATGGAACCGGGGTCGATTTCCGGGACATGAGGAACGGCCCATGCCGGCGCGCTCAGCGCCGACAGCACCAAAGCTAGCCCGATACCCGACCGCGTTGCCTTGGTCAAACGTGCGAAATTAATTTTCATCTGATGCCTTCTCCTGTGTTAGCAACGGTCCACACGAACAAAGCCCTGGCGCACACCCCACCCTCATCGGAGCGGTCCCGTGGCCCGCCCAGAGCGACTGAGTTGCAGGTTCACCTTCGTTCGCTGCCAGGATTGACGAGATTGCTGGAACAGATCCGTGCCCGTTCGGGAATCGCGATCACATTGGCACCCCAAACAGCACCAATCCGATGATCAAGAGGGCATAGCGGTCGACTCTGTTCCAGTCAATGTTGTCCAGCAAGGTCAAATCAAAACTGCGCCAGAATAACGCGCTCTGAATCACCGGTATCATCCAATATATGATGAATTTCGCTCTCGATTTCAAGACCACCGGCGAAATCTTTGATCGATAATCGAAACATTTTCCCCGATCTCATCGGAATGGCAGGATTCTCATCCCCTGGTCCTATCGATCGATGAGACTGGGAAATAGGCCAAAACTCGCGTACCGAATCGAAGCCGGCTCAAGGAGCGTCGTCCTTTTTCGCGTCTCCGAACCGCTTCGACGTGAAACACCCTTTTGTTGCCTCTCTGAGACGCCGTGTTGCATTTCATTAACAACCTAGCAGTTCGGTCGCGTTCAAGTGGGCGGGTGTTGCCTTCGATAAACATGGAAATCAGGTCCGTCCTATGCCCTTCTCTGAATACACCGCGTCATCGATAACCAAGAGTAGCGATTGCGTGGCAAGCGCCGAGGACTGCCGTAGCTCTGAGAAAACGAAATGACTCAGGCGATTCATTGAGACTGTAGCGTCGATACCGGCATCTTTGTCTGTCGCCCCAACGGGGCAGCCACAAATCAGCCCAGGGGCAACGCCCTGGGATCTCGATTCATTTCGAATATTCTGACACTCCTCGCCGATCACCACCGATCCCCTCGCCGGTCGTGGCGACATCGGGAGCCATCGCGTTGAGCCGGCGGTCGCCTCGCCCCCTTCCACTCCCCACCCGGACCGGGAGTTTGCCGAACGCAGTTTCCCGACTTTTTTTTCTTGTATTTTTTTATCTCCTGACCCAGTTCCGACTTCGGGATCGAAAATCACCAATTTCCGGACTAGGTGCATTTATTTTTTCCAATTCCTGCGGTATCCTATAGATAGATGGCCGTTAAACCACCTCGAAGCCGCGCCTGAGGCCGCCGCGATCGATGACCTGGGGAAACCGAAACTCCCGCCTTCCGCAGGCCGCCACCTGGGAGACCGGTGCGGACCGTGTCGGGCCCGAACTCGCTTCGGGCCCACGAGATCGGCGAGGGGGGCCTGCCGAATTATGGCCATCCAGTGCCATTCTGTGCCACAATCCGCGCCAGACGCAGCCCCCTCGGCGGCGGCCGAGCCCAGCGCGCGGGCCGTCGCGGATCATCCCGGCGGATCACTCCGGCCCTCGGAGTCGGTCACCTCACCGCCCATGATCGAGTGGCGATCGCCGAGAAGTCGCGATCTTCTCGTCGGAGTCGTTGCGCAGGGGATACTTATTCAGGTCGGGATAGAGACCCGATCGCCCCGTTGGCTGGCGATCGGGCTGGCCGATGTCGTCAAGACTCAGCGGTTTTTTTGCCTCGGGTCGAATTGCGGCGTAGGTCTTCTATAGAGGCAGCGCATGGTCTCGATGGACCGGCGTGGCCGACTCGTGTCCGTCTGAACCGATCGTATTCGGTGGGAACCCTGGTTAGAGCATAGCCATGACTCTGTCATCTGAGCGATCCGCAAGGCGACGAGCGAAGCAACGGGGTCTAGCCGCCGTCGAGCTGGCGCTCGTGCTCCCCTTGCTCGTCTTCACCTGCATGGCCACGATCGATTTCGCCAGGGTGGTTTATGCCCTGGTCGCGCTCCAGAACTGCGCCCGCAACGGCGCTCTTTACGAGTTCTACAAGGCGGGAGGAAACTCGCTTCCATCGAGCTGGACGAGCCTGGCAACGGCCGTCCAGGCCGACGCAGGGAACCTGACTGTCACGATCCCCGCCACTTCCGGGGGCGAAGCCAATCCCTATTCACCGCAGTCCAGCACCAACAATTATGTCACGGTCACGGTGCAGTGCGACTTCCCCTTGCTGGCGCTTGGCTCCTACGGGGGCTTTCCGTCAATCGGCGGGTCGATCACGTTGACCCAGTCGGTTTCCATGCCGTATCCGGCCTCGACCGCCACCGTGCCTTGAGTATCATCGCGCGGGCAGGGTCCCAAGTCGTTTGAGGATAGGATAACATGATCAGGCGCAAATCGACCGGCCAGGTTCGGCGGGGCACGACGGCCCTCGAAGCCGCGGTGGTCTACCCCGTGGCCATGCTCGTGCTCGTGGGCACCATCGTGGTCGGCGTGGGGGTCTTCGACTACCAGCAGCTCCAGTTTCTCGCGCGCGAGGGGGCGCGTTATGCCTCGGTCCACGGACCCACATACGCATCGGTGAACAACGAGCCCATGGCAACGACATCGACAGTCCTGGCCCAGGTCCAGGAAATGTCCGTCGGTCTCAGCGGGCTGAACTGCTCCGCCGTCACTTTCTCGAGCTCAGCCATGCCATGCACTGTCAGCGTAACGCTCACTTACACGTGGACGCCCGGAGCGTTTTTCGGCCCCATATCGTGGGCCGTGACGTCCACAATGCCGGTGACTTACTAGGGGAATACCAACCATGTTGACTCAACGGGTTCTTCGGGACGGTACTGCGCGACGCGGAATGGTCCTGGTCCTGGCTGCCGCGCTCTTGCCGCTGGTCGTCGGCACGATGGCGCTGGTGCTCGATGGCGGCTTGCTCTATCTCCAAAGACAGAAGGCCCAGTCGGTCGCCGATGCCGCCGCCCTCGCCGGCGCGTATCAACTCTACAACGGCTCCAATTTCAGTGTGGCCCAGAGCTCGGCGATTGCAATCGGCAAGCAAAACGGATACACCATCACGGCGTCGCAGGTGACCTCTCCTCAATCGGGGCAAATCGCTGTGTCGGTCTCCGGCAGCCAACCGCGATTCTTCAGCGGTCTCTGGGGGAGCAGCAGCCTCTCGGTCGCAGCCAGCGCCGTCGCTCAAGGAAGCTCCGGCTCGTCCACCACCCCCTATTCGACCGCCGCCCTCCTCGTGCTGGCCCCGACAGGTTCTTCGGTCACGCTCTCAGGAACGACGAAAGTCACCGCTCTCAATGGCAATATTGTGGTCGATTCGACCTCGTCCTCCTCGATCCTCGCGTCCGGAGCGACCTCCATTACGGCTCCAGAGCTGGATCTCTCGGGGAACATCCAGTACTCGGGAACCAATCCCAATAAAGCGACCACGACGAAGTACAGTCAACCGAACTACCGCCGACCCCCTGGCGAGCCTCTCCGCTCCCAGTTCCAGCGGAATGACCACTGAGAGCAGCTCCGCGATCAACCTCTCGGGCTCTCAGACCAAGACGTTGAATCCGGGCGTCTATACCGGCGGGATCAACATGAGCGGCTCGTCTTCCGTCACCCTCAACCCGGGTGTCTACTATATCAACGGCGGCGGGATCAACATGAGCGGCTCGACGAGCATCAGCGGTAACGGGGTGTTCATCTACAACACGGGCGGCGGTTCGATCAACCTCAGCGGCACGGGTGGGATCTCTCTCAGCCCTATGAGCAGTGGCACCTACGCTGGACTCACTATCTTCCAGGACCGATCCAACTCCGCTGGAGCCACGATGTCCGGAGGGACCAATATCAGTAATACCGGAACCTTCTACTTCCCGGATTCCTCGGTAACCATGAGCGGCAGCAGCGGCGTCTCCGTCATAGGCGCACAGATCATCGCCAATAAACTCACATTCTCGGGAACAAGTAGTATCGAAGTAAATTATAACTCGGACTCGGTCGCGCGCACCTCCAGCGCGGGTAGTTTCAGTCTGATCGAATGAGGCGACGTCGCGGCGACCCGCGACGGACGCGAACCTGCCGATGAGAGTGTCGCCAAGCTCCTGACGCTCGGCAGGGAACCTCGATCTCCTGCCCGAGCTCAGACACTGGCCGGGACCGGAGCGGTCCGTGGTTTTCTCGTCTTCAGGAACCAGCGGTGGCCCAGGGTCAAGCAAGCGGGAAGCAACACGAGGTTGCCGAGCGTGCTGCCGGCCGTGGCGATGCCAACCATGGTCCCGAAGTTGATGAACGGCTCGAACTCACTGGCCCGCAGCGCGGCGAATCCGATCGCCACGGCCAGGCTCGAGAGGATCACTCCGGGTCCGCTTACCTGATAGCTCTCGAACAGGCGGTGCCGGAACCGCCGGGTCTGGCGATGGCGGTGAAACTGGAGCAGGCAATGGAAGGTGTCGTCGACCGACAGCCCCAAGGCGACGCTGGCCACCAGGGCCGTCGCCATGTCGAGCTGGATGCCCAGCCACCCCATCAGTCCCAGCACCAGGGCGACCGACAACAGGGTCGGCAGTATCGCCAGCACAGCCAGTACGGGGCTCCGGAACGCCAGGGTCAGCATCAAGAGGATCCCCAGCGCCGACCAGAGAAACGTCCCCCACTGGGTGGTGATGATCGCCTGGGTGGTCCGCGTCATCAGGAACGAGAGGCCGGTCAGATACGAGTCCGGACCGAAGACCTGGGCCGCCTCCCCCGTAGCTTCGCGGAAGATCCGCGCCTTGTCGAGAGCCGGTTGCTGCTCCTTCAGCCGGATGAGGAAACGGGACTGACCTGCATTCGAGTTCCAGAAGCTGCGGAGCAGTTCGCCCTGGGGCGAGGCGGCGATCAGGTCGAGCTTGTCGGCCAGGAGGCGGCTCCGGCGGTCGGCAGGCAAACTGGCCAGCTTGCCGTCCGGGTCCAGCACGGTTGCCAGCGACAATACCTGAGCAACCGCCTTCGGATCGGTCACACTGATGGCCCGGATCCGCTCCTCGACGCCTCTCAACCTGCTGAGGGTCTCGGGCGTGAGTTTGGGACCCACCGGCACCACCAGCTCCACCAGACCGATCCCTCCGAGCCGCGACTCGACTGTGCGATAATCTCTCACGACACGTGTTTCGGGGCGGAATAGATTGATATAGTTCGTCTCGTATTGAAGGCGGACGAGGCCCGCGGTGAGCGGCAGGACGACGGCTGCGACCGTCGCCACGATCGCGACCGGACGGCGGTGCACCCAGTGGATCAGACGGTTCATGGCCGCGGCCACGCGCGATCGCGAGCCGTACCGAACAGGGATCTCCAGGCGGAACGGCGGAAGCATGGCGATCGGCGAGATCAGCATGACCAGAATCGCGGCGCCGAGCGTGCAGGTGCCGAGGATGGCCCCGAACTGGCGGACGGGCATGACGTCGCTGGTCACGAGTGCTCCATAGCCGATGGCGCCGGTAATCGCCGTCCAGGCGATCGGCGCGGCGACCGAGGCCAGCGTTGCACCGGCGGCCCGGCGCGGGTCCGCCTCGCGGCGGCGGTCGTCCCGAAAGTGGATCGCGAGATGACTGGCCGCCGGCATCGTCAGGACAATGATCTGCGCCACCAGTGGGCCGCCTGAGAGTGCAAGCTTGATCCCGAACCTTGCCAGGATTTCCTCGGTCGCCAGCCAGATCACCCAGCCGGCGAGCATCGGCACGATCGCCCACCAGACGCTCCGCACGGCGGAGAGGGTCACCACGCCGATCAGAATCATGCCAACGACCGCGAGGCGACGACCGTCAACCTCGATCGCTGCAAAGCCGTCAGCCAGGAGCACTGGCGGGCCGACGACCGCTGGAGGGCCTAGGCCGTGCCGCGCTGCAAACGCGTCGGCTGCCTCGCGCAGCGCGGCGACGGTCGCAATCACGTTGTGTTCGTGCGTCTTCTTCAACCGCGCCACCACGGCCGTCGTCCTTCCGCGTGAGTCGATCAACGTCCCGACGAACAGCGGGTGCTTCGTCAGGCGATCCTTGAGCGCTGAGAGGACTGCGGGATTTCCGGACGACGCCCGGACCGCTCCGATGACCGTCATGGCGTTGGTCTTCAAGTCGATGTTCCGGATCGAACTTTTCGCCGTCTCCAGTGCCCGTTTCCGCAGGAATTCCGGCAATCGGTCCAGAACGAGCAAAGCGTCGTCGACGGCCCAGAGAAGCGGCATCGCGTCGAGCGACTCGACCCGCTGTACCCCATCGATGTGCTCGTGAGCGACGGCGGCGGCCAGATCGGCGACGCGGTCCAGGCCCTGTGGGGTGAGTAGGTCGGGGTCGTCGTAGACCACGAACACGAAATTATCGTCGCCGAAGGTCTTCGCCGCCTGCTGATAGACCCGCATGTACGGGTCATCCTCGGCGAAGAACGAATTGATCGATTGCTCGTAGCCGACGCGACGGCCCCAGAGACCGAGCGCGAAGAGCAAGATCACGACCGAAGAAAACGTCAGGTACCGGGCGGAGAGCAGAGCACGAATCACGATCGAGATCCATCCTCGGGTGAGATCAGAACACGTCTTCGACCGCAATAACCACACCCGCCAAAGCGGCGATGTCGGTCGTCTCGCCGAGCTTCAACGACCGCTCTTGCTGGTAAGTCCCGTCCGGCAGGAGTCGGCAGTGAATTTCCGGGCAGTTATCCTGGAGGTTGGCATTCCCGTATTTCGGAATGTCCGACTCGGAGTAAAGCGGTTTCATGATGTTACGGTCGTCGTCCAGCGAGGAGACGACGATTTCGGTGATGAGCAGTATATCTGAGTCATGAGGATGCCCAGTCAGAGATCGCTCCTGGAGAGGGCGCCCCGGGAGACGTTCGGCTCCGGCGCGTGGTCGGGAAGGCAGGCCCGATCCGGGATACCATGGTCGCCCTGCCGGCTGCTCGCTAATTCACGAACGGGTTGATTCCTTTGGCACAGGTGGAATGCCGGGGACCGATTGGGATCGTGAGAACTATCTCCCTCCGGACGAGTTCCATTCGATCCCTCTCGGTGAGGAGGCCGAGGCGGATCATTTCCTCATCGTCGTAGACGGAATACCTGGTCATCCCCATGAACGACTCCCGACTCGGGTAAAGACCCGTTCCGTTCCCGGTTGTCGCGAGTTTGATTGTACGATTCCCAGGGGGTTGGGGCGAGCCCGATCGTCAATGCGCCAGAGGGCCCGAGAGCAAGCCCTTGAACTGGTCGTAGGTGCTGTACATGGCGACGGCGGTAATCGCCAGGAACGCGACCCAGGTGAGCAGGTCGCTCAGCCGTGAAGGACCGACGCGGCGATCCGTATCTCGTCGGCGAAGATAGATCGTCGCTCCGGCGATGAACGGGAGCATCAGGGCCTGGGCGATACCGCCCGTCTTGATCAAGCCCTGGGGTTCGCGGAACACGAAGTAGAGGCCGAGCGACAGAGTGGGATAGGCTACGCAGAAGCATTTGACCATCCGCTCGCGGTCTGCTGGCCCGGCCGGATGCCAGACGCCTACTAGATTCAGGAAGTCGGCCGTCAATCGGCTATTGGCGGCAGTGGCGACGTAAAGCGTCTTGAACAGGACGGCCCAGGCACCCAGCAGGAAGCCGACCCGCGTGAAGGGCCGTAGCCAGGCCAGAGGTGTACCTTCGAGCGGCTGGAGATACATTCGGGACAAGGTCCGGATCATCTCTGGACCCTGGGGATTGAGATCTTGGGGATGCAAGACCGCGGCCCCGAGAAGGTAGAACGCGATAGTAGCCACCGTGAAGACGGCCATGCTAAACCAGGCGTCAAGCTGCATGACCCGGATCCAGCCCCTCGCGCGATGGGCCCAGGCGTCGTCCTTGCCTCGCTCCCCGGTATACCGCGCATACCCTTTCTCGATACACCAGTAAGGGTAGGCGACGAGCTCCGACGCCCCGACTCCGGTGATACCGAACGCCGAGAATGCCAGGGCGACCACGGTCGAGGGGATCGCCAGCTTGAAGCCTCCGCCCAGGTTCGACCAGGTGATGCGGAACGAGGTCCACTGGAGGATCAGAACGCTCGCCACGGTAAAGAGGGTGACCGCGGCGACCAAGATGGTCGTGATCCGTTCCAGCCGGCGGTATCCCCCTGAGAGCAGCAACACAACCGCAGCGAGGGTCGTCAACCCCGCCCAGAAGTATTCCTGGTGTCTCGCGAGATACTGCCCCCATGAGGTGACCAGTCTCCCCGCGGTATCGGCGACTGTCTGCGACGCTCCGGGGAATGCCATCTGCGCGGCCTGACCCACGGTGCCCTCCATCGCGGCGATCTGCGCCTGTGTCGTCAGCATCATGATCAGCCAGAGCCAGCACAGCCACGAGGCGCCCGCTCGCGGGCCAGGGAGCGAGTCGAATGCCGCCAGTGTCGTCTTGCCGTGCGTGATCGCGTAACGGCCGAGCTCCACCTGCACGAAGACCTTGATGACGCAAGACAGAAGGATCAACCAGAGCAGTCCGAAGCCCGCACGCGCGCCCAGGCTGGTCGTGTTGATCAGCTCGCCGGTCCCCACGATTGAGGCGGCCAGGATCAGCCCCGGACCGATCTGCTGGATCGCCCGGAAGATCGAGTGCGGCGGCGCACGGATCGCATCGGGAGGAAGCGAGTAGAGGTCGTGTTCGTGCTCGTGATCCCTATGGCGGTCTTGGTCAGGTTCGTTCATGACAGCTCGGCCGTCGCTGGCCGTGTCCTCATTCCGTCACGTGATTTGGACGACCACTCGTCAGTCCGATGCGCATGGTTCCTCGGCCGCGGGACGCAACAGCCTGACGGCCTTCTCTCCACGTGGGTTCGCGGCCTCGAACATCATGGACGCGTGAGAATCCACGTGTCAAGGATTGCTGCGAGGGGCCGGGAGTCCCGGCGTCTCGACTCGAACGGGTCGCCGATGCGGGTCCGTCCACCAGGCCGCTGACGGACCTCACTCAGGCCGAGATCGATCCGGCAACAGAATAGGTCGCTTGCTGCCTCATGTGTCGATTCTCGTCAACACGCGACCTGGGCTTCCGCTCACACCTCAACCCTGGCCTAGCCTTGAATAGACGGTTGCCTGGTCCCTCCAACTCAGGAGGCTGTCTCGTACGGACATGGCGGGCGACTCTGGGGCCGGTCCCCGCGCGGCCGAAGGCCGGTGCTGATTCAGAACGCGTGCGTCAGCCATCCCATCCCATGGAAACCTGGAACCTGTTCCATGACCGTTGCCACCAACCCAAAGCCCGAGCCTCGCTTGCGAGACGGGCCTCGTGCCTGGGAGTCGGAGAGTCTCAGCAGCTCGGGCGAGGGCCGATCTCACACCTGGGTGATCGAGCAACTCTCGATCGAAACCCGGATCGTCCGGCCGTGGGACGCCGAAGCCCACTCCCGGACGAGGAGGCGGCCGCCGCGACGGTCCAGGCTCAGGCCCCCTCTGGAGGCCGGGTATCAGCTTGGGCCCTACCAACTCATGGAGCGGCTGGGACGGGGCGCTCAAGGCGACGTATGGAAGGCCCTGCGGCGTGAACCGTTCGTGGAGCTCGTGGCGCTCAAGGTCCTGAAGCCGTCCCTGGCGCACAACCCCGCCCGCATGGCCCAGTTCCGCCGCGAGGCGGAACGCGGCGTCCGCCTGACGGGCCCGTCGCTGCTCACGGTCAACGAGTTCGATTCGATCGACGGCTATCATTTCATGGCCATGCCCTATGTCGAGGGAATCACGCTGCGCGAGGTCGTCAAGTGCCGGCGCGCTGCACTCTTCTGGGGTGCCGACGGCGGAGATCCATCACCTCGTCACCTTGGAGGAGCCAGAGTATCTTCGAGCCATGACCCGCATCCTGGCCAAGGTCACGCGTGCCTTGGCCCACGCCCACCAGCAGCGGATCGCGCATCGCGACATCAAGCCGGCGAACATCCTCCTAGATAGCCAGGGGACCGATGGGGTCTATCTGTGCGACTTCGGCCTGGGCCGGGACCTGGCCATCGCCACGACCGAGCAAATGCGCGACGGTGCCGGGACTCCGATGTATATGGCACCCGAACGCCTGTTGCGCGTGCCCGCCGACGAGATCCGATGCGACATCTATTCGATGGGTGTCACCCTCTTCGAGGCACTGACGCTCGAGCGCCCTCTCGACGTACCGGAACACGTGACGCTGCCGTCTCTGCCCGCGTACCTCGCCATGGCCCAGCCGCGGCGCCCGCGTGAGGTCTGGCCCGGGTTCTCCGAGGAGCACGAAGCGATCATCCAGAAGGCCATGGCGCAACCCCGCCGATCGCCACGAGTCGGCGGACCAACTCGCCGAGGCCCTCGATCAGGTCGACAGCCGTTGGGCGTTCCGCCGGGACCGTACGCCCATCGACGGACCGCACTCGCTGCGCGATCGACGTCCGCATGTCGTCGCGGGCCGGACACCAGCCTCGGCCATGCGCTCGTCGCTCGAGGCCACCGGTACCCGAAGGCCTCGACCCATTCCGGCGCATGGCATTTATACGAACGATGATTCCGGACATCTCAGCGATCCTCCGGACGATTGATCGTGGCATCGGGCCCGAACCGGATGTGTTTTTGGGCATGCCCCGCAAACCGATCCCCGTAGATGCCGCGTACGATCGCCCAGTCCACGACGATCGAGACCGCCGCCGTGAGCACGCCCGCCACGACCGTATGGCCCAAACCGGGCCGTGCGGACTCTGCCGATGTCGGCAACTCGCCGGGACGCCATGGCGGCGAACCCAAGAGCAAGAGCCAGGTGCAGATCAGAGCGACCACGAAGATCACCCCCTCGGTCACGAGCCGCTGGGCCGCGAACGCAACAAGGGCATGCTCGAAGTTGCCGACCACCAGCCACCAGAGCAGTATCACATAGAGCATCTGTCCCCGGCCTATCGCCGTCGATGGCACGATCTCAAGGGGCTTTCGGCGGTGTCGAACTAGCAGCGCCAGAAGGGTTAACGCCAGAAGGACATATCCCAGGTCGAACCAGGTCGCCGTTGTGATACCGACCATCTTGGCCGGCATAGCCTCGACTTTGACCCATTCACTGACATTCTTCCGCAAGTTCAGGTAGGTGATCCCCAGCAGGACGAAACCGAGAGCGTACGGTTCGGTCCGGGGCGGATGTTCCAGATTGTCAGTTCGGTCAACCGATGGGTTCCATCGGGCCAGCGAGGCCAGGGCAACGGCGACTCCGATGCCGTTGAAAAGTCCCGTCGACTGCTCGAGGATGCTGTGCCAGTTGGTCTGGTAGCCGCTGGTAACCTCGACCAGCTTGAGCATCGACGCGGCGGCAAAGCCGATCCCGCCGATGAATCCACACACGAGTGCCACACGCGTGACCTCCCCGAGACCGAACTGGCGGAAATACCAAAGGACCGCCAACGTCATCCCCAGGCAGCCCGCCCAGTTGTCGCCGCGCGGCGGCGTCATCCGCAGGCCCAGGCCGACAACCAGGAGGAGGAATCCAGCCCACCAGCCACCGGCCATGGTGAGGATGAGACCGGTGGCGCGGTCGACGCGGAGGCGGATCGCACATACGAAAAGTCCAGCGAGGAAGGCCAGCAGCGCTGCCAGCCAGTCGGTGTCAAACCAGTACAGCTCGTAACTCCGCCCCCGTAGCCATGGCTCGATGGCCGCCCCTTGCAGCCACCAGAGGAAAAAGACGGCGCCCATGGGAACGTACAGGTCCGACAGGAAGGATCGATCGGCCACCGCCGGCAGCGCGGTTCCCGCTCCCCCCAGCGTGGCCCAGAGGAACCCGATTACGAACAGACAGCCAAACCCGTAGAGCACGCTCGGTGAGTGGCCCGAGTGCGTATACGCGACCACCTGCATATAAGACATGCTGCCACCGAACGACCAGCCGAGCGCCCCGAAGAGCGCGAATTCGGCGACCCGGCGATGCCAGTCGGCCCGTCCCGAAAGTAGGACTGCCGCCAGGACCGCGAGCACTCCTGGGATCATGGCGCCGTATTCGTGGCCAAAATTCCCGCGAATCCCCCATCCCAGTGACAACGAGAGCGCCGTTGCGATGTAGAACGCGGAGCCGAGCGGGAGGACGTGGAATGGCATGAGGTTCTTGCCCTCGCATGACTGTGGTCGGTCAAGTCTCGTGGTGAGCCACGCAATCAGGCCGCCCCGGTGCGATCTGTTCAGATCCCTGGGTGGGGCGAGGTTGGGGAGAGCCGCTGAGAGGCGACGTCCTGCGTGTGGGGTCGGTCAAGGTCCTGGGCGGGTCGATCGGGGAGAGTCCTGGGCATTGGCGTTCAGTTGGAACAAAGGTTCTTGGGCCCGAGAGTCGAGGGGATGATGAGCGATTGCCAGTTTGTACCACGCGCGAGCCTCGGCGTCACGGTGGAGAGCCGCGCAGGCGTCGCCGAGGAGCCGTGGTAGGTCGGGGTCTTCGGGGAGGTGCTCGAGGCGTCGCGCGGGACACTCGCGACGGCGCGTTTGATCAGCGTGCTCGGGGCGTCGCGCGCGACGCTCGCGCCAGCGCTATGGTTGAGCGCGTTGAGAAGCTCCCGCCTGGCGGCAATGGCGCGGAGCGGTGCGGCGGTCTCGGTATCGCCCAGTGCCACCAGGGCGACGATCAGTCCGGAGATCGCCTCGCGACTATCCGTGTCGGCGTCGTCGGCGCTCTGGAAATGGTGACGGGCCGTTGAGGCGTCCCGACGCGACAACGTCAGGCGCCCGCACAATACGGCCAGGGCGGGATCGTCGCGCAGCACCGATTCGAGCAACCGCTCGGCTCGATCCTCGTCGTTGCGATCCAGGGCGATCCGGGCATGAGCAGCGATCGCCTGGGGATCATCGAGCGGCACGCCAGCCAGGACCGACTCTGCGTTGGCGAGCATCCCCATCAGCCGATAGTTCTCCGACAACGTCAGCCGCGAGTGGAGATCGCCGGGATCGGCCGCGATACACGCGACTAGGATCTCGGCCGGAGCGGCAGGATCCCAGGATTCGCTCCTGAACAGGCCCCAATGGAACAGCTCGGCGAAGGTCAGATTCGCCAGGCCCGTGAGCGTGAGGAACTCCCGGCCGACCTCGGCGCGCCGCAGTTGTAAACTGTAGATGCAGATCAATTGGCGATGGGCCTGAACGAGTCCGGGGTCGAGGCGGATCGCCTCGCGGATCGACTGCTCGGCGGTCCGCAACCGGTAATATCGCAGCTCGATCTGGCCAGCGAGTAACCGAGCCTGGGCTGCCATGTGATGATCGTTCAGCACATGCGCCAGCTCGCCCAGAGCCTTATCGGCCTGGACACGGGCTACCGCAAGCTGGGCACGCAGCATGTGATCCAACGGAGTCGGAGGGCGCAAGCGGCCCAGGCGCGCCACCGCATTCTCGACCCGATCAATCAGGCCGGCCCTGAGATCTGTCTCGCTTGCGGCCAGACAGCGTCGGGATTGAGGCTCTCCCGACGGATCGCGCCATAACCCCAGTACCCCGGCGCGTTGACGGCGAAGGCCAGGCCGACCCCCGCCACCCCGAGGCGTCGTCGCCGATAGACCGCGACCAGCCTCCCGTCCTGGCTCCGATCCGGTGCGCGACTGCTAAGGCGCTTCTGTATGCGTTGTGATACCATCGGAAACGAGCGATTGCACAGGGATTTCGCAACGACCGGCCCAGGAATCTAATCACGACCGGCCGAACGATCGATTCTCTTGGTAGGCGAAGTTGAACTCGACCATCATAGCATTTCGGACGGGCGTCCGCGCAGCCTTCTTCGCCATACCGACCAGCGAGCGTGGACTAACCATCGGACCGCCGCGACGGGGATCCCTCTGGGTTCGGGATTGCGTAGGTCGCTCCCTTGTCCCGCTTTTGGTATCATAACCTAGCCGCGGTTTTTTCGGTTGGACTTCGCCTCGTTCGCAGACTCTAACGTCCATGATCGGAGTACCAGTCCAGGGGGAGAACCTCGGGACCAGGTGAGTCCGGAAGATGGGCACGTCATGAAGGATAATCCGCACTCCCCGAGAGGGAAACCATCCGTGTGGACCGAGCCCTCACGGCGGCCCGGTTGGGGACGATCAGCACTGTCGTGAGTCGATGAATGGCACTACTTAAGCCCGGGGACGTCGTTGATGTTCCCGAAGCCGGGAGGGACGACTCATGGGGTCGATACCGACTATCGAGCGCGAAGGACGTCCCATCGCTCCGCGCGAACAGGTGTCCCACGCTCCGGTTACTGCCGAGAAGATCCTTGGGTTGAGCACATGGATGGTGATTCTCGGGACGGTCCGCCTGGCGTGTGCGATCGCGGACTATGTGATTGCCGGGTTGGAAGCCACATGGCTGCAACCCACGTCGTTCCAGCGTTGGGGCTGGTTCTTCCAAGAGAACCATCCATTCGTCGTGCTGGGATCTGCCTGGCCGCTGATGATGGGCTTGGCCCTGCGCTGGACACGCTGGCTTGAGCTACTCAAGGCGGGTGCATTGACGTTCTTGATCCTTTCGATCGGCGGACTGTTGACGATTCTGGCGGACTGGAGCGATCGACAGGGGAGCAACTTCACCATCGGCTCCTTTCACATCTCGCTGCCGGAGCTGGAGCACCTTGCCCTTCCGGCCATCCTGCTCGCCTTGGTGGGTGTAACCCAATTGCTGCTGGAGTTCGCAACAGCCGCGCGTGCCACCATGCTCGCTTTTCGAGGACAGCCCGCGGTTGGTATCGAGCTCGACCGACAGGCACAGGCACGTCGGGAGCGATTCGGCCGATTGGCCGTCTGTACCTCGGCGGCGTTCTTGCTTTTGATGGTTCGCTTGCCGGCCTGGTCGGCCTACCTTGAGTTATTGAACCAATCGCGTCTGATCCGGGAGTTCATCCTACGTGACGATTTACACCGGATCCGCTCGAGTCGTCAATTCTCTCCACGGACCGCCGAGGTGAATCAGTTCCACGATCTCGAGACCTTGCACACCGATGCCGCCGAGGCCTGGAAAACGGAGCGTTATTTCACCGCCTGGGACGATTACATGCGGCTCGCCGTCATGCTGGAGGAGATCCCGCGATCGTCGTTGACGCCGGGTGGCCAGCGTCTCGCCGCCCAGGCACTGAACGAGTGGGCCTGGCTGTTGGCAACCTGTCCCGAGGTCACGTTGCGCAATCCGAAAGACGCCGTGAAGCACGCCCGCCGCGCTGTCGAACTGGACCCAACGAGGGCGAGATTTGGAATACCCTGGGAGTGTCCTATTATCGCCTGGGCGACTGGGAGGAGTCGCGGAGCGCCCTCTACCGGTCGATGGATCTTCGCCAGAGGGGCGAGGGTGACAGTTTCGACTGGTTCTTCCTCGCCATGATCCATGCCAAACTCGGACACCAGGAGCGGGCTCGGAGCTGGTACAATAAAGCCACGGAGTGGTATCAAGAAAAGGAGTGGTCGCGCCAGAACGCTGGGGGGAGCGCTGAGTTTAGCCGTTTCCAATCCGCCGAACTGTACCGCTTCCAGGTTGAGGCCGCCGTGGCCCTCGGGCTCCCCAGGCCCGAACGAATCCCCGTCCCTGCCGTCGAAAGAGTGGTCCGTCCGCCATCGCGACAATATCACCCACGCAAGGATTTACTCCGAGCGCGTTCTCACATCATCGAGCCAGGTGTGATGGTGAATTGACGGGCTCGTGGGCCAGGAGACACGGGGTGCGATGGGGCGCGAGCGTCCTGACGCCGCCCAGGTGCAAGACCGAAGGTCTCCTCCTTCCCCGCCGACCAGATTCTCTACGTGAGCCAGTCCGCTTAGTCGTTTCCACCAGGCCGTCTTTCGACGCCGGACTGCCATGCGCAATGCGAGGGGTAATCGCCGGCTTTCTCCCCGAGCGCCCTGCCCCGCGCACTCCGATGATGGCGACTGACAGTTCCGATTGACGGGCCGATGGATTCCGAACATACTCCCGCGCCTCGATTTCCCCGGAACTGCCAGGGCAAAGGGCCCGCATCCTTCGCGACGCTGGATCGGCTGTCGCGGGTCCTGCAAGGAAGCGTGCGTCCGCAAACTCGCCCTGGCGGCACGGCTCGCCGAGTACCCGCAACGGGACCGGGGGGACCGGTAGGAACGAGAGAAACGGACAGGGATGTCATGCGACAGGCTGTCACGACGATCGGGGTGGGTCTCTTCCTGGTCCTGGCCCAGCCCGTAGGCGGAGGAACCGCACCGGGAACCGGCGTCGGACCGATCGACCAGGCGCGTCGACTGATCGAGGCTGGGGACCACGCGTCCGCCCTGACGGTCCTGGAAGACGCCCTCCTGGAGTCGCCGTCCCAGGATCGTCCCACTATCCTCGGCCTGCTCCGCCAGTCTTATGAGGTTCTCGCCCGGAAAGCCGAGGCGGCAGGCCGAGCGCCGTGAAGCCGCTTATTACCGTGATAACCTGGCCATCCTCGATCGGAATCGCGAAGCGAAACACACGGGCCCACCGTCCCAGGCACGACCCCAGCCCGCAACCGCGACCCCGCTCCGCTTGAAGCCCAGCGCGGCTCGTAGCCCGGCCGTCGACTTCCCTCGCACCACCCGGCCGCCAGTCCTGGCAATCGTCCCGCCAGCACAGGGACCGGTCTCGGATTCCCGGAACTTGTCTCCGCGTCTCTCCGCCCCGATACCGATGCCCGAGCCCGAGCAACTTCCCGCGCCGAGTGAACCGGGACCCCTGGGGGCAGGGACGGAGCCGCTCGCCCCCGGCAACAGAACGGCCCGCATTCCGAACTCGGATTCCTCGCTTGACGTGCGCCCGCAGAGAGTGCCTGACCAGCTCGACGCACCGAAAACGGCGCTCCCCGCCGGTTCGGAGCCTGATGACCCAGACGCACCGTCCGCATCCATCAATCCAGGCGCGGCGATGGCAGATGCTGAACTCGAACGCACACCGGCGCATCATCCCGGTCCAAAGGAAGGGACTTCCGGTGTGACGACGCCTGTATCCACGCGCGAGCCTTCGGCGCGAGATTCCGACCTGGGGCGGGCCGATCGGCTGTTCGCGGAGGGGCGGTACGACGATGCCGGCCGTCTCTATGCGGCCCTGGCCCAACAGAACCGGCTTCCAGCAAATCGACGGCCGCACTGGGCCTATTGCCGGGCAGTGGACGTCGTACGGAAGATCAACGCTCATCCTCACACGGTGTCGGAGTGGGATGAGATCCAGGCGGAAGTCCAGGACATTCAGCGGTTGACTCCGAACCACTGGGTGGGAGAGTATCTCCGCAACCTCGTCGCCGAATCTCGGGTGGCCGGTCGACGGCCGGCGGCCCGTTCCAACAACTTGGTGGTTCGTGGATCGGAGCCCGACGAACCGGAAGCCCCTACGCGCCGGGTGCCGCGCATCTTCGGACGGGCACGCGCGGCCGCGAACTCTCAGCCAAACGGAGTGGCATCGCCTCCCTTGAGCTCGCCCGCAGTGGCACAGCCGCTTAACCTTCCTTTCAGCGCTGCCACCGCCTCCTCTCAATCCCCGAACGAGGCTCCGAACGCTCCCGAGGATGAGGTCGTCGCCCCTGCGCGGAGCAACGGTGTCCCGGTCGTCTCCGGAAACACCGAGGATGTGTCGAACCCGCATGCTGAGAATCCCCCGACGCCTGGCTCGGACGAGGCGCCCTCCACGATCGAATGGCAGGTCCACCAGACGGTGAACTTCCGAATCTTCCACTGCGATCCGGCTCTGGCACAGCAGGCGGCCGAGATCGCCGAATCGGTCCGCTCGGCCCAGGCCAAGCGCTGGGCCAGCTCGGCCACACACTCGGCCTGGACGCCTCGTTGCGACCTGTACCTCTACCCCAATTCACGATCCTATGCCCAGGAGACAGGCCAGCCGGAGATCTCACCCGGCATCTCGACCATGACGAACGACGGGGTTCGCGTCCTGTCTCGTCGAATGAATCTCCGCACCGACAACCCGCTGCTTGCTCACCTCGACCTTGCCACACGAGGTCACCCACATCGTCCTGTCCGACCTGTTCGTGGTCCGCCAGATCCCACGATGGGCCGATGAGGGGATCGCCGTCCTCGCCGAGCCACTCGCCGAGCAACGCAATCGCGAGGCGGAGCTCCGAAAGCCCCTCGATACCGGGCGTGTCTTCCCAGTCAGTCAACTCATGGCGATGGAGTATCCCGAGCAGAAGGACTGGAGGCTTTTCTACGCTCAAAGCGTCTCGCTGACGCGCTACCTGGTGGACCAAGGCCCCCCGGAGCGGTTCATCCAGTTTGTGCGGGACTCGCAGCGGATCGGGACTGCGGCGGCGCTGCGCGACATCTATCAGATCGATGGACCTTCCGACCTCCACAACCGATGGTTGGCCCATGCGCGGAAGCAGGTTGCCGTCGACACGGCGTCGAGCCGTAACTCAGAGACGACACCCGGGGGGGTCGCACGAGACTGATCCGAGCTTGCCGCCCACCGATCAAGCTTCCCCCATGATCTGGCTGAGACGAAGTGAATTGGCCTCCCTGGAGAGTTCTCGCCGATCATCACTTCTGGATGGGGAGTGGGGCGGCATCTCCAGGCGTGGATCGCCCAGACGTCTCGAAACGGTCCTCAACTCCTCACCGAGGATTCGACCGAATCTCGCGGGACATCACCCATCGAGGAGTGTATTACCGGTGGCACTCGTTGGCAACATTTTGGTGGGTCGCCATCCTCGATCTCTCTGGATGGAAAGGGTTTGCGGCGACGCCGCGATTCGCTCCGGGCAGTTCGACTGCACCGCTTCGAAGTGATCGTGCGCGTTGCTCATACTATCAGTATACCACAACTTGAAAGAAATGTTAATGCACCTGGCGCAGGATCCTAGGCCGCGAGCCTCCAGAACTCTCGATCTCAGCGGCAGATGCGAGAATCTTGAGAAAAATAAAGTCGTGTGATTGATCGACCTAACTGATCCGGTTCCGCTCACGAGCCGCACGAAAGCCGGTGGTGTTTGTCGTGGAGTCACTTGCTTTCTCGTCAGAATCTCCCGCACGCCGCCTCGACGATCGCAGGAATCTCCGTCATCTTCCTGGCCACGGCATAGCACCAATGTCCGTAGGTGCCATCCGCCTTCACGGCGGCGAACCAGCGCTCGGCGGCGGCTCGGATCACGTCTTCCAGCGGGTCGAAACCTCTCGTTTCCAGGATGAGGTGCCGGAGTGGGTCCGTCTTGAGTCGTAGGACGAAATCCGGCAGGTATTCGTGCGCCTGGCCGTTGTGCAAGTAGGGCATCGCGAAGTTCAGGCCCTGGTTCTTCGAAAGGAGAGTTCAGGATCGGCCGGGGGACTTCGTAGCTGCTCATGGCATCGTCGATCCCGAGAAACTAGGAGATTTGGCCGCGGATTGACGCGGATCAATTCCAAGAGTTCATGAAGGCTCCGACCAGCGTGGATCGGTCGTTGGCGACCGCCGACACGAAGTCCTGATCCGATCCGCGTCAACCTGCGTTCATCCGCGGCCGAATCTCCTTTCCAAACCGTTCTATTCTCGATTCAAGTCGAGGATCCGGGGCGTAGCTTGCGGCTGTTATCGTAAGCCAGCCCCTTAAACTCGGGTTTCGGGCCGAAGTTCAGCAAGAGAACGACTTCGACGTCGATGCCGCGAAGGTAATTGGTCAACTGGGCCTCGTACGCGGGGTCGATGGCTCTCGCAGCCTTCAGTTCCACGAGGACGAGATCCTCTACGAGCAAATCCGCATCGAAATCCCCGACCTGGTGCCCGCGGAACCAGACGGTCACCGGAATCTGGCGGTGCACTCCAAATCCTGCGGACCTCAAAGCGATCTCCATCGCCTTCTCGTAAAACGACTCAAGGAACCCCGGTCCCAGCTCGTTGTAGAGATGAAACAAGATTTCCAGGATCGCACCGGTCAGTTTCTCGTGCTTCAATCCAGCCCCAGAGACATTCAATCGGACCCTCCCGTTTTCCGCGAGCAAGGAAAGGGCCGTGGATCAATCACAGCCTTCAAGCACGTTGTTGTATGATCCGCGTGTACCCACGTCAATCCGCGGCCAAGAATTGAACTCTTCTTCGATCGACCGTCCGCGGCCTCGCTCCGCGCCTCACAGATCCTTGACCACCAACAATTGATTCCCCCGGTCGTCAATCACCTTGAGCGCGACCTGGCGATGCTCGCCCGGCTCGAACGGCGTGCTCGTGGTCCCCGCCAGGTGGTCCCACACCGCATCATCGTAAGTCCCCTTCAGCTCCTTCTTGAGGTTATCCCACGCTGAAGTACGCGGGAAGAACGCCTGGCAGACGTGGAAGCACAGGTTGTTGTAATTGGTGTCGAGGAACCAGGCCGGCACGTCGTGGCCGCGAACGTGCTCGACGTCCATCGTCACCGGGTCGAACACGTCCAGGCCGATCAGCTCGACCTCGCATTGACCGTCCCCGACCGGCCGAACCGCGACCTCGGGCAGCCCGCAGACGCTGAAGATCTGGCTCGCCGCAGGTTCTTGAGCAAGTCGCCCATCAGAAGGTCGGGCCTAGCTTGAACATAAGTCGCGGGCGATTCATGTGCTCGGCCGCGACGTCGATGAGGGTGCGCGCGTTGGGCTGGATCGCGAAGCCGACGGCATAGAGGTGGGCGTACCCTTTCATGTTCGCCTCGCGGATCGCCTGCGCGACGAGGGTTTCGGTGATCGCCCCGTTCTCCGGCCCGAATACGAACGCGACGGGCCGGTCCTCGTCGCTGGCCTGGATCGCCTCGGCCGAGAGCGTCAGCGATTTGGCCGGTGGCCGGACGTTTTTTTTTGAGCGTAACCTTGCGGTTCCCGTCCGCCGGCAACACGGGCTCTCGCGAAGCACCTCGAGCATACGGTCGGCGAATGCATCCTGGCCGCGGATTGACCGATCGGCGACAGGATCTTGGCCGCGGATCGACGCGGACCAATACCAGAACCGGAATTCTCTCTGTCTGATCCGCGTTCATCCGCGTTCATCCGCGGCCCAATCTCGACTGGCGGCGGAATCGTCCCCTCGACGCTGAACGGACCCGTCACCCGCGTGGTGCCCCGCCCGCTCGAATTCCTCGCGTTGTTCCGGAGTCGGCTTTGGTCATCGGTTCGTCTCTCCTTCCTCGACGATTCTATCGCCCTCGCGAGGATCGGTGTAGGCTGCTCTTTGTTCTCGAGCACCCATTTTCTTACTTCCACACGTCATGAGAGTGCTTAACGCTTGGGTTGCACACACAATGACTGCATCGAATCGATACGAGGCGGAAGCGCCAGAGAGTGCATTCCGGCGGGGATGATCAATCCACTCGCTGGCGCTTCGGGCTCGTATCAGCCGTCTGCAACCCAAGCGTTAAGCGCTATAGTCCATCTCTCCAAGGGACCGATCCATCAGGACCACATCGGTCATGGTCCGTGCAATCGCTTCGGTGTCGAAGGCAACGACGACGCCATGACTCCTCGGCCCGTCGGAACCGTGCCAGACGATCCACCCTTGACGGATCGGCGCGAACCCATTCGCAGCGGCGGCTCGAGCGGATAGCTGGAGGCGGAGTTGGTGGTGAGCTCGGCCGGCTGCTCCATCCGCAACGACGATCACCTGCCATTGCCCCTCGCGATCGCGGAAGAGCATGTCGCAGGTTCCGTGGAAGACGGTCGATGCCGATGGAGCGCCATCAGGCGGGTACGCCATGGTGAATCCAAATTCGTACCGGACGGAACCGGCCTCGGCGGCACGCAAGTCCCGGAAGGCGGGCGCCTCCCACAGGGGATCAACCCGCCGGACGGCCTCGCGGATCAGGCTCGGGTTCGCGGCGGGGACCTGCCGTACCGCGGCTTGGGTCGCGATCGGCTCGATCGATTCGCCGCGCAGCCAGCGCGGATCGCGCAGGATCGCGCGGATGAGACCATCGAGCCGGGCGGCGCGGGTGACAGGCCCGCGGCAGGGTCGAGGTCCAGGTATCGCGGCACCGGGACGGGCCGCACCGGCTCAGCCGAAGCGGCCGGGGTGGCGCGCGTGATCGCCTCCTCGATGGTCGCGATCGAGGCATGCGTCGAAATCACCGTGCGCTCGCCGCGCGGAATTGGTGGAGTCATCATCGAGACGTGCACTGAGGGCAACGGACCCGATTCGTCTGTCGCAAGCCGATAAAGGCCGGTTCGGCGGTCGAACCGCTCGTCGAGCAAACGCATCGCGACCGATGTCGCCTTCACCGGCTCGTCCGGTCCCAGGCCCGACGAGAGGATCAGGGCGTCGCGCGCCCGCGTGGCGGCCACGTAGAACAGCCGAAGCGATTCCTGCTCGTCGTCCGCCCGCTCCAGCGTCAGGTAGGCACGCCAGGCGAAGCTCGCCGACGCGGAATCGCCCGGCGACTCATCGAGGCTGGTACCCGGGCTCGGTGAGGGCTGCGGCGGGCGGACGACCAGGCCGAGGTCCGGATGGCATGCGACCAACGGACTGCGATTACTCGGCGCGCGCGCCAGGTCGGGAAGGGCCACGATGGGGAACTCCAGCCCCTTGGCCTGATGGATCGACATCAGCCGGATGCTCGTGCCTGACTCGTCGGTCGTCGTCGCCTGCTCCTCGCGCGGCTCGTTCTCCAGGTCGGACCGCAGCCGCGCGACGAACTCGGCGAGCGTGAAACCCCCCTGGCGGTCGAAGTCGCGTGCCAGCCGGACGATCTTGCGCGTATTGGCGAGCTTGCGCTCGCCGAGGAACTCGCAGATCACCGCGGCTTCGAACCCCGACTCGTCCAGTACCTGGGCCACCAGCCGCGCCATCGGCACGTGGTCCTTCGTCGACCTCCAGCGCGAGAGCAGCTCAAGGGCCCGCGCCGCACGGCGGCGGTCCCGCGACGATAGACCCGCGATCTCGTCGATCCGATGGATGCCGGCCGTCAATCCGCCGTCCTCGAACGTCGTCGCTAGCCAGAACAGACCCTCGTCGCTGACGCCGAAGAACGGGCTGCGCAGCGCCCCGGCCATGGCGATCTCGTCGAACGGGTCCTCCACCACAGATAGCAGGTTGATGACGTCGTGGACCTCCTGCTGCGCGTAGAAGGCCGAACCGCCGATTGTGTGGTAGTCGAATCCCTCGTCGGCGAGGGCCGACTCATACGGCCACAGATCGGTCATGGCGCGGAATAAAATCGCGAAGTCACCAGGGTGGGCGTGCCGGGTCTGATTCGTGGCCCGATCGAAGATCGGCCAGCCCGCGTCGAGCCGCTCGCGAAGCCGCCGAGCCAAACAACGGGCCTCGATCATCCGTCGCTCGCGGGCCGATCGCTTCGGCTTCGATTCTCCCTCGTCTTCAGGCTCGTCAGGGGCCGGCCAGAGGAATTCGACCGTCGGCTGGCAGGTATCCTCGGGCCGGATCGGCACCAGTCGATGTCCGTCGGGATCCCTGATGTCGTCGCCAGTCTCGACATCGCCGAAGCAGTCGTCGAATAGGGCGTTGACGAAGTGGATGACGCCTGGGACGCTCCGGAAGTTCTCGGTGAGGCGAAGCCGGCCCTGTTCGGGGAACTCGGACCGCCACTCACGAAAGATCGACGGCTCGGCCCCGCGGAACCGGTAGATCGACTGCTTGACGTCGCCGACCAGGAACAGTCGGCCTGTAGAGAACTCCGAGCCACTCAAGAGCCGAAGAATCTCGGCCTGAATCTCGTCGGTATCCTGGAACTCGTTGACCAACACGAACTCGATTGCCGGGACGCCTGCGGATTTCTCGACGGTCAGCACGGCCTCGGGATGGTCGCGCAAGACGTCTCGGGCCATGACCATGAGGTCGTCGAAGTCGAGCCCGCGCCGACGCCGCTTGAGCTGCGTGTGCTCGCGGCGGACGGCCAGTGCCAGCCGGGCGAACCGCAGGCTTTGATCGGCCGCGGCTTTCACGCTCGCCTCATCCCACTCCATCGCCGGTAGGAAGCGTTTCTTGATCTCATCGCGAAGTGCGACGATGGCGTCCTTGACCGTTTCGTAGATCTCCTCCGACGGCCAGGAACCTTTCCGCGGCAGGTCGTTCACGCGCAAGAGCTCGACCAGTTGATCGAGCTGCTCAGGAGAGCAGGGGGGCTCGCCCGGTCCCAGGCGCGCCAGGGCCTCGAGCAGCGCGGCGCGGCGCTCGCGGATCTTGGCGTGATCCGAATCGAGTGACTGGATCCGTTCGATACCATGACGGACGATCGGCCAGGCTCGATCCCGGACGGAGGGCCAGAGCCGGTCCGCGACCAGGCCGCTCCAGTGCGCCACGACTGCCTCAGGTGTGAGCCGTCTCCATTCTTCGAGATCGACAGGCCCGCGCGCCGATGCCAGACGGCCCAGCGCCTCGCGGACCTGGCGGAGCCCGTAATCGGTCCCCAGGTCGATCAGGTCGGAGTCGCGCGCGGCCAGCAGTTGACGAATCGCCGCACGCACGGCCTCCTCCCGGAGCGAGCCGGCAATCGACTCGTCGAGGATCGCGAACTCGGGGTCGATCCCGACCTGGAGTGCGTGACGGCGAAGCAGCCGCGCGCAGAACTCATGGAACGTCCCGATCGGCGCCGCGTCCAGGCCCCGGAGGATCGCCCACCACCGCTCTGCCTCCTCACCACCGGCCAGCTTGGCCCGGCATCGAGCGCGGATCCGCTGCCGCAGCTCCCGGGCTGCCTTCTCGGTGAAGGTCAGGGCGACCAGTGCCCGCAACGGCCGTCCGCCGGCCTCGTCGAGCGCGGCCAAGAATCGCTCGGTCAACACCATCGTCTTGCCGCAGCCGGCACCAGCGCTCAGGGCCACGCTGGAGCCGGGCACATGGAGCGCGCGACGCTGTTGATCGGTGAGAGCGAAGGAGCTCCCGGCGGCGCTCATGGTTCGCTCCCCGATCCCCGTCGTTTCCGGCTGGCCCGCTCGACTGGAAGCGCAGGCGCCATGGCCCGGTCGTGGTGCTTGGCCGCCTGTCGGGCCTGGCGGATCCGACAGATCGCTCGATAGTCGCAGAAGCCTTCACAGCCATCGACCTGCGAATCGACCACGAAGATACCCCGTCGCAGCCGTTCGACCAGCTCGGCGACGTACGATTCCAGGGCTTCCCGCACGGCCACCCAGTCCTCGAAGGCGATCGGCTTATAGCCGTCCTTCCGGAGTGCCCAGTAGCCGACGTCTCGGAGCGAGAGAGCTTGATCGATCAGGATGATCCTCTCGACGGCCATGGCATAGAGTGGGAGCTGGAGAAGTCGCGCCTGGCTGACATCGGTCGTCGAGGGACCGGCCCCGCTCTTGTAGTCGATCACGCGGAATCCGCGGCCTTCGGAGGTCTCCACCAGGTCGATGCGATCGATTTTTCCTTGGAGACGGACCATCCGCTGGCCCCGGCCGATCTCCAGGTGCGGCCGATCGGAATTCTCCTTTCCGAACTCCACTTCGAAGAGATGCGGGATCGCCTTCGTCTGGGAGTCGCTGTCATAGACTTGCAACTGAACCATGTAGCGCTCGATGGTCTGGATCAGCCGCCGCCGCTCGATCTCCGCCAGGCCAAGGGCGACCTCGGAGGCGTTGACCAGCGTCACGTCGAGCTCGGTCCCGACGGCGATCCGCGCCAGCTCTTCGTGCGACTGGTCGCGGATTTGCTGCTTCATCTCCTCCAGTTGCTGGAGAATGTTATGAATCCGGCTGCCCCGTTCGGTGTAATCTTCGTCGATCTCGTCGCGCCGCTCGGCCGGCTCGAGCTTGAGGACATACTTGCAAAAGAACTGGAACGGACAAGCGATGTAGGTCTCGAGCTGGCTGGCGCTGAAACGATATTCGGGAGGGAAGGATTCGGCGATGTTGAGCACGGCGTTGCCGTCCTTGAGCAACCCGTCGTATTCGCCGAAGTCGCTCCCGCGCAGTCGTCCTTTGAGGACCTGGAGCGCGGCGGCAGCCCCGTCCAGGACACGGCGGTGGGCCGGCTTCCCGGCCAGCTCGGCGAGGAGTGTGAGGTCGCCTCTCGCGCGAGCCAGCGCCACGGCCCGGACCCGACGATCGCCCGGTGAGCCCGCCAAGCCGGGTGAGTCGACGAGCGCCGGGTCCATCCGGCCGAACGACTGGTGGCATGCGACGAGCGCGTCGGGAGTCAGCAGCTCCAGCAACTCGTCCAAGAACCCCGCTCGCAGAAGTTCCTGTCCCTTGGAGTCGGTCGTGGGATAGATCAAGACCGCGCCCGATTCCGCCGAGCCGAGGACTCGCAAGAAGCGGAGCATCTCACGGGAGAAGACTCGCCGGCTGGCCTCGTCGAGACCCGCCCCCGGGCGCAGCGACAGGAACGGCTCGACGGCGTCGCGCCGGGAACGTCCCCTCGGACAATCCGGCCAGGATGACGAATCGAGTCCTCGCCCCCTGGGCCTCGCCGACCGTGGCCATCCGGACCGAACCCGGCCGCGTCGGCGGGTCAGGACGCTTCAGGTCGAGCACGATCGACTCGACCTCGCGGACAAACGCGGCCCAACCCCACGGTGCCTCGCCACGCCCGAGCTGCTCCAGCACGGCGGCCTGATCCTCTAATGCGTCCCGGAGCAGGTCCAGGCCCGACCCGTCGGACGCACCCAGACGCAGGACCTCCACGGTGCGGACCACCTGGTCGACTTGCCCGGCGAAGGGCCGCGCCCGGTCGAGTGGGGCCAGCAGTGCAAAGACCTTCGTCAGGATCTCCCGTGCCAGCCGGGCGCGCTCCGCCTTGACCGTCCGGCCTTTCGCATCGGAGATCGTGCGGTCGAGCCAGCGCAAGAGCGGCTCACGGTCCCGGAAGACCGAGGACGTCTTGATGATCGAGGCCGTAGCGGCCAGGGAGAGTGGGTCCGCGCCCGGCCACTCGGGGCGCAACTGGCCATTGCGTAGCAGGCGGATCAGGTGATCGGTCACCCAGTCTTCAACCGGCAGCTCGATCGCCAGCAAGAGCGCGGCGACAGCCGGGTCCGCGCCGAGCGGCCGGCTTGGCTCGGCGTGCACGGGGAGGCCCCAGTCCTGGGTGATCTCGAGCGCAACTTCGGCAGGCTCGCCCCATTCCGGGAACAGGACCAAGATATCCTCGGGATCAATCCCGCCGTCGAGCCGCGAGCGGATCTCCTGGGCCAGCAGGCGGCCGGCCCCTTCGCCTTGAGGCGCACCCCGGACCGTCAGGCCCTGCGCCGAGACCACCGGGGCCACTCCGCCTCTCAGCTCGCCGCGAAACAAGGTTTGCTCCAGCTCCCGGAGCCCGGCGGGCCGCCAGAGTTCCGGCCGGACCGGCACCTCGTCGAACCCGAGTTGCCGGAGCCGGTCGCGGACGAGGGCCACCGCTTCGTAGAGAGACGCCGCGGGGGCGCCCGCCTCATACGCCATCGTGACCCGGACGGACTGCGCCGCCTCGAGGCATGATCGAGGATCCGCCACTGTGCGAGCGAGGGCGTTTCCCAGTCGAGGAATGTGACTTGATCGAACGCCTTCAACGACGCGGGCGGTCGCTGGAGCAGACGACGGGAAGCCCAAGCGGCGAAGCCAGTCGTGTCCTCGGCACCCTGCTTGCGGAGCAATCCCCGGTAGCGGACGAACACCGCCCACTCCGCCGTGGCAGTTGGCTCTTCGGGGGCCGCGGAGCGTAATGGCCGCTCGAGCACCGTCCAGTCCGCGAACCGCTCCCGGAGCCGTCGCCGATAGCCCGGCCAGTCGATCACGGAGGCGACCGCCTCGAGCTCGCCCGCCTGTCGGGCCTGTCGGATCGCCTCGCCGAAGACCGCGCCGGCGGCCCCCTCCGAAAAGCAGGCCGGGCCTTCCGCATCTCCCAGCTCCTCGCGAACGCGACGCCAGAGGTCGGACCAGCACCAGACCCTGGGGCCCGGACCAGGACGGTTTGATCGAATCGCTAGCTCGCGACGGACTTGATCCCGCGCCAGCCGCGAAGGGGCCAGCCACAGGCTCGACGGATCGGTCGAGGCACCGGCCAGCGCATAATCGCGCAGCGCGGCCCCGTACGGCCCGGTCCAGAGCAGTTGCTCGCCCGCCATCGGGATGCCCCCGTTGACTGATCGCTTCACTCCGGCAAGGAAGTGGTTCGTGCGAGCCCAAAGCGCCAGCGAGTGAATGGTCCCCGCCGGAATTCACTCGCTGGCGCTTCGGGCTCGTATGAGAATGTCCGGAAAGGCCGATCTGAGCCCCGAATGGGGCGGTATCGTAAAGCTCGGGGCGTGAGCCCCGAGCTTTACGATTTCGTCTCTTCGAGACTTTCCGGACAGCCAGTAAGGGTTTTTCTTCCTTGCCAGGGTAATCACGGTCGTCAGAAAGCTGTCAGGACCACAATCGCCACCACAACTAAGTATACAGAAAAATACCAGATATGACCAGAGCGGACAACCTGGAATAGCCATCGGATTGCGAAATAGCCGACCACTCCCGCCAGAATCGTGGCGGTGACGGTCTGGGCCACTCGGTCGGGAGTGAGCATGGCGGGATCGACGTGCCTTAGCTCGAACACCGCCGCGCCGAGGATGGCGGGGACGGCGATCAGCAGACTGAAGCCGACGGACCAGGTGCGCGACAGCCCGAGCGCCAGGGCCGCGGCGATGGTCATCCCGCTCCGGCTGACTCCGGGCAGGGGAGCGACCATCTGCGCCAGGCCAATGAGCAGGGCATCCAGCCAGGTCATCTCGGCTGGCCCCTTGGTCCCCTCGCGACGGCTCAGCCACGCGGTGGTCACCAGCATGGCCGCGGTAACCAGGAACCCATACCCGGCCACCGTGGTTCCTTCGAACGTCGCCTCGATCTTATCCTTGAGCCCCAAAGCCAGCGGGATCAACGGCAAAGTCGCGACGATCGCCAGCAGTCCGACACGGACCAGCTCCGAGCGTCGGTACCTGGCGGGCACCTCATCGGAGCCCAGCAGCCCACGCAGACCCTTGGCGATGGCCTCGCGGTTGTAGAACAGGATCGCGGCGGTGGTCCCGAGGTGGAGCATCACGTCGAAGAACAGGTTTGCCTTGCCGGATCGCGCGACGCCGGTGAGCCGCGCGAAAATGTTCTGTGTGACCAGCAAGTGACCATCGCTCGAGACCGGCAAGAACTCGGTAATTCCTTGAACCAGGCCAAGGACCAATGATTCCAACCATTCCATCGAGGTTTCCTGGTGAGGACAAAAAAATGGACTGGCGCCGGACGAACCACGTCACGACTCGCTTCGCAGGCTGGGAAAGGCGATCCAGATGTAGGTGAGGCCGCTGTAGAGAGTGAGGCCCACGGCGAGCCAGGTCAGGACATCTCGGGCCAGGATCAGTGCGGGCGGGGCAGGGGAGGCCAGCGACAGGACGAGCAAAACGGCCGAGATCGAGGCGCACTGGACCACAGTCTTGAGCTTGCCCGCGGCCCGGGCGCCGAAGGCGTGTCCCTTCCCTTCCAGGTGACTGCGCAGGCCCTGGATCAAGAGCTCGCGAATGACAATCGCCGTGACCATCCACGCCCTGACTCCCGTGCCGGCGATGGTCGCCAGGTAGATGTAGCCGCCCGCCACGATCACCTTGTCGATCAAGGGGTCGAGCTGACGGCCAAGCGGCGTATCCTGCTTGAGCAGTCGGGCGAAATAGCCATCCAGTGCATCCGTCGCCGACGCGATCACAAAGAGCACCAGCGCCCATGCGAAGAACGCGTACTCGATCAGGGCGAAGACACCGAGGGCCAGCACGAGCCGGCTGATGGTCAGTGTGTTAGGAACATTCCAGAACCGCCGCACTCGGTCGACCGTCATGGAGGCGTTCTCTGTCAGGCTCATGAAGCGCCCTTTCTGGGCAGTCGTCAGTCGGTAGCAGGCAGAAAAGACCCATCGGGACCGGGCTGGATTTCTTCGGATTTCTCGCCGCCGACTTCCTGCTCTCTTATTGGAGAATCACAAACGACGACCCCGCCGGCTTGCGGCGGGGCATGGGCCGCGCCTTTCGCCTTCTGGGCGGCGGAGCCGACAGCGCGTGGGCCACCAGGTCGTAGCCCTCCGCCGCGACGATCTCGCAGGGCACGATGTCACCCGGACTCAGATGGGCCCCTTTTACCCAGGTCACTCCGTCGACGTCGGGGGCGTCGGTGTAGGTGCGGCCGTGCCACAGATGCTTGCCCTCCGGTGCGGAAGCGTCGATCAAGACGTCCAGGGTCCGGCCGACGAGCTGACGGTTGAAGGCGAAGGCGATCGGTTGCTGCACGGCCATCAGCCGGTCCCGGCGCTCCGCGGCCAATTCCTCCGACAAGCGGTCCGGCAGCTTGGCTGCCGGCGTGTCCGGCTCGTGCGAGTAGGTGAAGACGCCCAGCCGTTCGAACTGCGTCGCTCCGACGAAATCAAGCAGTTCGCCGAATTCGGCCTCCGTCTCGCCGGGGAATCCCACGATGAACGTTGTCCGGAGCACCAGCCCTGGAATCGACGCGCGCAACCGTCCGATAATTGTCTCGGTCTCCTCGCGCGTGTGCCGACGGTTCATCATCTTGAGCAGGCGGTCATTGATGTGCTGGAGCGGCATGTCCAGATAGGGGATGATCTTCCGCGAGTGGCCCAGAATGTCATACAACTCCTCGGTGAAAAACTGGGGATAGCAGTAGAGAACACGGATCCAGTCGATCCCTTCGATCTGGTCGAGCTCGCGGAGCAGTTCGGTGAGCCGGGGCCGCCCATAGAGGTCCAGCCCGTAATACGTCATGTCCTGTGCGACGAGCACCAGCTCGCGGACGCCGTCGCCGGCCAGTTCCTGGGCCTCGGCGACCACCATCTCGATGGGCTTTGTGATATGCTTACCGCGCATCAAGGGGATGGCGCAGAAGGTGCACAACCGGTCGCAGCCTTCGGAAACCTTGAGATACGCCAGGTGTCGCGGGGTGATCCGCAGCCGGGCGCGGTCGTCCTGCGCCTGGATCGCCGCGGGGCGAAATAAACTCCGCTGCTCCTGGAGGCCGCCGAAGAACCGGTCCGCCACTTTGGCGATCTCCTCGCGACCGAACACGCCGACGATGTGGTCGACCTCGGGGAACTGCTCGAGCAGGCTCTCCTTCTGGCGCTCCGCCAGGCAGCCCGCGACGATCACCCCTTTGATCTGGCCCGACCGCTTGCGTTCGAGCATCTCCTCGATGACGCCGATCGATTCTTGACGCGCCGCGTCGATGAACCCGCACGTATTGATCACCACCAGGTCGGCCGGCTGCGAGTCGGGAACGATCGCGCAGCCCTCCTGGGCGAGCAATCCGAGCATCCGCTCGGAATCGACCGTGTTCTTGGAACAGCCCAGACTGACGAAGGAAATCGTAGGTGTTTTCGACATAAGTCTTTCCGGCAGCGAGGCAGGGGGTGTACGCTCAAGGAATCTTACGGACTCGAACAAGCCTTGCACACAAAGGCGAGCACAGCTCGACATTCCTCCATTGTGATCGATTGCGAGGTTGCGGACTAGTGGTGGTCTGAACCGTCGATGGTTGAGCATCGCGCGACAGAGCTCGGGCCGACCTGCGCGAGCTGACGTGAGACTCGGAGTCCGAGCTCTCCCATCGAACGTAGATCGCGTCGTGAGGCCAGAAAAACAACGGGCATTCCGTCTGGATTCCTGTCCCGTTGAGGTCGAGGCCAAGGATTCGATGCCGGTTTTTGGAAGGATCCATCCATGCTCACAGGACGTGATGTTAGGACGGCACTCGTGGTCGTCGTCCTCGTGACTGGCGAAGGGTCCACCACGGTCGGAGACCACCCCCTTCCACCCGACGCCAACGCCAAGCTCACCCGAATGCTCAGCGACTGGCAGCGTCGGTCGTCGGCGAGGAAGAGCCTGGACGTCCGGTTTATGGGGGAGACTCGACGTCCCGCTTGGAACGAGCGAGAGCGGTTTACCGGGCGAGTTGTACTTCTGCGGAAGGGGCTGGCCCGTCTCGATTACGAAAGTGTGAGTGCAAAGGATCAGCAAGGCCGAACCCAACACTGGATCTGAACGACCGACAAGCTTCACGAGTTGCTGCCGGATCGGAGATCGCATTTCGTCTGGCCGACCCCTGAGAAGGATCGCGGTCGTCTGCCGGAGATCCTCGACTAGCCGTTCTTCTGGAATCTCAACCTCGACGGGTCGAAATCGCGCTACCAGTTTGAGCTGGCGAAGGAGGAGGCTGAGACCTGGCTGATCCGGATCACGCCGCTCACCCAAGCGGGCCGTAGGGACTTCTCTCGGTCCTTCCTCCTGCTCGACCGGATCACGTTTCTCCCACGACGCTATGTCGTCTATAGCGCCGACGGCAAGTCCTCGAAAGACTTCCACGTGACAGAAGCGAGGTGCGACGAACCAGTCGCCGAAGCAGTGTTCCAGATTCCCGTTGATCCAGAGCAGCCGATTCAGACCATGACCGACCTCCCGCCATGGTTTGCCTCGTTATTCCGGTTCGAGCTTCTCCCTTGAGTTGACTCCCGCGGTCTTGAGAATGCTCCCCACGAGCTTGTCGGGGGCTGGTGCCTGACGTCTTAAAGGATTAGAATCGCGCGTCAGATCCAAGCCCTGGCTAACACAATCCCAAGATGATGAAACCGCGCAAGTGCACCGGGGGAATCTCGGAAGCCGAGCGGCGGATTCGGAACGGACGATCGGCCTTGACAGAGACTGATCTTCCAGAGTCTGCCCGGTCACGTTGGGCGCGGTGAGCCCGTTCCAGCATTGCGGACGGAGGATTCGACCGTTGAAACGCGATCGGCGAACCGGTTTCACGCTCATCGAATTGCTCGTGGTCATTGCGATCATCGGCGTGCTGATCGCCTTGTTGTTGCCCGCGGTTCAGGCGGCGCGGGAGTCGGCTCGGCGGGTCCAATGCGTCAACAACCTGAAGCAGATCGGACTGGCTGTCCATCAGTATCATGACGCTCTCCACAGTTTCCCTCCGGGCCAGCTCCTCTATCTGAACTGGCAAGACCTCTCGGCGTTGATCGCCCTGCTGCCGTACATCGAACAGCAGCCCTTGTATTCCGCCTTCAACCTGGCGGACGTCTATCTGCTCACCGGCATGGGACCGGTCTTGCCATCGTATCCGCCGAACACGACGGCGGCCCGGATTCAGGTCAAGGGCTACCTCTGCCCGTCGGATTTCAGCCGCCTCACCAATCCGGAGGGCCACAGCAACTACTGCGGCAACAGCGGCTCGACGCCCGAGTCGGCGGAAGTGATCACCAAGGCAAACGGTCCGTTCGTCGCCGCTGAGCCCGATGGCGACTACCGCGGTTGCCGGGTCTTCCGGATCGCACAGGTGACCGACGGGCTGAGTACGACGGCCTGTTTCAGCGAGAAGGTGCTGGGAATCGGCAACGTGAACCAGTACGATCCGGGCACGCCGAGCTCGGCCGATCTCCAGGTCGGGGGGCCGGGGGACGTGGGCAGCACGGCCGCTTATTACCAGATGTGCAAAGCCGCCAATCCGACCACGACACCGCTGGCGTTCGCCGACGGTCAGGCGGCCGGGATGTACTGGACCTTCGGCTACCTCATCGATACGCGCTACACGCACATCATGACGCCGAATACCCAGAGCTGCGAAGTGGGAGGCCCTTGGTACGGCGAGCGGGGGGCAATGACGGCCGGCAGCCGGCATCCGGGGCTGGTGAACGTGCTGTTGTGCGATGGATCGGTCACGGGGATCAAGAGCTCGATCGCCCCGGCGACCTGGTGGGCGCTGGGGACGATCGCTGGCCGAGAGGTCATCTCGTCAGACGGCTATTGATCGCTGGCCCGAGGATTCCTGAGAATGAACCGCGTGAGGTCCGCCGTGAATCGCCGCTCCTTGGCGGGTCTCCTCGTCGTGATCGGCGGCGCTGACGGCCGGCGGATGCGGATCGGGGGCGCCTTATGCCGAGTCGTCTCTGGCCGAGGCCACTGTCACGGGACACGTCACATCCCAGGGCAAGCCGATCACCAAGGGCCAGGTCATTTTCGATCCGGCGAATGTCAATCGGCCGAGGGAATCGGCACGCACAGCCGAAATCCGTTCCGATGGCACCTACAAAGTGATCACGCTGATCGGTGAGAACCGGGTGACCGTCGCCATCCCCGGTCGCGTCCAGAAGAAGAACGCCCCGTACGTCCAGCAGGTCTTCAAGGTGGAATCTAGCGGCGGCACCCTGGATATCCCGGTGCCTTGATGCGATCGGGCGGAATCGCGGCCACAGAATTTGGGATCGGCGACCTACGTACGAACCATCGCGGACTTGCGATCGACGCCTCGATCAGTATAGTTGTAGAGGAGAGGCGCCCGTAGCTCAACGGATAGAGTCGCGGACTTCGAATCCGAAGGTTGTAGGTTCGAATCCTACCGGCGCGCTTTGACGGTCATGACGAGAGGGACCCCTGGAGAGAATGGGGTCCCTTTCGCTTTCTGACGTAAATACACCGCAACGCCGCGAACGGCAGTAGTGAACATTCGTATTCAACCGCTGCCGATGTTCGACGGACGCAACAACGATCATCCCCGCTTGACCACGGCTGGGGTCCCGTCGGGGACCTCGGGGGACTCGTAGTCGAACCACTTGGGGTCGAACTCGATCCGGCGCTTCTGCCGCATCGCGATGTTGCTCGTCAGAGCGATCACAGCATCGGCCAGAGCAACCTCACCGCGGCAACGGGGCTGATGCTCGGTGTCGTCGAGGTAGTTCGAGGCGTTGCCGTGGCGGACGCAATACGCGAAGTGCTCGAGCTCCTCGCGATAGCCGCGCGAGGGCTCAGCCGTGGCGAGGCCCCCCAGCGATGCGGCCTGGGTGGGACCGGCCGCGCTTGGACTGGTCTCCAGCGTCGGCTTCTTCCCGTGCGTCTCGAGCGATACGCTGGTCGTTCGCGAGGTGAGCGGGTTGCCCGCCTCCTTGTAGAGCAGGATCTCCTTCTCCTGGCTCACAATCATCGTCCCGTTCGACCCCATCACCATCTCGCCATAGCCGTCGAACGCGTTCGTGTTGATCGAGGAGTAGGTCACGACGATCCGGTCGTGCTCCGTCTTGCCGGGGAACTCGAACACGGTGAAGACGTGGTCGTCGACCTCGCGGCCATCCGTGTAAAAGAACGTTCCGCCGATGCCGGTAACCGCCAGCGGATGCTTCTTGCCCAGGAAGATCGAGCAAGCGTCGAGCTGATGGCTGCCCAACTCGGCCATCAGGCCGGCCCCGGTCTTGTCGTAGAGCCGCCAGTTGATCATTTGGTTCAGGCTGTCATATCCATACTTCTTGTAGTCGACATCCTTGTCCTTGAGGTTGTCGAGGTACGAGCGAGCGATAAAATCGGGGTTGTCTTTCCGATCGAACGTCGTACCGTATTTGGCGAAGTCGATCTCCTCCATCAGGCCGGAATGGGGCCGTTTCCAGCTATCGCGATAGACGATCCGCCCCTTCTTGTCGAGGACCACCTCGGGCACGCCCGTCTTGGGGTCGATGATGGGGTTGCCGTCCTTGTCCTTGGCGATCAAGGGCGTGGCGTTGTTGCGATGCCACAAGGCGCGGATGTGACGGATCTCACCCAGGACGTCGTTCTGAACCAGGTAGTTCGCGTTGTCGTATAACGCCGAGTAGTGCCGTTGATGGCCCACCGCCAGCAAGCGGTTGGTCTGGCGGGCGACCTTGCACATCTCCTTGCACTGAGAGACCGAGTGCCCCATCAGCTTCTCGGTGAAGACGTGCTTGCCGGCCTTCATGGCCTCAATCGCCACGGGTGCGTGTAGCCATAAGGGGAGCGCGATGACGATCATCTCGACATCCGGGTCGGCGAGCATCTCTTCCTTCGAGGCGTACTGCTTGAGTTTCTTGACGTCGGGCGGGGAGTAGTCCTTGTGGTTGGTGAATTCCTTGACGGCGCGCTTGCGCTGCGAGGGCCGGATGTCGCAGAACCCGATGAAGTTCAGGTAGGCGCGGTTGTGCGAGCGGATCATCGCCTGGCAGCCTTCATCGCCGGTGCCGATGATTGCGGCCCGGACCGCGTCCTTGTTCCCCATTTCCTTGTAGCCGAAGTAGAACGCGCCCAGGGCGGGCGTGGCCGCCACGGCCTTGAGCAGATCGCGCCGGCGGAAACCGCCCAGCGCCCGGTCCGCATTCTCTCGGCCCAGGGCCCGTTGCTCGGGAGTCAAGTTCGTCATCCATTGCTCCTTATTCAGTAGGTAGTTGGTAGTGGGGTTTTCCTGGGGAGACCTGCGGTCCAAGGACCGGGCGGGGTCAGGAGACCCGCGCCGAATCAAAGAGTTCAACCGATTGGGATTGGCTTGTGATGATCCTCGGCGACCCCACGATCGGATTCAGGTTTCGTGACCGGCCGATCCCGGTTGGGCCTCGGGGTCGGTTCTGCGTTAGGGTTCGGTTCTGTGGGCCGGGGGGCTAGCCGTCGGCGTCGCCGGGCGCCGAAGAACAACGCGTCAAGCCCAATCCAGTGTCCGTTGGGTGTGGTGGCGATCACCATGCAGGCGATCAGTTCAATCAGGTTCTTGCTGACGATGAAATAGTGCCCCTCGGTCTTCGGGTTGGGGGGCAGTCCTGGCCATGGTGGCATCGACAGGTAGATCATGGCCAGAAATGCCACGGCGCCCAGGGCCGCCAGGGGGGTCAGGAAGCCCAGGATCAAGCAGGCTCCGATCGCGATCAAGCCGTAGGTCGTCGCTGCATTGATCAGGTCGAGCTGGGTCCAGCGACGAGGAGCGGCTTCCTCCGCCTTGGGCATCTCGACCGTGGGGTACGGGCCCGGGGGCGCGACCAGCCCGGTTTTCACCAGGATCCAATCAAAGGCCGGTTGGATCTTGGAGCCCAGGGTATTCCTGGCTGACTCGCGTTGTTCTTCGGTCGCGAGCTTGGAGACCGCCTCGCGCAGAGCCTTGTTCCGCTCGACCAGCGGGCCGGTCAGTGTGCGGCGATCTGCATCCACACTTCGACGCACCTCCCAGGCTCGCTCGACCTGGAACTCCAGCGCGTTCGTGTCGCGCTCGGTCTCCTCGACCTTGTCCAGATCGTGGAGATACTTCGCCCGCTTCTCTGTGTTCTCGGGGTCGCTGAACCAGAGATCGATCCACCGCTCGGCCTCGTCAGCGAGCTTCCCGACCTGACCCCGCTGAGTGTCGGTGAACGCGAAGTGATCGGCGACATGGCCGACATCCAACCGCCAGGCTGCCTTCAGCTTCGACTCGTCGAGCAAGGCTCGGCCGTTGACGTCCGGCACCATCTCCCGGAAATAAGGCGCCAGAGGGCCGTTGGCGTTTCTCAAGTAGATCTCGGCCGAGAACGGTTCCTTGCCGTGCTGACCCGACTCGTATTTCTCGATCCCCTCGTTCAGGAAATGCCAGCCGATGGCGACCCGAAGCAGGATGATGAAGAACGCCGCGAGAAATCCCGGATAGTTGCGTGCCATTCGTGCTTTGGTCCTTAAGTCCTTACGGCCTTGAGTCCTAAATCACCTTGCACGATTCTGGGAGGGCAAGCCTCCCGGCGAGCCAAGCAATCTGGCTCGGACGGAGCCTCGCCCTCCCAGGATCACGAAAGGCCATTTAGGGATGCTCTCGTTGTGGAGACCTTCGGACCGCTCCCCGGTGACGTCAAGAAGCCAGCA
The DNA here is from genome assembly GCA_963845695.1 of uncultured Isosphaeraceae bacterium. Taxonomy (GTDB): domain Bacteria; phylum Planctomycetota; class Planctomycetia; order Isosphaerales; family Isosphaeraceae; genus CAWJTV01. The sequence goes on along the minus strand of CAWJTQ010000017.1, from coordinate 309,969 downwards.
CTCGGAGCAGTCCGATCGTGGGTGGAATCGGAAAACCCGCGCCTCATATTATTCACTGACCGCTACGGACTGCCTACTGCCCACTGCTCCAGCGACAAAATCGGATTCGCTCAGACCGAAAGCGAGCACCCGCGGCGAACCGTCCCCATCGGCAGGGCCTGGCTCGACGATCACGGCGCCGATCTCCGGATGAGCCTCGACGTACTCCGCAGTCGGACCGTATCCCAAGAGATAGAACGCCGTCGAGAGCGCGTCAGCGGCGGCGGCCGTCGGTGCCAGGACGGTCACACTGGCGGGACCCAGAGCCGGCTCGCCGGACCGGGGATCGATGATGTGGCCGTACACTTGTCCGTTGACCACGAATTGCTGGAAGGCTGAGCCCGAGGTCCCGAGTGCGCGATTCCTCAACCTAAACACGCCCAGTGGGAAGTCCGGCTGAAAGGGATTCCGCAATGTAACCTCCCAGCGTCCGCCGAACTGGCCGGGTGGCGAGCCGAGCGCGAAGAGGCTGGACCGCCCGCCATGAACCAGACCCGACGTCGGCCACCAGTAGGCCCGGAGTAATTCCACCGCCCGATCGATCGCATAACCTTTGCCAATACTTCCCAGGTTGATCCGGATCCGCTCGCGGTCGAAGGCAACCGTGCGCCGGTCGGGATCAAAGATGACGTGATGCCAGCCCGTCCGGTCGCGCGCGTCCGCGAGAACGTCCGGGTCGGGAACGCGCTTCGGTCCTTTGACGAACCCCCAGGCCTCCGAGAGTGCCCCCGATGTCACGTCGTAGGCTCCTCCAGTCTCCCGACTCAGATTCACTGCGTCCTGAAGCAAGCGGAAGAGGCCCGCCTCGACCACGACCGGCCCGAGGTGAGCCGAGGCGTTGAGCCGGCTCACCTCGGAATCGTCACGGTAGATGGTCATCTGGGCCTCCAGCCCGTCGATGACGTCGAGCGCACGGCAGGCCAGGTCGACGGCGCCGGGTGTGCTGGCTGGCAGCCGGACCTCAAACGACGACCCCATAGCCGGTCGGTGAGCCCGGACCAGCTCCAGGTGGCTGCTCGGGGACGCACCCGCCTTGAGACCCGTGGGTCGGGGCCGGCGCAGACGTAACAGATCGCGGCGACTCACGTCGTTGTGGGGGGATTTCACGGGTGGCCCCGACGTTCAGAAAACCGAGGGTGGTTGCCTCCTACTTTCAGTATAACCCAACCCGCCTCCCCGAAAAGAGTCCAGGCTGGGCGCCATGATCTAAGGTGGAGATAGGGAAGTCTCCAATACGGCTTGAGATATCATGCAAGCGCCCGACCCTCCAGTCATCTTGAGATGGTCCGGTTCCGGCCGACTGGTTCCCGGGCCCGGCGACGTGGTCTTTTCCGTCGTGATCGCTCTGATCCTGATCGGAGGGCGTCATGGCCTGTTCAATGATCCAGGCACTCCGTGGCACCTGCGGCTGGGCCGGGAGATCCTCGCCTCAGGCGCGGTTCCGCGATACGACACGCTGACGTTCACGCGCAGCGGCACGCCCTGGGTTGACCAGTCCTGGGGCTTCGACGTCATGCTGGCGGCCCTTGTCGATCACGCAGGCTGGTCGGCGGTCATCGCCCTGACAGCAGTCGGTTTGGCCGGGCTCTACGCCGCGATGGCGCGCGGGTTGGTTCGCGATGGAATCTCGCCCCTGGTCGCCGTGGTCGTGGCGATCCTCACGGTGGCGATTGGCTCGATCCATTTCTTGATCCGGCCGCACCTGTTCACCTTCGCGTTCTGCTATCTGACTTTACGGGCCTGCCAGAAACAACACGAGCGCGGGGGCTGGGGCATCTTCCTGGTTCCTCTTCACACGGCGATCCTGGCGAACCTGCACGGCGGCTTCCTGGCCCTGCCGGTGATCGTGGCCACGGCCGGACTCGGCCACGCGATCTCCGGCGGCTGCGACGTGCCGCGGCGGCGCGACTTGCTAAAGTTCGCCACGGCCTTCGGCGCGTCCTGCCTGGCGGCTCTGGCGAACCCGTACGGAATCGGCCTTTACCGCCATGTTGTCGGGTTACTGTTCTCAAGTGGGGTCACGAGCCTGATCGTCGAATACCAACCAGCCCCCTTTGGTAAGCCCGACGCCCAGGTCCTGGAGTGGGTCTTGCTGGCCCTGGTCGGGCTGCCGGTGATCTCGGTTCGGCGGGTTGACCGGTATCAATTGGCACACCTGCTGGTCTGGCTGCACCTGGCGCTGACATCGATCCGTAATGCTCCGCTCTTCGCGCTGGCGGCCGCTCCGGCTCTGGCCTCGCTCCTCGATGGTCTGCCTTTATCGGAATCCATGCGCCGTTCGTGGAAACGGGCCGGCCACGCGTCGATCTGGCCGGCGGCCGTAACGGTCACACTGTCAATCTTCGTGGCTGGTCGCGTTCACCTTGGCGGCTACTCGCCCGAGAAATGGCCACTCGCGTCGGTGGCGACCCTGGATCGTCAGCCCACCTCGGCGCGACTGTTCCACGAGCAGGACTGGGGCGGATTCCTCGAGGCCGAGTGCCGGCCGGTCCGGCGGTCGTATCTCGACGACCGCTTCGAGCTCTTTGGCAAGGATGCGATCGTCGAGTACCTCGACGTCCTTACCGGGGGCCCGGCGTGGGATCGCGTCCGCGACCGCGACCGCATCGACCTGGTCTGGCTCCGGCCTGATCGCGGACTGGCCAAACGGCTGCTCAAGGAGCCGGGTTGGACGATCCTCTATCGGGATCATGTGTCGATCTTGTACGCACGTCGGGAGGGCGGTGTGTTCATCTCGTCGGAGGGGAAGGTGGCCCGACGTTAGCCGTCCGGCTTTTTTTTTCGGTATCGAGCTTCTCACGAACGGCCTTGATCAGCTCGTCAGGCAAGGGGATCGTCCATTGGTTGATCTGGCCAGGTCGCGCCTGGAAGCTGTCATTCAGCCGGGACCAATACTCGTCGGGAAGCTCGAGCGCGGCTGTAGAGGCAGTAGCCAAGACGTTCTGCTGAGATCTTGTCAGCGTGTACTCCGTGGGAGTACCGTCTCGTACTTCATAGACCATCCCGACGGTGCCCTCCCTGCGTCGAGTCTCGACCAGGACTCCGAAGTGCTTGATCCCTTTGTTGCGATCGGAGGATGCGAGGGGGCGCAGCACCATCAGGCTGGCCAAATCATAGGCCCCTCGCTCCCACATCAGCGTCGGCTCCGGCCCTTGGATCGGGTGAACGTGCTTCGCCAGGACCGAGGCTCGAAAGTCATTGGTCCCACCTGGCACCCAGAGATAGAACCCCTCCCGAGAGTTGAAGATCTCGGAGAGGCCAGGCCGGTCAAGGAGCGGTGGCCAGGGGCCAACCAGCACGGGGAGCGTCCCGCGGTACGCCCGCTGTCCTTCGTCGAGTACGGCTTCTTCCTGCTTCTCGGAGGTCCATCGATGCCAGACACTCCATGTGACACCGGATTGGACGATCCCATTGTGCAAGAAAGGGGCTTCGAGCACCAAGTCCTCCTTTTCGAGGTCGTCGGGCCAGGTGTACCGGATCCGCACGGCTACGCGCTCGAGCATCGTCCTCGGGACGACGATGAGCTGGTTGACCTCGCTGCCCGGTTCGACTTTGAGGATTCCCCACCCGTCCAGACGGCCTTCACTCCAGGTCTTGGAGATGTCGAATCGATAGGACCCAGGATGCAGGATTCCCATCTCGGCCTTACCCGATGTGTCTGAGATTCGGTCTCGCTCGCTGAGCGAGATCGAGCATCCGGCCACGGGAGGCCCGTTGGAAGTCTCTTCTGCGATCTGGAATCTCACCGGGTTCCAGTCGGGCGAGCGTGGCTTCTGGTTCGCTTCGGAAATCGCGCGTAATTGCTTCAGAAGCTCCTGCTGGCTCGCCTGGGCCTTCTCGTTCTGAAGGGTCATCGCGTGGAGGGACTCCACGGCCATGGCGGCGGATTGTCGTTGAGCCAGGACCGACTCACGCCACATCAAGCCGGTCAGCGACAGGCTGGCCAGGGTCACCATCAGGCACGTTGCCATGAGAATTCGCTGGGCCATGATCTTGCCTTTCATCGCATCGAGCCAGAGCCGGCGGGCCACGGCCGCCGGATCACCGAACCGGTTCAAGACGCGTTGCCTGGCTTCGACAGGATTAGCCCCGCACAACAGCTCGCGGCGATCGGCACAACCGAGGTGGTCGGCGAGCTCGTCGAGGATGTCCTGGCGCAGGCGCGCCGGCTCGTCATCACGAGGCGGGGGCAGCTCGGCGGAAAGCGTATCTCGGATGTCCATGGATCAGAACCGTGCTAGGACTTTTCAGCCTTAAGTCTCTGACGAACGGCCTGGATCAACGGGTCCGGCAGGGGAATCGTCCACTCATTAATCGGGCCAGATCGAGCCTCGAACTTGGTGTCGAGCTGCGACCAGTATTCTGGGGGGAGTCGGAGCGGGAGAACGCCTCCCATCCTGCCTGGATAATTGACCTGATTTTGGTTGAAGGGGGGCGTTTTCAAGTCGTTTTCTGTAGGCAGAGCGTCCCGAATCGGATGATTCTCGGAACCTCCATAGTCCTCTGCGCCGCATTGGAAAAGGACCTGAAAGTGCCTGACACCTCCCTTGCCGTTGGAGGAAGCCACGGGGCGAAGTACGGACAGGCTCGTGAGACCATAGCGGCCGCGTTCCCACAACAGCTTGGGCTCCGGCTCCTCGATCGCGTGAATATCCTTCGCCCGGACAGAAGCTCGGAGCTCGATTCGCGAGCGTGGAAGCTCGATTGGCGAGCGTGAGAACCACATGTAGAGTCCCCTCATCGGGCTGAAGATCTCGGCCAGCGACATCCCAGCGCCGCACAGGATGAGACGTTCTGTGCGGTACCCATCAGTCTCCCAGGAGATTTGCTCCGCAGGGTCGGAGTGCTGTTGATGCTGAACGGTCCAGGTCAAGCCCGATTCGATGATCGGTTTGATCTCGAACGGCGCCGCGAGCACCAAGCCTTCCTTTTCGAGATCGCTTGGCCATACGCATCGAATGCGCACCGGCACGCGCTCGAGCGATTTCCTGGGCAAGACGATGAGCTTATCGACCTCGCTGCCTGGTTCGACGATCAGTTGCTCTTGCGCGGACAAGAGCTCTTCACCCCACGCCTGAGAGAACGAAACCGTGTACTCACCGGGATGAAGGATCCCCATATCGGCAATGCCCGCGGCGTCGGATTCCCGATATCTCGGCGGCTCGTTGGCGTTTGGCGGCTGTCGGGCGATGGTGATCGAGCATCCGGCAACGGGAGCCCCGGTCGCCGTATTCTCAGTCAGCTTGTATTTCACCGGGTTCCAGTCGGGCGAGCGTGACTTCCGGTTCGCTTCGGAGAGTGCGCGCAACTGCTTCAGCATCTCCTGCTGGCCGGCCTGGGCCTTGTCGTTCTGGAGGGTCATCGCGTGGATGGCCTCCACCGCCATGGCGGTGGATTCATGCTGGGCCACGACGGATTGACGCCACATCACCCCGGTCAGCGAGAGGCTCGCGAGGGTCACCATCAGACAGGTTGCAATGAGGATTCGCTGGGCCATGATCTTTCCTTTCATTGCATCGAGCCAGAGCCGGCGCGCCACGGCCGCCGGGGCACCGAACCGGTTCAAGACGCGTTGCCTGGCTTCGACCGGATTCGCCCCGCGCAACAGCTCGCGGTGGTACGCGCAACCGAGGTGGTCCGCCAGCTCGTCGAGGATCTCCTGCCGCAGGCCCGCCGGCTCGTCATCACGAGGCGGAGGCAGCTCGGCCGAGAGTGTGTCGCGGATGTCCATGGATCCGAACCCGGCTAGGATTTTGCAGCCTTCAGTCTCTTACGAGCGGCCTGAACTAACTCGTCCGGCAGTGTGATCGTCCACTCATTGACCTGACCGGGACGCGCCTCGAAGCTCGTGACGGACTTCGACCAGGATTCCCAGGGGATGACCACATCGCTTCCGCCTCGGGTCCCTTGAGCATTCGCAAGTACGGCTAATGGTTCGTGATTGAGCATCTGCCCATTCGGCCTGGAACGCTTCGCACGGGGACCTCCCTCAACGTCATCCGGAGGGGGGAGATTCCATACGAAGTAGGTCCCGTTGCTCATCCCACCCTGGTAGGGGTCGCTCGCGACGATGACTTCGAACCGTCTCTTGCCTGCCTTGAGATCGCCAGATTCGATCGGGCGAAGCGCGAGCATTCCGGACAGGTGATAGGTGCCTGGCTCCCAGGTCAGCGTCCCCTCGGATTCTTTGATGTCGCGGAGGTCACTGGTTCGCAATTGAGCCCAGAGTCCTCGTGACGGAACGCCAGGTGCCTCCCAGAGGTACGGTTGTTTCATCGCCAGAACCTGGGCTACAGTCTCGGGACCGCGGAAGACCGAACGCGTCGCGGACAACCTCGCCCCCATCAGTGCCCTGAGCCGCCCCGGCCTCGCTGAGGGCCTGTGGGGCCACTCATCAGAAAGCGTCCATGACAAATCATCCCGATGGCTCGGGTCGAGGGTGAACGAGGCGTAGAGTACGAGTTTTTCCTTTTCGAGATCACTCGGCCAGGCGAATCGGACTCGCACTGGCACGCGTTCGGGCGGGGTCTTGGGGCAGACAATCCGCTTGTTGATCTGGCTGCCCGGTTCGATGTGAATCCGACCGGAAGTCCCCACGGAGCCACCGTCCCACGCCTTGACGATCTGGAACAGATAGTCGCCGGGGTGGACCACGCCGAAGTCGGCGATGCCCGAGCGATCGGTGACACGCTGACTCGGATCCTGGCTCGTCTCACTGACCGGCGCACCTCGGCCAAGCCCTCCTACTCCCATCCCGACCGCACGAAACGACTGCTCAGTCTCATTCAGGACGACCAGGAAACCGGCTGCGGGCGGTCCCTTGGGTGTCTCCTCGGTGAGCTCGAACTTCACCGGATTCCAGTCGAGCGAACGTGTCGTCCGAATGCCTTCGGACACCTCGCGCAACTGCTTCAGCATCTCCTGCTGGCTGGTCTGGGCCCTCTCGTTCTGGAGGGTCAACATCTGGATCGCCTCCATGGCCGCGTGGGCGGATTCCCTCTGCGCGCGGACCGATTGCTGATACAGCACCCCGGTCAACGAGAGGCTGGCCAGCGTCAGGACGAGACAGGTTGCGATCAGAATTCGCTGAGCCATGATCTTGCCTTTCATCGCATCAAGCCAGAGCCAGCGGGCCACGGCCGCCGGGTCACCGAACCGGTTCAAGACGCGTAGCCTCGCTTCGACAGGATTCGCCCCGCGCAACAGCTCGCGGTGGTACGCGCAACCGAGATGGTCCGCCAGCTCGTCGAGGATGTCCTGTCGCAAGCTCGCCGGCTCGTCATCGCGAGGCGGGGGCAACTCGGCGGAAAGTGCATTGTGAGCGTCCATGGGGCCGTTTTAAGGTGCTCTGCGAGCACCGTCTCCCTCTCACGCCACGGATCGGTGCTCGCAGAGCACCTTACGGGAGATCCAGGCTGAGCTGACCAGCCTGGCCGATCCCCAGCACGCCATTGACACCCGCCGCAAAACTCAGCCACGACTGCTTCCGCGAGGCCAGCTCCGCCCGGCCGGCGTCAGTCAGCTCGTAATACTTGCGCCGTCGCCCGTCGCCTTCCCGCCACGAGGCGCGCAGCAACTTTTGCCGCTCCATCCGGTGCAGGGCCGGGTACAACGAACCTTCCTTCAGCTCGAAGTAACCCTGCGAACGCTCCGATACCGTCTGCGTGATCTCGTAACCGTAGCTCGGCCCCTGTGCGATCACTTCCAGGATCAACATCTCGACCGCGCTGCCCAGGAATTGCGAGTCCATACCTCGACCTCCTATGCATCGTTATCTAATACATAGCGCTCCGAGGTATTGTTGTCAAGTCCGAGCGCGGGCCACTTCTGAATAATTCGATGGCGTAGAATCACGGCCTGCCGAAAGGACCCCCTTGCCGGACGGGCCGGTCAGGCGTTAAGTTTGGACTTCGAATTGCGGGAAAACCCCGTGGAATGTGAAGATTCACGAGTCGAGTCCCCGCCTGGCCGTCCCAGCGTCCAGCCCCCCATGCAACTGAGCACACACGGGGGTTTGCGGATCGAGGAGGATGCAACAGTGGCCGACCTTGACGCCCTCTTGGCGTGCGCGAAGTCGATCCGGGAAGACATTCTGAGGATGACGACCGAGGCCGGCTCGGGCCATCCCAGCAGTTCGTTGTCGGCGACCGAGGTCGTGACGGCGCTCTATTTTGGTGGGTTCTTGCGGCACGATCCCAAGAATCCCCACTGGCCGGATCGCGATCGGTTCATCCTATCGAAGGGTCACGCGGCACCGGTGCTGTACGCGGCGCTGGCGCAGTCGGGCTACTTCCCGCACGACGCGATCATGACCCTTCGCAAGATCGACAGCCCCGTCGAGGGACACCCGAACATGAAGCGGCTCCCGGGCGTCGAGGCCTCGACCGGCTCGCTGGGCCAGGGGCTCTCGATTGGAATCGGCCACGCGCTAGCCGCCCGGATCGACAAGAAGGGCTATCACACCTATGTCATGACCGGCGACGGCGAGCTCGACCAGGGCCAGAACTGGGAGGCTGCCGCCTCGGCCGCCAAGTACCAGCTCGACAACCTGACCTTGATCGTCGACCGGAACCACTTCCAGCAGACCGGCCCCGCTGAGGAGGTCCTGAACATGGACCCGATCGACGGCAAGTTCACGGCGTTCGGCTGGAAGACCCAGATCATCAACGGTAACGACATGCGCGAGGTGCTCAAGGCCCTCGATCGCGCCAACGCCGTCAAGGGCATGCCCACCTGTATCGTTGCGCTGACCCACAAGGGCCAGGGAATCCTCAACCTGCTCCGCAAGCTGGGCGACACCAATTTCCACGGCAAGCCGGTACCGCCCAAGTACCTCGACGAGGCCCTCGCTGAGGTCGCCGCGGGTGGAGAGTAGGAGTGGGGCGAGTGGCGAGTCAGGACACGACAGTCTGAGTGGTTCGCTTGCTGACCACCGACCCCTGAGCACTGACCACTATGAGAAAGGTGATCGCATATGGCGGGGCTTCTTCCGCATTGCAGTCGAAACGAGAGCTGGGCAAGGCGACCCGTGACGCGTTCGGGCGGGCGCTCGAGGCGCTTGGTACGGACCATCCGAACCTCGTCGTGGTTGACGGCGACGTGGGCAATTCGACGCGAACTGAGTGGTTTGGCAAGAAGTTTCCCGACCGGTTCTTCAACGTCGGGATCGCCGAGAGTAATCTCGTCGGGGTTGCTGCGGGACTGGCCTCGTCGGGCAAGACCAGCGTGATCGCCAGCTTCGCGGCGTTCATCACGTGCAATGCCTACGACCAGCTCCGCATGTCGGTGGCTTATCCTCATTTGAACGTCAAGGTCGTCGGTAGCCATGCGGGAATCTCCATCGGCGAGGACGGCGCGTCGCAGATGGGGATCGAGGACGTCGCCTTGGGCTGCGCGTTGCCGGGCTTCGTGGTGATTGTCCCGGCCGATGAAGAGTTCGACCAAGGCCGCCACGGCCGCCATGCTCGCGCACGATGGACCGGTGTATCTCCGATGCGGCCGACCTGAGGTGCCCAAGATCTACACCGGCAGCTCGACCCCGTTCCAGATTGGCAAGGCGAATGCGTTGCGCGACGGCTCCGACCTGACGATCATCGCCAACGGCCTGATGGTCGCCCCAGCGCTCGACGCCGCCGAGACGCTATCCGGCGCGGGGATACAGGCGCGCGTCCTCGACATGCACACGGTCAAGCCGATCGATCGCGCGGCACTCGAATCGGCCGCGAGGCAGACCGGCGCGCTGGTCGTCGCCGAGGAACACCTCGCCCACGGCGGCCTCGGTAGCGCGGTCGCCATGACCGTCGCTGAGATCCATCCCGTGCCGATCCGCTACGTCAATCTCGGCGACAATTTCGCCGAGAGCGGCGCGCCGGATGCTCTGCTCGAAAAATACGGCCTCACGGCAGGCAAGATTGTTGAGGCGGCCAAGGCCGCGGTTGCGGCCAAGAAGTGATCGAACCGAGTGGGTCACCGCTGATCGGGTGCGTCCGCGGCCGGAGCCTTCAACAACCTCTTCATCGGTGCCGGAAAACGATTCCACGTTTCCTGATAGGTGGCCTCCAGCGGCGCGGGGACGTAGAACCCCGGCTTGAGGAATAGCGGCATGTCGGGCAGCTCATCTCCAACCGAGGCCCACTTGACATAGGCGACCGGCGGCGGGCCGGCATCGTATGCCGCGAGCGTCAGTGGCCGACGTGTCGGTAGCGCGATGTCGTCTTCCAGGAACTCATCCCAGATGGCCTTGTGAATGCCCTGGGGATCGCGCTTGCCGGGTGGGAAGAGGTCAATCACCAGCAGGTGGACACCCTGCATTATCAATTCCGAGGTCTTCTCGACAAAGGTCCGGAATTCGTTCTTGCTCGCCTTGTTGCCGGGTGAGACGATTTCGGCGACCGCGACGACCCGGCCGTGTCGATGGCGCACGACGATCCGATCGGCCTTGCGCACGTAGATTCGATCTTCGGTGCGCTGGACCAGTTCGGCACGGGGAGGAGCCGTGGCCACCGCCAGCCCGGTCGCCGTCCGGTCAGGCATTCCGCTTTCCGGGGCAAGTTCCAGAGTCAAGACATCGGGGATTGGCCCGCTGATGGATTGCTCGGGTAGGGCGAAATAATCCGCGGGCAGCCTGTCGGCGTTCAGGGTGTCACAGAGCTTGATAATCCAGCTCTGATGGAACGCATGAAACAAGCCTGCATCGACGAGGGTCCAGTCGTGAATCGGCATGGTTCTTCGCTCCGCGGGGGAAGAGAATGAGCCGAATGCCGATTATACCCATTCGCTGGCTCGCCTTCGACGGATCTTCGGCCTCCTCGCGAGGCGGGAATGGCTGGCCACCCCGGTTCCCGCGTTCAGGAAATGCGCAGGAAGCGGCAAGTTTCCTCGTAGCTGGATTCCAGGTCCAGGTCGATGCTCAAGTCGACATCCAGCCAGATCGGTAGCGACGGCAACGGCTGTCCGAGGTGCATCGGATAGAACCAGGTCTCCAACAGCGACCGTCGGCGAGGGCGCTTACGGCCGCGCATCGTCACGACATACAGACTCGGCGGCCGGCTTCCCAGCGAGGGATCGTGGGCGCCGATGAATTCCAGGGTCTCGGCGTAGAGATTGAAATTGCGAATTGTGACGACGTTGACTAGCGACACGCAGACGCTGCGTTGCAACAGGGCCCCAACCTTGCCGACGAAGGCGCGCGGCTCTCGGGACGATCCTTGTTGGATGGGCTGATCAGCTCGATCGCCGCGACTAACCGCCGGCCGAGACGATCGTCGTAGATCCGCACTTCGTATTCGTCCTGGTCGGGCAATTCGGTTTCTAGCGTGAGCGTGGGTTGCGGAGGCGCCTGGGTGGCCATGGCCACGCCGCCGCGGTCGTCCGGCATCGCCGACGCAACCGGTTCGTCTTGCTCGTAGGCCGAGACATCGATCTCAAACGCGGTACCCAGATGCACGCCGGGCGCCGCCACGAATCCATCCGGTAGTTGCGGGAAGAGCTTCTGGACGATCATCATCGGCCAACCGCCGTGCAGTTCGTCCCAGGAATGATGTTTGTTCGACCGGCGGACGAAAGTGATCGCGTAGCGGCATGACGAGCTCCCTTTCCCGCGATTGTACCGCGCGGGTTAGTGCGATCCAAGGTCGTGTGACCTCACGCAAAAGTGGGAGCCATGCGGATCGCATCCTCCGCTTCGCCTCAGTGGCAACGGGACGAACCCTCGGCTCGAATCCTCCACAACTTCGAGTGGAGCTGGCCTGTGCCGGAGAAAATCCCGAGGCCGATCAAGGTCCAGAATTCGCTCCGGCTCGCCTGGTTGCCGGGTGAGACGATTTCGACGACTGTGACGACCTGGCCGTGTCGATGGCGCACGACGATCCGATTCGCCTTGCGCACGTAGATTCGATCTTCGGCGTGCTGGACCAACTCGACGCGGGGAGGAGCCGTGGCCACCGCCAGCCCGGTCGCCGTCCGGTCAGGCATTCCGCTTTCCGGGGCAAGTTCCAGAGCCAAGACATCGGGGATTGGCCCGCTGATCGACTGCTCCGGCAGGGCGAAATCATCGGCGGGCAGACTGTCGGCGTTCAGAGTGTCGCAGAGCTTGATGATCCAACTCTGATGGAACGCATGAAACAAACCCACATCGACGAGGGTCCACTCGTGAATCGGCATGGCCTTTCGCGCCGTTCGAGAAGAGAGGATCACCTCAACCGATTAAAGTCGCGCGGAGTCACGGGAATCGAGCGTTCCTCGAGAGGTCCCCATCCACTTGGGTTCATACCACATGGCCAAGACAATCGAGACGCTTCACCTCCTATTCCCGGGCCCTCTTGCCCGGCATCGCCAATCCCATCTCTTTCATGAGGAGCTGCAAGTCTTCCCACGCATCCTTCTTGGCCGACTGGGTACGAAGCAGGTAGGACGGGTGGTAAGTGACCAGGGTCTTGATCCCCTTGACGCGATGCCAACGCTTGCGCAACTGGCCTATCGTGGTCGTCGGCAGGATGTCGAGCAGGGCGGAAGCGGCGGTCTTGCCCAGCAGGCAGAGGAACTCCGGCCGGATCACGGCGATCTGATGATCGAGATATGAGGAGCAGTTGGCGGCTTCCTCCGTTGTGGGCGTGCGATTATCCGGAGGCCGGCACTTCAGGACGTTGGCGATGTACACGTCCTCGCGCCGCAGGCCCATTCCCTTGGTGATCATATCGGTAAGCAACTGACCGGCACGGCCGACGAACGGCTGGCCGATCCAGTCCTCGTCGGCTCCTGGAGCCTCGCCGATGAACATCAATCGAGCCGTCGGGGACCCAGTGCCGAACACCGTTTGAGTACGGGTTGAGGCCAGGTGGGGACACCGCCGGCACGCGGAGACTTCCAGGGACGACGCCGCCAGGCTCGCCGGTCGATCGACCGCCGGCACCGGGGGGGTGTCGAACCCCGCTTCGCTGAACAGCGACGTTGTTGGGATAGCGGGGATGGGTCGCGGAACCGGGGCCGTCGCAGGCTTGGCCGCCGGTCTCTCCTCGCGCGGTGCAATCGTCGCAGGCTTGGGTGGCTCGGACCGGGCAGGTTGGTCTGCCGGATCAAGTCGAACTCCAGGGCCTGGGGCATCCACCCCTTTCTCATCCCTGGACGGATCGGCCCTGATACCCGCCACTCGGGTCCCAATGGTCATTTCCGCCGGTTTCGAGTCCGGGATCGACCCGACTGGGACATGGACCACTCCCGCACGGCGTAGAGACTCCAGCCGATGGCGGAGTTGCCGGATCAGAACCTGCCGCACGTCCCGCTCGTCACTCCATTCATCCAACACAAGACTTGACCTCTCTTGTCCTTGAGTCCTTGGTAGGGTGCGGCAAGTCGTTGGTAGGCATTCCGAGAAATCACTCCACCAGGCAAGGCGAACCAGCCCGCGAAAACGATCCAACGACCGATCAAGGCTGGGGAACGCGGCGAGCCGGCCGGGGATTCGGATTGAAGGATCGAGCGACCCATCGATTCCAGGACTCGACGTCGTAACCGAAATCCTCGCCCGTCAGTTTCTGGAGGGCGGAGAGGACCTCGACATTGCGGTAGGTGAAGGTTGCGACCTTGGGCTCGGGGGCACCCTGATTCAACTGCATGCCAGGGCTGATGCCCGCGTTGATCGCCAGTCCAGGCGTCACCTGAGACCAAGGGACCGCCGACACCCCATAGGCGACAACTCCGTAGCCGACGACGGGCGGCGATTGGAGGACAATGCCTCCGTTGGTCATCGCGCGAAGCGAGGGGCCCGGGATGGTGGCTTGTGCCAGTGGGTTCACCGTGGTCGTCGGCTGGAGAATGATTCTCTGCTGGCTCGTGATCAGCACCGAGACCAGTCGTGGGACGGCCTCGACGGCCTTGAGGTTGCCGAGTGCCCATGCGGCGCGGTTGATCACCTGAATGTCCTCGGACGCCAGGGCACGGGCGAACTGAACCGGTACACCGGGCTCTTCGCGTTGCCTGAGGTGGTCGAAGGTGACCTGGCGGACCTCGGAATCGGGCTCGTTGAGCACACGCCCGACCAGTGCCCGGGTGGCTTCCGGACTGCCGATCGCCGACAAGACCAACGCCAGCAGGATCCGCCTCGGACGGTCGTCTTGCCCGAAGACACGGACCAGCGGCACGACGGCGTCCCCATCACGGATCGACATCAACTGGGATTCCGCCTCCCGTCGTCGATCATCCGGTCCGTTGATGATCGCCTGCCGCAGGAGCTTGATCCGGCGCAGCCAGGAGGTTTGTGCCGCGGTCGTCTGGGCCACGACCTCGCGTTTGGACTTCTCCTCGGCAGTGATCCAGCGCCCCTTGTATTTCACTAGTCCCTGCGCGGCACTCAGGTCGTCCCGAGTCAACCAGGTACCATCATGGTAAACGTGACCCAACTTCCGGTGCGGCTCCTCGAGCGACGGGTCCAGGCTCAGGGCTGTCTCATAATGGGATCGGGACAGGTCTCGGAGACCGTTCCGATCGCACCACAACCCCAATTCCAACTGGGCTGCCGCCGTCGAGCTCTTGGCCCTCTTTACCACATACTCGTCCAGAGGACTCGGTTGGCGGATCACATTGACGATCTGCCCTTTCTGGAACGAGAGCGGATGCCGCCCCCTGAGGAGCCACACCTGAACCCGGTCCTTGTTCTTCGGATCGGGAACCACCTTGCCCTGAACCTGTCCGCCACCTCGGAGCTCAATCACGTCGGCCTGCGCCCGGGTTGTCCCCCAGGCGATCACCCCGGTCATCGCGACCAGGAGACCGAATGCCTTCCACCACGCGCCGTTGACGCCACGTTGCCGCGCAGCGGCCATGATCACACCTCCGTCAGCCGGTGAAGCCCGCCTCCGCACCGTGATCCCGCACGCCACATTATTGTAAGAATACAATGCTTCTCGACGCAATCCGCCATCACAGCCTGAACCCATTTGTTCGAATGGGTGGGATGCAGCGGCTTCGAGATCTGGGGAATCTTTGCATGAGCCAGTCCGTGAACGAACATCGAGCAGCCGCGCCCGCTTCATTGAACCTGGCCGTCATGACGGTTTCGGACACGCGGACGATCGAGACCGACACATCGGGAGCCTTGATCGTGTCGATTGCGGAGGCGGCGGGACATCGGATCGCGGATCGTGTCATCGTGCCCGATGAACCGCTTCAGATGACCGCTCTGCTCCGCGACTACGCCACACATGACGAGCTGCATGCGGTCCTGATTACAGGGGGGACGGGCATCAGTCCGCGGGACCAGACGTATGAAACCGTGACCGCGTTGTTGACCAGGCCGCTGCCCGGCTACGGAGAGCTCTTCCGCATGCTGAGTTACGCCGAGATCGGCCCGGCGTGCCTGCTGAGCCGGGCCGTCGCCGGCCTGATCGGCCGGCAGGCCGTCCTCGTCATGCCGGGCTCGCGGCGCCGCGGTTGAATTGGCGATGAACAAGATCATCCTCCCCGAGCTTCCGCACATCGTCCGCGAGGTGCGCAAATCGGTGGGGCCCATGAGCACTTGACCTCCACGGCCTCCATAGCTATACATTCATTCCGCATCGGTAACGCGCGACCCGCCACCTTCGACATCCGGATTCCTCAACCCGGTCGTCCCGATGGGTCGTGAAGTTTGAGTACGATTCCACACACGTATGGAGGCGGAGACGATGATGCTGAGACGTGCCTGGATGGGTCTGGCCATGGCCGGCTTGCTGACCGCTGGCGGTGTGCTGCGAGGGGCCGACGACAAGGCCGGAGCGGACCTGAAGAAGCTCGAGGGTAAGTGGACGTCGCCCTCCGGCGAGGGGGGCAAGGTCACGTACACCTTCAAAGGGAAGAAACTGAAAGTCGAGGCCCCCAGCCGGACGTACGAGATGACCGTCACCCTCGACTCAACCGCCAAGCCGGACAAGACGATCGACTTCAAGATCGACGAAGCCCCCGACGATGCCAAGGGCAAGACCTCGAAGGGCATCTACAAATTCGACGGGGACACCAAGTTCATTTTCTGTTTCTGTCCGATGGGCGACCGTCCCACGAAGTACGAGCAAATCGGTTACGAGCAGATCCTCACGGAGCTGACCAAGGTGAAAGAGTGATTCAAGATCGCCAACCTATGAGGCTCTGACAGAAAAAGAATCCCCATCGGCGACCCGGGCTTCACGGTCGCCGAGTCATCTGCCCCGACCAGACATAAAGGGCAATGGCCGCCGCGGTGGCCGCGTTCAGCGACTCGACGCCAGGCTGCATGGCGATCCGACGTCGTTCGCCCTGACGCAAGTGGGCCGGCAGCCCGGGCCCCTCCACCCCGACGACCAGTCCGAACCGTTCCGGGAAGGGGGCGTCAGACAGCTCGGGGCCGGTGGTATCCAGGGCGATCAGCGGCGCATTGGCGGCATTGAGGTCTTCGAGCTTAGGCCCCTGGTAGAGCGGAGCCTGGAACAACGCGGGGCCGGCAGCTCGGGTGCTTCTCGGATGAAATGGGTGGGCAGCCTCGCGGAGCAAGACCACCCGCGCGACGCCGAACGCCGCGGCCGACCGAATCAACGTACCGACGTTCTCAGGGTCCTGAAACGGGACGAACAAGGTGCATCCGTCAGGCCAGGGATCCTCATCCGCCCAGGGAGCGATCGGCGGCACATTCACCAGGAGGAGCGGGGTATGAGTCCCCGGCGATGTCGAGTTCCTTGAACAAGGAATCGCTCAGACGGAGCCACGCGATCGATTCCATCGGTGGCGCCGCCCCCTGCACGTCGGTCAGCCAACCGATGACGTGATCGGGGTATCGTGCCAGGACTTCGTCGCGAATTCGGGAGCCTGCCAGGATCGCCTCCCCGTGCTTGCGGATGCCAGGGCCGGCAAGGATGTCACGACACCGCTTGAACAAAGGATTGGTCGTGCTAGTGATCTCGCGGATCGCGCCGCCGAAGGTGGCGGCGTGGCCGACAGCTCGGGATCGGGGTCGCGGCGGTGCCTCCCCTTCGAGGCGTTCATAGACGAGGAGCCTTCGCTGGTGAGTCGTCCCCGGTATCACATAGGCCCGATCGATGGCAAGCTGGAAGACACCCGCGCGCGTCTCTCTGGCCTCGGCGATCTCGTCGTCACACTCGGGCCCTTTCATGAAGATCATCCGTCCGCCTAGAGCGAGACACGACGATACACGGTCGAGCGTCTCCGGAATCGGTCCAACCGCCCGGCTGATCACACCGGCAACTTGGCCGGAATAATCCGGGCCGAGCTTGTGGTGATAGACCTCGATGTCCGCGAGGCTGAGCTGCTCGCAGACCTCCCGAAGAAACTCCGCCCGCGCCCGCGTGGCTCAGCCAGGATCATCCGGACCGCTGGCCGGGCGATCTTCAGCGGGATCCCCGGCAATCCTGGACCCGAACCCATGTCGATCAACGGCGACGGCAACTCGACAAACCGGAGCACCAGCAGGCTGTCCACGTAGTGCTTCAGGACCATGTTCTCGAAGTTATGGATCCGCGTCAGGTTCAACTCGGCGTTCGCAGCGCGGAGCAATTCGTGATATCGCCAGAGCGTGCCGATCTGTTGCCGGTCCAGGCGGATGCCGCACCGGTGGAGGATGGCCTCGAGCGCCTTCGGGCCGGGTGTCACCGCGTCGGTCCTCAATCTTGATCAGGTCCCAGCGGTGTCGTTGTGGTCCGGGGGCCGTTGGGATCAGGAGGCGGATCAGGAACTGCTTGGGGGCTCGTGCTCAGTAGGGCAATCAGTTCAGCCGGAGTGATAACCGGGATTGGGCTATCCGCAGAAGTCGGTTGGATTCCGCGTCAAGATCGCATCGAGCTGATTGTCGCTGGCACAGGCGATCTGGAGGTCGTCCTCGAAATCACGACCTTCCCGTGCAAAGGCCGCCTCGAGAAGCTGACCCCTCACCCCGACGATTTCAAGGTGATCCAGACATCGACGCACGCCCTGACGTGCTCGCTCGAACCCGACAAGCCTCCGACTAATGTTATATATATCGGTGATGGATGATGCAGTCACATGCGACAACAACCGTCCATCGCTGCTGGCACGCCAAATGGTTTCAGCCTCGGCGAGCCATTCCGCCCGATCGAGCAAGACATCGAGCACGATGTTGGTGTCGAGCGGGATCTTCATCCAAGATGCTTCTTCATTAATTCCTCTTCGAGGATTTTCCGGCATTCCTCATCGGTCGGCGGGGGTGACTCCGTCTTGAGCAGGCCGAGAAAGTCTCTCCGGGACTTGGGGAGGTGGGGCCCCAATTCCTGGTGCGTCCGAGGATTCGAGGATCCGCCTGCGCCAAGCTGATTCGCCGCGACGGTGTCCAGGTCTTGACTTGCTCCCAAACCTCAGAAATCGACTCAGATGGCATGACGCTCATTCTCTATCCTCCATCCGCGGCGGCGAAAATTGCCCGCAATACGCGGGTTGGAGTCCTATTGTCCATTCGTTTCATATTACCGGAGCAACTCGGAGTAATCACTGGCCCTTGAACCACATCTGACATTTGTGGTAGTCTGCGGGGACCGGATCCGACCCGAGTTTGCTCGCACGAACGTCTCATTGTTTTGTGGCTCCTCGCCGTGCCCTCACTGAGGCTCTCACTTTGACCATCTTACCAATCTTCCGGCGCGAGTTGTTGCACGCTGTGCGGAGGGAGGGGGTTCACTCGCAGCGAGGCTTCTTCGCGGGGCTCATGCTGGCGATTGTCGTGGGTACGTTCGGGGTCTGGGGTTACTCGGAAGGCTGGGAACTTCCGAATATCGAGATGGCGCGAGCGGCTGAGAGGGCGTTCCTCTTGGTCATGGGCCTTCATGCCGTTTCGCTCATGGGTGCGATCTTGGTCCGTGCGACGATGACCATCGCCGGAGAGAAGGATCGCCGGACGCTCGACTTCCTGATCATCACGCGGTTGAGCGCAGCCGAAATCGTCATGGAGAAGCTGGCGGCGTGCCTGGTCTTGTTCGTCACGATGACCGCCGCGGGCCTGCCGGTCATGCTGTTGCTCCACTTTCTGGGAGGCGTTGACCCTCGATTAATCGTCCTAACATATGGCGGGATCGGAACTACGGCGTTCTTCCTGGCGTCGCTGGGGATCTCGTTCTCGGTCATGTCGCCGGACGGCCGCCAGGCCGTGAATGCCTCGGTGCTCACGACCATGGGCTGGCTGATGGGCCCCCCCATGCTACCCATGGTCTTGTCACGGTTTGGCCTGAGACTTCCTGATTGGGCCGCGACGATCAATGCATGGCTGATCGCTAGCAGCCCGCTCTCCGTTGCAATGAAGGTTGCCCTGGGTGTCGGGGCGTCGCAGGGGCTGACTTACGCGTTGGCCTGGATGTGCGGGCTGCAAGTCGCTAGTGGCGTCTTGTTGCTGATCGTGTCGGTGGCTCGACTGCGTTCGGCCTTTCGGGCGCAGGTCAGTGGCGACGTTCGGGAGCGTAAACGGGCGCGGAAGCGCCCCGTCTGGCGGTTTCGGCCGAGGCCCGCAGTCGGCGATGACCCGATCCTCTGGAGAGAGATGTACACCACGACGGTCAATGGCTTCATGAAGGCCATCGGCATGATCATCAACCTCGGAGTCGTGGCGCGCTGGCCTACGCGACGTATTACTTCGGCCGACCCGCCGTGGTCGAGGTCTGGAGGCACGGGTATTCCTCGGGCGTGACCCACGTTGCGAACCCTGAGATGAACCTCTTCGTCCGAATGTTCATGCCCGGGATGGACGCCAATGCACCGGTGGATCTCGCGCGGATGGAGTTCAACGTGTTCTTGCGTTATGTGACGTTGACAATCACGCTCCTCCTGTCATTCATCGTTGCGGGCACCGCTACAGAGATCCTCATGCTGGAGGCGCAGGAAAGAGACCTGGGGCAGTCTACTTGCGACACCTTTGTCAGGGCGCGAAATCCTCCGGTCGACGATTCTGGCGCTGATCTGGCGTTTGCGGGGGAGCATTGCGATGGTGGTGATTCTGTGCACGATCGGCTTGCTCGCGGGAGCTGTCCATCCGCTTGGTTATCTTTTTACGATGCTGAATCTGGCCGCGTCACTCTGGATGTTCGCCATGTGGGGAGTTCGAGCCTCCGTTGGAGCCAAGGATATGGCCGCGGCCACGAGCCATGGCATTTATCTCGCGTTACTGTTGATGTTCTTCCTGGTGTTGCCCTTCCTGCTCCCCCGCCGATTCAGCTCGGTGCTTCTTGCTGCCGGGTCACATCCCTCCGTCGTCTGGCTGTCGCTTGTGTCCTATCGCGATGTCCACGATGCACTTCGATACGGCACGTACCCCCCCTTGGAGTGGGTTCAGATTCGAACGGGGGAGGGGGCGCTCCGTGTGCTCGCAACCTGCCTCATTGGGACCCTCGGCCCGGTGCTGGTCGGATGGTGGTCCTGGCGTCGTGCGGTCGAGGACTTCGATCGCCTGGTCGGCCGCCCCTGGCGAGCCGAACCGTCGGCCCCGTCGAGCTCTCGAGTGAATCTCCTGCCGGCTCCCGAGCCAGGGTGCCCTCTGGCGGAACCGGTCGGCGCCGTTTAGGATAGGCCGGATCCGCGTAAGGAACCCGAACGATCCGAGGTATGGCGACCACCTCTCGCTCCCTCGATCCGACGGTCGAACGATCAGGAAGCACCGTGGAGATGCGCCCAAACTCAGGGGCTTGTCACCATGGCTGCGAGTCTTCATTCAGGCATAGATGATCCGACCATGACGAACGCCACAATCACCCGCCCGGAGTGGAGCACGGTCATCGACCCCGTCCTGCAAAAGGAGCTGGAGCAGCACGTCCTGGTGACGTCGTGGGACAAGCTCCTGGGGATCGTCGACACGGTGTACAACTGGGGTCGCCGATCGGCCCTCTGGCCGCTGGGTTTTGGCCTGGCCTGCTGCGCGATCGAGATGATCTGCACGGCGTCCAGCCGGTTCGACATCGCGCGGTTCGGTGCCGAGGTCTTCCGGGGTTCGCCGCGACAGGCCGACCTGATGATCGTCTCGGGTACGGTCACCAAGACGATGATGCCCATGATCGCGCGGCTGTACGACCAGATGCCCGAGCCGAAGTATGTGATCTCGATGGGGGCCTGTGCCACCGGCGGCGGCCCGTTCAAGGAGGGATACAACGTCGTCTCGGGAGTGGATAAATACCTGCCCGTCGATGTCTACATCCCTGGCTGCCCACCGACTCCGCAGGCCCTCCTGAACGGCCTGATCATGCTCCAGAAGAAGATCGACGGCGAGAAGATCGACATGCCGCTGATCAATCGGAAGGGAAACACGCCGTGGTACCGTAACGATGTGGAGCGAGACATTCCGATCCCGGTGCTGGGCCCCGACCTCATCGACCTACGCACCGTGGAGATCTGCCGCTGAGCGCACGGCGATGGGGCTGATCGATGCCCGCGAGGCGGAACTGCCCAAGCCGCCCAAGATCCCCGCGCCCAGCCTGAGCCGGAATCGACCGAAACTGCGACAACTCCTACCGAAGCTGCCGCGGCACCCAAGGCCCCCAGCAAGATCGACTTGATCCGCGCCAAAGCCCGAGGTGAGGCTGCGCCCGCGACCGACGGAGTTGCGACCGCGGAAGCCAAGCCCGCACCGGCGCCCGCCGCCAAGCCCGGCAAGAAGGCGAAGAAGGCCGAAGCGCGCCCGAGTCTCGTCTGGCTCGGCGCCGAGAAGCTCAGCGACCTGGCCGGGCGGATCAATTCCGAATATCGGCGCGGGGACCGTCACCATCATCCAGGCCGGCTTGCTCCTCCAGACCGAAAAGCTCGTCGAGGTCGCCCTCTTCCTCCGCGACAAGAACCCGATCAAGTACGACTACTTGGCAAGCCTCCAGAGCGTCCACTACGAGGACTGCATCGAGGTCAACTACCAGCTCGACAGCACGGACCAACCAGGAACCCTGATCGAGCTGCGCGTGCGGACCGCAGAGGCTGAGGGTCAGGGCGAGGTGCCCTCGCTCTATCACGTCTATCGCGGCGCCGACTTCCAGGAGCGCGAAGTCTACGACATGATGGGCGTCCGCTTCACGGGCCATCCTGAGCTCCAGCGGATCCTCATGTGGGAAGGTTACGCCTACCACCCGCTTCGGAAGGACTTCCTCGAGCCGTATTACGAAGGCCCCACCAAAGTCTTTTCCAGCCGGGTCGACGAGGGGCTTGGCCAGCACTTCCGGGCCGAAGAGGTCAATCCCTACGGCTCCAATGTGAAGATTCCCAAGGACTTCAAGGACTGGGCCTCGCTCTCCAGCGGCGACGATCCCAAGGGCAAGACCCTGTTGCCCAGCGGGGTCGAGGTCGAGGAGCTCGGCACCGACCAGTTCGTCGTGAGCATGGGCCCGCAGCACCCGAGCACGCACGGGGTGTTCCGCCTCAACCTCCGCGTCGATGGCGAGACGATCGTCGGTCTCAAGCCGGTCATGGGCTACATGCACCGCAACCACGAGAAGATCGGCGAGCGGAACACGTTCCTGATGAACTTCCCGTTCACCGACCGGCTCGACTACCTCACCAGCATGGGGAACAACTTCGGCTACGCGCTGGCGGTCGAGCAGCTCATGGGCGACGACGCCAAGCCGCCCGAACGGGCCGAGTACATCCGCGTGATCATGGCCGAGCTGACGCGGATCGCCAGCCACATGTGGTCGATCGGCTTCTTGCTCAACGACCTGGGCGCCTTCTTCACCCCTGCGCTCTACGCCATCGAGGAGCGCGAGCTGATCCTCGACCTGTTCGAATGGGCCGCCGGCAGCCGGATGATGTGCAACTACTTCCGGTTCGGCGGCGTCGCCTTCGACCTGCCCCCGGGCTGGATCGAACGTTGCCGCGGGATCGCCTACGACCGGCTCGACAAGAAGATCGACGAGCTCGACCGCTACCTGTCGGGAAATGAGATCGTGCTGGATCGCGGCAAAGGGGTGGGCGTCCTGACCCGCGAACAGGCGATCAACTACTCGACGGCCGGCCCGGTCCTCCGGGCCTCGGGGGTCTACTACGACATCCGCCGCTCAGCGCCTTACAGCATTTACGACCGCTTCCAGTTCGACGTCATCACCACCAAGAACGGCGACCTCTACGACCGCTATTACCTTCGGCTGCTCGAGATGCGGGAGTCGGTCAAGATCCTCAAGCAGGCCGTGCGCGACATCCCCGACGGGCCGATCCTTCCGGGCAAGAAGAGCTACCAGATCAAGGTGCCCGCGGGCGAAGCCTATTCCCGGGTCGAGAACCCCAAGGGCGAGCTCGGCTACTACGTCGTCGCCGATGGCTCTCCCACCGCGTATCGCTACCATGTCCGCAGCCCGAGCTTCATCAACCTCACGGCACTCGAGGCGATGTGCCTGGGCCACACGATCGCCGACGTCGTCGGCATCCTCGGGAGCCTGGATATCGTGCTGGGCGAGGTGGATCGGTGATCTCCAGAGATCCGATCGGTTTGGGGGCCGGACCCAATGTCATACAAGAACTTTGATCTCGAACGAGTCTGCACCGTTTTTTCGTTGACGCTGAACGAACAGGCGGACCTATTCGGCGCCATCCCCCACGCCGCCGTCAGCCCCCTCCTTCGGTCGACTCTCGACGAGAACGTCCCGCTGGCCATCGACGTGCATACGGAGAAGGTCCGCTCCGAATTGATCATCGCGCCAGTCTCGCTGGAAGCGCGCCGGTTGGCAAAGCGTCGGATTGGCTTCTTCTGGGGGATCGAATTCGACGTGGCGCCGGAGCAGGGCCTGAGCGGGTACTGCGACTTCATCCTCTCCCATTCACCCCTCCAACTTGTCTTGACCACGCCGATCATGACCATCGTGGAGGCCAAGAACGAAGATATGAAGCAAGCGATGGGTCAATGCGCGCCGGAAATGGTGGCGGCTCGCATTTTCAACGAGCGGCGAGGGGATGATCTGACCACAATCCATGGCGCTGTCACGACCGGGACGGCCTGGCGGTTCCTCAAGCTCGAAGAGAACATTCTCTTCGTGGATCAGCCGGAGTATTCGCTCGAGCCCGTCGGCCGAATCTTGTCGATCCTGTTGTGTTGCGTTGGCTACGATCCGGCGACGGCGGGCGCAGCCGCGTGAAATCGGGCATTCTGATCGAGTATCATGGGGTGGGCTGGGCTCACCGCGAAATTAAGGGGCGAATCACATGGGCTTAGGGACAGGCGTCATCCGGGGTCACCTGGTCACACTGAGGCGGTTCTTGATCACGTTCTGGCGCGACATCAAGGCCGGGCAAGGTTTGAAGCGGCGCGGCGGCGGACCACTGTTCGTCGATCTATTCCGAACCCCCATCCGCGGCCAGGAGCCCACCGTCACGCAAGATTTCAAGACGTCCGGGCTGTTCACGGTCGAGTATCCCGACGAGAGGCTGCCGGTCTACGAGCGGTTCCGGGTCTTGCCGGTGCTGGTCTACGACACCGAGGACGGCAACGTCCGCTGTACGTCGTGCAACATCTGCGCGAAGGTCTGTCCGCCCCAGTGCATCTGGATGAGCCAGGCCAAGAGCCCCAAAGGGACGGTCGTCCCGCTTCCCGAGGACTTCTACATCGACATGGACGTCTGCATGAATTGCGGCCTCTGTTCCGAATACTGCCCGTTCGACGCGATCAAGATGGACCACAACTTCGAGCTGTCGAACTACGAGCGCCACCAGACCCATATCTTCAACCTCCAGGACCTGCTGGTCTCGAGCGAGTTCTACGCCAAGACCCATCCCGAGGCCTGGGCCAGCGCAGACGAGGTGACCGAGCGGAACAAGGTCACCAAGAAGAAGGACCAGCGGCTACAGAAGGCCCTGGGCGCATCCAAGCCTGCTCCCGCCGCCGCGAAGCCGGCACCGGCAACCAAACCGGTCGAGGTGTGATGGTTCATGGGTGGTACCGCGGCGAAGACGGGCTTGACGATGAATCCATCCGGTTGACCGAGCGCCGGAGGCCAGTTAGGCGGAGGATGGTTTCGTGGTTGATCACCCATCGGTCATCGTTCGACCGTCTATACGTTTGCTTCGTCCCACCAGTGTGTATCACCTCCGCTCGCGACGGCGTGCCATCTCCGCGCGGCATTCTCGAAGTCAGCGGCCACAGTGGGGTTGGCAAAAGCACGAAGCGGAACGACGATCCGGGCACGGCCTTCCAGATCCGGGAAGTGGGGTTGCATCCAGAATATCAGATCGTATTTGGTGACCGAGATCTTTCGTATGTCGCTCCATGATCGGATCCCCTGGCCAATACCAGGCATCGATGTCAATTGCGCGGCGGGGATCTGAATGGATATTCCCTGGGCAGAGATCGTCACGATTCGGCCCTCGCAGAGACCCAGCGCTCGCGCGAGGCGCCTTCGACTGGTGACCGCAACGTGAAAGAGCGACAAACCCAAGCTCGGCACCATCAAACCCCCGATCATCATAGCCTTCATCGACTGGCTGAGCGCGAGCCCTGAAATCACCCCGGCAGCGCCGAATATCGATACCATCAGGACCCACTGCGAGATGAATCCTAGCATGGGCATAGGGTCGAAAAAGACGTCGAAGTCCACGAATCTCCTGAGTTCGTCGTCGGTCAGGCTATGTGTGATCGAGAGCGTTTTCTTCGCGTTCTCTGGCTCCGCGGCAAGTGGACCAGGCGGTTCCCACGCGGTCCAAGGCGCCTCGTATGGATCGGGCCGCCAGTCAGGATCATTCAAGCGTCGGTTCATTGTTATATGAAACTCGAGTGTTGCGACAAGGCGACTCTGGAGCAACATAGGAAACGAATAGGGAATTCAGAGCGTCCCCCGACAGCCCCGGATTCCAGTAGGACGGCTCGGAGCGGACCGGCCCCCTGTCGCACCCAATGGGAATGATACCACGACGCAAAGCGCTTCACCAACAACCAATCGATTGCATGAGCCATCCCCTATCCCTCTGCCGACCAGCAACGTACAGGCATTGGGGATTCAAGTGGCTATCGCCTAGGTTTCTCGTGTGAGGATCCGAAGTGGGGTCTTGCTCTGGCCATTGGGCCGCCTTAAGATGATCGCTCGAAACCGGAAATGAAGCGTTGGCGACGACTCGACACCAAAAGCTGCACGCGTTCCATGTAGGCGGCGTTCGCGTGTGGCAGCTCCTCAGGACTCTTTTTCCAGCATGATCCCCACCCCCCCCAAACCCAAGTATCTCCCCGGCACCCGCGTCCGCGTCACGCAGTACGTCCGGGTCGGTCATCGCCGATGGCTGACCCAGGTCGAAGGTGTGGTCGTGAAAGAAGGCCGTCGGCCGGTCGGCGGGATTGAGATGGGGGGCAAAGCGTCGTATTGCCAGCAGGAGACGTTCCAGCTCCGGCGCGACGACGGCGAGATCACCGAGGTTGCCCTGGATAGCGAGACCCAGGTGGAACCACTGACTGAGCCGACCGCGGCGGTCCAATCCGTTGCGAGCCCTGCATCCTGATTCGACTCGGAGCCGCCCCCGGCTCGCCGGTGCCCGCCCGGAATGGAATCCTCGGCCTGGCAGATCGTTCTAGGCCATCGGATCGTTTCGATTCGTCTCCTTCGTGCGGACAGATCCTTCGACACTCAGGACGGTGGCACGATATGGTCCTTTACAATTACATCTTCGTCGGTCTTCTCCTCGTGGTGGCGGTCGTCTTCGGGCTAGCTCCGATCCTCATCGTCCGGATCATCGCCCCGCGCAAGCGATCGCTGACCAAGGGGGACGCGTACGAATGCGGAGTTCGTACCTACGGCGAGACCTGGGTGCGATTCCGGATTCAATACTACATCTATGCCTTGATGTTCGTCGTCTTCGACATCGAGACCGTGTTCCTGTTCCCCTGGGCGGTGAGCTACGCCGGTCTGGGAACGTTCGCGCTAGTCGAGATGGCGATCTTCCTGGTCATTCTCATGGTCGGGCTGATCTACGCTTGGGCCAAGGGCGTCCTGCGCTGGGTGTGAAACAACAGCTGCCGCAGAAGGCGTTCAGGCTTTCCCGCTGGCCGGAATCGGCTCTCGGGCTGAAACGCCTGACCGACTTCCAACGCAGGTGGAGAGGGGGATACACAGCGGTGAACGATGCAATGAGCTTGTTGGGAACACCGATCTTCGCCCAGGAACAGCTCGTTCAACTGGGATGGGGCACCTGGCTGCGATGGGCCGCTTGGCTGTTGATCGGCTTCTTCGGTGTCTTCCCGGGAATCGTGGCCTACATGGTCTGGCTGGAGCGGAAGGTGGCCGCCCGGTTCCAGGACCGGATCGGCCCCAATCGTGTGGGTCCGCTGGGCCTGCTCCAGCCGATCGCCGATGCGCTCAAGCTGCTCACCAAAGAGGACATCGTCCCCCGCTCGGCCGATCGTTACGTGCATCTGGCCGCCCCCGTGCTGGTCATCATGTCGTCGTTCCTGGTCGTGGCCGTGATCCCGTTCGCGATCGGCATGGCGCCGGTGAACCTCCCATCGGGGATGGTCTATCTGGTCGCGGTCTCGAGTTTGAGTCCGCTGGGGATCTTCCTGGCCGGCTGGTCGAGCCGGAACAAGTATTCGCTCCTGGGGGCCATGCGGTCGGTGGCGCAGCTCGTCTCTTACGAAGTCCCGCAAGTCCTCTCAACGATCCCGATCGTCCTCTGGGCCGGCAGCCTGAGCCTCGTGACGATTTTCGACAAGCAGCTCGAGTGGGGTTGGTTCATCATGTCGCCGCCCGGCCTGCTGGCCTTCGTGATCTTACTGATCGCCAGCATCGCCGAGGTGAATCGGACGCCGTTTGACCTGCCCGAGGCCGAGTCGGAGATCATCGCCGGCTATCACACCGAGTATTCCAGCATGCGGTTCGGGCTGTTCTTCCTGGCCGAGTATCTCAGCGTCTTCGCCGTCAGTTGCGTGGCCACGGTCCTGTTCCTCGGCGGAGGGACGCTCCTCCCCATCTCGACCTTCCCGACCAACCTGCAAGGTGGCACGCTGTTTTCCCTCATGCTGGTCAACCTGATCCTGCTGACGATCTTCATGGGCAAGGTGCTGTTCTTCATTTTCCTGATGTTCTGGATCCGGGCGACCCTGCCGCGGATGCGCGTCGACCGGCTGATGAATTTCGCCTGGAAGTACCTCGTGCCCTTGAGCATCGTCAACGTGTTCGTCGCCGGGATCTGGTATGAAATGGTGATCCGCCCGCCCGCGGGCCAGGAGCTGGGTTACTTCACATACTGGAATTGGTTCAAGGGCTCCGTGGTGACCGGCGTAATCCTGGTCGTGGCGGTCACGATTGTCGTGTGGTTGAACCGGCGTACGTCGACGCGAAACCTCCTCGGGGCCTCATGGCCGTCGGTCGGTCAGCTCCGCCCGGGTCTCGGGGATCATCCCTTGACCTCCTGAACCGTGCGCCATCCTGTTTTCTCGAGGTCGTCCCCGACCCGTGTCGTCCGTCGTGAAGATCGAATCCTGTGGATCGTCGAGCCGAGAGGTGGGCTGACCTAACCTCGCGGGAGAGTGGATCGTGATGCAGATCATATTCGGGATCATCGCGGTGATCGGGCTGGCTACGGCCCTGGGGACCGTGCTGGCGCGGAACCTGGTGCACGCGGCCCTGTTCCTGATCGCCTTCTTCTTCACCATCGCGTGTCAATTCGTGCTGCTGGAGGCCGAGTTCCTGGCGGCGCTCCAGGTGCTGGTGTACATCGGCGCGGTGGCGATCCTCCTGATGTTCGGAATCATGCTGACGCGGAACATCCAGGGCGACGATCCGACGAGTACGCCATCAGCCTGGCGAGTTCCCGGGTTGGTGGCCGGGCTGTGTGTTTTCCTCGTTCTGGGCTACGGGATCTCCACCCAGCGGGGGCTGAATGGACGGGAAAGTCTGGTCTTTGACCGACGCCCGGCCGAGTACCGCCCCGGTCGCCAACCAACCGCCGACACCTCGGATGCAGGCCGTGAACAACATGGCTAAGGTCGCTGGCGACGAGTTGTTGACGCGCTACGTCATCGGATTCGAGGTCGCCGGGCTCCTCTTGACAGCAGCCCTGGTGGGAGCGATCGCACTGGCCCACCGCGAAGAGGAGGAGCCCACCGCCGACCGGAAAGGTCGGAGGACGGTGCTCGGGAGCGAGATCCCCGTGCCGGCCGAAGCCGGAGCCAATGCCACCCCTGCGGCTCTCTGAGTCGTGCGTTCCGATTCCGGTGTCCCGTGGGCATCCCGAGACAGTCCGGAGGGACGCCCGCATGCCCAAGAACCACTGCTTACCCTACGAAGAGATGAGTTGACCCCATGGGTTCCGACATCCCCTTGAGCTGGTTCCTCTTCTTTGCCGCCGCCGCCTTCTCGATCGGTCTGGCCGGTGTGCTGATCAGGCGCAACGCGATCGCCGTGCTCATGGCGATCGAGATCATGCTGAACGCCGCCAATATCAACCTCGTCGCATTCTGGCGGTACGGACCCGAGGGCCCGGAGGGCGCGCCGATCAGCGGGGTCATTCTGGCCATCTTCGTCCTGACGGTCGCCGCGTCCGAGGTGGCTGTCGGCATCGGCTTGATCCTGCTCTGCTACCGCCGATGGCATGCCGCCGATGTGGATCGTTACGACAGCATGGCGGGGTAATTCGAACTCACACACGACTGAGAAATCCCCGGCGAGTCATACGGTCTTGACTTGCCACTGGTCACTGGCCAATACGACGCCACTGCCGAAGGAAGACGCGATGCCGACGCACACCCCACCGACGGTCAATCTCCACGACGTCTTCTACCTGTCTCCCGTGATCGTGCTCACGGTCTGGGGCCTGCTGGTGTTGCTGGTCGATCTGGGCCTGGCCAAGCGCCTGAGTTCTGCCGCGCGGCGGCTGGTGATCGGCCGGCTGGCGCTGGTCGGCGTGGGGCTGGCGTTTGTCGCCGCGCTGTTCGTCTGCCTGGTTCCCCTTTACGTGAGTTCCAATCCCGACAAGGTGGCCGAATGGATCGGTATCCCGGCCGTCAGCTACCTGATCGATACGGACCCTTTTCTGTTCTTCGGCACGATTTCCGGTGACGCCCAGGTCGGATACTTCAACCTCCTCTACATTTTTCTACTGGGCCTGGTCCTGTATCTCTCGATGGCCTGGTCATTCACAGAGGAGTGGGGCGAGTACTTCGCGCTGATGTTCTGGGCGACCGTCGGCATGATGCTGCTGACCGCCGCGGAGGAGTTGATCACCCTCTTCCTCACGCTGGAAACGATGACGATCTGCCTGTACCTCAGCACGGCGTTCGAGAAGACGAAACGCCGGTCGGCGGAGGGGGGTTTGAAGTATTTCGTGTATGGATCGGTTTCCTCCGCGCTGTTCCTGTTCGGGCTGAGCTTCCTCTACGGCCTGACGGGGACGACCCAATTCGAGGGGATCCGGAGGTTGCTGGTGGATTCTCGAGAGAGCGGGCTATCGGGGAACATCGCCGGTGCGATGGCGGTCCTCTTGATGTTGGTGGGCTTCGGATTCAAGGTCGCGGCGGTTCCGTTCCACCAATGGGCCCCCGATGCGTATGAAGGGGCGCCCGCGCCGGTCACCGCGTGGATCGCCACCGGCTCAAAGCTGGCGAGTTTCGTCGCTTTGATGAAGGTGTTCCTCCACGCCTTGCTACCCTGGTCAAACCCATCGACGAGCATCATGGGCCCGGGGTGGATCGGCATCATCGCGATCATCTCGGCCGTGACGATGACCTACGGCAATTTTGCCGCCCTGGCGCAGCGAACTTCAAGCGGATGCTGGCGTACTCATCGATCGCGCACGCGGGATACATCCTGGTCGGCGTGGCGGCGGTGAGCGTATCAATAGTCCACGCAGAAGCTGCTGGGGCTGTGCTCTACTACTTGATCGTCTACGCCTTCGCCAACGTCGGTGCGTTCGCGGTAGCCGCCTGGCTGGTCCGCGACAAGAACACCGACGACATCGACGATCTCAACGGCCTGGGGTACCAGGAACCGGTACTCGCCACATGTATTCTGATCCTCATGCTCTCGTTGATCGGGATTCCGCCGCTCGCCGGATTCTTCGCCAAACTCTACGTGTTCATGGAGGCGCTCAACCAGGAGGCTGGGGATCGGCCCGTTACGCTGATCTGGCTAGTGGCACTCGGCCTGTTCAATTCCGTGGTCTCGGCGTTTTATTACGTCCGGGTCCTCAAGGCGATGTTTCTCCGGGAGCCTGGCCCGCGTCGCCTCTCCCCGGCAACCCGGCCTATCGAGCTTCCGATCGTGGTGGGGACCCTGATGGTCGTCCTTCTGGGCATCATGCCCGACTGGTTGATCGGTCCGATGAAGGCCGCGGCAAAGACCATGCTGACCGGTCAGCTCGAAGTCAAACCCCTCGTGGGTCCGCCCCGGCCGGCGGGTGCCCAGGCACCTCCCGCCCCGGCTGCACAGGTGACCCCGCAGAAGTTCGGACCCATGATGAAAGGCGCCGGCATGATGGGAGGCAGGGGCGGCGGCGGAGGAGGCATGATGAAGAAGGCGCAGCCCAAGGGGTTCACCAAGAAGGGTGGCACTGGCAAGGGAAAGGCCCAAGGCAAAGGTAAAGCCGCGAATGCTCCAAAGGGTGCGCCCACACCGGCCAAGTCCGCGACCCCGCCTGCTGCCAAGAAAGCGGCGACGAACCCCTGAGCCAACGCGATCATTCCGGAAAACCATCCCAGCTCCGATGAGTCCGAATTACGAGACGCCACGGCCATGGCCATCATCAATACGCTCCAAAAGTGCCTGGACAGCCCCTATCTGTTCGAAGACAAGGAGGCACCGACTCGGATCGTCGAGTTGCTCGCCAAGGCGGGAGATCGCCTCGATGCCGCCGTGAACATCCACACGACAGGGCAGGGGGATCCGGCCGACATTGTCTTCCTCAGCTACGAAGCGATGTTCTGCTGCCTGCGGGCCCTGGTCTACGCCAAGGGCTATCGCGAGTTCGGTCTCCGCTGCCTGCTTCTGGCCTGCGAGAAACTGTATGTCCGCCCCGGCCAGCTCGACGCCGCGCTGCTTCGCAAGTTCGAGCTGGCGCAGCGGCTCAAGCTCTCCCCCGCTGAGGCCGTCGAGAGCTGTTCGGCGTTCGTCAAGCGGACGCTGGAACTGCTGGGGCAGTAGGATTCGTCGTGACCTGCGTCGGTGCCGGTTTGCGGGGTGGAGCCCTGGCCGCGCCCCTCGGGCACGATCGCCCTGAGGTTGTAAGATGTCCTCGAAGGGGGCACTCGCGGCGTGTTGCCGGTGTTCGGGTCGATCCAGATGCGATCGATCCAGATGCCGTGGAGGTGGTCGAAGTCCGAATCGGTTGTGAGCAGGGTCATCCCCGAGACTCGGGCGGTGGCGGCGACCCAGACATCATTCTGGCCCATCCGAAGGCCCACCTTGAGACTTTCGTGGTCGATTTCGCCGTAGTTCTCGAAGATCTGGCGGTCGTTGATGTCGATCCAGACCAGTTGGCTCAGGAGCGATTCGAGGGCGACGATCCTCGCGTTGCCCCAACCGAATTGTCTGGCGAGCGATCGCATCTCGCCCACCGTCACCACCGCGATCAGACTGCGGTTGAGCGAGGCACGCAGATCGTAGGTCGCATCGATGGACTACCCCAGGTGGTTGCCACGCAACAGCGCAAGCACGATTTTGGTATCTTCCTGGTCAGCCCCAGGATTCGGTGAGATCACCAAGCCCACACCGGTCCTCCCCCAACCCCAGGCAACGCTTGGGGTTGGGGGAGGACCGGTGTGGACATCGGAGCGTTTGGCGGCCGATTCTCGACCTGGAGCTGACGCCACCTGGCTAGTCCACCAGATCCGAAATGACCATCCACCAGAACAGGAAGCTGCCGGCTCTCTCGGGTCTGATTCTCACGATACCTGAATTCTTTTCGTGGATTTCGTGGATTTCGTGTTCAATTCTCTGATCTCCGGACCGCTTCCGTGGCCCTGTCGATCGGTGAGCGGTGAACTTGTGCGGCCCATGGGCGGTTATTGGCGATTTTGGGGAAGATTCTGCCGCCGTTCCGAGGCTTCTCAAACACCCTCTCAATCGGCGCGGAAGTTTCCCACAAATTGAGCCCCCGCTCAGGAACTCGATAGAGCCTCCGGGATCACTCCTGCGACCCCAAGGAGATCCGATGAAAAAGCCCAAACCCGACAAGATTCTCGTACAGCTTTTTGAGGAGTTCCTGGTCAACCAGAAGGCCAGGCTCAGCCCGAAGACCTATGCCAGGTACGATGGAATCATCGATCTCTACCGGTCGTACCTGGAAAGCTACTGGCCAGGCCACGATCAGAAGGAATACGACGCAATCACCAAGACGGGAGGCACCTATTGCGAGACGTTCGGAGCCGAGGATATCGCCTCCGGATTCTCTGAGTTCCTCGGTTATTTCATGCCCATGAAGGTCATCGGCAGCGATGACACGATGAAGGCCGCCGGGACGGTCATCAAGAAGCTGGCCAAGTGGCTGGCCGCGAAGGGCTATGTCGAAGACGATGAGCTGATCAGCGAGGGGGTGCGCGAGGCCGCCCGCGACCTGCCCGCCACTCAGAAACTTCTCGACGCTCTGAACGACTGGATCGATGAGAACGGTCCGGTCAATTCCCCGAAGACCTTCGACGGACATTTCTTGATCCAGCGGATCGGACCGAAGCAAATCTGGCTCGAGCCGTTGATGACTGGCGATCCGGTGATCGGTCCCATCCCCGTCTCCACGAAGATCGCCAGGGACTGTCAGGTCGGTTGGGACATCGGTGGCGTGGTCGCCTCGACGCCGAAGGGCTGGCGGCTGGTCGCGGTCTGGAACGTCTCACCATAGTCGCACCTCGGACCCCGCCGGCGCACCGGCTCAGCCCGGACGGGGAACGAGTCGCCCCGATCGCCTTCGCGGAACGCAACAGGCGCGTCGCCCGTGCACTGATAGCGAGCTCCGAGACACGGACGTACGGCAATTTAGAGAACCATCATGTCCTCGATGGAAACCGTTCAGCGTTTCGCCTGCTGGGGCCCCGTGTCGGGTCCGGCGCCGATGGTCGTGATGT
This sequence comes from uncultured Isosphaeraceae bacterium, assembly GCA_963845695.1. Lineage (GTDB taxonomy): Bacteria > Planctomycetota > Planctomycetia > Isosphaerales > Isosphaeraceae > CAWJTV01. Next base: position 275,978 of record CAWJTQ010000017.1, on the reverse strand, counting down.
CAACGCCCAGACGCTGGAGCTGATCGGCCGCGATGGCTCGCATGAAGCGATTCGAGTCGGTCAACCGGAGAGCCTTCTCCAGGTGCCGGCGGGCTTCCTCAGCCTTGCCGTGGTTCTTGAGATACCAGCCCGCGAAGAATTCGTTGTTTCCCCGGTACGCCGGGATCTGGATCCTCCCGAGGACCCGGTCAACGGCTTGCAGATCGCTCGCGTCCAGCTTGCCCTTCTCGTTGGCCTGGCGAAAGATCTCGAAGATCCGGGCGGTGTAGGGCGCCTGTTTGCGATATTGGGTGAGCAGTGTCTGGATCCACTCGTTGCGATCCGCGGCGTCGCCGAGCTCGTCGGCGATCAGGATCAGCGGAGTGCACGTCGTGTGCGATGGGGCGGCCTCGTAGGCCCTGTGGAAGTAAGGGACGGCCTTCTTCGGCTCTCCGCGAAGCCAGTAGAAATAGCCGATGGCCGCGGGCGAGGTCACGCTGGGACCGTCGCCGCTCTTGGCGAGGACGCGATCGGCGAAGGCCCCGGCGGCTGCGGCGTCGCCGTGACCGGTCCGCTTGCAGAAGAGGTACCAGGCCGCCCAACCGCCACCGGGATTGTTCTCGGTGATCTGCCGGGTGTAGCGCTCGGCCGCGCTCCAGTCCTTTCGACCCTCGGTGCAACGCGCTGCGCAGACCAGCGCCCACTGGGCACCCGAGACCGCCGCGGCCTCGGCGTACGGCCACGCCTCGTCCCACTTCCCCAGCCCCATCAAGTAGTCCGCGAGCTGCACGCGGACCTGGGCGTGGCTCCGTCCGTTGTCCGCCGCCTTCGTGAGGAACTCCTCGAGCGTCAACTGCCAGCGCTCCATGTCGCCCTGATCCTTGAAACCCTTGGCCAGCAGCTCGTACGCCCACTGATCGGGCGAGAACTGGACGTAGCGCAACAGGTTGCGCCGGGCGTCCTCGAGCTGGCCCTGATCGCTATATCGACGGGCCAGGGCGGCCAGCAGTACCGGCGCGTTGTTGGCACCCTTCTCCCACTCCACGAGGTGAGGCGCAGCGCGTTCCCAGTCCTTTTCGATCAGGACGGCCTTGGCGTACTCGGAATGGGGGCTCACATCCAAGAGGGCCAGGGCGCGGTTCGACTGGTCGCGCCCGCTGGTGGAACGGACGAGCTCCGAGAGGTCGTACGCGGTGTTGTCAACGTGCTTCACCGCGAAACTCAAGGCCAGCTTCGCTCTGGGGTCCTTGGACTGTTCCAGCGCCTGGAGCATGACCTGCGACCGGAGTTGCACGTTCGTCACATCGAGATGCCCGATCAGTCCGTCCAGCACGCGGGTGGCCCTGTCCCTGGGCACCGTCAGGCTCTCCAGGTACGGCCGATAGGGGTGGTCGGCGACCACGGCGCGATCCTGGTCCAGGACGCGGGCGGCCATCACCCCCAGCGGCCCGCGCATCAGGTAGAGCCGGCGCTCAACCTGCACGTAGCGTGTCTCGCGAAGCAGCCGCCCGAGTACGGCCCACGACGGCTCGCCCGCATCGGCGCCCGGAGATCCAGCGGTCGCGAGTGCATCGAACAGGGCCGTGCCAGTGACCGACGACTTGTCGAGGTGCGCCCGCACGATCCCTGGCAGCCCTTGGAGGGCCCCGAGCTTCACCGGAATGGTCCGAGCGAACACGGCAGGTCCTACCGAGGTCGGCTGTTCGAGGTTGTTGAGGAGCTCGCCGAGCCGGCACATCGCGTCGTACGCGCGGTAGCATTCGGGATCGAGGGCCATCACGTCCTTGCCGGCGAGCATGCTCAGGTCGACGAGCACGGTGGGCTCGAGGGCGAGCAAGCGGAGCAGGGCCGAGAGTGGGGCCAGCGGGCCCTCGGGAACGTTCATGCCCATGAGGTCGCAACGGGCGCACGCCTCGATGAGCCCGGCCCACACCGGTGAGAACAAGTCGCCGACCGCCCTGGCCCGCTGCCGGGCCTCGGCAATGTCCGTCAGGGCGTCCTTGTGCAAGCCGAGGAGCGACTCGGCAAACCCGCGGTGCCAGAGCCCGTAGTGACCCTTGGGGTCACGGACCACCATTCGTTGTGCATACAGGAGCGCCCGGGCCTTGAACGCCTTGTGCGCGGGATGCCAGTCGTGCTCGGTCAAGAGACCCAGCATGGCATATCCGCGGACGAGCCCCGCGAGCCGGGCGGGCGACTCGCCACCAGTCCGGATCGCCTCGTGAAGCATCCGTACGGCCGCGAACGGCTCGGTGTAGCCGAGGCGCCACAGTCGCTCCTCGACCCCGGCGGGCAGCCTCGCGTCATCGTGGATCTCATTCGGCCGGCCATCGAGTCCCAGCTTTCGCAGCGCCGAGGGAAACGCCGTCCGCGACAGAACCTCGGCGGCTTCGACGAGCCGCGGCAGTTCGCCGAATGGCGGTTTCGTCCCGGGAAGATCCTGCGCAAGGAGCGCCTCGGCTCGCGGCCCATTGGTCCGGCGGATGAGGACCTGACTCTCGCTCGCGGACCCGAACCGGAGGACGGTAATCAGCTCGGCCCGCGGATCCCCGGCGGCCTCGGCGGGCCGTGCGTCGCCGAGCAGCTCGTCACGCGTCGCCAGGCCGAGCTCGTCGCGCGCGGCGATCAGGAGCGCCTGGCGGAACAGCTCCCGGGCGAGGATTCCACCGACCGTGTTCTGAAGCTGGGCCAGGTCACCGGTGCAAGTCGGATTCGCCAGAGCGACGACCGACTGCGGTTGGCCTTTCTGCTCAGACGGGATCACGATCATCCGGGTGTGAATCGCGGCGGGATCGACGACCCCTTGGGCTGTCCCATCGGCATTCAAACTGAGTAGAACCACCAACGCGGCCAGGGCCGCGCCCGATCCGCCCAGGAAAGCCCCTCTTTTACGATTCCGCTCCATGGTCGACCCTCCCCCATACTGATCGTTTCCACGATTCGCTACGGTCATTCGTGTTCCATCCTTTGCACGATACCACCATCCGCCGCCCCACTCAATTTCCAGGTCCGACGCGATGACCGGTCAACCGGACCGAGTGGATCGAACTGAAAGGCCTGTCAAGTCGGCGAAGCCCGTCGAAGTCCATTCACAGTTCGCCTTGAGCGTGGCCCTCGCCCCCGACGGCCGCAATGTCGCCACCGGCGGGGATACGACGGAGCAGATCTGGGACGCCACCCGACTGACCCCGTAGCTGCGAGTGCTCTGTGAAGCCAGCGACGTCGTCGAGTTCCTCTCCGCGCAGTCGTTGCCAAAGCACGAGATCCTGGCCCGAATCCGCCCCGATCCCATCATCAGCGAGCCCCTGCGGAAGCTCGCCCTGGCCCTGAGTGCGACGACCGCGGCCAGTGGCCCTGATCGTGCATGGCTCGGAAAACCTCGGAGGAACTCCGTGATGTCACCTGCGCTCACGACTCTGGGAGGTCACCGGTCACGCCGCGCTGGCGGCCGGGTTTGCCAGAGCGTCGAGGACGCGGTCGGCGGTGGTCTCGGCGGCGTGGATGCAGTCGGGAATCCCCACACCGTCGTAGGCGATGCCCGTGAGGTAGAGCCGGGGATGGCGCGCCAGCTTGCGGCGGATGGCCTCCACGCGGTCGATGTGGCCGAGGATGTACTGAGGCATCGAGCGGGGATGGCGGCCGATCCGCTGGAACATCGGCTCGCCGGTCGCGCCGATCAAATCGCCCAGCTCGTGGCGGACGATCTCGCCGATAGCGTCGTCGTCGAGGTCGAAATACTCGGGCTGCGTGGCACCGCCGATGAAGACCCGGAACAGCACAGTGCCCGCTGGTGCACGGTTTGGGAACTTGATGCTCAGGAACGAGACTGCGAAGATGGGCCGGCCCTCGATCGCTGGCACGACTGCGCCGAAACCGTCAAGCGGATGCTGGATCTGGTCGCGCCGGTAGGCGACGTTGACGATGATGGATGACGCATAAGGGATTGCGCGAAGCTGGAGTGCCAGCGCGGGGTCCTGGGCGTCGATCAGTCGCGCGGCCGCATGGGCCTCGGTCGTCAAGACGACCGCGTCCGCCTCAAGAGGCGGCCCGTCGAGCAACTCCACCAACCATGACGAGACCGGCTCGTTGCGGACGATCCGCCGAACCGCCGAGTTGAGCCGGACCCACCCGCCCGGCAGCGCCGCGGCCAGGGCTTCGGGAAGCCCGCCCATTCCCTCGTCCAGAGTCACGAACAGACCGTATCTCGCCCCAGAAGACTCGCGCGCGATCTGCTTCCCGCGGCGCACGCGCCTCGCGCAACCCGGCCAGGATCAAACTGCGGTGCTCGCGCTCCATTGTCGAGGAACTGCGGCAGTGTTGCCTTGAGGCTCAGGTTGTTGGGATCGGCCGTATAGATGCCCGCGACCAGCGGCTGGATCAGTCGATCCAGAGCCTCGCGTCCCAAACGCCGCCGGACGAAGCCCGCCAGACTTTCTTCTCCCTCATCATCACGACGGGGGATGAACAGATCCATCAGCATGCGGAGCTTGCCACGCCACGAGAGGATCGGCGTCGTCAGCAACGGGCCCAGCCGTTGGGGCGCCATCAGGACAAAGCCCTCAGGGACCGGCAACAGCCGGCTCTTCCGCACCACGAACGACCGTCGTCGGCTGGGATCCGTCTCGATCAACTGGTCCCGCAGCCCCAGACGCTCGCACAGGTCCAGGCCCCACGGCTTGTTCGTGATGAACGAATCGGGACCTCTCTCCAGTGTAAACCCTTCGAATCGTTCCGTCGCGATCACACCTCCCAGCCGCTCCTTGGCATCCAGTAGTGTCACATCGACCGATCGGCGCAACGCACTGCGACCGCTCGTGAATCCGGTGCGCGCGGCCGCCAGGCCGGAAAGGCCCCCCCCGATCACGATTACTCGATGGGATTTCGCCGGGTCGCACGTTCGGTCGGCCAAGGTTGCTCGCTCCTTCTCTGAGATGTGCGAACCTTACTGCTGGCAGAAGCCTCTACGACGGAGGACCAACACGACCTGATCGGATCTCCATACCCTGTTGCTGCGTGTCCATTCACAGCCCACTGTGTACGGTGAAGCCGGAATCATACTCGATGCGTAGGCATCGATGGTGGAAAAAATCAACGCGCTTCACGGTTTTTTCTTCAGCCATGCTTCCGTGGAACCGAGCCGGCATGGCTGCATTGGCTTCGCTGTTTCTCCCTGCTGGAGTATTCTAACGCTCCCGAGGGGTCGGGACGAGGCCGAGAACGACGCCCCTGCCCCCGATACCACGCGAATGGGTGACGCCACTCGATTCGGTTTGGACCGTCGATGCAGGGCCGCTTCAAGTGCTAGCGACCATCGCGCCGGGTCGCTGAGACTGTTCGTGGACGATCTCGACGAGGGCACGGACGTGGTCGACGCGGGGTTTGGGGCAAGATACCGTGTCCCAGGTTGAAGATGTGTCCGGGGCGGCCCCCGGCCTGGGCGAGGATCCGCCGGGCCTGGCTCTCGATCTCACGAGGCGAGGCGAGGAGCACGACAGGATCGAGGTTCCCCTGCACGGCGACCCCTTCGCCCAGCCGCCCCCAGGCTTGGTCCAGCGCGACGCGCCAATCCAGGCCGATCACCGAGCCTCCGGCGTCCCGCTGAAGCTCCAGCAGCGAGCCGGTATCGGTCCCGAAGTGAATCAAAGGAATCGTCGGATCGAGCAGAGAGAAGAGCCGCGCCATGTGCGGCTGGACGAATCGCCGATAGTCCGCAGGGCTCAGACGTCCCCACCCAGCTATCGAAGACCTGGAGCGCCTGCGCCCGGCCGCGGCCTGGGCATTCAAGTAGATCGCCGAGGCGTCGACGAGGCGATCCATCAGGGCATTCCAGGCTCCTTCATCCTGATACATGAACATCTTGGCCTGATCGTAATGTCGCGACGAGCCACCTTCGATGGCATAGCAAGCCAGGGTGAATGGGGCTCCCGCGAAGCCGATCAGCGGGGTGACGGGCCTGAGAGCGACACGGATCGAACGGACGGCCTGGATCACGTAATCCAGGGCGGCGGCGTCGACCAGCGGGCGGATGCGATCGACATCGGACGCCGAACGGATCGGGTTATGAATGACCGGTCCCTCCCCCTTGGCGAATTCGAGCGCGAATCCAAGCGGTTCGAGGATCAGGAGGATATCCGCGAACAGGATCGCCGCATCGACTCCCAGCCTTTCGGCCGCGGTGACCGTCACTTCCGTCGCCAGATCGGGCCTCTTGCAGAGTTCCAGGAAGGGCACCCTGTGACCGCACGGACCGGTACTCGGCCATGTATCGGCCCGCCTGCCGCATCAGCCAGATCGGCGTGACGTCAGACGTTTCCCGACGGCACGCCTTGAGGAAGGGAGAGTTCCAGAGATCTTCGGTGATCCGCGATGGGCGGGAAGACGTCGGGCCGTTCATGAAGGTGGAACGCTTCTCCGAATGAATCGCAGGCTCTTCTCGACGATGCGATTCTACAACAGCCACACGCCTTCGGGAACCAAATCCGAGAGAAAACCGAGGTGAGGAGCCTGACAGATTCGACCTCCGGCCGTAGAATGGTCATAGAAGTCCGATTTCGTGAGCTCGTGACTGGACTTCCGCCACATCATTGTCGATGCGGAATCACCGCCCAGGGACCCCTGCCGATCCTGCGCACGGAGGCTCGAGCCCATCGTTGGATGCAAACGACTTGTCGGGGAAGTGATGGTCAGGATGGAACGTGGAGAAAACGGCGAGTCGCGGGATGATCCGCGAATCGAGGCGAATGGACAGGCAACCCCGGACGCGGTACCAGGTGATACGGGTGGCCATCGGAGCAACGGGGCAGTGCGGCCCCGGTGGAGTGGGCAGGGGGGCGGGACCGGCAGGCCGGCTGCGAAGCCGACGGCTGACGAACAATTACTGGATCGGCCCACGCCAGGTGATCCGTTTCCCCGTGCGCCGGAGCTCGGCGCGTTTACCCATACCGACTCCTGGCGCGTCTTGAGGATCCAGGGGGAATTCGTCTACGGAATCAATGCCCTGGCGGAGGTCGGGGCCGCGGTGAGCGTCTTCGGCTCGGCGCGATTCGGGGAATCTCATTCGTTGTACGTGCCGGCACGCCAGCTCGGCGACCTGCTCGCCCATGCGGGCTTCGCCGTGATGACTGGCGGTGGGCCCGGCTTGATGGAGGCGGCCAATCGAGGAGCCTACGAGGCTGGCGGCCTTTCGATCGGCTGCAATATCGAGCTTCCCTTCGAGCAGGCGGGGAATCCCTACACGAACCTGGCCATCAACTTCCGTTATTTCTTCGTCCGGAAGACGATGTTCGTCAAATACTCCAGCGGGTTCGTCATTTTTCCCGGCGGATTTGGCACGCTCGATGAGTTGTTCGAAGCCTTGACACTGGTTCAGACTCGCAAGGTCACCCGATTCCCGATTATTCTCTATGGCCGGGCTTACTGGCATGGCTTGCTCGATTGGATCGCCCAGACTCAGCTCGCCGAGGGGGCGATCTCGCCCGAGGACCTGAGCCTCCTGGCGCTGACCGATTCCGTCGAAGAGGCTCGCGACATACTGATCGATTGCTACCAGACACACTCCGGCTCGAACTGGAAGAGACCTGGCAAGGCGCGGCTCAATGCCGTTCCGGCCACATCAAACGCAAAGGTCCCGGATTCTGGTAATGTTCGACAGCCCGTGACCCTCTGGCCGTAGCCAGGCCGAGACGTCTCGCGGCCGAATGGAAGGATCTGACTCCACCATGAGCGACCCACCAACCTCGGCCGCAACGGACAACCCGGCGGCCTCGATCGGCGAATCCGCCTTCGATTCCGTGCAAGAGGCACTCCACGCCGAAGGGCCTCAAGCGGCCCTCAAACGTCTGGTGGAACAGCTCGACATCCGAGGCGACTACCGCGCCCTGCTCGACGCGCTGCTGCTTCGGGCTCGGTACGACCTCGAGCTGCCTCTGGTCCCGTCAGGCTCCTTGTCGGCGCTGCCGGAGCCCGCGCGCACGCAGTACGAGGAGAAGTATATCGAAGCCCTTCGCCTGGTGGGTACGAAGTATCTCGACGCAGGAGACATCCCCTCGGCCTGGGCCTATTTCCGGGCTATCGGCGAGACCGATCGTGTGGCCCGGGCGATCCGCGATTACAAGCCCTCGGCAGATGACGACCGGCTCGGGGCCGTGATCGAAGTCGCTTTCAACCACGGCGTCAATCCCCTCCGAGGTTTCGAGCTGATCCTGGAACATTACGGGACCTGTTCGGCGATCACGGCCTTCGAGCAGTTGCCGTCCCACGACGAATCGGTGCGCCTGGCCTGCGCTGGGCGGCTGATCGGCCGTTTGCACGAGGATCTGTTGGCCAATCTACGCTCCGATTTCGCGAACCGAGGGCAGTTGCTCCCGCCAGCCAAGGCCACGATCGCCGACTTGATCGCCGGGCGCGATTGGCTCTTCGCCGACGAAGCCTACCACGTCGATATCTCGCACCTGGCCTCCGTCGTGCGGATGTCGATTCTTGTCGTGGACCCCGCACTCATCGCACTGGCCTTCGACCTCACGGAGTATGGCCGCCGCCTCTCGCCGCGGCTTCAATTCGAAGGGCACCCTCCCTTCGAGCGGATCTTCGACGACCACGGGGTGTATCTCGCCGCTTTGCTCGGGCGGGACGTGGATGCCGCCGTCGCCCATTTACGGGCCAAGCTGACGGGCTACGGTCGTGAGTCCGGCGAAGCGGCGATCGCGTCCCAGACGCTGGTCAACCTACTAGTCCGTCTAGGACGGCTCGACGACGCGATTGAGCTGGCCTCCGAATACCTGGCCGGACTGCCCGACGCAGCCTTGCTGTGCCCCGGCGTCGCTCAGCTCTGCCAGCGCGCCGGCGATCCTCTGCGACTGGCAGCGATCTCCCGAGACCACCGTGACCTGGTGAGCTACACAGCCGCCTTGCTGATGATTTCGCCCACTTGAACCCCCCAGGATGCAGAACAACCCCGACGGACGAGGCCTTCAGCTCGCCTCGGATTGCTCGCTCGTCGCCTCAACAAGGCAAAGCCCCGCTTCGGTGAGGGCCGAGCGGGGCAGTTCGAGGAAGCGGCTGAGGAGATAGTCGCGCCCCCAGTCTTCGTTCTCGATGGAATCCAGAGGCGGCAAGTTGGTCACGCCGAACCGAACTGTCAGGATCTCATAGGCTTCAGAGACTCCCAGCTCGACAATGGGCATTAATTCCATGGCGACGGCCTTTGTCCGGGTTCCGGGAATCGGACGCCGACCGGAGAGAGCTGCCAGGTCCCGTTGCCCTGATGAACCCATCGGTAGCCGGGCGGAGCGACCCAGATCCCCTGGTCCGGCACCGGATACCGGCGCCGCCGTTCCTCGTTGAGCACCTGACTCTCCTCCGCACTGGCCGCGAAGTAGATGAATGCCGCCAGGGCCACCTGGAACGGATTCAAAGTCAAGAATGCCCACACACCGAAGAAGATCGCCAGCGTCCGACCGATCGTCGCGGCGATGGTGGTTGCCTGAGCACGCCCCAGCCAACCGCCCAGCAACGCCCTCAGGACCCGCCCTCCGTCCATCGGGAAGGCCGGTAACAAGTTAAACAAGCCGAGCATCAAGTTGATGTTCAGGAGTGATCCGGCCACTGAGTACTGTCCAAGCCCCACGAGCCCCAGCAACCCCAGGATGGCTAACGCGCCACCGATCGCGAAATTGACCGCAGGCCCGGCCAGGGCGATCAAGAGTTCAGCGCCGGGCGCTCGCGGCATACGTTGCAGACGCGCCACCCCGCCAATCGGGTAGAGCGTGATATCCTCGGTCTCGATCCCGAACCGACGGGCCATCAAAGCATGTCCAAACTCATGCAGCAAGACACACCCGAAGACCGAAAGCACGAGCAGCACGGTCAACAGGCCCCCGCTGAGGACGCCTGGGATGAGCAAGACGAGCAAGAAAGTCGGGTGGAGGTATACGTCAATCCCCGCAACCCGGCCGAGTTTCCAGGAGAGTTGCATCCGAGTCATATTCCTTTCTCCGAAGGCATTGGCCCTCGGTTCTTACTATCTATTGTACTTCGTCGTCAATTTGAGGAAAGTTCGCTCTCTTCGCGAATGGTCATCAAGTCATTCGCCACGGGTCGTAGGTCCGTTGTCGGTTGTCGACAGATACGGTACGTGGACCGCGCATGGACAAAGCACGGATCTTTGCGTGGCTACATGAATGGCTACAGAACCTCCTGGGCCGCGCAACGACGATACGCAAAGCTGGCTTGCGACTGGCCTTGGATCCCGAAGACGGACCCGCGGACCGATCCGCCGAGACGGGGGAAGAAAGATCGGCGCGAGACGTGAAGACCAGGAACGATTACCGTTCGAGGATGCCTGGCCGAGGGATGACGAAGCCCTTGACGGCGACGTCGATCTGGGGCCAGTCCTGGGAGGCGGTCACCACCTCGTAACCGCGGGAGTCGATGACCATGGTATCCTCGGTGCGAGCTGCCCCCACGCTGGGGCTCCAGGCCACGGCGGTATGCGGCTCCAGGACCAAACTGCTATCGGGCCGGAGGACGACCTCGCGCGGGGAGTAGCCGACGAGGGTCCCCTGGTAGTCGAGGGTCCACTCGTGAGGATGGTCGAACTTCTCGTAGATCCGTTTGGCGCGTCGGAACACTTCGGAGATCGATTCGTTGGGACGGGAAAAGAAGATGCACGTGGCGTTGACCATGGTGGCCAGAGAATGATGCGCCTTGTGCTCGGTATCGACGGGGCCGAAGGCGACGGTACGAGTGACGGAGGCACACAAACCGTGCCGACGGCCGGTGACGGCAATCGTCGCGCGTTTAAGGATCGGCGTTGCCTTGAACACGGGCTGGCGAAACCGAGCCAGCCGATCGTCGCTGGCAACCCGCAGATCGACCGGCACCACCCCTTCGCGGATCAGACGGTGGGCGAGGTGGCCGGCCACGTCGGCCTCGCGCTCGCCCCGATCGAAATTGCGACATGTCGCCTCAACGGCCAGAATCAGGGTGCGCCCCAGTTCGCGGAGCCGTTGCCGTTCCAGGCCCGTCAGCCGTCGCCGTAGGGCGCGGAGTGCATCGCCCTCGCGACGAACTTGCGAGCAACCGTTCCCACCCATGTCCGTCGCTACACGCTTGTTATGACACAGTTCCGCGACGACCTGGAATGGGTCGTCATACCACGGCCGCTCCTTGAGCTGGAATCCCAGCCCAGCCAGCTCTTCCTCGAACACGCGGCTGCTCTGCACGTTGTCGGATATCACCGCGCGGCAGGTGCGATTGATGAACAGGAGGATCGCACCGGGCCCCGAGCACAGGTCCTGACCCAGGTCGCCTCCGGATGTGAACCACGCGACTGAGTCGGCCATCCCCAGCACTACGGCGTCATGGCCGGTCTGGTCCAGGAACTGACGAATTCGCTGGTGTTTCTCTTCCACGTCTTCGCGCCGACGCTTCAGCTCCAGGTCACCATGATCGGCCGCAGGGTCGGGCAGTGCCGGTAGCGAGTCGTGATCCGGGCGATCGGCCGCGGTGTGCAACACCCGATCGAATTCCATCGTCAGGTCGAGTGCGCCGGGAACCGAGGAACTCAATCCGATGAGATGAAACCCGGTCGCCATGGATGCATCTCCTTGAGACGAACCCAAACCCCTACCGACGAGCGGTAGTCCTACCGATATCCATTTCGTGTGTGCGCGAAAACTGGAAAGGTTCACTCATCGTTCCACGTTGTCCCAAGAAATTCAAGGAGGCGGGGGATCAAATTTCCATAATGCTCAGGGAAATCCAGGTCATGGCCCCCCTTACGAGGATTAGCTCGTTCCGAACCCCGCCGTGGTCAATGCGGCGGCCATCGTCTCGGACTGACTGACCGGGATGAGCAGATCCTGCAATCCCTGTACCAGGTGCATCGGCGGATCGCCGGGTGAAACATGATCGATCGGGGAGGCTGCGGCATAACTCGCCGGAATCGCCTGGAGCGTGCCTCGTAGGAACTGGGCGGCTGGCCACCCCGCCCACGGATTCTCGACCGAGAGCGCTGTCAGATCGGTTGGAGTCGAAAAGACAATGACAGCATTGACTTGTGTCGAGACATCCGAGGAGGTCGCCGGTCCCGGATCGGTCCCGAGTAATGCCGCCAGGTTGGCTCCAGCGGATTCGCCGATCACCGCGACACGATTCGGATCGATCCCCAGCTCGCCCGCATGAGTGCGAACCAAGACGACGACCGATTGCATGTCCTCCAGGTTGACGGGCCAGCTTCGGATGCCCCCGGGGCCGAAAGCTCATAGTTCGGCGCGACCACGACGTATCCCTGAGAGACGAATGCGCTGGCAATCCGATGTCCATAACCGTCTTTGTTGAGTTTTCGCCACTCTCCTCCATGAATGGCGATGAGCACAGGTTGACCACCCGGTGGAGCTGGCCCTTGTGGAAGATAGACGCTGAGCCGCTCGTCTGGTCCCGCCGGTGTCGGAGAGGCCAGATTCCGAGCCTCGATCTCATCGAACCCCACACGCTCAATGCCAGAGAGCTCCGACATCCACTCATTGACGCGTTCGACGAAGGCAGGACTCAGACCTGCCGAGACGGTTGCACGACGGTCGGTGAAGGCCAGGGGCGCCATCATGGGCCGGCTCTCCAGCCCCGACATCCTGTGTGGCCGAAACGCACGGTCCCGCCTCCTTCGTGTCGGGGTACCTCGCCGCAAATCGGTTCCCCAGTTTCCTCTTGGTCGAAGACCTGACGTTTCTATGGGACGCGGTTTCATCGGTTGGGCTTCTGAGGGTCGAGTTGATGAGATGACGTGTCCGTGCTTTCCCGGTCAATACCTCGGTCTCATCGGGTAGTGTCCACCCAGGCGAACTGCCGGCATCGAGGGCGTTCGACCAGGTCATCTGGAATCAGCTTTCCACACAATTCCGAGAAAGGCAAAGATATCGGAATGCGAAATTCCGTGGAGCGGCCCACGACCGCTCGGGGGTGACCCCGCCGGGTTGCACCGATACAATTGTGGTAGCCAATCGGGCAGCGTCGTCGGTGCGGGATCCGTGCGCTCCCCAGTCCGAGATAGCGAAGGACGGATGCGATGACGCCGGATCAGTCGAAGCTCCCCCTCCTGGAACAACGCGAGATCGAGGCGCGGATCGTCGGACCGCTGGTCCGAGCCTTCGCCGAGGAGGTGGGTGAGGAGCGGGCCCTGGCCATTGTCGGCCAGGTCATTCGGAACTTGGCCCGCGAGAGCGGTGCCGGGCTTGCTCGATTCCTGGGCGATCAGACTTTGACGGCCTTCGCCCAATCGTTGAATCGTTGGCGAGAGAACGGCGCGCTCGAAATGGAAGTTCTCGAGCAGACACCGAGCGCGACTTTCCTTCAACGTCACGCGATGCCGATATGCCGAGATGTACCGGGCCCTGGGGCTCTCCGACCTGGGCGGCAGCCTCTCTTGCCAGCGCGACTACGCTCTGGCCCAGGGATTCAATCCCGCGATCGAGCTGACCCGCACCCAGACGATTATGGAAGGTGCGCCGTTCTGCGATTTCCGGTTTCGCCTCGCCGGATCGGACGTCGCCGGACTGGGTGGTTTGGTTCGCTCTGTCCATCGGGAAGATGAGGTCGATCCGGAACCGGATCCTTCAGCTAACGGTCCTGGCGAGCCCGGGTCTTGACGACTTGAGGGTCTGCCGGATTTCGCGTCATGATGGTCTGACCGCCGATCGAGAATCGGCAAGGCGGCCCGAGCAGGGAATCCCAGTTCTCTTGTTGAACAGGGGTTAGAACCGCCCGAGCCTGGGCGGTGAATTGTCCAAGTTCGACGGGATTCAGCACCCCTCGTTCCCGTCGTCTCGATTTCAGCTGCGCGACCAAGGAATCGATGGCAAGGCATTGCGGTTCCGTTAACTTGAGGTGGGTCCTGATATGTGGGCGAGTCATTGCCATGGCTCCTTCCCACTGGAGATTCACCTGGAGGAGCCGCTCGCGCTGGTCTTCCGATAAGGTCGCTTTGAGCCAGCGGATCATCTCGAGATCGATGCGCTGGCGCTTGTCCTGTATCGCCGGCCCGTTCTTGGACATCAATTGCCGTGCTTTCTCGATGAGTCGGGCGATCTCTGTTTTGGCAGAGGCAATTTGCCGGGGATCGAGACTGAGGTCGGTCTGTACATCCGACCGGGTGAGGAGCAGGATGGGTGCCATCCGGCTCCCAAATCGCTCGTCCGGCACCGTCACCTCGCCGGGGACGGGATTGGGACCCGCCCCAGTCAGGACCAGGACCAACAGGAGCCCTGCCGGAGCCATTGTCAATCCGTGACGCATGATCCCGACCACTCCTCTCGACCGTGCTAGCTCTCTGCCCCCCTCACTGAGGGGCTACTTCGACCCGAGTTCTTATACGCAGGACCCCGACAGAGGGGAAGGTCAAATACGCATGGGGGTGTAACCGAACTCGATGAGGGCGCACAGCGAACCAGGACCCGGTCGTCGACTTCGAGTCGACCGGGTCCTGGCTCGCTGCTGGAGAGTGGCGATTTGTGCGATGGGCCGGGAGCTGCCTTGCGATTCCGGCCCATTCCAATCAGTCATCAATTCCGCGAAGCTCGCGGAGACTCTTGCGCTTGGGCTGAGCTGTGGCGGGGCTCTTCACTGTCGAAGCTTTGGGCGACTCGTCATCGTCCTCAGCACCCGACTGGGATTTCGCCTTGTTGGTGGCCTGCTTGGCCGTATCCGCGTTCCGGTTTCCAAATCCGCCGGGCCCACCACCCCGAAGCAGGGTGAGATCGAATGGTGGACCGAGCAGTTTCTTGTAAGCGGCACTCTGCCGCTTATCCAGAACACGGTGCACGGCGGCCATGAGCTGGGTATCGAGCTTCTGTTGCTGGTTCTGGAACTCCTCAAGCTTCGCCTTGACTTCCGGTTTCTCCATGTACGTCTTCATGGCATCCTGGAAAGCCGGATCCTGGAAATTGAGTCCACCACCTCGTCCACCTCGTCCACCTCGTCCGTTGTTCCCGTTCCCGCCCCCACCGTTTCCACCCGGAGGGGTCGGGAATGCGCCTTTCATCAATTCCATCCGCTGCCTTCCCGCTTGGCGCTGGGCCTGACGGCCCTCGTTCAAGAGTGCACGAATCTGTTCCGCCTGTTCATCGTCCAGATTGAACTTCTCAGCCCATTCGGGCTGGAGCAACAGAGATGGCCCTTGTCTCTGATACTGGATCTGCCTAAGACGGTTGAACGCCGCCGTCCCGATGATTTTGGCCAGGCTCTGCTCGGCGGAACGCTGCAATCCCGTTCGGGCCTGCTGAATCTCCGCCATCTGTTCTTGCTGCTCTTCTGTCAATTGCATGCGAAAGCCGCCGCGACCGCCACCGGCGTTCTGGCCGCGACCGCCACCGGCGTTCTGGCCGCGACCGCCACCACCGCCGAACTGTCCGCCTTGGCCGCCGCCACCGCCGCCACCGCCATTGCCACCGAATTGTCCGCCCTGCTGCGCATTGTTCCGATTGCGGCCTCGTCCCCCGGCCTGGCCCTGACCACCACCACCCTGACCACCACCACCCTGACCCGGGCCTTGTCCCTGATTGTTCTGGGCAAAGAACGCTCGCATGCGTTCACCAAACACGCGATTACGCTCGTTGTAGCCGTTGACCAGACTCTTGATCTTCGCCTTCTGGGGCTCCTTCAGCTTCAACTCCGTCTGTACGACAGGGTTGGAAGCCAGCATGAGAAGCGATCCCCCAGGACCGCCAGGGCCGCCGAAGCCGCCAGGGCCGCCGAAGCCGCCAGGGCCGCCGAAGCCACCTCCACGACCACCTCGCCCTTGGGCTCCGCCCCCAGGTGGCTGGGCCAGCGAGGTCAAAGTGAACGCGGTCAACGTTGTCACGATCGCTACAGTGAGCAGTGTGATTTCGAAGTCGATGCATCGCCAACTCCTCGGGCGCCAGGCCGGTTGATTCCTCCGAAGTCATCCCCAGAAAGGCGCGGGGAAAGGACTCACCTATTCCTATCCCATTCTAGCGGCAGTCGCGCAAGCCGTGGCCACACTACTTTAAAAAAAAGACGGAGATGGGGGAAAGCAGTCCTGCGGGGTCCGAGGGAGGAGTTGGCGATTGTTATCGAACGTAAAGGGATTTCGACCCGGGCACGAAGCCGGATTTGAGGGGCTCTTGCCTGATCTATTGATGTCGGAGTGGGTTAGATCGAGTGAATGCAAGTTGAAGCCAGCCAGACTGCCAGCCCGATGGTCGCGGAAAGCGTGGCGAGCCGGATCAGGACTCGATAAGAAAAGAACCGCCGCTGGATCGCGATCCGGCCGCTTTCCAGTCCTTCGACGGCGACGATTTCTTGGAGAGAGTGGCTTTCGAGGTTGGCCAGAACGTTCATGCCCGAGTAGGTGGACCAGCCAGAGGACCAGGAAGCCCACGCCCTGCTCCAGCCAGGCTCGCCAGGCGATGGCGGGCCATCGGGGTTTCCACCACGATCGGGAGGTGGCCGGTGATTGCCAGGGCAGGACAACCAGCCCGACGGCCTGACGGACCACCTCGTTCCCGTCCCCAGGCGCAAATCTGAAAGGTCACAGGCTGCTCGGTCGGTTTCGGTGGTGTGCCAGCGATCCGACCGGTCGATTCCTCCAGGGTGAGCCACTCGGGCAACGAGCCATCGACGCTCCAGCGCGGTCGGCCATGTCCTCCCATGGCCGAGAGGGCGACGAGATAGGGACGCCCCGCCACGGCATCGGGGAGAGTGCCAGGGGTCGCGATCTGGAGCGGCTCGCCTCCGCCCGATCCGCCGGATCGGGCGACATCCCCTCCCTCCCGGTCGGAATCGACCGCCTTGGGAAGGAGGGCCATGATCACCATCGCCAGCAGCAGGATGAACAGCAGGGCACCAGTGAGCTTCGTGACCACGACCGCGACGAACGAATCCTCACCCGAGCCACCGAACTCCAGCGCCGAACCCCTGCCTCGCCGTGACCGTCGCATGGAGATTCCCTCCAATCCTCGCTTGCAGTCGCGAGGAGTCCGTAGCGGATTGCGAGAAAAGCCTGGTCTTGTCTGGCTCGCCCCTCGCCCCTAACTCTCACGCCACGCGGATCGAATCCGGCCGCTGTGGCGCCGACTCGGCCCGTTCGTCGAAGAGCTTCTTGACGATGTTCCGATACAGCGCATTGCCCTGTTCCATGCTGACGTTCAGCATCTCCAGGGCATCCTTGAGGCTGGTCAGACTCCGCGCCAGTTGTTCCTGGGTCGCGCGGCTCGATCGCTCGTAAGCGGCGGACCAGGAGCCCGCTAGCGTTTCGATACCTGCTCCGGTCCGTTCCAACCCGCGTTGAATTTCTTCGAGTTGGGCACTGGTCCGCCCGAGATCGCGGAGTGCGGATTCAATCCGGGAGAGGGTTGCGACCCCGTACTGGAGCGACTCGCTCGCGGACCCGATCGCCTCCAGGTCGGCCGCGATGCGTCCAATGCTGTGCGCACCTCGTTCGAAGGAAGTGAGTGCATCAGGGAGCCGTTGAATCTCCGCGCTGAACTGCGCGATCGGGCCCCGCAGGTTCTCGCCGAGCTTCTCGGCCTGCTCCTGGAGCGAACGCGCGGACGGTTCCATCAGTCGCACCAGTTTGTCGCCCAGCTCGTCTAGCCGCGGGCCGATCACCTCGGCCAGCCGATCCACCACCGGATGATCGCTCCCGGCCTGCGTCAGCACGTGGTCCACGACCCAGCGGTCCACTTTTGCCAGAAGTTCCTCCGATCGCCGGAACACCAGAGTCTGCACCAGCATCAGGGCCGCGCTGAGGAACAGGGCGAGGAGCGTGCTGTCGAAGGCGATCTGCAAGGCGTCGGTCACTCGTCCCAGGTTCTTCAAGAAGACGTCGAGGTTCTTGACCTCAGGCAGGACGATGCTGATATTCATCAACGCCCGTGAGATCCCCTCCACAGTACCGATAAACCCAATCACCGGCAGCAGATAGAGTATATACCGTGTCAATGTGAACCGGCCGGCCACCTGCTCCTGGTCGAGACCCGAACCCTCGCGGTTGACCTCCATGAGCTGGCTGACCGAAGGGCTGCGGCTCTCCTGGACATAGCTGACTAACTGGCGAACGCGCCGTGGGAGAATGCGGCGTTCCTCCTCGGGAATCTCGATCCCGGGAGTCGATCCGTCATCGGGCGTCTTGCGAGACGTGACCATATGGACGCGACGCAGCAGCGAAGGAGCGTCTTCGAACGCGCGCTCGTTTCGCCAGAGGCCGAAAAGCTCTCGACTGAGCGTCAGGACGGCCCAGAGGTAGATGGCCGTCCCAACATATTGCTCCCAGCCGCGTTCGAACATCAGTGTGGGGTTGAAGATCATCAAGCCCACGGGGAAGAGGAGGGCCAGGACCAGCATCACCGCAGTGACGACATACTCGACCCATTGCGAACTTTGTGCGCCCCTGGCCATCCATGGATTCCTTCAATAAAGTAAGTCAGGCTCTCCAGCCTGACGTGCGCTGGGAGTCAGGCTGAAAGGCCTGCTCGGCGCGTGGATCTTTCTGGCCGCCTGACACTCGACGCCATTCTCCCAGGAGTCAGAGATCCGAAGAGAGTGATATCGCTCTCTTTGCCGGATCCGTCAAGACCAGCGCAATGACCCCGGTCGGCACCAGGCTCCTATCCGCGATCATCGGAGAAGTCACGGGCCCAACTTGAATTCCGTCGCCTGACTTGGGGGGGAAAGTCGGTTCGTCTCCAACCCGGAAACGCGATCGCATCAGGTTTATCTCGGGGTCCGCGCGGCAACGGGTGGCTTGACGCCGGGCTTGGGGGTAGTTGGACCGGCATCCTGTCGATAGACCAGCACGCGATCGTGGACGATGAGGACCATGTCGGCGCGGCCGTCACCGTCCACATCGCCGATGCCCATGTCGCGCGGTTCGATCATATCGCCCGCACCGTGGAACGTCTTGCGCTCGAAGATCTTGAAAATGATGGCGGGGATCAGATCCTTGTCGCCGGCATAGGTCGCGATCTCGAGCGATTGTTCGCCGATGTCGGAGAAAATCACGTCGGGACAACCGTCGCCGTTCACGTCGCCGGTGGCGAGGTCGGCAAACCGGGCCTCGTTGCGCTTCGCTTCGTAGCTGGCGATCGTCTTGAGCCGCTGACCCTTCAGCCCGGTCTGGAGGACGCCGAAGCGATCGCTACCCGCGATCAGCAGGTCGTCGCGGCCATCGCCGTCGAAGTCGGCCACGTGTAGGCCCTGGAAGTTGATCGAACCGACCAGCAAGCTGCCGCTGGGACGAAACACACCATCCTTCTTCGTGAGGAACAGCAGGGACTTGCTCGTGCGATCGAGCAGGACGATGTCCTTCGAACCGTCGCCGTTGAGATCGAGTGCGGCAGCGCCGAGGATCTGGGCCGAGTTCCGTCCGGAGTTATATTGATCTTTGATGTCCCAATGGCCTTTCGGGTCCAGCACGATCCGGCGAGCGAAGGTGTTCTGCGCGACGATCAGAGCTGGCCCGTCGAGGTTCATGAAACGGACACCGGCCGGGGTTGCCGCGGTCAGCGGACCCAGCCCGCCGGTGTAGGGTTGCGGAGTCCCTCCCTTCCGGCCCAGGAGCAACTGCGGCGGTCCATATTGGTTGAAGATCAGGAGATCCGCCTGCCCGTCGTGGTTGATGTCCAGGCTCTCGACCGCGGCCGGGGCCGACTTGACTCCGGCCAGCGCAACCGACGCGGCTCCATCCCACTTGTACGAGCCGAAGGTCCCGGTCTTTTTCTCCCGAACCAGCGCGCGCATCTCGAAGGAGTCGCCGCCGGGTTTGGTTCGCGACACGTAGAGGATCTCGGGGGTCTTGTCGCCGTCAAGATCGGCGAGGTCCATGCCGACCGGCTCCCCGACGATCGGCAGAGGCGTGGGGAAGCTCAATCGTCCCCGGGCGAAGTCGCTCCGGCCGATCTGCTTCTCCTGTTCCGAGAGCACATAGACCTCGTCCCGATGGTCGCCATCGAGGTCGGCGAGGTGGACCGTTCGCGCGCCCACCAGGCTGGGGAACGTCTGGCCGGAGCCGAGGCCCCATCGGGCCGACTGGAGATACACCCACACCTGGGCATTGGATGGGTCGGTCACGATGATGTCTTTGCGGCCATCGCCGTCGAGGTCACCCAGCGCCAGCGATCGCCCGCGTTCGGTCCCCTGGGGCAGACCGAAGAACGCCAGCCGGCCCCACTTGTTCGATTCATCGGTCCCCGACTGGTCGAGACTCAGCACCTTGGCCCGGCCCGATTGTCCCTCGATGGTCAGGATTTCCACACCTCCCTGGCCGTCGATCTGTCCGAACGTGATCGCGCGCGGGACCTCCACAGCGAACCGCTGCTCGGGGCCGAGCTTCTTCTCCTCGGTGGCGAACCGCACATGGATGGGATGATCGGTCCCGGTGTCGAGGATAACCAGGTCCTTCGCGCCGTTGCCGTCGATGTCCACGGCCTTGATGAGCCACGGATTGGCGGCCGTGTGAGGCACACGCTCAGGTTCGCTCAACGTACCCGGCGCGGTCTGGTAGACGAACACCAGCTCATTCTCGGAAAGCAGTGCGAAGTCATCCCGCCCGTCCTGGTCCAGGTCTCCCACGGTCAGGGCACTGGCCCGTTCGGCCGCGTCGCCGGCGCTGATCCGCTTCGGGTTGCCGAATCGCCCTGAACCCTCGTTGAAGAGGATCACCACCTCGGCTGGCGTACCATAGAAGACGAGGTCGGGCTTGCCGTCGCCGTTGAAGTCGCCGACGTCCAGGCTGACCACCTCCTTGTTGACGGCAATGCTCGCCAGCCTCATCCGGCGATCGTACTGGAGGTCGTTGGGATCCTTGCGGAACGGGCGATTCGACTGGTCATCGTCCGGCTTCTTGCTGCTCAGCAGCAAGTCGATCCGCGACCGAGCGTTGTTGCTGATGGCGATGTCGTCGACCTTATCCCCGTCCAGGTCTTTCACGACCAAGTTGCCGATCCGGTGCTCGAGTTTGTAGATCTCCAATGGCAGGAACCCGAAGTAATCGGCGAGCTTAGCATCCTTCTTCGGTGCCTGTGCCAGCACACCCGAACCGAGCAGCGAGCCTGTGAAGAGCACGAACCATCCCAGAATCCGTCGCGACTGCTTCTGCATCACATCCATCCCTATGAGTCCGGACATCTTCCGCTGATCCAAGACGCGGATCGGCAAACCCTTAGCGTACGAATCAAGCCCGGTGGCGGCAAGAGGAGACGAGGCTCTGGGTGCAGTCGTGCCGTCGCGTTTCTGCGGTCGGGCCGCCGGGCTGCGTGGGGTCGGTGACCGCGTGCCATGGCCCCGTCGACCGGGAACCACCTCCACGAGCAACTCGCGCGCTCAATCCGACCACTCATGAGATCGTTCGCCAGCGTGGGCACGCCCGTGCCGCAGCAGCCCTCGACGGGATGCGCGGTCCGCAGGATCAGGATCAACTCATGACCTTCGACCGTCGGGAACAGCGGGCTTCTCCGTGACCGCACGGTCTGGCTCCTCCCGTGGCACGCCCGGATGCCCGCACCGGGCCCTGAACTCCCGGCCCCCGCACCAGCGCGGAGCAGGCTCTGCCGGAGAACGAGAAAGATGAAAAATCGCGAGAGTCCTCGGCGGTCACCACCGCACCGTCTGGGGACGGTGGCTTTGACCCATTCTCGAGAGTCCCTACTCCGGACCGGCGGGACGTCCGGATCCCGAACAGAAGGTCACGAAGGAAACGAAGGAAGAGGGAAGTCCCTACTCAGGACCGGCGGGACGTCCGGATCCGGCGGGGGTTCTGGGCGGGGCCGGCTGTGAGCAGGGCCGGACTTGCCGAGAATTGTGGCACGAATTGGCACTCGGTGATCACTTTTGGCCGCGGCTCCCTCTCCGATCCCCATGGTCCCCAGCGAGTTCGGGCCGAGTCCCGAAATCGCCGGGACGGGCCCGGTCGCGGGCGGCACAGCCCCGTTCTTTACAGCCTGGGTATCCGGTCGGTGACGGTCGCACGTGGTCCATATTATTCAGTATGCCACAGGTTTGAGAATCCGTTAACGCGTCCAACGCGGATTCCGGGGCGATTGGCTCCGGAACTCTCGACCACAGAGGGAGATAAAAAAATCCAAAAATTCGGAAAGGTGGTCCACTCGAAGGACCAATTTGGCCCGAACTGAGGGGGAAGAGGCGCGGGTCGGATCGTCGCACTCCCCAGGTATCCCGCACCCGCCGCGCTGAGATCGGTGGTGGTTGACGAGGCGTCTCAAAATCACTTCCCGATTCTGTTCGGCGCGGGTCTCCCGACCCCGCCGTCTGCTGGACCGGAGGTCTCCCCGCGGGAGTGACGACGGGAGTCGCTACCGTCGCCGGTTTCGCCGGGGAAATGAGATATGCGTCGTGTACACACGAACCATATCCCATTACAGGAGACCTTCGGTCGGCCGGGTGTGATAACTGCCATCTTCGTGAGGAGGTCGGGACGTTCGCGGTGTAGTGTGCGTGGTCAAAAGTCAGCAGCGATAGGACGGGGAGGGAGTGAAAAACTAGCTGCGTTGGCCTGCTCCCGATTCAGGTCCCCGTCCCCGGTTCAGGTCCGCTCGCTTGACAGGCCGTCCGGCATGCGGTATTTGATTTTATAGGAAATTTCCTATAGAATGAGGGAGTGCGTAACGTTGGCAGACGAGGACGAGGCGGAGGAACTTGCAACGCCGGTGCTGCGACCGCTGGTGTGGCTGGGCACCTCGCTGCGAAACCTGCGGGCTTTTCCCGACGAGGCGAAGAAGATCATCGGCGACGAGCTGCAACTGATCCAGTTCGGCGGCATGCCCAAGGACGCCAAACCGTTCAAGGGCGTCGGCAGCGGCGTGTTTGAGATCGCCCTGCGGCACGACGCCGAGGCATACCGCACGGTGCTGGCCGTGCAACTCGGCAGGAACATCTACGTGCTGCATGCCTTTCAGAAGAAGTCGAAGAAAGGCATCGCCACACCGAAACCGGATGTAGATTTGATTAAACAGCGATACAAAGAGGCGAGGGAGCTGGCAGGACATGAGCAAGACGAACGATAACGGCCACGGGGCAATCGAGCACGAGGAAGGCTCCGGTAACGTCTTTGCCGATTTGGGCCTGCCCGACGCCGACGAGCGGCTGGGCCGGTCGAAGCTGGGCTTTCACGTCTATAAGCTGCTCGCTGACAAGAGACTCACGCAGCGGGAGATTGCCGCCTTGCTCGGCATCCGGCAGCCGGAGGTTTCCCACCTGATGAACGGGCATTTCAACCGCTTCACCACCGACAAGCTGCTCGGCTTCCTCAAGCGCCTGGATCGCAAGGTGACGATTCAGATCAGCCCGCACCATCCCGGGCGAACGTTGCCGTTCACCAGGGTAGTAACGGTTGCTGTACCGCAGTCTGCGCTATGGTGGTACATTGACCCGTGGTCAACCGTCGGCCATTTAGGATATCCGTCTGCGACGCAATAGCCTGCGGTTCTCGGCATCTCAGTTCTGCGGCCACTACTACCCATTTCGCGCAATATGTTTTGCGAACGAACGGCGTAGATTCCTTTCTCGACCCTCGGATCGGTTAGCCGCATATCACTCCCTTCGATCTTGGCTGGCGTTCGCGTCGCTTCCGTGATTTCCCGGTCTCTCGACCTTGCGTCATCCCGGCGATCGCGACGTCAACCCTCACGCGCGTCTTACGATTCCCAATCACTCACACTCGTCGCATCGCTTCTCTCATGCCGGCGCTTCCGACGGCAACAGCGAAGGCGACGGACGACCCTCGAACCAGTTCCCAACGCATTCCTTCAGGTATCCAAACACCGACCGGCCCTGTCCCGCACACGTGGCGATCGTCGTCCAAATCCGTTCGCTCCAACGCCGCCCCGTTTCGCTCCGCGTCCCCTGCGTGATGTGCCGATCGATCACCACGAACCGAATCGCTTGCTCCGCACGATTGTTCGTCGGCTCCACGTCCGGCGTCGTGATAAACGTGAAAAACGCCTCGCCGTGCTTGCGAAATCGCTTGCGCCATGTTTTCCGCGTGCCGCGTCGTCGGCACGTCCGTCATCCCCGCGCTCAGCACCACGTCGCGGGCCGCTTTCAGTCGCCGCTCAAAGACGACCGCCGACAGTTCGTCACGCCGATGGATCACCTCGAACAACTCCTTCAACGCGCACCGCAATCGCTCGCCGTAGGCCTTCGTCGCCGCGTCCGGCAGCGTCGTCAGGAACTTCACGTCGCGGATCAAATGCGCCAAGCAAAACTGAATCGCGAATGTCGCACTCACGCATGAATCTCCGGTACGCCGAGAAATAATCGCAACCGATCGTGCCCTCGAAATCGCGACCCAACAACTCCATCAACACGTCGGCGCTGCGATGCGGATCGATCTTGAAGATCGTGTACAAGTCCGCCCGCAAACACCACGTCCACCATAACTCCTTGTTGCACTTGTGGCCCGTTTCATCGATGTTCAACACCGTCTCGTCGGGCAGTATCGAAGCAATTCGTCATAGGGGCCGTCCAGCGCCGGGCTGACTTTGTCGATCGTGTTGGCCAACGTGCTTCGCGCGAGGGTGACGCCGACACAATCGCGGAGAAACGTCCGGATCGTCGAATAGGAGGCGTGACAACCCCCTTTCATGAACGCGATGAGTGCCGTGAGATTGCGGGCCGACCAAGCCGCCGCGTTCGATTCTCAAGGGCAGCGGCGCCCAGCACGGCTTTTGACAGTGCATCGCACCAGTACTCGGGGCACGTGTGCTGTTCGATGGTCAACGGCGTCGTTTCGATATCGACCTGTTGGACGACGCGAGGAATCGTCGGGTTGAGCCGCAACGTGCCGCCGCAATCGGGGCAGGCATCGAGTTCGTGAGTCTCGAAACGCAGTGACTTGCTCGGGCGGGAACGGTTCGCGTACGTGCTTGTCATGGCCGGGTTGGCCGCCGATGGAACGCGTTTGGCCGTCGGCACGTCTCGGGCGGCTTCGGCTTGACGATGTCCGAGGAGGGCGGCTTCGACGACGTCGCGGAATTCTTCTTGGCCGCGGCCAACTGCGCGCGCACTCGCTCCAGTTCCGCTTCGAGCGCCGCCACCTTGGTCGCAAGGACTTGGCACTGGGGACACATTTCGGATGTTGAGTTCATTGCCAATGTGTAACCAACTCAAGCCGAAAAGGCTAGATTGGGCCGTGAACGCTTACCGGCGAACCCTATCAGGAGGTAGGCTTCGGCCTGTGAATGTCGTGTGCGTCAGCCCATTGGCTGCGTGACCCCTTTCATGGGTGAAGCAACGGAAAACAGGTGATTTCCGTGGAGGCCGTGCCTGCGATTTTCAGAGAACCGAATTATCTCGACGGTTTGAACCACCGATTTCACGAAAACCATTGACGTATATTTAAAAGCCCGCCACCTCCGGCTCTGGGAAGAGCGAAGGTTCTGGTGCCGCCTTGGCAGGTGCGTAGAGCCGCTCGAACTCGGTGATCGCCGCCAATCGCTTCGAACTCTCCAGGACCGGAAACTGCACCCGGTGAGGGAGCCCGTCATAAGTCTTGCCGTCGAGTTCCCGACCGGTCTTGCTCTTGCGGACTCCGCCCCATTGCTTGAAGAAAAAAGGCACCTGTGCACGCTCGCACTGATCGCGAAGTGACAGCACCCATTCTTTCTGCATCGGTCGGGCACCGGCCCCACTCTCACCGCCGACGATGACCCAGTGGATGCCCTCCAGGTCGATCTCGCCCAAGTCCTCGAGCAGCGGCTCGACGGACAAGAATCGAACAGCGGCCGGGGCCTGCTGCAGATGCTTGATCCGCACTAAGCCATGGGCCCGGTCCTCGACGCTAACGCCCCACCAGATGTTCGGAAGGCCAGCGGCGAAATGGACCCGAGTCTGAAGGAGATTGCGCAGAAGCGAGGATCGCTTGGTCAGAACCTGATAGGTGTGCCAGTTGGCCCGTTCCATCACGCGGCAGACGGCCTCGACGTAGTCTTCGGGCACTTCCTTTTGGAAGAGGTCGCTCATGGAATTGACGAAGATCATCTTTGGCGTCTTCCACTTGAGCGGCTCCGCCAGCTTCTCCGGCACGAGCCGGAGGTCGAATCCTTGCTCGTAGGGATGTCCCTTCACCCCACGGAAGCGCTCGGCGAACGTCTCGGCGTAGCAGTGGTCGCATCCGGGAGTAATCTTCGTGCAACCTCGGACGGGATTCCAAGTCGCGTCGGTCCATTCGATCTCGGAGTGCTCGCTCATGCGTTCCGCTCCTTCAGTTCGGGACCTGGCGGTGAAAGTCGGCTGGTGAACATCCGTCTAAGATACCGCCTCATAAGGGCTTCGGCCAGAGCTTTCCTCCCCAGTCGGCCAGTATTCCTTATCGCGAAAACATAGCAAGGCCAACCCAAAGGCCTCTGAAGACGGGAATTTGTGTAACCCCCTATTGATCTTGCATTTGCGGCTCGGGTCCTGGTAAACTTTGGCCCATGCCGGCGATGTCGATGCAACCGCCCACAACCCTGCGTCTCGGGCATTGCTACCAATAGCCCCGGTATCGGAGCTGAGAAAAGGCCGGCGGCGGGATTGACAGGCGACCGGTGAGTCGGTTGAACTGAATTCCACGGCCGTGATCCGCTTACTTTCAATGCCAACCGCCGACGCAAGCCGTGCGGCTTTGGGAGAAACGGGTAAAGTTTGCGGGCTCTGATGGCCGATGTCACCTACGTCCTCATGCAGCTCGGGCCGCATCCTCATAGACCACTTGGTTGCTTACATGAAGAGATTCCTATGATTGGCATGCGTCTTGGGGGCATCGACCCCTCTATTCTTCGAGAGCTGTCGGGGGTTTACAAGCCCTTCGTCAAGGCGTTCAAAGAGCTGATCAGCAATGCGTTCGACGCGGATGCCGAGGCTGTCCGGGTCGTCTTCGCGGACGACTTCTCCTCGGTAACTGTCACCGATGACGGTCAGGGTATGACCCCCTTCGAATTCCGCAACGATTTTGCACGCATTGGGGGCGGTAGCCGCAGGTGGGGCGGGGACAGGACGCGTAAGGGCAGGCTCCGCATCGGCAGCAAGGGCATCGGCTTCCTCGCCCTGGCCCGCTATTGTGACCGGCTCAAGGTGGAGTCCGGGGCCGACCGCCCGCTTCGAGTTCCAGGTCGAGCTCCCTGAGACGCCCACGACGTTCGACTTGGTCCCGTACCTCGGAGTTCCCCTCCCTCCCGGGCTGCTCCAGCAACGCCTCTCATGCGTGGTGCGGCGGACCGGGAAGCGAGGCGGCAGGCTTGAGGAGGGCGTTGACTACCAGTGGAGCCGAAAGGGGACGCGGCTCTCGGTCAGCGGGGACGTGGGCCCCGTCATCGTGAAGGTCCGATTTGACTGCAAGAATCTTGCGTTCCGGGCTTATCTGGACTTCGACAAGCTTCTGCAACTTGCGGACAATGCGGACCTCGAAAAGCTGGATGACTTTGCCTCCATCGAACTGTTCGAGCGGGAGCCACCTGGCCAAGGGACGATCATCACTGCTGATCAGCTCAAGAACTTCGTTCGCCGCGAGCTGCGGGTGGACCGCCGGAAGGGATTCGTTCGCAACATCAGTAGCCGCAGCGGCTTGGAGCATTTTTTGTGGTCCCTGTCACGGTGCACTCCCATTCCCTATGCGTCGCCAGCGGAGAACCCGAATCCCTCGGTCGCGAAGCTCTTGACGCTTCCCACCCAGGCGACGCTCTCTCACCTTGAAGTCGTCCACGGCAAGTCTTCCACCGCGTTGAACCGACCCATCTATCCGATGGAGCCAGGGAGCCCCGTCGTCCCGGCAGACATGCTGGTGGAAGTGAACATCGATGAAGGCGGCCTGAAAGCGGCGGGTTTCTGGCCGGTTACGAGGGCATTATCTTCCCCGCTGAGTACCGGGGGATCTCCATCCGGGTGCGGGGTGTTTCCATCGGCGATTCCGGGTTCCTGGGGGCCGAATCGTTACTGACCGGGGCGTCGAAGGCAGCCCTGAGCCAGGTCACCGGAGAAATCGTCGTTCTCTCTGGTCTCGATGCGGTGGACACGCTGAACCCCGGCCGCGAGAGCTTCTACGAGGAGAGCGAGCACTACAAAATCCTGCGGCGCCAGCTCCTCGGGGAGGGTGAGCGTGTTGGCGGATATCTTGGTCGGGTGATCGCCGCGGTTATCCGTCGCAGTCAGGTACGCTCCGCCCTTGCCGATGTCCTGGGGAAAGCCACGATCCGGAGGCGTGCCCTGGAAGACATGTCGGCGGCGGTCACCTACCTGATCGCGCGGGGCGACAAGACGTCGGAGGTGCTCCGGACGTTCCTCCGCTCAAAGCATTCGCACGCTAATGGCCTGGCCTCCGCTCGCCCGATGGAACTTGGTTTCCCGGCCCGGATCGGCGGCCTGGCCGTCGTTGCCTCGGAAGACCTCCCCGAGGCCGCTGAGATTGATTACTGCGCCGAGCAGATCAGGCTGGATACGTCCCGCCAGGAGTGGCGGTGGTCGCTGTTGCTCTTCGACCGAACTTTCGAGGTGATCCACAAGAAGGGGAACCCGGACCAGCCGATCGGCGAGATCGATATGAAGAAGAGCCACATCCTCGTCAACTGGGGGCATCCGGTGAAGCTCCAGATGGACGAGCGGAGCTTCCTGCGGACCGCTTTGTCATGGGTCCTGGCCAAGGAGGCGGCGAATCAGGACGCGGCTCACATGATGGATCTGGCACTGCGGCTCCTGGCGTTTAATACGCATAACGATGGCTAAAATTATCACGGCTAATGCACTGCTCTCCAAACAAGTCGCGCCGAGTGACCGCGTTCTTCTGTTGAATCCCCCCGTTGAGGAAACCCGGTATAGCTGGGTGCGTTGGAACCAGCCACTCGACCTGCTGAAGCTCGCGTCTCACCTGAGGTCCGCACGTCGGGTTGCAAAGTCGATCTTCTCGACTGCATGAAGCCCGATGAGAACGGGAAAGTGCCCGAAGACTGGCTTCCTAGAGACCGGCGCTATTACAGCGTGAAGGATCGAGCGGTATCCGATGCGGCGATACGGCATATCCTATGGGGATATCGCCAAGCACCTGACAGCCTTGCATAGGGACGCAGGTGGCAAGAAGAGGCCGACCCAGGTTTGGATCGGTTCGCTTTGCAGCTACTGGTACGAGAGCGTGGCCGAGGTCTGCCGCATCATTCGGAAGACGCTGCCCGACACCAAGATCGTGCTGCTCGGCCAATATGCCCGTCTAATGCCTAAGCATGCGGCGGACGCTTGTGCGGCGGATTATGTCGTCTCCAAGCCGCCTGACTTGAGCAATGAGCACGGGGCATTCGACCTGTACGGCGAGAAGAGGCCGCCATTCGTCGCGTTACAGATGAATCCCGAGGACCGCGGTCGAGGAGGTTAAGCTGGCGGTCGCGAAGAACGTGCTGCATTTCGCGTTCTTTGAGGAGGACATCTGCCAGTGACGAGGGTGGCCCGCTTCTGGAGATCTTTGAGAAGACGAAGGGATTGGATAAGAATCTTCGTTACCATTTCATCTGCGGCCTGAACCCGGCGAAGGTCACCCCGGCGGTCGCCCGCGTGATCGCCGACAAGCAGGTCGCCGAGGCCCATTTCGAAGAGGCGGAGGCTGGACAGGACTGGATGTACAGGTATACCATAGGGTAAGGGCTTATCTGCGGGAAGCGGGGATGAAGGATCTGGACAACCGGCTGAGCGGATTCGTCTGGATCGGCCGACCGGGCGACCAGTTGGAGCAGTTGGTCCTGCGAAGCTTTCAGGTGCTCAATGCGCTGGAGGGTCTCATCTTCAAACCGTTTACCCCGACCCCGGATAGCCCGGAGCACCGAGATAATGAGGCCTACTTGGCGGATATTCCGCACCGGGAGTGGTCGCCGCACTTCTTCCCCTTCGCAGAGCTGAACGGGATCACGAGAAAGGAGTATCACGACCTGTATCGCATGGCTGCATTCATGAACGAGAAGATCCGGTCGGGGGCATTCGACTTCCTGAAAGGCACGCTTGGCGCCCAGATGCTGCGGGAAAGCCTCAGCAGAG
The DNA here is from genome assembly GCA_963845695.1 of uncultured Isosphaeraceae bacterium. Lineage (GTDB taxonomy): Bacteria > Planctomycetota > Planctomycetia > Isosphaerales > Isosphaeraceae > CAWJTV01. Next base: position 245,981 of record CAWJTQ010000017.1, on the reverse strand, counting down.
AGGTGTGGAAACTTGAACGGTCGCCGCTCCGCGTTGTTGATTAGTCCGCCCGTGTACGACTCGCAGTATTGGGGCCACTGGAGCCTTCCGTATGGGCTGCTGCGCGTAGCGACATGGCTCCGCACCAAGGGCTATGTGCTCAAGTTGATCGACTGCCTGGGGGCGAATCAACCCGAAGCGCACCGTCCAGAAGAAGATGCGGAAGGTGCGCAAGCTTTGCTCGACGATCGAATACGAGCCGCCGAAGTGGGCCGGGTTCCGGCCGGCTGAAGATGAGAAGATCGAATACTGCTTCGGCATGCACCCGCGAGGAATTGAGGGACAAACTAAAGGCGATCAAGCGGCGGGTGCGCGAGGCCAAGGAATCGCTCTTCGACAGCAGTCGCATTCCCGGAACCCGACGAGATCTGGATTTCGTCGATCATGACGTACTGGTGGGAAAGCACGCGGGACGTCATCGAAGTCTGCCGTGAGGTATTCCCGAAGGCCGTGATCCGAGTGGGCGGCATCTACCCGACGCTAGCCCCGGAGCACGCGATCGCGAATCTGGGTCTGCGTGACCCGCTACACCTGCAGGGCCGCGAGCTGGACCCCCTAGACCCTGAACAGCAGAAGCGGGACATCATCGTCTCCGCGACGATACCGGACGCCAACCCTCTGCCGCTGGACCTGGATCTTTACCTAGAGGACGGCACGGGCGAGCCGGAACAAGACGGTAGACTCCCCCAGTACACGATCCTCACGACGAGCCGCGGCTGCCCGTTCAAGTGCGCCTACTGCGCCGCCAACGTCCTTAACGAAGGTCGTCGCGTCTGGGTCCGCGAATTCGGCAGCGCGTACGAAGAGGTCAAGCATCTGGTTCTCCCGCGGCATCCGGGAGTTCTGCTTTTACGAGGACAACCTGTTGCTCGGGAAGAGCAACTTCATCGAGCTGATCGAGCGGATCGCCGACGACCCCGACCTGGAGGGAATCGAGCTTCACGCCCCCGAGGGGATCGAGGTCCGGCTGCTGCACCCGCACGTCGTCCAGCTCATGCGGCGTGCGGGATTCAAGAAGCTTTACCTGCCGCTGGAGTCGGTCAACGCCAAGATGCAGGAGCAGTGGGATCGAACTCATACGAACATGGATAAGTTCTTCTACGCCTTAGAAAATGCCGTCGAGGCCGGCTACAAGTTGCATTGCCAGGACATCAACTGCTTCGTGCTGTTCGGCCTGCCGGACGAGGACCTGCAGGCTGTCTACGACACTCTGGTGTTCGCGTCCAGCCGGGTGGGGTCCGTAGTTCCGATGCTATTCACGCCGGTCCCTAACACGCCCATGTTCGAGGTCTACCGCGACTATATCGAGGAGAAGGGCTTCGATTTTCAGCACCTGAACGGCAAGCTGCTGCCCTTCCTCGACTATAACCGCAGGAAATACCCGAATCTGACCGCCAAGGATTATTTCGCCCTCGAAGGGCTGATGTGGCGGATCAACGCGAAGGTTCGATCGGAGAGCTTTAATCTGGGCGGCGAGGGGCGTGTTTCGCAGGCATTCCGCGACGTATTCATGACGTATGCGCCAGCGTGAGAAGGTGTCTCCACGTGGCATCTAGCCGTAGGCTGCCGCGTGCCACGGGCTGTTGGCAAAGCTGCTTAACTGTGTTCGGCCCGCATCAACAGCGTAACCATACACGCCCATGGGGGATCTACTCTTGTAAGCAATACCCCCGAAACACGTGAGAGATAGTGTGTCTTGCAGGTCAACGAACCGAAGGGCACGGTAGAGAGTGAACGAAGGGTGCAACCTGGCATAGCAATCCTTCTTTTCCGCGATGGTTCCCGCACCAAGGAGACGAAACTCACCGTCGAAGGTTTGGTAAACTGCGCGGCCAACCGACACGAGGTGGAAGAAAGCTGGTAATAATCAGACAGTCATTCTCTCGGATAGTCAGATCCTGGAACATCGCACCGAACCGCTCCACGTAGTCGCCGTATGCACATATGCCCAGGAGATCAACAAAGAATATATGAGGCGCGTCAGTCTGACGGATGAAGGTCGAGAGGATGTCGCCGCGCTGCACCTCGATCTGCACTCCCCCGGCACGAAGCGCTTCGGCGGTTTGGCAGGCAAGTGTGAATCGACCGCCATTCCCTTCGAACGAGACGGCGTGGCCGAGGAGGTCCGGGTCAACGAAATGAACGGATATCACGTCCCGGAATTCCGTCCCCCCAAGAGTGACATATCGGTAGGGTACAGCCTGGGCGTGGTGCCGAAGCCACCGACAAAGGAGCAGGTGGAATGCCGCGTACTTGTTCCCCGGGTATGCCAGCCTCCTGGGGGCTGGAGCTTTCGCCATAGCCTACTTTCTCCTCTTCTTCCTGGCGCGGTCAAGGACATCGTCGCGGATGGCTTCTGATAGGTTCTGTTCTACCGTCTTCGATGGTTCGCTGGGGGACCCTTCGATCCCGTACTTGCCGAAGAGATACATCGCCTCCTCAACATCAACTGTGAATTTGACAGTGAGGGCGTCCTTCGTTGGTTTGTTGCGATTGACTCTCGGGGGAACATAGGACGAGGGGAGGTTAACTCCCCGCTTGCGGTTCAGGTCCACCTCCACTCTGACCCGAGTGGGGAGGAAGAGGTCCTTCTTGACCTTATCCACTGCGGTTTCAAGTGGCTCGCTGATCAGGTCAGTGACATCGCCGCGCCCCACGCCCTGATAGGCCTGATACCAATGGCCGAAGAAGTCGGTGATGAGCTTGTTCTTGGTAAGTGCCCGCATGATCTCGCGGTCTGGGTTGAGGTGGCGCTTGTGCGTATCCCAGGGAATGAATACATTCGGACTGTGGATATTGACGAATCCCCGAACCAGATTTCGGGCGCAGCCAGTCGGCAACAAATGAGCGAACGTCTCTTGGTCACACATGACGAAAAGCCGGTCGTTGCCGTAGAGGTCGATGCCCGGCCTTGAAAAAGCGTCACCCGTACCACTGGTTCTCCTGCACCCCAGGACGAACTCGGCGGTCACCTTGTGAGGAACTCCCTCATGGAGCAGCTCAAAAACAAACTGCATCTGTTGCGGTCGAAGGTCAGTCCCATTCTTGTTGGTCCCGCTGAAGTCGTATAGCTCTACCAGGGGCTCGATGGGATGTTTCAGGTCATGGAAAAAGATCTGGATTTTCGGGTTGCGGATAAGAAGCAGCGTGTAGGTGCGCTGGATAGACTCCGATACCTTCTTAATATCATCGCTTTCGAGATACCACGGCGTTCCGCCAATAGGCTCCTCGCGGAGTTGGAAGGTGTAGCGCGTCTGACCCTGCTCGATGACGCTCTTGTCCTTGAGGGGAGCGTAAGGAAACTCGTACGCGTGTGGGTCACGCAGCCAGTCTCCGTCGAGCTGGATGGACCAAGCCTCGTCCGAGGTCTCCGCCGGATTCTGATACCGTGTGGTGATGCTGGCTGCGGTTGCAAGTCGGAAGATCGCCTTCTTGCCGCCGGTCCTATAGCTGCCGATTGTTGGGGTCAGGTCGGTCGTGTCACTGTAGCCGGGCACGACAAGATGCGTGAGCTTGTCCTTAGGTACCCCCCCTGCGTTGTCCTCGTAGACAAGTTGCTGCATTTGTGGGTCGATTCGGATCTGGATGATTAGGTTTGTCGCCGTCTTGGCCGGATACCGTCCCCTGCGCATATTCCAGGCGTCGATGCTGTTGTCGATCAACTCCAGCAGGGCTTCGGACCTATCCAGGTCACGCCACGCACCCAGGACCACGTCTTTCGTCGGTGGTCCGCCCTTCATCTCGAAGGCACCGAGATTCTTTGGCCCCCAGAGTGTGAGTTGCTTTACCAGGTTGGCGCGGAAATCCTCCGGTGCGGTGTCCGGCATTTCGTACTGCGCGATGATCTGGTCGATCGTCTCGTTCTTGAGGATCTGGATTCGCTGCTGGTGGTCGAGGCCGATCCAGGAGATCTTCTTAGCCATGCGTCTGCTCCAACGCTGGAGTATAACGGCGTGGTGGCTTTACAATCATTATTCATAGGACTTGCGGGAACTCGTGTTTCTTTCGCCTAACCTGTCCAACCATCTCATAGAGCGGGCTGTTCGCGACCTCGATCACCTTGCTTACGGGCGAAAACTGCGGTAGAGCCCCACCGACATAGCGGAACGCCTGGAAGAAATGCACCATGGTGGCGCTGCTTTGATATACGGTCGCTTCGCAGGTGATCTGCTCGAGGCCGTGCGGGTGAGCCTGCTGCCAGCAGAAAAAGGGGAAGCAGAGCTTGAGTCGAGTCGTTTGGTTCTCATCGTGTGACCGTATGTTCTCTGCGCTTAAACTGCGACCCGAAAGCCCCTCCCGGACACTGCCCAGAAACTGATGATATTCCGCCGCTCCAGAGTCGCGTACGTTGAAGGTGCAGATCAGCACGAACGATTGTCTATTTCTCGCCTGTTGCATGAAGACGTGACGGAGAGCGTTCGTCGTCTTGCACTCATTTTCCTTTGTTTGGTAGACGAGCCCGCCGTACAGGTCCAGGTTGTAAAGGCCGAAGCCGTATTGCTCGTTGTGAGGTAATCTAGCATGTTGTCGCGTTCGCTCCGGGTTGATAACGACCCGGAAGGGGAACTGGAGCCGGTCCCGCTCGATCTGCATGTCGGAGAGGGCATTGGGGTCGTTCTCGAAGGCGGTCACGGACCTGATCACATCCTGCCAGCACGCCACGTCAAAAACTCGACGCTCGGCAGCCCGCAATAATCGAGCGAGCCACCGACGATTTCGGCAAGCTCCTTCATCTTTCGGAGATCGCGTCGCCGCAGCTCACGCTTCTCCCGTGTGTCAGGGAACCGATTTTTGGGCATTGGAGGAAACCCAGGAGTCCACGACCTGTTGAATCTCCTCCTCGATCTGGGGCAGGTCCTCGTAGTCGCTCCCCAGGTTTCTTTCAAGCATCTCGAAGATTTCGGAAATCAAGCTCCTCGGCCTTGAGGCAAGACCCTCCTTCGACGGTTTGGCCTGACCGTTGCCCGAGGTGGACTTAGCCTCCTCCTTGGCTTTCGGCTTCTTCTGCTGATCACCCGTGTCGCTAGCCTGTTGGCCGTTCTGCGAGGCTCTGTTCCCCCGCCGGACTTGGCCTGGCCGCCGGTTGAGGTCGTGGGTGCAGGTACGAGCTTCTTCAGCCCGTTGATCGCTTTGGAGCAGCGGTCCTTAAACCACGGCTGGCGGAGGAGCTGCTTGAAGAGCCTCTTGCTCTGGTCGTCCGACTCCCCCTTCGCCTTGTTGGGGGCATCGCTCAACCTGTTGAGCAATTGACCGCTCCTGCTCCGCGTCCACCGGCTTCTTCGCCTTTCCCTGGCCGGCTGCCTCTGGCGATGATCTCTTCCGCATCCTCAAGGGCGTTCCTGAACGGGTTGAACTCACTGTACGCCCCGGCTTCGACGATCCGGTCCTTGTAGAACCCGCGAAGTTGCTCGATGAAGAGTCGCGCGGCCTGCTCGCGTTCGAGGTCGTCCCTCGGGGTATTGGGCTTAATGTCGTTGCTTGTAACGTGGATCTCCCCGCAGAACCACGCCAACCTGGAAGAGGTCTTGAGCTCCTGGTGCTCGTGGATGTTGTAACTGTAGCCCTGCTCGGCGCTGAACATATTTACTTCGCCGACGGCGAAGTTCTTGACGCGGAGCGGAAAGCCACGCACCGCCGGGGAGGTCACGTTGCGCAGCGACGTCTTCTTAGTCCGGCAGAGCCAGGCGCGGGCCAGTTCGACGCCCTCATCCGAGACCAGGATTTTCTCCTCCGGCGGCTCAACGTCATCCTCCGGGAACTTACGGAACGCTTCCTCGAGGCCGGTCGGTGTCTGGATGAAGATGCGGCACTCAAAGTAGGTCGGCCAGGTTTCGAGGATCTTCATCAGCGCCGCATGATGCTGGAAGCCCGGGTCAACCGCCGCCGGCAGAACCTGCGATGCGATGCGATTCAATTCGGCGACGTCGAGGAGCTGCTTGTACCCGTCGGTGATCCCCTCCAGGGTGACCCGCGTGTAGTGGTCATCCTTCTCGGCGGCATGGCGCTCGATCCGGTAGCGGGGGTCCACCAGGTTCTTGATGTTGATGTTGTCGTCAAGGTGCTGCATGATGCCTTCGAAATCGAAGACGAGGCGATAGCGGAACTCTTCGCCTTCCTTGGTTCTATCAACGAGCAGCCGCTTGCACGCTGGCAACCCGGCCCAGATGCCGATGCCTCTGAAGCCGACCCGGTCGTCGTAGTCCGACTTGGTCGAGACCGCGATCTTCTTCGCCTCGCGGATGCCCTTGTCGTCCATGCCCACCCCGAAGTCCTGAATCGACAGGCTATTCTTCGTGGGGGTGATGATGATCCTGTGCTCCTCGGACGGGGTCTCCAGGTCCTTGTAAGCGTCGGCGGCATTCTGGATGTATTCGCGTAGCACGCCCTGAGGCGAATACATGCCTCGCGCGATGTTTGCGAGCAGGCGACCACCGACGTCGTCCCAATCCAGCTCATCGGGGAGAGGAACCCACTCCGGCTCCTCGTCGGTCTGCTTCTTGGCCTTCGTCATTGGGCAATCCTTGATATCTGGGTGCGGTATCTCAGGCGTGCCGGGAGGCACCGCGGCCTACCGCCACCTACTCACCCGGTCAGGAAAGCTGGCGACCTGCACTACCCGGCCGACGTTCTCGGTGACCACATAGGCCCATCCGCGGGGCAACTTCGTGATCAACTGGTAGATTTCGCCGAAAGAGTGGGCGTTCTTGATCTTACGGTGCAACTGCCTGGAGATCGTACTGCGCTCGTCCCCCACCTGAAAGACGATCTTCGTGGCCGTGTTTGCGAACGCCACGGGGCTGAAGTCCTCTGGCTGCTGAGACGCCAGGATAAGGCCCAGACCGAACTTACGGCCCTCCCGCAGCAATTTTTCAACGGGCGAACCCGGATTAAATGATAGCTTGTGAGCCTCGTCCAGGATGACGAAGCATCGCAGTGGGCCGGGGCCTAGACGCCTCGATGAAGCCGATCAGGTTCCAGAGCAGGAACTCGGTGACGGCCCGTTCGAGCGAATACTCCAGCCCCTTGAGCTGGATGATGATGGCCCGGTTGTCGGCCTGGAGCAGGTCCGACCATGCCAGCTTCTGGCCGTTCTGGCGGAAGGTGTTGAAGACGAACACCGTCGAGATGTGCGATGCGGCCGAGGCGGCGAACCTGAGCTTGCGGGTTCAATGGGTTGCTGGTGTAGGTCTGAAGCTTCGCCTGCACGTTCGCGAAAGCGGGCAAGTCGGCGGTCCAGGAATCGGGGGCACCGGGCGTGATGTCGGCATCGGCCATCACGTCCAGGACGGCCTGACGGATGACCGCGTGCTGCTGCACGCCCATCCGCTTGTAGACCCGGGCGAATGTGTCCGCCACGCGCTGCGCCACGTTAACTGGCCCATGCAGGTCGGAAGGGAAGATCTGAAGAGGGTTGATGTCTACGCCATCGCGGCCGGCGTGCAGTTCCAGCGGGTCGGTCGCCGCCACGAATTCGGGCGGCAATGTCGCCGGGGAGAAGCCCTGGCCGTAGTCGAAGACGACGGAGACGACGTTCTCCTGGGCCAGCTCCGCGGACAGGGACGCGATCGTATAGGTCTTCCCGAACCCGCTCTCGCCAAGGATGAGGACGTGCGGGTTGGCCGAGCCGCTCCTCGGGTCTGGGTTCCACGACACCTCTTCGCCGGTCTCGGCGTCAGACCCGAGTAGGATGGGGGCGAGCCTGGTCTCCCGGCCCGGCGGCGCCCTCAAGGCTCTTGCAGCATGCTGAGCAAGTTGCTGGTCCTCTCTGGGGCCTCGGAGATGGCCTGATCATACTCTACTAGCTGTTCCTCGGGATCTGGCAGCGCGTAGGTGCCCATACTCACGTGGGCGGAGATGGCTGAGACCTGTCCCGGCGTCACCCCCACGGCTGCGGCGATCGTGTCGCGGTCATGGCCCTGCGTGAGCATGCGCAGTACCTCCTCTCGCTGCTCTGGTGTGACCTTCTTGGGCATCAGCTCTGGCGTCCCCCGCGGTCCAGCCTGGCCAGCTTCTCCCTGAACCATCGGTTGATCAGCCCGGTACGGTCCTCGATGACCCCGTCTGCCTCCAGGCCAAGGAATTGCTCCCAGAGCTCTCGGTCGAGGCGAAGGGTCACGGAGACCCTGATCGGACAACTTCGTCCCCTTCCGCCTCCCAACGGCCCGGTCGGGCTCGGTTACCCAAGCCTTCCTTGCCGCGAGGCTGAAGTTGGTGACCTGCTCGGGCGTAACGCGGACCTTCAGCCCCGACCCTTCCAGACGGACCACGAGCTTCTCTCCATCGAAAGCATCGAGAAGGCCGCGTGCTCCGGCGTGGGTCCCGGCCTTCAGGCGCACCTTGTCCCCTGCTTCAGCCTTCACCGGAGCCTCGTCTCCAATCTCGAATTAACTGCAATAATCTTAATCGACCGAAAAGGGGGCGGTCAATACGCGCAATCCGCCGTCTTCGCGATTTCTCCGACAGAAATTGGTGTTGACAGAAATTGGTGTCAGTTCATTTTTCCAGTTGAACGCCTGCAATCCACCACAACAAGGATTGAAACGAACTACGGGCTTAGCTGGGTTTTCTGCGCTTCGGTCCGACGACACCGACGCACGATCGGGCCTCGCGAGGCTCGGAGGGATTTCAGGGCTGCGCCTGCATCTTATGATAATCACACCTATGTTACGTAGATTGACCTTGCGCCACGTTGCTCGGGAAAGGAGAATCATTTCAAAATGTGAAACCTTTCATTGAAACCCTGCGGGTAACCAATCCCGTCCGGCAGAGCCGGGCCAGCAGCCGGAAGCGAGTCTTGCGTGGTGGGTGGGTGACTGCCCCTGCGAAGCGTAGACAGCGCGATCAAACGCTGTGTGATTGAGCCCCGAAATTTCCTTGTCGTGAGCCCTCGTCTTGGTCAATCGCGGGGGCCGAGCCTGGCATTAGCTACACCTGGACCCAGAGGCGTGCCAGGTCACACCGGGGTCGGAGGAACCTGGCGAATGATCAAAGGGTTTTCCGGGAACTTGGGAGACCTTGCCGTCTCCATCGTTGGCTGCCGGCCGGAGCCCGGCTTACCAACTCCAGGTTGATCCACGGCTCCCGTCCCGAGCCTGTGGGGACGAATCAGGGACGAAACGATGGTATCGCCAAGCGAAGGAAACGAAGTGCGGCGAGATGGACGGCAAGGAGTCGCAGCGCCCCATAGTAGTGTTGAAGCGGAGGAACGGCCTTCCGGACCCTGTGGAGCGAAGGGGGCGCCGCGTTGTGGAGGGGGAGTTGGAACCACGCCGAGGACCAGTGCCTCACCAGCGTGTCACCGCGAGACGACCTACTCGTGTGAAGGACAGCGATCCACAACGTGACGAACCGGGTGCATTTAACGTGCACGCCCGGATCTGTGGGGGGCCTGGGTGGGCAACCACCCAGGTCTACCCGGCCAAGTTAGACCTGCACCGGCCAACTCACCAAGCCCGACCGAGGGCCGCGGGTTCATTATGCCAGGAGCCCGGAATCGGGCACCGAGCTCGAGCTGTGGTCCGCCCTCCTCCTCGTCAGCTCGGCGGCTTGGTCGCCCGGCAGGCCGGCTCGGTATTCCCTGAGCCACTCTTTCAGAAACGCCCTGGGATCCAGCCAGGACCGTGACGGCTACTGGTCCGGACTCCGAGCTTTGATCCCGTTTTATTGTCCCGAGCCCGTCCCGCCGACCGGCCGGCTGATGATCGTCTGGGGCTTCAGAGGTGCCGTCTCGCCCGCGAGGAATTCGACCGACCAGACGACCATCTTATCGAGCCGCGCCTCCAGGCCGCCGGCGGTGGCTCGGGCGAAGGCATACTGCCAGCGCGGGCGCCCGTCCTGGCGAACCGCTTCCAGCAGGAGGATGGCCTCCGGGTCCGTCCCCTGGACGAAGCCAAACACGCCGCTGTCGATCCAATCGGGGTCGGGGCTCTGCGCCTCGCCGGGCTCGGCACGGTAGAGCGGTTTGGCGAGCATGCGCAGGTCTTCGCGGTCCGATCGGTCGCCCTTCAAGCCGGTCATCGTGACCTGGAAGCGGTCGGCGAGGATCTTCATCTGCCGGAGCCGGCCACCTGAAGTCGCGGCGGGCGCGGGGCGCCGGGAAGGTCCTTGTACGCGACTCCGGGGACCTTCGGCGACCAGACGACGCGGCCCTCCTGCGCGCCTCCAGTTTCGCACCCCGCGACAGCGACACCAGCTCGTGGGTGATGTAACCATACCACGGGTAAATGCCGACCGACGCCTCGGGCCGCCCCTGGTTGGTCCACAAGACGAACACGCCGTCCGCTTCCTGCTTCCCGCGCGTGAAGTTGCCCCACCGCAAGACGGCCTGCGGTTTCATCGGTTCTGTGGCGCTCGCGTTGACGAACACCTGATACCAGCCGATCGACTCGTCCACACGCGCCTTGAGGGTCTTCGGCGCCGCTTTGTCCTTGTCAACATCCTGGGCGCGCGATTGCGCAGGGCCGGAGGATAGCAGCACGCACGACAGGGTGAGAATCCAGACGGGTCGATTCCTCATGATGACGACCTCTCAGAGAGTGACCACGTGGTACATTGGCCCGGGAAATCAAGTGAAAAGCAGATCCTCATCGCGACGAGTTGGGACGACCTGATCGCCGGGGCCAATCGGCCCTCGCGGGCGAGGCCGGGGGATCGGCCGGGAGGGCACGGGAGAGCCAGTGCATGACGTTCAGTGCGAGCTGGCGGTTGTCGTTGCCGGGGTCGTTCATACCGAACCGCCCCCCGGGGTCGATCTGGGCCGAGAGGGCCCCCGCCTCGCCGAGCACGACGACGCGCCCCTTCCCATGGGTCATCGCCAGGCCCTGGCACCGGTCGGAGGCGCGGGCGTTCCCGTGGTCGGCAACCCGGTCGATCGCCGTCTCGGACAGCCGCAGGAAGGGGACGCTCCCCCGCGGGCCCAGGAGGGATTGCCCCGCGTAGGTGACCACGCGATGGATCCGCTCGGAAGGGTGGCGGCCGCGGGTGATCGGGTGGTCGCCCAGCAGGCCGGTCTCGCCGGTGAAGATCAGGCGTCCGGGCTTCCCGGGGACCGAGTGCTTCGGGTCGATCGTCACGCCCTGACTCATCTCGACCCCGAACCGGTCGGCCAGGTTTCGCGCGGCCGCGCCCACGGGGGCATATCGGTGATCAGCAGGAGGGAGCCGCCCGACGTGACCCAGCGCCTCCACGACCTTGCATTCGACATCCCTCAGCGCCGTCCCCGCCGCCCGGGGCCCTTCCCCCTCGGCCGCCGCCGCGTTGGCGATGATCAGGATCTGATAACCGTCGAGCAGGGCCCGCGAGAGCGGCTTCTTGTTGGACGCGACGCGGTAGCCGTCGTGGCCGATGAGGTCGGCGAAGGGCTTGTACAGGCCGTCGGCGGTGTGGAGGTTGTGGTGCGCCTCGTCGAACAGCACGGCCGGATGCTGGGACGTGTAGGTCGGCGCGGCGACCTTCGTGTCGAAATCGGGGTCGGCCCTTTGATCCTGGGCCGTCGCCGTCGTCGTCCCCAGGCCGCCGATCGCGGCGAGGGAACCGATGAGGAGGGCTCGCAACATGGCGGTGACCTCGGCACGATGCTGCCGAACCGTGTTTACTGCTGAATGATTGTCACCCTCGGCCGTCAACGGCTACTCCGATGGTAACGCGTCCGTTTGCCTCACGCCAGGGGCTGGCAGCCGGTTCGTTCGTGCTCGATTCGCCCTGTGTCCACCCTCACCTACCGCACGCACCGGATGCTGTCGCCCCGTGGGGCAGACTCGAATCCCGCTCATACCGGGGATTATCGACGCCTAGACCAATTGCGTTCCTGCGGCCGACGGCCAGTCGATCGCCGCTTTCTACCAACTCCGTGAGCTGGCCGACCACGGCCAGGGGCTGGCCAGCCCGTAGACCACCGCCTCTAAGACCTTGTTGCTGTTGGCGATTCCGGCATTCTTCATTAGATTACGCTCCCGCCTTCTCAGCGCAGGATTGTCTTACGGAGGATCGTGCCATGAGGGCTTCGCTGTCTCGTGTCCCCACGTTTATGGTCTCGATCGCGGTCGGGGCTACCGTTCTCTTCTCGACTAGAGCCGCCTTACAGTTGGGTTGCGCACGCGCTGATACGAGCCCGACGCGCCAGCGAGTGAATGGATCGAGGATCTCCGCCAGAACACACTCGCTGGCGCGTCGGGCTGGTATCGGCTTCTGGCCGTCCGGTGCGCAACCCAACTGGGAAGTGCTCTAGGGAATCACGAGGGGACGACGTCCCTGTCGTTCAGAAGGAGAACGGTCCCTTCATGGTGCTGGCCAAAGTATTCAGAGGTCCTGATGCGGAGAGGTTTGCCAAGGCCCTGGCCACAGAGCTCAGACAGGACTACAGATTGCCCGCATACCTCCTTCGGGCAAACCCGAGAGGCGCTGCTCGCAATGACCCCGTGGCGGTCTTGGTCGGGGATGCCAAGACGCTCAAGGAGAGCGAATCAATCCTCAAGCCGGTCAAGGCCATCAGTCCCCGTTGCCTTGCGGACATGCCGAACCCTCTTGACCGCCATCTGGCACGTGCCATTCGCACCACGAACCCGTTGCAGACCGCGAGGCCGCCGATCAAGCAACGTTGAACTCCTGGTCGTCTGCGGCTTTGGTATGCCGCGGGCTTGTGAAACGTGCCCTGGGTGTCGGTCAGCGGCGACCTCGACGACATCGACGAGCTGATCACGTGGAACCGGGATGACGCCCTGGCACCCGCCGAGACGAGTGCCCTGCGCTCCGACCGCGGACGGTGATGGAGAATGTGATCCACTGCACCAGCGCGGCGGTGGGGCGGGGGTTGCTGCACCCCCGCCTCAAGTCATCCCGGGGTTCATCCTACTCCCGTGCGCCATCCCCGTGTCGCTGCCCGCTGCGCCGACGATACGTTTCGATCGCCGAGCAGCCACTCGTCGATGATCGCAAGACTCTCCTACACCGAGGCGACTTCTGCGTGTTCCGGCGTGAACTCCTCGACCGCCTCAGCCGGAACGACTTCCTCTTGGGCCGGCGCGACGTGCTCGTCGACCTCAGTCGGATTGACTTCGTCCATGACCGGCGTGACCTGCTCCACGGCCTCGCTCGGATTGACTTCGACCATCAGCGGCACGACCTGCTCCACGGTCTCGGTCAGGACGACCTCGTCCGCTACCGGCGGGGCCTGCTCCAGCACCTCAGGCTGAATGGCGTCGGCAACAACCGGCGCCAACTCCTCCACGGTCTCGGTCGGAACGACCTCGTCGGCGAACGGCGCGGCCTGCTCCAACACTTCGGTCTGAACGACGCCGGCCAGCACCGGCTCCTCCCGCTCGTTGGCCTCGGACGGAATGACCTCGTCGGCCAACGGCGCCGTCGGCTCGACGGCCTCGGACGGAACGACTTCGTCTGGGATCGGCGTGACCTGTTCGACGGCCGCGGCCAGGATGAGCTCGTCTGGGATCAGCGCGACCTGCTCGATGGGCTCGGTCGCAATGACTTCATCCTGGACCGGCTCCACGAGCTCTGTTACTGGCGGAGTATCGATAAACTCAACGTTTTCGGTAACGTCCGTGACCTCTTCCGTAGCCTGCGCGATCGGTTCTGCCGACATTTCGTTCATGGCGATTGACTCCGGGCTGCGAATTGAAGTGGGATGGGAGGTGAAGGAGGAACCACCTTTAATATTACCAATGGAATTGGTTTTTGCATCTACCCTTTTTAAATTTTCCCGAGAATTCGATGCAAGCGACGCTGGCGCGGGCCGGCATCAGGGACGACAAGGAAGGGCCCCTCTTCCGACCGATGACGCCGGACGCGACGCGGCTGATCCGGCGGCACCTGGACCGCAAGACCCGTTGACGGCTGGTCAAGGAATACGGGACGTCCTTTTCGTCTGTGGGCCGAATGGCAACGCCCGCGATTCCTGGTGTTCTGAGGCCAAGCCGGAGAATGAGTGGCCCGCCGGGGTCGGCCGAATCTCCTCGCCGAATGCCGCGATCGCGCCCTTCGGGCCATTCAGGCTTGGAGGACCATGCCAAGATCGTGGTGGCGCCACGGTTCATCGGCGCTTGTCCACATCACTTCGTGGAGCGCGAGGGGCGGCGCCCGTCGAGTTGCCGATCTCGCGCTCGGCCTTCGCGACCTCGTCGCGCATCCGTTCAAAGTCGGGCTTGAGCCGGGCGGCCTCACGGAGCTCGATCAGAGCACCTGGCAGGTCGCCCATGGCCTTGAGGGCGTTGCCGAGCCCGGAATGGTGCCAGGCTTCATCAGGCTGGAGCCGGATCGCCGCGCGGAACGCCGTGGCGGCAGCAGCCATGTCCCCCGAATCGCTCAAGGTCGCGCCCAGATGAAAATGAATCCACGGGTCGTCGGCTTTGAGCCGAATCGCCTCGCGCTGCGCTAGGGCGGCGGCCGGCAGGTCGCCGGCGGCGTGCAGCGCGATGCCGAGATAGTCGCGAGCCATCGCGCTCTCCGGCCGAATGGCCACGGCGGCGGTCAGGTAGCGCAGGGCCTCGGCCGGGCGGGGGAACACATCGTTCGGCCCGCCCCAGCCCATTCCCGGTGCCTCGGCCATGCGGAAATTGACCCAGAAGTCGTTCGGAAACCGGGCCCAGGCCCGGCGCAAGACGGCCTCGGCCCGCCCCCGATCTCCCCTCTCATGGAGTTTCGAGGCGAGCAAGAGCACGCTGGCCGCCGGCTGTGCATCGAGCCGTCCGGTCTCGTCGGCCAGAGCCTGGAGTGCGTCGAGCGCGGCTTCGCCCTGAGTCGCGGCCTTCGATCGCAAGGCGTCGCGCCACGAGTCGGTGTCGGCCGCACGCGCCGCGGCCACCAGACGGCTGCAATCCGCCTGGGGCCGGCCGGCCCTGTGCCGGGCGTCGGCCCAGGCGTCGAGCGCGGCGGCCAGCTCCACGGGGCGCTTGCGCGCGCGAATCCACGCCCCCGCGGTCGCCGCGTCGGTCGTGTCGACGTCCAATCCCGCGCCGCGGAACGCCAAGTCGTAGGCGGCGTCCATCTCGGCCCAGTCGACCGACTCGGACGCGCCGCCCCGGGCCGCCTCCAGGCCAGCAAACAGACGGCGGTCGGTCTCGATCGCGTCGCGGCGGTCGGTCAACTCGGCGACTGCGCACGGCGACCGTTCGCTGCAACTCTGGATCGGCGTCGCCCTGTGCGAGCAGCGCCTCCGCTCGCTTGGCCGCGCCGACCGCCTGGGTCCATTTCGCCGGGTCGCCCCGCTCGCCGCCGGCTTCCGCTTCGCCGGCGAACTGAGCGGCCTCGGCCAAGGCCTCGTTGAGTGACTGAGTCGTCCGCGCCACTCGCTCGGCCCGCTGCGCCTGGGCCCACCACAGCCCGCCTCCCGCGCTGGCCACCAGCATGATCGCCGCCGTCCCGGCAACGATCGCAAGCCGGGTCCGCGCCCGCTCCGCGACCCGGGCCAGCTCGGCCTGCCGCAGCTTCTCCGGCACGCTGATCAAGTGGGCCGTCACTTGGTCGCTGACGGCGCGGGCGTGACGCGGCCGGTCCTCGGGGAGGGCGGCCAGGCAGCCCCGCGCGAGCTCGACCAGCTTGCTATCAGCCCCGCAGGCGCCTAACCGGGACAGCGCGTCGCCCATCTCCATCCGCGTCGCCTTCAAGAGGATCTCCGACGCCGAGTCGCCAGTGAACGCTGGGGCACCGGTGAGGATCTCGCAGAGAATCGACCCCAGCGCAAAGACATCGGCGCGCTCGTCGATGCGATCGACCTCGCCGCGGGCTTGCTCGGGCGGCCATGTACGACGGCGTTCCCATGACCGCGCCCGCCCGCGTACGGTCCACCGCCGAGCCACTGGGCGAGCGCGGGATCGTGATACTCGCCGTCGTCGGCTCGGGCGGGCTCCCGGCGGCGGCACCCCGCCTCAACTCGCCCTCTGGCAGGACCTTGGCCAGGCCCCAGTCCATCACCTGGACCTCGCCGAAGGCCCCGACCATGATGTTCGACGGCTTCAAGTCGCGGTGGATCACTCCCCGGGTGTGGGCATAGGCCACCGTCTGGCAGACCTGCTCGAAGATCACCAGGAGACGGGGCAGGCCCTCGGCGGGCTCCTTGCGAGCGGCCAGCAGTTGCGCCAGGGTCTGACCGTTGACCAGTTTCATGGTGAAGTAAGGCCGGCGGTCGGCCAGCGCGCCCAGCTCATAGACCGGCACGATCCCGGGGTGCTGGAGCTGGCCCGCAATCTGCGCCTCCTCGATGAACCGGCGGATCAGCTCGGGGTCGTCGCGGTTGGCCTCGAGAAGGACCTTGACCGCCAGGTCGCGACCGAGGTCTTCGTCACGCCCCTTCAGCACGGTACCCATTCCTCCGTGGGCGATCTCGCCGAAGAGCCGCAGCCGGGCCGCTCGGTGCCGGGGCGCGGGCGCCGCGGCCGATGTCGAACAACGCGCGGGGGAATTGTCGCGAGGCTGGGTGTCGCGGAGCGAGACATGCGGGACCGTTTCGAGTCCGATTGCGAGGGCCTCAAGCACGCTCCGTGGGCCCCCCACATCCACCAAGGCGCCGACCTCGGCAACCGGCTCCAGTCCCTGGCCGGTCGCGCCGAACTCCGCGTGGGATTGGCCGTCAGCGACCGGGGACGTGAGCTCACAACCGCATCGTGGGCACGTCGAGTTTTCGGCCATCTTCGGACCTCCCTCACGATCAGTCGCTCACCGATTCCCTGACAGGTCGCCGCTACTCCATGTTATCGCCTCAGCCTTCGCCCGCCAGGGGGCGATAACCGGAGCGGGCTCCCTGGATCTCTTGATTCCGCCGGCCCCTGGTCGGTCGCCCCGATTCGCCCGGCCCTATCTGGCGATGTACCGGATGGACTACCCAGGTAATTGCCGGTTGGGCCTGCCGATCATGAGCGCGGTGGTCGAGAGCCTAACCAAGCCGAGGAACCGTCGCAGGAAAGGGACGGAGCCGTTCTGGAAGGAGAGGGGAGCGGAGGCCCTCTTGCAAATGCGCGCGGCGTGTGTGAGCGAAGACGGTCGGGCGGAGCGGTCTCGGTCTCGGCCGCGGCCGCACCCACGGGCCGATGGGAGCGGCCACCTTCGCCCGTGATCTGCACCGACATGAACGCGATTGCACCTCGAGGCTCTCGGGCCGGATCGCCGGATCGCCGGACATGTCCCAATTCTGGCTCGGACCGTGACTCGCGCGATCGCGCCGCGTATGCTGGGGGTTGAGACCCCGACTGTGTGATGCGTCCTGTCGTGCTCGACGCCCCCGGATCCGAGTCCTGCGAGGTTCCCCATGATCCGCCTCCACCGTTCGTCGCCCTGGTGGGCCGCGACCGTCACGGCCGCGCTCGCTCTGCCTTCGAGTGTCCTGGCCCAGGCCGAAAAGACCCAAGCCCCTGCCGGGGCCAAGACTCCGGCGAAGTCCAAGACCCCAGCGAAGAAGGCCCCAGCCCGGCCAACCCGTCCCCCGGTCCCGCCGACCCATGCCGACGTGGCCTACGGCGAGCACCCCCGGCAAGTGCTGGACTTCTATCAGGCGGAATCGACGACTCCCACGCCGCTGGTCGTATTCATCCACGGCGGCGGCTGGGTCAACGGCGACAAGTGGGGGGCCGGCTCGGCCAATATCGCTCGGCTGAGGAAGGAAGGGATCTCGGTCGCGGCGATCAACTATCGCTTCGTCACCCAGGCTCAGGCCGCCGGGGTCAAGCCGCCGGTGAAGTGGCCGCTGGAAGACGCCGCGCGGGCCGTGCAATTCCTCCGGTCGAAAGCCGGGGAATGGAAGATCGACAAGACTCGGATCGGGGCGACCGGCGGCTCGGCCGGAGCCTGCTCCTCGCTCTGGCTGGCGTTTCATGACGACATGGCCAAACCGGATAGCCCGGACCCCGTCGCCCGCGAATCGACCCGGCTGACGTGCGCGGCTGTCTCGGGTGCACAGACCGCACTGGATCCGAAGCAACTCCGCGAATGGATGCCGAACATGACTTACGGTGGCCACGCCTTTGGTTTCCGCAAGCCGGGCCAGCGCGTCGGCGAGGAGTTCCAGGCGTTCTACGATCACCGCGACGAGGTGCTCCCCTGGATCAAGGAATACTCGCCGTACGAGCACGCCGGGGCCGGCGACCCGCCCGTGTTCCTCGACTATCCCGCCCAGGACAAACCCGCCCTCCTCGGCGAAACCCAGCGCGACCCGACACACTCCGCCGTGCTTGGCCTGCCCTTGGTCGAGAAGCTCCAGGAGGCCGGCGTCGAGGCCCATCTCGCCTACCCAGGGCACAAGGACCCCGTGTACGCCAACATGACCGAATTCCTGATCGCCAAGCTCAAGGCCCCGCGGACCTGACGGCGCTGGGCTGAGGTTCTTGTTGTCGGGAGGTGGCGGTTCACTGCGGATTGCGCAGATCCTTGAGCCGGCGCCGACGTCGGTCCAGATGGAAACGGGCGAGTTCGTGGTTGGGGTCAAGGACCAGCGCCTGTTGAGTCGCCTCGATCGCCAGTACCAGGTTCCGATCGGCCGCAGTGCGATCGCCGGTCTTGGAGGCATTCTTGTTCAACTGCATATGGGCCTCGCCGACGACCAGGTAGGCGGCCGGCCGGTCGGGATGTCGCTCGACCAGGAGGCGGCTGAACGCCAGCAATCGGTCGGTGACGCGCCTGGCCTGGTCGAGCCTTCCCAGCCGGCGTAACTGCGATGCCGTCACGGCGAGCTGTTCACACAGGTCCAATTCGAAGGTCTCGGTCGAGCGATGAAGCCGTGCCGGTGCGTGTCGCCGGACCGAACACCTCGACCGCTAACTGCGCCCAGACCTGGGCCGGTAGGTGTTTGGCCTCCGGGGACCCGAGCCTCGACAGGGGATCCCGACCCGACGTCGCGGCGGATCCCGACCTGGCCGATGGTAGGGAAGACTCATCCTCGATCACGCGGGTGAAATCGGATCGGACGTGGATACGCCAGGCGACGATCTCGGGATCATTGCAGTCGGCCGGTAAGGCGTCGATCAGGAGGCGGTTGGTCACCATCAGCGACTGGGGCTCGTCGAGATCGCCCCGCTTGGTCAGCGACAGGGCCAGCGCCTCGCGGCAGGTTGCCAAGCGGTGGATCGAACCGACTGCCGGTGCGACACGAGCCCAATGTTCCGCCGATCGCACGGTGCGCCGAAGGATCCGAATGTTCTCCTCAACCCGACCTTGATGCTCGGCAACGGCGGCCAATTGCTGGAGGCACCCACTCAGAATGCCCAGCTCCCTGGGATCGTTGGGATTCGATTGGAGGATCGCGTCCTGGTCTGCCACATGCTCTTCGACCAGCGATCGCGCCTCGTCCCATCGCTTTTCCTGGATGAGCGTATCGCACAGCCGCCGGTCCACGATCATCAGTTGGCGAGCGATCGCCTGGTAGTCGGTTCGGCGTGCGGCGAGCCCGCGGAGGCGTCGCCGCGTCTGGGTGAGCATCTCGATGAGCCGCTCGGGGCTGACCACGCGCGAGACGCCGCCGGGGCCACCGGTGCTGAGATCCACGATCTGGTCCAGGAGTTCGTTAGCGACCTGAAAGTCGGACTCGGCCCGAAGGCGCTGCGTCTCGGCATGCCTCCAGAACAGGAACATTCCCACGAAGCCGGCGGAGAGCGCGATCAAGAGCGCGATGCCCAGCGCGGCGACGGCCGGCCGGCGGCGACACCATCGCCGGGCCTTTTCGAGCGGAGAGACGGGACGGGCCAGGATTGAGCGGCCGTCGAGCCATCGCCTCAGGTCGTCGGCGACGGCTCTGGCCGAGTCGTAGCGCCGCGCCGGCTGTTTCTGGAGGCATTTCAGGCAGATGGTCTCGAGATTGCGCGGCACGGTGGGGTTGAGACGTCGGGGCGGCACGGGTTCCCGACTGCGGACCTGGTCGAGCGTGTCGATCACGCTGGCCGCCGCGAACGGCCGATGGCCCGTCAGAAGATGATAGAGAATCGCGCCAAGGCCATAAACATCGGCCGCCGGGCCGAGTTTTCGGCGATCGAACGCCACCTGTTCCGGCGCCATGTAGGACGGAGTCCCCACCGGACCGGCCAGAAGGGCCGTCGCCAGGCTCGCATCGGGCTCATCGGACCGAAACGCGATGCCGAAATCGCCGACGCGGGGAACCGCCAGCTCGCGGGGGATCTCCGGCCCGGCGTCGAGCAGGATGTTGGAGGGCTTGAGGTCGAGATGGACCAACCCCTCACGATGGATGGCAATCACCGCCCCGGCGATCGATTCCAGGAGCCGTGCCGCATCCCGGGGCGTATACGGGACGTTCAGCCGCTGTTCCAAGGTCCCACCCGGGACCAGTTCGAGCACCAGGTAGAGCCAACCCTCGGACTCGCCAACCTGGTAGAGACGGACCACGTTATCGTGACGCACTCGCGCGAAGGCGCGCGCCTCGCGGAGCCAGCGAGCATGGTCGAGCGAGCTCGCGGACGGGCCGCTCCGCACCACCTTGAGCGCCACGCGACGGCCCAGGCTCTGCTCAATCGCCTGATAAACCACGCCCATCGCACCCCGGCCCAGCTCGCGTTCGATCACGAACCCGGGGATCGTCGGCACCAGGTCCGGTCCGGGGAGAACCGGGCCGGTGAGCGGCTCTCCCATCACGTCCCGCCGCGCCAGCCGTTCCAATTTCGCCTGACACTCGGGACACACCTCGATGTGGCCTTCGAGCGACGCGAGCGTCTCCGCTTCAATCAGGTCGGTCCCCAGCCCGGCCAGGGCTGCGGCGGAAGGGCAATCCAGCATCGGTGGCCCCCTGACTACATCGGGGTGAAGTCAACGTTGACGAACGTCGGACGATGGCGTAGCCGGACCCACCAGGGCCGCAAGACGTCGCTCGCCCTCCGTGCGGAGCATCCGATCGACACGTTTGTAACCATTGTAAACGGCTGTATACGATTTCCCCAGGGATTCGGCGGTCTCCCGAAACGGGCGATCCTCGATCGCCACGAACCAGTAGGTGCGCCAGGTCTCGGGATCGACGCGGGATCGTACCGCCTCTTGCGCCTCGGAGGCCAGGCGATTCAACATCAAGCTCCCCGGCTTCTCCTTGTCCTCATTCTCATCGTCGATCGGCTCCAGATCCTGCGCCGGATAAGTGCGATGCGACGACCGGCTGGGCCTCGAGACCCTGGAGCATCGTGGTGCGACGATTGCGGAGCAAGTCGATGGCCCGCGATTGGAAGAGCCGCCAGAGCCACTTGCGGAACCCACGGCTCGGGTCGTACCGAAAGGTCCGCATCCGCGCCATCAGTTCAACCCAGATCCGCTGGCACAACTCGTCGGACGTGTCGGGGTCGAAGCGGAACCGGCTACACCATCGGCGCAACACAGGGTTGTACCGTTCGTGAAAGGCCATCCAGGCGGGATGGTCCTCCCAGTTGCGAACGCGGTCCAGCAGCGTCGGGCTCGTCTTTCCGCCGTCGGGCTCAGGAACCTCTCTTTGCGGCGCGCTCTGAGCATGGCGCGATCTCGCCATCAGTCTCATCCCCAGCGACGTGACTAGACTCTTCGTAATCATGGTAGTGCATCGGAAGTGAACGGCCCCATCATTCGGACTCCATCATTCGGACCCAAGCATCATGCCTTGCGACGAATCGTCGAGGCAATGGTGCACCGCGGGTTGATCTTTAAAAAACTGAGAAGATCAAGTCCAAAGGCGAGCCGGAAAGCGGCCGGCTCATGGGTCGAAATGGGTAACGATCGATGTCAGCGGATCTGTAGGGTGGTCGCAACCCACCATCCCTCCTGGGGTTATGGTGGGTTGCACCTGCCCTACACCAGAGTTCCTCACGGATCTTGAGCCCTGAGCCCCATTCCTTTTGTAAGTGTCTTCGTCCCTCCATGAGGTAAGACGATTCCTCATGAGTAAACTTGCGCGGAGAGTCCGTTCGAGTCTACCTCTTTCGGATTCCCTGATGCTGGCGCATCCAACACAACCGAGCTCCCGTCTCCCGCACATGACCAGAGCTTTTCTCGATCTTGCAACCGACCCACGAGCTTCGCTCAACAAGAAGCGTGCAAGCAATCGTCTTTGGCTGCGACGGCTCGTCCAGTCCGAATCCGTGACATCGGTAGCTGGACCCGCGATAATCGCTGGAAGGGCAACCATCTCGGCCCTGAGCAAATTGGGTGCGCCGTTGCGCAAGATCGCGATGGACGTGACGCGATGAACGGCCGGAAAGAGTCGCATTCCAAGGTGCGATTCTGGGAGTTCTCGACGGCGTCGTGGCCGGCCTCGTCGGCGAGAACATCGCGCCGTTGTTCCCGCGAGTGACGGCATGGCACATCGACCTGTCGTCGATTGTTCGTGATCGGATGAGCGGACCGCATCCGCCCGACATGGGGTCTGATGCCAGATCGAGCAGCCGAGCCTAGTTCGGTTTGGTCAAGAGTTTGGACCCGGTGGAAACCCCTGGCGCAAGGGAGTCTCTGATCGGTTAAGATGGCAAGGTCGTCAACACCGGCTCTGACGATTCGGAGCCGATCCTCCGGTTGGGTGCGGAAACCGATGTCGAGCGTTTGCAAGTATGTCATCGTGATTCCCGACGGGGCGGCGGACGAGCCGTTCGAGGGGCTCGGAGGAAAGACTCCACTTCAGGCGGCGTCGATCCCACAGATGGATCGCGTCGCACGTGAGGGGATCGTCGGCCGGTCGCGGAACGTGCCTGACCGGTTCCTGCCGGCGAGTGACGTCGCGACGCTCAGCCTGTTCGGTTACGATCCGGAGCGTTACTATACAGGGCGAGCTCCGCTCGAGGCCGCGGCCATGGGGATCGAGCTGGGTCCCGACGACTGGGCGATCCGCTGCAACCTGATGACCATCCAGGACGGCCGACTCACCGACTTCACAGCCGAGCATATCACCAGTCCGGAGGGTCAGTCGCTGATCGAGGCACTCGAGGCTGAGCTCGGCTATCCGGGGATTGAGTTCCATCCGGGCGTGAGTTACCGCAACCTGTTACTCTATCGGGGACGGGCAAACGACCCACCGTTCAGCGATGAGACGGTGACCGACCCCCCACACGACTATCCCGACCAGCCCGCTGCCGAGCACCGGCCCAGAGGGCCCGGCTCGGACATCCTCAACGACCTGATGACCCGAGCTCATCCAGTGCTTGCCAATCACCCGGTCAACCAGGCTCGCATCGCGGCCGGGAAGAGGCCGGCCAATGCGATCTGGCTCTGGGGGCAGGGCAGAGCACCCAGCATGCCGAAGTTCGTGGATCTCCATGGATTACGGGGATCGATCATCTCGGCCGTCGACCTGGTGCGCGGGGTGGGCGTGCTGGCCGGCTGGACGCGCATCGATGTTCCCGGTGCGACGGGCTATCTGGATACCGACTATGCCGCCAAAGGCCGGGCCGCCATCGAGGCGATCCGGGATTTCGACATCGTCTGCGTCCATGTCGAGGCTCCGGACGAGGCCAGCCACGAAGGTCGCCCCGACGCGAAGGTCGAGGCCATCGAGCGGATCGACCGCGAGATCGTCGGCCCGGTCCATGAAGCGTTGAAGCCGTACGGCCGCTGGCGGATGGTGATCTCTCCCGATCACTCCACGCTCTTACGCACCCGCGCGCACGACCGCGCGCCGGTGGCCTGGGCGATGGCCGGAACGGGACTTGTCGGTGCGGGTCAGACGTATGACGAATTCGCGGCGCGGCTCGAGGGATCCCCGTTCTTTGAGCAGGGTTACCGCCTGATGCAGCGATTCCTCGATCTCGACTGGAACGGGCGGAACGGGGCGTAAGTCGGGCCAGGCCGGCCCGCATCGAGCGCCGCAAGACCACGGGGGTGCGGCCGGCACGATTCGAGGTGTTTCCGCAGGGAGTGACGACGTTGCCTTTGATCGTTCAGAAGTTCGGCGGGACCAGTGTGGCGGATTCGGACAAGATCCTGGCCGCGGCCCGGCGCGCGATCCAGGCCCACGCGCGCGGGGAGCAAGTCCTCGTGGTCGTCTCGGCCCGAGGCCACACCACCGACGAGTTGATCGCACTGGCCAAGGAGATCACCGAGACCCCACCAGCTCGCGAGATGGACATGCTCCTGTCAACCGGCGAGCAGGTCAGCGTTGCGCTGATGGCGATGGCCATCGAAAGTTTGGGCGTGCCGGCCATCAGCTTCACGGGGGCACAGATCGGCCTGGTCACGGACAGCTTCCACACCAAGGCCCGCATCCGGGACATCTCCACCGAGCGGATGGCCCAGGCGCTGAGCGAGGGAAAAATCGTCATCGTGGCCGGCTTCCAGGGCGTGGACGAGCATTACAATATCACGACGCTGGGCGGGGTGGTTCCGACACGACGGCGGTCGCCCTGGCCGCCGTGCTGGGTGCCGGGGGATGCGAAATCTACACCGACGTCGATGGGGTCTACACCACCGACCCGCGAATCGTACCGGAGGCCCGCAAGATCGATCGCATCAGCTATGACGAGATGCTCGAGCTGGCCAGCCTGGGCGCGGGAGTGATGCACTCCCGGTCGATCGAGTTCGCCAAGAAGTACGGGGTTCCGATCCACGTGCGGAGTTCGTTCTCGGACGCGCCCGGGACCTGGATCGTGGGCGAGGAGGAGCGCGCCGGCTGGGCGTCGCGGTAACCGGAGCGGCCCTGGCCAAGGACGAGGCCCGGATCACGATCCTCGGCGTTCCCGATCGTCCGGGCGTGGTCCACTCGGTTTTTCGCACGATTGCCGCGCGAAACATCGTGGTGGACATGATCGTTCAAAACGTCTCGACCGGCGGCACGACCGAGGTCAGTTTCACGGTGGCCAGGGGCGACCTGCCCGATACGCTGCACGCAGCCGAGTCTGCCGCCCGCGAAATCGGCGCCTCGGGCGTCACCCATGACGTCGAGGTGGCGAAGGTCTCCGTCGTCGGAATTGGCATGCGAACCCATACCGGCGTGGCGACCGCCATGTTCGAGGCGCTCGCCGCGGCCGGCATCAACCTTCAAATGATCACGACCAGTGAGATCAAGATCAGCGTGCTGGTCGATCGTGCCTCGGCCGTGGCGGCGCTCCGTGTCGTACACAAGGCATTCCAGCTCGATCAGCTCAACGCAAGCATGACGTCCTTCTCCCCCTCTTCAGGCGGCAGCGTCCGAAAACCCGCTCCGCTGGTCGAGCCGGACTCGGGCGAGCCGAAGCCGCGCGGGATGGAGGATCTCGTCATCGACGACGTCGAGCTCGACGACTCACAAGCCCGCGTCTCGCTGTTCCACGTTCCCGACCGGCCCGGTTACGCCGCGCGCGTCTTCCGCGCGATCGCCGATGCCGGCGTCTTCGTCGATATGATCGTGCAGAACATCGGGATCGCCGGGGACTCGGTCCTGTCGTTCACCGTACCAAGGGATGCCGCCGCCCGTGCCGTTGAGGCCGTCCACTCGGCCGGTGTGAAGGACGTTTCCGTGGAGCCGGCCATGGCCAAGCTCTCGGTCATCGGGGTGGGGATGCGCACTCACACCGGCGCCGCCACTCGAATGTTCGCCGCACTCGCCGAGCGCGGGATCAACGTCAACCTGATCAATACCAGCGAGGTGCGCATCAATATCGGCACCGACGTCGCGCGAGGCCGTGAGGGTCTCGAATGCCTCAGGCGTGCCTTCGTCCTCTGATCGTTCTCATGCTCAAAGACAAAGGTGATATCCTCGGGAATCCAGGTCATCCGTGCGAGGATCGACGTTCCGGTCCCCCCCGTCTGACCGACCAGGAAGGAAGAGCAAATCGTGGCGCGCGAGAAGGTGATTCTGGCCTATAGCGGTGGACTCGACACCTCGGTGGCCGTCAAGTGGATCAACGAAACCTACGGAATGGACGTGATCGCCTACACCTGCGACCTGGGCCAGGGGCAGGACATCGAGGCGATCCGCCAGAAGGCGCTCCGGACCGGCGCGATCGACGCGATCGCCGAGGACGCGCGGAACCTGTTCGTGGACTATTTCGTGTTTCCGTCACTGGCGGCCGGGGCCCTCTACGAGGGGAAGTACCCGCTGGCCACGGCGCTGGGCCGTCCGCTGATTGCTCAGCTCATGGTGCGGGTCGCGCGCGAACACGGAGCCTCGGCCGTCGCGCATGGTTGCACCGGCAAAGGCAACGATCAGGTTCGCTTCGATGTCACCTTTCAGACGCTCGCCCCGGAGCTGAAGATCATCGCCCCGGTGCGCGAGTGGAAGTGGACGCGCACCCAGGAGCTCGAGTTCGCCGCGAAGCACGGCATCGAGGTCGAGGCGACCAAGAAGTCGATCTTCAGTACCGACCAGAACCTCTGGGGCCGGTCGATCGAGGCGGGAATCCTCGAAGATCCCTGGGTCGAGCCGCCGCCGGAGACGTTCCAGTGGACCACCGACCCGGGGCTGTCCCCCGATCAACCGGAGGAGGTCGAGATCACCTTCGACCACGGCAAGCCCGTGGCTCTGGACGGCCGAGAGACCGACGGAGTCGACCTGATCGTTGCGCTCAATCAGCGAGCGGGCAAGCACGGAATCGGTCGGATCGACCACATCGAGAATCGCCTGGTCGGGATCAAGTCCCGCGAGATCTACGAGGCTCCGGCTGCCCTCGTGCTCCACGAGGCCCATCGCGAGCTGGAGTTCCTCACGCTCTCGAAGGAATCGCTCCGCTTCAAGACGCTCGTCGAGCCAGGCCTACGCCGACCTGATCTACAACGGCCTCTGGTTCAGCCAGCTCCACCAGGACTTGATGGCCTTCACCGTCTCGAATCAGCAGTTCGTCTCGGGCACCGTGCGGCTCAAGTTGTTCAAGGGGCACACGCAAGTCGTGGGTCGCAAGAGCGAGCACAGCTTGTACCGTCATGAGCTGGCGACCTACGAGGAAGGGGATCAATACGACTCGTCGGCCGCGCTCGGGTTCATCAAGATCCACGGACTTGGCCAGACGACCCAGGCCAAGCACCAACTTCTGCGCGGTGAGGGCGGCCATCGCCTGGAACTCCCGAGCATCATCCCTCCCTCTCGTTCCGGGCCCATTCCAGAGCCTCCCGCGGCCCGAGAAGCCATCGGTGTGATCAGACTCACGTGGAATCGTCAGACACCTTCGTGGATTTTCGGGGTTCAATTCCGTAAGGGGACGAAGCGAACGACCTGGGAGATCGCTCCGATGAGATCGCTCTTTCGATACGGGATCGCCCTGGTTACGGCTGGGGCGCTAGTCGGCGTCGGGCTGGCGCAGCGCCGGGCCAGGCCTTGCAGCCGCGTGAGCTCTTCCTCCAGCTCGATGCCAATCAGGATGGGGCCATCGAGAAAGAGGAAGTGCCTGCCAAGGCGCGACCGGCCTTCGAACGTCTCGTGAAACAGGGAGACGCCAACCATAACGGCAAGCTGGAGGCCGAGGAATACCGCGCCGTGTTGGTACAGCTCAAGGAGTTTTCCGATCACGCCAAGAAGAAAGCCGTCGAGCGTTTCCGGGCGATGGATAAAGATCGAGATGGAAAGGTCTCTCGGGAGGAATTCACCGGACCGAAGCCGCGATTCGATCAGCTCGACAAGGATGGCGATGGATTCCTGACCCAGCCAGAGTTCCTGAGCGGGGTCCAGGCGAAAGCCGCGGCGAAGAACAAGACGGCGGCACAGAAGAAAAAGGCGGCCGCGGTCAAGAAGGCCGGCTGAGCACCTTCCGCGCCCACCCGGCGGCGCCGACGAACCCGGCTTCCCCTCCCAGTTTTGCGAACTCGATGCGCGTTCTTCGCGCCGGGATCGGGAACGCCATCCGCCGGACATCGTGGCGGATGTCTTCCAGAAGCGAGTCACCCGCGTTGATCATCCCGCCGCCGAACAGGACGAGATCCGGATCGATCGTATGCATCAGCGAGACGGCTCCGACGGCCAGGAAATAGGCTGTCTCGCGCATGAGTTGACGGGCCAGGGCGTCGCCGGCCGCGGCGGCCTCGGCAATCGCACGGCTCGTGACCGAGTCCGCCTCGACCGCGCGGAGCCGGCTCGGAACCGCTTCCTGCGAGAGGGCCTCGAGGGTGCGCTTGACCAGTGCCGTTGCCGAGGCGTAAGCCTCGAGGTGCCCATAGGCGCCGCAGGAGCACTGACGCGCGTTCTCCATCTGGACGATGATGTGACCGCATTCCGCCCCGTGGCTGTGGCGGCCCTCCAGGATCAGCCCGTCGCTCACGATCCCGCCGCCGATCCCGGTGCCCAGGGTGAACATCACAAGGCTGTGTGCCCCCCGACCCGCCCCCGTCCAGTACTCGCCGTAAGCCGCGGCGTTCCCATCGTTCTGAAGAACGGTCGGCTTCTTCAGCCGGTCCCCGAGGAGTTGTCGGATGGGCACGTTGTCCCAACCGGGTAAATTGGGCGGATCCAGCAACATGCCCGCTGGCAGATCCATCGTCCCGGGGGAGCCCAGGCCGACCCCTGCGATCTGGTCCCACGTCAAACCGCTGGCCGCGACGGCCCGGCGCCCGGCCTCAGCAAGATTATCCAGGCCCACGACCGGGCCACGGTCGGCCTCGGTATCGATACTGATCGATGACAGCACGCGCCCGTCGTCATTCACGACGCCGCTCTTGATGTTCGTGCCGCCGAGGTCGATCCCGAGGAAGAACGGCGAGGGTCCGTACACGGCACTCATCAAGGTTCACCACGTGATTACACCGAAGGAGATGCAGACCTGTCCCGACCGAGTTACTCTACGGGTTCTGAGTGACTTGGTCAATCGTGCATTTGATGTGCCGTAAACCTTCGCCCGGCCACTCCGGTTGAGGCAGGCCAAGAGCACTCGATGTCCGGTTCCAGGGCGTTCACGCGTTGCGACTGTTTCCGCGCCAGCACGAAGATGGTGTGCGGGTCTTTCCACGGCGACAATACGATCGCCGCGAGCTTGAGCAACGGGAAGAAGAGGACGGTCAGTGGATCGATCCAGGATCGGAAGAGCCGATGCTGGATCCATGTCACCAACGTTGATCCCTTGGTCCCGAACCGCAACCGGTCCACCGGCTCGAAACCATTCTGCTCCAGGATCGATTCGAGCTGCTCGAACGTGTATCCGTTCCGGACATGCCATCCATCCTCGGTGCGCGTTACGCGGATCCGGTCGGCGTTGCCTTGCCAGTCGCGATGAGGCGTCGTGATGTAAACCAAACCGTTCGCGCTCATCAACCCGTGGATCTGGCGCAACGCTTTTGGGGCATCCATGATATGTTCGATGACATCGAGCAGGAGGACCTGGTCGAACTTCTCGTGCAGGGACGGTTGAGCGGCCAGTTGCTCCAGGCTGGTCACTCGCAACTCGAGCTGGTCCTCGGCCAGTCCCAGAAAAGAGCGCATCTCCTCGCAGTTCTTCTTCTCCCAGTCGTGGATCGTGATCCCGACACACCGTGAATGGCGCTGGATTGCCCGGTGCGCGAAGAAGGCATTGCCACAGCCACAGTCGAGCGTCCGGATCGGCCGGTCGGGCGTGCCGGTCAGGAACATCCGGACGACTTTCGATTTGTCGCGGCTGATCCAGTTCGTTCCGGGATACATCAGGTATTTGAGCAGGAGACGCGCGCGTTGCCCTGGTGAGCGGTTCTCGGTCTCATTTCGAAGCATCGGACATCGTCCTTGAAGTCAGTGCTGCCGCGGCCGAGGTGACTCCTCGAAGCGATCCGTCGCAGTATGGCTACCATAGTGGCTGGAAAGATCCGGCTCAAGAGGAATTCTCGCCGAGACGGGCGAAGATCGTCTCGTCTCCCCGAACTCAGGTCACCGTTTGGGTTTGTCATGTTCCGTCAGGGGTCGAACGCTGACTTCCTTGAAGAAGACCGGGGAACTGCCGGACACATCGTCATGGTTTTGCAAGCCGATGTAGCCGGACGTGGGTCGCGGGCCACGCTCGGGCTCATAGTCCTTGACCCGTTTCGGGACCTGCGACTTCTCCGCATCGAACACGTTGACCTCACCGCCGTTGAGTGAAACGAGGACCTGCTGGCCTCTCAAGGTGATTTCCATGGTATTCCATTCCCCATCCGGCTTGACCGGACGCGCAACCGATTTGGAGAGCGAATAAATCGCGCCCGTGCCGTGATACTCGTCTTCCGCGTCGCAGATCTGCACTTCGAAGCCGTGATGAACCGCGAACCAAGGGTCCTTGGGTTTGTCGGCAATCCGTACGTAGATGCCCGAATTGGAGTGCTTGCTGGACACCTTGTAAATGACGCGAATCACACAGTCCCCAAACTTCTCCTTGGTGTACCAGAGCAGACCCATACCCCCTTCCGTCCGGATCTGGCCATCTTCCAGTTTCATCTTTCCCGGCCCGATGTGCTCCCATCCATCGAGGCTCTTGCCGTCGAAGATCGTCCGCCAGGACTTTGGCGATGGTGCGTCCGATTGCGCGAGGGCGGCCGTCCAGATCACGAGGAGAACCGCGGGCAGCGGGGCCATTACGATCGTTCTCATCGGTGGGGTCCTTGTTGAGAGGATGAGTCCGAATCATCAAGGTGACCTTCAACTTAGCTCGATCGAGACGACAAGGCAATGCTCCTGAGCGCCCTCCACCGCCATGATGGAGCTCGGCCGACTACTAGAGTCAGACGCCGACCCCACGTCTCACCTTCGTCATGAATTCCGAGGGTAGACGTGGCTGGCGGAGCCGGCGGTGTCGATGTCAGAATGAAATCGTTGGTCACGATGTCCTGGACTTGCTGAATCTCGTGCCGAATGGCGGGGTACGAATCATGAATCCGCAAAGTCGCCGGGCTATGGTGGAAGGTGAGCGGGGCGCCGCCAGCTCGTCGTGGTCCCGCCGGCGCTGGCTCAAAGCGATGGCAGTGATCGTGCCGGGTTTCGCGATGCCGGCCTGGGGTCAGGCCCCTCAGAAAGCGAAGACGGCCGAGCAAGAGGTCGTCGATCAGGTTCAGAGCCGAGCGAAGAAGGCGGGGCTCGGGCCGTTCGAACCGAATCGGAAACCGCAACAGCATTTCTTGGCGATCGGCGATGCGCCGGCGAGATTCCGAGAGGACGCAACCAAGCTATGCGAGGCGGTGGGAAAGGATTTCCTCAGTTACTTCCGGGGACGCGGCTTCAAGGTGGCCTATCCGAAACAACGCATGACTGTCGTCACACTCAAAGATGCCGATTCATTCAAAGCTTATATCAACGCCAATCCGGCAGAAGACGTTGCTGGCCAGTACGAGCTGGACAGTAATCAACTCATCATGTTCGACCTGAGAGACTCCCAGGCGAACCTGGACGCGGAGGCGAAAAGGAAGAACACACTCGCCTTGGCCCATGAGACCATCCACCTCCTTTGCTTCAACACCGGCCTACTTTCGCGGGAGGCCGATGTCCCCCTCGCCATCAGCGAAGGATTAGCCACTTACGGAGAACTCTGGGTGCCGCGTGACGCCAGGGCCTTCGGGGCAATCAATGTGTGGCGACTCCAGACGTTGGATGGAGCCCCATGGATTCCCATCACGGAGCTTTTGACCAAAGACGACGTGTTCGACGACCCGAAGACGGCTCAGGTCGCATACGCCGAGGCCTGGCTTCTGGTCCATTACCTCCTCCGGCAACAGCAGGTCCGGAAGTTCCAGACCTATCTGGCGGGAATCCCGAAACTGGGGGAGGCCAAAGGCCGGGCCGCTTATGCCCAAGATCGACTCGGCTCACTCAAGGAACTCGACGAACATGTCCGACGGCATGTGCAAACCGTGTTGCGGAAGTGACGAGATCGCCGCCGCGTTCAACCGAGCACGGGATTGAGCCCCATGTTCTTGCGCATCTCGGCCCGCTGCTTCTCATAATGCATGAGAAGCTTGCGATCGCGGAAGTGCTGCCGTTCCTTCTTGCGCTGGGCCGCCACGAAAAAGCGTCGCCACTGCAAGCTGGTCATCTCACCCCGGCCCTCGTACGCGCCTTCGAATGCGGACCGCGGGCTTTTCGCCGAACGTCTCGATGATTTCGTCATCGAGACAGACGAAGAACTGGGCGACGTCCCGGGTCGCCCTGCCGCGCGCAGCGGCCGGAGAGCTGGCGATCGATCCGTCGGGCCTCGTGACGCTCGGTACCGATCACGTGCAGACCGCCCACGGCCGCGACACCCTCGCCGAGCTTGATGTCAGTGCCTCGGCCGGCCATATTGGTGGCGACGGTGACCTTTCCCTTCTGGCCAGCCTGGGCCACAATCTGGGCCTCGATCTCGTGGTTCTTGGCGTTGAGGATCTGGTGCTCGATTCCGGCGGTTCCCAGCAAGGTACTGAGCTTCTCGGACTTCTCGATCGACCGCGTCCCCACCAGGACCGGAGCGCCCTGTTTGTTCCATTCCACGATCTGGTCGGCGACGGCCTGGAGCTTCTCCTCCTCAGTCGAGAACACGCGGTCGGCCAGCCAGACCCTTCGGCCGGGGCGATTGGTCGGGACCTTGAAGACGCCGACCTTGTAGATCCGCCGCAGTTCGGCCGCATCGGATGAGGCCGTACCAGTCATGCCGGCGAGTTTCGTGTATCGCTTGAAGAAATCCTGGACCGTCACCCGCGCCGCGGTGATCGTTTCCAGCGTGATCTCCAGCTTTTCCTTGGCCTGGATCGCCTGGTGAAGGCCATCCTGCCACTGTCGGCCCGGCATCATTCGGCCTGTGAATTCGTCCACGATGACCACCTCGCCGTCCACGACGACATAGTCCCGGTCACGTAGATAAGCGATCTGGCCGCGGAGCGCACGCTCCACGTACTCATAAAGGCCGTCCACCGTGAGCGTCACGAAGGCGGAATGCGCCGCCCTCGCTTGAACCTTGCGTCGACCGGCGGCCGTCAGCTCGGCCTTCCGTTCCAGCGGGTCGTACTTGTAGTCCTTCACCCGCACCAGGGTCGTGGCCAGTTGATCGGCACCGTAGTACGCCGCGGCCTCCTCCTGGGTGGGCTGGTTGTTGGCCCCGATGATCAGCGGAGTCCTCGCCTCGTCGATCAGGATGCTGTCCGCTTCGTCCACAATCGCGTAGTAATGGGTGCGCTGCACCGGCTTCTCGGCATCCACCTGCTCGCCGCGGCCCAGGTAGACCTGCTCGAACGTCTTGCGATGCGCATCCCCACCCATCCTCAGCCGCTTGAGCTCGTCGCGCAGGAAATCGAATCCCAGCTCCTTGGACGTACCATACGTGATGTCGCAGGCATAGGCGGCGCGACGCGCGCCGTCGGACTGACCCGTCTGGATGCATCCGACCGTCAAGTTGAGCATCTGGTAGATCGGCGTCATCCATTCGGCGTCGCGGCGAGCCAGGTAATCGTTGACCGTGACGACGTGCACCCCTTTACCCGGCAAGGCGTTAAGGAAAGCGGGCATGGTGGCCACCAGCGTCTTTCCTTCACCCGTCTCCAGCTCGGCGATGCAACGGTTGTGTATGGAGATCCCGCCGAGGATCTGCACGTCGAAGTGGCGCTGACCGATGGTTCGCTTGGCAGCCTCGCGAACCAGCGCGAACGCCTCGGGCAGCAAACTGTTGAGCGAATCCCCCTGCCGGGCCTTCAATCGAACGGCATGCGCACGCGACTTGAGCTCCTCGTCGGTGCATTGCTCGATCGCCGGCTCCAGGGCGTTGACCCGGTCGACCTGCACGGCAAAGCGGCTGAACCGGCCGGTATAAGTCGGCCCAGCCAACTGCTGGACCCGATTCAACCACGACGGGCCAAGACGGGTGGCCATGTGACGCAGACTCCCTCTATAGCTTGCCTTGTCGTTGAGCCCAAGGGACGATCGGTCGGGCCCAGGCGCGGCGGAGATCCCCGCAACCCGGTGACCCTGCCCTAACCACAATGGGACAGCGACCGCTCGTATTGTCCCGAGGATTTCGCTCGGACGAACCCTTAACGCAGTGGACGGGTAGTCGCAGGCCCGTCCCTGCAGGGCCCAGGGGAGCCTTTATGGACGAGCCCTTTCTTCGAAAACTCCCAGTAATGGTCCCGATTCCGACACCGGTCCTGCTTAGGCTCGCTCCAATGGCGCACAGATCGCCCATTTCTCCTCGGCGGCCAAGCTCCCCTGGCTCTCCTCGCCGGGGGCTTCACCCCATTGAATCCAGGTCGTCCCATCATGAAACAGAAACAGCCCTTCTCGGCTGTCGGGAGCCATGGGATTGATCTCGCCGATCTCGACAGCCGCAGGGGCGAAAGTCCGTCCGCGCGGAGCTTATCTGCCAGGAAGCTCGCGAGCTTGGCGGCGGCCGGAATTCGCCCATTTCCCTGCGAGATCTCGATCACTCCGGGTTTCGGCTTCCAGGTCGCCCC
This sequence comes from uncultured Isosphaeraceae bacterium, assembly GCA_963845695.1. Lineage (GTDB taxonomy): Bacteria > Planctomycetota > Planctomycetia > Isosphaerales > Isosphaeraceae > CAWJTV01. The sequence continues at coordinate 211,742 of CAWJTQ010000017.1, read as the reverse complement.
GGGATGGGGATCGATGGGGTCGGTCAGCCCTTTGCCCCGAACCACCATGACAAGTCCGTGCTTTTCGTCGAATTCTTCCCGCGGCAGGATCGTTGCCGACGCATCCACCAGATACTCTTTGCCTCCGTCTACCTGGACCCTGGCGACCGGCTCGCGATACTGCAATTCCACGCGCAGACCTAGGGGCGGATAGCTCACCCCGTCGACACTCTCCACCCAGGCGCTCTGAAGGAAGGCGAGCTTGACCCGGTTCGTCGTCAGTTCGAGGATGGGCAGCGATTCGGTTTCTCCGGCCCGCCGACGCACGTCTTCGAGGAACGCCTCGGCTCCGCCCCTGACCCAATCCGGCGCAGCGGGTACGAGCTGGATACTCTGAAACGGGATCTGATAAGGGGATTGACGTGTCAGCCAGGCGAGTCCAGACCGCAGGGCCAACCATCCGAGTGCAAGCAATGCTATTGCCGCGGTCAGGCCCAGGATGATCCGGCGATAGCCCCGTTTTCGCGACGGTTTCGGCCATTCGACCTCGACGGCCTGCGTCGGGACGACCGGGTCCGCGGTGATCGTCTCGGGGCGGCGGTCCCCCCGGCCGATCCGGGGAAGTTCGCGGTGTTCCCTCACCGGCACGTCGCCCCGGGCTTGTCGAACCGGCGTTGGGGTGGTGCCTTCGCTAATCATGAGCGACCATCCGCTGCCAGAGGGAGGCGGCTGGCGAACACCCAAACTCTCCGCGGTCGGCCGGGGAACGACCCGAACGGCCTTCGCGATTGGGGGAGATGGGAGATCCTCAAACCGGAGACCCGCGAGCCGATTCACTATCTTATCGGATTTTACCAGACCTGGATCTGGAGTTCTAACTCGTAACCGAATTGCTGCCAGACGGCGCTGGCGAATCCGGTCGATCAGTTGGAGGATATCGGCCGCCTTGGCATCCGGATGGGCAATGATGAAGTTGGCGTGGCGGTCCGAGACCTCGGCCCCGGCGTATCGCGTCCCCTTGAGTCCCGCCTGATCGATGAGGGCACCGGCCGAAACGTCCGGTGTGGGGTTCTTGAAGATGCAGCCGGACAACTGGTGGCCGTAGGGCTGGTTCTCTTTCTTGATGATCCAGATCCGTCGCATCCGCCGGACCACGGATTCGGGGTCTTCGGGTTCAAGGTCGAACTCCGCGGATAAGATCACGGGCTCGTCGAGATTGGAATCACGGTTCACGAAGCTCAGGTCGTCGCGCTCGCGGACCACGATCTCATCGCTCGGATCCAGTACCGTAGCACGGCGGACGAACTGTCCGATGGCGCCCTGTCGGCCCCCGGCGTTGCCGCGGAAGCGCCCCGCCCACAGTACCCGGGATGCCCGTGAGGATTTCCAGGCCGGCCAATCCCGCCCGCGCCGAGTGGGAGATCAGTGCGGTGAGGGGAACCGCGGCGCCGGCCTCCACGACATGATCGCGCACCGGTGATGTCGGAAAAGAATGGGCTCTCCAGGAGGATGACCAGGGCCCGAACTCCCTCGTCGCGGACGAGCACGTTGGAACCGCCGCCGAGGATCTTGAGGGCGATGTCTTCGTCACGGCAACGCTTGAGCAGCGCGACCAGTTCGTCGAGTGTTCGAGGGCTAGCGAAATAAGCGGCCGGTCCACCCAAACGGAACCAGACCCGATGAGCGAGCGGCTCATCGGTCCTGACGATCCCCGAGAAGTCGTCGAATGAGTGCATCAGCTTGGGTTCCCACCTCGTTGACACTTTGGGCCGTTCGGATCCGTCGGCCTTCGAATGGGGAAACGCGGCGCAAGGCACGGACCATCCCGAGATCGCCGGCTACTCCGGTCCGACAAGGCTCCAATGGGTCGTGGAAATCGCGGCTCAGGCGTAGCGCCGCCGAGTTCGGCTGAAGTCGAAAGCTACCGTCGCGACCAGTTCCTCATGGGTCGGACGCGGCGACGAACCTGCCAGAGAACGGTCTCCCAGTCGGAGCGCGAAATGCAGGTGCTGTGAGATCGGAGGCGCAACGACTTGATCGACCTAAACCTATTGATTTCAATATCCTAGCCTCAAACGATCCGGCCGTCAAGCGCGGGCGGAACACTCGAGGTGACCGCGGCTTGCACTCCGGCCTGATGCACGCCAGACGGCAAGCTAGCGACCTCCTCACCAGGGACGACCTTCGCTGGCCTCACAAAGCTGCGCACGGCGTTCTCCGCCGTCCGCTTCGCGTCCAGCCGCCAGGTCCCCCACGTATCGGGGGCCCAGAAGAGGACGATCTCAATCGAGTCCTTCGCCGATCTCGTGGGCTTCGGTGCGTCGAGATCCGGCATCACGATCCGGCCTTCTCGATGGCCACCTTCGCGTGAGAAAACCACCAGGGCCTGGGCCGTACTTCCTTGCGAGTTATCCTGCACCTGGATCTGCACCCCCGGATCTCGCCCCCCCATGCTGATCTTGAGATCGGCATATTGACTGTAGATATCGTTGCCCCAACTCATGGCTTGCCCGACGGTCTCGGGCAGCGACATCTCCATGATCGTCCCAATATCCCCCTTGGCGATCGCGGCCGCCAGGCGCGTCGGAACGGACCTGGACCGATTGTCGAGAGAAGATCCAGGAACAGATGCCCACGAGGGCGAGGACGACGGCGACAATCCCCAGGATCTTGGGATCCGGTAAGCGGAGCTTGGAGAGCGTCTTTCCGAGACCCTCCAGCGAGGAGGTATCAAACTCGATCCGCTCGCGGGGCGCACGTTCCTTCGACGCGGACTTCGGCATGACCTTCGGCGGCGGCGGTTCTCCGATGACGGCCTGACCGCTCGGCGTCAGGTGGAACACTTGGAGGCATTTCTTGCAGACCAGCCGCGCGTTCATTTTCTCACGAGGGACGCGCCCCCCGCCCCGCATCGGGGACACGACATCTCGATCATGGATAGGACTCCCTCCGAGTCGATCCGGGAAAAGCGGGCTCCGACTCAGCCGGTGGACCTTCCGGTCGGCGCTCTTGAGGGCCGAGTATCTCCGATGTTTGGTCAGTTGGCGATGCCAATCGCCATTCCACATCAATGGGACTTCCACCCTCCTTATCAGGCTAACCCTCTATCTCTCCCGACGCAACCGGTTCGTACCTCGTCCGCGATGCGGCGAACTGGATAACCCTGTTCCGACGGAAGGACCCCAGTTGTCCTTATAATGACGCTGATCCCATGCACTGACAACTCAACTAAAGAATTGGATTTTATGCAATTGCGTGCAGACGGGAACATCACGGCTTGACAGCTTCCTATATTGTCTGGGTGTTTGCGCCGATATGAGCCAAATTATACCACACGCGAGCATTCCACAAGCAGAAAAGAGATCGTTAGTTGGATGACTCTCACGATGTCATGCGGAGTATCGCTTTTTATTTCCGGCAAGATCGGCTTGACTCGGAAGCGAGAGTTTTGTAAATTTTGGAACGCTCGCTACGGCACCATCTCTCAGTGCAGCAGATGAGGTTGCCTCAATCGGCTCAGTCAGGGCGAGTTGTCCGCATCGAGGTTACGACACAATTTGGTACCTCAACGCAGAGGCATGTCTACGATGTCGTTAGCTCAACGTGTCCGGGATTTCCGCTATTCCAAGGGGTGGGGTCCCGACGAACTGGCCAGCCGCGCCGAGATTTCCCGGACGGCTCTCTACCAGATTGAGAGTGGCAAGACCGGGCTTCCGCGGGCGGGAACTCTCAGGCGGATTGCCTTGGCTCTCGAAGTACCCATGGAAGACCTCCTGGGTAGCGACGTCGAACGTGGAACCGACACAATCGATCTCCGATCGAGCTGTGCCGACACGAACAGCTCGAACCAACCTGGGGTGGGTCCCGTCCGAAGGTGGACCGATCTCCCTTCCCCCGTCTTCCAATTTCGCCGGTATGTCTTCGGTCGGCGCGGAAGACCCCAGATTTTCCCGGGACGCGATCCTCAAGCCCAAGAACCACACCTATGAAGCGCCTTACGTGCGTGAAGGGGAGTTGATGTCCAAGCTCCACGATCTACTCCACTCGCCACTGGGTGGATGTGTCACCGGGATTGTGGATGAGCTACACGGTCTGCTCGCGCGGAGTCGGGCTTCGAGTTAGAGTCTGTCCCGGAAGCCTCAACGGCCGTCCCGTAGGGTGCTCTGTGAGCACCAGACTGGGCAACGTCCGCCGGATCGGTGCTCACAGAGCACTCTACAAGGATCTTCCGAGACAGTCGCTTAGTCGAAGAATCCGCACATGGTGGCCGTTCATCAGGTAGATTTCCTCAAGGTCACCGATCGATTCGACGACGGGGACTGTTTGTTCCAGCTCCTTGGCCCCGCAACCTTGAGGAGAATCGATGTCCCGATACGCCGTTCTCTGCCTCCGCGCCCTGCTGGTGGCTTCCGTTGGCTTGACGACCATCGGAGCGCTCGGTTTAGTCCGAGCCGATCATCATACTCGCCGAGGGCGCCGCGCGGCGGTTGTAACCCGTGCGCGGCCTGTCTATGCGCCCTGCGCGGTTCACCCCGCACCACTCGGCACCTTCATGCCCACCCCGACCGTTCTGGTCCAGTCCAACTATCCGGTCGGTGGAGGCTATTCGCCGATGGGGATCTACGGCGACCAGACCCTGTCGCTCGATGGCCCGTTCTCGTCATTCCGTTCGGTGACCGCCCCCATTGTGGTCTACTCGCGCGGCTATGATGGCGTGGTTCGTCCTACAGAAGTGGTCTCCTCCTCCTATCCCAATCTTCCGGTGCTCTCGCCCGTGGCCTATCCGACCCGAGCCAACAATTACTACGCTCCGAGGGTCGTGGAAGATCCCCGATCAAACTCGGCAATCAACTGGCTCGATCAGAACTGACCGGCTGGACTCGCGTCGGATCGGGGCACATGGGCCCAGTTTGGCAAGTGGCCACGCGATTCTCATATAAGCCCAAAGCGCCAGCGAGTGGATGGTCCCGGCCGGAATCCACGCGCTGGCGCTTCGGCCTCGCACCAGCCCGGGTGCCGGGCCAGCGAGAATCGGTCGAGTTCACCAATCTGGGCCCATGAGCCAAAGCCTTACGGTTTCGGCCCTCGAGTCGCCTTTTTGAGAAGCCTCTTGATTTCGATGGGGAAGAATGAGCTAATGAGGCAAGTTTGGTTGACCTGAGTGGCCAAATGCCACCCCGGGCCCACTCATTGCAGCTCAAAGAGGTCATCAAGTGGGAATGGCGACGTGATGCGCACAACGGCCTTCGTCGGTTAACCGAACTCGCCTGTTCATTACGTCGTTCTGAAACGACGGAATCACAGACTGAACGAAACCCCCTCCTGGCACTCCGTCAAACGCCAGGGGCCGCAGCGGCTTCGCTGACCTCAAGACTAACCGGATTGCGCGGACCTTCGATGAACGACAAGAGCCCCCGCGAAGGGTCTTGCTCAACAGGAGATTCATCATGACCAAGCCGATCTCCCTTGCCGATCGTCTCTCCGGACTGAACCTTCGATCGCGTTTCGCAAAGAGAGAAGCGCGCCGGCGGCGCCGAGTCGACCAACGGTGGCGGGGGGATGCCCAGATTTCGCTACTGGAAGAGCGCTGCATGCTGGCGGGCGACCTGGGCGGTATATCACTACTGGTACCGGTCGGCGGCTTCGACCAACCGGGCGACGTGATGTCTCAGGTGAATATCGGGGAGAACAAGACGATCACCATCCATAACAATACCGACAAACCGATCTTTCCGATCATCGAAGATGCAAACACCGGTCAAAACCCATATAACAATAATGCCTACTACGATCCTAACGATACACCTGGACAGGAGTACCGGCTCTACCCGGGCTACCAGAAAAAGGTGAATGGATCGGAGGTTTACTTCTTGGGCGTGCCCGCCCACACCAGCATCAAAGTGACCTTGCCGATGGTGTTCTGGGACGCGGGAACCATCCAGGTCGTCTATGACACTCCAGAAACACGCCAGCGTTTCCTCGCGGCCTTTAACCCAGGAGGAAACGCACTCGGCCGGCCGTTTCTTTACAACTCGGCCGACGCCAAGGAAGCCGTACTCTCAGCGAAATTGAAGGGAGATGGACAGTTCCTGGAAGGCGCAAAAGGAATGGAGCTTTTGTACACCACCACCGATCCCCAGTCCATAGGGATTATCGCCGATGCTCCGTCGCAGTTACTCGAATTCACAATTCGAGATCGGTTGATGCCATCCGCCCCCGGGGAGAATTTCACTAATAGTGTGGATTACGATATTTCGTATATCAACAATCTCTATCTGCCCGTTGCCATGGAAGCCGACCTACCCAACATCGGATACGTCGGGACGCTGGATGACCTCACCAAATTCGATAAGGACGTCAAGGCGTTTGAAGACGGCACGATCCTCAACGGCTATTTTGGTGGCCAGGGCTGGCCTTACTATCGTACGTCTGACCCAGCCGCTCCCATCGACAAGTCTGCCCTGATCAAGTTAGTCGGAGCCCAGAACATCTTTGGGGATAATTCCGCCGCAAGCAGCTACAATCTTTTGCAGACGATGTTGTCGTCTTCAGCGGGGAACCTGGTATCTGGGGTGCCCGCCGCCACCAACGGCGACTATGCGGAAAAGGATCTGGCCAGCGTCTGGTTCGGTTGGCTCAACTACTACTCGACAACCACAGGTACGCCCATCACAGGCAATCTCTTGAAGCTCGTGCAGCAGACTCAGATTCCGATTCAGCCTGTGACCATTACGCCGGATCCCAACACGACGTGGAAGACGGCGAGTGGTAAGGTCAACGATACACAGTTTGCCAACGCATTTGCATATACTGTGTACCAGGTGATGAACACGTTCAGCAACGCCCCGAATATCGTCTTTAATGATAACGCTCAGCCTGCCCTGAGGACCTTCATGCAGGCGATCATCGGGAACACCATTTCGACGGTTGCCGACGCGAATTCGCCGGCAGGCGTGCTCCTCACCCAGGAGGAAGTTGCACTCCTCCAGGGTGAACCCAACACCGACGTACAGGTTCTCGCGCCCGGCCAGCCCAATTACTCCTTGCTCAACGTGAATGGCGAGTACCCCTATCCCACTCCGGCGGGCCCGACAGCCCCGGCCAAGGAATGGGCTGTCGGCAAATACAACCTTGATCCGTTTGTATGGTTTGTGCATAAGTATCTCGGGGCATATTCTTATGCCTTTTCGGTAGACGATCGCTTCGGTAATATCATGGTGGACGATGCAACCGGGTTCACAGTTGCCGTTGGCGGCCCAACGGGGATTAACGATAAGAACCCGTACGGGACAGCAGCGAGTCTGCGTGCGCGACGCTAGCCCGAGTTGACCTCGGAAAAAACGAAGGGGTCAGGAACCGATTCCGCGTTTCGCAGAAAAACGAAGGGGTCAAGAAAAACGAAGGGGTCAAGAAAAACGAAGGGGTCAGGAACCGATTCCGCGTTTCGGTTCCTGACCCCGTTCCTCCCTCCCTGACCCCGTTCCTCCCTCCCACATCTGTCCGGCTAACAGTCTTAAGGGAAAAACGAAGGGGTCAGGAAAAACGAAGGGGTCAGGAACCGATTCCGCGTTTCGGTTCCTGACCCCGTTCCTCCCTCCTGACCCCGTTCCTCCCTCCCTGACCCCGTTCCTCCCTCCCACATCTGTCCGGCTAACAGTCTTAAGGATTGACGCAATACATTTACTCTAAAAAAGGTTATCGCGGAAAATGGGCTCGCACGATATCAGCTCGGGTCGTCCGAATCTACCCCTGGGGAAGGACACAAAAGGGTCAAGGACACAAAGGGGTCAGGAAGGACACAAAGGGGTCAGGAGCCCAAAAAGTTGAATCGGCTCGCCTTTGTTGCCCCCACAGCAGGTTGAAAGCGGATCGTACCGGCTTCGAGCCACGCCTGCTCCAGGCCGAATGCCGGAGCGCTGTCGTCAGGCTTGAGCACCCAAACATCGAACGAAGCGTCCAAGCGGGGACACATCTAATCTGTCCACAAAGTCCTTTCGCGGTCGTCCACCCAATCGCCGTCGTGGCCCCCATCTGGACCGCTGAGCCGTCTCGCGCGTCCACGACTCATCGCCAAACCGTCACGCTCACTCTGCGCAATGATGTCGCAACCGCTACAAATCCCATCGGAGAGCAGGCCGTTCGTTTGCGCCTCTCAGCGGGTGTGCTGAGGAGGGTGTAGGGTGGGTCGAGCCGCGATCCCTCGCGGCGAGGCCCACCAAAACCGCTCCGTGTTCCGAGAACTCGCCGGCCGATCGAGGGGTTCTGCAAAACGAACTCACCGACTCGTCGTCCGATCATCAGAATCCACAAGGCCAACCCGAAGACCCGCCCGTCGATCCGCGGAATTGCGAAAACGAACCCACGGGGATCTGTGTCGATCACCGCGTATCGCCGAACGAATCCACCACACCGTCGGACGATCCCCAGAATTCGCGTCATGAACCCACCACAACAACGGCCATGGGCTCGGCCCCTGGTCGGTTGCCATGGGATCGCTCCGCACGCTTAACGGTGGATCGATTCTGCATCCTCTTCCTCAATCGTCTTCGCGGTCTGCGACCGTCTGCCCTCGAGGATCGGGCTCGGGAGAGCAAGTTCTGCAACCCATTATCGCGAAAAGGGTTGGGTGATCCCAACCGCGACCGCGAGCGATCTGTCCCCTTCGCCGGGCCGCAACGACGCTGCCCCGCGGTCACATTTCTCCTGGCTCGCGGCCACATGGTCCAACTGGGCCTCTCTCCAGAGGAGGTTGCTCCTGACCGCGGTGCCGGGCGCCCGAGTTCAGATCGATGCGGAAGGTAGATGGAGACTCGGCCCAATGACCATAATAAAATAGGAGTTACCGACGAAGATCCCATCGAATCGCCGTCCGTCGTCCGTCGGCGATCGCTGGGGTCCCCCGATCATGGGGTGACCGTAGCCCAGCAACCGGACGAGCAACGGGAGCTCTCGACGTGGCGGAAGGCCTGAAACGTGTCTATGGGATCGATCTGGGAACCACCTATTCCGCGATCGCCTATGTTGATGAGCACGGCAAGCCCGTCATCATCCCCAACCAGGAGAGCGAACGGATCACGCCATCCGTCGTCCTCTTCGATGGCGACAACATCATCGTGGGCAATACCGCCAAGGAGTCGGCGAAGGTCGAGCCACACCGCGTGGTCGCGCGAATCAAGCAGCACATGGGTGATCCCAACTTCGTTTTCGAGTATGAGGGGCAGGCGTTCAGCCCCGAGGACATCTCGTCGTTCATCTTGCGAAAGGTCGTGGGCGACGCCGAAATTGCCCTGGGTGACAAGATTACCGACGTCGTGATCACCTGTCCGGCTTACTTCGGCACGCCGGAACGCGAAGCGACCGCCAATTCCGGACGGCTGGCCGGCTTGAATGTCCGCGCCATCCTGAACGAACCGACGGCTGCCGCCATCGCCTACGGCCTGGAGCAGGGAGAGGACCAGGTGGTGCTGGTCTACGATCTAGGCGGCGGCACCTTCGACATCACCATGATCGAGATCAAGGACCGATTGATCCGGGTCATCTGCACCGGCGGCGATCATCGTCTGGGGGGCGTATTATGGGATGAGGCGATTGTGATGTATCTCGCTGAGCAGTTCCGGACGCAAACGGGCGAGACGTCTGACCCCATGGACGATCCCGAGGTTCTTAACGACCTCTTCCTTCAAGCGGAGCGCGGTAAGAAGACACTGACCCAGCGCGAGAAGGCGCCATTCCGCGTGACCCATTCCGGAAACCAGGCCCGTGTCGAGCTCGACCGCGAGAAGTTTGAGGAAATCACCAAGCACCTGCTTGACCGGACCATCGAGCTGACCCACGAGATGCTGGGCGATGCCCGCGGCAAGGGCTATACCCAGTACGACAAGATCATCCTGGTCGGCGGTGCGACCCGGATGCCGCAGGTCCGCAACCGGCTGGTCGCTGAGCTGAACATCGAGCCGGAGATCTACGATCCCGATGAGGCAGTCGCCAAGGGCGCCGCGCTCTATGCATTGAAGGAATCATTGCTGGACCATGTCCAAGGTGTCCTCTCGACACAGGCGGAGGCGGATGGTCAAGCAGCCAAGCCGGTTGACCTGGCCCAGGTCTCTGAGGAACAGGTCACCCAGGCGCTCGACCACCTGGAGAAGGAGTTGGGATTCACCTTGTCGGGTCCGGTCCGCGAGCTGGTCAATACCCGGATTGTGAACGTCCTGAGCAAGAGCCTGGGTGTGGTGGCCCGCGACGCCCAGAGCCAGGATGTGGTCGTCTACCTCCTGCCTCGCAACTCCGAGGTCCCGCTGGAGCGCATGACCGATTTCGGCACCGATGCCGACAATCAGGTGGCCGTCGACATTCGCGTGATGTCGGGCGAACGCGACAGCGGCGACCCGCTCGACTGTCAGGAAGTGGGCGTCGCCACCCTCAACCTGCCCGAACGGCTGCCGGCCCGTAGCCCGATCCGCGTCAAGTTCGCCATCAGCAAGGATGGAAGGCTCGGCGTCTCGGCGACCGACCTGACCGGCGGCGGCTCGATCGACGTCGAGTTCGAAACCGAGGCCGTCATGAACGCCGAGGAAGTCGCCGAGCGCTCCACCGCGCTGCGGTTGCTCACTGTGTCGTGAACGTGGCAGAATGGCCGAGTTCGCCAACCTCGAGATTGGGGCTATTTCATGCAAACGACCGCGACGGATGTATTGCCCGAAATCGTGCGACGGCTCGTGGCCGAGTTCGACCCGGAGGCGATCATCCTGTTCGGGTCGCGCGCCTGGGGTATTCCGAGGCCGGATAGCGATTACGATCTATTCATGATCGTGACCGAGAGCGACGAGCACCCCGTGAAGCGCGAATCCGGGCTCATGATTGCCTTTGGGGGACCGGAGTATCTGTGGACGTCCTCGTGAAGACTCGATCGGAAGTGGATCGATTCCGCGAGGTTTACGCTTCCCTGGAAGCAGAAGTCCTTGAACGAGGGAAGGTCTTGTATGAGCGACGCCAAACAGGAACTGGTACGAAATTGGCTTCTCAAGGCGTCGCATGACCTTGCCGCGGCACGATTGCTCAGCGAGCCGGAGAACGCGATCCTGGATGTCGCAATCTATCATTGCCAGCAAGCCGGCGAGAAAGCATTGAAGGGGTTTCTGGTCTTCCATGACCAACGCGTAGATAAGACTCACGACTTGAAGGTGCTAATCCAGAACGCGATGGTCATCGAACCCCGCCTCGCCGCAAGCCGGGACGCTGGCAAACGACTCACACCTTACGCGACAGCGTTTCGCTACCCCGACCGCATCGAGGGGCCTCTTCCTGAACAGGTCGATGAAGCTCTCACCGATGCGACAGATATCTGCGGGCAGGTTCTCAGCTTGCTTCCGAAGGAAGTTCATCCCGAGACACCAGGTTTTCCTTCCAATTGAAGAGTGATCGCACGACGAGGCGATGCTTTGACTCCCTGACCACCGGCCACTGACAACTCATGTCCACCTTTGTCGGAATCGACCTGGGAACGACCAACTCGGCGGTGGCCTGCCGCAATGCTTACGGCCGGCCCGAGGTGATCGCTAACCGAGAGGGGCAGAGCATCACCCCGTCGGTCGTCTACTTCGGCTCCGATCCGCCCGCCGTCGGTCAGGAGGCCAAGGAGTGGGCTCGGCTGGGCAACGACGAGATCGCCAGCTTCTTCAAGCCTCACATGGGTAGCCCGCTTTTTCAGCTCGAGTTTCACGGGAAGAGCTATTCCGCCACCGATCTGTCGACGATGGTCCTGCGCCGACTCAAAGAGGACGCCGAGTCCCGCCTGGGCGAACCGGTTGATCGGGCCGTGATCACCGTACCGGCCTACTTTGCCGATCCCCAGCGCAAGGCTACCATCGAAGCCGGCACCGCGGCGGGGCTTCAGGTGCTTCGGATCATCAACGAACCGACGGCCGCGGCGCTGGCGTATGGGCTCCAACGGAGCGGTGTCGAGGAGACCGTCCTGATTTACGACCTGGGCGGCGGCACCTTCGACGTGACCGTCGCCCGGATCACTCCGGACGAGATCGTCATCCTGGCCACGGCCGGTGATCACGACCTGGGCGGTAAGAACTGGGACGACCGGATCGCGACCTCCCTCTCTGAGCGGTTCGCTGCCGAGACGGGCTTCGACCCGCTCGACGATCCCGTCGCGCTCAACGAGGTGCTCGTTCGGAGCGAGCAGGCCAAGTGGGCTCTCTCCGAACGCGCCTCGACCCGCGTCACCCTTCAACTCGGCACGGATCGACGGACTTTCGAGTTGGGTCGCGTCGACTTCGAGGCGATGACCGTCCCGCTGATGGAACGGACCCGGCGTCTGACCGAGGAGGCGCTGGGCGAAGCGGGGCTCAGTTGGGAACGGCTCGATGGCGTGCTCCTGGTCGGCGGCTCGACGCGGATGCCAATGGTCCGCGCCTACGTTTCCCAGATGGCGGGAAAACCACCTCGAGCCGGTGTGAACGTCGACGAGGTCGTCGCTCTCGGTGCGGCCATCCAGGCGGCGATCGAGGTCGGTCAGAACATCGGCGACGCCGTCCCTCGGTTCACGCTGGGAACGGCCGGCGCGACTGCGGTCGAGACACCGGCTCGTCCGGGCGGGCGGCGGGTGACCGATGTCATGTCGCACAGCCTGGGGACGATCGCTGTCAGTCCCGACGGATCAGCCTATGTCAATGACATCGTGATCCGACGCAACGTGCCGATTCCGGCCAGCGACACCAAGTCGTATCTTCATGAGACCCACGGAGGGGCGAACGCGCGTCTCGAGGTCTACGTGACTCAGGGAGAAAGCAATGCGCCGCTCGATTGCACGATCCTGGGCAAGTACGTCTTCGGCGAGATCCAGCCGACTGTGCCCGAGGTCACGATCGACGTCAGACTGTCCTACGACTCAAACGGCGTCGTCCAGGTCGAGGCCGTTCAACGAGACACAGCTCGCCGACTGCCGATGACCGTCGAACCCGTGCCCGACGACCTGTCGTGGCTCGGCCTGCCACCCAAGAGGACCGTGCAAGCCGCTGAGCTGGAACTGATTCGAGTCTTCCTGCTCATCGACGTCTCGTCGAGCATGACCGGTCAACCGCTGGCCGAGGCCCAGACAGCCGCGCGCGAGTTCTTGTCCAAGTGCGACTTCACGACCATGGAAGTCGGCCTGATCTCATTCTCAACGCTGGTCGCACTTCAGGCGGTAGCGACCAGCAACGTGAGGCGCCTTCATGCCGCGGTCCTCCGTCTGGAAGCCGAGGGAAGTACCAACTTGACGGACGCTCTGGAGATGGCTCGGGGCCAACTCGTCGCCGACGATCGCAAGCGCTACATCATCATCCTGACCGACGGATATCCCGATGCGGCGGAAAGCGCGATCGAGCAAGCGATGGCCGCGCGTCGCCATGGCATCGAGATCGTGGCGATCGGCACTGGCGACGCCGACCGCGACTACCTTCGCCGACTGGCCAGCAGCGAGCAAGCCTCGATCTTCGCCAGGAGCGGTGAGCTGGTCCAGACCTTCGGACACATCGCCCGGGTCATCGCCGAGGGAGGCCGCGGTTTGCGGGTCCTTTCATGAGTTCAGTTAACGCTTCCAGCCCGGTGGCGACCACGTTGGCCTCGCGGCCGCGGGCGGGAGGTGCGAACCTCCGTCAGGCCTACGACCTGGCTGTGACCGGCGGTCTCGGCGCGCTGTTCGGACTGTACCTCTACGTGGAGATGATCCAGGCGGAATCCGTTTATGTGCGCGACGGGTTGGCGGGGCTCTTGATCGGGGGCTCGCTGGGTTTTTTCCTCAATGCCTATAGCCCGCTGCGCGACGGTGCCTGGCAAAAGCTGGCACGTTCGGTGGCCTGGGGCGCCCCGGCCGCCGCCCTGGGTGGCGCGATCGGACTGGTCGCGGGGGAACTCATTATCGGCCTGTTGCGAGGCGGCCTGATGGGCCGTGCGCTCTCATGGGCTGTGCTCGGACTGGGGATAGGGCTCGGTCAGGGACTGGCAGATCGATCCCGTGACCGCCTGATCTACGGGCTGGTCGGTGGCGGACTCGGGGGTCTTCTTGGCGGATTCCTCTTCGAGTGGCTCGGCGCGGTCTTGCGGAATCGGCCCGAAGCCAGCGGATCGGTGGGAGTGGCTCAGGCCGTCGGGATTGTCATCCTGGGCGCCGGGCTGGGCCTTTGTCTGGCCCTCGTGGAACAGGTCCTGCGTCGCGCATGGATCCAGGTCACGAACGGCCGACAGGAAGGGCGGATCTATCTACTGGCCCATCCGCGTTGCCGACTGGGCCTGGATGAGCGCGCCGAGATCGGGATCTTCGGAGATCCTTCGGTCGCGCGCCGCCACGCCGAGATCGAGTCCACCCCTCGCGGCTACGTCCTGCATCATCTCGCGGCCCCAGGGACCACGCGCGTCAACGGGACGCCGGTCACAGGCCCTTTGCCCCTCAACGACGGTGATCGGATCGAACTGGGACGGACACTCCTCGTGTTCCGGCAGCGCTAGCCCGGCTCAAGCTTCATCACGTGCGAGCATTCCTCAATGGCCCATCACCAGACTACAGCTCAACCGGCAACCTGGTCGCTCGAGGTCGTCCGCGGGCGCGACATCGGTCGCGTCTTCAGCTTATCAGGGGCCGAGACCGTCGTGGGCAACGGCCTCAACGGTGAACCGGGCCTCGACCTGCGCGATCAGGAAGGGACCTCGCCGCGGCGGATGTCGGCTCGTCAAGCGATGATCGAACTGACCGGACAGGACCTCGCGATTCGCGATCTGGACTCTCCCGGCGGCACGTTTGTGAACCAGCAACGGCTGCTTTCGGGCCAGTCGCGTCGGCTCCAGCCCGGCGACGTCATCCAACTGGCCGGCATCATGCTCCGCGTAGGGGGGCGGCCGACCCCCGCCAAGGCAACCCCGGCCGCCCCCTCGATCCAGCAGCCCGTCCCGCCGCCGTTGCCGACATCCTCGCCGAAACCTCCGGGACAAGCGACCACACCAACGTCACAGGGCGCCATGGTTCCGGGCCGGCTTCCGGTTCCGTTCGTGATGATCGGCGGTTCGTCATGCCGGACCTGGGACGACTTTCTGATCCTGGCGGCACAACGCTGGAAGGAGCTTCGCGACGAGTTAGTCTCCGGCCGACTGACCGACTATCTCCGCCAGATTCAGCGCGCTCGATCTGATCCCTCGCACCGAGAACAGTCGGCCCCTCGACGAGCAGCTTGACGAGTGGCTGGCCCGGCTGCCGGCGACCCGCGGCAGCGATCCTGAGCTGGACGTCCATCCCGATAGTCTGAGTCTTCGACCGGTGGCGGGTGGGGGGATCATTCGCCAGGTCTTGCGAATCACGAATGTCGGTTATCGTCTCCTGCGGTGTTCGGCACGAGTCGAGCCGGCCGGCACGATTTGGATCCGCCTTCGGCCCGAACAAGACAGTCGACCATTCGACACGATCGAGCAAACCGACCTGCCCATCGACCTGGTGATCCCCGAAGTGCTGGATGGTCCCGCTCGCGGCAACGATCGTGCTCGAAAGTAATGGTGGTACGCGCCGGGTCGCCGTACGGGTCGAGCGACAAGCGGCACCGCCTCCGTTACCAGAGCCCGTTGCAGGGCTTTCGGTTTCGCCGCTCTCCATCTGGGGCCGATCTGTCATCCAGAGAATAGCTTGTCTCCGGCCCGGCCTCCGATTCGCAGCGGGAATCCTTGGTGCGGTCGCCCTGCGGACGTTGGTGATACTTTCATGCCTGTTACCCATCGGAAGTCGAGCGGTCCCGATCTTCGAACTGCGCTTGCCGGCGCTGGCGGTCGTCTTCGCCGTCGTGGGAGGCATGCTCGCCGGCTGGATGGCACGCCGGCCCCTGGAAGGCGACCGGCGTGATCTCCTCGCCTCGTCATTTGCGGGAGGTTTGTTCGGACTCCTGGCGGCCGCAGTCGCCTATGCACTGATTCGCAGCGTCGAGCTTCCGCTCGGCGGTTGGTCGTCCTCGCTCGGGGCTGTCGAACTCGTCTGGGCGGTGATGGGTGCTGCCTTCGCGGGCATCAGCATCATCTTCATCCCCTATCATCCGGATCGTTCGGAGGTTGCTCCATGATTGTCCACACCGGCCTCCAGACGACCGAGCTCCCACGATTCGGGTTCAGTGTTGTTGTCGTCGCGGCTGCACTCTCGGTGCTCCATTCGACGATGACGCCTGCGATCGCCGACGGGGGTGCGCCGACCGACCAGGAGATCGCTCAGACGATCGCCCGCGGGCTGCGGTTCCTGCGCTCGACTCAGAGTGAAGGAGGAGCCTGGAATGAGCCATCGCAGGGTGGCCATCGACTGGGGGTCACGGCGCTGGCTGGGCTGGCATTGATGGAAAACGGCGTCCCTACCGACGAAGCGTCGATCCGAAGTGCGCGCGGAGTCGTCGCGGATTTGGCTCGGAGCTCGAATCAGACCTACGACCTCGCGCTGGCGATCCTGTTTCTGGCTCGACAACAGAAAGGACATCACGGCGAGTCCGATGCGTTGATCCAAGAGCTGGCGGGGCGACTCTCGGCCGGAGGCCACGGTGGGATCTGGACCTACAATGTTCCAGTACGGACCTCGGAAAACGACTCGAGTCGCAACCGATCTCGACGCGGAGGCCAACGGCAGAGGGGCCGGCGCTTGCTGGATGGATCCGGATTCGGCGACCATTCGAATACACAATTCGCACTGCTGGGTGTCTGGGCGGCCGGCCGGCACGGGTTCGACCCTGACGACGCACTGGAATCGATCGACGACCATTTCCGAGCCACTCAACTCGAGGACGGCCACTGGGGCTATCAACCAGGTATGGGGGGCAGCGAAGCGATGTCCTGCGCCGGTCTGCTGGCTCTGGCAATCACTGCGGCACGGCCCAGCATGGCAGAGCACCAGACGGCCCGGGCACGAGGCGCTGCACTATCCAAAGACCCCTCCTTCGTCGCCGCCTTGCACGCCGTGGCCTCTGACGCGAGGCGCGCCGACCGTCGATCCGACATTTACTATCTCTGGTCTCTCGAGCGGGTCTGCGTCGCCCTGGGCCTTCGTTCTCTCGAGGACTTCGATTGGTACGGGCACGGCGCACGCATTCTGCTGGATCGCCAGGCGGACGACGGGGGATGGCCTCACGATCGTTGGGGGCGTCTGCCGAACACGTGCCTGGCCCTCCTGTTCCTCCGTAAAGCGAACCTCGCCTTCGAGCTCGATCGGGTACTCCGTCTGGCCCTGCGAGAGCCTGGTCCCGCTGCTGCCCGGGATGCCGTGCAGCCCACTGGCGCGGAGAACGAGTCAACCCATCCCACCCCGTCCGGACCGCCTTCGGTCGGGCCAGTCGTTGAGCGCGGAGCAGACGACGTGAGCGTCATTGTGACGGGGGCCAGCGAAAAGGCGTTTCCCCAGATCAGCGTTCAGTTCGAGGTCAAGGAGCCGGATGGGACCTACCTCGCGCGACGCCCGCCGAGACGATTTTCATGTCACGGAAGAGGGGCGCGACGTTGAGGTCGTGGAGTTCCAGGCGCCCGTGATGTCGGAGATCATCCCCACAACGATCGTCCTGGTCGTTGACCGTAGCGGGAGCATGGAGAACGAGGATCGGATCGGCGGCCTCAAGCGCGCCGTCGCCTCGTTCCTGGAGAAGCTGCCTGAAGGCTCGCGAATCGCAGTGGTCGCGTTCAGCTCGGAGGTCGAACCGCTCTGTCCTTTCACGACCGACCGAAGTCAGGTCCGTGCGGCGGTCGACCGCCTCGAGCCCGAAGGCTCGACACGATTCTACGATGCCGTCGCCGAGTCGCTTCGTCTGCTCAACGCGGAGTCGGGCCGCCGCGCTGTCCTGGCCCTCACCGACGGCGAGGACACGTCGAGCCAGTCGGCGACCCTCGACTCCGTCATCGCCGACGCGCGCCGGCTCGGTCTGCCGGTCTACACCTTGGGACTCGGCACCGAGGACGAGATCGAGAGCGCCGACCTCCGCAATCTGGCCGTCTCATCGCGCGGCCAGTATTACCCCGCGCAATGCCGATCAGCTTCGCGCGATCTACGAGCAGATCGCCGAACGGATCGGATCGAGCTACATGCTAACCTATCAGACTGACCGCAAGCTGCCGGACGGTACGCTTCGGCCGGTTCGGATCTCGTATCGCGGCAGTCAGGCGGTCGGCGAGACGGCCGTCTTCATCCCGGGAATGGTCGTACCCGCGGGAGGGTGGTCACCACTCTTCCTTGGGCTCCTGGTGGTCCTTGCCATGCTGATCATGCTCCCGGGAGCCTTGAGCCGGCGCCGTGTTGCTCCGTGAGCCCCAGGACGAGTGGCCGAATCTCGTCGCATTGAGGTCGGACCTCACATTGTGATATGATGACTAGTTAAACCGGTGGATTTGGACCAGTCGGAACTCCTGCTCAGTCGGTTGCGATGTGACCAGGATTCGGGCGATTCGATCCCTCCCGCTTGATGTGCTCACTTCGTCGTCGGCCTCCCCGTGGAGGTATCATGGTCTCTCCACGATCCGGAATCGAACCTCATTCGAATCGCCCTCGGCGACACCGGACTCCTTGGTGAACGAGACCAGAAGCCGGTAGTCGCCCGGTTGGGTCATCGCAAAGAGAGCGTTCAGGTCCACGTGGAAGGCGTCGAACGAATCAGCCGCACCGAGGCTCCTCGTGGCCGGGCCGGGCGTGAAGCGGGCGATCGCCCTGGTGTGTAATTCCTGCCAGTCCGGTTGTGGGCCCTGGGAACCGGCCGTCCAGCGTGGTGGGCCCTCGCCGGCACGATACAGTTTCAACTCGACGCCGGGCCGCAGGGTCATGCCAGGCCTCTGGTCTCCACGCTGGTATTCGGCTGGTACCGTCTTCTCCAACCCCGAGCGATTGCGCAGGCGGACCGTCACGACCAGTGGTCGATTTGCCTCGAACTCGAAGCTGGTCGTGGGGTCCTTGTCAGCGGGAGCAGGAGGCAGATCGACCCGGCAATCGAGCTGTTGGCTGAGCCGTCCCCATCGGTACCATTCTTCCGGAAACTCGATCTCTTCGGCCGGAACTCGGTCCACCCGCCGGCCGACGAAACCGTAATAGCGACGCCAGCGACCGCCTTCGAGCATCTCCTCGGCCTGCCAGACAAGCCCATCCTGGTCATAGGTGATTCGTGTCTCGTTCTTGCCGGTCTTCATTTCGAAGTATTGCTGAAGAAACGCGTAGTCCGTCAGCTTGACCCATTTGGCCGCGAGCGGTCGCGATGGCAGCTTGATCATTCGAACCTGGCCCAATCCTTTGAGCGAGAAGATGGCCTGCGCCCCGCCGGACGTCCTCGGCCGTCGCCGGGTGGTCCATCGTTGGGAAGACCGGGGGAATGCGATGGAAGCCCAGTCGGCCTGGCACTTCGTCGTATAGCGGGGACGCATCGAATCGCTCGCCGAGTTGTTTGAGGAAGGCGGCCTGCGCGGCGATGGCTCGGTCGCGGCGGTCCTCGGGCCAGTAGAGCATGCAGGTGGGGATACCGTCGAACGCCGTGGTGAGCCTCCAGGCGTAATAGTCACAGAACCGCACGGACGTCTCCGGGGTCGATCTTGGCCCGTCCGGGTCGATATACGTTAGGCCGCCACTGCCGGAGCCGCCGCTCTTGAGCTGGTAGACCAGGGCTCCTTCTTTCAAGCTGGCCTTGCCGAACTCGGAGCGGTCGTTCAAGGCTCGCAGCAACGACCTTCGGAAGCCGGCGACGCCGATCATGGGCCTGCCGATCAGACGATCGTGGACGTACCAGTCGTTCGGCTTTTTCGGGTCGCCTTGCAATGTTGACCAGGGCGAGGCCGGGTCGTTGAACAGCCATTCGGCTGTGGCGGCCGTCGCGGAATGGTGCGGGTTGTCTTCCATCGGAACAAAGATGGAGTCGATGTGATACGTCATTTTGTCAGGGCTGATCGTCCGAAGCCAGGCGGCGTACGCGTTGAGACCATCCAGGTCGCCGAGCTGCGAGCGGGCGTCGGTGATCCTCGCGACGAAATCGCCCAGGGACCCGGGGTCGTAGCTGATGCGACTCTGCGTCTCTCCCGAGATCTCGCGCAGGCAACGGTTGACGAGCGACTTCAGCGCCGGCCTGGCAGCGGCGGAGTCCCAGCGGGCCAGATCGAGCGCGAGTTCGCACGCCGTGTACAGAGGAGAGGCGTCCCCTTGCTTCCATGGGTAATCGGGCCGCGCGAGATCATCGAGTCGCCGGACCATCAATTCCGTGACCGAAGGGGCCTTCTGGTTCCGCAACCCGTCGCCGTGCAGTGCAACCTTTTCCCCGTAGTGGACTCTCGGCCGCCCGAAGGGTCGGCGGGGATCGAGGACTCTGACCACGACCGGCTTCACGGGGGCGGAGAGCTGGCTGGCCGCCTCGAGCCATTGCCTTGAAGAGGCTCGGTCGTCGGCTAGAATCCGGTAGGACCGCTCCTCCGTCGAGAGTCCCCGGAACCGCTCCACGTAGGTGCGGATCGTCGCCGCCATCTCCTGGCGCTTCTCAGGACCCTCGTTGACGAAGATCGTCGCGTACGAGTCGGGTCGAAACAGACTCGTCCCGATGATCTCCACGAGTGCTGAGTAGGCTGTCGCATAGACGGGAACTAGGTGGCGGAAGCGGGTGCGGTGGCGCTCGTCGGAGCTATACGATCGGGTCAGGCGTTCGTCGTGCTCCAGTGTGTCCAGGAGCGGGTTTATGGCCCCGTTGCCTTCCCGAATCAACGCCTTCACGTTCTCGTCCGACTGGGGCCGGAACCCCATGGAGTCCCTCATACCCATCTCGTCAAGGCGGTCGATGAGGGCGGCGATCCGCTTCGACGGGTCCGGGATCTTCTCGATAACGGCCAGGCGCTGAGGTTCGCGCTTCGGCTCACGGGCGCGACGTTCCTGATCGGCCAGCAAGGCGGGCAGCTCTTTGAGGAAGTCGAGATAAGACGGCGAGGAACCGGCTTGCACGAAACCTTGTCTGCGCGGGAATCCCATCGCCTCGGCCTTCGCCTCGATGATCGGCCGGATTCGAGCAACTTCCCACGCACTGGTCAGGGCCAAGAGGTCATCGGCCCGGGAATGGGCGTCCACGGCTCGGTCGAACAGCGCCCAGGTCCAGTCGGAGGCGAGCGTCAGGTAGGAGACGCCGTAAGGCGTGAGATCGCGCTGCTCACCTTGAGGTTTCTGACCCGTTCCTGCTTCCCAGAGAATCTCCGCGAGGTCGGCCCGACCGAGTCGGAGCAAAAAGCAGACCTTGAGTGGTGTGAGGCCCTCCTGAGATGCGGTTTGTAGGTTCCCCACCGAGGCGTCGTACAAGTAGGACCAACCCGATCTCCAGGGTGCCGTGAGAGTCTGCTTGGCGCGCGCATCGTGCTCGGCGTGGGCCCGAGCGACGGCTGCGACGATCGCCCGGACATCGGCCTCCAGGTCGGCTGCGTCACCGATTGCGGTCAGGGGGTAGATCAGTCCGTTCCAGGCGACGGCATACCGGGGCCCGTTCGCTTCCCCCGGGAGGACCCAGGCGTGGGTCACCGGCCGAGGTGTAGCCGGATTCTTGTATAGATCGCTCTCGCCAGCCAATTCGACCGAGCGATACTCACAACCGCGAGGGTCGGGCATCCCTTGCTCGAAGAGCGTCGCGGTCGCTTTGACGAGAAATCGAGGAAGAGCCGATTTCGGAGGTGTCCAGGTCTGGCTTTGCCGCGGGGGATCGGGCATCTTGGGGTCGTGCATCGGTTGGGTCGGTCGGAGTCCGTCCGCCCGGTCATCCGTCGTGACCAGTACGATTGTCAGGACCGCGAGCCCCACGGCAAGCCCGAGACCTTGCTTTCGATCCCGTTTCATGATGCTCCTCCCTGGGCCTTCGCAGTACGCGGGGCCATACGTCAAGTCAGGCAGAATTGCGGTAACGGCTCGATCGGTCCGGCGGATTGAGCAGGGCCGACGACCGGTTCGACCTGGTCTCACCACGATTCTAAACGTTCGAGGCGGAGAAGGATTAGGAGGTCCTTCGAGATTCCGACGTGTCTTCGACGATATCCGCCCGCGGTGCCGCGTCCGCACTGGGAGGGATGGGTCGCATGTCTTCGGTTTTCGTGATGTAGGTACGGTCACGCAGCGATTCGGGTAAGCAGGACATCTCTTCACGCGCCTCGGGATCGTCGTGGACGTATCGATACCCTCGACCATAGCCGACGCCCTTCATCAGCGAGGTGACGGCGTTGCGCAGGTGGAGGGGCACCGGTTCGCGCGCCGAGTCCGTCGCATCGGCGGCTGCGGCCTGATAGGCCGTCTTCACCAGGTTGGACTTCGGGGCTTGCGCCAGGTAGATCGTGGCCTGCGCCAGGGGAAAGAGGGCCTCGGGCAGGCCGATCAGGTGGGTGATCTGAGCGGCGGCCGATGCCTGGACGATCGCCTGCGGATCGGCCAGGCCAACGTCTTCGGATGCCAGGATGCAGAGCCGCCGCGCGATGAACATGGGGTCGGCTCCGCCCTCGATCATCCGCGCTAGCCAGTAGAGCGCAGCGTTGGCGTCGGAGTTCCGTAGCGACTTGATGAATGCCGAGATCAGGTTATAGAAATCCTCGCCGTGCTTGTCAAAGGCGAACCGCGCCCGCCCGAGTGCTTCGACGAGTCGCGGCCAGGTCACGATCCGCGCTCCGTCCTGACCGGGCTCGGCCGCCGAACGGCCGATTCGAGCGCGGAGAGAGCTACTCGCGCATCGCCTTCCGCGACCCGGGACAGACGATCCAGGTCCTCGTCGGCTATGACCGGCTGGTGTCCGGCCAGGCCACGTTCGGCATCTCCGAGTGCCCGGCGGAGGATCGTCCGGATTTCTTCCTCGTTCAGCGGCTCCAGCGTCAGCACCCGACAGCGCGACAAGAGCGCCGCGTTGACCTCGAACGAAGGGTTCTCGGTGGTTGCCCCGATCAGGGTGACGGTCCCATCCTCCACGGCTGGTAGCAACGCGTCCTGTTGCGACTTGTTGAAGCGGTGGATCTCATCGATGAACAGGACCGTGTCGCTCGCCGCGACGCCGCGCCCCGCGGGCCTCGGCGATGGTTTCGCGCACCTCCTTCACCCCCGATCCGACGGCCGAGAGCGCGATGAATCGCGCTTCGACAAGACCGGCAAGCAGTCCAGCGAGTGTCGTCTTGCCGGTGCCAGGGCCTCCCCAAAGTATCAGCGAGGGCAGGGGACCTCCCCCCTCGATCAATCGACGTACCAGCCGACCCTCGCCGACCAGGTGCTCCTGGCCAACGAACTCCTCCAGGTTTCGCGGACGCATTCGCTCGGCCAAAGGCGCGTCCGCAGCCGAATGGACTTCACGGTCCTCCGCGGGGCTGTCGAAGAAGCTCTTGGTCTCGTATTTGGGCATGTGGCAGCCCTTTCAGGTGTCCACCGGATTCGTCGGACTTCAGTGACTGAACGTACAGATTGTAGCCTGTCCTCGGACTTTAAGGGAAGGTTGAGTGTGTCATCGAACAAGCCGGAATCGCCTCGACGAATGGTCGAGTCAATGGGCAGGCTGCGGCATGGCGAGTGAGGAGGCACGAACTCAGCGGAATCTGCGGATTCTCAGAGCTTGTGTAAGAATCGAATTGCAGATTCCGAATTCCAAATTCCAGAATCATAAACCCTTGGCGGATCAGGCCTAATATTCATTTAGAATCTTGAATTCGTTATTGGGAATCCACTCTTTCACAGCCTCTCAGTTAATGCCTGGGAAGGTTTCTCGGTTGAAGTGTGAAGGACTGATGGCTTGAAAGGCGCGGTCGCAGGAGAATTGCGGCCCTGAAGCGAGAAACGGTCCAGGTTCGGCAGTTATGGACATCGGGGGCCTGATCATGATTGACGTGGCGATCATTGGGGGCGGGATCGCCGGAATGGCGACGGCTGCGCGGCTCCAGGCGCGGGGCTTGACCACGCTCGTCCTGGAGGCCCATGGCCAGCCGGGCGGCTGCGCCGGCTACTTTCGCCGCAAGGGGTTCTCGTTCGACGTCGGTGCGACCACGCTCGTCAACTTCGGTTCGGGAGGCGTGGGCGGCGAGCTGCTGGAAAGCATCGGCATGCCGCCACCCGACGGTGAAGACCTGCCGGGTTACGTCGCCTGGCTGCCCGACCGCACGGTAACGCTTCATCGCGACCCGGTGTGCTGGCATCGCGAGCGGCTCCGGGTCCTCGGGGACACCCCGTCGCATCGGGCCTTCTGGATGCTACTGGACCACCTCGCGGAGGTTTTCTGGACCGCTAGCCGAGGCGGTGTCAAGCTGCCGATCCAGCACCCGGCCGATCTGGTCCGCGCTGTGCGAGGCGTCGGTGTCGGTGGCTTGCCTCTGGTCCGATACCTGAGGTGGACGATGGCCGAGGCATTGCGGGCTCACGGCTTGGAGCACGATCGGGCGCTCGCGGGATTGCTATCGATGCTCGTCGAGGACACGGTCCACAGCACCCTCAACGATGCGCCGCTCATCAATGCGGCCTTGGGTGTCACGATCCGGGGTGCCGGTTTGACCCGGGCGCGGGGCGGGATGCGCGGCTTCTGGCGTCGGTTCGCCGATCACTACCGCGCACTTGGCGGCATCCTCCGGGTCGGCTGCCCGGTCGAACGCATTGAGAGAAGTGGCAGGGCGTATACCCTGACCACGCGTCGGGGGATGATCGCGGCCGCTCAGGTCGTCGCGGCGGTCCCGCTCCCACTGGCGGCTCGGCTCGGTCCCGCTCCGGTGGCCGAAGCCTCGGAGCCCTATCTTCGCCGTGATGCCGATGCGCAAGGGGGGGCCGTGGTCGTCTTCCTCGGCGTCCCCGAGCACGAGGTCGCCGGTCCGGCGTTCACGCACCATCAGCTCATGTACGATTACGACCGGCTGCTCGGCGATGGCAACAACATGTTCGTCTCGGTCTCCGCTGCCGGCGACACGGAGAGCGCCCCGACCGGCTACCGTAGTGTGATGATCTCGACGCACTGCGACCTGGCTCCCTGGGAGGGACTCAACCCCGAGGCGTATCAGGCCCGCAAGCAGAATGCCGGCGATCGACTGATCGAATTGGCACGACGCGTCTATCCCGAACTGGGTCGGAACGCCGTCGTCTGCGAGGTCGCCACGCCCAGGACGTACGAGCGGTTCACTCGGCGGCCTCGCGGTTCCGTCGGTGGCGCGCGCCTGAAGCCGGCCAATGCGAATCAGAACGCCGTTCCGCACGATCTGGGTGTCCCCGGTTACTGGCTGGTGGGCGACTCCACCTGGCCCGGCCTGGGGACCGTCGCCTGCTGCCTCGGCAGCCGCCTCGTGGCCGAGGGTGTCCTCGCCAGGGCCGCTCGTCGTGCCTGTGTCCCCGAACCCAGGACAACCGCGATACGAGGAGTCACCTGTGCCGCTTTCGACATGCCCTGACCTGGAAATCCCCACGCTGAGCTCGCTCGGCGACGACCTGCTGACGACGACGCACACCCAGAAGAGGCTCGCGCTGGCTCGGCCGTTTTTGGGCGTCGCTGCCTACGCCGTGGCGGCCTGCGCGGGCCAATGGTGGTTGACGCCCTTCCTGGTCTTCTTGATATTCGTCGCCGTGGTGACCGTGACGCATGACGTGGTTCACGGATCGCTCGGCCTGTCGCCTCGACAAACGGAGTGGGCGTCTTCGCGCTGGGGGCCGTCCTCATGGAGAGTGGACATGCCTACCGAGCCACCCACCTGCGTCACCACCGCGTATTCCCGAACCCCGATGACCCGGAGGGCGACCCCGCCCGCATGAGCCTGCTGGGATCGATCTTGTGGGGGCCACTGTTCCTGCCCCGGCTCTGGTGCTGGGCCTACTCCCGGAGCAAGCCCGCCAGCAGCCAGCGACGGTGGTTGCTCGCCGAGGCCGCCTGGGCGTTCGCTCTGCCACTCGCGGGGCTTGGATTCCTGTCGTGGACGCCCGCGGTGATGATCTACGTGGTGCTCGCTATCATCGGCAGTTGGGTCTACCCACTCCTGACGGTCCACCTTCCCCACCGCCACTATGGCGAGACGCCGCTGACGCAGACCCACACCCTGCGCGGATGGATCGTCCCGGCGCTCTTCCTGGAGTTGACCTACCATCTGGAACACCACCTCTATCCCGAAGTGCCCAGCCATCATCTGGCCGAGTTGTCTCGACGGCTCGACCCCCTCTTCAAGCGGGCCGGCGTCCAACCATGGCGCGTCCCTTGAGTATGCCACCGTGGGGAGTTCAACCCGCGCGTGTCGGAATTGTCCGGGTGCAATCGCGTTCTTGTCGATGCAGATCAAGGGCGAAGGCGACCGGTCCCATCGGCCCGTGGGTGCGGCCGCGGCCAAGACCCATCACGCTCCGCTCGACCATCTTCGCTCACGTACGCCGCTCGCACGGGCAACCGGGCCCTCGGTCCCTCCTCCTTCCCGAACGGCTCCGTCCCGTTCCTGCGACGGTTCATCGGCTGGATCAGGCTCTCGACCGCCGCGCTGCGGATCGGCAGGCCCAACCGGCGGTCACCGGGGTCGTCCCTCCGGTTCGGATGGTCCTCGACATCCCCAACGCATCAGCCGCGACCGTCTGCGGGTCGTCATCGGAGCCACTCCGCGGCGGCCCCAGGCGGGCGCAGCCCGCCCGCAAGCCTGGCCAATCCAGGCGGACATGACCCGCCCACTCCCAGCGCAGCCACCGCTCGTCTGTGGCCCGTTCACGCTCCACGAGGATGAGGTGCCGATCCTGACGGTTCGCCATTCCGCTCGGCAGACCCTTTTCCCCCGGGGAGAGGTCGGCCGAAGGCCGGGTGAGGGCGCCAAATCGCCAGGTCTCACAGGTTTTCCACCGTCCTGGATTTGGTGGTCTTCGGCGAGGAGTCTCGAATGCGGATTGCCATCGATCACCCGCGTCGTGCCGTTGCCGGGCCTTGGAGGAGCCTGGATCATCCAAGGACAAGGGAAACCATCCGAGTCCGATCGGAAGGAGCAGGGCCATGCGAACCGGAGGAGACCACGGCGTGGGGCGCTTCAGCGTTGAGTTCGAGGTCGTCAACGATGAGGACATGATCCGCGCCAAGGACGGCCACTTGCCTGCCGATCAGATTCGCCGGGCCACGATCCAGGGCCTGGTGGATTCCGGGGCGACGAAGCTGGTGCTGCCTGAGGCTGTCGTCAAACGGCTAGGCTTGCCGCAGGGCGACCCGATCAACGTCCGCTACGCCGACGGCCGACGGGCCCGCCGCAAGGGTGTGGAGCGGGTCTACGTCCAGCTCCTCGGTCGTCACGGAACCTTCACCGCGATTTGCGAACCGAAGCGCGAGACCGCCTTGATTGGCGCCATCGTGCTCGAAGACCTCGACCTGCTGATGGACTGCGTGGCCCAGCGGGTCGTTCCCTGGGACCCGAGCGGCGCGACCTACGAGATCGAGTGAACCCCGCTTTCGGAGGGCCGGAAAACACCCCGTCGTCCCTGATGCCCAACCCCCAACGATCAAACGACCGCCGCCGGGTGATATGTACGAGTCACTCACGATCCGAGGGTCTCCTGGAAAGAGAGACTTCCCAGTCTTCGTAATCTCGCTGTGTTCGCTAACCTGCGTCGGGATTGAGGGATGTCCCCATTTCCCCCATTTTCGATCCCCCCCCACCGTCGCTCCGCTCCGGCCCCCCCTTCGCAAGGGGGTGACGAATTCGGCTCGGTCCGGCGCCACAAAAGATGACTCAGCCGGGCACGCGAGAACCTCAGTCAAGACCAACTTTTCAGCGCGGCAGTGTGAGGATACCTCCCTCGCCACTGCGCCACCACCGCTGGCCAGGGCACGGCGGGTCACTCCGGCGGGAAGACAGGCGCACAATGGATCGAGGCGAATGGACGTCACCGACGCCATACAACCCGGCGGCCCGACCGCAGAAATGCGACTGCACCCAGATTGTCCACTCGATTCCCTCGGGAATCCTGGTAAGATGATCCTCGGCCCAGTCCGCACGCCTTTCCGATCCTTCCGGATCGTTCACGCCGCTCCGTATGCCGGGCCATCGGGAGGGTCGCCAGGTTCACTCATGGAGGTGGTGATGCGCTCGACATCAAGGATGTACCTGCTGGTCAGCACGTTGGGCATCGCAGCAAACCTGTCTGGAGCGACGATCGGAGACGATCGTCTTGCCACTCCCGCGTTCGACGCCCAATCGTCGCGCGACAGACCAATCCATCGCACTTCCTACCAGCGCGGCCGGGCGGCACGAGGGTTTACGGTGCGCTGGATCGGCCAGGATGGGCAGGATTTCGTCAGTCCCAACAACCGGATGGAGCCGAGTGAGGTGCAGGACATCCATCTACTACTCGGGGGGCTCGACCCGAGTCGCGAGGTGGCCTTCATCGACGTGCAGCCGCAGGGCGGCGACCAGTGGCAATATCATGCTCAATCGTTCGCCTGGAAGGCCGAGTTGAAGCGGACGAAGGGAGCGGCGACGGCCGATCTCTATCTCGAGCCCAGCCGAGTGGAAACCGGTCGCATCTACCATGTCTCGCTCCGCTACGATGATGGCTCGACGGTGGAGGCGGAAGTCCGGTCGCGCAAGACCGATCCGTTCCTGCGAGTGCCCGGCGCGGCGCTCCAGGCGCAATGGGTCGGACAGGACCGTCACGACTGGGTCGGTAATGGTGCATCGGTCGGTCCGGACGGCATCCAGGATGCGCGAATTCGGCTCGGCAAGCTGGGCATCAAGGTGCCGATCCAGTCGATCCGGATTGACGGTCCCTCCGGAGCTCACTGGGAGTTCGGGACGAATCCCCAGGTTTCTCCCAACGCGGAGCTGATCCGTGAGGTCAAGGATGCGTCGCAGGGCGACCTCTTCTTCCAGCCCGAGCGCGACCTGACCGGCCATCGACTCAAGATCACCGTGTTCTACGTGAACGAGAAACGCGATGTAGTGACCGTCGTCGCGGGGCGATTCACCCCGTCGCTTCGCATCGCCCAGCCGCCCCTGCCGAAGATCGAGGAACGGTCCCTCACGGCGAAATGGCTGGGCCAGGACGGGGACAGACAGGCGCGAATGGGAGACGTACACGTCGTCCTGAGCGGGCTGTCCGCAGCGTCCCGGCTGGGCGCGGTCGTGCTGACCGGATCGGTTCGCGGAGTCTGGGTTTATCGCGGTAGCGACCGCGTGGCACTCCCTGCCGGCACGTTATTCGAACCACTGGACGTGAGGCTTCGACGCGATCGCACGTCGGTTGACCTGTTCTTTTCCCCATGCCGCGACGCGCGCGGATGAGACCTTCACGGTACGGCTGATCTCCACCGACGGCCGGATGTCCTACGCCCGGTTTTCCGGAGCGACTTGCGATCTCGGCCGCCGGGCACCGTCGCCCGCGTCGACCCATGTCGATGCGCGGCCCGGAGACGACCTTCAATCACTGGTGGATCGCTACGGGACCATCGTCCTTTCGCAGGGAACCTACCGGCTCACTCACCCCCTGGTGCTCAATCGGCCTGTGACCCTGACCTCGAGAGGCGGCGCGACGCTCCTCTTCGCTCAGGACCAAGCCGATTCCCCCTGGACAACCGCCATCAAGGTGCGTTGCAGCAATACGACGCTAAACGGGTTCGCGGTCCGCTTTGAGGGGACCGTGAGGTGGAACCATGACGTGTCCTACGGTCCGGCGGTCATCGGGATGACTGACAACTTGGACCCCGGGTACGATGAGTACAAGCTGAATGTGGTTTTCACCGGACTCGACCTCGAGCACCCAGCCGTCGAGAATCCCAAGGGCTGGATCGAGGCGATTCGACTGATGCGATTAGTTCACGCGCAATCCGGCGTGATCGCGAAGAACGTCCTGCGAGGTGGCACGATCGAGTTCTTCGACGGCCCCTGGCAGATCGTGGATAATGACTACCGTGGCACACCGGCCGGTAGTTTCTCTCACGGGTTCCTGACCGGCCACAACGTCCATGACATCGTGATTCGCGGGAACCGGCTTTCCTCGCCGGAGCCCAGCGGGAAGACCTGGCGCTTCCTGGTTTTCACGGGCGCCGGCGTCCAGGATCGGGTCGAGCAGAATACGATGGAGGGAGTCGGGGCACGCGACGACGATACCATCCCCTGGATGAACGAGCCGGAAATGATCCTGACCGAGGGCTACTCCGTCAAATACGAAGGAAAAGTCTTCGCAATGTCCGCCGATGGCAAGGTCGTCCGGACCGGCCAACCCCAGTGGGATATGATTCGACCCGGCGATGTGGTCTCGATCCTGTCCGGACCGGGCGCCGGGTCCTGGCGACGCGTCTCTCAGGCCATCGATCCCACGACGTTCCTGGTTGACGAGCCCATCCCGCGCGGTACAGACGCCGTCTCGATCTCCTCGGGTTTCGTCAACGAGGTTTTCGAGGGGAACACCATCGACATCCGCGGCGGCCGTCGATCCGACAGCTTCGTCCTCGCCGGTAACCATTTCGGCACCCGCGTCGTGAACAACCATTTGCTGGGTGGCGGCCTGGCGTTCCGGATGATGGCTACGCCGACCGAACACCCGATGATCTGGGGCTGGTCGCACGCGCCGTTCCTCGGCGGCGTCATCGAGGGGAACATCCTGGAAGACTGCGAACAGGGGGGTGTCGTCGGGGTCGAGCATTCGTCAGCCATCAAGACGAACAAGGGACGGACCTACATGAGCGTCGTGCTTCGCAATAACGTCGTGAGATGGTCTGCGCCCTTCCTGGCCACGATGGCGCGCGCCGACGCCAAGAAACCACTCCCGGGCCTGACCATCGGCTATCAGCCTTCCCTGGACCCTGGCGAACTCATCGTGAATGCCGAGGGGAATACTCTTGATTCTCCCCCAGGCTATCGGGATGTGCCGGCACTTGTCGTTCATGCAGCCAACTACAATTCTCAGCGCGTCGTGAATCGCAAGTTCCGATTACCTGTCGGCCGTCCGACCGCTCCTGGCCGCCACACGTCGGGCACCAAGGACGGCGCGACCAGGCGCTGAGATTTGACGGCCGCGAGTCTCCGGAAAAGGGAAAACTCGATGAGAAAACCATCTCGGAAATACTCCGGCAGCACCGAGCAACCTGGCGGTCCCGTGGCCGTCCCGCGAGTTCGAACCACGGAAGAGGGAGACTCCGTTATGGAACGGTATGGCCGGATCCGCGACATGGACCGGTCATTCGACATCGAGTACTGGCAGCGACAGGGACATGCGGCGATCTTCCGGGCCGCCTGGGAGTTGGTTGAGCTTCACTGGCGCACCCACGGTAGGGATCCGCATGAACTCCGACTTCAAAGATCTGTTGAAAGTCTTCAACGATTATAAAGTTCGTTATCTCGTGGTTGGTGGATACGCGGTCATGGCGTACACAGAACCTCGGTATACGAAAGACCTCGATATCTGGATCGAGGCCTCTCCGGATAACGCCCGTGCGGTCTTCAGGGCACTCGAGAGATTCGGTGCGCCGCTTGTAAACCTGACCCAAGCCGATTTTGCGGCGAAGGGGTTCTTCTACCAGATGGGGCGTCCCCCAGCCCGTGTCAACGTCTTGATGTCAATCGAGGGCGTTCGCTTTGCCGATGCCTGGCCCAAACCGAGTCAATATCGACTTCGACGGCGTTATCGGACATGTCATCTCGCGCGAGCACTTGATCGCGAACAATCGCGCCGTCGGTCGCCCTCAAGACCTGGCTGACTTGGAAAGCTTGGCGGAGACGGGGCGGATAGCCAAGAAGAAAAGTCGAAAGCCCGAGCGCCGCCCCAAGAAATCCGCGCGCCGGAAGCCTGGCCGAGACCGCAAACCGTAGCTCGCTTGCTCGATCGAGCCATTAACAGCCGGAACCCGTGATGAGCGCCCTCAGCCTCACCGGCCGCTTGCCTCGTGCGCTCTCTCGCCGTAGACTCATCGTCTTGTCGATAGGGAGCGCCGAGATCAGGGGAGGCGTACGGAATGAGGGAATCTCGCGGACTCTGGTCCTCGCTACTAGCTCTCGGCGTCATCCTGCGTGTGGGAGGGGGGATGACTTGGGCTGCGCCCCCAGGTCCGGAGCGAGTCGCCATTTTCCCTCCCGAGCCCAAGCACAACCACGCTTCGTGCGTCGTCGAGATGGCCGACGGCAGCCTGCTGGCCGCCTGGTATTCCGGCAGCGGCGAGAGGAAGTCCGACGACGTGGTCATTCAAGGTGCCTGGCTCCGCAAGGGGAGCAAGTCGTGGGAGCCACGTTTCCTCATGGCCGACACGCCCGGGTATCCCGACTGCAACCCGGCGCTCTTCGCCGCTCCGGATGGATCGCTCTGGCTCTTCTGGCCCACCATCCTCGATCACCGATGGGAAGGCGCCCTGTTGAAGTACGCCGCGATGCGACCATCCTTCACCCGACGCGGGTGCTCCGAAATGGTCGTCCACGGGTGTCCTTCATGTGACACCCAAGGACTTCGCCAGCGAGATGCAGCGCGCGATCGCAGGTCTCAGCGGTGAGGACAAGACAAAGTCTCGGCGCATCCTCGACGAGGCGACAGAACGCTCCCGCGACGAGCTCTATCAGCGCCTCGGTTGGATGCCGCGTGTCCATCCGTTGGTTCTACCCTCCGGGCGCTGGATCCTGCCCCTGTACTCCGATACGTTTTCGGCCTCGATCATGGCGATTTCGGACGATCGCGGCGCGAGCTGGACGGCGAGCCGGCCGCTCATCGGCTTCGGCAATATCCAGCCCAGCCTTGTCCGAAAGAACGACGGCAGCCTGGTCGCCTTCATGCGCGATAATGGTCCTCATCATCGGATCCGGTTGAGCACGTCCTCCGATGATGGCGTTTCATGGTCGCCTGTGACCGATTCCCGCTTTCCCAACCCCGGCGCCGGGATCGAGGCCATCCGACTGACGAGCGGTCGCTGGGCCCTGGTCTACAACGACTCTCCCGCCGGGAGGCACTCGCTGGCCGTCTCGGTCTCGGACGATGAGGCGAAGAGCTGGAAGTGGACGCGCCACCTGGAGCGTTGCCCGCCCGGCGAGGGCCAGTTTCATTATCCGTCGATCATTCAGGCCAGCGACGGCTCGATCCATGTGACCTATACGCACAGACTAACAGGGCAGGGGAGCACCATCGAGCACGCCCGGATCAGCGAAGACTGGCTCGTGTCGAATGAACCCGAATGAATCCCGACGCCTTGACGCCCCGAGGCCGTCCTGCCCGGAGGACCGAATGCAAGACGCACCTCCTGAGACTCGGCGCTTCTGGCTGGTTTCGGGCGCGGCTTATCCTTGGTTCGTCGTCGGACTCCTCTGGTTCTGCGGGTTCTTCAATTATGCAGACCGACAGGCGGTCAATGCGGTCTTCCCCGTACTCAAGCGCGAGTTCCACCTCGACAACGAACAACTCGGATTGCTCGGCTCGGCGTTCATGTTGATCTACGCGCTGGCCTCTCCGTTCTCCGGCTACACGGTAGACCGCCTGTCTCGCCGTCTCCTGATCGCGCTGGGGCTGGCGTTCTGGAGCGTGATCTGCTCGGCCACGGCCCTGTCGCGGAGTTTTGTCCAGTTGGTCCTGTTCCGCGGGGCGGAGGGGCTGGGCGAAGCGTTCTACTTCCCAGCTTCGATGTCCGTCCTGGCCGATTATCATGGACCGCGAACCCGCTCGCGCGCCATGAGCATCCACCAGACGAGCGTATATCTCGGGACGGCCGGGGGCGCGGTCCTGGCGGGCTACCTGGGCCAGAGATACGGCTGGCGGTCGCCGTTCTGGACGCTGGGCTTGGCCGGGCTCGCTTATGCAGTCTTCCTCGGAACCGTCTTACGAGAACCGGTTCGCGACAGCGGCAAAGGCGAGCTGGGTGGGACGAAGCCGGACCGAGACGGGCTCGATGACGGGCCGTCCTTCTCTACCGAGTCCGGCACACTGATGGAGAAAGTCGTCAGAATCGTATCGAACCCCGCTGCCGCCTTACTGCTGAGCGTGTTTGTCGGCGCCAACTTCGTCGCCGCGACGTTCCTTACCTGGCTGCCTCTCTATATTTTCGAAAAGTTTCATGTGGATTTGGCCAATTCTAACACCATCTCGACAACCTGGTCGTTGGCGAGTCTTGTCGGCGCGCTCTGCGGGGGTGTAGCGGCCGACTGGGCGGCCCGGCGGTCGGCGGGTGGGCGAATCCTGATCCAGAGTCTCGGTCTGATTCTGGGGGCACCGTTCGTGTTCTTCGCAGGCCAGTCGGACGCCCTCGCGATGGTCATCGCCGCGTTGATCGGCGCCGGACTGTGCAAGGGGATGTACGACGCCAATATCTTCGCTTCGCTCTTCGATGTCGTCCCCTCCGAAGACCGCGGTACGGCCGCGGGACTCATGAACACTGTGGGGTGGACCGGCGGACTCCTGGCTCCTTGGTCCGTCGGTAAGGCGTCGAAGCGCTTCGGTCTCGATGGAGCCATCGCGTCAACAGCGCTCATCTACTTCTTGGTCGGGCTCCTGGCCTGGTTCGCCTCTCGCCTGGCTGTGGCCCGTCGCCGATCCCTTGATTCCAACCTTTCTCCGTCCCGAGAGGACTCTTCCTCGTGAACGCTTCGACGGTCCTGAATCCTCGAGCCCGCCCCCGATACGTTTGGGCACAGCGCGGCGACATCAACGCGTTCTGCGGGCTGATGCTCGACAACATCGGCGGCATGATCCTCATGGCCAGTTTACTGGTCCTCGGCTTCGGGCTGCCCCGTCAGTTCGTCCTGACCCGGATGATCCCCGGGACCGGCGTCGGCGTCCTGGTGGGCGACCTGATCTATACTGTCATGGCCTTCCGGCTGGCCCGTCGGACCGGCCGGACCGACGTCACGGCCATGCCTCTGGGACTCGACACTCCCAGCACGTTCGGAGCTGTCTTGTTCATCATCGGGCCGTCCTACCAGGCGGCCCTCAAGAGGGGCCTCGAGCCGGAAGCCGCGGCAACTCATGCCTGGTTTATTGGCATTGCCATGCTGCTCGCCTCAGGCGTGTTCAAAGTTCTTTGTGCTCCTATGAGTGCTTGGGTAAGACGAATGGTGCCGAGGGCGGGATTGCTCGGTTCTTTGGCGGCGATTGCGCTGGTTCTCATCAGTTTCTTGCCAATGTTGGATATCGCCGCGCAGCCGGTGGCCGGGATGGTTGCGCTCGGTTTGATGCTGGCCACGTTGACCGCTCGCTGGGAGTTTCCGAAGCGATTTCCCGGTGCCATGGGGGCCGTGGTGGTGGGTTGCCTGGTGTACTATAGTATCCATTGGCTGGGATGGGGTGGCGGCGTCGGGGCGGAAGGCGAGCGTCCATCCATGGCGTTGCGGGCTGTCCTGCCAGTTCCGGTCGAAGCCTGGTGGAAGTGGTTTGTGGGCTCGTGGCGTGAAGCCGTAGGCTACTTGCCGATGGCGATCCCGCTGGCGCTGGCGACGGTCGTAGGCGGGATTGACTGCACGGAAAGTGCCGCGGCCGCCGGTGACGATTACCCCACCCGGCAGATTATCGCCGTGGAAGGCTTCGCCACGATTCTCGGGGCTCTCTTCGGCGGAGTGATCCAGACCACTCCGTTTATCGGTCATCCTGCTTACAAGGCGATGGGGGCCCGGGCGGCCTATACCTTGGCAACCGCGTTGTTCGTGGGGGCTGCCGGAATCTTCGGATTCTTCGACTGGATCTTCTTCATCATCCCGAAACCGGTCATCTTCCCGATCCTCATTTTCATCGGCCTGGAGATCACCTCCCAGTCGTTCCAGGCCACGCCGCCCCGGCATTATCCAGCCGTGGCGATGGCCTGTATACCCGCGTTGGCGTATCTGGCGTCGCTGGCCCTCAACCGACTCCTTCCCGAGATGGGCCAGACGTTTACTCAGCTCCGCCCTGACCTCCAGCAATGGATCCAAACCGTCATGATCGTGGCTGGCGGCGGCACGTTCATTGTGACCAGCTTGTTGTGGTCAACGGCCCTCGCGCACCTGATCGACGGCCGGATTCGACCCACCGCGGCGACTCTCCTGCTCGGTGCGGTCTTCTCCTGGTTTGGTATCATCCACTCGCCGTTGCCGTCGAGTCCTATCCTACCTCCTGCCGACGTATTGCGCCGACTGGAGGTCGAGGGGAAAGCCAAGGCGACTGCCCAGCAGACCCCGTACCACTGGTCGTCCGCCTACCTCTTGACGGCGATCTCACTACTGGCCCTGGGCCGATTCGGGACGCCTCCTGGCAAGGCCCATGGCGATTCGGTGAACTTCGAGTGAGGGGACGGTGAGGGGCCGCGGACGGAGAATTCCTTCCCTGCGGCCCCAATCGCTTCAACTCAGATATAGACGGCGCTCCGGTGGCGTTATACCCTAATCTCCAGACACAGGCTCGTCGTCGATACGATAAAGGTCCACGCTTCGCTGCGTTGGTACGGAAGTTGCCAAGCTCCTTGAGTGAACTTCACGCCACCGCTCGGACTTCAACCCCGAATTCCCTCGTGCGACTCGGTCGCTCGACGACGATCCCTGGATTGGTTCGACCCGTCCCCAGCACTCGGGGCGTCCGGGTGGGAATGACCTCCGATGAGTCCTATGAGTTTCGAAGGGATCGGTTCGTGCAACACTACCGAGGGTGGAGCGCCCCTCCCGTTCGATCGTCAGGGAACCGTGAGACCGGCTCGTCATGCATAAAGGAATCGGCGTAAGTCCTGGCGTCGTGGTGGGTGTGGCGCACCGCGTGGAGTCCGTCCTCGGCTCGCTCGATCAACAAGCCCTGGACAACCCCAGCCAGATTCCCGCCGAGGTTGACCGGTTCGACCGGGCCGTCGTGGAGTCGGCCGCCGACCTCGAAGCCCAGGTCCAGAAGGTCGCGCAGGAACTCGGCGAATCCGAGGCCGAGATCTTCAAAGGGCACTTGCAGATTGTCAACGATCCGGCGCTCCTCTCTCGGGTTCATGACCTGATCGAGAACAAGCACCTGACAGCCCTCTCGGCCCTCCAGGCCGTGATGCACAGCTACGCCGCGCAATTCGCACGGATCGAACAGGATTACTTTCGGGAACGGATGGCCGACGTCCGGGACGTGATCCTGCGAATCGGCTCACACTTGACCCGGAAGCCGTCCGGTCATGTAGATCCGGCGGGTGAGTCGCGAAACGGCGACGAATCCGTGATCCTGGTGGCCCACGAGCTGCTTCCCAGCCAGGCCATGAGCCTGGGCGACCTGCCGATCGCCGGAATCGTGACCGAAGTGGGTGGTTCCACCAGTCACGCGGCCATCCTGGCCCGGAGCCGAGGCATCCCGGCGGTCTCCGGTGTCGAGGGCATCATGACCCAGGTCCAGAGCGGCGATCTGATGATCGTCGACGGGCGCGACGGCATGGTGATCCTCCGGCCGGACCAGGAGGCGACTTCCGCGTATCGCAAGGTCCAGCGCGAGTTCTTCAACATCAAGGATAGCCTGGTCGCGAATCGCGATAAGCCGGCCCTCAGCGCCGATGGGACCCGCATCGATCTGCTGGCCAATATCAACAATCTGGCCGATGCCCAGTCCGCGCACAAGGTTGGGGCGACCGGCGTTGGGCTCTTCCGCACCGAGTATCTCTTCCTCACCCACCACGACGTGCCCGGTGAGGAGGAACAGTACGAGTACTACAAACAGATCATCCTTAACTCGCCCAACCAGACGATCACGATTCGGACCCTCGATCTGGGCGGCGACAAGACGGTGGCGTATCTGGGGCGGCGGAGCGAGCCCAATCCCTTCATGGGTTGGCGGTCCACCCGAATCTTCTTCGAGAATTCCAAGCTCTTCGTCACGCAGATCCGGGCGATCCTTCGCGCGAGCCGGCACGGCCATGTGTCGATGCTCTTCCCGATGATCACGACCCTGGAGGAACTCCTCCACGTCAACAAGCTGGTCAAGGAGACGCGGAGCAATTTGAAGCGGGAGGGGGTGCTGTTCGGCGACGACGTCAAGACAGGGGTCATGGTGGAAGTCCCTGCGGCCGCGATCTGCATCGACGCGATCCTGCGCGAGACGGACTTCATCTCGATCGGGTCGAATGACCTGATTCAGTATCTCGTGGCCGCCGACCGGGATAATCCCAAGGTCGCTCACCTCTGCGAGTCGCTCAACCCCGCGATCTTCCGCGTGATCCAGAACGTGCTCGCCGCCTGCCAGCGGACCGGTACCCCTGTAACCCTCTGTGGTGAGATGGCCGGCCAACCCCGTTCCGTCCTGGTCCTCTTCGGCATGGGTCTCCGACGCTTTTCCATGAGCCCGGCATTCATCCCAACGATCAAGGCGCTGCTCGCCTCGGTCACCAGCACCCAGGCCGAACGTTACGCCCACCACGTGCTTCAGTTGAATACCAACGAGGAGATCCGGTCCTACTTAACGGCCCGGCTCCATGAAGTCTCCAGCACGGTGGAGATGCTTGACACGGCCTGAGAGGCTCATCGCTATGGGACGTCAGTGTCTGAGGATCCCGACGATGTGTGCGATCGCGGTTTTGGGGATCCTTGTCGGGTCGGCCCAGGCTGGCGATCCCGAGCCGCTCGATGACCGGGTCCGGCCGATCCTGACCCGTTGTGTCGAGTGCCATAGTGGCGAGGAACCTGCCGGTAGCCTCGACTTGACCAGCCGTGCAGCGGCCCTCCGGGGCGGAGAGTCCGGGATGGTGCTCCATCCCAACGACGCGGCCGGAAGCCTCGTCTATCGGAAGGTTGCGGCCGGCAAGATGCCGCCCAAACAGCCGCTCAACCGCGATCAGGTCACGCTCATTCGGCAATGGATCGATGCCGGTGCCGGCTGGTCCGGCCCGGTGCCAGTTGCCGTGAAGCCGTCAACCGACGTCGGTCTCTGGGTTCTGCGCCCGCTGGTGCGGCCGGAGCCGCCAAAGGTCCGGTGCTCGTCGTGGGTGACCAATCCGATCGACGCTTTCATCCTGGCCCGATTGGAAGCGGCCGGCCTGGCCCCGGCCCCTCCAGCCGACCGACTGACGTTGATCCGCCGTGTCACGTTCGACCTGCTCGGACTTCCTCCGACGCCCGAGGAAGTTGAACGCCTTCCTCGCGGACTCCTCCCCGGCCGCGTATGAGAGCCTGATCGACCGTCTGCTCGCCTCGCCGCATTACGGCGAACGTTGGGGCCGTCACTGGCTCGACGTGGCGCGATTCTCCGAAAGCCACGGCTACGAGTACGATCACATCCGTGACCATGCCTGGCGCTATCGCGACTACGTGATTCAAAGCCTCAACGCCGACCGCCCCTATCGCCAGTTCGTGCGCGAGCAGATCGCCGGCGATGTCCTCGAGCCGGTGACCCAGGACGGGATCATCGCGACGGGCTTCCTCGTGGCCGGGCCATGGGATGAAGCGAACCAGATCCAGAGTAGCCTCACGATGAAACAGAGGGTCCGCGAAGAGGAACTCGAAGACATGGTCGCGGCAGTCGGTCAGACTTTTCTGGGTCTGACCGTCAATTTCGCCCGATGTCACGACCACAAATTCGACCCGGTCCCCCAGCGCGATTATTACCGGATCAAGGCCGCGCTCGAGGGGGTGCTGCATGGGAGCCGGCCCGTCACGCCGGGAGCCGACCCGAGCGGACAATCGCCCCCGCTGGCTTACGCGGCCCGACCGAATCACGGTCTTCCGCCGCCCACGTTCGTACTCGGCCGCGGCGATGTCGAGAAGAAAGGCCAGCGGGTCGCGGCGGGCGGACTGTCGTCGGTCCGGTTCCCGTCCGCCGACTTTGGACTGGCCGACGATGCCCCTGAAGCGGAACGTCGGCGCAGGCTCGCCGACTGGGTCGCCCATCCCGCCAATCCGCTGACCGCCCGGGTCATCGTCAATCGGATCTGGCATTACCACTTCGGGACCGGTCTCATCGCCACACCCAACGACTTCGGACACAACGGCGACCGGCCCTCGCATCCCGAGCTACTCGACTGGATGGCATCCGATTTCCTGGCTCAGGAGACCCGGCTCAAGACGTTGCACCGGCAAATCCTGCTCTCCAGTACCTACCGCCAGGCTGCGCGGTTCGACGCCAGGTCCGCAACCACTGATTCCGACGATCGGCTCCTCTGGCGCTATCCCGCCCGACGGCTTGAGGCGGAGACGATCCGCGACGCCATGCTCCTCTCCAGCGGCGAGCTCAACTCCCGGATGGCCGGTCCCAGCTTCCGGCCGTTCAAGCTGACCGTGTTCAATTCCAACTTTTACGACCTCAACGACCCCATCGGTCCCGAGTTCAACCGCCGGACGGTCTACCGGATTAATATCAATTCGGCAAAAGACCCCCTGCTGGAGACGCTCGATTGTCCCGACCCCTCCGTCAAGACTCCCCGGCGCCCCGTGACCACGACACCCCTTCAAGCCCTCGGCCTGATGAATAATTCGTTCGTCCTCCGACAGGCTCGTTGCCTGGCCTTCCGTGTCCAGGCGGAGGCCGGCTCCAATGTCGCCCGGCAAGTCGATCGCGTCTATCGCCTCACAATCGGCCGCCGACCAAGCAGTCAGGAGCACGACAGAGCCTCAGCCTTGGTACGCGAGGCAGGGTTGGCAGAACTCGCCTGGGTCCTCTTCAACTCGAGTGAATTCCTGTATCTGCCGTAGAGACGACGCCAGCCCTGCGGCTACCGAGCCCGGTCACCCGACGTCAGGCTCCGGGAGCGCCGAGCGACTGAGGTCGAGCCGGTGACGTAACCTATTGAGATGAAAGTGAATTGCGGGCGTGGTCTAACGCGGGAAAGGACCGCCGAAAACATTCTTGGCCGGCTATACCGTCGAGTTTCGACCAATTAAGATAGCTCGTGTGAGTCTAGGGGGCGGTGTGGCCTCGCCGGTGAACGCGGCAGAGTCAGGGTTGGGCGGGGCCCCTGGATGGAATCGGCAGAAGCATCGAGCACCAGACGCTCGGATCGGTTCTGGGATGTCACCAAAGCTCGGCCCCATTCTCGGTGGTCGGATGGTCCGGGGTTTACTCCGACCGATGCGACACGCGCCGCTCGAGGTCGAAACCCTCGAGCCGCGGCTGTTGATGGCCGGCAACGTCACATGGCAGATCCTGAGCCAGCTTCCTGATCCTCCGGCACAGGTCATCACCTCTCAGCCAGTCACACCGGTGAACCTTGAAATCCCAGGGGCGCCTCGAGCCTCCCCGCGGTCGCGTGGTCACCAGGTGACCCGGAGACAACCGGAAATCTCTCACCGGGCGACATCGAACTGTATCGGGTTTCCCTCGCGTCGGGGACCGAAATCCTTGAACTTACGCTGAGCTGGCAGATGCTCCCGGAGGGGAACTCCGTCCAGTTATTGGGCTTTGACAAAGGAGGCGATGTGCTGATCGACGAGATCCAGAGTGCCCCGTCGTCATCCACGTCCGTCGCCCTCGCTCTCGAAGAGCCAGACTCGGCACCGGCTGGGGCGCTCTATGTCGCGGTCCTGATCGGTAGGCCGTCCGGTTCGAGCTCCGACACGCTGGGGATTGGCTATCAGCTCCAAGTGACGCCCGAGACGAGCTTGACCCCCTCCGCATTCACAGCGTTCGATGCGGTGTTTATCGACGACGGTGTGGTGGTCGTAGATTCCGTCACAGGCTCCGAGGCATCTCCTTCCAGCACGCCGCAGGAGCTCGGGATCAGGACATCGGTGAACTCCCAGGGTACCGGGGTGCAGATTGGCCCCGTGTCCTCCGGTTCTGGACGGACGACCACTGCCCAGCATGGCCAGTCCCCGCAGGGGCCATCGCCTCCACCGGCTCTGAGTCCCGGGACTGTCACGATGAGTTCGACGAGTTTCGACGAGCGGGACGCGCAAAGCTCCCCTAGCTCTAGCACACCGATCGACCTCGGTCCTTTGCCCCCGAGCCAGTACGAGCCGGCCGCAGGCATCTTATCGGCCGGTGGGCCGATCGTGTGGGTTGACCCCGTCGAGGCGACTCGCGTCGATATGTCCCTGGTGGGCCTGTCGACAGGGCGGCAAGGCTCGCCGCACGAAGATCCGTCTTCCGAGCAGGGTCTCAGTATCCGCGATTCAGTTCTCCACGACACCGGGAAGGACCGATCCGGCCACGTCGACGTGACGGTCAAGCGGTTGTCGCCCGACAGCCCTGGGCCCTTACGACCTGGGAGACCCCTGTCCTTTGTGCACGTATCCGGGTTGCCCCGGAGCGCGCTGGGGACGGCAGACCGCCGGTCGTTCGACTTGAGCACCCCCATTCCCCTACCTCTGGTGACGAACGGTCCGGTGCGGGAGAACATGTGGGTCTCAGCGGCGTCGCTTCCTCCGATCGACGAGCACGACCGCCCCAGGATCGCCGCGCCGACCAACCGTCGGAGCGACGAGACGACCGAGGAGGGATCTCCCGCGAAGGGAAGCAGCCGGGCTGGGGCGATCCTCTTGGGCCTGAGCGGATCGGCTGTCCTGGGCGTTAGCCTCTATGCGCCAGACCTCACGGCGGCCGTTCGTCGGGTTGTCCGCTCTCCTGTGCCGAAACCGCGGCCACGGCCCGTCATGGACCGGGACGATCGAGCCCCCGGATAGCACGGGACGCCGGCGGCGGATTCGACTCGACCACCTGAGAGTTGGCCGGCGCCCGACTCGCTCCGCGACTATTAGGAGAGGGTGTACGAGCAGGTCACGGGACTGTCGTGGGATGTCTCGAGCCCCAGTCCCCACGGCGCCGGCCAACCCATTCCTTGGTCTTCAATGACCAGGGCGAGCGTTCGCTTCCTGGACGTGGGCTTTCACGCCACCTGGCGTTCGGCCCACCCTACGTCAGATTTCTCGTAGATGCCCCGACCCATCTCGCTATCCCTCGAAAGAGGATCCGCTCATGGCTCGCCGTGCGACATTCGTCGTGAACAGTTGGAGACAAAGGCGTTGCTCTCCGGTGTCTCGTACAGCCTGACGACGGACCAGTCGGTCTACAGCGTCGGCGAGTCGAGTGACCAGGGCTCGGTTACCGCCTTCAGCGGAGGCAAGAAGACACCAATCGACAGCGAGGCCGATCAAAGGAAGTGAACGACACGCAATCGGGAGCAATCGACCGACGGACGTCTCATCGAATTGATGACTCCAGCCAGAAAGTTGATCGAGCTGGCGAGACTGGAGGACATCATTCTTCTCGAATCCTGGAGGAGGTAAGATGCTTTCTGGCAGACCGTCGGCACCGCCAACGGATCGACTCGGCCGAGTCTGCCGGCTCGAGGGAGGAGACGACAATGACCGGGGGCGATCCGCTGCACGACCCGGACCAGGAGAGGGACGGAGCCCGAGGGAGCGAACTTCGGGCGTTCCTCGATCGCATCCGGGCCGGAGACGAAGAGGCGGCGCGTGCGTTGCTCGCCCGCTACGAGGCCCAGGTCCGCCTTGTGGTGCGGCGTCAGCTTCCCAGGCTGCTGCGGTCGCGGTTCGACTCGATGGACTTCCTCCAGAGCGTGTGGGCCAGCTTCTTCGTACGATTACGCGCGGGTCCGGAGCAGTTCGAGGATCCACGTTACCTCGTGACTTTCCTCGCCCAGGTGGCGAGGAACAAGGTCGTCGACCAGTACCGCCGTGCAGCCAGCCGGAAGCACGACATGCGTCGGGAGGAACCGTTGTCGGTCGGAGGCTCGCCACCCATCGAGCTCGTGGCCAATCAGGATACCGCCAGCGAACTGGCCGAAGCCAACGAGGCATTCGACCGGCTCCGGGACCTGCTCCCCGCGGACCGTCGGGAGATCCTGGGGCTGAAGGTGGAGGGCCTCTCCAGCCGCGAGATCGGCGAGCGGCTCGGGCTCAGCGAGCGGACGGTTCGCCGGGCTCTGGAAGACCTCAGACGCCGGGCCGAGGCCTCGGATCGGACGGAGGACTGAGCCCATGAGCTCGATGACCCTCGGTCGAACCTGGGACGAGGCATCCTCTCCGGAGGTCGTCCGTCTGGTCCAACAGTTCGAGTCTGCCTGGCGCAGCCCGCGGCACTCGACCCGACCCGATCGATTTCCTGCCCACTCCACCCGGCGGGCACCCCGGTACGCTTCTCGCCCTCCTCCGAACCGATCTGGCCCTGCGCCGCGAGGCCGGCGAGTCGGTCGGCGTCGAATGGTATCAATGTCACTATCCGGCGCTTGATGATGAGGCCCTCATAGCGTTGATCTATGAGGAGTATTGCCTTCGCGAGGAGGCCGGAGAGATCCCCGATCCGGTCGAGTACGAGGACCGCTTCCCCGACCTCGCCGACCGCGTGCGCGAAATCATCGAGATTCATGGCTTCGTCGTCGAGTGTCCCAGCACCGCTCCCCATCCGCCCGAGCCGGAGGCCGGATGGACCTTCCCTGAATCGGGTCAGACCCTTGCCGGCTTCCGGCTGATCGAGGAACTGGGTCGAGGCTCCTTCGCTCGCGTGTTCCGCGCCGAGGAGCTTCGGCTGGCCGATCGGCCGGTCGTTCTCAAGATCAGCCGGCTTGGCACGCGCGAGCCGCAAACCCTGGCACGGTTGCAGCATACCCACATCGTCCCGGTCCATTCCTATCGCACCGACCCGGCGCGAGGGCTCCATCTCCTGTGCATGCCCTACTTCGGTCGCCTGACTCTGGCGCGGGTGCTGGCCGAGCCGGCCGTGGCGGCCGCGCGGTCCGGGGCCGCGCTCGTCGCCGCGCTCGACCGGCTCCAGGTCGTGGACGACAGGCCCCAGTCGGCGGCACGGAACGCCCTGGCTCG
The DNA here is from genome assembly GCA_963845695.1 of uncultured Isosphaeraceae bacterium. GTDB lineage: Bacteria > Planctomycetota > Planctomycetia > Isosphaerales > Isosphaeraceae > CAWJTV01. The sequence goes on along the minus strand of CAWJTQ010000017.1, from coordinate 167,171 downwards.
GCGGACATACCCCAGGGCCATCGCCTGGTGGGGCGCGCGACTCGCCGAGGCGTTGCAGCATGCGCACCAGCGCGGCGTGCTCCACCGCGACATCAAGCCGTCCAACGTCCTCGTCACCGAGGACGGCTTGCCCATGCTCCTGGACTTCAACCTGGCCCACGACCCGTCGGACTTGTCGGCGAGGTCCGAGCGGATCGGGGGCACGCTCGTCTACATGGCCCCGGAGCACCTTGAGGCATTGATCGAGCACAAGGCCGGGCAGATCGATCACCGCGCCGATCTCTACTCTCTCGGTCTGGTTCTCCTGGAGGCCATCGGCTTCCCACCAATCGGTCAGACTTCCGAGACGCCAACGGCCGCCGGAGCCCCGTTCCGCTATCTGGAAGACCGGCGATCGGGTCCGCCCGCAATCCGCGAGGGAGTCCGATCGATTCCCGCGGCCTTCGAGGCCGTCCTGCGCCGTTGTCTGGCTCCCGACCCGGCTCAGCGGTACGACACGGCGGCTGAGCTGGCGGTGGACCTCCAAGCTGTGGCCGACGACGCTCCGCTTCGATTCAGCCGCGAGCCGATGGCCAGTCGGGTGGCCGGTTGGGTCCGTCGCAACCGGCTGCGGATGGCAGTCGCGGTCCCGATCATCGCGATCGTGATCGGATTCACTGCCGCCTGGTTCCAAACGCAGGCCGATCGCGTCCGTCGCGAGTCCGAAGTGCGTCAACTGTACGTCCTGGGCCGGGGATGGCTCGACCTCGGAGACTGCGCCAGGGCCGCGATCCAGTTCAAGACGGCTGCCGACCAGGCCAAGGGCCGGCCGGGGCTGCGCGACCTGAGGCATGTCGCATTGCAGTGGCACCAGGAGGCCCTCGCGACCGGAGCCATCCGCGACCAGGCTGACGCCTTCAGCCAGCAGGCCGACCCCCTGCGCTTTCACCTGCTCGGCTTTGGCGGCGACGGCGCAGCCGCGTCCCGCGATCTGGAGGCCGCCCTGGAGCCCTTCGGCGTCCTGGACGACTCAGCCTGGTCGCATCGCGACGAGCTGGGCCGGCTCGACTCGGCCCGCCACGATCGGTTGCTCGTGGAGGTCAACGAGTTACTATTCCTCTGGGTCGTTGCGGTCGGGACGGACCATCGGAACGAACCGCAGATGGCCCGTCGTGCTCTCCGCTTCTGCGATCGGGCCCTCACCTTCGCCGAACCCCGAGGTCCCTGGATCACCCTGCGCGACTGGTGGCGCTGGCAGATCGGTGAGCTCGCGCAGCCGCCGGGGCTTCCCCTCGATGCCGCGCGCGAAAGCTCGGCGCGGGCCTGTTTCCAGTGGGGTCTGCTTGCCAACCTCCAGCACGATCGGAGCGCGACGCTCGCCTGGCTGGAGCGTGCCCGGTTCCTTCAGCCGGACAATTACTGGCATCAGTATGCATTCGCTTATCATCTCGAGCAGGACGGACAAGTCGAGCTGGCCTTGCAGCATTACGAGGCGGCAGTGGCGCTGCGCCCCACGACCCCATGGGCCGGGTTCAACCGTGCGCACCTCTACGCCTTTCGGCGGGGCGCCTGGACTCTCGCCCTCCGTGATCTGGACCAGGCGGTGGCGGTTGCGGGTGATCGGCCCGCGGATCGAGCTCGTTTCCGGATCGAGCGGGGCAAGGTCCGCCAGGCCGTCGGCGACATCTGGGGAGCCCGCACCGACTTCGAGGCAGCGATCGCGGCGGACCCCTCGGGCCGACTCGCACGCGCCGCTCGGCTCGATCGGGCTCGGCTTTTCGCCGAGGCCGGCGCCCTGCGGCGGGCGCGGGCTGAGTACGACGCCTTGCTGGAGACGGACCCCTCCGATTCGACCGCTCGGCTAGCCCGCGCTCGGCTGGCGATGCGGCGGGGCCAGGCGGCCGAAGCCGAGGCGGACTTCACCCGACTCTTGAGCCAGGCGGCGAACCTCACTCCCAAGACCCGCTCCGATTGGCTGGCGAGCCGGGCGCTCGCCCGGCTTGCTCAGGGACGAGCCGCCGAGGCCGACGCTGATGCCGAGGAGGCTCTGCGGCTCGATCTCAGCCCGAGTCACGCGAGGATTTGGGCACGCGTGGCACTGGTCGCGGGTCGTCCGATCGACGATCGTCTGCTACACCCCGATGCAATCGACGACTGGCCTGTCGGCGGCCCGACCCTCGTGGCCGACCTCCGCGCCGCGATCGATCGCCTCCGATCGGCCACCACGGATCCGGCGGGGCCGACCGCCGCGGCGGCGCTCCGTGCTTCTGCCGCGATGCTCAGCGCCTTGGGAGAAAACGCCGACGCGGCCTCGGAGGCTGATCGAGCCGTCGATCGAGAAGCATCAGTCGTGTCGTATGCCCTCCGCGCCGAGGTCCGGCTCCGCGCGGGCGACCGATCAGGGGCCCAGGCCGACGTCGAGCGCGGCCTGGCCTGCGACCGGGATGACCCGAGCCTTCTATCACTGCGCGGCCGGATGGCGATCGAGGCCGGCCATCCCGACGAGGCCCTCCATTGGCTGGATCGCGCCTCTTTCAGGGCGCAGCGGGTGCAGCGCACGCGTGGAGAGCCCGCGCGCTCATGGACCTGCATCACACCGAAGAGGCCGTCGAGGCGTGGTCGGCTGCCCTGGCCAGCGACCACGAGAATGCCTGTGCCTATCTCGGTCGGGCCCGGTCGCTTCGGCATCTCGGCTTGTGGGAGAACGCACTGGCCGACCTGGAGCGGGCCGTCGAGCGGGTGCCCGATGGCTCCGCGATCTTCGCTCAGGCAACGTTGGAGTACCTCGCCTGCCTCCCCGCTCGCGCGGACCGGCTCCCAAGGGTCGTAGGGCTGACCTTGCGACTTCTGGGCGGATGGTCCCTCGCCGCCGAAGGCTCGGTGGACCGACTGGTTCACCGATTGGCCGGGGCGCCTTCAGCCTGCGGCGCCTCTGGTGCGATTGCGAAAGATCGGAGAATCCGGGACAATCATTAAGCAGTGATGCGTCATCCTCTTCTTCGGTAGGACGGAGCGGTCGAGCACCATGATCAATCCAGTCCCTCGATCAGGCTCCTCGTCCTTATCCCGTAGGCACTTTCTTCGCGATGCGGGCGCTGGCCTCGGGGCGGTCTCCCTGGCCTGGATGCTGAGCCAGGAGGCCCAAGCGAATGACGAGTCGATTCGCCATTTCCCACCTCGAGTCAAGCGGGTTGTACAGATCTTTGCGTGTGGCGGGGTCAGCCACATTGACACATTCGATCACAAGCCCGAAGTGGAACGGCTGGACGGTCGGGAGCTGACCGGCAAGGGGAAGGTTGAAACCTTCTTCGGCAGGCCCGGCAGGCTGATGAAAAGCCCCTTTCGATTCCGACGTCACGGTGAGAGCGGCCAGTGGGTCAGCAGCCTGCTGCCGCACCTGGCTGAGTGCGTCGACGATCTCACGGTGATCCGATCGATGGTGGCCAAGAGCTCGAACCACACGCCGGCGACGTTCCAGATGAATTCGGGCTTCACCATCAACGGCTTTCCGTGCCTGGGAGCCTGGCTATCGTATGGTTTGGGGTCGGAGAACCAGGATTTGCCGACCTTCGTGGTTCTGCCCGACCCTCGCGGTCTTCCGGCCGGAGGTTCGATCAACTGGACCTCGGGCTTCTTGCCGGCTACCCACCAAGGCGTCGCATTCCGCACATCGGGCGAACCGATCGTTGACCTGTATCCACCCGCGAGCGTGTCGCCGAAGCATCGGCAGAGCAGCCTGGCTGTGCTCGAGGCCATGAACCGGGAATTCCTCGAGGCCAATCCCGGCGACTCGGCACTGTCGGCGCGGATCCGATCCTACGAGCTGGCCGGTCGGATGCAGGCGAGCATCCCCGAGGCCGTCGGGTTCGACGCCGAGCCCCGCTCGATCCGCGCCCTGTATGGCCTGGACCAACCCGAGACGGCGGGATTCGGCCGGAACTGTCTCCTGGCGCGCCGTCTCCTCGAGCGAGGCGTCCGATTCGTTCAGCTCTACCACGGCGGTGCCTTTGGCTCGCCCCGGATCAACTGGGACGCACACGAGAATGTCGTCGAGAACCATTCCAAGCAGGCGGTGAGCCTGGACCAACCGGTCGCGGCCTTGCTGAAGGATCTGAAGCAACGGGGAATGCTCGAAGAGACGCTCGTGGTTTGGACCACCGAGTTCGGCCGCACGCCCTTCACCGAAGGGATCGGCGGCAAGGGACGAGACCATCATCAACTCGCCTTCACGTGCTGGATGGCCGGCGCAGGCCTCAAGCCGGGCTTCTCCCTCGGTGCCACGGACGAGGTCGGCTACCAGGTCGCCGAGGACCCGGTCTCCATCTATGACTTCCACGCCACCATCCTCCGTCTCCTCGGGATCGATCACAAGCGGCTCACGTACTATCACAACGGCATCCAGCGGAGACTGACCGACGTCCATGGCGAAGTCATCACCAAGATCCTCGCCTGAGTCGACCGGCCCGGTCGCCGTACAGGACGTCGTCTTCGCGTCTTGAGAGTCGCTCCCGAACAAACGCACCAGCATGTTGCCCGGCGAAGCGGAGCCTGTTAGGCTATGCGATCGTCGTGATCGGACAACATGCCGGTCCTTCGGGGAACCAGCAGCCCCTGGTCGAGCCGACACCAAACCGGCAGACTTCTCAGGGGCGCGGGCCTGTTCCAGAATTCGGGAAGTCCCCCAAGCCGTTTTCCCGAAGCTGAGAACCACTGAGCTCTCGTGAAGCGGAGCGTGATTCGTAACCCATAATCCGAGAGCGACTTAGGGCCTGAGTTTCCGACACCGCCGACTGGCACCGACTTTGCTTCTGACAAGGGCGTTCCTGGGGATACCCTGCTCGCTGAGGGCGGGATGAGGATCACCGGGAGGGCCGATCCCGTAGTAACCCGACGCGAGGCGAGGGTTCCGTTCACTGGGGAGGCTGGGGCCGAACGATGGCAAAACGTCCGAGTGTCAAAGAGATTCTGGAAGCGGCACGAAAAGGGGGTGCCGCTCAGCCGACGGAAGAGGCCGCCGCAACCCCTGAGCCGGAAGCCGTCGAAGCCGAATCGCCAGGCGAGGATGTGTCGGCCAAGAGCGCCGCTGCGCCGGCGGCTCGTCCGGCGCCAGCCGCTAATGTCCCGTCGGCGGCGGCATTGGGCCGTCCTCTGACGCTCAAGGAGAAGCTAGCGGCCGCTCGAGCTGGTGGCGCCGTGCAACCTGCCGCAGCCACGCCGGCGACGCCCGTGGCGGCGGAGGAAACCGAGGCGCCGGCTCTAGCCGAGGCGCCCAAGGCGGTGCCCGCCCCGGCCGCGGCTCTGGGCCGTCCGATGACCCTGGCCGAAAAGCTGGCCGCGGCCCGCGGCGGGGCCACACCCGCAGCGGCAGCCCCCGCCGCCAAACCCGCGGCGGCCAAGGCCGCGGCGGCCCCGGCCGCCAAAGCGGCGGCAGTACGCACGCTTCCACCCCTTGATAAAATCACCGACCCCAAGGACCTGGCCGAGGCCGCCCGTCAGGCCGCCGCCAAGCGAGCGAAGGAAGAACTGGCCGCCAAGGCCGCCGCGGCACCGCCCAAGGCCAAGCCCACGGCAGCCAAACCTCAGACGGTCCCGCCCCGGCCTGGCCGTGAGCTGGCCGCCGCGGGTGCTTCCGGCCGATCGGCACCGGCCGTCGGCGTCAACCGCCGCGGTTTCGTTCTCGGCAGCTTGTTCATGTCCTGGATCGCCATCGCCTGGACCACTTTCACCGCCGGTGTGGTCGCCATGACGACCATGACCGTTCGGTTCATGTTCCCCAATGTCCTCGCCGAACCGCCCAGCACCATCAAGATCGGACTCCCCTCGAATTACGATCCCGAGTCGGTCAGCGATCGATTCAAGGCGGATTGGGGTTTCTGGGTCGTCCGCTCCACGCGATACAACGGCCAGGACATCATCTACATCATTCAGTCAGTCTGTACCCACCTGGGCTGCCCGCCCAACTGGCTGGCCAGCGAGCAGAAGTTCAAGTGTCCGTGCCACGGCAGCGGCTTCTATATCTCCGGGATCAACTTCGAGGGACCCGCGCCCGGCCTCTCGAGCGGTTCAAGGTCGCGGTCGCGGACGACGGCCAGCTCATGGTCAACAAGAGCCAGAAGTTTCAGCAAGAGCTGGGGCAATGGTCCGATCCGGATAGCTACATTCCGGCCTGAAACTCGTCGTGGCGAGTGGCTGGTTGCTCGTGTCGAAAAAAGGGCCGGGCTTCGATCCGACTCAGCAGCCAGATGTTCCGATTCGATGAGTCCATCGCCCACAGCCCCGATGACACGAGGTCGTTGTCTGTTCACAGTCGGTAGTATCCACCAGCCACTAGCCTGTGTGTGAGAGCGCCCCATGCCGATCCTGGATAAAATTGCCGAGACCCAGCTCTGGAAGAGCGTCTTCCGCCATCCCATGCCGACCGATCGGCGCAATCGCGTGGTGGTGATGTTGACCAATTTCTTCCTGCATCTCCATCCGGTGAGCGTGAGGAAGCAGGGGATCGCCCTCAGCTACACCTGGTGTATGGGCGGTACGACCTTCTTTCTGTTCATCGTCGAGGTGATCACCGGCGTCCTGCTGATGTTCTACTACCGACCGACGCTGGAGCACGCCTACAACGACATCCTGGCCTTGCGCGACGTGACAACCCTGGGCATCATGCGCGAGATTCATCGTTGGGGCGCCCACGCCATGGTCATCGCGGTCTGGCTGCACATGTACCGGGTGTTCTTGACGGGAAGCTACAAGCCGCCTCGGGAATTCAACTGGGGCGTCGGCGTGATCCTCCTGGTCCTGACGCTTCTCTTGTCGTTCACCGGCTACCTGCTGCCCTGGGACCAGTTGGCGATCTGGGCGATCACCGTCGGCTCAAACATGGCGCGGGCCACGCCCGGTCTGGGGGTCGAGGGCCCAGGATCAAAACTGTTGAGCCTCAACGGCGTGAACCTGATCACGTCGGGCTCCGATGCCAAGTTCGCCTTGATCGGCGGACGGACCATCGGCGAGATGACCCTGAACCGTTTCTACGTGTTGCACTGCGTGGCGATCCCCCTGGCGGCCGCTCTCTTGATCATGATCCATTTCTGGCGGGTGCGTAAGGATGGTGGGATCAGCGGCCCACCTCCGCTCTAGCCGTCAGTACCAGCATGGGTCGTTCGGGCCGGTCGATGGCTGGCCCGATCAGATCGCAAGGCGATCGTGGCCGCACTCGTCATGGGAAGAAGCCGTTTTTTTTCAGCCATCAGCCCCTAGCTCTTAGCCACTAGACCATGAATCCACACGAAGATCTGACTCCGGCGGTGATGGGTGGGCTGGCGTGGTACTACCTGCTGGCCGCCGTGCTCAACGCGGCCGCCGCGGCGTATGTGGCCTACGGCGAGATGGTCTCCGAGGGGGCCTCGCGGGTCGGCCTGAGACCGAAGACCCGGCGAATGCCGGGCTGGCTGACGAACCTGTTCTTCGGTACCTATAGTTTGGCCTTCCTGGTGATCCTGTTTCGGGAACACCTGCCGGGTGCTCTGGGTGCGGCGTACGGACTCTGCGCCCTGGCCAACACCGTACTGGCCATCATGGCCGGCGCCGATGCGGCCCACTTCGCCGAGGCGCACGAGCACGGTCATGGTGAGGGAGACCCGACGCAACCTCCCAGCCTCGATGAGCACCACCCGGCGGTCGGGATCGGAGGGCCCATCAACCGGACCCTCTGGACGCTGATCTGGGGCTTCATGGCCGTGGTCTTCCAGAGCATCGGCATTGTCTATATCCTCGGCCACGAAGTCTACATGCCGCAGCTCATGCGCGACGCGGTCGACGCCATCGCCGGCCCGACCACGTTCTTCGTGGGCGCGACAATCGCCTTCATCGCCGCCATCCGATACCGGCGGTTCCTCTCCAACGGTCTGGTGGCCTGGTCGCTCGTCAACCTGTTCCTGCTCTACTTCGGGATGAGCATGACCGACTACGACTTCCGGGACATCGTCACCAAGCCCGATAATGTGCCGATCGTCGGCCTGCTCATTCTCGTCGCCGGGTTCTTCTGGTTCGCCCTCCGCCGCGCCGTGATCAACGATGCCCGACTCGCGCAGGGACTGCCGACACTGGAAGACCTCGAGCCCGACAAGACATTGACGTGGCCGGACCTGGTCTATACCGAGCTGATCTGCATGGTGATTCTGACCATCGTGCTCGTCGCCTGGGGGATCGTGCTCCAGGCTCCGCTGGAGCAACCGGCCAGCTCGACCGTCGCGCCGAATCCGTCCAAGGCGCCCTGGTACTTCCTGGGCCTCCAGGAAATGCTGGTCTACTTCGATCCCTGGATGGCCGGGGTGGTGTTGCCCAGCTTGATCATCGTCGGTCTCATGGCCATCCCTTACATCGATACCAACAAGGCCGGCAACGGCTACTACTCTTACAACGAACGGAAATTCGCCTATAACACGTTTCAGTATGGATTCGTGGTCCTGTGGGTGGTGCTCATCCTCCTGGGCACGTTCCTCCGCGGCCCGAACTGGAACTTCTTCGGGCCTTACGAATACTGGGACCTCCACAAGCTGATCCCGCTGAACAACGTCAACCTCTCGGAGATCATCTGGATCCAGCTTTTCGGCAAGACCAAGCCCGAGAACATCTTCCTCCGCGAACTGCCGGGGATCGTCTTGTGCCTGGCGTATTTCACGCTCGTGCCCTACCTGATGTATCGCCTGTTCTTCCGTCGCTACGCCGAGAAGGCCGGCATGCTTCGCTACATGACTCTGGCCGTACTGATGTTGTTCATGGCCGCCTTGCCGATCAAGATGGTGTTTCGATGGACCCTCAACCTGAAATACCTGGTGGCGATTCCTGAGTGGTTCTTCAATATCTAGAGCCTGACTCATGGGTTGCGTGCGCAATGACTGCCGGGAACCGATACGAGCCCGAACCGCCAGCGAATGGATTCCAGCCGGGACGATCGATTTATGCGCTGGCGACGCGGGCTCGTATCAGTCGTCTGCGATCCAAGCGTTAGCCGCTGTAGTGTAGTAGCGCCAGTCTGTAAGCCGTTCCGATCATCTTGTTTTTGCATAGCCACTCGTCACACGAAGTAGGACCGACGACCATGCCGGCTACCGAGGAAACCTATCGGCCCCAGCCGATCCTCCACCTGGTCTTCGCGATCTCGTCGATCGCGATGCTGCTCGTGACCGTTTGGATGGTCATGGCTGACCATCTCCGCCCCTGGAAGGAGGTTCAACGGGAGTTCCAGTCGGTCGAGCGCGCCAAACTCGAGGCGGCCAAGGATGAGAAGCTCCAGGAGCAGAAAGCCAAGTACTCGGCCCAGCTCGCGGACCTCGACGAGAAAATCGAGCAAGCCAAGGCCGGGTCCGAGGCGCGGGCCGCCGAGATCAGCGCGCTCGACAAGGAGCTCGATAAGCTCGGCGGTACGGTCGATCTGCTCGATATGCAGAAGCGGTTCAAGAAGGCCGAGCTCGACAGCAAGCGTAGCTTGTACGACGGGATGGTCGACCGTAACGAGGAACACGAGGCGCGGACGTATCTGACCAGCGTTGTCCTCAAGACGGAAGAGGAGCTGAACGTACTCTCCAAGAAACTGGAGTCGGCCCAGAGCGATTTGAAAGTGTCGAAGGATCGGAAGGAGACGCTCCTGGGCTTTGTGGACCAGCTGGAAGAGGACAAGAAGAAGTTGACGCGCGAGGCCGATAACGTCGCGCGGACGATCGATCAGAAGGATGCGCTCTACGGCGGAACCGGGTTCTTCAGCAATCTGATGGCCTTCATGCGCGGTCTGCCCGGAATCGACTTGATGCCGCCGACCAAGATTCAGCAGATCAGTTTGCCGGAGCTGACGATTAACTATAACTTCAAGGAAGTGCCCCGGTACGATCGTTGCACGACCTGCCACCAGGGTATCGACCGGCTCGGCTATGACAGGGCGGCCGGCGGCGAGCCGATGAAGCCAGTCTTCGCATCCCACCCCATGCTGACCTCGGGCGCGACGACCATCGATCCCAAGGGCAAGCTCGTGACCGCCGGTCTCTACCTCGACGGCAACGGCCCCCACCCGATCAATAGCTTCGGCTGCACCATCTGCCATGGCGGCCAGGGGTCGGGCACGGACTTCACCTTCGCGTCGCACACTCCCGACACCCTCAAGGAAGGGAACACGTGGCACGAAGAATATGGGTGGCATGCGTTCCACATGTGGGACTTCCCGATGCTTCCCAAGCGGTTCGTCGAGTCGAGTTGCGTGAAGTGCCACCACGAAGTCACCGACATTCCCCAGGCCAAGAAGCTCCAGGCGGGCTATCAGCGGATCGTCAAGTACGGCTGCACCGGCTGTCACGCCATCGGGGGCGAGGGCGCCATCGGACCGGACCTGAGCGAGGAGCCGCAGGTCGGACCGAACCTCTCGCATGTCGGGTCCAAGGTCTCGAAGGAGTGGATCCTCAAGTGGATCATCGACCCGCACGGCTTCCGGCCCGATTCGCGAATGCCCCGGTTCTACGGCTTGACCAACAACGGTGCCGTCGAAGATTGGCCCAAGAATTACGCCGAGGCCAACGCGATCGCTCATTACCTCTTTACCAAGAGCACCGAGCCCGCCGGTTTCGTCAACCCGCCGGCCAAGACCGACCCGGACAAGGGGAAGGAGCTGTTCCTCCAGAAGGGCTGCATGGCCTGCCACCAGCATCGGCCCTACCAGGTGGGCGACCTTCAGCAAGCCGATCGGCGGGATGCCAATCCCGACTATTTCACCGAAAAAGCCGGAGCCAAGGTACCCAAGCTCGATGTCGCCGCGACCTACGATCCCAAGAACTTCCCGGCCACGGTCCGCACCGACGCGATGGCGAATTTCGGCCCGAACCTGTCGAACATCGCGGCCAAGTTCCAGTCCAAGCCTCAGGGTCTGAAATGGTTGACGAACTGGATTCACGCTCCGGAGAACTATCATCCCAAGAGCCTGATGCCCAATCTTCAGCTCTCGCTTGAGGACGCGGCCGACATCGCGAGCTGGATCATCTCGGTGCCGGGCCAGTGGCCGGTCTCGGTCGAGGTTCCCGGCGTGGACGCCAAGGAAGTGAAGGTCGCCGTCGACGAACTGGTCAAGCATTACGTTGCCAAGAGCGGAGGCTTCAAGAAACCCGACGGCAAGACGGTGGCCAAGTCGCTGGTCGAGGTCAACGAATACGTCACGAAAGAGCTCGGGATGCCGGAGAAGCTGTTCTACCTGGGCGAGCGGACGATCTCCCGGCTGGGCTGCTTCGGCTGTCACACGATCCCAGGCTTCGAGACCGCCAAGCCGATCGGCACCGCGCTCAGCGACTGGGGCATTAAGAGTCCCGCGCGGCTCGATTACGGGCACATTCGCGAGTACCTGGAAGACCAGGATGAAGACGCGGACAAGACGCGCGACGGCACCCCGTATATCTATCAGAAAGAGGTGACCCACGAGTCGCGAATGGGCTTCCTCTTCGAGAAGCTGCACCGTCCGCGAAGCTACGATTACCTGAAAAAGAGCGAGAAGTACAAGGCCTGGGATGATCGGCTCCGGATGCCTCAGTTCGCCTGGGCCGATGACACGGCCGCCGTCGAGGAGGTCATGACCTTCGTCCTCGGGCTGACCGGCGAGCGTGTCGCCGCCCGCTATTTGCCCAAGGCGCATTACTCGCCTGCCCAGAACGCGCTCGCCCTCGGCGCCAAGGTCTTGAATCGTCATAACTGCACGGGCTGCCATGTCCTGGAGATGCCCACCTTCACCATTCCGGCGGGCGTCAAGGTGGCTGAGGCCTTCACGGACTTCCGGGCGAACCTGCGCACCTCCTACGGCAACCGGGCCAACGACTTTCTGACTGAGCTCTATCCCGGTCTCACTTACGATCCCAAGAAGAAGCTGGGGAATCACGAGATCGAGAGCGAGCTGGGGATCGGCCCGGACAGCGGGTCGGCGATCACGATCGAGGGGATGCCCACCGGCCTGTTCGAGAATGAGCTGACCGTGCAGCTCTGGAAACCCGTCACCATCCGCGGCTACACCTTCAATATTGGCGACAACCTCGCGATCGACCGGACCAAGGTCGAGAAGACGGAAGGGAATGGGGGCGGCTTCGCCTTCCTGTACGCGACCTCCCAATCGGACCGGACCGGGACACCCTTCGAAACCCTACTGGAACCGGCTCCCTCCACCGCTCCTCCGCGAGGGGAACAAGGTGCAGACACCCTGGCTCACCGCCTTCTTGAAGGATCCGTATGCGATCCGGCCCGCGGTCCAGTTGCGAATGCCGCGGTTCCATTACGGGAAAACCGACCGGGATTCCTCCAAGGAGACCGAGGAACTGGCCAACTACTTCGCCGCTCGCGATCGAGCTGAGTTCCCCTACCCGATCATCGTCGAGCGGACACCCACCTATCTGGAGCAGCGCGAGAAGGCACACGCCCATTACCTGACCGCTGGCTGGGAGATCATGACGGGCAAAGCGTCCCCCTGTCTCCAGTGTCATGCGATTGGACAGTTCAAGCCGACCGGCGGCGCGGCCGTGGTCAACGGGCCGGACCTCCGGCAGGTTGCGACCCGGTTCCGGCCCGAGTTCCTGGAGACCTGGATTGCCAACCCACGCCGCCTCATTCCTTACACGGCGATGCCGCAGAATATCGTGCCGCATGGCGCGTCTGGCGATCCCGGTCCCCAAGTCCTTCGAGAATCAGCCGATTGCCATGGTCCGGGCGGTCCGCGACACGCTGCTGAACTACGTCAACGCCATCGAGCTTCAGCTCGCCAGCAGCAACAACACGAGCCCTCCGCCGACCGGCGGATCGGCTCCCAAACCTACCAGTGCATCGCCCTAGAGCGCTTAACGGTTAGTTGACACACACGAGGATTACATCAATGGGATACGAGCCCGAAGCGCCAGCGAGTGAATTCCGGTGGGAATGATCCATTCACTCGCTCGCGCTTCGGGCTCGTGTGCAGAACCCAAGCGTGAGGCGCTCTAGCCGATTCCGGCCGGCTGATTGCCAGGACAGGTGTATCGGTCCGGTGTTGTGCATCTTGCAGAAGATCTGAGTGTTTGTTCTGATGACAGAAGCCGCGGCGTCGCCCACTCGGGAACAGGCTGGATCACGAATGGCCAAGTATCCTTCGCCTGGATCCCAGCGGCGATCGATCGGGATCTGCAACTGGAGATTGACGCGATGATGATTCGTGGGATCCGCAAACCGGCCTTACTCGCCCTCGGCCTCCTGGCGACGCTGTCGGTCGTCCTGGTGGGGTGCGGTGGCGGGGGAGGCAACGTCGATGACGGGGTCGTCGTCCCCGAGCCGAACGTCAACTTGAGCTCGAAATCCTCGGCCCCTACGGCTGCCACCGCAGATGGTACGACCAAGAGCACCGGCTCAGGGGCAACCGCACCGACGTCCCCAATCAAGGCCGAAGGGTGGGGCACACTCAAGGGCAAGGTTGTCCTGGGCGGCACACCTCCGGAGGTCAAGGTCTTGCAGGAGCAGGGGAAGGCTGCGAAGGACCCGACGATCTGTGCCAAGACCGGCCCGATCCTGGCGGAACGGCTCGTCGTGGACTCGGCCACCAAGGGGGTCAAGAACGCCTTCGTTTACATCCAGCGGCCCACCGCGGTCAACGAGGACGCCAAGAAAGCGGTCGCTGCGCTCAAGCCCGCCTTCGACCAGAAGGGCTGCGTGTTCATCCCCCATGCCCTGGCCGTCATGGTGGGCCAGACCGTCGAGGTCAAGTCGAGCGACGCCACCAGCCATAATGTGAATTTTGGACTCAAGGCCCTCCAGACTAATGAATCGCTCGCGCCGGGCGGTAGTAAGGAAATCAAACCCGACTCGCCGGAGCGGAGCCCCGGGCTCGTCAGTTGCAGTATTCATCCCTGGATGACGGCCTACTGGATGGTGCTCGACCATCCCTATTACGCGGTCACCGACGACAAGGGGAACTACGAGATCAAGAACGTTCCGGCCGGAACCCAGAAGGTCGTCGTCTGGCAGGAAGCCGCCGGTTTCGTGACGCCCGGCTCTGGCGAGGACGTGAACATCACGGCGAAAGAAGACACGACCAAGGAGTTCACGATCAGCAAGGTCAAGCCAGAGAGTTGACATCTCTCACCATGAGCCGGTGGGGATCGGCGACTTTCCGCACCGACCTTGAGAAACCCAGTCAAACCCATCGTGCCGGCAACGCCCTCCCCGGGCTTCGCCGGCATGTCGGGTAGTTTCTGTGAACGGGCCGCAATCGCAGTCGTCCACAACCGGATTTCACGCGGAGACGCGGAGAAACCCCTCATCAATCCCAAGCGGATTCGCGGCCGTCTGATTCGGACTCCGCGTCTCCGCGTGAGACCCTTCCAACCTGAAGATGCGCGCACGACGCAGAGATCGTCCGCAGGTGGACCCTAACCCCAGTGCGATGAACACGAATCACTCCACCCGAGGTTCGGATGAGATGATACAGACAGAACAGAATATCCACATCCGGTCTGTCCCGACGCGAGCTCTGCTCGGTCTGGGCGTGCTACTGACACTCGGCCTGCCGATTCCCGCGACCGCCGCACCTCCCACGGTCGGAGTCGTTGCGGCAAGTCTCCTGGGTCAGGGGCAGTTCGGAACCATCAAGGGCCGGCTGGTCTGGGGTAGCGACCAGGTTCCGCCGCCCGTCGTTCTGCAACCCGTCGGGAAGGCGGCGACTAATCCCGACGTCTGCGCGAAGAACAAGGCGATCCTGTCACGCGACCTGGTCGTCGATCCCAAGACCAAGGGCGTGGCATACGCATTCGCCTATCTCCTTCGACCGAAGGGGGGCAACCCCAAAGCCGTCAAAGACTTGATCGCCGCGCATCCGAAGGTCGAGCTGGACCAGTTGAACTGTGAGTTCCAGCCTTTCCTCTTGCCGATGCATCAGGATCAGACCCTGGTCATCAAGGCGAGCGATCCCATGATCAACCACAATGTGCGGATCACCGCGTTCACCAACGAGGGCAAGAACCAAACGCTCGCACCGGGGGGAACGCTTGAGGTGAAGCTGGTCGCCGAGCGTCATCCCATCACGATGAAATGTGATATCCATTCGTGGATGACAGCCTATGTCATGGTCTTCGACCATCCGTTCTTCACCACCACAGCCGCCGATGGCACCTTCGAGATCAAGGGAGTTCCTCCCGGGACCCAGAACCTCATCGTCCGGTTACCGAACAGCGGATTTGCCAATCCCGGAATGGGCCGCGGAATGCCGGTCGAAGTCCAGGCCGGGAAGGTGACGGACGTGGGCGAGATCAAATTCACGGTCAAGTCGGGCAGTTAGAGACTGTCCGGAAAGTCTCGAAGAGACGGTATCGTAAAGCTCGGGGCGTGAGCCCCGAGATGGTGGGACACCAACGATTCCCTCTTCGTCCGCCCGCCCCAAGACCTGGCGCGGCCGGGTCTTGGGGCGGGCGGACGGAGAGATTGATGCCGTGGTCGCAACTCGGAGCTCACGCCCCGAACTTTACGATACCGCCCCATTCGGGGCTCAGATCGGCCTTTCCGGACTGAGAGGCCGATTCCAAGCAACCGAGCCTGGCGTGCACGGCGACGAATAGGGGGCTTCTGCGGCCCGATCTGCGTCCTATTGGCCCAAGTATCGGTTTAGGGTTCGCCTGTGTCCAAGGATCGCGCTGGGAGCAAGAAACGCCGACGATCTTCCCAGGCCAAGGCTGCGCGTGAGGAGGGACCTATTAATCGGGTTGGACGCTATCGCATCGGTCAACTACTCCAATTCGTTGGTCTCCTGATCCTCCCTTTCGGCATCGCATCCGAGCTGGTCGGCCGCGTCGGCCTGGGTCAATCGCTACTCATCGCCGGTGGCGGAGCTCTTGTTTTTTATGCGGGCTACGTGATCCAGAATCGAACCTGAAGCGACTCGCCCCCCAGGTGGAATTCCCGCATGCGCTCTTCCACGATAAGCGACCGTGGCGGGAATACGCGTCTCTCGGTTGATCGGCCCAGCACCACCAGGTCCCAGCGATCGTTTCGACGTCACCCTCGACACGGCCCGGTCATCGTTTCGAAGGATCGCGCTCGGGTATGAGGAACATTCCGGATTCTTGAGGGATCGTTCCAGAATTCGGAATCGCGGATTCTCTCCTCACTTGCGGTTTTAGCGATGGTGGGGACTCTGCGGATTCTGCGGTATGGAGCGACGCGACGTTCCGACCGAGCATCGGTCGGCACACCGACTGCCCGTTTTCTAGGCAGCCGAGATATCTGGGCTGGGAAGATTTGAAAATCCTGATGGCCGGCAAGGACCCAGCGCCTTAGAATCCTCAATGGAGGGGCCGACTCCTGAGCGGATGTCGCTCAGTTGGGATGGAAGAGGCGCCTGGTGTGATGGGACCCCTGCGGGCACTCGAAGCACACGTGGTCAACCGCCGGTGGGGTTCGGGCGATTCGGGAAGGTTCGCAGATTGGTATTAGATTTGCCTTGCAGGAACGAGACGTCTTAGTGTCCAATTGAAGAAGGGATGAGGAATCCTGGCGAGGTCTCGGGCACGTCAAGTCACTCCTAATCCTGGAGCTCCGACACTCGGGAGCACATGACGATCCTCCATCGGGACGATGGTCGGTCCTGACTCCAAGAACGGAGCTCGACAGCATGATGACTCCGGCAAGCAGGTAGTTCGGTCTTTTCCAAACGTCCGAGGTCTCGAAATCGGGCTAAGAAGCTTGAACCGGATGAGCTTCCCTGTTGCCGGGCCAGTCGCACCATCGTACGGGTTCCCCATCGGAGTGTGTGGATCACGGGCTCGGCCGACCCCGCATTGGGGACGTCGGAGCGGGGAGGGGGAGGACATGGGCGGGTTCCGATCGCGTTGGATCGGTCATCCCGGACGAACGGGCCGTGAGATGCCACTCTGGGGCGCCAGCCTACTCGTTGGCGCTCTGGTGATGATCCTGGGCGGTGGAGCTGTCCGCGCCCAGAGTCCAGGGCGGAACGCGTCCCAGTTTACTCCCGACTCAAGCGATGACGCGGAACGGTCGCTGCGAAATGCCGCCGCCCATGTGCGGGAAGGCCAGTGGTCCGAGGCGATCGACATCTACCAGCGGGTGATCGAGAAATATGGCGACAAGGTCGCGAAGCTCCCGAAAAACGAACCCGGTCTCGATGCTTCGGGCGAATTCATTTTGTTTGTTGACGACCGGGAATTCTGCCACCGCTGTCTGGCCCAGTTGCCGGTCGAAGCGCGACAGATCTACCGCAACCGCGTCGATAGTCTGGCGGAACGTTGGTATCGTCAGGGCGCGGCCGACCGGGACCTGAGTCGCTTGCGCCGGGTTGTCGAAGAGACGTTCTGTAGCTCCTGGGGGGATGACGCCCTCGAGTTGCTGGGCGACCTGGCGTTCCAGGAGGGACGGTTCGCCGAGGCGCTGGCAATGTATGGACACCTGGTCGCGGATCGCCCCGCCGACCCTCATGTCTTGATCCACCCCGATCCGTCGATCGACCTGGCTGCTGTCGCGGCCAAGAAGTGGCTCTGCCGGGCCGCGGATGAGAACCCGCCGACCCCGGCGGACCTGGAAGCCTACGCTCATCGGTATCCTGGCGCGACCGGGAAGTTGGCCGGGCGGACCGGGCCTTATGCGACGATCTTGGCCGAGGCTCTGGCTGCCGACCATCTCGAGCCGCCGGGCCAGCCCGACAGCCGCTGGCCAACCTTCGCCGGCTCTCTGAAGCGAACACGGGTTGCGCCCGGCCCGATCGACGTCGGCCAGATTCAGTGGCGAGTCGAACTGGAGAAGATCTCGACGGAGCGGATGCCGACAGGGTTCGCTTCGCGGGCCGCTACCTCGGCCATCCAGTCCGCGCCCGAGCGACTGCTGGCCTTCCACCCGATCGTCCTGGGCGATCAGGTGGTCGTCGCCGACGGGACGCGGGTCGTGGCCTACGGCCTGAGCGACCGACCGGGCAACCTGGACGGAGCTGAGACCCGTCTGGTGAGTCCGGCCTGGAAGTTCGACCCGGATAACGGTGCCAGCGTCGTCCAGGCATCCCGGCGCGCTCGCGTCCATTCCCCGTTATACGCTCACGGCCGTGGGCCATCGGATCTATGCTCGAATGGGAGTCATGAGCGCCCCCTATCCTATGAGGATCCGGGGTGGCTTCACCATGAGCGAGACGGGTACGAGTTCCATTGTCGCCCTCGACTGGAACACGCAGGGCAAGCTCCTCTGGGAAGTGAAATCCAACAACTTGGATCTCCCCCATCATCAGGGGAATCGCCAGACGGTCAACTTCGAGGGGACCCCGGTCGCGGATGCGCGCAATGTTTGCGTCGCGGTGACGGACCGCAGCCAGGAGACGCTCACCTATGTCGCATGCTTCGACGCCGATACGGGGTCGAAGCGATGGGTTCGATACCTGGGGACCGCCCGGCCGGAACCGGATCAATTCCCCGGGTTCGGGATGCCGATGGCCTGGACCGGGACGGTGAGCGGAGACTATCACCATCGGCTACTCACACTCGATGGGCCGACCCTGTATTACTTGACAAACCTGGGTTCGCTGGCGGCCCTCGATGTCGAGACCGGTGCGACGCGGTGGGTGGCGACGTATCCCCGCCAGGAGAGCAACCAGATCAGCCAGGGCAGCGATCGCGATCTGAACCCCGCGGTAGTCCAGGAAGGGCGTGTCATCGTCGCGCCCAGCGACGCCAACGCGATCTTCGCCTTCGACGCCGCGACGGGCCGGTTGCTCTGGAGGACCGAGCCGATCTCCGACGATGTCAAGCTCGCGCACATCCTGGGCGTTGCCAAGGGGCGGCTGGTCGTCACGGGCGATCGCGTGCTCCTCTTCGACGTGCGCAATGGAAAACGGCTCGGTACCTGGCCCGACTCCGGCAATAAGTCTCTCCAGAGCTACGGCCGCGGTCTGCTGGCTGG
This sequence comes from uncultured Isosphaeraceae bacterium, assembly GCA_963845695.1. Lineage (GTDB taxonomy): Bacteria > Planctomycetota > Planctomycetia > Isosphaerales > Isosphaeraceae > CAWJTV01. Next base: position 148,268 of record CAWJTQ010000017.1, on the reverse strand, counting down.
CGACCTGATCTACTGGCCAACCCTGTCCGAGATCCAGATCCTCGACCAGCAGAGCGGCCTTCCCACCGAGCCACCCATCAGGCTTCGTGCGACCTTCCAGACTTCTGGCGGAAACCTGGTGGCGGGCGACGGCTACCTGATCGTGGCCCAATCTGACGGGATGGTCGTGTTCTGCCAGAACAGCCGGCTGATCCAGCGCTATCGCAACGAGATCGTCCGGACTCCCGATCGGGCTTCGAATTACTACCGCCTGGCCCGAGCGGCCGAGGCGACCGGTCAGGAAGAGATGGCGCTGGACTCTTATCAGCAGGCTATCGACAAGGCTCAGCCGAACGAGTCGATCGAGGGCATTCCACTGGCCAGCGCGGCGCGCGATCACGTGTTCAAATTGCTGATGCGTCTGGCGGGACGGTCACGGCACGACCGCCGCTGGGAACAGGCCATCGACCGGCTCCGATCCGCAGCCGGGTATGCGCATCTGGAGCCGGATCGGCTCGAATCGCGGCTGCTTCTGGCCGATATCCTGCTCGACGCGTCCCGGCCTCGCGATGCCGTGGACGCCTTCGAACAGATCTTGATGGACGAACAACTGCGCGGGTTGCCGGTCTCCGCCGCGGACGGGCACCGGACGATTCGGGCGGACCTGATGATTACCGATCGCCTGGGCGCGATTGTGCGCCGCCACGGTCGCGAGGCTTACGATGTGTTCGATCGCCAGGCGAAGGAGCTCTACGAGCGCGGGAAGCGAGCGCGCGATCCCCACGTCCTTGGGGAAGTCTGCCGCGATTATCCCGTGGCGCTGGTGATGCCGGATGCACTGGAAGAGTTAGGGGCCGTATATGAGTCGTCGGGTCGGCTGTCCGAGGCGGCCCTCACCTATAAACGGCTGCTCGCTCTCGCCGAGGACGACACGCGCCGGGCACGAGCGATCTGGTCGTTGGCGCGAGTGTATGACGCGCGGAAGCTCTACGTTGCCGCTCGAGATGCCTACCTGAGCTTGCAGACGCGGTTTCCCAAGGTTCGGCTGGATCGCGGCGCAGGCCCGACGGTTGCCGATCGCGTGGCCGAGAAACTTGCGCGGCCGCCGTATGCGAGCCTGGTCATCGATCGGCCGCAGCCGCCAATCCCGCGACCGATGATCCGGAGATGGCACTGGGAATCCCCGGCAGAGCGGTCGATCCGTGCCGTGGGCATCGATGGCATCGTTCCATCACGGGAGGCTGGTCGGATCGCGCTGAGCTGCGCGACACGTTTCGGTTCCTCGACCCCTCCGACGGCTCAGCGCGCTGGACGGCCAAACTCGGTTCGCGCACCGTCTGGGCGTGTTATCTCGCCGACAAGGTGATCGCGGCCACGCCCCACCAGATCGTGGCCCTGGACCTCAGCCAGGGGACAGTCCAATGGCGGTTCGGTCTCGATCCTACTGGTAAGGAATCTGCGCGTCCCGATCCCTTCGCCGACGCAGGTGATCCCGGTGAGGAGCGCAAGGACCGGCCCAATCACGTGCTCCATGAATTCCGACTGGTCAAGGACCGTGTCTTCTGCCTCCGGGGCAACAGCGAACTGGTCGCGCTCGACGGGGATACAGGCGCCCTCGACTGGTCGTTCTCGGCGCCGCCGGGCGAAATCAATCCCAACCTCTGGATCGGCTCCGATCGCGTCGTGCTCCAGGTTAACCGTCCCAACCAGTTGCTGGTGCTCCGGACCGAGGATGGACAGCCGATAGCCAAGACGAACCTCGCCGAAAGCGAACAGCTAGAACGGCCTCCACTTCCCGTGGATGACGACTCGGTCCTCGTCGTCCTCGACCCCCGCACGGTCAAGAAATACGAGCTGAACCACGGACACACGGTCTGGGAATACCGCGAGAGCGAGGATCTGCCGGTCAACGGGCCGCCGAGGTTGTTCGGGGACGCCGAGCGTGTCCTGGTCCTGCACGAAGGACGCACGCTGATCCGGCTCGATCCGGCGACCGGTGCCAAGCGGTGGTCGTGCCAGGTAGGAACCGGTGACATGGGCCAGTATCCCGGCGCCCTGGCCTTTGACGACCAGCGATTCTACTGCATTTACCGCTGGAGTTCGATCGTCAGTCTCCTCGCCGTCTCGCTGGCCGACGGTTCGACGGTCTGGAAATCCGTGTGGGCCGGGCCGGAGGACTCCTGGTGGTCGATCGCGCTGTCCGCCGATCACGTCATCGCCTATCCGAACCACACTGGCCTGCCTGACGGCGCCGAGATGGAAACGATCCCCGTGGTCGTGCGACGTCGCGAGACCGGCGCGTTGGTGCAGAGGTTCCTCTTTCCGTCCAGCTTCGCCGAGCCGCCCCCCCGGGATCCCACCGGGGTGCTTTCGGCGACACCCAGAGGCTTCGTGACGTTCAAACTCGATCCCGTCGGAGCCCTGGTGGCTACACCGCGGGGTGTGTGGGGCCTGGGACCCAGTCGATAGTGTTCAGTTTGGTCGTTTTCCGTGAAGGCTTGCAATAACGCTCCTTTCCATCGATCTCAGGAAAACCGGTGCAGATCCTACCAGCGGAGGCTTCTCGGATGCCGGCTGGTTCTTCTGAAAAACTGAACACGAGACACTGCTCAGAAGGAGACCTTCGCGTGAGTGACACCACTCCTGTTGAATTCCAGCCGAGCGAAGACGACCTGGCTGCCGTCGCGCGGTTGAAGAGTGCATTCGAAGGCCTCAAGGCCGAGATGGCCAAGGTGATCGTGGGTCAGCACTCTGTCCTGGAAGAGCTGCTGATCGCCATCTTCGCACGGGGACACTGTCTACTGATCGGCGTCCCCGGTCTGGCCAAGACGTTGATGATCCACACATTGGCCGACGCCCTGAACCTGAGCTACAACCGCATCCAGTTCACGCCCGATCTCATGCCCTCGGACATTACGGGCACCGAGGTGATCCAGGAGGACAAGGCCACGGGGATCCGGCAGTTCAAATTCCTGCGGGGCCCGGTCTTTGCGAATATCGTGCTCGCCGACGAGGTGAACCGAACCCCCCCCAAGACTCAGGCCGCGCTCCTGGAGGCGATGCAGGAACGGCAGGTCACGGTGGGAGGCGAGCGCCATCGCCTTCCGGACCCGTTCTTCGTCCTGGCCACGCAGAACCCCATCGAGCAGGAGGGGACCTATCCGCTGCCCGAGGCCCAGCTTGACCGGTTCATGATGAATATCCGGGTCGACTACCCCTCGGAGGAGGAAGAGCTCGACATCGTCCGCCTCACCACCTCGGTCCACAGGCCCAGCGTGAGCAAGGTCCTCTCGGGGGCCGATATCCTGGGTCTCCAGGAGCTGGTGCGCAAGGTGCCGATCGCCGATCACGTCTCGAGGTACGCGATCCGGCTGACCCGCAGCACCCGCCGCTCCAAGGACTGCCCGGAATTCGTCCGCGACTTCGTGAGCTGGGGCGCCGGTCCGCGCCAGTCAGTACCTGGTCCTGACTGCCAAGGCCCGAGCCGTGCTCCACGGCCGATACCACGTCTCCACCGACGACATCCGGTCCGTCGCTGGACCGGTCCTGCGGCACCGGATCATCACCAACTTCAACGCCGAGGCCGAGGGCCTCAAGCCCGATGATATCGTCATGCGCCTGATCCAGTCGATCCCCGTTGACGAGCACGAGGCCGAGCAAAGTGGACGATTACCAAAAATATTTAAATCCGCAAACGTTGGCTAGCCTCGAGGGGCTGGACCTTCAGGCAAGGATGGTCGTCGAAGGCTACGTGGCGGGGATGCATCCCAGCCCGTACCACGGGTTCTCCGTCGAGTTCGCCGAACATCGTGAGTACGTCCCGGGCGACGATATCCGGCATATCGACTGGAAGGTCTGGTCGAAGACCGACAAGCTCTACCTGAAGCAGTACGAGGAGGAGACCAACCTCCTGCTGTACCTGCTTCTGGATACTAGCGAGTCGATGGGATACGCCTCGGGAGACAATGTCAGCAAGCTGCAATACGCACAGTTCGTCGCGGCGTCCCTGGCCTACATGATCCTCCAGCAGCAGGATTCCGTGGGTCTGGTCGTCTTCGACGACGGCGTGCGCCGCTACCTCAAGCCGGCGGGTCAGGCGTCGCAGCTCAAGGAACTGCTCCACATGCTCGAGGTGACCCCGGCGCGTGAGAAGTCGGACATCGGTATGGTCCTCAACGACCTGGCGGAGCGATTCAAGAAGCGGGGTGTGGTCGCGATCCTCTCCGACCTCTTCGACGAACCCTCCCGGATCCTCACCGGCCTGAAACACTTCCGCCACCGTCGCCACGAGGTCATCATGTTCCATATCCTGGACCCGGCCGAGCTCGAATTCCCGTTCCGCGCGACCACGCTCTTCAAAGGGCTGGAAGGCATGCCCGAAGTCCTCACCGAGCCTCATGCCCTCAGGCGCGCCTACCAGGATGAGCTGAGCGCCTACCTGGACGAGCTCCAGAAGGGTTGCCGCCTCATGGATATCGATTATGTGCCGCTCCGGACCGACCAGAGCCTGGATGTGCCACTCTCCAGTTACCTGGCCTCGCGGGCGGCGCGCGTGCGTTGAACAAGAGTCAGTCGTCAGCAGTCAATTACGGCAAAGGAACGGTTCAGCGGAGTGTGAATGCGGGTGATGACTCGGATGGTTCGGGCGTTTCTCCGAGATCCTCGGGTTCTCATCACCAACGACTGACTACTGGGGAGGAGAGAAAACGTGCCGCTGATCTGGGCCTTGGGATTCGCGAATGCTCCGCTGCTCTACGGGCTGGCGGCGGCGTCCGTGCCGATCCTGATTCACCTGCTGAACCGCCGGAAGTTCCGGGAGGTCCAGTGGGCGGCGATGCGGTTCCTCCTGGCGGCGATCCGTAAGAACCAGCGACGAATCCGGATCGAGCAATGGCTTCTGCTGGCGATCCGCACGCTCATCATCCTGCTGGTCGTGACGGCGATGGCCAAGCCATTCCTGGAGGCGTTCGGAATCGTCATCGCGGGACGGAGCGTGCACCGAGTGTTGGTGCTCGATGCCTCGATGAGCATGGGATACACCTCGGCCGGGAGCAGCCGGTTCGATCAGGCCAAGGCCGTTGCGGGGCAGTTGGTCAAGGAATCGCGGCGCGGCGATGCCGTGAGCGTGATCTTGATGGGCCAGCCGCCGCAGGTGGTGATCGGCGATCCCTCCAACAACCTCAAGGAGGTCGAGAAAGAAATCAGCGAGCTGTCGATGACCCACGGCGGCGTTAACCTGGCGGCCACGTTCGAGGCCGTGGACCGTGTCCTGAACGTGTCTTCGATCAGCCAGAAAGAACTGATCTTCCTGACTGACCTCCAGGCCGCAAGCTGGCGGACGCCCAGTCAGACGACCGAAGGGTTCAAGAGGGTCTTGGCGCGGATCGAGGCGCGGCAGCCGCGTTCGGTGCTGATCGACCTGGGGAAGTCGGGTGGCGAAAACCGGGCCGTGACCGATTTGCGGCTGAATGCGCCCGTCGTGACCGTTGGGGCCGATGTGTTAGTCCAGGGCGTGATCCGGAACTTCGGGAGCAGCCAGGCTCCGGGTGTCCGCGCTCGATTGACCGTCGATGGCCGGCTCGGTCCGGACACCACCGACGACCTGCCGCCCGACGAGGATCATCCGGTCGTCTTCCGCCAGCGGTTCTCGACTCCCGGCGACCATGTGGTGGAGCTGACCGTGGACGAAGATCCTCTGATCTTGGACAACCGTCGCTGGCTCGTCGTCCCCGTCCGCGAGTCGCTCAATGTCCTACTGGTCGATGGACATTACAAGTCGGAGCCCTATCAGGCCGAGACCGACTATCTGGCCCAGGCACTGAGCCCTACGGAGAGCTCGCCGGGCCAGAATGGGCCGATCCACGTAGAGGTCGTCTCGGAGTCGCAGCTTTCCCGACGCGAGCTCACCCCCTATGACGTGGTCGTGCTATGCAACGTCGCCCAGTTCCTTCAGCCCGAGGTGACGGCCCTGGAAGATTTCCTCAAGCAGGGCGGCGGGGTCGTCATCTTCGGCGGCGATCAGGTGATCGCCAATAACTACAATCGCTGGCTCTACGCCGAGGGAAAGGGACTCCTGCCAGCATCGTTGGGCCCGAGCGTGGGTGATGCCGCCAAGCGCGAGGGGGCTCTGCACTTCGACCCGTTGGGGTATCGACACCCACTAATCTCGGAGTACCAGGGCGAGGACTCCCCCGTCACCGCCGGACTCACACAAGTGCACACATGGAAATACCATAAACTTATCATCCCCAAGGGCTCCAAAGCCGAGGTCGCGCTGGCTTTCGAGAGCGGCGATCCGGCGGTCGTGGAGGCATCTCGCAACCGGGGGACCGTGGTGATGGTGGCGACCTCGGCCGACGCCGATTGGTCGACCTGGCCGCTCCACAAGAGTTATCCGCCCGTGATGCAACAAATCGTCCTCCGTGCTTCGGCTGGCCGCTTGACGGAACGGAACATCCGCGTGGGCCAACCGTATGACCAGTCGTTCCCCGAATCCGGCTCGGCGGCGCGGGTCAACGTCGTCACGCCCAAGGGACAGGTCATCACGTCCAAACTCCAGCCGGCCGGCGGCGTCAGCCAGTTCCACTTCGAGCAGACCGAGCTCTCGGGCCCGTACCAGGTCAAGATCTCCAAGCCCCTGGATTTGGAGGCGCCCTTCGCCGCCAACACCGACCCGTCCGAAAGCAATCTCACCAAGCTCGACCAGCCCACCCTGGCTTCGCTCATTCCGGGATGGAATTTTATTTATGTCTATGTGACTGACTGGAAGGAGCTGCTCGGAGGCGCCGCCTCGGTCGGACGCCGTGGCGAGCTGCACCGCCCCATGCTTTACGCGCTCTTGGTGCTCCTGCTTGTCGAATCGTTCCTCGCCTGGAGATTCGGCCATCACTCCTAGAGCCGTTCGCGACCGGACTGCATAAAACACGCCATAGATTTGAATATTAGGGTATTATCTCTATGATATTGACGCCGATGAATCGTGGGTTCCCTCGACACACCTGTTCCTCCACCTGTTATCACGTGGACACAAGGACTGACTCGTGACTGACTGGATCCTCCATAAATTGGCCGATGAACTGGGCGTCGCGGCGGCGCGTGCCGGCGAGTCAACCAGCCCGCACATTCGCTTCGAGCAGCCGTGGGAACAGTGGGTCCTGGTGTTCACCGTGCTGGGCGGTGCGGCGCTGATCATCTGGCTCTATCGCCGTGAGGGCCAGGCTTCGGGGGCATCCAAGGTCGTCCTTGCCGGCCTGAGGATCATCCTCCTGTTGCTCGCGGTGTTCATGCTGTCGGAGGCGGTCCTCTCCGTTCAACGCACAGGACTGCCGTACCTGACCATCCTGGTCGATGACTCGGCGAGCGAGCAGATCGCCGATCAGTATGAGAAGCCGGAAGACCGGAAGGCCCTTGACGCCTTGGCCCAACCCGCCGAGGCCCAGTCGCGCTCACCCGGTGTGGCCGTGGGTTCGGAGGGTAGCGCGGGAGCGGTTCCCGGCGCGACTGGCACCGACGAAGGAGAGAGCCGGACAACTCGGCTAGCGATCGCCAAGGGACTGATCCTGAAGGACAACGCGCGGCTGATCCGGGAACTACAGAAGCAGTTCAAGGTTCGGATTTACCGAGTCTCGAATTCGGCCCGGCTGCTCGCGGACGTGGAGCGAGCCGACGCCGTCGAGCCGGCGGTTCAGGAGGTCCGTTCGATGGAAGCCGCGGGGACCCAGACCCGGCTGGGCGACGGGGTCCGTCAAGTCCTCACCGAGCTTCGAGGTGCCCCGCCTTCCGCGATCGTGCTGCTCTCCGACGGGCAGACGACGGAAGGCGAACCCCTCTCCAAATCGGCCGATCTCGCGGCTCGCAAGGGTGTTCCACTCTACACGATCGGGCTGGGCAGCGCCGAGCAGGCGCGCGATCTCGAACTCACCGAGCTGCTCGTCGACGATGTGGTCTTTGTCGACGATGCCGTTCGCTTTCAGGCGACACTGTCGGCGCAGGGTTTTCCGAATCAGAAGGTCGTGGTCCAGCTCAAGGAGCGCCCGGCAGGCTCCGACGACCCCAAGTCCGACCTGGTCCTTGCGACAAAGCGGGTCGAACGCGCCTCGCGACGGTCATCCCGAGCGCATCGAGCTGGTTTACCGGCCGACGACCACGGGCGAGCGGACTTTCATCATTGAGGTCGAACAACAACCGCGGGAACTCCAGACCGAGAACAACCGCATCGAACGGATCGTCAACGTCCGTAAGGAAAAACTCAAGGTCCTCTACGTTGACAGCGAGCCGAGGTACGAGTTCCGCTACCTCAAGAATTATCTCGACCGCGAGGAAACGATCGATTTGAATGTGGTCCTGCTCTCCTCCGACCCCGAGTACAGCGAACAAGACCGCGCCGCATTGCCGACCTTCCCGGCATCCAAGGACGATTTGTTTACCTATGACGTTGTGCTCGTCGGTGACGCGGACACCGCGTTCCTCAGCCAGTCCCAGATGCAGAACCTCGTCCAGTTCGTCACGGAAAAAGGTGGCGGGGTGCTGTTCATAGCCGGCGAGCAGTTCGACCCACTCAGTTATCGCGGAACCCCGCTGGAGCTGCTTCTCCCCATCGAGCTGGCCGACGCGCGAACCCCACCGCCGTTGGCTCGGGTTTGACCTCCTATCGCCCCGAGCTGACGCTCGAGGGCCGGTCGAACCCGATCTTCCGCCTCGGCGAAAATGACGTCGCGAGCATGCAGATCTGGCGGGACCTTCCCGAACTCTACTGGTACATCGAGTCCCCGCGCAAGAAGCCGGCCGCGCTGGTGCTGGCAGAACATCCGACGGCGACCGGCAACGAGGGCCGGCTCCCATTGATCGTTTACCAGTTCCTCGGGGCTGGTAAGGTCATGTTTCACGCCTTCGACGATACCTGGCGCTGGCGATTCCGGGCCGGCGACCGGTATTTCGGCCGGTTCTGGGTGCAAACCATTCGCTTCATGGCCCGCTCGCGACCTGGTCGGGCAGCGACAGGCGGAGATCCAAACCGACCGGCGCCGTTACCAGCGAGGTCAGCCGATCCAGTTTCGAGTCCGGTTCCCCAATCCCGGCTTGGCCCCGGCTGGTGGTGATCTGACGATCCAGATTCAGCGCAAAGGGCAGGGTCCGCGTAAGCTGACGCTGAAGCTCATGCCCGGGACCAAGAACGTGTTCGAAGGAGCGCTCCCTCAAGCCGCCGAGGGAGAATACGAGGTGCAGCTACTCCCCCCGCCTTCGCTGGACCAGCGGATCACGGCCGACTTCCGAGTCGAGGCACCGCTGAGCGAGCGCGAGCGGATCGAGATGAACGAACCCGAGTTGATCAAGGCCGCCGAGGTCACGCACGGCAAGTTCTACACGCCGCTCGACATCGACGCGACGGCTCTGATCAGAGACCTGCCCAAACCCTCGCCGGTCCCCCTGGATACGGATCCCCCGATCCCGCTCTGGAATACCTGGCCCGTGCTGGCCCTGTTCCTGACCCTGATCACGGCGGAGTGGGTTATTCGCAAACGCAAGCAAATGGTATAGTGTTTGTTAGGTTTGTTTGCAGCACGTCGTTGAAGAGGAGGTCGCCATGACAGCTCGTCAGTTGGAATCACGGATCGGCGCACTTCGCGCCTCGGTCCGACGGTTGCTGGCGCTGCACGGGCTGAGCTGGGTGCTCGGCCTGTCGTTGCCGCTGTTGATAGCGGCAGGATTTGCCGATTGGCTGTTCCACCTGGATGCTGTGATCCGTGCTGTGCTCCTGGCCGTCTTGATCGGCACGGTGCTCTTTCTCCTCTATCAGCGAGTCTTGCGACCGTTGTTCGTCCGCTTTGCCGACCTGGACATCGCCATGCGGATCGAAGAGCGCTGGCCGGGGCTCAACGACCGGCTGGCCAGTACGATCCAGTTCCTCCACCTCGATCCTAGCGACGAGCGCTATGGATCCTCGGCGTTACGGGAAGCCACCGTCCGGCAGGCCATCGAGGAGACCGGCGGGATCGATTTCCGCGAGGTCATCGAGGCCAAGCCGGTGGTCAAGGCGGTGGGGCTGGCCGTCGCTGCACTGGCGCTGGGGCCCTGGTGATTATCGCCGCTCCGGAGTCATCACGGTTCGCCTTGCGCCGGTTGATGCTCCCGTTCGGGAGTCTGGAATGGCCGCAACGGACCCACCTCGTCCTCGACGACGCGAATACGACTCTCAAAGTCGCGCGCGGCGACTTCTTCACGCTCGCGGTCAAGGTGCGACCGGGCGACAAGGTCCCCGAGTCCGCAAACGCGACGTATCGGTTCGCCGATGGTGCCGAGATGGTCGAGCCCCTACGCCCCCTGGAAGGAGGCGAATTCCGCGGCCGTATCGAGTCGGTCAATCAGCCTTTCCATTTCACAGTGACTGGGGGGGACGACGCCACGTCGATCCGCGACGTACCCGTGCGAGTCGTCCCGCCGCCAACCCTGAAGGCGTTGACCATCCGCCTGGTCTCTCCGCCCTACACCGGATTGCCGGTCCAGACACTCGCACCTGGCTTGACGCAGCTCCGAGCCCTGGAGGCAACGCGGCTGGAACTCGAGGCCGAGGCCAGTAAACCTCTGGAATACGCGCAGCTCCGCATCGGCGAAGACACTGTCGGCGGCGCGCTGGCTTTCGACGCGTCTCGCACGCGATTCAAGACCGCAATCCCGGTCAAGGGAACCTTCACGTTCTGGTTCCGATTGAAGGACACCGAAGGCTTCCTCAATCGGGACGAGGTCCGTTATGACGTTCGCGGCTTCAAGGACGAGCCGCCTCGGGTCGTTTTTGATGAACCCAAAACCGACCGAGACGTCCCGGCGGATGCCACCATCCCGGTCCGCATCGTGCTGGATGACGATTTCGGCCTGCATTCCGCCCGGCTGATCTATCGCGTCGCCACGGGCGAGTCGGAGCCGCACGACCAGGCCGTCATACCCCTCTGGACGGCCAAGGATCAGTCGCCCACACCGGTGGCCTCCACCGTTGTCAAACACGAGGAGGTCTCCTATGACTGGCACCTCGCGCCCTTGAAGCTTCCCGTAGGTACCGTGGTTACCTTCTACGCCGACGCCCGTGACCTGGACACCATCAAGGGCCCCAACGTCGGAAAGAGTCGGGAACTCCGACTCCGGATCGTGTCAAAGGACGACGCATCGCGACAGTTCGATGACGCCCGCCGGGACTTCCGCGAAGAAGTCGCCCGCGTCCTCACGATGCAGAAGCAAGCGATCACCCCAGTCGAGAACGCGGATCGCACCCTCTCTCAGACCAACCAACTCCCCAAGGCTCAGCGAGACGATCTCAATAACGCCTCTATGATTCAAAGGCAGGTCGGCAGCCGGATCGCCAACCGCGACGAGGGGCTTGCCGCCCGGATCCGTCGCATGCTCGACGACCTGCGGAACTTCAAGATCGCCAATCCCGAAGCTCAGAAGCAAATGGAGGACATGCTCGCCCGCGTGGACACGGTCCGAGACCGAAATCTCGGTCCCGCCGAGCAGGGCCTCACCCGCGCCACCAAGAGTCTCGAGAATCGCCCGGAGACCGCGGGTAACCGCCAGCCTCAATCCTCGTCAACGGACGGCACGCAGGCCAAGAACCAGCAATCAAGCCCCAGTTCCCCATCTCGTTCGGGATCTCCGTCTGCCAAGAGTCAACAAGGATCACAGTCCAAGAGTCAGAGCGGTTCTCAATCCAAGAGCCAGGGCGGTTCTCAATCCAAGAGCCAGGGCAGTTCTCAGTCCAAGAGCCAGAGCGGATCTCAGTCCAAGAGCCAGAGCGGATCTCAGCCCAAGAGCCAAGACGGGTCTCAGTCCCAGTCTCAAGACGGGGCACAGTCCAAGAGCCAAGGCGGTTCTCAATCCAAGAGCCAGGGCGGTTCTCAATCCAAGAGCCAGGGCGGTTCTCAATCCAAGAGCCAGGGCGGTTCTCAATCCAAGAGCCAAGAGGGTGCCGAATCTCCGGACTCGGCGTCGGACACTGGAACTTCGCCGGAGGGCTCTCGTCCGAACAGCCAGGGTGGGAACGAACAGAGTCCTAAGGAGGATCCGACCCGGGAGGCCCTCGCCGAGGCGAAGACCAACCAGAAAGCGATCGCCGACGAGCTTCAGAAGATGCTCGATAGCCTGAGCGAATTCGAGACCTATCGGGGCGTCGTCAAGGATGCTCAGGAATTGCTCAAGCAGCACGAACAGGCCATGAAACAGACGGCCGAGGCGGCGACCAGGCCGGAACTGGTCGGCAAGCGGGTCGACGAGCTCACCCCGGAACAGAAGTCAGAGCTGACGAATCTGGCCTCGCGTCAGACCGAAGTGCGCTCGGGTTTACAGAAGCTCCAGGAGCGGATGGGCGAGATGGCGAAACGGCTCGAGGAGTCCGACCCCTTGGCAGCATCGGCGATGCGAGAGGCGGCGGAAAACAGCCGGAGGCAGGGGACGGCTGGAAAGCTCGGTGAGGCCGCCGAGCAACTGGAGAAGAACCAGATGGCCACTGCCCGGCCTCGCCAGGATCGGGCACGTGACGAGCTTCGAGATCTGGTCAACCAGATCAAGAACCGTCGCGAGCGCGAGCTCGCCCGTCTGGTCAAGGAGCTCAAGAACGCCGAGAACGAACTGGCCCGAACCCGCTCGCGACAGGCTCAGAACCTTAAAAACACCCGGGAGGCCCGCCGCAATCCCAATGCCCAGGAACGCCGCGAGCAGTTGAAGCGGCTGGCCAAAGAACAGGCCGAGATCCAGCGGGACCTCCAGCGCCAGCTCCAACGTCTCGCCAAGCTCAGCGCGCGGACGCCGCGGCCCGTGCCGGTCAAACGGCCGCGGGACGAATGAGCCGAGCCCGGGAAAACCTTGACCAGGACCAGGCTGATGAAGCGGGCAAGGAACAGGATGACGCCCTGGCCGATCTCGAAGAAGCTCAGGATGAGCTGGAACAGACCCGCCGCGATGCCGAAGAGCAGCTCGCCGTCGAGCAACTCGCGCACATCGGAGATGAGCTCAAGTCGCTCACCGAGCGGCAGGACAAGGTCGTCGAGCAGACCAAGGCATACCAACAAATGCGGGCCCAGAACGACGACAAGCTCTCCCTGGCTCAACAACGCGGCGTGCGCGATCTCGGACAGCTCCAGTCCGGCCTGAAGGACGAGACGGGGGACCTGGCCGAGACACTCGATGGCGCACCCGTCGTCGCACTGACGCTCCGCCGCGCCTCTAGCAGCATGGAGACCGCCGCGAAACGGCTTCATGAGATCAAAACCGACAAGCCCACGGAGCAGGCCGCTCAGGCCGCCGCCGATCGGTTCAAGCAGCTCCTCGAGTCGCTCAAGGCTGATCGCGCTGGCAATGGTGGCCAAGCCGGCCAGCAAGGCCAAGGCCAGGGAGGAGAAGCCGGTGGCGGTAACGGCAACGACGACGGCTTTCCGCCGACCGCTCAGCTCAAGCTGCTCAAGACCCTCCAGCAGGAAATCAATGATCGGACCGATGAACTGGACGAGCAACGCCGGCGCAAGGGAACCCTGACCCCCGAGCAGACCGCCGAACTGAAGCGGCTGGCTGAGGACCAGGGCGTTCTGGCAGACCTCGTTCGTGACATGACTCGTCCCAGACACGACGATGGGGAGGAATGAACCATGAACGCCAGATATGCGATCGGGCTCCTGTCACTAGCGATCGGCCTGATGGCATCCGCTGGTCCGGACGCCCGGGCACAATCGGCAGCCAAACCCAAGGACGAGGCGCTCGACTCCCTGCTCGAGAAACTCTCGAGTCCGTCCAATGGCCCCAGCGCCAAGTCGGCGAAATCCGCCGAGTCTGAGCCCCCCAAGTCGGAGAAGACCGCCAAGTCTCAGGAAAAGGCGGCCAAGAAGGATGTCGCGGCCAAGGGGTCGGATGCCAAGTCCAAAGGCCAGGGTGAAACCGGTGCGGCCAGTGGCTCGACCGGAGCTCGCTCGGACGCCGCCCCATCCGGCAAACAGGCTGGCAAGGCGACCGCGTCCAAGCCAGCCGGCGCTTCGGGCGTGAGTGGCAAGGACCAGGAACTCGACGACCTGCTCGAGAAACTCGGCGAGACCAAGGAGACACCCTCTCCGGACGACCGACGCCGAGGAGCGCCGGGCGGCGAGCCGGACCGGCAACGCCAGCCGTCCTCCCGTCCGGGTCAAACTGATCGCAACAAACCCACCGGCACGGACAAGGACATCGACGAGCATCTTGAGGAGCTGACTGGGCGGCGTCGAAAGCGAAATGCGGACGACGGCCAGCGTACCGGGAAGGTCGGCGAGATCATCAAGGAGATGAGAGACGTCGAGCAGAAACTCGGCAAGCCTGATACGGGCGAGGCCACCCGGGACCAACAGAAGAAGATCGTCAAAAATATCGATACCCTGATCGAGGAAGTGAGGCGTTCCGGATCCACGATGAGAGGTCTGGTCATCCGTCGCGTCCCGCGACCGGGCCGGCAGCAGGGCCAACAGCAGGGCCAGACCCCTGGCGCGATGGCCCGCGGTGCACCGCTCACCAAGACCATCCAGCCGAATGGCAAGCATTCCAACGCCGGCGGAAGAGAGCAGTGGGGACACCTGCCCGCGGAGCTGCGCCAGGAGATCGATAATCAAACTCATGAAGAGCCCTTGAGCGCAAAGGCCGATCTGATTGACCGTTACTATCTTTCAGTCGGCAAAGGCACGCTCGTTCGAGAGGAGTGAGGTCATGCTCGGCCATCGGAAGAGGCGGCTCCTCGGCATGGGACTCATTGCCGGCTCCCTCGTGTTGACAACGTGCCTGGTCCGCCCCGTTCGGCGCAAGACGTTGCCAAGCAAAAAGAGTCAGACAAGTCGGTTGGGCGGTTCGGGGAGGGCCGTCGGGGCGACGTCCCGGAAGGGACGCTCGAGATGATGACCCCCGAGACCGACCGCGCCATTCAGAATGGCCTGGCCTGGCTGGCCCGTATTCAGAACTCCGACGGCTCGTTCGGCAGCAGCACCTATCGCGGCAACATCGCGGTCACCAGCGTGGCCGGGTTGGCGTTCATGTCCGCCGGTTCCAGCCCTGGCCGCGGTCCCTACGGGGCACCGATCGACAAGGCGCTGGGTTACGTCATGGAGAACACCTCGCCGTCGGGCTTCATCTCGGTCCAGGGTTCCTCGACCCACGGTCCCATGTACTCGCACGGCTTCGGCACGCTGTTCCTGGCGGAAGCCTACGGCATGACCCATCGAGCCGAGATCCGCGAGAAGCTCCGCAAGGCGGTGCAACTGATCATCGACACGCAGAATCGCGAAGGCGGGTGGCGGTATCAGCCGGTGAAGAACGACGCCGACCTGTCGGTGACGATCTGCCAGATCAACGCCTTGCGGGCGGCGCGGAACGCGGGTTTGTATGTGCCGAAGGACACTGTGGACGCGTGTATCCGCTACGTGAAGCAGTCGCAGAATCCGGATGGCGGCTTCCGCTACATGCTTAGTGGCGGGGCCAGCGCGTTTCCACGGTCGGCGGCGGGCGTGGTGGCGTTGCAGAGCGCCGGGGAATATGACTCGAAGGAGATCCGCGACGGCATCGCCTATCTCCGTCAGTATATGCGTGAAATCAAGCTCGGGAGCCGCTACAGTCATTACTTCTACGGGCATTACTATGCCGCGCAAGCCATGTGGATCCGGGGCGGAGAAGAGTGGATGGAGTGGTATCCCGCCATCCGCACGGAGCTGCTCCGGCGCCAGTCCGCGAGCGGTTACTGGACCGACAGCATTTGCAACGAGTACGGGACAGCCATGGCGCTGATCATTCTCCAGATCCCCAATAATTACCTTCCGATCTTCCAACGTTGAGCGAATCTCATTTCGGAGGAGGGAGACGATGGCGATTGATCGTCCCGTGCGCCGAGGTCCTGGCGATGTCGCGTCCTGGTTTCTGGCCGCTCTGTTGATCAGTGGTGGATTCCAGGACGCGAGCGCTCAGGAACCGAAAGGTCCCAAGGCGCCATCCGGTTTCGCAGAGGCCCGCCGGGGAGACATCCCGGAAGGGACGCTCGAGATGATGACTCCCGAGACCGACCGCGCCATTCAGAATGGCCTGGCCTGGCTGGCCCGTATTCAGAACTCCGACGGCTCGTTCGGCAGCAGCACCTATCGCGGCAACATCGCGGTCACCAGCGTGGCCGGGTTGGCGTTCATGTCCGCCGGTTCCAGCCCTGGCCGCGGTCCCTACGGGGCACCGATCGACAAGGCGCTGGGCTACGTCATGGAGAACACCTCGCCGTCGGGCTTCATCTCGGTCCAGGGTTCCTCGACCCACGGTCCCATGTACTCGCACGGCTTCGGCACGCTGTTCCTGGCGGAAGCCTACGGCATGACCCATCGAGCCGAGATCCGCGAGAAGCTCCGCAAGGCGGTGCAACTGATCATCGACACGCAGAATCGCGAAGGCGGGTGGCGGTATCAGCCGGTGAAGAACGACGCCGACCTGTCGGTGACGATCTGCCAGATCAACGCCTTGCGGGCGGCGCGGAACGCGGGTTTGTATGTGCCGAAGGACACTGTGGACGCGTGTATCCGCTACGTGAAGCAGTCGCAGAATCCGGATGGCGGCTTCCGTTACATGCTTACTGGGGGTCCGAGCAGTGAGTTTCCACGGTCGGCGGCGGGCGTGGTGGCGTTGCAGAGCGCCGGGGAATATGACTCGAAGGAGATCCGCGACGGCATCACGTATCTCCGCCAATTCAACCAGGGGCTCCGCTTCGGCCGCCGGAACAATCATTATTTCTATGGCCAGTATTACGCGGCCCAGGCGATGTGGATCCACGGTGGGGAAGCCTGGGCGGAATGGTACCCCACAGTCCGCGACGAGCTGCTCCGGCGCCAGTCGGCGACAGGTTACTGGACCGACATGGTCTGCAACGAATATGGGACCGCGATGGCACTGATCATCCTCCAGATTCCCAATGATTTTCTGCCGATCTTCCAGCGCTGAGGGGGAGTGAATGGTTCCGATCCTCTCGTGGTTTCTCCGTTCGTCCCGTCGCGGCTCCTTAAGCGGTGTGACTGGTGCGGCCGTGCTCGTGATCGGGACCGTGTCGGCGTTGGCCGATTCCGAAAGCTCACCGGTTTCCTCCGATCCGATCTTCAAAGCCCTGATGGTTGATGGCCGTTCACCCTCCGGGCGGATCATCTCGTTCGATCCGGACGCGATCACTATTGCGACCAAGGACGGCACCCAGGAGAGTCTGGCTCTCAACCAATTGGTGAAGCTCACTCGCGAGCCGGTTCCCACGCTCCCGGGGTGGGAGGAATCCCAGGCCGTACTTCTTCCCGAGGGCGACCGACTCATGCGAACGGCCGTCGGTTCCGCGAACGACACCAGCCTGGAGGTCCGGTCCGAATCGCTCGGTAGGCTGGAACTGCCGCTCGATTGCCTGCTCGGGTTAATCCTTTCGACACAGGGTCAGTCGGGCACGTTCGATGCACGCTGGGACCAGATTCTCGTAGAGCCGCGCAGAAACGAGGTGGTCTGGCTGATCAACGGGGACCGGCTCGAGGGAAGCTTTCTCGAGATGGACGACCGGAAGATCAAAGTTCAGGTTGATCAGAAGCCCGTCGAAATCGAGCGCTCAGGGGCTGTTGCGCTCGGATTTGACCCGGCGCTCTTGAATTATCCACGGCCAAAGGGTCCTTTCCTCGAGTTGACGTTGAACGACGGCACCCGCCTGGGAGTCACCACAGCCAAGCTCGACGAGGGGACTGTCGAGGCCATGACCCGGTTCGGGCGGTCCGTGCGACTTCGCCCTGGGCGATCTGTCGCGGGTCATCGCTCGCAGCTCGTCCGTGATCTATCTCACGGAACGAACGCCGGCCAAGATCGTCTATTCCTCTTACATCGGGCCAACGCGTGCCTGCCGGAAGGATCGCGCAGTCGAACGGACGGCCCTTCCAGCTCGCCGGCCAGGTTTACGACAGGGGCCTGGGGACTCAGAGCCGGACCTTGATGGCCTACCGCATCGAGCAGGGCGATCGGCGGTTCCAGGCGCTGGTGGGGGTTGACGAACGCGCTGGACCGCTCGGAAGCGTGGTGTTCCGTGTCTTGATCGATGGGGAGGAACGGTTTAAGTCCACTCCGATGACCGACCGGGAGGCGCCAAAACCGGTCGAACGTAGATCTGAGCAAGGGCAAGATCCTGATCCTGGACACCCAGTTCGGTGATCGTGGGGACGTTCGCGACCTTGCCGACTGGGTCGAGGCGCGCATCATCCGGTGACCGGAGTCACTCCTCGGAACCGAGCCGCCTGGATTCGTCAGACCGCCAAAATGTCGGCACTGATCTTGCGGTGAAACAATCCGCCGAAGAGATTGCGGGACGAGGCCGGATAGGATAGAGATGGCAAGAAGCCAGCGAAGGGCGAGCCTCCGAGTCGAGCCGTAACCCGCGATTGAAGGAGATTGGACAGGACCATGACCGGTGGAAGCCGAGACGGACTGGACGACACGGAGCGACTCAAGGAGCTGGGGCACCTCGCCGCGGCGGTGGGGCACAACGTCATCAACGCGTTCAGCGCGGTCGTGAGCAATGCCGAGCTGATCCGTTCGCACGCCAGCGATCCCTTGTGCGATCGGGCCGAGTTGGCGGCGTTGGCCACGGCGATTATTGAGAATGCACTCAGTGCGTCCCACGTTCCACGTCGCCTGATCGACTGGAGCCGCCGTGTGACCTCGCCCGGCTTCGACCAGGCTGGCGACCCGCCAGCCTTGATCGACCTGAACAAGCTGATCCGTGAGACGGTCGAGACGCAGGCCGGCGGGGAGAGCTCCGCAGTGCGTTGGGTCTTGAACCTGAATCCAATCCCTTTGATCCGCGGGAACGTGCCACAACTTCGGACGCTCCTGGGCTACTTGATCCAGAATGCCCTCGAAGCGCTGCCAAGAGGCGCGGGGTCGATCACCTTCACCACGCAGGTCAACTCGCAGAACTGGGTCATCCTCGAAATCCGAGACACCGGCTGCGGCATGAGCTCCGAGATCCTGAAACGCGCAACAGAACCGTTCTTTACCACGAAGTCCGGTCGGAGCGGGACAGGTTTGACCATCGCTCATGGGATCTGGCGCCGCCATCAAGGCGGACTCTCCATCGAGAGCCGGCCGGACGAGGGAACGATGATACGATTGGCCGTGGAGGCGCCGTCGGCCGAGCCATCTCAATCCCGGTCGGCAAAGCCCAACGAACGACCCGGTGTTATGCGGCCGTCCGCAGAGGCGGCCACTGCGGTCGTGGCCCCCAGGGAGCCATCGCGACCCCCGGAGGTGGCCACCGACGTGCCAGTACAGGAGGCGGCCGGCAGCGCCGTTCCGGAAGTCCCAAGTTGACTCCAGGCTGGCCGCGGAGACGTCACGCGATCTTCGGTAATGATGCCCGCCGAAGCTGTCTCCGTTCGGACTTCGTTTGCGTAATAGTCAGATCGGTGTGCGATAAGACGTCTTCGCCCTGTAGAGCTCGAGCCACTGTCGTAGCTCGTCTTTGTCTTTCTTGTTCGCCACGAGCTCGATCGCCTTGGTCTGCGATTTAACCGCATTGTCGAAGTCCTCCGTCTCAGCGTACGCCACTGCGAACGAGTCGATGTACCAGGCGTCCTTCCATTCCGAGAGTTCGCAGGTTTTCCTGGCCACGGGCGTTCCCGCACGCCGTGATCTCTATCGGCCGAGGCGAACCGAGTCAGGAATCCGATCCTCATCGCGTCGAGGAGTGCGATGATCCCGCCGGGAAGGACCATCGTCACGACGAGGTCTCGTATCAGCGAATCCGCCGCTAAGGGATATCTCCTCCATCTGTTCGCTTCGTTCGATTCGCCTGTGCGGCCGAGCAGCCGAGATGATACGATCGATCCCAGTTGACTGCGAGGCTCGAACGAGGTCAAGGACATGATCGCCATCATTGATTATGGTATGGGGAACCTTCGAAGCGTCCAGAAGGCGATTGAGGCGGTCGGCTCCGCGGCCGAGGTCACCTCGGATCCGGATCGCGTGCGTCGTGCATCGAAGGTGGTATTGCCGGGTGTCGGAGCGTTTGCCGACGCCGTGGCTGAACTCCGGCGCACCGGACTGGGCGAGGCCTTCCGTGAGGCGGTACACGCGGGTAAGCCATGCCTCGGGGTCTGCCTGGGCCTTCAGCTCCTGTTTGATGTCAGTCTAGAAGACGGCGAGCATGCCGGGCTCGGCCTGCTCCGCGGTCAGGTCGCCCGTTTCCCGCCGCGGACCGGCTTGAAGGTCCCCCACATGGGCTGGAATACTCTCCGCATCCGCCAGCCCGCGCCGCTCCTGGCCGGGCTCGGCGACTCGCCCTCGGTCTACTTTGTCCACTCTTACTACGCCCAGCCGGACGATCTCGACGTCGTCGCCGCCGAGGCCGATTACCCGAGGCCGTTCGCCGCGGTCGTCTGGCGCGACAATCTCACCGCTTGCCAGTTCCACCCTGAGAAAAGTCAGGACGTCGGACTGGCCATGTATGCGAACTTCGTCGCCTTCTGAACTAGGAATCCCGGTTTGCCGGGCTCCGAGAACGTCGAAACGATCGCTGCGGTGACTATTTGCCGGAAAAGTGTATCCCCATCGGGTCCTACGAGGAGTATCTGTAAGCAGGAGCCTGTCGCACGGGACCCAGCTCGGGATCTTGCTCGGAGACTGTCGGCATGCGGACCATGATGCGAGGCCATTTCAGCGGTGCACTCATCCACGAACTCGACCGTTTGTTCCACCAGGGAACGGCGGCCGGCCTGTCTGAAAGTGAGCTGCTGGAACGATTTGCCATGGGCCACGACGAATCGGCCTTCGAGGCTCTCATCGCCCGGCATGGGCCGATGGTCCTGGGAGTCTGCCGCCAGTTGCTCCGTGACCCCAACGACGTGGACGACGCGTTTCAGGCGACGTTCCTTGTGCTGGTCCGGAAGGCCGGTACGCTCCGCCGCCAAGACCTGCTGGGGAACTGGCTGTATGGGGTCGCCTATCGGGTGGCGACCCGGGCACGCGTGCTTGCGGCGCGGCGGACGGCGAAGGCCCCGTTCGGTCAGGACGCAGTCGACCGGCTCGGTGCGAGCGAAGGTGGACGGATGGCGATCGGCGATGCGACCTCCGGCATGGATCCGGAACCGAGGCCCTGGCTGCATGAGGAGGTCTCCCGGCTGCCTGAGAAGTATCGTGCCCCGGTGCGGCTGTGCTACTTCGATGGGCTGACCCACGACGAGGCAGCCCAACGGCTGGGTTGGCCGCTGGGCACAGTCAAGGGGCGGCTGGTCCGCGCCCGCGACCTGCTCCGAAAACGCCTGACCCGCCGCGGTCTGACCCTCTCAACCACCGCGCTGGCCTCTCACCTGGCTCTGCCCGACGCCCGGGCCGCTGTCCCCGCTTCCCTGGAATACGCCACGATCAAGGCTGCGCAGGCGGTCGCCAAGGCGAGCGGTGCCTCGATCGCGACCGTATCGACGGTTTCACTATCGGTCGCTTCCTTGACCGAAGGAGTCTTGCAAACCATGATCTTGACACATGTAAAATCCGTGGTTATGACACTGCTTGTCGTCTGCGTGGTGACCGCCGGAATGGTCATCGGTGCGACTCAGATTACCCCTCAGGCGGCGCAGACCGATCCTCCCCTCCAGGCCGCATCGACGCCCGACGAACCGAAAACGTCGACGGAGGCTCAGCCAGTTCCTTTCCAGAAGCGGAAGATCGCGAAAGGCAAGGTTTCTCCCTCGTCGAGCCCGGAAACGAAGGCCGCAGGCCCCCGCACGAAGGGGATGGCCCCGACCGGTGGAGCCGGCCGTCCTGGCATGATGGGCGGTAGGGGCGGCTTCCCCCGTGGCAATTCCGATGGCATGGGCATGATGGTTGGCGGTATGGGCGGTGGGTCTGACGTGGAGGCCGTCGAATTACGAAGTCGCCTTCAGATTGCCCAACTGGGAGCCGTTCTGGCGGTCAAAGACGAGGACGCCAAGAACCAAGCTCTGCTCAAGAAGTTGGAGGAACCGATTGCGATGGCCTTCGCCCATGAGACGCCTCTCGATGATGTCCTCAAGTACATCAAGAAGGCCACAACGAAGCCCGGCCAGTCGCCGATCCCCATCTATGTCGATCCAATGGGCCTTCAGCAAGCGGAGCGGTCCTTGAATTCAACGGTGATCATGGACCTTGCGGGTGTCCCACTCAAGACATCCTTGCGATTGATATTGAAGCAACTGGGATTGGCCTACTGCATCCGCGACGGAGTCCTCATCATCAGCTCCGTGCAAGGCATCCGCGAGGAACTGGCGGAGGCGGCCAGTGAACTCCTCGGCGAACCCGATGCCCTCGACGAGACCACTCACGAAATGATTCAACAGATGATGAGAGGCATGACTGGGACGATGAACATGGGTATGATGTGAAGTTGGCGATCCGCGCCTCGATCGCAACCGTTTTACTGGCGTCTTTACTCGTAGTTGCCCTGACCGATGGAGCCTTGAAAGCCATGATCGCGACCAGAACCAGAGCCCTCGCCGTGTCATTGTTCGTCGTTTGTGCGGTGACCACCGGCATGGTCATCGGTGCCACTCAGATCTCCCCTCAGCCGGCGGAGACCGACTCACAGAGCCAGGCTGCTTCGACGCCCGAAGAACCGAAAACGCAGCCCGAGGCTCAGCGTGTTCCCCTTCAGAAGGTCGCCAAGACCAAACCTTCCTCCTCGTCAACGGCCCCAGTGAAGGCTGCAACCGACGCGACGATTTCTGTGCCGGGCGCCGGCATGGCACCTTCGCCCGGCATGATGACTCGCATGGCCATGATGGAAGGGGCCTTTGGAGGCGATGCTGGGGCCGGGCAAGCGGACGTCGAATTCCGGCATCGCCTGGATATCGCCCAGTTGGCCGCGGCGCTGCCCACATGGGAAAAGAACCCCAAGAACGAGGTCATCCTCAAGAAGCTGGAAGCACCAATCCCGATGCCCTTCGCCAATGAAACGCCGCTCGACGACGTCCTCAAGCATATCAAGTCCACCTTCGCCAAACACGACCATCCGATTCCGATCTACGTCGATCCGCTTGGGCTCCAGCAGGCGGAGCGGTCCCTGAACTCGACTGTCCAGATCGACCTGGAGGGCGTTCCCCTCAAGACGTCGTTACGATTGGTGCTCAAACAACTGGGCATGGCCTACTGCGTCCGTGACGGAGTATTGATCATCAGCTCGGTACAAGGAGTGCGAGAGGAACTGGCGGAAGCCGCCCGCGAATTGCTGGGCACCGGAAACGATAAGGTTGACCTCCGCCTGCTGGCACCGATGGGCATCGGCCCGCGAGGATCGATGGGTGGAATGGGTGGTATGATGGGCGGCAGTATGGGCGGAGGAATGAGGAGTGTTCCCGTGGAGAATTGATGTGACATGATCGGGGCTTAATCGATCATGGTCAATCCTTCGGCCACGGTGCCGGAGTCGATGTCTCGGGACATGGGCAGCTCGAGGTGGAAGGTCGCACCTTGACCGAGTCGGGACTGGACGACGATCTTGCCACCGTGTTCGCGGATGATCTTCCGGGACACGGGCAATCCCAGCCCGGTCCCGCTCGAGCCCTTGGTTGAGGCGAAGATCTGGAAGAGGGAGGGGATGTCGGACTCGTCGATTCCGGGGCCGTTGTCGGCGATGACGATCCGGGCCAGCGATTGGCCAGCGTCCCATTCGGTCCGGATGTCGACCTGCGCCTCCGGTGACCCTTCGCTGGCGTCGATCGCGTTGGTCACGATGTTGAGCACGGCTCGGTGGATGCCTTCAGGGTCGATCATGACCCGCGAGAGGTTATCGCCGGGATGCCATTGCAGGCGCACCCCCAGCTCCTCGGCGCGGGCTGCATCAGCTCGAAGACTTCTCCGACGGTCTCGTTGAGGTCGGCGGGCTCCAGGGCCGGCTCGCGGTCCTTGGAGAACGACAGCATGTCCATGACCATGTTGTAGATTCGGGTCTGGTTCTTCTCCACGATCGTCCAGCCGCGCCGGACGATCGACTCGTCTTTCTCGTTCAGACCCAGATCGATGAGGTAGCTGCCGCTCCGGATGCCCTGAAGGATGTTCTTGATGTGGTGAGAGAGCGTGGCAATAGTCTGGCCCACGGCGGCGAGCCGCTCGGCCTGGATCTTGTCGTTGTAGAACAGCGTATTCTCGATGGCGAGTCCAGCCTGATGGCCGATGGCGACCATCAGCATGAGCTGGTCCTGAGTGAATCGAGTGCGCGAGTTGCGACCGCCGACCGCCGTCATCGCGAAGCCGGCCCCGGCCAGTGTATCGGCGTAGAGAACGCCGAGCGTTGTGTGTCGTCCCTGGATCGGAACGCAAATGGCCTCGCGGATCTGGTAATCGACGATCGACTGGGCTGGGCTGAATCGCTTATCGCTGGGTGCGTCGGAGGTGATGACGCCCTCGCCCTTCTCCAGGACGTACTCCACGATGGTGCGCGAGATCGTCATGCGCTCGTCCGGCTGGTCCGGCTCGCGCCATCGCACGGCCTTGGGCACGAGCTGGCCGGAGTCGTCCTTCAGCAGGATAGCACCTCGGTCCGCGCCGATCGACTCGAATACCAGCTCGAGGATCTGGGGCGAAAGTGCGTTGATATCCAGCACGTTGCTGATGGCCTGGGTGGCGCGGTACATGACCGACAGGGGCATGAGGCGTTGGCGCAACCAGGCGCCGGCGGCGTCCGGGGCCTGCAAGACCCGCGACCCTTCATCCGAGGGGATCCTGCGGAGGATGGCCGAGTGGTCGTCCGGGCTACTCCGTGCCAGCAGGTCCACCCGGGCCGTCAGGTCACGCTTGGAGGCATTGGTCCCTTCTTGAAAGAGCATCACCGTCTGCCCGAGCTGGACCCGGTCCCCGGAGTGGAGCACGGTCCGATCGACCGCGATGGTCGTTGACGTAGGTCCCATTGGCCGAACCCAGGTTGACGATCTGATACCCGTTCGGATTGAGCCTCAGCTCAGCGTGCCGGCGCGACACCTCATTATCGTGGAGCTGCACGGCATTCGAGTTGTCCCTACCCATGGGCACGGGACCGGAGGTGAACTCGAACCGCTTTCCCTGATCGGCCCCTTGGCTGATGACGAACAAGGAAGCCACGAGGCAATGTCTCCTCGGCTCGGGTGACTTCGCGCGCAGAATAGTGCGCCGACTTAACGTAACGCAACATTCGCTGAGCGTCAACCCGCTGGATTCCTCCGCGAACGAATCTGAAGGGACACCGCGTGAGAAACCGGCGTAACCCGTTGAAAAAACGCGGTTTACACGATAGGGTAACGACGAACGGGAGAGCGTTCCGACGACCGCTGACATGAGGAGTCCGAATGCGACTGGCGCGGATGATTCAGGCCGTGGATGCGCATGCCTGCGGTGAACCGGGTCGCGTCATCGTGGGTGGAGTGGTGAACGTGCCCGGCGGCACGATGTTCGAGAAGATGCGATATCTCCAGAACCACGCCGACGGCTTGCGCAAGCTGATGTTGCGTGAGCCGCGCGGCTATCCCGCCGCCAACTGCAATCTGATCCTGCCGCCGACTCACCCCGAGGCAACGGCGGGCTATGTGATCATGGAACAAACGGAATACCCCGGCATGTCGGGGACGAACACGATCTGCGTGACGACGGTCCTCCTCGAGACCGGCATGGTGCCGATGCGCGAGCCGGTGACCGAGCTGATGCTGGAATCACCGGCCGGGCTGATTCAGGTCCAGGCCCATGTGCGATGCTGGCAAGGTTCGGCAAGTCACGTTTCGCAATGTGCCCGCGTTTGCCGTGCATCTGGCCAGGCCGATCGAAGTGCCGCACCTCGGCACGGTCATCGTGGACGTCGCCTACGGGGGGATGTTCTACGTGATCAGCGAGGCCGCGCCGTTCGGCATGCGTCTCATGCCTGAGGAAGGGCGGGAAATCGTGCGGATCGGCGAGATGATCAAGACGGCGGCCCGGGAGCAGCTCCCGGTGGAGCACCCCACCCAGCCCGGGTTCAAGGACGTGACGATCGCCATCCTGACCGCGCCACCTACCCGTCCCGAAGCTCATTCGAAGAACGCTGTGATCGTATCGACCGGTCAGCTCGACTGGGATCGTCCTGCAACCTGGACCGGCGCCATCGATCGATCCCCGTGCGGCACCGGCACCTGCGCCAGGATGGCTGTGCTTCATGCCCGAGGCGAGCTACGCCTGAACGAAGACTTCCTTCATGAGGGGATCCTCGGAACGATCTTCACTGGCCGCCTCCTGGAAGAGACGCGGATTGGACCGTATCCCGCCGTCATCCCGACCATCTCCGGGCGGGCCTGGATCACCGGCTTCTCCAACTACGTCCTTGAGGAGGATGACCCGTTCCCCGAGGGATTTACCGTCGGCGACATCTGGTGAGGCAAAAGGAACGGTCTCGGCTTCAACCTCCGAGTCCGGTCTTGAACAGGGCCACGAGAGCGAGCCTAATAGAGACATCCAGGAAGTGTCCGCTTGATGTGTCGTTGCGGACGAATTCCTGACTACAGATCGGACCACCCGCCGACCAATCGATCCCAGCCGAGGAGGATGCGTCGATGTCCGGTCACTCGAACGCTCATATTGCTTACGAACCGATTGACCAGCCTCGCGCCGTGGTCATCGAGTTCCTTAGCCACGAAATCGCCGATCCCGACCATTCTTCGGAACTGAGCCGCCAACTCGCCGCCTTGGTCCGGCCGGATCTGCCCAACCGTTACGTGCTCGACTTCCAGAAGGTCCGAATTTTCTCCAGCACGGCCTTCGGCGCGTTGGTCGGGTTCGTGCTCAAGGTTCGGAAGGCGGGCGGCCTCGTCGTCCTCTGCAACATGGACGAGTTCGTCCGATTCGGCGCCGATATCATCCGGCTGGGCGATTACGCGCCAATCGTCGAGAACCGTCGTGCGGCCCTTGATCAGCTCGCGACGGGCTGATCTTACGCGAGTCGTCATTCTCGCCGCGGAATGGAGGTTCCAGGAGCCGTTGGCGTCTGGGCCGCTTCCGCATAGAGCTCTTCGAGCAATCGAACGGCGGCGTTGACCAACCGCTCGCCCGAGCCCTCGGCGCATTGGGCGCTGATGACTTCGTAATTGCCCTGGGCA
This sequence comes from uncultured Isosphaeraceae bacterium, assembly GCA_963845695.1. Taxonomy (GTDB): domain Bacteria; phylum Planctomycetota; class Planctomycetia; order Isosphaerales; family Isosphaeraceae; genus CAWJTV01. The sequence continues at coordinate 121,188 of CAWJTQ010000017.1, read as the reverse complement.
TAAGCCCGGCGCGCGGGGATGTAACCGATCGCCCCGTTGGCCAGCTCGGCGATGATCGTCCGAGGGAACGGAGAGTCTTGCTTGATCGCCAGCCCCAGCTCGGCGAAGATCTCGCCGGGAAGGGAAACCCAGGCTAGCTCGTTGTCGAGTGCGATCACCTGGACCTCGACCTCCAGCGGCCGGCCCTCCCGCTCGACGACATCCCGAGTCTTGAACGCCGCGACCATCTCGAGGAAGCCCGGACGACGTGCTTTCGAGTCGGAAACCCGTGCGAGAATGTCTCGGGCTTTAGACCGATCGGACTCACTGATCTCGGGCAGAGCCAGGCGGACGGTCGCGCTCTTGACACGGACCACCGCCGTGTCAACGATCTTCAGGTACGGCCAGGTGCGCAACACCTCGCCAGCGAGGATCGTACCCATCCGTGCCGCGTTCGCAGAACCCCGTTGCGGCTCGCGCCAATGGACGTCGATGTGGTTGACGTCGCCACAGCAGCCCGCCGAGAACAGCGTGATCATCTCGGGGCCCTTGAAGTCGGCCAGGCATCGGGCGAGGGTGTACGACAGATCCGCGGAGATCTTCGGCTCGCCGACGTTGTCCAGGTGGACGGCGTAGTTGACGTAAGTCGCCAGTGGCTGGCCCACGGTCGACTCAAGGTAGACGATGGGAACCTCCGGGTCGATCGGTCCGGCGGGCTTGAGGATGTTCGCGTTGAGCTTGCCTGGGTTCCAGCCGACTGTGCCGTCCTTCATATGGTATCGGCGATTGAAAGCGATCGACTCCTCGCGGCCGCGTCCGGCCCGGACCTTTGCAGGCGCGAGCCGGCCCTCCGCCTGACGTACGGCCTCGGCGATCTTTGTGGGCAGGCCGCCGAGATAGTCCTTGACCAACTCCGACTGACCTCCGAAGGCGCTCTTGCGATCGAGGACCGGCCCGGTGTGCGTGTGAGTCGCACTGATCATGACGTCGGCGCCGTGCACGTGCGTGGTTCGCTCGATCTCCCGGCGCGAGTCTTCGACCAGGTCGCGGGGCGTGGTGATCAAGTCGAGCACGACCAGCGCCGCCGATCGGCCGCCGGCCTCCAGCACGATTGCCTTGGCGTAAAGATCGTCGTGAACACCCATGGCCCCGCGTTCCGAGTAATACCCCGCCATCGGAATCCCGGCAGGCGGCGTGATCGGGACGGCCGCCGCCCCGACGCGCAGCTCGCCGGACCAGGCGGGCGAGACGATCGTCGCCCATACGAGCAAGGGCATTAGTCTCATTGATGGGTATCCTACAATTCCTCGTTCTTCACCTTCGGCGTATTATCCACCTCCGATCACGATCCAGCCAGCGACTTGAGTCTCTCCACGACGACTTTCTCGCCGGGTTTGATCGGCTTCGCGTGCCGGACGACCACCCAATCGTCGGGCTTGAGCCCCTCGACGATCTCTCGGAGCCCACCGGAGCGGATGCCCGGGCGAATCATGCGCAACTCGACCCGATTCTGGGCGTCGATGACGTACACCATCCCATGGGCACCGTTGGGTTCGATCATGAGGCAATCCATCGGAACCAGGAGGGCCTTGTGGCGCGCGTTGGCGACCAGACGAATACCAACCCTCGTGCCGGGTGTGAGCGACCGATCGGGATTGGGGATCGTGGCTCGGCAATGGATCGCCATATCGTTTGGTGGCTGGACTTCAGGATCCACGAAATCGAGCAGGCCGCGATGCGGGAATCCCGCGTCTCCGGACACCGCGATTCGTATGGGAATCTCCGGATTGACACCGGCCTTCATCTTGCCCCCGCCCTTCGCTCGATCGAGGAATCGGGCCGTGACGACGTCGATGTAAAAATCGACATGCAAGGGGTCCAGCGAGAGGATCCTCGCCAGATCACCCGTATTGGCGGTCACGGTTTCCCCCGGCTCTACCATGACTTTGCTCACCACGCCGTCGATGGGCGACTTCACCTGAGTAGCCTCGAGGTTGAGCTTGGCGAGATCGCGATCCGCCTGTGCTGCCTGCAACGCAGCCTCGGCCTCCTCTCGCTCGGCTCTGGCCTGAAAGAACAGTCTCCCCCCTTCCGGTGTTGGTATCGTTTTCTCACGGATTCTCGCGAAATCCATCTCGGCCGCCCAACGACTCACCTGGGCCCGGGCGCGCCGGACCTCGGCCTCGGCCTTGTCCAGCATGACCTTGTAGGTGGCCGGATCAACCTCGAACAGAACCTGGCCCGTCTTGACCGCTTCCCCGAGCCGACAACGCACCTGAACGATCTGTCCGCCGATCCGAGTCCGAAGACTCACCTTCGGAGACTCGAGATATCCGCCTTCGGAGATGTCGACGAATTCCCCGACTTCCTGGCTGATCGGGTGGCTGACCCGAACTCGGTCATCCGAGTTCGGCGTGGCTCCTTGAGCAACCTTGGCCGCCGAACCCGTGTTTGCCGACTGCCCGAACATTGCGGGTCCGGGCACGGGTTTGTTCGCAACAGGACCGCCATGTGCCGGCTCGACCGGCGCGACCTGGTCCGGGTTGTCACGTGGCTCGGTCGCGGCGAGACCCGGTAGGAAAGGAAGGGTCAAGACCCCCAGGACGAGCAAGGTACGCGGGGCCGTCCGCATCGCCGACGCACTCACAGACTGGCAAACGATCATGTTCAACCTCCTCTTGAGTGAAACCAGACTCCTCACGCCGCTGGCTCCTGGCGGCAGGACTCGCCGGTGACCTGCCACGTACGCCGCGGTGGTGACGCAGCGCCTCGGCATAGGCCCCGGCCGCCTTCGGAAACGCCCAGACGACCCAGGCATCGCAGCACTCCTCTTCCGATCGCTCCACTTCCCGGCGCGCCCACCAGGCGACGGGGTCCCACCAGTACAGGCCCAGCACCGCAGCCTCCAGCCGGCGCACCCAGTGGTCCCGACGTTTCAGGTGCGCGTAGCTCATGGGCCAACACGGCATCGCGCTGCAATTCATCGAGCCGATCCCAGAGTTCTTCCGGCAGGACCAGCCGCGGTGGTCCGGTCAGAGGAACCCAGAGCATGGGCGACACGCGGGCCGGGAGCACCCAGGCCGTCGGGATTCGCCGCAATCCTAACCGCGACGCGACCTGGACCAGACGTTCGATCAGCCCGGGGGGTGCCGGCCGCGCGGCGCGGATCAGTCGGTGGAATCGTACCGAACTGAGCACCACGACAGACCACGAGACAGCCGTACCACCTAACCAGACGATAAACGTGAGTTTCGAACCACGGCCTGGTTGCCGAGACAGTCGGCGTCGGCTCATCGGGGAGCCTCGGCCTCACAGGCCGGAATGGGCCATGCGCCGTGGACTTCTCCGTGATCCCGCCGAGAGCGACGTCGGGATGCTCTGCGATAGCCGTTCGTGTCCCGCCTGCGGCTTCGAAAGGCACCGGCGAATCTCGAGACGCCTCGTCGGCGCGAGGGAGCGAGAACTGGACCAGTGACGGCGTCACCAGTTTGATCAGGACCAGCAGCCACAGGGCATGGACCAGCGCCGGGCGACGCATCCAGATTCGCGTACCGACGGCCGCGATCAGGGCCAGCGCCGCGGCCCAGGCGGCGTTGTTGAGGCCGGCATGAAGAAGTGCGTCCACGGCTGGACTCCTCGGGTGTCACGGATTCCTGTTCGATGATTTCGACCGCCGCCGTTCCTCTTTCAGAAAGGCCGACAGCTCCTCGACCTCGGTCTCCGATAGCGGCCGAGAGCGGACCAGGTTCATCAGCAACGGTACCACCGCTCCCCCACAAAGCTTGTCGGCAAGGCCCTGAAGCCGTCGTCGTATCAGCTCGTCGCGGTCCAACGTTGCGGCGAACGACAGCACTCCTTCGGCCGGCTCATGCCGGACAAAACCCTTGCGTTCCAGTCGGCCCAGCAGGTTCTGCACCGTCGCGTAGTGTGACTCGCCCCCGCCCGGGTAGAGCGCGTCGGTAATCTGCCGGCGCGTGGCCTCACCTCGATCCCACAAGACTTGCAGGATCGCCAGCTCCGTCTCCGTCACATCCTCGGCAGCACGTCGTGCCATTGGTGCCTCCCAGGCAAATTGCCTAGGGTGATGGTAAGGCATTCCGCCTAGGATGTCAAGGGTCGACAATCTTGCGTCACTTTACGAGAGGTCAGGACGCCTTCGTGACCGATGCGGCGGCCTCGGTCGCGGCGACGGTGGGATCGCCGGCCGCGAGCTCCTGGGAGATGATAAGCTGGCGGCCAATGGGCCGCAGGGCGGGCAAGTTGAGCCCAAACGCCACGGCGCCGGCGATGCAGGCAACGCCACCTGAAGCGACCGCGGTCGGTGCGCCGAAACCGGCCGGCGAGGAGGCCGGCCAGGAGAGCGCCGAACGGCGCCATGCCCATGAACATCATCGAATAGACCGACATGACGCGACCGCGCAAGGCGTCGGGGACCATCGCCTGGATCAGGGTGTTCGATGCGGCCGTCTGGACGATCTGAGCGAAGCCGACCGGAATCAGCAGCGCCACCGAGAGCCAGAAATGTCTCGAAATCGCGAACGCGATCAAGCTGACTCCGAACGCTGCCGAGGCCCAGGCGACCCAGCCACCCAGCCCGCGCACCTCGCGCCGCGCAGCCAGAGTCAAGGCGCCCAGGAGTGCCCCCAGCCCCGTGACGCCCATGAGGATCCCCAGTCCGCGCGCACCGGTGTGGAGGATCTCGTCGGCGAAGATCGGCATCAGTACGACGTAGGGCATGCCGGTCAGGCTTACCAGGCCCAGCAAGAGCAACAGTGCGCGAATCGGCGCCGTGCGGGCCACGAATGTGAAGCCCTCGACGATCCGACCCAGGGGCGAATCGCCGATCGGCCGCTCAGGCTGTGGCTTGGGATGCATCAGCAGGAGGCCAGCCAGGACCGCCAGATAGCTGACGCCGTTGAGCAAGAAGCACCAGCCCTCGCCGATCGCCGCCACCAAAATGCCGGCGATCGCCGGACCCACGATCCGCGCACCATTGAACATCGAAGAGTTCAGAGCGATGGCGTTCATCAGGTCATTGCGCCCGACCAACTGGACCAGGAACGACTGTCGAGCCGGGATGTCGAACGCACTGACGACCCCCATCAGCGACGCCAGGACAAAGATGTGCCAGAGCTGCACCCATCCGGAGAGCGTCAGTCCGGCCAGAATGAGGGCCAGAATCAACGCACTGGTCTGAGTCGCGATGATGATCTGGTGCCGGCTTCGTGTATCGGCCAGGCTGCCTCCGGCAGGCGAGAGCAAGAACACGGGAATCTGACCGGCGAAGCCTACCAGGCCCAGAAAGACCGACGAGTCCGTAAGCCGGTAGACCAGCCAGGCTTGGGCGACCGTCTGCATCCAGGTTCCGATCAAGGAAACCAACTGACCGCCAAAAAAGAGCCGGAAGTCACGGTGGGCCAGAGCGCGTACCACCACGGGGCCGGAGTTCTTCCGGGAGCGAGACGATCTCTCCATGCTACCGTCCTCGGTACGGCCCCCTTCCGAATCTTCTCGCGGCGAGCCAGATGCCTCCACGCCATCTCCCAAGGTCTCCTCCTCGATTTTCGGTCCACTCGGTAACAGCGTCCCTTGCAAGGATCGCGCCCGACGATTCGTGTTGTCAACAAGGTGTGCGTTGAGAGACGAACTGCGGGTCACGTAGCGTTCGACAAACGATTCCCACTACGAACGATGACAACCGAACCCCGGCGCTGGATTTGCTGGTCAATGTCAGAGCCTCAGTGACGCGGTCGCCGTGTCGTCACAAGTGTCATTTCGCTGGAACAATCCATTCGGACGAGGAGCCTACCATGAACAGCCCCGATCGAGCCAAGTCGCCGACCTCACCGGGACCGGTCAACGACCCCAATGCCACCGATGAGTACAACACCTGCCCGACTGATGCGGATGCGGACGAGGGGAAGACCAAGATGCAGATCGACTATATCGAGGAGGCGCTCGAGGAATCGATACCCGCGAGCGATCCGCCAGCCTCGACGCCCACAACCGGGATTGGCCCTCCCGTCCGCCATGGTGGCAAGGGCCGGACCTGACTACTGACATCCGGTCGCGGCATCTGACACAATATCCCGGTGATGCGTCGAGGTCCGAACCGACGAGGCTCCCGGCGCCGATTCCACGGCGCCGGCGTTTCGGTCGGTCGGGATCGCCCGGAATTTGGAACGATCTGTCACGTCGCAAACACACTGGGGAGCAATGCCATGTATCGTCGCGAGTTCCTGCAAAACGGCGCGGCTACGGCCGGTCTGGCACTGTCGAGCTCGGGTTATCATGTCGCGGGGGCCGCCGCCGCGGAGACGAAGCGCGTCGGGCTGATCGGCACGGGTTGGTACGGCAAGGCCGACCTGTTCCGGCTCATCCAGGTCGCCCCGGTCGAGGTCGTCTCCCTCTGCGATGTCGACAAGAACATGCTCAAGCACGCGGCCGAGATGACCGCCTCGCGCCAGGCTTCGAAGAAAACGCCGCGCACCTACTCCGACTATCGGGAGATGCTCAAGGAGAGAGATCTGGACATCGTCCTGATCGCCACCCCGGACCACTGGCACGCCCTGCCGATGATCGCCGCCTTGGAAGCCGAGGCTGACGTCTACGTGCAGAAACCGATCAGCGTCGACGTGACCGAGGGCCAAGCGATGCTGGCCGCCGCACGGAAACATCAGCGCGTGGTCCAGGTGGGCACCCAGCGCCGCAGTACGCCCCATCTCATTGAGGCCCGCGACCGGATCATTCGCGAGGGCATGCTGGGCAAAATCGGACTTGTCGAGATCTGCTGCTATTACCACATGCGCAATAATTCGAATCCACCCGACACCGATCCACCAGACTATCTCGACTGGGAGATGTGGACCGGACCGGCCCCGATGCGGCCCTACAACCGGATCGCCCATCCTCGGGGCTGGCGGGCCTTCATGGAGTACGGCAATGGCATCATGGGGGACATGTGCATCCACATGCTCGACATGGTGCGCTGGATGCTCGGGCTAGGCTGGCCGAAGCGGATTGGCTCCGTGGGCGGGATCCTCATGTCCAAGGGATCCAAGTCGAACATCCCCGATACTCAGACAGCCACGTTCGAGTTCGGCGATCTGCCGGTCGTGTGGCAGCATCGGACATGGGGCGAGTCGCCCGACCCGAAGTACCCGTGGGCCGCGACGCTCTACGGCGATAAGGGCACGCTCAAGGCGAGCGTGATGGGCTACGACTTCACGCCGATGGGCAGAGGCAAGCCGATCCATGTGGAGGTCAAGTACGAATTCGAGCAATACCCCGAGGACAAGACCGAGAAGGACCTGGAGACACACGTTGCACCGGCGATTCGCGGACACATGAAGGATCTCCTGTCCGCGATCGCCTCGCGCGGCCGGCCGGTGGCTGACATCGAGGAGGGCTACATCTCGACGACGAGCTGCATCCTGGCGAATCTGGCGCGTGCAACTCGGCCGGACACTCACCTGGGACCCTCAGGCCGGTAAGGTCGTCTCGGACGACGAGGCCAACCGGCTCTTGACTCGTCCCTATCGCGGCCCATGGGTCCATCCGGGATCAGCCAAGAGCGTCTAAAACTAGCTACGTCCCTGTTTCGTCCCCGTTTCGTCCCCGCATGGGTCCATCCGGGATCTGCCAAGAGCGTCTAAAACTAGCTACGTCCCCGTTTCGTCCCCCGTCCCCGTTTCGTCCCCCTGGTCGTCCATCCGGGATCTGCCAAGAGCGTCCAAAACTAGCTACGTCCCCGTTTCGTCCCCCAAGCTACGTCCCCGTTTCGTCCCCAAAACTAGCTACGTCCCCGTTTCGTCCCCCCTCCAGCGGCCGGAGGCATCGGCGGCTCGCCGATCGCGGGCGGCCCCTCCCACAACGTTCTTCCGTCGGGGGCCGTCACTCTGATGTCTTTGAACCGGTAGTTCGACCGCGAGACCTGAAGGCCGACGCGACCGTTTGGGTGGCGAGCGTCGTCAAACTCGAAGATCTTGACGTCTTTCTTGCCGTCGTCAAGGAAACACTCGATGTGGCTGCCGCGGACGCGGACCCGGGCGGTGTACCACTGATTGCTTGCCAACGCTAGGTTGTAAGTCCGTAAGGCGGTCCTCCTTCCTCCCACAAACGCTTGCGCCTCGCAAACCGCGCCTTCGGGACCGGAACCGCGTCAACCAGTTGGTTTTCTGCCATGGCAAAGGCTGCGACGAACTGGGTCCTCGGGCCCGTGCTGCGAAATGCCAGAGAGAACCCATCCCGTCCGAGGATGCGCATCGCTTTGACTGTGAAGTCATAATCGGTCCAACGGTCATCGCCAAACAAGATGATCGGGTATTGAATTGTACCTCGCGTTACCGACAGGTCTTCCCCTTCCTGATGCCACTGACCCTCCCCCTTGGGAATGGTGAACTGCTTGGGATTGACCGCTGCAGTACCCGGGGGACACCGGGTGCGCTACTACCGGATTTGGCCGTGAGCTCGGCCGATCAGCGAGAGCTTGCTCTCGCGGAGTTACGCCCGAGGGCGGAACGTATGCGACGCGAAAGCCCTGGGTACCTGCCCGGTCGTTCCGCGGACGTCCGCTCCGGTACGCCGCCCGAACGGCGCGCGGACCGTCGTTCCAGCATCCGCCCCGAGTCACTCGCTCCGTAAATAAGCCGGGACCTTGCGGGTCCTCCGGCGGCGAATCCGCATAGTAGTGTCCATCGTATCCATCCCAGCACCACTCCCAGACATTCCCATGCATGTCGTAGAGTCCGAAGCTGTTCGCCTGCTTTTCACCGACTGGATGGGACCACCATCCCTCCAAGTAATTGCCGTGGAACCAGCCGTGCTTTCCCAGCGTCAATTGTCTGACGGGCAATCTCAGGTCATCATCACCGAAGCTGAACCTGAACGGAGTCCCCGCGCGGCAGGCGTACTCCCACTCCGCCTCGGTTGGCAAACGGTATCCAGCCGCCTTCCAATCCGGCACCGTCACCAACTCGCCTTTGACCTGGTAGTACGGCTTCAATCCCTCCTTCGCGCTGAGTTCATTGCAGAAGGCGATTGCGCCGTTCCACGAGACATTCTCGACCGGCAGGTCGATTGATTCCTTCCTGGCGCTGGGATTTCGGCCGGTCACGGCCTGGAATTGCGCCTGAGTTACTTCGGTCGTCCCGAGGTAAAACGCACGCGTGATGCGCACCCAGTGCGCTGGCTTCTCGTCGTCGTTGGCATCCTTGTCGGAATCGGGCGAGCCCATCAAGAATCGACCGTCCGGGATCAGCTTGAGCTTGATTTGCCCGATTCGGGTTGTGAGAAACTCCGGTGGCCTCGACTTCGAGTCTGCGTTTCCTGTAACGATGTGAGGAGGGTCGGAGGCTGTCGGGACCCCTGGATCGACCGTCGTCTCTCGTGTCCTGGGAAGGTCTGAACTCACTGTGTGGTCGCCGGTCGCGCCATTTGTTCGGCGAGACTCGGAGGGACGGATGAGCCGAACGGCAAGTCGTTCGCTTCCGCCTGCCTGGATGGCGACCTCTTCACCATACACTTCGATTCCATCCTTCTTCACCTTGACTTTGTGCTGACCGGCCTCGACCGTGATGACCGCGGGCTTGCCGCCGCCCGGCCAGGTGACGGACGCCTCCTTGTCGTTGACGAAGACCTCGGCATCCTTCGGCAAGTTCACCAGCTCGACCGTCCCGTTCGCGGTCTTGATGCGGATAACCACCCCCCAGGCGACCAGGAGCCCGAGGAGCAACACCCCCACAGCCACCGACGGCCATAACCAGGGAGGCCGTCGCGTGTGTCCGATGGCCGGTTTCTCGTCCCGGGAGGGCTCCGTCTCGCCCAAGTCGATCAGGCTCTTCCACTCCGTCTCAGGTGCGGATGGCTCCGCCGCTTTCTTCGATCGGGCAGTCGATCCTGCATCATTCGTCTCTAATAAAGTCGGCGCAGAGGCGACCCGAGGCATCGGCCGACTTGAGCCCGTCTGGCCGTCCTGGGAGATTTCCACTCCCGGACTCATGAAGGCCACATCCCCTTTCTTGAAGAACGGGGTCAAGGCATGGGCCACGTCCTTCGGCTCCTGGAAACGTCGCCGCGGTTCCTTGGCCATCATCTTGGCCACGAGGGCGGCCAGCTCGACCGGGACCTCCGGCCTGGCCAGGTTCAACGGCTTGGCGTCCATCGAATGGTGCGCCTGGAGGATGTCGTAGAGGCTATCCCCCTGGAATGGCGGCCCGCCGGTCAGGAGGTAGTAGAGCGTGCAGCCCAGGCTGTAGATGTCGGCGCGGATGTCGGCCCTCCGCGCATTGCTGATCTGCTCGGGTGCGATGAAGTGAGGCGTGCCGAGCATCTGGCCCTCGCAGGTCAATGTCCCGTCCGTGGAGTCTTCGCTCCTTACCTTGGCCAGGCCGAAGTCGAGCACCTTGATCACGGCCCGGTTGCCCTCGCGGGCAAGCATCAGGTTGCTCGGCTTGATATCGCGGTGGACCATGCCGTGCTCGTGCGCATGCTGGAGCCCCTTTGCCGCCTGGTGCACGTAGTTGCTGGCCTGCACCACTGGCAATGGCCCGCGGGCGGCGACCAGCCGGGCCAGGTCGAGTCCCTCGACGTACTGCATCGCCAGGACGAGGCTCTCACCGAGCCGGAGGGCCGAGTAGGCCGTGACGACGTTTGTGTGGTGAAGCTTGGCCGCATTACGGATCTCGACAAGGAAGCGGTCCAGCACGCCGCTCCGGTTCACGAGGTGACTGCTGACGACCTTCAGCACCTCCGGCCGCCCCATCAGTTTGTTGTGGGCCAGATACACCACGCCCATCCCGCCACGGCCGAGCTCGCGGAGGATTTCATAATCGGTGCGGTCCGCAAGCCCCGGAGGCAGCGTGCTGGCCGGGGGTGGTTGAGCCGGGCCTGCGCCGGCATCGAGCATCGAGAGTCCGGCGGTTGAGGAGATCAAGGGGGCTTGCGGATCGGGCCGGGGCTGGGCTTCGCGAAGCCGGCCCAGGAAGCTGTCGGAGGTCAGCTCAGCGACCCGGCGGCGACACGTCCCGCACGACTCCAGGTGCTTGTTGACCGATTCGGCCGTCGGATCGTCGAGCTTGCCCAGGCCATAGGCGTGTAACGTCTGATCACTCGGGTGGAGGGTTGGAGGTGCGCTCATCGGATCGATCTCCCTTTTCGAGTACCCGGGCTCTCGCGGTGGACCTCGGCCTGGCGATCCGAGGCTCGTTACCGTGCTGCGGGAACACGACACCGTGATCCGCTCCTACTACAGAAAGGCGCTGACCTGTCGCGACCTGCCGCGAAAAGGTGAAATTGTTTCAAGCGAGCACGCGAATCTCGACGTAATCGTCTGTGAAATCCTGAGTTAGATCGGACAATCGTGATTCAACCGAGAGACCTTCCGAGGTTAGCGACCGGCTTTGTAGGGTGGGTGCAACCCACCGTTCTGGGGCGGATTCTCGCGGTGGGTTTCACCCACCCTACTGCGTTCACTCACACCATCCACATTCTCTGACGCATGCTATCTTCCGATGGTGAACAAAACAAGCCTCTTGATGAAACCTATCTCGACCCGGCTTTCCCCTGGGTCCGCCAGAGAACCACGACGGTCGCCGCCGCAGCCACGGCGCCTTGCATCAGTACGATCGCCCAGGGTCCCGAGTATCCCGGCTGCGGCCGCTCGAGCAGGTCCAGGTCGGCTGCGGGGAGCAAGGACTCGAGCGACTGCTGGGCCCAGTACACGGCGATGAATCCCTTCGCCAGGAACTGGACCGGGCCGCTCAGTGGGGCGACCACCCCGGCCAGGATGATCTGCGGGATGACCGCGATGGGTACCAGCGCCGTCGCGACCTCTTCCGAGCGGGCCAGGGCCGAGATCAACAGCCCGATCGCTGTCCCGGCCACGGCGAGGCTAGCAAGCGTTATCCACTGGAGCGCGGCCGATCCCGGCGGCTGGCACCATGGCCGGACGAGAACAAAGAGCAGCGTCGCCTGGAGCACTGCGATCAGGGCGAGCACGAGGAACTTCGACGCGAAGTAGCTGGTCACGCGCAGGTTGAACGCCCGCTCGCGGAGGAAGATCACGCGCTCCTTCACCAGCTCCTTCGCCGCCGTGTTACAACCGAACCAGAAGCACGACACGGCCAGCAACAAGAGCAAGTTGTCGGTCCGGGAAGCGCGATGGATCGGATTCGCCACGTCGGCCAGCTTCCCGAAGACCATCCCGAGCAGGACGGCGACCGCGAGGCTCTGCCCGAGCATCGCCAGCAGCGCCTGCCGGTCGCCTCGCCAGATCGACGCGTATCGTCGGACCAGGACCCAGGCCTGGCGGAGGCCGCTCACCCCGCGGCGGACGGGACGGGTGGGCGGCGTCGCCTTGCTCTCGTCGAGCGTGTCGGACGGCATCCGTTCGATGACATAGCGGTGGAATTGGGGGCTGGACCGGAACCGCTTGTGCCATCCCTCCGGCTGATCCTCGGCCAGCTTGCGATAGACGTCTCCCAGGCGGCACGATCTGGAAGTAAGCCTTCGCCTCGTCGGGGGTGCCGATGAACGCCAGATGGCCGCCCTCGGTCAGGAAGGAAATTGGTGTCAGTTCAATTTTCCCTTGGGAAGGAAATTGGAAGGAAATTGGTAAGGAAGGAAATTGGTGTCAGTTCAATTTTCCCTTGGAATTGAATTGATAATATTTAGGAAGGAAATTGGTGTCGGAAGGAAATTGGTGTCAGTTCAATTTTCCCTTGGGAAGGAAATTGGTGTCAGTTCAATTTTCCCTTGGAATTGAATTGATAATATTTATGTATTCTATATCTATGCATGTAGACGAGAGTGGCCTGGGAGGTCTTGGATTCTGGGACTTCCGGAACGCCGCGTTCAAGTTTGCGGAGGATCTGGGCTAGGAGGAGGTTGAACTGTTTGGAGGAGCCTTTATCAATGCCAAGCTTGAAGCTAAACTGGTGAACCTGGGATTCAAGCCTGGCACTGTCCCGGTTTCCGACGAATTGGGTGGTGGTGTCATGGATATTCTGTCGGAAATCTCTGAGGTCAAGTGAGGTGGCCTGTTGACGAATACCGGATCTACGCGGACATGAAGAACCAGGGGCGCAACCGCAAGATGTATTGGCTGGAGCTCGAAGGAACGGCCTCTCCAACGTCGAGATCATTCGGGTGATCCGATTGTTGTACGATTTATCATTAATCGATGCCAAAGTGATCCTCCATGGGGGCCGAGACGCCTTGGACAAACTTCAGGGCCGCCTGGCACGTGATCTTGAAGTTTTGTTCGAAGGAGAGCGTCGCGGGTAGGGGTGTCTTGCTTCAGCCGTCGGGAGAAAAGTGGTCGGGAACCTTCTAGGGGCCCCTTTCGTGGACGGCCCCGGGGAGAGAAAAGACAGCCATGTGGAATTGGGCGGGAAGCGGGTTGTAGACCTATGCACGGACGATCCCTAGCTCCGCCGGACCGGCGGATTTTACAGATGTCGTTCGATGGCCAATTCCGACCAGGAGCCACCTCTGTCTCGTCGAGGATCAAGAGGACGACGGGGGTCGGACGACGGGGGTCAGACGTATAACTATAAATCACTCAGTCTACTCATCCACCTCATCTTCCGTCATCGAGTAAGTTGATGATGCATTGGAGACGAGGCGAGTTTGATGGGCCTCGCCGGGGCAATTCAGAAAGGATGGGGGATTTATAGTTATACGTCTGACCCCATGAGTCCGACCCCATGGGTCCTGACCCCTGGTATCGGCTTGGGCCTCCAAGGACAGAGGTTCTGACACTCCTCGCCGAACACCACCCGGTTCCTGGACCCAGAACTGGAGTTTCGTGGCCGCCGGTCCTTACGCCGAAGGCGTTACACAACTCAGCCCAGGGTCGCCCCAGGCGCACCCTGGGTCAGGCACGCGAGAGACCCCCGTACCCCCAAGGGGTTCCACAGGCGTTCCCAGGGTCCGGTGCGCGACCCTGGGCTCTGGTGTGCAACGCCGTTGGCGTAGGAACCCGCGGGGTGGTTGTGCGATCCCAGGGTGCGCGGCGCGACCCTGGGCTGTGTGGTGTAACGCCGTTGGCGTAGGAAACTCCGTCGAAACCTGGTGGTGATGAGCGAGGAGTGTCGAGGTTCTCGCAGCAAATCTGGCGGATGGACATCCATGCGCCGCATGCAACTATGTCGGACAAGGGTTATCCAATCAATGACCCCCCATTCCACTACCTGATCAATAATAGGCCGAAATTCTGATGTCACCCAACTTGATAGAAGTGTTCAAGGTCTTGGCTCAGTTGACGGATGACTTGAGCCTCTATTTCCCCCTAGGTGATCAGAACCTGCTCTATCGACGTTTGGACCAGAGCGGATTCTTCGACGACATCCAGCTACCCTCGAAGGCCGCCGCCCTGACCTGCGCGTCCATCATCCACCACGCGTACCATACGATCGAGGACGATATGGTCAGGCAGATCGCTTCCGAGATCGGGGGGAATTGGGGGAGAATTGGTGTCAGTTCATTTCAACTGGAAAAATGAACTGACACCAATTTCTCCGCATTTCAACTGGAAAAATGAACTGACACCAATTTCTCCGACACCAATTTCTCCCTGGAAAAATGAACTGACACCAATTTCTCCCTGACACCAATTTCCCCCTGGAAAAATGAACTGAGACCAGTTTCTCCCTAGGAATTTTAGGGCACCGTCACAGTCCGGATCTCGTAGGCGCCCGGCTCCCCAACCGTCTCCCTACCTTGTTCGTCGAGGGCTGGGGCGTGACTGAAGACTTGTACCCTGTAGGTGCCGGACGGCACCTTTACGCTGTAGAGGAACGGAAACTCAAGACTGTGTTCGCCAGCCGGAATCACGCTTTTGAGCAACTCGTCGTCAAACACTTTGACGGTGAAGTTGCCGTCCTTGTCTTTCCCATTGATGAACAAGCGGACCATGGTAGGCTGGTCCCACGGCTGAGGATCGCCGATCCTGAACACCCCCCGCACGGACAGCTTGCCGGGGGCGGCCGCCTGGAATTGGATTTTCGCAAACCCTTCTCTGAAGTTGTGCTGAACAGGTTGCTCTTGCCCGTGAACGGCGGTCGATCCGCGCAGCAAGGATGGCAATAGGCCCAGCAAGATCCCGAGCGCTGACGAAGCTGTCACGACCGCAATGAACCTGATGACGTTGCGCATCACAAGCTCCTTTCAGGGCGCCAAGAATCGAAGTTCCGGAAACTAAGAAACGTTCTCAAAAACTCCATCGCGCCAGTCACAACTGCTTGCTGCCCAAGAACTTGGATTCAAAGCGAGTCCCATAGTCGCAACCTAAACCGGGCCAACGGACTTACTAACGTAGTCGCACGCGCCCTTGATTCGCAAGTCCTTGCGGCGATTACGTTTACGGAAGGCACCCGGCGCGGACATCTGCAAAAGGGCAAAAGTCGCTTAAGATCTACGAGCAAGTCGTCTGGACGGCTGTACTCGTCACCGAGGACTCACTGCTCCATGTGCCGCTTGTATAAGTTCCGTAACCGGCAATGAAGTTAACCCGATAGAATAAGTTGGAACCATCAAACTTACATGTGAGGTTGCACTCGTTAGTGATGCTCGTTCCGCTCCCATCGTAGTTCTGGTTGCACGCGATAGTGCCTTGGTTTTTCCACATCGTGTCGTAAGTCGTGGTCCAGTTGCTCGTTCCGTTCGACGACACCTGCCACTTAAACTCTGTGCCAATCGTGGCATCGGTCGATGGCATAGTGTTGTTGATAGTCCAAGTGCAAGTGAATGCAGCCGAACCATCTGTCTCATTACAACAACAGCAGTCGTTGTCGAACGTCGGTGGGTTTACAGTCTGGTTGGTGACACCCGTCGCCATACACGCCGAGATTGTCGCTCGCGGAAGCCGTGGCCATCAGCGAGATGACGAACGCAACCGCGCCAAACCATGCCGTCAAGGAATCGGGCCGTTGTCGCATTGTTCGGGCTCGCTTGCTGTGGGTTCTTGGGCGAGCTTCGCCTCCGGGGGGTGACCGTTAAGTAGACAAGATTATTATTTCGTCTGTCTGCGCTTACAAGAGGGGAAATCGGTGTCAAGGGGAAATTGGTGTCCTGCAGCCCATAATTGAAGAAAGTTGTATCCCGCGGGCCGGGGTAGAGCTCAGCCGGATCCCAAGCGGTCTCGGCCCGCCGGATACAATCTCGTTGAACTGAGCCGCCGAGAAGGCACGACGCTTGCTATATGGGGATTGAATAGCAGGGCAATCTGCGTCCCTTGGACAAGGCGTTCGACGCTGAGGCCCGACGAGAAGTTCAGCTTGGCATCAGGCGCCCCGGCGGTCAAGACCTCACCGCGAAGCGGTTTAGTTCAAGTGGGCCGGGTAGACCTGGGTGGCCGAGAAAACCGGGACAGGCCGAGAAAACCGGGAATAGTGCCACCCGGCTTTCGGACAGATGTCACACTGATACCGAGGTCGCACGCTATCCAAACGCCGTAAGTCTCGACGGGGTGGCACTATTCGCGATTGTGCCAACTGTCACGGACCTCCTTCGTTGAGCCGTTTTGCCGCTCCGTGCCATTTGGCACAATCAGGACATAGCGCATTTCAACAGTTGCCCGGGAGAAAAACATGGCGTGTGACAGTTGTCGAAACTCAGTATGTCCCCGTTTTCCCTGTTGTCCCCGTTTTCCCGGACGACGGGCGTCAGACGTATAATTATGAATCACTCAGTCTACTCATCCACCTCAGCTTCCGGTCGTGTCGTTAGGTTATTGAACGCGGCGAGTCCTTCTGTTCTAGAGTTTTCTCATTATTGACCTCATCACTCAAAACACATGATCATCTATGAATTGTCATGAGAAAGTAGTAAGTGTTCATTTGTATATGGTAACAAACGTATAGAATGGACCGGAATCCAATCCGGCCCATGCCGTGTCGAGAGCCTCGCTCCAGATGGCTTCGGTGTCGTCGGACCGACGTGCGCAATACACGGCGCGATTCCCTGCGCCTAGGACAGTACCCCGATCCGGCGCCAGCGCGTCGGCCTGCTCCCGAGTACGCCCCAGCCCGCCATGGGCCGCCGGCAGAGCCCCCAGCAGGGCCAGAAACGCCCGCCTCCTCGACAGTCGCGGGCAAAAAAAAGGTCGCATGACCTTGACCTCCTCTTGGTCTTCAAGTATGACCCGTCCCGCGGTCGATGCAGGTCGAAGCACACGCCCCGCGTCAATGGTGCCGCGGGCGATCCCCCTCGGTCTTACTCAGAGGCATTCTCCCCCATGTGTCGCCCGCGTCGCGAATTCAGGGCTGAGTCCTTCGCGCTCGAGGGGCGCTTGCTGCTGGCGAGTTTACCCCAGATTCATGTTCCTTCGACTGTTGGTTTCGAAGGCACCACGATCCCGGGGACGACGACGTTGTCTCAGGTGGTTACGCAGCAAGACGGCGAAGCCACCGTGTCGTTGTCGGGGTATATCCAACCCGGCACGGGCACGTTGCAGGTCGTGGTGGCGACCGATCCGTCCTCGCCGGCCGTAGGAGTGAACGTGGGTGCTGTGGATCAGACGGTCACGTTCGCCAATGGCGCGTCCCAGCCCACCGTGACCGTCCCGATTCTCGCGGGCGCCGCCAACCCGGGCGAAGTGGACGTCGACTTGACCATTACGCCCATCGATCCGCCGCCCGACTTGACGACCTCAGGTCCGTTGGAGCTGAGGATCCTGGCGTCGGATGCCCTGATTCCTCCGACAATCGTCTCCGTTCAGGGCGCACCCCAAGGAATCGTGCTGACTTTCAGCAAACCGATGGACCCGGTCGGGGCCTCCAACGTGAATAACTACTTCGTTCGTGCGACGAAGACGTCCACGAAAACCAACTCCTTGGGCCCCATCGACAACCTTACCCTGCCCCTCCATCTGGGCAGCCTGTTCTCCCCCTCCACGCACACCGTCACACAATCCGTGCCGCTCCGGGCGGCCGAATACGACCCCGCGACGAACTCCGTAACGCTCGTCCCCAAGCGAAAGCTTACCTACTCAGCCGACATCATCGTGACCCAGGGGCACCAGACCAAGGTTTCGGGCCGGCCAGGGCATCAGTCGAACCCTGGCCCAGGTCTCACCGACCTGGAGGGCAACCCGATCAACGGCGACACGACTCCCGGAAAGTTCGGTATTTCCGTCGGCCGCGGAACTCGGAGGTTATCCGATAATTCTGCGACCGTTAACGGAGTGGAATAGCCGGTATCAGGCAACCTTGACCTTTGGTGGTTCCGCTGGCAAGAGGGAGGGGATCGCCTGGCCACTTCGAACTGCCTCGAAGCAGGATGCCAGGTAGTCCAGCACGTTCCGCCCTTGCTGGCGGCAGGTGGCCACCACCGTCAGCATCCGCTCCACGAATCGGCTCCCCTGCGCGCTGACCGTGCCACCGCTGATCCGACGCCAGATCACCGCGAACCGCTCGGCGCGCTCCGCGGCATGGTTCGTCGTTGGTACACCCACGAGCCGCGCGAAGGTCCACAGGCTCTCCTCCACCCGCAGGATCTCGGCGCAGGTCCTCCTCGTCGGCGCGCACCGAGCAGCGCACCCCCGCCTCCAGGGCCGTCTTGACCTCACGCCTCAACCGGGCCATCGCCGTGCGGAATCGCCACCGATCCACGGTCTCGGCCTCGAGACGATGCCACCCGCGGAACAGCCGATCCGACAACCGCAACAGCTTCTTGCCGATTGGCTCGGCCGCGCCGCCGCGATCGATCATCGCCTGGAAATCGCGGCGAAAGATGACTCCAGCAAACCTATTCGCCCCCCGTCACAAGTCCGTGAGTCGTCGCCTCGCGACATCCCAATATTGCGTTTGAAAGACGACGCGGAAGATTAGGAAATGGAACGAGCTCTCGCGATGCAACTCGGTCGCCACATGAGCCCAGGTCAAGCAGTTTCTCCTGATCAATGTCAAGGACTAAACCCATATGTCGATAGCTCATTGCCGCCGTGCCGTGTGAGCGTGGTTTAAAGTCAAAAACGAACATCGCCGCTTGCTGGTACGTTCAATCTTATGAGTGAAATGTTAACCCTTTTTTTCTGCATGGGAATCCAGGCTAGCCCGTTCTCATCCCTTCCCCGCGAAAAGATGGTACCCCCAGACCTGTGGCTCCCTTGGTATTAGTGCGCCTCACAGTTGGGTTGCGCACGATTCTTACCAGCCCGAAGCGCCAGCGAGGGTCCATTCGCCGTAAACCTCGCTGGCTAGTATAGGATCGGCTCCAACTTGTGTCGTGCGCAACGCAACTGTGAGGCGCTCAGTAGCGTACGTTTCTGCTCCGATGTTTGTGGCACTCCGATCGCTACAAACTCCCGGCGATCGATTCGGCCGCGGGGGGATGCTCGAGCCCGAAGCAGGTATTGGCTCGCTCTCCGTGGACGTACAGGCGGAGGAACGCTCCGGCGACGAGTTCGCGCGAGATGTCAGGGACCCACTGCCGGATCATCGGTGCCAGCCAGCCGGCGGCGCGACTGAGCACCGTCTCACAGCGATCAGGCAAGGTCATCACCCACCGGGGCCGGCCGGTCATTGAAGCGACCATGGCGGCGAGCTCGGGGTAGCTCAAATACGGCCCGACGATGGCATAACGCTGACCGTGGCCTCCGGCCACGAGCGCTCGACGGTGCGCCCTCGCCAGCAAGGCTGCGTCGACAATGGGGATTCCTCCCTCCGGCAAGACGGCCACGGGACTGCGCGCCATGGTCCTGACGATCATCGTCGACGTCGGCTTGTGGTCGCGCGGGCCCATCACCATCCCTGGGCAGAGCGCGATGGTCGACAGCCGGAACGCACCGGATTCGAGGACCATCTGTTCGGCTTGCCGCTTGGTCCGGGTGTAGGGAGATTCGACTCGCTGGAGGTTCCAAGCCGTGAACTCGTCGGCGGGCTCGTCCTGAGTGCCAGCGGCCAGGGTGTACAGCGAGGACGTGTAGACGAATCGCTCGGCACCCGCCCGGTCGGCCTCGGCGAGCAGTTGGCCCGTCGCCTCGACGTTGATCGCGTGGCTGGTTCCCCGAGGATCGAGACCGAGGCAGACCCAGCCCGCCGTGTGGATCACGCCTCGGACACCCCCCAGCGCCCGGCGACGAGTCTCGGTTTCTCTCAGGTCGCCAATCACCCAGTCGATCGGCGGGTCATGCGGTTCCACGACTGGCGGTCGCCGGGACAGACCCCGCACCCGGTGACCCGCGCCGGCCAGCGCCCGAGCGATGTGTCCGCCGACGAACCCGCCGGCACCGGTGACGAGGACCGGCCAGTCGGATGGCTCGGGCTCGTGCCCGTCCCATGGAGACACAGTCATTCGCCGGGCATCTGCCTCGACGATCGGGCCGATTTGAACGCTCATCGTGCGCTCGGACGTGGCAAGGTCGGGTCAGGTTGCCATAAATAGAGGAACGTGGGCAATCGGGATCGGTCGAGGCCAGGATAGCTGAAGGGGATGACCTCGTTCAAGGGAGCGGGGTTCGGTGTGATCGCGTACAGGGAGTGGGCCGGATAGCCGGATCGGTGATAGAGCACGACTTCTGCACCCGAAATACCGGCCAGGTGCTCGGCCTCGGCGATCGCGTCGTGCACGTAGCCGAGCCGGTCAACCAGGTGAAGTTCCATCGCTTGCGATGCTAGCAGCACTCGGCCGTCGCTGGCCACTTGATGGTCATGGGCTGTCATCGCGAGGCGACGGGCCTTGACTCGACGTTGAAGGTGGTCTCGGTAGACGTCCGCCATCTTCTGGATCATGGCCCTCGTCTCGTCGTCGAGCGGCCCGGTCACCGTTCCCATGTCGACCTTCGCTCCCGACTTCACAGGATCAGCGACCAGGTTGAGCTGGGCCATTGCATCCTGGAGGTTGTAATGGTTGAAGACCACCCCCAGGCCGCCGGTCAGGGCCGTGGGATGGGCCACGATCCGGTCGCATTCGACGGCCACGAAATAGGCGCCCGAGGTCGCCAGATCCATCAGGCAGGCGACGACGGGCTTGTGCGTCTCGGCCTTGAAACGGCGCAGTTCCTCGGCCATGACGTCGCAGGTTGTGACGCTGCCGCCCGGGCTGTTGATCCGGAGCAAGACCGCCACGACCTGGGAATCTCGCGCCGCGGCATCGAGCTTATCGCGGAAAGCCGCGAGCGGATTGTCGCCGACGGCATAGAAGCTGCCGTAATTCTGGTTGAGGAGGACTCCATCGATGTCGATCAGGGCGATCCGGCCACAGGGTGCGGGAGCGCGACCGGCGCGGACGACCTTGGCCACCATCTCGCCCGGGTTGACTGCCGCCGGGAGTTTGACGTCGACGGCCCCCCGGACGGTCGCGTCCGCCACGATTCCGGCGTCACCCCGAAATGTCGCGGCGATCGGCAGGACATGGCCGCAACCAGCGAGCCCCAGCACCGAGAGACCGACCAGCATCGAAAGGAGGAACGGACGGTGCAGTCGGAGCCCGCCCGCATGGTGATCCGGCATCGGGGCTCCTCCAGAAACCGTGGACGCGAGGCCTACATCGAGCGACGATCTAGGTTTACTATCGGCTCGCTCGCGAGCAAACTTGCCCTCATAATCCGTGCATGCCCCACAACCGGAAACCGAATTGAGGAGGCTGACCGTCATGCTCAGCATCACGTGTGCAATCTGGATCGCCGCGATCGGCGCCGAGCCGCCCCGTATCGAGCCGGGCCATGCCAAGAATTCGGTCTACAGAGAGGTGCTCGATCGCGGATTGAAGGCCGAGGGGCAAACGGTCAACCTACCAAAACCCCGGCTCTACGACGGCCAGACGGCCGATGATCAGCGCGCCGCGTTGCGCGGTGGCCGGTCCTGGCCGAGCGGTCGACGAGCTGATCCGCAACTCGGTCGCGGCCCCGTACATGATCAAGGTCCGGGACGTTAAAGCGGGAGACGCGGCGACGATCCGAATCGTCGATCTCTGGTTCGTGGTCCACGCGGATCTCGGTCAGGTGGACCCGGCAAAGGAGGCCGCCCGCTCAGACGGCAAGGAGGTCGAGGCCGGCAACATGGCCGTCCAGACCCGGCTCTTGAAGGACGACGAACTCCGCGCCGCGGGGATCAAACCGGCACCCGAGACACCGGGACAATCGACCTGGTACGCTCATATCCACGGACGGCTGCTCGATCGCATCGAGCTCGACGTCACGAACCAGGTCATGGCATCTCAGA
Organism: uncultured Isosphaeraceae bacterium; assembly: GCA_963845695.1. Lineage (GTDB taxonomy): Bacteria > Planctomycetota > Planctomycetia > Isosphaerales > Isosphaeraceae > CAWJTV01. The sequence goes on along the minus strand of CAWJTQ010000017.1, from coordinate 99,046 downwards.
CGGACGAGTCGATTGTCATCGCGGCCCGGACCGACCCGGCGTTCGACAAGACAGGGCCGAATGGCAACGGCTGGCGATCCGTCCGGGCAAACGGAAGCGCCCCCTCCGAAGGCGCGCTCAAGCCCTATGTCGGCGGGATCAGTTACACCAAGATCAGCCGCCTCGCCATCCAGCCGGGAGCCCTCTTCGTTGAGATGCACGCGGCCTTCGTCGAGCCCCACGAATGGTTCCAGGGCGCACCCATCTTGCGCTCGAAGTTCAGCGTCATTGCCCAGGATCAGATTCGCTCTCTCCGTCGCGAGCTGGTCCGCATGCGAAAGAAGTGAGCGGGAAACCTGAGACTCCTCGTCAACCACCACCGATCTCATCGCGGCGGGTGCGGCAAACCTGGAGAGTGCGACGATCCGACCCGCGCCTCTTCCCCCTCCGTTCGGGCCAATTTGGTCATTCGAGTAACCCAGTCTTCCGATTTTTTGGATTTTTTCATCTCCCTCTGTGGTCGAGAGTTCCGGAGCCAATCGCCCCGGATTCCGCGATAGGTGCATTAACGGATCATAAAACCTGTGGCATACTGAATAATATGGACCATGTGCGACCGACACCGACCGGAAACCCAGGCTGCGAGCCACGGGGCTGTGCCGCCCGCAACCGAGCCCGGCACAGCGATTTCGGGACTCGGCCCGAACTCGCTGGGGGCCATGGGGATCGGAGAGGGCGCCGCGGCCAAAAGTGGTCACCGAGTGCCAATCTGTGCCACAATTCTCGGCAAGTCCGGCCCTCCTCACAGCCGGCCCCGCCCAGAACCCACGCCGGATCCGGACGTCCCGCCGGTCCGGAGTCGGGACTCTCGGAAGGGGTCCAAGCCACCGCCCTCAGACGGTGCGGTGGTGATCGCCGAGGACTCTCGAAAGTTCAGCCGTCGAGCCAGTCATCCCACAGGGGGTCGACTTCGGATTGGTCTCAGCCTGGCGGGTTCCGCGCGGGGTTCTTCCACGAGCAGCCTGCGTTGATGTCGGTCTCTGCAACAGGGCTGCTTCCAAACGATCGGTCCGTCCTCCCGTCAGAATGATGGGACGGCTCATCTTCAGACGGAACTCGACCCAAACCCGGAAGCGTCGTGTGTCGGCGAAGATCTCCTTGAACGGCCGCTGGCTCGAATCCGGATCTTTCAGCTCGGCCGGAAGTTGGCGAGCGTACTCTACGGTCGGACGGGGATCGCCCGGCTCGTCAGGAACCTAGTGCGGTGGGACCTTCTCCAGTAGTCCGGATTCGATGGCCAGCTTCACCCAGACCCTCAAGTGATGACGGTTCGCGTTGGAATCGCGATTGGACATCGGATCACTCCGCAACTGGGTCGCGCCTGGGTCACGAGAACCAAGGCCAATCCGAGTCCGACCCACAAGGCTGACGATCACCGTTTGGTTGACGTCTGCTGGGCGGTCCTGGTCTTGGCGTCTCGTGGCACGAAGAGGACCTTCCTGAGCAGCTTCTCAAGCTCTTCCGCGTCAACGTCGATGGGGCGTTTGGTGACAGCTACGATCTTCTCGCCGAGTGGTTTGGTCACCTTGATCCGCTGTCCCGGCGGCAGCTTGCGGATCGCGAACGACCAGGAGTAAGGGACGGTGCCGAGCACACGCTTCGCATGCACGTCGAGCTCGCAGTCAAATGTCGTTTTGGGTGCCAGCGACATGAGTTCGGGCGGCGGTGGTTGTTGTTTGACCGTTGCCGGAGGCCACATCGACCAGACCCCAATACGCAAACGACCTGTCGTTGGGTCGACACAAAAGGCGTAGTACAGGTCGACCTTGCTGTGCTTACCTTGAAAGAGCATGGTCGCAGGCGTGCGAAGCAGGGCGAAGGTCGAGCTGCGCGAGATGATCCGGGCCTCGGCGAGTTCCGACTCCACGGCATCGAGCACGATCTCATCGACAGTCGAGAGCTTGATACTCAGCGATTCCAGGCGATCCGAGGTGACCACGATATCTTCTTTCTTACCGTCACGACTGGGGATGCAGATGCCGATCCCGACCCGAGTCAGTATGAACTGCTGGTCCAGTCCCAACCCCTCGACGTCCGCGAGGATCACCGTACGGAACCTCGTCGCCGTTTTCTGGGCAAGGGTCGGCAATTCCTGCCACTCGCCCGAGGTCAGACGCGGGACCGACTTCATGACCAGATGAGTCCAACCATCCGGAGGAGTCTCCCCCACCCGAGTCGCCGCTGACAAGATCTCCAGCCGGGGCTGGCTGCCTGATGCCATACCCACGAACGCGAACGCCATGGTGAGCGTCGCCATCCCCATCACCCACAAAGGGTTCTGAACCCAACCTGTTCGGATTCCCACCATTTCCCCTCCTCCCCTCATGAGAGGCAAGTCCCGATCCTTGGGTCACTCCTCGCGATGTGACTGTAACACGAGACCAGAGAAACTTCATCGGCAGGTTCTTGACAATCCGCACAATCCTCGGCTTCCGCATCAATCCGAGATCCGGCAACTCGTAAGCTTCCCGATGATTGTCGGAAAGTCCCGTCTTGAATGAGGTAGGGCGAGCTCAATCCATTGACATAAATCGCGATCGCTCACTGAGTTGTGCTGAATCAAGTTCAACGTCAGCCCCTATGGATTCCTGTCAAGACCGATCTGAAGGCGACTCCGGTTCCGAATTGAGGAGCCTTGCGAGACTGAGTAACGGCATGGAATTTGCGGCCAATGCTCTCAGGAATGATCGACACACTCGATCTTGGCGCAGACCGCATCTCTTGCGAGTTGCAACACACCAGGCCATGCCCCTGTTCTACGCTACTCGCAGCGACCCACCGCCCCGACGCATTCGTGCGAACTATTAGGATCAATGCGACCGAATCAGACTTGGGTGGCTGGATGTCCCCAATAGCCCGTAAAGTCTGGAACTTCCCTCATCGTCCTGAATCATCTAGACCGAAAAAGCAACCCAGACCAGCCTTTCTGTCAGGTATAGTATTAAGAGAGTCTGGCAACTGGGAGGCACGAACCGGTAATGAGACGAACCCTGCCGAGGACTTATGACGCAGGCCCAACCATCCGACATCGCCGTCATCGGCATGGGGTCCGTTTTCCCGGGAGCGGCAAATCCATCGCGATTCTGGTCCAACACGCTACAAGGCATCGACGCCATCACCGAGGTCCCTGCGGACCGGTGGGACTGGCGGCTCTATTACGACCCGGACCCGAAGGCACCGGACAAGATCGTCTCGAAGTGGGGAGGGTTCCTCCCCGACGTGACGTTCGACCCATTGAAATACGGGATGCCTCCATCCACTTTGCCCTCGATCGAGCCGGCACAGTTCCTGGCGCTGGAGGTCGTCCGGAAGGCACTGGCTGACGCCGGCTATGCGGATCGGCCCTTCCCCCGCGAACAGACGGCTGTCGTGCTGGGCATGGGGGGCGGTGCGGCACAAGTGGCGATGGGGTATGCGTTCCGCTCGTATTTGCCCATGCTCGACACGGTGATCCCCGGCGGCGGCCGCCAGGCGATCGAATCGTGCCGGGGCTTGCTACCCGAGTGGACCGAGGACTCGTTCCCCGGGTTTCCTGCTCGAATGTCACCGCAGGCCGGATCGCCAATCGGTTCAACCTCGGTGGCGCGAATTACACGGTCGACGCCGCCTGTGGCTCCTCCCTCGCAGCGACCGCTCTGGCCGTTCGCGAGTTGGAGACCGGCGCGGCCGACATGGTGATCCTTGGCGGAGTGGACACGGTCCAGAACCCGTTCACCTACCTGGCCTTCAGCAAGACGCAGGCATTCTCACCGCGGGGTCGGTGTCGTCCCTTCGACGCCGGCGCCAACGGGATCGTGATCAGCGAGGGGGTCGCCGCACTGGTGCTGAAGCGCCTGGCCGACGCGGAGCGCGACGGCGATCGGATCTATGCGGTGATCAAGGGTGTGGGCGCCTCCAGCGATGGCCGGGCGCGGGGCCTGACCGCACCGGTGGTCGACGGCCAGGTCCGGGCCATCGAGCGCGCCTACGCCAAGGCCGGGATCTCGCCGTCGACGGTCGGATATGTCGAGGCGCACGGGACCGGCACGGCGCTGGGTGACGTCGTCGAGGTCGAGGCGCTGAGCCAGGTCTTCCAGGCCGCAGGGACACCGCCCCGCGACTGCGTTGTGGGATCCGTGAAGTCGCTGATCGGCCACACCAAGTGCGCCGCGGGACTCGCCGGGCTGATCAACGCGTCACTGGCGCTGTATCACAAGGTCCTGCCGCCAACGATCGGGATCGAATCGCCCAACTCGAAGCTCGACCTCCGCGATGGACCGTTCCGTCTCTGCACTCAGACGCAACCGTGGCTCCATTCGTACCACGACCACCCGCGCCGCGCGGGGGTCAGCGCCTTCGGCTTCGGCGGGACCAACTTCCATGCCGTTCTTGAGGCGTATGACGGCAACACGGGCCCAGGGCCTGCCTCGGCAATGCCCGAGTGGCCGATGGAGCTGATGGTCTGGGAAGCGGACCAACCCTCCGGGCTTGATCGAACCCATAGACGGGTTGATCCAGGCACTGGAGGCTGACGCACGACCAGTGCTCTGCGACCTGTCGGAAGCGTTGATCCGTGCCAGGGCGGCCCAGTCCGGCGCCGGCCAGAGATCCGCTCTGGCCATCGTGGCGGCCTCGCACGACGACCTCCGCAGCAAGCTGATCGTCGCGCGAAAAACCATCGCCGAGGGCCGGGCTGCATTCGAGGACCCGCGCGGGATCTTCTTCGCCGCGGAGCCGGCCTGGGCGGGAGCCCGCGTCGCGTTCCTTTTCCCGGGCCAGGGCTGCCGCAGTCACCCGACATGCTCCGAGAGCTGGCCGTCGTGTTCCCTGAGGTGCGCGGTGCGTTCGAGGAGTTTGAGCGCGTGGTCCGAGGGAATGGCGGGCCTGCGTTCGGTCCGCTCATCTTCCCGCCGCCCGCTTCGATGACGACACGCGGGAGGTGAGCGCGTCGAGCCTTGATGCAGACCGACGTGGCCCAGCCCGCCGTTGGTGCAGCCTGCGTCGGAATGCTGCGGCTGTTTCGGAGCGTCGGGCTCGAGCCCGACATGGTAGCCGGCCATAGCTATGGCGAGCTTGTAGCACTCCACGCCGCGGGCGTCCTGGGTGCCGAAGAGCTGGCCGAACTGTCCTGGGAACGCGGGCGGTCCATGCAAGAGGCGGGTCGCGGAGCTTCCGGAGCCATGGCGGCCGTCCTGGCCGGTCCCGAGGCGGTGGCGACTCTGTTCCACGACGTGCCCGAGATCGTCGTGGCCAACTGGAACGGACCGAAGCAGACGGTCATCGCCGGGCCGACTGAGGCGGTGAATCGGGCCGTCGAGCTGGCCTCGGCGCGCGGGATCGCGGCGCGGGTCCTGCCGGTCTCATCCGCCTTCCACACCCGGATGGTCGCCGATGCACGCGAGCCCGTCGAGAACTTCGCCCGCGACCGGATTCGCTGCGCCGGACCGGCCGGTCTACTCGAACCTGGATGCCGCGCCCTATCCGTTCGAGCCCTCAGTCATCGCAAGGCGGCTGGGCGACCACCTCGCCAACCCGGTCCGGTTCGCCGATATGATCGCCGCGATGTACCGGGACGGAGCGCGCGTGTTCGTCGAGGTCGGTCCGGGAGCGATCCTCGGGCCGATGGTTGGTCTCGATCTTGAACGATCAGCCCCACCTGACGATCTCCGGCGGTACGCCGTCCGCGCCGGGCCTCTCCGGCTTTCTTCGGATGACTCGCTCGCCTGGTGGTTGCCGGACTGCCGCTTCGGCTCGAGCGCCTGACGGCCGGCCGCTCGCGCCGCCAGCTTGACCTCGATCGACTCCCGACCAACGGGCTGGCCGAGCCCGCCACGACTTCCACCTGGCTGGTCAACGGCAGCCGTGCCCGGCCTCTCGCCGGTCCTGAGCCCCGGCGACTCGGGACCGGCCCAGTCCTGTCTCTACCGGAGCCTCAACCCGAACTCCAGCCACGAACGAGAGCCGAACCGAACGTGGCCGGACCTGCGCTCCTGTCACGCCTCGGCCCGGCATATTGGTAATGGCAAACCGGAACCAACGATGACGACCAAGACTCCGACCCTACCGTCGCAATCCCCCGCTCATCCTGACCGCGTCATGGAATCATTCCAGAAGACGATGCAGGTCTTCCTGGACGTGCAGAAGTCGACGATGCTCGCCTACCTGAATGGACGGAGCTCACCTGCGGCAGGGTACTCTGTGGGCACCAACGGACACGACGTCGGGCACTCTGTGAGCACCAATGGACACGACGTCGATGGAGTCGATGTCGGGTGGGCAATTCCCAACGGCCATTCGCCGAACCCCAGGGAATTCGGCGGACAATGCCCAACTTCCCTGGACCTCCAGACGGATGAAGCGCCGGTCCGCAGGAACGGGAACCCGGCCACCCTTAATCCGGAGCCATCGAAAGTCGCAGCCGTGGAGATCACCGCGGCCGAGACTCCGGATCGGATGGCGATCACGGCCAAGTTGCTCGAGATCGTCCGCGATCGCACGGGTTACCCGACAGAGACCCTGGACCTGGACCTCGACATCGAGGCTGATCTGGGCATCGATTCGATCAAGCGCGTCGAGATCCTTGGGAAACTGCGAGACGATTTTCCCAGCCTGAAGAACCTGTCGGATTCCGCGGAGGTCATGGACACACTGGCCCGAGCGCGGACCCTCAGTGCGATCGTCGATCGGATGGCGATTCTGGCGGAAACGTCGGGCGTGAAGCCGAACTCGGATTCCGTGCTCCCGATCTCCGATTCTCGAACCTCTATCGATGACCACGCCTTCGGAAACACCGAATACCGGCGCAGGCCTTAACGGGAAGCACGAGGCCAGGGCAGGGGACATCGCGGCGCGTCCTGGAAGCCGTCAACGCACCGCTGCCTCGAGAACGTTTCGGGCTGATGCCGGGCGGCCGAATGTGCTGACCGATGACGGCAAAGGCGTGGCCGAGGAGCTGGCAGTTCGTCTGGAAGTCGGCCGGCGTACCTGTGGATCGGATCGGCGGTCCCGATCGGCCGGTCGAGTGGACGTCGGCCTCCGCGATCGATTCGGTCCTGGAGGACCTCCGCACCCGTGGACCGATCGCCGGGATCGTGCACGCCCTTGCCGTTGGGTCAGGCGAATACCGGCGATCCGAACGGCCCCTGCTGGTCGGAACGGATCGGCGACGCGGTCAAGGGTTTGTTCTTGCTGGCCAAGGGGACGGCCGCCGATCTGGAGCACGCCGCGCACGGCGGGCGGATCGTGCCTGATCGCAGCCACGGCGTCTCGGGGGCCGATTCGCCGGCTCCGGCAGTCCGAACTCCGAGTTCTTCCCAGGCCACGGCGGAATTGCCGGACTGGTCAAGACCTCTGGCCCGGGAGTGGCCCCTGGTCCGTTGCCGCGTGGTCGACCTCGCCGTGGGAGACGGAGTCGAGTCGCTGGCCGGCCGGCTGGCCGACGAAGGTGTTCGTGGGGGACGGCTGGGCGGAAGTGGGCTATGACCGGGGCCATCGCATCCGCTTGCGGACGGTCGAGAGCGTGCTGGGACGCGCGGATGCGGCCATCGAGCTGAGGCCGGGGGATCCCATCGTGATCTCGGGCGGTGCGCGCGGGATCACCGCCTTGGTAGCCGCCGAACTGGCGCGGACCTGGCGGCCGACGCTCCTGATCGTCGGCACCACGCCGCCACCGGGCCTGTCGGAGCCGGCCGAGACCGCGGGCCTCGACGGAGAGGCCGAGATCAAGGCGGCGGTCCATAACCGTCTCCGAAGGAAGGACGGCCGAGCGGTCCGGCGGAGATCGAGGCAGCTTACCTGGCCATCCGCCGCGCCCGGGAAGTCCGCGAGAACCTGGCGATCCTCCGCGAAGCTGGTGCGGTTGTGGAGTATGCCCGAGCGGATGTCCGCGACCCCAGGGCGATCGCCGCCTGCTCGATGGCTGGCGTGCCCGCTACGGAGACCCCGTCGGGCTGATCCACGGAGCCGGACTCATCAAGGATAAACTGATCCGCGAGAAGACCCTCGAGTCGTTCGACCGCGTCCTCGGCACCAAGCTCGAAGGGGCGCTCAACCTGCTCCGCCTGGTCCGCCCCGAGGCCCTGAAATTCACCGCACTGTTCTCATCGATCGCCGGTCGGTTCGGCAACGTCGGCCAGTCGGATTACGCCGCGGCCAACGAGATCCTCAACAAACTGGCCCTCTGGCTCGACCGGCGATGGCCGGGCCGGGTCGTGTCGTTGATCTGGGGGCCGTGGTCGGGCGTGGGGATGGTCTCGCAGCTCGAGAGCCATCTTGGCCTTCGCGGGCTGGGGATGATCGCTCCCGAGGTCGGCCGAACTCTGCTCGTCGATGAGCTGCGTAATGGCCGGAAGGGGGACGTCGAAGTCATCTACACCAGCGGGCTGGGAACGCTCGAGGAGCCGTTGCCCGGACCGACCGCCATCCCACGCGCACGGTCGTCGGAGGCCGTCCGATGAAGCGGGGCCGGCCCCTGGACATTGCGATCGTCGGGATGGGCTGCCGATTCCCCGGCGCGGGAGATCTCTGCGCCTACTGGGAAAACATCCTCGCTGGCAAAGACTGCACTCGCGATGTACCGGCAGATCGCTGGGATCCAGCGACGTTCGTCAACCCCGTCCTCCATGGCCAACGATCGCGTCCCCTGCGGGCGTGGCGGGTATCTCGACTCGCCGATCGCTTTCGACGCGGCCGAGCACGGCATCATGCCCCGGACCGTTGAAGGCGGCGAGCCCGATCAATTCCTGGTGCTCGATGCCGCCATGGCCGCGCTCGCCGACTCCGGCTTGACTCCCGACGGATTGAAAGGACGCCGAGCCGAGGTGGTCATCGGCCGGGGGAATTACTTCAATCGCGGCAACTTGACGCGACTTCAACACGGACGCGTGACCGCCCAGACCCTGGCGATCCTGTCGGCCTTGCATCCCGAGTGGTCCAGTCGCCGACCGGGAGGCCGTTCGGGCCGAGCTGAAGGGCACGGTGCCGCCGTTCGAGGCCGCCACAATCGCTGGCCAGTTGACGAACGCCACCGCCGGGCGCGTCGCCCATCGTCTCGATCTGGACGGCGCGGCCTTCGTGGTCGATGCCGCCAGCGCCTCGTCGCTGGTCGCTCTCGACCTGGCGGCGCGCGCACTGAACCAACGGCGGGCTGACCTGGCCATCGTCGGCGGAGTCTACATCGAGGCCGATATCGACTTTCCCCTGGTGTTCTGCCAACTCGGTGCGATGTCGCCCTCGGGAACCGCGCGGCCGTTCTCGGCCGATGCCGACGGCATGCTCTCAGGTGAAGGCGTCGGCGTGCTCATTCTGAAGCGTCGCGAGGACGCCGAACGTGACGGCCATCGGATCTATGCGATCGTTCAGGGTGTGGGGCTGGCGAGCGACGGCCGCGGACAGGGGACTGGCGGTGCCCTGCGCCCGCGGTCATGCCCGTGCGATCCGCCGAGCCTATCGACGATCGGGGATCGATCCCGGAACCGTGATGCTGGTGGAAGGACATGGTCTGGGAGTCCCGGCCGCCGACCGGGCCGAGCTCCGCGCCCTGAATGCCGTGTTTCCACCGCCGCCGTATGGGCGGCGGATGCTCGGCGCCGTCTCGTCGATGATCGGGCACGCCATGCCAGCGGCAGGCATCGCCGGTCTGATCAAGGCCGCGCTCTCGGTGTATCACCGCGTCATGCCCCCGACACGGCATGCCGATCATCCCCATCCGCTCCTCGCTCCTTCCGATTAGCGCCTTCGCTCTGAACGCTACAATCCGGCCCTGGATCCATCCCAACCCGGACACTCCCCGTCGGGCTGGCGTCAACGCGTTCGGATTCGCGGGAATCAACGCCCATGCCGTCCTGGAAGAGCATGCTGCGTCCTCCGACAGCATGGCGCCGGGCGGCTTCCGTCGATGGGAGACCGAGGCCATTCTGCTGTCGGCCACAGACCGATCGGGTCTCATCGATCGGGCACGCGATTTGATCGCGTGGCTCGACCGACATCCGGACGAGTCGTTGAAGGACGTGGCCGCGACGCTTGAACGGTGGCGAGCATCCGCCCGGGTTCGTCCGCCTGGGCCTGGTGGCCTCCTCACCGGCCGATCTCTCCGCGCGACTGGTCGCAACGCTGCCGCGGCTGGGCGATCCGTCATGCTGCACGATCCGGGACGCCCGTGGCGCCTACTACTGGGATGAGCCCTTATTTCGTGCCGGCTCGGGTGGCCTGGCTTTCCTCTTCCCGGGCGAAGGTTCGCAATACCCGGGCATGCTCGCCGACCTTTGCGTCCACTTTCCTGAGGTTGTGCGCCGGTTCGACATCTCCGACCGCATCGCCCTTGAACTGGGCGAGCGCGTCCCTGCCAGCGAGCACTTGTTCGGTCCGCAGAGGGATCAAGACGGGCTCTGGTCAACCGCGACGGCGGTGAACGTCGTCCTCAGCTCGCAATGGGCCTTGTACCAGGTGTTGATCCGATTGGGTCTCGAGCCCGAGGCTGTGGTCGGCCACAGCAGCGGGGAGTTGCTGGCCCTGGCCGCGGCGGGTGTCCTTGAGACCGACCATGAACTCGAGCGTCAACTCGCTGGGCTCGGCTCGATCTTCCGGAAGTTCGAAATCCTCCGGGGATATCCCCACGGCACGGTTGGTCGCGGTGGGAGGGAGCCGGGACCGGGTCGAAGCCGCTTGCCGCGAGGCGGGCACCACCGACGTCCTGGTCGCGATCGATAATTGCCCGCATCAGGTGGTCCTGGCCGGACCGCCGGCCGAGGTCGAGCGGGTGGTCGGCCGCCTGCGCGATCGAGAACATCCTGCTGGAAGACCTGCCGTTCGATCGGGCCTACCACACGCCGAGCTTCAATGCGGTCCTGGGTCCGGTTGCCGAGTTCTTCGGCCAGTTGACGATGCGTCCCGCTCGCCTGCCCGTTTATTCCTGCGCATCGCGCGGGCGAATGCCGGTAGAGATCGAGGCGATGCGCGAACTCGCCATCACGCAATGGACCCGGACGGTCGCCTTTCGTGAGACGATCGAGGCCATGTACGCTGACGGCCTGCGGGTGTTCGTGGACGTCGGCGCCCGCGGCAACCTCGCCGGTTATGTCGACGACATCCTTCGCGGCAGACCGGCCTTCGCTCTGGCAGCGAACCTCCCACGCCGCAGCGGTCTGACGCAATTGAATCACCTCGTGGCCGCACTCTTCGCTCAGGGCGTCCCGATCCAGCCGGACTTCCTCTACGCGCGTCGACGTCCGCAACGCATCGACTGGGATGCACCGGAGAAGCCTCCTCGAACAACCGTCGAGCTTAAACTCGGATTTCCCGAGATGCGCGTGACGGAATCGCTGATCGACCGGCTACGATCGCGGGGCACGCCTGGAGACTCCGCAGGCGAACACACTTCCTTGCCGACAACGCACCGGGATGTTCAAGCCATCCCGCGTCACCTGGCCTGGAGCCAGGAGGGCGAAGCCTCCGACGAACCTGTCGAGACCCAGCGGAACGGCTTTTTCCATCACGAATCCGCGCGACGCGTTCGCGGCCGAAGCCATGCCGTCGTCACTCCACTCGAGGTTATCGTCAGAACCCCTTCTCCTACCTTGGGGCTCGCGGATCGATGAAGTCGCGCCGGCGGTGGTGTCTGATGTGGACGGCGCCATACTCGCCTTCCAGGAGACGATGCGGGCATTCCTGGAGACTCAGCAGGAAGTACTCGCGGCCTATCTGGAAACCTCGGCGGTCCAGGCCCACGGCGGGCACGATCTCGATCTCGGGCTCGCCACGGCGACGAATCCTCCTGGCCGCGAGCCCGGTCCGTGGGTGGGCGAGGTGAAGCGGCTGGTCGCCGGTTCGGAGATCGAGACCGTCTATTTTCATGGACAGCCAGGGCGATCCGATCGCCGAGCACCACACGCTGGGCGGCCGTCGGGTCTCGGCGCTCGACCCGACCTTGAGAGGTCTGCCGGTCCTGCCGTTCGCCGTGATGGCTGAGATGACCGCCCAAACCGCCGCGATGGTCGTATCGCCCGGCCTCGTCCTCACGAGGCTCGAGCAAGTCCGGGCGCAGCAAGTGGGTGCGGTACGAAGAGTCGCCAGTTTGCCTGGAACTCCGCGGCCGTCGCATCGAGTCGGAGGATGATGAACGGGTCTGGGTCGGCATCTTCAACCGCGGAACCGACGGCCAGGCCGAGGCATCGCGGCCGGTGTTCGAGGCGGTCACGGTCTTCGACGTGTCTCCCCCGACTCCGCCGCAGGCGGCGCCGTGGGCTCTGGAGGATCCGCGCACCAGCCGATTCACAGCCGAGTCGCTCTATGGCGAGCAGTGGCTGTTCCACGGGCCTGCATTCCAGGCGATGGTCCATGTCGGCGGGCTTTCGGGCAGGGGGATTGACGGCGTGTTGCGAGTGCTGCCTTGGGAACCACTGCTCAGGCCGGGCCAGTCTCCGCGGCTGCATACGGACCTGATCGTCATCGACAGCTTCACGCATCTCCTCGGCTGCTGGGGCCTCGACGAGTTGAACGAGGGGGGCGACGTTGTGTTCCCACTCGGCATGGGAGCGCTCGAAGTCTACGGTGATCGGCCACCGGTCGGCACGGACGCGGCCTGCCGGATCGCCATCCGCGAGCTGCAACGGCACCGCGTCCGCGTGGAGGCTGAGATCGTCCGGCCCGACGGTACCGTCTGGATGCGAATCCGGGACTGGGAAGATTGGCGATTCCACTGGCCGGGCCGGTACCGCGACGTCTTCCGCCAACCTCAGCAAATCTTCCTCGGCGAGGAACTGCCGCTGATCGATTCGTTCTCCGGACCGATTCTCGGAGCAAAGGCTGTCTGGCTGGAACCTCCTGCCGACATGGGACGCCCCGTTTGGCGCGACGTCCTGGAGCAAACCCAGCTCGGCCCGTCAGAGCGCGCAGCCCACCTGGATCTCGGCGGACCCGAGCGTCGGAGATCGCACCGGCTCTGGGGCTGGATCGCTGCCAAGGAGGCCGCGCGGCGGATCTGGCAGGCCGACGGCCGGCCGCCGATGTATCCGGCTGACCTCGCGGTCGTCTCGGACGAACGGGGCCGGCCTCGGCTGACTCGCGTCGATCGACCCGACGATTCCGCGATGCCAGCCATCGCGATTGCTCACGCCGAAGGAGTCGCCGTCGCGATCGCCGCTCGCAACCCGGGTGACCGGGTCGGCATCGACGTCGAGACCATCGCCGATCGACCGGAGGACTTCGAGTGCGACGGCCTTCACGACGGGAGAACGATCCCTGTTGGATCGATGTCCCACAAAGGACCGAGCCGAGTGGGTCGCGCGCATCTACTCTGCCAAGAAAGCCGCTGCCTGCTCAATGGGCCACGTCCTGGCCAACGATCCCACCTGTGCGGAAGTTGCCGAGGTTGACGAGAGATCGGATACATTCCTCGTCCGGATCGCGCCGTCTGATGCGGGCCATCGGACTCCGCAAGACCAAGTCAACGACGCTTGGTCTCTCAATGACCGACCGGCCAATCGCCTGCGCGTCGTCACGGCCCGACGGGCCGATTACGTCTGGTCGTGGACCCTGGGAGAAGGAACTGAAACATGATGACCATTCCGTCAAGAACCGACATCCTGAGCGACATCGCCACCGTCCTCGCGAACAGCCTCGGAATCCCTCCGTCCACCACGATCGACGAGGAAACTCGTTTCTTCGCCGACCTCGGTTTGGCGTCGATCGACGCGGTCGTCCTCAGCGAGGCGATCCAGGTCCATTATGGCCGGCGACTTCCCTTCAACGAGCTGATGGCGGAGATCGGCCGACGTATCGAACGCGACCTGACCATCGGGGAACTCGTCACCTTTATCAGCAAGAGTCTCTGAGAAACCTGAGTTCTCGATAGACTCCGGAGGGATGCTGGCTCGGACCCAGCCCCACCCTTACGATGATCGATCCTGTCGGGGCCAGCAAACTCGACGCGCCGAGAAACCCATCATGCCGAAGATCCACGCCAACGGATTGAACTTCCATTACCAGCAAGCTGGGGCCGGACCCGACGTGGTGTTGATCCACGGGGTCACCGGCGACATGTCGATCTGGTTCCTGTGCCAGGCGATGGGAACGCTGGCTCGGTCGTTCCGAGTGACGGGTTACGATCTCCGTGGCCACGGATACAGCGACGTACCGCCGTCCGGCTACACGTCGTTCGACCAGGCCGGTGATACCCTGGCGATCATGGACGCCGTGGGAGTCGACCGCGCCATGCTGGTCGGTCACAGTTTCGGCGGCGTGATCGCGATGCACGCGGCCGTCCTCTACCCGGACCGGATCGAAGCCGTCGTGCTCTCGGACCCATGCTTCCCCGCATTGCGGCATCTGGAAGATGTGAGTCGCTGGGGCCACTGGCAGAACTTCCGCGATGAGGCCGCCGCCGCGGGTGTGACGCTCTCGGACGAGTTCTGGTACGACCTCGGCAAATTCTTCGACCAGGTCCTTCACCTTGACGGCGAGCGGTTGCTCCGGTTCCGCCAAGCTGTCGGACTTCCGGGTTTCAATCGCCTCTTGCGCCTGGCCGAGACCACGTGCGGCAACGACGCGAAGGTCCCCGCCGGCCTGACCGAAGACTTGATTCGTGGCGTGACCCAGCCTGTACTCGCCCTGTTCGGCGAGCACTCGCCGTTCCTGGCGACCGCGGACTACCTCGTCGAGAACCTGCCGCACTGCGTCAACGTGCGCGTGCCGGGAGCCAAGCACCGAGCACCCGAAGAGAACTCCGAGCGGTTCGTCGAGCAAGTGTACGAATTCCTGACTACGGTGCAGCCGTCGGCCGAGCTGGTGAGGCCGGCACGATGAACGCCAAACCCACTGTCTTGCTCACCGGAGCCGGCCACGGAATCGGCCACGCAACCGCCCTGGCCCTGGCGCGGCAGGGGTATGCCACTTGGCCTGATCGACCGCGATGGCGTGGCACTGGCCGCCCTCACCGAGGAACTAGAAAACCTGGGTGCGACCGTCTCCTCGGGCGTGGCGGATGTGACCGATCGCGACGGCCTTCTCCGGTCGGTTGCGACTATTGCCGCCGCGATCGGTCCCATCGAGATCCTGGTCGCCTGCGCCGGGATCGGGAGCCTCACGCTGGTTCCGAATCTCGACACCGCCATGCTTCGCCAGACGCTCGACGTCAACGTCGTGGGCGTTGCCCATTCCATCGAGGCCGTGTTGCCGGGGATGATCGCGGCAGGGCGCGGGCATATCGTGGGGGTCGCCAGTGTGGCCGGCTATCGCGGCTTCCCCTGGATGATCTCCTACTCCGCGTCCAAGGCCGCATTGATCGCCTACCTCGAAGCACTGCGGCCCGGCCTGGACCGTCGTGGCGTTACGGTGACCACGGTCTGCCCCGGATTCGTCCGGACGCGATTGAGTACGTCGGTCCCCTATCAACGGCCGGTGAAGATGATCGAGCCCGAAGAGGCGGCCCGCCACCTGATTCGCGCGGTCGAGCGCCGGCCGCGAAACTGCGTCTTCCCCTGGAACATGAGGATCGGCCTGGCCATCCTCAAGTACATGCCCGACCCGTTCTTTGATCGCCTGATGCGCTGGTTTGGCCCTCAGGCCATGCACGTCAACTTCTGAAAGGGGGGACGGTCGTCATGATGATGAACACACCACCCCGTGATTCAACCGCAGTCACGGCGTCGATCCAGGACCTGGCGCGCTGCCTGGATTGCCGCGCGCGGCTTCAGGGAGAACCGGTCTGTCTCGGTTGCGGGCGCGCTTATCCCGTTCGGGACGGAATCTTCGAAGCGATCGGGCCCTTGACCGGCCGCAATCGCATCGCCGCGGCATTCTACGACGGCCCGGGCTGGCGACGATTCCAGCCTTGGGAACAAGGGTTCCTGATCCTTCAGGGCGGAGTACGCAGGGCTCGCATGGAGATCCTCCGCCATGTATGGGCCGGCCTCTCCGAACGTCCCTGCGCAACGGCTCTCGAGGTTGGGATCGGCGATGGGGCGAACCTAGCGTTCGTGCCATCGGGATGGACGGTCTACGGGGTCGACATCTCGCGCAACAGCTCGCCGCGAGCCTGGGCAACCATCCGGCAATGGCTGGGCGGTTGGCCTGGGCCGAGGCCGAGGACCTGCCGTTCGAGGATGCCACCTTCGACGCCTGCTGGTCGATTGGCGGCTTCACGTACTATCGCGATCACGAGGCGGCTCTCCACGAGATGCGGCGGGTCACCCGGCCCGGCGGTCCGGTCGTCGTCGCCGATGAGGTCTCCGGCCTCCATCGCGCCGGCCTGGGCCATCTTCTGGGCGTCCCGTCGTTCGATGCCTGGTGGCTGCGGTTGCTGGGACTCGACCGCGAGTTCGTGGACATGGTGCTGAAGTTCGACGTCGACCTCCGGGCCCTTTTCGGACGCGTCTGGCCGGGCTCGGCTCGACACCGGATCTGGCATGGGTTGGGATACTGTCTCGTCAACCCACCGTCCTGTTAGGGCACTCACGAATCGGTTGCGAACGCCAGGATGCGGGCGCGATCCGAGTTAAAGCCTCCCGAGGACGGCCCACCTGGTAACAGGTGGATAACAGGTGGAGCGTTAGTTCACTAGTTGCATCGTCGCTAATAAAATCCATAATATATTACAACGTCAAAATTTAAGTAATATCGTTTGCAGTCTATCTTTGAGGGGCTCCAGGACCGTTCTTCTGAGAGGGGGTAATCGATGTCGACCACGGGCCGGGCTCGGGGTGTGGTGTTCGATCGCGAGTGGGATGGAGACGTCTGGGAGGGTCCTGCGTGGTGGGACGTCTGGCGATGCCTGGCGTGCCGGGGGTCACTCAAGTACGATCGTTCGGCTCCGGCCCTGGCTTGTCCGGGGTGCGGTGCGTGCCTGCCGATCCGGGACGAGATCCTGATTGTCAAGGAGCAGACCGCCAAGAACAACCAGGTTGCCCAGGAGTTCTATGACAGCCCGCTCTGGCCGAAGTTCCGGTTCTGGGAGAAGTTCACTTGGTTCTGCAACGGGGGTGAGCGACGGGCCCGCAATCAGGTCCTCCGCCACCTGCCCCAAGTCCAGGAACTGGACCTGCTCGACGTGGCGATCGGTGACGGGGTCTATCTCGACTGGCTGCCGTCGACTTGGCGGATCGCGGGGGTCGATATTTCGCGGTCGCAGCTCGACGCCTGTCGCCCTCGCGCGGCGGGCCGCAAGGTATGGCTGGCGCAATGCGAAGCCGAGGAGCTGCCGCTGGCCGATCGGCAGTTCGACGCCGTGCTCAGCATCGGCGCATTCAACTACTTCAACAATCCCGAAGGCGCCTTGCGCGAGATGGTGCGGGTGGCCCGGCCCGGCGCTCCGATCGTGATCTCGGACGAGATGCCCAACTTGACCGCTCGGATGCTTGGCCACAAACTGGGCATCCCCGGACTCGATCGCTGGATCGTCTCGCGGCTGATGCACCTCGGCGATTCGTTCACGGAGATGGTCGAGCAGTACCGTGATCTGGATATCCTGTCGATCGCTGAGTCCGTGCTGCCCGATCCCCAGTTCATCACGGTCTGGCGCGGTGTTGGCTACGTCCTCGTCGGCCATGCCCCCGTGTAAGCCCGAAGCGAGGGTTTCTCCGGTCGCGTCGTAGGAGGGTGTCGGCGACATTGGGAGGAGCCCCGCGATCCCACCCAGCTCGGGATGGGAACCCTCGTGCGAGGACCGATTCGTGCGTTTCATCGTCCTGATCACCAAGAATATCCTGAACCGGCCGGTTCGGACGGGCCTCACGGCTCTCGGCCTCTCGATCGCCATGGCGGCCGTGATCATCCTGGTCGGGATCTCCTGGAATTTTCGGCGCTCGTTCCTGGCGATCTACCAATCCAAGCAGATTGACCTGATCGTCGTCCACGCGGGGAGCAGCAACCAGCTTTCGAGCAGCCTGGATGTGCATATGGCCGAAAAACTGAAGCAAATCGACGGTGTGGCCGCCGTGGCACCCTCCTTGATGGACACCGTGGCATTCGAGGATCAGAACCTGGCGAGCGTGCTGGTCGATGGATGGGAAGCCGACAGCCTGTTGTTCCGGGGCATCCGGATTCTCGATGGCCGCCCGCTCCGGCCGGGTGATCGCCAGGTGGCTCTCGTCGGTCGCGTGCTGTCGCTGAACTTGGGCAAGAAGGTGGGCGAGAAACTTGACGTGTCGGGTGAGACGTTCGAGATCGTGGGAACCTTCGAGAGCGACAGCCTGTTCGAGAACGGAGCCGTGATCATCCCGCTCGAGACCCTCCAGAAGATGATGGGTCGGGAAGGGCAGGTCACCGGGTTCGTGATCACGGCACGGTCCTCGGATCGCGCCTCGGTCGATGCGCTGAGGAAGAAGATCGAGGCGAGGATCCCAAACGTCGCGGCGTCCCCCGCCCGCGACTACGTTGCCGCCGACACCCAGATCCGGCTGGCCAGTGCGATGTCGTGGACGACGGGTGCAGTCGCCCTGATCCTCGGGGCCGTCGGCATGCTCAATACGATGCTCATGTCGGTGTTCGAACGCACGCGCGAGATCGGTATCCTGAGGGCGGTGGGTTGGCGTCGTCACCGGGTGCTGGCCCTCGTGCTCGGCGAGGCCCTGCTCATTGCCCTGGCGGGGACGATCTTCGGCGCTGTGCTGGCTGTCGTCGGCCTGCGGGTACTGACGCTCTTCCCCTCGGCGACGGCTTCATCGAACCGAACGTGCCCCCCGAAGTGCTCGGGATGGCCCTGATCATGGGCCTGGGGCTCAGCCTGCTCGGCGGCCTGTACCCGGCCGCCCGTGCGGCCGCCCTCGACCCGACCGAGGCCCTCCGCTATGAATGACGCTGAACCCCAGACTCCAGGCTCCCTTGCTCCTGGCGAACCGGCGATCCTCCGGGCCGACGGGCTGGCCAAGCATTATCCGGACGGCGACGTCGAGGCGCTCCGAGGCGTCTCGCTGGTGATCGTCCCCGGCGAGTTCCTGGCGATCTCCGGGCCCAGCGGCTGCGGCAAGAGCACGCTCCTGCACTTGCTGGGCGGACTCGATCGCCCGACGCGGGGAGAGGTCTTTTTTCGGGGCCAGCCCCTGGCCCGACTCGATCTCGATGCTTACCACGCCCGGGAGATCGGCTTCGTCTTCCAGTCGTTTTACTTGATGCCCACGCTTACCGCGATCGAGAACGTCCAGATCCCGATGTTCGAAGGGCCCTGGCCACGCCGCGACCGGGCACGGCGGGCTGGTGAGCTGTTGGCCGAAGTCGGGCTGGCCCACCGAGGAGTCCACCTGCCCGGACGGATCTCGGTCGGCGAGCGCCAGCGTGTCGCCATCGCGCGGGCGCTCGCCAACGACCCCGCATTGCTGCTCGCCGACGAACCGACCGGCAACCTCGACAGCAAAAGCCAGGACGAAATCCTCCGCCTGCTCAACCAGATCCGCAGCCGTCGACATCTCACGATGGTGATCGTGACCCATAGCCCTGAGGTCGCCCAAGCCGCCGACCGCCGGATCGCCATGAAGGACGGGAAGATCGTGGCTAATCCGGATTCCGATGGAGGGGAAACCCGGTGACAGAATTCCTGTGTCGTGGGACGTGGGCTCAGGGTCCCAAGGCCCCAGCACGTCAAGAGTCCCTCAAAAAACGGGGACTGGCACCTCGAAGATTCGGAGCCAGTCCCCGTTTTTTGAGGGACTCTCAAGGAAAGGCCGCCCGGGAATCCTGGACCGAGTAACCGGTCTTCGCTACGGCCGGAATCACGTCCCGGAGCACGGGGAACTCGGGGTCGAACCAGCCCCATGTCCGGGAAAGCAACTCCCCCGCGGCCTCGCCGGTGAGGGGGCGCGAGAATAGGTAACCCTGGCCATACTGACAGCCGAGGTTTCGCAGATGGGCAAGCTGATAATCGGTCTCGATCCCTTCCGCCACGACCTCGAGTCCTAAACCCTGGGCCAAAGCCACGATCGTCCGAGCAATCTCCGTGTTCTCGCCGTTGGGGCCCATCCTGGAGATGAACGACCGGTCGATCTTGAGCACGTTGCACGGGAACTGGTGGAGGTAACTCAGCGACGAATAGCCCTTGCCGAAATCATCGATAGCCAGCCGGATGCCCAGCGATTTGAGCCGGGACAGGGCGGCCAGTGCCGTCTCCACCTGTTCCATGATCGAGCTCTCGGTGATCTCCAGTCTCAGACAACGGGCGTCGAGACCGGTTTCCAGCAGGATGCGCTCGATCTGATAGACCAGGTCGCTCTGGAAGAACTGCCGACAGGACAGGTTGACGCTGATGGTCAATGGCGGGCTCATCCAGTAGGTCGCCTGCCAACGACGGAGCTGTTCGGCGGCCTCACGCAGGACCCAGAGGCCCAGGGGAAGGATCAGTCGGGTCTCCTCGGCGACCGGGATGAATTCATCGGGAGGAACCATTCCTCGCTCGGCATGGTTCCAGCGCAGCAATGCCTCGAAGCAGGCGATCCGTCCGGTCTGGAGAGAGACGATGGGTTGGAATCGGAGCTCAAATTCGTGGCGGATCGCGGCCTGGCGGAGATCGGCTTCGAGTTTCATCCGGATCATAGCACTGGTGTGCATGGATTCATCGAATACCACGTAACCCGCCTTCCCCCGCGCCTTGGCCTGATACATGGCGATATCGGCGTCGCGGAGCAGAGTCTCAGCCGAGCTGGAGCTGAGGCCGCTGAAGGCGATCCCGATACTCGCCGTGGTCACCAGGTCGTGACCGTTGACCGCGAAAGGTTTCTGTAAATCCTCGAGGGTGCGACCAGCGAGCTCGAGCACGTGCTTGGGGTCTTCGATGTCTTCGAGTAAGAGGACGAACTCGTCACCACCCAGCCGGGCGATTGTGTCGCCCTGGCGGAGTAGTCTCTCCAACCTCCGACTGAGGGCGATCAGGAGTTGATCGCCGGTCTGATGGCCCAGGCTGTCGTTGACGACCTTGAAACCGTCGAGATCCAGGAAGAGGACGGCGAACTGGGGATAGGACCGCCGTCGCATCCGTACGACCAACTGCTCGAGGCGGTCGATGAGTAAGGCGCGGTTGGGCAGGCCGGTGAGGGCGTCATGGAACGCGTCGTGGAGGAGCCGGTCCTCGGCCGCTTTGCGCTGGGTGATATCGGTCTGCGATCCCGCTACGCGGACCGCACGGCCCTGGGCGTCCCGGACGGCGAGTCCGCGGGTCAGGACCCATCGGTAGGTGCCGTCATCGTGGAGCATGCGGTGCTCGGTCTGGAGCTGGGACGTGCGACCCACGAAATGCTCGTCGACTTCCGCCCGCACCCGGTCGATATCCAGAGGGTGAACGCGGCTGAACCATTCACCCGGCCCGTCGCCGATCGCCTCGACTGAGTGGCCGAGCATCGATTTCCAGCGCGGGCTGTAATAGATCCGGTTGGTCGTGAGGTCCCAATCCCAGAGGCCGTCGTTTGCTCCCTGGGCCGCCAGAGCATAGCGTTCCTCACTGAGGCGGAGGGCGTCCAGGGTCTGCTGCCGCTCGACGGCGTAACCGATCGCGTAGCGGATCGACCGTTCCAGCAGTCGTCCGTCGAACTGTCCCTTGACCAGGTAGTCGGCGGCTCCGGCGTTCATGACCTCGACGTCGATGTCGCGATCGTCATTGCCGGTCAGCAGGATGATCGGCGTCCGACATCCCCGGGCGATCATCTCACGGAGCAGGTCAAGCCCCGTCTGCTCGCCGAGATGGTAATCCAGCAGGCAGACCTCATACGCGTCGTTGGCCAGGGCTTGCCGTGACGACTCAAAGTCGGGCAGCCATTTGAGATCGAACTGATCACGATACACTTCCTGGAGGATTCCGCGCGTCAGGATGAAGTCGTCCTCGTCGTCGTCAACGAGGAGGATCTTCAGACGTCCGACGCTCATGTCATGTCCTCCAATGAGCGGGCGGTGTCCGGCAGCTCCACGATGTCGATCCAGTAGCGCCCGATCGCCTTCATGACCTCGACCAGACCGTCAAAGCTCACCGGCTTGGTCACGTAGGAGCTGACCCCCAGATCGTAGGTCCGGTAGATGTCCTCCTCGGCCTTCGAGGTTGTCATCACGACGATGGGCGTTCGGCGCAGCACGGGGTCGGACTTGATCTCGCGGAGGGCCTCCCGCCCGTCCATCTTGGGCATGTTCAGGTCGAGCAGGATCAGGCCGGGGCGCGGTGACGACTTGGGATCGGCGTATCGCCCCTGTCGGCGCAAGTAGGCCAGCAGCTCAACCCCATCCTCGACGAAGTGGACCTCGTTGGCCAGCCGGCATTCTTCGAGAGCCTCCCTGGCCATCATTCGATCGTCGGCGTCATCATCGGCGATCAGGATCGTGATCGAATTAACGCGTGATTCCAACATCGACCGCCTCTCTCGGTTGCCGGACCGGTAGGGTAACCATGAACGACGAGCCCTCTCCGGGCGTACTCCGCGCTGTGATCGAGCCACCGTGCCGCTCGGCAATCTTGCGACAGACCGCCAGGCCGACACCGGTCCCTTCATATTCCGTGCGGCCGTGCAGCCGCTGGAAAATCGTGAAGATCCGGTCCGCATAGATCTCCTCGAAACCGATCCCATTGTCCTCGACCAGGATCTGGCAGAGCTCGCGCGACTGGCTGACGACGGGCTTGCTAAAGACATTCACGACCGGGGGAACCTCCGGGCGGTGGTATTTCAGAGCGTTCCCGATCAAGTTCTGCATGAGCTGCCGCATTTGCAAGGGGTCGGCGTTGACCGTGGGCAGGACGCCCAGCTCGACGCGGCCGCCCACCTGTTCGATGCGCACCTCCAGGTCACAGAGCACGTCGCGCGGCCCCGTTCAGATCGGTGGGGACGAACGGCTGCGCCTTGGTCGTGACCCGCGAAAACGTGAGCAGATCATTGATCAGGGACTGCATTCGTTTCCCCGCGTTCTGGATCCTGTCGAGATAGTCGCGACTAGAGTCGTCGAGCGCAGCACCGCACTTCGATCGAAGCCGGTCGCTGAAGGCCTGGACTTTCCGTAACGGCTCCTGCAAGTCGTGCGAGGCCACCGAGGCGAAGTCTTGAAGCTCCCGGTTGCTGCGCTCCAGCCGTGCGGCATAGGACTTCAGCTCTGTGTTCGAACGGCGCGAGTCGTTCACGAAGGCCCGGATCTGATGCATCGCCGGTCCGATCACGTAGAGCCCTTCCAAGAGCAGGACAATTAGCACAGACACGAACAAGGCGAACTCGATCGTCTCGAGCCGGTCGAGACGGATCGCGCTGTCTTGTTCGAACTGAAGCATAGCGTCGCCGAGGGCGCGGCGTTCGGCGTCTTCCTCCGTGATCAGGGTCTCGATCAGAGGCGCTCGTCTTGGTGGCGAGTGCCGGCGCTGAGCTCTCGGGGCCGAGTCGGGTGACCAGTGACGCGGCGGCGTCGAGCGCCGCGAGGCGGTGGGACCAGGCCGGGACCGACAACCGGCTCCCCGCGGTTGCAGCCCCACTCGCTTGGTCCGGACCGGCAGCCGCTGCCCCGCGATCGGGAGATCCTCTGCGGTCCTTCTCAATCCGCTCGCTCAGCGTTTCGATGTTCTGGAGGCGGGCCGCGGTGTCCGGGCCGGCCAGAACGGACAGGACCGACTGGCAGAGCGTCGAATCCTGCGCCCCTTGGCGGGCGGCCCGCGTCATCGCTTGCATCGCGTTTCGCCGCAACCCCAGGTCCTTGAGGAGATTGACCTGGACCAGAGCCAGAACGATCGCAATGGAACTGTGCGAAACGAGGTAGAGAATACCCAGACGGCGCGGGGGAAGCCTTCTCGGCTTCCAGAGAATGGCTCTTCATGCTGAAGCCAACCAGTGGTGAGGGTGACCCAATCCACGCGGGTCCGAACGCGGAGATTCCCAACACGACGCGACCGAGTTGGGGCCCGTTTGGTAGAATTCTAGCTCACGTTTGTTGTGTTCACCGTGCAGTTCGACTCGAGTCGACTTCCGTCGTCGCTCTCCATTCGAATCGGGCCGGCGACCTGGTTCGCTCCCAGCCGCGCTCAATCGCTCCATCGCACCACCGTCGGCTCAGCGAAGGATGGGCGGACCGAGAGTTGGAGGAGCGGCTCGTCAATCGTGGATTCCGTACCGCTCTTCGTGCAGATTCGTCATCCGAGCTGCCATGAAACTCACTCCCGTTCCAGCGTCAGAGCGACGAGGAACGGATCGCTAACCGCCGCCGCCGAGACGAGGTCGATCGTAGCAATCTCCTTGTCCGGGTGCGGGTTGGTCCAGGTGAAGGCATACAGGCGGATCTCCAGGTTCTCGCTTCGCTTCTCGTCGCTCATCTCGTTGCTGCCGGTCCAGGCGATCTTGGCGTTGGACGGGCTGTTGTCGAACGTCCCGAAATGCCACCAGTTGACGAGGTTTTTCCCATAAACGATCGGGATCTTCTCGTGGGAGCCGTCGGTGTAATGGATCACATAGCGGCCAATCTCTGTTGGGGGCTCGGGCTGGTTCTGACAGGCGTGGAGGATGTGCAGCCGCTTGCCGAGAGCGGCGACCTTGATCCCGGCGACGGATTCCGGCCAGTTGGGCGTGAGCTGGCTCTTGACCTGGACCAGTTTCTCACCGATCCGGAAGTAGGCGTTGCCCAGTTTGTGCACGCCGCGCGGCACTCGATCGAGGTGATTGCCGTCGCTGGGGCCGCCGGGGCCATCGGCCAGGAAGTTGTTCCCGAAGGGTGTGAGGTTGACGAACGTCAATCGCCCGCGAAGCTGCCGGCGGGATCGGCTCATCCTCGACCTGGGCGGCCGAGTACCAGACTTTCACGTCGCGCTTGAGCTGAAACGTCACCTCGACTTGGTCGCGATCGGCGGGAATCGATTCGATCTGCGACACGTAACGCAGCCGGCCCAGGATGAGGGAGACCTTACGGCGTAGGAGTCCCCCCAGCATGAATGTGCCGTCGCGATCGGTGACCGCTGTGTCGAACGGGTCCGGGTCAACGCCTGGGGTGGGGGGATTCGGCCCTGGATCAACCCCCACGCGGATACCGGCCAACGGCCGGCCCTCGGGATCGCGCACCCGTCCCGTCACCATGCGAAGCTTCACGATCGGCGCCGTGGCCTTTCGAAGGACGGTCGTCCCCGTGATGGTCGTCAAGCCCCCGGGCACGGGAGCCGGTGCGGGCACAGGCTGCGCGGCGGGCGTCAAGAAGCGATCGGCACCCCTGGGACGGAGGAGGTAGATCGGCATCACCTCGCCCTGATCGGGCACCACGACCAGCCGCCGGCTCATCCACCGCGACGACGGGTCGTCGATCAGGTAGACGAATTGCTCGCCGGGCGGAACCGGAAACGTGAATCGCCCGTGTTCGTCGGTCTTTGCCCCCATGATGGCCGTCCCCGACCGGGGCAACGCCGGTCCCTGGCAGCCGACCTGGGCCGCCGCGATGGGCCGATTGGTTTCGCGGTCGATCACGATTCCGCGCAGCGGCTTGCCTTCGATGGCCGCCAGGTCGGCCGTCGCGTCCTCGCTGGCCCGGACTCGGACCGCTTGTACGGACGGTGCCGCAGCCTGGTCTCGGCCGGGGATTTCCAGGAGGAAGACGTTGTAGACTCCTGGCTCCAGCCCGACGATCGAATACCCGCCCCGCTCGTTAGTCACGGCCTGCCCCCAGCCGTCGGTGAGGTGCCGTTGATGCTTCTCGATGAGCTGGGCGGCGACGGCCGCGCCGACTACGGGCTTTCCGGTCGCCGCGTCGGTTAGACGCCCGACCATGCCTCCCGTCGGCTCCAGAGTCGCGGGGCTGAGCGTCCGCGCATTTGCCCCGACCTCGATAGCCGGACTGATGGAACGGGCGTGCAGGGCCCTCAGACGGGCGCGGGTATTCTGCGGCAGCGTCAGGGTGAACTTCCCCGCATCGTCGGTGACGACGAATCCCAGCAGCGGGTCCTTGCTCCGGAGATCCTGGTTCAGGGTCTGATTCGTCGAAAGGAAGAGCATCTCGACTCCAATCCGACCTCCCCCCGGTTCCTCCGTCGTGTGCGTCTTCAATTCGCCGTTCGGATGGGAGAGCATCTCCACTCCAATCCGGGCCCCGGCGACCGGTTTGCCCTCGCGGTTCACGACCGAGCCCTCGACCCGGTGAGTCAAGGGAAGGAGCATCATCCAGGTCCGTTGACCGTCCTTCGTGACCTGGGTCGGGTCACCCAACTGAATCCAGCCCATGGCTTCCTTGCCGCGGAGGGCATACACGACGGCTCCGTCCACCGCGACATCGCCCGGAATCAAGACGATACCGTCGCGCCTCGTCTTGTACGAGTGACGCGATTGGTCGGGTGCGATGACCTCGACCGCGATCTCCGGCACGTCCTTCCGCTGAGCGTCGACCACCAGGACTTGGAACGGGCTGGACTCTTGCTGCATGGCGCCGGCATCTCGATTGACGGCGACCAATGTCATTCCGGCCATCGCGATCGTTAACAGGATGATCCGTGCACACTTCATGACATCCCTCCTCAGCTCGACCATGACCCCGGTTCGCGACCGTCGCCTCGGCCACCCTGGCGATCGATCGATGGCCCCGCACCAATCATAATGACCGCTCGGGGGGAAATCCCAGGGGATCGTTGCCCGATGGATGGCGTCGGTTGCCGACGGGGAAGCCGGAAGGCCGGCGGCCAGGGACTTGGAATCCGGCCCCGCGACTGGCACACTACCAGGACGAGACACCCACCAATTCCCCACTGGAGACCCTGACGATGAACCGAGGCATGAGGGAGTTGACCATCGCGCATCCTGGCTCTGATCACCTTGACCGGCTCGGCCGTCGCGGCCCCGCCCGATTCGAAGACTTTGTCGATCGGCGCCGCCGCCCCCGACTTCCAACTACCGGGGGTTGACGGCAAGACATACCGCCTCGCGGATTTCGCCGCGGCCAAGGTCCTGGTCGTGATCTTCACGTGCAATCACTGCCCGACGGCCCAGGCTTACGAAGGTCGGATCGCCCGGCTGGTCGCGGATTACCGCGACAAGGGTGTTGCCCTCGTGGCCATCTCGCCCAACAATCCCGCCGCGGTCCGGCTCGATGAACTGGGCTACACCGACCTCGGCGACTCATTCGAGGAAATGAAGATTCGGGCCAAGGATCATCAATACACTTACCCCTATCTCTACGACGGCGAGACGCAGGCGACCGCCCGAGCCTACGGTGTCCTGGCCACGCCGCACGTCTACATCTTCGACGCCGAGCGCAAGCTCCGATATGCCGGCCGCTTCGACGACTCTGAGGTCAAGACCGTCAAGTCGCACGACGCCAAGAAGGCTGTCGAGGCTCTCCTGGCCGGCAAACCCGTGCCGGTTGCCACCACGCGCGTCATCGGCTGTTCCACCAAGTGGGCCGACAAGCAGGCCGATGCCCAGAAGTCGCTGGCACGCTGGGACCTCGAGCCGGTCAAGATCGAGCCCATCGATAACGATTCCGTCGCCAAGCTCGCCAAGAACGACACCCAGAAGCTCCTTGTCGTAAACCTCTGGGCAACCTGGTGTGGCCCCTGCGTCGCCGAGCTCCCCGATCTGGTCACGATGCACCGGATGTACCGCGGTCGGAAGTTCCAGCTCGTCACCATGAGCATGGATGATCCCGCGAAGCAGGAGGACGCGCTGAAGGTCCTCCAGGACAACCACGTCTCGGCAACCAACTACATCTTGAGCTCCACCGACCGCGACGCGTTCGCCCAGGCACTCGATCAGGAGTGGCCTGGCCCGGTACCCTACACCGTTGTAATCGCGCCGGGGGGCAAGGTCCTCTATCGCAAGACCGGCCCGATCGATCCGCTCGAGCTCAAGCGGGCCATCGTGGGATACCTCGGGCGGACGTATTGAAAGCGTGTGAGCCGTCGTTGCGAAGCGTCGTAGGGTGCTCTGTGAGCACCGATCGTTGTTGATAGAATGATTCGGTGCTCACAGAGGACCCTACGAGAGATGCGTTTGCACGCACGCTATTTCTGTGAGCACCGATCGTTGTTGATAGAATGATTCGGTGCTCACAGAGGACCCTACGAGAGATGCGTTTGCACGCACGCTATTACACCTGCCTCCAGGGCTTGCGGTATTCGTAGTCGAGCAGTGCGTTGGCGGCTTCGTTGTTGGTGAATCGCTCGGCCTGAGCGTCCCAGTCGAGCCGAGTCCTGGTGGCCAGGGCGATGTTGGCGAGGTGCGCATACGTCGTCGAGCGATGGCCCTCCTCGACATCACAAGTCGGACGTTGGCGCGACTTGACGCAATCGAGGAAATTGCGGGCGTGGCCGTTGTCGAGTTCGGCGTATCCGTCGTGGTTGCTTTCGACGAGGGGCTTCATTCGAGGCTTCGGGTCCTGGAACGCGCCGCCGCGCTCGGGGATGATCTGGATCCGGTTCATACTCGAGTAGGCGGTGCCCAACGTGCCGCGGAACTCGATCTCTCCGGTGCGGAGGAGCGGCTGGCCGCTGGCTTCGAACGTGCTGAAGATCGTGAGTACTCCCGAGGCGTGCTCGAAGATCGCCTCGGCCGTGTCGGGAATCGTACGGCAGTCGTTCACGGCGAAGACGCCGCCATGGGCGGTGATCGACGTCGGCGCGGTCTCATGGAGAATCCAACGCATCGCGTCCAGGTAGTGAGCGCCCCAGTTGGCCATCTGTGACGAGTAGATGTTCCACCAGCGGAACTTGTAGGGCAAGACATTGAGGTTGAACGGCCGGTCGGGTCGCGGGCCCAGCCAGAGGTCCCAGTCCAGGCCCGGAGGGGGATCCGAGTCAGGGAGCTTGCCGATCCCATCGGGGGCCATATTGTTGGTCAGTGCGGCGCGCGCGACGGTCACTTTGCCGATCGCTCCCGACTGGACGATCTCAGCCAGGCGGGTGTACAGAGACGAGGATCGCCGCTGCGTGCCAACCTGGACGACGCGGTTGTATCGACGTGCTGCCTCCACCATGCGCCGGCCTTCCCGGACGGTGAACGACAGGGGTTTCTCACAGTAGACGTCCTTCTCCGCCTCACAGGCCAGGATGGTCTGAAGGGCATGCCAGTGATCGGGCGTGGCCACGATCACCGCATCGATGTCCTTCTGATCGAGGACGCGGCGGAAGTCCTTGTGACGTTTGACCGGCCCGCCAAAGTCCGGCAGGCCCGATGGCACGATCCGCCCCAGCTTCTTGAAGTGAGGGTGAATCTTGTCGAACTGGCCGTTAAGATAAGGCTCGTAGACGTCGCAAAGTGCGACGATCTGGGCGTCTTTGTGGGTCAGAAAAGCATTGAGGACCTGTACACCGCGATACCCAACGCCGATACAGCCAATGCGCACGCGATCGTTCGCCCCGAGGATCCGGCTTGCGCGGGCCTTTGAGGCGGTCGCGCCGACCACCGCACTCCCGAGCGCCGCTCTGGTGAAATCCCGACGGTTGAATGGGCTCGACATGTTTCCTATCTCCTGGGGAGGGCTCGGGGCATGGTCCAGGCCGACCGTCATCCTAGTCGGGAGCGAGCTCGGGGGCAATGTGGCAGGCGGACACGCGGCCCGCCCGCTCTGCTGCCCGACCCCGATGGATGAGCCCCCGCAGATCGGCCAGAATCGTTGAGTTCGGCACAGTCGATCCACTCCGCTCGCCCAGACCTCGGGAAGAGCCTCCAGAGGACCCACCTCCTCTTCGGCGCGGATAAAATGGATCGGACCATCTTCGTCTTCCCCTCATCCAGCCGCTGGCCACCCTGCGCTCCCGCTGATCGTCTCCATAGACCGCGCCTTGCGCCGGAACTGAGGAAGGACCTGCTGGACTCTGGCACGGATTGCACACACAATGATGCTTGGAATCAGTTTCGACTCCGGTTGGCACCAGTCGGGCCGTGTTTCCCGTGCACGAAGGGTTGCCGACTCTCGGCGTGGCTGAAGCGTCGAACTGGGACTCGACGCCGGAGCGTTTCGAGGGATGGGATTGTCTTGGCTTGCGGGATCGGAGCCTGATCGGGTGTCGGATTCATCGGTAGGGGGCGCGTCCATGCTCGGTTTATTGTGGGGAAAGTCGGCGGTACGGAGCAGTGATCAGGGGCAACGGCGCGGGAGGCGTCGTGGTCGAGGCGGCGCCGGTCGCCGGAGCACTTCTCCACAACTGGAGGGGCTGGAGGTACGGATCACGCCTTCGACGGTCACCTGGACGGGACTCGGCACCGACACCAACTGGACGACCGCCACTAACTGGTTGAACGACACGCCGCCGAGTCCCGGCGACGATCTGGTCTTCCCGGCGCTCGAGCAGCACGTCCCCCTATCTCTCGGTGAACAACTTCACCGCGGGCACAGCCTTCAATTCGATCACGATCGGTGCGGCGGGATACAGCCTCTCGGGAAATGCGATTGACTTGTCGTCGAATCTCATCACAACGTACACGTCGGGCCTATCGAGCGACTCGATGAGCACGACGCTGGGGACAGGGACGGTCTCGCTGGCAACCGGCGGGACGCTCGATCTCTCGGGGGTTCTCTCCGGGTCGTCCGGATTGAGCCTATTTGGCGGCGGTACCCTCGACTTGCTCGGGGTCAACTCCTATACCGGCACGACCACGATCACCAGTTCGACTCTGTTCGTGGACAGCACGGTTGGCACGGTGCAAGACAACGGCGGCGTGCTCGGCGGCAACGGCACGGTCGGCGATGTGACCAGTGTTGGCGGGACCATCAGACCCGGCCACAATTCCAGCCCTGGCGTCCTGACTACCGGCAGCCTGACCCTGGATAGCAACTCGAATCTCACCGCCGTGCTCGACGGTACCTCCCCGGGTAACGGGACAACGGGATACGACCAGGTGGTCGCCAGCGGAGCCGTCGCGCTAGCCGGTGCCGCGCTGAATGCCTCGATCGGCTCCGGCTATACTCCAGCCGTCGGCGACCAGTTGACGATCATCCAGAACAATAGCGGATCGGCCGTGAGCGGCACTTTTGCCGGGCTTGCGGAGGGCGCGACGGTCAACGTTTCCGGCACGGTGTTCCAGATCACCTATCAGGGCGGGACCGATCATGACAATGTCGTTCTGACTGTGATGAGCAGCACGTCGTCGACGACGACGACGACGACCGTGACCAGCTCGAGCCAGCTTGCGGTGAATGGCCAACCGGTGACATTCACGGCTACGGTGAGCCCGACCACCTCCGGTATCGGTACGCCAACCGGAACGGTCGTCTTCGTTGCAGGAAGCACGCCGATCGGCGTGGGCACGCTCAATTCTTCCGGGCAAGCCACGTTCACGATCTCGTCGTTAACCTATGGATCGTACTCGATCACCGCAAGCTACCTCGGCGACGCCACATTTCAGGGCAGTACTTCCAGCGCCATAGGTCAGTTCGTCACCACCGCGAGCACGCAGCCGATCCTGTCGGTGGTTCCCGTACGGAACCGGCATGGGGCCATTGTCAAAGTGGATCTCGTGGCAGAGATCGGCGTCACGGCGCCGGGAACGGGCACACCATTGGGCAACGCCGCGTTCTCTGTCAACGGTCGTGCTTCGATCCGAATCGTCCCTGTCAACGATGGTACGGCCGTTCTCACCCTTCCCGTACAGCGGGCCGTGAACCGATACGTCTTCGTCCGCTACCTCGGCTACTTCACGTCGTTCCAGCCCAGCGTCTCCACGAGCCTCCTGATCAACCGCTTCACCTTGCGGGCTGGTCACTCGGTCACCGCATCGTCCTTGGCTGGCCCGCTTGTCGTCAAGGCTCGAGCTAGTGCCCACCCGGTGATCGATGTCAAGGACGTCAGCATTCGAGGACATCGGCATCGTTCCTGAAGGCCCTGATGTTGTGTCGTCGGTTCGAGACGTTCCGGAACGGACTCGGGGAGTTAAGTAGGGTGCTCTGTGAGCACCTTGTAGGGCCAGCGTCAGAGATCGGTGCTCACAGAGCACCCTACAGGCCCGTCTTCAATCCAAAGCGTGAGGCGCTCTGAGGCGACCGAAAGATGCGTTAGGATCGTCCGCTTGCTGACTTTCGTTCCGGCGGCCCGGCGCCGGAGTCCTCGGCCAGGTATCGTTCCAGGGGCGGTCGCCGGAGGTGGTCGCCGGTGGCCTGTTGCATCGCGTGGGCGACCGCCAGAAGGGTTGACTCGTCGAAGAGCCGTCCGGTGAGGGTGACCGAACCCGGCCGGGAGCGTCCATTGCGGTCGCGGAAGCCCATCGGGAAGACGACCGACGGATGGCCGGTCAGGTTGGTGATCGGTAGGTCCGCCCCGGATGCAACGTACAGGTCCACCTTCGCCATCCGATCGGCCATGCCCTGCATGAGCTTGGTCCGCACACGGGCAGCCCGGAGATATTCGACGGCCGGCACGAACTGACCCTGGCGGAACGTGGCCGGCCAGGTGTTGAGCCCCTCCGTGATATGCTTGCGCGTGATCTCGTCGAAGGCTGCGGCGGCCTCGGTTCCCAGCATCATCGTGATCGCGCGCACCGGCAAGTCGGCGGGGAGGGTCATCGGCACCAGTTCGAATCCCAGCTCGCGGAGAACCATCAGTTCCTGCCGCTCGTCGGCTGGGCGGTTGTTCTCCTCGATGTAGCCGATCTTGAGCGCGGTGAGGTCGACCTTCGGAGGCCACTCGAACGGTTGGTCCACTGCCGCCCAGTCGCGGCCATCGGCGCCGTGGATGGCGTCGAACACGAGCGCACAGTCTTCCACCGAACGGGTGATCGGCCCGAGCTTGTCCATCGACCAGGAGAGGGTCATGCAGCCGTGCCGGCTGACACGTCCGAACGTCGGCCGCAGACCCGAAGCTCCGCAGGCGCGGCAGGGCGAGACGATGCTGCCGAGAGTCTCGCTGCCGATCGCGAAGCCGACCAGGCCGGCCGCGGCGGCCGATGCCGAGCCCGCCGACGAGCCGCTCGAGCCGGTTCGAGGATCCCACGGGCTGCGCGTCCGGCCGCCGAACCACTGGTCACCCATCGCCAGCGCGCCCAACGACAGCTTGGCCAGCAGCACTGCGCCGGCCTCTTCCAGCCGGGCGGCTACGCTAGCGGTCATGTCGATCACCCGGTCCTTGAACGGTGTCGCGCCCCAGGTTGTCGGATAACCCGGATAGGCGATCAGGTCCTTGGCGCCCCAGGGAATCCCGTGCAGCGGTCCACGGTACTTCCCGGCCGCAATCTCTCGGTCGGCCTGCGCCGCCTGCTTGAGGGCGACCTTCTCGGTGAACGTCACGACGCACCTCAACAGTGGGTCGAACCGCTTGAGCCGATCGAGATACAGCCGCGTCAGCTCGGTCGAACTGACCTGCCGGCTGCGCAACAGGGCCGATAGCTCGGCCACGGTGAGGAAGGCGAGCTCCTCATCCGAGCCGGGACGCCGGGGCGTGCTCGATGCCATCGGCGTTGCCCGATTTCGCTGGATCGCGACCGCCGGTCGGGGCGGACTCGGGAAGAACGTCAGGGCCGGCGGCACGTCGTAGCCGACGTTGACGGCGCGCAGCTCGCCAAACGATCGGAGACTCTGCTCGACCGAGCGGGCCGTGCTCGATCGCTCCTCGTCGGTGAAGTCCACACCGGCGATCCACTCGGCCTGCTTGATCATCTCCGGCGTGACCCGACTGGCCTGAGCCGCCTGCGCCGCGATGGCTCGGCGGAACGTCACACTGCCGATGCCCAGGCCCGCCAGCCCTTTCAAGACGGCCCGCCGGCGCAGTCCGACGGACTGGACTTCCCCGGATTCAGGCTGGCCGGCGAGTTCGGACGGTTCATCAACCCAGTCGCTCCAGATCTCGCTCATCGTGCGCACGTCCTCCAGTCCACAGCGTCTCTCCCCGAGCCATTGTCGCCGTGTACGGCTTCGCGCTCAAGCCAGGTGAAAAACGTTTCCGCCTCGCGACTGTTATATCGTCGAAATGTCAACTTGATACGGCTGTTGACTTAACCGAGATCGCACCAGTCGGGCAAGTGGGCCGACATCACGTAGCGGTACAAGACGAGTCCTGCAAATCCCGTGACGATCCAAAAGACTCCAATGGCCCGGCTGAGTCGATCGACCCAGCTCGGTTCAGGGAGCCATCGCCGACCAATGAGAAGGGCCATCCACGTCGCCAAGACCGCAAGACCGATCCCTATGGGAACTTCTCGCAGTAGTGGCTCCGAGGTCCGCCAGTCGAACGTCCTCATCGAAAAGACGAACCTCGGTCCGATGAAGCAGAGGGCCACGCAGGAGGCCCAAGACGCGGCCATCCCCGGCCGACAGAGTCGTCGGCGCAATTGCTCTCGCTGACCGAGCCATTGGATGGGGATCAACGCCAGCGTCCACATCAAGACATGAGGTACCGTGAGATAGCTAACCTCCAAAATCAGCGGGAGGGCATCCTCCTCGATGTAGTACGCTCCCTCGCTCCAGTCTTCCTCGATATACGCGCAAAAGCGAAACCATGCAACGCGAGTGCCCAACCAGGAAACCCTCCCTGCCGACTCGCGATCGAGCCACCGCATCCCAGCACACCCCACGGCCGTCGCTGCTACCAGGATCATCGCGTCAAGGAGTCGGAACCACCTTCGAAGCGTCCCGTTTTCTGCGATCGTAGGAGCCGTCATCAACTCCACCGCACCTCCCCGTAGGGCCTCCAATACCGCACAAACCATCGATGTCCGCCATCCGCCTCAATCGAATCAGGGACGGTCAGTGATAAATCTTTGTCCATTTCCCGTCAATCCCATCCGAGCTTGTGTTGAGATGGCCGATCACGGTTGAGCTTGACCGCACATGCCGCTCTCCGTAAGGATTAGGTTTGCTCGTGATCCTGGGGGTTGGTGCCGGTTCCATTTGCCATGCTCCTTTTTCCGAGATGCGTCGTAATAGGGGATGGTGTCCCGCGGCGCACGCCACTCGGACGGGGGGCACTCTCTCCGGAGAAGAACCGGGGGCAACCGGATACCGAGTGAGGAGGTCACAACCATGAAGGCGATCGCTCGATCGATACTGCTGGCGGGAGTGATGGGTATTGGGGTCCTCGCCCTGGGGACCACGGAAGCACGGGCCCAGGCGTTTGGGTTCGGGTACGCGAGCCCCGGTATGTCGTTCGGGTTCGGGACCGGCGGTTATGGCGGATACTACGGCGGCGGCTACCCTGGCCCTGGCTACTATGGGGCCTATCCCTACGTTGCAAGTCCGGTCATCGTGCCGCGGCCGGTCGTGGTTCCTCGGCCGGTCTTGGTGCCGGGGCCCGTCTTGATGCGCCGAGGCTATTACTACGGCGGCGGTCGTATTCGCGGATATCCGTACTATCGCCGTTGAATGGCGAACGGACCGGATGATTACGCGACCCGGTCTCTCGCTCCGTGCAACTTCCCTGGGTGATCGGACGCGATGGAAGTACGCAAACCATCGCGTCATCACGGGATCCGAGTCGGTACCTCCTTCCCAACGTTGGCAACCGCGACCATAATCGAGAAGAGGAAACTCGGCGGAGACATGGATGGGAGGCGTTGACGCCTCCGGCCAGGATGCGACTGCGAAAGTCGTCAAGAACATGTACAACAACCGATCGTTCGCACCGATGGAGGTCGCCACTCGCGGGCGACTCTCAAGTCAGAGGACGTGTTGCGGCTCGCCCTTCCTCGCGGTCGCGGTGTTGTTGCTAGTCGTATTCGGCGGGACGATTCTTGCCAGCGGCGAGACCAACAGTGTGAAAGCCAGGCCGATCCGGATCCGGACCCGGCGGGCCGAGGCCAGCCTCCCGTTGAGCCAGATCGAATTCGTTCCCATGTCGCTCGGCAGTGTCTTCAATAAGGCCACGGCGCAGGAGTGTCTGTACCTGTTGGCCATGGCGGCGGTCGTGGCGATGGCCATCTTTTATCGCACCTGTAATGCACGGCTGCTGAAACGGGAACGAGAGCTGACCACCGCGATCGAGCGGAGCACGACGGAGGCCACCGCGGCGCATCAGTCCAATCGGGCCAAGGACCGCTTTCTCGCCACTCTGAGCCACGAGCTGCGTACGCCGCTGACCCCAGTCCTTTTGTCGGTCGGCGCGCTACTCGAACAGAAGGACATCGCAACCGGTATCCGCGAAGACCTGGAGATGATCCGGCGCAACATCGAGCTCGAGGCCCAGCTCCTGGACGACCTGTTCGACATCTCACAGATCGAGCGTGGTCTGATGCACCTGAAACTCGAAAGCGTCGATATCCACGAGGTCATTCGCCGAGCCCGGGATATCTGTTTCGCTCCGATCTTCGAAGCGGGTCTGAACGTCCTCGAGGAGTTCGCGGCCGGGGAGTACCACGTTCACGGTGACTCCGCGCGACTGATGCAACTCTTCTGGAACCTGTTCCGCAACGCGGCCAGGTTTGCTCCGCCCGGCACCACGCTCACGATTCGATCGTACAACAGGGAGACCGGGACCGCTCCCGCGGCTTCCGGTCGTGGGCCCTTGCACGACGACTCGGCGGGATCGTCGTTGGGAGCGCGCCTCCTGGTGGTCGAGTTTGAGGACACCGGGATCGGCATTGCGCCGGAGTGGCTCGACAGGATCTTCGACCCGTTCGAACAAGGGGGCGAAACGCTCCCGAGACGGGGAAGCGGACTGGGCTTGGGACTGGCGATCGGTCTCGAGGTGGCCCAGGCGCACGGAGGCCGGCTTTCGGCCTCGAGCCCAGGCCCGGGACAGGGTGCGACCTTCCGCGTGGAACTGCTGACCGCGCCGGCGCCCGAATGGTCATCGCAACGGATCGAACCGGCGAAGAACCCCCCCCGTCCCCTCATCGCGAGCCTGCGGATTCTCCTGATCGAAGATAATGCCGACACGCTCCGATACCTCGAGCGGACCCTCCGGCGTCACGGCTGCGAAGTCCATCCGGCCTCGAGCATCGCGGCGGGCCGGCAGGCTCTGGCGCAGGCCGACTTCGACCTGCTCATCAGCGACATCGAACTCCCGGACGGCTCCGGCCTACAGCTGATGCGTGAACTGCACGCCCAAGGTGTTCCCGGAATCGCATTAAGCGGTCACAGTTCGGAAGACGACCAGCACCAGAGCCACTCGGTCGGCTTCTTCGCCCACCTTGTCAAACCCGTCATCGCCGACGTCCTCTACGAGGCCGTCTGCCGCGCCTCGGCGAGCCGGATTACGGACAAGTCGTCCGCAGCGATGCCGGGACCCGCCCCGGGGTCCACGCCTCATACGGGACCCGCCCTCCCGGCCCGGTCCAGTTTGCATACTCCATGAACGCTCGTCGTCGGTTTCCCCATCGTCGAGTGACCGGTCTCCGCTCATCCGTGCGACAAGGGACTGAACCAGCAGGGTCTCGACAGTTCTATTACACATATTGATGCTTTATATGAATGTGGTTCGCAGGTTGTTCGGTCGAGAGCAGGCTGATGGTACACTGGGACATTCTGGTCGCAGGGATACGTCCTCCATTGGTCATCGCCAGCAGAGGGTCCACCGATGCGAAAAGCTCCCGGTTTCCTGAACGTTACGACCTACGCCACCGTTCTCGTCCCCTTCATCATGTCCTACTCAGCGCATGCCTCTGATCTGTCAACGGTCCTGACGAGGGAGCGGGCGTCGGCGTTTGCTCGCCTCGCGCTCAAGGGGTTAAACAAGGAGTACCCGAACAAGCCCGAGCACGTTGTCGGCGCACCGTCCGATGTCAAAGGTCCCAAGGCCCTCCACCCGGCGTTCTTCGGCTGTTACGACTGGCACTCCTCGGTGCACGGCCACTGGATGCTCGTCCGGTTGCTCCGCCGGTTCCCCGACCTGCCGGAGGCGAAGGAGATCCGGGCCGTACTGGGAGAACACCTGACCGCCGAAAACCTGAAAGCCGAGGCCGATTACTTCGGTCGCCCGGAGAGTAAGTCGTTCGAGCGGACATACGGATGGGCGTGGCTCCTCAAACTGGTCGAGGAGCTGAACGACTGGGACGATCCTGACGCGAAGCTCTGGGCGGTGAACATCAAGCCGCTGGCCAGTGTCGTGGTCACGCGATATCGGGAGTTCTTTCCGAAGCAGACGTACCCGATCCGGACCGGCGTCCACCCGAACACGGCGTTCGGGCTCTCGTTCGCCTACGACTACGCTCGTGCCGTGGGCGACACGCGGCTGAGAGCCCTGGTCGAAGAACGGGCTCGCGCCTATTTCGGCGCGGACGTCGATGTACCAGCCGGATGGGAGCCCGGCGGGGCGGATTTCTTCTCGCCGAGCTTGACGGAGGCGGACCTGATGCGGCGCGTCCTGACACCGGCCGAGTTCCGGACGTGGTTCGGCCGGTTCTTACCCGGGGCGGATCGGGGCGAACCGAAAGCACTCTTCATGCCTGCCACCGTGACGGACAGGTCCGACCCGCAACTGGTCCATCTCGATGGGCTCAATCTCAGCCGTGCCTGGGCCATGAGGAGCATCGCGGCGGTCTTCCCGGTGGGAGACCCGGTTCGGACGGCATTGACTGTATCGGCAACCCGGCACGCCGAATCGGCGCTCGCGCACGTGGCCAGCGGCAACTACGAAGGCGAGCACTGGTTGGCCTCGTTCGCTGTCTATCTGCTCTCGACCCAGACTCCACCCGGATGAACCTACAGGAGTCTCGGTGTTCGCGTCTCGACCCGCCGAGTACGAGCGATGATCGTGCTGCACAGGGTCGCGGCGGTCTTCGTTCGCTACTGCGCCTTGTTACGGCCGGGTAGATCGTCCCGGTAGCCCAGTCGAACACGACGAGGCCAAGGTCGTTCGCTGTTTCCAACAGGAAAGGCAGAACTTCATCAACCCGAGAATACGACATACCCAGGACCGCCGCGCGGTGCAGGAAGTCGTTAATGAGTGGTCCGTCGCTCCAGACGATTTCATCGATCCGATCATCGGGCACGGAGCACATACACGGATACCTGGCGGTCAGGCGGTCGTGAAGCTCCTGGAATACGGCCGGCCTCGGCCCCTGCTCCTTGATGAACCCGTCAAGAGCCACCCACGCCGAGTCGGCTTCCGCGGGGACCGGCGGGAGGACCACCGCGACGTTGTAGCTCATGGTCACCGCACTCCAACAGGATGGCTCAGCGGCTTGGCCCGCCAAGCTTACACCCTCGTGATACCATAGATTCCTCGAACGAGCGACTTCCGATACGGACCCTTCCATCGCCGATGCTTGCATTTTCTCCGAGAACAGTTTAACTCGGTCATGAGGAGTTTTGCAGCGCTCCGGTTATGATGGCAAGCAGCGATCCGTCCTCGAAATGAGCCGGCACAGGTGGAGAATTCGGACAATGAGAGCGATTCTGACGGCTATGATGATCTTGAGTGTCGTGCCGGTCGTAGCGGCGCAGACAGGGGTAGTGGATGAGCGGACGGCTCCCAAAACGTCCGGTCCTCCGGGACCATCCAGAGGGAATCTCGACCGGTTCGCCCAGGATGCCAGTTCGATCCTGATCGGCAAGTGCGTGGCCTGCCACGGGCCGGCGAAGAAAAAGGGGGGCTCGACCTGACCCGGCGGGCCTCGGCACTGACCGGTGGGGAGACTGGAGCGGCCATCGTGCCCGGCCAGCCGGAGGATAGCCTGCTGATCGACAAGGTCGCCGAGGGGGAGATGCCGCCCAACGGACCGTTGTCGAAGGAGCAGGTCGCGGTGGTGCGGGCGTGGATCGAGTCCGGCGCCTCGTATCCCAGCGAGCCACTGACCCCGCGCCGCGGGGGCCGATTGGTGGTCGCTCCAACCGGTCCGCCGAGTCGCACCTCCCGCCGGGCAGGGAAATGGTTCGGCCTGGGTCCGCACTCCCATTGACGCGTTCGTCCTCAAGGGTCTCAGGGCCGCGGGGCTCGCACCGGCTCCGGAGGCCGATCCCGCCGCGCTCATCCGCCGGGTCACCTTCGACCTGACCGGCTTGCCCCCCACGCCGGACGAGGTCGAGGCATTCGTTGCCGACCCGGACTCGACGGCCTACGAGGCGCTTGTCGATCGCCTGCTGGCCTCGCCCCATTATGGCGAGCGGTGGGGTCGCCACTGGCTCGACGTCGTCCGGTTCGGTGAGAGTGAGGGCTATGAAACCAATCTGCCGAGGTTCTCGGCGTGGCCCTATCGCGATTACGTGATCCGCGCGTTCAACCGCGACACACCTTTTCCGCAATTCGTCCTCGAACAGCTCGCCGGCGACACGCTGGCCTCGGGAGGCCGCTCGGCAGACTGGCTGACCGCGACGGCGACCGGGTTCCTCGTCGGCGGCACGCACGACATTGTCGGCAATCAGACTGTCGAAGGGATGCTCCAGCAGCGCGCCGACGACCTCGACGACATGATCACGGCGACCGGTACCACATTCCTCGGCCTGACGATCCAGTGTGCACGGTGTCACGACCACAAGTTCGATCCGATCCGCCAGGCCGACTATTACGGCCTCCAGGCCATCTTCGCGGGGGTCAACCACGCCGCGCGGACGGTCTCGGCGCCGGACACGGCGGCGCGACGCATCGAGGCGGCCGCGATCAGCAATGAGCTGGCTCTCATCGACCAGCGCCTCGATGGCTCCGAACCGTTGGCCCATCCCGGCAGCGATGCGCCGATCCGTCCGATGGTCAACCCGCGTCGCAACGTCGAACGGTTCGCGCCGATCCAGGCTCGAATGGTCCGGATGACGATCCTTGCGACGAGCAACGGCACCGAGCCGTGCATCGATGAGCTGGAGGTCTACTCGACCGCGGAGCGCGGTGGATCTCCACCACGGAATGTCGCACTCGACTCGGCTGGGGGAAAGGCGTCGGCCTCGTCCGAGTACCCGGACAGCCCGATCCACAAGATCGTCCACCTCAACGATGGCCGGCACGGGAACAGCCGGAGCTGGATCTCGCGGTCGGCGGGCAGGGGGGTGGTCACGATCACCTGGCCCGAGCCGGCGACCATCGACCGCGTGGTCTGGGGCCGCGACCGGGAAGGTGCCTATAGCGACCGGCTGGCGACCCAGTATTACGTGGAGGCGGCCCTTGAGCCCGGCTGCTGGCAGGTCATTGGTTCATCGCTCGACCGTCAGGCGTATGGCAGTGCGGATGCCAAGTCGTTGGAGCTCGCCAATGGCTCCGGACTCCCGCCCAAGCTGGCACGCGAGCGCATGGAGCGACTCGCGCGTCAATCCTCGCTTCGCGAACGGCTCGCTCAACTGGGGACGACGATGTCGATCTATGCCGGCACGTTCAGCCAGCCCGGTCCGACGCATTTGCTTCTCCGCGGCGATCCGACGAAGAAGGGGCCGGAGGTGAGGCCCTCGTCGATCGCGTGTATCCGGCCCGGTCTCGTCCTGGACCCCGCCGCCCCCGAGGCGGAGCGCCGGGTGTCACTGGCCCGCTGGATCGGCGATCCGGCCAACCCGCTACCGGCCCGAGTGATGGTGAACCGCGCCTGGCAGTACCACTTCGGCCGGGGGATCGTCGCCACGCCCAGCGACTTCGGCTTCAACGGCACTCCGCCTTCACATCCCGAGCTGCTCGACTGGCTGGCCAGCACGTACATCGAAGGCGGCTGGCGACTCAAACCGATCCATCGGCTGATCGTGATGTCTTCAGCGTATCGCCAGTCGAGCCGGCTGGATGAGAAAGCCCAGACCATGGACCGGGATAACCGACTGCTCTGGCGCATGAGTCCACGACGGCTGGAATCTGAGTCGATCCGCGACGCGATTCTCGCGACCAGCAGACGGCTCAACACCCGCATGGGCGGGCCCGGTTACAACATCTGGGAGAAGAACACCAATTATGTTGCGGTGTACAAGCCCCGGGCCGATCTCGGTCCGGACGACTTCCGCAGGATGGTCTACCAGTTCAAGCCGCGGAGCCAGCCCGATCCCACTTTCGGCGCCTTTGACTGTCCCGACGCGGCACTGGTCGCCCCGAGGCGAAATGTCTCGACCACAGCACTCCAAGCGCTCAACCTCTTGAATAGTCGATTCGTGATCCGCCAGGCCGAGTTCTTCTCCGAACGCCTCCAGGCCGAAGCAGGCACCGACGCGGATTGCCAGGTCGAGCGCGGGTTCCGCCTGGCCTTCGGCCGCGCGCCGACGGGCATCGAGCGCGACGCGGCCGTCAAGCTGATCGCCGCGCACGGCACGGCGGCCTTCTGCCGGGCTTTGTATAATGCCAATGAGTTTGTTTACGTCCCGTGAGTGAAACCCGGGAAGCGGGAGGAGACGCAACATGGAGACGGAAACCATGGGGATCGTGCACGTTACGGCCTTGCTCGAGAACAACCGCGATGTGATCGCCGCGGACGAGGGTCGGCTCACCGAAGTGCAGGTCCGCCGCATCGAGGTCCACGACGCGCGCGTGGACACCGGAGCGACCTACGTTTCGATGCCTCTATGTCTGATCAACCAACTCGGCCTCAAGCGGATCAAGACAGTCGAAGCCAAGACCAATGCTGGCCTCGTGTCGTTTGGGATCTTCGAGCCCGTCAAGCTGGCCATCCAGGGACGCGATTGTGAGGTGCGAGTGGCTGAGATCGCCGACAATTGCCCCATCCTGATCGGCTACATCCCCCTGGAAATGCTCGACTTCGTCGTGGACACCAAGAACCAACGCCTGATCGGCAACCCGGATCACGGTGGGCAATACATGATTGACATGTACTGATCCTAACCCGTCCAGGAGCCTCGACAGTGAGAATGCCGTCTCCACTCAAGTTTCGAATGCTACATGGACTGATCCTGGTCGCGGGAATCGCCGGTTGTTTGAGCATGCGATGGACCGCGAGCGTGTACCTCTCGGAATTCATGTCGGTGATCGGTGAATGGCAAAAGGGGCATTCGATCTTGCTCGTGCTCTCGTGGGTGCCGAAGCTGATCAGCGAGTCCGCGCCCTGGATGGCGGTGTGGACTCTGACTTTCCTGGCGATGAGCCTGTGTCCTCCTCGACCGCGTCTGAGGGGATTGACCCGCCGTCCGGGATTTGTGGCTCTGTTCGCGGCATCGTTTCCGATCGTGATGGTCCTCGGGCTGGATGTGATCGATCGCCTGGCGAGTCAGTGGATCTTCTTCGCCAGCATCTACGTGAACCCCTTGAATCGTAGGGAGTTCGATGTGGAATACCTGCTGGGAACAGCGCAGGCTTTGCCCGGGTATTCGGTGGGAGCGACCTGGGCGTTATTGTGGATCGGCCGAAGGTGGCGAGGCGTCCCCAGCCGGATCGATCGGACAGGGCGTATTGTGGGCTTCTACTGGATGGGTATGACGCTGGTGGCGAAATTCTACCCCTACCTTTATTAGAGATCCATGAGATCACAAGAAGCGCAGACCTGATCATTGTTGACGTCAGGGAATGATTCAAATCCGGAGGAATTCAACGATGGGGCGAGATCACAGGATGCTCGGGTGGGTGGTGGCCATGTCGGGAGTCCTCGGCCCGTCGGTTCTGGCCGAACCGCCAACGATTCCCGTCCCCGGTACGATCCGGGTCCAGGGCATGCCGCCGATCCCAGCCTCTGTGGGGAAGGCATTGAGCCGATACCAGAACATCCGCTCGGCGAGCTTCCAGGACTGGGCCTCCGACGGTTCGGGGATGTACATTCTCACCCGGTTCGGCGACGTGCCCCAGGTACATTTCGTGGCCCAACCCGGAGGTGCGCGGACGCAGCTCACGTTTCTTCCCGAGCGCGTGCTCAGTGTCTCCGCCCGGCCCAAGCACGACCAGTTCCTCTATACCATCGACGAAGGGGGCGCCGAGAACTACCAGTTCTTCCTCCAGGATCGCAAGGGTGGTGAAGCCCGGCGGCTCACGGACGGCAAGAGTCGAAACTCAGCACCAAAGTGGTCGCCATCGGGCGAGCTCCTGGCCTGGAGCAGCAACGCCCGCAATGGGCGAGATATGGACCTCTACGTCGCCGCACCCGCCGATCCTCACTTCGTCCGTCGCTTCAAGGAGGTCTCCGGCACCTGGACCGTCTCCGACTGGTCGCCCGACGAGGCCAAGGTCGTCGCCGTGGAGTACATTTCGATCAATGAATCGTATATCCACATCATTGATGTCGCGACCGGCAAGACCGAGACGCTCACGCCGCGCCCGGACGACCCCGAAGCGGACCGCGTCTTCGCCGGTGCCGCGAAGTGGTCGAAGGATGGCAGGTCCGTTTTCTACATCACCGATAAGAGAAGTGATGTTCGACAGCTCGTCCGACATCATCTGGGCTCCGGATTCGTCGCGACGCTCACCCAGAGCATCCTGTGGGACGTCGAGGAATTCGATTTGAGCGATGACCACGATTACGCAGTTTATATTACTAATGAGAATGGATACGGTCGCGTCTCCGTTCTCGGTCTGCCCAGTGGTACGGTCCGGCTCAGTGAGGCCTTGAAACCATGGTCCGGCCAGTTCACAGGGTTAAAGTTTCGTCCGAATACCCTTGAATTCG
The DNA here is from genome assembly GCA_963845695.1 of uncultured Isosphaeraceae bacterium. Classification (GTDB taxonomy): domain Bacteria; phylum Planctomycetota; class Planctomycetia; order Isosphaerales; family Isosphaeraceae; genus CAWJTV01. Next base: position 54,761 of record CAWJTQ010000017.1, on the reverse strand, counting down.
GGGTCACCTTCGGCTCTTTCCAATCCTCCCTGGACGCTTATTCGTCGAAAACCAATGAGACGGCCGCATACCGATGGAGTCAGAGCGAGATCGGTGGGCTGGACCCGAATCTCCTGAGGAGACCGGAGCCGATCGAGTATTCGAGCTTCGACGGTCATGAGATTCCGGCTTTTGTATACCAGCCCTCGCCGCGAAGGTTTCCCGGGCCGCGGCCCGTGTTGATCGACATCCACGGCGGTCCGGAGAGCCAGTTCCGCCCCCGGTTCCTGGGCCGGCTCGACTACCTGGTCGATGAACTGGGAATCGTCGTGATCTTCCCGAATGTGCGCGGCTCGTCGGGATACGGGAAGAGCTACCTCAAGCTCGACAATGGCAAGCTCCGCGGCGACGCCGTCAAGGACATCGGCGCTCTCCTCGACTGGATCGCAATGCAGGAGGACCTGGACAAGTCCCGCGTGGGGGTGACTGGCGGCTCGTACGGCGGATTCATGTCGCTGGCTGTCCAGACGAACTACAACGACAAGATCAAGTGCGGAATCGACATCGTCGGCATCTCGAACTTTGTCACATTCTTGCAAAACACCCAGGGCTATCGCCGCGACCTCCGTCGCGCCGAGTACGGCAACGAGCGCGACCCGGAGATGCGGTCGTATCTCGAGAAGGTCTCGCCGCTGGCCAATGCGGAGAAGATCCACACGCCGATCCTGGTCGTCCAGGGTCAGAACGACCCGCGCGTGCCGATCTCCGAGGCCGAGCAGATGGTCGCCGCCCTCAAGAAGAATGGTGTCCCGGTCTGGTACATCGTAGGCACGAACGAGGGGCATGGCTTCGCCAAGAAGGCCAATCAGGATTATCTCCAGGTCGTCGAGGTCGAGTTCCTCCGCCGGTATCTCCTCGGGGACAACTCTCAAGAGGCGGCCAAGATCGGGAAGCGCTATCAGGTCTCGGGTACGGTCCAACTCGATGGCAAGCCGCTCGGGACGGGTCGGATTGCGTTTGAGCCGATACAGCCGGAGGGTCATGCCGCTTCCGGTGTGATCCGGGATGGCCATTTCACGCTCACAACCGCGGACGCGGACGACGGTGCACTGCCGGGGGTCTACAAGGTGTCAATCCTCTCGCTGGACCCGGACGTGAAGCTACCTGTCCGCTACTCCAACCCCGAAACCACAGCCTTGAAATGCCAGGTACTCGAGGGTGGAAACACGCTCGCCTTCGATCTCAGGTCGAAGTGAGCCGATCTTGACAAAGGTATAGATACTGCCTTACCATCCCCGCCGGTGGTGGCGGTGCTCCAAGTGTGTGGAGAGGCCGTCTCTGGCGGTCGTTATCCATGCTCCGGGGTTACCCCGGGGACACGGCTCATCGGACCATTTCAGCGCGTGAGCACCGCTACGCTGGCCGCGTAGAATGGCTCACGCCGGACCAGACGGGTTGGAGCCGCCACCACTGTCTTACTTTCACTACCGGGATTCCGTGCTCATGCACGGACTGGCCGAGGCGTTCCTTTCAGGTCCCTGGGAGTTGGAAGCCCTCATCGCGCGCGGCCAGAGCGTCCTGGCCCGCAAGTCTCGATGGCTGCGCCCACTGGCCACGCGGGTACTGGTGGCATTCCCGGAAGGCTCGCGGCCCCGCGTCGACCGGCTCGCCGATTTCTTGCGGGACGATGAGCGATTCTGGAAGGCTCGCCGCCGTCCCCCGACGCTCCGTTACGACCGATGGCCCGAGCCCATCATGACTCCGGCTCCAGGGCCGCCGGGCTCGTGGCCCGTCCCAGCGATCGCGACCTCGGCCGAGCTCGCCCGGTTGCTGGACGTGGAGCCGAACCAGCTCGACTGGTTCTCCGACTACCAGGCCCGCGAGCGGACGGCCGCCGTCGAGCCGCTCCGACATTATCGATACCGGTGGATGATGAAGCGATCGGGATCGCTCCGCCTGATCGAGGCACCCAAGCCGCGGCTCAAGCGACTCCAGCGCGGGGTGCTCGACGCGATCCTGGCCGGCATCCCACCGCACGAGGCGGCTCACGGCTTTCGCCCCGGCCGATCGGTGTTGAGCTTCGTGGAGCCGCATGTCGGCCGATCGATCGTGCTGAAGATGGACCTCCGCGACTTCTTCGTCACGATCTCGGCAGCCCGGGTCATCGCGATCTACCTCACCGCGGGTTACCCCGAACCGGTGGCCCGGCTGCTAACCGGCCTGTGCACCAATACGATCCCCCGGACGATCTGGGAGCGGGCGGTAGAACTTCGTGGCGATGGGACTCGCGCCGCCACAAGCTGGCAAGACGGCCGGTTGTATCGAAGTCCGCACTTACCGCAGGGAGCCCCGACCTCGCCCGCGCTGGCCAACCTCATCGCCTATCGACTCGACGCGCGACTGGCCGGCCTGGCCCGCGCCGCGGAAGCCCACTACACACGATATGCCGACGACCTGGTCTTCTCCGGTGGTGAGGCGTTCGCAAAGTCGATCGACCGGTTCCCGATCCATGCCGCCGCCATTGCGATGGAGGAGGGGTTCACCGTCCAGCATCGCAAGACGCGAGTCATGCGCAGGGCGTCCGTCAGCGCACCGCGGGCATCGTCATCAATCAAAGGGTCAACATGCCCAGGGACGATTACGATCAGCTCAAAGCCACCTTGTGCAACTGCGTCCGCCACGGCCCGCACGGCCAGAATCGCGCCGGGGTCGCCGATTTTCGCGCTCATCTGGCGGGACGCGTCGCCCACGCGACGCGGCTCAACCCGTCGCGGGGGCGGAAGCTGACGGACTTGTTCGAGCAGATTGCATGGTGATTGAGGCGTTCGTTCGTCGCCCGTCGGCTCGTCGAGGGTCGGCTCCATCGATCCTCCTCGAGGGAGACGAGAAGGAGTGATGGAGACAGTCGGCCGACCGTCTGATCGCCGTCGACACGATCCTCACTCAACCGACAGAGGGCGATTCTTCGAGGAACCGCGATCCGACGGTGATTGGAGGCTCACGTACGGCTGGCTCATTCACCTGCGGCCTTGTCGAGTGCACGCCCCGCCTTTTCCGCGGGGCCAGGCGGACTGATAGTGTCCTTGGCCTTCTGGACGCCCGCGTCGATCTTCTCGCCCGCCTTCTCGGCTGGCCCCTCGGACTCGCAGCCGACGAGCGATACAATCGCGAGTATTGGCAACGCGGCGGTCAACACGAGACGCTTCCAGATTTGCTGACTCATCGGGACCACTCCTTCATTTTGCCGTAGAATCACGCAGGCCACCAGGCCCGCCTCTTCTACCGGCGATTTCCTCCGGTTGACCGTCTCCTCAAACAACTGGCCTCGAGGGAACCCGCTACGAGTCATCCGACCCAGGAGATCGGTCAGCCGTTTTCGTGACCAGGACATTCTCTGGGTCTCGGAGTCAGAAAGTCAAACGAGATTCAGTCGCACGAGAGTATAATTCACAAGTGTTTGACAGGCGTTGAACGATTCAAGGGGGAAACCGACCATGTGCGATCGATCGTCTTCACTCCTGGGGCGCCACTTGCTCGATCGCCGAGGTTTCCTCAGTCACATGGCCACGGGCATGGGTGGGATCGCGCTCAGCGCGCTTCTGGCCGAGCAAGGATTGCTGGCGGCTGACACCAGGGCGGCCGATCCGAAACCGAACCCCAGAAAACCTCAGCCAGCCAACCCGCTGGCTCCCAAACCGCCACAATTCGCGTCCAGGGCGAAGCGCGTCGTACACATCTTCTGCACGGGTGCGGTCAGTCATCTCGACACCTGGGACTACAAGCCCGAACTGATCAAGCGGAACGGTCAGCCGATGCCCGGGGTCGAAAAGCTGATCACCTTCCAGGGCGAGAACGGAAATCTGGCCCGGAGCCCGTGGACGTTCCGGCCGCGGGGGCAGAGCGGCAAGTACATCTCGGACTTATTGCCGCACCTGGCCGCTCGCGCGGACGACCTGTGCTTCGTCCACTCACTGACCTCGAAGACCAACACGCACGGGCCCGGCGAGATGTTCATGAGCACCGGGTTCACACTCGAGGGCTTCCCCAGCATCGGGGCCTGGGTCAGCTACTGCGCTAGGGAGCGAGAACCAGGACTTGCCCGCCTATGTGGCGATCCCCGACCCGCGCGGCGACCCGCAGCAAGGGCCGGCGAACTGGTCGAACGGCTTCCTGCCGGCCGCGTTCCAGGGGACGGCATTCAACGCTGGGCGGCCGATCAGCCACCTGGCTCGACCGACCGAGATCGCACCCGGCGATGACGCGGCGGCGCGCGACTTCCTCCGCCTGCTCAACGATGAGCACCTCCGGCGACACCCGGGCGATACCGAACTCTCGGCCCGGATCGCCTCCTACGAGCTGGCCGGACGAATGCAAGCGAGCGCGCCGGAGGTCGGCGACCTGTCCCGCGAGAGCCCCGCGACCCAATCCCTCTACGGTCTCGACGATCCCAACCCGCTCACCGCCGCCTTCGGTCGCAACTGCTTGCTTGCCCGACGACTCCTGGAGCGCGGGGTCCGCTTCATCACGCTGTTCAACGGTGCCTTCGCCATGGGCGAGGGTGCCCTCAACTGGGACGGGCATCGCCGCATCCAGTCGGACTACAACCGCCACGGCCCGATCCTCGACCAGCCCGCCGCCGCACTCTTGATTGACCTGAAAGCCCGAGGGCTACTCGACGACACCTTGGTCGTCTGGACGACCGAGTTCGGCCGCATGCCCACATTCCAGAAGGGCGTTCAGGGTCGCGATCACAACCCCAAGGGATTCACCGCCTGGCTCGCCGGCGCCGGAGTGAAGCACGGATTCAGCTTCGGCGCCACCGATGAGTTCGGCCACAAGGCCGTCGAGAAGGTGGTCGATGTCCACGACTTCCATGCCACGATCTTGCACCTCCTCGGCCTGGACCACGAACGCCTCACTTACAACAATAATGGAACCTCGCGTTGACTTACCGACGTCCACGGCCATGTGATTCGGGATGTACTCACGTGATGAAGGGGCTATCGAAGGGTGCTCAACCAGAGGAAAACGGACGATGTCGCAGGATATCCCAGAACCGCACAATCCCCGCAGCCACTTTCCCCGGCCGAACCTGACTCTCTGTGAGCTGATCGGCCTGGTGGTCGCATTCGCGGTCTCGAATGCGTTTCTCTCGTGGATGAATCCCCAGGCGGCGAGGAACGTCGTCCTCTTCGCCGTCTGGAATGGCATGCTCGCATTGTATCTGGGTTTCGCGTTCTTCCAGTCGTGGTTTCGATCGATCGTGCGCTGGAGCCGGACGGGCGATCCCTCCCCGCCAGGTCGGAAGCCGCCACGATGGACGGCCCTCGGGGTCGCGGAGGCGACGGTCATCGTCGGGACCTTCTTCACTTGCCTGATGATGATGATCGAGAAGCTGAGCAGCCGGGGCCTCGACGAGGACGACTGGGCTATGCTGGCGACCATCGTAGTGGTCAGCGGCGTCTATGCTTTGACCATTCGGGCTCTCTGGCGTCGCGATCGCGATCGTGAGCTTCAGGGCGGCATGGACGCCCGCATTCCTGTGGAACCCTTCTTCTGATCCCTCGCGAACCCACCGAGAGATGCCTTGACCGATTGCGAGCGGAGACCAAGGATAGAGGTTGGGTGACTCAACTTATTACGGGAGACTTGCGGATGTCCATCTCGTCGCTGGTCCTGTTGGCTCTTGTCGGATTCCCTCCGGTCCAGGCCAAAGCGGCCTCAGACAGCGTCGTGCCGCCGGGAGAGAAGCTGGAGAAAGTCTGGGGAGATGGAGAGTTCACCGAGGGAGGAGCGATGGCCGCGGACGGCTCGATCCTCTTCTCGGACATCGGGAACCGGATCATGCGGTTCGACCCGAAGACCGGCAAGACGACCGTCTTTCGCGAGCCGAGCGCGCGGGCCAATGGCCTGATCTTCGACAGCAAGGGCCGGCTCATCGTCGCCGAGGGCGCCAATACCGGCGGCGGCCGACGGGTCTCCGTGACCGAGCCCGATGGCACCATCAAGACCCTGGCCGACGGATTCGATGAGAAGCGATTCAACAGCCCGAATGACGTGGCTGTTGACCCGGATGGTCGGATCTATGTCACGGACCCGCGGTACGTCGGCGACGAGCCGCGCGAGCTGGAATTCGAGGGCGTGTTCCTCATCCAGTTGCAAGGCTATGTCATTCCGCTGGACATGAAGGTCTACAAGCCCAACGGCGTGGCCATCAGCCCCGACGGCAAGACCCTTTACGTCTCGGACAACGGACCCCGTCGCCGGGCGTTAATCGCCGCGACGATCGGCGACAGGGGAAAGGTGACGAATCCGCGCGTGATCCATGACTTCGGTAATCAGCGTGGCATCGACGGCATGACGGTCACGACGGACGGACGGATCGTCGCCGCCGCCGGGGCCGGGGACAAGGCGGGCGCCTACGTCTTTTCTGCCGATGGCAAGCTCCTCGAGATCATCCCCACTCCGGAAAACCCGGCGAACGTCGAGTTCGGCGGCGATGACCGCAGGACCCTCTACATCTGCGCCGGCAAGAGCCTCTACCGGATCAAGACCAACATGACGGGCTTCGCGCTCTGGCCGCCCACGGGTGCCGGCGGCAAGTAACGCTACGGGCGGGTGCCCGCGACATTGACCCCGCTGCCGATGATGAGGTTATGGTGATAAGCCCGGTCGTACAGCGTGCCAGACTTCGCCGGGGGAAGCTCGACGATATCGGTGAAGCCCTCTTCGGCAAACCAGCGTTTGAGTTCCTCTGGGGTGTGATGCGACTGGAATCGCGGGGCGTACCAGTCGAAATTGTCGCAGACGCGCAGCGTCCAGTCGGAGTGACTGGAGAAGTTGGCGACCTTGTTGAGCGTCCGGTTAATGATGGGCACGCTGCCGAGCGCGCCGAGGCCGGCGCAAACGGGTTCGAGCACTCGCGCCGGCAGTCGGGTCGTGATGGCGCGGAGCCCCGAGTTGAGCCACTCCTGGGGTGCGGTATTGCGTCGGTAGAGCCAGACAACCAGTCGCCCGCCTGGCTTGACCCGCCGGGCGATCTCGGCAAAGGCGCGGCGCGGGTCGGGAGTATGGTGCAAAACGCCGATCGAATACACCAGGTCGAAGGCCGATTCCGCGATCGGCAGGTCGAGCAGATCAGCCTGAACAATCGCGACGTCGGGCAGTTCGGCGCAGAGCGCGGCGGCCTTGTTAACCGCGGAGCTCAAGTCCACGCCGATGACCCCGGCCCCGTGTCCGCCGACCAGTCGAGCGTAACGACCCCCGCCGCAACCGGCATCGAGCACCCGTCGGCCCGCCAGGTTGCTCGCCGCGACCCCGGTCTTGACCAGGAACGTCGCCTCGTCCTCTTCAGGCCGCATGACGTCATACCGGTTCCACTGCCGGCCGAAACTCTCGGCGTAGGAATCGCGCGACAGCCGGGGAATCCCGCCGACGATCGGGTACGATCCCGAGCAAGACCGACAGGTCAGTGCCCGCGCCGGGTCGCCTTCGACCGCTAGATTGCCCTGGCACCGCGGACATCTTAACAACGAGATCAGATCGGGGTTCATGAATGATTTAACGCGTCGTGCCAGTCAGGCTCTCAAGCCTCGCCCGTCGGGAGAGTCAAGCTGCGAAGCTCGAGCTACGTGAAGGTCCTTGTTGCCGGCATAACAGTTTACTGGCCATCGTCCACCAACCACCAGAGCCATTCCCATGACCTGGATCGATCAGATCGAACACCGGATCGCCCGATGGCGTGCTCGGTGCCTGGGCGGCGCCTGGGTGGTCGCCGTCTCGGGGGGCGGGGATAGCGTCGGGCTCTTGCGGATCTTGCACCAGGTTGCGCCGAGGGTGGATCTCCGACTGTCGGTGGCTCATCTGAATCACAGTACGCGGGGCGAGGCATCTCGTGCCGATGCCGACTTCGTCGCCGAGCTGGCCGCGTCGCTCGGCTTGCCGTTCGACATCGGCCAGTGGCGGCCGATTCATACCGGGCACTTCGAGTCCGATGCGCCGCCGTGCCCGATATGACTGGCTGGTCGAGATCGCCCGGGCTCGTGGCGCCTCGGCCGTTGCGGTCGGACACACGCGCGACGATCAAGCCGAGACGATTCTCCATCGAATCGTCCGCGGCACTGGCCTCCGCGGACTGGCGGGAATCCCGCGGCGGCGGCTCCTCGCATCCGATCCGGAGATCGCGCTGGTTCGGCCGCTTCTGGCCGCATCCCGACGGGAGATTCGAGCGTACCTGGCGGAAGTAGACCAACCGTTCCGAGAGGACGAGACGAACGGGGATCTCACGCGGACTCGGGCTCGCATCCGGAACGATCTCTTGCCGAAGCTGGCGGCCGAGTACAACCCGAGGGTCGCCGATGCCCTGGTCCGCCTGGGCGAGCATGCCACGGCGTCTCAGCGCGCGATCGAGGCCGACGCGCGGGCCGTCGAACGCACAGCGACGATCACTGCTACAGAGAACTCCGTTGTCCTCAAACACGCCTTCCTAAACTCGATCCCCGACTTTCTCCGCGCGGAGGTCCTGCGCCGGGTCTGGCGATGCGCCGGATGGCCCGAGCGCGACATGTCGGCACGGCGATGGCGACGCCTTGCGGCCCTGGTCCGAGCCAAGGAGGTTCCTCGCACCGAGATCGGGGCCGGAGTGAGCGTGGCCACCGAGCGATTCTTCCTCTTCCTGTGGCGCACGCGATCCGTTCCCGTGGCCGCCGAGATTCCTACCCCCGTGGAGCCAGTCTTTCTCGAAGTCCCCGGCGCCGCCACGGTCTCATGGGCCGGTGTACGTCTCGTGGCGACGCTCGGTGCCGCCGAATCGGAAGGCGAGCGGCTCGACTTCGACCGAGTGGTCCTTCCACTCTCGATCCGCCCGCCGTTGCCGGGCGATCGGTTCGCCCCCCTGGGGATGGACGGTAAGAGCACGCCACTGGCCGACTTTTTTCGCGGTCGGCGAGTTCCGCGAGATCAACGTGGCAGGACTCGCGCTCGTCTGTGATCAACAGGGCATCATCTGGGTCGTCGGCCATCGGATCGCCGAGCGGGTGAAGGTCAACGAGCAGACCCAGCTCAGGTTGGGATTACGGTGGGAGTCGAGCTCGTAGCGCCTCTAGGGTCTGGGCTGTCTTGGCACAACATGCTCGGCCTCCTGGAGGAACCCGATCGCTTCCTGATCGTTGGCCCATCGGCTCGATTTCAGCAGGGTCCGGAGCTGGTCCAGGGCGTGTTGGGCCTCGCTGCTGCGTCCGAGCTTCTGGTTGGCCATGGCCATGACGGCGAGGTCGATGGGCTCGGGCGGATCGCCGGGCCTGGCGGCGGTGATCTCGCGAAGCGTCGCCAGCGCCTGGGCGGGCTGCTCCGCGCGATAGCAGCGCCAGAGCCAGGGCATGACGGTATTCGGCCAGATGCTCCGGGTCGTCGCTGACCGCACGGCACGCGGCCTGGAGCCTCCGCAGCGCGAGCTGTGTGTCTTCAGGGCGTTCGACCGGCCGGACGATGGTCAGCCGCGCGGCTTCGTAGAGCCCCGACGCGTTCTCGTGGCGACGCTCCGCGATCTGAAGCGCGGCGTCCCGGAAGTGTGGGCTGAGCGTCCGATCGGTGCGGAGGACCTCCAGGACCTCGGACTTGAGCAGGTGCTTCGCATAGAGGGCCTGAACCCGCTCGACGGCCGCGCGACGGATCGCCAGCCCGAAGTCCGCCTGGCCATCGGACGAATCGATCGTCCAGATCTTGGCCGTGTAGTCGATACTCCCCGAAGCGATCTGCCGGCCGTCGCGACTGATGGCCAGGCTGACGACGCCGCTGGTGTGGCCGCGAAGCGTCAGGACATCCTCTTTGGACTCGACATCCCAGATCTTGACCGTCCGGTCGTCGCTGGCGGTTGCGAGGCGGCGGCCGTCGGGGAAGTACGTCACCGCGGTGACCAGGCCAGTATGCCCCTTGAACTCGCCCACCTGCTGCCCGGTTGACCATTCCCAGAGCTTGACCTCGGCCGGAGTGGTGCCGTGATACTCGCCGCCGACGGACGCGATGCGGAGGCCGTCGGGCGAGAAGGCGAGATCTTGCACGCCGGTGGCATGACCGGTCATTGCGGCCATCGGCCTACCGGTCGAGACGTCCCAGACCCGGACCGTCCGATCCTCGCCCGCCGAGGCAAGCTGACTATTGAAGGGAGCGAACGCCAGGGCTTTGGTGCCGCCCGCGTGGCCGGGGAGCGTTCGGACCATGCTGCGACGCCCGACGTCCCAGAGCCAGATCGAGCCGTCTTCGTGGGAAGTGGCCAGGATCGCGCCGTTGGGCGAGAAGGCCGCGTCGCTGGCCGGTGAGGCTGGTCCCTCCAGCGGTTGTCGTGTCCACTTCGACGTATCCCAGAGGTTGAGTGCACGACCGGGTCCGCTGGCGACCAGGCTCGAGCCGTTGGGTGAGAACGCCAGTGCGATGTGGGCCAGCAACCCGCGGGTGGCGATGATCCGGTGCAGCTCCTCGCCAGTCCGTGGGTCCCAGATCCGGACGTTCCCATTATGGGCCGAGGCGATGCGACGCCCGTCGGGCGCGAACGCCAGGGTGCCGACCCAGCCGGCACTGTTGCGGAAAGTCACCTGGGAGTCGGGCGCCGCCGCAGGCCAGAGCTTGACCCTGCCGTCCAGGCTCCCCGATGCGGCGAGCGCCCCGTCCGGACTGAAGGCGACGGTGTGGACGAACCCGGTGTGACCGTGAAACGCGGCGTTCCCGCCGTTGCCAGCCAGGTCCCAGCGGTGGACGCTCTTGTCTTCGCTCCCGGAGACGAGCTGGCTCCCGTCCGGCGAGAAAGCCAGACCGCGGACGAAGCCACGGTGGCCGTTGAGGCTGTCGAGGAGCTTCCCGGTCTCCCGGTCCCAGATCCGGATCGTCTGGTCCCAGCCCCCGGTGGCCAGGCGCTGGCGGTCTGGAGAATACGCAACGGCATAAACAAAGTTGACAGGCCCGCGCAGTTGATGCGCGAGGGACCATCGCTCGCGAGAGACGTCCCACAGGTTGACCACGTCCCGGCTGGCCAGGGCGATCTGGCCGCTATCGGGGGAGTAGGCCACGCTCAGCACGCCGCCGGGTGCGCCGGGGATCGGCTGGCCGCGAACAACGCCGGTTCGCGCGTCTCGGAGCCGGGCGTAGCCGCTCGAGGTGTAGTCGTTGAAATGCCCGCAACCGGTCGCGATCGTCCGGCCGTCGGGAGCGAAGGCCAGGCTCAGAATCTGGACGCCCCGCTCGGCGGTCTCCCACTGCGGATTCCCCGTCTCGGCGTCGCGGAGGCTCAGGACGGAGCCCTGCTCCTGGCCCGCGAACCCGTGGGCCGCCGCGATCGTGCGGCCATCGGGCGAATACGCGAGCGCCTGGACCGCACCCTTGAGTCCTCGAATCGCGAAGACTTCCACACCGGTGTGGATCGCGCGGACAACCAGCTCGCCGGTCGGTTTCTCGCCGACCTGAAACCAAGGACCCGTCCCCGAAGCGATCCGCAAGCCGTCGGGCGAGAAGGCCACGCACCAGACGTCCAGGCCGCCGCTGGACCCACTCCAGGTCCTCAGTTCCGAGTGCCCCAGCCGTCGGGCGTAGAACCACTCCCAGCCGCGGAGGTCTTTCGGACAGCCTTCCAGCAGTTGGTCGGCCAGCGCCACGTTGTCGTCGAGATACTCGCGCGAGGCGAGGTTCACCCGGCTAACCGAGTCGTGCCGGCGGAGCTCATTGGCCTTCTGGTTGGCCTCGTACGACTTGGTGATGGCCACTCGACTCTGTACCTCGGCCAGTTCGCGCTGCTCTTCGGTCCGGCGCTGTTCGCGGCCGACGAGAATCACCCCGGCCGACAGGGCAACGACGGCGGTGATCAGCAGCGCGGCCGAGCCGGCCACGACCGGCTTGTGCCGTCGGCCCCATCGAGCCAGCCGCGCCGGGGCTGGCTCGCGGTAAGCCGACACCGGATCGTCGGCCAGCCAGTGGTCGATCTCGTTCGCCAGCTCGGAGGCTGATAGATAGCGGTCCCCGGCTTGCTGGGCCATCGCTTTGAGGCAGACTGCCTCCAGTGCGCGGGGGACCCGCGAATTGACCTGCCTCGGCGGCGGAAACTCGCCCATACGCACCCGGTCGAGCAGCGCGGTGACGTCGCACCACACATACTCGAACGGCGCATGGCCGCTCAGCAAGGTATAGAGCATGGCCCCCAGGCTATACACGTCGCTGGTGGGCCCGAGCTGATCGAGCCGGCCTTCGGCCTGTTCGGGGCTCATATAGGCCGGCGTGCCGAACGCCGTACCCGCTGCGGTCTCGGTCGAGCTGCTCAGTCCCAGTGGCGGCTCGGAGTCCGATCGGTCCTCGACGCCGGACCCCTCGACCGCCGGGCCGGCTCGGCCGGCCGCCGCGCCTGGGTCGGGCTTCGGTCCCGACTCCGGGCTCGGGCTCGCCACGGTTTTCGAACCAGACGGCTCGCCCGACCCGCGAACGAACACCTTGGCCAGACCCCAGTTGACGACCAGCGACTCGTTGAACGGTCCCAGCAGGATGTTGGCCGGCTTCAGGTCGCGATGGAGCACGCCCCGGCTGTGGGCATAGGCGACGGTATGGCAGATGTCGACGAACCGGTCGAGGAGGTGTCGCAATGCTCTCATCCGCTCCTGCGGATCGCGTCGTGGAATCGCGTCGGCCTGGTGGAATTGTCGGATCGCGTCCTCGAAGCTGATCCCGCGGACGAATCGCATCGCATAGAACGGCCGGCCGTGATCGTCGGTCCCGAGCCCGTAAACCGGCACGATCCCCGGATGCTCGAGCCGGCCCGTGACCTCGGCTTCCTGAAGGAATCGGGCGCGGCTCTCGGTGTCATCGGCGCGCTCCGGCTTGATCTGCTTCAAGGCCACCTCGCGCTGGAGTTCCGCGTCGAGTGCGACCGACACCTTGCCGATTCCCCCCTGGGCGTGAGGGCGGAGGATCCGGAATCGTACCCCGTCGGAGGTCGAGTGTCCCAGAGACCATTCGACCTGAGGATCGCTCCGCCGTTCACCGGCCGGGAGCTCGACCGCGCCGGGCAGGAAGGAGTCGTCGCCGTCCTCCCCCGCGCCGATCCCGAGGCCGGATTCGGGATCGACGATCGGAATCGACGGCAGGGTCGGATTGGTGCTGGAGTCGAGCGCTGCGGACGCTCGAGCCCGCCGCCGCTTCAGGTCGTCGCGGATCCGGCCGAAACCGCTCAGGTCATCGAGACACCGGCCGATATCGCCGCCGTGACGCGCGATCAGGCCGGCGACGACCATCTCCAGGAGCGCGCGCGCTGGTCGACGGTCAATCCGGCCAGATCGACGCGGCCGGACCGCTCGAGGAACCCCAGGTGTACGGCCAACGCCTCGAACAGCAGTTCGCGATCGTCGCGATCCCCCTGCACGGTAGGAGCCTCTCATTCGGCGATCTGGATCGTCGGGAACCGGACGAAGTGGAATCGACGGACACCCCCGAAACAGGAGCGACCATCCCGGGGACCGGACCCATCAACACACCTTCCATGGTATCAACTCCCGCGCGACTGGGCCATGCCCCTTCGGTGAGTCCTGCTTGACTTGACCAGTCCGGGGGCTCGGGATATGGTTGAAGAGGTCAGGCGTACGGCAGTCCGAGCCTGTTCCCGATCTCGACTCGCTCGATCGTGAATCGAGCCACATCGCCCGGCGCCGCCTCGATGGGCTGAAATCGGCGCACCCCCTCCCATGGCTGACGAACGCCTCCGGCGCCAGATCGCCTTTCTGGCGGCCCAGTTGATGTATCATCGTACCGAGACCGAGTACTTCACCGCCAAGCGCAAGGCGGCGCGCCAGCTCGGCGTCGAGTATCGCCACAGGCCGGGCGACCTGCCCAGCAACAAAGAGATCCGCGACCAGATCCAGGCGATGGCCCGGATGCATGAAGGCCCCAAACGCCTGGAAACGCTTCGCGACATGCGGATCGACGCTCTCCGGATGATGCGCCTGCTGGCCCGATTCCGGCCCCGGCTGATCGGCAGCGTCCGGACCGGTCACGTCCGAAAGGGCTCCGACATCGACATCCACATCTTCTGCGACAGCCAGACGCTGGTGACCAATACTCTCGACGAGTTGGCGCTCCAGTACGATGTCGAGCACAAGCGAATCATCAAGTTCGGAGAAGAGCGGACCTTCACGCACATCCACCTCTACGATCAGAACAATTTCGAGCTGACCCTTTATCCCGAGGACAAGCTCAGTTACGTCTTCAAGAGCTCGATCACCGGCAAGGCGATCGAGCGGGCGTCGATCGCCGAGCTGGAGGCCCTCCTGCGCGAGGAATACCCCGAGATCGACCTCGATTCCGAAATCGAGAGCAGGGAAGAGCGGATCGACCCGTTCCTGCTGTTCCGGATGCTGCTGGAACCACTCGAAGGCGTCAAGCAGAGCGCGAAGTACCACCCCGAGGGCGATGCCCTTTATCACAGCCTCCAGGTCTTCGAGCTGGCGCGCGAGGCGCGGCCGTACGACGAGGAATTCCTTCTGGCGGCGCTGCTGCACGACGTCGGCAAGGCCATCGACCCCTCCGACCACGTCGAGGCGGCGTTGCAGGCCCTCGAAGGGGCGATCACCGAGCGCACCGCCTGGCTGATCGAGCACCACATGGAAGCCCAGGCGTTGCGGACCGGGACCCTCGGCGTCAAGGCTCGGGCGCGGATCCAGCAATCGGAGTATTACGACGATCTCATGCTCCTGAACGAGCTCGATCGCAAGGGACGAGCCCGTGGGGCGTTCGTCTGCGAGCTGGAGGAAGCCCTCGATTTCCTCCGCGAGATGGCGGTCAAGTCGGAATGACGCGCGGACCAGACCCCTGAAGCACCCCCTCGTCAAGGCCGTGCGACCCAATCGCCGGTTGCGACCCGGGAGTGTTGCCTGACGTCCGCATAAATTGCACGTTCAACTTGCGTTCGATCGAATTGCCCAGTAGCCGGATTGACGCCCCTCCCTTGGAATTGTGGTTGCGGCCGGTCCTTTCGACTTCCGCTTCCTGAAGAGCTGGAAAGGTCATCGCCGACATTCTTCCAGGAGGAGACCGCTCCGTGGCCCTGATCGACAACCACCCCCGCCGACACCGCTTCATCCTCAACCCTTACGCCGAGGAGCGGTTCGCGATCTGTCCGAAATGTGACCGCCCGACGGAGCAACGCAAGTTCCCACTTCTGATCCACGTTGAGCCGCGGAACCCCGTGGCCCTGAACAAGACCTGCTGTTACTGTTCGAGTTGCGACCTGATCATCGCCCATCAGGACGAGCTGGAAATCCAACTTTCGGAGCTCTTCGCGAATCGAGATCCGGAGTCGTTCGGACGAGAGTAGCTGGTCATG
Source organism: uncultured Isosphaeraceae bacterium (assembly GCA_963845695.1). GTDB lineage: Bacteria > Planctomycetota > Planctomycetia > Isosphaerales > Isosphaeraceae > CAWJTV01. Next base: position 39,433 of record CAWJTQ010000017.1, on the reverse strand, counting down.
GGAACTCTGGATCACGACGTCTGAGATCGGGGCCGCCGTAATCCTCTGAGCATCCCGGAGATGCTGGCCAATCTGTACGTTTTGCAGGAGGTGTTGGGCATCGAACCCGACTTTCGGAGGTCGCCATCACGGGGCTCGGGTCGCCCGAAACCATCATGAGAGGCCCTCGGGTGGGGTTGAGCCACGATTCATCGAGGCGAGGTCCACCGCACCGAAATTCGCATCGGCCGATTTTTATGCAACTGGAGCGGTCGAAGTCCAGATCGTATAGGGTGTCCCGTTAAGTAGCAGGAATCGGGGCCGGATGACCCATCCGACGCGCGATTCTGCGACGAACCCAGACGATCCGATTGACCACGCTCCCGGAGATCCGCGCCGATGCATGCAAGTACGGTTCAGGAGACGGGAGAAGCGCGAGGGACGCGCGGGGTCGGGTTCAGGCGATTCGACGTCGTCCGTCCGGAGTGGTTCACTCCGCGCGACGCCAACCTACTGGGACGGCTGAAGACTGGCCTGCCCGTGACCGAGACCGAACTGAGTGAGGTCCCGAAAGAGTTTCAGACAATCGCGGTGCGGATCCACGATGCCCCGCTCACCGATCGCCAGGCGATCACCGACGAATGGCTGCGGGGCTGTCTCGATGCCGAGGCGATCAAGCAGACCGTGATCCACACCGACCTGACGCAGCCGCATCCGCTCGCAACCGGTCCCGAGGAGGCCGCCGCTCGGGCGATGGGACTGGACGTCCCGATGACCCGCACCAGCGAGATCGTGCCGAGCCCGGCCGATTGGCTCTGGCGCGGTCGCGAGCCGCTCGGGACGATCACCCTCTTTTCTGTCGATCCCAAGCGGGGCAAGTCGTAAGTGACTCTGACTTCTATCCCTCCTGAACGAAAGAAACCTCAGTGACTGGGAGTCTCTTCATGAGTGCACCGATCGACCCTCGAGACCGGAGATGTGCATCCCACGCCGTAGATGCGCGCCCCGAGACAGCAGGCATCTACCGTAGGACCGCACATCTACCGGGCCGGAGCCATCCCGGTCCCGCGCGTCTCGACTGGCCTTCGATGAAGCAACGGATCGACCTGGCTGTCGTGGCGACCGACCTGATGGGCGCGTCGCGGAAGTCCGGGGGATCGGGCCGGCTGTGGTGGTTGTGTCCGTTCCACCCCGACCGCAACCCGTCGTTCTGCGTGACTCCCGGTCGCTCGGAGTGGCGCTGTTTCGGTTGCGGCAAACGCGGCGATGCCGCCGCCCTGGTGATGAAGCTCCAGAACGTGACGTTTCCCGAGGCCGTCCGCCGGCTGGGCTCGGAATGGGCAGCGGGCGGCCCACGGTTGGCGGGAGGGGATTGGCGGGTGTCGGGAAAATGCGATCCGGCCGCCTCGTCCACATCCGACACCTATCACGCGTCGCCCGTCGCCCAGCGCGCTGTGCGAACGAGCGGACTGAGACCGGCGGAAGCGGCGTCCCTGGTGGAGCGGGGCCAGGAGCGGCTGTGGTCGCGGGAGGGCTTGCCCTATCGACGGACGCTGCATCTGCGGGGGTTGACCGGCGCGACAATCTGGGCGGCCCGGCTGGGCTGGACGTCCGGCGTCACGATCCCGACCGGGAGCGAGATCCGATCCTTCCGGGCCAGTGGCCTGATCATCCCCTGGTTCGAAGGCGACCGGCTGACGATGGCGAAGATCCGTCAGCCCAGTGGCCGGAAGCCGAAGTACGTCGAGGCGTTCCGCGACGGGCCGGGGGTCTATCCGTCGCGGGCGATGGTCCTGGCCGCTTCGCCGCTGATCGTGGTCGAAGGGGAGCTGGACGCGCTCTTGCTGGGCCAGGAGCTGTGCGGGATCGCGAACGTCATCACGATGGGCTCGGCGTCGGCTCGGTCTGGGCTGGACTTGCGCTGGGAGCTCGCCGCCGCCACACCGATCTTCGCCGCTCATGATGCCGATCCGGCTGGCGACCGCGCCGCGGGCGAGTGGCCGGCCCCGGCGATCCGCGTCAAGTCGCCCGTGGGCAAGGATTGGACCGACGCCCGTCGGGCCGGAGTTGACCTGAGGCGATGGTGGATCGAGGAGGTCTTCTCACTCAATGGACCGTTCGCCTCCGAAGAACGAGCCGCGATCCGGGAGTCCGATGCGGGCTTGACTCGTGAGGCCGTCGAAGGCACGACCGAAATGCGATCGTCTGCTATCGAGGAATCTCAGCGGTGATGCTCCCTCGGCCGCGATCCTCGCCCCCATGTCGCAGCGTGGGGACGAGATCACGACTCGGCTCGGGTCCGGCCTCTGGCCGTCGTTCCAGTCCGCGTGCGAGACCGAAGTCGCTGACGAGCCATCCATCCGCCGATCAGTGTGGCGAAAACCACCCAGGTCGCGGGCTCGGGGACCGCGAGCGGGTCCACGGAGACGCCGTCCGGGATAAGGAGCAGCTCATGCGGCGTCCCACCATAACCTTGGTACGCTTGAACCAGGATTCGTCCATTATTGTCGAGTTGAGCGAGGTAGCCGTTGAGATTCCAGTTCGAACTCTGACCGTAGGGAAGCGTGGCATTTGTCCACGTCATCGAGTTGACGAGGCTGTTCAAGTTGGTGAGCGTCTGCGTCTTCGAGTCGTAGAGATACATCGCGTTGGCGTCCGGCGACATCATCGGATTCGTATCGCCGTAGCCGAGCACTTGACCACTCGGTGAGATGCCCCAGATCCCGATTGCGGTCGGGTACCCCTCGGCGAAGCCATTGGCCCCCGACCAGAGGGGAGTCGGAGGTCCCCACGAACCGTTGGGCATGAGCTGAGTGAGGAACGCCTCGCTGTTTTCCAGGTGGCCAGAGACGCCGTACTGGTTGATCCCGACGGCCAGTCCTTGAATGTTCATAGCGTACAGGGTCGAGTAACTGAACGCATAGTTGGGATTTCCGTACGTCATCGGATCGTTCACCGGTGCCGGTTGAACGATGGGAACGCCCTGCGTGGTATCGGACGCGTACGCGCCGATGACGCTTTGCACCGGGTTGAACGTGTAGGTCTGACCGTTCGACCCGATGATCGTGCCGTTGCCGCTCGCATCCACGCCGTAGGTCGGGGCACCGGTACCCAGATCGATCGCCGTGTACATCGGGTCGGCGAGAGCCTGGGCGCCCATCATCAGGGTCAACCCGGTTGCCAGCAGGATCGGTCGCCGCGAGCGGGCTCTGTTCCGGACATCCATGTCGGGTTCATCTCCAGGAGATAGCAAATCGCGTTTACAGACAATCATAGTCGGGACTGATCCAGTCCGAGTACGTAATCGTCGTCAAGGTCGATTCATTTCTTCACATCCATGCGACAAAACCTTCACGGGCGGCGGTTTCCTCCTTTCCCGCGGATGGCCTTACTTGCGAGTGCGGTTTGGAACCGCGCTCCGCGCGACATGCGGAGCCGGGACGGTCTCGGCGGCATGGGCCTTGATCGCACCATCGGCGGCGCGATGGACGAGTCCGGTGGTGGAGTGCCCTTCGACCAGGGGGATCAGCACGAGTCGGCCCCCGGCGGCCTCGACCTCCGCTCGGCCGACGACCTCCTCCGGCCGGTAGTCGCCCCCCTTGACCAGCACGTCGGGACCGATCGCCTGGATCAGCTCCAGCGGGGTGTCTTCGTCGAAGATCGACACGGCGTGGACAGCTTCCAATGCGCCGAGGATCTCGGCGCGGGCGTCCTCGCCGTGGATCGGGCGATTCGGTCCTTTCAGGCGGCACACGCTCGCGTCGGAGTTAAGACCGACGACCAGGAAGTCTCCCAGGGCCGCGGCCTGACGCAGCAATCGCACATGGCCCGGGTGCATGAGATCGAAGCAGCCGTTGGTGAAGACAATGCGCTGACCGGCCCGGCGTCGCCGCCGGACTTCGGCGACCAGACCGTCGCGACTCATCAGCTTGGAGCCGTCGGGTCGATGATGCTCGACCAGGTCGCGCATGACATCCTCGCGGGTCAACAGTGCCACGCCAAACTGCTCGACTTCGAGACCGCCCGCCACGTTCCCCAGCTCGGCCGCCTCGTCGTAATCGGCCCCGTCCGCCAGACAGAGCCCGACCACGGCCAGGACCATGTCGCCGGCGCCGGTGATGTCGTAGACCTGTCGGGGCCGGGTCGGCACCAGCTCGGCGTGGCCGTCGGCGCGCACCAGCGCCATACCGTCGCGGTCGAGCGTCACCAGCACGGCCTCCATCTCCAGCGACTCGACCAGACGTCGACCGACCCGAAGAGCATCGTCGGGCCGGGTGATGGTCAAGCCGGTCGCAAGCTGGGCTTCGAGGCGATTGGGTGTCATGCAATGGACGCCGCGATATCGCGAATAGTCGGCGGTGCGGATGGGGTCCGCCAGGATCTTGACGCCCACGCCGCGGGCCGTCGAGATCGCCGCGCCGAGCAGCGTGGGCGTGCAGACGCCCTTGTCATAGTCCGAGATCAGGACCACGTCGGCCCAGCCGATCGCTTCGGGGAGGACCGCGTGCAGGCCGGCCTCGGCAAGAGCGGGAATCGGATCGCGCGTTTCATAGTCGACCCGGATCATCTGCTGCGGGTGCCGGTCCTGGGCCCGGCCGATGTACCGCTCCTTCAAGGTCGTCGGCCGATCGTCCAGGTCGACGACCCAATGATCGTCGATGCCGTGATCCTTGAGCATCCGCCGCACGAAACCCGCCTCGAAATCGCGGCCGACTCCGCCGATGAGCCGGACCTCGCCCCCCAGCGCGCGGAGCATCGTCGCCACACTGGCCGCACCACCCAGCCGGTGCTCGCGATGGTCGGCACGCAACAAGGGGACCGGCGCCTCCTGGCTGATCCGCTCCGCGAAGCCCCAGATATAACGGTCCAGGATCAAGTCGCCGATCACGACGACCCGAGGGTTGCCGAGCTGCTCCACGCGCCGCATCAGATCGTGTGTCATCCCGGGGTCCTCCCTGACCTCGGTCGGGGCAATTTCGCCGCGAAATCCTGGGGGGCTTCACCCTTCAGGCTCGCCCTCAGCCCGGGCGGCCAGGACCCACGGTGGCTGGAGTCACGCGGGTTCTCCCGGCGCTGCCCCCAGGACAGGCCGCGGACTCGACGAGTTCCGTGCGTCGGTCGGCACACCCGCGCCAAACCACCCTTGGGTCACAGCTTCCATGGAAACGCGAGTCCGCCAGCGTATCGAGCAGTCCTGGAGCGTCAAGCCACGTTTTCAACGGAGCCGGAATCACCCCGCTGAACGGCTCTGTCAGCACCGCCGACTGAATCTCGCGATCAGTCGGGCCGTGGCCGATCTCGGGCCCGGTGATCTGGACCCGCTAATCCTGATAGAGCTTGAGGTTGTGTCTCGCGATCTTGACCCGGACAGCGACCGCAATTCCCGCGAACGACTGGCATGGCGGATCGATCCCAGTCCACGGTATGCTCAAGACGTTCGCCCGCCGTCTTGGGTCAGGGTGAGTTGGTGAGGATTCCGACTGACACGGCACAAGTCATGCAAGCATTCGGCGATAGCAATGCGAAGGTCTTGACGACCATCGTGTTGGCGGAGGACGACGCGGACCTCAGGGCGTTGTATGCCGAATGCCTGCGCCGGGAGGGCCACGTGGTCTGGGAGGCGTGCGACGGGGGAGAGGCGCATCGGCCTCGTGAGCGCACATTCGCCAGGGCTCCTGCTCCTGGACATCTGGATGCCCATCCTCAACGGGCTGGAAGTCCTCGAGCACCTGGGCCGGACCACACAGGCCGTGGGGCTGAAGGTCATCATCCTCTCCCATCTAAGCGACGCGGACACCCGGCTGGAAGGTTTTGCCCTGGGCGTCGATGACTACTGGACCAAAGATCTCTCGCTCCTGGACCTTTGCGCCCGCATCCAGCGGTTGATGGGCCTCTCTCGGGAAGGCTGAAGGCTGAGTCGGAACGAACTCGGTCTCTATTCATCCTTCCTTTTTCCTCCTTCCGACGGTAGCCTCCCAGCGACTCCCTGAAGCCGAACGCGAACGACGCCATGTTGTCCGACTATCAAGAACGCCTCGACTACCTCTATGGCCGGTTGAATTACGAGTGGTCGGGGATGCCCAACGTGCCGGCCGAGCTGAGACTGGGACGGATGCGCCGGCTACTCCAGCAACTGGGCGATCCCCAGGCCGGCTTGCCGATCATCCACATCGCGGGCACGAAGGGGAAAGGATCGACGGCGGCGATGATGGCCGCGGCGCTGACGGCCTCGGGGGTGAGGACTGGTCTCTACTGCTCGCCGCACCTTCATCGCCTGGAGGAGCGGTTCACCATCGACGGCCGACACGCCTCCCGGACCGAGGTGATCGACCTGGTCGATGAGGTGAGAGAGGTCGTCGCGCAGCTCGAGCGCGATGACCCGCACCATGGCGAGCGCCGGACGACATTCTTCGAGATCACCACGGCGATGGGACTGCTCCACTTCGCCCGCCACCACGTCGGAGCGATCGTGCTCGAGGTCGGGATGGGGGGACGGCTCGACTCGACCAACGTGGTTCGGCCGGCGCTCTCGATCATCACCAGCATCTCGTTCGACCATACGCGCCAGCTCGGCAACACGCTCGGGTTGATCGCCACGGAGAAGGCCGGGATCCTCAAACGAGGGCGCCCGGCCGTCAGTGGGGTGCGCGACGGTGAGGCTCGGCAAGCGATCCAGCGGGTGGCTTCCCTCCGACGGTGCCGCCTGCACGAGTTGGGGGCGGACTTCGAATTCGACCTCATCCCCCCGGAATCGCCGATGACCCGACCCACACCGTGTCGGATCGCGGCGCGAACCTGGAGGACCGACTGGGGGACGTTCAGCCTCCCCTTGCTCGGGCCCCACCAGGCGCCTAACGCGGCAGTGGCGCTTGCGGGTCTTGACGTTCTGGCCGAAGTACAACCCGGCTTGACGGTCGGCCGCGACTCGGTGGCTCGCGGCTTCGAAGGTCTGGTGTGGCCGGCACGGGTCGAAGTGTGTGGACATCGGCCCTGGCTCGTCATCGATGGAGCTCATAACGGCGCCTCGGCGATCGCACTGGCCGAGACGCTGCGCATGTGTTTTCCGCCCGGTCGCCGGACCCTCATCTTCGGCACGACCCGTGAGAAAGACCTGTCCGGCCAGCTCCGCGCCCTGTTGCCCGAGTTCGATGAGGTGATCGCAACCCGGTATGTCGAGAACCCCAGGTCGGTCTCCCCCGACAAGATCGCCGCCGCTGCGCTGATGCTCTCGGAGCGCTCGATCCGGACGACCGAACACCCGGCGGAGGCCCTCGAGCTGGCCCATCGGCGGACGGGCCCCGATGGCCTGATCTGTGTCACCGGCTCGCTGTTCCTCGCCGCCGAAGCACGGGCGATTGTGCTGGGGCTTCAGCCTGCTTCCATCGTAGGTTGCCGGCAATAGGCCGTATGGCCTCCCGCCCCCAAGCGGCCAAGGAACCCAAGACTGAGGATCCGATGATGAGTGCGGCATTCTGGTTGAGGATCGGTGCGGTCTGGGGGTTCCTGGCCGTCTCGATGGGTGCGTTCGGGGCTCATGGACTCCAGGCGCGGTTCCAGTCGCTGGGCGAGCTCTCCGGCGGCCTGACCACCGAGCGACTCCAGGCGAACTTCCACACGGCGGCCCAATACCACATGTACTGCGCCCTGGCGATCCTGGCCGTGGGCCTGCTTGCAGCGACTGGGCGGGGTGGAACGGGGATCCAGACGGCCGGCTGGTCGTTCCTGCTGGGCTCTCTGGTCTTTTCGGGAAGCCTCTACATCCTGTCCACAACCGGTCTCCGCTGGCTCGGTGCCATCACTCCGTTCGGCGGGGTCTTGATGCTGATCGGCTGGATCGCCTTGGCCGTCGCGGCGGGATCCTCGTCAAAGCCGATCAATGAGAGCCTCATGCCATGATTACCCGGATCGAAGCACTGAACTATCGTTGTTTGAGATACATCTGTCAGGATCTCGGTCCGTTCCACGTCTTGGTCGGCCCCAATGCCAGTGGAAAAACGACGTTCTTGGACGTCATCGCTTTCCTGGGCAGGCTGGTCTCCGAGGGTCCTGAAGCGGCGGTCGTCGAACGGACTTATAACTTTCAGGACTTGGTTTGGGGACGTCGAGGGAATCGGTTCGAGCTGGCCTTAGAAGCGGCGATTCCAGACGACCTAATCCAACAGTTCGAGCAAAAAAAGTTCGACACGATTCGTTACGAAGTAGCAGTTGGTTTCAATCCGCAGATTGGTGTGGAGATTCTCGGTGAGAAAGTAGTCCTAAAAGGATCGCCGCGAACTGTGAATCAGCAGAAGGAGGCGTTCCCCGCTACTGTCAATCCCGAGCAAACTATCCTGACTCCAAGGGTCCCTCCAAAGACTGCTAAGACTGTCATCAGTAAGAACAGAGGTGGGAACGACAATTACTATTCTGAGATCAATCCGGAATCGAGAAAAGGGTGGGAACTAGCTTTCAAGCTTGGCCCCAGGAAATCCGCCCTGGGAAACCTCCCTGCCGATGATTCGAAGTTTCCTGTTACCACATGGCTCAAGGGAATGCTCTCTGAAGGAGTGCAACAGGTCGTTCTTAATGGGGTTTCGATTCAGAAAGCAAGCCCACCCATTCGGACCTACGGTTTTCGTCCCGACGGTTCCAACCTCCCTTGGGTGATCGAGCGTCTTTCACAATTCTGGCCCGATCGTTTTGGCGATTGGATCGCCCACCTCCGAACAGCCCTTCCGGACATCGAGGATGTCCGAACCGTCGAGCGCGAGGATGACAGGCACCGTTACGTGGTGATACGCTACCAAGGGAACCTGGAAGTCCCCTCATGGATGGCATCCGACGGGACACTCCGCCTCCTCGCCTTGACGTTGCCCGCATATCTCTCCGACTTTCTGGGAATCTATCTCATCGAGGAGCCGGAGAACGGCATCGATCCACGCGCAGTGGAGACGATGTTTCAGTCGCTTTCTTCGGTCTACGACGCGCAGATCCTCATGGCGACCCACTCTCCCGTGATCTTGAGTCTGGCCGACCCGAAAACGGTCCTCTGCTTTGCGAAATCCGACGACGAGGCGACCGACATCGTTCTGGGAAGCGAGCACCCGTCGTTACGAGACTGGCGTGGTGAGACAAACCTGGGAACTCTGTTCGCCGCGGGCGTTCTGGGTTGAGCATCGGAGTTCCGATGAACGATCTCGTCGTCGTGTTACCGGACAAGAACCTTGAGGCCGCGGTCAAGGGCATCCTGACGCGAACAGATTCACTCGCCATCAAAAAGATCGATACCAAGATCCTCGTCCATCCCACAAGGGACTCTGGCTGTCTCCTGAGTGGTCACGAGCTAGTTCGCCCGTTCACCAAGCAGTATGCTCATGCCTTGGTTATACTGGACCGAGAAGGGTGTGGACGGGAAGCCAGAACCCGGGAGGAGTTGGAAATCCAGATCGAGGATCAACTCGAGCGCTCGGGATGGGATGATCGCGCCGCCGCAATCGTGATCGATCCCGAGCTGGAGAATTGGATCTGGACCGACTCGCCCCACGTCCCGAAGGCGCTGGGATGGGAGACCGATCTGCCGTCTCTCCGGCAGTGGCTCATCAAGGACCAATTCTGGAAGCACGATCGATCCAAACCGGACCGTCCGAAGGAGGCGATGGAAAAAATCCTCCGGAAGACGCGCAAGCCCCGGTCGTCGTCGATTTACCTCGAACTGGCGAAGAAGGTTGGTCTCAAGAGCTGCAAGGATCCCGCGTTCCTCAAGTTTAGGGCGACGCTCTCGGGCTGGTTCTCCCTCTGATTCGGCAGCTTCTCCGCCATAATCCCATAGTCCCAGCGATCGAATCCGGCTAGACTAACCCGAGGTTGGGGAAGATTCCCACTGCTGGATCCGACGCAAAGGAGGTGCCTCGTGATGACCGATCCCAAGATCACGCCGAAGATGCTCGTCGCCATCGTCGAACAGGCCCGGATCGAGGCGGCGGAAGAAACCGCGCTCCGGATTCCGCCACGGCTGGCCTGGGCCGTGATGCTCGCGGGCTTGATCGGGCTCGGCTGGATGGTTCGGAGCACCTGGGCGCAGGAACCTTCCGAAACCAGAACCAGCCTTGCCCGTGCCGCCGGCCTCATCGTTACCTTTGCCTGGGGAGGAACAGGTTCCGGGAACGCCCGTGCCGAACCTGGCCGATGCCCCAAAGGCGCGCGAAGGTTCGTCGATCGATCTGCCGACCGCCAGTCCCCCCCCACCGACCGAACTGGTTCCGTCAGACCAACCTGCGTTCGCCGGTGGAAACGAGGACCCGGAGAAGACCGTCCGCGCGTTCGTCGCCCAGAACCGGAAGGTGGCCGAGGGCCAGCTCAAGAGCCTCAAGAGTGAGGCCGAGCGGTTGCGACGCGGCTCCAGAAGGTCGAGGCGGGGATCAAGCGTTGGGAGTCGCTGGTGGCGGCACTCGACCAGAGCGAGCCGTCGCAGCTCGAGCCCGTGTCCTCGGCAGGACATCAACTCCGACCGAAGGCGGGTAACAGCCAACTCCTCCCGGCCCCTTTGGGAAACCCCGCTACCGCGGCCGCGTCCGGTCCGGTCGATATCAGGCCTGCTCGAGATCCGGAGCCCCCACTGGCGCTACCCGACAGCACCCCGATGAGGGCGATCTCACGCCGCCAGCACCGTGGACAGCAAGACGCGCGCGTCGCCTCCTCGCGCGGGTCGTCGAAGATCTGGTCCGGCGGCCCGGACTCGATGACCCGTCCGTCGCCGAAGACATGGACCCGATGGGCGACCCGACGGGCGAAATGCATCGCGTGGGTGACCACGACCATCGTCAGGCCATCGCCGGCAAGGTCGCTCATGACCGCCAGGACCTCGGCGGTCATCCGGGGATCGAGCGCGCTGGTCGGTTCATCGAAGAGGATGGCTTGCGGCTCCATGGCCAGGGCGCGGGCGATCGCGACCCGTTGCTGCTGCCCGCCGGAGAGCTGGCGCGGCATCGCCTGGAGCCGGTCCGACAGGCCGACGCGGTCCAGCAGCCGTCGGGCGCGCGATTCGGCGCCGTCGCGATCCAGGCCCAGGACGTACATCGGGCCCTCCATCACGTTCTCGAGCGCCGTGCGATGGGGGAACAGGTTGAAGCTCTGGAACACCATCCCCACGCGCCGGCAGACCTGGCGTTGAACGCGATTCCATTCGGACGCGGGGGTGACTCCACCGGCGCCGAATCGCAGGCCGTCGATGGTCACCCGGCCGCCCTGGAATCGCTCCAGGCCGTTGAGACAGCGGAGGAACGTGCTCTTGCCGCTGCCGGACGGCCCGATGATGGCCGCCACTTCACCCCGGTCCACTGATAGGCTCACGCCCCGGAGGACCTCGATTGCACCGTGCCGCTTGATCAGATCGATGACTTCGATCATGCCCAAGCCCCTCCTTTCGCACCAGCAGAGCCCAGTTGACGTTCGGACCATCGGGAGAACCACGACAGCGGGACGCTCATGAGCATGTAGAGGATGCCGGCGGTCAGGGCGAACTCGATCGCACCGCCGGTGCTGTTGGCCAGGATCGAGTATTCCTTGGTCAGCTCGACCAGCGTAATGACCGAGCAGACCGAGGTATCCTTGAACAGAGCGATGAAATCATTGGTGACCGGTGGGATCACGATCCGGACCGCCTGCGGTACGATCACGCGCCGCAATGCCATCCACCGCGACATTCCGAGCGCCAGCGCGGCCTCCATCTGGCCGCCCGGGATGGCCTGGAGGCCCGCGCGGTAGATCTCCGCCTCATAGGCCGAATAGTTGATCGCCAGTCCGGCGATGCCGGCAACCCACGGAGGTAGCCTCAGGAGGTAGAACAGCACGTAGAGCTGAAGCATCAGCGGTGTGCCTCGGATCAGCTCGACGTAGCCGGAGAGGATCGTCCTCAGGAGTCCTGGCCCGTAGAGGCGGCCGATCGCGATCCAGAGTCCCAGGACCATGGCCAGGGGCATCGAGCTGATCGACAGGGCGATCGTCACCATCGCGGCCTTGATCAGTCGCGATCGATACCGGACCAGTAGCTCCCAGCCGCGAGTCTGCGGGTCGTCTCCCACCGGCTCGATGGGGCCGGGGATCGCGGGCAGTTCCTCCTGCGCCTCGGTCCAGATTCCATAGCGCTCGTAGAGCCGCCGCAGCTCGCCCGCGGCCAGGAGTCGGGCCAGGCTTTGATCCAGGGCGTCGCGCAGCGGTCGATCCTGTGCTCGAACGTAGATGACATAATAGCCGTGCGACTCGGGAGGCCCGACCGATTCGAGGCCCGGGTATCGCCTGCCGTAGAACCGGGCCGCCGGGACGTCCTGAAGCGTCGCGTCGTACTGGCCGTTCTGGACGGCCGTCATGGCGTCGGTAGCACCGTCGAACCGAACGACGTCCACATTGGAGCCGCCGTGCTCGAACGCGAACGTCTCAGCGGCCGAGCCGACGAGCACGGCGACCGTCCATTTTCCGCCGCCGGGCCGCGGCTGCTTCAGGTCGGCCCAGCTTCGGACCGCGCCGCCTCGACGCAGCATCAATTGCAACTGGTAGACATAATACGGACGCGTCGCCAGGTAGTCGCGGGCGCGCTGCTCGGTCCATTCATAGCCGTTGATCACCAGGTCGATCCGGCCCGAGTCCAGCACCTGGAGCAGCTTGTCCCATTGTCCCTGGGAAAACTCCGGAGCGGCCCCGAGGTCCCGGGCCAGGAGCGTCATCAGTTCGACCTCGAAGCCCGTCACCCCGCGCGGCGATCCCGGGTCGGGGTACGCATACGGGCCGCCGCCTTCCATGTCGCTGCCGTAGAGCAGATGGCCCGATTTGTGGATACGCTCCAGCGCGTCGGCCCGTGCGAGAGCCGTGGCCAGCAAGATGAGAGACAGACAGAGGATGACGAGCCGCCGCAGTGGAAGCGAGAATACGCTCGCGCGGCGCACCAAGTCGAAGGGAGCCCGGAAGGGCCCAGGGGACGGGTCGGGGTCAGCGGCATCGGATTCCGATGCGTCGGAGTTTGCTTCCATCAAGAGACCTCGTTCAGGTTGAGGGCCTTGGTTGTGCTGCCATCCTTCCCACCTCGGTCAAGATCCGCTCGGCCAGTCCTAGGCCCGCGGTCGGACATACCTCGCGCTATCCTTCATTACCCGACAATCCCGCTCGAATCCCTGAGGGTGCTGAAATTTCTGTGATCCCCTCGACCTCCGCGATTGACGAATCCAGCTTGCTCCAGATCTCTCATCAGCTCTCGAATCTTTCGCGGCATCGTCTCGTCGCTCCTCGACGGAATTCATCATTCGATGTCGAGGCTCAAGATTCAAGTGGGACTTGGAGCTCGATCGGTCTTCGAGGACGAGAAAGGTTGGGTTGGTTACGGCTCAGGTGATCGACGGGTTGGGATTCTGCGGCTGCTGCGCCTGCGCCTGTCGGTTGCGGAGTTGCTGGACGCGTCGGACGCGTCGGCGCACCTGCCGCGGCACGCGGGCGACGCGGAGCCGGGTCATCCGCCCGATCAGGAAGCTGTGACCGCGCCATCGCACGCGTCGGTTCACGATCGCGTCGAACCAAATCGGCAGGAGCAAGATGTCCTTCACCGGGCTGTAGAGCAGGTGGCGGACCTTGGGGAACGATCCGCGCATCCATCGGGTCTGGACGGCGTCCCGCACCATGCCCAGCCCGACCAGGCACAGCAGACCGCCCCAGGCGATGCCCGACTCGCCCGAGAACGCCCACACCAGGCCGACGGTGGCCAGGTTGGCCGCCGGCTCGGCCAGGAACGCGGGCAGCGCCATCCGTCGGCGGATCTTGTACCAGCGCGAGTGGCGGTTCAAGAACCATCGGAAACCGCGGCGACAGTTGACATTATCGATGATGTGATGACTCAGGCGGATCGAATACCCCGCCTGGCGGACCCGCACGCCGATGGCCTGATCCTCGGCCATCAGGTTGCGCACGGCCGCGAATCCACCGATCGCCTCCAGGGCCTGTACGGGCATCAACATCGATTTTCCGACGACGCAGGTGACCCGCAGGATCGAGGCGGCGGCCACGGCACCCGCGATGAATCCGTTCAACTGGAGGTTTTCCATCACCGCGCCGGCGTGCTTCTCGCCCACGCCGACGAAGAGGTTGGTCACCAGCCCCACACCCGGCTCGGCCAGGTAGCAGACCGTCTCACGGAGATAAGACGGGCGGACCCGCACGTTCGAGTCGCTGATCAGGAGCACCTCGTGCTTGCGGTAGCGGTCCATCGCCGCGATGTTTTCCACCTTCGGATTCAGGCCGAAGGCCGGACAGCCGATCACCAGCCGCGCGTCATGGTCGGGGAATTCGCGCCGGAGCTTCTCGACGACTTCGATCGCCGGATCGTCGGCGTCCGCAACGCCAAAGATGAGCTGGTACACCGGGTAATCGAGCTGGAAGAAGCTCCGGAGGTTTTCTTCGAGCTCCTCATCCATCCCCTTGAGCGGTTTGAGGACCGTCACCGGCGGCGTGTAGTCGGATAAGCCGCGCCGCCGTCGCGTCACCCAGAACAGACACGCCATGGACCAGAGCGTCGAGGTCACGGCCACGATCGCCACCAATCCCAGCAACAGGTTCGAGCTTTCGATAGGTGACATGGCGTTGATTCTCCCTGGCGAATCCGAGCGTTGCCCTCATGGAGAGGGCGTTGGTTCCCAGAGCTCGAAAAGACTCTTCCGGACGTTTGACGCCATCGACGGCTGTCGAGGTTCCCTCAACCCCCGAGTCTGTCAGCGACGCTCGGGCTTCATGCGTAGCTCCATGGGACCTTGACAGCAGGGGCACACTTGCGGAAACCGCTCGCTGATCGCACAAATGCTACAATAGTATTCGGGTGTTCGGAGCTGTCCTTCGTGTTCAATGCGGAATGAGGAGACCTGGAGATACGGGACTCCCGGGAATCGCAGGCCCCGGATCTCGGTCCGGCAGCCGCGAACGCGTTCGTCGAGAAACAAGGCACGGCTGGCATCATCAGAGAGGAGAGGGGTAATCGATCGATCCTCGCCGACCAGAACCATCTGGTGCGCGATGGGCTCCGGGTCGGGTTTGACGTCCAGCCCAAGAGATTGGAGGGCCGCACCCAGGGGCATCACCTTCCCGCGGAGGATGACTGCTTCGGCTTTGATACGTGGCGGCCCAGACGATGGCGGCCCAGCACCCAGGAGGATGAGGATTCCCACCCAGTAAGACGACGGAAGCCCCATCGGTCGAGTTTCTCCAGGTTGTTGGGAAACCCTGAGTTGAGGTCGAATCGCCTGGTCGTTGCGAGTGATTGCGATTATACAGGCCGTCCGGCGGCGTACCAAGCGGAATTCCGAGAATCTTAGCCCACTGCACCGATCGGGACCACCCAGCCGTCACATCCGTACCGGAGGGATGGTCGCCAGCAGGTATTCCCTCGCTAAAACTCGGGCTCCTGTGAGTCTCTCTGTTCTCGACGATGCGGTTCTGTTAGCCGTAAGCTCCATCCAGGACATGGTTTCCAAGCCTTCCCTCATCGGCGAGGTTCAGTGAGCCGCCTCCTGGTTCACCGGTTGAATGGCATCAAAGTCGGCGTTTGAGTCGATTAGGATGGTTGATTCGAGGAGTGATGCCGGTTTTAAGCGGTGTCTTGGCGACGCAACGCTCTTCGCGATGACTCTCCGAGCCTGCGCCCCCCTACTTGAAGAAAGAGGGGCCACGAGAACGCTCGCGAATCGGGCAGAGCCGCGCTCTCCCCGGTGGATGCCGATCCGTTGTATGATAGAGCATCGTCCTCGGAATCGAGGGGATGGTCGAGCCTGGGAGTCCTTGGAGCGGATGGAGGTCGTGATGACGAGCCAGTTCCCGGTCCGGATGGGTCTCACATGTCGCCGTGGCGGGCTGCCTGATCCTTGGTTCGTGGATGCACGCGGATGCCCAGGATCAAGGACGCTGGGAAGTCCGAGGCCGGACAAGCCAACGCCAGCGATGATCCGACCGCCGCGGCGCGGAACCGGATGGTGGACCGGCATCTCGTCGAACGCGGCATCAAGAACAAGGCGGGTGCTCAAGGCGTTCCGGACCGTGCCCCGGCATCGCTTCCTCCCGCCGGAGTACGCATCGCCTGGCCTTATGACGATGAATCGATCCCCATCGGTGAGGGCCAGACGATCACGCCTCCGTATGACGTCGCCTTCATGACCGAGGTGCTCGATCCCAAGCCGACCGATCGCGTCTACGAGGTGGGCACCGGGTCCGGCTACCAGTCGGCGATCCTCTCGCGGCTGGTCAAGGAGGTGTACTCGGTCGAGATCCACGCCGCCGCTCAGCAAGCGCGCCACCCAGGTCCACAAGGAACTGGGCTATACGAATATCCATACTCGCATCGGCGACGGTTACGAGGGCTGGCCCGATGCGGCTCCTTTCGATGCGATCATCGTCACCTGTGCCCCGGAGAAGATCCCTCAGCCGCTGATCGACCAGCTCAAGGATGGCGGCCGGATGGTGATCCCCCTGGCGAAGGACCGCTTCACTCAGAGCGTCTACCTCTGTCGAGAAGCACGGCGACAAGACTGACCCGCCGGGAGCTCAAGCCGACGCTGTTCGTTCCGATGACCGGCCGGGCTCAGCGGGAGGCGGCCGAGGCCAGGGCCAAGGCCAGGAATGGCGAGAAGGAAGCTCCCAAGAACCCATGATCTGATGTCGTTCGTGGGACAGCCGTTCGCGCTGTCCAGAATCGCCAGCAACCCGGGGCGGCTGTCCCGGACGTCAGGGGAGGAATCGTGGTGAGGACGCCGGGTCAGACCGATCCGTGGGTAGTGCGGGTCGCTGATCGTTGTGGCCGGGACCTGGGGTCTGGCCGGGGGGCCGGCCTGCCGCCCAGGATTCCCTGATCGAGCGTCCCGAGTCCCCCGCCGCTCGACGACATGGAAACCGACGCGAACAAGGATCGGCCTCCCCGACGGGTGGTACAACGCCCGCGACGCCGTGCTTGAGGCCGAGGGGGGCGACGTCGGCCCGCATTTCGTGCGATTCGAGAGCACCAAGACCGGGACGGCCCGTCGCGGCTCAGCCGGGCCTTCGGGATCGACGGCCGCAAGACCGAGGCGATCATCCTGGGCCTGTGGGTCCGGCCGAAGCAAGATCCAGCATGGCGAGCGAGACGGTTGAGCCTTGCCTGCTTGATTCGACTTCCTGGGCGACGAGTTGCGGATCGGGAGCCACGCGGTGATGGGCCCTTGGAAGTGGTCCGCCGGCAACGGCTGGACCCGGGTCGTCAAACGCATGGCCGTGCCACCGGCTACCAAGGACGCCATCATGACGGTGGGGTCTGATGGGAGCGACCGGGACCCTCGACATCGACGGGATGACCATCGAGCTCGTGCCCGTGGGAGGCCAGGAGACCACCAACCTGATCGTCAACGGCGGCTTCGAGCTCGGCGATCCGGCCCCCGACTTACTGGGTCGTCGAGAAAGGCGCTCACCGGACCTTCCCGGGAACAACTCCCCCGCCGCGCTGGAGTTGTCCCAACCCGGGTCGCGAGCCATGGCTGGGGTGGCCATCCCGATCGACCGCTTCGAGGCCCTGGAGGTCTCGATGGCGGTCCGATGCGCGGGAATTCGAGGCGCGGACGGTGCCGGAGCCTCCCTCTTCTTCCTCGATGAATTCGGCAAGCCGGTGCAAGCCCCGCAGACCATGGTCCCGATCGTGCGGTGGTCGGGCAGTTTCCCCTGGCGTCGATGGACCAGGTCCGGGTAGCCGTACCAGGAGGAGCGACCCGAGCGATGCTCCAGATCGACAAGCGCGATTCCGTCGGCACGCTCCGGATCGACGATGTCCGCATCACGGCATTGCCCGAACCCCAGGCCGGCGCCTGGATCCCCGTTCCACGAGGCCGACGAGACGGACGGATGGTTCCCGGTCGCCCCCTCGCCGCACGATCGCCCCCGACAGCGCGCTGGATGTCTCGTTCCTGATGCCCGAACCGGCGGCCCGGGGCCGTTTTGTCACGGCGAAGGAAGGCCACCTGGACTACAACAAGGACGGGCGGGCTCGGTTCCTGGGCGTGAGCCTGCTGCCCCCCACGGCGTTCCTGGAGCCCGATCGGGCGGATGCACTGGCCGATCGCCTGGCCCGATCCGGGATCAACCTGGTCCGGCTGGGCGATCTCGACACCGCCGCTCGGACCCGGCCGCAGCCTGATCGATGACACGTTCGACGATACTCAGCATCTCGACACCGGCATCTCTGGCCCGGCTCGATCACCTGATCGCCGCGTTGAAGAGTCGCGGGATCTCGGTCGCGCTGGAGCTCCAGGGCGCCCGCCTCTTCCGGGCCGGCGGACGGGGTTGCCGACCCGGGCTCGTTCCCGCCTGGGGGCGGTCCGGCGTACCAGTTGGACCCGACGATCCGCAAGCTGGCGCTGTCGATGGCCCGGGCGCTGCTCGACCATGTCAACCCCGAGACCGGGCTGGCCCTCCGTGACGATCCCGTCCTGGCCTGGGTGACCCTGGCCGGCGAGCTGTCGTTGTTCAACCTGATCGACCGCGGCCGACACCTTGCCGGCCCCTATGCCGCCACTCTTGCACCCTGGCCGAAAAGGCACCCGGCGGCCTGACCGGCCGTCGGCTCTGGGAATGGATCGAGGCGGATCGCTCCCGCGAGATGGCCGAGGCGTTGCGCAAGGACAATCTCCAGGTGCCCATCGCCGGGGTCTCGTCACTAGCGGCGGGAGCCCGAATTCGTCCAGGCCCAGGCTGCGGCAGGGTCTGGACCTGATCGACGACCGGATCTTCTGGTTCACGCGGCATCCTTGGGCCGCGCCGGATCTGCGTACGATGCTCTGGAGTACCGACGGCGGGCTCCTGGGGCTGGCCGCCGCCAAACGCCGGGCCGATCGGCCGTACGTGGTCGGCCAGTGGTGCAACCAGACCCTCGGCGCCTGGTCCTTACCAACCGAGTCCGCCGACATGCTCCTGGGCGTTCATACGGCCGCGGTCGAGGACTGGGACGGCCTGGTCCGGCGCGGGGTATTCCTCTATCCCGCGACCTGGGGTGCGCAACGCGACCGGCACCGGTGGCGGCGAGGATATCTACCAGATCCCCGAGGTCGTCAATGGCAGCCCGCATCTCTACGCGCTCTGGCCGCATGCAGCCTCGCTGTTCTTCCGATCCGAAGCGGTTCGAGCTCCCGGCCGGCGCGGGCACCCCGGAACGGCCGTCGATCGATCCCCGGGTGGGATCCCGCCCACGGCCGGCTCGTGATCGACACGCCGTTCACCCAGGCGCTGGCCGGCTGGGTCGGCCATGCTCCGGCGAACCTCGACCACCTCGACTTCTCGACCGAGAACGACTTCGCCGTCCTGGCCGCGACCTCGATCGGCCCCGAGCCGATCGCCAGTGCGAAACGACTCCTGGTCTCCGCGATCGCGCGGGTCGAGCCCACGGGCTTCCGATGGGTCCATGCCTGGCGGCACACGGTCGCCGATCCGGGCCGGTCCGCCGTTCCTCCAGGAACCCGTCCGGGCCCGAGTCGTCTGGCGGCGCAAGGGAACGATCCGTGCCTTCGAGCTCAACAATGCCGGCGAACGTGTCGGGCCGGCCCCCCTCGAAGTCCTCCCCGACGGCGCGGGCGTGATCCTCGTCATCGATGGCCGCACGAGCGGTTTCCACTGGGAGCTGGTTCGTCGAATGAGAGATGCCATTGATCGATGAAGACCTGTACGCGGAGCGGGTTTCATCGGCTCGCACCTGGTCGATCGCCTGCTCGCCGACGGGTCTGAGGTGATCGTCGTTGACAACTTCGACGCGTTCTATCCCCGTGCCGACAAGGAGGCCAACCTGGCCGCGGCCCTGACGCATCCGCAGTGCCGCCTGGTCGAACTGGATATCCGCGATGCCACGGCGGTCGAGGCACTCGTCGATCAGAGCCGCCCAGACGCGATCGTTCACCTCGCCGCCCGGGCCGGAGTTCGACCCAGCATCGACAACCCAGGCTCTACACCGATGTCAACGTGCTGGGCACTCTGGTCTGGCTCGAGGCGGCCTGCCGGCTCGAGTCTCGGCCACGGTTCGTCTATGCTTCGAGCTCCAGCGTCTACGGCGATCGCACGGATCCGCCGTTCCGCGAGAGCGATCCCGGTCGACAAGCCGGTCAGCCCGTACGCAGCCACCAAGAGAGCGTGCGAGCTGCTGGCTCATACCTTTCATCACCTGCACGGGCTACCGGTCACCGGCCTGCGCTTCTTCACGGCCTACGGGCCGCGGAATCGCCCGGACCTGGCCATCGCCAAGTTCACGCGCGCTCATCGATCGCGGCGAGCCCGTGCCCATGTTCGGTGACGGCATGTCCCGTCGCGACTATACGTTCGTCGACGACATTGTCGAAGGCATCGTCCGCGCGATCGATCGGTGTTCGTCGCTCTGGTCTCTACAATCTTGGCCGTTCCGACCCGATCCCGCTTCGAGAGATGATCGACGCACTGGCCGAAGCGATCGGCAAGCCGGCCCTGGTCCGAAGCCTTCCCGAGCAGCCCGGGGATGTACGCCAGACCTTTGCCGATGTCTCCCTCGCCGCGAGGGAGCTGGGCTATTCGCCCCAGTACTCCGTTCCGGGAAGGAATCCGCCGGTACATCGCCTGGTACCGCAGTCACGGCAGTAGGCAGATGGTCGTCACGCTCGGCAGTTGTTCAGCGAACTCGGGTTCCGCTCGCCGCAGTGACCAGTCGTTCAGAAGACGCAATGAATCTCTTCCTGAAAGATGGAACGACTGACACACTGACACAACTCGCGACCGCGACTGACCGGCTCAGACCATCTCCTTGAGCGCCTTGAGCGGCCGCGCCTTGACGACGTTGCGAGCGCGGCTTCGCCGGAACATTCATCATCTGCTTGGTGAACGGATTGAGGCGTTGCCCGGCCTTGGTCGCCGGCTTGCGATCCCCTTGAGCTTGAGCAGACCGGGGACCACGAACAAGCCGGGGCCCTTCTTGCCCAGCTCGGCCTTGATCAACTCGGACAAGCCATCGAACACGCTGGAGATCTGCTTCTTCGACAGACCGGTGGACTCGGCCAGCTTGGCGAAGATCTCCCCTTTGGTCCGGGGCTTGGCGGCTTTCTTCTCAGCGGGTGCGGGGGCCGCCTTCGGTTCGGCGGCTTTGGGTGCGGCTTTCTTGGCCATGGGCGATTACCCTCCTGTAGAGATCGCTGCCTCGCCTCGTACGAACCAGTCGGTCTCCCCACCCTGAGGATGATGACCGAGGCTCCTGGAGATCGTTTTCGACGATTATGCCGAAAACCTCCAGCAAAACCAGGAGAAAACCGCCATTTTCGCCGGGAATCCCGAGAATTTCCGGCAGAGGAGCGTCCCGGACCCTGAAAATCAGGGGGCGACGCGACGCGGACGGCGATGAGTCGTCAGACCGCGATCCGCTGATTGCGCGGTTCGAATGCCATCAGGAATCGGCCCGTCGCCGAGATCATCGCCACTCGAAAACCCGCTCCGGCGTACGCCTCGGCGCTGCGAATCGCCTGGGCGAAGTCGCCGAACGAGCGGTGCATGTGGAATGTCCCATCGCTGACGCGAAGCAGGATTGTCGGACTCTCGGAATGGGAACTCGTCGCCATGGTCTCAAACTCCCGATCACGGAGGTGCCAGATCAAGTCGTCGAGGTGTCGGTCATCTCGCTTCGTCGACGGAATGCCCGCGAGTCGTCAACTGCGTTGCGCCGAGCATCTACCGTCGCGATGTCCGGGCCTCTCTTTGATGAGTCGTTACGGGGTAGATCCCGATTTGTGCCACACTCGGCCGAATCTCGTTGTGCAAAAGCAACAAACCCCAATGTGCACAGCGGGTTAGGATCCTAGAGCCTAGGTTATGGATCAGGTTTCTGCCGGGGGCGTTGCCGGTCGGATGCGACAGGACCAACGCAAATCGACGGACGATCCGGGCAGGGAGTTCGCTTCGGGGATCGACAGGGAAACGGGTGGAAGAGTCAAGTGCCGGAGCCCACGCGGGCTACGGTCAATCGCCCGAGGCCTTGGTGGTCGATCGGCGTCGATCGGCGATCCCGTGGAGTCGGGGCTGGGGGTTGTCCTCGTCGTGGGCGACGACGATCGTGTTGGCGTTTCCCTGGTGCTCGATCGTACGCACGCGGTGCCCCATGGCGGCGAGGGCGTCGAGCGTGGCCTTGGGCCAGTCTCGTCCTTCGAGGGTCAAGACGTCGGGGAACCACTGGTGATGGGTCCGCGGAGCATCGACGGCCGTTCGCGGGTCCAGCCCGAACTCCACGAGGTTGAGCACGACCCACAGGGTCGTGTTGGGGATGGTCCGCCCTCCCGGCGAGCCGGTCACGACACGCACTCGTCCGGTCTTTCAGGACGAGGGTGGGGGTCTGGGAGCTGAGCATCCGCTTGCGGGGCTCGATCCGGTTGGGCGGGGTTCCGATCCAGCCGCGGGTATCGGTCCGGTCCGGGAATCAGGTTGAAGTCGCCCATCTCGTTATTGAGCAGGAAGCCCGCCCCGGCGACCACGCACTTGGCCCCGTAGGAGTCCTCGAGGGTATAGGTCAGTGCCACGGCGTTGCCGGCCTCGTCGCACGGTGGAGAAGTGGGTGGTGTGGTCCCCCTCGGCGTCCAGGATCGGGAACGGGGCCAGCTCGGCGCTGGGGGTGGCGCGTTCGCCGATCGATCGGGCCAGCTCATCGGCGTAAGACTTTCGAGGTCAGCTCGGCGACCGGGATATCGGACGAAGTCGGGGTCGGCGAGCCGGGTGGCCCGGGTGAAGTAGGCGCGTCGCATCGCCTCGGTGACGCGGTGGATGCGTCCGTGGCGAGTCCCGGCCGTCCGCCTTGAGGTCGAACCGCTCGAGGATGTTGAGCATCTGGCAGAGGACGACGCCCCCGCTCGATGAGGGGCCGATGCTGTAGACGTCGTGGCCGCGAAACGTCGTATGGACCGGCGGCCGGAGCTTGGCCTCGTAGGACTTCAGGTCGTCGAGCGTGATGAAGCCGCCGTGCTCGCCCATGTAGTCCGCGATGAGCTGGGCGGTCCGGCCCGTGTAGAACTCGTCCGGACCCTTCGTGGCGATCCGGTCCAGGGTGTCGGCCAGGTCGGCCTGGACGAGCCGGTCGCCGGCCTGCCAGGGGGAGCCGTCGGGCTTGCCGAATGCGGCGACCGACTCGGGGTAGTCGCCCAGATCGGCCGAAGTCGGTCCTCGCCCCGTCGCGGCGCGTTTCGCCGGATCGTCGGTCGGCGGTCAACTGGCGATTCAAGGAGCCGGCCAGGTCGCCGGAGATGGGGAAGCCTTCGCGCGCCAGTCGGGCAGCCGGACGGACCAGCTCGGCCCAGGGTCGTTTCCCCCATCGTGCATGGGCCAGGGCCAGGCCGCGGACCGTCCCCGGCACGCCGGCGGCCCAGGCACCGGTCCGATATCGGGGCCGGAGCTTCCCACCGGCTCCAGGTACATCCGCGGGCTCGACGGCTGCGGGGCGATCTCCCGGAAATCGACCGTCACCACCTCCTTGCGATCGGCCAGGTAGGCGACGATGAAGCCGCCGCCGCCCAGGTTGCCCGCCTCGGGGAGCGTCACCGCCAGGGCGAACGCCGTCGCGACCGCCGCGTCCACCGCGTTGCCCCCGGCGCGGAGCACGTCGCGGCCGATGTCCGCCGCATGCCCCTCCTGCGCCACCACGACGTGCCGCGTGAAGGTCTCGGAATCCGCACGGGCCGTCGTCGTCAACTCCCTGGCCGATCGCCGCGATCAGGAACCATCCACAGATCCAGCCTGTCCGTTTCATGAGCTTCACCATGTTTCCTGCTCGCCGGGGCAATCAGGTCGATCGCAGGCAGATGATCTTACCGCGTCCTCGCGCGGTTTTCCTCAAGTTTCCGGCCCGAATTGCGTCCGAGTGGCGGACGATCCGGGCCGTGAATTGAGATTGACCGATTCGGGGCGAATCCCTAAAGTTCGGCCCGATTGTCGGCAATCTTGAAGGTATTCTGGCACGGCCCAGAGGGAATTGGGGAGACGCCACGTGATGATCGCAAAGGATCGCGGTCGCAAGTTGCGGTTAGTCGGATTCGGGCTGGTCGTCCTCGCGGTCGCGGCGACCAGCCAGGCGCCGGCCCAGCAGGGTGCCGGCCAGGGGTTACGGTGGATCTCAGCCGTTGCCGGCTCCGGCAGCACCCGCCCAGGATCATCAAGCCGGCCGACATGCCCAAGCACCTCAGTCAGATCAACGTCCCGCCGTCACAGAAGACGAGGATGCCGGTCAGCCCGTCGGACCCGATCGCGGTTGTCAACAACCAGATCATCACGCGCCAGCAGCTCGCCGACGAATGCGTGGCCCGCGAGGGGAAGAAGATCCTGGATGCTCTGGTCAATCGCACGCTTGATCGAGCAGGCCCTGGCTCGGCGGAAGCTCTCGATCACCGCGGCGGAGATCGACCAGGAGATCGACGATCGTGGCGCAGCGGTTCGGCATCAACCGAGAGGGCTGGCTCAAGCACCCTGGACAAGGAGCGTGGCATCAGCCCGTCCCAGTACGCCCGGGAGATCATCTATCCGGCACTGGCGCTGCGAAAGCTCTGCACAGACCGGGTCGCAGGTGACCCCTCAAGGACTTGCAGGACGCCTTCGAGTCGCAGTACGGCGACAAGCTGCGATGCCGGATGATCATGGTGGACAAGCAGGACAAAGGCGATGGGCATCTGGGACGAACTGCACAAGAATCCCGGCGGCTTCGAGAAGCTGGCCCAGGAGCACTCGATGGACCCGGGCAGCCGGTCCCTGGGTGGCCTGCTGGCCGAGCCGATCACCCGGCATGCGATTCCCAAGAACCTGAGCGAGAAGGCGTTCCATCACTTGGTCGACGGCGATCGCCAACGATCGCGACCCCACCCACAAGCCCAAGGATGGCGACTTCACCGGCCCGATCCAGGCGGCGAGTCGGTCTGGGTGATCCTCCGCCGCGAGGAGGTCGTCCCGGCGGCCAAGGGCCTCAGCTCTGAAGGATAAGCGCAGTCCGTGAGCAGGTCTACGAGATGATCTACCAGGTCAAGCTCAAGGAAGTGATGGAAGACCACTTCGAGGACCTGCTCAAGACAGGCCGCCATCGAGAATCGCCTGACCGGTCATGATCAAGCTGGCCGACGAAGAGAAGGAGCCGGACTACCGTGTCGACGGCGACGTCAAGCTGATGGGCAACAAGGGCAGACGATCCGGCACGGAACCGCCCGCGGCAAGCGCCGTCGGCAGCGGCGTCGAGGGCCAAGATTCCCCCGCCCGCCGCCCTCTCGCCGGAGGCCGCCAAGGAGTTCCGTCCGCTCAAGCCCGGCGGCAACCCTGCCGTCGTCCAACTGAGCCTGCGGGGCCACAGGGTGCGGGATGCGGGACGCGGGAAATTCCTGTTGATCGAAGCGATCGTTTCCCCCCGCAGCGAGCGAAGCCGGTGCTCCCCGCCTCCTCGGACTCGTGGCGAACGAACCCGAGCACGCCCCTCGGTTCTGGACAACGCTCCTGCTTTCCGGATAGTGGATAAAGCACTCTCGCCTGTTGACGGCAACGAGCGAGCGACTCCGGAGCGAACTCATCCATGGCCGGCGCCGCGACGATCGACCTGCGCGACTACATCCGCGACATTCCCGATTTCCCCAAGCCGGGCATCTTGTTCAAGGACATCACGCCGCTGCTGGCCGATCCCGGCGCGTTCGGAGCGGCGATCGACCAGCTCGAGCAGGCGTTCGCGGGCCGAGGGATTGACACCATCGCCGCGGCCGAGGCGCGCGGATTCATCTTCGGTGCGCCGCTGGCCTTGCGGATGGGCGCTGGCTTCGTGCCGATCCGCAAGCCGGGCAAGCTCCCTTATGCCACGATCGCGCTGGAATACCAGCTCGAGTACGGCAGCGACCGCCTGGAGGTCCACACCGACGCCTTCGGCCCGGGCCGCCGCGTCCTCCTGATCGATGACGTACTGGCCACCGGCGGCACCATGCGCGCCTGCCGCGACCTCGTCCAGTCCACCGGCGCCGAGGTCGTCGCCTGCGCGTTCCTCATCGAGCTCTCCTTCCTCGGCGGCCGCGCCAAGCTCGAGCCCACCGAGATCGTCAGCCTGATCACCTACTGAGTGGTCTGACCCTGGCCAGCAAGCAAGGCCCATACGAGCCCGAAACGCCACCGAGTGAACTCCAGCGGGCACCATTCACTCGCTGGCGCTCAGGCTCGTCAGGATGCGAAGCGAGCCCGCACCGTGAACGACGCCTGGATCGCCGAGAGGATGAAGCACATCGACGCCTCGGGCATCCGCAAGGCGTTCGACATGGCCAAGTCGATGAAGGACCCGATCAACCTCTCGATCGGCCTGCCCGACTTCGACGTGCCGGAGCCGGTCAAGGCCGCGGCGATCGCGGCGATCGAGCAGGGTCACAACGCCTACACGGTCACCCAGGGCATCCCCGAGCTGCGGACGAAGCTCCAGCAGGCCGTGGATGCCCAGTTCGGCCATGCCGACCGGCAGGTCCTGGTCACGGCGGGAACCTCCGGTGGGTTGCTCCTGGCGCTGTGCTGCGCGGTCAATCCGGGCGATGAAGTCATCATCTTCGACCCCTACTTCGTCGATGTACCGGCACCTGGCGACCCTGGCCGGCGGCGTCTCGGTCCTGGTCGACACCTATCCCGACTTCCGCATCGATGCTGGTCAGGTTGCCTCGGTCTTGACCGAACGGACCAAGTGTGTCGTCGTCAATTCGCCGGTTAACCCGACGGGTATCGTCGCCACGGCCGACGAGATGCGTGCCCTGGCCGAGTTGTGCCGCGAGCGCGGCATCCTCCTGATCAGCGACGAGGTCTACCGGTCGTTCTGCTACGACCACCCCTTCGCCTCGCCGGCAAGCTGGAACGAGGACGTGCTGGTCGTCGACGGCTTCAGCAAGACCTACGGCATGACCGGCTGGCGGCTGGGGTATGCCCACGGCCCGAGCCGCCTGATCCAGGAGATGGCCAAGCTCCAGCAGTTCAGCTTCGTCTGCGCCCCGAGCATGACCCAGTACGGCGGGGTCGTCGCCCTCGACCAGGACCTGACCGCCCAGATCGACGCCTACCGCCGCAAGCGGGACATGGTCGTCGATGCCTTGAAAGACGACTTCGACCTCCCCTATCCCGAAGGTGCGTTCTACGCCTTCCCGCGTGCCCCCTGGGGCACCGCCAGCGAATTCGTCGCCGAGGCGATCAAGAACAACCTCCTGATCATCCCGGGCAACGTCTTCTCCCGCCGCGATACCCATTTCCGCATCTCCTACGCCGTCGATGACGCGACTCTCCAGCGCGGTCTCGACCTGTTGCGCAAGCTTGCACGCACTCTGGCCTAGGTCGGCCGCATCAGTGCCATATCAACGTGTGTACGAAAAGACCGTAGGGTGGGTCGAACGCCGCACCGCGGCGTGAGGCCCACCGAAATCCTCGGTGAATCTGGTGGGCCTCGCCTCGATGAATCGAGGCTCGACCCACCCTACGACCTCGTGCGGGCTCCGGCCTAAGTCGGCCGCCCTGGCGCCATATCAGGAAAACTGGAGATTCTGGAGGGAGCGTGTAAGGTTCGCTCGCCGGGACTGGTATCCTTGTTGAATACCCATCGATCCGACATCAGGATGCGCTGGTGATTCTCAGGGATTCCCATCATGAATGCATGTCGCGGCGACGACGAGTTGTTGCAGTTTCTCGACGGTGAGCTGAATGCCGAAGCCGATGCGCGGATCGCGGCGCATATCGAAGACTGCGTCATTTGCCAGGCGACTCTGGAGCGACTGACGCGAGGTTCTCCCGCTCGGGTACCCGGACAACCGATCGAGACGGTTCAAACGGACTCGCAGGCGACGACGGATCTCACCGGGACGGAGATCCTCGATCCCAACGACGAATCCGATGGCGATTCCTTCGAGTCCGAGCCGACGGATCTCGGGGGAGAGACGCGCACGCGTATCGACGAGGCAACCGATCCGGAACGCACCCGTGATTTCACCCAGTCGTCCTTGACCGATATCGGGGACACCGAGGAGACCAGCCCCGAGAAAGGGGCCGTTGTGGACGACCCCTACCGGACCGCTACCACCGACTTGACCGACGGCGAGCCTGAGGCGAACGGACGAAGGAGAGCCCCGACGGGATGGCCGACAATCCCGAGCTACGACATCCTCCAGCGGCTGGGCGAAGGGGGCATGGGGGTCGTTTACAAGGCGCGGCACCTCGGGCTGAACCGCCTGGTCGCCTTGAAGATGATTCGCGGGGGCAGCCAGGCACGGACGGATTATTTCACCCGCTTTCGCGTCGAGGCCGAGTCGGTCGCACACCTCCGCCATCCGAACATTATCCAGATCTATGACATCAGTGAGGCGGGCGGACTGCCGTTCGTGGCACTGGAGCTGCTCGATGGCGGTGGCCTCGACGGTCGGCTCGCCGGAAATCCTCAGCCGGGGCGAGACGCGGCCGAGCTAATGATCACCCTGGCCCGGGCCGTCCACGTTGCACACCAGTCCGGGATTATCCACCGTGACCTGAAGCCGACCAACGTCCTGTACACGACGGACGGCGTGCCCAAGATCACCGACTTCGGCCTGGCGAAGCGGCTCGACTCGGACGGCGAGCTGACCGACAGCGGCCAGATCATGGGCTCGCCCAGCTACATGGCCCCCGAACAGGCGCGGGGGCATTCGCGCAAGGTCGGGCCGGCAGCCGACGTCTACGCGCTGGGCGCCATGCTTTATGAGATGCTCACGGGCCGTCCCCCCTTCAAGGGTGAGACTCCGATCGAGACAGTCCGCCAGGTCATCGACGACGATCCGGTCGCGCCATCGCAACTGGTCCCGCGCGTACCACGCGACCTGGAGACGATCTGCCTGAAGTGCCTGCACAAGGAGCCGGCGCGCGGTACGAATCGGCGGAGGCCCTTGCGGACGATCTGGCGCGATATCTCCGCAAAGAACCGATCCTGGCGCGCCGGACGACGATCCTGGAACGTGGCATCAAATGGGCCAGGCGCCGGCCACTGATCGCGGCTTCCTGGATTCTGGGTATTGGGATCGCCTCCGTTCTCATCCTGGGGCTCTTCGCCTATCAGCGCCTCCGAACTGCAACGCACCCAGACGAACCTCGCGACTCAGACCAGTGGGTACAGCCTGTTGCGTGAAGCCGACCGGGCTCAGACCGAGGAGGAGTTGGAGGATGCCCGGGTCCACCTCTCCGCGTTGGTCGAGAGAATCAGCCCGATCAAGGATGAACCACGGATCAAGGAACTCTCCGACCTCGTCGCCGAAAAGCAGGCTAACGTGGTTAAACGGCTCGCCACCCTGCGATCGCAGCAGGTTGAGCGGGATCGGCTCCGGGAGGAGCGGGATCGGCTCCAGAAGTTTCCCAAGCTTCTGAGCGAGGCCCTCTTCCAAGACACCCAGTTCACCGGTCTGGACCTACCGAGCAACCAGGAAGCCACTCGCCGCGCGGCCCGCGCCGCCCTGAGTCTGTTTGCGGCCCCGGATTCGGGCGCTGGGCGCGGGTCTCCTGACCCCGCCCATTGGGCGCTGAGATCGCTGCCGCCGAGTTTTTCGGATGCGGAACAGGCCGAAGTCGCCGAGGGCTGCTATGAGCTGCTCCTGGTCCTCGCCGAGGTGGAGATCACGCCCGACCAGGGAATGCGCCGATTGGACGAGGCGGCGCGGTTGCGTCCCCCCACCAAGGCGTACCACCTCCGACGGGCTGCGTGCCTGGCGCGAGCGGGCCACGGACCGGCGGCTGAGAAAGAGCGAGCCGAGGCAGAACGTCTGGAGGCGACCACGGCATTCGATCATTTCCTGGTCGGGCAGGAGCGGTACAAACGCCAGGATTACCGGGCTGCGCTCCCCCATTTCTACACCGCCCTCGAACTTCAACCGGGCCATTTCTGGGCCCAGTGCTTGAGGGGCATCTCGGCCTTGAAGCTCAATCGGCCCGTGGAGGCCAGGGAGAGCCTGAGCTCCTGCGTGCGACAGGAGCGGGAATTCGCCTGGCTCTATATGCTCCGCGGCGTCGCCTCCAGCCAGATTGCCAGGCTCTATCGCGAACAGGCGAACCGGATCGGATCCCCGAACGAAGCTCTGCCTCAGGTGGATGAACTGCTCGAAGCCGCAGACGCCGACTACCGCCGGGCGATGGGGCTCCTCGACCAGAATCCCGACGATCAGGTTCGCTACAGTCTGCTGGTCAACCGAGGGGTGCTTGGACTTCAGCGCCATGAACTGGAAGCGGCGGCGGAGCATTTGCACGCGGCCATCCGACTGAACGAACGCGGCATGGAAGCGCATGCCGAGCTGGCCCAGGTCTACCAGCAGCAGGGCAAACCGGACGAGGCGATCGAGCAGTTCAGCCGGGCGATTGCCCTACGGCCGGACTGGTCGCCGCTCTACCGCGACCGGGCCGATGTGGAACTCGCGCGCAAGGCCCCGAATCCGGCCCAGCGGGCGCGGGCCCTGAACGACCTGGACCGCGCGATCCAGCTCGAGAAGCCGGGCAGCCTCGTACTGGCCCACGACCACCTCAACCGGGCGCGGCTGCTGGACCTGGATCACCGCGAGACCGAGGCGCTGGCGGCGTGCGATGCGGCGATCAACGTCGACCACGACTACGTCGAGGCCCACCGCCTGCGAATCGAGCTGCTGCTCCGGTCGAACCGGCCCGATGATGTTATCCGCTCCTGCGATCCGCTGATCGCACGGGGGAAGGCCTCGTCCGCGATCTACGAGCTCCGCGGATTGGCCCGCGAGGAGATCAAGGACTTCCCCGGTGCCATCGAGGATTTCACAAATGCCATGGCCTTCGGGGGGAACCGAGAGGCGCTCCTGAGGCGTCGAGGCTGGCTGTATATCGTCGCCGACGCACCCCAACTGGCCCGTCACGACTTCGAAGCGGCGATTCAGCTCGATTCGATGAGCGGCGACGCCTACAACGGCCGGGCGCGGCCCGACTGCGGCTGGGCGAGCACCGCCAGGCCGTCGCCGACGCCGAGAAGGGCCTTAAGGTGGGCGTGCCGAAGCCGGACCTCTATTACAAGGCCGCGCGCGTGTATGCCGTTGCGGCCATCGCCGCCGCCGCCGAGGTCCGCAAGAAGGGGCAGGAGACCGTGGCCCTCGTCTCGCGGTACCAGGATCGCGCAGCGGACTTGCTCCGCGAGACGCTCAAGAGACTACCGCCCGAACGCCGCGCGTGGTTCCTGGAAGAGGTGATCCTCAAGGACCCCCAGTTGCGGACGCTCCACCGCCGCGTGTCGTCCCTGTAGAGACCCGGTGAGGGGAACCGAAGTCGCCTCGCCCCGGCGGGGAGAGGGTGGCCGAATGCCGGGTGAGGGGTTCTCCAGAAGACGCAGTTCGACGTATGAGCCGCTATGAAATCGCTAGAGCGCGTAACAGTCGAATGGAGCACGCGCCGGGGCCGATGTGAAGAACCCCCCCCGACGCCTGTCGGCGTCGCCCCCCCTTCGTAAGGGGAGGACGATTCCGGCGAACCGGCCCTGTTCTTGTCCCCCCTTACGAAGGGGGGGCCGGAGCGGAGCGACGGTAGGGGGGGTCTGTGGGCGAGGACTTCGAGCGCGCAACCCAACTGTTCAGCGCTCTAGCCGCGAGCCAGGAGAGGACGATCTGTGATGATCACCTCGATTCGAGTTCGAGAGTCTGCCGGCTTCCTTCGTCAGCAACGCCGCCGACGAACCACGCCTCCCACCGTGTTCAGCGGGACCATCTTCCGGCTTCGGCCCCGCGTCGAATGGATGGAAGACCGGACGCTGCTTTCCACCTTCCTGGTCAGCAACACCGGCGACAGCGGCCCCGGCTCGCTCCGTCAGGCGATCCTCGAATCCAACGCCGCGACGGGGGCCACGAACACGATCGACTTCGGTATCTCGGGCTCCGGCGTGCAGACGATCATGCCGCTCTCCTCCCTGCCGGCGATCACCAACCCCGTCCTGATCGACGGCGAATCGCAACCCGGCTATGCGGGCTTACCCCTGATCGAGATCAACGGCAGCCAGGCCGGCAGTGGTCGACGGGCTGACGATCACCGGGTCGAATGTCACCGTCCGCGGCCTGGATATCGACAACTTCATGCGGCAATACCGGTGCCGGCATCCACATCACGGGCACCGCCGCGACCGGGGACTGGGTCTATGGCAACTTCCTGGGCACGGATCCGACCGGGACGCAAGCCGAGCCCAACAAGTACGGCGTCGAGATCGATGCAGGAGCCACGCAGAACCTCATCGGGACCAACAGCGACGGTGTCAATGATGCGGCCGAGCGGAACGTGATCTCGGGCAACGACGTCGAATGGCGTCGAGATCCAGTCGTCGGATGACAATGTGTCGCCGGGAACCTGATCGGGACGGATGTCTCGGGCGTGGTCGCCCTGGACACGACCCATCCGTCCACGGGACTGAGCATCGGGCAAACGACCGGTGTGGAGATCGACTCCAGCTCGGGGAACACGATCGGCGGAACCGTCGCCGGGCGCCGGCGACGTCATCTCGGGCAATGGGAGTTCGGGCGTCGAGATCGACGGCTCGTCGGATAACCTGATCGCGGGAGACTTCATCGGAATCGATGTGACCGGGACCAAATTGCTCGCGCTCGGTAATCAGGCAATGGCAATGACCTGCAGGCGGGTGTCACCCTCACGAATGCCAGCGACGGGAATACGATCGGTGGGACGGTTGCCGGCGCGGCCGACGTCATCTCGGGAAACACGGGCTCGGGCATCGAGATCGACGGCTCGTCCGATAACCTGGTCGAGGGCGATCTCATCGGCACCGATGTCACCGGGACGAAGGCGCTCGGCAATGACAATCTCAGGTCGGGCGTCAATTCGGTCTGCAGGGGGGCAACCTCACGGAGTGCGAGCACGGGGAACACGATCGGCGGGACGGTCGCCGGCGCGGCCGACGTCATCTCGGGCAACGAGGGCTCGGGCATCGAGATCGACGGCTCGTCGGATAACCTGGTCGAGGGGGACTTCATCGGCACCGATGCCACCGGGACGATCGCGCTGGGCAATGGCCAGGAAGGCGTGAACATCACGGCGGACCTACATTCTCGTGCAGATTCGCGTACCTCCTCGGTGGGTTCTACGCTGTTACGCCAAGGTATCGATAACTTAGTACCTTCGATCAACAACACGATCGGCGGCACTTCGGCGATCGCGGGCAACCTGATCGCCGACAACGGCGGTCCGGGGTCGCGGTCACGGTCTACTCGTCGGTCGGCAATCAGATCACCGCCAATCGGATCTTCGGCAATACCGGCCCGGCCATCGACCTCGGCGACGACGGGGTGACCGAGAATAGCACCCTGCTGCGGGAAGGCCCCAACGACCTCCAGAACTTCCCGATCCTCTTCACGGCCGCCGACGGCCAGACCGAGGGCTGGCTGGGGGACAGCGAGCCGGACACGACCTATCGCATCGACGTCTACGCCAGCGCCGGCTATGGACCCGGCGGCGCCGGCGAGGCCCAGGATTACCTTGGGTCGCTCCAGGAGACGACCGACGCGGCCGGGGCGGTGACCTTCGCGATCCCCTTCGCGGCGCCGGCCGGGCTGCCGATCCTCACGGCGACGGCGACCGATCCCCAGGGCAACACCTCCGAGGTCTCGGCCCTGCGCCCGGGCGTTTTGCAGACTCCCACCCAGACGATCCGCCTGGCCCCCGGCCAGCCGTTGAGCTTCTCGGCCGCGTCGGGCGATGGGATCGCCCTGCAAGACCCGGAAGCCGGACCGCTGGATCTGCCGTGGGACCTGACGCTCTCGGTCGCGGCCGGGACGCTGAGCCTCGCGACCACCGCCGGCCTCTCGGGCACGGGCGATGGGACCGGCTCATTGACCTACAGCGGGCCGCTCTCGGCGATCGACGCGGCGCTGGCCGGGATGTCGTACACCCCACCGCCGGGCTACCAGGGCGCCCCCACGCTGAGCCTGGATGCGCAGTCGGAGGCTGCCGCACCGATCCAGGCCCAGGTCCCGATCGTCGTCACCAACGGTCGCTTCGAGGTCACGACCACCGCCGACAGCGGGCCGGGATCGCTCCGCCAGGCCATCCTCGATTCCAACCTGGCCGTGGGCGGGACCAACACGATCGAGTTCGACATCCCGGGTGCCGGCGTCGAGACGATCGCGGCGGCCTCGCCCCTGCCGACGATCACCACCCCGGTGGTCATCGACGGCACGACCCAGCCGGGCTATGCCGGCACGCCGTTGATCGCCATCGCCGGCCAGGGAGCCGGGGACGCCGACCCGCTCTCCGTGGGCGCGGATGTCACGGTCAAGGGCGTGGCGATCGGCGGCTCCGGTTTCGCGAGCGTCAACGCGACGACCATGCTCGCGGTCGAATCGGTCCCGATCTCCTCGAGCCAGGGAGGGATGGTCAACTATCAGATCGTCGTCGCCGCGGCCGAGGGCCTGGTGGCGACGGCCCAGGCGGTGGGCACGACCACCTCGCTGACCCTGCTCGACGCCCTGGGCCGGACCGTCGTGCAGAGCGACGGAGTGTCGGCGGCGGAGCCCATCGATGCGATCGATATCGACATCGCGCCCGGTACGTACTGGCTCCGGGTCCACGATAACGGCGGCGCCGGGACGTTCACCCTGACGGCGATGATGACGCCCTCGGCGACCGCGTTCCAGGCCGTGCCGGTCGGGAAAGACCCCGACGCGGTCGTGGAAGGGGACTTCACCGGCAATGGGAAGCTCGACCTGGCCGTCGCCAATGCGACATCCAACACCGTCTCGATCCTGCTCGGCAATGGGGATGGCACATTCCAGTCGGCCGTCAATTACCCGGCCGGGAACGATCCGGTCGCGATGGTGGCGGGGGACTTCAACGGGGATGGCAAGCTCGACCTGGCCGTCGTGAACGGGGGCACCTATCGGCACCGTCTCGATCCTGCTCGGTAATGGGGACGGGACGTTCCAGTCCCCCGCCTCCTACACGGTCGGGGACAGTCCGGTCGCGATTGCGGCCGGGGATTTCGGCGGCGACGGGCACCTCGACCTGGCCGTCGCGAATGCCGATTCCGGCAACGTCTCGGTCTTGATGGGCAACGGGGACGGGACGTTCCGACCCGCCGTCAACTATCCGGTCGGATACAATCCGACCGCGATCGTGGCCGGGGACTTCACCGGCGACGGTCGGCTCGACCTGGCCGTGACCGTCCAGGTGGGCCTCTTCGACCGGCGATCTCTCGGTGCTCCTGAACAACGGCGGTGGGACGTTCCGGCCGGCCGGCGAATATCCGATCGGAAGCGACACGCTCGCGATCGTGGCGGGGGACTTCACCGGCGACGGACATCTCGACGTGGCCCTCGCGGACCAGCAGGGATACGTCGAAGTCCTGCTCGGCAACGGCGATGGGACCTTCCAACCCGAGGTCGATTATTACATCGGAGGATACAACCTCTATGGGATGGTCGAGGGGGACTTCACCGGCAACGGGAAGCTCGACCTGGCCGTCGCGACCGGGACAGACAACACCGTCGCGATCCTGATCGGCAACGGCGATGGGACGTTCCAATCCGCCGTCAATTACCCGGTCGGGAGCAATCCCGGCGCGATCGTGGCGGGGGACTTCACCGGCGAGTGGCAAGCTCGACCTGGCCGTCGCCAATGCGAACGACAACACCGTCTCGATCCTGATCGGCAACGGCGATGGGACGTTCCGACCGGCCGTCGAGCGCCCGGTCGGACTCAATTATCCGGGCGAGAACGGTCCCGACGCGATGGTGGCGGGGGACTTCAACGGCGACGGCCGGCTCGACCTGGCCATCGCCAACTACAACTCGGGCACCGTCTCGATCCTGCTCGGCAACGGCGACGGGACATTCCGACCGCCCGTCGATTACTCGACGGGTCTCGACACGACTCCCGATGCGATCGCGGTGGGGGACTTCAACGGCGACGGCCGGCTCGACCTGGCCGTCGCCAGTGACGAACTCGGGCACCGTCTCGATCCTGATGGGTAATGGTGACGGGACGTTCCAGCCCGCCGTGTTTTACTCGCGGGAGGCGCTCACGCCTACGACCGCACGGTTCACGACGTGCTACACGACTCCCGATGCGATCGTCGTGGGTGACTTCAACGGCGATGGCAAGCTCGACCTGGCCGTCGCGGATGCGGGGTTTGACGGAATTGATCAGTCTCCCCGAATGGCACCTTTCAACCCATCAACGTCAGGGCGGCGTCTCGATCCTGCTGGGTAACGGCGACGGGACGTTCCAAGCCCGCGATTTATGACCCGGTCGAACCGGCCGACATCCTGGTGGCGGGCGACTTCACCGGCGACGGGAAGCTGGACCTGGCCATCGGGAATCAGAGCTCGGACAACTTCGCGCTCTTGATCGGCAATGGTGACGGGACGTTTCAACCCCCGTCTACTGTCCCGGCGGGAAGCTATCCCGGTGCGGCGGGAACACTATCTTGTTGCGATGGCGGCCGGGGACTTCAGCGGCAACGGCCGGCTCGACCTGGCCGCCCTGGATAGCTCGGGCACCGTCTCGATCCTGATGGGTAACGGTAACGGGACGTTCCAACCTGGCGCGCACTACACGGTCCCCAGCGAGTGCCGATGCGATCATCGACGGGGGACTTCAACGGCGACGGCCGGCTCGACCTGGCCGTCGGGGAAGTCGGCGGCCCGACGCCTACTACGAGGGTCCGGACGGCGTCTCGATCCTGCTGGGAAATGGTGATGGGACGTTCCAACCCGCCATCAATAACACGGTTGCAACCGGGGCCGGATCGTGGTCATTCGGTGATCCTCGTACATCGCCGATCTGATGACGTCGGGGGACTTTAATGGCAGCGGAAAGCTCGGCGTGGCGTTCATCGCCATCGACGAGAACATCGACGTCCTGCTGGGCAACGGTGATGGCACCCTGTCGCTGGCCGGCCAGCCGACCACCAACCCCCAGGCCAACCCGCTGGTCGTCGACGTCAACGGCGACGGCACCGACGACGTCCTGGTCGTGGATGGCGCGGGCGATATCCTCTATCGCCAGGGCATCCCCGGCCAGCCCGGCACGTTCGAACCGCCCGTCACGATCAACCCCGGTTTCCCCTCGCGGGACATCGCCTGGGTCCCGAAGACCGATGAAGGCCCGCTGCTGGCCAGCGTCGACGCCGCACGACGATGCGGTCTCGCTCTATGCCTACCGCGACGGCGGCTTCGTGCGGAGTCGGATCGCTGATCACCGGCCAACTCCCGGCGCAGATCATCGCGGCGGACCTCAACGGCAGCGGCTGGGACGGCCTGGTCGTCCGCAATGCGGCGGCGACGGCACCCTCTCGCTGTTCTTCAGCAACGACGCTGGGCAGCTTCGCGACCACGTTCGAACCCCTTCCAGTCGCCGGTCACGCTGTTCGGTCGGACTGGGCGTCTCCAACGTCCAGCGGTCGAGACCCATCAGGCCGGCGGGATCGAGCTGGTCGTCACCAATCGAGCTCACCGGCCAGGTGAGCATCCTGCAGAGACGGGACCGGCGGGGTCGTCGCGGCGCCCGAGCCGTTCCCGGCCGGGACCGAATTGTCGGCGATCGATCCCGGCAGACACGCCCGAGGTGACGAGCGCGGATGCGACGACCGGCGTCGCGGGCGGGCCGATCACGCCGGGCGGGCCGACCGATCTGGTGACGGTCAACCCGGGGTCGGACACGATCGGCGTCCTGGACGGCCTCGGCGGCGGCCGGTTCGCCAACCCGGTCGCCATCGACACGCCATCCCCCGGCAAGATCGTCCGCATGGGGGACTTCACCGGCAATGGCCTCGACGACCTGGCCGTGCTGACCGCCGACGGCGTGAGCATCTACCTGGCCAACGGCCAGGGGGGCTTCTTGCCCCCGACCACCTATGCGGTGCCCGTCGGAAGCCGACGGGCTGACCCTCGCCGACCTGACGGGCAACGGCAAGCTCGACCTCCTGGTCGGCGACGCTTACGGCGATGTCCTGGTCCTGCTCGGCAACGGCAACGGCACGTTCTCGCCCTATCGCGAGGCCAACCAGGCCGTCGAGCTGGCCGTGGCCGACCTCACCGGCAACGGCTCCAAGGACATCATCTACGCCGACCAGGGGCTCGATCGCGTGGTCGTCGATTACGGCGCCGGCAACTCGACCGTGCTGGCCGATCAGTCCAGCGGCTTGCTCGAGCCCGGCGCCGTGGCGCTGGCCGACTTGAACGGCGACGGCATCCCCGACCTGATCGTCGCCAACAGCGGCAGCAACAACGTGTTGATCTACCCCGGGCTGGGCAACGGCCAGTTCGGGCCGGCGATCAATGGCGGCAATGGCTACTTCGTCGGCACCAACCCGGTCGGATCACGGTGGCCGACCTCACCGGCGGCCTTGCCCGACCTGGTGATCGCCGACAAGGGCTCCAACCAGGTCTCGATCCTGCTCAACAATTCGACAAGGGCGGCGCGATCTCGTTCGAGGCGGGTCCGCGGCTGAATTCCGGCGGCTCCGGGCCGGTCTCCACGTCGTCGGCCACTTCACCGGCGACCCCAACCCGACATCCTGGTCACCAACAGCCTGTCCAACAATGTCGCGTTGCTGCCGGGAGCGGGCCAAGGGTTCTTCAACGACCAGGATCCACGGTCTACTCCGTGGGCAACGACCCCGGCCCGACGTTCGTCGGCGACTTCAACGGCCAGTCCGACCTGGTCACGGTCAACGCCGGGTCGAATGACCTGACGCTGATCTCCGGCTTCGAGGGCCCAGATCCGGTGACCAGCACGATCGCCTCCGGCGGGGTGGACCCGGATGCCGCCTTCGCGTTCGGCTCGGGCGACGGATTCGAGGACCTGGTGGTGGGCAACGCAGGCGACGGAGGCTGGCGCTGTTCGAGGGCGGGGCGGATGGCCTGGGTCTGATGTCGGTCGAGAACGAGCCGAACCTGCCCGACCCGACGGCGCTGGCGTTCTCGGCGTTGACCGGCGGCCAGGTTCAGTTCTACGCGGCGACGGCGGGCCGGGAGTCGGCCGAGCTGGTGGCGTTGAGTCTGAGCGTCGAGATCGAGACGGTCACGGGAGCCGGTCGGTGCGTCGCCGTCGCCGACGCCGGTGCAACTGGTGTCGCTGCACGACACGTCGCTGCCGCTGGTGGCGACGGTGCTGACGCTGACGATCAAGGTTTCGAGCGAGGAGCAGGAGTTCGGCCCGGCCGGGTCGGAGGCGTTGGCGTGGGTGCCTTCGCGTCGGGGACGGGGCCCTCGGTGGGTCAACCCGTCTTGTCGTCCGGTCGGGGCGGCGGTGGGTCGCGCGACGAGCCGGTGCCGACCGACGAATCCGGAGCCGGTGCGGTCCGCCGCGGTCTGTCCACGTGGGAGCGTTCGTACTGGGGCTGGACGAGGCGTTGGAGGAGGTCCGCCGCCAGAACCCGCCGGGGTTCCGGGGCGGCGATGCGGCAGCGATCGCGACGGCTCATCACCGTCGTCGAGCCTGCCCG